>NZ_VIYJ01000011.1 GCF_008087085.1 Nocardioides rubriscoriae | reverse complement strand
GTGCCCCGCGACCGACTCCACATCCATCAGATCCCGCTGGCGATCAGCCTCACCCTGCACAACCACATGATTTCAGCCCAACCCCGACGAGTCGCTCAGGCGCGCCCTTTGTTCAGCAGGCTCCTAGCCGGGCTCACCGCGCTGCCCGAGCTGCCCCAGCCGCTGGCCGACTTCGCCGGCCTCGTCGGCGCGAGGGCCGCCACGCCGTACCAACGGGCCTTGGCGATCGAGGCGCTCGTGCGCGACGAGTACACCCTGTCGCCGACCGCGATCTCGGGCTCGGCGCTGTGGCGCCTCGACCAGTTCCTGCTGGGCGGGCCCGACCAGCCCGGCGGCGGGGTCGGCACCTCCGAGCAGTTCGCCAGCGCGTTCGCGCTCCTGGCCCGCTACAACGGGCTGCCGACCCGGGTCGTGGTCGGCTTCCGGCCCGGCGAGCAGCAGCCCGACGGCACCCGCGTCGTCCGTGGCAAGGACGCGTTCGCCTGGGCCGAGGTCTACTTCCGCGACCTCGGGTGGGTGCCGTTCTCCCCCACCCCCGACGACGACACCTTCACCCGGCCCCGCCCGATCGAGGCGACCGCGCCGCAGCTGCCCGAGGAGGCCGCCACCGGCGCGCCCACGCCGGTCCCGCCGCCCTCCGCGACCCCCGACCCCGAGCCCGACGGGCCCGGCGGGCCTGACGACGCGGCCGGCCCGGTCGCCGCCGACCCGTGGCGTGGCCCGGCCGCGCCGGTGCTGCTCGGCAGCCTGCTCGGGCTCGCGGTGGTCCTGCTCGTCTCGCTGCGCGCCGGCCGCCGCGTGCGTCACCTGCGCCGTGGGGCGCCCGGCGCCTGGGCCGAGGTCGTCGACGCGATGCACCTCTCGGGCCTGCGCCCGGGCCGCCACCAGCCGGCCGACGTGGTGGCCGCCGACCTCGACGCCCGGCTCGGCACCCGTGCCGCCGACCTCGCCGCGCGGGCCGAGCTCGCCGCGTTCGGGCCGTCGTCGGGCACGGTGGCCGGGAGCGGGGCCGACCTGCGGCCGCTGCTGCGCGACGTACGCCGTCGGGTGCGGCGCGAGACGCCGCTGTGGCGGCGCTGGTGGTGGTGGCTGGACCCGCGGGTCCTGCGCCGCTAGACCGTCAGCGGTCGGGGGTCACTGGGTGAAGCCGAACGGCGTGACCTTGCCGCAGCGCCCGGTCCGGTCGCTGATGCCGTACTGGCCGGTGGGCAGCTTGACCAGCAGGTAGAAGCAGGCCCGGCCCGACGGCAGGCGCGGGTTGATCTCGACCGACTCGACGGTGCGGCCCGACCCCGGGGGGTAGCGCACGATGACGCGTCCCGCCTTGAGGTCGTTGGTCACCATGATCAGCCGGAACTCGCCCTCGCCGTCGGAGGGGTCGGTCCAGCTCGCCTTCAGCGTGGTGCCGTCGTAGGCGAAGGACCGCAGCACGACGGCGAGGTCGGGACGCGGGCGACCGGTGAGGACGTCGTCGGTCGGCGGCACGGCGACCGCGCTGCTGGGCGCGACGCTCTCGGCGACCCGGGTGGGCTCGTCGTCGTTGCCGCGCAGGACCGCGCCCAGGACGCCGACGGCGAGCCCGACGACCAGGGCGACCACCCCGAGGACCAACGGGAGACGCCGGCGGGCGGGCGGCTCGTCGTCGGCGACGACGGGCGCCCCGGGAACGACCGGTGGTTCCCCGGTCGCGTCGGTCGCGTCGGGCAGCCCGGTGCCGGTGGGCGCGGCGTCGTAGGCGCTGACCGCGTGGGAGACCGCCGAGAGCGCGACGCGGACCGGCTCCGGGGCGGGTGGGGCTGCGGGGGTGGGGGTCGGGGTGCGCGTCGCTGTCACTGTCGAGGGGGTCGACGGGGTGATCGACGAGGTCGGCGGCGGGGCCTTGGTCGGCGTCGGTGCCGCCGCGCCGGGCTCCCAGGCCGAGGCGCGCAGCCCGTGCAACGCGTCGCGCAGCTCGGCGGCCGAGGACCACCGGCCGGCGACGTCCTTGCTCAGGCAGCGCGTGATCACCGGGGCCAGCCGCTCGGCGCCGGGCACCTCGAGGCGACGGTGGGGCTCGGTGCGGGCCCGGCGCAGGTAGGCCAGGGCCGAGTCGTCGTCGGGGTCGTCGCCGGCGAACGGGGGCCGGCCGTCGAGCAGCGTGAAGAGCGTCGACCCGAGCGACCACACGTCGTCGGCCGCGGTCGGCGGGTGCCCGTCGAGGATCTGCGGCGCGGCGTGGCGGTAGGTGAAGGTCTCGGCCGACGACGTGTGCTCGGCGTCGACGAGGCGGGCGATGCCGAAGTCGGCCAGCACCCACGACGTCGGCAGCACCAGCACGTTCTGCGGCTTGACGTCGCGGTGGAGCACCCCGCGCTCGTGGGCGAACGACAGCGCGTCGGCGAGCACCTCGCCGATCCGCACGACCTCCTCGGGAGGCAGCGGACCGTGCGTGCGCAACCGGTCGTGCAGAGTGCCGCCCTCGAAGAAGTCCATCACGACGGCGGGTCGTCCCGACGCGGTCGTGCCGGTGGCCAGCACGGTGACGATGTGGGGGTGCTGGCGCCCGAGCTGGACGGTGATCTCGATCTCGCGGGCGAAGCGGGCCGCGCGGGCCGGGTCACGACCGGTGTCGATGCTGAGGACCTTGAGGGCGACCTCGCGCCCCAGCGCCACCTCACGGGCCCGGTAGACCACCGAGTCGCCGCCCCGACCGATCTCGACCAGGTCGGTGTAGCCGTCGAGGTGCTCGACCGGGGCGGGGACCGGCGGGGCTGCCGGCGGGCGCCACGCAGCGTCGTCCGTGCTTCCCGAGCCCATGACCTCAGCCTATCCGGGCCACCACTCAGCCGACCCGTCGCGTTTACGCGACGGGTCGGCGTGGATCCTGGTCGACCCGTCGCGTAGACGCGACGGGTCGGCGTGGGGTCAGGCGTCGTCGTCCGACTCGGCGGGCTCGATGGCCTCAGAGTCGGTGACCTCGGAGTCGGCGGACTCGTCGGCCTCGGGCTCGTCCTCCCCGATGGTGCCGTCGGGGCGGAGGTTCTTGAGCTCGACGGGGTTGCCGGAGGCGTCGCTCACCACGGCCGACTCGACGACCAGGGCCAGCGCCTTGCCGCGCAGGATCTCCTGCACCAGGTCGGGGATGTGGTTGTGCTCGAACATGTGGTTGGCGAACTCCTGCGGGTCCTGCCCGGACTGCTGGGCACGGCGCACGAGGTGCTGGGAGAGCTCGGCCTGGTCGATGCCGAACTCCTCCTTCTTGGCGATCTCGTCGAGGAGGAACTGAGCAGCGACGGCGTCGCGGACCCGGCGCTCGAGGTCGGCCTCGAACTCCTCGACGGTCTGGCCCTCGTCCTCGAGGTACTTGTCCATGGTGATGCCGGCCATCGCGAGCTGCTGCTCGACGTTCTGGCGGCGCGCGTTGAGCTCGTCGGTGACCATGCTCTCGGGCAGCGGGATCTCGACCTTCTCCAGCAGGGCCTCGAGCACCGCGTCGCGGGCCTCGGCGGCCTGCTCGAGGCGTTTGCCACGGCCCAGGCGCTCGCGCACGTCGGCGGTGAGCTCCTCGACGGTGTCGAACTCGGAGGCCATCTGGGCGAACTCGTCGTCGATCTCGGGCAGCTCCTGCTCCTGCACCTGGGTGATCTTGACGCTGACCTCGACCTTCTCGCCGACCAGGTCGCCCCCGACCAGCTCGGTCTCGAACGTCTTGTCCTCGCCGGCCGCCAGGCCGACGAGCGCCTCGTCGAGGCCGTCGATCATGCCGCCGCGACCCACGCGGTAGGACATGCCGCTGACCTCGGCGCCGTCGACGACCTCGCCGTCCTTGGTCGCACGCAGGTCGAGCACGACGAAGTCGCCGTCCGCGGCGGGCCGCTCGACGTCGTTGAGGGTGGCGAAGCGCTCACGCAGCGCCTCGACCTGCTCGTCGACGTCGGCGTCGGTGACCTCGGCGTCGGGGACCGACGCGGTCAGGCCGGCGTAGTCGGGGACCACGATCTCGGGCTTGACGTCGACCTCGGCGGTGAAGCCGAAGCCCTCGTCGTCGGCGATCTCGAGGCCCTCGATCTCGGGCTGGGCCAGCGGGACGAGGTCGTTGGCCTCGAGCGCCTCGACGTACTTCTTGGGAAGCGTCTCGTTGATGGCCTGCTCGAGGACCGCGCCGCGACCGACCTGGCGGTCGATCACCATCGGCGGCACCTTGCCGCGGCGGAACCCGGGAACGTTGAGCTGCCCCGCGATCGCCTTGTAGGCGGCGTCCAGGCTCGGCTTGAGCTCCTCGAAAGGCACCTCGACGGTGAGCTTGACCCTCGTGGGGCTCAAGGTCTCGACGGCGCTCTTCACAGGTGGTCTCCTTCAGGCTGGTGCGATCCGGTCGGATCGTGGTGGGTCGATGAGGCTGTCGGGGCGACAGGACTCGAACCTGCGATCTCCTGCTCCCAAAGCAGGCGCGCTAGCCACTACGCTACGCCCCGCCAAGTCGGGCCATCGGACCCGCTTGGAGCGGATGACGGGAATCGAACCCGCGTAATCAGTTTGGAAGACTGAGGCTCTACCATTGAGCTACATCCGCGCAGACAGGAACGGCGTCCCCGTCGACCTCAGGATTCTTCCACAGGCCCGGGTGGACCGGCCAAACGGCATTCCGCGGCGGGACCGGCCGGCGTCGGCCGACACCGCCTCAGGCGCGGTGCACCACGAGGACGGCGCGGTCGTCGTGCTTGGAGCCGACCTCGGAGGCGAGCCGTTCGGCAGCCCCGACGAAGCTGCCGCGCAGCAGCGACTCCGCCTCACCGAGCATGCGGTCGATGCCCAGGTCGATGTCGCGCCGGGGCTCCTCGACCATGCCGTCGGTGTAGAGCAGGACCGCGTCGCCGGCGCCCAGCCGACCGCGCTCGACCCCGAAGTCGGCACCGGCGACGAGCCCGAGGACCGGGCCGTCGGTGCGCAGCACCGCCCAGCGGCCGCTGCCGGCGGCACGGTGCACGGCCGGCGGGTGGCCGGCGGTGCGGACCTCGAAGTCACCGGTGGTGAGGTCGAGCCACAGGTGGACAGCGGTGGCGAACCCCTCGTCCCAGTCCTGGCGCAGCAGGTAGTCGTTGGCGGCGGGCAGGAACCCGTCGGCCGGCAGAGCGCCGAGCAGACCGCCGAACGCCCCCGACAGCAGCAGCGCGCGGGTGCCGGCCTCCTCGCCCTTGCCTGACACGTCGACGACGACGATCTGCACGCTGCGCCGGTCGGGCGCCTGGGCGCTGACGATGAAGTCACCGGCGAAGGCGGTGCCCCCGGCCGAGTGCAGGGCCGACTCGACCACCCAGCCCTCGGGCAGACGGGGCAGGGTCGACTGCTGCAGGATCCGGTCGCGCAGGTCGACGAACATGGTCTCGCCGCGCAGCCCGGCGACGCCGAGGCGGGTACGGCGAAAGCTCGTTACGAGCACCACGAGCGCGACGATGAACTGCACCGCGGCGGCACCGACGATCCGCGCGTTGACCGACTCCTGCTGGCTGAAGCAGTAGGTCAGCAAGGACATGTCGAGGACGACGAACCACGGCAACGTGCGCGGGCCGAGCAGGATGCTGCCGAGCACGAGGGGCACCGTCAGGCTGGAGAACGGCGTCTGCTCCGGGAAGTAGGAGACCAGCACGGTGACGGTCAGCGAGAACAGCACCAGACCGGCGGCCATCCGGTTCTCGAGCGTCCCTCCCTTGCGCCGCGCGCGCGTCCAGGCCCTGCGCAGCGCGACGCCACGGGCAGGGCTGGACGCCGGCGACGTCACGGTGGTCATCGTGGGGCTGCCTTCTGGCTCAGGGAGGGGCGGGTGCGGTCGGGCGTCACCCTACGGCGCGAGAGCGGAACACGGGCTGACAACGCGAGCACCAGAAGAGATTGCGTCCCTCCAGCACGGCGGTGCTCACCTTGCGCCCGCACACGAGGCAGGGCTGGCCGGTGCGGCGGTAGACGTAGACCTCGCCGCCGTGGTCGTCCTTGCGGGGCTCACGGCCCATCGCCTCCGGGGTGTGCTCGGGCCGGACGGTGTCGATCCGGCCGGTCAGCACGCCCTCGGCCATCAGCAAGACCAGGTCGTCCCAGATGGCCCGCCACGTCGCGGGCCGCAAGGTGTTGCCGGGTCGCAGCGGGTGCAGCCTGTGCCGGAACAGCACCTCGGCGCGGTAGACGTTGCCGACCCCGGCGAGCACCCCCTGGTCCATCAGCAGGGCGCCGATCGGCTTGCGGCTGCGCGTGATGCGTGCCCAGGCCCGGTCGGGCTCCGCGTCGGCGCGCAGCGGGTCGGGCCCGGACCGCGCGACGACCGCGTCGCGGTGCTCGCGCGTGACCAGGGCGCAGGTGATCGCGCCGCGCAGGTCGGCGTACGCGTCGGGGCGCGCCAGGCGCAGCCGGACCTGACCCACCGGGGGCGGGACGGCGTCGACGCCGGTGCGCACGTCGAAGGTGCCGATGAGACCGAGGTGGACGTGCACGAACCGGCCCTCGTCGTGGTCGCCGTCGAAGCCGATGAACACGTGCTTGCCCCAGGCCTCGGCCTCGTCGAGGACCGTCCCGTCGAGCAGCGCCGCCTCGTCGGCGAAGCGGCCCTGCGGGCTGCTCACCGCGACCGCGCTGCCGCCGAAGGCGGAGGTGAGGTCGCGCGCGAGCCGGTGGAGGGTGTGACCTTCAGGCATCGGGGTTCTGCGGCACCAGGGCCGACTCGGGCAGCGGCGGCAGGCCACCGCCGGTCTCGTACGTCGACAGCTGGCCGATACGACGCACGTGGCGCTCGTCGCCGCTGAACGGCGTGGCCAGGAAGACCTCGACGAAGCGGGTCATCTCGTCGACGGTGTGCATCCGGCCACCGACCGAGACGACGTTGGCGTCGTTGTGCTCGCGGGCCAGCGCCGCCGTCTGCTCCGACCAGACCAGCGCCGAACGCACGCCCGACACCTTGTTGGCGGCCATCTGCTCGCCGTTGCCGGACCCGCCGATCACCACGCCGAGGCTGTCGAGGCCCTCGGCCCGCTCGCGGGCCACCGCCTCGGCGGCTCGCAGGCAGAAGACGGGGTAGTCGTCGAGGGCGTCGTGGACGAAGGGACCGTGGTCGACCGGTTCGTAGCCGTGAGCCGTGAGCCACCCGGCCAGGTGGTCCTTGAGCTCGAGGCCCGCGTGGTCGCTGCCGAGGTGGACGCGCATGGGGTCGAGTCTGGCAGAACCGTCGCGCCGGCCCGGCGCCGCTCCTTAGGGTGACCCTGTGCTCCTGCCCGCGCCCCGGCCCTCGTCGCGCAGCCGGTTCGTCACCGCGCTCACGGTGCTCGCCGCCGTCGCGACCCTGACGGCCGGGTGCACGGGTGGCCCCGCGAACCGACCGACCTCCCCCTCCGCCGGCGCCACCCCACCCGGCGGGGCCGACATCACCGACGCGGACTTCGACGCGGTCGCCCGGCTGCTGCGCGTGCGGGGCCAGGGCCCTGCTGCACGGTGACCGGCGCCGCTTCGTGGCCACGATCGACCCCGGCAACGCCGGGCTGCTGCGGACGCAGACGGCGTTCTTCGACAACATGCGACGGCTCCCGCTGACGAAGTTCTACTACGGGATGTCCCGCACGGGCCTGGCGCCGACCGAGGTCGCAGGCGACGACCCAGAGCTGCGTCCCCAGGTCCTCGAGCACGTCCAGCTGCGCCGGGCCATGGTGCGACCGGTCAGCACCGAGGTGGCGATGACCTTCGTGCGGCGTGAGGGGCGCTGGCTGCTGGGGGCCGAGGTGCTCGAGAAGTCCACCGTGCCCCGGGCCAGGCCGTGGTACGGCGTCCCGGTCGACGTCGCCACGCGCGGCGACCTCGTGGTCCTGACCGACCGCGGAGCGCAGGTGGGCGCGCGCGAGCTCCTCGACCGGACCCGCACCGCCCTCGAGGAGGTCACCGACGTGCTCGACCTGCCCGGCGCCCAGCCGCTGCTGGTCGACGCCACGAGCAACGGGCTGCCCGCCAAGGTCAACCAGTCCGACGAGGACGCCGGCGCCTACTCCATAGGTCTGTACGCCACCAGCCGCGACGGCAAGCAGGACCGCGGCAAGGCAGGCGAGCTGATCAGGGCCAACCCCGACGACGTCACCCAGCTGGTCGAGGGCCCCACGACCCTGCGCCACGAGCTGACGCACTTCGTGCTCGACGGCTTCGGCGACACCAACCCCCAGTGGGTCACCGAGGGCATCGCCCAGTACGTCGGCCTCTACCCGGGACTGCTGGCCCGCGCTCGCGTGACCGACCCCACCCTGCGGGCCAGGCTCGCCGACCGCCCGGTCGAGCTGACCGCGCCCGGCCTGTGGGGCAGCGACCCGTTCCTGGACTACCTCACGGCAGAGGCCTTCGCCGAGCACCTGGTCACCCGGTTCGGTACCGCCAAGTATCTGGAGATGATGCGGCTCTTCCGTCGCATCGCCGTGCAGCGCAACCTGTTGCTCGGCCAGGGCGTGGTCGACGAGGTCCTCGAGCGGGTCTACGGCGTGAGTGCCGAGTCGGTCGCCCGAGCCGGGTTCGACCTGGTCGAGCAGCTGAGTGGGCCCGCCTAGCGCGACCGCAGGAAGGCCGCCACCGACACCATCAGCGGCTCGGCCGCGGCGTAGACCCGGTCGTGGCGCCAGAACCCGTGGGGCTGGCCCAGCCACCGGGTCGCGACCACCTCGACGCCGGCCGCAGCGACGCGCGCCGCGAGCAGCTCGCCCTCGTCGCGGGCCGGGTCGTGCTCGGCGGTGGCGACGTAGGTCGGGGGCAGGGTGGCGAGCCGGTCGGAGCCGAGCGGTGCGAGGTCGGGGTCGGTGAGGTCGGGGTGGTCGCCTGCGTACTGGCGCCAGTACCAGGCGACGTCGGCGGCGCTGAGGCCCGCGCCCTCGGTGCGGTGCGAGGGGGCGGCGGCCGCCGGGTCGAGGAACGGGTAGACGAGCGCGAGGGCGGCGAAGCGGCCGGGGTGGCGCAGCGCGGCGACGAGGGCGAGCTGGGCGCCCGCGCTGTCGCCGTGGGCGTACGCCGGCCCGTGGGCCGCCGCGTCGGCACCGGCCGGGCTGTCGAGCCAGGCCACCACGGCGTCGAGGTCGCGCACCGCCGCCGGGTAGGGGTGCTCGGGCGCGAGGCGGTAGTCGACCGAGAGCACCGCTCTGCCGACCCGGTTGGCGAGACGCCGCGCCGGCACGTCGTGCACGGCGACGTCGTTCATCACGAAGCCACCGCCGTGGGCGTGCACCACGATCCCGGGTGCGGCGTCGACGGGGCGGTAGAGCCGGCACGGCACTCCCCCGTCAGCCCCGTCAGCCCCGTCAGCCCCGTCGAGCCCGTCGACCACGAGGTCGACGACCTCGGCCACCTCCTCGCGGGGCAGCCGGGAGGCAGCCTCGCGCGCCGCCGCCCGGGCCGCCGGGACGTCGTAGCCCTCGGTGTGGAGGGGGGTGTCACCGGCCGCCGCGTCGATGGCCGCCTGCGCGTCGGGGTAGAGCACGGCTCGCCCCCTCAGCGCTGCATGAGCGCGTCGAGGCCGACCGCGATGGCCGCGGCGACGCGGAAGTCGACGGCGGCGTGCGGGACCGTGACGGTGTACTTGTCGCGCACGCTGGACTGCCGCTCGACCTGGAGGAGCGTGCCCTGCGGGGAGGTGAAGTCGAAGTGGATCGGCAGGAACGGGATGTCGGTGAAGCGGCGGATGAGGGCGACGGCCTGGCTGCGTTCCTGGCCGACCCCCTGGTAGCCCGGGCCCTCGAGGTGGAAGGTGGAGCGGAGCAGCGACTTGCCGAAGTCCTTGCGGAAGAAGCCGAGCGCCTGGCCGCGCTCGTCGAGGACGTCGTAGCCGGCGTTGAGGTCGAGCTTCTTGCGGGCCTTGAAGCTGAAGACCGCCCGCGACTTCGACTCGTCGCTGTAGAAGGTGACCTCCTCCTTGAACGCCAGCCGCTTCTGCTGGGCCACGGCCATCAGCTGGCCGAAGGACCCGTCGGGGTTGGCGGCCCAGACCTCGTAGCGGTTGGTCGTCATCGCGAACTTCTGCTTGACGAAGAAGGCGGGCAGGTAGATCTCACCGGTCATGGCGGTGAACCTATCCGCCTGCACCACGGGTGCTAGCGCGACTCGATCGCGAGTCGCGCACCGAGCGCCGCGAACGTCGCCGCATAGGTCCGACGCAGGCGGACCACCAGCTGCGGTCGGGAGAGCACCCGGTCGCGCACGCCCGCCGCACCGATGCCGTAGGTCGCGAACACGACGAAGGTCATCGCCATGAAGACCCCGCTCAGCAGGAGCATCCGGGGCAGCGCGCCGGGGGTGCCGGCGGGCACGAACTGCGGGAGGAAGGCGAAGAAGAAGATCGTCAGCTTGGGGTTGAGCAGGTTGAGGGTGATGCCCTCGGTCAGCACCTTGCGCCGGCTGACCGGCCCCCGGTCGTCGTCGACGCCCAGCGCCCCGGTGTCGCGCCACGTCGCCCACGCCATCCAGAACAGGTAGGCCACGCCGGCGTACTTGACGACCGCGAAGGCGACGCCGCTGGCGTGCAGCAGCGCGGCGAGGCCGGTCACGGCGGCGACCAGGTGCGGGATCGTGCCGAGGGTGCAGGCGAAGGCCGCGAGCACGCTGGTCCGTGCCCCGCGGGTCAGGCCCGCGGCGAGGGTGTAGAGCGCCCCGGTTCCGGGGGTCGCCACGATCACGAGACTGGTGAGCAGGAACGTGAGGCTCATGACCGCACCGTACGCCGCCCGAACCGCGCCAGCAGGTGCCAGACGCACTTGACCGTCTGCGGGTCGTGACGTCCCGACCGGGCCGCGCCACCGACGGTGGCCGGCACGAGCACGTCCCCCGTCGACCTGGCCAGCGACCGGGCCAGCGCGAGGGGCTCGGGGCCGCGGTAGTCCTCGGGCAGGTCGCAGGTGTGGACCTCGAAGCCCGGGTGCCACTCCACGGCGCAGCCCAGGCGCTCGGCGGCCTCGTGCACCGGGCCGTCGCGGAAGCAGGGGTCGAGCACGACCGCCTCGACGTCGTCGGCGACGACGACTCCTCCGTGAGCGTGGGCCTCGACGTAGTCGTCGAGGTCGTCGAAGCCGGACCGGTCGGCCAGCGCGCAGAGGTGGTCGAGCACCTCGGGCCCACCGTGGTGCTCGGGCTCGAGGAACGAGTCGGGGAAGCAGAAGGTGGCGCGCTGCACCACGTGGGGCCGCAGCCGCACGTGGGCCGACCCGAAGCGGATCGCCCCGCCGTAGGGGTCGGCCCGGCGGTTCCAGGCGCCGTAGACCGGGCGCTCGGACGCCGGCCGGTCGTCGTACCGTCCGCCGAACAGGCGGCTCTCCCACCGCCACCGGTCACCGCCCGCGTGGGCGGTCAGCCCGCCGTTGGAGGTGCCCGTCTCGAACTGCGAGCGGTAGACCCCGTCGCGCGCGATGCTCTCGATCACCAGTCCGTCACCGAACGGCCAGTCCGGGTGGAGCTGGAGGGTGAGGCTCACTCGCCCGCGAGGCGGGCCAGCTCCTCGTCGACGACGGCCACGTCGAGCTTGGTGAAGACCGGGGTGGGCTTGTCGACGGGGGTGCCGACCACCAGCGGCCGGCGCTGCCAGGCGGGCACGCCGGTGTAGTCGCCGGTGATGATCGGGTAGCCCGGTCCACCGTCGAGGTCGTCGACCTCGTCGATGCGCGGCATCGGCGCGAGGTCGCCGCTGCCGCCGAAGGTCGCGTCGACCGCGTTGGCCGAGAACGGCAGGAAGGGCGACAGCACCAGGTTGAGGTCGCTGACGCACTGGGCGATGACGTGCAGGACGGTGGCGAGCCGCTCACGCTGGTCGTCGCCCTTGAGCTTCCACGGCTCGGAGTCGGAGACGTACTTGTTGACCTCGGCGACGGCGCGCATGGCCTCGCCGATCGCCTGCTTCTGCCGGTGTCGGGCGATCAGGTCGCCCACGACGGCGAAGGACTGCTCGCACAGGGCGAGCACGCGCTCGTCGTCGTCGGTGAGCACACCGGCGGCGGGGATCTCGCCGAAGTTCTTGGCGATCAGCGTGGCCGTGCGGTTGACCAGGTTGCCCCAGCCGGCGACCAGCTCGTCGTTGGTACGGCGGACGAACTCGGCCCAGGTGAAGTCGGAGTCCTGGGCCTCGGGGCCGGCCGAGGCCACGAAGTAGCGGAAGGCGTCGGGCTGGTAGCGGCTGAGCAGGTCGCGCACGTAGATGACGACCTTTTTCGAGGAGGAGAACTTCTTGCCCTCCATCGTCAGGAACTCGCTCGAGACCACCTCGGTGGGCAGGTTGAGCCGCCCCAGCGCGTGGGCCTCGCCCCCGCGGGAGCCCTGGCCGTTGTAGGCCAGGAGCTCGGCCGGCCAGATCTGGCTGTGGAAGGTGATGTTGTCCTTGCCCATGAAGTAGTAGGAGAGGGCCTCGGGGTCGTTCCACCACTGCCGCCAGGCCTCGGGGTCGCCCGTGCGGCGCGCCCACTCGACCGAGGCCGAGAGGTAGCCGACGACCGCGTCGAACCACACGTAGAGCTTCTTGGTCGGGTTGTCGCGCCAGCCGTCGAGCGGGACCGCGATGCCCCAGTCGATGTCGCGGGTCATCGCGCGCGGCCGGATCTCCTTGAGGATGTTCTGGCTGAAGCGGATGACGTTGGGCCGCCACGTGCCGGAGGCCTCGCGCTCGTCGAGCCACTCCCGCAGGGCGTCGGCCAGGGCCGGCAGGTCGAGCAGGATGTGCTGGGTCTCGACGAACTCGGGCGTCTCGCCGTTGATCTTGGACACCGGGCCGATCAGGTCGGCCGGGTCGAGCTGGTTGCCGCAGTTGTCGCACTGGTCGCCGCGAGCACCGCTCGCACCGCAGATCGGGCAGGTGCCCTCGATGTAGCGGTCGGGCAGGGTGCGCCCGGTCGACGGCGAGATCGCGCCCTTGGTCGTCTGCTCGACGAAGTAGCCGTTGTCCCAGACGCCGGTGAAGAGCTCCTGGACGACGGCGTGGTGGTTGCGCGTGGTCGTGCGGGTGTAGAGGTCGTAGGTGCAGCCCAGGGACACGAGGTCCTCGGCGATGACGCGGTGGTTGCGGTCGGCGAGCTCCTGCGGCGAGAGGCCGGCCTCGTCGGCGGCGATCAGGATCGGGGTGCCGTGCTCGTCGGACCCCGAGACCATGAGCACGTCGTGTCCGGCCATCCGGGAGTACCGGCTGAAGACGTCGGAGGGCACACCGAAACCGGCGACGTGGCCGATGTGGCGCGGGCCGTTGGCGTAGGGCCAGGCGACGGCAGACAGGACGTGGGTCATGAGGCCAGGCTAGTGAGGCGGCGCCACCGCTTTCCGCGCGGGGACGCGCAGGGGCCCACCACCCGGTGCGGCCGCCTCGAGCACCTCGACCTCGTCGCCGACCCGGATCGTGACGCCGGGGGTGTCGGGCACGAGGTTGACGCCGAACCAGGTGGCGCCGTCGAACCTGCGCAGACGGGCGAGCGAGGCGATCGGCTCCTTCTCGAGGACCGCGGAGTCGGGGTCGATCGTGGTGAGCACGCAGCGGGCGCAGCCCTTGACCGCGCGGAACGTCGCGTCGCCGATGCGCAGCACGCGCCAGTCGTCCTCGGACCAGGCCGGCAGACCGCGCACGACGACGTTGGGGCGGAAGCGCGCCATCGGCAGCGGCTCGCGCCCGGTCGGCGCGGCCGCGAGCACCTCGTCGTTGAGCGCCGCCAGCGACTCCTCGCTCGCCACCAGGAGGGGGTAGCCGTCGGCGGTCGAGACCCGGTCGTCGGGGTCGCCGAACCCGCCCTCGAAGGACGCGCTGGTCCGCCGCCGCGTCGGGTCGTCGAGGTGCACCAGCCGTACGTCGACCCCGAGCGCCGCGCTGAACCACCCGTCGGCCTCGGGCCCGGCCGGCGCCGCGGTGAACGTCGACGAGAACACCGCGACCGGCACCTGGGGGCCCGGGTCGGGGGTGGCGACCTCGAGCGGCGCGTCGACCCCGGGCGCGCTGACCCGCAGCCCGCTCGCGGTGATCTCGGGCCGCACGAGCACCAGGCGGTTGACCTCGCGCGCGGTGACGGCCCGGCCCGCCGCGTCGACGAGCATCCAGCGCCGGTCGCCCGCGAGCCCCTGCGGCTCGACGACGGCCTCCTGAAGGGCCTCGCCGCGACACGACTTGACGGGGTAGCGGTGGATCGCGGTGAGGGTGGCCGGCACCCGCCGAGCCTAACGACGCGCGGCGACCAGGGCGGCCGCGCGGCGGCGTACGGCGGGGAGGCGGTCGTAGAGCAGCTCACCGGGGCAGGCGGTCTCGTTGGTGTCGCGGTGCCCGTCGATGGCGGGCAGGGTGACCTTGCGACCGAGGGCGAAGCGGTCGGAGCCGTGCGACCACACCCGCACGCGGCCGGCGGGGTCTCGGCCGTAGCGGTGGAGCTTCCAGGCAGCCAGGCGGGCGAGGGCACCGATGACCTTGCGGCCGGGGCGCGTCGTCTCGAAGCTCCCGATCACGGCGACGCCGGTCGAGGTGCTGTTGAACCCGAGCGTGTGGGCCCCCTGCACGGCCTTCTTGGCGCCGCCGGCGCGCCCGACCCAGGTGCGACCGAAGCGGTCGACCAGGAAGTTGTAGCCGATGTCGGACCAGCCCAGGTTGGCCGTGTGGTAGCGGTAGATGCCGCGCAGCAGCCCGGGCACGTCGCCGGGGGCGTAGTCGTTGCTGTTGACGGTGTGGTGCACGTGCACCTGCTGGATCGTGCGGTTGTACGACGGCCGCCCGTCGCGCCACGACGGGTCGGCGCCCCACGACGCGCGGCTGCCCAGCCGCGGCTTGAGCCGGCCGGCGCGGGCCCGCGCGGTGGCCGGGTCGGGCAACCGCGCGGCCGCCTGGTCGCTCGGCGTACCGGTCGGGTCGAGCAGGACCAGCGTCAGGTCGTCGGGCCGGGCGCCGGAGAGGTCGACGCGCACGGCGTCGGCCTCACCGACCCACGCGAGGTCGGTGCCGGTCACCGGGCTCTGGTCGGGGCTCTCCTGCGAACCGTCGCGCAGGACGTCGAGACGCTGCCAGGCCGACCAGCGGCCGTCGGAGCGCGTGCTGACCCGGACCACCCGCGGCGCGCCGCGCCAGGTGAGGCCGACCATCGCGAACGGCTCCGCCTCGACGGTCTGCTCGGTGGCGGCCAGCCTCACCTCGGCGGCGCGCAGCCCGGGGCCGGCGTCGTCCAGGCGCGCGGTCGGGTGACCGTCGCGCCCGGGACGATCAGGACGATCGGCGGCGTACCCGGCGGGGCTGGGCGCGAGCAGACCCGCACCGACCACGGCCGCGACCAGCGCGACCGCCCGGCGTTCCCATGACCTCTCCGAGCGCAGCATCACGCTCGATCATGGTTCACATCCGTCACATCAGCAACACCCGCGGGTCTCAGCCGAAGTCGAGGTCCCCGGTCCGGGAGCGCTTGAGCTCGTAGAAGTAGGGCACCTTGGCGACGGCGACGCAGCCGTCCCACAGGTTGCCGGCGTCCTCGCCGCGCGGGATCGCGGAGAGCACCGGCCCGAAGAACGCGGCCCCCTCGAAGGCGATGGTGGGGGTGCCGACGTCGTCGCCGACCTGGTCCATCCCGAGGTGGTGGCTCTTCGCGACGGCGTCGTCGAGCGAGCTGTCGTCCATGGCCTCGACCAGCTCGGGCTCGAGACCGGCCTCGGCGAGCGACTCCTCGATGATGGCGCGGCCGCGGTCGGCCTGGTCCTTCAGGGCGCGACCGTCGTGGTGGATGCGGGTGCCCATCGCGGTGTAGAGCGGCAGCAGGACGTCCTTGCCGTGCTTCTGCTCGGCGGCGATGCAGACCCGGACCGGGCCCCACGCGGGCTCGAGGATCGCCTTGTACTCCTCGGGCAGGTCGCGGTCCTTGTTGAGGTAGGCCAGCGACATCACGTGCCAGGTCACGTTGATGTCGCGGACCTGCTCGACCTCGAGGATCCACCGCGAGGTGATCCAGGCGAACGGGCACAGCGGGTCGAACCAGAAGTCGGCGTTGGTCTTGTCGGTGGCGGTCATGTCTGGATCAAACCACCGGACGCCAGCGGCATTCCCGCGGCCGACGGGTCAGCGCCGCCTCAGGGCTTGACGACGACCTGCGCCGTGGCCCGGCCCGGCTCGACGACCCCGTCGCCGGCGTACACCACGATGACCGTGCGCGGGCCCTTCCCCAGGCCCGTGAGGATCATCTCGGCGACGCCGTCGACGAGGGTGCCGCGCACGACGTGCTGGCCCACGCGGGCCCAGACGGTGCCGCTCGGCGAGGGGGCGCCGGGGGCGGTGACCCGCACCCGGGCGACCGCGCCGCGCTTGCGTCCGCCGGCCCGCAGCACGACCGTCGACGGCGTGGTGACCACCCCGAAGTCGGCCGAGCGGGTCAGCCCGACGTAGTGGTCGCGCGAGACCGTCGCCTGCACGGTGATCCGGCGACCGACGTCGGCGGCACCCAGCGGGTACGTCGACCCGGTGACCTCCGGGACCTCGACCCCGTCGCGGAACCACGCGTACGTCGCGGTCGCGTCGGCCGGCGACCAGGTGCCGGGGGTGAAGACGAGCTCGGAGCCGTGGCGGGCGGTGCCCGAGGCCCGGAACGGTTCCTGGAGCTCGACGACCCCGGACACGACCGGGCCGACGCCGGGCGAGGCGTTGGAGACGGTGGTGTAGCCGCGGCGCTTGGTGACCTCGACGACCGAGATGGTCTTGTCGAGCAGGTCGCGCGTCAGGGTCAGGGTCCGGCCGTTGAGGGCGGCACCGAGCCACACGCCGTCGGCGCGCCAGCGGTAGCTGGTCGTCTCCGGCTCCGGTGCCCACTGCCCGGGCACCGCGGTCAGCACCTGGCCGACGATCGGGTCGCCGGTGGCCGCGGGCTTGGCGACCCGGGCCATCGAGCCGGCGGCGACCGGCGCGGAGGCCTCGGACGTCGCGGTCGCGGTGGTGTAGCCCTCGCGGGTGGCGGTGGTGCTCAACGAGATGGTCTTGCCCAGGTCGGCGGCGACCGGCGTGTAGGAGATGGTCGTGGCGCCGGGCACGGGCACCCCGCCGACCAGCCACTGCAGGGTCTGCGGCGAGCCGCCCGGGCTGAAGATGCCGTAGTAGCCGCGCAGCGGCACGCCGACCTGCGGGGTCCCGTCGATGTGCGGCACCGCGGTGTTGACCAGGGCCGGTGTCTGCTTGTCGACGAAGTGGATGAACCCGCTGGGCCAGCCGGGGCCGTTCTTGTAGATCGTGCGCCAGTGGAAGTCACCGGACCAGGAGTCCTCGGAGATGACGATCTCGGTGGGCGACACGACGCGCTCGACGTAGGCGACGTGGCCGCTGGACCCGGCCCCCGCGACCCCGGCGCGCCACCACGCGACGGCGCCGACGGCCGGGGTGGTGTCGGTGATGTCGGCCATCTCGACGCCCCAGTTGGTCGCGTTGCCCGAGCCGCTCCACGGCCGCTCGTTGGGCATGCCGTGCTTGACCATGCGGTAGGCCACGTAGTTGGTGCAGTTGTGGCCGCCGTACATCCGCCAGTACATCGTCTGGCTGTGCGAGGCGTAGCCCGCGTGGCTGTAGCCCGCGTTGCTGCAGGCGGTGTAGCCGGTGCACAGGTAGGTCGACGTGGCGTCGGAGGGCGGGGCGGCCGCAGGCACGGCCACGAGGGTCGCGGCCGCCAGGGAGGCGACCAGCGAGCGGCTCAGCAACCGTCGCGGGCGCGTCTGGACGGGGCTCTTGGGGGGAGGCACGGGGTCCACTGTCAAGCACATCCGTGGCGTTTCGCAACACTAAGCACATAACTCACTTCGGCCCCAGAGTCACGCACCTTGAATGACAGGCGTGTCGTTTCGACCCCTCTCCCCCGCACCCACGCGGACGACCCCGAGCGGGCGGGGACGGCCAGACGGTTGGGTGCGAGGATGCCTGGCATGCCCGGAACCAACCTGACCAGGGCCGAGGCCGCCACCCGCGCCGCCCTCCTGGACGTCACGTCGTACTCCATCGACCTGGACCTCACGACGGCCGTAGACCCGACCACCACGACCTTCGGGTCGACCACCACGCTCGCCTTCACGTGCCGCGAGCCCGGCGCCTCGACGTGGGCCGACCTCGTCGACGCGACGGTCCACGAGATCAGGCTCAACGGCGTGTCGCTCGATCCGGCGACGTACGTCGACAGCCGGATCCCGCTGCCCGACCTGCGGGCCGACAACGTGCTCGTGGTGCGGGCCGACTGCACCTACTCCCACAGCGGCGAGGGCCTGCACCGCTTCGTCGACCCCGTCGACGACCGGGTCTACCTCTACTCGCAGTTCGAGGTGCCCGACGCCCGCCGCGTGTTCACGACCTTCGAGCAGCCCGACCTCAAGGGCGTGTTCGACTTCCGCGTGACCGCCCCCGACCACTGGGTCGTCGTGTCCAACGCCCCGACGCCCGAGCCCGAGAAGCAGGGCGACGGCACGGCCGTGTGGACCTTCCCGACGACCAAGCGCATGTCGACCTACGTCACCGCGGTCGTCGCGGGCGAGTACCACGGCGTCTTCGACACCTACCGGGGCAAGTTCGGCGAGATCCCCCTCGGCCACTACTGCCGGCAGTCGCTGGTCGAGCACCTCGACCGCGACGAGCTGGTCAAGATCACCTCGCAGAGCTTCGCGTTCTTCGAGGACAAGTTCGACATGGCCTACCCGTTCGAGAAGTACGACCAGCTCTACGTGCCCGAGTACAACATGGGCGCGATGGAGAACGCCGGCTGCGTGACCCTGCGCGACGAGTACCTCCCCCGCTCGCGCCAGCCGCGCTCGTTCTACGAGTTCCGCTGCTCGGTGATCACCCACGAGATGGCCCACATGTGGTTCGGCGACCTGGTGACCATGCGGTGGTGGGACGACCTGTGGCTCAACGAGTCCTTCGCCGAGTGGGCCTGCTACTGGGCCGAGGCCGAGGCCACCGAGTTCACCGACGCGTGGACCGGCTTCGCCAACGCCCGCAAGCAGACCGGCTACCGCGCCGACCAGCTGCCGAGCACCCACCCGATCGCCGCCGACAACCACGACCTCGAGGCCGTCGAGGTCAACTTCGACATGATCACCTACGCCAAGGGCGCCTCGGTGCTCAAGCAGCTGGTGGCGTGGGTCGGTCTCGAGCCCTTCGTGGCCGGCATCCGCCAGTACTTCACCGACCACGCCTACGGCAACACCGAGTTCGCCGACCTCCTCGCCGCGCTCGAGCGCGCCTCGGGTCGCGAGCTGGCGTCGTGGGCCGAGGAGTGGCTGCAGACCGCGGGCGTCAACACGCTGCGCCCCGAGTTCGAGCTCGACGA
Source organism: Nocardioides rubriscoriae (assembly GCF_008087085.1). GTDB lineage: Bacteria > Actinomycetota > Actinomycetes > Propionibacteriales > Nocardioidaceae > Nocardioides > Nocardioides rubriscoriae. The sequence continues at coordinate 178,712 of NZ_VIYJ01000011.1, read as the reverse complement.
CGACGGCGCCTACACCCGTCTCACGGTCCACCAGTCGGCGCACCCCGACCAGCCGACGTTGCGCCGCCACCGCCTCGGCATCGGCCTGTACGACGAGGTCGACGGTCGCCTCGTGCGCCGCGACTACCTCGAGGTCGACGTCGAGGGCGAGACGACCGAGATCAAGCAGGCCGTCGGCCAGCGTCAGCCCGATCTGCTGCTGCTCAACGACGGCGACCTGGCCTACGCCAAGATCCGCCTCGACGAGCGCTCGCTCGCGACCGCGATCAGCGGGCTGTCACGCCTCGACGACTCGCTGGCCCGCGCCCTGGTGTGGGGCGCGACGTGGGACATGACCCGCGACGCCGAGATGGCCGCCACCGACTTCGTCGAGCTGGTGCTGCGCAACATCGGCTCCGAGACCGACTCGTGGGGCATCTCCCGCATCCCGATGTCGGCGGCCCAGGCCGTCAGCTCCTTCTCCGACCCCGCGGGCCGTCCGGCCCTGCGGGCGCGCTGGCAGCAGGGGCTGCGCGAGCTCATCGACGCGGCCGAGCCGGGCAGCGACTCGCAGCTGACGTTCGTGCGCTCGTACGCCGGCGCGGCGCGCAGCGACCAGGCGATCGCCGACCTCGAGGGCCTCCTCGACGGCTCGCTCGTGCTCGAGGGCCTCGACGTCGACACCGACCTGCGCTGGGCGCTGCTGACCGGCCTGTGCGCCGCCGGCCGCGCCGACGAGGCCCGGATCGACGCGATGCTCGAGACCGACAACACCATCAGCGGCAAGGAGAACGCCGCCGCCGCGCGCGCCGCTTTGCCCTCAGCCGAGGCCAAGGAGGCCGCCTGGGCCGCCGCGCTCGACCCGAGCACGCCCAACGAGACCGCGCGCAGCATCGTGACCCGCTTCCAGGTCTCCGACCAGCAGGAGCTGCTCGCGCCCTACGTCGAGCGCTACCTCGACGCCGTCGGCACCGTCTGGGAGCGCCTGGGCGCCCACAAGGCCGCGGTCGCCCTGCAGGGCCTCTTCCCGCACCCGCAGGCCTCGGCCGAGCTTCTGGCCCGCCTCGACGCGTGGCTCGAGACCGCCGACGCCAACCCGGGGGCCCTGCGCTACGTCCGCGAGGGCCGGGCCGAGGTCGCCCGCGCGCTGGCCGCGCAGGCCAAGGACGCCCACAACGCCTGAACCGACCTCCTCGGCCACCACGGTGGTCGAGGAGGTCGCCTGCGACCGTCTCGAGACCCCACGACCGCAGCGAGGTGGTCGACTCGACCTGCAGCTGCGGCGAGTGGTCTCGTCACGGTTGCTAGCGCAACCTCCTCGACCGACGTGGACTGACGGGGTGCTCAGCCGGCGTGCAGGGTGTTCTGGGGCCTGGCGTGCTCGGCGAGCTGCTGGATGCCGCGACGCAGGCCACCGACGAGGTCGCCGTCGCGGAAGGACGCGACCATCGTCGCCACGGCCAGCTCGGCACGGGCGTCGTCGAGGCTGCGGCGTACGGCGGCACCGGTGACGACCTCGACGGCGTGGGCGGTCGGGTCGACCATCACGAGGATGCTGCGGTCGGGCGCGACCAGGGAGCGGTGCAGGCCGACCGCGAAGGTGCGGCTGTCGCCCTGGGACTGGCCGACGAAGACCGAGAACTCGGCGCGGCAGAGCTGCTCGGCCTTGCGGATGGTCAGGTCGAGCGAGGCCCGGTCGGCGGCGCTGAGGTACTCACCAGCGGGCACTTGCCCCACCGTCCGTCTCCAGAGCCGGGGCCTCGGACGCGCCGGCCGGGCTGGCCGGGCTGAGGGCGATCTCGCCCGCCGTACGGCGTCCACCCAGCCACTGGTCCTCGGGGGCGGTCGCGCCCGGCGCGACCCGCTCGCCGCGCGCCAGGCTCGGCAGGTAGACCAGGGCCGCGATCAGCACGGCCAGGCCGAGCGGGATCCCGACGAGCACACCGAGCACGTAGAGCTTGTCGACCGGCTCCTGCGGACCCCAGCCGACCGGCACCTCGGCCGAGGCCGGGCCCGCCAGCAGGGTGGACGAGCCGAGCAGCGCGGCGGAGGCGATGCCCAGGATGGCGGCGCGGCGTACGGTGGCCTTGATCACGGTCCCAGTCACGGTCCTCATCCTATCGGCCGCCGACGTGCCCGATGACCACGGCCTGCTATGCATGAACGCATGCTCGTCCCCGCCCTCACGTCCCTCGATCCCTCCACCACGACGCTCGCCCCGGACGGCAACCCCTGCAGCGCCGACGAGACGATCTGCAACGCCGTCTACGACCTCACCGGCCACGAGCGGCTCGCCGACTACTCCGGGGTCCTGATCGGTACGCCGCTGGCGCTGGCCGGGCTGTTGCTCATGGCGTTCGTGCTGCGCTGGGTCGCGCACAAGGCGATCGACCGGGTCGCGGGCCGCGCCGCCAAGGGGGTGCTGCCCGACCGGGTCAACCTCCTGGTCACCGAGCGGCGCCGTCAGCGCGCGGAGGCCATCGCGAGCCTCTTCAAGAGCATCGTCACCGGCCTGATCACCATGGTGTTCGGCACCATGATGCTCAGCGAGATCGGCGTCGACATCGCCCCGATCATCGCCAGCGCCGGCATCGTCGGCCTCGCCCTGGGCTTCGGCGCGCAGTCGCTGGTCAAGGACTTCCTGTCCGGCGTCTTCATGATCATCGAGGACCAGTTCGGCGTCGGCGACCAGGTCGACCTCGGCGAGGCCATCGGCACCGTCGAGGCGGTGACCCTGCGGATCACCCGGGTCCGCGACGTCAACGGCACCGTCTGGTACGTCCCCAACGGCCAGATCGTGCGGGTGGGCAACCAGAGCCAGAACTGGGCGCGGACCGTGCTCGACGTCAAGGTCTCCTACGACGAGGACCTCGCCCGGGTGCGCCGGGTGCTCGGCGAGGTCGCCCACGACCTCTGGGAGGACGACGACTTCAAGGGGCAGGTGATCGAGGAGCCGTCGGTGTGGGGCGTGCAGGACCTCGCCATCGACGGCGTGACCGTCCGGGTCGTGCTCAAGACCACGCCGGGCGAGCAGTGGGCCGTCGCCCGCGAGATGCGCCAGCGCATCAAGGCCCGCTTCGACCACGAGGGCATCGAGATGCCGTTCCCGCAGCGCATGGTCTGGAACCGCCACGAGCAGGCGCCCGCGCCCGCCGACGGCACCGGGTCGGCCTGATGCCCGACCCCCACGACCTCACGCTCGAACGGCACAATGGCGGCGTGACGTTCTACGAGGAGATCGGCGGTATCGACACGCTCCGCGCGATCGTCCACCGCTTCTACGAGGGCGTCGCCACCGACGAGGTGCTGCGCCCCCTCTACCCCGAGGAGGACCTCGGCCCCGCCGAGGAGCGCTTCCTGCTGTTCCTCGTGCAGTACTGGGGCGGCCCGACGACCTACTCCGACACCCGCGGGCACCCGCGGCTGCGGATGCGCCACGCGCCGTTCCGGGTCGACCCGCTCGCCAAGGACCACTGGCTGCTGCACTTCCGCGCCGGCCTCGACTCGGTCGACCTCACCCCCGAGCAGCGCGAGAAGTTCTGGGACTACGTCACCCACGCCGCCCAGTTCATGGTCAACACGTTCGACTGAGCAGCGCGTGCAGGGCCGGGTCGGGCTCGGTCGAGCGCTCGGTCTCGGGGTCCCAGAAGACCAGCGTGACGCGCGAGCGCGCGAGGGTCTGGGTGCCGTCGTCGATCTCGGCGTCGACGGTCATCGAGCGCGTGCCGACCCGCGAGACCCGTGACCACACGTCGTACGGCGTGGGGCGCAGCAGGATCGGGCGCACGTAGTCGACGTCGGTCTGCGCGACGACGACGTGCGGGGGGCGCAGCCCGGTGTCGCGGGTCAGGTCGGCCATCAGCCGGATCCGTGCCTCCTGGAAGTACTCGAAGTACTTCACGTTGTTGACGTGGCGGTAGAGGTCGACGTCGGAGAACCGCACGTGCAGCGGGTAGTGCCGCGCGTTCGCGCGCTCGTCGGCCCCCAGGGCGGCGATCCGCGCGGTCGGCGGGCCCGGCGCCGCCTCGACGTACGGCGCCAGGTCGGCCTTCTCCTCGGCGGTGAGCCGGCGCGGCCGCTCCTCGGCGAACACGTAGGGCGTCAGCAGTGTCGTGGCCCGCAGGTAGACCTGGCGGCCCCCGTCACCCTCGTCGCTCTCGTGGAAGACCTCGTAGGCGATCGTGAACGACGCCGCGCGCACCTCGGTCACCCAGCACTCGATGCTCACCGGGCGGAAGCGCAGCCCCAGCGGCGACAGGTAGGTGACCTCGTGCCGTACGACGACGACACCGTCCTCGAGGTCGTCGTGGGTGGCCCGGCCCTGCCCGAGCTCGCGCATCATGTGGACGCGCGCCTCCTGCAGGTAGTCGACGTAGGTCACGTTGTTGACGTGGCCGAGCAGGTCGAGGTCGGCCCAACGCATCGGGCACTGGTAGAGGTGACGCACGCCATGATCCTGGCAGCCCACGCGGCTGGTACCTGTTCTAGTCTGCGAGGGAACACCTCGAGGCTCGTCCCGAGCCCACCCAGTCGCAGAGAACCGGAGCCACCCGCATGCCCGAAGCAGTCATCGTCTCCGCCGCCCGATCCCCGATCGGACGCGCCAACAAGGGATCGCTCAAGGACCTGCGTCCCGACGACCTGACGGCCACGATCGTCAAGGCGGCGCTCGACAAGATCCCGGCGCTCGACCCCAACACCGTCGACGACCTCTACCTCGGGTGCGGCCTGCCCGGTGGCGAGTCGGGCAACAACATGGCCAAGGTGGTCAACACCCTCAACAACATGGACCTGGTGCCCGGCGCCACGGTGACCCGCTACTGCGCGTCGTCGGTGCAGTCGACCCGGATGGCGTTCCACGCGATCAAGGCCGGCGAGGGCGACGTCTTCATCTCCGCCGGCGTCGAGATGGTCTCGCGGTTCATCAAGGGCACCTCCGACCACTGGCCCGACACCAAGAACCCCCTCTTCGCCGACGCCGAGCAGCTCACCGCGAAGTACGCCGAGGGCGGCCAGGACTGGCACGACCCCCGCGAGGACGGCCTGCTCCCCGACATCTACCTCGCGATGGGCCAGACCGCCGAGAACGTCGCCCGGATGAAGGGCCTGTCGCGCCAGGAGCTCGACGAGTTCGGCGTCCGCTCGCAGAACCTCGCCGAGAAGGCCATCAACGACGGCTTCTGGGCCCGCGAGATCACCCCGGTCACGACCCCCGACGGCACCGTCGTCAGCACCGACGACGGCCCGCGCGCCGGCGTCACCTACGACGGCATCAAGGACCTCAAGCCCGTCTTCCGCCCCGACGGCGTCGTCACCGCCGGCAACTGCTGCGCGCTCAACGACGGCGCGGCCGCGGTCGTGATCATGTCCGACACCAAGGCCGCCGAGCTGGGCCTGACCCCGCTGGCCCGCATCGTGTCGACCGGCGTCAGCGGCCTGTCCCCCGAGATCATGGGCCTCGGTCCGATCGAGGCCACCAAGAACGCTCTCAAGTACGCCGGCATGAGCATCGGCGACATCGACCTGGTCGAGATCAACGAGGCGTTCGCGGCCCAGGTCGTGCCGTCGTACCAGGAGCTCGGCATCGACCTCGACCGGCTCAACGTCAACGGCGGCGCGATCGCCGTCGGGCACCCCTTCGGGATGACCGGCGCGCGCCTGCAGAACACGATGCTCAACTCGCTGGACTGGCACGACAAGTCGACCGGCCTGATCACCATGTGCGTCGGTGGCGGCCAGGGCATGGCGCTCATCCTCGAGCGAATCTGACCCGAGGGTCCCGCAGGCGGGCACCCGGTCCCCTTAGGGTGACCGGGTGCCCGCTCGCTTTCCGACCCGTCCCGAGCCGCGCTGGCTCGACGAGGAGCAGCAGGTCGCCTGGCGCGCGCTCGTGCTCGGCTCGACGCTGCTCTTCGACCGCCTCGACGACGACCTTCGCCACGCCCACGGGATCTCCATGGTTGAGTACGAGATCCTCGTGCGTCTCTCCGAGCGCGACGGACGTATGCGGATGTCGCAGCTGGCCGACTCGTTGGCCCACAGCCGCAGCCGGGTGACCCACACGATCCGCCGGATGGAGGACTCCGACCTCGTGCGCCGCGAGGACTCGCAGGACGACGGCCGCGGGGTGAGCGCCGTGATGACCGAGCGCGGGCAGCTGCTGCTCGAGAACGTCGCCCCGTCCCACGTCGCCAGCGTCCGCGAGCACCTGGTCGACCTCGTCGACCCCGCCGACTTCGCCGCGATGGGCAGGGTGTTCAACGCCGTCGCCGACCACCTCATCGCCGGCCACCCCGACCGCGAGATGCGCTGACGACCGCCTGGACGTGCCTGTGGCCCCGCCCGGGTGGGCGGGGTGTCGGAGCGGGGTGGTCAGGGTTCGGTGGTGCGGTCGACGAGGTAGGTCGCGCCGGCGGGTGAGCGCCACAGGTAGACCCCTGGGGCTGGTGAGTCGTAGGACCAGAGACTGAAGGTCTTGGCGCGGTGGTGTCCGCGGCACAGGCGGGCGAGGTTGAACGACCGGGTCTGGGCGACCCCGCCGTCGTCGTGGTCGCCGTCGTGATCGCTGGCGTGATCGCTGTCGTGATCGGTGTCGTGATCGGTGTCGTGGTCGTAGGGCTGGGTGTGGTCGCGGTCGGTGCGGTGTCGGGTGCAGAACGGGAACACGCAGCGTCGGTCGCGCAGGTCGACCTGTTCGGCCAGCCGGGCGTCGGGCACGTAGCCGGCGGTGGTCAGGTCGGCGTTGAGGTCGACCACGGGCTTGACGGTGACCTTGACCCCGGGCCGGGTGCACCAGGTGATGAGCTGGTCGACCAGGACCGGGGTGCCGTTGACGGTGGCGACGTCGGTGTCGTTGACGTGGGCGTAGAGCGTGACTCCCCGCCCAGGCGCGGTGCCGGTGCTGGGGTCGGTGCCAGGGTTGGCGGTGAGGTCGAGGGCGAGCTGGCCGCGGGCGATCTCGCCGGCGGCTGCGGCGCGGCGTACGTCTAACGGGTCGTTGTTGCCGAGGTCGGCGAGCTGGGTGGCGGTCGCGGTGATGGCGGCGTCGAGGTCGAGGGCGTCAGCGAGGTCGAGGACGCCGTGGACCTCGACGGTCCCGCCGAGCAGGATCGGGTTGTCGGTGAGGTCGATGTCGAAGCAGGGGCTTCGTCGGCGCGCTTGCGCCGGTCCTCGGCTTCGGCCGGGTCGTGGGTGGCCAGGGCGACGGCGATGGTGCGGTCGACCTGGCCCAGGGTGACGGCGTGGGCGCAGTGGGCCAGGGCCCGGTCGACGTCAGCAACACCCTCAGGCGGTAGGCACTGGGTGCGGGCGGTGATCCGGAACGCGCGCCACACCGGAACCTGCAGGTCGAGGACGCGTTGCCACAGCCGAGGCAGGCGGTGCCTCAGCTCCAACGCGTTGCCGACGTAGGTGGTGCAGGAGTCGGCGGACTGGCCCAGCACGGCGGACAGGTCCCAGGTGTCGAACTCGGACACCACGGGGCAGCCGACCCCCCAGCCGCAGACCCGGGGTCGCCACCAGTGCATCACCGACCTGGTGGGCGCCTGTCCAGTCGAGGACCGCGACCAGCTCGGCCACCTCGCCCTGTCGCTTCCAGTCCCGGGCCTGCGCGACCGCGGCCAGAGCCGGGTCGAGGAGGCTCTGGGTGCCGGTCATGTCTTCGACCCTAGACGCGACCACCGACACTTTTCGAACGAAGTACCAACCTATGTGGACGACGTGGTCGAGGTGATCGTGACGGTGCGGTGGAGTGGTCTCGAGACGGTCGCGGGCGACCTCCTCGACCATCGTGGAGTCGGGTCTGAGTGGTCGTAGCGGTCGTACGCGCCCTCCTCGCCCGAGGACTGCGCACGGGGTCACCGCATAGTCATTCCGGGCCTGTCCGGCGCGTCGAGCCACCCCTACCGTGACCCGCATGACGGACGAGCGTCGGTGGCCGACCTACGACCCCGGTCCGGGCGGGCCCGAGACCACCGCGACGACCGAGACCACCGTGACGACCGGCCCGGCGGCGCGTCGTGGCGGCGGGCTCCCACGGCTGGCGATGCCGGTGCTCGCCGGCGCGCTCGCCCTCGGCGGTGGCGTGCTGGGCCTGAGGTCGCTGGCCGGCGGGGACGGCGTACCGGGGTTCGGTGGGCCGGACGCCCTGTCGGCCGAGGGCATCGCCCAGCTGCGCGACGACGTCGCCGAGCGCACCGGCGACACCGAGCTGTTCCGCGCGGTGATCTACCCGGAGTACGCCGTGCTCGACGTGCCCGTCGACGCCACCAGCCAGCGTGAGGAGTCGCTGCAGTGGGACGGCGACCTCGGCGACTTCGCCGGCAAGGGCACCGCGTCCAACGAGCGGGTCGACCTCGCCGAGGTCGACCCCGCCGTGCTGCTCGCCGCCGTCGCCGAGGCCAAGCGCCTGGTCGAGGACCCCACCACGTGGTACGCGATCGTCGAGGGCCCCTCGACCACGACGGACGGTGACGCGGCGAGCATCACCGCCTACGCGACCAACGACTACAACGAGTCGGGCCTCGTCGAGGTGGGCCTCGACGGGACCGAGATCCGCCGCTACCCCGCCTGACCGGTCCCGGTCAGTCGCGCGTCAGGCGGCGGTGGGTGACCCGGTGCGGACGGGCCGCCTCGATGCCGAGCCGCTCGACCTTGTTCTCCTCGTAGGCGGCGTAGTTGCCCTCGAACCAGTACCAGCTGGCCGGGTTGTCGTCGGTGCCCTCCCACGCGAGGATGTGGGTCACGACCCGGTCGAGGAACCACCGGTCGTGCGAGGTCACCACGGCGCACCCCGGGAACTCCAGCAGCGCGTCCTCGAGCGACGACAGCGTCTCGACGTCGAGGTCGTTGGTGGGCTCGTCGAGGAGCAGCAGGTTGCCGCCCATCTTGAGGGTCAGCGCCAGGTTGAGGCGGTTGCGCTCACCACCGGACAGCACGCCGGCCTTCTTCTGCTGGTCGGGACCCTTGAAACCGAACGACGCGACGTAGGCGCGCGAGTTCATCTCGAAGTTGGCGACCTTGATGAAGTCCAGGCCGTCGGAGACGACCTCCCAGACGTTCTTGGTGGGGTCGATGCCGCCGCGGCTCTGGTCGACGTAGCTGATCTTGACGGTCTGGCCGACCTTGAGGTCGCCCTTGTCAGGGTCCTCCTGATCGGTGATCATCCGGAACAGCGTGGTCTTGCCGACGCCGTTGGGCCCGATGACGCCGACGATGCCGGCACGCGGCAGCGAGAAGGTGAGGTCGTCGATCAGGATGCGGCCGTCGAAGCCCTTGCCGAGGTGCTCGGCCTCGAGCACGATGTCGCCGAGCCGGGGGCCGGCGGGAATGTTGATCTCGGAGGTGTCGATCTTGCGCATCCGGTCGGCCTCGGCGGCCATCTCCTCGTAGCGCGCGAGCCGCGACTTGCTCTTGGTCTGGCGGGCCTTGGCGTTGGAGCGCACCCACTCGAGCTCGCGCTCGAGCATCTTGGCGCGCTTGGCGTCCTTCTGGCCCTCGATCTTGAGCCGTTCCTTCTTGGTCTCGAGGTAGGTCGTGTAGTTGCCCTCGTAGGGGTGCGCCGCGCCGCGGTCGAGCTCGAGGATCCACTCGGCGACGTTGTCGAGGAAGTAGCGGTCGTGGGTGATGGCCAGGACGGCGCCGGGGTAGGTCTTGAGGTGGCCCTCGAGCCACTGCACGGACTCGGCGTCGAGGTGGTTGGTGGGCTCGTCGAGCAGCAGCAGGTCGGGCTGCTGGAGCAGCAGCTTGCACAGCGCGACCCGGCGACGCTCACCACCGGAGAGGTTGTCGACGATCGTGTCGGGCGGCGGGCAGCGCAGGGCGTCCATGGCCTGGTCGAGGCGGCTGTCGAGGTCCCAGACGTTGGCGGCGTCGAGCTCGGACTGCAGGTCGCCGGCCTCGGTCGCGACCTTGTCCTGGTCGGCGTCGGGGTCGCCCATGAGCATGTAGAGCTCGTCGAGGCGGGCCATCTTGGTCTTGAGCTCGACCACGGCCTCCTCGACGTTCTCGAGCACCGTCTTGCCCTCGCTCAGCGGCGGCTCCTGCTGCAGCATGCCGACGGTCGCGCCCGGGTCGAGGATCGCGTCGCCGTTGTTGGCGTTGTCGAGCCCCGCCATGATCCGCAGCAGCGACGACTTGCCGGTGCCGTTGGGACCGACGACACCGATCTTGGCGCCGTGCAGGAAGGAGAGGGTGACGTTGTTGAGAACGACCTTGTCACCGTGGGCCTTGCGCACGTTGCGCAGGGTGAAGACATATTCCGCCATGGGGCCCGAGCCTAGTCACCGCACGGGCGCACCGCCCGTGCGGGGTGAGGCGGCGCCCGGGTGGCGCACCGCGACGGACTCAAGCGGCCGCGGCCTCGGCCGGGCCCGGCACCGCCTGCGCCGCCCGCGCCCGATGGAACGTCGAGGTGCCGCGGCACAGGTCGTGGCCGACCGTCATCGCCTCGAGCTGCACGTCGAGGGTCTCGACGCCGGCCTTGTTGATGTAGGTGCGCATGTCGAGCTTGCCGTGGATGACCACGGCGTCGCCACGGTGCAGCGACGCCGCGCAGTGCTCAGCCAGGGCGCGCCAGGCCGAGACGGAGTACCACTGGGTCGGCCCGTCAGACCACGCGTTGGTGGCGCGGTCGAGGCGCCGCGGGGTGCAGGCCACGCGGAAGTTGGCCACCGGGGCGCCGCCGGCCTGCCGCAGGACGACGTCGCCGCCGACCCGGCCCTGCAGGGTCACCATCGTCTCGTTGAACATCTCTGTCTCCTCGTCTCGTGACGCGCCCACGGTGGGCGCAGGCACGAGCCAAGGCGGCGCCGCCGACAAGCACGGCCCGCTGCGGGAGGGCCTGTGGACGACGCCCGGTCGGCCGGCGCCTGGGGACGACTCCTGGTCAGGCCGGCTCAGCGCAGCGGGAAGTCGTGCTCCCGCCAGGGGTCGATCCCGCGCTCGGACTCGGGCCGTGGCCCGAACCAGCGCCGCTCGGACTCGTCGATCGCGACGTCGTTGATGCTGGCCTCGCGACGGCGCATGAGCCCGCTGTCGGCGAACTCCCACAGCTCGTTGCCGTAGCTGCGGAACCACTGCCCCGAGGCGTCGTGGCTCTCGTACTGGAACCGCACCGCGATCCGGTTGCCCGCGTAGGACCACAGGCTCTTGCGCAGCACGTAGTCGATCTCGCGCTCCCACTTGGCGGTGAGGAAGGCCACGATCGCCGTGCGCCCGACCAGGAAGTGCTCGCGGTTGCGCCACTCGGAATCGGCGGTGTAGGCCAGGCTGACCCGCTCGGGGTCGCGGGTGTTCCAGGCGTCTTCGGCCGCCTGCACCTTGGCGAGGGCGCCGTCGAGGTCGAACGGCGGGAACGGCGGGCGTGACTCCGACATCGTGGCTACTCCTTGAGGACCGTCGCGACGTTGCTGCGCACCGTGGCGTACGCCGCCAGCTCGGCCGCCACCGGAGCGACGACGAGCTCGGCCGCGACGTCGTGGACCGCTCCACGCAGCCGCCGCTCCGCGGCCGCAGCACGGGTGCGGGCGGTGCCGGCGACCAGGACGCGGCAGACCAGGGCGAGCAGCACCCCGAGCGCGACCCCACCGACCAGCATCAGCAGCGGCAGCGGCATTCCGGCCACCTGGGGCGCCTCGTCGGCGAGGTTGCCGCCGACGACGAGCAGGGCCGTCCACACACCACCGGCGAGTGCCACCAGAATCAGCGCCCACTGCAGGACCCGGACCAGGCCGGCCCACACGGGCAGCTGGTCGACGCCGAGGTCGGTGCTCGCCATGGCGCGGTCGAGCCGGTCGCCGACCTCGGTCAGGCGCGAGGTGGACGCACGGCGCACGGCGGCGACCCACGAGGGACCGAGCCCGGCCGACGCGTCGTCGGCCAGGGCGCGCACCTCGGTGTCGATGCGGGCGCGCTGCACCGGCGTGGTCTCGGGCAACCGCGGGCGGCGTCCGCCCGACAGCGCCTCGCCGGACGAGCCGAGGTCGAGGTGGAGCTTCTTGAGCGGGTCGGACTTGAGCCGCGAGACCCACGACACGACGGGCCACGTGGTCGCCCGGCCGGCGCGCAGCCGGGTCGAGCGCTCGACGGCGTCGACGACGACCGGCACCCCGGCGGCGTCGGCGAACGCCTCCTCGAGCTGGTCGACGCGGGCGGAGGACAGCTGACGGGGGTCGCCGGTGCCGCCGGCCTCGTCGAGCGCGCCCGCGGCGGCCCGCAGGTCGGCCTCGATGCGCTGCCGGGTGAGCTTCTTGGCCGCGACCCGCGAGGCGATCTCCGCGCGCAGGTCGTCGACGCCGATGCCGGCGCGGGCACTGACGGCGAAGACCGGCACCGAGGCCAGCCCGTCGAGGTCGAGCAGCCGGCGTACGTCGTCGACCATCGCCTGGCGCCGGTCCTCGGGGACGGTGTCGATGTGGTTGAGCACCACCACCATCACCCCGGCGTGCGAGGCCAGGGGCGCGAGGTAGCGGTCGTGGATGGCGGCGTCGGCGTACTTCTGCGGGTCGAGCACCCAGACGAGCAGGTCGGCGAGCACGACGAGCCGGTCGACCTCGAGGTGGTGGCTGACCTCGGTGGAGTCGTGGTCGGGCAGGTCCATGAGCACGACGCCGTCGAGCTCGCGGTCGGCACGCCCGGCGGGGGTGGAGTCGCGGCTGGAGTCGAGCAGCGAGTCGCGCATGGTGCGGTGGCGCGCGGGGATGCCGAGCCAGTCGAGCAGCTCCTCGGCGCCGGCCTTGCCCCACACGCACGCGGTCGCCCACGACGTCGTGGGTCGGCGTACGCCGGTCGAGGAGAGCTCGAGGCCGGTGAGGGCGTTGAAGGTCGAGGACTTGCCGGACCCGGTCGCGCCGGCGATCGCGACGACCGTGTGGTCGGCCGAGAGGCGCAGCCGACCGGCCGCGCGGGAGGCGATGGTCTCGGCCTCGTCGACCACGGCGCCGTCGACGCGACCGCGCGCGGCCGAGGCGGCGGCCTCGAGCGCGTCGATACGGGCACCGAGCTCGGTGCCACGCGTGACGAGCTTGCGGGCGCCTTCGAGCAGTGACGTCACAGAGTGTCTCCAGGCGGGGGGGTCTTGCCAGGCTTGGCGGCCTGGTAGCGCAGGTCGTCGACGCGACGGGCCGCCTCGCGCAGCATCTCGGCCGCGTCCGGTCGCAGCCCGAGTGCGTCGACCCGGGAAAGATAGCGGGCCCGCTCGTCGCTCAGCAGGGCGGTGACCCGCTGCTCGAGCGAACGGCGTGCGCGCTCGGCGAGGGTGCGCACGGCCTGGTCGCCGAAGACGGCCTCGAGCAGCTTCTGTCCGACCACGGCCGAGCCGCCGGCCACACCGGCCTCGGCCCCGGTCACGCCGGCGGTGTGGGCGAAGACGACGACCATCAGCGACACCGCGAGGCCGTTGACCCCGAAGGCCAGGAAGCGCGCGGTCGTGCGCTTGTCGGCGCCCTCGGCGCGCACCAGGTCGAGCACCTCGCCCTGCCACGCGCGCACCATCTGCTCGGTACGACGACGCAGGTCGCGCGAGGCACGGCCGAGGTCGCCCGGGGCGTCCTGGAGGAGGCCGGCGCCCGCGGGCTGCTGCGACCAGGCGCGGTAGGCGCGCTCGGCGGCCGCCTCGGCGTGCTCGAGCACGAGGGTCTCGAGGCCGGACTCGACCGCGACGGTGACGCGCTCGGCCTGCTGCGGCTTGCCCTTGATGGTGTTGACGAGCCGGTCGCGCAGGCCGCCGACGCGGGTCTCGAGCGAGCGGAGCAGCTCGCCGGTGCCGACGAACTCCTGCCAGCGGGCGAGCACCTCGCCGCGCAGCAGCGTGCCGTCGGCGGTCGCCGCGCTCACGTCGGCGATCGCGACGTCGTAGGCGAGGTCGACGTCGTCCTTGAGCTTGGTGGCGATCTCGATCTGGGCGGCGCACGCGTCGGCGACCGGGTAGGCGCTGCGCGTGATGGCGCGTACGGCGCCGTCGAGGGTCTGCCGCACGACGACGGTCCGCGCGTCGACGTCGTCGGCGAGCGTCTCGAGCCAGCTGCGGATCTCGACGACGTGGTGGGCGTCGAGCAGGCCCTGGTCGTCGACCTTGCCCTCGGTGACCACGAACAGCGGCGAGTCCTTCAGGCCACGGCTGGCGAGCATGCGCGCCAGGTGGGTGGAGACGGTCTGGATCGCCTCGTCGGGGGTGCGGTCGAGGATGATCGCCACCGCGGTGGACCGCTCGGCGGCCTGCCTGAGGAACCCCCAGGGCACCTGGTCGGCGTAGCGCGCGGCGGAGGTGACGAACAGCCACAGGTCGCCGGCCGCGAGCAGCTGGGCGGCGAGCAGCCGGTTGCGCTCCTCGACGGAGTCGACGTCGGGGGCGTCGAGGATCGCCAGCCCGGCGGGCACCGCGGTCGAGGCCACCAGCTGCAGCGAGTCGGGGTCGTCGGTCGTGTGGTGGACGCGGACCAGGTCGGGCAGCAGCCGGTCCTGGCCGAACCACTCGGCGTCGTCGGGGTGGTGGACCAGGACCGGTGACCGCGTGGTCGGGCGCAGCACGCCGGACGTCGTGACCCGCTCCCCCACCAGCGAGTTGACCAGCGTCGACTTGCCGGCCCCGGTAGACCCGCCGACGACCGCGAGCAGGGGCGCCTGCAGGGTCATCAGGCGCGGGATGACGTAGTCCTCGAGCTGGTCGACCATCGCGCCCCGCGACGCGCGCAGGTCGTCGGTGCCCGGCAGGTCGAGGGGCAGCTCGGCGGTGCCGAGGGCCTGGCGCAGGCGCACGAGCGCCGTCACCATGCGGCTCTCGTCGACCGTCGGGGTGGGGGGCTCTGGGGGGGTGCTGGTGCTCTTGCTCATGCTGTGGGGACCACCTGTCCGGGGAACGCGACGTGGGGCCGGACCTCGCGGATGCGGGCGACGTGGAGCGCGCCGCGCTCCTGCCAGTCGTCGGGCGCGGTGCCGCGCAGGAGCCGGTGGTGGAGGAACCCGAGCTCGATCAGGGCCTGCTGGTAGTCGGCCATCGCCCGGGCCGCGGCCTTGCCGCCGGTGCGCTGGGCGTGCAGGCGGGCCGCCCGTCGCGCCCGCAGGTCGACGACCCAGCCGATGTCGGTGGCCGGGATCAGGCGGCGCTGGGCGGCGTCCTGCAGGGCCGCGGCGAGCATGGTGGCCTCGGAACGGCGGGCCCACAGGGCCAGAGCCGTGAGGCCGCCGAGCGCCGGCAGCATCAGCACGACGTAGACGAGGCCGAAGCCCGCGACGCCGAAGACGGTCGAGCCGTTCCAGGCGCCGTGGGCGAGCACCGCGACGAGGTAGCCGCCCAGCGGCGCCAGCACGCGCACCGAGCGGCTGCGCGAGCCGACGGCGATGCCGATCCCGATGCCGGTGAAGGCGGTGAACAGCGGGTGGGCGAACGGGCTGAAGACGCAGCGCAGCACGAAGGTGGAGGTCACCCCGGCGATGCCGCCGGGGCCCATGCCGTCGGTCCCGTTGTAGGCCGCGGAGAGGTAGAGGATGTTCTCGGTGAAGGCGAACCCGATGCCGATCATGCCGGCGTAGACGATGCCGTCGAGCAGGCCGTCGAGCTCGGCGCGGCGCCACCAGAGCAGCAGCAGGAGGAAGAAGCCCTTGGCCGCCTCCTCGGTGACCGGGGCGACGACCGCCAGGGAGGCGTGGCCGGTCACCGGCACGAAGAGCCCGCCGATGCCGCCCACGACGATGGCGATCGCGGTGGCCGCGAAGGCGCCCCACAGCATCGCGTAGACCAGCAACGAGGTCGGCTCGGGCTCGTAGCGGTCGAGCCAGAGGTACGCCGCCACGAGGGGCACGACCGGCAGCGCCGCCAGCACCGTGGCCACCAGGGTCACCGTAGGCGCCCCCGACAACGCCAGGACGGCGAGCATCACCAGAACGCCGAGACCCACCGTCACGGTCACGACGACCGTGAACGTGACGCTGTCGAGACGGCGGCCGGGCATGGGGGGAGCCTATCCGCAGCGGGTCCCGGCCACCGGCCGCGGCTGTGTCCGCGCGCGTAGAGTGCACGCCGTGAGCAACCAGAGCACCGACGCGAGCACCAGCGACACCACCGGCGAGACCGCGTTCGACACCGAGTCGCACGACCCGGCCGTGCCCGAGGCCTACTCCGCCTTCATGCGCACCGGCTGGGACGACCGCGAGGTCGTCGTACCGCGGGGCGCGTTCGCCGACCGGACCGCCGAACGCCGTGCGCGGCTGGCCGCGATGTTCCCCGGCGAGCGGCTGGTGCTGCCCGGCGGCGGCTACAAGGTGCGCTCCTACGACACCGACTACCGCTTCCGGGTCGACACCGCCCACGCCTACTTCACCGGCAACCAGCTCAGCGACGCGGTGCTGGTCATCGACGACGGCGAGTCCGTCCTCTACGCGCGACCGCGCTCGGGGCGCGACACCGACGAGTTCTTCCGCGACCGCAGCTACGGCCAGCTCTGGGTCGGCAAGCGGCCCTCGCTCGGCGAGATGTCGTCGGCGCTCGGACTCCCGGTGCGCCACATCGACCGGCTGCCCGACGCCCTGGCCGGCTCGGGCAAGACCCGTGTCCACCGCGGCGTCTCCCTCGAGGTCGACCGCCAGGTGCTCGCCGACGGGGCCCTCGACACCGACTTCGCCCGGGTGATCTCCGAGATGCGCCTGGTCAAGGACGACTGGGAGGTCGCCCAGCTGCAGGAGGCCTGCGACATCACGGCCCTGGGCTTCGAGGACTGCGTGCGCGAGTGGGACGACGTGCTGCGCCACGGCGAGCGCTGGATCGAGGGCACCTTCTTCCGCCGGGCCCGCGCGATGGGCAACGACATCGGCTACGACTCGATCGTCGGCTCGGGCTCCCACGCCACGACGCTGCACTGGATCGACAACGACGGCCCGGTGAAGTCCGACGACCTGATCCTGCTCGACATGGGCGTGGAGGGCCGCCACCTCTACACCGCCGACGTCACCCGCACCCTGCCCGTGGGCGGGCGCTACAGCCCGCTGCAGCGCGACCTCTACGAGCTGGTGCTGCAGGCGCAGGACGCCGGCATCGCCGCGTGCCGGCCCGGCCTGCCCTTCACCGGCACCCACGAGGCCGCGATGACGGTGCTCGCCCACGGCCTCGGCGACCTCGGCCTGCTGCCCGTCTCGGTCGAGGAGGCGCTCGACCCCGAGTCCAAGGTCTACAGCCGCTGGACCCTCCACGGCACCAGCCACATGCTGGGCCTCGACGTCCACGACTGCGGCCAGGCCGCACCCGAGGCCTACAAGCTCGCCGCGCTCGAGCCGGGCATGGTGCTCACCGTCGAGCCGGGCCTGTACTTCCAGGAGGACGACCTGCTCGTCCCCGAGGAGCTGCGCGGCATCGGCATCCGCATCGAGGACGACATCCTCATCACCGCCGACGGCGCCCGCAACCTCTCGGCGTCGCTGCCGCGCAGTGCCGACGACGTCGAGGCGTGGATGGGCGTTCACCGGCGCTGACCCCCGCGTCTCGCGTAGGGTCCTGCGCCGTGGACACCCCCCTGCTGAGCACCTCGACGTCCCTGCGCCGCCGTACGACGGCCGCGTCCACCGCACTGCTGCTCGCGCTGGCCCTGGCCGCGTGCGGGGGCAACGACGACTCCTCCGCCGGTGACGACCCGTCGTCAACCGCGGCCCAGGCCGACGGCAGCACGACGTCCGACGCACCGAGCACCGAGGCGACCGACGACACCTCGAGCGCCGCCGTCCCCACCGAGGACGAGCTGACGGCGGTCCTGGTGACCGCCGACGAGGTGCCCGCGGGCTTCACGCAGAGCCCCGCCGACAGCACCGACGACACCAACGACACCTTCGAGGGCACCTGCCTGGGCGACATCGGCCAGTTCAGCGACGCCCTGGGCTTCGAGCCCGACAGCGAGGCCGAGGTCGAGTACACCGCCGAGGGCGACGGCGGCCAGAGCGCGGTCTCGTCCAAGATCGAGGCCTACGCCGACGCCTCCGCGGTCGCTCCCGCCTTCGCCGACTTCACCGACACGCTCCAGCAGTGCACCTCGGTCGACACGACCGACAAGGACGGCGTCGCGTTCTCCCTCGACATCGCCTACGACGACTCGGTCGACCTGCCCGGCGCCGAGGACCAGCTGCGGGTCGACATGACCGGCACCATCGCCTCGGGCGGGCAGTCGTTCGACCTGGCCTACCAGTTCGTGGTCGCCCTCAGCGGTCAGTTCATCTCGATCGTCGGCACCTACACGCTCGGCGAGGACACCAGCGGTGTTCTCGACAGCACCGACGACCTCGCGGCCCTGCAGGCCGGACGGGTCGCCGACCAGCTGGGCTGACCTCCGCCGGCACGCAACGAACCAGCGCCTCACCAGCACCCCCGGCAGGATTCGAACCCGCGACCGTCGGGGTAGAAACCCGCTGCTCTATCCAACTGAGCTACGGAGGCAACTCCGCCACCTTATCCCGCCGACCGGGCACCCTGATCGTGACCACGCGCTGCACACCGTGCGCCGGTTGTTCACTACTTCGGCATCGTCCGACGCGCGAGCCACGGCTCGATCTTCGGCATGCCCGCGCACCGTACGCGGCAAGGTCGGGCGGATCCCGTATGGCGGCATGGTGGCCGACTATGGCAACCCGGTCGGGGTGGCAGTTCGGCGGTGGGCCGCCTGTGACGGGGTTCGCGGCTTGCGCTTCAAGGCCGAGCCCGGCAGCGGCGTTACTCACGGGGTCATGGCTTGTTGACGATGCTGAGGAACCGGCGTGGCGAGATCCGTGCTCCGATGCGGAGGGCTTTGGTGAGTCCGACGTAGACCTCGGGTCGGCCGGCGTCCAGCCCCTTCATCGTGGCGTCGAGGAAGTCGTCGAGGGCCATTACTCGTGGCGGCGGTGACGGCTGGTCGCGGTGGAGCTCGGTCACCACGGCGGGCGGGATCACCTCAACGACGCTCACGTTGCTGTCCGCGAGCTGCGCTCGCAGGCTGATCGTGAAGGAGTGCACCGCTGCCTTGGTAGCCGAGTAAACGGGTGCGGCCACCAGGGGTACCAGTCCGAGGCCCGAGCCGATGTGAACGACGGTCGCCGACGGTGCTGTCCGGAGTAGCGGAAGTGCAGTCGTGGTGACTCCGATGAAGCCGGTGAGGTTCGTAGCAACCTCGTCAGCGACGAGATCGAGGTCGGGCAGCTGCTCGTTGGTGAAGTTCAGGCGTCGCTGGATCCCGGCGTTGTTCACCAGCATGTCCAGACGGCCGTCGTGACGCTCGGCCACCTCTGCCAGCCCGTTGCGGATCGAGGCGAGGTCGCGGACGTCGATGACGATGCCGGCGAGCTGAGGGTGTGCTTCGGTAACGTGCTTGACCTTTTCCGGATCTCGCCCGCTGATGATGACCTGGTCCCCGCGAGCCGCCATGCGTAGGGCTAGTCCCAGTCCGATTCCAGAGGTGGCGCCGGTGATCAGGACTACGAGGCCGTTCACCTTATTGACCGTCCCCGGTGAGCTCGATCAGGACGCCGTCACGATCACGCAGGTAGGCCACGACCTGACCCCAGGGCTTGGTGACCGGCTCCACCGCCAGAACCGCTCCGGCCTTGACCGCCGTGGTCACCGCAGCCAGCACGTCGTCGACCGCCAGCGAGAGCTGGACCGCAGCCGCCGGTCCGTCGGGCTGGTGGGGGGTGATCTGCAGGCCGCTGGTCGGCGCCGCTGCCAGGGCAGCCAGTTGAAGCGTCGTCTCGCCCGTCTCGAGCTGGGCGTAGTCACCCTCGTCGCGGACCCAGCGGGCTGCGATCCCGAAGGCCTCGTCGTAAAACCGCACCGAGGTCGGCACGTCAGCGACCCAGATCATAATTCCGTCTAACTTCGTCGTCATGGCGTCTCCCTTTGTCCTCGACAGCGAGCTGCTGGCACTCACATATTGAAGGGCATCAACATATTGATAACAAGCATCTCCTTTAGGGTGGCAGCATGAGTGGAGATCAAAGCGCCGGCACAGCGCCCGCTGATCGCGTCATCTGGTCGTTGCGTCGCGCGTTCCTGGCGGTCGAGGCGCTCAAGGAAGCCCGCCTAAAACGGCTGCGACTCTCGAACGCCCAGTACGGGGTACTGATGAACGTCTTTGTCGCTCCCGGCCTGACCGGGGCAGAGCTGGCCCGGCGTCTGGGCGTGAGCCCACAGAACATCACCACTCTGGTCGCTCGGGCCGAGGAGCGAGGTTGGGTGGAGCGTCGCGCTCACCCGCTACACCACCACGTCAGAGAGCTTCACCTCACTGAAGAAGGCGCATCCTTGCTGAAGGCTGCCGAGACGGAGGTCGCGGCGTTGGAGGAGGATCTTCGCGCCTGCCTCGGGGAATCCCATTCTGAGCAAGTCCGCGACGCTCTGAACAAGCTCGCCAGTCTCAAGGTCGACAATCAGCCCGGTTGAGCGCACTACCCGTGGGTCGGACGAGCCAGACGGAGCCTTCGATGCGGCATGACCAGGCGGAGCCCTCATGGCGGCAGAGTCGGGCGGATGAGGTTCACAGCCCGTCGTCGGTCGCTGCCTCGGCGGCAAGGGCGTCAAGAAATGCCGCAAGGGTGGGTGCGACGTTCCGGGGGACCCGGTCCTCGTCGATATAGACGACCGATGGCTCCCCACCTCGCCCGCAGGCTGTGTAGTCGAGCATGACCGTGTCGTGACCTGCGCTGGGAGTGTTGAAGATGACGAGCCCAATGTCGGGGTAGTCCCATTCGTGCACCATGTAGGGACTGCCGAACTTGCCGTCGATTGCAGCATCGGCATTGCCTACCCCCAGCAGCCTTTCGACAGCGATGTGCTCCTCTGACCAGGACGACGCGAGGTCGGTAGGGAAGCGTGTCCGCGCGAGGTAACCGCCGTTCTGCTCGCGCAACAGGCTCTTGTAGGTGTCAGGAAGGACGTAGCCCAACACGCTTTCGGCGGCCTCGAGCTGCTGCTCAGTCGCGGGGGGGCGGTGGGGACACGACGGGCTCGTAGACGGTCACGCGGAGGGAGTCTGCCAAGAGGCAACCCCATGCGCCCGACCCTCGGCAAAGTCGGGCGCTTCGGCGCGCGTGAGGGACGCACCCAGTCAGACGACCCCGGTGTGCTCGAGCAGGATCTTGAGGCCGATCCCGATCAGCACGAGCCCGCCGACGACCTCGGCGGGCCCGCGGAACCTCACCCCGGCCCGGTGCCCGAGAAAGACCCCGACCGCGGTCAGCACGAACGTCGTGACGCCGATCAGCACGGCGGCAAAGGCGACCGAGACGTCGAGGAACGCGAAGCTGATGCCGACCGCGAGGGCGTCGATGCTGGTGGCGACGCCGAGCACCATCAGCTCGACGAAGGGCACGCGGCCGTCGCCTTCATCGCCTTCGTCGTCACCGAAGGCCTCCCAGATCATCTTGGCGCCGATGACGGCGAGCAGGCCGAAGGCGATCCAGTGGTCGACGGAGGTGACGTAGTCGCTGAAGCCGGTCGCGACCGCCCAGCCCAGCACGGGCATCAGGCCCTGGAAGAGACCGAAGGTGATGGCCAGCGCGAGGACGCCCTGCGCCGACAGGCGCCGCATCTGCAGGCCCTTGCCGAGGGCGACGGCGAAGGCGTCGGCCGACAGGCCGACCGCGATGAGGAACAGGGTGAGGAACGACATGAGGGAGGGCCTTCCGGTAGGTGTCTGCCGGAAGAACCAGGGGTCGCTCCGGCACGGGTGACGTGCCGAAGGTCTCGTTCACCCGGGTCCGACCTGACGGTCGAGCCGGGCGGTGCACCGGGCGACCGTGGCCGCCAGTATGTCGATGCACCTCCGCGCCCCGCGAGCGGGACGATGGACGGGAACTACTCCCCTTCGATGTCGCCAGTCTGCCAGAGCGGGGCCAGCCCGGCCGCATCGGACCCGCCAGGCTCCGTCGGGCTCAGCCGGCGACGTACGCCGCGATCTCGTCGTGCAGGCGGGCCTTGACGTCGTCGGGGGCGAAGGAGGCAGCGACCCCGGCCCGGGCGACGTCGGCGACGCCGTGCTCGTCGAGGTCGAGCAGGTCGGCGGCGATCTCGTACTCACGGTTGAGCGTCGTGCCGAACATCGGCGGGTCGTCGGAGCCGATCGTCACCACGACCCCGGCCTCGACGAACTGCCGCAGCGGGTGCTCGTCGAGCGAGGCGACCGCCCGGGTCGCGACGTTGGACGACGGGCACACCTCGAGCGGGATGGCCCGCTCGGCGAGGTGGGCCAGCAGGGCGGGGTCGGAGGCCGACGAGGTGCCGTGACCGATCCGCTCCGCGCCGAGCAGGCGTACGGCGTCCCACACCGTCTGGGGGCCGGTGGTCTCACCGGCGTGCGGCACCGAGTGCAGCCCGGCGGCGCGGGCGGTGGTGAAGTGCGGCTCGAACTGGGGCCGCGGCACCCCGACCTCGGGTCCGCCCAGCCCGAAGCCGACGAGCGCGTCGGTTCGGTGGTCCAGGGCGTAGCCGAGCGTCGCGTCGGCGGCGGGCAGGCCGAACTCGCCGGGGATGTCGTAGATCCAGCGCAGCACCAGGCCGAAGTCGCGCTCCGCGGCGACCCGGGCGTCCTCGATCGCGTCGGTGTAGTCCTCGATCGCGATGCCCGCCAGCACCGAGGTGTACGGCGTGCAGGTCAGCTCGGCGTAGCGGACCGACTGGGTGGTCGCGAGCTCACGGGCGACCTCGTAGGTCAGGTAGCGCACGTCGTCGGGGGTCCGGATCAGGGCGACGACCGCGAGGTAGACCTCGATGAAGTGGGCGAAGTCTCGGAACTCGTAGAAGGCCCGCAGCGCCTCGGACTCGGTCGGCACGGTGCCCGGGTGGCGCTCGGCGAGCTCGGAGACGATCCGCAGCGAGGCCGACCCGACGTGGTGGACGTGCAGCTCGGCCTTGGGCAGGTCGGCCACGAACGCGGCGAGCCGGTGGGCGGACGGGTTCTCGGTCACCAGCAGGATGCTGCCAGACGACAGGTCGGCCTACTGCACGGCGTCGAGCAGCGTCTGGCCGTCGGCGTTGGCGAGGACCTTGCCGTCGACCAGGACGGTCGGGGTGCCGGTCACACCGGCGACCTGGGCGTCCTGGGTCGCCTCGCGCGCGAAGTCGTTCTCACCGGCCTCGATGCCGGCCTTGACGGCGCCCTGGTCCGCGCCGGCCTCGACGGCCTTGTCGATCAGCCACTGGGCGTCGGGGAACGTCGTCGCGGTCTCGCTCGGCTGGTCGGCGTAGAGCAGGTCGTGGAACTTCTTGGCGACCGTGGGGCCGGAGGTGTCGAGCACGACCCCGAAGGCGCTGGTCGCGCGGGCGGAGTAGTCGGACCGGGTCAGCAGGGTGAAGGGCCGGTAGTCGACCTGGACCTTGCCGTCGTCGGCGAGCGTGGCGAGCTGCTTGTGGGTCGCGGCCTCCAGCCGGCCGCAGAACGGGCACAGGAAGTCCTCGTAGACGACCACCTTGTGGGGCGCGCTGTCCGGGCCGATCGTGACGCCGTAGTCGCTCTGGCCGGCGGCGGTCGCGTCGACGTTGTTGCCCTGGCTGACGACGTAGAAGACCACCCCGACCAGCACCAGCACGGCGGCGGCCACCCCGCCGACCATCAGGTTGCGGCGGCGCTCGCGGGCCCGGGCCTGCTTCTTCAGCTCGGCCAGGCGTTCGGCCCGCTGTGTCGCCCTGGTCTCGGCCCTGCTCCTGCCGGCCATCAGTCCACGCCTTCCAGGTCCTGGCGGCGGGCGCCGCGGTCGAGGTCGTCGAGCTCGCACTCGAGGTCGTCGGTCGTACGTCGTCGGAACAGCACCGAGTCGAGGGCGAACCGGCCAGGTCCGACCCACACCACCAGTACGGAGGCCAGGGCCAGTCCCGCGTCGCGGGCGATCTCGAACGGGTACTTCGAGGCGGCGTCGGGGTCGTAGCCGCCGCCGCCGAAGCAGCCGCAGTCGATCTCCAGGCCACGCGCCCAGGCCGAGGCGATGCCGATGGCGAACCCTGCGAAGAGCACGACCGAGATGACGGCCGCGCCGCGGGTCATCACGCCGACGACCAGGGCGAGGCCGATGACGACCTCGACGGCCGGAAGCGTGTAGCCGACGGGCTCCACGAGCGAGGTGGGCAGCAGGTCGTAGGCCTGGACGGCGCGGACGCTGCCGAGGGGGTCGGTGAGCTTGGCCAGGCCGGCCCAGATCCAGACGCCGCCGACGACGAGGCGGGCGCCGAGCGCGAGCCACTGCTTGGCCGATGCGTTCACGTGGCCCGACGCTAGACGCGGTGACTGAGTCGGTCCTGAGAACGATCCGGGCCGCGGCACCGTAGGGTGATCGATCGTGAGTGCCGCCAACGACCGCCTGGTCTGGATCGACTGCGAGATGACCGGTCTCGACCTGACCGCCGATGCCCTCGTCGAGGTCGCCGCCCTGGTCACCGACTTCGACCTCAACGTGCTCGGCGACGGTGTCGACATCCTGATCAAGCCGCCGGCCGAGGCCTTGGAGCAGATGGTGCCGTTCGTGCGCACCATGCACGAGACGTCCGGCCTGCTCGACGAGCTCGAGCACGGGGTCACCCTGGCCGAGGCCGAGGCCGAGGTGATGGCCTACCTGCGCGAGCACTGCGGGGCCGACAGCCGCCCGCCGCTGGCCGGCAACACCGTGGCGACCGACCGCGCGTTCCTCGCGCGCGACATGCACGACCTCGATGGGTTCCTGCACTACCGGATCGTCGACGTCTCCTCCATCAAGGAGCTGTCGCGCCGCTGGTACCCGCGCACCTACTTCGCGGCCCCGGTCAAGCGCGGCAACCACCGCGCCCTCGCCGACATCCAGGAGAGCATCGAGGAGCTGCGCTACTACCGCGAGACGGTCTTCGTGCCGGCCCCTGGACCCGACTCCGCGAGCGCCCGCGTCGTGGCCGAGCGCCACGGCGGCGCGCTCACCGGGCTGGGCCCCACGCCCCCGGTGCCGGGCGATCCGGCATCCGATCCGGTATCCGATTCTGCGCCCGGGACGTAGGTCCCCTACACTTCTTCCGGTCCTGCACGGTGCACGCCGAGCAGGTCGTGGTGGGTATAGCTCAGCTGGTAGAGCGCCGCCTTGTGGTGGCGGATGTCGCGGGTTCGAGTCCCGTTACTCACCCCAGTCGTACGAACCCCCGGCCTGTGCAGGCCGGGGGTTCGCTCGTCAGACGCGGTCCTCGGTCAGGCTCGCGGGCGGCAGCCAGTCGGCCCCGAGGAGCTGCGCGAGGTCGGCGAGCCCCGTGGTGTCGCTGCCCACCGTGTCGGACGCGGCGGCGATCCGCTCCACCATCACCTTGCCGACCTGCTCCTCGACGGTGCCCTCGGCGTAGGCGACGTGCCAGGGCGAGACCTGGTGGTCGCGGTGGGTGCGTCCGGTCACCTGCCGGGCGGCGATGCCCGAGAAGCGGGCCTGGTGGAAGACGCCGACGCGCGGCTCGGTGCTCGCTTGACGACCGTCGGCGAGGGTCTCGCCTGCGTGCAGGCTGATCGAGGCGACCGTGGTGAAGACGCAGACCTTCGCCTGGCCGGTCTGGAACCGCAGCCGCTCCGCCTCGGCGTCGAACCGGTCGCGGCCGTAGATCGAGGCCACCTCGATCCCCGCGTTGCGCAGCCGGTCGGCGATGGGGTCGGCGGCGGTCGAGACGAACTCGACCGAGCACGCCACCTGTCGTTCGGCGTCGACCTGCTGGGCGATCCACGCGACCGTCGAGTCGACCCGGATCAGCCCGGCCTTCTGCCGGAAGCGCAGCAGCGCGGCCCGACCCTGGGCGACGTTGCGGCCCTGTCGGGCCAGGTCCATCTCGCGACAGAACTCACCCCACTCGGCCTCGTACGCCGCGCGCTCGGCCGGGTTGAGCGTCACCGGCATGCCGGAGATCGGGACCGGCCCCCACGGCGCGGCCCGGTGCAGCATCGCCGGGGGTCGCTCGTCGGCCAGCCAGCCGCGCACCAGCGCGAGGTCGGCGGCGCGCCGCTTTGGGTCGGTGGTCCAGGTCGCGCCGTACCGGCCCTGGTCCATCCCGACGCCGTGGCGCTCGAGCGCCGTGGCGAACGCGGCGTCGGGCTTGGTCGCCGAGGTCCATTCGCGCATCGGCTCGTCGAGCACCTGCGCGAACGCGGGCGCCAGGTAGGGCAGCTCCAGGGGCGTGTGGCCGGGGGTCGCGGTCACGGCGATCACGAAGGGGGCCTCGTCGTGCGGCTTCGCGTGCCCCGAGATCCTCGCCCAGAGCTTCCACCGCTTCGTCGACGTACGCCGCAGCGCATGGGCCTCGTCGGCGATGATCACGTCCCACGCGTGCTCCTTGACCTTCTCGAGCCGGTCCCACGTGACCACGACCCACTCCAGTCCCCCGTCGCCCAGCGCCGTGATCGTGCGGCACCAGTGGCCGATGGTGATGGCGGCCGGACGGTCGGCCACCACCAGCACCCGCCGCGCGCCGCGAAGGTCGCCCACCGCCGTCGCGCCGAGGACGGCGGCGATCGTCTTGCCCACGCCCGGCTCGTCGGCCAGCAGGAACTGGCGACCGCCGGCCACCGCGCGTTCCGCGATCGCGTCGGCCGCCTCGAACTGGACCCTGCGGGGCTCGAGGTCGTCGGTCGCCTCGGGCGCGGGCGTCGGATCGCCGGGGTTGAGGGTGGTGTCGATGAACCGCCCCAGCGTGTGGGGCCCCGGGACGTACGGCGCCAGGTGCGGCGGCACGTCGCGGCCGACATGGAGGTGGGCCTTGACCGCCGGGTGCCAGGTCGCGCCGTCGACCTGCGTGCCGTACGGCACGTCGAGCACCCACAACCGCTCCCCCGGCCCGGCGGTCGGCAACGGCCGCGTCGGCTGCCGAGTCCCACCGCGGCGCGGTGACGGGCTGCGCCGACGAGCACCGGACCGGTGAGGACTGACCACCCTCGGACGCTACCGACGTCATCCGCTCACACAGAGCTGACTCGCCCGAGTCGGCTCGGGGCTCAGACCGGCAGCGGTGAGCGCCATCAAGGTCGCTGCTCCGTCCTCATCGGGCCAAGCCGCGGGACTTCCGCACCGAGCGATCGTTATGAGGTCGTGTCCGCCGGTCGTCGTCTCCTCGCCTGCACGATCCTCGTTCTCGGCCTGGCCTCTGCGCCCGCGCCCGCTTCGGTGGCCGCTACCCCGCCCGACCGCGACCTCCCTACGCCGACGCGGGCCGACATCAGCGGCACGCGGCCGACTGGAGTGCTGCGGCTGTCTTTGGACGACGGCACGACCCTCGCGATCACGCGGGAACCTTTCCGGGTGGCGTTGCTCGACCGGCACGGACACCAAGAGATCTCGACCGTGGCCGGGCACGAGGGCCCACCTGTCCGCGTCCCCGGGCTCGATGGACCCGTCCCGCTGGAGCCCTTGGGACCTCTGGGCGCGTTCCCCGCCGTCGGCTTCGTCGTGGGCAGGGCACTGGAGGCGACGTGGCCGCTGCCGCTCTTCACCGGCAACCGCATCCTCGGCGCGGAGGCCGGGGCGGTGGTCTCCCTGGTCGAGGTCACCGGAGCACGCCGGACGGTGAGCGGGTGGGACCTCACCGTCCGTACCGACGCCCCCGCGGTCTCCGAGGCGACGGTACGGGTGCGCGCGCTCCCCGGCGGTGGGGTGGACCTGGCCGTGCGTCCACCACCGGGCCTTCCGGTCGCCTCGACGATCACGACCCTACGGACCCCCCGTACTGAGGGTCTTTACGGGTTGGGGGCGCGCAAGGACGCCTTCGATCAGCGAGGCCTCCTGCGCAACGTGTGGGTGGAGCAGCAGAACGCCACCGACGAGAGGGCCGAGCCCGTGACGTGCCCCACCACAGGCTGCGACGTCACCTTCCCCAATGGCCCCCAGGCCGCCTACCTCGTGCAGCCCTCGGTGCACGGCAGCCGCGGCTGGACCGCCTGGTTCGGCGCGACGACGCTGTCCCGGGTCGACCTGGCCGCGTCCCGTGGCAACCGGCTGCGCTGGGGCGTCGCATCGGCCGGCCTCGACCTCCACCTGGCGGGTGGCGGCCTGGTCCGTTCCGCCCTCGCCCACACCGCCGACGTCGGGCGGGCACCGGCACCCCCCTCGTGGATCTACCAGCCCTGGGTCGACGTCATCAACCAGGGCGAGGGAGAGGCCGCACCGAACGGCGGCGGCTTCACCGGCGGCGCCCGGGTCAAGTCCGACCTGCGCACGATCGTCCGCCGCTCCCGCGAGCTCCGCCTGCCGCTCGGGGTCCTGGGCGTCGAGGGTTGGCAGGAGGTGCCGGACGGCAGCGACTTCTTCCACGGGCTGCGGCAGCGCGGCTACCACCTCGCGGCCTACTGGAACCCTTTCCACTCCCCTGGCAACACCGGGTACGACGAGGCCGAGCGACGCGACCTGTTCATCGAGGGCCCGACCGGCGAGCCCTACGCCTTCGTCAACAACCGCGGGGCCCTGACCTACGCGATTGACTGGACGAAGCCGGGGGCCACGGCTTTCTGGCAAGCCCAGCTACGACGCTCGATGCGCCTCGGTTTCGAGGGGTGGATGCACGACTTCGGGGAGTTCGTCGGCGAGGAGATGCGCTTCGCCGACGGCACACCACCCGAGGTGATGCACAACCGCTACCCCGTGCTGCTCCACCGTGCCGCCGACGCCGCGGCGACGTCGTATGCCCGCACCCACCGGGGCTTCCAGCCCTTCTTCTACGTGCGCTCGGGTTTCGACGGAACCCAGCGCTCTACCGGCGCCGTCTTCCCCGGTGACGAGACGTCCGACTGGGCAGAGGGCTCCGGGCTGCCGAGCGTGGTGCCGGCGATGCTCAACCTCGCTCTCGGCGGTTTCCCGACCTTCACGACCGACGTGGGCGGTTACTTCGACTTCCTGGCTCCGCGCACCACCCCCGAACTGATGACGCGCTGGTCGCAGCTGGCCGCCCTGACGCCGGTCATGCGGGTCCACAACTCCACGGCGAACGGTCAGCTCGACCCGCACGAGCTGACCGGGCCCCATCTGGACGCGTACCGCCGCTACGCACGGTTGAAGGTGCGCCTGGCACCGATGGTCGATCGGCTCACCCGCGCCGCCGCCGACGGCCGAGGTCTGGGGCCCGTGCGCCCGCTCGTGCTGGCCGACCCGTCACCCGCGGCTCGTTCGATCGACGACCAGTGGCTGCTGGGCCCGAACCTCCTCGTCGCGCCGGTGCTCGAACCCGGGGCACGCACTCGGGTCCTCTACCTGCCCCGGGGCCGCTGGGTGCCCGTGCGCGTCGATGCTCGCGGACGACTCGTCCGCGAAGGTCGAGCCCGACCGGGTTCGCGCAGCATCACCGTCCACGTCCGGCTCGCCGACATCCCCCTCTTCGTGCGCAGCGCCAGCGCGCGGCGGCTGGGCATCGACAGCCGCTGACCCGACAGGTCGTCGGCAGGTCGCCGGCGGGTCGCGTGCGGAGAGTGGGGCGCTACGTCACCTGGCCCGCGTCGTACGCCGTCCCGGTCGCGCCGGCGTCGCCAGGACCGGTCGACGGACCGGAGCCGTTCGCGGGTCCCCCGCCCTGGGACGCCATCGGGCTGCCCACCAGGGCACCCAGGGCGGACAGGGCGACCCAGGCGACGACGGCCGCGACGACGAAGCGGGTGAGGGCGACCTCGAGCGAGAGCGTCTCGTCGACCAGGGCCTGCCACAACGCCGACGAGGCGAGCACGGTGGCGGCGCCGAGGACCGGGGCGGAGAAGGGGCTCATACGGTGACCTCCATGGTCGGGGACGTGGCCCTGCCGCTGACCACACCGGCGGAGCGCACCTGCGCGCTGCCGGTGAGCTCGCGGTAGGACAAGACGGGCACCCGCTCGATGATCGGGCGCACGAGACGGCGGACCGCCGCTCGCAGCTGCGGGGCGCAGACGAGCACCGGGCGCTGGTTGTGGTTCTCGGCCTCGGTGACCAACTGGTGCAGCTGCGCCAGCATCGTCTGCAGGATGGTCGGGTCGAGCGCGATCATCGGGCCCTGGTCGCTGGGACGCAGCGCCTCGAGCATCTGCTGCTCCAGCATCGGGTCGATGGTGACGACGTGCACCAGCCCGTCGACGACGTACGGCGCCACGACGCCGGGTCCCAGGGCACCGCGGGCGGCGTCGACGAGTCCGTCGAGGTCCTTGCTCGACTGGGCCCGCAGCGAGAGCGCCTCGAAGATGCGGACCAGGTCGCGCACCGAGATCCGCTCGTCGAGCAGGCACTGCAGCACGCGCTGCACCTCGCCGAGCGAGAGCTGGGCCGGGGTGAGCTCGTCCACGACGTTGGGGTGGGTCCGCTTGACGACGTCGGCGAGCAGACGCACGTCCTCGCGGCCGAGGAGACGGGCCGCGTGGACCGTCACGATCTCCGACAGGTGCGTCGTGATCACGGCCGAGCGGTCGACGACCGTGGCGCCGCCGAGCTCGGCCTGGTGGCGCAGCTCGGCCGGGATCCACTTGGCCTCGAGCCCGAAGACCGGCTCCTGGGTGGCCTCCCCCGGCAGCGAGCCGAGGAAGTCGCCGATCGCCAGCACGGTGCCCGGGGGCGCCTCGCCGCGGGCGACCTCGATGCCGAAGAGCTTGATGACGTAGGTACGGGCGGGCAGCGTGACGTCGTCCCGCGTGCGCACCAGGGGTACGACGATCCCGAGGTCGCCTGCGATCTTGCGTCGCAGCCCCTTGACCCGCTCGAGCAGGTCGCCGCCACTGAGCGGGTCGACGAGGTCGATGAGGTCGGCGGCGAGCTCGAGCCCGAGCGGGTCGACGAGCATCTCCTCGACCAGGGTCTCGGGCAGGTCGGGGTTCTTGGTCGTCTCCAGCGACAGGACCTCGCCGGAGGCCAGGGCGCCGGTCTTGCCGTCCTGGCCCTGCGCCGGGACCCGCGTCGAGACCAGCAGCAGGACGCCGCCGGTGAGCAGGAACGGGATCTTGGGCATGCCGGGGATCAGGCACAGCGCCATGCCGGCGAACCCGGCGATGCGCAGCGGCGCCTGGCGCGCGACGAGCTGGGCGACGATGTCGGAGCCCATGTCGGAGTCGTTGCTGCCGGCGCTGCGGGTCACGACGAGACCGGTGGCCACCGACAGCAGCAGGGCGGGGATCTGCGAGACCAGGCCGTCTCCGACCGACAGCAGGGAGTAGGCCGTGACCGACTCGCCGGCCGACAGGCCGCGCTGCACCATGCCGATGGTGAAGCCGCCGACCAGGTTGACCAGGGTGATGATGATGGCGGCGATCGCGTCGCCCTTGACGAACTTCGACGCACCGTCCATCGCGCCGTAGAAGTCGGCCTCGGCGTGCACCTCCGCGCGGCGGCGGCGGGCCTCGTCCTCGTCGATGAGGCCGGAGTTGAGGTCGGCGTCGATGGCCATCTGCTTGCCGGGCATGGCGTCGAGGGTGAAGCGGGCCCCGACCTCGGCCACGCGCCCGGCACCGTTGGTGATGACGACGAACTGGATGATGAGCAGGATCGCGAAGATGATGAGCCCGACGATCAGCGAGCCGCCGACCACGAAGTGCCCGAAGGTGTCGATCACCTTGCCGGCGTAGCCGTCGATGAGCACCAGTCGGGTGGCGCTGACGTTGAGCGCGAGGCGGAACAGCGTCATCACCAGCAGCATCGCGGGGAAGCTCGCGAAGTCGAGGGGCCGGCCGACGAACATCGCGGTCAGCAGCACGAGGAGCGCTCCGACGATGTTGGCCGCGATGAGCACGTCGAGGAGCATCGCGGGCAACGGCACCACGAGCATCACGACGATCATCACGATGCCGACGGGCACGCCGAGCTGCGTCACGCGCTTCATCGCCAGGGTTTCCTTCCGGGTCGCCACGGTGGGGACGCCGTCCCTGGCGTGAGCGACACCGTCCTGGCGTCAGCGGTCCCATCGGCACGGCCGGGGTGGACCTGAGGCAAAACGCTCAGGCCACCCGGCGACGTCGCCCGGCCGGCGGTACGGCGGGCAGGTCGGCCTCGCGGCGCGGGGACCGGTGCTGACCGCCGCGGACCCCCTGGTTGCGTCGGCTGATGACGAAGGCCAGCACGTGGGCGACCGCGGCGAAGAGCTCGGGCGGGATCTCCTGCCCGACACGGGTCGAGCGGTACAGCGAGCGGGCCAGCGGGATGTCCTGCACGAGCGGCACCCGGTTCTCGGCGGCGACCTCCCGGATCCGGGCGGCGATCACGCCGGCACCGCGTGCCACCACGACGGGTGCGCCGCGCTCGGCCTCGTAGCGCAGCGCGACGGCCACGTGGGTGGGGTTGGTCAGCACGACGTCGGCCAGCGGGATGTCGCTCATCATCCGGTTGCGCGCCGCGGCGTGCTGGCGTGCCCGGATCGCGCTCTTGACGAGCGGGTCGCCCTCGGACTGCTTGTGCTCCTGCTTGACGTCCTCCTTCGACATCTTGGTCTGCTTGTTGGTGCGACGCCGGTTCATCGCGTAGTCGAGGGCCGCCATGACGATGCCGGCGATCGCGACGGTGCGCACCAGCTGCAGGGTCTGGTCGCTGACCACGTGGATCACCACGCCCATCGGCACGAGGGTGCCGATGAGGGGCGCCGTCGCGCGCACCGCGCCCCACACGAGCAACCCCACCACGGAGCACTTGAGGAGCATCTTGACGCCCTCCCACAGCGCGTGGGGACCGAAGGTCCGCTTGGCGCCCTGGAGCAGGTTGAGCTTCTTGGCCGACGGCTTGACCGACTTGGTGGCCAGGTAGAACCCGCCCTGCGCGATCGTCCCGGCGACGCTGATGACCATGACGATCGCGCCGAGGACGACGAGCACCGTCAGCACGTGCCGGCCCGCGTCGCGCAGCAGCTGCCCGGCCCGCGGCACCGTCGGGTCCTCGATCACGCGCAGCGCCCGCTCCATCAGCACCGCGAGGGAGTCGAGCTCGCGACCCAGCAGCAGCGGTGCCGCCAGGGTCAGCGAGGCCAGCGCGAGCCAGGGACCGAGCTCCTGGGTGCGGGCGACCTGTCCCTCCTTGCGCGCCTGCTTGCGACGCTTGTCGGTGGGCTTCTCGGTCTTCTCCCCGCTGCCGCCGCCGCTCACGACGATCCTCCTGCCATCGCCGACGTCGCCTGCATCGCCAGCTCGACGAGGCGGTCGACGACGCCGGGCAGCACCGGGAACGACAACCCCACCAGCAGCAGGGTCAGCCCGATCTTGGCCGGGAACATCACGTTGATCGCGTTGAGCTGGGGCGCGACCTTGGTCATCAGGGCCAGGCCCAGGTCGGCGATGAAGAGCACCGCGATCATCGGCAGCGCGATCTGCACCGCGGTGACGAAGAAGATGCCGAAGGCCTTCGAGAGCACCTGCGCGCCGTTGCCGAGGTCGGGGGCCGACCCGACCGGGAGCATCTCGAAGGTGCGCAGCAGCCCGCCGATGACCAGCAGGTGACCGCCGCTGACGAACAGCAGGACCGTGGCGAGCATCTGGTGCAGCTTGCCCATCACGGTGTTCATGGTCAGCCCGAGCGGGTCGAACCCCTGGGCGAGCGAGAAGCCGCCGAAGACGTCGATGATCGAGCCCGCGGACGCGATCGTGGCGAACAGGACGTAGGTGACGAAGCCCATCGAGACGCCCACCAGCACCTCGTTGAACACCGCGAGCACCAGCTCGCCCGTGGTGACCGGCACCGACGTGGTCGGCATCAGCGGCGCTGCGGCGATCGCCAGGGCCACGGACAGCACGACCTTGGCGGTCGCCGGTACGGCGCGCGAGGAGAACGGCGGCACCACGAACAGCCACGCCACCACCCGCACCGACGCGAGCAACAGCCCGACGGCGGGTGCTCCGGCGATGGTCAGGGTCATGGCGTCGGGCTGGTCAGGAGAGCAGGTCGGGGACCATGGCGAACAGGTCCTGGGTGAAGTTGACGAGGGTGTGCATCATCCAGTTGCCGCTGATGAGCACGGCGATCCCGACGGCGATCACCTTGGGCACGAAGGCCAGGGTGAACTCCTGGATCTGGGTCATCGACTGGAACAGCGAGATGACGAACCCGACGACCAGGGCGGTCACCAGGATCGGGGCGGACAGCTTCAGGGCCACCGTCATGGTCTGCATCGCGATCTCGATGACGTCGGTGTCGCTCATGGATCCTCCGGGCGGCTAGGTGTTGTAGCTCTGGACGAGGGAGGTCACGACGAGCGCCCACCCGTCGACGAGCACGAAGAGCAGGAGCTTGAAGGGCAGCGACACCATCACCGGCGGCATCATCATCATGCCGAGCGCCATCAGGGCCCCGCTGACGACGATGTCGATCACGAGGAACGGGATGAAGATGATGAAGCCGATGATGAACGCCTGCTTGAGCTCGCTGAGGACGAACGCCGGCACCAGGGTGCTGAGCGACACCTCGGTGCGGTCCTTCGGCAGGTCGCGGTGGGCGACGTTGGTGAGCAGCTCGAGCTCGTCGTCACCGGTCTGGTCGAGCATGAAGGTCCGCAGCGGGGCGACCCCGTCGGTGAAGGCCTCGGCCGCGGTGGCGTCGCCGTTCATGTAGGGCTGCAGCCCCAGGTCGTTCATCTCGCTGAGGACCGGCGACATGATGAAGAGGCTCAGGAAGAGCGCGAGCCCGGCCAGCACCTGGTTGGGCGGGGTCTGCTGCAGCCCGAGCGCGTTGCGGGTCAGGCCGAGGACCACGAGGATCTTGGTGAAGCTGGTGCACGTCAGCAGCAGCGCCGGCGCCACCGACAGCAGCGTGATGGTCAGCAGCAGGGTGACCGAGGTGCTGGGCTTGTCGGTCAGCCCGTCGAGGCTGACGTTGACCGAGCCGTCGCCCGCGTTCTTGTTCTTCGGCCCCTTCGGTCCCTTCGGACCGCCCGGCCCCTGCGGGCCCGGCTTGCCCGGGTCGGCGGTGCTCACCGACGCGGTCGAGGCGACCGCTCCCGCGGAGGCGGTCAGGGCCGTCGAGGCACCGGGGTCGGCCGGGGCGGCGTGACCGGCGGCGGGCTGCCCCAGGAGCAGGCCGAGGCCCAGCACGAGGGCAGCCAGGAGGACGGCACCCCAGCGGTGGGGGTGCCGTGCGGGGCGCGTCACGACGCGCGCCTGCCGATGACCTGCCAGCCCTGCTTCCAGGTCTGGGGCGAGAGCAGCGAGCCGGCGAGAGCGCCGCCGGCGGGCGGCGTCCGGTCGGTGGGCGCCTTGTGCCGCGCGGAGTGGCGACCGTCGGGTCGCCCGGGCCCCTCGGGGCTGGTGCGGTCCAGCTCGACCAGGAGGTGCTCGGCGAAGTGGTCGTGGGCGGCGACGGCCGGGGTCGGCCGCAGGGCGGTGAGGAGTTTGGGCCGGGCGGGCAGGGCCGAGGTCGACGTACGGCCGGGGTCGGCTCCGACGCTCTCGAGCTCACCCGGCTCGAGCTCGGCGAGGACCTGCACCTGCTGCTCGGTGACGCCGAGGACCAGCGTGCGTCGCCCGATCTCGACGACGGTGACCGCGCTCCCCCGGCTCAGGGCCTGGCGCTGCACGACCCGCACGGCGCCGGAGCCGCCGCGGTAGCGCCGTCCCGCCACGCGGGTGAGGACCAGCAGCAGGCCCAGCACCACGGCGAGCGAGAAGACGGTGCGGATCGCGAGCTCGGCCATGTCAGACGACAGCGCTGTGGTCGAGGATCTCGGTGACGCGCAGACCGAAGTCCTCGTCGACGACCACGACCTCGCCGCGGGCGACGAGGCGGCCGTTGACCAGCAGGTCGGCGGGGGCCCCGGCGGCCCGGTCGAGGGCGAGGACGGTGCCCGGCGCGAGGGCGAGGAGGTCACGCACCGCCATCCGGGTGCGTCCGAGCTCGACGGTCACCTCCATCTCGACGCCGTGGAGCATCTCGATGCCGCGGCGACCGGCCGCGATGGGGTGCACGCTCGCGCCGCCGGGGGGCGGGGTGACGGCGCTGCCGACCGGTGCCATGGTCTCGATGGCGCTCACCGGGTCGACGGACCCGGGGTGCAGCTCCTCGACCGGCGCCGACGGGGCCCCGGTGGCCGACGGGTCGGCGGCGCGCTGCGCGGCCGTGAGGGACGACGCGAGGGTCGCGTCGGGCACGAGCAGCGCTGCGGCGATCCCGGCCCCGATGAGCGGGACGGCGACGAACCCCCCGCCCTGGAGCTCCACGACGGTGTCGAGGGGCGCCTCGGCGCCGGCGCCGACCGAGCTGCCGAGCGCGGCGGCGGCGGCGTCGAGCGCGGGCTGGAGGGCGGCGGCGACGTCGAGCTGTCCCAGTGGGCTGGTGCGCAGCGTCTCGACGAGCTCCTCGCCCACGAGCAGGGTCACGGTGCCGTTGACGGCCCCGGTGAGCCCGGCGGTGACGGCGGCGGCGAAGAGGGACGCGATGTGCTCGGTCCCCGGCTGCGCCTCACCGGCCTCGAGCGGCTCGGACGACGGCAGCACGGCCGCGCTGGCGGTCGCGACCTCGTGGGCCAGGCGGGTGCGCGGGTCGGAGGCGACGTCGGGCATCGGGGGCAGGGTCATGACTTCTCCTGGTGGGAAGGGCTCGGCACGGTGGCCACGACGAGGGCGGCCAGCCGGGTCCCGTGGGCGCCGGCGGTGGCATGGGCGAAGACCTGGTCGCCGACGGTGACGTCGAGCGGGGCGGCCGACGGGTGGACCAGGCGCAGCACGTGACCGGGCTGCAGGCCGGCCAGCGCGGCGGGGTCGAGGCGGCTGGAGCGGAAGCGCACCGCGACCTCGACCGGCACGTCCTCGAAGGTCTGCTGCAGCAGCATCGCGGCCTCGGCGCGCTGGGCGCGCTCGCGGCCCGAGACCGGGGCCGGGGCCGCTGCGGCGGCCAGGTGCGGGTGCAGCCCGGTGAAGGGCAGGCAGACCGTCATCCGGTGCGGTCGGTCGTCGATGCGCAGCTCGAGCTCGATGACGACCATGACGTCGCCGGAGCTGGCCACCTGGGCGAACTGGGGGTTGTACTCGACCGCCGTGACCTGCGGGTCGATCGGCACGATCACCTCGATCGAGTAGCGCATCTCCGACAGCAGCCGGTCGACGAGACCGCGCACGATCCCGGACTCGATGTCGGTGAGGGGGCGCTGCGGCTGCGACGCGTCGCCGGGCCCGCCGAGCATGTGGTCGACGCACGACATGACCGCGTCGAGCGGCAGGTCGAGCAGACCGCGGCCCGGCATCGGCTCGGTGGTGAACAGGGTGAGGTACGACGTCGTCGCGAGCGAGTCGACGTGCTCGGCGTACGACCGCTGCTCGATGGTGAGCAGGGTCACCTGACAGATCGTGCGCAGGGCCGACGTGAAGACCGTCGTGGCCTGGCGGGCGAAGGAGTCGAAGGCGACGTGCAGGACCCGCTGGTGCTCGCGCGAGAGCTGGATGGGTCGACGGAAGTCGTAGGGGACGGCTTCGACACGGGCGCGCTCCCCGGCACCACGGGGGGCCTCGACGCGGGACGAGGTCGGCAGGCTCACGTCCCCCCCGATCGGCGTCGCCGGGGTGGACCTGAGAGATACGGGCCGGAAATCTTCCGTCCGGCCGACGGCGGCACTGGTCCCGGCCGGTCCTCCGCCCGGCCCGGGCTTCTCTACTGGGTGACGAACTCGGTGAAGTACACCCCCATCACGGTGCCCTCGTAGGCCTCCTCCAGCTCCTTCTCCAGCTCGGTCTTGAGCTTGTCGCGCTCCTTGGCCACGCCGAGCTCCTCCACGCTGCGCCCGCTGAGCAGCGAGATGGTGGCGTCGAGCGCCTTGCTCCCGTCGGTGGGCTTCTCCGCCGTCGTCGTCAGCTGCAGCGCCAGCCCGACCCGCAGGTAGTGCCCGCCCTGGAGGTTGAGCTGGATCGGCTCGATGACCAGCACCTCCCCCGCCTGGGGCTCGACCGGGCCCTTGTCGCGCAGCACGAAGTTGTAGACACCGCCGGCCACGGCCAGCAGGGCCACGACGACGATGATCAGCTTCTTCTTGGATCCGGGCTTCTTCTCGTCGTCGGTTGCCTTCGCCTTCGGGTCTGCGGTCATCGTGGTCATGAGGTGGGTCCTGTCGTGACGGGGGGGAGGGCGGGCTCGGCGGCGGCGCTGACGCCGTCGGGCCCCGTCGGAGCCGGACCGTCGGACGGCCCGGGGAGGTCGGCGCCGCCGACCTTTCCAGCGCGACCGGCGCGGGCCAGGCCCGGGATCAGCGCCGAGGTCTCGCGGTCGGTCGCGTAGCGGACGACGACGTCGACCCGTTTGTTGATCCGCTGCGACTGGGGCAGCGCGGGGTCGACCAGGGGCCGGGTGTGCCCGAACGCCGAGAGGGACAGGCGCTTGGCCGCCAGCCCGGAGACCGACTGGAAGCGACCCAGGACGGTGAGCGCACGGGCGGCGGACAGGTCCCAGTCGGTCGGGTAGTAGCGCGGCTTGACCGGCACCTGGTTGGTGTGGCCGTCGACCTCGAGCGGGTCGGTCACCCGCGCCAGCACGGCGCCGATCGCGTCGACGACCTGGGCCCCGCGCCGGGTGAGGACCGCCAGGTCGTTCTCGAAGACCACGTGACGTGACACCAGGCTCAGCACCAGCCCGCGCTCGTCGTACGACGCCCGCATGTCGCCGTCCAGGCCGGCCAGGCGCAGCGCCTGCTCGAGCCGCGCGCGCAGCTTCTCGAGTCGCTCGAGCTCGCGGCGCGCGGTGGCCTCACGCCGGTCGCGCTCCAGCGCACGGTCCTTGTCGATCGCCTTCGCGACCTGCGCCTGCATCTCACCGTCGGCGCCCGAGAGCTGCAGCTGCGGCGCGATCATCGCCACCCCGACATCGGGGTTCATCGACTGAGTGCCCTGCAGGATCGAGTCCTGCGACCCGAAACCCGCCTGGAGCCCGTCGCGCAGCTCGGCGAACTTGCGCTGGTCGACCTGGCTGATCGAGAACATGACGATGAACAGCACCATGAGCAGCGTGACCATGTCGGCGTAGGTGACCAGCCACCGCTCGTGGTTCTCGTGCTCCTCGTGCTCCTCGTGGCGGGAGCTGCGTCGTGTCGACACCACGCACCCTCAGGCTGCCTTGGCCGGCTGCTGGCTCACGGGCAGCAGCGACGTGAGCTTCTGGGCCACGACGCGCGGGTTGGCGCCGGACTGGATGGCGGCGACGCCCTCGATGACCAGCTCCATGCGCATCGCCTCGAGCTCGCCCAGCCGCTTGAGGCGGTTGCCGAGCGGCAGGAAGATCACGTTGGCGCTGGTGACGCCCCACAGCGTCGCCACGAACGCGGCCGCGATCAGGTGACCCAGCTCCTCGGGGGCGGAGAGGTTCTCGAGCACGTGGACCAGGCCCATGACGGTGCCGATGATGCCGATGGTCGGCGCATAGGCACCGGCGTCGGCGAAGAACTTGGCCGCCTGCTTGTCGGCCCGCTTCTTGGCGAACAGCTCGGCCTCGAGGATGTCGCGCACCTCGTCGGGGTCCGTGCCGTCGATGGCGAACGTGACGCCCTTGACCAGGAACTCGTCGTCGAGCTCGCGGACCATCTCCTCCAGCGACAGCAGGCCCTCGCGGCGAGCACGCTCGGCCAGCGCGACGATCGAGGGCACGACCTCGGAGGCCGGGGCCACCGAGCCTGCGAAAGCACGCTTGAGCGAGGTGACCGCCGTCTTGGCGTCGGCCATCGTCCCGCCCGCGATCGTGATGAGGATCGTCGTGCCGAA
Source organism: Nocardioides rubriscoriae (assembly GCF_008087085.1). GTDB lineage: Bacteria > Actinomycetota > Actinomycetes > Propionibacteriales > Nocardioidaceae > Nocardioides > Nocardioides rubriscoriae. Next base: position 139,159 of record NZ_VIYJ01000011.1, on the reverse strand, counting down.
GACCAGCAGCAGGGCCGGCAGCAGCAGCAGGCTGGTCGGGTGACCGCCCTCCAGCACGTTGGCCAGGACGACCACGACGAACCCACCACCGATGCCGATGATGGCGGCCAGGTCCTTCTTCACGGCGTCTCCCCCGGCGCGGCACCGGCCGACGCGGGCTCGCCCGACATCTGCTGCCGGATCACCGACAGCACCGGTCGTCGGGCGGGAGCCGAGGACATCGGCTCCTGGGCGATGGTCGCGGCGAACGCGTCGCTGAGCGCCAGGATCTCGGCGCGGTGGGCCCGCACCGTCGAGACGATCTCGGCGAGGCTCTCCGCGACGACGTACTTGGTGCCGCCGACGACCGTGATCACCGTGTCGGGGGTGGAGTCGACGCGCTCGATCAGGTCCGAGTTGAGAGCGAACATCGACCCTGAGAGTCGGGTCAGGAGAATCATGGGGGCACCGTCCTTGATGCGCTGGTGAGGACAGCCGTCCGTGGCCGTCAGGCTGGTGATCGGCCCCGAGCGGACCGACCTGAGCAGAATCCGGCGTACCGACGGACCCGGTTCAGGGCCCGCCGGTACGCACGGATCAGCGCTTGATGTTGACCAGGTCCTCCAGGACCTGGTCGGAGGTCGTGATGACGCGCGAGGAGGCCTGGAAGCCGCGCTGGGCCAGGATCAGGTTGGTGAACTCCGCGGCCAGGTCGACGTTGGACATCTCGAGCGCACCGGCGGTCATGGTGCCGCGACCGTCCTGCGCCGGGACTCCGAGGTCGGCGGTGCCGGAGTTGGCCGAGGCCCGGAACGACGTCTCCCCGACCCGCTCCAGCCCGTTGGGGTTGTTGAAGTTCGCGATCGCGAGACGTGCCATGTCGCGCTGGGTCCCGTCCGAGAGCACCGCACGCAGCGTGCCGTCGCTGGCGAAGTTGAACGACGTGACCTTGGTGCCCGGCGCCGCGGGCGGCGTCAGCAGCGTGGGGTCGAGCACGACGTTGCCCGGTGCGCCGGTCGGGGCACCGGTGGCGTCGAGCGCGTAGCCCTGCACGCGCCCGCCCGAGGGGGTCACCAGGGTGCCGGTCTCGTCGAAGGTGAACGCGCCGGCCCGGGTGTAGAGGTCCTCGCCGTCGGTCTGGACGACGAACATGCCGTCGCCCTGGATCATCAGGTCGGTGGAGCGCCCGGTGAGCTGGGCCGAGCCCTGGCCGAGGTTGCTGGTGATCGCGGCGAGCTGGACGCCGAGGCCGACCTGCACCGGGTTGGTGCCGCCGCGTCCGACGCCCGCGCCCGAGCCGCCGGTGAGCATCTGGCTCAGGGTGTCCTCGAAGACGGTGGTGCTGGTCTTGAAGCCCACGGTGTTGGCGTTGGCGATGTTGTTGCCGGTCACGTCGAGCATGGTCTGGTTGACGCGGAGGCCGCTGATGCCGGCGAAGAGCGAGCGAAGCATGGTGGTGGTCCTTCCAGGACGTGGGGTGGGATGTCCGAGACGTGGGAGGTGCGGGACGTGCGGGACGTGCGGGTGGGGCTGGGGTCAGCGAGACCCTCGCGCGACCGGGTCAGTGGCCGGGTCGGTGGCCGGGTCGGTGGCCGGGTCGGTGGCCGGGTCCGTGGCCGGGCTGCTGCCGTTGGTCACGGTCTGGACCTGCGAGATCGGCACGTCGACGCCGCCGACGTCGAGCACCGGACCCTCGGGGGCGAAGTCGACCCCGTCGACCTGGCCCTGGCCGACGGTGCCGTCGGCGAGGGTGTAGCTGACGTGACGCCCGACCAGTGAGCTGGCGCCGAAGGCCAGCTGGACCCCGAGCAGCATCGTGGTGCGGTCGGCGACGTCCTGCATCTTCTCCAGGGCGTTGAACTGCGCCGACTGGGCGAGGAACTCACCGCTGTCGGCCGGGTTCATCGGGTCCTGGTAGCGCAGCTGCGCGACCATCAGGTTCAAGAACATGTCCTTGTCGGACGAGGGTGTGCTCGTGGTGGGCACGAGCGCCCCCAGACCGACCGGTCCCACGGACTCGGTGGCGGACACGGACATGAGGTCCTCCTCAGACGCTCACGTCGAGCCGGTCAGGGCTCGTCGCTCGCGGATCGGCGCACGTGGGTCCGCGGACCCCCGTGCGCGCGCCATCCGTGGCGTGGGTGACGTCCGACATCCATGTCGGTCGTCCGTGCTCCGGCGAGGCGTCGCCGGGCTGCTGCCCGGGCCGGCGTCCGTCGGAGGATCCAGGGGTGGTGCTGCCGGAGTCGCCGGCAGCGGAGCCGGGCAGGTCCTGCACGACGACCCGCATGTCGTCGGCCCGGGGGCCGAGCAGCTCGCGCAGCCGGCCGAGGTCGTGCGACAGCGACTGCCGCACCGCGGCGTCCCCGGCGCTGAGCTGGACGCTGACGACGCCGGCGTGCACCCGCAGCCGTACGTGCACCTCACCCAGCGAGCCGGGGTCGAGCCGCAGGACCACCTGGTGCGCGACGCGGGACCCCGCGCCGGCCGCCTCGGTGAGTCGTGCGACCTCCTCGACGACGTGGCGCGCGGCGGCCTGCACCTGCGGCGTGTGGGCGACGACGGGCGCCACGAGCGGGGCCGTGGGCGTGACGGCGGCCGGCCCGTTCGCCACGGTCGGGTTCAGGGGCTGGGCCGCGGTCTGGGCGGCGGTCTGGGTCGCGGGCTGGGTCGCGGGCTGGGCCGCGGGCGCGGCCGGGGCGGCCGCCTCCTGACGCTCGTCGTCCGGGCCGTGGTCCCCGGCCCCGGTGTCCGCGGCACCCGACCCGGCCGGGGCCGCAGGCGGTACGACGGCGGGTGCCGTCGCCGGGGCCTGCGTGGGTGCTGCCGTGGGTGCGGGAGCGGCCGAGGAGGCCGCCGTCGTGGCGGCGGCCGCGGTGTCGGGAGTCGTGGCCGCGGTCGGGGTGGACGCGGACGTCGCGGCGACCTGGGCCGCGTCGGCGACACCCTGCGACGGGGCCTGCGCCGGCACGGGACAGGCCGCGCCCGCGGCGGCCACCGCCTGCGGGCCGCCGGTGGCCGGGGCCGACGGCAGCGCGTCCGGCGCCGGCAGCACCGGCGGGACCGCAGGTACCGGCGTCGCGCCGACCATCATGGCGAGCACCGTCGCGTCGGGCGCGAGCGCCGTCGGGTCGGCGGTCTCGTCGTCGGTGGCCGGTCCGGTCGTGACCGCGGCGGCCTGGGGCGTCGGGGCCGCGTCGGTGCCGAGCAGGGTCGCGACCAGGTCGGCGAAGCCGGAGCCACCCTCGGTGCCCGTCCCCGCCTGAGGGGCGGAGCCCGGGGCGGCCGGGGTCGCCGGGGTGGGCGCGGCCACGGGCGTGATGCTCATGCCGCCTCCATCATGGCCATCACGGAGCGCACGTAGTTGCGGGTCTCCGGGTAGGGCGGCACGCCGTGGTAGCGGTCGACGGCACCGGGCCCGGCGTTGTAGCCGGCCAGCGCCAGGTCGACCCGCCCGTCGAAGCGGTCGAGCAGCTGGCGCAGCAGGCGGGCAGCACCGTCGACGGCCTGCGGGGGGTCGAACGGGTCGCTCACGCCGAGGCCGGCCGCCGTCCCGGGCATGAGCTGCATGAGGCCCTGGGCGCCGGCGTGGCTGACGGCCCTCGGGTCGAAGCCCGACTCCTGGCGGGCGACCGACGACAGCAGCACCGGGTCGACGCCGTAGCGCTGCCCGGCCGACTCGAACAGCGACCGGAACGGCACGTCGCCGAGGCCGGCCACCGAGGGCCGCGTGCTGGTGGCCGCGCCGACGGCGGTGCCGGGGTCGGGCGCCACGCGGCGGATGTAGTCGGGGGTCGACGGGACGTCGACCAGGCGGATGTCGAGCCCGGTGCGCGGCGCCTCAATCATCTTGCCGTCGCCCACGTAGATGGCGATGTGGTCGGCGCCGACGTTGCGCGAGGAGTTGTCCCAGGCCAGCAGGTCGCCCGGCCGGGCGTCGGCCATCGAGGCCACCGCGGTGCCGGCCTGGGCCTGGTCGCGCGAGACGCGGGGCAGGTCGATGCCGAGGTCGCCGTAGACGTGCTGGACCAGGCCGGAGCAGTCCATCCCCCCGTCGCTGGGGCTGTCGCCGCCCCAGACGTAGGGCATGCCGAGGTACGTGCGGGCCTCCTCGACGGCGCGCGACCCCAGGTCGGCCCCCACGCCGGTGTCCTGCCCGGCGCCCAGCGTGGCCGTGGTGGTCGGGTCCGTGGTCAGCGACGTGCCGCTCGCCGACTGCAGGGCGGTGGCGAACGCGCCGGCCGACGAGGTGCGGACCGGGGCGAGCAGCGAGAGCTGGGCCTGGATCTGGCTGATGCGCCCGGCGATCTCGGTGACGCTCATGCTGTCGCCTCCTCGTCGCGGGTGTCTCGGGTGTCGCGGGTGTCGCGGGTGTCGTGGGTGTCGCGGGTGTCGTGCCGGTCGTGGGCCACGCGGCGCGCGGCCTCGTGCAGGCGTCCGGCGATGTCGTCGAGCTCGCGGGTCTCGGCCCGGCGCGCCTCCTCGGCGCGGTACTCGGCCCGCCGCTGGAGCAGTCCCTCGACCGCGGCGAGCCGTGACCGGGCGGACTGCCAGCGGGCGAGCGCGTCGAGGCTGCGGGCCTCGGCGTCCCTGAGGTCGGCGCGGGCGAGGGTCAGCGGCTCGTGCAGGCCGAGCAGCGCGGTCCGGGCCACGGCGAAGCCCCCCGCTCCCCCGTCCACCGGCACCGGGGCGGCCAGGCGCCGCTCGAGGTCGTCGAGGGTCGCCGCGGCCCGGGCCTGGGCCTGGGTGGCCTCGCCGAGCTCGAGCCGGCCGTCGCGCTCGCGGACCTCGCGGATCCGGGCCACGGCGCGCAGACCGGCGTCGGCCGGGTGCGGGCGCGTCACGGGGCCACCAGGTCGTGCAGGGCGGCCCAGGTGTCGGCCGTCGTGGTGGCGTCGTCCATGTCCTGGCGCAGGAAGGCGTCGATGCGCGGCAGCCGGGCGATCGCGGCGTCCGCGTCGAGGTCGGTGCCGCTGACGTAGGCGCCGATCTCGACCAGCTCGCGCACTGACCGGTGGGCCGCCATCATCCGCCGCAGCCGTACGGCGTCGGCCCGCTGCTCCGAGGTGGTGACCGCGTTGGTCACGCGGGAGATCGACTCGAGCACGTCGATGCTGGGGAAGTGCCCGGCGGTGGCCAGGCGGCGGGTCAGCACGACGTGCCCGTCGAGGATGGAGCGGGCCGTGTCGCCGACGGGGTCCTGCAGGTCGTCGCCCTCCACGAGGACGGTGTAGAGCCCGGTGATCGAGCCGTGCGGCGAGGTGCCCGCGCGCTCGAGCAGGCGCGGCATCAGCGCGAACACGCTCGGCGGGTAGCCCCGGGTGGCCGGCGGCTCCCCCGCCGACAGCCCGATCTCGCGCTGGGCCATGGCGACGCGGGTCAGGCTGTCCATCATCAGCACGACGTCGCGACCGGCGTCGCGGAACCACTCCGCCACGCGGGTCGCGGTGAAGGCGGCGCGCAGCCGCACCACGGGCGGCGCGTCGGACGTCGCCACGATGACCACCGAGCGCGCGAGGCCCTCGGGACCGAGGTCGTGCTCGATGAACTCGCGGACCTCACGACCACGCTCGCCGACCAGCGCGATGACCGACACCTCGGCGTCGGTGCCGCGGGCGATCATCGAGAGCAGGCTCGACTTGCCGACCCCGGAGCCGGCCATGATGCCGATGCGCTGGCCGCGACCGCACGGCACGAGCGCGTCGAGCGCACGCACCCCGAGGCCGAGCGGGGTGTCGATCCGGGGGCGGGCCAGGGCGTCGGGCGCCTCGAGCTCGACCGCGACGTGCTCGAGCCCCGGGAGGTCCTCGAGTGCCGGACCGCCGTCGAGCGGACGGCCCAGGCCGTCGAGCACGCGTCCGCGCAACGCCTCACCGACGCGGATGCGCAGCGGTCCGCCGGTGTGGCACACGGGGAGGCCGGCCTCGAGGCCGTTGGCCGAGCTCAGGGGCAGGCAGGTCAGGCCGCGGGCCGCGCTGCTGGCGACGACCTCGGCCAGCACCTGCTCCTGCGACGGCGTCTCGACGGCGACCAGGTCACCGACCGCGGCGCGCAGGCCGACGACCTGCAGGTGCAGGCCGAGCAGCTCGCTGACGCGACCGCGCGGGGTCGGGCGGGTCGCGGTGATCGCGCGGGAGCGCGCCTCGGCGAGCCGCTGCTCCAGGGCCAGGGTGATCGTCGGGGCCGTCACGACAGGGCCCCGCGGACGCGCTCGAGCGCGGTGCCGATGGCCAGGTCGACCATGGTCGTCGAGGTCTCGACGACCGCGTCGTCGGGACCGAGGGTGGCGTCGTCGACGACGGTGGCACCGGTGGCCACGAGGTGCTCGCGCAGCTCGAGCGCCCGGGCCGGGTGCACCCGCACGAGGGCGACGACACCGTCGGGGAGCACGGTCAGGACTCGGCGGGCCAGGTCGGCGACCGGCTCGGGCGAGGTGCGCAGCTGGTGGCCGACCAGGGCCTCGGTGAGCTCGTAGGCGAGGTCGAGGCAACGGTCCTCCAGACGCGAGGCCACCTCGGCGGCACTCTCCTGGAACGCCTGGGCCGCGCGGACGAGCGCCGCGAGGGCCTGCTCGTGCTCGACGCGGCGGCGGGCCTCCGCCTCGGCGGCGTCCCGCGCGACCTGCAGCGCGACCTCGCGAGCCTCGGCCGCGGCCTGCTGGCGTCCTTGCGCCCAGCCGATGGAGTAGCCCCGCGCCCGGGCCGCGCCGAGGGCGCGGTCGGCCAGGGCCCCCAGGGCCTGCTCGGTGACGCGGTCGCCCAGGGCGCCGCCGCCGGCGTACCTCGTCCAGTCGCCGCCGCGCAGCTCGGGCGTCGCCAGAGGCTCCAGCACCGTCGGCGGGGTGGTCTTCTCCGCGGGCAGCGACAGCAGGTCCGGGAGCACCGGCGCGTCGGCGTGGAGGTCAGTCGACGAAGTCATTGTCGCCTCCTCGGCGCACCAGGATCTCGCCGCGCTCCTCGAGGTCGCGGATCGTGCGGATGACGGCCTGCTGGGCCTCCTCGACCTGCGTGAGCCGCACCGGGCCGAGCAGCTCGATCTCCTCGGTGAGGTTCTCCGCGGCTCGCGCGGACAGGTTGCGGGTGACCTTGTCGCGCACGTGGTCGGCCACGCCCTTGAGCGCGAGCGCCAGCTGCGAGCCCTCGACCTGGCGAAGCACCTGCTGCACCGAGCGGTCGTCGAGGGTGGTGATGTTCTCGAACATGAACATCCGGCTCTTGACCTCGTCGGCCAGGGCGGGGTCGAGGGACTCGAGGCCCTCGATGATCTGACGCTCGGTGGAGCGGTCGGAGCGGTTGATGATGTCGACCAGCGGGTCCAGACCGCCCACCCGCGACAGGTCCGCGGGCTGCAGCATCGACGAGAGCTTGCGCTCGAGGATGCCCTCGACGCTGCGCACGATGTCGGGGGACGTCCGGTCCATGACCGCGATCCGGTGGGCCACCTGGGCCTGCTGGGCCGGGGGCAGCCCGGTCAGCAGCAGCGAGGCCTTGTCGGGCGTCATGTGCGCGAGCACGAGCGCGATGACCTGCGGGTGCTCGTCGGCGATGAAGGACCGCACCTGGGCCGGGTCGGCCTGGTGCAGGAACTGGAACGGCATCTGGACGGCGGCGGCGTTGAGCCGCTGCATGATCTCGGCGGCCCGCTCGCTGCCGAGGCTCTGCTCGAGCACCTGGTGGGCGAAGCCCAGGCCGCCGCGGCGCACGTGCTCGTGGGCGACCATCAGCTCGTGGAACTCGGTGAGGACCGAGGTGCTCTCGCTGACGGAGAGGTTCTCGAGGCGCGCGATCTCGGCCGTGATGGTCTCGACCTCGTGCTCCTCCAGGCGGCTGAGGATCGCGGCGGCACGCTGCCGGCCGAGCTGCACCAGCAGCACCGCGGCCTTGCGGGCACCGGCTGTGGCGAGGGTGGGTGCCAGGGACGTCGACATGTCAGGCCCTCTCGGTCAGCCAGCCGCGCAGCAGCGAGGCGACGTCGTCGGGTTGGCGCTCGATGAGGGCGTCGAGCTCGTCGCGCAGCTTGTCCTCCTCGGACACCTCCTGCGGCTCGCTCTGCTCCAGCGCGAGCAGGGCGGTCTGGTCGGCGACCGCGGCGCGGCTGGCGCTCTCCTGGCGGATCTGCTCCACGACGTACGTCGTGGCCTGGCGGCGGGCCTTGGCCCTGCTGCGGGCGCGGAGCCAGGCGATCCCGGCCACCAGCATCACCAGGGCGGCGATCAGACCGGTGCGGATCATCTCGCGCGTCGCCGCGCTCGCCTCGGCGGCCCGGGCCGTGGCCAGCTCGGAGGAGGCCGCGTCCTCGACGCTGCGGTTGAAGGGCATCTGGGCGACGCGGACGGTGTCGCCGCGCTTCTTGTCGATCCCGATCGTGTCGGCGACGAGCTGCTGCACCTCCTGCGGCAGGTAGTTCTGGGTGCTGGCCGCGTCGAGGGCGACGCCCACGTGCAGGGTCTTGATCGCGCCGGGCGGCGTCTGACGCCGCTCCTCCACGACGTCGACCGGGGTGTCCGCGGTCTCCTGCTGCTTGACGTACGCCGAGCTGCCGCTGCCCGTCGTGGCGGTCGGGTCCATCTGGCCGTCGGGTCCGACGACACCTCCGGGCACCCCGCTGCCGGCCGGACCCTTGTAGGTCTCCTTGCTCGTCGCGGTGGACGACGGACCGCTGGCCTTGTCGACCTGGTAGTCGGTCGTCTTGGTGTCGGTGGAGTCGAAGTCGAGCTGGGCGGTGACCTGGACGGTGGAGTTGCCCGGCCCGACGACCCGGTCGAGCATCGCCTGGAGTCGGTCGTGCAGCTCGGTCTCGACGGCGGCCTGGCGCTGGTCGCGCGCCATCGAGCTCACGCCGCTCTCGCCGCCGGGCGCCGAGAGCACTGCTCCGCTGGAGTCGGCGACGGTGACCTTGCCGGGGTCGAGACCCTCGACGCTGGCCGCGACCAGGTTGACGACGGCCTGCACCTGCTGCTGCTCGAGGGTGACACCGGGCTTGGTGTCGACGAGCACCGAGGCCGTCGCGGGCTGCTGGCTGTCGGAGAAGACCTCCTTCTTCGGCAGCGCCAGGTGCACCACCGCGGTGTCGACGCCGTCGATCGCCTCGATGGTGTTGGCGAGCTCGCCCTCCATCGCGCGCTTGAAGTCGGTCTGCTCCTGGAAGTCGGAGGTGGCCAGGCCCTGGTTGTCGAGCAGCGAGTAGCCGCCGTCGCTGCCCTCGGGGATCCCCTGGGCGCTGAGGTCGATCCGGGTCTGGTAGACGACGTCGCGCGGGACCATGATCATCGTGCCGCCGTCGGCGAGCTCGTACTTCACGCCCTGGGCGTCGAGCTCGTCGACCACCGCGGAGGCGTCCGAGGCCGACAGGTCGCTGTAGAGCGGGGCCATGCTCGGCGCGGAGGCCCAGCGGAAGACCATGAACCCGCCGAGCAGCAGGGCCGCGGTGCCGAGCACGGCGACGAGCTTCTGGCCGACGGTGAACTGGGAGAAGGTGCGCGAGTAGCCGGCGAGCCGCAGCCCCGCGGTGTCCCTGAACGAGCCTGCCATCAGCCGACCTGCATCCTCATGATCTCGTTGAACGCCTCGACGGCCTTGTTGCGGACCGCGACGGTCATCTGCGTGGTCACCTGCGCCTCGGTGGCAGCGATCGTGTAGTCGTGCAGGTTGGCGAGGTTGCCGGTGGCCGCCTGGACCGCGAGCTGGTCGGCCGTGCGCTGGACGCCGTCGAGCCGGTCGAGGCCGTCGAGCACGAGGTTGCCGAAGTCGACGCTGGGGGCGGCGGCCGTCGTGGGCGCGGACGCGCTGGCGACCGGCGGGGTCATCGGCGTGAAGCCGGCGGCCCCGAGGGCCTCGATGCCGTTGACGCTCATCAGCGGCCGATCCCGAGGGCGGCGGTGTAGGTCTCCTGCGCGTACTTCGTGACCTGCGAGGAGGCCTGGAAGCCGCGCTGGGCCATGATCAGCTGCGACATCTGCGAGGCCATGTCCATGGCGGGCATCCGCACGTTGCCGTCGGCGTCGGCCAGCGGGTGGTCGGGGTTGTTGACCACGACGCCCTCGGGGTCGCTGAGCGCGATGCCGGTGACGTCGACGCCGCCGCCGGGCACGGCCTGCGTCATGACCATCTGCGCCTGGAACGCCGTCTGCGACGTCGACCGGACGGTGTTGACGTTGGCGAGGTTGTAGGCCAGCGTGTCGAGCCAGGTCTGGTGGGCGCCCAGCCCCGAGCCGGCGATGTTCAGCGCGTCGAAGGCCCCCATCACTGGGCCCCTGCGACCGTGCGGACGAGCTCGAAGCGGTCGCTGACCGCCCGCGTGATCATCTGGTACTGGAACTGCGACTGCATCGCCGCCAGCGTCTCCTTGCGCAGGTCGACGTTGTTGCCGTTGGCCCCCACGGGGCTGTCGCTGGCGCCGGCCAGCGGCACCGCGCCGGCCAGGACCCCCGGGGCCCCCTCGCCCTCGTCGACGGCCGAGCGCAGCACGCTCTCGAAGTCGACGTACGACGAGCGGAAGCCGGGGGTGTCGATGTTGGCGATGTTGTCGGCGATGGTGCGCTGACGCGCCGCCAGGCCGTCGAGGGCGAAGCCGAGGACCGCCGAGACGGGGTCCGAGGCAGCGGAGAGGGAGGACACGAACGCGCACCTTCCGATGAAGGGTTGGGCGGCCGATCCTTCGGCATCTTGGGGCGAGCTCTCCGTGCTCACCGGTGACATCGGTCGTCGCCACGACGACCTGAGAGGTTTCTGCCGACGGGCTCGACCGGCCTGGACCAGTCGCTCGTCGGCGCGGCTCGCTACAGCAGCACGACGGCGATCCGTCCGGAGCCGTAGCCCCCGACGTTGACGAGGAAGTCGCAGCGCTGACCGAGGACCTGGGTCCGCGCCCGCACGTCCTGGGGCAGCGGCTCCCCCGAGACCTGGCAGGCGTGCAGCCGCAGGTGGGCGGCGCCGGGGGCGTTGAAGAGGGACGCGAAGATGTTGAACACCTCGCGCACGCTCTCGGCGATCGGACCGGTGACCCGGCCCTCGCCGACCGCCTCGGCGGCCTGTGCCGCCGGGACCAGGGCGAGCGCAGCACCCACGTGGGCCGTCAGCGGCAGGTCGAAGGCCACCACGGCCCGCACGATCACGGAGTCGTCGATGTAGGTGCTGATGCTCGCCGGGTAGGACGGGCTGACTCCGAACGGCGGACCGGGGCGCAGGTCGACCTGACGGTCGAGCAGGTCGCCGAGCAGGTCGCGCACCTCCTTGGGCGCCGGCAGGTGGCTGGTGGCCGCGTTCATCACGCCACCTTCACGGTGGCGATCGCGTCGGCGAAGGCCTCGGGCGTGAACGGCTTGGCGATGAGGAACGAGGCGCCCGAGCTCGCGGCGCGCGCCCGCATGTCGTCGGAGCCCTCGGAGGTGACGAAGCCGAAGGGGACGGCGTTGCCGCGCGAGCGCAGGGCGTCGAGCAGGTCGATGCCCGACATCTCGGGCATGTTCCAGTCCGACAGCACGAGGTCGGGCGAGTGCGTCTCCACGGCATCGAGCGCCTCGCGTCCGTTCTCGGCCTCCACGATGTCGTGCCCGCCCTCGCCGGCCTGGCGCAGGGTCCTGATGACGATCTGCCGCATGACGCGGCTGTCGTCGACGACCACGATCTTCACGAGGTGCCTCCTTCGTCACGGGTGCCGACGGTGACCCACACGCGGTGCGAGCCCCAGGCGAGGTCGAGCCGGCAGGTCTCGACGATGCCGCCGGCCTGGATGGGTGCCTGGGCGACGAGCGGGAGCGACAGCTTGCTCGGGCCGTCCATCAGGCTCTTGATGTTGCCGCCGATCACGTTGACCAGCTCGCCGAGGGCGTCGACGACGTCCTCGTGCGCAGCGGTGTCGCCGTCGTCGAGGCCGAGCATGGCCTGGGTCACCGCGTGGGCGACGGCGTCGTTGACGCTGACCACGATGAGACCGTGCCAGGCGCCGCTCACGGTGACCGCGGCGTCCCACCGCGAGCCGGGGAACGTCCCGGCCGGGTCGAAGTCGGGCGCGACGGGCACCAGGGGCTCACCGCCGAGGAACGTGGTCCACACCTCGTCGACGACCGCCTGGACGTCGAAGGAGCTGGGCTCGGTCAGCACGGTCATGCGGGAACCTCCTGGGCGGCGAGGCCGAGGAGCTCGAGCTTCTCGACGATGGCGTCAGCCGTGAACGGCTTGATGACGTACTCGTGGGCGCCGGCCGCGAGCGCACGCACGATCTGGCCGTGCTCGCTCTCGGTCGTGACCATCATCAGCGTGATGTTGCGCCAGCGCGGGTCAGCGCGCACGCGGGTGACGAAGGTGTAGCCGTCCATGAGCGGCATGTTCCAGTCGATCAGGCACAGGTCGGGCTCGAGCCCGTCCTCCAGCGCGGTGAGCGCCTCCTGCCCGTTGCCGGCCTCGGTGACGTCGAAGCCGAGGTCGACCACGATGCGACGCAGGATCGATCGCATCGTGCGTGAGTCGTCGATGATGAGGGCGTGCACGTCAAGCTCCTGTGGTGGTGAGTCTGGTCGGGTGACTGGTCGAGGGAGTGGCCGGCGACGTGGCGGTGGCCGTGCCCGTCGCAGGGCGTACGCCGGCGGGTTGCCGCGGCCGGTGGACCCAGGCCCGACCGGCCGCCTCGCGGATCCAGGTGTCGTCCAGGTCGAGGGTGGTCTCGGTCGACCCGAGCATCAGGAACCCGTCGGGGGCGACGCGGGCGCGGAACCGACGCAGGATGTCGCGCTTGACGTCGACGTCGAAGTAGATGAGCACGTTGCGCAGCAGCACGAAGTCGTACAGACCGATGCCCGGCAGGGGCGCCGCCAGGTTGATCTTCTCGGTGGTGATCGTGCGGCGCAGGTCGGCCGAGACCTCCCACTCGCGTCCCACCCTCGTGAAGTACTTCACGAGGCGGTTCGCGGGCATCCCGCGGTTCATCTCGACCTGCGAGTAGCGCCCGGCGCGCACGCGCTCGAGCATGGTGGGCGACACGTCGGTCGCGTGGATCCGGTAGGTCCACCCGGGCGGCAGCGACTCGTCGAGCAGCATCGCGATGCTGTAGGCCTCCTGGCCGCTCGAGCACGCGGCCGACCAGATCTCCAGGTGGCGGCGGTCCTGGCGGGCCGCGAGCAGCTGGGGCAGCAGGACGTCGGTGAACGCCTGGTACGGGGCGAGGTCCCTGAACCAGGACGTCTCGTTGATGGTGAGCGCATCGGCGGCTCGGCCGCGCTCGACCGCGTCGGTGCGCAGGAGATCGACATACCTGTCGACGTCTGCGACACCGGCCGCACGGGCGAGCGGGAGGAGCCTGGCTTCCACCAGGTACTCCTTGCCCGGCTCGCAGACCATCGCGGTCTCGCGGAGCAGGAAGTCGGCGACGAAGCCGAAGCTGGACGGGCTGATCACGAGGAACCAGATCGGTCCACCGTGACGCCGTCTGAGGAGAAATCGGTCCGGATCTGGGCGGTACTCCTCAGGCGCACGTCGCGCGGGCCGACCATCCCGACGTGATCAAAGTGCTCGTGGTCGACGACTCTGCCGTGCTGCGGCGCCTGATCAGCACCGTCTTGTCGCGTGACCCGGACCTCGAGGTGATCGGCACGGCGTCCGACGGCCTGGAGGCCATCGAGGCCGTGACCCGGCTCGAGCCCGACGTCGTCACGCTCGACGTCGAGATGCCGCGCCTCGACGGGCTCGGTGCCGTGGAGAAGATCCGCGAGACCCATCCCCGACTGCCGATCATCATGTTCAGCACGCTGACCGAGCGGGGCGCGAGCGCCACCCTGGCCGCCCTGTCCAAGGGCGCCTCGGACTACGTGACGAAGCCGAGCGGGAGCGGCGACATCGCCGGCGCGATGGCGAAGGTCCAGGAGGACCTGGTGCCGCGGGTCAAGGCCCTGGCCGGCGCCCGACGCGTGGCCGCGGCCGCGACCAGCCCTGTTCCTCCCCCGCGTCGCGCACCTGCCGCTGCGGCGCCGCCCGAGGTGCTGGTGATCGCCTGCTCCACCGGCGGACCCGACGCGCTGTCGCGCGTGCTCCCGGGGCTGCCGGCGACGTTCCCCCTGCCGGTGCTGATCACCCAGCACATGCCCCCGGTGTTCACCGCCCAGCTCGCCGAGCGCCTCGACCGCATCTCGCCGCTCTCGGTCCACGAGGCGGCCGACGGCGAGACGCTGCAGGCCGGCCGGGTGCTCATCGCCCCCGGCGACTACCACCTCCGGCTGAGCCGTCGCGGCGACCGCGCCCGCGCGCAGCTCGACCAGGGGCCTCGCGAGAACTTCTGCCGACCCGCGGCCGACCCCCTGCTGCGCTCGGCCGCCGCCGGCTTCGGCAGCGGCACCCTGGCCGTCGTGCTCACCGGCATGGGCCAGGACGGGCTCGTCGGCTGCCGTGCCGTCGTCGAGGCCGGGGGCCGCGTGGTCGTCCAGGACGAGGCCAGCTCGGTCGTGTGGGGCATGCCCGGTGCCGTCGCCACGGCCGGCCTCGCCCACGACGTCCTGCCCTTGGACCAGATCGCCTCGCGGCTCAACGCGCTCTGCGCCCGGATCCCCAGCCGCGCCTGAGGATCCGCTCCTCTCGCGGTGCCTCGGAGCACCGCTCTCGGTCGCGGAGCAGCACGATCCCCGCGGCCGGGACGGCCGCGGGGATCGTGGTCGGTGTCGTCGCAGGGGAAGGCGGTGACGACGCCGGAGGCGGGTGGCTCAGGTGGCCCAGGTGGCTCAGAGGGGGACGTCGACGTAGACCGGGACGCCACCGCGACCCGTCGCGTTGGTGACCGCGACCGCCATCGCGTGCTGTCGGGCGGCACCGCCGAGCCTCTCGGCCATGGCCTCCAGGCACACGGCCTGGCGCTCGAGCAGGTCGCGGGCGCGGTCGACGAGGACCGACGGGATCGGACCGATGCTGGTGGGTGCGTCCCAGCTGTCCGTGCGGATCGGGTCGCCGGTCGGCAACGCCCGCTCGGCGCGCATCACGTCGAGCTCGAGGCGGTCGAGCTCGACGGCCCAGGCGAGCGTGAGGTCGCGGCCGGGCCCGAACGCCGTGACGGCCGGGGGCGCGTAGAGCGGGCTCATGCGACGCGGGCGGAGTGGAGGGCTGCCTCACGCCAGGTGCGGCACAGCTCCGAGACGAGCCCGAGGGTCAGCTCGGTCAGCGCGACGTCCTTGGTGACGTTGGCCTTGACCAGGTTGAGCTGCAGGTAGTCGTAGAGCGACACCAGGGACGCCGCACCCTCCCACGCGTCGGTGCGCAGCGACGACTGCAGCTCGACCACGATGTCCTGGGCGTGCACCAGGTGCCGGTTGGTGTCGGCGATCGAGCCGGCGCGCATCGCGTCGAGCCCGCGCTGGACGTCGAGCGTCAGACGCTCGCAGAGCATCACCAGCAACTGGGCGGGTCCGGCGGTGGCCACCGTCGCGTTCATGTAGGCCGCGCGTGCGTCTGTCGTCATCAGGGTGCCTTCCTTGGCGTGGGTGCTGCTCTCCTGGGACCTGCTGGGTGGTGCGGGTGGGTGGTGCTGGTCGGGTCGGTCGTCGGGTCGGTCGTCGGGTCGGTCGTCGGGTCGGTCGTCGGGTCGGTCGTCGGGTCGGTCGTCGGGTCGGTCACCGCGGTGTCGCTCAACCGCCGGCGCTGGGCAGCGACCCGAGCTGGCCGGCGAGCCAGCTCGACTGCGACTGCATCTGGTTGAGCGCCGTCTCCAAGGCGGTGAACTGGCGCTGCAGCGTGGTCCGCCGCAGCTCGAGGCGCGTGTCCCAGTCGGCGACCGAGTCCTGGAGCCGGGTGACACCGTCGCGGCGACCGATGATGGCCGCGGTCAGGGTGCCCTTGGCCGAGTCGCTGCTCGACTTGGCCACCGCGGCCACCCGTGCCGCCAGACCGTCGGTGACGTTGCCGAACTTCTCGGTGACCCCGGCGGGGTCGGCGAGGTAGGCGGCCTCGAAGGCGGCGGTGTCGAGCTTGAGGGTCCCGTCACGGGCCACCTGCAGACCGGAGCCGGCCAGCGACGACCCGTCGGTCGGGTAGACGCTGTTGAGCAGCTCGGTGCGCAGGGCTCGGACGGCGGACTCGCCGGAGAGGGGCCCCGCGGTCTTGGTGGTCGCGTTGTACGCCGACTGGGTGTCGATGCTGGTGAGCACCGAGTTGACGGTGTCGACCAGGTCCTTCATCGCGGCGGTGACCGCCGCGGTGTCGCGGGAGACCGTGATCCGCGACGTCGTGCCCACGGTGGCACCGTCGCCGAGGGTGACGGTCGTGCCGGGCAGGAGGTCGGTGAAGGTGTTGCTGGTCGAGGTGGCGACGATTCCGGCGCCCAGGTCGAGCGACGCGTCGCTCCCGGCGACGACGGTCGCACCGCCGAGCAGCGGGCTGCCGTCGAGCTTGGTCAGGTCGAAGTCCTGGGCGGCGCCCGTGGCGACCGACTCGACCATGAGGCGGTAGGAACCGCCGGCGACCTGGATCGTGCTGGCGCGCAGCCCGGTGGCGTTCGCCGGGTTGTTGATCGCCGAGACCAGCCCGGCGAGCGTGCCGTCACCGGTGTCGAGGGTGACCGGGGAGCCGTCGAAGCGGTCCAGCTTCACGGAGGTGGAGGCTCCGGTGACGACGTCGGTCAGGGCGGCGGCGGACTGGAAGCCCAGCTGGTGGACGCGGGCCTGGCTGAGGACGTTGACCGAGAAGGAGGCCGGCGCGGCGCCGGCGGCGGTGGTGACCTTGATGGACGTGGCCGAGGACGTGGCCGACAGGGGCGACCAGGCGGTGGCCTTGGTCAGCGCGGTCGCCTTGCCCTGGAGCGTCACGACGCGGGTGTTGAGGGTCTGCATCGAGGTGATGACGGACTGCTCACTGGCGACGCGCGACTTCAGCCGGGACTGCGGGGCGGCCTCCAGCTGCATGAGCTGGTCGATGATGCCTGCGGAGTCGAGCCCGCTCGACAGACCGCTGATGCTGGCCATCGGGACCTCCTGCTACCTGGTTCGTGTCCGGTCGTGCTGTCAGGGAAGGAGCGATGGTCCGGGGCGGAACGAGGGGTCGCCTCGTCCCGCCCCGGACCGCACGCCGTCAGCCGCGCAGGAGCGAGAGGACGCTCTGCGGGGCGGAGTTCGCCTGGGCGAGCATCGCGGTGCCGGCCTGCGACAGGATCTGCGAGCGGGTGAAGCTCATCATCTCCTGCGCCATGTCGGTGTCGCGGATGCGGCTCTCGGAGGCCGACAGGTTCTCGACGGCCACGTTGAGGTTGTTGATGGTGTGCTCGAAGCGGTTCTGCACGGCACCCAGCGAGGCACGGGCCGACGAGATCGTCTTGATCTGGTTGTCGATCGTGGTGATCGCGTTGCGGGCGTTGGTCGCGCTGTCGAACGCGATGGCCCCCGAGACGGCCGAACCTGCGGCGCCACCCGTGCCGGGAGCGGTGGTGGCCAGGGTGCCACCGTTGGTCGCGACGACGACCAGCTCGTTCGACTGGTTGACGCTGGCCGAGAAGCTCGCGTTGAAGCCGGTGTCGCTGTTGAGCTTCTGGGCGACCTCCTGGACCGTGTTGAAGCTGCCGGCCGCACCCATGGCGACGGTCGAGGTGGCAGCGACACCGGTGGTGGTGAAGGTCCAGTTGCCGGTGACGGCGGTCGGGGTGACGACCGCGTACTTGTTGCCCGCACCCGTCGACAGGGCCGTCGCGACGTTGGAGACGTTCGCGGCGTCGAAGTCGAAGGAGATGACGTTGTCCGCCGAGGACGAACCGGCACCGACCTGGAAGTTCAGGGTGTTGGCGCTGCCGTCGAGCAGCTTGGTGCCGTTGAAGTTCGTCGAGCCGGCGATGCGGGACAGCTCCGACTGCAGCTGCGAGGCCTCCGTGGTGATGGCGGAGCGGGCGTCGGCGTTGTTGGTGTCCGACGAGGCCTGCACCGCGAGGTCGCGCATGCGCTGCAGGATGGAGTGGACCTCGGTGAGCGCACCTTCCGCGGTCTGCACGACGCTGATGCCGTCCTGGGCGTTGCGGACGGCGACCTTGAGGCCACCGACCTGCGAGCGCAGGCCCTCCGAGATGGCGAGACCGGCGGCGTCGTCGGCGGCCCGGTTGATGCGGAACCCGCTCGACAGCTTCTCGAGCGACTTCGACATCTGCCCCTGGGTGACGGACAGGTTGCGGTACGAGTTGAACGCGTCGGTGTTGGTGTTGATGCGAAGACCCATGATGATTCCCTCCTGGTCAGGTCCTGACGAAGCCCGTCCGTGGGCTTCGACGAGTTCATCGGCGCTGGTGCCGATGGTCTGAGGAAAACCGCCGACGATTTGTGGCGGTCCCGGTGGTGCGGTGGTGGTGCGGTGGCGGTGGTGCTGGTCGCGGCCCCGCGCACGGGGTCGCGAGCAGGACGGCCCGGTGGGCCGCCCGGCTGCTCGAGGTGGTCTAGGAGACCGAGTTGAACCGCACGGCCGAGAGGCCGTCGGTCATCCGCCGGGGGCGCATCGCGGCCGCGTGCCGGTCGGCCACGGCTTGGAAGTAGGTCTGGCGGCGGCGGGCGACGCAGCCGTCGGCGCGGGCCGGCGCGACGACGAGGTCGGGGTCGAGCGCGGTGTTCATGGCGTCGCGCAGCAGGACCAGGGCCTCCGCGCGGATCTGCGAGACCCGGGACTCGCTGACCCCGAGGGTCGCGGCGATCTCGGCCATCGGCCGCTCGGCGATGAAGTACTCCTGCACCACGACCCGCATCCGCTCGGGCAGCTCGGCGATCGCGTCGACGAGGTAGGACAGCCGCTCGCTGCGGACCAGCTGCTCCTCGGGCGTCGGGGAGGCGCTGACGAGCACCTCCTCGTAGGGGGTCTCACCGCCCGCCTGCAGCGAGAGGACCTGGGCCCGGGCGACGTCGCCCTCGGTGCCCTCGACCTCGGCCGCGGAGATGCCCAGGGAGCTCGCGATCTCAGCCGTGGTCGGCACCCGGCCCAGGGCGACGGCCAGCTCGCTACGCGCGGCGTCGATGTCGCGGCTGCGCCGGCGCACCGAGCGCGAGGCCCAGTCGATGCCGCGCAGCTCGTCGACCATGGCACCGCGGATGCGGGTGATCGCGTAGCGGGCGAACGACACGCCACGCTCGGCGTCGAAGGCACGTGCTGCCTTGACCAGCGCCGTGAGGCCCGCCGAGTGCAGGTCGTCGCGGCTGACGTGGGCAGGGACGTTGCGCACGGTCTCCCGCACGACGTGGGCCACCAGCCCGAGGTGGGAGGTGATGAGCTCGTCGGCCGTGGGGGCTCCGACGATCTCGATCGCGCGCTCGGTCATGACAGTCGAGCTCCTCGTGCGGCGTCCTCGATGGTCCACGTCGTCATGGCCACGACCCTGCGGCGGCGCGGCGCGCATGCCTGCTGTGTCATGTGGTGTCTCCCCTCCCGTTGACCGGACCGACTGCTAGGCCCTCACCCACCGGTCGCTGAGCAGTCTGCAGACAGATTCGGCGACCGCGCAGTGGATACCGGGAGATCTGGCCTATCGGTCGATCGCGCTCTAGTCACTACGGGGGGTCATTCCCTGGGGCCCTGACCAGGTTCTCCTGGGTATTTGACTCAGGTCGGTCGCCCGGCGGCCGACCACACCTGCTGACCCCGTCCGACACGTCGACCTGGAGTAGACCGTGGAGAAGCTCTCACTCGTCCTGTGGCAGGAGCGTGACCTGATGGACACGCTGCTGTACCGCCTGGAGATCGAGCAGCTCGTCCTGGCCAACGGCCGGACCGACTGGCTGATGCGCGCCGCCCGCGAGGTGGAGTCGGTGCTGCACGAGATGCGGGAGAGCGAGGTCCTGCGCTCCATCGCGGCCGGCGAGGCCGCCGAGTCCCTCGGGCTCCCGGCCGACGCGCCCCTGCGCGAGATCGCCGCACGCGCCGACGAGCCGTGGCGCACGACGCTGATGGACCACCACGAGGTGTTCACCACGACCGTCCGTCGTCTGGTCGACCTGGCCGAGTCCAACCGCTACCTACTCACCCAGGGCTACAACTCGGCCCGCGAGACGCTGATGAACATGGCCGGCGAGGCGCCGCAGAGCTACAGCCAGAACGGCACGGCGGTGACCGCCACGCCGCTGTCCCAGTTCGTCGACAGGAGCGTCTAGCGGTGAGCGGCTCCTTCGCCTCGCTCAACACGGCGCTGACCGCCCTGCGGTTCAACCGGGTGGCCCTCGACGTCGCCTCCAACAACGTCGCCAACGCCGGCACCGAGGGCTACAGCCGACGCCGCGTGGTGGGCGAGTCGCTCGGAGCCTCGGCCGTCCCGGCCCGCTGGTCACGCCTGCCCGAGGGCCTGGACGCCGTCGGCGGGGGCGTCGGGGTCGCCTCGGTCGACCGGTTGGCCGACGGGCTGCTGGACGCCCGCGCCCGCACCGAGCACGGCCGCCAGGAGTACCTCGACGTCCGGTCCACGGTCCTGCAGCGTGTCGAGAGCGCAATCGGCGAGCCCGGCACGACCGGCGTGGCCGCCTCGCTGTCGGCGTACCGCAACAGCTGGAGCGACCTGGCCAACGCACCGACGAGCGGCGCGGCGCGCGGCCAGGTGCTGGCCCGTGCCGAGGCGCTCGTCGACGTCGTGCACGCGCAGGCCGCCAACATCGACAACGAGGCCACGACGCAGCGTTCCTCGCTGCTCGCGACGGTCTCGGAGGCCAACACCGTCGCCACCGAGCTGGCCACGGCCAACGCCGCGATCGCCGCGGCGTCGCTCGACGGCGTCGACCAGGGCGACCTGGCCGACCAGCGTGACCGGCTGGCGATGCGGCTGTCCGAGCTCACCGGTGCGACGGCGACCGCCCGGGCCGACGGGGGCCTCGACATGACCCTCGGCGGTGTGTCCCTCGTGCAGGGCTCCCAGGCCGGCGGGCTCGTCGTGACCAGCGGGGTCACCCCGACCGGTGCCGCGGACGGCTCCCCCGTGGGCCTCGCCGTGACCTCGGGCGCCACCACGACCCCCACCGGCGCCGTGGGCGGCAAGCTCGGCGCCACCGTCGACCTCCTCGACGTCACGCTGCCCGCCTACGCCGCGGGCCTGTCCGCCGTGGTCACGACGCTGGCCGACGAGGTCAACGCCCTGCACAGCACGGGCTACGACGCGACCGGGACGACGGGCCGCGCCTTCTTCACCTACACCCCCGGGGACGCCGCCCGCAGCCTGTCGGTCGCGATCACCTCGCCCGACGAGGTGGCCGCCTCGGGCCTGCCCGGTGGCGTCGTCGACGGGTCGCGCGCCGACGCGCTCGCCGAGGACGGCGACGCCGAGGACGGCTACACGCGCCTGGTCACCGACTTCGGCATCCAGGTGGCTTCCAGCCAGCGACTGTCCACCACCCAGGGCCTGCTCACCACGCAGGTCGACTCCGCACGCCAACAGCTGTCGGGGGTCAACCTCGACGAGGAGATGGTCACCATGTTGTCCGCCCAGCGCGCCTACGAGGCCGCCGCCCGGGTGATGTCGGTCGTGGACTCCGTCCTCGACACGCTCATCAACCGCACCGGGGTCGGCTGATGAGCACCACCCGCGTCACCCAGAACCTGCTGGTCAGCCGGTCGCTCGCCTCGCTGCAGGGCAGCCTGTCGCGCCTGGGCAAGGTGCAGGAGCAGATCTCGACGGGTCGCGTGGTCAACCGCGCCTCCGACGACCCCACGGCCGCCTCGGCGGCGATGACCTTCCGCACCGCCCTGGCCAAGCAGGAGACCTACGCCCGCAACGCGGCCGACGGCCAGGCCTGGCTCGGCACCATCGACAGCACCCTCAGCGGGATGTCGACCGGGATCCGCCGGGCCCGCGAGCTCGGCCTGCAGGGTGCGAGCACCGGGAGCTCGACGGCCTCCTCCCGCGCTGCTCTCGCGGCCGAGGTGGACCAGCTGCGCGAGAGCCTGGTCTCCCAGGCCAACACCTCCTACCTGGGCCGACCCGTCCTGGGCGGGGTGACGGCCGGGTCGACCGCGTTCGACGCCACGGGCGCCTACGTGGGCACCCCCGGGGCGGTCATGCGCACGGTCGGCGACGGGGTCAAGGTGCGCGTCGACGTCACGGGGACCGACGTCGTCGGACCCAACGGCGACTCGCTGTTCGACGACCTCAGCGCCCTGTCCGCCGGTCTCGTCGCCGGTGACGCGACCGCGATCCGGGCGACGCTCGGCAAGCTCCAGGGCCGGCTCAACACCCTCGGCACCGTGCAGGCCACGGTCGGTGCGTCGTACAACCGCGTCGAGAACGCCGCGCAGGCGGCCGTCGACACGGGCAACGACCTGCGCGGCCGGCTCTCCGAGGCCGAGGAGACCGACCTGCCCAAGGCGATCGTGCAGGTCAAGATGCAGGAGGTCGCCTACCAGGCGGCCCTGGCCGCAACGGCCCGCGTGATGCAGCCGAGCCTCGTGGACTTCCTGTCATGATGACCACGACCACCACGCTGCCTCCGGTCGGCTGCGACTCGGACGGCACACCGCAGGAGAACCCCATGTCGAGCACGTCCAGCCTGTCGAGCACCGTCACCACCGACCTCCCGGTCATCGACCTGGTGCACCCGCTGCCGGGCTTCCCCGACGCGCGACGTTTCGCCCTCGTGCAGCTCGACGACGAGGGCCACCTGTGCGACCTGCGCTCGCTCGACCAGGACGACCTGAGCTTCCTGGTGGTGCCACCGGCCTACTTCTTCGCCGACTACTCCCCCGTCCTCGACGACGCCACCGTGGCCGACCTCGCGATCGAGTCGGCCGACGAGGTGCTCGTGCTCGTCATCCTCACCGCGGGCGCGTCCCTGGCCGCGACGACCGCCAACCTGCTCGCGCCCGTGGTCGTCAACACGCGCACCCGCCAGGCGGTCCAGGTCGTGCTCGACGACACGACGCTGTCCACCGCCACGCCCGTCCTCTCCTAGGACACTCGCCGTGCCAGCCACCGGGCGCGCTGCGCCATGCCCTAGCGTGGGCACATGCTGGTCCTGAGCCGCCGCATCGGCGAGAGCCTCGTGATCGGCGACAACGTCGTCGTCACCGTGCTGGAGGTCCGGGGCGACGTGGTGCGCATCGGGATCGACGCGCCCCGGTCGGTGGCGGTCAACCGCGCCGAGCTGCTCGCCGAGCTCGAGAGCAGCAACCAGGCGGCGGCCTCGCCGTCCGAGGACACCGTCGCCGCGCTCGCGCGGCAGATGCGCGAGCGCCCGCCCGGCTGACCCCGGTCGCCGGCCGACCGGTTCGCCGGTCGTTCTCCTCAGGTCCGCCCCCCGTGGGCCGAACGTTGCAGTGTCCTGAGGAGGGCACATGAACGACGATGCCGAGATCGTGGCCGAGTTCCTCGTGGAGAGCCACGAGAACCTCGACCAGCTCGACCGTGACCTGGTCGAGCTGGAGCAGAACCCCGGGTCGCGCGAGCTGCTGTCCAGCATCTTCCGCGCGATCCACACCATCAAGGGGACCAGCGGGTTCCTCGCGCTGGACCGCCTGGAGCGGCTGACGCACCACGGCGAGGACCTGCTCTCCCGCCTGCGGGACCGCGAGATGGTGATGACCACCGAGGTCGCCGGCGTGCTGCTGCGCATGGTCGACACCGTGCGGGCCCTGCTCGACCTGATCGAGTCCAGCGGCGGCGACGCCGACGAGTCGGTCGAGATCGACTCGGTGATCGCCGAGCTCAAGCGGATCCTCGCCACCCCGCAGGACGCCGTCCCGGTCGAGGAGCCCGTCGCCGAGCCCTTCGTGGAGACCGTCGTGCACGTGGTCGCCGAACCCGTCGCCGAGACCGCCGTGGAGACCGTCGTGGACGTGGTCCCCGAGCCGGTCGTGGAGCCCGTGGTGGAGACGCCGGACGAGGTCGCGGCCCGCCTGCCGGTGCCACCGACCCCGCCGGCGACGCCCGCGGCACCCTCCGCGCCCATGGAGCCCGCCGAGTCGGCCGAGGCGGTCGCCGAGGACGACGGCACGGCCACCCGGCGCGTCGTGGACTCCTCGGTGCGCGTCGACGTCGAGCTGCTCGACGGCCTGGTGCAGCTGGTCGGTGAGCTCGTCCTGACCCGCAACCAGATCATGCAGCGCACCGACGTCGGCAACACCGACACCGACCCCGACCTGATCCGCGCCGCGCAGCGCCTCGACATCGTGGCCAGCGAGCTGCAGGAGAACGTCATGCGCACGCGCATGCAGCCGATCGGCCAGGTCTGGGCCAAGATGCCGCGGATGGTGCGCGACCTCTCGCTGCAGCTGGGTCGCGAGGTCAGCCTCGAGCTCGAGGGTCACGAGACCGAGCTCGACCGCACGCTGCTGGAGGCGCTCAAGGGGCCGCTGACCCACCTCGTGCGCAACTCGCTCGACCACGGGCTCGAGGCACCGGCCGCCCGCGTCGCCCTCGGCAAGCCCGCCGCGGGTCGCCTGCACCTGCGCGCGTTCCACGAGAGCGGCCAGGTGATCATCGAGATCACCGACGACGGGCGCGGCATCGACCCCGAGAAGATCGCGGCCGCCGCCCTCACCCGCGGGGTCGTCACCCGCGACGCGCTGGCCCGGATGGAGCCACGCGCCATCCTGGACCTGATCTTCCGCCCCGGCTTCTCGACCGCCGAGCAGGTCACCAACGTGTCCGGGCGCGGGGTCGGCATGGACGTCGTCCGCACCAGCATCGAGCGGATCGGCGGCACCGTCGACCTGGCGAGCGTCGTCGGCAAGGGCACCACGGTCCGCGTGCGGATCCCGTTGACGCTGGCGATCATCCCGGCCCTCGTGGTCGGGCAGGGCGGCGAGCGCTACGCCATCCCGCAGGCCAACCTGGTCGAGCTCGTCCGGCTCGAGGGCCAGGACCTCGCGGAGGCGGTGGAGGTGCTCGCCGACGCGCCGGTCCTGCGGCTGCGCGGCCGGCTGCTCCCCCTGGTCGGTCTGTCCGAGGTGCTCGGTGAGCCCTGGGTCAAGGCCGAGCCGCTCACGGTCGTGGTCGTCCAGGCCGACGACGTCCACTTCGGTCTCTGCGTCGACGACGTGCACGACACCCAGGAGATCGTGGTCAAGCCGATCGGGCGCCAGCTCAAGTCGCTGATGATGTACGCCGGCGCCACGATCATGGGCGACGGCCGGGTGTCGTTGATCCTCGACATCGCCGGCATCGCCCGCGAGCGGGCGCTCGTCTCGCCCGACGAGCACGTCGACGACGTCCGGGCCGCGGCCGTCGACAGCAGCGCCCTGCTGGTGCTCGAGGTCTCCAACGGCCGCCGGGCGGCCCTGCCCCTCACCGCCGTCTCGCGCCTGGAGGAGTTCGCGCTCGACCGCGTCGAGCGCTCGGGCGCCGTCCAGGTCGTCCAGTACCGCGACGGGATCCTGCCGCTGGTGTGGCTGGCCGCGGCGATCGGCCTGACCGCGTCACCACCACCCGAGGAGCAGCTCTCGGTCGTCGTCCACGAGGACGGCGACCAGCGGGTCGGCATCGTCATCGACCGGGTGCTCGACGTGGTGGAGGAGGCCGTCGTGTCATCCGACGTGGGGCGTCGCCCCGGTGTCCTCGGCTCCGCGGTCGTGCAGGACAAGGTGACCGACCTCGTCGACCTCGACGCCGTCGTCGGGCCGCTGCTGGTGGGTGCGCGATGAGCGCCACGACCACGACGACCGGCGGCAGCCGCACGATCGCCCGTCAGTACTGCACGTTCTGGGTCAACGGCCTGCACCTCGGCCTCTCGGTCGAGCACGTGCAGGAGGTGCTGCGCTACCAGCAGCTCACGCGCGTGCCCAACGCCACGGACACCGTGCGTGGCCTGATCAACCTGCGCGGCCAGATCGTGACCGCGCTCGACCTGCGGAGCCGGCTCGGGCTGCCGCCGCGACCGGAGGACGAGCTGCCGATGAACGTCATCGTCCGCAGCCGAGGCGAGGTGGTCTCGCTGCTCGTCGACGACATCGGCGACGTCATGGACACCGCCGACCACGCCCTCCAACCGACGCCGGCCAACCTGCCCCTCACGGTGCAGGACGTCATCCACGGCGTCGTTCCCCTGTCCGGCTCGATCCTGCTCGTCGTGGACGCCGACCGCGCGGTCGACGTCTCAGGCGTCACCGACACCCTCACCGAAGGAGCATCATGACCCAGCTCGCCCACAACCCGAAGGCCAACGGCCGTCCGCGGACCACCGCGGCGAAGCCGTCCGACCCCGAGGCCCTCCTCGACACCGCGCACGTCGAGCTGTCGACGCTGCCCGGCGTCCTGGAGGGAATCCCGACCCGGGTGATGCTGGCCGATCGCAACTTCACCATCACCTACGCCAACGCGGCGACGCGTGAAGGCCTGATGCGGCTGGCCGACTGGCTGCCGATCAGCCCGGACCAGATCGTCGGGGCCAACCTCGACATCTTCCACAAGAACCCGGGCTACCAGCGCGCGATCCTCGACGACCCGAGCCTGCTGCCGCGGCGGGCCAACATCTCGGTCGGGCCGGAGACCCTGGACCTGCAGGTGCACGCGCTCTACGACACCGAGGGTGCCTACGTCGGCGCCATGGCCAGCTGGGAGAACATCACCGACGACCTGCGCAAGGAGCGCGAGCTGCAGGAGCTGATGGCCGACGGCGTTGCCATCAACCGGGTGCTCGCCGGCCTGGGCTCTGCCACCGACGTCGAGGCGGCCGTGAGCTCGGTGCTCGACGCCGTGCGCACGGAGTTCGGCTGGGCCTACGGCTCGTACTGGAAGGTCGACCCTGCGGTCAACGCGCTGAAGTTCGTGCAGGAGTCGGGTGACGCCGGTGCGGAGTTCCGGCGCGTCACCCTCGCGGCGTCGTTCGAGCGCGGGGTGGGCCTGTCGGGTCGGGCCTGGGCCACCGAGGACCTGTTCTTCACCCGCGACCTCGGCGAGATGACCGACTGCGTCCGGGCGCCCGCCGCCCAGCGGGTCGGCGTCAAGTCCGGGGTCGTGTTCCCGATCATGGTCGACGGCAGGGTCGACGGCACGATGGACTTCTTCGTCACCGAGACCATCGACCCGAGCCCGCAGCGTCTCGACGCGTTGCGCAACGTCGGCCGACTGGTCTCCCAGGCCTTCGAGCGGATCAGCCGCGAGGCAGTGGAGCGCGAGCGGGCCGCCGCCATGGCCGAGAAGGTCGACCGGGTGCTCGCGGTGGTGCGGGCGGCCAGCGAGGGGGACCTGACGCAGACCCTCGAGCTGGACGAGTCCGACGCGATCGGTCAGCTCGCCGGCGGCCTCGGCTCCCTGCTGGGCACCCTGCGCGAGAGCATGGTCAACATCGGCCGGACCGCCGACAGCCTCGACATCGCCGCCGAGCAGCTCACGATCCTGGCCCAGGGCATGGGCGACGGCGCGTCGCTGACCTCCGACCGCGCGACCAGCGCCACCACGAGCTCCTCGGAGGTCTCGGCCAGCATCCAGACGGTGGCCAGTGCCGCCGAGGAGATGACGGCCAGCATCCGCGAGATCGCCCAGAACGCGACCGAGGCCGCCACCGTGGCGACCGGCGCGGTCGGGGTGGCGAGCTCGGCCCAGGACACCGTGGCCAGCCTCGGTGAGTCGAGCGCCGAGATCGGTCAGGTCATCAAGGTGATCACCTCGATCGCCCAGCAGACCAACCTGCTCGCGCTCAACGCGACCATCGAGGCCGCTCGGGCCGGCGACGCCGGCAAGGGCTTCGCCGTGGTCGCCAACGAGGTCAAGGAGCTGGCCAAGGAGACCGCCCGGGCGACCGAGGACATCGGCCAGAAGATCGAGGCCATCCAGGGCGACACCCGCGGGGCCGTCTCGGCGATCAGCGAGATCGCGGAGGTGATCGGTCGGATCAACGACATCCAGACCACGATCGCCTCGGCGGTCGAGGAGCAGACCGCCACGACCAACGAGATCGCCCGCAGCGTGACCGAGGCCGCCGGTGGCGCCAACGGCATCGCCGACGACATCACCCAGGTGTCCTCGGCCGCCGACGACACCCGCCAGGGAGCGCACAACACCCTGCAGTCGGCCACCGAGCTGGCGACGATGGCCAGCGAGCTCAAGGCGCTCGTCTCCAAGTTCACCGTCTGAACGAGCCGTCCAGCGGCACCACCAGCACCACAGGCGAACCCCGAGGGCGCCGGGCGACCAGCCCGGCGCCCTCGTCTGCTTATGCTGACCCTGGCCGTCACCTCACTGGGCTCTCCTCGTTGTACGTCGTGGGTGGGGACGCCACCCGCGGGAGGAGGGGGTCACCACGACCGAGCCGCAGGGGCGAGAGGGGAGCCGGTTGATGGAGCTCGTCGTCCTCCCGGCGGTCCGCGACGTCGACCCGGCCTCCGGCGGCATCGTCGTGGCCCACGACCAGTCCGGCTTGCGCACGACGATGGTGCCCGGCGAGGAGGTCGTGCTGCTCGACGTCGACGGCGAGTTCCACGCCGGGGTGATCACCGCGCTGAGCGTGCGCGACGGCCGGCTGCACTACGCGATCCGTCAGGGCGTCCGCCTGCCCTCCGAGGCCGCGCACGACCGTCTCGACGAGTCGCCCGCGCCCGACCCCGGGCGCGCCACCACCAAGGGCGTCACCGACCAGTCCCTGCTCGACCTGCTCGGCGAGCTACGCGACACCGACGACGAGGCGTGACCGCACGGTCGCTCAGGACCGGTCGAGCCTCAGCAACGCCCAGTCGGTGACGATCGGGGCCAGCCGCGCCTCGGCCCACAGCGGCAGCTGGTCGAGGTGGTGCGGGTCCCCCGGCACCCCCGAGGCGCCCATCGGCACCACCCAGCCACCGGCGGTGCGGTCGGCGAGGTCCCAGACGTAGCGGGCGACCGCACCGCGGTAGGCCCGGTCGCCGACGCCGGGCAGCGAGCCGACGCAGCGCACGCAGTCCTGGTCGCCGCTCAGCGGTACGCCGGGCACGGCAGGCGCCTCGTGCTCGGCGCCCAGGTCGAAGGCGTGGGTGGGGGCGAAGACGTGCGTGTGGCCCCAGGTGGCGGGCCACCCGGACGCCTCGACGTCGGCCTCGGCGAGCCGCGCGGTCTCGACCAGGTCGATGCCGAAGGGGGTGCCGGCCGCGGCCAGGGCCGGGAGCGCGAGCCCGACGGCGACGGTCACGTCGAACCACGGCGCGACGACCGGGTCGGGCGCCGGCGCCCGCAGCGGGTCGAGGACCGGGTGGGCCGCGATCCGCGTGACGAGCGCCGAGCGCCAGGCGGCGTAGGCCGCGGCGTCGGCGGAGTCGGCGCGCATGTGGCCGTCCCAGCCGGCCAGCCGCGCGGGCGCGAGGTGGCGCAGGGCGTCGAGGCCGCCGAGCAGCGCGTCGTCGTGGATCGCGGTGAAGTCGTCGACGGTGAGCCCGGTGCGGTCGCCGAGCAGGGCGCGAATCCGGTCGGCGCGGTGCGGTGGCGCGAACTCGACCCCGATCTCGGCGCTCTCGGGACCGCGCCGGTCGTTGGCGGTGACGACCTGGCCGTCGGGGCCGACGTCGACGCGGTGCCGGTCGGTGCGCCAGCCGGTCCAGCGCCGCTCGGCGTCACGCGTCGGCACGCGACCGGCCCAGCGGTAGCGGACGGTGCCGTGCACGTCGGCGATCACGACGTTGTTGACCGGCTCGACCCAGTGCTCGAAGGCGGCGTCGACGTCGTCGGCGGTGCGGGCCCGCAGCAGCGGCAGCAGGGCCTCGAAGCCGAGGTCGCCGAGCTCGGTCGAGGGTCCGCGGAACCCGACGCCCGGCAGGACGGTGGGCCCGTCGTGGTCGGGGCCGACGTCGTCGAGGTCCTGGTAGTCGGCCATGGCGTTGGTGATCGCCCAGGCGACGTCGCCCGCGTGGGCGAAGTGCTGGACCCCCGGCACGCCGGTGAACGTGAACCCGACGACGTCGAAGGGGTCGTCGGGGTCCTCGCACGCCAGCCGGACCTGGTGGTAGACCCCGGGCGACTCGAAGGTGCGGTGGGGGTCGCCGCCGATCAGCGGCAGGCCCGAGGCCGTGCGCCCGCCCCCGACGGCCCACGCGTTGCTGCCGGCCGGCAGCGGCCCCTCGTGGGACAGCAGCGCCGCCTCGTCGCCGAGCACGGCCCGCACCCGGCGGTCCCACAGCGTGGAGCCGATGTCGGCGAAGAGCACCTGCTGGGCGTGGAAGGTCGCCAGCGGCATCCACGCAGGCCACGGCTCCGGCCGCAGCCCGACGACGACCAGCTCGGGCGGGGTGACGGCGGTCGGGTCGGCCAGGGCGGCGTTGACCCCGTCGACGTACGACGTGAGGAAGGCCCGGGTCTCCGCGCCCAGCGCGTCGAAGGCGCGGCGCGCGGTGTCGACGAGGCGGACCCGCCCCGCGAACCGGTCCCAGGGCTCACCGGCCACCCCGATCACCCCGACGGTCGTGCCGGTCGCCCGGCGCCGCAGCCACTCCAGCTGCCACGCACGGTCGCGACCGACCGCGACGCCCTGCCCGTGCGCGAGGTCGAGCACGTCGGTCGCCCTGACGTGGGGCACGCCCTGGGCGTCGCGGTAGATCCGGGCCATGGTCGGTGACGCTAATCGACCGGCGCGTGCGATCAGGACAACGGCACCCCGAAGTCGCCGCGCTGGAAGGACTGGTAGGCCTCGAGGACCTCGGCCCTGGTGTTCATCACGAACGGTCCGGCCCAGGCCAGCGGCTCGCGGATCGGACGGCCGCCGAGGACGACCACGTCGAGCTGGGGCGAGCGGCTCTCCTGGGTGCCGTCGGCACGCAGCGTGAGGTAGTCGCCGGCGCCGAGGACCGCGGTCTGGCCGGTACGGACGGGGCGCGCGTCGACGCCGACGGTGCCGTGCCCGTTGAGCACGTAGACCAGGGCGTTGAAGTCGACGTCCCACGGGAGCTCGAGGCGTGCGCCGGGCTCGACGGTGGCGTGCACCAGCGTCATCGGCGTGTGGGTCGACCCGGGGCCGTCGTGGCCGTCGACCGAACCGGCGATGACGCGCACCAGCGCGCCGGCGTCAGGGGTCGTGAGCAGGGCGACCTCGCGCGAGCGGATGTCCTGGTAGGCCGGGGTGGTCATCTTGGCGTCGCGCGGCAGGTTGACCCACAGCTGGATGCCGTGGAACAGGCCGCCCTGCTGGACCAGCCACTCGGGCGGGGTCTCGATGTGGAGCAGCCCGGAGCCGGCCGTCATCCACTGCGTGTCGCCGTTGGTGATCGAGCCGCCGCCGCCGTGGGAGTCGCGGTGGTCGAAGACGCCGTCGATGATGTAGGTGACGGTCTCGAAGCCGCGGTGGGGGTGCCAGGCGGTGCCCTTGGGCTCCCCGGGCGCGTACTCCACCTCGCCCATCTGGTCCATCATGATGAACGGGTCGATCTGGGCCAGGTCGATGCCGGCGAAGGCGCGGCGCACCGGGAACCCCTCGCCCTCGTGGCCCTGCGGAGCGGTGGTGACCGACCGGACCGGCCGCGGCTGGTCGCCGAGCCCGGGGGCCTTCACACGCTGGAGCACGGTCAGGTCGTCGACGGTCTGTGCGGGCACGGCACCCATCTCCTCGGTACTGGTTCAGGTTCGGTCTACGTCGGGCCCGCCAGGTCACGCGCGGGCCTCTGCTCCAACGGTAGTTGAATCTTGGACATTCCCGGTCGGACGGGCAGGTGCACCTCGACCGTCGTGCCCTCCCCGGGGCGCGAGGTCAGCGCGATCGACCCACCGTGCTGCTCGGCGACGGCCTGGGCGATCGCGAGGCCCAGGCCGCTGCCCGGGATGGCCCGGCTCTCGGCCAGCGAGCTGCGGAAGAACCGGGTGAACAGCTGGTGCTGCTCCTCGATCGGGATGCCGATGCCGGTGTCGCTCACGCGCAGCAGCGAGCGGTGCGCGCCGTCGTCGAGGCCCACCGTGACGGCGATCGAGCCGCCGTCGTCGGTGAACTTCACCGCGTTGCCCACCAGGTTGACGATCATCCGCTCGACCATCTCGCGGTCGCCGTACGTCGGCACGGGCACCTCGGGCAGGGTGACCTCCAGCTGCAGGCTGCGCGGCGGCTGCCCGGTGGGGGCCACCACGTCGAGCGCCGTCCGGACGGCGTCGCGCAGGTCGAACGGCTCCTCGTGGGGCCGGATCCCCGCCTCGGCGACGCGCGACAGGACGAGCAGGTCGTCGATCAGCGCGAGCAGCCGGTGGCTGTTGGACTGCACCCGCAGCAGTGCCTCGACCTGGTGCCGCGGCACGACGCCGAGGGTGCCGTCGGCGAGCATCTCGAGGTAGCCGACGATGCTGGTGATGGGGGTGCGCAGCTCGTGGCTGACGGTGGACACGAAGCGTTCCTTGACGGCGTCGACCTCACGCAGCCGCTCGACGGCCCGCCTCTCGGTCTCGAGCGCGTCGCGCAGCGCCTGCTCGGTGTCGAGCTGGTCGGTGATGTCCTCGGAGGTGCTCACGAAGCCGCTGGTGGTGCCGGCCACGGTGAGCTTCGACAGGGTCATGGCGTGCGTGCGCTCGACCCCGTCGTGGCGCAGGAAACGGATCGGGGTGCCGACCAGGCGGCGACCGACGACCGCCTCGACGACGGTCCGGAAGCCGTCGTCGACCCCCAGCTCGGCCGCCTTGTCGCGGATCGCCTCCGGGGTGTGCAGCGCCGACGCGTGCTTCCCGAGCACCTCGTCGGCGCGGTAGCCGAGCAGCCGCTCGGCGCCGGGGTTGAAGAGCGTGATCACCCCGAACGGGTCGGTGCCGATGATGGCGATCCCGGTCGCGCCGTCGACGATCCCGCGCACGAGGTCGCGCTCGGCCGCCGAGGCGGCGGCCGCCCCGACGTACTCCCCCACTCGCACCACCAGCGGGACCACGATCACCGCGCACGTCGCGGCGAACGCCGAGAGCAGCACGCCGCGGTAGTCGCCGGGCAGGCCGTAGCGCGACGGGACGTCGGCGAACGGTCCGCGGTCGAGGCTGGTGAGGGTGAGGGCGAGGCCGAGCACGCCGACGACTTGTGTCACGGCCTCGGCCGGCGTGGCCCGTAGCGCGGCCCAGGCGAGCAGCGGGATCACGAGGAAGGCCAGCGAGATCGACCCGTCGGGCAGGAGCAGTACGGGGGTCACCACCACGACGGCCACCCACTGCACCACGCGTTCGCCGGTCCGCGCCATCGCCCCTGGTGCTGGAAGCCGCAGGAACAACGGCGCCAGGTAGAGGTGGGACGCGGCCGTGGCCGCGCCGAAGCCCAGGGCCGCGCGAGCGGGATCGCCGGTGCCGACGAGCAGGTAGGTGGTCGCGGCCCCGGCGGCCGCGATGCCGCCCGCCAGGAGCGCCGCCGCGAAGTAGCGGCGCAGGTCGGCGTCGGTCCGCAGCTCGGGTCGGGCACCGTCGCTGCGGGCCAGCACCGCCGAGGCGGCCCAGACCACGAGGACCGCGATCGGCGCGAACCCCAGGGCGAGTGCGTCCGGGACCGACGCCAGCAGGACCGCGAGACCGCTGATCAGCGCGACGCAGGAGCAGACCAGGAGCCGCGCACGGACAGGCGCGAGCAGCATCGCGATGCTGCCGAGGGCGATCGGCCACAGACCGGTGACGTAGTCGCGGCGCGGAGCGGTTCCCGTCGCCACCCCCGCCAGCAGCGCCAGCAGCACGAGCAGGCCCACGACGGCGAGGAGCCGTCGCCGCCGGGGCGGGACCACTCGGGCGAGCAGACCCGCGGCGGCCTCGACGGGGGCCACGCGCACCAGGGAGGGGGGCAACACCGACGCCATGATCCTCCCCACCGCGGGGATGTGAAAGGCGACCGGACGAGGTCGCTACGGTGATCGACATGGCTGCACATCCGGGAACGCGCCCCACCTACGACGTCGTGGTCGTCGGGGGCGGCCACAACGGCCTGGTGTCGGCGGCGTACCTCGCCCGTGCCGGCTTGTCGGTGCTGGTGCTCGAGCGGCTCGGCCACACCGGAGGCGCCGCGGTGTCGGCCACCGCCTTCCCCGGCCTCCCGACCCGCCTGTCGCGCTACTCGTACCTGGTCTCGGTCATGCCGGAGCAGCTGATGGCCGACCTGCGCCTCGACGTCACGCTGTCGTCACGGCGCACCGCGTCGTACACCCCGACGCTGCGTGACGGGAAGCCCGGCGGTCTCCTGGTCGAGCGCCACGAGCGCGACGCCACCCGGCACTCGTTCCTCGAGCTCACCGGCGCCGAGACCGAGTACGACGCGTGGCGCGAGTTCTACGCCGACGTCGCCGAGATGGCCCGGGTCGTCGCCCCCACGCTGCTGCAGCCGCTGCCCACGGAGCGCGAGCTGCGAGAGCGGGTCGACCCCGGCACCTGGCGTGACCTCGTCACCCGCCCGCTCGGCGAGGCCGTCGAGCGCCGCTTCACCGACGACACCGTGCGCGGGGTCGTCGCGACCGACGCACTCATCGGCACCTTCGCCTCGTTGCACGACCCGTCGTTGGTGCAGAACCGCTGCTTCCTCTACCACCTCATCGGCAACGGCACCGGCGAGTGGCGGGTGCCGGTCGGCGGCATGGGCTCGGTCACCGGCGCGCTCGAGAGGGCCGCGGTCTCGGCTGGCGCCGAGATCCTCACCGGCGCCGGGGTGAGCGCGGTCCGCGCCGACGAGCACGGTGGTGGCGAGGTGACCTGGACCTCCGATGACGGCGCCTCCCACTCGGTGGGCGCGCGCTTCGTGCTGGCCAACGTGGCGCCCTGGGTGCTGCAGATCCTGCTCGGCGAGCAGCCCGAGCCCGACACCAAGCCCGAGGGCAGCCAGCTCAAGATCAACTTCCTGCTCGACCGGCTCCCCCGGCTGCGGTCCGGCGTCGACCCGGCCGTCGCCTTCGCCGGCACCCTGCACCTCGGCGAGGACTACTCCCAGCTCGAGGCGGCGTACGCCGACGCCGCGGCCGGACGGGTCCCGAGCGTGATGCCGGGCGAGGTCTACTGCCACTCGCTGACCGACCCGAGCATCCTGGGCGACGTGCCGTCGGGCACCCACACCCTGACCTACTTCGGGCTGCTCACCCCCGCGTCGCTGTTCGAGGCCGACCCCGAGGGCGCCAAGGCCCTCGCGGTCGAGCGCGCGATCGCCTCGCTCGACCAGCACCTCGTCGAGCCGCTGATGTCGTGCGTGGCGCGCGACGGCAACGGCGACCCGTGCCTGGAGGCCAAGGTCCCCCAGGACGTCGAGCGCGACCTGGCCATGCCGGGCGGTCACATCTTCCACGGCGACCTCGACTGGCCGTGGGCCCCGGCGCGGGCCCGTCTCGACACCCCCGCCCAGCAGTGGGGCGTGCAGACCAACCGCGACGCGGTGCTGCTGTGCGGCTCGGGCTCGCGACGCGGTGGTGCCGTGTCGGGCCTCGGCGGTCACCACGCGGCCCAGGCCATCCTCGCGATGCGCTGACGACACCCCCTGTGCGGGCGTAGCCTCAGGGCCTCGGGTGCGTTGAACACCCTGGTCAGTGCTGACCTCGCGTCCCGTCTCTTGAGGGAGTCGTCACCATGAAGGTGTCCGCTCGTCGTTCGTCCCTGCTCGCCACCGTCCTGGTCACGGTCCTGGCCCTGGCGCTCGGCAGCTACGCCGTCGTGTCCCGGGCCCGGTCCGGGCCAGGGTCCCGTCCAGGCCCGTCGGCCACCGCGGTCGCCACCGGCACCTGCGCGCGCGGCTTCCAGCCCGTCGTCGAGGCGCTGGGCGAGGTCCGCGCCGAGATGCGCCGGGAGTCCGAGGCGGGCGCCGGGGAGTCCGAGGAGGCCCGGGAGTCCGAGGAGGCCCGGGAGGCCGAGGAGTCCGGCGGCGAGCTCGACGCCGAGCTGGTCCGCGAGGCCACCCGCGAGCTGCCGATGCTCGCCGGTAGCGACCCCGACGAGTGGGATCGGCTGTGCGTCGTCAGCAAGCGCCCGGAGTCGCTCGAGGAGCTGTCGGCCATGTTCGACACCCGCGCGATGGCCCGCCTGGCACCGGTCGGCGCCTACCGCGACGGTGCGGCCCTGAGCGCCGCGCTGCAGGCGCGCGCCCTGCGCCCGGGCTCGGTGCCCGGCACCGCCGGCACGGCCCGTCCCTACGGCCGCGGCCCCCTGGTCGTCGACGACCCGCGCTACCCCGAGGTCAACGGTCTCGGACTGCAGGACAACTCCGGTCGCATCGACAGCTACGTCTACGTGCCCCGGGGCCACCACCTGTTCGCCGCGGTCGGCAACGGCGGCATCTGGCGCTCCGACGACCTGGCCGGCTCGTGGCGCCCCGCCACCGGCAACCTGCCCACCACGGTGACCGGCGCGGTCGGCTACACCCCCTACCGGCGCACCCTGCTGGCCCTCACCGGAGAGCCGACCTTCGGGGCCTCGGCCTACACCGGCCTCGGCGCCTTCTACTCCACCGACCTCGGCCGGCACTGGAAGCGCGCCCGCGGCCTGCCGTCGGGCGCGCTGGGCTTCGCGCTCGCCACCGACCCCGCGCACCCTCGCCGGGTCTACGCCGCCACGCAGCGCGGCCTCTACGCCAGCACCGACGGCGGCCGCAGCTACCGCAACGCGCGGCTGCCCGTCGGGCGCTGCACGGGCCGCAGCAACCCCGCCCGCACCCCCCGGTGCACCCTGGCGAGCGTCGTGACCGACGTCGTCGTCGTCCAGCCCCGTGGCGTGCGCACCACCACGCGACCCGGCACGGTCGTGGCGACGGTGGGCTGGCGCGGCGGGCGCCGCAAGAACATCGACGGCAGCGTCCAGGCCCCCCACAACGGCGTCTACCGGTCGGCGACCGGCGCCGTGGGCAGCTTCAAGCGTCTGGAGCCGCGCGGCTTCGCCGCCCCGGGGGCGATCGGACGCATCGAGCTCGGCAACGCGGTCGGGGCCCGCCAGGACCACGACGTGCTCTACGCGATGGTCCAGGACGCCAACCTGCTCAACAACGGCGGCGTCGGGGGCATCGAGGTGCCCTCCGGGGCCACCAGCCCGGTCGGCACCACCGTCATCAACGGGCTCTACGTCTCCACCGACTTCGGCCTGAGCTGGACCCGTCTCGTCAGCGGCACCGAGCTGACCGCCGACCCCACCTCGGGCTCGGCCCTGATCGGCACCGGCACCGCGACGGGCTACCAGCCCGGCGTCCAGGGTTGGTACAACCAGTGGGTCCAGCCCGACCCCACCCGCGCCACCGCGACCGGCATCCCCACCCGGCTCGCGTTCGGGCTCGAGGAGATCTGGACCAACGACGTGGCGCAGGCCGGGCTCCCGCTGGACGGGTCGGTGCCCACGCACTTCGTCGTGGCGGGCAAGTACTTCGGCGGCAGCTCCTGCCTGCTGCTGAGCGCCGGGTTGCCGGCGTGCCCGACCGACCGCGACCCCACCGACGACGGCAGCACGACCCACCCCGACCAGCAGGACGGCATCTGGATCGCCGACCCGAAGGTCGCCGGCGGCGTCCAGCTGGTCGTCGGCAACGACGGCGGCTCCTACCGCTACCGGTTCGGCTCCGACCCCGACGGCGAGCTCGACAACGCCCACTGGGGCCCCGGCAACCAGGCCGGCCTCTCCACGCTGATGCCCTACTTCGCCGCGATGGCCAAGGACGGCACCGTCTACGGCGGTC
This sequence comes from Nocardioides rubriscoriae, assembly GCF_008087085.1. Lineage (GTDB taxonomy): Bacteria > Actinomycetota > Actinomycetes > Propionibacteriales > Nocardioidaceae > Nocardioides > Nocardioides rubriscoriae. Next base: position 101,751 of record NZ_VIYJ01000011.1, on the reverse strand, counting down.
TGCAGGACAACGGCAACCTGCGCATCGACGGCAGGACCCGCAAGCAGTACGAGACCTACGGCGGTGACGGGTTCTTCGCCGCGGTCGACCCCGACGACTCCAAGACCGCCTACGAGGAGTACACCAACGGCGCGATCTCGGTGACCACCGACGGCGGGTCCGCCTGGACGAGCATCGACCCCGGTCTGACGGCGTCGAAGTTCTCCAACCCGTTCGCGATGGACCCCACCAACGCCGACCACCTCCTGACCGCGGGCAACGAGGTCGTCGAGACCGTGCTCGGTCCGGCCACGACGGCCGGCATGACCCCGGCGCAGGACCTGCAGGCCGACACCACGACCTGGATCAAGGTCTTCGACCTCGGCACCCGCCTGCACCCCGGCCGAGGGGCCACCCCGACCGCCACCGACCCGGCCAACTCGATGTCGGCCGTCGCGACGCGCGGCCGGGCGTCGTACGTCGGGTTCTGCGGCCAGTGCGACACCCTCAACAAGCTCGGCCCCGGCCGGGCGATCTTCAAGAACGGCCTGGCCACCAACGTCGGCGGACGGGTGCCTGGCCGCGTGGGCAGCAACGCCGGGTGGCACGTCGTGCCCGCCAGGGGCCTGCCCAACCGCTACATCACCTCGATCGCGATCGACCCGCGCAACACCAAGAAGGTGTTCGTGACGCTCGGTGGCTACACGCGCAAGTGGCTGCCGCCCCGGGCCGTGGGCGACCGCAACGCCGACGTGGGCAAGGGCCACCTGTTCGTGTCGACCGACGGCGGCCGGTCGTTCCGCGACGTGTCCGGCAACCTGCCCGACGCGACGGCCAGCTGGGTGAGCCTGCGCAAGGACCAGCTGCTCGTCGGCACCGACGTCGGCGCGTTCGCGTCGTCCCCCGACGGCGCCCGGATGCGCAAGCCGCGCTTCGCCCGTCTCGGCGGCCTGCCGCCGACCCCGGTCGCGAGCGTCACCCTCAAGCCCGGCGACCCCAACGTCGCCGTGCTCGCGCTGTTCGGGCGCGGCGTGTGGACCTACACGTTCAAGCAGAAGCTGCCCCGACCGCCCAGCACCACGCCGACCACGCCGGTGATCCGCGACGTCATCGCGTCCTACGACTTCGACGGGGGCGACCAGTCCTGGACCACCGGCGGCACGCCCACCTGGGCCAGGTCGACCCCCGGGCACGGCGACGGCACGGCCACCGACGACGCCGGGTCGGCGTTCGCCATCGCGGGCCTGACGGGCTACGTCGACAACATGGACGCCACCGTCACCTCCCCCGCCCTCACCGTCCCGGCCGGCGGCTCGGTCCTGCAGTGGTCGATGAAGCTCGACACCGAGGCGGGCTTCGACGTGGTCAAGGTCGAGTACTCCCAGGACGGCACGACCTGGAAGCCCCTGGGCAGCTACTCGGGGCAGAACAGCGACGTCCCGGGCTGGACCAAGTACACCGCGCTGATGGCCACCAAGGCCGGCAGCGTCAAGGTGCGCTTCCACTTCACCTCCGACAGCCTGTGCTCGGGGGCGGGCGGCCCGCTGTGCTCCTCGATCACCGGGTGGGACGGCGTCCACGTCGACGACGTCGTGGTGGGTCGCTGAGCGGTCCGACCGGCGGGGCGGCATCTCGATTTCGGGACCCGCCACCCCACTGGTAACGTTCCGTCTCGCGTTCACCGCATGCGGCATTAGCTCAATTGGCAGAGCAGCTGACTCTTAATCAGCGGGTTCGGGGTTCGAGTCCCTGATGCCGTACCACCACCGCCCCTGACCTGCACAAACAGGTCCGGGGCGGTTCTGTGTCCGGGCGGGTTACCCGTTTACTCCCCTAATATGTCCATAGGCGCCACGCCCATCACGCCGGCCAGGACGATCGACGCTCCGGCTGCAGGCTGGCGGCGGTCGCTGTAGCGGTCGTAGGTCATCGAAGGTCGGGCGTGCCCCAGCACGTTCGCGGCCTCGGTGCCGCTCAGGGTTTTCGTCACCAGGTCACCGACGGTGGTGCGGAACGTGTTGGCGCTCGCCCACGGCATCCCAGCGTCGTCAAGGACACGACGCAGGTGTCGGCCGACGTTGCGTCGGTCTCGGACCGTCTCTCGACTCGCAGAGTCCCACCGACCTGGCGTATGGAAAACGAATCCGTCCGTCCCGTATCGCTCGCTGCGCACCTGCAAGCGCGACGTAAGCCAGGCAGGCATCGGGACCCGACGGTCGGCGCCGGTCGTCTTGGTTCCCCAGATCCGCACCACGCCCACGTCGAGTGACCCGCCGTCGGCATCAACGAGGCACAGGTCTGCCCATCGGACGTTCAGCGCCTCGGAATGACGGGCGCCCGTGCCGGCGAGGAAGTGCACCAGGTCCACCAGGTCGTAGTCCTTGGCCGTTTGATGTTCCCGGGTCACTTTGAGCACGTGGCTCAGCTCGGCGAGCGTGAACGCACGGTCTGCGTCGCGCGTCGTCTCCCTGGGGGCGACAGCTGGGTTCTCGACATCGCGCATGCGGTTGCCGTCGAGGACGTCGTGGCGCACACCCAGGGTGAGGATGCTCGAGACCACAGATCGTGCGGTCTTGGCTGACCCTTTCCCGTGGCCATCGGCGACCGTCTGGAGGTAACGCTCCAGCACCGGCACGCGGTTGACCTCGCGCAGCGACAGGTCGGCGATGCTGCTGCTGAGCACCAGGCGCTCAAACGAACTGCGGTACTGCTTGATCGTGTTCGGACTCAGCTTGCCTCCGGGTCGCTCGATACGTTCGAGCCACCACTCGCCTGCGGCCGCCAGTGTCATCTCAGGCCGCAAGCCGACGGCTTTGGCCGGAGCCTGCCGATCCACTAGGGCGGCCTTCAGCGCGGTCTCGGCCTTGGCTCGCGTCGTCCCGAACTTCGTGACGTCTCGGACAGTGCCATCGGAGTCCCGGAACTTTGTCCGCGCCTTCCATCGCTGCGCCTTCGTGCCCACCGGCGCGGTCTCCCAGCGACCCGTGTCCGACACAACCTGCGGAGTAACCGCGATCCGTCCTGAGGTTCCGAGCGTCAGCCGAGGACGTCCCATCCCCAGATGCTATCAAGATGAGGGATCAGATAACGGGGTTGGAGACCCCAATCTCGACCTGCTCAACAGCGCGATCAGACCTCGCCCTCACCAGCAGTGCGTAACGCTCTGAGCCCAAGCAGCGGCAGAGAGACAACGCGGTGCGGGACCGGCGGGACCGGCGGGACCGGCTGGACCGGCTGGACCGGCTGGACCGAATCACTGTCTTTGACGGCCAGACTGACAGGGTCTCGCAGTGCTACCGGTTGGCCTGTTGAGAACTGCCAAGCCTCCGTCGGCGCGAATGTAAATTCAGTCTGGGGCGCGCTCTGGGCGGCCCCTGCTTCCTAACTGTGCTGCTCGACCGGCGCGTCCGCCACCAACCTGCGGTTATGAGGCACTGGGAGGGCGGACTCGACGGCGGCCAGGTCCTCGACGGGTGGTGCCGTTCCCGGGTGCCACACCGTCGGCGCTGCCCTGAGCGAGGGGTCTCCGCCGCCCTCACCGCCAAAGGAGACCGCTGTGCTGTTTCAGGTCGCCCGTTGAGCTATACAGGAGGGCGGCAAGCTCTGGGCGGCATAGAAGGACGTTCTAGGTGTACCCGGCCAGGACGTTGGTAGCGGCGAGCCTGGTTGAACGAACGAGAACCTCCGAATGGGATGTGGCTTGTCTAAGGCCCACTCCAACCCGGAGGTTCTCGTGTCCCAACGGTAGTGCCCGGCTGACCGTTCACGGTCGGCGATTGATCGTCCAGCGCCACCAGGCCGGCTGGCCCCAAGCCCACATCGCTGCGGCGATGGGGGTGTCTCGCAAGTGTGTGAGGACCTGGATTGACCGCTTCGCCGAGGAAGGCGAGCCCGGTCTGGCCACCCGGTCTTCGCGACCACACACGACACCCACCAAGACCAGTGCTGAGGTCGAGCAGAAAGTGCTGGCTGCGCGTGCTGAGGGCCGTGAGGGTCCCGACGTGCTCGGCCCGAAGGTGGGGGTGCCCGCCCGGACGGTGTCGCGGATCCTGCGGCGCCACGACGTGCCGTACCTGCGCGAGTGTGACCCCATCACCGGTGAGGTCATCCGGTCCTCGAAACAGACTGCGGTGCGCTACGAACGTGAGCGTCCCGGCGAGCTGGCCCACATGGACGTCAAGAAGATCGGCCGTATCCCCGACGGTGGAGGCTGGCGGGTCCACGGCCGCGGTACTGCTCGTGACCGGGTCAACGGCCCCGGATACGACTACGTCCATTCCCTGGTCGATGACTACTCCCGACTGGCCTACAGCGAGGTCCTCTGCGACGAGAAGGGCCCCACCTGCGCGCAGTTCCTACGCCGCGCGATCGACTACTTCGCCGCCCACGGCATCACCCGGATCGAACGATTAATGACCGACAACGCCTGGGCCTACCGGTACTCGCTGAGAGCGGTCTGCGCCGAGCACGACATCAGTCAGAAGTTCATCAAGCCCCACTGCCCGTGGCAGAACGGCAAGGTCGAACGCCTCAACCGGACCCTGGCCACCGAGTGGGCCTACAGCCGGGTCTTCACCAGCAACCAGCAACGAACAGCAGCCCTTGCACCATGGCTGGAGCACTACAACACTGAACGCCGCCACAGCGCACTCGGAGGCAAACCACCGATCAGCCGACTGCTACCAACCTGATGGCGGGGTACATCTAGGCGGCCGTCGGGCGGGTCGTACTAGACGAAGGAACGTCCCCTTGTGGTGGTATCCGGGCCTGATGTCTCAACCCCACCGAAGGCGGACGTTGATGAAAAACGCTAACGCCATGGCTTGCTGGGGTGAAGTCTTGCTCAACGACCGCAACAGGAACGCGCGGCTGGGCCAGCTGCGCGCGGCAGTCTCAATAGGTAACGCGAATCGTCGTCGGGATCGACTTGGCCGATGAGAAGCAGATGGTTGCTGTCTGTGATCACGACTCGCGAGTGCTCGCACGACGCACGTTCCGGTGCCAGGCTTAAAAGCTGGGCTAGGCCCTGGACTGGCAGCCGGTCACTCCGAGGACGCGGCAGCGTGCGAGTTCGCGACACGACTGACGAGCAACTTGGAAGTTAATCAAAGATTGAAGGGACCGATACCTCGTTCACAAGCCCTACCCGGAGATGTTCTGTTGGCGGGACCGCGACTCGTTGGATCGCGCGTTGAATTGCCTTCGCGGCCGCCATCCCGCCTGCTGCACTCTTCAACGGACAGTGTCATCGAGCGAGTTGACGAACGACAGCACGGCCCGTCGCACGGCCGGCGCCTGCTTCTCCAGCGGCAGAGCGCTTCCAGCGCCGGCGAAGCTGCGCCGCTCCAGGCGGGCACCGCCGGTGGCAGTGATGCCGTCGCCATCACGGCTCGCGTCAGCGCGACCGGACAGCACCAGGGTGGGTACGTCGACCGCCTGGCCCTGAGCGGCGAGGACCGACGACGGCAGACTGGCGACGTCGCCGCACGGGGTGCTGTTGCGCAGACGCACGGCAGCTCGCTGGACGCCGACCGGGGCCGACGCGAACAGCAACCGGCGGAAGGAGCGGGCGGTCTTGCCGTACGGCGCGAAGCCGGCGCCCTGGGCGCAGACCATGCCCTGGCCCCGCAGGGTCTCTAGCGTCAGCCTCGACGGGCTCGTCGAGACCGGCGACATCAGGACCAGGGCCTGGACGTCGCTGTAAGTCGCGGCCTCCAGCCGGGCGACGGTCGCGCCGGTGCCATGGCCGTGAAGGACGATGTGAGAAGCGTGCGGGGTGGCTGCGCGCGGACGGCCGGAAACCTCATAAAGGCCGGCGTACAGCGCCTGCACAACGCGCCCGAGCATGGTGGCTTGGGCCCCGAGGCAGGTGGCGTCGCCGTCGCGCAGCGGGCTGCGATCGTACCCGAGACGGTCGAGGACCACGACGGTCTTACCCTTCTCGGCCAGGCGGGTGGCATAGTCCTGCTCGCGTCCCACGCGGCGGCCCTGCAAGTTCCAAAACCAACCGCCGGTTCCGGCATCGTGGACGAGCACGTGAAAGGTCTCGGACCCGTTGCGACCCTCGATCACGCGGGCCGGGCCGATTAGGCGGGCGCGCAGCGTGTGCGGACGGCCATCGGGAGCGGGCAGGCAGGCGACTTCAGTCTCGTTGTGGTTGACCACATCGAAACTAATTTCGCGGCTCATGACGCGTCGGCCAGCAAAATCACGGTCCGACGCTGAGGCAGTCACCGCGGTCGACCCGGTGGTTGGGGCACCGGCGCTCGCGGGGGGGGCAACGGCGGTTAAGACCATAACCAGGGACAGTACGAAACCGAGCGCTGAGTGCGTCATGCCGGGCACTCTTCCAAGGGCGCCTGATGCGTCTCGGCGTCGTACGACACGAACAGAATTACTGCCATGACCAACTCCACTGTTGAGATCTGTGAGCTTGTCACTCTTGTCGCATCAGTCCGTCGTGGCCATGTTCACCCGAACCCGATTAGATGTGAATTCGGCTCACGGGGAGGTCCGAGGGTGGTGAGGAACACGGGCGGGAACCGGGTGTCCCCTACACCGCGTTCGCGCAGCTGCTCGAGAGCGGCGCGATCTCGGCTGACCACAAGGCCAGATTTCTCGCCATCATGGCCCGTGACGGTGCCGAGGAGGAAGTGCTGTCGAGGCCGGACGGGCAGGCGCCGGCGCGGTGGTTCAAATAGGTCTACCCCGAACTCGACATCGACCGGGCCACGCGACTAGGTCAAGACTTCGCAGAGCACGTCCAACTGACGTCCTTCGGCCCGTTAAGCCTCCCGCTCATCAGCGCCGGTTCGGTGGCAGAGGTCGTGGAGCTTTTCGCATATCTTCCGCTCATCACGACTGCTGTCGCCACGCGGGTCCGTCCGCAACAAGACGGCCTGGTTGTTGGCCTGGTGGGGAACACGGGCGATTCGGAGCAGGGCCGCTTAGTCGTCACCTACTTGTTCGTGGCCATGAAAAAGTACCCACTGGTGGCCAAGTAGCGGTCCCCAGTGGTGGCCAGAATAAGTCCCCATTCTTCGTCGTGTCGTAAGAGCCCGCGAGGTCCTGCGTGGTGACGGGGGCGGTTCCTCACCAGCCGACCGCCACCACGCAGGAGACCTCCATCGAAGAGCGCGAGGGAAGTTAATTTACTGAACTCAAGCTGCCTGAGCTCAGCAGGTTCTCAACTAGAGGACGTTTAGCCGTCAAGGCGCGGACGGAACTGGCGCGGTGATTGTCCGGTCCAACGCTTGAATGCGTGAGAAAAGTTTGTCGCATCGCTATAGCCGAGATCGGCGGCAACTTGATTAATAGATATAGATGGGTCGAGGAGCTGAAGTTTGGCACGCTCCAGCATCGAGGTGTGGAGTAGTTCGCGGAACGTGGTGCCCTCGTCGTGGAGTCGTCGTTTCAGGGTGCTGACGGACACGGACAGTTCGGTGGCGACAGTGGCGATGCGTTTCGATCCAGGCCCGTCGTCCAGTGACATTCGAACCTGCTCGGAGAGTGAAGGCGTCTTCGTCCGTTGGTCCAAAGCCTTCTCCAAATCTGCGATCGCAAGCCGGTACGCGGTGGGGTCCGAGAAGCGGCATACGTCGTCTAGCGTCTTGGCTGGTACGTGCAGGTACGTTGCCGGGGCGCCGAACATAAGGCGCGGGCCGAGCCCGGGCAGGTCACCGTCCTTCGACGCCGGCGACGGCCAGCCGCAGTGAAGCGTCATGTCCGATGTGTCGCCGACGAGTAAGTGGATCAATCGGGCGAGGGCGTAGCCGCAGTACGTGACAACTAGGCAGTCCAGCTCCGAATCGCCCGTGTTCCCCACCAGGCCAACAACCAGGCCGTCTTGTTGCGGACGGACCCGCGTGGCGACAGCAGTCGTGATGAGCGGAAGATATGCGAAAAGCTCCACGACCTCTGCCACCGAACCGGCGCTGATGAGCGGGAGGCTTAACGGGCCGAAGGACGTCAGTTGGACGTGCTCTGCGAAGTCTTGACCTAGTCGCGTGGCCCGGTCGATGTCGAGTTCGGGGTAGACCTCTTTGAACCACCGCGCCGGCGCCTGCCCGTCCGGCCTCGACAGCACTTCCTCCTCGGCACCCTCACGGGCCATGATGGCGAGAAATCTGGCCTTGTGGTCAGCCGAGATCGCGCCGCTCTCGAGCAGCTGCGCGAACGCGGTGTAGGGGACACCCGGTTCCCGCCCGTGTTCCTTCACCACCCTCGGACCTCCCCGTGAGCCGAATTCACATCTAATCGGGTTCGGGCGAACATAGCCACGCCTGACTGCCGCGGCAAGAGTAGCGATCTCACCGATCGCAGCAGGAGTTGGTCATGGCAGTGGTTACGTTCGTGTCGCACGACGGCGACACACATCAGGCGCCCCTGGAAGAGGGCCGCTCGCTCATGCAGGTCGCCACGGAGAACGCAGTACCCGGGATAGACGGCGACTGCGGCGGGGAGGCCGCTTGCGGGACCTGCCACGTGGTCGTCGACCCGGCATGGGCCGAACGCGTGGGGTCCTCCGAGGCCGGCGAGGAGGGGATGCTCGCCATGAACCCCGAGCGTGAGCCAACCTCACGGCTGTCCTGCCAGATGGTGCTCTGCGAGGCATGGGACGGACTCACCGTCCGGCTCCCCGAATTCCAGATGTGACGACGAGGAGCTGACGTGACGAAGATCCGCGAGGCCATCACCGCCAAGGTCCAAGCCACCATCCCGATGGAGCGGCAGATCCAGGGCGCCCACCTCTACGACAAGACTCGGAGGTGGGTGACGGGCACGAACGGTCAGAAGATGTTCGTCGAGAGTCCGATCCCCCCTGTCGACGACCTCGAGATCGGGGAGATTGATCTCAGCAATCCGTTCCTCTACCGACAGGGCCGTTGGCAGTCCTACTTCGAGCGCCTCCGAAAGGAGGCTCCGGTCCACTACCAGGCCAACAGCCCCTTCGGGCCCTTCTGGTCGGTCACCCGACACGCGGACATCATCGCGGTCGACAAGAACCACGACGTGTTCTCGGCCGAACCCTTCATCGTCATCGGCGTGCCGCCTCGATTCATGGACATCGAGATGTTCATCGCGATGGACCCACCGCGGCACGACCTGCAGCGCCAGGCTGTGCAGGGCGTCGTGGCTCCGAAGAACCTGCGCGAGATGGAAGGCCTCATCCGGTCGCGTGTCCGAGAGGTGCTGGATGACCTGCCCGTGGACGAGCCGTTCGACTGGGTGCAGAAGGTGTCCGTCGAGCTGACCGCTCGCATGCTGGCGACCTTGCTGGACTTCCCCTACGAGCAACGACGCAAGCTGGTCCAATGGTCGGATCTCGCGGCTTCGATGGAGCAGACCAACGGGGGTCCGTCGGACAACGACGAGGTGTTCGCCGAGATGCGGAGCACGGTGCGGGAGCTCAGCGCCCTCTGGTACGACAAGGCGGCCCGACTTGCCGGCGGTGAGGAGCCTGGATTCGACCTCATCACCATGCTGCAGAGCAACGAGAACACCAAGGACCTGATCGACCGCCCGATGGAGTTCCTGGGGAACCTGACGCTGCTGATCGTCGGGGGCAACGACACGACCCGGAACTCGATGAGCGGCGGTGTCCTGGCGCTCAACCAGTTCCCCGAGCAGTTCGAGAAGTTGAAAGCCAATCCGGACCTGATCCCGAACATGGTCTCCGAGATCATCCGCTGGCAGACCCCGTTGGCCTACATGCGCCGGATCGCGAAGAAGGACACCATCCTGAACGGCCAGTTCATCCGCGAGGGCGACAAGGTCGTCATGTGGTACGCCTCGGGCAACCGAGACGAGGCCGTGTTTGAGCGACCCGACGAGCTGATCATCGACCGGCCCAACGCCCGCAACCACATTGCCTTCGGCTTCGGCGTGCACCGATGCATGGGCAACAGGCTGGCCGAGATGCAGCTGCGGATCCTCTGGGAGGAGCTGCTCACACGCTTCGAGGACATCGACGTGGTCGCTGACCCCGAGTACGTGCAGTCCAACTTCGTGCGCGGGATCAGCCGGCTGATGGTCCGCCTGACCCCGAAGGCCACCGGGTGACCGGGTGACCGGGCGGCGGGCCGTGGTCGTGGGCGCGAGCCACGCCGGCGCCCAGCTCGCGGCCAGCCTGCGACAAGGCGGTTGGAAGGGCGAGATCGTCCTGGTCGGCGACGAGGGGACGCTGCCCTACCAACGCCCACCGATGTCGAAGGCGTACCTCGCCGGTAAGAACACGCTCGACCAGCTCGCCATCCGTAGCGCAGCCTTCTACGCGAAGCAGGAGATCACGCTCCTCGACGACTCGGTGCAGGCTGTCGACCGGACGGATGGTCGCGTCACGCTCAGCCGCGGCGGGTCGCTGGCCTACGACGAGCTGGCGCTCTGCACGGGTGCCCGCGTCCGCCGGCTCGCTGCCCCCGGTGCTGACCTTTGCGGCGTCCACTACCTGCGCACTGCCGCCGACGTCGAGCTGATTCGCGAGGCCGCCTCCCCGGGGCGACGGGCTGTGATCATCGGCGGGGGCTACATCGGACTCGAGACCGCCGCCTCACTGAGCGGGTTGGGTCTGCAGGTCAGCGTGCTCGAGGCGACCGAGCGCGTCCTCGGACGCGTCACCGCGCCGGAGGTCTCGGCGTTCTTCGACCGCATCCATCGCGAAGAAGCCGTCGATGTCCGTACCAAGGCCACCGTCGAAGAACTGGTGGGCACCGATCGGGTCCAAGGGGTCGTCCTCGCCGGGGGTGAGACCGTCCCAGCGGACCTCGTCATCATCGGGATCGGCGTCGAGCCCAACACCGAGCTCGCCGCAGCAGCTGGACTCCAGGTCGACGACGGCGTCGTGATCGACGACCACGCGCGGACGAGCGACCCCGCCATCGTGGCCGCCGGCGACTGCACGAGCCATCTCATGACCCGGTACGGGCGCCGTATCCGCTTGGAATCCGTGTCGAGCGCGACTGAGCAGGCCAAGGTCGCCGCCGCCACCGCGTGCGGCAAGTCCCAGCGGATCACGGCACTTCCGTGGTTCTGGTCGGACCAGTACGACGTGAAGCTCCAGATCGCGGGCATCAACACCGGCTACGACGAGATAGTCCTCAACGGCGACCCCGCTGAGGGCCGCGACTTCACGTGCTACTACCTGCGACGAGGCGAGCTGATCGCGGCTGACTGCGTCAACCGTCCTCGGGACTTCATGTTCAGCAAGCAGGTCATCATCCGCGGGGGCCAGGTCGGCCGCGACGAGCTCGCGCTCCAGGCAGTCGGCTGACCGGTGCGCCCCCTAGATCGGCTTGCGAGGAGAATGTGACAGCGATGTACAGCCCGACCCACCAAGCCGACGACGCGTCGTCCGGGCCACGAGCTTTGGCCATGTCGGATCCCAACGCGACGGTCCGCGACAGACTGGAACAGCGATGAGCGAGACGGCGTCCTTCCTCGAACCGACCGCCTTCCTCGACAGTGACCATGAGGACGTCCGGGCGTTCACGGCCGCCACCGTCGGCGACGCAACCACTGATCGCGAGAAGGCCACTCGGCTGTTCGCCGCGGTCCGCGACCGGGTCTGGTACGACCCGTACACCGTCTCCGAAGACCCCGCCCACTACAGGGCGAGCCATGTGTTGGGCGCGGGCCGCGCCTACTGCGTGCCGAAGGCCGTGCTTTTGACGGCCGTTTGTCGCGCCGCGGGGATCCCGGCGCGTCTGGGCTTCGCCGACGTGCGCAACCACCTGCAGACCGAAACGCTCAGGGCGCGCATGGGTGGCACGGATCTCTTCGTGTACCACGGCTACAGCGCGATCCTCATCAACGGCCGGTGGCTCAAGGCGACGCCGGCCTTCAACAGCGAGCTGTGTGCTCGTTTCAGTGTGCCTCCCGTGGAGTTCGACGGTGAGCACCACGCGCTCATGCACGCCTTCACCGCGAACGGGACCCAGCACATGGAGTACGTGCAAGATCGCGGTGTCTTCGACGACCTTCCTCTGGCAGCGATCCTCGACGAGCTCCGCGTCACGTACGGACCGATGATCGTTGCGTCCGCGGACGTCGCAGACGATGCCTTCACGACCCGGTCCGGGGTCCCACCGGAGCTTGGTTAGCAGGACCACGTTCCTGCCGGCCCCGCGAATTGCAGCATCGACGACAAGGAACTACATGCCCCCCGCACCCCTGATCGAGGACTACCCCCATCGGATGGGGGGACACTGCGGTTCCGGTGCATTGCGCGATCTCATGCAGTGGCACGGACTGGGTTGGGACGGCCCACCCGACGAGGGGCTTGTCTTTGCTCTCGGGGGAGCTTTGAGCCTGTCCTACATGCGGTCGGACGACCTCGTCCCCCCGCTGTACCTCGTAGGGCGAGGCGCCGACTTCGAGATCGATCTACCTGCTCGTCTCGGCGGCCGAGTGGAAGTCCTCGCCACCGACGATCCCGCGGAGGGTTGGGCGTGGGTGCGGGACGAGGTGGACGCGGGCCGTCCCAGCCTTGTATGGGCCGACATCGCCGAGCTGCCATACCTGCGGGTCCAGCTGCGCATGAGCCGCCACGACATCGTGGTCGTCGGCTACGACGACGATGAACAGATCGCGTTCGTCGTCGACAATGACCGCGCCGAGGTACAGAAGGTGCCGTTGCACGCGTTGGCCCGAGCACGCTCCTCAACAGCGTTCCCCCAGCCGACCCGCCACTGCACCTACCGAGTCGACTGGCCGTCCTCGCTGCCGCCAGTCCAAGAGGTCGCGGCCGACGCCTTCCGCCAATCTGCAGCCACCATGCGCGGTGCGTCGCACCGCAGCATCGCAGGTGCCGACGCGACGACGGCCAGCGCCGCCGAGGGTCTCGCCGGAGTCGCTCACTTCGCCGCCGACGTCGCGACCTGGGCGTACCTCACCGAGGACGAACTCGAGATCTTCCTCTTCAGCCTCGGCGCCTTCATCGAGAAGGCAGGAACCGGCGGCGGTCTCTTCCGGCGACTGCTGGCCGACGGCTGCACCGAGATCGCACGGCTGACCGGCGACTCCGCGACCGCGGAGCTGGCGAGCAGCGCCGATCGATGTGCGCAGGCCTGGACCGACGCGGCACGCGCCGCCGTCCAGCGTGACGCGCCGCTGCGGTCGCGGCTGACGAACGTGACCACGATTATTGCTGGATTGCCGGACCTGGAACTGCGCATGGTCGGGGCCCTCGAACGTGCTGCCGGCTCGTTGGTGACGGCGCGTTGACCATCCGCACCACGACGAGCACCCGGACAGACGAGACAGGAGACCGGCATGCATGACGACCACGGACTAGGCGGCGTCGCCCACGCGGGCGACGAGAGCGGAGAACGTGAAGTCACCCACGATGACGTGATCTCCCGTTGGACGACGCACCTCGCCGGTCAGGAGACCGCGGAGGCCGGCCAGGCCCTACCCCCGCACTCCCCGGAGTGCGCCGGATGCGGGCCACTCAATCCCGCCGGCCTGCAGCTGCAGGCGGTTCGTACCGCAACGGGCGTGGAGGCGGTCCACGTCTTCTCGAAGACGCAAGTGGGTGCACCCGGCATCGCACATGGGGGTCTGGTCGCTCTCGCCTTCGACGACCTCTGCGGGTTCGCCCTCTACACAGTCGGGGCTCTCGCCGTCACCCGCAGCCTCACCATCGAGTACCGAGCCCCCTTCCGGCTTCACCGCCCTTACACCTTCCGGGCCCGAGTAGCCGAACACGAAGGGCGTCGACTTTCAATCCGGGCTGACGCGTTGGACGCCGACGGTCATGAAGCCGGGTCGGCCGCAGCCACCTTCGTGACGGTCGATCTCGAGCACTTCAACCGGTCGATTCTGTAGCCGACCTCGGACCTAGACGCGAGGTGAGTCCTCCGAGACCCCAATCTCATCGCCGGCAGCGCCTAGTCCGTCAAAGATGAGTCCGCAGATCGCGGAAGAAAGCCGCGCTGCGTCTGCGGCCTGATCAAGAGATGGTCCCTCAACTGCCCTGCTGAGGCCGGCCACGGTGATCGCGCCGAACACGCTCAGAGCCACCACGCTCGGATCAGCTACCCGGCGAAGCGACCCGTCGGACACGCCATCGGTCAGTAGTTGCTCAATCGGTTCGTAGAAAGCAGCGCGCAGGGCCACCGCCAGCTCGGGGAGCCGGGTCGCCCGTCCGAGATCGCCGACAAGGGCCCGGCACAGAGACGGGTACTCAAGCATCACTCCCAACTGCGCAGCGACAGCCGCCTCAAGCCGAGTACGGGCGTTCTCGTCACTCGACACCGCCACGCCAACTGCGCCGGCGATCATGTCCAACAGGTCGCTGAGGAGGAACTCCAGCACCGCGTTCTTGCCGTCGAGGTGGTAGTAGATCGTGGCCTTCGGAATGCCCGTTGCTTCGGCGATGTCTTCGATCTTGGTCCCATCCAAGCCACGCTCCGCGATCAGATCGGCCGCGCCATACAACTGACTGGCCAGCTTCGCAGGCAGCTTTCGCATTCCTCTTACCTCGCTTCTCAAGTCACCAGAGGCGGTGTGTCAGCGCCCGACACCCTCGACGCAAGGACCATCGTATGTTGTACTGCAAGTACAAACTGCGAATTTAAGCCGCTGTTCTCCAGCCTTGGAGGAGAGAGCGGGGACTGCCCCCGAGTTGAAGCCGCACCCGTAACCGGAGGACCAGGAGAAGTAATGAGCACCCGCCAGCTGACTTACAGTCCGTTCGACGCCGAGGTGATCGCGGACCCGTACCCCGTCTACCGACAGCTGCGCGAAGGCGCCCCTGTCTTTTGGTCATCAAGGGCTGGCACTTGGGTGCTCAGTAGGCACGTCGATGTGTCCGCCGCACTGGGGGACCCCGCGACGTACTCCTCCGCCTCGGGGATCTTCCCGACCCCACCGGGCGTGGACATGACCGAGCTGTTCCTGCCCATGCTCATCATGAGCGACCCACCCCGGCACACCCAGCTTCGCCAACTCGTCAGCAAGGCCTTCACCCCTCGTCGCATCGCCGGACTCGGGGCACAAATCCAGACCCTCGTCGACGACCTCCTTGACGAGACCCCCGAAACCGATGCCTGGGACTTCGTCTCCGGGTTCGCTGGCCCACTCCCGGCCATCGTCATCGCTGACATGCTCGGCGTGCCACGCGAAGACCGAGACCGCTTCAGGGCCTGGTCCACCACTCTCATTCAGTCCAACCCCGCTCGAGGCGAGTTCGGGGCTGGGCTCGACGCCGCCGCAGCCCTCTACAACTACTTCGCCGCCTTTCTTGCGGAACGACGGGCGCACCCCCAAGACGACCTCATGACCGCGCTGGTCCAAGCCGAGGTGGAGGGCGAACACCTCAGCGAGGATGAACTCCTCGGGTTTTGTCTCCTGTTGCTCATTGCCGGGCACGAGACAACCACCAACCTGCTCGCCAACAGCGCCGTCATCCTCGCCCACCACCCCGAAAGCCGCCGGGAGCTGGCCGATGATCCCAACCTCGTTCCCGCTGCTGTCGAGGAGCTGCTCCGCTACGACTCACCGGTCCAGGGCCTCTCTCGCACTCTCACCCGACAGGTCGATCTGCACGGGAAGACCATGGCCACAGGCGACACCGTGCTGCTGCTCTTCGGGTCGGCCAACCGCGACGACCAGGCGTTCCCCGACGCCGACCGCTTCGACATCCACCGCGCCCCCGAACGACAGGTCGCCCTCGGACGCGGCATCCACTTCTGCCTCGGCGCGTCACTGGCCCGCCTCGAAGCACGCATCGCCTTGCAAGCACTTCTCACCCGCCACCGTGACTTCGATGTCGACCTCGACGCAGCGATCCGACTCCACTCCGGCCCGATCCGGGGATTCGCCTCACTGCCCATTCAGTAAGAGGGCCGACATCGGCGACTAGATGAGGAGACCACGTGAAGGTACGGCCTAAGCCAACCCGCGCCAGCGTCCTCCACGCTGTGATGGAGGAGATCCTCACTCGTAACGACGGGCGAATGCCCACCGCCATCGAAGGCATCAACATACATTTCAGCACCATCGACGACCTCGCAAACGCGGTGCTACTTCGCTGGCACACCCGCCTGGTCGCATCCCTCGAACGCGGCCTCGTGGACGACCCCGAGGACCGGGAGGAAGCAGTCATCGAAGCCTGGCGCCACGCCGCACAGATCTACTCAGGCGTGCGCAAAGTCATCGACGAGCTCGCAAACAACCCACCGACAGACGTCGTTCACCACGCCGTCGTGGCCACCGCCCGCAATGACTGGGCCATCATGGCCATCACAGCGGGACTCGCCAGCGGCGTCGACGGCGCAGGAGTTCGAGTCGGCCACCGACTCGAACTTGAAGCGCGACGACGGGACCTCGCTCGAGAGGGCACGGTGAGCCGCCTGGGGGTGCGCACCCTGTTTGGCAAACTCAGGGCCAAACGTGCCGGGTGAGCAACCCCAGGCATGTACCGACTTACCTCAACCGTGGGCTAATGCCCGGCCCTGACGGGGTAGTTGCGCCGCGCAACCCTGAGACACCTGCAGATCAGCCTTGGTCGGGCCGAACGCCGCCGGGTGCCTCGACTTATGGGAATTGATCAAGCGCCTTTGGGCCGAGCTCGACAGCAGCCCTCACAGCCGCAATCCCTACCCCTGCTTAAGACCATGCCCCCTCGTCAGAGCGATGGGCACAACGCACTTGACGACGAGTGACGAACCTCAGAGCCCAGGCCCCGTAACGCTTGTGAGCCTCTAGGAACTCTGCGGCACGCATGCTACGAAGGTCCGTAGATCGATCAGCTCGGCCCGTCCCCCTGGGACGGGCCGAGCGTCATTTCCAGGCTAGGTGACGACCAGTGACGAGCAATCGGCGGGCGCTCGAGGGGCGGTGAGTGCGGGTGCATGGCGGGGTGAAGTTCTACCGCGGCTCAGCTGCTGCGGCACGCACCTATGTCGAGGCGGACCGGTCGCGCGTCGATGACTACTACCTGGCCGAAGGCACCGGCGTCGCCACGCTCTACGTCACCGGCCCGGAGGGTCTCGGAGCGAGGGGGGAACGCGCCAAGGGCCACGCGGGGGGACGCCTCGAGGGGAGGGGGGAACGCAGTGACGGGAGGGGGGAACGCAGCCTGGAACGGGGCCCTGTGGTGGTCCGGGATCGGGGGACGCTCGACGGGGACGCCTACGAGCGATGGGTCGCCGGGTACGACCTCGACGGTGCCGCGAAGGGCCGGTTGCGGAACGATGAGCACGGGCTGCGGTTCGTGGAGTTCACGGTCAACGGTCCGAAGACCTGGTCCCTGGCTGCGTCGCTGCACCCGGAGGTCGCGGCGGCTTATGACGCGGCGCAGGACCGTGCTGCGGGTGAGGTGATCGGGTGGCTGGCCGAGCACGCCACCACCCGGGTCGGACCGCGGGGCCGCCAGGTCCAAGTACCAGTCGATGAGCTCGAGGCCGCAGTGGTGCGGCACTACACCTCGCGGGCCGGTGACCCGCACAGCCACCTCCACGTCCAGATCAACGCCCGGGTCCGAGCTGGCGGCGTTGAGGCGGGCGGGTTGTGGAGGGGTCTGCATTCGGTCGGAGTCGTGGACTCGATCGAGGCAATCAACGGCATCGGACACGCCGCGGTCGTGTGCGACCCCCATCTACGCCAGACGTTGGCTGCGCACGGGTTCACCCTGGACCCGGAATCCGGGGAGGTCCGCGAACTCGCCGACTACGCCGGCGCATTCAGCGCCCGGGCGTCACAGATCAGCAGGAACGTCGACCGCTACGAATCCGCCTGGCGTCGTGAGCACCCCGGCACCGAACCCGGCCCGAAACTCCGGCGGTCGTGGGACCGGCGGGCGTGGGCCGATGCTCGCCCCGACAAGGTCATCCCCGAGTCCGGGACCGATCTCGCACGACGGTGGGTCGAGGAGCTCCATGACCTCGGCTACCGGAACCCGATCGGACAAGCACCGCTCGCGCCGACACCGGTCGGGGTTATCAACCGCAACGCCGTCACCCATCTCGCCCTGTCTCGGCTGGGTGCCCGACGGTCGGCGTGGAACGCCGCCGACATCCGCGGCGAGGTCGAGAAGATCATCGCCACCCTCGCCGCAGCCGGGTCCGACGGTGTCGTGGTCGACCCGGTGGTGCGGCGCGAGCTCGCCGAGGACCTCACCGCCCGCGCTGTCGAAGCCTGCACGCCGCTGCTGGACCGGCCCGACGTCCCCGGGCACGTCCGCGCCCTGACCTCATCGAACGTCCTCGCGGTCGAGGCGGACTTGGTGGACCGGCTCGCTGCCCGTGCCACCACCCCCGGCACGCCCGACTCGGTTGGTCCATCTGTGGCCCGGGGGCGCCTCGACGAGGCGCAGCAACGCACCGTTGCGATCCTGGCCGGCACCGCCCAACTGGCTGTCGTCGAGGGAGCTGCGGGTGCCGGGAAGACCACCACCCTTGCCGCGGCACGGGTCGTCCTCGAGATGCGCCACGAGCAGCTCGTCGTGGTCGCGCCCACCTTGAAGGCCGCCCAGGTCGCCGGACACGAGCTCGGCACGCCAGCGTTCTCAGCCGCCTGGCTCATCCACCAACACGGCTACCGGTGGGACGAGGACGGCCACTGGACCCGCCACCACGTCGACCGGCAGACCCTGGATGTCGGTGCGCGGCTGATCCGGGGGGACCTGCTCCTCATCGACGAGGCCGGGATGCTCGACCAAGACACCGCCCTCGCCTTGCTCACCATCGCTGACGAGACCGGCGCCCGGATCGCGTTCCTCGGCGACCGCCACCAGCTCCCCGCCGTCGGCCGCGGCGGCGTCCTCGATCACGCTGCCCGGTGGGCCCACCCCACCGACCAGGTCACCCTCGACGCCGTCCACCGCTTCACCGACCCCGCCTACGCAGACCTCACCCTGAAGATGCGCACCGGCACCGACGCCGGCACCGTGTTCAACCAGCTCTACGAACGCGGCGACATCGTCATCCACCCCACCGACGTCGAACGACACGCAGCCGTCGCCGACCTTGCCGCCGACTCGCCAGGCGACCTGGTCATCGCCGACACCCGCGAACAAGTGGCCGCGCTGAATGCCACCATCCGCGACCGACGACCTCCGAGCACATGTGACGACCATCAACGGTCGGCTTTCGACACCAACACCGGCGACCAGCTGACTGTCGGTGACCGGGTCGCGACCCGCCGCAACGACCGCGACCTCGACGTCGCCAACCGGGACCAGTGGGAGATCACAGCGATCGACGAGCACACCGGGGACCTCAGCATCGCTGGCCGCCGTGGCACCCGGACCCTGCCCGGCGACTACGCCGCCCGCCACGTCGAGCTCGCCTACGCCACCACCGTCCATGGCGCCCAGGGCGAGACCGTCGGCGCCGCGCACTTCCTACTCGGTGAGACCACCGGCGCCGCATCGACTTACGTCGCGATGACCCGCGGCCGCCAGTCCAACACCGCGCACCTCGTCGCCGGAACCACCGACGACGCGAGGGCACAGTGGATCAGCACCTTCACCCGCGACCGCCCCGACCTCGGCCCCGCCCAAGCCCGCGAAACCGCAACCGAAGCCATCGACACCTACGGGCCTCTCACGCCCCCACCCGAGCAGTCGCTGGAACGGTCTCGCGGGCAGCGCCGTCCACCAGCCTCTGTGCCCGCCTTGTCGCCGGGCCAGCGTCCCGGCGTCCGGCGCTGACGCCCCAGGGCCCCACTCAGGCAGCCAGGAGTCCGCGTCCCCGCACCCGTCAGGACGACGCCAATCACCCGCGGTCTTTACGTCAAAGGTGAATTCATCGCCGCACATTGATCGCCAGCGACCCTGTTTTCGCCTTATGAGAAGTAGGAGAACTTCTCTCGCATCGACCTCGGAGGCACCCCGATGACCGAACACCCACCCACACCCCGCCGCGGCGACGACACCAACACCACCCCAGACGTCGATCGCGTCGACTCCGTCGGCCTCATCGATTGCGCTCGCCACGCCGAAGACGCCCTCCGGCAACTCGCCCGGCTGACCCACCCAGGGCCCCGGGCGCCCGGCCTGACACCGGCTGAGGTCGACACCGCTTTGAGTCATCTCGCCGAGGCGATCGCCGCAGTACCCCAAGTCGCCTCACAGCTCGGCGCCATCCTCGACCAGTCGCGTCACACGCACCTACTCGCCATGGACCACATGACCGCCACCACCGACCCGGACCTCGCTGTCGACGCCGCCCGGTGTCACCTCGACGCGCTCCGCAGCCCCGCCGTCCAGACCTACCGCCACCTCAACGCCGCCCGCAACGAAGCCGCCCACATCTGCGCCCACCCGTTACACCCCGCCGACCGCGTCGTCCACGACATCGCCGGCGAGACCTACCCGCCGTTAGGCATCGGAGGGGCATGGCGCCGCGAAGAACGCGAAGCACCCCGCCCCTCGGCATCACACCGCTCCGGGCCTGCCCGCTGAACCGACACAAGCACCCCAACCTGAGCACCTACCGAACCATCAAGGACACGACATGCAGCCCATCCACATTCCCAGGGAATGGCACGACGACGACCTGCTGACCTTCGACCAGTTCTGCGACCTCGTTCAGATCCCTTCGCGCACCGTCCGCGACTGGCGCCGCCGCGGTATCGGCCCCACCTGGGCCCGCTTCGAGGGATGCGGTCGCCTCTACATCACCGCTGCCGAAGTCCGGCGGTTCGTCAGCGCCGTAGCCCCGGGCAGGTCAGCATGATTGATGACAGCACCCACGTCAGCGCCGCCGACACAACGCGGCGCGACCTCCTCACCCCGGCGCAGCTCGCCGACCGGTGGCACGTCAGCACCGGCCACTTGGCCAACCTCCGTCACCAAGGCGAAGGCATCGGCTACGTCAAGATCGGCAGCCGCGTCGCTTATCGCTACAGCGACGTCATCGCCTACGAGAACCAGCACTACGTCTCACCGGTTGGATCGGCCTCATGGCCCGCCACCACAGCCTGAGCTCAGGGGACATCGAGATCCGCCTGTCGCGCGGCGTCCAAAACTCCCCGTTTACTCCCCTAATACGGCATGGCTAGGGCTGATCTGGCGTGAGCCGGCGCAGAACGAAGAGTGCTCAATCTGGCTCTGTTGAGCGGGATTGAGGATTTCGGATGATCTGCCATGAAACCCATCGGCCTACTCAGCGGGTTCGGGGTTCGAGTCCCTGATGCCGTACCACCAGCGAAGGCCCGGTCCAGACGGACCGGGCCTTCGTCGTACGATCCGGGTTCGCGACGATCGACAGATGAGGCAGCTCGTGGGCGGACCGTGGGTCCTCGGCCGGTGGCGCACCGTGCTGCTGGTCGCCGTCCCGCTCGTCGCCGTCGTCGACCTGGTGACCTTCGTCGCGCTGGTCACCCGCGACGAGTCACCGGCAGCGCCGGGGCCACCGGGGCCCGACCAGGTCGCCCTGGTGGTGATGCAGGCGTTCGCCGACGACGACTGCGGCGACCTCGGCTCCCTGCTCGCCGACGACGCCGACCTGCCCTCCCCCATGACCGCGTGCCTGGCCGGCGAGGTCAACCCCGCCGACGTCACCGACGCGACGGTCGACGACACCGCCACCCGCGGGGCCTCCTCGACGGTGACCGTCGGGGTCGACGTCGACGGTGAGGCCACCCAGGTGGTCGTCGACCTGCGCCGGGTCGGCGACCGGTGGCGGGTCGTCGCGATCCGCCGTCCCGGCTAGACGGGCTCGACGGCGGGACTGCGGGGCTGCGGGACCCGGGACGGCGACCCGACCCCTCGGTGGTCGAGGAGGCCGCCCGCGGCCGTCACGAGACCCACCCACCCCCACCGACCCTCGAAAACCCATCCACAAACTCGTCGATCACACTGTCGAATATGCGCGACCGGGCGTAGAATGAATCCATGACGACCCGCACCCGGACCCCCAGCAGCGACCCGCTGCTGGAGTCCGTGCGCGCACACCGCGACGACGAGTCCAGGGCGCAGGTCGCCAAGCTCAACGCCGTCCTCGACTGGGCAGCGGTCAACACCGCCGACCCCGACGAGACCGCAGCCCTGCTCGACCCCATGGAAGAACCGGCCCTGCACCTGGGCGGTCCCGGGTGCCCCGTGATCGGCGAGTACGCCGCCCTCGACCTCGCGTTGTCACTAGGGATGTCCACCGACGGTGGGCTGGCCTACCTCGGCAAGGCGTTGGAGCTGCGCTACCGCCTCCCGCGCCTGTATGCACGCGTCGTGCGGCTCGAGGTGCCGGTGTGGAAGGCGTTCCGCGTCGCCGAGCACACCACCGACCTCCCCCTCGCCGGTGCAGCCGAGGTCGATAAGGACATCGCCCCGTTCCTGCACACCTGTTCGTGGGCGCAGGTCGACCGGGCCGTCGACGCAGCCCGGGCCAAGCACGACCCCGACGAAGCCGAACGCCGCCGCAAGAAGGCCGCCGAGGGTCGCCACGCCGACGTCCACCTCGGCGACGCCAACACGTCGGGCACCGTGGAGATGACCGCCACCCTCGACCTGGCCGACGCGATCGACCTCGAAGCCGCGCTGAAGAACGGTGCTCAGGCGTTGGCCGACCTCGGGTCCACCGAGACCCTGGACGTCCGCCGGTCCCAGGCCCTGGGGGAGATGGGCCGCCAGCAGCTCGCCCTCGACCTCCTCACCGGAGAGATCACTGGTGCCGGGCGGGGTGTGACCCTGTACTGCCACCTGGACGCTGAGCACCCCGACCTGCCCGGGTTCCTCGACAACACCTGGTCCCCGGTCCTCATCGAACAGATCCGCGCCTGGTGCCAGACCGCCGGCACCAAGGTCACCGTCAAACCCGTCGTCGACCTCGCCACCGACCCCTCGACCGAGGCCTACGAGCCCACCGACGCGATCCGTGAGCTCGTACGCCTCAGGGACCACACCTGCGTGTTCCCCGGCTGCACCCGACGCCGGGTCGACCTCGACCACATCATCCCGTTCTCAGCGGGTGGGCCGACGTCGGCGCACAACCTCGCGATGCTCTGTCGGCGCCACCACCGAGCCAAGACCCACTCCCGCTGGCGCTACGTGATGCTCCGCCCCGGGCTCTACCACTGGACCAGCCCCACCGGCGCCACCTACCTCGTCGACCGAAGACCCCCACCACCACGCCCACCCCGCCCACCACGCCGACAACCCTGACCGCCCCAAAGACCCCGCCCACCACCACCACAGCGGGGTCACCGGCACGCCCAGCGGTCCTCACCCCAGCCCACTCCACGGTGGTCGAGGTGCGAGGGCCCCCAGGCCCGAGCCTCGAGACCCCAGTCAGGAACGCCGCCAACCCCGTGGTCGCCCGGGCAGCGCCGGTGGTAGCGGTCTCGAGGCTCGGCCGCGGGCGGCCTCACACCTCGACCAGCGTGGGGTCGGGCCGGACACGCCGGCTGTGATCGGCAGCGGTCTCAAGGCTCGGCCGGGGGTGGCCCCCGTCGACCACCGTGTCGCCGGCGCGTCAAAGAGCGGCCGCCCAACGGCGCCCCGGATGCGCGAGATCCAGCGCCCAGCGCAGCCATGCTCGGGGTCCAGGGGCGAGGAGCGGCGCCGCCGCGTCAAAGTCGAACTGGTCCTGGGGTCGCAGGGCGCGCGCCTTGTGGAGCAGCTGGATCTCAGGTCGCAGGTAGGCGATGCCGTCCTGGGTCCACAGCACCTGCGCCAGCAGCAGGGCGATGCGTGCGTCGCGCTTGAACGTCCAAGTCCCGGAGACGACGTCCATCAGGATCACGTCGTACTCCCAGGGAGCGGCGCCACTGGCCCGCAGCCAGAGGTTCTCGCAGGTCGGGGGCACCGGCTCGTCGGCCTCGACCAGGGCGCGGAAGACGCCCGAGTCGGCGGTCCAGACGTCCAACCTGCCCGCGAGGTGGCGGTGGAACGACGCGACGTCGGAGCGCGGGATGCTCGGGTCGATGTCGCTGTGGCCACGAGACACCCCAGTGAAGGCCTCGATGGCCCACCCGCCGGCGATCCACCACGGCCCCGGGTAGCCCTCGAGGAGCACGGCCACCTCGGCAGGCGTCCGGGCGGTCCACGGACCCCAAAGCCGGACGGACCCGTCGTGGTCCATCAGGGTCGCCGGGGGCTCAGAGGTAGAGCCCGGCCGCCTCGTCGGCGAGCCGGTCGGCGGCGACGGCGTGGACGTCGCGCTCGCGCATCACGACGTAGGTCTCGCCGTGGACCTCGACCTCGGACTTGTCGTCGGGGTCGAAGAGCACGCGGTCGCCGACCTCGACGGCGCGGGCGTGAGGACCGACCGCGGCGACGACGGCCCAGGCCAGACGGCGGGCGCCCATGGCGGCGGTGGCGGGGATGACGATGCCGCCGGAGGAGCGCCGCTCCCCCGCCTCGCGGTCGACCTCGCACAGGATGCGGTCGTGCAGCATCTTGATCGGCTGCTTGTCAGCCATCGGCGGACCTCCTCGGTGCGGTCAGCGGGTGACGCGGCGCAGCACTACCACGAGCACGATCGCACCGACGACGCCACCCACGGTCTTGAGGATGTTGTCGGTGCGCGGCTCACCGGTGGCCGCGTCGACGTAGTAGCCCTTGATCTGCGCGACCTGGCGGCTCGCGATCGTCTTGGGGTGCGAGCGGTAGAGCAGCTGGTCGATCGTGGTCGCCAGGCGCTCCCGGGTCTCCTCGATCTCGCGCTCGAGGTCAGCCAGTTCGTCACTCACCCGGGCAGCGTATCCGAGCGTCGCTCCGGCGCGGAGACCGGGAGCGTCGAGAGGTCGATGGTGCGGGGGTCGAAGCCGAACGGCAGCTCGAGCCGGTTGGCCCTCATCAGGGCGTCGTCGGTCAGCACGTCGTACGTCGCGCCGTCGGCCACCACGTGCCCGTCGCTCAGCACGACCGAGCGCGGGCACAGCTCGAGGGCGTAGGGCAGGTCGTGAGTCACCATCAGCACGGTGACGTCGAGCGAGCGCAGGATGTCGGCCAGCTCGCGGCGCGAGGCGGGGTCGAGGTTGGACGACGGCTCGTCGAGCACCAGGATCTCGGGCTCCATGGCCAGCACGGTCGCGACGGCCACCCGGCGCCGCTGCCCGAACGACAGGTGGTGCGGGGGCCGGTCGGCGAAGTCGGCCATCCCGACCTGCTCGAGCGCGGCCATCACCCGGGCGTCGAGCGCGGCCCCGGACAACCCCAGGTTGGCCGGGCCGAAGCCGACGTCGGCGCGCACGGTGCCCATGAAGAGCTGGTCGTCGGGGTCCTGGAAGACGATGCCGACGCGGCGGCGGATCTCGGGCAGGTTGCGCTTCTCGACCGGTAGCCCGCTGACCGCGACCGAGCCCTGCCCGGCGACGAGGATGCCGTTGAGGTGGAGCACGAGGGTCGTCTTGCCGGCCCCGTTGGGCCCGAGCAGCGCGACCCGCTCGCCCTGGTGGACGTGCAGGTCGACGCCGAACAGCGCCTGGTGCCCGTCGGGGTAGGCGTAGGCCAGGCCGCGGACGTCGAGGACGGGGATCACGAGGGCAGCCTGCCGGTGTAGCCGCGCGACAGCATCGCCAGGTGCACGCGCTCGCCGCGCTCGTAGCTGCGGATGAACAGGGCGCCGAACGACTTGGCCAGCACCGGCCAGTGGCGCGGGTCGCGCGCAGTGAAGCCACGCGACTCGCGGGCCACCTTCATCCGGCGCAGCTCGTCGGTGACGACCTCGAGGTAGCGGACCATGAAGCCCATGATCTGCACCAGCAGCGACGGCACCCGCAGCCGGGTCAGGCCCTGGAGCAGCGCCTGGGCCTCGGTGGTCGCCGCCAGCGTGAGGCTGGCGATGACGCCGAGGGTGGCCGTGACCAGCAGCCGGGCCCCGGCGTGCAACCCCGACTCGCTGACCGAGACCCCGAGGACCTCGGTGCGCGGACCGGTCGCCACGAACGGCAGCAGGAGCGCGAAGACCACGAACGGCACCTCGACCACCATCCGCTTGAGCAGGTACGTCGGCGGCACGTGGCTCACGGCGATCACGGCGACCAGCAGCGCGAGGTAGGCGGCGTAGGCCGGCCACCACCCGCGCGGGGTCGCCACGACGACGAGCATGAAGACCACGAGCGCGACGATCTTGAGGTGCGCCGGCGCCCGGTGGACCCGGGAGTGGGCGTGGAAGTGCAGCTGGTGGCCGTGCGCGCCGCCCATCAGTCGGCCATCAGACGTCGGCGTCCTCGGGCGTACGGCGTCGCAGCACCATCGTGAGCCCGCCGGCGAGACCCAGCACCACGACGACCCCGACCACGCCCGCGAGACCGCCGCTGAGCCGGTCGTCGTCGACGAACGACGCGCCGTAGCCCGCGAACGGTCCGTCGTCGGTCGCGTGGTCGGTCTGGGTGTCGGCGAACCCCTGGTCCTGCGCGACCTTGGTCAGCCCGTCGGGGGCGCTGGCGGCGTAGTAGCTGACGACGCCGGCGAGCAGGAGCGCGACGACGAGGATGCCGAGCGCGACGGCCCGGTTCGAGACACGGGTCGAGAGGTTCTTCATGCGGCGGGCACCGTCGTGCGGACCTCGAGGGTGCGGGCCTTCAGCACCGAGCGGGCGCCGTAGACGAGGTCGGGGCGCACGGCGATGATGCTGCCGACCGCGAGGAAGGTGATCACGCCCTCGCCGATGCCGATGAGCAGGTGGACGCCGACCATGGCGCCGGCGAGCCGGTCGATCGGGATGTCCGCGGCGCCGCCCACGGCGTAGAGCAGCACGAAGACCAGGGCGGCGACCGGCACGCTCAGCAGGGCGCCGATGCCAGCGGCGACCGGCACCATCGCCGTCCTCCTGGGCAGCACGACCTGCAGCGCGCGGAAGACGAGCCAGCCGACGGCGACGGTCGTGACGCCCATCAGCGTGATGTTGGTGCCGAGGGCGGTGATGCCGCCGTCGGCGAAGAGCAGGCACTGGACCACGAAGACCACGCTGGTCGCCAGGACGCCGGTCCAGGGCCCCACCAGCACCGCGGCGAGCGCACCGCCCAGCAGGTGGCCGCTGGTGCCACCGGCGACCGGGAAGGTGATCATCTGCGTGGCGAAGACGAACGCCGCGACCAGCCCGGCGAGCGGCGCCGTGCGGTCGTCGAGCTCGTGGCGGGCCTTGCGCAGCGACACCCCGACGGCGACCACGGCGAGGGCGCCCGTGGCCAGCGACGTGGGTGCGTCGAGGAATCCGTCAGGTACGTGCATGGGTCCGGCTCCACCCTCAGTAGGTTGACCTCGGCTGAGATCGTCGCGACATCGCCACACTATGTTGCTGCAACCAGTTCGCAACAACCGCCCGTTCGGATTTACCCCTCTTCCGCAGACCCCCGGACCCCTCGGACAGGAGCCCACCGTGACCACGAGCCAGCCCACCCGCCTGGAGCCCGGCGACACCGCCCCGGCCTTCACCCTCACCGACGACACCGGCGCCGAGGTCTCCCTCGCCGACCTCACCGGTGACGGCTCCAAGGTGGTCGTCTACTTCTACCCCGCCGCAATGACCCCGGGCTGCACCAAGCAGGCCTGCGACTTCAGCGACTCCCTCGACTCGCTGCAGGCCGCTGGCCTCACGGTGGTCGGCATCTCGCCCGACAAGCCCGAGAAGCTCGCGAAGTTCCGCGAGAAGGAGGGCCTGACCATCCGGCTGCTCTCCGACCCCGACAAGACCGTCATGCAGCAGTGGGCGGCGTTCGGCGAGAAGACGATGTACGGCAAGACCGTGCAGGGCGTCATCCGCTCGACCTTCGTCGTCGACGCCGACGGCAAGGTCGAGGTGG
Organism: Nocardioides rubriscoriae; assembly: GCF_008087085.1. Classification (GTDB taxonomy): domain Bacteria; phylum Actinomycetota; class Actinomycetes; order Propionibacteriales; family Nocardioidaceae; genus Nocardioides; species Nocardioides rubriscoriae. The sequence continues at coordinate 74,079 of NZ_VIYJ01000011.1, read as the reverse complement.
CCCAGTACAACGTCAAGGCCACCGGCCACGTCGCCAAGCTGCGCCGCGACCTCGGGCTCGACTGACACAATCGGCCGAGCAGGCGCAGCACCCGCCGGAGTGGTGGAACTGGCAGACACGCAGGTTTTAGGTACCTGTGCCCTAGGGCGTAGGGGTTCGAGTCCCCTCTTCGGCACCCGACCCGTACCGAGTGGTCAGGCCAGCAGGTCCGACAGCTTCGGAGCCAGGGCCCGCAGCGCGGCCCCGCGGTGCGAGATCGCGTCCTTGTCGGCGACGCTGAGCTCGGCCGTGGTCAGGCCGGGCCGCGCGTCGGCCACGAAGAGGACGTCGTAGCCGAACCCGCCGTCGCCGCGCACCTCACGGATGACGGTGCCGTCCATGCGGCCCTCGACGACGTGCTCGCGCCCGTCGGGCAGCACCACGGCGACCGCGCACGTGAAGTGCGCCCTGCGCCGCTCGTCGGGCACGTCGGCCAGCTGGTCGAGCAGCAGCCGGTTGTTGCGGGCGTCGTCCTTGGGAGGCCCCGACCACCGCGCCGACAGCACCCCGGGCATCCCGTTGAGCGCGTCGACGCACAGGCCGCTGTCGTCGGCGACGGTGGCCAGGCCGGTGGCGGCGACCCCCGCGCGCGCCTTGAGCAGCGCGTTGCCCGCGAAGGTCGCCTCGTCCTCGACGGGCTCGGGGTAGGCCACGACGTCGTCGAGACCGAGCACGGTCACGTCGGGCACGTGCTCGGCGAGGATGCGGGCCATCTCGGCGATCTTCTTGGCGTTGCGCGAGGCGAGGTGGAGGTCGGGCACGGCTCAGGCTCCCAGCGCGACCCGCTGCAGCTCGGTCAGGTCGGCGCAGCCCTTCTGGGCCAGGTCGAGCAGCGCGTCGAGCTCGCGGCGGTCGAACGCGGCACCCTCGGCGGTGCCCTGCACCTCGACGAACGAGCCGGCGCCGGTCATCACGACGTTCATGTCGGTCTCGGCGCGCACGTCCTCGACGTAGGGCAGGTCCAGGCGGGGTACGCCGTCGATGATGCCCACCGAGACCGCGGCGACCGAGCCCGTGAGCGCACCGGCGACGCCCAGCGAGGCGCAGGCGTCGACGAGCGCGACGTAGGCACCGGTGATCGCGGCCGTGCGGGTGCCGCCGTCGGCCTGCAGGACGTCGCAGTCGAGCTGGATGGTGTTCTCGCCCATCGCCTGGTAGTCGATGACCGCGCGCAGCGACCGTCCGATCAGCCGGCTGATCTCGTGGGTGCGACCGCCGATGCGGCCCTTGACCGACTCACGGTCCGAGCGGGTGTGCGTGGCCGCCGGCAGCATCGCGTACTCGGCGGTGACCCACCCCAGGCCCGAGCCCTTGCGCCACCGCGGCACACCCTCCGACGCCGACGCCGCGCACAGCACCCGGGTCTTGCCGAACTCGACCAGCACCGACCCCGCTGCGTGGTCGAGCCACCCGCGGGTGATCTTCACCTCGCGCAGCTCGTCGTCGGCACGGCCGTCCTCGCGCGGGGTCCGGGTGGAGGTCTCAGAAGTCATGACCACGACCCTAGTCAGGGCCGGCGGGCGCGGACCGAGGGCATACTCGAGACGTGGACCGGACGCTGCAGGGCCAGCTCGTGCGCGACGACCTCGCGCAGCGCGACCCGGCGTACGTCGCCATGGTGCTTCCGGTGCTCGGGCGGCTGATGCGCCTGTGGTGCCGCTACGAGGTGCGCGGGATGGAACGGGTGCCGGCCGAGGGCAGCGCCCTGCTCCGCCCGCGCCGTGAGGGTGGGCTGCTGGCGCTGGACGTGCCGATCCTCGCCGCCGCGTTCGTCGAGCGGTTCGGGTCTACGCGGCCGTTGTACGTGCTCGGCGACCCGGCGCTGCTCGACGGCCCCGCCGGGGCGTACTTCCGCCGGTCGGGGCTGCTCGACCCGACCGGCGACAGCACCGAGGCCGCGCTGGCGGCGGGGGCGGTCGTGATCGTGCCCGACGACGGCGACGACACCGACGACACCGACGACAACGACGACGTGCGCACCGCCCTGGCCGGGGGCGTGCCGGTCGTGCCCGTGGTCTGCTCCGGAGGGCACGAGGCCCGGCTGGGTGTGCCCGGCGCGTCGCTGCTGGCCCTGGCGGCCCGGGTCACGGGGGTCGGCCGGCTCGCCGGGCTGCCCCGCGTGCCCGTGCCGCTCCCGACCAGGATCACCGCGCAGGTCCTCGACCCGCTACTTGACCTCGGCCCTCACCAGGCGCCACAGCCCCAGGACGAACGGGACCACCAGCCAGATCAGGCCCGTGACGGCGATCTGGGCCCACTCCTCGCCCGTGGCGCGGTAGTCGCCGGTGAACAGCGGCGTCTGCGCGGTGTTGAACTCGATCCACGGGGCGACCTTGTCGAAACCGTCGACCAGCGCACCGAGCGCGGCGACGACGCCCGGCAGGATGAAGGTGTAGACGAAGTAGACGACGATCGCCACCGGTGAGCTGCGCAGCAGCATGGCCAGGGCGAACCCGACGAGCACCCCGATCAGGCTCGACAGCGAGAAGTTCTGGACCTCGTTGTAGCCGAGGTTCCACACGGCCTCCCCGCCGTTGGCGGGGCTCAGCAGCACCCCGACCGCGGCGATGGCCGCACCGAGGGCGAGGACCACGACGGCCAGGCCGAGCCCGGCGGTGATCTTGGCGCCGATCACCCGCGTACGACGCGGCTCGAGGGTGAACGTGTTGAGCCCGGTGCGCTGGCTCCACTCGCTGGTGACGAGCATGATCATCAGGATCGGCAGGAAGTAGCCGAGGACGCCGCCGGTCACGCCGAGCAGGCTGACGTAGTCCTGGGCGTCGTCGGGGAAGGCGAACACCCCGACCCCGACCACCACGAGCACGAGGCCGACGATGGAGATCGTCAGCCAGCGCCCGGCGCGGGTGTCGAAGGACTTGCGGGTCTCGACCGCCACGAGCCTGGCGAAGGGCACGCGCTGGTCGTCGGTGACGTCGATGGTCCGTGGGAGTTGTCCGGCACCGGTCGGTGCGGAGGTCTGGTGGTCGTCGGTGGTGGTCATGCTGCGGCTCCTGCCGTCTCGCGCTGGGTGTCGGAGGTGAGCTCGAGGAAGAGGTCCTCGAGCCCGGCTGCGCCGTTGCGCAGCTCGGTGAGCACGACGAGGTGCTCGAGGGCCGCACGGCCGACCTCGGCCGTGGTGGCCGCGACCTTGAAACCGTTGCCCTCGGGCGTGGGGTCGAGCCCGCAGGCGCGCAACGCCGTGGCGAGGGCGGTGGGGTCGAGGGCCGACACGATCGTGGTGGCCTCACCGTGGTGGGCGCCGGCCAGCAGCGACTGCTTGTCGCCCTGCGCCACGATCCGGCCCCGCCCGATGAGGATCATCTCGTCGGCGACCAGCTCGACCTCGTTGAGCAGGTGGCTCGACAGCAGCACCGTGCCGCCCCGGCGCGCGTAACCCTTGAGCAGGTCGCGCATCCACCGGATGCCGGCGGGGTCGAGCCCGTTGGCCGGCTCGTCGAGGACCAGCACCTCCGGGTCGCCGAGCAACGCGTGGGCGATGCCCAGGCGCTGCTTCATGCCGAGCGAGTAGTCGCGAACCCGGCGTCCGGCCTCGTCGTCGGTGAGCGACACCGTGTGGAGCATCTCGTCGACGCGGGAGCGGGGCAGCATCATCGAGCGGGCCCCGAGGGTGAGGATCTCCCGGCCGGTGCGCCCGGCGTGCTGCGCACCGGCGTCGAGGAGCACCCCGACGTGCCGCCCCGGGTTGGGCAGGTCGCGGTAGAGGTGACCGCCGATGGTGACGCGGCCCCGGGTCGGCGGGGTGAGCCCGACCATGACCCGCATCGTGGTCGACTTGCCGGCCCCGTTGGGGCCCAGGAAGCCGGTCACCCGCCCTGGTTCGCAGGTGAAGGTGACGTCGTCGACGGCCGTGAAGCCGCCGTAGGTCCGGGTGAGTCCAGTGACTTCGATCATGGCTCCACCTTCGTCGTGGGTCGCGGCGCGCACATCGGCCCGGCGCCTCGAGACCTGCGACCAAAGTCGTAGACGACGACGGCTCCGGGACGATGCCCGACGGTCCCCCGGGTGCCTAGGGTGGAGCCGTGCCTGACTCGGGCCGGCCCAGCCCGGACGCCTACCAACCGCCGCTGCGGTGGTGGAGCCACGCCTGGCGGCTGGTGGCCATGGCGCTGGTGGTCGGCGTCGTCTGGGGGACCATCGGGGCGCAGCGGTCGACGGCCGAGGTCGTGCTCGACCTGGCCCTGGGGACCGCAGCCCTCGTGCTGGTCCACCTGCGCCGCCGCGCACCGCTGGCCGTCGCGCTGGTCACCGCGGTGCTGTCGTCGCTCTCGGCCACGGCCTCGGGCCCGGCGATCCTGGCCGGCGTGTCGCTCGCGACCGGTCGGCGCTGGGTCCAGGTCGTGGCCGTCGGCGCCGTCAACTTCGCCGCCGGCACCGTGTTCAGCGCCGTCTACCCGCCGTCGGACCCCCAGCCGTGGTGGGTCACGGCCGTCACCAACCTGGTCTTCACCTCGGCGATGCTCGCGTGGGGCATGTACATCGGGTCGCGACGCGAGCTGCTGTGGACCCTGCGCGCCCGCGCCGAGCGCGCCGAGGCCGAGCAGGAGCTGCGCGCCGACCGCTCGCGGCTGGAGGAGCGCGGCCGGATCGCCCGCGAGATGCACGACGTCCTCGCGCACCGGATCTCCCAGATCTCCATGCGGGCCGGTGCGCTGGGCTACCGGACCGACCTGTCGGCCGACGAGCTGCGCGAGGGCGTCGCGGTCATCCGCGACGCCGCCAACGACGCGCTCACCGACCTGCGCGGCGTCCTCGGGGTGCTGCGCGGCGGTCCCGACGGTGCCGACGGTGCCGACGGGTCCGACCATGCGCCGCAGCCGACGTACGCCGACCTCGGCGAGCTCGTCGGCGAGGCCCGGCGCGACGGGGTGCGGGTGGCGTTCTGCGACGCGATCGTCGACGCGCCCGTCCCCGAGGCGACCGGCCGCACGCTGTACCGCATCGTGCAGGAGGGCATCACCAACGCGCGCAAGCACGCTCCGGGCGCCGAGCTCTCCATCGACGTGCACGGCTCCCCCGAGGACGGCATCGGCGTGGTGCTGGCCAACCCGCTCGGCTTCGGGCCCACCGCCACCCCCGGCTCCGGGCTCGGGCTCGTCGGCCTCGCCGAGCGCGCCGCGCTGCGCGGCGGCCGGATCGAGCACGGCACCCACCAGGGCAGCTTCGTGCTGCGGGGGTGGATCCCGTGGACCGCGTGACCCGGGTGCTGCTGGTCGACGACGACCCCCTGGTCCGCTCGGCCCTGCACCTGATGCTCGGCGGCGCCGACGACCTCGAGGTCGTCGGCGAGGCGGTCGACGGCCACGACGGCGTACGCCGGGCCGGCGAGCTCATCCCCGACGTCGTGCTCATGGACATCCGGATGCCGCGTCTCAACGGCCTCGACGCCACGCGGCGGCTGCTCGCCGGCGCCCGCCCCCCAAAGGTGATCGTGCTGACGACCTTCGACGCCGACACCTACGTCGTCGAGGCCCTCGCGGCCGGGGCCGACGGGTTTCTGCTCAAGGACACCCCACCCGCCGACATCGTCGCGGCGATCCGCAAGGTCGCCCAGGGCGACCCCATGCTGTCGCCGTCGGTCACCCGCACCCTCATCGCGCGCCTGCGCGCCGAGGACGGCGACGACCGCTCGGAGGTCGCAGCGCAGCGCCTGGCCGCTCTCACCGGACGCGAGCGTGACGTCGCCCTCGCCGTCGGCCGGGGACTCTCCAACGCCGAGGTCGCCGCCGAGCTCCACCTCTCGGTGCCCACGGTCAAGACCCACGTCTCACGGGTCTTCGACAAGCTGGGCGTCACCAACCGGGTGCAGGTCGCGATCTGCGTCCATGACGCCGGGTTGGACTGACCCGCTACTTCACCTCGGCGCGCACGATGCGGGTCAGGCCCAGCGCGAGCGGGACGACGACCCAGACCAGCAGCGCGACCAGGAAGTGACCCCACTCCTCACCGGTGTCGAGCGAGCCCGACAGCACCGGGTAGAGCGCGCCCTGCAGGTTGAGGTAGCGACCGAAGTCCCGGAAGTCGCCCCAGAGCGCCCCGATCGTCGCGACGACCGTCGGCACGGCGTAGACGACGGCGAGGAAGGCGGCGATCGTGGCGGGGGTGTTGAGCAGCAGGGTCGCGGCGGCGAACGCCACGGCCACCCCGACGAAGAGGAACACGAGCAGCCCGAGGGTCCCCGAGACGCTGGTGCCCCAGTCGACGTTGTCCTGGAAGACCCACAGCACCAGCAGGCACGCCAGGGCGACGACGAAGAGCACGAGGGTCATCGCGAGCGCGAGCAGCGCGCCGGCCGCCAGCTTGGCGTAGACGACGACCAGGCGTCGGGGCTCGGTCGCGAAGGTGACCATCGCGGTGCGCTGGCTCCACTCGCTGGTCACCTGCAGCGCCACCACGATCGGCAGCAGCGGCTGCAAGACGTAGCCGCCCAGGGTGGTGAAGTCGACCAGCCGGAACTCGGTGGTGCTGTCGAAGAGCCCCACCACCAGCACGAAGCCCTCGACGATGATGATCAGCACCGCGATGGCGGCCAGCAGCCAGAACCCCGCGGAGGTGTCGAGCGCCTTGCGCAGCTCGACCTTGACCAGCCGCGAGAACGGGATCGGCGCGGTCTGCGAGACGTCGATGACCGGACCGCGGTGGGCCGGGGGGCCCTGCGGCGGGCCCTGCGGCGGGCCGGCGGGCGGGTACGGCGTGCTCATCGGGGGGCTCCTGGCTGCGGGCGGTAGGCGGGCGGGCCCTGCGGTGGGCCCTGCGGTGGGCCCTGCGGTGGGCCCTGCGGCCGGTAGCCGGGCGGTCCAGGTCGATGGCCCTCGCGCTGGGTGGTCGAGGTGAGCTCGAGGAAGAGGTCCTCCAGGCCGCTCTCGACCGAGCGGAGGTCGACCAGGACGACCTGGTGCTCGGCGGCGACGCGGCCGACCTCGACGGCCTCGCACGCGACGGCGAGCGCGTCGGGGCCGGGCGTGACCTGCAGGCCGCGGGCGCGCAGCGCCTCGGCCAGGCGGGCGTTGTCGAGGGAGACCACGGTCGTGGTGGCGGTGCGGGTCGCCCGCTGCGACTCCAGCAGGGTCTTCTTGTCGCCCTGCGCGACGATGCGGCCGTGGCCGATGAGGATCATCTCGTCGGCGATCTGCTCGACCTCGTGCAGCAGGTGGCTCGACAGCAGCACGGTGCCGCCACGGTCGGCGTAGCCCTTGAGGAGCCCGCGCATCCACCGGATGCCGGCGGGGTCCAGGCCGTTGGCCGGCTCGTCGAGGATCAGCACCTGCGGGTCGCCCAGCAGCGCGTGGGCGATGCCGAGGCGCTGCTTCATGCCCAGCGAGAAGTGTCGCAACCGGCGCGACGCCTCGTCGGGGGTCAGCGAGACCAGGTGGAGCATCTCGTCGACCCGCGACATCGGCAGACCCATCGCGGTCGCGCCGAGGGTGAGGATCTCGCGGCCGGTGCGCCCGCCGTGCTGGGCGCTGGCGTCGAGGAGCACGCCGACGTGACGCCCGGGGTTGGGCAGGTCTCGGTAGAGGTGACCGCCGATGGTGGCCCGACCGCGGGTGGGCGGGGTGAGCCCGACCAGCACGCGCATGGTGGTGGTCTTGCCGGCGCCGTTGGGCCCCAGGAAGCCGGTGACCCGACCGGGGCGGCAGACGAAGCTGACGTCGTCGACGGCGGTGAAGCCGCCGTAGGTGCGGGTGAGCCCCTCGACCGTGATCATGGGCGCCACTCTGCCCGATCGTCCCGCGTCGCCACCCGCGACCCTCGGTCGCCGGCGGAGGTCAGCTCTGCGAGCGGTTCTCGACCGTCGTCTGGGTGCCGTCCGGGTGCGTCACGGTCTGCACGTTGCGCGCGCGCCGCCCGGAGTTGAGGGTGATGGCGGTCAGCGCGATCATCGCCACCCCGACGGCCGCCATGATCCAGCCCACCATCGTCAGGTCGACACCGTTGACCTGGTCGGTGACCGCCAGGGCGAGCACCAGACCGACCACGACCAGGAACCCACCGAATCCGTAACCCACGACTGATCCTCCTTCGCACGCGCCCGAGAGCCGGGACAGGCGTCCCGCCGCCTTTCAGCGTCCACCGGGTCACGCCCGGGCTGCCCACCCCCGCGGGTGACCTCTGAGCCGTGGCTCAGAGCTCGTACGTCGTGCCGACGGCCGCGAGCTCGATCGGCCCGGAGTAGGCCGTGCGGGCCTCGGCCAGCATCTCCTCGCGGTCGAACCACGGCGGCACGTGGGTGATCAGAAGGCGTCCGGCCCGGGCGCGCGCCGCGGTCGCGCCGGCCTCGACGCCGGTGAGGTGGATGCCGGGCGGGTTGTCGTCGACCTCGCGGAACGACGCCTCGCACAGCAGCACCCGGACGTCGGCCGCCACCTTGTCGAGGCCCTCGCAGGTCGCGGTGTCGCCGCTGTAGCCCAGCGAGGACTGCCCGGCGGTGACCCGCAGGCCGTAGGCCTCGACCGGGTGCTCGACGGGGATCGGCAGCACGGTGAACGGCCCGATGCTCACCGGGCCGGCGTACTCCTGGAAGTCGAAGGCGTCGGCCATGCCGAGCCCGTCGGGCAGGCCGTAGGCGTCGGACATGCGCTGCGAGACACCGGTGGGGCCGTAGACCGGGATCCGCGGCTGGGCGCCCTCGGGGTGGTACTTGCGCAGCACGTAGAAGCCGCACAGGTCGCTGCAGTGGTCGGGGTGCAGGTGGCTGAGGAACACGGCGTCGACCGAGAGCGCGTCGACGTGGCGCTGCAGGACCCCGAGCGCACCGTTGCCGAGGTCGAGCAGGATCCGCCAGGTGCGCTTGTCGTCGCCGTCGCCGACGTCGGCCTCGAGCAGGTAGCAGCTCGCCGGCGACTCCGGACCGGGGTAGGACCCCGAGCACCCGATGATGGTGAGTCTCATCTGATCCCTTCCCCGACGAACTGGCTGGCAGAGACCATCTCAGGTCCGAGGAACCGGCGTCCGATCGTCTCGAACTCGACCGGGGAGCCGGTGGTGACGAAGCGGTAGGTCGGGTCGCCCGAGGCACGCATCAGGCCGGTGTCGGCCAGCATCCGGTAGACGTCCTTGGCGCACTCCTCGGCGCTGCTGACGAGCGTGACGCCGTCGCCCATGACGTAGGAGATGACGCCGGTCAGCAGCGGGTAGTGGGTGCAGCCCAGGATCAGGGTGTCGACGCCGGCCTCGACCAGCGGGTCGAGGTAGTCGTGGGCGGCGGCGATCAGCTCGTCGCCGCCGGTGACGCCGGCCTCGACGAAGTCGACGAAGCGCGGGCAGGCCCGGGTCGTGAGCTCGACCTGGGGTGCGGCGGCGAACGCGTCGTCGTAGGCCCGCGACTCGGCCGTCGAGCGGGTGCAGATCACGCCGATGCGACCGGTGTGGGTCGCGGCGACCGCGCGCCGGGTGGCGGGGAAGATCACCTCGACGACCGGGACGTCGTAGCGCTCGCGGGCGTCGCGGAGCATCGCCGCGCTCGCGGAGTTGCACGCGATCACCAGCGCCTTGACCCCCTGGTGGACCAGGTGGTCGAGGCACTCGAGGGCGTACTCGCGGACCTCGCCGATCGGCTTGGGGCCGTAGGGCTGGCGCGCGGTGTCGCCGACGTAGAGGACCGACTCGTGGGGCAGCTGGTCGATGACCGAGCGGGCGACGGTCAGCCCGCCGAAGCCGGAGTCGAAGATGCCGATCGGGGCGTCGCGCAGGCCCGGGTGGTCGGGCCGCGCGACCGGAGGCGACGTCGGCTCGGTGGTCACGAGGCGCAAGGCTACGGCGTACGGCGGCGCCTGCGCAGGTGCCACGAGGGTGATCTGGGCGACGGTTCCCTCCCCGCGAACCGCGGTGTGCGCCTACCGTGGGGGCGTGCCCCGATCGCAGCCTGCCCGCCCCCTGCTCACCCGCGCCTGCGGTGCCGCCCTCGCGGTCCTCACCGTCGTGGCCGTCGTCACCGTCATGCTCTCGGCCGCCGGTGGCCGCGACCGCGACGCGGTGACACCGACGGCAGCGCCCGCCGCGCGCACGGCTGCGCCCGACACCGACCCGCAGGTGCTCGTCATCTCGCTCGACGGCTTCAACCCGACGGTGCTGCGCACGCTCGGCCACCAGGGGCTGCCCCACCTGTGGCGGCTCTTCGACGAGGGCGCCGGCACGCTCGACGCCCGCACCCAGGTCGAGCTGACCATCACGCTGCCCAACCACACCAGCATGGTGACCGGCCGGCGCATCGACGCCCGCCGCGGCGGCCACGGCGTCACCTGGAACGACGACCGGCTCCGGCCGCGCACCGTGCAGCGCGCCGCCGGCCACCCGGTCGCGTCGGTCTTCACCCGCGTGCACGCCGAGGGCGGCTCGACCGCGCTGTACGCCGCCAAGACCAAGTTCTCGCTCTGGCCGCGGTCGTGGCCCCGCGCGATCGACCGGGTCGGCATCCACGAGGAGGACGACCGCGCGGTCGTCGCCGACGCCCGCGCCGACCTGGTCGCCGCGGACCGCGCCCTGACCTTCATGCACCTCGGCGACGCCGACAAGACCGGCCACGCCTCCGGCTGGCTGTCGCCGGCCTACCTCGACGCCGTGCGCCGGCTCGACCGGCTGGTCGGGCTCGTCCTGCACGACGCCGACCAGCGCCCCGAGCTCGACGACCTGACGATCGTGCTGACCGCCGACCACGGCGGCGTGCCCGGCACGACCAGCCACAGCGACGTACGCCGTCCGGCCGACTACACGATCCCGTTCGTGGTCTGGGGCCCCGGCATCACCCACGCCGACCTCTACGACCTCAACCCCGGCTACCGCGACCCCGGCACGAGCCGCCCCTCGCTGAAGGGCAAGCAGCCGGTCCGCAACGGCGACGTCGCCAACCTGGCCCTCAGCCTGCTCGGCGACGACCCCGTGCCCGGCAGCCTGTTCGGCCGGGTCCGCCCGCTCCGCGTGCGCTGAGGCGCGCTACCCCAGCTCGGCGAGGGTCGGCCAGGGGTTGAAGCGGCAGCCGTCGGTGCCCTTGGACTGCTGCATCATCACCGGCGCGAGCGCACCCGGGCGCGGGCACCCGGCGTGGCCGAAGCCGAGCCAGTGGCCGGTCTCGTGGTTGACCACGAGGTGGCGGTAGTCGCGCAACGACCGACCGGCGGCGTTCCACGGCGGCGTCGCGGTCTGCCACCGGGTCTGGTTGATGATCACGTAGCGCCCCACGCGACAGCTGTAGGTCGTCGAGCACTCGGCCGAGAACGACGGCACCGTGCTCCCCTCGGCCAGCACGACGGTGAAGGAGCCGCCACGCGCCACCGGCCTGAACCGCACGCCCCGGCCCCGCCAGCCGCGCGGGTCGTCGTAGGTCTGCTGCACCAGGCGCCGGAAGCGCGGCAGGCTCGCGGTGACGCGCCCCCGCGTCGTGACGCTGTAGGTGACCGTGCGGCGCACGTCGACGCGGTGGCGCACGACGACGGCCGTCGAGCGCACGGTCGCGGGCCGGTGCCCCTCGGCGTACGCCGTCACCTCGAGCCGCAGCCGGCGCCCGACGTCCTCGGGTGCGGGCGCGTAGCGCGGTGACCGCGCCCCGCGGACCGGCTCACCGCCGCGCAGCCACCGGAAGCGGAAGCGGTCGGGGGCGGTCGACCAGCGGCCCGGCCGTGCGGTGAGGGTCCGCCCGAAGCGCGCCTGGCCGACCACCCGCGGCTCGCGGCGGTTGCGCAGGTCGGCGCGCACGACGCGCGACGTCGGCGCCGAGGTCGCTTGGCCGGTGGCCCCGCTGGTGGCGGTCGCGGTCACCCGCACGCTGATGCGGTGACCGAGGTCGCCGGTGCCGAGCACGTAGGTCTCCGCCGTGGCGCCCGCGACCGGCGCGTCGTCACGCAGCCAGCGGTAGGTCAGCGTCACGTCGGCCGGCTCCCAGGTGCCGCCGTCGGCCGTGAGGGTGCGGCCCCAGACGGCCGCGCCCCGCACGGTCGGCGCGGCGGTGGGGACGACGGTGCCCTCGCGGGCCGACGCGGCCGGGGCCAGCCCGACCGCAGTCGTCACGAGCAGAGCGGCGAGCACCACCACCCGCCGCACCCGACGCGGCACGGTCTCAGTCCTGCCCTGACGCGTGCAGGGCCAGGCCCCACGCCACGCCCTTGGCGACCGCGCCCATCACCAGGAACGCCAGGCCCACGGTGACCATGAGCCAGGCCAGCGGCAGCGGCCCGCCGTCGGTCAGGGCCCACAGGCCCACGAACATCAAGGACCCTCCCGGCAGCAGCGCGGAGGCGGGCGAGGGTGTCTGCCAAGCGGAGCGGGAGCCGGACGACGGGACCGAGGACTGCGTCATGCCCCCATCCTCGGCCATCCGGTGGGATCGGGACAGCGGGTCAGGCCCAGAGCTGGCCCTCGAGCCGGTCCTCGGCCTCGTCGACGGTGCCCTCGTAGGCGCCGGTGGAGAGGTACTTCCAGCCGCCGTCGCACACGATGAAGACGATGTCGGCCCGCTCCCCGGCCTTGACCGCCTTGGCGGCCTGGCCCAGCGCCGCGTGCAGGATCGCGCCGGTCGAGATGCCGGCGAAGATCCCCTCGAGCTCGAGCAGCTCGCGCACCCGGCGTACGGCGTCGCGCGGGCCCACGGAGAAGCGTCCGTCGATGAGGTCGGCGTCGTAGAGCTCGGGCACGAAGCCCTCGTCGAGGTTGCGCAGGCCGTAGACGAGCTCGCCATAGCGGGGCTCGGCCGCGACGATCCGCACGTCGGGCTTGGCCTGACGGAAGAACCGCGAGACGCCCATCAGGGTGCCGGTGGTGCCGAGGCCGGCGACGAAGTGGGTGATCGAGGGGAGGTCGGCGAGCACCTCGGGGCCGGTGCCGCGCTCGTGCGACAGGGCGTTGGCGGCGTTGCCGTACTGGTAGAGCATCACCCAGTCGGGGTGCTCCTCGGCGACCTGCTTGGCGACGCGGACGGCCTCGTTGGAGCCGCCGGCGGCCGGGGAGGAGATGATCTCGGCGCCCCACATGCGCAGCAACTGGCGGCGCTCCTCGGAGGTGTTCTCGGGCATCACGCACACGATGCGGTAGCCCTTGAGCTTGGCGGCCATGGCCAGCGAGATGCCGGTGTTGCCCGACGTGGGCTCCAGGATCGTGCACCCGGGGCGCAGGGTGCCGTCCTTCTCGGCCTCCTCGATCATCATCAGCGCCGGGCGGTCCTTGATCGAGCCGGTCGGGTTGCGGTCCTCGAGCTTGGCCCACAGGCGCACGTCGGCGCTCGGCGAGAGCCGCGGCAGCCCGACGAGCGGGGTGTTGCCGACGGAGGCGAGCAGGGAGTCGTAGCGCATGACTACACAATGACATCCGACCGTGAGGTGTTCCGCCGGTGCCCAACCAGAGGTCAGACGTGGCCTGAGAGCTGCGCCATACGCGTCTCGAGCGCCGCGAGGTAGGCGTCGCGCTGGTCGCTGCTGACGGCGTCGCCCTCGAGGTGGCTGCACGCCGGCAGCACGTCGATCGACAGCTTGGCGGCCCCGGCCAGGGCGCGCAGCTCGTCGAGCCGGTCGCCGAACGGGGTGCCGCTGCCGGGTGAGTAGGACCGCACCACCGCGTCGACGTCGTCGGCGAACAGGTCGACCTTGGTCACCACGACGACCAGCCAGGTCGGGTGCGGGCGGCGTACGGCCATCGAGGCGATGCGGTGGGCGGTGACGGTCCAGTCCTCGAGCTCGCGGGCCAGCTGCTCCTCGCGCTCGACGGCGGCGGGCCCGGTGGTGCCGGCCAGCCGGCGCCCGGTGGCCAGGCCGTTGGCGACCACGTGGAGCACCCCGTCGACCGGGTCGTCGTGGAAGACCTCGTCGAGGGCGCCGAGGCGGGTGGCGGCGTTCTCGCCGGGCACGACGCGGAACCGGAAGCCGCGCAGCCGCCGGTCGCGGCGGACCCGCCGCTCCATGACCGCCGACCCCGACTCCGACGTGCCGCCCGGCGCGGGCCGGCCGCACAGGTGGTCGACGAGCTCGGTCTTGCCGACGCCGGTCATGCCGGTGACGGCGACCGTCGGGTAGCGGTGCTGGAAGACGCCCGTCACGCGGTCGCGACCGCGGGCGACGGCTCCGGGGACGGCGCGCACGCCGCGACGCGGGTTGACCACGGGACTCCTCAACGCAGGAAGTAGGTCGGGTCGAACTCCTCGAGCGGGATGATCCGCACCCGCGGGAGCTCGGTCTTGAAGGCGTGCACGTCGTACTCGAGGTCGAAGTGGTGGACCCCCTCGATCGCCAGTTGGGTGCTGGTGAACTCGCGGAACCCCAGCACGCCGACCTTGCGGTCGTGGCTGTGGTCGCCGTCGACCAGCGCGTGGATGGCCTCGGCGAAGTCGGCGTCGTGGCTGCCGAGCACCACGTCGGCGTCACCCATGTCGCGCAGGGCGTCGAGCGTGCGCAGGATGCCGATGTCGACGACCTTCTCGTCGGCGCGACCCGACAGGGGTACGGGCCGGTAGCCCATGGCGAGCAGCGCCTGGACGAACCCGGTCGGCAGGCTGCCGCTGCTGGCGTTGAGGAAGAACAGCCCGGTGACCGGCTGTCCCCACTGCTCCTCGAGGTAGGCCGTCACCCGCTCCCAGCGGGGCCGTTCCTCGGGCAGCGGACGCCGACCGAGGACCGACGAGCCGAGCGTGGCGTCGAGGTTCTCACCGTCGACGAGGACGAAGGTGCGCCGCTCGGTCATGCGTGGAGACTAGCCAGGGTGTGGCACCGCGTCCCACCGGTCGGGGGCGTACCAGTCCCCGGCGGTCTGGTCCACGCCGGGGATTCGCGTCGTTCGGCCACCCGTCGAGATCGGCGCGTCCTAAGGTCGCGGCCGGCACCGGCGCACCTGCTCCGGACCAGCACACCTCGTCTGCAACTCCCGCGCACCCACCAGGAGCACCTCATGACCTCCTCAGACGCCTCCCCCGCCGCCCGCGACGAGAGCGGCCCCCCCGCCCCGGTCAAGGACGCCGGCGAGGACCGCCTGTCGATCTACGCCGCCATCCTCCTCGGCATCGCCGCCACGCTGACCGCCTTCTCGGCCTACAACGCGGCCCTGACCGACGGCGACGCGCTCAAGGGCTACACGGAGTCCAACAGCCAGCTCTCCGACAGCAACTACTTCTACGGGCGCGGCGACGCCAAGCAGTCCCAGGACTACCAGCTGTGGCTGAGCTACAACGTCGCCTACCTGGAGAACCAGAACGGCACCGGGGCCCCCGAGACCAAGGACGCCATCTACGAGGCGATGGACGACAACCTGCGCCAGGCCGTCGACTGGTGGGCCACGACGGAGACGTCCGAGACGCCGTTCGACGACGACTCCCCCTACATCAACGACGACTACGGCGAGGGCGAGAGCACCGGCGAGGCCTCCCAGGCAGCGTTCCTCGCCGGCCAGGCCGCCGACAACCAGGGGGATGACTACGAGCTGGCCTCGGTCCTCCTGGCCCTGTGCCTGTTCTTCGCCGGAATCGCGACCCTGTTCCGCAAGCGCGGGGTGGTCGTCTCGCTGCTGGTCGTCGCGACCCTCGTGCTCGCGGCCGGGGCCGTCCAGCTCGCCGTCGGCGCCGGCGCCTAGCCGGCCCGGGGACCGAGCCGCCGCCGGAGCGGTCCTAGCGAGCGCCTCCGGCGACGGCCGGCAGCACGACGACCTGGTCGCCGTCGGAGAGCTGGGCGTCGAGGGAGCCGATGAAGCGGACGTCCTCGTCGTTGATGTAGACGTTGACGAAGCGGCGCAGCTCGATCGAGCCGTTCTTGTCCTCGACCAGGCGGTCCTTGATGCCGGGGTGGTTGCCCTCGAGGTCGTCGATGAGCGCCCTCAGGGTGTCACCGGCCCCGTCGACGGCCTTCTCGCCGTCGGTGTAGGTGCGGAGGATGGTCGGGATGCGGACCTCGATGGCCATGTGCGGTGCTCCTAGCTGTTCGTGAGCTCGGGGACGACGGTGACCTCTTCCTCGGTCACCACGCCGTCGACGATCTTGTAGGACCTGAACTCCACCGGGCCCTCGTTATTCCCGTGCTCGCGGGTGCTGACGAGCACGTAGTGGGCGTGGGGCTCGCTGGCCAGGCCGATGTCGGTGACGCTGGGGTAGGCCTCGGTGGCGGTGTGAGAGTGGTAGACGACGACGGCTTCCTCGTCGCGCTTCCACATCTCCTTGTAGAGCGCCAGCAGCTCGGTGGAGTCGAACTCGTAGAACGTGGGGCTGCCGGCAGCGTTGACCATCGCGACGTGCCGCTCGGGCCGGTCGCTGCCCTCGGGGCCGGCGACGATGCCGCAGGCCTCGTCGGGGTGGTCGCGCTTGGCGTGCGCCACGATGGCGTCGTACGTCGCCTGGTCGATGGTGAGCACGACGTCCAGGCTAGTGGGCGTCGCTCACCCGGTCGTGCGCGGTCCGGCCCCAGGACCGCCTCAGGACCGCCTCAGGACCGCCTCAGGACTGCAGCGCGTCGACCAGGGTCTCCTGCAGGGCGCCCATCCACTCGTAGATGTCGTGCGCCTGGGCGCGGGGGTCGTCGTCGGGCAGCGACCACCAGAACTCCTCGTCGCCCTCCTCGACGCCCAGCCGGGTCGCGAGCGCGAGGCGCACGTCGGCGAAGGAGCGCAACCAGGTCATCGCGTCGGGCTCGTCGAGCTCGACGTCGATCACCAGGCCGTCCTCCTCCAGCAGCGGCGGCAGCCCGGCCTCCTCGAGCGCGTCGATGACCGCGGACGCCGCGGCGGCCTTGCCGTCACGCAGGCCGCCCTCGGTGAAGCGCCGGAACTCCGAGGCGGCCTCGTCGTCGTCGGGGTAGGCCGTGGGGAACAACCGGGCGAGCACGGGATCCTCGGGGGGCACGGTCGGCCCGGAGAAGTCCATCAGCGCCTCGAACGGGTCGCGGTCGTCGACGGTCGCGGCCTCGTTGCGCAGCAGCTCGACGAGCTGGCCGGTCAGGGAGCGCAGCAGGTCGGCCTCGAAGCCGGTGAACGTCGCGATGACGCGCCGGCTGCGGCGGTGCCGGGTGAAGCCACTCATGCGTCTGCGCCTCACTCCGACTTGGAGAGCGTGGCCCACAGGCCGTACTCGTGCATGGCCTGCACGTCGCGCTCCATCTCCTCGCGGGTGCCGGTGGAGACGACGCTGCGGCCGTCCTCGTGGACCTCCATCATCAGCTTCTCCGCCTTCTTCCTGCTGTAGCCGAAGTGCTTCTGGAAGACGAACGTGACGTAGGACATCAGGTTGACCGGGTCGTTCCACACGATGGTGACCCAGGGGGTGGCCAGGACGGTGATCTCGTCGTGCTCCGGGACTTGCTCGAGCCCTGGATCGACCTCGACAGGACTAGCGGTGGACACGTCTTCATGGTGGCACACTCACGCGGGTGCCCCACCTCGACGTGCAGCTGACCGACGGCGTGCTCACCCTCACCATGGACCGGCCCGAGGTGCTCAACGCGATGAGCCCCGAGATGAGCCTGGCCCTGGCCGAGCAGCTCGAGCAGGCCCACACCGACGACGCGGTGCGGGTCGTGGTACTGACCGGTGCGGGCACCGCCTTCGGCACCGGCGCCGACATCGGTGGCGCCGAGGCCCACGAGCGCTTCGACGTACGGGCGATGGACATGACCACCCGCATGGTGCGCGCGATCGTCGGCTGCGACAAGCCGGTCCTGGGCGCCATCAACGGCATCGCCGCCGGGGTGTCGTGCTCGCTGGCCCTGGCCTGCGACGTGATCGTGGCGCACGACTCCGCGGCGTTCCTGCTGCCCTTCGCGCGGATCGGCTTCATGGTCGACGGCGGCGCGTCGGCCACGGTCGCGGCCGCGATCGGCCGGGCCCGCGCGATGCGGATGGGCCTGCTCGCCGAGCCCTTGTCGGCCCGGGAGGCCTACGACGCCGGCCTGGTGACCCACCTCGCGCCCGCCGAGCCCGACACGGCGTACGCCGAGCTGGTGGCGACGCTGACCCGGCGCCTGGCCGCCGGGGCGCCGCTGGCCCAGGCCGCCACCAAGCGCGCGATCAACGCAGCGACCCTGGGTCACCTCGACGCCGCCCTCGACCGCGAGCGCACCGGCCAGACCCTGCTGATGCGCACCGCCGACGTCGCCGAGGGGATGCGGGCCTTCTCCGAGCGCCGCAAGGCGGTCTTCCGCGGCGAGTAGGGCCGCCCTCAGGGGCACCACTTGGTCACCAGAGCCCGCAGCACGGTGACGTTGCGGTTGGTGGTGACCCCGAGCCGCTTCTCGACCGGCTTGAGCAGGGTGGCGTCGAGGTAGCCGCCGTCGAGGAGCAGGTGCACCGCGCGCGCCGAGACGTGCACCCGCTCGCGGTCGGTCGACAGCGCCTCGAGCTCGTCGCGCTGCGCGGCCGACGGCTCGCGCTTGACCAGCCAGACGTAGTGCCTGCCCTGGTGGCTCCCCCGGCTGGCGGCGAACCGGTCGGCGTCGGCGACGACCGCGCGCAGCTCGTCGGTCGTGTAGGCGATGGTCGGCACCGCGAAGCCGCGGTCCTCGGCGTACGCCGCCTCGAGGGCGGCCTCGATGCGTGCGCGCGAGCGCATCCGGGTGGTGAGCCGCACGTTGCCGGTGTTGATGTGCGTCGCGACGTCGGTGAAGCCGGCGGCCTCGGTCGCCGCGACGATCGCGTCCTTCGGGAACTTCCGGGTGGCGCCGAGGTTGATGGCGCGCAGGAAGGCGACGTAGGTGGCCATGGCGCGAACCTAACCGGGTCGCGACCGGACCAGACCAGACCCGGAGCACTGCAACCCTGCCGCGCAGGCGTGCGTCTTGGGACCGTGAACATGATCTCCCGCATCGCCGGACTGACCGCGGCCCTCGCGACCGCCGGCCTCGTCCTCCCCGCCACGTCGACCGCCACCACGTCGACCGCCACTGCCACTGCCACTGCCGCCATCGCCCCCGCCGACGTCGGCTGGGTGACCGGCCGCGTCGTCGACGAGCAGGGCCGGCCGGTGGCCGGTGCGCTGGTCAACGTCGCCGGACCCAGCGAGGTCGTCGAGCGCGGGCTGCTGCCCGACCGCACCGACCGGCGTACGCGCACGGCGGCCGACGGGACCTTCCGGGCCCGTCAGGACGCCCGCGGCTACCTGGTCCAGGTCTGCGAGCCCGACCCCGACGCCCCGACGACCTGCCGGGAGACCGCACTGGGCGTCGAGCACCTCATCGCCTACGTCGGCCCCGACGGTGGCAGCGACAGCTGGGTCACCCAGACCCGGCTCTTCAAGCCGGCCGGCACCGACCGTGCCGTCGGCGACGTGGTCGTGCACCCGCCGACCCGGGTCACCGGCACGCTGCGCGGAGTGCGCCACGGGCTCGTGCAGGTCATGCGCCTCAACGACACCGTGGCGTTCAACGGGCAGACCGACGGCGAGGGCCGCTACGCGATCGAGGGCCTGGCGCCCGGCACCTACTACGTCCGCGCGGGCGGCGAGGGCCGCCTGCCCTGGCGCTCGGCACCGGTGACCGTGACCGCCGAGCAGCCCGGCGTCGTCGACGGCGTCGTGCGGCTGGGTGCCGTGGTGACCGGCTCGCTGGTCTCGGGAGGCCGTCCGGTCGCCCGCACCGAGGTGCTGCTGACCCGTGGCGACGGCACGCCGTACGCCGCCGGGGCGACCGACGGTCGCGGCCGGTTCCGCTTCACGGGGCTCACCCCTGGCCGCTGGCGGGTCGGGGTGCGCGAGGCCGGCGGCGTCCACGTGCCGCGGATGGTGGGCTTCACCGTGGACGGCGCCGCGGACCGCGTGGCGGTGACCGTGCGCCTCACGAAGGGCGCGACGATCGTCGTCCCGCTGGTCGAGGACGGCCAGGCCCCGCGCCGCACCCGCGACGAGCTGCGCAACGCCGACGGCGACCTTGTGCTGACCTACCGCAGCGGCGGCGGCACGGCGACCTACACCGGGCTGCGTCCGGGTGACTACACCGTGACCGTCTCGGGCGCGAACGGCTGGGCGCGACGCACCGTCGAGGTGCGCGCCGGCCGGACCGTGCGCACCCGCCCCCTCGACCTCGCGCGGCCGTTCCTCACCCTGCGCGGCACGACCGCCCCTGGAGCCGTGGTCGAGGCCACCACCAGCGACCTGTGCCCGCCCGACGGGCAGCCCGTGATCGGCGCGTTCCACGAGATCTCCGACCGCGCCGACGCCCAGGGCCGTTACGTCCTGCGCGGGCTGGTCGGGGGACGCCACATGGTCGGGGCCGACTCCTGGCCCGGCACCCACGCACCGAGGTGCTGGGACGACGTCGCGATCACCAGGAGCCGGCGCCTGGACCTGCCCCTGGCCGCCGGGGCCACCGTCACCGGTCGCCTCGTCTACGCCGGCACGGCCAACCCCGTGATCGCACCGCTGTCCTACGAGCTGCTGCACCCGGCCGGCCGCGCGACCAACCCGACCTCCGAGCACCCGGCGGTGGGTCGCGCCCGTGGCGCGACCGGCGTCTTCTCGGTGCCGCGGCTTGGCGCGCGACAGGTGACCGGCGTGCTCGCGACCCAGACCGCCGAGGGCATCACCGACGGGAGCTTCCTGGTGCTGCACCCTTACCAGGACGGCACGCCGTACTGGCTGGAGGCCGCGCCGCGACCGATCTCGCTCTCGGTCGGGTCGCAGGTCGACCTGGGCGACGTCGAGCTCGTCGTGCACGGCGTCGCGACCCAGCCCTGATCAGGTGGCAGGGGCGTCGACGTCCTTGAGGTAGCGGTCGAACCACTCGACGACACGCCGCTGCACGTCGACCTGGTGCCGGGTCTCGCGCACCGCGTGGGGCTCGCGCGGGTAGGTCACGAACCCCAGCGGCGCGTCCTGACCCGCCAGCGCCCGGTGGAACGCGACGGCCTGGCTGTGAGGGACCCGCGCGTCCTCGGCACCGTGCAGGATCAGCAGCGGCGTACGCCGACGCGCGGCGTGGGAGATCGGCGAGCCGAGGGCGGCCCGGTGGGGGCCCGGGCCGTCCCACGGGCGGCTGCCGCCCAGGGCGGCCTCGAAGTCGGGCAGGTCGCTGGTCGCGGCCATCATCCCCCAGTCGCTGACCCCGGCGCCCATGACGCCGACCTTGAACCGGTCGGTGGCGGTGACCGCCCAGGCGGTCAGGAAGCCGCCCTGGCTCCAGCCCCCGACGCCCAGCCGGTCGGGGTCGGCGATGCCCGCCGCGACGGCCGCGTCGACCACCGCCGTCACGTCGTCCCACTCGACGCTGCCCATCGTGCCGCGGGCGGCCGCGGCGAACTCGCGGCCACGGCCGGAGCTGCCGCGGTAGTTGGGCATCACGACCGCGTAGCCGCGGGTCGCGAGCAGCTGGCCCCAGTCGAGGGGGTGCACGTGGGCCTCGGGGACGTCGCGGCCGTAGGGCCCGCCGTGGACGAGGACCGCGGTCGGCCAGGGCCCGTCGCCCGCGGTGCCGGCGGCGGGGCGGATGACGACGGCGTCGAGGTGGGTGCCGTCCGGCGCCGTCGCGGCCAGGGCCTCGGGCACCCCCAGCACCACGTCGGGCAGGCCCGCGCCGTGGTCGGCGACGTCGCGCAGGTCGCCGAGGGGGCCCGCGAGCACCCGCACCGGCAGCCCGGCGTCGAAGAGCACCAGCGCCAGCACCGGCCCGGCGTCGGTCGTGACGAAGGTGGCGTCGAGCGGCTGGCCGGGCACCTCGAGCGCGAGGCTCCGCTCCCCCGTGGCGAGGTCGAGCCACTCGAGCCGGTCGGCCATGCCCTCCGAAACGGTGAGCAGTGCTCTCGAGCCGGCGCCCGCACCGTCGGTCGCAAGCCCCGCGGCGCAGCGCGGCTCGTCGCGACCGGTGCCCACGACACGCAGCTCCCCGCCCGCGGCCGGCACGGCCCAGGCGGTGTAGCCGGTCTGGGGCGACAGGTCGTGCTCGGCGAGCAGCACCACCTGGTCGCCGACCCACCCCAGCCCCGAGGCGTACGGCGCCGCGCAGAGCGTCCGCGACCCCCCGGCGAGCGGCACGACGACGACGTGGCGCGAGGCCCAGTGCTCGGCCGGTGGCGCGTCGTCGGCGAGCACGGCCAGGTCGGCGCCGTCGGGCGACCACGACAGCTCGACGAGGTGGCGGTCGAGGTCGTCGAGGCGCGCCGGCTCGGCCTGCTCGCCCGGCGCGGGGTCGACGTCGACCAGCCACAGGTGCGCGTGCTGCCAGCGCTCGCCGTGCACGGCGGCGTCGTCCTTCTCCTTCTCGCGGCGCGCGTCCTCGTCGTCGGGCTCGTCGGGCGCGAGGAACGCCAGGCGGGTGCCGTCGGGCGACCAGGCGAAGGCACCCACGTCACGCTTGCGCAGCGCCACGGGCCGCGCCTCTCCCCCGTCGACCTCGAGCACGTAGAGGCCGTGCGTGCCGCGCTCGTGGCGGTCGGACAGGAAGGCCAGCGGCAGGCCGTCGGGCGACCAGCGCGGCGACGTCTCGTGCGTGCCGTGCGTCCACCGCCGCCCCGGCCCCGCCGTCGTCAGGTCGGCCACCCACACCCCCGACTCGGGGTGCTCCCCCGCGACGCCGAACGGTGCGGCCGTCCAGGCCACGCGGCGACCGTCGGGCGAGACCTGCGGGCCCCGCGGGAACAGCAGGGACGAGACCAGCTCGGGGTCGAGCCCGGTCGTGGGGGTCGGCGGGGTCGGCGGGGTCGGCGGGGTCGGCGGGGTCGACGGGGTCGACGGGGTCGACGGGGTCGGCATGCGGGTGACGCTATCTGTTCCCCGGGTCACACTCGCTGGAGATGCATAGGTTTCCTATGTAACGTGGAGGACATGGACGATCCCGTCGACCTCGGCAGCGAGCTGGTCACCCACGCCGCCCGCCTCGTGCGCGCCGTACGCCGCCGCCACGACCTGCCGGCCGGGATCCGGGTGCTGTCGCTGCTCGACGAGCACGGCACCCTCGGCGTCTCCGCGCTGGCCCGGGCCGACCGCTGCTCGCAGCCGACGATGTCGGCGAGCGTGCGCGACCTGGCCGAGGACGGCTGGGTCACCAAGGACACCGACCCGACCGACGCCCGCGCGTCGGTCGTCACCCTCACCCCGGCCGGACGGGCCGAGCTCGACCGCGTCCGCCGCTTCAACGGAGAGGCGGTCGCGGCCCGACTGGCCGCGAGCACCACCCACACCGTCGACGATCTCGCCACGGCCGTCGCCGTGCTCCGCGACCTGCTCGACGGCTCCGACCCCGAAGGGAGTCACCTGTGAGCCACTCCTCGGCCACCACCACCCCTCACCCCACCGACGAGAAGAGCTCGTTCCTCGCCCAGCCCCGCGCGGTCTGGGCCGTCGCCTTCGCCTGCGTCATCGCCTTCATGGGCATCGGCCTGGTCGACCCGATCCTCAAGGACATCGCGGCCCAGCTCGCCGCGACCCCCAGCCAGGTGTCGCTGATGTTCACCAGCTACATGGCGATCATGGGGATCGCGATGCTCGTCACCGGCGTCATCTCCAGCCGCATCGGCGCCAAGCGCACCCTGCTGGCCGGCCTGTCGCTCATCATCGTCTTCGCCGCCCTCGCCGGCGCCTCCGACACCGTCGGCCAGATCGTCGGCTTCCGCGCCGGCTGGGGCCTGGGCAACGCGCTCTTCGTCGCCACCGCGCTCTCGACGATCGTCTCGGCCTCGGTGGGCTCGACCGCCCAGGCGATCATCCTGTTCGAGGCCGCCCTCGGCATCGGGATCGCCTCGGGCCCCCTGGTGGGCGGGCTGCTCGGCGAGCAGTCGTGGCGCGCGCCGTTCTTCGGCGTCTCGTGCCTGATGGTGCTGGCCCTGGTCGCCACGGCCGTGCTGCTGCCGGCCACCCCGCCCGCCGGGCGGCGTACGTCGCTGCTCGACCCGTTCCGCGCGCTCAAGCACCGGGCCCTGCTGCTCCTCGGCGTGACCGCGATCTTCTACAACATCGGCTTCTTCACCATCCTGGCCGCCGGCCCGTTCGCGCTGCCCGAGGCCGGGATCCTCGAGATCGGCTGGATCTTCTTCGGCTGGGGCCTGCTGCTGGCCTTCACCTCGGTCTTCGTCGCCCCGGTCGTGCAGCGCTGGCTCGGCACCGTGCCGGCCGTGATCACGGTGCTCGCGCTCTTCGCCGCCGACCTGGCCGTGATGGCGCTCTTCACCTCGCACACACCGGTCGTCGTCATCGGGATCGTGCTGTCCGGGGCGTGCATCGGCGTCAACAACACCCTGGTCACCGAGGCCGTGATGGGGGCCGCCCCCGTCGAGCGTCCGGTCGCCTCCGCGGCGTACTCGTTCCTGCGCTTCACTGGCGGTGCGGTCGGCCCGTTCGTCGCCCTCAAGCTGGGCGAGGAGGTCGACGCCCACGCGCCGTTCTGGTTCGGGGCCGTGGCCATCGCGATCGGTGCTCTCGTTCTGACCGCCGGACGCCACGTCGTCGCGGGCCGCACCCCGCACGCCGCGGTCGGCAGCCGCGACGAGGCCGAGGCCGTGCTGGTGGGCGACCAGGCCTGAGCCCACCAGGGCCTGTGGAAAGCCGTTCGCGCGCGGGACGCCGCGCGCGTACGGTCGTGCCTGGCGGGATCAGCAGCCGGCGCGGGGTACCGATCGCCGGTCCTGCGCGTCGTACCCCGCCACAGGTACGCAGCCTGAACAGCTGCAGGGTTCGACTCCCTCCTCTCCGGCGGGGTCGGGTCCGGGCGTTCACCGCAGCGGCCGCCAGCGACCCGGCCGGTCAGCACGACGGTCGACGTCCCGTGGCCGTCGCGTGCCCGGACCCGACCCTGCCCTCACCCACGACCGCACCGAGGAGAGCACGATGACCACCACGACCGTCCCCGCCACCACCGTGGCCGTCGAGTACGTCGACGGCCTGCGCACCCGCGTGCTCGAGCCGGGCCGCCACCGGGTGCCCCGTCGCGCGACCCACGTGTCGGTCTCGCTGCTCGAGCGCCTGGTCACGATCGCGCCCCAGGAGGTGCTGACCGCCGACGGCGTCAGCGTCCGGGTCACCGCCGCGGTGCGGTGGACCGTGGGCGACCCGGTCGCCTTCCTCGAGACCACCAGCGACCCCGACGGCGCGGTGCACCTGGCGGTGCAGCTGGCGCTGCGTGAGGCGCTGCTCGACGTCGAGGCCGACGCCGTCGTGCGCCGCGCGCGCACCGGGCTCGGCGACGCCCTGCTGGCCGCGGCACGGGGCGCCGGCGCGAGCGTCGGCATCGACGTGCGCGCCGTCGCGGTCAAGGACGTGATCCTGCCCGCCGACCTGCGCGCGGCCTACGCCGAGCTGGTCACCACGCGCGCCCGCGGCCAGGCCCGGCTCGAGGCCGCGCGCGCCGAGACCGCCGCCCTGCGCTCGCTGGCCAACGGCGCCAAGCTGCTCGACGACCACCCGGCCCTGGCCCGCCAGCGGCTGGTCGAGGCGGTGCCCTACGGCTCGACGATCACCGTCAGCACCGGCACCACCGACTGACGCCCCCCGGCCGGGATAATCCCTGACGAAAATCAACGATGTCGGCCGCGGATCGTTGATTTTCGTCAGGGACTACCCCGCCGCCGGCCGGCCCGACGCCGAGATCGCGGTAGCGAGCACCAGGCATCCCGCGCCCGCGGCGCGCGGCAGCCGGATCGCGACAATCAGTTACAGGTTGCCGCGGGCGTCCTGCTCGCGCTCGATGGCCTCGAAGAGGGCCTTGAAGTTGCCCTTGCCGAAGCCCAGCGAGCCGTGGCGCTCGATGAACTCGTAGAACACGGTGGGCCGGTCGCCGATGGGCTTGGTGAAGATCTGCAGCAGGTAGCCGTCCTCGTCGCGGTCGACGAGGATCTTGCGCTTCTTGAGCTCCTCGATCGGCACCCGCACCTGGCCGATGCGCGCGCGCAGGGCGGGGTCGTCGTAGTAGGAGTCGGGGGTGTCGAGGAACTCGATGCCGTTGTCGCGCAGGATGTCGACGCTGCGCAGGATGTCGCCGGTGGCCAGGGCGATGTGCTGGCAGCCGGCACCGTCGTAGAACTCGAGGTACTCGTCGATCTGCGACTTCTTCTTGGCGATCGCCGGCTCGTTGAGCGGGAACTTGACCCGGTGGTTGCCGCTGGCGACGACCTTGCTCATCAGCGCGGAGTAGTCGGTGGCGATGTCGTCGCCGATGAACTCGGCCATGTTGGTGAAGCCCAGGACCTTGTTGTAGAAGGTCACCCACTCGTCCATCTTGCCGAGCTCGACGTTGCCGACGCAGTGGTCGACGGCCTGGAAGAGCCGCTGGGGGTGGCCCTCGCGCCGGGTCACGGTGGTCGCGCGGGCGACGTAGCCGGGCAGGTAGGGACCGGAGTAGCGGCTGCGGTCGACCAGCGTGTGGCGGGTCTCGCCGTACGTCGCGATGGCGGCGGTGCGCACGGTGCCGTGCTCGTCGGTCTCGTCGTGGGGCTCGACCAGGATCGTCGCGCCGACCGCGCGGGCGTGCTCGATGCACTTGTCGACGTCGGGCACCTCGAGGGCGAGGTCGACGACGCCGTCGCCGTGCTTGCGGTGGTGCTCGTGCAGCGGGCTCTCGGGCGTCACGCCGCCGGTGAAGACGAAACGGGCGCTGCCGCTGCGCAGCACGTAGGACTTGGAGTCGCGCGTGCCGGTCTCGGGGCCGCGGTAGGCCTCGAGCTCCATGCCGAGCGCGAGCTGGTAGAAGGTCGCGGTCTGCGTCGCGTTGCCGACCACGAAGCACACGGCGTCCATCGCGGTGACCGGGAACGGGTCGCGGCTGGCGTCGTACTCGACGAGGCCGACGAGCTCCTTGAGCTGGTCGAGGGTGAGGTCTGCTCTGAGCTCGTCCGGGGTCAGCGTCATGGGGCTCAGCGTGTCCGGCGGTGACAATCTGTGCAACAGTGCTGCGACACGTTGAGCAACTTGTCCAGTCGAGAGGGGCACGATGGACGACCTGGACCGCACCCTGATCAGTCTGTACGCCGCCGAGCCCCGCGTCGGGGTGCTCGAGGCGTCGCGCCGGCTCGGCGTCGCCCGCGGCACCGTGCAGGCCCGGCTCGACCGGCTCGTGTCGTCGGGCGTGGTGACCGGCTGGGGTCCCGACCTCTCCCCCGAGGCCCTGGGCTTCCCGGTGACGGCGTTCCTGACCCTCGAGATCAGCCAGTCGGCGGGCCACGTCGCGGTGGCCGACCACCTCGCCACGATCCCGGAGGTGCTCGAGGCCTACACGATCACCGGGGCCGGCGACCTGTGGTGCCGGGTCGTCTCGCGGTCCAACGCCGACCTGCAGCGGGTCATCGACCAGGTCGTCTCCGTCGACGGCGTCCAGCGCGCCTCGACCGTGATGGCGCTGGCCACCCAGGTGCCCTACCGCGTGCTCCCGCTGCTCGAGGCCACCGACTGACCCCCGCACCCGCACACTTGTCCCCGTGGACGCGCTCACCGAGACCTGGGACCGCGCGACCGCCGTCCAGCCCCTGCCCGAGCCGGGCGTCGTCCTGGCGACCGGGCTGGTCGCGCTCCTGATGGTGCTCAGCTCGACGACCTGGCGGCGGGTGCGGCTCGGCGTCACCGTCGTCCACGAGGCCGGCCACGCGGTGGTCGCCGTCCTGGTCGGCCGACGCCTGCAGGGCATCCGGCTGCACGCCGACACCTCGGGTCTGACGGTCTCGAGCGGTCGCCCGACCGGACCCGGCATGGTCGCCACCCTGCTCGCCGGCTACCTCGCCCCCGCCGTGGTCGGGGTCGGGGCCGCGCTGGTGCTCGCGAGCGGGCGTGGGGTCGCGCTGCTCTGGCTGATGATGCTGCTGCTGGTGGGCCTGCTGCTGTGGGTGCGCAACTGGTACGGCGTGCTGACCCTCGCCGGCGCCGGCGTCGGCATCGGCCTGCTGACCTGGTACGCCGCGCCCGACGTCCAGGCGGTCGTCGCCTACCTGGTCGCCTGGCTGCTCCTGCTCGCCGCGCCACGGCCCGTGCTCGAGCTCGTCACCGCAGGCCGCCGGCGCAGCCGCAGCTCCGACCCCGACCAGCTGGCCCGGTTGACCGGGGTGCCGGCCCTGGTCTGGTGCCTGCTGATGCTGGTGGCTAACCTCGCCGGCCTGCTCGTCGGCGCGCTGACCCTGGCGCCGGACCTCCTCGCCCGCGCCTGAGCCCGGACCTCAGCCGGGCAGCCCCGGCAGCCGGAAGGTCGAGCCGGCGCGCACGGTCACCGTGTCGGCGACCTTGGCGTTGTACGACGTCTGGTCGGTCGTGCAGAGCACCAGCCGCACCCGGTGACCGGCCTGGAAGCGGTGCGCGAACCCGAGCAGCCGCACCCGCACCGCCCGGTCGCCGTAGCCCTTCGGTACCCGGACCGGCGTGATCAGCCGGTGGATCAGCGTGGCCGAGCCGTCGGGCGCGACGTCGAGGACCTTGGCGTAGAAGACGGTGTCGAGGCCGTTGGCGCCCCGCAGCCGCAGCGTCGCCGACGGGATGCCGACCGACACGTAGGGCCGCGCGAACGGTCGCGACGTGAAGGCGGCCAGCTGGCCCGGAACGTCGCGCGGCGGCATCGCCAGGTCGGGCGAGGAGTCGGGGCCGCTGAAGTTGCTGGTCTCGGTGTAGGCCGCCGGCTGCCCGCCCGCCGGGTTGAGCATGGTCAGCGCGCCGGGTCGGACCCGGCTCTCGCGCGTCACGAGCCGGCCGTCGGACGACAGCAGGAACGCGGTCGTACGCCGCGGGGCGAACCGTGCGGACGCGCCGTACTGCTCGTCGTCGGCACCGCCGCCGGTGTGGCGCACCCAGTCGCGGTAGTAGGTGAAGGTCGGGCCGCGGCCGGCGGGGGTGCCGCGCAGCCAGTGGTCCATCCAGCCCAGCGCGCGCAGCGGCAGGTAGCAGCGGTTCATCTGCGCCACCGAGCGGGCGACCCCGTCGTACTGCTCGCACTCGCCGGGCTGCGAGCTGTAGCCACCGTGGCCGCCGGAGTTCCAGATCATCGCGACCGGCACGCCGCGCCGCCGCAGGGTCGTGAAGGTCGCGGCCGCGTCGTTGAGGTTGAACAGCGTGTCGCTCTGGCCCTGTACCAGCAGCACCGGGACGTCGATCTCAGACAGGAAAGTCGACGCCGAGGCGCGCGCGACCTGCCGGATCGCGGCCGCGCGGAAGCTGCCCGTCGCGGTGAGCTCGTCGTAGAGCGTGCAGAGGTCGGCGTAGTAGCCCGGGCAGGAGGCGATGCTCGCGATCTCGGCGGGGTCGCCGCTGCCGGCCTTGGCCGCGGCACAACCGCCGTTGCCCATCGCCTGCTGGGCGTTGCCGAGCGCGTAGAACAGCGAGGTCCACTGCTGCTTGAAGACGCCCTGGTGGGGCGGGTGCCGCAGCCCGGTCCGGTCGCCGCGGTCGACCAGGTTGTTGGGGTCCAGCGAGTAGCGCAGGTTGTTCCAGGTGCGACCCGGGATGGCCGCCCGGATGCGGTGGTCGGCCGCCGCCAGCGGCAGCTGGATGCCGCCGCCGTAGGACCCGCCGATGGTGCCGATCACCAGGCCGCGACGGTCGCGCAGCACGTCACGACGCGGCCCGAGGACCGTGCTGATCACCTGGCTGGCGGCCTCGACGTCGTAGTCGGCCGACTGCAGGCTCACGCACCCGCCGCTGCGCCCGAAGCCGGACGAGGTGTAGGTCAGCACGTTGTAGCCGTGGGCCGCGAAGAACCGGGCGGTGGTGACGACCTCGTTGGAGTCCTTGGTCAGGCCGAAGCCGTGCGTCATCAGGATCGTCGGCTGCGGCGTACGACGCGTGGCGTTGTCGGGGACGTAGAGCCGGGTGTCGATCGAGAAGCGGAAATTGTCATCGGGACCCACGACCACCGGCACCATCTGGTCGTTGGTCCGCCAGGAGTGCGTGCCGGGCCGAGCGCGGACGACGTCGTGGTCGGGCGGAGTCGTGGTCGCCCGGGCTGCGACCGGCACGGCCGTCGTCGTCGGTGCGGTGCGGACGTCGGTGGTCGCCGCCTCGGCCCGGACGGCGGCCGGCACCAGCGCGGCCACGACGGTGGCGAGCACGACGGCCCGCCCGATCCTGCTGGTCTCCATGTGACGACGGTAACGCCGTCACGCCTGCTGCGATGCCGTACGACGTATTGGCGGCCGCGCAGCCCCTCGCCTCCACACGGCTCTGCCGCAGGGGTCTCTGTTGGGGGACGGTTCTCGTGAGCTCCGTGCGGCCACGTTGTCTCCACGTGACCTGACCGATGATCAGTGGACCCGCTGGAGCCGCCGTTTAACGTGCCGGACACAAGCGGCCGCGAGCACGCCGAGGACCCGTCCACGGTGGTGGACAGGATCCGGCCTATCGTTCAGACCACTGCCGGCGGCGATCTCTCCAGACGTCGTTCGAGCCGTGCACACCGGTCTGGCTACAGTTCTGCCGCTCGTCAATAACGGCAGGTGAAGGTAGGCGATCACGGTATGGCATCGCCACCGCCGTGCGCTCCCCGTCACGGGAACGAGACGGCCGGCTCACAGTCGCGCTCGCAGCCTGGTCGTGAGGCCCCCGGGAAGCGCGCGCAACGCGAAAGATCTGGATGCGTCCCTAGATCTGACGTACGTCGGCAGGCCGCCGACCCTAGTAGCCGCGCGTACCGTCGAGTTGCTCTCGAATCACGTCGAGGTGCCCGAGATGGCGGGCGGTCTCGTCGATCATGTGCGTGACGATCCATCGGAGACTCACTGGTGGGAATTCAGGTGGTGTGAACTCCTGCATCGCCCCGAGGTCTTGGTGCGACACCACCTGACGTGACACTGCACATTCAGTTCAATAGCCCTCGACGAGGGCGTCCAGCGACGACCGGGGAACCTGCCAGCCGTCGGAGGAATCGCGCTCTGTGTGGCCTCCTGCTGCGCTTGGGAAAATGGCGGCGAACCAACCGTGCTCGGTCCAACGCAGGTGCGACAGGATTCCCGCGACCGTCATCAGCGGCGAGGTCGCCAGGAGGGACTGGTGGGCCTGTTCGTCGGTCAGCCCTTGGACCTTACGCAGCACAGTCGCACGCTGCCAGTCCAGCCAGCCTGTCAGTACTGCTCGTTCGTTCCCGCTGCCGTCTGGGAATGTCCGCTCCACGTCATCCACCGTAGTGACGCGGACAGGTGAGCGCCCTCGCGCTCATC
This sequence comes from Nocardioides rubriscoriae, assembly GCF_008087085.1. Taxonomy (GTDB): domain Bacteria; phylum Actinomycetota; class Actinomycetes; order Propionibacteriales; family Nocardioidaceae; genus Nocardioides; species Nocardioides rubriscoriae. The sequence continues at coordinate 43,029 of NZ_VIYJ01000011.1, read as the reverse complement.
GCCAGATCCGGTATGCACTGCTAGGCAGCCCACGCCAGGAAAATGAAGAACCCATTGTTCTCGAACATGTGCTCGATTATACTCGACCCATGTCCACTGCTCTCGCCGACGACGCGGTGACCCCGGCACTGCTGCTGGAGCAGGTCCGTGCGGCACGGGTCGCAGCCGATGCGGCCGAGGCACGCATCCTGCAGGTCGCGGTGGACTGGGCGCAGGCCCACCCGGTGCTCGACGGTGCCGACGGTTGGCGGATCACGGCCGCGTCGGCGCAGCCGATGGAGCAGCTCGACGGCACCGCCCTGGCCCTGGGGTTCGCCGACCTCGAGACCGGCGAGCAGGCCGAGGAGCGCCTGGGGTGGTGCGGCATCCCCCCGGTCGCGTGGGACGCCCCGGCTGCGTTCGCCGCGGCCAACCGGATGTCGACCGCGGCCGGCAAGGCCCTGATCCGTGACGCCCTGGTGCTGTGCCACCGGCTGCCGAGGATCTGGGCCCTGGTGTGCACCGGGCAGGTCCCCGCCTGGCGGGCCCGGCGCATCGCGCAGGCCGTGCTCGGCTCCCCGGCCGACGTGGTGGCCTACCTCGACGACCACCTCGCCCCGATCGCTGCCACCGTAGGCCTGACCACCCTGGACCGGGCGATCGCCGAGGCGATGCTGCGCCTGCACGCCGAGATCGTCGAGCTCGAGCAGGCCGCCGCCGAGCACGGCCACCACGCCTCCTTCCACCTCGACCCCCAACCCGACGGCAGCGCCGAGCTCCACGCCCGCGGCGACTGGCAGGACCTCCACGCCCTGGCCGCCACCGTCGCCCGCATCGCCGCGGCCCTGAAGACCAACGGCAGCGACCCCGACGACCCCGACGACCCCGACCCCGACGACCCAGACGAGACCGACCCGCTCGACACCCGCCGCGCACGCGCCCTCGGCGTCCTGGCCGACCCCGCCCTAGCCCTCGCCCTGCTCCACCAGCACCCGGCACTCGCGTCCGCTGAGTCACCCGCCGAGTCACCGGCCGAGTCACCGGCCGAGTCACCGGCCGAGTCACCGACCGAGTCACCGGCACCCGCTTCCGTACCTACCCAGGCTCCGACACGGGTCCCGGGCAAGCAGGCCGTGGTCTACCTCCACCTCACCGACCTCGCCCTGCTCGGCCTGGACCCCGTCGCGCTCAACGACACCCCCGGCACCCGCCCCCACCCGCTCCTGGTCCAACAGGTCCACCAGTGGCTGTCACGAACCGACACCCACGTCGCCGTCTTGCCCGTGCTCGACCTGTCCAACGAGCTGCACACCGAGTCCTACGCCATCCCCGACCTTCTGCGCGAGCAGGTCCGGCTGATCAACCCCACCTGCGTGTTCCCCTGGTGCACCACCCCCGCGCGCCGCTGCGACCTCGACCACCTCGACCCCTGGAGCCCCCACCCCGGCGGCGGCACCACCAGCAGCTGCAACCTCGCACCCCTGTGCCGACACCACCACCGACTCAAGACCCACACCACCTGGACCTACCGCACCTTCCGGCCTTCCGCACCCAGGGCATCGGCAGTCTCCTGCTGGACGCGGTCCAGCGCGCGGCATCCCTGCGCAGCGAGTCAGTCGGTCTCGGTGTCGGCCTCTACGCGGACTACGGCGCTGCTCAGCGCCTCTACGCCCGGCGGGGCTACGTTCCCGACGGACACGGGCTGATGTACGACTACGCCCCGGTCGCTCCCGGCGACACCGTCCGCGTCGACGACGACGCCACCTTGATGCTCGTCCTCAGCCTGTCGAAGCGCGGCAACGCCGACGCGTGACCTCAGCTGGCGCGGGCGGAGTGCTTGACCAGGTACATCGCGGCGTCGGCGACAGCGGCCAGGGCGGAGCCCTCGCATTCGTCTGTGGTGGCCGCGCCGACCGAGGCGCGTACGTCGACCGACGTGCCGGCCCACGGCAGCGAGAAGGTGAGCGCACCCTGCACCCGGTGGATCAGCTGCACGGCGACGCTGCGGGGCAGCCGCGCCGCGACCAGGAACTCGTCGCCGCCCAGGCGGGCGACCAGGTCGTGCGGGCGGGCCGCGGCCCGCAGCCGCCGACCGACCTCGACCAGCACCGCGTCACCGGCGGCGTGCCCCAGGGTGTCGTTGGTGGCCTTGAAGGAGTCGAGGTCGACGTAGGCGACGACCACCACCTCCGCGGGGGCCACGAGCGCGACCTGCGCGGCCAGCCACGGGTCCACGACCCGGCGCGTCGCGCACCCGGTCAACGAGTCGGTGTCGGCCTCGTCGCGTGCGCGCGAGACCGCCGCCTCACGTTGGACCTCCGAGGCGATGAGTCGGGCGAAGAGCCGCATCGTGGGCAGGTGGGCCTCCGCGTCGTCGGCGCTCACCGAGTCGGCGGCGCACAGTGTGCCCCACAGGGCGCCGTCGGGCATGGTCACGGGCACCGACACGTAGACCCGGATGCCGAGCTCCCGGCCTGCAGCACTGTCGGGCCACGCCGACGCGACGTCGGTGACGTAGGGCCGCTGCTCCTCCAGCGAGCGCTTGCACAGGGTGTCCTCCCACGGCACGACGAGGCCCTCGTCGACGGCGAACCCGTCGCGGGTGTTGCGGGCGTAGCGGATCTCCTGCACGCCGTCGTCCTCGTGCACGACCGTGAGGTACGTCGACGCGAGGCCCGTCAGGTCGCCCAACGCGTCCAGCAGCGGCCGACTGAGGCCCTCGAGGTCTCCGGCCTTCTCGACGGCGTCGGCGACGGCCGCCAGGCCGGTCGGCGTCGGGCGAGCCTTCGGCGGCGCGTCGAGCGCCCGGACCAGCGGTGCGGCCACGGCGGCCAGGCCCGAGAGGACGTGGTGGTCGCGCACGTTGAGCGAGGTGTGCGGCTCGCGGCCCAGCGCGCAGAGGGTGCCGAAGACCGTGCCGCTCTCGTCGAACAACGGGACGCCGGCGAACGAGACGATGCCGAAGGCCGACGTCGAGGGCAGTGCCTGCAGCGCCGCGTCGTCCCGCGCGTCTCCGATCATGAAGCCGCCGGTCTCGACGACGCGACCGCACCACGCGTCGGCCAGCGGCTCGGTGATGGCGTCGGGGCCGGCGGTGCCGTCGGCGTGGGCCGACAGCCGCACGGTGCGGTTGCCCGCGCCGTCCAGGACGCTCGCGAACGCGGTGTCCATGCCCAGCTGCTCGCACAGCAGGGTGAGCAGGCGGCGCAGGACGACTCGGGGCTCGCCCTCGACGAGGCTCGCGATCTCCTGGAGCGCAGGGGCTGCGGTCATGGGCCCACGATGAGGGGTGGCGGCACGGCCGGTGGCCGAATCCGGCGATTCGGACCACTCGGGCGCCCCGCATGACCCGAACGGGTCAGGGACCACCCGACCCTCGTCGTCCTAGGCCGCGTCGGCCCCTGCGCGCCGCGGCATCAGCAGCCCCGAGAGCAGCAGGGCGAGCGCGACGACCACCGAGCAGACGAACACCGCGTGGATGGCCGGCGCCAGCACCCCGGCCGCGAGGTTCTCGAGGTCGAGCGTGGCGCCCGGCGCGGACCCGTCGGCCACCCGGCTGTTGACGATCGCACCGAAGACGGCGACGCCGACGGCGCTGCCCATCGAGCGGGCTAACATATTGGTGCCGGTGGCGACGCCGCGGTGCTGCCAGTCGACCGACGACTGGGCGACGATGACCCCGGGGCTGGCGACGTAGCCGAAGCCGATGCCCATCACGAAGCAGGGCAGGGCGAGCTGCCACAGGGCACTGTCGGCGCTGACCGGCAGCAGGAGCGCTGCGCCGGCGATCACGAACAGGGCCCCCATCAGCACCGTGCGGCGGAACCCGATCGTCAGGTAGAAGCGTCCGCTCGTCGAGGCCGCGATCGGCCACCCGATCGTCATCGCCGCCAGCGCCAGGCCGGCCACGAGGGCACCGTGACCCAGCACCCCCTGGGCGTAGAGGGGCACGTACGACGTCAGCCCGAGCATCAGCACCCCGACGACGAACGCCCCCGAGTTGGCGGCGTTGAGCACGCGGCGCCGAAAGATCCACAGCGGGAGCACCGGCTCGGGCGTGCGCGCCTCGACCGCGACGAAGGCGACGAGCAGCGCGAGCGCGGCGACGAAGATCGCGACACCGGCGGTCGAGCCCCACTCCCAGCGCACCCCACCCTCGAGCAGGCCGAGCAGGAGCAGGGAGCCCCCGGCGGCCAGCAGCACCGCGCCGACGTAGTCGATCGTGTGCTTGCGCCGCTCGATGCTCTCGTCGAAGCGCCGCCACATCACCCAGCCGGCCGCGATCCCCAGCGGCAGGTTGACGAAGAAGATCCAGCGCCACGACAGGTAGTCGGCGAAGACCCCACCCAGCGTCGGGCCGATCACCGAGGCCGCCGCCCAGACGCTGGCGATGTAGCCCTGCACCTTGGCGCGCTCGGCCAGGGAGTAGATGTCACCGACGATCGTCATGCCCATCGGCTGCACCGCACCGGCGCCGAGGCCCTGGACGAGCCGGAACAGGATGAGTGCGGGCATGCTCCACGCGATCCCGCAGAGCAGCGACCCCACGACGAACAGACCGATCCCGAGCAGCATCACCGGCTTGCGACCGTAGAGGTCGGCGACCTTGCCGTAGATCGGCACCGACACCGCCTGCGCCAGCAGGTAGATCGAGAACAGCCACGGGAACGACGTGAAGCCGCCGAGGTCGTCGACGATCGCGGGCACCGCGGTCGCCAGGATCGTCGCGTCGATCGCGACCAGACCGATGCTGAGCATGACCGCCAGCAGGACGGGGCCCCGCTCGCTGCGCAGGCCGACGCTGGCACGGGTGATCTCGGGAGCACTCACGGGTCTCCCCAACCCCCGGGCGACGCCCTGTGTTCCCGAGCCGCCCTGACCTGCCGTGGGGCATGGCCGACTTCGACAGCGGCGCGGTCGCGGCCGCTGACCGGGCACGGACCGGCAGACGGCTGCGCCCTGGCCGACGTGTTCGCGCGGCTCCTCGCCGTGCCCTCACTCCGGGTCGGCTGAGCCGTCGAGGCAAATTCGGTCAGCCCTGGTGCCTAACCCCACGCCGGACCGTTCGTTGTGCAGTAGCCCCAGCAAGCTCCGTCCTTCGATCAAGGGTGTCGCGTGTCCACAACTGCACCAGCCTCCGTCCGCCGCCGACGACGTCACCTCGTCGCCGTCGCCGCCGTCTCGACCCTGGCCCTCGGCCTCGTCGGCCTGGTCGCCTCAGCGCAAGGCGCGTCACCCACCGCGGGCGACCTGACCGACACCCACCGGTCGGTGTCGTGGACCGGCGGACCGCTGGCCGGCGCCGACCCCGGCGCGCTCCTCGGGACGGGCCCTCTGGTGTGCCTGCCCGCAAGCTGCGACGAGTTCGCCCTGAAGGTCGCCACGCCTGCCGGCTACGGCACCACGCACAACCTCACGATCTCGCTCACGTCGACCTCCCCGAGCGGCCAGGACGACTTCGACCTCTACCTGGTCGACCAGGGCGGCAACGTCGTGGCCTCGAGCGCCGAGGCGGGCGACGAGTCGCTCACGATCCCGGTCCCCGCGCCCGGCACCTACAGCGCCGACGTGGTGGCCTACACGGCCGCCGGTGGCACCTACACGGCCAGCGCCACCATCTCCGACGCGGCGGGCCCCACGCCCGGGCCGGGCCCCGGCCCGGTGCCGACCGACCCCGCGGCCCCCGGCTACGCCACCTACGCCGCGCCGAGCGCCCTGCCGGGCGCCAACGACGCGGGTGAGCCGTCGATCGGCAACCACAACACGCCCGCCTCGCAGGACCCGGCCCTGCCGGACCCCGTGATGTACCAGGCCGGGCTGCACACCTACAAGGTCCTCTTCGACGACACCGTGACCCCCGCGACCGCGACCTGGAGCGACGTCACCGCCTCGGCGACCGTCGGGTGCCTGGGCGGCAACACGACCGGCCTCGACCCGATCCTGTTCACCGACCCGCTCACGGGCCGCACCTTCGAGTCCCAGCTCACCGGCCAGGACTCGCTGACGTGCTACACCGACGACGACGGCGCCACCTGGAACCCCAGCCAGGGCGGCGGTCTGGTCAGCGGTGTCGACCACCAGACCATCGGCGGTGGCCCCTACTCCCCCGACGACCTCGTCGGTGGGTTGCCGGTCAACGACTACCCCCACGCCGTCTACTACTGCAGCCAGGACATCGCCACGGCGCTGTGCGCGGTGTCGCACGACGGTGGCACGACGTTCCCCGTGGTCAACCAGACCTACACGCTCGCCGACTGCGGCGGCCTCCACGGCCACATCCGGATCGCGCCCGACGGCACCGCCTACCTGCCCAACAAGAGCTGCACCGACGCCGACGGCAACCGCACCGCGGCCGTCGTGGTCTCGACCGACGGGGGTCTCAGCTGGACCGTCAAGCCGGTCACCGGCTCGACCGCGGGTGACTCGGACCCGTCGGTCGGCATCGGCCGCGACGGCACCGCCTACGTCGGCTACGTCGGCGCCGACGGCAAGCCCGGCGCGGCCGTGAGCCCCGACCGCGGCGACACGTGGATCCACCACCACGTCGCCGGCGCCTCGGTCCCCTGCACGGGTGCCGCGGACGTCGCTCCCTGCAGCGTCCAGAGCGCCGTGTTCCCCACGGTGATCGCCGGCGACGACGACCGCGCCGCCTTCGCCTACCTCGGCACCACGACGCCGGGCGACTACCAGGCCACCGGGGTCTTCACCGGCGTGTGGCACCTCTACGTCGACACGACCTACGACGGCGGCGCCACGTGGGTGACCACCGACGCGACCCCGACCGACCCGGTCCAGCGCGGCTCGATCTGCACCGGCGGCACCACCTGCGGCGACGACCGCAACCTGCTGGACTTCATCGACATCACCCACGACGACCACGGCCGCGTCGAGGTCGGCTTCGCCGACGGCTGCATCGCGGCGTGCGCCACCGACCCGACGTCGATGACCCACGACTCCTACTCGACCATCGCCCGCCAGACCACCGGCCGGACGCTGTTCGCCAAGTACGACCCGGCCACCGGTCCCACGGACCCGACCACCGACCCGCCCGCGCCGACCAACACCCGGCCCGTGGCGCGGATCGCGCTCGGCTCGCGTCTGGTGGCCGTGGACGAGCAGCTGCGGGTCAGCGGGTCCGGCAGCCGTGACGCCGAGACCCCCGGCCGTTCCCTGACCTACGCCTGGGACTTCGGCGACGCTGCCTCGCCCCGTCTGGCGGGCGGCCTCAAGGCCTCCACGACCTTCACCCGGCACGGCGCCCAGACGGTCACCCTGACGGTCACTGACGCCGACGGCCTGACCGACACCGCGACCACGACGGTCCAGGTGGGTCGTGAGCACGGCTGCGGCAGCCTCGACCAGAAGGGGACCTGGCGGACCCGCAAGGCCGCCGGCGCGTCGGGGAGTCGCTACTGCGAGAGCCCGGAGCAGCAGGCCGGCCGGGATCGTTCCTCGCTCGCCACCACCTTCCGCGGCAGCCTGCTGGGCATCGCCTTCGGGACCGTGAAGGGCGGCGGCACCGCGCGCGTCCTCGTCGACGGCCAGCGCGTCCGCACCCTGGACTTCGGCGGCGCCACGGGCTCGCCGAGGTTCGGCCGTGACATCGTCGTCGGCGGGCTCGGCGCGGGCTCGCACACCCTCGAGATCGTCGTCCGTGGGCGCGCTGTCGTCGACAGCGTCACCTACTGACGTGGACCGGCCACCCGTGACGACACGCCGGGTCCGGCGCGCCACCGTGGCCCTGGCCGGGGCGCTGCTGCTGAGCAGCGGCACCCTGGCGGGGTGCTCGAGCGACAGCAGCGCCGAGAGCGACCGCGACGAGACCGAGGGCTCGGTCCTGGCCGACGCCGCCGACCTCACGACCTGCACGGCCGACGCCACGCCGGTCGCGGCGCCGTACGGCGACGGCTTCCCGAGTGACTGGGCGTTCCCGCCGCAGACGACCGTCTACGACGTCGAGGAGCGGGCCGGGGCCGGCACCATCGTCACCGGCGTCTCGACGGCTCCCCTCGACGACGTGCTCGCCTTCCTCAACGACGACCAGCCGGCCGCCGGCTACACGATCACCGGCGGCGAGACCGAGGACGACGACGCGGAGGCCGACTTCACCCTCGCCAAGCACTCCGGCCGCTGGTCGATCCGCGAGTCCTCGGCGTGCGAAGGAGAGACCGTGATCCAGGTCGTCGCCTTCGAGCGCTAGACCGGCGGCGGTAGGTCCCGAAGGGTCAGCTGAAGATCATGCACGACGAGGTCGCGTGGGCGACCTGCTTGCCGGCCGCGTCGAGGAGCACCGCCTCGGCCAGCGCCGTACGGCGCCCGCGGTGGATGACGCGTCCCTCGGCACGCAGCCGGCCCGAGTCGACGGTCACCGGCCGCAGGAACTTCACGGTCAGGTCGAGCGAGGTGTAGCCCTCCCCCGCCGCGAGCGTGGAGTGCACCGAGCAGCCGGCAGCCGTGTCGAGCAGGGTCGAGATCACGCCGCCGTGGACGGTCCCGAGCGGGTTGTAGTGGCGGGCCTGCGGCACGAGCTCGACGTGGATCGCGCCGTGCCCGCCGCCGAAGTTCTCCATGCCGATGGTGTCGGCGATCGGTGCGCCTGGCAGCTCGCCGCGGGTCATCGCCTCGAGCTGCTCGAGCCCGGTCATCGCGAACGGGTCCACCGGGGCCTGGGTCTCAGTCATGGACCGAGCGTGCCGCCCTTGGCTGGGTCTGTCAACAAGACCTAGACTGTGACCATGCCCACGACACCCGCGACCCCTCCGGCCCTCGCCTGGGCCACCGACAACTGCCAGGTGGCGCGGGCGATGGCCATCCTCGGCGAGAAGGGCACGATGATCGTGCTGCGCGAGGTCTTCAACGGCGTGCGCCGCTTCGCCGACATGCAACGCCACAGCGGCCTGCCCCGCCAGGTGCTCAGCAACCGGCTCGCCCTGCTCGTCGAGCACGACATCCTGCACCGCGTCCCCTACCGCGACGAGGGCAGCCGCGAACGCCACGAGTACCGCCTGACCGCCAAGGGCTTCGAGCTCTACCCCGTGCTCGCGGCGGTCGCCGAGTGGGGCACCCGCTGGTACGCCGACCCCGAGGGCCCACCGGTCGAGCTGACCCACCGCGACTGCGGCGCGGTGGTCACCACGGTCCTCGAGTGCCGCGACGGGCACCGCGTCGACGACGCGCGTGACGTCGTCACGCGACCGGGGCCGGGCGCCCGCCCGTTCGAGGGCTGAGCCGGACGGACGTCAGCCGACGGCACGCCCGCAGCGGTCACGCGTCGTCACAGCGCCTCCAGCTCGAGCTCGTAGTCCAGCTCGGCCGCCTTCTCGGCCATGTCCTTGTGGTGCCGCACGGCCTCCACCCCGGGGAGCAGCAGACTGGCCACCGCGCCGACCGCGAGCCCGATCCCGGGCACCAGCAGGCCGTGCAGCACCCCGTTGCGCCAGGCGTCGCTCGACTGACCCGCGCCGACGGACTCGAAGAAGACCACGCCGACGATCGCCAGCAGCACCGCGCCCCCGACCTGCTGGAAGGTCCCCAGGACACCCGAGGCGGCGCCGGCGTTCTGCACGTCGATGTTGGCCAGCGAGACGTCGAGCAGCGGGACCGCCGCGAACGCGAGACCGACCCCGCCCAGGAACATCGGGCCGGTCAGGTCCCACGTGCTCAGCGCGTCGCCGTGGTGCGCGATCGTCTGGGCGGTCCACGCCACCGCGAGGGTGAACAGCGACAAGCCGATCGTGACCAGCGCCTTGCCGACCTTGTCGACCAGGGGCACGCTCGCGCCGCTGGCGAGGAACGCGCCGACGCTGAACGGCAGGGTGGCGAGCGCAGAGCTGATCGGGGTGAAGCCCAGTCCCAGCTGGAGGTAGAGGGTGACGATGAAGAAGAAGGCACCGATCGACCCGAAGAAGGCCAGCGACGTGAGGCTGCCCGCGGTGTAGCCGCGGTCGCGGAACAGGCTCGGCGGGACGAGCGGGGTGACGCCGCGCTGCTCGACCTGACGCTCGTGGCGGACGAAGGCCACCAGCAGGACCGCCGCGACCGCCATCAGCGCCCAGATCCACCAGGCCCAGCCCTTCGGGCGCCCCTCGATCAGCGCGAACACGACGAGGAACAGCGCCAGTGAGCTCACGACGACCCCGGCGACGTCGATGCTGGTCCGTCGCGGCGACCTGGTCTCGGGGATGAGGTAGGAGCCGCCGACGAGCAGCAGCGCGCCGATCGGCAGGTTGATGACGAAGATGCTGCGCCACTCGAGGCCGGCGACGTCGTGGGTGACCAGGACGCCGCTCAGCAGCGGGCCGGCCACCGCGGCGAGACCGGTGACGGCGCCCAGGGCACCGAGCACGCCGGCGCGGTCCTTGGGGCTGTAGAGGACCTGGACGATCGAGAGCACCTGCGGCACCATCGTCGCCGCGAACACGCCCTGCACGATCCGCGAGACCACCAGGACGTCGGCCGTCGGGGCGAAGGCGGCGACGCCCGAGGCGACGGTGAAGCCGACCACGCCGATCAGGAAGATCCGCTTGCGTCCGTAGAGGTCGCCGAGCCGGCCCATCGTGATCAGGACCGTCGCGAAAGCCAGCACGTAGCCCGAGACGATCCACTCCAGCTGTGACGGCGAGGCCTGCAGGTCCCCCTGGATCGCCGGCAGCGCCACGTTGACGATGGTGGTGTCGAGCAGGTCCATGAAGGTGGCGACGAACAGGACCAGCACGGCGACCGCACGGAGCCTGCCGGTCGGCAGGGCGGCATCGGGAGGCATGCGCGCATTGTGTCGCAGGAGGGGGCGCCGGAGGGGTGAGGCAGCCTCGGGGACTCAGCCCGACTTGCGCATCGCCCAGTCGCGGACCAGGTCGATGCGGGCCCGCAGCTGCTCGGCGTTGGCGATCGCGGCGGCCGGGCCGCCGGCCTCCTTGCGCAGGGCGGCGTGGGTGATGCCGTGGGCCTGGCCTGTGCGGTGGTGCCAGGCGGCGACCAGGCCGTTGAGCTCGCGGCGCAGCACGGCGAGCTGCTCGTGGGTCGAGACCTCGGCCACCGTGTCGGGCGGCGAGCCGGCGGCGGACTGGCGGCGCGCCTTCTGGGCCTTGGCGCTGTCGGCCTGACGCTGCTGGAGCAGCTCCTTCATCTGCGACGGCTCGAGCAGCCCGGGGATGCCCAGGAAGTCCATCTCCTCCTCGGAGCCGTACTGGTCGCCGTCGAAGAGCACGTGGTCGAACGACGCCTCCGAGCCGAGCGCCTCGAACGAGAAGGTCTCGTCGGGCGTGGCGGCGTCGCCGGCCTCGGCCTGCGCGAGCAGCTCCTTCTCCGCGGCGAAGATGTCGTCCTCGTCGGTGACCCGACGGCCCAGCACGTGGTCGCGCTCGAGCTCCATCTCGGAGGCGTGGCTGAGCAGCACCGGCACCGACGGCAGGAAGATCGACGCGGTCTCGCCGCGCGACCTGGCTCGCACGAAGCGCCCGATCGCCTGGGCGAAGAACAGCGGCGTCGAGATGGTGGTGGCGAAGACCCCGACGGCCAGGCGCGGCACGTCGACGCCCTCGGAGACCATGCGCACCGCGACCATCCACCGCTTGTCGCTGTCGGTGAACTCGGTGATCTTCTTCGACGCGGCCTTCTCGTCGGACAGCACGACCGTCGGCGCCTCGCCCGAGACCGAGCGCAGGATCTTGGCGTAGGCCCGCGCGGACTCCTGGTCGGTCGCGATCACGAGGCCACCCGCGTCGGGGACGTGGCGGCGTACCTCGGTCAGGCGCTTGTCGGCCGCGGCGAGCACCGACGGGATCCACGACCCCGACGGGTCGAGGGCGGTGCGCAACGCCTGGTTGGTCATGTCCTTGGTCAACGGCTCACCGAGGCGCGCCGCGATCTCGTCGCCGGCCCGGGTGCGCCACGACATCTCGCCGGAGTAGGCCAGGAAGAGGACCGGACGCACGACGTGGTCGGCCAGGGCGTGCCCGTAGCCGTAGCTGTAGTCGGAGACCGAGCGCGGGATGCCGTCGTCACCGGGGGCGTAGGTGACGAACGGGATCGGGTTGACGTCGGAGCGGAACGGGGTGCCGGTGAGCGCGAGGCGGCGGGTGGCCGGCTCGAAGGCCTCACGCACGCCCTCGCCCCACGACAGGGCGTCGCCGGCGTGGTGCACCTCGTCGAGGATGACCAGGGTCTTGAACCGCTCGGTGCGGATGCGCAGGGCCAACGGGTTGACCGCGACGCCGGCGTAGGTGACCGCCACGCCCAGGAAGTCGCTGGAGATCTTGCCCTTGCCCGCGGAGTACGTCGGGTCGATCGGGATGCCGGCGCGCGCGGCGGCCTCGGCCCACTGCAGCTTGAGGTGCTCGGTGGGCGCGACCACGATCACGCGGTCGACGACACGGCGTCCGATGAGCTCGGAGGCCACCGACAACGCGAACGTCGTCTTGCCGGCCCCCGGCGTCGCGACCGCGAGGAAGTCACGCGGCGAGCGCTCGAGGTAGTCCTTCATCGCCGCCGTCTGCCACGCGCGCAGCGACGGGGCGGTGCCCCAGGCCGCGCGCTCCGGCCAGGCCGGGGTGAGCGCGGGGGTCAGGTGGGGGTCGGCGGGGTCGTGGGCCCCGGTCACCCCTGGTCGCCCGAGTCGTCCTTGAGGTTCTCCCAGGCGTCCTTGCACTCGGGGCAGACGGGGAACTTCTCAGGGGCCCGGCTGGGCACCCAGACCTTGCCGCACAGGGCCACTACGGGGGTGCCCATGACCATGGCCTCGGTGAGCTTGTCCTTCTCGACGTAGTGAGAGAACCGCTCGTGGTCGCCCTCGTCGGTCGGGACGGTCCGCTCCTCCTCGCGCACCTTGGTGTCGGTCGAGGTTCCGAAGCCGAAGGGAGGAGTCACAGCGATCAGTCTAGACGCCACACGGCTCGTGCCGAACCTCGCGGTGAGCGTCGCGCAGCCACGCGCACGAGACCCCGCCGAGGGCCAGGGCCGGGACCACTCCGACCAGGACCGTCGGGACGCCGGTGCTGGCGACCGCAAGCGTGAAGCAGACCACGAGCGAGGCCGCCGCCACGACGATCCCGACGCAGTGCACGACTCGGGGGCGCGGCGAGCGCAACGCGACGACGGTCACGACCACCGGGGCCAGGCCGAGCAGCACCCAGCCGACCCCGTCCGTGCTGGCCGGCTCGTCGGTCAGCCCGGCCACGATCGGGAGCACCAGGAGCAGCAGCGCCGTCCCCGCGACCGCGTAGAGGCCCAGCAGCACCCGCGCCGCCGCGACCAGCCGCGCGGACCGGTCGCGCTGCGCCTCGGCCAGCCCGAGCCCGGCGACACCGACGACCAGCGGCGGCACGACGACCGCGGCCGCCACCAGGACCGCCGTGGTGAGGGTGACGTCGTCCCAGGCGAAGGCGACCTGGGAGGCCCACGCCAGCGCGGCGACGAGGTCGGCCAGCCCGATGACGACAGCTGCCCCGAACGCGGTGCTCGCGGTGCGCGACATCGCGAGGGCGGCGAGGACCAGCAGCGGGAGTCCGAGCGCCAGGCCCGGCAGGATGACGATGAAGGCGAGGCCGCTGTAGTCGCCCCTCTCCCCGGTCAGCCAGTCGACGTAGGTCCAGGCGGCGAGCAGCAGGGCCGCGACGGCGGCGAGTCCGTGCACGGCGCCGACGGCGACGACGACCCGGCGCAGGGTCCGCGGGCCGGTCATCGGTCGGCCACCTCGTCGGTCTCGACGGGGCCGGGACAGCCGTCGGAGTCGGGCAGCAGGAGGGCACACATCTCGGTGAGCATCGCGATCACGACCTCGGGTCGTTCGGTGGTGGGAGCCATGGCCCGATCCCACCGACATCCACGCACGGTCGACCCCGTGCCGGTACTCAGGTAGCTCGCGCGGGAGTACTCAGATCAGTCGACCGCCGTGGGGTCGGGCCGACGTCAGTTGAGGTCGGCGTCGAGCGGGCGGGTCGACTGCCAGGCCAGGTCGCCGGGCTGGCGGCGCAGCACGTCGCGGTGCAGGGTCGAGGTGTCGGCGCGGAAGACGTCGGGGGCGGTGCCGGGCACGACGTACCAGCTGCCCTCCTCGATCTCGCGCTCGAGCTGGCCGGCGCCCCAGCCGGCGTACCCGGCGAAGATGCGCAGCCCGGCGAGCTCGTCGCTGACCAGCTCGACGGGGGTGTCGAGGTCGAGCAGGGCGAGCCGGTCGACGACCTCACGAAGACCGAGGACCTCGTCGTCGCTGCGGCGCAGGGCGACGGCGAGCGCGCCGTCGGTCTCGACGGGTCCGCCCTGGAACAGCACCTCGGGCTCGGCGACGACGTCGCCCCACGCCTCGAGGACCTCGGCGACCGGCAGGCCGGTGGGCCGGTTGAGGACGACGCCGAGCGACCCGTCGCCGCGGACGTCGAGCATCAGGATCACGGTGTCGGCGAAGTTGGGGTCGAGCAGGGCGGGTGTGGCCAGCAGGAGCATGCCGGCGCGTACGTCGGTCACCCGACCATCATGACGCAGACGACGGCAGGGTGCCCGTGGGAGGACGGGCACCCGCCGTCGCGGATCAGGCGGCCAGGACCGACCGCAGGCGCTCGAGGAGGCTGGGCCGCGACGACTCGACCACGAGCGTGGGGATGCCGTGGTGCAGGGCGCGGGCGCGCTCCTCGATGAGGGCGCCGATCGGCGCGGCCTCGGCCTCGGCCGCGGCGTCGCCGACGCTGCCCTGGCCGGCCATCACGGCGAGCAGGGCGTGCTCCTTGACGGTGGCCTTGCCCATCGCCTGCGCCATCGCGTCGTCGACGGGCTCGGCGCGGTAGTGGTCGAGCACGAGGCGTACACCGGGGAGCTCGTCGCACGTGTCGCCCCAGGCAGTGGCGACCGCGAGAGGGAGGTCGAGCGGCTGCTCGAGCAGCTGGCGCTCGATCTGTCCGGCCAGGCGGGTGTGCCACTTCAGCTGCAGGGTGCCCAGCAGCTCGAGGTCGTCGGCGAAGGTCTCGGAGACACCCTCGACGTCGGTGGGGAGGATGCCGTCGCGACGGGTGTTCGCGGTGGCGATCACCGTGCGCAGGATCTCGCCCCGAGAGTGGAAGGTCTTCCAGGTCATGGTGAGCTCCTTGGTCATGGGGCACTCGCATACTGCGAGTACGTACTTGAAGTATGGAACATGCCGAGCGGCATCCACACCTCCTAAGCCGTGATCCTGGCCACCGAGCACGTGCGGTGCATCACTCCAATCCCGCTCAACCATGGGCCGCAGCGCTTCGGCTCACCTGTTCAGGTCGTTCGAAGTGGCGACCGCCACGCGCGCGTGTGGGCCACGTCATAGGGTGTGCGGGTGCCCAAGTCCTCGGTCTCCAAGCTCGTGCCCAAGGTGCCGAGCGTCCCTGGGGCGAGCCGTCGGGCCGCCTACTCGGCCTCGACCAAGCGCGCCCTGGTCGACGTGGCCGAGGAGCTCTTCACCGAGCACGGCTACGCCAACGCCTCGCTCGACTCGATCGTCGCCGGCGCCCAGGTCACCAAGGGCGCGCTCTACCACCACTTCGCCGGCAAGCAGGCCCTCTTCGAGGCGGTCTTCGAGCGCGTCGAGGACGACGCCTCGCGCACCATCCAGAAGGCCATCAAGGGCCACAAAGACCCATGGGACAAGGCCCGGACGGGTCTGCGGACGTTCCTGACCGTCGTCCAGGAGCCACGCTACCGGCGGATCGTGGTGCAGGACGGGCCGGCCGTGCTCGGCCACGAGCGGTTCCGCGAACAGGAGGAGCGCTCGACGTACGCCAACGTCGTCGACATCGTCCGCTCGGTGCTCGTCGCCGGTGCGTGGGAGCTCGACGAGGACATGGTCGAGACCTTCTCGCGGATCTTCTTCGGGGCGATGGCGTCGGCCGGCGAGTCCGTCGCGGGCGCCGACGACCCGATCGTGGCCGCCGACCGGGTCGAGGTCGCGATCAGCTTCATCATCTCCGGCTTCCAGGCCCTCACCGAGGCAGGCGTCGCGCTGCCGAGCGGTCTCGGGCAGCGCCGGGAACCCGCCCAGGACTGAGGGGACCGAGCCGGGTCCGAGCCGTCAGTCGAAGGTGACGTCGCCGGTGGCGGCCGGCACCAGCTCGATCCACGTGTGACCCGGGGGTACGTCGAGCGCGCCGGCGCGGGTCGTGAGCTTGATCGGCGAGTCGAGCGACGACTTGCCCCACGTGCCGCGCACCAGGCGCCCGCCGTGGAAGAGCATCGCGTCGCCGGAGCCCTTGAGCACGGTCTCGGGGACGGGGTTGCCCGCGGGGTCGCGGTAGCCCGCGTCGCCGACCTTCACGCGCAGCACGAGCACGGTGTCGGCCGGGAACGCGTCGCCGTCGGCGGCGTACCCGTCGACGTTGACGTAGGAGCCGTCGCGGTAGGACCAGGTGGTGGTGTGGCCGGGCGAGAAGCGGGCCCGGACCGACGTCGCCGGCTGGCCGGCGGGCAGGTCGTCGTCGGGACCGAAGGGCAGGTAGTCGACCGGGCGGCCGGGGACGCCCTCGGCCGCCTTGGCGACCTCGCCCATGTCGGTGAACAGGTTGTAGGGCGCGTAGCGCGAGGAGTCGCGGAAGAAGCCGGGCGAGCCCTCGGTGTAGTAGTCGATGCCGGCGGCCTCGATGCGCTGGATCGTGACCGAGGCGGCGCCACTGGTGACCATGTCGCCGTCGACGGGCGACACGATGCCGATGTCGGAGGCGCGCATCGAGCGCACCGGACCGACGACCCCGGGGATCGTGGAGTAGTAGAACGCCGCGAGCCGGGTGACCCCGCCCTCGACGAGCTCCTCGACGACGAGGTCGGCGGAGCCGAGGCCGAGCTGCGGGTCGCTGGAGGGGGTGTTGTCCATCTTGAGCACCAGGACGGGGTGCTTGCGCACCGAGGTGCCGCCCTGCACCATCAGGCCGGTCAGCGGCCAGGTGTCGGGGTTGCCGCTGACCTCGGCCCGCGGCGCACTGGCCGCCGTGCCGTCGGGCGCCGCCGGCTGCTCGTCTCCCCCGCCGCACGCGGCCAGCGCGAGGCAGAGCGCGACGGCTGCCGCGAGGGCGGGTACGTGCGGTGTGCGGGGGAAGGGCACGGGGAAGATCCTTCCGGGTCGCCGTCGGACTTTGGTCTATCGAGTCGGTGGACTTATGGACCCAGTGTGGGCGCCGTACGCCGCCGCGCGTGGGACATCGCCTCGGCGAGTCGGCTGTGGTCGCCCTCAACGGCGCCCCGACCACGGACCCAGGCCGACCACGGGGCGCACGGAGCCGGAGGCGGGCCCGGCGTCTCGGCGGCCGCCACCCAGGCCGGCGGCAGCAGTGCCAGGCATGGGCGGCCAGCGAGACGCAGGCCCGCCGGAGGCGACCATTCAGCCGAGCTTGGCGCCGCCGTCGACGTAGAGGGTCTGGCCGGTGATGTAGGAGGCCTCGTCGCTGCACAGGAACGCAGCCGCGGCGGCGATGTCCTCGGGGAACCCGACGCGCTTGACCGGGTTGGCCTCGGCGGCGGCGGCGCGGAAGTCCTCGACGCTGACGCCGACGCGGGCCGCGGTCGCGTCGGTCATCTCGGTGGCGATGAACCCGGGGGCGATGGCGTTGGCGTTGATGCCGTAGCGGCCGAGCTCGATGCCGAGGGTGCGGGTGAAGCCCTGAATGCCCATCTTGGCCGCGGAGTAGTTGGTCTGGCCGCGGTTGCCGAGCGCGGAGACGCTCGAGAGGTTGAGGATCTTGCCGTACTTCTGCTCCACGAAGTGGGCCTGGGCGGCCTTGGTCATGAGGAACGCGCCCTTGAGGTGGACGTTCATCACGAGGTCCCAGTCGTCCTCGGTCATCTTGAACAGCAGGTTGTCGCGGGTGATGCCGGCGTTGTTGACGAGCACGTGGATGCCGCCGAGCTCGGCGACGACGCGCGCGATGGCGGCGTCGACGGCCTCGGCGTTGCTGATGTCGGCGCCGATGCCGATGGCCTTGGCGCCCTCGGCCAGCGGCAGGCGTGCGGCGGCGTCGGCGGCGGCGGCCTCGTCGAGGTCGACGACGGCGATCGACGCGCCCTCCTCGGCCAGTCGCGTGGCGATGCCGAAGCCGATGCCTCGCGCCGATCCGGTGATGACGGCAACGCGCCCGTCGTAGCGACCCATCGTGGTGACTCCTCTGTCGGTGGTCTGGACGAGGCCCACGGTAGAGGGTGGGTCAGGTCGGCCCGATCGGGGCCTGCAGGGCGAAGGCGACGACGGTCATCACCACGATGAAGAACGTTCCGAGAAGCGTCTTGGTCATGCCTGTACAGACGCGCGGGGCGGGCGTTGGGTTGCCTGTCAGCCGAGCGCTTCTCTCAGGCGCTCGGCGTACGACGCGGCCTCGCCGTCGGCGTACGTGGTGCGCGGCCAGAAGAAGCCCCGCAGGCCGTCGCCCTTGGTGCGCGGGACGACGTGGAGGTGCAGGTGCGGGACCGACTGGCTGACCGTGTTGTTGATCGCCACGAAGCTGCCCTGCGCGCCCAGCCCGTCCTTGACCGCGGTCGCGATGCGCTGGGCCGCCGCGAGGAAACCGTCGCGGTGCTCCGCCGGGAGGTCGGGCAGGGTCCCGAGGTGCGTGCGGGGCACCAGGAGCACGTGACCCTTGAAGACCGGGCGCACGTCGAGGAAGCCGAGGAACGCCGGCTCGTCGAGCACGACGTGGGCCTCGGCCTCCCCGGTCACGATCGCGCAGAACACGCACGGCTTGGCCATCCCCCGAGGCTAGTGGCCAGGTCGCGGGGTCACTCCACCCAGCCGTCCCGCGCGTCGACGCAGGAGTCGGCGTAGTCGCAGAAGAGGCCGTCGATGCCGGCGTCGAGCAGCGACTCGACCTCGCCGCGCACGTCGCCCTTGGCGTTGGGGTCGGTGCCGGTGCGGAAGTTGGTCGGCAGGAACTGGTTCTCGTCGCGCACCGTGTAGACCACGACGCGCACGCCGGCACGGTGGGCGTCGCGCACGAGGTCCGAGGGGCGGCCGGTGGCGCCGGCGACGTCGCGGGGCAGGACCTGGATCTTGTCGGGGCCGATCCAGTCGGCGTACCGGGCGACCTTCCGCAGGCCCTCGGCGGAGGTGATCTGGGCGTAGGTGGTGCCCTGGGCGCTGAGGTCGAACGGGCCGCCGCTGGCGCCGGTCAGCTGCACCAGCGGGACGTCGGTGAGGTGGTCGAGCTCCTGGAGGTTGGAGACCTCGAAGGACTGGATGACGACCGGGCTCTTCCTGCGGTCGAGGCCGAAGCGGTCGAGCGTGGCGACCAGGGGCTCCTCGAGGGACAGCCCGATGGAGTCGAAGTAGGTCGGGTGCTTGGTCTCGGGGGCGACGCCGATCGTGGTGTGCAGCTTCTTCTCCCACGTGCGCACCAGGCGCAGGACCTCGGTGAGGGTGGGGATCTCGAAGCGGCCGTCGTAGCGGGTGTTGCCCGGGCGCACCTGCGGCAGGCGCTCCTTGGCGCGCAGGGTCTTGAGCTCGGCGAGGGTGAAGTCCTCGGTGAACCAGCCGGTCACCTGGACGCCGTCGATGCTCTTGGTCGTACGACGGTCGGCGAACTCGGGGTGGTCGGCGACGTCGGTGGTGCCGCTGATCTCGTTCTCGTGACGGGCGACCAGGACGCCGTCCTTGGTCGAGACCAGGTCGGGCTCGATGTAGTCGGCGCCGAGCCGGATCGCCAGCTCGTAGCTCGCGAGCGTGTGCTCGGGGCGGTAGCCGGAGGCGCCGCGGTGGCCGAAGACGAGCGGGGAGGCGAGCTGCCGGACGCGCTGGCGGGAGTCGGCGTGGTGAGCGCCCCGGTCGGGGGCCGCGTCGGCAGGCAGGGTGAAGATGCTGAGCGCGGCGGCGGCCAGGAGGGCGACGGGGGCTGCGTGACGAAGGGTCCGAGAGGTCATGGTCGGACCCCATCGGGCCCCGGTGGCCGGCGGGTGAACGGCGGGCGGGCCCCCGGTGATCGTTGGCCCCACGCGCGGGTCCAGCCGGCTACGGGGCGGGGCAACCGCCGCTGGTGCCGGAGTCACGCACGCCCATGGGGGCCGTGTCGTAGGAGGCCCACGCGCCGTCGGCGTCCTGCAGGCACAAGACGAACTCCACCGCGTCGGGGTCGTAGGTGTAGCCGCCGACCTCGGTGCCGGGCGAGAGCGTGATCCCGGCGGGGGCGAGGGTGGAGACCGCCTCGTCGAGCGTCTGCGGGTAGGGCCCGCCGCGGTAGTAGCTCTCGAGGGCGGGGGCGACCGAGGTCACCTCGGCGACCACGGCGTCGGCGCCGGACCCGGCCGGCGCAGTGGTGGCGCCGGACGCCGAGGGCGACTCGTCGTCGCCGCAGCCGGCGAGACCGAGTCCGAGGGCGAGCACGACGACGGCAGGGAGCACACCACGGGTCATCGGGCCAACCTAGTGCGGTCGGTGGGGTGCTGCGGGTCACCCGTCCGGTGTCGTACGACGCCCGCGCCGGGCGATCACGACCGCGCCGGAGACCATGGCGAGCCCGGCGATCACCAGCAGCAGCGCGGCCGCGACCGAGTCGGGGAACCAGCGGTTCATCGTCGCGGGCAGGTCGAGCACGGCGCTCACGGCTCCCACCGCGAGCAGCGCCAGGTCGTGGACGAGGATCGCAACGGCCACCACCACGACGATGGTGGCGGTCAGCAGCAGCATCCCGGCGTCGGAGCCGGCGGTCAGCATCGCCCCGAACACCGCCATGGCCGAGCCGAGCACGGCGGTCATCCGCTGCGGGGACAGCAGGCCCGCCCACCCGCTCAGCGCCCAGGCCACCCCGACCACCCAGACCCCGAGCCCGGGGAGGTCCGGCTGCTGCGACACCCGGTCGACCGCGGTGGCGAGCGTGACGGCCAGGGCGACCATCATCGCGACCTGCTGCGGCGGCGGCGTCGGGTGCAGGGACCACAGCACGGCCGCGCCGAGCGCGCACCCGCCGGCGGCGAGGAGGGCGACGCTGCTGTGGCCCAGGTCGAGCACCTGGTCCCCCACCACGACGAGCAGGCCCGCCAGGCACCCCAGCGACACGAGCCAGAAGACCGAACGGAGACGTGACCCGAGACCGTCGTCGGCCGGCACGACCGCACCGGCGGTCAGCAGGGCCGCGGCGCTCAGGCCGAGGACCGCCGTACGCCACGGCGTGCCGAGGTCGCCCCAGAAGCGGGCGCCGACGAGGATCGCGCCGACCAGGCACAGCACCCCGCCCAGGTAGCCGACCACCTCGAGGGCCGGCAGGCGGTCGCGCGACTCCCCCGCGCGCTCGGCCCGGGCTTAGCCACGCATCACCTCGGCCTGCTCCGCGGTGATCACGCCGTCGGCGACGCACCGCTCGACGAGCACGTCGACGCGCGAGCGCTCGGCGGTCGCTGTCCACAGCACGGTGCACCTCCTGCTCGCAGCGTCGACGTCCGCGGAGCGCGCCGGCAGGGTCCGAGGTCATCAGGGCGCGGGACCGCAGGGCACGCCCTAACCTCGGGGTGTGCACCCCCTGGTGGCCGCCGCGCCGCAACCCGACTGGCGGCTCGCCGTCGTGCTGGTGGCGCTGGTCGCGATCGCCGCCCTCGCGTCGGCCGTCGGGCGGTTGGGTGTCGGTCGCGACCACCTGACGGCGGCGGCCCGGGCGGTCGTCCAGCTCGCCGCGGTCTCCGCGGTGATCGGAGCACTGCTCTCCTCGCTGTGGGGGGCGCTGGCCTTCGCGATGGTGATGTACGTCGTCGCGACGGCGACCGCGAGCCGGCGGCTCGGCGCGCCGACGCACCAGGCCGGCTGGGTGGCCCTGGCGATCGCGGCCGGCGCCCTGCCGGTGCTGGTCCTCAGCCTCGGTTCCGGGGTGATCCCCTTCAACGGCGCCGGCATCATCCCCGTGGCCGGCATCGTCATCGGCAACACGATGACCGCGGCGACCCTGACGGGGCGCCGGGCCGCCGACGAGCTGCTCGCCCAGCACGGCGCCTACGAGGCGGCGCTCGCGCTCGGCCTGCCGTCGTCGGAGGCGGCGTACCTGGTGCTCGAGCCGTCGGCGCGCGAGGCGTTGACCCCCGGGCTCGACCAGACCCGCACGGTGGGCCTGGTCACGCTGCCCGGCGCGTTCGTGGGTGTGCTCCTGGGCGGCGGGACACCGCTGGAGGCCGGCTCGGCCCAGGTGCTGGTGCTGATCGGGCTGCTGGCGGCCCAGGCCATCACCTGCGCGGTCCTGCTGCGCCTGGTCGCCTCCGCCCGCGTCGTACGACGGGACCTGGCCGCCGTCTTCCCGCGATGACGCAGGTCAGCCCACGGGGTCGGGCGTCACTCGGCCAGGACGAGTGAGGCGAGGTCGCAGGCCTGGGGATGGACCGGCTCCTCGGCCGACCCGTCGGCGTCGGCGACCACGAGCGGAATCCGCATCTCGAAGAGCGTGCCGCTGGGCGCCACAGCCTCTGCACGCAGGGTTCCCTGGTGGCCTTCGACGATCGACTGCGAGATGGCGAGACCCAGACCGGTGCCGTCGATGCCCTCCGCAGTGGCGGAGGAGGCGCGGAAGTAGGCATCGAAGACGCGATCCAGCTCGTCGGCGGGGATGCCTATCCCGGTGTCACGCACCCTCAGCACGGCCTGTGTCCCGACGGTGGCCACCGAGACCTCGACGCGGCCGGCCGCCGGCGTGAACTTGATGGCGTTGCCCACGAGGTTGTCGACCACCTGGCGCAGGCGGTCGGGATCACCGCTGATCAGGGCGACGGCACAGCTGGTGCACGTCAGGTCGACGTGGGAGGTCCTCGCGCGACCTCGACTGGCCTCGACCGCGTCACGGACCAGTGCGGACAGGTCGAGCTCGACCGTCTCGGCAACGTCGATCGGCGAACCCCCCTGCCCGAGGTCGGTCACCAGTCGCTGCACCTGCCTGGCGCGATCGCGGATGACGGACGCCTGGCGCACCACCTCGGGTGACGCCCCGTCCTCCGCGGTGATGAGCTCGGCGTACCAGTCGATGACCATGATCGGGTTGGTGAGGTCATGGCTGACCATGGCGAGGAAGCTCTCGCGCGAGTGCTCGAGGTCGCGAAGGATGCCCAGCTGTCGAGTCTCCTCCGCAAGGAGCTCCGCCCGTGTCCGGGCGAGCTCGGTGGCGAGGGCTGCGTCCTCCCCCATGCGCCGGTGCTCCTTCAGCAGCCTGCGAAGGGTCCACCCGACGACGGCGAGGGCCAGGGCGAATGCGGCGGGGAGTTCCCAGCCCAAGCGCTGGGTCACCTCGATCTCCTGTCGGGTGGCACGCTTGAGATCTGCTCGATGGCTGGCGATCGACGCCTCGAGCAGCTGCTGAATGGAGTCGAGGGCAGGACCGGCCACGCGGTCGTCCCCTCCGGGGGCCACCGGGGCGTCCAGGGTCGAGCGCACCTGGTCCACGTAGCGCTGGTTGAGCAGCTTGAGGTTGGCCAGGATCGGGCCGTCACGTCGTTCGGTGGCCGTGTGTGCCGTGGTGAGTGCGTCGTCGGTCGCAGCGATCGAGGAGTCGAGACGCAGTCGGGCTGCTGCGCTCGGCGCCCGCCGGTACCCGGCCTCGGCCACGGCCTCACCCGCGACCGCTGCTCGGATGTCGCTGTAGGCGATCGCCGACTCGCGGGTCCGCAGCGTCTCCTGCTGCGCCTCACGCATGGACTGAACCGCTGACCACGACGTCACCCCGAGGGCCACGAGCACGACCCCGAGCACCACCGAGGAGAGGAGCGAGGCACGTGTCCGCACAACATTTCCTCCCGGCTCCCGCCATACGTCGGTTCGTGACCACTTCAAGGTGACACATTGGGCCGGTGACCGGAGCCGATTCGCACAAGGCAGACCGTCGGCACCCCCCTGCGCGGGCCGGCATCGTCGCGGTCGCTGCGCTGCTGGTCACCTGCCTCGCCGGCTCGTTGGTCGGGTGCACGACGCCCAGCAGGGACAGCAGCACCGACACCGAGGTCCGCGCTCTTATCGTCTGGCGCCACGCCGGCACCGACGCCGAGGCCCGCGTCTTCGCCGACCAGGTCGACGACTTCAACGCCACCCACCCGGACATCAGGGTGACGGTCAGGACGGTCGCCGAGGGCGACTACAACGACGCGCTGCAGACCGCGGTGGCCGCGCGCGAGGTCCCTGACGTCGCTGAGATCGACGGCCCTCTCGTCGACAGCTACGTCTACCAGGACCAGCTCGCCGACCTGGACCAGCTCCTGCCCACCGAGATCGTGAACGCCCAGCTGACGTCGTTGCGGACCCAGGGGCAGGTCGACGGTCGTACCTACTCGGTGGCGGTGTTCGACTCGGGCCTCGGCCTCTACGCGGACCGTCGGCAGCTGCGCGCAGCACACGTCGCCTGGCCCACGGGGCCCGACGACGCCTGGACGGCCGCGGAGTTCTCTCGTGTGCTGGCCCGGCTCGCCGCGCGCGACGACGACGCCAGGGTGCTCGACCTGAAGCTCAACTACGGTGTCGGCGAGTGGCTCACCTACGGGTTCGCGCCGCTGGTCGCGTCCGCCGGAGGGGACTTGATCGACCACGACACCCTGAGCCCGGTGGGCCATCTCGACGGCGACGCCGCAGTCCGCGCGCTGGGGACCCTGGCCGAGTGGGCACCGTACGTCGACCCGGACACCCGGGACGACGCCTTCACGAGCAGGTCAGTGGCGTTGTCGTGGGTCGGCCACTGGGTCTACCGCGACTACGCCGCAGCCCTGGGCGACGACCTGCTCGTCCTGCCGCAGCCCGACCTCGGCCACGGCTCGAAGTCCGGTCAGGGCAGCTGGTCCTGGGCGATCACGAAGTCGAGCCGGAACCAGCAGGCGGCCGCCACCTTCCTGACCTACCTGCTGGGCACCGACCAGGTGCTGCGGATGACCGATGCCAACGGTGCCGTGCCCGGGACGGACGACGCCCTGGACCGGTCCGACCTCTACGGACCCCAGGGGCCGTTGCGGCTCTTCGCGGCACAGCTCCTGGCCAGCTGTGCCGACGCACCGCCGACGACCTCGTGCGTGTCGGTCCCCCGCCCGGCCACCCCCGCCTACCCCACGCTGAGCGCGCAGTTCTCCTCCGCGGTGTCAGCGGCTCTGACCGGTGGGGACTGGAGGCAAGCACTGCGCGTCGGCACCGAGCGGGTTCAGGCCGACCTCGACGCCAACGACGGCTACCGGTAGCCACTCGCGCACCCAGCCGGCTGACGACCCCGGGCCGGGTGACGCACAAATGACGTAGGCACTATCCGCCACCCGGGCCGGATCGATCCGGCGCATCGAGCACATGCTGGCAACCCCCCGACCTCTCGGAAAGGAAGCCCCCGTGCGCAGTCCGCGTCGTGCTCTCTCGTCCCGTCGTCTCACGGCTGCAGTGCTCCCCGTGCTGCTCGTGCTGGCGATCCCCGCCCAGTCCCGGGCCGTCGTACCCGACCGTGACCAGGTCGTGGCGAGCGCCGCAGGCTCCGTCGCGCGCGCCGCCGGCACTCACCGCGTAAAGCCCACCGCGACTCTCGTGACCGTGGGTTCGCGCTACGTCAGTGCCCCGATCCCGATCCGGGGTCGCACGGCACACCTGGGCTCGGGCCGCTACCGACTCGTCGTCCAGCGACGCATGGGCGGGCAGCCGATGTGGCTCAACCGTGACCAGCAGTACGTGATCAGCGGCGGCTATCGCTTCTCGCCGCAGCACGTGGCCACCCAGGGTGAGGTCGCGTTCCGCACCGTGCTCTACCACCGCGGCAACCGCGTCGCCACCTCGAACGTCGTCAGGGTCAGGGTCGTGCCGCGCTCGTCCTCGGCGACGTGCGCCAGCGCGCCCAGCCCCACGACCTGCCCGCAGCCGGCCTCGACCGTCGAGCAACGCACCGTCGAGACAGCGAACTGCCCGCAGCTCACCGTCGACACGCACCAGGAGGAGCGCACGATCGGGTGGCGCTGGAGCGCCAGCGACCTGGCCTGGGTCCCGGCGCCGTCGCCGTGGGTGACGGTCCCGGGGTCCGAGGGGCAGCGCGCAGCAGGCCTGGCTGACTGCGTGAAGGTCGTGGACGGGATCCCCGCGGGAGCCACCCTGCCGGACCTGCGGATCAAGGACCTGACCAAGTGCGGCGCCGGTGACCTGGCTGCCACCAACGGGACCTGCTTCAAGATCGACCCGGCGGCGCCGTACAGCGCCGACTTCCCGTCGCTGGAGGGCAGGAAGCTGCTCAAGTTCGGCGTCATCACCATAAACGTCGGTGCCGGTCCGAGCGAGATCGTCGCCGATCGGTCTGCGGCCGACGCGACCGACTGGACCGCGTACCAGAACTACTACGGAGCCGACGGGACGCTGCTCGGCTCGGTGCTCGACCCCGGCGTGGGGTTCTTCTACGCCGGCGACGGCCACCACCATTGGCACATCCGGGACTTCGACGACTACCAGCTGCTCGACGCCGGCGGCACCGTCGTCGCCCGCGCGGAGAAGCACGGCTACTGCATCCAGGACAACACGACCTACACGCCGATGCAGGGCCAGCCGGGCGTCCCCGAGGCCCCGGTCTACGGCGAGGACACCTCCTGCGGCAAGGGCCTCACCAGTGCCCTGACCGTGGTCCACGGCCTGAGCCGTGGTTGGGGTGACACCTACCCGACGACGCTGCCCAACCAGGCCATCGACATCACCGGGCTCCCCGACGGGACCTACACGGTCCGTGTCCATGCCGACGCACTCGGAGCCGTCGCCGAGTCCGACGACGCCAACAACACCGCCGAGGTGAAGGTCCAGATCACCGGCGACACCGTCACCGTGGTCCCGGACACCTCGACCGGCGGGCTGCCCTAGACCGACTCGGGGTACAGCGAGTAGGTCGGGAAGTTGCCCATGAGCGGCCCCTCCCCCTCGGTGACCGCCTGCACCAGCAGGTCGCCGCCGACGAAGGCGCCCTTCCAGGAGGCTCCCTTGCCGCCGAACACCTCCTCGCGGTCACCGCGTGAGCGGGGCTTGTTGATGCCGACCTTGAAGCTCTGCAGCTGCTCGCCGACCCGGGCGGCGAAGTCGGCATCGTCGGTGGCGATGGAGCCGACCAGGGCGCCGTTGGAGGCGTTCATGGCGGCCAGCAGCTCGGACTCGCTGTCGACGAGCACGATCGAGTCGAGCGGACCGAAGGGCTCGGCGTGGTGCAGGGCCCAGGACTTCGGGGGCTCCAGGACGCACGCGGGGGCGACGTACGCCGAGGTGTCCTGGCCCCCGAGGAACCGGCCCTGCGACAGCGAGCCACGGTAGAGCGGGATGCCCTCACCGGCGACGGCGGCGTCGAAGTGCCCGACCAGCTCCGCGGCCTTGGCGGCGGAGATGACCGGCCCGAAGTTGAGCGTCGGCAGCTCGTCGTCGGGGTTCTCGACGGCCAGCGGGTGGCCGAAGGTCAGCGAGCGCACGACCGGCAGGTACATCTCGAGGAACTGCGGGAACAGCTCGCGCTGGACGGCGTAGCGCGGGTAGGCGGTGCAGCGCTGCTTGGCGTAGTCGAAGCCCTTGGTCAGGTGGGCGGCCAGCGCGTCCCAGTCGGAGTAGTCCCACACGCCCCAGACGTTGAGGCCCTCCTGCTCGAGCAGGTGGCGCTTGCCGGTGTCGGCCAGCGTGGTGGCGGCCTTGCGGCCGTTGGCCCGCCCGCCGACGAAGGCCAGCGCGCCGATCTCGGGGCTGGAGATGAGGGCGTCACCGAGGGCCGCGCCGACGCCGGACAGCAGCGTCACGGGCAGGCCGGCCCGCTTCATGATCGCGTGGGCGAGGGTGAGGGTGTGGAAGCCGCCCTGCGACGGGGTCTTGGCCACGACGCCGTTGCCGGCCAGGCACTGCACGAGCTCGGCGTGGACCTGGACGCTCATCGGGTAGTTCCACGACGCGATGTTGCTGACCGGGCCCGACAGCGGGGTCCGGCCGGCCAGCTGCCGCTCGATCTCGCCGAGGTACCAGTCGACGCCGGACAGGGCGCGGTCGACGTCGTCGCACGCGAGCTTCCACGGCTTGCCGATCTCCCAGACGAGCAGCAGCGCGAGGGTGTCGCGGTGCTCACGCATCTCCGCGACCGCGGCCGCCACCCGGGCCTTGCGCTCGTCCAGGTCGACCCTGGCCCAGGCGTCGTGCTCGACGTGAGCGTGCTTGACGGCCTCGACCGCCTCGTCGTGGCCGATGCGCGGCGGGCCCTGGATGGCCTGCCCGTCGACCGGGTTGACGTGTTGGCCCGGCTCACCGCTGCGTTGCCACTCGCCCCCGTGCAGGTTGAGGATGCGGTCGGCGTCGAAGGCCTCCGGCGCAGCGGCCCGCGCACGCGCGTAGACCTCGTCCCACGTGGTGCCCGGCTTGATCTGCAGCGTCATGGCGGGAGTGTGTAGCAGAGGGTCCGCCACCTGGTACACCTTCCGGGTCACCGCACCGTGCTGGCGCTGCGGGGTCGGCGTACGACGAGAGCCGCCCCGACGGGTGTCGGAGCGGCTCTCGCTCAAGAGGCTGTGGTGATCTGGTGGAGCTGGCGGGAATCGAACCCGCGTCCTCGAGCGTCGAACCAGGTCTTCTCCGGGTGCAGTCCGTGAAGGCGATTTTCTCGGCCCTGGCGCTCGCACAGACACGTCGCCAACAGGCTCAGTCAGGATTAAGTCCCGATCAACCCTCCTGACAAGGGATGAGCAGCAAGTCTCCTAGATGACGCCAGGATCCGGGACGGAGACGGATGCCCGGTCTGACGGTTCGATCACCGATCAGGCGGCGAGAGCGAACGAACTGCGCTTAGCGTTGGCAGTTATTGGTTTCCAGCGATCGTTTACGAGATGACGCTGGCTCCTCGACCCGCTTCCCCTGGAACTAACGTCCCAAGTCGAAACCGATCAGCCCCTCTTGAGTTGTCGTGCTCCCACAGCCTACCTGCTCCTCCCCACCGCGTCGCCGCGCGAGCCGATCCGAGGGGCCCCGCACCGCAGGATCGCGGGTTAAGGTGCGCACGCCCCTCCCCACCACCCTCGGAAACGGAACGTACATGCGCCAGCTCCTGCGCGGCATCGCCGCCGCCACCGCCCTCTCCCTCGCTCCGCTCACCGCGGTGGCCGTCACCGCCGCGCCCGCCCACGCGGCCGCGACGGTCAACACCACCGTCACCCTGGCCTCCGACATCACCAAGATCGGCTTCTACGGCGACTACTTCTCGATCACCGCCGAGGTCGACGCGACCAACGACCCGGACGGCTACACCACCCCCTTCGTGGGCAGCGCCTACCTGCAGCGACAGGCGCCGGGCTCGTCGACGTGGACCACCGTCGGTACCGACACCGACCCCTCCTTCTCCTACTTCCCCGACTACGACACCTTCCGCGGCAACGCCCTGTTCCGCGTCTACTACACCGGCGGCACCTACCACGCCGGCGAGAGCGACGAGCGCACCTACCCGGCGTCGGTCTCCGACACGGTGCGGATCCGCACCGCTCGCAACATCGACGGCACCGACGTCTCGAAGGGCCGGACCGTGCGCGTGCGGACCGTCGTGAAGCCCAAGTTCGGCGGCAAGAAGGTCCTGGTGCAGAAGAAGCGCTCCGGCGGGTTCCGCACGATCAAGAAGGTGCGCACCAACCGGCAGGGCGTCGCGGTCGTCTCCGTCTCCGGGTCGCGCCGCGGCATCCGCTACCGGCTGGTCGCCCCGGGCGACCGCAACTTCGTGGCCAGCACGCTGACCTTCACCGCCCGGGTCTACTGACCCGACCGCGTTCACTCGGGTGCGTCGCGACGATCGCGGCTCGCCGGGCTGTGCGGCACCCAGCACCATGGAGGACGTGCCCTTCTCCCAGCGGTGGTGTCGTCGGCTCCTGCGGGTCGCGGTCGTCCTCGCCGCGGTCGTCGCGGTGTCGGCGGTGGCGACACCGGTGACCACGCCGCGGCTCCTCGACGACCCGACGGGAGCCGACGGCTGCTCCGACGTCGTGTTCTACGGCGTACGCGGCTCGGGTCAGGACGCCGACGACCGGGCTGCCGGGTTCGGGCGGGAAGCCGCCAGTGTCGCCGCCCACGCGACCGAGCGGCTGCGCGAGGCGGGCCGCAGCGTGACCTACCGCGCCGCGGACTACCCCGCAGCGCGCGGCGGCGGTGACTACGACGCCTCGGTCGACGCCGGTGTGGCGACGACCCGTCGCGACCTCACCGACCTGGCCGAGGGCTGCCCCGGCTCCGACGTCGTGCTGGTCGCGTTCAGCCAGGGAGCGCAGGTCGCCCACCTGGCCCTGGGGGCGGTGTCCGACGCCGTCGCCGGCTCGCTGAGGGGCGTCGTGCTCGTGTCCGACCCGCTGCGCGACGTGGCCGACCCGGCGGTCGAGCTGCCCGGATGGGGTGGCAGCCGGGACTCCGGGGGCTTCGCGCGGTCACCGGCGACCGCGCGCCTCGACCCCGACCTGGCCGGCCGCGTGCTGTCGGCGTGCTACGACAGCGACCCGGTGTGCCACCGCGGCGGCGTACCGGTGCTGGGGATGCTGACCCACGCGTTCCGCTACGAGTGGGGCCCCGCCGAGGACCTGATGGCGGCCTGGGTGCTCGAGCGCCTCGTCGGCCAGGTCGTCGACCAGGCTCACAGGGAGTCCAGACAGGCGAGAGCAGTGCTCACGTAGGCGTCGGTGCGCGGTGACGACACCATGTGCTCGACCAGCTGGTTGGGCGTGTAGGCGATCGTCGTACGGCGGTCGAGGTCGTTGACGACGACCGCGCCGCCGTAGCCGGTCCACCAGCACGCGCGCCCGGTGGGGATCGCCGGGGCCGACGGTGTCGGCAGCCCGTAGCCGGTGCCGAAGACCAGCGGGATGCCCAGCACCAGGTCGGTGCCGTCGGCCTGGACGTCGAAGATGCGGTCGATGGTGTCGGCGCCCAGGAGCCGGGTGCCGTCGAGCGCGCCGCCGTGGGAGACCACCGCCTGGGCGCGAGCGACCCCGCGCGCGTTGCCGTGGCCGCCGGCCGCGCCGACCGCGCCGCGGCGCCAGGCGTCGCCGTTGCAGACCTTCATCGTCAGGAACGGGTTGGCGATGGTGCGCAGCAGGAAGCTGTCGGGCGACAGCGCGGCGTAGTCGACCGAGGTCGACGGCGGCGACCGCAGGTCGGCGACGTCGTCAAGACGGTCGTCGGGCACGCCGAGGAAGAAGTCGGCGCCGAGCGGGCCCGCGACGTCGTCGTGGAAGACCTCGGCCAGCGGCCGGCCGGTCGCGCCGCGCACGATCGCGTCGAGCAGGTGACCGTGGTTGAGGATCTGGTACGCCGGGGCGGAGCCGGGCTCGTACCAGGGCGCCTCCTGGGCCAACCAGCCCTCGCTGAGCTCGAGGTCGAGCAGGTCGTCGACGGCGACCGGCCGGCTCCAGCCGGGGACGCCGCCGGTGTGGCCGAGCACGTGACGCACCCGGACGTCGTCCTTGCCCGCGACCGCGAACGCGGGCCAGTAGTCGGCGACCGGCGCGTCGAGGTCGAGCTGGCCGCGGTCGGCGACCACGAGCGCGGTGAGCGCCGCCATCGTCTTGGTGACCGACCAGACCTGGACGATGGTGTCGCGGGTCCACGGCACCCCGGGACGGGCCTGGCCGCCCCACAGGTCGGCGACCAGCTCGCCGTCGTGCACCACCGCCACGGCGGCGCCGACGTCGGTGCCGTCGGCGAGGTTGCCCGCCAGCAGGTCACGCAGGGGCTCGAACGCGTCAGTGCACTCTCCGTCGACCACGCCCACCACCCTAGAACCCGTTCCAGTCCTGCGGGACTATCCCGGCTCGCCGAGCAGGGCGGCCCCGTTGTGCCACAGGACGTCGCGCAGCCAGTCGTCGCCGAGGCCCAGGTCGACCAGGGCGTCGAGCTGGTCGGCGTAAGGGAACGGGAGGGTCGGGAAGTCGGAGCCCCACAGCACGCGGGGCTGCAGGTCGGCCAGCATTGGCACGACCGCGGGGTCGAAGTGGTCGCCGAAGAACGGGCTCACCGCCATCGAGGTGTCGAGGAATACCCGCTCGTGGGTGGCGGCGAGGCGGGCGAAGTCGAGGCACTCGGGGGCCCCGAGGTGGGCCACGACGATCGTCAGCCGCGGGTGGGCCGCGAGCAGGCGGGCCATCGACTCGGGTCCGGTGAACTTGGTGCCGACCGGGCCCGACCCGGCGTGCACGAGCACCGGTGTGGTGCCGTCGGCCAGCACCTCCCAGACCGGGTCGAGCAGCGGGTCGTCGAGCAGGAAGCCGCCGACCTGCTGGTGGAGCTTGAAGATCTCCACGCCCTGCTCGACCAGCGCGGCGACGTAGTCGGCGGCGCCCGGCTCGGGGTAGAACGTGCCCGACCACACGGCCTCGGGCACCTCGG
The DNA here is from genome assembly GCF_008087085.1 of Nocardioides rubriscoriae. Lineage (GTDB taxonomy): Bacteria > Actinomycetota > Actinomycetes > Propionibacteriales > Nocardioidaceae > Nocardioides > Nocardioides rubriscoriae. The sequence continues at coordinate 10,796 of NZ_VIYJ01000011.1, read as the reverse complement.
CGGCGAAGTCGCGCGACCAGTCGTTGAGGAAGGTCGCCACGCCGGGCTTGTGGGCGTAGGGCAACGTGGTGAAGCGGCGTACGCCGAAGGAGCGCAGCAGCGCGACACGCTCGTCGACCGGCTGGCGGTAGCGGATCGGCCACTCGCGCCCGATCAGCGGGCCGGCCTCGTCGAAGACCCGCCACACCGCCCGCTCGATGGGCGGCGGCAGGAAGTGGGCGTGGACGTCGATCAGGCCCGGGAGCCCGAGCCGCTCCCAGACCGCGCGGGCGCGCTCGACGGGCTCAGCGGGCTCAGCGGGCCCGACGGGCTCGGACTCACTCACTCATGCCCTTGAGCCGGCGTCCGACGGCCTGCTCGATCTCACGGTTGGCCTGGCGCTCGGCGAGGGTGTTGCGCTTGTCCCACGACTTCTTGCCCTTGCCGACGCCGATCTCGATCTTGGCGCGGCCGTCGAGGAAGTACAGCGACAGCGGGACGACGCTGAGGCCCTTCTCGCTGACGCGGCGCTCGATCTTGTCGATCTCGACACGGTTGAGCAGCAGCTTGCGCTTGCGACGGGCGGCGTGGTTGGTCCAGGTGCCCTGGGAGTACTCGGGGATGTGGACGCCGTGCAGCCAGGCCTCTCCCCCGTCGATGTCGACGAACCCGTCGACCAGCGAGGCCCGCCCCTGACGCAGCGACTTGACCTCGGTGCCCTGCAGCACGATCCCGGCCTCGTAGGTGTCGTCGATGGCGTAGTCGTGGCGTGCCTTCTTGTTCTGCGCGACCAGCTTGCGGCCCTGCTCCTTCGCCATGCGACCAGTCTCCCAGAAGCACGCAACGGGGTTGCAGGTGCCGTTACAGGTACTTCATCGGGTCGACGGCGACGCCGTTCTCCATGACGGTGAAGTGCAGGTGGCAGCCGGTCGACCAGCCGGTGGTGCCGGAGAGCCCGACGACGGTGCCGCGCTCGACGCGCTGGCCCTCGGAGACCCGGTAGGCCGACATGTGGTTGTAGATCAGCACCAGGCTCTTGCCGTTGACCAGCCCGAGCGAGAGGTAGAGCCGGTTGCCGTAGACCGAGTCGTAGTAGGTGTCGATCACGGTGCCGCCGGCGGCGGCGTAGAGGGGGGCGCCGCAGCCGGTGCCGAAGTCGGTGCCGTTGTGCAGGCTGTAGTAGCCGTAGATGGGGTGCACGCGATAGCCGTACGGCGAGGTCACCGGGCCGCTCGCGGGATAGCTGAGGTAGCCGTCGGACCGGCCCTTGAAACCGGTCTGGTCGCGCTGGCTGCGGGCCAGGGCGACGAGCTTGCGCGAGATGGCGGACTCGCGGGCCCGCAGCGTGCGCAGCACCTGGCGGTCGTGGGCGCGGGCGGCGAAGGCCCGCTGGCGGGCGTCGCGGGCCTCGCCGACCAGGCCCTTGACCTTCTGGGCGGCGGCGAGGGACTCGGTGTAGAGCGCCCGGACCTCCACGAGGTGGGCCGCGGCCTCCTGCCGCTTCTGCTCGACCGCTGCGGTGGTGCGCTCGACCTCTGCCCGCTCGGCGACGAGCAGGTCCTCGGCCTCGGCGAGGTCGTCGAAGACGGTCGACTGGCGGCTGGTGACGACCTCGTTGCCGAGCTGGCGGGCCCCGATCTCCTCCAGCGACCCGCTGTCGAGCACGTCGCCGAAGGCCTGCAGCCGGGGGTCACCGCCGGTGTAGATGGCGATCGCGGTGCGGCGTACGACGCTGCGCTGGCGATCGACGGCGGCCGAGGCGGCCTCCATGGCCGCCGTGGCCCGCGCGAGCTCGGCCTCGGCCTGCGCCAGCTCGACCTTCAGGCGGGCGTCGCGCTCGCGCGCGTCGGTCAGGCGCGTGCGGACGTCGGCCAGGCGGCTGCGCGCGTCGGCGAGCCGGTCGAGCACCTGGGTGAGCCGGCCCGTGGCCCGGACCACCTGCCGGCTGGCCTCGCGCAGGTCGTCGCTGGCGTCGGCGATCTTGCCCTTGACCTCGCGCTGCCGGGCGCGCAGGTCGTCGTCGTCGTCGGCGTGGGCCAAGGGCACCACGAGCGCGGCGAGCGAGACGACAGCAACGCAGGCAGCGGTGAGTCGCTGACGCGGAGCGCTGGGGAAGTAGCGCACAGGAAGAGCCATTTCGTCGGGGGAAGCGTCCGGGGAAGAGGACACCGTCGACGGTAAGGGACCCGCCTCAGAATCTGAGGTATTTGCGGGTCAGCAGGAGTGTCGGGATGACGGTGAGCAGCGGTCCGGCGACCCCGATGACCACGAGCGTGTAGAGGTAGTCCGACCAGCCGATGAACGGCAGCGCGTCGTAGGACGCGTCGAGGGTGTCGATGATGCCGAACTTGGTCAGCGCGGCCAGGGCGCCGGCGGCCAGGAGCACCCCGACAAACGCGTTGAAGACCGCCTCGAGCAGGAACGGCAGCACGATGAAGATCCGTGACGCGCCCACCAGGCGCATGATCTCGATCTCCTTGCGTCGGGCCAGCGCGGTGAGCCGGATGGTGTTGGCCACCAGCATCACCGCGGCGAGCAGCAGCACGGCCGCCGCACCCCACGCGGAGTACTTGATGACGTTGATGATGGTGAAGACGTTGCCCACGAGGTCCTTGGCCAGCACGATGTTGCGCACGCCGTCGAGGTCCTGCACGGCGCTGGCGACCCCCTGGTACTGGTTGGGGTTCTTCAGCGTGATGCGCAGCTCCTTGGGCACGTAGTCGGCCGTCAGCAGCGCGTCGGGGCCCTCGGTCTGCGCCTGGGTGACCAGGCCGAGCTTGATGAAGTTGTCGAGGCCCTCCTCCTTGGAGATCTCCTCCCACGAGGCGACCTCGGGGTTGTTCTCGATCGTGTCGACGATCGCCGCCTCCTGCGCGGCGGTCACCTCGGTGGTGCACTGCGGGTGGTCGGGGTCGTCGGGCACGCAGAGGTAGACCGACACCTTGAGCTCGTTGCCGATGACGTCGGTGGTGAGGCTGGCCTGACGGTTGAGCATCACGCCGATGCCGGCGAGGGTCAGCGACACGAAGAGCGTGAGGATCACGGCGGCGTGCATCGACATGTTGCGACGCAGGCCCTGGCGCAGGTTGGTGCTGACGTGGCGAAGCTGCATGAAGCGGGAGACTCCTGAGGATCGGTGAGTGGTCGGCGTACGGGCGGGCGGCCGGCCCGGGGGCCTAGTGCTGGAAGCCGTAGACGCCGGTGGCCTCGTCGCGCACGACGACACCGTGGTCGAGCTCGACGACGCGCTTGCGCATCTGGTCGACGATCCCGTTGTCGTGGGTGGCCATGAGCACGGTGGTGCCGGTGGCGTTGATGCGGTCGAGGAGCTTCATGATGTCGACCGAGGTGGTGGGGTCGAGGTTGCCGGTGGGCTCGTCGGCGATCAGGATCATCGGCTCGTTGACCATCGCCCGGGCGATCGCGACCCGCTGCTGCTCGCCGCCGGAGAGCTCGTCGGGCAGCCGGCCGGCCTTGTCGGACAGCCCGACCAGCTCGAGGGTCTGGGGCACCGTGGCCTTGATCTCGCGGCTGGAGTGGCCGGTCACCTGGAGCGCGAACGCGACGTTCTCGGCGACCGTCTTGCCCGGCAGCAGCCGGAAGTCCTGGAACACCGTGCCGATCTGGCGGCGCAGCCGCGGCACCTTCCAGGTGGCGAGGCGGTTGATCTCCTTGCCGGCGACGTAGACGCGGCCGCTGGTGGGGCGCAGCTCGCGCAGCACCAGGCGCAGCGCCGTGGACTTGCCCGATCCCGACGTGCCGACGAGGAACACGAACTCGCCCTTCTCGACGTCGATCGACACCTGGTTGAGCGCAGGCTTGCCGGGGCCGGGGTAGGACACCGTGGCCTTCTCGAAGCGAATCACCGAAAAGACGGTACTCGCATCGGGGGCCCGTCGACGCTTCGGCGTGTCGTGCCCCGGCCGGTCCGTAGGGTGGCAGGCGTGCGTCGTGTCCCCGTGCTCGTGGTCGCCGCCGTCGTGACGCTCGTGGTCGTGGTGGTCGGCCTGGTCGTCGTCAGCGGTGACGACGACCCCGCGCCGTCGACCGCGCCGGCGTCGAGCCCCACCCCCACCACCCCGCCCGTCGTGCCGCTGTCCGACGTCGACACCCTGACCACCGCCGTACGACGCGGGGAATTCTGCGACGCGGTCGCCCCCGAGGCGGTCGAGGCGGCGCTCGGCGCCCCGGCGACCGATACGACGTCGTACGGCGACGGGCAGGACGCCCCGGTCACCGGTCGGGTCCGCGACATCGCGCACGAGTTCGCCTGCGACTGGACCACGCGCACCGCCGCGGCCCGGGCGTGGGTCTTCGCTTCCCCGGTCACCCCGCGGTTCGCGAAGGAGCTGGTCGCCGGCGCGAAGCGGGAGCCCGGCTGCGCGCCGGTGTCGGGAGCCGCGTCCTTCGGCCGCCCGACGCTCGCCCTGCTCTGCCGGACCCCCCGCGGCCTCCAGGCGTCCTACCGCGGCCTGTTCGGCGACGCCTGGCTGACCTGCACGGTCGCGGGACGCCTGGACCGCGCCGAGGTCGCCCAGCGCGCCGACCGCTGGTGCGTGGCCGTGCTCGACGCCGTCGCCCGCTGACCCGTCGGTCAGGCCCCGACGACCCACCAGGCGGCGTACGGCGGCAGCCACAGCAGGCCGTCGGACCCGGCGGTGAGCGCGTGGTCGCCGAGCGCCTCGCGGGGCTCGGTGAGACCGAGGTCGTGGAGCCGGTCGAGCGGGAACGGCCGCGGCTGCGTGGTGACGTTGTAGAGCCCCACGAGGATGCCGCTCGGGTGCCGGCGGACCACGGCGAGCACGCCGTCGTCGGTGTCGGGGAGCACCGAGACCGGGGCCGAGGCGTGCAGCTGCGGCAGGCCCGCCCGCACCCGCATCAGGTGGGCGAGCCCGGCGTGGACGCGGGCGTGGTCGGTGGTGGGATCGCCCAGGGCGGCGAGGTCGGCGTCGGTGACGCGCGAGCGGTGCGCCCAGCGGTTGTCGTCGGCGTGGCCGGGCTCGTCGGCCCACGCGGGGTCGTCGGGCAGACCGAGCTCGTCGCCGCTCCAGATCACCGGTACGCCGCCCCAGCCGGCCACGACGGCGTGCGCGAGGTAGATCCGCGCGAAGGCCCCGTCGGGGTCCCGGCGGTGCGCGCCGAGCCCGGTGAGCGAGGCGGTCGTGCCGCTGATGCGCCGGTCGCCGGTGGCCGGGTTGTGCTGGAAGACCAGGCCCTCGGCCCACGACCCGGGGAACTCCCCGGCGTACCAGTCGGCGAGGAAGTGCCGGTGGCCCGGACCGGTCACGCCGACGGCGGCCGCGTCGGCGTCGTCGATCGCCCAGCCGATGTCGTCGTGGCAGCGCAGGTAGGTGATCCAGGTGCCGCTGGGCGGGGTCGGCGGCAGCGCGCCGAGCGCCTGGCGGGCCAGGCGGGTGTCGCCGGTCGCGAGCATCGACCAGACCTGCACCATCAGGCTGTTGTGGTAGGCCAGGTCGCTGACGCGGCCGGTGTGCTCACCGACGCCGAGGTAGGGCACGAGCTGGCGCGGACCGACGATCGCCTCGGCCTTGAACAGGGTCGCGGGCGCGGCCATCCGGGCCACGGCGCGCAGGGCCTGGGTGATCGCGTGGACCTCGGGCTGGTTCTGGCAGTCGGTGCCCAGGCGCTTCCAGAGGAAGGCGATCGCGTCGAGGCGCAGCACCTCGACGCCGAGGTTGGCCAGGTCGACGACGACCTGCGCGAGCTCGGCGAGCACGGCCGGGTTGGCCCAGTTGAGGTCCCACTGGAAGGAGTTGAACGTCGTCCACACCCAGGCGTCGAGCTCGGGCTCGAACGTGAACGAGCCGGGCGCGAAGTCGGGAAAGACCTCCGGCAGCGTCTCCTCGTAGCGGTCGGGCAGCGCGCGGTCGGCGAAGACGTGGAAGTAGTCGCGGTAGGTCGCGTCGCCAGCGCGGGCCGCCGCCGCCCAGGGGTGCTCGCGGGCGACGTGGTTGAGCACCAGATCGACGACCAGGCTGATGCCCTCACCGCGCAGGGTGGTCGCCAGGTCGCGCAGGTCGTCGACGGTGCCGAGGTCGGGGCGCACGGCGCGGTAGTCGGCCACCGCGTAGCCGCCGTCGTTGTCGCCCTCGCGCGGCCGCAGCAGCGGCATCAGGTGCAGGTAGGTCACGCCGAGGCTGCGTAGGTGATCGAGCCGGCCGGCGAGGCCCGCGAGGGTGCCGTCGGGGCTGAACCGCTCGGTGTAGCAGGCGTAGCCCACCTGCTCGGGCCCCTGGATCCGGTCGGGCCGCAGCAGCCGCTGCTCGTCGAGACGGCGCAGGTCGCGCGGCCGGTCGGCGTAGCCCCGCGCCGCGGTCTCGACCAGCCGCAGCGCCACCCGCTCGGGGTCGTCGTACGCCGCCGCGACCGCGCCCACCAGGTCGGGCCACCAGCGCTCCAGGCGCAGCAGGAACGTCTCGCGGCGGTGCCGCTTGAGGCCCGACAGCGCGGCCTTGGCGGCGGACCTGACCTGCTCGGGGACGCTCACGGGGCCACCGTAGTAGTGCCGCCGGCGAGGTCCGGTTCCATGGGGCCCGGGTCGGGTCTTGCTCGTCAGCTGTCCTGGGTGCTCCGGGTCTGGCGGCCGCGCGCGTAGCCGATCGCGCAATCGGCTTGCGGCGCGCTCAACGGCGGAGCCTCGTTCCTCGGCCCGCCGCCGCTGGCGCGGCCGCCCGACCCTCAGGTGCCCCGCTAGATCCACCGGGACGCTGAAGCCTGGACAGGGCCGCTGAAATTTCATCGTCCCTGAAGGGGCTCTATCGGCCCGGACGCACTGGTGGGGCAGGTGGGATGAGTCTCGGGTTGTCCGCGCCCACGAGGGCGCGGCTTGCCACTGCCCGTGCGCCGCACTCCGGGAGAGACTCGCGGTCAAGGACCGCGCAGCGGCGCAGCGAAGCGACGTCCTCGACGGCGAGACCCGGAATGCTAGGCGCGCGGACAATCCGACGCACCAAGACCTCAGGCCAGGCGGGACCCGTGGAGAACCCGACCGAGACCGGCCAACCCGTCAGGCGTCGGCCTTCTCGGAGCCGCGACGCCAGCGGATGCCGGCCTCGAGGAAGCCGTCGAGGTCGCCGTCGAAGACGGTGGAGGGGTTGCCCTCCTCGTAGCCGGTGCGCAGGTCCTTCACGATCTGGTAGGGGTTGAGCACGTAGTTGCGCATCTGGTCGCCCCAGCTTGCTTGGACGTCGCCGCGCATCGAGTCGAGGTGGGCCTTCTCCTCGGCCTTCTTGCGCGCCAGCAGCTTGGCCTTGAGCACGACGAGGGCGCTGGCCTTGTTCTGCAGCTGGCTCTTCTCGTTCTGGCAGGACACGACGATGCCGGTGGGCAGGTGGGTCAGGCGCACGGCGGAGTCGGTGGTGTTGACCGACTGGCCGCCGGGGCCGCCGGAGCGGAAGACGTCGGTCTTGATCTCGTCCTCGGGGATCTCGATCTCGTCGGTCTGCTCCAGCACCGGCACGACCTCGACGGCGGCGAACGACGTCTGGCGGCGGCCCTGGTTGTCGAAGGGGCTGATGCGCACCAGGCGGTGGGTGCCGGCCTCGACCGAGAGCGTGCCGTAGGTGTAGGGCGCGTGGATGGCGAAGGTCGCCGACTTCAGGCCCGCCTCCTCGGCGTAGGAGGTCTCGAAGACCTCGACCTTGTAGTCGTGCTGCTCGGCCCAGCGGATGTACATGCGCATGAGCATCTCGGCGAAGTCGGCGGCGTCGACGCCACCGGCGCCGGCGCGGATCGACACGAGCGCCTCGCGGGCGTCGTACTCGCCGTTGAGCAGGGTGCGGACCTCGAGGCTCTCGACGGCCTTCTTGACCTTCTCGAGCTCGCGCGCGGCGTCCTCGAGGGAGTCGTCGTCGCCCTCCTCCTGGCCGAGCTCGTGCATGATGCCGACGTCCTCGATGCGGCCGAGGAGCTCGTTGTAGCGGTCGAGGGTGCCCTGCACGGCCGACAGCCGCCCGGTGATGGTGGTCGCGCGGTCGACGTCGTCCCACAGGTCGGGCGCGGCGACCTGCTCGCCCAGGTCGGCGATCTCGACGCGCATGCCGTCGAGGTCGAGCACCTGGCCGATGGTGTGCATCGTCGCCTGGAGCTGCTTGATCTCGGTGTCGAAGTCGGGGCCTGCCACAAGGGGCAGGCTACTCGGCACCGCGCGGATCGTGAGATCGAGCCGGGGGACGGCTCAGCCGAACGGGTTCTGGTCGGCCAGCGTGACGGCGAACCCGACCCGGAACGGCGCGACCTGGTGGTACAGCCAGGGCCGGTCGATCCACAGGTAGGCGTCGACGTTGCGGGCGGCGAGCCGGTTGACGTGGTCGGGCAGGCCCCAGCGCGGGTCGGCGACGTCGGTGGTCGGCGGGATGCCCAGGGCGACGCAGAGCCGCTGGTCGGGGTTCCGGCACATCGGGGCCCAGTTGATCGGCTCGCTCGGCGGGACCTCCTTGCGGTACTGGGAGCCGGAGAAGCCGCGTCCGTTGTCGGAGGTGTCGACGACGAAGTGCGTGCCGGTGATGCCCCGCGCGGCGAGCGCCGCCACGATCCGCGACCCGAAGGCGACCGACTGCCGCGTGGTGTCCATGTGGGTGATGCTCAGGGCGAAGCCGCGGGCGTCGGCGACCCCGGCGTCGACGAGCAGGCGTACGGCGTCGGTGATGTCGTCGCGGAACCAGCCCGGTGAGCCCATGTCGATGTAGACGCTGGTGCGGGGCAGCGCGCTGAGCAGCCGCGCGGACCACGCGATGAGCTGCGAGGGCGCCTTCGAGCCGCCGGGGGCGCACCGCGCGAAGGGCCCGTCGGGCTGCAACACGACCGCCATCCGGGTGTCGCCGATGGCCCCGGCGACGTTGGTCAGGTAGCGCTTGTAGGACCGCGTCTCGGCCGCCGTGGGCAGCGCCTTGCAGGCGTCGCCCTCCCAGGGCGTCATCCGGAAGATCGTCATCTGCGCCATCACGTCGGGGTCGCCGCCGGTCTGGTTGTCGATGTACTCGTGGACCTTGCCGGCGACCTCGTCGTCGCTGAGCCAGCGCCCGAACCACTTGGCCTTCGGCTGCAGCAGGATCTCGCCGATCGCCGCCTTCGTGGCCCCCTCGGCGCCCAGCCACGGGTCGTAGGACTGCTCGGCGTGCCCGAGGTAGACGCCCCACTCCTGCCCGGCCAGCGGGTTGGTCGGGTTGGCGGCCAGCTGCGGCGTCGCGGCGCCGTAGGTCAGGACCCGGCTCTCACCGACCCCCTTGCTCCGCCCGCCGTCGGCGACCGACCGGACGGCGACCTTGTAGGTCGCGCCCTTCGCGAGGCCCTCCACGACGGCGGTGTGGGTGTCGGCGGCGACCCTGGCCCGGACGGTGCCGTCGACGAGCACCTCGTACGACGCCGGGGCGCCCTCGACCGGGTCGGACCAGCTGACGGCGAAGGCCGGGGCCCCGCCGGAGCGCACGTCGACGTCGACGCCGGTCGGGACGCCCGGTGCGGCGCCCGCCCGCGCCGCGGTCTCTGCGGTCGACGGGGCGGTGAGCGAGGTCAGGGCCAGCACGAGGGTGGCCGCGGTGGCGGCGCCCAGGACGCGGCCGCGAGCAGCGGTTCGGGACAAGGTCGGGCCCATCGGTCGGAGGTGGTCCGACCGGAGCATCGGCAGGCGGCGCCCGGGTCTTGAGGCGTTCAGGGGGCCAGGCGCACGACGTCCCAGCCGTGGTCGGTGCGGCGGTAGACCAGCCGGTCGTGCAGGCGGCTGGGCCGGCCCTGCCAGAACTCGACGACCTCGGGCCGCACGAGGTAGCCGCCCCACTCGTCGGGCGGCGGCACCTCGTCGGTGCCCTCGAAGCGCGCCTGCGCCTCGTCGTACGACGCCGCGAGGGCCGCGCGGTCGGCCACCACGCTCGACTGGTGGGAGGCCCACGCGCCGAGCCGGGAGCCGCGCGGGCGCTGGGCGAAGTAGGCCTCCACGTCGGCGCGCGAGAGCGGCTCGGCGACGCCGTCGACGCGCACCTGGCGCTCGAGGGGGTGCCAGGGGAAGAGCAGCGAGCAGCGCGGCTGCGCGGCGAGCTCGACGCCCTTGCGCGACGACAGGTTGGTGAAGAAGCGGAACCCGTCGTCGCCGACGCCCTTGAGCAGCACCGTGCGGGCCGCCGGCTGCCCGTCGGCCCCGACCGTGGCGACCACCATCGCGTTGGGCTCGTGCAGGCCGGCCGCGCGCGCGTCGTCGTACCAGCGGGCGAACATCGAGACGGGGTCGGCAGCCAGGTCGGACTCGGTCAGGCCGCCGGCGGTGTAGTCCTTGCGAGCGGCCTCGAGGGCGGCGCTCAGGTCGGTGCTCACGTCGGTGCTCAGGTCGGCTTCGGGGGACAGGGTCGGGTCGGCCATAGGAGGAACGTAGTGCGTGCGGCACAATGCCCGACGACGCAAAGAGGCCTCTCACCGAACCAAGGAGCGACGCATGACCGAGGTACACCACGGGCTCGAAGGAGTCGTCGCTTTCGAGTCCGAGATCGCCGAGCCCGACAAGGAAGGATCGGCGCTGCGCTACCGCGGCGTCGACATCGAGGACCTCGTGGGGCGGGTGCCCTTCGAGAACGTCTGGGGCCTGCTCATCGACGGCGCCTACACACCCGGGCTGGCCCCGGCCGAGCCCTACAACCTGCCGGTCCACACCGGCGACGTGCGCGTCGACGTCCAGGCCGCGGTGGCCATGCTCGCCCCCGCGTTCGGGTTCGGCCAGACCTACGACATCACCGACGAGCAGGCCCGCGAGGACATCGGACGCCTGGCCGTCATGGTCCTGTCCTACGCCGCACAGTCCGCGCGCGGCC
>NZ_VIYJ01000010.1 GCF_008087085.1 Nocardioides rubriscoriae | reverse complement strand
CAGGCCTCCCGGCCCGTCGTCACCACAACCCGATCACACGCTGTCGAGCCACCAAGCTCCATTACCGCTATGCAGGGAAACGACGACAACGCTTGACGCAGAACGCCTCACGCTGATGGTCGGGCGGGGGCCGATGTGCGCGCAGATGGCCGCCGGGCCGACGCTTGTCCCTTACGCGTCGGCGAGTGCAGCCTTGGCCATGGTGAGCCGGGCAGCGCAACGATCGGGCATCGATGCGCCGTAGTAGGGGAAGGTAATCATCGACAGGAAGAGCGCCCATCCGCGAGATGCGGCCCACTGGGCGTCACCCACGCCGAGATGCTGCCTAAAGACTTCACGGCCCCGAGGGTCTAGCAGTTCCCACGCGATGACGAGGTCGACGGCCGGATTGCCGAGGCCGAGGCCCCCGAAGTCGAGCACGGCTGCCAACCGGCCCTGGTCGTCTAGCAGGACGTTTTCGGCGACGAGGTCGCCGTGGTACCAGTGGACGGATTCTTCGATGGAGGCGGCAGCGGCGCTGGCCAGGTCCCACACCCGTTGGGCTTCGTCTAGGTCGAGGTCGAGGCCCAGGTTGCGACACTCCTCCACGGTCTCGCGGAAGTCGTCATCGAGGCTCGGGAGTGGGTCGCCTCGGTAGGAGGCCAGGGTTGGGTCATTGATGGCGTTACCCGGCACCGGCATGGCCCGTAGCTCGGTGATAAACCGCGCAAGGTCGGCCGCGAGGATCGTTGACCTCTCCCCGAGCGTCTGAGTCCGAGGCACGACACCGTCAATCCAGGTGGTGATAGCCCAGGTCTCGCTGTAGCCCATGGCGGGTTGCCCGATTCCCACTGGTTCGGGAGTGCGTACCGAGAGCCGCGAACCGACGTAGGGCAGCCACTGAGCCTCTTTGGTGATGCTCTCGCCTCCACCTGACTGACGAGGAAGCCGGACCGCAAGGTCGTCACCCAGTCGATAGAGAGCGTTGGTGGAACCCGAGTCCCCGACCGCTTGAATCGGTGAGCCCGCCAGGTCTGGGAAGGACTGCGCCACCAGACGCCGGACTAGGTCAGCGTCAACATCGAGTTCGTTCTCATGCATCTGAGTCACCCGCGCCATCGTGTGCGTCCACCGCTAGTCGAGGCAAGTGCTTTCCGTCCGCTCATCGGCATGACCGGGCGGTTCGGCCAGCACGAGGACCCCGGTCAGAACAGCGCGTCCTGCTCCAGCGAGAGCAGCAGCTGCTTGCGCTCGAGCCCGCCGGCGTAGCCGGTGAGGGTGCCGTTGGCGCCGATGACGCGGTGGCACGGGATCACGACCGGGATCGGGTTGCTGCCGTTGGCGAGCCCGACGGCGCGCGAGGCCGCGTTGGTGCGGCCGAGCCGGTGGGCGATCTCGCCGTACGACGCGGTCTCGCCGTAGCCGATCTCGCGCAGCCGCGCCCACACCTGCTGCTGGAACGCCGAGCCGGCGGGTGCGAGCGGGATGTCGAACTCCTTGAGGTCGCGCGCGAAGTAGGCCGCGAGCTGGCGGGCGGTCTCGACGAGCAACGGGTGGTCGTTGCTGCGAGCGCCGCGGGGGCGACCCCCGACCGTGTCGTCGTGGAACGGGGAGAACTCGATGGCGGTGATCGCGCCGTCGCGCTCCACCAGACGCAGGTCGCCGATCGGCGACTCGATGACGGTCCACATGGTCAGGGTCCTTCGCTGGGCGGGGTCGTGGCGGGCATGAGGGTGTTCCACAGGTGCATGAGGGCGTAGGAGCGCCAGGGACGCCAGTCGTCGACGCGCTCGAGGCAGGCGACGGGGTCGTGGCCCAGGCCGCGCAGGGCGTTGCGGACGCCGATGTCGGTCGGCAGGAAGACGTCGGGGTGGGCCAGCGCCCGCATCGCGACGTAGTCGGCGGTCCAGGGACCGATGCCGGGCAGCGCGAGCATCGTGGCCCGCACCTCGTCGCGGTCGGTGCCCCGGTCGAGAGCGACGTCGCCGCTGGCGAGTGCGGCGGCGAGGCCGACGAGGGCGCGGCCGCGGGCCCGCGGCATCGGCAGGGTCTCGGGGTCGGCGGCGGCCAGCGCGGCGCTGGTCGGGAACAGGTGCGTCAGGCCGGGTACGCCGGTCTCGACGGGCACCCCGTGGGCCTCGACGATCCGGCCGGTGACCGTGCGGGCGCCGGTGACGCTGACCTGCTGACCGATCACGGTGCGGATGGCGGTCTCGGGGCCGTCGACCTGGCCGGGCAGCCGCAGCCCCGGCGCACGCCTGGCCAACGGCCCGATGACCGGGTCACCGGCGAAGTGGTCGGCCACGGCCAGCGGGTCGCAGTCGGCGTCGAGCAGGCGGCGGGCCCGCTCGACGGCGGCCGCCGTGTCGCGCAGGTCGGTGAGCTCGAAGCGCGCCCGCACGAAGGCCGTCTGGCCCGGGTCGAGGGCGTCAGCGATGTCGAGGCGGACCGTGCCGGGGCCGTGCGGCAGGTCGAGGGTGCGGGCGTACCAGCCCGACCCGTCCTCGACGCCTGCGACCTCCACCCCCGGCACCAGGTGGTAGGCGAGGAAGTCGAGCAGCGCCCGGCCCGCGAACGGGGTGCGGACCGCCAGGCGCATCGTGACCGCCCCCGGGGTCCTTGCCCCACCGCGTCGGCCGCGCAGGTCGGTCGGACTGGCGGCGTAGACCTCACGGACGGTGTCGTTGAACTGCCGCACGCTGGAGAAGCCCGCCGCGAACGCGATGTCGGCGTAGCCCAGGTCGGTGGTCTCGATCAGCACCCTCGCGGTCTGGGCGCGCTTGGCCCGGGCCAGGGCCAACGGACCGGCCCCCAGCTCGGCGGTGAGGACCCGCCCGAGGTGGCGTGGGGTGTAGCCCATCCGCGCCGCCAGGCCCTCGACGCCCTCGCGGTCGACGACGCCGTCGGAGATCAGCCGCATCGCGCGACCCGCGACGTCGGCCGAGACGTCCCAGTCGGGACTGCCCGGGGTCGCGTCGGGCAGGCACCGCTTGCAGGCGCGGAAGCCCGCCGCCTGGGCCGAGGCGGGGCTCACGTGGAAGGCGACGTTGGCGAAGCCGGGGGTCCGGGCCGGGCACGAGGGCCGGCAGTAGATGCCGGTCGTGCGGACGGCGACGTAGAAGACGCCGTCGAAACGGCGGTCGCGCGACTTGACCGCGCGGTAGCACGTCTCGGGATCGAGGCGTTGGGTCGGACTCATGACGTCCATCATCGTCCCTCACGGCGGGTGCTTCTCGCGGGAATCGGACACCGCCGCGCGGGTGGGACCGTCGATCAGGGCCCGCCCACCCACTCCTCTGGGAGGATGCAGGGGTGAGCGACGCCCCCGACCCTGCCGTGACCGACACGGCGGACCGCGCCGACCAGCCGCTGCGCCGTACGCACCGGCGGGCGGTGTGGACGACCATCCTGGCCAGCCAGCTGGTGGTCGCCCTGCTCACCATGACCGGTGTCTACGTCGCCTACAACGGCCTCAACGACAACATCGCCGACGGCAAGGTGGTGCCGCACAAGGTGCCGAAGGTGCTGCCGTCCGGCATGTCCGACGACGAGCCGACGCAGCCGCTCAACATCCTGGTGATGGGCTCCGACAGTCGCGTGGGCGCCGGCAACGACATCGACGGCGAGAACGCCGACGGCTCCCAGCGCTCCGACACCGTCATCCTGCTGCACGTCTCGCAGGACCGCACCAACGCCTACGGCGTCAGCCTGCCACGCGACGCGATCGTCGACCGGCCCGACTGCATGGTCGACGGCAAGAACGTGCCCGGCGAGACCGGAGTGCGCTTCAACACGGCGTTCAGCGTCGGCGGCCCGCTGTGCACCGTGCAGACCGTCGAGGAGCTGACCGGCATCTTCATCGACCACTTCCTCGTGCTCGACTTCAACGGCTTCAAGGACATGGTCGACGCCGTCAACGGCGTCGAGGTGTGCCTGCCCAAGGCCGTCGACGACGACGAGCACAACATCCACTTCGAGGCCGGAACCCAGGTGCTGACCGGCAACCAGGCCCTCGACTACGTCCGGGAGCGCTACCAGCTCTCGGTGACCGGTGACATCGGCCGGATGAAGCGCCAGCAGGCGTTCATCGCCTCGATGGTCAACAAGGTCCGCTCCGCGGGGACGCTGTCGCAGCCGCGCAAGGTCTACGACTTCCTCGGCGCGGTCACCTCCTCGATCCAGGTCGACGACGGGCTCGACACGGTCGGCAAGCTCTTCGACCTGGCCATGCAGTTCCGCAGCACCGGTCTGGACAAGATCAAGTTCATCACCGTGCCGATCGAGCCCGACCCGAACAACCCCCTGGTGACCCTGGTCTGGGCGCCGAGCGCCGACGACCTGTGGGAGCGGATCAAGCAGGACCAGAAGCTCGGCAGGGACTTCAGTGCCGGGTCGATCGGCGCCGACGACAGCGTGACCGGCGACCCGACCGACGGGCCCACAGACGCACCGACCGACGGTGGCACGGGCGGGGGCACCGGCGGTGGTAGCGCCGAGGACACCGCCGACCGGATCGCTGCGGGTCTCTGCGCCTGACGACTCGGCCCCGGGTGCGGCCCGGAGCCCGGAGCGGGCTGGGTGCGTCGGTGTGGCTGGTGTGGTCTCGAGACGGTCGCGGGGCGACCTCCTCGACCACCGTGGGGTGACGGTCGCAGGCGACCTCCACGCCCACCGTGGCGCGAAATGAGAAGAACCCGCGTCGTTGACGCGGGTTCTTCGTGATGTACCCCCGACCGGATTCGAACCGGCGCTAACGCCGTGAGAGGGCGCCGTGCTAGGCCGCTACACAACGGGGGCATGTCCTGTGAGGACTCGCGGAACTGTACAGATCCGGCTGCCTGTGGGACAAATCGTGGCCCGGGGGCCGCGATCTCGCTGGGATACTAGGACTCGAACCTAGAACGACTGGACCAGAACCAGCTGTGTTGCCAATTACACCATATCCCATTGTTCTACTGGTGTTCGGCTGTTCCGGAGCTCAGGACTCGGGGCCCGGACGGCCGACAAGAAACACTACACGCGGGCGGCGGGTCGCTCCAATTCGGTTGGCGACACCGAGGTCTCCAGGCCCATCCGCCGGGCGGCGGCCAGGGTCGTGCCGAGGAAGAACAGCGACGACAGGGCGGTCACCACGACGTTCCAGCCGTTGCCGCCCTCGGGGTTGAGGGTCTGTCCCATGTCGCCGACGAAGAGGGCCAGGCCGAAGGCGAGCCAGTTGTTGACGATGTGGAAGCCGATGCCGGCCTCGATGCCGCCGGTCCCGATGGCCAGGACGCCGGCCACCATCCCGAAGGCGAACCGGTCGATGAAGATCGGGGCGCTCTGGGCGCCGTGGAACAGTGCGAAGACGAGCGCGGGGAGGACGACCGCGACGACCTTGGCCACCCGGGCGCTGCTGCCGAAGCTGCCGCAGCCCTGCATCATCAGTCCGCGGAACACGTACTCCTCGGCAGCGGCCTGGAACGGCACGAGCAGCACGATGACGAGCAGGAACTGCAGCGACTGCTGCGTGAAGTCGTTGAGGCCCCCGCTGCCGGTGGTGCTGGGCGTCTCGGCCACGGCGCCGACGGGCAGCACCGCGGACAGTGCGATGTTGACGCCGAGCGCGAGCAGCGCCAGGCCCATCGTGACCAGCATCCAGCGCCAGCGGAACCGACCGGCCACCGAGATCTGCCAGCGCGGGCTGAGGCCGGTGATGAGGCGGTGGGCGCCCATCATGAACGGGATCGAGACCCCGATCGCGAGGAACAGGAACAGCAGGGTGCGCGGCTGGACGTCGCTGGTGTCGGTGAGGCTGTCGAGCACGCTCTGCAGGTCCTCCCCGGCCACTGCGAAGTAGACGAGGAACCCGACCGTCACCACGATCTGGGCCGCGACGAAACCGGCGATGGCCGCCACGAACGCCAGCACCGACCACCAGCCGCCACCGCGGCCGGCACGGGTGAGCCGGTGGTACTCGAGCCCGGCCCCCTCGGTCACGAAGCGCTCTCCAGCCGGGCCAGGCTCCGCTCCCGTCCGAGCAGCTCCATCGACTCGAAAAGCGGCGGCGAGATGCGGCGTCCGGTCACGGCCACACGCACCGGCCCGTAGGCCACCCGCGGCTTGAGGCCGCGCTCGTCGACCAGGGCGGTCGTCAGGGCGGCCTGGATGGCCTCGGTCGACCAGGTGGGCAGGTCCTTGACGGCGTCGTACGACGCGCGGACGATCTCGCGGCCGGCGCCCCCGTCGGCGTCGAGCAGCTTGTCGACGTCGGCCTCGTCACGGGTGAAGTCGGCCTCGTCGACGAAGAGGAAGCCGAGCATGTCGACGGTCTCGGTGAGCTTGTTGATGCGCTCGCCCACCAGCGGCATCGCGAGCTCGAGCATCCTCGCGTCGGCGTCGGAGACCGGGTCGCCCACGACCCCGGCCGCCTTGAGGAACGGCAGCGCCCGATGGGTGATGTCGTCGAGCGACAGCATCCGCAGGTGGGAGGTGTTGATGGCGTCCATCTTCTTGAGGTCGAAGCGCGCCGGGTTGGGGTTGACGTCGGCGATGTCGAAGGCGTCGACCATCTCGCTCATCGTGAAGACGTCACGGTCAGGAGCGATCGCCCAGCCCAGCAGGGCCAGGTAGTTGAGCATCCCCTCGGGCGTGTAGCCCTGGTCGCGGTAGGCCAGGGCGTGCGCCTCGGGGTCGCGCTTGGAGAGCTTCTTGTTGCCCTGCCCCATGACGTAGGGCAGGTGCCCGAAGCGGGGGGTGCCGGTGCCGATGCCGACGTCGGCGAGCGCGGCGTACAGCGGGATCTGGCGGGGGGTGCTGGACAGCAGGTCCTCGCCGCGCAGGACGTGGGTGATCTCCATCAGCGCGTCGTCGACCGGGTTGACCAGCGTGTAGAGCGGGTCGCCGTTGCCGCGCGCGAGCGCGAAGTCGGGCACGTGGTCGGAGTGGAACGTGATGGTGCCGCGCACCAGGTCGTCGAAGGCGATCTCGCCGTCGGGCATCTTGAACCGGACGACGGGGGCGCGGCCCTCGGCCTCGAAGGCCGCGACCTGCGCGCCGGTGAGCGAGCGGCAGTGCCGGTCGTAGCCCATGTCCTTGGAGCCGGAGACCTGGCGCCGCGCGGCGACCTCGTCGGTCGTGCAGTAGCAGCGGTAGGTGTGGCCACCGGCGGCGAGCCGCTCGAGGGCGTCGCGGTAGATGTCGCCGCGCTCGGACTGGCGGTAGGGCGCGTGCGGGCCACCGCGGTCGGGGCCCTCGTCCCAGTCGAAGCCCAGCCACGAGAACAGGTCGAGGATGCCGGCGTAGGACTCCTCGGTGTTGCGCGCGGCGTCGGTGTCCTCAACGCGCAGCACGATGGTGCCGCCGTGGTGCCGCGCGAACGCCCAGTTGAAGAGCGCGGTGCGGACCAGGCCGACGTGGGGTGAGCCGGTGGGGCTCGGGGCCATCCGGACCCTGACCGGTGCGTCTGTCATCGGGTGCTGATCCTGTTCGTGAGTGAGCCGAGACCGGCGATCGAGACCTCGACCTCGTCACCGACCTGCATGGGACCGACGCCCTCGGGGGTGCCGGTGAGGATGACGTCGCCGGGCAGCAGCGTCATGACGCTGGAGACGTGGGCCACCAGCGCGGGGATGTCGAAGATCATGTCGGCGGTCGAGCCGTCCTGGACGACGTCGCCGTTGAGGAAGGTCTGCAGGCGGACGCCGTCCTTGAAGGTCTGCGGGTCGAGGTCGGTCTCGATCCACGGCCCGAGCGGGCAGAAGGAGTCGAAGCCCTTGGCCCGCGTGAACTGGCCGTCCTTGCGCTGCAGGTCGCGGGCGGTCACGTCGTTGGCGATCGTGTAGCCGTGGATGACGTCGGTCGCCTTCTCGGGCGGGACGTCGCGGCAGATCCGACCGATGACGACCGCGAGCTCGCCCTCGTAGTGGAGCTCCTGGGTCTGCGGCGGGTAGAACACCGGGTCGCCGGGCCCGACCACGCTGGTGTTGGGCTTGAGGAACATCAGCGGCTCCTCGGGCAGGTCGTGCCCGAGCTCGGCCGCGTGGGCGGCGTAGTTGCGCCCGATGCCGACGACCTTGCTGCGCGGCAGCACCGGCGCGAGCAGCCGGACGTCGCTGAGCCTGTGCTCCTGGTCGAGCAGCTTGATGCCGACGTAGAGGGGGTCGCCGGCCAGCGCCACGACCACGGCGTCCTCGTCGGGCTGCCCGAGCTGGTCGAGCTCGCCCGTCACGACGCCGTACGACGGCTCCTCGCCTGTGGTGAACCTTGCGATGCGCACGCACTCGACCCTAGCGAGCACGGGTTCGGCGTGCCGCGCTCCGGTCGGTCAGACTTGCCGCGTGAGGACCCTGGAGGCGAGCGAGTGGCGCGCGTCGGCCGCCGCGCACGAGGCGCGCGTCGACGCGCTCGTCGCCCCGCACCTCGAGCGCCGCGGCGCCGCTGTGAAGCACCCGGTCCACGACTTCCTGTTCACCTACTACTCCCACCGGCCGGCGCAGCTGCGTCGCTGGCACCCGGGATACGGCGTCCGGCTGGCCGACGCGGCGGCGTACGACGGGCTCAAGGGCTACGCCGACGGCGCGGTCACGTCGGCCTACGTCGCCTCGCAGCAGCCGCTGCTCACGGCGCTGCGCCGGCTGCTGGCGGCGACCGCAGCGCGACCGGCGCACACGGGCTGCTTCGGGCTGCACGAGTGGGCGATGGTCTACCGCCTGGACGAGGACGAGACCCGCCACGCCGACTGGCCGCTTCGCCTGGGCGCCGACGGCACCGACGCGGTCGTGGAGTCGCACCGCATCGCGTGCTCGCACTTCGACGCCTACCGCTTCTTCACCCCGCCCGCCCGGCCCCTCAACACCCTCTCCCCCGGTCGTGACGACCGGGCCGACTTCGAGCAGCCGGGCTGCCTGCACGCCGGGATGGACCTCTACAAGCACGCGTTCCGGCTCTCGCCGATGATCGCCTCCGACCTCGTGGTCGACTGCTTCGAGCTGGCCCGCGACATCCGCGTGCTCGACATGCGCGCGGCGCCGTACGACCTGGCCGACCTGGGTGTCGACCCGGTGCGCATCGAGACCGCCGCCGGCAAGGCCGAGTACGCCGTCGCCCAGCGCGGGTTCGCCGAGCGGGGTGCGCCGCTGCGGGCCCGACTGCTCGAGGAGTGCGAGCGGCTGCTGGCGGTCCTGGCCGTCCTGGCACCGGTCCCGGCGTGATGGCCCCCGACGGCGAGGCGTCGATCCCGTACACCGAGCGCTACGTCGTGCCCGCCGACGGCCGGCGCCGGATCGCGTGGGCGTCCGTGCGGTTCACCGTCGTCCACTCGCGCGCCCAGCGGGCGTTCTACGTCTCGATCGTCGCCTTCGCCGTCGTGTTCCAGAGCCTGGAGGGCTGGGAGCCTCTGGGCCGGGCGGTGGTGCGGGCGCTAGGTCTCGTCGCCGTCGCGGCGGCGGCCTCGGTCCTGTACCCCGCCACGGTCGGCTTCGCGCAGACCTACCAGTCGACGCGTCACCGCCACTACCCCGGCGCGGTGCTCGAGTCGGGGTTCGGTGACGACACGGTCGTGCTGCGCGGACCGACCGGTGAGTCCCGCCTGTCCCGCGCCGCGCTGCGTCGGATGAGGGTCGTCGGCGACTTCGTCGTCGTCGGGCCCCGGGGCATCGCCGGACACGTGATCCTGCCGCGGGCCCTGTTCCCCCCGCACCAGGTCGCCCGGCTCACGGCCCGGGAATGACCTCGGCTGCCCGGCTCGCAGCGCCTACGGTGGCGGGATGGACGACACCACCGTCGCGAGTCGGTTCTTCGCGACCGACGGCCGCCTGACGACCGTCCCCCGCAAGCGGTCCAAGCGGCTCGTCGTGCTCGACCGGCTCGCCCAGGAGTTCGAGCCCGGCCGCACCTACCCCGAGCGCGAGGTGGTCGCGATCCTGACCCGCTTCCACGACGACCACGCCGCCCTGCGCCGCTACCTCGTGGACGACCGGTTCCTCACCCGCGAGGACGGCGTCTACCGGCGCTCCGGCCAGACGGTGCCCCCCGATGACCTCTGACCCGTCGCCGACGAGGTACGTCGGTGAGGACTGGTACGGCGACGACCTGGGCGCGGTGCGCCACGTCGGCGTCACGTTCGTCGACTGCGACCTGACCGAGGTGACGACCCGGGGCGCGGTGTTCGAGTCGTGCGAGTTCCGGGCGTGCCGGTTCAACGCCTCGACCCACGTCCACTCGGCCTTCGTGGCCTGCACCTTCGACGGCGTCAACCTCTTCGACGCGACCTTCGAGGGCTGCAAGCTGACCGGGGCGGTCTTCCGCCGCTGCACCATGCGCCCGATGAAGGTCGTCGACGGCGTGTGGCACGGCGTGACCGCGCGCGGGGCCGACCTGAGCCGTCTCGACCTCTCCGGCTGCGACCTGCGCGAGGCCGACCTGTCGACGGCGAGGCTGGGCGGGTCGGACCTGCGCGGCGCCCGGCTCGACGGGGCGGTGCTGCGCGACGCCGACCTGACGGGGGCCGACCTGCGCGGGGCGACGCTCGGGGCGGCCGACCTGACCGGTGCCGTCCTGCGCGACGCCCGGATCGACCTGGCCGGAGCGGTCGCGCTGGCCGAGCGGACCGGCGCGGTGGTCGACGTCGAGGCCTGACGGCCCGGTACTGACCCGCGGACCCGTGCCCGGGCGGGCGCCGAGGCTCGGCATACTGGCAGCCATGACCACGACGTCCTTCGACCAGCTGGCCAGCGCGATCCTCGACGGCAAGCCGGCGACAGAGGACGATGCCCTCGCGGTGCTCCGCGCCCACGACGACGAGCTGCTCGACGTCGTCGCGGCGGCCGGACGACTGCGTCGCCACTTCTTCGGCAAGACCGTCAAGGTCAACTACCTGGTCAACCTCAAGTCGGGCCTGTGCCCCGAGAACTGCAACTACTGCTCGCAGTCGCTCGGCTCGACCGCCGACATCCTGAAGTACAAGTGGCTGCAGACCGACGAGGCGCTCGAGCAGGCCGCCGCCGGCCTCAAGGGCGGCGCGACGCGGGTGTGCATGGTGTCCAGCGGCCGCGGCCCGACCAACAAGGACATCGACCGCGTCACCGACATGGTCGGCGCGATCAAGGCCGAGCACCCGCAGGTCGAGGTCTGCGCCTGCCTGGGCCTGCTCAAGGACGGCCAGGCCGAGCGGCTGCGCGACGCCGGGGTCGACGCCTACAACCACAACATCAACACCGCCGAGTCCCACCACGACACGATCGTGCAGACCCACACCTACGCCGACCGCGTCGACACCGTCGGCAAGGTCAAGTCGGCCGGCATGTCGCCGTGCAGCGGCCTGATCGCCGGGCTCGGCGAGAGCGACGAGCAGCTCGTCGAGGCGCTCTTCGCGCTGCGCGAGCTCGAGTCCGACTCCATCCCGGTCAACTTCCTGATGCCCTTCGACGGCACCCCCTACGAGAACACCTGGGAGCTCGACCCCACCCGCTGCGTCAAGATCCTCGCGATGGCGCGCTTCGTGTGCCCCGACCGCGAGGTGCGCATCGCCGGCGGCCGCGAGATGCACCTGCGCTCCCTGCAGGGCCTCGCCCTGCACGTCGCCAACTCGATCTTCCTGGGCGACTACCTGACCTCCGAGGGCCAGGCCGCCGAGGCCGACCTCGAGCTGATCCGCGACAACGGGTTCGTGGTGCTGGGCTCCGAGGAGGACACCACTGCCGCAGCCGCCACGACGGTCGAGTCCCGCGACCCCGCCAAGCGCCGCCGCGGCGCCGGCACCACCGTCGCCCCCAACGCCTGAGCTGCCGGTGGCACCCACCCCCGTCGACCCGCCTGGCGACCTCGGCCGCCTGCTCGCCTACGACCGCGAGCACGTCTGGCACCCCTACACCTCGATGACCGACCCGACCCCGGTGCGTCTGGTCACCGGGGCCAGCGGC
This sequence comes from Nocardioides rubriscoriae, assembly GCF_008087085.1. Taxonomy (GTDB): domain Bacteria; phylum Actinomycetota; class Actinomycetes; order Propionibacteriales; family Nocardioidaceae; genus Nocardioides; species Nocardioides rubriscoriae. Next base: position 221,423 of record NZ_VIYJ01000010.1, on the reverse strand, counting down.
GTACGACTGCGTCTCGACGACGGCACCGAGCTGGTCGACGGGATGTCGTCGTGGTGGGCCGCGATCCACGGCTACGGCCGCGCCGAGCTCGACGCGGCGGTCCGCTCGGTCGACCTGGCGCACGTGATGTTCGGCGGGCTGACCCACGCCCCCGCCGTACGGCTGGCCGAGCGGTTGGTGGGCCTGGCCCCGGCCGGGCTCGAGCGGGTCTTCCTCGCCGACTCCGGCTCGGTCTCGGTCGAGGTGGCGCTCAAGATGGCGCTGCAGTGGCAGCGGGGCCGCGGACGGCCCGGACGCACGCGCATGCTCACGGTGCGCGGTGGCTACCACGGTGACACGTTCGGCGCGATGAGCGTGTGCGACCCCGAGGGCGGGATGCACTCGATGTGGGCCGGCGTGCTGCCCGAGCAGCTCTTCGCCCCACGCCCGCCGGCACCCGATGGAGACGTCGAGGCCTGGGCCACGGCGTTCCGTGCGCTGGCCGCCGAACACCGCGACGAGGTCGCGGCGATCATCGTCGAGCCGGTGCTGCAGGGCGCGGGCGGCATGTGGGTCTACGACGCCGCCTGCCTGCGCGTCATGCGCGAGGTCGCCGACGAGCACGGCTTCCTGCTGGTGCTCGACGAGATCGCCACCGGCTTCGGCCGCACCGGTCAGCTGTGGGGGGCCGACCACGCCGGGGTCGTCCCCGACGTCATGTGCGTCGGCAAGGCGCTCTCGGGCGGCTACCTCACCCTCGCCGCGGCCCTGTGCACCGACGAGGTCGCCCGTGGCATCTCGGCCTCGGAGTCGGGCGTGCTCATGCACGGCCCCACCTTCATGGGCAACGCCCTGGCGTGCACGGTCGCGCTGGCGTCGTTGGACCTGCTGGTCGCCGACGACTGGGCCGCCCAGGTGGCACGGGTCAACGCGCGGCTCGTGACCGGGCTGGCCGGACTGCCCGGCGTCCGCACGCTCGGCGCGGTCGGCGTCGTCCAGCTCGACCACCCGGTCGACGTGGTCAAGGCGACCGACGCCGCGGCCGAGGAGGGCGTGTGGCTGCGGCCCTTCCGCGACCTGATCTACACGATGCCGCCCTACGTCGCGACCGACGCCGACGTCGACCAGATCTGTCGGGCCGTGGCCCGGGCCGTCGAGGTGGCCTGATGAGCACCCCGCCGACGCCCTGGACGCACTGGTTCGCCGCGCAGGCTGCGGAGCGCGAGTCGTCCGCCCTGACGAGAGTCCTGCGTCCCCGTGGGGCGGACGACCCGACGATCGACCTGGCCGGCAACGACTACCTCGGCCTGGCCCGTGACCCACGCGTGGTCGCCGGAGCCGTCGAGGCCGCGCAGCGGTGGGGCGGTGGGGCCGGCGCGTCACGCCTGGTCACCGGCTCGCTCGGGCTGCACGCCGACCTCGAGCGCGAGCTCGCCGACTACCTCGGCCAGCCTGCGGCCCTGGTCTTCTCCACCGGCTACCACGCCAACCTCGGCGTCGTGGCCGCGCTGGCCGACCGCGACACCCTCGTCGTCTCCGACGCCCACGTCCACGCTTCCCTGATCGACGCCGTACGCCTGTCGCGGGCCGCGGTCGAGGTCGTGCCCCACGACGACGTCGCCGCCGTGCGCCGCGCGCTCGCCACCGCGGGCGACCGGCGGGCGATGGTCCTGGTCGAGTCGGTCTACTCCGTGCTCGGCGACGCCGCCTCGCTCGCCGCACTGGCGCAGGCGTGCGAGGAGAGCGGCGCTCTCCTCGTCGTCGACGAGGCCCACGGGCTCGGGGTGCACGGCCCGGGCCTGGTCGCGACGGCCGGGCTCGCCGGACTCCCCCACGTGCTGGTCACCGCCACGCTCTCCAAGGCGCTCGGCTCACAGGGCGGGGTTGTGCTCGGTCCGCAGTCCGTCGTGGACCACCTCGTCAACCGGGCCCGCCCCTTCATCTTCGACACCGGCCTGGCCCCCGCAGCGGCCGGTGCGGCGCTCGCGGCCCTGCGCGTGCTGCGCTCCTCCCCCGGGCTCCCGGCGCTGGTGCAGCAGCGGATCCTCGACCTGGCGGCCTCGCTGGGCGTCGAGCCCTCGGTCGGAGCGGTGCTCTCGGTGCCGATGCCTTCGCCCGCCGTGGCCGTCGCCGCCCAGGCCGCCGCGCTCCAGCAAGGCGTGCGCGTCGGCTGCTTCCGCCCACCGTCGGTGCCCGACGGCGTGTCCCGCCTGCGGGTGACCGTCAACGCCGGTCTGTCCGAGGCCGACTGGGACCGCGCCGTCGCCGTCCTGGTCTCCGTGGTCAAGGAGCACTGCCCATGACCCGGTTCGTCATCGTCACCGGCACCTCCACCGACGTCGGCAAGACCATCGTCACCGCGGCCCTGGCCGCCACCACGCCCGGGCGGGTGCTGGTGGTCAAGCCCGTGCAGACCGGTGTCATGACGGGCGACCCCGGTGACGCCGACCTCGTCGCGCGGCTGACCGGCGTCGACGTCATGACCTTCACCGAGCTCGACGAGCCCCTCGCACCCGACACGGCCGCGCGACGGGCCGGCGTCGCCATCCCGCCGGTCGCGGAGCACGCGGCCCAGGTGCGCGAGGTCGCGGCCGACTACGACGTGGTCGTCGTCGAGGGCGCCGGCGGGCTGCTCGTGCGGCTCGACACCGACGGCGGCACCCTGCTCGACCTCGCGGCCGACCTGGGTGACACCCACCCGGTCGAGGTGGTCGTCGTCTGCTCGGCCGGCCTCGGCACGCTCAACCACGCCGAGCTGACCGTCGGCGCGCTCCGCGCCCGAGGGCTGGAGCCCGCCGGTCTCGTCATCGGCTCGTGGCCACCCGATCCCGGGCTCGCCGAGGACTGCAACCGCGACGACCTGCCCCGCGTCACCGGCGTACCGCTCCTGGGGGTGCTGCCGGCCGGTTCCGGCGCGCTGGACCCCGACCGGTTCCGGGCCGCTGCCGCAGGCTGGTGGCTGCCCCGGCCCTGACCGGGGCAGGGGCACTGCGTCAGAAGGCCCCCGGGAAGCGGGCCGAGCTGGCCACCACCACGAAGCTCACCGCGAGGGCGACCGCGGCCGCGAGCAGCAGCTCGTGACCCAGGTGGCGCCGTGGCTCGGTGAGCGTCAGGACGAGCCCGACCGGGGCCAGCAGGCCGATCAGGACCAGCAGGAGCACCGGCGCGCCGAGCACGCCTGCGACCCCGCCCAGCACGACCCCCGCCACGACCGCGCGACGCGCGGCGACCGGGCGGTCGGCACGCGGCAGACCCACCACCTGCACCGCGCCCCCGGTCGCCAGCTGGTCGGGGGCGAGGACCCGCAGCAGCAGCGTCGAGGTGGCCTGGTCGGTGACCACCACGACGTCGCGGAAGCGGTCGCCGAGAGCGTGGGAACGCACCAGCGCGTCGAGCTGGTGACCACGGTCGGCAGCCGGGAACCGGACGGCGGCCAGGGACAGCTCGACCCGCGGCTCGGCCCCCAGGGTGCGCACGACCCTGGCCGCCTCGGGCGTCGGCGCCGTGAGGACCACGGGGTCGCGACCCAGCCCGTGACGGACGCGCTCCAGCTCGGTCTCGCCCACCCCGTCGCTGACCACGAGGATGCGTTGGAGACCGGGCACGCGGTGACGATAGTCCGACCCCCGCGGGCCGCGCCTCACACCAGGGGCTGGTTCAAGAACCACCGGTGTCCGAAGGGGTCGACGAAGACCGCGACCCGACCCGCCGGTGGGCTGTCCTCGGGCCCGCGGACCATCGACGTCCCGGCCTCGACGACCCGGGCGGCGGCCTCGTCGACGTCGGCCACGGTCAGGTGCAGCGTCACGGACGCGCCACGGTCGGGCGCGGGCGCCGCGACCCCGGCCGAGGCGAACTCGTCGGACATCATCCAGCGTGCGCCGTCGACGGCGAGCTCGCAGTGGCCGACGCGGCCGTCGTCCATCACGATCGGCTCGTAGGTCACCTCGGCGCCGAGCGCGGCGGCGTACCACTCGATCGCCGCACGGGAGTCGGGGACGCAGAGGTAAGGAGTGAGCTCACTCATGGTCGACAACCTACGCTGGGGACATGACGTCCACCCTCGAGCCGATGACCGCCGGCGAGGTCTACTCGCTGGCGCTCGAGCCGCGCCGCCGCGCCCGCTGGGGCCGGGTCGTGGCGGGGGCGCTCGACCTGTGGTGCGCGACGACCGGCGGGCGGTTCGAGCTGACCGGCGAGGGCGACGTCGTCGTACGCCGTCGTAGCGACGGGCACGCCGAGCTGCGGGTGCCGACCGGCGGCGCCGAGGCGGCGGCCGTGCTGCTCGACGTGGTGCGCGACCAGCTCGACACGATGGCGCCCGACGAGTTCCGGGCGGCCTGGGGACTCCCCTGACCGTCGAGCCGCGTCACCACACGTCGCCGTCGCGCCAGTCGCAGGCGATCGGCGCGTCGAGGTCGAGGCCCGTGCCGCCGAGCACGTAGATCGCCCCGTCGTCGTCGGGCGTCGGCTCGGGGCCGTCGGGCGCGAGCACCGACGACGGGCCGCGCCACAGATGCCACCCGCGGGCCTCGTAGAAGGGCACGCCGGCCGTCGACGCGCTGAGGGCGAGCACGTCGTAGGCGCGCGCGAGCGCCTCGAGCTCGGCCATCACCTGCGAGCCCAGTCCCTGGCGGCAGCGCGCGGGGTCGACCGCGACCGCCTCGACGTAGCCGCAGCGCAGCGAGCGGCCCTCGACCAGCAGCCGGCGCTGCACCAGCGCGCCGTGGGCGACGACCACCTCGTCGCGACGCAGGAGCACGTGGACGCCGCCGAGCGCGTGGGCCCAGTCGTGGTCGGTGAAGTCCTCGAACGCGGTGTCCATCAGGTCGCGGACCTGCGCGAGGTCGGCAGTGGTCAGGTGAGCGGTGTGGATCACCATCGCGGCGGTCTCCTGGCGTGCCAGGGGGCGGCCGCCTCGACCTGGGCGGCGAGGGCGAGCAGCTCGGCCTCGCCGGCCTGACGTCCGGCGAGCATCACCCCGACCGGGAGCGGCAGCGGGTCGTCGGTCCAGTGCAACGGCAGCGAGATCGCGGGCAGCCCGGTGACGTTCCACGCCGAGGTCCAGGGCGTGAAGGCCTTCTGGGCCTCGAAGTCGCGCTCGGGGTCGGCGTCGTCGCGCAGTGCGCCGACGGGCAGCGGCGGCTGCGCCAGGGTGGGCGTCAGCACGGCGTCGTACGGCGCGAGCGCGACGATCGCGGCGGCGGCGTGGCGGCGCATCGCGCCGATCGCCAGACCGAAGTCGGGGCCGGACACCGCGTGGCCGCGGGCCGCGAGCCAGCGGGTGAGCGGCCGGAGCAGGTGTTCGCGGTCGGCCGGCACGGGGCTCAGGGCCGTCAGGACCGCCCAGCAGGTCTCGAAGACCGGCACGGCCTCGGGCGGCAGCGGCACGGGCACCTCGACGACCTCGTGGCCGAGGCTCTCGAGCAGGTGCGAGGCGTCCTCGTAGGCCCGCACGACCTCGGGGTGCACGGGCGCGCCGGGACCGTCGGTGGTCGGTGGTGTGATCACCGGCGTGATGAACCGCGCGACCCGCAGCCGCCCCGGGTCCCGGTCGCACGCCGCCACGAACGACTCACGAGGTGGTGGGGCCCACGACGGATCCCCGACCCGATGACCGGCCATGACGTCGAGCAGTGCCGCTGCGTCCCTGACGGTGTGCGCGATCGAGCCGGCAGTCGCCAGTCCTACTGGATCCCCGTACGCGGGGAAACCACTGATCCGCCCGCGTGAGGGCTTGAGCCCGACCAGGCCGCAGCACGAGGCCGGGATCCGGATGGAGCCGCCACCGTCGGAACCCTGCGCGACGGGCACCAGCCCGGCGGCGACCGCGGCCGCCGCGCCGCCCGAGCTGCCACCGGCCATCCGGCTGCGGTCCCACGGGCTGACGGCCGGGGGCGCGCCCTCGGGCTCGGTGTAGCAGGGCGAGCCCAGCTCGGGCGTGCTCGTCTTGCCGAGCATCGGCATCCCGGCGGCCTCGAGCGCCAGCACGACGGCGTCGGAGACGTCGGGCACGTAGTCGTCGAAGGCCGCCGACCCGAAGCGCGTCGGGACCCCCGCGGTGAGGTTGAGGTCCTTGACCGCGGTCGGGACCCCGTCGAGCGGGCCCGCCGCCCGCCCCTCGGCACGGCGTCGGTCGGCGCGACGGGCCTGCTCGCGCGCGAGGTCGGGGGTGAGCACGACGAACGCGCCGACGTCGTCGAGACGTGCGGCGCGTTCGAGGTGGTGCTCGGTGAGCTCGAGCGAGGAGACCTCGCCGCGGGCGAGGAGGGCGCCCTGCTCGAGCGCGGTCAGGTCGTGGAGGTGGGCCACGCCCCCGACCCTAGGAGATGCGGTGATCGTGTGGTTCAGGCGGCGGTCGGCTGGTAGGTGACCAGGGCGTCGACCGCGGCCAGGAAGCGCTCGAGCACCTCGACGTCGGACAGCGGGTCGACCTCGAGGATCGACTGCGACACGACGGCATCCTCGAGGGCGACGCCGCCGGCGATCCCGGCGGAGCGCAGGGCGTCGGCGTGGGCCCACTTGCCGCCGTACGGCGTCGGGGTGGTGCCGATGACGCCGACCGGCTTGCCCACGAGGGCGCCGGCGCCATAGGGGCGCGAGAGCCAGTCGATGGCGTTGTTGAGCACGGCCGGCATGGTGCCGTTGTACTCCGGGGTGACCAGCAGCACGGCGTCGGCGGCACCGACGGCCTCACGCAGGGCGGTCGCGGCGGCGGGGGTCGCGGTGGCGTCGAGGTCCTCCTCGTAGAACGGGACCTGGTCGAGCCCCTCGACGATCTCGAGGACGACGCCCTCGGGGGCGCGGTCGCGCAGCAGCTCGGCGACCTTGCGGTTGGTGGACTCGGCGCGCAGGCTGCCGACGAGGACGGCGACACGGGTGGTGGGAGAGGTAGTCATGCCGGTCCAAACGGACTGCAGTCCGTTTCTATTCCGGGGTCCACGACTTTTCTTCTCACGCCGTCGTCGGCCCCGGTACGGGCCCCGGGCTGACTACCCTCGGCGTCATGGACGCGACCCGGCTGCTGCCCCTCGCCGGGGAACCCCCGGCCGAGCGGTCCGACGCCGCCCGCAACCGCGAGGCGCTGCTGCGTGCGGCCAGCGAGCTCATCGACCACTGCAGCGTCGAGAGCGTCACGATGGACGCCGTCGCGCAGCGCGCCGGCGTCGGCAAGGGCACGGTCTTCCGGCGGTTCGAGAGCCGGGAGGGCCTGATGGCCGCCCTGCTCGACCACTCCGAGACCACCTGGCAGGCCAGCGTGATCTCCGGGCCGCCGCCGCTGGGTCCCGGGGCGCCGCCGCTGGAGCGGCTGCTGGCCTTCGGGCACTCCCGCATGGAGACCACGCTGACCCACGCCGCGCTGATCCGCGCCGCGGGGCACGCCGGCACCCGCGCCTACGCCGTCGCGGCGTTCGCCGCCATGCACGTGCGCTACCTGCTGGGCCAGCTCGACGTGCACGGCGACCTCGGCTACCTGGCCACGGCGCTGCTCGCCCCGCTCGAGATCCCGGTCCTCGAGCAGCAGCTGGGTCAGGAGCGGCGTTCGCTCGACGAGGTCCGCGCCGGCTGGGACGACCTCGTACGCCGCGTGGTCGCCTGAGCCCGTCCCGCGCAGGGGCGCCCCCCTCCCCCAGACTCGCCGACCCGTCGCGAAAACGCGACGGGTCGACCCCGACTTCACCGACCCGTCGCGTAGACGCGACGGGTCGACCCGACTTAGGCCGGCGTCAGTCCTGGTGGTGGCGGCGCAGGCCGTAGGTCAGCCCGTCGAGCAGGGCCTCCCACGAGGCCTCGATGACGTTGTGACCGACCCCGACCGTGACCCACGAGGAGGCCCCGTCGGAGGTCTCGATGAGCACCCGGGTGATCGCGTCGGTGCCGTGGCCCTGGTCGAGGATGCGGACCTTGTAGTCGACCAGCTCGAACTTCGCGACCTCGGGGAACGCCTGCCCGATCGCGGTGCGCAGCGCCGAGTCGAGGGCGTTGACCGGGCCGTTGCCCTCACCGGTGACGACGTAGCGCACGCCCTCGGCAGACAGCTTGACCGTCGCCTCGGACACCGCCTCGTCGAGGGCGCCGCGGTTGGCGAGGGTCTCGGTGATCACGCGCCACGACTCGACCTCGACGTAGGCCGGGCGGCGTCCCTCGACCTCCTCCACCAGCAGCAGCTCGAAGGACGCGTCGGCGGCCTCGAAGGTGTAGCCGCGCTGCTCCATCGCCTTGACCCGGTCGGTGACGCGGGTGACGAGGTCGCGGTCGCCGGACAGGTCGAAGCCGAGCTCGCGGCCCTTGAGCTCGATGGTCGCGCGCCCGGCCATGTCGGAGACCAGCAGCCTCATGTCGTTGCCGACCCGGACCGGGTCGGTGTGCTGGTAGAGGTCGGGGTCGACCTTGATGGCGCTGGCGTGCAGCCCGGCCTTGTGGGCGAAGGCCGAGGTGCCGACGTAGGGCTGGCGCGAGGCCGGCGCGAAGTTGGTGACGTCGGCGACGGCGTGGGCGATCCGGGTCGACTCGGCGAGCAGGCCCGGCGGCAGCACCTCGCGCTCGAGCTTGAGCTCGAGGTTGGCCACGACGGTGACCAGGTCGGCGTTGCCGGTGCGCTCGCCGTAGCCGTTGAGGCAGCCCTGGACGTGGGTGGCTCCGGCGTCGACGGCGGCCAGCGTGTTGGCCACCGCGCAGCCGGTGTCGTTGTGGCAGTGGATGCCGACGCGGACACCGGTGGTGTCGATGACGTCGTGGACGACGTCGGAGACCCACGGCGGGAGCATGCCGCCGTTGGTGTCGCACAGGGCGACCACCTCGGCGCCGGCGTCGTAGGCCGTGCGCAGCACCTCGAGGGCGTAGTCGCGGTTGCGGCGATAGCCGTCGAAGAAGTGCTCGGCGTCGAGGAAGACCTGCTGGCCCTCGGCCTTGAGGTGGCTGACGGTGTCGCGGATCATCTCGAGGTTCTCCTCGAGGGTCGTGCGCAGCGCGAGCTCGACGTGACGGTCGTGCGACTTGGCCACCAGCGTCACCACACCGGCCCCGGAGTCGCGCAGGGCCGCGACCTGCGGGTCGTCGGCCGCGCGTACGCCGGCCTTGCGGGTCGCCCCGAAGGCGGCCAGCCGCGCGTGGCGCAGGTCGAGCTCGACGGCCGCGCGGCGGAAGAACTCGGTGTCCTTGGGGTTGGCCCCCGGCCACCCGCCCTCGATGTAGCCCACGCCGAGCCCGTCGAGCTGGCGCGCGATCGTCAGCTTGTCGGCCACGGAGAGGTTGAGCCCCTCCTGCTGCGCGCCGTCGCGCAGCGTCGTGTCGTAGACGTGGAAGGCGCCGTGCAGGTCCATCGGTCAGCTCTCTGGTCGGGATGGTGTCGGGGGCGTCCGGGGCCGGACAACAAAAAACCTCCCGGGGGAACGGGAGGTGGCGCACCGGGCGGGGGCTCGGTGCGCTAGCGAATGATGATCACGCGGTGGTGCACGACGTCCATGGTGCCACGCCCGTGGTGCGTGTGGGCCGGGTTCCACATCGCGGATCCGGCGGCCCGACGACGACCCGGGGACGGTGTTGAGCGTTCGCTCAACCCGCGGCGTACCGTAGGAGCGTGACCGACACCCGCCAGCGCCTGCTCGAGGCCACCGCCGAGACCCTGCGCAAGGACGGCATCGCCGGGGTGTCGGCCCGTGCGGTCGCCGCGCGGGCCGGGTGCAACCAGGCGCTGGTCTTCTACCACTTCGGCACGATGCCCGAGCTGATCCAGGCCGCCACCCGGGCCGCGGTCGACGAGAACGTCGACTTCTACCGCGACCAGTTCGCCCGGATCGGCTCGCTCGCCGAGCTGCTCGAGGCCGGCCGCGCGCTGCACGACCGCGAGCGCGAGACCGGCAACATCGCGGTGATGGCACAGCTCATGGCCGGCGCGCAGCAGGACCTGCTGCTCGCCGAGGCCGCGCGCTACGCCATGGCCCGCTGGTGCGAGCAGATCGAGGCCGTCGTACGCCGCCTGATGGCCGACAACCCGCTCGCCGACGTCGTCGACGCGGCTGGGCTGGCGCAGATGATCAGCGCGGTGTTCATCGGCCTGGAGCTCTATGACGGCGTCGACCCCGTCGGGTCGCGGGCGGCCCTCGACGCGGTCGAGCGCCTGGTCGTGCTGGTCGACGTGGTCGACGACCTCGGGCCGGTCGCCGGCCGGGCGCTGAAGTCGCGGCTGCGCAAGGCGTCGACCGCACGCTGAGCGAACCGGGCCGCTACCTGCCTGACAGTGGCTGCCCACCGCCCGGGACCCACGAGGTGCCGCGCGCCTCGACGTAGGCACCGGCGACCACGGCCAGCGCGAGGACGACCGCGGTGGCGAGGAGCCAGGCACCCACCTGACGGCTCAGCGGGTCGACGACGCGCCCCAGCGGACCGCGCAGCCGGCTGCCCCCGGGGCCCCACCACAGCGCGAGCGCGAGGACCAGGCCGGTGACGAACAGGCTGACCGGCAGCGCGGCGGCCACGGCGTAGCACAGCAGCGCGGCCGCGACGCCGAGCCCGCCGGCCCAGGTCAGCAGCATCGCCGCCCCCGGGATCGACTGCAGCAGGTGCCACGGCGCCTGGACCAGCAGCTGCGGGCCGTCGTACCACCGGCGACCGCGCAGCTGCCGCCGCGCCCCCACCGCGCTGGCCGCCAGCGACCCGCTGCGCAGCAGCCACACGGCGACCACGACGACGACCAGCGTCAGCCACGGCGCCACGGCGGTCGCAGCGCCGGTGAGCACCGCGCCGGCCGCCACGAGGCCCAGGCGGCGCAGCCGCTCGCCGAGCGGTGTCCGCGGCGTGGGCGCCGGGTCGTACGCCGGGTCGTACGCCGGATAGCCGGGCGTGTGGCCGTAGGACGGCGGGGTCGGGGCGAGCACGCGGGGGGGCCGCTCTACCAGGGTCGGCGCGGGGGGCGGGGTCGCCGGTGGGTGCGCAGGCAGCACGAGCGTCGTGCCCGCGGCCTCCCGGTCCGTCACCCGGTCCGTCACCCGGTCCGTCAGCTGGTCGGCCTCCTGGTCGTAGGGCGGCGGGGAGTCGTCGTAGACGGGCCGGTCGTGCGCCTGCGCGGCGAGCGCCAGCGGCGCGTCGAACGGGTCGACCGCCGGCGTCGGGACCGGGGCCGGTCGGGTGGTCTGCGGACGCAGCCAGGCCAGCAGCTGCTCGAGGCTGGGTCGTCGCGCGGGCTCGGGGTCGAGCGTCGCGGCGACGACGTCGCGCAGCGGCCCGGTCAGGCCGGTGAGGTCGTGCTCGCCGCGACGGACCCGGTCCATGATGGCCATCGCCGGTCCGCGACCGAAGGGCGCGGCGCCGGTCGCGGCGTAGGCCACGCTCGCACCCCACGAGTGGAGGTCGGAGGCGGCGCTGGCGTCGTCGCCGTAGAGGATCTCGGGGGCGAGGTAGCCGGGGGTGCCGAGCAGCCACCCGGTGTGGGTCAGCCGCGGGTCGTCGGCCACGCGCGCCAGGCCGAAGTCGATGAGGATCGGGGTGCGGCCCTCCATCAGCACGTTGGACGGCTTGACGTCACGATGGAGCACGCCGGCGGCGTGCACCGAGGCGAGCCCCTCGGCCAGGCACCCGGCGAACCACGTGAGGTCCGCACCCGTGATCGGCCCCTCCTGCTGGACGTGGTCGTGCAACGACAGCCCCGGGACGTAGCGGGTGGCGACGTAGGGGACGTCGGCCCACGGGTCGGCGTCGACGATCTCGGCGACCCAGCGGCTGCGGATGCGGCGCAGCGAGCTGACCTCGCGCGCCAGGCGCTGGCGCGCCTCGTCGTCGCCGACGATGTGGGGGCGCATCACCTTGAGCGCCACCCGCGCGCCGCTCTCCTCGCGCCGGGCCAGGTGGACGACCCCCATGCCTCCCTCGCCGATCTTGGCGAGCAACGTGTAGGGCCCGACCCGCCGCGGGGGCGCGGGCCCGTCCTCGCGCGGCTGGGTCGTCACGGACCGAGGTTACCCGCGCGCCGCCGTCGTACGGGTCAGGCGCAGGGACCCTCGCCGAGGATCCGCAGCCCCGTGAGGTCTCCGGGGCCGAAGGTCATCTGGACGGTGGTCGACGGGTACATCAGCTGCCGGCGGTCGTCGACGTGGTCGAGGCCCACCAGGTGGCCGAGCTCGTGCATGAGGACGGCGCGCTGCAGACCCTCCTCACCGCGACGCTCCATCTCGTCGAAGGCAGGGGCGTCAAGGATCACCGAGCCCGTCTGGTAGATCCCGCCGATCGAGGCGGCGCCGGCGACCCCCACGATGTCGCCCTCGAGCTCGGGCTCGTCTCGCGGGTCGGCCCAGCTCACCAGGACCGGGTCGGGCCGGTCGCCGGGGCCCAACCGTGAGGTCGTCGTCGAGGCGGAGCTCACGCCCTCGTCGTCGAACTGCAGGCCGGTCGCGTCACTGACCGCGGCGAGGGACGCATCGAGCGTGTCGCGCCACCCGTCGGGCGCGTTGGTCGGGTTGACGACGTAGCGGATCGGGTCGCACGAGCTCCAGCGGACGGGCTGACCGAGGGCGTCGGTGGCCAGGAACCGGTAGGTGGAGCTGTCGCCGCGGTCGGCCCCGAGGCCGAGGACCCCGCGCAGCGCCGTGGCCAGCGGGGTGAGGCTGGCGGTGAACACCGCGGCGATCACCGCGACGGTGACGGCCACCGTCAGCACCGTACGACGCCGCTCACTGCTGACCCTCCCCCGTCCGGGTCGGCCGAGCTGGCCGGTCCGGCCCGGCCGGTGGGACCGGCGACCGAGGCGCCGGCGTGGCGGCGTGGGCAGGCGGCGGCTGAGCGGCGCGACGTCGCCGCCGTCGAGGGTCTCGCCCTCGTAGGTCGGCAGGGCACGCAACTCGGCCTCGAGCTCACGCTGCCAACGGCGCTGCTCGCGCCGGCTCTCCCTGCTCACGAGGAGGATCATGCCCCGCCGCTGGTGACGAGGCCGTCTCCCGGGCTCCCGGCCGGTCGGCGGCCGGTCGTGGATCGGGTGCTCAGACGACCCGGTGCATCCAGCCGAAGGTGTCCTCGGCCCGCCCGAGCTGCACGTCGACCAGGGCCTGGCGGATCCGCATGGTCAGGTCGGTGCTCCCCGGGGCCGGGGCGTCGCCGTCGGCCGCCTTGAGCGTGCCGACCGGGGTGACCACGGCGGCGGTGCCGCAGGCGAAGATCTCGGTGATCCGACCGCTGGCGACGCCCTCGCGCCACTCGTCGATGGAGAACTTCCGCTCCTCGACCTGGTGGCTGAGCTTGCCGGCGAGCTCGATGATGCTGGCGCGGGTGATGCCCTCGAGGATCGTGCCGGTCGCCGGGGTGACGATGGTGCCGTCGTCGTGGACGAAGTAGAGGTTCATCCCGCCGAGCTCCTCGACGTAGCGGCCCTCCTGGGCGTCGAGGAAGACGACCTGGTCGCACCCCTGGGCGGTCGCCTCCTGCTGCGCGACCAGCGAGCTGGCGTAGTTGCCGCCCGTCTTGGCCGCGCCCATCCCGCCACGCCCGGCGCGGGTGTAGTCGGTCGACAGCCACAAGGTGACCGGCTTGACGCCGCCCTTGAAGTAGGCGCCGGCCGGACTCGCGATGACCATGAACGTGACGTGCTGCGCCGGCCGCACCCCGAGGAACGCCTCGCTGGCGAACATGAAGGGCCGCAGGTAGAGGCTCTTCTCGCCACCGTCGGCGGCGTTGTCGGGCACCCACCGCGCGTCGACGCGCACGAGCTCGTCGACGGCCTGGACGAAGTCGTCGACCTCGAGCACGGGCAGCGCGAGCCGGTGGCTGGAGCGCACCATCCGCGCGCCGTTCTCCTCGGGGCGGAAGGTCCAGATCGAGGAGTCGGGGTGCCGGTAGGCCTTCATCCCCTCGAAGGTCTCCTGCGCGTAGTGCAGCACCGCGGTCGCCGGGTCGAGGGTCAGCGGACCGTACGGCGTCACGCGGGCGGCGTGCCAGCCGTCGTCGGGCGTCCACTCCACGGTGACCATGTGGTCGGTGAAGTGGGTCCCGAACCCGGGGTTGGCGAGGATCTCGGCCAGCCGCTCGTCGGAGGTGGGCGCGTCGGTCAGCGTGGTGCTGAAGTCCATGGTCGGCAATTTAGTCGTACTTCCTTGCAGTCGGTGTCGCACCACCTGTCCCAGGTTTCACCGGCCGGCCGGTGAATGCCTGACGTGGCCGACGAAATTTCACCGGTCAGGTCGGGGTTTCACCGGCCGGCCGGTGAATCCAGGGTCAGACGGGGCGCGTGAGGTCAGCCGAGCCGCGACGCGATCGCGTCGCCGACCTCGGAGGTACGGCGGGTGGTGGCGGGCGTGCGCTCGGCGAGGTCGGCGATGGCCGCGGCCTCGACGGCGCCGGCGGCGTCGGGGTGGCCGAGGTGGTCGAGGAGCAGCGCCACCGACAGGATCGCCGCGGTGGGGTCGGCCTTCTGCTGCCCGGCGATGTCGGGGGCCGAGCCGTGGACCGGCTCGAACATCGAGGGTGCGGTGCGGTCGGGGTTGACGTTGCCGGAGGCGGCGAGCCCGATGCCACCGGTGATGGCGGCGGCGAGGTCGGTGATGATGTCGCCGAAGAGGTTGTCGGTGACGATCACGTCGAAACGGGCGGGGTCGGTGGTCATGAAGATCATGGCGGCGTCGACGTGCATGTAGTCGACGGTCACCTCGGGGAACTCCGCGGCGACCTGCTGGGTCAGCCGCCACCAGACCTGGCCGGCGTGGACGAGCACGTTGGTCTTGTGGACCAGGGTGAGCTTCTTGCGCGGCCGCCGCTGGGCACGGGCGAAGGCGTCGCGCACGACCCGCTCGACGCCGTACGCGGTGTTGACGGAGACCTCGGTGGCGATCTCGGCCGGGGTGCCGACGCGCAGGGCACCGCCGTTGCCCGTGTAGGGGCCCTCGGTGCCCTCGCGGACGACGACGAAGTCGACCTCGCCCGGGTTGGCCAGGGGTGAGACGGCGCCGGGGTAGATGCGCGAGGGGCGCAGGTTGACGTAGTGGTCGAGCTCGAAGCGCAGCCGCAGCAGCAGCCCGCGCTCGAGGATGCCGGGAGGCAGGTTGGGGTCGTTGGGCTTGCCGCCGACCGCGCCGAGCAGGATCGCGTCGTGGTCGCGGATCTCGGCGAGCACCGAGTCGGGCAGGACCTCGCCCGTGGCGAGGTAGCGCTCCGCGCCGAGGTCGTAGGCCGTCTGCTCGAAGCCCACGCCCGCGGGCGCCGCCGCCTCGAGGACCTTGAGGGCCTCGGCCGTCACCTCCGGTCCGATGCCGTCGCCACCGATGACTGCCAGCTTGACTGTGCTCATGGCCTGAACGCTATCCGTCTCCCACGACGCCGACCGACCACCGTCCAGCGACGGATGACCTCGAGCTCAATTGTCGTCGGGGCGGTCGTCGTCCCACCGGTCGAAGGACGCCTGGACGCCGTTGGGCCGCTCGTCGTCGCGGTTCTTGGCAGGGCCCCACTCGGGGTACATGTCGTACATGGTCGTTCTCCTCTGGGTCGCCGGGCTGTGCGGGTCACGCCCGGAGATGTCCCCGCGGAGGAGGAGCCCGTGGATCGCACGGGGAGGATGCCTGCGACGAGCGGATCGCGCTGGAGGTGCCGAGGTGCCGGACCGCCGCGGAGACATCACCGGGAATGGTGATTCGCAAGGCCGACAGTGCTGGGAGCACGACAACCACCGCGACGGGGTGGCCTCGCGCCGCAGGATCTCAGTCCTGCGTGGCCCCGTCGCGGCGCTCGATAAGTACGATCACGCTCCGCATGGTGCTTCGAGAGTAGGTCGGACCCCAGCGCGCCACCACCGGATAGCGAGAACTGTTCGCATGGCGAGACGCCTGTCTCGTCAGAGAAGACGCAGGGAAACACTCAACCCATGAGCGCCTCCCCCGACCTCCCCGACGTGGTGGAGCGTGCGTTCGCTGTCTCCCGCCGGGCCGGCTACGTGTCCTTCTGCCGCAACGAGACCGGCCGGCTGCTGGCGATGCTGGCCGCCACCCGTGACGGCACGATGGCCGAGTTCGGCACCGGCTGCGGCGTCGGTACGGCGTGGCTGCGCTCCGGCGTGCGCGGCGAGAAGGCGCGGATCATCACCGCCGAGCTCGACCCGCGCCTGGCCCGCGCGGCCGGCGAGATCTTCGAGCACGACCCGCTGGTCGAGGTCCTCGCCGCCGACTGGTCGACCCTGCTCGACAAGGGCCCGTTCTCGCTGCTCTTCCTCGACGCGGGCCAGGCCGACCGCAGCTGGCCCGGTGACGGCGGCGAGGTCGGCGTCGACGCCGTCGCCGACCTGGTCGAGGACGGCGGCATCGTCGTGATCGACGACTTCACCCCCTGCGACAGCTGGCCGCCGATCACCTACGGCCGGGTCGACACGCTGCGCGAGCAGTGGCTGACCGACGAGCGCTTCACCGCCGTCGAGATGATGGTCGCCTCCGACGCCGCCACCATCATCGCCACCAAGCGATAGGCAGGCCGGCGAGGGACGAGCTGAGCTGCCGTCCGTCGCGCAGGTTGAGCGTCGAAACCACCGCAGGTAGAGGTCGAGTCGACCTGCACCTGCGGGGATCTCGACACGAGCTCGCTAGCGCTCGCCCGGCTCGATCACCGTGGACGTCAGACTTCTCCCGGCTCGGCCTTGCGCAGGACGATGCGGGTCCAGGCACCGACGTAGACGCGCTCGTCGGGGCGCACCTCGACCTTCTGGCCCGGGGGGACCGGGGTCTTGGGCAGCTCGCCGAGCGCGCCGCCGACGTAAGTGCCGTTGGAGGACCCGAGGTCCTCGACGAACCAGCGGGTGCCGTCGGTGGTGAGCTGGGCGTGGCGGCGGCTGATGCCGGTGTCGGTGCCGAGGTCGAGGTCGGGGTGGATGCCCCGGCTGCGCGAGGCGCGCCCGATGAGGATCGAGCTGTGCCGCAGCGGCGTCACCGTGGGCAGCCCCGGGGAGGGCAGCGGGTCGGTGCTCTGCTGGTCGGCGTACCAGTCGGGGTCGATCCAGATCTCGGCCACCCAGCTGGCCGCCGGCGGCGGCGACGGGTTGACCGGCACGGGCGGCGCGGCCGGCTGGACCGGCTCGACCGGCAGGTCGAGCGCGCTCGGCGCCGCGGGGGCCGGGTCGGCGGCGCGGGGCAGGGCGCCGGTGGTGAAGTCGTAGCCGCAGTTCTCGCAGAACAGCGCGTTGGCGGGGTTGGTGGTGCCGCAGCTCGGGCACGTGTCGGAGACCGAGATGGCCTCGGTGGTCGGCAGCGTGCCGGTGTCGTCGGGGCTCGGCGCGGGCGCCGCACCCATGGCGATGCCGCAGGTGTCGCAGTAGTCGGTGGAGGTCGAGTCGTGGCCCGCCGGGCACTTCTGGGTCACTTCTTGATCCTCGTGGTCTTGGTCGAGGCGGTGTCGAGGGCCATCTCGTCGGCCTTGTCGACGGTGCGCTTGAGCTTGACGGTGCCCTCGGCCTCGTTCTCGACGTCGACGACCTTGCGCAGCTTGGAGGTGGCCTCGTCGTTGCCGGTCGCGGCGGCGAGCTGGACCGCGCGGCCCAGCTTGGTCGTCGCGGTGGCTTCGTCGCCGGCGGCCTTGGCGGCCAGGCCCTCCTGGATCATCGCGGCCAGCTCGGTCTGGCCCGTGTAGTGGGCGACCTGCTGGTCGATCTTGGCGGTCAGCTCGGAGTCGCCCGACCAGGTCGCCTTGACCAGCGCCTGCGTCAGGACGTCGTCGCCGATCGCGACCTGGACCCGCGCCGCGAGCTGCTCCTGGCCGATCGCCTTGGCCGCGACGCGCACGGCCACGTGGTAGTCGCGCGACTCGTCGGACCACGCGCCCGTCGGGTAGGAGCCGGTGAGCGGGTTGACCGCCGTACGCCGGGCGGTGAGGTCCTCGACGGTGGGGGCGACCTGGCGCACGAACAGGACCTGTGCGCCCTGCGGCGCCCACACCCGCAGCTGGGCGTCGGCGACGCCGCAGGCCATGGAGGCCTGCATCATCTGCTGGAACGCAGCGACCATCTGGTCGGGCGACGGGATGATGTCGACGGTGCCGAGCAACGCGGTGGAGATGCGGCGCAGCTCCTCGACCTGCCAGTCGGTGCCGGCGCCGCGGCAGTCGCACTGGAAGTAGCCGGTGGCGCGCTGGATCGCGGCGTCGAGCTTGCCCGCGTCCTCGCGGTTCTCGCCGTCGGTGAGCAGGATCGCGTGGCGCTGGGTGAGGCCCTCGATGGAGCCGAACAGCTGGCCGGCCAGGTCGAGCCAGGTGCTCATCGCGGTGCCGCCGCTGCCGGCGAAGCGGTCGATGGCCCGCTGCGCCTCTGCGCGGGTCTCGTCGTTGGCCTGCACCATGCCGGGGCCGGCGGAGACCTGCGGGTAGGCGAGCATCGCCCGGTCGGAGCCGGCGACGACGGCGAACCAGACCCCGTCGACGATCTCGCCGACCGCGGTCATCGCGGCCTGGCGGGCGGCGGCCATGGTCGCCGGGCCCATCGACCCGGAGGTGTCGACGATGATGACCTCGCCGGCCGTGGCGCTGCCGGAGCCGGAGGTGACCGACCCGGCGCCGGTGCAGGTGACGGTGACGATCGCGTTGACGTCGGTGCCGCCGTCGGGCAGGAACTCGTTCTGGTAGACGGTCGCGGTGAACTCAGCCATGGGTGTCTCCCTCGGTCGTGGCCTCGGTGTGTGCGGCTTCCTGCTCGACGCGCGCGAGCGCGACGGTGATGTTGTCCATGCCCCCGCAGCCGTTGGCGAACCCCACCAGGGCCACCGCCAGGGCCATCGGGTCCGTCGTCGCGGCGGCGGCGACCTGCTCGACGAGGCGGGCCGGGTCGGAGGCGTAGTTCCAGAGCCCGTCGGAGCAGACGAGCACCCACCCCGGGCCGGTCAGCACGGTCTCGGTCAGGTGCGGCACCAGGTCGGGGGCGTCGATGCCGAGCCACCGGGTGATCGCATGGCCCTGCGGGCCCTCCTCGGCGGCCTTGCGGTCCATGCCGGCCGCGATCTGGGCCTGGGCGACCGAGTCGTCGACCGACAGCTGGACGCCGGGCTGGCCGTCGGGCAGCCAGTAGGCGCGCGAGTCGCCGATGTTGGCGACGTGGAGACGTCGTCCGGCCGGGGAGTCCTCGAGCACCGCCACGACGTACGTCGCCGACGGCGGCTTGGTCGACCCCGCGGGCGTGAGCGCCACGATCGCGGCCTGCGCGGCCTGCACCGACTCCCCGAAGACCCTTGCGACGGCCGCGTTGCGGCTCTCGTCGGTGCCCATCCCGGCCGGCAGCGGCGTCAGCAGCACGTCGCGGGCCGCCTTGGACCCGGCCAGCGAGGCCAGGTGGGAGTCGTCGGTGTTGGAGACGCCGTCGAGCACGACGAGCACGGCCCGGCCGCCGCCCTGCCCGCCGCCCTGCCCGGTGGCGTGCAACGCCATCGCGTCCTCGTTGCGCGTGTGGCGGATGCCGCGGTCGCAGACCCCGGCCACCCACGGCACCGGCTGCTCGCGGAAGTGGTCGCGCTCGCTGGGCTGCTTGGTGCCGCACGACTCGCAGTAGCCGTCGGGGCCCACCACCGCACCGCACTGCAGGCACGGCCGGGGTCCGCCCCCGACCGCGGCGGCCCGGGTGCCCGGAGCGCGGGTCGCCGCGGTCATCTCGAACGGCGACGCCTCCTGCGAGACGTCGACCGGCGCCGGGGCCGCCGCGGGAGCAGCGGCGACCGGCTTGCCGCAGGCCTCGCAGAACGCGGCGCCGTCGGCGAGCGGCTCAGCACAGTGGGGGCAGTTCACGGGTTCTCGTCTCGGTTGCGGTGGGGTGGTCTCGTGACGGTTGCTGGCGCAACCTCCTCGACCCACGTGTGGCCCGGTCGTCTCACGTGAGGCTCCAGGCGCGGGCGGCGTTGGCGCGGTTGACCAGCTCGATGCGCTCGGTCAGGTCGGAGGCGTCGCGGGCGAGCAGCCGGTAGGCGCGCTCGATGCCGGCGCGCAGGCCGGCCTCGGTGGCCTCGACGGTGGAGCCGATGGTCGTGCCGGGCCCGGGCTGCGCACCGGCGGCGGTGACGACCGCGAGCGCGTGCTCCAGGATCCGCACGGTGTAGCGGCCCTGGGTGGCGGGGTCCATCGACGCCGACTCGATCGAGCGCATCGCCTGGTCGAGCACCTCCAGGTCGCCGCCGCCTGCACCCCGCGCCGAGCCCAGCAGCACCTCGGCGCGCAGCTGGCGGCTCTCGGGGTAGCCGCGGCTCGACTTGGGCACCAGGTCGAGCGCGGCGACGGCGCCGACCGCGTCGCCGCGCTCGGCGCGCACGCGGGCCACGCCGAACGCCGCCGGGGCGACGTACGCCGCGTCGGTGGCGGCGCACGTCAGGTAGAGCCCCTCGGCGACCGCGGGCAGGCCGCCCTTCTCGCAGGCCACGGCGAGCGCCAGCTTGGGGGCAAGCTCTCCGGGGACCTGCTGGTAGACGGCGTTGAACGACGCCTTGGCGGTGTCCCAGTCGCGCTGGAGCATCGCGGCCAGGCCGTCGACCCACAGCGCCCGCCACTCCCACGGGTCGGCGGCCAGCATCTCGGCAGCCACCTCGTGGGCCTGCGCGGGGTCGCCGAGCTCGAGCGCGGCGCGCGCCCGTGCGAGGCGCACCTCGGGGGACTGCTCGGGCGCCTCGTGGGTCAGGGCCGCCAGCCGCTCGGCCGGGTCGGTGGCGCCGATGCCGGCCAGCCACCCGTGCTGGGGGTCGGTGGTGTCGGCGCGCAGTCCCGGCAGCTGCGACCACTCGAGCACCCCGCGCGAGGTGGTCGGGGTCTCGAACAGCACCGAGGCCGCCGAGGTCAGCGTCGTGCCCGACGTACGCCGCGCGACGGTCTCGCGCAGCACGCCGAGCAGCTGGGTGCGCAGCTCGTCGGCCGACGCGAAGCGGTCGGCCGGGTCGGGGGCGCAGCACTTGGCGATCAGCCAGTACAGCGAGTCGTTGTCGTGGAACAGCGGCGTCGACTCCGGCGGCGGCAGGGTGTGAAGGTAGGTGCCCTGGTAGCCGCGGAACTCCATGCACAGCACGACCAGGGTGCGCCCGATCGTGTAGAGGTCGGAGGCCACGCTCGGACCGACCTGGGCGACCTCGGGGGCCTGGTAGCCGACCGTGCCGTAGATCGCCGACTCCTGGTCGTCGATGCGGCGCACACCGCCGAGGTCGATGAGCTTGAGGGCGTCGCCGACCTGGATCATGTTGTCGGGCTTGAAGTCGCAGTAGACCAGTCCGAGGTCGTGGAGGTACTGGAAGGCCGGGAGGATCTCGAGCACGAACGCGAGCGCCTGGTCGACCGGCAGCGGGTCGTAGACGCCCCCGTTGGCCCGCATCCGCTCCTTGAGCATCTGCTTGAGCGAGGTGCCGCCGACGTACTCCATGACGATGTAGCCGGCGCCCTCGTGGGTCACGAAGTTGTAGATCTCGACGATCAGCGGGTGCTCGACCTGGGCCAGGAACTGCTGCTCGGCGATCGCGGCGGCCAGCGCGTCGGGGTCGCCGGAGTTGAGCAGGCCCTTGAGGACGACCCAGCGGTTGGAGACGTTGCGGTCGCGGGCCAGGTAGATCCAGCCGAGGCCGCCGTGGGCGAGCGCGCCGACGACCTCGTACTGCCCGCCGACCAGGTCGCCGGGCTGCAGCTTGGGGGTGAACGAGAACTCCTGGCCGCACTGCGGGCAGAACCCCTCGGTACGACCGGGTCGCCCGTCGCGGCTGCGACCGATGGCGTTGCCGCACTTGGAGCAGGTGCGCTTGTCCTCGGGCACCTGCGGGTCGGGGCGGATCGCGGTGCTGGGGTCGATCTGCGGGGCGGGCGGCACCGACGTCAGGCCGGCGCCGATGCGCGCGGCGCGCAGCCGCTGCGAGCCGCTGCGCTGGCGCGTCGTGGTCCGCGAGTCGCCGCCGACGCGGGCCGAGCCGAAGCGCGCGGACCCCACCCGGGCCGACGAGGTGGCCGTCGAGCCGGTCGAGATCGCGGTCGACACGGCGTCGCCGGCCACGGGGCCGGGGCTCGAGGCCGGCGCGGACGCCACGACCCCGGCCATGCCGCAGGTATCGCAGTAGCCGTCGGCGAGGTGGCCGGTGCACCCGGGCTGGGTGCATGCGCTGCCGTCGGCGGCGGCGACGGGGGCTGCGGCCAGTGGGCTCCCCGGGGACGAGGTCGGCGCGGGCGCCATGCCGCACACGTCGCAGTAGCCGTCGGTGATGGTGCCGGTGCAGCCCGGCTGGGTGCAGGTCATGCGGGGCCTCCGGGCCTGTCGGTGGCGGCCTGGGTGTCGACCCAGGTCTGGTAGGTCGTGACGAGCTGGCGGGCGAGGGCCATCGGGGCCGGCCTGCGGTCGAGCACGTCGCGGGCCTGGCGCTCGGCGGCCGCGACGTCGGGCTGGTCGGCGACGCCGGTGGCGCGGGCCTTGGCGACGTAGCCGTCGAGCAGCGCCCGCAGGTCGGTGTGCTCGGTCAGCGCGGCGGCGTACGCGGTGCGCACGACGTCGAAGGCCTGGGTGACGCGGCCGAGCCGGTCGCGGTAGGCGATGAGGGCCTCGAGGGTGTTGGGCACGGGGCCGAGCGCGTCGACGTCGGGCACGGCGTAGCGCGGCGCGGGCTGCACGGTGGCGACGCAGTCGGCGACCAGGGTCGTGAGCTCGGCCTCACGAGCCTCGAGGGCGGCGCGCTCGCGGCGCACGGCCTCGAGCAGGCCGCGCGCGTCGCGCCGCTTCTGGTTGCCGACGATGAGGTCGCGCTCGAAGATCGCCGCGTCCTGCTCGATCACGGGCAGCACGCCGCCGACGTCGGCGCCGCGGCCCGCGCGCTCGGCGGCCTCGTCGACCCGGGCCATCAGCGCGGCGAGCCGGTCGACGGCGGTGTCGCGGCCCACGGCGGGCTCGAGGCCGACCTGGTCGCGGATGCGCTCGAGCTGGGCGCGCAGGTCCTTGATGCGACCGGCGGCCGCGTCGGCGCCGGGGGTCAGTGAGAGCCGGGTGCGCAGCTGGCTGGCCAGGGCGTCGGAGAGGCGGCACGCCTCGGGCACCGAGACCCCGACCCCGTCGAGCCGGGCCCACACGAGCGCGGTGACCTGCTGGCGCTCGGCCTCGAGCACCCGGCCGCCGTCCCAGGTCGCCCACATCTCGGCGTAGCGGTCGGAGACGGCCTTCCACAGCGACAGGGCCAGCGCCATGTCGGAGCCGACCTCGGCCCCGCGGCCCGCGGCGAGCGCCGAGGCGTCGAGGTCGTCGAGCTCGGTACGCCGGCCGCGCACCCAGGCCTCGAGGCCGCCCAGGTAGGCCTGGAGCGCGGCCGGATCGGGGGCGCTGCCGAGCGGGCCGGGTGGGGCCGGGGCGGTGGAGGGGGCATCGACCATCATCGAGCGGTCATCGGCCGTAGAGCGGCGCGGGCTGCTGGCCCTTGCCGAGGAAGGGGCGCAGGGTCGCGTCGTAGTACTGCTGCCAGCGGCCGTCGCGGCGCATGTCCTCGAGCACCCCGTTGATGAGCCGCACCAGGGAGACGTTGTCCTTGTTGACGCCGATGCCGTAGGGCTCGCGGGTCAGCGGGGCGGTGTCGAGCACGACGGCGTAGGGGTCCTGGGCGGCCAGGCCGGCGAGCACGGTGTCGTCGGTGCTGACGCCGTCGGCCTCGCCGTTCTGGAACTTGATCATGCACGCGGAGTTGTCGCCAGCCTCGACGGGGATCGCGTCGGGGGCAATCTTCTGGATGTTGTCGATGCTCGTGGTGCCCGTGGGGGCGCAGATGCGCTTGCCGGCGAGGTCCTCGATCGAGGTGATGCCGGAGCCCTTGCCGACGAGGACCTTCTGGCCGGCGTCGAAGTAGACCTGCGAGAACGCGATCAGCTGCCAGCGGGCGCAGTTGACCGTCATGTTGCGCGCGACGACGTCGATCGTCCCGTTCTGCAGGAACTTGATGCGGTCGGCGGCGGTGATCACCTTGAACTCGACGTGGCCCTCGGCGGTGCCGAAGATCTCGGCGGCGATCGCGTTGGCCATGTCGATGTCGAAGCCCTCGAGGTCGCCGGTGTCGGGGTTGCGGGCACCGAGCAGCAGGGTGTCGGCCGCGACCCCGGCGACGAGCCGCCCGCGCTCGCGGATGCGCTGCACGTCGGCGCCGTCGCGGCTGCCCTCGGCGGGGTCGTAGGAGCGCACCTCGGTGCCGTCGTTGGTGCACGGCTTGGTGGTGACCGGGGCGGCCGGTGCCGGCGTCTGGCTCGGCGGCGGGACGACGGTGGCGTCGTAGCCCCCGCAGCCGGCGAGGACCAGCACGGCGGCCGTGGCCGCGAGCAGGCGCTTCATGCGTACTCCTTGCGTCGCTGGTCGATGCCCCGGGACGCTGCAGCCGCGGCGACGAGGGCCGCGAGCAGGGTGAGCACGGCGAGGGCGACCGACAGGCCACCGCCCTGGCGGAACCCGTCGGCGGCGTCGGTGCCGGCGGCCTCGACGACCGCGCGGGCGTTGCCGTCGACGGCGTCGAGCGCGGCGGTCGCCGACCCCTCACCCCGGGCGGTCGCGAGCTCGACGGCGCCGGCCCAGTCGCCCTGGTCGTCGCGGTCACGGATCTGCTGGTGGAGGTCGAGGTAGTCGGCCCACAGCGCGGCGGTCCGCACACTCGCGTTGTCGGTGACGATCTCGGACTGGTCGGCGAAGTCCGGCTCCCAGACGGTGGCACCCGCTCCGCGGTTGACCAGGCCGAGGCTCTCGTAGGCCTTCGCGTTGTTGGCGGCCGTGCGGGCGGTGGCCTCGTCGACGGCGGTGCGGTAGGCGCCGTCGCGGGTCGCGTCGTCGTCGTCGTTCTTGAGCACCGCGTGGCCCGCGCTCACCAGCGTCACGAGCGCGACGACGACCGCCGCGACCACCAGCCCGACGTTGAAGCGGCGCTTGAAGCGACGCGCCACCTGCCGGTTGACCCAGAACAGGACCACCAGGGCCAGGACGCCGAGCGCGAGCAGCCAGAACGGGTGCTGGGCGTGCATCTCGTCCTCGGCGCGGGTCGTGTTGGCGTCGACGAGCGCCTTGACGATCGGCTGGGCCTGCTCACGCAGGGTGGTGCCCGCGTCGTTGAGGTAGGCGATGCCGATCGGCAGCTGCTGCCGGTTGTAGTCACGGGCCTGCGAGACGGCGTTGGTGTAGGTCGACACGGTCGCGTTGAGGTCGGCGAGCACCGCACGGTCGGCGGGCTGGGCCTCGGCGGCGTCGGTGATCAACCGCAGGACGTCGTCGATCGCGGCGTCGTACTCGGCGCGGGCGTCGGCCGGCTCGAGCCCGTCGGAGAGGTAGGAGTTGGTCGCGATCGCGTCGGCTCGCAGCAGCAACGACTGGACCTGCTGGACCCGCACGACCTGCTCGGTGTTGTCGGCGGCCCGGCCGGCGGCCTGCCACGACAGCACCTGGAGGATCGCGGCGACGACGCCGAACACCAGGCAGGCCGCCACCGCGAGGGCCTGCCACCGGTTGAGGAGCCGCGGGACGTCCTCGGAGAAGGGACTCGCGGCCGGGGTGGCGCCCGGGCGGGCCGCGGCCGCCGGAGCGGGTACGGCGGGCGCGGGGGCGGCCTGCGCCGGCGCGGGCGCGGTCTGGCTCACGGGGTCTCCTCGGGGGTGGGCTGCGGGTCGCCCGACGGGGCCTGCCCGATATCGACGGTCTCAACCCTCGCACCGTCGGACTCGGCGGCGGGGTCCGCGGCAGGGTCGGTGCTCTCCTCCTCGAGCTCGACGTCGTCGAGCTCCAGGGTGCGCAGCTGCGCGAGCGTGGGCGCCTCGACCTCGCGCAGGCGCCAGGCCTGGCGGCCGATCGCAGCCTCGAGCAGGTTGCGGACCCAGCGCGCGTTGCCGAAGGTCGGGCCCCGCTCGACGCCGCCGAGGATGTCGCGCAGCCGGTCGAGCACCGGTTCGCTCACGTCGTACTCGGCGGCGGCGGCCATCACCTCGAAGATGTCGACCAGCTCGGCGTCGGTGTAGTCGACGAAGTCGATGTGGGTGCGGAAGCGGCTCTCGAGCCCGGGGTTCTGGGCGATGAAGACCTGCATCGGCAGGGGGTAGCCGGCCACGATGACCACGAGGTCGCCGCGGTGGTCCTCCATCTCCTTGACCAGGGTGTCGATCGCCTCGGTGCCGTACTGGTCGCCGGCCAGCGAGTAGGCCTCGTCGATGAAGAGCACGCCACCGAGCGCGGACGCGACCACCTCGGCGGTCTTGGCCGCGGTCTGGCCGAGGTAGCCCGCGACCAGCTCGGAGCGGTCGACCTCGACGAGCTGGCCCTTGCTGAGCAGCCCCAGCGCGGCGTAGATGCCCGAGACCAGCCGCGCGACGGTCGTCTTGCCGGTGCCGGGGTTGCCGTTGAAGACCATGTGGCGGGTGATGTCGGGGTTCTTCAGACCGGCCTGGGCCCGCAGCCCCTCGACCCGCAGCACCGCCGCCTGCCGGTGGATCTCGGCCTTGACGTCGGCCAGGCCGACCAGGTCGTCGAGCTCGGCGAGCAGCTCCTCGAGGGTCTTCTTGGGTTTTTCGGGCTCGGGGGCCGGCGCGGGCTCGGCCGTCTCAGCAGGCGGGGGCGCGACAGCGACCGGATCGACGGTGGTCGACGAGGTGGCGCCCGCGCCCGTGTCGAGACCGCTCAGCCCGGCGATCTTGGCCTGCACCACCGACAGCTGCTGCAGGAGCGACCCCGTGACCTCGTCACCGAGCGTCGGCGCGGACGGCCGGTGGACGGCCGGCTCGGCCAGCTGGGCCGCCGCGGCCGTGGCCGCGTTGCCGGTGGCGCGAGGGTCGGGTGTGCCCAGCGAGGCGCCGGCGAGCGCGACGTCGCCCAGCGCGGCGGCGTACGACGGGGCGGCCGGTGAGCCGCCGGAGGCCAGCAGGCTCATCGTGGCCGTCTGCGCGGCCCGGTAGCGGCGCCCGCGCGATGCGGCGTCGAAGAACGGCTCGGCCGCGCTGGCGCGTCCGGTCTCGGCGCACCAGTCGACGAAGGCGCCCTTGTTGGGCTCGGCGACCGTGGCGGCCAGGGCCTCGCCCTCGCGGCGCGCCGTCGCCGGGTCGACCCCGGCGTCGGTGGCGACCTTCTCCAGCGCCTCGAGCGCGGCGGCGAGGGTCGTCATTGAGCCTCCTGCGAAGTGGTCTCGAGACGGTTCCTAGCGGAACCTCCTCGACCGGCGTGTGGGGATGTCATGGGGTGCCCAGCTGGAGGTCGGGACCACCGTCGGAGGCGTGGCCGAACTTGGCGTCGAGGAACATGCCGTGCGCGATCAGCGCCTGCGCGTCGGCGTTGTTGGCGGCGTCGAGGATCTTGTCCATGGTCGCGGCCAGCAGCTCGAGCTGCTCGACGAGCACCATCAGCGAGGTCTTGTAGCCGTCGATGGGCCGGGTGTCGGCCCACTCGCGCGGCAGCCGCAGGTAGGCACCGACCGCCTCGGGGAGGTACGTCGTCGCGGTGGCCACCACGGAGTAGCCCTCCATCGACCCGAGCCCGAGGTTGCGGATGCGCGGCAGGGTGTCGTTGATGGTGCGGGCGATCCGCACGACCCGCGCGGTGACGACCGGGGGCGCGTTGCCCTCGGCGAGCATCGCGCCCACCCGGTTGAGCGAGGCCAGCACGTCCTGCTCGGTGGGTGGCTGCGGTGACGGCGTGACGGCATCGCCGGCGTCGCTGCCGGCCCGCCTGCTCGCCCACCAGTCCCTCAGTCCCACGTGTGGTCGGTCCGGGTCAGCTCAGCGGCTGGGTGGACAGGTCGAGGGTGCCCTGGGCGTTGCGGGCGTCGTGCTTCTGGACCCGGTCGAGGTAGGAGCGCGACTTCTCGACCTCGGTCTCGAGCACGCCGATCGTGGCCGACATGTTGTCGAGCGCCTTGAGCTTGAACTCGTCGATGGAGTCCATCGTGGCGTAGATGTTGGCGAAGGCCGCCTGCAGCTGCTCGATGCCGATCGTCGAGGCCGCCGCCTGCTCCTGGATCGCCGCGCTGTTGTCCTTGAGCATCTCGGAGGTGCGCTGGATCATGCCCGACGTGGTGGTGTTGAGAGCGGTGATCTGGTCGAGGACGAGCTTCTGGTTGCCCAGCGCCTGCGCGACGATGACCGCCGTGCGCAGCGCGGAGATCGTGGTGGTCGAGGCGCGGTCGACACCCTTGATGAGCTCGATGTTGTTCTTGATGATGATGTCGATCGCGAGGTAGCTCTGGATCGACACCGCGAGCTGGGTGAGCAGGTCCTGGTGCTTCTGGCGCACGTAGAACAGCACGTCCTGGCTCAGCGCCTTGGCCGCCTCGGGGTCACTGAGCTCGAGCTCGGCGATGCGCGCCGCGAGCCGGGCGTCGAGCCGCTCAGCGACGTAGACGTACTGGTTGAGCCGGCCCATGACGGCCCACAGGTTGGTCTTCTCGAGGTTGAGCGCGACGTTGTCGCGCTGCAGCTCGTCCTGGCCGTTGCGCAGGCTGTGGAGGATGCCGTTGAGCTGGGTCTGCGCCGACTGGTACTTGCGGAAGTAGTCGGTGATCTTGTCGCCGAACGGCAGGATGTCAAGCCAGCGCTTGGTGCCGGTGGCCTGGCTGGGGTCGAGGTCCTCGACGGTGCGGCGCAGCTCGAGCAGGGTCTTGCCGACGGCGCTGCCCTGGGCCAGGCCGCCCTCCTTCAGGGCGGTGACCGGCTTGTCGAGCATCCGGTTGGAGGTCTCGGCCGCCTTGCGGATGTCGGCGTCGCCCATCGTGCGGACGTTCTCGGCCTGCGCGGCGAACTCGGGGCTGCCGGCCTGCGTGGCGGTGAGCGCGTTCATGAACCCGTCGACCTTGGCGTCGAGCTCGGGCATCGCCTGGGCGGAGACCGGCGGCGCCATCTTGGGCGCCGCGGTCTCCGCGACCGCGGCGACCGGGGCCGGCGCGGTCAGCGTGACGACGGGGTCGGGCGGGGCGAGGGGTTGCACGGCGGCCTCGCCGGCGGCGGGCTGCTCGGGGGTGCCTGCGGTCATGGCGCGCAGTCTGTCACCTCGGACGCTGCTCGTCTCGTGTCGCGACGGCGCGGCCCGGGTCGGTGTGGACACCGCCCGGGCGGCGCGGGCAGGTCTCAGGAGTAGCGGTGGCTCTTGGCCGCGTGGCCCTGCTCGCGGGTGCAGGTGCGGCCGCTCATGTTGCGGTGGCCGCACAGCGCGTCGGTCGCCGGCTCGGCGGTGGCGTCGGCGGGCTTGGCGGGCTTGGCGGCCTTGGCGGCCGCGGGCGCGACGGGTGGGGTCGTGGCCGGGGCGTTGGGGGTCAGCGGCGCGCGGCCGGTGGCGGCGCGGGCACGGGCGTACTTGGCCTCGCGCATGGCGCGCAGCTCGTCGGTCTTGCTCATCGGGTCTTCACGTGGTCGACCTTACGGGGCGCCACCGACAACGCGGTCCAGGGTCGGCGGCGTGGTGACCGGCGGACGTCCCGCCGTCGCGGCGTCAGTGGCCCGCGCGGTGAGCGTCGAGGTCGACCAGGAAGACCGGCAGCAGCAGCTGGGTGAGTGGCCCGATCGCGAGCGCGTAGAGCACCGTGCCCAGGCCCAGGACGCCGCCGAGGGTGAGCCCGACGAGCACGACGGCGACCTCGAGGCCGGTGCGCACCAGGCGGATCGACCAGCCCGTACGCCGGGCGAGCCCGGTCATGAGGCCGTCGCGGGGGCCACGGCCGAGCTGGGCCCCGATGTAGAGGGCGGAGGCGAACCCGCACAGCAGCACCCCGCCGACCATCAGCCCGGCGCGCGCCACGAGGGGCGCGGGGGCGTCGAGCACGGCGAGCGTGGCGTCGGCGGAGAACCCGACGACCAGCGCGTTGGCGACGGTGCCGACACCGGGCATCTCGCGCAGCGGCACCCACAGCAGCAGCACGACGAAGCTCATCACCACAACGGCCTGGCCCAAGGTGAGCGGGACGTGGCGGATCAGCCCCGAGTGCAGCACGTCCCAGGGCGCCAGGCCGAGGTCGCCGCGCACCATGAGGGCCAGCGAGACGCCGTACAGGACCAGGCCGACGAGCAGCCGCACGAGCCGCTCGGGCAACCGGCCGGCGCGCAGCTGCGCGAGCGGGCCGAGGTCGACGAGGGCGGGCCGCGGGAGCTCCGAGGTCAGGGTCACGCTGTCGAGCGTGACGCCGATTGGCCTTCTGCTGAATAGCCAATCATGTCAGAGTGGCCACCATGGGCCAGACCATCTCGGCGAGCCGCGTGGCCACCCTCGTCGCCGGCTTCGACCGCTCCCCCGCCTACGCCGGGCTCGCCGAGACGCTCACCGAGCTGGTCGGCGACGGCCGGATCGGCCTGGGCGTGCGGCTGCCCAGCGAGCGCGACCTCACCGAGGTGCTCGACGTCTCGCGCACGACGGTCACCCGGGCCTACCAGCTGCTGCGCGACGCGGGGTACGCCGAGGCCCGCCGTGGTGCCGGCACCTTCACCCGGGTGCCTGGCGGCCGCTCGCGGGCGCACGACCGCGCGCTGGCGCCCGGGCGCGGCGGGGCCGGCGACTCCGGCACCATCGACCTCAACTGCGCGGCGACCTCCGCCCCGCCCGGCATCGCCGCGGCCTACGCCTGGGCGGGCGGCGAGCTGCCGGCGTACCTCGGCGGGCACGGCTACTTCCCCGCCGGGCTGCCCGCCCTGCAGGCCGCGATCGCCGAGCGCTACACCGCGCGCGGCCTGCCCACCGACCCCGACCAGGTCGTGGTGACCGCGGGCGCGCTGGCTGCGGCGGCGCTGGTCGCCCGCGCCCTGACCGGGCCGCGCGACCGGGTGCTGGTCGAGTCGCCGGTCTACCCCAACGCCACCCAGGCGATCAGCAGCAGCGGCGCGCGGCTGCGCGCGATGCCGGTCGACCCCGACGGCTG
This sequence comes from Nocardioides rubriscoriae, assembly GCF_008087085.1. Lineage (GTDB taxonomy): Bacteria > Actinomycetota > Actinomycetes > Propionibacteriales > Nocardioidaceae > Nocardioides > Nocardioides rubriscoriae. Next base: position 190,662 of record NZ_VIYJ01000010.1, on the reverse strand, counting down.
GGACCTCGACGCCGTGGGCACGGCGCTCGACGAGGTGCGCCCGACGCTGGCCTACCTCATCCCCGACTTCCAGAATCCCACCGGCCACGTGATGTCCGAGGCCGACCGGGCCACCTGCGCGGCCCACCTGCGGCGCACGGGCACCGTCGCGGTCGTCGACGAGGCGCACCAGGCGCTCGCCCTCGACGGGCAGGCGATGCCGCGCCCCTTCGCGGTCTTCGACCCGCGCACGATCACGCTCGGCAGCGCCAGCAAGTCGCACTGGGGCGGGCTGCGGCTCGGCTGGGTCCGCGCGCCGCACGACCAGGTGGAGCGACTGACCCGCGCCCGCCTCGGCCTCGACCTCGGTGCGCCCGTGATGGAGCAGCTCGCGCTGACCCGGCTGCTGGCCGACGACGAGGTGCTCGAGCGTCACCGCGAGCGGCTGCGCGAGCAGCGCGACGCCCTGCTCGCCGCGCTCGCCGAGCACCTGCCCGAGTGGCGGTTCCGGCGCCCGGCGGGCGGGCTGGCGGTGTGGTGCGAGCTGCCCGTGGCCCGCGCGACCGCCCTGGCCGACGAGGCCGAGCGCCGCGGGGTCGTCGTCGCTCCCGGCCCGGCGTTCGCTGCCGAGGGCGGGCTGGACCGGTTCGTGCGGGTGCCGTGGTCGCACCCGCCCGAGGAGCTGGTCGAGGCCTGCCGCCGGCTCGAGGCCGCCTGGGCCGTCGTACGCGAGCGCGGGCCGGTCGGTGCGGCGCGGCGTACGCGGGTGATGGTGGCGTGAGGCGGCGGGAGCCTCACCGCTTCGGTGGCGGAGTTTCACCGCTTCAGCGGTGAAACTCTCACTTGTGGTGAGAAGTTTCGTCGCAGAAGTGGGAGTTTCACCGCCTAGCCGGTGAAACTCCCGCCACGAGCCTCAGACGAGGTCGACGGTGCGGGCCGAGTGGGCGCTCATCGCGGCCTCGATGTCGGCGAGCACCTCGGCGCTGATCGCGGTGTCGACCGAGAGCGCGACCAGCGCCTCGCCGCCCTTGGCGTTGCGCGAGACCTGCATGCCGGCGATGTTGACGCCGGCGTCGCCGAGCAGGCGCCCGACGGTGCCGACCATGCCCGGACGGTCGTGGTAGGCGAAGAAGGCCAGGTGCTCGGTGGGCTCGAGGTCGATGTCGTAGCCGTTGACCTCGACCAGCCGCTCGCGCTGGTTGATGCCGACCAGGGTTCCCGACACCGAGACCTGGGAGCCGTCGGCGAGGGTGCCGCGGATGGTGATGAGGTTGCGGTGGTCGGGGCTCTCGGTGTCGGTCACCAGTCGTACGGCGGTGCCGCGCTCGGCGGCCAGCAGCGGGGCGTTGACGTAGGAGACGGCGTCCTCGATGACGTCGGTGAAGACCCCCTTGAGAGCGGCGAGCTCGAGCACCTTGACGTCGTTCTCGGTGATCTCGCCACGCACCTCGACGTCGATCTGCTGGGCGACCTCGCCGGCGACGCCGGTGAAGATGCGGCCGAGCTTCTCGGTCAGCGGGATGCCGGGGCGCACCTCCTCGGCGATCACGCCGCCCTGCACGTTGACCGCGTCGGGCACGAGCTCGCCGGCCAGCGCCAGCACGACCGAGCGCGCGACCGAGAGGCCCGCTTTCTCCTGCGCCTCCTCGGTCGACGCCCCGAGGTGCGGGGTGGCGACGACGTTGTCGAGCTCGAGGAGCGGGCTGTCGGTGCACGGCTCGGTGGCGAAGACGTCGAGGCCGGCCGCGGCGATCTGCCCGTTCTTGAGCGCGTCGTAGAGCGCCGCCTCGTCGACGATCCCGCCGCGCGCGGCGTTGACGAGCACCAGGCCGGGCTTGGCCGCGGCGAGCTGCTCGGCCCCGATGAGACCGATGGTCTCCGGCGTCTTGGGCAGGTGGACGCTCATGAAGTCGGACTCGGCCAGCAGGGTGTCGAGGTCGACCAGGCGTACGCCGACCTGCGCGGCGCGCCCCGCCTGCACGTAGGGGTCGTAGGCGATGACGTTCATCCCGAACGCCGCCAGGCGCTGGGCCACCAGGACGCCGATGCGGCCCAGGCCGACCACGCCGACGGTCTTCTCGTAGAGCTCGATGCCGGTGTAGCGGGCGCGCTTCCACTCCCCCGCGCGCAGGGCGGCGTGGGCCGGTGAGACGTGGCGCGCGGCCGCGAGCATCAGCGCCACCGCGAGCTCGGCGGCCGAGACGATGTTGGAGGTCGGCGCGTTGACGACCATGACCCCGGCCATCGTCGCGGCGCGCACGTCGATGTTGTCGAGCCCGACCCCCGCGCGGGCCACGACGCGCAGGCGCGGGGCGGCGGCGAGCACCTCGGCGTCGACCTTGGTGGCCGAGCGGACCAGGACCGCGTCGGCGTCGGCGACCGCGGCGAGCAGCGCCGTACGGTCGGCGCCGTCGCAGTGGCGGACCTCGAAGTCGGGGCCGAGCGCCTCGACGGTGGCAGGGCTCAGCTCCTCGGCGATGAGCACGACGGCACGGCCGGCGGGTGGGATCACGGGGTTCTCCGACGTCCGGGGACGGGCAGACCGGGTGCACGACGCTGTGCCTCCGTCACGACGCGGCCACGCTACACGGATGACGGCCGCGTAAACCGGTGGCTGAGCACGACGCCACCGCCTAGTGTCGGCAGTGTCCCGCCCCCGACGAACGGCCGCGTCGTGAAGCTGTGAGGTCCCGCACCCGACCTCCGTCCACCCCGCACCCCTGGGGAGCTTCCGCCATGCCGTCCCACCCCTCCGTCCTGCGCCTGTCGGGCGTCAGTGTCGTCTGGCCCGACGGCACGCCCGCCCTGACCGGTCTCGACCTGCTCGTCCCACCCGGACGCTCGGCGCTGGTCGGCGTCAACGGCGCCGGCAAGTCCACCGTGCTGCGCGTGGCCGCGGGCGAGCTCGCCCCGACCTCGGGCCACGTCAGCGTCCGCGGCCGGGTCGGCTACCTGCCCCAGGACCTCACGCTCGACACCGACCGCGCGGTCGTCGACGTCCTCGGCATCGCCGCGACCCTCGAGGCCCTGGCCGCGATCGAGGCCGGCTCGGTCGACCCCGACGACTACGACGCCGTCGGCGACGGCGGCTGGGACGTCGCCGAGCGCGCCGTCGCGTCGCTGGCCCGGCTGGGCCTGCCGGCCGACGTCCTCGACCGGCGTCTGGGCGAGCTGTCGGGTGGTGAGGTCGTCCAGCTCGGCCTGGCACGGCTCGTGCTCGACCCGCCCGACGTCCTGCTGCTCGACGAACCCACCAACAACCTCGACGCCGACGCCCGCGCCCGGCTGGTCGACCTGGTCTCGACGTGGCCCGGCTCGCTGCTGCTGGTCAGCCACGACCGGGCGCTGCTCGAGCACGTCAACCGCATCGGCGACCTGCGCGACGGCTCGGTGCGCTGGTACGGCGGCGGCTGGACGGCGTACGCCGAGCAGGTGGCGACCGAGCAGGAGGCCGCCGCGCAGGCGGTGACCGCGGCCCGGGCCGACGTGAAGCGCCAGCGCGCCGACCGGGCCGAGGCCGAGCGCCTGCTCGCGCAACGCAAGCGGCAGGGCGCCCGCAACGCGGCCACCACCAACATGCCCCAGGGCGCCCAGGACTTCTGGAGGAACCGCTCCGAGAAGAACGCGGCGTCGTACCGACGGATCCATGACGACCGCCTCGACACGGCCCGCGAGCGACTCGTCGAGGCCGAGTCGCTGCTGCGCGAGGACCGCGAGATCCGTGTCGACCTGCCGGCGACCGCCGTGCCGCGCGGGCGCGTCGTGCTGAGCACGCACGACCTGGTGCTGCGCACCGGTGCCACGGTCGACCTCGACGTCAGCGGCCCCGACCGGGTCGCCGTCGTCGGCCCCAACGGCGCCGGCAAGACGACCCTGCTGCACACCGTCGCGGGGCTGCTGCCACCCCGCTCGGGCGAGGTCCGCGTGCGGGTGCCCGTAGGGCTCCTCCCCCAGCGCCTGACCGGGCCCGGCCAGCTCGACGACGCCCTCAGCGTCGCGGCCAACGTGCAGGCCGCCGCGCCCGGGGTCGACCCCCAGGTGGTGCGCGCCTCGCTGGCGCGCTTCCTGTTCCGCGGCGCCCGCGCCGACCGGCAGGCCGGGTCCCTCTCGGGTGGCGAACGCTTCCGGGCGTCGCTGGCGCGGGTCCTGCTGGCCGACCCCGCTCCGCAGCTGCTGCTGCTCGACGAGCCGACCAACAACCTCGACCTGGCGTCGTACGACGCGCTGGTGTCGGCGCTGGCCGGCTACCGCGGCGCGCTGGTGGTGGTCAGCCACGACCCGGCCTTCCTCGACGACGTCGGAGTCGACCGCGTGGTGGACCTCGCCGCACCCTAGGAGGGCACGACCCGCGCCTCACCCGCCCGAGCGGGCCCCGCCGCGCGCGCGGAGTGGTTGGCTGGACTCGTGCGAGCGACGATCACGGCCGGCGAGACCACCATGCAGGTGCACGCCGTGCGGCTGCCCGACACCCGGCTGGTCGCCGCGGTCCCGCCCCAGCTCGAGGACCTGCTCGCCGGCCGCGAGTCGCTCGGGGTGTCGGTCGCCCTGCTCGAGCGCGGCGGTCGGCGCGAGGAGCTCGACGCCACCGCCACGATCGTCCGCTCGGGCCGCACCTGGACCGAGGCCCGGGGCCGGCTGCGCGAGGAGCGCGGCTGGGCGCGACGCTTCGCCCGGTCGCCGGTCGAGGTCGTCGTGCTGACCCCGGTGGTCACCGGCCGCTAGGGCGGGCCTGCGAACCTCGCGGTGGCGCCCGGCTGCGCCATGGCCGGGGTCAGGCCCGGCGCGGGTCGATCCGGGCCAGGGCCGCCTTGGCGCGCTCGCGCAGGTTGTTGCGCTCCTCGACGGCGTTGAGGTCCTGGCCGAGCCAGACCATGCGCTCGACGCGCCGGTGCAGCTCGAAGGTCTGGAAGGGCTTGGTGATGTAGTCGTCGGCGCCGGCCGCCAGGCCGCGGTCGATGTCCTCGTAGCGCGAGTTGGCCGAGACCAGCAGGATCGGCAGGTCGTGCCGGTCGGGGTCGGCCCGGACCCGGGCCACGACCTCGGGCCCTTCCAGGCCGGGCATCGTGACGTCGAGCAGGGCCACGTCGACGCCGTCGTGCAGGCAGACCTCGAGCGCGTCGGTGCCGTTGCTCGCCTGGGTCACGGTGTGGCCGTGCAGCTCCAGGGCGATCTGCAGCACCAGGCGCATGTCGTCGTCGTCGTCTGCTACCAGGATCGATGCCATGGATCTCTCTCTTCCCTCGGTCTCTCGAGGACCCCCTCCTCAGGATCGCACCCCGGGTGGTCGTTGTCGCCCTCGGGCGGGCCCGGTCGCACAGGTCGCACAGGTCGCGCTCAGACGAGGAGCCCCTGCCCGACGTACTCGCCGGGGCCGACGCCGGGAGGGACGGCGAACAGGGCCGACCCGGTGACCTCGAGGTACTCCATCATCGCGTCGGTGGACGCCATCGCCTGCTGGACCGGGATGAACTGGGTGTCGGGGTCGCGCACGAAGGCGAGGAAGAACAGGCCCGCGTCGAGCGCCCCGAGGGGGGTGCTGCCGTCGACGAAGTTGTAGCCGCGGCGCAGCATCTGGGCGCCACCGTGCTGCGAGGGGTGGACGACGCGCACGTGGGCGTCGACGGGGATGGTCGGTGCGAGCCCGGTGACGGCCCCGAGGTCGGGCTCGTCGTGCTCGGCGGTGCCGCCCAGCGGCGCACCCTCGCCCTTGGTGCGGCCGACGATGGCCTCCTGGTCGACCAGCGGCTGGCGGTCCCAGGTCTCGATGGACATCGAGATCCGGCGGGCGACCAGGTAGGACCCGCCGGCCAGCCACCCGCCGGCCGGGTCGTCGTCGGCGCCGACCCACACGTGGGCGTCGAGGACCTCGGGCTGCTCGGCCTTGACGTTGGCGGTGCCGTCCTTGAAGCCGAACAGGTTGCGCGGGGTGTCCTGGGTGGTGCTGGTCGACGACGTACGGCCGAAGCCGAGCTGCGACCAGCGCATCGAGGCCCGGCCGAACGCGATCCGGGTCAGGTTGCGCACGGCGTGGAAGGCGACCTGCGGGTCGTCGGCACACGCTTGGACGCACAGGTCGCCGTCGGAGATCTCGGGGCGCAGCACGTCGGCCGGGAAGTGCGGCAGCCGGCGCAGCGCGGCCGGACGCCGGTCGGCGAGGGCGAGCCTGTCGAAGAACGTCGGGCCGAAGCCGAAGGTGATCGTCAGCCGCGACGGCGGCAGCCCGATCGCCTCGCCGGTGTCGTCGGGCGGCAGCTCGGGGGCGCCGTCGACGGGCCCGACCTCGCCGGCGCCGTCGCCGCGGGTGAGCCGCTCGGCGGCGGCCGTCCAGTCCTGCAGGAGGGCCACGACCTCGTCGCGGTCGTCGGTGGTCAGGTCGAAGGCGGCGAAGTGGAGCCGGTCCTGGGCCGGGGTGACGATGCCGGCCTGGTGCTCGCCGCGGAAGGCGTACGACGTGACGGCGGGCGTCACGGTGTCGTCGGCACTGGCGCGCCCGGCCGCGAAGCCGCCGGCCAGCCCGGCGGCGACGCCGCCCCCGAGGAGTCCCCGGCGCGAGATCCGTGCGGCGGCCACGACGCTCAGACGATCGCGGCGGTCAGGTGCGACAGCGGCTCGGAGAGCGCGTTGACCGCGTCGGCGAGCGCCTTGACCTCCGGCTGCGTCAGGTCGGTGTAGAGCCGGAAGCCGTCGGCGGTGCGCTGCGCGTCGAGCAGCACCTGCAGCTGCTCGAACCGGGTGGTGAGCTGCTCGGCGAGGGCGGGGTCGTGGTCGGCCACGATCGGCTCGAGGCCCTCGAAGGCGACGCGGGCGCCGTCGACGTTGGCCTGGAAGTCCCACAGGTCGGTGTGCGACCAGGTCTCCTCCTCGCCGGTCACCTTGCCGCTGGCGACCTCCTCGAGCAGGCCGCGCGAGCCGTTGGCGACGGCGTCGACGGTGTAGTCGAGGTCCTGGATCCTGTCGTCGAGGGTGCGAGTGTTGGCGAGCAGGTCGTCGGCGTACGTCGCCCGCTGGGCCGGGGTCATCGCGCGGTAGGCCCCGGCCTCTGCGGGCCACAGGTCCTTCTCGAGCCGGTGCCAGCCGGTCCAGTCCTCGCCGGGCTCGAGGTCGGCCTCGCGCGCGTCCATCAGCGGGTCGAGGTCGCCGAAGGACTCGGCGACGGTCTCGATGCGCTCCCAGTGGGTGCGGGCCTCGGGGTAGAGCGCCCGCGCCCGGTCGTCCTGCCCGGCCTTGTAGAGCGCGACGAACCGCGCGGTCTTGTCGAGCAGCTGCGCGGACTGGTCGCGCACGTAGAGCCGGTAGCCGGCCAGAGCCTCGTCGACGCGCTGCTGGTCGGAGGCGCTGAGCTGCTGCTCGCCGTCGTCGGACGCGGTGACGGTGAACGCGGCCCGGATGCCGTCGCCCCTCATGCCGGGCTTGCAGGCGGTCAGGTAGTCGCCGGCCGGGGCCTTGATGGTCAGCGACCGGGAGACGCCGGGGCCGATGTTCTCGACCTCGCCGATGATGCGCAGCCCGTCGTCGGCGAGCAGGTAGAACTCGGTGATCTGCGAGCCGGTGTTGGTCACGTCGAACCGCAGCGCGCCCGAGGGGGCCTGGCTGCCGGACACGTCGCACGCGTCGTCGGAGGCGGCGACGGTGAACGACCGGTCGTCGGAGCCGGCGGCGTCGCTGCCGGTGGCGTTGTCGGTGCAGCCGGCGAGCACCGGCGCGGCCAGGAGGACGCCGGTCAGGAGCAGGGTGGTGCGCACGAGAGGGTCCTTTGCGTGGTGAGGTTCGGTGGGAGTGGGCGGGCCCGTAGGTCAGCGGGCCGCGACCGGCGCGGGCGCCGGGGTGGCGGCCGCGCCGCGGCGGCGTACGCCGAGCAGGAAGAGGGTCATGACCGGGACGGCGTACAGCAGCCAGGCGGCGGCCTCGAGCCAGGTCGTGGCCGGGGAGAAGTTGAGGACGCCCTTGAGGAGCGCCCCCACCCAGCTGGTCGGTGCGATGGTGTCGGAGACGTTGAAGGCCAAGGCGTCGAGGCCGGGCAGCACGCCGGCCTCCTGCAGGTCGTGCACGCCGTAGGCCAGGACCCCGGCGGCGACCACGATCAGGAACGCCCCGGTGCCGGTGAAGAACCGGCTGAGGTCGATCCTGATCGCGCCGCGGTAGAGCGCCACGCCGAGGGCCACCGCGGTCGCGAGGCCGAGCGCGGCGCCCAGGAGCGGCTGCCAGGTGGGGGCGACCGTCCCGACCGCGTCGCGGGTACCGGCCTGGGTCGCGGCCCACAGGAACAGCGCGGTCTCGAGACCCTCGCGCCCCACGGCCAGGACGGCGACCAGGACCAGCGACCACCGTCCGCCCTCGGCGGCCCGGTCGACCCGGCCGCGCAGCTCGCCGCTCAACGAGCGGGCCGTGCGCGCCATCCAGAAGATCATCCAGGTCACGAAGCCGACCGCGACCAGCGAGAGTCCGCCGCCGATCGTCTCCTGGGCCTCGAAGGTCAGGCCGCGCGGGCCGAAGGTCAGCGCTGCGCCGAAGGCGAGGCTGACCAGGACCGCGACGCCGACGCCGGCCCAGATGCGGGGCAGCAGGTCGCGCCGGTCGGTCCTGACGAGGTAGGCGACCAGGATCGTGACCACGAGGGCCGCCTCGAGGCCCTCACGCAGACCGATCAGGTAGTTGGCGAGCACGCAGGCGATGCTACGCCCATCTAGTGAGGTTTGCCTAACCAAAGTGAGGTCTACCTCAGTAAGGGTTCCCTAAGCCGTCCAGATCCCGAGGCGGCGACCGAGGGACTCCCCCAGCAGCGCGGCGTAGACGGCGGTCAGGTGGCTGCGGTCGATGTAGGGGATGACGTCGCCGACGACGGCCGCGCAGCGTCCGCGCCAGCACAGCCAGGGCCGCGGGTCGACGACCGGGACGCCGTCGAGCGCGGCCGCGCGCACCGACACGTCGGCCTCGGCCTCGTGGGCCGGCTCGGGCGTGAAGAGGCAGTCGCCGAGGTCGGGGTCACCGCGGTCGAGGCAGGCACCGGGGGCGACGTCGGCGAGCGGGACGTCGCGGATCAGGCGCACGTCGCCCGACGACGACGCGAGCCGCGTGAAGGTGCGGCCCCAGCCCTGCTGCATGACGGCGGCGCGGCGCGGGTCGTCGGGCTCCACGGGCCCGTCGGCCGTGTGGACCGCACCCTCGGGGGCGGTGCTCGCCACCACGGTGAGCGCCGGGCGCAGGGCGTCGACCTGGTCGAAGGCCCAGTGCCGGAACGCGCTGCAGTCACCCCACGGCGCGCCGGTGAGGTCGCTGACCACCACGTCGGCCGCGGTGCACAGCGGCTTGACGAAGTAGTAGGTGCGGTAGCCCTCGCGCGCCGCGATCCGCTCGAACGCCGAGATCCACATCCGGGCGTGGGAGTCGCCGATGACCACGATCGAGCGGTCGGCGTCGACGTCGCCGCGCGGGCAGACCTGGCGCGCGTCGGCCGGGCTGTAGTCGCAGGCGCCGACCCCGGCGATGCTGTCGGCGAGGTCGAGGCGGCCGGGGCGCAGCACCCGGGGCACCGGCCGACCGCGCTCCCCGGCGTAGACGGAGGCCTGGACCAGCGCGACGACGGGGTCGGGGCTCAGCACCGCGTGGGGGGCGTCGGTGACCTGCGAGCCCTGGACCGTGATGGCTGGGCCCTCGCCGTAGGTCGAGGCCTCCTGGTGCACGACGACCGAGCTGACGGCGCAGGCCGCGGCCAGCAGGCCCACCGAGGCGGGGTAGAGCGAGAGCGCGCGCCGGCGAGTGACCCGTACCGGGTTGCGCAGCGGCTGCTCGACCCAGCGGTAGGTCAGGGCGGCCAGCGCCAGGGACAGCAGCACGAGGTCGACCCGGGCCAGCGGCGAGACGGTGCCGTAGCGGGCCTCGAGGATCACCAGCAGCGGCCAGTGCCACAGGTAGAGCGAGAACGACCAGTCGCCGATCGCGCGCAGCGGGGCGACCCCGAGCAGCCGTTGCGGCCAGGTGGGTGGCGCGACGTCGTCGCCGTGGCGGATGCCGGCCAGCAGCACCATCGCGGCGGCGAGCACGGGCACCGCCACGAACTCGGCGCGCGACTGCGTGGACTTGTCGAAGGTGGTGACCGCCAGGGTGATGCCGACCAGGCCCGTGGTCGTCAGGAGCGCGCGGGCGCGGGCGCCCAGGGGCGCACTGACCCGGGCGCCGACCAGCGCGACGAGCGCCCCCACCCCGAGCTCCCAGGCCCGGGCGGGCGCGGAGAAGTAGGCCGCGACGGGCTCGGTGTGGGAGAGCCGGACGGCGTAGGCGAACAAGACCCCGACCCCGGCGGCGAGGACGACGAGCAGCGGCCACGTCGCCCGCCGACCACCCCGGCGCCGCCCCAGGACCAGCAGGCAGACGATCACCAGCAACGGCCACACGACGTAGAACTGCTCCTCGACCGACAGCGACCAGTAGTGCTGCAGCGGCGAGGTCACCTGGTCGCGCGCGAAGTAGTCGGTGCCGACCGATGAGAAGCGGACGTTGGCGGCGAAGACGGTCGCCCAGGCCGCGTCGCGGACCGTCTCGAGCGCCGCGGCCGCCCCGAGCACGACCGTCGAGAACGCGACGGTGGCGACGAGCACGAGCGTGGCGGCCGGCAGGATGCGCCGGGCCCGGCGGGCGTAGAAGTCGCGCAGCGAGAGCCGTCCGCTGCGGCCCACCTCGGCGAGCAGCAGCTGGGTGATGAGGAAGCCCGAGATGACCAGGAAGACGTCGACGCCCAGGAAGCCGCCCTGGGCGCCCGGCAGGCCGTAGTGGGCCGCGATCACGGTCAAGACGGCGACCGCGCGCAGGCCCTGGATGTCGGACCGGCGCTCGGTCACGCGCCGCTCACCCATCCCGCTCCTTCGACGCTGTCCTCACCGTGTCACCGTGTCGCCGACCACGCTACGGACCGCGAGGGCGGCGTCCCGGGAGCCGGCACGGCGCGTCGTCCGAACCGACCGCGAACACCGTCACACGGGTCACACCAGCCCCATCCCTCGTCGACCCGTCGCGTCTACGCGACGGGTCGGCAGGATTTCGCGGTGACCCGTCGCGTCTACGCGACGGGTCGGCGTGCGGGGGACCCTGAGACTGCCCCTGAGGTGTCCCCGAGGCCGTCGCGCGGGAAGGTCCGGGGTCGGGCTCAGCGGTGTCCCCGATGCGGCAGGGGCCCGCGCCCGGCCAGGCTGCGGAGCATGATCAGAGTCGAGAACCTCACCCGGACCTACGGGTCCTTCACCGCCGTCGACGACGTGTCGTTCGTGGCCCGGCCCGGTCGCGTGACCGGGTTCCTGGGGCCCAACGGCGCCGGGAAGTCCACCACGATGCGCGTCCTGGTCGGGCTCACCCCGGCGACCGAGGGCACCGCCACCATCGGCGGGCGTCGCTTCGTCGACCTGCCCAACCCGGGTCGCGAGGTCGGCGTCCTGCTCGACGCCTCCGCGCAGCACGCCGGACGCACCGGCCGGGAGATCCTCACGATCGCCCAGCGGACGCTCGGGCTGCCGGCGGACCGGGTCGACGCGATGCTCGAGCGGGTCAGCCTGACCGAGGAGGAGTCGCAGCGCCGGGTCCGGCACTACTCCCTCGGGATGCGCCAGCGGCTCGGCATCGCGGTCGCCCTGATCGGTGACCCGGCCTCGCTGGTCCTCGACGAGCCGGCCAACGGTCTCGACCCCGCCGGCATCCGGTGGATGCGCGACCTGCTGCGCGGCTACGCCGACGCCGGCGGCAGCGTCCTGCTGTCGTCGCACCTGCTGCACGAGATCGAGGTCGTCGCCGACGACCTGGTCGTCATCGGCAACGGGCGCATCGTCGCCTCCGGGACCAAGGCCGAGCTGCTCGCCGGGTCCGGCACGCTGGTGCGCGCCCGCGACCTCGACGCCCTGCACCGGGCCCTGACCGAGTCGGCCGTCACCTTCTCGCCGCTCGACGGCGGGTTCCGGGCCGACGCCGACGCCGAGCTGGTCGGCAAGGTCGCCCACGCCGCCGGCGTACCCCTGCTCGAGCTGCGCGCCGCCGACGGCGCCGGCCTGGAGGAGATGTTCCTCGAGCTCACCGCCACCACCCAGCGCGAAGGAGTCGCCGCATGAGCGCCACCACCGTCCCCGGCACCACCCCCGCCGACAACGGGGCCACCGAGGCCCGCACGTTCGACCCGATCCCGTTCTCGCGGGTCGTGTCGGTCGAGCTGCGCAAGATGTTCGACACCCGCTCCGGCTTCTGGCTGATGGCGAGCATCGGCATCCTCGCGGTCCTGGCCACCGGGGCCGTCGTGCTGTTCGCCCCCGACGACAAGCTCACCTACGAGGCCTACGCGTCGGCGATCGGCATCCCGATGACCGTCATCCTGCCCGTCATCGCCGTGCTGTCGGTGACCGGCGAGTGGAGCCAGCGCACCGGCCTGACGACCTTCACGTTCGTGCCCGGCCGCGGCCGGGTGATCGGCGCCAAGGCCCTCTGCTCGGTCGGTGTCGGGGTCGTCTCGATCGTCCTCGCCGCCGCCGTCGGTGCGGTCGGCAACGTCGTCGGCAGCGCGATCGCCGGCCTCGACACCGTGTGGGACGTCTCGGTGAGCGAGCTCGCCCTGATCACGCTGGCCCAGGTGATCGGCCTGATGGTCGGCTTCATGCTCGGGGTGCTGCTGCGCAGCTCGGCGGCCGCCATCGTGGCCTACTTCGTCTACGCGTTCGTCCTGGCCGGGCTCACCGAGCTGCTGGCCGCCAGCCAGGACTGGTTCGCCGACGCCCGCGGCTGGATCGACTACAACTACGCGCAGGTGCCGCTGTTCGACGGGGCGCTCACCGCGACCCAGTGGGCCCAGCTCGCGGTGACGACCTTCGTGTGGCTGGTCGTGCCGCTCGCGGTCGGGCTGCGGATGGTGCTGCGCTCCGAGGTGAAGTGAGCAGAGGCCCTGCGAGGAACGAGGTCGCACGAGCCGATCGAGAGCACCGCAGCCGGTCCCGGGGAGGTTCCCGGGACCGGCTGCGGTGACGTGGTCTCGTGACGGTCGCGGGCGACCTCCTCGACCAACGTGTGGTTGGTGTGGCCGTTGCGTCAGCGGGCGGCGGAGCCCTCGACGTAGTCGGAGTCGGCCTGCTGCCACGAGAAGTGGGCGCGCAGCGCCTTGCCGGTCGCCTCGATGGAGTGGCCGGCCTCCTTCTCGCGCAGCGCGTTGAACTCGGTCGCGCCGTTGTCCTGGTCGGCGATGAAGCGCTCGGCGAAGGTGCCGTCCTGGATCTCGGCGAGCACCTCGCCCATGCGAGCCTTGACCGAGGCGTCGATGATGCGCGGGCCGGAGACGTAGTCGCCGTACTCGGCGGTGTCGGAGATGCTCCACCGCTGCTTGGCGATGCCGCCCTCCCACATCAGGTCGACGATGAGCTTGAGCTCGTGGAGCACCTCGAAGTAGGCGATCTCGGGCTGGTAGCCGGCCTCGGTGAGGGTCTCGAACCCGGCCTGGACCAGGTGGGAGACACCGCCGCAGAGCACGGCCTGCTCGCCGAAGAGGTCGGTCTCGGTCTCCTCGGTGAAGGTGGTCTTGATGACGCCGGCGCGGGTGCCGCCGATGGCCTTGGCGTAGGACTTGGCGAGGTCCCAGGCGGTGCCGCTGGCGTCCTGCTCGACCGCGATGATGTCGGGGATGCCGCGCCCGGCCTCGTACTCGCGGCGCACGGTGTGGCCGGGGGCCTTGGGCGCCACAAGGATGACGTCGACGCCCTCGGGGGCCTTGATGTAGCCGAAGCGGATGTTGAACCCGTGGCCGAAGACCAGGGTGTCGCCCTCGGCGAGGTGGGGCTCGATCGACTCGGCGTAGACGTGGCGCTGCACCTGGTCGGGGGTGAGGATCACGACGACGTCGGCCTCCTCGACGGCCTCGGCGACGGGCAGGACCTTCAGGCCAGCCTCCTCGGCCTTGGCCTTGCTCTTGGAGCCCTCGGCCAGCCCGACGCGGACGTCGACACCGGAGTCACGCAGGTTGAGCGCGTGGGCGTGACCCTGCGAGCCGTAGCCGATGACGGCCACGTTCTTGCCCTGGATCAGGGACAGGTCGGCGTCGGCGTCGTAGAAAATCTCAGCCACGAGGGCTTCTCCTTCGGGTTGTCGTGCTGGTGGGTGGGGATGGGTGTCGAGGGGTCAGCCGGCGTGGGCCGGCGCGACCGGGACGGCGACCGGGCGCAGGGAGCGCTCGGAGATGGAGCGGGAGCCGCGGCCGATCGCGACCTGGCCGGACTGGACGAGCTCGCGGATGCCGAAGGGCTCGAGCATCGTGAGGAAGTCGGCGATCTTGCCGGCGTTGCCGGTGATCTGCATGGCGATCGCGTCGGGGGCGATGTCGATGACCTTGGCCCGGAACAGCTGCACGATCTCCAGCACCGAACCCCGGGTCTCGACGTTGGCCGCGACCTTGACCATGACCAGCTCGCGGGTCACCGAGGTCGTCGGGTCGAGCTCGACGATCTTGATGACCTCGACGAGCTTGTTGAGCTGCTTGGTGACCTGCTCGAGGGGCGAGGACTCGACGTTGACCACGATGGTCATCCGCGAGACCTCAGGGTGCTCGGTCGGGCCGACCGCGAGGGAGTCGATGTTGAAGCCGCGCCGGCTGAACAGCCCGGCGATGCGGGCCAGGACGCCGGGCTTGTTCTCGACGAGGACGGAGAGCGTGTGCGTGGTCATGTCGTGTCTCCGGGACTCAGAGGTCGTTCTCGGCGAAGTCGGGGGCGAGGTCACGGGCGTACTTGATCTCGTCGTTGCTGGTGCCGGCGGCGACCATCGGCCACACCATCGCGTCGCGGTGCACGCGGAAGTCGACCACGACGGGGACGTCGTTGATCTGCATGGCCTTGTCGATGGTGGCGTCGACGTCGTCGGGCGACTCGCAGGCCAGGCCGATGCAGCCGTAGGCGTCGGCGAGCTTGACGAAGTCGGGGATGCGCTTGGAGTGCAGGTCGGTGTTGGAGTAGCGCTCGTTGTAGAACAGTGTCTGCCACTGGCGCACCATGCCGAGCGACTCGTTGTTGATGATCGCGACCTTGATCGGGATGTCGTTGATCGCGCAGGTCGCGAGCTCCTGGTTGGTCATCTGGAAGCACCCGTCGCCGTCGATGGCCCACACCGTGGTGTCGGGCATGCCGACCTTGGCGCCCATCGCCGCGGGCACGGAGTAGCCCATCGTGCCCAGGCCGCCGGAGTTGAGCCAGGTGCGCGGCTTCTGGTACTTGACGTAGTGCGCCGCCCACATCTGGTGCTGCCCGACGCCGGAGGTGTAGATCGTGTCGGGGCCGGCGATCGCGCCGAGCCGCTCGATGACGTACTGCGGGGACAGGCCGTTGGCCGGCTTGTCATAGCCGAGCGGGTAGGTCGCCTTGACCCCGGACAGGAACGACACCCAGCCCTCGTAGTCGCCGGTGTGGCCGGCCTCGGCCTCGGCCGCCAGCGCGGCGTGCAGGTCGATCAGCACCTCGCGGACGTCACCCACGATCGGCACGTCGGCGTGGCGGTTCTTGCCGATCTCGGCGGGGTCGATGTCGGCGTGGATCACCTTCGCGCCGGGGGCGAAGGAGTCGAGGTTGCCGGTGACCCGGTCGTCGAAGCGAGCGCCGAGGCTGATGATGAGGTCGCTCTTCTGCAGGCCGGCGACGGCGGCCACGGTGCCGTGCATGCCGGGCATGCCGAGGTGCTGCGGGTGGCTGTCGGGGAAGGCCCCGAGCGCCATCAGCGTGGTGACGACCGGGATGCCGGTCAGCTCGGCCAGCGCGAGCAGCTCGCGCGAGGCGTTGGCGCGGATGGTGCCGCCGCCGACGTAGAGGACCGGCTTGCGGGCCTCGAGCAGCAGGCGGGTCGCCTCGCGGATCTGCTTGGCGTGGGGGCGGGTCACCGGGCGGTAGCCGGGCAGGTGGATCTCGGAGGGCCAGTCGTAGGTGGTCTGCGCCTGCAGCGCCGACTTGGCGATGTCGACGAGCACCGGGCCCGGGCGGCCGGTGGAGGCGATGTGGAACGCCTCGGCGATCGTGCGCGGGATGTCGCGCGGGTCGGTGACCAGGAAGTTGTGCTTGGTGATCGGCATCGTGATGCCGCGGATGTCGGCCTCCTGGAAGGCGTCGGTGCCGATCATCGACGCGCCGACCTGGCCGGTGACCGCGACCATCGGCACGGAGTCCATGTGGGCGTCGGCGATCGGGGTGACCAGGTTGGTCGCGCCCGGGCCCGACGTCGCCATGCAGACCCCGACCCGACCGGTGGCGGCGGCGTACCCCTGGGCGGCGTGGCCGGCCCCCTGCTCGTGGCGCACCAGGATGTGGCGGATCGAGGAGTCCATGAGCGGGTCGTAGGCCGGGAGGATGGCCCCGCCGGGGATGCCGAAGATGGTCTCGGTGCCGGCTGCCTCCAGCGACTTGACCAGGCTCTGTGCGCCGGTGATCTCTGCGCTCATCCGCTGCTTCTCTCTTCTTGGTTCATGGGTGGACCGGGGGTGACTGGTGTCGTGACAACAAAAAACCCCTCGGCCACAGGAGGCGACGAGGGGTGACGTGCTGGCTGGTCGGGTCAGTCAGCACGCCGCTGGGATACGAGGAGGTCGTGACGCATGACGTCACCGTAGCCGTCGACCCCGCGGAGCCGTAGCCGAGTCTGCCACGGTCCCACATGGTGGGACAGCAGTCCCAGCATCTGGCCGCTCCGGACGGTCACCACCGGCACCCGATGATGGGGGCATGTACGACGTGCGCGTCGCCAACCTGTCGGTGCGCAACCGGCAGCCGGCGCAGGACCTGGCCCGGCTCGTCGACGGGTGGCCCCACCTCGTGGTCCTGTGCGAGGTGGCCGGGGGCTGGCCCGAGGTCGTGCGCGCGGTCGACGGCTACCAGTACGTCGGGCGTCGCGACGGCACCCACGGCAGCCGCGAGGTCGCCCTGCTGGTGCGCGGCGACGTCGAGGTGGTCGCCAGCGACGTCGAGAAGATGTCGCAGGCGGTGCCGCGCTCGCCGGTCGCCCACGACCGGTGGGCGGCCTGGGCCCGCGTCGTGCTGCCCGACGGGCAGCGGGCCCTGGCGTTCTCGACCCACCGCAACGCGTGGGTGCAGCGCCGCGACGGCACGGTGCGACAGCTGTGGCGCGGCACCCGGGAGTACCGCGCCCACGTGCGCGCCGAGCTGGCCCTGCTCGACCACCACGCGCGGGCCGGCTGGCCGGTGCTCGGCGGCGGCGACTTCAACTACCGGGTGCCGTGCGGCAAGGTCCGCTTCGTCCAGGACGCGTGGGCCTTCGCCCCGCACCGCACCTTCCCCGAGATCGGGGTGCGCTACGTGGCCCACGGGCTCGACGGCGTGTGCCACGACCCCGTCTTCGAGCCGCTCGGCGGGCTCGACGTGATCAGCCGGACCACCACCGGCTCGGACCACGACTGGATCACGCTGACGGTGCGTCGCGCCCCAGCCAGGTCGTGACGCACGCCTGGTTGCCCTGGGCGTCCGCCAGCACCCAGAACGCCGGCGCCCGCGCGGCGCTGACGAGGGTGCCGCCGGCGTCGAGGGCCGCGCGGACGCGGTCCTCGGCCACCTCGGGTGGCACCCGCAGGTCGAGGTGCCAGCGCTGGCGGGGCGTGTCGTGGGCGTCGGTCGGCTGCGCCCAGATGGTCGGCATCGTGCCGTCGGGGTCGCGCAGCTCGCCGTCGTGGTGACGGCTGGGCTCGTAGCCCAGCAGGGCCGCCCAGAAGGGCGACACCTCGGCGAAGTCGGCGGTGTCGAGGCCCAGCTCGAGCACGCTGAGCCGGTCGGGACGCGGCGTGGCCCCGAGCCGGCCGGCGGCGGTGCTGATCTCGCGCGCCAGCCGGACGTCGCGCATCGTGACCCCACCGACGTCGTGGCTCGAGAGCCGGACGTCGACGCGGGGGTAGGTCAGGTCGACGTCGGGGTGGTGGTCGGCCGCGTCGGCAGCCGCGCCGATCGCCTCGACCAGTCGCACGCCGGTGGCGAAGTCACCGGTCTCGAACCGGGCGTGCAGGGCGTCGAACAGCAGGCGCCAGTCGGCCAGCAGCTCGGCCTCGACGTCGTGACCGCCGAGGAGGGGTCGGTCGTCGTCAGGCGCCTGAGTCATCGACCGGCACCTCCTCGGTGCTGCCGATGGCGGTGCAGACGCAGGCCTGGTTTCCGTGGGCGTCGGCGAGCACCCAGAAGCTGGGCTTGCGGGCGTCGCTGACCAGGGTGCCTCCGGCGGCGAGCGCCTCCTGGACCCGCCGCTCGGCGGTCTCGACCGGGACGGTGACGTCGACGTGCCAGCGCTGCTCGGCCGGACGCTCGACGGTGGACGTCGCCCCGGGCGCGTCCTGGAACCACACGCCGAGCCCGGTGCCGTCGGGGTCGGCGAGCGCGTCGGCGTCGGCGTCGGGCGCCGGGCGACCGAGGACCGCGGCCCAGAAGGGCGCGACCTCGGCGTGGGCGCGGGTGTCGAGGGCCCACTCGACGACGCGCAGCTCGTCGGGGCGGGGGGTGGCGCCGAGCCGGCCGGCGTGGTCGGTGATCTCGCGGGCCAGACGCACGTCGCGCTGGGTGACGCCGCCGACGTCGTGGCTGCTGAGCCGGACCGACACGAAGGGGTAGCGCAGGTCGAGGTCGGGGTGGTGGTCGGCGGTCTCGGCGGAGGCGCCGATGTCGTTGACCAGCGCGAGCCCCGTGGCGAAGCTGCCGGTCGCGAAGCGCGCATGGAGCGCGCCGGCGAGGTAGCGCCAGTCGTCGAGGAGCTCGGCCGCGACGTCGGCGGGGCTCATCGTCCGCTTGTCGTCCGTCGAGTTGTCGTCCGTCGAGTCGGTCATGCTCGCGACCCTGCCACAGCCGACCGACGACGGGGTTCGCCTGCTGGGGGGTGCAGCGGTCAGCGGTTGCGTCGCCAGATGCTGGCGTTGAGGGCGGAGGCCATGACGAGGGGGCGCATGCCCCCTGCCTACACCTGACGTCCGGCTGACGTCCGGCCGACGTCCGGCCGACGTCCGGCCGACGTCCGGCCGACCCGCACGGTGGGGTGCGGCGGGGTTGCCCGGGCCCTACCCTCGGGCGGGTGGACCGACGCTGGCACCTGCTGACCGCCGCGGCCGCGACCGCGGCCCTGGCCCTGCAGCTCGTGCTGGTGGTGCGCGGCGGGCAGGTGCTTGACGAGGTCGAGCCGCCGGCGCTGCCATTGCGCCTGGCGCGCTTCGTCGCCTACTTCACGATCCAGAGCAACGTGCTGGTGGCCGTCGTCTCGGCGCAGCTGGCCCGCGACCCCGGCCGCGACGGCGCGACCTGGCGGGTGCTGCGCCTCGCCGCGGTCGTCGGGATCACGGTGACCGGGTTGGTCCACTTCGTGCTGCTGCGCCCGCTGCTCGACCTCGAGGGCGCCGACTGGGTGGCCGACAAGATGCTGCACATGGTGGTGCCCGTGCTGGCGGTGGCCGGGTGGGTGGCCTTCGGTCCCCGGCCGCGCGTGACGGGGCGCGTCGCCGCGCTCACCCTGGTGTGGCCGGTCGGGTGGCTCGTGGTGACGCTGCTGGTCGGGGCCATGACCGGCTGGTACCCCTACCCGTTCCTCGACCACCGCGAGGACGGCGCCGGGGCCGTCGTCGTGGCCTGCCTGGGGGTGACCGTGCTGTTCGTCGCGCTGCTGGCCGCGGCGTCGGCGCTCGACCGTCGACTCGCGCCCCGGCGCACGGCAGACTCCCCGTCATGAGCGACGGCATCGACCCCAGCGTTCCCCCCAGCGGCACCGGCTGCGCCGAGTGCGAGGCCGCGGGCGGGTGGTGGGTGCACCTGCGCCGCTGCGCCCAGTGCGGCCACGTCGGCTGCTGCGACTCCTCGCCGGCCCAGCACGCCTCGGCCCACTACGCGGCGAGCGGCCACCCGGTCATGCAGAGCTTCGAGCCCGGGGAGGACTGGTTCTGGGACTTCGCGACCGGCACCGACGCCGACGTCCCCGAGGGTCTCGAGCTCGCTGCCCCGCACTCGCGCCCCGAGGACCAGCCGGTGCCCGGCCCGGCCGGCCGGGTGCCCGCCGACTGGATGTCGCACGTCCGTGGCTGACCGCGGCACCCCGACCCCGCCGGCTCGCAGCGTCCGCACGTTCTGCCGGATCTGCGAGGTGCACTGCGGCCTGGTCGTCGACGTGGCCGCCGACGAGACCGTGCTCAAGGTCCGTCCCGACCGCGACCACCCGGTGTCGAAGGGCTACTGCTGCGTCAAGGGCCTCGGGCTCGGCGCCCTGCACCACGACGACGACCGGCTCGACACCCCGCTCAAGCGCGTCGACGGCGAGCTGGTCCCCGTCTCCTGGGAGCAGGCGACCGCCGAGATCGGTGCTCGCGTGCGCGCGCTCGTCGACGCGCACGGCCCGCGCTCCGTCGCGATCTACCAGGGCAACCCGACGTTCTTCTCGCTGCAGGCCACGCTCATGTCGGCGGCGTACGTCGAGGCGCTGGGCTCCCCCAACGTCTTCGCGTCGCACTCCATCGACGTCAACACCAAGTTCCACGTCGCCACCGAGATGTACGGCCTCTCGCTCATCCAGCCGGTGCCCGACCTCGACCACGTCGAGATGTTCGTGTGCCTGGGCTCCAACCCGCTGGTCAGCCAGATGTCGGTGCTCACCGTCGCCGACGCCGCGGGGGTCCTGCAGCGCATCGAGGCCCGCGGTGGGCGCGTGGTGGTCGTCGACCCGCGCCGTACCGAGACCGCGCGCCGCGTCGGCGAGCACGTGCCGATCCGCCCCGGCACCGACGCCTACCTGCTCGCCGCGATGCTGCACGTGCTCACCCAGGAGCAGCCGCTCGACCTCGCCCCGGCCCGCGCGGTCGCCCGTGGCGTCGACGAGCTCGTCGCCGCGGCCGCGCCCTGGAAGCCCGAGCGCGCCGAGGCGGTCACCGGCGTGCCGGCGGCGGCGATCCGCGAGCTCGCGACGGCGTACGCCGCGGCCAGCTCACGAGGCGGCGCCGCGCTATACTGCTCGACCGGCGTCAACATGGGCCCCTTCGGCTCGATCGCGACGTGGCTGATCCAGGGTCTCAACCTGCTCGCCGGCAACCTCGACCGGCGCGGCGGGCTGCTCGTGCCGCACGGCGCGTTCGACACGCTGCGACTCTCGGCCGCGCTCGGCCTGGGCCGCTTCGACGAGCACCGCACGACCGACGGGCGCTGGCACCGCGTCGCCGGGGCGTTCCCCGTCGCGGCGCTGGCCGGCGAGATCACCACCGACCACCCCGACCGGGTGCGCGCGCTGTTCGTGACCGCCGGCAACCCCGTGCACTCCGTGCCCGGCAGCGACCTGCGCGAGGCCCTGCCGCGGCTCGACCTGCTCGTCAGCGTCGACCTCTACCGCAACGAGACCGCCGCCCACGCCGACTACGTGCTGCCGGCCACCGACATGCTCGAGCGCAGCGACTTCCCCGCCTCGCACCAGTCGCTGCAGCTGGTGCCGCACGCCCAGTGGACCCCCGCCGTCGTCGCGCCGGTGGCGCAGCGGCGTACGGAGTGGCAGATCTTCTCCGACCTCGCGCTGGCCACCGGCGTGCGCCCCTGGGGCACCACCGCGGCCCACGCCCTGCCCCGCCTCAACCGGCTGCTGCGCCGGCTGCCCGGCTCGCCGCAGGTCGGCGTCGACCAGCTGCTGGCGGTGCTGCTGCGCTGGGGACGCCGTACGACGCTGCGCGAGCTCAGGGCCACGCCCGAGGGCGTGCTGCTGCCGCCGACCGAGCCCGGGTCGTTCCTGGGCAAGCGGGTCGCGACGCCCGACGGCCTGGTCGACCTGGCCCCGGCCGACCTGGTCGCCGACCTGGCCCGGCTCGAGGCCGCCGAGGCCGACCTGTCGCGGCCCGGCGTGCTGCGCCTGGTCGGGCGGCGCGACCGGCGCTCCCACAACTCGTGGATGCACAACAACGCCCACATCTCCCAGCCCGACGGCAACACCGCCCTGCTGCACCCCGACGACGCCGCCGAGCGCGGCATCGCCGACGGGGACGAGGTCGAGGTGAGCAGCCCGACCGGGCGGGTGACGCTGCCGGTGTCGTTGACCACCGACGTCGCCCGCGGCGTCGTGGTGGTGCCCCACGGGTGGGGCCACGGGGCCTCGGGTGCCCGTCGGGCGCGCGCCCTGCCCGGCGTCAACGTCAACGATGTCGTCCCCGGCGGCGCCGCCCACATAGACCCCGTCAGCGGTCAGGCCGTGATGCTGGCCCACGAGGTGGAGGTGCGCGTCAGCGTCCCGACGTCTTTCGCCACGCCGTGAACGAGCGCATCGCCGCGGGGCGTGGCCTGACCAGCCACGGCCAGGGGTGCGTCTCGACCACGTCGAGGCGCGCCGCGCGCGTCGCCCAGCCCGGCACCGGCGCGTAGGTCGTCGCCAGCGGCCGGCCGGCCAGCTGCTCGACGACGTCGCCGCGGCGTACGTCGAGGGGGCGGGTCGCCGCGATGTCGCCCAGGCACTCGGCGAGGAACACCAGTCGCTTGCCCGAGAGCCGCAGCCGGCGCAGCAGCGGCTCGTCGAAGACGAACACCGCGGGCCGGTCGGGGTCGGCGGCCAGCGCCGGCTCGGCGGTGCCGAGGGACTCGGCGGTCAGCCAGACGACCTCACCCCCGGAGCCCTCGACCCGGTCCGGGCCACCGGGCACGGGCCCCTTGGACAGGTCGGGCGCGTCGGCCACCTCGGGCCCGACCGTCGCCTCGGGCCAGTCCTCGATCGGGCACGCGCTGCGCAGCTTGCAGCCCTTGCACAGCTGGGCCGCCTGCTTCTGGACCTGCCACCGACTGAACCCGTAGGCCTTGCCGCTGCCCGTGCCGATGGTCCACTGCCAGCCCAGGCGGTTGGCCGCGCGTGAGCCGTCGATGAGGTGGGCGAACATCGCGTCCTCACCGGCCCGCCACTCGCCGCCCGCGCGCACCGACCACTGCGAGGCCAGCCACATCCGGGTCTGGTTGACCAGCCAGCCGTCCTCGACCAGCGAGCGCACCATGAAGTCGGCGCACGCCATGTCGCGGCGCAGCGGCTCCTCCCACGGCGTCGGGCGCGGCTGCTCGCGGCGCACCGACCGGCCCAGGTCGCGACCGATGCGGGCGTAGAGGTGTCGCCCGTACTCCTGCCACAGCAGCTCGTCGCGGTACTTGCCGAGGTCGTAGGCGGGCGCCCCGGTCACGGCGTCCCACATCTCCGGCAGCGTCAGCAACCCGTGCCGGATGTAGGGCGACATCCGGGTCGCCCCGCGCCGCGACTCCGGCAGCACCGTGTTGCGCATCCGCGCGTAGCCCGCGATGTCGAGCCCGGCGAGCGCCGCGTCGGCCGCCGCCTGGCCGCCGCGCATCGCCCCGGGGCGGACGCCGTCGGCGCCCTCGCGCGCCAGGTCGCCGAGGTGTGCGGCGACCCAGGCGACGACGTCGTCGGAGGTCGCCCCGGCGGCGGGGCTGGGGGGCGGGGGCAGCGTGGCAGGGGTCGTCATGTCAGCTCCTGGGTGATCTCGCCGTGTCCGTTGCCGGCCACGACGCGCGCGAGCGCACCGGTGACCAACGGCATCCACGGCTGGGTGTGGCCGATGTCGGCGCCGAGCACGAGTGGGACGTCGAGCCCACCGAGGGCGTCGAGGACGGCCTCGCGCTGGCTCATCTGGTCGGCGTCGGGGGCGGGGGTGCGGCCGACGAGCACCGCGGTGGCCTCGTCGAACCAGCCCGCCAGGCGCAAGGAGTGCAGCGACCGGGCGACGGTGAACGGGTCGCACTCGGCCACCTCGAGGAACACCACCAGCCCCTCGTCGGCGTGGGCGCGCCCGAAGCCCGGCACGTCGCCGTACGGCGTGGGCGCGAGCATCGACACGATCTCGACGCACCCGCCGACCAGGCGCCCGGTCACGTCGAGCCCGCCGCCGCCGACGACCTCCCAGTCGCCGGTGCCGTCGAGGGTCAGCTCCTCGACGCCGGGGTCGGCGCGGTAGTCGTCCCAGGTGCCTACCCTGTGCCGACCGGGGCTGACCTGGTGGAAGGGCCCGGGCCCCGTCACGACCTCGGTCCAGTGCAGCAGACCGCCGGGCTGGCGGTAGGCGGTGTCCATCAGGTTGGTGCCGTGCACGGTGGCCCAGCCCAGCAGCGTGGT
The DNA here is from genome assembly GCF_008087085.1 of Nocardioides rubriscoriae. Classification (GTDB taxonomy): domain Bacteria; phylum Actinomycetota; class Actinomycetes; order Propionibacteriales; family Nocardioidaceae; genus Nocardioides; species Nocardioides rubriscoriae. The sequence goes on along the minus strand of NZ_VIYJ01000010.1, from coordinate 166,587 downwards.
GAAGGGCAGCATGACCGAGCACAGGTCGGAGTAGCCGACCAGCCACGTGGGCTCGAGCGTCGCGAGCTCGTCGAAGTCGAGCTGGTCGAGCAGGTCGATCGCGAGCTCGCCGCCCCACGGCGGGACGACCGCGCGCACCGACGGGTCACGCAGCATCGCCATCAGCTCGGCGGCCCGCTTCTCCTTGGGCGCCGACACGACCCGGTCGTCACCGAGGCACTCGCCGACCCACACCTCGAAGCCGCGCTCGCGCAGCCACGTGACGTTGTGGTCGAGCCGCGGGCGCAGCGCGTCGCTCACGCCGCTCGACGGTGCGGTGACGCCGACGGTGTCGCCGGGGCGCAGTGGGGCGGGGTAGCGGATCACCATGGAACTACCCTGTCAGGGCCGACCCGCCCCCGGCTTCACCCCGTCCAGGGTCCCCAGTGTCTCGGTCGCCAGCAGCCACGGCCCGAGCGCGAGCAGGCTGACCATCGCGGTCAGCGCGAACGCCCAGCCGAAGCCCGCCTGGTCGGCGACCACCCCGACCAGCACCGGCCCGAGGATCGCGCCGCCGTCCTGGGCCATCTGGAAGGTGCTGAGCACCGTGCCGCCGCTGCGGGCCGACCCCACGAGGTCGGCGACCGTCGCCTGCTGCCCGGGGTTGACCAGGCCGGCGCCGACGCCGGAGACGGCCGAGAGCACGAACAGCACCAGCAGGTCGTGGCTGAGCCCGAGCAGGCCGAGCCCGACCGCGGTGACCACCAGCCCGACCAGCACCAGCGGCCTGCGTCCGACCGTGTCGGCGAGCCGACCGGCCACCTGCAGCGTGGCGGCCGTGCCGAGGGCGGCGAGGGCCAGCGCGACCCCGGCCACCCAGGTGTCGTCGTGCACCGCCACGGCGAACTGCGGCAGCACCGCCACCCGCACCCCGAAGTTGCACCACCCGTTGGCGAACGCCGAGGCCAGGCACGCGCGGTACGCCGGCTGCGCCAGCGCCTCGCCCAGCCGCATCGGCGGCGCCGGCTCGCCGGTGGTCGCCGGCCGCAGCTGGGCCCCGCTCAGCCGCAGCGCGACCACGGCCGCGGCGACGACCAGCGCGGCGGCGTACGCGAGGAAGGGCAGGCGCAGCCCGAAGCCGGCCAGCGCGCCGCCGATGACCGGCCCGAGCATGCCGCCGACCAGGAACGAGCTGGCGTAGGCCGACGACACGCGGCCCCGGATGGTCGGTGGGGCCAGCCGCACGAGCAGGGCCATCGCCGAGACGGTGAACATCGTCGACCCGATGCCGCCGAGCCCTCGGAAGATCAGCAGCTGCACGTAGGACTGGGCGAACGCGGTGGCCAGCGACGACGCCGCGACCACCAGCAGCCCGGTCAGGTAGACCGACCGCTCCCCCAGCCGCGAGACCAGCGCCCCGCCGGCGGGCGCGAAGACGAGCCGGAAGAACGCGAAGATCGAGACCACGAACGACGCGGCCGCCACCCCGACGTCGAAGCTGCGGGCGTAGGCCGGAAGCACCGGCGAGACCAGGCCGAAGCCGATCGCGATCACGAACGCCGCGGCGACCAGGACCTTGAGCTCGCCCGGGATCGTCGGGCGCGGCTCGACCCCGGCCCGCTGCTCAGCCAAGGGAGTCGAGGACGGCGCGCACGGTCTCGAGGCCCCGGGCCACCTCGGCGTACGACGTCGACAGCGGGGAGAGCCCCAGGCGCAGCCCGTGGGGGTCGCGGTAGTCGGGGATGACGTCACGTCGCCACAGCTCGGCGGTGGCCTCGCGCATCAGCGGGTGGTTGAGGGTCACGTGACCGCCACGGCGCTCGGCCTGGCGCGGCGAGGCGAGGGTCGTGTCGGGCAGCAGAGCGGCGGCCGTGGTGATCGCGTGCTCGGTGAGCCCGACCGACTTGGCGCGCACGGCGTCCATGCCGACCTCGTCGATCAACGCGAGCATGTCTTGCAGGGCCAGCATCCCGACGACCGGCGGGGTGCCCGAGACCATCCGTCGTACGCCGGGCGCGGGGGTGTAGGTCGGCCCCATCAGGAAGGGGTCGCTGGCCCCCATCCAGCCCTGCACCGGCTGGGTCAGGGCGCCCTCGCCGTGGAGCAGCCGCCCGGCGACGTAGACGAACGCCGGCGCACCGGGCCCGCCGTTGAGGTACTTGTAGGTGCAGCCGACCGCGAGGTCGACGTCCCAGGCGTCGAGGCTCGTCGGGACCGACCCGACCGAGTGCGACAGGTCCCACAGGACCAGGGCCCCGGCGTCGTGCGCGAGCCGCGTCAGCGCGGGCACGTCGGCCAGCCACGCCGAGCGGTAGGCCACGTGGCTCAGCACCACGAGGGCCGTCTGCTCCCCCACGGCCTCGGCGAGCAGCTCGGCAGTGACGCCGGCGCTCGTGTCGACGTCGACCCAGCGCAGCGTCAGGCCGCACTCGCGCGCGACCCCGTCGGCGACGTAGCGGTCGGTCGGGAAGTTGTCGCGGTCGACCACGATCTCGGTGCGCCCGGGCCGCAGCGCCACCGCCGCGCGCATCGCCTTGTAGAGCAGCACCGTCGTCGAGTCACCCACGACCGTCTGCCCCGCCGCCGCCCCCAGGCAGACCCGCCCGATCTCGTCGCCCACGACCTCCGGCAGCAGGAACCACGACTCGTCCCACCCCCGGATCAGCCGCTGACCCCACTCGTCGTCGACGAAGGTCCTCAGCCGCTCTCCCGTGGTCCGCAGCGGGCGGCCGAGCGAGTTGCCGTCGAGGTAGACCAGATCGCTCCCGGTGCCGACGAACCGCTCGCGGTAGGCGGCCAGCGGGTCCTGCGCGTCGAGGTCGGTCACGTCGGCGAGCCTAGCCAGGGCGACGGTGCAGACCTCACCACCCGGTGGTCGAGGAGTCCGCCGGGTGCCGTCGCGGCGTACGACGGCCGCCGCCCCACGGTGGTTGAGGAGGCCGCCCGCGGCCGTCACGAAACCACCCACCCGCACCGACGGGCCACCCCATCCACACCGGCTGCGGTGAAGCGGTCTCGAGACGGTGGGCCAGGGCAACCTCCTCGACCACCGTGGGGTCGCGGTCGGGTCCGACGTGGGCTACTAGCCTCACCCACGTGATCCGCCCCGAGCTGTTGGAGGTCCTGGCGCGTCGCGCCCTCACCGAGGACGCCGCGAGGCCCGACGCCGTGGCCAGGCACCACGCCCGCGGCGGGACGACGGCGCGAGAGAAGGTCGCGGCCCTGGCCGACGAGGGCAGCTTCGTCGAGTACGGCCGGTTCGTGACGGCGGCACAGTCCGACAAGCGCGAGCTCGACGACCTGCTCGACCGCACCGTGGCCGACGGGATCGTCGGCGGGCTCGCGACGATCGACGGGCACCAGGTGGCGGTGCTGTCCTACGACTACCTGGTGATGGCCGGCACCCAGGGCATGCGCGGGCACCGCAAGACCGACCGGCTGCTCGACGTCATCGAGCGGCTGCGGCTGCCGACGGTCTTCTTCGCCGCCGGGGGCGGCGGGCGCCCGGGCGACACCGACATCCCGTTGGTCTCGGCGCTCGACGTCACCACCTTCGCGGCCTGGGCCCGGTTGAGCGGCAAGGTCGCCCGCATCGCCGTGGTCGACGACAACTGCTTCGCCGGCAACGCCGTCATCGCGGGCTGCGCCGACCTGGTCGTCGCCACCCCGCGCTCGAGCCTGGGCATGGGCGGCCCGGCGATGATCGCCGGCGGCGGGCTGGGCGACGTCGCCGCGGCCGACGTCGGTCCGCTGGAGGTCATGACCGCCAACGGCTGCGTGGACGTGGCGGTCGACGACCAGGACGCCGTCGACGCGGCGCGGGCCCTGATCGGCTACTTCCTGGGCCGCGAGACCGCCTGGACCGCCGCCGACCAGGTGCCCCTGCGCGAGGCCGTGCCCGAGGGCGAGCGGACGTCGTACGACGTCGAGGCGGTCGTCGAGACCCTCGCCGACCAGGACACCGTGACCGTGCTGCGCCCGGGCTTCGCCCCGGAGCTGGTCACCGCGCTGGGGCGCGTCGAGGGGCGCACCGTGGGGTTCGTCGCCAACGACACCCGCCACGTCGCCGGGGCGATCACGGCCGACGCGGGCGACAAGGCCGCACGGTTCCTGCAGCTGTGCGACGCGTTCGGGTTCCCCGTCGTCTCGCTCGTCGACACCCCCGGGATGATGGTCGGCCCCGACGCCGAGCGCACGGGCCTGGTCCGCCACACCTCCCGGCTGCTCGTCGCCGGCGCCCGACTGTCGGTGCCGCTGGTCGGGGTCGTGCTGCGCCGCGGCTACGGCCTGGGCGCGCAGGCGATGCTCGGCGGCAGCACCCACGAGCCCGAGCTGACGATCGCCTGGCCCGGCGCCCACCTGGGGGCGATGGGGCTCGAAGGCGCGGTGCGGCTGTCGATGCGCCGCGAGCTCGAGGCCATCGCCGACGACGAGGAGCGTGAACGCACCGTGCGCGAGCTGACGGCCTACGCCCAGGCGCACTCCACCGCGCTCGAGGTCGCCCGCCACTTCGAGATCGACGACGTCGTCGACCCGGCCGAGACCCGCGGCCTGATCGCGCGCGTCATCGACGCGGCCGACCACGCCGGACGGCTGACCGGCAGCGGGCTGCCGGTCGACACCTGGTGAGCGTGCCGCACGTGACCCGGGGCGCGTCGTCTTCGCGTCCCTCCCGTCGGGTCGAGTGACCCAGCCCGCGTCGACTTTGGGTCCCGCTCCCAGCACGAGTTGACCCGGGGTGCGTCGCCTTCGCGCCCCTCCCGTCGGGTCGAGTGACCCAGCCCGCGTCGACTTTGGGTCCCGCTCACCTCTCATGTCGACGCAGCGTGGGTCAGGTTTGAATTCCCGGGTGGCCCGAAGTCGACGCAGCGTGGGTCAGGTTTGAATTCCCGGGTGGCCCGAAGTCGACGCAGCGTGGGTCGTCACCGCCGGCTCCGGTGAGATGCCGTCCCCGGACCCTTAACCTCGGGTCGTGGAGATTCGCCTGCTGACCCTCGACGACCACGTCGCGTCGTTCCGTCTCGGCGCCGAGGCGTTCGGCTCGCCGCCCTACCCCGTCGAGGTGCCCCCCGCGCCGACGTCGCTGCCGGTGGGTCGCGAGGTGTGGGGCGCCTTCGACGGCGACACGCTGGTGGCTCGGGTGGCCGCCCACTCCTACGAGTCCTGGTGGCACGGCGCGCGCGTGCCCACCTGCGGCATCGCCGGGGTCGCGGTGGCGCCCGAGGCCCGCGGCCAGGGTCTGCTGCTGCCGCTCTTCGAGGCCACGCTGGGCGCCGCGGCCGAGCGCGGTGAGGCCCTGTCGACCCTGTTCCCGACCGCCAACGGGATCTACCGCTCGCTGGGCTACGAGCTGGTCTCGTCCTACGACACCGTCGTGGTCCCGACCGCCGAGCTCGCCGGCGTCCGCCCGCCCGGGGGCGTCCGCACCCGCCGGGCCACCGTCGCCGACGTACCCGCGCTCAAGGCCGTGTACGATGCGTGGGCGGCCGCCCAGAACGGCCCGCTGACCCGGACCGGTCCGCGCTTCGCCACGACCGACCAGGAGCTCGTCGACGGCGTCACCGCGGTCAGTCTGGCTGTCGACGAGCAGAACGCCGTCGTCGGCTACGCGATCTGGGACCGCGGCGAGGGCTACGACCCGACGACGGCCGCGCTCGAGGTGCACGACCTGGTCGCGGTGAGCGCCGACGGCTACCGCGCGCTGTGGCGGATGCTCGGCACCCACACCTCGGTCGCCGGCCGCATCAGGCTCGACACCTCCGGCGAGGACCCCGCACGCCTGGTGCTCCCGACCGCCACCTGGGACGTCGTGGGACGTCATCCCTACATGCTGCGCGTCAGCGACCCCGCTGCCGCCCTCACCGGACTCGTCTCCCCGGGGATCCACGCCGAGATCGGGTTCGCCGTCGCGGGCGACCGGCTGCGGACCGCCGACGACGCCTACGTGCTCACCGTCGGCGACGACCCGTCGGTCTGCGAGCGCACCACCGACGGCGGCGACGTCGCGACCTTCACCCCGCAGGGTCTCGCCCTGGCCTATGCCGGCGCCCAGTCGTGCGCCAACCTGCGGATGACCGGCCACCTCTCCGGCCCCACGACGCACGACGCCGCCCTCGACGCCCTGCTGGGCCGGCGCCCGCTGCACATCCGCGACTACTTCTGACACGGTGGTCGAGGAGGTTGCCCTGGCAACCGTCACGACGACCACCGTGGGGACCCGCCTACTGGAACGACACGAACCGCACGGCCGGCTTGATCCGCCGCACCTCGGCGGCCGACATCCGCGGCACGTCCTCGTCGTAGAAGAGCTTGAAGCCCATGTCGAAGGCCTCGGCGCGCTCGACGGTGCGGTAGGTGTCGAGCTTCTGGCCCGGGGTGCCGAAGCCGTCGACGTGCTGGACCATCGCCAGTCCCGGCCGGTCGGTGACCCGGTCGAGGTCGCGGACCATGTCGGTGCGGAACTGGTGCAGCACGAAGAGCTTCTCGGGCAGCCCCTCGCGGCGGCGCAGGTCGTCGAGCCAGCCCGAGACCAGGTCGACCTCGCCGGCGCTCATGGAGCCGATGACCGTCCCGGGCACCTCGCGCCGGCCCATCCGCCACTCGGGGTCGAGCGCAAGGCCGACGTGCGGCTCGCGCAGCGCCCACGCCCACCGGCGGGCGACGTCGATGAAGCGTGCCCGGCCCGGCTGCAGGTCGAGCAGGAGCAGCGCCCCGTGGCGGCGCGCGGCTGCGACGTACTGCCGCACGACACGACGCGACACGTCGTGGCTGTAGTCGCCGTCGGGGCCGGGCGAGCGGTCGGCGATGGTGACGATCAGCTCGTAGACGAGCTGCACCTCGGTCCCCCTGCGGCGCCCGATCTCGCGGAACGGCCGCGCCGCACGGACCAGTCGTCGGTGCATGGTCTCGGGGTCGGTCTCGCCGAGCACCCCGAGCGCGCCGGTGCCGCCCGTGCCGTAGTAGGCCACCAGGAACCGGCCGTCGCCGAAGATGTGGCCGTTGGCCGCGTGGGTGCTCCGCACAGGAGCCGGGGCCGGGCGCGGTGTCGGTACGTCGCGCATGGCTTGCGCCGGTCGAGCCTGTCGAGACCCCGCAGACCCCGCAGACCCCGCAGCACCGTCCGACCCGTCACCGATCAGCCGGACGCCGCCCGCAACCACGAGCAGCAGCACGAGCGCCGCCAGCGCCGTCGCGGCGCTGCGCGTGTCGCGGTCCACGATCGGCTCAGGACGTGACGGCACCGTGGGCCGCGGAGGTGACGGTCCGGGCGTACTTGCCGAGGACCCCGCGGGTGTACTTGGGCGGCAGCGGTTCCCAGCCGACCTTGCGGGCCTCGAGGTCGTCGGGCCCGACGAGCTCGACCTCGAGGGTCTTGTTGAGCACGTCGAGGGTGATCCGGTCACCGTCGCGGACGAACGCGATCGGGCCGGCGTCGACGGCCTCGGGTGCGATGTGACCGACGCACAGGCCGGTCGTGCCGCCGGAGAAGCGGCCGTCGGTGAGCAGCAGCACGTCCTTGCCGAGCCCGGCGCCCTTGATGGCCCCGGTGATGGCGAGCATCTCGCGCATGCCGGGTCCGCCCTTGGGGCCCTCGTAGCGGATGACCACGACGTCGCCGGCGACGATGCGGCCGGCGGCCAGGGCGTCCATCGCGGCGCGCTCGCCGTCGAAGACCCGGGCGGTACCGGTGAAGACCGACTCGTCGAAGCCGGCGCTCTTGACCACGGCACCCTCGGGGGCCAGCGAGCCCTTGAGGATCGTGATGCCGCCGCTGGCGTGGATCGGTCGGTCGAGCGAGCGGATCACATCGTCGTCGAGGGCCGGCGGGGCGAGCGCCTCGAGGTTCTCGGCCATCGTCCTGCCGGTGACGGTGAGGCAGTCGCCGTGCATGAGGCCCGCGTCGAGCAGGGCCTTCATCACCACGGGGATGCCGCCGATCTTGTCGACGTCGTTCATCACGTAACGGCCGAACGGCTTGAGGTCGGCCAGGTGCGGGACCTTGTCGCCGACGCGGTTGAAGTCGTCGAGGGTCAGGTCGACCTCGGCCTCGCGGGCCATCGCGAGCAGGTGCAGCACGGCGTTGGTCGAGCCGCCGAGGGCCATCACGACGGTGATGGCGTTCTCGAACGCCTCCTTGGTCATGATCTGGCGGGCGGTGATGCCCTCGCGCAGCAGGTGGACGACGGCCTCGCCGGAGCGGTGGGCGAACCCGTCGCGGCGACGGTCGACCGCGGGCGGGGCGGCCGAGCCCGGCAGCGACATGCCGATCGCCTCGGCGACGGCGGCCATCGTGTTGGCGGTGTACATGCCGCCGCAGGCGCCCTCACCGGGGCAGATCGCCCGCTCGATCCGGTCGACCTCGTCGCGGGTGATCTTGCCGGCCAGGCACGCCCCCACGGCCTCGAAGGCGTCGATGATGGTGACGTCCTTGCCGTCGACGCTGCCCGGCATCGTCGACCCGGCGTACAGGAACACCGACGACAGGTCGAGCCGCGCGGCGGCCATCATCATGCCGGGCAGCGACTTGTCGCAGCCGGCCAGCAGCACCGAGCCGTCGAGCCGCTCGGCCATCATCACCGTCTCCACGGAGTCGGCGATCACCTCGCGCGAGACCAGCGAGAAGTGCATGCCCTCGTGGCCCATCGAGATGCCGTCGGAGACCGAGATCGTGCCGAACTCCAGCGGGTAGCCCCCGGCCGCGTGCACGCCGTTCTTGACGGCCTTCGCGAGCCGGTCGAGGGAGAGGTTGCAGGGGGTGATCTCGTTCCAGGAGGACGCGACGCCGACCTGGGGCTTGGCCCAGTCGTCGTCGCCCATCCCGACGGCGCGGAGCATGCCACGCGCCGCGGCCTTCTCGAGCCCGTCGGTGACGTCGCGCGAGCGGGGCTTGATGTCGGGCTTGTCACTCATGGGTCGAGGATAGGACGGTCCGTACGCCGCCCCGCACCCGTCCCGGACGGCTGAGACGCACCCGACTCGCGCACCACGGCGGTCGAGGTGCGACGAGCGCCAGCGAGGAGCCTCGAGACCCGGCCAGCGACGCACCCAACTCGCGTGCGGACCCCACCGGGTCGGTGCAGGAGGTCTCGAGGCTCGGCCGTGGCCGGCCTCGCATCTCGACCACCGAGACCCGAGCGCGTCGACCGCGTCAGGCCTCGGCGACCGCCTTGAGCCGCGCGAGCCCCCTCTCGAAGTCCTGGCCGACCAGCCGGTCCATCGAGACCAGCCGGCCGAACACCGCGGCGAGACCGCGCTGCTCACCGGTCATCACCCAGGTGACCTCGGTCCGCGCGCCGGCGGGCACCAGCTCGAAGGTGACCTCGCTGGTGGAGCGGAAGGGCCTGCGGAAGGCCAGCGCCACCACGACACGGTCGGGCGTGGCGCCGACGACCTCCATGGATCCCTGACCGGCCCTGCGGTTGCCCGACCAGGCGTAGTGGGCACCGACACCGGCCGGGGCGCCGCTGTAGGTGCGCCGGACCTCGGGGTCGAGCCCCTCCCACGGCGACCACGTCTGCCACTCACGCAGGTCGCTGACGAGCCGGTGGACCAGCGCCGGGTCCGCGGCCATGGAGATCGACCTGCTCACGCGGTAGGTCCCCATCCGCGCATCGTGGCACAGCGAGGTCGGCCCCGGCCACGCCCTGGGGGCGGCCCCCGTCCGCCTCGCTACGGTGACCCGGTGCCGCGCCCCTCCCCGATCGTCCTGGTGCTGATCGGGATCGCCTCGGTGCAGCTCGGCGCGGGGGTGGCCAAGTCGCTGTTCGACGACGTCTCCCCCACGGCGCTGGTGTGGCTGCGGCTGACGACGAGCTCGCTGGTCCTGCTGGCCTGGGCCCGACCCCGGTGGCGCGGCCGGTCGCGCGCCGACCTCGTGGTGCTCCTCGGCTTCGGCACCAGCCTCGGGCTGATGAACCTGGCGATCTACCAGTCGTTCTCGCGCATCCCCCTCGGCATCGCGGTCACCCTCGAGTTCGCCGGCCCACTGACGCTCGCCGTCGTCGGCTCGCGCCGCGCCCGCGACCTCGTGTGGGTCGGGCTGGCCGGGGTCGGGGTGGCGCTGCTCGGCGCCGAACGGGCCGACCTCGACCCGCTCGGCGTGCTCTTCGCGCTGCTGGCGGGAGCCAGCTGGGCGGCGTACATCCTGCTGTCGGGGGCGACCGGACGACGCTTCGCAGGCCTCGACGGACTGGCCCTGGCCAGCGTCGTGGCGACCCTGCTGGTCAGCCCCTTCCTGCTCGTGCCCGGGGCGACCGACGGCATGCTGGACCCCCGGATCCTCCTGCTCGGCGCCGCGGTCGGGCTGCTGTCGTCGGTCATCCCCTACAGCTGCGAGCTGGTGGCGCTGCGCACGCTGCGCCCCGCGGTCTTCGGGATCCTGATGTCGCTCGAGCCGGCCGCCGCCGCGCTCGCCGGCCTGCTGGTCGTCGACGAGACCCTGAGCGCCGCGCAGTGGCTGGCGGTCGCTTGCGTGGTCGCCGCCAGCATCGGCGCGACCCGGCAGCGACCGGTGCTGGCCGAGCCGGTGCCCGACTGACCCCGTGCCCGACTGACCCCGTGCCCGACCGCGCCGGTGCCCGACCGACCCGGTGCCCGACCGACCCGGCACCTGAGAACTTCGTGTGCGTTCACGCAGATGTCACGCGACGGTGATGACGCCACCGCGCTGGCGGCGTAACGTCGCCCGCATGCCCGCCCCGCTCCCCCTCACCAGCCCTCTGCGGGCCTGGGTGCAGCGAGTCCAGGACTGGCCCGTCGCTTCCCAGCAGCGCGCCCGCCGCAACGCCATGATCGCTGCGACCGCGTGTGCCCAGAGGCGCGTCGAGCGGCAGGACGTCGCCAACTTCCTGAGCGCCCTGGCCCCCGCCGGCGACACCGGTCCCGTCGAGGGTCCGGCCGACCACCTCGGCAACGCACCCGCCACGCGCGTCTCGCGCCGCTGATCGCGGCCCGCCGGGCGGCGGCGTACGGCAGAATCGGCGCATGCCGACCTCCGCCGCGAGCGCCGTCACGGCCTCCTCGCCCGCGTTCCGCGACATCCTGTCCGACGACGGGACCCACCTGCGGGCCTGGACCAACGACCCCGACGGGCTGATCGACGGCCCCACGGTCGTGCTGTGCAACGGCCTGGGCACCAACGCCTGGTGCTGGCCGGCCCTGCTCGACCCCGACTGCGGCGTGCGGATCGTCTCCTGGAACCACCGCGGCGTCGGCGGCTCCGAGCGTCCGGTCGACCCCAGCCACGTCGAGATCGAGCACTTCGTCCAGGACGGCCTGTCGGTCATGGACCACTTCGGGATCGACCGGGCCGTGCTGATGGGCTGGTCGATGGGCGTCAACACGATGTTCGAGATGGCGGTGCGCCACCCCGAGCGGGTCGCCGGCCTGTTCGCGGTCGCCGGGGTGCCCGGCGACACCTTCGCCACGATGCTGGCGCCCCTGCACATCCCCCACGTCGTGGCCCGCACGATGACGGTCAACGTGTCGCGCGCGATGACCATCGCCGGTCGGGCCCTGACGCCGGTGGCGCGCCGGCTGCCGATCGGGCGCCGTACGGTGCAGGTGATCTCCCACTCCGGCTTCATGCTGCCGGTCCGCGACCTCGAGCTGGCCGCGCTCGGCATCAAGGAGTTCCTCACGACCCCGCTCGACTGGTACTTCCACCTCGCGCTCAGCACCTCGCGCCACGCCCGCGTCTCGCTGTCGTCGATCGAGGTGCCGGCGATGTTCGTCGCGGCGACCTGGGACGTCCTGGCGGGGGCCCGCGACATGGCCTCGGCCGCGGCGCGGATGGCCGACGCCGAGTACGTCGAGCTGCGCGGCTCCCACTTCATCCCGATGGAGAAGCCCGACGTCGTCCACCGGCTGCTGCTGGAGTTCCTCGAGAAGGTCGGCTGACCGACCCTGCCTCAGCCGGCAGCGGCGTCCCGCTCCTGCTGGCTGCGCAGCACGCAGAGCTGGTTGCCCTCGGGGTCGGCCAGCGTGACCCAGCCGGTGCCGTTCGCGTGACGCCGGTCGGCGACCTGGGTGGCGCCGTGGGCGAGCAGCCGGGCGACCTCGTCGTCGCGCGTGCCCTCGCGCGGGACGACGTCGAGGTGGATCCGCTTGGCGGGCAGCGTGGCGTCGGGGACCTCGATGAAGAGCAGCTGGTGGCCGCTCTCGGGGTCACGGATCATGCACTCCTCGTGCCCGGGCAGGTTGGGGTCGCCGTCGAGGTCGACGTAGCCGAGCACGGGCTTCCACCACTCGGAGAGCGCGTAGGCGTCGTGGCAGTCGATGGTCGTGTGGGAGACGTAGGAGGTCACCGGTCGACGATGACACCGTGCTCGGCCAGGCGCGAGTGCAACACGTCGATGCCGTCGGTGAAGGTCCAGTGCACGCCGCCGAGCCCGACCGACCGTGCGGTCTCGACGTTGTCGAGCCGGTCGTCGACGAAGACGACCTCGCCGGGCGCGCAGCCGATGAGCGCAACCGCCTGCTTGAAGTAGGCCGGCTCGGTCTTCACCGCTCCGAGCTCCCAGGAGTAGCAGGACACGTCGAAGAGCTCGTCGTAGCCCAGCTCGGTGCGCATGTAGGTCGCACGGTGCCGCTCCTGGTTGGTGCCGAGGTGGACGCCGTAGCCGGCGGCGCGCAGCCGGTGCACCAGGTCGATCGACGACGGCACCAGCTCGATCGAGGTCCAGACCGCCGCGAAGAGCTCCTCGACCCCCACGTCCACGCCGTACGCCGCCAGGTGGCGCTCGAGGTGGTCGAAGAAGTCGCCCTCGCCGCGCAGGGTCGGCACCTCGGCCACCCACGACTCCTCGATGAACGCCTCGGCGCGGTCGCCGAGCCACGGGCGCAGCCGGTCGAACCAGCCGCCGGGGAGGTCCTGCAGGACGCCGTCGGCATCGAGCAGCACGTGGTCGACCGTGCCCACTCCCGTGCTGGGTCGCGTCACGACACGCCGTTGTCCGCGATCCAGGTGAGGATCCGGTCGGCCAGCTCGGGGCGGCACACGACGAGGTCGGGCAGGTAGACGTCGTCCTGGTTGTAGCGCAGTGGGCTGCCGTCGATGCGGCTGGTGAACAGGCCGGCCGCACGCGCGACGGCGACCGGGGCGGCGGAGTCCCACTCGTACTGCCCGCCGGCGTGCACGTAGGCGTCGGTGAGGTCGCGCGCGACCGAGAGCACCTTGACCCCGGCCGAGCCCATCGCGACCAGCTGGGCGTCGAGCTCGCGGGCCAGGCCGTGCACGAACTCCGGCGGCCGGCTGCGCGAGACCGCGATGCGGGGGCTCTCGCTGGTGCTGGGCGGTACGACGGGGGGCGCGCCGGTCGTGAAGGTCTCCCCCAGCGCCGGCTGCGCGACCGCACCGGCGGTCAGCTCGCCGCCGTCGCCGGCGGTGCGCTCCCACAGCGCGACGTGGACGGCCCAGTCGTCGCGCGGCGGCTCGGAGAACTCACGGGTGCCGTCGAGCGGGTCGATGATCCACACGCGCTCGGAGGTCAGCCGGACCTTGTCGTCCTTCCCCTCCTCCGACAGCACGGCGTCGGTCGGCCGGTGCTCGGCGAGCAGCGCCATCAGCAGCTCGTGGGCGGCGGCGTCACCGGCGTCCTTGAGCTCGCGCCCCTCGAGGCCCTCGCCGCGCACGTCGAGCAGCCGGCGTCCGGCCTCGTCGGCCAGCCACGCGGCCAGCACGTGGTCGTCGGTGGCGGCGGACTCGGGCGGGATCGTCGGCTCGTAGCTCACCGGGTCACCCTAGAGCGGGGACGACGTCGATCCGCAACGGGTGCGAGGCTGCGGGCATGACGACGGAGGTCTCGGTCACCTGGGCCCGAGCGCTCGCCTGGCGCCTGGAGCGCCACCTGCTCGAGCCGGTCGTCACCGCCTCGGTCGGCGACGTCGTACGCCGCCTCGGCGCCGTGCTGTCGATGGACGAGTCGCTGGCCGAGCTCGCCGTCCGCACCCGGCGTACGACGTCGCAGCCGGGCGAGCTGGCCGACGCCCTGGTCGCGGGCGAGGTGGTCAAGGCGTTCGCCTTCCGCGGGTCGGTGCACTACCTCTCGCCCGAGGACGGCGGGGTCTACCTGGCGCTGCGCGCGTCGGGCCGGCAATGGGAGCTGCCGAGCTGGGTCGAGCACTACCGGCTCGCACCGTCGGACTGGCCGGGCCTCCGCGCCGCGGCGCGCGCCGCGCTCGCCGACGGCCCGCTGACCGTCACCGAGCTCGGCGAGGTGCTCACGCGGCAGCGCGCCTACCGCCACCTCGCCCCGGTCTTCGCCGACGGCGCCGGCACCCTGCTCAAGCCGCTGTCGTGGCAGGGCGACCTCGGTTTCGGCCCCCCGCAGGACGGCCGCGCCACCTTCCAGCGGCTCGACGTCAGCCCGCGCTGGGGCGGCGTCCCCGACCTCGAGGAGGCCGGCCCGCGGGCCGTGCTGGCCTACGTCGGCACCTACGGGCCGTCGACCTACGACCACGTGCACTACTGGCTGGACAAGGGCCTGAGCGCCGGCCGGGGTCTGCGGCGCTGGTGGGCCGAGGCCGCCGAGCGGTTGGTGGCGGTCGACGTCGAGGGCACCACGGCGTACGTCGCGCGCGAGCACGTCGACGACCTCGACGCGGCCCGCCCCTCGGACGCCGTGCGGTTCCTCCCCGGCCACGACCAGTGGGTCATGGGCCCCGGCACCCAGGACACCCACGTGACCCCGCCGGCGCTGCGCGACCTGATGACCCGCAAGGCCCACCCCGTCGTCGTCGGCGGCGTCGTGCGCGGGACCTGGACGCGTCGCGGCGACGACCTCTCGGTGACCTGGCTCGACGACTCCGTCCGGCCGGACGGCGCGATCGCGGCCGAGGCCCGGCGGCTGAGCGGGCTGGTCGACCGGGAGCTGCGGGTCACCGTCGTGTCGTGAGGGGCGGCTGGTCGCGGGCAGCTCCCGGGCGCTCGGCGGATCGGGGGTCAGTTCCCGCCATTGGACTGGCACAACGGGATTGCGTGCCGACGGTCAGGCGTGCGCAGAGCGGGGCTGGCGGTCCGATCGTGCCGTTGTGCCAGTCCGTGTACGAGAGCGCTGGACAACACCCGACTCTCGGCAATGGAGTTCACAGGACGCGGCATGACCGGGCGGAGCGCCTGTCTCCAGGACGCCTCACGCTGGTGGTTGCGCGCAGCGAACCCAGGCAGGATGGTCGTATGTCGAGTTGCGCGCTGTGTTCAGCCGAACCTGCTTCGTGCGCACTGTCGATCGAGATGGCCATTGGTGACAGCGTTGCGTTTCCCGCGGTGACGCTGGTCGGGGACCAGTGTCAGCGACTCTTGTCCTCGGCGAAGGACGACGAGCTCGCTGCCAGGCTTACCTCGGACTACGACGACTACGGTGGCGGCGCCCTCATCGACCTGCTGCGTCGCCGAACCACCAACGTGCGTCCCCTTCCGGCTCCGTCTGCAGCCCTGGTCAAGGCTCGGGCTAACGGGTACGAGCTCCTGTCTGAGCACACGGGCAGCGCGAACGAACTCGCCTCCATCTGGCCCGTCGCCCACCGGGTCCCACGCACCGAGCTGGGCGAGGTCGTCACTGACGAAGACGACGACGTGTTCATGGTGACTTCTCCCTGGCGCTCAGTCACTGTGCGAGACGTTGTGAGCGTCCTGCACAACGAGATGGAGCGAATCGACGGTTGGCGTGACGGCGACGGCTGGACGCGGGTAGGAGCAACCGTTTTCGGTTGGGACGAGGCAGAAGTCCGAGAGCACCTTTGAGCTCGGCTGAGTGACCGAACATCGTTGCTACTCCGCCCGTGGCATCTCGAAGCCAGCAGGGGGCGGAGCCCGCAGGACGGCAGTAGTGTGAACAAGAGGCGGCGTGGTCGGCCGGAGCCCTCCTGGCGGCACGAGCGGGCGCAATAGCGGAGCCGGTCGCTACTCGTTGATGCTGACGACCCGAGTGATTTCCTTGCCGGTCTCACTGTCGATGACCACGCGGTCACCCACGGGGCTCGGCAGATCAACGACGATGGAGTCCGAGCAGCCGTCTTCCCGCTCGGCCGCGGTCACCGTGAGACGCACCTTCGTTGATGACTCCTCGACGTCAACTGGCGCATTTGGGTTACAGCCGGTGACCCACACCATGAGGGAGGGCGCGTCGTCCTTGTACTCGACATACTGGACGGCAGAAAGCGGCTCCGACTGGCACCCGGCCAGCAGCAGAAGGACGGCCACGATCCCCGCTGTCGGCCTCATGGCTTCATTGACGCACAGCGGGGCCCGTTTCGTCATGGGACGAGCAGCCCGACTCTCGGCAAAGCCGGGCGGTTGCACCACATCACGAAACTTGAACTTGCCTGCTTGCGCATTCAATCGAACAGGCGTACGATCGACTCAGCGCATGTTGAGCCGCATCTCGGCACCGGACACTTCGGCGGGTGTGCGTCCCGTCCTCGGCCCCCACGGGCTCGCTGGTCCCGAGCAGTCATCGCAGAAGTCCCGGTGGTCCCACTCCCCGCGGCAGCACGCACCCGTTGACCCTGACTCGGGGTCAAGACTGCTCGGAGCTCGTCCATGTCATTCACGTCGTCGCCGCTGGGGCACCCCGTGCTGGCCTGTGCCACCACGCTGGGTGCTGCGCTCGACGACGTGGCCGCGATCGAGCCGCTGTTCATGAGCACTCCCGACAAGGAGGCCGCGCTGGTCGAGCTCGCGGCCGTCGCGGCCCGCCTCGACGAGCTCCGGTTGCGGGTGCTCGCCGCTGCCGACGACGTCGCTGCGGCGCACGGCTCACGTGACGCCGGCGCGTGGCTGGCCCACGCGATAAGGCTCGACGACCACGTCGGCCGGCGCGACCTCGAGCTCGCCCGCATGCTCGAGCGCCGACCCGCGCTCGCGGCAGCCATGCGGTGCGGCGAGGTCGACCGGGAGCGGGCCATGGTCGTGGGCCGCGCTCTCGACGAGCTGCCCGACGACCTACCACCCGGGGTGGCCGCGCAGGCCCAGCAGCACCTCGTCGACCAAGCACCCCACTTCGCACCGCGCGCCCTGCGCAACCTCGGCCGCAAGCTGCTCTCGGTCATCGCCCCCGACCTCGAAGACCAACGCGAAGCCAAGGCCCTCGGCGACGCCGACACCCGCGCCGCCGCCCAGACCTCGCTCCACACCCGCCGGCGCGGCGACGGCACCACCGACATCCGCATCCGCTGCGCCGACCACGTCGCCGACCGACTCATGACCTACCTGCAGTCGTTCACCTCCCCTCGACAGCGACCCACCGCCACCCCCACCACCGAGCCGACCGAGCCGACCGAGCCGACCGAGCCGACCGGGCCGAGCCAGGACCGTGAGCCAGCCGACGACCCCGAGCCCGCCAGCCCCGGCCCCACCGACCAGCGCACCTACCCGCAGCGCCTCGGCGACGCCTTCGGCGCCCTCCTCGAGCGTCTCGACCCCAGCCGTCTCCCGCTGCACGGCGGCGACGCCACCACCGTCATCGTCACCATCGAGCTGCAGTCCCTCCTCGAAGGCCTCGGCGTCGCCCTGGTCGGCGACGAACCCCTCTCCGCCACCCAAGCCCGACGCCTGGCCTGCACCGCCCGCCTCGTCCCGGCCGTGCTCGGCAGTGAGTCGGAGATCCTCGACCTCGGCCGCAGCCGCCGGCTCTACAGCCGTTCCCAGCGCAAAGCCATGGCCGTGCGCGACGTCACCTGCCGCACCCGTGGCTGCACCATCCCTGCCGCCTGGTGCGAGGCCCACCACCTCGTCGCCTGGTCCCAAGGTGGCCACACCGACCTCGACGACGGCGTGCTCCTCTGCAGCCACCACCACCACCTCGCGCACGACCCCCGCTACGAGCTGGTCCGACACCCCGACGGCACCCTCACCTTCCATCGCCGCCCACCCGACCCCGACTGACGAGGAGCGCGGTGGTTCCACCGCTGCGCCGTGCCAGGGTGGGGCGCATGAGCATCGAGCTGCGCCGGGTGACCGCCGACGACTGGCAGCTGCTGCGCGACGTCCGGCTGAGGGCGCTCGCCGACGCCCCCGAGGCGTTCGGGAGCACGCTGGCCCAGGCCGAGTCGCTCACCGAGGGCGGGTGGCGCCAACGGGCCGACAACGGCGGGCTCACCCTGCTCGCCCTCGACGACGGCCACCCGGTGGCGATGGGCGGCGCCTTCGCCCCCGACGACGGGCCGACCGTCTTCGTGTGGGGCATGTGGACCGACCCGGTCGCCCGCGGGCACGGCGTCGGCGGGCAGCTGCTCGACGCGCTCGTGGCCTGGTGCCGGCCGTCGTACGACGAGGTGCGGCTGCACGTCACCGAGGGCAACGACGGCGCCCGCCGCCTCTACGTCAGCCGCGGCTTCGAGCCGACCGGCACGTGGGAGCCGCTGTGCGAGGGGTCCCCGCTGCAGATCGAGGAGCTGCGGCTCCTCCTGCACCAGGGGCCGACCCAGCAGCCTCGCATCGCCATCGAGGCCCACGACGAGCGATGGCCGGCGGAGTTCGAGCGCATCGCCGCCGCCCTGGCCGGCGCGCTGGGAGAGGTGGCGCTGCGCATCGACCACATCGGCTCCACCTCCGTGCCGGGGCTGGCCGCCAAGGACGTCATCGACGTGCAGGTCACCGTGGCCGACCTCGCCGACCCGCGCCTCGAGGCCGGCTTCCGCACGCTCGGCGCGACCCCGACCGAGCACACCCGCGACCACGTCCCACCCGGCGCGACGGACGCGCCGGGCGAGTGGTCCAAGCGGATGTTCCGGGCCCCGTCGTCGTGGCGCCGTACTCATCTCCACGTGCGCGAGGTCGGTCGCGGCAACCAGCGCTACGCGTTGCTCTTCCGCGACTACCTGCGCTCGTCGCCGTCGGCTGCCACCGCCTACGCCCGGGTCAAGACCGCCCTGGCGCAGCTGCACCCCGACGACGCGGACGCCTACTACGCGGTGAAGGACCCGGTGTGCGACCTCGTCATGGAGGCGGCCGAGCAGTGGGCCCACGCCGTCGGCTGGTCCCCCGACGGTGGGACCACCCACGCGAGCCGAGGACAGGTCAGCTGTTGAACTTCTGCTGCGTGCGCTCGAGCCCCTCGAGGACCAGCGACTCGACCGCGTCGGCGGCGGTGTCGACCTGGAAGGGCAGCTCCTTGCGCTCGACGGTGGAGTAGTTGGACAGCACGAAGTCGGCGACGTCCTGCCGGCCCGGGGGGCGGCCGATGCCGGCCCGGACCCGGTAGAAGTCGCCGGTGCCGAACGACGAGCGCATCGACTTCAGTCCGTTGTGGCCGTTGTCGCCGCCGCCGAGCTTGGTGCGCAAGGTCCCGAAGGCGATGTCGAGCTCGTCGTGGATCGCGATCACGTGGTCGGGCTCGACCTTGTAGAACGTGGCCAGCGCCTTGACCGGCCCGCCGACCTCGTTCATGTAGGAACGAGGTCGGGCGAGCACGAGACGGGGGCCGTCGCTGCCGGGCGCCCCCAGCCGGGCCTCGGCCACCTCGGCGCGCCCGGTCTTGTGGGCGCGCAGCGGGGTGCCGAGCCGGCGGACGAGCTCGTCGACGACCAGGTAGCCGATGTTGTGACGGTGCCCGGCGTACTTCTCGCCGGGGTTGCCCAGACCGACGACGAGCCACACCTCGGACATGTCGTCGGTCTCCTGCGCGGGGTCGGGGCGTACCGGTGAGATCAGGCGGCCCAGGTACCACCTGAGCCGGGCGAGGATCACTCCTCGGAGGCCGGGGACTCCTCGGCCGCAGCCTCGCTGCTCGCGGACTCGTCCTCGGACTCGTCGCGCTCGATGCCGGCCTCGGCCTCGGCCTCCTCCAGCTCGGCCTCGAGGGCCTCGGCGCTGATCTGCTCGGTGATGTTGACGACGAGGGTCTCGCCGTCGACGAGCAGGGTGGTGCCGGCGGGGAGCTGCAGCTCGGAGGCCAGGATCTGGGTGCCCGCGGCGAGGCCCTCGATGTCGACGTCGATCTGCTCGGGGATCGTGGTGGCCTCGGCCTCGACCTGGACGGTCTGGTTCTCGATGACCACGAGGGTGTCGGGGCCGGCCTCGCCGACGACGTTGATCGCGACGTCGACGGTGACCTTCTCGCCCTTGCGGACGGCGACGAAGTCGATGTGCTCGATCGCGCGGCGGATCGGGTCGATCTGGACCTGCTTGGTCAGCGCCAGCTGGCTCGAGCCGTCGATGTCGAGCTCGAGCAGGGCGTTGGAGCCGCCGTGCTTGAGGGCCATCATCGTCGAGTGACCCGGCAGGGTGACGTGGATCGGGTCGTTGCCGTGGCCGTAGATGACGGCCGGGATCTTGTTCTCGCGACGGATGCGGCGGGCCGCGCCCTTGCCGAACTCGGTGCGGCTCTCGGCCTGGATCTTCTCGGTCTCGGACATGCTGGTCTCCCGGTTGGTTCGGCGGTGTGTGGGTCGGTGGGGCCGGGCGGAGAGACACAGAACGCCGCGCGACAGCGCGGCGTTCGATCAGCCGGCCCTGTCGATCACGGAGCTGGGTGGGCTCCCTCGCCGAGGCAACCCGAGAAGATTACGGGCGTCGGCCGCCGATCGCCAATCCGTAGGGTGAGGGCGTGAGCCTGACCCTCGACGAAGCCCGTGCCCGTGCCGCCGCCGTCTCGGACGTCTCCTACAGCCTCGAGCTCGACCTGACCGATCCTGGCCGGGGCCACTACGACCTGGGCTGCGTCGTCGGCTTCACCTGCAGCACCGACGCGACGTTCCTCGAGCTGAGCGGCGCGAGTGACGTCGACGTCGAGCTCGACCCTGAGCACCAGGGCGTGACGTGGTCCTACGACGGCCACCGGATCCACCTCTCCGGCCTCGGGGGACGGCACTCCCTGGTCGTGACCGCGAAGGTCCCCTACGTGACCGACGGCGACGGCATGCACACGTTCACCGACCCCGCCGACGGCGAGACCTACGTGGCGGCGTACGTCGGGATGGACGTGGCCCAGAAGGTCTTCCCCTGCTTCGACCAGAACGACCTGAAGGCGCCGGTCCAGCTGCGCGTCGGCGCCGACCCGGCGTGGACGGTCATGGCCAACGGGCGGGTCCAGCACGAGGGCCTGCTGGAGGGCGACGACGGCCGGACCCTGCGACGCTGGCAGTTCACCACCACCCTGCCGATCCCCACCGCCATGTTCGTGGTCTGCGCAGGGCCCTGGCACTCCCGCACCTGGGAGCACGCCGGGCTGCCCTTCGCCTGGCACGCCCGGGCGTCGCTGGCCGCCGAGCTCGACCGCGACTTCGACGAGCTGCGCGCGACGACCGAGAAGTGCTTCGACCACTACGCGACGCTGTTCACCGAGCCGATGCCGTTCGACTCCTACGAGCAGGCGTTCGTGCCCGGTCAGAACTGGGGCGCGCTCGAGACGCCGGGCTGCGTCACCTACCGCGACGAGTACCTCCCCCGCGGCCTCACCACCGCCCGCCTGCGCGCCGCCCGCGCCTCGACCATCGCCCACGAGATGGCGCACATGTGGTTCGGCGACCTGGTGACGATGACGTGGTGGGAGGACACCTGGCTGCAGGAGTCGTTCGCCGACTACATGGGCTTCCGCGTCGCCGAGGCCGCCGCCGGCTATCCGCACCTGCTGGTCGGCTTCGAGACGACCCGCAAGGTCGTCGCCTACCGCACCGACGCACGCCGCTCCACCCACCCGGTCGCCCCGGCCGCCGAGGACGTGCCCGACGTCGACGCCGCGGCCACCAACTTCGACATGATCAGCTACGCCAAGGGCAACGCTGCCCTGCGCCAGCTGGTGACCTGGCTGGGCGACGAGACCTTCCTCGCGGGCGTCAACGCCTACCTGTCGCAGCACCGTTTCGGCAACGCTGTGCTGGCCGACTTCGTGGCCGCGCTCGACGCCGTCTCCGACCGCGACGTCGTCGGGTGGGCGGACGCCTGGCTGCGCACCACCGGCTTCGACACCATCCGGGTCGAGCGCGACGACGACGGCACCCCGGTGCTGCACCGTGAGGGCTCGCGGCCCCACCGCTTCCAGGTGGCGTCGTACGACGACGTGCTGGCGCTGCTCGAGACCCGCACCGTCGACCTGGCCGACGAGCCGGTGCGGCTGGACGGCTGGGCGGGCCGGGTCGTGCTCCCCAACGTGGCCAGCGAGACCTATGCGCAGGTCGCCCTCGACCCGCGGTCGGCCGCCGCGTTCGCGTCGTCGCTGCCCGCGCTGGAGGACCCGCTGGCCCGGGCGGTCGTGTGGGGCACGTGGTTCGACGCGGTCCGCACCCGCCGGATGTCGGCGCTTGACTACCTCGGCGTCCTGGCCCGGCTCCTGCCGCTCGAGACCTACCCGATGATCGTGACCTCGGTCGTCAACCGGACCCTGGTCTCGATCCTGCCCGAGCGCGTTGCGGCCGACGACGTCGCCGCGGCGTGCGCCACCCTGGCCGACGCCTTCGCCGCCGGGTTGGCGCGCGCCACCGACGACGAGCTGCGCCTGACCTTCGTCGAAGGCCTGGCCTCGACCTCGCGCGACGCCGCGCTGCTCCAGGGCTGGCTCGACGCCGACGGGGTCGACGGCCTGTCCTGGTACGCCGGCCTGCGCTGGCGCGTCGTCGCCCGCCTGGCCGCGATCGGCGCCGTCGACGAGGCCGCCGTCGAGGCCGAGCGCCTGCGCGACGGCACCGTCGACGGCGAGCTCGGCGCCGCCCGCGCCCTGGCCGCCCGCCCGACCCCCGAGGCCAAGGCCGCCGCCTGGGCCGCCGCGACCGAGCCGGACGTCGCCAACCGCCGCTTCGAGGCGCTCACCGGCGGGCTGTGGCAGCCCGAGCAGGCCGCCCTCGTGGCGCCGTACGTCGACCGCTACCTGGCCGAGGCCCCGGCCCTGGCCGAGCGCGGCCAGGCGTTCGCCCAGGCGGTCGGCCGTGCCTTCCCGGCGGTCGCGCTCGACGCCGCCCGCCTCGACGCCGTCGAGGCCGCGCTGACCGATGTCACCAGCACGATCCTGCGGCGGGCCTGGGAGGACGCGCTCGACGACCGCCGCTGACGCTGGTCGAGGTGCGAGGAGCGCTAGCGACGAGCCTCGAGACCACCGCAGCGACAGCTCGACCCGACCTGTTGCTGCGGGGGTTTCGAGGCTCGCTGCGCTCGCACCTCAACCACCGTGTGGTGACGCTGGTCGCCCTCTGACCGACGTCGGCTACGCGTGACCGTCGAACATCGAGGTGACCGAGCCGTCCTCGAACACCTCGCGGATGGCGCGCGCGACCAGCGGCGCGATCGAGAGCGTGGTGAGCTTGTCGAACTCGGCGTCGGGGCTGATCGGCAGCGTGTTGGTGACGATCACCTCCGAGGCCGGGGAGTTCTTGAGGCGGTCGACGGCAGGTCCGGAGAGGATCGCGTGGGTCGCGGCGATCACGACGCCCGCGGCGCCGTCGGCGATGAGCGCCTCGGCGGCCTTCACGATGGTGCCGCCGGTGTCGATCATGTCGTCGGTCAGCACGCACATGCGGCCCTTGACGTCGCCGACGACGCGGTTGGCGACGGTCTCGTTGGGGCGGTCGGCCCGGCGGCTCTTGTGGATGAAGGCCAGGGGCGCCCCGCCCAGGCGCGCGGACCAGCGCTCGGCGACCTTGATGCGGCCGGCGTCGGGCGAGACGATCGCCAGCTGCTGGCCGCCGTACTGGGCCTTGATGTAGTCGGTGAGCAGCGGCAGCGCCATCAGGTGGTCGACGGGGCCGTCGAAGAAGCCCTGCAGCTGGTCGGCGTGCATGTCGACGGTGATGATGCGGTCGGCGCCCGCGGTCTTGAACATGTCGGCGACCAGGCGGGCCGAGATCGGCTCGCGGCCGCGGTGCTTCTTGTCCTGGCGACTGTAGCCCCAGAAGGGCATCACGACCGTGATGCGCTTGGCCGAGGCGCGCTTGAGCGCGTCGACCATGATCAGGTGCTCCATCAGCCAGGTGTTGATCGGCGCGGTGTGGCTCTGGATGACGAAAGCGTCGCAGCCGCGCACCGACTCCTCGTAGCGCACGTAGATCTCGCCGTTGGCGAAGTCGTAGGCCGACGTCGGCACGATCGGGGTGCCGAGGATCTCGGAGACCTCGGTGGCCAGGGCGGGGTGCGCCCGGCCACTGAAGACCATGAGGTTCTTCTCGGTGGTCTTCTGGATTCCGGTCACGCGCGCTCCTGAGGGCTCTCGTCGGACGGGTCGTGGGCCATGGGAGATTGTGCCAGGGCCTGCGCCGCCGCGGACGCCTGGTCGGTCCCTGGACGCCGCCGCGCGACCCAACCCTCGAGGTCGCGCTGCGGACCGGCGCTCACCGCCAGGGCGCCGGGCGGCACGTCATGGCGTACGACGGTGCCGGCACCCGTGCCCGCGCCGGCACCGATCTCGACCGGCGCGACGAAGGTGTTGTTGGACCCCGTGCGGGCATGCGGGCCCACGACGGTGCGGTGCTTGGCCACGCCGTCGTAGTTGGCGAAGATCGTGCCGGCGCCGATGTTGGTGCCCTCGCCGATCTCGGCGTCGCCGACGTAGGACAGGTGGGGCACCTTGGCGCCGTCGCCGATCTCGGCGTTCTTGGTCTCGACGAACGCACCGATCTTGCCGCGCGTGCCGAGCCTGGTGCCGGGCCGCAGGTAGGAGAAGGGCCCGACCGTGGCGCCGTCGCCGATCACGGCCAGCTCGGCGTGGGTGCGGACGACGCGGGCCCCGGCGCCGACCTCGCAGTCCTTCAGCGTGGTGTCGGGCCCGACCACGGCGTCCTCGGCGACCACCGTGGCCCCGAGGAGCTGGGTGCCGGGCAGGATCGTCACGTCGGCGGCGAGCACGACGTCGGCGTCGATCCAGGTCGTGGCGGGGTCCATCACGCTGACCCCGTCGCGCATCCACCGCGTCACGATCCGGCGGTTGAGCTCGGCGCCGATCCGCGCGAGCTGGGCGCGGTCGTTGACCCCCTCGGTCTGCATGACGTCGTCGATCGGGTGGGCGCTGACCGCGAGGGCGTCCTCGCGGGCCAGCCCGATCGCGTCGGTGAGGTAGAACTCGCCGTTGGCGTTGTCGTTGCCGATGCGGGGCAGCGCGTCGGCCAAGAACGCGGCATCGAAGGCCAGGATCCCGGAGTTGATCTCGCGGATCTCGCGCTGCAGGTCGGTGGCGTCCTTCTCCTCGACGATCGCGAGCACGTCGCCCTCGTCGTTGCGCACGATGCGCCCGAGCCCGAAGGGGTCGTCGACCACCCCGCTGAGGATGCTCACCGCCGCCTGCGAGGCGAGGTGCTCGGCGACGAAGGCGCGCAGGCTCTCGCCGGTCAGCAGGGGCGTGTCACCGGTCGCGACGACGACGGTGCCGCTGGTCTGCCCGATGGCCTGCATCGCCACGCGCACGGCGTGCCCGGTGCCGAGCTGCTCCTCCTGGACGGCGAGGACGGCGTCGGGGACCAGCTGCTGGATGTGGGGCCCGACCTGGTCGCGCTGGTGGCCGACGACCGCCACGACGCGTTGCGGCTCGGTCGCCAGCGCAGCGGCGAGCACGTGGCCCACCATGCTGCGACCACCGACCTCGTGGAGCACCTTCATCGTCTTGGACTTCATCCGGGTACCGCCACCGGCGGCCAGGACGATCACGGTCAGGTCGGGGGGCACCGGATCACACTAGGACAGGACGCCGGCCGGCGCCTCAGGCCCGGTCGTCCGTGCTGCCGCGAAGCCCCCCGCGACGGCCCGGATGTCGATACGCTCGACGGTACAGCCGCCCGGCCCCACCACTCGGTCCGCCGTTCTGCCCACCGTTCTGCTCAGGTAGCGCGCCCCGGTGCCGATGTTGGCGGCGGAAGCGGCAGCGCCGCGAGCATCGAGGAGGTAGGCAGTGCGAGCGACCGCGCAGGACCGCTGGCGAGCCGCCGCGGGTTGGTCCCTGCTCGGGCTGGTGATCATCCTGCTCGGTGACGCGGCGATCCGCTTGGCTCCCTCCGGGACCCAGGTCGCAGCGTGGTGGCCCGCCACCGGCGTGGCGATCGCGGTGGGTCTGCGACGGGGCCGGTCCGGAGTACGCGGCGCCGTCGCGACGACGTGGCTGGCCAGCGTCGTGGCCAACCTGACCGGGGGCCGCGAGCTCGACGTGGCGCTGCTCTTCTCGACCGCCAACGCCGCCGAGGTCGCGCTGACCTGCGCGCTGGTCCTGCAGCTCAACCCCGGGCTCACGCTGCTCTCGATCAAGCAGCTGTCGCAGATCGGAGCGGCCGCCGCCACCGGCGCGCTGCTGGCCGGCCTGGTCGCGGCGGCTGCGGTGATGGGTCTGCTCGGCGGCGAGTTCTGGGTGACGGCGCGGGCGGTCACGGCCTCGCACCTGGCAGCTGTCCTGCTCTTCCTGCCCTTCGCCCTGGGGCGCGAGCACCACCCGCGCCAGGCCGGCTACCCCGAGAAGATCGGCACCGCGTTCGTGCTGGTCGCCGTGAGCCTCGCCCTGTTCGGCCCCGCCCAGCACCTGCCCCTGGTGTTCACGCTGTTCCCGCTGCTGGTCTTCCTCGCGTTCCGGCAGTCGCTGCAGGCCTGCGCGGTCCAGCTGATCTTGGTCAACGTCACCATCACCGCGGCCTCGGCCGCCGGGTGGGGGCCGTTCGTCGTGGCCGTCGAGCGCGCCGGCCTGGAGCCGGAGACGACCGGCACGATGATCGAGGTCCTCATCCTGTCGACCGCGATCATGCTCTTCTCGCTGCGCGTGACCGTCGAGTCGCGCCAATCAGCGCACCTGAGCGCGATGGGGGCGCGCCAGCACCTCCAGGCCGTCATCGAGTCGGCGTCCTCCACCGCGATCATCGAGACCGACCTCGACGGTGTCATCCAGGT
Organism: Nocardioides rubriscoriae; assembly: GCF_008087085.1. Classification (GTDB taxonomy): domain Bacteria; phylum Actinomycetota; class Actinomycetes; order Propionibacteriales; family Nocardioidaceae; genus Nocardioides; species Nocardioides rubriscoriae. The sequence continues at coordinate 139,823 of NZ_VIYJ01000010.1, read as the reverse complement.
CTTCAACCAGGGTGCGGTCAACATGCTGGGGTACGCCGAGGAGGAGGTCGTGGGTCGACACACGCCCACCCTGTTCCACGACCCCGAGGAGGTCATCGCCCGGGCCGCCGAGCTGGGCATCGAGCCCGGGTTCGAGGTGTTCGTCAGCGAGGTGCGCGGGCGCGAGCGCACCTCCGAGCGCCGCGACTGGACCTACGTCACCGCCGACGGCCGCCGACGGCTCGTCTCGTTGGTCGTCAGCCGGGTCGACGACGCCGAGGGCTACCCGATCGGCTACCTCGGCATCGCCGAGGACGTCGGGGCCCAGCGCAAGGTCGAGAAGCTCCTCGTGCAGGCGCTCGAGCACGAGCGCGCCCTCGCGTCCCGACTGCAAGAAGCCGACGCCCTCAAGGCCGACTTCGTCTCGTCGGTCTCGCACGAGCTGCGCACCCCGATGACCAGCGTCCTGGGCTACGCCGAGATCCTGGCTGACCTGTACGGCGACGCGCTGGGCACCGAGGGCTCGATCATCGTGGGCCGCATCGAGTCCAACGGCCAGCGGCTGTTGTCGCTGGTGGACGGGCTGCTCACGCTGTCGCGCACCGACTCCGGCACCCACGAGCTCGAGCGCGCGGAGGTCGACGTCCGGACCGTGGCCCGCAACGCCGTCGCCGTGCTGCAGCCGTTGGCCCTGACCAACGACATCCGGGTCTTCGTCGTGGAGCCCTGGGAGCCTGAGGTGGTGCTGGGTGACGAGGCCGAGATCGAGCGCGTGATCATCAACCTGCTGAGCAACGCCATCAAGTTCACCGCCGGCGGCGGCCACATCGCGCTGTCCTTCGCCGACGACGAGCCGGGCACCATGGCGTTGAGCGTCACCGACACCGGGGTCGGGATCCCGCCCGAGGACCTCGACCACGTCTTCGACCGCTTCCACCGGGCCTCCAACGCCGTGGCCTCGACCGCGCCCGGGACCGGCCTGGGCCTGGCGATCGTGAAGTCGATCGTCGAGCGGCACGGCGGCAGCGTCGAGGTCGCCTCGCAGCTGCACCAGGGCACCACCTTCACCGTGCGCCTGCGCAAGAAGACCGCCGACGCCCCGGCGGACCAGCTGTCGCTGCCCCGCTAGCGGTGGGCCCGGGCCGCCGGGGACGGTGGGGCTGCGACGACGACGAGCGCGGCACCTTGTCCCCGGGGCGGGGCGGCGTTCTACTGGGCGGGTGCCGACCCTCTACGACGCCCTCGGCGGTACCGACGTCATGCTCCGCGTCGCCCACCACTGGCACGAGCGCGTCCTGGCCGACCCGGTGGTCAGCCACGCCTTCGACCACGGCTTCCGCGCCGACCACACCGAGCGGCTCGCGGCGTACTGGGTCGAGGTGCTCGGCGGCCCGGCCGCCTACACAGGCCCCGGGCTGGGCGACGAGAGCCACGTCGTACGACTGCACACGGGCAACGGCGAGCACGACGAGATGGACCGGCGCGCGGTGCGGGCCTTCGCCGACGCGCTGGTCGACGCCGGGGTGCCGCCGGCCCTCCACGACCGGCTCGTGCGGTGGTTCGAGCAGGCCAACCAGGACGTCAACCACCGCTACCCCAGCGTCGACGACGTGCCCGACGGGTTGCCGATGCCGCTGGTCGGGCCGACCACGTAGGAGTACGGTCCGGAGGGCCGCCCTGGTCCCGACCGAGTGACTGCGCCGCGCTCCTGGGCGACGGGGACGCACCGCGTCACCGAGACCTTCGCGGCCGGCGACACGTCGGTCTACGAACGACCCACCGGGCCGGGCATGGCAGCTAACCCACCTTGACCGTCACCGACCGGGAGGCACTGGGCAGCGCCTGGCTGGACCCGACGTAGGAGAGGCTCAGCACGTGCTTGCCGCGACCGGCCCTCCCGAAGGCCGGAAGGTTGAAGGTGGCCCGACCCCCGGCGCCCAGCGAGACGGTGTAGCGGACGCGCCGGTCGATCAGGACCGTGACCTTGCCCGTCACCGTGGTCGCAGCCGGAGCCGACACCACAGCCGTCAGGCGCGGCCTCTGGCTGGTCGTGAGGGTCACGTCGGCGACCTTGAGCGTGGTGGCAGAGGGCGCCCGGGCCACGATGAAGCGCACCTGCGCCCCGTTGACGGCGTCGAGGGCAAGGGCCTCCACCTTGATGCCGCCCGAGTAGCTGGTGAACGACTCGCCGGCGTCCAGGTGGTCGTTGCGGTTGTAGACGTTGGGGCTCGAGGTGCTCGTGCCGACCGCGAGCGTCACCGTCTCGGAGTAGGAGGGGACGTAGGCGTTGTACCGCGGGTCGCCCGGCGGGAAGGTCAGCAGGCGCGAGATCCGCACGCCGCCGGTGGCCTCCGGCGTGTCCTGGGTCCACCGCGCGAAGGAGTCCCCGTTGCCGCCCACGCGCGGGGGGAAGAGGTAGAACAGGCCGCCCTCCTGACGTGCGGCGCCGCGGTACTCGATCGACGTCGCGTCCGCTCCCGCCTTGGTGCGGTACTCCACGACGTAGACCTGCCCGGTCCGCGGGTCGGTGATCCGTGCCGCGCGCAGGCCGGTGGCGTCGTCGAGCGGGTGAAGGACCACGGTGGTGGTCCCGACGCCCGGTGCGGCCAGCGACCCGGCCAGCCAGCCCGCGCGTGCCCGGGAGATCGCCGACAGGTGCGGGTAAGCGCGGTCGAGGCTGAACCCCATGATGTCCTGGGTGTCTCCGTACTCCTTGTACGGGCACTGCGAGTCGAGGTCGTCGCGGCGGAACTGGCCCAGCGGCGCGTCGACCTTGACCGCGTCGCGGCAGATGCCCGAGTCGGCGTGGCCGAACCCCAGGTTGTGACCGAACTCGTGGACCAACCCCGGGAGCCCGGGGTACTCGACGTTCTCGTCGGTGAGCCCGTTGGGGAGGAAGACGGTGCCCCCGCCGACGGAGGCGTGGCCGCCGGTGTGGCAAGCCGCGTTCTCCTGGCTGAGCATCAGCAGGTGGTTGTGGGCGGCCACCCAGTCGGCGCCGAGGGCCGCGCCGTCGAAGGCCACCTGCTCGCCGGCGTCGTAGGCCGCTGTCCAGTCACACCCGTCCTGGCCGAGGCTCCGAGTCTCGTACCCCGCGATCTCGAAGGTCACGGCGCCGTCGGACTCCGCCGACCAGTAGTCGCTGATGCGCTGGATCGCCGTGGCGACGTTGGCCTCGCTCAGGTCCTCGAGGCTCCAGTCGTCGTCGCCCGTGTCGTCGGTGACCTTGAGGATGCTGACGTAGACGTGGTGCACGGTCGGCGTACCGGACGCGCGGGACTCCCGAGCCGCTCGGCGGGTCGGTGCCAGCGGGTCGGCTGCCGATGTCCGGCCGGTCACCATGTCGTCCCACGACGGGCCCGCCGGGCGACCCTCGGGCCCGGGCGGCCGGGCTGCCGCCGCGCCCCCCGGCCCGGCGAGGGCGAGGAGGGTGACGAACGCGGACGCGAGCACGGCTGCGGGGACGACACGACGGTTCACGAGGGCTCCAGGGAATACGCGGCTCAGGCGCGGTGGACGCCCCTGGAAGTGTGGAGGGTGGCGACGCGGCCAGTGAACGAAACGACGACAACCGGCCTTCCGTCTAGACCTGTGCCCACAGCGCTGGCCGGTCGGACCGGTCGTCCTGGCGCTCCCCGGGATGGAGTCGAACCATCGTCGCTAGTCCTGATTCAAAGTCAGGCGGGCCCTGCCGGCAGACCAACCGGGGAATGTGTGGGGGTCAGCCTAGAGCGTCGGTCCTCAGAGCCTGCTGCGGTAGTCGGCCAACGCCTCCCGGACGCGCGCCTCGTCGCGGTCGGCGACCGGCAGCAGCAGCTCGGCGACCACGTCGGTCAGCTCGGCCACCCGGCGCTGGAGCTGCCGGTTCTCCTGCACCTCGACCTCGAGGCCGGCCACGCGGTCGCGCAGCCCGAGGCGCCGGCGACGCAGACGCTCGTATCGGTCACGGGCGACGACGACGCGTGCGCGCGCCGCGGCCAGGGTCCGGCTCATCTGGGGTTCCTCTCGGTGGGGGCCGGGCCGGTCGGCCTCGGCCAGGAGATGCACATGCGCACGACGTAGGGGTCGGGCCCGTCGACGACGTCGAGGCCCGCTCCACGTTCCTCGATCTCGACCACACCGCCGGACTCCTTCACCTCACGGCGTACGACGTCGGGGTCGAGCCGGGAGACCAGGCCGGCCGGAGCCGGGTCGGGCAGACCCCGGCCGGGGTCGAGAGCACTGAACTCCACGAAGAGCCGGCCGCCGCCGCGCGACACCATGCGGCCGAGCAGCCAGAGGTTGTGGCGTGCCGGCGCGTCGAGGCAGCCGAGCAGGTGACGGGCGTGGAGGTGGCGTCCGTCGCGGGCCAGCTCGGCTCCGGTGACGAGGACCGATCGCAGCTCGCCGAGCGCCAGGGCTCTCACAGCGAGGGGCACACCGTGGCGTCGGGCCCGCCGGGCGAGCGCCCGCCGGGCCGGTCGGGAGAAGTCGAGCGCGACGACGTCGTGGCCGTGGGAGGCGAACCACAGCGCGTCCCGGCCGGTACCCGCGCCGAGGTCGGCGATCGGCGCCCCGACGGGCACCTGGGCGCGCACCCAGCGCGCGAAGCCGGACCGACGCCGCGTCACGCCGTGGGCGCCACGACCCTGGTGGAAGTCCGCCCAGGCACCGACGTCGGTGCGGAACCCACGCAGCCACCCGTTGAGCCGGCGTACGCCGTCGGGCGGGTCGGCGTAGCGGAACGAGGGGTCGGGGGTGCGCCAGTGGGGGCCGTAGAGGAAGGCGAGCATCGCCTCGGGCCATGCCGGCGCCGGGAACTCGTGGCCGTGCAGCTCGACCGTCCCCAGCGGCAGGATCACCGACTCGGGCAGGGCGCCGCTGCGGTTGCCGAGCTGGTAGAACACTCCCTCGACGTAGAACGCGACGAAGACGTCGATGTGACAGCTCCGACCGTCGCTGAGCGGCAGCAGCAGCTTGATGTCGCCGCCTGACATGCGCATCAGCGACCAGCCGCGGTCGCGCAGGACCCGCTCGACGCGGTAGGACTCGAGGATCACCTCGGCCGGGCTCTGCCGGCGGCTCAGGTAGCAGACGTCGGTGTCGGAGTCGTGGGCGATCATCCGACCGTCGCGCACCGCGCCCAGCAGCGCTCCGTAGTTGAGGTAGGCCGTGACCCCGCACCCCTCGCGGAGGTCGGCCAGAGCGCGCTGGGTGCCGGCGAGGATCTCGCTGCGCACTGCGGTGTCGGTCTCGGAGAACGCGCGGCACAGGTGGCCCACCTTGTCGACGGCCAGCGGGTTGCCCCGCGCGTCGACGACGGCCACGCGCTCGCCGGTGGCCGTCTCACCGCCGAAGCAGACCTCCTGGTCGAGGAGCACCCGCCCGTCGACCGCGTCGGTGATGCCGACGCGGGTGGTGCCGCGCAGGTGGGGGCGCAGGACCTCGGGCCAGGGCACCTGCACGCCGCTCCCCCGTGGCCGCCCGTCGCGCGCCGGGGTGGTCGCCAGGACGTAGCGGCCGTCGAAGCTCACCACGAGGGCGCAGTCGGCGTCGCGGCCGCCGACGAAGAGGCCGTCGTCGTCGGCGTACGACGAGCCCACAGGTGCTGCCGGGGGCGCCGGTGGTGCGGTGGTCACGAGGCCGACCGCGCGGCGATCACGGCGCGCAGCTGGGTGCTGCTCGTGTGGACGGTGTAGGGGAAGTAGACGACCTCGACCCCGAGCAGCGACATCAAGCGCTCCAGGTCGACCCCGCGGGGGCTCCCTCGCCAGTCGTCGCCCTTGAAGACCCGGTGGAAGCCGACCTGGTGCCAGGCCTCACGCCGGTCGAGGGAGGTCTCGGCGTACGTCGCGTCGACCATCGCCAGGCTGTCGACGATCTCGAGCCGCTCCGCGAGCGGCACGAACGGCCGGATCCCCTTGACCGTCTCGCACAGCTCGTCGGAGACGAGCCCCGCGACGAGCACGTCGCACTGCGCACGGGCCTGCCGCAGGACGTTGAGGTGCCCGACGTGGAAGAGGTCGAACACCCCGGGCACGTAGCCGATGGTCGGTCCGGTGGCCATCGCCGCCTCACTCTCGTTTATCTATACTGAATTACATGACTTTAACACGACCGGCGCCTGTGCCGCGCGGTCGGACATCCCGCAGCGCGCGCCGATCTGGGACGCTGCGGCCATGGCCGACAACCCGCTGGACCCCTTCCACCTGCTCAACAGGTCGCAGCAGCTCGCCCTCAAGCTCGCCGCCGACACCCTGCGCGCGATCCGCGACACCACCGTCACCACCGTCACCGCGCCCGAGGACCTGGTCCGCCAGGTCGTCGGTCTCGCCGACGCCCTCACCGGGCTCGCGGCGGCCACCGCCCAGCCCCTGCAGGACTTCCTGGTCCGCCAGCGCGAGCTCGCCGACACGATGGCGAAGCTGGCCTCCGCGCAGGCCGACCTGGCCCTGATCGTCGCCGACCTCGCCGAGCGGCACGCCGCCACCGTCACCGCGCTCGAGCACCTGTCGGCGCCGGTGTTCGCCGTCGTCGGCGCCCACCCGCCCGAGGCGCCGCGCAAGAAGGGCGCGCGCAAGAAGTAGGGCCGGTCGCGCTCAGGTGACCGCCTGGACGACGTACAGACCGGCGAGCGCCAGCGCGAGCACCCCGAGCGTGGTGCGCAACGCCCGGTCCGGCAGCCGCGGCTGCAGCGAGGCGCCCAGCCACCCGCCGGCGAGCCCGCCGAGGCCCGCGGCGAGGCCGACGGACCATCGTGGCTCGACGGTCCCGGGGGCGTGGAGCGCGATCACGGCGTACGTCGCCACGCCGACGAGCGAGGTGAGCCAGGTCGACAGCAGGGCGGCAGGGGCGACCGTCGCGACCGCCATCCCGCTGCCGACCAGGAGAGGTGCGACCAGGGAGCCACCGCCGACGCCGTAGACGCCACCGATGGTGCCGACCACGAGGGCCAGGCCCCGCACGGCGCGCGGCGACAGGTCGCGGGCCACCGGCACCGGCGGCCGCAGCACGACCAGCCCTACCGGCACCAGCACGGTCGCGGCGAGCAGCCGGAACACGTCGGGATCGGCCGCCGCGTAGACCCGGATCAGCGCTCCCAGGACGACTCCCGGCACGGATCCGGAGACGATCAGCCGTGCGAGGGGGCGGTCGAGCCGCCCGGAGCGCAGGTAGCGCACCACCCCCGCCGGACCGGAGACCACGTTGTAGAGCAGGTTGGTCGGGGTGACCTGCGGGTTGGGCACGTGCAGCACCGACAGCTGCACGGGCAGCAGGAACACCGCGCCCGACACCCCGACCGGCGTCGTCACCGTCGCCAGCACGAACCCCGCCAGCAACGCCACGAGCGGATCAGCCACCGACGACCGCCTTCCCGGGGTGCTCACCCCATCCTGTGGCCGAGTCGACCTGTTCCTGCGGCTGGATGGTCTCGTGACGGTTGCTAGCGCAACCTCCTCGACCACCGTGTGGCCCGGTCCGGCAGCGAGCCCCGGGAGGCCGGAGGCGGCCAAAGCACCTAGCCGAAGCGGCCGTTGACGTAGTCGGAGGTGCGCTGGTCCTGCGGGCTGTCGAAGATCACGTCGGTGGGACCGTGCTCGACGATCACCCCGGGCGTGCCGTGCGCGGCGAGGAAGAACGCGCACTGGTCGGAGACCCGCTGGGCCTGCTGCATGTTGTGGGTGACGATCACGATGGTCACGTCCTGCGCGATCTGGGTGATGGTCTCCTCGACCACGCGGGTCGAGGTGGGGTCGAGGGCCGAGCAGGGCTCGTCCATCAGCAGCACCCGCGGGCGCACCGCGAGCGAGCGGGCGATGCACAGCCGCTGCTGCTGGCCGCCGGACAGCGCGGACCCGGGCTGGCGCAGGCGGTCCTTGACCTCGAGCCAGAGCCCGGCCCGCGTCAGGGACTCCTCGGTGAGGGCGTCGCGCTCGGACTTGGCGATCTTGGTGCCGGTGATCTTCAGCCCGGCCAGCACGTTGTCCTGGATCGACATCGCGGGGAACGGGTTGGGCTTCTGGAAGACCATGCCGATCGCCTTGCGGGCGTCGGTCAGCCGGCGCTGCGGGGCGTAGATGTCGTCGCCGTCGAGGCGCACCTCCCCGGCGAGCTGGGCACCGGGCACCAGCTCGTGCATCCGGTTGAGGATGCGCAGGAACGTCGACTTGCCGCAGCCGGACGGACCGATCAGCGCGGTCACCTGCCCGGCGGGCATGTCAAGGCTGACGCGGTCGAGCACCTTGCGCTGGCCGAACCACGCCGAGACGCGCTCGGCCTTCAGCCCGGCGGTCGCCGGGACGTCGACCGGGCCGGGGGTCGGGCCGGGGGTCGGGGCCAGGGGCTGGGGTGTCGCGTCGATCTGCTGGGCGCTCATCGCGCTCTCCTTCTGGTACGGCCTGGTGGGGCGCCCGCTCCGGGCTGCCCTCGGACGCTGTGGTGCCGGTGGGGTCACCACCGGCACCACAGGGTCAATCGTGCTCAATCTACTGGACTTACTAGCCCTTTGTCCGCAACCGGTACGCCGTGGACGTCGACGGCAGGTAGAAGGTGCTCCCCTGGAAGCTCACCGTGACCGTCCAGGTGCCCGGGGCCAGCTTGGGCAGGGTGACGCTCCCGGCGCCGGCAGCGATCGTGGCCGTCACCTTCTTGGTCGACCCGGCCTTCTTGATCGTCACCACGGCCTTGCCCGCCGCCTTGGCCAACCCTGCAGGGGTCGGCACGGTGAGGGTCGCCTTGCCGGTCCTGGTGGACGTCGGGACCTTCGTCGCCTTGAACGTCGGTCGGCCCGGCGCTGCCTTGGCCACCGCGTAGGTGCGCGGCGCCGACTCCGAGCCGGTGAACGCGCCCGTGGAGCCGTCGTAGACGACCTTGAGCACCCGGGAGCCCGGCACCAGGGCGGTGCGGGAGATCGGCAGGGTCGCGGTGCCGGACGCCGACAGCGTGGTCTGACTCAGGGTCGTCGACCCCGTGACCAGGCGGACGGTCCCGGTCGGCGTGGCGGTGCCGGAGGCCGGGCTGACCGTGACCGCGACGTTGGCGGCGGTGCCGTAGGTGATCCGGGCGGGCCACGTCGGCGCGACCGTGGTGGAGACCGGCTGCGGGTCGGGCCCGTCACCCCCGAGGACCGGGGCGGTGGTGACCGTCCAGGTGCTGCCACTGACCTTGAGGTACGTCGCGGCGTACTGGTCGGCCACGCCCGCGGTCGCCGAGCTGGTGCGCAGCCGCAGCTCGTAGACGCCGACGAAGCTGTCGCTGGCCGACTCGGGGTTGGGCAGGTTGCCCGCCACGTCGGCCAGCGAGTAGCCGCCGGCGGTGCGCACGAACGGCTTGCCGCTCAGCGACGCGGGGGCCGTGACGGCCCCGGCGCCGGTGAACTTGTCGGTGCCGGAGGCCTGGACCCCGGGCCACGCGCCCGGAGCGGTGCTCTTCAGCGGCAGGTGCACCAAGAGGCTGGCGAACTGGTCGTCGGCCCGCACGGCGGTGTCGGCGGCGACGTAGGTCGCCAGCGGCGCCGTCGTGCTGCCGGTGGTGACCTGGTTGCCGGCGGCGTCGTAGAGCTTGAGCGGCACCGCGGTCTTGTTGGCGTCGGGCACCGTGGCGTTCGCCCCGGTGTACCAGTCGCTCGCGTCGCGGCCGGCGGAGCCGGCTCCGGCCGCCACACCGGCGACACCGGTGGCGGCGACCGCCATGGCGAGGGCCGACGCGGCGAGCAACGTCTTCTTGGGTCGGACGTTCATCTGTTCTCCTGGAGTGGGTCGAAGTGGTCTGAGGGCTCGACGGGCCGGTCAGGGGGAGGGCACGAGAGACGCGGCGGCGGAGCAGGAAGCGGAGCCCCCGTGGACCAGCTCCCACCGGTCACCGTCGACGCGCAGGTCGGCGGTGTCGTAGGAGCTCTCGGTGAGGGTGCCCGCCTCGGGCGTGCCGAGGTAGAGCCGCAGCTGGACGAACCCGTCGTCGGTGGCCGGGAAGGCCGCGACGAAGTCGCCCACCGAGTAGACCTGGTCGGTCACGCGGACAGTGGGCTGCTGCGGGTCGACGACCGTGCCGGCTGCCGTCAGCGGGATCCCGCTGAACTCGTCGGCCCCCACCCCCGCGCGGGGCTGGTAGCCGAACAGCGTCGCGACGGCCCCCGCGGGGTCGAGGGTGCCCGGGAGCCCGGTCTCCCCCACCGCGAGGTCCGCGAACGGGCGGTCGTCGATGCTGCCCCCGGTGACGGCGGTGCCGTCGTCGGAGCACAGGGTGATCCCCCCGGCCGCCTGCGGGTCGTCGTACGGGACGGTGGCAGCGCCACCCTCCGCGCCCCGGTGGTCGTCGGCAACGGCCCGCCAGGCGACCACCGCGAGACCCAGGACGAGCACGGCGCCCGCCACGAGCAGGACCAGCGGTCGGCCCCGCCCGGTCCGCGGGCCGGGCGCCCACGGCCGGGGCCACGGCCGGGGCCGGGGCCGGGTCACGGTGTCGGTCATCAGTGTCTCCTGCCGGCCCGCGGGGTCAGCCCAGCTCGATCTCGGCGTTGTCGGTGCCGAACACGTGGTAGTCCGGGGTCACGCCGGCCGCGGTCAGCAGCGCCTCACCGGCGGGCGTGCGCACGAAGGGCGCCGGACCGTCGGGGTTGTAGAACAGCGCCTGCACCCAGTTGAGGGTGCTGCCGGGCTGCCAGGGCGTGGTGCTGGTCAGGTCGGTCTCGCGGACGATCGCGTTGTAGGCGAAGTTGCCGCCGTACGGCGCGGTCGGCGAGGCCACGTCGCTGTTGCTGTCGCCGTCGAGGAGCTGGATGCCTCCGGCGTTGGCCGGAGTGCGGTGACCGGGGTCGGAGTTGTAGAGGTTGGTCTTCGGTACCGCGAGGGTGCCCTCCAGCTCCTTGGTCTGCGTGTAGTAGCCGCTGTTGAGGGTGCGGAACCGGCCCCGCGGGAAGGGCACGATCGCGTTGCGGCGCTGGGCCTCGGGCAGGTTGGTGATGGCGGTCGGGTCGTTCTGCTGGACCTGGATGCTGTTGGGGTTGGCGCGCAGCGTGCCGCTGGTGACCCCGGCGCCCGGGTTCTGCTTGCCGACGTTGCTGACGAACGTGTTCCACATGCCGGCGTCGGTGGGCAGGATCAGCGGGATGATCGTCTCGGCGGCGTTGGCGCCGCTGTAGCCGGGGATCTGGCCCCAGGTGGTGATCTCGCCCTTGTAGATCTTCAGGATCGTGCCCGCGTCGAGGGTGGCCGGCGCGTTGGTGGTGGTCGCCGCCGCGATCAGCTGGCGGTCGGTCGCGATCTGGATCCGGTAGAGCTTGGTGCCCAGGTTGGTCTGCGCCGTGTTCTGGTGGTTGGCGTTGAGCGGGTCGGGGCTGCGGCCGACGTCGATCCAGCCCAGGTTGTCGTTGAGGATGGCGTCGCGCCCACCGGCGCCACCGCCGCTGGGACGGACCACGAGGTCCTGGCCCGCCCGCAGCGAGATCGTCGGGTTGAGCAGGCGCAGGTCGCTCTGCTTGATGTACTTCTCCCCACCGACGTCGGTCGTCGGGAGCAGCCGCGGGTCGGTGAAGGCGCTACGCCCCTGCGCGTCGCCCGAGGAGTCGAAGTTGACGAAGCGGTAGCGGTTGCCGGCCGTGTTGTAGCCCGGCAGCTCGTGGTAGCCGTCGGCGAGGAAGTTGAACGAGTTCTGGATGATGTCGGAGCCCGTGGACACGACGTCCTTGGGCTGCGGGGAGAAGTCGGCCTCGGCGGGTGAGTGCGACAGCACCAGGGCGCCGACGGTCAGGGCGACCGTGGCGGCCGCCAGGCTCGTGTGACGGTGGAACATCTTAATTCCTCTTTCTGTAGTGAAGAACCGGAGTTATGGAGCAGGGACGTAGGAGGGGTCCGACCGCGTGCAGCGGACCTCAGACCAGACCCGGCAGCAGCCGGGTCCCGACGGTGGAGACCAGCCAGGCAGCGCCCAGGACGCACGGCCCCACGGCGATCCAGGTCGCGGTGGGCGACCAGCGGTGCCAGGCCCAGCTGAACGCCGCGAGCGCGCCGACGAACAGCTGCAGCGCCAGCACGAGGAGGGCCAGCGTGGTGACGTCGGTGCCGGACTCCATCAGGCGGGCGTCGGGGTCGCTGGCGGCGCGGGTGCCGGCGACGGCGGGGTCGCCGACCAGCACGGCGTCGACGTAGAGGGTGCTGCCCGCCGAGATGGCTCCGCGGTCGGCGGACAGCAGCGTCAGCACCCCCTGGTCGCCGGCGAGCAGGGCCGCCGGCACCGGGTCGCCGTCGCGGCGGGGCCCGATCACCTGGTAGGCGAAGACCCCCTGCTGGGTGGTGACGGTGATCGAGTCGCCCCGTCCGAGCTCGCCGATGCGCTTGAACGGCGCACCGAAGCTCAGGCTCTTGCCGGCGATCGAGGTCAGCCCGACCTGGCCGGGGAGCACGGTGCTGAGCACGTGCCCCGGACCGTCCTGCAGCTGGGCCGGGCGGCTGCCCTCGACCACGACGAGGTCGTCGATGCCGGCCTCTGGGACCGAGAGGAGCGCCACGGGGTCGCCGGTCGGGATCGGCGCCGCCGTCGGGGCGGTGCCCTCGGCCAGCTCGCTGCGCAGCTGCTGGTAGAGCCCGTGCTGGGTGTGGGCCTGCTCGAAGCCGCTGAGGACGGTCAAGTAGACCAGCGTCCAGACCATCGCCAGCGACAGGCCGAGCAGGATCGTGCTGCCGCTGAACCGGGCCCGGTCGCGCACGGCGCCGCCTGGGGGCGAGGAGTCGATCGCCTCGGTGCGCAGCACCGTGGGCGCGGGGAGGTCGAGCATCGCGCTCATCGGCGCCGCCCGCCCTTGGTGCCGCGGCCGGCGGCCAGGGCCGCCAGCGTGGCCGCCACGACGTCGTACCAGCGCATCAGGGAGCCGGCGATCGCCGTCGCCAGCGCCAGCACGAGCAGCCCGCCGGGCCCGAGCCGTCCGAAGAGCGAGGTCTGGCCGGCGGTCAGCACCGGGGCCGCCTCCACGGGGGCCTGCTCCTGCACCGGCACCGCCCGGGTTGGGGCGGCCTTGGTCGGTGCGTCGGGGGCCACCGGGGCGTCGACGACCGGGGCGGCGGGGTCGACGGCGGCGGGCGCCTGCGGTGCGTCCGGGGTCGGGGTCGGGGTCGGGGTGGGCGTCGGCACGACCGGCTTCGAGCTGAAATCGCAGGCCACGTCGTGCTCGGGTGCGACCGCGTCGAGCGCGGGGGTCGCCCCGGTCTGCGCCCGCACGGCTGCGATCGAGGTGCGCAGGTAGGCCCGCTGCGCGCCGAGCCCGTTGGGCTGCGTCAGGGGGAGGTAGCCGGCGGGGAGCTGACCGTTGGCGGTGCCGGACACCTGACCCTCGCCGTCGACGTAGCAGAGCAGCGTGGCCAGCTTGGTCGCGGCGGCGCCGTCGAGACCGCTCGTGGGCACGACGGTGTAGACCGGCATGGCCCCCGGGTAGGCCGCCGCCCCCGCCTGGCTCGACAGCGCGCCGTAGTCCAGCGACCACGACCGGGTGTCGGGGTCGGCGCTCAGCAGGCGGGCCGCGGCCTGCAGGCCGGCGGTGTCGCCCTTGACGAACGTGCGGCCCGTCGCGTCGGTGAACTGCTGGCGCGGCGCGACGCTCGAGGTCGTCTGCAGCTCGGCGGTCGTCAGGTTGTAGCGCGCGGCCGCCGAGAGCGTGACCAGGCCCAGGACGAACCGGTAGCCCACGGTCTGACGTCCCTGCTGCTTGAAGGACAGCGTGTTCTGGTCCGAGCCGTCGAAGCGGCAGGCGGTCAGCACCGACGAGGTGGAGTACTGCATGTCGGTCACCACGGTGCCGAGGTTGGACACCGGGTTGAGCACGAGCTGCAGCAGCGGCGAGGGGCTGTTGCCGTAGCAGGGGTTCTGGTTCTTGTAGAAGTCCGGCGCCAGCCACGAGTCGCGCAGCGGCCAGGAGTCGACCGGGAGGTCGATGCGGCGGTAGGCCTCGTTGACCGTCATCCCCCACGGGTCGGCGTAGCCGTCGAGCCAGGCCCGGGCCTCGGGGTCGGCGTCGATCCACGAGGTCAGGGCGTGGAGCAGGTCGGAGTTGGAGGAGAAGATCTGCAGCGCGGCCGCCGCCTCCACGTTGCTGGTCACCGGGAGGCCCGGGTTGAGCGCCTGGAACTCGGGGTCGAAGGTGATGTTGAGCGGGTTGCCCCCGATGCTGGGGTGGTTGTCGCGCACGACCGCCATCGCCGGGTAGGAGCTCGTGAGCAGCTTGGCGACCAGCCGGGCGTCGAGCTTGAGCTGGGTACGCCGACGTTGCGAGGTGTCGTCGATGTTGAACGCGATCGCGAACCCGCCGAACGCGGTCGGCGCCTGCACCACCGGGCGCGTGTAGCCGTCAGCCGGGGTGATGGTGCTGAAGATGCCGTCGAGCTCACCGCTCTCCACCAGCGTGCGGGCCAGGGCGTCGGACTGCTGGATGTGGGTGAAGGAGAACAGGTCGTCGCGGGTGCAGAACGTGGGCCGCCACGAGGCGGTGAGCTCGTTGAGCACGACCGAGCCGAGGATCTCGACCGGCGCCTCGGTCGTGTTGGCGTCGCACACCGTGCCGGTCGCGGCGAACTGCAGCGGCACCGTGATCCGGTTGCGCCAGTTGGACGCCGACCACCACAGCTGGCCGCGCACGGCCTGGTCGGAGGTCGTGCTCGTCCGGGGCTCGCCCGGCTGGTAGGCGCCGGTGCGTCGGCAGGACGCGTCGGCGGCGGCCTTCTGGCTCTCGCTCAGGGGTACGCCGGTGCGGGTGGTCTGGGGCTGCCCGGCCGGCAGCGCGGTCCCGTACGCGTCGCAGCTCAGGCCGACGATCGGTACCGCCACCAGGGCGCACGACACCGAGACCGTGCAGCCGAGCGTGCCGTTCTCGGCCGCGGTCCACACGGAGAAGTCGGTCTCCCCCGTGCCGTCGGTGCCGGTGACGCCGTACGTCGTGTTCGCGGGCAGTGCGCCGGCCTCGGCGTTGTCGGTCTCGGGGGCCAGCGAGACGCAGCCGCCCTCGGGGTCGGGGCCGCCGTAGTAGACCTCGCCGCTCAGCGAACGGATCGGGAGCCAGCGGGCCGCGGAGGGCTCACTGCCGCGGCAGGCGGCGGGCAGCTCGGCCGGCGCCCCGACCACCGCGGCGCGGTCGGCGGGCGTGGCGAAGGAGTCGAAGCGCCAGGCGGGTGTGGGGGTGCCGGCCGCGAGGTAGCGCTCCGGGGTGGTCTGGGTCCAGCAGGTCTCCGGCGAGAGCCGGACCTGGCCCGCGGGCACCGCCCCCGCGCTGTCGACGCCGCGGCACTGCAGGAGCACGAAGGGGTACTCCTGGTTGCGGCCGTCGGAGGAGTGCGGGTCGTTGACGATGCCGCCGGTCGGGACCGCGCCCCGCCAGGACACGTGGACCTCCTGGCGTCCGCGCAGGTTGGCCGTCTGCGAGACCGTGAGCGTGACGGTGTTGCTCGACACCTCGGTGGTGTTGCCGTCGGCGTCGGTGAACGACCGCGTCGCGGTGACCGAGCGGGTGACCGAGCCCTCCTCGGCCGCCTGGGCCCCGCCCTGGAGGGCGGGCGCCAGCACGGCCACGCCCGCGAGGACGAACGACAGGGCGAGCAGGACGTGCGAGGCACGTCGGCGGTGGGCGACCCTCACGCCGCACCGCCACGACGCGAGGCCCGTCCGACGACGGTCGGGACGACGAGGGCGATGAGGAACAGCCCGGCCACGAGGACCAGCAGCATCGTGGAGGAGCCGGCATCGGCGTCGGGGTCGAGCGTGGTGGCCACGACCGGGGAGCCCGCGACCGCACCGTCGACGACCGCGCCACTGCCTGCGACCGCACCCGAGCCCGGCGCCGGGGCGTCGGGCACGCCGTCGCCGTTGGTGTCGACCGCCGGCACACCGGCACCGCCACCGGTGGCGCCGCCGGCGACCGGGGCCGGCCCGCCGGAGCCGGCGCCCGAACCACCGCCGGCGCCCACGCCACCGCCGCCCGCACCGCCGCCGGCGCCACCGCTGTTGGCGTCGTCGGGGACCTGGCCGTTCTCGTCGGGGTCATCGTTGAACGCACCGACACCGTCGGCGCAGGGACCCGCACCGACCTTGTCGCACGACGCGGGCAGCGGCGCGATCTGGGCCAGGTGGTTGACCTGGGGCTTGCCGGGCACGAACGTCGGGTTGAAGCAGTTCTTGACGTTCTGGATGATCGAGGCGTCGAACTGCACCCCGGGGTCGGCGGTCTTGAGCTTGTTGACCTGGGTGAAGCTGGCCTGCACCAGGTTGACCGGCAGCGGCGAGTAGCCGATCTTGCCGACGGTCGACTGGCCCTCGCAGATGGAGTACTTGAGGAAGTCGACCAGCGACTGGCGCTTCTTGGTCGTCATCGTCGAGTCGTTGGCGGCGGTCGGGATGATCGCGTAGACGTAGGACGACAGCGGGTAGGTGCGCTGGTCGGGGTTGGTGTAGACCTTGTCGAGCTTCTGGGTCAGGTAGTCCGGGTCCTGCGGGTCGTCGTTGATCTCGGCCTTCGTCAGCGCCACGGCCACGTTGTACTGCGTCGGCAGCGTGTAGAAGCCGGCCTCGTTGAGCATCTTGGCGACGGGGAAGTCGGCGAGCAGCGGGTAGGAGTACTCCTCCATCGCGATCGCGCCGTTGGCGCCGTCACCCTTGACGAAATTCATGACGCCGTCGGAGCCGGCCTGCCCGCGCATCGGCCCGCGGGTCTCCCCGCAGTTGACCGGGTAGTAGTCGGTCGGGGTCGAGCGGCCGCCGTTGCACTCGCGCCACAGGTCGGGGTACTGGCTGACCATCCAGGTCGTGAACTGGTTGCTGACACCGGCACCGTCGGCGCGGACCACCGGGATCACCGGGATCGACGGCAGGGCGCGGCCGTTGTTGTCGGCGGTGATCGCCGGGTCGTTCCAGTTGGTGATCTTGTTGGTGAAGATCTTGGCGATCGTCTCGCCCGACAGCCGCAGGTTGCGCACCCGCTGCCCGCCGACGACCAGGTTGTAGGGGAACGACGTCCCACCCGAGACGACCGGCAGGTAGGCGAACGAACGGCCCAGTGGCGAGTCGATCGCCCCGGTCGAGGGGTCCTTGCCGCGGTACGGCGAGTCGGTCACCGCGAAGTCGGAGGCCTTGTTGGCGTAGTCCTTGCGACCCTGGGCCGCCCCGTTGGGCGTGTAGACGACCTTGATGCCCTTGTCGTCGACCGACGGGACCCACTGCGCGAGCGCGTTGCCGGCCCACGACGACCCCGACCCCTTGATCAGCTCGTACGCCGCCCGCTGGGCGACCTCGGCCCGGGGGCTCGCGACGGTGCCGGCCGCACCGGGGCCGGCGAGGACTCCCAGGCTCACGAGCAGCAGGAGCAGGGCCCGGGCGGCCCGGGTCCGGGAGCGGGTCATCGGCTCTTCCTTCCGCCGGCGACGAGCCGGGCGACGACGAACAGGGTGAGGACCAGGACGAGCAGCACCGCCGCGGCGCCGTAGGCACGGCCCGCCTGCTGCGGCACGCCCGAGGTGATCGCGGTGTAGATGAACAGCGGCAACGAGTTCATCGGGTCCTTGAACGGGTTGACGTTGGTGAACGTCGAGGCGCCCGAGGTCAGCAGGACCGGCGCCGTCTCGCCGACCGCGCGGGCGATGCCGAGGATGAGCGCCGTGGCCAGGCCGGGCCGTGCGGTGGGCAGCACGACCCGCCAGACCGTCTGCCACTGCGTCGCGCCCAGGGCGTACGACGCCTCGCGCAGCCCGCCGGGCACCACCCCGAGCACGACGTAGGCGGCGCGCGCCATGATCGGCAGCGCCATCACCGCCAGGGCGAGCCCGGCGACGAGACCGCTGGCCGGGAAGCCGAACCTCACCAGGAAGATCGTGTAGATGAACAGGCCCGCGACGATCGACGGCAGTGCCGTCATCGCCTCGACGACCGTGCGGACCAGGCGGGCCGTGCGCCCGCCGACCTCGGACATGTAGACCGCGGTGGCGACCCCGAGGGGCAGCGCGATGCCGATCGCGATCGCGACCTCGATCAGCGTGCCGATGATGGCGTGCACGATGCCGCCCGAGTCGAAGTCGGCGTCGGGCTGCACCCCGGACATGTCCTGGGTGAAGAAGGTCAGGTGGGTCAGCGCCGGCAGCCCCTTGAGCAGCGTCATCACCACGACGCTGGCCAGCGCGACCCCCACCAGCGTGGGCGCGCCGATCACGGCGGTGGCGACGACACGGTCGACCACCACCGGTCGCGGGTGGGCCAGGCTGGTGAGCAGGGCGTAGTAGCCGACGAACACGGCGTACCAGCAGACGGTGAAGCCGATCGCGCCGGAGAAGGGGAAGACCTGGGCGTAGAAGATCCAGGTCGTGGCCAGCGAGGCCGCGGCGGCACCGGCGAGCGTGTAGACGTCCTCGCGGGTGCGCGCGCCGGTGGGCCGCACGACCTCGGGCTCGACGGGCGGGACCGGGCCGCCGACGCGACGCAGGTCGGCCCGGCGGCGCTGGCGCTCGGGAAGGGTGGCGGTCACAGGTCGGTCACGTCCGATCCGCGTGAGCGCGACACGATGCCGGCCGCGATGCTGTTGACGAGCAGGGTCATGCCGAACAGGACGAACCCGGCGGTGAGGAGCGCGGAGAGCTGGGCCGCGTCGGCCTCCTTGAAGAACGCCGCGATGGTCGCCGAGATGGTGGCGTTGCCGTTCTCGAGCACGTAGGGCTTGCGCTCGAAGCTGAGCTGGAGGACCAGCACCACCGAGATGGTCTCGCCGAGCGCGCGACCCAGGGCGAGCATGGTGCCGCCGATGACGCCGCTCCTGCCGAAGGGCAGCACCACGGTGCGGACCATCGCCCAGCGCGTGGCGCCGAGGGCCAGGGCCGCCTCCTTCTCCCCCACCGGGGCCTGGCCGAACACCTCGCGCATCACCGAGGTGGCCATCGGGAAGATCATCATCGTGACCGCGATCGCGGCGATGAACGCGGAGCCGGCGTAGGACGGGTAGCCCGGCAGCTGGTTCCAGATCGGGTAGTCGACGTCGGTGCGCACGTGGAAGAACGGGATCCAGCCGAAGTACGTGCTGAGCCAGTGGGCGACGTGCGCGGCGTGCGGCTGGATCAGGAACAGCACCCACAGCCCGAAGATGATGCCGGGCACCGCCGCCATCATGTCGACCAGCAGCACCAGGGTCGGCCGGAGCCGGGCCGGCGCCCAGTCGGTGATGAACAGCGCCGTCAGCAGTGACAACGGGATCGCGAAGCACAGCGCCAGCAGGGCGACCTCGACGGTGCCGATCAGGGCGCCGCTGATGCCGATGACGTCCTGGCTGGGGATCCACCGGAACTCCGTGAAGTACGACAGCCCGTAGTGCTGCAGCGTCGGCACCGACGAGATGCCGAGGAAGACCCCGATCGAGCCGGTGACGACCAGCACCAGCAACCCGGCACCGCGCACGCTGTGGACGAAGAGCAGGTCCTGCAGCGACCGCCTGCGCACGACCTGGCGCGGGGTGTCGGGTGCCGGGTCCGTCGGGAGATCGACAGGGTCGAGCACGGCGGTCTCGTCGGACACCGGCGGGATCCTCCTCGTGCACCAGGCGCGGACGGGTCCGCGATCGATCGACTGCCCCCGAGAAGGTCCTCAAAGTGGACCGGGCGGGTTCACTTTGGGACCTCCCGTCGGGCGGGTCAAGCCAAACATGCCTAATGTCGATCAAATCACTAGAGCAAATAGTCATGATGGTCTGAAATGACCAGGCGCGAGTAGCCCGAACGGGCCAGCCGCACCCCGGTCGCACCGGCCCACGCGAGTCCGCGCCGGGGCACGGCGTGGTTAGGTAGGTCCGTGGACCTGCCCGTGATGCCACCCGTGCAGCCGATGCTCGCCAAGGCCGTGACCGGCGTGCCCGACCCGGCCCGGCACACCCACGACGGCATCACCGGTCTCAGCTTCGAGCCCAAGTGGGACGGCTTTCGCTGCCTGGTCTTCAAGGACGGCGACGAGGTCGAGCTGACCAGCCGCAACACCAAGCCGCTGACCCGCTACTTCCCCGAGCTCGTCGCGGCTGCGCGCGAGCAGCTGCCCGAGCGGTGCGTGCTCGACGGCGAGGTGTTCGTGGCCATCGGTCAGCGCCTGGAGTTCGAGGTGCTGCAGGAGCGCATCCACCCGGCGGCCTCGCGCGTCGACATGCTCGCGGGCAAGACCCCGGCCAGCTTCGTGGCCTTCGACCTGCTGGCCCTGAGCGACGAGTCCTACGTCGACCGCCCGTTCGTCGAGCGTCGCGCCGCGCTCGTCGAGGCGCTGTCGGGGCTGATCGGCCGCGGCGGCCCCTGCTACCTGACGCGCACGACCGACGACCCCGCCGTCGCCGAGCGGTGGTTCCACCAGTTCGAGGGCGCCGGGCTCGACGGCGTCATCGCCAAGCCGCTCGGGGCGACGTACACGCCCAACGGACGCACGATGATGAAGGTCAAGCACGAGCGCACCGCCGATGTCGTCGTCGCGGGCTACCGCGAGCACAAGACCAGCACCCCCGGTCAGCCGCTGCTCGGCAGCCTCCTGCTCGGCCTCTACGCCGACGGCGAGCTGCAGCACGTCGGCGTCAGCGCCTCGTTCACCGCCGTACGCCGGGCCGCGCTGATCGAGGAGCTGCAGCCGCTCGTGGTGCCGATCGCCGACCACCCGTGGGGCCGCTGGCAGGAGTTCCTGACCGCCAACCCGGACCGCGTGCCGGGCACCCAGAGCCGGTGGAGCCAGGGCAAGGACCTGTCGTTCGTGCCGCTGCGTCCCGAGCGCGTGCTCGAGGTCAAGTACGACGCCATGGAGGGCCGGCGCTTCCGCCACACCGCCCACTTCAAGCGCTGGCGCGACGACCGCGACCCCACCTCGTGCGGCTACGACCAGCTGGAGCAGCCCGTGAGCTACGACCTCGCCGAGGTCCTCTCGGCCGCACCCCCCACGACCCCGACCCAAGGAGACACCTGATGGCCGACTACGACGTGGTCCTGCTCGTGGAGCAGGCGCTCACCGCCCAGGACGCCCGCCAGGTGCGCTCGCTGCACGAGGGTCTCGACGACCCGGTGACCTACCACGTGCTGCTGCCCGTCGACGACGCCGCCGCCCGCGTCGAGGCCTCGCTCGGCTCGCTGTCGGGCAGTGAGCTGCTGGCCACGCCGGCGATGCCGATGGAGACCGTC
This sequence comes from Nocardioides rubriscoriae, assembly GCF_008087085.1. GTDB lineage: Bacteria > Actinomycetota > Actinomycetes > Propionibacteriales > Nocardioidaceae > Nocardioides > Nocardioides rubriscoriae. Next base: position 118,716 of record NZ_VIYJ01000010.1, on the reverse strand, counting down.
GACCTCGACGCCGTGCGCGAGGACTCCCGCCAGCGCGCGCAGGCCGACCTGACCGCCTCGGTCGCCGCGCTCGAGGCCGCCGGCGCCACGGTCGCGACCAGCACGCTGGTCACCGGTCCCCCGATCGACGAGCTGGTCGCCAAGGTCAAGGAGGTCGACGGCCGCGAGACGATCGTCCTCACCCAGCCGCACGTCGTGGCCGAGCTGTTCCGCCTCGACTGGACCTCCAAGGCCCGCCGCCAGCTCGACGTGCCGGTGCTGCACCTGCTCGAGCACGAGAACTTCGACGAGCAGGCAGCGGGGCCCGACGGCATCGGCGGTGCCTGACGCCCTAATCTTGCGCCGGTGAGACTCCGCCGCCGCGCCGACGACGCGTCCGACGCGCCCGGCGCACCCCGGGCCGCCGTCGGCGGGGTCGAGACCGTCTTCGCCGGGGTGCTCGACGGTCGGCGCCTGTGGCTCGCGATCGCCGCGCAGCCCGGCGTGCTCGCGCTGCGCGGGCCCGACGGCGTGGTCGACCTGCCGCGCGAGGTCGACGACCGGCCGGGCCACCTCGCGGCACGCCTCGACCTGGCCTCCCTGCCGGCGGCAGCGACGTCGTACGACGTGGTGCTGGTCGCCGACGGACGCGCGACCCCGCTCGTGACCGGGCCGCTGCCCGCCGCGCGGGTGCCCGCGGCCCCTGGCGGCGACACGCGCCACGTGCTCGAGCGCGCCGACGACGCCACGCTGCGGCTGCGCACCGAGCCGCTCGCCCCGGCCTACGAGCTGGTCACGGTCGACGCCGGCCCCGACGCGCTGCGGCTCGAGGTCACCGGACCCGACGGGCCGCTCACCCTCGACACCGACGACCTGCTCGGACAGGCCGGCCCCACGATGGCCCCGGTCCTGGTCGGCCCCGACCGCCTGCCCGTACGCCGCCGCGACGACGACCTGCCCGACCCCGGTCGCGGCGCCCCGCTGCCCTCGGTCGGCCGGCTGCGGCTGCGCTGGTCGGGCGACGGGCTGCTGCGCGCCCGGCTCGCCGAGGCGGACGAGGCATGAGCGGCGCGGGCGAGGGGATGCGGATCGGCTTCCTGGTCCTCAACCTCGACGGCATGGGCGGCACCAGCCGCTCGGCCATCACCCAGGCCAACGCCCTCGCGGCGCGCACCGACGTCGCCGCGGTCACGATGGTGAGCATCACGCGCTCGGCGCAGCGCCCGCACTACGCGATCGACCCGCGCATCGAGGTGCGCCACCTCGTCGACCTGCGCGACCCCGGGCGCCCGGCCCTCGACGGCCTGCCCGCCGACCTGAGCAGGGCGCTGCACGCCCGGGAGTCGGCGCTGGTGCCCGCCCGCTGGGACGCCCAGTTCACCGCGCTGTGCGACGTCGCGATGGAGTCCGCGCTGCCCGGGCTCGACCTCGACGTGCTCGTCACGGTGACCCCCGGGCTGCTGGTCGCGGCCGTGTCGCTGGTGCCCGACCGCGTGGTCGTCGTCCACCAGGAGCACCGCGCCTCCCACGACCGCAGCGGGGGGCTCGAGCCGCTGCTGGCCCACGCCCCGCGCGCCGATGTGGTCGCGCTGCTCACCCCGACCGTCGAGGCGTGGCTGCGCGACCAGCTCGGTGCCCTGGCTCCCACCACCGTGGTCGTGCCCAACCCGCTGCCGCTCGGCTTCGCGCCACGCTCGACGCTGGAGCGGCCGTTGGTCGTGACCGCGGGCCGGCTGGTCGGCGAGAAGCAGTTCCCCCGCCTGGTCGACGCGTTCGCCGAGGTCGCCGACGCGATGCCCGGCTGGCGGCTGCGCATCTGCGGCGAGGGCCCCCAGCGCACCGAGCTGGCCCGGCAGGTGCGCAAGCACGGCCTGTGGGACCGCGTCGAGCTGCCCGGCACCGTGCCCGACATGGCCCGCGAGTGGGCCAGCGCCTCGGTCGCGGCGCTGACCTCGCGCACCGAGGGCTACCCGCTGGTGCTGCAGGAGGCGATGGCCGCCGGGGTGCCGGTCGCGACCTTCGACTCCCCCTCGGGGCCGCGCGAGATCGTCGAGCACGAGGTCAACGGTCTGCTCGTCGCCCCCCAGGCCACCAGCGGCATGGCCTCCGCCCTGCTGCGCCTGGCCACCGACGCCGACCTGCGCGAGCGCCTGGGCCGGGGCGCCCTGGCGACGGCCACGCAGTGGGCGCCCGCCACGATCGCCGAGCGCTGGATGGAGGTCTTCACCGAGGCCCGCGAGCGGCGCGACGACCGGGGACGGTTGACCGGCCGGGCGCTGGCCGACCTGCCACCGGTGGCCCCCGACCCGACCGCCGACCTGGGCCCGGCCCTGGCCGGTGTCACGCCCGCCGCGGCTCGCCACGCCGCCCTGGCCTGGGCCGTCGAGGCCGCCCGCTCGGCCACCGACACCTGGCTCGTCGTGCCCGCCCACGAGCACCCCGCGCCCACCGTCGTGGTGCCGGTCGAGGCGCGCGCCGCGGTCCTCGACGCGCTGGCCCGACCGGGCTGCCCGTCGTACCTCTGCCTGCGCGACCCGGCCGAGGCCGGCTGGCCCGAGCGCCGCGGGACCGTCGCCGCGCTGGCCGCCGACCTGCGCCGCGGGCGTACGTCGGTGGTCGGCCTCGAGCCGTGGCCGCTGGTCGACGGGGCGCCGTCGCTGCTCTCGACCGGCTGCGGGGTCGAGATCGAGTTCTGGGAGACCGACCCGACCGGGGCGCTGGTCGCCCCGCGCCGCAACCCCTACGCCGACCGCATCCCGCCCGACCTCGTCGCCCACGGGGCCGTCGAGGCCGAGGTCGACGGCGTCGCCGTCCGGTCGCTGCCGCTGATGCTGGCCCCGACGGTCACCGAGGTCCGCTTCCCCGTCGACGTCGTCTACACCTGGGTCGACGGCCACGACCCGGCGTGGGACGCCGCCCGCGCGGCCCGGCTCGCCGCCCTGTCCGGCGACGTCGCCGGCACCGCGCAGACCCCGGCCTCGAGCGGTCGCGCGCGCTACGTCGACCGCGGCGAGCTGCGCTACTCGCTGCGCTCGGTGCACCTGTTCGCCCCGTGGGTGCGGCGCATCCACCTGGTCACCGCGGGTCAGGTGCCGTCGTGGCTGGCCACCGACCACCCCGACGTCCACGTCGTCGACCACCGCGAGATCCTGCCGGCCGACGCGCTGCCGACCTTCAGCTCCCACGCCATCGAGACCGGGCTGCACCGGGTGCCGGGCCTGGCCGAGCACTTCGTCTACCTCAACGACGACGTGCTCCTCGGGCGCCCGGTGCGCCCCGAGACGTTCTTCAGCCCGGCCGGGCTCACCGCGGTCTTCCTCTCCCAGCTCGCGGTCGGGCTCGACGAGTCGACGCAGGCCGCACCCTTCTCCCGGGCCGCCCGCAACAACCGGGCGCTGCTGCGCGAGGCCTTCGGCGCGGTGAGCACCATGACGCTCGCGCACAGCCCGCACCCCCACCGGGTGTCGGTGCTGCAGGCGCTCGAGGAGCGCTTCCCCGAGGCCCTGGCCGCGACCGCGCGCTCGCCGTTCCGCCACGACACCGACGTGTCGACGTTGAGCTCGCTGGCCCAGCACTTCGGCCTGCTCACCGGCACCGCCTACGTCGCCGACGCGGCCGAGCACCCGCTCACCTTCGTCAACCTGTCCAACGCGGGCGTCGACGCCCAGCTGAGGCGGGCGCTGCGCCGCGAGCAGGAGTTCCTCTGCCTGGGCGACCACCACGACCACGCGCTGGCCGCCGACCGGCTCGACCGCAGCCTGGGCGACTTCTTCGAGCGTTACTACCCGATCGCGGCCCCGTGGGAGGTTGTCTAGATGGGCCTGTTCTCCCGATCCTCCACCGCGAGCGCGGTCCACGCCCGCGTCGCCGACGGAGAGCACCTGTGGCTCGCCGTGCGCGGCGCCGACGACGACCGGCTGGTGCTGCAGCGCCCGGGCGCCCCCGACCTCGAGGTGCCCGCCGAGACCGAGGGCGACCTCCTGGTCGCGGTGTTCCCGCTCGCGGCGGCGCTGGCCGCTACCGACGACCCCGCCCTCGAGCTGCGCCTGCGCCACGGGCGCAAGGCCGCGCCCGTGACGGCGGCGCTGCCGCCCCGCCCGGCGGGCCCGACCGTCCCCGCTCCCCGCACCCGCGACGGCCGGTGGCAGCTCTCGGTCGACGTGGTCGACGACGAGCTCGTCGTACGCCGCACGGCCGTCGCGCCCGCGGTCACCCTGCTCGGGCTGCGCCGGGTCGACGACGGCGTCGAGCTGCGCCTCGACGTCGCGACCGGCTCGCTCGCCGCCGGCGGGGTCGAGCTGCCGGTCACCGACCACCACGTCGTCCTCGGCGCGCTCACCGGGCTGCAGCCCGGCGAGCCGGCGCCCGTCCTGGTCGACGGGCTGCCCGTCGTGCGCGCCCGCAACGTGATCGACCGACCGCAGCTCGCGGTCGCCCTGCCGCCGATGCTCGAGCCCGGCGTCGAGCTGCGGTGGCTGCGCGACGGCCGGTTGGCCACCGCCCGACGAGAGGCCGACGCATGAGGATCGCCTTCTTGATCTCCACCGTCCACGACATCGGCGGCACCGCCGGCGCCGTCGTCACCCAGGCCAACGCGCTGGCCGACCACCACGACGTCGAGATCCTCAGCGTCTTCCCGCCCACCTCGGGCCACCACTTCCCGATCGACCCGCGGGTCCGCGTCCGCGACCTCGTCGACGGCTCGCTCGACCACCTCGCCGGCCGCGAGCCCCTGCTGATCCCCCGTGGCACCGACCCCCACGTCGACGCCCGCACCGACGCCGCGCTCGAGACGGCGCTGCCGGTGCTGGCCGCCGACGTGCTGGTGACCGTGACGCCCTCGATGCTGGCCTACGCCGTGCAGCTGGCCCCCGCGCGCACCGCGGTCGTGCACCAGGAGCACCGCTCGTCGGCGTCGCGCGCCAGCAGCCGCGACCTGCTGCTCGACCAGGCCCGCCGCGCCGACGTCGTCGCGATGCTCACCGAGCCGATGGCCCACTGGCTGCGCCGGGAGCTCGGCACCGCGGCCCCCGAGGTCGTCGTCGTGCCCAACGCGCTGGCGCCCGGCTTCCGGCCCCGCTCGCCGCTGACCGAGCCCGTGATCGTCGGGGTCGGCCGGCTGGCGACCGAGAAGCAGTGGCCCACCCTGCTGCGCGCCTTCGCCAGCGTCGCCGACCAGATCCCCGAGTGGCGGGTCCGCATCTTCGGCGAGGGTCCCGCCCGGTTCGAGGCGATGGGCGCCGTACGCCGCCTGGGGCTGTGGGACCGCGTCGAGCTGCCCGGCCCCACCTCCGACATGACCGCCGAGTGGGCGCGGGCCAGCATGTCGGCGCTCACCTCGCAGCCCGGTGAGGGCTTCCCGCTGGTGATCCAGGAGGCGATGGCCGCCGGCGTGCCCGTCGTCGCCTACGACATGCCCACCGGGCCGCGCGACCAGATCGACCAGGGCGTCGACGGCCTGCTGGTCACCCAGCGCTCCGAGGCCGGGCTGGCCGCCGCGATCCTGCGGCTGGCGACCGATCCGGCCGAGCGGCTGCGCCTGGGCGCCGCGGCGCGCGCCAAGGCCGCGACCTGGGACAGCGCGTCGGTCACCGCGCGCTGGCTGCAGGTCTTCGACGACGTCACCAAGCGCCGCGCCACCAGCGGCGGGCGCAGCAGCACCGTCCTGACCACGCGGGGCACCCCGCCGACCCTGCCGCTGGTCGGCGTCGCCCCGCCCGGCCACGAGGCGGTCGGCGTCACCCCCGCCCAGGCCCGTCACGAGACGCTGCGCGCCGCGACCCGGTTGGCCGCTGCGGTCACCGACGCGTGGTTCGTGGTGCCGCCGCTGCGTGAGCTGCCCGCCACCGTGGTGCTGCCGATGGAGGCACGGGCGGCGTTCGTCACCGCGCTGACCGGCGACAGCGCGCTCCCGGCGTACGTCTCGGTCCACGACCCCGAGCACCACGGCTGGCCCAGCCGCCGCGGCCGGCCCGACGAGATGCTCGCCCCGCTGCTGCGCGCCCGCACCGGCCGGCTCGAGCTCGAGCCCTGGCCGCTGGTCGTCAGCCCCTACAACGCCGACCGCACCCGCGGCGCCCTGCTGGGCCGGGGCTGCGGCGTGGCGGTGGAGTTCTGGGAGGAGGGCCCCGACGGCGCCCTGCACTCCCCCGGTCGCGCCGCCTGGACGACCTCGCTGCCCCGCGGCGCGAGCACCGTCACCACGCGCGTGCACGACCTCGACGTGCCGACCCTGCCGGTGATGGCCGGGCCCACCGTCTACGACTGCCGTTTCCCGGTCGACGTCGTCTACACCTGGGTCGACGGCGCCGACCCCGCCTGGGAGGCCCGGCGGGTCGCCCGGCTCGCGCAGGTCACCGGCAGCGACCCCACGATGCTGACCCGGGCCGCCAGCGGGCGCGCCCGCTACGTCGACCGCGGCGAGCTGCGCTGGTCGATGCGCAGCGTGCACCTGTTCGCGCCGTGGGTGCGCACCGTCCACCTGGTCACCGACCGGCAGGTGCCCGCCTGGCTCGACACCGACCACCCGTCGATCAACGTCGTCGACCACCGCGACCTGCTGCCCGCCGACGCGCTGCCGACCTTCAACTCCCACGCGATCGAGGCCGCGGTGCACCGCATCGACGGCCTCGCCGAGCACTTCGTCTACCTCAACGACGACGTCTTCCTCGGTACGCCGCTGGGCCCCGACGCCTTCTTCGCCCCGGCCGGCACGGCCGCGGTCTTCCCGTCCCCGACCGTCGTGGGCCTGCCGGGCCAGGGCACGCTGCCGTGGGCGCTGGCCGCCGACAACAACCGCCGGCTCCTGGCCGAGGCGTTCGGCGCCACCACCGTCAACACGATGCTGCACACCCCGCACCCCCACCGGGTCTCGACCCTCGCCGAGGTCGCGGAGCGGTTTGCCCCCGAGGTCGAGGCGACGCTGCGCTCGCCGTTCCGCTCGGCCCAGGACGTCTCGATGCTGTCCTCGCTGGCGCAGCACTACGGCCTGCTGACCGGGCGCGCCCACGTCGGCACCACCGACTTCGCGTTCGTCGACATCACCGACACCGTCGTGCGCCGCAAGCTCAAGGACCTGCTCCACCGCGAGCGCGACGGCTTCTGCCTGGGCGACGGCCACGACTTCGCGCGTGACCCCGAGCTGGTCGCCGAGATGGTCACGGAGTTCCTCGAGCTCTACTTCCCGCTCGCCGCGCCCTGGGAGCGCTAGGCCCTCGGGCGGCCGGGGCGTACGTCGAGCTCCTGGCGCAGGCGGGCGATCTCGGCGTCGCGCTCCTCCAGGCGCTGGCGCAGCCGGGTCCTGACGTCGCGGACGCGCGCGTCGCACGCGTCGGCGGCGATCGCCTGCGAGGCGGTGTGGAGCTCGTCGTACTCGTGGCGCAGCGCGTCGAAGGAGGCTGAGGTCGCCGGGTCGTATGGATGCTCCACGAGCGCCTGCGCCGCCTGCCAGGCCCGGTCGGCCAGCTCGCGCAGGGACCGGGGCACGGCCAGGCCGTCCCAGCTGTCTGCCGCCCGGTTGAGCGCAGGGGTGATGAAGTCGTCGATGGGGTGCGGGGCCGTCAGGTCGCCCGGATCGAGCCCGAGGTGGGCCAGCGCCCCACCGACCGCCGTACGCCAGTCGGCGACCAGGTCGACGTAGCGGACGAAGGCGCGCGGGTTGTCCCGCGTCTCGAGCTCGGCGACGAGCAGGGCGTTGACCCACGCGGCCACGTTGGTCGACTCGCGTTGCAGCCGGACGGCGTCGGGTCGCTCGGTGAGGTAGGCGGCGTCGCTGGAGCGGACCACCTGCGACGGGTGGCGCAGCATCGTGAGGCTCACCAGGTCGCAGCCGGTGGCCCGGGCGGTGCGGCGCCACAAGGGAAGGACCCAGAACGCGCGGGGGTCCTTGATCACGATCACGTCGTCGTCGGCGCGGGTCGCGAGCTGGCCGCGCAGCCAGGTCGCCAGGCGTTGCTCGCGGCCCTCGTCGAGGTCGTCCATCACGATGCGGCCGGCATCGGGTCGCGTGTCGATCGCCCGCACGCGCAGGGCCTTGAACCAACGGGCGTGGAAGGCCGCGACCCACGACGACTCGTAGTAGCCGCGCGGGTTGGACTCGTCGGCCTGCTTCTCGGGCTGCGGGACGTGGTGGCCGAGCCGCTTGAGCGCGCCCGCGATGCTGCTCGTGCCCGAGCGACCCGACCCGGTGACCAGGACCAGGACGGGCATCAGGCGACCCGCCGGCCGAGGCCCCGCCACGCACGAGGAGCCGGCTGTGTCGTCCAGGTCGTGAGCACGACCGGATCCTCTCATCACCACGAGCAGGCGGCGTGCGCGCCCGGCGAGGGTACGTCGAGCGGGCGCCGCCCGACGTACCCTCGCTGCGTGGGACAAGGACTCGGCATCTCCCTGGTCGCCCCGGCGACCGTCTCGGGCTACGAACAGGGCGACACCAACGCGGAGCATCCACCGCACAAGTGGATGCGCGGTGCGGTGCACACGCAGGACGGCGAGCTCGTCCGGGAGTCCCAGCGGACCTGGTCGGCGGCCAACAGCAACGCGGCGATCGCGACCGACCCGGAGCGGGTCACGGTCGGAGCCCGGGCGACCCGGCTGGCCGGACACTGGGTCTACGCCGGCCACTGGAGCAACCACTTCGGGCACTTCCTGGTCGAGGTGCTCCCGACCCTGTGGCTGCCCCGGCCCGGCGACCTCCAGGGCCTGGTCGCCCACCGCAGCTTCCGTGGCCCCCACCCGCTCCCCCACCCCCGGGGCTCGGCCAAGCCGGCCGACCTGCACACCTGGCAGTCCGGCCTGCTCGCACTGGCCGGCTACGACGAGCTGCCCGTCATGGTGGTGCGCGGCCGCCCGGTCACCGTCGAGCGACTGACGGTGCCGGAGCGCCCCGTGGTGTTCCGCAGCCGGATCCGCCAGGAAGCAGCCGCCCTGTGGCGGCGGATGGCCGTGGCCGCCGGCGAGCCGTCCGCGCCCGGTGGACGCATCTTCTTGTCACGGCGCTCGTTCAACCGCACCAAGGCCGGGCGCTCGTCAGCATCCTGGGACCGCCGGCTCGACGAGGAGTTCCACCTCCGCGGCTACCAGGTGGTCGAACCCGAGACGCTGTCGGTGCGCGAGCAGGTCCGACTGGTGTCCGGGGCCGCGGTGGTCGCCGGCTCGGCCGGCTCAGCCCTGCACCTGGCGGCATTCTGCGCCCCGGGCACCCTCGTGGTGGAGATCGGCGACGCCCGCAACCCGGACTCGATGCAGACGTCGCAGTCGACCCTCCACCAGGCCTGTGATCTCCGGTCGAGGTTCGTGGGCTACCAGGACGTCGCGGCCCTGTCGCGCGCCCTGGCCGCCACCGCCTGACCGCCCGACCGTGGGGCCCGATCGGCCGCGGCGCGGCCCGGTCGGCGGTAGCGTGCCCGGTGGGAGAGGGAGAGGGCACGATGAGGGACCTGATGAGGCGCGCCCTGCTGGGCGTCGTCCTGGCCAGCGCTCTGGCCGCCGGGCTGGCCGGGTGCGGGGCCGACGGCGAGACGGCGCCGGCAGCACCCGACGACCGGTCGACGCCGTCACCGGCGGCGCCGTCCGGGTCGCCGGCGGCGCTCGACGGGCACCCGCCCACCGCCGCGCCGGTCGCGAGGCCGCGCCCGCTGCGCGCAGGCGAGCGGCGTACGACGTTGCGGGTCCCGACCGCCTACACACCCTCGCCCCCCACCGGCGTCGGGACCGACGACTACCGCTGCTTCCTGCTCGACCCGCGACTGGCCCAGGACGCCTGGCTGACCGGCACCGACATCGCGCCCGGCAACCCCGACGTCGTCCACCACGTGATCCTCTTCCGGGTCGACGGGTCGCTGACCCGCGAGGCCGAGCGCCGCGACGCGGAGTCGGCCGACCCGGGGTGGACCTGCTTCGGCGGGATGGGCCTCGAGGGCGAGCTCGACGACCTCGACGACGCCTCGTGGCTCGGGGCGTGGGCCCCCGGCGGCCGCGAGACCGTGACCCGGTCGGGCTACGGCGTCCCGCTCGACCGCGGCGACAAGATCGTCATGCAGGTGCACTACAGCCTGCTGCTCCACCCCGAGGGCGACCTGTCGGACCGGTCGGCGACCCGGCTGCGGTGGACGCCCCGGTCGGGGAAGGACCTGCAGGAGATCCACACCCTCCTGCTGCCGGCCCCCGTCGAGCTGCCCTGCCGGCCCGAGCACTCCTCGGGGCCGCTGTGCACCCACGACGCCTCCGTGACCGACGTCAAGGCGCGGTTCGGCGAACGGGTCGGTCAGACCGCCAACCTGCTGCACCTGCTGTGCGGCACCGAGGTCGCGCCGAGCGACACGACGACCTGCACGCGGCAGGTGACGCGACCGATGACGGTGCTCGGGGTCGCCGGCCACATGCACCTGCTCGGGCGCACGATCACCGTCGAGAGCGACGCCGGCACCCCCGACGCACGCACCCTGCTCGACGTCCCGCTCTGGAACTTCGACGACCAAGCGGCCCGCCCCGTCGACCCGGTCCACCTCGACGCCGGCGACACCCTCACCGTGACCTGCCGCCACGACCAGTCGCTGCGCGACCTGCTGCCCGCCTTCGCCGGCACCCAGGAGAAGTACGTCGTGTGGGGCGAGGGGTCCGCCGACGAGATGTGCCTGGGCATCGTGCAGGCGGTCTTCGACGAGTAGGGCACCGGGTCCGGGCGGCTCCGGGCGACTCCGGGGCGGCGGTGAGTGAGCCACCCTTCCCGTACCGATCCCCGCCCAGAAAGGTGGCTGGCACACCGCCTCACCGGCCGGGCCGACCGCAGCCCCTCAGCCGCGCCAGCGGCGGAACAGGCCGCCGGTGTCGGCGCCGTCGTGGTCGCGGTCGGAGTTGGCCTCCTCGAGCTGCAGCTCGAGCTCGTGGATCTTCTCCTCCGACTCGGCGCGCACGTTGGCCCGGGTACGCCGTCGCACGTGCACCTCGCGGGTGCGGGTGTGGTCGAGCGCGACGGCGACGGCGTGGTCGTGGAGACGCTGGTAGTCGGTGCGCAGCCGCTCGAGGGCCGGGGCGACGACCGGGTCGGTCGGGTCGGCGACGAGCCGGTTCATCTCCTCCCAGACCCCCTCGGCGACCGCGCGCAGCGTGTCGGGCACGTCGACGAAGTCCCACGTGGTCTCGGAGCGGCGCAGCCCGGGCTCGATGAAGGCGTCGACGCGCTGGGCCCCCGCCCCGGTGAGGTCCAGGCCCAGCCCGAGGCGCTCGTCGACCGCCGAGACGGCCGAGCGCCAGTCGGCGAGGAGGTCGACGTACGACACGAAGACGCGGGGGTCGGGGCGGGTGACCTCCTCGGTGGTCAGGCACGCGTTGCACCACGCCGCGACGTTGGCGGTGGCCCGCTGGCGGCGGAAGGTCTCGTCCTGGCCGGCGATGCCGGCGACGTAGTGGGTGTCGCGCGACTTGGCGACCTCGACGGGGTGGCGCAGCATCGTCAGGAAGCCGATCGCGGCGCCCTGGCGGGCCGCCGCGGCGCGCCACACGTCGTGGAACCACAGGATGCGGGGGTCCTTGACGACCACCTGCGGGTGGCGCAGTGCCTCGCCCAGCCACGCGTCGAGCGCGGCGGCGTCGTCGGGCGTGGGCAGCTGGCGGGCGAGCTCGACGGCCTCGGGCCGCGAGTCGAGGGTGCGCACGACCGGGTCGCGGCGCAGCATCCGCTTGTGGAAGTCGACCACCCACTGCGACTCGTAGAACCCGCGCGGGTTGGTGTCGTCGGCCGGCACCTGCGGCTCGGGCAGGTGCAGCCCCAGCATGGTGAGGGCCCCGGCGATCGTGCTGGTCCCGCTGCGCCCGGCACCGGCGACCACGACGACGTTCTTCATGTGTTGTTCCCGTCCTGGGTGGGGGTCTCGGCGTTCTCGGCGGCACGCAGCTTGCGGCGCAGCTTGTCCAACCGCTGGTTCTTGACCGCGAGGCGGGCCTCGAGCTCGGCACGCAGCGCCTGGAGGTCCGACGACGTCTCGTCGGAGACGATGGCGGCCGAGGTGCGGTAGAGCTCGGCGTACTCGGCCTGCAGGCCGTCGAGCGCGGCCGTCGCCGCGGCGTCATCGGGCTTCTCGACCAGGGCCAGGGCGGCCGCCCAGGTGCGCTCGGCCAGGTCGACCAGCACCGGCGGCACCGACAGGCCGTCCCACGCGGTCGCGGAGCGGTTGAGCGAGGTGGTGACGAAGTCGTCGACCGGGTGCGGCGCGCTCAGGTCGCCGGGGTCCACCCCGACCTGCGCGCAGGCCAGGGTGATCGCGGCGCGCCAGTCGCCGATCAGGTCCTCGTAGGGCACGAAGGCCCGGGGGTTGCCCCTCGTCGCGCGCTCGGTGACGAACACCGAGTTGGCCCACGCCGCGACGTTGGCGGTCTCGCGCTGGCGTCGCAGCTCGTCGGAGCGCCCCGACAGGTAGGCAGAGTCGCGCGAGCGCACCACCTGCGTCGGGTGGCGCAGCATCGTCAGGCTCGCGAGCTCGGCCCCGGTGGCGGCGACGACGCGCTGCCACAGCGGGTAGACCCAGTAGGCCCGGGTCTCCTTGACGACCACGACGTCGCCGTCGCGGCGCCGTGCGAGCTCGGCGGCCAGCCACGACCGCAGCTCCTCCTCGCGCTCGGGCGTCACGTCGGCCATCGCGATGTCGCCGGCGTGCGGGCGCCCGTCGATGGTGCGCACCCGGATGCCGTTGAGCCAGTGCTTGTGGAACTCCGAGACCCACAACGGCTCGTAGTAGCCGCGCGGGTTGCGCTCGTCGGGCTCGACCTCCGGCTGCGGGACGTGGAAGCCCAGCCGCTTCAAGGTGCCGGCCGCGCTACTGGTGCCGCTGCGGCCCGAACCGGTGACGACGAGGACCTTGATCACGCACGCGAGGCTATAGGACGGAGTTGGGGACGAAGCGGGCGAGCGGGTCGAGGTCGTCGGCGCCCGGACGGACGTACTCGAACCCCGAGGTCAGCACGACCTGCCACGCCGACTCCCCTGCCGACCCACCGGTCGGATCCAGCGTCCGCCGTACGTCGTCGGCGCACGTGGCGTGCAGGGGCGGGGCGTGGAACTCGTTGCGGGCCACCTCGTCGGCGGGGCCGACGAAGGCGATCGGGCGGCCCAGGGGGCTCCCGCACGCCCCGCACACCCGGGACAGGGCGCACTGGGTGACCTTGCGGCGTACCAGTGCCCCCTCGTCCCAGGCGAAGAGCGCACTCACGCGCGGGCGTCGGCCTTGGAGCGGGACCAGCCGCCGAGCTCGGGCCGCCGGTCGTGGGTGTCCTCGTGGCGGACCCGCTCGTGCTGCTCGATGGTGACGCCCTCACCGGTCGGCGGCCGGTCGTCCTTGGTGAACCTGTTGGGCAGCGAGAGCTTGTGGATGGTGCGCAGCACCTGGCCGTACTGCTTGTACAGGGGCCCGGTGGTGTAGGGGATCTGGTACTTGTCGCACAGGGCGCGGACCTCGGGCGAGATCTCGCCGTAGTGGTTGCTGACCAGGTCGGGGAACAAGTGGTGCTCGATCTGGTAGCCGAGGTTGCCGCTCATGATGTGCAGCAGCGTGCTGCCCTCGAAGTTGGCGGTGCCGAGGATCTGGCGCAGGTACCACTCGGCGCGGGTCTCGTCCTCGAGCTCCTCCTCGGTGAAGTGCAGGGCACCGTCGGGGAAGTGGCCGCAGAAGATGATCAGGTAGGACCACACGTTGCGCATCAGGTTGGCCGCGGCGTTGGCCTTGAGCGTCGACTTCCACTGCTTGCCGCTCAGCGCGGGGTACAGGACGTAGTCCTTGAAGATCTGGTTGCGGCCCTTGCGCGCGATCTGCTTGAGCTGCCGCTTCATCTCCACGGGGTCCTTCTTGCCCTTGCGGATCGCCTCGAGGTCGAGGTCGTGCAGGGCCACCCCCCACTGGAAGAGCCCGGCCAGCAGGGCGTTGTAGATCGGCTGGCCCAGGTAGTGGGGGTGCCAGCGCTGCTCGCGGGCCATGCGCAGCACGCCGTAGCCGATGTCGTTGTCGAAGCCCAGCACGTTGGTGAACTGGTGGTGGATGTAGTTGTGGCTGTGCTTCCACTGCTCCGCGGGCTGGCCGGTGTCCCACTCCCACGACGACGAGTGGATCTCGGGGTCGTTCATCCAGTCCCACTGGCCGTGCATGACGTTGTGGCCGATCTCCATGTTCTCGAGGATCTTGGCCAGGCCCAGCGAGATCGAGCTGGCCGCCAGGATCGGGCGGCGGTACTTCGGCTCGAGGGGCGAGCTGACGATCATCCCGATGCGCGCGGCGGCCGCCATCCAGCGCTGGGTGCGGATCACCCGGCGGATGTAGGCGGCGTCCTCGGCCCCGCGGGCGGCCTCGACGCGCTCGCGGATGCTGTCGAGCTCGCGCCCGATCGCCTCCACGTCGGCCTCGGTGAGGTGGCAGTACTCCTTGACGTCGGCGATGGCCACGTCGGACTCCCTTGCTAGGTGGCGTGCGGGCTGGGTTGACGCGGGGGCTAGATGTTGAGGGTGCAGGGGCCGACCGGGACGGTCACGCAGGTCTGCACCTGCTCGTTGGGCTGGTCGTACTCGTCGCCGTTGCGCAGGTCGCGCACGGTCCCAGAGATCTTGGTGACGGTGCAGGTGTGGCAGATGCCGACCCGGCAGCCGTAGGGCATGCCCACCCCGGCCTGCTCGCCGGCCTCGAGCACGGTGGTCGCCCCGTCGGCCTCGGCCTGGCGGCCGGAGTTCTGGAAGGTGATCGTGCCGCCCTCGCCGCCGTCGGTGCCGACCTGCAGCGAGAAGCGCTCGACGTGAAGCTGCTCCTCGAGGCCCGCCTGGTCCCAGTGCGACTCCACGGCGTCGAGCATCGGCGCCGGCCCGCAGGCCCAGGTCTCGCGCTCGCGCCAGTCGGGGACCGTCTGGTCGAGGTCGCCGAGGGAGAAGATGCCCTGCTCGTCGGAGAACCACTGGTGCACGGTGAGGCCGGGGTGCTTGGCGTGGAGGTCCTCGAGCTCGGCGCGGAAGATCATCCGCTCCGGCGTGGTCGAGGAGTAGTGCAGGACGACGTCGCCCATCGTGCCGCGCCGGTCGAGGGTGCGCAGCATCGACATCACCGGCGTGATGCCGCTGCCGCCGACGAGGAACAGCGAGCGGGCCGGCGGCGGGTCGGGCAGCACGAAGTCGCCGTTGGGCGTGGCCAGCCGCACGATCGTGCCGGGCTCGAGCCCGTTGACCAGGTGGGTCGACAAGAACCCCTCAGGCATCGCGCGCACCGTGATGGCGAGGTTGCGGCCCGAGCGCCGCGGCGGCGAGCTCACCGAGTAGGAGCGCCAGTGGAACTTGCCCTCGATCTCGACCCCGATGCCCACGTACTGGCCGGGGCGGTGGTCGTAGCGCCAGCCCCACCCGGGCCGGATCACCAGCGTCGCAGCGTCGTCGGTCTCGGGGATCACCTCCTCGACCCGGCCGCGCAGCTCGCGCGAGCTCCACAACGGGTTGAGCAGCGTGAGGTAGTCGTCGGGCAGCAGGGGCGTCGTCAACTTGTCGGCGCCCTTGCGCAGCCGTTCCCAGCTGACCCTGCCAGGCCGCGGCTTCGTGTCGCTCGTCACGCAGTCAGTGAACAACTGTTGACTGGGCGGCGTCAACGCAATCGCAGAACTCGTCGCCCCGCAGCGGCGTGTCCTCGCGCACAGTCACCCCCAGGGGCGAGACGCACGTGCGGGCGTAGACGAACGCACACAGTGCACGATCTGGCCCCCGCCGAGCCGTGGCGTGAGCGCGGAGCTCTGGGCCCGCGCTCATCTGTGTACGTCTGACTACGGCGCCGGTCAGTCCGGCCGGCGGTTGCCGTCGGCGTCCCAGTGCTCGGCGACCTTCTTGCTCGGCTGCACCCTGGGGGGCTCGCCCGGCATCTTGGGGTAGTCGGGAGGGAAGCTGAGCTCGACCGCGCCCTGCTCCTCCCACAGGTCGAGCAGCGGCTGGAGCGAGTACGCCGTGTCGTCGATGCTCGCCCACGGGTCGCCGTCGGCGACGCGGTCGGGCACCGAGAAGAGGGTGAAGTCGCGTGGGTCGCGCAGGTCGGCGAGCTCGGCCCAGGTGACCGGCGTCGAGACCGGGGCGCCCGGCAGCGGTCGCAGCGAGTAGGCCGAGGCCATGGTGCGGTCGCGGTTGTTCTGGTTGAAGTCGACGAAGATCCGCTCGCCGCGCTCCTCCTTCCACCACTCGACGGTGACCCCGTCGTCGCGGCGAGCCAGCTCGCGTCCGAAGGCGATGGCGGCGTGCCGGACGTCGGTGAACTCCCAGTCGGGGCGGATCCGCACGAAGACGTGGACGCCGCGGTTGCCACTGGTCTTGGGGAAGCCGACCAGGCCGAGCTCGCGCAGCAGCTCGTCGGCGAGCCCGGCGACCCGGACGGCGTCCGCGAAGGTCGTGCCGGGCTGGGGGTCGAGGTCGATGCGCAGCTCGTCGGGCCGGTCGACGTCGCTGCGGCGTACGGGCCACGGGTGGAAGACCAGGGTGCCCATGTGGGCGCACCACACCGGGACCGCGATCTCGGTGGGGCAGATCTCGTCGGCGGTGCGGCCGCTGGGGAAGGTGATGCGGACCGTCTCGAGGTAGTCGGGCGCCCCCTTCGGCACGCGCTTCTGGTAGAACGCGTCGGCGTCCTTGTCCTGGGGTCCGGTCGCCAGCCGCATCCCCTCGCGGACCCCCGAGGTCCACCGCTCCAGGGCGGTCGGCCGGTCGCGCAGGGCCCGCATGAGCCCGTCCTCCACGCTGGCGAAGTACTGCGCGACCATCAGCTTGGTCACCTCGGGCGTGCGGTCGGTGGCCTCGTAGACCACCCGGTCGGGACTGGAGACGCGCACGGCGCGGCCGCCGGCCTCGACCTCAGCGGCTGGGGTCCTGGGCACCCGCCGACCGTACTCGACGCAGCGGGGGTCAAGGCGGACGCTGCGGTGCCGATGCTCCCTGGTGACGGGTCTCGGTCGTCACCGCTGCAGCACCACCCCCACTCCCACCTCCACCCCCACGACGGATGCCCCCATGCCGACCCTGCGCTCCCACGTCGCCGCGACGCTGGCGTCGGGCGTCGTGACCGCGGCCGTGGTGGCCGTCGGTGTCGCCACGAGCGCGCCGGCCGCGCCCGACGTCACCCGCGCCCCGGCCTCCCCGACCGGCTCGCACAGCCGGACCGTGGCGTACGTCGCGGCCGGGCCCGTCGCGGACACCCTCGCGCCGAGGACGAGCACCGCGTTCGTGGGACCGACGGTGCGCGCCGACCGTCGTGCGCGCAGCGCCTCCCAGCGGCGTACGCCGGCCCCCAGCCGCAGCGCTCCGCAGGTCCGCGACCTGGTCCGGATCAGCACCGAGACCGACCACGGGCTGCCGGTGGCCGCGCGTCGCGCCTACCAGGACGCCGCCCGCACGATGGAGCAGGTACGGCCCTCGTGCGACCTGCCGTGGGAGCTGCTGGCCGGCATCGGCCGGGTCGAGACCGACCACGGCCGCTACGGCGGCTCCCAGCTCGGGGTCGACGGGGTCTCCCGGCCCCCGATCCGCGGGGTGGCCCTCGACGGCGTCGGCGACGTCGCCGCGATCCCCGACACCGACGACGGCGTCCTCGACGGCGACCGCACCTGGGACCGGGCCGTCGGGCCGCTGCAGTTCATCCCCTCCACGTGGGCGGTCGCCGGGCGCGACGGCGACGGCGACGGACGCCGCGACCCGAACGACCTCGACGACGCCGCCCTCGCCGCGGCGTACTACCTGTGCCCGGACTCGGGCTCGATCCGTGACGAGGCCGTGATGCGCGCCCGGGTCTTCGCCTACAACCACTCGACCTACTACGTCGACCTCGTGCTCGCCTTCGCCACCGGCTACGAGACGGGCTACTTCGACCTGCCCAGCCCGCCCGTCGAGCCGGCCGAGCCGGTCGAGCCCGTCGAGCCCGTCGAGCCCGTCAAGCCGCCGAAGGACCCGACGGACCCGCCAGCCGGACACCACGGTCACGGCGGGCACCACGGCCAGGGCGGTGGGCACCACGGCCAGGGCGGCGGGCACGGCGGGCACGGCGGCGGGCACGGCGGGGGCCAGACCCCCAGCACGCCGCCACCCCCGTCACCGACACCGACCCCCACACCGACGCCCACGCCCACGCCCACGGAGCCGACGCCGTCGGAGCCCACCTCGTCGGCACCCACACCCTCCGCCCCGACGCCGTCCGCGCCAACCCCCTCGCTGCCGACCCCCTCGCTGCCGGCCCCCTCGTAGGCTCGTGGCGTGAAGCTCTTCGGACGACGTCGCCGACCGCAGCAGTGGGCAGCCACCCGTAGGCTGGAAGGCATGGCCTACAACGTGGAGAAGACCGACGAGGAGTGGCGCGCCGAGCTGACGCCCGAGGAGTACCAGGTGCTCCGTCAGGCCGGCACCGAGCGGGCCTTCGTCGGCGAGTACACCGACACCGAGACCAAGGGTGTCTACAAGTGCAAGGCCTGCCAGGCCAAGCTCTTCGAGTCCGACACCAAGTTCCACTCCGGCTGCGGCTGGCCGAGCTTCTACCAGCCGATCAGCGACACGATCGAGTACATCGAGGACAACACCCTCGGCATGAAGCGCGTCGAGGTCCGCTGCGCCAACTGCGGGTCCCACCTCGGCCACGTCTTCCCCGACGGCTACGGCACGCCCACCGGCGACCGGTTCTGCATCAACTCGATCAGCCTGACCCTCGAGCCTGCCGACCAGCAGTAGGGGTCATGCCCGGGCACCTCGCCCACCCGGTGGTCGAGGTGCGAGGCCGCCCGCGGCCGAGCCTCGAGACCAGCCGCGCCACCGCTGCCGGCGCGACCGCGGAGGGTCGGGATCGGTCCTTGAGGGGCCTCGTCGCACCTCGACCACCGTGGGCCACGTCGCGCACTCAGGCGTCGACCAGCGCGCCACGCACGACCACCACGCCCGCCCCGTAGGCGTCGTCGACGTACTGCTGGAGCGTGCCGTCGTCGTAGGTGACGTCGACGAGCACGTGGCCCTCCTGGTCGGGGGTGGCCGCCAGGACACCAGGGAGCGCGTCGGTCGGCTCGGTGGTCAGCTCGGTGGCCAGCGCCTCGAGCTCGGCCTGGCTGAGCTCGACGCTCGGGTCGGGCAGGTCGACCGGGGGCTCGGGCGCGGGGTCGTAGAGCGCGCCCGGAATGGCGTCGCTGACGGTGAAGGTCGTGCCGTCCCAGGTGCCGGCGACGGCGAAGCTGCCCCAGCGGATGTCGCCCTGGCGCTCGACGTTCGGCGCCTGGTCGGCCCAGTCCCAGCCGCGGACGGCGGGTCCGCTGCACTGCGGCGGGTAGGACTCGGCGACCGCGCCCAGGCACAGCTCCGGTCCGTCGCCGGTGTCCATGACCGTCGGCAGCCCGACCGAGCGGACCGGGCCGGGTGCGGCGGGGACGACGGTCGGCGGGCCCGCGGCCGGGCCGAGCGGCGACTGCGTCGCGGGGTCGGTGGCACGAGACGGCCCGTCGTCGGACCCGCAGGCGGCGAGGGTGAGCAGGAGAACGGCGGAGACGGCGGAGACAACAGAGACGGGAGTCCTCATGCTGCTCCGACGGCGGCACCGCGCCGGGGGTTCCCTCAGGGCAGCCGGTCGACCAGGTCGGCGATCGGCGTGAGCGACCCGGTGTAGAACGGGATCTCCTCGCGCACGTGGCGCCGGGCACGGCTGGCGCGCAGGTCGCGCATCAGGTCGACGATGCGGTGCAGGTCGTCGGCCTCGAAGGCCAGGATCCACTCGTAGTCGCCCAGGGCGAACGACGCGACGGTGTTGGCGCGCACGTCGGGGTAGGGCCGCGCCTGCATGCCGTGCTCCTTGAGCATGTCGCGGCGCTCCTCGTCAGGCAGGAGGTACCACTCGTAGGAGCGCACGAACGGGTAGACGCAGACGTGGCGCTTGGGCTCCTCGTCGTCGAGGAACGCCGGCACATGGCTCTTGTTGAACTCCGCGGGCCGGTGCAGCGCCATCTGCGACCACACCGGGGCGAGCCGGCGGCCGAACGTCGTACGACGCAAGCGGTGGTAGGCGGCCTGCAGCGCCTCGGAGTCCTCGGCGTGCCACCACACCATCACGTCGGCGTCGGCGCGCAAGCCGCTGACGTCGTAGGTGCCGCGGACGACGACGTCGTGCTCGGCCAGCTCGGCGAAGAGCTTCTCGACCTCGGCACCCTCGGCCACCCGGTCGGCGCTGTCGGGCCCGTCGCCCAGGACCGTCTCGAGGCGGAACACCGACCACATCGTGTAGCGGATGGTGGCGTTGATCTCGCGCAGCCGAGCGGCGTTGGTCTTGGTCTCCTCGCTCATGTCCCCATTGTGCCGCGCGGATGGGCACGGGCCCGCGCTGGTCCCCGTCCTCGACTCCCCCGTCGCCGACGACGCCGTAGCGGCCCTGCTCGCGTGGCGGCAGCGCGGTCCGGGCGACGCCTCAGGCGAGGGGCGACACGGCGGCCGCGGCGGCGTGCCCGGAGGCGATGCAGGCCGCGATGCCGACCCCGTCGTACGCCGCCCCGCAGACCGCGAGGCCCGGCACCGACGCCACGTCGGCGCGGACGCGGGCGACGCGGTCGAGGTGGCCGACGGCGTACTGCGGCAGGCCGCCGCCCCAGCGCTGCACGTAGGTGTCGACCGGCGTCGCGGTGAGGCCGACGGCCTCGTGCAGGTCGGCCAGGGAGAGCGCGACCAGCTCGTCGTCGCTGCGCTGCAGCGTGACCTCGTCGCCCAGGCGGCCCAGGGAGGTGCGCAGCAGCGCGAGGTCCCCGCCGTCGGCCCCACGGCCGGCCTCACGGACCCAGTCCCACTTGGCGAACGAGAAGGTCGCGGCCTTGACGCGGCGCCCGTCGACCGGCGGCACCAGGAACCCCGAGGCCGCGTCCATCCCCGCGGGGAGGTCGGCGGCGCGGAAGGCGAGGGTCACCACGGCCATCGAGGCGTAGTCGATCGCGGCCAGCTCGGCCGACGCGGCGGGCGCGAGGTCGGCGAGCAGGCGCGACGTGGGGGCGGCGGGGGTCGCGAGCACCACGGCGTCGGCCGGCATCTCGACCGGGGCGGGCGTGGGGCCGGTGACGACCGTGAAGGCGGCGCCGGAGCGCCGGACCTCGCGGACTGTGACCCCGGCGCGGACGTCGAGCCCGGCGGCCAGCCGCTCGACGAGGGTGCCCATGCCGCCGGCCAGACCGGCGAACATCGGCACGCCCACCACCGGCGGCGGGGTGCCGCCGACGAACCCGCCCTCGGCGAGCGCGAGCAGCTGCGGGATCGCGGCGCGCACGGAGATGCCGCGGGCGTAGCCGGCGTAGACCCCGCCGAGCAGCGGCTCGACGAGCCGGTCGACGACCTCGTCGCCGAAGCGGTGGGCGACCAGGTCGCCGACCGAGACGTCAGCCGCCTCGTCCGGGTGGGGCAGCCCGCCCACCTGGTGCCGGGCGCGCACCAGGCCCTCGGGGCTGAGGATGCCGGTGGCCTCGAGCTCGTCGAGGTCGAGCGGGGCGCCCATCAGGGTGCGGGGCAGCCGGCGCAGCGCGCCGCGGGTCCACACCCGTGACGTCGCGGTGGTCGGGTGGACGACGTCGAGCCCGACGGCCCGTGCGAGCGCGACGCCCTCGGGGCGCCGGTTGACCATGGCCTCGGCGCCGACGTCGACGACGACCCCGCCGACGGCAGCCCGCTTGATCTTGCCGCCGGGCCGGTCGGAGGCCTCCAGGACGACGACCTCGGCCCCGGTCGCGGCGAGCGCGTGGGCCGCGGTGAGGCCGGCGATCCCGGCTCCGACGACGACGACCCGCATGGGGCCAGCCTACGAGGGGCGCGCGAGCCTCACTCCAGGCGCCAGGCCAGGGGCTCCAGGGGGTCGGGCCGGTAGCAGCACCAGGTGCCGGTGCGCACGCGCAGCGCCAGGTGCGCGCCCAGGTCGGGATGGTGCTCGGCCACCTTGTCGAGGGCGTAGCGCAGGGCTCGGGTGGCGGCGCCACGGGCACGCTCGGCGGTGCCGCCCGACGCCCGCAACCGGCCACCCAGCCCGAGCGCCCCGGTGAGCTCGGCGACCAGGTAGTCGCGGTCTCGCTCGGCCAGCGCGACCCGGGCGAGGTCGTGGTCGCGCGCCGCCTCGGCCAGGTCGTCCTCGACCTCGGCCAGGCGGCGGCGGTAGGCCGCCTTGGCCTCCTCGTCGATGACGGGCAGGGCCGGCTCGTCGACGGCGGCACCGACCAGGTCGAGCGCTGCGACCTCGACGCCGGGCGCGGCGAGGAGCCGGTGCAGGTAGCCGAGGCCCTTGAGGTCGGGCAGCACGACCACCGCGTCGCGGAAGCCGGCCTCCCAGGCCGCCCCGCGACGTACGAGGGACGCGGTCGCGGGCGTCGGGACGTCGGCCCGGTCGCCGGCCTGGTCGCCGGCCTGGTCGCCGGTGGCGCCGTGCGTCCGGGCCCGCGCGTCGTCGGCGCGCACGGGTGCGCCGTAGGCCGTGAAGGCCGCCGCGGCGGCGTTCCACTCGAGCACGGCGCCGGCGCGGTTGCCGGCCGCCGCGAGGGCGTCGGCGAGGACCAGGCGCGCCTGCGCGGCGTCGTACGGCGCCCCCAGGGCCGTCCACGACCCGACCGCCCGTTGCGCCAGCGCGGCGGCGGTGTCGGGGTCGCCCTCGAGCAGTGCGGCCCGCCCGCCGGCCAGGGCCGCGGCGGCGTCGAGGCCGGGGCTGTCGAAGCGGGCCGCGAGGTCGCGCAACCCGGTCGCGGCCGCCCGGGCCGTCACGGCCGCCTCGGCGTCGCCGACGGCGACCGCGATCTCGGCCTGCGCCTCCCACAGCGGGGCGAGCCGGAGCTCGCCGAAGGGCGGTCGCTCCTTCCAGGGCAGCTCGACGGGGTGGGCGAGGGCCTGCGCGACGAGGGCGGCGGCCGTGGCGGGGTCGCCCTGGGCCAGGCGCAGCAGGGCGAGACCGGGCTGGGCATCCCAGGCGCGGTCGTGGCCGGCGGTGAAGGCCTCCTCGGCGCCGGCGAGGTCGCCGCGCCGCAACCGGATGTTGCCCAGCTCGACCAGCGGCCAGCCGAGCTCGCGCCGCATCCACGGCGCGAGCTCGGCGCAGGCCCGCAGCGCCTCGGCCTCGGCCTCGTCGGCGGGACCGCTCATCCGCAGCAGCTCGGCGCGGTGGACCCGGCAGCGCCCGCTCGACGCCCCCACGGCGCTCGGGCGCCACCGGTCCATGACGTCGGTCCACTCACGGGCCCGGTCGGGCATCCCGAGCGCCTGGGCCGCACACACCAGCTCGCAGTAGGTGTTGCCCGTGGTGAACGCGTCGAGCTCGTCGCCGGTCAGCTGCACCGCCACCTCGTCGAGCAGCGCCAGACCGGCCACCACCTCGCCCTGCTCGACCAGCAACCGCCCGGTCGCGACCGTGCCCATCGTCACCGCCGGCGCGACCCCGTGGGCCGTACCCAGGGCGACCGCGTCGCGGGCCGCCACGGCGGCGGCCTCGGGGTCGCCGGCGAGGAAGCGCTCGTAGGTCGTGACCAGGGCGAGCACCGCGTGCACCGGTCCGGGCTCGTCACCGGCCAGGCGCCGGGCCCGGGCGACCCACCCGCGCACGGGCGCGAGCAGCCCGGAGTCGACGAGCAGGTGGAGCGCGACGGTGGCGGCGCTCATCGCCGCCGCACCGGCGTCGCCCGCCTCCTCCTGGCGTCGGAAGAGCCGCTCGTACGACGCCACGCAGGCCTCGAAGCGGCCCGCGGCGTAGGCGGCCTGCGCGCGCAGCGCCAGCGTCTCGTCGGTCTCGGGGAGGGCGTCGAGGGACGCCAGCGCGGCGTCGGCGTCGCCGCGCGCGAGGGCCGCACGGGCCACTTGGAGGCTCACCGTCGCATTGTGACAGTCGTTCTCCCGCCTCCTGGTCGACAGCAGCACCACCCTCCACCCCGATCGACCCCCACCCACTCCGACAGGAAGGCACGACCATGCACACCCCGACCCAGGACCTGCCCATCGCGATGAACGCCCTCGGAGCGACCGCCCGCCACCTGCCCGACTACGGCGACGCCTTCGGCACCCTGGCCGCCGAGCACTTCACCCTCGCCGCGGGGGTCGACATCGCCCCGCTGCTCCACGGCCTCGACGACGACGTCTGCTTCGCCCCGCACTGGGGCTACGCCGTACGGGGCCGCGTCGTCGTCACCTACGCCGACGGGGAAGCGGAGGTCGTCCGGGCCGGCGAGGTCTTCCACTGGCCGGCCGGGCACTCGGTCCGCGTCGAGGAGGACGCCGAGCTCATCATGTTCAGCCCGGCCGCCGAGCACCGCGCGGTGATGAACCACATGCTGGGGGTGCTGGCCGGCGCCCCCGCCTGACCCCGCCCGGAGGCGGGGTCGGTCGCGGGACGACGCGCAGGTGAACGTCGGTCGACGACTGCGAAACCCCGGTGACCAACCGTGCGCCACCGCGTTGGGCGGACGTGACCACCACCGACGTCCCCGTCCCCGACCGCCCCCGCGTCAGCCGTCGCACCGTGACCGGAGCCCTCGGCGCCGTCGGCGCGGCGGCCCCGCTGCTGCCCGGGCTCACCCCGGCCCAGCCGGCGACGGCCGCCGCCCCGCGCCCTCGCCACCAGGTCTTCGCCCACGGCGTCGCCTCGGGCGACCCGCTCCCGCACGCCGTGGTGCTGTGGACCCGCGTCACGCCGACACCGGACGCGCGTCCGGGCTCGCAGCGGGGACCGCAGGTGCGGGTCACCTGGGAGGTCGCCACCGACCGCCGCTTGCGTCGGGTGGTGCGGCGCGGGACCGTCGTCACCAGCGCCGACCGCGACCACACCGTCAAGGTCGACGCCCGCGGTCTGCGGCCGGCCACGCGCTACTACTACCGGTTCACCCACGCCGGCGTGCGCTCCCCCGTCGGCCGCACCCGCACCGCGCCCGCAGCGACCGCCGACCCGGGCGAGCTGACCTTCGGCGTCGTGTCGTGCTCCAACTACCCGGCCGGCTACTTCGCCTCCTACCGCCACCTCGCGGCGCGCGACGACCTCGACGCGGTGATCCACCTCGGCGACTACCTCTACGAGTACGGCAACGGCGAGTACGGCGGCGAGCGCCGCGTCGTCCCCGACCACGAGACGGTCTCGCTGGCCGACTACCGCCAGCGCCACGCCCACTACAAGCAGGACCCCGACCTGAAGGCGCTGCACGCGCAGCACCCGATGGTCGCCATCTGGGACGACCACGAGATCGCCGACAACTCCTGGCGCGACGGCGCCAACAACCACGACCCGAGCGAGGGCAGCTTCCGGCGGCGCAAGGCCCGCGCGCACCGCGCGTACGACGAGTGGATGCCGGTGCGGCTCGACGGCACGGCCGCGCTCGGCGACGGGGCCCGGCTCTACCGCCACCTGCAGTTCGGCCGGCTGGCCGACCTGACGCTGATGGACTTGCGCAGCTACCGCGACGAGCAGGCCGCGACCGGCAGCACCGGGGTCGCCGACCCCGCGCGCACCATCACCGGCCGCCAGCAGCTCGACTGGGTCAAGCGCACGCTGGCGGCGTCCGACGCGACCTGGAAGCTCGTCGGCACCTCGGTGATGATCGCCCCGCTCAAGGTCGCCTCCCTGCCCGCGGCCCTGGCGGGGGCGCTCGGACAGCTCGCCGGCACGCCTGTGCCGGGCGACGTGGCGGTCAACACCGACCAGTGGGACGGCTACACCGACGACCGGCGCGAGCTGTTCGCCCACATCGTCGACGACGCGATCGGCGGCGTCGTGTGCCTCACCGGCGACATCCACACCAACTGGGCCAACGAGCTGCCGATCGACACCGGTACCTACCCGCTCACCGGCACCGTCGGGGTCGAGTTCGTCATCAACTCCGTGACCAGCGACAACTTCGACGAGATCCTCGGCGCGCCGACCGTCGGCGGGGCCCAGGCGCTGATGGCCGCCAACCCGCACATGAAGTACGTCAACCTCGACGACCACGGCTACGGCGTCCTGTCGATCTCGGGCCAGCGGGTGCAGATGGACTTCTTCGTCCTCGACGACAAGCTCGACGCCCGCTCGGACGCCCGGTGGGACGCCGGCTGGCTCACGCGCCGGGGCAGCGGGCGGCTCCAGGAGGCCGACGGGCCGGTCCGGCGCCCGTAGCCCGGTGCCGACGGTCGAGCCATTCTTGATCGATCGTTCCACAAAGGCTACGATCGGGGCGTGGCACGCGTCCGGGAGTTCGACACCGACCAGGTACTGGCCGCCGCCGTCACGACGTTCCGGCAGCACGGCTTCGCGGGCACCTCGGTGCAGAACCTCGTCGAGGCCACCGGCATCGGCCGCGGCTCGCTCTACGCCGCGTTCGGCGACAAGGAGGGCCTCTACCTCGCCGCCCTCGACCGCTACCGCGCCGACTTCGCCCAGCCCCTGCTGGCGCTGCTCGACTCCGAGGAGCCGCCGTTGCGCCTGGTGCGCGAGATCCTGGTCGGGCTCGTCGACGAGATCGTGCAGGACGGCACCCGCCAGGCCTGCCTGATCGTCAGCGCCGCCACCGAGCTGGTCGCGCGCGACACCGCCGTGGCCTCGCGGGTCCGCGAGACCACCGACCTGCTCGAGGAGACCCTGACCACGCTCCTGCGGCGCGTCGACCCGCCGCTCGCCGACCCCCGGGCCGCCGCCCGCTTCGTGATCACCGTGGTCCAAGGGCTGCGCGTCGCCGGCGCCGTACGCCCCGAACGGGGGTGGCTGATGTCGAGCGTCGACCTCGCCGTGCGCGCCCTGGCCTGAGCCCGACCCGGGCAGGGTCGCCCCCGTCGTCACCCGATTCTGTAACGTTCATTCCATATCTGAGGAGACATCATGAGCCGCAGCTACGCCGCCCTCGCCTTCACCGACCGCGTCCGCGCGCTGCAGGAGCAGCACGGCAGTGGCGCGGCCTACGCCCGCCACGTCGCGCGCGCCCAGGGCGCCGGCGGCCCGGGCCACGACCCGCTCGACGACGACGTCCGCGCCTTCCTGGCCGGCCGCGACGGGTTCTACCTGGCGACCACCAGCGAGACGGGATGGCCCTACGTGCAGTTCCGCGGCGGGGCCGACGGGTTCCTGCGGGTCCTCGACGACCACACGATCGCCTGGGCCGACCTGCGCGGCAACCTGCAGTACGTCAGCACCGGCAACCTCGCCGGCGACGACCGGGTGAGCCTGATCGTCATGGACTACGCCCACCGACGGCGCCTGAAGATCTTCGGCCGGGCGCGCGTCGTCACCGCCCAGGAGGACCCGGCACTGGCGGCGCGCCTGGCGCAGGACGATGCCGACGGTGTCGTCGAGCGGTCGGTGGTCGTGACGGTCGAGGCCTACGACTGGAACTGCCCGCAGCACATCACGCCCCGCTTCACCGCAGCCGAGCTCGCACCCCACCTCGAGGCCCTGCAGGCCCGCATCGACGCGCTCGAGACCGAGAACGCCGCCCTGCGCGCCGGGTCCTGACCCCTCAGACCTCGCACATCCGGCCGAAGCCGCTGCGGTGGAAGACCAGCGGGAGCGAGGTGTCGGTCTGCTCGACGGCGTGCAGCGCGAGCAGCACGATCGTGTGGTCACCGGCCTCGACCTCGCGGTGGATCGTGCAGTCGAAGCGGGCCAGGCCCTCGTCGAGGGTGACGGCGCCGTCGGGCGACACCGTGGTCGGCACGTCGTCGAAGCGGTGCTCGACCGGCCCGGCGAGCTGGCGGCACACCTCGCCGTGGTGGTCGGCCAGGACCGTGACCCCGAGGTGGCCGGCGCGACGCAGGTCGGGCCAGGTCCTGGAGGTGTTGGCGATCGAGAACGACACCAGCGGCGGGTCGAGGCTCACCGACGTGAACGACGACGCCGCCAGGCCGGTCGCGCGGCCGTCGACCTCGGCGGCGACCGCGACCACACCGCTGGGGAAGACCCCGAAGGCCGCCCGCAGCTGGTCGGGGTCGAGGTCCTGGTTGGTCGGCATGTGCAGGGTCGTGGGAAGGGTCGTGGGAAGGGTCGTGGGAAGGGTCGTCATGCGGGGGCTCCTGTCCGAGCAGCGAGGAGGGTGGAGACGACCGGACGAGCGCCGACCAGCCAGGCGGCGTACGCCGCGGGGTCGTCGTGGGCTGCGTCGAGCACGTAGAGGCCGCGCACGGGCACGGTCGCGCCGATCTCGGTGAGCACCGGGCGCAGGGTCAGCTCGGGGGCCAGGGCGTGCGCCGGCCCGCCGCCGAGCATGAGCGGCACGGCGAGCCCGGTGAGGCCGGTGCCGAAGTCGGGCGCGAACCGGTCCAGGAACAGCTTGAGCAGGCCGGTGTAGGTCGCCTTGTAGGTCGGGCAGGCCACGACCACCAGGTCGGCGTCGGCGACCTGGCGCACCAGCGCGGACACGTCGGCGTCCTGCTGGTCGAGCAGGCCGGGCCCGACGGTCGCCAGGTCGACGACCAGGTCGGGCTCGACGTCGACGAGCTGACGGGCGACGTACGTCGCGGCCTCGAGGGTGCGGGAGGCGGGCCTGGGGTTGCCGACGACGACGGCGACGACCGGGGCCACAGCACTCACCGGCCACCGCCGAACGGCACGGCGGCGGCGCGCACGGCCGGCGGGGCCGGGTGCTGCCACAGCCCGCGGCGCGCGAGCTCGGGCAGCACCCCCTCGCCGAACCGGTAGGACTCCTCGAGGTGCGGGTAGCCCGACAGCACGAACTCTTCGATCCCGACGGCGGCGTACTCCTCGACGAGGTCGGCGATCTCGCTGTGGCTGCCGACCATCGCGGTGCCGGCGCCGCCGCGGACCAGGCCGACGCCCGCCCACAGGTGGGGGTGGATCTCGAGGCCGTCCTTGCTGCCGGCGTTGAGCTCGAGCATGCGTCGCTGCCCCTCCGACTCGCTCTGGCGCAGGCCTGACTGCACCCGGACGATCTCGTCGTCGGAGATGCCCGCGAGCAGGCGGTCGGCCTCGGCCCACGCCTCCTCGCTGGTGTCGCGGGCGATGGTGTGGAGCCGGACGCCGAAGCGCAGCTCGCGCCCCTCGTCGACGGCGAGCTTGGTGATCCACTCGACCTTGTCGCGCACGGCGGCCGGCGGCTCGCCCCAGGTCAGGTAGACGTCGGCGTGCCGGGCCGCGACCCTGCCGGCCGCGGGCGACGAGCCGCCGAAGTAGATCTCGGGCAGCGGGTCGGGCACCTGCGCCAGCACGGCGTCCTCGACGCGGTAGTGCTCACCGTCGAAGTCGACGCGCTCGCCGGTCCACAGGCGGCGCACGACCTCGAGGAACTCGTCGCAGCGGGCGTAGCGGCCGTCCTTGTCGAGGAAGTCGCCGAACATCCGCTGCTCGTGGCTCTCCCCGCCGGTGACGACGTTGAGCAGCAGCCGCCCGCCGCTGAGGTTCTGGAAGGTGCCGGCCATCTGGGCCGACAGGAACGGCGCGGTGAGGCCGGGCCGGAAGGCGACCAGAAACTTCAGCCGCTCCGAGACCTGGCTCAGCATCGCGGTCGAGATCCAGGCGTCCTCGCACCAGGCTCCGGTCGGCGTCAGCGCCGCCTCGAAACCGAGCTGCTCGGCGCTGCGCGCCACCTGGCCCAGGTAGGGCACCGAGGCCGGGCGCCCGGCGGGGCCCGCGTCCACGCCGTGGCCGCCACCGACGACCTGACGGCCGTCACCGCCGTTGGTGGGCAGGAACCAGTGGAACTTCAGGGAGGACATCTCGGCCTTTCCACGCCGTGCGCCAACGCCCGGGATGCGCTGGTCGGGATAACTAGAGTGACTTTATCTAGTTACATCGTCGATGCAAGCCGAGCCCTCCGACCCATCCCTCCGGGCCTGTTGTGTCCCACCGGCGCCTGCGAGGGTCGACGGATGACCGAGGACACCTTCGACCCGCAGAACTCCCACGCCGACCTGACCTCCGAGCCCACGGCACCCGGCACCGCCGACGGCAGCCCGACCGAGGGCGTCGAGATCGACGAGTCCGAGGTCGCCGAGGCCGTGGTCCCCGACGACAAGTCCATCGACGGGCCGCCCGCCGGGCACGCCTGAGGCCCGGCCGCGCGACTGCGCGGCCCTAGGGTGACGACGTGACCTCCTCGCCCGCCCCGGCCCCGCGCCACGACACCCGCCTCGGCGTCCTCATCGACGCCGACAACACCTCGGGGGCCCACGCGGGGGCGATCCTCGAGGAACTCGCGACCTATGGCGTCCCGACGGTCAAGCGCGCCTACGGCGACTGGACCACCCAGCACCTGGCCGGCTGGAAGGACTCGCTGCTGGCCCACGCGATCCAGCCGATGCAGCAGTTCGCCAACACCCGCGGCAAGAACTCCACCGACTCGGCGCTGATCATCGACGCGATGGACCTTCTCTACGGCGGCAACCTCGACGCGTTCGCCCTGGTCTCGAGCGACAGCGACTTCACCCGGCTCGCGACCCGGCTGCGTGAGGCCGGCAAGCTCGTGGTCGGGCTGGGGCGGCGTACGACGCCCCCGGCGCTGATCGCCGCCTGCGACCGGTTCGTCTTCCTCGAGGTCATCACCGGCGCCTCGTCGGCCCCGGCCACCGACGAGCCCGACGCGCAGGTCACCGCGCTGCCCGACCTGCGGCGGCTGCTGCGCTCGGCGGTCGAGAGCACGAGCGGTGACGACGGCTGGGCCCACCTGTCCGCCGTCAACGAGCACATCCAGAAGCGCCACGCGTCCTTCGACCCGCGCAACTACGGCTTCTCCAAGCTCAACGCGCTGGTCCGCGACCAGGACTACCTCGACGTCAGTCACGCCGGCAACGTCGTACGGGTGCGGCTCACGGCCAAGAAGGCCGCCGCCAAGAAGTAGGACGCGCCCCGCACGGCACCGGGAACCCATCGGCCGTGCGGCGCGTCTGTGCTGCATGACCACCCGAGCCCGCCGCCTCGCCGCGGCCGCCGCCTGCACCGCCCTCCTCGGCCTCGGCGTGAGCGCCTGCTCGGCCGGTGACGACCAGTCGTCGTCCGACTCGGGGAGCGCGTCGGACTCGTCCGACGTGGCCGGCGCCGACGTCGCCGCCGGCGTGCCCGCCGCCGAGGACGCCCCGCAGGCCCCGGCCGGAGCGGGCGCCCTGGCCTCCGACGTCGCCCGCAAGGTCGAGCCCGACCCGACCACCTCGCGGTCGCTGATCAAGAAGGGCGACGTCGCCCTGCGCTCGACCGACGTGGGCGACACGCTCTTCCGGGTCGGCGCGATCGTGCAGGCCGCGAGCGGCGAGGTCGCGGAGAACACCACGCAGGCCGACGAGGCGGGCGAGCCCGAGAACGCCCTGCTCACCGTGCGGGTGCCGGTCGGTCAGTTCGACACGACGATGCGCCAGCTCGAGCAGATCGGCACCGAGCGCGACGGGGTCGACCTCATCAGCAGCGACGAGACCTCGAGCGACGTGAGCACCGAGGTCATCGACGTCGACGTGCGCGTCGAGCTGCAGAAGCGCAGCATCGAGCGCATCAGCGTCCTGCTCGACCGCGCCACCAGCATCCGCGACATCGTCGGCATCGAGCGCGAGCTCGCCGACCGCGAGGCCGACCTCGGCTCCCTGCAGAAGCGCCAGGCCTTCCTCGCCGACCAGACCTCGCTGTCGACCATCACCATCTCCCTCGAGCGCCCGAGCGAGAAGCGAGCCGCCGCCGAGAAGGAGAAGGACGACACCGGCTTCGTCGCCGGGCTCGAGAACGGCTGGGACGCCTTCACCAGCGTCACCGCCGCCCTCCTCACCACCGTCGGCGCCCTGCTCCCCTTCGCGATCGTGCTGCTGCTGGTCGGCGTGCCGCTGCGGGTCTGGCTGCGCCGCCGGGGGTCCAGCACCCCGGCCGTCTCAGCCTGACCACACGGAGGTCGAGGAGCTCCCGCTAGGGAGCGTCACGAGACCACCTCACCGCAAGCGACCCACCCGACTCGACCCGCTCCTGCGGCCGAGCGGTCTCGTGACGGTTGTCAGCGCAACCTCCTCGACCGACGTGGGGACCGGTCGTCGTACGACGTCGCCGCGCGTCAGTGGATCGTGAGGTAGGGGCAGCCCTCGTCGAGCACCCGGCCGCTGCGGGCGAACTCGGCCCAGACGCGGCGTACGGGGCGACCGGCGGCCTCGACCTGGTCGAAGGTGAGGCCGGCGCCCAGGGGCGAGCGCTCCCAGACCCCGGGGTGCGGGAAGAGCAGAGCCAGGTCGATGGTGTGGGCGCCGGCGAGGCCGGTGCCGGGGGCGCCCCACGAGATCGTGTACCGCGCGGCGCGACCACCGGCCTCGCGGTGACGCGCGACGAAGTCGCGGGCGCCGCGCGAGTAGATGCGCCAGGTGGTGGCGCGCACCACGCCCTCGAGCAGCGCGCCGCCGACCACGGGGAGCGCGGCCAGCCGGGCGACGGCGGGCACCTCGGAGACGAAGAAGCTGGTCTCGCGGCTGTTGGTGCCGACGAGCACCTCGACGTCGGGGGCGACCGCGGCCCAGGCGTCGTCGAGGTCGTCCTCGACGGGCAGGGGCGCGTGGGAGTACTGGAGCCCGAACGGCATCGCGCCGAGCAGCCCGAAGGACCGGGCGCGCTGGTTGATGCGGGGGTAGTGCGACACGATCTCGGCCACCGGGGCGTCGTCGGGGATGTCGACGGCCTCCTCGGCCATCGCGGCCGACATGGCCGCGCGGCCGCGGGTGATGCCGAACGGCGCGCTCTGCACGATCGCACGCCGGAACAGACCGCGCGCACCCTCGGTCACCATCAGGTGCGCGACGGCGTCGGCCCCGGCGGACTCGCCGAACGCCGTGACGTTGTCGGGGTCTCCGCCGAAGCCTGCGATGTTGCGCTGCACCCAGCGCAGGGCCTCGACCTGGTCGAGCAGCCCGAGGTTGGCCGGGCGGTGGGCGCTGCCGAGGAAGCCGAAGAGCCCGAGCCGGTAGGTCACCGACACCACGACGACGCGCTCGTCGCGCACCAGCACGGCAGGGTCGTGGACCGGGGCGTCGCCGGCGCCGTTGACGTAGGAGCCTCCGTGCAGGAAGACCATCACCGGCAGCCGGTCGTCGGGTCCGGTGCCCGGGGGCACGGTCACCGACAGCCGCTGGCAGTGCTCGTCCTCCTCGAGGTCGCCGAAGCCGTAGGGGAACATCCGCTCCAGCAGCGGTGAGCCGGCCTGCGGGCAGGCCGGCGCCCACGACGTCGCGTCGATCGGGACGGCGGACGGCGGCTCGGCCACCGGGGCCTCGTGGCGCTCGGCGCGGGCGTAGCGGATGCCGGTGGCGCGCACGACGCCGCCGTCGTGCCGGCCGACGACCTCCCCGGCGTCACAGGTGAAGGTGGCGGTGAGGCTCACGCGCGCGGGTAGCCCTGCACGAACTCGGTCAGCCGGGCGAGCTGGTCGGGGTCGGTGGACGGGATGACGCCGTGCCCGAGGTTGAAGATGTGGCCGCAGGCGGCGCGGCCGGCCGCGATCACCTCCGCAGCACGGGCCGTCATCACCTCGGTCGGCGCGAAGACCAGCGTCGGGTCGAGGTTGCCCTGGACCGCCCGGTCGCCGACCAGCGGGATCGCGGAGGCCAGCGGGGTGCGCCAGTCGACGCCGACGACGTCGGCGCCGGCCTCGCCCATCAGGCCCAGCAGGTTGGAGGTGCCGACCCCGAAGTGGATGCGGGGCACGCCGAGCGTGCCGGCGTGCTCGAGCACGCGCGCGGAGTGGGGCATCACCGCGGTGCGGTAGTCGTCGGGGGTCAGCGCCCCGGCCCAGGAGTCGAAGAGCTGCACGGCCGAGGCGCCCGCGGCGACCTGGACCTCGAGGTAGGTCGCGGCCATGGCGGCGATCTTGCGCATCAGCGCGTCCCAGACGTCGGGCGCGCCGAACATCATGGCCTTGGTCCTGGCGTGCTCCTTGGACGGCCCGCCCTCGACGAGGTAGGACGCGACGGTGAAGGGCGCCCCGGCGAACCCGATCAGCGGGGTGCCGCCGAGCTCGGCGACCAGCCCTGCGACGGCCTCGGAGATGAACGGCACGTGCTCGGGGGTCAGGTCGGGGATCGCCGCGACGTCGGCGAGGGTGCGCACCGGGTGGGCGACCACCGGACCGATCCCGGGCTTGATGTCGAGGTCGACCCCGACCGCCTTGAGCGGCAGCACGATGTCGGAGAAGAAGATGGCCGCGTCGACGCCGTAGCGGCGCACCGGCTGCAGGGTGATCTC
Organism: Nocardioides rubriscoriae; assembly: GCF_008087085.1. GTDB lineage: Bacteria > Actinomycetota > Actinomycetes > Propionibacteriales > Nocardioidaceae > Nocardioides > Nocardioides rubriscoriae. The sequence goes on along the minus strand of NZ_VIYJ01000010.1, from coordinate 84,616 downwards.
CACCACCATCTCCGGGCGCATGCACGACTCGAGCATGCCGACGCCCTCGCGCAGCTTGAGGTACTCGGGCAGCGAGCGCCCGGCCTGGCGCATGAACCACACGGGCGTGTGGGGGGTCGGCTCCCCGCGCGCGGCCTTGAGGAACGCACTGTCGGCCAGGTCGGGGTGAGCGTCGGGTCGTGGTGCCACACGGCAAGCCTCGCACCTCCCCGGGCGTGTCCCGATATCGGATACCCCGGCGCCGACCTACGCTGGCGGCATGGTCGTGCGCCAGCAGTCGAGCGCCACGCCCGCGGAGTTCCGCGCGGCGGTCGCTGCGATGCGCTCTGCGGTGCTGCGACCCGAGGTGTTCTGCGAGGAGATGCCGGCCCCCCAGCGCATCGCTCCGTACGCCGCGGCCCTGTCGGCCGACGTCACCGTCGACGGCGTCGACATCGGCACCGGCCGGATCATCCTGCTCCACGACCCCGACGGCAACGACGCCTGGGACGGCACCTTCCGGTGCGTGGCCTACTGCCGCTGCGAGGTCGAGCTCGAGCTGGTCGCCGACCCGATGCTGGCCCACGTCGGCTGGTCCTGGCTGGTCGACGCCCTCGACGACCACGGGGCCGAGTTCGCCCAGGCCTCCGGCACCGTCACGCGGGTCGCCACCGAGTCGTTCGGCGGCATGGCCGACGACGGTGGCACCGCCCAGATCGAGGTCCGGGCGTCGTGGACGCCGGCCCTGGGCCCCACCGGGCTCGACATCACGCCCCACATCGAGGCGTGGGGCGAGCTGCTCTGCACCGCTTCCGGGCTCGAGCCCGTGCCCGACGGGGTTGCCGTGCTGCCGAGCCGACGGGGACAGCGGGGCACTCCCGGCCGATGACGTCCGACCCCGCTGACCCCACCGAGCCGATCGACCCGACCGCCGAGCCCGAGACCGACCCCGAGGCTCCCGACGCACCCGAGACCGAGGGCGGGACCGAGGTCGAGGAGCCGCTCGCCGAGCTGCTCGTGCTGGCCGACGGCGTACCCCCGATCACCGACACCGAGGCCGCGCTGCGTGAGGTCTGTGCCGACCTCGCCGCCGGCACCGGTCCGGTCGCGATCGACGCCGAGCGCGCCTCGGGCTACCGCTACTCCGGGCGCGCCTACCTGATCCAGCTGCGTCGCAACGGCAGCCACACCGCGCTGATCGACCCGATCGCCTTCGACTCCCTCGCCCCGCTGGCCGAGGTGCTCGAGGGCACCGAGTGGATCTTGCACGCCGCGACCCAGGACCTCCCCTGCCTCAACGAGCTCGGCCTCTACCCCGCCGCGCTCTTCGACACCGAGCTGGCCGGCCGCCTCCTGGGCTACCCCCGCGTGGGGCTCGCGACCCTGGTCGAGACGCTGCTGGGCTTCCGGATGAAGAAGGAGCACTCCGCCGCCGACTGGTCGACGCGACCGCTGCCGCAGGCGTGGCTCGAGTACGCCGCCCTCGACGTCGAGGTTCTCGTCGAGCTGCGCGACCGGCTCGCCGCCGAGCTCGAGGAGACCGGCAAGGCCGAGTGGGCGCGCCAGGAGTTCGACGCGCTGCGCTCCTTCGTCCCCACGCCGCGCACCGACGCCTGGCGGCGTACCTCCGGGCTGCACCGGGTGCGGGGGCGCCGCTCGCTGGCGGCCGTCAAGGCGCTGTGGGAGACCCGCGACGACCTGGCGGCGCGTCGTGACGTGACCCCGGGCCGCATCATCCCTGACTCCGCGATCATCGCCGCGGCCGTCGCACTGCCCACCGACCGGGCCTCGCTGCAGGAGGTCAAGGGCTTTCACGGCCGCGGCGCCGACCGTTACGGCGCCCGCTGGGTCGAGGCCCTCGAGGCGGTCGCCGCGCTCGACGAGGACGACCTGCCGGCCCGCTCGCCCAAGGGCGACGGCCCCCCGCCGCCGCGCGCCTGGGCGGAGAAGGACGTCGTGGCCGCGACCCGGCTGCAGCTGGCGCGCGACGCCATGACGGCGCTCGCCGGTCGCCACCACCTGCCGGTCGAGAACCTGCTGACCCCCGACACCCTGCGCCGCGTGCTCTGGGCGCCACCGGCCACGCGCGACCCGGGTGACCTGCTCGACGCCGTGGTCGACCTGCTCTCGGCCGCGGGCGCACGCCCGTGGCAGGTCGCGCTCACCGCGCCGGTGATCACGACCGCGGTGCTGCAGGCCGACGTCCAGGCCAGCGAGCAGGCCGCGACCCGCGAGGCCGCCCGGGCCGAGCGGGCCGAGCGGGCACGCGAGGCTCAGGACGAGGGCGACTCGGAATCGGTCTCCGGCTCCGGCGAGGGCGTGTAGTCGGGGTCGAGCACCGACCGCGACGCCTCGTCGATCTCACCGGTCACGGTGGTGGTGTCGACGACGCCCGGGCTCAGCAGCAGCTCGGACAGCAGCGGCTCGACGGCGTCGTCGAGCGCGGTGGCGTCGTCGACCAGCGGCAGCAGCACGAGCTGGTCGACGCTGGCGTTGAAGACGCCGGCGTGCTCGGGCATCTGGCCGGGTTGCAGGAACGCGTCGGACCGCGCGACCGACAGGTTGGCCGGCACCACCTCGCCCGACTCGGCCAGCGCCTGGGTCGACTCGTCGGAGATCAGGTGGACCAGGAAGTCGGCGGCCTGCTGCTCGTGCTCGCCGGGCGAGATGCACAGCCCGCTGACCTCGCCCACCGTGGCCGCCCCACCGATGGTCGGCATCGGCATCACGTCGAAGTTGAGCCCGTCGACCTCGCGCAGCTCGGGCACGAGGTCGCGGAACCCCTCGATCATGCCGAGGCGGCCCTGTTCGAAGTAGTCGAGCGGGGTGGCCTCGTCGAGCTGCTCCTGGCTCAAGGTGACGCTCGCGTCACGCAGCAGCGGCAGGAGGGTGCCGAAGGTGTCGAGGTTGTCGCTGCTGCTGAGGGCCAGCGACGTCGGGTCGGTGCTGTCGTCGTAGAGGCTGCCGCCGCCGGAGAGCAGGAACGGCGCCAGGCTCGTCAGCGTCGGTGAGATCGACACGCCCCGGTCGTCCTTGCGGCGGCTGGCGAAGGTGGCCGCGGCGCTGAACTCGTCGAAGGTCCAGCCCTCGAGCTCGTCGGCCGGCGCCGGCAGGCCACGCTCGCGCATCGTGTCGAAGTCGACGAGGTCGGTGTTGTAGTAGAGGACCATCGGCGAGATCGCCGACGGCATGCACTGCAGGTCGTCATCGGCCGAGAACGCCTCGATCGCGGTCTGCGCATAGTCGTCGCCGTAGCTGATGTTGCGCTCGGCGAGCAGGTCGAAGAGCGGTACGTTGCGCTCGCCCTCGATGACGCCCGCCAGGTCGCCACGCGCGACGAGGAACACGTCGGGGGTAGCGGCGCCACTGTCGAGGTCGGCGGTCATCTCGTCGCTCGAGGACCACGACACCAGCCGGGCCTGGACGCTCATCGCCTTGGCGTTGTAGCTGTCGACCATCGACTGGTAGGCCGCCACCACCGCCGGGCTGCCGAACACCCCGAGGGTCAGCACGACCTTGCCCCCGGTGCTCCCGGAGGGCGTCGGCTGCGGCGGGGACTCGTCCTGGCAGGCCGACGCGAGCGTCGCGAGCAGGGCGAGGAGGACCAGGACGGGGACGAGCGCGAGCCGCCGGCTCCAGCGTCGTCTCATCCTGCTCCTCGGGTAGTGGCGTGCGGCGCCACCCTACCCAGACGACGACCCGGGCGACGACGAGGTGAACGTCGAGGCCGACGGTGAGGACGAGCACGCCGGACCGGGAGCGCCTCACGGCGCGTGGCCGCTCTAGGCGGCTTGTGTTGGGACCCGGGGCTGCCGCAGTCCGGCGTGCTCGACATCGATAACGGTACTCCGGCGGGGGTTGTTCCGCAGTACGTCGTGCACAGGTCGTCATGCACAGGACGCCGCACGGGGCCCCGTCACACCCGGAGCGCGGCGTTCCGACGGTGGTCGGGCGGGGCCCGACGTCCGCGGTGGAGTGCGCGACCTTCATGAGATGTATGTACATCTAGCACTAGTCAGCGTGATGTACGTACATGTAGCGTCACTGCGCAGTCCGACATACGGGCCGCTCAGAGCACGACACCACCACCATCTCGGAAACGGATCCACACATGTCCCCACTTGTCCGCCCCCTGTCCCTCCTCCTCGGTCTCGGCGCCCTGGCCACGCCCGTCGTCCTGCCCGCCTCGCCGGCCGCCGCCATCCAGGCAGGCGACCACTGCTATCCCAAGAACGTGCCCGGACCCGTCTACAACATCACCTCTGCCAAGTCCGAGCCGGTCGTCACTCACATCAAGAAGATCAGCCTCGCGCCGGGCGGCAAGTACGCACAGACGACCGCGATCACCAAGGTGAACACCGTCGTCGCAGGCGTCACGGCCAAGACCGAAGCCAGCTTCGAGGCAGGCGCGATCTTCGCGAAGGCCCAGACGAAGGTCGGGTTCGACCTGAAAGCGGAGGACACACACACCAAGACCACCGCCTACACCGACTACATCGAGCAGTCGAACTCGACCAGGTCTCACCACACCTACGCCATCTACCACGGCACGACCAAGGTGTCCGGCGGCTGGGAGCAGCTGCGCTGCAAGAGCGGAACCGGCTGGACGGTGACCGGGAAGGGGACATGGAAGTCCTGGAGGGTCGACGACTCGGGCACGACCCAGTGCGGCTTGGGCACCAAGGACCCGTTGGCGCTGGCGGCGCAGCACTACATCGGCTGCTGACCCCTCGGTCACGGTGGCCCGCCGACCGGAGGTCGGCGGGCCACCGTCGTCCGGCGAGGACGACGGTGGCGCCTGGTGCGGTCGAGCACGAGCGGGGATGACCGCGTTAGGTTGTGGCATGCCTCGCCAACGCAAGGGCCAGCCTCGCGTGGGACTACCCCCGATCGACCTCAGGGACAGCGCGGAGTCGCTCTATCTGAGCGTGGCGCGCCACGTCCGGGACTCGATCTCCCGCGGGCACCTGTCGCCCGGCGATCAGCTGGAGGGCGAGATCAGCCTCGCGAAGGGTCTGGGGGTGTCCCGCCAGACGATGCGCAAGGCGATCGACGAGCTCGTCCGCGAGGGACTTCTGGTACGTCGGCACGGAGCCGGTACCCAGGTGCTGCCCGCCCGCACGGACCGCAGCAGCGGCCTCGAGGGGCTCTTCGACGAGCTGTGGCGAACCGAGCGCCGCCCGAGCACCGAGGTGGTGACGCTCGAGACCCGGGCCGCCGAGGGCGAGGTGGCCACCGAGCTCAGGGTTCCCGAGGGCACCGAGGTGGTCTACCTCGAACGGCTGCGCCGGGCCGACGGCGTCCCACTGGCGATCATGCGCAACTGGATGCCCGCAGAACTGACGAAGCTGCAGGCGGCCGACCTGGAGACCCGCGGGCTTTACGAGGTGCTGCGCAGGGACGGCGTCAGCCTGAGGCTGATGCAGCAGAGCGTCGGCACCCGACCTGCCGGCGCCGCGGCGGCCCGGATGCTCGGCATGAGCAGGTCCAGTCCGGTGCTCACGGTCCACAGCACGACCTACAACGACCTCGGCACGCCGGTCGACCTCGGGCGTCACGACTACAACGGCCAGACGTACCGGTTCCGCGTCACGACGGTGGAGCGCCAGTACGGCACCGAGGCGCGACACTGAGTCCGCAGGCCGCACAGCCCCTCTGGGCAGCGGCTTGTGGGGATCGTATACCGGACGCACCCATGACGGTGCCCGGTTTGCCACCAGGGACTCCCGGGTAGGTCCGCGCTGCGAGGGGACAGCCCGCTCGCCCCTACTCGGAGGTTCCTTGCATGAAGCGTCTTGCCCATCTCCTGCTCTCCGTGCCGTTGGTGCTGGCAGGGCTCGTCGTCACCGCGACCGTGCCGCTGGCTCCTGCCGCGACCGCCGGCTGCGCGCCGCCCGCGGGCGATGCCATCTGGAAGATCACCAACGTCACCAAGTCGTTCAAGCCGACCGGGCTCTACAGCAACTGGGTCCAGGCGAAGTACGACAAGATGCACATCACCTACGCCAAGACCGCGACCTCGACGTGGAGCGCGACGGTCACCGGAACCATCTCGGCCGAGGCGGGCGTCATCTTCGCCAAGGCTTCGACGTCCATCTCCGTCGCCGTCGGCAAGCAGTGGTCCAAGACCGACACGTGGAGCTACACCGCCGACATCCCCAAGGACCCCGACCACGAGTACCGGCTGGTCCAGAAGCAGGAGACCCGCCACTTCCGGGCCACCAAGTTCTACTGGTCCCAGGCGTCGTGCACCTACGGCAACAAGTCCAAGACCGGCTTCGGCGAGATGCCCCTCAAGACCGAGCAGTCCCTCGTGTGGAAGGTCGAGCGCCGCAACGCCTGACGTCCTCCCGGGCACCGGACCGGCGGCACCCAGCGACGTCCGCCGGTCCGGTGACCGGGCCGGTTCCCTGGCTGTGCCCAGGTCGCTGATCAGCACTCACCGCGCTCCGGGCAGCCCTCAGGCCAGCCGGCCCTCGAGCTCGAGCCGCGCGGCGGCCCCGAGCTGCTCGGCCAGGCCGAGCATCCGGCGTACGTCGGCGTCGGAGGGCTCGGAGAGGACCGCGCGACCGGTGGCGACGACGCGGGCGAAGGCCGAGGCGCGCAGCAGGACGTCGGCGAAGTCGCCGGTGGCGATGCCGCGCAGCACCTGGTCGACCATGGCCTTGAGCTCGTCGGGGCCCGGCGGGTCGGCGACGCCGGCGACGACCTCGGCGACGGGCACGCGGCTGCGCCCCGCGTCGTACTCGTGGCTGGCGCGGACGGGCTCGCGGTGCACCCATGAGCGCAGCACGAACAGGCGCCACAGGCAGCCGGCCAGCGAGTCGGCGGGCGAGCCGGCCCACACCTCGGCGATGGTCTCGATGCCCTCGACGTCGGCGAGGTGGAGCAGCCGCTCGGCGACCTCGGCGTCGTCGGAGCGACCGGCGCCGCGCACCAGCACCGCTGCGGCGCGGTCGGCGGCCTCGCTGACCAGGGCGGGGTCGGTGCCGCCCTCCATGTCCTCGAACCAGCTGGCCCGGAACGGCGCGGGCCGGTGGTGCTGGCGCTTGGCGGGCTCGGGTTCGGGCACCACGACAGCCTACGGCGGGCGGGTCAGGCCAGGACCTTGCGGATGCGCTGGTCGCTGACCGGCCCGTCGGTGCCGAGCTGCTGGGCCCACAGCGACACGCGGTACTCCTCGAGCATCCACCGCACCTGGCGCAGCCGGTCGTCGGGCGGGCGGCCGTCGGGCAGCGCGGCGACCCGGTGGGCGTAGGCGTCCTGGAGGGTGACGACCTGGTCCATCCGCTGGCGGTCCTGGTGCAGGCCCGGGCCGTCGAGCCGCTCGCGGCGCAGCTCGAGCGCGCGCAGGTAGGTCGGGTAGCGCCGCAACCGGCGGGCGCCGGCCTCGGCGACGAACCCGACCTCGACCAGGCGCGCCAGCTGTGCCTTCATGTCGGTCAGGGCCGGCAGCTGCAGCATGTCGGCGCGCCCCGCGAGGGCCTTGTCGACGGCGCGCCAACGCTCCAGGACGACGATGACGTCGGCGACGGTGGCCCGCACGGCGGCCTCGTGCTCGCGCGCGACCTCGCCGACGAGCCGGTCGAAGGCGGCCTCGTCGCGGACCTCGTCGTGGGCGTCGACGGCGTCGGAGAGCACGGCCACGCGGCAGTCGGCCAGCAGCGCGGCCACCGTGGGGTACGGCGAGCCGGCGAGCCCGAGCTTCTCGAGGTTGCTGAGCCCGCCGAGCACCCGGGCGGTCGGGTCGGGCACGGCCAGGGTGAGCAGGCGGCGTACGCCGAGGCGGTGGCGGGCCGCCGCCTCGTCGAGCGAGCCGAAGACCCGCAGCCCGACGCTGGCGCCCTCGTCGACCAGGGCGGGGTACGCCGTCACCTCGTGGCCCGCGCGGCGCTCGGTGATCGACGCGTCGAGGGCGCCGAAGGTCCACGCGGTCTGCCCGGTCGCGGTCAGCCCGCTGCCGGAGGCGACCTCGTCGAGCGCGGCGGCGAACTGCGGGCGCAGCGGCGCCTTGAGCGCCTCGAGGTCCTTGCCACGCGCCTGCTCGGCTCCGGTGTCGTCGACGACGCGGTAGGTCGGGCGCAGGTGCTCGGCGACCTTGGACCAGTCCCACGCCTCGCGCGGCACGACGATGCCGGCGGTGGCGCGGCACCAGCGCTCGAGCGCGTCGAGAAGCGGCTCCTCGCCGGCCGGCACCTCACGCAGGAACGCTCGCGCCTTGTCGGGCGCGGGCACCAGGGCGACGCGCAGGGGCTTGGGCAGGCTGCGGATCAGGCTGGTCACGAGGTCCTCGCGCAGGCCCGGGACGTTCCAGGAGAAGTCGTCGTCGCCGACCTGGTTGAGCGTCGCGACGGGCACGTCGATGGTCAGGCCGTCGTCGGGGGCGCCCGGCTCGAAGTGGTAGCTGATCGGGAAGGTCAGGCCCTCGCGCGACCCCGACCAGGAGGTCGGGAACTCCGCCTCCTGCACGGCGTCGGCACGGTCGCGGGTGAGCATGGCCAGGTCGAAGTCGAGCAGGTCGGGGTCGCGCTGCCGCGCCTTCTTCCACCAGGTGTCGAAGTGGGCGCCGCTGACGACCTCGGCGCCGACCCGGGCGTCGTAGAAGTCGAACAGCGTGTGCTCGTCGACGACGATGTCGCGGCGGCGGGCGCGGTGCTCGAGCTCCTTGGCCTCCTCGAGCAGCTCGAGGTTGCGGGCGAAGAACTTCTGCCGGGTGTGCCACTCCCCCTGCACCAGCGCGTGACGGATGAAGATCTCGCGGGCGACCGACGGCGCGACCTTGCCGAAGCTGACGACGCGGTCGGCGACCAGCGGGACGCCGTACAGGGTGACGCGCTCGTGGGCGAGCACCGCGGCGCGCTTCTTGGACCAGTGCGGCTCGGAGTAGGTGCGCTTGACCAGGTGGGCGCCGAGGCGCTCGGCCCACTCGGGGTCGATCGCAGCGTTCTGGCGCGCCCAGAGCCGACCGGTCTCGACGAGCTCGCCGGCCATCAGGAACGGCGGGTTCTTCCTGGCCAGGCCGCTGCCGGGGAAGATCGCGAAGCGGGCACCGCGGGCTCCGACGTACTCGCGCACGGGACGGCGTCCGCCGGTCTTGGCGCCGCGCTGCTCCTCGCGCTCCTCGAGCATGCCGATGTGGCTCAGCAGCCCCGACAGCAGCGCCTGGTGGATGCCGTCGGCGTCGGGGGTGTCGGCGGGCGTGCCGACCAAGATGCCCATCTCCTTGCAGACCTGGCGCAGCTGGGCCTCGAAGTCCTGCCACTCGCGCACGCGCACGTAGTTGAGCAGCTCGCGCTTGCACATCCGGCGGAACGCGCTGCTGCTGAGCTCCTTCTGCTGCGCCTTGACGTAGCGCCACAGCTCGAGCCAGGTCAGGAAGTCGGAGCCCTCGACCTTGAACCGCGCGTGCAGCTGGTCGGCCTGCGGGCGCTGCTCGGCCGGCCGCTCCCGGGGGTCCTGCAGCGACAGGGCCGCGGCGATGACGATCACCTCGCGCACGCACCCGAGCCGCTCGGCCTCCAGGATCATCCGCGCCAGCCGCGGGTCGATCGGCAGCCGCGCCAGCCGTCGTCCGACCTCGGTCAGCCGCGGCCCGTCCGCTAGTCGTGGACATTTCGCACGGCGACGGCCACGGTGCGAATCGTCCACGACTATCCCCGGTGTCGGGGCGGCGGTGACGGCCCCGAGCTCCTCCAGCAGCTGGACGCCGGCCTGCACGTTGCGCTTGTCGGGCGGCTCGACGAAGGGGAACCGGGCGACGTCGCCGAGGCCGAGGGAGGTCATCTGGAGGATGACCGAGGCGAGGTTGGTGCGCAGGATCTCGGGCTCGGTGAACTCCGGGCGCGCCTCGAAGTCCTCCTCGCTGTAGAGCCGGATCGCGATGCCGGGGGCGACGCGGCCGCAGCGGCCGGAGCGCTGGTTGGCCGACGCCTGGCTGATCGGTTCGATGGGCAGGCGCTGCACCTTGGTGCGCACGGAGTAGCGCGAGATGCGGGCGACGCCGGTGTCGACCACGTAGCGGATGCCGGGCACGGTCAGCGAGGTCTCGGCGACGTTGGTGGCCAGCACGACGCGGCGCCCGGGGTGGGGGGCGAACACCCGGTGCTGCTCGGCGGCCGACAACCGGGAGTAGAGCGGGACGACCTCGGGGCCGCGCTCGCCGAGGGCGGCGCTCAGCGCGTCGGCGGTGTCGCGGATCTCGCGCTCGCCGGGCAGGAAGACCAGGACGTCGCCGGAGCCCTCGCCGCCCAGCTCCTTGACGGCGTCGACGATCGCCTCGGTCTGGTCGCGGACGATCGGCTCGCCCTCCTCGTCGTCCTCCATCACGTCGACCAGCGGCCGGTAGCGGACCTCGACGGGGTAGGTGCGCCCGGAGACCTCCACGACGGGCGCCGGCGTGCCGTCGGGCGCGGCGAAGTGCTGGGAGAAGCGCTCGACGTCGATGGTGGCCGAGGTGATGACGAGCTTGAGGTCGGGGCGGCGCGGCAGCAGCCGCTTGAGGTAGCCGAGCAGGAAGTCGATGTTGAGGCTGCGCTCGTGGGCCTCGTCGATGATGATCGTGTCGTACTTCCTCAGCTGCCGGTCGCGCTGCAGCTCGGCGAGCAGGATGCCGTCGGTCATCACCTTGACCTGGGTGTCGCGCGACGTCCGCGCCGTGAAGCGCACCTGGTAGCCGACGCGCTCACCCAGCTCGGAACCCAGCTCGGAGGCGATCCGCTCGGCGACGCTGCGCGCCGCGATCCGGCGGGGCTGGGTGTGGCCGATGCGCTCGCGGCCGAGCTCGAGGCAGATCTTGGGCAGCTGCGTCGTCTTGCCCGAGCCGGTCTCGCCGGCGACGACCACGACCTGGTGGTCGCGGATGGCCTCGGCGATCTCGTCGCGACGCTGGCTGACCGGCAGGTCGGGCGGGTAGGTGATGTGCTGCTGCACCGTCGAGGGAGCCACCGCATCAGACATGATGGGCCCCATTCTGCCCGGTCGTGTCGAGGGCGATTACCCGGCGTACCGTCCCTTGCGTCCACTACGGTTCCAGACGAGGCACCCACCCTGAGAGAGGCCAGGCCCATGGGATTCATGGACAGCATCCGCGGCGAGTTCATCGACATCGTCGAGTTCCTCGACGACAGTCGCGACACCCTGGTCTGGCGCTTCCCGCGCCACGACAACGAGATCAAGAACGGCGCCCAGCTGGTCGTGCGCGAGGGGCAGGTCGCGGTCTTCGTCAACGAGGGTGAGATCGCCGACGTCTTCGGCCCCGGCACCGTCACCCTCGAGACCAAGAACCTGCCGATCCTGTCGACCCTCAAGGGCTGGAAGTACGGCTTCGACTCGCCCTTCAAGGCCGAGGTCTACTTCGTCGCGACGCGGCAGTTCACCGACTTCAAGTGGGGCACCCAGAATCCCGTCACCCTGCGCGACGCCGAGTTCGGGATGGTGCGGCTGCGCGCCTTCGGCACCTACGCGCTGCGCATCGTCGACGGCGGCAAGCTGCTCAAGGAGCTCGTCGGCACCGACCCGGCGTTCCGCACCGAGGAGGTCGCGGAGTTCCTGCGCCAGTCGATCGTCTCCCAGCTCGGCACCGCGCTGGCCAAGGCCAACGTCCCGATGCTCGACCTGGCCGCCAACCAGCAGGGCATCGCCGACCAGCTCGCCCTGACCCTGACCGAGCAGCTGGCCCCGATGGGCATCTCGATCCCGCGCTTCATCATCGAGAACATCTCGCTGCCGCCCGAGGTGGAGGCGGTCCTCGACAAGCGCACGTCGATGGGCGTGCTCGGCAACCTCGACCAGTACGCCAAGTTCCAGGCCGCCACCGCCATCGGCGACGCCGCCAACAACCCCGGTGGCGCCGGCGAGGGCATGGGGCTGGGCATGGGCATGGCGATGGGTCAGCAGATGGCCAACGCGCTCAACCCGCAGGCCTCCCAGCCCGCCCCGGCGGCCCCCGCCGCGCCGGCCTCACCTCCGCCGGTGCCGGTCACCTCCTCGGCGTTCTTCCTCGCGATCGGCGGCCAGCAGGTCGGCCCGCTCGAGCGGGCGGCCATCTCGGCCAAGATCACCTCGGGCGAGGTCACCCGCGAGACCCTGGTGTGGCGCGACGGCATGGACGCCTGGACCGCCGCCGGCGACGTCGCCGAGGTCCGGGCCCTGTTCCCGGCCACCCCGCCGCCCCTGCCGCCGACCCCGCCGGCCACGCCGGCGGCCTCGGCCCCCCAGCCGCCGGCCGAGGGCACCCCGCCCCCCGTCCCGCCGACCGCCTGAGGCGGCGTCGGTGTCCGAGACCCTCCCCCCGGTCCCCCTCAGCGCCGTCTGCCCCAGCTGTGGCGCCCAGACGGCGTACGCCCCGGGCACGACCGTGCTGCGGTGCGGCTCCTGCGGCGCCGAGCAGCAGATCAACGCCGAGCAGCTCACCATCCGCGAGCACTCCTACGACGAGTGGACCGCCAAGCACGCCCAGACCGGCATCGCGGCACTGGCCGCCGCGGTCCAGCTGAAGTGCAAGAACTGCGGGGCGCAGACCGAGACCACCGACGTCTCCACGGCCTGCCAGTTCTGCGGCGGCGCGCTGGTCGCGACCGAGGTGCCCGAGGGCGTCGTGCGCCCCGAGGCCGTGGTGCCGTTCAAGGTCGACCGCAACGCCGCGCGCGACCACGTCAAGGAGTGGGTGAGCTCGCGTCGCTTCGCCCCCAACAGCCTGAAGAAGGTCGGCTCGACCGAGGGCCTCACCGGCACCTACATCCCGCACTGGACCTTCGACGCCCACACCGAGACCGACTACGAGGGCCAGCGCGGCGACTACTACTACGTCACCCGCACCCGCACCGTCTCCGACGGCAAGGGCGGCACCCGCACCGAGACCTACCAGGAGCGCCGTACCCGCTGGTCGGACCGCTCCGGCCACGTGCGCCGCGACTTCGACGACGTGCTCGTCGTCGCCAGCCATCACCTCGAGCGCGAGCAGCTCGAGAAGATGGGCCCCTGGCAGCTCGCCGACGCCCGGCCCTACCAGGACGAGTACGTCACCGGCTACTCCGCCCTGCGCTACGACGTCGACCCCGTCGCCGGCGCCAAGGAGGCCCGCGACGAGATGCGCGGCGTCATCCACGGCGACGTCGAGCGAGACATCGGCGGCGACGAGCAGCGGGTCAACGACATGGACGTCACCTACTCGCAGGCGATGTTCAAGCTGGTGCTGATGCCGCTGTGGATCGCCAGCTACGTCCACGCCGGCAAGACCTTCCAGGTGCTCGTCAACGCCAACACCGGCAAGGTGGTCGGCGACCGCCCCTACAGCGCGATCAAGATCGCGCTGGCCGTGATCGCGGCGCTGGTCGTGATCGGGGCCATCGTGGCGATCGTGGTGGCCGGCAAGTCCTGAGGACTATGCCGGCGGGCACCCCGACACGCTTGCGCTAGAACACGTTCTAGTTCGATGATCACCCGGTGAGCGACGAGCAGCAGTACGACGTCATCGTGGTCGGCTCCGGGGGCGGCGCGCTGACCGGCGCCGCGCTCGCGGCCAGGGCCGGCCTGTCGGTCGCGGTGGTCGAGCGGACCCCGCTGCTGGGCGGCACGTCGGCGTACTCCGGCGGGGCGTGCTGGCTGCCGGGCAGCCAGGTGCAGCAGCGCGCCGGCCTCCCCGACTCCACCGACGGGGCGCGCACCTACCTCGAGGCGATCCTGCCCGACGTCGACGCCCCCTCCACCCGCGCACGGGTCGAGGCGTTCCTCGCCCACGCGCCCGAGCTCGTCGCCGAGCTCGAGACCGACCCCGACCTGGACTTCGAGTGGCTGCCGTTCCCGGAGTACTACGACGCTCCCGGCCGGGTGCCGTCGGGGCGGTCGATCCAGCCGACGAAGGTCAGGCGCGACGCGCTGCTCCCGCTCGTCGCCGAGCTGGTGCGACCGCCGGTCGAGCTCGACCGCGTGGGCTCGCCCGGACGCCGCACCCTGACCGGCGGGCAGGCGCTGGTCGCGCGGCTGGCCACGATCGTCGTGCGCGAGGGCGGCACGGTGCTCACCGGTCACACGGTCGTCGGGCTGCTCACCGACGGCGAGGACGACGGGCGGGTCGTCGGCGTCCGCACCGCCGACGGACTCGAGCTGACGGCGACGCGCGGCGTGCTGGTCGCCGCCGGCGGGTTCGAGGGCAACGCCGCGCAGCGCGCCGAGCGCGGTGTGCCCGGCGACGTCGCGTGGAGCATGGCCCCGCGCGAGACCAACCGCGGCGAGGCCATCGACGCGGCCGTCGCCCTGGGGGCCGCGGCCGACTACAGCGCGCTGGGCTGGTTCTGCCCCGGGCTCGCGCAGCCCGACGGCGGCGGGTCGTTCACGCTGGGCTTCCGCAGCGGGGTGATGGTCGACGCGAACGGGCACCGCTACGCCAACGAGTCGCTGCCCTACGACCGCTTCGGCCGCGAGATGGCCAAGGCGCCCGAGCGGGTGCCGTCGTGGTTCGTGTTCGACTCGGCCGAGGGCGGGCGACTGCCGGGCATCGCGATGCCCGAGGGCGACCCCGCCGCCCACCTCGAGGCCGGCACCTGGGTCACCGCCGACACGGTCGAGGAGCTCGCCGCGCTGGCCGGCGTACCCGCCGACGCGCTCACCGCGACCGTCGAGCGCTACAACGGCTTCTGCACCGCCGGCGTCGACGACGACTTCGGCCGCGGGAACGACGAGTACGACACGTTCTTCACCGCCGGCACCGGCCCCAACCGGGCCCTGTCGCCGGTCGCCCAGGCGCCCTTCTACGCCGCCCGCTTCGTGCTCTCCGACCTCGGCACCAAGGGCGGCCTGCTCACCGACCCCGCCGGGCGGGTGCTGCACACCGACGGCACCCCGTTCCGCGGCCTGTACGCCGCCGGCAACTCCGCCGCGTCGCTGTTCGGCGGCGTCTACCCGGGGCCGGGCGCGCCGCTCGGCTCGGCGATGGTGTTCGCCAGCCTGGCCGTGCGCGACATGGTCGCCGGCCCCGGGCAGCCGCACCAGGACTGACGAAAGTCGGGTCCGGGCCGGACGACCTGTGGTCGCCCTGGTGCGAGCGGGGCCTCAGGAGCTGGTCGTGCCCGACCCGTCGGGCGCGACGTCGTCCTGGGGCGCGGTGCCCGGAGGTACGGCGCCGCCGGGCGCGACGCCCTGGCCGGGCTGGAACCCACCCTGCTGACCGGGGAACTGCCCCGGGACCTGACCCGGCGGGAAGTTCTGACCTCCTGGTCCACCGAACCCACCGCGCCCGCCGGGCCCCTGCTGGTCGTCGACGCCGTCGCTCAGCGCACCGAGAGCCGCACCGCCCAGGCCGCCCATGATCAGCGAGGCCAGGGCGACGGCCGCGACCGCGCGCAGCCCGAGCACGCGGTGCTTGAGCCCGGTCGGCGCGGCCGGCTGAGCCGGCCCACCGGGCTGGGCGACGGGCTGGTCAGGCGCGGGGGCGGCTGCGGGCGGCGCCTCCCACCCCGCCGGCGCAGCGGTGTGCGGGTCGGGCTGCGGGTCGGGCTGCGGGTCGGGCTGGGGCTCGGGCTGGCGCTCGGGCTGGGGCTGGGAGCTCAACGGCTGCGTGTCGTTCATGCCACCGACGGTCGGCGGCGTCCCTGTGCGCGACCTGTGACCCAGGTGAGCGCGACCTACCAGTTGCCGGCGCTGGTCAGGCAGAACGGGTGTCCGGCGGGGTCGAGCAGCACCCGCCAGGTCTCACCGGGCTGCGGGTCGGCGAGGGTCGCGCCCAGCGCGAGGGCGGTGGCCTCGGTGGCGGCGACGTCGTCGCACGCGAGGTCGAGGTGGAACTGCTTGCGGCCACCCTCGTCGGGCCACGACGGCGGCTGGTAGCCGGTCACCTGCCCGAAGCCGAGGGCCGGCTGGTCGCCACCGGGGGCGGTGAGCATGGCGTACTCGTCCTGCACGTGGGCGACCTCCCAGCCCAGCAGCGCGGACCAGAAGGCCGCCTGCGCGCGGGGGTCGGCACAGTCGAGGGTGGTCATCTTCAGCGTCGCGGTGGTCGTCATGGCGCCGATCCTTCCTAGGATCGCCACGTGCCGCCTAGGAGAAATGCGACGTCGACGCGGGCCGGGATCCTGCGCCCCGACGAGTTCGCGCGGCACGTCTCGATGCAGCGCACCGAGACCAGCGAGGTGCTGGCGCCATGGGTCGAGTACCACTGGACCCTGGCCTGGGACCTGCCCGACGGCACCACCTACCCGAGCGCGGTGATCCCGCACCCGGCCGCCAACCTGTCGGTCGAGCACGGCGCCGGGCGCGCCGAGGCGCAGGGCGAGGTCGTGCTGGTCACCGGGGTGACGACCCGGCGCTTCGACGTCGAGGTCGTCGGCCGGGGCTGGGTGCACGGCGTCAAGCTGCGACCGGGCGGGCTGGTCGCGCTGACCGGCACCGACGCCAAGGGGCTGGTCGACCGCACGGTGCCGGCCAGGGACGTGCTGCCCGTCGAGGTCCACGACGCGCTCGCCGCGCTCGCGCCCGGCACGCCCACGACCGAGGCGACCGACCTCGCTTGCGCCGCGCTCGCCGCGCTCGTGCCGCCGGCCGGCGAGCCGTCGTACGACCTGCTGCTGCACGTGGTCGAGCACATGCTGACCGACCGGAGCCTGCTGCGCGCCGACCAGGTCGCCGAGCGGCACGGGCTGTCGCGGCGCGCGCTCGAGCGGCTGTTCGCGCGCTACGTCGGGGTCGGGCCCAAGTGGGTGCTGGCGCGCTACCGGATGCACGACGTGGTGACCGCCCTCGACGACGGCTACGCGGGGTCGCTGGCCGACCTCGCGGCGGCGTACGGCTGGTTCGACCAGGCCCACTTCTCACGCGACTTCACCGCGCTGGTCGGGGTGCCCCCGAGCGGCTACCGGTCCACGGCACGCTGACCGGCGTTTCACAGACAACGCACAGGCAGCGACGACACAGTAAGCGGATGGCCGGCCCCTCCTCCCCCGCTCTCACCCGCCCCGACGGCTCGCCGGTGCGCGTCCTGGTCGTCGACGACGAGGTCAACATCGCCGAGCTGATCTCGATGGCGCTGCGCTACGAGGGCTGGCAGGTGACCGCCGCCCACACCGGCACCAAGGCGGTCGCGGCGGCCAAGGAGATCAAGCCCGACGCGGTCGTGCTCGACATGATGCTCCCCGACTTCGACGGCCTGGAGGTGCTGCGCCGGATGCGCGGCACCGACCCCGACGTGCCGGTGCTCTTCCTCACCGCCCGCGACGCCGTCGAGGACCGCATCGCCGGGCTGACCGCCGGCGGCGACGACTACGTCACCAAGCCGTTCTCGCTCGAGGAGGTCGTGGCACGGCTGCGCGCGCTGATGCGCCGCTCGGGTGCGCAGCAGGCGGTCGACTCCTCGGTGCTCTCCGTCGGCGACCTCACCCTCGACGAGGACAGCCACGAGGTCACCCGCGCCGGCGTCGACATCTCGCTGACGGCCACCGAGTTCGAGCTGCTGCGCTTCTTGATGCGCAACCCCAAGCGGGTCCTGAGCAAGGCCCAGATCCTCGACCGCGTCTGGAACTACGACTTCGGCGGCCAGGCCAACGTCGTCGAGCTCTACATCTCCTACCTGCGCAAGAAGGTCGACGCCGGGCGCGACCCGATGATCCACACCATGCGCGGCGCCGGCTACGTGCTCAAGCCGGCCGCCGGCCAGTGAGCGCCTGCGAGATCGCCTCGTGAAGCGCCTGGCCTCCCTCACCTCGCGGCTGGTCGTCACCGCGGTGCTGCTGGTCGCGGTGATGTCGCTGCTCATCGGCACGGCGACGACGCTGGCCATGCGGGGCTACCTCACCGGCCAGCTCGACGACAAGGTGCGCGCGTCGGTCCGGGTGGAGCGTGGCCCCGACGACCGCGACCGCGACCGCTCCGAGCCCGGCAGCGCCGGCTTCCCCGGTCCGCTCGGCAACCAGGGCCCGGGCACCCTCATCGCCTTCCCCGACCGTGACGGCGGCGCGGTCCTCACCGAGGAGCGCACGGCCCCGCTCGCGCTGTCCTCCTCGGCCCTGAGCGAGCTGAGGAGCGTGCCGACCGACGGCGACGTGCACGAGGTCGACCTCGACGGCGTCGGTCGCTACCGGGTCGCGGCCGTCGAGACCGGGACGGCCACCGGGGCCCTCGTCACCGGGCTGCCGACCAGCGACCTCGACGCGTCGGTGGACTCCCTGGTGCGCCTCGAGCTCGTCCTCGCGCTCCTCGCCGTCCTGGTCGCGGCGGCCGTCGCCCGCACCGTCGTACGCCGCCAGCTGCGGCCGCTGCGCGAGGTCAGCGAGACCGCCCACAGCGTCGCGATGCTGCCGTTGGACTCGGGGGAGATCGGCCTGACCGAGCGCGTGCCCGACCACCTCACCGACGAGCGCACCGAGGTGGGCCAGGTCGGGTCGGCCCTCAACACCCTGCTGGCCCACGTGGAGAGCTCGCTGGACGCGCGCCACGAGAGCGAGCAGCGGGTGCGGCAGTTCGTCGCCGACGCCTCGCACGAGCTGCGCACGCCGCTGACCACGATCGCCGGCTACACCGAGCTGGCCCGCCGGCGTCCCGACGACGCCGAGGCCGCGGCGACCGCGCTGACCAAGGTCGCCGACGAGTCCAAGCGGATGACCGCGCTGGTCGAGGACCTCCTGCTGCTGGCCCGCCTCGACTCCGGCCGCCCCCTCGACCGCGCGCCCGTCGACCTGACCCGGCTGCTGCTCGAGGCGGTCTCCGACGCTCGGGTCGTCGCCCCCGACCACCGGTGGCGCCTGGACCTGCCCGACGAGGCCGTCGAGGTCACCGGCGACGAGCAGCGGCTGCACCAGGTGGTGACCAACCTGCTGACCAACGCCCGCAAGTACACCCCGCCCGGCACCACCGTCACCGTCACGGCCCGCGCCGGCGGGTTCTCGGTGCACGACGACGGGCCCGGCTTCCCTGCCGCGCTGGTGCCGCACGCCTTCGAGCGCTTCGCCCGGGCCGATGCGGCCCGCCAGCGCGAGGGCGGCGTCGGCCTCGGTCTGGCCCTGGTCGACGCGATCGTGACCGCGCACGGCGGCAGCGTGTCGCTGGCCAGCGTGCCCGGCGACAGCTCGATCCGGGTGCGACTGCCCTAGCCTGCGGAGCTCACGGGCTGCTGGCCCCGACGTCCCGATCGGTCTCGCGGACGACCGCGACCCCACCGGGGCGCAGCGTCAGCCGCCCCGCGACGGCGAGGTCGCCGAGCAGCTCGTGGCCCTCGACGGGGACCTCGACGGAGGCGTCGGTGTGGTTGACGAGGAACAGCCAGCTGGTGGCGTCGTCACGGCGGCGTACGGCCTCGACCCCGGGGGGCAGGCCGGCCAACGGGGCCACGACGTCAGCGGCACCCAGCAGGGTGTCGACCAGGGACGCGAAGGCGTCGTCGTCGAGCTCGGTGCCGACGTACCAGGCCTGCCCACGGCCGTGCCGGTTGACGGTGACCGCAGGGCTGCCGGCGGTGGGCCCGCTGGCGTAGGTGGTGACGGCCTCGGCGGTGGTGGTGCGGGCGTGCTCGGTCCAGGTGGTGGCGCGCGAGCCGTCGGAGAGCTCGACCGCACTGCCGGGCAGCAGCGGCACGAACTCCTCGATGCGGACCCCGAGCAGGTCGCGGTGGGCACCGGGGTAGCCGCCCAGGCGCACGTGGTCGTGCTCGTCGACGATGCCGGAGAAGTAGGTGACGACCGCGATGCCACCGCGCTCTACCCAGGCGGCCAGGGCGGCCGCGGCCGCGTCGTCGACGAGGTACTGGCAGGGCACGACCACCAGCCGGTAGCCGTCGAGGTCGCCGTGGGGGTGGGCGAAGTCGGCACCGACCGAGCGCGACCAGAGTGCGGAGTACCAGCGCCGCGCCTGCGGTGCGGGTGAGACGTCGCGGCTGGGGTGGGAGTCGAGCTCGGCCCCCCACCACGCCTGCCAGTCGTGGACGATCGCAACACCGGGACGTTCGACGGTGCTGCCGGCGACCTCGGCCAGGGCCTTGAGGTGGCCACCCAGCTCGACGACCTCGCGCCAGACCCGCGAGTCGGTCCCGGCGTGGGGCACCAGCGCGCTGTGGAACTTCTCCGCCCCGGCGCGCGAGGCCCGCCACTGGAAGAACAGCGCCCCCTCGGAGCCGCGGGCGACGTGCTGCAGGGAGTTGCGCGCCATCTGGCCCGGCGCCTTGGCCACGTTGTGCGGCTGCCAGTTGACCGCCGAGGTCGAGTGCTCCATCAGCAGCCACGGGTCGCCGGCGGCAAGCGAACGCATGAGGTCGGCCGACATCGCGGTGAGCTCGTCGGGGCGCGGGTCGGCGCCGATGAGGTAGTCGTCGTTGCTGACGACGTCGACGTGCTCGGCGAACTCCCAGTAGTCGAGGGGCTTGAAGAAGCTCATGAAGTTGGTCGTCACCGGCTGGGTGACGTGGGCGGCCAGGACGTCGGCCTCGTTGCGGTACAGCGCCAGGTGCTCGCCGGAGGAGAAGCGCCACCAGTCGAGCTGCTGGGTCGGGTTGGCGAAGGAGTTGTAGGAGACCGCGCGCGGCGGCAGCACCTCGGCCCAGTCGCCGTAGCCCTGCGACCAGAAGGCGGTTCCCCACGCCTGGTTGAGCGCCTCGAGCGAGCCGTAGCGGGCCTCGAGCCAGGCCCGGAACGCCGTAGCGGAGGCGTCGCAGTAGCAGTGCCAGTTGTGGCAGGCGTACTCGTTGGAGACGTGCCACAGCACGACCGCCGGGTGCTCGGCGTAGCGCTGCGCCAGCCGGCCGGCGAGGTCGGCGCAGGCGGCCCGGAGGTCGCTCGAGGACGGGCAGTAGGCCTGCCGGGCGCCATGGCCGCGCCGCGCGCCGCTCTCGTCGACCAGGGCGGCGGCGGGGAAGCGGGTGGTGAACCACGGCGGGGGCGAGGCGGTCGCCGTCGCGAGGTCGACGGCGATCTCGTGCTCGTGCATCAGGTCGAGGACGTCGTCGAGCCAGCCCGGCTCCCAACGGTCGGGACCCGGTTGCAACCGGGCCCAGGAGAAGACCCCGACGGTGACCAGGTTGACCCCGGCCTCGCGCATCAGCCGGACGTCGTCGAGCCACACCTCGCGCGGCCACTGCTCGGGGTTGTAGTCGCCGCCGTAGGCCAGTCCGCCCAGCCGTGCCGTGACCTCCTGCATGCCCTGGGGGCGACGGGTCACTTCAGCGACCCCGCGGCCAACCCACTGCGCCAGAAGCGCTGCAGGGCCAAGAAGGTGATGATCAGCGGGACCACCGAGACCAGCGAGCCGATGATGACCGCGACCTGCAGCGTGGGGACCCGCGAGAGCTGGGACTGCCACGAGTAGAGACCGAGCGTCACCGGGTAGAGCTTGTTGTCCTGCAGCATGATCAGCGGCAGGAAGAAGTTGTTCCAGATCACGACGAACTGGAACAGGAAGATCGTCACCAGCGCAGGCGCCATCAGGCGGGTTGCGAGCCCGGTGAAGATCCGGAACTCGCTGGCGCCGTCGAGGCGCCCGGCCTCGATGAGCTCGTCGGGCACCGAGGCCGCGGCGAAGACCCGCGACAGGTAGACCCCGAAGGGGCTCACGATCGAGGGCAGCAGCACCGACCAGTAGGTGTTGGTCAGGTTGACCTTCGCGAACATCAGGAACAGCGGCAGGGCCAGCGCGGTGGCGGGCATCAGCACGCCACCGAGCACGACGTTGAAGATCAGCTCGCGACCGCGGAACTGGTACTTGGCCAGGGCATAGCCGGCCATCGCCGCCAGCAGCGTCGCGATGCCGGCGCCGCCGACGGCGTACAGCAGGCTGTTGAGCAGCCAGCGCGAGTAGATCCCGTCGCCCTCGGAGAACAGCTGCTGCAGGTTGTCGACGAACTGGGTGCTGGGCTTCAGGCTGCTCTGGGCCAGCTCGGCCTTGCTCTTGGTGGAGGCGCTGAACAGCACGTAGACCGGAGAGAGGAAGTAGACCGCCATGATCACCAGGACGGTCATCGCCATCGCCATCGAGTAGGGGCTCTCGGCGGTCGCGCTGCGGCGCCGTGCCTTGGTCGACCCCGTGGGCGCGGGAGGCGCCGGCGGGGTGGGCGCCTGGGTCGTGGTGCTCACATCTCCGCCTTTCGCTGGGTGATCTTGAGGAAGGCGAACGACAGCACGAAGGTCGACAGCGCCAGGGTCACCGAGATGGCCGCGGCGTAGTTGTAGTTGTTCTGACCGGCGCTCAGCACCACCATGTTGGGGGTGTAGGTGGTGGTGATCGTGGTGGCGATCTTGGAGAACACGATCGGCTCGGTGAACAGCTGCAGGGTGCCGATGATCGAGAACACCCCGGTCAGCACGAGCGCCGGCGCCACCGACGGGATCTTGACGTGGCGCGCGATGCGCCAGTTGCTGGCGCCGTCCATCTTGGCGGCCTCGTAGATCTCCTGCGGGATCGCCTGCAGCGCGGAGTAGATGATGAGCATGTTGTAGCCGGTGTAGGTCCAGGTCACGACGTTGGCGATCGACCACAGGATCCAACGTGCACTGAGGAACTCGGGCTCGAGCCCGGCCTTGCCGAGCAGGTCCACGATCGGGGAGAGACCGGGGCTGTAGATGAAGCCCCAGATCAGGGCACCGACCACGCCGGGGATGGCGTAGGGGACGAAGAAGGAGATCCGGAACAGGGCCTTGAACCGGGCCACCGTCGAGTCCAGCAGCAGCGCGAGCCCCAGGGCGAGCAGCAGCATGATCGGGATCTGGACCAGGCCGAAGCCCAGCACCCGCAGCACGCTGCTGATGAAGTCGTCGTTCTGGAAGACCAGGCGGTACTGGTCGAGGCCCGCGAAGACCTCGGTGGGCTTGCCGTAGATCCCGCCGGTGCGCTCGATCTTGAACAGGCTGCGCCACAACGCGTAGGCGACCGGCGCGACGTAGAAGAGCAGGAACGGCAGCCCGAAGGGCAGCAGGAACAACCAAGGGGCCGATGCGGGCGTCGACCCGCGACCCGGGGTGCGTCGGCGGCGGCGCCGGGTGCCGGTGCCGCCTCCCTCGTCGTCGAGGACGGGGTCCTCGGCGGTGCGGATGGGGATCGTCTGCGCCATGTCAGCCTCCGGTACGTCGCGGTGAGCTCGCCTGCGAGTGTGCGGGCGGCGCGGGTGGTGGGAGTGATGGTCCCACCACCCGCGCCCGGGGGGTATCAGTCAGCGACGGGGACGCTCTGCGCCTCGAGGGAGGCGACCGTCTTGGCCTGGGCGTCCTTGGTGGCGTCGTCCAGGGTGCCGTTGCCGGACAGGGCACCCACGATGCCGTCCTTGAGGGCGGCGTAGGTGTCGGTCATGGTCGGGCCCCAGGTGAACGACGGGTCGACACCGGCACTGGCCTGCTTGAAGACGTCGAAGATCGTCTGGCCGCCGTAGAAGTCGACGCCCTGCTGGAGCGCCTCGATGTCGAGTCCGTCGACCGAGGACGGGTAGAGGCCGCCGAGCTTGTTCTCCAGGGCCAGGGCCTCGGGGTCGGTGTTGAGCCACAGCGCGAACTGGGCCGCCTCGGCCGGGTGGTCGCTGCCTGCCAGGACCGCGGTCGACGAGCCGCCCCAGTTGCCCGCGGCGGTACCGCCGGCGTCCCACTGCGGCATCGGGGCCACGGCCCACTTGCCCGCCGTGTCGGGGGCGTTGTCGCGGATGGTGCTGTAGCCCCACGCGGCGCTGACCCACGAGACGACCTTGCCGGTGTTCCAGGCCTTGTACAGCTCCTCGGAGAAGCCCTGCAGGTTGCCGGCCACCAGGTCGTCGTCGATCAGGCCCTGCCAGTAGTCGTTGACCTTCTCGACGGCCGGGTTGCCCTCGATGTCGACCCCGATCGCGTCGCCGTCGTTGGTGAACAGCTGGGCGCCGGCCTGCCAGTAGAGCCCGGTGTACCAGTTGGGGTCGGTCTGGGAGAAGAAGGTGATGTACTGCGAGGGGTCGGCGTCGTGGATGGTCTTGGCCGCCGCGGCGTACTCCTCCCACGTCGTCGGGGCGGCCAGTCCGAGCTTGTCGAAGATGTCCTTGCGGTAGTACAGCGCCATCGGACCGGTGTCCTGCGGGATGGCGTAGACGCCGCCCGAGCCGTTGAAGTCGACCTGCGACCAGGTCCAGGGCACGAACTTCTGCTCGGCCTCCGCGATGCCGGGGCACCCGGAGATGTCGGTGAGGCCCTCCTGCAGGCGGAAGTTGGGCAGGGAGTCGTACTCGACCTGACCCAGGTCGGGCGCGGTGCCGGCCTTGAGGGCGTTGGTGAAGTTCTGGTAGGTGCCGGCGTTGCCCGCGGGCACGCTGTTGACCTTGACCTGGATGTCGGGGTTGTCGGCGTTCCAGAGCTTGACGACCTCCTCCATCCCGGGGACCCAGGTCGAGAACGTCAGCTGGACGGGGCCGTCGGAGGGCTTGCACGCCGGGGCGCTGCCCGCGCCGGCGGAGGTGCCCTTGTCGTCGTCGCCCCCGCCACCGCAGGCGGCCAGCACGAGGCTGAGTGCGACTGCCGGGCCCGCGAGGACCAGGCGATGGCGGTGGGATGTTCTGCGCAGGATGGTCATGTCGCCTCGCTCGCTCGATCTGTCGTGTGACTAGTGCCACAGCACCAGGCACACTCGCAGCGCCCCCAACAAAAGTCAACAGACTCGTACGTTCTTCTGATCGATTTTGGTTTCTTTCTGCCCGCTGCTGGCGCCTGGGGCTTTGAAGGTGTTCACTTGTGTCGGATTCGGGGGCCCTGGATCCAACAATCGACCACGAGGCCCCACCGACATCCACCGTCAGGAGGTCCCGTGCTCGCCCAGCAGCGCCAGGAGCTGATCCTCGAGGAGATCCGTCGTGCGGGGAGCGTGCGGGTCAGCGAGCTGACCGCCCGCCTGGGCGTCTCCGACATGACCGTGCGCCGCGACCTCGACCGGCTCGAGGCCGACGGCGCGCTGCAGAAGGTGCACGGCGGGGCGATCGTCGACGCCCGGCAGCGCGTCGCGGAGGAGCCGAGCTTCGCGTCCAAGCGGATGATCGCCCAGCCGGCGAAGCAGGCCATCGCCGCACGCGCCGCGGCCCTGGTCGAGCCCGGCACCGCCATCGCCATCTCGGCCGGCACCACCACCTGGGCCATGGCCGCGCACCTGGCCACCGTGCCGGCGCTGACCGTGGTCACCAACTCGATCACCGTCGCCGAGACCATCATCGAGCTCGGCGACCCGACGATGCAGACCGTCATCCTCACCGGCGGCATCCGCACCCCGTCGGCCGCGCTCGTCGGGCCGGTCGCCGACCTGACCATCCGTTCGCTGCACTTCGACCACCTGTTCATCGGCACCTACGGCTTCGACGTGCGCGCGGGCTTCACCAGCCCCAACCTGGCCGAGTCGGAGACCAATCGGGCCCTGATCGGCCAGGCGCGCCACGTGGTGGTGCTCTCGGACTCCTCGAAGTGGAAGACCGTCGGACTGGCCTCCTGGGGTGCCATCTCCCAGGCCGACGTGCTGATCTGCGACGACGGTCTCGACCCTGCCGCCGTCGCGGCCCTGGACGGGGTCGGTCCCGAGCTGGTGCTCGTCGCACCGCTCAACGAGTGACGCCGCGCCGGTAGCGCCCCGGAGACGTCCCGACCGCCCGCGAGAACACCTCGTGGAAGCGGCTGGACGACCCGAACCCCGAGCGCAGCCCGACCTCGGTGACCGCCAGGTCGGTGGCCAGCAGCAGCTGCTGCGCGCGAGCGACCCGGCACTGGGCCAGGAACGACGTCATCGTCAGGCCGCAGGACGCCTTGAACAGCCCCATCGCGTGATGCGGGTGCAGGTGCACCGTCGCCGCGACGTCGGCCGGCCCGATCGGCTCCGCGCAGTGCGCCTGGATCCACGCCGCCATCGCCGCCCCACGCGGGTCGTGGCCGGACACCTCGCGCACGGGGCCGGCACCGGGCTGCGTGTCGCGCGCACCCACGACCAGGCGACGCAGCCGGGCCTGCACCTCGAGCACCGCGATCTCGGCGACCTCGCCACCGGCGCCCAGGTCGTGCGACCACCCCTCCAGCTGCTCCTCGGCGGGGCCACCGGCACCCACGAGGGGACGCGCGGACAGCAGCCGGTCGCGCGCGGCGGCGGGCAGGGGCCAGGTGAGCAGCAGCGATAGCGGGACGGTGAGCCAGTGGCTGCGGGTGCCCGCCGCCGCGGCCACCAGCTGGTGCGGCACCGTGGCCCAGAACGTCGCCGACTCCCCGGCCCGCACCACCAGGTCGCGGCCCCCGACGAGGTAGACCAGCTCGCCGGCGGCCACCACATTGACCTCGATGTCGTCGTGGCGGTGGGCGTGGGCCATCGGTGCGGGTGCCCCGCTCCAGCACGACAGGCCGAAGGAGTCGTCGCGCACGACCAGCGCCGCGCCCGGCCCCGATGGTGGCTGAGGATCTAGGAACATGTGCTGATCATGCCGGAGGAATCCCGGCTGGCTCCGGTCTAGCGTCGTCGACATGACCTCCGCAGCAACCCCGGACCCGGCTCCGGCTCCCGCCCCGACGCTCGCCCCGACACCGACCGGGCACACGGCGTACCACCTCGACGAGGAGCAGCTGGGCCGCTTCGACCGCGACGGCTACCTGGTGCTGCCCGGCACGATCACCGGTGACCTGCTCCAGCGGCTGCGCGCGGCGGCCGATCGCTGGATCGAGCACGGCCGCACGGTCGGGGACACCCCCGAGCAGCGTGATTTCGGATTCGCCGACCGGCCTTCGGGTCGGGTGATGTTCCGCATCGACTACCTCCACGACAAGGGCGAGCCGGCCTCGCTGGAGCTGCTCGGCTCGCCGGAGCTGCTCGGGATCGCCGAGAGCCTGCACGGGGTGAACTTCGTGCCGACCTACGAGTCGATGGTCTTCAAGGACGCCGGCGACGGCGCGCCGATCGCGTGGCACCAGGACGCCGTCCACCCCCGACGGTGGCGGATCGTCAACATCGACGTCTACCTCGACGAGTCGGTCGCAGGACACGGGGCGCTGCGGGTGGTGCCCGGCTCGCACCGCTCGGTCACCGACGTCTGCGCCCTGGCCGACGGGCACGGCTGGGACGTGCCCGGCGCCGTCGAGGTGCCGCTGCAGGCCGGCGACGTGCTGCTGCACGACGTGATGCTCGTGCACGGCTCACCGCCGGTCGAGGGTGGCCGGCTCCGTCGCACGCTGTACTACGAGTTCCGCGCCGCCGAGCAGGTGCTGGCCGAAGGCCCCTGGGACCGCGCGTGGGTCGAGCGCAGGCTGCGGCTGGTGCCGCTCGCCCTGGCCGAGCACGCCCGCTCCCGTCCCGGGTCGCCCGCCTTCGACTGGCGACCGGACCCCGCGTTGCGCCCCCGGGCCGTCGGCGACACCGAGGCCGAGCTGCGGGTGGTGCACGAGACCCACACCCCGGGCAGCTGGTGCAGTGCCGGCGACGTCGCGCTGACCTAGCCGCGCTGACCTGTCGCGCTGACCTGTCGCGCAGACCTGGTCGCGCAGACCTGGTCGTGTAGACCTGGTCGTGTCGGCACGGACCGGTTTGGTGACCACCGTATTGTCTGACAATCTTGACCGTGTCTCCCCTACCCTGGAGGAGACCCGAGGGAGGCGACCATGACCGCGACGACCGTCGACACCAGCAGCCGGACCAGCAGCGCCCGTGAATTCGAGCGTGCCGAGACCCGCACCGCCCACAACTACCACCCGCTGCCGGTGGTGGTCGCCCACGCCGAGGGCGCCTGGATGACCGACGTCGACGGCCGCCGCTACCTCGACCTCCTGGCCGGCTACAGCGCCCTCAACTTCGGGCACTCCCACCCGCGGCTGCTCGAGGCGGCCCACGCCCAGCTCGACAAGCTGACCCTGACCAGTCGCGCGTTCGTGCACGACCAGTTCGCCGACTTCACCGCCAAGCTCGGCGACCTGTGCGGCAAGGACCTCGTGCTGCCGATGAACACCGGCGCCGAGGCCGTCGAGACCGCGATCAAGGTCATGCGCAAGTGGGGCTACCGGGTCAAGGGCATCCCCGCCGACCAGGCCGAGATCATCGTCGCCAGCGGCAACTTCCACGGCCGCACCACCACCATCGTCGGCTTCTCCGACGACCCCGACGCGCGCGACGACTTCGGGCCCTTCGCGCCCGGCTTCGTCACCGTCCCCTACGGCGACCTCGCGGCCCTCGAGGCCGCCATCACGCCCCACACCGCCGGCGTGCTGATCGAGCCGATCCAGGGCGAGGGCGGCGTGGTCATCCCGCCGGCCGGCTACCTCGCCGGCATCCGCGAGCTCTGCACCCGCCACGACGTGCTCTTCGCCGCCGACGAGATCCAGGCGGGCCTGGGCCGCACCGGCCGCACCTTCGCCTGCGACCACGAGGACGTCGTCCCCGACCTCTACGTGCTCGGCAAGGCGCTGGGCGCCGGCATCGTCCCGGTCTCGGCCGTCGTCGCCGACCGCGACGTGCTCGGGGTGCTCAAGCCCGGCCAGCACGGCTCGACCTTCGGCGGCAACGCCCTGGCCTGCGCCGTCGGCAGCACCGTCGTCGACATGCTCGCCACCGGCGACTTCCAGCGCCGCGCCGACGACATGAGCGTGATGCTGCGCTCGCGCCTGGAGTCGTTGATCGGGCACGGCGTGATCGCCGTCCGCGTGCGCGGCCTGTGGGCCGGCATCGACATCGACCCCGGCGTCGGCACCGGCCGCGAGGTCTGCGAGCAGCTGATGGCGCGCGGCGTGCTGGCCAAGGACACCCACGGCTCCACCATCCGCCTGGCTCCCCCGCTGGTGATCTCCGAGGACGACCTCGCCTGGGGCCTCGACCAGTTCGCGGCGGTCGTCCAGCGCTAACGCGCGCGCAACGGCGAGCGACGCTCGCCGAACACTGGCGCACGACTCGGTGAACTCCCCGTCGGCGGCGGCTGGGACGGCGCGGAGCCGGGGAGGCTGGGGCCCATGCGCCCCCGGCACGACCCGCTCGCACGACTCCGCCGCGTCCGGCCCCTGTGGGGCCTGCTGGCCGCGACCGCCCTGCTCTACCTGTGGGGCCTCGGCTCCTCCGGCTGGGCCAACGCCTACTACTCGGCCGCGGCGCAGTCGGGGGCCGAGTCGTGGCGCGCGTTCTTCTTCGGCTCCTTCGACGCCGCCGGGTCGATCACCGTCGACAAGCCGCCGCTGGGCGTGTGGCCGATGGCGCTGTCGGTGCGGGCGTTCGGGCTCTCCTCGTGGGCGATCCTGCTGCCCCAGGCCCTGATGGGCGTGGCCACGGTGGCCGTCGTCCACCACGGCGTACGCCGGGCGACCGGCTCGGGCGGGGCGGCGCTGCTGGCCGGGGCGACCTTCGCGCTCACGCCGGTCGCCGTGCTGATGTTCCGCTTCAACAACCCCGACGGCCTGCTCGTGCTGCTGCTCGCCGGTGCGGCGGTCGCGACCCTGCGGGCGCTCGACAGCCCGCGCGCATGGGCCTGGCTGGTGCTGGGCGGGGGGCTGGTCGGGCTGGCGTTCCTCACCAAGATGCTGCAGGCGTTCCTGGTGCTGCCGGCGCTCGTGCTGGTCTACGCGGTGTTCGCGGTGGTGCCGTGGCGGCGCCGGGTGCTGCACCTGCTGGGCGCCGCGGCCGCGTTGGTCGTGGCCGGCTCGTGGTGGGTGGTCGTGGTCGACCTGTGGCCCTCGTCGTCGCGACCCTTCATCGGCGGCTCGCAGCACAACTCGGCCCTCGAGCTGGTGCTCGGCTACAACGGCGTCGGACGTCTCACCGGCGCGCAGACCGGGGCGGTCTCGGGCCCCCAGGGCTGGGGCAGCAACACGCTCCTTCGCCTGCTCGACCCCGGCACCGGCGGCCAGGCCTCGTGGCTGCTGCCGGCCGCGGTGGTGCTCGCGGTCGCCGCGCTGTGGCTGACCCGTGCTGGGCAGGTCGAGGACTCCCGCGCCCGGCCCGCGCTCGTGCTGTGGCTGACCTGGGCCGTCGTGACCTGGGCGGTCTTCAGCCTGATGAACGGGATCTTCCACGACTACTACACCGTCGCGCTCGCCCCGGCCGTCGCGTCCCTGGTCGGCATCGGCGCCCACATCGTGTGGGAGCACCGCGCCGCCGCCGCCGCGACGTGGGCCTTCGGCCTGGCCGTCGCGGTGACCGGGGTGCTGGCGCTCGCGGTGCTCTGGCCCCAGCGGTCGTGGTCGCCGTGGCTGCCCTGGGCGGTCGGCGCGGCCGTGGCGGTGGCGCTGTGGCGCGTGGCCGTCGCGCACCGACGGGCCATCCCCGTGGGCGTCGGCTTCGCCGCGGCCGCCCTCGCGGCGGCGTACGTCGGGCCGGCGGCGTACTCGGTCGAGACCGCCGCGACCCCGCACACCGGGGCCGTGCCCCACGCCGGACCGGTGCGCTCCGGCCCGTCGTACGACGCGGCGCCGGTGGGCGACCTGCTCACCGTCAGCCGGTCGACGCCGGCGCTGACCCGGCTGCTGGTCGCCGACGCGCAGGACTACACGTGGGTGGCGGCGGTGACCGGCGCCAACTCGGCGGCGGGCTTCCAGCTCGCCACCGACCGCCCCGTGATGCCCCTGGGCGGCTTCAACGGCACCGACCCGAGCCCGACCCTCGCCGGGTTCCGCCGGCTGGTCGCGGCCGGGCGCATCCACTGGCTGATCGCCGGCGGCGGCCGCTACGTGCCGGAGTCCGACGGCGAGGTGCAGCCGGTCACGCGCACCGGCAGCAACGACGCCGAGCGGATCGAGCGGTGGGTGGCCCGCCACTTCGTCGCGACCAGCGTCGACGGCGTGGTCGTCTACGACCTCACAGCGACCTGACAGGTCGGCCCGACCTGGGCCCCAGCCCCGCGGCCCACCCTCGTGGCATGACGACGATCGCTCCCGACCGCCCCTCCCTGTCCGCACCCCCTCCCGAGCCGGCGCCACCCGCTGCGGCGCGGCCCCCGCGGCGGGTCCGACCCGAGCGCGCGGCGTACGTCGTGCTGCTGGGCAGCACCGCCGTGCTCTACCTGTGGGGCCTGGGCGAGTCGGGCTGGGCCAACTCGTTCTACGCAGCGGCCGTGCAGGCCGGGTCGGAGTCGTGGAAGGCGTTCTTCTTCGGCGCCTCCGACGCCGCCGGGTCGATCACGGTCGACAAGCCACCGCTCTCGCTGTGGCCGATGGCGCTGTCGGTGCGCGTCTTCGGGTTGTCGTCGTGGGCGCTGCTCGTGCCGCAAGCGCTGATGGGCGTGGCCTCGGTGGCCGTGCTCGTCGCGCTCGTGCGTCGCGCCACCGGCAACCCCTGGGCGGGCCTGCTCGCCGGGCTCACCCTGGCGGTCACGCCCGTCGCGGCGCTGATGTTCCGCTTCAACAACCCCGACGCGCTGCTGACCCTGCTGATGCTCTGCGCGGCGTACGCGACCTTCCGCGCGGTCGGCTCCCCTCGCGCCCTCCGGTGGCTGGTGCTCGCGGGCGGGCTGCTGGGGCTGGCGTTCCTCACCAAGACCCTGCAGGCCTTCCTCGTGCTGCCCGGCTTCGCCGTGACGTACGCCGTCTTCGCGGCCCTGCCCTGGCGCACCCGCGTCGGGCACCTGCTCGCGGCGTTCGGGGCCATGGTCGCCGGCGCCGGCTGGTGGGTCGCGATCGTCGAGCTCTGGCCCACGGGCTGGTGGGGGTCACGGCCCTACATCGGCGGCAGCCAGACCAACGACTTCCTCGAGCTGACCTTCGGCTACAACGGCTTCGGCCGCCTCACCGGCGACGAGACCGGCTCGGTCGGCGGTGGGGGCAGGGGCTGGGGCTCGACCGGGCTCCTCCGGCTGCTCGGCACCGACAACGGCGGCCAGATCGCCTGGCTGCTGCCCGCCGCGCTCGTGCTGGGCGTCGCCGCGATCCGGGCCGGACGGCGTCCGGTCAGGGTGGCCGCGTCGCTGATGCTCGGCTGGCTGGTGGTCACCGCCGCGACGTTCTCGTTCATGGCCGGCATCTTCCACACCTACTACAACGTCGCGCTGGCCCCGGCGATCGCCGCGTGCGTCGCCCTCGGCTCGTGGGCGCTGTGGCAGCGGCGGGAGTCGCTGGCCGCGTCCGGCGTGCTCGGCTTCACGGTCGCTCTCACCTCGGCGTGGTCGTTCGTGCTGCTCTCGCGCACCTCCGACTACCACCCCTGGCTGCGCTGGACGGCGGTCGTGCTCGGCTTCGCCGCCGCCCTCATGGTCGTCGGCGGCCGCCACCTGCCCCGCCGCGTGGCCGGCGCGGTCTCGCTGGTCGCCCTGGTCGCAGCACTCGCCGGCCCGACGGCGTACTCCCTGACGACCGCGGCCACTCCGCACACCGGCTCGATCCCGACCGCGGGACCGTCCTCGACCGGTGGGTTCGGGCCGGGTGGTGGGGCTGGTGGGCTGCTCAACGGCTCCACCTCGACCGCCACGCTGACCTCGATGCTGCTCCAGGACGCCGACTCCTACGACTGGGTCGCCGCCACCGTCGGCGCCAACTCCGCCGCGGGCTACCAGCTGGCGACCGAGCAGTCGGTCATGCCGATCGGCGGCTTCAACGGCAGCGACCCGAGCCCGACGCTCGCGCAGTTCCAGGCCTACGTCGCGGACGGCCGCATCCACTACTTCATCGCCGGTGGGGGCGGACCCGGCGGACCCGGCGGACCGGGCGCGGCCGGCGGCGCGGGCGGCAGCTCCGAGATCGAGGCGTGGGTGGCCGCGACCTACACCGCCCAGACCGTCGACGGGGTGACGGTCTACGACCTGACGGCGCCCGCCTGAGGTCCACGACCCTCCCGAGCGCGAGTGCCGTACCCAGGTGTCACGGGCTGACACCTGGGTACGGCACTGTCGTGGAGCCCGCCGTGCGCAGGCGGTCCTCCACAGGCCGACGCCGGCCGGTGGCGCCGGGTGACCGCACCGGTCAGCATCGCTGGCATGTCAGCCCTCGACGAGCTCCTCGAACGCCAGTCCGGCGTCGTCAGCCGCGCCCAGCTCCTCGACCACGGGGTCGCTGCGACCACGATCCGCCGCCGGATCCGCCGACGCGAGCTCGTGATGCGGGTGCCGGGCGTCTACGTGAACCACACCGGTGACCTCAGCTGGCGCCAACGTGCCTGGGTCGCTGTCCTGGCGCTCGAGCCCGCGGCGCTGTGCCACCGCTCGGCGCTCCGCGCCGACGACGGGCCCGGCCGGGTGCCGGTCGACGAGGTGATCCACGTCGCGGTCGACCGGACCCGCTCGCCGGCCGCGCCACCCGGCGTACGGCTGCACCACCTGGCACGTCTCGACGACAAGGTGCGCTGGAGCGCCAGCCCGCCCCGGGTCCGCGCCGAGCACGCGGTGCTCGACGTGGCGAGCGAGGCGGCCGACGACCTGGCCGCGATCGCCGCGCTCGCCGATGCGGTCCAGGCCCGGCGTACGACGGCCGCACGGCTCGCGACCACCCTGGCGACACGGGAGAGGATCGCGCGGCGGGCGTTCCTGGACGGGGTCCTGGCCGACGTCGCCGCTGGCACGTGCTCGGTCCTCGAGCACGGCTACCTCACGCGGGTCGAGCGGCCGCACGGGCTCCCCGTCGCGAAGCGCCAGGTCGCCGATTCGAGCCGCGGCCCGCTTTACCGCGACGTGGAGTACGCCCCGGCACGGCTGCGCGTCGAGCTCGACGGTCGGCTCTTCCACGACAACGCGCAGGCTCGTGACCTCGATCTCGACCGCGACCTCGACTCGGCGCTCGACGGGCACCTGACCGTACGGCTCGGGTGGGGGCAGGTCCACGGTCGGCCGTGCACGACGGCACGCAAGGTCGGGACGCTGCTCCAGCAGCGGGGCTGGGAGGGGCGGCCGATCCCCTGCCCGCACTGCGCAGGAGTGTCGGTGCGCTACTCGGGCGAGACCGGGTGACGCCGGGTGACGCCGGGTGACGCCGGGTGACGCCGGGTGACGCCGGGTGGCGGCAAGGCCCGGTCGAGGTGTCAGCCGATCTTGTCGACGACCGTTCCGGCGACGCTCCGGGCCGCCGACGCGACCTCCTTGGCCGCAGCCACCTTGCGCGCCCGGCGCTTGTCGGCGCGCAGGGCCAGCAGGTTGAGCGTGCCCCAGGTCAGGGTCGCGGCGAGCACCTTGGCGCGGGTCTGGTCGTCGTCGGCACGGCGCGCGAGCACGACGCCGTCGCCGACGTCGCAGCAGATCCGGATCCACATGGCAGTGGTGACCGTCCGGTCCGAGCGGCCGAGCATGCCGAAGGCGCTGATCGCGAGGTCGCGCACGCCGAACACCTCGGCCAGCCGGTCGAAGCCGGGCTGCTCGTGCTTGTCGGCCCCCATCGCCTCGCCGAGGTGCTCGGGGCGCACGAAGCAGAACCCGGCGTACGACGCGGTGGCGGTGCTCATCAGGCGACTCAGGGCGTAACTCATATCGGCAACGCTAGGGGCGGGTGCGCGGGCTGCCGTCCCCCGCCGGGGTGGCTGTGACCGAGGCGTCGACGAGGACCGGCAGCGACACGGCCAGCAGGTGCAGCAGCTCGTCGCGGGTGACCCCGTTGGGGTCGGCGACCCACGACAGCACGAGCTCCTCGGCCATCGCGGCCCAGCCGCGCACGAGCAGCCGGATCGCGGGGGTGTCAGGCATGATGTCGGCCTGCGCGTCCTCGGTGAAGATGCGGTCGGTCAGCACGCCGCGGGCCTCGTCGTAGATGGCGCGCAGTGTCTCGTTGCCGCCCTGGGCGCCCTTGACCAGCGAGAGGTAGCCGGCGTGGTTGGTGACGACGTAGTCGACGTAGGCCGTCATCGAGGCGGCGAGCTGCTCCAGCGCTCCCCCGGTGCCCGGTGGGGCGGTCTGGGCGATCAGGTCGTCGACCGCCCGGCGTACGACGGCCTCGTGGAAGGCGTGCTTGTTGCCGAAGTAGTGGTAGAGCAGGCCCCGGGAGATGCCGGCCTCCTCGGCCAGCAGGTCGATCGACAGCTCGTCGAGCGAGCGGTCGGCGAGCAGCCGCACGCCGAGGTCGAGCAGCTGGGCGCGACGCTCGTCGGGGGTCAGCCTGATCCGAGGTGATGTGCCGGTGGTCACGGGGTCCATTCTATTGACACTTGTTCAATAACGCCAATACCGTCCTCCCATGAGCATCACCTCCGCCGTGCGGACTGTCGACCACCTCGTCATCGGCGCCGGCTTCGCCGGCCTGTGCGCCGCGATCAAGCTCGACCAGGCCGGCGAGAAGGACTTCGTCGTCGTCGAGCGCGGCAGCGACGTCGGTGGCACCTGGCGTGACAACACCTACCCGGGCGCCGCGTGCGACGTGCCGAGCCAGCTCTACTCGTTCTCCTTCGCGCCCAACCCCGACTGGTCGATGTCGTTCTCGCCGCAGCCCGAGATCCAGCGCTACATCCAGCGCACCGCGCAGGCCTCCGGCACCCTCGACCGCTTCCGCTTCGAGACCACCGTCGACGACGCCACCTGGGACGCCGACCAGCAGCGCTGGATCGTGCGCACCAGCCCCGTCGCCGGCGGCGACCCCACGACGTACGCCGCCCGTACGCTGATCAGCGGCGCCGGCGGCCTGTCCGAGCCCAAGCTGCCCGAGATCGAGGGCATCGGGTCCTTCGGCGGCGAGCTCTTCCACTCCGCCCGCTGGAACCACGACGTCGACCTCACCGGCAAGCGCGTCGCGATCATCGGCACCGGCGCCTCGTCGATCCAGATCGTGCCGGCCATCCAGCCGAAGGTCGCCCACCTCGACGTCTACCAGCGCACCGCGCCCTGGGTGATGCCGCGCCACGACCGCACCTACTCGTCGCTCGAGAAGGCCGCGCTCAGGCACGTGCCCGGGCTGCAGAAGGTCTACCGCGAGGCGATCTACTGGGGCCGCGAGAGCTACGTCCTGCCGTTCACCCGCATGCCCGCGATCCTCGCGCCCGTGCAGCGCGTCGCGCTGGGCAACATCCACAAGGGCATCGCCGACCCCGAGCTGCGCGCCAAGGTGACCCCCGACTTCACGATGGGCTGCAAGCGCATCCTGATCTCCAACACCTACTACCCGGCGCTCGCCGCCGACAACTGCGACGTCGTCACCGACGGCATCACCCGCGTCACGCCCACCGGCATCGTCACCACCGACGGCGCCGGCCACGAGGTCGAGCGCGAGGTCGACGTGCTCATCGTGGCGACCGGCTTCCACACCACCGAGCTGCCCATCACCGAGCACATCACCGGCCGTGAGGGCCACACGCTCGCCCAGCAGTTCGACGAGACCGGCATGTCGGCCTACAAGGGCACCACCGTGCCGGGCTTCCCCAACCTGTTCCTCATCGTCGGGCCCAACACCGGGCTGGGCCACTCGAGCATGGTCTTCATGATCGAGTCGCAGGTGTCGTACGTCGTCGACGCGGTCCGCACGATGCGTGCCCATGACTACGGCACCGTCGAGGTCACCGAGCGCGCCGAGCGCGCCTTCCACGCCGACGTCCAGGCTCGCATGCGCCCCACCGTCTGGAGCACCGGCGGCTGCGCGAGCTGGTACCTCGACAAGCACGGCCACAACACCACCCTGTGGCCCCGCTCCACCTTCGCGTTCCGGGCCCTGACCCGGTCGTTCGACGTGGCGGCCTACACCGTCACGGCCCCCGTCCCCACCACCTCCACCACCCCTGATCGGAAGGTCGTCAACGCATGAAGTCCCTCAAGGACAAGGTCGTCGTCATCACCGGTGCCGGCTCCGGCATCGGCCGGGCCCTGGCCCTCAACCTCGCCGGCAAGGGCGCGCGCCTGGCGCTGTCCGACGTCGACGAGGCCGGCCTGGCCGAGACCGTCCGCCTCGTGACCGAGGCCGGCGTCGCCAAGGTCCGCAGCGACCGGCTCGACGTCGCCGACCGCGACGCCTTCAGCCGCTACGCCCTCGACGTCGTCGAGGACTTCGGCGGGGTCAACGTCGTCATCAACAACGCCGGTGTCGCGCTCTCGGGTGACTTCAACGACCTCGAGTACTCCGACATGGACTGGATCACCGGGGTCAACTTCTGGGGCGTCGTCCACGGCACCAAGGAGTTCCTCCCCCACATCATCGCCAGCGGCGACGGCCACGTCGTCAACATCTCCTCCCTCTTCGGCCTGGTCTCGATGCCCGGCCAGTCGATGTACAACGCCTCCAAGTACGCCGTGCGCGGACTTACCGAGGCGCTGCGCGAGGAGATGCTCATCGCCAAGCACCCGGTCGGCGTCACCGCCGTCCACCCCGGCGGCATCAAGACCGCGATCGCCCGCAACGCCCGGGTCTCCGCCAAGGAGGACAAGACCGCGACCGCCGAGCTCTTCGACAAGAAGCTCGCCAAGATGACCCCCGACAAGGCCGCCGAGATCATCGTCAACGGCATCCTCAAGAACAAGGCCCGCGTGCTCGTCGGCCTCGACGCCCACCTCATCCACACCGCCGCCAAGCTCGCCGGCTCGCGCTACCAGGACGTCATCGCCCTCGGCGCCGGCAAGGTCCTGCCCGCCAAGGCCAAGATCGTCTGATCGATTGGTCGTGACCGATGGTCTCGGGCCGCCGGTCACGACGTGCGCCGTGTGGTCCAGTCGGCGTGTGGCTCGGGCGCCCATCTTCCCGACTGCCACGCCTCGAGTCGGCGTCGACCCGTCGCGTCTACGCGACGGGTCGACCAGATTTCTCGCTGACCCGTCGCGTCTACGCGACGGGTCGACCTCATTTCTCGCTGACCCGTCGCGTCTACGCGACGGGTCGGCCTCGTTTCTCGCTGACCCGTCGAGTCTACGCGACGGGTCGACGGGACGGGGCTGGTGGTGTCGCAGACTGGTCCCATGGACCTCGACCCCGGTGCCCCCGTCCGCCTCGAGATGACCAAGTGGGGTGACCGGCCGCACTGGGAGTTCGAAGCGACCTACCTCGGCGCCGACGAGCACGGCGACTGGATCGGGATCCCCGTCGGCACCCCCATGGCACGACCCGGGGCGGCGTTCGTGACCGAGGCCGCGCAGGTGGGACTGGTGCCGGTCGGGGTCGGCTGGGTGGCCACCTTCCACGCGCCGGGATGGCACGTCACGACGTACGTCGACATGACGTCGGTGCCGTGGTGGGACGGGACGACGTGCCGGGCGGTCGACCTCGACCTCGACGTGGTCCGTACTACCGAGGGCGAGGTGTTCGTCGACGACGAGGACGAGTTCGCCGAGCACCGGATCGCCCACGACTACCCGGCCGAGGTGGTCACGCTCGCGGAGGAGGCGTGCGCGTGGGTGCTGGCGCAGGTGTCGCAGGGGCGGGCGCCGTTCGACGCGGCGAGCCCGGGGCGGTGGCTCGCGGTGCTCGCTGCCCTCGCACGCCACGGCGGCTGAGCATCGAGACCGGGCCGACCAGGCGGGGCCCGGCCAGCCGCGACTCGACCCGGCGGGCCTCACGGGCCAGGGGCTGGGCGAGGTACTCCCCCAGGATCACGCCGGCGGCCAGGGCGAGCGCCACCGACGCCGCGCCGATGATCGCGACCAGGCCGAGCGAGGTGTCGCGCCGGCTGCCCTCGCCGAGGAGCGACAGCCCCCGGTAGATCGCGATGCCCGGCAGCATCGGCACCACGGCCGAGACCACGACGATCAGCGGCGGCACCCGCAGCCGCGCGGCGACGGCGTACCCGACGAGACCGACGAAGAGCGCGGCGATGGCCAGCGACCAGGCGCGCCCGATGCCGGGCTGCTGGATGGACTGCGAGATCACCATCGCGACCGCCGAGACCAGGGCGACCGGGGCCAGCGCGCGCTTGGGCGAGTAGGACGCGAACGCGAACGCCGCGGCGGCGACCGCGGACCCGGCCGCGGCCAGCCCGAGGCCCTGGATGCCGGTGGCCCCGGGCTCGACGGTCGGCAGGTCGACGCCGACCGCGCCGGCCAGGCTCAGCCCGCCGCTGACGCCGGCGATGATGCCGGCCGTCGACAAGAACGCCTCGGTGATGCGGGCACCCGCGGTGATGTAGAAGCCGGTGAGCGCGTCCTGCAGCGCCCCCATGAAGCCGATGCCGGCGAGCAGCATCACGATGTTGGCGGTCACGACCAGTGACACGTCGAGGCCGAGGTCGAGCCGCTCGTCGAGGACGGCGGCCCCGACGGCGACCAGCGTGGCCGCCCCGCCGCCGGCGACCTGCTGGTAGAAGCTGGGCAGCCGGCGACGAGCGATCCGGATCTGCAGGCGGTCGATGAGCAGGGCCGCCAGGGCGGCGAGCAGCGCCACCACGAGGTCACCCCCGAGCTGGACGGCGACGCCCGCGGCCATCACCCCCCACCCGGCCGTGACCGCCCACCGCGGACGGTCGTGACCGGTCGACACGATGCGCCGGATCTCGG
This sequence comes from Nocardioides rubriscoriae, assembly GCF_008087085.1. Lineage (GTDB taxonomy): Bacteria > Actinomycetota > Actinomycetes > Propionibacteriales > Nocardioidaceae > Nocardioides > Nocardioides rubriscoriae. The sequence goes on along the minus strand of NZ_VIYJ01000010.1, from coordinate 45,420 downwards.
CACGCCCGTCGCGCAGGCCCGTGCGGCCGGCGATCACGTCGCGCACGAGGTGGTCGACCCTGGTCAGGTCCTGGTAGTCGATGGTGCGCGCCCGCACGTGGCGGGTCGCGATCAGCGGTGCCTCGTCGGCGTGCTGCTGGTGGCTCATGGTCAACGACGTGAAGGTGATGTCGACGTCGGCGTCCGGGGCACCCAGGGCCCGGGCCAGCGAGAGCATGGTCGCCGTCACGTCGGCCGCGCCCGCGCCGGAGGAGAGCAGCAGGTCACCGACACGCAGGCAGAGGTCGAGGGTCAGCGCGAGCCGTCGGGGTACCTCGATCTCCTGGGTGGGCGGGGTGGGAGTGAGCATCCTGCGATGGTGTCGCACTCGTCGGAGGCACCCAACCCGACGCGACCGCGACCTCCGTCACCCCCACCGGGGCCGTTCGCCATGCGCGCCGGCGGTACGCCGTGTGGAACGCTGACGCGATGCGGATCGACTTCCACGCCTCGGCCGACCACACGCTCGGCGTGGAGTGGGAGCTGGCCCTGGTCGACCGCCGCACCCGCGACCTGCGCAACGACGCCTCGCACCTGTTCGCCCGGGCGCGGCCGCGGCTGCCGCACCCCGAACGCCTCCACCAGGAGCTGCTGCGCAACACCGTCGAGCTCGTGACGGGGGTCTGCACGACCGTGGGCGAGGCGATGGACGACCTGCGCACGACGCTGACGCCCGTGCTGGCCGCCGGTGACGACCTCGACCTCGACCTCTTCGGCGGCGGCACCCACCCCTTCGCCTCGTGGACCGGCCAGCAGCTGACCGCGGGCCACCGCTACCAGGAGCTGATGGACCGCACCCAGTGGTGGGGCCGGCAGATGCTCATCTGGGGCGTCCACGTGCACGTCGGGCTGCCCGAGCGCGACCGGGTGATGCCGGTGCTGTCGTCGCTGCTCAACTACTACCCGCACCTGCAGGCGCTCTCGGCGTCGTCGCCCGTCTGGGGCGGGGTCGACACCGGCTACGCCTCCAACCGGGCGCTGATGTTCCAGCAGCTGCCCACCGCGGGGCTGCCGTTCCAGTTCGCCACCTGGGAGGAGTTCGAGTCGTTCGCCCACGACCAGCTCACCACCGGCGTCATCGACGAGCTCAACGAGATCCGCTGGGACGTGCGCCCTGCGGCCCACCTCGGCACCCTCGAGAACCGGATCTGCGACGGCGTCTCCTCCTTCGACGACCTGGCCGCCCTCACCGCGCTCATGCACTGCCTCGTCGTCGACCTCGACACCCGGCTCGCGGCGGGCGAGGAGCTGCCGACGATGCCGCCGTGGCACGTGCAAGAAAATAAGTGGCGCTCGGCGCGCTACGGCCTCGACGCCATCGTGATCCTCGACGCGGCCTCGACCGAGCGACTGGTCACCGACGACCTCGCCGACCTGCTGGTGCGGCTCGAGCCGACCGCCGACCGGCTGGGGTGCTCGGCCGAGCTGGCCTCGGTGGCCGCCCTGGTCGCCGGCGGGGCGTCGTACCAGCGGCAGCGGGCGGTCGCGGCCGCCACCGACGGCGACCTCGTGGCCGTCGTCGACTCGGTCGTGCGGGAGCTGCGCACCTCGATGTGAGCACACCTCACCGCTCGTAGCCGCCCGGCGGCTCGACCATCTCCAGGCGTACGCCGAGCAGGCGCACGGGTCGCGTGCGCGCGACCTTGCCGAGCAGCGCGACGGCGGCGTCGGCGAGCACGTCGGGGTCGTTGGTCGGCTCGGGGAGCGTGCGGCTGCGCTGCACGGTCTGGAAGGCGCGGTCGCGGACCTTGAGGCCGACCCGCCGGGCCGGGCGGCCCTCGGCGTCGATGTCGGCGACCACGCGCCGGGTGAGGCGGCGTACCTCGGCCTCGATCGTGGCGTCGTCGTCGAGGTCGTCCTGGAACGTCTCCTCGCGGCCGTGGGCCCGGGCCACCCAGGGGGTCGGGTCGACGACGCTGGTGTCGGCGCCGCGGCCGAGCCGGTGGTAGTAGGGGCCCATGGTCGGGCCGATCTCGGCGGCGAGCACCCGGACGTCGCTGGCGGCGAGCTGGGCGACGGTGTCGATGCCGAGACCGGCCAGTCGTTGCTGGACCTTGGCGCCGACGCCCCACAGGGCCCTGGTCGGGCGGTGCCCCATCTCGGCGGACCAGGACGCGTCGCTGAGGCGGTAGATGCCGCGCGGCTTGCCGAAGTCGGTGGCGATCTTGGCCTGCAGCTTGTTGTCACCGACCCCGACCGAGCAGTGCAACCCCGTCGCGGCGAGGACCTCGGCGCGCAGCTGCTCGGCGAAGACCATCGGGTCGTGGTCAGTGGTGAGGTCGGCCCCGGGCCGCAGCCCGACGAACGCCTCGTCCCAGCCCAGCACCTCGACGTCGACCGGGTCACCCGCCCACCGTGCGGCCCGCAGCGTGGCCATCACGGCGGCCGAGGCCTCCTCGTAGACCGGGAGGTCGACCGGCAGGAAGACCGCGTCGGGGCACTTCTTGGCCGCGGTGCGCAGTGGCATGCCGGACCGGACCCCGTGGGCCCGTGCCTCGTAGGACGCGGTCGACACCACCGCGCGTTGCGTGGGGTCACCACGCCCGCCCACCACCACCGGGAGCCCCGCGAGCTCGGGTCGGCGCAGCACCTCGACGGCCGCCAGGAACTGGTCGAGGTCGACGTGGAGCACGGGCGTCGACGTCATGGGGCGATGCTGCCACCGACCACCCCCGATCAACCCGCTCCACCGGCCCGACGACCGGCCCGACGACCGGCCCGGCGACCGGCCTCACCGGTGGGCGCGGACCCAGGCCAGCGAGCGCTGCAGGTCACCGAGGTCGCGGTACCAGGTGCGGACCCCGACCCGGCAGCGCACGCGGGCCAGGCGGGTGTCGTACTCCGAGCACTCGGCGGCGGCCTCGGAGTCGGTGGGTGGGCTCAGGCTCGAGCCGTCGGCGTAGTGCAGCGTGAAGCCGTCGGCTTTGTCGCCCTCGACGTCGACGACCACCGGTCGGGTCGCAGCGCGGGCGACCGCGCCCGCGGAGGCACCGGCGGTGCCGGCGGTGCCGGCCCAGGTCAGGGCGCCGAAGCACAGGGCGGCGAGGAGCAGGGTCTTCATGGGTCCCCCGAGGGAGTCGTGCGCCGGCGGGTTCCGGCAGCCCGAGGGACGTTAGGAGGGCGCGCCGACCGGCCGCCCGCGGTCGGCCCCCACCTGTGGAGGACGCCGACGGCACCCCCGGCTGTGGACGACTCCTGGTCGACGCCACCCCGTCGAGGGGTCACCGCGCGAGCACGACCGTGATCGTCCGGTCCGGGCACGACTCGGCCAACGAGGCCATCGCGGTCTTCTCCGCCCGGTCGACCGTCAGCCGCCACCGGTGCTTGACCGCCACGAACTCGCGCAGGTAGCGGCACCGGCTCTTGGGCGGCAGCCACTCGGCGACGTCGCGGGCGCCCTTGCTGCGGTTGACCGACGCGCTCACCGCGACCAGCGAGCGGTAGTCGCCCAGGTCGTTGGCGAAGGCCTTGCGGGTGCCGGCCGACCACGACCGCGCCCCGGAGTCCCAGGCCTCGGCCAGCGGCACCATGTGGTCGATGTCGAGCGTGGAGGACGGCGTCCGCGAGACCCCGTCGTAGTAGGACCACCACCGTCCGCCGCTCAGCGTGCACGACGTGCCGACCGTCACCGGGTCGTCGGCCTCGGCGATGAGGACCTCCTCGCGGGTGGAGCAGCCGTCGCCGTCGGCGTCGGTCCAGTGCACGAACTTGTCGCGGTCGTACCCGGTGCGCACCTCGGCCCGCACCCGCAGGTCGGCCACCGCCCGGACCAGGGAGGCCGAATAGGTTTCCGGGGCCGACGCCCGCGCGGGCGAGGCGACCGCCGCCACGGGGGCCGACACGGGGGCCGACACGACCAGCGCGAGCAAGGAGACGACGACCGGGGCCCACGGCGTACGACGAACCGACATGCCCCGAGCGTGGGCCCGATGGGCCCGACACACCAAGAGCACAAGGCCCCGCACGCCACTCGCCCTCGTGGCTGCTTGTGGACGCGGTCACAGCGCGACAGGATCACCCCACCCTGCTCCGTCTCGACCTCCGCTCGCCGAAGGGCCCTCCCGTGGCAACTCCGATCGACCCGACCTCCGCCGGCTTCCTGCTCGCCGAGAACCGCAACATGCCGATGCACGTCGGTGGGCTGCAACTGTTCAAGAAGCCGGAGGGCGCGGGCCGCAACTACGTGCGCGAGATGTACGAGGCGATGCTCGACGTCGACGAGGTCGCCCCGCTCTTCCTCAAGCACCCCTACCGGTCGGTGCGCACCGGCGCCCAGCTGGTCTGGAAGCCCGACGAGCAGTTCGACATCGAGCACCACGTCCGGCACAGCGCGCTGCCCAAGCCCGGCCGGATCCGCGAGCTGCTCGAGCTGTGCTCGCGGCTGCACTCGACCCGGCTGGCGTGGGAGCGCCCGCTGTGGGAGGCCCACCTCATCGAGGGCCTGCGCGACGGCCGGGTCGCGATGTACACCAAGACCCACCACGCCCTGGTCGACGGCGTCTCCGCGATGCGGTTGCTGGCCAGCACGCTGAGCACCGACCCCGACCGGCGCGACATGCCGCCGCCGTGGGGCGTCCAGCCCCGCCGGCGTACGACGACCGAGGAGGGCGGCGGTGGGCTGTCGGAGGTGCCGATGGCGGCGCTGCGTGGCGCGCTGGGCATCACCGCGGAGGCCGCGGGCATGCCCTCGGCGCTGGTCAAGACGATCCGCAAGGGGCTGAAGAACGAGACCTCGGCGCTCTCGCTCTACGCACCGCGCACGATCTTCAACCAGGACATCACGGGCTCGCGCCGCTTCGCCGCGCAGGACTGGCCCGTCGAGCGGCTGCGCGCGATCGGCAAGGCCACCGGCACCACGATCAACGACGTCGTGATGGCGATGTGCTCGGGCGCGATGCGCACCTACCTGCTCGAGCTCGACGCCCTGCCCGACCGGCCGCTGGTCGCGATGGTGCCGGTCGGCCTCAACGCCAAGCAGTCGCAGATCGCGTCGGCCGACGGCGGCAACGCCGTGGGTGCCGTGATGGTGCAGATGGCCACCGACCTCGACGATCCCGCCCGCCGCCTCGGCGCCATCCACCGGTCGATGAAGGACGGCAAGGAGGCGCTGTCGTCGATGACGCCCGTGCAGATCCTCGCGATGAGCGCGATCGGCCAGGCCCCGGCGATCCTCACGCCCATGCTCAAGATGCAGGGCATCGTGCGGCCGCCCTACAACCTGATCATCAGCAACGTCCCCGGCCCGCGCACCACGCACTACTGGAACGGCGCCCAGCTGCTCGGCACCTACCCCCTGTCGATCCCCATCAACGGCATGGCCCTCAACATCACCTGCACCTCCTACGACGGCCACATGGCGTTCGGGCTGACCGGGTGCCGCCGCACGGTGCCGCACCTGCAGCGGCTGCTGACCCACCTCGACGACGAGGTGGTCGCGCTCGAGAAGGCGGCGGGCCTCTAGGGCGCCGCCACCCCGAGGGGTGCCCCCCGGCCCGCCGCGGCTGGGTACCGGAGCGCGACCGTCCGACCCGACGACGCCCCCGGAGGCACCTCATGGCCCGCAACACCCTCTCCCGCTCCCTGCACGACCTCGGTCTCAGCGCCTGGTTCGGCGGCACTCTCGCCAACGCCGTCGCCCTCAACCCCGCCGCCGGCGAGGCCCACCGCGCCGGTGACTCCGGCGCCGTCGCGACCAAGGGCTGGGACCGCTGGACGCCGATCAACGCGGCCGCCATCGGCGCCCACCTCGTCGGCAGCGTCGGTCAGCTCGCCGGCAACAAGACCCGGCTGTCCAGCCAGGACGGGGTCGCCAGCATGGCGGTGGTCAAGACCGGCCTCACCGCCGCCGCCCTCGGCGTGACCGCCTACTCGCGCAGCCTCGGCAAGGTCGTCTCGGCGCACGGCCCGGTCCCGGTCGCGTCGGGCACCGAACCGACCCTCGAGACCCCCGACGACGTCGCCGCCGCGCAGCGCAAGCTCGACGCCCTGCAGTGGGTCATCCCCGCCCTCACCGGCGCCCTGGTCGCGATCAGCGCCTTCGCCGGCGAGCAGCAGCGCCCAGCCGACCAGCTGACCCGGCTGCAGCGCCGCTTCCTCGGCTGACCGGCGCCGCACCAGCGGCCTGTGGACGACCGGGTGCGCCGACCGGCCCCATGACCCAGGCTGCACCCATGTCGGTGGCGCAGCTGGTGGTCGAGGCGGGCGGGTTCGCGACCCGGGCCGCCCTGGTCGAGGCGACCTCGAGGCTCGCCGTCGACCAGGCGCTGGCCGCGGGCGAGGTCGTCGCAGACGGGCGCGGCCGCTACGTGACCGCGACGACGGACGACGCGGTGCGCACGGCTCATGCGATGAGCGGAGTGCTCTGCCTGACCAGTGCAGCACTCCACCACGGCTGGAAGGTCAAGATCGCACCCGCGGAGCCCCACGTCGCGGTGCCGCGCAACCGCAAGGTCGCGACGCGTCGACAGGTCGGCGTCCAGCTCCACTGGTTGGACATCGACCGCCTGGAGATCACCGACGGGATCGCGACCGACGTGGAGACCACGCTCCGACACTGCTTGACGCGTCTCCCGCGTGACGAGGCCCTGGCCATCGCCGACTCGGCGCTGCGCCAGGGCGTCCCCCCGGCCACGCTTCGTCGGATAGCCCAGTCCGTCCGCGGACCCGGCTCACGCCGGGCCAGGTGGGTGGTCGCGCACGCCGACGGCCAGGCCGACAACCCCTTCGAGTCGTGCCTGCGCGAGATCAGCCTCGACGTGCCCGGGCTCCACGTCCGCCCGCAGGTCACGATCCGCGGGTCTGTGAGGACGGTGCGGCCGGACCTGGCGACGCCGACCTCGGCATCGCGCTCGAGGCCGACTCGTTCGAGTGGCGCGGTGATCGGCACGCCCTGGCGAGGGACGCGAAGCGCTACAACCTGCTCGTCGTCGACGGCTGGTTGGTGCTCCGGTTCGCGTGGGAGGACGTCATGCACGACCGCGACTACGTGCACGCCGTGCTCGTCAGCGCGGTTGCTCTCGTACAAGGACGTGCCTATCGGACGCCGTGTCGCTGTGGCGCCGCGTGAGCGCGGCCGCCGGGCTTGGGGATCGGCCCGTTATGCACGTCCTTGTACGTGCGCCTCGAGCTCGAACCCGCCACCCAGGAGGGCGTCGACCGCGCGCAGCCGCGCCGCGGTGACGTCGGCGACGGTGGCGAGCCCGGCGAGCTCGGCGTTGGAGCCGGGGCGCACCGGAGTCGCGACGTCGATGGACAGGCAGGTGCGGGTGCCACCGTCGGCGGCGTTGGCCAGGGCGACGGCGTGACCGGTGGTGCCGCTGCCGGCGAACGGGTCGAGCACCCGGGCGTCGGACGGCATCGTGGCGAGCAGCCGCCGCAACAGCCCGGTCGGCTTGGGTGACTCGAAGACGTGACCGACCAGGGCCTTGAGCTCGGCGACGGCGGTGTCGGTGGAGCCGACCTCCTCGGCCAGCCAGATCGTGCGCAGCTTCTTGCGGCGCCCGGGCTCGAGCCAGTCCTTCTGGAAGACGTCGACCCGTACGCCGTCGCGCCCGCGCACCTCGCGGCACAGCAGGTCGCCGGGCCGGGCGTCCACGCGTGGCGCGCTCCACCGCCACACCGCCGGCGTGCCGTCGCCGAAGACGGGCCGGATCTCGAGCGCCCCGTCGAACGCGCTGCTGCGCACCTCGCCGCTCGCGGGATCGCCCCACAGCGGGTAGTGGAGGGTCGGCGCGGTGACGGGGTTGAACTTCTTGTTGGTGTTGCGCAGGGGCAGCCGCCGGTAGGACCGGGGCTCGCCGGGGTCCTCGTGCGGGAAGTCCGCGGGGTCGACGGTGTCGGTGGTCGAGGCGTCGAGCACGCACGCGCGGGCGTCGCGGGCGTAGACGAGCAGGTACTCGTGCGAGGTCGCGAAGCCCCGGCCGAGCTGGCGTCCCTTCGGGTTGAGGTTGACCACGACCTGCGCCAGGAAGCACGCCTCGCCGAAGACCTCGTCGAGCAGCAGGCGCAGGTGGGCCACCTCGTGGTCGTCGATCGAGACCGCCACCGCCCCGCCCGGGGCCAGCGTCCGGCGTACCTCGACCAGGCGGGGGCGCATCATCGCGGTCCACGCCGCGTGCGGGCCGTAGGAGTCGGCGTAGGCGAAGTCGTTGCCGGTGTTGTACGGCGGGTCGAGGTAGGCGAGGTCGACCGACGCCTCGGGCAGCGTCGCGAGCACCGCGAGGTTGTCGCCGACGACGAGTCGGTTGGCCACGGACACCGGGCCATCATGGACGACGCCGACCCCGTGGCGAGTGACCATCGGCACAGTCGCTCGTTGATGCTCCCGTGGACCTGCGCAAGACCGCCGTGACCCTGACCGCTCTGACCGCCCTGGCGGCCGGCCTCGTCGCGCCCGCCGCCACCGTCGTGGCGCCGGCCGCGGCCGCCCTGCCCGGGGTGACGACGACCAACGGGTGCCTGTCGAGCGTCCCGGAGCCGGGCAGCACGACGCCGGTCAAGATCTGCTACTCGATCTTCAAGCCGGCCGGCGCGTCGAAGCGCCAGAGCGTGCCGCTGATCATGCACAGCCACGGCTGGGCCGGCTCGCGGGTCACCGACCCGGCCGACCTCAAGGAGTTCCTCGCGGCCGGCTACGGCGTGCTGTCCTTCGACCAGCGCGGCTTCGGCGAGTCCGGCGGCCAGGCCCACGTCGAGACCCCCCGGCTCGAGGGCGTCGACGTCCGCAAGCTGGTCGACCTCGTCGCCTCGCTGCCGTGGGTGCAGAAGGACGGCCCGGGCGACCCGCGCCTGGGCGCGATCGGCGGCAGCTACGGCGGCGGCTACCAGTTCCTGGGCGCCTTCGAGGAGCTGCGCCTGCACGGCAAGCCGGTCTTCGACGCCCTGGCCCCCGAGATCACCTGGAACTCCCTCAAGGGCTCGCTGGCTCCCGACAACGTCGCCCGGACCGAGTGGGCCGCGGCGCTCTCCGCGGCAGCCGTCCCGTCCGACGCGTTGCCGACGCCCGTCTACGCGGCGCTCGCCGAGGCCGCCGCGACCGGCAACTGGCCCGACGGCTCCGGCCCGACCGGTGAGGACCTCGACGCGTTCTTCCTCAAGAACGGGCCGGCGTGGCACGTCTCGCAGGGCCGCCGGCTCGACATCCCCGTGCTGTTCGGGCAGGGCACGACCGACGGCCTCTTCCCGCTGCAGCAGGGCCTGGCCAACTGGCGTACGGCGATCACCGCCCAGGCCCGCCGCAAGAGCATCTTCGTGGGCTACAACGGCGGCCACGTGCTGCCGCAGCTGCTGCCGCAGGGCATCAACGTGACCTCCGACCCGTGCAGCCGGCGCCTGGCCGGCGGCGACTTCCGCCAGCTCTCGATCCGCTTCTTCGACGAGCAGCTGCGGGGCCGCTCGACCGGTCTGCGCGGCTACGGCCGCCTCCACCTCGCGACGCCGGCGTCGCGGTGCCTGACCGTCGACTCCCCCGACGCGACCCGGTCCGTCGAGCTCGGCACCGTCGTCAGCACCAGCGCGGCCGGGGTGCCGCTGCCCTACGAGATCGCCGCCGGTCCGCTCGAGGTGGCCGGGACGCCGTACCTCACCGCGGCGGTCACGACCGCCGGCCTCGAGAACCGGGCGTTCTACGGCCTGGCCGTCGGCACCTCGCCGGCCGACGCCCACCTGGTGCAGAACAACGTGCTCCCGCTGCGCGAGCCCGGCCTGGTCTCCGGCGTACGCCGGCGCATCGCCCTGCCGTCGGTGGCCGTCGACGTGCCGGCCGGCCAGCACCTCTACCTGCTGGTCTCGCCGGTGAGCGACACCTTCGTCGGGATGGGGTCGCGCACGCCGGGCGTCGTCTCGCTGGACGACACCGTGGTGCACCTGCCCGTCATGAGGTAACCACCGACACCCCGGGCGAAACATCAGCCCCACGCGTCACAGGTCTTTACCCTGGGGCGGTGCGGCCCTTCCCCCCTCTCGCCGTCCTGAGCTGCCTGCTCGCGCTGTCAGCACCCCTCGTCGTGCCCGCCGGGCTGCCGGGAGCCGTCGCCGACCAGGCACGCCCCTCGGCACAGCCCGTCGCGAGCCGGGGAACAGGCCACCTCGCGGGGGACGACGACGGACCCGACGGCTACGTGCAGGGCACGCGCAAGCCCCAGACCAGCGACGGCGTGATCGGTCCGGCCGCGCGCGACCTCCCCCCGCTGCTGCGAGGCACCGAGCGCCCGGCCCGGCCGGTCCGGCGCTTCCGGGTCGTGCCGGGCGTCACCGTCACGAGATGGGACGAGGGCTCGGCGCGCGGACCCGTGCGCTTCTCGCTGATGACCGTGAAGTACCGCACGCCCGGGCTCACCGTCGACTACGCCGATCCCGGCCGCGTGGGCCGGACCGCGCCGGTGGCGAGCATGGTGGCGCGCGACGGGGCCGTGGCCGGCGTCAACGGCGACTTCTTCGACATCGGGCGCACCGGCGCCCCGCTGGGGCTGGGCCGTGACCGCCGACGCGGCCTGGTGCACGGGCGCCTCGCGGGCTGGAACTCCGCCTTCTCCTTCGGCCGCGGCGGGTGGCCCGACATCGGGCCGCTGGCCACGCACGTGCGGGTCCGCGAGCACCCCGGGCTCACCGTCGCGACCCTCAACAGCCCCAACGTCAAGGCCGACCAGGTCGGCGCCTACACGCCCGTGTGGGGCGAGGCGTCGGGCTACGCGTGGACCGAGGGCCAGCGCCGCGGCGTCCGCCTGGTGCAGGTGCTCAAGGGACGCGTGGTGTTCACCGGGACCAAGCTGCCCGACGACCGCCCCTTCCGGGGCACCCTGCTGGTCGGACGCGGGGCCGGCGCCCGGGCGCTGACCGCGCTCAAGCGTGGGTCCCGGGCCACGGTGTCGTCGTACGTCGACGGGCAGCCGCGGATGGCGATCACCGGCAACGCGTTCCTCGTGCGCGACGGGCTGATCACCGCCGTCGACGACCGCGAGATGCACCCCCGCACCGCCATCGGCATCGACCGCGACACCAAGTCGCTGCTGCTGCTGGTGGTCGACGGACGACAGTCCTTCAGCCGCGGCTACACGATGGTCGAGCTGGCCGACACGATGATCGACCTCGGCGCCGACGAGGCCCTCAACCTCGACGGCGGCGGCTCCTCGACCATGGTCGCCCGACGACGCGGGGCGCTGCGGGTGGTCAACTCGCCGTCCGACGGGTTCGCCCGGTCGGTGGCCAACGCGATCGCGATCCGCTACCGCGCACCCCGCTGACCGGCCACCCGTCGCCCGTCACCCGTTGATCGTGACGACCGCGACCGAGGTGACCGGGGCGAAGCACTCCAGCATCGGGTCGGCGACCTTGAGACCGTTGATCTCGTAGCCCCCGTCGGCGGCGGCGTCGACGACGACCCCGGGCGGGGTGTCGCAGCCGAACCCGACGACCGCGCCGTAGAGGGCCTGTCCGTCCTGCGGCGGGTGGGCCTCGACGGCCGCGCGTACGTCGCCCGCGAGCTGCTCGGAGAAGGCTGCGGTGAAGGCGTCGACGTCGGCGGGCGAGGCCAGCGGCACGGCCTCGGGTGAGACCGCACCCCCGCCCGCGGTGGCGCTGACCATCTCGGCGAGCTCGAACCGCACCCCGCCGGGGGTGAGCGGCGGGCTCTTGGTGGGCTGGTCGGTCGCGGTGGTCGACGGGACGGTCGTGCTGGTGGTCGGGTCGGAGGTGGTGGTCGGGGCCGGGTCGGAGGCCGTCGGCGACTCCTCGGCGCCGCAGCCGGCCAGGGCGCCGAGCCCGCCGAGGAGCAGGCACGCCAGCAGCAGGGACGAGAGGGCACCGGGTCGACGTCGCATGGTGGTCCGACGTTACTGCGCCGCCTCGGGTTCCGGCAGGCTGTCGTCGTGGGGTTCACGCGTGCCGAGCTGGAGTCGTTCCGCGACGCGACCGTGCCCGACCTGCTGCCGCCGCCGGGCCGGCCGCTGAGGCTGCTGTTCGTCGGCATCAACCCGGGTCTGTGGACCGCGGCGACCCGCACCCACTTCGCCTACCCCGGCAACCGCTTCTACCCCGCGCTGCTGGCCGCCGGGATCCTCGAGCACCGCATCGACCCGGCCGCCGGGATGACCGACGCCGACCGCGACCACCTGCGCTCGCGCGGCATCGGCATCACCAACGTCGCCCCGCGCGCCACCGCCAAGGCCTCCGAGCTCACGCCCGCCGAGCTGCGCGAGGGCGGCGTACGCCTGCGCGCGCTCGTCGCGCGGCGCGAGCCCGCCGTCGTCGCGATCGCCGGCATCACCGCCTACCGGACCGCGTTCGGGGCACCCAAGGCGGTGATGGGACGCCAGCCGGAGCCGTGGGGCACCAGCGTGCTGTGGGTGGTGCCCAACCCGAGCGGGCTCAACGCCCACGAGACGGTCGAGACCCTCGCCGCGGCGTACGCCGAGCCGGCGCGGGTCGCGGGGGTGCTCAGCGGAGGTTGAGCGGTAGTGCCGGGGGTTTCGAGGCTCCTCCCTCGTTCCTCGGTCGGAGCACCTCAACCACCGTGCGGGAACGGCTGGTCCTTGCCGAGCACGGTCAGGCCGTCCTCGACGACGAAGCCGCGGGCGAGGTCCTCCTCGTGGTCGACGCCGACCCGGGCCCCGTCGGGCACCACCACGTTCTTGTCCAGGATCGCGTTGCGGACCACGGCGCCGGCACCGATGCGGACGCCGTTCATCAGCACCGCGCCGTCGACGGTCGCGCCCGGGGCGACGTAGACCGCGGGCGAGAGCACCGATCTCAGCACCGTGGCGCCACTGACCACGACCCCCGGCGCGAGCACGGCGTCGTCGACCGTCGCCGCGACCCCGTCACCGGCGCCGACCTTGGCCGGCGGCTGGGGGCCGTAGGAGGTGTAAATCGGCCAGTCGAAGTTGTAGAGGTTGAAGACCGGGAGCGGCGAGACGACGTCCATGTGGGCGGCGTAGTAGGAGCCGAGGGTCCCGACGTCGCGCCAGTAGCCGCGGTCGCGGTCGGTCGAGCCGGGCACCACGTTGTCCTTGAAGTCGTAGACGCCCGCGAGGTCGCGGCGCGCGAAGGACGGCACGATGTCGCCGCCCATGTCGTGCTTGGAGCCGTCGGTCGTGGCGTCGCGGGTGACGGCCTCGACCAGCGCGTCGGCGTCGAAGACGTAGTTGCCCATCGAGGCGAGCACCTCGCCGGGGCTGTCGGGCAGGCCGACGGGGTCGGTGGGCTTCTCGAGGAACTCCCGGATCTGGCGCGGGGAGTCGGGCTTGACGTCGATGACGCCGAACTGGTCGGCCATCTCGATGGGCTGCCGGATCGCCGCGACGGTGCAGGCCGCGCCGGAGTCGACGTGCTGGGCGACCATCTGGGAGAAGTCCATCCGGTAGACGTGGTCGGCACCCACGACGACCACGATGTCGGGCTTCTCGTCCTTGATGAGGTTCAGCGACTGGTAGATCGCGTCGCCGCTGCCGAGGTACCAGTGCTTGCCGACGCGCTGCTGGGCCGGCACCGGCGTCACGTAGTTGCCGAGCATCGTCGACATCCGCCAGGTCTGGGAGACGTGGCGGTCGAGGCTGTGCGACTTGTACTGCGTGAGCACGACGACCTGCAGGTAGCCGGAGTTGACCACGTTGGACAGGGCGTAGTCGATGAGCCGGTAGATGCCGGCGAACGGCACCGCCGGCTTGGCTCGGTCGGCGGTCAGCGGCATCAGCCGCTTGCCCTCGCCGCCGGCGAGCACGATGGCCAGGACCTTCTTGCGGTGGCTCATGTGAGGCACGTTACCCATGGCGTCGACCCCGGGCTTAGGTTGGCGGCGTGAGGGTCGACGTGCTGAGCAAGGAATACCCCCCGTCCGTCTACGGCGGCGCCGGGGTCCACGTGGCCGAGCTGGTGCGCGCGCTGCGCGCCCGTGGCGACGTCGACACCCGGGTCCACGCGTTCGGCGGGCCGCGCGACGAGGCCGGCACGTCGTCGTACCCCGACCTCGCCGAGCTCGCCGGCGCCAACGCCGCGTTGAAGACCCTCGGGGTCGACCTGGCGATCGCCGACGGCTGCGCCGGCACCGACCTGGTCCACTCCCACACCTGGTACGCCAACATGGCCGGCCACCTCGCGTCGCTGCTGCACGGCGTGCCCCACGTCGTGAGCGCCCACTCCCTCGAGCCGCTGCGCCCGTGGAAGGCCGAGCAGCTCGGCGGCGGCTACGCCGTGTCGTCGTGGGTCGAGCAGACGTCGTACGAGGCGGCCGCGGCCGTCATCGCGGTGTCCGCAGCGATGCGTGACGACGTGCTCGCGTCGTACCCCGAGATCGACCCGGCCAAGGTCCAGGTCGTCCACAACGGCATCGACACCGAGCTGTGGCGCCCGACGCCGGCGCCCGACCGGGCGCGCGAGCTGGGTGTCGACCCCGACCGACCCTCGGTCGTCTTCGTCGGCCGGATCACCCGCCAGAAGGGCCTGCCGCTCTTCCTGCGCGCGGTCGCGGCGCTGCCGCCCGAGGTGCAGGTCGTGCTGTGCGCCGGCGCCCCCGACACCCCCGAGATCGAGGCCGAGGTGCGCGGGCTCGTCGACTCGCTCGCGGCGTCGCGCACCGGGGTCGTGTGGATCCCCGAGATGCTGCCGCGCGCCGACGTGGTGGCGCTGCTGACCGCGGCCACCGTCTTCGCCTGCCCGTCGATCTACGAGCCCCTGGGCATCGTCAACCTCGAGGCGATGGCCTGCGAGACCGCCGTCGTGGCCACCGCAACCGGGGGCATCCCCGAGGTCGTCGTCCCCGGCGAGACCGGCTCGCTGGTGCCGATCGAGCAGGCCGCCGACGGCACCGGCACCCCCCTCGACCCCGAGCAGTACGTCGCCGACTTCGCCGAGGCGCTGACCGCGCTGGTCACCGACCCCGACCGCGCGGCGGCGTACGGGAAGGCCGGTCGCGAGCGCGCGATCGCGTCGTTCAGCTGGGACGCGATCGCCGAGCGGACCGTCGAGGTCTACCGCTCGGTCTGACCGCTCGGGCCGCTCGACGGGCCGGTCCGGTGGACCTGCAGGTCGATCACCACCGCCTCGCGCTCGGGCACGCCCTGCTCGGTGAGCCGGTGGCCGCCGCGCAGGCCGTGGTCGAGGGCCGTCAGCAACGCGTCGGCGGTGCTCGGCGCCAGGAACTCGCGCGACAGGAAGCGCAGCCAGCCGGCCACGCTCGCGGGGTCGGCGGCGGCCGACGCCTCGTCGAGCTGCAGCAGGCGGCCGTCGGCACTCGGGCGCCACGGGCAGCGCCGGCTCGGCTGGCCCGGCCAGACCCGGCGTACGCGCGAGGCGATGGTGCCGAACGACGCGAGGAACTCGACCTCGGCTGCGGCGAGCGGCGGGTCGATGGACAGGGAGCGGGACACCGGTTCCTCTCGAGCGGCGGGCGTCCTGTCCGTACCCACGGCAGCCTCACCCATACGCCTACGTGGCCGCCGCGCGACCACTAGTTTGGCGCCGTGACCGGCAAGCTGATGTACACGCTGTGGGACGTCGACGCGGCGGCCCTGCACTCCCCCGACCTGCGAGACGCCCTGGCCGCGGCCGGCGCGACCCGCGTGCAGCTCAACGTCGACGACGAGGCGGTCGCGGCGGCGATGCGGCTGACCACCGGGCCGTCGCCGGTCGGCGCCGTCGTCAGCGTGTGGGGGCCCATGTCGGCCGCGCCGGGGGTGACCGCCGCGCTGGCCACCGTGGCCGGCACCGTGGCCGGCTGGGAGGTCGACGAACGCCGGCCCATCGACCCGCCGGAGTCGTGGGACGGCACCCGCGTCGACGCCCTGGCCAACATCGCCGTGCTGCGGCGCCCCGCCGAGCTCACCGTCGAGGAGTGGCGGCACCGGTGGCTCGTCGACCACACGCCGGTCGCCATCGCCACCCAGGGCACCTTCGGCTACCTGCAGAACGTCGTCGTCGCACCGGTGACCGACCCGGCCGACCTGCCCACCGGGTTCGCCCCGGTCGCCGCGCTGGTCGAGGAGCTCTTCCCCAGCGCCGGCATCACCGACGTGCACGCGTTCTTCGGCAGCGGCGGCGACGACGCCGAGCTGGCGGACCGGATGACCCGCATGATGGCCAGCGTCGCGCGCTTCGGCGCCGACCGTGACCTCGACCTGGTGCCGACCAGCCGCTACCTGCACGCGCTCTGAGCCTGGTGCCGGCCGGGGTCAGGGGACGACGCGGCGTACGACGGTGCCGTCGAGGCGGGCGGCGAGGTAGCCGGTCTCGTTGAACTGGTTGGTCGCGTAAGCCAGGACGCGCGCCCCGTCGTCGTCGAAGACCGTCGAGCGGCCGCGCACGATCACGTAGGTCGTCGTGGGGTCCTCGACCAGCTTCTCCGCCCGGCGGACCAGCCGCCCGAGGACCGCCGGGTCGACCTCGGCGAGGTCGACCCGCTCGGACGAGGCGGTGCTCGAGGGGCCGAAGTCGTCGAAGGCGCCGTCCCAGTACAGCGACGACGAGCGGGCCGAGGTCGCGTCGACCGGCACCGTGACCACGGCGTACGCGGGGTAGAGCACCGCCTCGAACACCTGCGTCCCTCCGGTGCGCCGGCCGACCGCCGCCACCAGGTCGGCGTAGCCGCCGGGCGAGAGCACCTCCGGTGGCGCGCCGGGGGACGGTGCGTAGTCGGGCAGGTCGAGGTCGGGCACCACCACCGCGGGCACCTCGACGCTGGTGCCGGCGGTGTCGCTGCCACCGCGGTCGGTCTCGACGAAGATCGCCGCCACCCCCACGACCGCCGCCACGGCCACCGCGCCCGCCAGGGTCGGCCCGGTCCGCCGTCCCGTGCGGGGCGGTGACGTCGCGGACGACGGCTCGTCGGCCGTGGGCGGCCCGTAAGGCACGGCGCCGTGCGGCGCGAGCGTGGGCTCACGACCCCACGGCGACACCTCGTCGCCCGCTGCCTCCTCCTCGGACCCGCCGGGGTCGTACGGCGGCCACTGCTGGTCGGTCACGGGGCCACGCTAGGGCAGCGACACCCCTCAGCGGACCCGCTCGGCCAGCGCGAACGGCACGCGCACCAGCGTGCGCCCACTGCGCAGGTGGTAGCTGGTGCGGCCGAGCTTGACGACCTTGCCGACCCGGCCCTCGTGCTCGCCGGGCGCGGTGATGCGCAGGCGGGTGCCGACCTGGTGGACCACGAGGCCGCGACCGGCGCGCAGCCGCGCGAGCTCGGCCTCGTAGTTGGGGTGCATCACCGCGGGCCGGCCGTGGTGGGTCCAGGTGAAGACGTGGGCCAGGTCGAAGGTCGGGGAGCACTCGCCGCAGGTCATCACGCGCTCGGGGCGGCGGTGCCGGCCGGAGGTGTGACCGCCGGGGCAGGCCCCGAGCCAGGGCGGTTCGACGCGGGGCGAGTCGGGCGAGACGCAGCGCTCGCCGCTGCAGCCGATGCGCAGCGCCGTCTCGCGCCACACGGCGTCGTGGCCGTGCTGCGGGCCCGCCAGGGCGTGGGCGATCTCGTGCAGGACGGTGTCACGGACCTCGAGCTCGGAGTGCAGGGAGGTCAGCGGGGCGCTCAACCCGAGCACCTTCGGCCCGAACCGGCAGATGCCGGCCCGCTTCTTGGCCCCGTCGAAGGCGACGGTCCAGTCGGTCAGCCCGTGGTGCTCGAGGAGGTCCTCGGCCAGGGCGAAGGCGTCGCGCAGGTCCACGTCCCCGACTCTAGGCAGGCCCACCGACACCCGCGCGGCGACGTACCGTCGGCAGGGTCCTAGAGCCGGTCGAGCACGAAGTCGGCGGCCGCCTGCTCGAAGGCCCGGCCGTGGCGCAGCATCGCGTGCTTGCCCCCGTGCACGACCTCGAACTCGACGTCGGCCGAGCGCGACAGGCGATCGGCCACCGCACGGGCCCGCTCGGGCCGCGCGATCCGGTCGTGGTCCCCGTGGACGAACAGCACCGAGCGCCCCGGCAGCGGCACGCCGTCGTCGGGGTAGACCCACGGGTTGAGCGCGACCACGGTGCGCACCGCGTCGTGCGCGGCGGCCAGCAGGGCGGCACGCCCGCCGAGCGAGTGGCCGACCAGCGCGACCGGGAGACCGGGCCAGCGCTCGGCGACCTGCGCGATCGCCCAGGCGGCGTCGTCGAGGGGCGTGTGGTGGGTGTCCCAGCCGCGGTAGGAGTTGAGCAGCCGTACGACGGCCAGCCGGTCGCCGCCGACGCGGGCGATCCGCCGGGCCACCGGGATCATCCGCAGCACCGACAGCTGGGTCGGGCTGACCATCATCCGCTGCTGGCGCGCGGCGCCGCCGTGCAGGACGACCACCGCGCACACCGGGGCCGACGGCGTACGCACGTCGATGAGGCGGTGGGTGCTCATCGGGCGTCGTCGGCCCCGCGGTCGGTCCGGTCGGTCCGGTCGGCCTCGGCGAGCCGCTCGTGCAGCCGGGCCCGCACCTGGTCGGGCGTCACCTGCGTCCGGCGCCGCTGGTCGCGGGCGACCACCGCACCGGTGGCGGCCACGCCGGCCACCCCGGCCAGTCCCAGCCACTTCCAGAGCTTCATGCGCCAGACTCCTTCTCCATGACCGCCCCTCGGACCCCCAGCCTCGGGCTCGACGCAGCGGTCGACCTCACCCGCACCGGCGACCTGTGGCTGTTTCGCGGACACTCCGCTGCCGACCACGCTATCCGGGTGCTCACCAACGCGCCGGTCAACCACGTGGGGATGGCCGTGGTGATCGACGACCTGCCGCCGCTGATGTGGCACGCCGAGCTGGGCAAGGGTTTGCGCGACGTGTGGACCGGCACCCACCACCGCGGCGTGCAGCTGCACGACCTGCGCGAGGCCGTCGTGCAGTGGTGCGGCCGCTACGAGCAGCGGGCGTGGCTGCGCCAGCTCGACGTGTCGGTGACCGCCGAGCAGGAGGCCGCGGTGCTGCGCACGATCGCGCGGCTCGACGGCACGCCGTTCCCCTCGACCGCAGCGCTGGCCGGGCGCTGGGCCCGCGGTCGTGTACGCCGCCCGGCCGGGGTGGAGATGACCTACTGCGCCGAGGTCGTGGCGACGACGTACCAGGAGATGGGGCTGCTCGGCACCGAGCGCCCCACCAACTACTACGACCCCGGCAAGTTCTGGTCCGGTGACGACCTCGAGCTGCTCGGGGGCGCCACCCTGGGCGCCGAGCTGCACGTCGACGTGCCGGCGATGGCCGGGCTCCCGCAGAAGTAGTACCTGAAGTGCCCTGACGCGTCGTGCCTCAGGGTGGCTCGTCGATCGGTCGGAGGGTTCGGGTAGTAGTCGTGCGGCTGGTCATGCGCAGCCGACGCAGGTGCGGGCGGTGGGCCGCACCTCGAGCCGGGCCGGGTCGATCGGCCGGCCGCACACCTCGCAGCGCCCGTAGGTCCCGGCGTCGAGCCGGGCCAGCGCGGCCTCGACCTCGGCGAGCGAGTGCTCGGCCTGCCGGACCAGCGTGTCGATCTGCGAGCGCTCGAACGCGATCGTCGCGCCCTCCGGGTCGTGCTCGTCGTCGGCGTTGGTGTCGCGCGACGCGGCGACCACCTCGTCGAAGTCGCCGCGCAGGACCGCGAGGCGACGCGTCGTACGACGGCGCTCGTCGTCGAGGCGGGTGCCGGCGTCAGTCATGGCCCATGCCTACCCGACGGGCCTCAGGTCTCGCAGACCACGCCGTCGCCGTCGCGGTCGTCGTACCAGTCGTACTCCGGGTCCGAGCCCGACGTGTAGGGGCCGTAACCCGCGTCGTTGGCCTCCCCGCAGGTACCGAACCGGGGGTCCGTGGACGGCGCGGGTGCCGGCGCGGGTGCGGGTGCCGGGGCGGGCACCTCGACCGGCACCTCGACGACCCGCGGAGGTCGCTGCGCGAGCGCCTGCCGCACGGCCTTCCTGACGGCGGTCGACTGCGCGGCCTTGGCCTGCTGGCGCACCGTGCGCAGGTCGGCCTCGGCCTGCTCCTGCTGGGTCACCAGGTCGGCCTGCAGCTCGTCGGTGGCCGCCGCGACGGCCTCGTCGACCTGCTGGTCCACCTCGGCGTGGGTCAGGCCCTGTGGGACGACCTGGGCCGGCGGCTCGGGGGCTGCGGTGGGTTTCGGTTCGGACTCGGCGTCGCCGGTGGTCGAGACCCCGACGGCCAGGCCGAGGACGAGCCCGGCGACTCCGACCTTGGGCCTGGTCCAGAACGGCTTCCTGGCCGGGGGCGGAGGCGGCGGCGGGGCGGCCGGGATGCGGTAGGCGTCGTACACAGGTATCTGTCTAGTCCACGTTCGGGCCGGGCGTGGCAGAACGAGTGACAACCACCCGGACGGACCCCCGCAGGCTGATCCCGCGGACGCACGGGACGACCCGGGACGGTCCGGACGGGGCCGGACCGCCCCGGGTCGCGAGGCGCGTCCGGTTCAGACGGTGCGGCGGATGTCTCGGTCGCGCCAGATCTTGCGACCGATGAGGCCCAGGGCGATCATCGCGATGCCGAGGACGAGGTGCAGGGCGTCGTCAGCCGCGTTGAGCGGGACGAAGTTGCCCGCGCTGGAGTGGTCGGTGGCGATGCCGTAGACGAAGAGCACCAGGTAGACGGCGCCACCGGCGACCAGGTAGGTCACGGCCGTCGAGGTCTTGCGGGCCAGGGCCAGGCCGGCCACACCGAAGGCGACGTGGACCAGGTTGTGCAGCACCGAGACCTGGAAGATGCCGAGCAGCTTGGCGTTGCTCTCGTGCCCGGCGAGCTGGATGGTGTCGAGGTCCTGCGTGATCCCGGGGACGAAGCCCAGGATGCCCACGAGCAGGAAGACCGCGCCGACGACCAGGGCGAAGGTGCGAACAGGCTTGCCGGAGTCGGTCCGGTGGGTGGAGTTGTCGTGCGTGGCAGCGTTGGCCATGAGATCTCCTTGGGTTTGGAACACCCCGGTGCCCTGTCGCGCCCGTCCCGCTCGGGTCCATCGGGGTGACCCACGCCGTCACAGGCTGCGTGGGTCTCACCGTCGCGCGGCCCTCGCCTGCTCGTAGGCCGCGGCGACGGCCTTCGGGACCCGACCCCGGTCGGAGACGGTGAAGCCGTTGAGCGCAGCCCAGGCCCGCAGCTCGGCAGGGGTCGCGGGTGCCGGGGCGAGGACCGGCGCGTCGGCGAGCCCGGTGACCGTGGCGACGCCGTGGTCCTCCTCGGCGGCAGCGACCCAGGCCGCGGCGAGGAAGCGGTAGGTCCACTCCTGGGCCAGCTTGCGGGTCTCGCAGAAGTGGATGGGCACCTGCGGCCAGCGCACCTGGCACTCGGCGAGGGCCTCGAGCACGACGGCCGGGCGGACGTGCTCGAGGGTGAGCACCTGGGAGTAGCGGTCCTCGACGACCACGGCCGCGCGGGGCACGACGGCGAGGTCGGCGAGCTGGTACTTCAGCTTGCCGCTGGTCAGCGACGACGCCAGGTCGGCCAGGCTCTTGCGCTCGACCGTGGCGACCAGGGCGCCGTCGCGCAGCACGCCGTAGTCGCCGGCGACCAACGCGCCCTTGGTGGTCGTGGCCTGCTGGTCGCCGAAGCCGTAGGCATAGCGCTCGTGGCTGTCGACGACGATCTCGAGGTCGCGCAGCCCGCTGGCCCTGGCGCGCGGGATCGCCCCGGCCGGCCGGGCCTGCTTGGTCGTGCGCGCCGACTGCCAGAAGATCGCCTGCCGCCCGCCCTTGACGGTCGTCATCACCAGCTGGCTGCGGTTCTCGCGCCCGCGGTCGAGCACGAGGTCGATGGAGGCGCCGCGGCGTACGCAGCTGCGCACCGGTACCCGCTCGACCACCTCGACGTCGTCGGGCCACTCGTCGACCCGGTGGCAGTAGATCTTGGCCGTGCGCGGCCAGGTGTCGCGGGCCTTGAGGATGACCCCGCGCTCGCCCAGCGGGATGCGCAGCAGGTAGGGCAGCGTCGAGTCGCCGTCGGGGTTGCGGGCGATCACGAAGTCGTCCGGCATGGCGCCCAGTGTGTCACCCGCAGCACGGATCTATCGGTCGGACAAGGCCGATCGGCGTGGCTGTGGAGAGCGCGGAGAGTTCTCCACAGATTGCTCCGCGGGCCTCCACCGAGGCGTTCTGCGGGCCACGCTGACCGAGTCCTGCAGACCTCGCTCGGGAGCTCCTCATGACCATCGAACTCGTCCACGCCGACCTCCTCGCCACCGTCGCCGAGCTGCGCGACGTCGCGTCCACCCTCGAGGCCGAGCGCCGCCGTACGGACCTCGCGGTCGACGTCCTGCTCGACGGAGGGTGGTCGGGCCGGGCGGCGTCGGCCTACCTCGCGGGCTGGGACGAGTGGCGCACCGGCTGCGACCAGGTGCTGGCCGTGTTGTCGTCGATGGCCGAGCTGATCGCCGCCAGCCGCGCCGACCAGGTCGAGCAGGACGCGATCGCGGCGGCCGCGCTGCGCGCCCTGGCCGGGGAGCTGCTCGCGAAGGTCGACGGGGCCCGGCCGTGACCGGGTACGCCGTCGACCTCGACCAACTCCTCGACACCATCGACGCCCTCAGCCGCTGCGAGGACGCCTGCGACGAGGGGCTCGACCGGGTCCGGTCGCGGGTACGTGCCCTGCACGCCACCTGGTCGGGGCTCAGCGCCACCGCACAGGCCCAGGCGCAGGCCGAGTGGGAGGACGGGTTCGCGCTCATGCGCGAGGGGCTCGCCGACATGCGTCGGGCGGCGTCGACGGCGCGCGCCAACTACCTCGACGCCATCGACGCCAACCTGCGGATGTGGTCGCTGTGACCAAGGTCGTGGTCCACGGCGGCGGCTACCTCGGCGCCGCCGACTACCTGGCCGACGCCAACTGGTGGGCCGCGGTGCACACCGACGACCTCAGCGACGCACTCGCCGGCAGCGGCGCGATGGCGGGCGACTCGTCCTTCGCGGGCGACTTCGCGGCGGCGTACGACGAGGCCGCGGCGGCGACGCTGGCCGCGTGCGACGACGTCGTCGGCGGCCTGGCCTCGCTGTGCCGGATCACCGCCTGCTCCTACGACAACCACCTGCGCGCCGAGCGGTCGTCGATCACCAACACCGAGACCTTCACGGCTGAGCCGCGGGCCCAGGCCCACCTGATCTACGGCGCCGCCTCCCCCACGCCACCGTCGTCGCTCGGCGGCGACGCGTCCTTGCTGCCGGGCTGGGCCAACGTCATCCTCGACCACGTCGAGGGCTTCGTCTGGCCCGACGCCGACGTCGACCGCCTGCGCTCGACGGCCGCGGCGTGGCGCGCGGCCGCCGCGGGTCTCGAGGTGGTGAGCGACAAGACCGGCGGCGCTATCACGTCGCTGTTCGAGGAACGCTCCCCCGAGGTCCTGCCCGCCACCAACGCCATCGGCAACCTGCGCCTGTGCACCGCCGACGTCGCCGCGGCCTGCACCCAGCTCGCCACCGCCTGCGACGACTACGCCACCCAGGTCGAGACCCAGCGTGAGCTGATCCTCGACCTGGTCCGCGACCTGATCCGCGACGCAGTGCTGATCGCCGCGGCCGGTTTCGTCCTCGGCCTGGTCACCGGCGGCAGCACCAACGCGGTCGCCGCCTGGATCAACTCCGGCAAGCTCGCCGCCAAGGTGCCTCAGTTCAAGGCGTTCGTCGAGACGCTGCGTCTGTGGGGGGCCGGCGCGGCTACCGGACTGCGGAGCGGTACCGAGGCGGTGGTGCAAGTGCGGAACAGGCTGACCCCGTTTCGAAACATTGCGCCCATCAGGGCCTGGTCGCATTCGGCCGTCACGGACGCTGGGGCCGTTGCCCGCGTACGGGCGCTACTCGGCGACCCAACCCGGCTCGACCCCCAACTGCTGCGCGGGATGTCACGGCGTGACATCCGAGAGCTGTTGAGTCACTGGGAAATGAAGCCAGCCTCTAAAGGGGTCGGTCTCGTCTTCGTCGACCCCGTCATCAGAGGTAGACAAATACGCGTGATGGAGGCGTATCGCTGGGGTAGTCGGGAGAACAAGCTGACGTTGGGCGACTACGTCGTGGTGTCGCAGAACGGCAGTAAGTTCAAGGTCCCTCTGGAAGGAAACCCATTGCTATGAACAGCATGAAACCTATCCGCGCCGAACTAGTGATGGACCTTGAGGAGACACTCGAGGCACAGGGTTACCTGCCGATGTACGACTTCGTTTGGACGCTAAGAGGGTATGGCAAGGGTCTGGACCTTGCGCAGATGAATGCCCTCAGCTTCGACGTATATGAGGAACTGATGGACAGATACTCGCTGCGCTTGATGTGGGCGACGTGGCCCATAGACACCGGAGCGGCCTGGCCAGCGGACCCGAAGACCCCCCTTGATTTCGACCTCGACCCGGATGGTCCGCTGAGCGAGCCACTATTGGTACTCGTGTTGCAACGTTCGTCGTGCCGCGCAGGCTGAACTGACCGACTACTGGGCAGCAGCTGTCCGTCACCCGTGGTGGTGGCTCGACCTCGATCTCGCGGATCTTGGACTTACCTCCATGGCACGCGGACGCCACGCACTGGCTACGGGCAATCTCATCACGAAGACCGAGGCCATCGACGCAGTGCATGCACCCAAATGGCTTCGCGACGATCTTCGTGCTCGGCGAGACGGGAGGCCTGTCCAGTCCCCGCGGCTGCGAACAGCGTGGATCGCGTGGACCGACGCTCACCACACCACAGCCGCCGCACGGCGCCGGCGCGTCTCTAAGTCCTGATCCTCAGGATCATCATCGACCGCTGTAAGACCCGACCCGACTCAACCCGTCGAGGAGCCCCGTCGGCCACCCAGGCGGAACGACGAGCGCCGGTCGGCGCGGGCCCGCAACGCCTGTGGTGTGGTCAGCTGGCGTCGCAGGTCGGACCCGAGGCGTTGCAGGTCCTCGGCGGCCAGGGCCGACGCGCGGCTCTCCAGCATCGGCACCAGGCCGTACGTCGAGCAGACGACGACCTGCCCGGCCCGGCCGGCCACGCGTCGTCCGGTGAGGCACAGCACGGGCTGGACGGTCGTGCCCATGAGGGTGGAGACGGCGCTCGCCGCCTCGGTGAGGTCGGCGGTGACGTGGGGCTGGGGCCGGCCGTTCTGCTCCAGGACGCCGCAGTTGAGTCGGACGGCGCCGGTCCAGGCCTGGGTGGTGATGGCGAAGACGCCGGTGGGCCCCAGGACGACGTGGTCGATGCCCAGCTCGGTGCGCCCGGGCCAGGCGAGGTCGCTCAGGACGACCCACTCCGGGCCGAGCCCGCTGAGGGCGGCCGTCGTGGCGCACTCGTCGGTGGCCCACGCCTCGCCGAGCACGACGGGGGGCTCGAGATGCTCGGCGTCGTCCCACCGCCTGCGGACCACGGCATCCCCCACGTCTTGAGCCACACCTGTTCATCGGCGCAGCTAGGCCCCGACTTGAAGGCTCACCCGACGCGGACCGCGGTGACCACCAGGTTGTCGACGTAGTAGATGCGCCCGTCCGCCGTACGTCGCAGGCCGGAGCACGTGACCAGGTGGAGGACGCGCGGACCGTCGGTGCGGAACACCTCGGCGGGCAGACCGCGGGAGCGGGCGAAGCGTCGTACGGCGCGCACCTCGTAGCGCTCGGTGCCGTGCTCGCTGCTCCATCGCACCTCGTCGCCTCGGCGTACGTCACGCAGCGCGCCGAGCCCGCCAGGTCGGTCGGACACGTGGCCGGCCAGGACGCTGGCACCGATCAGGTCACCGGGGGCGGCGGTGGTGCGCAGCCAGCCGATCCGGTCGCGCCGGTCGGGTACGGCGACCGCGCCGCGGTCGAGCCCGACCCCGACCACGGAGACCCGGACGCCGACACGGTCGACTGAGAGCGTGCCGCCGACGGTGGTCCGCTGCTCCTGGCCCGCCGGGGCGCGGTAGTCGCTGCGCAGCCACCGGGGCTCGGCACGCCGCTGGGGCACGTACGGCGAGGGGTCGGGTTCGGCGCGCAGCCGCAGCGGGCCGGGCAGCAGCCCGAGGGTCGAGCGGCCGGTGGCCACCTCGGGCACGACCGGGGTGACCGGGCGCGTGACGAGCGAGGTCTCGACGGCCAGGCCGGGCGGCGACGAGGCTGCCGTGGTGGTGGCGGAGGCGAGCACGTCCTGGCTGTAGGTGTAGCAGCCGGGGGCCCGCAGCAGCACCGATGGCGTGCTGACGGAGCCGCTGCCCGTGACGGTCATCGACCCCGAGGCGGCCACCGGTGCGGTCGACCAGCCCACGCCGGAGCACGACGTGCCCGAGCGTGGGGCGACCGGCCCGTGCAGGCGCCACCGGACCTCGACGGTGTCGTCGGCGACGAGCCCGCTGAGCCGGACGGTGTCGAAGATCCGGGCTCCGACCAGCGCGTGCTGGTCGGAGACGGCGGTCGTGACGGCAGGGACGCGCGCGACGACCTGCGTCGTCTCCTCGGGCAGGCCGCACGGCGTGGTGACCGGCAGCGTGTCGAGGTCGCCGGGCAGCCGCTGCACCCACGTCCACCAGCCGACCGAGTCCACGACCACGGGCGGGGTGTCGTAGGTGCCGTCGGCGGTCACCCGGGAGCCCACCTGGTCGGCGAGTGTCGCGGCTGTGCAGTCGGCCGGGCCCGGCGGCGTCGCGAACGGGCCGTGCAGCTCGGCGACCACCGTGCCGTCGTACGCCGGGGGCAGACCGGTCACGGTGACGACGTCGTGGACCGACTCACCCGGGGTCAGCACCGGCGCCGACGTCGTGGTCGCCACCGTCGGCTGCGCCAGGCGGACCCGGGCCGTCGCGGCCACGGCCGCCTCGGCGGTGCGGGACTGGGCGATCCAGCCGCGCTGCACCCCCGCGGGCCACGCCGTGGCGCCGGCGTGGGTCGACCAGCCGCGCTGGCGGTAGAGCACCCCGTCAGGGGCGGGACCGGTCGCGGCGGCGACCACGCGGTAGCGCCCGACGTCGGTCGGCCGCACCCGCACGACGACCGCGCGCCGGCCGGTGACCACCGGCCGTGGACAGGCCACCGGACCGGTGCACCGCAGCCGCACCCGTACGCCGGGCACGGCCCGCCCCGACGCCGACACCACCGACAGCCGGTAGTCGCGGACCTGGCCGAGCCGGACCGGGCCCGGTCCGACGCGGTCGAAGCGCACCCGCCACGGGCCCCGCCGCGCCGACGCCTCACGCCACATCGCCCGCGCCAGCCGCACCACCGACGCATCGAGCCCGTCGAGCCCGCCGACGGGCGGCCGTACGCGCTCGCCCACCGACAGCCCCGCCGGGTAGACGACCAGTCCTCCGGGGGCCAGCCCGTCACCCATCACCTCGCGCACGACGAGCGCGATGGCGGCGTCACGGTCGTCGTCGCCGGTCGAGCCGCGCCCGGCCCACGTCGAGACGACGTGGTTGAGCGCCGCGACCTCGGCGTCGCCCACGCGCGCGCCCATCTGGTTGACCAGCCGTCGGGTCGAGACCCGCTCGGCACGCCGCGGCAGCCGGGAGTCGTAGAGGAAGTCGATGCAGAAGAAGACCCGGCCGTCGGGGGCGCGGTAGCTGCCGATCCAGGTGAGCCGGTCGCCGCCGGGGCCGGAGTAGCGCAGGCAGGCGCCGTGGACGAGGTTGGGGTCGATGCTGCGGCAGTCGTCCTTGTCGACCCGGGTCGCGGCCGCTGCCGGTGGGGTGCCGCCGGGCGGGGCGACCACGAGGGCGAGCGCCCCGCACACGAGCGCGAGGACGACGAGCAGGGCAGGCAGGGAGCGGGTCCGAGAGGTCATGCCGCCGACCGTCGCCCCTGGGCGCCCGCCACGACCACGCGCGCCCGTCAGGCTGTGGAGAAGCCCCCGAGGAGCCCGACCTGTGCACGGTTGGTGGTCGTCCGGAGCGGCAAGGCGGCCCGCTGTAACTCACCGTTACCGGCACTCCCCCGCCGGTCTACGGGCGGGGAAGTGCACGTAACGGTGAGTTACAGCGGCGGCGCCGACCGGGTCGCTACCTTGACCCGCATGCCCGCAGTCGCCGTCGCCGCCCCGAGCGAGGTCGCCGCCGACGCCGCCGAGCAGGTCGCCCGCGCGGGCGGCAACGCGGTCGACGTGGCCCTCGCGGCCGCGCTCGTCGCGATGGTCAACGAGGTCGGCCTCGTGTCGTTGAGCTCCGGCGGCTTCGTCACCGTCCAGCCGCCGACCTCGGCCGGCAGCGCGACCGCCTACACCGTCGACGGCTGGATGGACGTGCCCGGCCGCGGCCGCACCGACGCCGAGCGCCACGCGGCCCGCACCTGGGACGTCTCCACCGAGTACGGCGGCGGCGTCGACATCACGATCGGGCCCGGGTCGGTCGCGGTGCACGGGTCGGTGGCCGCGTTCGGCGAGGCGCACGCACGCGACGGCCGGCTGCCGTGGCACGAGGTGGTGGCACCGGCGGTCGCGGTCGCCCGCTCCGGGTTCCGGCTCGGCTCGGCGACGCGCTACTACCTCGACTACGTGCGCGACGACGTCTTCGGCTGGGACGACGCGAGCCGCGCGGCCCTCGCCGGACCCGACGGTGAGCTGACCACCGACCTCGTCGTCGTCGCGGGCCTGGCCGACTCGCTCGAGCAGGTCGCCCGCGACCCGCGCGCGATGCACGAGGGCGACCTGGCCGACGCGATCAGCCGCGACGTCCTCGCGCGCGGCGGGCTGCTCGGACCGGCCGACCTGGCGGCGTACCGACCGGTCGTGCGCCCGGCCCTCACCTCCCGCCTCGGCCCGTGGACGCTGGCGACGACGCCCGCGCCCTCGGTGGGCGGGGTCGTCGTGAGCGCGATCATGCGGCTGCTCGACGGCTGGTCGCCCGACGCCCCCGACGCCACCGCCCGCTTGGTCGACGCCCAGCGCCGCGTGCTCGGCCACCGCCTCGACGTGCTGGAGCACAGCACCGACCTCGAGGCCGACGCGACGGCGTACCTGCAGCGACTCGAGTCGGGCTCGACCGCCCACGTCTCGGCCGTCGACACCGACGGGCTGGCCTGCGCGGTCACCGTGTCGTCGGGCTACGGCTCCGGGATGGTCGCGCAGGGCACCGGCATCTGGCTCAACAACTGCCTCGGCGAGCAGGAGCTCAACCCCCGCGGCCCGCACGCCACCGCGCCGGGCACGCGACTGCTGTCCAACATGGCCCCCACCGTCGCCCGCCACGACGACGGCTCGACGCTGGCGATCGGGTCCCCCGGCGCCGACCGGATCACCACGGCGATCACGCAGGTCCTCGCTCGCTACCTCGCCGGGGCCCCGCTGCCCCACGCCGTCGACCACCCACGGGTCCACATGCACCGGGCGGGCCGGCCCGACGAGGTCGTGCGGGAGGAGACCGAGCCGACGATGTACTACGGCGGTGTCGGCGCTGCGCTGGTACGCGGCGACGGTCACCTCGTGGCCGCCGCCGACCCCCGGCGCGAAGGGGCGATGCGCACGGTCGGGGGTTAGGCTGGAGGTGACGGACCCGCGTGGAGGCCGCACGCCCACGTGCCGCTCACGCAGTCCGGGACCGGGATCCATGACTGTCACCTCCACGCACTGGCGTGAGCCAGCCACCAACAACCCGGCTGACGGAGCCGTCCAGGACGACCTGGACACCGACGGCGAGGCCGTCGCCGCCGAGCCCGAGGCCCTCGCGCCCGGTGAGGCCGAGGCGATCTGGGCCGCCCACGCCCCGACCGTCCTGGGCCAGGTCGCCAAGACCTACCAGGCGCTCATCAGCCACACCGACTTCGCCGGGCGGCTGCAGGACGAGACCGGTGTCCGCACCCGCAGCAACCCGCAGACCTGGCTGGGTCGCGTGCTCGCGATCTCCGCGGCCGCCGACCACGAGGCCGGGCGCCCGCCGTTGACCTCCCTGGTCGTCCACCGCGTCAACGGCACCGTCGGCGCGCCGTACGCCGAGGTGCTGCGCGTCACGGGTCAGGACCCGATCGACGACGAGGTCGCCCTCGAGCGGCACGCCGCCGAGGCGCGCATGGAGTGCTACCGCTGGGCCGAGGCCTCGATGCCGGCCGACGGCGGCCACTCCGCGCTCTCGCCTCGCTACGACATGGTGCTCAGCCGCGGCCGCAAGAAGGCGCGCCAGGAGGCCGAGCCCGACGTGTGCCCGACCTGCTTCATGGCCATCCCGCCGACCGGCGAGTGCGACAACTGCGGCTGAGCCTGTCGGGGGCTCAGCCCCCGGCGCGCCGTCGCTGCGCGATGATGCGTACGACGTCGAGCGGGTGGTCGCGCCGCCAGGCCTTGAGCCGGGCCCGGTCCTCACGGCGCCTGGCTGCCGAGGCGCCGGAGCGGTCGTGCCACCAGCGCAGGGCGTCCTCGGCGTACGCGACGGCCGCGATCGGGCGGGCCTCCCGGACCGCTGCGATCGCGTCGACCACGTCCCAGCCCTGCGCGAGCAGCACGGCGTAGCCCAGCGACGGACCCCGGTTGATGCCCATGTGGCAGTGGGTCACGACGATCGTGTCGGGGTCCGCCAGGGCGTCCTCGACCCAGGCCACCGCGGTCTCGAACCACGCCGGCGGCACCCGCTGGCCGAGGTCGTCCATGCCGTGCCACAGGTAGGTGACCCGGTCGGTCAGCCGCGCGACCCACTGCTGGTCGTCGGCCTCGATCCGGACGTCGACGACGTGGGTGACCCCGTGGGCGAGCAGCTCGCCGAGCTGGCGCTGGGCCAGCTGGTCGTCGTGCTGGTCGAGATCGCCACCGACCACCAGCCGCGGCGTCACGAAGGACGCGTTGGCCACCTCGAGACTCGGCAGGTCACTCATCCCGCCACTGTGCCGCACGCCGCCCGCGCGCGGGACGGAACCCGTCGGCGGACCGGACGCCGTGGACCGTCAGTCGAGCGCGCGGTTGTCCACAACCTTCCACGGAGGCACTGTCGCGTGGGCTGCGCGTTGATTACTCTCGGCCGCACGTCCGTTCTCGGGGAACGGCCTCATGGGATTCGAGGTCTGCGATGCAACACCACTCCTTGGTCGCGGTGGCCCTGCTGCTGGTGCTCGGCCTCGGGGGTTGCAGCGACGCCGACCCGCAGGTCGCCGACCTGGCGTCCGATCCGCCGAGCCCCACGGCCACGCCCGCTTCGGACCCGCCGTCCAGTTCGCCGACCGAGGATCCGAAGCCTGAGTCGGCTAAGGCGTTCCTGAGGCGGTTCGGTGACCTCGAACGCGACATGCAGAACTCTGGGGACACGCAGCCATACCGCGCGATCAGTGACGGATGCGTGGGGTGCGACAGCCTGGCTGACGCCGTTGACGCCTACTACGCCGCTGGTGGAGCCATCAGGTGGAGCGGGTGGAAGGTACTCAGCATTCGCAGCTACGACCGATCGCGGAACGCCTTCCTCCTCGTCGTCGACTCGACGCCGACGGTCTACCGCGAAGCAGCCAACGCACCTGAGAAGCGTCTTCCAGGCGGACAGAGCAAGTACGTGTTGGAGCTCGAGAGGAAGGGAGACTCGTGGCTCGTCACCGACAAGAACAAGCTCATATCGCGATCGTGACGATCCTTCTCGCAATCGGGATCGCTGCACCAGCAGTCGGTGACGGTGGCACGGATATTGACACGAACTTGGGCGACGTCTTCGGAACCCAGGAAGTAAGTGGCTCGGCGACAGCCGCTCTCTTCGCTGGTTCCGGCGCCAACGGTGACGGTCACGTCTACACCGTCAACCCCCAGTGCGGCGCCGACCAACAAGGTCAGGCCATCTGTCACGGCGGCCAACCCTGCTTCTCCGACGACGGCCAACCCGGTTGGATCATGGACCTCTACCGCGACGGCATCCGCTACGGCGAGACCTGCCTCAGCGACACCCAGGCCGACAACCTCGGCGCCATCACCCCCGGCATGGTGCTACGACAGTTCAAGTCGATCAGCTGGCCACCCAGCCCCCTCACCATCCAGCCACCCGGCCTCAAGACCGCCGTCAACCTCCCCACCTACTTCTACACCGACAACACCCGGCCCTCCACCCAGACCGTGCGCATCCTCGGACAAGCCGTCGAGATCGAAGCCACCCCCACCAGCTACGTCTACCGCTTCGACAGCGCAGACGGCATACAGACCCAGAGCCCTGGCGGCCCCTACCCCCGCGGCAACATCACCCACAACTACCTCTACAAAGGCACCGCCAACCCATCGGTCGACACCGTCTACTCCGGCCGCTACCGCATCAACAACGGCCGCTGGACCGACATCCCAGAAACCGTCATCGTCCCCGGAACCCCACTGGCCCTCACGATCGTCGAGGTCCGACCCACCCTCGTCGCACCCACCGCACCATGACCCCCAACACCGACACGACCATGCGACTGAGGCCCGCGACACGACGCCACACCGTCCTCACACTGACCCTCCTCCTGGCCCTCACCGTCAGCAGCTGCAGCGCCGCCGACCCACAGGTCGCCGACCCGATCTCCGACTCCTCGAGCCCCACGGCTCCCCCCACCTCCGACCCGCCATCCAGTTCGCCGACCGAGCATCCGAAGCCCGAGTCGGCTCAGGCGTTCATCCGACGCTACGCAAAGGCTGAGGCAGCCATGGAGAACAGCGGAGAGACTGAGCTCTACCTCGCTCTCGCTGATTCGTGTGAGTCGTGTGAGAAGCTCACGGAGACCGTCAGGCGGTACTACGACGCCGGTGGCAGCATCCAGTGGGATGGCTGGGACATCGTGAAGATCGCCCGCCACAACGGCTCGCAGAGCGAGTACGCGGTAACTGTCGACTCCCCGCCAACGACCTATCAAGAACGAGCAAACGGACCTCGCAAGCGAATTGATGGCGGCCGCGTCACTTACCTCGTGACGCTGACCGAGAGCGCGACCGGTTGGCTCATCGACGAAACCGCGCAGCTGGCGTCATGACGCGGATCGCGCTCGCCATTGCCATCGCAGTGGGTGTTCTGGTGACGGTGGCAGCACCAGCGCATGCAGACCCGACGTGCGATGAGACCTACGACCTCGGTGGAGCCAGTCGCACATGCGAGTTCACCGGTTCTCAGACCTCCGCTCTCTTCGCTGGTTCCGGTGCCAACGGCGACGGTCACGTCTACACCGTCAACCCGCAGTGCGGCGCCGACCAACAAGGTCAAGCCATCTGTCACGGCGGCCAACCCTGCTTCTCCGACGACGGCCAACCCGGCTGGATCATGGACCTCTACCGCGACGGCATCCGCTACGGCCAGACCTGCCTCAGCGACACCCAGGCCGACAATCTCGGCGCCATCACCCCCGGCATGGTCCTACGACAGTTCAAGTCGATCAGCTGGCCACCCAGCCCCCTGAGCATCCAGCCCCCAGGGCTCAAGACCGCCGTCAACCTCCCCACCTACTTCTACACCGACAACACCCGCCCCTCCACCCAGACCGTGCGCATCCTCGGACAAGCCGTCGAGATCGAAGCCACCCCCGCCAGCTACGTCTACCGCTTCGACGACGCCGACGCCGTACAGACCCAGAGCCCCGGCGGCCCCTACCCCCGCGGCGACGTCACCCACAGCTACCTCTACGAAGGCACCGCCAACCCGGCGCTCGACACCGTCTACACCGGCCGCTACCGCGTCAACAACGGCCCCTGGATCGACATCCCCGAGACCCTCACCGTCACCGGCACACCAGTCGCTCTCACGATCGTCGAGGTCCAGCCCACCCTCGTCGCCCCGGCCGCACCCTGACCGTCCACAGGCCCAGGAACGACCGTCAGGCGCGGTGCGTCCGGAAGATCGTCGAGGCCACCGGCGAACGGCCGGCGTCGTTGTGGGCCGCGACGTGGACGGTGTACCGGCGCGACGGGAGCAGACCGCGTATCACGACACGGTGTGTGTGCGCCGACACCTCGACCCGGTGTCCGCACATCCACACCCGGAATCCCTCCACGGGCGCTGAGGGATCCGCTACGGGGTTCCGCCACGTCACGGCCACCCGGCGCACCCGCGCGTGGACGTGCACGTGACTGGGCCGGCCGGGGGCGTGCAGGACCGACGTGTCGGCCTCGACGACGGTTCCGGGGAACCAGGCGTTGATCTCACCGCTGTCGCCCGAGACGGTGGCGGAGAGGTCGACAGTCGACCCGACCGCGAAGGTCTCGGTGAGGGGGACGACGACGGTCTGGGGTACCCCGCCGCCGACGCAGTCGATCGGCAGCACCCCGACCGACCGGGGCTGGCTGGCGCCGGCGTAGACCAGGACGTTGGTCGGCGGATCGGTCGGGCACACGACCGAGAGCTCGACGGTCGAGGAGCGCAGGTGGACCAGGGTGATGCCGAGGGGGTCGGCCGAGGCCGGTTGAGGAACCCCCACGACAGCAGCCGCTACCAGGACGAGGGCTGCGCCCGCTCGGGACGCGGCGGCAGACAGGTTCACGGGAACTACCTCCGGGGCTGCGACGGAGCCGGACGACTCCACCCCAGACGGTGCCCCGTACGACGCGGGCGGCCCAGGGTCGACGGGTGCGGCGTCACAGGACGTTGGTCCTGCTGAACGCGGGCGTGGTGGGGTGGGGCGCAGCCCGATGTCCCCCGGGGGCCCTACAACGGCTGGTTGAGGAGCGCACCGAGACCGGGAAGCAGGTGCCGCACAGGCGCCGCCAGGGCGTCCACGTCCTCCGCCGACAGGCGACAGCGATGGGTCAGTGCGCTGCTGACCACCGACGTCCAGTCCCGGAGGTCGTGGTGCGGGGCGGCAGCGCGTCCCAGGAACCGGGCCGCCAGGACGGCGTGCTCCGTCCACTCGGCGTGCCGACCGATGGTCGCGCGCCACGGGCACCCAGCGGGTCCGGTGAGGGCCCAGCCACGCAGCCGCATGGCCAGGAGCGGGTAGTCATCGGCGTACTCGCCCTCCCTGGCGAGTGCGTGCAGGTGGGCGAGCTCGCCGAGCTGCGTCAGGCTCAGAGGTGCGATGAGGTCGCGCAGCGCATCGAGGACATGACCTGAGGCCCAGTTGCCCGGCGGTAGGTCGTCGGTTGGACTCAGAGCCGCGATCCAGGGCCCGCGTGCGTGCGTCAGGGTCGCGGTGTCGACCACGTCAGCGACGGCCTCGACCATCAAGCAGGCTGCGGTGACGTCGTGCAGGAGCGAGCGGACCGCGGCGTGCGCGCGACGAGCCTTGTCGGGCCCACCGTCGTCGGCTCCCCAGACGATCTCCATGAGCTCAGCCCACCGACGCCGCGAGCCGGGAGCATCGACCACGTGGTCGACGAGATCTGGCACGTCGTCGTAGAGCCGCCGGACCTCCTTGCGTCGCCCGGCTTGCCTTGCCGCGGCGTTCGCCAGGGAGGCCGGCCAGGTGAGCGAAGACGCCTCCCTCACGTCGACGGCGTTGCCCACCAGCAGGCTGACACTCTCAGCGTCCGCCTGCCACAGCTGGGCAGCCCTGGCCAGGACGACCGGCGTCAGGGGACCCCAACGCTGCTCACGCCGCCAGGACGGTCTGGCCTGGAGCTCCCAGCCAGGTGGCACGTCGTGCTCGGGCCCGAGGCTAGTGAGCACCTGGCGGTACAAGGTCCTCGCCTCGGCGAGGTGATGACCCTTCAGCGTCCTCGGCCTTCCGTCCGGAGGACGGGTCAGGGACCACCTGACCGGCAGCACGGTCGCGCCGGGCGCGACGCCGTAGGCCTCGAGCTCCTCGATGTCACCCGGTGGCCCGACCTCGAAGCGCACCACCGCTGCACCGTCGTCGTAGGTGCGGACCAGCTCGGTGCCGACGCTGATCGTGCGGTCGATGACGCCCCAGGCCAGCTCGTTGAGGATCCGGCAACGGTCATCGGGGCTGAACATCCAGTCCTCACCCGGGTCCTCGCCGAGACTGGGGCGTCCCCACAGGTGCAGCTCGGGGAGACCGAGCTCGTCGAGCCCGATGGTGTACGCGAATTCCCGGCCCTCGCCGTCGGGGTCGAAGACGCTCTGGACCGTCCACGTCGGCCGGCGGGCCTCCTCGTGACGTGACGTCACGCTGCGACCGTCCCGTCACCCGTGACCCGCGCCAGCAGGGATCGCGCCGGGCCGGTCACCCGGTCTCGCAGCTCCCCCAGGACCGGGAGATCGGCCGGGGTGACGACCCGTGCCAGCGCCTGGGGCACGCCCGGTTCGAGCAACGGCGCGGACAGGCACACCCAGGGCTCCCACCCTGCGTGCTCCTCGTCGTCGAACTGCTCGCCCTCCGGCAGGAAGCGGTGCGTGCCCTGCCCGAGCTCGCGTGCGGTGCGGTCGATGACGGTCCTCGCCAGGAGCTGGACGTCCGCCTGAAGGGCGCGTGCCCGCTCCGGGCGCCACTGCGACAGCCAGGTCAGCCACTGCATCCGGGGGACGTCGGTGACCAGCCCGAAGTCATCCACGTGGGAGATGATCTCGCCGTCGCGGAACACGTCTCCCGCGGATCGCACGATGGTGAGCCACGCAGCGGGATGACGAGCAACCTCCTGTGCGACCTCGAGCGAAGCCTCCAGTGGAGCGGACTCGAACATGAGCCCGGCACCGGCCGGCACGAGGCGCCCGAGCACCGGAAGGTCGGGCAGGAGCATCGAGGCCGCACCGATGTCGTCAAGGGTGATGACCCGGCCGGTCGCGAGGTCGGTCCAGCTCGACCGGCCACAGGTCGCGCCCAGGTAGAGGTAGCCGCCCATCGAGGCTGCAGCCCAGTCTGCGATGCGATCCGCGCCAGCAACCAGGTCCGGCGTGGCGGTGCGCCTCACGAAGTCCTCGAGCGCTCCCCCGTCGTACAGCAGCACCTGCCGGTAGAACCAGTCGTGATCCATAAGGCTCGCGGTCCACTCCTCGTCGCCGAACGCCCCGGACAGCTCCCGAGCG
Source organism: Nocardioides rubriscoriae (assembly GCF_008087085.1). Taxonomy (GTDB): domain Bacteria; phylum Actinomycetota; class Actinomycetes; order Propionibacteriales; family Nocardioidaceae; genus Nocardioides; species Nocardioides rubriscoriae. The sequence goes on along the minus strand of NZ_VIYJ01000010.1, from coordinate 8,705 downwards.
ATGTCAAGCGCGTGGAGTCGCTTCGACCTCGCGGCCGGGTCGCGCTCGTCGAGGGCCTGCACGGCCTGCGCCAGGATCCAGCGCGACGTCACCCAGCGCGGCATGGCGGACCCCAGGTCCTGCAGCTGGTGCAGGCGGCGCACGCGCGGCGGGTTCCAGAACACCTCCCCATCCGGCCCGAGCAGGCGGCGTTCGATCACGGCCAGCGCAGCGGCAGCGTCACCACGGCGCTCGGCCTCGTCGGCGTCCTGCATCGCCCAGATCCACGGCATCATCCCGTCGAGCGGGTGGTCGTCGGCCGGGGGCCGCGTGGCTCGCTTGGCCTGCCGCTGCCGAGACGTCTTCCTCCGGTTCGACATCAGCCGGCCAGCCCTTCATCGGTCGCAGCGTCGATCAGCCACAGCGCCTGGTCGCACCACCGCCGGGCGTACGACGGCACCGCGGCCGCCAGCTGCTGCCACCCGGCCCGGTACGACGGAGCCGCGAACCGGGTCACCGTGTGCTCGTCGACCGCCTCGTCGAGGAGCAGCTCCGCGACCAGGTGCCGCTGCCGGCGTATGACGTCGGCGTCGAGACCGAGCACCGAGAACAGCGCGTGCGCGGCGAGTGTGCGCGGGATCTGCTCGAGCCCGTCGACCGGGTGGCCGAGCAGCGCGCCCCACGCGTGCCGCGGCAGGTCGGCGGTCAGCGAGGAGTCGGAGAGGTGGGAGAAGGCCTGCGGCAGCCTGCGCCAGTGGGCGCGGGCGGCGAGGATCTTCAACCAGCGCTGAGGATCGCGCGCGATCGCCGTCGCGGTCTCCTCGTCGACCGGCAGCGGCCGCCAGTCGAAGAGCCGGCCCGGGGGGTGCGAGGTGGGCACGATGCGCCCGAGCACGTGCGTGCCCACCTCGAGGTGGTGGGTGAGCCCGAGGTCGAGGAGCGTGACCTGCTCCCCCGTCACGGCGTCCGCCACCACCATCTCCGCACCGTCAGCGCCGACGATGCGGAAGCCACCCATCGGGGCCCGCGCCCACTCCGCGACCCGCGGCGCCGTCGCGATCGCGCCCGCCGCGGCCGGCAGGTGCAGCAGGTCCTGCAGACCGCCCAGGTCGTAGGCGTCGGCCTGCCGCACCACCCAGTCCCTGCTGAAGATCCACGCCCCGAGCTGCTCTGGGTGCGCGCAGCCGATCGCGTCGAAGGGGATGCCGTGCGGATAGACCATCGGCACCACGTGACCCAGCACGCGACCGGCGCGCCGCGGTTGCCCGTAGCCCTCCCACCGGCGTACGAGGGTGCTCACGAAGCGGGCCCGCAGCCAGTCGGGCGCGGCGTCGCCGAGGTCGGCCATCAGCCGCAGGTGAGCGCCGTGCTGCGACTCGGCGAACATCGGCACGCGCCGGTGCCGGTCGAACGCCGTGGCCCAGTCGCCGCGCAGCTCGGCGGCGGACGCCTCCTCGACGGCGAGGTGGTCGTCGACCGTCATCTGGCTCGCGACGGAGCGGAACGGCCGGGTGGACGGGGACCTGGGTGACTTCGGGTTCCGAGACATGCGAGCAGCCTGCGCCGCTCAGAACCCTTGCGGTAGTAGGGATTCGCGATCTGTGGATAAGTCCTTGGCGGTCCACACGGCGCCCCTACGTCGTGATCGCAGCGGACCCGAACCGCAGCGTCGGCCGCCTGCCGGCCGTGCGCGTGTCCGAGTGCGTCGTGACCGCCGCGGATCGCGGTGCTGGTCAGGGACTCGCCGTACCTCTCGTCGAACGCCGCTACGACCGCCACCTCGCGCGCCTGCAGCACGGGCAGGTGCTCGCCGTCGTCGACCTCGGCGAGCACCGTCGCGGTGACCGCAGCCAGACGCTCGCCGATGCGGCGCGCGAACGACACGTAGAACGCCGCGCGGTAGGACCGGGTGCGCGTATGGCCGCCGGCGGCACCGGCGCGGGCGGCCAGCGCGTGCTGCGCCTGCACGAGCAGCGACGTGAACACCAGCTCCACCGCTCGGAGGTCGCCCGCGTGGCCGATGACCGAGCTCAGGTCGAGCCGGGGGTGGAAGATCGCCCGGCACCGCTGCCCCTCGGCGATGACCTGCAGGAGCAACGACTTCGCGTCGACGTAGGGCGCGTCGATCGGCACCCGCACCGTGCACGGCAGGTCCGACGGCTCCGGACCATCGACCAGGGCCTGGTCGATGGCGTGCTTGGTCATCAGCTCGTGGGCCTTGGCGGTGAGGCTGTCGGCCTCGTGCTCGTCCGACGTCGACTCGGCCTTGGCGAGGAGCTTGCGGACCCGTCGCAGCACCGGGTCGTCACCCGGCGAGTCGACCGGCAGGCCCCGCACCCGGGAGGCCGGAGGGCTGCCCGGTGGTGGGATGAGCACGTCGAGCACCGGCAGCCTGGTCAGCAGCTCGAGGACGGCGCCAACGGCCCGTCCGACGGTCAGGTCGTCCCTGCTGTAGTGCTCACTCCATCTCGAGAGCCACCCGTCGCGCGTCGACATCGTCCGCGCCCCGAGCTCGGCCACCTGCTCGACCCAGCGTGCGTCGATCGCCTGGTCGACACGGACCGCGTGGTCGGCCCGGGTCGCGAGCGCGACCAGCTGGGTCGCGAGCGCCGACGTCGTACGACGCACGTGCCGCACGAGCTCGCGGGGCTGCCAGCCGACGGCCCAGGCCCGGTCGATCCGAGCCAGGAGGATCGCCTCGAGGTCGGGCACGTGCGGTCTATCGCGCGGCGGCCCCCCGGGATCGCCGAACGGCTGTCCGTCCCCGGCAGCGGGTCGCGGACGCGGCCGCTCCCGTTCAGCGCGACGGGCCCTGCTCCGGCGGCCCATCACGCCCGCCGGGAGGTGGGGTAGACCGCGTCGCCGTCGGCTCGTGGCAGGTTGGGTAGCGCGAAGATGTCGACGGGGCCGACAAGGCAGGGGCGAGAGCCCATAGATCCTCCTGGGGTCGCGGAGCCACGACTGTGGAGCCGTGGACTCGGTGACCGCCACCGTGACGTCCGGACCTGTGGACAGCCGCGGCACGCACCTCGGCTTTCGGTGCACAGCCGGCGCATCGACAGGGACCGCTACGACCAGCCACACACTGAGTCAGTGACTGCTGAGCTCGCCGAGCGCGCCCATTGCGCACGCATCTGTCGGCTGACGTCTGGTTGTTCTGAGGCGGCCCACTCGACGTGCGACGGCCATGGGCGCCACTCCGGGTCTAAGCTCGGCGCGTGCCCAGCGCCGAAGAGTCCTCGCTCGAAGTGCACTTCCGCGAAGCAATTGCGCAAGAACTCATGCGACGTGCCGAGACCAACGGCGGTTTCCTCCGGTGGTCTGAGCTCACATCGGTGTTGCATCCTGACGGCATTTACCGACGAGTGGTTGATCCTGGTCGCGGCGGAATCTGGAACCCAAGTCACTTGACCGCGACCCTTTCCATAGTGACGTCGCCCGATGGACCGTACGCCGACACGGAGATCGGCGGAATGCTCCGGTACCACTACCAGTCGGGTCCCGCCGGCGGGAAGAACGTGAAGCTCCGTAGAGCGATGGAGCTTGGTTTACCGGTGATCCGGTTCCACAAGGTTGCGCCGAACGCGTACGCTCCCATCTACCCGGTTTACGTAGTCGCAGACGACGTGCAGTCGCGCGAGTTCACACTTGCGGTCGACCTATCGCTGCAAGCACTCCCGGCGATCGCCATGCGGTCGGAGATCGAGCGCCGCTATGCCGAGCGGGTTGTGATGCAACGGGTCCATCAACCGGCGTTCCGCGCACGGGTGATGCTGGCCTATGAGACGCGCTGTGCCGTGTGTGTGCTGAAGAAGGCTCCACTGCTCGATGCGGCACACATCATCGGCGACAGCGACGATATGGGCGACGCCATCATCACGAACGGTCTCAGCCTCTGCAAGATTCATCACGCCGCTTACGATCAGAATCTTCTGGGGATCACGCCAGATTTTCGGGTCAAGATCAACAGCTCGCTGCTCGACGAGATCGATGGCCCCATGCTGCGCCACGGCCTCCAGGAGATGAACGGTCGCGAATTGTGGCTGCCAAAGGCAGCCAGCGACCGTCCGGATATCCAGAGGATTGCGTTCCGATACGACCAGTTCTTGGCGTCCTGAGTGCTCCGCCACGGCGCCTGCGGTCGCTGACGGGCCCCGGCGGGGGCGGGCCGGTGATGAGTCGGTGCAGCCTCGTCATCTGAGTTGCCGCATACCCATTCAGGGCCGGGCACCATCGGTGCCCGGCCCTCAAGGGGTTAGTCCTCGGCTCAGCTGTCAGATGTCATCCGAAAGTCACTCCGAAAGTCACCGGAGGGCGACTCGTCCCGTGACGAAGGCAGTCCATCGCTACCGGGCAGCGGGGGTGGCGGTGCTCTCGACCGGTGAGGGCTCCGGCTCTGGGACTTGTTCAGCACCAGCGACGATGGCGAAGCCGACGAGCGCAGCACTAGCGACGATGAGTGCTCCGAACCCAACGAGTGCTCGGTTGAACGCTTGGAACTTGCGTTTGGCGAGGCGCGACAGGTCGGCGACCTGTTGCCACGCGTCCTCACGAACATCGTTGTCTCGCCCGTGCTTGACGAGGGTAAGGCCGTCGGTGTTGGTGAGAGTGGGCCAAGCGAACCGGTTGATGCCGGTGCCTGTTGTAGTGCGGCGGGCGCTGATGGATCGGAGGAGCCAGAACAGTGTCCAAAGGAACGACAGGGTGACGATGGTGCTGAGCGCGTAGATGACCGTGGATTCCGGTCTGCCAAGGTCGACCGTCTCGACGATGGTGTCGCCGTTCGTCATGAGCATGGTGAGGATGACGCCGACGGCGGCGACGAGGATGGTTGCCTTGGTGTCGGCGAATCGGACCCAGTGCCCGATCTGGTCCATCGACTGGAAGGCACCGTCGGCTGGCTTGGCGTCAGGGGCTGGTTCTGGAGCCGCCGCCGGTGGGGGTGGTGGCGTTGGCGCGGGGCGTCTTCTAGGCCGCAACGTGGACTCCGTCTACGGGCCACTTGAGCGTGATGCGCCACTCGGTGAAGGCAGCAAGCCAGTGTGCGGCCCAAGCGGTGGCAGTCGCGGCGGTGTGCACGGTGGGGTCCCAGTCGGACTGGTCGGCGATGCAGAGGCTGCCGCTGTCGTAGAGGTGGGGAGATCGCACGAACCGTCGACCGGCGGGGCGACCGAGCGGCTGCTTGCTGATGACAGTCACGAACGGGAGTCCTTCGTCTCTGCGGAGGAAGACCCCGATGGTGAAGACGCCACGTCCGGTGTCGATGTCCCCCAACCAATAGGGGGCGATGTCGTCATCGCCGCGTACGTACTTGAACCCGGGGAAGGCTTGCTTCATGGCGACGATGTGACGGACAGCCTTCACGTCGTCGCTCCACCAGTGGTCGTGTCCCCCGTCCACGGGATCGTCGCCACCGTGGAACGTGTGGTTGGCAACAGACGTGACCGGGCCGTGGGTGGCGTGGGTGAGTCCAGCGGCACTCGTGGTAACGCCGCCGAAGACGACTTGCCCGGAGGTGGTGACGTACCGTTCCGCGTCGAGGCCAAAGTGGCTGAGCAGGGTTGACATGGTCATGGGCCGTTCTCCTATCGGGCGCTGATCTGGCTGGTTGGGTGTCCATGGAGTTGTTCGGTGACGCCGGAGAGGTGGGCCACGGTCGCTTCCCACTTGTAGTCGTAGAAGTAGTAGCGACGTACCTCGTCGCCACGGGTGTAACGCTTGGGCGAGAACTTGTGGTTAGAGAAGTGCGAGACCTCGTTGGGCAGCAGGTTTCGGAGTCCTTCGCCGACGACGATTTCCCAGGAGTCGGCGGTCTTCTCGCACTTGGCAGCGAAGTTGGCGGCGAAGCCGAGGGGGTTCACTTCGCTGCTGGTGCGACTGCCGGTGCGCACGAAGGTGATGTCGCCGTAGTCGAGTCCTGCTCGTGCTTGGATGCGTTCGAACCCGCGTTGGTCGAGCCAGGGGTTGACCTCGTTGCGGACGGCGTTGAGCGCGAACGCAGAGGCGCTCAGCGCCATGGTTGCGGTGAAGGCTCGATCACCCGGGCTGAAGCCAGCGAAGAGGCCGTCGCCGCGTAGCCCGAGCGGGTGGCCTCCGAACCGCGTCACCACCTCGATGAATCCGGTTAGTACAGCGTGGGCGAGGTCGACTGTCTCGTCTTGGTCGTCCCAGAAGGTTCGGCGAGTGAACTTTGAGAGGTCTAGGAAGACCGCCACCATCGGGGCGGTGGCTCGCTCACCGATGGCAAGTCTCTCGAAGTCAGGGTGTCCGAGGGCACGGGATTCCAACGCGAGTCCAGCGGAGGCGCGCAGGGAGGCGTGCTCGAAGACGTTGTTGCGGCTTCGCCGGTTGTTGAAGTCGTCACGGACAGTCCTGCCGAACTGTTGAGCGGTGTAGGTCGTCACGGCCTGTCCTCTCGGAGTCTTGTCCTCACGGTAGGGACGCCCACCGACAGTTCTTGGGGTCGCCACAGGCTCACTGGGGTCCAGTGAGTCCAGTGGTCTCTAACGACTCCGGCTTCAGTCGTTCCCGGCATCGGCGTGTCGCATCGACGCACAGCCAGCGCGTGGCTAGCGTGCGGGTCACCGCCGTTGAGGCGGGGTCCGGGTGTTCCGGGCATGCAGGGCTCCCCTAGGCCGTTCGGCGCGGGGAAGATACGCCTGCCGTGTGCAACGCGGACGCGTTGCACCTTCTAGGGGAGCATTTCTGGGCGCTCTCTCCCGGTATGACACGCCGTATGCCGGTGTCGATCTAGCGAGTTCGGCTGCCTGCGTCTGCAAGAGACGTTTGCGCTGCGACGCCTAGCGGGATTCGCTCCTCCTCGATGCGGCACCCCATGGGCATGGACAACGCCCACTCTTCACGGCGAGGCGGGCTGGTCCGCCTGATCACCGCGCACCAGCCCACCCGCGCATCGCCAGCATCCGGCCGGATGTGGCCCGGACGCAAGCGAAAGTCTCAGATGAGGGCCGCTCGGATTCTGGCGAGCGGCTCGACGAGGTGGGCTGGGCCAGAGGTGAGGAGAGTCCCGGCGGGAACGGTGCCCCCGGTGAGCCATCGCCAACCGTGTGCGGCTTGGGCGTGCACCTTGGCGTCATGCATGTCGGTGTCGATGCACGGGCCTAGTTCCCATCGCGTTCCGTCACTCGTGAGCGTCCACCGGTCGTCAGTCCCGAGGTCGAGGAGGATGCGCGCTCCGGAGGCTGCCTGCGCACGGTACTGGTGCGGGAACGCCCACACGAACGTCTGCATGACGACAGACAGGTAGTCGTCGGCGTACGTCTCCACACGGTCGAGCGCTTCGCGCATCTGCATCTGGTGCACCCACCGCTCGGTCAGGTCTTGCGCGATGTCGAACCAGTTGGGCACCGGCTCGTCGTTCGCCCACGCCACGCGTCCTTGGCTGGTGAGCGACTGGGTCGCGTAGTAGGCGTCCATCTGCTCGCCCGCCCAACCGAGCAACCCCGCCACAACAGGCCGACTCAACTGGCGTGCAGCCGCAACCCAGTCCTCGTTCTTCCGGTTCAACGCGGCAACGAAACCCGAGTCGCCCACGTCGAGACGACCGGATGAGTCTCCGTCGCGTCCACGGGACAACCAACCGAGGTCGTCGTCAAGGATGTGAAGCGCCAAGTCCTTGACGGTCCAACCGGGAACCTGCGTCTCAACGAACCACTCCTCGTCCGTCAACGAGCCGATGAAGCGCAGCAGGTCCGCACGCTCACGGCGAAGCAGCGCTCGAACGTCGAGCACTGGGGCGGTCCACAGGTCCATGCCGCCATTATCGGCGTCCGCTCAGACACGTGCCCCCGGTCAGCGTCGAAACGATGTTGCAGCCGCGAGGGCGTGTTCCGCGAGCGTCAGGGGGATGCGTTCTTGTTCGATGCGTCGGTGTCGAGTCCACTGTGGGTCCGTGATGCGTTCGTAGACGCCACGCTCGTCGTTGGTGAGGTGTGGAAGCGGCTTGCGGCTGGCTGTGGCGAGCGTTTGCCCACGTGCGTCGGTGTTGGTCCCGTAGGGCTCGTACCGGTCGTAGGTGTCGAGGTCCATGAGGATGCTGGTGACAGGTACGCCGTCGGCTCGCCAGCCGTTGAGGATTTCGTAGCCGTGGGCGTCGATGTCACCCCAGTAGTAGAGGCGCGGTGCACCAGTGAGCCATGAGAATGCGGCAGCGGTCTTGCCGCCGAACCCGCCTCCTTCGACAGCGATGCCGCCGGGGATGCGCGGAAAGTGGATGGCGGTGTCTTTGTTCTCGCTGATGACGACTACCTGCGGCTGGTAGCAGGGGGCGTAGTGGTCGCCGACGGTGGCGGAGTCGTGCCAGCGTCCTCCCCCCGCGCGATGGTCAGGGTCGAGGTAGGTGAAGTGGATGCGCTGTGGGTGGTCTGGGAGCAGGCCAAGGGTGCCGTGTCCGGTGAGGGCGAGGATGTGCGGCTGGTGGGTGTTGAGCCACTTGGCGTGGACGCCGGGGATGGGGACTTGTCGGGGCGTGTAGCCGGTTGCGTCGTTGTGGGTGAACCAGTCGGCGACGGTGAGGAGTAGGTCGAAGTCGGTGTCGGTGTAGGAGTCGGTACCGCGCAAGAGCCGGGCTGGGTCAGGGTGAATCGCCCTGGGTTCTGTAGAGGCTCGGGCTATTGGATTCCGACCAGGGGTTGGTCGGTCCTGGCACGAGCGTAGAACGTGTCCTCGTACTCGTCGGGTGGGACGTCGCCGAGGTAGCCGTGGAG
>NZ_VIYJ01000009.1 GCF_008087085.1 Nocardioides rubriscoriae | reverse complement strand
CGTCCATGTCGAGGTCTTCCCGATGGCTGTGTAGGAACTTCCATCCTCGGAAGACCTCGACCCATCTCCGGTCACCGACGCGCCGCGAACTCCTGACCGGCACCTACACCTTCAACTGTGAAGAGCCACCAATGTCCCAGATCCAGGTGTCCAGTAGGGTAACTCGGACCGCTCCCAGATCGTCGGCAACGTCTTGAACCGCAGATGGAGTGGTGCCTGCAAAAAAGTTTTTTGACCGTATGGACTCGATCAATTGCGATTCAGGCGTTACGGACCGGTCCCACAGTCCGAGAGAGGTTCTGCTCGAAACAACGTCAGTCACGAGGAAACCTCGTCGGCCGGATGGAATTGACCGGATCAGGGTGTGGAGGCGCTGCTTACTAACAGTGACTGCGATCTGTTCATTAGTATTCCGCGTTTAGCCGAGGCTTGCGTTAAGCCCTTGGATTTGGGTATCGATTAGCTGAGTCAGCACGCACAATGAGACAGTTAGGTCCGCTTTCGGCAGTCGGGAAACCAAGGTGCCCGACAAGTCGGCATACGCGGTTCGCAGGTTTCCCGTTGTGCCAGTTGGACTGGCTAACCTGGCGCGCGCGACTGCCGTACCAAGTGCCGCTAAATCACAATCGACAAGATTAACAACCTTAAAGTTGTGGCATAATTCATCGAGTTTGAGGTCGTTGCAGTTGCCGGCGCCCCAGATTGAAATGGTCTTGCATTCAGCCTCGACCGCAGCGAGCGTTATGGCGTTCATAACTCTAGGGCGGTGGGCTGCAAACTGCCCTCGTTGCCCATTCGAACGACCATTCAGTGCAGCCTGATATGCGCGTTCAGAGAGTTTGCGTTCTCGTCTTGTGACGAAGTCATGCTTTGCAGTGCTTCCTAGTTTCGGGCAGACAGAAATGACACCACCGTTAGATCAGAAACCGTCGTTTCCCACTCGTCGTTGGGAGGCTCACCGTGCCGGTCGCCGCGGTGACGGGCAGGCTGGACACCCCAGTGGTGCGACGCGGATCCCGAGACCATTACGGCAACGGACGCGCCTGGATCTGGGAGTGTCGGAGCCGGCTGCTCATCGACTCCGTCGAAGAGCCAATCAAGCTCCCGCTGTACGGATCAGTGACCTCCGATGCGCGGGCCTCACAGATCGAAACCTTTCTCGCGTGGACACATCCGTCATGTGTGCTCGCATCGGCTCGTCCGGCCAGTTCGCGGGAAATTCCACGGTCTGAGGCTACGGCTCCAGGGTCTCGACTGATGGTTGACCGGCTGAGGGGTTCGTCGAGAGATTGGCGCGAGCGACAGCCGGGGCGCCCGTGGATGCCGATCGCGGCCGTACCGTCGGCGGTCGGCTCGAGTTGCGACCCAATCAGCTTCGAACACGTCGGCGGAGTCTCCGTCCAACAGCGATCAGCTGACTCGCCAGTCCTGGGACCGCCAGCGTCACGGCAGCGAGCAGATACGCGAGTTGGATCGCCTGGTGTGCTGCGGCTGGCGATGCGGTGTTGTCTGCGTCCACGTGAATGATGGTCTCCACGAAGGCGCAGACGAGCGCGGCGACTAGCATCCAACGCTCGAACCGCCGACGTTGGAAGCGTCGGTCGGACCCGGCTGTCCAGGCGGCCCGGATCCCCAGTCCGGCCAACGTGGTCAGCAGGAGGTACGACTTCACGGTCAAAGACACGTCCGGCAGGCCGGCAACGACAACAATTGGCCAGCCCACAATCAGCGGCGCGTACCTAGACAGGTTGTCTCGTCGAGGGACCAGTCGCCACCCGACTCGCGGCGGTTCAGTCGCATCGACAGGAATCACCTCCACCCGGGTCTGACGCATTGATCCACGAAGCACCCAGAGCGAGTCCCACCCTGCGCGAAGTGACCCGGCACGGTCGGCGAAAGGCGGGGCGTTGGAACTGAGCTGCCAGCGTTGTCCCTGGCCGGGAGGCAGCGTGACGGGAAGACACATCTGCGAAGTGAGGTCCACGCCCCCGAGGCCGCCTCGCAGACCTCCCAGAACGACGTGCTCGATGGAATCGCTTGTACGGCCGGCGTTGAACATCCGGATGACTACGACACCCCGGTAGGCCAGGCAGTGGACTCGGATTGAGGCGCCGGAGAGCCGCCAGGACGTGATTGCCCACATCAGCGCCATCAGGGAGGTCCCTGTCGAGGCGATAGCGATCCCTCTTGCCACCCAGTCGACTGCCATGGCCGGATCGTGCCTGACGGCACCGACAGTCCCGGGGCCCGTCGAGGCCCCCAGAGGGGGCGCCAGCATGAGACGCCTGGCCCTTCCGTGCCCGCCTCCGGGCGGGTGACCCGAATGAACCGCTGTTAGACAGTGGTCGAAGTTTCGCCTTGGCACCCACCGGACACGCGCCGTCAGCTTGGGAGGGAGGAGGATCCCGGGGTACCGACCTCCCTGAGTGGGCTGAGTCCTTGCTCGGATCAGTGATACTGTCTTCCGCAACAGCACCCCTGCCAAGCTTGGCGGTGTCTTGAAGGAGAGACGCTGACAGCTCAAATGCGCAGGGGTCTTTTACGCTCTGCGGACTATGGCGCGCAAACAATGGCTGAGCCCCGAAGACCAGGGTCGCACTGCTGAGGCAGCGTGGGCTCGTCGTGCCCGACCACGTCCAGTGTCGCGACTTCCTGAGCCGTACGAACTACTACCAGTTCTCGGGCTACGCCCGGTTCTTTCAAGTTGACCCGGCAGGCGGCGACAACCACTTCCGCCCCGGTGTGACGCTCGCTGAGATCCGGCGAGTTCATGCGCTCGACGCGCTCTTACGCGACCTGTCGCTGCGCCATCTCGCCCGGGTCGAGACCGCACTGCGTGCACGCTTCTCATTGCACTACGGCGAGAAGGTCGCACCCTACGAAACGTTCTGGGACCAGAGCGCCTACCACTCGGTCGGGGCATCAGGGATGCCGGTGCATGACCTGGTGCTCAGAGACCTCGACCGGTCCAAGGCCCCATTCATCGCACGTCACCGCACCGGTTCGGGGACCTACACCGACCTCCCGGTGTGGGCGGCGGTGGAGGTGATGTCTTTCGGCACACTGTCGAAGTGCATCGAGTACTGCGTCGAGGACGAGGTCCGAAGGAGGATGGCCTCGGATTTCTCAGTCGGTAACCAGGGCTTCTCGTCCCAGATCAGATCGTTCGTCGCCTTGCGCAATGAATGCGCCCATGGGTCGCGGCTGTGGAACGACGTGGCAAAGAACCCCCCGTCCGTGCTGCCTAAGTACGTGGGACGCGCCAAGCGGCAGGTGGGTCAGTTCAACGAGAAGAGTCACTTCAAGGTCTTCCTGGCGCTCGATCTGTTCAATGCCGGCGTAAGTCGCCCCCCGCTGGCAGTAGCGGTGGAGCGGCTTATGAAGTCGGACGCGACCTTCAAGAGCGGCATTCTCAATCCGTCGCCGTACTGATCCCACCGACCACTGATCTAGGCGCGACTGAACGGGGCGGTCATCCACCACTTTCGGCTGCTCAAGGGGTTGCGGGCACTGTCGACCGCCGTAGCACTTGATGATTCGGATCGTTCCGGGCGCCGTCTGCTCGATGGTGTCGCCGACCCGTGCGGCACTGACACCTTTTCTGCTGTGGGCGGTCCGTTCTTGATGCTCGACTGACTGACCTGTCTTCAGGTGCGGGCTGGAAGGTGAGTTCACGGTCCCAATTGCTGATTCGAGGGCATGAACCGTCCAGTGAGTGAGGTCGACGCGTAGTGGGCTAAAGTCACGATGTCCGGGTCTGCGAAGTTCAGGGTGTGGTTCCGGCACGGCAAGGTGCCGGGTTCACCTGGGCGCACCCCGCCGTAGCCGTACCAAGGTGGCGCCGCTTGTGAGAGCGCCGGGCGCGGAGGCCGGCGGTACGCCCTGGCCGCCGGTCGCCAGGGAACGAAGAGCACGTATCTACGGCCGAGAACACCAGTGCACTCCCCCAGCCGGGCAATCCCGGGTGCAGGGTTACAGCTACTGCGCCACGATGGGACCCCGGGTGCAGGTAACAGCACCGGAGTTCGGAGTCTCGATGCAGAACAGCACGACGGCGATCGAGGTCGCCTGCGACGAGTCCGGCAACGACGGCGAGAACCTTTTCGGGGGCAACGCGACGGTCCTCGCGCACGCCGGCGTCGCCATCGCAGCCGAGCAGTCGCAGGGGCTGATGGACGAACTTCGCGAGCGCACAGGCGCCCGAACTGAGGAGCCTCAAGTCCAAGGACCTGCTCAAGAAGAAGGACCTCGATTCTGCCCGGTGGCTACTGCGCCATACCGAGGTCGAGGGGCACTGCCAGGTCCACCTGACCGAGAAGCGCTACTTTCTGACTTGCAAACTCTTCGACTCGACCGTCGAGGAACAGATGCACGCTCGCGGTATCGACATCTACGCCGGAGATCTGGCGCTCAAGGTCCTGATGACCCTGTACAAGCGTGCTCCGCGAGAGCTTGGCAGCGCCTGGGACGAGACCCTCGAGACCTACAACCACCTCCTTCGATCTCCTGGGGAGGCTGAGATTCAGGCCCGCCTCGCAGCACTTCAAGCACAACTTCTCACCCTCGGCCAGCACTGCACCGGTCTCCTCAGTGATCTCATCGGCATGATCTGGGGAGGCACGCCTCACCTGCCGGAACTTGCTCGTCAACAGGCGGGCCTGGAGGGAACCAGGAAACTACGAACGCTCGATCCTGCACTCTCTGCAATCAGCCAGACCGCCCGAAGCTGGGGCATGAGGTCCGGCCGTGACGTGGTCGTGATCCACGATGACGCGAAGGTGCTTACTCCCGAAACGATTGAGGACCTCAAGTTTCACTTGGCCAGGCCCGATCTTGTCGCTCCGTCGCTTGCAGGTCAGGGCGTCACTGTCCGCGACATCCACCAGGTCGACTCCAAGGCCGACGCGCGTGTACAGATTGCCGACCTAGTCGCCGGGATGGGCCGAACCGTGGCCGAGGAAGCACTACACGGTGAGGCTCATCCTCTGCGTCATCATCTCGAACCGTTTCGACCCGCAGTCCATGTGGGGTGATGAGGCTTCCTGGTTGATCATGTTCCCGTCGGCCGCGGGCTGACTGTCCAAAAGCCGTCTCGCTGGGCACGGCTCCTACCGGAGCAGGACTCCAGAACCTGCGTGCCGCAACAACCCGGTGATGCCTGTAGTCGGTACGGAAGCCCCTAGTTCGCACGGACGTCATGATGGGGCACATGCGATTCTCCATCGAAGACGGCGAGCTCACCTCACTCTTCAAAGTGGACGGCAGATTGGCGCCGGACCAGCTCATCGCAGCAACACGGGTTTTCAGTCCTGACCGGGTGATCACCTCGGCTAACCGGATCACTCACGACGAGTACAACTGGGTCGATCATCGGACTGACGCAGGCCGGCATCTGCCTCGCGAAAGCGACCGCAAAGACGAACCCGCAGAAGACCGACGTGCCCTTCCTGAGCGACGTCGAGGCTGAATGGTTCCCCCTAGCTAGGGGCAATTACTCGGGTGTCACTGCAGGAAGTCCGAGAGTCCAGCGACTACTACAACCACAAGAAGAAAGTAGCCGTCGACGCGGTGTGGAGTCTGGACCTGGAGGGCCGTGGGCCGGTAGTTCTACCTGCAGACCCCCCGAACCGCGAAGGAGCTGTCTGGGACTTCGCTCAGCAGCTCCTCCAGCGGCGACATCAGGTATCCGGCCGCTCCTGACCCGACGTGTGAGAACGCAGCCGGCCATCTCTGAAAGTGGTCAACCGTTAGGGGCCGAGTCTTGATCGCAGCGTTCGTTGGCACTGCCCCGGTGACCCGGATCTGAGCAGCTCCACCAGTAGCGCGCTCTCGACAGTGCTGGCTGGCCGGGGCATTGGTCGTGGACTGACGGCTGATAGTTCGGCGCCTACAGCTGTAGAGAGGGGCGGGCGTCCTGGGTAGCTTTGAAGAGAGCTTCAACCTTCACCTGGGGCCAGCCGCTCTCGTTCGCGATGTCGGTGGTGGTGAGTTCGGAGAGCCGGACAGCGGAGTCGAGTAGTTGTGGTGTCTCGGCGGGCCCGAGGTCTCCCGGCTCGTCGTGTCGCCATCCGCGTGCGCTGATGGTCTTGACGCCTTGGAGGTAGGTCTGTGGCGTCATGACTTCGAGATCGCGAGCACGGCGTAGGAGTGCGCCGATGGAGGTGCCCCAGCGTTTCTTGAGGGTGACGAACCGGGGCCAGTCGATGCGGGAGGGGAGCTCGTCGCGGATGTCGTCTGCAGGCATAAGGAACTCAGAGGCGAATCTGTCGGCTTCTCTCTCCGTTTCTTTCGCTGCTAGGGCCTCGACGAGGTCATGCAGGAGGAGGTGCCCGAGTTCGTGGCTTGCGCTGAATCGGTCTCGATCGCGCTTGGGCCTTTTCGGTGCGTGAAGGACAAGGAAGGTTCGTTCGTTAGACGGAACGCTGAACGCAGAGATGTTGTCTGCATCGAACGGGAAGCGTGCGCAAACCACGCCCTGCCGTTCGAGTGTCTGGATGACGTCACCAATCGGGCCCGGTGACATTGAGAGGTGCTGTCTGATGGCACGGGCGGCCTCTTCGGCGTTGTATCCGGCCAGGTTGGGCAGCGTCGTCTCGGGGAGTTGGACGTGCCGTTCGAGAACCCCAGCGACGTCACGTAGAAGGTGTGCGACGGTGAGCGATTGCCTTCTCTTGGTGACTGACATCGATCGCTGCGACCTGAAGTGGCCGTAGTAGTCCATGCGTGCTTCGTCTGCCTGAGTCGGGTCGACGACGAGTTTGCTTGTTGAGAAGAACTCAGGGGGGAAGTCGAGTTCCTCGGCGATCTTCTGCAGGGTGGCCGCCTTCGGCTTCGCTTGGCCATTCTCGAACTGAGACAGCGCGGGCGCCGAAACCCCGATCGCTTTGCTTAGGGTGGATTTGCTCAGTCCATTGGCTTCTCGGGCGACCTGGAGCCGGTATGCAGAGAAGAGGCGCGCAGCTTCAGTGGCGGCTTCCGAAGGTGACGTATTTGCACCTTCTGGTCCGGGAGTTCTCACGAGAGCCGCAGTTTACGGCGCGGGGTTCGGTCGTTGACGGCGGACCTGAGAGGGGGGTGGCCGTGGGTGAGCATCTGGGCACGCTGCGTCGCGATCGTCGGCTCTGGTGATACGAGAAACGGTTGCTGTGCCGGTGCCTTGTGTCGCTGCTGGGCTGCTGCGTCGTGCGGGGCAGTAGACGACGCACCGAGTCGGCGAAGTGAGGTGGCGGCGGAGGATGAACGCAGGTCGTGCTCGCCCGGACGTGACCCCTCCGAGGCCGTCCCGTGCCGGGCGCGTCCTCCAGGTGTCGCTACAGCGCTCATCATCCAACTGTGACACACGCGCGGCCGTTTGTCCGTGACGCGGCAGAACGACTATCGACGACCCAGGCGATTGGGGTTGCGAGTCTTTCGAAAGCGTGACACGGTGGAACTGTTCAAATCGTAAGTAATAGATCGCAACCGTCCTGAGGCTGAAAGCGAGTTCAACATGCCCGACCACACCCACGACGCCAAGCCCGGCGATGACAAGGACCCCAAGACCGTCATCGTGCAGATCGGCGACAAGTCCGTCACGACCCCCAAACAGACCACCCCACGTGCTCTGCTCACCGCCGCCGGGCTCGACCCCGACCGGCGGCGCCTCGTCGGCATCACCGGCAAGGCGCAGCACCCCTACCCCGACCTCGACGAGAAGCTCACCGTCCACGACGGTCAGGTCTTCATCACCGTCTCCATCGGCCCCACCCCGGTCAGCTAGGCGGGATTGAGATGCCCAGCCAACACCTGGTCGACGACCTCCGAACCAGCGGGTACGACGCATCCCTGGTCGTCAGCAGCGGCGCCGAGTTCATCGTGTTCGACTACCTCATTCCGGTCGGCGGTCTCATCGGCCAAACCGTCAGGATCGGGCTCCAAGCCCCCGACTGGCCCGTGAACCCGCCCGGCGGCGTGATGGTCAGTCCCCGGATCCAGCACCCCGGCGACGACGCGCACCACGCGAGCCCGCTCGGCGCGGACTGGATCTACTGGTCTCGCCCGTTCCCGGACTGGGCGGTAGGAACTCGCACTCTGGACGAGTACCTGACTCACTTGCGGACCCTGTTCTTTCAGTTCCCGGTCACCGCCGAGGACCGGCCCGACGAGTCAGCCGCATGATCCTGCGGCTCGCCACGACTGCATCGGCGGTGTCTGGTCGCGTGCGTGAGGGCTGGCACTTCATCAGCGGCCGGATCCGAGAGAACCCGGCTTCTCTCAGGGCTGAGCCCTCCGGCGCAGGCGAAGCCGGCGCCGCGCCTGGCGCCGAGCTGTCGCGGACCTTCAGCGTCGCGATGACGACCACCGTGGAGTCGACCCTCATCGAGCACCTGACGCGCCTCGACGGCCAAGAGGACCTCACTTTCGCTCTCTATCAGCCTTCGACGGGCCTGAGCCGTGACAGCGCCCTCCTCGTTGACGTCGTCCTTCCTGACGGCGATGAGCGGCACGTTCACGGGAATGTTGCCTTCACCGGTGACTACTTCCTGCGCGCCGCCGCTCAGGCGGCCGAGAGCGATCTCGGCCTCGCCTTCCTCCACTCGCACCCGCGCGCGAAGACTTGGCAGGGGATGTCGAAAGACGACTACGCCGCCGAACACGGCCACGCTTCCCAGACACAGATCATGACCGGCCTGCCGCTCGTGGGGCTGACCCTGGGCACCGGGAACGCCACCTTCTCTGCTCGACGGTGGACCCGACCCAATGCCCAACCTCACACCCATCCCGACAGTCGGGCCGACGGTCAGGCCGGGGGCGGCGCGGGCGACGACTACCAGCCGCAGTCAGCGCACAGCGTCCGTGTCGTCGGTGAGCGGATCAGAGTGCATCACAACCCGACACTGTCACCGCCACCCGCACGTACCCTGCGTCTGCTGCGCACCGTCCAGGCATGGGGGCAGCCCGCCCAGGACGACCTTGCCCGCCTGCGCGTCGGAGTGGTCGGCGCCGGGTCAGTCGGGCAGCTCGTCGCCGAGAGCCTTGCCCGGACCGGAATCGTCAACGTTGACGTCATCGACTTCGACACCGTCAGTGAGCACAACCTGGACCGCCTCGTCCACGCCGGCAGCGACGACGTTGGCCGCTCCAAGACGGCGTCCCTCATCGAAGGTCTTGCCCGTAGCGCTGTGGCGCCGGGCGCCAGCATGACGGGTACCGAGTACTCCGTCGTTGAAGCCCAAGGGTGGGCCCATGCCCTCGACTGTGACGTCCTCTTCTCGTGCGTGGACCGGCCATGGCCTCGCTACGCCCTGAACGTGGCCGCCCTGGCACACCTCGTTCCGGTGATCGACGGTGGCGTTGCTGTCGACGTCAGCACCAACAGCGAGACCGACTCGGTGACACTCCTGGGTGCGGAATGGCGAGCCCATCTTGTTGCTCCAGGGCGTCGATGCCTCGAATGTCTCGGCCAGTACGACCCTGGCGACGTCACACTCGAACAGTCCGGGCTGCTTGACGACTCCACCTACGTAGAGGCCCTCCCGCACGATCACCATCTGAGGCGGGGTGAGAACGTCTTCGCGTTCTCCATGGCATGTGCGGCTGCTGAGGTGCTCGAACTGCTGCGGGCGGTGCTTGCGCCTTCAGGTCTTCCCGACGTCGGCGCAACCTTGACTCACTGGGCGACTGCGACTACCGACTGCGACGTCGACGCTTGCAAGCCGACCTGTTACATCTCTGCGCACCTGATCGGGTCCGGTGACGCGGCACCGCTCACGGTGACCGGGCCGCACCCGATCGCTGAGCGGGCGCGCGCAGAGCGCGCGGGGCGCGCGGGGCGCGCGGGGCGCGACGCGTTGGCCTTGTCGACGTCAGGCGCCGTCTCGCCGTCACGCCGTGCCCGTAGCGCGCTGCTGCGACGGCTGCGGCAGTTCCTCCACCATTGATACGACGCACCGAGGGTCGCCATCTTTTGGAACTCGGCGAACCGGCGCTGTCTGACCATCCACTTCTTCCCCAGACACCACAACTAGTGCCATACCGGCGCGCCTCCCACTACATCTAGGGGTCGAGATGGACAGTTTCAACATGGACGCGGCCCTCGCCAACCGGTGGGGCTTCGCCGCGTCCGAAACGTCGCATTGCGACGAACTGCCCACATCAACTACGCACTGCGCAGCAGGCACTGCCACGCTCCTGGTCAGCTCATCCAAGGCCAGTGAGGAAACCGCCCGCATCCAACGGCAGCGCCACGGACTCGACCTCATGGCCGACCACCGCGCCTGGGGCCGCGAAAAAGCCACACCGGAACGACCACTGTCGTTCGATGAGGACATCTTCGGCACAACCGGCTGGTGCGAATTCAACTACCCAGTCACACGCGGCGTACGAGTCCTGGGGCCTTCACGGTTCGTCAAGTTCAACGATTTCGCGTCCCTGCGAGCGGTTCTCGAGACAAGCGCAGACCTCCCCTCGAACGTCATCCCCACGGTGGCGACCGAGGCCCGCATGCTCAATGTCGCCCCGCGAGCCAGGTTCCTCGACACCATCGCCCACTACCAGCACCGGCCCACGGCCTTTGTGTTCGCTGACAAGGACCACCCACTAGAGACGTACGTCCGGCTGGCCGGGATACGCCAACTTCTAGACACACATCCCCGAGTGCTATTGCCCTACGTGGAGCCCCTGGTCGCATCGGATGCGTTGGCCCACGGCGCCGAGTGGGTGGGAATCGGGGCATCAAGCGCCCGCCGGTTCCCCAAACGTCCCGGAGACAAGGGCGGCGGCCCGGTCTCCAAGGGATACCTGCCGGGTCTGTTCCTGCGCGACTACCTCGAATTCCGCAGCCCTGAGGTCTACGCCGAATGGTTCGCCAACTCGGCGTCACCGGTCTGCGGGCGGTGCTCGCGAGCACTCGACCTCTTCTCCACCTCGCCCACCGACAAAGCAGCCATCGTGCGGCACAACATCCACGCCATGCACGAGTTCCTCACTGCCTTGATGGAACAGCCCGCCGCCGACCGGGCCGCCTGGCTGAACGGTGTCCGCGTCGAGGCACTCGACCGCCACCTGGTCCTCGCACAGCGAGGCGGCGCCATCAGGACGGGCGAGACGCTACGGCTCCTACTGGAGCTGGACGACCCGCAGATGCGTCGGCTATCCCCAGCAGGCATCTGGTCCTGAATACCGCGACCTCCCGGCTGGGGCCGTCAGACCGTCCGACTGGACGAGGCCTGTGCCTCGGCTTGGTACTGGGTCCACGTCCTGTAGGTGCGTTCGGTCATGCGCCACCCAACGGCCTTGAACTGCGACGCCACGAACGGGGCAGGAGCCAGCAGGCTCTCGACCTGCCGCAGACCGTCAGCCGAATGCTCGACCCACACCCCGACACCAAACATCTGTGCCTCCCACAACTGCATGGACGTCGGAGGACGCGACGTGACGACGACTCGTTGAGCGAACGGCCCGAACGACTGTGCGGCTTTGAGCGCAGACGACCAGCGAGCACCACGGACTAGGACCGCGTGAACGGTCAACGGGACGCGGAGCCGACGAGTGATGCAGCCGTCCACGTTGTCAATGACACCGCAATGGCTTCGACGTAGGAGGTCGAGGGTGCGCAGCGAGAGGTCGTCACGGCTCACCACAACGTCCAACGGCAGCGAGAGCAAAGCGTCCAGTCTGGTCAGCGACTCCTCGCTCGTGAACGAACAGGAGCGACGTCGCTGCGCCTCCGTGTAGTCGATGCTGACAACCGCATCAGCCGCATGGCTCAACGTCGAGGCGCCATGAGGCACAACCAGCAAGGGACCTGGACCGTAGGAATAGCCCGGAGTGAATGCACCCGACCCCACCGAATCCCTCGAACTAACGGACGCTTCCGAAGGTTCCACCCCGCCCGCGCCGGCGGTGGCTCGAAGAACCCTCTCATCACGGCCATCGGGCCCGGACCAGCCCAGACCGTCGACGTCGCTCGGGCGCAGGGGTGAACTGACGGTCTGCGGGTGGGGCGCCGCAGTCAACAACATTGCGGCAGCGTAACCGTCAGCCGAGCCGTACCTGGCAATACAGGGAGACACCGCCCGCGACTTCTACGCAGGACGACGAGGTGGCCACAACCGGCCCCCGCAGCCCGTCCCCTGTCACAGGAGATCACGTGGGGCCATCCGCATCGCACGGCACAGCCTGTCCGCGCGGACCTTGCTGGTTGCTTCGCGTGTCCGAATTCGGGCGTCGGCCGTGGCGTACGGGATTGCGTCGCGGCGGGCCCAGTCGGCGCTGACCTTGGATGCAGTGGCGAGAAGCTTTGGGAGGTGCTTGCCGAGCAGGACGTCGGTGGAGGTCTCGTCGGCCCGCTTGCGCCCGCGTCGAAGCCATCGTGGCACGCCCCGAGGCGCAGCGATCTCGCTTGGAGGAGAGCCCTGCTGCGGCAGTTTCGGATAACTGAATGGACGACCTCATGAGACCAATATCGGCACTTGGACAAGCCCACGTACAGGAATGAAACTCCGTGTCCCCTTCGGGCATCGGGCCGCGACTACCGCACGCAACACTGCGGAACGGAGCCACGCCGTGGCGCTCCAGCAAGGTACGCTGAACTCGACATTGCGTCACGTGCGGGAGGCACTTCTACATCTCGTAGGTGAACAAAACAGTCGTCTGTAGTCGATCACATCGAGTTTCAACCAGAACGATGTCGTCACCGATCAGAAAGCGAGATCAGATCGCGCCACCTGGCTGCAGCGCTTCTTCGTTGTCCTCGGCATACTCAGGCAGCATCCCGGCCTCGCGCGCTTCCATCGTTCGACGACGTGGTGAGTCGCGGCGATGTGAGGTGGAGCGCGTCAAGTTGGCTGTCGATCTCTGTCTCGATGACGCGTCCCACGACACCGTGCGGCGATGCTTAGATAGCCCAGAAGCGGCGTGTGAGGACTAGGCGGTCCATGTCGACCGACGCCCGGCGCGTCGGTAAGTAGCGGGCTGCGTCGTTGGTCCAGGTCAGGGTGGGCCTCGACTAGTTGCCGATGTCGGTGCCGTGGCTACCTGCGTTCCTAAGGTCGGTGCGGACCTGTCGAAGCGCATTCGCGACGTCGGACATGGCGACCCCCGGGACGGGGTTACGGGTGCGTGGAGTGCTGTGGATTCGGTCATCTTACTGCTCTGGTCATGCTGATCGGAGTTCGATGCGGCGTAGCCACCACGGGTCTTGGAACATGTGCGTGCTGCCGGGCGGATCGGTTCGACCGGTCTGGCGCAGCCACGGGTCGTACTGGATGAGTGGTCGCTTGCCACGGTCGTCACCGTCGGTGGGGTCGCACCATCGCAGGACTGCAGCGAGGAGGTTGTCGATGTACTCGTCGGCGTAGTCCTGCCACCTGAAGTGCGGACCCGCGAGCGACTCGGTCGCTGTCTCGGGGAGGATGTTGGCAAACGTGACGGCACCGAACGCCTCGCCGGTCGCTGCGCGGACGCTGCGGCCGATGTGCTGCCACGCGTCCGGGAGCCGGTGCCCGACCCTGTCGAACGCGGTCGTCCATTCGACGATCGCGGCGGCGATCTCGCCGGGGGTTGGTGATGGTTCGATGTGGCCGTGACGGCGAAGCAGGCCCTGGAGGTCGCGCAACGGTCGTGCGAGTTCCTCAGCTGAGCCGAGACGCAACGTACGCATCTCGGTCTCCCGCGCGGCGCGACTGGTCAGTCGGTAGGTCAACCACGAGGCCAGCGATGCCGAACCAACCGAGAGCAGCCAAGGCCGCAAGCCCATCAGCGCATCCATGGGTTCACCTGCTCTGTTCGTCGTAGGGGGTCGTGGGGTGTCGAGGTGTGGACGTCTTGGCCCAAGGCACCGACAAGGCGTCAGCGGGCTACGCATGACGAGGACCCTCGTTCGCGCGCGGGCGTCTGACCTCAGGACGGGCACCGCGCGTGACCTGTGTTCAGAGCGGTACCTGCCGGATCCTGACGCCGAGGTGCGGTTCGTTCGTGAGGCTCATGAACGTCAATCACCTGGTCGCAGCGATCATGGTCGCTCGTCGCTTATCGTCCGAGCCGACCGAAAGTAGCACCGGCCGATCTGACTGCGCCCGATCCAAGGCGCCGACGATAGACGCAACGGGCACCGCTCGTCTCCCGGGGAATCGCGCTGACGTTTCATCGGGCAGAGCCGTGTTGATCCACGGATGCAGCCCCTCGGGTGTGCTCGCCTCCTTGCGTCACGTCGCCCGCGCCGCACACCGACGAGGAATCCCACTAGTCGTCTCGACGCTGATCCCACGAGCCGACGCACACCTCCGCTCCTCGGCCGAACGGCAACGACGCATCGTCAACCGTGAGCTGCACCGTGCGAGGTGGGTAAACCTCCTCGTCGACTTCGACCGAGCCGTCCGCGCCCCCGACGGCGGGTGGAACCCGACGTACGACAGCGGCGACCAGGTGCACCTCAACCCCGCCGGCTACCGGGTGCTGGCCCGGACCGTACCGATAGCGCTCCTCGACCGGACCATCACCAGATGACCCCTGGTTTCAGTTAGCCTGACGGAGTGCCTGGGCTGCCCGGATCCGACGTCGTGATCGCCGGGGCGCAGACGAGTCAACACCGCGCGCAGCACCCGGCCCCCAGCACGCGAGCGCGTTTCCCGCACGCCCGACGGGCCCAGCGAGCCAGGGGGACCTGGCGCGCCCCGGCACCAGCGCCGCGACGACAACCTTGAAAGCCAACCCGTCCGTCGGGCCACGCCGAGGCGCCCGCAGGCCATCGGACGTCCCGACGTCAGTTCTCGCGGAGCTGGAGGCGGGTGCACCCAGCGTCAACCACATGGAGCAGATGGCGATCGACTTCGGTCGACTTCTCCAACGGGTCGTACCCAGTGCCTCGCACCGGGCCCACGAACTGACGTCCCCGCGGTTCATCAGCCGCATGCGCGCCGGCGCAATCATCGTGTGGGACGAGTACGGCGAACGGCTCTTCGACCAAGCGCAGGCATGGTCCAGCGACACGGCACGCGGATGGGCGGCATTCGCAGTCCCACTAGGCGGGCGACCTTTGTCCGAACAGCTGATGCTCGCTCAACAGTTCGCAGACGACGAACACTTCGCGGTCCGCGAGTGGGCGTGGCTCGGGGTCCGACCCACGGTCGCCGTCGACCCGATCCACGCCGTTGCCTCCCTCAAGCCACTGACAGCCAGCCCGTCGCCGCGCCTACGACGGTTCGCGTCCGAAGTCCTCCGACCGCGGGGTGTGTGGAGCGCACACATCGCACTGTTGAAGGCACACCCGGAAATCGGGCTCCCAATCCTCGAACCACTAGTCGTCGACCATGACCGGTACGTGCGCGACTCGATCGCCAACTGGTTGAACGACGCCGCCAAACAGCGCCCAACCTGGGTGGAGGAGCAATGCGACAGATGGGTCCGCAGCCACGGAGATGATGTGTCGTACGTGGTGCGGCGAGCTACACGATCGTTAAGTCAGATGAAGTCCGGGCTGTCTGGTCCCAGTAGTTGAGTGAGGCTTTCCCCGAACGTCTTGGCCAAAGCGTCAAGCGTGTGCGCGCGTTGCTCGGCCAGATCCAGACTCTCTCGCAGGGCGGCGTTCTCGCGGCGAAGGCCGGCCGAGACCTGCTGCTCCGACAACAACGACTGCGTTGCAACCTCGAGCGAAACCTTCAGCGTGGCCGCGACAGCAAGCGCCGCTCGTTCGCGAGCCTGGCTATGGGACCCGTCAGATCCACTGGACGGACCACGACGCAGATCCGCTGCCTCGAGCTCGGCCAACTTCGCTTCCAGAAGGCGAACCCGCCCCGCGAGCCCGCCTCCTGCGGGATGATCCAGGCGACGGCGCTTCAACTCGGCAACGACCGAACTCACCCAGACCCGACCCACGTTCTTCGGCGCCCGCCCGGGAGGGAGATCGGGACCCGTCAGGTCCCCCTTATTCAGCATCTGGCTGATGCGTTGAGGTTGCACGCCGAGACGCTGCGCCGCTTGGGCAAGCGTCAGGGCCTCCTCCTGCTCCTCATCGGCGTCAGGTCCCATGAGGCCAGCATGGTGTAAGTAAATACTCCGAACAACCCTCCGACGGTCATTGCGACACGCCGATACGTAAGTAAGCAAGCGATACACTTACTTACATGATCGAGGCGACGGTGCACCGAACGAGGTACTCGACAGGAGCCAATCCTGCCGCTCATGTCGCCAGCGACGCCAGCACCCCGGACTCATCACCGCTCCGTGTCGTCATCTGCGGAAGCTTCCGTAAGGGAATCCCCGAGCTCCGCGACGCTTTCGAGCAGCTGCAGAGCCAGTTCGTCGTCCTGTCGCCGCTCGGTCTCGACTTCGTCGATCCCGATGACACGTTCGTCCGCCTTCCACACGAACTCAACCAACTGGCATCCGACATCGAGCGGCGACACCTGGACGCCATCACCGAAGCAGACTTCGTATGGCTCCACGCCCCCGACGGTTACATCGGCGCCAGCGCCATGTTCGAACTGGGGCACGCAAGGGCGCTCGGCATCCCCGTCTTCGCGAGCACGCCCCCGGCCGAGGAAGTGCATCGTTCATGGGTCTCGGTAGTCGCTAGCCCCAGTGAGATCACCATCGAGCAGGACCTCAAGGCCCCCGGCAACGGACTTCGTGGACTACAGCACTACTACGAGCGCACGGCATACAGGCGTGGATGGGGTCATGAGACCGTGCAAGACACCCTGCTCCTGATGACCGAAGAGATGGGCGAACTTGCTCGCGCCATCCGGAAGAGTCTCGGAATTGCCCGCGACGGCGAATGGTATGGGGAGGACGTCGCGGAGGAACTGGCCGATGTCCAGCTCTACTTGGTGCACCTAGCGAACAGTGCGGGTATCGACCTGGCTGAGGCCGTCACCAACAAAGAGGCCGTCAATGCGGCGCGTTCTGCCCAGAGAAGTGGCGTCGCCTAGCCACAATCAATTGCGTGCCTGAACTCGAAGACTTCGCCCATGCACGAACCCAAGTCCAAGAGTTCCTCCGAGCTCAACGCGCCAGCGTCGGGCACTTCTGGGATGAACACGAACAGGTGTTCTTCCGGACCGAAGGCGACAGGCAGCGCGCAAAGACCGAAGGCACCGACCGGAAGCCACCACACCAAGGTGTCCACCGGCTCACGAGCACCGTCACGTGCCTCGAATCGATCCTGGAGGCACCAGCCTGGGACGCAGGCGACGGCGAGGCCTGGACGAACACCCACGCAGACGACGTACTAATCAAATTCTTCAAGCAGGCCCTCTCGACACAAGAGGGCTGGGAGAGCGACAAAGCCGCCTGGGTCTACTGCCGCGTCCGCACCCTCGGCGGGGCCCTGCGACTACTCCCAGACACGGTCCAATGGACTGACGCGGAGAAGAACAACGCAACCGCCCTGCTCGCACACGCATGGGACTCCCGCTCAGATGAGGGCGGGAGCTTCGGGCTCAGAGAGGCCACGGAAAGCCCACTCGTCGAGGGCCACGACCTCGCCGCCAAGGCAAGCGACCAGCAATACCCAGCCAACGCGTTCCTCACCTACTGGGGCCTGCTCGCCGCAGCGCAGGTCAACAAACTTGGAGTACAACCACAAGGCACCTTCAGCGAAAGGCAACAAAGCGCCGCCCGCGACTGGCTCCGCGAGAACCTCGCAGCCCAAGTCGCTTTCCACTTCAACGGATCCCGCCACGCCGACCCGCAACAACTGGCCTGGTCACTCAGCGGCCTCGTCCGGTTCACCCCCGGCAACGCCCTCGCCAGCAACGTCTCCGCCGAGCACGAACTGCTCGTCGCCGGGCTGAGAGCATTCTTCGAGCAGCAACAGCGAGGCACCTGGGCAACCGGGTCGCCCCTGTTCCACTACCGCAATGCCGGCAACGCGTACGCCTACACCTACGAAACCCTCGCCGAACTGCTATCCCTGGCAACGAGCCGCGAGATCGAGAGCACCACCGCCGACGCACTGTCCGACGCCCTCAAGACCCACAGCCAAGAACTACTCAACGCACTCACCTACGCCCAGCGCACCGGCCAACACCTCACCGGAACGGTCGTGGCCTGGTCATCGGGGCACCACCCACACAGAACCAGCCCCGAAAGCTGGGCCACGGCATCGGTCTACCGGTTCGGGCAGTCGCTGCGCCGCCTCATCGGGGCATGGAGCTCCCAGTCCGCTGCACGATCGCTCGGTGCTCGCCGCCCGGCAGAATCCATCGCCACGCTGCGTCAAAGAGGCGCGACCTGGGATCTGGGATCCGGAACCGCAGGCGGCTTCATGTCGACCGCATTCGTCCAACCCGTCCGGCGCGCAGTAGCCGACAGCAACCGACGAGCCCGGTTCCTTCCCGACGCCGACGAACCGGTCTTCGGAGAGAAGCAAGCCCGTTCCGCGATGCTGTTCGGCCCACCCGGAACCGGTAAAACCAAGATGGTCGAAGCGATCGCAGGAGCCCTCGAGTGGGACTTCATCGAGATCACCCCCGCCCAATTCCTTGACCGAGGCGTCGATCACGTGAGTGCCCAGGCCGACGCCATCTTCCGCCAAGTCATGGAACTCGACCGGTGTGTTGTCCTCCTGGACGAAATCGACGAACTCATCCACAAGCGCCACAAGTCAGCCGAGACAATCGAGCGGTTCTTCACCACCACCATGCTTCCCAGGCTCGCCAAGCTCTGGGACGCACGTCGAGTTCTGTTCTTCGTGAACACCAACAACATCAGCGAGGTCGACAGCGCCATCGTTCGAAGCCAACGCTTCGATGCCGCACTCATCGTCCTCCCGCCGGGCCACGCCTCAAAGCAAGCCTTGCTCAGCGGACATGAACTCGAGCTCGACTCAACAGCCGACGACATCACCAAGGCCCTTCTCGATCCCGCCAACATCCCCGGGAAGAAACGCGGCCTCGGATGGTTCGCAACCGTGCGATACGACCAGATGGACGGCCTCGCCGACTCCATCAAGCAAGTCCTGCAAGATGGTCAACGGAAGGTCAGCGACGACGACCTGATCAAGGGCCTACAGCCCCTCGCCACTGAACTATCCCGGCTCGATTGGGAGAGCAACATGGAGCCTGCTCCCGCAGCCAAAGACGGCATCCCCGACGCCGAACGGCCTGTAGTGATGCCGAACGTCAAGGAGCTCTACTCGTTCGAGCGCCGAGACGCACGAATGACGATGTGGGCAGCGCTCAATCCTGAGCAGAGCGCGGGCGACATTCCGGACTCCCTCGACAACGAGACCATCGGGGAAGACACCTGGGTCGCAATGGGGCTGCCCAAAAGCCCTGAGGCATGGGCCATCGAACACGGCGGGAACCTCACACCCGATGGCGTCGTCACCTTCGCCGCACCACCGCCCTGACTGGCATGCACGTCCTTGTAGCCGGACCAATCGCAGCCGGAAAAACGACCTTCTGCACCCTCCTCGCCGACCAAATAGGTGCCACCAGACTCTCGGTCCGTCAGGCGCTCCTCGACGCGCTAGGGGCAGCCGAACTCACACGCCACAACCTACAAGAACGCGGCGCAGCCCTAGACCAGCGAACCATGGGGCGCTGGCTGCTCCACATGATCAACGAACGCGAAGAATTCACACCCAGCCTTGTCATCGACAGCCTCCGGACGAGACGCCAGACCCTGCCGCTCCTCGACAACCTCTCGTCCTGCGTCCTCATCTATCTAGACGCAAACGACGGCACCCGTCGCCAGCGATACGCACATGCCGCCGCCTCTGACCCCATCAAGGCCACGGTTTCCTACGTGGACGCCATCAACCATCCAACCGAGCGTGAAGTCGTCCACCTCAAACCCCTGGCCCACCTCGCCCTAGACTCAAACGACCTGAAACCCGGCGAAGCAGTTACCGAAGCAATCAACCAGCTCGGGTTACTCAAAGGCCCCTGAGCGCATCACGCACGCGGGCAGCAGCCGCGCTCAAATCATCGTCACGGTCTCGATGCACGAGGTCACCCCGCGTCAGCAGCACCTCGACCTGATCCAGGCTCTGGTGGGCGGCGTCAACCGACGCCTCCGGGGCTAACAAAGCCGACACGGCCGCCTCAACCTCCCTCGACGATGCCTGACGAAGCGCATCCACCGGTGAACGAGCAGCGCGAACGAACTGGCGGAGGGTCTGGTCCGCCGGTACCGACTCAGCGAAAACCGGAACGCCAAGGCCAACAGCAAGCCCGACCTCCATGGAGGCGGACGTGCCCACGTACCCATCCGGGCAGACCAGCCACAACAGGTCCGATCTCCGAATCGCTTCGAGGTGCCGGTCCTGCACCACCCTGAGCGTGCGGACCCGATCGCTCGCCACGAAGACGAACTCCCCGAACGCGTCGACGAGTCGAGGGTCCGCGGGCGACAGCACATCGCAACCCATATCGATCCATGCCCCGACGTCATCTTGAACCTGGCTTAGATGACGGCGGAAACTCCCTGAGACTGTGACTTTGGGACGCCTCTCAGAGAGGACGAACTCACCACTCGCCGCCACTCCAGCACCGTCCCTTCTCCTGGCTCGCGCAGCAGGCCAACGACCTCGTTCCGAGACAGGCTCTTGTCCGTCCTGAGATAAGCCTGCTTGCGCAGGAGGTCTTTCACAAGGGGTTCGACTTGCCCCAGGTGGACGCGGCTCCTGGAGTTCATGGCGAACTCGGACTTCTTGTTGAAGCCCTTCATGAGCTTCTCGCGCTTGATGCGCAGCTGCTCGTGCGCCACCGCGGGCGGCGCGAAGAAGAGCGGTTAGGGAATCTCGGCGTCTCAGGCAAGGCCGACCAGCTTGCGGTAGGAGATGGTGCCATCTCGCAGGGCGTCCCGGACGGCCGCGCGATCGCACACGACCGAATGCTCAACGAGCGCAGCGAACACCTCGCGATCGATGGGCACGGATGTGCGGTCGATCGTCACGTTCATGGCATGAGACATCACTGGAGAACCTTCCTCACGAGACGACAATCTAATTCGCGCCTCCCACGCGGAGTCCGGGGGCCGACACGCCCAGCCCTTTCCAGCTTGGTGGATGGGACTGCGGGAGGGCGTGAGCCCCTGCGTCCTACCGTCGCCTTAGGCCATCTGGTCGTTCACGTCGTCCGACCGCCCCGCTTGCACCGAGCCCCGCGAGCTGAGCTCCTCCTGCACTCCGCCGGCCCTCAGCCGAGATCGCGATAACACTCGACCCTGTCAAGACAGCCGCAAGCCGCTACGGCCCTGGATGGGTGAAGCCGGCGGGCTCTCCTCAGCGGAGATCGGCAGCAGTCAGAAATCGAGGCAATTCGCCGATCGTTCGCGTCGTCAGCTGGACGGAGGCCCCGTCCCAACGCGTCCCTGCGACTTCCGCGAGTTCCCGCTAGCGTCGGGTCAACCTATTCGTCGACGGCCGTGACCAACTCGCTCAACGCACAGCCGAGTGCGTCGCAGATGCGTAGAAGGCGGCCGACACTGATGTCAGTGCTGCCGCGCTCGAGCCTATTGATGGTGCCGCGAGTGAGTCCGGTCAGCTCGGCGAGGTCTGCCTGCGTGTGGCCGAGGTCTAGACGGCGGCCACGAAGTCTCGCGCCAAGGTCCGCTACCCGAGCATCGACCACGGTCCGCCCGCGCGCGGTGGAAGTGGTCTCGGAGCCCATAACCACCTCGCAAGCCTCGTTGTGCGACGTCCAACGACGGAGGCCCCCGCCCTGCATCTCTGCAGGTCAGAGGCCTCCTCTTCGTCTAAACCGGTTCAGCCATTTCGCCTAAACCGGCCCGAGTGCGCGAGGGGGGATTTGAACCCCCACGCCCTTTCGGACACTGGCACCTGAAGCCAGCGCGTCTGCCGTTCCGCCACTCGCGCAAGTAGCCCGTGGAGACTATCCCAGCCCGGGAGCGGGACCCAAACCGGTGGGGCGTCGACGGCCACCCCGGGGGCGCGTTGCACGGTGCTTGCACGGTGCACGCCCCCGGCCTCGCTACGATCGACCGAGCTCCCGGTCCCCTGACCGGTGGTCGTCATGCCGTCAACAAGCCGCGCGGGTGCGGTGTCGAGGAGGTGCGCGATGGGTGGGTTGCAACGCTTCGAGCAGCGCCTTGAGTCGATGATCTCCGGTGCTTTCGCCAAGACGTTCCGCAGCGCGGTGCAGCCGGTCGAGATCGCTGCGGCCCTCGAGCGCGAGCTCGACAACAACGCGCAGATCCTGTCGCGCGACCGGCGGATGGTGCCCAACGACTTCCACGTCGAGCTGTCCGCGAGCGACCTCAACCGCCTGGCGCCCTACGACTCGACGCTGGCGCGCGAGCTCTCCGACCAGCTCCAGCAGCACGCCGTCACGCAGTCCTACGTCTTCCCCGGGCCGATCCGGATCGGCTTCGAGCAGGCCGACGACCTCACGACCGGCCGCTTCCGCATCCGCAGCGAGGCCCAGGCCAAGGTCGTCGGCACCGCCACCCACACCCAGGTACGCCGGGCCCAGGCCCTCATCGAGGTCAACGGCAGCCAGCACCCCCTGCTGCCCCCCGGGCTGGTCGTCGGGCGCGGCACCGACGCCGACCTGCGCATCAACGACCCCGGCATCAGCCGGCGCCACCTCGAGTTCAACATCACGCTGGGCCGCGACGGCGAGGACCCGCTGGTCGAGGTCCACGACCTCGGCTCCACCAACGGCATCGTCGTCGACGGCCGCAAGGTCCCCCGCGCCACGCTGCGCGAGGGCTCGCAGGTCAAGGTCGGCACCACCACGATGACCGTGCGGATCGTCCGCGACGACGACCACCTCCAGGAGTCGCCCGGTGTCTGAGCTCACGTTCTTCCTGATCCGCATCGCCTACCTCGCGATCCTGTGGATCTTCGTGCTGGCCGCCATCTCGGTGATCCGCTCCGACATGTTCGGCGCCCGGGTCCCCGAGGCCCAGCGCACCGCCCGCGCCCCGGGCGCACCCAAGCCGGCCAAGCAGAAGACCTCCAGGCGCAAGGGCTCCCCGACGCGCGTCACGGTCACGCAGGGCAGCAACGCCGGTGCCACCGCCGGACTCGACGGGGCGCCGATCCTCATCGGCCGCGGCACCGACGCCGCCATCCGCCTCGACGACGACTACGTCTCCACCCGCCACGCCCGCATCGCCGCCTCGGGCGACCAGTGGTTCGTCGAGGACCTCGGCTCCACCAACGGCACCTACATCGGCAGCGTCCGCATCACGCAGCCCACCACGATCACCCTCGGCACCCAGGTGCGCATCGGCAAGACGATCCTGGAGCTGCAGAAGTGACCCAGCCCCCGGAGCAGCCCGACCCCGTCGTGGGCACCGTCGACGACACGGTGATCAGGGCGGCCGCCCCGGCCGGTGAGCCGCTCGCGCTGCACTACTCCGCCATCTCCGACGTCGGGCGCGTCCGCAAGGACAACCAGGACTCCGGCTACGCCGGGCCGTGGCTGCTCACGGTCTGCGACGGCGTCGGCGGGGCCGCCCGCGGCGACATCGCGTCGTCGACGGCGGTCTCCGAGCTGCGCGCCCTCGACGTCGACCCGGCCACCACCGGCGACGTCAGCGGCCCCGGCCAGACCGACCTGCTCGACCGGGTGACCCACGCGCTGCACGACGCCCACGAGCAGATCGGGCGGCTCGTCGACGCCGATCCCACGATCAACGGCACCAGCACCACCGCGACCGTCGCGCTCTTCGACGGCCGCCGGGTCGGCATCGGCCACGTCGGCGACAGCCGCGCCTACCTGTTCCGCGACAACGAGATCAGCCAGCTCACCACCGACCACACCTTCGTCCAGAGCCTCATCGACGAGGGCCGCATCACCGAGGCCGAGGCGCGCGTGCACCCCCACCGCAACCTGATCCTCAAGGCCCTCGACGGCATCCACGAGGCCGAGCCCGACCTGTTCATGCTCGAGCTCGTCGCCGGCGACCGGCTGTTCCTGTGCAGCGACGGCGCCTGCGGGGTGCTCGACGACGGCCGGCTCGCCGACATCCTGTCGATGGGCACCCCCGACTTCGCCGCGGTCGAGCTGGTGCGCGCGAGCCTCGAGGCCGGCAGCTCCGACAACGTCACCTGCATCGTGGCCGACGTCGTCACCGAGCAGGAGGCCGCCGCCGACCCGTCGTACGCCGAGCTCGAGCCGATGCTGGTCGGCGCGGCCGCCGAGCTCAAGCGCAAGCTGCCCCGCGGGCTGTTCCGCGGGCACCGCTCCGGCGACACCGGTGAGCTCGAGCCGATCGAGGCCGAGATCCCCGATGACCTGCCCCACGCCGTCGCGACCGACCCACTGGTCCACGTCGACCCCGAGACGGCCCGCTACGCCCCCCAGCCCCGCCCGCGCTACGCCTGGCTGCGCAGCCTGATGGCCGCCGTGATCGTCGTCGGGCTGCTGTGGATCGGGGCCGCCGCGGCCTGGTCGTGGGTGCAGCGCCAGTACTACGTCGGCGAGCAGGACGGGGTCGTGGTGATCCACCGCGGCGTCGACGCCTCCCTGCCCGGCCTCGACCTGTCCGAGGTGGTCGTCGTGACGACCCTGCGCGTCGACGACCTCGAGGAGTTCGACCGCGACATGGTCCGCGACGGCATCCCCGTCGACGACCTGTCCGAGGCCCGCGACCGCGTCGAGGAGCTCAGCGCCAAGCGCAGGCCGGCCGATCCCGGGACCGGTGGCTGAGCGTGGTCATGTCACCCGGCGCCCCCGCCCCCCAGGCCGGCTCCTCGGTCCTGATGGGCTTCGTGCACCGGCGCCGCCGTGGCGCCGAGCTGTTCCTGCTCGTCCTCGCGCTCGCCGTCGGCGTCGGCGGCTACGCCGCAGTCGGCCTGGGCGTCCAGGGCAAGGTGCCGCCCGACATCATCGGCTACGGCGGCTGGCTGGCCGCGCTGATGGTGGGCGCTCACGTCGTCGTCCGCCTGGTCGCGCCGTACGCCGACCCGGTGCTGCTGCCCGTCGTGGCCGCTCTCAACGGCCTGGGCCTGGCGGTCATCCACCGCATCGACCTGACCGAGCAGACCGACTTCGCCCGTCAGCAGCTGACGTGGATGACCCTCGGGGTGGTGCTCTTCGCCGGCACGCTGGTTCTGCTGCGCGACCACCGGGTGCTGGCCCGCTTCACCTACACCTGCGGGCTGCTGGCCATCGTGCTGCTGCTGCTGCCGATGGCCCCGGTCGTGGGGCGCACCATCAACGGCGCCCGCATCTGGATCAACGTCGGCCCGTTCAGCTTCCAGCCCGGCGAGGTGGCCAAGGTGCTGCTCGTCGTGGCCTTCGCCGGCTACCTGGTTCTCCACCGCGACGCCCTGGCCCTGGCCGGACGCCGGGTCCTGTTCGTCGACCTGCCGCGCGGGCGCGACCTCGGCCCGATCGTGGCGATGTGGCTGGTCAGCCTCGGCATCCTGGTCTTCCAGAAGGACCTCGGCTCGAGCCTGCTGTTCTTCGGGCTCTTCCTGCTCATGCTCTACGTCGCCACCGAGCGGCCCGGCTGGCTGGTCGTCGGAGCACTGCTCTTCAGTGCCGGCGCGGTCGCGGGCTACCACCTCTTCGGCCACGTCCGGGTGCGCGTCGACACCTGGCTGCACCCGTTCGAGTACTACAACAACCCCGACGGCGCCGACAGCTTCCAGCTCGTCGAGGGCCTGTTCGGCCTCGCCTACGGCGGCCTCATCGGCCGCGGCTTCGGCGACGGCGACCCGACCCGCGTGCCCTACGCCGAGTCCGACTTCATCATGGCCAGCATCGGCGAGGAGCTCGGCCTGACCGGGATCATCGCCGTGCTGCTGCTCTACGGGATCGTCGTCGAGCGGGCCCTGCGCACCGCGCTCATCTCCCGCGACGGCTTCGGCAAGCTGATGGCGACCGGCCTCGCGTCGATCTTCGGGCTCCAGCTCTTCGTCGTCGTCGGCGGCGTCACCCGGCTGATCCCGTTGACCGGCCTCACCACCTCGTTCCTGTCCTACGGCGGCTCGTCGCTGGTGGCCAGCTGGGTGATCGTCGCGCTGCTGCTGCGCATCTCCGACCAGGCCCGGCGTCCGGTGCCCGGCCTCGAGCCCGTCGACGAGACCGCGCAGGCCGAGGAGGCCACCCAGGTCATCAAGGTGGGCCGGTCGTGAACAAGCCGATCCGTACCGTCTCGATCTTCTTCATGCTGCTGTTCCTCGCGCTGATGATCAACGCGACCTACTACCAGTTCGTGGCCGCCGGCAGCCTCGACGACCGGCCCGAGAACCGCCGGGTCAAGGAGGCCGCCTACTCCAGCGAGCGCGGTGCGATCCTCGTCGGACGCACCCCGATCGCCGAGAGCACCGCGGTCGACGACGAGTACAAGTTCCTGCGCTCCTACAAGAGCCCGTTCCTCTACGCCCCGGTCACCGGCTACTTCTCCTTCGGGTCCAGCTCCGGCATCGAGTCCTCGCAGAACCAGGTGCTCTCCGGCGACGACCCGCGCCTGTTCATCGGCAACCTCGTCGACCTGCTCAGCAACAACGCCCCCAAGGGCGGCAGCGTGCAGCTGACCCTCGACCCCGACGCCCAGCGGGCGGCCTACGACGGCCTCGCCGCGCTCGGCGACGGTGTCGAGGGCTCCGTGGTGGCGATCGAGCCCTCCACCGGCAAGATCCTGGCGATGGTGTCGCTGCCGACCTTCGACCCCAACAACCTCGCGACGCACGACTTCGCCGCCCGCGACGAGACCTACCAGCGGCTGCTCAAGGACAAGAGCGAGCCGCTGCTCAACCGCGCCATCCAGAAGCGGCTGTTCCCGGGCTCGACCTTCAAGGTCGTCACCGCCGCCGCCGCGCTCGAGTCGGGCAAGTACGACGGGCCCGACGACGTCGTGCCCGGGGGCGACACCTTCCAGCTGCCCCAGACCTCCGGCGCCTCCGGGCTCGTCGACAACGAGGGTCGCACCTGTCCCGCCGAGGGCCTCACCCTGCGCCGGGCGATGGAGCAGTCGTGCAACACGACCTTCGCCCAGCTCGCCATCGAGGTCGGGTCCGAGGGGATGCTGCGCCAGGCCGAGAAGTTCGGCTTCAACAGCGACTACCTCGACGACCTCGACGGCCAGGTGCGCTCGGTGTTCCCCTCCGAGCTGACCCCGCCCGAGGTCGGCCAGTCCGGGTTCGGGCAGTTCGAGGTGCAGGCCACGCCGCTGCAGATGGCGATGGTCGCCGCGGCGATCGCCAACAAGGGCGTCGTGATGCGGCCCTACATCGTCGACGAGGTGCAGCAGGCCGACTTCGACGCCGAGCAGACCCAGCCCGAGGAGCTCTCGCGGGCCATCTCCGAGGACACCGCCCGCACCCTCACCGACGTGCTCGTCTCGACCGTCGACGAGGGCACCGCGGAGCCCGCGCAGATCGAGGACGTCGAGGTGGCCGGCAAGACCGGCACCGCCCAGCGCGGGGTCGCCGGCGAGCCGCCGTACGGGTGGTTCATCTCGTTCGCCCCCGCGAGCGACGCCGACGTCGCGGTCGCCGTCATGATCGAGGAGGCGCCCGGCCAGGAGATCGCCGGCGGACGCCTGGGCGGCCCGATCGCCAAGGCCGTGATGGAGGCGATCCTGCAGTGACCGCGGTGACCCCCGTCCCCGTCCACCACCCGAGCGAGAGGAGCACGCCATGACCGAGCAGTCCGCCGGCTCCGCCGACGACAGCGGTCGCTACCGGCTCGACTCCCGCATCGCCACCGGAGGGATGGGCGAGGTGTGGCGGGCCACCGACACCACCTTGGGCCGTGAGGTCGCGGTCAAGCTCCTCAAGGCCGAGTACGCCGACGACCCGGTCTTCCGCTCCCGCTTCGAGACCGAGGCCCGGCACGCCGCCGCCCTGCACCACCCCGGCGTGGCGGCCGTCTACGACGTCGGCGAGCGGGGGGCCACCGACGGCTCCCCCCACCCCCGTCCGTTCCTGGTGATGGAGCTGGTCGAGGGCCAGCCCCTGTCGGCGCTCATCGGCGCCGGCCGCGACCTGGACCCGACCGCGGTCCGCGACCTGCTCGCCCAGACCGGCGACGCCCTGGGCGCGGCCCACCGCGCCGGCATCGTCCACCGCGACGTCAAGCCGGCCAACCTCATGGTCACTCCCACCGGCCAGGTCAAGGTCACCGACTTCGGCATCGCCCGCGCCGCCGACGGCGTCGGCATCACCCGCACCGGCGCGGTGATGGGCACTCCCCAGTACCTCTCCCCCGAGCAGGCCGAGGGCCGGCCCGCCACCGCCGCGTCCGACGTCTACGCGCTCGGCGTCGTGGCCTTCGAGTGCCTGGCCGGACGGCGCCCGTTCGACGCCGAGTCGCCGGTCGCCACCGCGCTGGCCCACATCCGCGAGCCCGTGCCGAGCCTGCCGGCCCGGGTGCCGGCCGACCTGGCCGCCGTCGTCACGCGCGCGCTGTCCAAGCGGCCCGAGGACCGCTACCCCGACGGCGCGGCCTTCGCCGGTGCCCTGCGCGACCCGTCGTCGGCCGCCGCTGCCTCCACCGTGCGCGTGCCGACCCCCGTCGTCGCGCCCCCCGTCGACAGCACCCGCACCCAGGTCCTGGCCGCGACGCCGTACGTCGACCCGGTGGTGCCGCTCGGCCCGCCGACCCCCGCGGGCCCGGTCGGCCCGGTCGACGACGACCGCCGCACCAACCCATGGCCGCTGGTGCTCGTCGTGCTGCTCGTGGTCGGGCTGG
Organism: Nocardioides rubriscoriae; assembly: GCF_008087085.1. GTDB lineage: Bacteria > Actinomycetota > Actinomycetes > Propionibacteriales > Nocardioidaceae > Nocardioides > Nocardioides rubriscoriae. The sequence continues at coordinate 305,616 of NZ_VIYJ01000009.1, read as the reverse complement.
CGGTGGTGCTGACCCTGCTGCTCACCGGCAACGACGACTCCGAGCCGGCCGCCACCACCTCGACCTCCGCGTCGCCCCGCCGCACCCCCACGACCAGCGCGCCGACCTCGACCGCGCCCGGCACCGTCTTCGTCAACGAGAGTCTCTACGTCGGCCGCCCGATCGACGAGGTCGAGGCCGACCTGCGCGACCTCGGCCTGCGGGTGCAGCGCGACCCGCAGGCCAACGACGACCCGGCCCGCGACGGGCTGGTCACCAGCGTCTCGCCCAGCCGTGACGTGCCGGCCGACGCGACGATCACCGTGACCTTCTACGACGTCGCGCCCGAGCCGACCAGCGAGCCGCCCACCAGCGAGCCGACGAGCACACCCCCCACCACGACCCCGCCGACGACCACCCCGCCGACGACCACACCCCCCACCGTCTCGACCAGCCCGACCAGCCCGGCCAGCCCGGCCCCGGCCACCAGGCCCGCGAGCCCTGCCCCGACCGAGGGAGCTGACACCCCGTGAACGACGACCGGTCCGACCAGAGCGGCCCCACCGTGGTCGGCGGCCGCTACGAGCTGGGCGAGCTGCTCGGCCGCGGCGGCATGGCCGAGGTCCGCAAGGGCACCGACTCGCGCCTGGGACGCATCGTCGCGGTCAAGCGGCTGCGCACCGACCTGGCCAGCGACGCGACGTTCCAGGCCCGCTTCCGCCGCGAGGCCCAGTCGTCGGCGTCGCTCAACCACCCGTCGATCGTCGCGGTCTACGACACCGGCGAGGAGCCGGCCGGCGACGGCTCGGGCATCGCCCAGCCCTACATCGTGATGGAGTTCGTCGCCGGACGCACCCTGCGCGACATCCTGCGCGAGGGCCGCAAGATCCTGCCCGAGCGTGCCCTCGAGATCACCAGCGGCGTGCTGTCGGCCCTCGACTACAGCCACCGCGCCGGCATCATCCACCGCGACATCAAGCCCGGCAACGTGATGCTCACGCCCAGCGGCGACGTCAAGGTGATGGACTTCGGCATCGCCCGGGCGATGAGCGACGCCGCCAACTCGATGACGCAGACCGCGGCGGTCGTCGGCACCGCGCAGTACCTCTCGCCCGAGCAGGCCCGCGGCGAGCAGGTCGACTCGCGCTCCGACGTCTACTCCGCCGGCTGCCTGCTCTACGAGCTGCTGACCGGGCGCCCGCCGTTCGTGGGCGACAGCCCGGTCGCCGTCGCCTACCAGCACGTGCGCGAGCAGGCCGACCCGCCGTCCGACCACGACACCGACCTGCCGCCGGCCGTCGACGCCATCGTGATGAAGTCCCTGGCCAAGCGCCTGGAGGACCGCTACCAGTCGGCCGCCGCGATGCGCGCCGACATCGAGGCCTACCTCGCCGGACGCCCGGTGCAGGCCGTCGTGCCCGTGCCGGTGCCCGAGCCCGTCCGCGCCGCGCCGGTCCCGGTGGCGCTGCCCACCGCGCCTCGCCGTCCTGAGCCGGCCCTGCTGCCGGTGGCCGACTCCCCGCCGCGCACCGGCCTGTGGGTCGTGCTGGGGCTGCTGCTGGTCGCGCTGCTGGTCGCGGGGTGGTTCCTGGTCAAGGACTCCCTGTTCCCCGACTCCCCCGACCGCACCCAGGTGCCGAGCGTGATCGGCATGACCGAGCAGCAGGCCCGCACCGCGATCGGCGACGCCGGTCTCGCCGTGCGCGAGCCACCGCTGCGGGTCAACAGCGACACCGTGCCCAGCGGCGACGTCATCGACCAGGCCCCCCAGGGCGACGACTACGTCGACCCGGGCAGCGAGGTCACCTTGACCATCTCGATCGGCGAGGCCGAGGTGACCGTGCCCGACGTGACCAACAAGTCGGTCAAGGACGCGATCGCCGAGCTGAAGGCCGCCGGGTTCACCTCGGTGACCAAGCAGGTCGAGGAGAGCGACCTCCCGGCGCGCGAGGTGCTGCGCCAGGACCCGGCGGGTGGCTCGCAGGTCCAGAAGGGGACCACGATCACCCTGTTCTACTCCGACGGCATGGAGCAGGTGCCCGACGTGGTCGGCGACACCCAGGAGGTCGCCACGGCCAAGATCCAGGACGCCGGCTTCACCGTCGACGTCCGCGAGGGCGACGAGACCGACGTCAAGTCCGAGGGCGGCAAGGTCACCGACCAGGTGCAGCCGCCCGGGCAGGTGCTGCCCGAGGGCAGCATCGTGACGATCTTCGTGGCCGTCTACGTCGAGCCCACCGCGCCCCCGACCAGCGACGCGCCGACGACCTCGGCCCCACCCACCGACGTACCGCCCACGACGGTGCCGACCACGCTGCCCTCGCCGCGTCGGGGCGTGGCGCCGTAGGGCAGGCCCAGGGCGTTTCTCCCTAGCCCCGCTGGGGGCGCGCGACGTCGATGTCGAGCAGCCCGTCGTAGGCGGGGGCGTCGACGACGGGCTCCTGGGTCAGGGCGAAGCCGACGCCGACGTCGGGCCGTTCGGCGTCGGCGCGGAACCCGCTGACGTAGGGGTCGGCGTCGAGGGCGGTGACCAGGGCGGCCGGGTCGCCGACGGCCTGGATCGTGTAGGGCTGCGGGTAGGGCACGCCGCCGAGCTGGACAGCGCTGCCGGTGCACTTGATGCCGGTGGTGGTCACGATGCGCTGGCCCTGGACGGTGACCGCGCGCGCACCGCCGGCCCACAGCGCGTTGACCACGGCCTGGATGTCCTGCTGGTGCACCACCAGCGGGTCGAGGTCGGCCTCGGGGTCGTCGGCGGCCTCCGCGAGCGCGGCCTCCAGGGCCTCCTGGCTCGCGTCGGACAGCACGACCGTCACGCCCTCGCCCCGCACCGCCTCGAGCCCGGCGCGGCCCTTGAGGCGGGCGGCCCGGGCCTCGGCACGGCGTACGTCGTCGTCGTCGACGGCGCGCGTGAGCTGGTCGACCTCGGTCTTGAGGTCGGCGGCCTCGGCCTGCAGGTCCTGGTAGGACCGCGACTCGGCCTCGGTCAGGCTGGCCAGGTCGGTGTAGCGCCCCGGTCGCAGGTCGGTGCCCTCGCTGTTGGTGGCGCTCACCGCGAACAGCGCCCCGGACACCAGCACCACCAGCGGCGTGCCGAGTCGCCAGCGACGTCGGGACCGGGCCGGTGTGCTCGTGTCGGACCGCTCGTGGCCGGGCGCGTTTCGGTGGTCGGGGGACACCCCACTAAGGTAACCCGCGACTCACCGACCCAAAGGATTGCGAACCCGTGGCCAAGCTCAAGGCGAAGCAGCAGACCTTCAACCCCGACCGGGGACCGGTCCTCAGCGTGCGCTTCGCGATCTGCCTGCTGCTCATGGTGGCCGGCATCGCCTACATCGCGTTCTACTACGTCGGCGTCCGCGCCCCCGACGGCAGCTTCGACGACCAGGGCAACCCGCTGATGACCGGGCCGTCGTTCGTGCAGGACCTCGGCGGCTGGAACTACGTCATCGGATTCGGTCTGTTCTTCGTCGGCCTGATGCTGTCGGCGCACCGCTCGACGCCGCTGGGTCGCGGCCGCGGGGTCATCGTGGGCATGCTCGGCTGCTTCCTGGTCGGCCTGGCCTGGATCTGCACCTTCTACGCCATCTCGCAGGACCCCTCCGGCGTGCCGGTCTTCAACGACCTGGGCCAGAAGAACCTCGTCGTCGGCATCGCCTTCATGGCGGTCGGCTTCACCTTCGCCACCCGCTGGGAGTGACGGGCCGACCGGCCCACCGGCCGGTCGTTGTCCACCGCACTCTCCACAGGGCGCCGCTGCTCCCGCGTGCCGTCACGGCGCCGGGTCGTAGGGGCGCCTCGGCACGTCCGGAGCCCGTACCCCACGGGGGGTTCCGTGCCCGCGCGTCCGCGCGCCGACGGGTCCGGGCCTGCCGCCCGGGCCTCGTGGTGCCCTAGTTATCCACAGGGTTGTCCACACCTGTGGAACGAATGACAACGGTGTAGTTATCCACGGTCTTGTCCACAGCTGTGGACAAGGTCACGCGAGGACCGCCGACCGGAGCACGACGGCGAGCACGACCAGGGCCAGCACCCCGGACAGGGCCGACCACTGGATGACGGTGCGACGCGAGCCGCGTGGGGCGTAGACGATGATCGCGGTCACCAGCGCCCCGCCGAGCAGACCGCCCAGGTGGGCCTGCCACGAGATGTTGGGCACGGCGAAGGTGATGACCAGATTGACCGCGAGCAGGCCACCGATGCTGCGCAGGTCGCCGCCGACCTTGAGGATGAGCACCCCGAGGGCGCCGAACAGGCCGTAGATCGCGCCGGAGGCACCCAGGGAGTAGCCGTCGGAGGCCGACAGCCAGTAGGCCGTCGCCGAGCCGGCCAGACCGGCCAGCAGGTAGACCGCCAGGAAGCGTGCTCGTCCGAGCACCGCCTCGACCTGCGGCCCGAGGAAGTACAGCGCGAGCATGTTGCCGGCGATGTGCCACAGCTCGACGTGCATGAACGTGCTGGTCAGCAGCTGCCAGACCGCACCGTCGGCGACGCCGTCGACCCACCGGGCGTCGGTGCCGACGCACTGGGCCTCGCCGGCCACGCGGTAGTAGGCCCGGGGGTCGGCCACCGACTCGCACAGGCCGGTGGGCAGCAGCGCCAAGCGCGAGATCAGCCGGCTGGCGTGCCAGCCCGTGGCGACCACGGCGAGCCACAGCGCGACGTTGATCCCGATCAGCACGTACGACGTGAGCGCCGGGTTGGTCGAGCGGGTGCCGCCGTAGGGGGCGACGGCCTGCCGCGTGGAGCGCGCGCCCTCCTTGATGCACGACGGGCACTGGAAGCCGACCGCGGCGTCGCGCATGCAGTCGGTGCAGATCGGGCGTTCGCAGCGCTGGCAGCGGATGTTGGCCTCGCGCCCGGCGTGCCGGTAGCAGACCGTCACGCCGGGTGCGGGCTCAGACATCGGGTGGTGCTCCTCAGCCCTCGCCGCCGACGATCTCGACGGACTCGATGACGACCGGGTCGATCGGGCGGTCACCGGCACCGGTCGGCGTCGCACCGATGGCGTCGACGACGTCGCGCGAGGCCTGGTCGGCGACCTCGCCGAAGATCGTGTGCTTGCGGTTGAGCCACGACGTGGCGCCCAGGGTGATGAAGAACTGCGAGCCGTTGGTGCCCGGTCCGGCGTTGGCCATCGCGAGCAGGTAGGGCTTGTCGAAGACGAGCTCGGGGTGGATCTCGTCCTTGAACGTGTAGCCGGGGCCGCCGGTGCCGGTGCCGAGCGGGCACCCGCCCTGGATCATGAAGCCCGAGATGATCCGGTGGAAGCCCAGGCCGTCGTAGAACGGACCGCTGCGACCGTTGCCGCTGTCGTACTTCTTCTCGCCGGTCGCAAGACCGGTGAAGTTGGCGACCGTCTCGGGCGCGTGGTGGGGGAACAGGGTGACGGTGATGTCGCCCCGGTTGGTCTTGAGGATGGCCTGCAGGTCCGCCATGACTGCCTTTCGCGTGGAAGACGGGTGATCGCACAGATCCTGCCACGCCGCCCTCACCCGCCCTGGGGTGGCCGCTCGTCGCGGGCCCGTGGTTGGGTGGAGTTCCAGCCCGCTGCAGGCCCACAGGCCCGGAAAGGGAGGTCCACCATGGGACTCCGCAAGAAGAAGTCGCTGGTCGACCAGGCGATCGACCAGGCAGGCGACGTCGTCGACGCCCTGCGCCCCCACGTCGAGTCGGCCTACGGCCAGGCGCGCGACTTCGTGCAGGAAACTGCCGTCCCCGCGCTGGCCGACGCCTACGACAAGGCGGGCCCCGTGCTCGCCGACGCCCGTGACAAGGCCACCCCCGTGCTGGCCGACGCCCGCGCCAAGGCGGTGCCGCTGGTCGTCAGTGGTGCGGCGCTGGCCGGCGAGAAGGCCACGGCCGCACGCGCCCTGGCCGAGGCCAAGGTCGCGCAGGTCAAGGGCGAGGAGCCCCGCAAGCGCCGCAAGCTCAAGACGCTGCTGGTCCTCGGGGCTGTCGCCGGTGGCGTCGCCGTCGTCGCCAAGAAGCTCCAGGGCGGCGGCCAGAGCGACAACTGGCAGTCGTCCTACACGCCGTCCCCGGCGCCCGCGGCCCCCGCAGCACCGTCGACCCCCGTCGCGTCGGCGCCGACCTCGGTCGAGGACCCCGGTGGCGCCGGGCCCGACGAGGCCCTCGCCGACGCCGTCGAGGCCCCGCACCCGGTCTCCACGCCCGACGAGCCCGCCGAGGTCGTCGAGATCGACCCCGACACCAAGGCCTGAGGGCTCACCAGCCCGACCAGCCAGACCGGCTCGCCGGTGCCGCTCAGGCGGTACCGGCGAGCTCGGGGTTCTCGGCCTTCACCCGGGCCGCGACCCGGTGCTCGACCCAGAAGATCAACAGGGGCACGAGGCCCGCGACCAGCGCCAGGATCGTGAACTGGGGGGTCCAGCCCGCCCGGCGCGACAGCACGAACGCCACCACGACGTAGATCATGAACACCCAGCCGTGGACCGCCCACATGACGCTCGCGTCCTCGCCGAAGCGCTGCAGGCTCGAGCCCTCGGTGAGCAGGTACTTCATCAGCGCGACGACGGTGCAGAACGCGAGCAGCACCCCGACGGTGAGCGCCAGCACGCGGTAGGCCTGGAACAGCTTCATGCCACCGACGCTACCGGGTGGTCGGTGGCCTCGGCGGCCAGGGCGTCGCGCACGAAACGCCACCAGACGAACCCGGCGAACCCGGCGAACACCCACCACTCCAGCGCGTAGAGCAGGTTGCGCAGGGCGGTGAACCGCCCGGCGTCGGGCAGCTCCTCGAGGTCGGCCGCGGGCAGCCCGCCGACGCCGGCCTGCGCGACGGCGTAGGCGCTGTAGACATCACCGTCGAGCCGCTGCACCAGGTCGGCGGTGCGCAGCTGCGGGAAGACGTCGTCGGTCGGGTCGTCGTCGAGGGCCCCGGTGCCCTCGGGCGGCTGGAGCCACCCCACGAGATCGGCGATCCCGGTGGGGGCGGCCGGCACGTCGCCGGTCGACGCGGTCCAGCCGCGGACCACCGGCACCGCGGCGTCGCCGACCTCGACCGGCGTCACCACCCAGTAGCCCTCGACGCCGTCGCGGTAGCGCCCGGAGACCAGCACCGTCGAGTCCGGCACCCAGGTGCCGGCGACGTCGACCGGCTGGCCGACCTGGTCACCCGGGAACGGGTCGCCGGGCCCGAGCACGTCGGCCAGGGGCACCGGGTCGCGCTGGGTCAGGTCGACGGCCTCGGCCGTGCGCCGGGTCTGCCACGCGTCGAGCTGCCAGACCCCGAGCCCGATCGCCGCCGCCATCGCCACCAGCGCGAGCAGGTGCGCGCCGAGCATCCTCGGAGTCACCAGTAGTCGCACTGCTCCAGGGTACGGAGGGGTCGCAGGACGGACCTGCGGGGCTGTGTCGGAGCCGGGCCGTCGGCTTCTGCCACGATGCGTGCGTGATCCACCACCTCAACTGCGCCTCGTTCGCCCCCCGGCTCGTCGGGCCGATGGTCGCCCACGTCCTGCTGGTCGAGCGGGCCGAGGGGCTGCTGCTGGTCGACAGCGGCTTCGGGACCGCCGACATCGCCGACCCGGTGCGGCTGGGCCGGGCGTTCAGGTCCGTCATGCGGCCGGTGCTGCGCCGGGAGGAGACCGCCCTGGCGCAGGTCGAGGCGCTCGGGTTCAGCGCCGACGACGTCACCGACATCGTGCTCACCCACCTCGACCTCGACCACGTCGGCGGGGTCGGCGACTTCCCGGGCGCCACCGTCCACGTCTACGACACCGAGCTCGCGGCGGCGCGCAGGCCCCGGGGCATGGAGCACGGCCGCTACCTGCCGGTGCAGTGGAAGGACGCCCGCTTCGCCACCCACCACGTCGCGGGCGACGAGTGGCTCGGGTTCGAGTCGGTCACGGTGCTCGGCGACGACGTGCTGATGGTGCCGTTGCACGGCCACAGCCGCGGGCACACGCTCGTCGCCGTCAGGGACAGCGAGGGGTGGCAGGTCCACGCCGGCGACGCCTACTTCCACCGCGGCGACCTGACCCGGCCGCCCACGACCCCGCGGGTGCTCCGGGTCGTGCAGAAGCTCCTGGCCCAGGACGACGAGGTCCGCATCGCCAACCAGGACCGTCTGCGCGACCTCGTGCAGGCCGACCACCCCGGCCTGCGCATCTTCAGCGCGCACGACCCGGTCGAGTACGCCGCCTTCGTCGACGCCGCTACCCCGTGAGGCCATGAGGCCTTGACCGGCTGCTAGCCCCCGCAGACCGCGAACGGCAGCTGGCGCTCGTGGGCCAGCGCGGCGGCGACCGGGCCGTCGCCGAGCTGGAAGCCGATCCGGCCGCCCACGGGGTCGGCGACGGGGTCGGTGAAGCCGGTGCCGAAGTCGGGGTCGGTGGCCGGCAACCGCTCGGCCAGGCGCGCCCGGTCGAAGACGTCGTCGCGGGCCGGGCCGAGTCGCACCGAGACGACGGTCCCGCCGAACCCGACCGAGAAGGCACCCAGCGCGTCGAGCCCGGCGAGGTCGGCGGCCGGGGACGGCGCGAGCTCGCCGGTCACGTCGCGCCCGAAGGCCTCCTCGACGCGCAGGCAGTCGCGGGCGACGTAGGTCGACAGCGAGGTCTGGCCGACGAGGTCGACCAGCTCGGGCTCGGCCGCCCAGCTCTCGGTGGGCTCGCGGGTCGCCCCGACGGCGGCCACGTGGGCCGCGGCCACGACGGTCGCGCCGGCCAACGGGCCGTCGGCCGCCTGCGCCGCGCGCGCGACCCCGCTCATGTCGAGGTCGTCGCGGAACTTCACGACGTACCCCTCGATCGCCGGGCCGGTGAAGTGGGCCTCCCACGAGACGTCGTCCTGGGTGAACCCGAAGCGCTGCTGGTAGCCCTGGTCGCGCAGCATGCCCCGGCTCAGCAGCGGCGAGCGCTGGTCGGCGCGCCGCCAGAACCTCGCGCGGACCCCCTTGTCGGACGCGCTGGTCAGCTCGCCGAAGCCGAGGGAGAGGCGCACCTGGTCGAAGTCGGTCACCTCGAGCACGGTCGCCTCGGCGGGCACGACCGCCATGACCGCGGCCGCCGGCTCGAGGTCGGGGTCGTAGACCGGCGCGGGCCTCACCACCTCGGGCGGCCGCACGATCTCGGGTGCCGCCTCCTCGCTGCAGCCCGTGGCCAGGGCGCCGACGAGCGCCAGCGCGAGCAGCGGACGGGACCTCATGGCCCCATTCCACCACCTTCGCGAAGGCCTCGGCGCGGCCACCCCGTGCCGGTCGGCCGGTCCGGCGAGACGGGTCGTCCGACCCTGTCGGGCCCGGCGCCGTACGGCGAGGCTGGGCCCGGGAGGTTCCCTGATGACGACCGCACCGAGGACACCGGCGACCCGTGGCGGCGCCCGACCGGTGGTCGCGCTCACCGCGACCGCGGTGCTCCTCGCCGCGTGCTCCGGCGGGGGTGACGGCGGGTCCGACCAACCGCCCGAGGAGGCACTGGCGGGCGCGAAGCGGGCCCTCGACGAGACCAGCGGGGTGACCCTGTCGCTGAGCGCCCCGGACCTGCCCGACGACGTCGACGGGATCCTGCGGGCCAAGGGCGTCGCCACGCACGCACCCGCCTTCGACGGCGACCTGACCCTGGTGGTCAACGGGCTCGACGTCGAGGTGCCGGTGGTCTCGGTCGACGGCGTGGTCTACGCCCGCCTGCCGTTCACGAGCTCCTTCTCCGAGGTCAACCCGGCCGACTACGGCGCTCCGGACCCTGCCGGGCTGATGGACCCCGACACCGGTCTGTCGACCTGGCTGACCGAGGCCACCGGCGTCGAGCAGGGCGACCCGGTGCGCGACGGGCGGACCGTGCTGAGCACCTACACCGGGTCGTTGCCCGGGGCGGTGGTCGACGCGTCGATCCCGAGCGCCGACGCCGGTGGCGCCTTCCCGACCACCTTCCACCTCGACCAGGACGGCCGGCTCCGGTCGGTGGAGGTCTCCGGCCCGTTCTACGGCGCCACGGGCACCGTCGACTACACCGTCGACGTCGGCGACTACGGGACCGACCAGGTCGTCGAGAAGCCGTGACCGCGCCATGACGGGGCCCGGTCCGCCGGTGCCGGACGGCCACCGCGGCCGGCTCCTGCTCGCGCTGGCCGCGGTCGCGGTCGGCTTCGCGGCCGCCGACAGCTACGTCGTGGTCCTCGCGCTGCCCGACATGATGGGGTCGGCCGGCCTGTCGGCGGAGGACCTGCAGCGGGCCGCACCGATCCTGTCCGGGTTCCTGCTCGGCTACACCGCGATGCTGCCGCTGATCGGGCGGATCGCCGACGTGCGCGGCCGGCTGCCGGTGCTCACCGGCGCGCTCGTGGTCTTCGCCCTGGGTTCGCTGGTGACCGCGACGGCGTACGACCTGCCGAGCGTGGTGGTCGGCCGGGTCGTGCAGGGCGTGGGGGCCGGCGGGCTGCTGCCTCCGACGCTCGCCCTGGTGGCCGATCTCTTCCCGCCCCACCGACGCGGGGTGCCGCTCGGCGTCGTCGGCGCGGTGCAGGAGCTCGGCAACGTCGTGGGGCCGGTGTACGGCGCCGCGGTGCTCGCCGTCGGGAGCTGGCGCACGATCTTCTGGCTCAACCTGGCCTGCGGCCTGCTCCTGGCCGTCGCCATCCGGCGGCAGGCTCCCGGTGACAGCACCGCGCCGGCCGTGCCGCGACAGCGGTTCGACCGGGCGGGGCTGGCGCTGGCGGTCAGCGCCCTGACGTGCGTGGTGCTGGTGATGACCAGGCCCGGACGACTGCTGGCCGACGTGACGTGGGGCCTGGCGTTCCTGCCGGTGGCGGGGGCGAGTCGCTGGTGGTCACCGCTGGCCCTGGCCGCCTTCACCCTGACCGTGCTGCTGGTGGTGCGGTGCCTGACGTCGCGCCGCCCGCTGCTCGACCTGCGGTCGTGGTGGAGCCTCCTGGACGAGGTCGACGTGCTCAGTGCGCTGCTGCTCTCAGTGGCGCTCGCCGGGGTGATCGTCGCGTTCGCGAGCGCCGACCCGCAGGCCCAGGTGGTGTCGTCGGACGGACCCTGGCTGCTGATGATGAGCACCGCCGCAGCCGCGCTGTTCTGGCGCCGCAATCGGTCGGTCACCCACCCGCTGGTGCCTGCGGGCGCCGTCACGGCGACGCCGGCGTGGGGAGCGCTGGTCGTCAGCTTCTTCGTCGGGGCCGCGGTGATCGCCGCCCTGGTCGACATCCCGATCGTCGCCCGGATCACCGTCTACCCCGACTCCCAGCTCAGCGCCGCCCTGGTCCTGGTGCGGTTCCTGGTCGGGCTCCCCGTCGGCGCGTTCGTCGGCGGGTGGCTCAGTCACCGCGTCAACGCCGGCGTGGTGACCGCCTGGGGGATGGCGCTGTCCGCGCTCGGCTTCGCCTGGATGTCGCGGTGGCCGTTCGATGCCCTGGACCACCCGTGGGCCACCGTGCCCCTGGTCGCCGCCGGGCTCGGCGTCGGCCTGGCGATGGCTCCGGTCAACGCGGCCCTGCTGTCGGCCACCGTGCCCACGGTGCACGGCCTGGCGAGCGCCCTGCTGATCGTGGCCCGCACGGTCGGCAAGCTGGTCGGCATCAGCGTGCTGACCACCCTGGGGCTGCACCGCTACTACACAGCGCAGGCCGACCTGCCCGCGCCGATGGACGTGTGCGGCGAGGGCGACAGCCGGTGCCCGGAGTTCAGCCGGATGCTGCAGGACACCGGACTCGTGCAGCTGCACACGATCTTCCTCGGCGCGGCCGTCAGCTGCGTGGTCGCCGGGGCGGTCGCCCTCGTGGTGTTCCGCCGCGCCGACACCCGCGAGGTGAGGACGACGGCGCTGTCGGCCGGCATCGGCTGACGGAGCGGCTGACGGAGCGGCTGACGGAGCGGCTGGTCAGACGATCGGTGGAGCCTAGGGGACTCGAACCCCTAACCCCCTGCTTGCAAAGCAGGTGCGCTACCAATTGCGCCAAGACCCCTGGAGTGTGCGACGACCCGCTCAGTGAGCCTTGGTCACCGCGTCGGTCGCCTCGGCCCACAGGGCCTGTTCGGTGCGGCCCTCGGAGATCTTCTTGCGGGCGACGAAGGCGCCGACGGCAGCAACGGCGAGCAGCAGGATCTTCTTCATGTGGTCGCCTCCAAGGCGTCGTGCTACGAGTGGGCCTAACAGGACTTGAACCTGTGACCTCTTCCTTATCAGGGAAGCGCTCTAACCGTCTGAGCTATAGGCCCGCACCGCCCCTCACGGGGCGGCATGACTTTATCCCACCCGGCGAGCCCGCTCCCAATCGGTATCGCCCCGGACCGGGCAGGCCGTGGTGGGGCTGGCCTGTGCTCCTCGACCACCGTGAGGTCCGGTCCGGTCACCAGGCGCCCCGAGCCCGGTCCAAGCCGACCACAGTGCGCACGTCGCGCGCGACCGGCCGCCGGGCCGGTCCGACCCCGCACGCAGAGCCGGCGGCAGCGTAGCCAGGCAACGCGGGGCGGCGGCCCGAGCCGGTCGCAGCGCGACCAGTTGTCAGGCGTCCTCGGCGAGGGTGACCTCGATGCCACCGAGCAGCGCGGCCGACATGTTGTAGAGGAACGCGGACAGCGTGGCGATCGCGGTGATCAGGACGACGTCGACGGCGGCGACCAACATGGTGAAGCCCAGGACCCGGTCGGTGCCGATGTAGTCCTCGATGTCGAAGTCGGCGGTGCCGGGCTCGTCGATGACCTCCTTGACCGTGGAGTTGATCGAGTCCCAGACACCGGCTGCGCCGATGACCTCCCAGATCATCGCGACGGCGATGACAGTGACGATGCCGAAGGCGATGGACAGCAGGAACGCGGTCTTCATGACTGACCAGGGGTCGATGCGGGTCAGCCGGAGCCGGGCGCGGCGCGGACCACGGGGCCGCGGCTTGCGCGTGGCGGCGGTCGCGGTCGCGGGGCCGCCGGCGGCTGCCGCCCTGGCGTCCTTGTCGCCGGACGACGTGGCGGCGGCGAGCTTGGCCTGGATCCGCTCGGCGAGCCCCACCCGTACGGCGGTGCCGTCGGGTCCCGGCGCCGGCGAGGCGGGCGGGGCCGTCGGGGCCGGGGACCCGGTGCGCGCGTCAGCCGGCTTGGGCGGACGCGCCGGTGCGGGGGTGCGCGGTGACGCCGGCGGTTGGGCCGGCGGTGCAGGCCGATCGCTCATCAGGCATCATCCTCACCCGGGTCGGGAGCGCCCTCGTCAGACGCCTCGTCGGCGATTGTGTCATCCGCTACCACATCCGCCGAAACCTCGAGATCAGCGACACCCGACTCGACGGTGCTGTCTGAGCCCGTCTCGGAGCCCGTCTCGGGACCGGTCTGCGGACCGGCGTCGGCCTCCTCGTCGATGCCCTCCTCCTCGGCCACCTTGGCCTCGATGGAGCGGGCCACCACGCCGACGCTGTCGCCCTTCTTGGGCGTCACGAACTTGACCCCCTGGGCCGAGCGGCCCAGCGGTCGGAAGTCGGCGTTGATCGGGCTGCGCACGACCTGGCCGCCGACCGTGATCGACAGGACCTCGTCGCCGTCCTCGACGATGAAGGCGCCGACCAGGCCACCACGGTCGGTGTTGGTCAGGCCCATGGCGCGCACACCCTTGGTGCCGCGGTTGGTGAGGCGGTACTCGTTGATGCGCGAGCGCTTGGCGTAACCGCCGTCGGTCATGGTGAAGACGTACTGGACCTTGACGTCGTCGCTCTCCTCGGCGTCCTCGGCCGCGGCCTGCTCGGCGCGGATCACCGACATCGACAGCACCGAGTCGCCTTCGCCGGTCGCCATGCCGGTGACGCCGGAGGTGGCGCGGCCCATCGGGCGCAGCTGGCCGTCGTCGGCCTTGAAGCGCACGGCCTGGCCGCGACGCGACACCAGCAGGATCTCGTCGTCGGGCCCGACCAGCTCGGCGCCGATCAGCTCGTCGTCGTCGTCGCGGAAGTTGATCGCGATGACGCCGGCCTGGCGCGGGGAGTTGTAGTCGCCCAGCCGGGTCTTCTTGACCAGTCCGGCGCGGGTGGCGAGCACCAGGTAGGGCATCTGGTCGTAGTCGCGGATCGCCAGCACCTGGGCGATCGACTCGTCGGGCTGGAAGCTGAGCAGCCCCGCGACGTGGCCGCCCTTGGCGTCCCTCGAGGCCTCGGGCAGGTTGTAGGCCTTGGTGCGGTAGACGCGCCCGGCAGTGGTGAAGAACAGCAGCCAGTGGTGGTTGGTCGTGGCGATGAAGTGCTCGACGACGTCGTCGCCGCGCAGGCTCGCCCCGCGCACGCCCTTGCCGCCGCGCTTCTGGGTGCGGTACTGGTGGCGCAGCGTCCGCTTGGCGTAGCCGCCGCGGGTGATGGAGACGACGAGCTCCTCGTCGGGGATCAGGTCCTCCATCGACAGGTCGCCGTCGGCGGCGATGATCTGCGTACGCCGGTCGTCGCCGTACTTGTCGACGATCTCGGTCAGCTCGTCGGAGATGATCTGCCGCTGCCGGGTCTCGTGGGCCAGGATGTCCTCGAGGTCGGCGATCTCGAGCTCGATGGCGGCGAGGTCGTCGACGATCTTCTGCCGCTGCAGGGCCGCGAGCCGGCGCAGCTGCATGTCGAGGATGGCGGTGGCCTGCAGCTCGTCGACGTCGAGCAGCTGCATCAGGCCCTCGCGGGCCTCCTCGACGTCGGGCGAGCGACGGATGAGCGCGATGACCTCGTCGAGGGCGTCGAGCGCCTTGACCAGGCCGCGGAAGATGTGGGCCCGGCGCTCGGCGTCGGCCAGGCGGTAGCGGGTCCGTCGCTGGATGACGTCGATCTGGTGCGTCACCCAGTTGCTGACGAACTGGTCGATCGACAGCGTGCGCGGCACGCCGTCGACCAGGGCCAGCATGTTGGCGCTGAAGTTGGTCTGCAGCTCGGTGTGCTTGAGCAGGTTGTTGAGCACGACGCGGGCCACGGCGTCGCGCTTGAGGACGACGACCAGCTGCTGGCCGGTGCGGTCGGAGGTGTTGTCGAGCACGTTGGCGATGCCCTGGACCTTGCCGGTCTCGGCGAGGTCGGCGATCTTCTCGGCCAGGTTGTCGGGGTTGACCATGTAGGGCAGCTCGGTGATGACGAGCTGGGTGCGGCCCTTGGCGTCCTCGTCGACGTTGATCACCGCGCGCTGGGTGACCGAGCCGCGCCCGGTGCGGTAAGTCTGCTCGATGCCCTGGCGGCCGACGATGAGCGCGCCGTTGGGGAAGTCGGGGCCCTTGATGCGCTCGATGAGCGCGTCCTGCAGCTCCTCGCGGGTCGCGTCGGGGTGCTCGAGGGCCCACTTGGCGCCGTCGGCGACCTCGCGCAGGTTGTGCGGGGGGATGTTGGTGGCCATGCCGACGGCGATGCCGGCCGACCCGTTGACCAGCAGGTTGGGGTAGCGCGACGGCAGCACGACGGGCTCCTGGGAGCGGCCGTCGTAGTTGGGCTGGAAGTCGACGGTGTCCTCGTGGATGTCGCGGACCATCTCGAGCGCCAGCGGGGCCATCCGGCACTCGGTGTAGCGCATCGCGGCCGCCGAGTCGTTGCCCGGCGAGCCGAAGTTGCCCTGCCCGTGCACCAGCGGCGCGCGCATCACCCACGGCTGCGCGAGGCGTACGAGGGTGTCGTAGATCGCGGTGTCGCCGTGGGGGTGGTAGTTACCCATGACCTCGCCGACCACGCGCGCGCACTTGGAGTAGCCGCGATCGGGGCGGTAGCCGCCGTCGAACATCGCGTAGAGCACGCGCCGGTGCACCGGCTTGAGGCCGTCGCGCACGTCGGGCAGGGCGCGGCCGACGATGACCGCCATCGCGTAGTCGATGTAGGCGCGCTGCATCGAGGTCTGCAGCTCGACGGGCTCGATGCGTCCGCCGGGAGGGGTGGTGGGTGTCTCGGTCATCTCTTCTGCTCACTCTCGATGAGGACGTGGCGCCCGCCGACACGTCGCAATGCGGTGCTCGCTTCGCTGCGCTCCGCTTCCGACGGGTCGGCTGCCCGGCCGCCGGCTCGCTTCGCTCGCGCGCCCGGCGCGTGCTTGCGTGTGTTGTCAGATGTCAAGGAAACGGACGTCCTTGGCGTTGCGCTGGATGAAGGAGCGCCGCTGCTCGACGTCCTCGCCCATGAGGATCGAGAAGATCTCGTCGGCGTGCGCGGCGTCGTCGAGGGTGACCTGGAGCATGAGCCGCTGCTCGGGGTCCATCGTGGTCTCCCACAGCTCCTTGGCGTTCATCTCCCCGAGCCCCTTGTAGCGCTGGACGGGGTTCTCCTTGGGGAGCTTGCGGCCGTTGGCCAGGCCGTGGGCCATGAGCGTGTCGCGCTCGGCGTCGGAGTAGACGAACTCGTGGTCCGACGGCGGGCCGTTCCAGCGGATCCGGTACAGCGGCGGCTGGGCCATGTAGACGAAGCCGCCCTCGATCAGCGGCTTCATGAACCGGAAGATCAGCGTCAGCAGCAGGGTGTTGATGTGGTGGCCGTCGACGTCGGCGTCGGCCATCAGCACGACCTTGTGGTAGCGCAGCTTCTCGATCGCGAAGTCCTCCTGGATGCCGGTGCCCAGGGCGGAGATGATCGACTGCACCTCGGTGTTGGCCAGGACCTTGTCGATGCGGGCCTTCTCGACGTTGAGGATCTTGCCGCGGATCGGGAGGATCGCCTGGACCCGCGGGTCGCGGCCCTGCCGGGCCGAGCCACCGGCCGAGTCGCCCTCGACGATGAAGACCTCGCACTCCTCGGGGTTGGTCGACTGGCAGTCCGACAGCTTGCCGGGCAGCCCGCCGCCGCTGCCGAAGCCCTTGCGCCCGCGGGCGAGCTCGCGCGCCTTCTTGGCGGCCAGCCGGGCGCTGGCGGCGTCCATCGCCTTGCGGACGATGCCCTTGGCCTCGGCGGGGTTCTGCTCGAACCAGGCACCGAGCTGGTCGTTGACGATCTTCTGGGTGAAGCCCTTGGCCTCGGTGTTGCCGAGCTTGGTCTTGGTCTGACCCTCGAACTGGGGCTCGCCGAGCTTGATCGAGATGATCGCGGTGAGGCCCTCGCGGACGTCGTCGCCGGACACGCGGTCCTCGGGCTTCTTCATCAGGCCCCAGTCGAAGCCCGCGTTGTTGACCAGCGAGGTGAGCGCCGCGCGGAAGCCCTCCTCGTGGGTGCCGCCCTCGGCGGTGTTGATGGTGTTGGCAAAGGTGTGGACCGACTCCGCGTAGGTCGTGTTCCACTGCATCGCGACCTCGAGGCTCATGTGGTTGGCCGACGAGGCCGGCGTCTCGGCCTCGAACGAGATCACGGTCGGGTTGGCCGGCGTCTTGGCGCGGTTGAGGTGCTCGACGTAGTCGACCAGGCCGCGGTCGTAGCGGAAGACCTGCTCGATGCCGCCGCCGGCGGCCGAGTGGATCGCGTCGGGGGCGACCGAGTCGACGGCCCGGTCGACGGTGTCGTCGGCGACGGCCTCGGCGAGGTCTGCCGCGGCGGGCCGCTCGTCGCGGACCACGATCTCGAGACCCTTGTTGAGGAAGGCGTACTCGCGCACCCGGCTGGTGATCGTCTCGAGCGAGTAGGTCGTGGTCTCGAAGATCGTCGGGGAGGCGTAGTAGGTGATCGTGGTGCCGGTGCGCTCGCCGGGCTCGAGGGTGCGGACCTCCTCGAGCTCGGTCACCGGGACGCCGACCTCGAAGACCTGGCGCCACTCGTGGCCCCGGTTGCGGACCTCGGCGATCACCTTCGACGACAGCGCGTTGACCACGGAGATGCCGACGCCGTGCAGACCACCGGACACCTTGTAGCCGCCGCCGCCGAACTTGCCGCCCGCGTGCAGGACCGTCAGGGCCAGGGTCAGGGCGGGCAGCTCCTGGCCGGGGGCGGTGTCGGTGGGGATGCCGCGGCCGTTGTCCTCGACCCGCACGCCGCCGTCGGCCAGCAGGGTCAGCACGATCCGGTCGCAGTGGCCGGCCAGCGACTCGTCGACGGCGTTGTCGACCACCTCCCAGATGAGGTGGTGCAGGCCCTTCTCGTTGGTCGAGCCGATGTACATGCCGGGGCGCTTGCGGACCGCCTCGAGCCCCTCGAGGACCTGGATCGACTCGGCGCCGTAGGCGGTGTCGACGGCCGAGCTGGTGATCGTGGTCAGCATCTCCTCGCCGACCTCGTGCTCGGCCAGGGTGCTGTCGGGGGTGACTTCGTCGGACACGCGGGACCTCTTCACGACGGGGGCCCGGTCGGGTGACCGGACATGACGGAGGTCGCGGCTCCAGGGTCGCGACCTCGGTGGCCATAATAGCCCTTCCCGGGCCGCATTTCATGGTCCGGGCGTCCGGCTGTGGACAGGATTGCGACGAGATCGGCCCTCAGCGGCCCGTAGGTGCCGTTCAGGGGCCCTGGGAGGGCCTCGACCAAGGCCCCATACGTCGTCGGGGCCGCTGGACCGGCTCCGAGCCGGTCCGGGTGGGTGCGGGTCGGCACAGGTCGGGCCCGTTCAGCCGTAGGTGTCGCGCGGACCCCGGCCGTCACGGGCCGAGCGCCGACCCTTCTTCCACGTGGGCAGGTGCGGGCCGAGCACCTCCAGGATCGTGACGGTGCCGTGCCCGAGGTCCTCGTTGAGGCGGCGCAGGACGCTGGGGGTCAGCAGGGTCAGCTGCGTGGCCCACGCGGTCGAGTCGGTGCGCACCACGAGCCTGCCGTCGGCGAACGACTCGGGGGTGCAGTGCGCGGCCACGTCGTCGCCGACGAGGTCGGGCCACCGGGCGAAGACCCCGCGGATGCGCAGCTGCAGCTCCCAGCCCCCGCGGTCGACGAGCCGTCCGACCTCGCCCCCGAGCAGTTGCGGGTCGCGGTCGTCGGGGTGGGCCCCCGACACACGGCCGCGTCGTACGTCGCCCGGGGGCGGGGTACGACGGGGCCCCTTGCGTCGGGCGGCCGGCGTGGTGCCGGCCGTCGCCCGGGTGACCTGGCGCGCGAGGTCGAGCCCGTCGTCGGTGTGCGCCGGTTCGACGGGCGTGCTCGGGTCGACGGGCGTGGTCGGGTCGGAGGGCTGCGGGTCGTCAGTCGGCACGGGTCACCTCTCCCCCGGCCACGGTGTAGCGGGTGCCGGCGAGCGCCTCGGGGACGTCGGCGGCCACCGCGGCGGTCACCAGCACCTGCTCGGCCCCCGCGACGAGCGCGGCGAGCTGGGTGCGGCGTTCGGCGTCGAGCTCGGCGAAGACGTCGTCGAGGATGAGGATCGGGTCGTCGCCCTCCGAGCGGAGCAGGTCGTAGGAGGCCAGGCGCAGCGCGAGCGCGAAGGACCAGCTCTCGCCGTGGGAGGCGTAGCCCTTGACCGGGAGCCGGGTGCCGGTCCCTTCCCCGAGGCCCTCCCCGATCCCTTCGCCGGTCGCGGGCAGCGACTGCGGCACCGACTGGCCCAGCGAGAGCAGCAGGTCGTCGCGGTGCGGGCCCACCAGGCAGACCCCGCGGTCGAGCTCGTCGTTGCGGCGGCGTCCGAGCTCGGCGAGTAGCGCCTGGGCCAGCTCACCGCGGTCGGGAGCGGCCGGGTCGACCGTCGCCGCGTGCGGCAGCTCGAAGGAGGCCTTGTAGGCGATCGCCGCGTCGTCGCGTCCGGCGCCGCGGGCCACGGTCGCGTACGCCGCGCCCACGTAGGGACGCAGGTGCTCGACGAGCGTCAGGCGCTGCGCGAGCAGCTCGGCACCGACCTGGGCGAGCTGGGAGTCCCACACGTCGAGCGTCGAGAGGGCGGACTCCTGGCTGGTCGACCCGCGGCGGGCGTGGCCGGCGGTCTTGAGCAGCGTCGCGCGCTGCTTGAGCACCCGCTCGAGGTCGCTGATCGTGCCGGCCAGACGGGGGGTGCGCAGCACCAGGAGGTCGTCGAGGAACCGCCGCCGGTCGGCGGGGTCGCCCTTGACCAGCGTGAGGTCCTCGGGCGAGAAGACGACCGTGCGGACCAGCCCGACGATGTCGCGCACCCGGGGCAATGTCGACTTATTGATTCGTCCCTTGTTCGACTTGCCGACATTGATCTCGACCTCGAGCACGGCGGTGCGGCCGTCCTTGACCACCGCGGCCCGCACGACGGCCTGCTCGGCGCCGGCCCGCACCAGCGGGGTGTCGCCGGCGACCCGGTGCGAGGACAGCCGCGAGAGGTAGTCGACGGCCTCGACCAGGTTGGTCTTGCCCTGCCCGTTGCGACCCACGAACGCCGTGACGCCGGGGCCCAGGGGGACGTCGGCCAGGGCGTAGGAGCGGAAGTTGTGCAGCGCCAGGTGCGAGACGTGCACTGCGTCGATCCTCCTGTGGGGCCGGCCCGCGCGTCCGGTCCCACCGGAGCCTACGGGGCCTACTGTTCTGCCATGAGTGAAGACCCGTTGGCCAAGCAGCCCCCGCCGGATCCCTACGGCTCGGCACCACCGCCGCAGTCCCCACCGCCCCCGGCCTACGGCCAGCAGCCAGGCGGTTACGGGCAGCTCCCGCAGGGCTACGGCCAACCCGCCCCGGGCTACGGTCAGCCCGCACCGGCCGGCTACGGAGCCCCCGGCGCCTACTTCATCTCGCAGATGGGCCAGGAGCAGGGTCCCCTGCAGATCGGCCAGCTGGCGCAGATGGCGACCTCGGGCAACCTCAAGCCCGACACCATGGTGCGCGCCGACAACGGCGCCCAGTGGTTCCCGGCCAAGGAGGTGCCCGGCCTCTACTCCGACAAGGAGTGGCTGACCACGGCGTTGCTGTCGTGGCTGCTCGGCACCTTCGGCGTCGACCGCTTCTACCTCGGCTACACCGGGCTCGGCGTGGCCAAGCTGCTCACCTGCGGTGGCCTCGGCGTCTGGACGATCATCGACCTCGTCCTGGTGCTGATGCGCAAGGTCCCCGATGCGCAGGGCCGCCCCCTCCGCTGACCGCGGGCTCGCCCCGGTCACCACCCAGCTGGTGGCGGCCGGGGCGGCTGCGGCGCTCGGCGCGGCGTTCGTCATCTCGCCCGACCACGTCGAGGACGGGCCGGTCATCTGCCCGTTCCGGCGCCTCACCGGTCTGCCGTGCCCCGGGTGCGGCCTGACCCGATCGTGGGTCTACCTGGCCCACGGCCGGTGGCACGACTCGTTCACCGCGCACCCGTTCGGGGTCGTCGCCGCCGGCGCCGCCCTCGCCCTGGTCGTGGCCGTCGTCGTCGCACTAGCGCGTCGCAGGCCACCGCCCGACCTCGACGCCGTCGTACGCCGGCCCTGGGCGGTCGCGTTCGTCGGCGTCTGGCTCGCCTTCGCGGCGGTCCGGCTGGTGCTGGCCGTCTAGCCGGCCTTCTAGGTCGTCGGGCTCGCGTCGCCGCCGGCCGGTGGGGCGGTGCGCACAGCGTGGCCGCCGAACTGGTTGCGCATCGCCGCCACGGCCTTCATCGCCGGGCTGTCGTCCTGGCGCGAGGTGAAGCGGGCGAAGAGCGACGCGGCGATCACGTGCATCGGCACGGCGTGCTCGATGGCGGCCTCGACGGTCCACCGGCCCTCACCGGAGTCGTCGGC
The DNA here is from genome assembly GCF_008087085.1 of Nocardioides rubriscoriae. Classification (GTDB taxonomy): domain Bacteria; phylum Actinomycetota; class Actinomycetes; order Propionibacteriales; family Nocardioidaceae; genus Nocardioides; species Nocardioides rubriscoriae. Next base: position 284,203 of record NZ_VIYJ01000009.1, on the reverse strand, counting down.
GTAGCCGCGCAGCTGGTCGAGGTGGGTGTCGTCCTCCAGGGCCGCGACCAGCAGGTCGAGCAGCCAGGAGCGGATGACGGTGCCCGTGCGCCAGGAGTCGAAGACCTCGGTGACGTTGTCGACCAGGTCGACCGCCTCGAGCAGCTCCCAGCCCTCGGCGTAGGCCTGCATCATCGCGTACTCGATGCCGTTGTGGACCATCTTGGCGAAGTGCCCGGCGCCGGGCTTGGCGCCGGCGTGCACGAAGCCACCGCCCTCGGGCTTGAGGGCGTCGAACGCGGGCTGCACCTTGGCGACGTCGTCGAGGGACCCGCCGCACATGAGGGCGTAGCCGTTGTCTCGGCCCCACACCCCACCGGAGACCCCGCAGTCGACGAAGCCGATGCCGCGCTCGGCGAGCATCGCGGCGTTGGCCTGGTCGTCGGTGTACTTGGAGTTGCCGCCGTCGACGACGAGGTCGCCGTCGCCGAGCAGGTCACCGAGCTCGGCGATCGTGGCACGGGTCGGCTCACCGGCGGGGACCATCACCCACACGACCCTGGGGCCGTCGGTCGGGAGTGCCGCCACCAGCGCCGCCAGGCTGTCGACGTCGGCGAGGTCGGGGTTGCGGTCGTAGCCGACCACGGTGAGGCCGGCGGCGCGCATGCGGGTGCGCATGTTGCCACCCATCTTGCCGAGGCCGACGAGTCCGATGTGCATGGCTGCTCCTGGGGGTGGCGGTGGGCGGTGCGGGTCGGGCCGCTGTGCCCTACGACAGCAGGCGGCGAGGCATGAGGAGGTAGCGGAACCCCGGGTCGGAGTCGTCGTCGGTGATGCCGCTGAGGACCACGGGCTTGGAGGCCTGGGTGAAGGCGAGCTCGACGACCGACTCGTCGATGGCGGTCAGGCCGTCGAGGAGGAACTGGGGGTTGAACCCCGTCGTGATGTCCTCGCCCTCGATGGTCGCCTGGATCGATTCCGAGGCCTGGGCCTCGTCGCCGGAGCCGGCGTCGAGCGTGAGCACACCGTCGCTGAACTGCAGCTGGACCGCCGTGTTGCGCTCGGCCACCAGGGCCACACGCTTGACCGACTCGATCAGAGCCTGCTTGTCGACGCGGGCGGTGGTGAGCTTCTCGGCCGGGAAGAGGCTGCGGACCTTGGGGAACTCCCCGTCGAGCAGCCGGGTCGTGGTGCGGCGTACGCCTCCGGGCCCGACGCCCTCGAACCCGATGAGCCCCTCACCGGTGCCTCCGGCCGACAGCGCGATGGTGACCTCGCTGCCGGAGGTGAGCGACTTGGCCGTGTCACCGAGGACCTTGGCCGGGACCAGCGCGGCCAGGGACTCGTCGGGAGTGCCCGGTTCCCAGCCGAGCTCACGCTGGGAGAGACGGAACCGGTCGGTGGCCAGCAGCGAGATGGTCGACCCGTCGATCTCGAGGCGGACGCCGGTGAGCACCGGGAGCATGTCGTCGCGTCCGGCGGCGGTGACGGCCTGGGCCACCGCGTGGGCGAAGACGTCGCTCTGCACCGTGCCGGTGGCCTGGGGCATCTGCGGGATGGTCGGGTAGTCCTCCACCGGCATCGTCTGCAGGCTGAACCGCGCCGAACCACACGTCAGCGAGACCCGGGCACCGTCGATGACCATCTCGACCGGCTTGGCCGGGAGGCTGCGGCAGATGTCGGCGAGCAGCCGGCCGCTGACCAGGGCACGTCCCTCGTCGTGGACGTCGGCGGTCAGGGTCGCGCGGGCGGAGGTCTCGTAGTCGAACGTCGAGAGCACGAGGCCGTCGTTGCTGGCCTCGATCAACAGACCGGCGAGCACCGGGGCGCTCGGGCGGACCGGCAGGCTGCGGGCAGCCCAGGCGACGGCGTCGGCGAGGACGTCGCGTTCGACTCGGAACTTCACGAGGGTGTCCTTCGAGGTGACGGTGCGGCTGGTGGGCCTGGTGTGTGGGTCCGGCTGGCAGCAGCACGGTGGTCTGGCGGGTTCGCATCCTGCCACGCGGGGCGGTCCGTCCACAGGGGGAGGGCCGGATGGAGTTCGGCGGAGGAGGTGATGTCTGGAGGTTCGTCGTAGTCGTAGCAGCTGTGGGATCTGTGGAGGAAGGACGTTCGTGCAGGTCGCTGCGCTCGATCGCCGTGCACAGGGCCTGTGGAGGACGGAGCGACGAACCGGCGGCGGCTGTGCACCGGGACCGGGCCTGGGGGCCGGGCTCCCGGGTTGTCCCCAGATCCTCCCCGTGTAGTTCGGACCCTGGAGGCCCCTGGGTGCACAGGCCGGCGCGGTCGGTGGGGCCGGCTCGGCTCAGGACTGGCGGGCCTGCATCTTGACGCGGTTGGTGAGCTCGCTGACCTGGTTGAAGACGGCGCGCCGCTCCCCCAGGAGCTGGTTGATCTTGCGCTCGGCATACATGACCGTGGTGTGGTCGCGGTTGCCGAACTGGGCGCCGATCTTGGGCAGGGAGAGGTCGGTGAGCTCGCGGCACAGGTACATCGCGATCTGGCGTGCGATGACGAGGTGGCGGCCGCGGCTGGGGCCGGTGAGCTCCTCGATGCTGAGCCCGAAGTAGGCGGCGGTCTGGGCGATGATCAGCGGCGCGGTGATCTCGGGCTCGCCGCCCTCGGGGATCAGGTCCTTCAGCACGATCTCGGCCAGGGTCATGTCGACCTCCTGCCGGTTGAGGTTGGCGAAGGCCGTGACGCGGATCAGCGCCCCCTCGAGCTCGCGGATGTTGGTCTGGATCTTGGAGGCGATGAACTCGAGCACGTCCGGCGGTGCCGTGAGCCGGTCCATCGCCGCCTTCTTGCGCAGGATCGCGATGCGGGTCTCGAGGTCGGGGGGCTGGACGTCGGTGATCAGGCCCCACTCGAAGCGGTTGCGCAGCCGGTCCTCGAGCGCCTCGAGCCGCTTGGGTGCGCGATCGGAGGTCAGCACGATCTGCTTGTTGGCGTTGTGCAGCGTGTTGAAGGTGTGGAAGAACTCCTCCTGGGTCTGCGTCTTGCCCTCGAGGAACTGGATGTCGTCGATCAGCAGGACGTCGACCTCGCGGTAGCGGCGCTTGAACCGGTCCTGGCGGTCGTCGCGGATCGCGTTGATGAACTCGTTGGTGAATTCCTCGCTGGAGACGTAGCGCACCTTGGCCCCGGTGTAGAGGCTGCGCACGTAGTGGCCGATGGCGTGGAGGAGGTGGGTCTTCCCGAGCCCCGAGTCGCCGTAGATCAACAGGGGGTTGTAGGCCTTGCCGGGGGCCTCGGCGACGGCGACGGCGGCGGCGTGCGGGAACCGGTTGGACGAACCGATGACGAAGGTCTCGAAGGTGTACTTGGGGTTGAGCCGCGTCTCGAGCGCCGACTTCGTCTGCTCGTGGCCCTGGTCGGTGCGGTCGGTGCGGTCGGCCCGGTCGGTGCGGTCGGTGCGGTCGGCCCGGTCGCGGGGCAGGCTCCCGAAGTCCGCGTAGCCGTCGCCCGCCACCGCCATGTCGATGGAGCGACTTGTCGACTCTTCGACGACCTGGCGGGGCGCCTCCTCGGGGATGACCGTTCCGAGGTCGGGGTTGACCGTCACCGCGATGCGGATGTCGTGGCCGAAGTGGACGGTCAGCGCTTCCTCGAGCTGGTTGCGCAGCCGTCCCTCCAGCTGCGAGCGTGTGAAGTCGTCGGGCACCGCGACGATGGCCGTCGTCTCGTGCAGGTGGACCGGCTGGCTCTGGCGCAGCCAGGCCTGCTGGTGCGGTTGGAGGTCGGCGACCACCGTCGACCACGCCGCCTCGAGGGAGGGCCGGTCGGGTCCGGGGACCTCGTCGGGGTCGGTTCCGAGGCGTCCGTTGTCGTCCACAGTCAGGGTGCTCCGCTCGTCTTCATGGTGCCCGGGTGAACTGTTCCACAGGTTTGTCCACAGGGTGTGAACCGGGACCGGCTGCTGTGGAGGAACTGCGCCGGGGAACCTTCCACCGCCAAGCCGACAACTGTTTGCGCAGGTCAGCGGCCCTGTGACGGCCGAGACGACCGCCGTCGTCGGCTGTCGCGACAACGGTGGCGCGGGGAGGGTGGGGAAGCCCGATGCCCTGAAACGTAACCCGCCTGCCGGACGCCGGGCAACCCTTCATCCACAGGCAGGGCGCTACGCGACGGGCGTGGTTTGACCCTGTCTCCAGCCAGCGCGTACCGTTGGTTGGTCACAAGGCGTCGAAGGGTGCCGTCAGGGCCGTGTCGTCAGCACCCCGGTGCTCGCAGACAGGGTCTGGACAGGCACGCGATGCCGGTGGCCGCGACTGTACGACACCTGCGCTACGTAGCGCGGGACCGACCAACGAAGGAATGCCGTGAGCAAGCGCACCTACCAGCCGAACAACCGTCGCCGTCACAAGGTGCACGGCTTCCGCCTCCGCATGCGTACCCGCGCCGGCCGCGCCATCCTCTCGGACCGCCGCCGCAAGGGCCGCAAGAGCCTGGCCGTCTGAGCCACCCGGCTCAGGCACCCAGGCTCTGCGCCCCGTCGCGGGCCTTCCGGTCCGGTCGTGCTGCCGGCAGCACACCGCGTCACCGACGCCGCCTCCTTTCGTGAGGCGACGCGGCGAGGTCGTCGCGCCTCCGGCCGGACCGTCGTCACCCACCTGCTCCTCGAGGCGCCGTCCGTCACCGGGCCCGGCGTGTCGTCGGCGCGGGTGGGTTTCGTGGTGAGCAAGGCCGTGGGCAACGCCGTGGTGCGCAACCGCGTACGTCGCCGCCTGCGGCACCTGGTCGCCGCGCGGTTCGACTGCCTCCCGGCCGGAGCGGTCGTGGTGGTGCGTGCCCTTCCGGCGGCCGCGGCGTCCCCGGGGGCGCAGCTGGCCGCTGACCTCGACTCGTGCCTGCGTCGTCTGTCGTTGCTCCGTCCCGAGGTCCTGGTGTGAAGCACGTCCTCATCGTTGTCCTCAAGCTGTACCGGCTGCTGATCAGCCCGCTCTACGGCCAGGTGTGTCGCTACTACCCCACGTGCTCGGCGTACGCGCTCGAGGCCGTCGAGGTTCACGGAAGCATCAAGGGCTCCTGGCTGGCTGTGCGCCGTGTCGCGCGCTGCCACCCCTGGGCGCCCGGCGGTGTCGACAAAGTGCCACCCCGCGTGCCGCGCCCCCCTCGTCCCCCTGCCGCGCGTGGTCACCACCGCGGTAGTCCGACCCACCAGCAAGGAGCTTGATTCCGTTGGGTTTCCTCTCCGACATCGGCGGCTTCATCATGACGCCGCTCTACTACGCCATCTCGGGCATCCTGCTCGGTTGGCACGAGCTCCTGAGCACGTTCCTCGACCCTGAAGGCGGTCTGTCCTGGGCGCTGTCGATCATCGGGCTGACGCTGGTCATCCGGATCATGCTGATCCCGCTGTTCGTCAAGCAGATCAAGTCGCAGCGCAACATGCAGCTGATCCAGCCCAAGGTCAAGGAGCTGCAGAAGAAGTACGGCCACGACCGGCAGAAGCTGGGCGAGGAGACGATGAAGCTCTACAAGGACGCGGGCACCAACCCGTTCGCGTCCTGCCTGCCGCTCATCTTGCAGATGCCGATCTTCTTCGCGCTGTTCCGCATCCTCGACCAGGCCGCCAAGAACCAATCCGGGCGCGGCTTCCTGACCGACGCTCGCGCCACCGACTTCGCCGAGTCGAAGATCTTCGGCAAGATCCCGATCTCGGAGTCGTTCTGGGAGGCGCGGACCTGGGGCCCGACCCCGGACGCCATCGTGATGATCGTCGCGGTGATCCTGGTGATCTCGATGACGGCGACGACGTTCACGACCCAGCGCCAGCTGATGAGCAAGAACATGCCGGCCGACGCGATGAGTGGCCCGTACGCGCAGCAGCAGAAGCTGCTGCTCTACATCCTGCCCCTGGTCTTCGGCATCAGCGGCGTGGCCTTCCCGATCGGTGTCCTGCTCTACTGGACGACCTCGAACGTCTGGACCATGGGCCAGCAGTTCTACGTGATCCGCAACAACCCCGCGCCCGGCACGCCGGCGTTCAAGGCCAAGCAGGACCGTGACCGTGCCAAGGGCAAGGACCTGAAGGGGTCTGAGGAGCCCGGTGCCGCTGGCCCCTCGGGCGAGGCGGAGGGTGACCGTCGTCCATCGGTGCGTCCGCAGCCCAAGCGGCAGACCAAGGCGCAGCGTCAGTCCGGGCAACGTCCCGCGGGCGGCCCACCCCAGAACCCCAACCTGATCAAGAAGAAGCAAGGAGGCGGACGATGAGTGCGGACGCAGACATCCTCGGCGATGGCGTGACCGGTGACGACACCGAGCAGACGGTGTCCACGCAGGCAACCGAGCACGGCGAGGCACCGGTGGGTGAGGACTCTGCGCGGACGAGCCGGCTCGAGCTCCTGGAGCAGGAGGGCGACATTGCGGCCGACTACCTCGAGGAGCTGCTCGACATCGCCGACCTCGACGGCGACCTCGACATGGACGTCGAGGGCGATCGTGCTGCCGTGTCCATCGTCGGCGCCGACCTCCAGCAGCTCGTGGGTCGCAACGGCGAGGTGCTCGAGGCCCTGCAGGAGCTCACACGGCTCGCGGTCTACCGCGAGACTGGCGAGCGGTCGCGCCTGATGCTGGACATCTCCGGCTTCCGCGCGGAGCGACGGACCAAGCTGGTCGAGCTGGCCAACGAGACGATCGCGAGGGCCCGCGAGACCGGTGCCCCGCAGTCGCTTGAGCCGATGTCGCCGTTCGAGCGCAAGGTCGTGCACGACGCGGTGGCGGCTGCTGGACTCACGTCGGAGTCCGAGGGTGTCGAGCCGCGTCGGTTCGTCATCGTGCTGCCGGATTGACCCCGATGGCCGACGTTTCACGTGAAACACCTGCCCCGGCACCCCCTGCGCCCGACGAGGCGCGGGGGGTGTTCCCGTCTGAGCGCCTGGACCTGGCGCAGCGATACGCCGACCTGTTGGCGTCCGAAGGAGTTCTCCGAGGTCTGATCGGTCCCAGGGAGGCGCCGCGCCTGTGGTCGCGACACCTCCTCAACTCCGCGGTGCTCGAGGAGCAGGTCCCCTCGGGCGTCCGGGTCGCTGACATCGGCTCAGGTGCCGGACTGCCCGGCGTGCCGCTGGCCATCGCACGCCCGGACCTCAGCGTGACACTCGTCGAGCCGCTGTTGCGGCGCGCCACCTTCCTCGAGGAGGTGGTGGAGGAGCTGGGCCTGGACCAGGTGACCGTCATTCGCGCGCGTGGTGAGGACCTGCACGGATCCGACGCCGTCGCTCCGGGCTTCGACGTGGTCACCTCGCGCGCTGTGTCGTCGATGGCGCAGCTCGTCGACTGGTGCATGCCGCTGACTGCGCCGACCGGTGTCGTCCTCGCGCTCAAGGGCGTGAGTGCCGGCGATGAGATCACTGCCGCGCGGACGTCGCTGCGTGCCTGGGGCTGCGCTACCCCCGAGGTGCTGGAGCTGGGACGCGACCGGTTGTCCGAGACGACGTTCGCCGTGCGAGTCGCGTGGGGCGATCCATCGTCGGTAGGGTGGCCGCCACGTCGTCAGGCAGCCGGCCAGGGGCGTCAAGGACGCCGACGCCGCTAGGAGCGCCTTGCGAGGCGGGGTGGGCAGAGTTATCCACCGGTACTCCCCCGCCTGAGATGCCTAGTTATCCACAGTTTCCAGCAGGTTGTCCCCAGCCCGGCCTATCACCCCTGCAGGGACGCCCCCGGCGCCCTGCTGCATGTTTCACGTGAAACGGAGCGACCAGTGACCATCCCCTCGGGACCGAACCCCCCCGCCCCCCGCACCGCAGGGGACCTGGCGTCGCTCGATGACGCCTACGACACCGAAGCCACCCCGCTCGCCCGGGCTGCGCAACACAGCCTGCTGGCCCGGCAGACTCGGACGACGCCCGGCCGAGCGGGCGTCGTGCCCCGGCCGCGCTCGACCCGGGTCATGGTGGTCGCCAACCAGAAGGGCGGGGTCGGCAAGACGACCACGACGGTCAACGTCGCCGCGGCGCTCGCCCAGCTCGGACAGCGGGTGCTCGTCATCGACCTCGACCCCCAGGGCAACGCCTCGACCGCGCTGAGCGTCGAGCACCGCCGCGGGGTCCCCTCGACGTACGACGGACTGGTGGAGGGTCGTCCGCTCGCCGAGATCGCGGTGCCCTGCCCGGACCTGCCGCACCTCTTCGTCGTCCCGGCGACCATCGACCTCGCCGGCGCCGAGATCGAGCTGGTGAGTGTGGTGGCGCGTGAGGGCCGGCTGCGCAAGGCCATCCACGGCCACCCCCTCGTGGTGACCGACGCGGCCGACGCGGCCGACGTCGAGGACCGCTTCGACTACGTGCTGATCGACTGCCCGCCCTCCCTGGGCCTGCTGACCCTCAACGCCCTGGTCGCCGGTGACGAGATGATGATCCCGATCCAGGCGGAGTACTACGCGCTGGAGGGCCTGGGCCAGCTGCTGGAGACCGTCGACATGGTGCGGGCCCACCTCAACCCGGACCTGGCCGTCACCACCATCCTGCTGACGATGTACGACGCCCGCACCCGCCTGGCTGCCGGTGTCGCCGAGGAGGTGCGGGGCCACTTCGGCGACCAGGTGCTGCGTACGGCGATCCCGCGGTCGGTGCGCGTGTCGGAGGCGCCGTCCTACGGCCAGACCGTGATGACCTACGATCCTGGATCGCCAGGTGCGCTGTCCTACTTCGAGGCCGCACGCGAGATGGCGACGAAGGGAGCTCGCTGATGGCTGCACCGACCCCCAAGCGTGGTCTGGGTCGTGGTCTGGGGTCGTTGATCCCCACCGCACCGCCGCCGACGCAGCACGGTCTGCCGGACGCTGCGGGCCCGGCTCAGGACGCCCCGGACGACAAGGCAACCGGCTCCGCCGGCGCGGGCAGCGCGGGCGGCGCCGCAGGCGCCTCCGGTTCCGCCCCCTCCGGGCTCGCCGCCGGGCTCGCGCCGGTCGAGGGCGCCTACTTCGCCGAGCTGCCGATCGAGCAGATCCGGCCCAACGCCGTGCAGCCGCGCCAGGTCTTCGACGAGGAGGCGATGAGCGAGCTGGTCCACTCCGTGAAGGAGGTGGGTCTCCTCCAGCCCATTGTCGTGCGCCTGAGCGGACCCGACGAGTACGAGCTCATCATGGGGGAGCGGCGCTGGCGTGCCTCCCAGCAGGCCGGGATGACCACCATCCCGGCGATCGTGCGTCAGACCGACGATGTCGACATGCTGCGCGACGCGCTCCTGGAGAACCTCCACCGCAGCCAGCTCAACCCGCTCGAGGAGGCTGCGGCCTACCAGCAGCTCCTCGAGGACTTCGCGTGCACCCACGAGGAGCTGGCGTCGCGGATCGGTCGCTCGCGGCCGCAGATCAGCAACACGATCCGGCTGATGCGCCTGAGCCCTGCCGTCCAGCGGCGCGTCGCGGCCGGCGTGTTGTCGGCCGGCCACGCCCGCAGCCTGTTGTCGGTCGAGGACGCCGACCTCCAGGACCGCCTGGCGCAGCGGGTGGTGGCCGAGGGCATCAGTGTCCGGGGCCTGGAGGAGATCGTCGCGGTCGCGGACGGCGAGCTCGCCGGCCGTACGACGCGCCAGGTACGTCGCAAGCCGACCGCACCCGGCCTGGTCGACCTCGCCGAGCGGCTCTCGGACCGCCTGGAGACCCGGGTCAAGGTCGACCTGGGTCAGCGCAAGGGCAAGATCACCGTCGAGTTCGCCTCGCTCGACGACCTGCGCCGCATCGTCGACACCATCGACCCGCGCAACCGTGAGGACCGCCCGATCTGAATCGCTATGTCGACAAACTGACACGTCGACATAGCGCTAGATCTTCAACGTCAGCCCTCGGACGCTTTGTCGGCCCGACGGGCTGCGCGCTTGGCGGCCCGGGCCCGCTTCTCCTCAGCGTCGAGACGCTCGGCCTCGGCCGGGGTGGGGGCGCTGCCGCCGTACGACGCCGGCAGCCACCACGACCCGAGCGGCTGCTCCTCGGCGGGGTAGGTCCGGATGGTCTCGTCGAGCAGCGACGACATCACGCGGTGCAACGCCTCGGTCTCGGCGGCGGGGTCCTCGCCGGTCGGGTACATGGGCGGCGCGACCCGGATCGCGATGGTCTTGCCGCGCGAGAAGTCGCGCTCGTGGTCCTTGGTCATCATCCGCTGGGTGCCCCAGAGGATCACCGGCACCAGCGGGACCCCCGCCTCCGCGGCGATGCGGACGGCACCGTTCTTGAACTCCTTGAGCTCGAAGGACCGGGAGATGGTCGCCTCGGGGAAGATGCCGACGGCCTCGCCGGCGCGCAGGTACTCGAGCGCCGTGCGCATCGACTGGGTGCCGGCCCCGCGGTCGACCTCGATGTGGTGCAGCGAGCGCATCAGCGGCCCGGTCAGCGTGTGGTCGAAGAGCTCGCGCTTGGCCATGAACCGCACCTTGCGACCCGAGGGGTTGGCGGCCAGGCCGCCGTAGATGAAGTCGACGTAGCCGATGTGGTTGACCGCGAGCAGCACCCCGCCGGTGCGCGGGACGTGCTCGGTGCCGCTCATCTGGAAGTTCTGGCCGAGCAGCCGGAAGGCCGTCTTGGCCGCGACGATGATCGGCGGGTAGGTGATGTCACGCATGGCTGCCACTCCTGGGACACAAGGGGGTGCGGGGATGTCGACCCCGAGGGTGACAGACGCGGGGTCGCGCCGTCAGCGTCGGGTCGCCAGGAAGTCGGCGATCCGGCCGATCGCCTCCTCGAGCATCACGACGTCGGGCAGGGTCACCAGCCGGAAGTGGTCGGGGGCCGGCCAGTTGAACCCCGTGCCGTGGGTGACCAGGATCTTCTTGGCGCGCAGCAGGTCGATGACGAACGCCTCGTCGTCCTCGATGGCGTAGACCTCGGGGTCCAGGCGGGGGAAGCAGTACAGCGCGCCACTGGGCTTGACCGAGGAGACCCCCGGGATCTCGTTGAGCAGCCGGTGGGCCAGCATGCTCTGCTCGTAGAAGCGGCCGCCGGGGACGATCAGCTCGTTGATCGACTGGTAGCCGCCCAGCGCCGTCTGGATGGCGTGCTGGGCCGGCACGTTGGAGCACATCCGCATGTTGGCGATCAGGGTGAGGCCCTCGATGAAGTCGGTGGCGATCTCCTGCGGGCCCGAGATCATCACCCAGCCGGCGCGGTAGCCGCAGACCCGGTAGGCCTTCGACAACCCCGAGAACGTCAGGCACAGCACGTCGGACCCGGCCGAGGCGGCCGCGTGGTGGTGCACGGCGTCGTCGAACAGGATCTTCTCGTAGATCTCGTCGGCGAAGACGACCAGGTCGTGGCGTCGGGCGATGTCGACCAGGCCGTCGACGATCTCCTTGCTGTAGACCGCGCCCGTGGGGTTGTTGGGGTTGATGATCACCAGCCCGTGGGTGTTCTCGGTGATCTTGGACTCGATGTCGGCCAGGTCTGGGTTCCAGCCGTTGGCCTCGTCGCACAGGTAGTGCACCGGGGTGCCGCCGGACAGCGTGACCGCACCCGTCCACAGCGGGTAGTCGGGCGCGGGCACCAGGATCTCGTTGCCGTCGTCGAGGAAGGCCTGCAGCACCATCGAGATCAGCTCGGAGACCCCGTTGCCGATGAAGACGTCGTCGACGGCGGTCTCGCGCAGCCCCCGCTGCTGGTAGTACTGCGCGACCGCGGTGCGGGCCGAGAAGATGCCGCGCGAGTCGCTGTAGCCCTGCGAGTGCGGCAGGTGGTGGGCCACGTCGGCGAGGATCGCCTCGGGCGCCTCGAAGCCGAACGGCGCGGGGTTGCCGATGTTGAGCTTGAGGATGCGGTGACCCTCGGCCTCGAGACGCTGGGCCTCGACCAGGATCGGACCCCGCACGTCGTAACGTACGTCGTGCAGCTTCTTGCTCTGACGGATCTGGCGCACCGGGTCATCCTGACAGGTCGACGGGGTCGTCTACGCTCGGGTTTCATGACCCGCCGGATCGTGCGGCTCACCCCCGACCGCCTCGCCGACCTGGGGCACGCCGGCGTGCCGTGTCGCGCGTGCGTGCGGTGGGAGCTCGACCCCGTACGCCGCGGGCGTCTGGTCACCGACGCCGAGGCCGCCGCCGAGAAGGACGCCTGGCTGTCCCGGGTCCTGCGCGACTGGGGCTCGTGCGGGCGCGTCGCCGTCGTCGACGACGTCGCGGTCGGCTACGTCGCGTACGCCCCGCCGGCGTTCGTGCCCGGCGCCGCCAGCCACCCGACGGCGCCGGTGTCGGCCGACGCGGTGCTGATGACGATGGCCTACGTCGCGCCCGCCCACGCCGGGGCGGGGATCGGGCGGATGCTGGTGCAGTCGATGGCCGCCGACCTCGTCACGCGGGGCGGCATCCGGGCCGTCGAGGCCTTCGGCGACACCCGCGGTCGCACGGACCACCCGGGTCGGTGCGTGGTGGCGTCCGACTTCCTGGCCCACGTCGGCTTCCGGACCCACCGGCCCCACGCCACGACACCGCGCATGCGCATGGAGCTGCGCTCCGCGCTGACCTGGAAGGACGAGGTCGAGGCCGCCCTGGAGCGGTTGGTGGGGGCGGTGCGGCCCGCACCGGCCCCGGTGCCCCACCTGCGCCAGACGCAGCAGACCCCGGACACCTGACGGCGTCCGGGGTCTGCCGGTGCCCACGGATGGGCGTGGGACCAGCTCAGCCGGTGAACTCCTCGAGCTCCTTGAGCAGCGCGGCCTTGGGGCGGGCGCCGACGATGCTGCGCACGACCTGGCCGCCCTGGTAGACGTTGATGGTCGGGATGCCGGTCACGCGGTACGACGACGGCGTGACGGGGTTCTCGTCGACGTTCATCTTGAGGAACTTGATCTTCTCGCCGTGCTGCGTGGCGATCTCGTCGAGGATCGGGGCGACCTGGCGGCAGGGGCCGCACCACTCCGCCCAGAAGTCGACGAGCACGGGGAGCTCGGACTGCAGGACCTGGGTGTCGAACTCTGCGTCGGTGACGGCTGCGATGTTGGCCACGGGAATTCCCTTCGAGGTTTGTGTGGTGGGTTAACGCGAGGTGGGGCCGAGGTGTTCCCGCACGGTCACAGGTCGAGCGCGGCCTCGGCGTCGGCGCGCTGCTTGGCCTCGGCCCCCGAGGCGGCGACGTGGTCGAGCTCGGCGAGGTAGCGCTCGGCGTCGAGCGCCGCGGCGCAGCCGGTGCCGGCCGCGGTGATGGCCTGGCGGTAGATGTGGTCGACCAGGTCGCCGGCGGCGAACACGCCGGGCAGGTTGGTCGAGGTGCCGGGGTGACCCGCGAGGACGTAGCCGTTGTCGTCGAGGTCGACCTGCCCCTTGAACAGCTCGGAGCGCGGGTCGTGGCCGATCGCGATGAACAGGCCGGTGGCGTCGAGGTCGCGGGTCTGCCCGGTCACGGTGTCGCGCAGGGTCACCGACTCGAGGCTCTCGGTGCCGTTGATGGTCTCGACCACGGAGTTCCAGACGATGTCGAGCTTGGGGTCGGCGAACGCGCGCTCCTGCATGATCTTGGAGGCCCGCAGCTCGTCGCGGCGCACGATGAGCGACACCTTCGACCCGAAGCGGGTCAGGAAGGTCGCCTCCTCGATGGCCGAGTCGCCGCCGCCGACGACCGCGATGTGCTGGTCGCGGAAGAAGAAGCCGTCGCACGTGGCGCACCAGGAGACACCGCGACCGGAGAGGGCGTCCTCGTTGGGCAGGTCGAGCTTGCGGTAGCCCGAGCCGGTGGCCAGGATCACCGCGCGGGCGGTGTAGGTGTCGGTGGCGGTGCGCACGACCTTGACGTCACCGGTCAGGTCGACGGCCACGACGTCGTCGGGGATGAGCTCGGCGCCGAAGCGCTCGGCCTGGGCGCGCACCTCGTCCATCAGGGCCGGGCCCATGATGCCGTCGCGGAAGCCCGGGAAGTTCTCGACCTCGGTGGTGTTCATCAACGCGCCACCGGCGGTCACCGAGCCCTCGAAGACCAGGGGCTCGAGGCTGGCACGGGCGGCGTAGACCGCCGCGGTGTAGCCGGTGGGCCCGGATCCGATGATGATGACGTTGCGGGGCCCGGCGTCGGGCGTCTCGGTCGCGGACTGCGTCATGCGGGGCGGGTCTCCTCGAGCTGGCGGGTGGGGCGTGCGTACATCCGGCACAACCGATCGTAGGTGAGCAGCATTCCGCCCGTCCCGTGGTGCCCGTGACGGTGACCGGATCGTGGCGTCAGCGCGCCGGGAGCACGACCGAGCGCAGCACGGCAGCCGTGCCGCACTGCAGCAGCTCGACCGACTGGGTCGCGCCGGTCGCCGGACGGTAGACCAGGACAGCGGGCGCGCCGGCGTAGACCACGGGCACCAGGCGTCCGGGGCCGAGCGTCGTGGGCGGGCACACGAACAGGCGGTCGGCGGTCAGCCCGGCGGCACCGAGCCTGGTGCGGGCACCGGGCGAGGCGACGGCGGCGGCGTCGCGCAGCCGCAGCACCGACGCGCGGAAGCCCGCGCGGTCGATCCTGGGGGTGGTGGGGGGCAGGGTGCTGCTGAGCGCGGTCGGGCCGCCCTGGCCTCCTGCATCGGCGGGGGCGTCCTCCTGCTTCGCGGGCGCCTGGGCGTCAGCGACGGAGCTGTCGGCGCCCGCCTCCGCCGTGGAGCTCGCCGAGTCGTCGCTGCCGGACCGGCTCGTGCTGTCCAGCACCTGGGTGGCACCGACCCCGAGCACCACCACGGCGGCGGCGGCGCCGAGGAGTCCCCGCGCCCGCCGGCGGCGCCGCGCGGCGAGGTCGACGACCTGCGCGGCGTGCGGGGCCGCGGGCGCCGGGTCGACCGCGTGCGGGCCCTCGGCCGCGAGCTGCGCCAGGACCCCGTCGAGCCGGGCCGCGACGTCGGGCGGCAGCGGCTCGACGTGGCGCGCCTCGGCGAGCAGGCGGCGTACGGCCTCCTGCTCGGCGGGGCCGGCCTCGGGGTCGTGCTCGGACATCGGGTCGCTTCCGGGTGGGTGGGGTGCGTGGGCAGGGGTGGGTCCGCTCAGGCCGGTGGACCCCGCGGGGGGTGCGTGGATCGGACGGCGCGGGGGGCAGGGCGGTTCCCCGGGTCGGGGTGGCCGTCACCACCGGCGTCGTCGAGGAGCCCGACCAGCAGCGCCGCGAGCCGGGTGCGACCGCGCGAGCAGCGTGACTTGACCGTGCCGACCGCGCAGTCGAGCATCACCGCGACCTCGGCGACGGGGTAGCCCTCCATGTCGACGAGCACGAGGGCCGCCCGCTGCTCGTCGGGCAGCGTCGCGAGTGCGGCGAGCACCTGGCGGCGGCGGTCGGCGGCCACGGTGAGGTCGGCGGGGTCGAGCGCGGCGTCGGTGGCCGAGACCGTCGACCCGCGGCCGCCGTACTCCTCGAGGTCGTCGGGCAGGACGTCGGTACGGCGGACCTTCGCGGCGCGCAGCCGGTCGAGGCAGGCGTTGACGACGACGCGGTGCAGCCAGGTGGTCACCTGGGCCTCGCCGCGGAACGACGCGGCCCGCCGGTAGGCCGCCACCATGCCGTCCTGCAGCCCGTCGGCGGCGTCGTCGGGGTTGCCCATCGTGCGCAGCGCGACGGCCCACAGCCGGTCGCGGTGGCGGGCGAACAGCTCGCCGAACGCGTGGTGGTCGCCGTCGACGTGGGCGGCGATCAGCTCGGCGTCGGTGCGGGCGTCGGTGCCGTGGTGCGACCCGTCGGTCTCACTCACCCGGAGCCGCCCGCACGACCACCTCGGAGACCGTGCCGCGGAAGCGGCCGTCGTCGCCGACGGGCAGCGCCGTCAGCCACACCACGAGGTGGGAGCCGCGGGCCCCACCGGCGTCGAGGGTCAGCCGCGGGCCGTCGGCACTGCCCTGCGCGACCGGGTCGAGGCCGTCGACGCTGTCGGGCCGCCCCTCGGTGACGAAGAGCGACACCGAGGTCGGGGTGCCGACGAACGAGAGCGACACCTGGCCGACCGACCGCTGCTCGCCGAGGTCGAGCACCAGCCCGACGCCGAGCTTGAGACCGGGCGGGGGGCCCAGCTGGTCGTTGTAGCCCTCGGTCGACCAGGTCGTGGCGGGGTCGCCGTCGACCGCGGCCCCCGCCTCCTCGTCGTTCTCGGAGGGCGGGTCGCCCTGCGGGTCGAAGGCCGCCGCGCTGACGCCGCTGATGACCGGCCCCCGGGCCTGGCGCCCGGCCCGACCGGCCTCGCCGGTGCTCGCCGTGCCGGACGGGTCGCTGCCCGGGTCGCTGCCGCCGTTGCCGAGGTTGACCGCGACGACGACCGCGACGGCGAGCAGCACCAGCGCCGCCAGGAGCACCCCGAGCCGCAGGAACCCGCGGCCCGGGACGGGCTCGTCGGTGACCGCCGCCAGGGCGCTGCTGCTCGTCGAGGCGCCCGCGCCGGTGTCCCAGGGCCAGTAGTGGTCGTCCTTGCCGCCGCCGGGACCCGAGCGGGCGCCCTGACCCTGCCGCGGCGTGCGGGGCGCCGCGCCGGCGGCGGGCTCGGGAGCGAACAGCGGTCGCTCGGGGGGTGCCTCGAACGGTGGCGGTGGGGGAGCGGGGGTCGTACGCCGCTCCAGCCAGGAGACGTCGTCGTCGTCGCCGAAGATGGGGACCCCTGCCTCGGTCGGACGGTCCTCGTCGGTCGCGGCCAGCACGGTGGTCTCGGGCTCGGGCTCGGGCTCGGGCACCGGCACCGGCTGCGGGGCCTCGGCGTGCGGCAGCATCTCGGGCACCGGCGGCAGCACGACCTGCTCCTCGTCGGGCAGCACGTCGGGGGTGCTCGCCAGCAGCGCCGCCGGCATGCCGGTCGGGTCGCCGACGAACTCGGCGAGGTAGTCGGCCACGCCCCGCGCGGAGGCCACGACGTCGTCGAGCTCGCGGTGGCGCGTCCCCGGCGCGCGGTCCGGCGAGCGGTGCAGCACCTCCTCGCACAGCAGGTCGAGGGTGCGCGGGATCCCGGCGCGCACCTGGCGCGGGCGCAGCACCTCGCCGTGCCCCCGGGGTGCGGCGGGGACGATCGACCCCGAGGCCCCGGCCCACCGGCTGGTGAGGGCGCAGTACAGCAGCCCGGCCAGGTCGTCGATGTCGTGCTGGACCCCGCCGGGCGGGGGGCCGTCGGGGCCGACGAGCCCGTGGAGCGCGGCGTCGACGCACAGACCGATGATGCGGACCCCGCCGGCGCGGTCGACCAGGACGTTCTCGGGGTTGAGCCGACCGTGGGTCACCCCTGCGGCGTGCGCCACGGCGATCGAGTCGGCGACCTCCGAGACCAGCCACGCGGCGCGGCGCGCGCCAAGCGCGCCCGAGCCGGCCGCGACGATGTCGAGGGACGTGCCCCAGCCCCACTCGTTGACGACGTAGCACTGGTCGTCGGTGCACTCGGCGTCGAGCACGCGCAGCACCCGCCGGTCGAGCACCGTCGCCGAGCGACGTGCGGCCTCCATCAGCGCGGGCGCGCGCTCGTCGTCGCCACGGATCACGTGGATCGCGACGTGCCGCTCGAGAACCCGGTCGTAGGCCCGCCAGAAGCGGCCGCCCTCGCTCTCGGTGAGCAGGTCGACGAGCTGGTAGCGGTCGCCGAGGAGGTCACCGGGCCGGGTGGCGTGCGGCACCTGACTCGTCTCCTCGGGCTGCGCTGCGTGGATGGGGCGGATGGGACACCACGGCCATCGTAGGACGGGTCAGGCCTGCGGGGTGCGGCTTCCCCGGCGTGTGACGGTCCGGATCACGGTCGTGACCTCCTGCAGGCGGAACACGCGGGCCGTCACCAGGTAGGTGACCCCGCCGGCGGCGGCCACGACCGCCCCGCGCAGGCCCGCCACGACCCAGCCGGGGTCGTCGGCCAGCTGCCCGAGGAGGACGGCGAGCACCCCGGCGACCGCGGTGGACACCGCGACCGCGACCGCGAGCCGGAGCACGAACCGGGCGAGCCGTCCGGTCTCCAGGCGGCCGACGCGCCGGCGCAGGACGGTGTAGGACAGCACCGCGCCCACGGCGTACGACGTCGCGTAGGCGAGCACGAGGGCCGGCGAGGTGCCGGCGGCGTCGGTGCCGCGCACGAGCAGCAGCGCGGCCACGACGTTGACGGTCGCGACGACGCACTGCACGTAGAAGACGGTGCGGGTCAGCTCGAGGGCGTAGAAGCCGCGCAGCACCAGGTAGTGGACGGTGAACATCACCAGGCCCGGGCCGAACAGGGCCAGCGACGGGGCGTAGCGGGTGAACTGCTCGGCCGCGGCGCCGTGGCCCCAGATCACCTGCGCGAGGTCGCGCGCCACGAGCGGCAGCACGGCCGCGAACGGGACGACGACCGCCAGCGCCGTGCGCAGGTTGGCCGACAACGTGGCACCGAGCTGGCCCACGTCTCCCGCGGCGGCGTACCGCGACAGCCGGGGAAGGACCGCCGTGGCCAGCGACACCGTGATCACCGAGTGCGGCACCATCACGATCAGGAACGTCGACGAGTAGATGGTGTAGCCGGTGCCGTCGCCCCCGTCGGCGGTGCCGCCGGAGGCCAGGCGGACCACGACGGTGTAGGCGACCTGGTTGACCACCACGAACAGCACCGTCCACAGCCCGAGCCGCAGGGTGTGGGACAGCCCTGTGCCGCGGAAGTCGAACCGCGGCCGGTAGCGGAAGCCGGCGCGGCGCAGGTAGGGCAGCAGGATGAGCAGCTGGGCCGCGATCCCGGCCGTCGACCCCAGCCCCAGGAGCAGCTCCTGCCCGGAGGAGAACGCCGCGGTCGACTCCGCACCGCGCGCCGGCCCGAAGGCGAACAGGTAGACGACCAGCACCGCCACGGAGATGACGTTGTTGGCGATCGGGGCCCACATCATCGGACCGAACCTGTGGCGCGCGTTGAGGATCTGGCCGACCAGGACGAACATGCCGTAGAAGAAGACCTGCGGCAGGCAGTAGCGCGCGAAGTCGATGACCGACTGCAGGTGAGCCGTGCGGTCGGGCTCGTCGTAGCGGTCGCCGAGGTAGAGCGACATCAGCTGCGGGGCCAGCGCGACGAGCGCCACCGTCACGACGCCCAGGAACAGCGCGGCGAGGGTGATGATCCGGTTGGTGTAGGCCTCGCCCTGGTCGGCGTCGTCGGTCATGGCCCGCACCAGCTGCGGCACGAGCACGGCGTTGAAGACGCCGCCCGCCAGCAGGATGTAGAGCATGTTGGGCACGGTGTTGGAGATCGTGAAGATATCGGCGTGCAGGCTCGCGCCGAGCGCGGCGGCGAGCAGGGCCGAGCGGACGAACCCGCTCATCCGCGACACCACCGTGCCGGCCGCCATCACCGCGCTGTTGGCCAGCAGGGCCTGCTGCTCGTCGGCGGCCCCCTCGGCGGGCCCTGCGCTCGGGTCGACGGCCCTGTCCCTGGTGCTCACGCGGCCTCGACGGAGGAGCCCGCAGGGCGGCGTCCGGCGCCGGCCTCGCCGCGGCGACCGGCGGCCACCCGCCGGAACAGCCGTACGGCGATCGCGAGGAACAGCAGCCCGGCGCCGGTGCCCATGATCAGCCAGATCACGCCGCTGACCTGGGTCGGCCGGATCGGCAGCTGGGCCGTCGACCCCAGCGGCGCGCCGGTGGGGTCGGTGACGCTCAGGGTGACGTTGTGGACCGCGTTGGTGGTGGTGGTCGCCCGCAGCAGGACGGTGTCGCGTCCGCCGGGGGGCAGCACGATGCGCTCGGGCGCGAGGACCTCGATGCCGTCGTCGGACTCGGCGCGCACGCTGACCGCGACCCGGTGGTCGAGGGTGTTGGTGAGGTTGACGACGAACTTGCCGTCGGAGCTCGACAGCGTGACCCCGGGCGAGGCGCTGATGCGCACGCCGCTGAGCCGGCTGCCGACCCAGGCGCGCGACCGGCCGGTCGCGAGCCGGCCCCCGGTCTGGCCGTAGCGCACGAAGTAGGACAGGCCCGTGAGGGCCTCCTCGGTCAGCACACCGCCGATCTCGGTGTTGTCGACCAGGACGTTCTGCAGGGTGTCACCGGCCTTGATCAGGTCGGCGACCGCGTCGACGGTGGGCGCGTCGAGCTCGCGGCGCCGCTGCAGCCGGGGGTAGTCGAGGTCGTCGGGCGACACCGTCGTGGCGGAGGCCTCGGTGTCGACGTCGGCGAGCGGGCCGAGGTCGAGCCACGGCACCTGGAGCCCGGCGAAGAACGCGGGCCCGTCGTCGAGCTCCCAGTCCAGCGGCAGCACGGCGACCAGCGGCGGACGCTTGTTCTTGATGACCCTCACCGCGGCCTCGGCGAGCAGCCGCTGCCGGATGCCGACCGTGGTGAGGGTGCGCCCGGGCCCGGGGCTGCCCTGCGTGGCGCCGTACGACGTCACGAGCAGGCGATGGCCCTCGGCGTCGACCGCGGCCGGCGGGTCGGCGCCGAGCATCCGGTCGGTGACCAGCACCTGGGTGTCGGGGTCGATGGCGCGGATGCTGGCGGCGTCGAGGTAGCCGCTGGGCGACGAGATGACGGGCTTGGTGTCGACCCCGAGCGACGCCAGGGCCACGCTGCGCTGGGCGAGCGCGACCCGCAGCAGGTCGGGGTCGTGGGCGACCGTCGCGGGGACGTCCACGTTGCCGTAGGGGAGGGTCAGGACCTCGTCGCCCTGCAGCGCGGCGCCGAGCCGGGCCAGCCACGCGGCGGCCACCTGCGCCGACTCCGACAGCGGCTCGGCGGTCGCGGAGGGCTCGTCGGTGGGCGTCGTGGTCGACCCGTCGCTCGGGTCGTCGGCCGGTGGACCGCCGGCGGGGTCGGTGCTGGGGTCGGTGCTGGGGTCGCTGCCAGGATCGGTGCTGGGGTCGGTGGGCACCGTCGTGTCGTCGAGGGAGCGGGGCCGGTTGCCCTCGGCCAGGTGCGCGACGGCGTCGACGAGCGCGGGGTCGACCACCCAGGTCACGGGGGTGGGGCTCGCCGCCACCAGGTCGAGCAGCCGGGTCAGCCGGCCGCCGTCGTCGAGGGCGCGGACCCAGGCGTCCTCGTCGTCGACCGAGCCGTCGGCGGCGTAGCGGACCGGTTGCGCCAGCGGGACGACCAGCGACCCGGTGACCGGGGTGGTGTCGAAGCGTCGCGGGACGTAGGGCAGGAACGTGCGGGCGCGGCCGTCGGCGACCAGGTCGTAGGGGGACCCGGCGCTCTCGCCGATGGCGTGCACGCCGAACCAGTAGACGCCGGCCCGGGTGACCTGGACGGCGTCGGCCGGCACGACCACGGTGTAGCCGGAGGAGGCCCCGGGGGGCAGCTCCTCGACCGAGCCGGGGGTGCCGACGTTGGTGAGCCGCTCGCCGACGATCTCGTCGAACGGCTGCTGCATCGCCTGCTCGAGCTCGCCCTGGTTGCGCAGGGCGGGGTAGAGGTCGACGCCGCCCTCGACGCGCGGACCGATCGCGTAGAGCTTGATGCCGCTCCAGGTCTCGTCGGTGCGGTTGGTGACCGTCCCGGTGACCACGATGTTGCCGGTCGCGGGCAGCGAGCCGGGCGTCATGCTCCGGATCGTCACGCCGAGGGGCGCGTCGTCGACCAGGGGGTCGGCGGCGGTGGGGGTGACCGTGCGAGTCGACGTGGCGGCGGTCGCCGCGGTGGCGGGGCTCGCGACGGGGGTGAGCGCGAGACCGGCGCCCAGGGCGCACGTCGCCGCGAGGGCGCGCACGTACCTGCGGGGACCGACCACGGGGACGAGGGTATCCGGCTCGCCTGTGCCCGCCGGGCACTCCTAGACTGGCGCGAGTGCCCGTGTCCTCCTCCGCCCCCCTCTCGATCGTCGAGGTGCAGCGTCGCGTGGGGGCCGAGCTCGACCGGCTCGCCCCGCTGATCGACAGCCTGGGCGCCCTGTTCACCGACGCCGGCCACGAGCTCCACCTGGTCGGCGGGCCGGTGCGCGACGCGATGCTGGGTCGCTCCCACCACGACCTCGACTTCACCACGTCGGCGCGCCCCGAGGTGACCGAGCGCCTGCTCAAGGGCTGGGGCGACGCGCTGTGGGACATGGGCCGCGACTTCGGCACCATCGGGGCCCGCAAGGGCGAGTGGGTGGTCGAGGTGACGACGTACCGCTCGGAGTCCTACGACCCGTCGTCGCGCAACCCGACTGTCCAGTACGGCGACTCGCTGGCCGGTGACCTGGGACGCCGCGACTTCACCGTCAACGCGATGGCGGTGGCCCTGCCCGGGCGCGAGTTCGAGGACCCCTACGGCGGCATCGTCGACCTGGCCCACCAGGTGCTGCGCACCCCCGGCCGGCCCGAGGACTCCTTCGGCGACGACCCTCTGCGGATGCTGCGCGCCGCGCGCTTCGCCGCGCAGCTCGGCTTCACGGTCGCGCCCGAGGTCGTCGCCGCGATGACCGCGATGGCCGACCGCATCACGATCATCAGCGCCGAGCGGGTGCGCGACGAGCTGGTCAAGCTGATCTGCGCGCCCCACCCGCGCTTGGGCCTGACGCTGCTGGTCGACACCGGGCTCGCCGCGCTGGTGCTGCCCGAGCTGCCGGCGCTGCAGCTCGAGCGCGACGAGCACCATCGCCACAAGGACGTCTACGAGCACACGCTCACCGTGCTCGAGCAGGCGATCGAGCTCGAGCCGCGCCTGGGCCGGGCCGACGGCGAGCCCGACTTCGTGTCCCGCTTCGCCGCGCTCATGCACGACGTCGGCAAGCCCCGGACCCGCCGCCTGGTCGGCGACGGCACCGTGACCTTCCACCACCACGACGTCGTGGGCGCCAAGCTCACCGCCAAGCGGATGAAGGCGCTGCGCTTCAGCAACGACGACATCGAGGCGGTCAGCAAGCTCGTCGAGCTGCACCTGCGCTTCCACGGCTACGGCTCGGGGGAGTGGACCGACTCGGCCGTGCGCCGCTACGTGCGCGACGCCGGCGACCAGCTCGAGCGGCTGCACGTGCTGACCCGCGCCGACTGCACGACCCGCAACCAGCGCAAGGCCGACCGGCTGCGCCGCACCTACGACGACCTCGAGGCCCGCATCGCCCGGTTGTCGCAGGAGGAGGAGCTCGCCTCGTTGCGCCCCGATCTCGACGGCAACCAGATCATGGCCGTCCTCGGCATCGGGCCTGGTCGCGAGGTCGGCGAGGCCTACGCGTTCCTGCTCGACCTGCGCCTGGACCGCGGCCCCCTCGACGAGGACCAGGCACGCGCGGCGCTGCTCGAGTGGTGGGCATCACGATGACGTTGTTGAACGCCGTTCAGTAAGGTCCGGCCATGGCCGACACGCAGCAGCACGCAGAGCTCCAGGCGAGCATCGACATCGACGCGACGCCCGCCCAGGTCTGGGCGCTGGTCACCGACGTCCCCCGGATGGCCTCGTGGAGCCCGCAGGTCGTGCGCTCCAAGGTCAAGGGCGGCGTGGTCGAGAAGGGCGCGACCTTCAGCAACCTCAACCGCCAGGGCCTGCTGTTCTGGCCGACCGGAGCCAAGGTCGTGCGCTTCGAGCCGCACCGCGACTTCGCCTTCAAGGTGCGCGAGAACAACACGATCTGGTCCTTCGAGCTCGCCGACAACGGCGCCGGTGGCACCACGCTGACCCAGCGCCGCGAGGTGCCCGAGGGCATCTCCCGCCTGTCGCTCGCGCTCACCAAGGTCGTGCTCGGCGGCGTCGAGCCGTTCACCCGTCGCCTCGAGCAGGGCATGCAGGAGACGCTGGCCAAGGTCAAGGCCGAGGCCGAGGGCGCCTGAGCACCAGCCGGGCCACCCCGTGCCCGAGATCCAGATCGAGGTCGAGGGCGTCCGCCGCCGCACCCGTCGGGAGGCCCGACGGCGCCGCCGGCGGCGCCTGGCCCTGACGACGTGCGCGGGCGGGGTCGCCCTCGCCTCGGTGCTCGCCCTGGTCCGCACCGCCACCGGTCCACTACCCCTGCCCGGGGACCCGGCCCGGCGCGGGCCCGGTGGTGTGCTCGCCCTTCCCGCTCCTCCCGCGCCGCCGCGCGGCGCCGACGACGTACGTGCGCGTGACGACGGCCGGCGTGACGAGCCGGGCCGTGGGCTGACGGTCGGGGTCACCGGCTCCGCGCCGATGCCGTCGAGCCTCGGGGTCGCCCCCGGTGGGGCGGCTGGACCGACGGCGGGCCTCGACCCTGGGGTCGCTACCAGCGTGGACGGGGGCCTCGAGGGTCCTGACACCCCCCTCACCGACGTCGTGGACCCGCTGCTGCGCCCGGTCGTGGCCGTCGCGCCCGCGCTCGGACCGGTCGGGGGCGCGGCCCACGCGGCGACCCTGTGCGCCGACGGCGTGCTCCAGGGCAGCTCGCGCTCGTGCGCGGTGCCGGTCGGCCGAGGGGCCGACCGGCACCGGTGAGGGAGGGCCCTGCGGGCTACTGGACCAGGAACCCCTCGACGTAGATGCGCCCGCGGGTGCGCCGCAGCTCCAGCTTGTGCGAGCCAGGGGTGAACCCGGTCAGCGTGGCAGCGTGCCGGAACGTCAGACGGGTGCCGCCCCGGAACGACACCGTCGTCCTGCGGACGCCGTCGACGTAGACCGCCGCCGAGCCGCCTCGCGGGGCCAGGCCACGCAGGATGTCGACCCGGGTACCCCGGAAGTGGATCACCAGGGAGTCGCGGCCCGGGGTCGCCCGCCGGGTGGCGCAGTAACGGCCCCCGATGGCCGCATCGGACCTGCGCACCCGCACGTCGCCCGTCGTGCGCACGGCGCGGGTGCCGCAGGCCGCGTAGCGGTAGACGGCGACCCGCACGCTGCGGGTGGACACGTTGCCCGCCTCGTCGGTCACGGTCAACCCGACCGTGCGGACCCCGGGGTTGCGGTAGAAGAGCCGCAGCGTGGGCCCGGTGGCGTCGACCAGGGAGCCGCCGTTGCGCCGGTTCCACTGGTAGGTCAGGTCGCCGGAGGCGGTCACGTCGTCGGTGGAGCCGGCGGCGGAGACCACGGAGGCCCGGCTGACCAGGACCGGCGAGGGGCTGATGGTGGTACGGATCGTCGGCTTCGTCGTGTCACCGGTCCTCGTGACGGTCACCGTGGTGGTCGCGGTGTCGTTGAGTCCCTGGGGGTCGGTCACGGTGACCGTGGCCGTGTAGGTGCCCACCGCGGGGTACGACGTGGTGACGTCGCGGGTCGTTGCGTCCGCGAGGGTGCCGCCGTCGCCGAAGTCCCAGCTGTAGGTCAGGCCCGCGGGGTTCTCGGCGTCGGTCGAGTCCGCCGCACTGAGCACGACGTCGCCGTTCACAGCGACGGTGGAGGGGGTCGCCGAGGCTGCCGCCGTCGGGGCCGTGTTGGGCGGCGGGAGCGTCGTCACCGTGATCACGACGGTGTCGGTGTCGCTGAGCCCGCCGGGGTCGGTGACGGTGAGCGTCACCGTGTAGGTGCCGGCTTGCAGGTAGGACACCGACGTGTCGCGGGTCGTCGCGTCGACGGTGGTGCCGCCGTTACCGAAGTCCCAGCTGTAGGTCAGCGACGACGGGGTCTGGGCGTCGGTCGAGCCGGCGCCGGTGAGGGTGACGTTCTGTCCGATGCCGACGGCGACCGGGTCCGCGGTGGCGTCGGCCGTGGGGGCGGTGTTGGCGGCCGGCGCACCGGTGACCGTGACCACCACGGTGGCGGTGTCGGTCAGACCGGAGGGGTCGGTGACCGTCAGGGTCGCGGTGTAGGTCCCGGCCGTGCCGTACGCGAAGCTCGGCGCAGCGACGGCGGCGTCCTTGGTGCCGTCGCCGTCGAGGTCCCAGCTGTAGTCGAGCTCGCCGGGGGTCTCGGCGTCGGTCGAGCCCGCCGACGAGAACGCGACCTGCTGGCCGGTGGTGGCGGTCGTCGGGCTCGCCGAGGCCACCGCGGTCGGGGCGGTGTTGTCGACGACCCGTTCGGGCTCGTATCCGTAGTCGAACGCACCGCACCCGGTGCCGAGGGTGAAGGTGACGTCGCCGGTCAGGTTGCTCTGCGGCGCCGCGTCCTGCCCGCTCATCGCGTCGACCTTGAAGCCGAGGCAGTCGTAGGCGAACTCCCAGTTGCCCGAGGTCGTGCTCGGGTCGGCGTAGTTGTCGACGTGGGGTGTGGCCTTGGCGTCGGTGAAGGTGGAGCGCGCCGGCGTGGCGTTGAAGGACGCGTCGTCGAGGTTGGGGGTCGCCGAGCCGACGGTGGGCACCGAGTCGAGCGGCGACTGCGCGGGCGGGTCGTCGGTCCCGACGTTGCCGTACCCGTGCGCCTCGTCGGTGTAGGCGAGGTAGAGGCCGGCCTGGAACCCGATGGGGTCGCGGTCGTTCTCGCCGCGGCCGTCGAAGTCGAAGCTCGACCGGTCGCGCATCTCCAGGTAGTAGGCGTGGTCCTGCACCGAGGCGGCCCCGGCGGCGAGGTACTTCCAGCCCTTGGTGCAGCTCGAGGCGACGGCCAGGTCCTCGTTGCAGCCGCCGTTGAAGACGGCGTCGTCGGCGGGACCGCCGCTGGACTCGAAGTCCGTCGAGTAGAGCACCTTGTCGACGCCGTTGACGGTCGCGGTGACCTTGACGTCGTCGATGAACCAGCCCGGCCGGGCCAGACCCGGGTCGGTGGAGTAGCTGAAGCGCAGGGCGCCGTTGCGCTTGCCCGCCAGGTCGCTGATGTCGTAGCTGTCGGCGAGGAAGACGGGGGCCGGCGTGTTGCCCGCGACCCGGTCGACGGCCTGGGTGCCGGCGCTGTAGGAGCCGCTGGTGCCGGTGATGCCGTTGTCGTAGGTGTCCAGGCAGCCGTTCATGTTGACGTTGCCGGGCACCCCGGCCTTCGAGGTGGTGTAGCCGTTGGCCGAGGGGTGCGAGGTGTAGGTGGCGCCGCCGTCGGTGGTGGTCAGGACGAACCCGTAGTCGAAGTCCCACTCGATGTCCCAGCGTGACTTGAAGGTCAGCTTGACGGGCGTCCCGCTGGGAAGGGTGGCAAGACCGGGGATCGAGAGGTCGAAGTTGCGCCCTCCCACGGGAGCGCACCCGAAGTCGTTGCCCGAGCCCGACCACCACAGGTGCTGCGGGGTGGAGCCCACACCGCTGGTGAAGGCGCTCGCGTCGAGCAACGTGCGACCGGGCAGCTTGGCGACGTACATCTCGGAGTTGTGGACCGTGCCGTCGGCTCCGTCGGTCAGGGTGTACGGCGTGCCGTCGGGCGCCTGCCAGGTGATGGTGCCGGTGTCGATCTTGGAGTTCTTCCAGTCCTTGACCGAGGTCGTGGCGCCGGGCGCCAGCACCTGGGGCACGACCCAGCCGAGCTCCTGGCGCGAGTAGGCGTCCATGTTCTGCGACTTGTCGGTGGCCATGAGGTTCCAGTCACCGTAGGTCTCGCGGCTGCCGGTCGAGTAGAAGTCGGGCAGCCCGAGGCTGTGGCCGTACTCGTGGCTGATGACCGAGGCGTTGTCGATCGCGGTCTCGGGGTTGACGTTGTAGGGCCCGACGCGGACGTAGACCTTGAGCGCCTCGCCCTTGTCCACGGTGGTCGTGGTCGTGTACGTCGTGTCGGTGTACCAGAGCGGCCGGTCCTCGAGGTCCTTGAGCTGGTCGTCGGTCGTGAAGCCGGGCAGCCCGGTGACCGGGTCGGTGTAGGCGCCCTCGAGGGAGGACGAGTGGGGCCAGATGTTGTCGTAGGACGCGGTGTCGCTCTGCGCACTGGTGCACATCGGGATCTGTGAGGCGCCGTTGCCGCCGCAGCCGGCGTAGACGACCATGAAGAAGTCGACGACCCCGTCCTTGTCGGTGTCGTAGTCGCTGTAGTCGAGCTCGGGGTCGGCCAGCGCAGCAGCGTCGTGGACGAGCTTGCCGGTCGGGCCGCAGCCGGAGTCGATGTTCTGCAGGGCTCCGACGCCGGCCACCGAGCCGACCACGGCCGAGCCGTTGGCGTCGGCACCGTAGAACTGGGTCTGGCCGGGCAGGTTGTAGACGCCGTTGGTCACGCGCTCGGGGTACAGCGGCGTGCCGGACACGTCGGCGGGCAGGTCGGCGTACGTCGTGCCGGTGCAGGACTGGCCGGGCACCGTGGACTGGAAGTCGAAGCCCGGCGCGTACGTGAAGTCGGCGGTCGCGATGCCCGAGGACGGGACGGTGCCGTTGGGGTACAGCTGCTTGATCGACATCTCCTGGTAGAGGTTGAAGGTCGATCCGGGGGTGCCGGGGTCGTTGATCTTCTGGGCGAGCAGCTGGCCGTTGTGGGTGTCCTGGTAGGACCGGTCGTTGTACTGGACCGGGACGATCGGGAACGGCCGGTCGCCGTAGCGGGCGGTGTTGTAGACATCGCTGGGCGGGATCACCTTGGGGCCGTGGCTCAGCACGGTCTTGTCGGGCTGGCCCGGGACCTGGAGGACCGCCGAGGACGAGAGGTCGCGCCACACGACGGTGGGCAGCTGGGAGGTCCTGCTGGCGCGCGCGGTCAGCACCAGCTCCGCACTCTCGCCGGGTGCGAGGGTGCCGGGGGCCCAGGTGAGCCCCGTGGGAGAGACCGGGTGGGTCCCCGGACCCGCGGCGGTCAGCAGCGAGGTGCCGGTGGGCACGGTGAGCAGGACGCTCGGTGTCGCGGCGGTGGTGGTGTCGTTGCGGACGACGAGCTGTGAGGGGTAGACCTCGCCCGGCTTCACCCAGCCGACGGAGGAGACGAAGCTGTTGAGCAGCGTGAGCCGCGTCGCCGGGATCGTCACGGTGTGCGCCGCGG
Organism: Nocardioides rubriscoriae; assembly: GCF_008087085.1. Taxonomy (GTDB): domain Bacteria; phylum Actinomycetota; class Actinomycetes; order Propionibacteriales; family Nocardioidaceae; genus Nocardioides; species Nocardioides rubriscoriae. The sequence continues at coordinate 255,699 of NZ_VIYJ01000009.1, read as the reverse complement.
TGCCGGCCACGCCGGCGGCCCACCGACCCGTGACCGGGGGCGGGAGGGCGGTGGTGTCCTCGTAGGAGGCGTCGACCACCTCGACCGCGAGCGTCTTGGAGAGACTGTCACCGCCGGCGAGCCCCTCGGTGGCGCTGCCGGGGACCGTGGTGCTGAAGGTGCCGTCGGAGGCGGCGGTGAGGACGGGAGAGGTGTACAGGGGTGTGGTCGAGTCCGGCCCGGTGACGCGGAGCCGGAACGTCGCGGGCACCGCGGTGTCGCCGCCGGTCGTGCCGGCCAGGTGCTCGACGAGCGTGCCGGTGACCCCGAACGCCGTGCCGGGGGTGGTGGCGCCGCCGGTCGTGACGGTGGCGACCAGGTGGTTGTAGAAGAACGTCGACTCGCCGATGGGGCCCGTGGCGTCCTTGACGACCATGCGGACCCGGCCGGCGGCCGCGGACCAGGCGGCCGACGGCTGCAGCGAGACCTGGAAGCCGGTGCCACCACCGTTGGTCTGCGCGACCACGGCCGGCGTGGCGAACGGGGTCGACGCCCCCTCGGCGTACAGCTCGGCGCTGAGGGCTCCGGTGGCCCCGGTCACCTGGAAGTTGGTGAAGGCGCAGCTGCGCCGGTTGATCGAGGGGTCGGTGCTCACGTTCTCGCCCAGCCCGGTGCACGGGCCGGGCTGGTTGGTGCGCAGGATGAAGAAGGTGAAGGTCGAGGCCGACCCGGCCGGCTCCACGGCCTCGGCCGACGGTCGTAGCGCGGGATCGACGCTTGCGGACGCCGCGGCGGCCTGCGCAGCCGCGGGGGCGGCCGACGCGGGCCCGGCCGCGCTCATCGCGAGCGGCGCCGTCACCAGGCCGATCAGGACGGTCGCCACCGAGAGGCGGACACGACGGGACGGGGACAGAGCAGACATCGTGGTCCTCACGAGCGGGGCACGCCGAGCGCGGGCCGACATGTCGAAGAACGACGCGGGTTGTCAGACAGTTACGGTCTCGGGCGGAATTTGTGTCCGCCATGCCGGAGGGCCGGCTTGACCTTGACGCGGGGGGAGGGCGCACGGTCGGGTCACGGTGAACGGTTCACCGCTCACGAGGAGGGGGCCCGGCGTGGGACGGACGAGGCTGATGTCGATCGGTGACGCCGCCCGAGCCAGCGGGCTGAGCGCCAAGGCGCTGCGGCTCTACGACGAGACGGGGCTGTTGCCCCCGGTCCGGGTCGACCCTGTCACCGGCTACCGGTGGTACGCCGTCGAGCAGCTCGACCGGGCCCGCCTGGTCGCCCGGCTGCGGCTGGCGGGCATGCCGCTGGCGCGGATCCGCGTGGTGGCCGACCTGGCCGACCGCTCGGGCCGGGCGGCGGCGGCCGAGCTCACGTCGTGGTGGCGTCAGGTCGAGGCCGACACGCTCGCGACCCGGGCGCTGGTCGGTGACCTCGTGGCAGAGCTGGACGAGGAGACGGTGATGGAGAACACGATCGACACGATCGAGCAACGCGAGGCACGGGCGGCGTCCTACCTGGCGCAGGGTGCCCGCCGCGACCAGCAGGACGCGGTCCTGGTCGGGGGCGGGGTGTACGCCGTCGCCGACGGCGTCGGCGACGCCCCCGGCACGGTGGCCGCCGACGTGCTCGAGGTGGTGTCGGACCTCGACGAGGGCGACGCGTTGACCGCCCTCGACGCGGCGGTGGGGCGGGCGGCCGCCTTGGTCGGCGAGCGGTACGCCGGGCACCCCGAGGCGGCGACCACCCTGACCGCGCTGGTGCTGCGCGACGGGCGTGCGGCGCTGGCCCACGTCGGCGACACCCGCGCCTACCGCGTGCGCGCCGGCCGGCTCGAGCGGCTGACCCGCGACCACAGCGTCGTGCAGACGCTGGTCGACGAGGGCCGGCTGACCCCGGAGGAGGCGCGCACCGACGACCGGCGTGTCCTCATCGACCGGGCGATCGCGCCCGGGGCGCCGTACGCCCCCGACCTGGCGCTGCACGCGGTCGAGCCGGGTGACCGGTTCGTGCTCACCAGCGACGGGGTGCACGCGCGGCTCGAGCCGGGTGCGCTCGCTGCGCTGCTCGTCGCCGACCTGCCCCCCGACGAGGTGGCGGTGTCGGTGCGGGCCGCGGTCGAGGCGGCTGGGGCCGACGACAACCACGCGGTCGTGGTGGTCGACGTGGCCACGGGTGGAGCGTGAGCCGTGCGCTGCGCTGGGACGGCTATCACAACGTGCGCGACCTCGGCGGGCTCCCGACCCCCCTCGCGGCGTCGGGACTGACCGTCCGTGGCCGGCTGGCGCGGGGTCCGCGGCGAGAGCTCCTGACGGCCACCGGCTGGGATGACCTGCGCGCCCACGGCATCCGCAGCATCGTGGACCTGCGCAACGCTGACGAGGTAGGGATGCGTGTCGGTGACCCCGCGGTCACGGCCGAGGTCCGTAGAGGGATCGAGGTCGTGCGCGCGCCCACTGAGGACCAGAGCCACGAGGAGTTCATGCGGACGTGCGTCCCGATCCTCGACCGGCCGGCCTACTGGGCGCACAACCTACGACTCCTGCCGGACCTGATCGCCGGTGCGGTGAGCGCGGTGGCCCGAGCGCGACCGGGCGTCCTGCTGCGTTGTGCGGCCGGCCGCGACCGCACCGGGATGATCTGCGCCCTCCTGTTGGCCAACGCAGGCGTGCCCGTGGGGGCGATCGCCGACGACTACGAGACGTCAGTGCGGGCGATGGCCGGTACGCCGGCCCACGCCGGGTCCGAGGACCATCACCTCGCCATGACGGCATCCGAGCGGGAGGCCTGGATCCGGGGAGCCCGGCGCGAGCTCGTGGAGTTTGTCGACGGCCTGGGCGACGTAGGCGAGGCGCTGGTCGCCTGCGGCGTGACTCCGGGCGACACCGCGCTCGTGCGAAACCTCCTCACGGGCTGAGGAGGTCGGGTCGGACGCGCGAAGGGCGGGCACCCCCAGGGGGTGCCCGCCCTTCAGCGGTGGCGCAGCGGCGTCAGGTCACTCGGCGCCGGTGATGAAAGCCTCGACGCGGCGACGGCCCTCGTCGTCGGGCAGCTGCACCGGCGGGCTCTTCATCAGGTAGGACGAGGCGCTGATGATCGGGCCACCGATGCCGCGGTCCTTGGCGATCTTGCAGGCGCGCAGGGCGTCGATGATGATGCCGGCCGAGTTGGGGGAGTCCCAGACCTCGAGCTTGTACTCGAGGTTGAGCGGGACGTCGCCGAAGGCGCGACCCTCGAGGCGGACGTAGGCCCACTTGCGGTCGTCGAGCCACGCGACGTAGTCGGACGGGCCGATGTGGACGTTCTTGGAGTCGACCAGACCGGCCAGCGAGCCGGTGAGGTTGGACGTCACGGCCTGGGTCTTGGAGACCTTCTTGGACTCCAGGCGCTCACGCTCGAGCATGTTCTTGAAGTCCATGTTGCCGCCGACGTTGAGCTGGTAGGTGCGGTCGAGGGCCACGCCGCGGTCCTCGAACAGCTTGGCCATCACGCGGTGCGTGATGGTGGCGCCGACCTGGCTCTTGATGTCGTCGCCGACGATCGGGACGCCCGCGTCCTCGAACTTCTTGGCCCACTCGGGGTCGGAGGCGATGAAGACGGGCAGGGCGTTGACGAAGCCGACACCGGCGTCGATGGCGCACTGGGCGTAGAACTTGTCGGCCTCCTCGGAGCCCACCGGGAGGTAGGACACCAGGACGTCGACCTGGGAGTCCTTGAGGACCTGGACGACGTCGACCGGCTCCTGGGCCGACTCCTCGATCGTCATCCGGTAGTACTTGCCGAGACCGTCGAGCGTCGGGCCGCGCTGCACCTCGACCCCGAGGGTCGGGACGTCGCAGATCTTGATCGTGTTGTTCTCGGAGGCGTTGATGGCCTCGGAGAGGTCCTTGCCGACCTTTTTGTCGTCGACGTCGAACGCGGCGACGAACTCGATGTCGCGCACGTGGTAGTCGCCGAAGTTGACGTGCATGAGGCCGGGGACCACGGCCGACGGGTCGGCGTCCTGGTAGTAGTGGACACCCTGGATCAGGGACGTGGCGCAGTTGCCGACGCCCACGATTGCTACTCGTACCGAACCCATCGGGATTCCCTTCGTGTGACTTCTCGTGTGGAGCTAGGTCTGTGGAGTGGTGCTGTGCGCTGCTGTCTGGTGGTGCGGTGGTGCGGTGGTGCGCGGTCAGGCCTGGGCGGTCGGGGGCGGGGTGCCGGCCCGGCTGCGCTCGGCGTTGATGAGGTCCGAGAGCCACTGGACCTCGCGCTCGGCCGACTCGACGCCGTGCCGCTGGAGCTCGGCCGAGTAGCGGTCGACCTCCTTCTCGGTCATCGACAGCTGGCTCTGGACGCGGTCGAGCCGCTCCTGGAGCCGGCTGCGCCGACCTTCGAGGACCCGCAGGCGGATCTCCATGTCGGTGCGCCCGAAGAAGGCGAACCGGATGCCGAAGTTGTCGTCCTCCCACGCGGCCGGCCCGATGTCGGCCATCAGCCGCTCGAACTCACGCGTGCCGGCCGGGGTGACCTGGTAGACGATCTTGGGTCGCCGCGACACCGGGGTCAGCGACGGAGCGAGCTCCTCGATCAGGTTGCCGCGCAGCATCTTCTTCAGCGTCGGGTAGAGCGAGCCGTAGGAGAGCACCCGACCCCAGCCGAGCATCAGGTTGAGCCGCTTGCGCAGCTCGTAGCCGTGCATGGGTCCCTCGTGCAGCAGTCCGAGGACTGCGAGCTCGATGGAGTCTGCGCGGCGTGCCATGAGACCTATCGTAGCGATATATCCGCGGATCAGAAACTTTCGATGTCTCGCAGGCGACGTACGGGGTCGGGGGTGGGCCCGCGGCAGCCCGCCGGCGCCGCGGGCTTTGGGGCCGACCCCGGCGTCGCCCGTACCCTTGAGCGTCGTGCCCGCGTCGTCGGGCACCGGCTCGCCGCGCTCGACGCGGTGGCTGCAGCACACACGACGGTCGAGCCGATCCGACGAAGGGACACGCGTAGTGGCAGGCAAGCGGAGGGCCGAGGGCACCTCGCCGGTACGCACGGCCGACATGTCGTGGCCCCAGCTGCTGCGCGCCCGGCTCGGGAGAGCACCCCAACAGAGAGGCGGCGCTGTGCCCGACAAGACCGGCAAGCCCCAGAAGACCTGGAAGTCCCGGCTCAAGAGGTTCCTGCTGTGGGGCACCGTCACGGCCGTCGTCCTCGCACTGCTCGGCGTGGCGGGGTTCGTCTACGTCTACAAGAGCACCGACATCCCCGACCCCAACAAGGACTTCCTGGCCAACGCCTCGATCGTCTACTACGACGGCGGCAAGGACGAGCTGGGCCGCTACGCGTTGCAGAACCGCGACTCGATCCCGCTGGCCGACATGCCCGACAACGTCAAGCAGGCGGTCGTCGCGGCCGAGGACCAGTCGTTCTACACCAATAACGGCATCGACACGAAGGGCATCCTGCGCGCGGTCTTCAACAACGCCAAGGGCGGCTCGACCCAGGGTGCGTCGACGATCACCCAGCAGTACGTCAAGATCCTCTACCTCAACCAGGAGCGCTCCTACAAGCGCAAGGTCAAGGAAGCGATCCTGTCGCTGAAGATCCAGCGCGAGCAGAGCAAGGACCAGGTGCTCGAGGGCTACCTCAACACCATCTACTTCGGCCGCGGGGCCTACGGCATCCAGGCCGCGGCCAACGCCTACTTCGACAAGCCGGCCAAGGAGCTCGACCTGCGCGAGGCCGCGGTGCTGGCCAGCGTGCTCAACGACCCCAACGACCTCGACCCGGCCGACGGCAAGGACGCGCGCCGCGCGCTCAAGGGCCGCTTCCAGTACGTCCTCGACAGCATGGCCAAGGTCGGTGACATCACCGAGTCCGAGGCGGCCCAGGCCCGCAAGCGGCTGCCGGCCTTCCCCAAGGTCGAGGCCGAGAGCACCTACGGCGGCCAGAAGGGTCACATGCTGTCGCTGATCAAGGACCAGCTGCTGGGCCTGGAGAAGCCCGACGGCACCCTGTTCACCGAGGACGAGATCGACGGCGGCGGCCTGCGGATCACCACCACCCTCGACCCCAAGATCATGGCCGACATCGAGCAGGGCATCGAGGAGGTCCGGCCCACCGAGGGTGAGGGCTTCCAGCCCAAGCAGCTGCACGCGGCGGCCGCGACCGTCGAGCCCGGCACCGGTGCGCTGCGCGGTTTCTACGCCGGCCAGGACTACCTCGACTCGCAGCTCAACTGGGCCATCGCCGGCGGGCAGGCGGGCTCGACCTTCAAGGCCTACGCCCTCGCGGCCGGCCTCAAGGACGGCTACGCGCTCAAGGACACCTTCGACGGCAACTCGCCGATCAAGATCGGCGACACCGAGTTCGAGAACCAGGGCGACGGCGGCTCGGCGAGCAAGGGCAGCGCGATCAGCCTGCTCGCCGCGACCGAGGACTCCGTCAACACCGCGTTCATCGACCTCACCGACGCCATGGACGACGGCCCCGAGAAGATCATCAAGACGGCCGAGGCGATGGGCATCCCCGGGCCGAAGGAGCGCCGGCGGGGCCCCGGCATCCCCACGAGCACCCCCGGGCTCAAGCCCGAGACCGGCGTCGCGCTCGGGTCGGCGACCGTGAGCCCGATCAACATGGCCAACGGCTACGCGACCATCGCGGCCGGAGGCGTCGCGGCGCCGGTCTACGTGATCTCCAAGGTCACCGACCGCAACGGCGAGGTCCTCTACCAGCACAAGGTCAGCGAGAAGCGCGCGCTCAGCGCCGACATCGCCTCCGACGTCGCCTACGCCCTGCAGCAGGTCGTCGAGTCACCCGAGGGCACCGGCTTCGAGGCCGCCATGGACGACGGCCGCCCCGTGGCCGGCAAGACCGGCACCGCGACCAAGGACGGCGGCGCGGTGTCGTCGTCGTGGTTCGTCGGGTTCACCCCGCAGCTGTCGACGGCCGTGATGTACGTGCGCGGCCCGGGCAACGGCCAGCTCGACGACTGGCTGCCGCCGTCGTCGGACGGCCGGGCCGGCTTCTACGGCGGCAACTACCCCGCCAAGACCTGGAAGGCGATCATGAGCCGCGCGCTCGACGGCGTCCCGGTCGAGGAGTTCCCCGAGCCGGCGTTCGTCGACGGCGAGGCGCCCGACCCGGGCCACACGCCGTACACCCCGCCGCCGTCGCCGACCCGTCAGCCCACGCGGGAGCCGACCCGCGAGCCGACGTCGGAGCCCCCGACGTCCGCGCCCACCAGCGAGCCGACCCAGGCCCCGACGACCACCGAGCCGACCCAGCCGCCGACGACCGACCCGTGCGGGCTGCTCGGCTGCTCCCCGAGCTCCGAACCCACCACCTCGTCGCCCAGCCCGAGCCCGTCGCCCCCGCCGCCGTCCGCGACGGCCAGCCCCCGGCCGGAGCCCGGGCGCGAGCAGGAGTGACGCACGTCCACCCCACCCGGGAGGACCGGGTGGTGGCCTCGCTGAGCGAGGTCGTCGGCGGCCCGGTCGGCGACCACGTCGGGCCGCGTCGTGGCCGGGGGGTGTCGGTGCTCGGCGTGCTGCTGGCGCTGACGGCGCTGACCTTCAGCCTGGGCCTGGCGTCCAAGACCGCCTGCGCCGACGGTGGCTGGTCGATGGTGAGCCAGACCCGCTACACCCACGCCTGCGTGAGCAAGGTGCCCGACGTCTACAGCGGCACCGGCCTCGACGAGCTCGCCTGGCCGTGGAGCTCCGACGTCGACACCCGTTTGCGCTACCCCGTGACCGACGAGCCGGCCGCCGTCGGCCTGTGGACCTACGCCGCCGCGCGCGTCACCCACCTGCTCAGCGGGTCACCCGACGTCACGGCCCGCTACGCCCAGCCCGCCGGGACCGTCGCCGGCAGCGACGCCGTCGATCACGAACGCCGGTTGTTCGTCGTCGTCAACGCGATCGGCTTCGCGGTGCTGGCGCTGCTGGCCACCGCAGCCCTGAGCGCGGTCCGCCGGCGACGGCCGTGGGACGCGGCGGGGTTCGCCGTCGGCCCGGTGCTCGCCGTCGCGGGCGTCGTCTCGTGGGACCTGCTGCCCGTCGCCGCGGTCGCCGGGGCGCTGTGGGCGTGGTCGCGCGGGCGCCTGGTGCTGGCCGGCGCGCTCGTCGGGGCCGGCGCGGCGGCCGGGGTCTGGCCGGTGCTGCTGCTCCTCGCCCTCGCGCTGCTCTGCCTGCGCGACCGGCGGCTGCCGCTGCTGCTGCCGTCGCTGGTGACGGCCGTGGCCGTCTGGGCGCTGCTCAACGCCCCGGCCTTCGTGACCGGGCGCGCGCAGTGGGACCGCTTCTGGTCCGCCGCGTGGGAGCGCGGCCCGGACCAGGGCTCGGTGTGGACCATCGTCTCCCAGGCGGCCGGGCTCTCCCGCGAGACCGGTCAGCAGGCCTCGTGGCTCCTGGTCGGGCTGTGGATCAGCGGCGTCGTCGTGCTGGTGCTGCTCGCCCCGGCACGGCCCCGGCTCAGCCAGGTCGGCCTCCTCCTCGTGGCCGGGGTGCTGGTGCTCGGCCTCGCCTACGAGCCGCAGCAGGCCCTGTGGCTGCTGCCGCTGGCCGCGCTGGCCCGGCCCCGCTGGCGCGACCTGTTGATCTGGCAGGGCTGCGAGGTCGTCTACCTCCTGCTGTTCTGGTGGTGGCGCGGCGACCTGCTCAACCCCGGCGGCAACGGCGCGTCGGGCTTCTACTGGCTCGCGATCGCCGTCCACGTCGTCGGGACCCTGTGGCTTTCGGGCGTGGTCGCGCGCGACGTGCGGTGGCCCGAGGACGACGTCGTACGGCGTGGGCACGAGGAGCTCGGGCGTCCTGGGGTCGTGGTGGTGTGATCACTCTCGCCCCTGGGACAGGTGAGGTCTAGGTGACGATGACCGAGTCGAACGTGGTGGTGGTGTAGCGCACCCGCACGTCGATCTCGTCGCCGACCTCGGGCACCCGGGCGCCGGCCGGCAGGAACAGCATCGAGGCCTGCATGTGGGGCGGCTCGGCGAACAGCCGCTGCTTGCCGTCGATGGAGAACGGCGAGCGCACGAACCCGACGGCGTCGAGACCGCCTCGGGCCAGGGTCGAGGCCCTGGCCTTGATCGACGACTCGCCCATCGGCGCCTCGAGGCCGATGCCGTGGGCGGTGCCGCCGCTGACGACCAGGAGGTGGCCGGACTTGGGGGCGGTGCGGGCGCGGTAGCCGAACGCGTCACCGCGCTCGAGCTCGTGGACGTCGAGGACGGTCGCGGTCACCGCCAGCGCACCGCGGTCGCCGAGCCACAACGAGGTGCCGACGCGGGGCCGGATGGTGAAGTCGGCGTACGACGAGCGGAGGGTGGCGAGCTCGGTCGCGGTCAGGTGGCTGACCCAGACGGTGTCGAGGTCGTCGAGCCCGGCGCCGACCGCGGCGTCGATGTGGCGGCGTACCTCGCCGAGGTGGGAGCCCTGCGCCAGGGGCAGGTGCAGGGCGAGGCCCTCGAGCCGGGCGCGGGCCGTGCGCCGGCGCAGGTGGTCGGCGGCCTCCCACAGGCCCCGGGCGGAGAAGCCGTGGCGCTGCATCGAGGTGAGCAGCTCAAGCACGACGCGCGCGCCGGGCTGCCGGGTGAGCAGCGCGTCGAGGTCGTCGACGCGCCCGATCGTGTGGATGACGCGGTCGCGCAGCGCGGGGTCGAGGTCGGGGACGAACGGGCGCCACGGCGTGAGCACGAGCAGCGAGCCGGGGAAGCGTGTCGCGACCTCGGGGAGCTCCTCGTAGGTGCCGACCGCGATGGTGTCGACGCCGAGCCACTCGCTGCGCCGCGCCAGCCGGCCGCGGGTCAGGCCGTAGCCGTTGCCCTTGACCACCGGCACGAGACCGGCGTTGGCGTCGGCGACCTCGCGCAGGTGGGTGCGCCAGCGCGGCCCGTCGACGGTGAGGGTCAGACCCACGGGGTGGTCACCGCCGTCCCATGTAGACGGAGAAGGCCTTGTAGAGCGGCCGGTTGAGCGGGAGGTCCCACTCGCCGACGTACTCGACGGCCTCGCCGCCGGTGCCGACCTTGAACTGGATCAGGCCCGCGTGGGGGTCGTCGGCGTCGAGGGTGTCGGTGATGCCGCGCAGGTCGTAGACGTCGGCGCCCGCGGCGAGGGCGTCCTGCATCATCGCCCACTGCACGGCGTTGGAGCCGCGGACCTCGCGCTTGTCGGTGGAGGACGCCCCGTAGGAGTACCACGCGTGGGCGCCGACGCGGATCGCGATGGTCGCGGCCACCAGGTCGCCCTCGTGGCGCGCCGACCAGAGCCGGATCCGGTCGGGGCTCTCGGCGGCCAGGGCGTCGAGCATCGTGCGGAAGTAGGACAGCGGGCGCGGGGTGAAGTGGTCGCGCTCTGCGGTGTGGACGTAGAGGCGGTGGAAGGCCTCGAGGTCGGCCGCCGTGGCGGGGTCGTCGGGGGCGCCGCTCGAGGTGACCTCGACGCCCTCCTTGGCGGCCTTCTTGATGTTGCGCCGCCACAGCTGGTTCATCGCCTTGAGCACCTCGTCCTCGGTGCGGGCGGTGCCGTCGGGGTGGCGCAGTGGGACCTGGAAGACGTGGCGCGGCTGGCCGGCCGCGAACCCGCCCTCGACCCCCTGCGGGCGCCAGCCGAGCTCGGTGAGCTGGGTGACCACCCGGGCGCCGGTGGCGTCGCGGTCGGTGGGCGCGAGGTCGTCGAGACGGCGGCAGTCGGGATCGGCGATGCCGGCCTTGACGGCGGCGGCGTCCCAGCGGCGGGTGACCACCGGCGGACCGATGCGCACGCCGAACGCGCCCTGCGCCTTGAGGTGGGCGGCCAACGGGGCCAGCAGGGCGCCGAGGTCGTCGGTCGACCAGTCGAGCAGCGGGCCCTCGGGCAGGTAGGCGAGGTAGCGCCTGACCTTGGGCAGCTGGCGGTAGAGCACCAGCGCGGCGCCGACCTGGAGGTCGCCGTCGAAGAACCCGACCGACTCGCGCCGCCACTCCGCCTTGACCAGGCCCCACGCGGGGGTCTGCAGGAAGCTGGCCGAGCGGCGGGACCCGACGAACGCGAGGTGCTCGGCCGGGGAGGTCGCGCGTACGTCGTAGGTCACCCGGACGAGGTTAGAGCCGCTCGCGCAGCCAGGCGAAGTCGGCGGTGTGCTCGGCCGCCCCGCCGGGGGTCTCGCAGACCACCGGCGCGCCGGCGTCGCGGACGACCGCGGCCAGCAGGTCGGGGTCGATCGTGCCGGCGCCGAAGTTGGCGTGGCGGTCGGCACCGGAGTCGAAGGCGTCGCGGGAGTCGTTGCAGTGGACCAGGTCGATGCGGCCGGTGATCGCGAGCACGTCGGCGACGACGGTCTCGAGGGCGTTGCCGCCGGCGTGGGCGTGGCAGGTGTCGAGGCAGAACCCGACCCGGTCGGCCTGCTCGGCGCTCGAGATGGCGTCCCACACGCGGGCGATGCGCTCGAGGTAGCGGGTCATCGCGTTGTCGCCGCCGGCGGTGTTCTCGATGAGCAGCGGCACCTTGAGGTCGGTGGCCTCGATCGCCTTGCGCCAGTTGTCGAAGCCCTTCTCGGGGTCGTCGGCCTTGTTGACGTGGCCGCCGTGGACGATGAGCCCCTTCGCGCCGATCGCCGCCGCCGCGTCGACGTGCTGCTGGAGCAGCTTGCGGCTGGGGATGCGGATGCGGTTGTTGGTCGTGGCGACGTTGACGATGTAGGGGGCGTGGACGTAGAGGTCGACCCCGGCCGCCTCGGCGTCGGCCTTGAGGCCCTCCGCGCCGCCGGCGTAGGCGACCTCGGGGCCCTGGTAGCCCTGGGGGTCGCCGAGGAAGAACTGCACGAGCGGGGCCCGGCGGGCGGCCGCCTCGGCGAGGGGGTCGGTCTGGTCGACGTGGGCGCCGAGGGCGATCTCGCTCATGGCAGCCACTGTAGGAAGCGGCACCGACAGGGCGCGGGCCGGGTGTGGGCCGGTCGTGGGCCGGGCAGAAGGGCCTAGCATCGTCGGTGCGGACCCGGGCCGCACGACGTCCTGCCCACCAGGAGCCTTGATGACCAGCATCCGCATCCAGTCCGCCGACCGCACCTGGACGGCCGAGACCGGCGAGGGCGCCCGCGTCTTCCGGATCGGGCGCGAGGAGTCGGCCGACATCGTCGGCACCGACCCCGCCGTCTCACGGCGCCACGCCGAGATCCGGGCGCTCGGCGACGGACCGGGCGACGGCTGGGAGGTCGTCGACGTCGGCAGCTCGCTCGGTACCTGGGTCAACGGGCGCCGGGTCGACCGGGCGACCCTGCAGGGCACCACCGCCCTCGGGTTCGGCGACCAGGGGCGCTCGTTCCAGCTGACCGTCACCGTCAGCGCCCCCGTGGCCCCGGCAGTGCCGGCGGCGCCCCCGGCACCCCCGCCGCCGACGTACGCCGCCCCGACCGGCCCGCCCCTCCCGCCGACGCAGGAGCTCGCCAGGGCCCCGCAGTTCCAGCCCTCCCCGCCGCGACCGGACCTGCTCGAGCAGACCGTCGTCACCCGGGGTCTGGGCGGCCCCAGCGGTCCCGGCCTGCTCGTACGCCGCCGCGTCGGCGGCGACCTGCGGTTCCCCGGAGGCATCCCGGTGCGCATCGGTCGCGACCCCTCGCTCGAGGTGCACGCCGACGACCAGGCCGTCTCGCGGCTGCACGCGGTGGTCGAGCCGCGTCCCGACGGATGGTGGTGGGTCGACCGGTCGACGTCGGGCACCTTCGTCGAGGGCGAGCAGGTGACGTCGTTCAAGATCGACGAGCCGGTCGAGATCAGCCTGGGCCACCCGACCGCCGGCTACGAGATCGAGGTCGTGCCGGTCGTCGCCGCCGAGCTGGCCACGGCCGGCATCCAGCGCCGCAAGCGCCGTCGGGCGCTGCTGCTGGGCGCGGCGGCCGTCGTGCTGCTGCTCGCCGCCTCCGGCCTCACCTGGGGCGTGGTCTCCCTGGTCAGCGACGACGGCCCCGGCCCGGCCGTCGCGACCGGGGGCACCGGCACCGCGACCGGGCAGCCCGTCGACCGGGCCGCCGCGCTCGACCGGGCCAAGGCCGCCGCGGTGCTGCTGCAGGCCGTCGACGACACCGGCCAGGTCATCTGGTCGGGCTCCGGCTCGGTGATCAGCGACGACGGCCTGATCCTCACCAACGCCCACGTCGGCGACCCCGACGCGCCCGGTCAGGGGTCCTCCGAGCCCGACCCCGCCTACCTCGAGGTGTCGCTGACCACCGGCGACGACGACGCCCCCGCGACCGCGGCCTACCGGGCCAACCCGATCGTGTCCGACGGCTACCTCGACATCGCCGTGCTGCAGATCAACGCCGACATCGACGGCAACGCGGTCGACCTCGCTGACCTCGACCTGCCCGAGCCGCTGCCCATCGGCGACAGCGACGCGCTGCGCACCGGCGACCGCATCATCGCCCTGGGCTACCCCGCGATCGGCAACGTCGCCGCCCAGGGCGACCGGCCGCTGACGGTGACCGAGGGCGTCGTGTCGACCTTCCAGGCCGACCCGGTGATCGGCACCGACCGCGGCTCGATCGACAGCGACGTCCGGCTCGGGTCGGGAAACTCGGGTGGACCGTCGATCAACGAGGCCGGCGAGATCATCGGCCTCAACACCAGAGTCATCACCGCGGCCTCGGTCGACGCGGGCTCCATCACCCAGGGCTCGGCCCTCATCGTCCCGGTCAACCTGGCCGCCGACGTCCTCGAGATCGCCCGCAACGGCGGCGACCCCGACTACGTCTCGCCGTTCGTCTCCTCGATGCCGGGCGAGCAGGGCCTGCCCACCGGGGCCGGCGCCGTCGCCAACGGTTGGAGCGCCGACAAGGACGGCTCGGGGTGCTCCGGCACCAGCACCCCCGACGCGCCGCAGGAGATGCTCGGCGTCGAGGTCGGCGACACCCTCCAGGCGGAGTTCACGCTCAAGGGCGTGCCCTCCGGGCTGCCGCTGTCGGTCGACTTCCTCCTCGCCGACGGCACGCGCGTCGACACGCTGTCGGGCACCTGGGACGGCGACGAGACCGCCACCTGCATCGCCGCGCCGCTGACGATCCAGGACGCCGTCCCCGGCGTGACCGCCGAGCTCTCGCTGGGCCAGGAGGGCGAGGTCGCCGCCGAGAATCCCGTGGTCTTCCCCGACAACGGCTGACCTGCCCGTCAGCGGCCGGTGAGTCCCAGGACGACGAGCGAGGCCCCTGCGCCCGAGGCGGCGAAGCTCGCGGCCAGCAGCCAGCCGGGGGCGGCGCTCGGCACGGGAGCGGGCGGCCGGCGAGCCGCGGGCACCGGCAGGGTGGCGGGCTCGCCCAGACGGTCGGGCACCCGCGGTCGGTGCCACGGACGCGACAGGCCGAGCGCGGCCAGACGGGCCCTGGCCTCGCGGGCCGACGCCGGACGTCGGGCGGGGTCGCGCGCGCACAGCGCGGCGACCAGCGGGTCGAGCGGCGACGGCGCGCGACCCAGCAGGCGACGGGCGGTCGATCCCGCGGCGAAGAGGTCCTGGCGCGGGTCGGGGGCGGCACCGCCGAGCTGCTCGGGCGCGGCGTAGCCGGTGGTGCCGACGGAGGTGACGCCGGGCTCGGCCGGGTGCCCGAGGAGGGCGGCCACGCCGAAGTCGCCGATGCGCAGGTGCGGGCGCCCCCGCCCGGTCGGCTCGAGCAGCAGGTTGGCCGGCTTGAGGTCGCGGTGCACGACGCCGGCGGCGTGCACCGCGGCGAGCCCGTCGAGCAGCTGGTCGAGCAGCTCGGCGACGTACGACGCCGTGAGCGGCTCGCCGCGCCGGTCGGCGAGCAGGTCGGCCAGGGACCCGCCGCGGGCCAGCTCCATCACCAGGGCGACCCGGTCGTCGTCGGCGGCCCAGCCGGTCGGCGCCGTCACGTGGGGGTGGGTGATGCGCAGCGACTGCTCGCGCACGAAGCGCAGGAGGTGGTCGCCGTCGTGGCGCCGCAGCACCTTGACCGCGACGAACCGCTGCTCGCGCAGGTCCCAGGCCCGCCAGACCGCGCCCATCGCGCCGCTCCCCACGACCTCGAGCAGGTGGTAGCGCCCGGCGAGGGGCGGGTCGGCGTACGGCACGCCTGCGAGGCTGCCACGACCGCGGCCCCGGCGGTGGAGCTCCTCCACAGGCCGGGGCGGGCGCAGGATTGCGCGGCGTCCGCGGCCCGCTGTTACTCTTCCCTGTCCTCGACGACTCCCACCGACGGGTGCTCGACGAGACGAAGTTCGCTTCACCCCTCCTGCCACGGAGAGACCGTGGCCGCTGAAGTCCACAGGAGGTCACGACCGCTGTGCGTGCCTACGAAGTAATGGTCATCCTCGAGCCCAGCCTCGAGGAGCGGACCGTCGAGCCGTCGCTCGACAAGTTCCTCAACGTCGTCCGCAAGGACGGCGGCACCGTCGACAAGATCGAGGTCTGGGGCCGTCGCCGCCTCGCCTACGAGATCAAGAACGCCGACGGCCAGAAGCTCGCCGAGGGCATCTACGCCGTCATCAACCTGCAGGCCGAGCCGGCCACGGTCAAGGAGTTCGACCGCCAGCTGGGGCTCAACGACTCGATCCTGCGCACCAAGGTGATGCGGCCCGACGCTCACTGATCCCCCTCACCGACGCCCGCCGGTGCCTTCCTGTGGATGGGCACTGGTCAGTGTCGGTGGCTGGCGTCACCATGAGCGCACCGCATCCACCCGCACCGGTCCACGCGCCGGATCACTCGAGAGCATCAAGGGAGACCTGACATGGCAGGCGAAACGATCGTCACCGTCGTCGGCAACATCACCGACGACCCGGAGCTGCGCTTCACCCCCTCCGGCGCCGCGGTGGCCAACTTCACCGTCGCCTCCACCCCCCGCACGTTGAACAAGCAGACCAACGAGTGGGAGGACGGCGAGGCCATGTTCCTGCGGTGCTCCATCTGGCGGCAGGCGGCCGAGAACGTCGCCGAGTCGCTGCAGAAGGGCACCCGGGTCATCGTCAACGGGCGCATGCGCGCCCGCTCGTGGGAGGACCGCGAGGGCAACAAGCGCACCTCCTTCGAGATCGACGTCGAGGAGATCGGCCCGTCACTGAAGTTCGCGACCGCCAAGGTCGTCCGCGCGGGCCGCTCCGGCGGCGGTGCGGGCGGTGCGGGCGGTGGCTACTCCGGCGGCGGCGGGGGCGGTGGCTACTCCGGTGGCGGCGGCGCCCCGGCCGACGACCCGTGGGCCAGCCCGGCTCCCAGCCAGGGCGGTCAGGGCGGCGGCCAGCAGGGCGGACGCCCTCCGGCCAACGACCCGTGGGCCGCGCCCGGTGTGGGCTCCGACGAGCCTCCCTTCTGAACCCATCCAACCCACCTCAACCATTCCGGCGTGAGCCGGGCTTCTAGAGAGGAAGCACCACAATGGCCAAGGCAATTCTGCGCAAGCCCAAGAAGAAGGTCTGCCAGTTCTGCAAGGAGAAGGCGACCGGTGTCGACTACAAGGACACCACCCTGCTCCGCAAGTTCATCTCCGATCGCGGCAAGATCCGTGCGCGGCGTGTGACCGGCAACTGCGTCCAGCACCAGCGTGACGTGGCCATCGCGGTCAAGAACGCCCGCGAGCTGGCCCTGCTGCCCTACACGTCCACCGGTCGCTGAGAGAGGGGACGACGCACATGAAGCTCATCCTCACCCAAGAGGTCGACGGTCTCGGCTCGCCCGGCGACGTCGTCGAGGTCAAGGACGGCTACGGCCGCAACTACCTCATCCCCCGCAACGTCGCGGTCCG
Organism: Nocardioides rubriscoriae; assembly: GCF_008087085.1. Lineage (GTDB taxonomy): Bacteria > Actinomycetota > Actinomycetes > Propionibacteriales > Nocardioidaceae > Nocardioides > Nocardioides rubriscoriae. Next base: position 239,016 of record NZ_VIYJ01000009.1, on the reverse strand, counting down.
CTGGACCCGCGGCGGGCAGAAGCAGGTCGACTCGATCAAGGCGGCTCGTGCGAGCCGCTCGGTCCGCGACCACACCCACGCCGACGAGATCAAGGCCAAGCTCGAGGGCTCCACGGTCGACGTCAAGGTCCGTGCGGGCGCCAACGGCCGCCTGTTCGGCACCGTGACCCTCAACGACATCGCGGGCGCCCTGTCCGAGGTGTCCGGCGAGACCCTCGACAAGCGCACGATCGTGGTGACCAACCCGATCAAGTCGCTCGGTGCCCACACCGTGTCGGTCAAGCTCCACGACGACGTCTCGGCGACCGTGTCGCTCAACGTCATCCCCGCCTGACGCACTCAGTCCGGCTCCGACGGCCGCCCCCGGGTCCTCCCGGTGGGCGGCCGTCGTGCGTCCGCCTCCCCACCGGCCCAGGCCCGTCCGGAGTGCACGAAGGCCAGCACGATCGCCACTGTCGGCGTGAGCCCGACGAGCACGCCCGCGAGGCCCTCGAGGCCGGTCAGGCCGCCGCCGAAGATGAGCACCGGCAGCGCGACGACCGCACCGAACGCCAGCACCAGGGAGCTCCACCAGGTCGCCGCGCCCTTGTCGCCGGCGGCGGTCGCCGCGCGGAACAGGGTGTGGCTGAGCAGCACGTAGAAGCCGAACTGCGGCAGGTTGACCGCCCACGCGATCGACTCGTCGGCGTCGTCGAGGGCGTCGACGACGGCCGGCACCCACAGAGGCACCGAGACCAGACCGGCCAGGACCGCGACGCCGAGCAGGGTCGAGCGCAGCTCGACGTCCTCGGGCAGCCGGCGCACGCCCAGCACGACCAGCACCCAGCCCAGCGGGTCGGCCAGCACGTCGTAGCCGCCGACGGGGACCACCAGCAAGATCACCACCATGCCCATGGCGATCGACTGCAGCGGTTTCACGCGGCCAGCGTAGGGCCGGTGCGCAGCCACGCCTCGCCCCGGGCGCGGTCGAGCAGCGTCACGAGTCGACCGGTCATGAAGAGCCCGGTGAACAGCACCCACACCGTGACCAGGCCGGCGCCCCACCAGGCGGTCGCGGCCAGGGTCAGCGGGGCGTAGACGATCGCGACGACCAGCCCGGCCCACGCGAGGTAGCGGCCGTCGCCGGCCCCGATGAGCACCCCGTCGAGCACGAAGACGACCCCTGCGACGGGTTGTCCGAGCGCGGCGACGAGCAGCACCGGCACGAGCAGCCCTGGGACGTCGGGGTCATCGGTGAACAGCGGCGCGAGCAGCGGGCTGGCCGCCGCGAGCAGCAGCCCGGTCACCACGCCGCTGGCCCAGCCCCAGGTGATCATCCGGCGGGTCAGCGCCCGGGTGCCGTCGACGTCGCCGGCGCCGAGGGCACGCCCGGTGATGGCTTGGGCGGCGATCGCGATCGCGTCGAGCACGAACGCCAGCAGGCCCCACAGGGTCATCGCCAGCTGGTGGGTGGCCACCTCGTCGGGCGCCCCGCCAGCGCCGAGGGCGACGGCGTACGTCGTGACGAGCAGGGCCGCGCGCAGGGTCAGGGTGCGCACCACGAGCGCGAGCCCGGCGCGACCGGCCGCCCGCATGCCGGCGAGGTCGGGCCGCAGCGCGGCGCCGTGGCGGCGGGCGCCGCGTACCACGACGGCGGTCAGGGCAGCCGCGGAGCCCACCTGGGCGGTGACCGAGCCCCACGCCGAGCCGGCGATGCCCAGACCGTCGAAGGAGCCGAGGCCGTGGACGAGCACGACGTTGAGCACCGCGTTGACCACGTTGCCCCCGACTGCGACGACCAGCGGGGTGCGGGTGTCCTGCAGGCCGCGCAGGACGCCGGTCGCGGCGAGCATCACCAGCAGCGGGGCGGTGCCGAGGCAGGCGATCCGCAGGTAGGTCCGGGCGTGGGCCGCGACGTCGGCGTCGACCCCGAACGCCGCCACCAGGGGCCCGGTGAGCACCACCCCGGCGACGGTGAGCACGGCGCCGAGCGCGACCGCGAGCCACAGGCCGTCGAGGCCCTGGGTCAGCGCGCCGCGGCGGTCGCCGGCCCCGAGCAGTCGCGCGACGCCCGCGGTGGTGCCGTAGGCGAGGAAGACGCACAGCCCGACCGCCGTCTGGAGCACGACGGCGGCGATGCCGAGCCCGGCGAGCTGGGCGGTCCCGAGGTGGCCGACCACGGCGGCGTCGACGAGCAGGAAGAGCGGCTCGGCGACCAGGGCGAGGAACGCCGGGCCGGCGAGCCTGAGGATCTCGCGGTCGGTCGTGCGCACCGGTAGCACAGTAGTCAGGCCGTTGTCCGCGCTTTCTCTCCACCGGTCCCGGTGGAAAACCCCCGGTTGCCTGTGGATGACGGGTTTGTTGGGACGCCGTGTCGACATACCGCCAGGACACGGCCCGGTGGACCTGAGATGAACGAGAAATCTTTCCCGGGATTTGGTTCCACACACTGTGGTGTCGCATCGCCGCAGGTCAGAGCCCTTTTCGTCGTAGCCAGACCCTTCTCCTCCACAGGTGGACCCACAGGCTGTGCACACTGCGTGGCGTGTCGTCCACGGGTCGGCGCCAGTTATCCACAAGGCCTGTGGACAGCATGCTGTCCCTGGCGCCCCGGGACCCGTAGGTTCGCACGCACCAGCCCCCGCGTGCCCGGTCCCTCCCCACCGGGACGCCCCGCACCGATCGTCGGGTCGCTCCCACCGTCTTGTCGGTGGTCGCCCCTACGGTCTGTCCCAGCCTGTCCACCCACCAGTCGCCCCCACGGAGTGCGCGTGAGCCTCACCGAGTCCGACAACCGCGGTCTACCCGAGCCGCCGTCGTACGACGGCCCCGGCGACCCCTGGGGCGACGGCCCCGCGGCCTACGAGCCCGGCCAGGCGCCGCGCTCGGCCGGCGACCGCACCCCGCCGCAGGACATGGCGGCCGAGCAGTCGGTCCTGGGCTCGATGCTGATCTCCAAGGACGCGGTGGCCGAGGTCTCCGAGGTGCTGCGCGGCAACGACTTCTACCGGCCCAGCCACGAGATCATCCACGACGCGATCATCGACCTCTTCGGTCGCGGTGAGCCGGTCGACATGATCACCGTCGCCGCCGAGCTGCAGCGCCGCGGCGAGCTGGCCAAGGTCGGCGGCGCCGCCTACCTGCACACCCTCGCGGCCAACGTGCCGATCGCCGCCAACGCGGAGTTCTACGCCCAGATCGTCCATGACCAGGCGGTGCTGCGACGCCTGGTCGACGCCGGCACCCGCATCGCCCAGTTCGGCTACGCCGGCGAGGGCCACGTCGACGACATCGTCGACCGCGCGCAGGCCGAGATCTACCAGATCACCGACAAGCGCAGCTCCGAGGACTACGCCCCGCTCAGCGACATCATGGAGGGCGTCCTCGACGAGATCGAGGCCATCTCCAACCGCGAGGCCGGCCTCTACGGCGTGCCCACCGGCTTCGCCGACCTCGACGACCTCACCAACGGTCTGCACTCTGGCCAGATGATCATCGTCGCGGCGCGTCCGGCCATGGGCAAGTCGACCTTCGCCCTCGACCTGTGCCGGTCGGCGTCGATCGCCCACAACCTCACCAGCTGCTTCTTCAGCCTCGAGATGACGCGCTCGGAGATCACGATGCGGCTGTTGTCTGCCGAGGCCAAGATCCCGCTCAACCACATCCGCAACGGCAACATGCAGGAGGGCGACTGGGACAAGCTGGCCCGCCACATGGGCAAGGTGTCCTCGGCGCCGATGTTCATCGACGACAGCCCCAACATGACGATGATGGAGATCCGGTCCAAGGCGCGCCGGCTCAAGCAGCGCCACGACCTCAAGCTCATCGTCATCGACTACATGCAGCTGATGAGCTCGGGCAAGAAGGTCGAGTCGCGCCAGCTCGAGGTCTCGGAGTTCTCCCGCCAGATCAAGCTGCTCGCCAAGGAGCTCGAGCTGCCGATCATCGCGCTCTCCCAGCTCAACCGTGGTCCCGAGCAGCGTGGCGACAAGCGCCCGATGATGAGCGACCTGCGTGAGTCCGGCTCGCTCGAGCAGGACGCCGACATGGTGATCCTGCTGCACCGCGACGACGTCTACGAGAAGGAGTCGACCCGCCCCGGCGAGGCCGACCTGCTCGTGGTCAAGCACCGCAACGGCGCCACCCGCGACATCACCGTGGCCTTCCAGGGCCACTACTCCCGCTTCGTCGACATGGCCCACTGACCCGAGCCGCCGCGTACTGACAATCGGCGATTGCGAGGCCTCGCCGAGACCCTCGAGCAAGCCGCCCGACGAGAGCTGTGAGAAGAGACTGGACGCGTCGCAGGGCCGCTGGTCCTGCTCGGTGTGCATGACGGACCGGAGTTCGTCGTGTCGTACCCCGATGGCTTCTCTGCTCACGTCGTAGTCGCCACCTACGAGGCAACGGAGACCAGCGGCACTCTCGTCCCAGACGGCGTACAGACACTGGCGCTGAGGTGGTTCGACCCTGACGACATCACCGTCTCGATGAACGCCTTCCACCAGCACCTCCTGCGGAGGTGGCGCTGCAACGCGGCTGTCGTGCCGGTCAGCACCAGGAGGTCATCGCGTAGCAGCCTCCGGGACGGTCGGCACCACGGTCCAGGTCGAATCGCCCCGGGATTGTGGGAGCCGGCCTGTCGTCATGGCGTCGGACTCTCGGACCGTGACTGTCGGACCTTCGCGGTCAGGAACGGGTTGGGTCTGCTCGAGTACCCGCTCGATGCGGCGGCGCGGCGATACGCATCATTCGCGTCGGCCGTCATACCTGCCTCGTCGAGGAGACTGGCGAGGTCGAACCACAGCTGAACGGCTTGGCGGTCTGCCCCGACGGAGGTGACCTCGTGGATCGCACGCAGATAGTGGGTACGGGCCTCGTCCTGCCGGCCCGCGGCGAAGGATGTTTGCCCCAGGAGGATCGCCGCAGCAGCGGACACGAACGGCAGGTCTTGAACGGTGTCGACGACGGCTGTCGCCGTCTCGATCGCTGATGCGACGTCACCTGCGAGGTAGCGTGCCCGGGCCAAGGTGACCTGGTTGTGGAGCCGTTCGGCTTCGCTGGCGTTGCCCCACCGGTAGTCCTCCGCCGCCCGCTCCAAATAGGCGATCGCCGTATCAACGTCGGCCGGGTCGGTGCGTAACAGGATCTCGCCGAGCTGGGTGCACAGGCGAGCGAGACTGCGGGTGTCATCGCGACCTTCGAGCAAGACCAGCGCGGTACGAGCAAGCTCGAGAGCGCGGTCGATGTTGCCGGCCTCAGCCTCGATCACGCTGCTGTTCCAGTAGGCCGCTGCCCTCGCCCTGTCCGATCCGAGCTCGTCGGCCGATGAGATGGCCTGCTGGCACAGGAGTACCGATCGGCCGACCTCTCCCAGTTCGTAGAGCGTCGCAGCCAGCGTGACGCTGAGACGGATAGCCTCTTCGCCGCCATGGAGCTCGGTCGATGCCAGTCGCTCGAGAGCACCCTCGGCGACCGCTGCAGACCTGCGTAGATCGCCGACCTCGCGTAGGAGCCTGCTGAGGGCGATGGCCGCCGACGGCCAGTGCGCACCGGAGGGGTGTGCCCGCAGGCACTCTTCGTACGTGGTCACCGCGTCCGTGGTCTCGCCGAGGGCTGCAAGTGCGTCGGCCCGGAGGAGGGTGGCCCGCGCCAGCATCGCGCTGTCGGCGGCTACCGCTTGGGTGCTCGCCAGCCTCACCGCCGCCGTCAGTGCGGTGTCGGCGTCACCTGTGGACAACGACAGCTCGGCGTACTCCAGTTCCAGTTCGAGTTGGCGCGTGTCGATAGCGTCGAAGCCGGAGATGATCGATCGGGCCGAGACATTCAACTTGTGGCACAACTGCTCGAGGAGGTCCGGGCCCGGGCGTCGTTCGCCTCGCTCGATGCGTGAGATGTAGGTGACCGAGATGAACCCTTCGACGAGTTGCGGCTGCGTCAGTCCGGCGGCGCGCCTGGCGGCCTTGAGCCTCGATCCGAGGTCGACCGCGTCTGCCCTCTCCAACTCGGCCACCAAGTCTGGGTCCACTCGCTCAGGGTAGCGTTGTGTCAAGTCGCGATGACAGATCTGGCCCGGGCCGGGCCGACTTCTGGGGTGGAAATGTTCGGGCCATGTTCAGCCCTACGGGCCAGTATTGGCTTGACTAGAATGCACACTGGGCATTCCGTCTCTTGCTCGAGGAGTGTCTGCTGTGAACCCACATGCCCGATCCGCCCGCATGCTTGCGCGCCGTGCCGCCGCGGTGATCAGCTTCTTTGCTGCCGTGTTCGTGGGCTCAGCCCTGTGTGCTGACTGTCCGATCGCGGCTGAAAGGCACTGGGAGTCCGACCCCAAGGCCGACTCGCCGCCTGCTGTCCCGGCAATCGAACCGGCAGATTCGGGCGTCGTCACCCGCGGCGATCGTCACCGGTGTTGCTGACCGTCCCATGGGGAGCCCCAAGGAGACCAGTCCGGCCACCGCGGCCGATGCCCCGTATGAAAACTTCGGGCACAAAATATTGCCAACTATTGCAGCCCTCCAGACGTGCACTTACGCTTCGCGAGTCTCACCTCGGTGAGGTCAAGGCGTCTGGCGCCGGATGCCGGCTCGATCTGACTGCTCGACCATTCCGTGTACAGCCCCTACAGGAGAACACATGAATCTCAGCTCATTCGTCGCCAGCGCCGTCATCGTCTCAGGTATGGGCGTCGGCGCTTGGTCTGCTCAACCGGCCGGCGCAGCACAGAACAACGATTACTGCGGCAACCGGGGCGCAGTGACCTGCGCCTACCGGAGCCCGGGCTACCTCAACGGTCTCGGCTACCGCTCGGCCAACGTCGGGCTCGCCGACATCAGCTCGGCAAACCGCAACGCGCTCTCGGCCTGGGAGAACCTGACCCCCACTGGCGCCAGGTTCTACTACAACCTCAGCGGTCGCGGCACGTGCGTCCCGATGATGGCCAACAGCAGCCGTACGGTCTCGTCCGAGAACACCTCGAACCCCGACAACAACCAGGCCGAGTCCTGGGCCTTCAACGGCACCTGCTGAGACCCACTGCAGCTAGTTCGAGCGCGGCGCGGCCCGACCGGGCCGCGCCGCGTGCCCCCAGACCAGGAGCCCGAAATCAAGATCGAATGCTCGGATCTCTCGAAGACGTACCGAACCGCGAACGAGCACGTGACCGCGCTCGCCGACGTCAGTCTCAGCGTCACTTCAGGCGAGTTCGTCTGCATCTATGGTGCGAGCGGCTCGGGGAAGTCCACGCTCCTGCACACGATCGCTGGACTCTCGGATCCGGACTCCGGGAACGTCCAGGTCGACGATCGTGACGTCTTCCAGCTCACCCGGAACGAGCGTGCCGACCTTCGGCGTGAGCGCGTGGGCGTCATCTTCCAAGACCACAACCTGATGGCCGAGCTCAACGTCCTCGAGAACGTCGCCCTGCCGCTGCGGGTGGGGGGCACTCGAGCCTCGGAAGCGAAGACATTGGCGCACCAGGCTCTGAGTCGTCTGGGGATCGACAACCTCGCAGTCCGCTCACCGAGCGAACTGTCTGGCGGCCAGAGACAACGTGTCGGCATCGCCAGGGTTCTCGCCTCCGGACAGGACGCCATCCTTGCCGACGAGCCGACCGGCGCTCTCGACTCCACGAACTCCGAAGCGCTGTTCATCCTTCTCAAGGCCCTGTCAGCGGATGGTGCTTGCGTCGTCGTCGCCACCCACGACCCGCTAGCCCGCCAGTTCGCTACCCGCACCCACACCATGATCGACGGTCGTATCGCGATGGAGAAGGTCGCCGGACGATGATCCGACCGGTGGGGTTCCTCCTGCGCACCTGGCTCCGTCCGAGACTGGTGGGGCGCTCCTTCGCCTATCTGGTCGTCGGCTCGTGTCTCGCGATGCTGGTCTACGGCGTCGTTCAGTCCCTGACGCTCACTGCTGCTCAACAACAGCAACGTGACTTCGGCAGTTCCCAGTCCATGTCCTACGACAACGTCGCCCTGGGCTCGCTCGGACCCGACGACCTCGCCAGAACGCGGTCGGCTGTGCAGGACGGACTGCCGGGGTCGGCCGTCTTTCTTCAGACCACGCAGCTCAGGCCAGATGTCCTACCGCCGAACTTCGTGCAGGCGCCGGTCGACACGGTCACCTTCATCGAAGGCGCCGACTACCGGCAGGCCTTCGGCGACCAGGTCGGCCTCCTGCGGGGACGCTGGGCAGGGGCGACCGGCGAGGTGACCGTCTCGGAACGGATCCTGGACGCGATCGGGGGAGACGACACGCTCACGATCTACTCGGGGAGGAAGACGCTGAAGGTCGTGGGTGTCTACCAGGACGACTTCGCAGCGGACAGCTACCTCCTCTTCGCAGGTGAGGGCACCTTCGAGTCGATCCGTCCGGCGTCCGTCGACAAGTCCTTCCAGCCCGTTTACGCACAGGTGCGGGTGCTCATGCCCACGTCGGCTGCGAGCCAGGTCGACGAGGCGCTCGGCATCCTCGCCGACCAGCTGCCCACCCTTCCCGACGGCCAAGGGACGCGGCCCGAGAACCTCAGCGGCAACCTCGCCGTACGCGGAACGAACCAGGATGGTGACTCTGCCGCGTTTGGCCGTGAAGGTGACGTCATCGTGTCGTTCGGGCCACCCCTGATCCTGTTGGCCGGAGCCGCGTTCCTTGCAGCCGGGCAGCAACGACGTCGGCACGAGGAGGTCGTGCACCTCCTCCACCGCCTGGGCGGTCGGCCGAGCCGCGTCCTCCTGTCACGGACCGCGTCGTACTCGATCGTGGCGCTGATGTCCCTCGCGGCCGGGACCGTCGTCTCAATCGTTGTCCTGTTGTTCGCACGAGCAACGGCGCTGCCGGCCGTGGCCGGACAACCACTCGCTCCCCTCGACATCGCCAACCGGCAGGTAGCGGTCCTGGTGGCGGTCGGTGCGCTCACCTACGTCGTGGCGACGGCTGCCGGCGACGGCGGCCTTGGACCCCGCTGGGCCTCCGCAGTGGGGTCGAAGATCCCCCGGCATCTCATTCGTAGAACGGCTGGTGTGCTGGCCGTCTTGAGTGCGATCCGGGTGGGGGACCGTGTGGAGACGGCACTCGCGGGACCCGGGGACGCCAGGTACGCCGCCTACGCCATGGTGGCGGGGTTCTGTCTCCTGGCGCCAGACTTCCTGCGCGTCACCATGTGGCTCACGTCGCGGTCGAGCCTGCCGCTCGAGGTGGCCTCGAGACTGATGCAAGCGAACTTGCCCCGCTTCGGAGCGGCTGTGTCCCTCGGGGTCATGACACTCGGCATCCCGGTCGCGCTCCTGGTGCACCTCGACAGCGAGCAAGGGCTGACCGCTTCCGCCCGCTACGGCATCGTGCCGGAAGGGCAGATGTGGGTGCAGAGCAGCGACACGAGCCGTGACATCGCGACGGTCGCTGCCGTTATCGGCGATACTCCGGGCGCGACGGAAGGCGTCGCGTTCCGCACCCTGACACGGATTGACGACCAGGGTGTGGTCGCCGAGGCCGCCCGATTCAGCAACATCCCGGGCTCGGGGAGCTACAGCACCGCAGTCCTGACCGTCGACTCCGCCAGCGACCTCGCGCGCGCGCTGCCCTCGCTGACGCGATTGGAGGACGCAGCCCGGGTGCTGAACGAGGGTGGCGTGGTCGACTTCACCAGCCACGATGATGACGACCAGAGGCTCATCACCTATGGACAAGCCGTGCCCCAGGAGACCGAGACCCCCAGCCTCCCCACGATCCAGGTGGAAGCGTCCCCGCAGGTCCAACTGCAGTTTGCCGGCGTCCTCCTGACCTCCACCGCCAAGGGGCTCGACCTACCGATCGGCCCGGTGAGCCGGGTCATCTTTCCTGACATGGACGCCGCCACCATCACCTCAGCGACCCGAGCGCTGCAGGATGCCGGCTACGACCCCGAGTTCGGGCAGTACGCGCAGACTCCTCCTGAGCCGGTCCTACCAGTCAACGCGGTGGCGTTCTTGCTCGTCATGACGCTGGGGTCCATCATCATTCTCACCATCGCGATCTCCGAACAGGCAAGGGCCGTCAGTACGTCCGCCAAGCGGCTACTCGCGCTCGGTGCGCCACCGAGATGGCTCATGAAGCTGAATTCGGCACAAGCCGTGCAGATGGTGGGCGTTTCCTTCACCGCTGGCCTGACCAGCGGACTGATGGCCGTCATCGTGTCGAGCCACGCCTATCCCGCGCTCGTGATCCACTGGGTTCCCATCGGCGCCGTCACCGGAACCGTCCTGGTGCTGTCCACCGCTGCGGCAGGCATGGCGTTGAGGTTCAATCGAGTTCGGCTCACCGAGGCGTTCCTGTTCGCCTGACCGGCAACGATCGTCTGCTGCGGTGTGGGCGACCTCCAGGCCGAGGTGGTCGCGAGCCGCCCGGTGTGGAGCCGCGCAGTGCGGAGTAGAAGGCGACGGACTCCTCGAGGTGGTCGACGTTGAGGGCCGGTGGATGCGAGACGCCGGCTCACGCCTCCGGCCTGCGCCGTAGCGCCAGCACCAGCACGACCACGGAGACGACGCCGAGCCCGAGGCCGCTGAGCAGCAGGGCCACGCCGACGTTGTCGAGCACCGGCACGGTGGCGCCCACCGACACGTCAGCGACGACCGGGGACCCCGCGTCGGCGTCCATCACGACGATGGTCCAGTCGCCCTGCTCGACGTCCCAGGTCAGGGCCTGGGTGCCGTCACCGGTGGCCGAGGCCGCCCAGAACGACTGGGCGCCCGGGGCCGTCGGGGGCGCCCCGCCCGGTACGTCGCGCATGTCGGCGCGGCCGGAGCCGTCTCCGGGGTCCTGCACGACGGAGTGCGCGACGCCCTCGAGGTAGGCGTCGACGTCGGCCGTCGGGGCGATCCCTACGAAGACGCTGCGGGCCGGTCGTGCGGTCGCCTCGACGCGGACCTTGTCCAGCCAGCGCTCGGGCAGGACGGCCCCGGCGCCGCGCAGCTCGACGCTCTCGGAGACCACGGCGTGGCCGGGGGAGTCGACCTCGACCAACGACGAGGTGAGGTAGCCGTCGTCGTCGCGCAGGGCCGAGTCGACGACCAGCGCGGTGCCGCCGGCGATGACCAGTCCCAGCGAGACCAGGCCGAGGAAGGACCCGACCACCACGGCGGTGATCCGACCGGCCGACCACGTCCCTGGTGCGGGCGGTGGCGGTGCGCCCGGCGGGGCGGCCGGTGGGGCGGCCGGTGGGGCGACCGGCGCTGAGGTGTCGGTCCCGGCCTTGGCGAGACCCGGCTCGGTGAGGGTGCCCGTGGCGCCGGCGGTGCTCGCCAGCACCGCCGTGCCCGGGTCGGTGCCGCCCTGGTCGAGGCGGAACGGCGGGTACTCGTCGGTCATCAGGGCGGCGTACGCCGCCACCCGCAGCACCCACCGGTCGAGCCCGAGCACGAGGTCGAAGACGGGGCGTGGGTAGCGGCCGGTGAAGAGCAGCACGACCGCGGCGACCAGGACCAGCAGCCCGATCAGGCCGACCCCGCTCTGGACGTCGTCCCCGCCGCTGGCGACAGACCAGCCGCCGCCGAGGAAGATCGCGACCACGAGGTAGTGGGGGATGGCCAGCAGCCACCACTTGACCAGCACCAGCCCGCGCGAGAGGTGGTCGGGGTGCTCGATCTCGAGGTGCGCGGGGTAGTCGGGCCGCTCGTGCAGCGAGAACGGCGGGTACCGGTCGGTGGCCAGCCCGTCGTAGGCGTAGTAGGCCACGCGCCACGACCAGCGCAGCACCCCGACGTTGAAGTCGAAGAGCGACTGCGGGTAGCGGCCGGTGAACAGGATGGCGAAGAACGCCACCACGCTGAGGACCGCGAAGGCGATCCACAAGAAGAACAGCACGACGTAGTGCGGGAAGGCGAGGAGCCACTTCACCAGCCAGAGCCAGCGGCTGAGCCGCTCCTGGAGCGACGCGTCGACCCGCACGGGGTAGCTGTGGGTGCTCATCGGGGAACCTTTCGCGAGACCGGTGACCCCCAGCCTCGCCACGGTCGAGGACGGCCCGGCAGAGCAGGAGGTCACGGCGGCCACGGGACCGCCGCCCCGGGCGCGGAGGCCTCGCCCGACGCCGGCGTGCGTGAAAGGGTCCTGTGGGTGGCGACCTTCACCGAGTCCGATGACCTGGCAGCCTCCGGCTTCACCGACACGAGCCTGCGCGGCTCCCGCTTCGTGCGCTGCGACCTCGGCGACGTCGTGATAAGCGCCGTCGACGTGGCCGGGGCCGACATCGACGCCCCGTGGCTGCTCGACGGCGAGAGCAGCCTGCTGGTCAACGGCGTCGACGTGGCCCCGCTGGTCGAGGCCGAGCTCAACCGCCGCTTCCCCGGTCGTGCCGAGCGGCGGGCGACCGACCCCGACGGTCTGCGGGCCGCGTGGGCGGCGCTCGAGCGCACCTGGGAGGCCACGCTCGCCCGGGTCGCGGCGATGCCCGACGGCACCGTCGACGTCCGGGTCGACGGGGAGTGGTCCTTCGCCCAGACCCTGCGCCACCTCGTGATGGCCACCGACACCTGGCTGGGCCGCGCCGTCCTCGAGCGCGAGCAGCCCTACCACCCGATCGGCCAGCCCCACGCCGAGTACGCCACCGACGGCTACGACCTGTCCGTCTTCGCGACCGATGTCCCGTCGTACGCCGAGGTGCTCGCCGTGCGCGCCGAGCGGGTCGCGATGGTGCGCGACCTCCTGGCCGACGTCACGGCCGACGACCTGCGGGTGGCGCGGCGCCGCCCGTGGGCGCCGGAGCACCCGGTGGCCACCCTCCGCTGCCTGCACACGATCCTCGAGGAGGAGTGGGAGCACCACCGCTACGCCGTGCGCGACCTCGACACCCTCGACACCCTCGACGACCTCGACACCCCAGGCCCGGCCGCCGGGGCCTGAGCGACCGCACAAACCGCTGGCCCGGTCGCGCCTGCTCGGCGTACGGTCGGCTCATGGCCAGCCCCCAGCACGTCACGACGCCGGAGTCCTCCGGCGCCCGCCTGCTGCCCTGACCCGTCCAGCACCCCAGCCCCGGAGCCGCTCCGGGGCTGGTCGACGTCCCCGCGTGGCTCCCCGCCCACCCAGGAGACCACCCGTGGACCCCGACCAGCCCGACCACCGCGACCTCAACCGCGACCTCGCCGTCTTCGCCGGCGACCCCCTCGTCGGCCCCGGCCTGCCCCTGTGGCGACCCGCCGGCGCCGCCGTCTTCGACGAGGTCGCCCGCCTCGCCAAGGACCTCGCCCGCGCCGACGGGTGCCTCGACGTGCACACCCCGGTGCTGGCCAAGCGCGGGCTCTTCGAGCGGTCGGGCCACCTGGCCAAGTTCGCCGCCGACATGTTCCCGCCGATGCCGATGGGCGACGGGCCCGACGAGGACCTCTTCCTGCGCCCGGCCAACTGCCCCCACCACGCCCTGGTCTACGCCGCCGAGCAACGCTCCTGGCGTGACCTGCCGCTGCGGCTCAACGAGCTGGCCGCGATGTTCCGCGCCGAGCGGTCCGGGGTGGTCTCGGGGCTCAGCCGGGTCCGCCAGATCCACCTCGACGACACCCACGTGTTCTGCCGCCCCGACCAGGTCGCCGACGAGGCGGCCCGCGGGCTGCGCGCGGCGCTCGCCGCCCAGGCCGCGCTGGGGCTGCCGGTCGACCACGTCCGGCTGTCGCTGCGCGACGACCCGGGGGCCTGGCTCGGCGGCCGGGAGCAGTGGTCCCGCGCGCAGGACGACCTGCGCGCGGCCGCGCTCGAGGTCTTGCGCGACCACCACCTGCCGCTGGTCGAGGCGGCCGGTGAGGCCGCGTTCTACGGTCCCAAGCTCGACCTGCAGGTGGTCGACGGCCGTGGGCACGAGGAGACCATCGCGACCGTCCAGCTCGACTTCAACCAGCCCGAGCGGCTCGACCTGTCCTACGTCGGGCCCGACGGCGCGCGGCACCGGCCGGTGATGGTGCACCGCGGCGCGGTCGGGTCGATGGAACGGGTCGTCGCCACCCTGCTCGAGCACTACGCCGGGCGCCTGCCCTTCTGGCTGGCCCCCGTCCAGCTCGTGGTGCTGCCGGTCGGCCCCGACCAGGACGCCGCCGCCCGGTCCCTCGCCGACGCGGCCCGCGCCCGCGGCCTGCGGGTCGACGTCGCGCACGAGGGTTCGCTCGGCGCGCGCATCCGTGCGGCCCGGCAGCGCCGCGACCACCTGATCGGCGTCGTCGGTGACCGCGAGGCGGCGTCCGGGGCGGTGCAGGTGCGCGACGTCGGGCAGGACCTCACCTACGTCGTCCCGGTCGCCGGGCTGGTCGAGGCGATGGCGGCAGCCCACGCGCAGCGGGAGGCCGCGGTGGCTCACCCCACCCGCTCGTAGCGCGCCGTGTCGGTCCACCCGTCGTCGGCGGTCGGCGACGACGCGCGCTCGACGCCGACCAGGGTGAACCCGGCGCGCTCGGCCACCGCCCGGGCGCCGCGGTTGGCGGCTGCGGTGAGCAGGTCCAGCCGTCGTACGCCGAGCCCGCCGGCGTGCGCCGGGGCCAGGGCGTGTGCGACCGCGAGACCCACCGCGGTCGTCATCACCCCGCGGCCCCGGCCCTCGGGGTGCGACCAGAAGCCGACCTCGGCCGAGCCGTCGTCGAAGCCGAACACCGCGACGTTGCCCAGCGCCCGGCCGGCGTCGGCACCGAAGTCGGCACCGGCGTCGGTCACGCACCAGGCGACCCGCTCACCGGTGGCGGCGCCGAGCCCGACGCGCAGCAGGTACCCCGCGACCTCGCGGTCGGCGCGGGGCAGCGGGGCGTGCGGGAGCGCGGTGCGCAGCGCGGGGTCGTGGGCCGCCTCGACCAGGCGCGCGCCGTCGCCGGCACGCCACGCGCGCAGCCGGACGCCGTCGCCCTCCAGGGGCACCGGGTCGAGCCAGCGGGTCGTCGGGGTGCGCGGGTCGTCGCGACCCAGCCACGCCGTCCAGCGGTCCGGGTGACCGACGCGACCCGGGATCGTCGGTCCGAAGCGGAAGCCCACCGACCACGCCGTGCGCCGCGAGGTCCAGTTGCCCTCGAGGCAGCGCCAGTGGACGACGGCGACGTCGCGCCGGGTGAACCCCCAGTCGAGCAGCAGGCCCAGCGCCCGGCCCATCACCCCCCGGCCGCGGGCGTCGGGGTGCAGCCCGAAG
The DNA here is from genome assembly GCF_008087085.1 of Nocardioides rubriscoriae. Taxonomy (GTDB): domain Bacteria; phylum Actinomycetota; class Actinomycetes; order Propionibacteriales; family Nocardioidaceae; genus Nocardioides; species Nocardioides rubriscoriae. The sequence goes on along the minus strand of NZ_VIYJ01000009.1, from coordinate 223,901 downwards.
CCGACCTCGGCCTCGCCGATGCCGTGCGGGCGCAGGTTGATCGTGCCGGCGAAGCGACCCTCGTGCTCGATCGCGAGCTCCCAGGCGACGTCGTCGGCCCAGTTCGGGGCGACCCGGTCGTCGAGGAACGCGCGCGCCTGCGCGACGCCGTACGGCTGCGGGACGTGGGTCCACCGCACGCTCTCAGGGTCGTTGCACTGCTCCACGATGCGGGGGAGGTCGTCGTCGCGGTGCGCGCGCAGGGTCACCACGCCGTCGGTGAGCAGCGGCACGTCGTCGGGGAATGACACGTTCGCACTATGGCGAGCCGTCGCGCCCGACGCGAGGCTGTTTCCCATGACCTCCCGTCCCCACCGCCTCCGCGGCGCCGTCGCGCTGCTCGCCGTCCTGCCCGCGCTCGCCGTGCTCGCGCCCGCCACCCCCGCCGACGCGGCACCCGAGCAGGTCGCCCCCGCCACGGCCGCGCGCATGTCGGTCGCCGTCACCGGCCGTGTCGTGCGGTTCACCAACGGGCGCCCGGCGCGGGGCGTGCGGGTCTCGGCCTACGACGCGGGTGAGACCGACTTCCTCGGCGCCGACCTCACCGACGAGGACGGCCGGTTCGGGATCCGGGTCGGCGACCAGTACGAGGAGTTCGGCATCTACGTCCGGGGCGCCCGCGTCGGGCTCCAGAACGGCTGGCTCGGCTGCGACCGCACCCTCAAGCCCACCTTCGGCGACGCCTGCACCTTCTCCGCAGCCGTCGGCAGGATCAGGATCAAGGCCGCCTGAGGCACCACCGGCCGACCCGCCGCAGCCGCGGGTCGGTCATGCTCACCAGCATGGACCGACGGACCCGGTGGGGCATCGCGCTGTGGCTGCTGCGCCCGACCTACGTCGCGACCGAGGTGGTGGTGGCCGCGGCCACGACCGGCGGCTATCGCTTCGCCGACGACACGGTCAGCGACCTGGGAGCGATCGGCTGCGACGCGGCGTACTGCTCGCCGTGGCACGCGGTGATGAACGTCTCGTTCGTCGGCTACGGGGTGCTGCTCGCGCTCGGTGCGCTGCTGCTCGCCCCGCGGATCGGTCGTACGGCGACGGTGCTGCTGGTCGTCGCCGGGCTCAGCTCGGTCGGGGTGGGCCTGGCCCCGGTCGACCAGGACGCCGGCCTGCACACCCTCGTGGCCACGCCGCTGTTCGTCGTCCAACCGCTCGCGTTGGCCGTGCTGGCACGGGTCCTGCGCCACCAGCGAGGTCTGGCGAGAGCACTGCTCGCGACCGCCGTCGTGACGGCCGCGGGGGCGGTCGGGTTCATCCTGCGCGACGGCGCCGCCGGTGCCGGAGCCCTGGAGAGACTGGCGATCTGGCCGGTCCTCGCCGCGCTGGCGGCCGTCGCCCTCACCCTGCGCCGTGGGGAGGCTCACACGCCGAAGGGGTGCCGCGCCGCCGTCCGCACGACCTAGCGTTCCGGCCATGCTGCGACGCACCACGGCCCTGATCTCGATGCTGGCCTGCACCCTGGCCGCCACCACGGTCGTGGCGCCGAGCGAGGCCTCCCCGGCCTCGTCGGCCTCGTCGGTCCGGGCCGAGGCGCCCCGGGTGATCTCGCGCGAGATCACCTTCGAGGTGTCCAACACCAACCGCACCTCGGTGCCCTGCCTGCCCACCCCCGACGGTCGCCAGCACCGGGTGAGCGCGCGGCTGATCGGGCCGGCGGACGTCGTGCGCGGTCACGGCGGAGCCGGCGACACCTTCCACGTGCTGGTGCACGACGCCGGCACCGGCGGCTGGTTCTGGAACCTCCACGGCCGCGGCATCAGCCCCCAGCAGGACTACGCCGCCCAGCTGGCCCGCCGCGGCCAGACGGTCGTCGTCCTCGACCGGCTCGGTTACGACCGCAGCCCGCTGCGCAACGGCGACGCGACCTGCCTCGGTGCCCAGGCGAGCATGCTCAGCCAGGTCGTCCAGAGCCTGTACGCGGCCACCTACACCCTGCGCAGCCGCCCCGGCGCCGCTACGTCGCACGCCTCGCACGTCGTGCTCCACGGCCACGGCACCGGCGCGACCGTCGCTCGCCTCGAGGCCGCGACCTACAGCGACGTCCAGGCCCTGGTGCTGATGTCGCCGGTCACCGGCAACCCGTCGGCCCTGGCCCTGCAGACGCTGCGCGAGCAGGGCACGACCTGCCTGCAGGGCGCCAGCTACGCGCCGTACGGCAACACCGCCCGCACCTTCCGCCGGCTGCTGTTCGCGACGGCGTCGCCCGCCGTGCAGCGCGCCGCGGTCGCCCGGCGCAACAGCACCCCGTGCGGCGACGTCGCGAGCCTGCTGGCGGGCGTGCTCGCCGCGCAGGGCCAGGCCGTCGACGTGCCCACGCTGGTGCTGCGCGGCAGCGCCGACGCGCGTCGCGGTGGCGACGGCATCACGGGCACCTCCCACGCTCGGCTGGTCCGGCGCACCTTCGCCGGCGCCGGCAGCGCGCTGCCGCTGGAGCGGCAGGCGCCCGCCGTACGCCGAGCGGTGATGGGGTTCGTGCGTTCACTCGACCCCACGGTGCGCTGAGCCCAGGGGCCGGGCCCGTCAGTCGACGACCTTGACGCCCTTCCAGAACGCCACCCGCTCGGCGATCTCGGACGCCGCGGGCTTGGGGTCGGGGTAGAACCACGCCGCGTCGGCGTTGGTGTTGCCGTCGACCTCGAGCGAGTAGTAGGACGCATCGCCCTTCCACGGACAGTGCGTCGTCGTCGAGGACGGCCGCAGCACGGTCGCGTCGACCGACGCGGCCGGGAAGTAGTGGTTGCCCTCGACGACGACGGTGTCGTCAGACTCGGCGATGACGGTGTCGTTCCAGATGGCGCGCATGCCGCGAGCCTACGCCGCCCGCAGGCGCCCGGAGGGGTGGGACGAGCGCCGTCAGACCTCGAACTCGCCGAGCCGGTCCCACGCGTCGGGCTGGCCCTGCCAGTTGCGGATCTCCGGGGTCTCCAGGACGTACTGCGGGAGCTCGGCCTGCGCCTGCTTGAAGTGCTCGCTCTGCACGTGCGCCCCGGCAGCGTCGTCGTCAAAGGCCTCGATCAGGACGTACTCGTTCGGGGTGTCGACGCTGCGCGACCACTCGAAGAACCGGTTTCCGGGCTCGGCCCGGGTGGCCTCGGTGAACGCCTTCGTGAGCTCGGGCCACGCGTCGGCGTGCTCGGGCTTCACCTTCCACTTCACGACGATGAGGATCATGCGCCCGACTCTGCCAGCGTCGTGGTGAGGAGCGCCACTACTCCCCGACGAGCAGCCGGTGGTCGGCCCTGAGCGGCTGCGGCAGGTCGATCTCGAGGTACTCGGTGACGTCCTTGACGCCGGCGCCGCGCCCGCCGGTGCCGGGGTAGTTGTTGTCGTTGAGCACCGCGATCGTGTCGTCGTCGATGAGCTCGACGTCCTCGATCGTGACGTAGGGGAACGTGAACGGGTCGCCGAGACCGCCGACGCCGTCGGGGTCGGCGACGTCGAGCAGGTCGACCAGCAGGGTCTTGTCGAGGCGGCCGTCGTGGTCGCGGTCGCGGTCGTCGACGAGGTAGATCCGCTTGAAGGCGGCCGTCGGGCCGCTGCCGTTGTCGCGCTCGATGGTGAGGAACCGGTGCTTGTCGACGGCGATGTGGTCGCCGATCGCGTTGGTCGGCGACTCGAGCCGGTAGACGTCGTAGGCGCCGGTGAAGCGGGTCGGGCGCCGGTGGTCGGCGGTGTGGTCACCCACGCGGACGTCGTAGACGCGCAGGTCGGTGGCCGGGTCGCCCGCGACGGGGCCCTCGAGCATCGCGTGCAGCCGGCCGCCGTCGGGCGAGATCGCCATGCCCTCGAAGCCCTTGCTGTTGGCCAGGTTGGGCTGCTCGCCGGGAGCCAGGGTCGGGTTGGAGGGGGACTTCACGCCCGGGGTGGGCAGGGGGGCCTCGAGCAGGCGGCCGCGGCCGTCGGTGTGCAGCAGGAACGGGCCGAACTCCTCGCCGAACCAGATCGTGCCGTCGGGGGCCAGCTGCATCGACTCGATGTCGAAGTCCCAGCCGGTCAGCTGCCGGTCGCGCGTCGGGCAGGTGTAGCCGGCCGGCAGGGTGCCGGCCGCCGCCGCGGCCTGGCAGCCGCCGTCGCGCCAGGTGGCGAAGGGGACCAGCCGGTCGGGGTCGGAGAGCGTGAAGCCGCCGCGGACCTCGATCGTGCCGGTGTCGGTGTGCGGGCGGATGCGGTGCACGCGCAGCTGGAAGTCCTGGCTGTTGGCCTTGGCGCCGTAGCCGTTGTCGCTCATCGCGAGGTAGTCGCCGCCAGGCAACCGGTGCACCCCGGAGAAGCCCTGCACGGGCTGGCCGGGGAACGGCGCAGCCGGGTTGCCGGTGAAGGAGCCCGAGGGCTCGCTGCCGGGCACGAACGTGTCGGCGGGCAGCACGGCCCGTGCGGCCAGGGTCGGCGTGGCCGGTCGTGTGTCGTGCGGGCGCGGGTCGTGGTGGCGTTCGGCGGAGGTGGCGGCGGACGTCGAGGCGGCGGTGGCGGCCAGGACGAGGGCGGCGACGGAGGTTCCGAGAGGGCGCATGTCGACAGCCGACCAGCCCTCGATGACCTGCGGTCGACGCCGAGCAGAACACTGAGCAGCACCTCACCGTGTGTGCCTGGACAGTCAGACATCAAGCGGCGTGATGCTATGCTGTCAACGTGCGCACGACCGTCACCCTCGACCCCGACACCGAGCAGGTGGTGCGTCAGCGCATGGAGTCGCACGGGGTCAGCTTCAAGCAGGCCCTCAACGACGCGATTCGCGACGGAGCCGCCGGGCGACCGCGGGTCGACGTGTTCCACACCCCCGCCTTCGACCTGGGTGAGCCGTCCGTCGACCTGACCCGGGCGCTACGGCTGGCCGCCGACCTCGAGGACGAGTCCGTCCTCGAGCGGATGCGGGCCGACGGGTGAAGCTGGTGGACGCCAACGTCCTGCTCTACGCCGTCAACAGCACCTCGGCGCAGCACGAGGAGGCACGTGCCTGGCTCGACCGCTCGCTGTCGGGGGCCGACTCGGTCGCGATGGCGTGGGTGCCGCTGCTGGCGTTCGTGCGGATCAGCACCCGGCCCGGGATCTTCCCCCGGCCGCTGACCACGGGCCAGGCCTCCGAGATCGTCCAGGACTGGCTGGCCCAGCCGGCCTGCCGGGTGCTGGCGCCGACGGCCCGGCACCCCTACGTCGTGGCCGACCTGCTCGCGCAGGTCGGCGTGGGGGGCAACCTGGTCAACGACGCGCACCTGGCCGCACTCGCGATCGAGCACCGCGCCGAGATCGTCAGCTACGACGCCGACTTCGCCCGGTTCCCCGGGGTGCGGTGGAGCCGGCCGACCTTGGCGTAGGTCGTGGGTCAGGTGACCGGCGCCGGCCGGATCGGGGTCAGGTCCGGATCGGCCGGGGCCGTGCCCGGGGCCCACCCGGGCGGCCCGAACAGGTAGCCGAGCTTGTCGCGCCAGCGGGCCGCAGCCCGGACGTTGCGCACGATCTGGGCGTAGTCGCCGTACTGCAGGGTGAGGATGTTGTAGGTCTCGACCGGCTTGGTGAGCCCGTAGGTCGGGCGCTGCTTCTCCTCGACGAAGGTGCCGAGGAGGCGGTCCCAGACGATGAAGATGCCGGCGTAGTTCTTGTCGAGGTACTCCGGGTCGGAGCCGTGGTGGACGCGGTGGTGCGAGGGCGTGTTCATCACCAGCTCGACGGGGCGCGGGAGCGTGCCGATCAGCTCGGTGTGGGTGAAGAACTGGTAGATCAGGTTGAAGCCGAACGCGACGTAGATCGTCCACGGCGCGAAGCCGAGGAAGGGCAGCGGCAGCCAGAAGAAGAACTCGAACCAGGGGTTCCACTTCTGGCGCAGCGCGGTCGCGAAGTTCATGTGCTCGCTGGAGTGGTGGGCCTGGTGGGCGGCCCAGCCGACGTTGACGCGGTGCACGAACCGGTGCGAGGCGTAGAACGCGAGGTCGACCCCGGCGACGAGGAGCACCCAGTACCACCACGTGTCGGTGGGCAGCTCCCACAGCGCGAGGTGCACGAAGATCGCGCTGTAGACCACGAACGACGCCACCTTGAACATGACGGTGAAGACCAGCGAGACCGCGCCCATCGAGATGCTCGTGCGGGCGTCGCGGGCGGCGTAGCCGGTGACGCTGTCGTCGTGGTCGAGCCACTTCAGCGCTGCGAGCTCGACGAGGATCGTGAGCACGAAGAACGGGATGGCGTAGGTCACCGGGTTCTTCATCGGGTCGAGCAGCTCGTGCATCGCGGTCCTCGTCTCCAGGGATATGACTCGGGAGTAAGTTACCACGGGATCACATCGCCGACTAGGGTGTGCGCGTGGCAGCCGGGACCAAGGGGGTGGCCCGCGCCGAGCGCGAGGCCCAGATCGTCGAGGTCGCCTGCCGTGTCTTCGGCGAGCACGGCTACGCCGCCACGTCGGTCGCCGACGTCGCCGCGGCCGCCGGCATCTCCAAGCCCCTGATCTACCAGTACTTCGGGTCCAAGGACGGGCTCTACGTCGCCGCCCTGCGCGCCGCGGCGGCGGTGCTCGTCGGCGAGATCGAGCGCACCGCGGCGCTGGGTGCCGTGGGCATCGACCGGGCGGTCGTCACCCTCGACGGCATGTTCCGGGTGCTGGCCGACCGGCCCTGGCTGTGGCGGCTGGTCTTCGACGCGACCGCGCCGCGCGAGGGCGAGGTCGCCGCGGTGCTCGCCGAGCACGAGCAGCGCCTCGTCGTGCTCGGGTCCGACGGCGTGGGCGACCTGCTGGCCCTGGTCGGCAACACCGACCCCGACGACCTCTCGGCCCTGCGCGCGGTCTGGGAGAACACCTTCCGCACCCTGGTCGGCTGGTGGCTCGACCACCCGGACGTCACCCCCGAGGCCATGAGCGCGAGGTGCCAGCGGCTGTTCGCCGTGGTGCTGTCAGGATCTGTGCCGTGACGGTCGTGATGGGCATCGAGACCTCCTGCGACGAGACCGGCGTGGGCTTCGTCAAGGACGGCGTGCTGCTCGGCGACGCGCTCGCCTCGAGCATCGACGAGCATGTGCGCTTCGGCGGGGTGGTCCCCGAGATCGCCGCCCGCGCCCACGTGCAGGCGATGGTGCCGACGATGCGGGCCGCGCTCGACGACGCCGGCCTGCAGTGGCACGAGGTCGGCGCGGTCGCCGTCACGGCGGGGCCCGGCCTGGCCACCGCCCTGCACGTCGGGGTCGCCGCCGCCAAGGCGACCGCCCTCGCGCTCGGCGTACCGCTGTACGGCGTGCACCACCTCGCCGGCCACGCCGCCGCCGACACCCTGGTCCACGGGCCGCTGCCCGACCGGTGCGTCGTGCTGATCGTCAGCGGCGGCCACACCAGCCTGCTCGCGGTCGACGACCTGGTCCGCACCCCCATCGTGCACCTGTCCGACACCCTCGACGACGCTGCGGGCGAGGCCTTCGACAAGGTCGCGCGGCTGCTCGGACTGCCCTACCCCGGCGGTCCGTCGATCGACCGGGTGGCCCGCGCGGGCGACCCGACGGCGGTGCGGTTCACCCGGCCGCTGATGGGCCCGCGCGACCCGGCGCTCGGCTTCTCGTTCTCCGGCCTCAAGAGCGCGGTCGCCCGCTACGTCGCCGGCCCGCAGGACCCCGCGATCGGTACCGCCGACATCGCGGCCTCGTTCCAGGAGTGCGTCGCCGACACGGTGGTCACCAAGGCGATCCGCGCCTGCCGGCAGGAGGGCGTCGACACCCTCGTCATCGTCGGCGGGGTGGCCGCCAACTCGCGGGTCCGCTCGATGGCCGAGGAGCGCTGCGCCGAGGCCGGCATCGAGCTGCGGGTGCCCCCGATGCGCCTGTGCACCGACAACGGCGCCATGATCGCCGCCATCGGCGACCTGCTCGTCCGCGACGGCGCGACGCCCTCGATGGCCGACCTCGGGGCGCGGTCGTCGGTGCCGCTGGAGCTGGCGCAGCTCGGCTGAGGAGCGCGCGGGGCGCGGACGTGGACTGGTCCGGCCGACACCCCGGGGGAGACTCGGAGCACACCGCGCTCGACCACGGCGGCGCGTCTGCTCCAATACACCCATGCGTTCGGCGATGGCAGGTGCGAAGCAGCGCGTGGGGAAGTGGTTCCTCGAGCGCTCCATGAAGGACGGCATCGACCTGCGCAAGCTGCGTTTCCTGCCCGACTCGGTGACCATGCCGCTCAAGCGCGACGGTCTCGACCCCTTGCCCGAGATGGCCGTGGTCCGGGCCACGGAGCCGGTCACCAAGCTCGCGACGATGTTCGGCAAGAACATCTGGCTGGTCAGCGGGTACGTCGAGGCGCGCGCCGCGCTGGCCGACGGGTCGTCGTACTCCAACGACATCGGGCAGTTCGTCTCTCAGGAGGGCCGCAGCGACGAGGAGCAGATCGGCGGGCTCGGGATGACCGACCCCCCGCTGCACACGGCGCTGCGCCGCTACCTGACCCCCGAGTTCACGATGCGGCGCCTGGCCCGGCTCGAACCCGAGATCGAGCGGGTCGTCCACGAGCGGCTCGACGCGATGGAGGCCGCCGGCCCCGAGGTCGACCTCGTCGAGCAGTTCGCGTTCCCGGTGCCGTTCCAGGTGATCTGCGAGCTGCTCGGGCTGCCGGTCGAGGACCGCCAGCGCTTCTACCAGCTCGGCGTCGCCCGCTTCGACCTCAGCCAGGGTGGCGTCGGTGTCTTCGGCGCCGCGGCCCACACCCGCGAGTTCCTCATCAAGGCCGTCGCCGCCCAGCGCCTCGCGCCGGGTGAGGGGCTGATCGGCGCGCTGATCACCGAGCACGGCGACGAGCTCGACGACGTCACCCTCGGCGGCATCGCCGACGGCGTGTTCCTCGGCGGCTACGAGACCTCGGCCTCGATGCTCGCCCTGGGCGCCTACCTGCTCGCCGAGAACCCCGACGCGGTGGCGATCCTGCGCGAGGACGGCGCCGCCGCGGCCGACGTCGACCGCGTCGTCGAGGAGCTGCTGCGCCACCTCACCGTCGTGCAGATCGCGTTCCTGCGGTTCGCCAGGGTCGACCTCGAGCTCGGGGGGCAGCAGGTCAAGGCCGGCGACGCCGTCGGCATCTCCCTGCTCGGCGCCAACCGCGACCCCGCCGTCGCCGGTCCCGACCCCGACACCTTCGACCCGCGCCGCGAGCCCACCCGCCACCTCGCCTTCGGCCACGGCATGCACCGCTGCGTCGGCGCCGAGCTGGCCCGCATGGAGCTGCGGATCGCGCTGCGGGCCCTGGCCCGCCGCTTCCCCGACCTGCGCGTCGCCGTACCGCCCGCCGGCCTCGACTTCCGCAAGCTCTCGGCCGTCTACGGCGTCGAGGCCCTCCCGGTCCACCTCTACGGGGCCCACGACCGCCTCACCGTCTGAGTGAGCGCGCGCTCACCCGTCGCGTCTACGCGACGGGTCGACGAAAATCTGCGGTGACCCGTCGCGTAGACGCGACGGGTCGGCGTCAGTGGCTCAGCGGGCGGGGTGGATGGTGCCGCGGACCTCGCCGAGGGTGAGGCGGCCGCCGGAGGTCGAGGGCGCGGAGTAGCGCAGCACGACCTCGTCGCCGTCCTCGAGGAAGGTGCGCTCACGACCGGCGACGACGAACGGCTCGCGCCCGCCCCACGACAGCTCGAGCAGCGAGCCGCGCTGGTGGGCCCCGGGGCCGCTGATGGTGCCCGAGGCGAAGAGGTCGCCGGTGCGCAGCGAGGCGCCGTTGACGGTGAGGTGGGCGAGCATCTGCGCGGGACCCCAGTAGTGCGAGGAGTACGGCGGCCGCGCGACGACCTCGCCGGCCAGCTCGACCTCGACGTCGACGTCGAGGCCGCGGGCGACGTCGGGGCCCAGGTAGTCGGCCGGGCGCGGGTCCTGGGCCGGCAGGTCGCACCAGGCGGCGTCGAGCGCGGCCAGCGGAGTCACCCAGTGGCTGATCGTGGTCGCGAACGACTTGGCGAGGAACGGCCCGAGCGGGACGTACTCCCACGCCTGGAGGTCGCGCGCCGACCAGTCGTTGAGCCCCACGACCCCGAAGACGTGGTCGGCCAGGTCGCTGACCGGCACGGGGGAGCCGAGCGGGCTCGGCGTACCGACGACGAAGCCGAGCTCGGCCTCGAGGTCCAGGCGCCGGCTGGGGCCGACGTCGTCGGCGTGCCGCTGGCCGGTCGGGCGTACGACGGGGGTGCCGGAGGCCACGACGGTGCCGGCGCGACCGTGGTAGCCGATCGGCAGGTGCTTCCAGTTGGGCGTCAGGGCCTCGCCGTCGGGGCGCATGATGCGCCCGACGTTGGTCGCGTGGTGCTCGGAGGCGTAGAAGTCGACGTAGTCGGCGACCTCGAAGGGCAGGTGCAGCACCACGTCGGCCACCGGCACGGTCGGCGAGCCTGCGTCCACCAGGTAGGCGACGTGCTCGCGGGTCTCGCGCCACACCTGCGGGCCCAGGGCCATCAGCGGGTTGAGGCTGGGCGCCGCGAGCTCGGGGCGGTCGGTCAGGGCCGCCAGGTCGAGCACCCCGTCGTCGAGCCGTACGCCGACGCGCCGCGGGCCGCCGTCGACGGAGAACACGCCGTAGGGCAGGTGGTCGGTCCCGAAGCCAGTCACCCGCGCGACTCTAGGGCGTGAGCCCCGCCAGGTGGTCGAGCGCGGCCTCCACCTCGGGGGTGAGCCAGCTGCGCACCCAGCGCCGGCCGCGGGCCAGGTCGCCGGGGTCGCCCCACAGCCGCGCGGCGGTCGCCAGCGCGGCGACGGCCTGCGCGGGCGTGCCGCCCACCAGCGACATCGCCAGCTCGCGGTCGAGCGCGGCGTCGACCCAGGCGTCCAGGTCGCCGCCGGGCGGCAGCCCCAGGGGAAGGGCCAGCACCATCTCGGCCTCGGCGAGCACGTCGGCGGCCGCCAGCCACGAGGGCGTCGGGTCACCGAGGGTGGCGACCCGCACGTGCACCACGGTGTCCTCGAGCAGATCACCGCCCGCAACCGCCGCGTCGACCGCCGCCACCACCCGGCGGGCGTTGCCGGCCGGGTCGTCGAGGTCGCGCAGCGTGACGTCGAGGGCGCTCAGCTCGAGCCCGTGCCGGCGGCAGTACGCCGCGGGGCCGGCCACCTGGCCGGCGCCGCCGGTCAGCACCACCCGCAGGTCCCCGGCGTACCCGACCAGGCGGGGCAGCTCGTCGTCGCGCACGGCCCGGTCGCCGACGACCGGGGTCGAGCGGCGTACGACGGGAGCGGCCGGGTCGGCGGGCAGCGGGGTCGCGTCGTCGAGGAACCGGGTCCAGGTGTCGGTCCAGGTGTCGGTCGAGTCGTCTCGGGTCGCCACCGCGTTAGTGTCCCAGGCATGGCGTACTACCGATCGCTCGGCGAGGTCCCGCCCACGCGGCACACCCAGCACCGCGACCCGCAGGGCCGGCTCTACTACGAGGAGCTCATGGGCGAGGAGGGCTTCTCGTCGGACTCGTCGTTGCTCTACCACCGTGGCGTGCCGTCGGCGATCGTCGGCTCGGAGGTGTGGGAGCTGCCCGACCAGGTGCGGGTGCCCAACCACCCGCTCAAGCCCCGCCACCTGCGCCTGCACGAGCTCGAGACCGGCACCGACGCCGTCGAGGACCGGCGCCTGGTGCTCGGCAACGGCGACGTGCGGATCGCCTACGTGACCACGGGCGTGGACGCGAGCGCGCTCTACCGCAACGCGATCGGCGACGAGTGCGTCTTCGTCGAGGCGGGCTCGGGCGTCGTCGAGACGGTGTTCGGGGTGCTGGCCTACCGGGCCGGTGACTACGTCGTGGTCCCGCGCGCCACGACCCACCGCTGGGTGCCGGCCGAGCCGTCGCGGCTCTACTGCATCGAGGCCAACAGCCACATCGCGCCACCCAAGCGCTACCTGTCGCGCTACGGGCAGCTGCTCGAGCACGCGCCGTACTGCGAGCGCGACCTGCACGGCCCCGTCGACGTCCACCTCGTCGACGACGCGACGGCCGCGAGCGAGGTCGAGGTGCTGGTCAAGCACCGCACGTCCGGCGGGGTCGTCGGGACCCGGCTGACCTACGCCACCCACCCCTTCGACGTCGTCGGCTGGGACGGGTGCCTGTACCCCTACACGTTCAACATCGACGACTACATGCCGATCACCGGCAAGGTCCACCAGCCGCCGCCGGTGCACCAGGTCTTCGAGGGCTGGAACTTCGTGATCTGCAACTTCCTGCCGCGCAAGGTCGACTACCACCCGCTCGCGGTGCCGGTGCCCTACTACCACTCCAACGTCGACAGCGACGAGGTGATGTTCTACGTCGCCGGCGACTACGAGGCGCGCAAGGGCTCGGGCATCGGTCTCGGCTCGATCTCGCTGCACCCCGGCGGCCACGCCCACGGCCCGCAGCCCTCCTCGATCGAGGCCTCGCTGGGCGCCGAGCGCTTCGAGGAGTCGGCCGTCATGGTCGACACCTTCGCTCCGCTCGAGCTCGGCGAGGGCGGGCTGGTCGTCGAGGACCCCGACTACGCCTGGAGCTGGGCGCGAGGCCTCGACCACTGACTTGGCGGCGTCGGTCACCCTGGTGGCATGCGTCTCGTCTCCGCCCTCGCCACGACCGGACTCGTCGTGGGGCTGCTCGCCGGCTGCTCCGACGACCAGACGAACGGCTCGGCCGGCGCCTCGGGCGACGGCCCGCGCAACGCGCCGAGCTCCGAGACCCGCACCGGCTCCCCGGACGACCCGCCGCAGGAGGACCTCCGGGTCACCGAGACCCTCACCGGCCTGACCACGCCGTGGGGGCTCGCCCCGCTCGACGACGGTGGCCTGCTCATCGGCTCGCGCGACACCGCCGAGATCCGGCTGCTGGCCCCGGGCGCCACCGAGCCCCAGGTGGTCGGCCGGGTCGACGACGTCCGGGTCGAGGGTGAGAGCGGCCTGCTCGGCCTGGCCCTGAACTCCGACGAAAAGACGCTCTACGCCTACCGCACCGGCGACACCGAGAACGGCATCGTGAGGATGACGTGGGACGGCCGGACGCTCGGCACGCCCGAGGAGGTCGTGTCGGGCATCCCCGGCGGGGCGTCGTTCCACCAGGGCGGCGGACTGGTGATCGGGCCCGACGACCTGCTCTACGTCGGTACCGGCGACAACGGCAACCCGCCCGACGCCCAGGACCCCGACTCGCTGTCGGGCAAGGTGCTGCGCTTCACGCTCGACGGGGAGCCGGCGCCCGACAACCCGTCGGGCACCGCCGTCTACAGCCTGGGTCATCGCAACGCCGAGGGCCTGGTCTTCGACGACGACGGCCGGCTGTGGGAGTCGGAGTTCGGGCAGGACCGCTTCGACGAGCTCAACCTGATCGAGGCCGGCGGCAACTACGGCTGGCCCGAGGTCGAGGGCACCGGCGGCGGCGACGACTACACCGACCCGAAGGCCGTGTGGAGCACCGACGACGCCTCCCCCTCGGGCATCGCCTGGTGGGACGGCGACCTGTGGCTGGCCGGGCTCAAGGGCGAGACGCTCTGGGAGGTCCAGCCCGACGGCCCCGACGTCTCGACCGTCACCGACCCGGTCGCCCACTTCACCGCGCGCTACGGCCGCCTCCGCAACGTCGTGGCCGCCGACGACGGCACCACGATGTGGCTGGTCACCTCCAACACCGACGGCCGCGGCGAGCCGGTCGCGGGCGACGACCGGTTGCTGTCGATCTCGCGCTGAGAGGATGGTCCACATCGGCTGCGGCGGTCTCGAGGCTCGTCGCCAGGGCTCCTCGCACCTCGACCGGCGTGGGTCGAGGCACCGGGGTCAGCGGCTGGAGGCCGCCTTGAATTGCCGGACCGACAGCGGCACGAACACGGCCAGGATCAGCACGACCCACGCCAGCGTGTAGACGACCGGGTGCTGCATCGACCAGGCGTCGGGGGCGGGCTGGCCACCGGTGTTGCCGAACAGCTCGCGGCTGGCCTGGGTGATCGTGGAGACGGGGTTGTAGAGCACGAAGGTGCGCAGGACGCCGTCGAACGACTCGGCCGGCACGAAGGCGTTGGAGACGAAGGTCAGCGGGAAGATCACCACGAACGACGCGTTGTTGACGACGTCGGGGCTGGGCACCAGCAGGCCGACCCAGGCCATGATCCAGCTGACCGAGTAGGCGAACAGCAGCAGCAGGAGGAAGGCGAGCAGAGCGTCGCCGGCGCTGCCGCGGATCCGCCAGCCGACCACCAGCCCGGTCAGCGCCATGAAGAGCAGCGACAGCACGTTGTAGACGACGTCGGACGTCGTGCGGCCCACGAGCACCGCGGTGCGCGACATCGGCAGCGACCGGAACCGGTCGATGATGCCCTTCTGCATGTCCTCGGCCAGGCCCGCTCCGGTGAAGGTCGCGCCGAACACCACGGTCTGGGCGAAGATGCCGGCGATGAGGAACTCCTTGTAGCCGACCGCGCCCGGCGGGGAGATCGCGCCGCCGAAGACGTAGGCGAACAGCAGCACGAACATGATCGGGCTGATCAGCACGAAGACGAGCACCTCGGGCACCCGCTTGATCTTGACCAGGTTGCGCTGGGCGACGACCCAGCCGTCGGTGAGGGCCTGCGTGGTGCTGCTCATGCGGGGACCTCCGCGTCGTCGCCGGTCGTGGTGGTGTCGGCGTCGTGGCCGGTGAGGGACAGGAACACGTCGTCGAGGGTCGGACGCCGCAGGCCGACGTCGAGGACGCGCACGCCCTCGGTGTCGAGGTCGTCGAGCAGGCGGCGCAGCGCGGCGGTGCCGTCGCGGACGGCCGCGCCGACCGAGCGGTCGTCGACCTGCACGTCGCCGAGCGCGTGCACGCCGAGCAGGCGGCGTACGGTCTCGACGTCACCGGCCTGGGCCACGACCACCTCGACGCGCTCGCCCCCGGTCTGGGCCTTGAGCTCGTCGGCGGTGCCGCGGGCGATCGCCCGGCCCTGGTCGATGACGACGATGTCGTCGGCGAGGCGGTCGGCCTCCTCGAGGTATTGGGTCGTCAGCAACAGGGTCGTGCCGGAGCCGACGAGCTCGCGGATCACCTCCCACATCTGCTGGCGCGCGCGCACGTCGAGGCCGGTGGTCGGCTCGTCGAGGATCAGCACCGGCGGCGCAGCGACCAGCGCCCCGGCCAGGTCGAGGCGGCGGCGCATGCCGCCGGAGTAGGTCTTGGACGGTCGGTCGCCGGCGTCGACCAGGTCGAAGCGGTCGAGCAGCTCGCGGGCCCGCTCCTGCGAGCGCTTCTTGGGCATGCCGTAGAGACGGCCGACCATCGTGAGGTTCTCGTAGCCGGTGAGGTACTCGTCGACGGCGGCGTACTGGCCCGACAGCCCGATCCGGCGGCGCACGCCCCGGGGGTCGGCGACGACGTCGACGCCCGCGACCGTGGCGCTGCCGCCGTCGGGCACCAGCAGGGTCGCCAGGCACCGCACGGCCGTGGTCTTGCCGGCGCCGTTGGGCCCGAGCAGCGCCAGCACCGTGCCCTCCGGCACGGACAGGTCGAGCCCGGCCAGGGCCACGACGTCCTTGTAGTGCTTGACCAGGCCCTCGGCCCGGATCATGTCCGCCATCGTCGTCCTCTCGCTCCACCCGTCGTCCACCGGCTCGTCTGCTGCGGACAGTAGTGACCACCGCCGACACCCGTCCTCATCGTTTCCTGAGAGGGTGTCGCCGTGGTGAACGTGGTGGTGGTCGGAGGCGCCAACGTCGACGTGGTCGCCCGCCCCCGCGCCCGGGCCGAGCAGGCGACGAGCACCCCGGGGACGGTCACCGTCACCGCCGGCGGGGTGGCCCGCAACATCGCGGAGGTGCTGGCACGGCTCGGGACGCCGGTCCGCCTCGTCAGCGCGGTCGGCGGCGACCAGCACGGTGACCTGGTCGTGGAGGCCAGCACCCAGGCCGGCGTCGACCTCACCCACGTCCGCCAGGTCGCGGGGTCCACCGGTGCCTACGTCGCCCTCCTCGACGTCGACGGCGAGCTGGTGGGCGCCGTCTCCGACATGGCCGACTGCGACCTCGCCCCCGACGACCTCGACCCCGCGATGCTCGCGGAGGCCGACCTCGTCGTCGTCGACGGCAACCTGGCTCCGGCCACCCTGGCCCGTGCGCTCGACCTGGCCGGCTCCGTGCCCGTGGCCCTCGACCCCGTCAGCGTCCCCAAGGCGGCGCGGCTGCGCGAGGTCCTGCACGGACGGCGGTTGTTCCTGGTCTCGGCCGGCGAGGCCGAGCTCGCCGCGCTGGGCGACGTCGACGCCGAGCTGGTCTGGGAACGACGCGGCCCCGACGGCTCGACGCTGACGGGCGCTGCGGGGACCGTCGACCACCCCGCGCTGCTGGTCGAGGACGTCGTCGACGTCACCGGCGCCGGCGACGCCATGCTCGGGGCCTTCCTGCACGCCTGGCTGGGCGGGGCCACCCCGGCCGAGGCGGCGGCGTACGGTCACGCCGCTGCCGCGCTGACCGTCGCCAGCGCCCACACCGTGCGACCCGACCTGACCGACACGCTCGTGAGGAGCCTGCTGTGACCAGCCCACCTGGACCCGTACGTCTGACCGACGAGGTGCGTGACGCGCTGGCCGACGGCCGGCCGGTCGTCGCGCTGGAGAGCACGATCATCAGCCACGGCATGCCCTACCCCGCCAACGTCGCGATGGCCACCGAGGTCGAGGCGATCGTGCGCGAGGCCGGCGCCGTCCCCGCCACGATCGCGGTGCTTGGCGGAGTCCCCCGCGCCGGGCTCACCGAGGCCGACCTCGACCTGCTCGCGAGCGACCCCGACGTCGCCAAGGTCAGCGTGCGCGACCTGCCCCACGTCGTGGCCCGCCGCGGCCACGGCGCGACCACGGTCGCTGCGACCATGCGGCTCGCCGCGCTGGCCGGCATCGACGTCTTCGTCACCGGCGGCCTGGGCGGCGTGCACCGCGGGGCCGCCGAGAGCTTCGACGTCTCCGCCGACCTCACCGAGCTCGCCGTCACCCCGGTCACCGTGGTGTGCGCCGGGGTCAAGAGCATCCTCGACATCGCGCTGACCCTCGAGGTCCTCGAGACCAACGGCGTGCCGGTGCTGGTGCACGGCAGCGACGAGTTCCCCGCGTTCTACTCCCGCTCCAGCGGGTACGCCGCCCCGTCGCGCAGCCACTCGGTCGCCGAGCTCGCCGCGACCATGACCGCCGCGCGCACGCTCGGCCTGACCAGCGGCATCGTGGTCGCCAACCCGGTCCCCGAGGCCGACGAGATCCCCGCGGCCGAGATCGGCGCCGTCATCGAGCAGGCCCTGGGCGACCTCGACGCCCTCGGCATCGGCGGCAAGGACGTCACGCCCTACCTGCTCAAGCGCATCGTCGAGCTCACCGGCGGTGCGAGCCTGGCCACCAACATCGCGCTGGTGAAGAGCAACGCCCGCCTCGGTGCGGCCCTGGCGGTGGCCTACGCGGGCTGACCCCCGCGCCGCGGTCATCCACAGGCTCCGCGACGACGGTGGCGCGGGTCCTGGATCCTGCCCACCCTGGGGCGATGGACCACGGGGCGATGCAGCGACACCTGCGACGTCAGAGCGGGGTGGTCTCGCGTCAGCAGGTGCTCGCCGCAGGTGGGGACGACGACCTGATCGGTCGGTCGATCCGTCGGCGTGAGTGGGCCCGGGTCCACGAGGGCGTCTACGTCGACCACACCGGACCGACGACCCGCGCGCAGCGTGAGTGGGCGGCCGTCCTGCTGCACGCGCCGGCTGCCTTGGCCGGTGTCGCAGCGCTCCGGGCGCACCGGGTGGAGGTCGGGGGGCGACCGGACCGACGCGACGTGGTCGAGCTGGCGGTCGACCGCTCCCGGCGGGTCGACGACCCGCCCGGCGTACGCACCATGCAGCTGCGACGCTTCGCCGAGCACGCGCAGCTCGGAGCCTCGCCGCCCCGGCTGCGGCTCGAGCCGGCAGCCCTGCTGCTCGCTTCGCGAGCCGCGACCGAGGACGCCGCCGTGGCCGTGCTCGCCGACACCGTCCGGAGCGGTCGCACGACGTCCACCCGACTCGGGGGAGAGCTCGACCGCTTCCCCCGGCTGCCCCGGCGCGCTCTGCTGGGTGCTGTCCTGCTCGACGTCGGAGCGGGGGCCGAGTCGCCTTTGGAGCGGCGCTACCTGAGGGACGTCGAGCGCGCCCACCGCCTGCCCGTGGGCGAGCGGCAGGTCACCGAGGCCACCCGGGTGGTCGACGGTGAGGTGATCCGTGTCGTCCGACGCGACGTCCGCTACCGCGCCCAGGCGACGCTCGTGGAGCTCGACGGGGTCCTGGGCCATGCTGCGGCGCTCGACCGTTGGTCCGATCTCGACCGCGACCTCGTGGCTGCCCTCCACGGATCGGTCACGCTCCGTGCCGGCTGGCAGCAGGTCCTCGCCGCGTGTCGCCTCGCGGTGATCGTCGGGCAGGTCCTTGGCCTGCGCGGGTGGAGCGGGAGCCCCGCGACCTGTGGCCCGGACTGTGCGGTGCGACCGGCGAGGATCGCCTGAAGAGGGAGGGGGGCGATCCTCGCCGGTCGGCCTTCACGTCCCAGCGCGCCGCCGCCCCCTAGGGTCGGGGCGTGCACTACGTCGGGATCGACCTCGCCTGGGGCGACAAGAAGCCGACGGGCGTGGCCGTCATCGACGCCGACGCCCGTCTGCTCCTGGTGCGCGCCGTGCTGGGGGACGACGAGATCGAGGCCGCGCTGGCGGCGTACGACGGGCCGTGCCTGGTCGCGCTCGACGCGCCGCTGGTGGTCAGGAACGAGACCGGCATGCGGCCGGCCGAGCGGGCGCTGTCGGCCGACTTCCGCCGCTACGACGCGGGCACCCACCCCTCCAACACCGGCAAGCCCGAGTTCGCCCACGGCACCCGGGCGGCGCGCGTGGCCAAGCGGCTCGGGCTCGACATCGACCCCCGCTCGGGCCGGGCGCGGCGGGCGATCGAGGTCTACCCGCACCCCGCGACGATCGTGCTCTTCGGGCTCGACAAGGTGCTGAAGTACAAGGCCAAGCCGGGACGCGACCTCGAGCTGCTGCGCAGCGAGCTGCTGGCGCTGATGACCCACGTCGAGGGCGTCGTCACCACCGACGAGACCTGGCAGGCCCTGCGTACGTCGGTCGAGACGGCCACCCAGAAGGCCCAGCTGCGCCGGGTCGAGGACCAGGTCGACGGCGTGCTCTGCGCCTACCTCGCGCTCTTCGCCGACACCCGCCCCGACGAGGTCACGCGCTACGGCGACCTCGAAACCGGCTACATCGTCACCCCCAGCCTCGACGCCCGTCCCCTGGCCCGCACCCACGCCGACGTGGTCGCCGAGGCGGTACGCACCTACGGCGCCCGGCACGCCGAGCTCACCCGGCTCGGCCACGACGCCGTCGACCTCGTGCGCGGCATCCTCGACGAGGCCGGCATCAACTACCTGTCGGTGACCGGGCGCACCAAGACCGTCGCGTCCTTCGCCGAGAAGGCCGCGCGCACCGTCGCCGGCACCCCGTTGTACGACGACCCGCTGACCCAGCTCACCGACCAGGTCGGCGTCCGCGTCATCACCTACGTCGCCGGCGACGTCGACGCCGTGGCCGACGTGCTCGCCGAGCAGGTCACCGTCACCGACGACCGCGACCTGGGCCAGGAGACCGCCAGCGAGGGCCGCTTCGGCTACGCCAGCCGCCACCTGCTGCTCGACCTCGACCGCCAGCTCGTGCAGGTGCAGATCCGCACCGTGCTGCAGCACGCGTGGGCCGAGTTCGAGCACGACATCCGCTACAAGGGCACGGTCCCCGACGAGCACGCCCGCGAGTTCGACCGCCGCTTCACCCTCGCCGCGGGCCTGCTCGAGCTGGCCGACCGCGAGTTCGCCGAGATCCGCGACCGGCTGCGCGGCGTCGCGCCCGCGGTCACCACCGAGGCGGCGCCCTCCGACGACGACCCGCGCCTGGACCCCCGCGAGCTCGCGGCCTTCCTGGCCGGGCAGTACGCCGACGCCGAGTGGTCGCGCGCCGAGCACTACGGCTGGATCGCGGGCCTGCTCCTCGAGCTCGGGGTGACCTCGCTCGACGAGCTCGGCGACGTGCTGCGCTCCGCCGACGAGGCCACGATCGCCGCACGGATGGACTACCGGCACCCTCCCGGCGCCGTACGTCGCATCGACGACGCCCTGCTCCAGGTCTTCGGCGAGCAGTACGTCGCCCTGCACTCCAACGCCCACCGCCGCCCGCTGCTCGCCCAGCGGCTGGAGCGGCTGCGCGGCGAGGCCTGAGCCCTCGGGTCCGGCCGGGTCAGGCCGGGATGGCCGGGTCGGTCGTCTGGCCCGCCGGCAACCCGGTGTAGGCGCACTCGGTGAGCGTGAAGTCCTTGAACTCGGCGAACTCCGGCGACGAGACGTTGGCCTCCTGGTAGTCCTCGGCGGGCAGCCCGGCGTAGTAGCGCACGGCGTCGAGCAGGGTCTCGGTCTTGGCGGAGGGCTGGTCCTCGGCGAGCTGCTCGGCCAGCGGGACCGCGTCCTCGAAGCGCGCGATCGTCGCGTCGAGGTCGCCCAGGTTGAACTGGTCGATGCCCTGGCGGACCAGGTCGCAGACCTCGGTGTCCGCCAGGTCGGGGCCACCGGGGCCCTGCGGCGGTGGGGCGAGGGGCGCCGACGGTGACGAGGGGGTCGTGCTCGCGGGCCCCGCCGGGGCGCCGCTCGCCTGGTCGTCGCCCGATCCCGAGCACGCGGTCAGGCCGAGCAGCAGGACCACCGTGGCGAGCGCCTTCACCCTGTCGACTCTACGGGTCGTGACCACGGCGTACGGTCGAGCAATGACCCCGACCGACCTGCTGACCGACGCCTTCGAGCGTGTCCACGAGGGCACGCAGGCCGTGCTCGACGGCCTCACCGACGACCAGCTGCGCCACCGTCCCGGGCCTGACGCCAACCCGATCGGGTGGCTGGTCTGGCACCTGCTGCGGGTGCAGGACGACCACGTCGCCGGTGTCGGCGGGCACGACCAGGTCTACGGCGACTTCGTCGACCGCTTCGACCTGCCCTACGGCCCCGTCGAGCACGGCTACGGCCACACCAGCGAGGACGTCGCGGCCTTCCGCGCCCCGGCTGCCCTGCTCGCCGAGTACGCCACCGCCGTGCACGAGCGCACCCTGGCCTACCTCGCGACCCTCGGGCCCGATGACCTCGACCGGGTCGTCGACGAGCGCTGGGACCCGCCGGTCACCCTCGGCGTGCGCCTGGTGAGCGTGGTCAACGACGACACCCAGCACGTCGGGCAGGCGGCGTACGTGCGCGGGCTGCTCGGCCTCTGACCTGGTAGCTCAGAGTCGGGCACCACGCTGGTTGAGGTGCGAGGAGCCCTGGCGGCGAGCCTCGAAACCCCGCAGCCGGCGCTGCCAGGGTGACCACGCGGGCTGGCGGCATCACTCACCGGGTCTCGAGGCTCCTCGCCAGCGCTCGTCCCACCTCGGCACCTGCGGGTGGTTCGGCTCGAGGAGCGCCCGAACGGGGACCGCCGCTCAGTCCAGGCAGTACGCCGTCACCGCGGCGACCCCGACCACCGGCGTGTCGACGTAGTAGCCGTAGGTGTCGACGAACTCCTGCGCGGTCGCGAGGTCGTCGAACATCATGGCGCTGACCAGCGTGCCGTCGGCGAGGCCGAGGGCCTCGGCCGCGCCCTGGTAACAGCCGACCTCGCCGACGTAGGCGGCGTCACCGAAGTGGGTGACCTCTCTGATCTCCCGCTGTGAGGCGCGCAGCGCGGCTGGGCGACCCGCAGCCAGCACGACCAGCCCGTAGGACCCGCCCTGGACGGGCTCCTCGACGCTGGCCGGCAGGGTCACCTCCTGGTCCTGCGGGTCGCCCTCGTCGTGGCAGTAGCCGGTCACGGGGACGGCGGCCGCGAAGGCGTCGGGCTCGGCGCTCTCGTAGGAGGACACGAACTGGTCGGCCGCGGCACGGTCGGCGAAGACCAGGTGCGTCACGGGCAGGATCGAGGACAGGTGCCAGGCCCCCTCGATGCCCTGCAGGCACGACGCGGTGGTGACCGACGCGTGGTAGCCGTAGCGCTCGACCGCCTCACCGGCGTCCGGATCAGGGCCGAGGTAGACCACGACGTAGGAGCCGCCGTCCTGCGGGTCGGTGACGTCCTGGGGCCACGACACCACGTCGGCCGGGCTGTGGTCGGCGGTCGCCGCGGCAGCCGCGGGGTGGTCCGACGTGTCAGTCGACGTGTCGGCCGCGGTGCCGGCGGGGGTGCCGGCAGCGCGGAGGTCGCCTTGGTCGACGGTGCCGCAGCCGGTCAGGCCGACGGCGAGGAGCAGGGCCGGGACGAGGGTCAGGGAGCAGCGGACGTGCATGGGGTGGACCTCCGGGAGCAGACGGCGCGCCGCGGTGGCGCGCTCGGTCCGTGCGATGCGACCGCCCGCCGAGAAGTTGCAAGGGCCTACCAGGGACTGGGCTCGAAGTCCTTGAGGAAGTGGCCGTGCAGGTCCTCGCCGGCCTCGCCGCGGACGACCGGGTCGTAGACGCGCGCGGCGCCGTCGACCAGGTCGAGCGGGGCGTGCCAGCCCTCGGCGGCGATCCGCAGCTTGTCGTGGTGGGGGCGCTCGTCGGTGATCCAGCCGGTGTCGACGGCGTTCATCAGGATGCGGTCGGTCTCGAACATCTCGCCGGCGGAGGTGCGGGTCATCATGTTGAGCGCGGCCTTGGCCATGTTGGTGTGGGGGTGCCCAGGACCCTTGTAGCGCCGGGAGAACTGGCCCTCCATGGCCGAGACGTTGACGACGTGCGCGCGGCCCGACGGCGCCGCGAGCGCGGCCGCGGCCAGCGCCGGGCGCAGCCGCGAGACCAGCAGGAACGGTGCGACCGAGTTGCACAGCTGCACCTCGAGCAGCTCCAGCGGGTCGACCTCGTCGACGGTCTGGGTCCACGAGTTGCTGGTGACGACGTCGGGCAGCAGCCCGCCCGCGTCGACGGCGGTGCCGTCGAGGTGGGCCTCGAGCGAGGCGTGCCCGGCCTTGAGGGCCAGAGCGGTCAGGGTCGCGGCGGTGTGGGCGGCGCGGGCCTGCTCGAGCGGCTCGCCCTCGTGGTGGGCGACCGGGGCCGCGGCCAGCGCCCCCGAGATCGACGCCGGGTGCAGCTCGGAGATGCGGTCGAACATCACCATCTCGGGCAGGTCCACACCGTGCGGCAGCGGCTCGCGCTCGGCCTCGACCAGCGGCGCGTAGGAGCCGGGTTGGCGGCGTACGGTCTGGCAGGCGTTGTTGACCAGCACGTCGAGCGGCCCGGCGGCGGCCACGTCGTCGGCGAGCGCGACGACCTGGGTGGGGTCGCGCAGGTCGATGCCGACGACCTTGAGCCGGTGGATCCAGTCGCCGCTGTCGGCCAGGCCGGCGTAGCGACGCACCGCGTCGTGCGGGAAGCGCGTGGTGATCGTCAGGTGCGCGCCGTCGCGCAGCAGCCGCAGCGCGATGTACATGCCGATCTTGGCGCGCCCGCCGGTCAGCAGTGCGCGGCGTCCGGTGAGGTCGGTGCCCTGGTCGCGCTTGGTGTGCGACAGTGCGGCGCACGACGGGCACAGCCAGTGGTAGAAGGCGTCGACCAGCGTGTAGTCCTGCTTGCAGATGTAGCACCCGCGGGGGTTGAGCAGCTCGCCGGCGAACTGCTGGCCGCTGGTCGCGGCGCTCGAGGTGAGCAGCAGCCCCTCGGTCTCGTCGTCGATGCGCAGCGGGCTGCCGGTCGCGGTCGCCTCGGTGACGGCCCGGTCGTGGGCGAGCTCCTCGGCGCGCTTGGCGAGCTTGCGGTCGCGCTTGATCGCCTTGTACATCTTGGCGGCGCCGCGCTTGACCGCCACGTGGGCCGGGTCGTCGTCGGGCAGGGTGTGCACCATGCCCAGGACCCGCAGGGTGGTGTCGAGGTCGTCGGGATGGATCACCGGTCGAGTCTAGGAGCGGGCGTCAGTCCTCGTGGACCACGGTCCTGGTGACGCGGTAGCGCACGAACGACGGTACGGCGAGCGCGGCGACCACCACGCCGACCACGACGAGCACGCCGCCGCCGGCGGCCGCGGCGGCCGTGCCGACCGAGGCGGCCGCGGCACCGTGGGCGACGTCGGCGACGCGCGGACCCCCGGCGACCACGACGATGAAGATGCCCTGCAGGCGTCCGCGGACCTCGTCGGAGGCGGCGTCCTGGAGCATCGAGGTGCGGAAGGCGGCCGAGGCCATGTCGGCCGCACCACCGACGACGAGCATCGCGATCGCGACGACGAGCATGGTGTCGCGCAGGCCGTCGTAGGCCCCGGCGAGGCCGACGGCCGCGCCGAAGCCGATCATCGCCGCGCCCCACAGCAGGATGCAGGCCACGACGGCGCGGCCCTGGGCCGAGACGCGCGAGACCCAGCCTGAGAAGACGCCGCCGATGACGGCGCCGGCGGGGATGGCGGCGAAGAGCAGCGCGAAGGCGATGCCGCCCTCGGGGTCGCCACCGAAGCTCTTGTCGGCGATCTCGGGGAACAGCGCGCGCGGCATCCCGAAGACCATCGCGATCAGGTCGACGACGAACGACATCATCAGCACCGGCTGGGTGCGCAGGTAGGTGAAGCCCTCGACGACCGAGCGCAGCCCGGGCGCCTTGGCCACCACTCCCTCGATGGGCAGCGGCGGCAGCCGGACGACGGCCGACAGCGTCGCCAGCAGCGTGACGGTGTCGATGAGGTAGAGCCACTCGATGCCGAACACCGGGATCAGGGCCCCGGCGACGAGCGGGCCGGCGATACCGCCGGCCATGAAGACCGTCATGTTGAGCGAGTTGGCCGCGGGCAGCAGCGCGGGCTCGATCAGCCGCGGCAGCACCGCCGAGCGGGTCGGCTGGTTGACGCCGAAGAACGCCTGCTGCACCGAGAACAGGCCCAGCAGCAGCCACACGTTGGTGTTGCCGGCGGCGGCCTGCACCCAGAACAGGCCGCTGGTGACGATGAGGCCGAGCGTGGTGCAGATCAAGATGGTGCGCCGGTCGAACACGTCGGCCAGCGCGCCGCCCCACAGCCCGAACACGACCAGCGGCACGAGTCCGAACACCCCGGTGAGGCCGACGTACGCCGAGGAGCCGGTGTCGCTGTAGATCTGGGCCGGCACCGCCACGACCGTCAGCTGGGCGCCGACGACCGTGACGATGTTGGCCAGCCACAGGCGCCGGAAGTGCTCGTTGGCCAGGGGCCGGGTGTCGGCGAAGACCCCCCGTAGGCGGCTCACGCCACGGGGTCGGCGTCGACGCGCGTGACGCCGGCGGCGTGGCGGGCCGCGAGCTCGCGGTAGTAGGGCGGGTTGGTCTCGACCCAGAGCTCCGACGACGTGCCGCCGATCGGCTTGGTCGGCTTGCAGGGGATGCCGGCCGCGACCATGCCGCCGGGCAGCACCGTGCCGGGGGTGACGACCGAGCCGGCCGCGACGAGCGTGCCCGGGCCGACCACCGAGCCGTCCAGGAGCGTGCTGCCGTTGCCGACCAGCGCCTTCTCCTCGACCGAGCGGCCGTGGACGACGCAGCCGTGGCCCACCGTCGCGTCGGGCCCGACCTCGAGGGTCTCGCCGGGCGCGGCGTGCAGGACCGAGTTGTCCTGGATGTTGGAGCCCGCACGCACCACGATCGTGCAGATGTCGCCGCGCAGGACCGCGCCGTACCAGACCGACGCGCCGGCCTCGACCGTCACGTCGCCGATCAGGGTGGCCGTCGCGGCGACGAACGCCTCGGGGTGGACGTCGGGCCGCTTGCCCTCGAACTCGAACAGGTTCACCGGGCCACGCTAGCGAGGTCGCCGACCCCGCCGACCACCCCGCTGGGCACACCCGGCGTCGCTGCTGGGTGAAATCTCGGCGCGAGCCCTCGACCTCGTGCCCCCCGGGGTGCCAGCGTGTCCCTGGTCACCCGCCACGGCCGAGAGCCCCCACGAGGAAGTAGTCGTTTGAGCGCCACCGACGTCGACCTCACCCACCCCTACCTGGCGCAGCAGGCAGGCCGCCCGGTCGTGCTCCTCGACGACGGCGGCCGGCCCGTGCTGGGCCTCGACCTCGCCGCGCCCACCGCCCACCGCACCAGCGGTGGCTGGGAGTCGTGGTCGGTCGAGCTCACCGGGCCCGCCGAGCCGCGACTGCCCCAGGCGACCTACCGCGTGCGCTTCGCCGACGGCGAGGAGGCCTGGCTGTTCCTGGTGCCGAGCGCTGCCGACGCCGACACGTCGACGTACCTGTCCACCTTCACCCGGGAGGCCCCGTGACCCCGCCCGTGACCCCGCCGGACGCCACGCCCGGCGCGCCCGGCTCGCCCCGCGCGACCCGCCGCACCGTCGTCGCGGCCGCGGGCCTGACCGGCGTCGCGCTCGCCGTCCCCGTCTCGCTGAGGCTGGTCCCCGGCCTGCTCGGCGGGTCGGCCGCCGCCCCCGCGCCGCTCGACCGGGCGGCCTTCGCCCCCCACGTCGGGGGCACCTTCCGCGCCGTGCTCGCCGCTACGACGCGCGAGCTCGAGCTCGTCGAGGTGGCCGACCTCGACGACCGCGCCGACCTCGTCGGCGACCCCGAGAGCTTCGCGGTGCGCTTCCGGGGTGCCCGTGACGCCGGGGCCCTCGAGCAGGGCACCTACGAGCTGGCGCGCCCGGGCTTCGCCGCGACCCCGGTCTTCCTGGTCCCCAGCGGCCCCGGCGGCCCCAGCACCCTGACCGCCGTCTTCAACCGGGTGGAGGCACCGCGATGAGCGACCCCTACGTCGGCGAGATCCTCATGGTCGCCTTCAGCCGCGTCCCCACGGGCTGGTTGGCCTGCGACGGCTCGCTCTACGCGATCGCCGACTACGACACCCTCTTCAACCTCATCGGCACGACCTACGGCGGCGACGGCCAGACGACCTTCGCGGTGCCCGACCTGCGCGGGCGGGCGCCGGTGCACCGCGGCACCGGGCCGGGGCTGTCGACGTACGTGCTCGGGCAGACCTTCGGCCTCGAGCAGGTCACGCTCACCGCGCAGCAGATGCCGTCACACACCCACCCGCTGCCGGCCACCACCGGCCTCGCCTCGTCGACCTCCCCGGTCGGCGCGGTCCCCGCGGTGCTGACCCAGGACGCCGGCTACGCGGCCACGGGCACACCCGTCGCGATGGCCGCCGGCGCCGTCTCGTCCGCCGGCGGCAACCTGCCCCACGCCAACCGGCCGCCGTCGCTGGCGGTCACCTTCATCATCTCCGCCTTCGGCGTCTTCCCCCCGCAGGCCTGACAGGAGCACGACGTGGACGGACAGGACCCCTTCATCGGCACCGTCGGCATCGCCGGCTTCAACTTCGCGCCCCGCGGCTGGGCGACCTGCGACGGTCAGCTCCTGCCGATCTCCCAGAACACCGCGCTCTTCTCGCTCCTCGGCACCCAGTACGGCGGCAACGGCACCAGCACCTTCGCGCTGCCCGACCTGCGCGGGCGGGTCCCGCTCAACGCCGGCCAGGGCCCGGGCCTCACGCCGTACGTCGTGGGGGAGACCGACGGTGCGGAGGCGGTCACCCTGCTGACGGCGCAGATCCCGGCGCACACCCACCAGCAGACCGCCTACGGCCTCGCGGACTCGCCGACCCCGGCCGGGGCCGTGCTCGCGCCCGCGCCGTCGCGCGCCTTCCGGCCCGACGGGGGCACCTTCTCCTTCGCCACGCTCGCGCCGACCGGCGGCGGCAAGCCGCACGAGAACCGCCAGCCCTACACGGTCCTCAACTACTGCATCGCCCTCCAGGGCGTCTACCCGAGCTTTCCCTGAGGTGGCCAGACCATGACGACGCAACCCTTCATCGGCAGCCTGATGCTGGTGTCCTTCGGTTTCGCCCCGCGCGGCTTCGCCGAGTGCAACGGCCAGCTCCTGCCGATCAACCAGAACCAGGCGCTCTTCTCGCTCCTGGGCACCCAGTACGGCGGCAACGGCCAGACCACGTTCGCCCTGCCCGACCTGCGCAGCCGGGTGCCGGTCCACCAGGGTCAAGGACCCGGGCTCGGCGTCTACACGATCGGCGAGACCGGGGGTGCCGAGAGCGTCGCTCTCCTCACCTCGCAGCTGCCGCCGCACCAGCACACGCTCACCGCCAGCGGCCGTCAGGCCACGACGACCTCGCCGGCCGGCAGCCTGATGGCCGCCGCCGCCGAGCCGCGGTACGCCGCCGGGGCCGACACCGTGATGGCGCCGCAGGCCCTCGCCGCCGCGGGCGGGTCCCAGCCCCACGAGAACCGTGGGCCCTCGCTCACCCTCACCTGGGTGATCTCCCTCGTCGGCATCTTCCCGTCGCGGAACTGAGAGGCGACCCCCGTGACCCTCCCGACCCGTCCCCGGCGCTCCCTGCTGGCGGCCACCCTGGCCACGACCCTGGTGGTCGCTGCCCTGGCCGTCGTGCCGCAGAGCCCTGCCGCAGCCGTGGTCCCGCCCACAGCGCTGACGCCCGCCCGGGCCCTGCCCGTCACCGGCCCGGTCGGCGCCGCCGAGATCGAGCTCGACCAGCAGGCCCTGGCGGGCGGCGTCGACGGCGCCGCGACGGCGTACCACCCGCCGAGCGGACGCTTCCTCACGCTGTGGACCGGCACCCGCCAGGCCTCGCCGGCCGGCACGCTGGGGCTCAAGCAGGAGGTCCTCGGCCGCTGGGTCGACGCCACCACCGGGCAGCCCGACGGGGCGCCGTTCGTCGTCGCCAGCCAGGGCGACCCCACCGACGGCACCCTCGACGCGGTCGACCCGTCGCTGGCCTGGGACCCCGCGGCCGGTGCCTTCGTCATCGCCTGGGCCGGCGACACCGAGGCTGACGCGCCGGCCGCGAGCTTCGACCACACGACCTTCGGCGTCTTCGTGCGCACCTACGTGCCGGGCGGGCCGCTGTCGACCCCCGTCCAGCTCGACACGGCCCCGGCCGGGACCGACGCGCGCCACCCCGACGTCGACGTGCGCGGCGCCGCCGGTCGCGTCGTGTGGGAGCACACCACCGACGGCGGCGGCGCCGAGATCCGGACCTCCCGGCTCTCGGCAGGCCTCCCGGTCGGCCCCGTGGCCGCGCTCGGCGCGAGCACCTCCAGCGACGACGGCGCGCCCGCGGTGGCGCTGCGCGACGACGGTCGGGCGCTGGTCGTGTGGACCGGCGACAGCACCGTCCCGGGGGGCACCCCGCTGCGCACGTACGCCGTGGCCGTCGACGACGCCGGGGGCGCCGGTCCGGTGGTGCTGGCGGGCGAGACGTCGAGCAGCCCCGCCTACGAGGAGACCGACGCCGACGTCGCGGCCGTCGGGGACACCGGGGCCTGGCGGGTGGCCTGGTCGGCCAACACGGCCGCCGCGCCCGACGCGTTCAGGGTGCGCGCCGAGACCCTGACCCTCACGGGCACCGACCTCGGCTCGATCGCACCCGACGGCGCGGTGCAGACCGTCGGCGACCAGCCCGGCGACGACCTCGCGCCCTCGGTGGCCGTCAACGGCGACGGCGACACCGTCGTCGCGTGGGTCGTGCGCAACGGTGCCGACCACCAGGTGTGGGGCGCCCGGGTCACGCCCACGGGCGCGGTCCTCGACGCGGCCCGGCTCAGCGCCTCCCGCGCCGCGGCGCCCAACACGCAACCGACCCGGCCCGCCGTCGCCTGGAGCACCGCCACCCGGGGCACCTCGTCAGTGGCCTGGGCCGGTGACGCGGCCTGGTCGCGCCTGCTCAGCGGACCCAACGTCGTCTCCGCCGACCTCGGCGTCGGCCTCGCCTTCGACCCGTCGGCCCCCTCGGCGCCGGTCGCGGGCGTCGAGCCGGGCACCGCGGCGACCTACACCGTCGACTACACCAGCGTCGCCGGGGCGGCCCGGACCGCCGTCGACGACGTCACGATCACCCTGCCGCTGCCGGCGAGCGTCGTCGGCGACGGCGCCCCGACCTACCCGACGACGCCCACCGGCACCACCGTCACGGTCGCCGGCACCGACACGCTGACCTTCACCGTCAGCCACCTCGAGCCCGGCGCGACCGGCAGCATCGTCGTCCCCGTGCGGCTCGCGGCCGGCGTGGCCAGCGGCACCACGAGCAGCGCGACCGCCACCGTCGCCGCCACCGGCAACACCGACCTGGCGCCCGGCAACGACCAGGCCACCGCGACGTTCACCACCGACGACAAGCCCTACGTCGCCGCGGTCGCTGCTCCGGCCGGTCCCGTGGGGTCGTCGGCGGTCTTCACCGTCACGCTCAGCGAGGCGGTCACCGGCCTGGCCGCCGACGACCTCGACGTCGCCACCACCGGCTCCGTCTCCGCCCAAGTGACCTCCGTCGAGCTCGTCGGCGCCCAGGCGGACGTGACGGTGACCTCCACCGGTGACGGCACCCTGCGCCTGGTGGTGCCCGCCACGGCCACCGCCACCGACGGCGCCGGCAAGCCGCTGTCGACCGGCAACCTGCCGGTGCAGAGCGCGGAGGTCGCGGTCGACACGACCCGGCCCACGGTCGCGCTCAGCGCACCCGCAGGACCGGTCGACGGGCCCTTTGAGGTCACCGCGACCTTCTCCGAGCCGGTCACCGACCTCGCGCTGGCCGACGTCGCAGTGACCAACGGGACCGCGTCGGCGCTGGCCGGGAGCGCGATGACCTACACCGTCACCGTCACCCCGGCCTCCGACGGCGACGTCACCGTCGAGGTGCCCGAGGGCGCCGCCCTCGACGCCGCCGGCAACACCTCCACCGCCGCTGTGCCCCTGACCCGCACCTTCGACGGCAACCGGCCCGCGCTGACGCTGGGGGCGGCGGCCGGGCCGTTCGACGCGCCCTTCCGGGCAACCCTCGACTTCTCCGAGCCGGTCAGCGGCGTGGCGCTCGACGACGTCGTCGTCGGCAACGGCACCGCGTCCGACCTGCAGGGCACGGGGGCGTCGTACTCCGTGCTCGTGAGCCCGACCGGCGAGGGCGACGTCACCGTCGACGTGCCCGAGGGTGCCGCGACCGACGCCGTCGGCAACCCCAGCACCGCCGCCGTCACGCTGACCCGTCGCTACGACACCACCGCGCCGGTCCTCACCGTCGCCGTGGCCCCGGGCCAGGCCGACCCGGTGCGGGGGCGCGAGGTCCGCTTCACCGTGACCGCCGACGAGCCCGTCGACGACCTGGACGCCGCGGAGGTGACGCTGTCGCAGACCTCCGCCGACACCGGCGCGACCGACGTGGCCACGCGTCGTACGGGGCCCGCGACGTTCGAGGTCGTCGTGACGGGCATGGCCCGTGCCGGCGACGTGACGGTCGCGGTCGTCGACGGCGCCGTGAGCGACACGGCCGGCAACCCCTCCGGTCCCACCGCGTCCGCCACCGCCGCCTGGGTGCCGACCGCGCCGCCGTCGATCGGCCTCCTGTTCGACCGCGGGTGCGTCGGTGCGGCCGGCACGATCGGGCTGAGCCTGACCCCGGTCGTGCCGACCACGCTGCGCCTGGTCACCGGCAACCCCAGGCTGCTGCCCCTGTCCCGGGTGCGGGTCACGCGCAGCGGCGCCGACGACGAGCGCGCGAGCCTGACGGTCGAGCCGGTGGCCGGCCTCAGCGGGGTCGCCCGCCTGACCGTGCTGGCGACCAACCTGTCCGGCACGCGCCGGCGCGTGGTCCGGGTCGTCGTGGGCACCGCGCGCGCCGACCGTGTCCGCGGGACGACCCTGGCCGAGGTCGTCCTGGCCCGGGGCGGTGCCGACAGGGTCGTCGGGGCGGGCGAGGGCGACCTGCTGTGCGGCGAGGCGGGCGACGACCGGCTCGAGGGTGGCGCGGGCGACGACGCCCTGTACGGCGGCACGGGTGCCGACACGCTCGTGGGCGGCCCGGGGCGCGACCGCCTGGTCGGCGGCCCGGGTCGCGACCGCCTGGTCGGCGCCCCCGGCGACGTCCTGGTGCCGCGGGAGCTGCGGGGGCTGCGGTCGGCCCCCGCCTGGTGACCGGGCCCGCTACCGCCGGGGTGCGAGGCTGTCGACGTGGCCCTTCCTCATCCCCGACCCGACCAACGCGTCAAGCCCGGCCCCGGCCAGGAGTCCTGCTGGGACTACCCGCGCCCGCCCGACCTCGTGGTGTCGTCCGAGACCGTCGAGGTGGTGCTGGGCGGCCAAGTCGTCGCCCGCACGACCCACTCCTGGAGGGTCCTCGAGACCAGCCACCCGCCGACCTACTACCTGCCCCGTGACGCCTTCGTCGCAGGCTCACTGCGCGAGGCGGCCGGGTCGTCGCACTGCGAGTGGAAGGGCGCCGCGTCCTACTACGACGTGCTCGGCGGGGGGCTGGTCGCCCCGCGCGCGGCCTGGACCTACCTGAGCCCCACCCCGCGCTTCGCCGACCTCGCCGGTGCGGTCTCGGTGATGCCGGGCCAGGTCGACCACTGCCTGGTCGACGGCGAGGTCGTCGTGCCCCAGGCCGGGGGCTTCTACGGCGGGTGGATCACCTCGCGCGTCGTCGGTCCGTTCAAGGGTGAGCCCGGCACCTGGGGCTGGTGACCCCGACGACAGGGGTGGGGTGGCGCGACGCCCGGGGGTGGCAGGCTTGGCCGCATGGCACTCCTGCACCAGGCCTCGATCACGCCGACCAAGCTCGAGGCCCTCGCGGCCTGGGCGCCGCACCGCCCCTGGTTCGCCGGAAGCGGTGACCTGACGCTCCTGGGCGCCTACCGCTTCGACGACCCGACCGGCGAGGTCGGCATCGAGACGTTCCTCGTGCGTGCGGGCGAGGGGCCGGTGCTGCAGGTGCCGCTCACCTACCGCGGGGCGCCGTTGGCCGGGGCCGACGACGCGCTCGTGTGCGAGATGGACCACACCGTGCTGGGTCCCCGGTGGGTCTACGACGGCTGTGCCGACCCGGCGTACGCCGCCGCGCTGGCCACCACCGTGCTCACCGGCGGTCGCGAGGCGCCGCTGGAGGTCGAGCAGGCCGACGGCGAGGTGGTGACCCGCGAGATCACCACGTTCGCCTACGGCAGCGGCGTGCCGGGCACCGAGGTGCCGGCGATCACGGCGGTGCAGCGTCGCGAGGAGGGCGAGTGCACGGTCATCGAGGCGGGTGGTCTCGAGCTGACGCTCTGCCGGGTGGTCACCGGCGGGGGCGCCCTCGACACCACCGGGGCGCGCACCCTGACCGGGCGCTGGCCCGATCGCAGCGAGCCGACGCTGCTGGCGCTGGTGCGGTGACCCTCCGACCCGTGGTGGCGTCGTGCTGCTCGCGGTGGAAACTGGTCGAGAAAGGTTCTCGGGACCTGTCGGATCCTCACTGACCTGTTCGTGGCATGGGTGTCAGGCAGCCACCCGGGCCGCCGACACCCACCCGAGGAGCACGTCATGCCGCAGTACTTCCTGGCCGTCAACCACGACGAGGCCGAGGCCGCCCGCCTGTCCGCCCTGACCCCCGAGCAGATGCAGCCGATGTTCGAGGCCGTCGGCGTCTTCAACCAGCAGCTGCAGGACGCCGGCGCGTGGGTGTTCGCCGGCGGGCTCGAGGGCGTCGAGTCCAGCACGGTCGTCGACGGCACCGGCGACCGCCCCGTGATCACCGACGGACCCTTCTCGGAGTCCAAGGAGTTCCTCGGCGGCTTCTGGATCATCGAGGCCGACGACCTCGACGCCGCCCTCGACTGGGCGACCCGCGGCTCGAAGGCCTGCGGTGGTCGGGTCGAGGTCCGGCCGTTCCAGGGCTGACGTCGTCGGTGGAGGTGATCGAGCGGGTCTACCGCGAGGAGTTCGGCCGCGTGGTCGCCTCGCTGACGCGGCGCTTCGGTGACATCGACGTCGCCGAGGACGCCGCCGGCGAGGCGCTGCTCGTCGCCCTCGAGAAGTGGCCGGTCGACGGCGTACCCCCCAACCCGGGGGCGTGGCTCACCACCACCGCCGCGCGCAAGGCCATCGACAGGATCCGCCGGGAGTCCCACCGCGACGCCAAGCACCAGGCTGCGCTGGTCATGGTCGACGACACCCCCCACGAGCCCACCGGGCCGGTCGAGGACGACCGGCTGCGGATGGTCTTCACCTGCTGCCACCCCGCCCTGGCCCCCGAGGCGCGGGTGGCCCTGACCCTGCGGCTGCTCGGCGGGCTCACCGTCGCCGAGATCGCGCAGGCCTTCCTGGTGCCCGAGGCGACGATGGCGCAGCGGATCACCCGCGCGAAGAAGAAGATCGCCACCGCCCGGATCCCGTTCCGGGTGCCCTCGCTCGGTGACCTGCCCGAGCGGCTCGGGGGCGTGCTCGCCGTGGTCTACCTGGTCTTCAACGAGGGCTACCTGTCGTCGTCGGCCCGTACGTCGGTGCGCGACGACCTCACCGCCGAGGCGATCCGGCTCGGACGGCTGCTGCGCGGCCTGCTCCCCGACGAGCCCGAGGTGACCGGCCTGCTGGCGCTGATGCTGCTCATAGAGGCGCGCCGCTCGGCCCGGCTGTCGACCGACGGGGTGCTCGTGCCGTTGCCCGAGCAGGACCGCGGCGCGTGGTCACGACCGCTGGTCGACGAGGGGCACGCCCTGGTCCGGGAGTGCCTGCGGGTCAACCGGCCCGGTCGTTACCAGCTGCTGGCGGCCGTCAACGCCGTCCACACCGACGCGCGGTCCGCGGCCGACACCGACTGGGCCCAGGTGGCGGCGCTCTACGACCGGCTCGCCGTGATCGACCCGAGCCCGGTGGTGCAGCTCAACCGCGCGATCGCCGTCGCCGAGCTCGACGGGCCCGAGGTCGGGCTCGCGCTGGTCGACCGGCTGCCGCTCGAGGGCTACCACCCGTGGCACGCCACGCGAGCCGACCTGCTGCGACGCCTGGGCCGCTCGGCGCAGGCGCGGGCGGCGTACGACGCGGCGCTGGCGCTGATCGACAACCCCGCCGAGACGGCCTACCTGACGCGGCGGCGCAGCGAGGTCACCGGCTGACGAAGTGGCTCGCGTACGACGTCGTGCCGACCGCGATCGAGTAGGCCTCGTAGTAGTCGGCGACGCCGTGCCGCATGGCCTCGCGGTGGCGGGGGTGCTCGCGCCAGCCGCGGTGCGACTCCTCGTCGGCGAACGTCACCACGGTGCAGCGCTCGCCGTCCTCGGCGACGAAGGTCTTGGTCTCGACGAAGCCGGGCATCTCGCGGGCCAGACCGGCGACGACCGCCAGCTCCTCGCCGTACGCCGGCTGCGCGTCGTCGCGCAGACGGTTGCGGAAGACGGTGACGACCTGACCGGCGGCGGGAGGGACACGCTCCATGGGTCCAGCCTAGGCTGGTCGCCGTGACCCCGGAGACCCTCGAGCCCCTGACCCTGCCGGCCGCCGGCCCCGACGACGGGGCGGCCTGGGACGACTGGGTGCGCCACCGCGCCGAGGACGGCCTGGCCCGCGCCGCCGCGCTGGTCGCCGGGCTGCGCGAGGCGCCGCCGACCGACGCCGTCGAGGTGCTGCGGCAGTGGGACGCGGTGTCGCTGCAGCTCGGCAACGTGGCGGCGATGGGGTCGCTGTTCGGCAACGTGCACCCCGACGAGGCCGTGCGCACCACCGCCGAGAAGGCCGAGCAGGACGTCAGCCGGGTCAGCACCGAGCTGTCGCTCGACGCCGGTCTCTACGCGCTGTTCGCCGGGCTGTCCGAGGACGGCCTCGACGACCAGGCGCGGCGGCTGCTGGCCAAGGTGCGCCGCGACTTCACCCGCGCCGGCGTCGACCGCGACGACGAGACCCGCGCCCGGATCACCGCGATCCAGGAGCGGATGACCGAGCTCGACCAGGAGTTCAGCAAGGCGGTGCGCGACGACGTCCGCACCATCCGGGTCGCGCCCGAGCGGCTCGCCGGGCTGCCCGCCGACTGGCTGGAGGCCCACTCCGCCGACGCTGACGGCCTGGTCACCGTCACCACCGACTACCCCGACGCGGTGCCGGTGCGCCAGTTCGCCCACGACGCCGAGGTGCGTCGCGACATGCTCGACGCGTTCCTCAACCGCGGCTACCCGACCACCGAGCCCCTGCTGAAGGAGCTCTTCGACCTTCGCCACGAGCTGGCCACGCTGGTCGGCTTCGACGACTGGGCGTCCTACGACGCGCAGGTGAAGATGATCGGCGAGGGCCCGGCCATCGCCGAGTTCATCGACAAGATCGCCGCCGCGGCCGAGGGCCCGATGCGCCGCGACCTGGCCACCCTGCTCGAGCGCTACCGCCACGACCGCCCCGACGCCGACCAGGTGCCCGCGGCCGACGCGGCCTACTACGAGGAGGTCGTGCGCAAGGAGCAGCTGCAGGTCGACTCGCAGAAGGTGCGCACCTACTTCGCCTTCGACAAGGTCCGCGCCGGGCTGCTCGACGTCACCGCCCGCCTCTTCGGTCTGCGCTACGACGAGGTGCCCGACGCCCCGGTCTGGCACGTCGACGTCACGGCGTACGACGTCGTCGACGCCGCCTCCGGCGACGGCCTGGGCCGCATCTACCTCGACCTGCACCCCCGCGAGGGCAAGTACAAGCACGCCGCGCAGTTCACGCTGACCGACGGCGTGGCCGGGCAGCAGCTGCCCGAGGGCGTGCTGGTCTGCAACTTCAGCCGCGGGCTGATGGAGCACGACCACGTCGTCACGCTCTTCCACGAGTTCGGTCACCTCGTGCACCACGTGCTCGGCGGCCACGTCGGGTGGGCGCGCTTCGCCGGCGTCGCCACCGAGTGGGACTTCGTCGAGGCCCCCAGCCAGATGCTCGAGGAGTGGGCCTGGGACGCCGAGATCCTCGCGTCGTTCGCCACCGACGCCTCGGGCGAGCCCATCCCGGGCGCGCTGGTCGAGGCGATGCGGGCCTCCGACGACTTCGGCAAGGGCACCCAGGCGCGCGGGCAGATGTTCTACGCCTCGATGTCCTACCGCTTCCACGTCGAGCGCCCCGCCGACCTCACGGCGCGCATGGTCGAGCTGCAGGAGCAGTACTCCCCGTGGCCCTACCAGCAGGGCACCCACATGTTCGCCTCGTTCGGCCACCTCGGTGGCTACAGCTCGGCCTACTACACCTACATGTGGTCGCTGGTCATCGCCAAGGACCTCTTCAGCGCCTTCGACTCCTCCGACCTGTTCGCCCCCGACGTGGCGCGCCGCTACCGCGACAAGGTGCTCGCCCCGGGCGGCACCAAGGACGCCGCCGACCTGGTCGCCGACTTCCTCGGCCGGCCCTACACCTTCGACGCGTACGCCGCCTGGTTGGCCGGCTGAGCGTGAGCGCGTGCCGGACCGCCTGACCAGCATTCCCAGGCGCGCATCGTCCGTCGAGGGCGTACGGCGCTGGGCTCGGCGGGGCTCGGCACGGACGAGATCTCCTGTGCCGCTCAGTGGCACGAGGGCTTGCTATCGGTCGAGGAGGCCACCAGTCTGAGGGTCCTCCGGGACCCGGCGCACAGGAGAGAGGACACCTTGACATGACTCACAAGCTCCCCCACGGCACGAGGAGCCCCAGGGGCCTCCTGACGTCGGCCCTGGCCGTCCTGGTCGCCCTGGTCGCGACCTCCGCCGTGACGCCGGCGTACGCAGGGGGGACCACCACCCCCCCACGCCAGAGCATCGAGACCACGGGATCGAACGACTTCACCTTCAGCAGCAGTGACGGCGCGGTGAGGAAGACCGTGCACATCAACCAGACGGCGAGCCATGAAGTGGCCCAGACCTTCGATGACGAGTGTCAGGACCAGGTGAACATGTCGTGGGGTCGAGACGGCTTCACCTACCTCAACAGGTACATCCGTCAGTCCTTGGCACGCGAAAGCATCGAGGCCCCCGACCTGGGCGACGACCGGCCCGAGACCTACATCGAGAAGATGGCAGTGGATCGCGACTCCAGCGGCACGGCGCTGAACGCTGCCCACCTCGCTCAGTTCATCGACGCCAACTCCAACTCCCGGTGCGAGAAGGCGGACCTCAGCGGGACGACAGACACGTTCCTGCTGTCCAACCCCAGGTCGGCGTCGGTCGCCACCGGCATCGCGCCCCGCCGGGCCTGGAGCGTCGACATCGACTGGCGTGACAAGGGTGCTTCGCTGGCCGGCGGGTCCGCCGCGCTGATCTTCACGACGTTGGTCGTCGGCCTCCTCATCGTGACCGACCAGGAGGCCCTCTTGGCCAACGACGCGGTGCAGATCGGCATCGGCTGCATGGCCGGGGTGATCCACAAGGCTGTCTACAAGTGGACCTATGACGGCTCGGCGGCCAACATCACCGACCTGGTGAAGGGGTGCCTGGTGACCGTCGCTGGCAAGGTCACGTCCAAGGGGTTCGGCCTCGCGATCAAGCGGGTCGGCGTCAAGTTCGAGAACGACGTCCTCGAGGGGCACAAGAACCTGATCAAGAACCTGATCAAGCGGACGGGCGCCGACGCCGTGCTCACCACCATCGGCGAGGACATGGGAACGGCCATCAAGACCGGGGCCGCAGGCGCTTGGGGCGTGTGAGACGACCCCGCTCCTCCTGGACCCGGGTCCGGGACGAGCGGTGCTCATAGCGCTGACCGTTCAGGGTGGACCGGATCGGCGTACGGCCCTGACTGTCCATGGCCAGGAATTCAGGCGATCCGCCGACACGAGCGCTCCTGGCTCGGTCTCGGCGGGGGTACCGTGCCCGGGGGACCGGACCTGACGGCGGGACGGCCTGGGTCGACTGGGTGCGCCACTGCGCTGAGGACGGTCTGGCCCGTGCTGCCGCGCTGGTCGCCGGGTTGCGCGAGGCGCCGCCGACCGACGCGGTCGAGGTGCTGCGGCAGTGGACGCGGTGTCGTTGCAGCTGGGCAACGTGGCGGCGAATGGGGTCGCTGTTCGGCAACGTGCACCCCGACGCGGCCCCGGTGCGCCAGTTCGCCCACGACGCCGAGGTGCGTCGCGACATGCTCGACCCGTTCCTCAACCGCGGCTACCCGACCACCGAGCCGCTGCTGAAGGAGCTCTTCGACCTGCGCCACGAGATGGCCACGTGGCCCAACGTTCACCCGATGCCCGGCCGCGGTTCGCCCGCGGCCGGCGGGGTCGCGCCAGCCTGGTCCGCATGAGACTCTCGCGCCCTCTCGCCGCCGTGTCGGCGGCGGTCATCCTGCTCAGCCCGGCCGCCGCGCAGGCGCGCCCCGACGCCGCTGCGCGCCCTGGTGCGAGCGCTCCCGGGCAGGACAAGGCCGGGCACTTCTCCTTCGCGGTGATCGGCGACGTGCCCTACGGCGCCGACCAGATCGCGCGCTTCCCGGGGTGGATCGGCCAGATCAACGCCGCCGACCCCGCGCTCACCGTGCACGTCGGTGACATCAAGAACGGCTCGTCGCGCTGCGACGACGGCTACTACTCGCTCATCCGCTCGGACTTCGACCTCTTCGAGGGGCCGCTGGTCTACACGCCGGGCGACAACGAGTGGACCGACTGCCACCGCGCCAACAACGGCGCCTACCAACCGCTCGAGCGGCTGGACCGGGTGCGGTCGGTGTTCTTCGACCACCCCGGCCAGACCCTCGGCCAGGAGCCGATGACCGTGTCGTCGCAGGCCGCCGACGGCCTGCCGGAGAACGTCGTGTTCCGCCGCCAGCAGGTCGACTTCGCCGTCGTCCACGTCGTCGGCAGCAACGACGACCTCCAGCCGTGGACCGGCGTCGGCAACACGACGGCGACCCCGGCCCAGGTGGCCGAGGAGCAGCACCGCATGGCCGGCGCGGTGGCCGGGGTGCGCTCGGCGTTCGCGACGGCCCGCCAGAGGCAGGACCGGGCTGTCGCCCTGTTCCTGCAGGCCGACATGTTCGACCCGACCTACCAGCCTTCGGGCTCCGACATCTCGGCGTTCGCGCCGCTGGTGCAGGCGATCATCGACGAGTCCTCGTCGTTCGCCGGCGACGTCTACCTCTTCAACGGCGACAGCCACGTCTACAACAGCGACCACCCGCTGGCGCCCGGCTCGCCGCTGCTCGCGCGCTACACCGCGCTGGGCGTCACCGGCTCGGCGGCGAAGGTCGAGCGGATCACCGTCGACGGCTCCAGCAACAACCTGGACTGGCTCAAGGTGACGGTGAACCGGCCCGGTGCGGCCGAGGCGCTGTCGTGGGAGCGGATCCCCTACACGTCCTGACCCTGGACCAGGCGCTCGACCACCTCGACAGTGGGTCACTGTCGAGGTGGACGAGCGGGCGCGACACGAGGCCGACCTGGAGCGGCGTGAAGCCGCGCTGGCAGCACGCGAGGCCGACCACGCGCAGCGCATGGAGGACGCCGACGAGATCGTCGCCCACGCGGCCGAGCGCGGTGCCGCCGCCGACGCCCGTGACCTTGCCGCCGACCGGCGCGAGCAGGCCCTCGACCTCGCCGAGCTGCTGGCCCGGGAGGGCCACCACGCCTACGGCGACGACCTGCCGCACCGTCGCAACGCCGCGCTGGACCGGATGAGCGCCAAGGACGACCGGGCCTCGCACGAGGACCTGGTGGCGCTGACCGAGGCCCACGACGACAACGCCTGAGGCACGGGTCCGCCACGGTGGTTGAGGTGCGAGGAGCGCTGGCGACGAGCCTCGAAACCCCCGCAGCCGGCGGAATCACACGGGTTGGCCGCGATCCTCGCCGGGTCTCGAGGTGGTTCCTGAGGTGCGAGCGCAGCGAGCCTCGAAGGGCTCCTCGCTGGCGCTCGTCGCACCTCGACCACCGTGGGGCCGCTGACCGGCTCTCGGCAGCAGGTGGGGGCAGAGGTCAGGTCTGCATGGGGTCGGTGCCGCAACCACACGGCCTGTGGAGAACCTTCCTTCGAGCCCAGATGTGGACGACTCCTGGTCATTTCCACAGCTCCCGGCGTTACTCCCTTGTCTCCGCCCGACCCTCGGCGTACGGTTGCGATATATCGCGATGCAGTCACGACAAGACGCGATACCACCATCATTGAAAGGGGGGTCCCGCCATGGGACACCGAGGACACCACTCCTGGGCCACAGGGCCCGACCACGAGAAGCACCCCTGGCAGCAGCACGGCGGCAGCCGCCGCGGATCCGGCTGGGGCGGACCCGGCTGGGTCGACGGGCCGTTCGAGGGCCGCGGCCGCGGGGGGCGCGGGGGCCCGATGGGTGGTCCGCCGCCCTGGGTCGCCGGCCTGTTCGGACTGGGCCAGCCCGACCGCGGGCGCGGCCCGCGCGTGCGCCGCGGCGACGTCCGCGTCGCCATCCTCGACGTCCTGGCCACCGCGGCCAGGGCCGAGGAGCCGATCAACGGCTACCAGGTGATCCAGCAGATCGCCGAGCGCAGCGAGGGCGGGTGGCGCCCCAGCCCCGGGTCGGTCTACCCGACGATCCAGCAGCTGCAGGACGAGGGCCTGGTCGAGACCGACGACGAGCGCGGGCGACGCAGCCTGCGACTCACCGAGGCCGGCCACGCCTACGTCGCGGAGCACCCCGACGAGCTCGCCGCCGTCTGGGCGCCGTTCGAGCGCTCGACCCGCGAGGGCGCCACGCAGGACGGTGAGCACGTCGACCTCAAGAGCGAGCTCGGCCAGGTGATGCCGGCGGTGTGGCAGATCGTCACCCAGGGCTCCGAGGCCCAGCGCCGGGCGGCCGTCGAGATCCTGGCCGACACCCGCCGCCGCCTCTACGGCGTGCTCGCCGACGGGCCTGGAGGCGACGACCCGGAGCCGGAGGCATGACCTCCGAGCTGCGGGTCGGGGACGCCGAGCGCGACCGGGCCGCGGCCGACCTGGGGGAGCACTACGCCCTGGGTCGGCTGACGGCCGACGAGCACGCGGAGCGTCTCGACGCCGTCTGGACCGCGCGCACCCGCGCCGACCTCGACGTGCTGTTCGAGGACCTCCCGGTCCAGCCGGCACCGCAGCCCCACGGCCAGCCGAGTCCGAGACGTCGTCCCGGACCCGGCTGGCGCGCGGTGCCGTTCGTGCCGGTCGCGATCGCGCTGGTCGTGCTGTCGGCGGTCACGCACCTGCCGCTGTGGATCGCCCTGTTCTTCCTGGGCTGCGGCTTGCTCAGCCGCGCTCGACGCGCGTCACGTCGTACGTCGTCTCGGGGGTCGGCGGCGTGCTGAAGCGGGCGTTGGGGAGGTAGAGCGCGCCGTCGTCGCTGCGGTCGACCGTGGTCGGCACGTCGAAGCGGGGCGAGGTGAACGACCGGACCTGGCGACCCGTCTCGCCGGCGGCGTCGAGGCGGAGCACGACGACCTCGTTGAGCTGGTTGCGCACGACGTAGAGCCTGCGGCCCTCGAGCAGCATGCCGTCGCCGTTGGTCAGCGAGGCGCCACCGAGGTCGACCAGGCGGGCCCGGCCCGCGCTGCGCCCGGTGCGCGAGACCCGGAAGAGCGTGCCGTCGCTGGAGTCGACCACGAGCAGGCCCGGGCCGCTGGGCGCGACGGTGATGCCGTTGGCGCCGAGGTCGCCGCCGGTCGGCTGCGTCCAGTCGCCGCGCAGCCGGAGCACGCGCACGTCGCGCTTGCGGGGCAGGCTGCCGTCGCGGTTGATCGGCACGCGGTAGACCTTCGGGGCCAGCGAGTCGGTGAACCACGCGGCGCGCTTGGTCAGCACCACG
The DNA here is from genome assembly GCF_008087085.1 of Nocardioides rubriscoriae. Classification (GTDB taxonomy): domain Bacteria; phylum Actinomycetota; class Actinomycetes; order Propionibacteriales; family Nocardioidaceae; genus Nocardioides; species Nocardioides rubriscoriae. Next base: position 181,458 of record NZ_VIYJ01000009.1, on the reverse strand, counting down.
TCGTTGACGAAGGAGGCCGTGCGGCTGACCCGCAGGGTGCGCAGGGTCTTGCCGGAGCGCATGCTGACGATCCGCACCGTGCCGGAGTCGCCGCCGGAGACGTAGAGCCGCTGCTGCGGCCCGACCTTGAGGCCCAGCGCCGGCGTACCGGGGCCCTGGCTGATGCGCTTGCCCTGGCCGGTGGTGAGGTCGGCGCGGTAGATGTCGCCGTCGACGCGCGAGCCGAAGTAGCCGAAGCGCCCGGCGATCGCGATGCCCTCGGGCTGGAAACCGTCGGGCAGGGCGACTGAAGCCGGCGGTGTGGGCTTGGCAGCCTGGTCGGCGGCGGTCGCGGGGGACGCGACGGGTGAGACGAGGGCGGCGGTCGTGGCCGCCGCGGCGAGCAGGGTGAGGGCGGACCTGGTCCTGAGGTTTCCGAGATTCATGCCTCGACCGTAGGTCGGTGGTGGGCGAGTCCGCTCATCCTTCCGGTTGGCCGATATGAACACGGTGTCACAGGTACCGTGGTCGTCATGTCGACGCCGTCCTTCGATCTGACCCCCGACCACCTCGAGCTCAAGAGCTGGCTTCACGGCTTCGCCGCCGACGTCATCCGCCCAGCGGCGTCGGAGTGGGACGAGAAGGAGGAGTTCCCGTGGCCGATCGTCGAGGAGGCCGCCAAGGCCGGCATCTACTCGATGGACTTCTTCGCCACGCAAGGCTTCGACCCGACCGGTCTCGGTATCCCGGTCTCGATGGAGGAGCTGTGCTGGGGTGACGCCGGCATCGGCCTGGCCATCGTCGGTACGGCGCTGGCCGCCGCCGGGGTCAGCAGCAACGGCACCCAGGAGCAGGTGCTCGAGTGGGTCCCCGAGATGTTCGGCACCCCGGGCGACCTCAAGCTCGGCGCCTTCTGCTCCTCCGAGCCCGACGCCGGCAGCGACGTCGGCGCGATGCGCACCCGCGCGCGCTACGACGAGGCCACCGACGAGTGGGTCATCAACGGCACCAAGACCTGGGCGACCAACGGCGGCATCGCCGACGTCCACGTCGTCACCGCCGTCGTCGACCCCGACCTCAAGACCCGCGGCCAGGCGTCGTTCGTCGTCCCGCCCGGCACCAAGGGCCTGAGCCAGGGCCAGAAGTTCCACAAGCACGGCATCCGCGCCAGCCACACCGCCGAGGTCGTCCTCGACAACGTGCGCGTCCCCGGCCGCTGCCTGCTCGGCGGCAAGGACAAGCTCGACGCCCGCCTGGCCCGCGCCCGCGAGGGCTCCGGCGCCCGCGGCAACGCCAGCATGGCGACGTTCGAGCGCACCCGCCCCGCGGTCGGCGCGATGGCGGTCGGCATCGCGCGGGCGGCGTACGAGGTGGCGCTGGACTACGCCAAGACCCGCGAGCAGTTCGGCAAGGCCATCATCGAGAACCAGGGCGTCGCCTTCGCGCTCGCCGACATGGCCGTCTCGATCGACGCGTCGCGGCTGCTGGTGCACCGTGCGGCGTGGATGGCCAGCCAGGGCAAGTCGTTCGACGCGGCCGAGGGCTCGATGTCGAAGCTGATGGCCGCTGAGACCGCGGTCAAGGTCACCGGCCAGGCCATGCAGATCCTCGGTGGCAACGGCTTCACGCGCGAGTACCCCGTCGAGCGCTGGGCCCGCGACGCCAAGATCTACACGATCTTTGAGGGCACCTCCGAGATCCAGCGGCTCGTCATCGCCCGCACGGTGTCGGGGGCTCCGATCCGCTGAGCCGGCTCTAGCCTGGCGTCGCGCGTCGTCGTACGTCGGGGGCTGGCCGTACTGGACTGGTTCGCGTTCGACTGATCGATGGTTGAGGGGTAGCTCAATCCGACGCCTGTCCCCGCAGTCCTACGTGCGCTCTTGAACACCTCACGGGGTCGACGCATGCGACAGGACATCGATGACCAGCCGGGTCCGTTGGCTGGATGAGGAATCCACTGATGTCAACGCTAGCCGCCGCTAAGGTCTCGGCATGCGCTCTGGCCTTCTCTGTCTCGCGTTGCTGTCGTTGTTCTCGATTGGGCTCACTGCCTGCGATGACACCGAATCAGGACCCCTGTACGACGACAGCGTTGATTGGAGCACGCAGTGCGGCACCCTGCGAACGATCATGAACGACGACAGTCAACTGCAAGTGGATAGGGCGCGGGCGCTCGACCTCTCGATGGCCAACTGTCCTGCCTACATGCGAGAGTGAATCGCGGTTCGCCACTCCGTCGCGCCGAGGTGCAGACCAGCCCATGCCCGCCTTTCGCCTCCTTGTGTCGCGGCGCCCCAACCCTGGGACTCGCTCGCTTGGGAGATCTCGACGCTGCACTTGGGGTTGGCGCAGCCAACAAATCTAGTCCCGGCTTCATGTACGTCAATCCGCCGCCTATGAACGGGGCCACGTCGCGGTTGACCGCACGGAGCCGATGAGCGGGTCCCGTCAACGGGCGTGGGAGGCGAACGTCAGCTACGCGCTGACGACCTCACGAGGACGTCGCACCAGGTCGGCCACGAGGGCGACGGCGGTCTGCCCGGCCGCCACCCGGTCGCGGTGGGTGCCGGCGTAGAGCCCTTCGTGCACGAGCCACACCCGCTCGGCGAGGACGGCGGCACCGACCGGGTCGTCGGGGTGGACCCGGGCGACCACCGCGTCGACCCGGGCGCGCCAGTCGGCGAGCAGCGTGACGGCGGTACGGCCCGGGAGGTCGTCCTGGGTACGCAGCTCGCGCAGGGAGTTGCGGATGGGGCAGCCCTGGAAGCGCGGGTGTGCGGCCAGTCCTGCGATGTGGCGGGTGACGGCGACGAGGGCCTCGGCGGGGTCGTCCTCGAAGTCGACGAGCACACGGTCGAACTCGTCCTCACGCATCCGGGCGAACTCGACGAGGTAGGTGGCGACGAGGTCGGCCTTGCTGGGGAAGTGGCGGTAGAGCACGTTCTTGCCGCACCCGGCCTCGGCGACGATCTGCGCCATGCCGACGGCCTGGATGCCGTGGGCGTAGAACAGGCGCCCGGCGGTCTGCAGGATCCGGTCGCGCACCTCGGGATCGGGATGGCGTGGCATGGCGGGCCTCCTCGTCGCTCGCACGGCGTGACGGACCGATCGGTCCCTGACCCTTGCACTGTAGCGCCAGAGCGCGCCATGATGTCGAACCGGACCGATCGGTCCGCAACCAGGGCGGCGTGGCCTGCCCCGTCTCGAGAGGACACCATGCTCCCCCTGACCGACACCGCTGAGACGGTGGCTGGCTCCCTGACCCACGCCCTGCTCCTCGACGCCGGGCGGGCCATCCTCGAGCAGGATTGGTTCTCCTGGTCCGGACCGCACGGCGGCCTGGTCGCGGCGCTGTGCCTGCGGGCCGGCCTTCCCCTCCTCGGCGAGGGCAGGAGCCCCCGCTCCCTCACCGTCCTGCTGCTCGAGACCGCCGCCGCGGGCACCCTCGAGCTCACCGCCTCGCCGGTGCGCGAGGGCGGCAGCTCAGCCGTCGTCGCCGTCGAGGCCGGTGCGCCCGGGGCCGGTACGGTCGCCCGCGCGACCCTCGTCGGAGGCCGGTCGCGCGGCACCTCGGCGCTGTCGGCGGTGCCCGCGCCCGCCGTACCCGCGCCCGAGGACTGCCCCGAGCTCGAGCTGCCGGTCGAGCTCGTGCCGTTCACCCAGCACCTGCAGCTGCGGGCGGCGACGCCGGCGCGTCCGATGAGCGGCGGCGACCTGGCCGAGCTCGTCGCCTGGGTCCGCTTTCGCGCCGACGTCCCGCTGGACGCGGCCGCGCTCACGGTCCTCGTCGACGCCATGCCGCCCGGCCTGTACGGCGCTGCGAGCGTCCCGATCGCGGTGCCCACCGTGGAGATCACGGTCGCGTTCGCCGAGACACCCGAGGTCCCTGACACCACCGGGTGGGTGCTGCTGCGCATCTCCACCCGTACGGCGGCCGGCGGCTGGTGCGTCGACGACAGCGAGGTCTGGGACCAGCAGGGGCGCCTGCTGGCCCAGGCACGCCAGACCCGCCGGGTCCTGGGGGAGTGGCAGTGAGCGCCACCGGCGTCCCGACAGGAGCCGGAGAGCGGGCCGCGGCGGTGCCGGCCCGGGCCTGGCAGGTGCTGGCCATCTCGGCGGCGGGCGTGTTCGTCGTCTTCCTCGACGCCACCGTGGTCAACATCGCGTTCCCGGCGCTGTCGGCGGACTTCCCCGAGGTGACCCGCGCCGGGCTGTCCTGGGTGCTCAACGCCTACGCCGTGGTGTTCGGGGCGCTGCTGGTGACGGCCGGCCGGCTCGCGGACGACCGCGGTCGCAAGAAGGTCTTCCTCGTCGGGCTCGGCGTCTTCGCGCTCGGGTCCGCGTTCTGCGGGCTGGCGCCGTCGGTGCCGTTGCTGGTGGCCTCGCGCGCGCTGCAGGCGGTCGGGGCCGCGCTGCTGGTCCCGGCGTCGTTGGCCCTGCTGCTGCCGGAGTTCCCCGCCGAGCGCCGCGCCGGCGCCGTCGGCCTGTGGGGTGCCGCGGGCGGAGCGGCGGCCGCCGCGGGACCGACCCTCGGTGCCCTGCTGGTCGAGGGCCCCGGCTGGCGCTGGGTCTTCCTCATCAACGTCCCGCTGTGCGCGGCGGCGATCGTCCTGGGACGCCGCGTGCTGCGGGAGTCGACCGGTACGCCGACCGAGGGCCGGCAGGACCTGCTCGGGGTCGTGATGGTCACGGCCGTGTTCGGCCTGCTCTCGCTCGGCCTGGTCCAGGGGGAGAGCTGGGGCTGGGGGTCGTGGCGCGTCGTCGGGTCCTTCGTGGTGGCGGCCCTGCTGGTCCCGGTCCTGGTGACCCGGGCCCTGCGGCACCCCAGCCCGGTCCTGCCGGTCCGGCTCTTCGCGGTGCGCACGTTCTCCGTCGCCACCGCCGCGCTGCTGCTCTTCGCGGCCGCCTTCTTCGCGGTGATCCTGTGCAACGTGCTCTTCCTGACCGGGGTCTGGGGCTACTCCGTGCTGCACACCGCGGTCGCCGTGCTGCCGAGCCCGCTGCTGGCGGCCGGGCTCTCACCGGTCACTGGCCGCCTCGCGGACCGCTTTGGGTTTCGCGTGCTGGTGGTGCCCGGCGCCCTGTCGATGGCGGCCGGGACGGCCTGGCTCGCGACCCGCACAGGCGTCGAGCCGTCGTACTGGACCGACTTCCTGCCCGGGACCGTCATGGTCGGCCTGGCGATCGGCTTCGCGCTGCCGACCCTGGGTGCGGCGGGAGCCGCGTCGTTGCTGCCGCACCAGTTCGGCGCCGGCAGCGCGGTCGGGGCGACCGCGCGCCAGCTCGGAGCGGTGCTCGGGGTGGCCGTGCTGGTCGCCGTGCTCGGTGAGCCCGGACCGGCGCAGGCGCTCGACGCGTTCCACCGGTCCTACGTCGTGATCGCCGCGACCGCGGTCGCCTGCGCCCTGCTGAGCCTGGGCCTGGCGGGTCGGAGGAGCCGGGTCGACTGACCGCCCCAGCAGGTCAGCGGGCCGGACCCGTCGCTCACCCCGCCCGCCGGGCCCGTACGTCGGTCACGAACACGTCGGTGTTGCCGGCGGTGTCACCCGGGACGACGTCGACGCTCGAGGAGGCGAACACGACGCGTCGACCGTCGCGCGACACCCCGGCCGCGTTGCTTCCTCCGCCCTGGTGGACCTCGCGGCCGGTGGCGCTGACCGACACCCGGGCGAGGAAGCCGTTGGCCGTCGAGGCGACGAAGACGTCGGTGACGCCGTTGGTGTCGCCGCGCACCAGGCGGGTGGAGTCGCTCGGGAAGGCCACCCAGCGGCCGTCGCCCGACAGCGACGGCTCGTAGGCGTCGAGGTCGTCGCCGGACCCGATTCGCGGGGTGAGCAGCCGGACGGCGCGTGCCCCCCGCGTCCAGAGGAAGACGTCGTAGCGGGTGGGCGCCCCGCCGCGGGTCAGGTCGGTGGCGCGGGAGTCGAAGGCGACGCGCGTGCCGTCGTCGGAGACCGACGAGGTGTAGCTCGGGCCGTCGGCGGGCCCGCCCCCGGGGGCGTGCGACACGAGCACCGTCTTGCGCCCGGTCACGTCGCGCACGAACACGTCGGTCTGCGCGTTGGTGTCGCCGCTGACTAGGTCGGAGGCGTCGGAGGAGAACGACACGAAGCGGCCGTCGCGCGAGACGGCGGGCAGCATGCTGGGGCCGTTGCCGTCCAGCCCGCCCGGCGTCACCGAGACCAGGCGGGAGCGACGGGTGCTGGCGTCCCACAGGTAGACGTCGTCGTCGGCGTCGCTGTCGCCGCCCAGGTCGGTGGCCGCGGAGGTGAACACCACCCAGCGGCCGTCGTCGGAGATCGCGACGTCGACCGAGCTGCCGTTGCCCGGTGCGCCGGCCGGGGTGGCGCTGACGCGCACCACCGCCCCGGTCGAGCGGTCGAAGCGGTAGACCTGCGTGGCGCTCCCGGCCGGGCCGGGCACCAGGTCGGTGGCGGTGCTCTGGAAGACGACGTAGCGGCCGCCCTCGGAGACGTCGCCGCGACCGCTCGCCTGGTCGCCGGCGGCGGCGGTGAGGCTGCGCGAGACCAACGTCGTCGCCCCCGTACGCCGGTCGGTCAGGTAGACGTCGGTCGTGCCGTTGGTGTCGACGTTGGCGATGGGCTCGCTCGGCGACGTCCAGGCGACCCAGTCGCCGTCGCTCGACAGGGCCGGGTCCAGGCCGCCCGAGGCCGGCAGCATGCCGCTCGGGGTGAGGTAGACGGGGGCGCTGCGCGGCGCGGCGGTGACCACCGCGCGGCTGCGCGACACGTAGCGGCGCAGCGGTACGCGGCCCCTCGTCGCCGGGGCCACCAGGCGCACCGGCCCGTCGGCGGCCGCGACGGTGAACGACACCGCGCCCGAGCGGGTGCTGCGACCCGACGCGACGCGGCGCCACCGACCGCCGGTCCGACGCTCGAGCCGGACCGGCCGGCGCACGCGGGTGGGCAGCCGGCCGCTGACCCGTACCGGCTCGCCGACCAGCGGGTGGCCGGGGGTCACCGTGGGAGCGGCCGGGCGCCGTCCCTGCCGGGCGTCGGCGGCGGTCGTGACCCCGGGCCCGGCGAGCCCGGTGAGACCGGCCACGACCAGGACGAGCACGACGAGGGCGCACCGGTGGGCACGGTACGGCGGAGGGAGGGTCATGGCGTCCAGCCTGCCGCCCGCCGGGCCGACGCCGGCCGCGCGTGCGTCCCGAGTTCGTCCCGAACTCACCCACCCGGGCCTCGCTCGTCCCACTAGCGTTGCGTCCGTGACCTCCATGGGGGAGCTGGCGCGCTCCCGTGACGCCGCCCTCCACCTGGCGCGCGCGGCCGTCGACCCCGTCATCGAGCGCTTCCTGGCCGACGACGACCCGCACCGGGTGCTGCTGCTCCACGGCCCGGCCGGCACCGGCAAGACGGCGCTGACCCGCGCCGCGCAGCGCCTGGCCGCCGACCGGCCGCACCGCGTGGTCGACGGCCGCGACCTGACCCCCGACCCGGCGGCCCTCGACGCCGCGCTGGCCGGCCTGGCCCCGCGCAGCCTGGTCGTCATCGACACCTACGAGCAGCTGGCCTCGCTGGGGCCGCACCTGCGCGACCGGGTGCTGCCCGGCCTCGACGGCGACGTCCGTGTCGTGGTCGCCGGGCGACACGCGCCCGACCCCGCCTGGACCACGGGCCCGCTCGCCGCGGTGGTGACCGTGCTCGCCGTACCCCCGTTCACCGACCAGGAGGCCGACCGGGTGCTGCGGCTGCGCGGCGTCGACGCGGCGCCGGTCCGTGAGGCGATCGTCGCCTGGGCCGACGGCCTCCCGCTCGCGCTCGACCTGGCCGCCACCTCCGCCGCCATCCGCGGCGGGTCCCTGGAGCCGACCGAGCTCGACCGGGCGCTGCTCGACCACCTCACCGAGGCTGAGCTCGCCGGTGCCGACCGTGACGTGCTCGCGGTCGCGGCCATCGCTCCGGCCGTCGACGCGCGGCTCCTCGCCGCCGCCCTGCCCGGGGTCGACGGCCCTGCTGCCGAGGCCTGGGTGCGCGGGCTGTCGTTCTCCGAGCCGCTGGGGCGGGCCGTGACGCTCCACGACCGCGTACGCCGGCTGCTGCAGGCCGAGCTCAAGGCCCACGAGCCGGAGTACGACCGCACGCTGCGGCTGCGCATCGTCGACCACCTCGCCGAGCGCGCAGTCACGACCGAGCCGCACCTGCTGGCCGACATGCAGGACCTCGTCGACACCGGGATCGGGACCTTCGTGCGCGAGGCACTGTCGCGCTTCTCGGTCGACCGCGTGCGCGAGGCCGACTTCGACGCCGTCGCGACCCACCTCGGGCCAGACGACCCGGCCGTGGACCGCTTCCACCGCTGGATGCGGCACGCGCCCGAGCACATCATCGTCGTGCGCGACGGTGAGCGGCTCGCCGCGCTCGCGTTGTGGGCGACCCCGCGCCTGCTCCCGACGCTGCCCGGGGGCGACGCCGTCCTGGACCGGTGGACGGCCTACGCCGCCGAGCACGTGCCCGACGACCGGGTCGTGTTCCTGCCCGACGTCGTCCTGCCGGCCGACCCCGACGACTGGCTGGCCCTGCTGGCCATCGGCAACGTCGCCATGCTGGTGCGCGCCGGGGTCACCGCGCTGCGCGCGGCCTACATCGGCCACGACGACCGGGCGGCCCACGAGGCGGTCGCCGGGGGCCCGGCCGGACAGGTCGCGGCGTTCGGCGGCGTGCCCGAGCCCGGGCTCGACGTCCCCGACGGCATCGGCGGTGAGATCGCGGTGCGCGGCTACGTCATCGACTACGGCCCGACCGGGGTCGTGGGCGCGACCCGCGAGTTCGTCCACCGCATGCTCGAGTCCGCCCGCCCCGTCGACGGTGCGGCGCCGCCGTCACGACGTCCCGACCCCGAGTCCGTACGCCGCGCCCTGCGCGCCTTCCACCGGCCGCTCTCGCTGGTCGACACCCCGTGGGCGGTCGGGGCGACCCCCACCGAGCGGGTCGCGTCGGTGCGCCGGACGCTGCTCGACGCCGTCGAGGCGACCTTCGGCGACTCGGCCGACGAGCGGCTGCTGCGGGCCACGGTGGTGCGGGGCTACCTCGACGAGGTCGGCGGGCCCGCAGTGGCGATGCGCGAGCTCCACCTCAGCCGCACGACCTACTACCGGCGTCTCGCCGAGGCGACCGAACGGGTCGCGGCGACCCTCGTCGCCGCGACCTGACGGTCGGTCAGCACCCCACCGGGTCGCCGCCGCTCACGGTGGTGAAGTGCAGGCTGCGCACCTGCGAGCGGGCGAGGCTGTCGCCGGGCAGCCGGGCCACCACGTCGGTGCGCCAGTCGACCGACGACTGGCTCGAGCAGACGTCGATCGCCACGATGCACGAGGTGCCCGGCGAGAGCGCCCCGATCCACGTCTGCGAGGCCGCGGAGAACATCGGGTCGCAGCGGTGCTCCCCCTCGGGGGCGTCCCACGACGAGTCGAGCGAGAAGACGCCGTCGGGGGTGCCGGCGGACTCGTCGAACTCGAACGTCGGCACGGCGTCGCGGTCGCCCACGTTGGTGGCGCGCAGCAGCACGCGGAGGTGCGCCCCGGGGGCGTTGCCGAGCAGGTCGTCGCTGCCGGGGAAGTCGGACAGGGCCATGAACCCGCGACTGGTGGCGGTCACCCGGACCGGGAAGACCGCGAGCACGTCGGTGGACCCGATGACGCGCAGGTAGCCCGGGCGCACCCCGCCCAGACGCACGTCGTGCGCGTAGACGGAGACCCGGCACGACGCCGCGGCCGGCAGCGACGGCGTGCACTGCTCCGCCTGGGGCACGTCGCCGGTCCACGCCGACAGCTGCCCCCACCCCGGGGAGCCGCCCGCCGGGCACGGCAGGGCCTGCACGGTGACCCCGTAGGCCTGCGCGGTGCCGACGTTGGTCACGGTGACGATGGTCTGCTGGTACTCGTCGATGTAGGTGAACTCGCTGCCCACCGGGTCGGCCGGCACGTCGACGACCCCGGCGTCGTCGGACGGGCCGACCTCGAACCGCACGCCGGCCGGTGGGGTGGTGCCCTGCGGGTAGGGCACCACGTCGCCGCCGCAGACCGCGGCGGCGCCGCCGGAGGGACCCGCGGGCGGCGGGGTCGGAGGGGGTGTCGAGGCCGAGCTGATCGTGAACGTGCGCCACACCGCGCAGTTGTCGGTCTCGCTGGACTCCCGCACGTCGCTGTCGACGTCGGCGCAGACCAGCAGCCGCCAGACCCCGGTGGCCAGGCTCGCGGGCAACCGGCCACCGACCGCCCGGGTACGCCGCTGGCCGGGGTCGAGACCCGCGACCTTCGCCCCGGTCAGGAAGCGGTCGCCCGAGCCGCGGGTCGCGTTGCGCGACAGCAGCACGCCGACCCGGGTGGGGGGTGCGGAGCGCCGGCCGCGGTTGACGACGACCGCCGAGGTGGAGAAGCGCTCGCCGCGCTGGGCCACGAAGGAGCCGCGCGCCACGGAGGCGACGCGCAGGTCGGCGCGGGCCGGGGCGGCGGCGGTGCCGGGCGAGAGCGGGACCAGGGAGAGGGGAGTCGCGGCGAGGGCCAGGGCCAGGACGACGAGCAGGCCGCGTCGCCGCCGCGCCGTCGGCCGGGAGGGGTGGCCGGGTGTCAGGGTCACGTCGTCCACGCTAGGACCGGGCGCGCCCGCGAGGGCCCGGTGACGCGTCCCGACTTCGTCCCGACCTGAGCGGGCGGACGGCTGTGCTACTCCTTGAGCCCGTGCCCCCGTCCCCCGACCGCCACCGGATCCGCTTCCGCGGCCAGATCGCCGGCGTCGGCACCACCAGCGGCACCCGCATCGTGGTCGGTCGGTGGCTCGACAGTCCCCTGGGCGCCTTCGCCGACGCGATGGTCGAGCGTCCCGACGGCCACCGCCTGCTGCTGGCCCCCCACCCCGACGTGGCCCGCCTGGTCGCCGCGACCTACGAGTTCGACGAGATCCGCCTCGAGCGGTTCGACGTGCGGGTCGACCCGCACGGCTGGCGGGTGCGCAGCGACTCCCTCCACCTCGACGTCGGGGTCGGCGGCCCGAGCGCGCTCGGTCGCCTGCTGGGGCTCGTGCCTCGCGCGGTCGCCGAGGCGCCCTGGTGGTGCGCGACGACCGACGTCGTGGCCAGGGCCGTGCTCGACGGCGTACGCACGCGGGGCGAGACCCGCGACCGCCGCGAGTGGTACGGCGCCACCGGCAACCGCCGCCTCGTGGCGGCCTCCGGCCGGTTCGACGGCGCCGATCTCGGCGGGCTCGCGCCGGTCGACCCGCCACCGCGCTTCGGGTTCTCCTCGACGCCGGCGCGGCCCTCGGTGACCGACGTGGTGACCACGATCGAGCTCGACCGGTCGGTCGTCCTGGTCGGGCCCGGCACGACGACAGGCGGCTGACAGGACCTTCGGCCTTGCCCCGCGGGTCGCCTGGTCCCTACGTTGGCAGGATGACACCACGGTCGGCACCGCATCACGTGGACCTGGAGTTCGACGCCCCCGACCTCCGGGAGCGGCTCGACGCGCTCAGCCTGCCCGACCTGGACGCCGTGCCGTTCGGGGTGATCGCCTTCGACCTCGACAACCGCGTCGTGGGCTACAACCGCTACGAGTCCGACCGGGCCGGCATCGCGCCCGAGCGGGTGCTGCAGCGCGACCTCTTCATCGACGTGGCCCCGTGCACCAACAACTACCTCGTCGCGCAGCGCTACACCGACGAGCCGCACCTCGACGAGCAGCTCGACTACGTGTTCACCTTCAGGATGTCCCCGACGCCGGTCCGCCTCAGACTTCTCGGGGAAGCAGGTGCACCGCGGCGTTACATGGCGATCCGGCCGCGGTGACATGGCCGTGTCCTACTCCGACCTCCTGCAGTTCTTCTACCAGTGCCCGGTCGGGCTGGTCGAGACCGACGAGGCGGCCCACGTCACCCTCGTCAACCCCGCCGCGGCGCGGCTGCTGGCCCCCGTGCTCGGCAACGACGACCTGTCGGACCTGCTCCCCGTGCTCGAGCGGCTCAGCCCCGAGCTGCTGTCGGCCCTGACGCGCGAGCGCACCGCGCTGGGGCCGATCGGCGCAGGGCGCCGGTTCACCGCCTGCACCAACGCCGAGCAGGCCACCTGGGTCGAGCTGCTCGCCGTGCGCGTCGAGCCGGGACGGCTGATGTTCGTCGTGCTCGACGCCGACCGCGAGCAGGAGCTGGTGCGTCGCGAGCGGGTGCGTGCGCTGGAGGTCAACGACCAGATCGTGCAGAGCCTGGTCGCCGCCGAGACGGCGTTCGGGCTCGGTCGCCCCGACCGGGCCGCCGAGCTGGTGTCCTCAGCCTCGGCCGCGGGCCGCCGGTGGATCGGGGAGCAGCTGGCCCAGGCCGGCGGAGCCGCTGCCGGCGTCGTACGCAGGAGGGACGCCGCAGAGCCGGTCGCAGAGGCGGTGGAGCCGTGAGGATCCTGGTCGTCGACGACTCCGAGGACATGCGCGAGCTGCTCAGCATCCTGATCACCCGGGGCGGGCCGGGGTTCGAGCTGGTCGGCGAGGCCGACAACGGTCGGGCCGCCCTCGAGATGGTCAAGGAGGTCATGCCCGACGTCGTGCTGCTCGACGCCGCCATGCCCGTGATGGACGGCCTCGAGGCGCTCCCGCTGATCTGCCAGAGCGCCCCCCACGTCGCCGTCATCATGCTCAGCGCCTTCCCCGGCGAGTCGATGCGCCAGGCCGCGCTCGACGCCGGCGCCGTGGGCTACCTGGAGAAGAGCCGGCTCACGCAGACCCTGCTGCCCGCCATGGCCCGGCTGCTCGACGACACCGGGCCGTTCCCGGTCCGGTCCACCTCGGGCTAGCCGGCGAGGGCGATCGCCCGGTTGACCCAGGTGGAGGTGACCTGCATCCCGACCTTCTCGTAGAGGCCGAGCGCGCCGGTCCGGCTGTCGGTCGACAGCCCGCAGACCAGGGCGCCGTGGGCGCGCGCGACCGCGAAGGCGTCGACCATCAGGGCCTGGGCCAGGCCCCGGCCGCGCTGGTCGGAGCGGGTGGCGAGCCGGGCGATGAACGCCTCCCGGGCCGCGTCCACCTCGTCGGTGAGCATGACGATCGCGGTGGCCACGACTTGTGCGTCGGCGTCGGTCACGACGCGCAGCTGCCACGGCGCGAAGCCGGGCCGCAGCACCGTGGTGGCCGCGAAGTCGTCGTAGGACTCGCGGGGCCGCACCGACCACTCCAGGAAGGCGTCCTCGACGACGGTGTGGGCCTGCTCGTACTCCGGCGGCTCGGCCGCGCGCACGGCGTACCCCGCGGGCAGGGGGCGCTCGGGGACCACCGCGCCGACGGGCAGCTTGAGCACCCAGCTGTTCCACCGGACGTGGTAGCCCAGGGCGGCGAGCAGCCGGTCGCCGGCCGAGTGCTCGGGCACCGGCATCCCGACGAGCGCGGCCCCCCGCGAACGCGCGAGGTCCTGCATCCACCGGGCCAGCCACGTGCCGATGCCCCGGCCGCGGTGCTCGGGGCGGACGGCGGCGTCACCCCGGTCGGGCCCGGAGAACTCCGCGTAGCCGACCATGAGGTCGCCGTCGAACACCCCGACCGTGCTGGCGGCGACGTCGAAGCTGGGGCGCTGCCAGTCGCCGACGATGTCGGCCTCCTCGATCTCGACCGTGCCGAGATCGTGGCGCTCCTGGGCCGCGATCGTCTCGAAGACCGCGGTCGCGTCGCTGGGGTCGAGGGGCCGGGTGCTGAGGCCTGCGGGCAGCTCGGCCCGTCGTACGTCGGTCACGTCATCCACGCGGCCGAGCCTGGCAGCGACGCGACGAGGCCGCGACCCCATTGTGGTCGCGGCCTCGTCGGGAGGTGCGGGTCAGGCGTTGCGGATCGCGGAGATGTCGAACTCGAGCTTGATCTTCTCCGAGACCAGGACGCCCCCGGTCTCGAGCGCCGCGTTGAACGTCAGGCCCCAGTCGCTGCGGTTGACGGTGACGCCGCCCTCGAAGCCCACCCGGGTGTTGGCGAAGGGGTCCTGGGCCGAGCCGACCTCGTCGAAGTCGATGGTGACCGAGCGGGTGGTGCCCTTGATGGTGAGGTCGCCCGTGATCGTCCAGGTCGCGCCGTCGCGGGTGACCTGCGTGGAGGAGAAGGTGATCTGCGGGTGCTCGGAGGCGCCGAAGAAGTCGTTGCTCTGCAGGTGGCCGTCGCGGTCGGCGTTGCCGGTCGTCACGCTGGCGGCGTCGATGCTCAGGTCGACCCTCGACGCGGCCGGGTCGGCGGTGTCGACGTGGGCGGTGCCGGAGAACGAGGGGAAGGTGCCACGGACCTTGGTGACCATGGCGTGGCGGGCCACGAAGCCGAGACGGGTGTGGGCGGGGTCGATGGTGTAGTCGCCGGTGATGTCGGCGATGGCGGTGGTGGCGGCGTCGAACTCGGACATGAGGTGCTCCTGGGTGAGGTGGCGGTTGAAAATTCAACCACCATAACGGACCGCAGTCCGTTGGTGTTCCCGCACGTGACCGGAAAAGAAGACCGACCGCACCCGTAGGTGCGGTCGGTCTGCGCTCTGGGTCAGGCGGCGTGGCTGATGCCCGCGGACACGGTCGGGACGACCCAGACCGCCTCCATGTGCGTGCGTCCGGCCTCGTCGGTCACCGGGACCCAGCGCATCTCGAGCTGGGAGCGACGTTCGTCGGTCATGGGACACCTCCTGTTCACCTTCTGTTCATGAACAGTAGCCGATCCCCACCGCGATCACCAGAAAACCCTGAAAACTGGTCACGCCCCTCCACCTGGTCGGTCGTTGAGTGGTCAGAGTGCCTGGTGCCCTCCCTGGGGGTGAGGGACTCGGGGTGAGGGACGGCGCGCTCGGCGCGGTCCACCCGTACGCCGGTCCCGGGCGCACCCGATGTCGGCAGCCCGGCCGGTGGTCCCGGCGCGTTCGCAGGTTCGCCGACGAAGTCGTGACCTTGGTCCATGGGCGACTCCGGATTCGCTGCTTACGTTGGCGTTCATGTGGACGGGGGCAGCAGGGACGTGCACGGGGACGGGCCCGTGCCGCTCGCGTCGCACCGACGGGGGGTCACCATGACGACACAGGGCTGGGTCGGGTTCGACGGTGCGCGCGGCGCGGGGGACCGGGTCCCACCGGACCACCTCGCCTCGATCTGCCACGACCTCAAGCAGCACATCGCCACGGGCCTGCTGCTCGCGGAGCCGCCCGGCGGCGAGGACGTCTCGGCGCAGACCCGACACCGCTTCGAGGTGATGCACCGGCAGTTCGAGCACGCGGCGTCCCTCGTCTCCCTCCTCAGCGGCGACGACCCCGCCACCGCCGCCACCCGGTGCGACCTGGCGGTCGTCGCCGATCACGCCGTCGACGCCGTGCGGCCCCGCCACCGCGTGTCGCTGGAGGTCCTCGGGACCGAGCACGTGGTCGTGGGCAACCCGATCCTGCTGCGACGGGCGGTCGCCAACCTGATCGACAACGCCTGCCGGGCGGCCACGACCGCCGGCCACGTCACGGTCCGGGTGGGCCTCTTCGAGGGCGAGCGCTGGGTCGAGGTCGTCGACGACGGGCCCGGGTTCGGGCGTGTCGGGTCGGGCACCGGCCGCGGGCTGCCGATCGTGCGTTCCGCCGTGCGCGACAGTGACGGGCGCATGACGATCTCCGAGCCCTTGGGCGGTGGGACGGCCGTGCGCCTGACCTTCCCGGCAGCCGGCAGGGCGGGCGCATGAAGCTCCTGCTGGGTGACGACCACGTCATGTTCCTCGAGGCCCTGCGCGAGGGGCTCGTACGCCGTGGGCACGAGGTGGTCGGTTCCTACGACCAGCTCGACCACCTGGTGGACGCCGTCGCGGTGGAGCGCCCCGACCTGTGCGTGCTCGACGTCAACTTCTCCGGCCGTTCGGTGCTCGAGGCCGCGACGACCATCCGGGGGCGCGACCCCGGTATCGCGCTCGTCCTGCTCGCGGGATGCGCGCCGCCCGACGTCTGGCGTGCCTTCGAGCGGGGCCTGGTCGACGGCATCGTCAACAAGCTCTGCGACATCTCGGTGCTCGACCGCTCGCTGCGACGGGTCCGACGCGGCGAGAAGGTGGTGGAGCGCTTCCTGCGGCCGGCCCCGACCTCGATCGCGCCCGACCGGACGCTGCTCACCGAGCGTGAGCAGGCCGTGGTGCAGCTGCTCGCCGAGGGCGCGTCCAACGCCGAGATCGCCGCCGAGCTGCAGGTGTCGGAGCAGTCCGCGCGCACCCTGACCCGCGCCGTCCTGCGCAAGCTCGGGGTGACCAGTCGCAACAAGGCCGCCAGGCTCGCGGTCGACCGCTCCGACGACCTCGAGCACGTCGGTCTCCGGGCGTGGCGATGATCCCGGTCGCCGGCGCACCTGTCCGCGGACCGGGCCACGCCCCCATCGACATCCTGCTGGTCGACGACCACCGGGTCTTCGCCGACGTGCTGGCGATGCGCATGAGGGACGAACCCACGATCGGCCGGATCGACGTCGCCTGCTCGCTGAGCGAGGCGCGGGCCAACCTGCACCGGTCGTGCCCCGACCTGGTGCTGCTCGACGTGCAGCTCGACGGTGAGGTGGGCCTCGACCTCTTCGGTGACCTGCGCGCGATGGCCACGCCGCCGGACGTGCTGATGCTGTCGGGGGTCGAGGCCGCCCATGTCATCGTCGAGGCCTTCCGCTCGGGTGCCCAGGGTTGGGTCGCCAAGACCGCGCCCTTCGACACGCTCATGTTCGCCGCCCAGGAGGTGCTGCGGGGGCACATGTACCTGGCCCCCCCGACGCTCAAGCCGGTGCTGGTCTACCTGCTGGTGCACAGCACGGCCCGTGACGTGGCGCCGAGCTTCATCGACGACCTCACGCCCCGGCAGGTCGACGTCCTGCGGTGCCTGGTGGAGGGCATGTCGCGCGCCGAGTGCGCGCAACGGCTGCACCTGTCGGTGCACACCGTGCGCACCCACGTGCAGCAGCTGCTCAAGCAGGCCGACCTGCACTCGACGCTGGCCCTGGCCTCGCGGGCCCGGGCCCTCGGGCTGCCGGGGATCGACACGGAGCGACCCGCTCGCTGAGCCCCCCGTACGACGTACCTCGAGGCGCCGGACCGCAACGCGCGGCTCGGTGCCAAAGCCATGCCCGCCTGGGGAAACTCGATTTCGGTCGTGTGCTGACGGGCGCACAAATGGCGTAGGTGAGTTCGCCACTTCGTGCAGCGAATGCACCCGGGATCGTCCTTACGGTGGGCGCATGTTGAGACACAGAAGCGAGGACACCGGGGTCCTGCCGGCGAGGTCGGCACGCGGCCGCCGCGGCGCTGTCAGCCGACTGGTGGTCGCACCCCACTGCGACGACGAGACGCTCGGGTGCGGCGGGCTCCTGGCCAAGTACCCCGGCGAGATCGCGGTGGTCGTGCTGGCGCAGCCCGACGAGGTCCGGTTCAAGGAGTTCGAGGTCGCCCGGGAGATCCTGGGATACGCCCCGGCCCACTTCCTGGGCCTGAAGGACGGCAGCGTCGGCGAGGACATGCACCGCCTGGTAGGCCTGCTCGACCGCGTGGTCGCCGATCTGCGCCCCGACGAGCTCTACCTGCCGTTCCCCTCGATGCACCAGGACCACATCGCCGCCTACGAGGCGGGCATCCGCGCAGGCCGGCTCTCGATGAGCGAGGGCCACTGGTTCACCCCGTCGCTCTACGTCTACGACGTGGCGGCCTACGACGTGACCCTCTACCCGACCAACCTCGAGTGGAACATGTTCGAGGCCCTCGACGAGGAGTGCATCGACAAGAAGGTCGATGCGTTGAGCGCCTACTCCTCGCAGGCTGTGACCGGTCCGCACCCGATCAACAGCGTCAAGCAGCAGGCCTCGGTCATCGGGCACGCGCGTCAGGTCAACTGGGCCGAGCCCTACTCGCTGGTCCGGGGGGTGAGGGTGTGACCGTCTACGCCGCGCACCAGCCCGACCTGCTGCCCTACTCCGGGTTCTGGCACAAGATGGACAAGGCCGACCTGTTCGACGTCAAGATCTGGGACCAGTACAACCGCAAGGGCTACCAGCGTCGCGTGACGATGCGCGGCTTCTGGGTGACCCTGCCGCTGGTCAAGGGATCCGACGTCGTGCCGATCGCGACCCGGCAGCTCGCCCCGGGAGCCACCGGCCACCTCGCCGACGAGATCGTCAAGCGCTACACCAGCAACGGTCCCCGGCCGCCGTACTGGGACAAGTACGGCCCGATGATCTGCGACGAGATCGTGTCGATCAGGACCGACCTGTTGTGGGAGCTCAACTTCCGCCTGATCCTGCTGGTCCGCGACATCCTCGGGATCCAGACCCCGCTGACGTTCAGCCGACCGGCTCGCAGCGACCTGCGCGGGCCCGCGGGCATCGTCTCGGTCATGCAGGCGTTCCCGGGGCCGTTGGAGTACCTCTCGGGGACCGGGGCGCGCGCCTACATGGGCGACTGCCACGACTTCACCGAGGCCGGCATCCCGGTGATCTGGTCGCGCCACCGGGCGACGACCGGCGACTCGATCCTCAGCGTCCTGTTCGACCACGAGGACCCGATGGGCGTCGTCCGTGCCGAGCACGAGCCGGGGCACGACGAGCCGGGGCCCAGCAGCACCAGCACGACCACCGAATCCATCACGAACGAAGAGCAGGTACAGCCATGAGTCGAGTCATGATCGTCGGTCTCGGGTACGTCGGACTCCCCCTCGCCCTGCGGGCGGCGGAGGTGGGGCACCACGTCACCGGAGTGGACCTGAGCGCGGAGAAGATCGAGCTCCTCACCAGCGGGATCAGCTACGTCGAGGACGCGACCGACGAACAGGTCAGCGCGGTCACCGACAGCGGCCACTTCACCGCCCGTCCTGCCTGGGGGCCCGAGGAGACCCCGCCCGCCGACGCCGACTTCGACATCGCGGTGATCTCGGTCCCCACCCCCCTGAGGGACCGCGTTCCCGACCTCTCCTACGTCGAGGCGGCCGGTCGGATGATCGGGCGGGTCCTGCGCCCGGGCGCCTGCGTGGTGCTGGAGTCGACGACCTATCCCGGGACGACCGACGGCCTGCTCGCAGACGCCCTGGCGCAGACCTCCGGCCTGCAGCCCGGCGTCGACTTCCACCTCGGCTACTCACCCGAGCGCATCGACCCCGGCAGCTCGGTGCACACCCTGGAGAACACGCCCAAGCTCGTGTCGGCCACGACCGCGCCGGGGCTGGCCGAGATCGAGCGCTTCTACGACACGATCGTGGAGCGGACGGTCGCGGTGTCGAGCCCGCGGGTCGCCGAGATGGCGAAGATCTTCGAGAACACCCAGGCCTACGTCAACATCGGCCTGGTCAACGAGCTGTCCGAGATCTGCCACGACATGGGCATCGACGTCCACGAGATGATCGACGCCGCGATGACCAAGGGCCACTCGATGGCCCACTGGAAGCCGGGCCCGGGTGTCGGCGGGCACTGCCTGCCCATCGACCCGATGTACCTGGCGTGGCAGACCCGCACCAGCCTGGGCCGACGCTTCCGCTTCGCCGAGCTGGCCGACGAGATCAACCTCGGCCGCCCCGACTACGTCGTGCAGCGCACGATCGACCTGCTCGAGGAGCACGGGACCTCGATCGTGGGGGCCGAGGTGCTCGTCCTCGGCCTGGCCTACAAGCCCGGGGTCGGCGACCTGCGCGAGTCCCCGTCGGTCGAGGTCGTCCACGGCCTCACGGCCGTCGGTGCCCAGGTCACCGTGGTCGACCCGATGGTCCCGGTCTGGCCGCACACCCCGTCGCTGAGCCTGGAGGAGCTGGCCGGTGAGCTCGACCGCTTCGCCGTCGTGGTCGTGGCGACCGACCACGCCGACTTCGACTACGTCAAGATCGCCGCCTCGGCCCGACTGGTCCTCGACTGCCGCCACGCGGTCGCGGAGTCGACGAGCGTGGTGGCGTTGTGAGGACGCGGCTGTCTGCCCGGGGGGCGCAGCCGGCCGTACGTGTCCTGGTCGTCCTGGCTGGTCTGGCCTTCCTGGTGCTGGCGTACCCCGGTGCCGCGGCTGCCGACGACGCGGCCGACGGCACCGACGAGACCACCACGGTCGTCTCGTTCACCTTCGCCGGGACCCATCCCTCGCAGGACGACGCGGCCCTCATCCTGGCCGAGCACGGCATGGCGGGCACCTTCTACGTCAACGCGGGCTACATCGGCTTCCCGGCCTACCTCAGCCTCGACGAGGTCCGGGCCATCGCCCGGTCCCGTAGCGAGGTCGGCGGGGCGTCGCTCTACGGGAACGATCTCTCGCAGGAGTCGGTCGCCGCGGCGACCGCGGAGGTCTGCGACGACCGGGCGACCCTGGCGCAGCTGGGCTTCCAGGTCACCAGCTTCGCCTACCCCCACGGGGCGAGCCCCCCGGTGGTCAAGCAGGTGGTGCAGGACTGCGGCTACAACAACGCGCGTGACTACGCGGGCCTCTACACCTCGCCCACGGACTGCTCGTTCTGCCCGATGGGCGAGTCGCTCCCCCCGCGCGACGACTTCCGGATCAGGACCAGCACGGCCACCACCCTCGCGGAGCTGGAGCTCCAGGTCACCCGGGCCGAGTCGCACGGCGGCGGGTGGGTGCCGCTGGAGTTCACCAACGTGTGTGTCTGCCCCGCCGCGAGCGGCGAGCACATCACGCCGGAGGACTTCACCTCGTTCGTCACGTGGCTGGAGGCGCGTCGCGACACCACTGTGGTGATGACGGTCGACCAGGTGATGGGCGGCGCGCTCCAGCCCGTGCACGGCGACCCGATGAGCCGTCTGGTCCCCGACCCCTCGGCGGCGATCAGCACCCCACGGGTGCTGTCGAAGATCCCGGCGTGGACGCTGTTCGGCATCGGCATCGGCCAGTCGCAGATCATCCTGGTCGGCGTCCTGGTGAGCGTCAGCGTGGTGCTGACCTACCGCCTCGCGACCCGGGGTGACCGCTATGCGCACTGACCGGGTCGTCGACCGCAGCGAGCCCTTCCGTGGCGGCCGACGGGTGCTCGCGCTCATCCCGCTCCTGGCCTTCACGTCGTACGTCGTCTGGTCGCACCTGCAGTGGGGCTTCTCGGCGGACACCGCGTTCCTGTCCACCTTCTTCGGCCTGATGGCCCTGCTGATCGTCTACTTCATGTTCTCGGGCATCTACTGGAAGAGCTTCACCCACCTGCCCCCTGCGTCGGGTCGGGTGCTGGCGATCGTCCCGGTCTACAACGAGGAGCCCGAGCTGGTCCACGCCGTGGTGCTGTCCATGCTCCGGCAGAGCATCCTGCCCGACGAGATCCACGTCGTCGACGACGGCTCGGCGGTGCCCCTGGAGACCTTCGAGGACCCCCTGGTGACCTGGCACCGGATCGAGAACTCCGGCAAGCGGCACGCCCAGGCCCACGTGCTGCACCAGTTCGCCCCGCAGGAGTTCGACTACATCTTCACCGTCGACTCCGACTCCGTGCTCGACGACGACGCGCTCGAGCACATGCTGCGGTCGATGAAGGACGAGCGGGTGCAGGCGGCGACCGGGATGATCCTGGTGCGCAACTGGAAGGTCAACTTCCTGTCCCGGCTGACCGACATCAACGTCGTCACCTCGTGCCTGCTCTACCGGATGGCGCGCTCGTGGCTCGGCATCGTGAGCCCGACCTCAGGGGCCCTGGCCATCTACCGCTCCGACGTCGTCTACGACAACCTCGACGACTACCTCAGCTCGGGCACGGCCGGCGACGACCGCAGGCTGTCGTTCTACGCGCTGCTGCGCGGCGACGTGGTCGGGGTGACCGAGGCGATCGCGAGCACCCAGCTGCCGACGACCTGGTCCGGCTGCTTCCACCAACGGCTGCGCTGGTCGAAGTCGGCGTGGCTCGGGGTGGGGTTCGTGATGACCAACCTGCGGCCCCTGGTCGTGCTGTTCTACATGTTCCCGCTGGTCTTCTGCATCCTGTGGCCCTTCGTGGTGGGCGCGCTGATCACCCTGGCCGTCAAGTACCAGAACCCAGTCTTCTACCACGGGATCGCGTGGTGGGTCGTGTGCTCGGTGACCCAGACCGCGATCTACGCGATCTACCGGCCCGGCTTCACCCGGCGGCAGCGCTGGGAGCAGTTCGCGCTCTCGCCCGTCTATCCCCTCCTCGGGCTCATCATCCTGCGGCCGGCGGCCTACTGGGCGCTGACCAAGCTGAAGTCGACGTCGTGGCACACGCGCGAGGTCGACCTGCCGGCGCCGGCCACCGTCGCTGCGGTCGTGTCGGCGACCCCCCACCCACAGAACGAAGCCACAGGAAGTCTCCGACCATGAAGCTGCTGCGCTGGACCCTCGTCCTCGTCGTCATCGCGGCCGGCACCTTGGTGCACCCGCCCGATGCGACCGCCGCCACCGCAAGTGTCACCGTCGGCTCCCAGAGCCACGTGCTCAACGGCACCGACATCCGCCGGCTGACCGACTACCTCGTCGAGTACACCCCCGTGAACGCACGGACCGGCACCAACCAGTACGGGTTCGAGGCGGCGGTCGTCGACGGCAAGGTCACCAGGATCGAGGACGGGGTGGGCAACATGGCCATCCCGTCCAACGGGTTCGTCCTGTCCGGCCACGGGGAGGCCCGCACCTGGTTGCGCGCCAACGCCAAGGTCGGCGTGACGGTCTCCTCCGGCTCGACCCCGCCGCCCACCTCTGCCCTGCTCCCCGACGTCGGCATCCGTACGCTGCGACAGTTCACGATCTCGACCAGCAACGGGGTGAAGCTGCTGAAGTTCCCCGCGGTCACGGCCAACGTCGGCAACGGGCCGATGGAGATCCTCGGCACCCGGACGTCGTCGACGTCGGTGGACTGGGTCGGCCGACAGATCGTGACCAACTCCGACGGCAGCAGGACCACGCTGCCGGACTCGGGCGCCACGTTCTACTACGCCGGTGACGGCCACAACCACTGGCACATCCGCGACTTCGACCTCTACCAGCTCTTCAACGCGGCCGGGACCGTGCTGAAGGAGGGGGAGAAGCACGGCTACTGCTTCGAGGACAACACCACCTACCGCGACTGGGTGGGCAGCCCGAAGCACCCCAACGTCCCGCTGTCCCCGGTCTACACGCACGAGGGCTCGTGCGGCGAGGGGCAGCCCCAGGCCACCCGCATCACGCACGGCCTGTCGGTGGGCTGGGCCGACACCTACCCGTCCACGCTGCCCGACCAGGGGATCAACATCACCGGTGTCCCCGACGGCACCTACCTGGTCAAGGTGACGGCCGACTGGCAGAACTTCTGGCGGGAGACCAACGAGGGCAACAACGCGGCCACCGCCAAGATCACGATCAGCGGCAACAGCGTCACGCTGGTCTCGGCCACCGACGGGCTGTGACCACACGGCCGGGCCGGCGCCCGCCGGTCCGGGTCGTGGCCGGCGCCGTCGCCCTGGTCGCGGCCGCCGCCCTCAGCCTCGCGACCCCGATCTCGGGGTCGATCCTGACCAGGGACCCCACCTGGCAGGTCAACCAGGTCACCCCTGCGCAGATGGAGGCAACCGTGGACGAGTTCGGCGTCGCCTACCTGCACCCCACCCTGCGCGACGGCACCTACTGGGTCGCGCAGTGGGACGCGCCGCGCTCCTTCGACGGGGTCGACCCGCAGGACGCGTGGTTCGACGCCGACCACGGCTCGGCCACCTACGAGGCCGGCGGCGGAGAGCTGAGGATCGGCGGCGACCTCCCACGGATGTACGTCCACGACCCGCAGCGCCTACGTCAGTGGCGCGACGTCGAGGTCACGATGTACGTCAAGCGGCTCGCGGACGCCGGCATCCCCTTCGCCGGCTTCACCGCGGTGGCCCGGGCCAACCACCTGCGCACCGAGGAGGGCCGCGGCGACCTGTGCGACACCCGGGGCTACGGCGGCCGGCTGCGGTTCGACGGCCACGCCGACTTCGAGAAGGAGACGGCCCACCCCCACAACGAGGCGCACAGCAACCGGCTGATCTACGCCGGCGGCATGCCGAAGGACGTCTGGCTCGGCGTCAAGTTCGTCGTGGTCGACCAGGCCGACGGGGTGCACCTCGAGCTGTGGCTCGACGAGGACGACGGCCGCGACGGCGGGGACTGGGAGCTGGTCGACGAGATGGTCGACGACGGCGGCTTCTTCGGCCGGGTCCCGTGTGCTCCCGGGATCGACCCGACGATGCCGCTGACGAGCTCCCCGTCCCGGGCGGGCTCGGAGTCGGGCCTGCCCAACCTCAGCGTGTACTTCCGCAGCGACGGGATCGCTCCTGGCGGGCTGCTCTACAAGTGGGGGAGCATCCGTGAGATCGCCTCGTGAGGACCCCGCCGCCGTACGTGCGTCAGACGCCCGCCGCGTAGTGCGAGCGCAGGCTCGCCCCGCTGAGCTCACGCGGGTAGAACGCGATGTCGCCGATGGCGCCCTGGAAGAAGCTGTCGAGGTAGCCCGTGCCGACCCGCAGCGGGGCCGAGCCGCTCCTGGGCACGATGTTGTAGTCCTTCAGCGAGTCGGTGTCGCGCAGGACGCCGTTCTTGTAGATGCGCAGGTAGCCCGTGGGGTAGGCGTTGCTGCGTGCCTTGGTGTTGACCACCAGGGCGACGTGGATCCACCTGCCGGCCTTCACGGTGTCCTGGAAGTAGGAGCCGGACCCCAGGCCGCCGGCGGGGTTGAAGGCGTAGCCGCTGATGCGGTTGGGCCGCGACTCGTCGTTGGCCTTGGAGTACATCCGGGTGTACCACTCGTGGGAGCCGGCGTTGCCCTTGCCCATCGTGTAGACGTAGCCGCTGCCCTCCTCGTCGGAGAACTGCAGGGTGTCGGGGCGCATCCAGTACTCGACGGTGAGCACCCCGGTGTGGTCGACCTCGAAGGCCTTGCGGTCGGCGAAGCGCAGGAACTGGCCCTTGCCGTCGAAGGCCCGGGCGACGTCGCCGTTGGGGAGCCGCGTCCTGGCCGGCGACCCGACGGCGGTGCCGGCGGGGCCGCGACCCGTGAGGTCGGTCAGGCCCTGGAGCAGGGCGTTCGGGTCATCCCTCATGACCGCCTTGACGTACGCCGAGCTGCCGGACCGGCGCGCGGTGCTGGTGGTGCGGGCGGCCGTGGTGGTGGTGCGGGCCGTGGTGGTGACGGTGGTGACGGTGAGGGTGGTGCCGGAGACCGTCACGGTGGAGCCGACCTTGGCGTGGTCGAGGAGCCACTGGCGGGAGTCGCCGTGGCCGGAGAGCACGTAGCCGTTGGTCGGGATGGGGGCGTTGCCGACCCCGTTGACCATCGTGGTGATCGCGCCGTTCACGACGGTGGCCTCGAGGCCGTACTGGTTGGTGCGGGTGCTGGTGCCCCAGGCCGGGGTGTAGCGCACGAGCATGTTGCTGCCGCGGGCGACGTTGGTGGCGACGACGTGCGACGCCGTGGTCGTGGGCGCGGGGGCGGGAGCCGGTGCGGGGGCCGGTGCGGCCTGGTACATCGCCTGCTGGTGCGCGACGAGCCGGGTGGCGCTCAGCTCCTTGTCGTAGAACGCGACGTCGCCGACGGCGCCCTGGAAGAAGCTGTTGAGGTAGCCCGTGCCGATGCGCAGCGGGGCCGAGCCGCTCTTGGGCACGATGTTGTAGTCGGCCAGGGAGTCGGTGTCGCGCAGGACGCCGTTCTTGTAGATCTTGGTGTAGCCCAGCGGGTACTGGGTGCTCTTCGCCTTGCTGTTGATCACCAGGGCGACGTGGATCCAGGCGCCGGTCTGCACGGTGTCCTGGAAGAACGAGCCGGCGCCGAGGCCGCCGGTGGGGTTGAAGACGTAGCCGCTGATGCGGTTGGGGCGCGACTCGGCGTTGATCTTGGAGTACATCCGCGTGTACCACTCGTGGGAGCCGGCGTTGCCCTTGCCCATCGTGTAGACGTAGCCGCTGCCCTCCTCGTCGGAGAACTGCAGGGTGTCGGGGCGCATCCAGTACTCCACGGTCAGCACGCCGGTGGCGTCGACCTCGAAGGCCTTGCTGTCGGGGAACTGCAGGTACTGGCCCTTGCCGTCGAAGGCGCGGGCCTCGTCGCCGTTGGGCAGACGCGTCGTGGTCGGCGAGCCGACGGCGCTGCCGGCGGCCGTGCGGCCGGTCAGGTCGGTGAGGCCTTGGAGCATCGCGACCGGTGCGTCCTGCAGGACCGACTGCACGTAGGGGGACGGGGTGGCGGTGACGGCGTCGGCGGCGTCGTTGGCACTGACCGTCTGGAGACCAGCGGCCACCACGAGGGTGGTGGCCAGGGTCAGGGCGAAGCGGCGGGGCATGGGGGCCTCCATGGTGGGGGATGGGGGTGGGGGCAGGTCGATCGGAGGGCGCGGTCAGCCACGGTGAGGGCTGCCGTGTCAAGAGTCCAATTTCCGCGGGGGGTGGGACATCGGCCCTTCGTGCGTGATCACCAACCCGGGAGGGGGTTAGTCCCTGGCCGATCGGTGGGGATGTCGCCGTACGCCCCCCGGGGTGTCCGGACTCGTGGTAACGCTCCCGGGCGGATCCCCTCTCCGGGCGCGCGCCGATCCCCGAAGAGTCGTTCCCTGCCCGAATCCGGGCAGATTCTTGCAATTGATGGTCCAGACGCACACGATCGGCGGGTGCTTCCCGACCCGACGCTCGTCCATCACCTGTCGGCGACCACCGGTCTCAGCGAGGCGGAGGCCGGCCGGGTGGTCGAGGAGGTCGTCGCGTTCTACGCCGAGCCGGTCGAGGCGTTCGTCCGGCGCCGGCACGCGCAGCTGCAGCTGCGCGGCCACAAGAACCCCGAGATCTTCGCCCGGATCGCCGACGAGCTCGCCTCGCGCGTGGTCGCGGCACCACACCTCACCGAGCGGCAGCTGCGCCGCT
Source organism: Nocardioides rubriscoriae (assembly GCF_008087085.1). Classification (GTDB taxonomy): domain Bacteria; phylum Actinomycetota; class Actinomycetes; order Propionibacteriales; family Nocardioidaceae; genus Nocardioides; species Nocardioides rubriscoriae. Next base: position 154,694 of record NZ_VIYJ01000009.1, on the reverse strand, counting down.
TGGTCTACGGATAAACCAACGAAAGAGGAGTCACCATGTGCGGCATCGTCGGTTACATCGGGACCCGTCAGGAAGCAGCCCCGCTGCTGCTCGAGGGGCTCACCCGCCTGGAGCACCGCGGCTACGACTCGGCGGGCGTCGCCGTGATGTCGGCGCGGGGGGTGCGCGTGGCCAAGCGGGCCGGCCGCGTGCGCGACCTGCAGGACGCCCTGCCCAAGCGGTTCGCGGGCAAGGCCGGCATCGGCCACACCCGCTGGGCCACCCACGGCCCGGCCACCGACGCCAACGCCCACCCCCACGCCGACACCAAGGGCGACGTGGCCGTCGTGCACAACGGCATCATCGACAACGCCGCCGCGCTGCGCGCCGAGCTCGTCGACGCCGGCGTCACCCTGGCCTCCGACACCGACACCGAGGTGATCGCCCACCTCGTGGGCCGTTCCGAGGCCGACACCCTCGAGGGCAAGGTCGCCGAGGCGCTGGCCCGGCTCGACGGCACCTACGGGCTCGCCGTGCTGCACGCCGACTTCCCCGACCGCCTCGTCGTCGCCCGCAACGGCAGCCCGCTCATCGTCGGAGTCGGCGACAAGGAGATGCACGTCGCCTCCGACCTGGCCGCGCTCGTGCGCTACACCACGACCGTCGCCCACCTCGAGGACGGCGAGATCGCCACGATCACCGCGGCCGGCTTCACGACGTACCGCGCCGACCTGACCCACACGTCGCGCACGGCCGCGCACATCGACGTCGACCTCGCGGCCTACGACGTCGACTCGCGCGACGGCCACATGCTGCGCGAGATGCACGAGCAGCCCGCGGCGGCCGAGCGCGTGCTGCGCGGTCGCCTCGTCGAGCGGTTCGGCACGGCCCACCTCGGCGGCCTCAACATGGACGTGCGCGAGACCCGCGCGATCCAGCGGGTCAAGATCCTGGGCTGCGGCTCGGCCTACTACGTGGGGCAGATGGGGGCCTCGCTCATCGAGGAGCTCGCGCGCATCCCCGCCGACGCCGAGGCCGCCAGCGAGTTCCGCTACCGCGACCCGGTGATCGAGCCCGACACCCTCTACGTCGCGGTCAGCCAGTCCGGCGAGACCATCGACACGCTGCTCGCGGTGCAGGAGATCCGCCGCAAGGGCGGCCGGGTCATCGGGCTGGTCAACGTGGTCGGCTCGGCGATCGCCCGCGAGGTCGACGGCGGCGTCTACCTCCACGCCGGGCCCGAGGTCGCGGTCGCCTCGACCAAGGCGCTGACGACGATGTTCCTGGGGTTCTCCCTGCTGGCGCTGCAGCTCGGACGGGTGCGCTACCTGTCGGTGGCCGACGGCAAGCGGATGGTCGCGGGGCTGCAGGCGCTGCCCGAGCAGATCGAGCAGGTGCTCGCGCTGTCCGACGAGCTCGTCGAGGTCGCCGAGCAGCTCGCCGCCGCGCAGAGCCTGTTCTTCGTCGGCCGGGTGCGCGGCTTCCCCGTCGCCCGCGAGGGGGCGCAGAAGTTCAAGGAGATCACCTACCGGCACGCCGAGGCCTACCAGACCTCCGAGCTCAAGCACGGCCCGCTGGCCCTGATCTCGCCGGCGGTGCCGACCGTCGCGGTGGTGCCGCACGACGAGCTCACCGACCGCAACGTCGGGGCGCTGCACGAGATCGCCGCGCGTGGCGGCCCGCTCGTGGTGGTGACGCACGCGGAGGTCGACCTCGGCGACGTGCCGTGCCGCCGGATCGACGTACCGCGCTCGGAGCGGGAGCTCGACCCGATCCTGCTCACACTGCCTCTGCAGCTGCTGGCCTTCCACGCCGCGACCCACCTGGGGCTCGACGTCGACAAGCCGCGCAACCTGGCCAAGTCGGTCACCGTGGAGTGAGTGCCTCCGCGGTGCTCGGGGCCGAGGTCAGGGTCGAGCTCGGCGTCATCCCGAGCGCCACCACGGCGCCCAGCAGGGCGGCGACCGCGCAGGCCCACCAGCCGGCCTGGAAGGCGTCGGCCGCCTCGGCGTAGGTCGTGGGCGTACCGAGGATCGCGACGAGCACCGCGATCCCGAGCACGGAGCCGATCTGGCGGCTCATCGTGACGACCGCGCTGCCGGTCGCGCTGCGGTGGGCCGGGAGGTCGGCGGTCGCGGCCGACAGGATCGTCGGCAGGGCCAGGCCGACCCCGGCGCCGCCGACGAGCAGCCCGGGCAGCAGGTGCCCGGCGTAGGCCGGCTCGGGGACCAGGCGGGTCAGGGTCAGCACCATGCCGGCGCCGAAGAGCAGGCAGCCGACCGCGGCGACGCGTCCGACCGCGAGCCCGCGGGCGACCAGGAGACCGCCGACCACGGCGAACAGCGGCACCATCATCGGGCCGGGGGCGACCGCGAGGCCGGTGCGCAGGGCCGACCAGCCCCACACCTGCTGCATCCACAGCACCATCGCGAGCAGGTTGGCCGCGAAGCCGGCCGAGAAGGCGATGGCGGCGGCGTTGGACCAGGCGAAGGGGCGTACCCGCAGCAGGTCGGGCTCGACCAGCGGGCTGGGGTGGCGCAGCGAGCGCCGTACGACGAGGGCGAGGGCGACCACGGCGGCGGCGAAGGCGCTCAGCACCCGGCCCGACGTCCAGCCCCACTCGGGGCCCTGGACCAGGCCCAGCGACAGGGCGCCGATCGCGATGATCGCGAGCCCGGTGCCGAGCAGGTCGGGCAGCCGGCCCGGCGCGGGGTCGCGGGAGTCGGGCACCAGGACGTAGGCGGCGAGCAGGGCCGCGACGCCGATCGGCACGTTGACCAGGAACACCCAGCGCCAGGAGATCTCGACGAGCAGGCCGCCCACGACGGGCCCGGCGGCCGCGGCCAGGGCCCCGGACGCCGCCCAGATGCGCACCGCCCGGGCCCGACCCTCAGGCGGGAACACGGGCAGCAGCAGACCCAGGGAGGTGGGGGTCAGTGCGGCCGCGCCCACGGCCTGCAGGACACGGAAGGCGACCAGCGCCTCGAGGTTGTCGGTGACGGCGCAGGCGGCGCTGGCCACCGTGAACAGCGCCAGGCCGAGCAGGAAGCCCGCCTTGCGGCCGTAGCGGTCGGCGAGCCGCCCGAGCGGCACCAGCAGCGCGGCGTAGACGATCGCGTAGCCGTTGAGGATCCACGAGAGGTCGTTGAGCGCGACGCCGTCGAAGTCGCGGCCGATCGCCTCGAAGGCCACGTTGACGATGAAGAGGTCGAGGCTGGCCACGAAGGCTGCCAGCGAGAGGACGGCGAGGACGGCGCCCGGACGGACCGCACGCTCCTGACTAGTGATCACCATAGCCAGGCACCGTAGACCCTGGCTCGGGTCTGCGCAAGCCAGGTTAGACTGCTCGGCATGTCTGACGAGCCCACCGACGTCGTGCACCTCTCGCCCCGACTGGCCGACCGGTCGACCTGGAGCGCCGAGTCGTGCACCATGGCCGCGACGATGGCCACGATCGGCACGCGCGGCTCGCTGATGTGCCTGCGCGAGAGCTTCTACGGCGTCCGCCGGTTCGAGGAGTTCGTGAGCCGCGTCGGGTTGAGCGAGGCCGTGGTGGCCGCGCGCCTCAAGGACCTGGTCGCGGCCGGCCTGCTCGAGCGCCGGCCCTACCGCGAGCCGGGCCAGCGGGTGCGCGACGAGTACGTCCTGACCGAGGCCGGCCACGACCTGCTGCCCGCGCTCGTCTCGCTGATGCAGTGGGGCGACCGGTGGCTGACGCCCGACGGACGCGGCCCGATCGCGCTGCGCCACCACGGGTCGTGCGGCGAGACGGTGCGCGCCGAGCTGCGCTGCGGCGCCGGCCACCAGGTCGTCGCCTCGGACGTCGAGGCGTCCCCGGGGGTCAGGGCACGTCCTCGGGCCTAGGCGTCGCGAGGGCGGCGGCGATGGCCGCCCACACGTCGGGGTCGAGCCCCAGGCCCAGGTGGGTCGAGCGCACCTCGACGTGCGTCACGTCGGCGGCCGACCGGTCGATGCACGCGCGCCAGTCGACGACGCCGTCGCGGCGGGTGTAGATCGCGGTGACCGGCACCCGCAACGGCTCCTCGGCGTCGAGACGGCGGGCGAGCTCGGTGATCCGGGCGCACTCCTCGGGCCCGAACGCGCCGGCCCCGAGGGTGTGGGTGGGGCCGCCGACGACCGGGCTGCCGTAGGTGATGACGCGCGAGACCCGGTCGGGCACCGCGCGGGCGACCTCGCGGGCGATGGTGCCGCCGAGGCTCCAGCCGACCAGCGCCACCGGGGCCTGGTCCGGGGTCGCGCGCAGCCGGTCGGCAAGGCGCTCGGCGTCCTGCTCGACCGTGCCCCGGTTGGTGCCGAGGCCCCACGGGCGGGCGTCGTGGCCCAGGCGCCGCAGCCAGGTGCGCATCAGCAGGTTGCTCGACTCCGGTGCCTTCCAGCCCGGCAGGTCGAGGACCAGGCCGCCGTCGCCGCGCGGCGCGTGTCGCAGGGACGGTGTGGCGGCCACCAGCCGCAGCAGCTGCAGCGGCGTACGCGCCTCGCCCACGCGCAGCCGGCGGGGAGGGGGACCCTGGGGCTCACCGACGGACGAGAGGTCGGACGTGGCGGTCATGCCGGTATTGACTCGCCCCGGGCCGGGCCGGCGCAACCCCTCCCGGCCCACCCGGCCCTCCCGGCGGTCACGGCGGTCGCTCAGCGCAGGTGGGCCGTGTCGGCGAGCGACTGGACCGAGCGCTCACCGTCGTCCTTCTCGCGCAGCCGCGTGATGCTGCCCGACGCGAAGGCGAACCGGACCGGCCCGACCGACTCCAGCGGCATGCCGAGCCAGGCGGTGACGACGTACGACGACGCGCCGCCGTGGCCCACGACGACGGTGCGCTCGTGCCCGGCCGCCTCGATGCGCTCGAGGGCGCGGTAGATCCGGGTCGCCACGTCGAGGCGGGTCTCGGAGCCCTCGACCCCGTCGTGGTGGCGCAGCAGGTCGTCGCCCCGGACCGCCCGCACGAAGGGGAACGTGCCCGGCGGGTGGCCGCCCGCGACGCCGTACGACTGCTCGCGCATGTCGGGGTCGAGCACCACCTCGACGCCGACGCGCGTGGCGATCGCCTCGGCCGTCCGGCGGCAGCGCAGGAGCGTCGAGGAGAAGACCGCGTCGGCTTGGCCGACGGACCCGACGGACCCGACGGCCTCGGCGACCTGCTCGGCCTGGGCGAGGCCGCGGGTCGTCAGGTCGGCGTCGTACCAGCCGCCGACGAGGCCGTCGACGTGGTGGGTGGCCTCGGGGTGGGTGACGAGGACGAGCTCGCGCATCAGCGCGACGCGACGATCTCGCGGCCCAGCGGCAGCAGCGAGATCGGGATCATCTTGAAGCTGGCGATGCCGAGCGGGATGCCGATGATCGTCAGGCACAGCGCGACGCCGCTGAGCGCGTGCCCGATGGCCAGCCAGAGCCCGGCGACGACGAACCAGATGACGTTGCCGATCGCCGAGGCCGCGCCGGCGTCACCGCGGCGCCTGACCTCGCGGCCGAAGGGCCACAGGGCGTAGCCGGCGATCCGGAAGGACGCGATGCCGAAGGGGATGGTGATGATGAGGACGAAGCAGACGAGGCCGGCCAGGGCGTAGCCGATGGCCATCCAGAAGCCGCAGAGCACGAGCCACAGGACGTTGAGAAGGGTTCGCACGGGCTCCAGGGTGCCAGGTGACCCACCACACCGCGCCGTCGAATCGGGTGGTACAAGCCACAGCCACTACCGTTGACGGGTGAACGACCAAGCCGCGCCCGCCGAGACCGCCGACGCCCTCCCCACCTTCGCCGACCTCGGGCTGGGCGATGCCGTCCTCAGGGCCCTCAAGGACGTCGGCTACGAGAGCCCCTCCACCATCCAGGCCGAGACCATCCCGCCGCTGCTCGCCGGCCGCGACCTGGTCGGCCTGGCGCAGACCGGGACGGGCAAGACGGCGGCGTTCGCGCTGCCGATCCTCGACCGCCTCGACGTGCGCCAGAAGTCCGTGCAGGCCCTCGTGCTGGCCCCGACCCGCGAGCTCGCGCTCCAGGTCTGCGAGGCCTTCCAGAAGTACGCCGCCCAGACCAAGGGCGTGCACGTGCTGCCCGTCTACGGCGGCCAGGCCTACGGCGTCCAGCTCAGCGCCCTGCGCCGCGGCGTCCACATCGTCGTCGGCACGCCCGGCCGCATCATGGACCACCTCGAGAAGGGCACCCTCGACCTGTCGGAGCTGAAGTTCCTCGTGCTCGACGAGGCCGACGAGATGCTCAACATGGGCTTCGCCGAGGACGTCGAGACGATCCTGGCCGACACCCCCGACGACAAGCAGGTCGCGCTGTTCAGCGCGACGATGCCGACCCAGATCCGCCGGCTGTCGAAGCAGTACCTCAACGACCCGGTGCAGATCGACGTCAAGGGCAAGACGCAGACGGCCAACAACATCACCCAGCGCTACATGGTCGTCAGCTATCCCCAGAAGGCCGACGCCCTCACGCGCATCCTCGAGACCGAGAACTTCGAGGGGATGATCGTCTTCGTCCGCACCAAGAACGAGACCGAGCTGCTCGCCGAGAAGCTGCGGGCCCGCGGGTTCTCGGCGCAGGCGATCAACGGCGACGTGGCCCAGGTCCAGCGCGAGCGCACCGTCAACCAGCTCAAGGCCGGCAAGCTCGACATCCTCGTGGCCACCGACGTCGCGGCCCGCGGCCTCGACGTCGAGCGGATCAGCCACGTCGTCAACTTCGACATCCCCACCGACACCGAGTCCTACGTGCACCGCATCGGCCGCACCGGTCGCGCCGGCCGCTCGGGCGACGCGATCTCGTTCGTCACCCCGCGCGAGCGCTACCTGCTCAAGCACATCGAGAAGGCCACGCGCCAGTCGCTGACCGAGATGCGCCTGCCCTCGGTCGAGGACGTCAACACCACGCGCCTGGCGCGCTTCGACGACCAGATCACCGCCGCTCTGGCCAACGCCGAGCAGATCGAGGTCTTCCGCGACGTCGTCGCCCACTACGTCCGCAACCACGACGTGCCCGAGGTCGACGTCGCCGCGGCGCTGGCGATCGTCGCGCAGGGCGACACCCCGCTGCTGCTCGACCCCGCCGCCGAGCGCGCGCGGCCGACGTTCACCGACAAGGCCGACCGGGTCGAGCGCCCCGGCCGCGGTGGCAAGTTCGGCGGTGACGACCGCTTCGACAAGGGCCAGCGTCGCCCGCGCCACGAGACCGGCAAGGCGATGAAGGCCTACAAGATCCAGGTCGGCAAGCGCCACAAGGTCGAGCCCCGCCAGATCGTCGGCGCGATCGCCAACGAGGGCGGCCTGTCGCGCGCCGACTTCGGTGCCATCAAGATCCAGCCCGACTTCTCCGTCGTCGAGCTGCCCGCCGACCTGTCGCCCGAGGTCTTCAAGAAGCTCGAGAACACCCGCATCAGCGGCAAGCTGATCGAGCTGTCCGAGGACCGCGGCCCCCGTGGCTCGCGTCCGCAGCACTCCTCCGCCGCGGCCGGCGACGACGCGGCCCCCGTGGCTCGCGACAAGAAGCCACGGCACAAGAAGCACAGCGACGACTGAGCGTCCTTCCGGCCTCCCGCGCTCGCTCCGGGTCGGCGTCGTCGTACCAGCCATGATCGGGCGCGCCCCCGCGGTGCGAGAGCCACCTCCTGACCCAGCCACAGCACCGCGAGGTGGCTCACTCACCGCTGCCCGGCATGCCGCACGGGCGGCCGCGGGCGGCCTCGCACCTCGACCACCGTGGGTACGGGGCCGCGCCCCGTCACGCCGGCGCCAGGACCCCGTGGTCCAGGGCGAGCAGGTCGGCCACGCACGCGGCCGCCGCGGTCTGGCCGGCGGCGGCCGCGGCCAGCACCGAGCTCATCGGCATCGGGAACGCGGCGGTGTGGGCCAGGTCGCCCGCGGCGTAGACGCCGGGGAGCGAGGTGCGGCCCATCGCGTCGACCTCGACGCAGCCCGAGGAGAGAAGGTCGAGCCCCAGGTCGGCCGCGAAGGGCGCGGACTGGGTGAAGGTCGTCGCGACCAGGACGCCGCCGACCTCGAGCGTCGGGCCGTCGTCGAACGACACCACGGCCCCCAGCGAGCTCGGGCAGAACCCGGCCACCACCTCGGTGCGCACCGACGCCCCGAGTGAGCGCAGCTGCGCGGCGTTGGCGTCGTCCAGCTCGTCGCCGTCGGCGAGCACCACGACCTCGGAGGCGATCGGGGCCAGCATCGCGGCCACGCGGCCGACGTGGGCGTGGCAGCCGAGCACCGCGACCGGGGTGCCGGCGTACTCGTGGCCGTGGCAGAACGGGCAGTGCGCGGCCGCGGTGCCGAAGATCGACGCCAGGCCAGGCTTGTCCGGCAGGGTGTCGCGCACGCCCGTGGCCAGCAGCACCAGCCGGGCCCCGACCGGGCCGGTGTCGGTGCCGACCGACCAGCCGTCGCCGTCGGGGACCACCGAGGTCGCACCGGTGTCGCGCACCTCCACGGTCTCGTACGTCGCCAGCTCGGCTCGGGCCAGCGCGCGCAGCTCGGCTGGCGGCCGCCCGTCGTGGGTCAGGAAGTTGTGCATCAGGTGGGCGGGGTCGTTGCGGTAGGTGCCGGAGTCGAGCATCAGCACCCGGCGGTGCATGCGGCCCAGGGTGAGGGTGGCCTGCAGGCCGGCGGGTCCGCCGCCGACCACCACCACGTCGTACTCGCTGTTGTTGGTCTTCCTGCTCATCGTGCGTCCTCTCGTCGTTTTCTTGCCTCTACGAGCAGGATGTGACTTCATGTCGACATGAAGTCAAACCCGATCTCCATCGGTGAGCTGGCGGGCCGGTTCGGGCTCGCGACCCACGTCCTGCGGCACTGGGAGGACGTGGGGCTGCTCGCACCCGAACGTGACGCGGCCGGCCGTCGCCGCTACGGGCGCGACGAGCTGGTGCGGGTCGCGGTGATCTTGCGCAGCCAGGCGGCCGGGATGAGCCTGGAGCAGATCGGCATCCTGCTCGACGCCGAGGCCCCCGAGCGGCACCTGGTGCTCGATGCGCACGTCGCCGACCTCGACCGCAGGATGGCCGAGATGCAGCGCAGTCGCGAGATGACCCTGCACGCGCTGAGCTGCCGCGCGCACGACGTGGCCAACTGTCCGGGCTTCCGCAAGGGCGTGCATGACCTGCTCGACGGCGACTCGTCGAGGTTCGTCGAGGGGTTACCCCCTAGCGGGGGCCGGCGGCCGGTGCGAGGGTGAGACCCGGGTCACATCGGGTGGCCCGCTTCGGCCCGGAGGTCACTGGTGCTCGTCCGTCGTCTCGCCCTCACGCTCTCGGCGCTCGTCGCCACCGTCGCCCCCGCGCTCGTCGCGGTCGGGACGGCGCCCGCCCAGGCCGCCGCGCCGCCGTACGTCGCCCTGGGTGACTCCTACTCGTCGGGGGTCGGCACCCGCAGCTACATCGACGACGGCACCTCCTGCCAGCGGTCCAACTACGCCTACCCCAAGCTCGTAGCCGCCCAGCTCGGCTACGCGCTGACGTTCAAGGCGTGCTCCGGTGCGACGATCCAGACGGTCACCGACACCCAGCTGAGCGCGCTCACGTCCGCCACGCGCTACGTCACGATCTCGGTCGGCGGCAACGACGCGGGCTTCGCCGACGTGCTGACTGAGTGCGCGACGCCCTGGTGGGCCGGTGACTGCAACGGGGCCGTCGACGGCGCCCAGGCCTACATCAACAACACCCTGCCCGGACGCCTCGCCACCCTGTACTCCTCGATCCGCGCGCGTGCGTCGACCGCGAAGGTCGTCGTCGTGGGCTACCCCCGGGTCTTCAACGGTGAGGACTGCAACGCCGGCACCTTCTTCTCCCCGGCCGAGGAGACCCGGCTCAACCAGACCGCCGACCTGCTCAACTCCAAGCTTTCGGCGGCCGCGGCGGCCCGGGGCTTCACCTTCGCCAACCCGACCAGCCGCTTCGTCGGCCACGCCGTGTGCGACGACCCCGAGTGGCTCAACGGCCTCTCCAGCCCCATCAGCGAGAGCTACCACCCCAACCGCACCGGGCACGCCTCCGGCTACACGCCGCTGGTGGGCGGTCTGCTGCGCTGAGGTCGCGCTGAGGCCGCGCAGGGATCGGGTCCTGTCGGGGCGGGCTGGTAGAACCCTGGGCATGCGTCGTGCCCTCGCCCCCCTGCTCAGCACCCTGCTGCTCACCACCACGCTGGTCGCCTGCAGCGGCGACGACGAGCCCGACCCGGCCGACGCGGGCGAGCAGGCCGACGCCACCGCCGCCGCGCTCGTCGACGGCCTGGGCAGCGCAGACCTGTCCGCCGTCCCGTTCGACGCGACCACGGCGGCCGAGGCGACCACCGACCTCGCCGACGTGGTCGAGGGCATGGGCGACGTCGTGCCCGAGGTGACGCTGGGCGACGTCGCCGAGGACGACGACCGCGCGACCGCCGAGCTGGACTGGTCGTGGCCGGTGACCGACACCCAGTCCTGGGACTACACCAGCACGGTCACGCTGACCCGCACCGACGACGAGTGGAAGGTCTCCTGGGGGCACCAGGTCGTCGAGCCCACCCTCAACGCCAACAGCGTGCTCGACGTGACCCCGGTCGCCGCCTCGCGCGGCGACATCCTCGGGGCGGGTGGCGTCGCGCTGGTGACCGAGCGGCCGGTGGTCCGCGTCGGCATCGACCGCGGCCGGGTGCCGGTGGCCCGGGCCGGGCGGTCGGCCGCCGACGTCGCGCGCCTGGTCGGCGTCGACGTCGCCCCCTACGTCTCGCAGGTCGAGGCGGCCGGCAGCAAGGCCTTCGTCGAGGCGATCACCTTCCGCCAGAGCGACCTGCCGCGCGCCGTGCTGCGCGGCTACGAGGCGATCCCGGGCGCGACCCTGGTCGCCGCCGACGTCCCGCTGGCCGTCACCCGTGACTTCGCCGCCCCGATCCTCGGCACCGTCGGCCCTGTGACCGCCGAGATGATCGCCGACGACCCGGGGCGTTACGCCGTCGGCGACACCGCCGGTCTGTCCGGGCTCCAGGCGCGCTACGACGAGCAGCTGCAGGGCACGCCTGGGGTCGTGGTCGACGCCGTCGGCAGCGACGGCAAGGAGCGCGAGCTCTTCCGCACCGACGGGGGCGAGGGCGAGGCGCTGCGACTGACGCTCGACGAGAAGCTGCAGTCCGAGGCCGAGGCCGTCCTGTCCGAGGTCGGTCCGGCCAGCGCCCTCGTCGCGATCCGGCCCAGCGACGGGGCGATCCTCGCGGCGGCCAACGGCCCGGGCAACGACGGCCAGAACCTCGCGACGTTCGGGCAGTACGCGCCCGGGTCGACGTTCAAGAGCGTGAGCAGCCTGGCGCTGCTGCGCCGCGGCGTCACGCCCGACACCCAGGTGCCCTGCACGACGACGGTCGACGTCGACGGCCGCGACTTCGAGAACTACGACGACTACCCCGCCGGGGCGACCGGCCAGATCCCCTTCCGCGCCGCCCTGGCCAACTCGTGCAACACCGCGTTCATCGCCGAGCGCACGCGCCTCGAGGACGGCGACCTGGCCGCCGCGGCCGCCTCGCTCGGGCTCGGCATCGACCACGACCTCGGCTTCCCCGCCTACTTCGGTGCGGTCCCGGCGCCGACGTCCGAGACCGGGCGGGCCGCCGACATGATCGGCCAGGGCACCGTCCTGGCCTCCCCGATGGCGATGGCGACCGTGATCGCCTCGGTCCAGGCCGGACGCACCGTGGTGCCGCGCCTGCTCGAGCAGGTCGACGTCAGCGTGCCGGCCGACGCCACCCCTCTCACCGCTCGCGAGGCCCGCGACCTGAAGGGCCTGCTGCGCGGGGTCGTCACCGACGGCAGCGGCCGGCTGCTGGCCGACGTCCCCGGACCCGAGGTGATCGCCAAGACCGGCACCGCCGAGTTCGAGGACGGCGGGCAGGTCCGCACCCACGCCTGGATGATCGCCGCGCAGGGCGACCTGGCCGTGGCCGTCTTCGTGCAGGAGGGGTCCTCCGGCTCGGGCACCGCCGGGCCGCTGCTCGAGGAGTTCCTGCGGGCCGCGCGCTGAGCGAGCCGATCCTGGAACCTTCCCCTCCGGGGTGGCTGCCTGCCCGGGTCGTCGCGGCCTAACCTGAAACCCATGGCTCGGGTCGTCGGACGGCAGGCGCTGCTCGAGGAGGTCCACGGCCTCCTCGCACGCGGCCGCTCGGTTGCGCTCTGCGGGCCCGCGGGCGTCGGCAAGAGCGCCCTGCTCGACGTGATCGAGCGCGCCGCCCGCCGCGAGCAGCAGACCGAGGTGCTGCGCGCGACCGGCGCCGCCGACGAGACGGCCCTGCCCTTCGCGGCCCTGCGCGACCTGCTCGCGCAGTGTCCCGACGCCCTGGTCGCTCGGATGCCGGCCGACGTGCGCGAGGTCGTCGCCTCGGGGCTGGTCGGGCTGCCCGCCACCCACGAGCGCCGCTCCGAGCTGGCGGCCGCCGTCCACGCGCTGCTCGAGCAGTGGTCGGCCGACCGGCCGGTGCTGCTCCTGCTCGACGACGTCCAGTGGCTCGACGCCGACTCGTCGGCGATCGTCGGCTACGCGCGGCGCCGGCTCGAGGGCCGGATCGCGGTGGTCGCGACCCTGGGCGAGACCGACGACGCCGCGACGGAGGTCGACGTCAGCGGGCTGCACCACCTCGACGTCGCGCCCCTCGACCCGGTCGACATGATCGACCTCCTGTGCGCCCATGGGCTGAGCCCCGACGTGGCGCAGCGCGTCCACGTCGAGAGCGGCGGCATCCCAGCTCACGCGCTCGCCCTCACCGGCCTGATCGGGGAGCGGCCCGTCGTGCTCGGCTCGCCGACCCCCTTGCCGACCAGCCTAGAGCAGGTGCTGCGCGAGCGCGTGCGCGCACAGCCGCCCGAGGTGCGCGAGACCCTCCTGCACGCCGCGCTGCTGCACCGCCCGGCGGTGCGCGAGCTCGAGCGGGCCGGGCGCGTCGCCGCCGACGACGACGTACGCCGCGCGGTCCGGTCGGGCCTGCTCGCGCGCTCGGGAGCGGGGCTGCGCTTCACGCCGTCGGCGCTGCGCGAGGTGGTGGTCGACTCCTTCCCGGCCAGCGACCGGGCCGCGCTGCACCGCCACCTCGCGGACGTGGCACCCACCACCGCGCAACGGCTGCGCCACCTCGCCCTGGCCGACCCGCGGCCCGACGCCACGCTCGCCCACGAGCTCGGCGGGGCCGCGCGCGAGGCCGCCGGCCTCGGGGCGCGCGAGATCGCCGCCGAGCTCTACGTGCTCGCCGCCGACCGTGCGCCGCTGGCCCTCGCCGCCGACCGGGTCGAGTGGCTGGTCGCCGCGATCGAGACCGCTGCGCCCGGCAACCACGTCGACCTCGTCCGGCGCGCCCTGGCCGACGTCCTGGAGGCGCACCCGACACCGGCCCAGGCGGTCCGGGTGCGCCTGGCGATCCCCGAGCTGGCCGGGCACGGGGTGACGCTGCTCGACGAGGTGCTGACCGCGGCGCTGGCCGACGCCGGTGACGACGACCTGCTGGTCGCCAAGGTGCTGCTGCAGCGCGCCCGGATCGCGCTGATGGAGGCGCGCCCCCACGCCGCGCACCGGGCCTGCGAGCGCGCGGTCGGGCTGCTCGAGCGTCACGGCGACGACGACGAGCTCGCGCTGGGCCTCACCACCCTCGCCGTCGCCCAGCGCTGGGTCGGCGCCGACCACCACGCCTCGATCACCCGGGCCGTCGCGCTCGCCGGGCCCACCCCGACCGGCTTCGTGCACACCTCGCCCGCCTACATGCACGCCCGTTTCGCCTTCTACGACGACCGCCTCGCCGAGGCCTGGTCGGCCAGCCTCGCGATGCTCGCCCAGGTCGAGCGCGGCGCCGGCACCGACCACGTCCACGTGCTGCGATGCCTGGTCGAGGTCGCCGCCCGCACCGGTCGCAGCCGCGAGGCCGTCGAGTACGCCGCCCGCGCGGCCCGGATCGGCGCGCAGTTCGACCTCGAGGCCTACTCCGGCTGGTTCATCACCGCCACCGCCGAGCTGCTCACCGGCGACCTGGGGCGCGCACGCACCCTCGCCCTGCGCGGGGCGCAGGCCGCCGAGCAGCGCGGCGACGTCCGCTACCTGCTGCGCCACCTGGTCGTCCTGGGCCAGGCCCTGCTGCGCTCGGGCGACGCGCAGGGCGCACGCGAGGCGCTGCTGCGGGTGCGTGACATCGAGCGCGAGGGCGGGTTCAGCGACCCGACGGTCAGCCGGTGGCACCCCGACCTGGTGTCGGCGCTCGCGGCGCTCGGACGCCTCGACGAGGCCGCCGAGGTGCTCGCGGCGGCGCGCCGCGAGCTCGAGCGGCGCGCCGACCGCGGTGGCACCGACGGGGTCTCGGCCCAGCTCGACCGCGCCGAGGCCGAGCTGGCGATCGCCCTGGGCGACCTCGCGGGCGCCGAGCTGGTCCTCGACCGGGCCGCCAAGGTCGCAGACGACCTCGGGATGCGTGTCGACGTGGGCCGGGTGCTGCTGACCCGCGCCCACGTCGAGCGCCGGCGCCGGCGGGTGGCCGCGGCGCGCACCGCGCTGCAGGACGCCCACGACCTGTTCACAGCGCTGCGCGCCGACGCCTGGGCTCGGCAGGTCCACGCCGAGCTCTCCCCGGCACGGGCACCCGACACCGACGACCCCTTGCTCGAGCGTCTCACCGACACCGAGGCCCGGATCGCCCGCGCCGTCGCGGCCGGCGCGAGCAACCGCGAGATCGCCGAGCGCACCTTCGTCAGCGTCAAGACCGTCGAGGCCACCTTGACCCGGATCTACCGCAAGCTCGACCTGCGGTCCCGCACCCAGCTCGCCGCGCTGCTGGTGCCCTCCGCGCCCCAGTAGCGCCCGGTAGCCCACCAGGAGCCCCGCGCAAGGGTTTCCCCCCTTATCGACCCCACCCGGCTCTCCCTACGTTTCGGGACGCGCCCCGTCGCGGGAGCCACACCCCTGGCCGACGACGACGGGCGCACCCCCCTTCACACCCCAGGAGACCCCATGAGATCCACGACGCTGCCCCGCTTGGCAGTGGCGGCGCTGGCGACGGCACTCGCCGGCTCGCTCGCGCTCGGTGCCCCGACCTCGTCCGCGTCGGCGTCCGGCGAGCGCGCCCCCGCCGCCGCGACCCACAAGGCCGCTCCCGGCGCCCGCGACCGCGCGGTCGACGCGGCCGCGGCGTACGTCCGCAACCACTCGCCGGCCGGTCGCCAGAGCGCGTCGCCGGGCCGGGCCACGGCCCACGCGGGCACCAAGGGCACCTACTACGTCTCCTACCAGCGCAGCGTGCAGGGCCTCCCGGTCTACGGCGCCGACGTCGTCGTCGCGGTCGACGCCGCCGGCCGCGCCACCGGCGCGACCGGCACCCCCGGGCGGCCGCTCTCGGTCCGCTCGACCACCCCGACCCGTACCCGGGCCCAGGCGCGGGCGACCGCGCGACGCCAGGTCGACGCGGTGCGCTCGGTCTCGAGGCCGACGCTCACGGTCTATGCCGTCGGCACGCCCCGGCTCGCCTGGCTCACCACCGTGAAGGGCACCGACGCGGGCTCCCCGTCGATCAAGACCGTCTACAGCGACGCCCGCACCGGCGCGGTGCTGCTGGCCTCCGAGGGCGTGCACGAGGGCACCGGCAACGGCTACTACTACCCGGGCGTCACGATCGGCACCTCCGGCTCCGGCACGTCGTACTCGATGACCGACCCGACCCGCTCCGGGGTCAAGTGCGGTGGCCAGAACGGCGCGGCCTACACCGGCACCGACAACGTCTGGGGCAACGGCTCGGGCACCAGCCTCGAGACCGCGTGCGTCGACGTCCTCTACTCGGTCGGCAAGGAGGTCGACATGCTGTCGGCCTGGCTGGGCCGCAACGGCGTTAAGGGCAACGGCACCAACTACCCCTCGCAGGTCGGGCTCGCCGACGTCAACGCCTACTTCGACGGCACGAAGACCAACTTCGGTCACAGCCAGGACAACGCCCGCCAGCTCGCCGCGATCGACATCGTCGCCCACGAGAACGGCCACGGGATCTTCGAGACCACGCCCGGTGGCTCCACCGGCGGCAACGAGACCGGCGGCCTCAACGAGGCGACCGGTGACATCTTCGGCGCGCTGACGGAGTTCTACGCAGGCAACCCCAACGACCCGGGTGACTACCTGGTCGGCGAGGAGGCCAACCTCGTCGGGCAGGGCCCGATCCGCAACATGGCCAACCCCAGCGCCCTGGGCGACCCCAACTGCTACTCGTCGGCGATCTCGACCACCGAGGTCCACTCGGCGGCCGGTCCGCTCAACCACTGGTTCTACCTGCTGGCCAACGGCACCAGCGGCTCCACGAGCTGCAACGGCTCGACGCTGACCGGCATCGGCATCCAGAACGCCGGCAAGGTGTTCTACAACGGGCTGCTGCTCAAGACGTCGTCGTGGACCCACGCCAAGGCCCGGGTCGCCACCCTCACCGCCGCCAAGAACCTCTTCGGCACCACCGACTGCACGACGTTCAACCGGGTGCGTGACGCGTGGAGCGCGATCAGCGTCCCGGCCCAGACCGGTGAGCCGACGTGCGGCACGACCACCCCGCCCACCACGGGCACGTGCACGGAGTTCACCTCCACCGGCACCCTGAGCAGCGGGACGTCGACGTGGAAGCCCTCCACCTCGGGCTTCAGCACCGCAGGCGGCGTCATCAACGCCTGCCTGACCGGCGCCAGCGGCACCGACTTCGACCTCTACCTGCAGAAGTACAACGGCTCCTCGTGGGTCGACGTCGCAGCCAGCGAGAGCGCCTCGTCGACGGAGAAGATCGCCTACACCGCGGGCTCCGGCACCTACCGGATCGAGGTCTACGCCTACGCCGGCTCGGGCTCCTACACGGTCAAGTACGACACCCCCTGACCGACCGCTGAACCACGCGGGGCCCGGCAGCGACGCTGCCGGGCCCCGCTGTCGTCGAGGTCGCCCTGCCGACCGTCACCCCACGGTGGTCCAGGAGGTTGCCCTGGCAACCGTCACCAGACCCTCTCGACCGCAGGGTCAGGTCATCAAGGGCGGCTGCGGTCGCGTGGTGTCGTGACGGCCGCGGGCGGCCCCCTCGACCACCGTGAACACCCGTGAGGTGGCGACGTGACCAACCCGACCAGCAAGGAGGCGCCCGGGCCACAGCAGGAGCCGACCACAGGGCGCACGGAACCGGAGACGACCCAGAAAAGGAGCGAACCCCCCGCCGCATGGGGTCGGCGAGGGGCTCTGTCGTCTTTCTTGGTGCTCCCTCCGAAGGACGACACCGCAACGATACGACAGCGGGCAAGGGTGTGTCCCGCTCTTGACCCAAACTCCTCGGGTGCTTGGCTGGAGGGCATGACCGGACCAGACCGTCTCCATTCCCTGCTGTCCCCCGCGCACCGTGACCTGCTGATCGCGGGTCGTTGGCGTGAGGCCGACGACGGTCGGCGCTTCGACGTCGTCGACCCGGCTGACGGGTCGGTGCTCGCGACCGTGGCCGACGCGTCGGCGGGCGAGGCGGTGGAGGCGCTCGACGCGGCGGTGGCGGCGCAGGCCGACTGGGCGGCGACGGCGCCTCGCGAGCGGGGCGAGATCCTACGCCGGGCGTGGCAGCTGCTGCACGACCGCGCCGACGACGTCGCGCTGCTGATGAGCCTCGAGATGGGCAAGCCGGTGGCCGAGGCGAGGGGCGAGGTGGCCTACGGCTCGGAGTTCTTCCGCTGGTACGCCGAGGAGGCGGTCCGCGTCCACGGGCGGTGGATGCAGGCCCCGGCCGGCGGCTCGCGGCTGCTGACGATCAAGAAGCCGGTCGGGCCGTGCCTGTTCATCACCCCGTGGAACTTCCCGCTCGCGATGGGCACCCGCAAGATCGGGCCCGCGATCGCCGCCGGCTGCACGATGGTGGTCAAGCCCGCGGCGAGCACGCCGCTGACGATGCTGCTGCTGGCGGTGCTGCTCGAGGAGGCCGGCCTGCCGCCAGGCGTGCTCAACGTCGTGACCACGACGCGCGACAAGGAGCTCAGCCAGACCCTCCAGGCCGACGACCGGCTGCGCAAGGTCAGCTTCACCGGGTCGACGGCGGCCGGGCGGGTGCTGGTGCGCCAGAGCGCCGACCAGCTGCAGCGGGTTAGCATGGAGCTCGGTGGCAACGCGCCGTTCCTGGTGTTCGCCGACGCCGACCTCGACGCGGCCGTCGACGGGGCGATGGTCGCCAAGATGCGCAACATGGGCGAGGCCTGCACCTCGGCCAACCGGTTCCTGGTGCACGCCGACGTCGCCGAGGAGTTCGGGCGCAGGCTCGCGGCGCGGATGGGGGCGCTGAAGGTCGGGCGTGGCCAGGACGACGGGGTCGACGTGGGTCCGCTGATCGACGAGCGGGCCGTCGAGTCGGTCTCGCAGCTGGTGACCGACGCGGTGCACGACGGGGCCCGGCTGCTGGTGGGCGGCGACGCCCCCGACGGGCCCGGCTACTTCTACAACCCGACGGTGCTGGTCGACGTACCCGCGGAGTCGGCGATCAACACCCAGGAGATCTTCGGGCCGGTCGCGCCGATCACGACGTTCACCACCGACGAGCAGGCGATCGCGGCGGCCAACGACACCGAGTACGGCCTGGCCTCCTACGTCTACACCCGCGACCTGGCTCGCACGCTCAAGGTCGCCGAGGCCCTCGACTTCGGGATGGTCGGGGTCAACACAGGCCTGGTCTCCAACCCGGCGGCGCCGTTCGGCGGCATGAAGGCCAGCGGGTTCGGGCGCGAGGGCGGCTTCGAGGGGATCGAGGAGTACCTCGAGACGACGTACGTCGCGCTCCCGGCTCCGTAGCCTGTCGCCATGAGGTGGTGGGTCGCGGCGTCGGTGCTCTGCCTCGTCCCGTGCGTCGTCACGGCGTGCTCGCCGGCCGAGCCCGCTGCGGCCCCGGACCCCACGACCACGTCGGCCGCGCCCACCGTGGTGAGCACGCCCGAGCCGACCGAGGCCGCTCCGCCGCCACCCACACCGACCCGCGACCCCCTGGCCGACCTGGTCGAGGAGGTCGAGGTCGACCAGGGGCCGGTCCTCGGCGCCGACCTCAGCTGGCCGCAGTGCCCGCCGGGCCTGGGCATCCCCGAGAAGCGGTCGAGCGGCCAGCCGCCGCCCGTGCCCGAGGCGCGCTACGTGATCGTCGGGCTGACCAACGGTCCGGGCTTCCACCCCAACCCGTGCCTGGCCGACCAGGTCGCCGAGGTGCGCCGGCGCGGCCAGCTCGTCGCGGCCTACGCCGTCGCGTCCTACCCCGAGGCCGCGCAGCTGACCCGCCACGGCCAGGAGGGGCCCTACGACGGCGCGACCGACGCGGGGGCGCTGGCCAACACCGGCTACCAGCAGGCGTTGTTCAACGTGCGCTCGATGCGGGCTGCGGGGCTGCAGACGCCGGTGGTGTGGATCGACGTCGAGCCGGTGCCCGACTTCGCGTGGAGCAGCGACCTGACGGCCAACGCTGCCGTGGTCGCCGGGATCGCCCGCGGCTACGAGGACGCCGGCTACCGGATCGGCGTCTACTCGACCCCGCTGCTGTGGGACGGCGTCGTCGGCGACCTCGAGCTCGGGGTGCCGGAGTGGCGGGCGGCCGGTCAGACGTCGTCGGCCGAGGCGCTCTCGCGGTGCGGCGACGACTGGGTGATCCAGGGCGGGGAGGCCGTGCTGGCCCAGTGGGTGCAGGACGACCGTGACATGAACCTCACGTGTCCCGGTGTCTCGGCCGACCTGACCGCCTGGTTCCACCGCTACTGAGCCGGCCCCGCCCCCGGCGTAGCGTCAGAACCAGCCGCGGGAGCGCAGGTCGGCCTCGCCGATCCCCAGGGCGTGCCCGACCTCGTGGCCCAGCACCTTCAGCACTCGCGGCGCGACCTCGTCGCGGGTGGCGCAGACGCTGAGGATCGGGACCCGGAACAAGGTGATGAGGTCGGGCAGGCTGCCGGGCACGCGGCTGCCCGTCCTCGTGTGCGGGATGCCGCGGAAGCTGCCGAGGAGCAGGGTGCCGGGCGCGGCCTCGTCCGGGTCGGGCTCCTCGCGGACGACGACCGCCATGCCGGCGACCAGGGTCGCGGCCTCGTCGGGCAGCCGGTCGAGCGCGTCGCGGACCAGGTCGTCGAAGGCGTCCGGGGGGATCTCGTCGGGGCTCACCCCTCGATCGTGCCCGGCGGGTGGGAGCCGCACCGATGACGTAGGCCCAGTACGCCGAACGCGTGGTGCGTCCTGGCGTCGTCGTCCTCATAGTGGGCCCATGACGAGACGACGGGGTGTGACCTTCGTGGCGGCCTGCCTGCTGGGACTGCTCGCGGTGCCGGTCCCGCTGCCGCCGGCCGTCGGGCTTCGCGGTGCGAGCACCGAGGCGACGCTCGCACCGACCGTCGTGTCGATCACCTTCGACGACACCTACGCCGACACGATCCCGGCGCTCGACCAGATGCAGGCCCGCCGCCTCCCGGCGACCCTCTACGTCAACAGCCAACGGGTCGGCTTCAGCGCCGCGTACCTGAGCCGCGCCCAGCTCCAGGCCTACGCGACCAGCGGGTTCGAGATCGGTGGGCACACCCTGACCCACGAGGACCTCACCACCCTCACGCCCGAGGCTGCGAAGGCCAACATCTGCGCGGACCGGACCAACCTGGTCAACCTCGGGTACCGGGTCACCTCGTTCGCCTACCCGTTCGGGGCCGAGGACCTCACCACGCAGCAGGCGGTGCGCGACTGCGGCTACAACTCGGCGCGCATCACCAGCGACCTCCGGTCGCCGACCAGCTGCCTGCGTTGCGCGACCGCCGAGTCGATCGCCCCGCTGAACCCCTACGAGATCCGGACGCCGGCGACGATCCGCTCGACCTTCACCCTGGCCGACCTGCGGGGGATGGTGACCCAGGCCGAGAACGACCGCGGTGGCTGGGTCCCGCTGGTGTTCCACCACGTCTGCGACGCGTGCGGCGGCAACTCGATCCCGCTGGCGACCTTCACCGCCTTCCTCGACTCGCTGCAGGCCCGCCCGGCCACCACCACGGTCAGGAACGTCGACCAGGTCGTCGGGGGCGCGGTGCAAGCCCCGCCCGGCGGCACCGACCCGGTGCCCGACAGCACCACCGTCGTCATCGGCAGCCAGAGCCACGTCCTCGACGGCACCAACGCCTACCGGGCCTCCGGCTACCTGGTGATGTACACGCCGGTCAAGGGCGCCTCGACCGGCACCAACCCGTACGGCACCGAGGTCTCGGTCGTCTCGGGGAAGGTGACGGCGGTCCAGAGCGGGGTCGGCAACATGGCCATCCCGAAGGGCGGTGTGGTCCTCTCCGGCCACGGCGACGCAGCCACCTGGCTCAAGAGCCACGCACCCGTCGGCGCGGCGGTGACCTTCCTCGGCGCGGGCGACCCGCCGCCCCCGCCGCCTCCGCCGCCTCCGCCGCCTCCGCCGGCGGGCACGTACCCGACCACCCAGGTGACGATCGGCGGGCAGACCCTCGCGGTCAGCGGCGTCGACGTCGCCCGGCGGACCAACTACCTGGTCGTCTACACCCCGGCCTCCGCAGCGACGACCGGCACCAACGAGTACGGCTTCGAGGCGGCGGTGGTGGGCGGTGTCGTCGTCGCCGTCCAGAACGGCGTCGGCAACATGGCGATCCCGCCCGACGGCTACGTGCTGTCCGGGCACGGCACCGCGCGCACGTTCCTCCTGGCGCGGGCGACCGTCGGGGCCGCCGTCACCTGACGGCCGTGCGGCGATGGCCACCCGTCGTGCGAGGGTGGGGCGGTGGACGTCTCCGACCTGCTCACCCTCGTCCTTGTGGTGCTCGGCGTGCTGTTCCTGCTGGGTGTCGCGGTGATCGTCTACGTCATGTGGCGCTACCGGGTGCCGCCGCGCGGGCTCGCCGCGATGGTCGGGGCGCTGGTCTACCTCGCCAGCCCGGTCGACGTGCTGCCCGAGGTCGTGCTGGGCCCGCTGGGCCTGGTCGACGACGCGGGCGTGGTGACAGTGGTCGGGATCTGGGTCTACACGCTGGTGCAGGCCCGCCGGATCCTGCGCGACGCCGGGGTCAGGCCGGCGCGAGCGCCGCGGTCAGCGCCGCCCGCGAGCTGAGCCCGAGCTTGCGGTAGACCCGCGAGAGGTGGCCCTCGACGGCCTTGACCGAGACGAGCAGGTGCTCGGCGATCTGGCGGTTGGTGAGGCCGTCGAGCGCGAGCAGGGCGACGCGTCGCTCGGCCGCGGTCAGCGCGGCCAGCGCCTCGGACTGGGCGCGGCGCGGGGCCTCACCCATCCGGTCGAGCAGGCGGCGGACCCGGCTCTGCAACGGCCAGAGGTCCTCGCGGGCGGCGTAGGCCTCGGCCGAGCGGAGCAGCGCCAGGGCCTCGGCGTCGTCGCCGGTGAGCACCAGCAGGCCGGCGAGGTCGGTCTCGATCTGGGCGCGCAGGCGCGCGGCCTCGACCCCGTCGAGCAGCTGCAGGGCGGTGCGCAGGCGCGGGACCCGTTGGCTCGCGGCCTCGACGGAGGGGTCGGTCGTGGCGAGCACACGCAGCGCCAGCGCCACGTCGTACGCCGCGCCGGTGGCCACCGCCAGGTCGTGCTGGGCGCGCGCGAGGGCGAGGGCCTCGACGCGCTGCCCGGTGCGCAGCAGCGCCAGGGCCGCCCCGGCCCGCCAGGGCACCAGCAGGTCGTCGGCCCCGGAGCCCCCGGCCGCGGCGCGGAACCGCTCGACCGCGAGCTCGGGCTCCCCGGTCGCCGAGGCCAGCTCGCCGAGGGCGTGGTGGGCGCGGGCGAGGTCGTCGGCCTCGGTGAGGTCGTCGGCCAGCGCCAGGGCCGCGCCGAGCTCGCCCTGCGCGAGGTGGCACTCGGCGAGCATCGCGGTGGCCACGGCGGCGTCCTGGGACGTCGTGGCGGGGTCGGCGATCAGGTCGACGAGCCCCGCGACCGCGGCGCGGACGAGTCCGCGGCGGACCAGGTCGTGGAGGGAGTCCACCAAGGCACGGGGAGGGGCGGGGACCATGGCGTCAGGTTAGGAAGCGGGCCGTCGCCGCGTCCGACGAATGCGCCAAACCCGGGCCGGTGGACCAGTCATCCCGGTCTGGTCCGGCAGGGCTGCGGACGGTGGCCGGGAGCGCGTCCGAGGAACGCCAGCAACCGCTCGCCCGGGTCGGCCCCGGGCCGCGGGCGCAGGGCCGCCGCGAACCGGTCGCCGCGGTCGTTGGGCCCGACCAGCGTCTCGGCGACCGGCAGCAGGGCCCGCGCGAGCGCGGGGGGCAGCGGCGTCGCCCGCCCGGTGGTCTGCGCGATGTCCCAGCCGTGGGTGGCGACCTCGACGGCCGCCACGCGGGAGACCAGACCGGTCGGCAGGGGGAGGCCGCCGACGACGACCAGGGACGGCGTACCCGGGGCGCTCCAGGCGCCGAGCAGCTCGGCGGCCACGCCCTGCAGCGCCGCCACGCGGACCTCGAGGGCGCGAGCCCGCCGGGTCACGGCGATGGTGCCGTGGGCGCCCTCGGTGAAGGCCTCGAGGGCGTCGTGCAGGTGGTCGAGCAGGTGGTCGAGGTCCCAGCCCGCGCAGGGCGTGGCGCGATGGAGGTGGGCGGGGTGGACGTGCCGGAGCGCGACGCGGGTGTAGGCGAGCGCGCGCTCGAGCAGCTCCACCCCGGGTTCGGGGTGCGACACGGCGGGGTCCGGTGGTTCGGTTGTCCGGGTGGTCAGGCCGTCGGCACGTGGTCGGCCGGCAGCCGGTCGGGCAGGCCGAACGTCTTGAACAGCCGCGTGTCGAAGAACGCCGTCACGTGGCGCACCTTGTCGCCCTCGAGGTGGAGGACCTGGAGGTGGAAGGGGTCGAAGTGGCCGTCGGGCATGCGCATGTAGAGGCCGAACGCGGGCTGGCCGTTGGCGACCGTCTCGATCATCGGCATCTCGTTGACCCCGCCGGGGCACTGGGTGCCGATCAGCTCGCCGATGGTGGTGGCGCCGCGGTACCAGTTGGTGAACGGCGGCATGTCCCACGTCGCGTCGTGCTTGAGCAGGCTGACGATCGTGTCGATGTCCTTGGCCCAGAAGGCCTCGAGGTAGCGGTCGAGCAGCCGGCGCTGCCGGTCGTCGAGGTCCTCGACGACGGTGTCGGCGGTGAGCGCACGCTCGCCGAGCTGGGCGTGGGCGCGCTGCAGGGCGGAGTTGACGGCCGCGACCGTGGTGTCGAGCGTGTCGGCGGTCTCGGCGGCGCTCCAGCGCAGCACGTCGCGCAGGACGAGCACCGCACGCTGGC
The DNA here is from genome assembly GCF_008087085.1 of Nocardioides rubriscoriae. Lineage (GTDB taxonomy): Bacteria > Actinomycetota > Actinomycetes > Propionibacteriales > Nocardioidaceae > Nocardioides > Nocardioides rubriscoriae. The sequence continues at coordinate 130,486 of NZ_VIYJ01000009.1, read as the reverse complement.
GCGCTGGGAGGTGCTGGAGCGCGGCGACGAAGGCCAGGCGCAGGGTGTCGCGCTCGGCCACCACGACGGCGGCGTCGGGCACCGGCTCGAGCCACGCGATCTCGTGGTTCTCCTCCAGGGCGTCGCCGGCCAGCTGGTCGCTGGTGCCGAGGCCGGCCGGGAGCGGGCGGCGGGGCTTGCCCTCGAGGTTGGTCAGGCAGACGTTGGTGGCGATCCGGTAGAGCCAGGTGCGCACCGAGCTGCGGCCCTCGAAGCTCGCGCTGGCCTTCCAGGCGCGCAGGAACGTCTCCTGCACCAGGTCCTCGGCCTCGTGCACCGACCCGCTCATCCGGTAGCAGTGGGCCATCAGCTCGCGCTGGTAGCGCGCCGTCAGGCCGTCGAAGTCGTCGAGCTCGGTGGTGGTGCCGCTGGTCGTCATCGTCTCGTTCCCGAAGGTCGTGCTCATGCCGTGGTCTCCCGCCGTCGGTCAGTCTGCTCCTTCCACCGACCCGGGTCGACCCCCGGACTCATCGGTCCCGAACCGGGACGTCGCTGCGGCCACGAGGGCGAGGGCGCGCTCGGCGGCGGGCAGGGCGGCGGCACGGTCGGCGGCGACCAGGCCGACGCGCGTACGCCGGTCGAGCAGGTCGGCCGCGTCGTGGGCGCCCTCGTGGGTGACGCCGAAGACGAGCTCGGCCAGGGTGACCGGGACCCCGTCGGCGAGCGGGGCGAGCAGCTCGTCGTCGCCCAGGCCGGTGACCTCGCGGGCGGTCTCGAGCACCAGGGCGGCGTCGGTGCCGAAGCGGCGTACGAGCCGACGAGGCTGCTCGAGCGCGGCCAGCTCGGGGCGGGGCGCGGCGCCGAGCAGCGGCAGGGTCGCGGTGACGCAGGGCCCGCCGAGGCCGGTGCGCTCGTGGACGACGTCGAGGGCGTCCTGCGCCATCTTGCGGTAGGTCGTCAGCTTGCCGCCGACGACGGTGACGACGCCGGTGCGGCTGGTGAGCACGGCGTGCTTGCGCGACAGGTCGGCCGTCGCGCCGTCGGCGTGCAGCAGCGGCCGCAGCCCGGCGTAGGCCCCCACGACGTCGGAGCGGTGCAACGGCCGCTCGAACGACGCCGCGACGACGTCGAGCAGGAAGCCGACCTCGGCGTCCGACGGCGTCGGCACGTCGGGCAGCTCGCCCTCGACGGGCTCGTCGGTCAGCCCGACGTAGAGGGTGCCGTCGGGCTGCGGGAGCACCATCACGAACCGGTTGGTCTCGCCGGGCACGGGGGCGAAGACGGCGGTGGTGAGGCCGGGCAGCGTGTCGGCGCGCAGCACGAGGTGGGTGCCGCGGCTGGGGCGCAGCGTCACCTCGTCGACCAGGTCGCCGGCCCAGACCCCGGTCGCGTTGACGACGGCGCGCGCGGTGACGTCGTACGGCGCGCCGGTGAGCTCGTCGCGCAGGCGGACCGAGGTGCCGGTGGCGGCCAGGACGCGGGCGCGGGTGCGGACGTGGGCGCCGCGCCCGGCGGCGGTGCGGGCGATGGTGGTGACCAGGCGGGCGTCGTCCTCGAGCTGGCCGTCCCACGACAGCATCCCGCCGGACAGGCCGGCGGCGCGCAGCCCGGGCGCCATCCGCAGGATCTCGGTGGTCGACAGCCGCCGGGGCGGGGGCAGCGTGTCGGCGGAGGTGCGGGCCCCGCGGCGCAGGCCGTCGCCGGCGTGCAGCCCGGCGCGGGTCAGCGCGCGCTGGGCCCTGCTGGTGGTGGAGGTGAACGGGACGACGTACGGCATCGCGTGGGTGAGGTGGGGAGCGGTGACCTCCATCAGGACACCGCGCTCGGTGGCGCTCTCCATCGCGACGCCGACCTGGCCGTGGGCGAGGTAGCGCAGGCCGCCGTGGACGAGCTTGGACGACCACCGCGAGGTGCCGAAGGCGAGGTCGTGGGCGTCGACGGCCAGCACCGACAGGCCGCGGGTGACGGCGTCGAGCGCGACGCCCGCACCGGTGACCCCGAGGCCGATGACGACGACATCGACGTCGGTGGGCGCGCCGGTCAGGCCGGGGGTGATCCGGGTCGGCGGGGTCACGGCGGTCACGGCGCCAGTACCCGGGTCAGGACCAGCGCGAGCTCGGCGTCGAGCTCGGCCTCGGTGACGCGGTCGTCGACCATCGTGTGCGCCGACAGCACGAAGCCGTGGGCGGCCAGGACCAGGGCGCGGGCGATCGCCGTGGGGTTGCCGGCGCGCACCTCGCCGGCCTGTTGGCCGGCGCGGATGGCGGCCTCGGCGATGCCGAGGACCAGCTCCTGGGAGCGGCCGCGACGCGCGAGCAGGTAGGGCAGGACCAGCTCGGGGTCGACCTCGAGGATGCGCACGAACAGCTCGTTGACGCGCAGTGCGCGGACCACGGCGACCATGCGTCCGACGAGGTCGGTGGTGTCGGGGGAGTCGGGGGAGTCGGGGGAGTCGGCGGTGCCGGCCACGACGGCGGTCCACTCGCGGGTCATCAGGTCGCCGAGCAGCGTCGGCATGTCGGCCCACGTGCGGTAGATCGTCATGCGCGAGACGCCGGCGCGGCGGGCGACCTCGGTCAGCGTCGTACGCCGCCAGCCGACGTCGAGCAGGCAGGCGCGGGCGGCGTCGAGGTAGGCGTCGGCGGGCTCGCGCTGCTCGGACTCGTTGTGACGAAGTGACGCCATGTGTCACACTGTAACACGTGACTCCGATCGTCCCCACCGTCCCGTCCCACCAGCAGACCGAGATGCACCCCCAGCGCTGGGGCGATCCGGCGCGCGCCGCCGCCCTGCCCGAGTCGGCCCGGGGTCTGGTCGAGCTCGCCTTCGGGCTCGACGAGCGCCCGGCCGTCGAGGCCGTGACGCTGCCGGCGTCCGGGCTCGACGACGCGCTGCTCGACGCGCTGCGCGACCGGCTCGGCGCCGAGCACGTGCACACCGACGACGCCACGCGCCGCCTGCGCACCCGCGGCAAGTCGACCCCCGACCTGCTGCGGGCCCGCGCCGGCGACCTGGCCGACGCCCCCGACGCCGTCGTCCGGCCCGGCACCCACGACGAGGTCGCGGCCGTCCTGGCCTGGGCCGTCGAGCACCACGTCGCCGTCGTCCCCTTCGGTGGCGGCACGTCGGTCGTGGGCGGCCTGGTCGCGCGTCGTGACGGCTACGCGGGCCTGGTCTCGCTCGACCTGGTGCGGATGAAGCGGCTGCTGGCCGTCGACCACGTCTCGATGACCGCCACCCTCGAGCCCGGCCTGCGCGGCCCCGAGGCCGAGGCGCTGCTCGCCGCCGAGGGACTGACCCTCGGCCACTTCCCGCAGTCGTTCGAGCACGCCACGATCGGCGGCTTCGCCGCGACCCGCTCCAGCGGCCAGAGCAGCGCCGGCTACGGCCGCTTCGACGCGCTCGTCGTGGGGCTCCGCGTCGCCACGCCGCGCGGCGACTGGGTGCTCGGCTCGTCGCCGGCCAACGCCGCCGGCCCCGACCTGCGCCAGCTCGTGCTCGGCTCCGAGGGCGCCTTCGGCGTGATCACCGAGGTCACCGTGCGCGTGCGCCGGTTGCCGGCCGTCAAGGTCTACGAGGGGTGGCGCTGGCCGTCGTTCGACGCGGGCGCCGACGCCATGCGGACCCTGGCCCAGGCCGGGGTGCTCCCCACCGTGCTGCGCCTCTCCGACGAGCACGAGACGGCGATCAACCTGGCCAAGCCCGACGCGATCGGCTCCGACAGCGCCCCGGGCTGCCTGATGATCACCGGCTACGAGGGCGACGCGGCCGCCGTCGAGGCCAGGCGGGCCGCCGTCACCGCCGTGCTCGAGGGCCTCGGCGGCGTCGGCCTCGGCACCGAGCCGGGCCAGGCCTGGGCCCACGGCCGCTTCGACGCGCCCTACCTGCGCGACTCGATGCTCGACGTCGGCGTGCTCGTCGAGACCATGGAGACCGCCACCTGGTGGAGCAACCGCGCGAGGCTCTACGCCGACGTCCGCGCCGCGCTGGCCGCCTCGCTCGGCGACGGCGCCCTCGTGCTCTGCCACGTCAGCCACGTCTACGAGACCGGCTGCTCGCTCTACTTCACCGTCGCCGCCAAGGCGGGCACCGACGCCCTCGCGCAGTGGGCGGCCGCGAAGGCCGCGGCCAGCGACGCGATGGTGGCCGCCGGCGCGACGATCACCCACCACCACGCCGTCGGCACCGACCACCGGCCGTGGCTGACCGCCGAGATCGGCGAGCTGGGCGGCTCGGTGCTGCGCGCCGTCAAGGCCGACCTCGACCCCACCGGCGTACTCAACCCGGGGGTGCTGGTGCCGTGAGGTCCTTCTCGTTCCTGGTCAACCCGGCCTCCGGTGGCGGTGCGGCCCCCGGGGCCGTCGTCCCGGTGGCGCGGCTGCTGCGCGACGCGGGCGCGACCGTCGACGTGACCTACTCGCCCGGCCCGCTCGCCATGGCCGCGCTGGTCGAGGCCGCGGTCGCCCGGGGCGACGTGGTCGTCTCCGTCGGCGGCGACGGCATGCTCTCCTCCCTGGCCGGGTCGGTCTCGACCGCCGGGGGCACCCTCGCGGTGCTGCCCGCCGGTCGGGGCAACGACTTCGCCCGGATGCTCGGCCTGCCCGACGTCGCCGCCGGCCCCCAGGCGCAGGCCCGGATGCTCCTCGAGGGCGCCGTACGCCGCGTCGACCTCGTCTCGTGGGCCGCGCCGGGGCAGGCCCCGCGGCGGGTGGCCGGGTCGGTCTACGCCGGCATCGACGCGCGCGCCGGCGAGATCGTCGACCGCGCGCACCGCCTGCCCCAGCAGCTGCAGTACCCCTACGCCGCCGTCCGCGCCATCGCCGGCTACCGGCCTGCGCGCTTCCGGGTCTCGGTCGACGGTGAGGAGCGCACCTACGCCGCGGCCAACGTCGTGGTCGCCAACTCCGGCTACTACGGCAAGGGCATGAAGATCGCGCCCGACGCCCGCCTCGACGACGGGGTCCTCGACGTCGTCGTCATCGAGGCCGCCTCCCGGTTGTCGCTGATGCGTTCGCTGCCGAAGGTCTACGACGGCGGTCACGTCGCCCTGCCCCAGGTCACCGTCCTGCGCGGACGCCGCGTCGAGGTGGCCGCCGACGCGCGTCAGCCGGTGCCGGTCGGCGGTGACGGCGAGCCGCTGGGCGTGCTGCCGGGGCTGGCCGGCGAGCCCGCGGTGGTCGAGGTGCTGGCGTCGGCGTTGGCGGTGGTCGGGGCGGTCTGACCCGCCCCTGGTTTCACCGGCCGGCCGGTGAAACCCTGACCGGGACGACGAAATCTCATCGTCCCGGACCGCCCTTCACCGGCCGGCCGGTGAATCCTGGGGCTGCTGGGACTCGGCCTGCCGATCAGCGGGTGGTGCCGAACGACCAGACCAGCAGCTCGGAGTCGACGCCGGCGGTGACCTCGAGGGCCGGCTCGTCGGTGAAGCGGAAGGCGTCGCCCTCCTGCAGCGGCTCGGCCAGCGAGGAGCGCAGCAGCGCGCCGCGGGCGACGTAGACGTGGGTCAGCGGGCCGGGCGGGATGACGCCGGTCGCGCCGCCAGGCACCCGGAGCACCTGGAGCCGGGCCCCCGGGAAGACCTCGACGCTGTCGCCCTCGACGACCTCGTACGACGGCGCGGCGGGCTCGTCGCCGGCCTCACCCTCGGGCGGGGTCAGCCAGACCTGCACGAAGCGGGTCTGCGGGGCGGCGGCGACCTCGCTGTGGTCGACACCGGCGCCGGTGCGCAGCACCGCGATCGAGCCGGCCTCGACGCGGGTGGTGCCCTCGGGGCCGGTGTGGGCCAGGGCGCCGCTGACGACGTAGGTGACGATCACCAGGTCGCTGTGCCGGTGGGTCTCGAAGCCGCGCCCGACGCCGACCAGGTGGTCGTCGTGGCAGACCATCGGACCGAAGCGCAGGTTGTCGGCGTCGTACGACGCGCCGAACGCCAACGAGTGGAAGGTGCGCCGTCCGGGCTCGCGCTCGACGAAGCGTTCGGTTCCCCGGCGGATCTCCGTGCTCACGGGCATCATTGTGCAGGTGCCGCCCCTCCCAGCCGACGGCGTCCCCCAGCTTCCGCCGGGGTTCGTGCTCGGCGCCGCCACCGCGGCCTACCAGGTCGAGGGTGCCGTCGACGCCGACGGGCGCGGTCCGAGCATCTGGGACACCTTCAGCCGTCGCCCGGGGCGCATCGTCGACGGCACGACCGCCGAGGTCGCCGCCGACCACTACCACCGCACCGCCGAGGACGTCGCCCTGCTCCGCCGGCTCGGGGTGTCGTCGTACCGCTTCTCGGTCTCGTGGTCCCGGGTCCTGCCGACCGGCCGCGGCCCCGTCAACGCCGCCGGGCTCGACTTCTACGACCGGCTCGTCGACCAGCTGCTGCAGGCGGGGCTCGACCCGATGGTCACGCTCTACCACCACGACCTGCCGCAGGGCCTCGAGGACGACGGCGGCTGGATCAACCCGGCCACCGCCGTCGCGTTCGGCGAGTACGCTGCCGTGGTCGCCGAGCGGCTGGCCGACCGGGTCGGGTCCTGGGTGCCGCTGAGCGAGCCCAACGTCGCCAGCTTCCTGGGCTACGGCCTGGGCACCCACGCCCCCGGCCACCGGCTGCTGTTCGACTCGCTGCACTGCTCGCACCAGGTGCTGCTCGCCCACGGCCGCGCCGTCTCCGCGCTGCGCGCGGCCGGGGCCCGCGAGGTCGGGTGCGCCAACAACCATGCGCCGATCTGGCCGGGCAGCGACGACCCCGCCGACGTCGGCGCCGGCAAGCTGTTCGACTCGCTGTGGAACGGCATGTTCCTCGAGCCGATGCTGCTGGGCCGCTACCCCGTCGACATCGCCCCGCTCATGGAGGAGCTCGTCCAGCCCGGCGACCTCGCCACGATCCGCCAGCCCCTCGACTTCTACGGCGTCAACTACTACAGCCCGATCCGGATCGCGGCCGCCCCCGACGACGCGCCGATGCCCTTCGAGGTCTTCGAGATGGTCGGCTACCCGCGCACCGACCGGGGCTGGACCGTCGTGCCCGACGCCCTGCGCGAGTGGCTGATCACCTTCCGCGCGCGCTTCCGCGCCGCGCTCCCGCCGATCGTCATCACCGAGGCAGGCGCGTCGTACGGCACCGGGCCCGACGAGCACGGCGTCGTCGACGACCAGGCCCGCATCGACTACCTCGACGCGCACCTGCGCGCCGTCGCCACCGCGTGCGAGCGCGGGGTCGACGTCCGCGGCTTCTACGTCTGGTCGCTGCTCGACGGCTTCGAGTGGGCCGAAGGTCTCTCGCAGCGCTACGGCCTCGTGCACGTGGACTTCGAGACCCTCCAGCGCACGCCCAAGCGCTCCTTCGACTGGTACGCCGCGGTGATCGCCGCGCAGACCCGCTCCGTGGGCTGAGCGCGGGCCGCCCGTCTCAGGCCGCGGGTCGGACGACCGTGCGGAGGAACGCCGACAGCTCCGCCCAGACCTCGCCGTCCTCGGGGGCGGTCTCGAAGAACCCGCCGTGTCCCATGGCCTCCCATACGTGCAGGTCGGCCCGGACCCCGGCGCGCCGCAGGGCGCGGTGCAGCAGGACGGTGTTGGACAGGAACAGGTCCCGGGTGCCCGAGGTCAGGATCGTCGGCGGGAAGCCGGCGCCGAAGTCGCCGAAGAGCGGCGAGAGGTGTGGGTGGCGCAGGTCGTGCCCGGCGGCGTACAGCGCGTTGGCGTGGGGGAGCGGGCGCAGGAAGTTGTCGACGCCGTCGTTGAGGGCGAAGGAGTCCCCGGACTCGGTGAGGTCGGCCTCCGGGGTCTGCAGCAGGCAAGCTGCCGGCAGCGGGAGCCCCTGGTCGCGAGCGCGCAGCACCGCGGCGGCCGCCAGGCCCCCGCCGGCTGAACGACCGGCGACGACGACGTCCTCGGGTCGGTGGCGCTCGAGGAGGAAGGCGTAGGACGCGACCGCGTCGTCCACGGCGGCGGGGAACGGGTGGTCGGGCGGCAACCGGTAGTCGGGCGCCCAGACCGGCAGGCCGAGACCGTGTGCGGTCGAGCGGGCGAGGTGGACGGTCGCCTCCCCGCTGCCGGAGGTGTAGCCGCCGCCGTGCAGGTAGAGCACCACGGGAAGCCCGCCGGGGGCGGCGGGGTCCGCGGGGGCGACGAGCTCGTGGACGGTCAGCCCCGACACGTCGTGCGTGGTGACCGCGCACGGGTAGCGGGCCGCGAGGGCGGCGAGGTACGGCGCTGCGGCGGCGTCGCGACGCTGGGAGAACGCGCGCCAGCCGTCGGCGTCGTGCGGGCTCGGCTCGGGCTCGGAGAAGAGTAGCGACGCGAGGGGGGATCCTGCGGCGACCGCCGCCCGGGCCTCGGGGCTGATCGTGCTCGGTGGTGGCACCGGGCGGGCGGGGAACCGGGTGGTGCTCACGCCGGGTCGCCCAGGGTGAAGTAGTGCGCCGTGGCCAGGTCCTCGAGCAGGTCCGGGTGCTCGGGACTCCAGCCCAGGACCGTGCGGGTGTGGGCGCCCGAGGTGGGGTTGTCGACGCCGACGAGTCCGGCGAGGAAGGAGAATCGCGCCTCGACCTCGTGGAGCGCGACCGGTTGCGGGTCGGGGAGGTGCAGGCCCCGGGCGATCGCTGCGGCGATGTCTCGGAACGGCACCCCCTCCTCGGCCACGGCGTGCAGCCGCGACCCGGCCGGGGCCGACTCGAGGGCCCGGCGGAACACTCGGGCCGCATCGAGGGTGTTCACCGCGGGCCACCGGTTGGCGCCGTCCCCGACGAACCCCGCCGCGTGCTGCTCACGGGCCAGGGCGACCAGGGTGGGCACGAACCCGACGCGGTCGAGGTGGCTGTGCACCACCGGGGGCAGCCGCACCGCTGCGGTGCGCACGCCCCGTGCGGCGTGGGCGACCAGGAGGTTCTCGGCGTCGATGCGCGCCCCGCCCGGGAGGGTGTCGGTCTCGGTGAGCACCCCGGCATGGCCCTGCACGGCGAACGGGACGGTGCCGGCGGCGACCACCAGGGGCTTGTCGGAGCCGGCGAGCCCCCAGGCGAGCGCCTCGACGGCACGCAGGTCCTCCCCCAGCGCACCCGCGTAGTCGCCCTGACCCATCAGGTCGTGACGGAAGGCCAGGTGGATGACGCCGTCGGCCTCGCGGGCCGCGTCCTGGAGGCTTTCGAGGTCGTCGAGCCGGCCGTGGCGGACCGAGGCGCCGCTGCGGGCGATGGTCGCGGCCGCCTGCTCCGAGCGGGCCAGGCCGGTGACGTGGTGCCCTGCGGCGAGCAGGTCGGGGACGACGGCGGAGCCGAGGTGGCCTGAGGCGCCGGTGACGAAGACGTGCATGGTGATCTCCTGGTGAAGGTGATGGCAGTGACTGACATCGATCGTAGCTCATGATGGCAGTCGCTGTCATCACGCGGCGACGAGCGGTAGGTTCGGGTCATGGCCCGATGGGAACCCGACGCGCGCGGTCGTCTGCAGCAGGCGGCCCTCGACCTCTTCGCCGAGCAGGGCTTCGAGACCACCAGCGTGGCCCAGATCGCCGAGCGGGCCGGTGTGACCGAGCGGACCTACTTCCGGCACCACGCCGACAAGCGGGAAGTGCTGTTCGCGGGGTCGGAGGACCTCGAGGAGCTCGTCGTGGCCGGCGTCCGCGGGGCTGCGGACGGGGTGTCACACCTCGAGGCGCTGGTGGGGGCCTTCGCGTCCGCGCAGGACTTCTTCGACGAACGTCGTGCGTTCGTGGTGGCGCGGCACCAGGTCCTGGCGGCCAGTCGCGAGCTGCGGGAGCGCGAGCTGGCCAAGCTGGCGGCGCTGGCGGCGGCGCTGGCGGCGGCGCTGCGCGCCCGCGGGGCCACGCCGGTGACGGCGTCTCTGCTCGGCGACGTCGGCGTCGCGGTCTTCGCGACGGCCTTCGAGAGCTGGGTCGTCGACGGCGGGTCGCTGGCGGCGCAGGTGCGTGACGTCGCCCGCGAGCTGGCGCAGGCCATCCACGACGACACCTCGGTCGGCGAGCGCTGAGCTCTCCGGCCCGACCGGCCCGACCGGCCCGACCGGCCCGAGCCGCTGCGTCGGTCGGGCCGCAGGGAGGTCAGTGTCCGGGCAGCATGGCGAGCAACCCGGCGCTGCCGGCGAGCATCTCGGCGTAGGTCCCGTCGGTCACGGCGTGCCGCAGGGGGCGCACCCGCTCGACGAGGATCTCCGACGGGGTGGGCTCCTGGGCGAGGAGCCCGATCACCTCGTTGGTGAAGTCGGCGACGGGCATCGCGGTCGGGGCGTCCTGCATCCCCCCCACACCCGGCACCGACGCGGCCGACAAGCTGCGGCTGCTCTCGGTGATCGGGTCGGGGACGTTCACCGCGTAGTACTGCCCTTCGAGGTCTGCCCCGTCAGCGCCGGCGCAGCACGTACATCGACTGGCCGTCGGTCTCGCGGCCGTAGACGAACTCGTCGACGGCGAGGCCGGCGTCCCACAGCGTCGCCTCGAAGAACCGACGGTCGTAGCGCACGCAGTGCAACGCGCCCGACCACTCGAGCTTGAGGTAGTCGGAGGGGTTCTCGACGCAGTCGGGCACGTCCTCCTCGACGAAGGCCGTCACCCAGGCGCGGCCGCCGGGGGCGAGGATGCGCGCGATCGTGGCGCCGTAGCCCGCGAGGTCGTGGGTCAGCATGTGGCTGAACACCGAGTAGGCGTAGAGCACGTCGACGCTCGCGTCGTCGGCCGGGATCTCGAACGACGGCGTGCCGTCGGGGTTGTAGCGGGCGTTGTGGGCGTCGACCAGTGTGAAGCGGGTGTGCTCGTCGGTCAGGTTGTCCTTGGCCCAGGTGAGCAGCTCGGGCTGGATGTCGACGCCGTGGTAGTCCTCGACGTGGCCGATCAGGTGCTTGATGCCGATGGCGAGCCGGCCCGCGCCGCAGCCCCAGTCGAGCACGCGCTTGCGGCGGCCGAGCCCCGCGCGCTGGCGCAGCATCTTCACGTCGCGCACGCCGGCGGCGACGAAGTCGGCGTCCTTCTTGAAGTGCTTGCCGCCCATCCGCAGCGAGTACGGCGGCAGCGGGATGCTCGGGTCGGGCACGATCTCGTCGGTCCGGGGGGCGGTGTCGCTCACCCGCGGGAGTCTAGGTGGGCGCGGGCCGCGCCCAGGAGCGTGGCCGCGCGGGCGTCGAAGGAGTGCTCCGCCACGACCCGCTCGGCCAGGGCGCGGCGCTCCTGCGGGCCGGGCCACGCGTCGTACGGCGGGCGCGCGAGGCGGGCGACGTCGGCGGGGGTGCGCCACGTGGGGACGTCGGTGCCGAGGGTCTCGGCCAGCCCGGCGACCGGGTCGGTGAGCAGCCGGCCGCCGACCGCCAGCACGTCGAAGACCCGGTTGGACACGAAGCCCTGCGCGCGCATGTCGGCATGGTGGTCGTTGAGCACGACGCCGGCCGTCGCGTACGCCGCGGGCAGGTCGAGGTTGCTGACCCGGTCGGCGGCGGCCTCGACGCCGAGCGCGGCCCAGCCGGTGCCGACGACGGTCAGTGGCACGCCGGCGTCGAGCGCGGCGGTGACGACCGGACGCGGCCCGCCGCGGGCGTTGCCCACGAACAGCACGTCGCCCTCTGGGTCGGCGTCGCCGACGTCGGGGTGGAAGCGGGTGGTGTCGGTGCACTGCAGCAGCGGCGTGACCCCGTGGCGCGCGGCCCAGGTGGTGCCCGCGGCGAACACGACGTCGAACTCCGCCAGCTCCCCGTCGGTCACGTCGTCGGGGTGGCTGATCACCCACAGCAGGTTGGCCGCGCCGGGCTGGGGTGCGACCCGCTCGAGCCCGCGCAGGGTCAGCACCACGTCGGTCTCCGACCGCGTCGCGCGGCCCCGGGTCTCGGGGTGGTCGATCTCGACCCACTGCCCCAGGCGCTCCAGCGCGTCGGCCAGCGAGCGGGCGAAGTGCCAGTCGCCCCACCGGCGACCGATCGGCGCGGCGCCGGCGGCGATGTCGATCGACCAGCGCAGCGCGCCGGGCGGGGGAGCCGGGACCTCGAGACCGGCCAGCTCGTACGCCGGCCCCGGGAGCCAGGCGGCGGTGGTGAGCACCCGCGGTCCCTCGGCGCTCCGGCGTCGTGCCTCGACGCCCGGGAACCGTTCGACCAGCTGGGCGCCGTCGAGCCGGTCGAGCGACGAGACCGGGTGCCCGAGCAGCGCCGGGGCCGCGATCGTGTGGTCGTCGCCCACCAGGACGGGCTGGACGGCGCTCACCCCGGGCTGGTCGAGCACGGCGATCAGCGGCTCGAGCCACCGCCAGCGCGGCGGGGTCACGCCCTCGTCGATCGTGACCTCGACCCCGCCCCAGGCCATCAGCCATCCGCCGACCCTCACCCGTGGGAGGTCCGCCGCCACCGACGCCATGATCCGCCGGGCCGCCCCGGTCAGCGTCGTGAGGTCGACGGTGACGTCGGGGTCGGTGTCGCTCAGGTGTCGCACCCAGCGCACCAGGACCCCGAGGTCGCGGGTCGGCGGCCGGACCACCACCGCCCCGGGAGCCGCCCGGGGCACCGGTGGGGGCAGCAGCTCGGCCGGGTCGTGGTCGACGAGCCAGTCCTCGAGCGGGCCCAGCGCCCGGGGGTAGCGCGGGTGCGGGCTGCGGCGTCCGCGCTCGGCCGGGGCGAGCGAGAGGTAGTAGGACAGCGGGTCGGGGGCGTGCCGGCGCCACCGGCCACCGGGGTAGAGCCACGCCGGCTCGAAGAGCGGGTGCGGGGCGTGGTCGCCCGGGGCGGCGACCCAGTGGGCGACCGCCTCGGCGCGCGAGGCGAACGACCGGCCGACCAGGGCGGCGTACCACTCGTGGTCGAGGAGCCGGCTCGGCAGCACCAGCGCTGCGGCGTCCTGGTGGCTCAGCACGGGCTCTACCGTAGGCGCATGGCTCCTGAGGTCGGTGTCGCCGACGCGCACGTCGGCGACCGGCTCGCGCGCGCGATCGACGGGGCGCTTCTCCCGGCGCTCGTCCGCAGCGACCTGGTGCTGGCGTCGGTGCCGCCCGACACGACGGTCGTCGCGGTCGCCGACGACAAGCCCGAGGGCCACTTCCGGACCGTCGTCCTGCTCGCCCGCGACACTGACGACCTGCGCACCCAGGTCCGACGCCTGGGGGCCACCGGCTGGGCGCGCGTGGTGTGCGTCGTCCTGGCCGACACCGACCGGGCGCTCACGCTGCGCCCCGACCCGTCGGGGCCCGCGCTCGTCGACGTCGAGGCCCAGGTCGGCTGGACCCGTCTCGAGCTCGCCGAGCGGGGCGAGGTGCTCCCGGTGCTGCGGGCGCTGGCTCGGGCCGCGGCCACCGGTGCCTACGGCCACGGCGGGCTGCGCGTCGCCCGTGTCGGCGAGGGGTTCAGCGACCCGGCGACCAAGCACCCGCCCGACCTCGTCGTCGACCCACCGGTGCCGCCGGTGGTCAGCGAGTCGACCGGGCGCGCCCCGGTGACCGTGACCGCCACCGACCTGCCCGAGGTCGTCGACGACGCGGTCTACAACCCCGTGGGCTTCCGCCGCGAGTGGACCCGCGGCGTGGTCGACCTCGACCCGCACACCCGGCTCAGCCCGTCGCTGGTCCGCGACCTCCGCGGCGCCCAGGGCGTGCGACTGGCGCCAGGGGCCGACCGGCGGCTGCTCGCCGGCCTGGCGATGAGCGGCGTCCCGCTCCTGCTCGCCGACCCGGCCGAGGCGCCGGACTGGCTGCCGGCAGCGGGCGACGAGGTGTCCCCCGACGACGCGCTGGGTGACCCCCTGCGCCGCGAGGAGCTGTCGGTGCGACAGCGGCGGGCCGCGCTCGCGCACCACTCGGTGCTCGCCGCGCGCGCCACGCTCGCCCCCACCGCCCGGGTGCGCGCCGCCACCCACCCCAGCGTCAGCGTCCTGCTGCCGACCCGGCGGCCCGACCTGCTCGCCCACGCCCTCGTGCAGGTCACGCGCCAGCGCCGCACGCTCCCCGGCGCCGAGGTCGAGCTGGTGCTGGCCGCCCACGGGTTCACCCCCGATCCCGATCTCGTCGACGCCGCCTCCGAGCTGGGCGGCCTCCCCACGACCATCGTGACCGCGACCACCGACACCTCCTTCGGGGCGCTGCTGCGCCTGGCCACCGACGCCGCCTCGGGCGACGTGGTGCTCAAGATGGACGACGACGACTGGTACGGCCCCGACGTCGTCACCGACCTGCTCCTCGCCCGCCGCTACAGCGGCGCCGAGGTCGTCGGGATGCCCGCCGAGTGGGTCTACCTCGAGCAGGCCGACACCACGGTCCGCCGCCGCGGACCCAGCGAGAACCACGGCACCGTCGTCGCCGGCGGCGCGATGATGCTCGACCGCACCCTGCTGCGCGAGCTCGGCGGCTGGCGCCCGGCGCCCCGCTTCGTCGACGCCCACGTGCTCGACCAGGTGCTGCGCGCCGGCGGCAGCGTCTACCGCACCCACGGCCTGGGCTACGTCCTGCGCCGCAGCGCCACCGGCCACACCTGGGACCCCGGCCTCGACTACTTCCTGCGCCCCGACAGCGTCGTGGCCCGCTGGGACGGCTTGCGTCCCAGCGCGCTGCTGGAGCTGACGTGACCCAGCCCCGCGTGCGCCGCAACGAGTGGCAGACCCTGCACCCCCCGGCCCTCGACTCCTGGACGCCGACGCTGGCCGTCAGCGTCGTCGTCCCGGCGTACGACGCGGGGCGGCTGCTGCCATCGGTGCTGGCCGGGCTGGCCGCCCAGACCTACCCAGCCCACCTGCTCGAGGTGGTCGTCGTCGACGACGGCCCCGACGCCCTCACCCTTCCCGAGGTCCGCCCCGAGCGCACCCGCCTCGTCCGGGTCGAGCACGGCTGGGGCCGCGCCAACGCCTGCCACACCGGCGCCGTGGTCGCCGACGGCGACGTCCTGCACTGGCTCGACGCCGACATGCTCACCGAGCGGCACGAGGTCGAGGCCCAGGCGCGCTGGCACCACCTGCTCGACCACGCGGTGGTGCTGGGCGACAAGTGGTTCGTCGACCCCGCGCCCGTGCTGGCCCTGAACCCGGCCGAGGTCCGCGACGTCGCCGAGCGCGACGGGCTCGAGGCCCTCTTCGCCGGGACCGACCGCGAGCCCCACGCCTGGGTCGAGGAGATCTACGCCCGCACCGACCGCCTGCGCCTGGCCGGCTGGAACGCCCTGCGCACCCACGCCGGCGCGACCGCCTCGGTGCGCAAGGACCTCTACCTCGAGTCCGGCGGCCTCGACACGACCCTGCGCCTGGGCGAGGACATCGCCCTGGGGGCCCGCCTCGGCGCGACCGGCGCGGTCTTCGTGCCCGACGCCGAGGCGCGCAGCTGGCACCTGGGCCACACCCACGTGATGGCGCGCCGCGACCAGGTCAACGCCTACAACGACCCGTTCCTCGCCGACGTCGCCCCGGTGCTGCACACCAAGCGCCACCCCGGCCGCTCCTACCGCGAGCCCTACCTCGAGGTCGTCCTCGACACCCGCGGCCAGCCCGCGCAGGCGGTGACCGACACCGTCGACGCCGTGCTCGCGAGCACCCTGCACGACCTGGTCGTCACGCTCCTGGGCGACTGGTCCGCCCTGCACGACGCGCGCGCCGCCGTGCTCGACGAGCCGACCCTGCCCGCCCGCATCGTCCACACGACGTACGCCGGCGAGCCGCGGGTCAGCCTGGTCGAGCACCTCCCGCCCGGCCGCCCGCGCGCGGCGTTCCGGCTGACCCTGCCCGGCACGGCCTTCGCACCGCGCCCGCCCGCGCTCGAGAAGGCCCTGCTCCACCTCGAGCACACCCACGACGGCCTGCGGCTCGTCGACCTGCCCGACGGCACCCAGGTCCGCCTCGAGCGCACCGCCGCCTTCGCCCGGGCCCGCCGGGTCGCCGCGCCCGGCGAGGACCTCGACGCCGTCGTCGCCGACCTGGCCGGCACCCAGCGCATGCAGGGCCCGCGCGCCGGGTTCGGGCCGAGCGCGCGCGTGCGGCCGCGGGCCTACCCCCGCACCGGCGGCCCGCCGGTGGACGCCAACGAGGCCTGGGTGCGCATCGAGAAGGCGCTCGAGGGCCGCTAACGTGACCGCCGTGCCCGAGGACAACACCAAGCGACGCGTCGTGCTCGTCGTCGGCTCCGGCCGCAGCGGCACCAGCACCATGGTCGGGGCGCTGAGCACCCTCGGCCTCCACGTCCCGCAGCCCGAGGTCGCGGCCGACGACACCAACCCCAAGGGGTTCGGCGAGCCGCAGTGGGTCGTCGACTTCCACGCCGAGCTGCTCCAGCGCTGCCACGTCCAGGTCTCCGACGCCCGTCCGTCGGCCTGGTTCGAGGCCGGCAAACTCGCGGGGTTCGAGCCGTCGCGCGAGCGCCTGCACGTCTGGCTCGAGGAGCAGCTGACCACCGGCGGTCCCGAGCTCGTGGTCAAGGACCCGCGCCTGGCCTGGTTCATCGGCCTGTGGCGCTCGGCCGCCCTGCGGTGCGAGGCCGACCCGGCCTACGTCACGATGCTGCGCCCGCCGGCCGAGGTCGTCGGCAGCAAGCAGAAGTACTACGCCGGCCAGGGCGCCCACGCCGCCGGCGAGGTCCAGCGCACCGCCGCCTGGATCAACATGATGCTCCACACCGAGCGCGCGACCCGCGGGGCAACGCGCACCTTCGTGCGCTACGCCGACCTGCTCGACGACTGGACGATCCCGCTCTTCGACATCGGACGCCGCTTCGACCTCACGGCGGTGCAGGAGGCCAACGCCAACGACGTGCGCGCCGTGCACGCCTTCATCGACCCCGGCCTGCGCCGGGTCACCGCGACCTGGGACGACCTCGAGGTGCCGCCCCGGCTGCGCGACCTGGCCCAGGACACCTGGGACCAGCTCGACCTGCTGGCCGCCCCCGACGGCGACACCACCGCCGTCCACGACCGGCTCGACGCGCTGCGCGCCGACTACACCGCGATGTACGCCGAGGCCGAGGCCATCGCCCACTCCACCACGCTCGCCGCGCGACGCGAGGGGCTGGCCACACTGCCCGCCCCGGTCAACGCGGTGGTCAAGCGCGGCGCCGACCGGGTGCCGCACACGCTGCGCGCGATGGTGCCGCCCGGTGCCCGGCAACGGCTCCGCAAGGCCGTCGGACGCGCTCGCTGATGTCGACCCGCGGTGCCGACATCCCCTGCCTGGAGGGGGATCCGGCCTACGACGTCCGCTGGCCCTGGAACCACGGCCCGCGCGCTGAGTCCGGGCTCACCTGCGTCTTCCGGGTCAGGGACGAGGCGCGCAACCTGCCCTGGGTGCTGCCCGCGATGCTCGAGGCCGTCGACCACGTGGTCCTGGTCGACAACGGCTCGACCGACGGCACCCCCGAGCTCGCGCAGCGCCTCGCCGACGAGGCCGGCGCCACCGACCGCTACACCGGCACGTCGTACCCCCACCGCGTCAGCCGGGCCGGTTCCGAGCACCTGGCCACGCCGCCGCACTCGGTGCACTCGCTGACCCACTTCTACAACTGGTCGTTCGCCCACGTCCGCACGACGTACTCGATGAAGTGGGACGGCGACATGGCGCTGACCCCCGACGGCGTCGGCACCCTGCGCGACCTCTCGTGGCAGCTGCAGGGCTCCGGCGCGGTCGTCGCGGTGCCGCGCCACCCCCTCGTCGTGGTGAGCGAGTCGGAGGCGTGGATCGACCTGGGCTCACGGTTCCTCGAGCCGTGGATCTACCCGATGGGACCCGACTTCACCTTCGTCAAGGCCTTCGAGTGGGAGGTGCGCGAGTTCCCCACGACCTCGGAGCGGATCGTCGCGCCCGAGGGCATGTGCGTCGAGGTCAAGTGGCTCGACACCGACGAGCTCGCGCACTGGAGCCCCGACGACGATTTTCCGGCCTCACGCGTGCAGCGCAAGCGCCGCGAGCAGGAGGTCGACCGCGCGATCCGGGCGGGCCGCGGCGACTCGGTCGAGGGGCTGCACCGCATCGAAGCCCCGCCCGGCGTCCACGTCGTCGACCACGTCCTCACCACCTGGCTGCGGCGGCGCCGGCGGCCCCTGGTCCAGCGCGCGGCCCGTTTCGATGTCTGACGAGGTCGAGCTCCCGCCGCCCGTACGCCGCTTCCTCGACCGCGGTGAGGGGTCGCTGCTCCTCGCGCCGGACTCGCCGCCCGGCCGCTACCCCCGGGTCGCCGTCGTCGGTGCGCCGCGCTCGGTCGCGATGCCCGCAGGCCTGCAGAGCAGGGTGATCGGGCTCCACGGAGGCTCCGGCGCGGTGACCCTCGTGCCCCGACCGGGCTGGCCGGTGCTCCTCGAGCTGCGCTCGCGGAGGGCCGGCGGCGGGTGGTGGACCGTGCTCCGCTTCGACGCCCCCGTCGACGTCGCCGCGGTCGTGGCCGAGGTCGGCCGCCAGTCGGTCTGGGGTGACCGTCTCGGCGACCGTGGCCTGCGCGTCGGTGGCAGCACCGACCCCGACAGCCCGGTGCCCGCCGACGTCGTCTCGCTGGGCCCCGGGCCCGACGGCATCGGGCCCTTCGACGAGCGCCTGCTCAACCCCACCGGCTTCACGCCCACCGCCGACGGCCCGGCGGTCGACGTCGCCACCCTCCCGTCGGTCACGCCCGAGGTCGTCGCCGGCCTGCGGGGGACGTCCGTCGTACGGGTGCCGGACTGGACGTCAGCCGCGACGACCGCCGCCGCCGCACTCGCCATGGCCGGGGTGCCGGTGGTCGCTGATTCCGCTCCGGACGTTCTCGGAGCGCCGCTCTGCGACGCGATCACTGCTCCGCTCGACCCCGCCGACCCGGTGGCGCGCGAGGAGCGCAGCGTGCTGCTGCGCCGGGCGGCGTTCGACCGTTTCTCCACGCTGGCCTGGCGCGCCGAGGTCGGCCGGCGGCTCGGCGTACCCGTCGCGACGCACCCGAGCGTCAGCATCCTGCTCGCCACCCGTCGCGAGGACATGCTCGACTTCGCCCTCGCCCAGGTCGCGCGCCAGCGCGGCGTCGAGCAGCTCGAGCTGGTGCTCGCCCCGCACGGCTTCGAGGTCGAGGTCGCGCGGGTGCAGGACGCCGTCGGCCCCGACATCAGCGTGCAGGTGCTGCCGCACCGCTCGACGACCCGCTTCGGCGACGTCCTGCAGGCCGCGTCGAGGGCCGCCCAGGGCGACGTCCTGCTCAAGATGGACGACGACGACTGGTACGCCCCCGACGTCGTCGCCGATCTCCTGCGCGCTCGTGCGTGGTCGGGCGCCGAGCTCGTCGGGATGCCGGCCGAGCTCCACTACCTCGCCGAGCGCGACCTCACCGTCAAGCGCGGTCACCCCGTCGAGCTCTACGCCCAGTTCGTCGCCGGCGGCACGATGCTCGTCGACCGCACCGCGCTGCGCGAGGCCGGCGGCTTCCGGGCGGTGCGCAAGTGGGTCGACGCCCAGCTCATCGAGGCCCTGCAGGACATGGGGGCCGCGACCTACCGCACCCACGGCCTCGGCTACGTGCTGCGCCGCAACCCGACCGGCCACACCTGGCAGGCCGACCTCGACTACCTCCTCGACCCCGTGCGCACCGTCGCCACGTGGGAGGGGTTCCGGCCCAGCCGCCTGCTCGAGGCCGACCCGCGCTGGGCCCCGCGGCTCTAGGGCGGCGCGGGAGCGGGTCGGTCACCACGATGGTCGAGGTGCGAGGCCGCGCGCGGCCGAGCCTCGAAACCACCGCAACCGGCGCTGCCAAGGCGGGACCACGGGTTCGCAGTGTCGCTCACCGGGTCTCGAGGCTCCTCGCCGGCGCTCGTCGCACCCCGACCAGCGTCGTGTGGGTGCGCGCCACGCCTTCAGCATGTGCGGGCGTACACGGACGTACACGGACGTACACGGACGTACACAATGCGCGATCTCGTTGTTGCTGGCTGATGTTCTGCGCGTGGTCCGGCGGGTGCGGGCACACCTGTGTACGTCTGGCTACGGTGCCGGGCTCGCCGATCGCCTACGTCCGCCCGAGCCCCCGGGCCTCGAACCCGGCGAACCGCCAGGCGGCGAGGTCGAGCAGGTTGCGCCCGCGGAGCACGCGCCGCTGGGCCATCACGTCGACCCCTGCCATCTCGGACGCCGGGGTCAGCCGCCGCCGAGTGTCGCGACGAGCGCGGGAACGGGGTCGATCCACGTGCTGGTGTTGGCCAAGGCCAGCAGCACGAAGAAAGCCCCGGCAGCGCCGTACAGAGTCGTCTGCAGGAGCCAGGTCGGCCGCGGGGACCGACCCTCGGCGTGTAGCCGCGACCGTGCGAGCACCGCGCGCAGGGCGAGGGTCATGAGCACCCCGCCCGTGGCGAGGGCCAGGACGGCCAGCACGGCGTGGTAGACGACGAAGTCGCCGAGGAGCTCGCCCGGGATCCCGGCGCCCGACCGGGGAGGGTCGGCCTGGACCGCCTGCCGAAGGCTGGCAAGCACTCCGCCCAGCTCTCCACCTGGCCGCTCGGTCGGCAGCAGGGACGCCACGGACGCGAAGGGGGCGACCGACCCCTGCACGTTGGCGAGCAGGACGGACACTGCTGCCAGGAGCCACAGGGCCACCCCGCTGTACGCCGCGAGCAGCGGCCACCGGCCGCGACCGCCGTCGGTGGCCTCGGCCTTGCGCCGCACCACCGAGGCGAGCCCTGCGAGCACCGCGACGAGGACGCCGGCGAGCAGCGCCTTGACGACGTGGAACTCCCGCCACCGCGCGGTCAGCTCGGCCAGCGCGGCCGAGTCAGCGACGCGCGCACCCAGGTCGGCGCGACGGAAGGCCGACTCGGCCGCTGCCACGAGGGCGTCCTCCCCGTCGTAGCCGCGCCAGGAGATCAGCAGGGCGGGTACGACGAAGAGGGCCACGGTCGTCGCCAGTGCTGCGCACGACATGAGGCCTGCTCTGCTCCGGATCACGGACATCCCTTCGGTCATGGGTCCACCCTCGTGACGTGTCGCCCCTCGCGCATCGGCTCGAAGGCCGGCCCTGTCCTGACCGAAAGTACGAGGTGAGGGCCGTGCCTTCGGACGGTCTCGACGCCGTGGCGCAGCGCTGGGCCGTGAGGGCCGTGCCCCGAGCACCCGGCCGAAAGCCCGACCAGGCTATTGCCCGAAAGCACGAGCTTCTCGGGGCCGGGCGACCGATGACGGGCGACCCGGTGGAGCGAGACGATGGTCGCCCTGGCCCGTGCCACGCCCCGACCCCGTCGACGACGACACCGCGCGTCGACCCCGATGAGTCCCGCACCCCAGCGCAAGGAGCAAGAAGTGCAGCGTGACGATCCCTCCTCCCAGACGCCCCGACAGGTCGACCCGGCCCCGACGACGGGCTCCGTGGCGACCCGAGCGACACCCGAGCGAGTCGTCGGGGTGACGGCCCTGGTGCTGGTGACGTCGGTCGTCGTCCAGAACGTGGCGGCGGTCGTGGCCGGAGCGCCCGGGTACGGGGACCCGATGTCAGACGTCCTGTCCTTCCACGCGGAGCACCGCGGCACGGTCGCGCTCGCCAACGGGCTGGAGGCGCTCAACATCCCTCTCCTGCTCGGCCTGGTCGTCGGGCTGCACGGGATCGTCGCACGACGCGGAGGGGTGGGTGCGGACTGGTCGCGCCTGGCCGTCGCCGCGGGCTCGACCCTCGTGGGCGTCTACGTGGTCTACGCAGTGGCGTGGGACGGAGTCGTGCTGTCGGCCGGCGGGCTCACCGAGCCGACCCCGGAGCTCGAGCTGGCCTGGCGCATGCACGCAGCAGCGTTCGCGCTGGCGCTGCCGGCGCTCGGCACGACGTTCGTGGGTGCCGCTCAAGCGGCATTCGTGTGCGGGCTGACGCCGCGGTGGCAACGCCTGCTCGCGCTGGTCGGGGGAGCCGTGCTGATCGCCGCTGGAGTGGCCAACCTCGCGATCGCGGACGGCTCCGGGCTGCTCTTCGTCGGGATGCCGGGCTACCTCGCCTGGCTCGTGTGGCTCGTCGCCATCGGGGTCCGGCTGGTCCGCGCTCGGACTGTCGGTCGACCGCAGGGCGCCTCGACGACCTGATGGCGGCTACGTCCGCCCGAGCCCCCGGGCCTCGAAGCCGGCCGCCCGCCACGCCGCGAGGTCGAGCAGGTTGCGCCCGTCGAGCAGGCGGCGCTGGGCCATCACGTCGCCCACCTCGGCTGGCGAGACCGCCCGGAACTCCGGCCACTCGGTGAGGTGCAGCAGGACGTCGGCGCCCTGCGCCGCGGCGACGGCCGAGTCGGCGTAGGACAGCGTGGGGAAGCGGGCGGCGGCGGTGTCGTTGGCCTTGGGGTCGTAGACGGTCACGTGGGCGCCGCGCAGGTGCAGCTGGCCGGCGATGTTGAGGGCGGGGGAGTCGCGCACGTCGTCGGAGTCGGGCTTGAAGGCCGCGCCCCACACGCCGATCCGGGCGCCGAGCACGGTGCCGCCGAGCATGGCCTTGACCACCTGGGTGGCCCGCAGGCGCTGGCGCTGGTTGATGTCGTCGACCTGGCGCAGGAACGACATCGCGTCCTCGACGCCGAGCTCGCCGGCGCGGTGCACGAAGGCGCGGATGTCCTTGGGCAGGCAGCCGCCGCCGAAGCCGATGCCGGCGTTGAGGAACCGGCGCCCGATGCGTACGTCGTGGCCGATCGCGTCGGCCAGCTGCACCACGTCGGCGCCGGCGGCGTCGCACACCTCGCCGACGGCGTTGATGAAGCTGATCTTGGTGGCCAGGAACGAGTTGGCGGCGACCTTCACCAGCTCGGCGGTCTCGTAGCCGGTGACGACCACGGGCGTCTCGGGGCGCCCGAGCGTCGCGTAGAAGTCGCGGAGGGCCCGCTCTGCCCCCTCGGACGTCACGCCGAGCACGATCCGGTCGGGCTCGAGGGTGTCCTTGACCGCGAAGCCCTCACGCAGGAACTCGGGGTTCCACACCAGCTCGGCCTCGGCGCCGACCGGGGCGAGCTCGCACAGCAGCGCCGCCATCCGTGCGGCCGTGCCGACCGGCACGGTCGACTTGCCCACGACGTACGCCGGCCGCACCAGGTGCGGGGCCAGCGAGCGGATCGCGGCCTCGACGTAGGACACGTCGGCGCCCATGCTCGACGGCAGCTGGGGGGTGCCGACGCACACGAAGTGCAGGTCGGCGAACGCGCCGGCCTCCGCGTAGGAGTCGGTGAAGCGCAGCCGGCCCGACGCGACGTGCGTGGCGAGCAGCTCCTCGAGCCCGGGCTCGTACATCGGCACCGAGCCCGCGGCCAGCGCCTCGCGCTTGGCGGGGTCGATCTCGACGCCGAGGACCTCGTGGCCGAGCTCGGCCATGCAGGCGGCGTGCGTGGCGCCGAGGTAGCCGCAGCCGATGACGGTGATCTTCACGCGCCCACCCTAGGAGCCCGGTCGGGTCCGCTCAGGTCAGGGCGGTGGCGAGGCGATGAACGATCTCGGTCAGGCGCTCCGGGCTGGTCGCGAAGTTGAGCCGCACGTGACCGCCCAGGCCCGGCTGGTAGTCGTGGCCCGGCGCCAACCGCACCCGCCCTCGCTCGAGCGCCACGGCCGCCGGGTCGTCGTGGCCGTAGGCCCGCAGGTCGATCCACGCGAGGTACGTCGCCTCGACCGGTCGCAGCCGGGCCAGCGGCAGGTGCTCGGCGAGGAGCGCGACGAGCAGGTCGCGCTGGGCCGCGAGGCGCCTTCGCAGGGCGGCCAACCAGTCGTCGCCGTGCGTGTAGGCGGCGACCGAGGCCTCGACGCCCAGCACCGACCACGAGTCGTTGCGCGCCATGGGCACCTCGGCGAGCGCGGTGTGCAGCCGGTCGGAGGCGGTCACCAGCTGGGCGCACTTGAGGCCGGCGATGTTGAAGCCCTTGGACGCCGCCACGACCGCGACCGCGTGGTCCGCGGTGCCCTCGACGTCGAGGTAGGACACGTGCTCGCGCCCGTCGAGCACGAGCGGGGCGTGGATCTCGTCGGAGACCACGAACGCCCCGTGGCGCTCGACGACGTCGCGCACGCCCTCCAGCTCGGCACGCGTGAAGGCGCGGCCCCAGGGGTTGTGCGGCTGGGTGAGCAGCAGCACCCGGGCGCCGTCGGCGAGGAGGCGGTCGAGCCGGTCGAGGTCCAGCTCGGCCCGCTCGGCGTCGGGGTCCACGACCAGGTCGTGGCGCCGGCGCCCGGTGATCTCGGCGATCGCGAGCTGCGGGCTGTAGCCGGGCACCGGGAAGACCAGCCCGCCGGCCGGCGCGACCGTGTCGAGCACCAGCCGCACCCCGGCCGTCACGTCGACCGTCGGCAGCACCTTCACGGGATCGACGGTGGACCCCAGCTGACGGTGCGCGAAGCCGGCGTACGCCTCGCCGAGCGGGCCACCCGGGCCGAAGCGCGGGTAGCCGGTCATCCCGGCCGACACGGCGCGGTGCAGCGCCTCGACCACCGGCTCGGCGACCGCGTAGTCCATCTCGGCCACCCACGCGGGCAGCACGTCGGGCTCGACCTCGCCCCACTTGCACACCAGCGCGGCTCGGGCCTCGTCGTCGGTCAGGTCGCGGATCACGAGCCCAACCTACGATCCGGCGTCAGAGGGCGGCGACCAACCGGGTCGCCTGCTCGATGGCTCGCTTGGCGTCGAGCTCGGCGGCGACGTCGGCGCCGCCGACCACGTGGCGGCCGTCGGCGACCAGGTCGCGCACCGACTCCTGGCCGGCGCAGACCACGACGGTGTCGGCCGCGACGACGCGCGGCTGCCCGTCGACCAGCAGGTGCAGGCCCTCGTCGTCGATCCGCACGTACGTCGCCCCGCTGACCTGGGTGACCCCGCTCTGCTTGAGCACGGCGCGGTGGGCCCAGCCCGAGGTCTTGCCGAGGTCGACGCCGATCGGGGTCGAGCGGCGCTGCACGAGCGTGACCTCGCGCAGGGGCTCGCGCGGCTTGGGCTCGGTCAGCCCGCCGGCGTGCAGCGACGGGTCGCCGACGCCCCAGTGCGCTTTCCAGTCCTCGAGCGTCTCGGGCTGGTGGGTCAGCCACACGCTCACGTCGACGCCGATGCCGCCGGCCCCGACGACCGCGACCCGACGACCGGGCACGACGTGCCCGGCCAGCACGTCGGCGTACGACGCGACGCTGGGGTGGTCGATGCCGTCGATGGCGGGCACCCGGGGGACGACGCCGGTGGCGACGACCACCTCGTCGAAGCCCGCGAGCTCGGCGTCGGTGGCCTCGGTCGACAGGCGCAGGTCGACGCCGAGCACCTCGAGGCGACGGGTGAAGTAGCGCAGCGTCTCGGCGAAGTCCTCCTTGCCGGGCACGGCCATCGCCAGCCGGAACTGCCCGCCGAGGCTGTCCGAGCGCTCGAAGAGCGTGACCGCGAAGCCGCGCTCGGCCGCGGCGGTGGCCGCGGCGAGCCCGGCCGGGCCGGCCCCGACGACCGCGACGGTGGACCGCCGGCGGGTGGGGGCGAGCACCAGGGTCGTCTCGCGGCAGGCGCGCGGGTTGACCAGGCAGGACGCTTTCTGGTTCTGGAACACGTGGTCGAGGCACGCCTGGTTGCAGCCGATGCAGGTGTTGATCTCGTCGGCGCGACCCGCCGCGGCCTTGGCCACGAAGTCGGGGTCGGCCAGCAGCGGCCGCGCCATCGAGACCAGGTCGGCCTGGCCCTCGGCGAGGATCGCTTCGGCCATCTCGGGGCTGTTGATGCGGTTGCTCGCGCACACCGGCACCGACACCGCGGCCTTGAGGCGGGCGGTCGCGTCACGCCAGGCGCCCTGCGGCACCTGGGTGATGATCGTCGGCACCCGCGCCTCGTGCCAGCCGATGCCGGTGTTGAGCACCGTCACCCCGACCTCCTCGAGGCCGTGGGCCAGTGCGACGACCTCGTCCCAGGTCTGGCCGCCCTCGACGAGGTCGAGCAGCGAGATCCGGTACATGATCGGGAAGTCGCCGCCCACGAGCTCGCGGGCCCGGCGTACGACCTCGAGCGGGAAGCGCATCCGCTTGTCGGCGCTGCCGCCCCACGCGTCGGTGCGGTCGTTGGTGCGCGCCGCTAGGAACTGGTTGATGAGGTAGCCCTCGGAGCCCATGACCTCGACGGCGTCGTACCCGGCCTTGCGCGCGAGCGCGACCGACCGCGCGAAGGCGGTGGCGGTGCGGTCGACGCCGCGGCTCGAGAGCGCGGAGGGCCGGAACGGCGTGATCGGGCTCTTGTGGTTGCTCGCCGAGACCGACAGCGGGTGGTAGCCGTAGCGGCCCGCGTGCAGCACCTGCAGCGCGATGGCGCCGCCCTCGTCGTGGACCGCGCCGGTGACGTCGCGGTGGCGCATCGCCTGCAGGCGCGTGGTCATCTCGGAGGCGAAGGGCTTGAGCCAGCCTCGCTTGGTGGGCGCGTAGCCGCCGGTGACGATGAGGCCGACCCCGCCGCGGGCGCGCTCGGCGTAGTAGGCCGCGAGCTCGTCGAGGTGACGCACGCTGTCCTCGAGCCCGGTGTGCATCGAGCCCATGACCACGCGGTTGCGCAGGGTCAGGCCGCCGAGGTCGATCGGCTGCATCAGGTGGGGGTAGTGGGCGTTCACGAGTGGGCCTCCAGGTAGTCGGTGAGCCACGCGACCCAGGTCTCCTCCATGAGGATCCCGCCGCGCAGCACGAGGTGGTGGTCGAGGTCGATCCCGCTCAGCTGCTCGGGTCGGGGGTAGTCGCGCTTCTCGAGCTGTCGGTAGTGGTCGAGCCGGGTGGCGTGGTCGGCCAGGTTGGCGCGTACGACGTCGAGCACCGCCGCGCGGTCGCCGAAGGACGCGCCGCGCATCTTGACCGCGAGCTCGCTGCGCATGGGCGCGGCCTCCACCGGCTCGGCGAGCCAGTCGGCCAGGGCCTGCTCGCCCAGCGGACTCACGGCGTAGACCTTCTTGGTGGGGCGGCCGTCCTGCTCGACCTCGGTCACCACGACCCAGCCGTCGCGGTCCATCCGGCCCAGCACCTTGTAGATCTGCTGGTGTGTCGCGGACCAGAAGAACCCGATCGACCGCTCGAAGCGCCGGGCCAGCTCGAGCCCCGACGCCGGCCGCTCGCGCAGCGCCACCATCAACGCGTGCTCAAGGGCCATGCGGGTCAGCCTGGCAGACCTATGCAACGAGTTGCAAGCCTGCGCCCACGGACCGTGACAGCAGAACTGGCAACGTCGTGGCAGGATCGCGCTCATGAGCGAGCAGAACGGGCAGACGATCGAGCTGGGGCAGGGCACCGGACCGCTGAAGGGCGTCAAGGTCGTGGAGATCGCCGGCATCGGGCCGGGCCCGCACGCGTGCATGATCCTGGCCGACCTCGGGGCCGACGTGATCCGTGTCGAGCGGCCGGGCGGCCAGGCCTTGGCCGGCGGCAAGACCATGCTGCTCAACCGCGGCCGGCCCAGCGTTGCGCTCGACCTCAAGAACCCCGAGGCCCGCCAGGTCGTCCTCGACCTGGTCGCCGACGCCGACGTGCTCGTCGAGGGCATGCGCCCGGGCGTCACCGAGCGCCTGGGCCTGGGGCCCGACGACTGCCGCGCCGTCAACCCGCGCCTGGTCTACGGCCGGATGACCGGTTGGGGCCAGACCGGGCCGCTCGCGCTCGCCGCCGGCCACGACATGAACTACATCGCCATCACCGGCGCGCTCTTCGGCCTGGGCCAGGACAAGAGCCGCCCGCACTTCCCGGCCAACCTGGTCGGCGACTTCGGCGGCGGCTCGACCTACCTCGTCATCGGGATCCTGGCCGCGCTGCTCGAGGCCAAGGTGTCGGGCCAGGGCCAGGTCGTCGACGCCGCGATCGTCGACGGCACCGCCCACCTCAACGCCATGACCAACGCGTTCGCCAACTCCGGCGGCTACCGCGAGGAGCGGGCGGCCAACCTGCTCGACGGCGGCGTGCCGTTCTACGACGTCTACGAGACCTCCGACGGCAAGCACATGAGCGTCGGGTCGCTCGAGCCGCAGTTCTTCGACGCGCTCGTCACCCTCCTCGGCGTCAAGGACACCTGCCCCGGCCAGGCCGACCTCGACCGCTACGACGAGATGCGCGAGGTCTTCACCACCACGTTCAAGCAGCGGACCCAGGCCGAGTGGATCGAGCTCTTCGAGGGCACCGACGCCTGCGTGGCCGGCATCATCCCGATCAGCGAGGCGCCCCAGCACCCCCACCTCGCGGCGCGCGGCACCTTCGTCGAGAAGGACGGCATGACCCAGCCGGTCCCGGCTCCCCGCTTCTCGCGCACCGAGGCGACCCTGACCCTGCCGCCGCCCGGCGCCGGCGAGCACACCCGCGCCGCGCTCACCGCCTGGGGCGTCGGCGACGTCGACGGCCTGCTCGAGCGGGGCGTGGCCGTCCAGGCCTGAACCTCGAGACCCCGGGCGACCGACGCGGCTCTACGATCTGGCCATGCACCGTCGTCGTCTCGCGCTCGTCACCCTGCCCCTGCTCGTCGGCGTCATCGCCTGCGCCCCGGTCGACGAGACCGACGACAGCGCCACCGACACGTCGAGCAACGACGCCTCCGCCCAGGCCGACGCCTGCGCCCCGGAGTCGCTGGCCCTCAAGACGCCCGGACAGCTCACCGTCGGCACCGACTCCCCGGCGTTCGAGCCGTGGTTCGTCGACGACGACCCCACCAACGCCAAGGGCTTCGAGTCGGCGGTCGCCTACGCCGTGGCCGACCAGCTCGGCTTCGACCAGGGCGACGTGAGCTGGGTGACCGTGCCTTTCAACAACTCCTACGCCCCGGGCGAGAAGACGTTCGACTTCGACATCAACCAGATCTCGATCACCCCCCAGCGCGCGAAGGTCGTCGACTTCTCCGACGGCTACTACTCCGCCGCGCAGGCCGTGATCACGCTGAAGGGCTCGCCCGTCGCCGACGTCACCAGCATCGCCGACCTCGCCGGCTACAAGCTCGGCGCCCAGACCGGTACGACGTCGCTGACCGCGATCCGCGACGTCATCGACCCCGACTCCGACCCGCTGGTCTTCGAGGACACCAACGCCGCCAAGCAGGCCCTGCAGAACGGCCAGGTCGACGCGATCCTCGCCGACCTGCCGACCGCCTTCTACATCAGCGCCGTCGAGATCGAGGGCAGCCAGATCATCGGGCAGTTCCAGCCCGAGACCGGCGAGCAGGAGGAGTTCGGCCTGCTGCTGGAGAAGGACAGCGCGCTCACGCCGTGCGTCGACCAGGCGCTCGCCGCGCTGCGCGAGGACGGCACGCTCGACCAGCTCGAGCAGCAGTGGCTGTCCGACGTCGTGGACGTCCCCGAGCTCTCCTGACGGTGAGCGACGCGACGCGTGCCCCGGAGGGCGGCTGGACCCCCAGCGCCCGCGAGCTCGAGCGCCGCCGCGTCCGCCGCCGGCAGCGCACCCGCTCCCTGCTCGTCGCGAGCACCGCGGTCGTCGTCGTGCTCGGCGGCCTCGCCGCGGTCGTCCTCACCTCGCCGGGCTGGCCGCGGTTCCAGGAGACGTTCCTCGACCTCGACGCCGCGAAGGAGTCGTTCCCCGCCATCCGCGACGGGTTCTGGCTCAACGTCAAGCTGTTCATGATCTGCGAGGTCTTCATCCTCGTGCTCGGGCTGCTCGTCGCGCTGGCCCGCTCGAGCCGCACCCCGCTCCTGACCCCGCTGCGGTTGCTCGCCGTCGTCTACGTCGACCTGTTCCGCGGCGTGCCCACCATCCTGCTGGTGCTCATGCTCGGCTTCGGGATGCCCGCGCTCCGCCTGCAGGGCCTGCCGACCAGCGGCTTCTTCTGGGCCGGCGTCGCCCTCGTGCTGTCGTACGGCGCCTACGTCGGCGAGGTCTTCCGCGCCGGCATCGACTCGGTCCACCCCTCCCAGGTCGCCAGCGCCGAGGCGCTGGCCCTCAGCCGCGCCCAGACCATGCGCCACGTCGTCGTCCCCCAGGCGGTGCGCCGTGTCGCGCCACCGCTGCTCAACGACTTCATCTCCCTGCAGAAGGACACCGCGCTGGTCTCGGTCGTGGCGGTCTTCGAGTCCGTCTTCGCCGCGCGCGACTACGCCGCCTACAACTTCAACTACACCTCCTACGTCGTGGTGTCGCTGTTCTTCATCGCCCTGACGATCCCGCTGGCGCGCTTCACCGACTGGCTCGGCCGTCGCGCGCTGCGCCGCGAGAGGGCGGGGGCCCGATGACCGACCTGGCGAAGACCCCGGGCCAGGACCCGGTCGCGCCGCTGCTCGAGGTCGAGGGCGTCCGCAAGGCCTACGGCGACCGCGTCGTGCTCGACGACGTCTGGCTCACCGTGCAGCCCCACGACGTGATCTGCCTGATCGGCTCGTCGGGCTCGGGCAAGTCGACGCTGCTGCGCTGCCTGGACCTGCTCGAGCCGATCGACGACGGCGTCATCCGGTTCCGGGGCCGCGAGATCTCCGACCCGCTGGTCGACCCGCGCGAGGTACGCCGCCACATCGGCATGGTGTTCCAGGCCTACAACCTGTTCCCGCACCTGTCGGTGCTCGACAACTGCACCCTCGCGCCGCGCCGCGTGCACGGCCTGGGCAGGGCCGAGGCCGAGGACCGCGCCCGCGACCTGCTGACGACGTTCGGGCTCGAGGAGCACATCGACAAGCACCCCGACCGCCTCTCGGGCGGCCAGCAGCAGCGCGTCGCGCTGGTGCGCGCGCTGTGCACCCGCCCGAGCCTGCTGCTGCTCGACGAGATCACCGCCGCGCTCGACCCCGAGCTGGTCGGGGAGGTGCTCACCATCGTGCGCCGCCTCGCCGAGGAGGGCACCACCATGGTGCTCGCCACCCACGAGATGGGGTTCGCGCGCGAGGTCGCGACCGCCGTGTGCTTCCTGCACCAGGGGCGCATCCTCGAGCGCGGCACGCCCGAGCAGATCTTCACCGAGCCCCGCGAGGAGCGCACGCGGACCTTCCTGCGTCGGGTGCTCTAGCGCCTATTGAACATCCGTCAACAAGGCCGTACCGTGGTCGCATGAGCACTCCAGAGCACGTCGACGTCCTCATCGTGGGCGCCGGCCTGAGCGGCATCGGCGCCGCCTGCCAGTTGAAGACCGCCCACCCCGGCCGCACGATCGCGCTGCTCGAGGCGCGCGAGGCCAGCGGCGGCACCTGGGACCTCTTCCGCTACCCCGGCATCCGCTCCGACTCCGACATGTTCACCTTCGGCTACAAGTGGCGCCCCTGGCCCAGCGACACCGCGCTGGCCGACGGTGCGCTGATCCTCGACTACGTGCGCACCGTCGCCGAGGAGTACGGCGTCGACAAGCTCATCCGCTACCGCTACAAGGTCACGGCCGCCAGCTGGGACAGCGAGACCGCCCGCTGGACGGTCACCATCGACCACGACGGTGCCCAGCTCACCATGACCGCCGGCTTCCTGTGGGGCGCCACCGGCTACTACGACTACGAGACCGGCCACGCGCCCGTCTTCCCCGGCCGCGAGGAGTTCGAGGCCGCCGGTGGGCAGGTCGTCTACCCCCAGTTCTGGCCCGAGGACCTCGACTACGCCGACAAGAAGGTCGTCGTCATCGGCTCGGGGGCGACCGCGGTGACGCTGGTGCCGTCGATGGCGCCCAAGGCCGCCAAGATCACCATGCTGCAGCGCACGCCGACCTACATCCTCCCGCAGCCCGGCAAGGACCCGCTGGCCGTGGCGCTGCGCCGGCTGCCCACCAAGGTCAGCTACCCGATCGTGCGCACCGCCAACATCGCCAA
Organism: Nocardioides rubriscoriae; assembly: GCF_008087085.1. GTDB lineage: Bacteria > Actinomycetota > Actinomycetes > Propionibacteriales > Nocardioidaceae > Nocardioides > Nocardioides rubriscoriae. The sequence continues at coordinate 98,917 of NZ_VIYJ01000009.1, read as the reverse complement.
GCTGGTCGCCAACTACCAGCTCGCGCAGCGGCTCCCCGACGTGTCGAAGAAGCTCGTGCGCCGCTTCACCGAGCCGCAGCTGCCCGAGGGCATGTCCTACGACGAGCACTTCCAGCCGCCCTACAACGTGTGGGACCAGCGGCTGTGCGTCGTCCCCAACTCCGACCTGTTCCGCGCCCTGCGCTCGGGCGAGGCCGACGTCGTCACCGACACGATCGACACCTTCACCGCGACCGGCATCCGGCTGTCGTCGGGCCGCGAGCTCGAGGCCGACATCATCGTCAGCGCCACCGGGCTCAAGCTCAAGCTCTTCGGCGGCATCGACGTGACGGTCGACGGCCAGGCGTTCGTGCCCAGCGAGACCATGACCTACAAGGGCCTGATGGTCAGCGGCATCCCCAACTTCGTCTTCACCATCGGCTACACCAACGCCTCCTGGACCCTCAAGGCCGACCTCGTCGGCGAGTACGTCATCCGGCTGCTCGGCCACATGGACAAGACCGGCAAGAAGGCGGTCGTGCCGGTCAAGGACGACTCCGTGGGCGAGCGCCCCTTCATGGACCTCGCCTCCGGCTACGTCCAGCGCGCGCTCGACGGCCTGCCCCGTCAGGGCGACCGTGCCCCCTGGGCGCTGAAGCAGAACTACTACGTCGACGTCGCGACGATCCGCACCGGCAAGATCGACGACGGCGTGCTCCAGTTCACGTGACCTCCCGCTCCACGGGGTGGTCTGCGGTCGGGACCCCCGTGCTTGTGTGGAGGTGACGACGTCGTACGACGCGCCATCCGACTGAGAAGGAGCATGACGTGGGACTCGGAGACAAGATCAGCAACAAGGCCGAAGACCTCAAGGGCCAGGGCAAGGAAGCCACCGGCAAGGCCACCGGCAACGAGGACCTCGAGGCCGAGGGCAAGGGCGACCAGGCCTCCGCCTCGATCAAGGACGGCGTCGAGAAGGTCAAGGACGCAGCCTCGGACATCAAGGACGGACTGACGAAGTAACCACCGTCACCGCCTCCTCACCCCTCGCCGGTAGTTTCTACGGCGAGGGGTGAGTGTCGTGGTCAGGCAGTGGATGCAGCGGTCGTTGTGGGACGTCGTCCCGCGCGACCACCGGGACACCCCGGAGGCGTTGCGGCGCCGTCAGGTGATCACCGCGTGCTTCGTCGTGCTCGGCGCGATCGTGCTCGGGGTGCTGCTGCGCCTCGAGCAGGGCAGCACCCTGTTCGTCGTCATGTCGCTGGTGCTGGCCGCGGTCTGGACCGTCGGCGCCCTGGTGTCGGGCCCGCTCCACCTCGGCCGGATCGCGGTCAGGGACATGGAGGTCCGCCCGATCGTCCAGCCCCTCCTGCTCGGCGCGGCCCTCGCCGGGGTCTTCGTCGTGGGCGCCCTCGTGGTCCGAGAGATCGAGCCGCTGGCCGACCAGATCCGCAACGTGCTGGGCTTCGCCAGCGAGGGCTACCTGCCGGTGCTCGTCGTGGTCACCGCCGTCAACGGCGTCGCCGAGGAGCTCTTCTTCCGCGGGGCGGCCTACGCCGCCATCACCCGCCACCCGGTCGTGTGGACCACGGTCGCCTACACGATCGCCACGGCCGCGACCGGCAACATCATGCTCGCCTTCGCCGCGATCATCCTCGGCACGATCGTCGGACTGCAGCGACGCGCCTCCGGCGGGATCCTCGCCCCCATCATCACCCACTGCACGTGGTCGCTGACGATGCTCTTCGCGCTGCCCGCCATCTTCGGCGTCTGACTGTCTGGTCGCCTCCGGTCGGGGGCGGCGGTCACCCGCCGTCACCTGGTAGCGCGGCCGCCGGCCGGGTCCGGGCGGGCGCCCAGCCTCAGCGTCCCGACCTGCGGCTCCGTGCGGCCTGTGGTCGGCTTGGTAGTCAGTCGGGGCGCCGTTCTGCTGGTCGGGTCTGGCTCGTCGGCTCCGGGCGCGCGGCGGCTGTCCGTTCCTCAGGTCTACGCGCCGACCTTCGACTCCTCGATCGCCTGACGTACGGCGTCCTGGTAGGGGATCGTGTCGCCAGGGACGAGCTCGTGGATCGAGTCGTCGGTGACCACGACCTCGGTGGCCATCGAGTCGATGAGGTTCTTGGCCGTCGTGGTGTCGACGTCGGTGACGAAGGCGATCCAGTGCGACGAGAGCGAGGGCGTGAGCACGGGCACCGTGATGATCGGGACCCGCCGGCCCAGCATCACCTGCGCGGCCTGCTGCATCATCTCGAGATAGGTCAGCTGCTCGGGACCGCCGATCTCGAGCACCCGCCCGTACGCCGCCTCGTTGCCGATGACGCCGTCGAGGTAGCGGATCACGTCGTCGACGGCGATCGGCTGGGTGCGGGTGTTGACCCACTTGGGCACCACCATCGCCGGGAGGTTCTTGACCAGCTGGCGGGTGATCTCCCACGAGATGCCGCCCGCGCCGACGACGATCGCCGCGCGCAGCACCGTCACCGGTACGCCGCCCTCGGCGAGCTTGGTCTCGACCTCGCGGCGCGAGCGCAGGTGCGGCGAGAGCTCCTCGTCCTCGGCGCCGAGGCCACCGAGGTAGACGATCTGGCGGACCCCGCACTCCGCGGCGACCCGACCGAAGCGGACCGCGGCCTCGGCGTCCTTGCGCTCGAAGTCGTCGTCGTCGAGGGAGTGCACGAGGTAGACCGCTACGTCGACGCCCTGCAGGGCCGCGGTCAGCGAGTCGGCGTCGCCGACGTCGCCGCCGACGGGCGTGCCGGGGCCGTCGTAGTCGTCGGGTCGCCGCGTCATCGCGCGGACCTCGAGGCCTCGTGCCACCAGCACAGGCGTCAGACGACGACCCACGAAGCCGGTCGCACCCGTCACCAGCACAGTGGTCATCCCCACACCTTACGGAGTCCCGACGATGCAGGGGTTCACCCCGTCGCCCGATAGAGTCGGCGTCAGCAGCCCGTCCTGTCTTGCCTCGGGCTCCCGCGTTCGTCCCTCTGATCCACGGACCGCGCCCCTCCTCGTGAGGCTTGGCTTCTCCATCCCGCCGCCGGCGGGACAGCTTGGTGAGACACCCCGACGTGAGTGACTCCTCTGTGAATTCTGCATCTTCTGTGCCCTCCTTCTCCGACCTCCTTGTGCCGGACGAGCTCGTCTCGATCCTGACCGCACGCGGTATCACCACCCCCACCCCGATCCAGGCCGCGACGCTGCCCGACTCGCTCGCCGGCCGCGACGTGCTCGGCCGCGGCCGCACCGGATCCGGCAAGACCTACGCCTTCCTGCTGCCGCTGGTGACCCGCCTGATGCAGTCCGGCAAGCGCCCGGCCGCCGGCAAGCCGCGTGCCCTGATCCTGGCCCCGACGCGTGAGCTCGTCGGCCAGATCCAGGAGGCCCTGATCCCGCTGGCCGAGGCCACCGGGCTCACCACCCAGACCGTCTTCGGCGGCGTCGGCCAGAACCCCCAGGTCAACGGCCTGCGCCGTGGCGTCGACATCGTGCTGGCCTGCCCGGGCCGGCTCGAGGACCTCATCCAGCAGGGCCACTGCTCGCTGGCCAACATCGAGGTCACCATCCTCGACGAGGCCGACCACATGGCCGACCTGGGCTTCCTGCCCGCCGTACGCCGTCTGCTCGAGGCCACCCCGCGATCCGGCCAGCGGCTGCTCTTCTCGGCCACGCTCGACAACGCGATCGACGTGCTGGTCAAGAAGTTCCTGACCAACCCCACCGTCCACCAGGCCGACTCGGCGCAGTCGCCGGTCTCGACCATGGACCACCACGTGCTGCACCTGGCCCGCGAGCACCGCGTCTCGGTGCTGGTCGACCTGACCTCGGCCCCCGGCCGCACGGTCGTGTTCACCCGCACCAAGCACGGCGCCAAGGCCCTGGCCCGCCAGCTCAACAAGAGCGGCGTCCCCACGGTCGACCTGCACGGCAACCTCAGCCAGAACGCCCGCACCCGCAACATGGAGGCGTTCCACTCCGGCAAGGCCACCACGCTCGTCGCGACCGACATCGCCGCCCGCGGTATCCACGTCGACGACGTCGCCCTGGTCGTCCACGCCGACCCGCCCACCGAGCACAAGGCCTACCTGCACCGCTCGGGCCGCACCGCCCGCGCCGGTGCCGCCGGCACCGTGGTCACCCTGATGACCGACGAGCAGGTGCGCGACGTCCGTCAGCTCACCCGCGCCGCCGGCATCAAGCCGACGCTCACCAAGTTCACCGGCGCCAGCCACCCGGTCCTGGCCGAGCTCGCCCCCGGCGAGCGGGTCCTGGTCCCCGGCGGCCTCGAGCTCTCGGCCTCCGGCCAAGAGGTCCAGCCCGGCGGCAACGGCGGCCGCGGCAACGGTCGCAACCGCTCCGGTGGCGGCAACGGCGGCGCTCGGTCCGGCGGCGGTCGTCGCTCCGGTGGCGGTGCCCCCAAGACCGGTGGCGGCCCGGCCAAGCAGACCTCGACGCGCGGCGGCGCCAAGCCGGCCGCGGCCGGGTCGCGTCCGGCCGGCGGCGGCGCTCGCCGTCGCTCGGGTGCCGGTGCCCCGTCGGCGTCCTCGAGCGGCAGCCACTCGGCGTCGTCGTTCTCCGGGCGCCGCTGACCACCAGCGGCCCGTAGCCCCACAGACCCACGCCGGTCCCTCGTCTCGCCACGAGGGGCCGGCGTGCTGTGCGTGCTGGGCATGTGCTGCGTCGGGCGCCGTAAGCGAACGGCAAGGTCGTCGGCCCCCTGCCGTCACCAGCGATGCGTCATCCTCGACAGTGCCCCCAGCACCGTCAGGAGCGCCCCGATGACCCCTCCCTCCCCACGCCGCCGCGCCCGCACCCGCGCCGCGCTGGCCACCTCGCTCACCGTCCTGGTCCTGGCCGGGTGCGGCACGTCCTCCGAGGCCGGCTCGTCGGTGCCGAGCCCGGCGGTGCAGGCCTCGTCGACCGACGGGCCCGCGACGACCGACCCCGACCTCGACACGGGCTCGGCCCCGAGCGCCGGCCCCAGCTCCCCCGCTGCGGCCGACCCCGCCCCGGTCCCCGAGGCCCTGCAGTTCGAGGCCACCACGGTCGCCGGCGACACCTTCGACGGTGCGTCGGTCGCCGGGCGTCCGGTGGTGCTGTGGTTCTGGGCGCCGTGGTGCGCGGTCTGCAAGAGCCAGGCCCCCGAGGTCACCCAGCTCGCCGAGACCTACGGCGACCAGGTCGCCTTCGTCGGCGTCGGGTCGCTGTCCGACAGCGACGCGATCAAGACCTTCGCCGACGACGTCCCCGGCCCCACCCAGCTCAGCGACCCCGACGGAGCGCTCTACCAGCGCTTCGGGATCTCCGAGCAGTCGTCGTTCGTCGTGCTCGACGCCGACGGCCAGGAGGTCCTGCGCACCGGCTACGCCGACGACGACGCCCTCGCCGACACCGTCGCCGACCTCGCCGGCTGACCGGCCCGACCCCGCGACCGACCCCACGATGGACTCCGCGGCCCTGACGCTCGCCTTCACCGCCGGCGGGCTGGCCGCGCTCAACCCCTGCGGCTTCGCGCTCCTGCCGGCGTACCTCACCCTCGCCGTCCTGCCCGACGGCAGCGCCGCCAGTAGTGCCGGCACGACCGTGACCGTCGCGCGCCGCTCGCTGGCGGCCGTGGGTCGCGCGGTGGTCGCGACGGTGCTGATGACCGCCGGCTTCGTGCTGGTCTTCGGTGCCTTCGGCCTGGTCGTGCAGCCCGTCGCCTCCGGGGTGCAGGAGTACCTGCCCTACGTCACGGCGGCCACCGGCGTCCTGCTCGCGCTCGTCGGGCTGGTGCTGGTGCTGGGTCGCGAGCTGCGGCTGCCGGTCCTGCACCTGCGTCGCGCCGAGGGCCACGGCGCGGTGGCGACGTTCGGCTACGGGGTCGTCTACGCGGTCGCCTCGCTGACCTGCACCGTGGGTCCGTTCCTCGCGATCGTCGTGACCAGCCTGCGCGGCGACCAGGTCCTCGACGGGCTGGGCCTGTTCGTCACCTACGCCGCCGGCATGGGTGCGGTGGTCGGGCTGGCCGCGATCGCGGTGGCGCTGTCCTCCCAGGCCCTGCTGGGGCGCCTGCGCACCGCCGGACGCTGGCTGCCGCGGGTCACCGGCGTCCTGCTGCTCCTCGTCGGGCTCTACGTCGCCTGGTACGGCGGGTGGGAGGTGCGCGTCCTGCGCGGCGGCGACCCGGCCGACCCCGTCGTCGACACGGCCCTGCGCGCGCAGCGCTGGCTCAGCGAGCAGGTCGGCGCCCTGCTGCCCTGAGATCCAGGTGTCCAGGTGACCGGGGCTCAGCGGGGCCGCGCGGCGCCGCGGGCGGCCTTCGCCACGGCGTTCTCGTAGGCCGTGACCAGGCCGCCGACCGAGAGCGGCTTGAGGCGCTCCATGACCTCCTGGAAGCGCTCGGACTCGTCGGCGCCGTAGCGCGGCATGAGCTGGTCGGCGATCACCCGGTGCAGCTCCTCGGCCATCTGCCGGCCGTGGTCGAGGTAGACCGCGCGGGCCGCCTCGGCGACGTCGCGGGGGAAGCCGAGGTCGAGCAGGCGTACGCCGATGCCGAGCTGGGTGCGGGCCACCAGCAGCTGGTCGCCGCGGGTGCGCACGATGCCGAGCGCGGCCAGCGTGGCGACGTCCTCCTCTGACAGCGGGCGGCCGGCGCGCCGGTCGAGCTCGTCGCGCTCCATCTCGACGGGCAGGTCTGACTGCCACGGCGCGAGCATGGTGCGGGCCAGGGCGATGTCCTCGGGCTCGGCGTCGTCGGGCAGCCCCGAGACGTAGCGCTCGATGGCCGAGAGCGTGAAGCCGTGCTCCTGCAGCTCCTGGACCAGCTCGAGGCGCGCGACGTGGTCGTCGGAGTAGTAGCCCGACCGGCCCTGGCGGATCGGCGGCGGCACGAGACCGCGGGAGGTGTAGAAGCGCACGTTGCGCACCGACAGCCCCACCCGCTCGCAGAGCTCGTCGAGGGTCATCAGCCCGCTGGGTGCCTGTGGCACGACGTGACCCCTCTCACTCCGCGTACGGTCTCGGCTTTCCTTGACGACAGTGACAGTATTGGTGTCACAATCGCGGTGAGCAAGCACCCCCACCCCCGCGACTCCAGCAAACTCGCCAGCAATCTGAGGACGGTCATGGCAGAAGCATTCGTGTACGACCACCTGCGCACCCCGCGCGGCAAGGGCAAGGCAGCCGGTTCCCTCCACGAGGTGAAGCCGATCGACCTCATCGTCGGGCTCCTCGACGAGGTCAAGACCCGCAACCCCGGTCTCGACCCGGCCCGCGTCGACGACGTCGTGCTCGGTGTCGTGTCGCCGGTCGGCGAGCAGGGCGGCGACATCGCCAAGACCGCCGCGCTCGCCGCGGGCTACCCCGAGACCGTGGCGGGCGTGCAGCTCAACCGCTTCTGCGCCTCGGGCCTCGAGGCCGTCAACCAGGCCGCGGCCCGCATCCGCGGCGGCATGGAGGACCTCATCCTCGCCGGTGGCGTCGAGTCGATGTCCAACGTCGCCATGGGCTCCGACGGCGGCGCCTGGGCCCAGGACCCCGCCACCGCGCTCACCACCGGCTTCGTGCCGCAGGGCATCGGTGCCGACCTCATCGCGACCATCGAGGGCTGGAGCCGCGAGGACGTCGACACCTACGCCGCCGAGTCCCACCACCGCGCCGCCAAGGCGTGGGCCAACGGCTACTTCACCGACGCCGTCGTGCCGGTCCGCGACCGCAGCGGCCTGGTGATCCTCGACCACGACGAGACGATCCGCCCCGACACGAGCCCCGAGGGCCTCGGCGGGCTCAAGCCGAGCTTCGCCCAGATCGGCGCCGACGCCGGGTTCGACGACGTCGCGCTCGAGAAGTACCACTGGCTGGAGAAGATCAACCACGTCCACCACGCCGGCAACTCCTCGGGCATCGTCGACGGCGCGGCCCTCATGGCGATCGGCACCGAGCAGGTCGGCACCGACCTCGGCCTGACCCCGCGCGCCCGCATCGTCTCGATGGCCGTCAGCGGCGCCGACCCGACGATCATGCTCACCGGCCCCGCCCCGGCGGCGCGCAAGGCGCTGGCCAAGGCCGGCCTCGAGGTCGAGGACATCGACCTCTTCGAGATCAACGAGGCGTTCGCCGCCGTCGCCATGCGCTTCATGCGCGACATGGGCATCAGCCACGAGATCACCAACGTCAACGGTGGCGCCATCGCCATGGGCCACCCGCTCGGCGCGACCGGCGCGATGATCCTCGGCACCCTCATCGACGAGCTGGTCCGCCGCGACCAGAAGCGCGGCCTCGCCACGCTCTGCGTCGGCGGCGGCATGGGCATCGCCACCATCGTCGAGGTGGTCTGACCGAGGGACGAGGTCAGGCCACCTGAGGGTGGTCGAGCATCCGGTGTCGCGACTGAGCCTGCGAAGTCGCGAACCGGTGTCGAGACCTCTGAAGCCGATCCGCCCAGCCCTACCGACGACGTACGCCCCAAGACAGGAAGCCCTGAAGACATGAGCACCACCATTACCGAGACCACCTCGGCCGTGCGTTACGACAAGGACGCCGACCACATCGTCACCCTCACCCTGGACGACCCGAACCAGTCGGCCAACACCATGAACCAGCTCTACGTCGACTCGATGAAGGCTGCGGTCGACCGCCTCGAGGACGAGCTGGCCGCCGACCCCGACTCGATCAGCGGCGTCGTCGTCGCCAGCGCGAAGAAGACCTTCTTCGCCGGCGGCGACCTGCGCGAGATGGTCAAGGCCACCAAGGCCGACGCGGGCGACGTCTTCGCCCTCGCCGAGAGCGTCAAGGCGGCCCTGCGTCGCCTCGAGAAGCTGCCCAAGCCGGTCGTCGCCGCCATCAACGGCGCCGCGCTCGGCGGTGGCCTCGAGATCACCCTGGCCTGCAACCACCGCATCGCGGTCGACGACCCCAAGGTCGTCGTCGGCCTGCCCGAGGTCAGCCTCGGCCTGCTGCCCGGTGGCGGCGGGGTCACCCGCATCATCCGGATGTTCGGCCTGCAGAACGGCCTGATGGGCTTCCTGCTCGAGGGCAAGCAGTTCAAGGCCTCCGCCGCCAAGGAGCAGGGCCTCATCGACGAGCTCGTCGCGACCCAGGACGAGCTGCTGCCGGCCGCCAAGGCCTGGATCAAGGCCAATCCCGAGGCGAGCCAGAACCCCTGGGACGCCCCGGGCTACAAGATGCCCGGTGGCTCGGTGAAGTCGCCGGCCATCGCCGGCTTCCTGCCCGCCTTCCCGGCGCTGCTGCGCAAGCAGACCAAGGGCGCGGTCTACCCCGCCGCCCGCGCGATCCTGAGTGCCGCGGTCGAGGGCGCGAGCCGTGACTTCGACACTGCCAGCCGCATCGAGTCGCGCTACCTCACCAACCTGATCGTCAACCAGGGCTCGAAGAACATGATCCAGGCGTTCTTCTTCGACCTGCAGGCGATCAACTCCGGGGCACTGCGCCCGCAGGGCATCGAGCCGTGGAAGGCCACCAAGGTCGGCGTCCTCGGCGCCGGCATGATGGGCGCCGGTATCGCCTACTCCTGCGCCCGCGCCGGCATGCAGGTCGTGCTCAAGGACGTGGCGCTGGAGAACGCCGACAAGGGCAAGGCCTACTCCGAGAAGATCAACGCCAAGGCCGTCAGCCGCGGCAAGCTCACCCAGGAGAAGTCCGACGAGCTGCTCGCCCGCATCGTCGCCACCGACGACTACGCCGACCTGGCCGGCTGCGACCTGGTGATCGAGGCCGTCTTCGAGGACCCCTCGCTCAAGCACCAGGTCTTCGCCGAGGCGGCCAAGCACGTCAACCCCGACGCGCTGCTGTGCTCCAACACCAGCACCCTGCCGATCACCGAGCTCGCCGAGGGCGTCGACCGTCCGGCCGACTTCATCGGCCTGCACTTCTTCAGCCCCGTCGACAAGATGCCCCTCGTCGAGATCATCAAGGGTGAGAAGACCTCGGACGCCGCGCTGGCCAAGGCCTACGACGTGGTGCAGCAGATCAGGAAGACCCCGATCGTCGTCAACGACAGCCGTGGCTTCTACACCTCGCGGGTCATCGGCACCCAGGTCATGGAGGGCCTCGCCATGCTCGGCGAGGGCGCCTACCCCTACTCGATCGAGCGGGCGACCACCCAGGCCGGCTACCCGGTCGGCGTCCTGCAGCTGACCGACGAGCTCAACATGGAGCTGATGGCCAAGATCGAGAAGGCCTCGCGCGACGCCGCCGAGCGCGACGGGTCGACGTACGTCGAGCACCCGGGTGTCGCCGTGGTCAAGAAGATGATCGACCTGGGTCGCCCCTCGCGGCTCAAGGGCGCCGGCTTCTTCGACTACACCGACGGCCAGCGCGGCTCGGTGTGGCCCGGCCTGGCCGAGCAGTTCCCGCCGGCCGCCGAGCAGATCCCCTTCCAGGACATGAAGGACCGGATGCTCTTCGCCGAGGCGCTCGAGACGGCCAAGTGCTTCGAGGAGGGCGTCATCACCTCGGCCGCTGCCGCCAACATCGGCTCGATCATGGGCATCGGCTTCCCGCCCATGACCGGTGGTGCCGCGCAGTTCATGACCGGCTACGAGGGCGCCGACGGCGAGATCGGTCTGGCCGCCTTCGTCAAGCGCGCCGACGAGCTGGCCGCGGCCTACGGCGAGCGCTTCCAGCCCACGCAGTGGCTGCGCGACCTCGCGGCCTCGGGCGGTTCGTTCCCCGCCTGACCGGCCCTGCACGACGTACCGGCCCGCTCCCTCGACGAGGGAGCGGGCCGGTGTCGTCCGGGCGGGTCGCGTGCGCGCTCAGTGCACCAGCACCGGCTCGGCGTCCGGGTCGACCTCGAGCGCGCCATGCGGCAGGAGCAACGCCGAGACCACCGCACCCAGCGCGAAGACACCGGCGGCCCAGGTGAAGGCGGTCGTGTAGCTCTCGATCCCGGCCATCGCCTGCACCAGCGGGTCGGCCGGATTGCGACCGTCGAGGTAGTCGGTGGCGGCCGTGGCGGCCACGGCGCTGAGGACGGCGGTGCCGATCGAGCCGCCGATCTGCTGGAAGGTGTTGACCGCTGCGGACGCCACGCCGGCGTCGGCCCGGTCGACCCCGGCGGTGGCCGCACTGATCGAGGGGGCGATCACCAGGCCGATCCCGAGACCGAGCACGACCAGACCGGGGAACACGTCGGCCCAATAGGTGCTGTCGAGGCCGAGGCGGGTGAACAGGAACATGCCGACGGCACCGGTGGCGAACCCGACGGTGACCGGGACCTTCACCCCGAGACGGGTGACCACGGGAGCGGCCACCTGGGCTGCGACGACGATGCCGACGATCATCGGCAGGAACGAGACCCCGGTCTCGAGGGGCTGGTAGCCCAGCACGGTGGACAGGTAGTAGGTCAGGAACAGGAAGACCCCGAACATACCGGCGCCGACGAGACCGACGGCCACGAAGGAGCCCCCGCGCGTGCGGTCGAGCAGCACGCGCAGCGGGAGCAGCGGGTGCTCGACCCGGGCCTCGACCCAGGTGAAGAGCGCGAGCAGGACCACTCCGGCCGCGATGAACCCGAGGGTCGGTCCGCTGGACCAGCCGTCGGACTCGGCGTTGGCCAGGCCGTAGACGAGGGCCACGAGGCCCGAGACGCTCAGCGCCACGCCGGCCAGGTCGAGTCGCGGCTGGTCGGCCGGGCGCTGCTCCTTGCCCAGCAGCAGGACGGCGCCGACGACCGCGACGGCCGCGAGCGGCACGTTGACGTAGAGGCACCACCGCCAGGAGAGGTACTCGGTCAGCGCGCCGCCGAGGATGAGCCCGACGGCGCCGCCTGCACCCGAGATGGCGCCGAACACGGCGAAGGCGCGACCGCGCTCGGTGGGGTCGGTGAAGGTGACGGTGAGCAACGACAGGGCGGCCGGTGCCAGCAGTGCACCGAAGACCCCCTGGGCCGCCCGGGCGCCGACCAGGACCTCGAAGCTGGGGGCGGCGCCGCCCAGCGCCGAGGCGGCGGCGAAGCCGACCAGACCGGTGACGAACATGGGCTTGCGGCCGAGCCGGTCGCCGAGCCGGCCGCCGAGCAGCAGCAGCGAGCCGAACGCGAGGGCGTAGGCCGTCACGACCCACTGGCGGTCGTCGTTGGAGAACCCGAGCGCCTTCTGGGCGCTGGGCAAGGCGATGTTGACGATCGTCGCGTCCAGGACGACGACGATCTGGGCCAGCGAGACGACGCCGAGGACGAGCCACCTGGCGCGGGCCGACGTCGGCCCCGTCGCGGTGTCGGATGTCGCGGGGCCGGGGCTGGGTGGATCTGTCGTGATGGGCATCGGGGCTCCTTGGGTCCAAGTGGAAGGGCTATTCCGGTTATTGACGGTAGCACGAAACGGAAGGTGTTCTCCACTTTGTTAGCATGACGTGTGCCCACTCCGCCCGAGGTCCCCAAGCCGCTGCGCCGCGACGCCGAGCGCAACCGCCGCGTCGTCCTCGACACCGCGCGCCGCCTCGTCGCCGAGCGGGGCCTCGACGTGGGCTTCGAGGAGATCGCCCGCGAGGCCGGTGTCGGCGTCGGCACCGTCTATCGCCGGTTCCCCCACCGGGCCGACCTGGTCGACGCGCTCTTCGCCGACCGCATCGACGAGATGGTCGCCCTGGCGGCCCGTGCGCTCGAGGTCGCCGACCCGTGGGAGGCGCTCGTCTGGTTCTTCGAGAGGTCGGCCGCGGCGCAGGCCGGCGACCGCGGACTGCTCGAGGCGATGGTCGGTGACGTCGAGGCCCGCGAGCGCCTCGACGCCGCGCGCGAGCGGATGCAGCCGGCCGTCGACGCCGTCGTACGACGCGCCCGCGAGGCCGGCGTGCTGCGGCCCGAGATCGAGGTGCTCGACCTGGCGGTGCTCACCATGATGATCTCGATGGCGACGACCACCGACCAGCCCGACCTCTGGCGGCGCTACGTGCCCGTGCTGCTCGGTGGGATCCGTCGTCGCGACGACGACGAGGTGCTGCCGCTGCACCCCCCGCAGGACCACGAGCTGCCCCAGATCGTCCACCCGGCCGGACGGGCCTCGCGACCCGCCCGGACGTGACCTCCACGACGGCAAGGGTCCGATGGCCCGGGCGCGCCGCCGGCCCGGCCCGGATGATGGCGGTGTGGGTGCGGGCCAGGTGGTCGTCGAGGTGCGCGGGCTCGTCGTCGTCCGCGGAGGGCGCCGCGTGCTCGACGGCCTCGACCTCGACCTCGGGCCCGGGGTCACCGGCCTGCTCGGCCCGTCGGGGTGCGGCAAGACGACGCTGCTGCGCGCGCTGGTCGGGGTGCAGCGCGTCGTCGGGGGCACGGTGCGGGTCGACGGCCACGACGCCGGCAGCCGGATGTTGCGCGACCGGATCGGCTACGTCACCCAGTCCGCGAGCGTGTACGACGACCTGACCGTCGCCGAGAACGTCCGGTTCTTCGCCCGGGTCCTCGGCCTGGGGGACGACGACGTCGACTCCGTCGTCGGCCGGGTCGACCTCGAGGCCCTGCGCGACCGGGTCGTCTCGCGCCTGTCCGGCGGCGAGCGCTCGCGGGCCAGCCTGGCGGTCGCGCTGCTCGGCGCCCCGGACCTGCTGGTCCTCGACGAGCCGACGGTCGGGCTCGACCCGGTGCTGCGCCGTGAGCTGTGGGGCCTGTTCCACCGGCTCGCCGACGCGGGGGCGACCGTGGTCGTGTCGAGCCACGTGATGGACGAGGCCGAGCGCTGTGACCGGCTGCTGCTGATGCGCGACGGCGAGATCCTCGCCGACGGCAGCCCCGACGAGGTCAAGCGCAGCGTCGGCGCCGCGACGGTCGAGGCGGCGTTCCTGTCCCTGGTCGAGGGGCGCCGGCCGTGACCCCGCGGATCCTCGCCGCGGTCGCCGTACGGGTGCTCACCCAGCTGCGTCGCGACCGCCGGACCCTGGTCATGCTCCTCGTGGTGCCGTGCCTGCTGATCACGCTGACGTGGTGGATGTTCCTCGACACCGCCGACGGGAGCGGCGACGTCTTCGACCGCATCGGCCCCGGGCTGCTGGCGATCTTCCCCTTCACCGTGATGTTCCTGGTCACGAGCGTCACGACACTGCGTGAGCGCAGTAGCGGAACCCTCGAGCGCCTGCTCGCCCTGCCCACCGGCAAGCTCGACTTCCTCCTCGGGTACGCCGTCGCCTTCGGCCTGGTCGCAGCCGTGCAGGCCGCACTCGCCGTCGGCGTCAGCGTGGAGCTGCTCGACCTGCAGGTGGTCGGTCCGCTGTGGCTCCTGGGAGTCGTGGCGGTCGCCGACGCCGTGCTCGGGACCGCCCTCGGGCTGTTCGTCAGCGCCTTCGCACGCACGGAGTTCCAGGCCGTGCAGTTCATGCCGGTCGTCGTGGTGCCGCAGATCCTGCTGTGCGGCCTCATCGTGCCGCGCGACGACCTGCCCGCGGCGCTCGGCGCTGTGAGCGACGTTCTTCCGCTGTCCTACGCCACCGACGCCATGCAGCACCTGACCCTCACGAGCGCCACGGCGCAGGTGTGGCAGGACGTCGCCGTCGTCCTGGCCTACGCCGGCGCCGGTCTGGCCCTGGGCGCGGTCACCCTGCGGCGGCGTACGGCCTAGGCCGTAGCGGCCTCGGCCAGGGCCGAGGCGACCTCGTCGGCCTGCTCGGCCGGGACCAGGCCCGAGGTCACGCGCACGAAGTCGCCGGTCGTGCCCGCGGCCAGGAAGGGGGTGCCGGCGGCCACTCGGATGCCGTGGGCGGCGAGGTGCAGGACAGCGGAGCGCTCGTCGCGCACCGGGAGCCAGAGGTTGAGGCCGTCGGGGGTCGCGACGTCGACGCCGTGCGCGGCCAGCGCGGCCACGACGGCCTGTTGGCGGCCGTAGTACTGGCGACGGGCCTCGGCGACCTCGTCCATCGACCGCGACGTGGTCAGCAGGTCGAGCAGGATGGTCTGCAGCATCCGCGAGGTCCAGGCCGGCCCGAGCATGCGTCGGGCGACGAGGGCGTCGACCAGGTCGGAGGGGCCGCCGAGGGCCGCGAGCCGCAGGTCGGGGCCGTGGGTCTTGGAGTAGGACCGCACGTGGACCACGCGGTCGGGCAGCCAGGCGCCGAGCGAGACGTCGGGGGCGGTGCTGATCGCGCCGGAGTGGTCGTCCTCGACGACCCACGGCGTCGCCGTCGTACGACGCAGCACCCGCGCCAGCGACGCGGCCCGCGCCGGGGTCGTGGAGACCCCGGTCGGGTTGTGGGCGCGCGGCTGCAGCACGACGGCGGCCGGGCGCGACTCGAGTGCCCGGCGCAGCGACTCGGGCCGCACGCCCGCGCCGTCGAGCTCGACCGGCACGACCTCGCCGCCCAGAGCCTCGACCAGGTCGAAGAACGGCGGGAAGCCGGGGGTCTCGAGCACCACCCGGTCGCCGTAGGAGACGACGAGGTCGAGCACGCGCCCGACGGCGTCGGTGGCGCCGTCGACGACGGTGAGCCGGTCGGTCGGCGACGGCCAGGTCGCCGCGAGCACGGCCCGCAGCGCCGGCAGCACGGGCTCCTCCTGGTAGCCCGGCGTCGTGGCGCGCTCGGAGACCCGGCGCAGCGCCGGACCGAGCTGGGGGAGCAGGGCGGGGTCGGGGGTGCCGCGCGACAGGTCGAGGCGCAGGCCGTCGTCGGCGCCGCCGCGCAGCCCGGCGACCCGCGGGCTGAGCCGGGGCTCGGGGGCCTCGCGCACGAACGTGCCGGCCCGCCCGCGCGAGACGACCAGGCCGGTGCGGCGCAGCGCCTGCCAGGCGGCGCTGACCGTCGCGGGGGAGACCCCCAGCTCGGCGGCGACGTGGCGCACGGTGGGCAGCCGCTCGCCGGGAGCCAGCTCGCCGGAGCGGACCGCGCGCCCCAGCTCGGCCGCGATCCCGCGGGGGGTGCGGTCCTCGAGGGTGGCGAGATTCACACGAGATCCTTGACACGAGCGTCACATGGGCGAAATGTTCAACTCGGACGATAACAGTTCCGCGAGGCCTCGACCGGGCGTTCGGGACCGTGGACCACGCCGACCCGGAGGAGACCCGTTGACCATCGTCAAGGCCGCCATCAGCCAGACCACGTGGACCGGTGACAAGGAGTCGATGCTCGACCGGCACGAGCAGTTCTCACGCGACGCGGCCGCCCAGGGTGCGCAGGTCATGTGCTTCCAGGAGCTGTTCTACGGCCCCTACTTCGGCATCACCCAGGACCAGAAGTACTACCGCTTCGCCGAGCCGGCCGACGGCCCGGTCGTGCAGCGCTTCGCGGCGCTCGCCCGTGAGCTCGGCATGGTGCACGTCCTGCCGATCTACGAGGAGGAGCAGACCGGCGTCTACTACAACACCGCGGTCGTCGTCGACGCCGACGGCACCCTCCTCGGCTCCTACCGCAAGCACCACATCCCGCACCTCGACCGGTTCTGGGAGAAGTTCTACTTCCGTCCCGGCAACAACGGCTACCCCGTCTTCGACACCGCGGTCGGCAAGGTCGGCGTCTACATCTGCTACGACCGCCACTTCCCCGAGGGCTGGCGCGAGCTGGGGCTGGGCGGCGCCCACATGGTCTTCAACCCCAACGCCACCAAGCCCGGGCTCTCCAACCGGCTGTGGGAGGTCGAGGGCCCGTGCGCGGCCGTCGCCAACGGCTACTTCGTGCTGCAGCCCAACCGGGTCGGCAAGGAGGACAACGAGTACGGCGACCTCGCGGTCGACTTCTACGGCACCAGCCAGGTCATCGACCCGCGCGGCAACTTCGTCGGCGAGCGCGGCTCGGCCGACCAGGAGGAGCTGCTGGTGCGTGACATCGACCTCGCGATGGTCCAGGAGATGCGCGACGACTGGCAGTTCTACCGCGACCGCCGGCCCGACTCCTACACGCGGATCGCGCAGGCCTGAGGTGGCCACCCTGCTGATCACCGGCGGCACCGTCGTCAGCGCGACCGGTCGCAGCGCCGCCGACGTCCTGGTCGACGGCGAGACGATCGTCGCGGTCCTGGCGCCGGGGTCCACGCTGCTCGGCCACGACCTGGCCGGTTCCGTCGACCGGGTCGTGGACGCGAGCGGCAAGTACGTCGTCCCGGGCGGCATCGACGCCCACACCCACATGCAGCTGCCCTTCGGGGGCACCGAGGCCAGCGACACCTTCGAGACCGGCACGATCGCCGCGGCCTGGGGCGGCACGACGTCGATCATCGACTTCGCAGTGCAGAAGACCGGCGAGGCCGTCGAGACCGGGCTGGAGGCCTGGCACGACAAGGCCCGCGGCCAGTGCGCGGTCGACTACGGCTTCCACCAGATCATCGGCGGGGTCGACGAGCAGTCGCTCAAGGCGATGGAGACCCTGGTCGAGGAGGGCATCAGCAGCTACAAGCTGTTCATGGCCTACCCCGGGATCTTCTTCTCCGACGACGCCCAGGTCCTGCGGGCCATGCAGAAGGCCGCCGAGCTCGGCCTGATGACGATGATGCACGCCGAGAACGGCCCGGCGATCGACGTCCTGGCCCAGCAGCTCTACGACCAGGGCAAGACCACCCCCTACTTCCACGGCGTCGCCCGCGCCTGGCAGATGGAGGAGGAGGCCACGCACCGCGCCATCATGCTGGCCGACCTCACCGAGTCGCCCCTCTACGTCGTCCACGTCAGCGCCAAGCAGGCCGTCGCGCAGATCGCCGCGGCCCGCGACCGCGGCAAGAACGTCTTCGGCGAGACCTGCCCCCAATACCTCTACCTCTCGCTCGAGGAGCAGCTCGGCGCGACGGGCGACCCGACGTGGGGCGAGTTCGAGGGCGCCAAGTGGGTCTGCTCGACCCCGCTGCGCTCGCGCGCCGAGGGCCACCAGCACGCCATGTGGCAGGGACTGCGCACCAACGACCTGCAGATGGTCTCCACCGACCACTGCCCGTTCTGCATGAAGGACCAGAAGGAGCTCGGCCGCGGCGACTTCCGCGCGATCCCCAACGGCATCGGCTCGATCGAGCACCGCATGGACCTGCTCTACCAGGGGGTCGTCACCGGCGAGATCACCCTGGAGCGCTGGGTCGAGATCACCTCGACGACCCCCGCGCGGATGTTCGGCCTCTACGGCACCAAGGGCGTCATCGCTCCCGGCGCCGACGCCGACCTCGTCGTCTACGACCCGGCCGGCCACACCTCGATCGGCGTCGGCGAGGGCCGCACCCACCACATGAACATGGACCACTCCGCCTGGGAGGGCTACGAGGTCGACGGCCACGTCGACGTCGTCGTCTCCCGTGGCTCGGTCGTCGTCTCCGACGGCGAGTTCCACGGGCGGGCCGGCCACGGGCGCTACCTCAGGCGCGGACTCACCCAGTACCTCACCTGACCCCACGACCCGACGGGGTTTCGAGGCTCCTTCGTCGCACCTCAACCACCGTGGAAAGGACACCCATGGACTTCGGCGTCGTGCTGCAGACCAACCCACCCGCCTGGCGCACCGTCGGCCTGGCCAAGCAGGCCGAGGAGCACGGCTTCGACTACGTCTGGACCTTCGACTCCCACCTGCTGTGGCAAGAGCCCTACGTCATCTACTCGGCGATCCTCCACGAGACCAACCGGGTCATCGTGGGGCCGATGGTGACCAACCCGGCCACCCGCGACTGGACCGTCACCGCCAGCGTCTTCGCCACGCTCAACGAGATGTACGGCAACCGCACGGTCTGCGGCATCGGCCGCGGCGACTCCGCGGTGCGAGTGCTCAACGGCAAGCCGACCACGCTCAAGGACGTCCGCGAGGCCACCCACGTCATCCGCGAGCTGGCCAACTGCCGGCCCGTCGAGGTCAACGGCACCACGCTGCAGTTCCCCTGGGCGCGCACCTCCGCGCTGGAGGTGTGGGTGGCGGCGTACGGCCCGCTGGCGCTCAAGACCACCGGCGAGGTCGGCGACGGCTTCATCCTCCAGCTCGCCGACGTCGACATCGCCCGGTGGATGATCGGCGCGGTCCGCAAGGCCGCCGCCGACGCCGGCCGCGACCCCGACGCGATCACGTTCTGCGTCGCGGCACCGGCCTACGTCGGCGACGACAGCCCCGAGTCGCTGGCCCACATGCGTG
This sequence comes from Nocardioides rubriscoriae, assembly GCF_008087085.1. GTDB lineage: Bacteria > Actinomycetota > Actinomycetes > Propionibacteriales > Nocardioidaceae > Nocardioides > Nocardioides rubriscoriae. Next base: position 79,927 of record NZ_VIYJ01000009.1, on the reverse strand, counting down.
AGCAGTGCCGGTGGTTCGGCGGCATGGTCGGCAACCACGTGGCCGACATCGTCGCCAAGTACGGCGACTCGGGTGGGGGGCAGGACATCCCGCAGGCGCTGACCGACTACATCAAGGGCCGCGAGGGCTACGACTACAACTCCCACGGCAGGGCCGACAACGACCACGTCGACTTCGTGCCCGACGAGATCGTCGACCGCTTCTGCCTCCTCGGCACCCCCGAGCAGCACGTCGCCAAGCTCGAGGAGCTCAAGGCGATCGGCGTCGACCAGTTCGCCATCTACCTCCAGCACGACAACAAGGAGGAGACGATGCGCCTGTACGGCGAGTCGATCATGCCCGCGCTGCGCGACCACGTGACCGCGAAGGCCTGACGGCGTGCCCGCTTGTCCCACCTGCCCCAGGATTCACCGGCCGGCCGGTGAATGCCTGACCGGGACGATGAAATTTCGTCGTCCCAGTCCTGGTTTCACCGGCCGGCCGGTGAAACCAGGGACGCATGGGACCAGCCTGACCCACCCACCCCGACCCAAGGAGACCGACGACGATGACGGTGACCGAGACCCCCGCGACCACAGACCTCGACGCGCACACCAGGACCCTCGACCGGGCCCACGTCTTCCACTCGTGGTCCGCGCAGGCCGCGCTCGACCCGCTGGTGCTGGCCGGCGGGCTCGGCTCGACGGTGTGGGACCACGCGGGGCGCACCTACCTCGACTTCTCCAGCCAGCTGGTCAACGTCAACATCGGCCACCAGCACCCCGCGGTCGTGGCGGCGATCCAGCAGCAGGCCGCCACGCTCGCGACCATCGCGCCGTCGACGGCCAACCTGGCCCGCGGCGAGGCCGCCCGACGCATCACCGACCGCGCGCCCGACGGGATGCACAAGGTCTTCTTCACCAACGGCGGCGCCGACGCGGTCGAGAACGCCATCCGGATGGCGCGCCTGCACACCCGGCGCGACAAGGTCGTCTCCACCTACCGCAGCTATCACGGCAACACCGGGGCCGCCGTCGTCGCGACCGGTGACTGGCGCCGCGTCCCCAACGAGTACGCCCGGTCCCACGTGCACGTCTTCGGGCCGTTCCTCTACCGCAGCGAGTTCTGGGCGACCACGCCCGAGGAGGAGTGCGAGCGGGCGCTCACCCACCTGCGCCGCGTCATCGAGTGCGAGGGCCCCGCCTCGGTCGCGGCCGTGCTGCTCGAGACCATCCCCGGTACGGCGGGGGTCCTGGTGCCGCCGCCCGGCTACCTCGCCGGGGTCCGCGAGCTGTGCGACGCCCACGGCATCGTGATGATCCTCGACGAGGTGATGGCCGGGTTCGGCCGGACGGGGGAGTGGCTCGCCCTCGACACCTTCGATGTACGCCCCGACCTGATCGCCTTCGCCAAGGGGGTCAACTCCGGCTACGTCCCCGTCGGCGGGGTCATCATCGGCGACGAGATCGCCGCCGACTTCGACGAGGCCGTCTTCCCCGGCGGGCTCACCTACTCCGGCCACCCGCTGGCCTGCGCCTCGATCGTGGCCGCGCTCGACGCGATGGAGTCCGAGGGCATCGTCGACAACGCCAGACGCATCGGTGCGGACGTGCTGGGCCCGGGCCTGCACGAGCTCGCCGAGCGCCACCCGGTGGTCGGGGAGGTGCGTGGGCTGGGCGTCTTCTGGGCGCTCGACCTCGTCACCGACCCGGCCACCCGCGCGCCGGTGCCGCCGGCCCTGATCGGCCTGGCCAAGAAGGAGGCCCTGTCCCGCGGGCTGGTGCCCTTCGCCGCCGACAACCGCATCCACGTCGTCCCCCCGTGCGTCGTCACCGACGACGAGTGCGCCCGGGCGCTCTCGATCTACGACGAGGTCCTCACCCTGCTCGACAAGGAGATCGCTTCATGACCACCCCGACGCTCGACCACTGGATCGCGGGCGCGCTGACCGCCGGCGCCTCCGACCGCACCAGCCCCGTCTACGACCCCGCGCTGGGCGAGGTGACCAAGCACGTCCGGCTGGCCTCGGGCGCCGACGTCGACACCGCCGTGGCCGCCGCGCGCGCGGCGTACGTCGGCGACCCGGCGACCGGCCAGGGCGGCTGGGGCCGCTCGTCGATCGCCAAGCGCCAGACGGTGATGTTCAAGTTCCGCGAGCTGCTCGACGGGCGCCGCGACGAGCTCGCGGCGATCCTCACCTCCGAGCACGGCAAGGTGCTCTCCGACGCGGCCGGCGAGGTCGCCCGCGGCATCGAGGTCGTCGAGTTCGCGTGCGGGATGCCCCATCTGGCCAAGGGCTCCTACTCCCAGGGCGTCTCGACCGACGTCGACGTCTACTCCGTCAAGGAGCCGATCGGGGTCGTCGGCATCATCAGCCCGTTCAACTTCCCCGCGATGGTGCCGATGTGGTTCTTCCCGATCGCGATCGCCACCGGCAACACCGTGGTGCTCAAGCCGTCGGAGAAGGACCCCTCGGTCGCCAACTGGCTGGCCGCGCTGCTCGCCGAGGCCGGCCTGCCCGACGGCGTCTTCAACGTCGTCCACGGCGACAAGGAGGCCGTCGACGCGCTGCTCGAGCACCCCGACGTCGCCTCGATCTCCTTCGTCGGCTCGACCCCCATCGCCCAGTACGTCTACGAGAAGGGCACCGCCGCCGGCAAGCGGGTCCAGGCCCTCGGCGGCGCCAAGAACCACATGCTCGTCCTGCCCGACGCCGACCTCGACCTGGTCGCCGACTCGGCCGTCAACGCCGGGTTCGGCTCGGCCGGTGAGCGGTGCATGGCGATCTCGGTGGTGCTCGCCGTCGACCCCGTCGGCGACGAGCTGGTCGACAAGATCCGCGACCGGATGGGCAAGCTCGTGGTCGGCGACGGCCGCGGCGACGCCGACATGGGCCCGCTGATCACCCGCGAGCACCGCGACAAGGTCGCGGGCTACCTCGACGTCGCCACCGCCGACGGTGCCTCGGTCGTCGTCGACGGCCGCGGGGTCGAGGCCGACGGGGCCGCCGACGGCTTCTGGCTCGGCCCCTCGCTGGTCGACCACGTCGGCACCACCTCGACGGTCTACACCGACGAGATCTTCGGCCCGGTCCTCTCGGTGGTCCGCGTGGCGTCGTACGCCGAGGGCCTGGCCCTCATCAACGGCGGCCCCTACGGCAACGGCACCGCGATCTTCACCAACGACGGCGGGGCCGCGCGGCGCTTCCAGCAGGACGTCGAGGTCGGCATGGTCGGCATCAACGTGCCGATCCCGGTGCCGGTCGCCTACCACTCCTTCGGCGGCTGGAAGGCCTCGCTCTTCGGCGACGCCAAGGCCTACGGACCCTCCGGCGTCGACTTCTTCACCCGCGAGAAGGCCGTCACCGCCCGCTGGCTCGACCCCGGCACGGGCCACGGTGGCCTCAACCTGGGGTTCCCGCAGAACACCTGACGTGGCCCCGGCGGGACGCGATGATGGGCCCGTGCTCCCGCCGACCGACGCCGACGTGCTCGTCGACGTCCGCGGGCTCCACGTGCGGTTCGGTGAGATCGAGGCCGTCGCCGGTGTCGACCTCACCGGCCACGCCGGGCAGTCCACCGCGCTGCTCGGGCGCAACGGTGCCGGCAAGTCGACCACGATGCGCGTCCTGGCCGGGGTCGTGCCGCCGAGCGCGGGCACGGTCGTCGTCGACGGCCACGACGTCGCCCACCACCCGCTGCGGGTCAAGCAGTCGGTCGGCTACTGCCCCGACGTCGGCGGGCTCGTGCCGCGCGCGACGCCCTGGGAGCACCTCCAGCTCTCCGCCCGGCTGCGCCGCCTGCCCGCCTGGGAGGACCGCGCCCGCGACCTGCTCGAGCGCTTCGAGCTCGGCGACGTCGCGCACCGGGTGACCGCGGGGTTCAGCCACGGCATGGGACGCCGCCTCAGCGTCGTGCTCGCCGCCCTGCACGACCCGGCGGTGCTGCTGCTCGACGAGCCCTTCGACGGCGTCGACCCGATCGGGGTCGAGGCCACCCTCGCGGTCATCAGCGACGCCCGGGCCCGCGGGGCCTGCGTCCTGGTCTCCACCCACCTGCGCGAGCTGGCCGTCGAGGCCTGCAGCACCGTCAGCGTGCTGCGTGGCGGCTCCCGCGTCGCCACCCTGGCCGCCTCCGAGATGCTCGGGGAGGACGGCGCCCGTGCCTACCGCGGCCTCCTCGACTGACGGACCCGTCGCCGCCGCCCGCCGCGCGGTCGTCGACGTCGTCCACCTGGTGCGGTTCCGCGCCGCGCACGGCCGACGGCGGCTCCTGGCCGGGGCGGGCGCCACCGTCCTGGCGCTGACGACCGCCGTGGCCGTGGTCCCGGCGTTCCTGCCGGGCGCCGGTGGCGTCGACGGGCGGGCGCGTGAGCTGCTGATCGTGCTGCCGACCGCGCTGGCCGGGTTCGTGCTGCTGGCCGTCGTGTCGGCGGCGGCGTCCGGCGGTGGTCGCGAGCTGCTGGCCCGCGACCCGGCCGCGGTGTTCCCGGTCAGCCCGACCACCGACCACCTCGGCGCCCTGTTGCTGGCGCCGCTCAACATCGCGTGGCTGCTCCAGGCGTGGCTGCTGCTCGGCGTCACCGCCTACGGCGTGGGCGCGGGGGCGCTCGCCCCGGCCCAGGTGGTCGTGCTGCTGTGGCTGGCCGCGGGCACCGCCTTCGCGCAGGTGCTGGCCTGGTCGCTCGAGGGCGTACGCCGCCTGCCCCACGGCATGGCCGCCGTGCGGGTGCTCAACCTCGTCGTGCTCGGCGTCGCGCTGTGGCTCCAGGTCTCCGACCGCCTCACCGACGTCCTCGACGCCGTGCCCACCCGGGGCGTCGTCGTCAGCCTGGCCTTCGGCGTCACGCCGCGGTGGGCGGTCACCACGGCGGCGCTGCTGGTCGTCGTGGTGGTGCTGGTCGCGCTCGGTGCCGTGCCGGCCCACCTCGCGGCCCGGCGTACCCCCCGCGACGAGCTCAAGGTCGAGTCGGGCCGCTACCCCGCACGGTCGATGCCGCGCAGCCCGCTGGGCGCGATGGTCCGCACCGACCGGGCGTCGGTATGGCGTGCGGTGCCGATGCGTCGCGGGGTCATCGTGCTGGCCCTCGGGCCGGCGCTGGTCGCGCTGCTCGGCGACCTGCAGTGGGACACCATGACGATCCTGCCGGGCCTGGTCGCCTCCGGCGGCGCGCTGCTCTACGGCGTCAACGCGTGGTGCCTCGACAGTCGCGGCACCCTGTGGCGCGAGAGCCTCCCGGTGCCCCCCGGCACCGTCTTCGACGCGCGGGCCTACGTGCTCGCCGAGTTCCTGCTGTCCGCCTCGGTGCTGACCGTCGTCGTCGCGGGCCTGCGCGCCGGCGTCCCCAGCGCCGCCGAGCTCTCCGCCCTGTGCTCGACGCTGGTCGTCGTCACCGTGCAGGTCGTCGGCGCGTCGATGCGCTGGTCGTCCGCGCGCCCGTACGCCGTCGACCTCCGCTCCTCGCGCGCGACCCCGGCCCCGCCGGCGATGATGGTCGCCTACTCCTCGCGCCTGGCCCTCTCGACCACCCTCACCGGCGTCCTGTTCTCGTTGCTCACCCGCGCCCCGAGCCCCTGGGTGTCGTTGTCCCTGGCCGTGGCGATGGTCGCCTGGTCGACCGCGCGGCTGCTGCGGGCCCGCGAGGCCTGGGTCGACCCGGTGGAGCGGGCGCGGGTCGTCACGACGGTGGCGGTGTCGTGAGCGTGCCGTGAGCGCGCCGAGACCGAGGTCGTGAGCGGGCCGGCCGCTAGAGCGCCCGGAGGTGCGAGATCAGCGCGGCCAGGTCGTCGTCCTCGAGCGGGTCCGAGACCGTGAGGGTGCGGGTGCGGGTGCCGTCGTCGACGGTGAGCGTGTAGGTCATGGCGTCGGCCGTGCCGGGCGCGGGACCCGCGGCCGGCTCGGGACGCGCGAAGAAGCGGGCGGCGCCGACGAGGTGCTCGAGCCGAGCGGCCTCGTCGGCGCCGAGCGAGGACGAGTCCACCTCGACGGGTCGGGTCAGGCCCGGGAAGGTCGCCAGGCCGCCGTCGGTGCGCAGACTGATCCTCATCGGGCCCTCCTAGCCTGCCGCGCCGGCGGCGCCGGCCGCGCCGGCTCCCACCGTGACGGGGTTGCCCATCGCGTCGAGGTGCTGGGTCGTCTCCTCCTCGAGGGTCGGGGGGACGAGCCCGACGTTGCCCTGCCGGTAGAGGTACCACGACCCGTCGGACCCGGCGAAGGTCGTCATGGCGCCCGACCCGATGTCACCGTCGAGGGAGCCGGAGTAGATGGCCGGGCCCGTGTTCCAGTGCAGCATCAGGGTCCCGTCCTTCTGCTGCCACTGGCCGTTGCCGCCACCGGTGAAGGTGCCGTCGGCGTTGAAGGTGATCGGCACCTGGTTGAAGCGGCCGGTGACGCCCCAGTCGTAGTGCAGCGCCCACTGACCGGAGATCTTGGGCGGCTGCAGGCTGCTCGAGATGCCGACGGCGGCCCAGGCGTCGATCGTCGCCTGCTGCACCGCGGGCCCGAAGAGCGTCGCGGCGTTGGCGACGGTCAGGTTGGCGAAGTCCTGGAACCGGGCGGTCGGGGCGAGCCGCGGGTCGCAGAGCGTGACGTACCAGATCCGGCCGGCCTTCTCCCACGCGTAGCCGCCGAGCGCGGTGGCGAGCAGGTAGAAGGCGTGGTTGGGGATCCCCGAGTTGATGTGGACGCCGCCGTTGTCGGAGGTGGTGTGCACGAAGTTGTTCATGTGGGCCGGCTGCGGGTCCTTGCCGAGGTGCTGGTCGTCGTACGCCGTGCCCGGCGCCTTCATCGACCGCAGGGCGACCCCGTTGACCTTCGAGGTGAACAGCCCCTGCCCGATCAGCCAGTCGGCCTGCGCCGCGGTCTGCTTCGTGGAGCGGGAGAACTGCTTGACCAGCGAGCCGAACACGTCCGAGATCGACTCGTTGAGCGCCCCCGGCTGGTCGTGGTACTCCAGGTTGGCCTGGTAAGCGGTGATCCCGTGGGTCATCTCGTGGCCGATGACGTCGACCGAGGCCGTGAAGCGGTTGAAGTAGACCCCGTCGCCGTCGCCGTAGGTCATCTGTGCCCCGTTCCAGAAGGCGTTGTTGTACTGGGTGCTGTAGTGCGCGCTGGAGATCAGCGGCATCCCGGCGTTGTCGATGGAGTTGCGCGAGTAGGCGGCCCAGAACATGTCGAACGTGGCGCCCGCGCCGTCATAGGCCTCGTCGACCTCGGCGTCCCCGGTCGCGGCCTGCCCCTCCGAGCGCACGAGCGTCCCCGGCAGGTTGGTGCCGTGGTTGAGGTCGTGGACGTGTCGCTGCTTGTGGGGCGTCGTCACCGGCATCGCCGGGGCGACGGTGGTGAAGGACCGGGTGATCCGGCGGCTGCGCTGGGTGTTGTCGGTGGCGAGGGCCTGCAGGGCGCGCTCGCGCTGGGTGTCGTCCCCGGTCCGAGCGATGTGCTCGAGCATGTGGGGCGGCAGGATGCAGTGGATCGAGTGCATCGAAGGCATCGACGGCATGGAGTGGTCGGTCATCGTCGTGGTCCGTTCAGCTCGTGGAGGACCCGGCGCCGGCCAGGACCTTGAGGTCGTTGCCGGCGACGTCGTGGGTGGCGTCGGCCTCGTCGGCGGCGATGCCGACGGTGCCCTGCTCGATCAGGTATCAGCAGCCGTTGAGGCCGCCGAAGGTGGACATCTCCCCGGTCCCCACGGGACCGACCAGGGACCCGCCGTACTTCGCCGGTCCGCCGGTGAAGCTCAGCATCAGGGTGCCGTCGCGCAGCATCCAGCGCCCGGGGCTCGCGCCGGCGAAGGTGCCGTCGGCGTTGAAGGTGACCTGCGTGGAGGCGTAGGTGCGCGGGGTCGTCGACCCGATGTCCCAGCTGTAGTGAAGCGTCCATGTGCCGTGCATGCTCATGTCTGCTGCCCTTCCGTGTCAGTGGGCCGCAGCGACGCAGGGTGCTCGTCCGGGCCCGGTGGTGTGGTCCCGTCGCCTCCGGCTCAGGTGCCTGCCGCAGTCGGTGACGTGGGTTCGGCCACCATCCTTCGCAGGGCGGGGTCCCGGCGTTAAGGGACCAAGGTCCCGGCCTGCGCTGCCGGCCCGGGGGTGCTCAGCCCAGCGAGATGGCGGACCGTGCGCAGTCGCCCGAGGCGGCCTCGAGCTCGGCCACCGCCGGGTCGGTGCCGTAGCGCCCGGTCAGGGTGGCGACCAGCGCCGCGCGGACCCGGTCGGGGGCGACCGTCGAGCCGAGGCACACGGCGTACGACGCCTCGTCGAGCCGTCCGTCGAAGCGTGCGGCGAGCGTGCGGGCGGCCACCTCGACGTACGGCGTGCACGAGTCGAGCGCGTCGACCCAGGCGCCGGCGACGTCGACGGTGAGCGTCGGGACGGCGTCGACGACCCGGCCGTCGTCGCCCACGATGCCGGCCTCGACGAGCTCGGCGGGGGTCAGCCGCCCGGTGAGCGCGTCGGCGAAGCACCCGGCCTCGGCGACCACGGCGGGGCTGGTGTCGCCGGCGGCGTAGAGCGTGGCGAGCCCGGCGCGGACCTCGGCCGGCACCGGGGCGCGGTCGTCGTCCTGGGAGACGTCGACGTCACAGGCCCCGAGCCCCAGCACCGTCACCGCAGCCGCCACGAGAGCCGGGAGGGGACGCACGACCGCGATCCTGCCATGCACGGCTACCGTGGCCGACGTGGACTTCGCCCCCTCTGCCCGAGCTGCCGACCTCACCGAGCGCGTCCGCGCGTTCCTCGCCGAGGAGGTCGAGCCCGCCGAGCCCGGTTACCACCGCGACCTCGCCGAGGCGCGACGCACCGGCGACCCCTGGAAGCCGCTGCCGCTGATCGAGGAGCTCAAGGCCAAGGCGCGCGAGCGCGGCCTGTGGAACCTCTTCCTGCCCGCCGCCCACAGCGAGGGCTACACGGTCGACGGGGGCGGTGGCCTGACCAACGTCGACTACGCGCCGATCGCCGAGCTCACGGGTCGGTCGGCGATCGCGCCGCTGGTGCTCAACTGCAACGCGCCCGACACCGGCAACATGGAGGTGCTGCTCAAGTACGGCACCGAGGAGCAGAAGAAGCAGTGGCTCGAGCCGCTGCTCGACGGCCGGATCCGCAGCGCCTTCGCCATGACCGAGCCCGACGTGGCCTCCTCCGACGCCACCAACATGGCCGCGACCGCGGTCGTCGACGGCGACGAGGTGGTCATCAACGGCCGCAAGTGGTGGACCTCCGGCATCGGCCACCCCGACTGCCGGGTGATGATCTTCATGGGACTCACCGACCCCGACGCCGACCGCCACCACCGTCACTCGATGGTGCTCGTGCCGCGCGACGCGCCCGGCGTCAAGGTCGAGCGGCTGCTGTCCACGATGGGCTTCCAGGACGAGCCGCTCGGCCACGGCGAGGTGTCGTTCGACGACGTCCGGGTGCCGCTGACCAACGTCATCGGCGGCCCCGGCGAGGCGTTCGCGATCGCCCAGGGCCGCCTGGGCCCCGGCCGCGTCCACCACTGCATGCGACTGATCGGCCTGGCCGAGATGGCTCTCGAGCTGGCCTGCAAGCGCGCGCTGGAGCGCACGGCGTTCGGCAAGCCGATCGCCAACCTCGGCGGCAACCGCGAGCGCATCGCCGAGGCCCGCATCGCTATCGACTCGGTGCGCCTGCTCGTGCTCAACGCCGCCTGGAAGCTCGACGTCGGCGGTCCGCTCAACGCGCTGTCGGAGGTCGCCCAGATCAAGGTCGCGGCCCCCAACGTGGCCCAGCAGGTCATCGACATGGCCATCCAGCTCCACGGGGGCGGTGGTCTCTCCGAGGACCACCCCCTCGCCGGGGCCTGGACCTCGGCCCGCGCGCTGCGCCTGGCCGACGGCCCCGACGAGGTGCACCGCGGTGTGATCGCGCGCCTCGAGCTCGGCAAGTACGGCGCCCGCCGGTGAGCCCGGGCGCCGACTCGTCCGCGGTCCGCGACGAGGACGCCTTCGACGTCGACGCGGTGGCGGCCTACCTCGACCGCGGCCCGATCGCCGGGGTGCGCCAGTTCCGCGGCGGCGCGTCCAACCTCACCTACCTCCTGCAGTACGCCGCGGGGCAGCCCGACCTGGTGCTGCGGCGTCCGCCGGTCGGCGCCAAGGCCAGGGGGGCGCACGACATGGGCCGCGAGCACGACGTCCAGGCCGCGCTCGCGCCGGTCTTCCCGCAGGTGCCCGCGATGGTCGCCCACTGCACCGACGAGACCGTGATCGGCTCGGAGTTCTACGTGATGGGATGCGTCGACGGCGTCATCCCGCGTCAGGACTTCGGCTTCCCCGTCACCCCCGAGCAGGCCGACAACCTCTGCGACCGGGCGCTCGACACCCTGGTCGCGCTGCACGGCGTCGACGTCGCGGCGGTGCCCGCACTGGCCGCGCTGGGCAAGGGCGACGGCTACGTCGCCCGCCAGGTCGGCGGCTGGACCAAGCGGTTCGCCGACGCGCGCACCGACGACACCGGCGACTGGTCCGACGTCCTGACCTGGCTCGACGAGCACCAGCCGCGCGACGTGGCCCAGCGAATGATCCACAACGACTTCCGGCTCGACAACCTCGTCCTCGACCCCGACACGCTCGGCGTGCGCGCGGTGCTCGACTGGGAGATGGCCACCGTCGGCGACCCCCTGATGGACCTCGGCGGCGCGCTCGCCTACTGGGTCGAGGCCGGCGACGACGAGGTCTTCCAGCTCTTCCGCCGCCAGCCGTCGACCACGCCGGGCATGTGGACCCGCGAGCGCCTCGTCGAGACCTACCTCGAGCGCTCCGGTCTCGCGCTGCCCGCGCCGGGCTGGCTGTTCTACGAGGTCTTCGGGCTGTTCCGGCTGGCCGTCATCGCCCAGCAGATCTGGTACCGCTACGTCCACCGGCAGACCACCAACGAGGCCTACGCCGTCTTCGGTCCCGCCGTCGGCTACCTCGAGTCGCGCTGCCGCACCCTGCTCGCCGGGCAGCGCTGATGGGCGTCGTGCTGCTGGTCCGTCACGGCCAGGCGTCCTTCGGGGCCGACGACTACGACGTGCTGTCGCCGGTCGGGTGGCAGCAGGGCCGGCTCCTCGGCCAGTGGATGGCCGAGCGGCGCGTCGTACCGACCACGATCGTGCGGGGCGGGATGCGGCGCCACCGCGAGACCCTCGAGGCGATGACCGGTGCCGCGGGCTGGCGCGGCGACGTCGTCGTCGACGAGGCCTGGGACGAGTTCGACCACCTCGGCATCGTCGCGAGCCACCCCGAGGTGACGTCGCTGACCGACGCCGGCGGCCTGGACCGCAAGGCCTTCCAGCGGCTCTTCGAGCAGGCCACCGCGCGCTGGACCGCCGGCCACGGCGACTACGACGAGCCCTGGGACGGCTTCGTGGCACGGGTGCGCGCCGCGTTCGCGCGCGTGGCCGAGCGCGCCGGCTCGGGACGCACGGCGGTCGTGGTCACCTCCGGCGGCGTCATCGGCGTCCTCGCCGCGGCGCTCGCCGATCCCGACGACGACGACCCGGTCGCCCTCGCCCGCCGCTGGGCCCGGTTCAACGCCGTCACCGTCAACTCGTCGGTCACCCGCGTCGTCGTCGGCTCCACCGGCGCCCGGCTGCTGACCTTCAACGAGCACCCCCACCTCGAGGGCGACCACCTCACCTACCGGTGACGCGCCGTAGGTTGCCCGGATGAGCCCCGTGCTGAAGGTCCTCGGCCGCGTGCTGCTGGCGGCCGTCCTGCTGGTCGCGGGCACCGCCCACTTCGTCGACACCGCGGAGTTCCTCGGCCAGGTCCCGACGTTCCTGCCGCTGCGCGAGGCGATCGTGCTGGTCTCCGGGGTCGTCGAGCTGGTCCTCGGCGTCGCGCTGCTCGTGCTGCGCGGTGACCGGCTCGCGACGCTCGGGCTCGTGGTGGCGGTGTTCTTCGTCGCGGTGTTCCCCGGCAACGTGTGGCAGGCGGTCCACGGGTCGGACTCGTTCGGGCTCGACTCGACCACCAGCCGCGTCGTACGCCTGTTCTTCCAGCCGTTGCTGGTGGCCTGGGCGCTGTGGTGCACCGGGGCCTGGGCGGTCCTGCGAGGGCGGGTCCTTCGGCCCTCGTCCTAGGTCCGGCGGGCGCCGACTGTGCCCCCCTGTGGCCCATCGCCGCCGATAGTCGTGGACGTTGTGCACCGAGCCCGACCGCGTGCACCACGTCCACGACTATCCCGGCGGGTGGAGGGTGCGACGGGCCTGTGGAGGACGGACGCGCGGGTGCCGCCGATCGGTCCATCCTGTCCGCATGCGCCACCGCATCCCTCCTGGTACGGCGCACCGGGTGGTCGCGCCGGTGCGCACCGACCCCGACGGGGTCGGGGGTCCGACGCGCCGGCAGGCGTCCGGGCCCGAGTGGCGACGCAGCAGCCACGGTCTCTACGTGCCTTCGGACGTCGAGCTGACGCCGGCCCAACGCGTGCTGGAGGCCGGCTACCTGGTGCCGCGGTGCGGCGCGGTGACCGGCTGGGGGTCGCTGCACTGGCAGGGCGCGACCTGGTTCACCGGCACCCGCGCCGACGGGACCCTGGTCGACGTCGACATCGCGGTGCCCGCCCACCGCATCCGCACGCAAGCGGGGTTCCACATGACCGGGGACCGCTTCGACCCGGCGGAGGCCGTCAGCCTAGACGGCATCTGGGTCGCCTGGCCCGTCCCGGCCGCGTTCTTCGCGATGCGCTACGCCCCCTCCGTCACCGAGGCGGCCCTGGTCCTCGCGATGGCGGCCTTCGACGACCTCGTCTCGGTCGAGGAGATGACCGCCCACGCGCTCGACCACCCGGCGTACACCGGTGTGCCGCGGTGCCGCGACGCGCTGCCGCGGGCCGTCGAGAACTGCTGGTCGCCCCAGGAGTTCCGGATGCTCACGTGGTGGGAGGACGCGGGCTTCCCCTCGCCGCTGGCCAACCGGCCGGTCTTCGACCTCGCGGGTCGTCACATCGGCACCCCCGACCTCATCGACCCGGTCGCGGGGGTGATCGGGCAGTACGACGGTGGCGTGCACCTGGTCGGCGACGCGCCACGCGCCGACGCGGTGCGCGACGCCGCCTTCGAGCACCACGGGCTCGAGCAGGTCACGGCCCGCGCCGGCGACCTCGGCGGACGGTTCGTGAGCGACCTGCGCTCGGCGTACGCCCGTGCTGCGGCGAGGCCGCAGTCCGACCGCACCTGGACCACCGAGCTGCCCGGCTGGTGGGTGCCCACCTTCACCGTCGAGCAGCGTCGCGCCCTCTCGGCCGCCGACCGCGAGCGCTGGCTCGGCTACCGAGCCGCCTGAGCCGATAGTCGTGGACCATCCGCACCGACCTCGCCTCGCGTGCGGAACGTCCACGACTATCCATCCGGGATAGTCGTGGACCATCCGCACCGACCCCGCCCCCCGTGCGGAACGGCCACGACTATCGTCCGACACTTAGAATCAGGCTTGACTGTTTGTTGCTGCTGCGGCATCGTCGGGAGGCGTGACGACCGCCGCGACCACCCGCGTGCCGCAGGAGGAGCGCACCCGCGTGATGCGGGCGCGGCTGCTCGAGGCGACGGTCGAGTGCCTGGTCGAGCACGGCTTCGCCGGTACGTCGACCACGCTGGTCTCCGAGCGCGCGGGGGTCAGCCGGGGGGCCCAGCTGCACCACTTCCCGAGCAAGAACGACCTGGTGCTGGCCGCGGTCGAGCACCTCACCGCGGTGCGCGGCGCCGAGCTGGCGGCCGCCGCCGCCGACCTGCCGACCGGGCCCACCCGCACGCGGGCGGTGCTCGAGATGCTCGGCGACCACTTCGCCTCGCCCGTCTTCTTCGCCGCCCTCGAGCTGTGGGTCGCGGCGCGCACCGACGCGACCCTGCTGGCCGCCGTCGCGCCCCTCGAGCAGCGGGTCGGGCGCGAGGCGCACCGCCTCGTGGTCGACGCGCTCGGCGCCGACGAGTCGCAGCCCGGCGTGCGCGAGCTCGTCCAGGCCACCCTCGACCTGGTCCGCGGCCTGGGCCTGGCCACCACCATCACCGACGACGCCCGGCGTCGTGGACGGATCCTCGACCAGTGGGCCCTCGTGCTCGACACCCAGCTCAAGGGAGCAACCCCGTGACCCTGCTCGACGACCTGCTCGCCGACCTCACCGCCGAGGGCGACCGGCTGCGCGCCGTCGTGGCCGACCTCGACGACGCCGGCTGGGCCACGCCCACGCCGGCCCCCGGGTGGAGCGTCGCGACCCAGGTCGCCCACCTGCTCTGGACCGACGAGACCGCCGCGACCGCTGCCCGCGCCCACGTCGAGGCCGAGCCGTGGGACGCGATCGTGCTCGCCGCGCTGGCCGACCCCACCGGGTTCGTCGACGCCGGAGCCCTCGATCTCGCGACCCTCCCGCCCGCCGAGCTGCTGGCGCGCTGGGACGCCGCCCGCGTCGCGCTGGCGCAGGCCCTGCGGGCGGTGCCCGACGGCGCGAAGATGCCGTGGTTCGGGCCGCCGATGTCGGCCGCCTCGATGGTCACCGCGCGCTTCATGGAGACCTGGGCCCACGCGCTCGACGTGGTCACCGCGCTCGGTCTCGAGGTCGAGCACACCGACCGGGTCCGCCACGTCGCCCACATCGGCGTCCGCACCCGCGGCTTCTCCTTCGCCAACCGTGGCCTGGCCGTGCCCGAGGCCGAGGTGCGCGTCGTGCTGACCGCCCCGAGCGGTGAGACCTGGACCTGGGGCGTCGACGACGCGCCCGAGTCGGTGACCGGCTCGGCGGTCGACTTCTGCGAGCTCGTCACCCAGCGCGTCCACCGTGCCGACACCGACCTGGTCGCCGTCGGCCCCGGCGCCGACGCCTGGCTCGACGTCGCCCAGTGCTTCGCCGGTCCGGCCGGCCCCGGCCGCACGCCGAGCAACGGTGGTTGACGTGCGAGCGGGGCAAGCCTCGAAACCGCTGCGGGTCGGCAACTGCTCCGGCTTCTACGGCGACCGCCTCTCGGCGATGCGCGAGATGCTCGAGGGCACCACCGACGGGCAGGGGCTCGACGTCCTCACCGGCGACTACCTCGCCGAGCTCACCATGCTGATCCTCGGCAAGGACACCATGAAGGACGCCGGCCTCGGCTACGCCCGCACCTTCGTGCGCCAGCTCGAGGACTGCCTGGGCCTGGCCCTCGAGAAGGGCGTGCGGATCGTCAGCAACGCCGGCGGCCTCAACCCCGCGGGGCTGGCCGACCGGCTGCGCGAGGTGGCCCGCGGCCTCGGCCTCGACCCCGCGACCGCCCACGTCGAGGGCGACGACCTGCGGGCGCTGCAGTTCGACGGCGCCCTGACCGCCAATGCCTACCTCGGCGGGTTCGGCATCGCCGCGGCCCTGCGCGAGGGCGCCGACGTCGTCGTCACCGGCCGGGTGACCGACGCGAGCCTCGTCGTCGGCCCGGCCGTCGCCCACCATGGCTGGGGCCCCACGTCGTACGACGAGCTCGCCGGCGCCGTGGTCGCCGGCCACGTGCTCGAGTGCGGCACCCAGGCCACCGGCGGCAACTTCTCCGGCTTCAAGACCCTGCCCCTCGACGGCCGGCCGCTCGGCTTCCCGCTCGCCGAGATCGCCGCCGACGGCTCGTTCGTCGTCACCAAGCACGACGGCACCGGCGGTGCGGTCACCGTCGACACCGTCACCGCCCAGCTCGTCTACGAGATCCAGTCGACGCGCTACCTCGGCCCCGACGTCACCACCCATTTGGACACCGTCCGCCTCGCACAGGTCGGCCCCGACCGGGTCGAGGTGAGCGGCGTGCGCGGCCAGGCGCCGCCCGCGCAGCTCAAGGTGTGCGTCAACACCCTCGGCGGCTTCCGCAACACCATGGAGCTCGTCCTCACCGGCCTCGACATCGACGCCAAGGCCGACTGGGTGCGCTCGCAGGTCGACGGCGCCCTCACGGCCGCGACGGTCAGCTGGACCCGCACCGCCCTCCCGGCCGTCGACGCCGACACCGAGGAGGGCGCGTCCTGCCTGCTGCGGGTCACCGTGATGGACCCCGAGTCCGGCCCGGTCGGCAAGGCGTTCACCGGCCCGCTGGTCGAGCTCGCCCTGGGCTCCTACCCCGGCTTCACGATGACGTCGCCGCCCGGCCCGCCCACGCCCTACGGCGTCTACCGGCCGGCGTACGTCGACCGCGCGGCCGTCACCCACACCGTCGTCCACGCCGACGGACGCCGCGAGGTCGTGCCCGACCCGACCGAGTTCTCGGTCGTCGACGACGACGAGGGACGCCGCCCCTCGCCGTGCCCGGCCCCGGCCGACTCGATCACCCGTCGCGTCGCCCTCGGCACGTTCGTCCACGCCCGCTCCGGCGACAAGGGCGGCGACGCCAACCTCGGCCTGTGGGTCGTCAACGACGGCTCCGACAAGTACGCCGCGCGCGTCACCTGGCTGGCCACGTTCGTCACCGCCCGCAAGGTGCGCGAGCTGGTCCCCGAGGCCAAGGACCTCGACATCGAGGTCTACGTGCTGCCCAACCTCGGCGCGGTCAACGTGCTGATCCGCGGCCTGCTCGGCGAGGGCGTGGCCGCCTCCACCCGCTTCGACCCCCAGGCCAAGGGCCTGGGCGAGTGGGTCCGCTCGCGCTCCGTCCACATCCAGGAAGGCCTCCTCTGATGACCACCCCACGACGTTCTCCGTCTCCCCCGCTTCGCTCCTCCGCCGGACAACGCCGCGGGGACCCCGGATCGACGGGCAACGACCTGTTCGACCTCGGCGCCGAGTTCACGCGCCGCGAGATCATGCCCCACCTCGACCAGTGGGAGGACGACGGCACGATGCCGCGCGAGCTGCACGCCGCCGCGGCCAAGCAGGGCCTGCTCGGCGTCGGCTTCCCCGAGGAGGTCGGCGGTGGGGGCGGCGACGTGCTCGACACCACCGACCTGCAGGAGGGGATGTTCGCCACGGGCGCCTCGTCCGGGCTGATGGCCGGCCTCTTCACCCACGGCATCGCCTTGCCCCACATCGTCTCGGCGGCGGTGCGCTCCGGCGACCACGACCTGGTCGACCGGTTCGTGCGCCCGACCCTGGCCGGCGAGCTGATCGGGTCGCTCGCGGTCACCGAGCCCGGCGGCGGCTCCGACGTCGCCGGCATCCGCACCACCGCGGTGCGCGAGGGCGACCACTACATCGTCAACGGCGCCAAGACCTACATCACCTCCGGGGTGCGTGCCGACTACGTGACCACCGCCGTGCGCACCGGTGGCCCGGGCCACGCGGGCATCAGCCTGCTGGTGGTCGAGAAGGGCACGCCGGGCTTCACCGTCGACCGCAGCCTGCGCAAGATGGGCTGGCACTGCTCCGACACCGCCGAGCTGTCCTACGTCGACGTGCGCGTCCCGGCCGCCAACCTCGTCGGCGAGGAGAACGCCGGCTTCTACCAGATCGCCGAGCAGTTCGTCGTCGAGCGCCTCGGCCTCGCGACCCACGCCTACGGTGTCGCCGGCCGCGCCCTCGATCTCACCGCGCAGTACTGCCGCGACCGCGAGACCTTCGGCAAGCCGCTGGTCGCCAACCAGGTCGTGCGCCACAAGCTCGTCGAGATGCGCCGCCAGGTCGAGGTGGCCCGCGTCTACGCCCGCGAGGTCGCCCGCCGCCACGTGGCCGGCGAGAGCGTCATCGCCGAGGCCTGCCTGGCCAAGCAGACCGCCTGCGACGCCGCCACCTACGTCGTCGACCAGGCCGTCCAGCTGCACGGCGGCGCCGGCTACATGCACGGCACCGAGGTCGAGCGCCACTACCGCGACGCCCGCATCCTGCCGATCGGCGGTGGCGCCACCGAGGTGCTCACCGACCTCGCGGCCAAGCTGATGGGCTACGCGTCGTGACGGCCCCGGTGGTCGAGGTGCGAGGAGCGCTAGCGACGAGCCCTTCGAGGCTCGCAGGCTCGCACCTCAGGAACCACCTCGAGACCTCGCAGGGTCAACGGCCACGCAACCACGGTCGGGGTGAGGTCGCGAGCCACGGTTCTGCTGGTCTCGAGGCTCGGCCGCGGGCGGCCTCGCACCTCGACCGACGTGGGGTCGTCCGATGAGGCTCCTGACGCCGCTCGGCGGCGAGGTCACCGTGCACGTCGAGGCCCCGGTCGCCGGGGTCTGGGCGCTGGTCAGCGACGTCACGCGCATCGGGGAGTTCTCGCCCGAGACGTTCGAGGCCAGGTGGACCCGCGGCTCGACCGGGCCGGAGGTGGGGGCGACGTTCGCCGGCCACGTCAAGCGCAACGGGGTCGGGCCGACGTACTGGTCGCCGTGCAAGGTCACCCGGTGCGTGGAGGGCGAGGTCTTCGAGTTCTCCGTCGGCACCGACAAGGTCGCGGTCAACAACTGGGGCTACCGGCTCTCGCCCTCGGGCGGCGGCACCGACGTCACCGAGTACTTCCGGCTCGAGCCCGCCCTGCCGATGCGCCTCTACTGGCTGCTGCTCGGCCGGTTGCGCGGGCGCACCAACGAGAACGGCATGCGCACGACGCTGGAGCGGATGAAGGCGGTGCTCGAGGCATGAACGGGACGACGACCAACAGAGCAGCGATGCTTGACAAGATCACCGCTCTCGACGCCGAGCACGCGAAGGCGGTCGCCGGTGGCGGCGAGCGCAGCGTCGCGCGTCACCACGCGCGCGGCAAGCTGATGCCGCGCGAGCGCATCGAGCTGCTCGTCGACGAGGGCTCGGCCTTCCTCGAGCTCTCGCCGCTCGCCGGGTGGGGGTCGGACTTCAAGGTCGGGGCGTCGGTGGTCACCGGCATCGGCGTGGTCGAGGGCGTCGAGTGCCTCATCACCGCCAACGACCCGTCGGTCAAGGGCGGGGCGAGCAACCCCTGGACGGTCAAGAAGATCTTCCGTGCCAGCCAGATCGCCGCCGAGAACGGCCTGCCGACGATCTCGCTCGTCGAGTCCGGCGGCGCCGACCTGCCGACGCAGAAGGAGATCTTCATCCCCGGCGGCAAGCTCTTCCGCGACATCACACGCGCCTCGGCCGCCAAGACGCCCACCATCGCGCTGGTCTTCGGCAACTCGACCGCCGGCGGCGCCTACGTGCCCGGCATGAGCGACTACACCGTGATGGTGCGCGAGCAGGCCAAGGTGTTCCTCGGCGGCCCGCCGCTGGTCAAGATGGCGACCGGTGAGGAGTCCGACGACGAGTCGCTGGGCGGCGCCGAGATGCACGCCCGCACCTCCGGCCTGGCCGACTACCTCGCCGAGGACGAGCGCGACGCGATCCGCATCGGACGCCGCATCGTGGCCCGCCTCAACTGGCGCAAGGCCGTCCCCGAGCCCGACGTGGCGTCGTACGCCGAGCCCGCCGTCGACCCCGAGGACCTGCTCGACCTGATCCCGACCGACCTCAAGGTCCCCTTCGACCCGCGCGACGTGATCGCCCACCTCGTCGATGGGGTGTCGAAGACCAACGGGGCGGTGCTCGACGAGTTCAAGCCGCTCTACGGCACCTCGCTGGTCACCGGCTGGGCCAAGATCCACGGCCGCCCGGTCGGCATCCTCGCCAACGCCCAGGGCGTGCTGTTCAGCGAGGACGCCCAGAAGGCCACGCAGTTCGTGCAGCTGGCCAACCAGACCGACACGCCCCTGCTGTTCCTGCACAACACCACCGGCTACATGGTCGGCAAGGACTACGAGCAGGGCGGCATCATCAAGCACGGCGCGATGATGATCAACGCGATCTCCAACTCCACCGTGCCGCACCTGACGGTGATCCTGGGTGCGTCGTACGGCGCCGGCAACTACGGCATGAACGGCCGCGCCTACGACCCGCGCTTCCTCTTCACCTGGCCCAGCGCCAAGTCGGCGGTCATGGGCCCGGCCCAGCTGGCCGGCGTCCTCGAGATCGTCGCTGAGCAGTCGGCGGCCTCCAAGGGCGAGCCCTTCGACCGCGAGGGGTTCGCCGGCATCAAGCAGGTCGTCGAGGCCCAGGTCGAGGAGCAGTCGCTGCCCTACTTCCTGTCCGGGATGCTCTACGACGACGGCGTCATCGACCCCCGCGACACCCGCACCGTGCTCGGCATCTGCCTCTCGGTGATCGACAACTCGGCCTTCACCGGCACCGACCGGTTCGGGGTGTTCCGGCCGTGACCGAGCGAGCAGAGAACGCGACGAAGGAGCGGTCTCGTCGCGAGCGAAGGTTGAGCAAGCCCTGCGACCGAGGAACGAGGTCGCAACGGGCGCGTCGAAACCACCGCAGGAATGGCTCAAGCCGACCTGTGCCTGCGGGGGTTTCGAGGCTCGTCGCTAGCGCTCCTCGCACCTCAACCACCGTTGCCGCCCCTCCGCTGGTCGAGGTGCGAGCGAAGCGAGCCTCGAGACCAAGGAACCCCCGATGATCACCCGCCTGCTGGTCGCCAACCGCGCCGAGATCGCGAGCCGGGTCTTCCGCACCTGCCGCGCGCTCGGCATCGAGACCGTGGCGATCCACTCCGACGCCGACGCAAGGCTGCCCTACGTCGCCGAGGCCGACCTCGCCGTCCCCCTGGCCGGCAACGCGCCGGCCGACACCTACCTGCGCGCCGACCTCGTCATCGACGCCGCGCGCCGTACCGGTGCCGACGCGATCCACCCGGGCTACGGCTTCCTGTCCGAGAACGCCGACTTCGCGCGCGCCGTGATCGCCGCCGGGATCACCTGGGTCGGGCCGCAGCCCGAGGCGATCGACGCGATGGGCTCCAAGATCGAGGCCAAGCGGCTGATGGCGGCCGCCGGCGTCCCGGTCCTCGAGGCGCCCGAGGAGCCGACGCAGGCCGACCTGCCCCTGATCGTGAAGGCCAGCGCGGGCGGCGGCGGTCGCGGCATGCGCATCGTCCGCACCCTCGCCGACCTGCCCGGTGAGATCGACCGGGCCGCCGCTGAGGCGGCGTCCGCGTTCGGCGACGGCACCGTCTTCGTCGAGCCCTACGTCGAGCGCGGGCGCCACGTCGAGGTGCAGGTCGTCGGGCACCCCGACGGGGTGCGAGTCTACGGCGAGCGCGACTGCTCGCTGCAGCGTCGCCACCAGAAGGTCGTCGAGGAGGCGCCGGCGCCACGGCTGCCCGACGCGACCCGGCGCGCCCTGCACGAGGCGGCCCGGGCCGCGGCCGAGGCCATCGGCTACCTCGGGGCCGGGACCGTGGAGTTCCTCTACGACCAGGCCGCCGATCGCTTCTACTTCCTGGAGATGAACACCCGCCTGCAGGTCGAGCACCCCGTCACCGAAGCGGTCCACGGCGTCGACCTCGTCGCCGAGCAGCTGGCCGTGGCCGAGTCGTCCGCCTCAGCGGGAGCCCCGACTCACGCTCAGGCGGACGACCCGGAGCCCGAGGGCCACGCGATCGAGGTCCGCCTGTACGCCGAGGACCCGGAGGCCGGCTACCAGCCGCAGAGCGGGCGGCTGACGACGTTCGAGATCCCGGTCGAGACCGGCATCCGCGTCGACACCGGGTTCGCCTCGGGCAGCGAGGTGTCGACCCACTACGACGCCATGCTCGCCAAGGTGATCGCCCACGCGCCCACCCGCGAGGCGGCGGCCCGCACGCTGGCCGGCGTCCTCGACCGGGCCCGCATCCACGGCCTGACCACCAACCGCGAGCAGCTCGTCGCGGTCCTGCGCGACCCGCGGTTCCTCGCCGGCGACGTCACCACGGCGTTCCTCGACGTGCCGTCGCCGGCGCGGGCGCGGACCGGCCACCCCGAGGTCGCGGCGACGATCGCGCTCGCCGAGGCCGACCGCGCGCGGCGCGTCGTCCAGCGCGGCACCCCCGTCGCCTGGCGCAACGTCGTCAGCCAGGCCCAGCGCACCACGTTCGACGACGGCACCGAGGTCGCCTGGTACGGCGGCCGCACCGGCTACACCGTCGTCGACGGGCCAACCGTGGTCGAGGCGGGCCCCACCCGGGTGACCCTCGAGGCCGACGGGGTCCGCACGACCTACGACGTGGCCGTCGACGGGCTCAGCGTCGACGTCGACTGGCCCGGTGGCCACCGGGCGCTGCGGCGTACCCCCCGGTTCACCGACCCCGCCGACGCGGTCACCAGCGGCAGCCTGCTCGCACCGATGCCCGGCACCGTCGTCCGGGTCGACGTCGAGGTCGGCCAGGCCGTAGGCCAGGGCGCGACCGTCCTGGTCCTGGAGGCCATGAAGATGCAGCACACGGTGAGCGCGCCGGCCGCCGGCACCGTCACCGAGATCAACGTCAAGCCCGGGACCCAGGTGGCCTCGGGAGAAGTCCTCGCCGTCGTCGAAGGAGAAGCCCCATGACCAGCACGTTCACCGAGACCGAGGAGCGCCGGGAGCTGCGCGCCCAGGTCGCCAAGCTCGCGAGCAAGTACGGTCGCGAGTGGTTCACCGCGAAGGCCCGCGCCGGCGAGAAGACCACCGAGCTGTGGCTCGAGATCGGCAAGAACGGCTACCTCGGCATCAACATCCCCGAGGAGTACGGCGGCGGGGGCGGCGGCATCGGCGACATCGCCGCGGTCTGCGAGGAGCTCGCCGCGCAGGGCTGCCCGCTGCTGCTGATGGTCGTCAGCCCGGCGATCTGCGGCACCGTGATCTCCCGCTACGGCACCGAGGCGCAGAAGCAGAAGTGGCTGCCCGGGCTGTGCGACGGCACCGCCACGATGGCCTTCGCGATCACCGAGCCCGACGCCGGCACCAACACCCACAACATCACGACCACCGCGCGCCGCGACGGCGACGAGTGGGTGCTGAGCGGTCAGAAGATCTGGATCTCCGGGGTCGACGAGGCCGAGAACGTCATGGTCGTCGCGCGCACCGAGGACGCGAGGACCGGCAAGCTCAAGCCGGTGCTCATGGTCGTCCCGACCGACGCGCCCGGGTTCACCTACCACCACATCCCGGTCGAGATGGTCTCGCCCGAGAAGCAGTTCCAGGTCTTCATCGACGAGGTCCGGCTGCCGGCCGACGCGCTGGTCGGCGACGAGAACGGTGGCCTCGTCCAGCTCTTCGCGGGCCTCAACCCCGAGCGCATCATGGCGGCGGCGTTCTCGCTCGGCCTGGCGCGCTTCGCCCTCGAGAAGGCCGTCGCCTACGCCAAGACGCGCGAGGTCTTCAACGCCCCCATCGGCTCCCACCAGGCCATCCAGCACCCGCTCGCGCAGAGCCACATCGAGATCGAGATGGCGGCGCTGATGAACCAGAAGGCCGCCGCCCTCTACGACGCCGGCGACGAGATGGCCGCCGGCGAGGCCGCCAACATGGCCAAGTACGCCGCCGCCGAGGCCGCCTGCAACGCCGTCGACCGGGCCGTGCACACCCACGGCGGATACGGCGCCAGCCAGGAGTACGGGATGGCCGGCCTCCTGGTCGCCACCCGGGTCGGCCGGATCGCGCCGGTGAGTCGCGAGATGATCCTCAACTTCGTGGCCATGCACTCGTTGGGGCTGCCCAAGTCCTACTGAGCCGGTCCGCCCGACCCGGCAGGGGGCTACCGTGCGGCCATGCCTGGTTCCTGGACCGTGGGGGGTGCTGCCGCGCTGCAGCAGCACGCCCCCACGGTGGCCGTCACGCTGACGGGGTTGGTGTCGGCCTGGCCCGACTCCGTCGGCGAGGCCGAGATGGCCGCGATCCGTGTCGTCACGGCCGAGGGCCTGGGCCTGCCGCCCCTGCGGCCCCCGCCGACCGGCCCCCGCAGCGCGCCGCTGCCCCCGCCGACCCGCGAGATGGTGTTCGCCGAGCAGCTCGCCGTCGACGTCAGCGCGATCACCGCCGCCCAGCGCGCCGCCTGGGTCGCGCTGCACGGCGGGGTCGCCCAGGCTGCCGGCGCCGTCGACGCCACCCTTGCCGCGTGGGTCTCGGAGTCCCTGCCGCGGCTGCGGGCCGCGCTCGACGCGCTCTTCGGCGCCGACGCGTGGTACGACCCGGCACCGCAGCGCACGCCGTACACCCGGGTCGTGCGCGACGAGCTGCGGCGCGAGGTCGCCCTGCTCGACGAGCTCGACCCGGTCACCACCGAGCTGGTCCGGCTCCGGGTCGCGCGCCACCACGGCTGCCGGGTCGCCCTGTCACGCCGCAGCGTCGCGGCGCTGGCCGCCGGCACCGACAAGACGACCTTCGAGGCGGTCGACCACTACCGCGACAGCGACCTGTCCGCCGCGCAGCAGGCCGCGCTCGCGCTCGCCGACGCGATCACCTGGACGCCGGCCGACCTGCGGGCCCGCGACGTCGACGCCGTACGCCGCCACCTCACCCCGGCGCAGGCGGTCGAGGTCGTGCTCGACGTGACCGCCTGCTCGGCCGACAAGGTCGACGTGGCCCTCGGCACCGACGTGCCCGACCCCGACGACCCCGTGCTCTTCGAGGTCGACGAGCGGGGCGAGCTGCGCCTGCGGTGAGGCTGCCCTGGAGCCAGGGGCGAGCCGGGGGCGGGCCGGGTCGGTAGCCTCGCCCCATGGGTGCCGTGGGCGTGGTCGACCGCGCGCAGCGGCGTCACACCGTGCTGGGCTTCCCGATCGCGGTGTTCTACAAGTTCTTCGACGACCAGGGCAACGTGCTCGCGGCGTCGGTGACCTACTACGCGTTCGTCGCGATCTTCCCGCTGCTGCTGCTCGCCTCGTCGATCCTGGGCTTCCTGCTGCAGGGCAACCCCGACCTGCAGCAGCAGGTGCTCGACTCCGCGCTGCGGACCTTCCCGATCGTCGGTGACGAGCTCGGCCGGCCGCAGGGCCTGCAGGGCTCGACCAGCGCCGTGGTCGTCGGTGGTCTGGCGGCGCTCTACGGCGCAGTGGGCCTGGGCCAGGCTCTGCAGAACCTGATGGCCGTCGCGTGGGCGGTGCCCCGCAACAGCCGGCCCAACCCGGTCCTGGCCCGGCTGCGCAGCCTGGTCCTGCTCATCTTCGCCGGCGTCGGGGTGGTCGGGATCTCGGTGTTCTCCGCCGTCGCCCGCAGCACCGAGGCCCTCGGCGGCCGGCCCGTGGGCATGCTGGCCTGGCTGGTGCAGGGCGCGACCGTGGTGGTCGTGGCCGCCGTGCTCACGGTGCTCTTCCGGGTCGCGGCGGCACGCAGCGCCGGTGTCCGTACGGCGCTGCCGGGCGCCCTGACCGTCGCGGTGCTCTGGCAGCTGCTGCAGTACATCGGCACCGTCTACGTCACCCGCGTCCTGGCCGGGGCGAGCTCGCTCAACCAGACCTTCGCCTTCGTGCTCGGTCTGGTCGGCCTGATCTACATCGCCTCGGTGATGGCCATCCTCGGCATCGAGGTCAACGTCGTGCTGGCCCGCCGGCTGTGGCCGCGAGCGCTGCTCACGCCGTTCACCGACGCCGTCGACCTCACCGAGGCCGACCGCCGCGCCTACGCGATGTACGCCCAGATGCAGCGGCACAAGGGCTTCGAGACCGTCGTCGTGCGCTTCGACGGCCGCGACGGCGACACCCACGAGATCGTGCTGGAGCCCGACCGCAAGGAGGCCGACCTGCGGGGGTCGGTCGACCCCGTGCCCGACCCCGGCCCCCCACCGACCGCGCCGCTCACGCGACACCCCGGCGAGGTGCGGCACCCGGCCGACCTGGACCGGCTGAGCGAGCCGTCCTAGCCCGGTCCTGGGTCGACGACCAGGCGCGCGCGCAGCGCGGCGAGGACGTCGTCGCCCAAGCCCAGCCCGTCGCGCAGGTAGCCCCCCAGCGAGCCGTACGACGTCTCCGCCTGCGCCACCGCGGCGCGCAGGTAGGCGAGGTCGGCGACCATGGTCGGCTCGAACGTCGGCACCCGGTCGGCGCCGAGGTGCTCGGCGACCAGGCCGAGGTACTTCGCACGGGTGTCGGCCGAGCGCTCGTTGGTCAGCAGGTAGTCGGCCTCGACGACGTCGTCGGCCACGCCGGCGACGTGGAGCACGAGCGCGGCGGCCCAGCCGGTGCGGTCCTTGCCCGCGGTGCAGTGGAAGAGCTGCGGCACCGACGAGGTCGCGAGCGCGGCCAGCAGGGTGCTGAAGGAGCGGCGGGCACCGGGGTCGGTGACGAAGCGGCGGTAGACGTCGAGCATGGCGTCGACGGCCGCAGCAGCATCGGGCAGCGCGGCACCCGCGCCCGGCGGGATGCCGCCGACCTCGACGTGGTGCCAGGTCGCGCCGGGCACCTCGACGTCGGGGTGCGCCTCGACCTCCTGGCTGCCGCGCAGGTCGAAGACCGCGCCGATGCCCAGGGAGGCGAGCAGGGCGGCGTCCTCGTCGATCAGCTGCAGCTCGTTGGAGCGCCACAGGACCCCGGGTCGCAGCGGCGAGCCGGACGCCGTCGTGTAGCCCGGTCCGGCCACGTCGCGGAAGTTGTCGGCCGAGGCCAGACGGGTGATCTCGTCGCCCCACTCGTCGTCGACGTGCACGGCATCACCCTAGAAGACCCGGACCGTCCCTAGTCACTTCGGACCAGCCCAGCCGGGCGCTGGTGCCCGACCGACCGGTTTCTTTACCCTGGGGGCACGGCGGCACTGGGGAGAGTCGCCCAAGGGAGGGAGGATCCGCCCCGCACCCCGCGGCGGTCGGACCACCCGCAGTCCCTGGTCCCGGAGGCGCAACCGGGCCCAGGGAGCGACACCGGCTCGGGCCGGTCGTCCCTCCCCTCGCCTCTGTGCGTTCGGGGCGGCGGTCAGGCGCGTCGCGGCGGCCGGGGGAAGAACAGCGGCACCCGCTCGGCGTACTCGGGGAAGCCGGGGCGCTGCATCATCGTCTTCTCCAGCAGCTTGGCCCCGGTGACGTTGCGGATGAAGTACGTCATCGCCAACGGCGACAGCACCGTCGCGAGCCCGATGACCCACCCCGACCCGAGCCCCCCGACCAGCCACAGCCCCCACCACACGGTGGCGTCGCCGAAGTAGTTGGGGTGGCGGGTCCAGGCCCACAGCCCGGTCTCCATGACCTGCGGCCGCTGGTCCTTCGGGATCTTCTTGTACGCCGCGAGCTGGCGGTCGCCGACGGTCTCGAAGAACATGCCGATGCCCCACACCACCACCCCGGCGAGCACCACCGGCCAGATCTCGACCATGAAGAAGGTACCGACGGCCACGGGGATGGCGATGAACCACTGCACGACGCCCTGCACCAGCAGCACGCGTCGTACGACGGTGCCGATCCCGACCTCGGAGACCGAGCCCCCGAGCATCTCGGCGTAGCGGGGGTCCTCCTTGCCGGCGTGGTCCCCGAGCGCGCGGCTGCGCACGTGCCACGCGAGCCGCCCGCCCCACACCGCGACGAGCACGACCAGCAGCCACGCGTGCAGGACATCGCCGTCGTCGCGCGTGGTGGCGATCACCGCCGAGACCACGGCGACCAGCACGAACCCGGCGCCCCAGGTCACGTCGACCACGGCCGCCTTGTCGAGCTGGCGGATCCGGATCGCGGTGACGGTCATGCCGACGACCACGGTCAGCAGGGAGGCGCCGAGCGCGATGAGCACGTTGTCCATGGGTTCATCCTGTCCTAGAGGTCCTCACCCCGGAGGTCTGACGGCCGCCGCTGGAAAAACCTTCGGGGACGATGTCGAAGGACGCCGAGCCCGTACGACGTGTGGGTGACCAGCAAGCCACCAGCAAGTCACAGCAACGACAGGGAGTGATCGAGATGCCGCGTTTCATGGGATTCGTGAGGATGGAGGAGGGCATCGGGATGCCGCCGCAGGCGCTCTTCGACGCGATGGACACCTACATCGGCGAGCAGACCGCCAAGGGCGTGTTCCTCGACGGCGGTGGCCTGTTCGGCACCGAGGATGCCGTCAACTTCGTGGTCCGGGCCGGGGAGGTCAGCCGGGTCGACGGCCCGTACGCCGAGGCGAAGGAGGTCGTGGGCGGGTGGTCGCTGCTGCGCTACGACACGCTCGAGGAGGCCGTGGCGGCGCAGCAGGAGTTCGCCGAGCTGCACGCCGAGCACTGGCCCGAGGCCACGGTCGTCGCGACCCTGCGCCAGGTCGCCGAGGGTCCGGAGGACCCCACCGCCTGAGAGGTCTCACTACGCTGGCGCCGTGCCGGCAGGGACAGGGACAGGGACAGGGACGGTCGACCCGCGTGCGGTCGTCGTCGCCGCGTGGCGGGCCGAGTCGGCCCGCCTCGTCGGCGCCCTGACCCGGATGACCCGCGACGTCGGCCTTGCCGAGGACCTCGCGCAGGACGCGCTGGTCGCGGCCCTCGAGCAGTGGCCCGGCTCCGGTGTGCCGGCCAACCCGGGCGCGTGGTTGATGACCGCTGCGAAGCGCCGCGGGGTCGACCACTTCCGTCGCGCCGAGACGCTGCGTCGCAAGCTCGCCGAGCTCCACCACGACGACCGGGGGGAGGAGGGGGAGGTGCCCGACCTCGACGCGATGGTCGACCACATCGAGGACGACGTCCTGCGGCTGGTCTTCTTGACCTGTCACCCCGCGCTGAGCGCGGAGTCCGCGGCCGCCCTGACCCTGCGCCTGGTCGGCGGTCTCACGACGGCCGAGATCGCGCGCGGGTTCCTGGCCACCGAGGCGGCCATGGGCCAACGCATCTCGCGGGCCAAGAGGACCCTGGCCGAGGCCGGCGTCGGGCCCGAGCTGCCCACCGGCGCCGAGCGGGCCGAGCGGCTCGACGACGTGATGGCCGTGGTCTACCTGATCTTCAACGAGGGCTACGCCGCCACGGCCGGCGACGACTGGACCAGGCCAGACCTGATCGCCGAGGCCCTCCGGCTGGCCCGCATGCTGGCCGCGCTGACCCCCGACGAGCCGGAGGTCCTCGGCCTGCAGGCGTTGCTCGAGCTGCAGGCGTCGCGGACCGCCGCGCGCACCGACGACCTCGGCCGGGCCGTGCTCCTCGAGGCGCAGGACCGCACGCTGTGGGACCAGGACCTGATCCGGCGTGGCGCCGACGCGCTGCACCGCGCCAGCGCCCTGGCCGCCCGCCGCAGACCGGTCGGCCGCTACTACCTCCAGGCCCTGATCGCCGCCGAGCACGCGCGCGCCGAGCACGCCGACGACACCGACTGGCGCCGGATCGCCGACCTGTACGACGTCCTCGCGGGCGCCGCGCCGGGGCCGGTCGTCGAGGTCAACCGTGCCGTGGCCCACGGGCGCGCGTTCGGCCCCGCGGCAGGAATTGCCGTGCTCGACGCGCTCGGCCCGGACCCGCTCGGTGACTCACCCCTGGTCCCCAGCGTGCGTGGCGACCTGCTGGAGCGGTCGGGACGCCACGCACCGGCGGGGGCGGCGTTCGCCGAGGCGGCCCGGCGTACGCGCAACCGGAGCGAGCGCGCGCTGCTCGAGCGTCGTGCCGCGACCAACCTCGCCCATGACTGAGCCGCCGCGCGGGCCCCGCCGTCAGAACGTGCGGATCAGCGGCAGGTCGTGGGGCCCGTCGGGGCGCACCATCAGGATCTGGTCGACGCCCATGCGGCCGTCGCGGAAGGCCATCGACCCGCCGACGAGGTAGAGCTCCCACACGCGGTAGGTCTCCTCGTCGGTGAGCTCGATCAGGCGGTCGCGATGGGCGTAGAAGTTCTCGAGCCAGCCGGCGACCGTGAGGACGTAGTGCTCGCGCAGGCCGTGGACGTCGCGGACCTCCAGGCCGGCCTTCTCGAGGAAGGCGACGGTCTCGCCGACCGGGCGCATGTACATGTCGGGGGCGATGAACGACTCGATGAACGGGCCGCCGCCGGGCCACTTGCCGGTGCGCGACATCTGCTGGATGAGCACGCGGCCGCCGGGCTTGACCGAGCGGTGCAGCACCGAGGCGTAGGTCGGGTAGTTCTTCTGCCCGACGTGCTCGCCCATCTCGATCGAGGAGACGGCGTCGAAGTGGTCGCGCTCGGGCACCTCGCGGTAGTCCTGCAGGCGGATCTCGACGCGGTCGGCCAGGCCGCGCTCGGCGATGCGGGCGTCGATGAACTTCTTCTGCTCGGCGGCGATGGTGACGCCCACGACGCGGGCGCCGAACTTCTCTGCGGCGCGCAGCGACATCGAGCCCCAGCCGCAGCCGACGTCGAGCAGGGTCGAGCCCTCGGTGACGCCGAGCTTGGTCAGCACCAGGTCGAGCTTGGCCTCCTGGGCCTCCTGCAGCGGCTGGTCGGGCGAGGAGTGGTAGCCCGAGGAGTAGGCCATGTGGGGCTCGAGAATCAGCGAGTAGAACTCGTTGGAGAGGTCGTAGTGGTGGCTGATCGCGCGGCGGTCACGCAGCGCGCTGTGCAGCCGGCCCTTGATGTTGGCCTGCGAGGCCGGCGCCGCCGGAGGGCGGCTGATGGCCTTGAGGTCGAGGGCGGCGCGCACGGCGCTGAGGACCGCCTTCGGCGAGGGGCGCACGCCGGACAGGCCACGCTCCTTGGCCACCGCGAAGGCGTAGGTGAGGGCCTTGTCGAGGTTCCAGCCGTCGACCTCGGGCACGTCGAGCTCACCGGTGACGTAGGCCTGCGCGGCGCCGAGCTCGCCCGGGTGCCAGAGCAGCCGGCGTACGGCGTCGATCGAGTTGAGCACGACGAGCGGGCCGTCGGGCGACCCGGCCTCGGAGCCGTCCCAGGCGCGCAGGCGCACCGGCAGCTCGCCGCCGACGAACGGCGCCACCGCCTCGGCGAGGCGGTGGGCGATCCCGGCGGTGCCGAGGTGGCCGGTCCCGGTCTTCTCGACGAGCGTGCGGTCGGCAGTCATGGGTGGGTACCTCTTAGTCGCGGGTGAAGGTCAGCTGGTTGACGTCGATGTAGCCGGAGGCGAAGCCCGCCCGGCTGTACTCGAGGTAGAAGTGCCACATCCGCAGGAACGTCTCGTCGAACCCGAGGGCGAGCACCTCCTGGGAGTGGGCCAGGAACGCCTCGTCCCAGAGGGTAAGGGTGCGGGCGTAGTGCTGGCCCATGGAGTGGGGGGTGCCCATCCGCAGCCCGGTGTGCTCGCGGGTGATCTCGTCGATCACCTGCACCGACGGCAGGAAGCCGCCGGGGAAGATGTACTTGTTGATCCAGGTGTAGGTGTTGCGGGTCGCGAGCATCCGGTCGTGGGGCATGGTGATCGCCTGGATCGCGACCTTGCCGCCGGGGGCAAGCACCTGGTCGATGGTCTCGAAGTAGGTGCGCCAGTACTGCCAGCCGACCGCCTCGATCATCTCGACCGACACCACGGCGTCGTAGGAGCCGGTGGCGTCGCGGTAGTCGCAGATCTCGACGCTGCACTGCTCGGCGAACCCCGCCTCGGCGATGCGCTGGTCGGCGAGCGCCTTCTGCTCCACCGACAGGGTCAGCGAGGTGATGGTCGCGCCGCGACGGGCCGCGCGGATGCACAGCTCGCCCCAGCCGGAGCCGATCTCGAGCACGCGCGAGCCGGGGCCCACGCCGGCCTCGTCGAGCAGCCGCTCGATCTTGCGGCCCTGGGCCTCCTCGAGGTCGGCGGCGGCCGCGACCGCCGGGTCGCCCTCGAAGAGCGCGGAGGAGTAGCTCAGCGTCGGGTCGAGGAACAGCTCGAAGAGGTTGTTGGACAGGTCGTAGTGGTGCGCGATGTTGTTCTTGGAGTTCTTGGTGTTGCTCTTCTGGGTGCGCGGGGGGCGCTTGACCACCAGCGAGCGGAGCTTCTGCAGGCTCTGCGGCACGAGGTCCTGGATCTCGGCCGCGAGCACCTCGAGGAACCCGCCGAGGTCCTCGGCGTCCCAGGCGCCGGTGAGGTAGGCCTCGCCGAAGCCGATCAGCTGGTCGCGGCCGATGCGGAGGTAGAACTCCTCAGGCCGGTTGATCACCATCGTCGGACCGCCCTTGCCGAACGTCTCGCCGTCGGCCATCACGGTCACGTCGAGACGGCTGATCGCGGCGTGGAAGAGCCGCTTGGCGACGGGGGCCGAGAGACGGGCGCGCGGACCGGAGGGGACGACGTCGAGGCCGGGCCAGTGGTTGGCGCTGAGTCGCTGCTGGGTGACGGTCATCGTTGGACGCCTTCTTGGGAGTGAGCCGGTCGGGGACGCACCGGCAGGCGACGCAGCCACAGCCAGATGCCGTGGACGCGGATCAGGAGGGAGCCGCGCAGGGCCGCGGGAGCAGCCCGCAGCGCGGTGGTGTCGGCCGGGCGGCCGACCATGGAGGCGCTGAAGCGGGCGGGCCCGACACCGGACTCGGTCGACTCCAGCTCGACGACGACGTGCAGGCGACTGCCGGACGCCCTCGTCGGCGGGGGGACGGTCAGCTCGTAGGTGCCGTCGGTGCCGTGGAACGGCGAGACGTACATCGCCTTGGAGGTGGTGGCGCGGCCTTTGTCGTCGGTGTGCACGAGGTAGGCGTGGCGGTCGCCGTAGGTGTTGTGGACCTCGACCACGGTCGCGGCGAGCAGGCCGCGCTCGTCGTGGCACCAGAAGACGCTGATCGGGTTGAAGCAGTAGCCGAACGCGCGGGCCTGGGCGGCCATGAAGACCTTGCCGGTGCCGATCTCGACGTCGTGGCGGCGCAGGAAGGAGACGACGTTGCCGCGGATCGAGTCGTCGGGGTCGCCCAGGTGGTCGCGCGCCTCGAAGCGACCCAGCACGCCGTGGTCGGGCAGGTCGTCGAGGTCGACGACCCAGGTGTGGGAGCGGTGGGTGAAGCGGCGCTTGAACGGCCGACGCCGGGTGTGGCTGATGGTCGTGTCGTAGATGCCGGTGGTGACCTCGGGGTCGACGGCGGCGACCACGGCGGGCCACTCGAGCCCCAGGCGGGTGGCGGCGGCCAGGCCCGAGCGGGCGCCGTCCTCGTGGAAGCCCCAGCCGTGGTAGGCGCCGGCGAACACGACACGGTCGGTGTCGATCTCGGGGAGCCGGGCCTGCGCGGCGACGGACACCGGGTTGTAGAGCGGGTGCTCGTACTCCATCCGGTCGATCACCGTCGCCGGGTCGACCAGGTCGGAGCCGCCGAGGGTGACCAGGTAGTGGACGTCGGTGTCGAGGCGCTGCAGGCGGGTGAGGTCGTAGGTGACGACCACGCCGTCGTCGGTCGGCCGGTGCACGTCGACGCCGGGACGCCGGAAGTTCCAGGAGGCCCACGCGTCGCCGGCGGCCGGCATCAGCGAGGTGTCGGTGTGCAGGATCGCGGTGTTGGGGGAGTAGGGCATCGCCGAGAGCAGCTCGCGCTGCAGCGGGGTCGGCTCGGCCAGCATCGACAGCGCCTGGCTCGGGTGGGTGGCGATCACCACCGCGTCGTAGGTCGCCACGTCGCCGGACCCGTCGGTGACCTCGACGCCGTGGGGCGTCTCAAGGACCGAGGTGACCTTGGCGCCCAGGCGGACCTGCTGGATCGCGGCGCCGACCTTGTCGACGTAGGAGTGCGAACCGCCGGTGACGGTGCGCCACTGGGGCGAGCCGAAGATGCCGAGCATGCCGTGGTGCTCGAGGAACGTGAACAGGTAGCGCGCGGGGTAGTCGAGCGACACCTCGGGCTCGCACGACCAGACGCAGGCCACGACCGGCTCCATGAAGTGGCGCACGAAGTAGGAGCTGAACCGCCCGTCGGCCAGGAACTCGCGCAGCGTGCGGGTGTCGGACTCGACCGACAGCAGCGCCTTGGCCTGGCGGTGGAAGCGCGGGATCTCGACCAGCATCGCGAGGTAGCGGGGCTTGCGCAGGTTGGCCGAGGTCGGGAACAGGCCCTTGCGGCCCAGGGCGCCGGCCCACTCGAGGTCGCTGTCGTCGTCGTTGATCGACATCGACATCTCCGACGGCTGCGTGGCCACGCCCAGCTCGGCGAACAACCTCAGCAGCGTCGGGTAGGTGCGGGGGTTGTGCACGATGAAACCGGTGTCGATGCGCAGCTCACGGGTCTGCCCGTCGGGCCCGGTCTCGGGGACGACGTGGGTGTCGGCGTGGCCGCCGAGCCGGTCGTCGGCCTCGTAGAGGGTGACGTGGGCGGTGCGCGAGGCGATGTAGGCCGCGGTGAGACCCGCGACGCCGGAACCGACGACCGCAATGTGCCGGGCGCTCACGCCGACTCGAACCCGATCACGTCGACGACCTTGTCGCTCGGCTCGTTGACCGGCTTGCCGGCGAGCTCGATCGTGATGCCGACGCCGTCGGCCAGGGTCGCGTCACCGTCGAGCAGCACGGTGTTGGTGCCGCCGGCGATCTGCCCGGCCGGGATCATGGTGTCGCCGCGCTGCAGCCACAGCTCGTAGGTGTGGAACTGCGGGGCCGACGGCATGTCCTCGGTGACGATGACGGCCTGCTTGAGGCTCGCGGACCGCACGACGGTGGCGGTGCCGCCGCCGGGGAGCTTCTCGGTGCGGGTCTGGGCGTCGGGGGCCTGCAGGACGCGGTCGGTCGCGGTGAGACGGGCCTCGTAGGTGCCGACCTGCTGGTCGTCGCCGGCGAGGTCGATCACGGTGGCACCGACGCCACCGATGGTGATCAGGGCCGCAGCCGCTGCGACCAGAGCCGGAAATCGGCGTCGGGTCGACCGGCCTCGGTCGGCCACGGCGACGACCACCGGGGGCAGGGGGCGCACGGTCTGGATGCCGGCGAGCACGGAGGCCCGCAGGGAGTCGGGGGGAGTCATCGCCGAGGTCTCGCCGATCAGCGCGGCGGCCGCCCGCAGCGAGTCGACCTCGGCGCGGCAGTCGTCACAGTCGGCGAGGTGGCGCTCGAACTGCGCCCGCTCGAACTCGTCGACGGCATCCACGGCGTACGCACCTGAGAGTGCGTGGATGTCAACGCTCATGAGTGCACTCCCATCTTGTCGCGCAGCCTGATCAGGCCGTCTCGGATTCGTGTCTTGGCGGTGCCGACGGGGAGGTTGAGGATCCCCGCCACCTCGGTGTGGGTGTAGCCACCGAAGTAGGCCAGCTCGATGGCCTCGCGCTGTACGTCGGTCAGACCCTTCAACGCGTGACGCACCCGCTGGGCCTCCATGGAGGCCTGGGCCGCGTCGGACGTCGTGTCGTGGTCGATGGTCTGGTTCTGCTGGGAGTAGCTGGTGTCGCGTCGGGTGGACGCCTCGGCCGACCGGACCCGGTCGACCGCCTTGCGGTGGGTGATGGTCATCAACCACGAGAGCGCGCTGCCGCGCTCGGAGTCGAAGCGGGTCGAGGTCTTCCAGACCTCCAGGAACGCCTCCTGCACGACCTCCTCGGCCTGGGCCGGGTCTCGCACCACGCGCAGGGCCAGCCCGAAAATGCGGGAGGACGTGGCGTCGTAGAGCTCGGCGAAGGCCTGCTGGTCGCCCTTCGCGGACCGCCGGAGCAGGTCCGAGAGGACGTCACCCGGCGCCACCGGCACCCCGCGAGGGGTGCCGGTGGGCTCAGGCGTCAGTCCGGTCATGACTGCAGTGTGCCGTGTCTTTGTTTCGACGGTGTCAGATCACTTGACAGTGGCGCCGGCGAGCACCTTGTCGATGACGTAGACGGTGGCGTTGGCGGTGGGGATGTTGCCGCAGATCACGTTGGCGGTCACGGTGCCGTCGGAGACGGTCATGCCGGTCTCGTCGCCCTCGATCGTCAGCTTGTCGCCGTTGAGGGTGTCCTTCTCGCCGACGACGGCGGTCGGGTCGTCGTTCTCGCCCAGCACGTGGTGGGCCAGGATCTGGGCCAGCGGGCTGGTGGCGGGGGTCTCGGCGTCCGGGACACCGGCGAGCAGGTCGTCGACGGTGCTCTGGATGTCGGCGAAGGCCGGGTCGTACGGCGCGAAGACGGTCAGGGCCGGGGCGCTGTTGAGGGTGTCGCCCAGCTCGGTGGCGCCGACGGCGGCGACGAGCGTCTTGAGCAGCGGGTTGTTGCCCGCGGCGGTGGCGACCGGGTCGTTGACCATGCCGTTGAAGGAGCCGGCGCCGTCGGTGGGCACGCTGGCGCAGCCGTCGCCGAAGGTCTGGGCGCCCGCGTCCTCGGCGGGGGCCGAGGTCTCAGCCGGAGCGTCCGAGGTGGCCTCGGCCGAGGTGTCCGAGCCGGCGTTGTCGGTGCTGTCGTCCGAGCCACAGGCAGCGAGGCCGAAGGACAGGGTGAGAACGGCGGCAGCGGCGGTGCCGCGGCGGAGCGTCTGGAGCTTCATGGGAGGTGATGCCTTCCGGTAGGGGACTTACGGCTTGTGTTCGGAACTGTGGTTACTGCGGATGGGACGAATTGCCTGCGCGGGGAGTGACGTAGGTCATCTCGGGGTCGTTCCGGGCTCATCCCACGGAGAAGAGCACCGAGTGGATGCCGCTGGAGCCGCCGGGGAACGGCTCGGCGCGCACGTCGGTCTGGGTCATGCCGTCGCCGTCGACCACGCGGGCCGCGACGGTGTGCTGGCCCGCGTCGATGTCGACCTCGGCGTACCACTGGCGCCAGTAGACGTTGTTGACGTCGTCGCCGGTCGTGGCGTCGGTCCACTCGCCGCCGTCGACCTTGACCTGGACCTTGGTGACCCCGCCGTTGTCCTGGGCCCAGGCGACCCCGCCGACGAGCACCTTGCCGGGCTTGACGGTCGTGAGCGCCTTGGGGGTGTCGATACGCGCGGAGGGCTTGATCGGGGCGCGGGTGGCCCACTTGCGCTCGGTCCAGTAGACCTCGGTCTCGGCGTACGTCGTGAAGGTCAGCTTGGTGACCCACTTGGTCGCGCTGATGAAGCCGTAGAGACCGGGGACGATGATGCGCGCCGGGAACCCGTGCTCACGGGGCAGCTCCTGGCCGTTCATCCCGACCGCGACGATCGCCTCGCGGCCGTCGGTGAGCAGGTCGTAGGGCGTGCCGATGGTCATGCCGTCGAAGTCGGTGGCGACCATCTGGTCGACGCCGCTCCCCGGCTTGGCCCGGTCGAGGATCGCCTGGAGCGGGACGCCGAGCCACCGGGCGCCGCCGACGTACTTGCCGCCGACGCTGTTGGAGACACAGGTCAAGGTGATGTCGCGCTCGACCATGGGCATCGCGAGCAGCTCGTCGAAGGTGAGCTCGAAGGGGTTCTCGACGTCGCCGTCGATCTTCAGGGTCCAGCCGTCGGACGACACGACGGGGGTGTCGAGGCGGGTGTCGACGCGGTAGAAGTCGGCGTTGGAGACCTGCAGCGGGGTGATGCCCGAGTAGGTCGCGTGCAGGTCGGTGGGCAGCACGGGCGCGGCCTCGCCGACGGCGGGCTGCGGGAGGGTGATGTCCTCGGCGCGCGCCCGCAGGTTGTTGATCAGCTTGCCGGCGCTGCCGAGCACGGCCGCGGCGGCCGCGAGCACCGCCCCGGCGATCAGCACGCCACGACGGCTGGGCCGCGGCTCGGTGGTGACGGCGCCGGGGGAGATCACGATCTCGTCCTCGGCGTCGTCCTCGGAGGGGACGGGGCGGTCGGTCAGGGTGGCGCGGCGCTTGCCGGCGGCGGAGGTGGCCGACACGGCCGGGGCGGTGGCGCCCTCGGCCTTGGCGATCTCGACCGTGGAGCGGGCGCGGGGGTCGAGCGGCAGGCCGTGGGCGGTGCGGTGCAGCCACCACAGGCTGGCGACGCCGGCGATCGCGGTGAGGACGACGGGGACCAGGTCGAGGGCCTCGAAGGCCGGGCGGTCGACCACGGCGCCCGCGGCGACCAGGACCAGCACGACGAGCATCGTGGCGCCGTAGGCGAAGCGGATGCGGGTGATCAGGCCGGCGACCAGGGCGAGCACGCCCACGCCGACGAAGACCGAGCCGATGAGCACGACCTTGTCGTAGTTGCCGGCGGCGAAGTCGAAGGGTCCGACGCTGAAGCCGTCGGTGTCGAACTGCTTGATCGCCCATTCCTTCATCGACACCGGGGTCCGGTCGATCACGCCGGAGCCGACGGCGAGGACCGGGGAGGAGTCGGCATTGAGCAGCGACGCCGTGAAGTGGCCCACCGCCATGCCGACCAGGGTGGCGAGAAGGCCGAAAAGGGCATAGAGACGACGGGAGACCATGTGGGGTGTTCGTCGCGGAGGGGGTCTCCGGATGGGGTGCGGCAGGATGGGCGCATGGTCGACGACGCCCACCCCGACGCCAGCCCCGACGCCAGCCCCGACGCCCGCCCCGAGCTCGTGCACTACGCGGTCGAGGGCGCCGTGGCCACGATCACGCTCGACTCGCCCCACAACCGCAACGCGCTGTCGCGCCAGCTGGTGACCGAGCTCGCCGACCGGCTCGAGCGCGCCGAGGCCGACGCCGAGGTGCGTGTGGTCGTCGTCACGTCGGCCGACCGGGTCTTCTGCTCCGGCGCCGACCTGTCCGAGGCGTCGGCCGACGGGATGTCGGTCGGGGTGCAGGCGATCGTGGGGCTGCAGCGCTACCTCGTCGACATGTCGAAGCCGGCCGTCGCCGTGGTCCGCGGCCCGGTCCGGGCCGGTGGCATCGGCATCGTCGCGGCCTGCGACCTCGTGCTCAGCGCCGAGGAGGCGACCTTCGCGCTCACCGAGGTCAAGCTCGGCCTGGCCCCCGCCGTCATCTCGCTGACGGTCCTGCCCCGGCTGACGTCGCGTGCGGCGGCGTACGCCTGCCTGAGCGGCGCGACCTTCACCGGCGCCGAGGCCGTGGCGATGGGCCTGATCACCCGCGCCGTCCCCGCCGCCGACCTCGACGCCGCCGCGACCGCGCTGTGCGCCGAGCTCGCCACCGGCGCCCCGCAGGGCCTGCGCGAGACCAAGGCGCTGCTGGCCCGCGACCTCCTCGACCGCATCGACGCCCGCGCCGACGAGATGGCCGAGCTGTCCGCACGCCTCTTCGGCTCCGACGCCGCCCGCGAGGCCATGGCCGCGTTCCTGAACCGCTCCGCCCGCTGACCCGTCGCGTAGACGCGACGGGTCAGCGGAATTGCTCGTCGACCCGTCGCGTAGACGCGACGGGTCAGCGGAATTGCTCGTCGACCCGTCGCGTAGACGCGACGGGTCGGCGGGGACGAGGTCACGAGACGGGCGACGACACGGTCACAGATCAGTCGCCTGCGCCCCGGGGGGCCGCGGATCCACGACAATCCCTGCATGCGCGCTCTCCCCCGGCTCGGTGCCGTCCTGGCCGTGTCCTGCCTCGTGCTCGGCGGGTGCGCCCTGCCGAGCGCGGACAGCAACGAGAAGGCGGCGCCCCGCACCGTCGAGCTGTCCTTCGACTACCAGGCCGAGGGCGGCGAGGGCTACCTCGACCAGACGCTGACCATCGCCAACCAGGGTGCGGCCGCCGGGGCCCCCGACCTCGACCTGGTGGCGCTCGACGCCGCGGGCGAGCCCATGCCCGACGTCGAGGTGGTGACCGCGTTCGGCAGCGACCGCGGCGAGCAGGTGGTGCCGGCCTTCACCGAGGTCATCGAGGTGCTCAAGTTCAAGGGCCCGGACGCGGCCGACGTCGCCGACGTACGGGTGACGGTGGCCGACCTCGGGACGCTCGACGAGGACCCGCCGCCGGCCAACGACATCCGAATCAAGCGCTTCGACGTCACGGGCA
Source organism: Nocardioides rubriscoriae (assembly GCF_008087085.1). Lineage (GTDB taxonomy): Bacteria > Actinomycetota > Actinomycetes > Propionibacteriales > Nocardioidaceae > Nocardioides > Nocardioides rubriscoriae. Next base: position 40,693 of record NZ_VIYJ01000009.1, on the reverse strand, counting down.
AGACCACCAGCGACAACACCCTCGGCAGCGTGCTGGTCACCAACAGCTACGACAAGCCGATCCGGGTCCAGGTGTTGGGCCTCGAGCTCGCCCCGGCCGACGAGGGCGAGCCCCAGCACTTCTCCCGGGTGACCCCGCTGGCCGGGCCCCTCGAGCTGGCCCCCGGCGAGAAGGTGCGCGAGAAGGTCGCGGCCAAGTACCGCCTGCGGTTCTACGGCACGGTGCGCGCGTTCCTCGTCCGCTGACGGATCCGGTCGAGGTCTTTGTAGACTGGACGACTGCCGTTCGTCGGCATCCGAGGGGCAGTGGAGGCAAGTCGCGTGACTGAAGAGCTCGTCGAGCAGGAGATCGCCCGCGAACAGGCGTTCGTCGACCGCGTGCACCGCCAGCTGGCGGACGCCGGGAAGGCGGCCCAGCAGCTGGCGCGCGAGGGCCACGAGCGTGGCCGGCTCGGCCACGAGGGTGGTCTGGTCGAGCGCGACGCGATGGTGTTCCAGGCCGCCAAGCGGCTGGCCCAGCTCGACGCCGCCCACGAGGGGCTGGTCTTCGGCCGCCTCGACCTGCGCCCCGAGCTCGACCCCGAGCCCCGCTACGTCGGCCGCATCGGCCTGCGCGACGACAACCGCGACTCCCTGCTCATCGACTGGCGTGCCCCCGCGGCGGCGGTGTTCTACCAGGCGACCGCGGCCGAGCCCCAGGACGTCGTACGCCGCCGGGTGCTGCGCTCGGCCGGCACCACCGTGGTCAGCGTCGAGGACGAGCTGCTCGACGCCGAGGGCAACGTCGACGACCTGCCGATCCTGGGCGAGGGCGCACTGATGGCGCAGCTGTCGCGCGCCCGCGACCGCACGATGCACTCGATCGTCGCGACCATCCAGGCCGAGCAGGACAAGGCGATCCGCGCGCCCAGCAAGGGCGTCACCACCATCTCCGGCGGCCCCGGGGTCGGCAAGACCGTGGTGGCGCTGCACCGCGCCGCCTACCTGCTCTACAACGAGCGGCGTCGCTTCGAGACCGGCGGCGTGCTCGTCGTCGGCCCCAGCGGGGTCTTCATGCGCTACATCGAGCGGGTGCTGCCCTCGCTCGGCGAGACCGCCGTCGCGCTGCGCTCGCTCGGCGAGGTCGTCGACGGCGTCCGCTCGACCCGCCACGACGAGCCGGCCGTGGCCGACGTCAAGGGCTCGGCGCGGATGGCCGAGGTGATGCGTCGTACGGCGCGCCAGCAGGCGCCGGGCAGCCCCACCGAGTTCCGGCTGTTCTGGTACGACAACACCCTGGTGCTCGACCGCGGCCTGCTCGGCCGGCTGCGCCGCCAGCTGATGTCGCAGGGGCGTCGCAACCAGCAGGTCCCGCGCGTCGCGCGCACCCTGCTCGACGCGATGTGGCGCCAGGTGCGCAGCGAGCGTGGCCGAGACCGCGGGCGCGAGTCGTTCGACGACGACCTGCTCGACAACGACGACTTCCTCGACTTCGCGGTCGCCTGGTGGCCGCCGCTGTCGGCCCCCGAGGTGCTGAGCTGGCTGGGCGACCCCGAGCTGCTCGCCCGCGTCGGCGAGGGCATCCTGACCCCCGAGGAGCAGCGGCTGCTGGTCAAGTCGTGGGCCGGTCGCACGACCGCCGACCTCTCGATCGAGGACGTCGCGCTGCTCGACGAGCTGCGCTACGCGCTGGGCGACGTGCCCGCCCGTACCGACGACGAGCGCGACGACCCGATGGGCGCCATCGAGGGTGCGGTCGACATGCAGGAGCTGATGACCGCCTCCGACCGCGAGTACGCCCCGTCGGGTCGCGCCTGGGCGCCGCCGACCCACTCGATCGAGGACGACGGCTACGCCCACGTGCTCATCGACGAGGCGCAGGACCTCACCCCGATGCAGTGGCGGATGGTCGGGCGTCGCGGTCGCGCCGCCTCGTGGACCATCGTCGGCGACCCCGCCCAGTCGTCGTGGCCGGTGCCCGCCGAGTCGGCGGCCGCCCGCGCCGAGGCGCTGGCCGGCAAGGCCCTGCACGAGTTCCACCTGTCGACCAACTACCGCAACTCGTCGGAGATCTACGCCTTCGCAGCGGCGTACGCCGAGCGGGTCGGTCTCGACGCCGACCTGCCGACGGCCGTCCGCTCGACCGGGGTCGAGCCCAAGGTCATCGGCCCGGTGCCCGATCTCGAGGCCGCCACGCGTGCGGCGGTGGTCGAGGTGGCGGGCCAGGTCGGCGGCACGGTCGGCGTCGTGGTGCCGGTGGCGCGCCGTTCGGAGGTCAACGCCTGGCTGGCGTCGTGGCCCGAGCTCGCCGACGACGCGCCCTCGGCGCGCGCGGCGGCGGCCGACGCGACGGTGGCGCCCTCGGGCGAGGACCGCGTCGTGGTGCTGACCGGTCTCGACACCAAGGGCCTGGAGTTCGACGCCATCGTCGTGGTGCGGCCCCAGGAGATCGAGGACGAGTCCGCGACGGGGCGCGCGACCCTCTACGTCGTGCTCACGCGGGCGACGCAGCTGCTGACGACGGTGTCCTGACCGGGGCCTGACCCGAGGCGTGCGCCGACGGGGCGTTGGCCTCGAGGATGCGCAGCATGCCCGCGTGGGTGCGGCGCAGCCGCTGGTGGGTGTCGCGGAACGACGCGTCGCTGGCCTCGCTGTCGAGCTGAGCCTGGCACATCCGGTCCCAGCGGGCCCGCAACGCGGTGAGCAGGCCGTCGCGGTCGCCGAAGAGCGGCGCCCACGACTCCTTCCAGGGCAGCCGGCCGGTCGGGTCGCAGGCGGCGGCCGCCTCGATCTCACGGATGATGCGGGTGCGCTGGTGGGTCTCGTTCCAGGTCATGACGTCGTTTCCTTCCGGGGGAGCAGCCGGGTTGGCGCTGTCTGGAAGGAGGAGCAGCGGGCAGCGCGGCTGATACAACCGCCCCGAAAATCGTTTCGACGTATCACCGGCGGTGGCCGATCACTCCTCTGTGCGAGACGATGCCGCCGCAGGCCAAGCACAACGCACGACCTGAGGCGGAGGAGGACGACCGATGGACGCGTCGTACCCCTTGCCCGACCTCGTCGCAGCTGCCCAGGGAGGCGACCAGGATGCGTGGGACGCGATCGTCGAGCGGTTCGTGCCCCTCGTGGGCGCCATCGCCCGGCAGCACCGGCTGTCGGAGGCCGACGGCGACGACGTCAGCCAGACCGTGTGGCTGCGGCTCGTCGAGCACCTCGGCGACCTGCGTGAGCCGGCCGCCCTCCCGGGCTGGATCCGTACGACGACCCGCCACGAGTGCCTGCGCGTCATCGCCGTGCGTGGCCGCACCCGCCCGGCCGACCCGCAGGAGGACCGCGTGCTCGACGGCGTCGTCGACGACGTGGCCGGCGACGACCTGGTCGCGGTCGAGCGCCGCCAGGCGCTGCGCGAGGCGCTCGCCGAGCTGCCCGCCGCCCGGCGCGAGCTGCTGCTCCTGCTGCTCGCAGACCCGCCGGTCGGCTACGCCGAGATCAGCGAGCGGCTCGGAATCCCGATCGGCAGCATCGGCCCGACCCGGGCCCGTGCGCTCGAGCAGCTGCGACGCACGCAGGCGCTGCTGTCCCTCCGCGACCCGGGAGAGGTGCCGGCATGACTGACCAGACGCCCTGGGACGAGCTCGACGACGACGAGCTGATGGCGGCGCTCGCGCAGGCGGTCGCCGAGGCCGGCGCCGTGCCCGACCGTCGCCGCGAGGCCGCCCGGGCGGCGTTCTCCTGGCGCACCGTCGACGCCGAGCTCGCCGAGCTGCTCCACGACTCCGCCCTCGACGCCGGTGCCGCCGTGCGCTCGGGCAGTGCCCCGGGGGTCGACGAGCCGCGCACCCTGTCGTTCGGCAGCGGGGCGCTGGCGCTCGAGGTCGAGGTCGACGGCGAGGTCGTGATGGGCCAGGTCGTCGGACCGACCCCTGCCCCCGGGGCCGCGACGGTCGCGCTCCAGCGCGCGGAGGGTGCCGAGGGCGGTGAGGGTGACGAGGTCGTGGTCGAGGTCGACGCGGCCGGGTTCTTCCGGGTCGAGGGCGTGGTGTCGGGCCCCGTGCGCTTCGTCGTGCGGGCCGACGGGTGGGCGCTGACCAGTCCCTGGGTCGTGCTGTAGCCGTTTCAGGCGAAGGGCGGGCCGACGGCCGTGATCGGGTTGCCGTGCGGGTCGGCCAGCGGTCGGCCCGCAGCGAGCAGGTCGGTGACCGACTCGTGCGCGGTGCGGCCGGTCGCGCTCATGTGGGCGGCGATCGCGCCGGAGACCACCGGGGTCGCGAACGACGTGCCGCTCCACTGCGCCAGGCCCTTGAAGTGGCGCACGGTGCCGACGTGGGGCGGCTCCTGGCACGTGTAGGTGCCGGCGGGGTAGGCGTTGACCAGGTCGCGCCCCAGCGCGTAGACGTCGACCCAGGAGCCGGTGTTGGAGAAGTCGCACACCTGGCCGTCGGGGTCGAGGGCGCCGACGCCGACCGCCCAGTCGTAGGCCGCGGGCCAGAACGGGCGGGTGGTGCTGTCGTTGCCGGCCGCCGCGACGACCAGCAGGTCACCCTCGCCGTCGAGCAGCCGCCGGGTCGAGGCGAAGACGTCGAAGGCCAGCAGCCCGCGGTCGTGACGGGTGTAGGTGCCTGCGGAGATCGAGATGACGTGCGGGTCGAACGTCTCGACGACGGCCTCGTCGAGCTCGCGCACGATCGCGGACTCGTACGCCGCCCCGCCGTGGGTCAAGAAGCCCTCGACCTCGACGCCGACGGCCGGCGCCAGGCAGCGGACCACCCCGGCCACGAAGGTGCCGTGCCCCGCGTACGGGTGGATGGCGTGCTGGTCGATCACCTCGGCGTCGCCGTCGACGTCGTGCAGCCAGGGCGACAGGCCGGTGGTCTCGGCCGGCTCCCACCAGCCGGTGTCGACGACCGAGACGCGGACGCCCTTCCCGGCCGAGGCCCGCTCGGCCACCTCGGGCAGGGGCCGGGTACGTCGCGGAGGGCGCGGCTCGTCGGCCGGGCACATCCGCCCCCCGCCCTGGCCCGGGGTCACGTAGAGGACGTGGTCGGGACGGGCGACGTCGTCGCCGAGCTCGGCCTCCAGGTCGGGGAGCACGGCGGGGACCTCGGCGCGACGGGGCAGCAGGACGTGGTGCAGGCCGTCGACGACCTGGCGCGACCGGGCTCGGCCGCCGTAGCGGTCCGTGCGCTCGGCGAAGAAGGCCAGGACCCGGTCGAGGTCCTCGGAGCGCACCAGGAGCCGCCCGGGCCGGTAGAGGTAGACGTCGTCGTCGCGCTCGCCTTCGTGCAGCCGGGCCCCGCGCCCGTGGCCGAAGGCCGCGAGCAGGATCGCGAGCTGCGCCTGCTGGATCGCCCGGTCGAGCTCGTCGGGCGTGCGGGTCGGGGGCTCCTGCGGCGACCACGGCCAGGGCACCCGGTCGGTGACCAGGCGCCACGGCGACCGGAGCACGGAGAGCAGCGACGTGGACGAGCCGGAGGGATCGCTGGGGCGGGTCATGGGACGCTCCTCGAGACAGCGCCGGCCACCCGGTGGCAGCGGGCTCAGGTCCGTCGTCACGCTAGTGGGACGGACCCCTGGGGTAAATGACGCGCGAGGAGGATGGTCATCGACGCCCTCCTCGTGCTCGCCCTCGACGACCCCGACGCCGCGCACCGGCAGGCGCACGAGGTCCTGGCCCGCCCGACGGCCACGCCGGCGCAGCGCAGCGTGGCCCACCAGGCCCTCGGCCTGGCGCACCGCGAGCGCCTCGACTTCGACGCAGCACTGGCCGCGATGGCGCGGGCCGTGACCCTGGCGAGGCAGGCCGGCGAGGCGGGGCGGCTGGCCGACACCCTGGCCACGCTCGGCGGGACCCTGGTCCTGGCCGGTCGCGCGCGTCGCGGCGTCCGTGCCCTCGACGAGGCGCTGGCGCACGCCCCGACGGACCCGCTGGTGCTGATGCGGCGCGGGCTGTCGCTGGCCTACCTCGCCCGCCACGACGAGGCCGCCCACGACCTGGCCCGGGCGGCAGCGGGGTTCCGGGCCGTGGGCGACGACGTCTGGGAGGCACGGACCCTGCACAACCTGGGGTTCGCCGAGCGCCGGCGCGGCCGGCTGGCCGAGGCGCAGCAGCACACCGAGCGCGCCCTTGACCTCCTGCGCCGCCACGACGTCGTCGTCGACGCCTGGTGGGCCGAGCAGAACCTCGCCGACATCCGCCTGTGCCAGGGCGACCTCCCGGGGGCCCTGGCGCAGCTCGACCGGGTCGCCGAGCGGTACGCCGAGCTCGGCCACGCCCGGGCGTCGCTGGACTGGGTGCGCTGTCGCGCCTACCTGACCGCGGGCCTGGCGGCCGAGGCCGCCGACCTCGGGGCGCAGGCGCTCGCCGCGCCGATGGAGCCCAGCGACCGCGGGCCGCTGCTGCTGGTGACCGCCACGGCCCTGCTCGACGCGGGGCGCCCGGGAGAGGCCGCCGAGCTGGCCGCGCAGGCGCGGGTGCTGCTGCGGCGGATCGGCGACGAGTGGTTCGAGCTGCGGGCCCGGCTGGTGCTGGAGCGGGCACGCCGGCGGCTCGGGGACGACCGGCGCCGGGCGGAGGAGTCGGTCGCGGTCGCGCGGGCCCTCGACGAGCAGCGGGCCGACGAGGCCCCCCTGGCGCTGGTGCTGGCGGCCGAGCACCTCGACGGCGGACGACGCTCCGCGCTGCTCGCCGCGGCGGCCGGGTACCGAACCCGGGGCACGGCCCTCACCCGGGCCGGCGGGTGGTGGGGCACGGCCCTGCTGCACACCGACGCGCAGCGGCGTGGGGACGCGCTGCGGGCGTGCGCCCGCGGGCTCGACGCGCTCGACGAGCACCGCGAGACCCTCGGCAGCACCGAGCTCCGGGCCCTCGCGACCGGCCACGGCGCCGAGCTCGCCACCCTCGCCCTGCGGCACGCCGCCGGGGACCCGCGCACCCTGCTGCGCTGGAGCGAGCGGTGGCGGTCGACCGCGCTGGCGCAGCCCCCGGTGACGCCCGGCGACCAGCCGGTGCTGGCGTCGTTGGCGGCGCTGCGCGACACCGGGCGCCGGCTGGCCCAGGCGCGCGCCGAGGGTGCGCCGTACGAGCAGGTCCGGCAGCTCGAGCGCGAGCGCGCCCGGCTCGAGCGCGACGTCCGCGCCGAGCACCACCGCCAGGCCGGCCGTGGAGGTGCGGCCACGGGCCTCGACGTGGGGCACCTGGTCGCCGAGGTCGCCGAGGTCCCCGGCGGCTGCCTGGTCGAGCTGGTCGACGTCGACGGCGTGCTGCACGTGCTGGTCGTCCAGGGCGGGAGGGTCCGGCGTCGGGTCGCCGGGACGACCGAGGCCGCGCTGGCGCTGACGCGGTCGGCGGCGTTCGTGCTGCGGCGGGCCGCCCGCGGGCGCCCGTTCGTGCCGGGCGACCTGGGGCAGCGGCTGCAGCACGAGCTGCTCGGCGACGCCGCCCGGCTCCTGCCCGACGGCCCGGTGACCGTGGTGCCGACCGGGCGGCTGCACGGCGTGCCGTGGGCGCTGCTGCCGGCGCTGGCGGACCGGCCGTTCGCCGTCGTGCCGTCGGCCGCGCAGTGGCTGCGTGCCCGTGCCGTGCCGGCGCCGGAGGTGCCGCGGCTGGTGCTGCTCGCCGGCCCGGGTCTGGGGACCGGTGGCGCCGAGGTGCCGGTGCTGGCCGCCGCGCACCCCGACGCCCGGCTGCTCGACGGCCCGCACGCCACGGCCGAGGCGGCGCTGGCCGCGCTCGACGGCGCCGGGCTGGCGCACGTGGCCGCCCACGGGCACTTCCGGGCCGACAGCCCGCTCTTCTCGTCGCTCGAGATGGCCGACGGGCCGCTGACCGTCCACGACCTCGAGCGGCTGCGCGTGGCGCCGTACCGGGTGGTGCTGTCGGCGTGCGAGTCGGGCGTGCTGGCCCCGGTCGGTGCCGACGAGCTGCTCGGGCTGGCCTCCGCGCTCTTCGCGCTCGGCACCGCCGGCCTGGTCTGCAGCGTCGCGGAGGTCAACGACGAGGCGACCGCCGCGCTGATGGTCGACCTGCACGCCCACCTCGACGCCGGCGCCGACCCGGCCGCCGCGCTGCACGCCGTACGACGGGCGCGACCGGGCGACCCCACCGCGGTCTCGTTCGTGGCGCTGGGGGTGTGAGGGGGTCCCTGGCCCACAACTAGGCTGCGCGCATGACTGAACCCCTCGCCGCCCGGGACGCCATCGCCGCGCTCCAGGGGCACGAGGCGTGGGCGATCATCCGACGCTCGACCCGGGCCGGTGACCGCGACACGGTCGGTCTGGTCGGCGGACGGCGCAGCGAGGTCGCCTCGATCCTCGACGTGCCGCTCGAGGAGGGGCCGCCCGAGGCCGGCCACATCGCCGACCGGCTGGTCGCGATCCCGTTCCGGCAGGTCGCCGAGCGCGGCTTCGAGGCCCACGACGACGGCACCCCGCTGGTGGTGGTCGACATCGAGACCGAGCAGGAGTTCTCGGTCGCCGAGGTCGCCGCGGCGATCGACGACGTGCCGGTCGAGTTCTCCGACCGCGGTGGCTTCGAGACCGACGACGAGGAGTACGGCCGGCTCGTCGGCTCGATCATCCGCGACGAGATCGGCCAGGGCGAGGGCGCCAACCTAGTCGTCGGGCGCCACTACCGCGCGACCGTCGCCGACTGGGGCGCCGACAAGGCGCTGGCGGTCTTCCGCCGGCTGCTCGAGCGCGAGCGCGGCGCCTACTGGACCTACGTCTTCTTCACCGGCGACCGGTTCCTCATCGGCGCCAGCCCCGAGCGCCACGTCAGCGTCCACAACGGCGACGTCCGGATGAACCCCATCTCCGGCACCTTCCGGATCCCCTCCGAGGGCAACGCCCGCGCCCAGCTGCTCGACTTCCTGCGCGACGAGAAGGAGATCTACGAGCTCTTCATGGTCGTCGACGAGGAGCTGAAGATGATGTGCGACATCTGCCACGAGGGCGGGCAGGTGCTCGGGCCGTTCCTCAAGCCGATGAGCCGCCTGGTCCACACCGAGTACCTCCTGGCCGGCCGCACCGACCGCGACCCGCGCGAGGTGCTGCGCGACACGATGTACGCCGCCACGGTCACCGGCAGCCCGGTCGAGAACGCCTGCCGGCTGATCAAGAAGTACGAGGCCGAGGGCCGCGGCTACTACGGCGCGGCCCTCGCGATCCTGGGTCGTGACGCCGAGGGCGGACCGGTCGTCGACAGCCCGATCGTCATCCGCACCGCCGACGTCAGGCCCGACGGGCGCCTCACCGTGACCGCCGGGGCGACGCTGGTGCGCGACTCCGACGCGGCCTACGAGGTGGCCGAGACCCACGCCAAGGCCGGGGGCATCCTGTCGGCCTTCGGGCTGGTGCCGCCCGCGCCGGTGCCCGACGTCGACCTCGCCGAGCTCGTCAACGACGAGGACGTGCTGCTCGCGCTCAACGCGCGCAACGCCCGGCTCAGCTCGTTCTGGCTGCGCGACCAGATGGGCTCGCCGCCCGACCCGCGCCTGGCCGGTCGCAGCGTGCTGATCCTCGACAACGAGGACGACTTCGTCAACATGCTGCGCCACGTGCTCGGCGTGCTCGGCCTGACCTCGACCGTCGTGCGCCACGAGGACTACCGCACCGGCGCCTTCGACGGCCACGACCTGGTCATCGTCGGGCCCGGGCCGGGCGACCCGCGCGACGGTGACGACGCCAAGATCGGGCGCGTGCGCGCCGCGGTCGACGACCTGCTCGCGTCGGGCCAGACCTTCCTCGCGGTCTGCCTGGGCCACCAGACGCTCTGCGGGCAGCTCGGGATCCCCCTGGCCTACAAGGACATCGTCTTCCAGGGCACCCAGTCGGCGGTCGCCTACGACGGGCGCACCGAGCGCGTGGGCTTCTACAACACCTTCGTCGGCCGGGTCGGGGCCGACGGGACCCTGCCCGGCGGGCTGCCCGAGGGCGTGAGCGTCGACGTCGACGCCGCCACCGGCGACATCCACCACGTCCGGGGCCCGCACTACCGAGGCATCCAGTTCCACGCCGAGTCGATCCTGACCGAGCGCGGCTACGAGCTGCTCCACGAGCTGGTCGGCGACCTCCTGCTGGGCGATGACTGAGCCCCTGCCCGAGCGCCTGCCCGAGGCCCTGCCCGAGCGCACCCTGGTCCTGCCGGCGTGGCGCCGCACGCTGGTCGTCGTCGGCCTCGTGGTGCTCGTCGTCGGCCTGCTCAACGCCTGGCTGAGCGACCAGTTCGTGGTGGGTCGGGTCGCCGGTGTGGTCCTGAGCGTCTACGTCGCCTGGATGTTCCTGGTCCAGGCGATCGACCCGCGCCGCCGGGTGGTGCTCGACCGCACCGGCTTCGGGGTCGAGCACCCGGCTCGCGCGTCCTACCGGGTGGCGTGGGCACAGGTCGAGCGGCTCGAGGTCGGCCGCGGCGCCGGCACCGACCACGTGCAGGTCCACGTGCACGACCCCGTCGCGCTGGTCATGGCGACGAGCGGGTCGATGCGCGGCGTGCTCGAGCGCACGCTGCGCCTGCGTGGCCACCTGACCGTGACGTCCTCGACCCCGGCCCTGCAGGTGCGCGACCTGATGGAGCGCTACCGGGCGGCCGCGGAGCGTCCAGGCCCCTGACGGGGGAGGGGGCGCGGGCGCCGGCGGCGATAGCGTGGCGGCGTGCCGGCGGTCCCCGACGTCGTCGTGGTCGACCACCACGACTCCTACACCTGGAACCTGGTGCACCTCGTCGCGTCGGTGACCGGCGTGCTGCCGACGGTCGTGCAGCACGACGAGGTCGAGCCCGACGACGTCCTGCGCCACTCGCACGTCGTGCTCTCGCCGGGGCCCGGCTCGCCCGACGACCCCCACGACTTCGCGGTCGGACGCGACGTGCTGCTCGCCGCGGCCCGGCCGGTGCTGGGGGTCTGCCTGGGCATGCAGGGCCTCGTGACGGCGTACGGCGGCGTGGTCGGGCGGGTCGCCCCGGCGCACGGGACGGTGGCGCGGGTGACCCACGACGGCCATGGTGTCTTCGCGGGGGTCCCCGACGGTTTCGACGCAGTGCGCTACCACTCGCTCGCGGCCGTGGCGGTGCCCGACGCGCTCGAGGTGACGGCCCGCGCCGACGACGGTGTCGTGATGGGGGTGCGCCACCGCACGCTGCCGCAGGAGGGCGTGCAGTTCCATCCCGAGTCGATCCTGTCGCGCCACGGTGCCGCCCTGGTGGCCAACTTCCTGGCGGGTGTGCGGTGAGCCACACGATGAGCACGAGATGACCGGGGTTGAGGACTTCTTTGCCTCGGTCGCGGCGCGCCACCCCCGCTGCTTCTGGCTCGACGGCGGCGGCGCGCGCGCCTGGTCGGGGCGACGGTCGGTCGTCGGCTGGCTCGACCCCGGTGACGTGTCGCTGACCTACAGCGCCGCGACGCGCGAGGTCACCCGCTGGGTCGACGGCCGCGGCACGGTGGTCGGCGACGACGTCTTCACCGTGCTGGAGGCCGAGCTGGCGACGGCCGGCGGCCGTGGTCAGTGGTTCGGCTACCTGGGCTACGCCTCGCGTCCCGACCTGCCCGCCGCCACCGACGGCTGGCTGCCCGACGCGGTGTGGATGCGGCCCTCGCACGTGCGCCAGGTCGACCACGTCCCCGCGGCGGTCGAGGTGCGGACGACCCGGCCGGCCGGACGCCCGACCCCGGTGCCGACCGACTACGCCGCCGCCTTCGCCCGGGTCCAGGAGCACCTGCACGCCGGCAACACCTACGAGGTCAACCTGACCTACCGCCTGGCGCGCCAGGCCGGACCGGACGCCGACCCCGCGGCGACCTACCTGCGGCTGCGCGAGCTCAACCCAGCGCCGTACGCCGGGTTCCTGCAGCACGACGTGGCCGGCGCGCGGGCGTGGCTGCTGAGCTCGAGCCCCGAGCGCTACGCCCTGGTCACCGCCGACCGGACCCTCGAGACCAAGCCGATCAAGGGCACGACCCCGCGCGGCAGCACGCCCGAGGAGGACGACGAGCTGGGGCGCCGGCTCGCGCAGGACCCCAAATTCCGCGCCGAGAACCTGATGATCGTCGACCTGCTGCGCAACGACCTCGCCCAGGTCTGCGAGGTCGGCAGCGTCGAGGTGCCCGAGCTGATGGCCGTCGAGTCCTACGCCAGCGTCCACCAGCTCGTCTCGACGGTCCGCGGGCGGCTGCGCGACGACGTCACGACGGTGGGGGCGCTGCGCGCGCTCTTCCCGGCCGGGTCGATGACCGGGGCCCCCAAGCTGCGCACGATGCAGGTGATCGACGAGGTCGAGAGCACTGCTCGCGGTCCGTACTCCGGGGCGTTCGGCTGGGTCTCCACCGACGGGCGTGCCGACCTCGGGGTGGTGATCCGCAGCCTGATGACCGACGGCAGCGGGGCCTACCGCGTCGGCACCGGCGGCGGCATCACCGTGCTCTCCGACGTCACCGAGGAGTGGGCCGAGACGCAGGTCAAGGCCGAGCGCGTCCTGCGGGCCCTCACGCCGGTCGGTCGGCCGCCGGTCAGCGGGTGAGGCCCGAGCTGTCGGCGTTGGCGGCCAGGTCGGCCATGAGCCGCTCCGCGGCGCGGAGCAGCTGCGCGCGGTCGTAGGGCCGGGGGTCGAGGAGGTTGAGGATCTGCACGAGCAGCCCGTTGCGGACAAAACCGGTGACGGCGAGCGTGTCGGCGCTGGCGTCGACGATGAGGCGCGCGTCGTCGGCGCCGGGCACGCGCGGGGCGATGACGCGAGTCCGGCCCGGCTGCTCCTGGGCACCGAAGGTGCGCAGCAGCTCGGCGAGCGACCCGGGGTAGGTCTGGTAGTTGACGTCGACCAGGGGGTCGCCGTCGGTGAGCGGGGCGAACGTGCAGGTCGGTGCGTCGGGGGTCCCGAGGCGCACCGAGTAGGTCGCGGCGAAGAGCCTGGAGACCGGGTCGACGTCGAGACCGCTGCAGGGGTTCCAGGCCGGCGGTGCGCTCGCGACGTCGCGGCCGGCGTCGGGTGCGGGGGCGGCAGCCGGGTCGTCACGGGTGCACGCCGACAGCCCGGTCGCCAGCAGGCTCGTGAGGAGGCCTGCGACGAGGAGATTCCTACGCACCGAGCCTCCCGGGCCGTCCCGGCAGCTCGACCACGAGTCGGGCCCCGCCCCCGGGCGCCTGCTCGGCGCTGACCCGGCCGGAGTGGCGCTCGACCACCTGGCGCACGATCGACAGCCCGAGCCCGGAGCCCGGCATGGTGCGTGACTCCTCGGCGCGCCAGAACCGGTCGAAGACGTTGTCGCGGTCGGCCTCGGCGATGCCCGGGCCCTGGTCGTCGACGACGAGCCGGCCGACGTCGTCCTCGGCGGTCAGCCGGATGGTGACGGTACTGCCCGGCGGGCCCCACTTGGCGGCGTTGTCGAGCAGGTTGGTGACCGCACGCTCGAGGGCCGCGGCCTCGCCGAACACCTCCCACGCCTGGGCGTCGACGTCGAAGGTCTTGTCGACCGCGCGGCGCCGCACCCGGGCGACCGAGGCGTCGACGATCTCGCTCAGGTCGACCTCGCCGACCACCGGTGCCAGCGGCTCGTCGCGGGCCAGCTCGGTGAGGTCGCCGATCAGGGTCGTCAGCTCGTCGGTCTGGGCACGGATGTCGTCGAGGAGCTCGGCTCGGGCGGTCGGGTCGATCGCCACCTGGTCGTGGTCGGACTGCACCAGCAGGTCGACGTTGGTGCGCAGCGAGGTCAGCGGGGTGCGCAGCTCGTGACCGGCGTCGGTGACCAGCTGGCGCTGGCGGTCGCGCGAGGCCGACAGCGCGCCCAGCATCTCGTTGAACGCCGTCGCGAGCCGGGCGACCTCGTCGGCGCCCTCGACCGGGAGCGGGTCGAGGCGCTCGGTGCGGGCGATCGTCTCGACCGACGCCGTGAGGCGGCGTACGGGACGCAGGCCGTTGCGGGCCACGCCCCAGCCGGCGACACCGGCCGCGAGCATCCCGAGGAGCCCGACGACCAGGGTGAGCCAGCCCAGCTTGGCCAGGAACTCCTCCTGGTCCTGCAGCGACTGGGCGATGATCAGGGCCTGGCCGTCCTCGTCGGCAGCGACCGTGACCATGCGGAAGTGCTCGCCCTGGTAGGTCACCGTGCGCACGCTCTGCCGGCTCTGGTGGCGGGCCACCGCGATCTCGGCGTCGCCGACGGGCAGGTCGGTCTCGCCGATGATCAGGTAGCCCGGGGGACGGAACAGGATCCGGGCGAACTTCGCGTCGGCCGCCCCCGAGATCTCGGGGCGGATGTTGTTGTAGTTGTTGAGCAGTCCGCCGACCTCGGCCGTGCGTGCGCGCTCGAGCAGCGAGGCGTCCTGCTGCTCCTGCAGCTGCATCCGGGCGAAGGTGTAGAGCCCCGTCGCCATCGCCGCCACCGTCAGGCCGACCGCCATCGTCGTCAGCAGGGTCACCCGGCTGGCCAGCGAGCGGCGGTAGTGCCAGCGGCGCTCGCCGGGGTCGTTCGGGTAGGTGGCGCCGGTGCGGTCGCCGATGACGCCCGGAGCGCCCACGGTGCCGGTGCCGGTGCCGGTGCCGGTGCCGGTGTCCCCGGCCTCGCCGACGGTGCCGACGTCGTCAGCCCGGGTGGCGGGCGGGGTGGTCATGACTCCTTGAGCACGTAGCCCACGCCACGCACGGTGTGGAGCAGGCGCGGCTCGGCCTCGGCCTCGGTCTTGCGGCGCAGGTAGCCGACGTAGACCTCGAGGGAGTTGGCGGTGGTCGGGAAGTCGTAGCCCCAGACCTCCTCGAGGATGAACGACCGGTCGAGCACGCGGCGCGGGCGCCGCAGGAACAGCTCGAGCAGGGTGAACTCGGTCCGGGTCAGGTCGATGGTGCGCGGCCCGCGCCGGACCTCGCGGGTCGTGACGTTCATCGTCAGGTCGGAGAAGGACAGCACCTCCTCGGCGTCGTCCTCGGTGGGCACCGCGCGCCGCAGCAGCGCCCGCAGCCGGGCCAGCAGCTCGGGCAGCGCGAAGGGCTTGGTGAGGTAGTCGTCGGCGCCCGCGTCGAGGCCCTCGACCCGGTCGCCGACGGCGTCGCGTGCGGTGAGCACGATGATCGGCACGTCGTTGCCCGCGGTGCGCAGGGCACGGGTCGTCTCGAGCCCGTCGAGACGCGGCATCATCACGTCCATCACCACCACGTCGGGCGCCATCGCGGCGATCCCGGCGAGCGCCTCGGCGCCGTCGCCGGCCAGGTGGACCTCGTAGCCGTTGAACTCCAGCGAGCGGCGCAGCGACTCACGCACGGCCTTGTCGTCGTCGACGACGAGCAGGCGCGGCTTGGCAGGAGCGGACACGCGTCCACCTTGCCACGGGGCCCTGAGGCGTGTCTGAGAAGTGGCCCGGCCGGTCGCTCAGCGGTAGCGCCGCGCAACAGCGGCCGCGCGGGCGCCGTAGCCGCCGCCGAACAGGCAGGCGTGCACGAGCAGGGGGAAGATCTGGAAGAGCCCGACCCGGTCCTCCCAGCCGTCGGCGAGCGGGGCGACCTCGGCGTAGGCGTCGAGCAGGCGCTGCAGGTGGGGCAGGCCGAAGAGCGACAGCATCGCCAGGTCGACCTCGCGGTGCCCGCCGTGGGCGGCGGGGTCGATGACGGCGGCGCGGCCGTCGGCGCCCCACAGCACGTTGCCGTTCCACAGGTCGCCGTGCAGACGGGCGGGGGGCTCCTCGGGGACCAGCTCGCCGAGCCGCGCGGCGACGGCCTCGACCGCCGCGGCGTCCTCGGGCTCGATCGCGCCACGGTCGTGGGCCAGCCGCACGAACGGACGCAGCCGCCGCTCGGCGAGGAACTCGGCCCACGTGTCGGTGGGGCGCTGCGGCAGCGGGAGCCGGCCGATGAAGCCGTCGCGTCGGGCGCCGTACGACGGGGCGCCGGTGGCGTGGGTGATCGCGAGGCTGCGGCCCAGCGCGGCCGCCTCGTCGCCGGTGGGGCGACCGGTCTCGACCCAGCCCAGGACCAGGCAGTCGGGCTCGACGGCGAGCACCTCGGGCACGGGGACGCCGCCGTCGGCGGTGGCCTCGGCGAGCCAGCGCAGGCCCCAGGCCTCCTGCTCGAAGAAGCCGGGCGGGGTCCGGGTCATCGTCTTCATCAGCGCGGTGGTGCCGTTGCCCAGGCGCAGCTTGGTCGCGATCGACACGTCACCGCCGGCGACCGGTGCGGTCGCCACCACGGCGGTGCCGAGCAGCTGCTCGGCACGGCGGGCGATCGCCGGCTGCCGGGTCATCGCACCAGCGGGGCGACGTCGTGGACCAGGGCGTCGCAGCAGCGTTCGACCATCGCCAGCACCTCCGTGAATCCGCTCTCCCCACCGTAGTACGGGTCCGGCACCTCGCCGGGACCGTCCGGGTCGAGGTCGCGCAGCAGCATCACCCGGTCGGAGCGGCCGCCGACCGCGGCGAGGTTGTCGGTGTCCATGGCCAGCACGAGGTCGTGGTGGTCGAGCCAGGCCGCGGTGAACTGCTGCGCGCGGTGGGCGCTGCCGTCGTAGCCGGCCTCGCGCAGCGTCGCGGCCGCGCGCCGGTCCATCGGCTCGCCGACGTGCCAGCCGCCGGTGCCGCAGCTCTGCACCTCGACCCGGTCGTCGAGACCGGCCTGGGCGAGCTTGGCGCGCAGCACGACGTCGGCCATCGGCGAGCGGCAGATGTTGCCCAGGCAGACCATCGCCACCCGGTAGCGCCCGGGCTCCCGGGGAGCGGGGACCATCAGTCCTTGTCCGAGCCCACGAAGCCGTCGACGACCCAGGTGACGACGGTGATGATGATCGAGGCGCCGACCGCGGTCCAGAAGCCGTCGACGCGGAACTCGATGTCGAGCGCGTCGGCCAGCGCCCCCGTGAGCATCAGCATCAGCGCGTTGATCGCCAGCAGGAACAGGCCCAGCGTCACGATGATCAGCGGGATCGACAACAGCGTGAGCACGGGCTTGACCACCGCCGAGACCAGGCCCAGGATCGCCGAGACCAGCAGCAGCGGGACCAGGTCGTGGCGCACCGCGGCCCACCCCTGCGTCGGGCCGCCCGGGAACGCGACGCCGTCGAGCAGCCAGGCCGCCGTGGCCAGGCCGAGCGCGGTCGTGAGGAGCCGCAGGAAGATGCGCATGCGCGCAGTCTGGCAGGCGGCGTACGTCGGTCGTGGGGGCTTGGGTTCGTCTCACCTGTCCCGGGATTCACCGGCCGGCCGGTGAAACCCCGACCGGGCCGATGAGATTTCGTCGTCCCGGTCAGGCGTTCACCGGCCGGCCGGTGATTCCTGGTGCACGTGTGACTACAACCCCAACGCGCTGATGATCTCGGTCTCGGCGTCGGCGAGGTGGCCCTGCAGGAACGTCATGGCCGCGTCGACGTCGTCGTCCTCGAGCAGCTGGACGAGCGCGACGTGGGTGTCGGCCTCGTCGTGGGCGTTGCGGGCGATCCGCTCGACCTGGGCCAGGGCGAGCTTGAGCTCGACGACGAGGTTCTCGGCCATGGCGACCAGGCGCGGACTGCCGGCCAGGCCGACGAGGGAGACGTGGAAGGCGAGGTGGAGGGCGTTGAGCTCCTGGTAGGTGCCCTCGGCGCGCACGGCGTCGGTGTAGGTGCGCAGGGAGGTGCGGACGTGGTCGCGCTGGGCGTCGGTGGCCTCGCGCCACCGACTCACCCCGGCGCCCTCGAGGACCCAGCGGGCGGCGCAGACGTCGCGCACCGACTCGGCCTCGGGGGTGGCGACGTGGACCCCGCGGTGCGGCTCGCGGGTCGCCAGGCCCTCGGCGACCAGCACCCCCAGCGCCTCGCGGATCGTCGGGCGCGAGACCCCGAGGGAGTCGGCGAGCGCGACCTCGCGCAGCGCCGTACCGCTCTCGATCTCGCCCTCGAAGATCGCGCGGCGCAGCTCCTCGGCCGCGCGCTCGACGGTCGAGGTGTGCTCGACGTGCAGGGTCGCGAACGGTCCGCCGGTCTCGGCGAGGGGCGACCCGGTCGACGTCATGGGCCCCATCATGCCGACCCGGCCGGTCGTGGGGGGCACGGACGCCCCGCCTTGATCTGTGGCGCCGGATCGGTCACGATGGGGATGTCAGATTGTCTGACAATCATCGTCTTGTGGGAGGTTGCGTTGTCCGAGCTGGGCTGGGGTCGCCACTACATCG
The DNA here is from genome assembly GCF_008087085.1 of Nocardioides rubriscoriae. Lineage (GTDB taxonomy): Bacteria > Actinomycetota > Actinomycetes > Propionibacteriales > Nocardioidaceae > Nocardioides > Nocardioides rubriscoriae. The sequence goes on along the minus strand of NZ_VIYJ01000009.1, from coordinate 22,600 downwards.
CCGTCGAGCCGACGCACTTCCGCGTCGACTACGTCATCAACCCGTACATGGACCCCGCGGTGCAGCCCGACGGGCCGACCGCCTGGCGGCAGTGGCACGAGATGGTCGCCACGCTGCGCGGCCTCGGCGCGACTGTCGACGTGCTCGCCCAGCGCTCCGACGCCCCCGACATGGTCTACGCGATGAACCTCGGTCTCGGGGTCGTGCGCGACACCGGCGACCGGCACGTGGTCATGTCGCACATGCGCTACCCCGAGCGCCGCATGGAGTCGCGCTCCGCGCAGCCCTGGTTCGCCGAGCGCGGCTTCACGACGTCGTACGTCGGGCGCGACGGCGTGGGTGCCCACCTCGAGGCCGGCGACGCGTTCGCCTGGGGCGACGCGCTGGTCGTCGGCTACGGCCCCCGCACCGAGGAGCTCGCCCTCAAGCACCTGGCCAGCGACCTCGGCGTGCGGGTGCGCGGCATGCGCATCGCCCACCCCGGCATGTACCACCTCGACCTGGCCTTCTGCCCGCTCGACGACCGCCGCGCCATGGTCTGCCCGAGCGCGCTCGACGAGGCCTCGGCGCAGGCGCTGCTCGCGCTGGTGCCCGAGCCGCTGGTGCTCACCGAGGAGGAGGCGCTGACCACGTTCTGCGCCAACTCGGTGGTCGTCGGCCACACCGTCGTCATGCCGGCCTGCCCCGACCGGGTGCGCGCGCAGCTCGAGGAGTGGGGCTTCGAGGTCGTCGTCGTCGACGTCTCCGAGTTCCACAAGGGTGGCGGCTCGATCCGGTGCCTGACCAACCCCGTCGACGTCACCATCGGCCGCGACCTGCCCGCCGTCGCCGGCGGTGCCGTGGTGCTGCCGCCGGAGTAGTGGACGCGCCGGTCAGTCGTCCGGCAGCCAGCTGCCGTGGAACCCCGCCGGCACCCGGCCGGGCAGGTGCACGGTCGCGACGTCCTCGAGCGTGGCCGCGTCGAGCAGCCGCAGCGCGCTGCGGCCGGTGGGCCGGTCGGTGACGTAGCCCATCAGGACGCCGTCGTCCTCGGCGGCGTCGCGGCCGTTCGGGACGAAGACCAGCTCGCCGACCTCGAGCCCGGCGCCGAGGCGGCGTACGTCGGTGGTGCCGGCCACGGTGTCGTGGCGCAGGACGGCGTCGCCCGGCGCGCCGTCGGTGATCTCGACCGCGTAGCCGAACCGGTGCCGTCGGCCGGTGAGCCGCTCGTCGATGCGCGGGAACTCCTGCGAGTGCTCGTCGTGACGGTGCTCGTGGGCCTTGCCCGAGGCGAGGTCGAGGGTGAAGCGCACCAGCGAGGTCGGGCCCTCGTCGGGGCCGGTGAAGACCGTGGCGAACATGCGGTCGTGGCGCACGACGTCGATGACGACCTCGCCGGTCTCGGGCACCTCGAAGGCGTTGAGGGTGTGGAAGACGTAGCAGGGGTCGATGTCGAACCAGCGCACGTCGCTGCCGTCGGCGGCCCCCTCGCGCGGCAGCAGGCCGATGCGCGCGGGGTAGTCGGCGTCCCACGAGTAGGGCAGCTGGCTGGGGGCGCGGCGCCCGCGCGTCACGGCGTCGATGACCCGGTCGGGCACGGGGTTGCGGCCCACGATCCGGTTGAGGGCGAACCGCGTCGGCAGCCGCATCGGGCGCGGGGTGCGGCCGGCGACCATGTCGATGTCGAAGGTCACGGGGAGGTCGTAGAGCACGACCCAGTGCTCGGTGATCGCGCAGTCGTGCATCATCGGGCTGCCGTGCACCTCGACCTCGACCTGACGGCGCAGCCGGCCGTCGGTGCCCAGGACGGAGTAGTCGACCCGGTTGCCGCGGGTCCACGAGTAGGACACCGCGTGCAGCTCGCCGGTCGCGGGGTCCTCGTGGGGGTGGGCGGTGTAGCCGGCGCGCAGGTCGCCGGCGAAGCAGGCGCGCCCGAGCGTGTCGAGCTCCTCGCCCAGCTCGTAGGGCGGGGACCCGCCCTCGACCAGCGCGAGCGTGCGGCCGGCGTGGCCGACGACGTGGGTGTTCGGGGCGAAGTCGCCCTCGGCGGGTCGGACCCAGCGGTTGCGGTACCACCGGGCGGCGCCGTCCTCGAGCCGGACGCCGTGGACCATGCCCTCGCCCAGGAACCAGTGGTGGTCGTCGCCGGGGTCGTCGACCGGGTTGGGGCCGATGCGCAGGTAGCGGCCGTCGAGGTGGTCGGGGATCGTGCCGGTGACCTCGAGGTCGAACGCGGTGAGCTCGTCGGCGACGGGGGCGAACCCGTCCTGCAGGTAGCGGTTCACGCGACATCTCCCTATAACAGTGTTATCGAGTGACGATAACGACGTTATGACAGCATGGCAAGGGTGTCCTGCTCCGACCCCGCGCCCGACCCCGTGCCCGACGTGCGGCGTCGGCTGCTCGACGTCGCGGCCGAGGTGCTGGCCGAGGAGGGGCCGTCCGCGCTGACCACGCGTCGCCTGACCCGCGAGGTCGGCACCTCGACGATGGCGGTCTACACCCACTTCGGGTCGATGCCGGCGCTGGTGCGCGAGGTCGTGGCCGACGGGTTCGCACAGCTGTGCGCCCGGGTCGGTGCCGTCCCGCGGACCGACGACACCCTGCACGACCTGACCACGGTCGCGGCGGCGTACCGGCAGCACGCCCTGGCCCACCCCCGGCTGTACGCCGTGATGTTCGGCTCCGCCTCCCTGGGCGGCTACCGGCTCAGCGACGAGGACAAGGGGGTCGGGCTCGAGGCGTTCGGCCAGCTCGTCGCGGTGGTCGAGCGGGCGATGGCGGCCGGCACGCTGCGCCGCGACGACCCGGCGGCCGTGGCGGGCCAGCTGTGGACCGCGCTCCACGGCTACATCATGCTCGAGCAGGCGGGCTTCCACCGGGTCGTCGACGACCCCGAGGACGCCCTGCTCCACCCGATGCTGGGCCATCTCGTGGCGGGGCTCGCCGCCGACCGGATGCCCGGCTGACGGGCGTTCTCGGTAGCCTCGGGCCAGTGTTCCCGGTCGGTGGTGTGGGCGTCATGCTCGTGGGCGTCGCGCTCTCGGGCGTGGTCTGCGGCGCACTGGCCCTGGCCCTGCGCCGCCGTCTCGGCACCGTCGCGGCGCTGGCGACCGGCGGCCTGCTCTGGTCGGTCGTCGTCATCGGGCTGGTCACCCTGATCCCCGCCGACGGTGCGCCCGGGGTCGTCTACGCCGACAGCCGGCTCGACTCCTGCTCGTGGGACATCGGCGGCCCGGCCCCCGACGGGTTCTGGATCTTCTCCGGCGGTCAGCGCCTGCTCAACGTCGCCGTGTTCGTGCCGTCCGGGGCGCTGCTGGTCGTGGCCGCCGCGCGCTGGCGGCGGTCGGCCCTGGTCACGGTGCCGCTGGGCCTCGTCCTGCTGGCGGCCTACTCGGTGGGCATCGAGTGGACCCAGCTCGAGCTGGCCCGCATCGACCGTGCCTGCGACGTCACCGACATCGTCGACAACGCGACCGGCGCAGGTCTCGGCGTGGCGGTCGGGCTGGTGCTGGCCGTGGTGCTGCGGCCGTGGCGAGGCGGTGTGGGCCGCTGAGCGCGAGAACACCAGGGTCGTCCGCCCGAGCGTGAGTTCGCAGTCACGGTGAGGCGGACGACCAGGCCCCACCACTAACCTGAGCAGCATGGCCCACCCTCAGCCGCGCCCCAACGTCCTGCAGATCCCGACCTACGTGCCCGGCAAGCCGCCGACGGTGCGACCGGGCCAGACGGCGTACAAGCTGTCGAGCAACGAGAACCCCTACCCGCCGCTGCCCGGGGTGGTCGAGGCGGCGACGCAGGCGGTCGCGACGATGAACCGCTACCCCGACATGGGCAGCACCGCGCTCTACGAGGCCCTGGCCACGCGCCTCGGCGTGCCGACCACCGACCTGGCCGTGGCGACCGGCAGCGTCGCGCTGATCTACCAGCTGGTCGGGGCGTTCTGCGAGCCGGGCGACGAGGTCGTCTACGCCTGGCGCTCCTTCGAGGCCTACCCGATCGCGGTCACCACGGCCGGTGCCACGTCGGTGCAGGTGCCGGTGACCGCCGAGGGGCGCCACGACCTCGACGCGATGCTGGCCGCGATCACCGACCGCACCCGGATCGTGATGGTCTGCACGCCCAACAACCCCACCGGCCCGGCCGTCACCCAGTCCGAGCTCGACGCGTTCCTGGCCCGGGTGCCGTCGCACGTGGTCGCCGTGGTCGACGAGGCCTACCTCGAGTTCGTCCGGATGGACGACGCCGTCGACGGTCTCGCGACCTACCGCGCCCACCCCAACGTCGTGCTCTTCCGCACCTTCTCCAAGGCCTACGGGCTGGCCGGCTTCCGCGTCGGGTACGCCGTGGCGCAGGGCCCGGTCGCGGCCGCGCTGCGCGCGGTGTCGCTGCCCTTCGGCGTCTCGGCCGTCGCGCAGGCCGCGGCGATCGCCTCGCTCGAGGCTGAGCCCGAGCTGCTCGCGCGCGTCGAGGCCCTCGCGGTCGAGCGGGCGCGGGTCCATGCCGCCCTTCTCGAGATGGGCTGGACGGTCCCCGAGCCACAGGGCAACTTCGTGTGGTTCGCCCTCGGCGAGCGCACGGCCGACTTCGCGGCCGCCGCCGACGCGGCCGGGATCGTCGTACGCCCGTTCGCGGGGGAGGGTGCTCGTGTGTCCATCGGCGAGACCGAGGGCAACGACCGGCTGCTCGAGGTGGCGCGGGCGTTCGGGTCGGTGCGCGCCTGATCTCCTAGGTGACGGTCGCGGCGATGTCGGCCGGGCGGCGGTCCATCTCGCGCCACCGGGGGTCGACGGCCGGCAGCATGGTGGTGACGAGGTAGGCCGTCCCGGTGGCCGCCATCGCGAGCGCGAGGCCGCCGCCGTCGACGAGCACGCCGCCCAGCAGGCCGCCCAGCGGCATCAGGGCGAAGCACATGGCGCTGCTCAAGGACGTCACGCGGCCGACGAGCGGGGCGGGGATGCGCTCGAAGAGCACCGCACCGAGCACCGGGTTGATGAAGCCGGACGCGAACCCGGCGACCACGAAGCACGCGACGACCGCCGCGAGCGGTGTGTCCACCACGAAGACGGCGAACCTCGGCAGGCCGGCGAGCAGGAACGCGACGAGGTAGACCTTGAAGCGCGGCAGCCGGGCGGCCCACACGGCAGCGCAGGCCGCGCCGAGCGCGGAGGCGCCGCTCATCACCGCGAGCAGCAGTCCGAGCGCTGCGGCGCCGTCGCCGGACTCGACGGCCCACACGGGCATGAGCACGGTGACCCAGGCCGCGTCGAGCAGGTTGGTCACCGCGACCATGACCGAGATCCCGAGCAGCAGCCGGTCGCCGCGCAGGAAGCGCCAGCCCTCGCGCAGCTGCTCGGCGTACGGCGCGGGGTCGGGTGCAGTGGTGGTCGCGGTCTCGACCGGGGGCGGCGACCCGACGCCCACGGTGGCCCAGGCGAGCACCAGCGCCGAGACGCCGAAGCTCGCGGCGTCGACCAGCAGCGCGTCCTGGGCGCCGAGCGTCGCGACGAGCACGCCGGCCAGCCCGGCGCCCAGCATCGAGGCGGTGCGCTCGACGGTGCTGCTCAGCCCGGTGGCGCGCTCCATCGGTACCCCGGCCGACGCGACCAGGGCCGGCACCATGGCGTTCTTGGCGCCGTCGCCGGGGCCGCGCAGCGCGCCGGCGGCGGCGACCAGGGCCAGGAAGGCCGGGAACGACAGCATCCCCGCGTCGTACAGCAGGGGGATGGTGGCCACCACGAACAGCGAGGCCACGTCGCAGGTGATGGCGACCCGGCGGGCGCCGAGCCGGTCGATCACCGGCCCGCCGAGCACCTTGGAGACGACCAGCGGCAGCATCTCGGCGAACGCGACCAGGCCTGTCTGCGTGGCGCTGCCGGTCTGCTCGAGCACGAAGAGCGGGATCGCGATCATCGAGACCCGGGTGCCGGTGACCGAGATGCCCTCGGCGGCGAGCCAGCCGTAGAGCGGGCGCCTCACTCGTCGTCACCCCCGACCTGGCCCGGGCGCACGAACGCGTTGAGGTTGACCATGTAGGCCAGCGCCTCGGGGTCGTCGTCGTCCTCCAGGTCGGTGAGCAGGGCGTCGATACGCTCCAGCAGCCGCTCGGCCGAGGCCGGGGTGAGCCGCTTGTGCCAGTCGCTGAAGGTGCCGGCGTCGCGCCACGCCTGCGGCAGCAGCGGCCGCTCCTCGACGGCGCGCTGGAGCCACTCGGTGTAGACGGTCACCACCGACTGCAGGTAGGCGTCGACGGTCTCGCCGGCGGCCGGGTCGTCGGGCGTCGAGGTGACGCCGGTGTCGGTGCGCGTCGAGGTGTGCGCCGCCTTCCACCACCGCTCGCGGCCGTTGCCGCGCTCGGCGTCGTCGACCACGAAGCCGTGCTGCGCCAGCTGGCGCAGGTGGTAGGACGTCGCGCCGGTGTTGAGCCCGAGGCGGGCCGCGAGCGAGGTCGCGGTCGCCGGCCCGTCCATGCGCAGCATCCCGAGCATCCGCAGCCGGACCGGGTGGGCCAGGGCGCGCAGCTGGTGGGGGGTCGGGGTGACGGTGTCGCGGTCCATGACGGCAGCGTACGACCGCAAAGGAGTGTTTGCAAAGGGTTGTTGGTGGTCGGCTTGCGGAGCTGTAACTCACCGTTACGCTCACTTCCCCACCTGTAGACCGGCGGGGGAGAGCACGTAACGGTGAGTTACAGCGGGCTGGCGCCGCCCCGCGTTACCGCCCCGACACGCGCAGCGGGCAGGGTGTGACCCATGTCGATCAAGGTCGCGCTGGAGCACCGCACCACGTACGCCTTCGCGCACCCCGTCAACGTCGGGCCCCACGTGGTGCGGCTGCGGCCGGCGCCGCACACGCGCACCCCGATCGAGGCCTACTCGCTCAAGGTCGAGCCCGACACCCACTTCCTCAACTGGCAGCAGGACCCGTTCGGCAACTGGCTGGCACGCCTGGTCTTCCCCGAGAAGGTCTCGACCCTCGACATCACCGTGGGCCTGGTGGCCGACCTGATGGTCGTCAACCCGTTCGACTTCTTCGTCGAGGAGTACGCCGAGCACTACCCGTTCGCCTACGAGAGCAGCCTGCACGCCGACCTGTTCCCCTACCTGCGCTCCGTCGAGGACGCCGAGGCCGCCGACGCGTTCCGGCGCGACCTGCCGCAGGCCGCGCCCGGCGAGAAGACGCCGATCATCACGTTCCTGGCCGGGCTCAACGCCGCGGTGCACCGCGAGGTCGCCTACTCGGTGCGGATGGAGGCCGGCGTCCAGACCCCCGACGAGACGCTGGCCCGCAGGGTCGGCTCGTGCCGCGACAGCGCCTGGCTGCTGGTCGCGCTGCTGCGCCAGCACGGCCTCGCCGCCCGCTTCGTCTCGGGCTACCTCGTGCAGCTCGCCACCGACCCCGACGCGATGGTCGGCCTCGACGGACCGTCGGGCCCCGCGCAGGACTTCACCGACCTGCACGCGTGGGCCGAGGTCTACCTGCCCGGCGCCGGCTGGGTCGGCATGGACCCCACGTCCAGCCTGTTCGCCGGCGAGGGTCACATCCCGCTCAGCGCCACGCCCCACCCGAGCAGCGCCGCGCCGATCCAGGGCGCGACCGACCCGGTCGAGGTGGCCTTCTCCTTCCACAACGAGGTACGCCGGGTGCACGAGGACCCGCGCGTCACCAGGCCCTACAGCGACGAGCAGTGGGCCCGGATCGACGCGCTCGGCGCGGCGGTGGACGAGCGCCTCGACGCCGGCGACGTCCGGCTCACGATGGGCGGCGAGCCGACCTTCGTGTCGCGCGACGACGCGACCACGCCGCAGTGGAACAGCGACGCCGACGGCCCCGAGAAGCGCGCGCTGGCCACCGTGGTCGCGCAGCGGCTGCAGGCGACCTACGCGCAGGGCGGCGTCGTCCACCGCGGCCAGGGCAAGTGGTACCCCGGCGAGCCGCTCCCGCGCTGGAACATCGCGCTGCAGTGGCGCACCGACGGCGAGACGCTGTGGCGCGACCCGGCGCTGCTGGCCGACCCGTGGGCCCCCGACGGCGACCAGGAGAAGTCCGCCGCCGACGCCGAGGCGCTCGGCCGCCGCGTCACGAAGGTCCTCGGCCTGCCCGCCGACCAGCTGCACCCGGCCTACGAGGACCCGCTGGCCGTGCTGACCTCCGAGGTCCGCCAGCCCGCCGGCGAGCGGCCCGACGGGGTCGCGGACAAGCTCGACGCCCGGGGTCTCGGGGTCCTCGACGCCGAGGTCGACACCCCCACCGGCTGGGTGCTGCCGGTCGTCGCGGGCGAGCAGTGGGTCAGCCCGGCCTGGACCTTCCGCCGCGGCCGCCTCGTGCTGCTGCCCGGCACGTCGGCGGTCGGCCTGCGCCTGCCGCTCGACTCCGTGTCGTGGCGCGACCCGGAGTTCGCCGGCGAGGCGTCGTACGTCGAGGCCGGGCCCGCCCTCGAGCCGCAGGTGCCGGTGGTCACCGTCGTCGACCCCGAGGGCGCCGGCACGACCGCGCTGGCCTTCGAGGCGCGCGACGGCCACGTGCACGTGTTCCTCCCGCCGACCGACCGCCTCGACGACTACTGCGACCTGCTGCGCCTGGTCGAGGTCGCGGCCCGCAAGGTCGGCTGCCCCGTCGTGCTCGAGGGCTACGGCCCGCCGCCCGACTCGCGCCTGACCCAGCTGGTCGTCACGCCCGACCCGGGCGTCATCGAGATCAACGTGCAGCCCACGTCGAGCTGGGCCGAGCAGCGCGACCTCACGACCACGCTGTACGACGAGGCCCGCCGCGCCGGCCTCACCACCGAGAAGTTCGACCACGACGGCCTGCACACCGGTACCGGCGGCGGCAACCACCTCACCCTCGGCGGCCGCACCCCCGCCGACAGCCCGCTGCTGCGGCGCCCCGACCTGCTGGTCAGCCTGCTCACCTACTGGCAGCGGCACCCCTCGCTGTCCTACCTCTTCAGCGGTCGCTTCATCGGCCCCACGAGCCAGGCGCCCCGCTTCGACGAGGGCCGGCCCGAGGCGACCTACGAGATGGAGATCGCGTTCGCCGAGGTCGAGCGCCTGGTCGCCGAGCAGGAGGAGCACGACCTCGACCCCCGACCGTGGTTGGTCGACCGGGCCCTGCGGCACCTGCTGACCGACCTCACGGGCAACACCCACCGCGCCGAGTTCTGCATCGACAAGCTCTACAGCCCCGACTCCTCGCGCGGGCGCCTCGGGCTGCTCGAGCTGCGCGGCTTCGAGATGCCGCCGCACCACCAGATGGGGCTCGTGCAGGCGCTGCTGGTCCGCAGCCTGGTCGCGATGTTCTGGGAGCAGCCGCTGCGCGCGCCGCTCGTGCGCTGGGGCACCCGCCTCCACGACGCCGCGCTGCTGCCGCAGGGCGCGGCCGCCGACGTCGCCGAGGTCGTCGCCGACCTGCGGGCGTTCGGCATCGCGTTCGAGGAGGCGTGGCTCGCGCCGTTCCTGGAGTTCCGCTTCCCGCGGATCGGCCTCGCCCAGGCAGGACCCGTCGAGCTCGAGCTGCGCCAGGCCATCGAGCCGTGGCACGTGCTCGGCGAGGAGGCGACCGGCACCGGCACCGCGCGCTACGTCGACAGCTCCGTCGAACGGGTCCAGGTGCTGGTCCGCGGCCTCGACCCGTCGCGCCACCTGGTCACCTGCCACGGCGTGCCCGTGCCGCTCGCCCCGACCGCCGACGCCGCGGGGCACTTCGCCGGGATCCGCTACCGCGCGTGGCAGCCGTGGTCGGCGCTGCACCCGAGCATCGAGGTCCAGGCCCCGCTGCGCCTCGACGTCGTCGACACCGCCGCCGAGGTGAGCCTCGGCGGGGCGACCTACCACGTGGCGCACCCCGGGGGCCGCTCCTACGACGCCCCGCCGGTCAACGCCAAGGAGGCCGAGGCGCGGCGCGCCGCCCGGTTCGAGCCGCACGGCCACACGGCCGGCCGGCTCGACGTGGGCGCGATCCGCGACGCCGGTCGCCGGGCGGCGTCCGACGAGTACCCCCACACGCTCGACCTGCGCCGCGCGCGTCCCCCGGTGGCCTGAGCCAACACGGCCGGTGACCAGCTTTGGACGCTCGAGCCACGGGGTGGTGCGGGCCGTGACAGGGTTGACCGCGTGACGGTGCTGCGCGAGTACGCCGCCGGGGTCACGCAGCCCACGTTGGACGGTGCGGGCGGCGGTCCCGTGCGCTACGACGAGGTGGTCGGGCCCGACGGTGCCCTGCGCACGTCGTGGAAGGGGATGGCCGAGCTCGCGGTCGCCCTCACGCCCGCAGACCTGCGCCGCGTCGACGACGACATCGTCCGGGCGCTGGCCGACGACGGCGTGACCTACTCGCGCCCCGGGGAGCGCGCCGGGGCCTGGCGGCTGGACCCCCTGCCCGTCGTGATCGACGCGGCCCAGTGGGCCCCCCTCGAGGTCGGGCTCGCCCAGCGCGCCGAGCTGCTCAACGCCGTCCTGGCCGACCTCTACGGCCCGCAACGGCTCCTGGCCGACGGCGTGCTGCCGTCGGCCGTGGTGCACGGCCACCCCGGCTTCGTGCGCGTCGTCGCGCGCAGCTCCACCCACGACCCGCGGCCCCTGGTGCTCTCGGCCACCGACCTGGGCCGTGACGACCGCGGCGAGTGGCGGGTGCTCGCCGACCGCGCGCAGGCGCCGTCCGGGCTCGGCTACGCGATGGAGAACCGCCGCGTGCTCTCGCGGGTGATGCCCGAGCTCTACCGCGAGGCCGGTCTGCACCGGATGGAGCCGTTCTTCAGCGCCCTGCGCTCCGCCCTGCTCCAGAGCGCGCCCGGCGACCTGGCCGACCCGCGCGTGGTCGTCCTGAGCCCCGGCAGCCAGTCCGAGACGGCCTACGACCAGGCCTTCATCGCCTCGGCGCTCGGCTTCCCGCTCGTGCAGGGCAGCGACCTCGTCGTGCGCGAGGGGTGGGTGCAGATGCGGGTCTTCGGCCGCCTCGAGCGGGTCGACGTGATCCTGCGCCGCGTCGACGCCACCTGGAGCGACCCCCTCGAGCTGCGCGGTGACTCCCAGCTGGGGGTGGCCGGGCTCGTCGAGGCCACCCGCCGGGGCCGGGTCCGCGTGGTCAACGGCCTGGGGGCCGGCGTCCTCGAGAACCCCGCGCTGCTGCCCTACCTGCCCGCGATCTGCGAGCGGCTGCTCGGCGAGGAGCTCCGGCTCCCCTCGCTGCCCACCTGGTGGTGCGGCGACGCCGACGGCCTCGAGCACGTCCTCGACCACCTCGACACCCTGCAGGTACGCCGGGTCGACGGCGCCGCGGTCGACCTCAGCGGGCTGCGTCGCGACACCCTGGTGGCGATGCTCGTGGCCGAGCCGCACCGCTTCGTCGGCCAGCAGCGGCTCCCGCTGTCGCAGTCGCCGACGTGGGAGAACGGCCGGTCGGTCCCGCGCCCGCTGACGCTGCGCACCTTCACGCTGCGCTACGGGTCGGCGTACCGGCCCCTGGTCGGGGGCCTCGCGAGCCTCGTCGAGGACGGCCTCAGCATCGGCAGCAAGGACGTCTGGGTGCTCAAGGGCGACCCGGTCGTGCCCGACCAGGGCCTCGCCGAGGTGCTGCCGATGACCAACACCCGTGCCTCGACCGGCACGGTCCCGCGCATCCTCGAGGACATGTTCTGGTTCGGCCGCTACGCCGAGCGCGCCGAGGACCTGCTGCGGCTCGTGCTGGCCGTGCACGCCCAGGCCGACGACTACCGCAACCGCCCGCGCTCGACCGGCGCAGCGGGCCTCGAGGTGCTGCTCGGCGCGATCACCCGGCTGGCCGGACCCGGGCTGCGCGCCGCGGGCGACCTCGACGCCGAGTTCCGCTCGGTGCTGCTCGACGCCCGCCGCGTCGGCTCGGTCAGCCACGCCCTCGACGGGCTGCGCTCCGCCCTGGCCGGGGTGCGCGACCAGCTCTCCCTCGACGTGTGGCGGGCCTTCGGCACGACCGACCGGGCCGCCCAGGTGCTCGAGAGCGGGTCGGTGCACCACAGCCACCAGGTCGCCGAGTCGGCCGGCCGGATGCTCACCGGCATCCTCAGCCTCCAGGGCGTCACCGCCAGCATGATCCGCGACCCCGGTTGGCGCATGATCGGCGTCGGCCGCTACCTCGAGCGGTCGTTGCAGGTCGTGCACCTGCTCGCCGCGACCACCACCGTGCGCCGCGGCCTCGACGTCGACCGCGAGGTGCTCAACTCCGTGCTCGCCGCCACCGAGAGCGCCGTCACCCACCGCCGCCGCTACCGCGGGTCGGTGCGCCCCGGCGGCGTCCTCGAGCTGCTGCTCACCGACCGCGACAACCCGCGATCGCTGGGCTTCTCCCTCGCCCAGGTCGCCGAGCACCTGGCCGCGCTGCCGGCCTCGACCGGCTCGACGCGACCCGAGCGCGTCGTCGCCGACCTGGTCGCCGAGCTCGCCGAGACCGACATCGCGACCCTGGTGGCGATCGGCGGCGAGTCGCGGCCCAACCTCGAGGTGTTCCTGGCGCGCTGCGTCACCCAGCTCACCCGGATCGCCGACGGCGTCGCCGAGGTTCACCTCACCACCGGCCCCGCCCCCCGCCCGCTCGCCGCGCTGGTCACCTCGCTCGAGGCGGTCCCGTCATGAGGTACGCCGTGCGTCACACCACCACCTACACCTACGACGCGCCGGTCAGCGACAGCCTCGGCGTCGCCCACCTCGTGCCGCGCAGCCTGCCGTGGCAGCGCGTGTCGTCGTACGACGTCACGGTGACGCCGACGCCGGGCGACCGGACCGCCGACGTCGACTACTACGGCAACCACGTCACCTACTTCCAGGTCACCGAGCCCCACGAGCGCCTGGTCGTCGAGGGTGCCGGCGAGGTCGACGTGGCCGCGCCCGTGGTGCCGCCGGCCCCGCTCGCGGCCCCGTGGGAGACGCTGCGTCCCCTGCTGGTGCCCGGCGCCCCGCGGGCGTGGGCGGCCACCGACCTCGCGCTGCCCTCGGCCCAGGTCGACCACCCCGCCGGCGCCGTCGAGTACGCCGCCCGCTCGCTGACCGCGCGACGCCCGGTCGGCGAGGCGGTCACCGACCTCATGCACCGCGTCCACGCCGACTTCGACTACGACAAGACCGCCACCACGGTCACCTCGACGGTCGAGCACACCTTCGAGCGGCGCGCCGGGGTGTGCCAGGACTTCGCCCACCTGATGCTCGCCTGCCTGCGCTCGCACGGGCTCGCCGCGCGCTACGTCTCGGGCTACCTCGCCACCCAGCCGCCCCCCGGCAAGCCCCGGCTGGTGGGGGCCGACGCCAGCCACGCCTGGGTCGAGGTCTGGCTCGGCGAGCACGACGGGGCCGACACCTGGCTCGCCCTGGACCCCACCAACGACCAGGCGGTCGGCGACCGCCACGTCACGGTCGCGTGGGGCCGTGACTACGGCGACGTGCCCCCGCTCAAGGGCGTGATCTACACCGAGGCCAAGCGGTCGACCATGCAGGTCAGCGTCGACGTCGCTCCGCTGCCACCCGACCCCGACCCCACCGGCGACCCGTCATGATGGCCCGCGTGCGCCTGCCCGTCCTCGCCCTCGTCGCCGCCCTCGCCCTGGGGGCCACGGCGTGCAGCAACGAGGAGCCCGCGCCCTACGACGACGGCAGGCAGGGCGTCCCGCTCGCCGGGCTCGGCCCCGAGATCGAGGACGCCGGTGTCGAGGTCCTGGCCGCGGCCACGCCCGACGCGGCCACCACCGACGACGTCGTACCCGCCCTGGCGGACGCGCAGGTCGACTCGCCGACCACCGACGTGCGCGAGGACGTCCTGGCCTTCGACCCCGCCGCCACCGCCGGGCTGCTGGGGATCGTGACCGACGCGCCCGGCTCCACCGTGGTGCTGGTCTTCGCGACCCCCGACAACGCCGCCGTCTTCGCGGCCGACGACCCCACCGTCTTCGGCGACCCCGACGTCGAGTCCGAGCGCGCCGCCTTCCTCGCCGGCAACCTGGTCGGCTACGCCGCTGACGACTCCGGCCGACCGGTGCGGCTGCGCCGCGCCCTCAACGCCCTCGGCGGATCGGCCTCGTGACGCCGAACTTCCCCGGCCCCTCCACCACCACGCCCCCGCCGGGACCCGGGCGACGTCGCCGCCAGCGACCCGTGGCCATCGCCGTGGTGTCGATCGCGCTGGTGCTGTCGCTGGCCGCGCTCGCGATCACCTCGGTCCGCCTCGCCCGACCCGACGACGAGCCCGCCGCCCGTGCCCCCGGGGTCTCCCCGAGCGACGCGCCTCGGCCCGCCCGCCCGGCGCGCACCGGCGACGTCGTCGGTCCGCCGCCTGGTGTGGTGGCCGAGCGGTTCCTCGCCGCGGTCCTCCGCGTCGACTGCGCCGGCCTGGCGCGCCTGTCGACGCCGCGCTACCTCGCGCAGGGCTCCTGCGGCGACGACGTACCGTCCGACGCGCTGCGCGGGGCCCGCCACGAGCAGCAGCCCGCTGCCGTCGCCGGGGCCTCGGCGACCGTGATGGCCGTTATCACCACACCGGGGCGCAGCAAAAGACCAGGAACGACGTTTCGGTGCACCCTGACCCTGGTGAACACTGGGGCTGGTTGGCGCATCAACGACCTCGCAGCCCTCTGAGCGTCGTGACCCTCACCCCCTGCAGGAGACCCCGATGAGCAACACGACCCCTCCCGGCTGGTACGACGACGGCCAGGGCGGCCGCCGCTGGTGGGACGGGTCGCAGTGGGCCGCGCCCGGCGCGGGTCCGACCGGGTCCGCGCTGCCGCCCGAGCAGCCCCAGCCCACCCAGCAGCTGCCCCAGCAGGGCCAGCCGCTGGGCCCGCCGCCGAGCCAGCCGCCGTACGGCGCCCCGGGGCTGGCGGGAGCCCCGGGCGGCCCGACGACCCCCAAGAAGAGGACGGGCCTGGTCCTCGGCGCCGTCGGGGCGCTGGTGCTCGTCGTGGGCGCCGTCATCGCCGCGGTCCTGCTGCTCAGCGGCAGCGACGGCCCGTCGTCCGACGACCCGGTCGAGACGGTCCAGTCGTTCATCGACGCCAGCAAGGACCTGGACTGCGACGCGGCCCTGGAGCTGCTCACCGACGACGCCCGCGACAGGTTCGGCGACAGCTGCGGGAAGGACATCGACGCCCAGGTCGAGGCCTCGGGCATCGACCCCGACGACATCGAGATCACGGTGGGCGAGGCCGACGAGAACGACGGCCAGGCCACCGTGCCGGTGACCTACTCGGTCCCCGACCAGCAGGACTTCCAGGTCGCCTACCTCCTCACCCAGCAGGACGGGGCGTGGCTGATCGACGACTTCTCCCTGCCGGGCCTGGACGACCTGCTGACCGACCTGCCCACGGACCTGCCCACGGACCTGCCCACGGACCTGCCGACCGACCTGCCGACCGACCTGCCCACGGACTTCCCGACCGACTTCCCGACCGACTTCCCGACCGACTTCCCGACCGACTTCCCCACCGACTTCCCGACCGACCCGGCCGAGCTCGAGAGCTACCTCGACGACCTGGCCTCGGCGTTCCCCACCGACCCCTCCTCCTGACCGCGTCCTGACGTCGTCGTGGCTCTGCCTCTCACCCTCACCGGTGTGAGGCGGGGTCCGGGCAGCCAGGAGGATGGCCCCTCGTGAAGTCCTTCCGCTGCCGCGTGTGCGACAACCCGCTCCACTTCGACAACTCCGTCTGCGTCTCCTGCGGCACCTCCCTGGGCTACTCCCGCGACGAGCGGGCGATCGTGCCCGTCGACGAGCGCGGGCAGTACGTCGACGCGACCGGCCTGGTCTGGCACGTCTGCGCCAACCTGGGCCTGTCGGGCTGCACGTGGCTGGCGCGCGTGGCCGGCGGGCAGTGCTCGGTCTGCGACCTGACCCGCACCCGTCCCGCCGACGACGACGCGGTCGGCCTGGAGCAGTTCCCCGCGGCCGAGCTGGCCAAGCGGCACCTGGTCGCCGAGCTCGACGGGCTCGGCTACCGGGTCGTGAGCAAGGAGGAGGACCCCGACGACGGGTTGGCCTTCGACCTGCTCTCCAGCGTCGACGAGAACGTCGTCATCGGGCACGCCGACGGGGTCATCACCATCGACCTCGCCGAGAGCGACGACGCCCACCGCGAGAAGATCCGATCCCGGCTCGCCGAGCCCTACCGCACCATGCTCGGGCACTTCCGCCACGAGTTCGGCCACTACGCCGAGTGGCAGCTGGTGCGCGGCGAGGAGCGGATGGCCCGGTGCCGCGAGCTCTTCGGCGACGAGTCGGTGGACTACCAGGCCGAGCTCGACCGCCACTACGACCAGGGCCCGCCGGCCGACTGGGCGCAGTCCTTCATCTCGACCTACGCCACGATGCACCCGTTCGAGGACTTCGCCGAGACCTGGGCCCACTACCTCCACATCGCCGACACCATCGAGACCGCCGGCGAGTACGGCCTGGTCACCGTCGGCGGCGTGCAGAGCTTCTCGACCTTCCGCGACGTCGTCACCGGCGTCTGGATCCCGCTGTCGATCGCGCTCAACCAGATCAACCGCAGCATGGGCAAGGACGACGTCTACCCCTTCGTCATCCCGCCGCCGGTCCTCGACAAGCTCGACTTCGTCGCGTCCCTGCTGCCCGTCGACCGGTCAACGGGCCAGTGAGCGCAGACAGACCCGAGGAGCAGCGTTGACCCAGGGCACCACCCCACCGGGCTGGTACGACGACGGCAGCGGCACCCGACGCTGGTGGGACGGCTCCGGGTGGACCGAGCACACCCAGCCGGTCCCCGCGTTGCCACCACAGGGCCCGACCGGCCCGCGCCCGGCCGGCCCGCCGCCGGGTTGGCCGCCGGATTGGCAGCCGGATTGGCAGTCGGGTTGGCAGCCGGCGGCCGCCTACTCCAGCACTGCCGCCGGCCCCACCGGCCCTGGAGGGCGTGGGCGGGGCAAGGGGCTTCTGCTCGCGGCGATCGGCGGGGTGCTCGCCCTGCTGGCGATCGCCGGGGTGGTGCTGGTGCTCGTCCTCGGCCGAGACGACGACCCGCAGCAGGCCGACGACACCCCCTCGCCCGACGTCGCCTCGTCGTCCGCGACCGTGGAGCCGAGCGAGCCCGCGCCGACGTCCGACGCGCCGACCGGGTCCCCGGCCGACCCCGTCGACCCCAGCACGCTGACCTGCGGGGAGGTCCGGGCGATGTCGACCAGGGAGCTGGTCGACCTGCTCGACCGTGCGGCGCAGGACGAGGTCGACCGCACCGGCGACCAGGACGCCCAGGACTACCTCGACCTGCCCGCCGACCAGAAGCGCACGTTCGCGGCGTTCCTGCCGTCGGCCTGCGAGGGCGAGTCCGACGCCACCACCCTCGACGAGCTCGACGGCTTCTAGGGCTCCGTAGCCTGGCACCGTGAGTGACGAGACCAGCAGCCAGACCTACGTCGAGCAGGGCGGCTTCGACCGCGACATGACCTACGTGCCCGACCGGATCACGCGCGAGGCGCGCCGTCCCGAGCACGGGCCGGTCGACGGTGAGCTGTGGCCGGTCGAGCCCGGCCGCTACCGGCTGGTCGCGGCGGCCGCCTGCCCGTGGGCGAACCGCGCGATCATCGTGCGCCACCTGCTGGGGCTGGAGGACGTGGTCTCACTGGGCCTGTGCGGGCCCACCCACGACGAGCGGTCGTGGACCTTCGACCTCGACCCCGACGGCCGCGACCCGGTGCTGGGGATGGAGCGGCTGCAGGAGGCCTACTTCCGGCGGTTCCCCGACTACCCGCGAGGCATCACGGTGCCGGCGGTCGTCGAGGAGTTGACCGGGCGGCTGGTGACCAACGACTTCCCGTGGATCACCCACGACCTGTTCCACGAGTGGCGCGACCACCACCGCGCCGACGCCCCCGACCTGTGGCCGGTCGCCGTGCGCGAGGAGATGGAGCAGGTGATGAAGCGGGTCTTCACCGAGGTCAACAACGGCGTCTACCGCTGCGGCTTCGCCGGCTCGCAGGACGCCTACGACGAGGCCTACGACCGGCTGTGGGTCGCCCTCGACTGGCTCGAGGAGCGGTTGTCGACCCGCCGCTACCTGATGGGCGAGGCGATCACCGAGGCCGACGTCCGGCTGTTCACCACGCTGGCGCGCTTCGACGCGGTCTACCACGGCCACTTCAAGTGCAACCGGCAGAAGCTCACCGAGATGCCGGCGCTGTGGGGCTACGCCCGTGACCTCTACCAGACCTCCGGCTTCGGCGAGACCATCGACTTCGACCAGATCAAGACGCACTACTACGTCGTCCACGCCGACATCAACCCCACCGGGATCGTCCCGGTCGGGCCCGACCCGGCCGTGTGGCTCGAGCCGCACAGGCGGGGCTGACCGGCGCCGGGGGCAGATCTCCGGGACCGACCCCGCGGTGAACTCCACCGTCGTGGGTACCTGTACGTCGACGAGAGGCAGGACCATGACCCGCAAGGCACCCAGGAACGACATCGACGAGTCCACGCTGTCGGTGACCGACCGCGAGGACCACGCGGCGGGGCCGACCGCGGTGGCGGTCAGCATGAAGCGCGCCGTGGAGGGCATGGGGGTGCGCCGTACGGCCCAGACCCTGTTGCGACTCAACCAGGCCGACGGCTTCGACTGCCAGGGCTGTGCCTGGCCCGACCCGTCGCCGGAGCACCGGCACACGGCGGAGTTCTGCGAGAACGGCGTCAAGGCCGTCACCGACGAGGCGACCCTGCGCCGTGCGGGGCGCGAGTTCTTCGCCGCCCACCCGATCGAGGAGCTGCGCGACCGCACCGACTACTGGCTGGGGCAGCAGGGACGCATCACCGAGCCGATGGTGCTGCGCGCCGGGGGCACCCACTACGAGCCCATCTCGTGGGAGGACGCGTTCGCGCTGATCGCGACCCACCTCAACGGCCTCGCCTCGCCGGACGAGGCCGTCTTCTACACCTCCGGCAAGGTCTCCAACGAGGCGGCGTTCGCCTTCCAGCTCTTCGTGCGTGCCTACGGCACCAACAACCTGCCGGACTGCTCCAACATGTGCCACGAGTCCACCTCGGTCGGGCTCGCGGAGGTCATCGGCATCGGCAAGGCCTCGGTCACCTTGGAGGACGTGCACAACGCCGAGCTGATCGTCATCGCGGGGCAGAACCCGGGCACCAACCACCCCCGGATGCTCAGCGCTCTCGAGATCGCCAAGAACAACGGCGCTCGCATCATCGACATCAACCCGCTGAAGGAGGCGGGGCTGACCCGCTTCAAGAACCCCCAGACCGTCAAGGGCATGGTCGGCACCGGGACGGCGATGGCCGACCTCCACCTGCCGGTGCGCATCAACGGCGACCTGGCGCTGTTCCAGGCGATCGCGTCGCTGCTGCTCGAGTGGGGCGACCTCGACCACGACTTCATCGAGCAGCACACCTACGGCTTCGAGGCCTACGCCGAGCACCTGCGCGCGCTCGACTGGGACCTCGTGCTCGCCTCGACCGGACTGACGCGCGACCAGGTCGAGCAGGCCGCCCGGATGATCGCGTCCTCGCGCAAGACGGTCTACTGCTGGGCGATGGGCGTCGTCCAGCACCGCAACGGCGTCGCCAACGTCAAGGAGATCTCCAACCTGGCGTTCCTCCAGGGCAACATCGGCAAGCCCGGCGCCGGGCTCTTCCCGGTCCGCGGCCACTCCAACGTGCAGGGCGACCGCACCATGGGGATCTGGGAGCGACCGCCGGCCCACTTCCTCGACGCGCTGCGCGACGAGTTCGGCTTCGAGCCACCCCGCGAGCACGGCTTCGACGCCGTGGCCGCCGTCAAGGCCTTCCGTGACGGCAGGGCCAAGGTGTTCTTCGGGCTCGGCGGCAACTTCGTCGCCGCCATGTCCGACACGACGGTCACCGAGGACGCGCTGCGCCAGGCCGACCTGACCGTCCAGGTCTCGACCAAGCCCAACCGGTCCCACGTCGTCCACGGCCGCGAGGCCCTGATCCTGCCCCCGTTGGGCCGCAGCGAGAAGGACCTGACCGGTGGTCGTCCCCAACGGGTCACGGTCGAGGACTCCGTCTGCTCGGTGCACGTCTCCCGAGGACCCCTCGAGCCGGCCTCGGACCACCTGCGCTCCGAGGTCGACATCATCTGCTCGACGGCCCGCGCGACGCTGGGCGACCGGTACGCCATCCCGTGGGAGGAGTTCCGCGACGACTACAGCCAGCTGCGCCGCCGCATCGGCCGGATGGTCCCGGGCTGCGCCGGCTACGAGGAGAAGGTCGACCAGCCCGGCGGGTTCGTCCTGCCCCACCCACCTCGTGACACCCGCACCTTCGAGACCGACCGCGGGCGCGCGATC
Source organism: Nocardioides rubriscoriae (assembly GCF_008087085.1). Lineage (GTDB taxonomy): Bacteria > Actinomycetota > Actinomycetes > Propionibacteriales > Nocardioidaceae > Nocardioides > Nocardioides rubriscoriae. The sequence continues at coordinate 2,339 of NZ_VIYJ01000009.1, read as the reverse complement.
TTCACCGTCAGCCCGACCGAGGTGCTGCAGGTGCCCGCAGGGCGCCTGCTGCTGCAGACGATGCGCTCGCACGACCAGTTCAACACCGTCATCTACGGGCTCGACGACCGCTACCGCGGCATCAAGAACGGTCGCCAGGTGGTCCTGGTCAACCCCCGTGACATCGAGGACCTCGGGCTGCGCGACGGCCAGCACGTCGACATCGTCAGCGAGTGGGAGGACGGTTCGACGCGCAAGGTCGTGCAGTTCCGGGTCGTGTCCTACGACACGCCCCGAGGCTGCGCGGCGGCCTACTACCCCGAGACCAACCCGCTGGTCTCGCTCGACGCCAAGGCCGTCGGCAGCAACCAGCCGGCGTACAAGTCGATCGTGGTGCAGCTGGTGCCGTCGACCGTCGATGCGCCGGCCGAAGGGCGCCCGGTGGGCACCACCACGGCCGAGTCCCCGGACGGCGGTGACGAGCCCAAGCGCTACGTCGCGCCACGCCAGCTGAGCTGACCGGCCCCGTCGGGGCCCCGGGCCCCGACGGCGTACGCCGGTGGGAGACTGGGCCCCCGACGACGGGACGCGGAGGTGACCGGATGGCCGGGCGCGTGGGGCAGGTGCGCTGAGCGATGGGTCACGGACACGGCCACGGGGCCTCGCGGGCGGCCGACCGGCGCCGCCTGCGCTGGGTGCTCGCCGTCACCGCGACGGTCCTGGTCGTCGAGGTCGTCGGGGCACTGCTGACCGGGTCGCTGGCGCTGCTGGCCGACGCCGGCCACCTGGCCACCGACGCCGGGTCCGTCGTGCTCGCGCTCGGGGCGTCGTACGTCGCCTCGCTGCCGGGCAACCGGCGTTCGACCTTCGGCTTGCACCGCGCCGAGGTGCTGGCCGCGCTGGCCAACTCCCTGGTGCTGCTGGTGGTCTGCGGCTACCTCGGCTGGGCCGGCATCTCGCGGCTGGCCGACCCCAGCGACGTCGACGCCGGCCCCATGATCGTGTTCGCTGCCTTCGGGCTGGTCGCCAACGGGGTGTCGCTCGTGATCGTCAACCGCGGCGACACCGGCTCGCTCAACCTGCGTGGCGCCGCCAACGAGGTGTTCGCAGACCTGCTCGGCTCGGTACTCGCCGTCGCCGCCGGCGTCGTCATCCTCACGACCGGCTGGCAGCGCGCCGACCCGGTCGCCTCGCTGGTCATCGCCGTGATGATCCTGCCGCGCGCGCTGCTGCTGATGCGCGACGCAGCCGTCGTCCTGCTCGAGATCGCCCCGACCGGCCTCGACCTCGACGACGTCGAGCACCACATCCGCCACGTCGACGGTGTCGTCGACGTCCACGACCTGCACGCCTGGACCATCACCAGCGGCATCTCCAGCCTGTCGGCCCACGTCACCGTCACCGACGAGGCCCTCGCCTCCCGCGGGATCGGCCCCGTCCTCGACCAGCTGTGCGCCTGCGTCGCCGAGCACTTCGACGTGCGCCACGCGACCTTCCAGGTCGAGCCCGTCTCCCACCGCGACCACGAGGACCTCGGCGAGCTCCACTGAGCTGGATGCGCGAGCGTGTCGCGCCGCCCGGGTCTGCTGGTGGTGGGGTTGGTGTCGCGGCGCGCCACGCTGCCGCGCTGGCGTCCGCCTGGGTGGTCCTCGGCTCCTCGTGGTGGTGCGGCGTGCCCGGGGCGGGTGGCTCGCAGGGCCCCTGCGGCAGCCGTGTCCGCGTAGCATCCCCGCCATGGCAGACGTGGTGCTCGGACGCGCAGGCGACACCGTCGTCGTCGATCTCGACGTGTGCGCGAAGACGGGGCGGGCCACGGGTCACCGCGTGAGGTTCCGCGGCAGCACGATGCCGGGCTGGGTGGTCGTCCTGCTGCTCTTCACGGTCGTAGGTTTCCTGCTGGCCAGCACGATGACCTCGCGCCGTTACGTCGTCACCGTGCCGCTCGCCGCATCCGCCCATGCCCGCTGGAGGCGTTACCGGCGGGTGGCCCTGCTCGTCGCCCTGGTGGCGCTGCTGCGCTGGTCGTCGCGGTGACCGCTCCCGCGGGCGGGTACGGACTCTGGGCCGGCGCCGGGGTGGTGCTGATCGTTGGCGCGTTCGTCGGAGCCGAGGTGAACGGCGCGGTCAACGGTCTGGGGTTCCGCACGACCCGCGACGGCGACCTGGTCCTCACCCGCGCGCACCCGGCCTTCGCGCAGGCGGTCGCCGCGGCATCCGTCGAGCCGGTGCCGCGCTAGGAGCCTGCTGAACAAGCAGGGGTGGGGACCCGCGTTTGTTGTGGGTGCGGGCGGAGCGCCGCCAAGGCAGTCGAGCTGCGGTCAGCACACGTGGTGCGACACGGGGTCGTTCCGCCCGCATAC
>NZ_VIYJ01000008.1 GCF_008087085.1 Nocardioides rubriscoriae | reverse complement strand
GCACCGCAGCAGCCTTCTCCTCAGCGCTGTAGCGACGCGTGGTCGGCTTGCCTGGTGTGACGTCCTTCGGCATGAGGCCATCCTCGTTTCCAAACGATGGAGCCTCCAACAAACCCAGGGCGATTCAGGAGAGCGTGCGCGGACGGGTCTGGCGGACGTAGCGCCGCTGAGCGCGGTCCCACACGTCCTGGGTCTCGGTCCACGCCACCAGCGGCCAGCCGGCGCTGCGCATGGCCGGGATGAGGACATCGGCCTCGAAGGCGGAGTGCCACCACAGCAGGTAGCGCGAGGAAGGGAAGAGCAGTGCTTCGGGGTTGTGTCCGTCATGCTGCTCGGCGCGGGCTGCGTCGCGGCGCGACGTGAGCGCGGTGCGGAGGGGGTAGCCGGTGAAGGAGATGTCGGGCAGCGGCGCGAAGCGGGTCTTGTCGCCCTTGGGTCGACATCGTCGCCCGGCAAGATCCCCGGCATGGGCGCCGGCGTCGATTTGCCAGTCGAGGTGCAGGTGCGGGGCCTGCGCCAGCGGGCAGCCGTCGGGGTGGGCGTCGTCGGCGGTGAGCTGGAACTGTTCGCCCCAGCGTGGTCCGCAGCCGGCTGCGACCTCGGGGGCGAGCCGACCCCACGGCCCGACCCGATCCTCGAGTGCTGCGCCGAGGGCGACGACCTGGGCGCCCGACGGGGCGTCCTCGTCCTGGTGGTAGCCGCTGGACTGCCCGACGCGGCGGGTGCGGTCGCGTCGTGGCGGCGCGGGGGTCCCGGCGAGCGTGGGGCGGGGCATCACGACGCCGGGGGAGAGGTACTCGGCCTGCTCGGCGGTGAAGTAGCTGGGGTGGTGGCGGTAGCCCCAGAGCAGGAGCGCCCGCAAGGCGGTGGTGTTGATTCGGACCATGTGCGGGGTGCCGGCCTGCGCGCGCATCTGGTCGCACAACGCCCGGTCGAGGTCCAGGGCGAGCACCTGCTCGTGGCCGCGGAGGGTGCGGGTGAGGTTGTTCTTGATCTGGGTGCGCGTCGAGGCCCGCCAGGGCCGGTCGGTGTAGGGGCTGGTGCCGTCGGCCAGGTAGGCAGCGAGGACGTCGCCCAGCGGGGCCAGGGCCGCCGCGCCCCCCGCTCGTGCAAGCCGCTGGTCGAGCGTGGTGGCCTTCGCGAGGGCGGCGACGCGGTCCCGTCCGGCGGTGGTGTCGCCCGGGGTCCCGTCGGGCTCGGTCCAGCGCAACCGGTGGATAGGGCATCCCGCGGTCGGGGCGAAGACCCGCACCCGGCCGACGGTCTCGACCGGTGCGTGGCGGCTCATCGCGACCCCACCGCGCCGACCGCGGCGCACCGCGGGTACGCCGAGCTCGCCGCCGGGCACGCGGTCGGGCACCCCGCCGAGCGCTCCCTTGAGCCCCGGGGTCTGGAGCCCCGGGCGGCTCGCCGGCGGGATGGTCGGCCTCGCGGTGGCCGTGGGGGCGGTCGCCGGCCCGGGGACTCGGGTGGGCCCGCGGCGGGGGCGAGGCGGTGCGGGGGACCGGGTGGACGCGCCACGGCCCCGCTGGGGGAAACCTGGGGGAATCCTCCGCGGGGCCGCGCGTTCGTGCAGGTCAGAGGCCCTGTCGGGCTCTGTTTCAGATGTCGTAGTACTGACTGACTGACCCATGCTAACCTGCGCAAACTCCGATTCGTTCAGGCGATTTGTATCCCGTTTGTAACAGCCGAGCGATTGTCGGCCCTTCAGGGGCGTTCAACTACGAAGACGTCCTCGTCCTCAAACTACCGCCTCGGTGCCGTTGGGCGCGTTGGGGACGTCGCGGGTGCCTCGGCGAGGCGGGGCCGAGCTGCGAGGACGTTAACGCTGTCTGGGGTGTTGAGGCTGTGCGTGAACTCGCGGAGGGCGGCGCGCACTTCGCCGGCGGCTCGGAGCGGGCACCTCTCGATGCTTGGCCGTCTTGTGCTGGCCGATGCGATCCGAAGAAGCGACGAGCTCAAACCCAGCTTCACCCACCGAGCCAAGTCACATGTAGTAGGCGTATCGCGGCGCCGGGCGTTCATTCGGGCCGAGGTGCTTCAGGATCCGGCCGATCGAGTCAGCTGTGCGCAGCGTGATGGGCACCCGTCCGTCGAGTTGGGTGGCGTTCCAGTTCATCTTGGAGAGCGCGAGCAGCTCAGTCGCGATCTCGGCCGCGCTCGACTGCACGTCGACAAGGCGGAAGGGGAGTGCCGACGGCACGTACATCCCTGGGTAAGTCCGGTAGAACGGAACGCTCCCACGGGTGTAGAGCAGGTGCCGGGTGTCAGTGAGCGACAGGAGCGTGCCTCGTAGGGTCGTCTGCTCGCCTTGCCGAAACAGCCGGGGGGAGTCCTCGCGTGGGATCCAGACGAGTTCGAGCATGGCCAGGCGCTCCGCCTCGGCGGCAGCCCGGAAGCCCTCCAACTCTTCAGGCGTGAACGAAGAGGTCTTGTGCAGCATGACGCGTGCGGGTGCCGTCTTGTGCTCGATGCGGTAACGGGCCAGCGACTGCTCAAGGAGGTCCTTGGCGTCGTCGCCGGTGAGGTGTGGCTGTCGGTCGTCCTTCGACTGAGTGGCCTGGGCGCCACGGACGATCACCCCGTCGCCGCGCTCGTTGAAGACCTGCGCCACGCTCGTCTGCAGTGTTTCGTTGTCGGTGCTCCGGTAGAAGGCGACGCCGACGTAGCAGGTCGTGAGGTCCCGGACATGGCGGGTCATCCGCCATGGCACGCCGCCGGCCTTGTAGTACAGCGCCGTGTGCAGGTTCCAGGCCTTGGTTGCCTCGTCCTGCTGGCGTCGCCTGTCGCGGCCCTTCGGCTTGTAGGTCGGGTCCCAGGTCTCGCGTCGGATAATTTGGATAGGACGACTACCGCTCAGCGAGCGTGCCTTCAGCAGTTCGTGGAAGTCGAAGCCGATAGACGCAGCTCTTGGTTGCTCCCACGGTCGGTCAGGGTTGGTCTTCGGCTCCTCGCGTTCCGGCAGATCGTCGGGACGGCAGACGATGATCACGTCGCAGTTGGGTTCCTCATCGAGCGTTCTCAGCTCGGCCTCGTACAGTTCGACGCCCTTCTGCACAGCCTGCAGCGGACTCAGCGTTGCGATGTTCTCCAGGGCTCGCTTGTCGAGTGTGCGCTCCAACCGCCCGTTCCAGATGATCGTCGAGCGGAAGCCGACGCTGGTATGGAACCCAGGAAACGGCAAGTAGAGGTGCGATAGCGGGCTTTCTTTGGGTGCAATTGGTTCGCGGCAGCGGTCGAGCCATGCCTTGACCCCATCGATGGCCTCCTTGGTGCCGACGATGCCGATCTGGATCGTCCGGACTCCCGCATGGCTCAGGTCGGCCGGACCGTAGTTGTTGATGCCGCTACGTGGGTCGATGTGGCGGCTGCCGTTGCCGAATTCCAGGTCCGGTTCTTCGATGAACGTGAGTTTCATGCCGTCTCCGCCAGCTCCCCGTCAGCCAGAGGATCGGTCGGATCCGACGCCTCTGCCGCTCGCTTCCACTTCGCCTCGTCGATGCCGCGGTCGGTGTCGAAGGTGACGAGTTTGCCGAAGTCGAGGATGCGCTCGTTCTGGCTGAACAAGCTGTCATGGCCGCCCTCGCGACCGGCGAGGATGGCGGCCCACATGCGGGTCTCGCCGAGCACAGCGGGGTTACGTTCGAGCCGCTTGATGCCGCTCAGGTACTGGGCTGTGAACCGCGACTCGCGGTAGCCGTCGATCGAGTAGTAGTAGTCGGGCGTCAGGGCGCAGAACCACTCGTCGTCGAGGTTGAGGAACTGCCACTTGAGGCCGGCGTGCTTGTAATAGCTGACCTGCGATGGGTTGGTCTTCTTGGCGTGCGGCTTGAAGACGGAGCGCCAATGGGTGCCGCTAGTGTTCCAGCTCCGTGGCGACAGGTCGTCGGTGGCGCGGAAGTAGAGCATGTGGCGCTTGCCGTGGAAGGCGCAGTCATCGCGGAGGTCTTGCCGGAAGGCGTTGTTGAGCAAGCGCACCAGTATTCGCTCGCTGTCCGGGCTGCCGTCGAGCAGTTCGCCGGTGGCCTCGATCGTCGGGTCACCGTTCACCGCGCCCGCCAGCGCGGTGTCCTCGACGGGGCTCCACGTCAGCAGCCGGCCGCCGAAGAGGGTGAAGTCGTCTCGGATGTCGAGGCTGCTCTCGCGCTGTAGGTCGTAGACCTTCCGGGGGAGTGTGACTGCGGCGTCGTATGCCCAGAACACGTCGGGCATCGTCACAGGCAGCAGGTTCGACTCCAGGGTTTCATCACGCAGATCAGCGACGGGCGTGTGCGCGCGGCCGTGAGGATCCGCAACCGCGAACAGCCGGTCGGAGACGTCCCCTTCAAGGGACATGGTGATCTTGTTGAAGTCCACACGTCCGCTGGCGCGACGGGCGGGATCCGCGAAGTAGGACTGGATGTGCGCCCACCAGGCTTCGCCCCGCTTGGGGTGTGAGCAGACCAGCAGGACGGGCATTGAAGACTTCATCCAGTAGTCCAGGTCGCGCTCGTCGCAGTCGTAGTGGAACCGGTCGGCGGTTTCACCGGGGAAGTCGTTGTCGCTGGCCTTGCTTTGCACCTGAAGGTGGCAGTTGCTGACTTCGCCCGTCGCAGGGTCGCGCAGCTCGATCGTGCCATCGATCCCGGCGTCGACTGTGCGCTCGTGCCAGACGTGATCCATGGCGCTGACCCGCTGGTGGATAAGGGCAATACCAGCATCGCCGATGTGCGCGCTGCGGCTGACCTGCTTACCGCTTCCCACCCGGTCACCTCGCTTCTGCCGAGGAATCTGGAGAGCCTCGGCTCTTTGAGGGTACGAGTCGCCACCGACAGTACGAGGCAGGCGCGGTTCAGAGGCGGTGCTACCTGCGGGCGTCCGGATGTGATGAGGCCCACGCCTTTCGAGAGGACCGGTAGGCATCGTCGTTGTCACGCTCCACCTCAAGTCAGCGGCGTGTCCCAGCGCCCTCTGCCCAGCGCGGGTATCACGTAGGTCGCTCAACTTGTGGGGAGATTCGCGGCGGGGGCTCCCGCTTGCTCCGACTAGTGTCTGTCAGCGATGGATTCCGGAATCGACCCCTCAGTGCTGCGCGCCGCTCGCGAGAAGGCGGGCCTGACCCAGCATGAGTTGGCGCGTCTAGTTGGTGCCGCCGGTGGGGAGCGCATATCTCGTTGGGAGCTGGGCGCGTCGGTTCCTCGGCCGGGCTTCTTGGTCAAGCTTGCTAGAGCGCTCGACATCCCGATCCTTCGTCTAATTCACATGGAGGGTGAGGTTCCTGATCTCAGAGCACTGCGTTTGAAGGCGGGGCTGACGGTGCCCGAGTTGGCTGCGGCCGTCAACGTGGCTGTGCCGACCTACTACGCCTGGGAGCAAGGCCGTTGGACCCGACTCCCAGCAGCCAGGCAGCTTGAGAGTCTCGCGCGTGGGTTGGGGGACACAGTCGACGTCGTCGCCGCGGCCTTCCAGGAAGCCCGGCAGCAGCGTCTGCGGCGCGGGTAGGTCTAGCGCCGTAGACGGGCGCGCCTGGCGCCGAGTTGACCGTAATCCACAGGGAGATATTCCTCCCGAAAAGTCCGCATGATTTGTGGTCCCATTGACCTGGATGTTCGGTGCGTGCGAGCGCTCTGTCCCATCGGGGGGATTGGGCCACGCAACCACTTCCGGTCAGGACTCGGGCGATGACATCTCGGAATCGGTCAGCTGTGGATAACGATTCGCTCGATAGAAATGCACTAGTGTGTTTCTATCGAGTCGGGCTCGCGATGACCGCTCCCGGCACGTCTTGACACGTAGGTGATCGAGACAAGAGAGGACTCGGGGATCCATGTCGATGAACACTGCTCAACAAGCACGGGACGAGGTTGGCGCCAGTATCAAGGCACCTCCCGACCACAACCATTTCCCACTACTGAGGCGCCGCCGCAGGCGTTGGGTCCTGGCACTCTGCGCGGCTCTTGTCGCTGCCGGCGGCCTGGGGACCGCGTTCGCGTTCACCTCGGTTAACGACACCCAAGAGGTCCTGGTCGTCAGCAACGACATCAAGCGTGGCGACACCATCGAGGCCGGCGACCTCGCCGTCGTGCGGGTCAGCGTCGACCCGGCGTTGACCGCGGTCCCCGGCAGCCAGAAGGCCGAGCTCGAGGGCAGCCGCGCTGCCGTCGACCTGTGGGCCGGCACTCTGCTCACCGCGCAGGCAGTCACCGACAACCTGGTGCCGGGGGAAGGAGAGTCCCTGGTAGGCATCAGCCTTACTCCCGCGCAGATGCCGTCAGAGCCGCTCTACGGCGGCGACGTCGTCCGGATCGTCACCACGCCCGGCGACCAGGGCGAGATCACCGACAGGGAGCCGGTCACCATCGAGGCCACCGTCGTTGGTGTTAACCGGGTCGAGGAGACGGGGGAGACCGTCGTCGACGTCGCGGTGCCCGAAGCCGAGGCGGCCGAACTGGCTGCCCGGGCTGCCACCGGACGGGTCGCACTCGTCCTGGACGCCCGGGAGCGCTGAGGCATGGCGGTGATCGTCCTGGCCTCCGCGAGCGGTTCGCCCGGCGTGTCCACCACGGCGCTCGGGCTAACCCTCAACTGGCACCGACCCGTGCTCCTGGTCGACGCAGACCCGACCGGATCCTCCTCGGTCTTCGCCGGCTACTTCCAGGGCGCCCAGGAGCCGACCGGCGGCCTGATCAACCTCGCTCTCTCCCTGCGCGAGGGAACGCTGGCGGACGCGCTGCCCCGGGAGACGCTGCTGCTGGACCCCGAGGCGCCAGCCGAGCGGTCTGCTTGGTTCCTACCCGGCATCCGGGCCCACGAGCAGGCCCCCAGCCTGCTGCCCCTGTGGGAACCGCTCACCGAGCAACTGCGCGCCCTCGACCGCAACGGCCAGGACGTCATCGTCGACGCCGGACGACTCGGCCTCGCCGGCTGGCCCCAGCCGCTGATCGCTGCCTCCGACCTGACCCTGCTCGTCACCCGCAGCTCGCTGCCGGCCCTGGCCGGCGCCACCAGCTGGGCCAAGACCCTGCGGGCACAGTTCGCCGCGGTCGGTGGGCTCTCCCGTCTCGGGGGACTCCTCGTCGACGAGGAGCGACGCTGGCCCTCGCTTCCCACCGGCGCCCGAGTCCGGCCCTACACCGCACGCCACATCGCCAAGGCCCTCCAGATCCCCGTGGTCGCCTCCGTGGACTGGGAGCCCGAGGTGGCCGAGGTCTACTCCCACGGCGCCCGCAAGCCACGCAAGTTCGAGTCCTCCGGACTGCGGCGCGGCTACCGGGGCAGCACCGCCGCAATCCAGTCCATCCTCGGCGCCAACCAGGCCGCCCTCGCTCCCACGAACGGAGGTCACGCATGAGCACCAACGGACACCACCCGGAGACCAACGGCCGCGACCCGCTGCGCGCAGACGAGTGGCTTGAGGCCCGCCATGCCGCGAACCGTGAGCAGACCTCGCCGTTCGCCCGAGGACGCGGTTCCAACGGCACCCCGCCGCCCCCGCCGGTCGTCGAGGACGACGACCCGACCTCGCTGCCGATCTTCGCCGGCGCCTGGACCAGCGAAGGCGAGGGCCAGCTGCCTGGCCGCGCCCGCTCGGAGTTCAGCCTGCGCCCGCTTGTGGCGCCCGCACCGGAGGAGCACCAAGACACCCGCGGCACGGATGGCGAGGTCGAGCTGGACTGGGAGCTGATCGCGCAATACCGCGCTGAGATCTCGTCGCGACTGACCGCCCGGCTCGACAAGGAAGGTGGTCGGGTGACCGAGGAGGACCGCGAGCAGATGGGCCTCGACGTCATCGAGGAGCTCATCAAATCCGAGGCCGAGACGTTGGTCTCGACCGGCCGTCCGCCGTGGACGAAGGACCACGAGAAGGCACTCAAGTCCGCCCTCCACGCCGCCCTGTTCGGGCTCGGCCGCCTGCAGCCCCTGGTCGAGCGCGAGGACGTCGAGAACATCATCGTCATCGCCCGCGGCCCGGTCTGCTCGGTGTGGCTGGAGCTGGTCGACGGCACCCTTGTGGAGGCCGCCCCGATCGCCGACTCCGAGGACGAACTGCGCGAGTTCCTCTCCGACCTAGGCGCACGGCAGAACCGGCCCTTCACCGAGGCCCGGCCGCACCTGGACCTCCGGCTGCCCGGGGGAGCGCGGCTCGCGGCCGGCTCCTGGGTGATGGCCTACACCTCCGTCGTGATCCGTCGCCACAGCATGCGCGAGGTGTCGATGGACGAGATGGTCTACGACCGCAAGGCGTGCAGCGCGGTCCTGGCCGACTTCGTCGCAACCTGCGTGCGCGCGGGCAAGAGCATCGTCGTCTCCGGGGTCCAAGGCAGCGGCAAGACCACTTGGGTCCGGGCCCTGTGCTCGTGCATCCCGCCCTGGGAGATGATCGGCACCTTCGAGACCGAGTTCGAGCTGCACCTGCACGAGCTCGTCGACCGCCACAAGATCGTCCACGCGTGGGAGCACCGCCCCGGATCCGGCGAGGTCGGCATCGACGGCCGCCAGGCCGGTGAGTTCAGCCTCGAGGAGGCCATCCACCACTCCTTCCGGTTCAACCTCGCCCGCCAGATCGTCGGTGAGGTCCGCGGCCCGGAGGTCTGGAACATGCTCAAGGCCATGGAGTCCGGGCCGGGCTCGATCAGCACCACCCACGCCCGCAGTGCCGAGCACACGATCGAGAAGCTCGTCTCCTGCGCCATGGAGAAAGGCCCCCAGGTCACCCGCGAGCTGGCAATCAGCAAGCTGGCCGCCGCGATCGACATCGTGATGTACCTGCGCTCGGAGGTCGTCGCCAATCCCGACGGCACCTTCCGCAAGCAGCGCTGGGTCGAGGAGGTCCTGGTCGTCCAGCCCAGCATCGACGCCGCCAGGGGATACGCCACCACCCCGATCTTCGCCCCTAACCAGCTCGGCCAGGCCGTCGCGACCGGCAAGCTTGACAACTTCCTCGCCCAGGAGCTGGCGCGGCATGGGTTCGACCTCGAGGTGTACAAGGCCGAGTCCCAGGCCAACCCGGGGGTGGCCACCTCATGAGCACTGCGTTCCTGCCCGCCGTCTTCGGGGCGCTCATCGTCATCGGTCTGATCGGGATGGTCTACGCGCTAATCCCCGCCCCGCCCGAGCCGCCGCGGCCCGCCCGGACCGTCACCCCGTTCGGGCGGCTGGGGAACTGGTTCGTCCGGCTCGACCGGCGCACCCGGATGCTGATGGTCGGCGGTGCCGTGGCTGGCCTCCTGGTCGCGCTGGTGACCGGCTGGGTGATCGCGATCGTGCTCGTCCCGGCCGGGATCGTCGGTATCCCGCTGTTGCTGACGCCCCCGCCGGCGGCCGCGAGCATCGAGAAGCTCGAGGCGCTCGAGGAGTGGACGCGGTCCCTGTCGGGCAAGCTGACCGCCGGCCAGTCCCTGCGCTCGGCGCTCATTAAGTCCCTGCAGTCCGCGCCGGCGCCGATCGAGCGCGAGGTCGGACTGATGGTCTCCCGGTTGTGGAACAACACCGCCAGCACCGAGGACGTGCTGCGCGCCTTCGCCGAGGACCTCAACGACTCCACCGGCGACGTCGTCGCCAGCCAGCTGATCCTTGCCGCCAGCGGCCGCGGCCAGGCCGGACTGTCGAAGGCCTTGGACGCCCTCGCTGAGACCGTCGCCTCCGACGTGCGCGCTCGCCGCCAGATTGCCGCCGACCAGGCCAAGCCCCGCACCACCGCCCGCACCGTCACCGTGATCACCCTCGGTGTGCTGGGCATGCTCGCCTTCACCGGGGACTACATCGAGCCCTACGGGTCCCCGCTGGGCCAGGTCATCCTCGCCGTCCTGCTCTCGGCCTACGTGGCCACGCTGCTGTGGATGCGCCGGATGGCTGTCGCCAAGCCGCTCCCGCGGTTCCTCGACCTCCAGGCCCGCAACGCCCACCGCGCCGCCCAGCGCACGGCACCGGGCGAGAAGGAAGGAGCGCTCGCATGACCGGCCTGCAGATCGCGCTCGCCAGCGGCACCCTCATCGGACTGGCCCTCGCCCTGCTCGTATGGCGCCTCGCGCCCTCCGACCCCGACCTGGTCGACGCGCTGGACCGTCTCTCACCTGACCACGTCGTGCCCCGCCGCAACACTCCCGGCCTCGACGTCGACACCGGCGCCGGCTCGGCGGTCGATCGGATCGGCTTGTGGGCGATGAAGAACCTGCCCGGCGGCGCCTGGGCCCACACGCCTCGCAAGGACCTGGCCATCCTGCAGATCAGCGAGACCCGGTTCCACGGCGAGAAGGTCGTCTGGGCACTGCTCGGCCTGATCATGCCGCCGCTGCTGGCCGCCTTCTTCACTCTGATCGGCCTTCCGCTGCCGTTCGCCATTCCGACGCTCGGCTCGCTGGCCCTGGCAGCCCTGTTCTGGTTCATGCCCAACTACAACGCCGCCGACGACGCCAAGAAGGCCCGCATCGAGTTCAGCCGCGCCCTGGGCGCCTACATCGACATGGTGGCCACCGGCGTCCGCGACGGATCCAGCGGCCAGCAGGCGCTGCGCTCGGCAGCCGAGGTCGGCGACAAGTGGGTCTTCAAGCGGATCGAGAGCGAGCTGCGCCGCGCCCGCTACATGACCCGCGCACCCTGGGACTCCCTGCACGGTCTCGCCGACGAGCTCGCCGTCCCCGAGCTCGATGACCTCGCCGACATCATGCAGCAGTCCGGCCAGGACGGAGCCCAGATCTACAACAACCTCCGGGCCCGCGCCGCCGCACTCCGGTCGGCGATGCTCAGCGCCGAGGTCGGCAAGGCCAACGCCACCTCCGAGCGCATGTACATCCCAGCCAGCCTGCTCGGCATCGTCTTCCTGGCGATCCTCGTCACCCCCTCCCTGCTCCGTTTCACCACCTGACCGACCTAACGCCGACCCCAAAGAACCAGGGTCACCCAGACCGCAAACCGAACAACAAGGAAAGGAAGAACCCCGATGTTGAAGCTCTTTATCGCCCTCCAGATGGCGGCGCTGACCTCGCTCGCCTCCCTCGAGGACCGCGTCACCCGGCAGCGCGACGAGCGCGGCTCCGTCACGATCGAGCAGGTCCTGTGGGCCGGCGCCGTGATCGTCATCGTCGGCATCGTCGTCGCGGCCATCAAGTTCTTCGTGACCAGCGAGTCCGCCAAGATCAAGTAGGCCGCCATGTTCGCCAGCCGCCACCGCCGCAGCCGGGACGAGCGCGGGTCGGTGACCATCCAGATGGTCTTCCTGATGCCCGCGCTGTTCCTGCTGATGTTCCTCGGCCTCCAAGGCGCCCTTTACTACCACGCGAAGCAGGTAGCGCTCGCGGCCGCGCAGGAGGGCGCCCGTGAGGCAGGCAGCGAGACCGGCACCCGCGACGCCGGTGTGGCCACGGCGAACACGTTCCTCCACGACGCCGGAGGCTCCGACGTGATGACCTCCACCAGCGTCTCCGGATCACGGACCACGACCACCGCCACGATCACCGTCACGGGCAAGTCCATGAGCGTCATCCCCGGCTGGCACGTGACCGTCACCCAGAGCGCCAGCGTCCCGGTCGAGAGGCTCACCGAATGACCAGGCAGACGAGGCGGACCAGCGCACGCCGCCGGCGCCGGGACGAGCGCGGGTCGGTGGCCATCGAGGCCGCGATCGGCGTCCCGGCCTTCGGCCTGTTCGTGGCGATGATCATCCTCGGCGGCCGCGTGGAGATCGCCAAGCAGTCCGTGGACGCAGCCGCCTACGAGGCGGCACGAGCGGCCTCCATCGAGCGGACCCAGAGCGAGGCCATCACCTCCGGCAAGTCCGCGGCCACCAGCAGCATGCACGACCAGGGCCTGCAGTGCACGACCACCAACATCACGATCAACGCTGCGGCCTTCAACGCCCCGCTGGGAACCACCGCCCAGGTCACCGCCATCGTGACCTGCAAGGTCGACGTGGCGGACCTGAGCATCCCCGGCCTGCCCGGCACCCGGACGATCACCGCCACCGCCAGCAGCCCCGTCGACGCCTACCGGGAGCGCCGATGATGACCGCCCGCATCCGCAGTCTCACGACGCGGCGCTCGCGTGATGAGCGCGGCTCCATCAGCGTCTGGTTCGCTACCGCAGCACTGGCGATGATCATCCTCGTCGGGATGGCCGTCGACCTCGGCGGCAAGGTCCACACCCAGCAGCAAGCCCGCAGCGCTGCCGCCCAGGCCGCCCGCATCGGCGCCCAGGAGGTTCAGGGCTCGACCGCAGTCCGCGGCGAGGACCTCCGCGTCGACCTCACCGCCGCCAAGACGGCCGCCATGGACTATCTCCGCGCCGCCGGCGTGGAGGGAACCGTCCGCGTCGTCGACGGCGACACCCTGATCGTCACCACCACCGACACATACACCAGCAAGTTCCTCGGGATCATCGGCCTGGACACGATGCAGGTCACCGGGGAGGCGTCCGCGCGGCTCATCCGCGCCGAAGGAGGCATCGAGAGATGACCACGCCCACCCATCCCACCCTGGGCCAGCGGCTCACCGGCCTCGCAGCCTTGGTCGCCGTACTCGGCATCGTCCTCGGGCTGCCCGCACTATTCCTCGCGATCAGTGCCAGCCCAATCCCGGACCACGTCCCGACCCTGGACGGCATCAAGAATGCGCTCATGGCGCCCGACGACGGCACCCTCGTCCTCGGCCTGTTCAAGGTGATCGGCTGGGTCGCGTGGGCCTTCATGGCGCTGAGCCTGGTCGTGGAGGCCATCGCACGGCTCCGCAAGGTCCAGGCGCCCCGGCTGCCGGGCCTGGGCCGGCCGCAGGCTGCAGCACGCGGACTCATCGGCCTCGCCGCTCTGCTGTTCATCGCCGCGCCCATCGCCGCCCAGACAGCCACGATCACCACGGCCGCCGCGGCGCCGGTGACGGTGGGACATGTCAACGCCGGTGCCGCCGACCAGGCACCCGCCCAGCAGGACGTCAAGGTCGAGACGAAGCAGGAGCGCCAGCGCAAGACCGTCGACCACGCTGTGAAGCCGGGGGAGAGCCTGTGGTCGATCGCCGAGGACCACTTCGGCGACGGTGCCCGCTACAAGGAGCTCGTCGAACTCAACCGCGACCTCCTCGGCGCGCAGCCGAGCTTCCTCGAGCCCGGTTGGGTACTCAAACTGCCCGCGGTCAACGGCGGGGCACCGGCGCACGACTACACGGTGCAGCCCACCGACACCCTCAGCGAGATCGCCCAAGAGCAGCTCGGCGACGCCGACCGCTGGCCCGAGATCTACCAGGCCTCCACCGGCATCACCCAGCCCGGCGGGGCCCAGCTGACCGACCCCGACGTCATCGACGTCGGCTGGAAGCTCAACATCCCCGGCGCCGAGCAGGGGGGCAGTCACGACGACACCCGGCACCAGCAGCCGCGCGACGTCGAGCCCGAGACGCCCGCCAGCCCCGAGGACCAGCGGCCCGTCGACCCGCCGGCCGAGGAGGAGCCGCCGGTCGCCCACGAGCCTGAGGTGCCCGAGGTACCCGAGACGGCCGTGCCCGACGCGCCGCCCCAAGCCGAGGAGCCGGCGGCGCCGGCCGCCGACGTCGACCAGGTCGACGACGCTGACGACTCGATCCTCGACGCGCCGTGGGTCCTCGCCGGTCTGACCGGCGGGGGCGTCCTGCTGTCCGGGGCGCTGCTCATGGCCCTGCGGTCCCGCCGCCGCGCCGGCTACCGGAACCGGACGCCCGGCCGCGCGATCGCCGCGCCGCCTCCGGAGCTCGCGCCGGTCGAGATGACCCTGAACGCCACCGGTGCCGCGGCCGCGGCGACCGTGGAGTTCGCGGACGAGGCGCTGCGCCGCCTCGCGGCCGCCGTCGGCGCGCAGGGCACCACGATGCCGCCGCTCGCCGCCGTGGAGCTCGGGCACGGCAAGCTGACCCTGCACCTGAGCGCGCCGGCCGCCGTCCCGGCGCCCTGGGTGGGCAGCCCGGACCAGACCCACTGGCACGTGAGCACGGACACCGCCGTCGACGAGCTCGGCCCCGACACAGGGAACGTCGAGCCGCCCTACCCGCTTCTGGCCACTATCGGCATGAGCGACACCGGCGAGACGTGGCTGCTCAACTGCGAGGAGCTGTCCACCCTCACCATCAGCGGCGACCCGACCTACGGCCGGGACTTCGCCCGCCACCTCGCCGCGCAGCTGGCCGTCAACCCGTGGTCGCGCCGCGTTCAGGTCGACTGCATCGGCGTGGCTGAGGAAGCCGTCGCCATGGACGAGCGGATCAGCTACTACCCGACCGGAGCAGCCGGGTCACCCGCGACCGCGGAAGCCCTCGCGGCCGCCGTTACCACGGTCGACCGGGCGAAGCGACACGACACCGACGCGTCCACGGCGCGCACCGGCAGCGTCGACGACGACACCTGGCCCGCCCGGATGCTGTTGCTCGACGCGGCGGCCGGAGACCCCGAGGACCTTGAGCAGCTTCTGCAGCTGGTCACCAACCACGTCGGGCAGTCCGCCACCTCCATCGTCGTCGCCGGCGAACGCCCCAACACACCGGGCGCCGTCCTGCACATGACGAACACCGGCCGCGTCGTCCTCGAGCACGCCGGCCTCAACCTCATCGCCGTCGGCCTCACCAGCGACGAAGCCCGCGGCTGCGCCCTGGTCTACGCACAGAGCGAGGTCGCCGAGGACGTCCCCGTGCCGGTCGACGAGACCGTCACCGACGGCTGGGAGGCCTACACCGACCAGTCCGGGGCACTGCGCCGCGAGTACACCCTGCCGCGCAACACCCCCGCGGACACCGTCGACGAGCCGCTGTCCTCCCTCCTGGAGGGCGACGACGAGGACTACATCCGTCAGAGCGCGATCGTGCAGGAGGACCTCGAGACGCTGGCGCCGAAGGTGCCCTTGCACGTCCGAGCCGAGGTCGAGCAGAGCGACCCCACTCTCGACCAGGACATCGCCGACTGGTTCTCGACCGACTGCGACCGTCCACGGCTCAGCCTGCTCGGTCCGGTCACCGCGCGCACCCACGGCAAGGCCCTGGCCAAGCGCAAGCCCTACTTCACCGAGCTCCTCGCGTACTTGGCCCTGCACCGCAAGCACGGAGCCACCCGCGAGGAGATCGGCGAGGCATTCGGGATCACCCCCGGCAAGGTGCGCGACTACACCAACACCGTCCGCGAATGGCTGGGCACCAACCCCACAAGTGGAGAGCCCCACCTGCCCCACGCCGACAAGGCCCCTGCCACCAAGCTCCGCGGCGTCAACGTCTACCAGGTCGACGACGGCCTCTTGGTCGACCTTCACCTCTTCCTCCGACTGCGCAAGCGCGGGCAGGCCCGGGGCGGCGCGGAAGGCGTCGCCGACCTCTGCACCGCGCTCGAGCTGGTCGGCGAGGCGAAGCCGTTCAGCCAGCTGCGTGAAGAGGGATGGTCTTGGCTCGTCAACGAGCCCGACCGCGTCGACCTCATGGCTTCAGGCTGGATCGCCGACGTCGCCCTCATCGTCGTCACCGAGGCTCTCGCCGCAGGCGATCTGGTCAAGGCCCGCTCCGCCGCCTACGTCGCCAACCGGGCCGACCCTGACGGCGAGAGCACCCGCCTGTGCCTGGCCCACGTCATGAAGGCCGAGGGCGACCAGCTCGAGGCCGACCGGATCCTCCGCGAGGAGATCTGCAACCGGTCCGACGACGGCGACGCCCCCATGGAACTGTCGGAGCGCACGAAGACCATCATCAGTACCCACGGCTGGCTCGCGAGCTGACTCGGGAAGGGAGCACCAGCACATGACCACCTTCAACCAGGAGCTCACCGGCCGCTACGTCGCGGCCGGCGGCGACCGCCCCGACCTCGACGCCCGACGCGTCGCCAGAGCCGTCTTCGTCCGCGACACCGTCCGCACCCTCTACGACGCCGACAAGCGATTCAGCATCGACCCCGCCGACAACGGCTCGCTGGCCGAGCTCGTCGACGCTGCCGAAGAACACCTCGAGCACATCGCCACCGACGTCAGCCAGCGATCAGTCATGGCGCCGCCCAACACAGGAGGAGACACCGCATGAGGAAGCACCACTCCGCACTCGGGGGAGTGGCCCTCGCCCTCGCCCTCACCCTCACGGGCTGCTCGGACGACGGCACCGACCCCGAGGCCGAGGACACCCCGACCGCTACGCCGAGCTCGAGCCCGACGAGCACTGCGCCGACGCCGCAGACCCCCGAGGAGAAGGCGGCGGCCCAGCTGGCGATGTACCTCGAGGTACGCGACCTCGCTTACCGGAAGCGGGACATCAACTTCAAGGCGCTCAACCCGGTCGCGACCGGTGAGGAGTTTCTGCAGTTGCAGCACACCGTCGCGAGCATGATGAATGAAAACGTCACGGTGACCGGGGAGTACGCACACACGCTCGACGAGCCGCGGAATCGCGGGACCTCGATTCTGATCATCGACTGCGAGGACCGCACCAAGGTCACCTGGAAGAACGACGGGGCGATCCGGCAACCGGACTTCACGGACCCCAACGGAGACCCGCTCCGCAACCCCGCCCCGGTTGAGTACACGCTCGTCAAGGACAAGGGTGCTTGGAAGGTCTCCGACTCGGACCTGCTTTGGGACCAGCCATGCTGAGGAGACTCATTGCCCTCTTGGTGGCGTTGGCAGGGTCGCTCGTCATCGTGTTCGTCACCGCCTCCGCCGCGAGCGCTGACTGCACAGCGGACCCGGTGACCGGCGAAGTTGTCTGTGACGACGAGGATGGCGGCAACGATGGCGGTGACGGCGGTGACACCGGTGGCTCGTCGACTTGCTCGACCTCGGACGGTAGGGAGATCCCGTGCACTGGCCCCGGCGGGTCGGTATGGAGCAGCAGCCATCAGTGCTGGGTCGGCGACGTCTGGGATCCGGGTGGGGAGGGCCCACTGCCGCCCCCTGGACAGACCAATGAGGATGGTGCGTGGCACATCTGCTACTGGCCGCCCCCAGGCTCCTCATGGGATCCGGTCTGGATCCAGAACGGCACGGTCACGATCGACCCGGTGGTTCTCGCCAATCGCGCGATCGCGTCGATGGACCTGGATCCGATCAGGATCGGCATCGTTCCCGAGCCTGGCCCCAACCGGGTCGGACTCGTTGGTCTGCCGGTGTGGATGTGGGTCGACAGCCCGACCGATGACACGTTCGGACCGATCACCGCGTCCGCCAGCGAAGGGCCGGTCTCGGTCAGCGCCACCGCCAGCGTCTCCAGCATCGTGTGGAACATGGGCGACGGCACCAAGGTGACCTGCACCGGCAAGGGGACGCCGTACGCCGATCACTACGGCAAGCAGGACTCCCCGACCTGCGGGCACCGCTACGCGAAGATGTCGACCGACCAGCCCGAGGGTGCGTACCAGGTCACCGCGGCCAGTCACTGGGTGGTCGAGTGGACCGGTGGCGGGCAGTCCGGAACCATCGAGTTCGACCTGGCCACAGAGCCCCTCCCGATCCGCATCGGGGAGGCCCAGGTGCTGACCCAGTGACCCTGTACTAGCCGACCGACCACCGACACAGGTCCCCGTCCTCACAGCAGCAAGGGGACCTGTGTCGTTCGCTGCCCGAGCGCGCCCCGAGGCACCGGGCCCGCCGAGCGGCGCTGCTCGTGCTGCCGCTGCTGGACGTGAAAGTGCCCCAGGCGTCTCGGGTCACCTGGGGCTCGTGAGAAGTAGACATAGGGTGGCTCGCCTGTGCTGATGAATAGAAGATCGCGCGGACCTAGACGCTCGCCGTCGGGGTGCCAGGTGGCCCGTCACGTGACCTGGGTGCCGCCCTCCTGGCGGTCTGGGGTCCGCCGATCTGCGAGCTCGCCCTCGACACAGCGTGGCCTGACGGCCGCGTGGTCCGGCAGGGAGTCAGGCGAGGATGCAGTCGGCGAGTGGGGCGCGGAAGCGCTGCGAGAGCACGGATCTGAGTTGGAGGAACAGTGACACGTCGCCGGGGAGCACGTGAGCGACAGCTGCGCTCAGTACTGCTGCCGCCTCGGGGATGTTCAGGCAGGCGATGAGGTCGGCTTCGTGCTGCTCGACGAAGACCTCGTCCTTGATTGCCTTCATCGCGGCGGCAGCGCCACGGATGACAGGGTCGAGAGCGGCGGGGTGGGGGCTGGTGTCGAGCTCGTCGTCGAAGGCGGTCCAGTCCACGCCCGGCGGACAGGGGTGGGGAGTGCTGGCCAGCTGGTTCAGGACCAAGCCGAGTCCCAGTGTGCGCTCGTTGACCTGCAGATCGTGCTCGATGGCGGACACCATCTCGGCCGCGCTGGCGACCGTCAGACGGTTTGCGGTGGCTGTGAGGCCCGCACGCATCATTCGCGCTACTGCGTCTCGTTGTTCGGCACCACTGTCGGCGTAGCGCAGAAGGATGCGTAGCGACCGGTCCAGGTTGAACGCAGAGGGCGCGTCCAGTACGTGGAGCCCGTGAGCCAAGATGCGGCGGCTCCAGTTCGGCCATGCGCGCGCCATACCGTCGTCGAGGACGTCGAGAGCTACCTCGGGGCCGATCGGTAGATGCGATCCGAATCGTTCGGGAGCTTCCTGGTCGACCGTCTCGATGAGCTCGACCACGGCCTGGTGTTCGTGGGCGCGAGGTTCCGCGAACATCTTTCCTGTCGCGAACAACCAGGTGTTGCGCCAATGTGGGCTGGGGGCCAGGAGACGTAGCCGGTTGATCAGGGTCTCAAGGGGCGCGTCGCTGATTCGCCGGGCCGCCATGAGTTCTTGGAGTGAGCGCACGTCGAAACCGAAGCCGTCGTTCCGGGGCGCGATCAGGACCAGTCGCTGTGTCGCAGACCTAATGATCGAGTCCAGGACGTCGGAGTGGTGCCCGTCGGGCTTGAACTCGGCGTCGTTGAGGATGTGCCAGACGATTTCGCGCAGCTCCGGCTCTGTTAGGACGGCCGTGGAGTGGTCGGCCGTCTCGCTGCGCTGTTGAAGCACCAAGCCGGCGCGCTCGTGAAGCTGGTGGATGAACGGCTCGTACTTGGTCAGGAGCGTGCGGACCATCGTCGGTTTGTTGCGCTCTCGTCGTACGACGGTGTCGTAATAGCTCCAGAAGAGGCTATACCGGTCTGGTGCGATGGTCCCCGCGCCGTCGACGATGATCGAGAGGATGAGGACCTGCAGCGGCGTCCGCAGCAGTTTGACGAGGTTCTCATCCTGCGCAGCGTTCCGAAGGGCCGTGACGACCTTGCCGATCCGCTCCTCGTCGCCGCTAAGGCGTACTTGGGCGGCCTTAGTTCCGAAGGCGACGGCCTCAGCGGGTGTCAGGTCGTCGAGTCCGACGGTTTCGAACGACGTCGGGTCGATGTTTTCGGTGTAGCCAACCGGGCGGGTCGTGATGACGGCAAGTAGGTCGCATCGGTCCCCCTCTGCGTTGTTGACGAACTCCACGACGCGCTCGATCACCGTGCGCCGCGTCTCTGGCTCGGTGACCTCGTCCAGGCCATCGAATACGACTAGCCAGGGCCAAGCGCGCAGCCAGGAGGTCAGCGTGGCGGGAGTAACGGTGCCATGGTTCGACTTCTTGCTGATGTGTTCGGCCACGTATCGCATCAGCGACTCATCGAGCTTGTGGCCTCGTTCCTCCGCGTAGTCGGCGAGGTCGATGCGCAGCGGCCAGCGCCGGTGCCGCGGGAGGTGGTGCCCCAGCCTCCGCAGCACGTCCTCGGTCCCGGTGATCACGGTGTCGTGGTTGGCCGCTAGTGCCGTGGAGCCTTTGAGCGCTGCAACTCGGTATGCCTGCACGATCAGCTTGGAGATCGTGGTCTTCCCGTTGCCCGGCTGGCCGGTGAGGACGATGTGGCGCGGCCCGTCCACAGCTGTGATGTCTCGGGCTAGGAGGTTGTCTCCCCGCTCGAAGACATGCCGCAGCACGGTGCTCCTGTGGCCTCCGCCCGGGAAGGTCACGGGGAGATCGATCGCGACCTCGTGCACCGGGATGCCGCGGTTTTCGCGGTCACCGGCGTCGTCGAAGTACACCAGCCCGTCGGAGAGGAGTTCGGTGCGTGCCTGGTCGAGCAGAACCGGTTCGCTGTCCTTAACGGCGATGTTGCCCGTGAGCTCAGAGATGAAGGTGAAGACGTCGCTGGCAGTCAAGAAGGCGTCGAACCGGCGGCGCACGCCTTCCTGCGTGCTCAACAGAGCATCGAGCTGGTTGCCGTCCCAGAATCGGATCGTCTTGATGTGCGCGATCCGCTTGCGCCGCTGGACCCTATCGAGAATTGCATCCTGATCGTCGATGTCGCGGCTGGGGTCGTTGAGCCTGTCGCGGTAGGCCCTGATGTTCCTGCGGATGGCGTCGTGGCCGCCCGTGTTCTGAACGGGGGTGAGTGCGACGTTGGTGATGAAGACGAGCTGATCGGGCAGGGGATCGCGCGGGTCCTTCTTATCCCACTCAGCCCAGGCGTCGAGTTCCTTCTTGACCTCTCCCCACAACCACGAGGCATTGGTGGTCTCCGAGTCGGAGATCTTGTCGTGGTGCTTGACCTGGAAGACGGTGTAACCGCTGAAGGTGTCTGCTGAGGACTCGAGTGCTGAGGCGAACTTCAGGTTGCCCTCGAAATACAGATCGCGGCCGCCGTCCTTGCCAGCGCCCATGACCTGGACACCTGGGCCGAACTCGGCGATCGCCAGCGCAGCGGCCATCGACTGAAAGGCACCGGGGCTCAACAACTGCAGCTGGTGCTTCACGGACGACTCCACTGTTCGACGGACGGCTCAAGGTAGCAACGCGCAGCGACACGGCGTGGTCGAACCGCGCGGTCACCCGTCCGCCTGTCACCAGGGCGCTGCCGCGGAGCGAATCCCTACCGGTTCGGTGTTGAGGAGGTAGGTGCGTCGCGGTTGGAAACGTTCGGCGCATCTCGACAAACATGTCGAGATGCACGAAGGATTGATGGCCCGCCCGCGGGAGACCTTGACGAGATCGGCCATTTGCGTGGTTGCCGTCAAGGTAGGCCGGTCCGGACACGAGCTCTCCCCGCAGAGCGCCCCGTCACCGGCGAGCTTCGCGGACGGGTCATCCGGGACGGCCGGGCATTGGTCAGTGGGCTGGCCTGCTCAGGTCCCGCACGAGGTTGGTCTACTGGGCGCCTGTTCTGGCCGATCTGTTGACTAGAACGCGCGCAGTCCGTCCACGACTAGGTCCAGAAGGTGCGGCACTCGATCGGCCCCCGCGCGGCCGATCTGCCACAAGAACGCGACCAGGGCGAGCAGGTCGGCCGGCGTAACGTCTGCGCGGAGGACACCTTCACGCACCCCGGCTTCGAGCAGAGACCCGATGGCGGTGACGATGTCGTCGTACTGCTCGTCGTGCAGCTGCTGCCTGGTCGCTGCATCCAGCACGTCAGACAGGGCGTGCTTCTGGTAACCGAAGGTGGCCAGCTCGTCGAGCCAGGTCCGGAGCGCGGTGTGCTGGTCCCAAGACTCCGCCAGCGCTCGTGCCGAGCCGATCAGGCCCTGGAAGTCTTCGCGGTAGACCTCGGCGAGCAGCGTCTCGCGGGTGGGGAAATGGCGGTAGAGCGTGCCTTGACCGACTCCCGCGCGACGAGCCATCGACTGCATCGTCGTCGCCGGGTCCAGGAGCAGCGCGGTCCGGGCGACGTCGATCAGGTGTGCGCGGTTGCGCGCGGCGTCGGCCCGGCGGGGACTTGGCGAAGCGGACATCTGTCCGTTAACCTCCTCGACGAATCGGACGCGCGTCCGGTTGACTTTACTCAAGGGACCCACCATGGACGGCATCCAGGACAAGATCGTCGCCATCACCGGCGCCTCGAGCGGCATCGGCGAAGCGACAGCGCTGCACCTGGCCGCGAAGGGGGCGAAGATCATCCTCGGCGCACGCCGAACGGAGCGACTCACCTCGGTCGTCGAGCGCATCACGGCCTCGGGAGGCGAGGCCATCGCCGTCGAGACCGACGTACGCAGCCGAGAGGCCCTGGAGGTGTTGATCGCCGCAGCTCGGTCGCGATTCGGCCGCCTCGACGTGCTCCACCAGAACGCCGGGAGCATGGCGGTGTCCCCCTTCGACGCCCTCGACGTCGACGGGTGGCAGCAGATGGTCGACGTGAACCTCGTCGGGGTCCTGAACGGGATCGCCGCTGCTCTGCCGGTGTTCCGCGAGCAAGGCTCAGGACACTTCGTGCACACGGCATCGACTTCCGCCCACAGGATCGTCCCCGCCCAGGGGGTGTACGCGGCCACGAAGACGGCGGTACGCGTGCTCAGCGAGGCGCTTCGACAAGAGGCCGGGCCCAACTTGCGCGTCACCGTCGTGTCGCCCGGCTTCACCGCTACCGAGGGCGTCACCAAGACCGACGATGCGGAGCAACGCGCGAAACTCGAGGCCCGGATGAACGCGATCGCCATGCCGGCCGACGCCGTCGCAGCTGCCGTGGCATACGCGATCGCGCAGCCTCCAGGCGTCGATGTCGGCGAGGTGATCATCCGACCCACGGCTCAGAGCTAAACAGCTCGCGGAACGCTGGGCGCCTCATTACGCGCCGTGCAGAGGCGCCAAGCCTTGCAGCAGCCCTCAACGGATCCCGCCACTGATCACGTTCACGTTCCGCAGGAGGATCGCTTTCCGGCGACTGCTCAGCCGATGAAGCGAGCCGCCTGCTCGTCGGAGATCGCAGCGTCGATGCGTGCCCGAAGAATCTCCGTCATCGGCGGGAGGTCGTCGAGCGACCACCACCGGACCTCGACGCTCTCGTCGTCGCCGATCTGCGCCTCTCCCGAGAGCCAAGAGCAGGCGAAGCACAGGTCGAGGTAGGCGGCCCGATCGCCGTTGGCGTGGACGACGCCGCGCATCACCGAGGTGGACGCGAGCCGGTCTACGCTCACAACGACCCCAGTCTCCTCCAGGACTTCTCGAGCAGCGCACACCGCCGGTTCCTCACCCGGGTCCACAATTCCGGTCACCGGTGCCCATTGCCCGTTGTCCGAGCGGCGCACGAGTAGCACCTCCTCGCCCCGTCGTACGACGGCGGTGACGCCAGGCATCCACAGCTCTGCCTGCCCGATGTGTCGGCGCAGTTCGACGACGAAGTCCGGAATCGGCATGAGCGACAGGCTACGCAATTGTGCCTCCCAACCACGACGAGGCACCTCGTTAGGGCCCTGTCCGCACGTGGTCCGCAAGTTGGTTCAGCGGGCCGCCGGCTTCTTGGCGTCAGGAGTGACGCCCTCGAGGCGTACGTTGGCGATCGCGGGTGTCGCGAGGGCGACGACCATGACGATTCCTGAGAGCACGAAGCTCCCGAGCTCGACGCTCCGGATGCTCATGAGAAGGACGAGTGGGCCCACCAGGAGCTGACCGACGGGCATCGCGATGAAGGAGAAGAATCCGTCGATCGCCATGATCCGCGACAACATCTCCTCGGGCACCTTTTCCTGCACGGTGAGGCTCCATGCGAGGCTCAGGACCGCGAGTCCGACCCCGGCGACCAGGAACGCGAGCGCCAGCGCGACCGTGCTGACCGGGGTGATGGCCAGCATCGGCAACGCCAGCGCGAAGAACCCCACCATGATGGCGTGCATCGGCCGCCGGATCGTGAGGTGGACCAGGAAGAACCCCGTCACGAACAGCCCGACAGCCTCCGCCGACCGGGCGATGCCGAAGCCCTCGCTGCCGATGGTGTTCTGCGCGATCACCGGGCCCAGGACGCCAATCGCGCCACTGTTGAGCGCGTTGAACACCAGCGCACAACACGACGCCGGGATCACCCAGCCAAGGGAACGAGCGAATGACCACCCGACCCTGAAGTCGCCGATGACGCTGGCCTGTCGCTCCGCGCGCTCACCGAACGGGATCTTGACCAGGACCAGGAACCCGGCCGCCGCGAAGTACGTCGCGGCGTCGAAGGCCAGCGCCCACCCGGGGCTGGTCGCCGCGACCAGGATCCCGGCCGCGGCCGGACCCGCGATGTGCAGCAGGCTGTCGGTCTGCCCGATCAGGACGTAGGCGGGCTTCCGATCCCCGGGTGGGACCAAGATCGGCACCATCCCGTGGAAGGCCGGGTAGGTGACGGCGACCACCGTGCCGCTGACGAAGCTCAGCACGACCAGGTGCCAGATCTCGGCTGTGTCGGTGAGGACCAGCAGCGCGATTGCCGACTGCACGACCCCTGCACCAGGTTGCCGCCCCGCAGCACCAACGCCCGAGGCAAGCGATCAGCCAGCGCCCCGCCGATCAACATGAACCCGACCATGGGGACCGAGAAAGCCGCGACCACCACACCGAGAGCAGAGGCCGAGTCGTTGATCTGCAGCGCCGCGAAGGCCAGGGCGATGCCGGACATCGACGAGCCTGCGGTGTTGACCGCCTCGCCGACGTAGAACCACCGGAAGTTCCGGTTCCGCAGTGGTGCCGTCACGTCGTGGGAACCCATGCGAGGACGCTAACCACCTGTGTCCACCCGATTACTGCGCCACGCGTGGCCGGGCCGAACTCAACGGCGACAACGCCGGCGGACCACAGCGAGCGCCCTGCGTACGGGCCTGCTCGCTTCGAGGCCATGACAGGTGGAGGCGATTGCCTCTCGGCCAGTCCAGCGAGCGTTATCGCACGCCCATCGGCACGCGGAGCGTGCCATCAGACGATCCGCCAACGGTGAAGGCAGTCGCCGAGCGCCGTCGAACGGGAATCTAATTCTCCTATTGGTCCAGCCAGAAGCCGGGCGTTACCTCAGTCCTTGAGTGATGTTGTGTACGTCGGCGTCGACAGTCACGGTGGCCATCGCTCCGTTCACGAGAGGCAGGTGCGGCGGCACGTGGCCGATCTCCACGTCGAACACGATCGGGAGGTCGAGGCGGCCGAGGGCGTCGAGTGCTGCCTGCTCCTGTGTCATCTTGGGGTTGTCGCCGGCGTTGGTTCGGCCGATGAGGATCGCAGCGGCATGGTCGAACCAGCCGGCCAGCCGGAGCCCGTGAAGGTTCCGACAGATCGTTGCCGCCTCGTCCTCTGCGGCTTCCAAGTACACGATCAAGCCGTCGCTTGCGTTCTGCTCACCGAAGGCCGCAACGTCGCCGTAGGGCGTTCCGGCCAGGTTGGCCATCGTTTCGATACAGCCACCGATGAGCCGCCCGCTGACCTCGAGCGACTGCGCGCCATGGAGTCGCCACCGTCCTTCGCCGGCCTCGCGCCACTCGACCGCCTTCGCGTCCTCCTCGAAGCGCCACCAGTTGGCGATCAACCCTGAGTCACGCTGGACGTGGGGGCCTGCTCCCGCTGCGAGGGCGGTCCAAGGCAACAGGCTCGTCGGTGGCCGGTACGGGGTGTCGGCGAGGTTGTCGCCGTGGATGGTTGCCCAGCCAAGCCGGGTGGTGATCGGCAGCAAAACAGTCGAGAGATCGGAGTAGCCCACCAGCCATGTGGGCTCGGCGGCAGCCAGTGCGTTCCAGTCGAGCAGGTCCACGAGATCGATCGCGGTTTCGCCGCCCCAAGGCGGCAGGACACATCGGACGGCAGGGTCGCAGAGCATCTCGGTGAGTTCGGCGGCCCGCTGTTCCGCTGGCGCGGACGTGATCCCTGATCCGTCCATACATTCGCCGACGACGACTTCGTAGCCCTCGGCGCGGAGCCAGTCCACACAGAACTCGACTCGCTCGGCGCCGGGGCCAGAGGCACCGGCGGACGTCGAGGTCACCGCGATCTTGTCGCCGGGACGAAGCCGGGCCGGGTAGCGAATCATGAACTCGATCCTGCCAGCGGCGCCGACATGCTGGCATCCAGGTTTGATCGCACGACCATCCTCAAGCCGCGGAGAGCCACTCGCGGTTGCGTCGCCAACGCACGGATGTCTGCCGCGATGCGAGCCTTCCGCCCGCCGACGTCACTCGTGGAGCGACCCCGTGCGGGATCGTCACGCGGAGCGTGACCAGAACGGGATCCCCGAGCGGGACTCGATGTGTCGCCGGCGTCGGAGCTGCGCACTATCAGCGGCAGTAGCGGACGCTATGCCGCCATCCGCTCTGCGGCAGAGTCGGGGTGATGCGCGACAGGTGTCCGGAGTCGTGTGGCTCTGTGTCTCAGGTCAGGAGCGCTAGGACGACGACGCCCAGCATGATGAGGCCGATGACCACCGCAACGGTGATGTGAAGTGGATTGTCCTGAGGGGATGAGCCCGGTCGCCACAGGTACCCGGGCGATGGCGGCTTCTCGTCGTTCACACTTCCCCTCCGCTGCGGTCGATGACACTGACGACGACGCGTCCCTCTACAGGGTACGTCCGCACATCGGCTGCTTGTTCCATTGACCTCAGGACCGGTGCCTGGCGAGGCTCGGTTCAGGCGTCCGGGCCGTCGCTCTCACATCGGCTGCCCACGCTGGTCGTGTGGCTCTCTTTTGGCCTGCGCGGCCCGGGCGTCGCCAAGGGGTCAGGAGAGGCTCAAGAGGGGTTTGCCTAGCTCGAAGCAGCGTTGCCCTCCCGACTCGACAACCGTCAGGGAGCGACTAAGAGGACAGGGCCAGTGAAGCCAACAGACGCACGGGTCGTGATCGGGATGGACCCGCACAAGCGGTCAGTGACCATCGAGGTCATGGCCGCGGATGAAGAGGTACTCGGCGGTGGCCGGTTCGGCACCGACCCCGCCGGCTTCACCTCGATGCTGGACTACGTCACCCGGTGGCCGGACCGGGTCTGGGCCATCGAGGGCTGCAACGGCATCGGGCACCACATAGCCATGCGGCTGCTTGCTGCCGGCGAGCAGGTCATCGACGTCCCACCCAAGCTGTCAGCCCGAGCACGGGTCTTCGCCACCGGCCAGGGCCGCAAGACCGACGCCACCGACGCCCACTCCGTGGCCCTGGTCGGCACCCGCATGGCCGGGCTGCGACCTGTGGTCAACGACGCCCAGCTCGCGGTGCTGCGGCTGCTGGTCGACCGCCGCCGCTCACTGGGCGAGGACCACACGCGGATGATCTCCCAGCTGCACGCACTGCTGCTGGAGCTGATCCCCGGCGGGGCCAAGAAGGACCTCTCCGCCGCCCAAGCTAAGGCACTGCTCGCCAGCGTCCGCCCCCGCGACGTGGTCGGCAAGACCCGCCGCCGGGTCGCTGCCGAGCTCATCGCTGACCTCGAGCGGGTCTATGCGCGGAAGAAGGCCGCGGACAAGGAACTGAAGGAACTGGTCGCTGCCACCGGCACCAGCCTGCTGGACCTGCACGGCATCGGACCCTCCGGCGCTGCGCGGCTGCTGGTCGAGGTCGGCGACATCACCCGATTCCCCAACCGCGACCACTTCGCTTCCTGGAACGGCACCGCACCCATCGACGCCTCCTCCGGCGACAACGTGCGGCACCGGCTCTCACGCGCCGGCAACCGGCAGATCAACCGGACCCTGCACATCATGGCCACCGTCCAGCTACGCAACGACACCGAAGGCCGGCGCTACTACGACCGCCGCCGAGCCGACGGCAAGACACCGATGGAAGCCATGCGAGCACTCAAACGACGGCTGTCGAACATCGTCTACCGCACCATGCTCGACGACGCCATGCGAGCGAAGGCGACGGGCCCGGGAGGGCAACGAGGTAGCGACTCTGACTCCAGCGCGACCGGCTCACAACCCCAACACCGGCTCTTCGGACAAGCCACTCCGGGGCCCGTCACACACCCCAGCCTAGAACGCCCCTGCCACGCGTGTCTTGACACAGAGGGGAGCCATGTGCGGTTGTCACGTGGCTGAGGCCATGAACGCAGCCAGGATGTAGTTCGGGTGGCGATCGAGGTTGTTGCGAGCTCGGTCGTAGCGCATGGTCGTGCGGGGGTCGGCGTGGCGGGCGCCGTCGTGCTCGACGTGGTTGCCAACTACCGCGACAAACTTGAGGCGCTCACACAGTTGGTAAGCGCGGTCGCGGCGGGCGACGCTGACGCCGAGCGCTCCGCCGCGCTACAAGTCCAGAGCGCGGCTGCGGAGGGGAACCGCCTCGCGAATCGCCTTGCCCGCGTTGCGCGTCAGTTGGGGTGCCCCCCGAGCATCTGCATCTCGCTGGAGTGATCGCCGGGTAGGGCGTAATGCCCACGATCAGAGGTCCGGACTACGCCTCCTCTACGAGCTGGAAGCTCGGGATGGCCTCGTCAGCACCCACGCTGTGACCGAACCCAGTGCGCTGGAACAGTCGTCCTTCGTGCTCGAAGGTCTCTATGCCTGCCGGCACCTCGACCACCATGTTGATACCCGCTCCGAGAAGCCTGATGCGCTGTGTGTCACTCATGCGCACGATCATGCTCCCGCAAGTGAGTTAGCGCTGAGGCCCATGCGCGCGCGGCCGTTCTCCCGGTCGGACGTCGATGACGAAGCCGTCCGTGAAAGTCCACTCGATTAGTAGATCTTGACCGTGACAGCGAGTTGTCACTATTCGCTGCATCTCGACAACTGTCGAGATGCAGCGGAGATTGACGAATCTCTGGCGTGCGAGTCTGACGAACACCGCCCGGGGCAATGGCCTCGTCAGGGTGTGAGTCCGCGGCGTGACCTCAGGACAGGCCGAAAAAGTCGACCGCCTGTTGCCTGATCCGGTCGAGGCGCTTGGAGACCGCGCTGTGGTTCGCGTACCCGAGTATCTGGGCGATCTCGGTGCGACTCGTCACGCCGCTGTTGAGCAGGACCACGATCTCCTTGTTGCGGGCGTTGAGGATGGCAAGGAAGTCATTGGTGACGATCCGTCCGAGCACCTCGCTTTCGGGACCCTGGACCGGGATGGTGTCGGTGAGCTCTACGAACTTCACTGACACCTTGGAGCGCTTGGAGTAGAGCTTGCGCTCGAAGTCCTCGCGTGCAAACGACCATCGCGGCGAGAAGTCGTCCTGCACGCGGTTCGACTTCACGGCGTCCATGATTCCGCGGAGCCGGCCAGTGGCATCGGCCGCGCTCACTGTCTCGCTCACCTTCTCGGCGGCCTCGTCGACACCGAGCCAGATCGGGCCCCCCATCCGCGGGTTGGCCTTGATGGCACCTTCGAGGACGCTGCCGTCGATGAGCTCGACGGGGCCGGCCTCAGTCCCTTCGTCTACCACGGGGAAGCCGCGCAGGGTGGCCTGGATGACCTCGGTGATGGCGGGGACCCAGAAGTCGAGGTTGTGCGCGAGAAGCTTGATCGGGTCATCGCTGGAGAAGGCGGCGAGCCCGGATCCGGAGTTCAAGTGGGGCCAGACCGTCCAAGCCCAGGCCCGGCTGAGCCGTGCCTCGAAGTCGGCGGGGAGGTAGCGGTCGACTTCGATTTCGCCGATGCCGTACGGCCACATGCCGGCGCGGAAGAGCGGCAGGCCGAAGCGCTCCAGGGTGCTCGCCGGGAGCGAATACAGCAGCGGGGCGTACTCGTGGTAGCGCGAGTTGGTCCGTGGGACGAAACTGACGTTGAGATCTCCCAGGTCGGCGATCCGGGCCATTTGCTCGGGTAGCTCGTCCTCGTCGAAGTAGCGCCGCCGGAACTGAGCGGACTCCCACACCTGGTTCCACTTGTGGATAGCGAGGGCTTCCTTGATGTGGTCGTCGTCCTCCCGAATGTCGATCGCGACGTACTCGACAGGCGAGGGCTCCACCGCCCGAGCGATGCCTTTCATCGTGAATCCGACAGAGATATTGCCCAGGCGAGGGTGGAAGTCTGGGTCGACCTCGTCCGGACGCATGAACAGGCTCTCGCGTTGAAAGGCGTCGACCTCGGCCTGGGTCAGCGGACGCTCGTCGTCCTCGGGCAGTTCCATCGAGTCCATCATCGTCGTCATACCTAGGTCACGGCAGAAAGTCGGCGAATCGTTCCGTACGCGCCACCTTAGAGTTCGGACATGCTTCCAGCACCGACGCTGCGCCTGCGGTTTCGCGAGATGACCGCGGGCGACCTGGCCGAGATCGCAACTCTGGAAATCGGCGGATCGCGCGGCCCTGAGGGCTGGATCGAGTGGACCCTCCGTAACTATGAGCAATACGGATTCGGCCTCTGGGTGATCGAGACCCACGCGGGGGACTTCGTGGGCGACTGCGGTCTGACGATGCAGGACGTTGAGGGAGAGCGGCTGGTCGAGGTCGGCTGGCACGTGCGCACGCCGCTTCGGCGCCAAGGCTACGCATCCGAAGCGGCGGGGTCCGTGCGCGCCGCCGCACGGGACGTCGGCGTTGGTCATCTGGTCGCGATCATCCGGCCGAGCAACATCGCCTCGCAGCGGGTTGCGACCAAGATCGGACTCGCGCTCGAGCGCGAGATCCACGCTCACGGTGGCCCAGCACTGGTCCTTGGAGCTGACCTCGCTGCGCAAGGCAAGCCGGAGTGACAGCGGTGTCGCGCGACGTTGACGTCGCCTTGGCGGCGGTCGGAGCAGGGGCGGCGACCGTGCGAGCTGCATACGGCCGAGCGTTGAGTATCCATGCGAAGTCCGGCACCGACTTCGCGACTAACGCGGACATCGAGGCAGAACGCGCCATCCTCGATGTGATCACCGCCGCCCTCCCCGACGATGCCGTCGAGGGCGAGGAGACTGGCCGCAGCGGTGGCACCGCAACCACACGCCGGTGGCTTGTCGACCCACTCTGCGGGACCCTCAACTTCGCGGCGCAGACGCCTTTGGTGGCCGTCAACGTCGCCCTGATCGACGGCTCACGCACCGTTGCCGCGGCGGTCGCCGAACCGATCACAGGCGAGGTGTTCTGGACCGACAGCAAGAAGGCCATGGTCAGGGCTGCGGGCGGGGCGGACGTCGCGATATCTCCATCGCCGGAGTCTCGGCTCGTCGACGTCAACTGCGATGGCCCGCTCGATCGTCCGTTCCTTGGCGCGCAGGTGATCGACGCTGCGTTCCGTAAAGCGTTTGGTCCTCGGGTCATGTCGACCACGCTCGCCGTCGCGTGGGTAGCGGCCGGGCGTCGCGCGGGCTACATCAGCGACGGCCATTTCGTCGACAACGTGCACTTCGCCGCCGGGATCGAGCTCTGCCGCGCCGCAGGGTGCATCGTCACCGACCTCAACGGGGCCGAGGTCGGAATGGGCCGCGGCCTGATCATCGGAGCCGATGCCCCGACTCACCATCAGCTGCTGAGCATCGTGGCGCCTCACGCGGAGGCATTGGCGCAGAAGTCATAGGGGGAGGCCACAGCCTCCATCCCCCCGGGCGCTCCTACGCGGTCCTGCGCCGGATCCAGTCGACCGCCCGACATAACGCGAGTTGTTCAACAACACGTAGGCAATTTCCTACTTCGCTGCATCTCGACAAAACAGGCCTCGCGCCACCCTGGTCAAGAAGTTTCTGCAACTTTCGGGGGGACGCCCTCTGACCTGCGGAAACGCGCGTCCCTCCTCTGCGTCCCCCCTCCAAATCAGGGGTTTGGGGGGACGGATGCGGGGACGCCCGCTCGCGACCTTTCTGCCGTGCACAGCCACGGACGAAAGGAGCGAGTGCGATGAGTGTGGGTGGCCAGCTCGGCCTCGACGACAACAGCGAACTGCTCGACCAGGCCCGCCAGAAGTGGCCGGCCTGGGTGGCCGCGGATCCACGGCTTGGAGTCGTCGAGGAGTTCGACGACCTCCGGGCCTGGCTGCCCTCGGTGGGCAGCGCAGCCTCTGACGAGGTCCTCTTGGCGCTGGCCATGCTGGCAGCTCCCGAGGGCGGCGACGACATCGCCGCTGCGGCCGCGCTCGCCAAGTGCCTACTGCCCGGCGCGTGTCGGCTGGCCGGCTGGCTGAGCACCCTCCCTCCCCGCGAGGTCTTTCGCGACAGCCAGCCCGTCGCGGCAGGCTCCTGGTCGGCCGTCGAGCGGATCGACGAGCTCGTGGCCTCCCAGCTGTGGATCGAGGTCCGGACCTTCAAGTGGCGCCGGCTGCGCAAGGTTGCCGCGAACATCCTGATCAACACCCGCGTCGGCGTCCTCCGCGAGGTCGGTGACTTCTTCTACGTCTCCCGGGCCGACCGCACGTGGGCGAACACCACCCTCGTGGAGTCCTTCTCGTCCGGCGACTTGGCCGACGGCGACGCAGGAGCGTGGAGCGCCGCCGCGATGCCGACCGAACGGGTTGCCGGCGCCCTGTTCCACCGTCCCGAGATCCTCGCCGACGCCGGTCCCGAGCAGGAGGAGCCGTCGGCTACCGAGGAGCTCCTCGAGCTGTTGGCGTGGGCCTGCGAGAACCAGGTGATCAGCCCGGCCGACCGGTACCTGCTGCTGTGCCTGGTCGACGAGGCCGACCGAGTCGAGACCCGCAACCTCGCTCGCGGCTACGGCGGCCTGCTCAGCAACGAGGTGTCCAGCCGGGTCGCGCCGCGGGTCGGGGTGTCCGAGGCAACCGTCCGTCGCCACGGCTCGCGCAGCATGCGCGCCCTCGCCGCGGCCGTCCCGAGGAAGTTCGGCCATGACGAATGACCGCAACCGTGATCGCTCCCACCGCCCCACGACACATAGGCGACTGGAGGTGGTGAAGCCCATGACAAACACCCAGGACGACGGCGAGTGCCGGACGCCGGAGAAGATCGCCGAGCTGTTCGCGATCGCCGGCCGCGAGATCGAGGCGATCGAACAGCTCACCGGCTGCGTCGCCCAACTGCACGAAGTCCAGGCCGCCAAGGCAGAGCTGGCAAGCCTGACACCGGCTGAGGTCCGTGCCGCGCTCGAGTTCCGCCGCGGCGGTATCGGGGAGGCCAAGTGAGCACCCAGACCTCCAGCCGCCCGGTCGGCGTCGACGAGCTCAAGCGAGCCTGGGACGCCGTGAACGCCGGCGAGTTCCGCGCCGGCGCCGGCGCCGGCACCGGCAAGGGACCCCGCGGCCGCGGCACCGCCGCCGCGGGCGACTGGTCGCCAGCCGCGGGGGAGCACACCATCGCCGTGTTCGGATGCGCCGGGTCGGTGGGAGCCAGCACCATCGCCCTGGCAGCCGGCCTGGCCGCCGCCGCCCCGGTCCGGGTGATCGAGTGCTGCTCGGTCACCGCCTCTGGTCTCGCCGCGGCAAGTACCGCCGAGCTCGGCCTTCACCCGACCGACTGGCGTCAGGGCAAGCGCGACCACGTCCTGCTCGAGCGGGCCAGCGAGGTCCTCGCCGGCGTCGACGAGATCCCGCTGCCGATCGACGCAGAGAACGAGACCCAGCTGACGATCCTCGACGTCGGCTGGGAAGCCGGTCAGCTGCTGGCCACCGACTGCTGGCTCGCCGAGGCCGTCCGCACCGCCGACCAGATCGTCCTGGTCACCACCGCCACCGTCCCCGGGATGCGCCGCGCCTCGGTCGCGCTTGAGCTGCTGGCTAACCACTGGCAGCCCGAGCAGATCGCCCTCGCCGTGCGTGGGCCGCGCCGCAAGAAGTGGCCCCGGGGCCTCGAGCACGCCGGCGGTCCCGCCGTACGCCGCGCCCTGGTCGCGGACCGGTGCGTGGAGATCCCCGAGGACCGCGAGCTCGAGGTCAACGGCCTGGACTCCCGGCCCGTCCCGGCCCCCCTCATCTCGGCAGCCCGTCAGCTGCTCGAGCCCGCCCACCTACCCACCGACACCAGCGAAAGCGCCTGACCCGCACCGGGTCAGCAAACCCAGAAAGGAAGTCCACCCATGGACGTCATGACCGCTCTCCTCCCGATGGCCGCCCAGGTCTGCCCGAAGGCGCCGCCGGGTGCCGTCGGACCCACCAACGAGATCACCAGCTACGTGCTGTGGGGCGTCATCGTCCTGTTTGGCCTCGGCATCGTGATCGCCATCGGCGCGATCATCGCCGGCCGCGTGTTCTCCCTGCCGCACGCCTCCAAGGTCGGGGTGATCTCGGTGGTGGTCGTGTTCGCCTGCGCGATCGCCTACCTGGTCCTGCCCGGCATGCTCAACGGGATCCTCGGCAAGGGCTGCATCTGATGCGGCGCGCAGCCACGAAGAAGGCCGAAGGCGCCACAGAGTGGGGCCGGCGCCGCCTGCTCGGAATCCTGGTCGCCGCCGCCGTCGTGGCTGCGCTCCTGCTCGGTGGCCTCGGCTACGCGGTCTACCTGGCCGTCGCCGGGATCGGCGAGGAAGCCAGCGCCAACACCGACGTCGCCACCGGCGAGACCGATCGCTCGACGGTGGCCCAGGGTGCCGTGCACCGCGACCAGGTAGCGGCCGAGCCGATGCTGGCCGTTCCCGAGAACGCCGCCTTCCCGGCCGAGACCACCAGCGCCAAGGCGCCCCTCATCAAGATCCCGGCTGGCACCGGTGTGAACGGACCGGCGTTCGTGATGACCGGGTTCCCGCACACCCCCGAGGGCGCGATCGGGCAGCTCGCGCAGATCGACCTCGCGGTCCTTCAGTCGATGAGCCTGACGACGGCGGCGGAGGTCTACAACGCCTGGGCCCTGCCCGGCGGGGTCCGCGCCGACGAGTGGTGGATCACCGCCAGTGTCCAGGCCTTCTTGACCAGCACCGGAATGGGCGAGGTCAAGCACCCCAGCTCCTCGGTCTCCCTTGAGCCGGCCGCCGCGCTCGTGAAGGGCACCGACGGGCCCGACTGGACCACCGTCTGCGTGCTGATGAAGGTCACCGCCTCCTACAAGCAGGAAGGCCAGATCGCCTTCGCTCACTGCGAGCGCATGCAGTGGGTCGGCGGCTGCTGGATGGTCGCCCCCGGCGCCCCGCCCGCACCCGCCCCCGCGACCTGGCCCGGCACGCAGCTGGCCCACGAGGCCGGCTGGCGCACCTGGTCGACCGACGACACCACTGACCCTGACCACATCGAAGGGGACCACTGATGAAGAACCTGACGACCGGCAACGACGACTCACGGGCCACCTTGGTGCGCATCGGCATCCTGGTGGCGATCGCCTGCATGGTGGCCACCGTCGTCTGGCTCGGTGCTCGCACCCGGGCCGACGACGACTCCGGCGGCCCCGACACCACCGGCGGGGACAACTCGAGCCAGACGGTCGAGAGCGCATCGGTCGAGCAGGTCGCACCGGACACCGCACCGGCCGACGGCGTCGTGATCCCGACCGGCGACGACCAGATCGACGGCTACCCGACAGGATTCCCGGCCACCGACCTGGGCGCCGTGGCGCTTCAGGTCGAGCTGGCCAAGGCACAGCTCGGGTTCGACTACGACCAGGCCGTCACCGTCGCCCGCCTCTACGCCAACCCCGAGGACAAGGCCGTCTTCGAGGAGCGCTCCCGCGCCGCAATCGCGCTGCGCCGCCAGCAGGCCGGCGTCGCGAAGGAGGGCGACGTGCCCGCCCCCGCGTCGTACGCCGTCACCCCGGTCGCCTACACCCTCGAGCAGCTCGACACCGGCTACTACGCGGTGAACCTGCTCAGCTACGTCACCCTCACCACCGCCGACGGCCAGGTCAAGGACAGCCTCTACGCCGGCACCCAGCTGATGCGGTGGCTGGACGGTGACTGGCGACTGGTCCGGGGCAGCGACGCGGACATCGAGCACCTGGTCTCGGAGGGCCAGCCGCAGGCGGTGTCGCCCGGCACCCCCGAGTTTGAGAAGGCCGGCTGGATCCGGATCAACGGAGCTCCCCAGTGAACACCGTCATCACCGCCGTGCGCCGGGCGAGCCGACTCGGCATCGCCACCCTGGCGCTCCTGGTGCTCACCACGCTCCTCGGAGCTGCCTCGACCCTCCAGCCTCCCGCCGCAACGGCCAGCGAGCCAGCCGCCAGCACAGCGCACCTCGCTCCAGTCGCCCCGGTGGCGACCAGCGGCACTTTGCCGGCCCGCAACCTCAAGATGGGCTGCCCGGGGCCCGACGCCCTGTGCGACCTCGGCGGCGACGCCGTCGACTGCGCCAAAGACCCGATCGATTGCGGCAAGGACGCCGCCGGCGATGTGAAGGACGGTGCCAGCGACCTGCTCGACGGCGCGGGAGATCTGCTCCCCGATGGCTGCGGGATCCTCGACGCGATCTGCGGCGACATCGGCGGACTGCCCGGGCTTCCGGGCGTCCCTGGGCTGCCCGGGATCCCCGGTCTGCCGAACGTCGGTGACCTCTTCGGCGGCGGCATCCCCGGACTGGGCGACATCCCCAACCCGTTCGAGGCCATCGGGGACGTCATCGCCAAGGCCGCAGCCGACGCCTGGACCGCGGCCATGCTTGCGATCTGGAACTCCGGCCTGTTCGTGCTGCGCATCGTGCTCACGTTCAGCGAGCTGTTCTTGACTCCGGACCTGAGCGCCGACGGCCCGGGCAAGGACGTCTACGCCTTCACCCTGTGGCTGGCGCTGGCCCTGGTGGTCATCTTGGCGATGATCCAGCTCGGCGCCGCGGCCTTCAAGCGCGAGGGCAAGAGCCTCGCCCGGGCCTTCATCGGGTCCGGCCAGTTCGTCTTGGTGTGCGCCTGCTGGTTCGGGTACTGCGTCATGATCATCGCTGCCTGCGGGGCGCTGACCAAGGCGCTGATGAAGTCGCTACTCAAGGTGCAGACCTGGCCCGACTGGGACCCGCTCGGCGGACTCGGCATCGACGACATCACCGACGCCGGCGTGGCCACCGCTCTTGCCTTCCTCGGGATCTTCCTGTGGCTGGCCGCCATCGGGCACGTCCTGGTCTACCTGGCCCGCGCGGCGTCCCTGCTGGTGCTCACCGCCACCGGGCCGCTCGCGGCCGCCGGCCTGGTCTCGGAGTTCACCCGCTCCTGGTTCTGGAAGTCGCTGCGCTGGTTCCACGCCGCGGCGTTCACCCCGGTGCTGATGGTGATGGTGCTGGGCATCGGCGTGCAGTTCGCCAACGGAGTCGCCGCCCACCTCGCCGAAGACACCGCCAAGGCGTTCGGCACCGCGCTGCCGGCCGTGATGACGATCCTGATCAGCGTCGTCGCCCCGCTGTCCCTGTTCAAGCTCCTGGCCTTCGTCGACCCCGGCACCCCCAGCGGCGCGTCGTTCCGCCAGGGCATGGCCATCCAGGGCGGCCTCCAGGGCCTGCTCAGCGGCGGCGGCGCAGGTGGCGGCTCGTCGGCTGCGTCGACCACCGACGCCAACGGCCGCTCCTCAGGCGAGCAGAGCGCCGAAGCCTCGACCGGCGACCGGTTCAGCAAGTCGACCCAGGGCGCCCTGGGCAGCTTCGGCCCGGTCGGCCAGGCCATGTCGACCGGCATGGGCTGGATCAACTCCGCCGGCGCGAAGGCGACCTCGCTGATGTCGGACGAGACCAACCAGGCCGGTGTCGGCCAGAGCACCTACGGCCCCGACTTCAGCGGCCTGGGTGGACGGCAGTCCGGCGGCCAGGGCGGGACCCACCCCGGGTCGCAGAACGGCGACCAGAGCGACGAGGACTCGTCGATGCCGACCCCGCCCACGCCTCCTGCGCCGCCCACCCCGCCGACGCTGCCCACCGGCGGCGGCCACGGCGGCGGTTCAGGCGGCCAGGGCGGCGGAGGAGCTGACGCCGCTCCCAAGACGCCGGCCGCCGGCGGCGGGGGAGCAGCAGGAGGTGCCGGCGGCGCCGGCGCGGCAGCTGGCGGCATCCCACCGGTGGCGGTGTAACCGATGCGCCGACCGCCCCACCTCGAGCGCCGATCGACACCCACCGACCTCACTGACCAGAAGGGAAGCCGACGATGACCACCTACGCCGACTACCAGCGCGACCGCATCGGCTGGTTTTTCGGCCTCTCCGGAGGCCAGCTGATGTTCCTGGCGCTGGCCAGCCTGCCGGCGTTCTGGGCAATCAGCCGCGGAGCGTGGTTCTCCGCGTTTCTGTTCGCCCTGGTCTGGGTGTTCCTGCTGGCCATCACCGTGATCCCGGTGCGCGGCCGCTCGGCCACCGGCTGGGTGTTCGCCTCGACGATGTACGCCGTCGGCGGCCTGTTCGGCTGGACCTCGTTCCGTGCCAAGGCCACCCAAGGCCGCGGCGAGGACCTCGACACCCCGGACCTGCCCGGGGTCCTCCAGGGCGTCCAGATCCACGACGGCCCGCCGCACGGCTCGCAGCTGCAGCGCGTAGCGATCATCGAGGACCACGCCATGAAGACCTGGGCGGTCACGGCCTCGATCGTGCACCCCGGCATCGGCATGAAGGACACCGAAGAGCGCGCCCGCTACGGCGAGGCCCTGGCCGGGCTGCTCGACGTCGCCGGTCGCACAGAGAAGCTCGACGAGATCCTCTTCATGGTGCGCACCGTCCCCGAGGACGGCGCCGAGCGCGACCTGTGGGTCAACCGCCACCGCCGCCCCAACGCCCCGGAGCTGTCGGAGGTCGTCAACAGCGACCTGGCCCACGGCCTCACCCAGGCATCGGTGCGCACCGAGCAGTTCGTGACGATCCTGGTCCCGGAGACCCGGATCGCGAGGTCGGCCAAAGAGTCCGGGGGCGGCTTCGAAGGCCGCTGCCGCGAGCTCTACCTGCTCATGGCCGAGATCGAGGCCCAGCTGCGCGGCCCGATGGGGATGACGACGGTGCGCTGGCTCACCAGCCCCGAGCTCGCGCTGGCCTGCCGGACCGGATTCGCCCCCGGCGACCGCGCCGGCATCGTCGAGGCCCTCTCGCTGCGGGAGAAGGACCCAAGCGTCAACGCCGACGTCCCGTGGGCGATGGCCGGCCCCTCGGGTGCCGACGCCGCATTGCGGCACTACAGCCACGACGCCTGGAACTCGGTCAGCGCCACCATCAAGCTGCCGACCCGCGGCGTCGCGATGGGTGCCCTGGCACCGATCCTCACCCCCAGCGAGTTCGGTGAGCGGCGATCGTTCGTCGTCGCGTACCCGATCGTTTCCCAGACCAAGGCCGACCGGCAGTCCGGCAACGCCGAGTGGGCCGCCGACCTGGCCGAGGGGATGAACGAGAAGCTCGGCCGCAAGACCCGCGCCAAGCAGCGCGACGAAGCCCACAAGGCCCGCGGCCTGGACGCCAAGCTGGCCCGCGGCAACTCGCTGACCCGGCCCTACGGCGTGTGCACGGTCACCGTCCCCAAGTCGATGCGGATCACCGAGTTCGGCCGCCGCCTGGACGCCTCGGTCCGACGCGCCGGGTTCGCCCCGCTGCGCCTCGACCTCGCCCAGGACGTCGGGTTCGCCGCGTCCACCATCCCCCTCGGCACGAGCCTGACCCGGAGCGGAGACGCCTGATGACCACCACCCGCCGGAACCGCCGTGGCGGCCGCGACATGGCAGCCCTGCTCTCCGACTTCGGGCACGACCTGCCCACGATCCCCACGCTCGCCCCGGAGGCCAAGGAGCCCCGGCTCTTCCGCTACGCGCCGCGCCGCGGTGCCACCCGCCGCGGCCGAGGCTGGGCCGCCGCCACCGCCCCGGCGATGGCCTGGCGGATGACCAGCGACCAGGCCCCGGTGTTCTGGCCCTTCGTCTCCGCTCCCGCCCTGCCCCCGACGGGCGCCCAGATGGGCGTCGACCAGCTCTCCGGCGGCAGCTTCTACTGCGACCCGTTCGGTTGGGTGCTGCGCGACGACGTACCTGCGACCAACCCCAACATCTTCCAGTTCGCCAAGCCGGGAAGTGGCAAGTCCGGCACCACCAAGGCGTTCTGCACCCGGATGATGCCGTTCGGCTACCGCACCCTGGTCACTGGCGACGTCAAGGACGAGTACGAGTCGCTGTGCCGCGCGCTCGGTGTCGAACCCTTCGTCATCGCCCCCGGCTTCTGGGCCCGGGTCAACCCGCTGTCCATGGGGCCGCTCGGCGACGGGTGGGAGAAGCTCTCGGCCGAGGAGGCGCAGCGCCGAGCCACGATCATCTTCAAGCGGTGGCTCGTCCTGGTCCGAGGCCTGGTCGGCAGCATGAAGATCGACGACGAGCGCCGGGTGCCGTTCGGCCCCGACGAGAGCGACGTCGTGCGCAATGCGCTGGCGATCCTCACCGGCTACGCCGCCGGCAACAGCGTCCTGCAGGAGACGACCATCCCGCGGCTGTGGGACCTGCTGCGCAACCCCACCGAGGAGCTCGTCCGGGCCTGCGAATACGCGAACACCCGCCAGTTCCTCGACGAGACCCGGCTGCTGCGCAACGCGCTCGGCGAGCTGGTCACCGGCACCCTCGCCGGCCTCTTCGACGACTTCACCAACATCGAGGTCGACTGGCGGGCCCCGATCCAGTCGTTCAGCCTTTCCCGGCTCGACGGCCTGGGCGATGAGGCCGTGGGCATCGCGCTGCTGTGCATGAACTCCTGGGGGCGTGGTCTGCGGGAGATCGCCGAGCCAGGCGACCTGCGCATCGTGGTGCGCGACGAGGTCTGGAAGCAGATGCGCCTCGGAACCGCCGCAGTGGCGAGCTTCGACGCCGACCTGCGGCTCTCACGCGGCATGGCCGGCAAGGGCGGCGACATCCAGTTCTGCAACCTCCACAAGCCCTCCGACCTGCTCTCGGTCGGCGACGCCGACTCCCAGGCCGCGATGATCGCCAAGGACCTCCTCGAGCTGGCCGACATCAAGATCCTCGGTGCCCAGAAGCCCCGTGTCGCCCGCGAGCTCGACTTCATGCTCGGGCTCGGCCCGATCGCCCAAGACCTCGTCTCCGGGTGGGCCATGCAGGACAAGGGCCGCGCCCTGTGGTGCATCGGCGACGCCACCTACAAGGTGCAGACGGTGCTCCACCCGCTGGAGAAGAAGCTCTACTACACCAACGAGGCCATCGAGTCCGCCGCCTGAGCGCGCGCGACCTCGGGACTGACCTGTCATGAAGAAGCTGCTGCTCGCGGGACTGCCCGTCCTGATCATCTTCATGGGGCTGCCATTCCTCGTGACGCTGATGGTGGTGATGACGACCACCGCGGCCGCCGAGTGCCGCACCCAGAGCAGCCAAGGCACCGCACCTACCGAGCTCGGTGACCTCGGAGCCATCGACGGCCCGGTGGGCGGCCCGGTCAACGGCAAGATCACCATGGCGCAGGCCAACATCCCGCGCCGCTCCGGCCTCGACGGGTTCCGGGCCTCCATGCCCAAGGTCCTGTCCCAGAACCCCGAGTTCGTCACCCTCAACGAGGCCAGCGGCTGGAGCCTGGAGCAGATCGAAGCCGCCACGCCGGGCTACTCAGCCTTCCGGGTGGCAGCCCCGGCCGGCACCGGCACCGGCGCCGAGCAGGCCATGGGCAACGTCGTCCTCTGGAAGAACGCGACCTGGACGAAGGTCAACGGCGGCCGGGTCCAACTCGTCGACGACGACAAGACCTTCTACGACGGGCGTCCGGTCACGTGGGATCGCTTCGCGACATGGGTGATGCTGCGCCGCGCCGACGGCTCCGTGGTCTCGGTGGTCTCCACCCACCACATGACCAACCCGCACCGTTGGCCGACGCAGCACGGCAACCCGCCGCTGACCCGGCCCCAGCAGTACGGCGCCGGAATGGACATCCTGCTGCAGCTGCGAAACTCACTGGCCGCCCACGGTCCGGTGCTGATCGGCGGCGACATGAACACCCAGGCCTCCTACACCGACATCCCCTGGACAGCGGCCGCGAAGATGAAGGCCGCCGGCTACGGATGGCACAACCACGGAGTCGACTTCATCTTCTTCCCACACCACCAGGGCGCCCGTCTCGAGCAGGGCTGGGACGGCACGATGGTGTCGGACCACCACTGGCTCTCGGCTCGCATCGCCATGAACGGCGCCGGCCCGGAGAGCGCGCCCGAGACCACCACCACGACCGACGGGATCGTTCCCGCGGCGACCACCGCCCGGACGTCCGCCGAGCCGCCGGCCGGCGACGTGCTCGCCCAGCTGATGCGCCTGCGGTTCGCGTCCAACTACCCGACCATGACCGCCGACCAGGCCCGTAACGCGATCACCATCGCCCTGGTCGCCCGCGACCTCGAGATTCCCCGCTACGGGCTGCAGATCGCGATCGCCGCCGCGATCCAGGAGTCCAAGCTCGTCAACCTCACCGGAGGTGACCGCGACTCCGGCGGCCTGTTCCAGCAGCGCCCCTCGGCCGGCTGGGGAAGCCGGGCCGAGATCACCAACCCCGTCCTCGCGGCCCGCGCGTTCTTCGGCCAGGCCCAGCACACCGGCAACCCCGGCCTCCTCGACATCCCCGGCTGGCAGAACATGCCGCTCACCCAGGCCGCGCAGGCCGTCCAGCGCTCGGGCTACCCCGACGCCTACGCCCAGTGGGAGGACGTCGCCGGCGACATCACCGATCTGCTCGGCGGCGACCTGCCCGACCTGCCCGACGACGGCTCCACCACGAACGTCGCCAACTGCCAGGGCGAGACAGTCAACCCCATCACCGTCGGCACCCTCAACCTGCTCGGCGCCGGCCACACCGACAAGCCGGGGGAGCGGCCCGGGTACGACACCTGGGACAAGCGACTGCCCGGCGCCATGCGCACGATCGAGAACGCCGACATCTCGATCGCCGGCCTCCAGGAGGTGCATGGCCCGCAGGCCCAAGCGCTGGAGAAGTACGCGGCCAAGTGGGGGATGTACCCGGCCAGCGGGAAGGCACAGAACCGGGTGATCTGGGACCGCAACGAGTGGGAGCAGACCGACGGCCGCCTCGTCGACATCCCCTACTTCGGCGGCAAGGACGTCGGCATGCCCCTGGTGCAACTGACCTCGA
This sequence comes from Nocardioides rubriscoriae, assembly GCF_008087085.1. Classification (GTDB taxonomy): domain Bacteria; phylum Actinomycetota; class Actinomycetes; order Propionibacteriales; family Nocardioidaceae; genus Nocardioides; species Nocardioides rubriscoriae. The sequence continues at coordinate 300,077 of NZ_VIYJ01000008.1, read as the reverse complement.
CGACCACCGGGCAGGTGATCTGGGTCTGGAGCATCCACAACCCGGCCAACACTCAAGGAAACGCCGCCGGGCACCGCCAGGAGGCGCTGCGCCGCCAGCTGGCCACGATGACCGAGCTCGCAGGCGCCGGCACCCCTGCGGTGATCCTGGGCGACTTCAACGACGGCAAGGACGGCAACAACTCCTCGCACTGCGCACTGACCCCTGAGCTGAGCAACGCCTTCGGCGGCTCTGCCGAGCCCTGCAAGAAGCCCAAGCAGGACGCGCCGATCGACCACGTCTACGGTGCCAACCTCACCTGGGCCAGCGCCGCGGTCGACACCAGCACCCAGGCCAGCAAGATCGCCGACCACCCGCTGGTGACCGCCACCACCGCCGGCAGCAGCGCCGGGTGCGCAGTTGACTCCGGCACCGCGGAGGCCAAGTACAACCTCGGCCCGGTCAAGCCGCAGCTGACCCAGCTGGTCAACATCCTCGGCCCCATGTTCGACATCAAGACCGTCGGCGGCTACCGCGAGAGCGCCACCGACCCCAACGGCCACCCGGCCGGGCTCGCGGCCGACTTCATGGTGCCACTCACCGCGGCGGGCCGCGCGCAGGGCGACCGTCTCGCCGCCTACGCCAAGGCCAATGCCCAGAAGCTCGGCATCGACTACATCATCTGGTACCAGCGGATCTGGTCGGTCGCCCGCGCAGGCGAGGGCTGGCGGCCGATGGAGGACCGCGGTAGCGCTACCGAGAACCACCTCGACCATGTCCACATCAACGTCAAGCCCGGCGCCTCCGTCCAGCCGGTCGGCCTCGAGGGCGCCTCCTGCGACGAGGTCGTCTATCCGGTGCCCGCGCAGTACGTCGGGACCGACAACCACAACTGGCACGAGACCGGCCCTTACTGGTCCAAGTGGCACACCGGCACCGACTTCTCCGCACCTTGCGGAACCACCGTCTACGCCGCCCACGCCGGCACCATCGAGATCGACACCACCCAGCGTTCCTGGGCTGGGCCGCAGCTGGTCAAGGTCACCACCGGCGCCGGGTCCCTGACCACCTGGTACGCCCACATGGCGACCGTCAGCGTCAGCCGCGGCCAGACCGTCGCAGCCGGCGAGCCGATCGGCCAGGTCGGCAAGGAGGGCAACGTCTCCGGCTGCCACCTCCACTTCGAGGTCCACCTCAAGAACGGCTCCATCTACGGCCCCGACAACGTCGACCCCTCGACCTGGCTCGCAGAGAACGCATCACGCCCGAGCCACGCCGTGTGATCGCACCGGAGCCCTGACAGCACATAGGTGACCAGCGAGGCCCAACGACCCACGACCGCCTGGAGGTGGCCAGACCGATGCAGCGTGAGCGACGACGAGACCCCTACCCGTGGACCTGGGAGATCCCCGTAGCGGTGGCCTTGGCGACCCTGTTCGTCATTGTCATCGGCATCCAACTCGGACGATCAGTCGCGAACCTGGTCGCCGGCGCCGGATGGACATGGCCCGACGCCAACGCCGGCGCGTTCCCCTCACCCATCGGCACCGCCTTCTGGACCAGCCTTCCCGGCGTCCTCGGCGGACACGCCGACGCCGGGCTGCCCAGCCCCACTCCCGACGGTCTGGCCGGTCGCGGCCTGGTCTGGGTCAGCCTCGCCCTGACTGAGGTCGCGCTGCTCACCGCGACCGTCTGGCTCGGCGCGTGGGCCTACCAGCGCTGGGGCCCGGGCCGCATGCGAGGCATGGCGACCGCAGCCGAGGCCGAGAAGCTGCTCGGCGTCACCCGGCTCCGCAAGGTCGCCGGCATCGTCCGCCCGGACATCTACGGCAAGCACGCCGCCGCGACACCAGCACCGGTCCAGGGCACCGCCGGCGACCTCACCGAACAACCCGGCCCGCATCTGGGTCACGGCCTCAGCCCGTGGCTCCTGCACGGCCGGCGAACGAAGGAAGACCGATGAGCAACGAGACCCCACTGCACGGCAACCCGACACTTCGCACCCGCGGCCGCCGCCTGGGCGGCAGCAGCTGTCGCCGCCGCGGACACCGGCCGGTCCTCGTCGAGCGCCACTACGTGGCTGCCGGCCAGGTGGAACTCCTCTGCGAGGCGCGCGACCTGCTGTCCGACGCCTCTTTCCTGCTCCTCGGTCGCAGAGCAGAAGAACGCCGCGGCAGTGCGGTGATCTGCCGTCGATGCCTCGCCCCGTGCGGGGACACCGTTCCGGAGGTGGCGCCATGAAGCTGAGGTTCGACCCCTGGGACGTGGGCTGGCGCATCGGTGATGCCCACGAGCCGCGAGGCGGCGAGCTGTGGGTGCCGTGGGACCGCACCGCCGGCGTAATCGGCCCGCAGGGATCCGGAAAGACCCTCGACCTGCTCACCCCTGCGCTGCTCGGCGCTCCGGGTGCCGCCCTGGTGACACTGACGAAGGTCGAGGACCTGCTGCTCAGCCTCACCGAGCGTTCTCGCGACGACCGGCCCTGCGTGGTGCTGGACCCCTTCGGCCTGGCCGAGGGCGTCGTCGACGAGCTGATCTGGGACCCGATCGCCGGCTGCGTGGACCCGAAGGTCGCCGAGCGGCGCGCCAAGGCTTTCACCGCCGGCACCGTCAAGGGCGCGATCACCGGCGGCACCGGCGACGATGCTGCGCGGTTCTACGCCGCCGAGTCCGCGAAGGTGCTGCAGGGCTACTTCCACGCCGCGGCGCTGACCGGTAGGACGCTCGAGGACGTGCTGCAGTGGGTCGCCAACCCCACGGCAGCCACCCAGCCGATGGAGATCCTGCGGCGGCACCCGCACGCCGAGCCGTTTTGGCACGGCCTCCTGCACGGGGCGCTGAACGGTGACGACCGCACCGCCGGAAACACCGTCACCACGGTGCAGCAGTCGGTCTCGCTGTTCTTCCAGGCCGACATCCGGCGACGCTGCATTCCCAGCCCCGGACGGCCAGCCACCGACCTGGCCGACGTGATCCGTCGACGCGGCACCATCTACCTGCTCGGCCGCGAAGACCCCTACGCCTCGGCGAGCCCGCTGATGACCGCCGTGGCCGAGCACGTCTTGGACACCGGCCTGCTGCTGGCCAACAGCTCCTCGTGGGGCGGCCGGCTGTGCCCGCCCCTGGTCTCGGTGCTCGACGAGCTGCCGTCGACCGCTCCGCTTCCGACGCTGCGTACCCGGATGGCCAACGAGCGCGCCCTGGGGCTGTCGTTCATTTGGGCCGCCCAGACTCGGCCCCAGCTGACCAGCATCTTCGGTGAGCACGAGGCCCGAGCACTGCTCGGCCTCACCAACGCCCTGGTGATGTTCGGCGGCTCCAAGGACGTCGCCTTTAACCAGGAGATCTCCGACCTGCTCGGAACGGTCCGCATCGGGCGGGTCACCCATTCCTCGGGCGGGTTCAACGGCGGCGGCCGGAGCTTCTCCGGCGACGACATCCCGATCATGCGGCCCGAGGAAGTCCGGCAACTGCCCGAACGCCAAGCTCTGGTCGTCGCGGAGAACGGCAAGCCGATCATCGCCAAGCTGCACCGCTGCGTCGAAGGCAAGGCCGGCGAACGACTGCTGGCCGACCAGCGGGCGCTGCGCGAGCGCCTCACCAACGACCGGCGCATGGTCATCACCCCCGAGGCCCGAGCCACCGCCGCGCTCGTCGAGGCACGCCGTCTCGGCTTCGTCGACGACGAGACCGACCACGCAAGGAGTGAACTGTGACCACCGAGCAACAGACCGGCCCGGCGGCACCCACGCTGATGGTCTTCCCGTTCCCCGTCCCCGGGGACCACGTCCGGCTCGCCTACCGCGAGCTCCACATCGCCATCAACGGCACCGAGGAGGAGAAGAAGGCCCTCGGCCACCACGCGCTGCTGTCGCGGCCCTGGGAGCCGGCGACCTGCCTGGACCCCGAGCTGCGTCACGACCTGTGGGAGTGGCTCGAGGACGTCGTGATCTGGCTCAACCGCGAGTACACCTGGGACGTCTCCGGGCTCATCCCCAGCTGCTGGCCTCTGCACCCGCACCTGGTCCACGAGATCGCCATCCTGGCCGACCAGCGCCGGCGGGCAGGCCTGGCGATGACCAGCGACGCGCTCGAGGAGTGGCACCGCTACTGCCTGCCGGCGTTCACGGACCGGATGCGCAACAGGCTGCGCACCCACTGCGACGACGAGCACAAGAGCTGGCCCGCCAAGCCGCGCCACAGTGAGCACCTGGCCGACACCAGCCGCCAGCGCCGCGAGAACACGTTCGCCCACGACATCGACGCTCTGCCCGTCAACCGGCGGGCACACGAACAACCCCCGGCCGGTCCACCGCGGCTCGGCCTCGTCGACCTCGACACCGGCGAAATCCACGACGACGAGCGGGGCGGCGCTCAGCCGCGCACCCGCACCGAGAAGGGACCCCGCGAATGATGCAGATGAACGAACGCTCCGAGGCCATCGCCCGAGCCCAGCGCGCCCTCAAGGCTCTCGGCGAGCACCCGCGCTCAAGCAAGACGGAGCTCGGCCACGCCCGCGAACACGTCAACGCCTGCTACTCCCACGGCTCGGGTGAGTACGTGTGGAACGCCGTTGTACAGGTCGAGGCGATGGCCGAACGCCGCTACGGCGTATCGAGCACAGAAGAGCAGCGTCAGCTGGTCGAGGCGACCGAGGACCTCGAGGAGCCTGCGACAGCCGCCCGCGGCCGAGCGGCCGAGGACCGCGCAGTCCCGTCGACGGGGTCGACCCCAGACGTGGAGCTCGCGCCCACTGCATCGCGATGAAGTGGGCACGACGGGCTCAAGACGGCGTTAGAACGCCTGAGAGAACGGAAACCCGTGCCAGCGGGTAGTCACACACCGCTTCGTTGTGGGAGAGCCATTCTGAGCGTTCTCGCCCCTTCGACCTCCCAGGCGTAGAACTGATGCCGGATCAGCTGACCTCAGCGCTCCTCATCGTGGTGGCTATCGCCTACCTCGGCGGAGCCGTTCTGTTGATCGTGGCGCTTGCAAAGGTCCTGCTCGCCTGGTCGGTCAGCTGGCGCGCCAGCGGGCAAACATGCCCGGTCGACGTCGTGCTGCAGCAGCGGGCCGCCGCGGCGATGGCCGCGGTCGCCGCAGTCGCGAACGTCCCGCCTCCGGCAACCGACGTAGTTGCGACCCTGGGCGCCCCGGTCGCCGGGGAAGCCGATGGGACCGTGGGCGATGGTGGTCTCGCGGTGACCCGCTTCCGGGCTCGTCGTCCCCCCACCGTGGTGTTCGCGCGGGCCGCGCTCACCGGCCTCAGCGCCGGCGCAGTGCAGAGCCTGGCCGCCCACGAGCTCGGCCACGTCATCCGCCGCGAGCGCAGTTCGGCCGCGGCGCGGTACTCGTGGCTGGTCGGTTACCTACTCCTCGTGTTGGCAGGCGCTGGTCTCACTGCAGCTGCTTTAGCGGCCTCGCCTCAGCTGGCCGGCCCCTCGTTGCTGGCCACGATGGGTGCGGCCGTGGCGTTTCTCGGTCTCCGCTTCACCTTCGACCGACGCGAGGAGGCCGCCGCCGATCTCTTCGCCATCAACCTGACTCGCGACCTGGACGCGGCCGCCGAGCTGATGCGGTTCTACGAGAAAGGCCTGGCGCGGCCGACGCCCGACGGCGGCCCCGCATGGTCGCGGCTGGAGCGGCGGTGGTTCGCAACCCACCCCGAGCCGCAGGCGCGGCTCGCAGCCATGCGCCGTCGCCTTGGGTGACGTCTCGAACGCGGCGGCGAAACACCTCTCTGGTAGCAGCCGGGCCGACCTCGTTGGCCCGTTCAGCGGCTGGCAGCCGACGTAGTCCATCCGGTCGGCCGCGGCCTGGGTAGACCCTGGCTTCTTCGCTGCGTGAGGATGACGATCGTGACTCCAACCGATCTGGGACCAGTTTGGCGGCAGCACAATTGCTCACGTAAGCACAGGACCTATCTGACGATGGCGAAGTGCATCTGGAACGACGCTCCGTGGGTCTCCGGCGAAGGAGCTATCGCGTTGGTGGCGTGCAGACCTTCTGGGCCTGTCAGGTACCGGCACGGAGCCGTGTCCCTGCACCAGACGGCTGATAGTGCGTTGGAGGCGAAGACGTTGATCGACGAGACCGGCTGCGGAGGCCGCTGTCACCGCGACCACAGGATCGTGCAGCTGGTCTTACCGTGACGCCAGCCTGCGTGCTTCCGGAGCGGGTCAGCGGCGTGGGGTACCGCGGCGGGGCGGCCGCGGACGGTTCACGTCCTGCCGATCTCGTGATGCGCCCGGCGACTGGGTTGGCGCCGGGGTGCCTTCGCCGGTGTCGATCGGGATCTCGAGGCGGGACACGATCCGGTAGCGCAGGTCACGCGCAGGGCTGTCGCCCAGGGGCTTCTCAGCGACCAGGCGGCGCGTGGCGGCGCCGACGTCGTGACCCTGCTCGTGGGCCTGCTGCAGCATCGCGGCGGTGGCCGGCCAGTCGCGCTGCTCGAGCAGCCGCGGGTCGAGCTCGAGAGCCAAGGTGGCCCACCGCTCGGCCAGGGTCTTCTCTGCCGCGGCCGAGAGCCGTGCGCGAACCTCGCTGCTCTTGTGGAGCTCGGCCAGTGCCGCCTTCCGCGGGTCGGCATCCCAGCTCTTGATCGCGTCGCGCAGGTCGCGTCGCGCCTGCAACTGGGAGAGCTGCAGCCGGGCCCGGACCTGGTTGACGCCCGGCTCCCAGGCGCGGCTGGGACGTGCCGAGATGACCCGCATGGCGGCCAGATGTGTCTTCTCCGGGGCGAGGTTGTCCAGCCGCTCGGTGAGCAATTGGTCACCGAGCGAGCGGAAGGCGGGCTGGCCGCTGGCCACCGCGGCAGTGAGCGCGGCGGGCCCGCGCTGGGCGAGCAGGTCGGCGGGGTCGAGGCCGTCGGGGAACCGCGCGAAGCCGGGGTCGAGGCCGTGCGGGGTGAGCATCCAGAAGTCGCGCTCGGCCGCGACCTGGCCAGCGAGGTCGGCGTCGGTGGCCACGATCGGGTCGCGGCCGACGGCAGCCAGCTGGGCGGCCTGCTCATCGGTCAGTGACGTGCCGAGCGGCGCCACGCCGAGGTAGAGGCCGGCGCTGGCCAGCGTGACCGCCACGGCGTCCATCGGGCCCTCGACGATCACTGGGACCGCACCCTCGGCGAGCAGTTCGTCGACGACACCGAATAGCTGGGCGCCCTTGTGGAACAGCGGGGTGTCGGCTGTGTTGAGGTACTTCGGGCCGCCCTTGTCGGCGTCGGTCAGGTCGGGTCGGCGGCGGCCGACGAAGCCGAGCACTTCGCCCTGGTGGATCACCGGGAACATCACCCGGTCGCGGAACCGGTCGATGAGGCGACCGGTGCTGGCCTCGGTGGCGACGCCGGTGGCCATCATCTCGGCGTCGCTGACACCGCGGCCGCGCAGGTGGTCGACCAGGTTGGTCCACCCGGCTGGCGCCTGACCGGGACGGAACCGCTCGTCGCCGGCGAGGTCGATGCCGAACCGTCCGGTGAGGTAGTCGCGGCCCCACGAGTCGGTGAACCGGGCCTCGAAGAAGGCCCGTGCCATGTCGTTGATCTCGAGCATGCGCTCACGCGAGACGGGAGAGGAGTGCCACTCGTCGGCCCGCTGGTACATGACCCGGAGGTCGGCGTCGGTGGGCTCCAGTCGGCTGCCGCCGAGGTCGCGGATGTAGGCGGCCAGCGTCAGGTCGGGCTCGACGAACTGGTCCACGTCGACGTCGACCAGGTCGCCAGCGACGGCGTCGACCACGTGCTCGTCGGCCGCGAGCTCGTCGTACGGGCCGGGGTCCTCGGCGAGCGGCCAGTCGGCCCAGTCGGGGTCTGCGGCGTGGTCGACGAGCGTCGCCGGGTCCGGCTCGATCCCGTCCCACAGGTCTGCGGGCGGCTCGTCGAAGTGGTACTCGTGCGCGTGCTCGTCGGGAGCGGTCTCCAGCGCGATCGAGGTCCGCCAGACCAGCGCCTGGCACTCGTCGACGCCCTCCCAGCCGTCGCTCGGCATCGCCCGCCCGGCACCCAGCAGAGCCTCGACCTGCCAGCCGCGCTGCAAGCCGTGGTCCACGTTCGCGACGAGCGCGGGCCACCAGGTGCTGGCCTGGATGCTCGCGGCGCGCTCGGGACCGAACAGATCCGCGAGCCGCGGAGTCCACTGGGCGGTGACGCTCTCACCGTGGGAACCGTCGCCGATCTGGGAGGCAACGGCCGGGGTGAGCTGACGGGCCATGCGCCACCACACGGCCGCCGCGGCGTGCTCATCGGGCAGCGGCCCGGCCGGGTGATCGGCCGCGGTGGCGGTGCGCAGCAGCTCGTGGGCGGTGACGCCCGCGCGGGACATCGCGGCGAGCCGCTCGGCGAGCAGCGGAGTGAACTCGTCGTCGCGGACCTGTGGGGCCAGCGAGTAGAGCAGCTGGCGCCATTCCTTGAGCGCCGGCGTGTGGTCGCCGGTGACGGCGCGGTTGAGCCGTCGCTGCCAAGTCGCGGAGGCCTTCTGCAGCTGCGGCGCACCGGTCGGTCGCCGGTCGTCGACCGGGACCTGCATGGCGGCCCGCCAAACCTCGACGTTGGCAACCGTGGCGGCCTCGGGCCGGAGGCCGCTCTGTGCCCACGCCGGCAGTGCTGCCTGGTCAGTCGCCCGCGTTCGGACCTGGTCGGCGAGCTGCTCGACCAGGTGAATGCGCCGGGAGAGGTAGGCGCCCCAGTGCGGGTCCTCAGCCAGGCGGGCCGGGACCGCGGGCATCCACGGCAGCGGCCCTGCGCCGGCGTTGCGCAGGCCGGAGGCGTCCAGGCGCCAGTCGAGGACCGCGGCGCGGTCGTGCGCGGTCTCCAGCTCCCGGTCGCCGGCGGCCGCCCGGAGCGCGTCGACGGGGTTCTCGCCGGCCGCGCCGAGCAGCAGCAGATGGGCACGCAAGGTCGGCCAGGCGGCCTCCTCCGAGAGCCCGGGGACGAGCGTTTCGACCGCGTTGTCCAGGGCGTCGACCACGTTGATTGGGGCGCCGCTGGCGTCCTGGCCGACGTGGTCATGGCGCAGGAGGTCCTTCGCGGCGACGTAGAGGCTGTCGAGGTAGCGCTGTGCGGCCTCGCCGAGCCGGGTGGCCGGATCGGCCTGCTCGCGCAGCAGGCTGGTCGCGGACCGCTGCGTGTCGTCGCGCGCCAGCATCGACTCGAGGATGTCGGTCGGCGTGAGCGGCCGGACCAGCGTCGGGTGGATCACCGAGTGCGGGTCGCCGTCGCCGACGACCTCGAGGTAGACGTGGTTCGCGTGCGCGCCGCGGGTCATCATCGTGTAGAGCTGCTGGCGCGACTCGCTGCCGGTGGCCAGGCCGTGCATCGTGTCGGCGGTGACGCCCTGGGAGGTGTGCACGGTGCACGCGTAGCCGAGCTCGGAGGATCGGGCGACGTAGTCAGCGGGCAGCCGCACGGTGCGGCCGTGCTGGGTGTGCTGGACGGTCAGGTCGCCGCCGTCGTGGATCTCCAGCACGTTCCAGCGGTCGCCGTTCTTGACCCAGTCGGTGGCCGAAGTACGCAGGCGACGGTCGTTCTCGCGGGTGATGATCAGTTCGCCGATTGAGGCCTCGTTGCCGTCGGCGAGCCGGCGGACCGGCCCGCTGGCGGCAACGTCGGCCGGGTCGATTCCTTCGAGCCGGTGGGCGCGGGCCTGCTGGTTCAGCTCGCTGACCAGGTCGCGGGTGGGGGCGAGCATGATCGAGTCCAGGCCGGCGGCACGGTCGGCCTGCCAGGCCGCGAAGACGTCCTCGGTCATGGTGCCCAGGTCGCCTACGTGGACGCGGTCGCGGTCGAGGTAAAAGCCGAGAGACTCGGGCTTGCCCTCGCGCAGCGCGAGCGAGGCGGCGCCCTCGGCGGGGTCCTTGAACCGGACGAGCTCGGTCAGTTGCAGTGCCCCGTGGGTGGCGCGGATGTCGCGCAGCACGCCGCCGGCGCCGATCGCGGAGAGCTGCTGGTCGTCGCCGATCAGTCGGACGCTGCCGCCGCGCTCGAGGATGTAGGAGACCGCCGCGTCCAGCGAGAGGGTGTCGGCCATCCCGGCCTCGTCGATGACCACGAGGGTGGAGGAGTCGATGCCGGCGACCCAGGCGGGCATCGCGGCGCCGGACTCGCGGGCCTGCTCGAGCGAGTGGGTCAGCTTGGCAAGGGTGTCGGTCTGGGCGTCGATTTGGGAGTGCAGGGCGTCCGCGGCCGCCGCTGAGGGAGCCAGGCCGATGATGGTGCCGCCGCCATCAGCCCAGGCGCTGGCCAAGGCTCGCATCGCGGTGGTCTTGCCGGATCCGGCGGGCGCGATCGCCAGCTGCAGCCGGGCACCGGAGGTGGCCATCTCGCGGACCAGCGTGGCCTGTCCGGCGTTGAGGGTGATGCCGTTGGCGGTCGACTCGAGCAGCGCCAGGTCGACCGAGTCGGTCGTGACGGCGTACCCGTCGTGCCGGCCGGCGACCTCGACCAGGCGCTGCTCGGCGGCCAGGACCTTGCCCGAGGTGAACAGCTCGGCGCCGCTCTGGGTATAGACCGAGGCCCCGTCCGCGCGCCGCAGCTCGACCGGCTCGCTGATGGCGTCCCAGGGTCGAGCCATGCTCACCGAGCGGCCGTCGAGGACCTCGCTGACGAGCAGGTCGACGACCCGGGAGACCTGGTTGGTGGGCACGTTGGCGCCCCGGACCTGCCGCTGGGCCTCGGCGTAGACGTGCCAGAACTGCCAGGTGCTGCGACCGCCCTCCATCGTCGCCACGATCCGGTCGGAGGTCTTGGCGAACCAGGCCGAGTCGGCCAGCGACCGCGCTGCGCCTTTCGGGTTCAGTGCGCCGTGGACCATCTGCTTGACCCGCTGAGGGGTACCCAGCACCTCGATGGCCTCACGGCTCCAGGTCTCGCGCTGCTCGGCCAGCGAGCGCGGCTCGTGCTTGGCCTCGCGGGTCTCCAGCGTCGCCTGCTGGGACAGCTGGATGGTCTCCACCGGCGTCGGCGGGCGGCCGTGGGTGGCCTGGAACGCGGCCGCGAGGACCTTGCGGCGGTCCTCGACGCTGGCGCGGCGCTTAGAGAAGCGGCGGTTCAGCTCGGGGTCGACGCCGACGATCTCGCGCACCGGCCGCTTGCGGGCGTCCTCGTTCGGCCGCTCCTCAAACCGCACGCCGAGGGCGTCGACCAGGTGCCGCTCGAGCGCGGTGTTGTAGGTCTCCGAGGCCGAGACCACCGCCTTGTGCAGTGGCCGGCCATCGATGGCCAGCCACTTGCCGTCGAGCGTCTGGACCTTGTTAGCCACGGCGACGTGCGTATGCAAGTCAGGGTCTCCCGCGCGGGAGTCGCGGTGGGTGAACGCCGTGGCAACCAGGCCGCGGACGTCGACCTGGCGGACGCCGTTTGTGCCCCGGCGGGTGAACAGTGCCTTGGACTCGATGAAGCCCAGCGCGTCCTTGATCGCCGCCTGGTGGGCCCGCTCGATCACCGCGGCGGTCTTCGGGTCGGAGATCGCCCACAGCACCGAGACGCTCTTGACCGGGGAGAAGGTCAGGTCGTAGCCGGCCACCGCGTTGGTCTTCGGTCGGGAGTGCTTGGCGATCGCGGCGGCCAGCTCGCGTGCGTCGGCGGGTTCGCGGCCGTGCTCAGTACGGAAGAACTCGGTGCCGACCTCGGTGCGGACCTTGGCCCGGTCGGCCGCGGGGACCGGCCAGTCACCCGGCAGGCCGGCGGCCTCGTTGAGGGCCGCGATGCGCTTGGCGACCTCGATCCGGAACGGGCTGATGTCGTTCTCGTAGACCTTGTACGGCGTGCCGAGCTGGCGGGCCGTCTTGTAGTCCGCGTCGGTCGGCCGGTCGACGCCGTCGCGGCCGATGCGCAGGTCTAGGTCCTTGGTCCGCTGGGTGGCCAGCGGGTGGTGACCGGAGCCGAACAGGCTCTGCATGTGGTCAGCCGTGACGACGTCGCCGGCGTCGAGCCCTTCGAGTCCCTCCATGCCGGAGCCGACCCACACGCCGGGTGTCTCGCCCTTCTCGGTGTAGTAGCTCGCGAGGCCGGTGTGGCCCTTGTCCGTGGCGTCCATCGCTGCGACCTGGCGGGTCAGGTAGTCGTACCCCGACCCCGCCGTCAGCTTGTGGAGGCTCATCGTCACGGTCACCTACGTGCGCGCGGGCGTGCTGTGCGATCACTTCCGGCCGGATTTTTGCTGTGTTCTTTCTATTCGGCGAACCGAGAATGCAAGAGGTGTGTGGCACTTGGGAGTTCGCGGAAATCTGGGGGGACGCTGAGGGCCGTCGGTGACGGCTGGGGCGTCGGGTTTGGATCAGGTGGCTGGACGGGCTGCGCTGGATCGGCTGGGGGAGCGGTTTGAAGGTTTTTGGGGTTCAGTGATCGCTCGAGGTCCGGGAAATGTCGTAGGTGACTGTCAGAGTCCATGTCGACACGAGTGAGGACCGGATGAGTCAGCAGACGATCAAGCAGCAGGCGCGGCGTACGGCGCGGGAGATGGCCGAGAGGCGGCGCAAGGAGCGCGAAGAGCGAGAGCGCCGGGTGATCGACTTAGCCGAGCAGGTCATGGTCGCGATCGGTGAGCGCGACGCGGCGGTGGCCGAGACCGAGAAGCGCGCCGGTGATGCGCTGCGAGAGTTGACCGAGGCTGAGGGCCTGTCGCTGGGCGAGGCCGTCGAGTGGTGCGGCGAGACCGTGACCGTGCGCGAGGCGACGCGGCTGCGGCGGCTCGCCAGCGAGCCCCAGGCCGACGATGGCGACCAGGGCGGCGACGGCGCGGCGCTGGCGACCGCTGGGAGTGGGGGAGCGGGTGCCGGTTCGTCGGCTGGATGACGCCGGCCTCACGGCGGTCGCGGCCGCGATCAGCGATCCGGGGGTGCTCGTGCGGTACCGGGCGAAGGTCGCCACGGTTCCGGGCAGTGAGTGCTTGTGGTGGACCGGCGCGGTGTCCGGTCGGTCTGAGCGCGAGCGCACGGACGGTGGTGGCCATGGCAGGTTCTGGTACGCGCCGGGGCGGGTGATCATCGCGCACCGGTTCGCGTTCGCGGTGATGCACGGCGCGCCGGCGCTCGCGGAGGCGCGGCTGCTCGGGCACCGCTGTCACAACCCGCTATGTCAGCGGATCTCGCCGGACCACGTCGTGGTGTCGAGCGCGGCGCAGAATCGCCGGGAGTGGTCGGTGCAGCGACGGCTCCCCTACAGCCCGCTGGCCGACCCGCGCGGACCGCGTCGGCGTGCGCGGGAACTGCGCGACCTGGCGCGTGAGGACCCGCAGCTGGTGGCCGACGACCTCGCGCGGCTCCAGGAACTGCTGGGCGAGCAACTGACGCTCTGGTGAGAGCGTGCCGATGCAGAAGGCCGCCCGCAGCGGAGAGCGCTACGGGTGGCCTTCTGGCTGCCGGGTCAGTCGGGCTCGCCGTCGAGGAGTCGACCGAGCGTCTCCCACAGGTCGAGGTAGCCGTCAGCATCAACCGGCGACTGCTCGCCCCACTTGGCGTGAAGATCGCGGACGCGGTCGAGTCGGTCGAGGCGTTCGGGGAGCGCGTCACGGGCGGCGGCGATGAACTCGACGTCAGCGGCATGGCCGGTGGTCTTGAGGCCGAGCCGGTGGTCGTGCCCGGTGTAGTAGGCCACCACGATGGTGTCGGGCAGCAGGGCGTCGGCGGCGGTGGCGCGGATCTTGTCACCGTCCCGTGTCCAGGGGCCGGGCGTTGCGAGTGCCTCCAGAGCACGCAGGGCGGGGTCGTCGCTCATGCGGGTTGGTCCTCCCGGGCGGCGAGGTCGAGACGCCCGGATGCGGCGGTCGCCACGGCGGTGATCCGGGCGGCCAGCGCCCGCAACTCGGCGGGCTTGCCCTGGATCGCCACCACGTCGTCACCGGCCAGCGTCAGGACCGGCTGACGATGCTCACCGGCACCCGCCCAGTCCTCGCCGGGGGTGAAGACCTGGACGCTGGTCTCCCGAGCGGCTAGCCACTCGATGTGCGCGCTCACGGGGTCACCTCGGTGGGCGCGGTGCCGATGAGGCGGCGGAACGCCTTCACGTCGGCCTCGACGGAGAACAGGCGGCGCCGGTGTCGCTCTCGGCCGCGACCTCGCCCAGGACTTTCGCGAGGCCCTCCAGGAAGGCCACGACGGCGTCGGCGTCGACGGCATCGCCCATGGCGACCCACGGCTTGGGCACCCGCTCGGTGGCGGCGTAGGGCATCGCGGACATAGCGGCTCGGATGCGGCGCTGGTCGCGCTCGCTGATCACCGTCGTGGTTGAAGCTGCGTCGTGGTTCGTCATGACTGCTCCTGTTCGGTGGTGCGGTGGGTGTGCTCGGCGTGCAGGGCGTCCAGCGCCGTGGCGACGCTGGACAAGGCCGCGTCCAGGTGGGCGCGGGCGGTCTCGGGGGTCCAGCGGCGTACGTCGCGCAGCCGGTGCTCGATGACAACCAGGTCGCAGGCCGTCTCGCTGAGGGTGTGCCGGTCCTTGGCGGCGCTGGTCGGCTGGCTCATCGCAGAACGTCCTCGACTGCGCGGCTCTTGGCCTCGTCGAGCGTGCCGGTGCGCATCCCCCAGCGCTGCCCATAGCCGCCGTCGATGTCGGCGTAGAACCCCGGCGCGAGGTAGGTCGCGTGGTCACCGGGCGTGATCCGGATCAGGTAGATGCGCCCGTGCGCATGGACGCTGGCGGTGTGCGCGCTCCATTGACCCGGCCAGCGGTCGTCGGCGTCCACGGCGTGCCACTCCACAGGCGTGCTGTCGGGCGTCGGTGCGGCGCTGGCGTGGGTGGTCGTGTCGGTCATGGCTCCTCCTTCGGTTGGGCCGGTGGCGGGCCGGACTCGGGGTCTCAGCCCGCCACCGGAGGAACTAGCGGGACGATCAGGCCGGGGCGAGCGCGGTCCAGGCGCGGCGCTTGATCCGGTCGGGGTCGTCGCTGGTGAGCACCCGCGTGGCGCGGGCGGTGTGCTCGTCGCCCTTGGTGCGGACCGGGGCGTAGTGGTCGACGTACTCCGCCACGGCCTGGTAGCCGGCCCACGCGGTGTCGCGGATGCCGGTCTGGGTGTCGGCCTCGGCGAACAGCCAGTGCAGCCGGGAGCGGCGGCGGCTCTCGGTCTCGCGGACTCGCTTAGTGGCGTTCGCCTCGGCCTTGCCGAACGTGGCGTCGATCAGGGCGTCGAACGCGGCGTCGGTCATGGTCTCCTGGATCAGCCGCTCGGCCTCAACCTGGAACGCGTCGACGTAGGTGAACGTCAGCTCGAGCGCGTCGCGGGCGGCCTGCACGGCGGCCTTGGCGTTGCGGGTGTGCCGGATCGAGAACGACGACTCGTGGTTGCGCAGGGCCGCGCTCTGGGTGTTCGCGCACACGACACGGACCGGGGTGACGAGGATGCGGAACGCGCTGGACCCGTCGTGGCTGTTGAGCGCGGCGATGTTGAGGTCGACGCGGTCGGTGCCGCCGACCGTGAGCGAGTCCGGCAGTTGCATGGTGATGAACACCTGCCGACCGCCGCGCAGCGACCCGGCGGTGTCGAAGATCGCGCCCGACTCGTCGGCCAGCAGGTTGAGGAACTCGGCGTGGTCCTCGTTCTGCAGCGGGGTGTAGCCGCCGCCGACGACGCCGAGCGCTTCGGGTGCTCCGGTGAACGGGTTTGTGCGCACCGTGGCGAAGCCGGGGACCTCGATCGCGGTGACGCCGCCCTCGCTGACCTCGGCGGTTGTGAGCGGCAACTTGCGGACGTCCCAGCCGCCCAGGTGGCCGAGCCTCATGGCCTCCTCGGCGGTGAACGCGCGGTCGCGGACGGTGGTACCCAGGCGGTGCCATGCGTCCCTGCGGGCGAAGACGGCTGCTGCCTGCATGCCGTGGGTCTCGATCTCGTGGGCCATGTCGGGGTCCTCCCGTGTCGGAATCAAACGAACTGAGACCATTCTATGGTTTCTATTCCACTGAGGACGGTTCTTCACAGGAAGAACCGCCCTCAGGTAGGGGAGGGGGAGCCGATCAGGCGGCGCTGTCGCTGGCCTCGATGCTCGACTGCGGCTCTTCGCCGAGCAGGATCCGCTCGACCTCGCTGGGCTGGTACCCCCACTCCACGAGCGCGCCGAGCACGCGGGCGTCCCACGAGGTCGGGTTGCGCCAGGAGTGCTTGCCGGTCGTGGCCTCCCACGCGGCGACGACGGCGGCGAGCGTGGTCATGGTCGCGGCCTTCGGCGTGCTCGCCTTGGTCGCGATCTTGTGGCACTCGTCGTGGCCCGCGCCGTAGTAGCCGGTCGGGACGTCGATCCCGAGCAGGGTGAAGAGCATCGGGTGCCGGTGGTCCATGGCCTTGCTCAGTGAGTGGTGGCCGGTGACGACGGCCTCGCAGATCAGCGCCTCGGCACCCTTCGGGGCCGTCTTGCGGGCCACGAACCCGGTCAGCCACTCCCGGCGCACGGTCTCGGCGCTCGCCCAGGCCTTGTTGTTGGCGATCACGCGGCGGCGCTCATCACGGCGGGCCTCGGCCTCCTCCTCGCTCTCGGTCTCGTACCCGCTGTCGGTAGTGGTGCTGCCGGACCCGCCGCCGCGACGACGCAGGCCGGAGGCGGCGAGGTCGGTGACGACCCACACCGGCATGTACTGCTGGTAGGGCTCGGCGGGCTCGTAGTCGTCCTCCTCCTCGTCCGTGCTGTCCTCGCTCTCCTCGTCGTACGCGTCCTCGGGGTAGACCCACTCCTTGACGACCTGGACGCGAGCGCCGGGAACGCTGGGCCACTCCTCCTCGGGCAGCGGCTCGCCGTCCTCGGTGACCAGCCGCTGGATGCGCAGCACCTCGTCGGCCTCCGCGACCTCCTCGGCGCTCAGCACCGGCAGGCCCTCGGCGCGCAGTCGCTCGACCTCGGCGTCGTCGGCCTCTCGCTCGGCTGCCTCGTCGCGCAGCCGCTGGGACTCGTGGGCGAGCGAGTGCCCCCACCGCTTGGTGTTCTCGAGGCGCTGCACGGCCTCGGGGTCGTGCTCGAACTCGGCGAAGATCGCGGCCTCCTCCAACGTCAGGTCTCCGGAGTCGAGCCGGTTGCGGGTCTGGTCGGCCTTGGTGACTGCCAGGGCGGCGTTCACGGTGGGGCGGTCGATGCTGGTGCGCTTGGCGATCTGCGCGGCGCTCACGCCGAGCAGGGCCAGCTGCTCCACGCCCGCGACGATCTCGGCCTCGCGCATCCCGGCGCGGTGGATGTTCTCGACCATCTGGTCGCCGATCCGGTCGGCGTCGGCGGGCTGGGGCACGACGCGGGCCGGGATCAGGCCGGTGGGGGTGCCGACCTCGGCGGCGGTCACGGTGCGGCGCTGGCCGCGCAGCAGGACGTACTGGCCGTCCTCGTTGCGGTAGACCGTGACGGCCTCCAGAACGCCGCGCTCCTTGATCGACTTGCGGAACTCCATGTGGTCGGGTCGCAGGTCGGCCCGGACGTTGGTGCCGATGATGATGTCGGCGGGGTCGAGGTACAGGAACTCCTCGGTCTGGACGGCGTCGGTGGCCTCGGCGGCGGTGTCGGCGGTGGCCTGGATGGTGTCGGTCATGCGGCTGTCCTCCGTGAGTAGAATAGAAAGAACTGACAGAAGCAAGTCTCCTAGCGGGGGCCGACGCCTACCGGCGCACAGGGCGGACCTGTGGAAAGGTGGGCATCCGGTGAGGGTGGGGAAAACCCGGCCTCACTGGGCGCGGACTCTGATGCGGCGGCGCGGCGCAGCTGCACCTCGTAGCTGGCTGGAACGAAAGGAATCGAGCGAGGGTGGGAACGGCGGCGCAGGGCCCCGACCGGGAATGCAGCGGCATTGGTGTTAGCCGCTGCGGCTCGACGCCGGCGGGTGAGACCAGGGGAGTGATCAGGTGACGAGCCAGACCACGACCCCGGTCGGGATCTACTGGAAGCCCGGCGTGTGGGACCTCGCGCGATCGGCCTACATCGCCGACCTGGACACCGATGTCGACTCGCCCGGCTCGTTCGTCGGCTGGCTCGCCCAGGCGCTCGAGCTGCACACCCGGCGCTCACCACAGCAGCGGGCCGAACTCGCGGCCGCGAGCGAGAAGCATCCCGCCCTGGTCAGCGTGACCCGCAAGAGCTTCAACAAGAAGCACGACCTGCCGGCCGCGACCATCGAGGCGGTCGAAGACGCGCTCGTGGCCGACCGTCAGGAGCTCGGCCGGATGCTCGCCCGCTCCGCGTTCGCCCAGGAAGCCGTGATCGCTGCGGCCGAGGATGCCCGCCGGCGGCTGGGCCGCGAGCTGCCGCCGCCTCCGCAGAAGCTCAGCAACCGGCCGCCGCGGCGCCGGCCGGCACGGTAGGTCAGCTGGCCGCCGGCACGGGTTGTGTCGGTGCCTACGCCTAGCGTGCTTCTCAGCGCCCCGATCCGGTACCCGAGAGCCGGTCGGGGCGCTTCTTGCGCCCTCGTTGATCGCCCCGGACCCCTTCGCGGACCTAGGTGACCGCGGGGCCGGCCTGCGTCCCGCCCGAACCGAGGAGGAACGCATGTCCAGATCACCCCGCCGCGCTCGACGCGGCTCAACCCACCCAGCAGTCCTGGCCACCCTCGCCGCGGTCCTGGCGTCCGCACTGTGCCTGACCGCCACCTCGCCGGCGGCCGCGGCTGAGCCCGTCGAGGACATGGGCTGCCGGATGGTCATCTGGTCCTCCGACAGCGTCTTCGACACCTCCTACGCCCACGACGGCATGCGGCACACCTTCCGCGGCTGCTTGGTCAAGCGCGGCTGGTTCACGAAGTCCTACCGCTCCCTCAAGAACCGGCAGTGGCGGCTGAACAACCACCTGGCCAGCTCGGAGTGCCGGGTCGGCGACTACCACCTCTCCGGCGTCAGGCGGACCAACCTACAAGGGTATCCGCGTCGTCGTCTTCAAGTACCGCTTCGACTACCTGGTGCCCTGCTGAGCAGTCCCACGCGAGCACGAGCGGATCCGAACAAGTTCGGCCGATGTGATCGCTGCCGGCCCCCGATGGGACCTAGGTGACTGCGGGACCGATCCGAACGTCTCGCAGTCACCGAGGAGGAAGTCATGTCCACCACCATCACCTTCGCCGGCAACCTGGCCGAGGCTCCCGAGCTGCTCTACACCCGCGAGAACAAGGCTTTCGTCAGCTGCCGGGTCCTGGTCAACCGGTGCGTACAGAACGACGAGGGGGAGTGGGGCAACGACGAGCCCACTGCCCACAACGTCAAGATCTTCGGCTCGGCTGCCACGCACGTGCACGACAGCTGCGGATCCGGCGACCCGATCTTCGTCCACGGCCTCGAGCGCACGGAGAGCTGGCCGGACAAGGAGACCGGCGAGAAGCGCACCAAGGACGTCGTGGTCGTCGACAACCGCTTCGGCGAGGTCGGCGTCTCGCTCAAGTACGTCTCCGCGCGCATCGAGCGTGCCGCCCGCCCGGCCCAGGCCAGCTGACCGCGCGGAGGTTCCGATGGATCTCGTCGTACAGTCCCCGGACGAGCTGCTCGCCGCAGTGCCGCACGTCCTCGGCTTCAAGCCTGAGGAGTCGATCGTCCTCGTGCCCTTCCGGCCCGGGCTCCCCATCACCCGCGTCGACCTGCCGAAGACGGCCGCCGACCGCGAGGAGGTCTGGGACGCCCTCCGCGGCCCCTACGGCCGCCACGCCCGCCCCGGAGCGCGCCTGGCGATCCTCTGCTTCACCGAGGACCGCCGCAGCGCCGAGCTGGCCAGCCAGCATCTGTCCAACCGCCTCGACACCGTGGGCATCACCACCCACATCCGGCTGTGGGCCGACGGGGAGCGGTGGCGTGAGTTCAACACCGGCCAGACCGGGCTTCAGACCCCGGCTACCGCCGAGCGGATCGCGGCCGCGACCGTGCTGACCGGCGCCGCCCAGCCGGCCGTCAGCCGGGCCTCTCTGGCCGCGTCCATGGTCGGGGACCGTGAGCCGATCGCCCAGCTGATCCGCGCGGCCCGGGCCGCGGCCGCGGGCAGCACTCCCGCCGTCGAGCGGGGCTGGGCACTGGACCGGCTCGAGCAGTTCCACACCGACGGCAACCGGATCTCCGATGTCGACGGCGCACGGATGCTGGTGGCCCTGGAGACGATCAGCACCCGCGACGCGCTGTGGGAGGACATGAGCCGGGAGAACCACACCTCCCACATGGCCCTCTGGAACGACCTGACCCGCCGCGCCCCCGACGAGGTCCGCGCAGCGCCGGCCTCCATGCTCGGCTTCGCCAGCTGGCTGCACGGCGACGGCGCCAAGGCCTGGTGCGCCCTCGACCAGGTGCCCGCGGACCGGCCGTACTCCATGGCCGCCATTGTCGCCTCGGCCCTGCAGAACGGCATCCACCCCCGCGAGTGGGAGCGATACCAGACCCAGATGCGCGACCTCGCCGGCGAGCTCGACGAGTCCTTCGTGCCCAAGCCTCCCGAACAGCAGCGGGACCTGCCGCGCACCCAGCCAACCGCCGACCGGCCCGCCCCGGGCCGCTGAGAAGGGGACACTGCGATGAGCTACGACGACACCGACCCGATCGACGACGCCCAGCCCAGCGCCACCGAGCGCCAGCTGCGCCGCCTCGTCGTGCCCGAGCCCGCGGCCTATGCCCCGATAAGCGCCTCGACGTCATCCACGAACCCGACCTCGACCTGCTGTGGGGAGGCCAGTCATGAGCACCACCCGCATCGACGTCGACGTTGACCGACTCCGCCGCGTCACCCTCAGCAGGTCCATCGAGCCCGGAGACCTCCGCGTCACCGGCTTGGTCAGCGAGCTCGGCGCCGGCAAGGTCCTCGGCTACCTCGAGGCCGCGGGCGACGTCGAATCCCACTGGGGCTTCGCGCTCGCCCAGGAGCTCGGCCGCGTCGACCCCGCCCAGGTGCTTGAGCAGGCCGCCGCCCGCGGCATCCGCTTCATCGTCCCTGGCGACGCCGAGTGGCCCACCCAGCTCGGCGCACTCCGCAACGCCGGCGCCCTCCACGAACGCGGCGGGGAACCCGTCGGCCTGTGGGTCCGCGGAGCGCACGACCTGCGTCAGCTCGCCGGCAACTCCGTCGCGGTCGTCGGATCGCGAGCCGCCACCAGCTACGGCGCCGAGCAGGCAACCGAGCTGGGCCGCGACCTCGCCACCATGGGCCACACCGTCATCAGCGGCCTCGCCTACGGCGTCGATCAGGCGGCGCACCGCGGCGCCCTCATCGCCGGCGGCCCGACCATCGCCGTCCTGCCCGGCGGCGTCGACCGGCCCTATCCGGCCGCACACGCCCAGCTGCTCGAGGCGATCGCGGAACGCGGCCTTGTCGTCTCCGAGGCACCCCCGGGAGCCGGACCCACCCGAACCCGCTTCCTGGCCCGGAACAGGGTCGTCGCCGGCCTGTCTGAGGGAACGGTCGTCGTCGAGGCCGCACTGCGCAGCGGCGCACTCAACACCGCCCACTGGACCACCAACCTGCACCGACCTGTCATGGGCGTCCCCGGCCCCGTCAGCAGCGCGGCGTCTACCGGCGTCAACCAGCTCGTGCGGCTCGGTCAGGCCAGCATGGTGACAAGCGCCCAGGACGTCATCACCGACCTCACCACCCACGCCAACGCTGCGGCCACCTCCGCCGATGGTGCCTCCGGGGAGCTCGACGAGTCGTTCATTCCCGGCCCCGTGAGCTCCATGCGGAGCGGCGTCCCCGGCTCAGTGGCCCCGGTCGCCGCCCCCCGTCGCTGAGGCGATCTGCAGCAATCTGTGGATAACCCTGGTTCCGTCCAAACGCCACCTACGCTGCTGACAGTACGAAGCGTGCTCGAGGTCGCCGCCAGGAACGCAAACGAACAAGGAGAACACCGATGATCACCCTCACCGCAGAGCCCCCGGCCGCGGCGGCCGTCCGCGTTGACTGGATGTGGACCGTGAGTGTCGAGCGCGTGCTGGATGCTGCGCCCGACCTGCTCAACTGGGCCAGCTGAGCCCTAGCTGCCAGGGCCGGTCCAGTTCGGATCGACCGGCACCGGAATCAGGTCCTCCCTCCGCAACCAGTCCATCTTGACGACCGGTTTGAGTGCCGCGTCGTCATGCCACACCACCAGGGCCTCCCATCGCCGGCCCTCACGCTTCCAATCCAGGACCAGCCCCCGGGACGGCTTGAGCCGGCCTGGATTCCGGATCAGCACGAACCTCACGTCGCCGTACGGCCGCCATGCGTCGTTCTTCGGCGGGTTGGCAGACACGGCGCCGCTCACTCGGTGGTGAGCAGCTCGGCCGGGATCCACTCCTCGACCGTGGCCCAGCGCCCGGGCCTCAATTGCGCGACGTAGACGACTCGGCCTTCCCAGAGGTGGTCGGCGCGCCGCCACTCCAGGAGCGGGCCTGGGCGTGGTTGTGACGCGTCGACGGGAACGCTGACCCAGCAGTGCCGCCCCGGGTGCTCGGGCCCGGCTGCGCTCGCCGTCGGCGCTAGCTCCTGGTGGACGCCTCGGTCGACGCGCACGCGGTCCTTCAAGGGGATGCCCGCCCCGCGCCCGTAGCCGCCGCCCGCCATGGCCCATAGCGTAGAACACATGTTCGAAGTGATGGGCGGCGTTGGTTTCGTACGCTGAATGGGTGCCGACCACCTGGGAGCCGATGCTGGCCAAGCCGGCAGCCACGCTGCCAGCGGTCGGCGGCCTGCTGGGCGGCACTGTCTACCAACCGAAGTGGGATGGCTACCGGGCCATCCTCGAGCGCACGAGCGCCGGGTGCCGGGTGTGGTCACGCAAGGGCGCCGACCTAGCGGCAGGGTTCCCCGAGATCGTCCAAGCCGCCCCCGAGCAGCTGGAGCCGGGCACGGTGATCGACGGTGAACTCGTCGTGTGGCGGGACGGCCGACTCGATTTCGGGGCACTGGCCCCGCGGCTGGCATACCGCGGCCGCCTCGGGCCGCGGGCGGACCTCCCACCTGCCTCCTTCCTGGCTTTCGACGTCTTGGCTGCGGGCGACGTCGACCTGCGTACCAAGCCGCTGCGCGATCGCAGGGCAGTGCTCGAGCAGTTGGCGGGATCGTGGCAGCCGCCGATGCAGCTGACGCCGCAGACCGCGGACCCGGCGGAGGCGCAGCGCTGGCTGACGGAGTACGCCGCGGCCGAAGTCGGTGTGGAGGGCCTGGTCGCCAAGGGAGCCGGGCAGCGCTACCTGCCTGGTCAGCGGGGGTGGGTGAAGTTCCGGATCCGCAACACCCGCGAGGCCACGGTCGGCGCGGTCATCGGTCGCGTCGACCAACCAGTTCGGCTGATCCTTGGCCTCCGAGATGCCGCTGGCACACTGAGGGTGGCCGGCGCGACCCATCCGCTCAGCTCTAGGGAGTCGGCCGAGCTCGCAGCGGTCCTCGTCGGCACCGATGACCACCCGTGGCCGGCTGAACTCAGCACCCGTCAGCTGGGGCGTTTCAGCCGCGAGCCGGTTGCGATCACCCGGGTGACCCCCACGGTGATCGTCGAGGTTGAGGCGGACACCGCGTTTGAGCACGGTCGGTGGCGGCATCTGACCCGTTACTGCCGGCTGCGCCTGGACCTCTCCAGCTGAGGATCGACCCCCGCGGTCGACGCGGAGAGAGGAATCCGCCAGTCCGGCCGCAGCTGCTCCCGTATGCGCTCGAGCCAAGGGTAGAAACGCGGCCGACCGCGGACCCGCCACACGGGCAGGCATCCCGGTCGCCGGGCAGTCGAAGTACTCCCAAAGGCGCGATCGGGGTTTGGGGCGCCGAAATGCCGATACATATGGTGAGCGCTCATCGGAGTGCTCACGAAAGGAGCACTGAGATGGACAAGATGAAGATGCCGGCCGGGGTCACCCCGATGCCGTCGACCACGGTCGCGCGGTTCATGGCGGTCTACGACGAGCTGTGCCCGACCGTCGATGACGAGGTGCCGGTCGAGGTCTTCGCCGAGCGCCTGGTCTGGCCGCTCGGCTCGGTCCTCACGGTCGCGGAGTGGTGCCGCGACCGCGAGCTGATCGACACCGACGCCGGCATGGGCGACCCGATCCGGATCATCGAGGGGCGCTACCGCCCGTGAGGTAGCGCCCAGGTGGAGAGAAGTGCGGCAAACCGGTCTCCTCGTGTCGGCCGGTTGCCGTACTTTCTGGCCATGGAGACTCAGGGCCGCACGTCGATCCGGTTCACCCTGAACGGCCACCGCTACGAGCTGGCCCGCCAGGACGTCGAGAGCCGCCTCGCCGACGTCGCGCCCGACGCCATCCGCAAGCACGCCGTGAAGGTGAAGGGCACCTGGTTCCCGGTCATCCAGGCATTCGAGCTCGCCACCGGCATCCCGCGATCGGAGTTCATGTCCAACACCGCCCGCCGACACCTGGCGGCCCTGGGGTATGAGGTCGCCGGCGATGTCGAGCCGCGCACCGAGCCGCCGGCGGTCCGCGGCGCGGCCACGCCGTTAGCTGCTCCGGCACCCGCGCAGGATCCCGTCGAGGGGAAGCCAGCGGAGCTGGCGGGGGAGTGGCATACCGAGGCCAACGTCCAGGCATCCCTGGTGACCGCGCTCGCAGCCAAGGGGTGGCGCATCCTGTCGGTGGCCAACACCGCGACCAAGGAGCACGGCATCGACGTGATCGCCGCCCGGAACGGCCAGACCGTCGGAGTTGAGGTCAAGGGGTTCCCCAGCCGCGGCTACGCCGACCCGGCCCGGGCAGGCGAGCTCAAGCTCACCAGCCCGAGCACGCAGGCCGGCCACTGGTACTCCCAGGCGGTGCTCGCGGCGATGCGCCTGCGTGGCAAGGAGCCGACCTGGGGCAGCGTCATCGCGCTGCCCGACTTCCCGCGCTACCGCGACCTGCACGCCGAGACGGCCGGATCACTGGCCGCGGCGCAGATCGACGTGTGGTGGGTCGACCAGACCGGCGCGGTGCACCGGCCGTGACCGTCGCCCGGTGGTACTTGCGGCCGGAAGGCCAGGACCTCACACTCCGAAAGGCGCCGCGGTTGGCCAGCTGGAACAAGGCGACCGACCCCGACCAGGTCCGGTTGCGCGAATACCTCGAGGACACCGCCGAGCTCCTGGCGCCCGCCATGGTCCTCGGCCCCTGGGCGCTCCGACTCGACATTGGGCTGCCAGCCGGGCGCGACCTCATCGACATGGCCGACCTGGACAACTATGCCTTCCCACTGGCCACCCGGCTCCGCAACGAGGACCTGGTGACGGTGTGGTGCAGCAAGCGGCACGCGGACACCTCACGGGTACTCGTCGCCCCCGCGGCCGAGAGTGCGGCACCCAGCGCCACCTACACCGTGCGCACGACCGCGTCGGCCGCGACCACGGCCTTCAAGGAGCAGGTCCGGTCCGCGGTGGTCGACGCTGCCACGATCCCGACCGGCGCCGTGCATCTGCAGCTGGCGTTCGTCGTCGGCCCGCAGCGCAACTGGCTCACGCTCTGGAAGCCCACGATCGACGCCCTCGACCCGCTCTTGGGCCGCACTCGTGCAGACCGCGACTGGCATCCGCAAGACGGCCGGATCACCGATCTCGGCCTCCACGTCACCGTCGATCCCTCGCTCGGTCACGACATCCTGGTCAGCATCGCCGCGGCGCCGGCCGCCGCACCTAGAACGGAAGGCCCTCGATGACGCTCACGTTCGGCTCAGTGATCACCAGCGCTGGCCTCGACCCGGCCGAGGCGCTGGTCATCCGGCACGCCTACGTGCGTGAGCACGAAGACGGCACAGTGGGCATCCACGGCGACTCCTCCGACGCCGAGATCTTGGCTTATACGAGCGTCCAGTCGGCCAACACCCGCACCTTCCCGGCCGCACCTCCCCGCGTCTGGATCGTGTTCCGGCCTGAGGGTGGGGACCGCGCACGGCTGTGGTCGGTCCTGGTGAATCACGGCGAGACCGCGCACGACGGGCTGCTTCGCACCTTCCACCTCGAGCCGTCGGAACTGATGAGCGACCTGCGGAACCGGTTGGTGATCCAGTGGCGCTCCCCGCGAACCTGGAGGATCAACGCGACCACCGCGGCCGCGTATCCGGTGATGGAGATCGCCGACGCCGAGCCCGTGAGGTTCCCCGGCTTCGACGCCCTCACGCTGGACTACCCCCAGCTGCAGGCCGTCATCCGAGAGCACCGCTACGCCGCATGGCGCACCGCCCTCTCATCAGTGATCGGGGTCTACCTCATCACCGACACCCGCGACGGCCGCCACTACGTCGGCAAGGCCGACGGCGCCGAGAACATCCTCCAGCGCTGGGCCGCCTACGCGACCAACGGCCACGGCGGCAACGTGGAGCTCCGCAACCTGGACCCGGCCAGCTTCCGCCTGTCGGTGCTGCGGGTCTTCGACCCGGCAACCCCCAGCCGCGAGATCGACGCCGCCGAAAGCCACTACAAGTACGCCCTCGACTCACGCCGGCACGGCCTCAACCGCAACTGATCCGCCCACTTCTGTCAGTCCTGTGCGGCAGAGTTCCCTCGTGCCACTGACGGCGCAGCACGCCGCGGCAGGCGTGCTCGACGCAACCGTTGACCCGCTCGGCGAAGGTGCGCCCTGGGAGGCGATCCACCGAGCGCGACCACGCGCGCCCCTGACGTGTCGCGAGTGCGGGCATGGGCTCCACGCCAAGCTCTCGCCAAAGGGGCTGAGGTTCTTCGCCCACGACCGGGCCGCGTCGACGTGCTCGCTGGTCGGCGAGACCATGGCCCACCGGCTGCTCAAGCTGCAGCTGGCCTCGGCGATCCGCGACGCTGGCTGGTACGCCGAACTCGAGGTCGCCGGCGAGGGCTGGCGGGCCGACGTGCTTGCCACCAGCCCCGACGGCACGAGGCGGATGGCATGGGAGACACAGCTGGCACAGATCACCGTCGACGAGCTGCGCGAGCGCACCACGAGGATGGAGGCCTCCGGGGTGCCGGTGTGCTGGGTCACCGATCATGACCGGCCGTGGATCGGAGCAGTACCCGCGATTCAGATCTCCCAGCCCACCGAGCCATCGCAGGCCGCAGCCACCGATGCCGAGGTCGTCGACGGGACCAGCGTGTTCCGTGAGCGGTGGTGCCCGAGTCGGCGCTGTGAGAACGACGGCGGCGCTCCTGGCCCGTGCCCTGGCCACGGCTGGTGGGGGCCGGTCGTGCCCGCCGTGCGCCTCGGAGTCTTAGTCGCCGGCGTCCTGGCCGGCACG
Source organism: Nocardioides rubriscoriae (assembly GCF_008087085.1). Taxonomy (GTDB): domain Bacteria; phylum Actinomycetota; class Actinomycetes; order Propionibacteriales; family Nocardioidaceae; genus Nocardioides; species Nocardioides rubriscoriae. The sequence continues at coordinate 273,026 of NZ_VIYJ01000008.1, read as the reverse complement.
GTCAGAACGCACCAGGTCGTCCCGGGCAGATCCGTGACATTCCTTCCCCTCCCAGCGCCGATCGTGTGGACCACTCGGCCGCACGTCAACGCCGAACGCGCCCAACTGGATGCAGGGGAGCGCCGGCGTGAGTACGACGAACTCGCGGACGCGGAGCGTGAGCGCCACCTGGCGGCGATCGCGGCCAAGCTCGCCCGCCAGCAGGCACTCACGCCGCCGGCGGTCGAGCTCGTTCGCCGAGAGGCGCGAGGCTACGTCGGCGTGCGAGACGCGGCCCCGGAGTGGGCGATGGGCGTGCCGCTGTTCGTCCACGACATGCCGCAGGGGGTGATCAGCCCGGTGGTCAGCAGGATCTCGGCCGAGGTCCTCGAGCGGCTCCGCGGCCTGACGCTGTTCGTCGCCACCGATGCTGAGCGGCGCGCCCTCGCGCGGGCGTGCGGATCCAAGCAACGGATCGTGCTGTTCGAGGTGGAGATTCCGGAACAGCCGCGGCCGCCCGGGGTGACCTACAGGAGGGCCGGGCGGGTGCGGTAGACCTGAACCTGGTCGCGGAGCTCGTTGCTGGCGATCGCCAGACCGGCGTACGCCGCGGCCGCGGCTGCCAGGTTGAACGACGAAGCTGGAGTGCAGACGACGTCGGAGGCACTCAGGGAGCCGTCCTCGAGGCGGTCGGCGAAGGTGTCGGCGGCCGCGGCCGCGTCAGCTGCGTGCTGGGTGATCCCCGCCGGTACGGGCTTTCCGGCGCCGGACACGAATGCCTCCCACACGAACAGTTCTGCGTCGCCGGCCAGCCACGGGTCGGGCCGGGTGGTGCACCGCAGCCCGGGGACCCCGGAGCCCACCCGCTCGAGCACCCAGGCCATCTGCACCAGCCCCGTGGCCAGGGCGCCGCTGCCGGCGCCGGCCGACCAGGGCCTGGAGCGACCGTCGACGGTCTCGCCCTGGCGCGCCTGCCCCAGGGTCCTCCATCCGTCGACGGGCCCGATCGGACTGACCGGAACCATCAGGGGAGCCTCGAACCCGAGCGCCACGGGCACGCCGCCGGCGAGTGCCTCGAGCACGGCGAGGGCTGCGCCCTCGGGATGGCTGCCACCCTCGCCGACCGGTCGTCGGCCGGGAAGGTCAAGAGCGGCCCAGGCGAAGTTGTTCCGAACCGAGCCGACGTCGACGGCAACGACTCGCGTTTCCATCGGCGTCACGGGGCGAGGTTGACGCGGTAGACGGTCGGATCCGCGGCCGCGGCTACGGTCTTGCGGTCGTACTCGGCCAGCGTTGGGTCGGTGAGCGCGTTGGTCACCACTGCCAGGAGCCACGCAGTGTCGGTCTCGGCGGTGCGCAGCTCGTTGCGCGTCAGGAGGACCGAGGGCATGGAGCTCGAGACGCCCTTGACCTCGATGTGACGCTCCTGGCCGTCGTTGCGGATTGCGGTCAGGTCCCATCCACACTTGAGGTGGGCGACGCGGGTCACGTCCCATCCTGCTGCTTCGTAGTGATGCTGGACCGCGGCCTCAGCGGCCAGCTCGACCTTGCGATTCGTAGCGGCGTCGCCGAAACCGGCTCCCCAAGCTCCGACGGCGATCGTGCTCGAGGTCTCGCGCGGGTCGCCGGGGTGGACCGGTGTTTCGATGGGGCCGCTGTACTCCCGCACCAGGACGGGAACCGACCGTGGGTGCGTCCGGTAGCCCAGGCCGCGCTGGGTGAGGACCTTGACCAGGTCCGTGCGGAGCGGGATCAGCCGGTGGCGGGTCTCGGTGCCGATCTCGAGCAGTTCGGCCCACAGGGTCATGATGTTGCCGGGGGAGCGGTGCCAGCCGTCGTCGTAGGGCGCCGCGGTGTCCCACAGGTAGGCGTGGAGGAGTGTGAGGAGCTCTTCCTGCTCCTCGGCCGGGTAGAGCTTAAGCGGGACCCGGGCGCGGCCGAGTTGGTCGGCGCGGCTCAGGCCGGCACGGATGAGGTCGACGAGCCGGGCGTTGGAGTCGTGCGAGCTCACGGGGGATCGTTCGCCGTTCCTCGCGGGTACTCGATGTCGAAGTGCAGGCGATGATCTCGGTCGTCTCGCAGCCCCAGCCGGCGCGGCGATCCATCGGGTCGGGATCGTCGTCGATGTCGTCGCAGGCTCCTGAGCCGGATCCGCAGTCGCGGTGTAATGCGATGAGCTTGCGGGCGAGCGGGTCGTTGATCGTGTTGAGGCGACGCATGGCGTCCACCCACCTCGAGACCGGTGCCTGGCTATCGTCCACCTCGTACACCACGTCCATTTGCTCGGCCGCGCTGGCTTCCTCGTCGTACTCGTAGCGGACCATCAGCGCATCCCGAAGAACGAGGTGATCCGGTCGACCTGCTGCTGGTCGAGGAGCGCCGGCCGGCAGGCCCCGTAGGCGTTGGTCAGGTCGATCACCAGCTGACGGGTCTGGTCGAGGCTCAGGTCGATCGTCGCCGTCTCCCCGTCGATGCTGGTGACCTTGAGGTCGATGCGCTGGACGTCCTCGTCGACGTATCGGGCATGAGCCCCGATCTTCTTGGCCCGGACGGCCTCGCTGCGCTTGAAGAGTCCCACGGGTGAATCGTGGCACGCCGGGCCCCTTGGCCGGGCGAGAACAGAACGAGGCAGCCCGGGCCATGGTTCTTGGGCGGCGCTACAGAGAAGGCAGGGCCCGAATCCGCTCAGGCATCAAGGACATGTCGGCGCCGAACGGGATCACGGTGAAGACCTTGCTCACGTCGGTCATGCTGATCCGGGCCGGGTTCAGTGCCGGGAGTGCGGCGCCGAGCGGGCGGATGCGCTCCAACCCGACCTGAGCTGCGGCCCGGTCCAGGCGGTCGTCGTGATCCGGTCCCGACGGGTAGGTGCGGCCGACGACCAGCAGCACGACCTTGCCGATGCCGATGGACTCGGAGGCGTTGATTGGCCCGGTCTGGATGCTGAAACCGCTCGGTCGACGGAGGGCGTCGAGGTAGACCCGGGAGTCCCCGTGGAGCGCGAGGGCGTAGGGGACCCTGGGCGGATCAGCGGGCCCGACGTAGTCGGCCACCCGCGCGGCGTATACCCGAACGCCCTTGGGCGTGCCGCCGTGGCCTGTGCTGAAGCGTCGCAGGTGCAACTCCCTGCTGGCCTCGGCGCCCAGCACCCCGGAACCGCGCTCGAGGGCGAAGAGCAGCGTGACCCAGACCGCCCAGTCGCCGAGGTGGTCCAGCGTCTTGCGGGTCACGGGCGCGCCCGTCTCGATCAGACTCATCATGTCGGGCCGCATGTGCAGGGCGCTCGTCGCCTGGTTGTGCGCATCGCAGAGGGTCGTCCAGAACTGAGCGAGGTCCTCGCGGTTGGGGTCGATGCCGAACCGCTTCCACAGGGTCTGCGGGATGATGTGCTCGAGGGTCGGACCGGCGAGCGCTCCGCACAGCAGGCACGGACCTGAGCCAGGGTCCGGTGTTGCCTTGTGGGCTGTCGTGGTGCTCACTAAGTCGCCTTCGGCTCGAGGTAGCCGATCGGACCGCCGCTGGAGACGACGATGCGGCTTTCCATAATCTGCTTGGCCATCCGGCGCAGGTGGCCCGGGGTGTTCTGGGGGTAGGTCACCGACATGCCGGGGTGAACGCGTGCGAGGAGCTGCCCTGCGTAGTGGTGCCGCGGGACGTCCTCGTCGGCCCTGGTGACGCTGTCGGCTCGCTCGAGGATCCGGTAGGCCGCGACCGGGAAGGTCGCCACGGTCACGACGAACAGCTCGTTGTCGACGACCTTGGCGGGGTCGGAGCGCCACCACCGGAGGCTGGCGGCCTCGAGCTCGTCGTCACTGTGCTCGACGTGGAAGCCCATCCACCGGCGGGGGTCGGCGGGGTACTTCGTGCGGTCGGCCTCTTCCCGTGCATCGGTGCGCAGCACGGTGAGGGCGCCCGACGTTACCAGGAGCCGGTCACGGCCGGTCAGGTGCTCGACCTCCGTGGCTGTGATCGGCGTGCTCAGGATCCCAGCCCGGACGAGCTTGTCGACGCCGGCAGGGTTGAGCTCGAGCCGGGCGGCGGCCTGGGTGCGGGTGAGGGTGTCGGACTTATGCGTGGGTGTCGCGGGCGGAGCGAACGTCGGCAGCGGCATGTGCTGTCCCTTCGGTAGGGGCCGGCCCTGAACCTCGGTGGTCCCTGGGCATCGGTAGGCCCATCCTACCTGTGTGTTGACTAACGCAACGAATGGATTTGAACCGATCCCTCCCGTCGGCGAGGAGCGGCGATGGGGACCGGTGTGCGCCGTCCGAGAGGCCTGGGATGACTACCGCCTCTTGCCTCCCTCGAAGCTGCCGGGAACGAGGCGATCCATGGCGTCCCGCCGTTCGTGGTGGGTGACCTGCCCGCCGCCGCTGCACTCGGTCACGCCCGCGCGCGTCTGCTTGGTGTGGGCTTCCACTGTCCAGTCGCCCGCCTTCAGCGTGACGGTCACGCTCTGCAAGCACACTGGGCACTTCCGGGTTCGAGTGGGCGCGGGCTTCTTCGTCTCGCCGCCGCTCTTCCCCTTGCCGGTGCCTCTGCTGGTCTTCTTGTACTTGCACTTGATGCACTTGCCCAGCTCGTCGTCGAAGGAGAGCACCGACTTCTGCTTCTTGCAGACCGGGCAAACCTTCGTCTGGACGGGTGCGGTGACCTTGCCCCGCTTGCCGTAGCCCTGTGCGCAGCGAGGTCGCTCTGGCGGAGCCGTCTGGGTCATCTGGGCCTGCAGATACGCCTCGCAGGAAGTATGGAGGGAGAGGTACTCCTCCGCGGCGGCAAGTTCATCAGGCGTGAGTGATCCGTCCGCAGCGTCCACGAGCTCCCGCATCCGACGAAGCTTCCGTCGGTGGGCGGGTTGCAAGCGATAGGCGTAGCCCATCCTGCCGGTCCTTCTCTGTTCAGGCCCGCCCGTTTTGGCGGTGCTGCAAGGGAAGCACAGGCGCCCGACACGAGAGACCGATTCCGGAGGTTCTGCGCGCTGCCTTCAATGAAGCCGTCGGACGTTCTCGGCGGGCGACGGGTCTCGTCGCCCGAGGATGCTTGCCAACTCCGCCAGTGTGTCCTCGCGGAGCATGGTCGGATCGGTCGCCATGGCCTCGAGCAAGCTTCTTACTTGAGCTGGCGGGAGTTCCGCCAGCGACTGCTCGAGCTCGGCAATGCCGTCGCCTTCTCTGTCGCCGATGTTGGCGCTCGCCACCAGTCTCATCTGCTCATCGCTGTAGGCACGGGCTGCGAGGGCAGCTAAGTAGCGAGCCTGCGCCTCGGCTCGCGACATGTCCGGTCGGTCCTCGGCCGGCGCCTCGATGACTTCCTGCCCTGGCTCAACGTTGGCTACCTCGACCACGCCGGTCTTGCGCGCCTTTCCGCGTGCGCGCCGCGCAACGATCTTGGCTCGTTGGGCGTCGAAGGCCGGCCGGGCTGTCTCCCGGTACCACTGCGCGAGGATGGGCTTCGCTCGCGCTATTCCCCGATCGATCAGGTGGGAGACGATGGCGGCGATTGCCTCCTCGAGTTCCTCCTGCTCGCGAGACTTCCGACGCTGTTCGATCGGAACGTAGACGGTCTCTGTGATGACGAGCTCGTCGGACTCGGTTTCGTCGTCAGGGATGAAGCGGGCGCTTCCTTTGAGGTTGCCATCGCCGTCGAAGAGGTTCTGGTGGAGGCCACCTTCCTTCTTATGGCCTGGGGTGAGGTCGTCGTCATCCCACTCGTAGTGCCCCTTGATTCGCCCCATGTTCCTGAGAGTAGTTGCTGCGGTGCGGCCGGCTCCTGTGTTCAAGATGAGATTGGTGGTCTCGGCCTGGCGGGTTGCTTTTCCTTCATCTGCAGCTTCTGACGCCAATGTGGCCCTCTGCATGCTGGGTGGCAGTGTTCTCTCCGGCCGCATTTGACAGGCGTTGTGCGGGTCACCGCCGCGGCCCGGTGGACGTCGCGATTGGTGGGCGTCCGGCCTCGGGCACGGTTCTGCCGCGCAACCCAGGGTCCCCGTCATGAGTTGCTGCCATGGCCTCGCGCTGATGCAGTGTGGCCACCGCTGAGGCCGAGCTGGTGGCGTCGATCGTGGCGTCGCTGGCCGCGCGCAGGGTTTCCGCGACAGGCGGGGGGAGTGGCACGAGGCGCTTGGCGAAGATGTCGGTGGGGGAGACCCAGACGAAGTCGCCCTCGGCCGGCGGGGTGGCCATGCCGGCCTCAACATCGTTGTGCGCCCGGCGCGACAGGGCTCGGGCCGGCCCGATGAGGTCGGGTGCGGCGGCCTTCTCGGCGACGACCACCGCGAGCTCAGACCCCGCCTCGATCGCACGCAGCGTCGCGCGCACGGCTTGGGGCAGCCCTGGGCGGCGTGCGATGACCTCGGGGCTGGCCAGGGTGGTCTTGTCGTGGGTGACCTGGCGGTACGCGGCGCGGACCTCCGCGGCCGCGCGGGCCAGCGGCTCCTCGAGGCGGGCTCCTGGGGGAGCGAGGTCACCCCAGCGGCTGGCCAGGTTGCTCCAGGACCGCCCTGCGTCGGCGATGGCCGGGACCAGGCGATCGGAACGCTCGAGCACGCCGGCGGTCGCGGCCGCGTCGACGAGGACCATGCTCGCGCCGGCGATCAGCCCCTGGGTGCGGGAGATCAGCAGGATGTTGGAAGGTTCGAGGTCGCGGGCCAGCGCGCGGTGGGTCTGGATGTCCCAGTTGGCCAGTGCTTGCGCCAGCCGGCCAGGGTCTTCGGCGGGGCGCATCGCTTCGCCGGGGAGGGCTTGGGCGAACCGGTCGGTCAGGTAGCTGCGGGCGGTGTTCTCGCAGGCGGAGATCCGGTCGATCCAGACACCGGTGGGGGCGATCGCGTAGGGGGAGTGGCGCTGTGCCAGGTGAATCCGTCGGCCGGCGCTGCGGGCGTCGTTGACGCGGTCGCGGCCGTGCTCGTGGAGCGCGACGTTCACGGCGTGGGCCGTGAGGTAGAGCCCGTGCATGATCCGGGTGCGTGCTGCCTCGAGGTCGCGGTGAGCGTCCGGCTGCTCGTGGCGGATCTCGGCGCCGTAGCGGCGGACCAGCGAGGCGGCGTTGAGGAATGTCAGGGTCATCTGGTCGATGCGGGGGCTGGTCGGGCCTTGCCCTGGCCACGCCGTGCGGCCGGAGAGGCTGGCCTCGATGGTGGCGGCCTGGGCGGAGAGGCTGGTGATGGGCCGGTCGCGCTCGTCGACGGCAGGTCGTCGACCGGGCAGGGATGCCCACAGGTCCTCGGCGGCCGCGACCATCGTCGGCCAGCTGCGCAGCAGCGTGCCGGCGGCGTCTCCGTCGACGTCCATCAGCAGCTGGCGCGCCAGGTAGTCGACGTCGAAGAGCATCTCGCCGACGCTGCGCACATCACGCGAGGTCATCGGGATCTGGTCGACGTCGAAGAGCTCCTCATCGATGTCGGCGTACGCCGGCCGCAGGTCAGTAGCCAAGGCCGCGGGCTTCCCGGATGAGGTCGCACAGGTCGACGACCAGCTGGGAACCGTGCACCAGGTCGGGCCGGTGCAGCGGCAGGGGACGGGTCAACTCCTCGGCCTCGGTGAGCAGCTGCAGCGGCGTGCGCTCCTCGAGCTCCGCGTCCTCGTCGACGTCGGGCAGCTCGTAGTCATCGGGCAGCAGGGCGCTTGCCTGGGAGTGCGCGAGATAGACGCCGAGACCGAGGGCGTGCAGCGGCGAGTCGGCGGCGGACCGGTCGGCGTCGCTCCACACCTGGGTGGCGGCCTGGTGCAGCAGGAGGGCGATCGAGCCGAGGCGGTCCCAAGTGCCGTCAGCGTTGAGGGTGTCCACGGGTGTTCCTTTCGGTCGGAGGTCGGTCTGGCCCATGAACCCACGTCCGGGTCGGTCCTCGCTCCGCTGAGCGGCGGGCTGTGGATAACTCGGGGTCGTGTCGGCGGCTGGGCACAAACTGGTCTCGTTCGCCTATGTCGTACGGCGGTCGCCGGACGATCACCGCGAGCAAAGTCAAGAGATTCGCACTAGTGCTGACAGATGGAGGAGGGTCGTGATGATGAGGTTCCCGATGACCGTGCTGAGGGTGGTGACGCTGGCGCCGGCGCTGCTGGTGAGCTTTGTCCTCACCGTGGTGGTGTGCGCCCTGCTCCCGCCGGCCCTTGGCCTGGTGGCGTTCCTGGTTGCAGCCGGCCTGCTCGCTGCGCTGGCGCTCGGCCAGTTGGAGGTGCCGGCGATCGCGACGCTGACCCGGTCGCGTCCCGCGACCGCAGCTGAGCTCCAGGTGATGGCGCCCGTGCTCGCCGAGCTGGGTGGCCGCAGCGTCGACGTCGACGCCCTGTTCGTGCGCCGCCGCCAGGGTCCGAGCACCCCGGTGGCTGTGGCGATCGCGGATCGCGCCGTCGTGGTCACCCCCGGACTGGTCGACGCCAGATACCGCGGGGGAGTGACCGCTGCGGAAGCGGCAGCCGCGATGGCTCATGCCGTCGGCCGTCAGCGAGCGATCCGGCCACGGCTGGAGCTCGCTGTGCTCGCCGCGACGACGCCGTGGCGGCTGGTGGTCGGGACGTTCCGTGGCGTGGGCCGAGCCTTCGCCTGGCTTCCGTTCATGCGGCTGGCGTGGACGCTGCGGGGTGTCGTCGGGGGGATCTGCATCGTGCAGTCGGTCGCTGAGGGCCGGGCCGCTCCGGGGATCCTGGGCGGCGCGGTGATCGCCCTGACCTACCTGGTGCCGGCGGCCAGCCGGCGGATCGAGGCCTGGTCGGAGACCGCGGCCGACCAGCTGGTGGTCTCCCTCGGCCTGGGCTCCGTGCTGGCTGGTCTGCTCCGGCGTCATAGGCATCCGATGACGCTCGAGCGGCTGCAGCGCCTGGAGACAGCCGTCGACCAGCAGCCGCGACCGCGGCTGCACCTGGTGCACGGCTGAGGAGCTCTCTTTGGGCGCTACAGGTCCGCGGGCTACTCGTCGTCCTGGAAGCCGGACGTTGAGTGGTGCACGCAGCCGCGGCCGTTGCCCTCGTGCGGCTTGTGGTTCATGCACGGCAGCGACCCCAGCTTGTGGGAGCAGTCGACCCAGCGGACCGTCGTTCGGCCGACGATGCGGCTGGCGTCCAGTGATGCGAGTGCGGTAGCCATCGCGACCCCCTAGCGGCGCGGGCCGCGGCGGCGGCCGAGCTGGGGCCGCTGGTAGGCGGCCGTGTCGGTGTGGTCGTGCGGGCGGCCGGATCGGTGGACCTGCGCGATCTCGGCGTCGGGGGAGGGGCCGGTGTCGGCAGCCGCGGCCTGGGCGGCCTCCTCGGTGGCCCTGATCTCCTCGGCGCGCTGACGGGCCTCTTCCTCGAGCGCGGCTTCCTCGCGAGCGGCGTCACTCATCTGAACTCCCATGGATCCCGTGGACCGGCACCGGCTGCGCCAGTCCTCCTTGGTCTCCTAAGTGCGGACCAGCTGTGGGAGCGATCACTTCGGCTGATCCGGTTGGCGCCCCGGGCAGGTCAGGTCGGCTGTGCCAGCAGCGTGGCTCCCAGCAGCTGGGCGGTGTGCTCGACGACCGCCAGGGATACATGCTCACCGGGGCGGTCGCAGCACGGATGGGTGTCGAAGCCCTCGTCGACGACGACGCGGTGCAGCTGGCCACCGCAGGCACGACATCGCCGGCCGGCGTGGGTGGGGCACTGGTCGACCGCCACGACGCAGGGCAGGCACGCCGCGGTCGTCGGTGGGCTCACTTGGTGGTCACGGTCCCAGTCGCGTCGCTGACGTAGCAGCGTGGCGGTCTGTCGCCACAGCAAACGCTCGAGGTGCGCCGGCGCCGGTTGACCGAGCGCCTGGTCGACGACCGCTTTGAGCAGCTGCTCACCACGGCCGAGGAGTCGTTCGTCGAGGCCACGGGCGTAGCACCACCGGGCTAGCGTCTTCGCGGCCATCGTCAGCTGCCCGTCCATGACCTGCCTTGGTCGAGGTCCATGGCTCCCTCTACCGACTCGGGGACCGGGGCGTCGGGAGCGACGATGCGCTCGGGATCGGGTCCCGGCTCCGCTCGGACATCCGTCGGCGGGCGCTGTCGGTGATCTCGCTGGCGATCCCGGCCGACTCACGGGCGCTGGCCGCGGCGTGGTCGACGATGTTGCCGAGCAGGCGCACGTCCTCGTCGGCGCGGCCGAGCTCCTTGCCGGCGGTCGCGATGCTTCGCTCCAGGCTGACCGGCTCCAGCAGGCCCAAGGCAGTGACGTCCCGGCTGGCCTGGTGCGCGGTCTCGACGTGCTGGGCAGCCAGCTGGGCGACCGGCTTTGCGAGAGCGACCATCTCGCCGACGACCGCGATGCGCGGCTTGAGCTGCGCGATCTCGCTGGCGATGACGGGATCGGAGGTGTCGGCCAGGTCGAGGAGGGTGCGGGCGTCGGTGACCGACTGCGATGCGCGGTGGAGGTGCGCGAACAGGTCGTGGGTGAGGTTCGGCATGTCGTTGCACCGCGTGCGCAGCCGGCCCAGGTGCTCGCCGGCGGCCTCGAGGTAGAACGAGCCGCGCTCGGACAGCTTGGCCTTGGCCGAGTCAAGCTCGGCGTCGTCGAGCACGCGGAGTGCGGAGGCGATCGTCTCCTGGAGCTCCTCCACGACCCAGCACGCTCTGCTCACGGCCTGCTCGGCCTCGAACACAGCGTCGGCGGCGTTCAGCGTGGTGTCGGTGGTCATGCCGACTCACCGTCTCCGGTTTCGGGCCGGGGAGCGGTGGGAGGCGGCAGTACCTCGCGGAGTCGATCGAGCGCAGCCTCGGCCAGCTCGAGGTAGGCGCGGGCCTCCTGAACCGGGTCACGGTTGGCCGTGACGGACGGGGAATCGGTGGGCGTGCTCACGGGCAGCTCCTTGGTGGACCGGGGTCATCTCTCAGTCACCAAAGGAAGGTCGACCCGTCGGGGCGATCACCCGACGCGAAGAAAATCTCGCGATGTTCAAGTGGAGCCGGGTCAGGGCTGGTCCCAGGACATCGACTCCTGCCCGTCGTCGGCGCCCTGGCTGATGATGTGCGCGGTGGCGTTCCGCGCGGCGTTGAGGTGCTTGTGGAGGTCGACCGCGAGACCGCGGGCCTCCTCCAGGACGAGACGGGCGACGCCGATCGCCATGGCCGGGTCGGACTCGTCGGTCATCGAGTCCATGCTGAGCACCTGGTGAGTCAGGGCCTGCTCGAGCCTGCTGGAGAGCTGCGAGAAGGCCTGGGGGAGCGCGGCCGCGAGGTCGGCGAACTCCGCCAGCTGGTCGGAGGTCTCGGCCGGGATCTGGTCGCGCTCCCACATCGTGGCGCGGTTGAAGCCGTAGACGTGCTCGCGGGCGGCCGCCGCGTGTCCGCCCGCTTCGAGCTGGTCGTTGTCGTCCACCGGGTTGTCCTTCCTGCCGAGAGGTGTCGCTGACTCGAGTCTCCCGGATCTCGCGGCGGACGCGTGGCCGCCGGCGGCCGGCTGTGGACAACCGCAGGGTCCCCTCCATTCCTGCGAGGCGGGAGACTGAGCAGCCATCGAGGACAAAGGGGCCCTGATCGCGCGGCGGGTTCGCGATGTCCGCCCTGCGTGGTTCAACGCCCCCAGGATGTCGAGGCCTATCGCCGGCTCGCCGTGGGGGTCAGCGAGTGGAACGCCTACTGCGCCCCGACGACGGAGACACTGACGTCAGACGACTCCGAGTTGCTCGACAAGCTTGGCCGATGTCGCGCCGCCGTATCCCCTTGCCGCGCTGCTGCCCGACGTGACAGGGCCCATGTTGCGACGGGCCAGCCGCCAGCTCTAGCGCTATCGCGGTCCGTGTCGGCCCGCTCCAAGCCCGTTACTCAGCTGCGTTGTGTAACTGAATGTATGCCAACGCCGTTCGGTAGAGGTGCGCCGCCACTCAGGAACGCGGCCGCCCAGATCCGGCGCTGGGCGGTGGCAACTGGCGGGTTTCGTTCTGCTCGCTTAGGCGCAGCATGTCCCCACCCGCGTGCGCTGCTGAGGGATCCAGCCCGGCGTTCGCGATCATCTCCTGCAAGCTCAGCAGCTCGGTCGCTGCCTCGGGTCGTGTGCGTTCGTAGTGGCTCAGAACGAAGCGGTTGAAGAGCGGGACCGCCATCGCCAGCTGGCCTCGCTTGGGTGCGTAGACGTCGCCCTCCTCGATGAGCTCCTCACGGAGCCAGGACAGCTCTTGCTGGGAGCGACCGAGAGTCTTGGCGATCGCCGCTGTCGAGGCGCGCCCGCCGTGCAGAGCGAGGGCGGCAAGGAACTCCATCTGTCGATCGCTGATTCGGTCCCAGCGGGGGCCAAGGGTGCGGCGCTCGAGCATGTCGGCAACCCGGGGGAGTGCGGCTTCGACGTCGCCGAGGGTGATCTGGTCGGGCCCGGGCGCGGATGTCCAGATTGCGTGGGCGAACAGCTGCAGGTGGGCCGGGTAGCCGTTGCTGGCCTCTACCACGACTGCCGCCGCCTCGGGGGTCCACGCGACACCGACCCGGCGTGCTGGCTCCACCACGGCGTAGCGGGCGTCATCGGGTTGGAGAGTGAGGGGGATGGGCTCCAGCACGAAGAGGCGATCAGGGTGGGTCACGCCAGCCTTGCGGAGCGCATCGGGAGTGAAGGGCAGCCCGGTGCCGGCGAAGAGAACCGGCGCGGAGGGGTGGTCGACGTTGAGTCGGTGCAGCGTCGCCGCGAGCAGGGCGAGGTCAGGGCCAGAGGCGACCTGGAGCTCATCGACGGTGATCAGCAGGCCCCCGCTGTGGGCGTCCTTGCGGACCTCAGCCGCCAGCGTGGCCAGGGCGTCAGCGAGCGTTCCCGCGTCCAAGCCTGCTGCGGGAGCGTCTGATGGGCGAGTGGAGATACCGGCACCGATACCCGCGATGCTCAGGTTGACCCCACCGACCCGCTCGAAGGCCTTGCGGGCGCGCTGCCACGGGCCGGCCTCCTCGGCCATACGGGTGCGAGCGCGTTGGAGCAGCGCCTCTACCAGACCAGCGTGGCCCGAGACAGCCTGGAGGTTGACCACCTCGAAACCTTGCTCCTTGGCCAGGTCCGCGAACGCGCTCACCGTGACGGTCTTCCCCACGCCGCGCGGGCCGGCAAGAATCATGTCCTGTGCGCGGACGCGGCCGCTAGAGACAATGTCGTTGAGCACCAAATGCCAGTCACGGAGAAGGCCGTCTCGTCCTGCCAGGACGGGCGGGTTGTGGCCGGCACCGGGCGTGTATGGGCTCTGATCCACCAGCGCCACCTTCCTAGACTCACCTAGATTTAGAGGGTTTTCTAGGTCAGTCTAGGTGGCAGTCAGCTCACTCGGCCGGAGGAGCTCTCGCGCGTGTGACCGGCGCGTCAACGGCCGATCCGGGGTGGCGGGGGAGGTGCGCCGCCGGCAATGGACCGGTCGGCGCCGAGGCGTCGACGGGCTGCATGGTCGGGACTCTCGGGGGCTAGGCCGGCCTCGTCGGCGACTAGGGATTCACCGAGCTTGTCGGCAAGCTCGGCGATGTCGGCCGACAGCACCTGCTCGAGGACGTCCGCGATGCTGGCGATGGAGCCGTCGCAGTGGTCGACAAGGTCGGCGGCGAGGCGATCGAGGGCGCGGTCGCCCTGCTGGGTGAAGGTGACGATGCCCGAGCCCGGCTGCTCCGCGGGTGAAGTGCTCATTGGGTCCTCCTCTGCTTGGTCACCTAGGTGATCCCGGACCTTGGGAGCGATCAGATGGGCGAGAGCATTTCGCCAGCTCGGCAGCGGGCGCCCCGGGTGTCGTGGGAGCTGGTCAGGTTGCCGGGCCGGAGCGCCGGTGACGGACAGCGGGCCGGCGGCCGCAAGACACGCCGTTGGTTCTGCTGAACCGGCCGAAACCAGGCTCATCCTCGACTACGCTCGGACACACCCGGCTAAAGCCGGTTCGCCGAGGGAAGGGTCGACGCGTCGTGTCCGAACCGTGGTTGTCCGCAGAGGACATCGCCGCCCATCTCGGCGTCACGAAGGACACGGTCTACGCCTGGATCGCCGACAAGGCCATGCCAGCCCACAAGGTCGGCCGGCTCTGGAAGTTCCAGACCAGCGAGGTCGACGAATGGGTGCGCCGCGGCGGTGCCGCTACCTCGGATGAACCGAGCAACACCGGCTGATCCGTCGGCCCGACCGGACAGAACTGTCGCCGGTCCCCGATAGCCTGAACGACTTTGCCCGAGCCACCAGTAAGGAGGTGCCAGCCGTGACCGACGCCGAGACCAGCGATCGCTATGCGTTGTCGTTCACCACCGGCACGCTCCTGACCCGTGAGGCCGCCCTCCTGGCGCCCGCCTACCTCGAGGAACGGGACTGGGAGAAGGCCCGTGACCGAGCCGTGGCCGATAACCTTCTCCAGGCGCGCACGCATCGCACCGGGGTCCGCCTCGTCCGCGAGACGGTGAAGCGCCTCTCGGCGCTGACCGAGCCAGAGCTCGAGCTCCTCGGCGACCTGACGGCCACCGAACGCGGCCACCTGATGTGGGTGGCGGCCTGCCGCCGCTACAGCCTCATCGCGGAGTTCGCAGAGGAGGTGCTGCGCGAGCGATTCCTGCTGCTGGCGCCGACGCTCGCCTATGAGGACTTCGACGGCTTTATCCGGAGCAAGGCCCTGTGGCACGACGAGCTCGCAACGATCAAGGACTCAACCATGCAGAAGCTGCGATCCACGGTGTTCAAGATGCTCGTGGAGGCCGAGCTGCTCTCGGAGTCCGGGCACATCGTGCCCGCCGTGTTGTCCGAGCGACTCCTCGGTCTCCTGAGTCTCCGCACGCCGAGCGACATCCGTTTCTTCCCCACCCGGAGCGCGGCCTGATGAAGACGATGGACCTGAATGCGCAAGAAGCACATCTGCTCGCCGTGCTGAGCAGCCAGCGGTTCCTTCGTATGGAGGGACTGAGCAACGAAGTCCCGTTCTTTATCTACCCCTTCCCGCCCGAAGCCTCCCTCGCGGTCGCGCAGGCGAAGAAGCGGATCAAGACCAAGCTCTCGACCAAGCACGGCATCACCGTGCGAGAGGTCAACCTCTACGACCTGTCGGTGGAGATTCTCAAGGAACGCGGTGTCTGGGAGCGAGTGCTCGCCTTCGAGCCCGACCACGACAAGGACGACCTGCGGGAAATGTTGCAGGCCATGCTCGACCCGCAACTCCACCTCGCCCCGGCACTGCGGACCAAGGTGCAGGACGGCGCCTTCGACATCGTCTTCCTTACCGGCATCGGCGAGGTCTTCCCGTACATCCGGTCCCACAACGTGCTCAACAACCTGCAGAGCGTGGTGACCGGAAAGCCGATGCTCATGTTCTTCCCCGGCGACTACCGGCAGTCCGACTCGCTCGGGTCGAGTCTGGTCCTGTTCAACAAGTTGACCGACGACCAGTACTACCGAGCCAAGAACATCTTGGAACAGGAAGCGTGACCCGATGCTGTTGAACCAGATCTTCGCGAAGGACGTCCAGCGCCCCATCGAAGGCGTCATCAAGGCCGACGACGCTGCACACCTGGGCACCGAGGTCGACGAATACGTCCTGACGAACGAGGCAGCCAAGGGCCTCGAGCTCCTGCTGGAGGCCTACACCAACTACACCAACGCCAACGGTGTGTGGATCTCCGGCTTCTTCGGCTCCGGTAAGTCGCACTTGCTCAAGATGCTCGCCCACCTGCTCGGCGACGTCGAAGGCCAGGCCTTCGACCGCAGCCAGGTCTCCGAAAACTTCCGCTCCAAGGCCACCGGATCGTTCCTGCCCGCGCTGCTGACCAAGGCCGAGCGCATCGCGGCTAAGAGCCTGCTGTTCAACATCGACCAGAAGGCCACCCTCATAACCAAGGACCAAGCCGACGCCCTGCTCAAGGTGTTCGTGAAGGTCTTCGACGAGAGCCGCGGCTACTACGGCAACCAGGGCCACGTCGCCCGCTTCGAGCGCGACCTCGACACCCGCGGCCAGTACGAGGCGTTTAAGGAGGCCTTCGAGCGGATCGCCAAGGTCCCGTGGAGCCAGGGCCGCGAACAGAGCGCGCTGGAGGGGCCCTCGATCGACCGCGCCTTCGCCGAGATCAACGGCCAGGCGACCGACGGCATCATCAAGCAGTACCAGCAGTCCTACGCGGTCTCGATCGAGGACTTCGCCGACGAGGTCAAGGCGTGGCTCGACCAGCAGCCCGACGGCTTCCGCCTCAACTTCTACGTCGACGAGGTCGGCCAGTTCATCGGGGTCAACACCCATCTGATGCTCAACCTCCAGACCATCGCCGAAAGCCTCAACACCAAGTGCGGCGGCCGGGCCTGGGTCTTCGTGACCTCCCAGGAGGACATGGACAAGGTCGTCGGTGACCGCACCAAGCAGCAGGGCAACGACTTCTCCAAGATCCAGGCCCGGTTCAAGACCCGCGTCCACCTCACCAGCGCCGACGTCGAGGAGGTCATCCGCAAGCGACTCCTCGAGAAGAACGACGACGGAGCCGTCGCGCTCCAAGCGATCTACGCCACCGAGTCGGCCAACTTCAAGACACTGTTCGATTTCGTCGACGGCGCCAAGAACTACCGCAACTACACCGACGAGGAGCACTTCGTCGGCACCTACCCCTTCGTCAGCTACCAGTTTCCGCTCTTCCAGGCCGCGATCATCGGGATCTCGGACCACAACGCCTTCGAAGGCCGCAACAGCTCCGTCGGCGAGCGGTCGATGCTTGGCGTCGTCCAGGACGTCGCCAAGGTTGTCGGCACCGGCGAGCTCGGAACGCTGGCCACCTTTGACCGCATGTTCGAAGGCATCCGCGCCTCGCTCAAGGCACAGGCCCAGCAGCAGATCCTCGTCGCGGAGCGCAACCTCGACAACGAGCTGGCCATCCGACTCCTCAAGGCGCTCTTCCTCGTCAAGTACGTCGAGAGCTTCCAGGCCACCGCCCGCAACCTCACCGTGCTCGTCTACGACCGCTTCGGGCTCGATCTGCCGGCGCTGGCCGAGGACGTTAAGGAAGCGCTCGCGGAGCTGGAGCGGCAGACCTACATCCAGCGCAACGGCCAGGTCTACGAGTACCTCACCAACGAAGAGCAGGTCATCGAGGAGGAAATCAAGAACGTCGACATCGACAGCTCCGAGGTCAGCTCCCAGTTGTTCAAGGTGCTCTCTGCCGACGTCATCAGGACCAACAAGATCCGCTACGCCAAGAACGGCCAGGACTTCCCGTTCGGGTTCAAGCTCGACGATCAGGTCCATGGGCAGCAGAAGGAACTCTCGGTCCACTTCATCACCCCGGACTACCCCTACACCGCGGATGAGACCCGGATGCACAGCGCCGGCAAGGACGAGCTGCGGGTCGTCCTCGACCCCGACGAGCGCGTGCTGACCGACCTGCGGCTGCTGCTCAAGACCGACAAGTACATCAAGCGCAAGCGCACCAGCTCACTCTCCGCGATCGAAGAGCAGATCCTCCAGGCCAAGGCGACCCTCAACCGCGAGCGGGAGAAGGAACTCGCCCAGCGTATCCAGACCGCTGTCGGCAAGGCCGGGCTGATCATCAACGCCGCCGACGTCCCAGCCAGCTCGAGTGACGCGATCGGACGAGTGACCGAAGGCTTCCAGGAACTCATAAGCCGCACCTACACCCAGCTCAAACTGCTCGGTGGTGTCACCTACAACGAGCAGCAGGTGGCGGGCGCCGCGAACCCCGACAGCGGGCTGTTCGATGCCGAAGCGCTGATGAAAATCGACCAGGCGGCCCAAGAGGCTCTCTCGGCGATCCTGCGCAAGACCGGCCAAGGCGAGCAGGTCACGATGAAGAGCATCGTCGACACCTTCCAGGCCAAGCCCTACGGATGGGATCTGGCATCTATCGAGGTCATCGTCGCCTCCCTGATCGGCGCGTCGAAGGTCACTCTGACCATCGACGGCAACGTCCTCAAACGGACCGAGATCGCCACCGCGCTGCGGAACACGCAGAAGCACGGTCACCAGGTCATCGCGCCGCAGAAGACGTTCGACGAGCGCAAGGTCGCAAACTTCCGCAAGTTCTGCGTCGACTTCTTCGATGAGCCCAGCGCTCCGAAGGATCCCCTCGAGTTGGCTCGCCATGGCGCCGACAAGCTCCAGGGCAAGCTCGACGAACTGCGCGCTGCCGTGAACGTCTCGCGTTACCCATTCGTCCAGCAGCTCAACGGCCCGATCGGCCTCCTGGAACAGACAATCGGCAAGAACGACGACTGGTACCTCAACGAGTTCACCCTCGGCGACGACCTCCTCGAAGCCAAGGACCACGTCATCGACCCGATCCAGTCCTTCGTCAACGGACCACAGCGGACGATCTACGACGACGCCGCAGCGCTTCTCGCCGCCCACACCAGCAACCTCAACTACTTGCCCGCCGGCAGCGATGAGGGCATCAAGACAGTGTTGGCGGATCCGAACGCCTTCCGTGGCAACAAGATGGCCCAGCTCAAGCAAGCCGCGGACGCCTTGCGGGGCCAGATCGACACTGTCGTCGCAGACAATCGGGCGAAGGTGGCCAGCACGCTGGAGCACCGCCGCAGCGAGCTCGCCAGCACGGCGTATTTTACGGCCGCCACACCGGAGGCCCAGCAGCGCGCCGTCCAGCGGATCGACGAGACGCTCGCCCGCATCGCCACCGAGAACCAGGTCGCGCTCATCCAGCAGATCGGCTCGAACTTCGAGTCCAGCGAGTATCCGGAGCTACTCGATCTGCTTGCCTCGTCGCCGGCCACGCCGAGCCCCGATCCCGAGCCGCTCAAGCAGACCGTCTCGGTGAAAACGGTTCATGTACCAGGTGCCTCCGGCGTCCTTGAGACGGAGGCAGACGTCGAGACCTACCTGAGCGCCCTGCGCAGCGCGCTCATCCAGACCTTGAACGATGGAAAGCGAATCACCCTCTGATGGAAACCGCACCGCTGAAGAACTTCGCGACTTGGGCGCGCAACGCGCTCATCCGCGAGGTCAACGCCCGCATCGCCGCTGTGCTCGCTCCAGGCTCATCGGAGCGAGTTGAGCAGTCCAAGGCCATCGCTGCCCTGGACAGGGCGGTGGCTGCCGCTGGCGGCGGCGACGAGGGCCGCGCGGCCGTCGCGGAGAGAGTCGCCTACACCTGGTTCAACCGGATCATCGCGCTGCGCTTCATGGACGCCAACGGGTACACCGGCATCGGCGTGGTCTCCCCACAGGCGGGAATCGAGGTCGGCCAACCCGAGATCCTCGCCGAGGCCAAGCGCGGAGTCATCGACACCGAGGTGGCGAGCCAGGACACCCGCACGGCGGTCGCCGGGTTGCTCGACGGGACCCGCTCGAGCAGCGACCCTCAAAGCGAGGCATATGCACTCCTGCTCGCGGACTACTGCCGGTACTGGAACCGCGCCATGCCCTTCATGTTCGAGCGCGAGGGCGACTACACCGAGCTCCTCATCCCGGCGAATCTGCTCGCCGATGACTCCGTGCTCAACCGATCCGTCACGGTACTGACCCAGAACGTGTGCAAGGACGTCGAAGTCATCGGCTGGCTCTACCAGTTCTACATCTCGGAACGAAAGGACGAGGTCTTCGCCGGATTCAAGAAGAACAGGAAGGCCGGCGCCCCTGAAATTCCCGCCGCAACACAGCTCTTCACCCCGCATTGGATCGTCCGCTACCTCGTCGAGAACTCCCTTGGCAGACTCTGGCTGCTCAACCGCCCGTCGTCTGGCCTGGTCAACCAGATGGACTACTACATCGCGCCTGTCGATCAAGAGACCGACTTCCTCAAGATCACTAAGCCCGAAGAACTCAAGGTCATCGACCCCGCCTGCGGCTCCGGCCACATGCTCACCTACGCGTTCGACCTCCTGTACGCGATCTACGAGGAGGAGGGCTACGGACCGGCTGAGATTCCCAGCCTGATCCTCACGCACAACATCTACGGCACCGAAATCGACCCTCGCGCAGGAGCGCTGGCCGCCTTCGCGCTCACCATGAAGGCCCGTGCCAAGCAGCGCACCTTCTTCAGCCGGCCACTCGTGCCGAGCGTTCTCGCCCTCGAGCCGATCACATTCGACTCCGACGAAATTGCCGCGCTAATCCGGACTACGGGCGGACGGCCCGAGGACCGGGATTTCTGGCTCCAGTTTGAGCGGGCCGACCTGTACGGATCTCTCATCAAGTCGTCCGCCGCCGTGCTAGCTCGTCTAGACGTCGACGGGATTCAGCAACTGTCCGGCGACCTCTTCGCCGTCGACCTGGTCGAGGCCGCAGAGACCGTGATTCACCAGGCGCTGTTGCTCTCCCAGACCTACCACGTGCTCATCGCGAACCCGCCCTACATGGGCAGCAAGAACATGGACGCACGCCTGGCGGCCTGGGCGAAGACTGAGTACCCGGAGACCAAGTCTGACCTCTTCTCGATGTTCATGGATCGCGCGTTTGATCTCGTTTCTCCTCGGGGCTACGCGGCCATGGTCACGATGGAGGCCTGGATGTTCCTGTCCAGCTACAAGGAGTTGCGAGGCAGAATCATTGACCGCAAGGCGATCCGTTCCATGGTCCACATGCCCTATCTCGGTAAGGGCAGCACGAGCATGGGGATCAACTTTGGTACCTCTGCCACAGTCATCAGCAACGGTGGCGCCGGCGACTCGCGGGCAACGTTCCAGTGTGTGAGGTACTTCGAGACGGACTCGAATGGCGTCCCGCTCGAGTATCCCGTCCGAAACGAGCGGTTCGCCGAGATCGCTCCGGCGGCCCTGCGGGCCGTACCTGACTCACGAGTCGCGTACTGGCTCTCTGATTCCATGTTGAAGGCCTTCACTCTGGGGCGTCCACTTGCTGAAGTCGGTGACCCGCGGCAGGGGATGGCGACCGCAGACAACGGACGCTTCCTGCGCCTTTGGAGCGAAGTGAGCGGCAGTCGATTCGGCCGTGACTTGAGCCGTGAGGAGGCAGCCGAAAGCCGCTGCAAGTGGTACCCCTACAACAAGGGCGGGGACTTCAGAAAGTGGTATGGCAACCAGGAATGGGTCGTGAACTGGGCCAATGGCGGTGCCGAGTTGATGGCCGAGCGCCCGAAGTCCGTCATCCGAAGCCCCCATCTGTACTTCAAGCCGTCGGTGTCTTGGTCTAAGGTTGGATCCGGCGTCCCCGCCTTTCGTTACTTCCCGAAGGGGTTCTTGTTCGACGTCGCGGGGACCTCGATCTTTAGTTCGGAACAACAACTGCTGTCGATCGCTGGCATCTGTAACAGCGCGGTGGTCCGCGACATGCTTGCCGCTACCTCGCCGACCCTGAACGTCGAGGTGGGAACGCTCGCTCAGATCCCAATCATTGACCTTTCGCCTGAAGCGGCCGCCGCCGTGCAGGAACTGATTGCGATCCATCAGGCCGACTGGGACAGCCGCGAAACATCTTGGGGGTTCGAGCGGCTGGACCTGGTTCGCGATGGCTCGCAGCTGGTCGCATCGGCCGTGCAGGCCAGCTTCGACGCGGGCATCGCTGGGGCCGAGCGGGCGCGAGATCTCGAGATGAAGGTCAACGCAGAGGTTGCTGCCGCCTATGGCTTGAGCGACGAGGTGGACCTCGACGTACCCCTCGACCGGGTAACCCTTCACGGCAATAGCGTGGCGCGGTTCGGCGCTCACAAGGACGCCGCCGAACGCCGATCTCTGTATGCGGAGCAACGAGCCATCGACCTGGTCTCATACGCGGTCGGTTGCATGTTCGGTCGGTACAGCCTCGACGAAGCTGGCCTCATCCTCGTCGATCAGGGCACCACGTTGCAGGACTACCTTGTGAAGGTCGCCTCTCCGACCTTCACGCCTGATGCAGACAACGTCATCCCGATCGTTGAGGGTGACTGGTTCGAGGACGACATCGTCGAGCGGTTCCGGCAGTTTCTTCGCGCCGCTTTCGGTGAGCAGCACTTTGAGGAGAACCTGCGGTTCGTCACAGAGTCACTCGGGGTAAAGACCTTGCGCGACTACTTCATCACGCGGGCGGGCAGGTCGAAGTTCTATGACGATCACATCCAGCGATACAAGAAGCGCCCGATCTACTGGCTGTTCTCCAGCCCCAAGGGGTCGTTCAACGCGCTGATCTACATGCACCGTTACTCGCCGTCGACCGTCTCGACGGTGCTCAATGAGTACTTGCGAGAGTTCCAGGCCAAACTGAAGGCCAGCCTTGAGCACGCGGAGCGATCCAACAACGCGAAGGAAGCAGACCGGCTCCGAAAGATGCTGCTGGAGCTCGGCGAGTATGAGCACGACGTGCTCTACCCGCTGGCCTCTCAGAGTGTTGCCATCGACCTGGACGACGGCGTGAAGGCGAACTACCCGAAGTTCGGGACAGCGCTGAGGAAGATTGTTGGCTTGGAGGCGACTGAATGACCGAAGTCGCAAGCCTGACGCCCCACCTGGAGCGACGCTTTCGTGACCACCGCGTCGTCTTCTGGCACGACCCGGAAAGTCAGTACGCCTCCGTCGTAGACAGTCTCAGCCTGCCGGGTGTCACTACCCTGCGCGTGGCAAACGACGAGTACCGGATCAAGTACCACCTTCTCCAGGAGCAACCCGCCCAAAAGTTCTTGGTCTACCGATCAGGGCAGGTGCCCTCCGGCGTCGGGAATTGGCTCCTGGACCTCGAGCTGGCCTACAGCGTCTTCACCGCCGACCGTAGCTCCCTGGTTTCGCAAGACCTCGGTTTGACGTCCGAAGGCATCGACGCGGTCGTCGCGCTGCACGAGAAGTTCTTCAACGCGGGGAAGCGCGTCGAGAACCTCAAGGGGCTGCTCACGCCCGAAGATGACGCGGCCCGTCTGCGCGCCAAGATGTCCGCGGTGGTGCTGGGGCAGAAGGAGCACAGCCTCCTTGAGATCACGCGGACTCTCTTGGTCGAGAAATCCAAGGGCCAGCACTCCAAGTACGACGCGCTGGTCGATCTGGAACTCGCGGAATTCCTCTGGCTCGGTGCGGCTTCGATCTATGGCTACGAGTCGACCGCACCGAGTGTCGACGACTTCGTCTTGTGGATGTTCCGCGCCGCTCTCGGAGGCTTCAAGTCCGCCCGCCCGGGAGGCCTGCAGAACATCCAGCTCGACTTTGCCAGCTTCCGCAACGATCGGCGTAGCCAAGTCGCGATGTCGACCCTTGCCAAGCAGGCCTCGGCAGACCTGGACTACACGGCGAGCATCGAGAACGCGACGTTCCGCGATCTCATCGCGGATGATCTGTTCGAGGAGACCGACCGCAAAATCATTGCCGACCTTGCTCGCGCGGTCACGGAGCAGACCGTGACCGCTCGTGAGGTGGCCGATGTCGTCCGGGCCCGCCAGAGCAGCGTGTGGATCGACGGTTACCGCCAGCTGTATGCAGCGATCGACGCAGCCGCTGAGCTGTTGTCGCAGCTGAGCACGATCGATTTCACGATCGCGTCCTTCGACGAGGGACTTGATCGCTACCGAACCGACTGGTTCCGCATCGACCAGCTCTACCGCCAGTTCACCTACGCCCGCCGCTCCTTCGAGGGACCGAGCCCACTCGACGCGCTGCGAGACCTCGTCGAAAAGACCTACACCAACAAGTTTGTCTACGAGCTCGGCAACGCATGGCAGAAGCAGGTCGACGCAGCGACCAGTTGGCAGTCGGTCGTCCTGCGCTCCCAGCGCTCGTTCTACGGCGACTACGTGGCACAGCTCCTCCGCGAGGACAAGAAGGCGGTCGTTATCGTCTCCGACGCCCTCCGATACGAGGTCGCCGACGAGCTACGTTCCCGTATCCGTCAGGAGGACCGGTTCAACGCCGACCTCGAGGCCGTCCTCGGCGTCCTGCCGAGCTACACCCAGCTCGGCATGGCCGCACTCCTGCCGCACCGCACTCTGAAGCACTCCGCTGACGGCAAGACAGTGCTCGCCGACGAACTGCCCACCAACGGTGTGGGTCCGCGCTCGAAGGTGCTGGAGACTGTGGGCGGCAGCGCCATCCAAGCCGAGACATTCAGGGCCCTGACGGCCGATGAGCGGCGGGAGATGTTCAAGAGCAACCGGGTTCTGTACATCTACCACGACGTCATCGACGCTATCGGCGACAAGCCCGGCACCGAGCGCCGGGTCTTCGAAGCCGCAGAGCTGGCGCTGGCCGAGCTGGTTGACCTGGTCAAGAAGACCGCCAACGCCAACGCCACCAACATCTTCGTGACCGCCGATCACGGCTTCCTCTTCCAAGACGAGGCGCTGCCCGAGCAGTTCTTCCTCTCCGAGAGAGCTCACGGCGACAAGATCCTCGTCTCCAACAAGCGCTACGTGCTCGGTCACGGGCTGAAGGTCGACGACGCCTTCGCCACGTTCAGCGCTGAGCAGCTCAATCTCGACGGCGATATCGAGGTCCAGATCCCCAAGTCGATCCATCGCCTCAGGCTTGCCGGCGGCGGCACACGTTTCGTCCACGGCGGTGCGACTCTGCAGGAGATCGTCGTACCGGTGCTAGCGATCAACAAGAAGCGCAAGAGCGACACCCGCCTGGTGAACGTCAAGGTGCTCCCCGACGCCGACAAGATCACCACTGGTCAGCTGGTCGTGAAGCTGTTCCAGTCCGAGCCTGTCAGCGACAAGATTCAGGCCCGCGTGCTGCGCGCGGGGCTGTATGTGGGGGAGACGCTGATCTCCAACGACCCGCCGCCTCAGCTGACCTTCGACTCCTCCTCGCCCGAGCAGCGTGACCGCTACCAGAGCGTCCAGCTGCTGCTTAACAAGGACGCCAACGACTACAACAACCGCGCCGTCGAGCTCCGCCTCGAGGAGCTCATTCCGAACACAACCCGTTGGCGCGTGTACGAGAAGGCGATGTTCACCCTCAAGCGCTCCTTCACCTCGGACTTCGACTTCTAAGGGTGGCCGACATGACTGAAGAGACCGATCTCGACGTGATCGCCGCCGACCTCCTCGACGGCACCACCGAGGGGCAGGCTGCGGACCAGACCCCCGAGCAGTCCGCGCTCGACAAGAAGATCAACCAGCACTTTGCCGGCCTCGTGGTCCGCAAGGACCTCGTCAAGGCCGTCAAGGGCAACGCGATCGTGCCCTCCTACGTGCTGGAGTACCTCCTCGGTCAGTACGCAGCCTCCGACGACGAAGCCACCATCCAGGCCGGCATCGACTCTGTGCGCAAGATCCTCGCCGACCACTACGTCCAACGGAACCAGTCCGAGCTGGTTAAGTCGACGATCAAGGAACGCGGGCGCTACAAGATCATCGACAAGGTCTCTGTCTCTCTCAACGACAAGGACGATCGGTACGAGGCAGAGTTCTCCAACCTCGGCATCAAGGGAGTCATCGTGGAGTCGGCCACGATCAACGCCCACCCCAAGCTCCTCGTCGGTGGCGTCTGGTGCATCTGCGACATCGACTACTTCCACTTCGACGACGCCCGCGTCGTGCCCTGGCAACTCGGCTCGCTGAAGCCGATTCAACTCTCGAACTTCGACTTCGACAGCTACACCACCTCGCGCCGTGAGTTCACCACCGACGAGTGGATCGACCTGCTGATTCAATCGATCGGTTTCAACCCTGCCCTGTTCGGCCGTCGCGCCAAGCTCATCCAGCTCGTCCGCCTGATCCCGTTCGTCGAGCGCAACTACAACCTCGTCGAGCTCGGTCCCAAGGGCACCGGCAAGTCACACATCTTCTCGGAGTTCTCACCCCACGGCATGCTGATCTCCGGGGGAGAGGTCACGGTCCCGAAGCTCTTCGTGAACAACTCCAACGGTCGCATCGGCCTAGTCGGCTACTGGGACGTCGTCGCGTTCGACGAGTTCGCCGGTAAGAAGAAGCGCACCGACAAGGCGCTCGTCGACATCATGAAGAACTACATGGCGAACAAGTCGTTCTCGCGCGGTGTAGAGACGCTCGGCGCAGAAGCGTCGATGGTCTTCGTCGGCAACACGTCCCACAACGTGCCGTACATGCTCAAGCACTCCGACCTGTTCGACGAGCTGCCCGAGAGTTACCACGACGCGGCGTACCTCGACCGCCTCCACCACTTCATCCCGGGCTGGGAAGTCGACACCATCCGCGGAGAGATGTTCTCCGAGGGCTACGGCTTCGTCGTCGACTACATCGCCGAAGTCCTCAAGTCGATGCGCAACGCGGACTACTCCGACCGCTACCAGCAGCACTTCACGCTGGGTTCGGACATCTCGACCCGCGACCGCGACGGCATCCACAAGACCTTCTCCGGGCTGATGAAGATCCTCTACCCCCACGGGGAAGCGACCCAGGAGGAGATCGAGGAGACCCTGCGGTTCGCCATCGAGGGCCGCAAGCGCGTCAAGGACCAGATCCTCCGAATCGACGCCACCATGGCCGAGGTCAAGTTCGGCTACCTCGACAACGACGGCGGCTGGCACCCTGTCACCACCCTCGAAGAAGACGAATACCCCACGCACTATCACCGCACCCGCCACGCCGAGAGCGCCGACGCCAACGACTCAACCGGCGAGCAGGGGAGAGGCGCCACAGCCAGCGCGGCCGACGGGGTTCCGGCCACGCCCGTTAAGCCGGAGCTGTACGCCGGGCACCGCGAATACCAGGAGAACCAACGCGGCGTCTCCTACGCCACCATGCTGATCCCGTACCTGCGCGGCGCCACCGAGATCACCCTCACCGACCCTTACATCCGCCAGTTTCACCAGGCGCGCAACCTGATGGAGTTCGTGGAAGCGCTCGCCGCGGTCAAGGACCCGGCCGACGAAATCAAGCTCAAGCTCATCACCACCGAATCCTCCGACGGCCCCGAGAAGGTGCAGAAGCAACTGGAGTTCCTGCTACGCGTCAAGCAGGCCGCAGCCGTCGCGGGCATCACCCTCGACGTCGAGCTCAGCGACACCATCCACGACCGGTCGATCCGCGCCAACTCCGGCTGGCGCATCAACCTCGGCCGCGGCCTCGATATCTTCCAGTTCGTCTCCAGCGACGCCTTCGACCTCGCCGCCAAGATCCAGGAGTACCGACAAGTCAAGGCGTTCGGCATCACGTACATCAGGGAGGAGACTGCTGCTCGTTGACACGAAAGAAGCGGCAGATCTCGCGCTAGTCGCCCGTGACCTCGAACCTCAGTCGCCTCAGGACGCGAGCTGCACCCCAACGTCCCCCGTCGACTCGCACTGGCCCAAGTAGATCGCCAGTCGCATGGAGGTAGGCGACTGCGAGAATCGCCTTTGACGGATACTCGCGGCCCTCATGGACTACGTGATAACGGCGTGACGGTGAATATCCATACTTCTGAAGGAAATCGGCGCAGCCAAGTCGGTCGCACTCGGCGAGGGCCGCCAGGACGTGCGAGCGCTCAACCGCAGCCCAATGCACCATGGGCCAATTATGACGACCCGGAATGTTCTGCCTCCCGCGACGCGGCGGGACACCGCAGTTGCTCAGTTCCCCTAATGCCTCTTTGACACCCGGAGCAGTGACGACGAGGCGGTCGGTGTCTGTTTCCGTCAGGGCGAACCGGACGTTGTCGGCCAAGGTGGCGGCCGGGCGCGGTGGGGCAGCGGCGTCTGTCAGCGCCCGCGCACCGGTGGCGTGAAGTGCCACCGTCGCCTCGGAGAGGTCGAAGCGCGGATCATTGGTGAGCGCGGCCTTCACTTCCTCGGGGTGGTGGAGTGTGCGCGAGAGAGAACTCGGCTGAGGTCCTGAATGTCGACCTCGCGGTACCGGATCAGCAAGGCTCGGGCGTCGTCACCGGCCACCTTGTGCAGCAGCTTGGTCCGCGCAGCCTGATTCGCGATCCGCCTGCTCTTCGGAGGCTTCCACTGCGCCATCATGTCGCCCCCGGGGTCGACCGCACGTGCTTCAACCGTCCGAGTCGTCGACGACGTCCTGGTCGGTGCTGCGGCGACGGCGGGCTTTCTGCGCGATCTCGTCAGAGAGCCGGCTGGTGGCCGAACGTGCTCGGACGCGGGTCTCGGTGCTGAGCCTCTTGGCGGCGTCGACGCGCTCAGCGCCGGCGTCGCGCGCCCTGTCGCGCACCGCGGAGGCTGCCTCGACCCATCGCCGTGCCTCCACTGGATGGCGGCCGGACTCGATGCCGAGCAGGCCCTGGAAGTCGACGACCGCAGTGCCGACGTGATTGCGAGAGTGCACCACGGCCCGGGCCTTCGAGGGGTGGTCGCGCGCCGTCGACTCGGCGGCCTTGGCCGCCGTGGCGAGATCGCCGACCTGCCCGGCCGCTCCGGCCAGGACCGAGTCCTTCTGTGCGCGGAGTACATCATCGAGCTTCTCGTCGATGGTGGCGAGGTAGTCGGTGATCTCGTCCATCGCCTGGCTGTCGCGCTCATTCGATCTGACGCAACTGGCAGGGACGGGAGTTGATGAGACGGGAGTAGCCGGCCGCCGGCGTCCTAGTGTGGGCGCATGACCGACGACGGGCTCTCCTCGGCTGACGACCTTCTTCCAGAGGATCCAGCTGAGATGCTCTTGGGTGCGGTCGGCTTCGACGCACTCAGCCCGACCGACTTCGAAGAGTTCTGCTTCGACCTGATGTCAGAGACGGGTTTCGTGAACGTCGACTGGCGGAAGGGAACGCCCAAGGAATCCTCGCCGGCCGATCGCGGGCGCGACATCGTGGCTCAGCTCGAACGCCGCGACGTTGACGGACACCAGTATCTCGAGACGTGGTTCGTCGACTGCAAGCACTACGTACGTGGAGTGCCGCCCGAAGCGTTACAAGGGACGATCGCCTGGGCCACGGCCGAGCGGCCGGACACGGTGCTGTTTGTTGCCTCGGGATTCTTCACCAACGGAGCGAAGGACTGGATCTCAAGTTTCAACCAGACGAGGCCGGCGTTCCGCGTGAGGACGTGGGAAATGCCGCAACTGCGGAGGCTGCTGGCTGACCGGATGGATCTCGCGTTCAGGCATCAGGTTGAGACGTCTGCACTGCGTCGTGTCTCCGAAATCATGGAGGTCGAACACGAGCTGTTCGATCGGCTCTGGTACGGGCGCTCGGAGGCGTCGACTGGTGACGAGCGCCCCGAGGGCTATTCGGCGGAGATCTGGGCGACAGCACAGGCGGCCGCCCGCCGAATTGAGGAACAGTACGGAGTCGAGCTGCTCCGCAAGGACACCGAGACTCAGTTCGACTGGGGCATGCTCTCCGGGAAGATCTCTGCGATCCGCTGGGTCCTTGGGGCCGAATGGGACTTCCTCGACAGCTAGTTGTGACGGCTGATCGTGCCAAGACCTCCTAGTGTTAGACATTGAGAAGGCCCATTCCCGCAGACCATGAGCGGGTCGACCTCTGTCGCTGCGGTAGTCAGTCAACTTGCGTTGCTGGGCTGGCGCCCGCTAGCCCCGAGAGGGTTGCTCGAGTTCTGTGTCAGCCTCTTTGCCCGCGTGGCGCCCGGCTGCAAAGGCCGCATCCACTGCTGCACGGGTTCGCTCCGTGCTGCTGGGCATGAGATGGGTGTAGGTGCGCAAGGTGAACCCGGGGTCGCTGTGGCCGAGGTATTCGGACACGGCGCGAATCGATTCGCCGGCGTCTAGCAGCACGGAGGCGTACCAGTGGCGTAGAGCGTGCATGCCGTTGTCACGCGATTGCTCGATGCCCACATGGGCTTGGCCGGGCTTCCAGAGCCGTGTGTTGAAGTAGTTGCGGTTGAGGGCAGAACGCTCGCGTGTGGTGAGTATGAGCCCTGCGCTCGACTTCTTGTCCGCCTGGGGCGTTCCCCACGGAAGCGTGATGCTCCGTCGCGGGTAGGTAGCGAGGTGGTTGCTGAGTTCCGTCGCGACGCTCTCGGGCAAGGGGACGGTTCGGGTCTTGTCGCCCTTCGGCAGGCCAAAGACCAGGCGGTTGCCTCCGAACACCTTGACTTGCCGCCTGACCTCCACAACTCCGCGGAGGAAGTCGACATCCTCGACCGCGAGCCCAAATACCTCGCCTTGGCGTAGTCCCAGCCCCGATCCCAACGTGACTGCGATCCTGTACTGCGGCGGAAGCGCGTCGTGCATGGAGGAGACCCACTCGGTCGGCCAAGGCACCACCTTGCGGCGCGACGTTGCGGGCCTTGTCACTGAACTCGCTTTGCACGGATTCTTGGCAATCATGTCGTCGTCGACCGCAGCCGAGAAGATGGCAGACACGTTAGAGAAGATGACGCGCCGATAGGTCTCGGCCATCTCCATCGACCGTAGGAGCTTCTGGATGGTCGACGGCTTGATCTGTCGCAGCTCGAGGTGTCCTAGCGTCGGGAACACATGGAGCCTGAGTCGCAATTCGGTCGCCTCGTAGGTCAGCGGACTGAAGGTCCGACTGTCGAGCCACCCCTCGGCGTAGGCGCGAAATGAGATCCTGCCGGCGTCGACATCGAGGTAGGTTCCACGAAGTTTGTCCGCCTCGACCGTGTTGCGGAACGCAGCCGCCTCGGCCTTGCGTCGGAAGGTCTTACGACGCTGCCGCCCCTCGGGATCTCGGTAGTTGACGACGTAGCGAGGGCTGCCGTCGTCGGCTGGTCTCCCAGAGCTAATGCTTGCCATGGCAGCCCTCGGCAGCGTCGGACCGGGTGACCAAACATGCTGATGAGCATCTGCTCGCTGGTGGCGATGGAGTCGATTCCGGGTCAGGCTGATGGCCTGTCGGGATCACTGATTCTCCTCGAGTCGCAGCGTCCAATTGATCACGGTTGCTGCCCGCCAGCGCAGGTGCTTGCCGACACGGAAGCCGGCCGGGCCGTAACCTGTCGTCCGCCAGGAGTAGATGGTCTGCTTTGTCACGCCAAGGTAGGAAGCGACATCGTCGATGTCCCACAGCTCTTGGGCCTCGACCAGCCTGGGTGCCCGGCTT
Source organism: Nocardioides rubriscoriae (assembly GCF_008087085.1). Taxonomy (GTDB): domain Bacteria; phylum Actinomycetota; class Actinomycetes; order Propionibacteriales; family Nocardioidaceae; genus Nocardioides; species Nocardioides rubriscoriae. Next base: position 242,316 of record NZ_VIYJ01000008.1, on the reverse strand, counting down.
CCGCGGTCTCCGCGCCGCCGCGGCCCAAAGATTCCCGGTTCCATAGCCGGCACGTTCGAGTTCGTTGCCATCATCCAGCCCCTCCTCGCGGCGTTGACGGACAGTTGGTCTACGGGCACCTATGTCCGACGGCGGCATGGGAGCGATCACGTCGGCGGAAACGATGTGGCAGCAAGCTGACTCGGGCATCGCGGCGATGGTTGCCCAACTGTGCGATGCCAGGCTGGTGGCTCGGGCAACCGACCCGGGCCGCGACCTACCCGAAGAGTCCCCTGAGGACCGTGTGGCAGGAGATGGCGCTACCCAAATTTGTACCGGATTTGTAACAGACGAGCGGCTACCAACAGCAAACGCCGCCGAACGACCAAAAGGTCGCTCGGCGGCGTTTGTGCAGGTCAGCGGCTGTTCTTTGCGGTCGTTCGGCGTTGCTGAATGACCGCAGCCGGAGGCCCGGTTAGATGTCGTAGTAGAGCTCGAACTCGTGCGGGTGCGGGCGCAGCTGCACGGGGGCGATCTCCTGGGTGCGCTTGTAGTCGACCCAGGTCTCGATCAGGTCGGAGGTGAACACGTTGCCCTGGTGCAGGTACTCCTGGTCGTCCTCGAGCGCGTCGAGGACGGCACCGAGCGACGTGGGCACCTGGTCGATCTCGGCCATCTCGTCCGGCGGGAGCTCGTAGATGTCCTTGTCGATCGGGGCGGCGGGCTCGGTCTTGTTCTTGATGCCGTCGACACCGGCGAGCATCAGCGCGGCGAAGGCCAGGTAGGGGTTGGCCGACGGGTCGGGGAAGCGGGTCTCGATGCGCTTGGCCTTGGGGTTGGAGCCCGTGATCGGGATCCGGACCGAGGCGGAGCGGTTGCGCGAGGAGTAGACCAGCGAGATCGGGGCCTCGAAGCCGGGGACCAGGCGGTGGTAGGAGTTGACCGTCGGGTTGGTGAAGGCCAGCAGCGACGGGGCGTGCTTGAGGATGCCGCCGATGTACCAGCGCGCCATGTCGGACAGGCCGCCGTAGCCGGTCTCGTCGTAGAACAGCGGCTCGCCGCCGTTCCACAGCGACTGGTGCACGTGCATGCCGGAGCCGTTGTCACCGAAGATCGGCTTGGGCATGAAGGTGACCGACTTGTTGTTGGCCCACGCGGTGTTCTTGATGATGTACTTGAACTTCATCACGTCGTCGGCGGCCTTGAGCAGCGTGTCGAAGCGGTAGTTGATCTCCGCCTGACCGGCCGTGCCGACCTCGTGGTGGGCCCGCTCGACCTGCAGGCCGACGCCCTCGAGGTTCTTGACCATCTCGTCGCGCAGGTCGGTGTAGTGGTCGTAGGGAGCCACCGGGAAGTAGCCGCCCTTGAGGCGCGTCTTGTAGCCCAGGTTGTCGCCCTCGGCGCCGGAGTTCCACCAGCCCTCGACGGAGTCGATGTGGTAATAGCTCTCGTTGACGCCGGTCGAGTAGCGGACCTTGTCGAAGATGTAGAACTCGGCCTCCGGCGCGAAGTACGCCGTGTCGGCGATGCCGGTGGTCGAGAGGTAGGCCAGCGCCTTGCGCGCGATGTTGCGGGGGTCGCGCGAGTAGGGCTCGCCGGTGATCGGGTCGTGGATGAAGAAGTTGATGACCATCGTCTTCGCCGTGCGGAACGGGTCGATGTAGGCGGTGGTCGGGTCCGGGAAGAGCGCCATGTCGGACTCGTTGATGGCCTGGAAACCGCGGATGGACGAGCCGTCGAAGCCGAGACCGTCGTCGAAGACGCTCTGGTCGAACGACGAGACCGGGACGGTGAAGTGCTGCATGATGCCGGGCAGGTCGCAGAACCGGACGTCGACCATCTCGACGCCCTCGTCCTTGATGTAGGCGAGCAGGTCGTCGCTGTTGCTGAACATTCGTCCTCCTTGGCCGCGCCCTCCCAGGTGCAGCCGAACGCGTAGCGGTGACGTGGACCCGGGCGCGTCGCTGCGCCCGGTGTGGTCGAAAGGTAACTCTCGAGCCGTTTCGCGACCGTATCGGGTTTGTTTCCCCGGTGTAACAGGTGTGTCGAGGGGTGGCTCCACCCCGGGATGAGCGGCCCGCCGCCTAGGCTGGTGCCGTGAGCGACTCGATCCCGACCGCGTCCTGGGGCCGGCGGTTCGGCGCCCTGCTGGTCGACTGGGTGGCCTCCACCCTGGTCGCGATCGTCATCGTCGGCGGGGCCGACCACTACTTCGAGACCGGCAGCGCCGGCGGGTTCGTCACCCTGGCGGTCTACGTCGTCGAGTCGGCGCTGTTCACCTGGCTGCTGGCCGGCTCGTTCGGCAAGATCGCGACGGGGCTGCGCGTCGTGCCGGCCGACGGCGTGATGCGGCCGATGAACCTGCTGCGCCTGCTGGCCCGTCAGGTCCTCGTCGCCCTGGTGGTCCCGCCGCTGGTCTTCCGGCCCGACGGTCGCGGTCTGCACGACGTCGTGGCCGGCACCGCCACGGTCACCGCCGACACCTTCCGCGCCCTGGTGGCCGGTGCGTCGCGGCCCGGCCGCGGCTGACGGTTCTCGCCGTCTCGCGGACGGCGCGACCCGGCGCCGGTACGGTCGGCGCATGTCGAGGGGACGTCGTACGGCGACGCTGCTGGTGATCGTGGCGACCGGGTCCCTCCTGGTCGGGTGCGGCAGCGGTGACGCCCAGCAGGCCGTACCGACGCCGGTGGTCATCCCGGGGTCATCGGTGACCATCGGCACCGAGTCGACGGCACCGGCGCCGACTCCTACCCCGACCCCTGAGCCGAGCCCGACCAGCCCGACCAGCCCGACCAGCCCGACCACCGACCCGCCGCTCACCGGCGACATCGCCACCGCCGACGACCTCTTCGCGGCGGTCGGTGCGGCGATGGGCGGCTTCGAGACCGTGCACCTGTCGGTCGGCAACGCGACCCCGCCGCCGGGGGTCGAGGCCGACCACCAGTACCTCGGCGGCGACGACTACAGCGCCGAGATCTCCGCGGTGCCCGGCACCACGATCGAGGTGCGCCGCGTCGCCGGCACGACCTACGTGCGCACGACGGCCGACGGTGACTTCGCCGAGGTCGACCCCGACGACCCGGCCAACGCGGGCAGCGCCATCGGCGCCCTGCCCGGCTGGGACGTGCTCGGTGACCTCGCGGCGGCGCTCAAGGGCGCCTCGGACTTCGCCGCGGGCGGGCCGGCCGAGGTCGGCGGCACCCCGGTCGCGAGCTTCACCTTCACCGTCGACGCCGCTGACCTCGTCGGTGGCGCCCAGGTGCCCGACGACCTCACCGGCGCAGTCGACGTGACCTTCTCGGTCGACGACACCGGCCTGCCGGTGCGCGTCGACCAGGCCTTCGTCGACAGCGGCCAGCTGCTGCGCACCGACTACAGCGCCTGGGGCGCACCCGTCACCGTCGAGGCGCCCTGACGGGGGCACGCCGAGCGGCTCAGCGACCGCGCAGGTTGCCGCGCATGCCCTTCATCGACGTCGGCACGGGGCCGCGGGGGAGCGGGACCTTGGGACGCTGGGCGTCGAGGGCCCGCAGTCGCTGCAGGATGTCGGTGATCTCGGCCGGCTTGACCTGGCGGCCGAGCTTCTGGATGTGACGCACCAGCTTGGGCAGCGGCACCTGGCCCTCGCCGCTGCCGACGACGACCTCGTGGATCGGGGTCTCGCCGATGACGCGGTCGTGCTTCTTGCGCTCGGAGATCATCAGCGCGCGCAGCCGGTGGGGGTTGCCCTCGCCGACCAGCACAACGCCGGGAGGACCCACGACGCGGTGGACCATGTCCTGCTGCTTGGTGAAACCGACCATCTGCTCGACGGTCCAGCCCCGGCGCAGCATCGTCAGCGCCTGCGCGCCACCGCCGAGGCGACCCTCGAGGCGTGTGTACGCCGCCCGCTGGGCGCGGCGGCTGAAGATGATCATCATCCCGAGGAACCCGGTCAGCACCGCGATGAGGATCGAGAACACCAGGCCGAAGGTGCTGCCGCCGAAGGCGAGGAACACCAGGCCGAAGCCGATCGCACCGAAGACGAGGAACGCGCCGAGCAGCCACAGCCCGAGCCGGGGGTCGCTGTCCTTCGACATCCGGTAGGTCTCGATGATCTGGCGACGCCGACTCATCTTGGTCGGGTCGGTCTCCTTGACCGGGGCGGTCTTGGGGGCCTTGGGCTCCTTGGCCATCGGTGTCGTTGCCTCGCTACTCGTGCTGGTACGCCGGGTCGGTACGTCAGTCGGTACGTCAGACGGACGCGCGCGCGTCCATCGCCTGACGGTACAGGCGACCGGCACGGTACGACGAACGCACGAGCGGGCCCGACAGCACCCCGGAGAAACCGATCTCCTCGGCCTCGGCCGCCATCTCGACGAACTCCTCGGGCTTGACCCAGCGCTCGACGGGGTGGTGGCGCGCCGAGGGGCGGAGGTACTGCGTGATCGTGATGATCTCGCAGCCGGCGGCGTGCAGGTCGACCAGCGCCTGCGAGACCTCGTCGCGGGTCTCGCCCATGCCGAGGATCAGGTTGGACTTGGTGACCAGCCCGAAGTCGCGGGCCTGGGTGATCACGTCGAGCGAGCGCTCGTAGCGGAAGGCCGGGCGGATGCGCTTGAAGATGCGCGGCACCGTCTCGACGTTGTGGGCCAGCACCTCGGGGCGCGACTCGAAGACCTCGGTCAGCAGGTCGGGCTTGCCGTTGAAGTCGGGGATGAGGTTCTCGACGCCGATGCCGGGGTTGAGCTCGTGGATCATCCGCACGGTCTCGGCGTAGAGCCACGCGCCGCCGTCGTCGAGGTCGTCGCGTGCGACGCCGGTGATCGTGGCGTAGCGCAGCTGCATCTTCTGCACCGACTCGGCCACGCGACGCGGCTCGTCACGGTCGAGCGGGTCGGGCTTGCCGGTGTCGATCTGGCAGAAGTCGCAGCGCCGGGTGCACTGCTCGCCGCCGATGAGGAAGGTCGCCTCGCGGTCCTCCCAGCACTCGAAGATGTTGGGGCAGCCGGCCTCCTGGCAGACCGTGTGCAGGCCCTCGTCCTTGACGAGCTTCTGCAGGGCCTTGTACTCGGGGCCCATCTTGGCGCGGGTCTTGATCCACTCGGGCTTGCGCTCGATCGGGGTCTCGGCGTTGCGGACCTCGAGGCGCAGCAGCTTGCGGCCGTCGGGAGCGGTGGGGCTGACGGGGGGTGTGGTCGTCACTTCGTCGATCCTACGTCGCGCGGCGGCACTCAGCGCCCACCCGGGTAGCCGTCGCGCAGGAGCTCGACCAGGGAGGGCGCCGACGGCTCCCAGCCCAGCGCCCGGGCCGCGCGACCCGCCGACTGCTGGTCGAGCAGCAGGGCCTCGGCGAACGCCGCCCCGAACCGGCCAGCGGCCTCCTCGGCGCTGCCCGCGACGACGGTCGCGTCGGGACCGACCGCGGCCTCGCCGAGCTCGCGCACCGTCGGGTTGGTGCCGTTGGCGCCGACGTACGCCGTGCCGCCGGGCGCCTGGTGGAGCACCAGGACGTAGAGGTCGGCGAGCTCGTCGACGTGGACGGTCGGCCAGTGCTGGTCGCCGGTGCCGATGAGCACCAGGGCGCCCGCCTCGTCACGGGGCCCTGCGGCCAGCATCGCGGGGATGCCGCCGCCGTGGCCGTAGACGATGCCCGGACGGACCACCGAGGCGCGCACGCCCGAGGTGAGCAGTCGCTGCTCGCCGGCCGGGCGCCACGCGGTGATGGCGGGGGGCTGCTGCGGGTCGTCGTCGGCGATGTCGGGGTTGTCGCCGTAGGTCCACACGCCGCCGGTGTGCACGAACGGCTTCTCGGTGCCGGCGAAGGAGGCCAGCACGGCCTCGATCACGGCGTCGTTGAGCGCGGCGTCGCGTTCGTCGCTGCCTGCGGCGGTGTGGATCGCCCCGTCCACCGTGTCGAGCTGCCCGCGCAGCCAGGCCGGGTCGAACAGGTCGCCCACGACGGGGGTGACCCCGACGACGCGCACCGCGTCGGCCTTCTCCTCGTTGCGGACCACGGCCCGCACCTGGTGCTCGGAGGCCAGCAGGCGGGCGAGGACAGCGTTGCCGATGTAACCGGTCGCGCCGGTCAGCAGGATCTCCATGTCTGGCCCAACGAGCGTGGGCGGACGATATTCCGCGGCGCTACGGCACGTCGCGTCGGCGGTACGACGCCGCGCTGGCCGACCCGAGGGCCAGCAGCAGCACGCCGTAGTAGACGGCACCGCCGCGCTGGGTCAGCCGCGCCTGGGTCGCGCAGCGGTCGGAGTCGGTCGTGGTCATGTCGTAGACGACGACCGCGCAGTCGGCCGGGGGCTCGACGTACCAGGTGACCTCGCCCTTGACCACGGCCAAAGCGTTGGTCGCGGGCTCGAAGCGCAGCGCGCCGTCGGGCAGCAGCGCGCCGAAGAGCAGGCCACCGGCCACCGAGACCCCGAACAGCACCCCGATGGTGAACACCGTGCTGCGCACCATGGTGGTCAGCGCGTAGCCGCCGACGGCCGCCGCCACGATCATGGCCAGGCCGCGACCGGCCTGCTGGGCGACGTCGGTGACGACCTGTCCCGACGGGTCGAGGTCACGGGCCTGGGCGAACGCGAGCAGCCCACCCCAGAACACAGCGAGCGCGACCAGCCCCACCCCGAGGGCGAGCAGGCCGACCGCCAGCGCCTTGGCGCCCCAGACCCGCAGCCGGCGGGACTCGAAGAGAAGCTGGTTGCTCATGGAGCCCGACCCCCAGTCGTGCCCGACGTAGGTCGTGCCGGCCAGCAGCATCAGCACGGCGACGACGGCCACCACCGCCAGCCCGGCCCCGCTGAGCTCGGAGTCCAGGCGCAGCTGCTCGCGGTAGAGGTACTGCTCGGGGTCGACGGGGTAGGACAGGCGCCGTTCGCACTGGCGCTCGGCGTTGTCGGGGGCGATGCCGAACTGGCGCGGTGCCTGGAGGCACCGCTCGATCTGCTCGCGCTGGAAGCCGAGCTCGACGTCGGCCTGCTCCTGGGCGTCGGCGCGGTCGGCGTCGCTGACCGGCCGGGTCTCGTAGGCACGCGCCGCGAGGATGATCGTCGGGATGACGATGGCGGCCGCGACCAGCAGCAGGACGGCCCGGCGCCACCGCAGTCGGGTCAGCTCGACGCGCAGCAGGCGGATCATGCGGCACCGCCCGGCGCGGTGGTGTGCTGGCCGAGCGTGTCGGCCTCGGTGAGCTCGAGGAAGACCGACTCGAGGTCGCGACGCAGCGGGGTCAGGCCGGTCAGCCAGATCTCGGCGGCGCCCAGGGTGCGGGTGATGCGGGCCGGGTCGTCGGACTCGACGCGCAGCCCGGTCTCGGTGGGCGTCGTCGCGAGCCCGGCGTCGGTGAGCGCGCGGCGCGCGGCGGCCTGGTCGGGCACGGTGACGGCGTACGCCGCGGCGGTGCCGCCGACCAGGTCGTCGACCTTGCCCGAGGCGAGCAGGCGGCCGTTGCCGATGATGGTGGCCGAGGTGCAGACCTGCTGCACCTCGGCGAGGATGTGCGAGCTCAGCAGCACCGTGACCCCGCGGGCGCCGAGGTCGCGGATGGTCTCGCGGATCTCGCGGATGCCGGCGGGGTCGAGGCCGTTGGTGGGCTCGTCGAGGATCAGCAGCTGCGGGTCCTTGAGCAGGGTCGCGGCGATCGCCAGGCGCTGCTTCATCCCCAGCGAGTAGGACTTGTAGCGGTCACGGTCGCGACCGGTGAGGCCGACGGTCTCGATCGCCTGGTCGACCTGGCGGTCGGGTGCGCCGATGGAGCGCGACAGCAGCAGCAGGTTGCGGCGTCCCGAGAAGTGGGGGGAGAACTTCGGTGACTCCACCACCGCACCGACGCGGTCGATCACCGCCGGCAGGTGGGCGGGCACCTGCTGGCCGAACAGCCGCATCTCGCCCCGCGTGGCGCGAGCCAGCCCCAGCAGCATCCGGATCGTGGTGGTCTTGCCCGAGCCGTTGGGCCCCAGGAAGCCATGGACCCCGCCGGCCGGGACCGCGAGGTCGAGGTCGTCCACCGCGACCCTGGTGCCCTTGCGGCCGCGGAACTCCTTGCGCAGGCCGGTGGCCTCGATGACCAGCTGATCGCTCATGTGTGTGTCCCTCCCCGAGTGCGACGGGTCATCAGATCACGTGCGCAGCGCCGATCCTGGCAACGCCACGCGCGCACGAGCGCCGCGGCCCTCACGGACCGCGGCGCCCACGTCGAGGCGTCGACCAGGCTCAGGTCACCACGATGCCGGTGGGCGCGGAGGCGGCCGGCAGCGGCGTGGGGGAGCTCGCGAGCTCCGTCAGGTCGCCTCCCTCGACGGCGAAGACGCTGACGACGCGACCGCGGCCACCGGTGACCGACAGGGTGCGGCCGTCGGGCGAGAGCCGCGCGTCCACGGCGCCGACACCGTCGTTGAAGGGCGTGTTGCCGAGGAGGTCGAGCTCGCCGTCGTCGCTGACCGCGTAGCGGGAGATCGTCAGGGCGGCGGTGTTGACGGCGAACAGGTACCTGCCGTCAGCAGTGATCTCGACCCAGCAGGTGGCGGTCTGACCGTTCGGGAACAGACCCGGTCCGATCGGGTCGAAGGTGCCGTTGCGCGACACGTCGTACGCCGCGACGGTGCCCGTGCCCGGGCCGCCGTGCGCGAGGGTGACGAACAGCTGGTCGGCGTGGGTCGGGCTGAACTGCGCGCCGATCGGCCCCGCCACGGCGGTCGGGGTCCCCACCTGCACCGGGGCGATGCGGCCGTCGCCGTGCACCTTGAACGAGTCGAGCTGCGAGGTGTCGTCGCGCGTGCCGATCAGGCGCTTGCCGCTCGGGTCGAAGAGGACGTCACCCGCGTGGGACCCGTCGGGCAGGGCGAAGGTCGACCCGGGGATCGCGGTCAGCGAGCCGGTGCCCGACAGACGGAAGCCGGTGTAGTTCTCGCCGCCCTCGCCGCCGTTGGCGACGTAGACCAGGCTGTCGTGGACGGCGATCGAGACGGGCTTCTTGCCGCCCGAGGGCACGGGGGTGCCGACGGGGGTCGGGACGCCGTCGGCGCCGAGCCGCAGGACCGAGATGCTGTCGGACCCGGCATTGACCGCGAGGAGGAAGCGGCCGTCGTCCGAGCGCTGGATCGCCCCCTGCGACCCGAGGCCCCGGCCGAGACCGCTGCCACCGGTGGCGAAGGGGGAGCCGGGGATGGGCGTCAGGCTCCCGTCGGCGTGCCGGTCGAAGGCGGCCACGGCGTTGGCCCCGGCGTTGTTGTCGTTGACGTAGGTGTGGCCGACGACGGGGGATGCCGCGGTGGTCGACGGGGTGGTCGACTGGGTGGTCGTGGCCTGTGCGGAGGTGGTCCCGGCGAGCCCGGTGAGGGCGAGGGCGAGCGCGCTGGCGGTGGCGCCGACCCTGTGGTGGATCTGCATGTCGAGCTCCTGTGGTCGAGTGCGGATGAGAGGTGGGGTGCCTCTCGAGTTGACCACCGCGGGAGTGCCGCGAGAAGGGCGCGAGACGTTCCGTCATCGACCTGAAAGCCTGTATTACAGGGTGATTGCGCGTTTGAGGGTGCTGTCCGCCGGTGCGGGCCTGCGCTGCTCGGCTCGACGACGAGGGAAGCGCGAGCAGTGCTCTCAGCCGCCGGGACGGACCAGCTCGATGCGCGGCGCACGGCCGGGCTCGGGGCGCGGCTCGTAGTCGGGCGTGGGGTCGTAGGGCGCCCAGGCGAGGTAGTGGCGCAGGTGCTGCTCGACCGACGGCAGGACGTCGCGCACCGTGACCGGGCGACCGGTCTCGACCGAGAGCGTGGTGACCCCGGCGTCGGCGATGCCGCAGGGCACGAACCGGTCGTACCAGCCGAGGTCGACGTCTGCGTTGAGGGAGAAGCCGTGCATGGTGACGCCGCGGCTGACGCGGATGCCGATCGCGGCGACCTTGCGCTCGGGCCGCTCGTCGGTGGCGCGCAGCCAGACGCCGCTGCGCCCCGGCACGCGGGCGGTCTCGACGCCGAGGTCGCGACACACCGCGATCAGCGCCTCCTCGACCCGGCGCACGTAGTCGACGACCTTGACGTGGTCGGGCAGCCGCACGATCGGGTAGCCGACGAGCTGGCCGGGGCCGTGGAAGGTGATCTTGCCGCCGCGGTCGACGTCGATGACCTGCGCGCCGCCGGGGTCGACCGGCCGCTCGTGCGGGTCGGTGCGCTTGCCGGCGGTGTAGACGGGCGGGTGCTCGAGCAGCAGCACCGTCGGCGGTCGCGAGCCCGCGACCACGCCGGCGTGCACCTCGCGCTGCAGGTCCCACGCGGCGAGGTAGTCGACGGCCCCGGACCCGAGTCCGGCGACCTCGAACGACAGGTCGAGGGGCAGGTCGGCAGTCACGTCCTCACCCTACGCCCGGCCACGACCACCCGGGTCCGAGCCTGTGGATGGACTCTGCGCGCGGACGGCGACCTCGGCTCTACTGGAGCCATGTCGTCCCGGGTCGTCTCGCGCGTGCTGCTCAGCGTGCTGGCCGGTGCCCTGTGCGGGGTGGTGGTGACCTGCGGCGTGCTGGTCGTGCGGTCGCCCGACGCGGCGCCACCGGCGCCCTCGGCGCGTCCGGCCGACGGTCGGGCGACGCCCGTGGCCACGCCACCCGCGGCCCGGGCCCGGCAGGTGCTGCGCCACTGGGACGCCGAGCGCGCTCGGGCCTGGACCAGCGGTGACGTCCGGGCCCTCGCGGGGCTCTACACGCCGGGGTCGGTGGCCGGACGGCGTGACGCGGCGATGCTGCGCGCCTGGGCCGGCCGCGGACTGCGCGTCACCGGCCTGACCACCCAGGTGCTGCGGCTGCAGGTGCTCCTCGACCGCCCGCGACGCTTGGTGCTCGTGGTCACCGACCGGGTCGCGCACGTCTCGGCCGGCGACCTGGTGCTCCCGCACGACCGGCCGTCGACGCGGCGGATCGTGCTGGCACGCAGCCCGGTCGGGCGGTGGCGCGTCGCGTCGGTCAGTCCCGAGCCGCGAGGGCGGTCGTGAGCATCGAGTCGAGGTCGGCGTCGGCGAAGACGTAGCCCGACGCGAGCAGGGCCTCCGGGCGCACGTTGAGCGAGCCCAGCAGCTCCGACGACATCTCGCCGCCCGCGAGCCTGATCGCCGCGGCCGGCACCGGCACCACCGCTGGGCGGTGGCAGGCGGCCGCGAGGGCCTTGGTGAACTCGGCATTGGTGGGCGCCTGGGGCAGGCACAGGTTGAACGCCCCCGAGGCGTCGGCGTGCTCGGCGAGGTGGACCACCCCACCCACCCAGTCGCGCAGCGAGATCATCGGCATGTACTGGCGCCCCTTGCCGAGCCGACCGCCCAGGCCGGTGCGGAACAGCAGCCGCAGCTGCTGCAGCGGCGCCGCGCGCCGGTCCATGACCGGGGCGGTGCGCAGCACGCAGACCCGGGAGCCGGCCGCGACCGCCGGGTCGGCGGCGGCCTGCCACTCACGGGTGACGTCGGTGAGCAGCGCGTGCCCGCGGGTGTCGGCGGCCTCGGTCAGCACGGCGTCGCCGTGGTCGCCGTAGTAGGAGATCCCGTTGCCGGCCAGGAACGCCGGGGGTCGGTCGGCCTCGGCGATCGTCTCGGCGAGCAGCGCCGTCGTGGTCACCCGGCTCTCGCGCAGCTGGCGCGCCCACTTCTTGGAGTGCGGGTTGCCCAGCGTGGGGGAGCCGGCCAGGTTGACGACCACGTCGGCGGTGCGGACCAGCGTGCGGTCGACCTGGCCAGCGTAGGGGTCCCAGGTCGACTCGTCGGGCCCGCCGGCCTCACGGCGCACGAGCGAGGTCACCTGGTGGCCACGGCTGCGCAGCGCGGTGCGCAGGTGGCTGCCGAGGAAGCCGGAACCGCCGGCGAGCACGATCGAGAGCGCAGGTGAGGCCATGGCGCGATCCTGGCAGACGGCCCCGACGACCACCTCCCCCGGCAGTGCGGGGACGACGACACCGGGCGCGGTTGTCGTCGTGGGGCACCATGACAGTCCAGCCCCCGACGAAACCCGAGGTAGTCACCACCATGCCCATCTGGAACCGGCTCCGCCAGGCCACGCAGGACATGCAGACCCAGCTCCTCGCCAAGAAGAACGAGCTGCAGAGCGGGTCCTTCCGCGACGCCAGCATGGCGATGTGCGCGCTGGTGGCCGCGGCCGACGGCAGCGTCGACGCCTCGGAGCGCCAGAAGGTCTCCGGCCTGATCACCTCCAACGCCGCCCTGTCCAACTTCCCGCCCGACACCCTCAGCTCACGCTTCGACGAGAGCTGCAACAAGCTCGCCGCCGACTACCAGCTCGGCAAGGTCGAGCTCATCCAGGTGGTCGGCAAGACCAAGAAGAAGCCGTCGGAGGCCCGCGCCGTCATCCAGATCGGCATCATCATCGGCGGCGCCGACGGCCACTTCGACGACCAGGAGAAGGCCGTCGTCCGCGAGGCCTGCCACGCCGTCGGCATCGACCCCGCCGAGTTCGAGCTGTGATGGTGGGTCGCCTCCGGCTCTGTTGACTGGTCGCCTACGGTCGGCCCGCGTCTGGCTGGCCGCCCGTCGTCCTCGAGGGCTGCCGCCGGTCTGGGTGGCGGCCGCCCAGACGCTGGGGCCGACCTCCGGCTCCGTGCGCCCTGTGGTCGGCCTGGCGTCGTGGCCCGGCGCCGTTCTGCTGGTCCAGTTCCATTGCTCGCCTCCTGGCCGTCAGCCGCGCTGACGATCGGGTCGCCCCTGTCGTGCTGAGCCGACGTGCGTACGTCGACGTCGGGCCCGGACGTGGAACGCCCCCTCCCGAGGTGCTCGGGAGGGGGCGTTCGTCGCTGCGGGTGGGTCAGACCTCGAACTGGCCGGCCTCGAGGCGCTTCTTGATGTCCTGCAGGAAGCGGCCCGCGTCGGCGCCGTCGATGAGACGGTGGTCGTAGGTCAGGGCGAGGTAGACCATGTGGCGCACCGCGATCGTCTCGCCGAGGTTGGCGTCGTCGATGACGACCGGGCGCTTGACCACGGCACCGGGACCGAGGATCGCGACCTGCGGCTGGTTGATGATCGGGGTGTCCCACAGGGCCCCGACGCTGCCGAGGTTGGTGATCGTGAAGGTGCCACCGCCGAGCTCGTCGGGGCCGATCTTGTTGGTGCGGGTGCGCTCGGCGACGTCGGCGATCTTCTTGGCCAGGCCCGCGATCGAGAGGTCACCCGCGTCCTTGACGACCGGGGAGATCAGGCCCTTCTCGGTGTCGACCGCGAAGGCGAGGTTCTCGCGGTCGTAGTAGGTGACCACGCCCTCCTCGGTGTCGATCGTCGCGTTGAACTTCGGGTGCTGCTTGAGCGCGTCGACCGTCGCCTTGGCGAAGAACGGCAGGTAGGACAGCTTGACGCCCTCGCGGGCCAGGAAGTCGGCCTTGGTGGCGTCGCGCAGCCGTGCGACGTTGGTGACGTCGACCTCGATGACCTGGGTGAGCTGCGCACTGACCTGCAGCGACTCGACCACGCGCTCGGCGATGATCTTGCGCAGGCGGCTCATCTTCTCGGTCGTGCCGCGCAGCGGGGACGGCGTCACCGGCGCAGCGGCGGGTGCCGACGCGGCGGCGGGGCCTGCGGGCGCAGCGGGGGCCGCGGGCGCCGCAGCCCTCTCCTGGGCCTTGGCGGCGTCGAGCACGTCCTGCTTGCGGATGCGACCGCCCACGCCCGACCCGGTCACCGTGGCGAGGTCGACGCTGTTCTGGGCGGCGAGCTTGCGCACGAGCGGAGTCACGTAGCCGGCGCCGTCGGACGACGGGGCGCTCGACGTGCTCGCGGGCTCACCGGCGGGGCTCCCGCTCGGGCCGTCACCCTGCGACCCGGCGGCCGGCGCCGGGGCGGGCTCGGGGGCCTGGGCGGGCTCCGGCTCGGGGGCCTTCGCAGGCTCCGGCTCCGGCTCCGGTGCCTTGGCGGGCTCGGGCTCCGGCTCGGGCTCGGGCTCGGGCTCCGGCTCGGCAGCCGCGGGCGCGGCCGCGCCGTCACCGACCAACGCGAGCTCGGCGCCGACCTCGACGGTCTCGTCCTCCTGCACCTTGATCTCCAGCAGGGTGCCGGCGACCGGCGAGGGGATCTCGGTGTCGACCTTGTCGGTCGAGACCTCCAGCAGCGGCTCGTCGACCGCGACGTCGTCGCCGACCTGCTTGAGCCAACGGGTGACGGTGCCCTCGGTGACCGACTCGCCCAGCGCGGGCAGCACGACCGCCGTGGCGGACCCGCCGCCCGACGGTGCTGCCGACTGGGCCGCGGGAGCCGCGGGTGCCGCGGCCGGTGCGGGCTCGGCCTTGTCGGCCTCGGGGGTCTCGTCGCCGGGCGGCAGCTCGCCGGTCTCGGCAGCGATCTGCTCCTCCTGCTCGGCCTTCTTCGCGGCCTCGTCCTCGTCGGCGGGCTGCGCCTCGGGCGCGGCGGACCCGGTGGCGTCGCCGGCGGACTCGCCCTCGTCGCCGATCACCGCGAGGACGGCGCCGATCTCGACGGTGTCGTCCTCGGCGGCCTTGATCTCGAGCAGGGTGCCGGCGACCGGCGAGGGGATCTCGGTGTCGACCTTGTCGGTCGAGACCTCCAGCAGCGGCTCGTCGACCGCGACGCTGTCACCGACCTGCTTGAGCCAGCGGGTGATGGTGCCTTCGGTGACGGACTCCCCGAGTGCCGGGAGGTTGACTTCGGTGGCCATGGGTGGGCGGTTCCCCTTCAGGAGTGGGCGTGGAGAGGCTTGCCGGCGAGGGCCAGGTGGGCCTCGCCGAGGGCTTCGTTCTGGGTCGGGTGGGCGTGCACGAGCGGGGCGACGTCCTCGGCGTGCGCCTCCCACGAGTAGATGAGCTGGGCCTCGCCGATCAGCTCGCCGACCCGGTCGCCGACCAGGTGGACGCCGATGACCGGCCCGTCCTTGCGGCGGATCAGCTTGACGAAGCCCTGGGTCTTGAGGATCTGGCTCTTGCCGTTGCCGCCGAGGTCGTAGGTGAGGGTCTCGACCTCGTCGCCGTACGCCGCCCGGGCCGCTGCCTCGTCGAGCCCGACCGACGCCACCTCGGGGCTGCTGTAGGTCACGCGCGGGATGGCGGTCTCGTCGATCGGCTGCGGGTCGAGCCCGGCGATGTCCTCGGCGACGAACATGCCCTGCTGGAAGCCCCGGTGGGCCAGCTGCAGCCCGGGCACGATGTCGCCGACGGCGTAGACGCCCTCGACGTTGGTGCGGCAGCGCTCATCGGTGAGCACGAAGCCCCGCTCCATCGCGACGCCGGCCTCCTCGTAGCCCAGGCCGTCGGTCGACGGGCCACGCCCGACCGCGACGAGCAGCAGCTCGGCCTCGATGACGTCACCGCCCTCGACGGTCACGGCGACGCCGGTGTCGGTGGTCTTGACGCTCTGGAAGGGGGTGCCGGTGCGAAAGACGATGCCGCGCTTGCGGAACGCGCGCTCGAGCGCCTTCGACGACGCCTCGTCCTCGGCGGCGACGAGCCGGGGGAGCGCCTCGACGATGGTGACCTCGGCGCCGAAGCTGCGCCACACGCTGGCGAACTCGCATCCGATCACGCCGCCGCCGAGCACGACCACCGAGGCCGGCACGCGGTCCAGGCGCAGCGCGTGCTCGGACGTCATCACCCGGGTGCCGTCGACCTGGAGCCCGGGCAGGGTGCGGGCATAGGAGCCGGAGGCGAGCACGAGGTGCTTGCCGGTGTGGACCTCCTGCCCGTCGGCGCCGGTGACCGTGACCTGACGGTCGCCGGTGACCTTGCCCTCACCCTCGATCACGGTGATGCCGCGGCCTTTGATCAGCCCGGCCAGGCCCTTGAACAGCCGGGAGACGACGCCGTCCTTGTAGGCGTTGACGCCCGGCATGTCGATGCCCTCGAGCGTGGCGCGCACGCCGAACTGCTGCGACTCGCGGGTGTTGTCAGCGACCTCGGCGGCGTGGAGGAGGGCCTTGGTGGGGATGCAGCCGACGTGCAGGCAGGTGCCGCCGAGCTTGTCCTTCTCGACCAGGCCCACGCTGAGGCCGAGCTGCGCCGCCCGCAAGGCACAGGCGTAGCCGCCCGAGCCCGCTCCGAGGACGAGGACGTCGAAGTCGGCCACGCTGGTCCTTTCCGAGGGTCAGTGAGCGCCAGGGCGCTGGGACGCCCATCTTTGCATTACCGGGGAGCCGCGCGGCAAGGGCGCCTCACCGGTCCCTCGAAGTCCGCAGCCGGGCGCAGAGTGGTGTGTTGCCCCGGGCCTCGCCGACGCAGGAGGATGCTCCGAGTGATCGCACGACCGCGCCGGGCCCGCAGCACCACCGGTCGCTCCGCGGTCCTCGTCGTCCTGGCCGTCCTGGTCGCATGCGCGGTGGTCGCGGCGGGGATCACCAGCACGGCCCGACCGCACGACCGCAGCGCCGTCGCCACCGACGCGGCCGGTCCGGCCGACCCGGCCGGTCCGGTCGACCCGGCTGCTCGGGATGCTCGGGCTGCGGGCGGCACGCTCGTGGTGAGCTCGCCGGACGACCCCGCCGTACGCCTCAGCACGCGGCCGCCCCAGCAGTCGGTGCCGCTGTTGACGCTCGTGGAGCCGGTGACCGTCGACCCCGCCACGTCGGGACAGACGTGGACGGGCGTCGGTGCGGCGCTGACCGACTCCGCGGTCGCCCACCTCGAGGACCGCCCCGACCTGGTCCGGCTGCTGCTCGATCCCGCGGCCGCGCAGGGGGCGCGCCTGCAGTGGTTGCGGCTGCCGCTGTCGGCCACCGACTTCTCCACGCAGACGTGGGGCTGGCGGGTCCGCGACGGGCGGGTCGTGCCCGGCCCGCAGGCGCGGCGCACGTTGCGGTTCCTGCGCGAGCAGGTCCTGCCCATCGACCGGGGCGTGCGCCTGGTCGCGACCCCGTGGTCGGCGCCGCCGCGCTTCAAGGTGCGCAGGACGTGGTTCGGCAGCAGCCTGCGCGACGACGCCGTCGCGTCGTACGCCGACTTCCTGGTCGGCCAGGTCCGGTGGCTGCGTGAGCACCGCTTCCCGGTGCGGGCGCTGACGCTGGCCAACGAGCCGGGCCTGGCCGAGCGCTACCCCACGATGCTGGTGAGCGACGCCCAGCTCTCGCGGCTGGCGCGGCTCGTGGGCCCGCGCGTCGACGCGCTGGGCGTCGACCTGTGGGCGCTCGACCACAACTGGAGCGACGTCGCACGCGCGCGGACCGCCCTGCGTGACGCGCCCGGTGCCCACGCCGCGGTGGCCTTCCACTGCTACGCCGGCGTCCCCGCGCAGGCCGCGGGGCTCGAGGTGCCCTGGCTCGTCGACGAGTGCACCGGCACCGACGACTCCGCCGTCGGCACCCTCGACTGGGACTCCCGGGTGCTCGTGGACCAGTCGGTCGACGCCGGCTCGACCGGGCTGCTGATGTTCAACCTCGCGCTCTCGCCTGGCGAGCGCGGCGCCTTCGGCGGGTGCGGCACCTGCCGGGGGCTGCTCACGGTCGACGGCGACGCCTCCTACGCCGAGCCCGAGCTCTACGTGCTGGCGCACCTCAGCCGGGCCGCGCGCCGCGGCTCCACGGTGGTCGGCGTGAGCGGCCCGCTCGACGTCGTCTCGGCCGGCTTCCGGCGTCGTGACGGCTCGGTCGGGGTCTACGGCTACAACCGCAGCGACCGCGACCGCTACCTGCGCCTGCAGGTCGACGGGACCGACGGGCGGGTGTTCCGGATCGGGCCGCACGAGGTCTTCACCTGGTCGTCGGGGACCGGCTGACCGCACGCGCCCGCAGGGCGCTGCCGCAAGTACGGCGGTGGACCAGGCAGACTGGCCCCATGGCCTTCCTCGACCGCTTCCGCCGCAGGTCCCGGACCCGCGTGAGTCGCCCGACCGGCGGCCTGCGCACCGGTTCCACGACGGTGCGTGCCGCCGACAAGGTCGACATCGCCCACCTCGACGCCTGGGTCGCCGAGCGCCGCGGAGTCGAGGGGTTCGTCGAGCCCCGCACCGCGGTCAGCGAGGTGACCGTCCTGCTGGTGGCCCACGACGGGGAGTGGACCCGGCGCCGGGTGCCCTCGGCCGCCTGGGCCCACGACTTCTGCAACAAGCACCAGGTGCCGTCCTACGACGCCGCGGTCGTCGGCATCCCGCAGCGGATGCGCGACTACAACTCGCGGATGAAGCAGCAGCGACGCGAGCAGGGCCTGTAGGACCTGCTCGGCCCCGCTCGGCCCGGCTCAGCCCGCCAGGGACCGCGCGTACTCGACCAGGGTCGTGACGGCCACGCCGGTGCCGCCGCTGGTGACGTGGCCGTGGGGGCCGCCGGAGTTGTACGACGGGCCGGCGATGTCGAGGTGGGCCCAGGGGAGCCCGGCGGTGAACTCGCGCAGGAAGGCCGCGGCGTAGAGCCCGCCGCCCCAGCGGATCCAGTCGTGCTGGGCGAGGTCGGCGATCTTGCTCGAGTGCACGCGCTCGACCATGGCCGCGGGGATCGGCATCGGCCAGTGCTCCTCGCCGGCGGCCTCGGCCGCGGCGAGCACGCCGTCGACGACGGTCGGGTCGCCCATCACGCCGCCGACCTTGTCGCCGAGCGCGACGACCATGGCGCCGGTCAGGGTGGCGACGTCGAGGATCACGTCGGGCTGCTGCTCGGTCGCCATCACCAGGGCGTCACCGAGCACCATCCGGCCCTCGGCGTCGGTGTTGAGGATCTCGACGGTCGTGCCGCCGTACATCGTCACGACGTCGCCGGGCCGGGTGGCCGACGCGCCGACCATGTTCTCGGCGATGGAGGCGTAGGTCGTGACCCGGACGGGCAGGCCGAGGTCGGCGATCGCGAGGGTGGCGGCCACGACGGCGGCGGCACCGGCCATGTCTGACTTCATCTCGTGCATGTTGGCCGCGGGCTTGATCGACAGCCCGCCGGTGTCGAAGGTGATGCCCTTGCCGACGAGCGCGAGGTGCTGCGTGGCGCCCTTGGGGGAGTAGGTGAGCTCGACCAGCCGCGGCGGGGCGTCGGAGCCCTGGCCGACCGACAGGATGCCGCCGCAGCCGAGCTCGGCGAGCTGGCGCTCGTCGAGGACCTTGACGCCCACCTTGGCGGCGCCGCGGGGGCGGGCCTTGACCGCGGCGACGATGCCGTCGGCGAACGACGGCGGGCGCAGGTCGTTGGGCGGGGTGTTGACCCAGTCGCGGGTCGTGGTGACCGCGGCGGCCAGGACCTGGGCCTCGTCGAAGGCGGCGACGGCGTCCTTCTTGCGGGCCGCGGGGCTGAGCACGACGACCTCGGGCGGCGTCTTCTTCTCGCCGGCGCTCTTCTTGTACGTCGTGAAGGTGTAGCCGCCGAGGAGGTAGCCCTCGGTGGCCGCACGCACCAGGCCCGCGGTGTCGGCGGGCAGGGCGAGCGCGACCGAGGCGGCGTTGGAGACCGCGCGGGCCGCGGCGCCGGCGGCGCGGCGTACGGCGGCCGGCGTGGCCTCGGGGCCCAGACCGACCAGGACCAGCATCGGCGAGGCGATCGTCTGGGAGGTCGGGACCTTGACGACCTCACCGGCCTTGCCGGTCACGCCCAGCGTGGTCAGCAGCGGCGCGAGCTTGCGGCCGTAGGCCTCGGCGACGTCGTCGCCGCCGGGGGCGATCGTGGGGCGCGAGCCCCCGGAGAGCACGCCGACGACGACCGCGTCGCATCGGGTCTTGGCGGGGCTGGCACTGCGCAGGGTCCACGTCGTCACGCGGGGAGCCTACGGCGGTGCCGACCGGACGTGGGCCGCGCGGGGTGCGTGGCGGTAGGTTTCGGTCCATGTCCGAGGCCTCCGGTCCCCAGGAGCCGCTGCGCTCTCCCCTCCACGACCGACACCTGGCGCTGGGCGCCAAGTTCGCCGACTTCGGCGGCTGGTCGATGCCGCTGCAGTACGCCGGGGTGGTCGAGGAGCACACCGCCGTGCGCACCGCCGTCGGCATCTTCGACGTCAGCCACCTCGGCAAGGCCGCGGTGACCGGTCCCGGTGCCGCCGACCTCGTCAACGCGACGCTGTCCAACGACCTGCGCAGGATCGGGCCCGGCCAGGCGCAGTACACGCTGTGCTGCGACGACGCGACCGGCGGCATCGTCGACGACCTCATCGCCTACTACCGCTCCGACGAGGCGGTCTTCCTGATCCCCAACGCCGCCAACACCGCCGAGGTCGTGCGCCGCCTGGCCGCCGCCGCGCCGGCGGGGGTCGAGGTCGTCGACCAGCACCGCGACTTCGCCGTGCTCGCGGTGCAGGGGCCGTCGTCCGACGACCTGCTCGCCGCCGTGGGGCTGCCCACCGGCCACGACTACATGAGCTTCGTCGACGCCTCGTTCGCCGGCACCCACGTCGTGATCTGCCGCACCGGCTACACCGGCGAGCGGGGCTACGAATTGGTGGTGCCCAGCGACGGTGCCGGCGCCGTCTGGGACGCGATCCTCGCGGCGGGGGAGCCGTTCGGGCTGACCCCGTGCGGCCTCGGCGCCCGCGACACCCTGCGCACCGAGATGGGCTACCCGCTGCACGGCCAGGACATCTCGCTGTCGGTCACCCCCAACGAGGCGCGCCTGGGCTGGGCGGTCGGTTGGAAGAAGGACGCGTTCTGGGGCCGCGACGCCCTGGTCGCCGAGAAGCAGGCCGGGCCGCGACGCCGCCTGGTCGGGCTCGAGTCGACCGGCCGCGCCATCCCGCGTCCCCACATGAGCGTCTCCCTGGTGCCTGACGTGCTGCTCGGGGAGGTCACCTCCGGCACCTTCTCGCCGACGCTGAAGAAGGGCATCGCCCTCGCGCTGCTCTCGTCGGTCGTCAACCCCGACGCCCAGGTCGGCGTCGACGTGCGCGGGCGGCGCGAGATGTTCCAGGTGCGTCCGCTGCCGTTCGTCGAGCCCTCGGTGCGAGAGTCATGACCATGAACCTGCCCGACCAGCCCCCGACGTTCCGACGGCCGACCGCGGCCGAGCGCCCCTGGACGTGGCGTCTCGAGGACTCCACCGGCGCCGAGGTCACGCCCACCGGCGACGGCGCCGACGAGCTCGTCGCCCAGCGCTTCGCCAGCCAGGCCGACGCCGAGTCGTGGGTCGGTGAGCTGTTCGGCGACCTCGCCGCCGCCGGCGTCGACCAGGTCACGCTCTTCGAGCACGACCGCCGGGTCTACGGACCCATGTCGCTGCACCCCTGACCCCTGACCCGGCACCGCCTGCAGGTCCGTCTCGCCAGTCTCGCCCGTCTCGCGCATCCGCGCGTGGGGCCGCGACGAATACCCTGGAGTCCGGCCCCGCGGGGCCGCGACGAGGCGGTCTGACCGACCGGAGAGGTGGCTGTGGTGCCCGACGTGCTCGTCCACGGCCGGCCGGGGCGTCCCGGTGTGCAGGAGATCGCGACGTACGCCGTCGGCCGCTGGCCGGTGGTCGTGAGGATGCTGGTGCTCCTGGGTGCGCCGCCGCGCCATGCGCAGGACCTGGCGACCACCGCGGTCGGCGCGTTCTTCGAGCGCTGCGCGCACGACGAGTGGCTCGACCTCGACGCGACGCTGGTCGCCGAGGTGGTCGACACGTGGGAGCGCGACCGCACCGCGTGGTGGCACCGGCCCGAGCCCTGCGCCGGCGACCTCGACGAGGCGGTCGAGGCCCTCGACGTGCTGTCGCCCGCCCAGCGCGCGCGGGTCGTCGCGCAGGCCGTCGGGGCCCTGACCCCCGAGCAGCTCGACGACGCGCTCGGTCCGGCCCCCCTCGGGTCGCCGGTGGGGGAGTCGACGTTCGCCGACCTGCCGCGGCTGGCCGAGGAGATCCCGGTCGGTGACCCCCACGTCGAGCAGGCGCGGTCCCGCTACGTCCAGCGGCGCCGCGGCGGACGTCGTCTGACCCTGGTCGCGGCGGTGGCCGGGCTCGCCGCCGTGGCCGCGACCGTCACCGTCGCCGTGCGCTCGATCGACCCCCAGCCCGCACCCGACCCCGGCGCCGCCGGGCCGTCACCGAGCGCCGCGCCCGTCGCCGGCGTCGGTGCCACCGCGCGGGTCCCGTTGACCGGTGGCCCCGACCTCGACCCCGTCACCTGGTACGACGGCCGCCGCATCCACCTGGCCGACCGCACGGTGCGGCTGCCGGGCCTGGTCGCGATGGTGCGCGTCGGCGACGGCGTGGTGGCGACCGACGACGGTGGCCGGGTCGTCCACGTGCGGGCCGGACGGCCCGTCGAGACGCTCGGACGCACGACGCCGGGTGCGGCCGCCGTGGCCGACCCCCAGGCGCGCGAGACCGCCTGGGTCGACGCGACGTCGGGTGCGGTCGTCGTACGGTCGCTGCGGGGCACGACGCCGCGGACCACCACCGTCCCGGCCGTGGGTGCCACGGTCGTGGCCCTCGACGACGGCACCGTCTACGTCGACAGCGCGGGCGAGCAGCCGCTGACCCGGGTCGGCGACGTCGTCGTCCTCCAGGCCCCCGAGGGCCTGCTCGACGTCGCGGGCGGCACGCAGGCCAGGCAGCTCGACGACGACCTGATCGCGGTGTCCACCGGCCACGACGCCAGCGGGGTCACCGGGCGCGACGGCTCGCTGTCCGACGACGGCCACTACCTGCTCACCCGCGACGTCGCCGCGAGCGCGGCCCCGCTGAGGGTCGTGGTCGACCTCGGGCCCGGCACGCCGCTCCCGCTCGACCTCCGCCCGGGGGCCATCGTGCGCGACGCCGCGTTCGACGACGGCACCGTCACGTTCGTTGTCGAGGTGCAGAACGGCATCCAGTACCCACCCGACCGCCCGCGCGGCCGCGGCTACATCCCCGGCTACACCCTGGTCGTGTGCGACCTGGCCCGGGCCGCGTGCCAGGACGACGTCGAGGTGTTCGGCGCCGCCGCCCCGCTGAAGCTGGCGCACTGACCATGACGGGCGAGCCATGACGTCCGAGAGGTCGGCGGCGGCCGAGCGTGCGGGCCGGGCCACGCACGCCGAGGTGCGCTGGCCGGTGGTCGTGCGCACGCTGGTCCTGCTCGGCGTACCCCTGGTCGACGCGGAGCGGCTCGCTGGCGAGGCCGTGGCGCGCCTGCTCGAGGCCCCGGCCACCGACGACCTCGACGTCGCCCTGTTCGCGGCGGTGGTCGCGGCGTGGGAGGACGACCCGGTCGCGTGGTGGGCCGAGCCCGCAGCGACCGGTGGGTGGCCCGGGGAGGCGGGGTACGCCGACCTCGAGCCCGCCCTCGACCGCCTCGACCCGTCGACCCGCGCCCGGCTGGTGCTCACCGAGGTCGCCCGGCTCGCGCCCGAGCAGGTCGACGCGGTCGTGCTCGGCGGCGGCGCGTGGCCGCCCGGGCTGGGCCCCGCGGTCGTGGACGTCGCCGACCAGGTCGTCGTCGGAGCCCCTGCGGTCGGGGGCGCGAGCCCGGTCGCCACCGCCCGACGCTCGCGGCTGCGTACGCGTGCGGTCCTGGGCAGCGCGCTGGTCGCGCTGGTCGCCGTGGTCGTCGGTGCCGCTGTGGTGGGCCTCGACTCCGACGGCGAGGTCGCCGGACCCGCACGGCCGGTCCAGGTCGTCACGGTGCGCATCGGCACGGCGCAGCCCGTGCCGTGGTACGACGGCCGCTCCGTGCGCCTCGACGGTGCGGTCGTGCCCGTCGACGGGCTGCGGTCGATGACCCGCGTCCAGGACGGCGTCGCCGGACGGCTCGCCGACGGCTCCGTGGTGGTCGTGCGCCCCGACGGCGTCCAGGACCTGGGGCGGGCCGACGAGGACAGCCCCGTGGTGGCCTCGCCCGACGCGCGGGCCGTCGCGTGGCTCGACGCCGGTGCGCTGGTGGTGGCCCGCGTGCCACCGACCCTGAGCCGCGACGAGGTCCCGCCCGGGGCCGTGCTGGTGGGCCGCGACGCGACCCGCACCTACCTCTCCCTGCCCGACGGCCACCTCGTCGTGCCCGACAACGGCACCGGGCGCCGGGTGCCGGGACCGGTGCCGCCGGCCGTCGCGCTCGGGACGGCGCTGTCCCCCGACGGCCTGTTCCGGGTCGTCCCCGACCCGGCGGCGGCGGGCGCCTCGTCACGCGCGGTCGCCGTCGTCGACGCCCGCAACCGACGGCCCGTCCCCCTGGCGCTGCCCGACGGCGTCGTCGTCGACGCTGTCTTCGGGCCGCTCGGGATCGTCACCGTCGTGGTCTCACGGGGCGACGAGGGGCGCTACGACATCGTCAACTGCCGCCTCCTCGAGCGCATCTGCCTGGGCGCCGCCGAGGTCGACGGCGCGCCCACCCCGCCGTTGCTGGCCCACTGACAAGCCCACTGACGGGCCCACTGACGGGCCCGCGGACGGGGCAGGCCCCGGCTGGCTAGGGTCGGCGGCATGCTGCCGTTCCGCCAGGTCGACGTCTTCTCCACCGAGCCGCTGCGGGGCAACCCCGTGGCCGTGGTCCACGACGCCGACGGGCTCACCGACGACCAGATGGCCGCGTTCGCGCGCTGGACCAACCTGTCGGAGACCACCTTCCTGCTGACGCCCACCGATCCCGGCGCCGACTACCGGCTGCGCATCTGGACCCCCGGCGGCGAGCTGCCCTTCGCCGGTCACCCCACCCTCGGCTCGGCCCACGCGTGGCTCGAGGCCGGGGGAGCGCCCGCCGCTGCCGACGTGGTCGTGCAGCAGTGCGCGGCCGGGCTGGTCGAGGTACGCCGTGGGGAGCGGCTGGCCTTCGCCGGGCCGCCGCTGGTGCGCTCGGGGCTCGTCGACCCCGCCGACCTGGCCCACGCCGTACGGGTGCTCGGGCTGGGCGACGACGACGTCGTAGATGCCGCCTGGATCGACAACGGTCCCGGGTGGATGGGCCTGCTGCTGCGCGACGCCGACGCGGTGCTCGCCTGCCGTCCCGACTTCGGGGCGTTCGACGACCTCAAGGTGGGGATCGTCGGTCCCTGGCCGGAGGGCTCGGAGTGCGCCGTCGAGGTGCGTGCCTTCTGCCCGGGCTACGGCCCCGAGGAGGACCCCGTGACCGGCAGCCTCAACGCCGGCATCGGCGCCTGGCTGGCCGGGACCCGCCTGCCGGCGTCGTACGTCGCCGCGCAGGGCACGGTGCTGCAGCGACGCGGGCGTGTCCACGTGACGCGTGAGGACGACGTGGTCTGGGTGGGCGGGGACACCCGCACCACGGTCGCCGGGACCGTCGCGCTCGGCGGATAGCCTGGACCCGTGCGCGCCTACCTCGACCTCGTCCAGCGGATCCTCGACGAGGGCGTCGCCAAGGCCGACCGCACCGGCACCGGCACCCTGTCGGTCTTCGGCCACCAGATGCGCTTCGACCTGACCGAGGGGTTCCCGCTGGTGACGACCAAGAAGGTCCACACCCGGTCGATCTTCGCCGAGCTGCTGTGGTTCCTGCGCGGTGACACCAACGTGAAGTGGCTCCAGGACCGCGGCGTCACCATCTGGGACGAGTGGGCCGACGCCGACGGCGACCTCGGGCCCGTCTACGGCTACCAGTGGCGCTCGTGGCCGACCCCCGACGGTCGACACGTCGACCAGATCGCCCAGGTCGTCGAGCAGATCCGCACCAACCCCGACTCGCGGCGCCACGTCGTCTCGGCGTGGAACGTCGCCGACATCCCCGACATGGCCCTGGCGCCGTGCCACACGATGTTCCAGTTCTACGTCGCCGACGGCCGCCTCTCGTGCCAGCTCTACCAGCGCTCCGCCGACGTGTTCCTCGGCGTGCCCTTCAACATCGCGTCCTACGCCCTGCTCACCCACATGGTCGCCCAGGTCACCGGGCTCGGCGTCGGCGACTTCGTGCACACCCTCGGCGACGCCCACCTCTACACCAACCACCTCGACCAGGCCCGCCTCCAGCTCACCCGCGACCCCCGCCCCCTGCCGCGACTGGTCCTCGACCCGTCGGTCACCGACCTCGCCGCCTTCGACCTCGACCACATCGCCGTCGAGGGCTACGACCCCCACCCCGGCATCAAGGCCCCGATCGCCGTCTGACGTCGTACGCCGACTGTGTGCCCCGGCCCGACCCCACGCTGGTCGAGATGTGAGGCCGCCCGCGGCCGAGCCTCGAGACCACCACCACCGGCGCTGCCGACCCGAGTGCCACGCGGCCTCGCACCTCGACCACCGTGGGGCGGGGTGGGGTGAGGACCGCTGGGCGTGCCGGTGGCCCCGCTGTGGTGGTGCTGGGCGGGGTGGTGGGGCGGTCAGGGTTGTCGGCGCGGTGGACGGGGTGGACGGGGTGGACGGAGTAGTGGGGACCTGCGGTCGACGAGGTAGGTGGCGCCGGTGGGGCTGGTCCAGTGGTAGAGCCCGGGGCGCAGCATGACGTAGCGCCACCGGGAGTGGGTCTTGGCGCGGTGGTGGCGTCTGCAGAGCATCGCGAGGTTGTGCGCTGACGTGGGGCCGCCGGCGGTGAACGGGATGATGTGGTCGAGGTCGACCCGGCGGCGATTGCACCCGGGGAACACACAGGTGTGGTCGCGGAGGCGCACGAGCTCGCGGATGGCGTCGGTGGGCTCGTAGGCGTCGGTGACCGGGTCGGCGGCGAGGTCGACGACGGGTTTGACGGTGACCTTGGTGCCGGCTTGTTGGCACCAGGCGCGGATCTGTTCGATGAGGACCGGGGACCAGGTGTTGTCGAGGAACCCGGGCAGGTCGGGGTGCTCGGCGTCGAGGTGGCAGTACAGGGTCACACCGCGCCCGGTGCCACCGGTGATCTCGCTGGTGATCTCGCCGGTGAGCAGGTCGAGGGCGAGCTGGTGGCGGCCCATCTCTCCCAGGGCCTGGGAGCGGCGGACGTCCAGGGTCTCGGTGGACCCGAGGTCGGCCAGTGCCTGGGCCCCGTTCTTCAGCGCGGCTTCGAGGTCGATCGCGTCGGCCAGGTCGAGGGTGGCGGTCATCTCCACGGTGCCCGAGGTGCCCGCGTCGCCGAGGTGGACGTCGGCGTGACGGTTCTCGGCGGCCTTCTTGCGGCGGCGTTCTGCTTCGTCGGGGTCGTGCTTGGCGCGGGCGGCGTCGACGGCGCGGTCCACTTGGGCCCAGGAGCAGGTGTGCAGGAAGGGGGCGATGTCCTTGTCGACTTCAGTGGCACCAGCCGCAGGCAGGGACATCGTGTGTTCGGCGACGCGGAACGCCTTCCACACCGGCACCTCGAGCTTGACCACGCGGGCGTACAGCCGTGGGAGGCGGTAGCGCAGCTCCAACGCTTTGCCGAGGTAGGCCAGCCCACCGTCGGTGCTCATCCCCAATGACAACGCGAGGTCGAGGGCGGCGTACTCGCCGATGACCGGGCACCCGGGGCCACCCAGGTGCAGGGCCGGTTCTTCCATGGGGTCGAGCAGGGCTGCGGTCTCGTCGGGGTCGGCGGTGTTGACCGACGCCCAGTCGAGGACGGCGTTGAGCTTGGCAACCTGGACCCTGGACTCGTCGTCGCGGTGTGCGCGCACGGACTCCAGCAGCGGGTCGCTGCTGTGGGTCCGGGTGCGGGTGCTCATGGCCTCATTCTACGCCTGATGGCACATATTCGAAAGTCTGTGCGACGAGTTTGTGGATGGGTTTCGTACGTCGGTGTGGCCGAGTGGGTCTCGTGACGGTCGCCAGGGCGACCTCCTCGACCACCGTGGTGTGACGGTCGGTCGACGCGACCTCCTCGACCACCGTGGGGCCCGGTCGTCGTACGACGTCACCCGGGTCGTCTCGTGACGGTCGCCAGGGCGACCTCGTCGGCCACCGTGGGCTCAGCGCGCCGTCGGTGGCCGCACCACACCCCGGCACGCACCCCCGATAGGATCGGCGAGTGTCCGAGGTCTCCGTCGTCGCCTACTTCGCCGACGACCCCACGCGCACCTACCAGCTGATCCAGTGGCTGCCGGTGCTCGAGGTGCTCCACCAGCAGCACCCGGTGGGGCTCGTGCTGCGCGACCCCGACTCGGCCGAGGTCGTGTCGGCGCGCACCGACCTGCCGATCCGGCTGGCACCGACGTTCCCCGAGCTGACCGAGCTCTACGACGCGATCGACGCCAAGGTCGTCCTCTACGTCAACAACTCGCCGGCCAACTTCCAGTCGCTGGTCGACGGTCGGATGCTGCACGCCCACGTCAACCACGGTGAGAGCGACAAGCAGAGCATGGCGAGCAACAACGCCAAGGCCTACGACCGCGTTTTCGTCGCCGGCGAGGCCGCGGTGCAGCGCCACACGGCCGCGCTGATGGAGTTCGACGCCTCGCGGCTGGTGCGCATCGGACGCCCGCAGCTCGACCTGCGCTCCGACGCGGTGCTGCCGCCGACCGAGCGTCGCACCGTGCTCTACGCCCCGACGTGGGAGGGCGACGCCGTCTACAACGACTACACCTCCGTCGAGGTGCTCGGACGCCGCATCGTCGACGCGGTGCTGGCCGTGCCCGACACGCGCCTGGTCTACAAGCCCCACCCCAAGGTCACCACCAGTCTGCGGGCCTCGATCCACGACGCCCACCGCGACATCCTCGCCACGGTCGCGCAGGCGCAGGAGGACGACCCCGACGCCGGGCACCTGGCCGTCGTCGCCGGCGACATCCTCGCCCTCATGCCGGCCTGCGACGCGATGATCACCGACGTCTCCTCGGTCGGGCTCGACTGGCTCTACCTGCGCAACGAGAAGCCCATCTTCCTCACCGACCCGCACCTCGACGCCGACAAGCTGCGCCGCGACGTCCCCGTCAGCCGGTGCGCCGACGTGATCGACGTCGACAACGTCGCCGACCTCGCCGACCTGCTGGCGAGCCGCCTCGAGGTCGACGAGCACCACCTCGCCCGCGTCGCGATGCGCCACCACTACTTCGACGACCTCCAGGTCGGCGAGAGCACCGTTCGCTTCGTCGACGCCGTCGGTGAGCTGGTCGCCCTGCGCGACCGGCTCATGGGCGTGGTCCCCGACGCCGGCGCCCAGCCCGCGTGAGCCCCGCATGAAGCGCGTCCTGCTGGTCGCCGCCGTCGCGCGCAACCGCGTCATCGGCCACGGTCCCGACATCCCGTGGAAGATCCCGGGCGAGCAGGCCGAGTTCAAGAAGCTCACCCTCGGCCACGCGCTGGTGATGGGACGCACCACCTACGAGTCGATCGGTCGCCCGCTCCCGGGCCGTAGGACGATCGTGCTGACCCGCGACCGCGACTGGTCGCCCGGCCACCACGAGGTGCTGGTCGCCCGCTCGATGCTCGACGCCCTGGCCAAGGCCGCGACGCTGCCCGACGGCGAGGTCATCGTCGCCGGCGGCGCCCAGGTCTACGCCGAGGCGATGGGGCTGGCCAGCGAGCTGGTCATCAGCGAGGTGCCGCTCGAGCCGGAGGGCGACGCCTTCTTCCCCGTCATCGACCCGGCCCTGTGGGTCGAGGCCGACCGTGAGCGCTTCGAGGGCTACGACCGCGTCTGGTACGAGCGGGTCGGGTCCTAGAGCGCCCGCTCGTGCAGCACCACGTCACGGGCGTAGTGCTCCTCGAGGAGCCGCCGCGTCGACGCGGCGATCGGGAACTCGGCGCGCGGCGAGGTGTTGACCCGACCCACCGCCGGTACGTCGACCCCGAGCCTGCCGGCCATCCACGCGATCGCCTCGTCGAGGTGCTCGTAGCGGTAGATGCGGTCCACCGGCGGGCGCCCGGCACGGGTGCGCACGAAGTTGGTCGCACTGCCCAGGTTGATCTCGCCCGCGACGATCCGCTCGGCGAACTCGTCGAACGACAGGTCGCCGGTGTGCTGCGGGCTCCCGACGGTCTCGGGCCGCGACCGGTAGCGCCACCAGGAGTGGGCCCAGTCGACCGGCTCACGTACGACGCAGACCAGCTCGTAGCTCTCCCGGGGGTGCCCGTAGTGCTCGAGGACCGGCACGAAGACCCGGTCGAAGGTCCGCGCCGTCGCGTGCTTCATCCGGGGCGGGCGGCGTACGACGATCTCGGCGTGGCGCTGGAAGGACCGCTCGACCGCGGTCGAGCCGGTCTTGGTCATCGCCAGGAAGCAGAACCCCGCGCGCGCCATCGCCATCACGGGCCGAACGCTAGCCGGTCGCGATCCGATGGCACGACCGGATGGATGGAGGGGACGCCCCGCCGCCTCCCTCAAGCTCGACGGGGCGTCTTGTGACGCGCCCGATCGTGGGGACGAGAACGCGCGCGCCGACGTGGCGAGCCTAGGTGCCCGCGACCGGCCGGTGGGGGCGAACGCACCAAGAGCCGGAATCTTCCGCCGCCACCGGCCTGGCAGGGTGGAGGCATGGACCTCCGCATCTTCACCGAGCCCCAGCAGGGGGCGACCTACGACGACCTGCTCGCGGTGGCGCTGCGCGCCGAGCAGCTCGGTTTCGGCGCCTTCTTCCGCTCCGACCACTACCTCGGCATGGGCACCGCGGGCCTGCCCGGGCCCAGCGACGCCTGGGTCACGCTCGCCGGCCTGGCCCGCGACACCTCGACGATCCGGCTCGGCACGCTGATGACCAGCGCGACCTTCCGCCACCCCGGCCCGCTGGCCATCACCGTCGCCGGCGTCGACCAGATGAGCGGCGGTCGGGTCGAGCTCGGCATCGGGGCGGGCTGGTTCGAGGCCGAGCACCAGAGGTACGGCATCCCGTTCCCGTCCGTGGGGGAGCGGTTCGACCGGTTCGAGGAGCAGCTCGCGGTGATCACCGGGCTGTGGGCGGCCGACACGGCCGAGGGCGGCTTCTCCTACGACGGCGCGCACTACCAGGTCACCGACAGCCCCGGTCTGCCCAAGCCGACCCAGGCCAAGCCGCCGGTCATCATCGGCGGCGCCGGCAAGCGGCGCACGCCGGCCCTCGCCGCGGCGTACGCCGACGAGTTCAACGTGCCGTTCGCCGACACCGACACGACCCGCACCCTGATCGAGCGGGTGAGCCGGGCCTGCGAGGACGCCGACCGCGACCCCTCGACCATGCGCTGGTCCAACGCGCTGGTGGTCTGCGTCGGGGCCGACGAGGCGGAATTCCGCCGCCGCGCCGAGGCGATCGGCCGCGAGCCCGACGACCTGCTGACCAACGGCGTCGCCGGCACCCCCGACCAGGCTGTCGAGACGCTGGAGCGCTACGCCGCCGCGGGGTCCGAGCGGGTCTACCTGCAGGTGCTCGACCTGGCCGACCTCGACCACCTCGACCTGCTGGCGACGTCGCTCGTGCCCGCTGCCGATAGCCTGGGGGCATGACGCGACCGACGACACCTCGTGGGCCGTTCGGCACCGTCCTCACCGCGATGGCCACGGCCTTCCGCCCCGACGGGTCCGTCGACCTCGAGGCCACCCAGCGCATCGCCCGTCAC
This sequence comes from Nocardioides rubriscoriae, assembly GCF_008087085.1. Classification (GTDB taxonomy): domain Bacteria; phylum Actinomycetota; class Actinomycetes; order Propionibacteriales; family Nocardioidaceae; genus Nocardioides; species Nocardioides rubriscoriae. Next base: position 211,157 of record NZ_VIYJ01000008.1, on the reverse strand, counting down.
CTCGTCGACCACGGCCACGACGGCCTGGTCGTCTCCGGCACCACCGGTGAGTCGCCGACGACGACCAAGGAGGAGGACGGCGAGACGCTCCTGGCCGTGCGTGAGGCCGTAGGCCCCGACATCAAGCTCGTCGCGGGTGTCGGCACCAACGACACCAGCACGTCGACGTGGCTGGCCCAGCAGGCCCGCAAGAACGGCGCCGACGGCATCCTGCTCGTCACGCCCTACTACAACAAGCCCGGCCAGCGCGGCATCCTCCAGCACTTCCGTCAGGTCGTCGAGGCCGCCGAGCTGCCCGTGATGCTCTACGACGTCCCGGGCCGCACCGGCAGCCAGATCGCGGTGGAGACCTACGTCGAGATGGCCGGCTGGGAGCCGGTCGTCGCGGTCAAGGACGCGGTCGGCGACCTGCCTCGCGGCAGCCGGCTCATCGAGCTCGGCTACTCCCTCTACTCCGGCGACGACATCCTCAACCTCGCCTGGCTGGCCCACGGCGCGGTCGGGTTCGTCTCGGTCCTGGGCCACGTCTGCGGCGACGAGCTGCGCGAGATGTACGACGCCTTCACCGGTGGCGACCCGGTGCGGGCCCGTGAGATCTACGTCCGGCTCCTGCCCGCGATCCACGCGGTCATGGGCGCGCCCAACTACGGCGCCACCACCGCCAAGGCCGGCCTCGAGCTGCTCGGCATCCTCGACAACCGCCGCGTGCGCTCCCCGCTCGCGGCGCTCGACGACGACGAGGTGGCCGAGCTGCGTGCCGGCCTCGTCGCGTCGAACCTCCTCTGACCCTCCGTTAGGACGTCACCTTGTCCCACCCTCACCCCGAGCTGTCCGCGCCGCCCGAGCTGCCGAAGGGCGGGTTGCGCGTCATCCCGCTCGGCGGCCTCGGCGAGGTGGGCCGCAACATGACGGTCTTCGAGTACGACGGCCGGCTGCTGATCGTCGACTGCGGCGTGCTGTTCCCTGAGGACCACCAGCCCGGCGTCGACCTGATCCTGCCCGACTTCGGCCCCATCCGGGACCGTTTGGCCGACGTCGAGGCGCTCGTGCTGACGCACGGGCACGAGGACCACATCGGCGCGACGCCGTACCTCCTGCGTGAGCGCCAGGACATCCCGCTCGTCGGCTCCGAGCTCACGTTGGCGCTGCTCGACAGCAAGCTGCGCGAGCACCGCCTGCGCCAGACCGTGCACCACAAGGTCAAGGCCGGCGACCGGCTGCTCTTCGGGCCCTACGAGCTCGAGTTCATCGCGGTCAACCACTCCATCCCCGACGCGCTCGCGGTCGCCATCCGCACCGGCACCGCCCTGGTGCTGCACACCGGCGACTTCAAGATGGACCAGCTGCCCCTCGACGGCCGCATCACCGACCTGCGTGCGTTCGCGCGCCTCGGTGAGGAGGGCGTCGACCTGTTCCTGACCGACTCCACCAACGCCGAGACCCCCGGGTTCACGCCCTCGGAGAAGTCGATCACCCCGGCCATCGACCAGGTCTTCCGCGAGTCGAAGCAGCGCATCATCGTGGCCTGCTTCGCCTCCCACGTGCACCGCGTGCAGCAGGTGCTCGACGCCGCCGTCGCCCACAACCGCAAGGTCGCCTACGTCGGGCGCTCGATGGTGCGCAACATGGGCATCGCCCGCGACCTGGGCTACCTCACCGTCCCGGGCGGCACGCTGGTCGACGCCAAGGACCTCGCCGACCTGCCGCCCGAGCGTCAGGTGCTGATCTCCACCGGCAGCCAGGGCGAGCCGATGAGTGCGCTGAGCCGCATCGCCCAGCGCAACCACCACTTCGTCCACATCGAGGAGGGCGACACCGTCCTGCTCGCCAGCAGCCTCATCCCCGGCAACGAGAACGCCGTCTACCGCGTCATCAACGGCCTGGCCCGCTGGGGCGCCAATGTGGTCCACAAGGGCAACGCGCTGGTGCACGTCAGCGGCCACGCCAGCGCCGGCGAGCTGCTCTACTGCTACAACATCGTCAAGCCCCGCAACGTGCTGCCGGTGCACGGCGAGATCCGACACATGCTGGCCAACGCCGCACTCGCGCGCTCGGTCGGTGTCGACAACGTCGTGGTCGCCGAGGACGGCGTCGTCGTCGACCTCGTCGACGGTGTCGCGTCGATCTCCGGCAAGGTCGAGTGCGGCCTGGTCTTCGTCGACGGCACCTCGGTCGGCGACATCACCGAGGCCGACCTCAAGGACCGCCGCATCCTGGGGGAGGAGGGCTTCATCTCGGTGATCGTGGTCGTCGACTCCGTCAGCGGCAAGGTCTCCGCCGGCCCCGAGATCCACGCCCGCGGCTTCGCCGAGGACGACTCGACCTTCGAGTCGGTCAAGCAGCCCGTGGTCGACGCCGTCAACGCCGCGTTGGCCGAGGGCAGCGTCGACTCCTACCAGCTCCAGCAGACCGTACGCCGCGTCGTGGGCCGCTGGGTCAGCAACACCCACCGCCGCCGCCCGATGATCATCCCGGTGGTCGTCGAGGCCTGAGGCCCCGCTCTGCCGACCATCGGTCGCACGACGAAGGACCCCCACCGGCGTGAGCCGGCGGGGGTCCTGTCGTTGGTGCGGGGGGTGCTACTTCTTCACGATGATCGTGATCCGGCGCGCGGTGCTCGGCAGGTAGTTGACCCCACCGAGGTAGCTGGCCGTCAGACGCGTGAGCCCGACGCTGCTGAGCTTGCGCGTCGTGATCGTGACGGTCCCGTCGGACAGGACGCCGCGCCCGTAGACCACGCCGCCCCGCTTGAGGACGACGCGACCCGTCGGCGTACCGGCCGAGGAGGCGACCACGACCTTGACCTTCGCCCGCGCGTTGCGCTTGACCTGAGCAGGGGCGGAGACGACCTGCGTCGTCGAGGCAGCGCGGTCGACGGTCACGGTGACGTCGACGGTGCTGGCGCCGTACTGGCTGTCGCCGGAGTAGTCGACGGTCCAGTCGTACGACCCCGCCCGGACGGTGGCCGGGAGCGGGATCGAGGCGGCCCCGTCGGCCAGCGTGGCGGTGGCGATGGTGGTGTCACCCGACAGCAGCGTCACGGTGCCGGTGGCGCCGGCAGGAGCCGTGACCTCGACCGTGCTGGCCGTGCCGTACGTCGACGGCTCGGGGTCGTGGACGGCCGTGACCTCGGCGACCTTCTTGCAGACGCTGAGCTCGAGGTTGTCGAGGTACCAGCCGTCGTTGCCGCCGCACCCGTCGCGACCGAAGTCGAAGCGGATCTTCATCGAGTCGCCGGGCTTGGCGCCCAGCTTGGCGAGGGAGATCGTCGACTCGCCCCAGCTGCCGATGGTCTTGCCACCGTCGGTGCCGGTGAAGCCGGCCTGCCCGGCGAGCGGGCTGGTGTTGGTGGCGGAGGTGGCCATCGTGGCGTTGTAGGGGTTGAAGAGGAACGCCGAGGAGGGGACCGCGGTGAACGGGCCGCCGTTGAGGCTCACCTTGACGTTGCCGCCGTCGTAGCCGGCCTCGGTCGCCACGTAGTGGTCGAACGTGACCCGCGGCGAGGCGCCGCTCGGGACGGTGTAGGCCGGGCTGATCATCGAGTCCCGGCTGGAGATGTCGTCACCGGCGGAGCAGGAGCCCTCGTCGGGGTCGGCGGCGTAGGCCACGGTCCCGGCGCGACCGGCGGGAGCGGTGTCGTCGGCCTCCCACGGGTAGCCCTGGTTGCCCCCGGTCCCGAGCTGCTGCTCGAGGGTCCAGGCGCTGATGCCGTTCTCGAAGTCGTCGAGGACGGTCGTCTCGGTGACGGTGCCGTCACCGCACGGGTTCAGCGAGCCCGTGGCGAGCAGCGGCTGGAAGTTGCACTGGACCGGCTCGGTGCGCATCTCGACGGCCGTCATGGCCTTCGAGACCGAGGTGCAGTCGGCGGTCGTGAGCGGGGCGACCGCGGTCGGCCCGGCGTCGGTGGCGGTGGTGATCTTGTTGATCGTCTCGCCGACCAGGTCGGCGCACGACTGCTCCAGGGCGTCGGCCGCGTCGGTGAAGTCCGAGGACGGCGTCAGGTAGTGCGTCTGGGCGTACCACCAGATGTTGGCGGCCTTGTCGAGACCGAGACCGGTGATGGTCTGGCCGTTGAAGGTGCCGCCGTCGACGACCAGCGCGTAGGCGTGGTTGGGCACGCCGGAGTTGCCGTGCACGCCGCCGGAGTCGGTCAGGTTGGGGTCGCAGTTGTACTCGGCGTCCGAGACCTTGCCCGGGTTGCCGTAGCAGGTCGGGGTCCACATGTCGCGGATCGCTCCGCCGAAGGCCTCGGACTTCTCACCGATGAGCCAGCGGTTGGTGGGCGTCCGGCTCGAGGTGTCCTCGGCCGCGATCGACATCGTCACGGTGCCGGCGCTCTTGATCCGGGTGGCGTTGGCCTGGGTGACCATGAAACCGGGGATCGTCGAGGTGCCCGACGCCGTGCTCGGCAGACCGGCGACGTTCTGGCCCAGGACCAGGCCCGTGGCGCCGGCGGCCACCGCGTTGTTGATCTTGGTCTGGAAGGTGCAGCTGCCGCGGTCGGCGAAGGCGTAGTTGCCGACGATGGCCGCGGCGTTGGTGAAGGTCGAGCAACCGTCGGTCGTCGAGGGGCCGGCCTGGTCGGCGGCGTCGACGGCGACGACGACCTGCGGGGTCACCGGCGTGGTGGTGAAGGCCGGGCCGAAACCGGCAGCGGTCGCGGTGCACGGGCCCGCCGCGGCCGGAGGCGCGGTGATGGACACCTGGAGCTTGGCCGGCGCGGTCGGGTCGCACGCGCCGTCGGCGCGCTTGACCGTGAGGTCGCCCTCGCCCTCGTCCTCGCGGCCGTTGACCAGGTCGAGCGTCTCGCCCCAGACGTCGGAGTAGGACTCGTTGAGGGCGCCCGACTGGTACTGGTAGATCAGGCCGGAGGTGTACTCGGTGTAGGCGTGGCCCCACTCGTGCGCCACGACGTCGTCGGAGGTGACGCCGTCGCAGTAGTTGGTGGTGGTGCCGTTCCAGTTGGCGTTGGGGCAGCTGATGCGGGGGTCGTTGTTGACCGTGATCCGCTTGGCGCCGGCGCCGTCGTAGGAGTCGAACCCGAAGGCGTTCTCGTACATCCAGTAGGACTCACCGGAGGAGTTGACGAGGTTCTGCTGGTCGTCGTTGAGCGTGCCCGGGAACGGGTCGCCCTCCTTCCACACGGTGGTCAGCACCGGCGCCTGGGCGGTGCCGGTGGCCTCCTGCAGCTCGCGGTCGAGGCCGTCGGCGATCATCGAGTAGCGGTTGACCGGCTTGCCGGTGTTGGCGTCGATGAAGACCATGTCGCGCACGCTCTTGGCGTCGGACACCTCGACCACGTAGGCCAGGACGGCCGGGCCCCGGTCGCCGCGCAGCGCACCCATGCGATAGACGTTGAGCTGGTTGGCGACGGCCTTGACGCGGGTGGTGTCGGCCGGCGCGCCGGTCTCGCTGGTGGGCGGGTCGGACTTGACGAAGGCGACCGCACGCTCGGCGGCCTTGGCCGCGCTCACCCGAGGGGTGGTGGAGAGGTCGAGGTCGGGGGCGGCGTACCCGGCGATCGCGGTCAGGTCGCCGGACCTGTCGACGTTGGCCTTGAGCCGGGCACCGAAGACCGGGACGCCCTGGTACTGCTGGTCGTAGGTGACGACCCAGCCGTAGGCGTCGCTCAGGACGCGGCTCTGACGCAGCTGTCCGTCGGCCAGGCCGAAGGCCGAGCCGAACCGGTCGAGGTACGTCGTGGCCTTGGCGACGGCCGAGGCCTTGCTGGTCGCCTGGACCGTGGGCAGCAGGTCGGCGTCGGTGCCGCGGGCGGCGATGAAGCCGACCTTGCCCGTGGCCCGCGAGGTGGTGATGCGCACGCTGCCGTCGGCGGCGTCGCGCATCCGGGCGGTGACGGACGTGTCGTCGGCCGCCTTGGTGGACCCGACGGCGACCGAGGGGCCGCCCGGCAGGACCGAGAGCGTCGCCCCCACCACAGCCAGACTCAGTCCGGCCTTGAGGAATTTCACGTGATGTTCCCTCCGAGAGATGAAAATTTGGTGCATCTGTGATTTCGCGCACCGAACAGGCACCTTAGGCACCGCGCACCGGATGGTCCAGATCCAGCAAGTCACGGACAGGTAAACGCTGGCGCACGGTGGCATGCAGGCGTTGACAGCCGGGGCCGACCAGCTGTGACGCCTGGGTCGAGTGGGACGCAGGGGAGCGACACGCATCCACGTGATCCCTGTGACGCAAGTGGCGATCGCCTAGGTTGGTGGCATGGCGACCCGTACGTCTTCCCCGCCGGGGTCGCGCAGCTCGAGCACGTCCTCCCGCAGCAGGTCCGGCGCCGGCAAGACCGGTGCCACCAGGTCCAGCAGCGGACAGGCCCGATCGGGTGCGACACCCCGGAACGCACGGAAGACCCCGCAGAAGACCTCCTCGAAGGCCCCGCAGAAGAAGCGGCCCGCGACCTCGTCGCGCCGACCGGCCGCACGTCCGGCCCGACCGGCGCCCCGGGCGGTGCGCAGCGGGACCGGGCCGGTGGCCAAGGCCTTCCAGGGCCTGTTCCGCGGCCTGACGCTCGTCTGGCTCGCCGTCGCCCACGCGATCGGCTCGACGATCCGCGGGGTAGGACGCAGTGCGCGCGACCTCGAGCCCGAGCAGCGCCGCGACGGCGCCGGGCTCTTCCTCGTCGGTGTCGCCGTCGTCGTCGGTGCCGCCGTCTGGTTCGCCGCCCCCGGCGGCGTCATGGACCTGGGCCGCGCTGCGGTCGTCGGCACCGTCGGCAAGGTCGGCTGGCTGGTCCCGCTGGCCCTGGTCTGGGCGGGCTGGCGTCTCATGCGCCACCCCGTCGAGCAGGGCCCGGCCGGACGCCAGGCCGTCGGCTGGGTGGCGCTGTTCCTCGGCGTCCTCGGCGTCGTTCACATCGCCTCCGGCAACCCCCAACCCGTCGAGGGCGACACGACCCCGCTGCGCGAGGGCGGGGGAGCGGTCGGCTACGTCGTCTCCTCGCTCCTGCTCGACCTGCTGCAGTCGAGCGCCGTCGTGGTCCCGCTGCTGGTCCTGGTCGCGCTGTTCGGCGTCCTGGTCATCACCGCGACCCCTCTCTACCGGGTGCCGGACCGGTTGCGCGACCTCTACGACTTCGCGCTCGGCCGGCCGCCCCTCGACGACGACCACGCCGCCACCGCGCGCGCCCTCGACGACACCATCGACCCCGAGATGGGCGACCCGGCCTACGACAGCCCCGTCCTCGAGGACCGCGAGGTCAAGAGGCGTCGCAAGAAGGCGGTCGAGCCGGTCGAGGCGCCGCAGGACGCGCCGTTCGACGTCGAGGCCGACGCCGGTCCCGCCACCGAGGCGTTCGAGGCGTTCGACGCCCTCGACGTGGCGCTGGCCCACGACGACGAGCCGCTGCCGTCCGTCGTACAGACGCCCCAGCCGCCCGCCCGCGTCAAGGCGGAGCCCGCCGAGGTGCTCGAGCCGCCGCCGCACACCCCGATCGAGCCGCGCATGGAGCAGCTCGCACTGTCGGGCGACATCGTCTACTCCCTGCCGGCCAACGAGGTGCTCAAGCCCGGCTCGGTCCACAAGGCGCGCTCGGCGGCCAGCGACGAGGTCGTCGCCCGGCTGACCCAGGTGCTCGAGCAGTTCAACATCGACGCCCAGGTCACCGGCTACACCCGCGGCCCGACGGTGACCCGCTACGAGGTCGAGCTCGGCCCCGCCGTCAAGGTCGAGAAGGTCACGGCGCTGTCGAAGAACATCTCCTACGCCGTCGCGTCGGCCGACGTGCGGATCCTCAGCCCGATCCCCGGCAAGTCCGCGATCGGCATCGAGATCCCCAACGTCGACAAGGAGATCGTCAGCCTGGGCGACGTGCTGCGGTCCAACACCGCACGCGGCGACCACCACCCGATGATCGCCGGGCTCGGCAAGGACGTCGAGGGCGGCTTCGTCGTGGCCAACCTGGCCAAGATGCCCCACCTGCTGGTGGCCGGCGCCACCGGCTCGGGCAAGTCGTCGTTCATCAACTCGATGATCACCTCGGTGCTGATGCGGGCCACGCCCGACGAGGTGCGGATGATCATGGTCGACCCCAAGCGGGTCGAGCTCAACGCCTACGAGGGCGTGCCCCACCTGATCACCCCGATCATCACCAACCCCAAGAAGGCCGCCGAGGCCCTGGCCTGGGTCGTGCGCGAGATGGACCTGCGCTACGACGACCTCGCCAACTTCGGGTTCCGCCACATCGACGACTTCAACAAGGCCGTGCGCGCCGGCCGGGTCGAGGTCCCCGCGGGCAGCGAGCGGGTGCTGACGCCCTACCCCTACCTGCTGGTCATCGTTGACGAGCTCGCCGACCTGATGATGGTGGCCCCGCGCGACGTCGAGGACGCCGTCGTCCGCATCACCCAGCTGGCCCGGGCCGCCGGCATCCACCTGGTGCTCGCGACCCAACGGCCCTCGGTCGACGTCGTCACCGGCCTCATCAAGGCCAACGTGCCGTCGCGGCTGGCCTTCGCGACGTCGTCGCTGGCCGACAGCCGCGTCATCCTCGACCAGCCCGGCGCCGAGAAGCTCGTCGGCCAGGGCGACGGGCTGTTCCTGCCGATGGGTGCCTCCAAGGCCGTGCGCGTGCAGGGCTCGTGGGTCACCGAGGCCGAGATCGCCCAGGTCGTCAAGCACTGCAAGGCCCAGCTCGAGCCCAACTACCGCGACGACGTCACGGCGCCGGCGGCCAGCAACAAGGTCCTCGACGACGACATCGGTGACGACATGGACCTGGTGGTGCAGGCGATCGAGCTCGTCGTGTCGACCCAGTTCGGGTCGACCTCGATGCTGCAGCGCAAGCTGCGGGTCGGCTTCGCCAAGGCGGGCCGGCTCATGGACATCATGGAGAGCAGGGGAGTGGTCGGGCCGAGCGAGGGCTCCAAGGCCCGCGACGTGCTGATCAAGCCCGACGAGATCGACGCCGTGATCTACACCATCCAGGGGGAGCAGTGAGCACTGACCTGAACGCCGACCTGAGCACCGCGGTCGAGGTCGACGACGCCCCCCACGAGGAGACCTACGACGACACCGTGCAGGTGCGCCGCGACGGTCCGCTCTCGGGCCTCGTCGGCGTCACCGGCGCAGGCGTGTCGGTGGCCTACCTGCTGCGGGCCTCCGGCTCGGGGTCCCTGTTCGACTGGTCCGTGTGCCTGCTGACCGCCGTGATCGGCGCCCTGCACCTCGCGGCCGTCCTCGACGCCCGGGCGCCGCTCATGGTCATCGACCACCAGGGCGTGCGGGTGCGTCGCGGTCGCGTCTGGCATGGCGTCGCCTGGTCCGACGTCGACCGCGTCGAGCACCACCCCCGCACCTCGCTGCTGGGCGACGGCTCGTTGAGCGTGGTCGACCTCGACGGGCGCGTGCTGTCGGTGCGGCTGTCGCTCTCGACCCAGCTCACCGGCTCCGACTGGCACGAGCTGGGCGACGCGCTGCTCGACCTGAGCGAGGGCCGCACGACCGTCGTCGAGCCCGGCCCCGACGCGCCGTCGGCCCCAGCGCACGCCCCCGAGCACGCCCCTGAGGACGCCCTCGAACCCGAGCGCGAGCTGGCCGCCGTACGCCGCCGCGAGGTCGTGCTCGACACGACCCCCCGCGTGACCCCCCGCGAGCGGTCCGAGCTCGACCCGGACGACGACGAGACGTCGGTCGTGCTGCTGCCCAGCACCGTCGACCCCTCGGCGACCTCGACCATCGTGATCCACGCCGACGACGTCCCCGCCACGCCGGCCGACCCCGTCGTCGGACCGCTGCTGGTGGCCGCCCGGACCCGCGTGGGCCTCAGCGTCGACCAGCTCGCCGAGCGCACCCGGATCCGTCCCCACGTCATCGAGTCGATCGAGCTCGACGACTTCGGGCCCTGCGGTGGCGACTTCTACGCCCGCGGCCACCTGCGCACCCTCGCCCGCATCCTCGGCCTCGACGCCGAGCCCTTGGTCGCGGCCTACGACGAGCGCTACGCCGGTGCCCCGATCGACCCGCGCCGCGTCTTCGAGGCCGAGCTCGCCTCCGGCACGGGCGGGGCGATCCGCGGCACCCGCGGCCGGCTCAACTGGTCGGTGCTCGTCGCGGCCGTGATGGCCGTCGTGCTCGTCTGGTCGATCGCACGGCTCGTGATGGACGGTCCTGTGCCCGTCTCCGACCAGGTCGTGCTCAACGGCTCGCCCGGCGGCAGGGTGCAGCTCAGCGGCTCCACGGCCCGGGTCCCGGTGACGTTCACCGCGGTCACCGGGGGTGCGCGGGTGATCGTCCGCGACGCCCGCCAGAAGGTGGTCTTCGACGAGAACCTGCCCTTCAACCAGACCGCGGAGCTCGACGTCGTGCCACCGGTGCGCATCAACAGCACCGACGGTGGGCTCGTGGTGAGCATCGACGGCAAGGACCAGGGGCCGCTCGGCGCCACGGGCCAGGACGCCGCCCGGGTCTACGTGCCCTGACCGGCCGGGCATCCGGGCTGGCGGCTGCCGGGCTGGCGTTTCGCGCGACCCGGCACGGACCGTCATACTCGGAAGCACCTATGACGACTGACGCCGCCTCCGCACCTGACCAGCTGACCGTCGCGATGCTCACCCTCGGGTGCGCACGCAACGAGGTCGACTCCGAGGAGCTGGCCGGTCGCCTGGCGGCCGACGGCTTCCGCCTGGTCAGCGACCCGGCCCAGGCCGACACCGTCGTGGTCAACACGTGCGGCTTCGTCGAGCAGGCCAAGAAGGACTCCGTCGACGCCCTGCTCGAGGCCGCCGACCTCAAGGAGTCCGCCGGCAACGGCGGTCGCACCCAGGCCGTCGTGGCCGTCGGGTGCATGTCGGAGCGCTACGGCAAGGACCTCGCCGAGTCGTTGCCCGAGGTCGACGCGGTGCTCGGCTTCGACGACTACACCGACATCGCCGCGCGGCTGCGCTCGATCGTCGCGGGCGACAAGCACCACCCGCACACACCGTCCGACCGCCGCCTGCTGCTGCCGATCAGCCCGGTCGACCGCCAGGCCCCCGACGTCGCCCCGCGAGCCCGGCTCGAGTCGGGCCCGATGGCCCCCCTCAAGCTCGCCAGCGGCTGCGACCGGCGGTGCACGTTCTGCGCGATCCCCAGCTTCCGCGGGTCGTTCGTCAGCCGCCGCCCGTCCGACGTGCTCGCCGAGGCCCGCTGGCTGGCCGGCGAGGGTGTCCGCGAGCTCTTCCTGGTGTCGGAGAACTCCACGTCCTACGGCAAGGACCTCGGCGACCTGCGGCTGCTCGAGACGATGCTGCCCGAGCTGGCGGCGATCGACGGGATCGACCTGGTCCGCGTCTCCTACCTGCAGCCGGCCGAGACCCGCCCCGGCCTGGTCGAGGCCATCGCGACCACCCCCGGTGTGGCCCCCTACTTCGACCTGTCGTTCCAGCACGCCAGCGCCACGGTGCTGCGTCGGATGCGCCGCTTCGGCGACCCCGAGAGCTTCCTGGGCCTGCTCGACCAGGTCCGGTCCCACGCGCCGCTGGCCGGCGTCCGCTCCAACGTCATCGTCGGGTTCCCGGGTGAGACCGAGGACGACCTGCAGACGCTCTGCGACTTCCTCGAGGCCGCCCGCCTCGACGTCACCGGGGTCTTCGGCTACTCCGACGAGGACGGCACCGAGGCCGCGTCGTTCGACGACAAGCTCGACGACGACGAGGTCTGGGCCCGTGCCCAGCACGTCACCGCGCTGGTCGAGGAGCTGACGGCCCAGCGGGCCGAGGAGCGGATCGGCGAGGAGGTCCTGGTGCTGGTCGAGAGCACCGAGGACGGCACCGAGGGGCGCGCCGCCTTCCAGGGGCCCGAGGTCGACGGCACGACGACCCTCACCGGCGGCACCTTCGCCGTCGGCGACCTCGTCCCGGCCGTCGTCGTCGCCACCGACGGGGTCGACCTCGTCGCCCGCGCGACCGGAGCCCCGCGATGACCGACTCCCCTCAGCAGCAGGACCGGGTCGTCAGCAACTGGAACATCGCCAACGCGCTGACCGTGCTGCGCATCGTCCTCGTGCCGGTCTACGGCTGGTTCCTGCTGGGCCACGACCCCGACTCGATCCTGTGGCGCTGCCTGGCCTACCTCGTCTTCGCGGTCGCGATGATCACCGACAAGATCGACGGCGACCTGGCCCGCTCGCGTGGCCTCGTGACCGACTTCGGCAAGATCGCCGACCCCATCGCCGACAAGGCGATGACCGGCATGGCGTTCATCGCCCTGTCGATCGTCGGCGACGTCTGGTGGTGGGTGACCATCGTGGTGCTGCTGCGCGAGTGGGCGGTCACGCTCCTGCGCCTGTCGGTGGCCAAGGACGTCGTCATCGCCGCCGCGCGCAGCGGCAAGATCAAGACGATGCTCCAGGTCTTCGCCCTCGGCGGTCTGACCCTGCCCGGTCGCCAGCTCACCGGGTGGCTCGACGTCCCCGGCGAGGTGCTCTTCTACCTCTCGCAGACGCTGCTCGCCGGAGCCGTCGCGATGACGATGTGGTCGGGCTACGAGTTCTTCCGCGACTACTGGCGCCAGCGGCACGCGGCGGTTCCCTCCGCGTAGGCGGTCCCCACCGGACGTTTTCTCGTTGTTACCGCTCAGCGGTAGACAGCTTGTCGGTCCCGGGGCATATGGTTCAGGTCTTCCCCGGACAGGTGGTCCCCATGACCCCTGTCCTGTCCTGCGTTCTCGGCTTCTCGGTTCACCTCGGTTCGTCGTCTCTCCCTTTGTCGTCCCCTCGAAGGATCCCTATCCCTGTGTTCACGCACGTCTCGCCGCGCCCCGGCCTGATCGGCACGCTCGTCGCCGGTCTGGTCGCCACACCGCTGGCCCTCGGCCTCACCACCCCGCCCGCCCAGGCCAACCCGGCCGGCACCGGGCTCGTCGTCAAGGAGGTGTACGGCGCGGGTGGCAACAGCGGCGCCGTCTACAACGCCGACTTCGTCGAGCTCTACAACCCGACCGCGGCCGCCATCGCCCTGACCGGCAAGACGCTGCAGTACCGCTCCGCGAGCGGGTCCGTCGGCGGCACCGTCACCCTCACGGGCACGGTCGCGGCGAGCGGGCACTTCCTGGTGCAGATGAGCGCCGCCGGCGCCACGGGCGCCGCGCTGCCCACCCCCGACCAGACGGCCTCGCCCGCGATCGGCATGGCGGCGGCCGGGGGCCAGGTCATCCTGGGCACCGGCACGACCTACGGCACCGGTGACCTGGCGGCGGCCTCCGGCGTCATCGACGCCTTCGGCACCCTCGGCGCCACGTCCTACGAGGGCGCCCCCGCCGGCGCCGCGGCCAGCGCGACGCTCTCGCTCAACCGCACCGCCACTGGTGGCGACACCGACTCCAACGCAGCCGACTTCACCACCGCCGCGCCGTCGCCGACCGCGTCGGGCCTGGCCCCCGACCCGGAGCCGACCGGCCCCACCGCGGCCACGATCGCCGAGGTCCAGGGCACCGGCGCGACGTCCCCCCTCGCCGGCACCGAGGTGGTGACCACCGGTGTGGTCACCGCGCTCTACCCCGGCACCTTCAACGGGTTCTACCTCCAGACCGGCGGCACCGGCGGGCCCACCGACGCCACGACGGGCGCCTCCGACGCCGTCTTCGTCTACGGCGGCAGCGACTTCGACAACGCCCAGGGCCTCGCGCTGGGCGACTCGGTCCAGGTGACCGGCACCGTCTCGGAGTTCGCTGGTCAGACGCAGGTCACCGCAGCCGGCAGCGGCATCGAGGAGCTGGGCTCCGCGCTGGCCCCCGTGACACCGCTCGTGGCCGCCTACCCGACGACGACCGACGCGCGCGAGGCCCACGAGGGCGAGCTGCTCGCCCCGACCGACGCCTTCACGGTGACCAACGTCTACAGCACCAACCAGTACGGCGAGATCGGCCTGGCCACCGGTGACAAGCCGCTGCTGCAGCCCACCGACGTGGCGAGCGTCGGCACCCCCGAGTACGACGCGGTCGTCGCCGACAACGCGGCGCGCGCGGTCACCCTCGACGACGGCGCCAGCATCAACTTCCTGCCCTTCGGCGGCGGTGCCAACCAGGACATCCCCCTGCCGTGGCTGACCCCCACGCGCTCGGTGCGCGTCGACTCCGCCGCCACGCTCGTGGCGCCGGTCATCCTCGACTACCGCAACAACACCTGGAAGTTCCAGCCCCAGCAGCAGGTGACCGACGACGGTGCCGACGTGGCGACCTTCGAGGACACCCGGGCCGCCAACCTGGCGCCCGCAGCCGTCGGCGGCGACCTGCGGCTCGGCACCTTCAACGTGCTCAACTACTTCCCGACCACGGGCCACGTCTTCGAGAGCCGCGGAGGGTCGTGCACCTACTACACCGACCGCCAGGCCGACCCGGTGACGGTCAACACCTGCACCCCCAACGGCCCGCGTGGTGCGGCCGAGCTCGGTGACCTCCGTCGTCAGCAGGCCAAGATCGTCAACGCGATCAACACCATGGACGCCGACATCGTCTCCCTCGAGGAGATCGAGAACTCCATCAAGATGCTCGGCGAGACCGACCGTGACGCGGCGCTGAAGAAGCTCGTCACCGCGCTCAACGACGCTGCCGGCACCCGCCGGTGGGCCTTCGTCCCGTCGCCGGCCGCCGCCGACCTGCCGCCGGTGGCGTCGCAGGACGTCATCCGCACCGCCTTCATCTATGACCCGGCTGCCGTCAACCCTGTCGGTGCCTCCCGTGTCCTGGTCGGGTCGACCGCGTTCACCAACGCGCGCCAGCCGCTCGCCCAGGCCTTCAAGCCCGTGGGTGCCGGTGCCGACGCCGCGTTCTCGGTGGTGGTCAACCACTTCAAGTCCAAGGGCGACAGCACCCCGGCGGCGACCGGCGACAACGCCAACGGTCCGCAGGGCGCGTTCAACGGCGACCGCGTGCGCCAGGCCCAGGCCCTGACGAGCTTCGCCCAGCAGTTCGCCGCCGACCGCGGCACCGAGGCCGTCTTCCTGACCGGTGACTTCAACGCCTACTCGCAGGAGGCCCCGGTCACCACGCTGGAGGCCGCCGGCTACTCGCTGGTCGAGTCCGACGACGCCGACGACTACTCCTACAGCTTCAGCGGCTACTCGGGTTCCCTCGACCACGTCTTCGCCAACGACGCGGCCAAGGCGCTCGTGACGGGTGCCGACGTCTGGGAGATCAACGCCGACGAGCCGATCGCCTACCAGTACAGCCGTCGCAACTACAACGTCACCCAGTTCTTCGACGCCTCCGACCCGTTCGCGGCCTCCGACCACAACCCGGAGATCGTGGGCTTCACCGCTCCCGACGGCACGCAGACCGAGATCAACCTGCTCAACATCAACGACTTCCACGGGCGCATCGACGCCAACACGACGAAGTTCGCCACCACGGTGGAGCAGCTGCGGGCCGAGGGCGGCGAGGACAAGACCCTGTTCCTGTCCGCCGGCGACAACATCGGCGCCTCGCTGTTCGCCTCCTCGATCGACCAGGACGAGCCCACGATCGACGTCCTCAACGCGTTGCAGCTGCGGGCCTCGGCCCTGGGCAACCACGAGCTCGACCGGGGCTTCGCCGACCTGACGGGCCGGGTCAGCGACTCCGCCGACTGGGACTACCTGGCGGCCAACGTCTACCAGAAGGGCACCACCACCCCGGCGCTCGACCAGTACGACACCTTCGTGGTCGACGGCGTGACCGTGGGCGTCATCGGTGCGGTCACCCAGGAGACCCCGACCCTGGTCAGCCCCGGTGGAATCGCGGACCTCTCGTTCGGTGACCCCGTCGAGGCCGTCAACCGGGTCGCCGCCCAGCTCAGCGACGGTGACGACGCCAACGGCGAGGCCGACGTCATCGTCGCGGAGTTCCACGAGGGTGCCGGCGCGGGGATCCCCGACGGTGCCACCCTCGAGGACGAGGTCGCCCAGGGTGGCGCGTTCGCCTCGATCGTCAACGACACCTCCGCCGAGGTCGACGCCATCTTCACCGGGCACACGCACAAGCAGTACGCCTGGGACGGTCCGGTCCCCGGTCAGCCCGGTCGCACCCGACCGATCCTGCAGACCGGTTCCTACGGCGAGAACGTCGGTCAGATCAAGCTGACCGTCGACCCCGCCACCGGGACCGTCGTGTCCTACACCGAGCGCAACGTCGCCCGGGCCGCCACCGCCGACCTGGGCCTGCCCCGGGTGCAGCAGGTCAAGACGATCACCGACGCGGCGCTCGCCAACGCGGCGGCCGTCGGCAACCAGCCCATCGGGCAGGTCACCGATGACATCACGACCGCGTTCTCGGGCGGCTCCTACGGTGCCGACGGCTACACCGGCGGCTCACGTGACGACCGTGCGGCCGAGTCGACGCTCGGTGGCCTGGTGGCCAACGCCCTGCGCGACGGCGTGTCCGACTTCGCCGAGCCCGACCTGGGTCTGACCAACTCCGGCGGCCTGCGCGCCGAGCTGCTCTTCGCCGGCAACACCAGCACCGGCGGACCCAACAACACCGACGGCACGGTGACCTACGCCGAGGCCAACGCGGTGCTGCCGTTCAACAACACGGTGGCGATCGTCGACCTGACCGGGGCCCAGCTGAAGGCGGTCCTCGAGCAGCAGTGGCAGACCGACGCCGAGGGCAACATCCCCTCGCGTCCCTACGCCCAGCTCGGCATGTCCGACAACGTCGCGGTCGTCGCCGACCCGTCGCAGCCCGCCGGTTCGCGGATCGTCTCGGTGCGCATCGACGGCGAGCCCCTCGACCCGGCCGCGACCTACACGGTCTCGACCCTGTCGTTCCTCGCCCAGGGTGGCGACAACTTCCGGGCCTTCACCGAGGCGTCCTACGTCGACACCGGGCTGCTCGATGCCCAGCTGTGGCGCGACTACCTGGCCGACAACGCACCCCTGTCGCCCGACTTCGCGCGGCAGCAGGTCTTCGTCGACGGCCTCGGCGACAGCCTGGTCGCGGGCAAGACCTCGACGTTCACGCTGGGCCGTCCCGCGGGTGGGCCCCTCACCCCGATCACGGGCACGACCCTCGACCTCACGTCGCTGGGCAGCCCCGCCAACACCTCGGTGACGGCCACGCTCACCCAGGGCGGCACCGAGACGCCGCTCGGCGACTTCGCGGTCACCGACGGCACCGCGGCGGTCACGATCGCGGTGCCCGCCGGTGCTGCCGGAGGGGTCGTCACCTTCGTCGCCCAGCCGAGCGGCACCACCGTGACGGTTCCCGTCGTCGACGGGGGCACCACGCCGCCGGCGCCGGAGCCGGTCGTGCCCACGCTCACGGTCCGGCACACGCCGGCCACGGTGATCGCGGGCCGCACCCGGGCCACGCTGTCGGTCGTCGTGCGCAGCGCCGGCGCACCGGCCACCGGCTACGTGCAGGTGCGGGTGGCGGGCAAGACCTTCGTCCGCAAGCTGGAGGACGGCCGGATCTCGGTGCGGCTGCCGCGCTTCGCCACGCCGGGCGTCAAGACGGTCTTCGTCAAGTACGGCGGCAACGCCACCACGCAGAGCCGCACGACGACCCACACCATTCGGGTCGTGCGTCGCTGACGGTGCCGGACGGTGCCGGGCGGTGACGCCGTGACCGGGTGCTGACGCACCACTCTCGACGACGGGAGACCGACCTCGTGTCGGTCTCCCGTCGTCGTTCTGCGAGCATCGATCGATGGTCGCCTCCTCACGTCGCGCCGGGTCGGGCGTCGCCGCCGGCGAGGTCCTCGCGCAGCTGCGCCGGCTCTCGGCCACGCTCGCCACCGCCGAGTCGCTGACCGGCGGCCGCCTCGCCGCCTCCCTCACCGCCGTCCCCGGCGCCTCCGATGTGTTCCGCGGGGGAGTCGTGGCCTACGCGACCGAGGTCAAGGTCGCGGTCCTCGGCGTCCCCGAGGAGGTGGTGGCCTCCGTCGGGGTCGTCTCGGCGCAGTGCGCGGCCGCCATGGCCCGCGGCGTCCGCGCGCTCACGGGGGCGACGTACGGCGTGGCGACCACCGGGGTCGCCGGGCCGACCGAGCAGGAGGGCAAGCGGGTCGGCACGGTCTTCGTCGCGGTGGCGGGGCCAGACGGTGGTCCGACGCTCGCGCTCGAGCTGCCCGGCAGTCGCGAGCAGGTCGTGTCGCGCACCTGCGCCGAGGCCCTGGGGGCCCTGCTGGCCGTCCTGGCCGACGCGCCCGGGCCGACCGGCTGACTTCACCCCCCGGAAGAAACGGCTCTCCGGTACCGTTGCCCCCACGTCCGGGACCGCAGGGTCCTCGTCCAGCTCAGGGAGGCCACCAGATGGTGCTGTTCCGCCGGCTTCTCGGCGACGTCCTCCGCGAGCGCCGGGTCCAGCGGGGTCTGACCCTGCGCGAGGTCTCCGCGCAGGCCCGGGTCAGCCTGGGCTACATCTCCGAGATCGAGCGCGGCCAGAAGGAGGCGTCCTCCGAGCTGCTGGCCTCGCTGTGCGGGGCGCTCGAGGCGCCGTTGTCGGAGGTGCTGCGCGAGGTCTCCGACGCCGTGGCCCTCGAGGAGGCCGCGCTCGCGCTGGCCACCCCGATCAACGCGCACCCGCGTCCTGACCGCGTAGTGGCACCCGCCGCCTGATCCACCGCGTAACGACCGCGCCCCGGGCTCGTTTGACACTCGACCGCGCCCTGCAGGCGGTCTCCGAGTCTGCACCCTCCCCGAGGTGGATCCCTGTGCTTCCTGCTCTCCTTCGCCGCACCGTTCCCGTGGCCCTGGCCGGCCTGCTCGCCGCGGGCCTGCCAGCGATCGCCTCCAGCGCGGACGCCGCGTCCGGCCGCTCGACCCGGGCGACCTCGGTCGCCGCGTCGCTGCCCGCCGCCGCGCCGAGCGTGGCCCGCGGGGTCGACGACGCGGTGGCCGCCCTCGCGACGCCGCTGACCGGGTTCCGGCTCGACCGGTCGCGCCGCGTGAACGTGCCGGCACGCAGCTTCTTCGCCTCCCGCATCGACGACGCCGTCGTGCGCTCGGCGCTCGCCGGTGCGCCGAGCGCGCAGGCCGCCGCCCGGGGCGCCGCGCCGGTGCGGGTGTCGCTGCCGGCCCCCGACGGCACCGAGGTCGTCTTCGCGATGGTCGAGGACTCCGTCATGGAGCCCGGGCTGCAGGCCGCCCACCCCGAGCTGCGGACCTACGCCGGCACCGGAGTGACCGACCCGAGCGACACGATCCGCCTGGCCGTGACCCCGCTGGGGCTGAGCGCCTCGGTGCGCAACATCAAGGGCAACCGCACCTGGTACGTCGACCCGGCCTACTACGGCCGCGGCGTCACCACGCACCTCAGCTACCTGCGCTCCGCCGTCCCGCGGTCGCTGCAGGCCTTCCCCGAGCGCGAGATCACCACGCCCGCACGGGCCAGCCTCGCCGGGCGCGCCGCCCGGGTCGACGCCGCCCGCCGCGCGGGCGAGGTCGTCGTGCAGCGCACCTACCGCATGGCGTTCGTGACCACACCGTCGTACGCCGCCGACTTCGGTACCGCCAACGTGCTGGCCGAGAAGGTGCGGGTCATCAACCGTGCCAACGCGATCTACATGGACGACATGGCCATCAAGTTCGTGCTCGTCGACGGCACCGACAAGCTCAACCTCGACACCGCGGCCAAGGCCACGGGCGCCAACGGTCCGTGCGGCGCCAACGCCTGCTTCGCCGCCGCCGACATCGCCTCCTGCGGCGGCGACGGCATCGACCGCAACAACTTCGTCGCCGGCCAGATCATCGGTGCCGACGGCTTCGACATCGGTCACCTCGGCTCCGGCGAGGGCGGGGGTGGCGTGGCCTACCTGGGCGTCGTCGGCGGCGAGCTCAAGGCCGGCGGCTGCACCGCCCTCGACGAGCCGCGCGGCGACTTCTACGCGATCGACTTCTTCGCCCACGAGGTCGGCCACCAGATGGGTGGCAACCACACGTTCGACGGCAACAACGGCTCCTGCATGGCACCCAACCGCAACGCCGAGACCTCCGTCGAGCCGGGCTCGGGCACCAGCGTGATGGCCTACGCCGGCATCTGCACCAACGACGACCTGCAGCCGCACACCGACCCCTACTTCTCCCAGCGCACGATCGACGAGTTCACCGCTGTCACGACGGCGAAGCCGACGACGCTGGCCGAGCAGCAGGTCGTCAACCTGTCCGGCTTTGGCGGCACCGACTCCTTCCAGCTCGGCTACCCGGGCAAGGCCCCGATCACCATCACCAACGGCACCAACTACACCGTCGCCGGGCTCGAGGCGGCGTTGCTGTTGCTGACCGGCAAGGCCGTCCAGGTGACGGCGTACGACGGCGCCATGACCCTCGACACCAACGGCTTCACCGCCGACTGGCCCGACCAGGCCGACGCCGAGCGTCTCACGCTCAGCGGGTTCAACGGCGCGACCGGCTTCGTCGGCGTGACGCTCAACGGTGGCCCGATCACCAACCAGGGCACCGCGACCACCACGACCGACCACCGCCCGGTCGTCGCCGCCGGCGCCGACAAGTCCATCCCGATCCAGACCCCGTTCGTGCTCACCGGCTCGGCGACCGACGCCGAGAGCGCCCAGCAGGCCGGACTGACCTACCTGTGGGAGCAGAACGACCCGGGCCTGCCCGGCGACCCCGTGCTCGGCACCGGGCCCGGCACCAACCTGTCGCAGCCCGTCAAGCTGGCCGGCCCCTTGTTCCGGGTGTTCGGGACCTACGCCGACGTCAGCGCCGACGACACCCTGCTCTACAACTCGCCGGGCGAGAACCTCGTCGACGGAAATCCGAGCCGGTCCTTCCCCGACCTCGCCCAGGTGCTGGCCGACAACACCAACGCCGAGGGCCCCTGCCCGCTCCCGGCCGACCCGTCGGCGGCCATGACCGGCGCGACGCTGGACTGCTACTCGGAGTTCCTGCCCGACGCGGCCTACGCCACCAGCCTGCTGGCCGGCGAGCTCAACTTCCGCCTCACCGTCCGCGACGGTGCCGTCACCGGCGGCGGCACCGGGTACGACGACGTCGTACTGACCCCCGACCCGACGGTGGGTCCGTTCGCCGTCACCTCGCGCGCCACCGCCGGCACACCGGCGACGGCCAGCGGGACCGAGACGGTGACCTGGGACGTCGCCGGCACCGACGCCGCGGCCTTCGCGCCGCTGGTGAGGATCAGCGTGTCGATCGACGGCGGCACCACCTTCCCCTACGTGGTGGCGGCTTCGACGCCCAACGACGGCACCGAGGACGTCACGCTGCCGAAGTTCAACACCACCAAGGCCCGGATCAAGATCGAGGCGATCGACAACTACTTCTACGACACCAACGACGCCGACTTCGTCATCCAGGGCGGCGTCGACCTCGTGCCGCCCCAGACCACGATCACCTCCGGGGTCGCCAAGCGTGGGTTCGTGGCGAGCTACCGCGCCTCCTACGGCTTCGCCTCCTCGCTGGCCGGGTCCACGTTCGCGTGCACCCTCGACGGCGCGAGCGTGCCGTGTGGCAACGGCTCGGCGCGGCTGCGCGGGCTCAAGCCCGGCACGCACGTCTTCAAGGTCGCCGCCACCAGCGCCGACGGCCTCGTCGACCCGACCCCGGCCCGGCGCGAGTTCGCGGTCCTGGCCAACGAGCGGCTGCCCGTCAAGCGCAGCCCGGGCTGGAAGAACGTCAAGGACCAGCGGTTCTACCGGGCGACGTACTTCTCGACCCGCGAGAAGGGCCGCACGCTCAGCTACCGGGTCAGCCGGGCCTCGCGCATCGCGGTGCTGTTCGCCCGGGGCAAGGGACTGGGCCGGGTCGCGATCGAGCTCAACGGCAAGCGGCTCAAGGTCGTCGACCTGTCGGCCCGGCGACCGCAGCTGAAGGTCCTCTACGCGTCCGGCTCGTTCGCTGCTCCACGGTCGGGCACCCTGACGCTGCGCACCCTGGACCGCAAGCCGGTCGTCATCGACGGGGTCGGGTCGTTCGTCATCCCGCCGTCGTAGCGGCCGCCACCGACGTCGCGGGTCCGGGCTGGCAGCGCGGGCACCAGTAGGTCGCCCGCTCACGCTCGGCCGGCCCGCGCATCGCGACCCGGACCGGCGTGCCGCACCGGCGGCATGCCGACCGGTCGCGGCGGTAGACCCACATCCGCTCCCGCTCGCGCAGGTTGCCGGTGGTGGACTGCACGGCGCGCTCCTTGTTGACGTCGAGCATCTGCCGCGCCCGGCGTACGACACGACGCAGGTCGGTCGCGGCGGCGACCGGGCTGAGCGGGTGGAGACCTGCGACGAAGCAGAGCTCGGCGGCGTACATGTTGCCGATGCCGGCGAGGTTGCGCTGGTCGAGCAAGGCCTCGACGACCTCGCGGTCGGGGTCGGCGGTCAGCCGGCGCAGGGCCTCCTCCTCGTCCCAGTCGGGCCCGAGCAGGTCGGGGCCCAGGTGGCCGACGACGGACTGCTCGTCGGCGGTGGGCAGCAGCTCGACGATGCCGAGGGAGAACCCCACGGCCTGCTCGTCGGCGACGGTGAGCACGACCCGGGCCTGGTGGGCCGGGCGCGGCCAGCGGTCGCGGAGCCCCAGCACCCGCCAGGCGCCCTCCATCTTGAGGTGGGTGTGCAGCGTCCAGGCGTCGGGGCCGTGGGTGATCCGGGTCAGCAGGTGCTTGCCCCGGCTGACCGTCTCGACGACCCGGCCGCCGGCCAGGTCGACCGTGGCGTGCTGCGGGACCCGGAGGTCGGTGGCGACCAGGTCGCGGCCGCTCAGGTGGCGGTCGAGGAGCCGCGCGGCGCGGTAGACGGTGTCACCCTCGGGCACTGCGCAGCCTCAGCCCCTGCGGCGTCGTGACGAACCCGGCGGCGTCGAGGGCCTCGCGCAGCGGGGTCGAGCCGCCCCCGAGGATCGCGGCACCGTCGGCCTTCTCGACGGTGAGCCGGCCCAGAGCTCCTCGGCGCACGGTCTCGGCCAGCGCGGCGGCTGCGGGCGTGAGGTCGTCGACGTCGTCGGACCAGGTGAGCAGGGTGCGGCCGCCGCGCTCGACGTAGAGGAGCAGTCGGCCGTCGACGAGGACGACGATCGCGCCGGCCTTGCGACCGGGACGGTGCCCGCCCCCGGAGTCGGGCCAGGGCAGGGCGGCACCGTAGGGGTTGGCGGGGTCGGTGGCGGCCAGCGCGGTCGCGGTGGCCTTGACGTCGGTGGGCACGTCGCTGAAGGTGCGCAGCCGGTCGATGGCGCCGGCGGTGCCGAACTGGGCGGCGCCGAGGCCGTCGACGAAGTAGCCACGTCGGCAGCGCCCGGAGTCCTCGAAGGCCGAGAGCACCTTGTAGACCGCCGCGAACCCGCCGGGCACGCGTTCGCTCACGACGGCGCCGCGAATGACGACGCCGTGGCGCTCGAGGAGTCGTTCGGCGGTCGCCTTGGCCCGGCGGGTCGGGTCGGCGTCGACCTCGGGCAGCACCGACCAGCGACCGGCGGTCTCGGGCGGGCCGGTGCGGGCGACGCGGCCGGGCCGCGGGGGCGGGCGGCGGGTGCGGTGGGTGGTGCGGCCACCGCCGATGAGGGCCCGGAGCGGGACGAGGGTGTCGTTGCCGACGCGCCCGGCCCAGACGAGCTCCCACAGGGCCGCGCTGACCGCCGCGTCGGTGAGCGACGCCTTGTCGAGGCGGGTGCGGACCTGTTGCGCGAGCTGGTGGAAGAACCACGCGCCGCCGCCGTCGAGGGAGGCGAGCACGGCCTCCTGCAGCTCGCCCGCTTCGAACGCTGCGGGGGGAGGCAGCGTCAGGTGGGCCTGGTCGGCGAGGTGGAGGGAGACCCAGCCGTCGTTGCCGGGCAGGGCGCCGTGGCCGGCCCACACCACCTCGCCGGAGGTCGTGAGCTCGTCGAGGTAGGAGGGCTCGTAGTCGCGCACCCGCGCGGCGAGGACGAGCGGCTCGAGGGCCGAGGCCGGGACCGGCGCGCCCGCGAGCTGGTCGATCGCGCTCAGCACGCCGTCGACGCCGCGCAGCCCGCGGCCTGATACGTGCTGCCACGCGGCGAGGAAGCGGCCCAGCGCGGCCGGCTCGACCGGCTCGACCTCCTGGCGCAGCCGGGCCAGCGAGCGACGCCGCAGTCGTCGCAGCACCTCGGCGTCGCACCACTCGGAGCCGGAGCCGGCGGGGCGGAACTCGCCGTCGAGCACACGGCCCTGCGCGGCCAGGCGCTGCAGCGTGTGGCGGGCCACCGCGGCCCCGAGGCCCAGCCGGTCGGCGACGTCGTCGGTGGTGAAGGGCCCGTGGGTGCGGGCGTAGCGGGCGACCAGGTCGGCCAGGGGGTCGTCGACCGGCTCGGCGAAGACGTCGGGGGTGCCGGGCGGGACGGGGACGCCGAGGGCGTCACGCAGCCGGGCGACGTCCTCGACGACGGCCCACGACGGCACTCCCGCGAGCCGCACCTCGACGACCCGGCGGGAGGAGGCGAGCGCCTCGAGCCAGTGGTCGACGTCGGCGCCGTCGACGCTGCGCGCGCGCACCTCGTCGAGCGACTGCGGGCCGAGCATGCGCAGCAGGTCGACCACGCCCTCGGCGTCGCGCGCCCGGCGGTCGGGGGCGAGGCGCTGCAGCTCGGCCTCGACCTCGGTGAGCACCTCGGGGTCGAGCAGCTCGCGCAGCTCGGCGCGTCCGAGCAGCTCGGCCAGCAGCCCCTGGTCGAGCGAGAGGGCCGCGGCCCGGCGCTCGGCGATGGGGGAGTCGCCCTCGTAGACGAACTGGGCGACGTAGCCGAACAGCAGGCTGCGGGCGTAGGGCGACGGGCTCTGGGTGGCGACGTCGGTGACCTGGACCTCGCGGCGGTCGACCGCCCGCATCAGCGCGACCAGCGCCGGCAGGTCGTAGACGTCCTGCAGGCACTCGCGCACGGCCTCGAGCACGATCGGGAACGAGGGGTACTTGGAGGCGACCTCGAGCAGGGCGGCGGCGCGCTGGCGCTGCTGCCACAGCGGGGAACGGCGACCGGGGTCGCGGCGCGGCAGGAGCAGCGCGCGGGCCGCGCACTCACGGAAGCGGGCGGCGAACAGTGCCGAGCCCCCGACCTCCTGGGTGACCACGGCGTCGATCTCGTCGGCGTCGAAGACGATGAGGTCGCCGGTGGGCGGCTCGGCGTCGGTGTCGGGGATGCGGATGACGATGCCGTCGTCGGAGGCCATCGCCTGCCCGTCGACGCCGTAGCGCTCGCGCAGCCGGGCGTTGATCGCCAGCGCCCACGGGGCGTGGACGGGCACGCCGTAGGGGGAGTGGACCACGAGCCGCCAGTCGCCGAGCTCGTCGCGGAAGCGCTCGACCAGCAGGGTGGTGTCGCTCGGGAGGACCCGGGTGGCCTCGACCTGCTCGTGGAGGTAGCTGACCAGGTTGCCGGCGGCCCACGCGTCGAGGCCGTCGCCGACGGCCTGGGCCTCGGCCTGGGCCCGGGGGAGCGCGCCGAGCTCGCGGGTGTAGGCGCCGATGGCCGCGCCGAGCTCGGCCGGCCGGCCGAGGGTGTCGCCCTTCCAGAACGGCAGCCGCCCGGGGATGCCGGGGGCCGGGGTGACCAGCACCCGGTCGTGGGTGATGTCCTCGATGCGCCAGCTCGTCGCGCCGAGCGCGAAGATGTCGCCGACCCGCGACTCGTAGACCATCTCCTCGTCGAGCTCGCCGACCCGCTTGCCGGGACCCTCGCCGCCGACGAGGAATACCCCGAAGAGCCCCCGGTCGGGGATGGTGCCGCCGCTGGTGACCGCCAGGCGCTGGGCGCCCGGGCGCCCGGTGAGCTGGCCGGTGACGCGGTCCCAGACGATGCGCGGGCGCAGCTCGGCGAACTCGTCGCTGGGGTAGCGCCCGGCGAGCAGGTCGAGGGTGGCGTCGTAGGCCGAGCGGGGCAGCTGGGTGAACGGCGCGCTGCGGCGGCACAGCGCATAGAGCTCGTCGACGTCGATCGGCTCGAGCGCGGTCGCGGCGACGACCTGCTGGGCGAGCACGTCGAGCGGGTTGGCGGGGATGCGCAGCGCCTCGATGCCCCCGGTGCGCATGCGGCGCACGGCGACCGCGGTCTGGGCCAGGTCGCCACGGTGCTTGGGGTAGAGGACGCCGCGGGAGGTCTCGCCGACCTGGTGACCCGCGCGGCCGACGCGCTGCAGCGCGCTGGCCACCGACGGTGGCGACTCGATCTGGACCACGAGGTCGACCGCGCCCATGTCGATGCCGAGCTCGAGGCTGCTGGTGGCGACCACCGCGGGCAGCCGGCCGCGCTTGAGGTCGTCCTCGATCAGCGCCCGCTGCTCCTTGCTCACCGAGCCGTGGTGGGCCTTGGCGATGACGGTCTCCGAGCCCAGGGAAGCGCCGCTCTGCGCCATCACCTCGGCGGGCGCCCCGTCGCCCTCGGGCAGGGCCAGACCGGCCCGGGTGGTGGCGATCTCGTTGAGCCGGGCGGTCAAGCGCTCCGCGAGCCGGCGGGAGTTGGCGAAGACGATCGTCGAGGTGTGCTGCTCGATGAGGTCGACCACGCTCTCCTCGACGTGGGGCCAGATGCTGTTGTTGCGGCCGTCGCGCTCGTCGTCGTCGTCGTCGTCGACGGCGTCGGCGCCACCCGGCTGGGTCATGTCCTCCACGGGGACGACGACCTTGAGGTCCCAGCTCTTGGCGGCCGGGGGAGCGACGATGTCGACGGGGGCGCTGCCACCGAGGAAGCGGGCGACCTCCTCGAGCGGACGGACCGTCGCGGACAGGCCGATGCGCTGCACCGGGCGCTCCAGGAGGGCGTCGAGGCGCTCGAGGCTCAGCGCCAGGTGAGCACCGCGCTTGGAGCCGGCGACCGCGTGGACCTCGTCGATGATCACCGTCTCCAGCCCGCGCAGCGACTCGCGCGCCTGGCTGGTGAGCATCAGGAACAGCGACTCCGGCGTCGTGATGAGGATGTCGGGCGGCGACGTCTGCAGCTTGCGGCGGTCGGCGGCCGCCGTGTCACCCGAGCGGACCCCGACCGTGACCTCGGGCAGCGTGGTGCCCAGCCGGTCGGCGGTGTGACGGATGCCGGTCAGGGGGGCACGCAGGTTGCGCTCGACGTCGACGCCGAGCGCCTTGAGCGGACTGATGTAGAGCACGCGCGTGCGCTGCTTCTTGTCCTTCGGCGGCGGCGAGGTCAGCAACCGGTCGATCGACCACAGGAACGCGCTCAGGGTCTTGCCCGACCCGGTGGGCGCGACCACCAGCGCGTGCCGACCGGCCCCGATGGCCGCCCACGCCCCGGCCTGCGCCGGGGTGGGCTCGGCGAACGCCGCCTCGAACCACGTGCGTGTGGGCTCGCTGAACGCGGCGAGGGGATCGGCAGGCACCTCGCCAGTCTGACGGACACCACCGACAGTCCCCTTCGCCCGGAGGGGGGCGTCGCGGAGGACTGACCCGGGGTGCGTCGAGTTCGGGTGGGTCGGTGTGGCGTTCTGACCCGGGGTGCGTCGTGTTCGGGTGGGGTCGGTGTGGCGTTCTGACCCGGGGTGCGTCGTGTTCGGGTGGGGTCGGTGTGGCGTTCTGACCCGGGGTGCGTCGAGTTCGGGTGGGGTCCGTCTCGCGTTCTGACCCGGGGTGGGTCACCTTGGTCCGCGGGGGTGGTGGGAAGTCGACGCGGGGTGGGTCATGTCGGTCCGCGGGGGTGGTGGGAAGTCGACGCGGGGTGGGTCATGTCGGTCCGCGGGGGTGGTGGGAAGTCGACGCGGGGTGGGTCATGCCGGTCCGCGGGGGTGGTGGGAAGTCGACGCGGGGTGGGTCATGCCGGTCCGCGGGGGTGGCCGGAAGTCGACGCGGTGTGCGTCGACGTCGACGTCAGGTGCGTGGTCGGCCTGACGACGACGTCAGTCGCCGGCGGTGCGCAGCATGGGCGGCGTGATGACCGTGGCCGCGCCGCGGCGGTAGAGCAGCGCGGGGCGCCCGGCGACCCCACCCGTGGCGCCGGCGCCGGTCGCGCCGCCCGGCGCACCCTGTGCATCGGTGGACACGACGAACCCGGCGGTGCCGAGGACCTTGCGGCGGAAGTTGCCGAGGTCGGGGGCGACGCCCCAGACGGCGGCGTACACGCGGCGCAGCTCGGGCAGGGTGAAGGGCTCGGTGACGAAGTCGAGGGCCAGGGTCGTGTACTCGAGCTTGGCGCGCACCCGCTCGCGGGCGTCGGTGAGGATCTCCTCGTGGTCGAAGGCCAGGGCGGGGCCGTCGGGGGCGCCCAGCACGTCGTCGACCGCCCACCACCGGGCACCGGCCGCGTCGGAGCCGGCCTCGGGCTCGGGCAGGTCGGGCGCGAACGCCACGTGGGCCACCGAGACGACGCGCATCCGGGGGTCGCGGTCGGGAGCGGAGTAGGTGCGCAGCTGCTCGAGGTGGCCCCCGTTGACCCCGAACTGCTCCACGCCGGTCTCCTCCAGCAGCTCGCGCCAGGCGGCGGTCTCGGCGTCCTCGTGCGGCCCGACGAAGCCGCCGGGCAGGGCCCACGAGCCGGCGTACGGCTCGGTGCCGCGCTCGACCAGGAGCACGGCCAGGGCGCCGTCGCGGATGGTGAAGACCGCGAGGTCGACGGTGACGGCGAACGGCGGGTGCTCGCTCATACGGCGGCCCCGGCGTCGGTCATCTCGGCGAGAGCGGCGGCGCTCGAGTCGGGCGCGACGCCGGCGTGCAGGCCCTTGAGGAGGCGTACGCCGAAACCCGCGCGGCGCGCGTCGAGCACCGTGGCGCGCACGCAGTGGTCGGTGGCGATGCCGGTGACGTCGAGGTCGGTGACGCCGAGGCCGTCGAGCACCTCGCGCAGGGTCGTGCCGTCGTCGGTGACGCCCTCGAAGGCGCTGTAGGCCGCGACCCCCCGGCCCTTGCGGACGTGGTGGGTGATGCGGTCGGTGACGAGCTCGGGGGCGTAGTCGGAGCCGCCGGTCGTCGAGACGCAGTGCGCCGGCCAGGTGTGGACGTAGTCGGGGTCGGTGCCCGGGGCCGCGAAGTGGCCGTCGTTGGTGCTGTGGGCGTCGTGCCAGTCGCGGGAGGCGACGACGGCGGCGTAGTCGTCGGCGTGGGCGGCGAGGTGCTCGCTGATGCGGGTCGCGACGTCGCGACCGCCGGTGACGGCGAGCGAGCCGCCCTCGATGAAGTCGTTCTGGACGTCGACGACGATGAGTGCGCGGGTCATGCCGTGGCTCCTTCGGTGGTCGCGGTGGTCGCGGTGGTCGCGGTGGTCGCGGTGGTCGGGCGGGGCTGGGGTGCGGTGCGGGGCTGAGCCCGCAGGTGGGCGCCGCCGCCGGTGATGGCGAGCGCCGCGGGCGGGAGGCTGGCGAGGGCGGCGGCGCAGTGGTCGCGCACCTCGTCGAGCGCGGGGGAGTGGACAACGTCGCCTCTTCGGATCGCGGCGACCTGCAGGGGACGGTCGCCGTCGCCGGGGAGGACGTCGGGGTCGGTGGTGAACCACTCCGCGATCACGGTGCCGTCGGCGTCGTGGGTGCGGTAGGCCGTCTTGCGCCCGCCGACCGAGACCTTGTCCTGCGACTTCTTCGCGACCGGGCGCAGCGCGCCGCCGGGCTCGTCGCCCACGGCGACCAGCTTGTAGACCATCTGGGCCGTCGGGTGGCCCGACCCGGTCGCGACCCGGGTGCCGACGCCGTAGCCGTCGATGGGGGCGTCGGCGAGGGCGGCGATGACGTACTCGTCGAGGTCGCTGGTGACGGTGATCCGGGTGCTGGTGGCGCCGAGCTCGTCGAGCAGCGCCCGGGCCGCGGTGGACTCGTCGGCCAGGTCGCCGGAGTCGATGCGCACGGCGCCGAGCCCGGGCCCGGCGACCTCGACGGCGTTGCGGATGCCCTGGGCGGTGTCGTAGGTGTCGACCAGCAGCGTGGTGCCGACGCCCTGCGCCGCGACCTGGCTGCGGAACGCGTCGACCTCGCTGCGGTGGGCCAGCGTGAACGCGTGCGCGGCCGTGCCGACGGTGGGGACGGCGTGGAGCCGGCCCGCGGCGAGGTTGGAGGTGGAGGCGAAGCCGGCGACATAGGCCGCCCGGCCGACGGCCACCGCCGCCTCCTCGTGGGTGCGCCGCCCGCCCATCTCGACCAGCGGGCGTCCGTCGCGCCCGCCCGCGGCCACGACCATGCGGGCCGCGCCGGAGGCGATGGCGCTGTCGTGGTTGAGCACGCTGAGGACCAGCGTCTCGAGCACGACGCACTCGCCGAGGGTGCCGCTCACCGTGAGCACCGGGCTGCCCGGGAAGTAGAGCTCGCCCTCGCGGTAGGCGTCGACGTCGCCGCGGAAGGCGAAGTCGCGCAGGTAGGCCGCCGTCGGCTCGTTGACGACCCCCTGCTCGAGCAGCCAGTCGACCTCGGCCGGGTCGAAGGTGAACCCCTCGAGCAGCGGCAGCAGCCGACCCAGCCCGCCGAGGACGCCGTAGCGGCGGCCCTCGGGGAGTCGTCGCGCGAAGGCCTCGAACACCGCGGGGTGGTCGACCGTGCCGTCGGTGACGAACGAGGTGAGCATGGTCAGCTCGTAGCGGTCGGTCAGCAGGCCGGGCGAGGTGGTGCGGGAGGTGGTGCGGGAGACGTGTACGGGGCTCATCGGGCGGCTCCTGATTTGTAGTCAAAGTGACTATAACACGGTCGCCGACGGGTCGCTCTAGGGTCGTGCCGTGGAGGACCTGCGGGCGGCGGTGCGTGCTGCCGGGTGGAATGCCGTCCTCGAGGCGGTCGCCGGGGCCCACGGCCTCGGCGCGGCCACCCACGACCCGGCGCTCGCGCCGTGGCTCGTTCCCGGTGCCGCGGCCCACCTCGGCGCCGTCCACCAGTCGCTGCTGGCCGACCGGGTCGGGAGCGGGTCGTTCTACACGCCGCCGGCGCTGGTCGACTGGGTCCTCGACCGGGTGCGCCTCGAGCAGGGCGACACGGTGCTCGACCCGGCCTGCGGCACCGGCAACTTCCTGCTGGCCGTCGTCCGCCGTCTCGGGCCGGCGGCGGTGGGGCGCGTCCACGGCGTCGACCTCGACCCGGTCGCGGTCGCCATCGCCCGCCTGCTGCTGCGGATCGAGGCGCCGGGCACCGACCCGGCCCTGGTGGAGCACACGGTCCGGGTGGGTGACGGGCTGGGGGAGCACCCCGGCGCGCCGTACGACGTGGTGCTGGGAAACCCTCCGTTCGGCGGCCGGTTGCGACCCCGCGCGCCCGTGCCCGACGGGGCGCCCGCGGCCTACACCGACACCAGCGCGGTCTTCCTGCAGCGGGCGCTGGGGCTGGTGCGTCCCGGCGGCCACGTCGCGATGGTGCAACCCCTGTCGTTGCTGGCCGCCCGCGACGCCGGACCGGTGCGGGCCGCCGTCGCGCGGGCCGGCGCCGTCACCGACCTCTGGTCCTCGACGACGCCGGTCTTCCCCGGGACCTCGGTGCTCACGTGCGTGCCAGTGGTGTGGGTGGGGGCGGCGCAGGAACGGGTGCGGACCTCGCACGGCGTCGACGTCGCGCTGCCGGTCCACGAGTGGGGGGCGTTGCACGCACCGGCGCTCGGCGTCCCGGCGGTCGCGCCGGTCGTCGACGGCCTGCTCGGCGACCTCGGGGCGTGCACCGCCGACTTCCGCGACCAGTACTACGGCCTGGTGCCCCACGTGCGCGACGGTGGACCCGGGGCGCCGTTGGTGACCGCCGGTCTGGTCGATCCCGCGCACTGCCGCTGGGGTGAGGCGCCGACCCGTTTCGCCAAGCAGGACTGGGAGGCACCGGTCGTCGACCTCACGTCCCTGCGCGCCGAGGGCACGCTTGACGGGTGGGCCGCGGCGCGGCTGGTGCCCAAGGTGCTGGTCGCCCCGCAGGGTCGGGTGGTCGAGGCGGTCGTCGACGTCGAGGGCGCCTGGCTGCCGTCGGTGCCGGTGGTCACCGTGGCCGTGGCGCCCGAGCGGCTCTGGCACGTGCTGGCCGTGCTGCTCGCGCCGCCCGTGGCCGCCCTGGCCGCGGCGCGCTACGCGGGCACCGCGCTGACCGCGACCGCCATCAAGCTCAGCGCCCGCCAGGTCGCCGCACTCCCACTGCCCGCCGACACCGCGGCCTGGGACGTCGGGGCGGGTCTGGCGCAGGCCGCGCAGTCCGCGTGCCCGACCGACCGCCCCGCGGCGCTGGACGCGCTCGCCCGGGCGATGTGCACGGCGTACGACGACCACGCGGCCCTGGACTGGTGGCTGGAGCGTGCGGCCCACCCGGGGCGGCGTGCGCGACCGCGCGCGAAAAGGGGGGTGCGGCCCGGGCCCTGACTGCTTACGGTTTCCGGGGTCGACCCCGAGGCTTCATGCAGAGACCACATGCCTGCAACCCCGGGGAAATCGCACACCGAGAACGTAGGATCCGACCTGGAGAGGAGAGCGGCCCCCATGACCACACTGACGGGAACGGTGCTGCTCTTCAACGCGTCCTTCGAGCCGCTGGGCCGGGTCAGCTTCAAGCACGCCGTCAAGATGCTCGTGCGCGAGGTCGCCGTGGTCCACGAGGCCCACCCCGAGCGCATGATCGGGCCCTACCAGTGGCCGCGGGCGCTGCGCCTGGTCCGCTACGTCGCCACGAAGTGGCTCTACCGCCCGGCCGGCTACACGCGCCAGGGCGTCCTGGCGCGCGAGCGCCACCGGTGTGCCTACTGCGGCGGGCGCGCCGAGACCATCGACCATCTGCTCCCGCGCTCGCGCGGCGGCGGCTGGACCTGGCTCAACACCGTGGCCGCCTGCGGCTCCTGCAACGAGCGCAAGGGCAACCGCACCCCCGCCGAGGCCGGCATGCACCTGCGCGTCGAGCCCTGGCACCCCACCCGCGCTCAGGTCGCCGCCTGGTCATGAGCATCCGCGGCTGCGAGCAGCGACCGCAGCGGCACCGGCACGCGGTCCAGCGGCACGGCGCCGGCGAGCAGACCGGCGTACGTCGTCTTGTGGCCGCTGCGCGCACCCAGCCACCGGCGCAGCCGCTGGGCGTCGGTGCGGTCGCGCTGCGCGGGCTGCTGCGCCATCCGCTCGTACGCCGCCCGCTCGCCCTGCTCGACCACGACGGCGAGCACGCCGCGCACCCCGACCGCCCGCACGAGCTCGTCCTCCAGGTCGACGTCGCACACGAACGTGGCGACCTGGAGGTCGGGCCGCGTGGTGTCGGTGAGCACCCGGCCCACCCAGGTGGTCTCGGCGGCGTCGTGCAGCAGCAGCACAGCGCCGTGGCGGGCGGCGAGGTGCGCGCGCAGGTTGGTGATCCCGTGCATCACGACCACCTCGGGGACGGGGACCCCCAGGCGTGGGGCGAGGGTGAGCACGGCGCGTCGGTCGCTCTCGCCCTCGACCAGCACGACGGCCGACCCGGTGGTCACCACGCCCGGCACCGTAACCCCGTCGGACCTGTCGGTGGGTGGACGTAAGGTCGCGCGGGTGACGGAGTCGATGATCCAGGCGCGCGGGCTGCGCAAGACCTTCGGTGAGGGCGCGTCGGCCTTCGAGGCGGTGAAGGGCATCGACCTCGACGTGCGTCGCGGCGAGGCGTTCGGGTTCCTGGGCCCCAACGGGGCCGGCAAGTCCTCGACGATGCGGATGATCGCCGCGGTCTCGCCGGTCAGCGGTGGTGAGCTGAGCATCCTGGGCCTCGACCCGGCCACCGACGGTCCCGCGATCCGCGCCCGCCTCGGGGTGTGCCCGCAGGAGGACACCCTCGACAGCGAGCTCAACGTGCGCGACAACCTGGTCATCTACGCCCGCTACTTCGGCATCTCCCGCAGCGACGCCCGCGACCGGGCCGACGAGCTGCTCGAGCTGGTCAACCTCACCGAGAAGGCCCGGGCCAAGGTCGACGACCTGTCCGGCGGCATGAAGCGCCGTCTCACGATCGCGCGCAGCCTGGTCAACCGTCCCGACCTGCTGCTGCTCGACGAGCCGACCACCGGCCTGGACCCGCAGGCCCGTCACGTGCTGTGGGACCAGCTGTTCCGTCTCAAGCAGCAGGGCGTCACGCTGGTCATCACCACCCACTACATGGACGAGGCCGAGCAGCTGTGCGACCGCCTGGTCGTCATGGACAAGGGGGTCGTGGCCGCCGAGGGCTCCCCGGCCGACCTCATCCGACAGCACTCCTCGCGCGAGGTGGCCGAGCTGCGCTTCGGCCTCGGCGACGGCCACGACGACACCAACCCGCACGAGACCCATGCCGCCGGGGTCGCGGCGTACGGCGACCGGGTCGAGGTGCTGCCCGACCGGCTGCTGGTCTACAGCGCCGACGGCGACGCCGTCCTCGAGGCCGTCCACGGCCGCGGGCTGCGCCCGGTGGCGACCCTGGTGCGCCGCAGCACCCTCGAGGACGTCTTCCTGCGCCTCACCGGCC
This sequence comes from Nocardioides rubriscoriae, assembly GCF_008087085.1. Classification (GTDB taxonomy): domain Bacteria; phylum Actinomycetota; class Actinomycetes; order Propionibacteriales; family Nocardioidaceae; genus Nocardioides; species Nocardioides rubriscoriae. Next base: position 176,945 of record NZ_VIYJ01000008.1, on the reverse strand, counting down.
GGACCCTGGTCGACTGATGGCCACCGCAGGCACCGCACGCACCCCGGCCGCCGCGACCCCCCGCGCCGCGCAGGCCGGCCGCCTGTCCACCGTCGAGGCAGTCCGCCGGATGGCGCCCTACTGGCTCACCGTCTCGCTGCGCACCTGGCGCGGCTCGGTCGTCTCGGCGTTCCTCGCCCCGGTCTTCTACGTCGTGGCGATGGGGGTGCTGCTGGGCGGCTTCATCGACAGCGACCCCGCCCGGCTCGAGGGCGCCCCGACCTACCTCGCGTTCATCGTGCCGGGCCTGGTGGCCGGTCACGCGATGCAGACCGCGGTGGCCGACACCTCGTGGCCGGTCTTCAGCAACTTCAAGTGGAACCGCGTCTACGACTCGATGGTGGCCACCCCGATCACGGTGCGCCAGGTCGCGGTCGCCCACCTGTTCTTCGTGTGGGTGCGGGTGACCGTGGTGTGCGCGATCTTCGACCTGGTCGTCGCGCCGTTCGACGTCTACGCCGCGTGGTGGAGCCCGGTCGCGGCCCTCGGCGCCCAGAGCCTGACCGGCCTGGCCTTCGCGACGCTGATGTACGGCTACTCCTGCCGCATCAGCTCCGACGCCGCGTTCGGCGTCGTGTTCCGGCTCGCCGTCTTCCCGCTGTTCTTGTTCAGCGGCGCGTTCTTCCCGGTGGCCAACCTCGGCCCCGTCGGCGAGGTGGTCGCCAAGCTCACGCCGCTGTGGCACGGCGTCAACCTCTCGCGCACCTGCAGCCTGGCCACCCTCGAGCCGGGCACGGCCCTGCTCAACGTGGGCGTGCTGCTGGCGGTCGCGGGTCTCGGCGCGTGGTGGGCCACCAGCGGCCTCGAGCGGCGGATGGCCTCGTGAGCGCCGCGCGCCCGGCCGCCGCCCGGCTGAGGGTCCTGCCGCTGACCTCGTGGCAGGCCACGCTCCTGCTCGTCGAGCGCAACGCCATCACCTACCGCTCGGAGTGGAAGCTGTTCATCACCGGCTTCCTCGAGCCGGTCTTCTACCTGCTCTCGATCGGCATCGGCGTCGGTCAGCTGATCGACACCTTCGAGTTCAACGGCCAGCAGGTGCCCTACGCCGAGTTCGTCGCCCCCGGCATGCTCGCCGCCTCGGCGTTCAACGGCGCGCTGCTCGACAGCTGCTTCAACTTCTTCTTCAAGCTCAAGCACCAACGCCTCTACGACTCCGTGCTCGCGACCCCCGTCGGCACCGGCGACGTCGCGCGCGGGGAGGTCGTGTGGGGCCAGCTGCGCGGTGGGTCGTACTCCGCGGCGTTCCTGGTGGTGATGCTGCTGCTCGGCTACATCCACACCTGGTGGGCCGTGCTCGCCCTGCCCGCCGCGCTGCTGATCGGCTTCGCGTTCAGCGCGATGGCGATGGCGTGCACCACGTGGTTCACGTCGTGGCAGGACTTCGAGAAGGTCACGCTCGTGCAGGTGCCGCTGTTCCTGTTCTCGGCCACCTTCTTCCCCGTCACGGCCTTCGAGGGGTGGCTGCGCTGGGTCGTGGAGTGCACCCCGCTCTACCGCGGGGTCGTGCTCTGCCGCGAGCTCACCACCGGCGCGGTGAGCGTCGAGTCGGCGATCTCGGTGGTCTACCTGCTGGTGATGGGCACGATCGGTCTCGTGGTGGTCCGCCGGCGGCTCGGCACCCTGCTGCTCACGTGAGGCCGTCGTCGAGCACCCGCGCGTAGAGCGCGGTGTCGATCCACCGGCCGAGCTTGTGGCCGACCTCGGGCAGCACTCCGACGCGCTCGAACCCGCACCCGCGGTGCAGCGCCTCGCTGGCGTCGTTGGGCAGGGCGACCACCGCCAGCACGGTGTGGATCCCGTCGTCCCGCAACCGGGCCAGCAGCACGTCGTACAGCGCGCGCCCCAGGCCACGGCCCCGGGCGCGCGCGTCGAGGTAGACCGAGACCTCCTGGGTGCGGTCGTACGCCGCCCGCGGCCGGAAGGTCGAGGAGAAGGCGTAGCCGACGACCGTCGTGTCCTCGACCGCGACGAGCAGGTGCCCGGGCGAGTCGAGCCGGTCGCGCCAGTGGTCCAGCGGCGGCGCTGTGGTGTCGAAGGTCGCGATGCCGTGCGCCACCTGCTCGTCGTAGATCGCCTTGACCGCCGGGAGGTCGTCGGGGGTCGCGTCGCGGACCGTCGGCATCGCAGGGGCCACCATGGCGGCATCCTGTCGCAGGTTGGCCGTATCGCGGGGGACCGGGCACCTGCGTGCTTGGTTGAATCGGTCGCGTGATCGAGCCCGACGGCAAGGACTGGACGTGGGTGCTGGCGACGCCGTGCCCCGAGTGCGGCTTCGTGGCCGGCGACGTCGACGTCGCCCGGGTCGGCGACGCGATCCGCGCCAACGCGGCGCTGTGGCCGGTGGTCCTGGCGGGGCCGGCGCCGTCGCGGCGACCGGGGCCCGGCACCTGGTCGGTGACCGAGTACGCCTGCCACGTCCGCGACGTCCATACGGTCTTCGACCAGCGGGTCGCGCTGATGCTGGCCGAGGACGGGCCGCTCTTCGACGACTGGGACCAGGACGCCACCGCCGTCGAGCAGCGCTACGACCTGGCCGACCCGGCCGAGGTCGGACCGGCACTGCTCGCCGCGGCCGACGCCGTCGCCGCCCGCTACGACGCCGTGGCGACCCACGACCTCGGCCGGGCCGGTGTCCGCAGCAACGGCAGCACCTTCACCGTCGACTCGATCGCGCGCTACCACCTGCACGACGTGGTGCACCACGCGTGGGACGTGCGACGCGCGCTCACGGTCGCCGCCTACGACCAGCAGGCCGCCGACTACCGCGACGCCTCGGCCCCGCTCGACGACCGGGTCCGCGCCGGCCTCGACGAGGTCGCCGCCCGCCTGGCGCCGGGCGCGCTGGTGCTCGAGATCGGCAGCGGGGGCGGGCGCGACGCGCGCGAGCTCGAGGCTCGGGGGCTGCGCGTCCGGCGTACCGACGTCGCTCCGGGCTTCGTCGCGCTGCTGCGCGACGCCGGCCACGACGCCGAGGTGCTCGACCCGTTGACCGACGACCTCGGAGCCGACCGCACCGTCGCGCCCGACGGGCTGCACGACGGCGTCTGGGCCAACGCGAGCCTCCTGCACGTCGCGCGCGCCGACGTGCCGACGGTCCTGGGGCGCCTGGCGGCGGTCACCAGGCCCGGGGGAGTGCTGCGGCTGGCGGTCAAGGAGGGCGACGGCGAGGGCTGGTCGACCCACGGCAGCATCGGGGTGCCGCGGATGTTCACCTACTGGCGCGCCCCCGACCTGCAGGACGTGCTCGTCGGCGCCGGGTGGGCCGTCGACCGCCTGGAGCACGGCGACGGGAAGCGCGGAGAGCGCTGGCTCTCGGTGCTCGCCACCCGTCGCCTAGCGTAGGGACCCGTGAGGCACACCGAGTTCTGGTCCCGGCTCGAGCACACGCTCGGCACCGGCTACTACCGCGTGTGGGCGACCCAGGTCGTGATGTCCGACCTCGGGCTCACCGCCCAGGACGCGCTCGACGCCGGGGTCGCCCCCAAGCGGGTCTGGGCCGCGGTCTGGCAGACCCTCGGCCTGCCCGACACCGAGCGCTGAGCGCCGGGCCCGGGTCCACCGGGACCGGTCTGGTCCTCGGTAGGCAGGTCGCGCCGCGATCCCTAGGCTCGCGCCCGTGAAGCGCACCCTCGCCCTGTCCGCCGCCGCCCTCCTGCTCCCCCTCGTCCTCACGGGCTGCGGGGGTGGCGACACCGACGCCGAGGACACCGCGCCCGCCGACCGGGCCGGCAGCAGCGAGAGCGCCGCCCCCGAGACCGACGCCGCCGAGACCGCCGGGCCCACCAAGGACGAGTTCGTCACCCGGGCCAACGAGGTCTGCGCCGCCGGCAACGGCGAGCTCGCGACGGCCGGTGCCGACGTCGACCCGCAGGACCCGGACGCGGTGGCGGCGTTCGCGACCGACGTGCTGGTGCCCAACGTGCGCGGCCAGCTCGAGGACATCCGGGCGCTCGGCTTCCCCGAGGACGACGCCGAGCTCCTCGACTCCACGCTCACCGACGCGAGCACCGCGCTCGACGAGATCGAGGCCGACCCGACCCTGCTCACCGGCGACGAGAACCCCTTCGCCGAGGTCAACACCGCCCTGACCGACTACGGCCTCACCGAGTGCGCGTCCTGACGCCACCCGACGCCGCCCGACGCCGCCGGACGCCGGCTGACCCCACCTGAGACGATGGCCCGGTGACCCTCCCGATCGCAGACGTGGCCGTCATCGGCGGCACCGGCTTCTACTCCTTCCTCACCGGTGACGTCACCGAGCACGCCGTCCAGACGCCCTACGGCGACCCGTCCGGCCCGATCGCCGTCGGCGAGGTGGCCGGCCGCCGGGTCGCGTTCCTGCCCCGTCACGGCCAGGACCATCGGCACCCGCCGCACGGCATCCCCTACCGCGCCAACGCGTGGGCGCTGCGCTCGCTCGGGGTGCGCCAGGTGCTCGCGCCGTGTGCCGTGGGCGGTCTGTCCACCGGGCCCGACGGGGTCGCACCCGGCGACGTCGTGGTGCCCGACCAGCTCGTCGACCGGACCCATCGCCGGGTCGGGTCGTTCGTCGAGTCCGGCGCCTGCCACCTGCCGTTCGCCGACCCCTACTGCCCGGGCGTCTCCGCCGCCGTGGCCGCCGCCGCGCCCGACGTACGCCAGGGCGGCACCATGGTCGTCATCGAGGGACCGCGCTTCTCCACGCGCGCCGAGTCGCAGCACTACGCCGCCCAGGGGTGGGACCTGATCAACATGACCGGCGCCCCCGAGGCGGCCCTGGCCCGCGAGATGCGCCAGTGCTACGCCCCGATCGCGCTGGTCACCGACATGGACGCCGGCGCCGAGTCCGGCGAGGGCGTCGGCCAGGAGCAGGTCTTCGCGCTGTTCAAGGCCAACCTCGAGCGCCTCACCGGCCTGCTCACCGACACGATCACCCACCTGCCCGACCCCGAGGGCTGCGGCTGCTCGACCTGGGCCGACGGCGTCGCGCTCACCTACGACGTCCCGGGCCCGACCGCCTGACCCGTTCGGGCCATTCCCCCGAGGCCGGGCCCGTCCTAGCGTCCGGCCATGCGCACCCGAGTCTCGCCGTCCCTGCTCGTCGCCGTCCTCGCCCTCGTCCTGGCCGCCGGGGGCACCGGCTACGCCGCGGGCAAGATCACCTCGCGCCAGATCAAGGACGGCACGATCCAGGGCCGCGACGTCCGCAACGGCGGGCTCACCGGTCAGGACCTCAAGAACCGCTCCGTCCCACGGGTCAAGCTCGACAAGGCGTGCGCTACCGGTGAGGTGGGGGTCTTCGGCGGGTGCGTGCGCCGGGCGTCGAGCGGGCCGACGTCCTACCAGGCGGCGATCGACGACTGCGACGGTCGCAACGGCCGGCTGCCGACCACCGCCGAGACCCGGTGGATCGCGGCCCACACCGAGGACTTCGACTGGGCCGACGGCAACCCGGGCCAGTACGAGTTCACCGGCGACTACACCGCCGCCAGTCCCTTCACGCCGATCGCCTTCGACCGGGCCTTCAACGCCTTCAGCGACGCCGGCACCCAGCTGTTCTGGCACCACTGCGTCACCTCCTGACCCACCTGACCGCCGTCGGTCCCGACCTTCCTAGGGTGGGTGCATGCGCGTCCTCCTCACCGGCTCGGCCGGCTTCATCGGTGCGGCGATCGGCGCGGCCCTCGAGCAGGCCGGGCACGAGGTGGTGCGGGTCGACGTGATGCTCGCCCAGGCCCACGGTGCGTCCACGCCGCCGGAGGGCACCCACCGGCTCGACGTGCGCGACGCGGTCGACGACCAGCGGTGGGCGCCGCTGCTCGCCGGCGTCGACGCGGTCTGCCACCAGGCCGCCGTCGTGGGGGCCGGGGTCACCGTGGCCGACCTGCCGGCGTACGCCGCCCACAACGACCTCGGCACGGCCGCCCTGCTGGCCGCGATGCACACCGCGGGCGTCGACCGGCTGGTGCTGGCCAGCTCGATGGTCGTCTACGGCGAGGGGCGCTACACCTGCGCCACCCACAGCGACCAGGTGCCGCCGCCGCGGGCGGTGGCCGCGCTCGAGGCCGGCGACTTCGACAACCACTGCGGCGTGTGCGGCGAGCCGCTGGCCTGGGCCACCGTCGACGAGGACGCCCGCCTCGACCCCCGCAGCTCCTACGCCGCCAGCAAGCTGGCCCAGGAGCACTACGCGGCGGCGTGGGTGCGCCAGGCCGACGCGGCCGCGGTGGCGCTGCGCTACCACAACGTCTACGGCCCGGGCATGCCCCGCGACACCCCCTACTCCGGCGTCGCCGCGATGTTCCGCTCCTCCCTCGAGCGCGGCGAGCGACCCAAGGTCTACGAGGACGGCGCCCAGGCCCGTGACTTCGTCCACGTCGCCGACGTCGCCCGCGCCAACGTGCTCGCCCTCGAGGCGGTCGTCGCCGGTCCGTCGGCGGCCTACGACGCCTACAACGTCGCCTCCGGCCACCCCGTCTCGATCCTCGAGGTCGCCCGGCTGGTCAGCGAGGGGGTCCCCGGCGCCGACATCGAGCCCGAGGTCACCGGCGGCTTCCGCCTCGGCGACGTGCGCCACGTCGTCGCCTCGCCCGCCCGGGCGGCCGAACGGCTCGGCTTCACCGCGCAGGTGCTGCCGGCCGACGGCCTGCGGGCGTTCGCGACCGCCCCGCTGCGCGCCTAGGACCACCGTGGGGTGACGTCGTACGACGCTCGTGGGCTCACCACTGCGTGAAGACCAGCTGCTGCAGCAGGACCGCCGTGACCACCTGCACCGCCAGCGCCGGGCGGCGCCACCGCTCGGGCAGCAGGGCGGTCGACAGCAGCAGCCACGGCACCCACGGCAGCCAGATCCGCTCGACCTCCGACTTGCTCATCCCCGAGAGGTCGGCGGCCCCCACGGCCACCGCGGCGCCCAACGACAGCAGCACCGCCGTACGCCGGGGGCCGACCGGGCCGCGGACCGTCGTGCGCAGGCCGGGCAGCGCGCAGGCCAGGCCCGCGCCGAGCACCGGGCCGGCGCTGACGAGCAGCGCGCCGAGGTTGCCCCAGGCCCAGTAGGCCTGAGGACGCTTGCCGCCCAGCCCGGCGAAGTAGCGGTCGTGCACCGCCGGGTAGGCCTCCCACCAGAAGAAGCCGAACGCCCCGAAGGCCGCGACCACCACGAGCGCGCCGGCGACCGCCCACGGCAGCGGGCGCCACGACCGGGCCGCGGCGAGCACGGCCAGGGCGACCGGACCGATGAGCAGCAGCCCGTAGGACATGAAGACCGACAGTCCGAGCACCAGCCCCGCGAGCAACGACCAGCCCACCAGGCGGCGCGGTGTCGACGAGGTCGCGGCCAGGGCGAGCAGGGCCAGCCCCCACGACGTGACCGTCATGAACACCGCGTCGCCCGAGACGGCCATCAGCACCGCTGCGGGGGTGAGGACCAGGAACGGCAGGGCCCGGCGGGCCAGGGCCTCGGCGTCGAGGGCCCTGAGCGCGACCAGCACGCCGGGGACCGACGCCGCCGCGACGAGCGTGATGGCCAGGCCGGCGCCGAAGGAGGTGGTGACCCCCAGTCGCACCAGCGTCACGAAGAACAGCAGGGCCCCGGGCGGGTGGCCCGACACGTGCGTGGGCCAGCTGTCGGGCTCGCCGTAGCTGATGCCGTCGACGTAGGTGTCGAGCAGTTGGGGCACGTCGCCGACCGTGCGGGCGGTCTCGAGGTACTCACCGGGCATGTCCTCGACCCGCGAGAGCCCCTCGGACCCGTCGACGAGGGCGAGCGTGAGCAGCCAGACCAGCCCCACGGCGTACGACGCCAGCAGGAGCACCGGCCACCGCGCGGTCGCGGCGAGCCGGGGCAGGAACAACCACGCCAGCACCCCGACGAGCACCAGACGCAGGGTGGGGACTCCGACGGCCTTGACCTCGAGGTAGCCGCGCAGCGGCGGCACCGGGTCCTCGCCGGGATAGCGGGTGCGCGAGAAGGTGTCGAACGACAGCAGGTGCGGCAGCCCGAAGGCCAGCACCAGCAGGACGACCGACAGCGAGACGCCGACCCACGCCGCCGTCGTGACCCGGCGGGCGTCGGGCTCGGTCGCCGCAGCCGGTGGTGTCGTCGTCGAGGTCATCGGCTCCGACCCTAACGACGCGTCGGCCCCCCGACGAGCCCGGCGCGGCCCGGGTCCGGACGTGTCACAGGGTTGTAAGCCTTCGGGTGGGCTCCCGGAGGTCGTGGACCCCTAGATTGTCAGCACCATGCCAGACTGCGACCTCATCCTCCCCTGCCGCGACGAGGCCGCTGCCTTGCGCGCCCTGCTTTCCCGCATCCCGCCCGACCTGTCGGTGATCGTCGTCGACAACGGCTCCACCGACGGCACCGCCGACGTCGCCCGCGCGCTCGGCGCCAGGGTCGTGCACGAGGCGACCCCGGGCTACGGTGCTGCCGTGCAGGCCGGTCTGCTCGCCGCGACGAACACCTACGTGGCCTTCATGGACGCAGACGGGTCCTTCGACCCCGACGAGGTGCTGCCCCTGCTCGCCGAGGTGCGCGCCGGTCGCGCCGACCTCGCCGTCGGACGCCGTCGCCCGGTCTCCCGGGGCGTGTGGCCCTGGCACGCCCGGGCCGGCAACGCCCTGATCGTCGCCTGGTTGCGCCGCCGCATCCACCTCGACGCCCACGACATCGCGCCCCTGCGCGTGTGTCGCCGCGAGGCGCTGCTCGCCCTCGACGTCCGCGACCGGCGCTTCGGCTACCCCGTCGAGCTGCTGCAGAAGGCGACCGCCAGCGGGTGGCGCTTCAGCGAGCACGACGTCAGCTACCACCCACGGGCCGAGGGCACCCGCTCCAAGGTGTCCGGCTCGGTGACCGGCACCGTGCGCACCGCCCGCGACTTCGCGAAGGTGCTGTCGCGATGAGCGGCCCGACGAGCGGCCCGACGAGCGGCCCGACGAGCGCCCCGGCCGGTTGGACCGCCCTGGTCGTCGCCAAGGCCCCCGTCGCGGGGCAGGCCAAGACCCGGTTGGGCGCCGACATCGGTGCCGTCGCAGCCGCCGACCTCGCCGCGGCCGCGCTGCTCGACACCCTCGCCGCGTGCGCCGACGCGCCGCGCCGGGTGGTCGCGCTGACTGGCGACCTCGACGCCGCCGAGCGCTCCGCCGACCTGCGTCGCGCCCTGGCCGACTGGGTCGTGGTGGCCCAGCGCGGCGACGGGTTCGACGAGCGCCTCGTCCACGCCCACGCCGACGCCCACGCGGTCACCGCCGGGCCGACGGTCCAGGTCGGCATGGACACCCCCCAGCTGACCCCCGGGCTGCTCGCCGGCGTCGCCGCGCAGCTCTGCGACCACGACGCCGTGCTCGGCCCCGCCGACGACGGCGGCTGGTGGGTCCTGGCCCTGCGTGACCCCGCTGATGCAGCCACCCTCCGAGGAGTCCCCATGTCAGCACCCACGACCTACGACCACACCCTCGCCGCCCTCCGGTCCGGGGGGCTCGACGTGGCCCCGACCGTCGAGCTCACCGACGTCGACACGGTCGCCGACGCCGACCGGGTGGCGGCGTCCGCGCCCGACACCCGCTTCGCCACCCGGTGGACGCAGCTCGCGGCGGTCGCGCGATGACCGGCCAGCTGGAGGAGAAGTCCTTCTCGACCGTCTTCGCCTACGCCCTGCAGGGCCACCCGTGCGCCGTCATCGGCCTCGACGAGACGCCCGAGCACCTGCCCGTCGACGCCTGGACCCGGCCCGCCGACGCCGAGGACCTGGCGATCCTCGACCACTGCTACGGCCCGACCCTCGACATCGGCTGCGGCCCCGGCCGGATGACGGCCGCCCTGGTCGAGCGTGGTGTCCTGGCCCTCGGCATCGACGTGGTGCAGGAGGCCGTCGGACAGACCCTCGAGCGGGGCGCCTCGGCGCTGCTGCGCGACGTCTACGACACGCTGCCGGGGGAGGGGCGCTGGGCCAGCGCCCTGCTCGCCGACGGCAACGTCGGCATCGGCGGCGACCCCGTGTCGCTGCTGCGGCGCGTGCGGCAGATCCTCGACCCGCGCGGGCGCATCGTCGTGGAGGTGGCGGGCCCCGGCGTGCCCCACAAGACGTCGTGGGCGACCCTGGAGTGCGCCGGTGCCCGGAGCCGCCGCTTCCGCTGGTCGGTGGTCGGCATCGACGACGTCGCCGACCTGGCCCGCCAGGCCGGCCTCGCGGTCACCCGCACCACCCGGCACGGGGCGCGCTGGTGCGTGGTCCTGGAGGGACCCGCATGACCAGCACGCTGCCGACCCAGCTGCCCGGCCCCACCCCCGAGCACTTCACCTCGCGCCTGCGCAGCCCGGCGGTCGCGGCGCGCGTCGGGCTGTGGCTGGGCCTCAGCTTCGGCGTCTGCTTCCTGACCGGGCTGCTCAGCCACTACGCCCAGAACACCTCGCAGCCGATCCCGTTCCCCACCAGCCCGTCGTGGGGCTACCGGGTCACCCAGGGGCTGCACGTGATCACCGGCACCGCCGCCGTCCCCCTGCTGCTGGTCAAGCTGTGGACGGTCTACCCGCGGCTCTTCGAGCGTCCGCCGTCGCTGCGCGTGCGCCAGCTGCTGGTGACCGGGCTCGAGCGGGTCTCGATCCTGGCCCTGGTCGCCTCGTCGATCTTCATGCTCGTGAGCGGGCTGACCAACACGGCGTCCTGGTACGTCTGGCACTTCGGCTTCCGGGCCGCCCACTACGGCGTCGCGTGGGTCGCCATCGGCTCCCTGCTGGTCCACATCGCCGTCAAGCTGCCGGTGATCCGCGAGGCCCTGCTCGGCGACGTCGACGACACGCACTCCCACGACCGCGCCACCGCGGTCGACCAGGGCGTCATGTCGCGGCGCGCGCTGCTGCGCACGACCTGGCTCGCCAGCGGTACGGCGGTCGTGCTCACCGCCGGCGCGACCGTGCCGTGGCTGCGCACGGTCTCGGTCTTCGGCATTCGTTCCGGTGACGGTCCGCAAGGCATCCCGGTCAACCGCACGGCCCGGGCCGCCGGCCTCGGCGACGACGAGCTCGGCGACTCCTGGCGGCTCACGGTCACCAACGGCGACCAGAGCGTCTCCCTGTCGCGCGCCGATCTTGCAGGGATGACGCAGCGCACCGAGACCCTTCCGATCGCCTGCGTCGAGGGCTGGAGCGCCAACGGCGACTGGACCGGGGTCCGGATGTCGGACGTCCTGGCGCTGGTCGGTGCCGACCCCGAGAGCGACGTCACCGTCTCGTCGATCCAGCAGAACGGTCCCTACTACACGGTCAACACGTTGCAGAAGAACTTCACCGGCGACGACCGCACGCTGCTCGCCCTCAGGCTCAACGGCAAGGAGCTCGACCCCGACCACGGCTACCCCTGTCGGCTGATCGCGCCCAACCGGCCCGGCGTGCTGCAGACCAAGTGGCTCGGCAGCATCGAGGTCCAGGCATGAGCGGGACCGTCCTGACCCGGACCGCGCTCGGGGCCGTCGGCGTCGCCCTCGGTCTCTACGGCGCCTGGTTGACCCTGTCGCGCCAGACCACCGCGCAGATCGTGAGCACGGTCCAGTACCTCGTCGGCGGGGTCGTCCTCAACGACGTGCTGATCGCCGCGGCCGCGCTCGTCGTCGGCGTCCTGGTCACCCGTGGGCTGCCGGCCGTGGTCCGGGCGCCCGTCGTCGTGGGCGCGGTCGTGCTCGGGTCGACGACCCTGCTGGCCGTGCCCGTGCTGCTCTCCTACGGCCGCAAGCCCGACAACCTGACCCTGCTCGACCGCGACTTCGTCGGGGGCTGGTGGGTCTTCGCCGGGGTCGTCGTGGCGTGCGTGGCGGTCGCGGTCGTCGTGCGCGTGCGCCGTGGCGCCGGTGGGTCCGAGCCCGCCTGATGGCCCGGGTCCTCGTCGTCGACGACGACCGCACGGTGCGTGAGGTCGTCACCTCCTACCTGCGCGCAGCGGGCCACGAGGTCGACGAGGCCGACGACGGGCTGGCGGGACTCGAGCTGATGCGGCGCACGCCCGCCGACCTCGTCGTGCTCGACCTGATGATGCCCACGATGGACGGGCGCGAGATGTGCCGCAGGATGCGTGCGGCCGGCGACGTGCCGGTGATCATGCTCAGCGCCCTGGCGGGGGAGGAGTCTCGCGTCGACGGGTTCGAGCTGGGTGCCGACGACTACGTCACCAAGCCGTTCAGCCCCCGTGAGCTCGTGCTGCGGGTCGAGTCGCTGCTGCGCCGTACCGGCGTCGCGGCCGACGACGAGGGCGGGCTGCCCGACGTCGTCCGCGACGGTGACCTCGTCGTCGACGGCATACGGCGTGAGGCGACCCTGGGCGGCGAGGTGCTGGCGCTGACCGGACGCGAGTTCGACCTGCTCCGCCACTTCCTGGCCCACCCCGGGGTGGCCTACTCGCGCGACCAGCTCCTCGAGCAGGTGTGGGGCTGGACCATCGGTGACCAGTCGACGGTCACGGTGCACGTGCGCCGGGTGCGCGAGAAGGTCGAGCGCGACCCGGCCGCACCGGTGCGGCTGGTGACCGTGTGGGGCGTGGGATACCGCTGGGAGCCCGCAGGACCGGTAGAACCGCCGGGAGCAGATCGAGTCACACGAGCAGATGGAGCGGCAGGCGCATGAACGACAAGACCGAGATCCTGGTGGTGGCCGCCGCCGCCGCGGCCGCGGTGGGCGTGGGCGGCCTCGGTGCCGGCTACCTGCTGCGCCGCCGCTCGCTGCGCTGGCAGCTGGCCCTGGTCGCGGTGGTCGCGATCGGCTCCGTGCTCGCGGGCATCCTCGCGGTCTCGCAGCGGATGCTCATCTCCGAGCACGACCTCGGCGTGGTCACCCTGGTCACCGTCGGCGCCGCGGTCATCGCGCTGGTGGTCGCCCTGGCCCTGTCCGCCGCCCTCACCCGCTTCTCCGCGGCCCTGCGCGCCGACGTACGCCGCGTGGGCGACGGCGGGCCCCCGGTGGCTGCGACGACCAGCGGCCCGGCCGAGTTCCGCGCCCTGGGCCTCGAGCTCGGCGAGATGCAGGCGCGCCTGGCCGAGTCGCGGGCGCGTGAGGCGCGCGTCGAGACCGCCCGTCGCGAGCTCGTCTCGTGGGTCTCGCACGACCTGCGCACACCGTTGGCCGGACTGCGTGCGATGACCGAGGCGCTCGAGGACGGCGTCGCCCCCGACCCGAGCCGCTACCACCACCAGATCCGCCTCGAGGTCGACCGGATGTCGCGCATGGTCGACGACCTCTTCGAGCTCTCGCGCATCCACGCCGGCGTGCTGCCGATGGCGCCCCAGCCGCTGCCCCTCGACGACCTGGTCAGCGAGGCGATCGCGGCGGCCGAGCCGGTCGCCCGGTCGCAGGGCGTGCGCCTGGGCGGCAACGTCGAGCCCGGCCTCGTGGTCAACGTCGACCCGGCCGGCCTGACCCGCGTGCTGGCCAACCTGGTCGCCAACGCCGTGCGCCACACGCCCGAGGGCGGTGCCGTGCACATCAACGCCGGTGTCGCCGACGGCGCCGTCGAGCTGAGCGTCAGCGACGGCTGCGGCGGCATCGCCCAGGCCGACCTCGACCGGGTCTTCGACATCGCCTGGACCGGCTCCTCGGCCCGCACCCCCGACCTGTGGGGGGCCGACGCCCGGGCGGGCCTGGGCCTGGCCATCGTCAAGGGGATCGTCGAGGCCCACGAGGGCGAGGTCAGCGTGCACAACCTCGACACCGCCGGGTGCCGCTTCCTGGTGCGCCTGCCCCTGCCCGTCTGACCTCGTCAGGACGTCGGCGTGTCGAGTGGCTTCGAACACGTGTTCGGCCTAGATTGAGACCTGTTGGAGGCGCTGTCCCAGGCGTTCGTCCACAGGCAGCGCGCTCCTCGTGGCGCACTGTCGGTGGTCGCCCCTAGCGTCTCGCCGGACAGATCAGGACGACGACCTCACATCCGACACACACTGACGTAAGGACACAAGATCATGGCTGGTGGAGACCGCGACAAGGCCCTGGACGCCGCGCTGCTCAACATCGAGAAGCAGTTCGGCAAGGGTTCGGTCATGCGCCTGGGCGACGAGACCCGCGCCCCCCTCGAGATCATCCCGACCGGGTCGATCGCCCTCGACGTGGCCCTCGGCCTCGGCGGCCTGCCGCGCGGGCGGGTCGTCGAGATCTACGGCCCGGAGTCCTCCGGCAAGACGACGGTCGCCCTGCACGCGGTGGCCAACGCCCAGGCCGCCGGCGGCATCGTCGCCTTCATCGACGCCGAGCACGCGCTCGACCCCGACTACGCCGCCGCCCTCGGGGTCGACACCGACGCCCTGCTGGTCTCCCAGCCCGACTCCGGTGAGCAGGCCCTCGAGATCGCCGACATGCTGATCCGCTCCGGCGCGCTCGACCTGATCGTCATCGACTCGGTGGCCGCGCTCGTGCCGCGCGCCGAGATCGAGGGCGAGATGGGTGACAGCCACGTCGGTCTGCAGGCCCGCCTGATGAGCCAGGCGCTGCGCAAGATGACCGGTGCCCTCAACAACTCCGGCACCACCGCCATCTTCATCAACCAGCTGCGCGAGAAGATCGGCGTCATGTTCGGCTCGCCCGAGACCACGACCGGTGGCCGCGCGCTGAAGTTCTACTCCTCGGTCCGCCTCGACGTCCGTCGCATCGAGACCCTCAAGGACGGCACCGACATGGTCGGCAACCGCACCCGGGTCAAGGTCGTCAAGAACAAGGTCGCCCCGCCGTTCAAGCAGGCCGAGTTCGACATCATGTACGGCAAGGGCATCAGCCGCGAGGGCGGCCTGATCGACGTCGGCGTCGAGGCGGGCATCGTCCGCAAGGCCGGTGCCTGGTACACCTACGACGGCGACCAGCTCGGCCAGGGCAAGGAGAACGCCCGCACCTTCCTCAAGGACAACCCCGACCTCGCCAACGAGCTCGAGAAGCGGATCCTCGAGAAGCTCGGCGTCGGGCCCAACGTCGAGAAGCCCGCCGACCCGCTGTCGGACCTCTCCGACAAGCCGATCGGTGTCGACGACTTCTGAGGTGAGCGACGAGTCGTGGCGCGGCGACGTCCACGAGGGCGTCGCCGCCTGGACCCGCCGCGCCCACGGTGGTCGAGGTGCGAGGAGCGCTGGCGACGAGCCCTTCGAGGCTCGCAGGCTCGCACCTCAGGAACCACCTCGAGACCCCCGCAACCGCCGCACCCGGCCCGACCCCACGCCGGACGAGGGCAGCGCGTCGGCGTCCGTCACGAGACCGGCACGCCGCTCCCGCTGGCCAGAAGCGAAGCCCGACCCGGTCGCGCTCGGTCCCGACGCGGACCCCGAGTCGGTCGCGCGCACGATCCTGCTCGACCAGCTCACCGGTCGGGCCCGCTCGCGCAGCGAGCTGGCCGACAAGCTGGCGAGCAAGGGGGTGCCCGACGACGTGGCGACCCGGCTGCTCGACCGGTTCGAGGAGGTCGGCCTGGTCGACGACGACGCCTTCGCCCGGGCGTGGATCTCCGGGCGGGGCGCCGCCGCCGGCAAGGGCCTGGCCCGTCGGGCCCTGGCCCAGGAGCTGCGCCGCAAGGGCATCGCCGACGACGTGGCGCGCGAGGCCCTCGACGAGGTCGACCCGGCCGACGAGGAGGAGGCCGCCCGGGCCCTGGTCCGCAAGAAGCTGCGCTCCCTGCACCGGGTCGACGACACCACCGCGACCCGTCGCCTGGTCGGCATGCTGGCCCGCAAGGGCTACGGGTCCGGCCTCGCGTTCGCCGTGGTCAAGGACGAGCTGGCCGCGTCGGGCCGACAGGCCCCCGACGACTGAAACATCACCGAGACGTCACCGTGCCAGACTTCCGCGCGTGAGCAGCGAGCGTGAGGTCCTGACCTGGCAGGGGTTCGGTGAGTCGGTCGACGACCTGGCCCGTCAGGTGGTCGACGACGGCTACGAGCCCGACGTGGTGCTCTCGATCGCTCGTGGTGGCCTGGCCCTCGGCATGGGTCTGGCCTACGCCCTCGACGTCAAGAACCTGTCGACGGTCAACGTGGAGTTCTACACCGGTGTCGACCAGCGTCTCGAGGTGCCGATCATGCTGCCGCCGGTGCCCGACGTCGTCGACCTCGCCGGCCTGCGGGTGCTCGTCGTCGACGACGTCGCCGACACCGGTCTCACCCTGCGCCACGTCCAGGCGTTCTGCTCCGGCTACGTCGCCGAGGTCCGCACCGCCGTCGTCTACGCCAAGCCCCGCTCGGTCGTGCGCCCCGACTACTCGTGGAGGGCGACCGACGCCTGGGTCGAGTTCCCGTGGTCGTCGCGCTCGCCCCTGGTCCAGCGGTCCCGCGACTGACCGTGCCGGGCGGTGGCGCCGCGCCCCACCACGGTGACGCGGGGGGCGGTCCGACAGGGCGCGGACGCTCGAGGCCCTCACCGCCACGTCCCCTGACGCGGGACGACGGCTCGGTCGATGGCTCGGTCCACACTGTCGTAGCGTGCACCCTCGACCTGCGCCGCGTCGTCGGCTGACCCGCGTCGCTCGACGACGCGTCAGGCCCACACGGGGTGGTGGGGTCGCCTGTCCACACCTGTCTCGGGGCCGACCGGCCCGACCGATCGGAGCACACCGTGTCCTTCCCGTCCTCACCGCCGGACCAGCCGGACCAGCCATCCCAGCCGTCCCAGCCCTACGCGCCGACCGCGGCCGCGCTGCCCCCCGAGCGCGTGGGCCTCGGCCTGCTCGCCGCCACCGGCGCCGTCGTCGGCGGGATCGTCCTGACGGTCGTGATCTGGCGGCTCGGTTTCGTCGCCGCCATCAGCAGCCTGGTGATCGCCTTCGGCGCGGCGTACCTCTACGAGGCCGCGGCCGGTCGCCCGGCGCGCAAGGGCCTGGTGCCCCTGCTGCTCCTGATCGTCGTCGGCGTCATCGTCTCGTTCTTTGCGATCGTCGCGAGCGACGCCTACGACGTCTACGACGACCTCGGCGTCATCGGCCTGTCGCGACCGGCGTTCATCCGCGAGGCGATCACCGAGCCCGAGGTGCTCCAGGAGTACGGCAAGGACCTCGCGCTGTTCGGCATCCTGGCGGTGGTCGGCATCGTCGGCGTCGGACGCCGCCTGCTCGCGTCCCGGTGACCCGCCGCCCCGACCACGCGCCGCGGGGGCGGGCCGAGGCCTAGGGTGTCGCCCATGACCAGCATCGCGAAGGCCCTGCGGCTGAGCCCCGGACCCGTCGACCTCGCGGCCACCGACACCGACGCGGCCCCGGCCTACGACGGTGACAAGACGTCGGGGGTCGCCGACCTGGAGGCCCTGGGCCCCGAGCTCGCGGAGCTGCAGGAGCGGTTGTTCGCCGAGGGCAGGGCCGGCGGCACCCGCTCGGTGCTGCTCGTGCTCCAGGGCATGGACACCTCCGGCAAGGGCGGCACCCTGCGCAAGACGGTCGGCCTGGTCGACCCGCAAGGCGTGCGGATCACCTCGTTCAAGGCACCCACCGAGGAGGAGCGCAGCCACGACTTCCTGTGGCGCATCGAGCGGGCGCTCCCGCTGCCGGGCTACGTCGGGGTCTTCGACCGGTCCCACTACGAGGACGTGCTGATCGCCCGGGTCCGCGATCTTGCCGCGCCCGACGAGATCGAGCGGCGCTACGACGCGATCAACGCCTTCGAGCACCGGCTCGTCGAGACCGGCACGACGGTCGTCAAGTGCATGCTGCACGTCTCGGCCGAGGAGCAGAAGAGGCGGCTCCTGGCGCGCCTCGACGACCCGACCAAGCACTGGAAGTTCAACCCGGGCGACGTCGACGAGAGGGCGCTGTGGCCGGCCTACCGGCAGGCCTACGAGATCGCGCTGGAGCGCACCCACACCGCGGCGGCCCCGTGGTACGTCGTGCCGGCGGACAAGAAGTGGTACCGCAACCTCGCCGTCGGGACCCTGCTCCACGCGGCGCTGCGCGGTCTCGACCCGCAGTGGCCGGCCGCCGACTTCGACGTCGCCGAGCAGCGCGCGCGCCTGCAGGACGAGGCACCGGTCGCGTGAACGAGCCGCTGGCCACGGTCGCGGTCACGCGCTACGTGACCCCGCTGCGTGAGGGGGGCAGCCTGCCCGGGGTGGTGGAGGCCGAGGACCTCGGCACCTACGTCTGCAAGTTCCGCGGGGCGGGCCAGGGACCGCGGGTGCTGGTCGCCGAGGTCATCGTGGGTGAGCTGGCTCGTCGTATCGGGCTCAGCACCCCGCGCCAGGTGGTGCTCGACCTCGACGCCGAGATCGCGCGTTACGAGGCCGACGAGGAGGTCCAGGACCTGCTGACGTCCAGCACCGGGCTCAACCTCGGCATCGACTTCCTGCCCGGGTCGTTCGGCTTCGACGGCGACACCGGCACGACGTCCGAGGTGGCCAGCACCGTGGTGTGGCTCGACGCCTTCTGCGCCAACGTCGACCGCTCCTGGCGCAACCCCAACCTCCTGGTCTGGGGCGACGAGCTCTGGGTCATCGACCACGGCGCCGCGCTCTACTTCCACCACGCCTGGCCCGGCGGCCTCACCGACCCGGCCCGCTTCGCGGCCCAGCCCTGGGACCCGACCGACCACGTCCTGCGCGAGCGGGCCGACGACCTGGCCGCCGCCGACGCCCGGCTCACCGAGACGGTGACGCCCGACCTGCTCGCCGAGGTCGTCGCCCTCGTCCCCGACGCCTGGCTCGACCCGGTGCCCGGGGCCGACACGCCCGAGGCGCTGCGCTCGGCCTACGTCGACTTCCTCACCGCCCGCCTCGGCACCCGGCAGTGGCTGCCGTGAGCGGCTCGGGCCCGGCCGGCCGGCACGCCTACCAGTACGTCGCGCTGCGCTGCGTCCCTCGGGTCGATCGCGAGGAGTTCCTCAACGTCGGCGTGGTGCTCTACTGCCACGCCACCGACTACCTCGACGCCGCCTGGAGGGTCGACCCGGCGCGGCTGGGCGCGGTCGACGCCCTCGTCGACCCCGACCAGCTGCGCGAGTCGCTCGCCTTCGTCGGCGCGGTCTGCTCCGGCGACCCGCGGGCCGGCAGCGCGGGTCGGGTCCCGATCAGCCAGCGGTTCGGCTACCTCAAGGCACCCCGCAGCACCGTCCTGCAGCCGGGTCCCGTCCACGGCGGCCTGACCCACGACCCGGGTCGCCAGCTCGAGCACCTCCTCCACCACCTGCTCGGATGACGCCGACCCGTCGCGTAGACGCGACGGGTCGACGGAAAAATCAGTCGACCCGTCGCGTGGACGCGACGGGTCGACCGGAGTCAGGTCAGACGGGGACGAGCTCGACGGCGCCGACGGCGTAGCGCGCGAGGATCACCCGGGCGACCTCGGGGTGGGCGCCGAGCGGGGCGGAGACGGCGACGGCGCCGGCCTCGAGGGCGAGCTCGGCGGCGCGGTCGGTGAGCTCACCGGGGGTCAGGAAGAGAGAGGCGACGGCGATGTGGCGTCGGCCCTCGCCGCGGAAGGCCCGCACGGCCTCGCCGGTGGCCGGCGGCGCGCTCGCGGCGTAGGCCGCCGTGACGGGCAGCTTGTGGTGGGTGCCCCACAGGCGGGCGAGCCGGGCGACGGACTGGTTGGCCAACGGGTCGGGGGAACCGGCCGCGGCGAGCACCAGGGCGTCGAGCTCGCGGCACCGGGCGTCGCGCAGGGTGTCGCGCAGCCGTTCGTCGAGGACCTCCAGGAAGCACGTCTCGAGACCGAGCGAGGCACTGACCCGGACCTGCAGCCCGGGGTGGCGCGTGGTCGCGGCGGTCACTGCGCCGGAGAGGTCGCCGAGACCGCCGAAGGCCTCGGTCAGGATGAGGGGGACCACGACGATCTCGTCGTACCCGGCCTTGACCAGCCGGTCGACGACGCTCTGGAGCTCAGGGCGCGTCCACCGGGCACCGGTCGAGCCGGGGGTGCCCGGGTCGAGGAAGGCGCGCTCGACGCGGAGGTCGGGGCGTTGCGCCTTCACCTCGTCGACGAGCGCGGTGATCGTCTTGGTGGTCCGTGCGTCTCGGCTGGCCGGAGCCAGGGCCACCAGTGCGGGAGCAGCCATCAGGGCCGCCTCCTTCCTTGCTGCTGGATGTGCGTGTGAGCCGGGGTCACTGGTGGATCCCGCACTCGGTCTTGTTGGTGCCGGCCCAACGCCCGCTGCGCGGGTCCTCGCCGGGCGCGACGCGCCGGGTGCAGGGGGCGCACCCGATCGAGGGGTACCCGTCGTAGACGAGCGGGTTGACCAGGACGCCGTTGTCCGCGATGTAGCGCTCCACCTGCTCGTCGCTCCAGCGAGCCAGGGGAGAGACCTTGACCTTGCCCTTCTTGGCGTCCCAGCCGATCACCGGCGCGATGACGCGGTTGTGGGTCTCGGCGCGACGCAGGCCCGTGGCCCACGCGTCGTACGACGCCAGCGCGTCGGCCAACGGCGCCACCTTGCGCAGGGCGCAGCAGCGGTCGGGGTCGGTCCGGAAGAGGTCCTTGCCCTCCGTGGCGTCCTGCTCGGCGACGCTCTGCTTGGGCGTGATCGACAGCAGGTTGACGTCCATCGTGTGCTGCACGGCGTCGCGGGTGCCGATGGTCTCGGCGAAGTGGTAGCCGGTGTCGAGAAAGACTACGTCGATGCCGGGCACGACCTTGGCCGCGACGTGCGCGAGCACGGCGTCGCCCATCGAGGAGGTCAGGCAGAAGCGGTCGCCGAAGGTGGCGGCGGCCCACTCGATGATGGTCTCGGCGGGGGCCAGCTCGAGCTCGGCGCCCCAGTGCGAGACCAGGTCGCGCAGCTCCTCGGAGGACCGGCCCGCGGTCTCGATGCCGCGGTTGTCGCGCGCGGTCTGGGTCAGCACGGTGCTCACGACTGGACCCCCCCGGCGCGCAGGATCCCGAGGCTCTTGAGCGAGAAGACGCGCTGGCAGTCCCGGCACTCCCAGGCGCCGTGCGTCGCCTCGTGCGGCCAGAGGTTCTGGTCGCCGCAGTAGGGGCAGTGGAAGGGGACGGCGCGTTCGCTCATAAGGAGCTCAACACCTTGTCGCCGCGCAGTAGTTCCTCGTCGGCGCGCGCGACCCAGTCCGCGAAGCTCTCGGCGGCGTCGGCCCGGTCGCCGAGGTAGTTGGTGACGACCGCGGTGACGTAGTCGTCGAGTCCGGCGCTGGTGACCTTGTGGGCGCGCAGCTTGCGGCCGAAGTTGGCCTGCAGGCCGGTCGCGCCGCCGAGGTGCACCTGGAACCCCTCGACCTGCTCGCCGTCCTGCATCACGAGCTGGCCCTTGAGCCCGATGTCGGCGACCTGGGTGCGTGCGCAGGCGTTGGGGCAGCCGTTGACGTTGACGGTGATGGGGGTGTCGAGGTCGGGGAAGCGCTTCTCGAGCTCGCCGACCAGCGCGCGCGCCCGCTCCTTGGTGTCGACGATCGCCAGCTTGCAGAACTCGATGCCGGTGCAGGCCATCGTGTTGCGGCGCCAGTTGGACGGGCGGGCCGACAGGCCGATCTCGTCGAGGCGGCCGACGAGCTCGTCGACGACCTCGGGGCGCACGCCGATCAGCACGATCTTCTGGTACGGCGTCAGGCGGGCCCCCGCGACGCCGTACTCCTCGATGAGGTCGGCCAGCTGCACCAGCAGGGTGCCGGAGACGCGGCCCGCGACGGGCGCGACACCGACGTACTTCAGGCCGTCCTTCTGGTCGTGGACACCGATGTGGTCGCGGTGGCCGACGGGCGCGGCGGGCGACTCGCAGGAGACCAGCTCGCGGCCGAGGTACTCCTTCTCCATGACCTCACGGAACTTCTCCACGCCCCAGTCGGCGACGAGGAACTTCAGCCGGGCCCGCGAGCGCAGCCGGCGGTAGCCGTAGTCGCGGAAGACCGAGGCGACGGCGGCCCACACGTCGGCGACCTCGTCGAGCGGGATCCAGACGCCGAGCTTGGCCGCGAGCATCGGGTTGGTCGACAGCCCGCCGCCCACCCAGCAGTCGAAGCCGGGGCCGTGCTCGGGGTGGACGGTGCCGACGAAGGCCACGTCGTTGACCTCGGGGACGACGTCGTGGCCCGGGTGGCCGGTCAGTGCGGTCTTGAACTTGCGGGGGAAGTTGGAGAAGGCCGGGTCGCCGATGTAGCGCTCGTAGATCTCCTCCAGCGCCGAGGTGCCGTCGATGATCTCGTCGGCGGCGACGCCGGCCACCGGCGAGCCGAGGAACGGGCGGGGGGAGTCGCCGCAGGCCTCGAGGCTGCTCAGCCCGGCGGCGTCGAGCCGGTCCCAGATCTCGGGGACGTCCTCGACGCGGATCCAGTGGTACTGGATGTTCTCGCGGTCGGTGACGTCGGCGGTGTCACGGGCGAAGTCGACGCCGATGCGCCCCAGGGTCCGCACGGCGTCGTGCGACAGCAGCCGGCCGTCGGAGCGCACGCGGAGCATGAAGTACTCGTCGTCGAGCTCCTCCTCCTCGAGCATCGCGGTCTTGCCGCCGTCGAAGCCGGGAGCGCGCTGGGTGTAGAGGCCCATCCAGCGAAAACGCCCGCGCAGGTCGGCGGGGTCGATGGAGGCGAAGCCGCGCTTGGAGTAGATGTTGATGATCCGCGCGCGGACATTCAGCGGGTCGTCGTCCTTCTTTGACTGCTCGTTCTTGTTGAGCGGCTCGGTGAACCCCAGGGACCACTGGCCCTCGGCGCGTTTGGGGCGCGGGATCTCGGTGTGCTTGGCCTTCTGGGACTGGAAGCGCTGGTCGGGCATGGCAGAGGTGGTCCTTCGCTGAGGGGCGGCGCCGCGCGGGACGCGGCTGCTGGTCGTGGCGACGTGGGTCAGCGGGCCCGACAGATCGCGCTGCGAGTACGCCCCAGGTCCACGTGGCGGCGTACCACGAGGTGGACGTGCGTCTCGGCGCTGATCATGTCAAGGAGTCTCACGGTGCGGACAGGGCGATCACAAGGCGAGATCTCATGATGTGGACGTCAAGTCCACCATGCGGAACGATGTCCCGCGTCGTTCCGCGGGGAAGGCCGCCGGGTGCGTCGTACGTCACACGGCGGACACGACGGTGGTCCAGGCCGGAATGGCCCGCTCGGGCCATGGGCAGCCCCGCTCGCGGAGAGAAAGGTGGGAGCCCCGACCGAGAAGAAGGAGCAGACCATGGGCAGCAGGATCAAGCACCTCGTCGGCCGCCACGGGCTGGGGCGCGACCTGCGCACCGCCGCCGTGGCCGTCGTCGTGAGCGGCATGGTGATGGCGACGCCGAGCGTGGCCTCGATGGTCACCAACGCCGACAAGGTCGACGGCAAGCACGCGGTCAGCGCGGGTGCGTCCGTCAGCCAGCGCGCCGGCAAGCTCGTCGCCACCTCCAAGCAGGGCTACCTGCCCGACAACATCCTCAAGAAGGCGCGCGACGCCGACCGGCTCGACGGCCTGGACTCCTCCGCCCTTGTGCCCGTGGTCGCCAAGCCCGAGAGCGTGCAGACCGGCGTGTACGGCGCCTTCGGGGACGCCGGGTACAACGCCTCGGTGATCAACTTCCGGTCCAAGCTGCCCGGCTACGTCGGGTCGGGCAGGTACACGTTGATCCCCAGCGGGGGCCCGTACACGGCTGACTGCCCCGCACCCGGCGAGGTCGCCACGGTCGAGTGGCTGTGCTTCTACACCACGGCCAACTTCGGCGCGACCCTCGAGGTCGTCGGCTCCATCAGCCCCCCGTCCACCGGAGCCTCCGCAGACGGCTTCTACATCAACTTCGACTGCAGCGGCGTCTGCTTCACCTACGGGACGTGGGCGGTCCGAGCGCCGGCGGCCGGGCAGCCGCCGCGACGCCCCGGGGTGAGCGGGGCCTCGAGGTCCAGCACCGTCGGGTGAGGCGCGCCGGGGGCCCGGACGCCACTACGCTGGGCCCCATGGCCGACGTGAACAACCTGACCAGCCTGACCAGCTCCGCATACTCGCAGGCGCTGGAGGTGATCGCCTCGGTCGAGCCGCGGATCGCCGAGGCCACCCGTCGTGAGCTCGCCGATCAGCGCGGCTCGCTCAAGCTCATCGCCAGCGAGAACTACGCCTCGCCGGCGGTGCTGCTCACGATGGGCACCTGGTTCAGCGACAAGTACGCCGAGGGCACCGTCGGCCACCGCTTCTACGCCGGCTGCCAGAACGTCGACACCGTCGAGTCGCTGGCCGCCGAGCACGCCCGTGAGCTGTTCGGCGCCGAGTACGCCTACGTGCAGCCCCACTCGGGCATCGACGCCAACCTGGTGGCGTACTGGTCGATCCTCGCGCACCGCGTCGAGGGCCCCTGGCTCGAGAAGGCCGGCAAGAAGAACATCAACGAGCTCACCGACGCTGACTGGGAGCAGCTGCGCCACGAGCTCGGCAACCAGCGCCTGCTCGGCATGAGCCTCGACGCGGGCGGCCACCTCACGCACGGCTTCCGCCCCAACATCAGCGGCAAGATGTTCCACCAGCAGCAGTACGGCACCGACCCGGCCACCGGCCTGCTCGACTACGACGCCCTGGCCGCGAAGGCCCGCGAGTTCAAGCCGCTGATCCTGGTGGCCGGCTACTCCGCCTACCCCCGCCGGGTCAACTTCGCCAAGATGCGCGAGATCGCCGACGAGGTCGGCGCCACCTTCATGGTCGACATGGCCCACTTCTCCGGGCTGGTCGCCGGCAAGGTCTTCATCGGCGACGAGGACCCCGTGCCGCACGCGCACGTCGTCACCTCCACCACGCACAAGTCGCTGCGCGGCCCGCGCGGCGGCATCGTGCTGGCCACCGAGGAGTACGCCCCCAGCGTCGACCGCGGGTGCCCGATGGTGCTCGGTGGCCCGATGTCGCACGTCATGGCCGCCAAGGCGGTCGCGTTCGCCGAGGCGCGCCAGCCCTCGTTCCAGGCCTACGCCCAGCAGGTCGCCGACAACGCCAAGTCGCTGGCCGAGGGGTTCCTGACCCGTGGTGCCGACCTGGTCACCGGGGGCACCGACAACCACCTCGTGCTGCTCGACGTGTCCAAGTACGGCCTCACCGGCCGTCAGGCCGAGTCCGCGCTCATCGACGCCGGTGTCGTCACCAACCGCAACTCGGTCCCGGCCGACCCCAACGGTGCCTGGTACACCTCCGGCATCCGGCTCGGCACCCCCGCGCTCACCACCCGTGGCTTCGGCCACGACGAGTTCGACACCGTCGCTGAGCTGATCGTGCACGTCCTGCAGAACACCCAGCCCGGCACCACCAAGGCCGGCACCCCGTCCAAGGCGTCCTACACGCTGGCCGAGGGCGTCGCCGACAAGGTCAAGGACGCCTCCGCCGAGATGCTCGACAAGCACCCCCTCTACCCCGGCCTCGACCTGTCCTGATCGGTCGACTCCGGTCGGCCCGCGTCCTGCTGGCCGCCCGGGCCTGGCATCGCTGACCGCCGGTCTGGGTAGCGGCCGCCAGGACGCAGGGGCCGACCTCCGTCTCCGTGCGCCTGTGGTCCTGGTGGGCCTGTGGTGGGGGCGCCTTCTTGCTGGTCAGGTTGTTCGACTCCGGTCGGCCCGCTTCTGGCTGGCCGCCCGGAACCGGCGGGCGGCCCCAGCGGCCGCCACCCAGACCGGCGGGAGCAATGCCAAGCAGGGGCGGCCAGCGAGACGCGGGTCGCCTAGAGGCGAGCATGCACGCAGCGACCACAACGAACACAAGGGTGACGCGCGCCACAAGCCTCACCACAGTGGGTCCCGGCCGGGACCCACCCGGCAGCACGGCAGCCGGGAGGTACGACGATGAGCACGCAGACACCCAGCGGGACCCGGGCGGGCAAGGCCGCACAGGCCTGCAACCGCACCCACTACCTCTACCTCGCGGTGATCGCGGCCGTGGCCCTCGGCATCGTGGTCGGCCTGGTCTTCCCCGACGCAGCCGTCGAGCTCAAGCCGCTCGGCACCGGCTTCGTGGCCCTGATCCGGATGATGATCCAGCCGGTCATCTTCTGCACGATCGTCCTGGGCGTCGGGTCCGTGGCCAGCGCCGCCCGGGTCGGCAAGGTCGGCGGCCTGGCGCTGGTCTACTTCGTGACGATGTCGACCTTCGCCCTGGCGATCGGCATGGTCGTCGGCAACCTGCTGCACCCGGGTAGCGGCCTGACGCTGACCGACGCGGTGGCGGGCCAGGGCCAGGAGCAGGCCGCCGACGCCCACGGCACCACCACCGACTTCCTCCTCGGGATCATCCCCGACTCGCTGCTGTCCGCGCTCACCTCGGGCGAGGTGCTGCAGACCCTGCTCGTGGCGTTGCTGGTCGGCTTCGCGCTGCAGCAGATGGGCCGCGCCGGGGAGCCGGTCCTGCGGGGCGTCGGGCACGTCCAGCGGGTCGTGTTCCGCGTGCTGGCGATGATCATGTGGGCTGCCCCGGTCGGGGCCTTCGGTGCCATGGCCGCCGTGGTCGGCGCGACCGGTGCCGACGCGCTCAAGAGCCTCGCGGTGCTGATGATCGGCTTCTACGTCACGTGCGCGCTGTTCGTCCTCGGCGTGCTCGGGACCCTGCTGCGGGTCGCCACCGGCGTCAACGTGTTCTCGCTGTTCAAGTACCTCGGCCGTGAGTTCCTGCTCATCGTCTCGACGTCGTCGTCCGAGTCGGCCCTGCCGCGCCTGATCGCCAAGATGGAGCACGCCGGGGTCGACAAGCCCACCGTGGGCGTCGTCGTCCCGACCGGCTACTCCTTCAACCTCGACGGCACCGCGATCTACCTCACGATGGCGTCGCTGTTCATCGCCCAGGCGCTCGGTGACCCGTTGTCGATCGGCGAGCAGGTCTCGCTGCTGGTCTTCATGATGATCGCCTCCAAGGGCGCCGCGGGCGTCACGGGTGCCGGCATGGCCACCCTGGCCGGTGGGCTGAGCTCGCACCGCCCCGAGCTCGTCGACGGCGTCGGCCTCATCGTGGGCATCGACCGGTTCATGTCGGAGGCCCGCGCGGTCACCAACTTCGCCGGCAACGCCATCGCCACGGTCCTGATCGGTCACTGGACCGGCGGCCTCGACCGCCCGCAGCTGGACCGGGTGCTCGCCGGCGAGGACCCCTTCGACGAGCTCACGATGGTCGACGACCACGAGGTCGAGCCGGGGGAGCCTGCCGGACCCGCCCAGGTCGCCGACCCGACCTCGCCGGTGCTGCAGAAGGCCACCCAACCTGCCTGACGCCGTACGTCGGACATCTCACGCGGCGGGTGGGCCGGAGGATCCCTGATCCCGGGCCCACCCGCCGTTAGCGTGGACGCATGAGCCAGAGGACCGACGCGGCGCTGACGCCGGACCGCCGGGCCTGGCTGGCCGAGCGGACCCGTCAGGCGGTCCACACGCTGTGGCGCCTGGTCGTCACGACCGTGTCGTCGTGCCTGCGCTACCGCGTGACCGGGCTGGCCGCCGAGGGCGCGTTCTTCGCCGTCGTCTCGGTGCCCCCGCTGGTCTTCGCCCTGGCCGGGGCCGTCGGCTACGTCTCCGAGCAGTTCAGCGCTGCCCAGGTCGAGGAGGTCCGCCGCGCGGTCATCGACCTGTGTGCGACGTTCCTCACCGACAACGCCGTCAGCACCGTCATCGAGCCCACCGTCGCGGACGTGCTCCAGGGCGGGCGGCTCGACGTGATCTCGCTCGGGTTCGTGCTGTCGCTGTGGTCGGGCTCGCGTGCGCTCAACGTGTTCGTCGACACCATCACGATCATGCACGGGCTCGGCGGGCACCGGGGGATCGTCAAGACCCGGGCGCTGGCGTTCGTCCTCTACCTGCTGGCGATGATCACCGGCGCGATCTCGCTGCCGCTCGTGGTCGCCGGCCCCCACCTGGTGCGCGACCTGCTGCCCGACGAGCTCGACCTGCTGATGTCGTTCTACTGGCCGATCGTCATCGTGGTCTGCATCTGCTTCCTGGCCACGCTCTACCACGTGTCGGTGCCGGTGCGGACGAGCTGGAGCTTCAACCTCCCGGGGGCGACCTTCTCCCTCCTGGCCTGGATCCTCGGCTCCTCGGTGCTGCGCTGGGTGCTCACGGTCACCGCGGCCGACTCCAAGTCGATCTACGGCCCGCTGGCCGCGCCGATCGCGGTCTTGCTGTGGCTCTACCTGCTCGCGCTCGCGGTCCTCGTCGGGGCCGCCGTCAACGCCGCGTTCGACGAGGTCTTCCCGCAGAAGAACACCACCCGGGCCAGGCACGAGCTCATGGCGCGGCTGCGTGCCCTAGGTTCTGCACGTGGATGAGCACCTGACCGGTACGTCGGCCAACCCGGCCCGTGGCAAGGTCAACCTCCCCGAGCGCGTGCGTTCGCCCTGGTGGGTGCTCGGGCGCCGGCTGCTGCTGGCGGTCACGATCCTCGTCGGCACCGCGATGCTGGTCTACCTCGACCGCAAGGGCTATGCCGACAACAACGACCCGACCAACGCCGTCAGCCTGATCGACGCGTTCTACTACACGACCGTGACGCTCAGCACGACCGGCTACGGCGACATCGCCCCGGTCAGCGACGCCGCCCGTCTGGTCAACGCCTTCGTCATCACCCCTGCGCGCATCGCGTTCCTCGTGCTGTTGATCGGCACCACCCTGGAGGTCCTCGCGTCGCAGGGCCGAGAGCTCATCCGCATCGCCCGTTGGAGGAAGACCGTGTCCCACCACATCGTCGTCGTCGGCTACGGCACCAAGGGGCGCAGCGCCGTCGAGACGCTGATCAACAACGGCCTGCAGCGCGAGAGCATCGTGATCGTCGACCCCAGCGCCACGGCCCTGGCCGAGGCCCACGCCGACGGGCTGGCGGTCGTGACCGGCGACGCCACCCGCCGCGAGGTGCTGCGCCGGGCCGGGGTCGCCGAGGCCGACCAGGTCATCATCACCACCGACCGCGACGACTCCAACGTGCTCGCCACGCTGACGGTGCGCCAGCTCAACCCCGACGCCTGGATCGTCGCCTCGGTGCGCGAGCAGGAGAACGCGCCGCTGATGCGCCAGTCGGGGGCCAGCTCGGTGATCACGTCCTCCGACGCGGTCGGGCGCCTGCTGGGCCTGTCCTCGCTCTCGCCCACCCTCGGCACGGTCATGGAGGACCTGCTGACCTACGGCGAGGGCCTCGAGGTCGCCGAGCGCGAGCTGCTGGTCTCCGAGGTCGGCAAGCAGCCGCAGAGCCTGCCCGACCAGGTGATCTCGGTGGTGCGTGACGAGAAGGTCTACCGCTACTTCGACCCGGTGGTGGCCCTGCTCGCCCGCGGGGACCGGCTGGTCGTCGTACGCCCGGCCAAGGAGCTGCCCTGGGCGCCGCGCCCCGGCACCCACGACGAGGACTTCGCGACCGACGACGAGGACTGACCTTCCTCGAACACACGTTCGATCGTGTGGCACCATCGACCCATGGCCGGCGGCATGAGTCACCGAGGACGGGGCGTCCCCCTCGCGGAGCGCGGCGCGCCTCCCGACCGTCCCCGTGAGCAGCCCCAGCAGCCGTGCCCGATGCGTCACTGCTGGGTCGCCGACGCCCTCGACGGCCATGGCGTCAAGCGCCCGGGCCTGCTCGTCGAGTGGCGACAGGCCCAGGTCGGCTGGGAGGGTCGCGTCCTGTACGCCGCCCACGTGCGTCCGAGCTCCTGGACGGTCGTCGAGGAGTGGCTCCCCGCCGCGCTCCTCACGCCCCTGTGACCAGGGGAAATGGAACCGAGCCACTGGGGTCTCGGGTCCCCAGTGGCTCGGTAGGAAGACTGTAGGGCGCCGGCGGCGGCCCGCGCAGCAGAAACCGTCAAACCGCCGACGTGGTCTGCGTCACACGACCTGCTGCGGCGTCGGGGAAGGGGGCGAAAACGGAACCGAGCCACCGGGGTCTCGGGTCCCCAGTGGCTCGGTACGAGAAGACTAGCGCGCGATCGCAGGTCGGCCCAGCGCGACGTGACAGAGGTCTAGACCTCGCAGCACCCCGTCGCACCCCGTCGCAGGCCGTCGCAGGCCGTCGCAGGCCGTCGCAGGCCGTCGCAGGTCGACGCGGTCAGCGCACGTGCGACGGGTCCAGGGACCCGACGCCGCTCGGTGCGCCCCACCAGCACTCGGGCTCGGCGCGTCGTCGGCCGAGCAGGTCCCCGGTGCCGGCGATGATCCCGGCCAGGTAGCGGCGGATCATCGGTGCGTCCCCATGTGCGCAGTGGTCATGACCTCGACCCTGCCCCCGTCGTGCACCCGGTTGTTCACCCGCGAGTAGGCCATCGCGTGCGCCCAGGGGTGATCATCGCCCGGTCACACGTCGATCTGCGACCCCATGATCACCGTGCGGTCACGCGGCAGGTTGAAGTAGCCCACGGCGTCGGCCGAGATGCCGGCGGTCGCGACGAAGAGCCGCTTGCGCCACCTGGCCATGCCGGGCTCGTCGCCGGCGCGCAGCTCGATCGTCGACACGAAGTACGTCGTGTCCTCGGGGCCCGCGGAGAGCTCCTTGGTCATCCCGCGGGCCCGCTCGAGGATCGCGGGCACGTCGGGGTTCTCGGTGTAGCCGTAGCGGGCCAGGACGTGGACGATCCCGTCGTCGGTCCAGCCGAGGTCGTCGATGGTGATCCGGTCGTCGTCGTGCACGAC
This sequence comes from Nocardioides rubriscoriae, assembly GCF_008087085.1. GTDB lineage: Bacteria > Actinomycetota > Actinomycetes > Propionibacteriales > Nocardioidaceae > Nocardioides > Nocardioides rubriscoriae. The sequence goes on along the minus strand of NZ_VIYJ01000008.1, from coordinate 146,461 downwards.
CGGCGTCATCGCCGTCTCGACCGAGAGGACCACGACGTGCTCGTGCAGCACGCGGTTGTGCTCGACGTTGGCACGCATGGCCAGCGGGGTGGTGACCTTGTCGCGGTTGAGGAACACCGCGGTGCCCGGGGTCCGGACCAGCGTGGGGGTGCCCTCGTGGAGCTGGTCGACGAAATCGCGCAGCTGACCCTCGTGGCGGTCGCGACGTCGGGTCACCAGGGCGCGTCCGGCCTGCCAGTTCATCATCACGGTGAAGACCGCCGTCGCGATGAGCAGCGGCAGCCAGGCTCCGCTCTCGAGCTTGGTGAGGTTGGCAGCGAAGAAGAGCAGCTCGATGGACAGGAACAGGGCCGTGCCGAGCACGACCCCCGGCAGCGGCAGCTTCCAGTGCTTCCACGCGAGGAAGGCGAGCAGCACCGACCCGATGCTGATCGTCCCGGTGACGGCCATGCCGAAGGCGTAGGCCAGCGACGCCGAGCTGCGGAAGCTGAAGACCAGCACCAGCACCGCCGTCATCAGCACCCAGTTGATCCACGGCACGTAGATCTGGCCGGAGGTCTCGTCGGAGGTGTAGAGCATCCGCAGTCGCGGCAGGTAGCCGAGCTGCACCGCCTGGCGCGAGACCGAGAACGCGCCAGTGATCACGGCCTGCGAGGCGATCACGGTGGCGGCGGTCGCGAGCAGCACCAGCGGCACCAGCAGCGCGTCGGGCACCAGCAGGAAGAACGGCGCTCGCGCGTTGTCGTTGTCCTCGAGGATCAGCGCCCCCTGGCCCAGGTAGCTCAGGATGCACGCCGGGAAGGCCCCGAACAGCCAGGCCCGCGCGATGTTGGGCCGCCCGAAGTGGCCGAGGTCGGCGTAGAGCGCCTCGGCCCCGGTGATCGCGAGCACGCAGGCGGCCAGGGCGAAGAAGGCGGTGCCGAAGTCGGTGACCATGAAGTCGACGGCGTAGGTCGGCGACAGGCCCTTGAGCACCTCGGGCTCGTGGGTGATCCCGATCGCCCCGAACACCCCGATCGTGGAGAACCAGACCACCATGACCGGCCCGAAGAGCCGGCCCACGGTCTCGGTGCCGAACCGCTGGCCCGCGAAGAGCAGCACGATGATCACCGCGGTGATCGGCACGACGTACGGCTCGAACGACGGCTGCACCAGCTCCAGCCCCTCCACGGCGGAGAGCACCGAGATCGCCGGGGTGATCATGCTGTCGCCGAAGAACAGCGACGCGCCGAAGATGCCGAGCCCCGCCAGCACCACCTTGGTCCGCGCCGACCCGGGTGCGTCCCTCGTGGTGAGCAGGGTCATCAGCGACAGGATGCCGCCCTCGCCCTCGTTGTCGGCGCGCAGCACGATCAGCACGTACTTGATCGTCACCAGGATCGTCACCGACCAGAAGATCAGCGACGCGATGCCGTAGACGTGGTCGGTGGTCACCGACACCGGGTGCGGGTCCTCGGGGTTGAAGACGGTCTGCATCGTGTAGATCGGGCTGGTCCCGATGTCACCGAAGACGATGCCCAGGGCCCCGAGCGTCAGCGCCGCCGTGGCCTTGCGGCCGTGCGTCGCACGGTCCTCCTGCGGTGCCCTGCGGGCCTCGTCCCCGGACCCGCCGGCTGTCGCGTTCGCCATGGCGGAAAGGTAGCCCGTCGGCCATGCGCCCACCCGCCCGGACCGTCGCCACCGAACGGGAGACCCGGAAGTCCCCGTTCCCCGGCCGGAGCGCGTACCGTCGTCACCAGCCGACGAATACCAGCCCGGGTCACCCACGTCCCGTCGTTCCCGGTGCACCCACCAGTCGGCCGTGACCGTGCGGACGCAGGCAGGCCCGATGACCTCGCTCGACGTCGCCCCACCGGCCGCGACCGCTCCGGTGTGCCCGCACGCCGCCGCCCTGGCGTCGGTGATGCGCCGCCTGGCGCTGAGCCTGCTGGTCGCCTGCGGCGTGCCGGCCGTGCTGTTCTACGCGACCCTGCAGGCCGCCGGCCTGACGGCGGCGATCCTGACCGCCCTGGCCTGGTCCTACGGCGCGATCGGCTGGCGCCGCCTGTCGCACCGCCCGATGTCGGGGCTGCTGCTGCTGACCGCCACGGTGCTCACGATCCGCACGGTCTTCACCCTGTCGACCGGCAACACCTTCGTCTACTTCCTGCAACCGGTGGTCAGCGATGTCGTCGTGGCCCTGGTCTTCTTCGTCTCCCTCGCCTCGGCCCGTCCGCTGGTCTCCCGCCTGGCGGCCGACTTCTACCCGATGAGCCCCGACCTGGCCGCCCACCCGCACGTACGCCGCCTGTTCTGGCGGCTGACCCTGATGTGGGGCGGGGTCTGCCTCGCCAAGGCCAGCGTGGGCTTCTGGCTGCTCGAGTCGCTGTCGGTCGGTGCCTTCGTGCTCGTCAAGAGCAGTGCCATGATCGGGCTGACCGCCCTGGCCGTCGCCGTCACCGTCTGGGCGTCCCTGGTCGTGCTGCGCCACGAGAGCGTCGCCGGCGTCTGAGCAAGGCCCATCCGGGTCGACCCACCGGCCCGTCGGGGTCATCCGGTCCACCCGATCGCCCACAAGTCCGGCGATCCGGCACCCGATAACCCTGGTGTCGGCGCAGTCGGCACAGTCGGCACAGTCGCACGACCACGAGCTCGTCAGCCCACGGAGCCCCCCATGTCGATACTCGCCCTACCCGCGCCGGTGTCGGCCGTGCCCGTGTCGCCTGCCGTCTGCCCCCACCGGGCCGCACTCGCCGGGGTCCTGCGCACGGTGGGGCTCAGTCTGCTGGTCGCCTGCGGCGTGCCCGCGGTGCTGTTCTACGCCGTCCTCGAGACCGCGGGCCTGGGGCCGGCGATCCTGTCCGCGCTCGCCTGGTCCTACGGCGCCCTGGCCTGGCGCAGGGTCACCGGCCGACCGACCTCGGGCCTGCTGGTCCTGACCGTCACGATCCTGACGATCCGCACCGTGTTCACGCTCTCGACCGGCAACACCTACGTCTACTTCCTCCAGCCCATCATCAGCGACGCCGTGGTGGCCGCGGTCTTCCTGACCTCGCTCGTCTCGGCCCGCCCCCTCGTCGCCCGGCTGGCGGCCGACTTCTACCCGATGAGCCCCGACCTGGCCGCCCATCCGCGTGTACGCCGCCTCTTCTCGCGGTTGACGACGTTCTGGGGCGCGGTCTGCCTGGTCAAGGCCGCGCTCGGCCTGTGGTTGCTGGAGTCGCTGTCGATCGGCAGCTTCGTGCTGGTCAAGAACAGCGCCGTCCTCGGCCTGACCGCGGCGGCGGTCGCCGTCACGATCTGGTGCTCGCTGGTCGTGCTGCGCCACGTGAGCGCACCGTCGACCCCGTAGCGACCCCGTAGCGGTCGCCGCTTTACCCAGTTGTTACGCGGCCCGACGCGGGTCGAAACGTCGCCTTGGCTAGATGGTCACGACTCGTCCACGAGGCGAGGCGCCCCTAGGGTTCCGCTGCTCCGGCAGGCCTGGTCCGAGAGGGGAGGCGCGGCCCACGAGGAGGTGGCCGCGTTCCACGGCGGGATAAAAGCCCGGGAGGCCGACAGGCCCCCGCCGTGCGTCGGGGGCGATTCCTCGAAGGACCTGCGATGCCCGACCACCCCTCGTCGTCCACCGTGACGCCAGAGCTCGACGCCAGCGCCGCCGACCTCCACCACTTCGGCTACACCCAGCAGCTGGCCCGCCGCGTGGGCTCCTACGCCTCCTTCGCGGCCGGCTTCAGCTTCGTGTCGATCATGACCACCGTGTTCCAGCTGTTCGGGCTGGGCTACAGCTTCGGCGGCACGGCCTTCTTCTGGACCTGGCCGGCCGTCTTCGCCGGCCAGCTGCTCGTCGCGCTGTGCTTCGCCGAGCTGGCGGCGCACTACCCGCTGTCGGGGGCGGTCTACCAGTGGTCGCGGCGCCTGGGCGGCTCGGTGCTCGGCTGGTTCGCCGGCTGGACGATGGTGATCGGGCAGGTCATCACCATCGCCGCCGCGGCCATCGCGCTGCAGGTGGTGCTGCCGATCGTCTCGCCGTCGTTCCAGCTCGTCGGCACCGACAGCGCCGTCTCCAGCCGCGACGGGGCCACCAACGCGGTCATCCTCGGGGTCCTGCTGCTCGCCGCGACCACCGCGCTCAACGCGAGCAGCATGCGCATCACCGCCCTGGTCAACAGCGCCGGGGTCACCTGCGAGCTGATCGGCGTGACGCTGCTGGTCGTGCTGCTCCTCGGGCACGCCGAGCGCGGACCGTCGGTCGTGCTGCACCACACCGGCCTCGACAGCTCCACCGGCTACGCCGTGCCGCTGCTGATCTCGTCGCTGATGGCGGCCTACGTGCTGGTCGGCTTCGACAGCGCCGGCGAGCTGGCCGAGGAGACCCACAAGCCCCGGCGTACGACGCCGCGCACGATCATCCGCGCCGTGGTGGCCTCCGGGCTCGGCGGTGCGTTCCTCATCGTCGCCGCCCTGATGGCCGCGCCCAGCCTGACCGACGGCGACCTCGGCCTGCTCGGTCTGCCCTACGTGCTGACCAGCCAGCTCGGCACCTTCTGGGGCAAGCTGCTGCTCGTCGACGTCGCGTTCGCGGTGTGCGTCTGCACCCTGGCGATCCAGACCGCTGCCGCGCGGATGATCTTCTCGATGGCCCGCGACCACGTGCTGCCGTTCTCGGCCCAGCTCGCCCGGGTCTCGCCGCGCACCGGCACCCCCGTGCTGGCGACCGTCGTGCCGGGTGTCGGCGCCGCGCTGTTCCTCGTGGTCAACATCGGCAACGCCGGGCTGTTCCTGGCGCTGACCAGCGTCTGCATCATGCTGCTCTACCTCGCTTACCTCATGGTCACGGTGCCGCTGCTCAACGCCCGCGTGCGTGGCTCGTTCCCGCAGCCCGGCCGCGACGAGGACGGCCGACCGCTGTTCTCGCTGGGCCGCGCCGGTGTGGCGGTCAACGCGGTCGCGGTGGCCTTCCAGCTCGCGATGGTGCTCAACCTGGGCTGGCCGCGCGCCGAGGTCTACGACCCCTTCGACAGCGGCTGGGCCGTGCACTACCTCCCGATCGTGGTGCTCGTGCTCACCTACGGCCTCGGCTACGTGGCCTACCGCGCCCAGCGCGAGGCCTACCACGACGCCATCGGCGTCCGCCTGCCCGTGGGGCTGGAGGCCGAGTCGGCATGAGCCTGTTCGCCATGGAGGTCCCCGGCGGAGCAGCGTGGTCGTCACCGGTGCGGGCCGGGCGTCTGGTGACGCTCACCGCGCTGGGCGACGACGCCAACTGCTCCGTGCTGCTCGTCGCCGCCGACCGGGTCGACCGTCTCAACCTTCCCGACACCCTCAAGGCCCAGATGTCGGCGCGCGTGATCGCGCCGATGGTGCTGATGTCCGACCGTGGCCTGGCCCTGGCCTCGGTGGTCGCCTCCAGCCTCGACTGGCACGACGCCCTCGGCGGGTTCTCCCACCCCGCGCACCTCGAGCGCCACGGCCCCACGTCGTACGCCGCCGACCGCAACGACTGGCGGCGCAGCGCCCGCACGGGGCTGGTGAGCGAGCTGACCAAGCACGGGCTCGACGAGCGCGACCTGCACGGCAGCGTCAACTTCTTCAGCAAGGTCGCGGTCACCGACGACGACCGGGCCTCGTTGACCCACGTGACCGGCCACAGCCGAGCCGGCGACACCGTCACCCTGCGCGTCGAGCACGACCTGCTGGTCGCCCTCAGCACCGCACCGCACCCGATGGCGACCGGGGCGTGGGCCCCGGCCGGCGTGCGCGTCGAGGTGTCGCACGCGCCCGAGGTCGACCCCGCCACCGACGCCTCCTGGTGCTTTCGCGACGAGAGCGCCCGCGCGCTCGAGATGAGCCGGAGGGCAGCGGCATGACGGCCACGACCCACGAGACCGTCACCGGCTCCGACCTCGACCTCCTGGTCGAGGCCGGCGACGGCGCCCTGGTCGCGGTGCCCCGGGGTGGCCGGCTGCGCATCGTCGACCTGCACGGCAACCAGGCCGCTGACACGCTGCTCTACGACGCCGCCGACGTGCGCAACCGCTACTCCGCCCTCGACACCGTCCGCGAGCAGGCGGCGGTGTTCCTCACCACCGGCTCGCGGCTGCTCTCGACGCGGCTCGACGAGCTCGCCGTCATCACCGACGACACCGTCGGCCGCCACGACACCCTCGGCGGCGCCTGCGCGCAGGAGAGCAACGTCGTGCGCTACGGCGAGCACACCCGCCACCAGCACGCCTGCCGGCAGACCTTCCTGGCCTACGGCGCTCCGGCCGGCATCGGTGCGCGCGAGCTCGGGCACAACATCAACTTCTTCATGAACGTGCCGGTGACCTCCGCGGGCGACCTGCACTTCGAGGACGGGCTGTCGGCGCCCGGCAAGCACGTCGAGCTGACCGCCAGCCGCGACCTCCTGGTCCTGCTGTCCAACTGCCCTCAGCTCAACAACCCGTGCAACGGCTGGGACCCCACGCCGGTGCGGCTGCTGGGCTGGTGGACCTGATGGCCGCCACGGCACGGCTGACGGTCCTCGACCCGGGCGTGCAGACGACCGTGCAGGACGCCGAGGGCCGCACGGGTCACTGGGACGTCGGGGTGCCGCCCTCCGGTGCCTTCGACGAGCTGAGCTTCGGCCTGGTCAGTACTGCCGTCGGCAACGGCCACCTCGCCGCCGGGCTGGAGTGCGTGGTGCGCGGCCCGGTGCTGAGCCTCGACGAGGACCGGCTGGTCTGCGTCGGCGGCGGCGCCCACGCGGCCACCATCGACGGCCACCCCCTGCCCCCGGGCCGCGTACGTCGCCTGCGCGCGGGCCAGGTGCTCGACGTGGGCCCGATCGACGGGCCCGGCATGCGCGGCTACGTCGCGGTGCGGGGCGGCCTGGCGGTGCCGCGGGTGCTGGGCAGCCGCGCCACGTTCATCCTCGGGGGGTTCGGCGGCCACGAGGGGCGCCCGCTGACCGCGGGCGACGTCGTTCCCCTGGGCTCCACGCACGACCTCGCCGCACCGGTCGAGGTCGCCGACGTGCTGCCGGCGCTGACCCACGACTGGACGCTGCGGGTGATCGCGGGCCCGCACGGCGCGCCGGACTACCTCACGCCCGAGGGCGTGGCGGAGCTGTTCGCCACCCGTTGGAGCGTCGACCACCGCGCCGACCGCACCGGGGTCCGGCTGGTGGGGCCGTTGCCGTCGTGGTCGCGCGAGGACGGCGGCGAGGCGGGCCTGCACCCGTCCAACCTGCACGACTCGGCCTACCCCGTGGGCGGCATCATGCTGTCGGGTGACACCCCGGTGATCGTCGGCAAGGACGGCCCGTCGCTGGGTGGGTTCGTCGTCCCGGCGGTGGTGGTCGGGGCCGACCTGTGGATGCTCGGGCAGCTGCGCCCGGGCGACACCGTGCGCCTGCAGCCGGTCACGCCGGCGGAGGCCGCCGTGGCCGCCGAGGAGCGGCGCGTGCTGCTCACGACCTTGCTCCCGGCCCCCGCCGGCGCGTCCCGGCCGCGCCCGCGGCCGGCCGCGCCGTCGCACGACGCGCCCCGCCTGGTCGTGGGCGAGGAGTCCGGCACGGCGCCCGCCTTCACCATCACCCGCTCCGGTGACCGGCACCTGCTGGTCGAGGCCGGACACCCCGAGCTGGACCTGCGGGTGCGGGTCTGGGTGCACCTGCTGGCGCAGGCGCTGCGGGCCCACCGGCCCGCCGGCGTCACCGAGCTCGTCGAGGGCGTGCGGTCGCTCCTGGTCGCCGTCGACCCCGAGGTGCTCGGGCTCGAGCAGCTGGCGGCGCACCTGCGCGACCTGGTGCCTGGCCTCGACGACCCGGCGACCGTCGTGCTGCCGGTGCGCGAGGTGACGCTCCCGATCGCGTTCGACCACCCCGAGGCCCACGAGGCGATGCGCCGCTACGCCGCCTCGGTGCGACCCGACGCGCCGTGGTGTCCTGACAACGTGGAGTTCATCCGTCGGGTCAACGACCTCGCTGAGCGCGACGAGGTCTTCGACGTCGTGGCCCGGGCGACGTACCTCGTGGTGGGGCTGGGCGACGTCTACCTCGGCGCCCCGGTGGCCGTGCCGATCGACCCGCGCGACCGGCTGGTCACCACCAAGTACAACCCGGCGCGCACCTGGACCCCGCAGAACGCCGTCGGCATCGGCGGCATCTACCTGTGCGTCTACGGCATGGAGGGGCCCGGCGGCTACCAGCTCGTCGGGCGCACGGTGCCGGTGTGGCGGCTCGGGGGAGCGCGCGACGAGCAGCCCTGGTTGCTGCGCCAGTTCGACCGGCTGCGCTTCGCCGCGGTCAGCGCCGAGGAGCTCGCCGACCTGCGCGCCGATGTCGAGGCCGACCGGGCCGACCTGGTGACGCGCCCGGCGACGTTCTCGATGTCGGAGGTCGCCGCGATCGCGGCCGAGTCCGGAGACGAGATCACCCGGATCCGCTCCCACCGGCGCGCGGCCTTCGACGCCGAGCGCAGGAGGTGGGTCTCGTGACCGTCTGGATCACCCGGCTGACCCCGGAGCAGTCCGCGTCGTACGCCGTGGGGGAGGGGCCGCTGTCGGGGCTGACCTTCGCCGCCAAGGACAACATCGACCTGGCCGGGGTGCCGACGACCGCCGCCGACCCCCGTCGTACGACGCCGGCCACCGCGTCAGCCACCGTCGTCGGGCTGCTGCTGGGGGCCGGGGCGGTGCCGGCCGGCAAGACCAACCTCGACCAGTACGCCACCGGCCTGGTCGGCACCCGGTCGCCGTACGGCGCCTGCCACTCGGTCCTGTCCGCCGACCACGTGAGCGGCGGGTCGAGCTCGGGCAGCGCGGTGGCCGTCGCCTCCGGCGAGGTCGACCTCGCCCTGGGCACCGACACCGCCGGCAGCGGACGGGTGCCGGCGGCGTTCAACGCGATCGTCGGGCTCAAGCCGAGCCGCGGCCTGGTGTCGACCACGGGCGTCGTGCCCGCCTGCCGCTCGCTGGACTGCGTCACGGTCTTCACCCGCACCGTGGGCCTGGCGCGCGACGTCCTCGGCGTGATCGGGGCCTACGACGACGCCGACCCCTACAGCCGGGTCGTCGAGCAGCGATCCACCCCGTCGCGTCCCGTCGTGGCCGTCCCGGCCGGCGACCTGGGCCTCGACCCGTGGCACGAGGTGGCCTGGCAGGCGTCGCTCGTGCGCGCCCGCGACCTCTACGACGTCGTCGAGGTCGACGTCGCGCCGTTCCTGGAGGCGGCCGCCCTGCTCTACGGCGGGCCGTGGGTCGCCGAGCGTCGATGGGCGTTCGGTGCCGTGCTCGACGACGACCCAGCCGTCGACCCGACGGTGCGCGCCGTCGTCGCCGACGCACCGGTGCTCAGCGCCGAGGACGCCTTCGCCGGCCAGTACCGCCTTGCCGGGCTCGACCGGCTGACCCAGGCGACCTGGGCGCAGGCCCACGCCCTGCTGCTGCCGGTGACCCCGACCCACCCCACGCTCGCCGACGTCGCCGCCGACCCCGTCGGTGCCAATTCGCAGCTGGGTCGCTTCACCAACATGACCAACCTGCTCGACCTCTGCGCCGTGGCGTTCCCGGGCCCGTCGCGCACCGACGGGCTGCCGTTCGGGGTGCAGCTGCTGGCCCCCGCCGGGGGCGACCGGCTCGTCCTCGACCTCGCGGCGACCTGGACCGGCGAGCCCCAGCGGCCGGTGACCACAGCCCGCGTCGACCTGGCCGTCGCCGGCGCCCACCTGACCGGCCAGCCGCTCAACGCCGACCTCGTGGCCCGTGGCGGCGAACTGGTGAGCACCACCCGGCTCGCCGCCGACTACCGGATGTACGTCGTCGACGGCCCGCTCCCGCGCCCCGGCGTGACCCGGGTCCCCGGCGGTGCACCCGGTCCCGGCGCCGGGCTCGAGGTGGAGGTCTGGTCGCTGCCCGAGGCCGCCCTGGCCGGCTTCCTGCGCACCATTGCGCCACCGCTGGGGGTCGGTCCCGTCGAGCTCGCCGACGGCTCGACCGTGCTCGGCTTCCTGTGCACCGCCGACGGCGTCGACGCCGAGCGCGACATCACGTCGTACGGCGGGTGGCGGGCCTGGCTGGCCCGCTGACCGGCCACCTACGACAGAACCCGCTCGGACCGGTACTGGTCTGAGCGGGTTCGGTGTGCTGGTGGACGATACTGGGTTTGAACCAGTGACCTCTTCCGTGTCAAGGAAGCGCGCTACCACTGCGCCAATCGTCCGTGGTGGAGCTTGTTGAGTTGTCGTGTGGAGGTGGGTACGGGATTTGAACCCGTGTACACGGATTTGCAGTCCGTTGCCTCGCCTCTCGGCCAACCCACCGTGTTCTGGTTGGAGGTCGGGCCGGGACACTGACCTCTCCGAGCGGACAACGAGACTCGAACTCGCGACCTCAACCTTGGCAAGGTTGCGCTCTACCAACTGAGCTATGTCCGCCTGCAACCCGGTGTCGGCCGCCCTTGCGTTGGCCGTCCTTGAGTGCGTGAGAACCGTACCCGATGCCCCCGGGTCGACCAAAACCGGTATCCCCGTCGCCGTGTCGTCACGTCGCTCGGATCAGTCAGCCGGACCTACAGTGACGCCCATGCGCGCCTGGATCGACGGAGCCCTGCTGGACGACCCGACGGAACCCGCGGTGAGCGTGGTCGACCACGGCCTGACCGTCGGCGACGGGGTGTTCGAGGCGATCAAGGTCGTCGACGGCCGGCCGTTCGCGCTGGGGCTGCACCTGGCGCGGCTGGCGCGCTCGGCGGCCGGGCTCGGACTGGGCCAGGTCGACCAGGCGCACGTGCGCGCCGGGGTCGCCGCCGTGCTGGAGGGGCAGGAGCTGCCCCTGGGGCGCATCCGGATCACGCTGACCGGAGGTCCCGCCCCGTTGGGCTCCGGGCGTGGGGACCACCCGATGACGGTCGTGGTGGTCGCGGCGCCCATGTCGGCGCAGGAGCCGACCACGAGCGTCGTCACGGTGCCGTGGCCGCGCAACGAGCGCGGCGCGCTCGCCGGGCTCAAGACCACGTCGTACGCCGAGAACGTGGTCGCGCTGGCCGAGGCCCAGCGGCTCGGGGCGACCGAGGCGATCTTCGCCAACCTGGCCGGCCACCTGTGCGAGGGCACCGGCTCCAACGTCTTCTACGTCGCCGACGGCGAGCTGCGCACGCCCACGCTGGCCAGTGGCTGCCTGGCCGGGGTCACCCGCGCGCTGCTGCTCGACTGGTTCGGCGGGGTCGAGGTCGACGAGCCCATCGCGGTCGCCGAGGGGGCCGACGAGGTCTTCCTGGTGTCGACGACGCGCGACGTCCAGCCGGTGGTGCGCTGGGGAAACCGGTCGCTCGAGGTCGGCCCGGTGACCCTCGCCGCCGCCGAGGCGTGGCGGGCCCGCGAACCGGAGCTGCTCGGCTCCTAAGGGGGTCGGGCGAGGGGCGGGCGGGGATCAGGCGAGCAGCCCGGTCAGGAGGTCGTCGACGTCGACGGACTCCTCGCCGGGGCGGACCGAGAGCCAGGTGCGGCCCAGGAACCACAGGAGGTCGGCGCTGCGGACCTCCACCGCCAGCCGTCCCTCGGGGGAGTGGAAGTCCATCCGGACGACCGCGCGGCCGTCCTCGTCGAGGCCCGGGCGCAGCCGGATGTCGCCGTCGCCGGCGGGCTCGCCCAGGCCGCGGGTCAGCAGGCTGCGGGCCACCACCCAGGGCACGTCGCCCGCGGGCACGTGGAAGGTGACCTGAACGGCGTACGGGTCGCCCGCGTCGTAGGAGAACGTGGCGATGAACGCCATGGGGCGTCCGAGCTCGTCATCGCAGTGCAGGGCGATGTCGGCGGTGACCGCGGGAGCAAGCGGTTGAGGCATGGGGGAGGTTCCCTTGTCCGAGACCAATACGACCGTGCGGCAGGACGAACAGCGTCCTGCCACCCCTATGGACGCACTGACCGGTCGTTCGGTTGCCCGAACGACGAAAAAAGTTCTGGACCGTTACGCAATCGAGGCACGAGGGGGGTCCGAGTGGGAGGTCGCACCGTCCATGGGCTAGAGTCGGCGACCGCACGGGGGCGATTGGCGCAGTGGTAGCGCGCTTCGTTCACACCGAAGAGGTCACTGGTTCGAACCCAGTATCGCCCACCCATGTTTCCGCAGGTCACAGGCCGTTTCCCCTCCAGGATCCGGGCCTCGAGGCCGTGCCTGTCACGCGAGGGCCGGGTGCCCCGCCCCCGGTGAGCCGCCCCAGCCGCGTTGAAATCGGCTGGGACGGCTCCCCGGCATCGTCGCGGATCGCCGAGAGGTCGCGTCTCAGGTGTCCACGTCCTGCGTGGTCACGCTGCGGCCGACGGTCGCCGGACCCCCGGACCCCGGTCCGCCAATGCCTGAGCCCGCCCCGCGCGCGTCGTGCCGCCGTTGTTCCGGCCCACAACGGGTCAGTCTCCGCCGGTCGGCAACCACAAGCGGGTGGCCTCCAGGGCGAGGTAGAGGTGGACCACGTCGCCGGGCGCGTGCAGGTCGCGACCGGTCAGCTGGGTCACCTTGGTCAGGCGGTAGCGCACCGTGTTGGGGTGGCAGTGCAGCAGCCTCGCGGCCTCGGCGGCTGAGCCCTGGGCGTCGAACCAGGCCCGCAACGTGCAGATGAGAAGGTCGCGCTCGTCGGCCTTCTGCTCCAGCACGGGACCCAGGACCTGGTGGGCCAGGCCGATGGCGAGGTCGGGGGCGCCCGCGACCAGCGCGGCGACGCGCGCCTCGCCGTAGCGCATGACGGCGTTCTCGCCGGGCGTCGCCGTGTCGCGCGCCAGTCGCGCCTGCGTGACGGCCTGCGGGGTGTCGACGACGGCCTCGAAGGTCTCGCTGATCCCGACGCGCCCCACGGTGAGGGAGGTGAGGTAGTCCATCAGCCGGTCGGCGCGCTGGGCCCGGTTGAGGACGACCAGGCCCACCTCGCCATCGGCCTCCGACCGCCACGCCGACCGCACCCCGAGCGAGGCGAGGGCGCGCTCGGCGGTGGCCGGCGCGCGTTCGCCCTCGGCCGGCCACGAGTCGGAGGCCACCACGACGAACCGGCCCACCTTGGGCAGCCGCAGGGCGTCGGCGACCTCGGCGACGCCGCGTCCGTTGCTGCTGGTGCCGTTGAACAGCGAGGCCAGCGCGGCCTCACGGATGCGGACGTCGCGCATCAGCTGCTCGAGCTCGACGTCGCGGTAGGCCGCGGCGAGCTCCTGGCAGTAGACGTCGACGGTGCTCCACAGCGCCGACGCCGAGTCGAGCAGGGCCCGGCTCGACCCGATGTCGTCGCCGCACAGCCGCACCAGGTGGTCCCAGATGTGCAGCGCCGTCAGGCGGTAGGCGTGCAGCACCATCGTCAGCGGCACCCGCGCCTGGGCCCGCTCGCGTCCGGTGCGTCGAGGCGCCGCCAGCAGGCTGGCCTCGTTGACCATCACGCTCTCCACGAGCCCGATGATGTTGGGCCGCAGGGCGTGGACCAGCTCCTCGTAGCTCATCACCTCGACGTAGAGCGGCTCCTCCTGCCGGATGGTCTGCGCGGTCGCGCGCGCGATCTCGTCGACGCGGTCGAGGATCTGCTCGCAGGCGACGGTCACCCGCGGGTCGATACCGGTCGGTTCTACGCAGGGCACCCGAGCTCCTCGTTTTGTGACGGGGAACAAAGAATCCCGTCCGATGTGATCGCGGTCACTATGGCTGAGGGGGGAGGTCGTGCACAACGGTGGGGTCACCGACGTACCACCCACGACGGAGTCTCGGAGTCTCGGATGAACCTGGCGGAGAACCTCGACCGGACCGCGCGCACGCGCGGCCGGTTCGCTGCCGTCACCCTCGAGGACTCAGCGACCAGCTTCGGCGAGGTCGACTGGTGGAGCCGTCGGGTCGCCGGGTTCCTCGCGGCCCGGGGCGTGCGGACCGGTGACCGGGTGGCGCTGGTCCTGCCCGACGTGCTCGAGTACGCCGCCCTCTACTACGGCATCCTGCGGCTCGGGGCCGTGGTGGTGCCGCTGAGCCCGTTGCTCGGCGAGCGGGGCCTGCACCACCACCTGCAGGACGCCGACGTCACCGCGGTCGTCGCGTGGAGCGGCCTGCGGTCCTCCGTGGAGTCGGCGGCCGGTTCCTTAGGGGTCGTGGTCTGGCTGCTCGGGCCCGGCGGGTTCCCCGAGCTGCTCGGCGACGCGCGCGCCCTCGACCTGATCGAGCCGCGGACCTCCGACGACACGGCGGTGATCGCCTTCACCGCCGGCACGACCGGGGAGCCGCTGGGCGCCGCGCTGACCCACGGCAACGTGGTGCGCAACTGCGAGTTCGTCGTCAACGACCTGGTGCAGCTGACCTCCGACGACGTCGTCCTCGCGGGCCTGCCCCTGACCCACGCGTTCATGCAGACCGCCGGGCTCAACGCGGCGGTCCGCGCCGGCGCCGGGCTGGTCCTGCTCACCCGGCTCGACGGCGCGAGCGCGCTGCGGGCCCTGCGCGACCACGGGGTCACGGTCCTGGCCGGCGGCCCCCAGGTGTTCGAGGCGCTGCTGCGCGAGCCGCAGCGGCACGACCTCGACGCGTCGCGGCTGCGGGTCGGGCTCTGCGAGGGCGCGGCCCTGCGGGTCGACGTCCTGCTGGGCTTCGAGGAGGCCTTCCACTGCCTGGTCCTCGAGGGCTACGGGCTCGCCGAGACCTCGCCGCTGGCCTCCTTCAACCGCATGGACCGCCGCCGGGTCGGCTCGATCGGTGTCGCGGTCAACGGCGTCGCGCTGCGCGTGGTCGACGAGGTCGGCCGCGAGGTCGCCGACGGCGAGCCGGGCGAGATCGTCGTGCGCGGCCACAACGTCATGCAGGGCTACCACGGGCGCGCCGACGCGACCGCCGCGTCGATCATCGACGGCTGGTTGCGCACCGGCGACGTGGGCGTCAAGGACGAGGACGGCTTCTTCTACGTCGTCGACCGCATCGACGACCTCATCGTCCGCGACGGACGCACGATCTACTCCCGCGAGGTCGAGGACGTGCTCCACGAGCACCCCGACGTCGAGCTGGCCGCGGTGATCGGCATCCCGCACCCGGGCCTGGGTGCCGAGGTCCACGCGGTCGTCGTCCTGCGGTCCGGCGCGAGCGCCACCCCCGCCGAGCTGCAGGCCTTCGTCCGCGAGCGCCTGGCCCCCCACCAGTACCCCCGGGAGGTCCACGTCGTCACCGAGATCCCCCGGTCGTCCAACGGCAAGATCCTCAAACGCGCTATTCGACTGGAGAGCCGAGCATGAGCGTCCCCGATGCACGCAGTCCCATCCTGCAGGTCAAGGACCTCGTCGTGACCTACGGCGGGGTGGTCCAGGCCCTGAGGGGCGTCAACCTCTCGGTCGAGCAGGGGGCCGTCGTGGCCCTGCTCGGCAGCAACGGCGCCGGGAAGACGACCCTGCTGCGCACCCTCTCCGGCACCCTGCGCCTGCACAAGGGCAAGGTCGAGTCCGGCGAGGTCCTCTACCGCGGCACCAACCTCAAGGGTCGCGACCCCGCCCAGTGCGTGTCGAGCGGGTTGGTCCAGGTCCCCGAGGGGCGCCGGATCTTCACCCGCCTCACGGTCGAGGAGAACCTCAAGGCCGGAGGGCTCGGGGTCCGTTACCGCGCCGAGCGCGCCGCCGACATGCAGCGCGTCTACGACATGTTCCCGGTCCTGTCCGAGCGTCGGACCCAGCGCGGGGGACTGCTCTCGGGCGGCGAGCAGCAGATGCTCGCCATCGGCCGCGGCCTGATGTCGCGTCCCCAGCTGCTGCTGCTCGACGAGCCGTCCCTCGGGCTCGCACCGCGCATCATCGGCCAGATCGGCGAGGTGATCCGCGAGATCAACCGCCAGGGCACCTCCGTGCTGCTGGTCGAGCAGAACGCGACCATGGCCCTCGGCGTCGCCGACGACGCCTTCGTCCTCGACGTCGGCACCGTCTCCTTGTCGGGCTCGGCCACCGAGCTCGCGGAGTCCGACGCGGTCCAGCGCCTCTACCTCGGTCACGGGGCCGAGGAGGGCACCACGCGGCCCCTGGAGGCCGCCCACACCAAGAAGCTGACGAGGTGGACGCCATGAGCACCACGCCGACCGGCACCACCGGCACCACCGGCCCGTCCGGCCCGTCCGGCCCGGCCGGGGTCGACCTCCGCGACGACCTCGAGACGCTGAGCGTCGACCACGTCACCGTGGAGTTCGGAGCGCTCAAGGCGCTCTCCGACGTGTCCTTCACCGTGCGCCCGGGCACCGTCCACGCGGTCATCGGGCCCAACGGTGCCGGCAAGTCGACGATGTTCAACGTGCTCTCGGGCGTCTACAAGGCGTCGTCGGGCGAGGTACGACTGGGTGACACCGTGATCAGCGGGATGCGCCCGCACAAGATCGCCCACCTCGGTGTGGCCCGCGCCTTCCAGAACATCGCTCTCTCCGGCGCCCAGACGGTCGGCGAGAACCTCATGCTCGGCCGGCACGGCCTGACTCGCGCCGGGTTCCTCGCAGCCGGGCTGCGGCTGCCGTCCGCGACGCGCGAGGGACGCCGTCACGGCGAGCGCGTGCGCGAGATCGCCGAGTTCCTCGAGCTCGGCGACAAGTTCCACACCCCCGTCGGCGTGCTGTCGTACGGCGACCAGAAGCGGGTCGAGGTGGCGCGCGCGCTGTGCACCGAGCCGCGCCTGCTGCTGCTCGACGAGCCCGTGGCCGGCATGAACGCCGAGGAGACCGAGCGCATGGCCCGCGCGGTGCTCGAGATCCGCGACGCGCTCGGCATCTCCGTGGTCCTGGTCGAGCACGACATGGGAATGGTCATGAGCATCGCCGACCGCGTCACCGTCCTCGACTTCGGGCGGCTCATCGCCGACGGCACACCCGCCGAGACCCAGGCCGACCCCGAGGTCATCCGCGCCTACCTCGGCTCCGGTGACGAGGTCGGCCCCGGCCACGCGGCGCCCGACGCCGACCCGGTCCACCACGAGGAGAAGTCCCAGTGACCCAGTTCCTGTCCCTGCTGCTCAACGGCCTGTCGTTGGGCGCGGTCTACGCGCTCATCGCCCTGGGCTTCGTCATCATCTTCAAGGCCAGCGAGGTCGTGAGCTTCATGCAGGGCTCGCTGCTGCTCCTCGGCGCCTACCTCGCGGCCCGCTTCGACGACACCCTCGGCTTCTGGGGTGCCGCCGCGCTCGGCATCGTGGGCTCCGCGGTCGCCGCGATCCTGGTCGAGCGCCTGCTCATCAACCGCCTGCGCGGCGCACCGGTGATCAGCCTGGCGATCCTCACCATCGGCGTCGACCTCATCATCATCACCGAGCTCACCCGCCGCATCGGCTCCGACATCCTCAACGTCGGCCACCCGTGGGGCGGTGACTCGATCTCGCTGGGAGGCGTCGGCCTGACGACCAACAGGGCCCTGGCCATCGTCGTGGCCGGCATCCTGATCGGCGCCTTCTTCGTGACCTTCAAGTTCTCCAGCTGGGGCATCTCGATGCGCGCCGTCGCCGAGGACGGCGAGGCGGCGGCCCTGATGGGCATCCGCCGTGGCCGGGTCTCGATGGTGGCCTGGATGGTCGCCGGGGTCCTGGCCGCCGTCGCCGGGCTCTTCGCGGTGGGGTCCCCGACACCGGGGGTGACCCCCGCGGTGGCCACCGTCGCGCTGGCGGCGCTGCCCGCAGCCATCCTCGGCGGCCTCGACTCGACCTTTGGTGCCCTCGTCGGAGGGCTCCTGATCGGCGTCGCCGAGGCCATGTCCGCCGGCTACCAGGACCAGATCGCCTTCCTGGGACGCGGGTTCGGTGACGTCGTGCCCTACGTGGTCATGGTCGCCGTGCTGCTGATCCGTCCGTCCGGACTCTTCGGAACAAGGGAGACCACTCGTGTCTGAGGCCATCGCCGTCCGTGAACGGCCCGCGACCGGCACCCGCCGACAGACCGGACGGGGCGTCGGCGCCGCCAGCCGCCTGGTCGTCGGGCTCGCGCTGCTCGTGGTGCTGCTCGCGCTGCCCCTCTACGTCGAGGAGTTCTGGCTGCGCACCGGGTTCGCCGTCTTCGGCGCCATCATCGGCGCGGTCGGGCTCAACCTGCTCGTCGGCACCACCGGTCAGCTCTCGCTCGCGCACGCCTTCTTCCTGGCGGTCGGTGCCGTGACCTACACCTACCTGTCGGGCGAGCCCGGCGGCACCGCCAACCCCTACGGCGGGCAGAGCCTGCCGCCGCTGGTCGGCATGGTCGCCGGCGTGCTCGTCGCCGGTCTGGCCGGGCTGCTGTTCAGCCCGATCGCGGCCCGCCTGCGCGGCATCTACCTCGGCATCGCGTCGCTCGGCCTGGTGTTCATCGGTGACCACGTGCTCAACACGTGGAGCTCGGTGACCGGTGGCTTCAACGGCCGGCTCGTGCCGTCGTTCTCCCTCTTGGGCTTCACCTTCGACAGCACCGACTCACCGCCTCTCACCGTCCTCGGCGTCCCCTTCGGGCAGGCCGAGCGGCTCTGGTACCTCGGCCTGGTGCTCTGCATCGGCGCCTGCTGGTTCGCCGCCAACCTGATCCGCTCGCGGCCCGGTCGCGCGCTGCAGACCGTGCGCGACAGCGAGGTGGCGGCCTCGGTGATGGGCGTCAACGTCCGCGACTACAAGGCCAAGGCGTTCCTGGTCTCCTCGATGTACGCCGGCCTGGCCGGCGTCCTGTACGCCCTGTCGATCGGCTCCGTGGCCCCCGAGTCCTTCGGGCTCGTGCTCTCGGTGCAGTTCCTCGCGATGATCGTGCTCGGCGGACTGGGCTCGGTCTGGGGCTCGGTCCTCGGGGCGACCTTCGTGAGCGCGCTGCCGCTGGTCTTCCAGCAGTACGCCGGCTCGCTGCCGTTCATCGTCGAGCCGGGCCAGCCCGGCATCGGCGCGAGCCAGGCGGCGGCCTTCCTCTACGGCCTGGCCATCATCCTGGTCGTCCTCTTCGAGCCCGGCGGTCTCGTCGGACTCGTGCGCCGCCTGCGGCCCTCCCCACGTGCACCGGGGGCTGCGTCCGCAGCCACCCCCGGTGGCGAGCACCAACCGAACACCTCACCGGCGCGAGCCGACACGTCAACTCCAGGAGACAAGCGATGAAGACAACCACGAAGCGCGGGGCGGTCGCCCTGGTGTCGGCGGCCATGGTGCTGGCGGCGTCCGGGTGCAGCACCAAGGAGTCCGACACCGCCACGACCACGCAGGGCGGCGTCAAGGTCGGCCGTGGCATCGAGGGCGACACCATCACCCTCGGTGCCCTCACCGACCTGACCGGTGTCTTCGCCGCGCTCGGCAAGGACATCACCCAGGCGCAGGCGCTGTACTGGAAGAACCAGAACGCCGGCGACAAGATCTGCGGCAAGTACACCGTCAAGGAGACGGTCAAGGACCACGGCTACGACACCCAGCGCGGCATCCAGCTCTACAGCTCGATCCACAACGACGTGCTGGCCCTGGAGCAGACCATCGGCTCGCCGATCAACACCGGGCTGCTGCCGCAGTTCGCCACCGACAAGATGGTCAACATCCCCGCCGCCTGGGCGCAGTCGCTGACCGAGAGCCCCGAGATCACGATGGTCGGTGCGACCTACGAGGTCGAGATGATCAACGCCCTCGACTACCTGCTGCAGGAGGGCAAGATCAAGGAGGGCGACAAGATCGGCCACATCTACTTCGAGGGTGAGTACGGCGAGGGCGGCCTGGCCGGCTCGAAGTACTTCGCCGAGCAGCACGGCATGACGGTCGTCGAGCAGCAGATCCAGCCGACCGACACCGACATGACCGCCCAGGTGACCAAGCTCAAGGCCGACGGGGTCAACGCCATCGCGATCACCGTGGCCCCCGGGCAGACCGCCTCGGTCGCCGGCGTCGCGGCCTCCGCGGGCCTCAACGTCCCGATCGTGGGCAACAACCCGGTCTTCGCCCCGGCGCTGCTCGACACCCCCGCCGGCCCGCCGCTGATCGCCAACCTCTACGTCGCCTCGCCGGTCGCGCCGTTCGACGCGCAGCCCGACCTGCTCAAGGCCTACCAGGCCGAGTACCCGGGCGACCCGACGCTGGGTGTCGTCTTCGGCACCGCCGCGGCCGACACGATGCGCCAGATCCTTGACAAGGCCTGCGAGAACGGCGACCTGACCCCCGAGGGCGTGCTGGCCGCCAAGGACGAGATCGGCACCGTCGACACCGGTGGCCTCGCGGTCCCGCTGACCTTCGAGGTCGGCAAGTCGCCCAGTGACGCCAGCTACATCTTCCGCGCCGCGGACGTGCCCGGTGGCGCCAAGAGCGTCTCCGACCAGTTCGTCGGCGACGACGTGGCCGGGTTCGAGGGCAGCTGACCCACCCGCACCACCTCCGCTCGACCCGTCGGCCCGGACCAGCACGGTCCGGGCCGACGTGCGTCCCGGAATATCCGGCCGCGTCCGGGCGATGTGCCTGACATGACACTGAACCCGACCACGGCTCCCCAGACCATCGGACTCATCGGCGCCGGCAACATCGGCGGCACCATCGCCCGTCTCGCCGTCGCGGCCGGCCACGACGTCGTCCTCAGCAACAGCCGCGGGCCCGAGACCCTCGCCGACCTCGTCGCCGAGCTCGGCCCCCGGGCCCGTGCCGCGACCCCGGCCGAGGCCGCCGCGGCCGGCGACGTCGTCGTCGTGACCGTGCCGCTCAAGGCCTACCGCGAGGTGCCGGTCGAGCCGCTGGTCGGCAAGGTCGTCATCGACACCAACAACTACTACCCCGAGCGGGACGGCCAGATCCCCGAGCTCGACGACGAGTCGACCACGACCTCCGAGCTGCTCCAGGCGCACCTGCCGCAGTCCCACGTCGTCAAGGGCTTCAACAACATCTACTTCGAGCACCTGCGCACCCTCGCGCGTCCCAGCGGCGACCCCGAGCGCAGCGCCCTGCTGATCGCCGGTGACGACGCCGGCGCCAAGGCGACGGTGGCGGCCTTCCTCGACTCCATCGGTTACGACGCCCACGACGTCGGCCCGCTGGCCGAGGGCTGGCGCTACCAGCGCGACACGGCCGCCTACGCCGCGGCGTACGCCGAGGACGGCGACTTCACCAAGCCCCGCCGCGCGACCCCCGAGCACCTCGACGCGCTGCTGGCCGCGTCGAAGCGCTACCGCGACATGGCCTGACCCGGACGTACGGGTGTCGGGTGGCCGGTCGCTAGCATCGACCGACCGCCCGTCGTCCCACCGAAAGGTCCCCACGTGTCCGAGATCAAGGTCGTCCGCATCCACGCCGGTGAGCGTGAGGAGCAGACGGCGACGACCGGCACCAAGGCCTGGCAGCTGTACGCCGACGACGCCGACGTCATCGCCGCGCGGGTCGGTGGCCAGCTCAAGGACCTCTCCTACGAGCTCGCCGACGGCGACGAGGTCGAGGGCGTCACCCTCGACAGCCCCGACGGCCACGACATCCTGCGCCACTCCACGGCCCACGTGATGGCCCAGGCCGTGCAGGACCTGTTCCCCGAGGCCAAGCTCGGCATCGGTCCGCCGATCGTCGACGGCTTCTACTACGACTTCGACGTGCCCACGCCGTTCGTGCCCGAGGACCTCGACAGGATCGAGACCCGGATGCGCAAGATCGTCAAGGAGGGTCAGCGCTTCGAGCGCCGCGTCACCACCGACGCCGACGCGCTCGACGAGCTCAAGGACGAGCCCTACAAGCTCGAGCTGATCGGCCTCAAGGGCAGCGGCAGCAGCGACGACGCCGCCGAGGGCGCGTCGGTCGAGGTCGGGGCCGGTGAGCTGACGATCTACGACAACGTCAACCCACGCTCCAAGGAGACCGTGTGGTCCGATCTGTGCCGCGGACCGCACCTGCCCACCACCAAGCGGATCCCGGCGTTCAAGCTCATGCGCTCGGCGGCGGCGTACTGGCGCGGTGACGAGAAGAACAAGCAGCTGCAGCGCATCTACGGCACCGCGTGGGAGTCCAAGGAGGCCCTGGAAGCTCACCTCGACCGCATCGCCGAGGCCGAGAAGCGCGACCACCGCAAGCTCGGGCGCGACCTCGACCTCTTCAGCTTCCCCGACGAGATCGGCTCGGGCCTGCCGGTCTTCCACCCCAAGGGCGGCGTGATCAAGCGCGAGATGGAGGACTACGTCCGCCAGCGCCACATCGAGGAGGGCTTCGACTACGTCGGCACGCCCCACATCTCGAAGGAGGGCACCTTCCACCTCTCGGGGCACCTGCCCTACTACGCCGATGGGATGTTCCCGCCGATGGAGTTCGAGGGTGCCAACTACTACCTCAAGGCCATGAACTGCCCCATGCACAACCTGATCTTCAGGTCGCGCGGGCGGTCCTACCGTGAGCTGCCGCTGCGCCTGTTCGAGTTCGGCCACGTCTACCGCTACGAGAAGTCCGGCGTGATCCACGGCCTGACCCGGGTGCGCGGCTTCGCCCAGGACGACTCGCACTCCTACGTGACCGAGGAGCAGGCGCCCGGCGAGATCAAGCACCTGCTCGACTTCGTCCTCGGGCTGCTGCGCGACTTCGGCCTCGACGACTTCTACCTCGAGCTGTCGACGCGCGACGGCTCCAAGCCCGACAAGTTCGTCGGGTCGCAGGAGCAGTGGGACAACGCGACCGAGGTGCTGCGCGCGGCGTGCGAGGAGTCCGGGCTCGAGCTGGTCCCCGACCCCGGCGGCGCGGCGTTCTACGGGCCCAAGGTCTCGGTGCAGGCCAAGGACGCGATCGGCCGGACCTGGCAGATGTCGACGATCCAGTACGACTTCAACCAGCCGCAGGGCTTCGACCTGCAGTACCAGGCCGCCGACGGCACCCGCAAGCAGCCGGTGATGATCCACTCGGCCAAGTTCGGGTCGATCGAGCGGTTCCTCGGCGTGCTCGTCGAGCACTACGCCGGCGCCTTCCCCCCGTGGCTGGCCCCCGTGCAGGTCACGGCGATCCCGGTCGCCGAGTTCGCCGCCGACTACCTGCACGACGTCGCACGCCGGATGAAGGCCCAGGGGCTGCGCGTCGAGGTCGACGACTCCGACGACCGCTTCCAGAAGAAGATCCGCAACGCCCAGCTGCAGAAGGTCCCCTTCATGATGATCGCCGGCAACGACGACATCGAGGCGGGAGCGGTGTCCTTCCGCTACCGCGACGGCCGCCAGGACAACGGCGTGCCGATCGAGGAGGCCATCGCCCGGGTCACCACCGCCGTCAACGCCAGGGAGCAGGTATGACCGAGTCACTGCAGGAGACCGTCACCGAGACCGTCACCGAGACCGTCGAGGTCGAGCAGGGCAGCGTCGACATCCGGCTGGCCGTCACGGCCGAGGACGTCGTGGCCGCCGCCCACCTGTTCGAGCACGAGCTGCAGCCGACCGCCGTGCGCCGGTTCCTCGGCGACTCCAGCCACCACCTCATGCTGGCGTGGGACGGCGACCGCCCGGTCGGCATGGTCGTGGTGATCGAGATGACCTACCCCGACCGCGGCACCGAGATGTTCCTCTACGACATGCGCGTCGACGACGACTACCGCGGCCGCGGGATCGGGCACGCGATGCTCGACCGGCTCGAGTCGCTGGCCACCGACACCATGTGCGGGGCCGTGTGGGTCGTGACCGGGACCGGAGACAAGAACGCCGGTGCCCGAGCGACCTTCAGCAGCCGCGGCGCCGACGAGGACCGCGAGCGGGTCCGCTACTCCTGGCGGATCGAGAACACGTAGCGCCGGCACGGCGAGACCAGCGTGCGCCCGCCCGAGACGACCTCATAGGGCAGCGCTCCCTCGTCGCGCCAGCCGCGACGCTCGTAGAAGCGGCGCGCCCGCGCGTTGCCCTCGACGACCGCCAGCCAGGCCTCGTCGTGCCCGGCCGCGGCCACCCGGCGTACGGCGTGGTCGAGCAGGACCTCGGCGACTCCGCTCCCGCGGTGTCCGGCGGCGACGTAGACCTGCTCGACCTCGTCGCCGACCACCATCGTGAAGCCGGCGACCGCCCCGTCGACCTCGGCCACCGTCGTGTCGCCCACGCGCCCCGGCACCCGGGCGTGGAACTCCCCGACGGTGCGCGACGCCGTGAGCTCGTCGGGCACGTGGCCGGGGTGGGCGTCGTGCCACCCGGCGTGCCACAGGTCGGCGATCGCGCTCATGTCGTCGGGGGTCGCAGGCCGCAGGGTGCTCACGGCGCGACCGTACGCCGATCGGGCGACACGGTGGTGAGTTTCGTGACGCTCCCTGGCGCGTCGTACGAGGACCGTCAGCCCACGGTGGTCGAGGAGGTTGCGCTAGCAACCGTCACGAGACCCACCAGCCGGTGGTGCAGGGTCAACTCGGCCACGTCGGCTGGGGTGAGGCGGTCTCGTGACCCTCCCTAGCGGGAGCTCCTCGACCACCGTGTGGTGGCGTCGTACGCCGACCGGTCCACCCGACCGCGGGTGCCGGACGGCCGGCGCGGATGACTACCCTCGACGGCATGCCTCGGACCATCGCCACCGCCACCCGGGTCGAGCTCGACGAGCTCCTCGACTTCGTCCGCCCCCGTCACCGTTTCGTGCTGGTCACGCGGCGCAAGGACGGCAGCCCGCAGGCCAGCCCGGTCAGCGGGGGAGTCGACGAGCAGGGGCGCCTGGTGATCTCGACCTACCCCGAGCGCGCCAAGACGGCCAACGCCCGGCGCGACCCGCAGGTCACGGTGCTGGTGCTGAGCGACGAGTTCGACGACGCCTACGTGCAGGTCGACGGCACGTGCGAGGTCATCGACCCGCCCGACTCGGTCGAGCCGCTGGTCGACTACTACCGCTGCATCGCCGGCGAGCACCCCGACTGGGACGAGTACCGCCAGGCCATGCGCGACCAGGGCAAGTCACTGCTGCGCATCACGCCGACGCGGTGGGGGCCGGTCGCGACCGGAGGGTTCCCAGCGCGCCTGGCCGACTGAGGCGTCCGCTCACGACTCCACGCGACGGCGTACGCCGGCGAGCACGTCGGTCAGCACCGCCAGCTCGGCGGTGGTGAGGTCGTCGAAGACGAGCTCGCGCACCAGGCGCGCGTGCGCGGGGGCCGCCGTCCGGATGGCGGCCAGACCGGCCGCGGTGACGACCGACCAGGCGCCGCGGCCGTCGTCGGTGCACTCCTCGCGGGCGACCAGCCCGCGACCCTCCATGCGGCGCAGGTGGTGCGAGAGGCGGCTGCGCTCCCAGGCCAGCCGCGCGGCGAGGTCGCCGACCCGCAGCCGGCGGTCGTCGGCCTCGCTGAGTGCGACCAGGACGTCGTAGTCGCTCAGCGAGAGACCCGACTCCTGCAGGGCACGGTTGAGCGCCGCGGGCAGCGACGTGCCGAGGGCGATCCAGTGCCGCCACGCCTGCTGCTGCGCGGCGGACAGCCACGGGGAGTCCTGGGTCATGGCACGAGCGTAGCGGAATAGTTGACGTGTCACCTAAGTTGGGAGCATCATGACCACCATGAAGCTCGACCCGCAGATCGACGTCCGGCGCTCCGCTGACCGCTTCGCCAGCCGGTTCGGCTGGCTCGACAGCAAGCACTCCTTCTCCTTCGGGCACCACCACGACCCCGCCAACACCCACCACGGCCTGCTGCTGGTCAACAACGACGACATCGTCGACGCCGGCACCGGGTTCGACACCCACCCGCACCGCGACATGGAGATCGTCACCTGGGTGATGAAGGGGTCCCTGGTCCACCAGGACTCCACCGGCCACAGCGGCCTGATCTACCCCGGCCTGGCCCAGCGGATGAGCGCCGGCCGCGGCATCCTGCACTCGGAGAAGAACGACTCGTGGCGCCTGCAGGGCAACACCCACGAGGAGCCCGTCCACTTCGTGCAGATGTGGGTCGTGCCCGACGAGGGCGGCATCGAGCCCGGCTACGAGCAGCTCGAGATCGACGCCGACCTGATGAGCGGCTCGCTGGTCCCGGTCGCCTCGGGGATGCCCGAGCACGCCGGCAACGCCGCGATCCGCATCCGCAACAAGTACGCCGCCCTGCACGCCGCCCGGCTGGAGCCCGGCCAGGCCGTCGAGCTGCCCGAGGCGCCGTACCTCCACCTGTTCGTGCCGCGCGGTGCGGTCACCCTCGAGGGGGCGGGCCCGCTGGCCACCGGCGACGCCGTCCGCTTCACCGCCACCGGCGGCCAGCGCGTCACCGCCACCGAGCCCGCCGAGATCCTGGTGTGGGAGATGCACGCCGGCATCGCCGCCTGACCCCTCCCGACCAGCCGCAGACCAGCCGCACACCAGCCGCAGACCAGCCGAAGGAGACACGTCATGACCGCACCCGACCTGACCGCGATCGAGGCCGAGCGCGCCCGCATCCGCGAGACCCACCTGCGACCCGCGGGGGAGCGGCCCGCGTCGTCGGCGCGCGGCCTGCACCACACGGCCCTGATCAGCAGCGACGTCGAGACGACCGTCCGGTTCTACCAGGACCTGCTGGAGTTCCCGCTCACCGAGCTCATCGACAACCGCGACTACCCGGGCTCGTCGCACTTCTTCTTCGACATCGGCAACGGCAACCTGCTGGCCTTCTTCGACTTCCCCGGTCTCGACGTCGGCCCCTACGCCGAGGTGCTCGGCGGGCTGCACCACTGCGCCATCTCCGTCGACCCGGTCCACTGGGAGCGGCTGGTCGGCAAGCTCGAGGCGGCCGGAGTCGAGCACGTCGTGCACAGCGGGGTCTCGGTCTACTTCCGCGACCCCGACGGCGCCCGCATCGAGCTGATCGCCGACCCGCTGGGCGAGATGTACGGCGAGCACGTCCTCTGACCCACGCTGGTCGAGGTGCGACGAGCGCCAGCGAGGAGCCTCGAGACCGCCGCAGGTGCCGGTCGACCCGACCTGCCCTTGCGGTGGTCTCGAGACGCGTCGCTCACCAGCGTCGCTTCGCTCCGCGGGGGAGCCGACGCTCCTCGACCTGGCCGGCGAGGTGGCCGCGGGTCGACCCGACCGCCCGAGCAAGCTCGTGCGTCGGCTCGCCCGCGCCCGGCCGGCACAAAGTTACTGAGACGTAATGTCGCGCTAACTCTTTACCCGGACACCGTGTCGCACTAACGTTGTGGGAGTTCGCTCCCGACGACGAGAGGTGACTCCCGAGATGACCAGCACGCTGGAGCCCACGACCACCGCCCACGCCAAGGCCGGCGACCCGCACCTCACCTACGAGGAGCGGCTGCGCACGCTGAGCCGGGCGTCGGTCGAGCAGCACTTCGACGCGTTCGTCGACATCGACTGGGACAACCCCGACTTCGCCATCGACCCCACCGACGAGCGGTGGATCCTGCCCGAGATCGACGTCCTCGGCGGCCACCCGTGGTACCGCGGGCTGCCCAAGGACGAGCAGATCCGCATCGGCCTGTACCGCCAGGCCAACGTCACCAAGGTCGGCCTGCAGTTCGAGCAGATCCTCATCGCCGGGCTGATGAACTACGCGCTGGCCCTGCCCAACGGCTCGCCGGAGTTCCGTTACTCCACGCACGAGGCGACCGAGGAGTGCCACCACACCCAGATGTTCCAGGAGTTCGTCAACCGCTCCGGCCAGCAGGTCCAGGGCGGCTCACGGTTCTTCCGCACCCTGGGCCCGGTGCTGCCCCTGGCGGCGCGCCTGGTGCCGTTCGCGTTCTTCTACGGCGTCCTGGCCGGCGAGGAGCCGATCGACCACGTGCAGAAGAGCGTCCTGCGTGCCGGCGACGACATGCACCCGCTGCTGCAGCGCATCATGCAGATCCACGTGGCCGAGGAGGCCCGCCACATCGGCTTCGCCCACCAGTACCTCGAGCACCACGCGCCCAGGCTCAAGCGCAGCGAGCGCGCGGCGCTGTCGTTGATCGTGCCGGTGATCATGAAGTGGCTGTGCAACGAGATCCTGGTGCCGAGCAAGCAGGCCCAGCGCGACATGGGCATCCCCGACTCGGTGATGAAGGACCTGTACTGGACCAACCCGGAGTCGCAGAAGTTCCTGCGCGACCTGTTCGGCGACGTCCGGATGCTCGCCGACCAGACCGGCATCATGAACCCCGTCTCGCGCCGCCTGTGGCGCGCGCTCGGCATCGACGGTCGCAGCTCGCGCTTCCGCAGCCAGCCCGCGTCCGCCGCGGCCTGAGCCCCGGGCCACTCCGACATGGCCTACGTCGTCACGCAGTCGTGCTGCGCCGACGCCTCCTGCGTCATCGCGTGCCCGGTCAACTGCATCCATCCCGCGCCCGGTGAGCCCGGCTTCGCCGAGGCCGAGATGCTGTACGTCGACGCGACGGCCTGCGTCGGGTGCGGCGCCTGCGCGACGGCGTGCCCGGTCGACGCGATCAAGCCCGACTCGGTCCTCACGCCCGACGAGCAGCCGTTCGTCGCGATCAACGCCGACTACTACGACTGCTTCCCCCACCGCGACCGCACCCCGCTGTCGGTGGTGACCAAGCAGCGCCGGCTCACCCGCCCCGGTCCGTTCCGGGTCGCGGTCGTCGGGGCCGGACCGGCCGGGCTCTACACCGCCGACGAGCTGCTCAAGCACCCCGAGATCGCCGTCGACGTCTACGACCGGCTGCCCACGCCGTACGGACTGGTGCGGGCCGGGGTCGCCCCCGACCACCAGCACACCAAACGGGTCGAGAAGCTGTTCCGGGCCATCGAGGAGCAGCCCGGCTTCCGCTACTTCCTCGGGCTCGAGGTCGGGCGCGACCTGACGCTGGCCGACCTCGAGGCGCAGTACGACGCCGTCGTCTACTCCGTGGGGGCGAGCGCCGACCGCAGCCTCGGCATCGAGGGCGAGCGGCTGCGCGGCTCGCTGTCGGCCACCGACCTCGTCGGCTGGTACAACGGCCACCCCGAGAAGGTCGACCTCGACGTCCCGCTCGCCCACCCCTCGCGCCGGGCGGTCGTCGTCGGCAACGGCAACGTCGCGCTCGACGTCGCCCGCATCCTCGCCCTCGACCCGGCAGGCCTCGAGCAGACCGACATCGCCGACGGCGCCCTGGCGGCGCTGCGCGACAGCGACGTGCGCGAGGTCGTCGTCCTCGGCCGGCGCGGCCCCGCCGACGCCGCCTTCACGATGCCCGAGCTGGTCGGCCTCGCCGGTCTGGCCGAGCGCGGTGACCTCGAGGTCGTCGTCGACACCGGGGGAGTCCCCCTCGGCACCGGCACCCGCAAGCTCGAGGTGCTCGGCCGGCTCGCCGCGCGACCCGCCGTCCCCGGCGCGCGCCGGATCGTGCTGCGCTTCCACACCCGCCCGACGCGCGTCCTCGGCGACGACGCCACCGGCGTGACGGGGGTCGAGGTCGACCGCGACGGCACCACCGAGGTGCTCGAGGCCGGACTCGTCCTGCGCGCCATCGGCTACCACGGCCGACCCGTCGCCGACCTGCCCTACGACGAGGCCACCGGCACCGTGCCCCACGACGCCGGCCGGGTCCGACCGGGCGTCTACGTCGCCGGGTGGGTCAAGCGCGGGCCGACCGGCTTCATCGGCAGCAACAAGTCGTGCGCCGAGGGCACCGTCTCGACGATCCTCGACGACCTCGACGCCGGCCTCCCGACGCCCGTCGGCACGCTGGAGTCGATCGCCGCGGTGGTGGCCGGACGCCGTCCCGACCTCGTCGACCTGGCCGGCTGGCGCGCCATCGACGCCGAGGAGCGACGCCGTGGTGAGCACCGCTCTCGCCCACGCGCCAAGATCGTCGACGTCGCCGAGATGCGCCAGGTCGCCCACGCCCGGGTCACGGCGTCCGACCAACGCGACTACCCTTCGCTGAGGCGGCTCGTCAAGGGGTTCGGGAGCCGCTCCCGAGGGTCGACACGATGAGGTGACATGGGGCAGCAGGACGGCCGTCAGGCTCGCTGGGACAAGCACAACGAGGAGCGGCGCGCCCAGATCCTCGACGCCGCGGTCGCCGTCATCGACGAGGGCGAGCCCGGGGCCGAGTTCCACGTCCAGCAGATCGCGGCGCGTGCGGGGCTCAACCGCACGGTCGTCTACCGCCACTTCGACGACCGCGCCGACCTCGACCGCGCCATCCGCGCCCACATCTCCGACGACCTCACGGCCGGCCTGATCCCCGAGGTCTCCCTCGACGGCACGATCAACCAGATCATCCGGCGCGTCGTCACCTCCTACGTCGACTGGGTCGTCGAGCACCCGGCGGCCCACGCGTTCGCTGCCCAGGAGCTGTCCGGGCCCTTCGAGCAGGGCACCGACCGCATCGCGACCGCCGTCAACGACATCCTCCAGCTCGCGATCACGCTGCTGGGCGTCGACCTCGACGACGACGAGCAGGCCCTGGTCGACCCCCTGGCCCACGGCCTGGTCGGCGCGGTCTTCGGCGCCGTACGCCGCTGGGTCTCGCGCGAGCAGCGCGCCCCCGAGGCCAAGGCGCTGGTCGACCTGCTCTCGCAGTCGGTCTGGAACCTCCTCGACGGCCACGCCCGCCGCCTGGGTCTCAGCCTCGACCCCGACCTGGCGCTGGCCGACCTGCTGCCCGCCGTCACACCCACCGTCACCGCCGACGGCACCGGCTCGTGAGCCTCGAGCAGGACGGCGTGGGCGAGCCCGACGGGCTCGACCGCCTCTGGACGCCGCACCGGATGGCCTACATCCGCGGTGAGAACAAGCCGGCCGACGACTCCGCGCCTCAATGCCCGTTCTGCCGGATCCCGGGGCTCGACGACGCCGCCGGTCTCGTCGTACGCCGGGGGAGCCTGGCGTTCGCCGTGCTCAACCTCTACCCCTACTCGCCGGGGCACCTGATGGTCTGCCCCTACCGGCACATCGCCGACTACACCGACACCACCGACGACGAGGCCGCCGAGATCGCCGACCTCACCCGGCAGGCCATGCGCACCGTCCGCGCCGTCTCGGGCGCCGGGGGCTTCAACGTCGGGATGAACCAGGGGCCGGTCGCCGGCGCCGGCATCGCCGCCCACCTGCACCAGCACGTCGTGCCCCGCTGGCCCGGCGACCAGAACTTCATGCCGATCATCGGCCGGACCCGGGTGCTGCCCGAGCTGCTCACCGACACCCGCGACCTGCTGGCCGGGGCGTGGGTGGGCGCCTCCGCGGTGTGAGCGCGGCACGGCTTCAACTCACCGTTCGAGTCACTTCCCCACCGGTCCACGGGTGGGGAGGTCGCCGTCACGGTGAGTCACATGCGGGCGGCGGCGGGCGGTCAGCGACGCTTGGGGTTGGTCTCGATGATCGAGGAGCTCTCGCCCGCGGCCTTGTCGCGCTTGTCGGCGCGCTTCTCCTTCAGAGACTTCGCGGACTTCTTGGTCATTCCTTGACGAGGCGACTTGTCGCTCATGTGGGATCTCTCTGATGGAGAGCCTGGACGGCTCCGTGACCCGACAGTAGCCCCCGGCCGTGCATCCCGCCGGGCACCGGCGCCCGGGTCGACATGCCCTAGCCTGACGCGCGTGCTGCAGACGAGCGTCCTGGACCGGTTCAAGGACTTCTGGCAGGGCGTCGTGCTCCTGCCCGTGGTCCGTCTCTTCATCCGGCTGGGCATCAGCCCGGACACGGTGACGTTCGTCGGCACGGTCGGGGTCTGCGCGGGTGCCCTGGTGTTCTTCCCGACCGGCCACCTGCTGACCGGCGTGCTGGTCATCACCGCCTTCGTCTTCAGCGACCTCGTCGACGGCAAGATGGCGCGCGAGACGGGCCGCAGCTCCGCGTTCGGCGCCTTCTGGGACTCCACCCTCGACCGCTTCGGCGACGGCGCGATCTTCGCCGGCCTGGCCCTCTACTACGCCGGCCCCGGTGACTCCTACCTCTACGAGTGCGTCTCGCTCTACTGCCTGGTGATGGGCTCGATCACCTCCTACGCCCGGGCGCGCGCCGAGTCGCTCGGCATGGACGCCAAGGGCGGCATCGCCGAGCGCGCCGACCGCCTGGTGCTGATCCTCGTCGCGGCGGGGCTCTCGGGCCTGCTCGACCTGCCGGTCCTCGTCGAGGTCGCCCTGTGGATCCTGGCGTTCGCCAACACCTACACGGTCGTCTTCCGGATCCGGAAGGTCCACCGCCAGGCCGTCGCCCTCGACGCCGGCACCGGTCCCACCCCGCCGGGTGGGACCGGTGCTCCCGAGACCCCCTGACCGCCGTACGATCGTGGTCATGAGCGACGGCACCGACGACACCACCCCGACCACCCCCGGCACCGGCACCTCGCGGGTCAAGCGCGGCATGGCCGAGATGCTCAAGGGCGGCGTCATCATGGACGTCGTCACCGCCGAGCAGGCCAAGATCGCCGAGGACGCCGGCGCGGTGGCCGTGATGGCCCTCGAGCGGGTCCCCGCCGACATCCGCGCCCAGGGCGGCGTCAGCCGGATGAGCGACCCCGACATGATCGACTCGATCATCGACACCGTCTCGATCCCGGTCATGGCCAAGGCCCGCATCGGCCACTTCGTCGAGGCGCAGGTGCTGCAGAGCCTCGGCGTCGACTACATCGACGAGTCCGAGGTGCTGACCCCGGCCGACTACGCCCACCACATCGACAAGTGGGCCTTCACCGCCCCGTTCGTGTGCGGCGCCACCAACCTGGGCGAGGCGCTGCGCCGCATCACCGAGGGGGCGGCGATGATCCGGTCCAAGGGCGAGGCCGGCACCGGCGACGTCTCCAACGCCGTCACCCACATGCGCACCATCCTCGGCGAGCTGCGACGCCTCTCGTCGCTGACCCCCGACGAGCTCTACGTCGCCGCCAAGGAGCTCCAGGCCCCCTACGACCTCGTCAAGGAGGTCGCCGGCACCGGCCGGCTGCCCGTCGTGCTCTTCACCGCCGGCGGCATCGCCACCCCGGCCGACGCCGCGATGATGATGCAGCTCGGTGCCGACGGCGTGTTCGTCGGCTCGGGCATCTTCAAGTCCGGCAACCCCGCCCAGCGCGCCGAGGCCATCGTCAAGGCCACGACCTTCTACGACGACGCCGACATGGTCGCCAAGGTCTCGCGCGGCCTGGGCGAGGCCATGGTCGGCCTCAACGTCGAGGAGATCCCGCAGCCCCACCGCCTGGCCGACCGCGGCTGGTAAGGCCCCGCCTCCCTCGTGCAGCGTCCCGCGATCGCGGCCCTCGCCGCGGTCGTGCTCAC
The DNA here is from genome assembly GCF_008087085.1 of Nocardioides rubriscoriae. GTDB lineage: Bacteria > Actinomycetota > Actinomycetes > Propionibacteriales > Nocardioidaceae > Nocardioides > Nocardioides rubriscoriae. The sequence goes on along the minus strand of NZ_VIYJ01000008.1, from coordinate 113,476 downwards.
GGCCGCGGCGGGCGTCGTCCTGCTCGTCGTCGGTCCTGGCGCCGACGACGACTCCGCCACCTCGCAGCGCCGCGACGCCCCGACGGCGTTGGGCGAGCTCGTCGAGACGGCCTCGGGCCCGGTCCGCGGCATCTCCGACGGCACGGTCCGCTCCTGGCTCGGCCTGCCGTACGCCGCCCCGCCGACGGGTCCGCTGCGCTGGCGGGCGCCCCGCCCCGCGGCCCCGTGGGACGGCGTGCGCGACGCCTCGGCGCTGGGCAGCCCCTGCCTGCAGCCCGAGCAGTACACCTTCGGGGCCAAGGACCTGGTCCAGCGCCCGGGCTCGTCGGAGGACTGCCTCTACCTCAACGTCGTGCGACCCGACGACGACGACCGCGACCTGCCGGTCGTGGTGTGGCTGCACGGCGGCGGGTTCTTCGCCGGCAACGGCGGCACCGCCGCGACCGAGGCCGACGCCCTGGTCGAGCGGGGGATCGTGCTGGTCAGCGTCAACTACCGCCTCGGGCGCCTCGGCTTCTTCGCCCATCCCTCGCTGCGCGAGGACGTCGCCAACTTCGGGCTCCTCGACCAGGTCGCTGCGCTGCGCTGGGTGCGCGCCAACATCGCGGCCTTCGGCGGCGACGCCGGCAACGTCACCGTCGCCGGGGGGTCGGCCGGGGCGATGTCGGTCAACGCGCTGATGTCGATGCCGCTGGCCCGCGGGCTCTTCGAGCGCGCGATCAGCCAGTCCGCCCCGAGCGACTCCCGCGCGCTGAGCCTGGGCTCCGCGCGCGAGCGCGGCGCCGAGACCTTCCCGGGGATGAGCCCCGCGCAGCTGCGGGCGCTCCCGGCGCGTGACCTGCTCTCCTCGACCTTCAACACGCTCTCCGGCGACGCGCCGATCGTCGACGACGTGCTCCCCGAGCCGTCGGCGGCCGCGTTCGCCGCCGGGCGCGAGGCCGCCGTGCCCTACTTGCTCGGCACGACCGCCGACGAGTTCTCCGACGACGACTACCGCTCCTTCGGCGTCGACCCGCAGGCCCTGCGCGCCACCCTCGGCGGACCGCGCCACGACACCCTCGTCGCGGCGTACGGCGACCGTGGGACCTACGACGCCGAGGTGCTCGACGACCTCGTCTTCGACCTGCCCGGCATCGTGCGTGCGGCCAGCCACGGACGCCGGGCGCCCACCTTCCGCTACGTGTTCCGGGCCACCGGCTACTCCGGGCACGGGGCCGAGGGTGGCTACGTCTTCGACACCGTCGACGACGGCCCCGACCGGGCGCTCTCCGACGCCGTCGCGGACTACTGGGTCGCCTTCGCGCGCACCGGCCGTCCCGAGGTGCCCGGCCTGCCCAGGTGGCCCGAGGCCGACAGCGACGGTGGCTCGGCGTACCTCTCCCTCGCGCCGCGCGGTCCTCGGCCCTACCGGCAGGACCCGCACCTGGCCCGCCTGGGCGCCCTGCGCGGCGCGTTGTCGTGAGCCTGCGACCCCACCGCGCCCAAACCCCAGGGAACTTGCGACCTTCTTGAGGTTGAGCGGCACCTTGCGTTGCAGGGGCCTTCAACTCCGCGCGATGTAGTACTCCCAGCAAGCCAGACACCAGGGCCTCCGGCCCGGTCCGCGGACGACGCCCGTCACCGCGATCTCCCCACCGAGTGTCCGGGTCGCCGACGACGTCCGCCGTCCTCGACGTACCGGTCTCGTCACCTTGAGAAGGAACCGACATGAACAAGACCACCAAGGGTGCTTTCGCCGCCTCCGCCGCCGCTGTCCTCCTGCTCGGTGGCGCCGGCTCGCTCGCGTACTGGACCGACAACGCCTTCGTCGACGGCGGCTCGATCACGGCCGGCACGCTCGACATCGCCGCCGGCACCTGCGACACCGACTGGACCTACGCCGGCTCGAAGGTCGGCACCGGCAAGGTCACGCTCTTCGTCCCCGGCGACGTGGTCACCAAGAAGTGCACCTTCACGATCGCGGCCACCGGCGACAACCTCAAGGCCAGCGTCGCGGCTCCTTCGTCGCTCGACGTCACGGGCAGCAAGACCGGCAGCTCGCTCTCCATCTCCACCGCCGCGAGCTACACCCTCACCAAGGGCACCGCCTCCAAGACGATCGCCAACGGCGGCACCATCACGTCGGCCGACGACGCCAGCACCCTGACCGCGACCTTCGTCGCCACCATCCCCTTCGGCACCGACGAGACCGCCGGCACCAAGGTCAACGCCAACGACACCCAGGCGATCACCGCGACGCTCAACCGCCTCACCGTGTCGCTGACCCAGCTGAACCCGAACGCCTGACCTGCCACCGGAGTCCCGCGCCATGACGACCATCGAGGCCCCGAGCCGCCACCGGGCCAAGGTTCACGTCCCCGCCGGTGACGGCCCGGTCAGGTGGCTGCTGCGGGTCCTGGCCTGGATGCTGATCCTGGCGTGCACCGCGGTGCTCGCGGCTGCGGTGCTGGTCCCGAGGCTCGCCGGCGCCACGCCGTACACGATCCTCACCGGTTCGATGGCGCCCGGGATGCCGCCCGGCACCCTGGTCGTGGTCAAGCCGGTCGACACCACCACGATCCCCGTCGGCGCGGTCGTCACCTACCAGCTCGAGTCGGGCAAGCCCACCGTCGTCACCCACCGGGTCGTCGCCACCCGCACCACCGTGCTGGGGGAGCGGGAGTACCAGACGCAGGGCGACGCCAACGACGTCGCCGACGAGAAGTGGGTGCGGCCCGAGCAGATCCGCGGTCAGCGCTGGTACTCCGTGCGCGGGCTCGGCCGGCTCAACACCGTGCTGTCCGGCCACTCGCGCCAGCTGCTCGTCTACGGTGCCGCGGGTGCCCTGGTCGTCTACGCCGGCGCCATGTTCGCCGGCGCCGGACGTCAGCGCCTGCGCGGCCGGAGCGCCTGATGCGTCGCGCGGCCTTCGCCGCGGCCGGAGCCGCCGTGCTCCTGGGCGCGGTCAGCGCACCGGCTCACGCCGACCGCGACGACGCGATCGGCCTGAGCACCGACGGGGTCCACTGGGCCCCCGACCTGGTCGACCCGCTGTTCGACGCGGACCTGCGCTGGGTCCCCGGTGACGAGCGGACGGCGACGTTCTACGTGCGCAACGAGCGGCCCGACCTCGGTGACCTGAGCGTCTCGGTCGACCGCGTCGTCTCCGACACCCTGCGGGCCACGGGCTGGCTGGCGGTCTCGGCGCGCGCCGGCGACCAGCCCTGGGTCTCCATCACCGACGGCGGCTCGCACGAGCTGGTCGACCAGGACGACGTCGCCTCCGACGAACCGGTCACGGTCCAGGTCCGCGTCGCGATGAGCACCGACGCGCCCAACGACACCATGGTGCTGGGGACCGACCTCGACTTCTCGGTCCGCCTCACCGACGCCACCGCGGTCCTCGACGACTCGGGATCGATCGGCGGCGGCGCCGGCGGTGGGACCGGCGGGTCCGCCGGGGGAGGAGCCGGGGGCACCGGCACCCCGGACGACCCCCAGAGCGCGGCCGGGTTCCTGCCCGGCACCGGGTCGGAGGTGCCGCTGTGGTTGCCCCCGCTCGCGCTGCTGCTCCTCGGGAGCGGGAGCTACCTCGTGGTCCGCTCCCGGCGTCACGACGACGAACCCGAGGTCCCTTGCGCGGATCTTGCGGATCAGCACCTGCCGGCTTGAGGCGCCGTCCCTAACGTCGTCCTCGACGCTGCACCTGTGGCACCCGCTGCACCTCCACTGCACCCCTGGCCCCCCACGGCCCCCGCTCCCAGGAGAACCCCGATGACCCAGCACCGACGCCCGGCCGGCCCGAGCAAGCGCCGCTCCGGTCGCACCCGCGCCCTGCTGTCGCTCGCCGCGGTCGGCGTCCTGGCGACCGGGATGAGCGTCAAGGGCACCTTCGCCTTCTGGACCGACTCGGCCACCGCGGCCACCGGGTCCTTCTCGGCCGGCACGCTCGACATCACCGTCAACGGCCAGCTCGCCGGCCAGGCCAACAACGGCGGCAGCACGACGGTCGCGTCCCTTACGCTCGGCTCCATGGTCCCCGGCGAGAGCATCGCGGCGACGTTCCCCGTGGCCAACAACGGCAGCGTCCCGCTGACCTACAACCTCACCGGCACCGGCAGCGGCGGGCTCGCCGTCACCAACGGCATGCAGTACTCCGTGACCTTCGGCGGCACCGCCACCAACACCGGGTCGGCCGCGACCGGCAACCGGGCCGGCAGCTGCGGCGCGGTCGCCACCGACACCAACACCACCCTGCTCACCTCGACGGCGTCCACCTTCGCCACCGCCCGCGCCCTCGCCGCCGGTGCGAGCGACACGGTGTGCGTGGTGGCCCGGCTCAGCAGCCAGGCCCCCAACGCCCTGCAGGGCCTCAGCGGCACCGCGAGCCTCGTGTTCGACTCCAAGCAGGTCGGTGCCTGACGCCATGCGTCGCCTCCGCGAGCTCCTCCTGTGGGCCGGCGCGGCCCTGGGGCTGCTCGCGATCGCTGCCGGCCTGGCGGTCACCTTCCTCGGCTTCGGCTTCCTGATCTTCCGTTCGGGCTCCATGTCGCCCGAGATCCCCACCGGCGGCATCGCCCTGTCCCGCAGCGTCGACGCCGCCGACATCGAGCCCGGCGACGTCGTGAGCGTGACCGCCGCCAACGGCGAGCGCGTCACCCACCGCGTCGTGAGCACCACGCTGCGCGGCGACGAGGCCAGCCTGGTCCTCCAGGGCGACGCCAACACCACCCCCGACGCCGAGGTCTACGTCGTCCGCTCGGTCGAGCGGGTCGTCGCCTCCGCGCCCTTCGGCGGCTACGTGGTCGCCCACCTGCTCACCCCTCCCGGGCTCGTCGCCCTGGTGTGCCTGAGCCTGGTCCTCTACCTGTCCGGACCCGCCCGCGACGAGGACGACGACGAGCGCGACGACGACCGGCACCACCACCATGACCACACCGGCGAGGGGGCCGGCGCGCGAGGCCGTGGGGACGACCTCGCCGCGCCGCACGAGCCCGGCGGGCGCCACCGCGGCGCCCGCCGGGCCAGTGTCGTGGCGCTGGTCGCCGCGACCCTGCTGGGCAGCACCAGCGCCACCCTCGCCAGCTTCACCGACGCCGGCACCGCGGCCACCAGCACCTTCCAGGCCACCAGCATCGCGACCCCGGCTGCGCCGTCGGTCGCCCAGACCAGCGCGCTCAACCAGGCCGCCACGGTGACGTGGTCCGCCACGCCGGTCGGGCCCAACGGACTCACCGCCTCGTCCTACGACGTCCTGCGCTACACGGCTGCCACCGGTGGCACGGCGGCCGTGCTCTGTGCGGGGAACACCTCGCGGACGTGCGTCGACTCCGCGTCCCCGGGACTGCTCGAGACCTACTACTACGCCGTGCGGGCCCGTTACGGCACGTCGTGGGTCGCCGAGGGTGCCCGGCAGTCCTACCAGCCGAGCCTGGTCGCCCCCGTCTTCAGCAACAACCAGCCGAGCAGCGGGACGGTCGTCGCCAACGACCTGAGGGCCGCCCTCAACTGCACCGGCAGCGCGCCGGCCTGCGGCACGGTCAGCCCGATCGGCGCCACGGTCACCTACTCCTTCACCCGGGTGGCCAAGCGTGGCGCCGAGTGCTGGACAGGTGCGCTGTGGGCCACCGTCTGCACCGGTCCCGTCTCGACCAACGCGACGGTCACCGGCACCACCTGGTCCCTGCCCGGGATCGAGGACAACGCCTGGCCCAGCGGGGACAACGACCGCGGCACCTACACGCTCAAGGTCACCGCCACCAACACCTTCGGCAGCTCCTCGCAGACCATCACCGTCACGATCCTTTGACGGCGGGGCGCTCCCCACCCCCTCGGCACCCCACCGGGCTCCCTACGATCGGGGGGTGAGCACCCCCGACCGGCCGCTGATCGGCGTCCTGGCCCTGCAGGGCGACGTGCGCGAGCACCTCGCCGCGCTGACCTCGCTGGGCGTCCGCGCGACCGCCGTACGCCGCCCGGCCGAGCTCGACGCGGTCGACGCCCTGGTGCTGCCCGGCGGGGAGTCGACGACCATCGCCAAGCTCGCGCGGACCTTCGACCTGCTCGACCCGTTGCGCCACCGGGTCAAGGACGGGCTGCCGGTGCTGGGCACGTGCGCCGGCATGATCCTGCTGGCCGACCGGATCCTCGACGGCGCACCCGGCCAGGAGACCATCGGCGGCCTCGACGTGACCGTGCGGCGCAACGCCTTCGGCCGCCAGGTCGACTCGTTCGAGGGGCCGGTGCAGGTCGACGGGCTCGACACCCCGGTGCACGGCGTCTTCATCCGCGCCCCGTGGGTCGAGGCGACCGGCCCCGCGGTGGAGGTACTGGCCCGGGTCGAGGTCACCCTGCCCGGGGCCGGCGAGCCGCTCGATAGGATCGTCATGGTGAGGCAGGGCCCGCTGATGGCGACGTCCTTCCACCCCGAGGTCGCCGACGACCCCCGGGTCCACGGACTGTTCGTGGACCTCGTCACCGCCTCGTGACGCAGACGCAGACGTAGAGACACACGTAGACGCACCGAACCCCCGCACAGACCGCAGAAGAGGGAACGCATGTCCGGGCACTCCAAGTGGGCCACCACCAAGCACAAGAAGGCCGCGCTCGACTCCAAGCGCAGCAAGATGACCGCCAAGCTCATCAAGAACATCGAGGTCGCCGCGCGCCTGGGCGGCGGTGACCCGGCGGGCAACCCGACGCTCTTCGACGCCATCCAGAAGGCCAAGAAGTCGTCGGTCACCAAGGACAACATCGACCGCGCGGTCAAGCGCGGGTCCGGCGCCGAGACCGGCGGCGCCGACTACCAGACGATCATGTACGAGGGCTACGGCCCCTCGGGCGTCGCGATGCTCATCGAGTGCCTGACCGACAACAAGAACCGCGCCGCGATGGAGGTCCGCACCGCCATGTCGCGCAACGGCGGCTCGCTGGCCGACCCCGGTTCGGTGTCGTTCCTGTTCAACCGCAAGGGCGTCGTGCTGGTGCCGGTCGAGCAGGACGGCAAGCGGATCAGCGAGGACGACGTCCTCGAGGCGACCCTCGAGGCGGGCGCCGACGAGGTCAACGACCTGGGCGACAACCTCGAGGTCATCAGCGAGGCCACCGACCTGGTCGCGGTCCGCACCGCGCTGCAGGCCGCCGGCATCGACTACGACGCCGCCGACGCCGCCTTCGTCCCCGACAACAAGATCGCGCTCGACGCCGACGGCGCCGGCAAGTTCTTCCAGCTCTTCGACGTGCTCGAGGACCTCGACGACGTCCAGACCATCTACGCCAACTACGAGGTCTCCGACGAGGTCATGGCCGAGCTCGAGGGTGCTGACGCCTGACCCGTCCGCGTGTCGCGCCCACGACACGGTGCCCCACCGCCTAACGTGGCCTCCCGAACACACGTTCGACGTACGACAGGAGAGGTGAGCAGGTGCGGGTGCTGGGCATCGACCCCGGTCTGACCCGGATGGGCATGGGCGTCGTCGACGGCGACGTGGGCCGACCGCTGCGGCTGGTCGACGTCAACGTGCTGCGCACGTCCTCGACGCTGGCCGTGCCCGAGCGCCTGGTCACCATCGAGAAGGGCGTCGAGGCCTGGATCGAGGAGCATCGCCCCGACGCGGTGGCCATCGAGCGGGTCTTCGCCCGCTCCGACGTCAGCACCGTCATGGGCACCGCCCAGGCCAGCGGCATCGCCATGGTCTGCGCCGCGCGACTCGGCATCCCCGTGGCCATGCACACCCCGAGCGAGGTCAAGGCGGCCGTGTCCGGCAACGGGCGGGCCGACAAGGCGCAGGTGGGGGCGATGGTGACCCGGATCCTGCGGCTCGACGCGATGCCGAAGCCCGCCGACGCCGCCGACGCGCTCGCCCTGGCCATCACCCACATCTGGCGCGGAGGCGCCCAGGCCCGTATCGACGCCGCGCTCGCCGCGGCGGCGACGAGAGGAACGAGATGATCGCCTACGTCCGTGGCCAGGTCGCCTCAGTCACCCTCCACAGCGCCGTCGTCGACGTCGGGGGAGTGGGCCTCGAGCTCATGTGCACCCCCGGCACCCTCGCCACGCTGCGGGCCGGCCAGCCGGCCACGCTGCCGACCAGCATGGTGGTGCGCGAGGACTCCCTGACCCTGTTCGGCTTCGTCGACGACGACGAGAAGTCGATGTTCGAGCTCGTCCAGACAGCCTCCGGCGTCGGGCCGAAGGTCGCCCAGGCGATCACCGCGGTGCTCGCGCCCGACGACCTGCGCCGGGCGATCGCCGCCGACGACGTCAAGACGCTGACCCGCGTGCCGGGCATCGGCCAGAAGGGCGCCCAGCGGATCATCCTCGAGCTCAAGGACCGCATCGGCGCCCCGACCGGCGCTCGTCCCGGCGCCCCCGTCGGGGCCCCGCCGGCCGCCGACGCCTGGCGCGAGCAGGTCCACCAGGGCCTCGTCGGGCTCGGGTGGACCCCCAAGGACGCCGAGAGGGCCATCGAGGCGGTCGCCGACCAGGCCGCCACCCTGCAGACCCCCGGCGGTCCCGACGTCGGCGCCCTGCTCCGGGCCGCGCTGCGTGCCCTGAGCAAGGCCTGACAGGGTCCTGCCCATGCACGAGGACGAGCTGGAGACCGCGGAGGAGCAACACCTGCGCTCGCTCTCCGGCGCCCTGACCGCGGCCGAGGCCGAGGGCGACGAGCGGGTCATCGAGGCCGCGCTGCGTCCCAAGACGCTGTCGGAGGTGGTCGGTCAGGTGCGCGTGCGCGAGCAGCTCGCCCTGCTGCTCGACGCCGCCAAGGGCCGCTCGCGGGCCCCCGACCACGTCCTGCTGTCGGGTCCGCCCGGCCTCGGCAAGACGACGCTGGCCATGATCATCGCCGCCGAGATGACCTCGCCGCTGCGCCTGACCAGCGGCCCGGCCATCACCCACGCCGGCGACCTCGCCGCGATCCTGTCGGGCCTCAACGAGGACGACGTGCTGTTCATCGACGAGATTCACCGGATGTCGCGCCCGGCCGAGGAGATGCTCTACCTCGCCATGGAGGACTTCCGCGTCGACGTGGTCATCGGCAAGGGTCCCGGCGCGACCGCGATCCCGCTGGAGATCCCGCCCTTCACGCTGGTGGGTGCGACCACCCGCGCCGGCCTGCTGCCCGGCCCCCTACGTGACCGGTTCGGGTTCACCGGCCACCTGGAGTTCTACGACCCGTCCGAGCTCGACCTCATCGTGCACCGCTCGGCCGACCTGCTCGGCGTACGGCTGACCGACGAGGGGGCCGCCGAGATCGCCTCCCGGTCGCGCGGCACGCCCCGCATCGCCAACCGGCTGCTGCGCCGGGTCCGCGACTACGCCCAGGTCCGCGCCGACGGCCTGGTGACCCTCGACGTCGCCCACGCCACCCTCGACCTCTACGAGGTCGACCGGCTGGGCCTCGACCGGCTCGACCGGGCCGTCATCGACGTGCTGTGCCGCCGCTTCGGCGGCGGGCCCGTCGGGGTCTCGACGCTCGCGGTCGCGGTCGGTGAGGAGCGCGAGACCGTCGAGGAGGTCGCCGAGCCCTTCCTGGTGCGCCTGGGCTTCCTGGCCCGGACCCCGCGGGGCCGGATCGCCACCCCCGCCGCCTGGGAGCACCTCGGACTGACCGCACCCCGACCCTCCGACACGGGAACTCTCTTCGACCCCTGACGCGTTGAGCACCCTGGTGGCAATTGGTCCGGGGGCGTACCCCCACGGCTACACTTGCCTGTCGGCCGGCGCGCTTCCCCAGCTGCCGTGCTCCCCGCTCTGAGAGGTCTCGTTCGTGGAAGGGCTCGTCCCGCTGTTGCCCATACTGGGCGTCTTTCTCGTCTTCTGGCTCCTGGTCGTCCGACCGGGCGTACGCCGGGAACGCGAGCGACGCGCGATGCAGTCGGCGCTGGCCGTCGGCGACCGGGTCATCCTGACCTCCGGCTTCTACGGGACCATCGCATCGATCCACGACGACCGTGCCGACATCGAGCTGGCCCCCGGCACGACCGTGACCGTCGCGCTCGGCGCCGTGGCCGGCCCGCAGCCGGCCGCGGAGAGCGTTCCTGACCTGCACAAGACGAACGACCCCGAGGCGTCGACGACGACGCCCGAGTCCGAGGAGAGCTGACACACGTGGCGAAGAAGCAGGCCCGACCGGGACGCACCTTGGTGGCGTTCCTGCTGGGCATAGTCATCCTCTACGGCCTCGTGGCCCTGGCCGGTGCCGGCAACGACGGCAAGAGCGCCTGGCAGCCCGACCTCGGTCTCGACCTGCAGGGCGGCACCCGGATCACCCTCGAGTCCAAGGGCAACCCGACCAAGGACAACCTCGAGGAGGCGCGCAAGATCATCGACAACCGCGTCAACGGCTCGGGCATCTCCGAGGCCGAGGTCGCGACCACCGACAACAACATCGTGGTCGAGATCCCCGGCGACCCCCGTCGCGACCTCGTCGACACCGTCCAGCGCACCGCCCAGCTCCGCTTCCGCCTGGTCGCCTGCCAGGACCAGTGCGTGCCGCCCACCGGTGCGTCGACGGGCGTGCCGCCGCTGACCGACCCCAACGCGGTTCCCGGCGCGACCGCGCCAGCCTCCACGGCCCCGAGCGCCAGCGCCCCGGCGCCCGCCTCGCCGTCGGCGTCGCCGAGCGCCGCCAACCGGGTGGCCCCCGGGTTCGCCGCCACCACCACCCCGAGCCCCGCCCCGTCGAGCGAGCCGACCGCGGCGTCGACCGACCCGGCCACCCCCAGCGCGACCCCCAGCGCGACGCCCAGCGAGTCGGCCGACACGGCCGACACTTCGGCGTTCGACTCCAACGCCGTCGTCCCGCTGTCCGACGCCGTTGCCTTCATGCGCGGTGGCTACACCCAGGCCGACGTCGACCTGTTCGACGCCTACACGTGCAACCCCGACGGCACGCTCACCAAGAACCCCGACGCGCCGGCCGACGTGCCGGCCGCACCCGTCGACGACCCCACGAAGCCGCTGGTCGCCTGCACGGCCGCGCAGAAGTCCAGCAACCCCGACGTGCCCGACTCGCCGGCCTCCAAGTACCTCCTGTCGCCCGCGGTCATCCAGGGCACCGAGCTCAAGGACGCCGGCTACGGCATCCCCCAGGGACAGCTCAACTACTCGGTCACGCTGTCGTTCGAGGGCAAGGGCAAGGACGTCTTCGCCGCGGCCTCGCAGGAGCTGCAGCGCAGCGCCGACGGCCAGGGTGCCGAGAACTTCGCGATGGTGCTCGACGGCGTGGTGCTGTCGGCCCCCTACTTCAGCTCGGTCATCACCGACGGCAACGCCGAGATCAACGGCAACTTCACCGAGAGCGAGGCCGAGAGCCTCTCGACCAGCCTCAAGTACGGCTCGCTGCCGATCCAGTTCAAGGCCAACACCGAGACCATCGGGCCCTCCCTGGCCGGTGACCAGCTCTCGGCCGGTCTCACCGCGGGCGCCTTCGGGCTGGGCCTGGTGCTCATCTACTGCCTCATCTACTACCGCGGCCTCGGCACCGTCGTGGTCGCGTCGCTGCTCGCCGCGGCTGCGGTGACCTACGCGCTGGTGCTGCTGCTCAGCGAGACAGCCGGGTTCGTGCTCACCCTGCCCGGCATCGCGGGCCTGATCATCGCCGTCGGTGTCACCGCCGACTCCTTCATCATCTTCTTCGAACGCATCCGGGACGAGATGCGCGAGGGCAAGTCGATGCGGGTGGCGGTCGAGACCGGCTGGAAGCGCGCCAAGGTCACCCGGCTCGCCGCCCAGGTCGTGTCGCTGCTGTCGGCGGCGGTCCTCTACATCTTCGCCACCGGGGCGGTGAAGGGCTTCGGCTTCGCGCTCGGCCTGACCACCATCGTCGACCTCGCGATCCTGTTCTGGTTCACCAAGCCGATGGTGTCGTGGCTGGCGCGCTTCACCTTCTTCAACTCCGGCCACCGGTTCTCCGGCCTGAGTGCCGGCACGCTGGGCCTCGACGGGCCCACCACCCCCAGCACCCCCAAGAAGTCCGCCGTACGCGTGGGAGGAACGGTCTGATGGGCAAGTTCTCAAGGCTCGGCAACGACCTCTACAACGGGCACAAGTCCTACGACTTCGTCGGCCGACGTGCCCTCTGGTACTCCATCACCGGCGGCATCGTGCTGCTCGCCTTCGCCGCCCTGGTCGTCAAGGGCCTCAACTTCGGCATCGAGTTCACCGGTGGCACCGAGTTCCGGGTCCCCACGACCGACGGCAACTCGCAGGCCCTGGCCGAGGACGTCCGCAAGGTCGTCGTCGACACCGAGGTCCCCGGCACCGAGGGCGCGGTCGTGACCACCGCGGGCGACGCGATCCTGGTCCAGGTCGAGGAGCTCACCCCCGCCCAGAGCGACGAGGTGCTCGCCTCGATCCAGACCGTCATCGACGTGCCCGACAACCAGGTCAACCGGTCCGAGCTCGGCGCCAGCTGGGGCAAGGAGGTCGCCAACCGGGCCATCCTCGGCGTGATCGTGTTCCTGGTGCTGGTGCTGCTCTTCATCGGCTTCTACTTCCGCGAGTGGAAGATGTCGCTAGCCGCCTTCGTCGCCCTGGTCCACGACGTCACGATCACCATGGGCGTCTACGCCCTCTCCGGCTTCCAGGTCACCCCCGCCGCCGTCACGGGGCTGCTCGCGATCCTCGGCTTCTCGCTCTACGACACCGTCGTGGTCTTCGACAAGATCAAGGAGAACACGCGCGACATGCGGCGCACGCGCCAGACCTACGCCGAGGCCGCCAACCTCGCGGTCAACCAGACCCTGGTCCGCTCGGTCAACACCGGCATCGTGGCGCTGATCCCGATCGGCGCGATCTTGTGGGTCAGCGCGTCCCAGCTCGGGGCCAGCTCGCTGCAGGACCTCGCCCTGGCCCAGTTCGTCGGCATGGCGGTGGGCGTCTACTCCTCGGTCATCCTGGCGCCCCGCGTGCTGGTGCACCTGAAGTCCAACGAGAACGAGGTCAAGCTCGCCGAGAAGCGCGCCAAGGCCCGGGCCCGCGCCCAGGCCGACCGCTACGCGGCGGTGCCGGCCTTCACCGACGACCTGCCCGTGGCCGACGCCCCCGACGGCCTCGACGACGAGCTCGACGACGACCTGCACGACGAGCTCGAGCCCTCGACGCCGACGCTCACCAAATCGCGGCCCCCGATCACCGGCGAGGCGGGCCGCGGACGCACCGCGCCGCCGGCCCGCGGCCCGATGGGCCCCAGCGGCAGCTCGGGTCGGGTCCAGCCGTCACGCCAGCCCAAGTCCAAGCGCGGGAAGTAGCCCGCGTGCGGACCGCCGCCGACGCCCTGGGGCGTCTGGTGCGTGACGTGCCCGACTTCCCGGAGCCGGGCATCGTCTTCAAGGACATCACCCCGCTGCTCGCCGACCCGGACGGGTTCGCCGCGGTCGTGGCCGAGCTCGCCGCGGCCGGACGCGACCCCGACGGACAGGTCGTCGTCGACAAGGTCGTGGGCATGGAGGCGCGCGGCTTCATCTTCGCCGCCCCCGTGGCGATGGCGCTCGGTGTCGGGTTCGTCCCGGTCCGCAAGGCGGGCAAGCTGCCCCGCGAGACCCACGCGGTCTCCTACGCGCTCGAGTACGGCGAGGCGACCCTCGAGGTCCACCGCGACGGCATCGCCGCCGGCGACCGGGTGCTGCTCGTCGACGACGTCCTGGCCACCGGCGGCACCGTCGCGGCGACCCGTGACCTGGTCGCTGCCTGCGGGGGAGAGACCGTCGGGGTCGCGGTCTTGATGGAGCTGTTGTTCCTGCCGGGCAGGCAGACGGCCGGGGACGTCCCGGTCACCGCCCTCCTCGGGATCTGAGCCGGCCCGCCTGCCTACACTGGTCCAATGACGGAGGAGCGCACGGCCCCGAGCACCGGTCGCCTCGCGGATCCGCCGCGTCAGTCGCCACCGCGCCACGACGTACCGGCCGCGGGCGCGCCGGTGGAGACCCCGTCGGGCCCGTCGGGCCCCGGGCGGGGGATGCGCGCCAAGCTGGCCCGCATCGGCACCCGCGCACCCGGGGTCAACCCCGTGCTCGAGCCGCTGTTCCGTGCCGTGCGCGCCAACCACCCCAAGGCCGACCTGGCGCTGCTCGAGCGTGCCTACCTGACGGCCGAGAAGATGCACGGCACGCAGATGCGCAAGAGCGGTGACCCCTACATCACCCACCCGCTCGCGGTCACGACCATCCTCGCCGGCATCGGCATGACCGAGCCGACGCTCGTGGCGGCGCTGCTGCACGACACGGTGGAGGACACCCCCTACACGCTCGACCAGTGCCGCGCCGACTTCGGCGACGAGGTCGCCCGGATGGTCGACGGGGTGACCAAGCTCGACAAGGTCGTCTACGGCGACTCGGCGCAGGCCGAGACCATCCGCAAGATGATCGTCGCGATGTCGCGCGACATCCGGGTCCTGGTCATCAAGCTCGCCGACCGGCTCCACAACATGCGCACCCTGCGCTACGTGCCGCTCAAGAGCCAGGAGCGCACCGCCCGCGAGACGCTCGACATCTACGCGCCGCTGGCCCACCGGCTCGGCATGAACACCATCAAGTGGGAGCTCGAGGACCTCGCGTTCGCGACCCTGCACCCCAAGATCTACGACGAGATCGTGCGGATGGTCGCCGAGCGGGCCCCCTCGCGCGACAGCTTCCTGGCCGAGGTCATCACCCAGGTCGAGAAGGACCTGCGCGAGGCCAAGGTCAAGGCCACCGTGACCGGTCGGCCCAAGCACTACTACTCGATCTACCAGAAGATGATCGTCGGGGGTCGCGAGTTCTCCGACATCTACGACCTGGTCGGCATCCGGATCCTCGTCGACGAGGACCGCGACTGCTACTCCGTCCTCGGGGTGCTCCACTCGCGCTGGAACCCCGTGCTCGGGCGGTTCAAGGACTACGTCGCGATGCCCAAGTTCAACATGTACCAGTCGTTGCACACGACGGTCATCGGCCCGCAGGGCAAGCCCGTGGAGATGCAGATCCGAACCTTCGCGATGCACCGCCGCGCCGAGTACGGCGTCGCGGCGCACTGGAAGTACAAGGAGGACTTCCGCGCCGGCCGCGACACCGAGAAGGCCGGCGACGCTCACCTGTCGGAC
The DNA here is from genome assembly GCF_008087085.1 of Nocardioides rubriscoriae. Classification (GTDB taxonomy): domain Bacteria; phylum Actinomycetota; class Actinomycetes; order Propionibacteriales; family Nocardioidaceae; genus Nocardioides; species Nocardioides rubriscoriae. The sequence goes on along the minus strand of NZ_VIYJ01000008.1, from coordinate 98,411 downwards.
GGCGACATGACGTGGGTCCGCCAGCTCCTCGACTGGCAGTCCGAGGTCGAGGACCCGGGCGAGTTCCTCGAGTCGCTGCGCTTCGAGATCAACCGCGCCGAGACCTACGTGTTCACGCCCCGGGGCGACGTCATCGCCCTGCCGTCGGGCTCGACCCCGGTCGACTTCGCCTACGCCGTGCACACCGAGGTCGGTCACCACACGATCGGCGCCCGGGTCAACGGTCGCCTGGTGCCGCTGGAGTCCCAGCTCGACAACGGCGACGTGATCGAGGTCTTCACATCCAAGTCGGTGACCGCCGGCCCGTCGCGCGACTGGCTCACCTTCGTGAAGTCCCCGCGCGCCCGCTCCAAGATCCGGCAGTGGTTCACCAAGGAGCGGCGCGAGGAGGCCGTCGAGCGCGGCAAGGACCAGATCGCCAAGCTGATGCGCAAGGAGGGGCTGCCGATCAAGCGGCTGCTCACCCACGAGTCGCTGACCCAGGTCGCCGACCACTTCAAGCTCGCCGACGTGACCGCCCTCTACGCCACGGTCGGCGAGAACAACCTCTCCGCCCAGGCCGTCGTACGCCGGGTGATCGAGATGAACGGCGGCGACGAGGGGGTCCAGGAGGACCTCGCCGAGGCCGTCACCATCACCGGGCGTCGCGGCCGCTCGCGCGCCGGCGGCGGCAGCGACTCGGGCGTGATCGTCAAGGGCTCGCCCGACGTGTGGGTCAAGCTCGCCAAGTGCTGCACCCCGGTGCCACCCGACGAGATCCTCGGCTTCGTCACCAAGGGCGGGGGAGTCTCGGTGCACCGGCTCGACTGCACCAACGCAGCCGACCTGCAGAACCAGCCCGAGAAGGTCCTGGCCGTCGAGTGGGCCCCGACCGCGCAGTCGACGTTCCTGGTCAACATCCAGGTCGAGGCGCTTGACCGGGCCCGGTTGCTGTCCGACATCACCATGGTGCTGTCCGACGCCCACGTGAACATCCTGTCGGCCAACCTGTCGACGTCGCGCGACCGCGTGGCCAAGTCCCGCTTCACCTTCGAGATGGCCGAGGCCAAGCACCTCGACACCGTGCTCAAGGCGGTGCGCAGCGTCCCGGGCGTCTTCGACGCCTACCGCGTCACGTCCTGAGTCGCCACGCCGACCCCACGGTGGTCGAGGAGACCGCACTCCACGGTGGTCGAGGAGGTCGCCCGCGACCGTTTCGAGACCACACCAGGCCGTACGTCGGCTCGCAGCCCACTCCGGGCGCCGGGAGGTCCGAGGCGCGCGGCCGACCCGAGCACCGAACGACCCGAGCACCGAACGACCCGGAGCCAGCCAGGGGACCTCAGCCCGAGAAGTCCTCGGACGCTCGCCGCGCCATCTCCAGGAAGGACCGCCGCGACTCGAGGTTCTCCTCCAGCTCGCGCACCTTCTTGTCGTTGCCCGCAGCGCGTGCCTTGTCGAGGTCGGCCTCGACCTTGGCGATCGCGTCCTCGAGCTTGGTGACCAGGTCGTTGGCGCGGGCCGACTTCTCGGGGTCCGAGCGCTTCCACTGCTCGTCCTCGGCGTTGCGCAGAGCGGTCTCGACGGTGCGCATGCGGCCCTCGAGGTCCTTGATCCGGTCGCGCGGGACCTTGCCGGCGGCCTCCCACTTGTCGGCCAGGTCGCGGAAGGCCTTCTTGGTGGCCTCCAGGTCCTTGACCGGCAGCAGCGCCTCGATCTCGACGATGAGGGCGTCCTTGACCTCGGCGTTCTTGGCGAACTCGGCGTCGAGGGCGGCGTTCTCGGCGTCACGGGCGCCGAAGAACGCGTCCTGGGCGCCGCGGAACCGCTTCCACAGCGCGTCGTCGACGTCCTTGGGGGCAGGGCCCGCGGCCTTCCAGTCGCGCATCAGGTCGCGGTACTTGCCGGCCGTCGGGCCCCAGTCGGTCGAGGTCGCGAGGGCCTCGGCCTCCTTGCAGAGCCGCTCCTTGACGATGCGGGCGCCCTCGCGCTTCTCGTCCTGCTCGGCGAAGTGGGCCTTGCGGGCCTTGGTGTAGGCCGTGCGGGCACTCGAGAAGCGCTTCCACAGCGCGTCGTCGGAGGCCCGGTCGATGCGGGGGAGCACCTTCCACTGGTCGAGCAGGTCGCGCAGCCGGTTGGCGCCGTTGCGCCAGTCACTGCCCGCACCGATCTTCTCGGCCTCCTCGACGATGGCCTCCTTGGCCGCCTTCGACTCGGCAGCCTTCTCGGCCTTCTCGGCGCGTCGTGCCTCACGCAGCACCGCGAGCACCGGGGCGAGGGCGTCGAGGCGACCCACCAGGGACGCGAGGTCGCCGACCGCGTTGGCGTCGGTGACCTGGGCGCGCACCGTCTTGATCGACTCCGCGGCCTCCTCCGGCGTGAGCTTGCCCGAGTTGACCCGCTGCTCGAGCAGCTGCACCTCGAAGGAGAGCGCCTCGAAGCGTTCGGTGAAGAAGGCCAGGGCCTCCTCGGGCGTCCCGGCAGGGTAGGACCCCACCGCACGCTCGCCGTCGGTGGTCCTCACGTACACGGTGCCGTCGTCATCGACGCGACCCCATTCGCTGCTCGTCACTGCGTTCCCTCTTCGTCGGTCGTGGCGCTGCCCCACCCTAAGGGAAGACGCTGTCGCGGTCTGCGCCGCTCCGGGTCGCGGGCCGGCACGGGCCCGCGCGGCCAATACCGGCGCGACCCGGCCCAGCCGACCTCGCTACCCTGAGGCGGTGCTGATCGCCGCCTTCCCCGCCGGACCCTGGGGCACCAACTGCTACGTCGCGGCGACCGGTCCCGGCACCGAGTGCGTGATCATCGACCCCGGCAAGGACGCCACGGCCGGGGTCGAGCAGGTCGTGCGCGAGCACCGCCTCAAGCCGGTCGCGGTCCTGGTCACCCACGGGCACGTCGACCACATGTGGTGCGTGGCGCCCGTCGCCGGCACCTACGACGCCACGGCCTGGATCCACCCGCGTGACCGCCACCTGCTCGCCGACCCGATGCAGGGCATGTCGCGCGAGACGACCGCGATGCTGCTCGGCGGCAAGCACGAGTTCGCCGAGCCCGACAACGTGCGCGAGCTCGCCGACCTGCAGGAGCTCGAGCTGGCGGGCCTGACCTTCGTCGTCGACCACACCCCCGGCCACACCGCGGGGTCGGTCACCTTCCGCACGCCGTACGCCGCCGACGAGGGCTCCGTGGACGTGTCCGAGGTGCTGTTCTCCGGCGACCTGCTCTTCGCCGGCTCGATCGGGCGCACCGACCTGCCCGGCGGCGACCATCCGACGATGCTGCGCAGCCTGCGCGACAAGGTGCTGCCGCTGGCCGACGACGTCGTCGTGCTGCCCGGCCACGGCGAGCAGACGTCCATCGGCCGCGAACGCGCGACCAACCCCTACCTGCTGGACCTCGTGGACACCGACGAGGGACCGGCCCCCGTCACCCGAGGTCTCTGAGCACCATGGCTACCAAGACGTCCCCGCTCAGCGGGTTCCCCGAGCTGCTGCCCGCCGCCCGCGTGGTCGAGCGCGAGGTCATCGCCTCCTTGTCCCGCACCTTCGAGCTGCACGGCTTCGCCAACATCGAGACCCGCGCGGTCGAGCCGGTCGACGTCCTGCTCGGCAAGGGCGAGACCTCCAAGGAGGTCTACCTGCTCGAGCGGCTGCAGAAGGAGCAGGCAGGCAGTGACGCCGGCATCGGCCTCCACTTCGACCTGACCGTGCCCTTCGCGCGCTACGTGCTGGAGCACGCCGGGCACCTCGAGTTCCCGTTCCGTCGCTTCCAGATCCAGCCCGCGTGGCGCGGCGAGCGACCGCAGGAGGGGCGCTACCGCCAGTTCACCCAGGCCGACGTCGACGTGGTCGGCCGCGACGAGCTGGCCTTCCACCACGACGTCGAGGTGATGCGGGTGATGGTCGAGGCGCTTGACGCGCTGCCCATCCCGCCGGTCAGCTTCCAGTTCAACAACCGCAAGCTCATCCAGGGCTTCTACCGCGGCCTGGGCCTGCCCGACATCGAGACCGCGATCCGCGTCATCGACAAGCTCGACAAGCTGCCCGTCGACAAGGTCGTCGAGCTGCTGGTGTCCGACGCCGGGACCACGCCGGAGCAGGCGCAGCGGTGCGTCGACCTCGCCACGATCCGCACCGCCGACACCTCCTTCGTCCAACGGGTCCGGGCGCTCGGCGTCGAGGACGAGCTGCTCGACGAGGGCCTGGCCGAGCTGGCGGCCGTCGTGGAGGGCTGTGCCGCAGGGGCGCCGTCCACCGTCACCGTCGAGGCCAACCTGCGCATCGCCCGCGGCCTCGACTACTACACCGGCACCGTCGTCGAGATCTTCATGGCCGGCTACGAGCGCCTCAAATCGGTCGGTGGCGGTGGTCGCTACGACGCCCTCGCCAGCGACGGCAGGACGACCTACCCCGGGGTCGGCGTCTCGTTCGGCGTCTCCCGCTCGCTGATCCCGCTGCTCGCCGACGGCGTGCTCGCCGGCAGCCGTCCGGTGCCCAGCGCCGTGCTCGTCGCCGTGACGACCGAGGACACGCGGGCCCGGAGCGATCTCGTGGCCGCCTCGCTGCGCGCCCGCGGCGTGCCGTGCGAGGTGGCCGCCTCCGCCGCCAAGTTCGGCAAGCAGATCAGGTACGCCGAGCGGCGCGGCATCCCGTACGTCTGGTTCGTCCAGGACGACGGGACCCACCAGGTCAAGGACATCCGTTCGGGGGAGCAGGTGGCCGCAGACCCGGCCACCTGGACCCCACCGGCTATCAAGGACCTGCGAGCGCAGGTCGTCATCAAGGAGCAACCACAGTGATCCGCACCCACGACGCCGGCGCCCTGCGCGCCGAGCACGTCGGCCAGACCGTCACCCTCGCCGGCTGGGTGGCCAACCGCCGCGACCACGGCGGTGTCGCCTTCATCGACCTGCGCGAGGCCAGCGGCGTCGTCCAGGTCGTCATCCGCGACGAGGCCGTCGCCCACCAGCTGCGCGCCGAGTACTGCCTCAAGGTCGTCGGTGAGGTCACCGCACGCAAGGAGGGCAACGAGAACCCCGCGCTCGCCACCGGGGCCGTCGAGGTCGTCGCCACCGACGTCGAGGTGCTCAGCGCCTCGGCCCCCCTGCCGTTCCCGATCAGCGACCGCGTCGAGGTGGGGGAGGAGGCGCGGCTCAAGCACCGCTACCTCGACCTTCGTCGCAGCGGCCCCCACGAGGCGATCCGGCTGCGCAGCAAGGCCAACAAGGCCGCCCGCGACGTCCTGGACCGTCACGACTTCGTCGAGATCGAGACGCCGACGCTGACCCGCAGCACCCCCGAGGGTGCGCGCGACTTCCTGGTCCCCGCGCGGCTGCAGCCCGGCAGCTGGTACGCCCTGCCCCAGAGCCCGCAGCTGTTCAAGCAGCTGCTGATGGTCGCCGGCATGGAGCGCTACTACCAGATCGCGCGCTGCTACCGCGACGAGGACTTCCGCGCCGACCGCCAGCCGGAGTTCACCCAGCTCGACATCGAGATGAGCTTCGTCGACCAGGACGACGTCATCGCCGTGGCCGAGGAGGTCGTGGTGGCCCTGTGGGCCCTGATCGGCCACGAGGTCGCGACCCCGCTGCCGCGGATGACCTACGCCGAGGCCATGGCGCGCTACGGGTCCGACAAGCCCGACCTGCGCCTCGACCTCGAGCTCGTCGACTGCACCGAGTTCTTCGCCGACACGCAGTTCCGGGTGTTCCAGGCGCCGTACGTCGGTGCGGTGGTCATGCCCGGGGGGGCCAGTCAGCCGCGCAAGAAGCTCGACGCCTGGCAGGAGTGGGCCAAGCAGCGCGGCGCGAAGGGCCTGGCCTACGTGCTCGTGCAGGACGACGGCACCCTGACCGGCCCCGTCGCCAAGAACCTCACCGAGGCCGAGACCGCGGGCATCGCGGCTCACGTGGGCGCGGCTCCCGGCGACTGCATCTTCTTCGGCGCGGGCCTGCCCAAGCCCAGCCGCGCGCTCCTGGGTGCGGCGAGGCTCGAGATCGGCCGCCGCTGCGACCTCATCGACGAGGACGCCTGGAGCTTCCTGTGGGTCGTCGACGCCCCGCTCTTCGAGCCGGCCGACGACGCGACCGCCGCCGGCGACGTCGCCGTGGGCAGCGGCGCGTGGACGGCCGTGCACCACGCCTTCACCTCGCCGCAGGACCTCGAGACGTTCGACGCCGACCCGGGCAACGCCCCGGCCTGGGCCTACGACATTGTCTGCAACGGCAACGAGATCGGCGGGGGCTCGATCCGTATCCACCGCGACGACGTGCAGCGCCGGGTCTTCGCCGTCATGGGGATCGACGAGGCCGAGGCGCAGGAGAAGTTCGGCTTCCTCCTCGACGCCTTCGCGTTCGGCGCGCCGCCGCACGGCGGCATCGCCTTCGGGTGGGACCGCATCGTGTCGCTGTTGGCCCGCACCGACTCGATCCGCGACGTCATCGCCTTCCCCAAGTCCGGTGGGGGCTTCGACCCCCTGACCGCTGCTCCTGCGCCGATCACGGCCCAGCAGCGCAAGGAAGCCGGTGTGGACGCGCGTCCCCCGGAGATCGTCCCGCCGCAGGCCTGACCCGGCGGACCCCGCTTCACCCGAAGTGGTTGGTACCTAACCGTTACTTCCAAGTGACTCGTGGGCGGGATCGAGTCGGTTAGGGTTCCAACCGATCCGGGGCGCGCCGCGCTGCGCTTCCCGCACACGACGTTGCTCAGCTGAGCTCAGATGAGGTGGAGATGACACAGGCCGCTCCCGAGGTGTTGGTGGGGGACCGCGAGCCCGACGCGGTCCTGGAGCAGGACGCTCCGGCCGCCAAGAAGATCGCCGGTCGGTCGCCGACGCAGATCGCGATGTCGCGCCTGCGCAAGGACAAGGTCGCCGTCACCTGCGCGGTGATCGTGCTGATCATCGTCGTGGCCGCCATCTTCGCGGGCTTCATCAACAACGCGCTGCACATCACCAACAAGGTCAGCGGGCCCTACGCCCTCGACCCCAACACCGCGACCGACTTCTACAGCTTCCCGCTGCCCGAGTACGGACCGCCCAACGGCTCCTTCACGTTCGCGCACCCGCTCGGCATCGCCCCCCGCAACGCCACCGACAACCTGGCCACGATGCTCGTGGGCCTGCGCAACTCGCTGCTGGTCGCGAGCATCGCGACGGTCGCCACGACCCTGATCGGTCTCACCGTGGGCCTGGTGTCGGGGTTCTCGCGCGGTCCGGTCGACCGTGCGCTGTCCTTCATCATCGACCTGTTCCTGTCGTTCCCGTTCATCCTCTTCGCCCTCGCGGTGGCCCCGATCATCACGCAGCGGTTCGCGACCGACTCCGCCAAGCTCCAGCAGGCGCAGGTGATCGCCCTCGTCGTGGTCCTCAGCACCCTGAGCTGGATGGGCCTGGCCCGTCTGGTGCGCGGACAGGTGCTCCAGCTGCGCGAGCGCGAGTTCGTGCTGGCGGCCCAGGTCCTGGGTGCCTCCACCCGGCGCATCCTGTTCAAGGAGCTGCTGCCCAACCTGGTCGCCACCCTGGTCGTGGTGCTGTCGATGTCCATCCCGCTCTTCATCGCCGCCGAGGTCGGCCTGTCCTACCTCGGCCTGGGCCTCAACAACTCGATGGGCCAGCTGATCCAGTCGGCCACGCAGTACTACGACAGCTACCCGATCTACCTCTGGGTGCCCGTCGCCGTCCTCGTGATCCTGGTGCTGGCCCTCAACCTCCTGGGCGACTCGATCCGAGACGCCTTCGACCCCAAGACTCGCCGGTGACTCACCACCGGAAGAGAAGCAACATCCTTACGAAAGGTGGAACAGGGATGCGGTTGAACAAACCGCTGGTCGGCCTCACGGTCGCCAGTCTCCTTGCTCTGGCTGCCTGTGGCGGCTCGAGCGACAGCAACTCATCGGACGAGCCGACGGTCAACGTCAGCGAACTGGCCGGTGGGGGACAGGACGCGACCGCAACCGGGCCGCTCACCATCGACGGGGCCAAGAAGGGCGGCACCGTCCACGTCATCGGCACCTCCGCCGACATGACCACGACGCTCGACCCCCGTGGCATCTACTACTCCGACATGATCTCGATCGCGGGGTCCTTCCTGGTCCGCTCGCTGACGCAGTGGAAGTACGACGAGAAGACCAAGAACATGGTCCTCGTCCCCGACCTGGCCACCGACCTCGGTACGTCCAACGACGACTTCACCGAGTGGACGTTCAAGCTCAAGCCGGGCATCAAGTACGAGGACGGCAAGACGATCTCCTCCAAGGACATCGCCTACTCGGTCTCGTCCTCGCTGGACTGCAACACCTTCACCGACTGCCCGTCGAACTACCTGCTGGGCACCCTGACCGGCTCGGGCGACGTCAAGAAGGACGGTGACATCGCCTCGGGCATCGAGACCCCCGACGACGAGACCATCATCTTCAAGTTCGACAAGCCGTTCCCGGACATGTCGTACTACTCGTTCTTCCCGCTGTTCAGCCCGATCCCGCCCGCGGTCGGCAAGGACATCGCCAACTACCCGAGCAAGCTCGTCTCCACCGGTCCCTACAAGATCGCGGAGTTCACGCCGGCCAAGAGCCTCAAGCTGGTCCGCAACGACCAGTGGGACCCGGCCACCGACCCGGCCCGTGCGGCCCTGCCGGACGAGTGGGACTTCGACACCAGCTACAGCGACCCCAAGAAGGTCGACGCGATCGTCCTGGCCAGCAAGGGTGAGGGCGCCACGACGATGTCCTACGACGACATCGACAGCTCCGACATCCCCACCTTCCGCAGCCAGGCCGGCGACCGGATCGCCACCGGCTCCACCCCGCTGACGCGGTGGCTGGCGCCCGACAACACCAAGGTCCCGCTCGAGGTGCGTCAGGCCCTGACCTACGCCTACCCCTACGACGCGGCGGCCAAGACCGCTGGTCTGATCAAGGACATCAACTACATCCCGACCACGACCCTCATGGCTCCGGGTGTCCCCGGCCGCGAGGTCGTCAACGGCCTGCCCGACCACTCGGCCGCGCAGACCGACCCGGCCAAGGCCAAGCAGATCCTCGAGGACGCCGGCAAGCTCGGCTTCGAGGTGAGCTGGCTCTACTCGACCGACGACCCGCTGTCGGTCAAGACCATGGAGGTCGTCAAGGCCGCCTACGAGAAGGCCGGCTTCACGGCCAAGCCGTTCGCGACCACCACGACCGACGCCGCCGAGAAGCGCGCCAGCGTCGACACGCCGATCAACATCCGCGTCGGCGGTTGGTTCTCCGACTGGCCCTCGGGCTACTCGTGGATCCCGCCGGTGTTCGCTCCGCCGGAGGCGGGCAAGCCCTGCGCCGAGCAGAAGTGGGAGACCTTCGGTGTCGTCAACTTCGCTCACTTCTGCGAGGACGACGTCAACGCGGAGATCGACCGGGTCAAGGGCCTGCCGATCGACGAGCAGCCTGCTGCTTGGACCGCGCTGGAGAAGATGATCCAGGAGAAGTACTACCCGATCATCCCCACCTCCAACGGTGGCACGATCCAGGGTCACGGCACGGCGCTCGAGGGTGTCAACATCGACATCACCGGTGGCCTGCCGACGTTCAAGACCATCTGGGTCAACCAGTAGCACCGGAGAGCTGACCCTCTCCACCTGACAGGGGGCGGGTCCGGATCAGTCCGGACCCGCCCTTCCAGGTGTCCAGCACCCGTGGACGCCTGACCACCGCAGCACCGGCACCACCACGTCGCGCACCGCCGCCACCGCGGCGCCCGCGCGATCACCGGTCCCATCGCTCACACCCCGAAGGCCCTGCCATGTTCGGTTTCATCCTGCGGCGACTCATCGCCGCCGTGGTCGTCCTGATCCTGACCTCCTTCTTGACCTTCACGCTCTTCTACAAGGGCCCGACCAACCCCGCGGCGGCCCTGTGCCAGGAGCGCGGGCGGTGCACGGCCGAGAAGCAGGAGGCCCTCGAGACGAGCATGGGGTTCAACGACGGGCTCATGACCAACTACGGCCGGTTCGTCGGCGGCCTGTTCAAGGACCGCACGATCTCGCAGGGCGCGACCTACACGTGCGACGCCCCGTGCCTCGGGATCTCGTTCCGGACCAAGACCGAGGTGTCAAAGGACCTGTTGACCTACTACCCGGCGACACTGTCGCTGGCGATCGGCGGCGGGCTGCTCTACCTGCTGATCGGGGTCCCACTCGGGGTCCTAGCGGCACGGTTCAGAGGCACCGTCTTCGACAAGGTCCTGGTCGGAGGGGCGCTGGTCATCGGCTCCATCCCCTACTACGTCTTCGCCCTCACGGCGTGGATCTTCCTGACGCTGCAGACCAGCATCTTCCCGACGACCCAGTATGTCCCGATCACCGAGGACCCGACGCAGTGGTTCCTCGGGCTGCTGCTCCCGTGGCTCATCCTGGGCATCACCGGAGCGCCGACCTACGCCCGGTACGCACGAGGCCAGATGCTGGAGGCGATGGGCGAGGACTACATCCGCAGCGGCAAGGCCAAGGGGCTCACGCAGCGCAAGTTGCTCTTCAAGCACTCGCTGCGCGTCGCCATCGTCCCGATCGTGACCATCTTCGGCCTCGACTTCGCCGCCCTGCTGTCGGGCACGATCTTCACCGAGAGCATCTTCGGCATCAACGGCATCGGGCAGTGGACGCTGACGTCGCTCCGGGCCCCGACCGACTTCCCCATCCTGACCGCCACCATCTTGATCTTCGCGGTCTTCGTCATTCTAGGAAATCTCGTGGTTGACCTGCTCTACGCCGTTCTCGACCCCCGGGTGAGGCTCACGTGACCGCCACCGACACCACGCCCGAGGCGCGCAAGGCCTCCGGAACGCCGCTGCTGGAGGTCAAGGACCTCACCGTGCGCTTCCCGACCTACGACGGCCTCGTGCAGGCCGTGTCCGACCTGAGTTACACCGTCGAGGCCGGCACGACGCTCGGCATCGTGGGCGAGTCCGGGTCGGGCAAGTCGGTCTCGTCGATGGCCGTGCTCGGCCTGCACGACACGCGCTCCGCCCAGATCTCCGGCTCGATCAAGTTCAACGGCCAAGAGATCATCGGGATGTCGGAGAACGACATGCGCAAGCTGCGCGGCAACGAGGTCGCGATGGTCTTCCAGGACCCGCTGACCGCGCTGCACCCGTTCTACTCGATCGGCAAGCAGATCATCGAGGGCTACCGGATCCACAACAACGTCTCCAAGAAGCAGGCGCGGGCCCGCGCGATCGAGATGCTGGGCCTCGTCGGCATCCCCCAGCCGCAGACCCGGGTCGACGACTTCCCGCACCAGTTCTCCGGCGGCATGCGCCAGCGCGCGATGATCGCCATGTCGCTGGTCAACAACCCCGACCTGATCATCTGCGACGAGCCCACCACGGCGCTCGACGTGACGGTGCAGGCCCAGATCCTCGACCTGCTGCAGAAGCTGCAGCGCGAGTTCAACTCCGCGATCATCATGATCACCCACGACCTCGGGGTCATCGCCGAGATCGCCGACGAGGTGCTCGTCATGTACGGCGGCCGCGCCGTCGAGTACGGCGTGACGCGCGAGGTCCTGACCCGACCGGAGATGCCCTACACCTGGGGACTGCTCTCGTCGGTCCCCGACGTCGCCGGCATCTCCGACGTGCTCGTCCCGATCCCGGGAACCCCGCCCAGCCTGCTCAACCCGCCGACCGGGTGCTCGTTCCACCCCCGGTGCACCTTCGTCTCCCAGGTCCCCGACAACCTGTGCGTGACGACCCTGCCCGTCCTGGAGCGCTCCTCCACCGGCTCCTCGGAGCACCTGAGCCGCTGTCACCTGCGTGACCCGGCTGCCATCTACGAGACCGAGATCGCCCCGATCGTCGCCCCTGACCGGACGGAGTCCCCGGCGTGAACACTGCCGCCCCTGGCCTGCCCGCCGACCAGCCCGAGGAGGTCAGCGGCTCCCCGTCGCAGGCCGAGCTGCTCGACCTCGAGGCCGCGCTGGCCGCCCGCCCCGAGTTCCAGCCGCACAAGGCCCCGGAGCTCGACCCCACGGTCAAGCCGATCCTCACCGTCGAGAACCTCAAGATGTACTTCCCGGTCAAGTCCTCCGGCTTGATCCGGCGCACCATCGGCCAGGTCCAGGCCGTCGACGGCGTCTCGTTCGAGGTGCCCACCGGGGGGTCCCTCGGCCTGGTGGGCGAGTCGGGCTGTGGCAAGTCGACGATGGGTCGTCTCATCACCCGCCTCTACAAGCCCACCTCGGGCCGCATCGAGTTCGACGGCACCGACCTGGCACCCCTGTCGACGCGCGAGCTCAAGCCCTACCGCAGCGACGTCCAGATGATCTTCCAGGACCCCTACAGCTCGCTCAACCCGCGCCACACCGTCGGCACGATCGTCGGTGCGCCGCTGGTGATCCACGACGTGGTGCCCAAGAAGCAGGTGCTGACGCGCGTCCAGGAGCTGCTCGAGGTCGTCGGTCTCAACCCCGAGCACTACAACCGCTACCCCAACGAGTTCTCCGGCGGTCAGCGCCAGCGCATCGGCATCGCGCGTGCCCTGGCGCTGCAGCCCAAGCTGATGGTGGCCGACGAGCCGGTGTCGGCGCTCGACGTCTCGATCCAGGCGCAGGTCGTCAACCTGCTGCAGGACCTGCAGCGCGAGTTCGGCATCGCGTTCCTGTTCATCGCCCACGACCTGTCGATCGTGCGCCACTTCTGCCCCGAGGTCGCGGTGATGTACCTCGGCAAGATCGTCGAGATCGGCGACCGCGACAGCATCTACGGGCACTCCTACCACCCCTACACGCAGGCCCTGTTGTCGGCGGTCCCCGACGTCAAGCAAGCCGCCATCGGTGGTCGGCGCGAGCGCATCATGCTCGAGGGCGACGTGCCCAGCCCGATCAACCCGCCGTCGGGGTGCCACTTCCGCACCCGCTGCCCGATCGCGCGTGAGATCTGCGCCAAGCACGAGCCGCCGCTGCTGCAGGTCGGCAAGCGCCACAAGGTCGCCTGCCACTTCCCCGGCGAGCTCGGCAAGCACCCGGTCGAGCCCCTGACCTCGCGGCTGCTCGGGGTCGACGACGACGGCAACCCCGACCCCGGTGGCTCGCCCGACGCCAGCCTGGTCACCAAGCCCGGCTACGACGACACCTGGTTCGACCTGGACACGAAGACGTTTGGACGAGCCTGACGCTCTCTTCGCGGCCGGCCCGCCTGTCCCCGCTGCGGTGGGGGGAGGCGGGTCGCTGTCCGCGAACGTCCACTCGTCGGCCCCGCTGGCGGTGCGGATGCGGCCGCGCACCCTCGACGAGCTCGCCGGCCAGTCCCAGCTGCGCGCGCCCGGCTCCCCGTTGCGTCAGCTCATCGAGGGCGACCAGTCGATGTCGCTGTTGCTGTGGGGCCCCCCGGGCACGGGCAAGACCACGATCGCCTCGATCCTGAGCCGCCAGACCGGCCGCCGCTTCGTGGAGGTCTCGGCGGTGTCGGCCGGAGTCAAGGACGTGCGCGCCGCGATCGACACCGCGCGCAACACGCTGGTGCGCACCGGCGACGAGACGGTGCTGTTCGTCGACGAGGTGCACCGCTTCAGCAAGGCCCAGCAGGACGCCCTGCTGCCGGGGGTCGAGAACCGGTGGGTGACCCTGGTGGCCGCGACCACCGAGAACCCCTTCTTCTCGGTGATCTCGCCCCTGCTGTCGCGCAGCCTGCTGCTGCGCCTGGAGTCGTTGTCCGACGACGACGTCCGTGGCGTGATGCTCGCGGCCCTGGCCGACGAGGAGCGCGGGCTCGCCGGAGCGTTCACGGTCGACGACGACGCGCTCGACCACCTCGTACGCCTCGCCGGCGGTGACGCCCGTCGGTCGCTGACCTACCTCGAGGCCGCGGTCGGGGCGGCCTCGGCCCGCGAGTCGACCACCGTCGACCTCGAGACGGCCGAGACCGCTGTGGACCGCGCCGCCGTGCGCTACGACCGCCAGGGCGACCAGCACTACGACATCACCAGTGCCTTCATCAAGTCCATCCGCGGCTCCGACGCCGACGCGGCGATGCACTACCTGGCCCGGATGATGGAGGCGGGTGAGGACCCGCGCTTCATCGCTCGCCGGCTGGTGATCCTGGCGTCGGAGGACATCGGCCTGGCCGACCCGACCGCGCTGCAGACCGCGGTGGCCGCTGCCCAGGCCGTGCAGCTGATCGGGATGCCCGAGGCGTCGTTCAACCTCGCCCACGCCGTGATCGCGCTGTCGGTCGCGCCCAAGTCCAACGCGGTGACGCTGGCCCTGGCGGCGTCGACGGCCGACGTCCGCGCCGGCAAGGTCGGACCGGTGCCGGCGCACCTGCGCGACGCCCACTACGCGGGGTCGAGGACGCTCGGGCACGGGACCTCCTACACCTACAGCCACGACGAGCCCTACGGCATCGCCGAGCAGCAGTACGCCCCGGACGTGGTCGCCGACGCCGAGTACTACCGGCCCACGGAGATCGGCGCCGAGGCGGCGATCAAGGAGCGCTGGGAGCGGGTCCGGCGCCTGATCCGCGGACGATAAGGTCTTGGCCCATGGACCAGGAGTGGAGCGTGCCCGGCTGGGCGGTGCTCGCGACCCTGGCCGTGTCGGCCGTCCTGGTCACCGGTCTGGTGGTCGCGGTGCTGCGCCTGCGCGCCCGCGCCACCGCTGCGCTCGAGACGGCCCAGGTGCAGGTCGCGGTCCTGAAGGCGCAGGCCGAGCGGATCGAGCGGATCGAGCGCGCGCTCGCCGAGCCGCGGCGCCGCGCCGACGACACCGAGTACGTCGTCACCACGCTGGGGCAGGTCGACGGGGCCGACGAGCACGACGAGCGCGAGGCGGCGCCCGTCGTACCGGCGTCGCTGTTCGTCGACCTGGTGGTGCGCGAGGGCGTCGTGCAGGCGGCCTCCTGGGCCGCTGGTCTGCGCCGCGCGCTGGCCCCTGAGATGCGTCACCGCATCCGCTGGGAGATGAAGCGCGAGGTCAAGCGCGCCCGCAAGCAGCGTCGCGACGACCTGCGCCGCGCCAAGCGCGAGCTCGAGGCCCGTCAGCGCGGCGACGCCGGGGCCGCGGCATGAGCAGAGCCCTGTGGTTCGCCGCGGGGACCGGAGCGGGGCTCTACGTCGCCGTCCGGGCCCGCCGCGCCGCCGAGGTGCTCACCGTCGACGGTCTCCAGGACCGCGTCGGCGCCGCCGTCGTGGGCCTGCGGATGTTCCGCGACGAGGTCGCCCAGGGCAGGGCCGACGCCGAAACCGGCTTGCGCGAACGCCTCGGCCTGGCGCTCGATGAACGCGCACGGCACCAGGAGCTCTCGGCCCCTCCCGGCACCGACCCACCCACCGACGAGCTCACCGACCCACCCACCGACTCACCCCAGGAAGCAGGCACCAGCTGATGGACACCGCGGAGATCCGACGGAGGTTCGTGGCGCACTTCGAGAGCGCCGGACACACCCCCGTCCCCTCGGCCTCGTTGCTGCTCGACGACCCCAACCTGCTGTTCGTCAACGCGGGCATGGTGCCGTTCAAGCCCTACTTCCTGGGCCAGGAGACCCCGCCCTACGACCGGGCGGTGAGCATCCAGAAGTGCGCGCGCACCCCCGACATCGAGGACGTCGGCAAGACCACGCGCCACGGCACGTTCTTCGAGATGTGCGGCAACTTCTCGTTCGGTGACTACTTCAAGGAGCAGGCCATCGAGCTGGCCTGGGAGCTGATCACCAAGGCGCAGTCCGACGGCGGCTTCGGGTTCGCCGAGTCGGTGCTCTACCCGTCGGTGCTCGACGGCGACGACGAGGCCGTCGGTCTGTGGCGCAAGGTCACGGGCCTGCCCGACGAGCGCATCATCCGCCTGGGGCCCAAGGAGAACTACTGGTCGATGGGCGTCCCGGGACCCGGGGGCCCCTGCTCGGAGATCCTCATCGACCGCGGGCCGGCCTACGGGCCCGACGGCGACTTCTCCGCCGAGGACCGCTACCTGGAGTTCTGGAACCTGGTCTTCATGCAGGACGAGCTGAGCGCGGTGCGCAGCAAGGAGGACTTCGACATCTCGGGATCGCTGCCGCGCAAGAACATCGACACCGGCATGGGCCTGGAGCGGGTCGCGTTCATGACGCAGGGCGTCGAGAACATGTACGAGATCGACGTGATGTTCCCCGTCATCGAGCGGGCCATGGAGCTCACCGGCCGCACGTACGGCGCCGACCACGTCGACGACGTCCGGTTCCGGGTGGTCGCCGACCACGTCCGCAGCTCGATGATGCTGATCGGCGACGGGGTCACCCCGGGCAACGAGGCGCGCGGCTACGTGCTGCGCCGGCTGCTGCGTCGCGCGGTCCGCTCCATGCGGCTGCTGGGCTACGAGGACCCCGCGCTGCCCGAGCTGATGCCCATCAGCCGCGACAAGATGGGCGAGACCTACGCCGACCTCCACACCGACTGGGACCGCATCTCGCGCGTGGCCTACGCCGAGGAGGAGACGTTCCGCAAGACGCTGCAGGCGGGCACGACGATGTTCGACCTCGCGGCGTCGAAGGTGAAGCAGTCGGGCGGTGCGTCGATCGCCGGCGCCGAGGCCTTCCAGCTGCACGACACCTTCGGGTTCCCGATCGACCTGACCCTCGAGATGGCCGCCGAGGCCGGGCTCAGCGTCGACGAGGACGGCTTCCGTGGCCTGATGGCCGAGCAGCGCGAGCGCGCCAAGGCCGACGCGCGCAGCAAGCGCGGCCAGCACGCCGACACCGGCGCCTACCGGACCGTCCTCGACGAGCACGGCCCCACCGAGTGGCTCGCCTACGAGACCCTCGAGACCGAGTCGCGCCCCCTCGCGCTGCTGCGCGAGGGCGTGCCCGTGACGGTGCTCGGCCCCGGCGAGGTCGGCGAGATCATCTTGGACCGCACCCCGTTCTACGCCGAGTCCGGCGGCCAGGCCGCCGACGCCGGCATCATCGAGTTCGACGGCGGGCGGCTCGAGGTCGTCGACGTCCAGCGGCCCATCAAGGGCCTGGTCGTGCACCAGGTGCGTGTCGTCGACGGCGAGCTGGCGACGTCGTCGGCGTCGTCCTCGCTGCTGCACGCGCAGGTCGACCCCGAGTGGCGCACCGGCGCGCGCCAGGCCCACTCCGGCACCCACGTGGTCCACGCCGCGCTGCGCCAGGTGCTCGGCCCCACGGCGCTGCAGTCCGGGTCCTACAACCGTCCCGGCTACCTGCGCCTCGACTTCGGCTGGACCACCGGGCTGACTCCCGAGCAGGTCCGCGACATCGAGCGGGTCTCCAACGAGGCCCTGCGCGCCGACCTGCCGGTCGGCTGGCAGTACATGACGCTCGAGCAGGCCAAGGAGTGGGGCGCGGTCGCGCTGTTCGGCGAGACCTACGACAACACCAAGGTGCGCGTCGTCGAGATCGGCGGGCCCTGGTCGCGCGAGCTCTGCGGCGGCACCCACGTCGACCACTCCTCCCAGATCGGCACCGTCGTGGTCACCGGCGAGGCGTCGGTCGGCTCCGGCAACCGCCGCATCGAGGCCTTCACCGGTGTCGAGGGCTTCGCCTACCTCGCGCGGGAGCGCGACGTGGTCGGCCAGCTCACCAGCCTGCTCAAGATCCAGCCGCAGGACCTCGTGCCCCGGGTCGGCGACCTCGTCGACCGGCTGCGCGCGGCCGAGAAGGAGATCGAGAGGATCCGGCTGCAGCAGCTGCTGTCCGGGGGCGCCGAGCTCGCCGCCTCGGCGGTCGACGTCGGCGGCGTCCGGGTCGTGGCGCACCGGGTCGACGGGGCCGGCGGGGGCGACGTACGCACGCTGGCGCTCGACGTCCGGGGCCGGCTCCCCGGCGACCAGCCCGCGGCGGTCGTGGTGATCGGCGCCGCCGACGGCAAGGTCTCGGTGGTGGCCGCGCTCAACGACGCCGCGCAGTCTCGCGGTCTCAGCGCCAACGACCTGGTCCGGACGGTCGGACCGTTCGTCGGCGGCAAGGGCGGTGGCAAGGCCGACGTCGCGCAGGGCGGCGGCACCGACACCTCGCGCATCGACGAGGCCCTCGCGGCCGTCCTGGCGAGCGTGCAGGGCGCGTGAGGCCGGGCGTCCGACTCGGCATCGACCCCGGCGACGCGCGGATCGGCGTGGCGCGCAGCGATCCGTCGGGCTTCCTCGCGAGCCCCGTCGAGACCGTGCGCCGCGGCTCCGGCGACCTCAAGCGGATCCGACAGCTGCTGCGCGCCATCGCTGCGGAGTCGACCGTCCTGGAGGTCGTGGTCGGGCTGCCGCGGTCGCTGTCGGGGCGCGAGGGTCCGGCCGCGGCCAAGACCCGGGAGTGGGCGGCGACGCTCGCGGCGTCGGTGTCGCCGCTGCCCGTGCGGCTGGTCGACGAACGCCTGACCACCGTGTCGGCGGAGGCTATGCTGCGCGACCGTGGCACCAAGGGTGCGCAGCGCCGCGCGGTCGTCGACCAGGCCGCGGCGGTGCTCATCCTGCAGCACGCCCTGGACAGCGAGCGCGCCACCGGACTGCCCCCCGGGGAGCTCGTGACCTCGCCCCCTGACGCCCAACCCGACGCCCAGCCCGAGGAGACGGATGTCTGACCACGAGCCCTACGGCGTCGACCACGGGATCCACGACGACGCCTCGATCGTGCCGGGCCACGGCCCGGCCGACGCCCACAGCCATACGCGCCGAGGAGGGTCTCGGCGGGGTCGGCGCCGCTCCGGGTGCCTGCCCGTCCTGGTCGTCCTGGCGGTGCTGGTGGTCGGTGCCGTCCTGGCCGTGCGCACCGTCGACGTGAGCAACCCCTTCGCCTCCGACGCCGCCGACTTCGCCGGACCGGGCTCGGGGTCGGTGGTGTTCACGGTCGCCGGCGGCGACTCGATCTCAGTGATGGCACGCAACCTCGAGGCCCTGGGCGTCGTGGCCTCGGCCGAGGCCTACGTCGAGGCCGCGGACGCCGACGACGCCTCGCGAGGGATCCGCGAGGGGGTCTACCGGCTGAAGAAGAAGATGAAGGCCGCCCAGGTGGTCGACGTGCTGGTCGGCGGTAGGACCCGTGGCACGTCGTTCACCTTCACCCCCGGCAAGACCGTCGAGGAGGTGCTGGCCCTGCTGGTCAAGGACACCGGCATCACCCGCAAGCAGTACGACGCCGTGCTGGCCGACCCCCAGGAGCTGGGCCTGCCCCCCGAGGCCGACGGCAGCGCCGAGGGCTACCTGTCACCGGGCAGCTTCGTGTTCTTCCCCGACGACGACGCGGCCACCATCTTGTCGACGATGGTCGCGCGGACCGTCGAGACGCTCGACGAGGTCGACCTCGCCGGGGCGGCCGACCGGCTCGGCTACAGCGAGCACGACCTGATGACGATCGCCAGCCTGGTCGAGGCCGAGGGCAGCCTGCTCGACGAGACCGGGAAGGCCAAGATCGCCCGGGTCGTCTACAACCGGCTCGCCGACCCCACCGCCGAGACCATCGGGCGGCTGCAGATGGACGCGACGAT
Organism: Nocardioides rubriscoriae; assembly: GCF_008087085.1. Lineage (GTDB taxonomy): Bacteria > Actinomycetota > Actinomycetes > Propionibacteriales > Nocardioidaceae > Nocardioides > Nocardioides rubriscoriae. Next base: position 78,994 of record NZ_VIYJ01000008.1, on the reverse strand, counting down.
CAACTACGCGCGCGGCGAGAAGGTCGCGGTGCCGTCGCAGGCCCAGATCGACGAGGTCGCGACCAGCCCCTACAACACCTACACGATGGCGGGCCTGCCGCCCGGCCCGATCGCGACGCCGAGCCGCGACGCGATCCAGGCGGCGATCAAGCCGGTCAAGGGTCCGTGGTTCTACTACGTCACGGTCGACCTCGACTCGGGCAAGACCAAGTTCGCCACCACCTACGACGACTTCCTGGCCCTCAAGGCCGAGCTGCGCGACTACTGCGCGACGAAGTCCGACCGCTGCTGAGCGGCCGACCGATGCGCTGTGCCGTGCTGGGCGACCCGATCGCCCACTCGCTGTCCCCGGTGCTGCACCGGGCGGCGTACGACGTGCTCGGGCTGGACTGGACCTACGACGCGGTGCGGGTGCCGTCGGGCGGGCTCGCCGACCTCCTGGGCGGTCTGGACCGTGACACCTGGCGCGGGCTGTCGCTGACGATGCCGCTCAAGCGCGAGGTGCTGGGGCTGGTCGAGGAACGCACGGCCGCGGTGGCGCTGACCGGCGCGGCCAACACGGTGGTGCTCGACGGCGACCGCACCCGGCTCGACAACACCGACCTGCCGGGAGCCGTGGCGGCCGTCCGTGAGCGCTGGGACGGCGAGGTCTCGGTCGTGACGGTCCTGGGGGCCGGTGCGACCGCCGCTTCGACCGGGCTCGCGCTGTGCGAGCTGGGCGCACGCGAGGTGAGGCTGCTGGCGCGCTCGCCGCAGCGGGCCGCCGAGACCGTCGCGGCGATCGCGGCGCACGCGTCGGCACCGACGGTGACGGTCGGGGCGATCGACGACGCGTCGGTGCGCGGCGAGGTCGTCGTGTCGACCGTGCCGGCCGCGGTCCAGACCGAGGGCCTGGTGCGGCGCTGCGAGGCCGTGCCGGTGGTCTTCGAGGTGCTCTACGACCCCTGGCCCACGCCGCTCGCGGCGGCGGCGTCCCACGACGGCCGGGTGCTCGTCACCGGGCTGGACCTGCTCGTGCACCAGGCGGTGCTGCAGGTCGGGCTCTTCACCGGTCACCCCGGTCCGCTCGACGCGATGCGCGCGGCCGGGCAGGCGGCGCTGCGGGCCCGCGCGGCCGGTCCGAGCGACGGGTGATGGACGAGGTCCGGGCCGCGATCGTGGCGGCCGTGGTCGCGGCGGTACTCGGCTACCTGTCACCCCTGGTGGTGCGACGCCTGCCCGAGCCACCCGAGACGCCCGACGAGGACAAGACCGATCGCGAGCGCGCCCGCGAGCTGCTGGAGGGCCCCAAGGAGCCGTACGCGGTCGTGGCCGACCTGGCCTGGTTCGCACCGGTGGCCCTGGTGGTCTGCGGGGTGGCGGGGGGACTGGTCGGCGCCAGGCTCGGCTGGTCGTGGCTCCTGGTGGGCTACGTGCTGCTCGTCCCCGTGGTGGTCGCGCTGAGCATCGTCGACCTGCGGACCCGGTTGCTCCCGGCGGTCGTGGTGCTGCCGGCGCTCTGGACGGCGATCGTGCTCGTGGTCGCGCACGCCGGGCTGGTCGCGACGTGGGACGACCTGCGCCGCGGGCTGGTCGCGATGGTCGTCGGCTACGTCTTCTACTGGGTGCTGTGGTTCATCTACCCGGTCGGCCTGGGTTACGGCGACGTGCGGCTCGCGGCGCTGCTCTCGCTGGCCCTCGGCTACCTGGGGTGGCCGGAGTTCCTGGTCGGGATGTACTCCGGGTTCCTGCTGCTCGGCGTGCCCGGCCTCGTGCTGGCCGTGGTCAAGCGACGGGCCTCCTACCTCAAGACGCAGTTCCCGTTCGGTCCCTTCATGTGCGTCGGCGCGCTGGTGGGGCTGCTGGTGGGTCCGGCCGTGCTCGGTCATCTCGCCGGTGGGTGACCGGTCGGAGGGGTGAGAGGGCGGGTGCGAGACTGACGCCATGCTGCGCTGGTTGACCGCGGGTGAGTCCCACGGACCTTCCCTGACCGCCATCCTCGAGGGCCTTCCCGCCCACGTCGAGGTCACGACGTCCGACATCGCCGACTCGTTGGCGCGTCGGCGGCTGGGCTACGGGCGCGGCGCCCGGATGAAGTTCGAGCAGGACGAGGTCACGCTCACCGGCGGCGTCCGCCACGGCCTGACGCAGGGCGGTCCGGTCGCGATCACCGTCGGCAACACCGAGTGGCCCAAGTGGGAGACCGTGATGGCGGCCGACCCGGTCGACCCGACGCTGCTCAAGGACACCGGCCGCAACGCGCCCCTCACCCGGCCCCGCCCGGGCCACGCCGACCTCGCGGGGATGCAGAAGTACGACTTCGAGGAGGCGCGGCCCATCCTCGAGCGCGCCTCGGCCCGCGAGACCGCGGCGCGCGTGGCGCTGGGCCGGGTCGCCTCCAACTTCCTCGAGCAGGCCGTCGGCGCCCGCATCGTGTCCCACGTCATCGAGCTCGGCGGGGTGCGGGCCCCTGCGGGGGTCTGGCCCGAGCCCGACGACGTCGCTCGTCTCGACGACGACCCGGTCCGCTGCCTGGACCCCGAGGCCGCCGCGGCGATGGTCGCGCGCGTCGACCAGGCCCACAAGGACGGTGACACGCTCGGCGGCGTCGTCGAGGTCGTCGTCCACGGCCTCCCGCCGGGCCTGGGCTCCCACGTGCACTGGGACCGTCGCCTCGACTCCCGCCTCGCCGGTGCCCTCATGGGCATCCAGGCGATCAAGGGCGTCGAGGTCGGTGACGGCTTCGAGCTCGCCGCGACCCCCGGCTCCCTGGCCCACGACGAGATCCTCGCGACCGACGACGGCATCCGCCGGGCCTCGGGCCGCTCCGGCGGCACCGAGGGCGGCATGACCACCGGCGAGGTGCTGCGGGTCCGGGCGGCGATGAAGCCGATCGCCACGGTGCCGCGGGCTCTGCGCACCGTCGACGTCGCGACGGGTGAGGCCACCGTCGCCCACCACCAGCGCTCCGACGTGTGCGCGGTTCCCGCGGCCGGCATCGTCGCGGAGGCCATGGTCGCCCTCGTGCTGGCCGACGCGGTGATCGAGAAGTTCGGCGGCGACTCGCTGGGGGAGACCCGGCGCAACTGCGCGTCGTACCTCGCGGCGCTGAGGTACCGGTGATCGGTACGACCCGTCCGGTCGTCGTCCTCGTCGGGCCGATGGGCGCCGGCAAGTCGACGGTCGCGGGCCTGCTGGCCGAGCGGCTCGGGGTGGCTGCCCGCGACACCGACACCGACGTCGAGGCGGCCGAGGGCCGCTCGATCTCCGACATCTTCGTCGAGTCCGGCGAGGCGCACTTCCGGGCGCTGGAGCGCGACGCGGTCGCCGCCGCCCTGGCCTCGCACGACGGCGTGCTGTCGCTGGGCGGCGGCGCCGTCCTCGACGCCTCGACCCGCGCACTGCTGGCCGGGCACCGGGTGGTCTTCCTGCGCGTGGGCCTGGCCGAGGCGGTCAAGCGCGTCGGTCTCGGGGCCGGCCGCCCGCTGCTCTTCGGCAACGTGCGGGCCCAGATCAAGGCGACCCTCGAGGAGCGCGCCCCCGTCTACGAGTCGGTCGCCACGATCGTCGTCGACACCGACGAGACCGCGCCCGAGGACGTCGCGGCCCGGATCCAGGAGGCCCTGTCATGAGCGAGCCCGACCCCGACCAGCACCACCACGAGGTCGAGACCGTCCTGCACGTCGGCGGTGCCTCGCCGTACGACGTCGTGGTCGGCCACCACCTGGCCGACCGGCTGCCCGAGATGGTCGGTGACGCGCTGCGCGTCGCCCTCATCTGTCCCGACGCGCTCGAGGAGCTCGTCGAGGACGTCGTGGCCCCCCTGGTCGACACCATGCCCGACCGTGACGTGACCGTGCTGGCGGTGCCCGACGGCGAGGACGCCAAGACCGCGGAGGTCGCCAACGCGTGCTGGGAGGCGCTCGGAGAGGAGGGCTTCACGCGCTCCGACGTGATCGTCACGCTGGGCGGGGGAGCCACCACCGACCTCGGCGGGTTCGTCGCCGCCTCGTGGCTGCGCGGGGTGCGCGTCGTGCACGTGCCGACGACCCTGCTGGCGATGGTCGACGCCGCGGTCGGCGGCAAGACCGGCATCAACACCGAGGCCGGCAAGAATCTCGTCGGCGCCTTCCACGAGCCGGCCGGCGTCATCTGCGACCTGTCGCTGCTCGAGACCCTGCCGCGCGACGAGCTGGTCGCGGGCCTGGGTGAGGTCATCAAGTGCGGGTTCATCGCCGACCCCGAGATCCTGCGGCTGGTCGAGTCGACGCCGCCGGACGAGCTCGTCGCGCCGTCGCCGGTCCTGCGCGAGCTTGTCGAGCGGGCGATCCAGGTCAAGATCGACGTCGTCGTCGCCGACCTCAAGGAGCAGGGCGGCACCGGCGGGCACCCCGGCCGCGAGGCCCTCAACTACGGCCACACCCTGGCCCACGCCATCGAGCGCGCCGAGGCCTACGGCATCCGCCACGGCGAGGCCGTCGCCATCGGGTGCGTCTTCGTCGCCGAGCTCGCCCACCGTGCGGCCGGGCTCCCGGCCGAGGTCGTCGAGCGCCACCGCGCCGCGTTCGGCCGGGTGGGTCTGCCGACGACCTATGACGCCGAGCCCTTCGACCACCTGCTCGCGACCATGCGCCTGGACAAGAAGTCGCGCGGCGCCCAGCTGCGCTTCGTCGTCCTCGACGACGTCGGACGGCCCACCGTGCTCGCCGGGCCGTCGGAGGAGCACCTGCGCGAGGCCTACGCCGCCATCGCAGGACCGACCGCAGGGCCGGGCGCGTGAGGGTCCTGGTCCTCAACGGACCCAACCTCGGACGGCTGGGGCGCCGCCAGCCCGAGATCTACGGCTCGACCACCCACGCCGAGCTGGCGTCGCTGTGCGTGGGGTGGGGTGCGGCGCTGGGGCTCGAGGTCGACCTACGCCAGACCAACCACGAGGGCGTGCTGCTGGACTGGCTCAACGACGCCGCAGACCAGGCGACCCCCGTGGTCCTCAACGCCGCCGCCTGGACCCACTACTCCTACGCCGTCTTCGACGCCTGCGCCCAGCTGACGGCCCCGCTGGTCGAGGTCCACATCAGCGACCCCACCCAGCGACCCGAGGTCTTCCGCCACACCTCCGTGGTCACCCCCCACGCGGCCGAGGTGATCGCCGGGCACGGCATCGACGGCTACCGGCTCGCGCTCGAGTCGGTGGCGCGCCTCCGGCAGGACCCGACGCAGGGCTGACCCGCTCTGCGTCGACTTCGCGGGGTGTCGCAGCGCGGGAGCGACTCACCCCGCGTCGACTTTCGCCGCGTCCCCGGGAGGCTGGCGCACCCCGGGTCAGTGTCGGTTCGGGTGGGGTCGTGAAGTCGACGCGGCCTGGGTCGGTCGCGGTTCTGGTCGGTGGCGAGTCGCCTCGCTTTCGCGGAGGGGTGGTCCGGCCCGATAGACTCGTGCGCTGTTGCCCGGGCGCCTGAGGGACCGGCGCCGGTGACGTTACCCGATCTCCGACGACGAAGGCTGACCTGCGCGCATGGCTACCACCAACGACCTGAAGAACGGCATGGTGCTCAACCTCGAGGGCCAGCTCTGGGCCGTCATCGAGTTCCAGCACGTCAAGCCGGGCAAGGGCCCCGCGTTCGTGCGCACCAAGCTCAAGAACGTCGAGTCCAACAAGACCGTCGACAAGACGTTCAACGCCGGCACCAAGGTCGAGACCGCGACCGTCGACCGTCGCACCATGCAGTACCTCTACAACGACGGCTCGTCGTTCGTCTTCATGGACACCTCCAACTACGAGCAGCTCGAGATCGCCCCCGAGATCGTCGGCGGCAACGCCAACTTCCTGCTCGAGAACCAGGAGGCCGTGGTCGCCACCAACGACGGTCGCGTGCTGTTCATCGAGCTCCCGGCCTCGGTCGAGCTCCTGGTCACCTTCACCGAGCCCGGCCTGGCCGGCGACAGTGCCACCGGGCGCACCAAGCCCGCCACGCTCGAGACCGGCCACGAGATCCAGGTGCCGCTGTTCATCAACCAGGGCGAGAAGGTCAAGGTCGACACCCGCGACTCGTCCTACATGGGTCGCGTCAAGTCCTGATGGGGGCCCGTTCCAAGGCCCGCAAGCGCGCCCTCGACGTGCTGTACGCCGCTGACCTGCGCGGCGAGACGCCGACCGAGGCCCTCGACCGCGTCATCGCGGCCGGCGACGGCCCGCCCAACGACTACACCCTGACGCTCGTGCGTGGCGTGGCCGCGCACGTGGAGCGCATCGACCAGCTGCTGGGGGAGTTCTCCGCAGCCTGGAGCCTCGACCGGATGCCCGCCGTCGACCGCAACGTGCTGCGGCTCGGCGTCTGGGAGCTGCTGTGGGCCGACGACGTGCCCGACCACGTCGCCGTCACCGAGGCGATGGCGCTGGTCCAGGACCTCTCGACCGACGAGTCGCCGCAGTTCGTCAACGGCGTGCTGGGCGCGATCCAGCGCGCGCGCCCCGCCGTCGGCTGACCGCACTCCCGCCGTCACCGCTTGGTCACCCCCACCGGGGAGTACGACGGGCCCCGGCTGCGCCATGCTGTGCCGATGAGCGCGATGAGCACTGACACCGACACCGACACCGTCGATCTGGTCGTGATCGGCCTCGGGCCCGGTGGCGAGGCCCTCGCGACCGGGGCCGCGAAGGCCGGCCTGCGGGTGCTCGCCCTCGACAAGCACCTGGTCGGCGGCGAGTGCCCCTACTACGGGTGCATCCCGTCGAAGATGATGGTGCGCGCGGCCGACGCCCTGGCCGAGGCCGGTCGCGCCGCGACGCTCGCGGGCGACGTCAGCGTCACCGCCAGCTGGGCGCCGGTCGCGCAGCGGGTCAGCGAGCAGGCCACCGACGGCTGGGACGACACCGTCGCCGTACGCCGCCTCGAGGGCGCTGGCGCCGAGGTCGTGCACGGCACCGGTCGGCTGGCCGGGCCCGGCCGTGTCGACGTCGAGCTGCCCGACGGGTCGACCCGCTCGGTGGGCGTGACGCGCGGCGTCGTGCTCAACCCCGGCACCCGCCCGGCCGCACCGCCGATCGACGGGCTCGCGGGGACGCCGTACTGGACCAACCGCGACGCGCTGCGTGCCGACGCGCTGCCGGGATCGCTGGTCGTCATCGGCGGCGGGCCGATCGGCTGCGAGCTGGCGCAGGTGTTCGCGCGGTTCGGGGTGCGGGTGACGATCGTGCAGCACGGCGACCGGCTGGTCCCCACCAACGAGCCCGAGGCCGCCGCGATCCTGCAGGACGTGCTCGTCGGTGAGGGCATCCGGGTGATGACCTCCGCGCAGACCTCCCGGGTCGCCTACGCCGACGGTGCGTTCACGGTGACCGTGGGCGGGGAGGAGCTCGTCGCGGACAAGCTGCTCGTGGCCGCCGGGCGCACCCCCAACCTCGACGACCTCGGCCTCGAGACCGTCGGTCTCGACCCGACCGCGCGGACCCTCGACGTCGACGACCGGCTCCGGGTGCAGGGGGTCGAGGGTCTGTGGGCGATCGGCGACGTCACCGGCAAGGGAGCGTTCACCCACGTCTCGATGTACCAGTCGGCCATCGCCCAGCGCGACCTGCTCGGCGAGGACGGCCCCGCGGCGGCGTACCACGCGCTGCCCCACGTCACCTTCACCGACCCCGAGGTCGGCGGCGTCGGGCTGACCGAGCAGCAGGCGCGTGACGCCGGGCTCACCGTGCGGGTCGGCAGCACCCCGCTCGAGCAGTCCTCGCGCGGGTTCACCCACGGCCCCGGGGCGCGCGGCCTGGTCAAGGTCGTCGAGGACGCCGACCGCGGGGTCCTGGTCGGCGCCACCGCCGTCGGTCCGGCGGGCGGCGAGATCCTCGGCCTGCTCGCCCTCGCGGTGCACGCCGCGGTGCCGGTCGCGACGTTGCGCACGATGATCTACGCCTACCCGACCTTCCACCGCGCGATCGAGTCCGCGATCGGGGACCTGTCATGACCAACAGTGCGCAGCAGGCCGCCGGCGAGGCCCACCGCAGCGAGTGGCTCGACCGGGCCGCCTCCGCCGGGCTGGTCGCGTTCGGGGTCGTGCACCTGCTCATCGGCTGGCTGGCGATCCAGCTGGCCTTCGGCAACCGCGAGGGCAGCGCCGACAGCAACGGTGCGCTGCACCAGCTCGCCGACCAGCCGCTCGGCACGGTCCTGGTCTGGTTGGTCGCGGTCGGCATGCTGCTGATGGTCGTCTGGCGAGGCCTCGACGCGGCTGTCGGCTACCGCGAGCAGACCGACGACACCAAGCGGCTGCGCAAGCGGGTGATCGCGGCCGGCAAGGCCGTCGTCTACGCCACCATCGCGATCAGTGCCATCAAGGTGGCGGTCGGCTCCGGCTCCAAGGGTGGCACCGACTCCACCACCGCCAAGCTGATGGACCTGCCCGCGGGCCAGGTGCTCGTGGGGGCGGTCGGGCTCGGCATCGTGGCGGTCGGGGTCGCGCTGCTCGTCATGGCGTGGAAGGAGTCCTACCTCAAGCACCTCGACGGCGAGGGCCGCAGCGGCGACACCGGTACGGCGTACCGCTGGCTGGGTCGTGTCGGGCACGTCGCCAAGGGCATCGCCCTGGGCATCGTGGGTGGCCTGTTCGTCTACGCCGCCGTCACCCACGAGGCCAAGAAGTCCGGCGGCCTGGACCAGGCGCTGGTCAAGGTCCTCGACCAGCCGTTCGGCCCGGTCCTGCTCACGGCGATGGGCCTGGGGTTCGCGGCCTACGGCCTGTACTGCTTCGCCTGGGCGCGCTACCTGGACCGCTGACCCCCCCGCGGGACGTTTCCGGTCGCCCAGCGCGGGCAGGCGGTCGGTCACGACACCGACGGCCTAGGCTCGAGGGGTCGTGGCACCGTTCTCGGAGGAGCCCTCATGACGCAGCACCCGCCCTACCCACCTGCCCCCACGCCGGACGAGACCCCGGACGAGACCCCCGACGACGGGCTGGTCACGGCGACGAGCGACCGGCTCTACACGCCGGCGGAGCTCGAGGCCTACGCGCGTGCGCAGGCCGTGGTCGCGCCCGAGTCGGGGGGCCACCGCGCCGACGTGGCGACCGACCACCGCTCCGACGCCGTGGCCCGCGAGCTCGGCGACCCGCTCGGCGACCCGTGGCCCACCCAGGCGCTCGCCCCGGCCCCGGCGGCCGCGGCCCCGCCGGCGGCCACCCCGCCCGTCGCGCCGGTCGCGCCGGTCGGTCCGCCACCGTCGGCGCCGCCGCCCTCGGCACCGCCCTCGGCACCGCCGTCGTCGTGGAGTCCGCCGCCCGCGGCACCCCCCGTCGTACCGCCGGCGCCGGAGGTGCCCACCGAGGTGCCGGTCACGGAGCCGCGCCGGTTCATGACGGCCGCCGACTTCCTCGACCGCCGCGACAGCGACCAGCAGCTCGGCCCGGCGACCTGGGGCTGGCGCGGGCGCGTACGCCGCTGGTCCGGGGGCGTCATCAGGCCCGCCATGGGCGCCAAGGAGGAGGCCTACGAGCGCGACCGGTCGACCATCCAGCGCGACTTCGACGGCCCGCGCACGATCGCGTTCATCAACCCCAAGGGCGGTGCCGCCAAGACGACCGGCGTCCTGGCGGCCGGCTACACCTTCGGCACCGTCCGCGGCGGCGGGGTCGTCGCCTGGGACAACAACGAGACCCGCGGCACCCTCGGCATCCGGGGCACCCGCAGCTCGCACCGCAACACCACCCGCGAGCTGCTCGAGGACCTCGGCCGGTTCAAGGACGTCTACCAGTCGCGCATCGGTGACCTCGGGGCGTTCGTGCGCTCGCAGGGCGACGCCCACTTCGACGTGCTGGCCTCCGACGAGCGTCCCGACGTCACCGGCACCATCCGCGCCGAGGACTTCCGCGAGGTCCACGCCCTCCTCGAGCGCTTCTACCGCGTGCTGCTCATCGACTCGGGCAACAACATGAGGGCCGAGAACTGGCTGGCCGCCGTCGAGTCGGCCGACCTGCTCGTGGTCACCAGCACGGTGCGCGAGGACACCGGCTACAGCGGGCTGTGGATGCTCGACGCGCTGCAGGACGCCGGCCTGACCGACCTCAAGCACAAGTGCCTCACCGTGCTGTCCGACCCGTCGCCGTCGGTCGACGCCAAGCTCGCCGCCGACCTGGTGCAGGTCTACGAGCAGCGCACCCGCGCGGTCTACCGGGTGCCCTACGACCCGGTGCTCGTCGCGGGCGGGGTCGTGCCCTACGCCCGGCTCTCCGAGGCCACCCGGATGTCGTGGCTCCGGGCCTGCGCGGGGATGGCCGACGCGCTCTGACGTCCCACCCGTCACTTGATTCACCGGCCGGCCGGTGAATACCTGACCGGGACGCTGAAATCTTATCGGCCCGGTCAGGGTTTCACCGGCCGGCCGGTGAAACCTGCACCCCTCGCCGACGAACTGAAAGTGACTTCGATCTTGACAGTGACTGTCACGACTGGCTGAATCGCGGGGCATGACGACGAGACGACCCCTGCGGGTCATCCAGTGGGCGACCGGCGGGGTGGGTCGGGCCGCGATCGAAGCGGTCGTGGCGCACCCCGACCTCGAGCTGGTCGGGGCGTGGGTGCACAGCGCCGACAAGCACGGCCGCGACGCCGGCGAGCTCGCGGGCCTCGACCCGGTCGGGGTCGCGGCGACCACCAGCATCGAGGAGGTCCTCGCCACCGACGCCGACTGCGTCGTCTACAGCCCGCTGGTCGCCGACGAGGCCCAGGTCGTGGCCCTGCTGCGCAGCGGCAAGAACGTCGTGACGCCGGTCGGCTGGGTCTACCCCAACCCGGCCAGCAGCCAGGCCGTCGCGCAGGCCTGCCTGGCCGGCGGGGTCAGCCTGCACGGGACGGGCATCCACCCCGGCGGCATCACCGAGCGCTTCCCGCTGATGATCAGCGCCATCAGCGGGCAGGTCACGCACGTGCGGGCCGAGGAGTTCAGCGACATCCGCACCTACGGCGCCCCCGACGTGGTGCGCCACGTGATGGCCTTCGGTGGGACCCCCGACGAGGCGCTCGCGAGCCCGATGGTCGGGCTGCTCGGCTCGGGGTTCAAGGCGTCGGTGCGGATGGTGGTGGCCGAGATGGGCTTCGACGCCGACCCGCGCATCGAGTCGCTGCAGGAGGTCGCGGTCGCGACGCAGCCCATCGACTCGCCGATCGGGGTGATCGAGCCCGGTCTCGTGGCCGCGCGCCGCTTCCACTGGCGCGCCCTGGTCGACGGCCTCCCGGTCGTGACCGCCACCGTCAACTGGCTCATGGGCGAGGAGCACCTCGACCCGCCGTGGGAGTTCGGGCCCGAGGGCGAGCGGTTCGAGGTCGAGGTCACCGGCGACCCCGACGTCAAGGTCACCTTCAAGGGCCTGCAGCCCGACTCGATCGAGGAGGGCCTGGTCCGCAACCCCGGTGTGGTCGTGACGGCCCACCACTGCGTCAACGCGATCCCCTACGTCGTCGCCGCCCAGCCCGGCATCCGCACCTATCTCGACCTGCCGCTGGTCGCCGGCCGGGCCGCACCCCACCTGGGGACCCACCGGACCGGGACGCAGCGGTGATCCTCGACCGCTTCCGCCTCGACGGCCGGGTCGCCGTCGTCACCGGCGCCGGGCAGGGCATCGGGCGCGGCATCGCGATCGGGCTCGCGCAGGCCGGGGCCGACGTCGTCGTCGGGGCCCGCACCCCGGGTGACCTCCACGAGGTCGTGGCCCGCATCGAGGAGACCGGACGCCGTGGGCTCGCCGTGGTGAGCGACGTGCTGGTCGACGACGACCGCCGGCGCCTGGTCGACGCCGCGGTCACGTCGTACGGGCGCCTCGACGTGCTGGTCAACAACGCCGGCGGATCCGGCCCGCGGCCCGCGATGGCCACCTCGGAGCGGTTCTTCGAGATGGCGCTGCGCTTCAACGTCACCCAGCCGTTCCTGATGAGCCAGCTCGCCGCCCGCGCCATGGTCGACACCGCCGGCAGCGGCTCGATCGTCAACATCTCCTCGCGGTCCTCCGACATGGTGATGAGCTCCTTCGTCGCGTACGGCGCCGGCAAGGCCGCGCTCAACCAGATGACCCGCAACCTCGCCGCCGAGCTCGCGCCGCGGGTGCGCGTCAACGCCATCGGGGTCGGGGGAGTGGCCACCGCCGGCCTCGAGGTGGTGCTCACCGACGACGCCCTGCGCGCCCAGTTCGAGGCCAACACCCCGATGGGACGACCGGGCCACCCGGACGACATCGCCTGCGCGGCGCTCTACCTCGCCTCGCCCGCCTCGGCGTGGGTGACCGGCACCCTGTTGCACGTCGACGGCGGCTGCGAGCGCCCCGCGATCGACGTGCCCGTGCCGCCGCTCGAACCCGCACCGGCACCGTGACCGGGTTGCGCGAGCGCCGCCGTCTCGAGCTGCGCGCCCGCATCGACCGGGTCGCGCTCGAGCTCTTCGCCCGCGACGGCTACGACGCGGTCACCGTCGAGGCGATCGCCGCCGAGGTCGGCGTCTCGCTCAGCACGCTGTTCCGCCACGTCGCGAGCAAGGAGGACCTGCTCGTCGGGGTCGTCCGCACCGGACGGGCCGCGATCGTGGGCAACGTGGCCGCCCGCCCGGCCGACGAGCCGGTCGCCGACGCCCTCGCGGCGGCGATCCTGCAGCGCACCGAGCAGTTCGCCGACGAGACCGACGTGATCGACCTGTGGCGCCGGGCGATGGCCTCGGCGCCGCCGCGCGTACGGCGCGCGTCGCTGCTCGACGACGCCGAGCGGGCCGAGCTCGTCGCTTTGGTGGGCGAGCGCCTCGGCGTGGACCCGCGCGACGACGTGCGCCCCGGGGCGATCGTCGCGGCCCGGCTCGCCGCCGCCGAGCACGCCTACGACCACTGGCTCACCCGGCCTCCGGCCCGGAGCCTGCACGAGCTGACCCGCGAGGCCCTCGCCGCCACCGGGTCGTCCGGCCCAGGGTGAGTCCTGGCTCCCGCTGGGGCGGACGACCCGGCCGGAGCGCGGCGCCCGGTGGGCTGGCGACCCGGCTGACGACCCGACTGGCGACCCGGGCGCTGCCCGGGTCCCGGCCCGGGGTGTAAGACGGAGTCATGCGCGCAGTGGTCTACACCGACAACGGTCCGTCCTCCGTCCTGCACCTCGAGGACCTCCCCGACCCCACCCCGGGGCCCGGCGAGGTGGTGGTGCGCCTGGTCCGGGCGGGCGTCAACCCGACCGACTGGAAGTTCCGGGCCGGCATGATGCCCAAGGCCCACGACCGGGTCTCGCCCGGCCAGGACGGCGCCGGCACCGTCGAGGCCGTCGGCGAGGGTGTCACCGACGTCGCGGTCGGCGACCGGGTGTGGCTGCGGATGGCCCAGCACGGCCGCCCGATCGGCACCGCCGCCGAGCTCACCGTGCAGCCGGCCGACCACGTCGCACCGCTGCCCGACGGGGCGTCGTACGACCTCGGCGCAAGCCTGGGCGTCCCGGCGCTCACGGCGCACCGGGCCCTGTCGTTCGCCACGGCCGACGGTCGCGTCAGGCCCGGCTCGCTCGGGTCACGCACGGTGCTGGTCGCCGGCGGGGCGGGGGCCGTCGGCAACGCCGCGATCCAGCTCGCGGTGTGGGCCGGCGCCACCGTCGTCACGACCGTGAGCAGCGACGCGAAGGCGGCGTTGGCCCGCGCGGCCGGGGCCCACCACGTGCTCGACTACACCACCGACGACGTCGCCGCCCGGGTGCGCGAGGTCGCTCCCGACGGTGTCGACCTGGTCGTCGAGGTCGCGCCGGCACAGAACCTCGACCTCGACCTCGACGTGGTCGCCAACCTCGGCACGATCGCGTTCTACGCCAACAACGGCGGCAACGAGGCCACGATCGCGCTGCGGCCCAGCTTCTCCAAGAACGTTCGGATCCAGGGGATCCTGCTCTACACGGTCCCACCGGACGCGATGCGCGCCGGCGCCGAGGACGTCACCGCCGCCGTGGCCGCCGGGGCCCTGCGCGTCGGTGACGAGGCCGGGGTGCCGCTGCACCACTTCCCGCTCGAGGACACCGCTGCCGCGCACGACGCCGTCGAGGCCGGCGCGGTCGGCAAGGTGCTGATCGACCTGGCCTGACCCGTGCGGCCGCCGGCGGTCAGCGGTGCGCGCCCCAGCCGTGCCAGCGTTCGACGACGATCCGGGCGCTGGTGCGGGGGCTCTCGCGGTCGGGGTAGGGGCGCCCGGCGTAGTGGGTGCTGAGCCGGTCGATGTCGACCAGGCCCTCGTCGGGGGTCAGCCCGTCGATGCGTCCCACGATCGAGACGTGGGTGTACCAGTCGTCGGCGTCGGTGACCGTCAGCGAGACGCGGGGGTCGCGCCGCAGGTGCTGCAGGCGCACGCGGGTGTCGTCCATGTTGACCAGGACGCGGTCGTCGTCCTCCAGGAGGTACCAGGTCGCGACCGTCACCGGCGCGCCGTCGGAGCGCAGCGTGGCCACGACCGCCGGGTTGGGCTTGCGGAGCAGCGCGCGGACGTCGTCGGGGAAGGGCAGTGTGGGCATGGGGCGAACCTACGCGCCGTCGCGCACCCCGAGCAGGTGGCGCCGCGCGTCGTCGAGGCCCCGGGCGTCGTCGGCGTCGTCGGTGTCGCCGGTGTCGTCGGTGCCGGTCAGGTCGCGGGTCGCGAGACGTCGCGCGACGCAGTCGGCCTGCACCGCCCAGCGCAGCCTCAGCATCGTCGCCGCGTGAGGCAGGTCGGGCGTGGCGGGGCCCTCGCCGGCGGCGTACGCCGTGAGCATCGGCTCCGCCGCGTCGAGGCCCCCGAGGTACATCGCGGCCGACGCGACGTCGTACAGGAGCGGCGCGACCAGCGCACCCGTCCAGTCGACGAGCGCGACCTCGTGTCCCGGCAGGCGCAGGAACGCCTCGGGGGCCGGGTCGCCGTGGGCGATGCCGTGGACCAGGCGCGGCAGGGACCTCACGGCGTCGACGGCCTCGACGACCGCACCGCGCAGGTCGGGGTACGACGCCAGGTGGGGACCGTCCGGCTCGACCGACGGCCAGCGCAACCCCAGGGCGAGCTCGTGCCCGACGGTCGCGTGGTGCACCCGCGCCAGGGTCCGGCCGACGAGGGCGCTGTCGTGGTCGCCCATCGGCAGCCCGTCGAGGTGGTGCACGAGCACGAGCGAGCCGCCCTCGACGAGCAGGACCCGGTCGCCGCCGAGCGCCTGGACCGCGGCCCCGGTCGCGACGCCGCTGTGCTCGGCGATCGCCGCGGCCTGCACGCCGGCGGCCAACGAGCCGACGGCGCCGTCGGCGACCCACGTCGCGACGTAGCAGCGCGCGTCGTCGACGGAGACCCACCAGGTGCGCGAACTCATGCCGGCGTCGTGCGGCTCGACGTCGGCGTGGGTGATGCCGTAGCGGTCGCGCAGGATGCCGGGCAGGTCCACGGCGCGACGGTATAGGCTCGCCCTCGATCGACATCCTTTAACGAGCCGTCCCGTGAGGCGGAGAAGGAGGTCCTGGACCCCGTGTCCGCGCCACCCCAAGAACCCCCGGCAACGTCGGCCGCAGCCGACGCCCCCGAGGGCCGCGTCGTCCTCGACGCCCGTGACATCGCCCGGGCCCTGACCCGCATCGCCCACGAGCTCCTCGAGCGCAACAAGGGCGCCGGCGACCTGGTGCTGCTCGGCATCCCGAGCCGTGGCGTCCCGCTCGCCCACCGCATCGCCGCGCGCATCAAGGAGGTCGAGGGGGTCGAGGTGCCGGTCGGCGCGCTCGACGTCACGATGTACCGCGACGACCTGCGCCGCCACCCCGCCCGCAGCCCGCACCCCACCGCCGTACCTCCCGGCGGCGTCGACGGCCGCACCGTCGTCCTGGTCGACGACGTCCTGTACTCCGGGCGCACCGTGCGCTCCGCGCTCGATGCGATGAACGACCTCGGCCGCCCCGACGTCGTCCGCCTCGCGGTGCTGGTCGACCGCGGCCACCGCGAGCTGCCGATCCGCGCCGACCACGTCGGCAAGAACCTCCCCAGCGCCCGCACCGAGCGGGTCATGGTGCGCCTCGAGGAGCTCGACGGCATCGAGGGGGTCTGGATTCGATGAGGAAGCACCTGCTGTCCATCGACGACCTCTCGGTCGACGACGTCACCACCTTGTTCACCACGGCCGCCGAGATGCACGACGTGCAGCACCGCCAGGTCAAGAAGCTGCCGGCGCTGCGCGGCCGCACGATCATCAACCTGTTCTTCGAGGACTCCACGCGCACCCGGTCGAGCTTCGAGATCGCCGGCAAGTGGCTGTCGGCCGACACCATCAACATCGCGGCCAAGGGCAGCTCGGCCAGCAAGGGCGAGAGCCTGCGCGACACCGTGCTCACCATCGCCGCGATGGGCGTCGACGCCCTCGTCGTGCGCCACCCCGCCAGCGGCGCCGCGCTCCAGGTCAGCCAGTGGGTCGACGCGAGCGTCGTCAACGCCGGCGACGGCACCCACGAGCACCCCTCGCAGGCGCTGCTCGACGCCTACACGCTGCAGCGCCGGTTCGGCGGTCCCGGGAGCCTCGCGGGTCGCCACGTCGCAATCGTCGGCGACCTGACCCACAGCAGGGTCTTCCGCAGCAACGTGCTGCTGCTGACCATGCTGGGCGCCGAGGTGACCGTGGTCGCCCCACCCACGCTGATGCCGAGCGGGGTCGGGTCGTGGTCGCGCGAGGTCGGGTTCGCGACGTCGTACGACCTCGACGAGGTGCTGCCGAAGGCCGACGCCGTGATGATGCTGCGGGTGCAGCGCGAGCGGATGAGCGGCGGCTACTTCCCGAGCGCGCGGGAGTACACCGTCGGCTACGGCCTGACCCGCGACCGGCTGCGGGTGCTCGGCCCCGACGTCCCGATCTGCCACCCCGGACCCATGAACCGCGGCCTCGAGATCGCCGCCGACGCCGCCGACGCCGCCCAGTCGGCGGTGCTCGAGCAGGTCTCGGCCGGCGTCGCGATCCGGATGGCGATCCTCTACCACCTGCTCGCCGGCGAGGAGACCCCATGAGCGACACGATCCTGGTCAAGGGCGCGAGCCTGTACGGCGCCACGACGGCCGACCTGCTGCTGCGCGACGGCGTCCTCGCCGAGGTCGGCCCGGGCCTCTCCGACGCCGGCGCCCGCGTCGTCGACGCCGACGGGCTGGTCGCGCTGCCCGGTCTCGTCGACCTCCACACCCACCTGCGCGAGCCGGGCCGCGAGGACGCCGAGACGATCCTCACGGGGTCGCAGGCCGCGGCCGTCGGCGGCTTCACCGCTGTCCTCGCGATGGCCAACACCAGCCCGGTCACCGACACCGCCGAGGCCGCCGAACGCGTCCTGGACCTCGGCCGCGCCGCGGGCCTGGTCGACGTGCACCCCGTCGGGGCGGTCACCCGCGGCCTGGGCGGCGAGGAGCTCGCCGAGCTCGGGCTGATGCACCGCTCGCGGGCCCGGGTCACGGTGTTCTCCGACGACGGCCGGTGCGTGGCCGACCCCCGCGTCATGCGCCGCGCGCTGGAGTACGTCAAGGCGTTCGGGGGAGTGGTCAGCCAGCACTCCCAGGACCCGTCGCTGGCCGGGCCGACCTCGTGCTGCCACGAGGGCGAGCTGTCGGGCCGGCTCGGCCTGCCCGGCTGGCCCGGCGTCGCCGAGGAGGTCATCGTCGCGCGCGACGTCATGCTCGCGCGCCACACCGGCTCGCGGGTCCACGTCGCCCACGCCTCGACCGCCGGCACGGTCGAGGTGCTGCGCTGGGCCAAGGCGCAGGGCATCGACGTCACCGCCGAGGTCACGCCCCACCACCTGCTGCTGACGACCGACCTGCTGGCCGGCTACGACCCGACCTTCAAGGTCAACCCGCCGCTGCGCCCCCAGGAGGACGTCGACGCCCTGCGCGCAGCCCTCGCCGACGGCACCATCGACGCGGTGGCCACCGACCACGCCCCCCACGCCCGCCACGACAAGGAGCACGCCTTCGTCGACGCGGCCTTCGGCATGCTCGGCCTCGAGACCGCGCTGCCCGTGGTCGCCTCGGTGATGGTCGACTCCGGGCTGATGACCTGGACCGACGTCGCGCGCGTGATGTCGTCGACCCCCGCGGCGATCGCCGGGCTCGAGGGCCAGGGCCGCCCGCTCGAGGTTGGCCAGCCGGCCAACTTCGTGCTCGTCGACCCGGCCGCCCCCCTCACCGTCGACCGCGACGCCTCGGTGTCGCTGTCGCGCAACAACCCCTGGCACGGCCGCACCCTCGGGGCCTCGGTCGTCGCGACGTTCCTGCGCGGGGTGCCGACCGTGCTCGACGGCGCGCTCGTCTGAGCGACCGGGTCGTCCGCCCCAGCGAGAGCCCTGGCTCTCATTCGGGCGGACGACCTCAACAGGTGCCAGGCTCCAGGGTCGAGGTCGTCAAGCCGACGCAGTCGTCCGCCCCAGCGGGAGTCCTGGCTCACCCTCGAGCGGACGACCCGGTGGTCACTACGGTGGCGGCGTGGTGACCGCAGCTGGGCCTGACGCCCTCCGGGCGCTGCTGGCCGACCCGCCCGACCTCCCGGTGGCGGCCGGGTTGGGCGAGATCGGTGACGCCGTCCGCGAACGCGGCGTGGCCGTGGTCCAGGCGCCGCCGGGGTCGGGCAAGACCACGCTGGTCCCGCCCGCGGTGGCCGTGGCGACTGGCGGGCGCGTCGTCGTCACCCAGCCGCGCCGGATCGCGGCCCGTGCGGCGGCGTACCGGTTGGCCTCGCTGCTCGGCGAGCCGGTCGGGCAGACGGTCGGCTTCAGCGTGCGCGGGGAGCGCCGCACCAGCGACGCGACCCGCGTCGAGATGGTGACCACGGGCGTCCTGCTGCGCCGCCTGCAGCGCGACCCCGAGCTGCCCGGCGTCGCGGCCGTGGTGCTCGACGAGGTGCACGAGCGGCAGGTCGACGCCGACCTCGCGCTCGCGCTGCTCGTCGACGTGCGCCGCCACCTGCGCGACGACCTCGTCGTGGTCGCGATGTCGGCCACGGTCGAGGCCGGGCGCACCGCCGCCGTGCTCGAGCCCGACCGGCCCGACCGACCCGCCCCGGTCGTCGACGTGCCCGGCGCCCTCCACCCCGTACGCCGCCACTGGAGCCCGCCGCCGCCCGGGGTGCTCCAGCGCGACGAGCGCGGCGTCACCCCGGCGTTCCTCGACCACGTCGCGGCCACCACCCGGCAGGCCCTGGCCGAGGAGTCGGGCGACGTGCTGGTCTTCCTGCCCGGCGTGGGTGAGGTGGGCGGCGTCGTGCGCCGCCTGGCCGGCGCGGGCGTCGACCTCCTCGAGCTGCACGGTCGTCTCGACGCCCGCGACCAGGACCGCGCCCTGACCCCGGGCGACCGACGCAGGGTCGTGGTCGCGACCGCGGTCGCGGAGTCGTCGCTGACCGTGCCCGGGGTCCGCACGGTCGTCGACGCGGGCCTGGCCCGGCGCCCCCAGACCGACCACCGCCGCGGCCTGGCCGGCCTGGTCACTGTGCGGGTCAGCAAGGCCGGGGCCGACCAGCGCGCCGGGCGCGCGGGTCGCGAGGCGCCCGGCGCGGTCTACCGCTGCTGGTCCGAGAGCGACCACGCCCACCTCGCCGACCACCCTGAGCCCGAGGTCCTCACCGCAGACCTGGCCTCCTTCGCGCTCGAGCTCGCGGTGTGGGGGAGTCCCGACGGCGCGGGCCTGGCCCTGCTCGACCCGCCGCCGACCGCCGCGATGGAGGCCGCCCGCGCGACCCTGCGCGCGATCGGTGCCGTCGACGACGGCGGCGCGATCACCGAGCGCGGCCGGGCCGTCGCCCGGGTGCCCGCCGACCCACGGCTGGCGCGGGCGCTCCTGGACGGCGCCGAGGCCGTCGGCAGCCGCCGGGCCGCCGAGGTCGTCGCCCTGATGAGCGAGGAGGTCCGTGCCGCGGGCGCCGACCTCGCCGCCGCGCTGCGCCGGGCGCGCCGCGGCGACCGTGCCTGGCGCGCGGCCGCGCGTCGCCTCGAGGCGCAGGTCGCCACCACCGACGGCGAGCCCGGCGTCACCGACGACCAGGCCGTCGGCCTCGTGGTCGCGCTGGCCCACCCGACCCGGCTCGCCATGCTGCGACCGGGCGGCACGTCGTACGCCACCGTCGGCGGCACGGGGGCCGTCCTCCCGGCCGGCTCCCCGCTGCTCGGTACGCCGTGGCTCGCGGTCGCCGACGCCGACCGCCGCCCCGGCCAGCGCGACGCCACCATCCGCGCCGCCGCCCCGGTCGACGAGGCCACGGCGCTCGAGGCCGCCTCGGCGCTGTGGCACGAGGCCGACGTCGTCACCTGGCGCGACGGCCGGGTCACCGCCCGCCGCGTCACCCGGCTCGGCGCGATCGAGCTGACCTCGACACCGGTGCGCGACCCCGACCCGCGGGCGGTGGCGGCCGCCGTCGCCGACGCGTTGCGCCGCGACGGCCTCGGCGTGCTGCGGTGGACCGAGGCGGCCACGGCCCTGCGGCACCGGCTGGACTTCCTGCACCGCACCCTGGGCGACCCGTGGCCCGACGTGTCCGACGACGCCCTGCTCGACCGGGTCGCCGACTGGCTCGACGCCGCCGGCGGCCAGGACCCCCGCCGCCTCGACCTGACCCAGGCCCTGCGCCGCCTGCTGCCGTGGCCGCAGGCCGCCCGCCTCGACGAGCTCGCACCCGAGCGCGTGACCGTCCCCAGCGGGTCCGCGGTGCGCGTCGACTACGAGGGTGACCAGCCCGTGCTCGCCGTACGCCTGCAGGAGGTGTTCGGCTGGGCGACCACCCCGCGCCTGGCCGACGGTCGGGTGCCGCTGCTGCTCCACCTGCTCTCGCCGGCCCGACGGCCCGCCGCCGTGACCGCCGACCTGGCCTCCTTCTGGGCCACCGGGTACGCCGCGGTACGCGCCGACCTGCGAGGTCGCTACCCCAAGCACGCCTGGCCCGAGGACCCCCTCACGGCACCCCCGTCGAAGGGCCCCGCCCGCCGTCCCCGCTGATAGCGTCGCGCGCATGACGACCGTCGAGCGCATGCTGCCCGTCCACACCCACGCCGGCGACTTCCGGGTCTGGACCGAGCAGGTCTGCGAGACCTCCGACACCGCGCCGACGGTGCTGATCCTGCACGGCGGACCCGGTGCGACCCACGACTACCTGCGCACCTTCTCCGACCACCTGCCCGCCGCCGGCGTCCCGTTCGTCTACTACGACCAGCTCGGCTCGGGCCGCTCCGACGTGCCGACCGACCCGACGCTGTGGGAGGTCGACCGGTTCGTCGACGAGGTCGAGCAGGTGCGCCAGGGCCTGGTCGCCGCGGGTGCGGTCGGCGAGGCCGGGCTCGTCCTGTACGGGCAGTCCTGGGGCGGGGTGCTCGGCCTCGAGTACGCCCTGGCCCACCAGGAGCACCTCCGGGGGCTGGTCATCAGCAACATGGTCTCGAGCATCCCCTCCTACAACGCCTACGCCCGCGACGTCCTGATGCCCGCGATGGACCAGGACGCGCTGCGCGAGATCCAGCGGATGGAGGCCGAGGGCGAGACCGAGACCGAGGAGTACGAGGCCCTCCTCATGGAGCACCACAACGTGTTCCACCTGCTGCGCCGCCCCGTCGAGCAGTGGCCCGAGCACGTGCTCACCGGCCTGGCGGCCATCAACCGCGACATCTACGTCCCGCTCCAGGGCCCCAGCGAGCTCGGCAGCGTCGGCAAGCTCGAGACCTGGGACCGCAGCGGCGACCTGCCGCGCGTCACCGTGCCCACGTTGGTGATGGGCGCCGCCCACGACACCATGGACCCCGCCCACCTGGAGTGGATGGCCGGGCAGCTGCCCCACGGCACCTACCACCACTGCCCCGAGGGCAGCCACCTCGCGCTGGTCGACGACGAGGAGACCTACTTCGCCGGGCTCCTCGCCTGGCTGCGTGACCTGGCGTGACCTCGCGTGACCCGCGCGTCACACCTCGGGACGGCGGCGTGCGGCGACGCGCGGCGCTGGTAGTCTCGGCGGCGCTCGACATCCTTTAACGATCCGTCCTGTGAGGCGGAGAAGGAGGTACGGCGTGCCCCTGCATGCCCCCGCGATCCTGGTCCTCGAGGACGGTCGCACCTTCCACGGCGACAGCTACGGCGCCGAGGGGGAGACGTTCGGCGAAGCGGTGTTCAACACCGGCATGACCGGTTACCAGGAGACGCTGACCGACCCGTCCTACCACCGTCAGGTGGTGGTGATGACGGCTCCCCACGTCGGCAACACCGGCGTCAACGACGAGGACCCCGAGTCCTCCCGCATCTGGGTCGCGGGCTACGTCGTGCGCGACCCCGCCCGGGTGCCGTCGAGCTGGCGCTCGGTCCGCACCCTCGACGACGACCTGCGCCGCCAGGGCGTCGTCGGCATCTCCGGCATCGACACCCGGGCGCTCACCCGCCACCTGCGCGAGCGCGGTGCGATGCGGGTCGGCATCTCCTCGACCGAGACCGACGCGGCCGCCCTGCTCGCGCGGGTGCGGGCCTCGGGAGAGATGGCCGGCGCCGAGCTGGCCAGCGAGGTCTCCACCGGCGAGACCTACGTCGTCCCCGCGATCGGCGAGAAGCGGTTCACCGTCGTCGCCCTCGACCTCGGCATCAAGACCATGACCCCGCACCGGATGGCCGAGCGTGGCATCGAGGTCCACGTCGTGCCGGCCACCGCGACGCTCGACGAGATCACCGCTCTCCAGCCCGACGGGCTCTTCTACTCCAACGGCCCCGGTGACCCGGCGGCCACGACCCACCAGGTCGAGGTGCTCCAGGGGGCACTGGCCCAGGGGCTGCCCTACTTCGGCATCTGCTTCGGCAACCAGCTCTTCGGTCGCGCGCTCGGCTTCAGCACTTACAAGCTCAAGTACGGCCACCGCGGCATCAACCAGCCGGTGATGGACCGCACCACCGGCAAGGTCGAGGTGACCGCGCACAACCACGGGTTCGCGGTCGACGCGCCCCTCGACGGGCCCACCACCACGCCGTACGGCGTCGCGACCGTCAGCCACGTCTGCCTCAACGACGACGTCGTCGAGGGTCTCGAGCTGCGCGCCCCCGAGTCGCAGGGCGGTGCCCTCAAGGGCTTCTCGGTCCAGTACCACCCCGAGGCCGCGGCCGGCCCCCACGACGCGGCCTACCTGTTCGACCGGTTCGTCGAGCTCATCACCGACACGAAGGGGGCCTGACGTGCCCAAGCGCACCGACCTCAGGTCCGTGATGGTCATCGGCTCCGGCCCGATCGTCATCGGCCAGGCCTGCGAGTTCGACTACTCCGGCACCCAGGCCTGCCGGGTGCTGCAGGAGGAGGGCATCCGGGTCATCCTGGTCAACTCCAACCCGGCCACGATCATGACCGACCCCGAGTTCGCCGACGCGACCTACGTCGAGCCGATCACCCCGGAGTACGTCGAGAAGATCATCGCCAAGGAGCGACCCGACGCGCTGCTGCCGACCCTGGGCGGCCAGACCGCGCTCAACGCGGCGATCGCGCTGCACACCAACGGGGTCCTGGAGAAGTACGACGTCGAGATGATCGGCGCGAGCTTCGAGGCGATCCACCGCGGCGAGAACCGCGAGCTGTTCAACGCCATCGTCGAGAAGGTCGGCGGCGAGGTGGCGCGCAGCCGCGTGTGCCACACCCTCGCCGACTGCGAGGCCGCGGTCGCCGAGCTCGGCTACCCCGCCGTCGTGCGCCCGTCGTTCACCATGGGCGGCACCGGCTCGGGCATCGCCTACAGCAAGGACGACCTGGCCCGCATCGCCGGCGCCGGCCTGGCCGCCAGCCCCACCACCGAGGTGCTGATCGAGGAGTCGATCATCGGGTGGAAGGAGTACGAGCTGGAGGTGATGCGCGACAAGGCCGACAACGTCGTCATCGTCTGCTCGATCGAGAACGTCGACCCGATGGGCGTCCACACCGGCGACTCCATCACCGTCGCCCCGGCGATGACGCTCACCGACCGGGAGTACCAGCACCTGCGCGACCTGGCCATCGGCATCATCCGCGAGGTCGGCGTCGACACCGGCGGCTGCAACATCCAGTACGCCGTCAACCCGGCCGACGGTCGGGTCATCGTCATCGAGATGAACCCCCGCGTGAGCCGGTCGAGCGCGCTGGCGTCGAAGGCCACCGGCTTCCCGATCGCCAAGATCGCGGCCAAGGTCGCGATCGGCTACACACTCGACGAGATCGCCAACGACATCACCGCGCGCCCCGACGGGCAGAGCACGCCGGCCGCGTTCGAGCCGACGCTCGACTACGTCGTGGTCAAGGTCCCGCGGTTCGCCTTCGAGAAGTTCCCGGGCGCCGACCCGGTGCTCACCACCCACATGAAGTCCGTGGGCGAGGCGATGGCGATCGGGCGCAACTTCACCGAGGCCCTGCAGAAGGCCCTGCGCAGCCTGGAGTCCCCCGACGCGGTGTTCGACTGGACCCAGGAGTGGGTCGACCTCGACAAGGACGCGATCCTCGCCGACATCGCCGTGCCGCACGACGGCCGCCTCAAGAAGGTCATGGACGCGCTGCGTGCCGGCGCGACCCCGCAGGAGGTCTTCGAGTCGACGCGCATCGACCCGTGGTTCGTCGACCAGCTGCTGCTGATCAACGAGGTCGCCGTCGAGATCACCGCCGCGCCCGAGCTGACCCCCGAGCTGCTGCGCCTGGCCAAGCGCCACGGCTTCTCCGACGCCCAGATCGGCAAGATCCGCGGGATGACCCCCGACGTCGTGCGCGGCGTCCGCCACGCCCTCGGCATCCGCCCGGTCTACAAGACCGTCGACACCTGCGCGGCCGAGTTCGCCGCCGCGACGCCCTACCACTACTCCTCCTACGACGAGGAGAGCGAGGTCGAGCCGCGCGAGCGGCCGGCGGTGATCATCCTGGGGTCCGGCCCCAACCGGATCGGGCAGGGCATCGAGTTCGACTACTCCTGCGTGCACGCGTCGCTGGCGCTGAGCGAGGCCGGCTACGAGACCATCATGGTCAACTGCAACCCCGAGACCGTCTCCACCGACTACGACACCTCCGACCGGCTCTACTTCGAGCCGCTCACCCTCGAGGACGTCCTCGAGATCGTCCACGCCGAGACGCTGGCCGGGCCGATCGCGGGCGTCATCTGCCAGCTCGGCGGTCAGACCCCGCTGGGCCTGGCCCAGGGCCTGGCGGCCAACGGCGTCACGATCGTCGGCACCTCGCCCGACGCGATCGACCTGGCCGAGGACCGTGGCGCGTTCGGCCGGGTCCTGGCCGAGGCCGGGCTCGCGGCCCCCGCGCACGGCACCGCCACGTCGTTCGAGGAGGCGCAGAAGATCGCCTCCGAGATCGGCTACCCGGTGCTCGTGCGCCCCTCCTACGTCCTGGGCGGGCGCGGCATGGTGATCGTCTACGGCGACGACACCCTGCGCACCTACCTCGACAAGTACGTCGCCGCCGGGCTGATCAGCCGCGACGCCCCCGTGCTCGTCGACCGGTTCGTCGACGACGCCGTCGAGGTCGACGTCGACGCGATCTTCGACGGCGAGGAGCTCTTCCTCGGCGGCGTGATGGAGCACATCGAGGAGGCCGGCATCCACTCCGGCGACTCCTCGTGCGCCCTGCCCCCGATCACCCTCGGCGCCCGCGAGGTCGGCCGGATCCGCGAGGCCACCGAGGCGATCGCGCGCGGGGTCGGCGTCCGTGGCCTGCTCAACATCCAGTACGCCCTGGGCTCCGACATCCTCTACGTGCTGGAGGCCAACCCGCGCGCCTCGCGCACGGTGCCGTTCGTCTCCAAGGCGACCGCGACGCCGCTGGCCAAGGCCGCGGCCCGGGTCATGCTCGGCGAGTCGATCGCCGACCTGCGCACGGCGGGCCTGCTGCCGGCCACCGGCGACGGGGGAGCGCTGCCGCCCGACCAGCCGATCGCGGTCAAGGAGGCGGTGATGCCGTTCAACCGGTTCCGCACCCCCGACGGCCAGCAGGTCGACACCGTGCTCGGGCCCGAGATGAAGTCGACCGGCGAGGTGATGGGCCTCGACCGCGACTTCGGCACCGCCTTCAGCAAGTCGCAGGCCGCGGCCTTCGGCCCGCTGCCGACGACCGGGCGGGTGTTCGTCTCGATGGCCAACCGCGACAAGCGCTCGATGATCTTTCCGGTCAAGGTGCTCGCCGACATGGGCTTCGAGATCCTCGCGACCCAGGGCACCGCCGAGGTGCTGCGCCGCAACGGCGTGGCCTGCACCGTCGTGCGCAAGCAGCACGAGGGCCCGGGGCCCCACGGCGAGAAGACGACGGTCCAGCTCATCCACGACGGCGAGATCGACCTGATCGTCAACACGCCGTACGGCGCCGGCACCGGCGGCAACGTGCGCCTCGACGGCTACGAGATCCGCACCGCCGCGGTCATGGCCAACGTCCCCTGCATCACGACCGTCCAGGGCCTGGGCGCGGCCGTGCAGGGCATCGAGGCCATGCGCCGCGGCGACATCGGCGTCCGCTCCCTGCAGGACTGGGCCCGTCTGCGTCAGGGCTCATGACCCTCTACGACCGCCTCTTCGAGCACGGCTTCCGCCGCCTCGACGCCGAGCGGGCCCACGAGATCGGCTTCCGGGCCCTGCGCGCCGGGGGGCCGGCCCTGGCCCGGCTGCCGCGCGTCGGCACCCCCGTGGTGGCGATGGGGCTGACCTTCCCGCACCCCCTGGGCCTGGCGGCCGGCTTCGACAAGAACGCCGTCGGCATCGACGCGCTCGGTGCCCTCGGCTTCGGCCACGTCGAGATCGGCACGGTCACCGGGCAGGCCCAACCCGGCAACCCCCGGCCCCGCCTGTTCCGGCTCGTGGCCGACCGGGCCGTGGTCAACCGGATGGGCTTCAACAACGACGGGGCCGAGGCGGTCGCCGCGCGCCTGGCCGCGCGGGCCGCGACCCGGGTGACCGGCGGCGACACCGGCCCCGTGCTGGGCGTCAACATCGGCAAGACCAAGGTCGTGCCCGAGGACGACGAGGCGGCCGTGCTCGCCGACTACGGGCTGAGCACCCGGTTGCTCGCCCCCCACGCCGACTACCTCGTGGTCAACGTCAGCAGCCCCAACACCCCCGGGCTGCGCAGCCTGCAGGCCGTCGACCGGCTCGGCCCGCTGCTCAGCCACGTGCGCCGCGTCGCCGACGGCGTCAGCACCACGCGGGTGCCGCTGCTGGTCAAGATCGCCCCCGACCTCGCCGACGACGACGTGCTCGCCGTCGCCGACCTGGCCACCGAGCTCGGGCTCGACGGCATCGTCGCCACCAACACCACGATCAGCCGCGACGGCCTGCGCAGCCACCCCGGCGAGATCGCCGAGGTCGGTGCCGGCGGCCTGTCCGGACGCCCCCTGGCCGCCCGCTCCCTCGAGGTGCTGCGGCTGCTGCGCGGCCGCGTCGGCCCCGACCTCACCCTCGTCGGCGTCGGCGGGATCTCGACGGTCGAGGACGCGCGCGAGAGGCTGTCGGCAGGCGCCGACCTCCTGCAGGCCTACACGGCGTTCATCTACGAGGGGCCGCTGTGGCCGCGACGCATCGCGAAAGGACTGGTCTGATGGGTCTCCCACACCCCTCCTCGCCGGCTCGGGGGTGGCGCCGTGAGCTTCGGTGACTACCAGCTCGAGCTCTACCTCGGCGCCCTCGGCGGCACCCTGCCCGCGCACCCGTTCTCCTACGCCGAGCTCGAGGCCGACGCCCTGGCCGCCCTGCCCCCCGAGCTCCGCACCTACGTCGCCGGCGGTGCCGGCGACGAGGCGACCCAGCGGGCCAACGCCGAGGCCTTCGCACGCTGGGCCCTGGTCCCGCGGATGCTCAACGCCCACGCCGAGCGCGACCTGTCGGTCGAGCTCTTCGGCACCCGCCTGGAGAGCCCGCTGATGCTCGCGCCGGTCGGCGTCGTCGGGCTCTGCACCCCCGACCAGCACGGCGACCTGCACGCCGCCGAGGTCTCCGCCGCGACCGGCGTACCCCTGATCGGCTCGACGCTGATGAGCGACCCCCTCGAGGACGTCGCCGTGGCCTGCGGCGAGGGCCCGAAGTGGTTCCAGCTCTACACGCCCAAGAGCCGCGAGCTCGCCGCCAGCCTCGTCTCGCGCGCGGAGGCCGCCGGCTACGACGCCATCGTGATCACCCTCGACACCTGGGTGCCCGGCTGGCGGCCACGAGACCTCGCGAGCGGCAACTTCCCGCAGCTGCGCGGCAAGGCCCTGGCCAACTACACCTCCGACCCGGTCTTCGCGGAGATGACCGGGCCCGACCCCGACGTCGCCACGACCGTCTTCACCTGGGTCGGCACCTTCGGCAACCCGCTCACCTGGGCCGACCTGCCCTGGCTCCGGTCGCTCACCACCCTGCCGATCGTGCTCAAGGGCATCTGCCACCCCGACGACGCGCGCCGGGCGCTCGACGAGGGCGCCGACGGCATCTACGTCTCCAACCACGGCGGGCGGCAGGCCAACGGCGGGGGAGCGGCGCTCGACTGGCTGCCCGCCGTCGTCGACGCCGTCGCCTCGATGGGCAGCCGGGCCCCGGTCGTCTTCGACTCCGGTGTGCGCTCGGGCGCCGACGTCGTCAAGGCTGTCGCCCTGGGCGCCACCGCCGTCGCGGTCGGGCGGCCCTACGTCTACGGCCTGGCCCTGGGCGGCGTGCCCGGAGGCGTCCACGTCGTCCGCTCGCTGCAGGCCGAGGCCGACCTGATCATGGGCATCGACGGCTACCCGACCCTGGCCGACCTGACCCGCGAGGCGCTGGTGAGGACCCCGTGAGTTTCGAGACGCCGGTTGCGAGCTCCTTCGTCGCTCGCACGACTCCTCAACCTCCCCGCGTGATCCACCCCCTCGCAAGCTCGGAGGTGGCGCGGTGACCTTCGGCAGTCGTTTCCACGCCGCCCTCGCCGAGCGCGGCCCCTTCTGCGTCGGGATCGACCCGCACGCGGCCCTGCTGCACGAGTGGGGGCTCGACGACGACGTCGCCGGGCTCGAGACCTTCGCGCTCACCGTGGTCGAGGCGGTCGCCCCGCTCTGCTCGGTGGTCAAGCCCCAGTCGGCGTTCTACGAGCGCTTCGGCTCGCGCGGCGTCGCCGTCCTCGAGCGCGTCGTCGCTGAGTCGCGTGCCGCGGGGGCCCTGGTGCTCATGGACGTCAAGCGCGGCGACATCGGCTCGACCTCCCAGGCCTACGCCGACGCCTACCTCGACCCGGCCAGCCCGCTGGCCTCCGACGCCGTCACCGTCAGCCCCTACCTGGGCTTCGGGTCGCTCGACCCGTTCGTCGACACCGCCCGGCGACACGACGCCGGGCTCTTCGTGCTGGCGCTGACCTCCAACAAGGAGGGGCCCGAGGTCCAGCACGCCCGCACCGACACCGGCGAGACCGTCGCCGAGCGGATGCTCGACCACCTGCGCGCGCTCAACGCCGGCGCCGAGCCGCTGGGCTCCTTCGGCGCCGTCGTCGGGGCGACCATCGGCGAGACCCACGCCGACCTGGCCTTCAACGGGCCGATCCTCGCGCCCGGGTTCGGAGCCCAGGGCGGCACCGTCGACGACATCCGCCGGATCTTCGGTGCTTCGGCGGGCCAGGTGGCCGCCAGCTCCTCGCGCGAGGTGCTGCGGGCCGGTCCCGGCCCCGAGGCCATGCGCGACGCCGTACGACGGGCCAACGACGAGCTGCGTGGCCTGTCGTGACGGTGCGCGCGCTGCTGGTGGCGGCGGCCCTGCTGCTCCCGCTGGCGACCGCCGGGTGCGGTGAGGAGCCCGACCGCTTCGAGTCCTACTGCGCCACGGTCGAGAAGGAGAAGCCGGGCCTCAGCCGGGTCCTGGACGAGAGCGGCGGGTCCTCGGGGCTGCTGCCCGCCCTGCCGGCGTTCGAGCGCCTCGAGCAGGCGGCGCCCGACGACATCGCCGACGACTGGTCGGTCATCGTCCAACGGCTCTCCAGCCTCTCCGACGCCCTGGCGGCCGCCGGGGTCGACCCCGCGACCTACGACCCGGTCGACCCGCCCGACGGCGTGACCGCCGACGAGAAGGAGGCCATCTCGCTGGCCGCCGGCAGCGTCGCCACCGAGGCCGTGCGCGAGGCCCTCGAGAACGTCCAGCAGCAGTCGCGCGACGTCTGCAAGACCGAGCTCGCCCTGTGACCTGGGAGCGACGCCGGGGGTGACGTACCCCATGTGCCACCCGACCCCCGGCCGCATTGCCGCGCGCCGAGGGACATGGCTACTGTGGCCCGCTAGCGGCCTCCCTCCAGCCGTCTGACCGGACCCAAAGGACCTTCGCACGTGGCCTTGCCCCCGTTGACACCCGAACAGCGCCAGGCGGCGCTCGACAAGGCCGCCGCCTCGCGACGCGAGAGGGCCGAGGTCAAGAACCGGCTCAAGAACTCGGGTGCTTCCATCATCGACGTCGTCAACGAGGGCCAGCACAACGAGGTCATCGGCAAGATGCGGGTCGTCGACCTGCTGCAGTCGATGCCCGGCCTGGGCAAGGTGCGCGCCCGTCAGGTCATGGAGCGGCTCGGCATCGCCGAGTCGCGCCGTGTGCGCGGTCTGGGCACCAAGCAGATCGCCGCGCTCGAGCGCGAGTTCGCGCCCGACCCGCAGTGACCGACAGCGCGCCGCAGGGCTCCACGCCCCCGACCGACCCCACCACGCCGACCGGGCCGACCGGGCCGACCGGGCCGACCGGGTCACCCGGGCCGACGCGGCTCGTGGTCCTCGCCGGTCCGACCGCAGTCGGCAAGGGCACGGTCGCGGCCGCCGTACGCGAACGGCACCCGGAGGTGTGGATCTCGGTGTCGGTGACGACCCGCGCTCCGCGCCCCGGCGAGGTCGACGGCGTCCACTACCACTTCGTCGACGACGCCGAGTTCGACCGGCTGGTGGCCGAGGGCGAGCTGCTCGAGTGGGCGGTGGTCCACCAGCGCGCCCGCTACGGCACCCCGCGCGGCCCGGTCGAGACGTCGCTGGCGGCGGGCCGTCCCTCGATGCTCGAGATCGACCTGCAGGGCGCACGACAGGTGCGCACGACGATGCCCGAGGCCGTCTTCGTCTTCCTCAAGCCCCCGTCGTGGGACGAGCTGGTGCGCCGGCTGGTCGGCCGCGGCACCGAGGACGAGGAGGAACGCGCCCGGCGCCTGGCGACCGCACGCGACGAGCTGGCCGCCGAGCCGGAGTTCGACGTGACCGTCGTCAACCACGAAGTTCACGCTGCGGCCGACGAGTTGGTAGCCTTGATGATGCTCGGTCCCGAGCGCCACGACGTCTGACCCGATCTCCTTCGGGTCGCCGCCCGCCGCGCCGTTCCATCCGTTCCGAGCACACCCACCACCTTGAGTGAGGCTCACGCGTGTCTGCGCCCAACATCGAAGCCGTCGGCGTCACCAACCCGTCGATCGACGACCTGCTGACCAAGACCGACAGCAAGTACAAGCTGGTCCTCTACAGCGCCAAGCGCGCCCGCCAGATCAACGCCTACTACTCCCAGCTCGGCGAGGGCCTGCTCGAGTACGTCGGCCCGCTGGTCGACACCCACGTGCAGGAGAAGCCCCTGTCGATCGCGCTGCGCGAGATCTCCCAGGACAAGCTCACCTGCGAGGACGTCGACCCGGCCGAGCTCGCCGCCGAGGAGGCCGCGGCCAAGGCCGCCGCCGCCGACGCCGGCTACTCCGAGTGACGCTGCGAGCGACGAGCTGACCACCAGCCACGAGACCGAGGCCGCGACCCCGACGGGGTCGCGGCCCCGTTCTGTTCCGAGGGTCGTCCTGGGGGTGTCCGGCGGGATCGCGGCCTACAAGGCCTGCGAGCTGCTGCGCCGACTGACCGAGTCCGGCCACGACGTCACCGTGGTCCCCACGGCCGCGGCCCTGGAGTTCGTCGGTGCCCCGACCTGGGCGGCCCTGTCGGGCAAGCCGGTCCACACCGACGTCTGGAGCGACGTCCACCAGGTGCCCCACGTGCGCATCGGGCAGACCGCCGACCTCGTGGTGGTCGCCCCGGCCACCGCCGACCTGATGGCCAAGGCCGCCCACGGCCTGGCCGACGACCTGCTCACCACCACGCTGCTCACCGCGCGGTGCCCGGTCGTGCTCGCCCCGGCGATGCACACCGAGATGTGGGAGCACGCCTCCACCCGCGCCAACGTCGCCACGCTGCGCTCGCGCGGCGTCCTGGTCGTCGAGCCGGCCGAGGGCCGGCTCACCGGCGCCGACACCGGCAAGGGCCGGTTGCCCGACCCGTCGGAGATCTTCGAGGTCTGCACCGACGTCCTGGCCCGCGGCGCCACCGCGTCGCTCGACCTGGCCGGGCGCCACGTCGTCGTGTCCGCCGGCGGCACCCGCGAGCCGCTCGACCCGGTTCGTTTCCTCGGCAACCGCTCCTCGGGCCGCCAGGGCTACGCCCTGGCCCGCGCCGCCGCGGCCCGGGGCGCCGACGTCACCCTGGTCGCGGCCAACGTCGAGCTGCCCGACCCCGCCGGGGTCAAGGTCGTGCGCGTCGAGACCACGGCCCAGCTCCACGACGCCGTGGTCGGTGCCGCCGTGTCGGCCGACGCCGTCGTGATGGCAGCAGCACCGGCCGACTTCCGCCCGACCGGGGTCAGCGGGGCCAAGATCAAGAAGGCCGGCGACGGCTCGGCCCCGACCATCACCCTGGTCCAGAACGCCGACATCCTGCACGAGCTCTCCACCCGCCGGGCCCGCCCGGGCTCGGTGGTGGTCGGGTTCGCGGCCGAGACCGGCGACGACACCGGCAGCGTGCTCGACCTGGCGCGCGCCAAGCTCGCCCGCAAGGGCTGCGACCTGCTCGTCGTCAACGACGTCAGCGGGGGAGCCGTCTTCGGCAGCCCCGACAACGAGGCGGTGATCCTGGGCGCCGACGGCGCCGTCCGGGAGGTCCCGCGCAGCACCAAGACCGCCCTGGCCCACGTCATCTGGGACGAGGTCGTGCACCGGCTCGTCCCGGGCTCCGGCCCAGGATTCGCACCGTGAGACGGACGTCTTGCATGCTGGTATGCATCTAGAGTTTTCCCGCACCTTCTTTCTCGAACGAGAGTGAGTACCACCGTGGCTGGACGCCTGTTCACCTCCGAGTCCGTGACCGAGGGTCACCCCGACAAGATCGCCGACCGGATCAGCGACACGGTCCTCGACTACCTCATGGCCAACGACCCCGACACGACCAACCTGCGCGTCGCGGTCGAGACCCTGCTGACCACCGGCCTGGTCGTCGTGGCCGGCGAGGTGCGCACCAACGTCTACGCCCCCGTCGCCGACCTGGTCCGCAAGGCCATCCTCGACATCGGCTACGACTCCTCCGAGAAGGGCTTCGACGGCCTGACCTGCGGCGTCCAGGTCGCCATCGGCGGTCAGTCCGAGGACATCGCCCAGGGCGTCGACTCCGGCATCGAGCAGCGCGTCGGCTCCTCCGAGGACGAGCTCGACGCGCGCGGTGCCGGCGACCAGGGCCTGATGTTCGGCTACGCCTGCGACGACACCGACGTGCTGATGCCGCTGCCGATCGTGATCGCCCAGCGCCTGGCCGAGAAGCTCACCGAGGTCCGCAAGAACGGCGCCATGCCCAACCTGCGCCCCGACGGCAAGACCCAGGTCACCATCGAGTACGACGAGGACGACCGTCCGGTCCGCATCGACACCGTGGTGCTCTCGACCCAGCACTCCGAGGACACCGACCTCACCAAACTCGAGGCCGAGATCCAGCAGAACGTCATCGACCCCGTGCTCGCGACGTTCTCGCTGCCCTCCGAGGGCTACCGCCTGCTGGTCAACCCCACCGGTCGCTTCGTGACCGGTGGCCCCATGGGCGACGCCGGCCTCACCGGCCGCAAGATCATCGTCGACACCTACGGCGGCATGGCCCGTCACGGCGGTGGTGCCTTCTCCGGCAAGGACCCGTCGAAGGTCGACCGCTCGGCCGCCTATGCCATGCGCTGGGTCGCCAAGAACGTCGTGGCCGCCGGCCTGGCCCGTCGCTGCGAGGTCCAGGTCGCCTACGCCATCGGCAAGGCCCAGCCCGTCGGCGTCTTCGTGCAGACCTTCGGCACCGGCGTCGTCAGCGACGAGAAGATCCAGGAGGCGGTGCTCTCGGTCTTCGACCTGCGCCCCGCCGCGATCCTGCGCGACCTCGACCTGCTCCGCCCGATCTACGCCAAGACCTCGGCCTACGGCCACTTCGGCCGCGAGCTGCCCGAGTTCACGTGGGAGACGACCGACCGCGCCGACGCCCTCAAGGCCGCCGCCGGCGTCTGACCGCCCCCGCCGTACGACGTCCCGGACCGGGTCGGTGCCCCTCGGGCACCGGCCCGGTCCGTGCTTTCGTCACCCCACGGTGGTCGAGGAGGTCGCCCGCGACCGTCACGAGCCACACCAGCCCGCACCGATGCGCCCAACCCGCTCCCCACCTCCACGCGGTCCGGGTCGGCGACCGTCGACCGGCGAGGATCGTCCGCACCAGGGACGGGGGAGATCCTCGCCGGTCGCCGCAGAGGAGGCTGGTCGCGCGGACGACCCGACCGGCCTGAGACCTCCGGCGGCTCGTGACCCGAGGGGACCCGAGACCCCCACCCGCACCGTCGGTGCCCGCTGGTAGACAACGCACCATGAGCCCACGCCCGCCCGACGAGCAGCCCGAGCTGCTGCCCGGGCTGGTGCGCGCCACGCTCAAGCAGTCGCAGGCCAAGGCGCGCGAGACCCGGGCGCGCAAGGCCGCCGAGGCGGCGGTGAGCGAGGTCGACCCGGTGGCGCGCGTCCTGGTCGACGTCGCGCTGGCCCACCTCGACCGTCCCTTCGACTACGCCGTGCCGGCCTCGATGGCCGACGACGCGGTGCCGGGGGCGCGGGTCAAGGTGCGCTTCGCCGGTCAGGACGTCGACGGCTACCTGCTCGAGCGTGTCTCCGCGACCGACCACACCGGCAGGTTGGCGCCGTTGCGGCGGGTCGTGAGCCCCGAGCCGGTGCTGACCCCCGCCGTCGCCGGGCTGGCCCGCGACCTCGCCGAGCGCTACGCCGGCGTGCGCTCCGACGTGCTGCGCCTGGCGGTCCCCCCTCGTCACGCGACGACCGAGAAGCAGCCCTCGCCGCCGGCGCCCGACGTGCTGCCGATCCCCCCGCCGGCCGGGTGGTCCGGCTACGGCGTGGGCGAGGCGTTCCTCAGCCACCTCGCCGACGGCGGCAACCCCCGCGCGGTGTGGTCTGTGACGCCCGGCGACGACTGGGCCGCGCTGGTCGCCGAGGCCGCGGTCACCACGCTGCGCAGTGGCCGCGGTGCGCTCGTGTGCGTCCCGGACCGCAAGGACGTCGCCCGGGTCGACGCCGCCCTCACCGCGGCGATCGGGGCCGGCCACCACGTCACCCTCACGGCCGACTCGGGGCCCGCGGCGCGCTACCGCGACTTCCTGGCGGTGCTGCGCGGCACGCGCCGCATCGTGGTCGGCACGCGCGCGGCGGCCTTCGCGCCCGTGCGCGACCTCGGGCTCGTCGTCGTCTGGGACGACGGCGACGACCTGCACGCCGAGCCCCGCGCGCCCTACCCCCACACCCGCGAGGTGCTGCTGCTGCGGTGCGAGCGCGAGGGCACGGCCGCCCTGGTCGGGGCCTTCTCGCGCAGCGTCGAGGCCGCCCACCTCGTGCGCAGCGGCTGGGCCCACGACCTGTCCGCTCCCCGGCAGCGGGTGCGTGCGGCCGTGACGGTCGTGGTCGCCGGGGCCAGCGACCACGACCGCCTGCGCGACCCCGCGGGCATCGGCGCCCGGATGCCCACCCAGGTCCACGACGTCCTCAAGCGCGGGTTGGTCGACGGGCCCGTGCTGGTGCAGACCCCGCGCGCCGGTTACGCCCTGGCCCTGGCCTGCGAGCGCTGCCGCACCCCCGCCCGCTGCGCCACGTGCGCCGGACCGCTCGCCCTCACCTCGCCGACCACGCCGCCGGCCTGCCGGTGGTGCGCGACCGCGGCGGTCGGCTGGGCCTGCCGCGAGTGCGGGGCGGCCGGCCTGCGGGCGCCGGTGATCGGCGAGGCGCGCACCGCCGAGGAGCTCGGGCGCTCCTTCCCCCGTACCCGCGTGCGGCAGTCGGCGGGCGAGCACGTGCTCACCGACGTCCCCGACGTCCCCGCGATCGTCGTGGCCACCCCGGGCGCCGAGCCGGTCGCGGCGGGTGGCTACACCGCGGTCGTGCTGCTCGACCCCTGGCTGCTGCTGGGTCGCGACGACCTGCGCGCCGACGAGGAGGCCCTGCGGCGCTGGAGCAACGCCGTCGGGCTCGTGCGTCCGGGCGGCCGGGCCATCGTCGTGGGCGACCCCACCCACCCGGCGGTCCAGGCCCTCGTGCGCTGGGACCAGCCGGGCTTCGCCCTGCGCGAGGCCGACGAACGCCGCGAGGCCCGGCTCCCGCCCACGACCCGGCTGGCCACCGTGACGGGCGAGCCCGGGGCCGTCGACGACGCGCTCACCCTGCTGGCCCCGCCACCGCACGTCGAGGTGCTGGGGCCGGTGCCCGCCGGCCCCGACGAGGAGCGCCTGGTCCTGCGCACCCCGCGCGCCCGGGGTGCCGACCTCTCCCACGCGCTGGGCGAGCTGCAGCGCATCCGGTCCAGCCGCAAGCTCGACGCCGTCAGGGTCCAGGTCGACCCGACCACCCTGTGACTGCGGGTCGCCGGCGGCCTCGAGATCTCAGAGGACCCTGCCGACCTTGACCGTGACGGTCCTCGGCCTGAGCCCGACGCTGGCGTAGGACGCTTTCACGCGCCAGGTGATCCGCTTGCCCTTCAAGGCGCGCTTGAGCGTCAGCCTCGTGCCCGTCGCGCCCTTGATGACCTTGCCGTCGGCGAGCCAGGCGGTCGTGAGGGTGACGTCGGGTGGGTTCCACGTCCCGGTGGTGGCGGTCAGCGTCCTGCCGACCTTGACCTTGCCGGTGACCTTCGGCTTGACGGTGGGGGCGATCCCCGTGGGCTTCGGACCCCACCCGAGCAGCACCGGGCCGACGTTGCCAGGGGCGATGCCGTACTCCGCGAGCGCGACGTAGTAGGTCTTGCCGGCCTGTGCTGCGAAGTCCAGCACCGCGCGGAGGTCACCCGGCTCCTCCGGCGGACCCTCGTCGTCGGCGACGGCCAGCTCGTTCCAGCTGGTGTCGAGCAGGAGGAGGACGGTGTCGCGGCCGGGGGTGCTGTTGCGCGTCGAGAACCGGAACTGTCCCGACGCAGGCGCCCTCCACGCGTAGTAGGCGGTGTAGGCGAAGCCCGACGAGTGCAGGTCGGAGGTGGCCAGCTGCAGCGCGACGGTCTTCCTCCCGGTCGCGGGGATGCGCGACGGCACGGTGTCGCCCGGGAGGGCGCTCGTCGCCGCGAACACCGCCTTGAACTGCGCCGTGCCGGTGCCGTCGGACCCGAACCGGATCAAGTAGTCCGACCCCGCCGTGACGCGCAGCCTGAGGCCGGCGCCCAGCGCCGGGCTGATGCTGCCGTTCCTCGGCCCGCAGACCAGGGGGTCCGTCCCCCCAGGTGCGCGGAAGGCGGCCACCGGCAGGCTGTCCCCGCTGAAGGGTTGCTGGTCGCCCACGCTGAGGACGCCACTCGCCGTCGCGCGGTAGGTGTACCAGGTCGTCCTGGCGGCCGGACAGTCGCTCGAGGGTCCGTCGACGAGGGTCTGGCTCGTGGCGAACTGCGTGTCGACCCGGAAGGAGCTGCCGAGGGGCAGCGCCGCGGCGTCGGCGACGTCGTCGTTGGTGGGCCGCAGGGCCGAGACGTCGTACGCCTCGAAGTGCACGGTGCCCGTGGTGGACCCGTAGCCCGAGACCCGCAGGTAGACGGTCTGTGCTGCCTGTGTCACGTAGCGCGCGCCGTAGCCGTGGACGTCGTCCGAGGACGGCAGCGGTCTGTAGGCGCACGTGAGCGTGTTGAACGCGCTGGCGGAGGTCCCGTCGACGAAGTCGACGGAGACCCCGCTGGTGGCGGTCGCGGCGGTGTCGTAGGCGTCCAGCACGGTGTCGGCCGGGGCGGTGAACTTGTACCAGGTCGTGCCTCCGCTCGGGTCGAGCAACGCGCAGCCCCCGTCGACCTCGCCCGCCTCCTGGGTCGCCTGGGTCAGGTCGATGGCGGTGTCGGAACCCGAGGTGAGGACGATGGCACCGGCGAAGTCGTCGTTGGCGGGCGCCGCCGCCCACGCGGCAGGTGTCACCGCGACGAGCGTCGTGACGAGTACCGAGGCCGCGCTGAGCGCCACCGTGCGGGTCGACGGGAGGAAGGGAGGTCGCATCGGGCCACGGTAGGGACGGGCTGCTGCTCCCAACAGGTACCAACCGGGCTATTGCCACGGGAAGGTCCGCCACCCCTGACGGGTGTCAGGAGCCCGTCCCTAGACTGGCCCCCGTGGCAGTCCAACCGATCCGGCTCTTCGGCGACCCGGTGCTCCGCAAGCCCGCGCTCGAGGTGGTCGACTTCGACAAGGAGCTGCGCACCCTGGTCGCCGACCTCACCGACACGATGCTCCAGGCGCCGGGGGCGGGCCTGGCCGCGCCCCAGATCGGCGTCGGCCTGCGCGTCTTCACCTGGTACGTCGACGGGGAGGTCGGCCACCTCGTCAACCCCGACCTGTCGCTGTCCGAGGAGGTCCAGGACGGCCCGGAGGGCTGCCTGTCGATCCCGGGGCTGACCTACGACTGCCGGCGCGCCCAGTCCGTGGTCGCCCGCGGGTGGGACATGCACGGCGAGCCGGTCGTCATCGAGGGCTCCGCGCTGCTGGCCCGCGCGATCCAGCACGAGACCGACCACCTCGACGGCGTGCTCTTCCTCGACCGGCTCGACACCGCCGCCCGCAAGGCCGCGATGAAGGAGATCCGCGAGTCCGAGTGGTTCGGCCTCGAGCGGCCCCTGGTCAAGGTCAGCCCCCACGCCACCCGGGGCCTCGGACTGTGAGCGGGTCACGCTGATGCGCCTGGTCTTCGCCGGTACCCCCGAGGTCGCCGTGCCCTCGCTCGACGCGATCGCCGCCTCCCGCCACGAGCTCGTCGGGGTCGTCACCCGGCCCGACGCGCCGTCGGGGCGCGGGCGCAAGCTGGTCGCGAGCCCGGTCGCGCTGCGCGCCGAGGAGCTCGGCGTCCCCGTCCTCAAGCCCGACCACCCTCGCGACCCCGACTTCCAGGCCTCGCTGCGCTCCCTGCGCCCCGACTGCTGCCCGGTCGTGGCCTACGGCGCCCTGCTGCCGCAGTCGGCGCTCGACATCCCGCCCCACGGCTGGGTCAATCTGCACTTCTCCTGCCTGCCCGCATGGCGTGGCGCCGCACCGGTGCAGCACGCCGTGTGGGCCGGCGACGAGGTCACCGGCGCCACGACGTTCCGCATCGTCAAGGCGATGGACGCCGGCCCGACGTTCGGGGTGATGACCGAGCGGATCCGTCCGACCGACACCGCAGGCGACCTGCTCGGCCGCCTGGCCGAGCACGGGGCGGGCCTGCTGGTCACCACGCTCGACCACCTCGAGGACGGCACCATCGAGGCCCGCGAGCAGCCCGACGACGGCGTCAGCCTCGCCCCCAAGATCACCGTGGAGGACGCCGAGGTCGTCTGGGGCGAGCCGGCCGTCGCCGTCGACCGCCGCATCCGGGCCTGCACCCCGGCGCCCGGTGCCTGGACCCGCCACGAGGGCGAGCGGCTCAAGCTCGGCCCGGTGACCCTCACCGACGAGACCGTCCCCGCCGGCACCGTCGAGGTCCGCAAGCAGGAGGTCCTCGTCGGCACCTCGACCACCGCCGTACGCCTCGGCGACGTCAAGCCGTTCGGCAAGAAGCAGATGCCCGCCGCCGACTGGGCCCGCGGCACGCGCCTGGCGTCCGGGACCCGCCTCGGGGACGGCGGGACCGGCAGTGGCTGAGCGCCGCCGCGGCGCGCCCGTCGACGCGCCGCGCCGCGCGGCCTGGGAGGTCCTCAAGGCCGTCCGCGTCGACGACGCCTACGCCAACCTCGTGCTGCCCGCCGTCGTCGCCCACTTCGACCTCGAGGCGCGCGACGCCGCCTTCACCACCGAGCTCGCCTCCGGCACGCTGCGCTGGCGGGGCCTGTACGACGCCGTGCTGGCCGCCTGCAGCGACCGGTCGCTGGCCCGCATCGACGCCAAGGTCCTCGACGCGCTGCGCCTGGGGACCCACCAGCTGCTCGGCATGCGGGTGCCGACGCACGCCGCGATCAGCACCACCGTCGACCTGGTCCGCGCGGTCGGCAACGAGGGCGCGGCCGGGTTCGCCAACGCGGTGCTGCGCAAGGTGTCGGCGCACGACCACGACGCCTGGGTGGCGCAGGTCGCGCCCGGCACGTCGCCGCGCGACGCCGAGGTGGCCTTCAGCCACCCCGCCTGGATCGTCGACGAGCTGCGTCGTGCGCTCGGGCCGGTGCTCGGCGCCGACACCACCACCGAGCTGGGCGCGCTGCTGCGCGCCGACAACGAACCGCCCAAGGTCACCCTCGTGGCGCGTCCGGGACGCGCCACGGTCGCGGAGCTGCCGGGTGACCCGACGCCCTACTCGCCCTACGGCGTCACCCTCGACGGCGGCCGCCCCCACGCCGTCCCCGCGGTCGCCGAGGGTCGCGCCGGGGTGCAGGACGAGGGATCCCAGCTCGTCGCGATCGCGCTGGCCCGGGCCGATGTCGGCCCCGAGCCCGACGCCGACCGTCTGTGGCTCGACCTCTGCGCCGGGCCGGGCGGCAAGTCCGCCCTGCTGGCGGCGCTGGCCGCCGAGCGGGGCGCCCGCCTGCTGGCCACCGAGCGGGCGCCGCACCGCGCCGGGCTGGTCGCCAAGGGGTTGCGGGGTGCCGACGGCGTGGCCGGCGTCCTGGTCGCCGACGGTCGCCGTCCGCCGCTGCGGCCCGGTTCGGTCGACCGGGTCCTCGTCGACGCCCCCTGCACCGGCCTGGGTGCCCTGCGCCGCCGGCCCGAGGCGCGCTGGCGTCGTCGTCAGGACGACCTGCTCGAGCTCGTGCTGCTGCAGCGCGCGCTGCTCGGGAGCGCCCTCGACCTGGTGCGTCCCGGCGGCGTCGTGCTCTACGCCACCTGCTCGCCGGTGCTGGCGGAGACCTCCGGCGTGGTCACCAGCGTGCTCGACGCGCGCCGCGACGTGGTCGTCGAGGACGTCGCGAGCGTGGTGCCCGAGGTGCCCGACTGCGCGGGCCCCCTGCCCGGCACCGTCCAGCTGTGGCCGCACCGCCACGGCACCGACGCGATGTTCCTCGCGCTGCTGCGCCGTACCTCCTGACCGACCCCGATAGTCGTGGACCTTCTGCACGCGGGTGGGTGCGGTGCACAACGTCCACGACTATCGGAGGTGGAGGTCAGTCGAGGACGTGGCGCAGGTAGCGGCCGGGGTCGGCGAGATAGGCCGTCCAGTGCGTGACCAGCTCGAGCTCCTCCCAGGTCGCGGGCCGGTAGCCCCAGTCGCCGACCTCGAGGACGGTCGCGCCCGGCAACGACGCGAGAACGGGGAAGTGGGTGGCGCAGAGCACCTGGGCGCCGTCCCGGGCCAGGTCGTGCAGGCGTCCCAGCAGCGCGAGCGTCGAGGAGAACGACAGTGCCGCCTCGGGCTCGTCGAGGCAGTAGGACGCCGGCCCGTCGAACGTGGCCTCGAGCACCGCGAGGAACGACTCGCCGTGGCTCATCGCGTGGTAGTCCGGGTCGTTGCGCCCGGCGTGCGCGTCCAGGTACGTGTACCAGCCGTGCATGGTCTCGGCTCGCAGGAAGAACCCCCAGCGCGACGCGCCAATCCCGCGGCGCAGCCGCAGCGCGCCGGACAGCGCCGACTCCGTGGGGCGGGTGCTGTGGTCGCTGTGCGTCGACCCGCCCTCGGGTGACAGCCCGTAGGCGATGGCCACGGCCTCGACCAGCGTCGACTTGCCCGAGCCGTTCTCGCCGACCAGGAAGGTCACGCCCCGGGGCAGGTCCAGCCCCTCGCGCGCGAGCTGGGCGACCGCGGGCAGGGTCATCGGCCAGGCGTGCGGGTCGAGGTCCGGCGACGAACCGACCTCGACGCGCACCACCGGAGGCTGGTCGAAGTCCACGCAGGTCAGACTAGGTTGATCCCCGTGGCGTCGAAGTCCCCGTCGGTCGAGATCGAGGTCGACGACCGCGTGATCCGGGTCAGCAACCCCGACCGCGTCTACTTCCCCGAGTCCGGTGCGACCAAGCACGACCTGGTCGACTACTACCTCGCCGTCGGGCCGGGCATCGTCAACGCGCTGTTCGAGCGGCCCACCATGCTGCACCGCTTCCCGAAGGGGCTGAGCGGCGACAAGGTGCACCAGAAGCGGATCCCGGCCGGTGCCCCGCCCTGGGTCGAGACGGTGCGGCTGCACTTCCCCCGCTGGGACCGCACCGCCGACGAGCTCTGCGTGACCGAGCTGGGCAGCGTGATCTGGGCGGTGCAGATGTCGACCGTCGAGTTCCACCCGTGGAACAGCCGGCGCGCCGACCCCGAGAAGCCCGACGAGTGGCGCATCGACCTCGATCCCGGCCCGCTGTCGGACTACGCCCAGGTACGCCGGGTGGCCGCGGTCGTGCACGAGGTGCTCGACGAGCTGGGTGCCGTCGGGTTCCCCAAGACCAGCGGCGGCTCCGGGCTCCACGTCTACGTGCGCATCCACCCCGACCACGGCCACCCGGTCGTGCGCCGGGCGGCGCTGGCCTTCGCCCGCGAGGTCGAGCGCCGCGCACCCGACGACGTGACGACGACCTGGTGGCGCAGGGACCGCGACCCGCACCAGCTCTTCGTCGACTACAACCAGAACGCCCGCGACCACACCATCGCCGCGGCGTACTCCGTGCGCGGCCTCCCCGACGCCCGGGTCTCGGCGCCGGTGCGGTGGGACGAGGTCGACGACGCCGACCCCCACGACTTCACGATCTTCACGATGCCGCAGCGCTTCGCCGAGCTCGGCGACCTGCATGCCGGCATCGACGACCCGGCGACGACGTTCGACCTGGCGCCGCTGCTCGAGTGGGCCGACCGCGACGAGGCCTCCGGGGCCGACGTACCACCGGAGCCGGAGGGGGACGCAGGATGAGGGGCACCTGGGACGACCTCAACCGCCGCCTGACCGGTGCGATCCTGGCGCTCGACCTCAACGACGGCCTGGTGATCCGCGAGCGGGCGACGCCCGGCCGCAAGGCACGGTTCGGCTCCCGCAAGGCGGCCTCGGCGCCCCGGCGCTACGTGCAGGTGACCGCGGCGCCTCGGGTGCTGATCGCCGAGTGCGTCGGGTCGACGTCGTTCGGCGGCGAGTGGGAGATGACGCCCGAGACCGAGGCGGCGCTCCTCACGATGGGCTGGGAGAAGCCGTGGTCGCCCGACTTCCGCACCTTCTCCCGCGAGGCCCCGCTGACCTCGGCCAACCGGATCGCGCTCGCGACCGTGCGGGCGCTGCAGACGTTGGGGTGCGAGATGGAGGACCTGGAGGTCGAGCTGGTGCACGAGGAACCCTCATGAGCGACAAGGTGCCCCTGGCCAGGATCGACCTCGGCCTGCTGGCCGAGGCACTCGACGACACCCAGTGGGAGCACGAGTACTACCTCGACCCCGCGACCGGCCAGCAGTACGTCGGCGGCATGGGCGAGGTGCTCGACGCCGACGGTGAGGTCGCCGACCCCGAGGAGCAGGGCTGGCTGCCCGTCGAGGGCGTCGGGTCGCGGGCGGCGTACCGCGTGATGGAGGACTTCGCCGCCGCGGTCGCCGACCGTCGGCTGGGCGACCGCCTCGAGCGGGCCATCGAGGGCAAGGGCGCGTTCCGCCGCTTCCGCGACGTGCTGCACCACGAGGCCGACGAGACGGTGCTCGGGGCCTGGCGCACCTACGAGACCGCGCGCTCCGAGGCCCGCGCCCTCGACTGGCTCGAGGTCGAGGAGGTCGTCGACGCGGGCGAGCTGGCCGCTGCCCGCGTCGTCCGCGAGGAGGCCGCCGCCCGGGCGCTGCACCAGGTCGGCGTGGCCGCCCACGG
Source organism: Nocardioides rubriscoriae (assembly GCF_008087085.1). GTDB lineage: Bacteria > Actinomycetota > Actinomycetes > Propionibacteriales > Nocardioidaceae > Nocardioides > Nocardioides rubriscoriae. Next base: position 35,081 of record NZ_VIYJ01000008.1, on the reverse strand, counting down.
CGCCCGGTTGGTCCTGCTCAACGGGATGCCCGGCTCGGGCAAGTCGACCCTCGCCGAGCGCTACCGGTCCGAGCACACCGGGGTGCTGGTGATCGAGGCCGACGAGATCCGCCGCTGGATCGGCGGCGACCCCGCCGACCACGCCGAGGCCTCCCGGCACCTGTCGCTGGCCCTGGCCCGCGCCCATCTCGAGGCCGGGTACGACGTCGTCGTGCCCCAGCTCGTCGCGCGGCTCGACCAGCTCGAGCGCTTCGAGCAGGTCGCCACCGAGGTGGGCGCCGAGGTGGTCGAGGTCGTCCTGCACGGCGGCGTGGTCGAGGCCCGGGTGCCCGACGAGGCCCTGGAGCACCTGGTCGACTACGCCCACGGGCTCGCCGACGTGCTCGAGCACCGCCCCGAGACCCACCGCATCGTGACCCGCCACGGCGACCACGACAGTGCCTACCGCGACCTGGTCGACCTGCTCGACCCCGACGTGCCCGCCTGACCCGCACCCCGTGCGCCGCGCGGGGTCACTAGGCTCGGGGCCCGTGGGACACGTCCAGATCACCCCGAGCATCCTCAACGCCGACTTCGCAGCCCTTGGCGCCGAGGTCGCCCGCATCGGCAGCGCCGACTGGGTGCACGTCGACGTGATGGACAACCACTTCGTGCCCAACCTGACCTTCGGCCCGACGATGGTCGAGGCCCTCGCGCGCAGCACGAGCATCCCGCTCGACGCCCACCTGATGATCGCCGACGCCGACCGGCACGCCCCGGCGTACGTCGAGGCCGGCTGCTCCTCGGTGACCTTCCACGTCGAGGCGGCCGCCGCGCCGGTGCGCCTGGCCCGCGAGATCCGGGCGGCGGGGGCGCGCGCGAGCATGGCCCTGCGGCCGGCGACCCCGGTCGAGCCCTACGAGGCGCTGCTGCCCGAGCTCGACATGCTGCTGCTGATGACCGTCGAGCCCGGCTTCGGTGGGCAGAAGTTCCTCGACCTCGTGCTGCCCAAGATCCGCCGGGCCCGCGAGCTGGTCGCCAAGCACGGCGTCGAGACGTGGATCCAGGTCGACGGCGGCGTCTCCCTCGAGACGATCGGCCGGTGCGCCGAGGCCGGCGCCGACGTGTTCGTCGCGGGCAGCGCGGTCTACTCCGCCGAGGACCCCGACCGGATGGTCGCCGAGCTGCGCGCCGCCGCGCAGGCGGCCCAGGACGGCGTGCGGTGACGGCGTACTCCCGCGGCGTCGAGCTGTTCCGCGCGGCGACGGCGGAGCTGGGGCCGGCCGAGCTCGACCTGCCGGTGCCGTCCTGCCCGGGCTGGACGGTCTCCGACGTGCTCACCCACGTCGCCGACAACCACGACGCCGTGCTGTCGGCCCACGGGGTCGAGGTCGAGAGCGCCGACCTGCTGGCGGTCTACGACGAGCACCTCACCCGGCAGCCGCGCGCGATCCTCGAGGCCGTCGAGCTCACCGTGCACGCGTGGGACGTCGCGCGCGCCCGCGGCATGCAGGCCGAGCTCGACGACGTCACGCTCGACTTCCTGCTGGCCTTCGCCGTCGACGCCGGCGAGCAGCTCTACGTCGACGGGGAGTTCGAGCTGATGCTGGTCTCGACCGACGTCGGCCGCCAGGCCAGCGTCCTGGCGCTCTACGGCCGCGACGCCCGCTGACGAGGTCTCGACGTCCCCCGCCGGTCGTCTCGACACGTGACACGTCTGACACCCGGGCCGTGAGAGACGTGTGGCAAACTCGACCCGACGAGTGAACATTGCTCTCGCGTGCTCTGGGGTCGGTGCAATTCCGAGCCGGCGGTGACAGTCCGCGACCCGCTCACAGCCAGTGAGCGGTTGACCAGGTGGAAATCCTGGACCGACGGTGAAAGTCCGGATGGTAAGCGCACGCAGGTGGTGGTCGACGTCAGTGCCGCGACCCTCGCCGGTCGGGCCTGCCGAGACCCCCGTCGTCCCCGGAGTCCGTGAGCACGACCGGACCGGTGGGAGTGAGGGGGACAGATGGCCAGCGCCGCCGAGCGTGACGCGATGCGTCGTGCGCTGACCCTGGCCGCCACCCCCGGCGTCGCGATGGTCCACGACACCCGCCGGGTGGGCTGCGTGCTGCTCGCCGACGACGGTACGACGATCGCCGAGGGCCACCACCGGGGTCCGGGCACCACCCACGCCGAGGCCGACGCGCTCGCCCGGGCCGGTGAGGCCGCCCGCGGCGCCACCGCCGTGGTCACCCTCGAGCCGTGCAACCACACGGGCCGCACCGGCCCGTGCACGCAGGCCCTCGTCGCGGCCGGCGTGCGCCGCGTCGTCTTCGCGGAGGCCGACGCCAACCCGGTCGCGTCCGGTGGGCGCGCGGTCCTCGAGGCGGCCGGCATCGAGGTCGAGGCCGGCGTCCTGGCCGACGAGGCCGCCGCCCTGGCCCACGTCTACCGCGTCGCGCAGCGCGAGCAGCGGCCGTTCGTGACCTGGAAGTACGCCACGACCCTCGACGGGCGCAGCGCCGCCGCTGACGGTACCTCCCGCTGGGTCTCCTCGACCGCGGCGCGCCGCGACACCCACCGCCTGCGCGGGCGGTGCGACGTGATGCTCGTCGGCACCGGCACCGTCCTGGTCGACGACCCGCAGCTCACCGTCCGCGACACCGACGACCGGCCGCTGCCCGTCCAGCCGCTGCGCGCGGTCATGGGGGAGCGCGACCTGCCGGCCGACCGCCGCGTGCTCGACGCCGCCGCCGAGACGGTCCACCTGCGCACCCGCGACCCCCGCACGGCCCTGGCCGCGCTCTTCGCCCGCGACCGTCAGCACGTCTTCCTCGAGGGCGGGCCGACCCTGGCCGCGGCGTTCCTCGCCGCCGGGCTGGTCGACGAGATCGTCGTCTACGTCGCGCCGGTGCTGCTCGGCGCCGGGCGCCCGGCCGTCGCCGACCTCGGAATCACCACCATCGCCGACGCGTTGCGTCCCACGGTCACCGACGTGACCGTGCTCGACGGCGTCGACGGCGAGGAGCCCAACGTCCGCCTCACCCTCACCCCGCACGACACCAAGGAGATGTGATGTTCACCGGAATCGTCGAGGAGCTCGGCACCGTAGCGGCAATCGAGGACCTCACCGACGCCATCCGCCTGTCCATCAGGGCCACCACGGTCCTCGACGGCACCGGGCTCGGCGACTCGATCTCCGTCAACGGGTGCTGCCTCACCGTGGTCTCGATCGACGGCGGCACCTGGACCGCCGACGTCATGAAGGAGTCCCTCGACAAGACGTCGATGGACAAGGTCCAGACCGGTGATCGGGTCAACCTCGAGCGGGCGGTGACCGCCGACAAGCGGCTGGGCGGACACATCGTGCAGGGCCACGTCGACGCCGTCGGCCACGTCGTACGACGCCAGCCGAGCGAGCACTGGGAGGTCGTCGAGGTCTCGATGCCGCCCGAGCTCGGCAAGTACCTCGTCGACAAGGGCTCCATCACCGTCGACGGCGTGAGCCTGACGGTCGTCGAGGCCGGTCCTGACTCCTTCACCGTGAGCCTCATCCCCGAGACCCTCGCCCGCACCACCCTCGGTCTGCGCCAGCCCGGCGACCGGGTCAACCTCGAGGTCGACGTGCTCGCCAAGCACGTCGAGAAGCTCCTGGCCGCGCGTCTCGACGCCGCCACCTCACACGCCACCTCACACGCCACCTCGCACGTCACGGAAGGATCCACCCGATGACCTACCCCACGATCGAGGAGCAGCACGGGGGCGTGCGCCTCGACAGCGTCGAGCGCGCCATCGCCGACATCGCGGCCGGCAAGGCGGTCGTCGTCGTCGACGACGAGGGCCGCGAGAACGAGGGCGACATCATCTTCGCCGCCAGCAAGGCGACGCCCGACCTGATGGCGTTCACGATCCGCCACTCCAGCGGCGTGATCTGCGTGCCGATGCCGGGCTACATGCTCGACCGGCTCGAGATCCCGCTGATGACGCCGCACAACAAGGACAAGCTGCGCACGGCGTACACGATCTCGGTCGACGCCCGCGACGGTGTCTCCACCGGCATCAGCGCCGCCGACCGCGCGCACACCGCGCGGGTCCTGGCCGACAGCGCCACCGAGCCGTGGGAGCTCACCCGGCCCGGCCACGTCTTCCCGCTGCGCTACCGCGACGGGGGAGTGCTGGCCCGACGCGGTCACACCGAGGCCGCCGTCGACCTGGCCACCCTCGCCGGGCTGACCCCGGCCGGCGTCCTGGTCGAGGTCGTCAACGACGACGGCACCATGAAGCGTGCGCCCGAGCTGCGCGCGTTCGCCGACGAGCACGACCTGGCGATGATCTCCATCGAGGACCTCGTCCGCTACCGCCGCCGTCACGAGAACCACGTCGAGCGCGTCGCCGAGACCCGCCTGCCCACGCGCCACGGCGACTTCACCGCCTACGGCTACAAGATCACCATCGACGGGTCCGAACACATCGCGCTGGTCCACGGCGACATCTCCGGCCCCGAGCCCGTGCTCACCCGCGTCCACTCCGAGTGCCTGACCGGCGACGTCTTCGGCAGCGCCCGCTGCGACTGCGGCCCCCAGCTCGACGAGGCCCTCGAGCGGATCGTGGCCGAGGGTCGCGGGGTCGTGGTCTACCTGCGCGGCCACGAGGGCCGCGGCATCGGCCTGGTCGCCAAGCTGCAGGCCTACCAGCTGCAGGACGGCGGCCGCGACACCGTCGACGCCAACCTCGACCTCGGCCTGCCCGCCGACGCGCGCCACTACGGCACCGCCACCCAGGTGCTCAAGGACCTCAAGGTCGAGAGCGTCCGCCTGCTCACCAACAACCCCGACAAGGTCGCCAACCTCGAGATGTACGGCGTCCCGGTGGCCGAGCGGGTGGCGCTGACGCCGCACCCCAACGACCACAACATCGCCTACCTGCTGACCAAGCGCGACCGGATGGGCCACGACCTGCCCGACCTGCAGGTCGCGCCGCAGCCGGTCGAGACCACCGAGGAGACCGTCTGATGGCCGGCCACGGAGCCCCCGCCGAAGCCCCGATCGACTGCCACGACCTGCGCGTCGCGGTCGTCGCCGCGAGCTGGCACACCGTCGTCATGGACGGCCTGCTGGCCGGCGCCCACAAGGCCCTCGAGGCCTACCGGGTCGAGGCCCCGGTCGTGGTCCGCGTGCCCGGCACCTTCGAGCTGCCCGTCGTCGCGGCCGCCCTCGCCGCCCAGGGCTACGACGCCGTCGTCGCGCTCGGCGTCGTCATCCGCGGCGGCACGCCCCACTTCGACTACGTCTGCAACGCCGCCACCGACGGCCTGGGCCGCGTCGCCCTCGACCACCAGACCGCCGTCGGGTTCGGCGTCCTGACCTGTGACACCGAGCAGCAGGCCCTCGACCGGGCCGGCCTCGAGGGCTCCAGCGAGGACAAGGGCTACGAGGCCACCTCGGCGGCCCTGGTCACCGCCCAGACGATCAAGCGGATCAAGCGCGGCTACGACGCCTGACCGCGAGGCTGAGGGGCTCGGCTCCGGACGACCGGTCTCAGGGCCCTCCCGCGGGTGTGGCCGCATCGTGGCCGCGCCCTAGGCTGGGCACCGTGAAGACGTTCGACGGTCTGTGGGCCGAGCTGTCCGAGAAGGCACGCACCCGGCCCGAGGGCTCGGGCACCGTCGCAGAGCTCGACGCCGGCGTCCATGCCATCGGCAAGAAGCTGGTCGAGGAGGCCGCCGAGTCGTGGATGGCGGCCGAGCACGAGGGCAAGGAGCGCGCGGCCGAGGAGATCAGCCAGCTGCTCTACCACCTGCAGGTGATGATGCTCGCCCTCGACCTCGAGCCCGCCGACGTCTACGCGCACCTGTGACCGGAAGACAGCCATGACCCTCAAGATCGCCATCCCCAACAAGGGCTCGCTGGCCCAGTCGGCCAGCGAGATCCTGCGCGAGTCGGGCTACCGCCAGCGCGACGACTCCAAGCAGTTGACGCTCATCGACACCGACAACGACGTCGAGTTCTTCTACCTGCGCCCGCGCGACATCGCCCTCTACGTCGGCGAGGGCACCCTCGACGTCGGCATCACCGGGCGCGACCTGCTGCGTGACTCCGGCGCCAAGGCCGACGAGGCCCTGACCCTCGGCTTCGGGCGCAGCACGTTCCGCTTCGCCGGGCCGGCCGGTCGCTACACCGACGCCGCCGACGTGGCCGGCAAGCGCATCGCCACGTCGTACGTCGGGATCGTGCAGGCGTTCCTCGAGGAGCGCGGCATCGAGGCCGGCGGGGTCACCCGCCTCGACGGCGCGGTCGAGACGAGCATCCAGCTCGGCGTCGCCGACGTGATCGCCGACGTCGTCGAGACCGGTGCGACCCTGCGCGCCGCCGGGCTCGAGACCTTCGGCGAGCCGCTGCTGCAGTCCGAGGCGGTGCTCATCACCCGCGCCGGTGCCGACCACCCGGCCGGGTTCGAGGTCTTCCGGCGCCGGATCGAGGGCGTGCTGGTCGCCCGCGGCTACGTGATGATGGACTACGACATCGCCGAGGCCGACCTCGACCGCGCGGTCGAGCTGACTCCCGGCATCGAGAGCCCGACGATCGCCCCACTGTCGCGCGAGGGCTGGGTCGCGGTGCGCGCGATGGTGCCTCGCGCCGGTGGGCAACGACTGATGGACGAGCTCTGGGACCTCGGGGCCCGCGGCATCCTGCTGACCGACATCCATGCCTGCCGACTCTGACGCCGCCGGGCCGGGCCGCGCCGACGCGCTCCCCGCGATGCCCCGTACCTGGCGCCCTCTGGGCCCCCGGATCGCCGGCGGGGTCGCCGGCGGTGCGCTCCTCGTGGTGACCGCCCTGCTGTGGGTCGGTCTCGAGCAGGACGTGCGCGACTCGGTCACCCCGTTCCAGCGGGGCACCGTCGTGGCGATGTTCCTGCTCGGTTTCGCGTGCCTCTACGCCCTGGCCCGGTCCCGGGCGGTGGCACGACCCGAGGGTCTCCACGTCGTCAACGGCTACCGCCGCCGTGACTACGCCTGGGCCGAGATCGTGGCCGCCCGGCTCAACCCGGGTGCGCCCTGGGTGACCCTCGACCTCTCCGACGGCACGACCGCCTCGGTGCTGGCGATCCAGGGCTCCGACGGTGCCCGGGCCCGCACGGCCCTGCGCGAGCTACGCGCCTTCATCGACCGCGCGCACGCCCCACGAGACTGACACCTCGTCGCCCGGGTGCCCCGCAGGGGCCAGGGTGAGCAGGTCCTCGCCGCTGACGAACGCGTTGGCGTCGGCGGTCATCGGCTCGATCGCGATCGAGCGCCGCGCCGTGGCCGGCACGTCATCGGCGGTGTAGACCTGCAGCCAGCGATGGTGCTCGTCGACCCACAGCGACAGCGCGCGCCCCGACGCCGGGTCGCGCAGCGTCACCGTCGCGACCCCGCGCTCGTCGCGCTCGAGGTCGGTGAAGCCGGTGTTGAGCACGGTGTCGCGCAACGGCCGCGCGACCCTGAAGTCGTACGGCGTCCCCTCGACCGCCTCGCGTCCCACGGGGATGAGCGTGTCGTCGCTGACCGAGCGCGTCGCCGCGGGCAACGTCAGCTCCCACGCGTCGACCGGCCCGGTGCCGACCGACAGGTAGGGGTGCGCCCCGCTCGCGTACGGCGCCGGCGCAGGCGACAGGTTGGTCGCGGTCTGGGTGACCGTGAGCCCGTCGGCCGACAGGTCGTAGAGCACGTGCAGGTCGACGGCCCAGGGATAGCCGGTCTGCGCCATCAACCGGTACTGCAGCGAGACCGAGGCCTCGGTGTGCTCCTCGGGTGTCCAGGCGACCCAGCGGGCGAGGCCGTGGGAGGCGTGGTGCCGCTTCGGCTCGGTCAGCGGCAGCTGCAGCTCGCGCCCGTCGAAGGTGTAGCGGCCGTCGCGGATCCGGTTGGGCCACGGCATGAGCAGCTGCCCGCGCCCGCCGGGGGACATCTCGTCCTCGCCGAAGCCGTCGAGCAGCGCCCGGCCGGCGTGGTGCAGGGTGCGCAGCGCGCCCCCGCTCTCGGTGATGACGGCCTCGTAGCCGCCGGCGGAGATGCGGAACTGGTCACCACTGGGAGGCAGCATGCCCACAGGCTCTCACTGCGGGCGCGACCTCACGACGGCTCGGTCACCCCCTGGTCGCCGGCCCCGTCGTCGGCCCGCCCGTCGACCACCAGGTCGGCCCGCTGCCGGGTGCGGTCGCGGTTGAAGTGGTCGTCCTCGGCGGCCTGCCAGGCCAGCCACTCGGCGCGCACGCCCTCACCGTCGCGCTCGAGGCCGCGGCGCAACCGCAGGTCGCGTGGCACCTCGACCCAGGCCAGCACCGTCTGCAGCGCCGCGTACGCCGCCAGGCCGGACCCGACGCCCTCGACGACGAGCAGCCCACCGGGGCCGGGTGGGGCGACCTCCACGGTCTCGGCGAACGCGCCCACGTGCCAGTCGTAGCGTCGGTAGTGGCCAGGCCGGCCCACGGCGAGCGGGCCCAGCAGGGTGCCGAGCTGGTCGGTGACCGTCGCCAGACCGGTCCACCCGTCGTACAGGTCGTCCATGTGGACCACGGGGGCGCCGGTCCGCGCGGCGACCGCCCGCGCGAGCGTCGTCTTGCCCGACCCCGCGGGGCCGTCGACGCACAGCAGCCGGGCCCCGCCCAGCGTGGGCTCGCGGTCGGACAGCAGCGCGAGCACCTGCGCGAGGCTCAGGTGATGCCCCGGTTCTTGAGCAGGGCCTCGATGTCGGCCAGGTCGTCGTCGACCGTGGGCGTACGACGCGCCGTCGTCCCCGACGCGGGCGTGGTGCCCGGCAGCTCGAGCCGTTCGTCGCCCCGCACCTTCGCGGGCCGGCGGGGCTTGCCGCCCCCGCGGGCCTCGACCGCCCGTCCCGCGCCGAACAGCACCACCGCGATCCCGGCCAGCACGATGCCGGCCCAGACGACCGGGCTGAGGACCAGGCTGGTCGCCCAACGACCGATCGCGCTGCCGACCTCGCCGACCAGGCGCAGCGTCCTTGTGAGGTAGGCAGCGATCGGCAGCAGCGTGAGGCCCGCACCCATCAGGCCGGCCCCGAGCCCACGCCTGCGGTAGGCGAACCAGGTCCACGTCCCGGCGACCAGGCTGAGGGCGAGCGCCAGGGCGCCATAGCTCACGTCGTCCATGCCACCAGCCTGCCACGCACCCGCAGACGTGGGCGGTGGACGCGGGTGCGCCTTCCGCCCGGGCGTGTCCCGACCCGTCCGAACCGCCGCACATGCCGAGCGTCGGGCGATGCCTCCCCACGACGCTGGTCGAGGTGCGACGAGCGCTAGCGAGGAGCCTCGAGACCGGTGGGCGACGCTGCCAACCCGTGCCCGCCCTGGCTGCCTCGGCTGAGGTGGTTTCGAGGCTCGGCCGCGGGCGGCCTCGCACCTCAACCGCCGTGGGCGGCAGCGGTGCGTGAGCCACCTTCCGCACCAGACTCCGCGGGGAGACGGTGGCCCACTCACCGCCCGCAGCTGCTCCGAGCACGAGCCCTCAGAGCAGCCCGCGGCGCCGCAGCACGGGCACGACGCCCTCGGCGAACCAGTAGGCCTCCTCGACGTGCGGGTAGCCCGACAGGATCAGCTCGTCGATGCCGAGCGCGTGGTACTCCTCGATGACCGAGGCGACCTCCTCGTGGCTGCCGACCAGCGAGGTGCCGGCGCCGCCGCGCACCAACCCGATCCCCGACCACAGCCCGGGGTGGACCTCGAGCTGGCGCGCGTCGGTGTACGTCGACACGTCGGCCCGCTCGCGCAGGGCGAGCATTCGCTGCTGACCCGTCGACTCGCTGTGACGCAGGGCCTCCTGCGCCGCGGCGACCACGCGGGGGTCGAGGCCGTCGAGCAGCCACTGGGCGTGCTTCCAGGCCTCCTCGTGGGTGTCGCGCGACAGCGTGTGCACCCGCATCCCGAAGCGCAGGGTGCGTCCCTGCTCGGCGGCCAGGCCGCGCATCCAGGCGATCTTCTCGGCGACCTGCGCCGGGGGCTCGCCCCACGTCAGGTAGACGTCGGCCCCGCGCGCCGCGACCCGTCCGGCCGGGGCCGAGGACCCGCCGAAGTAGATGTCGGGCACCGGGTCGATCCCGCCGCTGACGATCGCGCCGGTGGCCTGGAAGAACTCCCCGCTGTAGTCGAAGGGCGCCTGCGTCCAGGTGCCGCGCACGACGTCGAGGAACTCCCCGGTGCGGGCGTAGCGCACGTCCTTGAGGTCGGTGTCGCCGAAGCGCGCCTGCTCGGTGGGCTCGCCGCCGGTGACGACGTTGAGCATCAGCCGGCCGCCGGAGATCCGCTGGTACGCCGCCGCCATCTGCGCCGCGAGCACGGGGTTGATCACCCCGGGTCGGAAGGCGACCAGGTACTTCAGCCGGCTGGTCTCGCGCAGCAGGGCCGCGGTCACCAGCCAGGCGTCCTCGCACCAGGTGCCGGTGGGGGTCAGCACGCCGGTGAAGCCGAGCTGCTCGGCCGTGCGGGCCACGTGGGCGAGGTAGTCGATGGTGGGGGCGCGGAAGCCGTCGGCGACCGAGTCGCCGAGCCCGCCCTGCCACTCGCGGGGCACGCCCTGCCCGGCGCCGACCAGCGACCGGCTGTCTCCGGACGTCGGCAGGAACCAGTGCAGGTCGAGCGGTGGCCGGGTCGGTGACGGGGTCGTCGTCATCGGCCCTCAGCCCTTCGCGGCGACGACGTCGTTGAAGTCGCCGGAGAAGTAGGGCGTCACGTCGAGGTCGCCGGGGATCAGCCCGGCGGCGGAGAACGCGTCGGCCATCTCCTGCTCGGAGGCGATGAGCGTGTCGTCGACGGGGACCGTGGTGATCTCGCGCTTCTTGACCGCGGCCAGCGTGACCTCGGGGGACAGCCCGGTCTCCTCGGCCCACGCCTTCGACCACTCCTCCTTGTGGGTCGACGACCAGACCTGGGCCTGGGCGATCCGGCCGAGGTAGTCGGTGAGGGCCGCGGTGGTGGCGGGGTCGTCGAGCGCGGCCCGCGAGGCGACCTGGAAGGTGTAGCCGTTCATCAGGGTGGTGCCGTCGGCGATCACCCGCGCGCCGGCGTCCTGCTCGGCCTGCGAGGTGAAGGGCTCCCAGATGGCCCAGGCGTCGACGTGGCCGGCGGTGAAGGCGGCGAGCGCGTCGGCGGGCTGCAGGTTCTTGACGGTGACGTCGTCGTAGGAGATCCCGGCGGTCTCGAGCTGCGCGAGCAGGTTGTAGTTGGCCGAGCTGCCCTGGGCGACCGCGATGGTCTTGCCCTTGAGGTCGGCGACGTCGGTGACGGTGCTCTCGGGCCCCACGACGATGGCGTCGCCGAGGCCGCCGTACGTCGCCGCCTGCACGACCTCGAACTCCTTGCCGCCGGCAGCGGCGAAGAGCGGCGGCGTGTTGCCGACCCCGCCGACGTGGATCGAGCCGGCGCTCATGGCCTCGAGCAGGGGCGGGCCGGAGGTGAACTCCTTCCACTCGATGTCGTAGTCGATGCCGTCGAGCTGGCCGGCGGCCTGCAGCAGCGCCTTGGAGCCGCCCTTCTGGTCACCCACGACCAGGGTGACCTTCGACAGGTCGACCGAGCCGTCGTCGCGGACGGCGTCCTCGTTGCCGGTGCTGTCGCCGCCGCCGCAGCCGGTGAGGGTGGTGGCGCCGAGGACGAGGGTGGCCGCGGCGAGGGCCAGGCGGCGGGGGAGGGTGCGGGTGCTCATGCTGCTCCTTGGTCGGTGTGGGTCTGGGTGTCGTGCTGGGCGCGCGGCGGGGTCGGTCGGACACCGAGCGCGCCGAGGATCTCGGTGCGGATGCGCGCGATCTCGGGGTTGGACGGCGCCCGGTCGTCACGGCGCGGGCCGACGGTCCAGGTGTGGGCCAGCCGGCCGTGGTCGAGCACGGCGACCCGGTCGGCGAGCGCGAGGGCCTCGTCGACGTCGTGGGTGACGATCAGCACCGCCATCGAGTGGCGTCGCCAGAGCTCGATGACCAGCTGGTGCATCTCGATGCGGGTCAGGGCGTCGAGGGCGCTGAACGGCTCGTCGAGCAGCAGCAGCGACGGGTTGCTCACCAGGGCCCGGGCCAGCGAGACCCGCTGGGCCTGGCCGCCGGACAGCTCCAGCGGCCACGCGTCGAGCTTGTCGTCGAGGCCGACCTCGTGCAGCGTGGCCTCGGCCCGGGCGAGGCGGTCGCCACGCTCGGAGGTGTTGAGCAGCGCGAGCGCGACGTTGTCGCGGACCCGGCGCCACGGCAGCAGCCGCGGCTCCTGGAAGGCGACGGCCGAGCGGCCGCGGATCTCGACCTCGCCGGCCGGGACCTTGTCGAGCCGCGCCAGGCTGCGCAGCAGCGTCGACTTGCCGCAGCCGCTGCGGCCCAGCAGCGCCACGAACTCGCCCGGGGCGATGTCGAGGTCGATCGAGCGCAGCACCTGGTGACGGCCGAAGGCCCGGCTGTGGGCGCGGACGCTGGCCACCGGCAGGTCGGCGGTGCGGGGGCCGGGGGTGCGGTCGGGGGTGCGGTCGGGGGTGCGGTCGGGGGTGCGGTCGGGGGTGGGGTCGGTCAGACGCGCCATGCGAGTGCCCTCTTCTCCAGGTAGCGGACGACGGCATCGGTCGCGAGGCCGAGCAGGCTGTAGACGGCCAGGCCGACGACGATCGTGTCGGTCTGCAGGAACTCGCGAGCGATGTTGATCATGTAGCCGAGCCCGTCGTCGGCGCCGACGGTCTCGGCGACGATCAGCGAGAGCCAGGCGATGCCGAGGCTCTGGCGCAGGCCCACCAGGGTCTGGGGGAGCGCGCCGGGCAGGATCACGTGACGCAGGCGCTGCGGCCACGTCAGGTTCATCGACCGGGCGGCCTCGACGGCCTTGCGGTCGACCCCGCGGATGCCGGCCAGCGTGTTGAGGTAGAGCGGGAACGCCACGCCCATGGCGATCAGCGCGAGCTTGGGTGCCTCGCCGATGCCCATCCAGATGATGAACAGCGGGATCAGCCCGAAGTGCGGCAGCGTGCGCAGCATCTGCATGGGCGGGTCGATGGCGTCCTCGCCCGCACGGCTCAGGCCGGCGACGACCGCGAGCGCGAGCCCGATCGAGGCGCCGATGACGAAGCCCAGTGCGACCCGCTCCACCGAGACCAGCGTGGCCGAGCCGAGGGTGCCGTCCCGGGCCAGGTCGACGGCCTTGGCGAAGACCGTCGACGGGGCGGCGAGGGTCTTCTGCTCGAGCACCCCCGTGCGGCTGGCGAGCTCCCACAGGCCGACGAGGGCGATGGGGGAGACCCAGCGGCGCAGGAGGTGGGCGGGGTGGCGGCGGGCAGGACGTCGTGAGCCGCGGGGGTCGCGGGGGTCGCGGCGCTTGGCGGGCAGCGAGGCCCCCGGCGGCGCTCCGGCGACGACGGGGCCCGACGATCCCGAGAAGGTCGTGGTCATGGGGAGCATGTCTACGGGGGTAAAGCATGTAAGTCAACTCAAACACACGACTATGCGGCACACGAGACGGTCGGACGTGGCGGCAGAGGCTGCGGGTGCGACGATGGCCGCGTGCCAGACCGAGAGCTCCTCGCGCCGGCCTTCCCCGACGACGACGGCGCAGCCGACCCCGCCCTGACCGCCGCGCTGACGGCGTACGCCGCCGACCCGGCGCAGCTCGCGACCGCGCTCGCGCTGCTGCAGACCGCTCGGTTGCTGGTCCCCGTCGTCGCCGTGGCCGGCGAGGTCGAGGTCGACGCGCAGGGGCTGGCGCACGACAAGACCAGCGACATGGCCGCCGTGCTCGTGCAGGGCCCCGACGGGCGCCGCGGGCTGCTGGCCTTCACCGGCATCGAGACGCTCGGCGCCTGGGACCCGCAGGCCCGCCCGGTCCCGGTGCCGGCGCGCCAGGCCGCGCTGGCGGCGGTCCAGGACGGCGCGGACGCGCTGCTGGTCGACCTGGCCGGGCCGGCGTCCCTCGTCGTCGAGGGCGACCACCTGCGCGCCCTGGCCTCGGGGTGGCGGCTCGTCCGGGTCGGCGACGACCTCGGCTGGGTCGACCCCGCCTCGCTCTGACGCGCTGCCGGACCCGCTCGCGGCCAGGATTGGCCCCGACGGGGAATCGTGGCCTACAGTCCAGCGTTGACCGATCTGTGCGAGCACACCAGTGCGAGCATCGATCTACAAGCGGAGACCAGGCTTCATCGTCTCCCACCCGCATCGACCGCCAGCACCACGTCTCCACCCAGCTCCACCCCCAGGTCGTCGGGTCCGGTTCCAAGGCTCCGGCCTCGCATCTCGTGCACCCCGTGCACGCGACGCAGGGCGAGGTGGTCCTGACTGGCTTCCGCTTGCACACCACGCGGGAGCCGTTCGTGCTTTTCTCCGCTCCCGCGGGTGACCGACCTAGCGTCTGACCCCCTGGAGGACACATCAGCACCGAGTACCGCATCAACGACCGGATCCGCGTATCGGAAGTCCGGCTCGTTGGCCCCAGCGGCGAGACAGTCGGCATCGTGCCTACGGCCGACGCGCTGCGCCTTGCCCAGGAAGCCGACCTCGACCTCGTCGAGATCGCTCCGATGGCCCGTCCGCCCGTGTGCAAGCTCATGGACTACGGGAAGTTCAAGTACGAGAACGCGCAGAAGGCCCGTGAGGCCCGCCGCAACCAGACGAACGTGATCATCAAGGAGATGAAGCTTCGTCCCAAGATCGACGCGCACGACTACGAGACCAAGAAGGGTCACGTGGTCCGGTTCCTCAAGGCCGGCGACAAGGTCAAGATCACGATCATGTTCCGTGGTCGTGAGCAGCACCGACCCGAGCTGGGCTTCCGGCTGCTGCAGAAGCTCGCCGAGGACGTCACCGAGCTGGGCTTCGTCGAGTCGTCGCCCAAGCAGGACGGCCGCAACATGATCATGGTGCTCGGCCCGCACAAGAAGAAGGCCGAGGCCAAGGCCGACCACCTCGTGCAGAAGGCCGAGAAGGAGGCCGAGCGCGCCGCCGTCGTGGCCGAGGAGCAGGCCGAGCGCGACGCCGCGCACGCCGCCGGCCCGGTGGCCAAGAAGAAGGAGCGCGGACGCTCCGAGAACCTCGATCCCGAGATCGAGGCCTGACCGACCGGTCACCCCGACCCGAGGTCGACCCCGACCACGCTGCGGCCCCGACCGGGCCGCACGTCGTACCACCCCGAGGAGAAGAACACGATGCCCAAGAACAAGTCGCACTCCGGCGCCAAGAAGCGGTTCAAGGTGACCGGCTCCGGCAAGATCCTGCGCCTGCAGGCCGGCCGCAAGTCGGGTGCTGCGTTCGCGTCGCAGCCGACCACGGGCAGCCGCAAGAAGCAGCGCCGCAACGCCGGGATGGTCGAGCTCGAGAAGGCCGACGTCAAGCGTGCCAAGAAGATGCTTGGCATCTGATCCTCCCCCCTTCCCAGCCTCACAGATCGTTTAGGAGCACCCCATGGCACGCGTGAAGCGCGCAGTAAACGCCCACAAGAAGCGCAAGGTCACCCTCGAGCGCGCCGCCGGCTACCGCGGCCAGCGCTCGCGCCTGTACCGCAAGGCCAAGGAGCAGGTCACCCACTCCCTGGTCTACAGCTACAACGACCGCAAGAAGAACAAGGGCAACTTCCGTCGCCTCTGGATCCAGCGCATCAACGCCGCCGCGCGTGCGCAGGGCATGACCTACAACCGCTTCATCCAGGGCCTCAACCTGGCCGGTGTCGAGGTCGACCGCAAGATCCTCGCCGAGCTCGCCGTCAACGACGTCGCTGCGTTCAACGCCCTCGTCGAGACCGCGAAGGCCGCGCTGCCCACCGACGTCAACGCGCCCCGCGAGGCCGAGGTCTCGGCCTGAACGTCCCACTCTCGGCCGGCAACGCCCGGCTGAAGGACATCCGCAAGTTGAGCCGCCGCTCGGAGCGATCCGAGCGGCGGCTGTTCCTTGCCGACGGCCCCAAGGCCGTCGCGGGGGCGCTCGGCGTCCCCGGCTGCGTCGTCGAGGTCTTCGCCTCGGCGGCGGGTACGGCGCTGGTCCCCGCCGGCGTCGCCGTCACCCTGGTCGACGACCGGGCCCTGGCCTCGCTGAGCGACTCGGTGACGCCCGCCGGCGTCGTCGCGCTGTGCCGCTTCGTCGACCGGCCGCTGGCCCACCTGCTCGAGGTGCCCGCCGACCGGCCGCGTCTGGTCGCGGTCTGCGCCGACGTCCGTGACCCCGGCAACGCTGGCACCGTCGTCCGCACCGCCGACGCCGCCGGAGCCGACGCCGTCGTGCTCGCGGGCCAGTCGGTCGACCTCTACAACCCCAAGACGCTGCGCGCCGCCGTCGGGAGCGCGTTCCACCTGCCCGTCGCCGTCGAGCCCGACCCGGCCCACGTCGTCCGCGCCCTGCAGGCCGCCGGCCTCACCGTGCTGGCCACCGCCGCCGACGGCGAGGTGTCGCTCCACGACGCCGGCGACCTGCTGGCCGGGCCGACCGCCTGGCTGTTCGGCAACGAGGCCCACGGGCTGCCCGACGACCTCGCCGCCCTGGCCGACCACCGGGTCCGCATCCCGATCCACGGCCGCGCCGAGAGCCTCAACCTCGCCACCGCCGCCGCCCTGTGCCTCTACGAGTCGGCCCGCGCGTCGAGTCGGTCGACGGGCCCGCGGCCCTAGTCTGAGCCGGTGCCCGACCCGACCGCGCAGGACCTCGCCGACGCGCTGCCCGACGGCGTCGTGGTCGCCGGTGCCGACGGCCGGGTGACCCTCGTCTCGGCGCTGGCCGCGCGGATGCTGGGTCGCGAGGGCCACGACGACGTCGGCCGCCCGCTGGCCGAGGTGCTGCGGCTGCAGGACCAGGACGCCCAGGCCTGGACCACCGCCAACACGCCGTACGACGGCCTGCGCACCCGTACGGCGGTGCCCGAGCAGTCGTGGCTGCTGCCCGACGGGACCGAGGTGCTCGTCACCGCCCGGCTCCACCGCGCGCAGCGCCTCGGGCCGGTCACCCGGGTCGCGATCACCATCCGCTCGGGTCGTGGCCGGGCGCGGCTCGACCGCGAGCGCTCCGACCTGGTCGCCACGGTCGCCCACGAGCTGCGCTCGCCGCTGACGGGGGTCAAGGGCTTCGTCCAGGCGCTGCTCAACCGCTGGGACAAGCTCAACGACGAGCAGAAGAAGCTGATGCTCACCACCGTCGCGGCCGACTCCGACCGGCTCAGCCGGCTCATCGCCGAGCTGCTCGACGTGGCGCGCATCGACACCGGCCGGCTGCAGCTCTACCCACGACCCAGCGACGCCGGCGTGCTGGTCGGGCGGATCGTGGCGTCGGTCGGGGCCGGCACCCACCGCGAGATCGCGCTCCGCGTCGACGACGACCTCCCGCAGGTGCACGCCGACCCCGACAAGTTCACCCAGGTCGCGACCAACCTGGTCGAGAACGCCGTGCGCCACGGCGACGGCCTGGTCGACGTGCGGGTCGAGCGCGAGCCCCACGTCGACGCTCCCGACGGCGTCCGTCTCACGGTGAGCGACGAGGGCGCCGGCATCCCGCCCGAGCTGCGCCGCCGGGTCTTCACCAAGTTCTGGACCGGCGGCACGACCGGGGGTTCCGGGTTGGGGCTCTACATCGTCAACGGGCTGGTCCGGGCCCACGGCGGGACGGTCTCGGTCGACAACGGTCCCGACGGGGGAGCGGTGCTGTCGTGCACCTGGCCGGGCGTGCCCGACGACCTGTTCGGCGAGCGCGGGTGACGACCGGCCCGGCTACGCGTGACGACGCGGGCGGGCCGGCGGCGGGTCCGGCCATACCTCGTCCGCCACGGCGGCGGAGGGCACGGCGTACAGCACGCCCTCCCAGCGCTTGACGGCGGCGACGAGCACGAAGCTCATCGTGACCAGCAGCGCCCACGACCCGATCTTCGACGTGTGCACGGCCTCCCACACCTCAAGCTGACCGGGGTACTTCCACGCCCCGAGGTACGTCGCGGCGTTCTCCGCGACCCACAGGTGGAGCCCGATCAGCGCGAACGCAAGTGCGAGGGGCATCCGGTAACGGGCGTCACCCACGGTGAAGTGCACCCACGTGCGCCGCAGCACGACCAGCCCGACCGCCGCGAGCGGCACGCGCAGGTCGAGCACCCAGTGGTGGGTGAAGAAGTTGGCGTAGACCAGGACCGCCACCACCGTCATCGGCGCGGCGTCGAACCCGCTCACCCGCAACGACAGGCGACGCCACGCCTGGCAGACGTAGGAGCCCACCGCGGCGTACATGAAACCCGAGAAGAGCGGGACGCCCCACACCTTGGTCGCGGCGTCCTCGGGGTAGGACCACGAGCCCACGTGCACCTTGAAGACCTCGAGCCCCAGCCCGAGCAGGTGGAAGGCCACGACGACCAGCACCTCCCGCCAGGTCTCCAGCCCGAGCGCCCAGAACGCCACCGTCACGACGACGCACCACACCAGCAGCGCGTCGTAGCGGGCCAGCGGCAGCGGGACGACGTAGGCGACCAGCAGCCCGACGAACAAGGCGACCGCGAAGGCGCACGACTGCGCCTCGAGCCAGGCGAAGCGCAGCAGCTGGGTCGGGAGGCGCATCGGCTCACCGTACGTCGCCGTAAGTCGGCCAGGTGCCCGCCGCGCTCGTCCCGACCGAGCCGCGAGACCGTGGTAGGACTCGTCGATGCGGGAACGCGAGGTCGCCCTGCCCGGGCTCTCCGGCGACGGGCTGCTGCGCGAGCCGGACAGCGGGAGCGTGCGCGGCGGGGTGGTGGCGCTGCACGGCGCCGCGGACCCGTCGCGGCGACAGCCGCTGTTCGACCACCTCGCCGCGACGCTCACCCAGGTCGGCTACGCGGTGCTGACCTTCGACCGGCGTGATCCGGGGCCCGACGGCGGCGACGTGCCTCTCGACGTGCAGGCGACCGACGCGCGGGTCGCGCTCACGGTGCTCGAGAAGCTGGTCGGCGCGCCCGTCGGGCTGTTCGCATTCAGCCAGGGCGCCTGGGCGGCATGCCTCGCGGCTGCGGCGCCGGATCGACCGGACGTGGCTCACCTGGCTCTCGTCGGTTGCTCGGGGGTGAGCCCGGCCGAGCAGATGCGCTACTTCACCGACGAGCTGCTGCGTCGCGCGGGCTACGACGAGGTGGCCCGCGGACTGCTCCGCGAGCTGCGCCTGGCGATGGAGGACGTGCTGCGCGGTCGCGGCGACCGCGACCGTGCCGCCGCGCTCCTGGCTCACGCGGTCGGGCAACCGTGGTTCGAGCACGCCTACCTGCCGACCGAGCTGCCGCCGGCCGACCTGCGGTGGGACGACCTCGACCACGATCCGCGTGCCGCCGTGGCCGAGGTGCGGTGCCCCACCCTGCTGCTCCACGGCGAGGACGAGGAGTGCGTGCCGGTCGCCCCCAGCGTCGCCATCTGGGAGGTCGCCCCCGCGGACGTCAGCGCGCACCTGCTGCCCGGTTGCGGTCACTACCCGAGCGTGGGTAGCGGTGCCCGTCCCGGCGTCGCCGGCGCGCCGAGCAGCGACTACACGGCCTTGCTGCGGGGCTGGTACGACGCGTTGGCCTGACCGGCCGCCGTGCGTCGGGGGCAACCGGGTCGCAGCGCACCGACGCGCGTTCCTAGACTCACCACCATGTCCGGCCCCAACACCGACTACGACCCTGTGGAGGTCTCCACCTTGAAGCCCGACGAGGTCGACGCCGCCCGCGATGCCGCGCTCGCCGCCATCGCCGACGCAGCCGACCTCGAGGCGCTCAAGCAGGTGCGCATCGACCACACCGGTGACCGGTCGCCGCTGGCGCTGGCCAACCGCGAGATCGGCGCGCTGCCGCCGCAGGCCCGCAAGGAGGCCGGCCAGCGCGTCGGCCAGGCCAGGGGAGCGGTGTCGAAGGCGCTGGCGGAGCGGCAGGCCGTGCTCGAGGCCGAGCACGAGGAGCGGATGCTCGTCGAGGAGACCGTCGACGTCACCCTGCCCACCGACCGGGTGCCGGCCGGCGCCCGTCACCCGCTGACCACCGGCTCCGAGCTGATCGCCGACATCTTCGTCGCCATGGGCTGGGAGGTCGCCGAGGGCCCGGTCATCGAGGCCGAGTGGCTCAACTTCGACGCGCTCAACCTGGGGCCCGACCACCCGGCCCGCACGATGCAGGACACCTTCTGGACCGACCCCGCCGACGACGCGATGGTGCTGCGCACCCACACCTCGCCGGTCCAGGCCCGCACCATGCTGACCCGCACGCCCCCGATCTACGTCGTGTGCCCCGGTCGCGTCTTCCGCACCGACGAGTACGACGCCACCCACAGCCCGGTCTTCCACCAGGTCGAGGGCCTGGCGATCGACGAGGGCATCTCGATGGCCCACCTCAAGGGCACCCTCGACCACTTCGCGACCGCGATGTTCGGCGAGGGCATCACCACACGCTTCCGGCCGTCCTACTTCCCCTTCACCGAGCCGTCGGCCGAGGTCGACCTCGTCTGCTTCGTGTGCCGCGGGGCGCAGGAGATCGACGGCGTCACCTGCCGCACCTGCCGCGGCGAGGGCTGGATCGAGTGGGGCGGCTGCGGCGTCGTCAACCCCAGGGTGCTGCGCGCCTGCGGGGTCGACAGCGACCGCTACAGCGGGTTCGCCTTCGGCATGGGCATCGACCGCACCCTGATGTTCCGCCACTCGATCGCCGACCTGCGCGACCTCTTCGAGGGCGACGTCCGCTTCACCACCGCTTTCGGATCGGATCTCTGATGAAGGCCCCCGTCTCCTGGATCAAGGACTACGTCGCCCTGCCCGGCGACGTCACCACCGAGCAGCTCGCGGCCCGGCTCACCGCCCTGGGCCTCAAGCTCGAGGCGATCGAGAGCCCCGGCGACCAGATCACCGGCCCGCTCGTCGTCGGCCGCGTGCTGACCCGCGAGCCCGAGCCGCAGAAGAACGGCAAGACCATCAACTGGTGCACCGTCGACGTCGGTGACGCCAACGGCACCGGTGAGCCCCAGGGCATCGTCTGCGGCGCCCACAACTTCGACGCCGGCGACCTGGTCGTGGTGGTGCTCCCGGGCGCCGTGCTGCCCGGTGGGTTCGCGATCAGCGCCCGCAAGACCTACGGCCACGTCTCGGCCGGGATGATCTGCTCGGCCGCCGAGCTCGGCCTGTCCGCCGACGGCGAGGGCATCATCGTGCTGCCGCCCGACGCCGGCCGGCCCGGCGACGACGCCTTCGAGGTCCTCGGCCTCCACGACGACGTCATCGAGTTCGAGATCAACCCCGACCGCGCCTACGCCCTCAGCCTGCGTGGGGTCGCCCGTGAGGCGGCACTCGCCTACCGCGAGGAGGGGGCCACCTTCACCGACCCGGCCGCCCGCGCGACCCCGCCCGCCGACGCTGATGGCTACCCGGTGGTGATCGACGACCCCGAGGGCTGCCCGCTGTTCGTCGCCCGGCTCGTCGAGGGCTTCGACCCGTCGGCCCCCACGCCCGACTGGATGGCGCGCCGCCTCGTGCAGGCCGGGATGCGCCCCATCTCGCTGGCCGTCGACGTCACCAACTACGTGATGCTCGAGATCGGTCGCCCGATCCACGCCTACGACGCCGACAAGCTCACCGGCCCGATCGGCGTACGCCGGGCACGTGCGGGCGAGCGGCTGACCACCCTCGACGGCACCGACCGGGCGCTGTCGCCGGAGGACCTCGTCGTCACCGATGACTCCGGCATCATCGGCCTCGGCGGCGTCATGGGCGGTGAGCCGACCGAGATCTCCGGCACCACCACCCGGGTGCTCGTCGAGTCGGCCCACTGGGACGCCACGTCGATGTTCCGCACCGGCAAGCGCCACAAGATCGGCTCCGAGGCCGGCAAGCGCAACGAGCGCGGCGTCGACCCGACCGTCTGCGAGGCCGCGGCCGACCGGGTCGTCGAGCTGCTCGTCACCCACGGCGGCGGGGTCGCCGTCCCGGGTGTCACCGTCGCGGGCTCGGCGCCGCAGCCGCGCCCGATCGAGATGGCCGTCGACCTGCCCGCGCGCATCAGCGGGATGCCCGTGCCCGACGAGACCACGGTGGCCCACCTCGAGGCCGTCGGCTGCGCCGTCAGCACCGCCGGCGACACGCTCGCCGCGACGCCGCCGCCGTGGCGCCCCGACCTCAACGACCCCTACGACCTGGTCGAGGAGGTCGCGCGCATCGTCGGCTACGACCAGGTGCCGTCGGTGCTGCCCACCCCCGGTGCCGGGCGCGGGCTCACCCGCAGCCAGCAGCTGCGCCGCCGCGTCGGCCGCACGCTCGCCGGCGCCGGGTGCGTCGAGGTGATCAGCTTCCCGTTCGTCGGCGAGGCCGCGCTCGACCAGCTCGGGGTGCCCGCCGACGACCCCCGCCGCCACACCGTGCGGCTGGCCAACCCGCTCTCGTCCGAGGAGCCCGGCTACACCACCACCCTGCTCCCCGGCCTGGTCAAGGCGGCGAGCCGCAACCTCGGCCGCGGTGCGCCCGGGGTGGCGCTGTTCGAGACCGGCACCGTCGCGTTCCCGGTCGACCGGGGACCGGCGCCGATCTTCGGCGTCGAGACGCGACCGTCGGCCGACGACCTCGCCGCGCTCCTCGACACCCTCCCGCGCCAGCCGCTCCACCTCGCCGTCGTCCTCGCCGGCGAGCGCGAGCGGGCCGGGTGGTGGGGCGCCGGTCGTGACACCGCGTGGTCCGACGCCGTCGGCGTGGCCCGTCGCCTGGCCACCGAGCTCGGTGTCGACCTCGAGGTCCGGGCGGCGGCGCTCGCCCCCTGGCACCCCGGTCGTTGCGCCGAGCTGCTGGTCGGTGGGTCGTCCCTCGGCCACGCCGGTGAGCTCCACCCCAACGCCTGCCGGGCCACCGGCCTGCCGCCGCGCAGCGCCGCGCTCGAGCTCGACCTCGACGCCCTGCTGGCTGCGGTGCCCGACGCCGTCGCCGGCCCCGACTTCTCGTCGTACCCGCTGGCCAAGGAGGACGTCGCCCTGCTCGTCGACACCTCGGTGAGCGTCGCCGAGGTCGAGACCGCCCTGCGCGCCGGCGCCGGTGACCTGCTCGAGTCGATCCGGCTCTTCGACGTCTACACCGGCGAGCAGGTCGGCGAGGGCCGCAAGTCGCTGGCCTTCGCGCTGCGTTTTCGCGCCTCCGACCGCACCCTCACCGAGGAGGACACCTCAGCCGCCCGGGACGCGGCCGTCGCCGCCGCACGGGAGCGGTGCGGCGCCGTCCAACGCTGACCGGCGGTCTGCCACTCGTGCGCTCAGTCCAGCGGCGGGCTGAGCGCGGCCAGCAGCGCGTCGTACGCCGCCGGGTCGCCGGTGACCTCGATGCCGTCGGCGCCGCGTCGCTTCCACCAGGTGGCGTCGAGGTCGGCGGCCGCGCCGGCGACCGCGGCCGCGGGCTCGGTGCCGGGGTCGTCGACGACCACCACGTGCGGGCCGTCGTAGTTCTTGCCAGACCCGGGATGGGTGCCGAAGAAGGTGCTGGGCCGCACCCAGATCGAGCCGCCGACGTCGGTCAGGTCGATCCGCACGCGGTGCGGCCCCGGCTCGATGCGGCCCCACACGGGTGCCTGCCCGCCGTACATCACCTCGAGGAGCTCGGCGACGCCGTCGGCGGCCAGGGCCGGGTCGAGCGGGGTCACCAGGTCGGGACCGGCGGTCTGCTCGGCGTCGAGGCGGTGGATCAGCGCCTCGTGGGCCTGGCGTCGCAGGGTGAACCCGACGGTCTGCCCGCCCGGCACGTGGTCGGCCCACGACCAGGCGGGCTCGGCCGGGTCGAGGCCGGTCAGCACGTCGACGAGGCCGGCCGACAGCTCGGCGTACTGGTCGAGCAGCCCGGCGTAGGAGTCGGCGCGCGGAGGTCGTGCGGCCTCGTCGGGTGGACCGTCGGGTCGCTGCGCCATCGTCCGGCTCCAGAACCACTGCACCCCCGCCAGGTGCCACAGCAGGTCGGCGGCGTCCCAGTCGGGGCAGGCCGGCACGCGGGCCGCGGGATCGCAGGCGGCGAGCACGGCACCGAACCGGGCGGACTCGCGACGGATGTGGTCGAGGTAGGCCTGCGCAGGCAGCCGGGTGTCGAGGAGCATGCTCGGCACGCTAGGGCCTGACCCGGACAGTCGTCGTCCGGATAAGGACGCGGCCCGACCCGGTTGTGCATGACCATGCTGTCTTCTGTATGGTCATGCACATGACGACGACGTCACCGCCCCGTGCCCACCCCCGACCACGGGTCGCCGTCGCCGGCGCCAGCGGGTACGCCGGCGGTGAGGCCCTGCGCCTGCTGCTCGGCCACCCCGGGGTCGAGATCGGGGCGCTGACCGCGGGCTCCAACGCGGGCGAGACCCTCGGCTCCCTGCAGCCCCACCTGGTCCCGCTGGCCGACCGCGTGCTCGAGCCGACCGACGTCGCCACGCTGAGCGGGCACGACGTCGTCATCCTGGCCCTGCCCCACGGGCAGTCCGGTGCGCTGGCCCGCGAGCTGGGCGACGACGTGGTGGTCATCGACTGCGGCGCCGACTTCCGGCTGGCCGACCCGACCGCGTGGGAGGGCTTCTACGGCGGCGAGCACGCCGGTACGTGGCCCTACGGCCTCCCCGAGCTGATCCACCCCGACGGCTCCCGCCAGCGCGACCTGCTGCGCGGCGCGCGGCGGGTCGCTGTCCCCGGCTGCTACCCGACGGTCAGCACCCTGACCCTGGCCCCGGCCCTGGCCGCCGGGCTCGTCGAGCCCGACGTCGTCGTCGTCGCCGCCTCCGGCACCAGCGGCGCCGGCAAGGCGGCCAAGCCGCACCTGCTCGGCAGCGAGACGATGGGCAACGCAAGTGCCTACGGGGTCGGCGGCGTCCACCGGCACACGCCCGAGATCACCCAGAACCTCGGCCCGCTGGCCGCCGACGCCGGCGCGCTGTCGGTCAGCTTCACGCCGCTGCTCGTCCCGATGGCGCGCGGCATCCTCGCGACCTGCAGCGCACCGGTGCGCGACGGCGTCAGCGCCGAGGACGCCTACGCGGCCTACACCAAGGCCTACGCCGACGAGCCCTTCATCCACGTCCTGCCCCCCGGGCAGTGGCCCCAGACCCAGTCCGTCCTCGGCTCCAACGCCGTGCACGTGCAGGTCACCGTCGACCCCGTCGCACGGCGGCTCGTCGCCGTCGGCGCCGTCGACAACCTCGCCAAGGGCACCGCCGGCGCCGCCGTGCAGTGCCTCAACCTCGCCCTGGGTCTCGACGAGTCCCTGGGCCTCTCGACGGTAGGACTCGCCCCATGAGCACCATCCACCAGTTCCCCGAGAAGCTCGCCGTGCTCAAGCTCGCCGCCGGCGCCGACGTGCCCGAGTGGGCCGAGTCGTCGTCGCTGTTCTCCATCACGGCCTCGTCGACCGAGACCTCGCTGGTCTGCGCCGGCCGGTCCGTGCCGACCAAGGTGCCCGGCGACCGCGGGCTCACCGGCTTCACGCTCGCCGACCCGGCCACCTCGGGCACGGCAGGCGTCCTGGTCGACCTGCTCACCCCGCTCGCCGAGGACGGCGTGTCCATCCACGTGCTCACCACCTTCACCAACGTCTGGGTGCTCGTGCCGGCCACCGAGGTCGAGCGCGCGACCGAGGCCTGGCGACGACGCGGCCACGCCGTCGAGCCCGCCCCCGTCGCCTGACCCACCCACCCAGGAGCACCACCACCATGAGCATCACCACCCCCGCCGGCTTCGTTGCCGCCGGCGTCGCCGCCGGGCTGAAGTCCACCGGCGCCGCCGACCTCGCCCTGGTGGTCAACCAGGGCCCGACCTACGACTCCGCCTCGGTCTTCACCGCCAACCGCTGCCAGGCCAACCCGGTGCTGTGGAGCAAGGAGGCCGTCAAGGACGGCGTCGTGCGGGCCATCGTCCTCAACTCCGGCGGCGCCAACTGCTACACCGGGCCGGAGGGCTTCCAGACCACCCACGCCGTCGCCGAGCGCGTGGCCGACCACCTCGGCATCGGCGCGATCGACGTCGTGGTCTGCTCGACCGGCCTGATCGGGCTGGCCAACCCCCGCGAGAAGGTGCTGGCCGGGGTCGACGCCGCCCACGCGGCCCTGTCACCCGACGGTGGTGACGCCGCCGCCCACGCGATCATGACCACCGACTCGGTGAGCAAGCAGGCCGTCGTCGAGGGCGCCGGCTGGACCATCGGTGGCATGGCCAAGGGCGCCGGGATGCTGGCACCGGCGCTCGCGACCATGCTGGTGGTCATCACCACCGACGCCGTCGTACCGGCCGCCGACCTCGACCGTGCCCTGCGCGCCGCCACCCGGGTCAGCTTCGACCGGCTCGACTCCGACGGCTGCATGTCGACCAACGACACCGTCACGGTGATGGCCAGTGGCGCCAGCGGCATCACCCCGTCGCTGCCCGACTTCACCGACGCCCTGACCCAGCTGTGCACCGACCTGGCCATGCAGCTGCTGCGCGACGCCGAGGGTGCCGACCACGACATCGCGATCACGACCCTCAACGCCGCCAGCGAGGACGACGCCGTCGAGGTCGGGCGCTCGGTGGCCCGCAGCAACCTCTTCAAGGCCGCCGTCTTCGGCAAGGACCCCAACTGGGGCCGCGTGCTCGCCTCCATCGGCACCACCTCGGCCGCCTTCGACCCCGCCGACCTCGACGTCGCGATCAACGGCGTCTGGGTCTGTCGGCGCTCCACGCCCGACGCCGACCCCGCGCTGGTCGATCTGGGCCCCCGCGAGGTCACCGTGACCATCGACCTCAAGTCGGGCTCGGACCGTGCGACGGTCTGGACCAACGACCTCACCCACGCCTACGTCCACGAGAACAGCGCGTACTCCTCGTGAGCAGCCTCGTGAGCAGCCTCGTGAGCACGTCCCTCGGAGGAGACACCGCATGAGCCAGGACAGCACCGACCAGGCCAAGCCCGACCAGGCCAAGGCCCGCACCCTCGCGGCCGCCCTGCCGTGGCTGAAGCAGTACCACGGCAAGATCGTCGTGGTGAAGTACGGCGGCAACGCCATGACCGACGACGTCCTCAAGCGCGCGTTCGCCGAGGACATCGTGTTCCTGCGCCTGGCCGGCTTCAAGCCGGTCGTCGTCCACGGGGGCGGACCCCAGATCTCGGCGATGCTCGACCAGCTCGGCATCGAGTCCGAGTTCCGCGGCGGCCTGCGCGTGACCACGCCCGAGGCGATGGACGTCGTCCGGATGGTGCTCGTCGGCAAGGTCCAGCGCGAGCTCGTGGGGCTGATCAACGAGCACGGCCCCCTGGCCGTCGGCCTGTCCGGCGAGGACGCCCAGCTCTTCACCGCGACCCAGACCAACACCGTCGTCGACGGCGAGGAGGTCGACCTCGGTCTGGTCGGCGAGGTCACGAGCGTGCGTCCCGAGGCTGTGCTCGACATCATCGAGGCCGGCCGCATCCCGGTGGTCTCCAGCGTCGCGCCCGACGCAGACGGCCTGGTCCACAACGTCAACGCCGACTCAGCGGCGGCCTCGCTGGCCCTCGCCCTCGGCGCCGAGAAGCTGCTGGTGCTCACCGACGTCGAAGGACTCTTCCTCGACTGGCCGAGCTCCGAGGACGTCATCGGCGAGATCAGCCCCGAGTCGCTCGCGGAGATCCTCCCCGACCTCGCCAGTGGCATGGTCCCCAAGATGAAGGCCTGCCTGCAGGCCGTGCAGGGCGGCGTGCCCCGCGCGACCGTCGTCGACGGCCGCGAGCCGCACGCGGTCCTGCTCGAGCTCTTCACCAAGGAGGGCGTCGGCACCCAGGTCCTGCCCGGCGTGGAGACCAAGACCCGGAAGGCGAGGGACGCCGGTGAGTGACACCTACCAGGAGCGGTACGCCGCCTCGTTGATGAACACCTTCGGTCCCCCCAAGATGACGCTGGTCCGCGGTCAGGGCGCGCACGTCTGGGACAGCGACGGCGAGGAGTACGTCGACCTGCTCGGCGGCATCGCGGTCAACGCGCTCGGTCACGCCCACCCCGCGCTGGTCGCGGCCGTCACCGAGCAGCTCTCGACGCTCGGCCACATCTCCAACTTCTTCGCCTCCGAGCCGCAGATCGCCCTGGCCGAGCGGCTGCTCTCGCTGCTCGACCACGGTGCCGGCAAGGTCTTCTTCACCAACTCCGGCACCGAGGCCGTCGAGGCCGCGTTCAAGCTGACGCGACGCACCGGTCGCACCCACGTCGTCGCGGCCGCGGGTGGGTTCCACGGCCGCACCATGGGCGCCCTCGCGCTGACCTCCAAGGAGGCCTACCGCGCGCCCTTCGAGCCGCTGCCCGGTGACGTCACGTTCGTCCCGTACGGCGACACCGCGGCGCTCGCCGCCGCCGTGTCCGACGAGACCGCCGCCGTGCTCCTCGAGCCGATCCAGGGCGAGGCCGGCGTCGTCGTCGCCCCCGACGGCTACCTCGCCGCGGCGCGGGAGATCACCACCGCGCACGGTGCGCTGCTGTGGCTCGACGAGATCCAGTCGGGCATGGGCCGCACGGGTCGTTGGTTCGAGCACCACCGCAGCGGCGTCACCCCCGACGTCGTCACGGTCGCCAAGGGCTTGGCCGGCGGCTTCCCGATCGGGGCGTGCCTGGCGCTCGGCGCGGCCGGAGAGCTGCTCCAGCCCGGCAACCACGGCTCCACCTTCGGCGGCAACCCGGTGGCCTGCGCGGCCGCGCTCGCGGTGATCGACACGATCGAGGCCGAGGGCCTCCTCGAGCACGTGACCGTGCTGGGGCACAAGCTGCGCGACGGGCTGCTGGCCGACCCGCGGGTCACCGAGGTGCGTGGTGAGGGCCTGCTCGTCGGGCTCGACCTGTCCACCGACGCCTCGGCCGAGGTCGCCGCCGCCGCGCTGCGCGCCGGGTTCATCGTCAACAACCCCACGCCCGCACGCATCCGGCTCGCGCCCCCGCTGGTGCTGACGACCGACGACGTCGACGCCTTCCTCGCGGCCTGGCCGGCGATCCTTGACGAGGCGATGGGGGAGCAGCCGTGACCGTCCGGCACTTCCTGCGCGACGACGATCTCACCCCCGCCGAGCAGTCCCGGCTTCTCGACCTTGCCGCCGAGCTCAAGGGCTCGCCGTACTCCCGGCGGCCGCTGGAAGGGCCGCAGTCGGTCGCGATGATCTTCGACAAGCCCACCCTGCGCACCCAGGTCTCCTTCGGCGCCGGCATCGCCGAGCTCGGCGGCAACCCGATGCTCGTCGAGGGTCGCCTGGCCGGCATCGGCGTGCGCGAGTCGGTCGCCGACGTCGCCCGGGTGCTGGCCCGGCAGGTCGCGGTCGTCGTGTGGCGCACCTTCGCGCAGGCCGACCTCGACACGATGGCCGCCCACGCCGGGGTCCCGGTCGTCAACGCGCTGAGCGACGACTTCCACCCCTGCCAGCTCGTCGCCGACCTGCTCACGGTCCGAGAGCACAAGGGCACGCTGCCCGGGCTGACGGTGGCCTTCGTCGGCGACGGGGCCTGCAACATGGGCAACTCCTGGCTCCTGGCCGGTACGACGGCCGGCATGCACGTCCGGGTGGCGGCCCCTGCGGGCTACCTGCCGTCGGAGGCGACGTTCGCCCGCGCCGACGAGATCGCCGCGGCGACCGGTGGCTCCGCCACGGCGTACGACGACGCGGAAGCAGCCGTGGCCGGCGCCGACGTGGTCGTCACCGACACCTGGATCTCGATGGGCAAGGAGGCCGAGGTCGACTCACGGGTCGAGGTGTTCGCCCCCTACGCGCTGACCCCGGGGCTGCTGGCGCTGGCCGCGCCCGACGCGATCGTCCTGCACTGCCTGCCGGCCTACCGCGGCAAGGAGATCGCCGCCGAGGTCCTCGACGGCCCGCAGAGCGTCGTGTGGGACGAGGCCGAGAACCGCCGCCACGCGCAGAAGGCGGTCCTGGCCTTCCTCCTCGAGGAGTCGGCGTGACCGGCGCCAACGCGACCGGCGCGACCGGCGCGACCGGCGCGACCAACGGGACCCGCGTCCCGGTGACCAAGAGCGCGCGCCACCAGCGCATCATCGAGCTCGTCACGCACCACTCGGTCCACTCGCAGACCCAGCTCGCCGAGCTGCTGGCCGGTGAGGGCGTGCGCGTCACCCAGGCCACGCTGTCGCGCGACCTCGTCGAGCTCGACGCGCTCAAGGTCCGTTCCGCGAGCGGTGCTCTCGTCTACGCCGTCCCCGGCGAGGGCGGTGACCGTCGCCTGCAGTCGGGCGAGACCGCCGCAGCCGTCCAGCGCCTCAGCCGCCTGTGCGGCGAGCTGCTCGTCAGCGCCGAGGCCAGCGCCAACCTCGTCGTCCTACGCACGCCTCCCGGCGGCGCCCAGTACCTCGCCTCGGCCTTCGACAGGGCCGAGCTGCCCGACATCCTGGGCACCATCGCCGGCGACGACACCGTCCTGGTCATCGGCCGTGACCCGGCCGGGGGAGAGGCCCTCGCCCGGCGCTTCCTGGGCCTCGCCGGCCCCGTCCACGACCCCGATCCCCACCTCCCACCCCACCCCGAACGCAAGGAAGCCTGATGTCCAAGGTCCTCACGTCCCTCCCCGTCGGCGAGCGCGTCGGCATCGCCTTCTCCGGCGGCCTCGACACGTCGGTCGCCGTCGCGTGGATGCGTGCCAAGGGCGCCGTCCCGTGCACCTACACCGCCGACATCGGCCAGTACGACGAGCCCGACATCGCCTCGGTGCCCGACCGCGCCCTCGAGTACGGCGCCGAGCTGGCCCGCCACGTCGACATCAAGCCCCAGCTGGTCGAGGAGGGGCTGGCCGCGATGGCGTGCGGCGCCTTCCACATCCGCTCCGGCGGCCGCACCTACTTCAACACCACGCCCCTGGGCCGCGCGGTCACCGGCACGCTGCTGGTGCGCGCGATGCATGAGGACGGCGTCGACATCTGGGGCGACGGCTCGACCTTCAAGGGCAACGACATCGAGCGGTTCTACCGCTACGGCCTGCTCGCCAACCCCGAGCTGCGCATCTACAAGCCCTGGCTCGACGCCGACTTCGTCCACGAGCTCGGGGGTCGCACCGAGATGAGCCAGTGGCTCACCGAGCGCGGCCTGCCCTACCGCGACAGCCAGGAGAAGGCCTACTCGACCGACGCCAACATCTGGGGCGCCACCCACGAGGCCAAGACCCTCGAGCACCTCGACGTCTCCCTCGAGACCGTCGAGCCGATCATGGGCGTGAAGTTCTGGGACCCGTCGGTGGCCATCGACACCGAGGACGTCACGATCCGCTTCGAGCGCGGACGGCCGGTCGCCATCGACGGCAAGGTCTTCGAGGGCGCCGAGGGCGCCGTCGAGCTGGTCCACCAGGCCAACACGATCGGTGGTCGCCACGGGCTGGGCATGTCCGACCAGATCGAGAACCGCATCATCGAGGCCAAGTCCCGCGGCATCTACGAGGCGCCCGGCATGGCCCTGCTCTGGATCGCCTACGAGCGCCTGCTCAACGCCATCCACAACGAGGACACCATCGCGCTCTACCACGCCGACGGCCGTCGCCTCGGGCGCCTGCTGTACGAGGGCCGGTGGCTCGACCCGCAGGCGCTGATGCTGCGGGAGTCGATCCAGCGGTGGATCGCTTCGCTGGTCACCGGCGAGGTGACGCTCCGGCTGCGTCGTGGCGAGGACTACACCGTCCTGCGCACCGACGGTCCCGCGTTCTCCTACCACCCCGACAAGCTGTCGATGGAGCGCACCGACAACGCCGCCTTCGGTCCCCTCGACCGCATCGGCCAGCTCACCATGCGCAACCTCGACATCGCCGACTCCCGCGCCAAGCTCGAGCTCTACGCCGACCAGCCGCTCGAGCAGGGTCAGGTCCTCGTCGAGAACGGCACGCTCTTCGGCGAGATCGAGCAGGGCGGCTCCGAGCGCATCTCGCGCAACCCCGGCGCCGAGGGCGACATCAGCGATGAGGCCCTCGACGCGGCGGCGATGGAGTTCGGCACCGACTGATGGCGCAGACAGCAGGTGCCTCCGCACGGGTGCTCGTCGTCGACCGCGACGACCGGGTGCTGCTGCTCGAGGTCAGGGCCGCCGACGGCCATCGCGGGCTGCTGACCCCGGGCGGCCGGATCGAGTCCGGTGAGGAGGTGAGGGACGCAGCCGTGCGTGAGCTCGCCGAGGAGACCGGCATCGAGATCACGACCGACGAGCTGCGGGGTCCGCTGCACGACGGACCGATCAGCTGGACCGACCGCCACGGGGTCGCCCACACGATGCACGCCACGGTCTTCGCCGCTGCGGTCGACGAGGCCGTGGTCGACTTCGCAGGGCACACACCCGAGGAGCTCGACTTCATCCTCGGCCACGTGTGGATCGCTCCGGCGGACCTGGTCGACCACCCACGGATGCGCACCCCCCACCTGCCACACCTGGCCGCGCGCGCCGTGGCAGCCGTCCGTGACGCCCGCGTCCGGGTCACCGCCCGGGTGCTGCCGGTGAGTCCCGACGGGGCCGTGCTGCTTCTCGAGGAGCAGGACCCGGCGCGACCGGGGGAGCGCTACTGGGGCAGCGTCGGCGGTGCTGTCGAGCCGGGGGAGCCACCGGCGCACGCGGCGGTCCGCGAGCTGCTCGAGGAGACCGGGATCGTGGTCGCCCCCGACCGGCTGGTCGGCCCGGTCCACCGGCTGGTCGACCCGTTCTCGTGGGCCGGCGTCCACTACGTCGGCGACTCGACCTACTACGCGCTGCCCCTGGGCCGTGACGTCGAGGTGAGCTTCGACCGCCTCGAGCCCGAGGAGGTCGGCAACGTCCTCGGGTGGGGCTGGTGGACCCCCGACGCCCTGCGCGACCAACCGGCGTTCCGGCCCTCGAGCCTGCCCGAGATCATGAGGGACGCGGTGTCCGCGGCCCACCCAGGAGGAGACCAGTGAGCACGACCAACGAGGGCAAGCTGTGGGGCGGCCGCTTCGCCGGTGGTCCGTCGCCCGAGCTCGAGGCGCTGTCGCGCTCCACCCACTTCGACTGGCGGTTGGCGCTCTACGACATCGCCGGCTCCCACGCGCACGCCAAGGCGCTCGGGGCGGCGGGCTACCTCACCCCCGGCGACGAGGCCGAGATCCACCGGGGGCTCGACGTCCTCGCCGACCGGTTCCGCTCGGGCGAGCTGGTCCCCAGCCCGGCCGACGAGGACGTGCACGGTGCGCTCGAGCGGCTGCTGCTCGACGAGGTCGGTGCCGACGTCGGCGGCCGGCTCCGCGCCGGGCGCAGCCGCAACGACCAGATCGCCACCCTGTTCCGGATGTACCTGCGCGACCACGTGCGCCCGGTCGCCCGCGGCGTGCTCGACCTCGTCGACGCCCTCGTCGCCCAGGCCGAGGCACACGGCGACGCGGTGATGCCCGGTCGTACGCACCTGCAGCACGCGCAGCCCGTCCTGCTCGCCCACCACCTGCTCGCCCACGCGCAGCCGTTGCTGCGCGACGTCGACCGGTTCCTCGACTGGGACCGTCGGGTCGCGGGCGACTCGCCGTACGGTGCCGGTGCCCTGGCCGGTCAGACCCTGGGTCTCGACCCCACGCTCGTGGCCGCCGAGCTCGGCTTCACCGGGTCGTCGGCCAACTCCATCGACGGCACGTCGGCGCGCGACTTCGTCGCCGAGTTCGCCTTCGTGTGCGCCCAGGTCGGGATCGACGTCAGCCGCCTGGCCGAGGAGGTCATCCTCTGGTCGACGCGCGAGTTCGGCTTCGTCCGGTTGCACGACTCGTGGTCGACGGGGTCGAGCATCATGCCGCAGAAGAAGAACCCCGACATCGCCGAGCTCGCGCGGGGCAAGGCAGGGCGCCTGGTCGGCAACCTGACCGGCCTGCTGGCGACGCTCAAGGCTCTGCCGCTGGCCTACAACCGCGACCTCCAGGAGGACAAGGAGCCGGTCTTCGACTCCGTCGACACCCTCGAGGTCCTGCTGCCGGCGTTCAGCGGGATGGTCGCGACCCTGGCCTTCGACACCGACCGGATGGCCGAGCTCGCACCCCAGGGCTTCTCGCTCGCGACCGACGTCGCCGAGTGGCTGGTGCGCGAGGGAGTGCCGTTCCGCGTGGCCCACGAGGTCGCCGGTGCGTGCGTGCAACGGTGTGAGGAGTTGGGTGTCGAGCTCGACGAGCTGACCGACGAGCAGTACGCCGAGATCTCCCCGCACCTGCGACCGGAGGTGCGAGCAGTGCTCACGGTAGAGGGATCCGTCGCTGCCCGTGACGGGCGTGGGGGGACCGCCCCGGCGAGGGTGCACGAGCAGCTCACCGAGGTGCGAGCCGCGGTGGCGCAGTTCCGTGACCGACTGGTCTGACCTCGTCGGCCCCGCCGAGGAGGTCGCCCCGCGCCTCCTCGGCTACGTCCTGCGCAAGGGCGACGTCGCCGTGCGCATCACCGAGGTCGAGGCCTACGCCGGCGCGGACGACCCCGGTTCCCACGCCTACCGGGGACGCACCCCCCGTACCGACGTCATGTTCGGGCCGCCCGGTCGGCTCTACTGCTACCTCAGCTACGGCATGCACGTGTGCGCCAACGTCGTGGTCGGTGAGCCCGGTACGGCGTCGGCCGTGCTGTTGCGAGCCGGGGAGGTGGTCGACGGTCTCGGCGTCGCCCGGTCGCGACGCCCCGGGGTGCTCGACCGCCAGCTGGCCCGCGGCCCGGCGCTGTTGTGCCGCACGCTCGACGTCACGCTCGAGGACGGTGGGACGTGGCTCGCCGGGGGAGTAGTTCGGCTGGAGCAGGGCGAGGCGTCGGGGCCCGTCATGGCTGGCCCACGTACCGGTCTGCGCCTGGCCCCCGACCGGCCCTGGCGGTTCTGGTTGGCCGGCGACCCCACGGTCTCGGCGTACCGGAGACACCCCAGAGCGGTCTCGCACCACCCCGATTTGTGAACGCCGGATCACGTGCTCTAACGTTCTGGTCGTCGCGGTGAGCGACTCCCACTCGGGGCCAGGCAGGCCCAAGATCGAGCGGAGTCCGCATGCCCGGCACCGGCTCCAGCAGCCGCCCAGCTCCTCGAGTTGACGCGGATGACACGGAACGGTAATGTTTACGAGGTTGCGCCAGATCGGGTCCGCAAGGATCTTGAGGGCGTATGCGTCTGATGTTTGAGAACTCAACAGTGTGTCATAGTCGACGAATTAGTTTGATGCTCGTCTGTTTGTTGGATGGGTTTAGTTTTTTCGGCAATGATTCTGGCGATAGCTAGTAATCGTATTTGTC
>NZ_VIYJ01000007.1 GCF_008087085.1 Nocardioides rubriscoriae | reverse complement strand
GACAAATACGATTACTAGCTATCGCCAGAATCATTGCCGAAAAAACTAAACCCATCCAACAAACAGACGAGCATCAAACTAATTCGTCGACTATGACACACTGTTGAGTTCTCAAACATCAGACGCACTCCGGCCGCCACCTCGTGAAAGGCTTGAGTCCGGAGACTGATGAACCTACCGCGCAGATCTTGCCCGGATCTTGGCCTTCTCGCAAAGCGAGTGTGCCGCCATCCGGTCGGATGTGCTGATGTCGGTCACCCCGGGGCCGGGAGCCCGGCCGACTGGCCTTGCTCCCCGCCGCTCCCTGGCGACAAAGAGAACATTAGGGGAGTTCCCGGAGAACGACAAATCGAGTCGACGTGACCCGGGCCACAGAGGGCCCGAACCGACGTTTGCCCAGGTCAGAGGCTTGTGGGCGCTGTGGTGGCCACGAGGCCGTGCGTCTCGGCCACGTCGCGGGCCCCGCAGAGACGCAGTGCGTCGAGCGTCTGCGCGCGCAGCTCGGTGAGCATCCTGGTCACGCCGGGCTCGCCCTCGACGAGGGCGAACAGGAGGAGGCGTCCCACGAAGGTGTGGGCTGCCCCCAGGGCCAGCGCCGTCACGACGTCGAGACCGGTGCTCAGGCCGCCGTCGACGTAGACCTGGGCGCGGCCCGCGACCGCTGCGACAACATCGGCGAGCACGGTCGCCGTCGAGACCGCCCGGTCGAGCTGCCGGCCCCCGTGGTTGGAGACCCAGACTGCTGCGGCACCGGCGTCGACGGCGAGGACCGCGTCGTCGGGACGTAGGACGCCCTTGACCACGACCGGGAGCCCGGTGGTGCTGCGCAGCCACTCGATGTCGTGCGCGCCGAGGTCGAGTGCCTTCGCGGACCCCGGGGCGTCGTCGTACCCCGGGTCGAAGTTGACCCTGAGGATCTCCGGGTCGACGACGTCCCAGACGACGGGGCCGTCGTCGCGGGGGTACTTGGTGCCCACGACCGGGGTGTCGACCGTGAGGACGACGGCGTCGGCACCAGCGGCCACCGCACGGTGCAGCAGCGGCTCGGCCAGGCGCCGGTCGGCCGGGAGGTAGCACTGGACCCACCACCGCACGCCCGTGGCGGCGAGCTCGGCGAAGCGGGTGCCGGCGTTGCTCGAGACGACCATCAACCCGTCGGCCGCCGCCACCGCACGGGCCACCGCCAGCTCGCCGTCCGGGTGGACCGCCCGCTGCAGGGTCGTCGGGGCGACCCCGAAGGGCACTGCCGTGCGGCGGCCGAGCACCTCGGTGGAGATGTCGACCGTCGTGACGTCGCGCATCACCCGCGGGTGCAGGGACCAGGACCGCCACGACGACGCGGCGGCGGCGGCCGTCACGCCGTCGCGGGCGCCCATGGCGACGTAATCGAACACGGGGGGCGACAGGCGCCGACGTGCCTGCTCCTCGAGCCCAGCCAGCCAGCGCGCGTCGGACACCTCAGTGGACCTCGACGCCCGCGAAGCTCTTCTTGCCGCGGCGCAGGACCAACCACGACCCGCCGATCAGGTCGTCGGCCGACAGCAGGGCCTCGGCGTCCTCGACGCGCTGGTTGTTGAGGTAGGCACCGCCCTCGGTCACCGTGCGCCTCGCCTCCCCCTTGCTCTTGACCAGGCCGGCGGTGACGAACAGGTCGGTCATGGTGGGCCAGCCGTCGCTGCGGTCCAGCGTCACGACACCCGCCTCGCGCAGCGCAGCGCCGAGGGTCGCGGTGCTGAGCGAGGTCAGGTCTCCCCCGCCGAACAACGCCGCTGCGGCCGCCTTGGCCTGCTCGGTCTCGTCGGCGCCGTGGACGAACGTCGTCACCGCGTCGGCCAGGACCTTCTGGGCCTGGCGGAGGAAGGGCTTCTCGGCGTGCCGGGCCTCGAGGGACTCGATCTCGTCGCGGGGCAGGAACGTGAAGATGCGCAGCAGCTCGCCGACCTTCTCGTCCTCGACGTTGAGCCAGAACTGGTGGAAGGCGTAGGGCGACATCATCTCGGGGTCGAGCCACAGCGCCCCGGTCTCGGTCTTGCCGTACTTGGTGCCGTCGGCCTTGGTGACCAACGGCGTCGCCACCGCGTGGACGTGGTCGCCGGTGACGCGGCGGACGAGCTCGGCGCCCGCGGTGATGTTGCCCCACTGGTCGGAGCCCCCGAACTGCAGGTCGACGCCGTGGTCGCGGTGCAGGGTGAGGAAGTCCATCGACTGCAGCAGCACGTAGCTGAACTCGGTGTAGCTGATGCCCGACTCGAGCCGCCGCCTGACCGTGTCGCGCGCGAGCATCCGGTTGACCGGGAAGTGCTTGCCCACGTCTCGCAGGAACTCGATGACCGACATCCCCTCGGTCCAGTCGTAGTTGTTGACGATGGTGGCGGGGTTGTCGCCCTCGAAGGTCAGGAACCGCTGCATCTGCCGGCGGAAGCGGTCGGTCCACTCCTGGACCGTGTCGAGCGAGTTGAGCGTGCGCTCGCCCGAGTCCTTGGGGTCGCCGATCATGCCGGTGGCTCCGCCGACGAGGAGGTACGGCGTGTGGCCCGCGTCCTGGAGCCGGCGGGCGGTCGCCAGCTGGACCAGGTTGCCCATGTGCATGCTCGGGGCGGTGGGGTCGAAGCCGACGTAGAACCGCACGCTGCCCTCGCCGAGCGCCGCGCGCAGCGCGTCGAGGTCGGTGGAGTGGGCGACGAGGCCGCGCCACTGCAGGTCGTCGAGGAGGGCGGGGTCGACGGGCACGTGGGGCCTTCCCGGGTCGGGTGGATGGTGGGGCGGAGCCAGGCCAAGCCTGCCTCACCCGGGATCGTGGCAGGACCGGTGGTCGGTCCGCAGTAGGTTTTGCGGGTGATCGGGGACAGGTACTCGCTCGACCGGGAGATCGGCCGGGGCGGCATGGGCGCGGTGTGGCTCGGCCGCGACGAGGTCCTCGGGCGTGCCGTGGCCGTCAAGCGCGTCGGCGTGGCCCCCGGCGGCTCCAGCCCCGACCTGCAGCGCGCCGAGCGCGAGGCCCGGATCGCGGCCAGCCTCAACCACCCCAACATCGTCGGGGTCTTCGACCTGGTGACCGACGGCGACGAGCAGTACATGGTGATGGAGTACGTCCCGGGACGCACCCTGGCCGACCTCGTGCGCGACCACGGGGCGCTCCCCCCGCAGCAGGTTGCCCGCATCCTGGCCCAGGTGGCCTCCGCACTGGCGGCGGCGCACGCCAGCCAGGTCGTGCACCGAGACGTGAAGCCCTCCAACATCCTGGTCCGCGACGACGGCCACGTGAGGCTCTCCGACTTCGGGATCGCGCGCAACGAGGCCGACGCCTCGCTGACCCAGACGGGTTTGGTGACCGGGTCGCCGGCGTACCTGTCGCCGGAGGTCGCGTCCGGCGGGCTCGCCACACCGGCCAGCGACGTGTGGTCGCTGGGCGCGACGCTCTTCCACGCGCTCGCCGGCCGCCCGCCGTACGACACGGGCGACAACGTGCTGGGCGCGCTCTACCAGATCGTCAACGAGCCGCCGCCGCGGCTGCCCGATGCCGGCGAGATGGCCCCGGTGCTGCTGGCCACGATGGCGCACGACCCCCGTCGGCGCTGGGCGATGACCGACGTCGCGGGGGTGCTCTCGCTGCTGGCGGCGTCGTCCGACGACGGCTCGCGGCAGATCCCGGCCACGGCTCCGGTTCCGGTCCCCACCGCCGAGAGCACCCAGCAGCTGAGGCCCGTGGCCCCCGTGCCCCCCGTGCCGGTCGGCGCCACGATGCCCGCACCCACGCCGACCGAGGTGCTGGCACCGGCACCGGCCCCGGCTCCGGCGCCGCGCCGTCGGGTGCTCCCGGTCGTGGTGGGGCTGCTCGTCGTCGCGCTGCTCGGCGTGATCGCGGTGCTGGCGCTGATGGACGACCCACAGCAGACCGGCAACGGTCCGAGCGCGGGCTCCCCGACGTCCGCGACGTCGCGGACGCCCTCGCCCACGACGGACGCACCGACCACGGCGGCTCCGCCGACGCGGCAGGACCTCGAGGACTTCGTCGCCGCCTACCTCGACACCGCGAGCCAGGACCCGCCCGCCGGGTTCGCACAGCTGACGCCGGGCTTCCAGGCCGCGAGCGGTGGGCTCGCGGGCTACACGGGCTTCTGGGGCGACGTCACGAACACCAGGCTGCTGTCGATCGAGGCCGATCCCGGTGACCTGACCGTGCGCTACACCTACCGTTACACCAAGGCCGGGTCCGGCCAGACCACCGACGACGTGACCCTCCAGCTGGTCCGCAACGGCGATCGGCTGCTGATCGACGGAGAGGCATGACATGAGCGCGAGCGACCACGCCGGACTGGCGCCGACGGCCCCGATCGCAGGCCTCGACGTCGGGCGCCTCGACACGCTGCGCGACCTCGACCCCGGCGACACCACCTACATCGACCGCGCGATCGGCAACTTCCAGGTCAACTCCGAGGCGGCCGTCGTGGCGATCCGCGAGTCGGTCGCGGCCGGCGACACCGCCGCCGTGGTGGCTCGAGCCCACAAGATCGCCGGGAGCGCGCTCAACCTCGGGTGCCTGCGGGCCGGCGAGGCCGCTCGCGCGGTCGAGCTCGCGGCCGACACGGGGTCGGTGGAGCCCGTCGTCGCCCTGCTCGACGAGCTCACCGACGCCATGACCGAGGGCCGGGCCCTGCTGCTCGCCTACCAGGCGACGTACGCCGGGTGAGCGCGAGCCGCTAGTCGCCGTCCGCGGCGCGGGACCGGCGGCGTACGACCCACCAGCGCCGCGCCAGCTCGGCGCCGGCGACGGAGACGACCACCCACACCGCGAGCCCGGCCAGGGCCAGGGGTGACCCCGGGTCGTCGAGCGAGGCGCCGAGCGCGGTGTAGGCGAAGGCGCGCGGCGACGCCCCGATCAGCGTGCCCAGCACGGTCTGCCAGCCGGTGGCGCCCAG
Source organism: Nocardioides rubriscoriae (assembly GCF_008087085.1). Lineage (GTDB taxonomy): Bacteria > Actinomycetota > Actinomycetes > Propionibacteriales > Nocardioidaceae > Nocardioides > Nocardioides rubriscoriae. Next base: position 366,052 of record NZ_VIYJ01000007.1, on the reverse strand, counting down.
GGCCCCGAAGGCGTAGGTCGCGGGTGCGTCGGGGACACCGGGCAGGAGCCGTTGGCCGACGACCGCGAGGAGGCCGCGCCGGGCCAGGAGGTCCTCGGTCACCGCGGCCCGGACGGGCCCGAGGACGGCCCGGGCGCCGTCGAGGCCGGCGGCCCTGCCGAGACGCTGGGCGAGCAGCGCCGTGAGGGCCGAGGACGCGACCGCCACGACCGTCCCGAGCACCACGCCGAAGAGCAGCCCGCTGGCCGCGGCGAGCAGCGGCCCGGGCACGAGCGCGGCGGCGAGGACCGCGGCCACCACGACGTAGACCACCGGCGCGGCCGGGCCGAGCCCGTCGACGGCGTCGCGCACCTGCTCGGTGGTCAGCACGTCACCGAAGGTGAAGAAGGTCCCGGCAGCCACCAGCGCGACGACCAGGACGGCCAGACGCGTGCGCGGCCATCGCGCGATCACGAGCGGCCCCTCGGTCTTCACGCTGTCCCCGGTCGTCGAGTGGTGATCCGGACATCGTCGCACCGGGTGGTGCGGAGTAGGGCGGGTGGGGCTCGAACCCACGACCCAAGGATTATGAGTCCTCTGCTCTAACCGACTGAGCTACCGCCCCGCATTTTCCATTGTCCCAGGTCAGCGGCTTGCTAGGGCTGATCTGGCGCTCCGTCCGGAGCCTCGGATCGGCCTGCTGTCCGCAAATAGTCCGCACGTGCGGCCAGAGCGACCTCTCCGAGCCGGTCGACGAACATGTGCACCTCGCCCGGGTAGAGGTGACCATAGCGGTCGAGGGTGATCGCGACGGAGGCGTGTCCGAGCATCGTGGAGAGCACCTTGGGTGGCGTTCCGTGCTTGATGTGGAGCGATGCGCAGGTGTGTCGTAGGTCGTGCGGGCGGAGCATGTCGCCGCGCTGCTGGGAGGCCAGGCCGGTCTTCTTCACGGCCGGGTCGAAGACGCGGTAGCGCCAGTTGCCGCTGCGCAGTGGCCCGCCGTTGGGTGAGGTCAGCAGGTGGTCGGTGGGCTCGCGGCCCTCGGTCCGTGCGGCGAGCTCGTCGCACAGCCAGGCCGGCACCGGGACGGTGCGGTTGCTGGTCTCGGTCTTGGGTGGGCCTTCGACGAGCTTGCCGTTGCTCTCCGAGAGCGTGGCCGAGACGCGTAGCTCGCGGTTCGTGACGTTGAGGCTGCTGCAGCGAAGGGCGGCGAGCTCGCCGAACCGCAGCCCGCACCAGGCCAGGACGAGCACGGAGAGCGAGAAGTCGCCGGCGGCTTCGGCCAGTGCCCACACCTCTCGCTCGTCGAGGAACCGGGTCTTGTCCCGCTCGCTCTTGCTGGGCAGGGCGGGTAGCTCGACTCCCTTGGCCTGGTTGTTCGGGATCCGGTGCGAGCGGACCGCGAGCTCGAGGATCTGGGACAGGACGACCCAGGCGTGCCGGGTGCGTGCGGCCGAGAGCCCGTTGCCGTGGAGTTTGGCGATCCAGGCTCCGACGTCCTCGTGGCGTACGGCGTCGAGCCGGACGCTCTCCCAGGTGGGCAGCACCTGGTTGCGCAGGACGACGTCGTACATCAGTCGGGTGGATGGGCGGATGCGGACCTTGCTGCGCAGCCACTCCTGGGAGTACTCGCCGACGGTGAGGCGTCCGAGCTCGGGGCTGGTCCACTCGCCGCGGTCGAGGCGGGCGACCTCGGTGCGCGCCCATCGCTCGGCGTCGACCTTGCGATCAAAGTGCCGGGATCGTTCCTTGTGGTCGGGGCCCCGGTAGCGGGCTCTCCACTGACCGTTGGGCCTCTTGGCCACGCTGTAGCTGGCCATGCGCATTCTCCTGATCTCGAGGGGTCGACGAAGGAGCGGCGGTGCCGCTTCCCAGCATTCGACGTCCGAATGGCGGGTCCGCGCTGGCGGTCCGGACGTGGCTGTGGACAACGGCGCACTCGGCGCGCCTGTGGACAACCCACAGACGCGCCGAGCGTCTTAAGCCGCGTCGGGGCCTGTGCCGGTCTTCTGCGTCTCCACCCAGCTGGTCAGGTCGCCGACCGTGGTGACCAGACGTCGCCCGATCTTGAAGAAGCGCGGCCCGGTGCCCTGCTGGCGCCACCACCGCAAGGTGTTGACCGGCACCCGCAGTACATCGGCGACCTCGGGCAGGGTCAGGAAGTCGGCGTCGGGTCGATCGTCGAGCGAGCCGATGGTCATGGAGCCGATCGTGGACATGCCGGCCTGTGCCGCAGGGGTGGACGAGCTGTCGAGGTTGGTCATGGTGGGTCCTCTCGTGATTGGAGGCGTCGTCGTCGCGTACCGGCCGAGCCCGGCGCCTGGAATTTGCTCTCTCACTAAGGACCAAGGCGAAGATGGGGTCCCTGGCGATCACTGCGGACCAAAAACTTTCGTCGACTACCCGCGGTGGGTCACCGCGAACGGCCAGGACGAGCCGGTTCAGGGCGGAGCTCGGCTGGGCTGCCGCGGTCCGGTCGCAGGCGTGTTGCGGCCGCAGACTCGGTGACTTGGATGGCTTCGGCGGTCTCCCAGTCGAGGCTGCCGTAGCGGTCGAGATCCTCTGCAGCTCTGGTCGCTGCGCGTGCTGGTCCGAGGTCGGCGCGGTCGCGGCTGAACACAGCGACCCACTGCTCGCGGGCCTCATCGACGCTCTCAGCGACCAGGTGCGCGGTATTGGCCTCCCGGCCCCGGGTCATCGCCACGTACGCCGACGCGGCACCGGTCTGCTCCCCCAGGACGAAGTGGGCACGGTCCACGGTCTCGCCCTGCGCGCCGTAGACGGTTTGGGCGTAGGCCAGCTCGACGTGCTGCTGGACGTAGGCCGCCGGAAGGGTGCGTTCCCCCCTGCTGACCTGGGGCTTTGTCCCTGTTCGGTGTCCTGCTGCTGGTTGCGTTCCCCCCTGCGTTCCTGGCCTGCTGGGGCCGACCGCGAGGGGTTCGCCGGCGATGGTCAGGGCGCCGTCGTCGGCGACCGCGGTAATGGTCCAGGTCTGCCGGTTCGCCACCCCCAGAGAGCGGTCGTTGCGGCGCGTGGTGATGGTGTCGCCGACACCGATGCGCTCCCCCGCGGCGGTCGTGAGCGCCTGCCCGTCGTCGTGCCTCTGGTCGGTCTGGCGACGGTCGCGGATCGCGGCGTTGAGCGCGGCGACCTGCTCGCGGGTGTCAGCCACCACCAGCGTCCGTTGATGTTCCGCGCCGTCGTGGCTAATACCGGTGACGTCGGCGAAGTTGGTCAGGGCCTGAACTCGTTCGATGTCGCTGGGATGGATCTGGATGTCACCTCGAGCCAGGAGAGCTTCGAAGACCTCGGCGGCGTTCTGCCCGGTCCGCATCTCGAGTGTGAGGTGCGCGTAGTTGGGATCGGCGAACCGGTGGACCGTCTCCAGAGTCAGACATGCCGTGTCGGGGGCTGCGTCGGCGGCCAGGTCCAGGACTCCCCCACGTCCGACCGCTGGCAGCTGGTGCCGGTCGCCGACCAGCGCGAGGCGTGCGCCTGACTGGTCGGCGATCTTCATCAACGCCAACGCAGTGTCCTGGTCGAGCATCCCGGCCTCATCGACAAGCAACAGATCCCCCGGCAACAACCGCGCCCGATCCTCAGGCGTAGCCAGAACCCGCGACCAACGGCCGTCCTGATCCCACCGGAACCCATGCTGGTGGACCAGCCACGCCGCCGAGAACGCTTCGGTCCCCAGTTCCTCGGCGGCGACCGAGGCGGCCTTCAAGGTCGGCGTCACCACGACCATCCGGCCCCGCCCGGCCTGCGTCATGGCCTGGTTGGCAGCGGCCAGGGTCGAGGTCTTCCCAGCACCTGCAGCGCCTTCGACCAGCAGTAGCCGCGCCCCGCCGGCAAGGTGCGCAGCGACGTTCTGCTGAGCGACATCAAGCCCGCGGTTGGCTGCGATGACTTCCGCCGGCCCGGCGCCGGACTTGGTGTCGGTGATGGGTGAGCGGTTGGTCAGGCGGGCCGTCAGTTCGTTCTCGACCGACAACACCTTCGACGAGGTCAACGACCGAATGTGCTCGGGCACATCAGTCCGGTCAAGTAGCGGTACGCACTGGGCCAGGGTCCGGGCAGTGAGGTCCTCGGTGAGCTCGACCCGCGCCGGCGCCTCGGCGACCAGCCCGACCGAGGCCACGAGCCGTTCGACCTCACCGCGCACATCGGCTGCGTTCCACCCCGACCGGCGTGCACCGAGGCGGCACAGCACGACCTCGACGCACACGTCACGGTTCAGCTGCCCGATCCTCGGCGCCATTGGCTCAGCCGACTTAGCCGGCGCGGTGGGTGCGTGGAAGCCGAGGTCGGCGAGCTCCTCGAGCCACCGTGCCCGCAACTCGGCCCCGTCCTTCGGCACGACCTTGTCCGGACGCGCATCAGCCCAGGCCCGGGCATCCCACGTGCGTCGCAGTCTGGGGCCGGGTTCCTGACCGGGATGCGCGGTGCGCCACTGAGCCTCGTAGGTGTCGACGTTGCGGCCGATCTGCGCCGCCCGGGCACTGAACGCACCCGCGAACGGTGACAGCTGCTCGATCTCCCCGGACTCAGCATCCAGCGTGTACCCGTGCTTGCTCAGCACTGCGCGGAACTGCGGGTCACAGGCGATGGCTGCGTGTCCGATGCCGTTGATCGCGTCCAGGCAGTCGCGGACCCCGACCGTGTGGATCCCCCGCCACGCCCCCTGGGCCCAGACCCGGGCGTTGACCTGCAAGTGCAAGTGGCGGTGCGGATCACCAGCACGCGAAGTGTGATGCCGCACGACCGCGGCCTCGATCTCCTCCACCGGCACCTGGACCTGCCGCCCCCGCGGCCCCACCCGCGTGGTCGCGTGCTCGACCAGCCACCCAACCACCTCACCCGCAGCCCGGTCTTGCGCCGCGTCGTAAGCAGCTGAGACCTCCGGATGCACCGTCGCGGCCAGCGACCACGTCTTGGGCCCGTTGACCACAACCTCCACGAACCGCACCGCCTGGTCATCAGTCCGGACCCGGCCCTTGCCGCGGCCCGTGGCCGCGTCGCGGCCTGCGACCCACGCCTCGTAGGCGTCGCCGTCCATGGCGCGGCCGGCGCGGACACCCGGAGCGCCGCGACCTGCTGCCTCACCAGCGGCGCTGACCGCGACGTGGCGCTCGGCCAGACCCGTGCCCTCGGCCAGGTAGTAGTCATCGACCCGCGACCGATCAGCCTCGACATAGGTCCGCGCAGCAGTAGCTGAGCCGCGGTAGACCTTCATCCCGCCATGCACGTCAATTCACCAACAATCAGCCACAATCGATTTCCGTCAATTATCCTAGAAATGCGAATACGGGCCACCCGAAGGCGACCCGACTACGGACATTCGTAGCATACGTGCCGCCTATTCTTCTAGCGTTCCTAGGCGCGATTATGGAACTTTGATCGGGTACATGAACAACCGTCGATATCTCAGATGCTGGGTGGAGGAACGTCGCGTCACGGGTCCAGCTCGGCGAGCAGGACATAGGCGGCATGGGGACTACTAACGTCGGCGTGTCGGCGAACCGGTGGGGTTCGAACGGCAGGCGCCGAGTCCTATACGCCCTCACATGCTTGATATGCGGGTATCCCTCGTAGGACTGAGTGCCCGGATCCGCCGGGTGTTCTGTGCCGGCAGGAGGCGCCCGGAATGTCGTTCGTTGATGTGTGTCTGATCAGGTCCAGGGGGTCTTCGGGTGAGCCGGTCATGCGGTTCGGGTGAAGCTTCTTGATGACTACCTGGACTTTGTGGCGAGTCGTTGCCGGCCGAACACGGTGCTTGCGACGGCCTATGACTTGCGGGTGTTCTTCTCGGTGGTGGGTGTGGCGCCGCAGGAGGTGACGCCGCGTGAGGTTATGGCGTTCATGACTGCTCAGCGCGCCGGGAAGTCTTCAATCAGCGGCACCGGCGGCCCGCTTGTCTCGGTGGCCGGTGATGAGTCGGGGGTCTCGAACCGGACCCTGCGGCGCCGGCTCTCGGTGGTGTCCGGGCTACGCCTACCTTGTCGCGCGCGGCGACGTGGCGAAGAACCCGGTCCCGCGCGGTCTGCCGACCCGACGCGAACGCAACCGCCCGAACCAGGGCGTGCCGCTGGTTCGCTCGTCGCGGACGGTGCCACGGATCCTGACCCCCGACGAGGTCGACCAGCTCACCGCCGCGCTGCGGACCCACCGCGACCGCGCGATGCTGGCTGCGATGTAGCTCGGTGGGCTGCGGCGTTGCGAGGTCGTCGGGCTACGGGTGGAGGATCTACGGGTGGCCGAGCGGCGGGTCTTCATCGCCGACGGCAAGGGCGGTCACCAGCGACTGGTTCCGACCTCCTCGCGGTTCTTCGACCACGTCGCGGCTTACCTCGACGCCGAACGACCACCCGATGCCACCACCGATCAGCTGTTCGTGGTCTTGAAGCAAGGCGGTCGCGGCCGACCTTTGACCGCAGCAGGGCTCGACCAGATCCTTCTCACCGCACGCACCCGCGCCGGCATCGGCCACGCGACCTGCCACGCACTGCGCCACACCTGCCTGACCCGGCTGCGTGAAGCAGGGATGCCGCTCGAGGCCGTTCAGTCCCAAGCCGGGCACGCCTCGATCGAAACGACCCGGATCTACCTCCATCTGGCCGATGACTGGTTGACCTCGCAGTACCGCAAGGCTGCCGAGGTCATCGATGCCTAGGTCTACGCCGCACGCCCGGCAGGTGCGCGATGATTGCGCCCGAGCCGCTGGCGACCTGGGAGGAACTCTCAGTGCGCCCCGAACTTGTGCACGTCATGCAGCGCTACCTGGAGCAGATCGGGTGCTTGCTGCGACCCGGCAGCGTCTCGGGTGCCGATCTTGCCCTGCGTTCCTTCGGCGAGTTCCTCATCCAGTGCGCACCCGAGGTTCCCACGACGGACCCGCGGACCCGGGCAGACCATGATCTCTACCGGGCCACGTGCTCAGCAGAACTATCCGACAGCGGCGATCGAGAACAGGCCGGCGACGCCGAGTGCGTACAGCGCCAGGACCACCCAGGAGTCCAGCCCCATCCGAGCCGTGCGCCGCTCGGGCCGGAAGACCAGGCCCGCGGCGTAGACCAGGGTCAGCAGCATGGCAAGGGCGGTGAGATAGATGTCAGTGTCCTGGGCCTGTGGCAGGACTGATTGCCCCGAGATCAGACCCGCGAGCAGGAACAGGACGGGCAGGAACGCGTTGCCACCGAAGATGTCACTCATCGCCAGCTGGTAGTCACCCTGGCGCACCGACGTCAGACCGGTCGACAGCTCGGGCAGAGAGGTCGCCGCCGCCAGGACGGTGGCGCCAAAGAGCACACCAGACAAACCGATGTCACCGGCGATGGCGTCTCCACTGCGCTCCAGGACCACGCCGGCGACGAGGGTGACCAAGGCCGCGACCCCGAACACGATCGCGGCACGCGAGGTCGCCACGCCCTTCTCGGTGGCCTTCTGCTCTGTCTGTGCTCGGGAGTGGCCACGCGGGGGGTCCTGGTTGTCAGGGGCCTCGCCGGCCTCGTGCCAGGGCAGAGACTGGCTGGCCCGGCGCAGCAGCAGCAGACCGACCACCCACAGCCCCGCGATCAGCACCGCGCCGGGCTCGAGCCGAAACACGATCAGGTCCGCCGGCAACTGGCTGCCGGCCACGACCACGGCAAGGATCGCGACCACCAGCACGGCCTCCAGGACCAGGACGAGCGATGCTGCCCGGTAGGTGAGGGGTCGGGCTCCCCTGACGCCGAAGGCGTCGAGGAGGACCAAGACGACGGTCTGTATGGCGATCCCGCCCAAGATGTTGCCGACCGCGACCCCGACGTTCCCGGCCAACGACGCGCTGACCACGATGGCAATCTCCGGCAGGTTGGTCGCAACCGCGAGCAAGACCAGGCCTCCGAGCGCGGAGCCCAAGCCGAGCCGGGTGGCCAACACGTCGGTCTGCCTCGACAACTGCACACCAGCGACCCAGATGGCACCCGCAGCTCCGACGAAGATCAACAACAACCAGGCGAGCGGGAGCGTGGACACAGATCTCCTGGATGCGTGACGACAATGCAAGACAACGATAGTCGAGTCCGATCATCGACGGGACGCGACCACCCGGGCCACACCCCAGCATCCGCCCCACCCACGCGAGGCAGTTCAGTCGTGCCGCGGCTCAGCACCAGTCTCACGACGAGAACGCGTCTCGACCAAGGAGTCAACAATGAGCAAGGACACGAACATCACAGCACAACAAGCCTTTGGCGAGGCTGTCAACACTGGTGACCCTCACGGCTCTGCATGACTTGGTCGCCGACGGCAAGGTCGATCACGACCCCACCCCGGGCCAGGTGGACGGAGCGGCTGGCTTCGTGGCCTTCTTCAACGAGATGCGTGCTGCCTTCCCCGACCTCCATGTCGAGGTCGAGGTCGAGCACCTTGTGGCCGACGACGACAACGTCGCCTTCGCCTACACGCTGACCGGCACTCACGACGGGCCCGTCCAAGGCCACGGCACGACTGGCAAGCCGTTCGCGGTCCGCGGGGTGCAGATCAGCAAATTCGACGAGAACGCCACGCTCGTCGAGCGCTGGGGCGACACTGACGAAGCCGGCATCATGTCGCAACTCGGACTCGCCTGAGCATCGCACCGGCAGACACCGACGGCAGGTCCATTGACGGTGTGCGCTCCTGCCGTACCAAAGCTGCTACGCCAACGCAGGAGTCCCCCGTCACCGGCCAGTCGGGGTATGCCCATCGAGCCAGCGCCTGACCAGACGGGTCGGCCGTCGCGGTGAGTCGGGCTCTGGAACACGCCGAGACGGCGAGGTCAAGTCCCCGGTGGTGGTGTAGAGCTGCGTGATCCTGGGCGGCTCGCGCATGAGGTTCGGTCGCGGGTCCCAAGGCGGTCTCACAACATCGCGGCGGCGACCGCGAAGCCACCCGCGCAGGCGCCCAGTCCGAGGGCCAGGCTTGCGACACTGTTGGCTGCGGCGGTCAGGACCGACCCTTGCTCGAGCAGCCGGATGGTCTCGAACCCGAAGGTAGAGAAGGTCGTGAGCGCTCCGCAGAACCCGGTGCCGACCAACGTCAGCACCCACCCCGGCGCCCCGAGGTCGATGACCGCGGCTGCGGTGACGCCCAAGATCAGGGAGCCGAGGACGTTGACGGTGAAGGTGCCCCAGGGGAAGACGCTGTCGTGTCGGGACTGCACGAACAGGTCGGTGAGGTAGCGCAGGGGCGCGCCGATCGCGCCGCCGAGCAGCACCATCGCGACCGTCACCGGTGGTCCTCTGCTCGTCCGGACGGGCGGCGGCCGGCGTACCGGACGACCTCGACCGGGTCCAGGATCACCAGCCCCTCGATCTCAAGTCCTCCAGCTCGGGGAGGAAGGCCCGGATCCGTTCCTCGGCGTCGACGATGCATATTGCGACGGGGAGGTCCTCGCTCAGCGACAACAGCCGGGTGGTGGGGATGTAGTTGGACTTGCCGAACCCCTCGATGCCGCGCAGGACGCTGGCGCCGGCGAGTCCAGCCCGGTGTGCCCGGTGCACGATCTCGGTGTAGACCGGGTGGTGGTGGGTCTGGTCGGACTCCCCCACCATGATGGTCAGCCTGGTCGCAGGCCCTTCTAGCGTCATGAATTCCTCACTTGGTAATCGGTGGGCTCGATGGTGGACTGCTCGGGGTGCCGACGCCGTCGTCGGCGCGGCCATCCGAACGCCACCATGCGTGCGGAAGCGATGCCGAGCCACACCGCGCACAGCCCGACCAGCAGCGACCCGCCCAGATAGGTGAAGGCGGTGACCAGCTGGCCCTCGGCGAGCAAGTGCCGGGTCTCCAGCATGTAGGCCGAGAACGTCGTGTAGCCGCCCAGGACGCCGACGCCGAGGAAGGGGCGCAGGTAGCGACGTGGTGGCCACACGTCGAGTACGAACACCATCAGCGCGCCGAGGGCGAAGCCCCCGGAGATGTTCTCGATGAACGTCGCCCACGGAAAGGTCGAGCCCGTCCACGGGACGAGTGCCCCGACACCCCACCGGGCCAGGCTCCCCAGGGCTCCGCCGGCACTGATGGCCAGCAGCACGTCCCACCGCGACCTCAGAAAGGAGAGCCAACGGTGCGGCCCGTTCGCGACGGTGTCCGTCGCCGTGTCGGGATCCATGGGGAGGTTGACCAGGCGATCGACCGCCATGGGGTCATTGCTTTCGGGCACACGAACTCCTACCTGTCTCAGGTAGGGACTGTTGGTGGCCCGGCGCCACGGTTGTCGGCGAGCCCCACCGCCATCGTGTGCGCCCATGCTAACCAACTCCGGGCCACGCGGGCGACCCGACCGCCCGGACACGTCACCGCCCCCACGCAGCGTCTGAGAACGCTGGCGACATCGCCGCAGGCTCAGGCCGGGGCGCGCAGGAGGTGGCCGGAGAACACACCCCGCCCGGTACGAACCGCCACCGTGCCCCAAGCGACCAGGAGACCGGTGTAGAAGACCACTGCGGCGAACACCAGAAAGTGCGCACCCGTAATGGCTGCCAGTCCTGACGTCCCGGTGACGACCGTGCCGACCGGGAAGGTGAAGGACCACCAGGTCAGCGAGAAGGGCATGCCTGCTCGCACGGTGCGGATCGTGATGGCGATCGCGAGCGCCAGCCACAACATGGCGAACCCCCACATGGGTGCGCCATAGACGAGCCCCACGGCCTCGAAGGCGCGCCCATACGGTGCGGGGTAGACGTCGACAGCTGTCGCGCCGAGGGTGTGCGCGGCGGTGATCGACTGGCCGAGCGGGCCGAGCACGATCCACAGCGTGGGCACCGCGGCGGCGGCCCCGACCTTGTGGTGCACCAACCGGCTCCAGATCATCGTGATCACGACCAGGCTGGCCACGATGGTCAGGCCGAACATCATCGTGCAGGCCAGCTGCATGCTGAGCTGCCACTGACCGGCGGGCAGGTGGGGCAGCAGCAGCGGACCGGTGGCCGCGCTGACCATGGGCGGCACGACGGGCATCAGCCAGCCCCCGAAGGCCGCGTCCTGCTTCACCTCGTGGGTGGTGAAGGCCTTGTAGGGCACCGCCACCGCGGTCCAGAGACCGAGCAGGGTGCCGGCAGTCCAGAGCACGAAGTCCATGCCCACGGCTGTGCCCTGGCCGACTAGCGGCTGACCGACCAGCAGGGCGCCTGCCCCGACGGTCATCAGCGCCATGGCCGGGGCGCCGTAGAAGTGCGACATCGCCGGGTCGTCGAGGTGTCCCCGCGCGGTGCGGGGGTGCTGCGTCCAGTGGATGAGCGTGGCCATACTGATGACAGCGAGCAGGATCACGTCGAGCACCCACACGGCCCGTGCGAAGAGCAGCAGACCGGGGACCTCGACGGGCAAGGTCGCGGCGGCGTTCGCGACGATGCCGGTGCCCATCACCGAGGCGAACCAGTTCGGACCGATAAATCCGAACGCGGGCCGTCCCTCGAGAGCGCTCAGGAAGGTACGACGATCCGCGGGGCGCACGCTGGAGCTGGTGCGGGATTCGAGAATGCTCATGACTTCAGTCTGCGAGCGCGCACAGTCGCTCAGTAGTCCCCGCCCAGCTGTGCATCCACAACCAAGGCTTGTGACTACCGGTAAGTTTGCCCTGTGTCTTCCCATCTTCCCGATCTCGATGGACTGCGGCTGCTCGTAGGCATCGCCCGCCATGGCAGCATCGGTGGCACGGCACGCGCCAACGGCATGAGCCAGCAGGCCGCGTCCGAACGTGTGCGGGGAATGGAGGCCCAGACAGGGCTGACGCTCGTGCGACGCGGCGCACGTGGATCACAGCTCACCGAGGCCGGCGTGGTCGTAGCCGAGTGGGCGGCGCGGCTGCTCGATCTAGCCGACGAGGTAGACACCGCGATCGAGGGGTTGCGCGGCGACCGCAGTCGCGAGCTCGTGGTGTGGGCCAGCATGACGATCGCGGAGAGTCTCATCCCCCGCTGGCTGGTGCAGTTGCGCCAACGACAGCTTGGCGAGGGCTACCGGGCGACGGCTGTGAGTCTCAATGCCTCCAACAGCCGAGACGTGGTCGAAGCGGTTCGCGCAGGAACAGCCCACGTGGGCTTCGTCGAGGGAGTCGAGGCGCCGGCGGCGGTGCGGTCGGTGACCGTCGCCCAGGACGAGCTCGTTCTGGTCGCGGCGGCCGGCACACCGCTGAGTCGACGACGCACCCCGCTGTTGCCCGAGGAGGTGGCAGAACTTGCGCTGACCAGTCGTGAGCAGGGCTCGGGAACCCGCGAGGTTCTTGAGATCGCCTTGGCCAAACATGGCTTGGCGGTGGGCGACCCGGAGGTGGAGCTCACCACCGCGACCGCCGTCCGCGAAGCAGTCCTTGCCGGCAGCGCGCCGGCGTTCCTCAGCCGTCGCGTCGTCGCGCGCGACGTGGATTCCGGGAGCCTGAGCGTCGTGGCCGTACTGGACCTCGATCTGCGACGGTACTTCCGCGCCGTCTGGGTCGGAACCAAGAACCCGCCGGCCGGGGTAGTGCGTGACCTCGTCGCGATCGCGCGTGCGGCTGAGCGCTGACCACCAGAGCGCCTACACAATGAACTGGTGGCCCACGAAGTGGAGCCGGGTGCGGGCACATGGCTCGCCGCTGGTTCGGCATAGGGTTTCCTTTGTGACGTCGCCGCCGCATGTACGGGATGAGCAGGCGTTCCCGCTCCCGCTGGCCGCCGGATTCGCGGGCATCTGCCTGGCTGTCGGTGTTGCGCCCGTGGGCTGGAGCGGACACCGTGCTGGCTGACCCCGCCAGCAAACGAGCGCGCGTCCACGACGACCCGGTTGGCCGCTTGAACGAGCTCGCCGAACGGTGGCGGTTAGCAGGCCCGAGCAGTTCCAGGTTCGTGCCCTGGTTCGACCCCGACGGCGCGGGCACCCGCGCCCAGGTCCTGCTGCTGATGGAGGCGCCGGGGCCCAGGACGGTCGCCGCGGGCGACCTCGGCTTCAGTTCGCTCGACAACGACGATCCCACCACCCGTCAGGTCCGTCGGGCGCTGACCCCCTCCAGGCTCGACCCGGCGCAGTGCCTGCGGTGGAACGTCGTCCCCTGGGCGTTGACCGGACCTGATGGTCGGCGCCGCAGCCCCCGGGTCGATGACCTGGAAGACGCCCGGCCCGCCTTGAGCGCGCTGCTCGCCGAGCTGGTCGACCTCCGGGTGGTCGTGCCCCTCGGCAGCGCGGCGCTCGAGGGCTGGATGAGGTACCTCACGCTCGCCGAGCATCCGGTCGTCGTCCCCACCCTGGCCGTTCCCCATCCCTCACCCGTCAACGGACACCGGCGCCAGGAGGCTCTCCAGCGGACCACCGCCGCACTGGAACGAGCCGCAGATCTCTGCCGGTGAGCGGCCCACTCCCTGGTGCGAAGCCAATTGCCGCCGACCCCTCGTAGGCGCACGTCGGCCACCAGGCGACCTACTGTGGCGGACATGCTCGGGACTCTGAGGCGAACCGCAATGACAACTCTCGTCGTGCTGGCCCTCGCCAGCTGCGGAGGGGCACCCGAGACGACCAGCAGCCCGGCTGGCGACTCCTCGGGACAGACGATCTCCGTGGCCGGCTCCCCAGCGCTGAGATGGGGCGAGGGCGACTACGGGGTCGTCCTCGCGCACGGCGCCGCCTTCGACGCTGCCAGCTGGGAGGAGCAAGCCGTCGCGATCGCCGACCAGGGAGCCACCGTGGTCGCGGTCGAGGACATCGACTCCGATGCGATTCGCGCCGCGGTAGAACTGCTGCAGGATCAGGGAGTCGCTGACGTTGCGCTCGTCGGGGCCAGCGCTGGGGCCGATGCCATCCTCGATCTCGCGAGCCAGGACCCAGGTCTGGCCGATCAGCTGATCTTGCTGTCGCCGAACGCAACGGTCGACGGTCTCGGGGAGGAGCCGAAGCTCTTCGTGGCCAGCGAGGACGAGCCCGTGGCCAACGTCTCGACGGAGCTGGCCGCCTCCTCCCCCGGTGAGGAGAACGAGGTGACGATCCTGCCGGGCTCGGCCCACGCGCAGAACATCTTCGCCACAGACCAGGCCGGTCCGGTCCTCGAGGCGATGCTCCAACGCCTCAAGCGCTTCGCTGCCCCATGAGACCGCGCGGAGCAGACGTGCGTGGCGCGACACGGTGAACCGATCCGGAGCGCGAGTCGTACCCAGGATCGTGAGATCGCTGCGCCCTGGCTCTCGGGCACCCGGAAGGACGACGGCCGAGGCCGACGAGCGGGTGCTGACCGAGCTCTACCTACGGCACGGGACGGCCCTGATGACCTTCGTGCTGCGCCTGGTCGATGACCGGGGCCGGGCCGAGGACGTCGTGCAGGAGACGATGCTGCGCGGCTGGCGCAATCTCGACCGAATTGATCCGACCCGCGGCGACCCGCGGGCCTACCTGTTCGCGGTGGCCCGCAACCTGGTGATCGATCTGTGGCGCGCCGACGAGCGCCGCCCACGACTCGTCGGCGACGACGACACCGTCGCGGCGCAGGCGGTCGGTGACCGTGCGGACGCGCTCGTCGACGCCTACGTCGTCGTGCAGGCGCTGGACCGGCTCTCACCCGAGCACCGGGCCGTGGTCGACGAGCTCTACTACCGCGGTGCCACGGTCACCGAGGCCGCGACCACCCTCGGACTGCGCCCGGGCACCGTGAAGTCACGCTCGTACTACGCGATCCGCATCCTGCGGACCGCATTCGAGGAGATGGGAGTCGAGCGATGAACAAGCACGAGGAGGACCGGGCCCACACCCGGCTGCGCGAGCTGCTGGGTCCCTACGTCCTGGGCGGTCTCGACGCCGACGACCGGGCCCAGCTCGAGTCCCACCTGCCGACCTGCGCGCCGTGTCGCGACGAGCTCGCGACGTACGCCGGGCTGCCGGCGCTGCTGCGGGCCGGGGCGCCCGCATCCGCGCTCCGCGTGACTCCCGACGCCGGCCTGGGGGACGCGATCGAAGCCCTGCGGACCCGTCGTCGACGCCGGCTGCTCCTCACCGCTGCCGCCGCGGTCGTGCTGGTCGCGGGAGCGGGTGCCGGCACGGCGGTGGTCCTCGGACCCGATGAACCGGTCTCCACGACCCTCGCCCTGAGCGCCCCGGCGGGCGTGAGCGCAACCGGAGCAACCTCATTGAGGGCCAAGCCGTGGGGCACGTCGGTCGACCTCGACCTGCGGGGGCTCCCACAAGACGAGCAGTTCGTCGCCTGGCTCGTCTCGCCCGAAGGGGAGCGCCAGCAGGTCGCCACCTGGGGATCGACCGACAACGGCGAGGCGCAGGTGACCGGGGCCGCCGCACTCGCCCCCCAAGACGTGGCCCAGGTGCGCGTCACCGACTCCGACGGCGATTTAGTGCTCTCCACCGCAACCAGGTGAACCGATCCGCGGGAGACGGCGTACTCCTGCCTGACATCCGACGAAAGGGACCCACCATGAAGAAGACCGCCACCGCCCTGACCGCTCTCACCGTGACCGCAGCGCTCGCCGGCACCTACGCCGCCACCGCCGGCGGCGCCTCCGCCACCCCTGGACCGGGCCACCGCGACCGCCAGCAAGCGGCCAAGACCGTGGACGTCGAGATCCTCGCCCCCGGACGCGGCGACAACGCCGGCATCGGCGGAGCCGGGTGGTTCGTCGACCTCGACATCGAATTCGACGACACCTCGCTCGCTGGCACCGGATTCACCGCCAACCAGCTGACCGGTCCGCTCGCGCACAACAACACCGCTCCGTTCCCCGGCACCTTCTCCACCGGAACCGACGACCGGATGCCCGGCCTGGTCGTGCTCACCAGCACCACCAACAACACCCTGCCCGGCTTCTCCGGCCCGGGAACCAACCTGGCCAACCTGTTCAACCTCACCGGCGTCACCGACCGTTCCAAGAACGACGTCGAGCTCAGGGACACCTGGATCGTCGGCGCCCCGATCGCCGGCAAGGACGTCACCACCACGCTGACCGTCGCCGTCATCGACGACCTGAACCACGACGGCATCTACAACGACGCACCCGCCGTCGTCACCGACCAGAACGCCGACGGCCGCATCGACCGCCGCGACCTCGAAGCCATCGGCGTCGCCTCCAAGGTCGAGACAGTCGACTTCCGCATCAACGGCGCGCCCTGAGGCGAATCTGAATCCACCTACCGCCGACGGGCACCGCTGCACCCCAAGGCGCATGCCTCGCAATTGGAGTGAGGCAACCCAAGGGGCACCGCACTTCAGCCGGACGGGGAAGGCAGAATCAGTAAGAGGCCTGACCGCCTACCCGAAGCCTCGATGAGCGCCACAACCCTCGCCAGCACCGTGCCAGCTTTCGCGCATGATCACCACGGGCCGTCACCGGAGCACTGGCCGGCGTCAGATCCCTCCGAACCCGCCTCTGACCTGCTGTTTCACTTTGTAGCGGGGGCAGGATTTGAACCTGCGACCTCTGGGTTATGAGCGGCGCGTTGAGGCGGCGTCCTTTTGTGTCGCGGACCCAAGCTCAGCGATCTCTAATGAACCACCGTTGGGTCGTTGATCCAAAACTGACCACGACGGAACGGTCGGTGACGGGGATTGCGGGCTTATGCGCTGACCTGCACTGAAGTCATGGACGTTCGGTGTCCTCTAGCGCCTGTTGCGGTTGTTCTGCGGACTCCCTGCGGACTGCACACCGTCCCGGCCACGGCCATCGGTGAACCGAGGACCTGGCACAAGCGCCCGACACTGCCGAAAGTCGGGCTCGACATCAGTCGCCTGCGGGTACTTCAGGGTTCTCCCGACGAATCTTAACGATGACGTGCTCGCGAAGTGGCGTTGAAGTGTGTCCGTGGCCATGGCGTGGTCTGCGCTACGAGGTGCTCCAGGTCGTCGGCCGACACCGCGTGGTCGCAGCTGTGACAGGTGAGGGTGAGGAGCATGACGGCGGTCCCTAGTGGGTGCTGCTGGAGGTTGGGTTATGCGCCGAGTCCTGGTCTGAACCCATGAAATCAGCCACGGAGACGACCAACCCGCCGAGCATGAACGCAGTAATGGCTGCGACAAGCGTGCTGGTGGCAAGGGACGGAGTGTGTGCCCGGAACCCCTCGGTCGGGCCGCTCGCACCGTGGTACTCGTGGGTCAGGGCGTGGCCCTTGCCGTGGGCAAGCAGGTACTTGTTGACCGGGTAGGCCGCGAACCCGGCCACGGTCAGCGCAATCGCCATGCCGACCCAGAAGGTGACGTTCACGAGCCCCGCGTCCATCGCGCCTGGGATAAGGGCCATGACCACGTTGTCGGCGACCTCCATGGTCGCGATCGAGACGGTGTCGGCGGCAAGGACGACGCTGAGCGCGGTAGCGACACCGAGTCCGGCCTTGAGCAGCGGCAGCGTGGACAGGGTGTAGCCGAACACGAACGCCAAGGCGATCGACAACACGATGGTCCACCCGTTGCTCAGCCCGGCGGCGGTGCCGATCATGAGCCCGGCGATCTCACCGATCGCGCAGCCGGTGAGGCAGTGCAGCGTGGCGCTGACGGCCATTGCGCGGTTAGCCATCGACCCATTGTCATGGTGCCCGCCGTGCCCGCCGTGCCCGCCGTGCGCCTCGTGTTCGGTGTGGTGGTCGGTGTGGTGGCTGATGTGGGTCTGGTGAGGCGTGTCGCTCATCGCTCGTCGCTCCGTTCGTGGCATCGGTCAGATGTCGGGCCTAACGGGTACCCAGGGGGGGTATATTCCGGTGGGTGAACAGTCCTCGATAACATGGCCGCAGGAGGTGACACCATGACCACCGCCGCGGCAAACCGGCCTGATGCTGAACAGGACCGCGAACGCGCGCGCCTCGGACTCGTCGTCGCTGTCGCCGCCATCGTTCTCGGGATCCTCGCGATGCATGTCCTCACGGCTCACGGGACCCATCACGGTCCGGGCATGACCCGCATGAGCGCGATGCCCAGCACCAACTCGTCAGTCCCGACGGCCGCCACAAACGGCATGAGCGGCATGAGCGGCATGAGCGGCATGAGCCACCGCTACGGGGCCTCGTCCTCCGCCTCCCACACCGCCCTTACCCCTGCTGTCGATGCGCCCGCAGTCGCCGCCACGGGCGACGGTCACGGCGGTCAGACGGGTTCCATGATCATGCTCTGCGCCGTCATGCTCGCCGCCGCAGCCGGAGCAACTCTCCTCCTTCTTGCGCTTGGCCGTACCAGTGCAACCTGGCGCACCAGCCTTCCCGCTTTTTGCGCCGTCATCACACGAACGACAGCCCGCCTCGCGACCGGACCACCACCGACATGGGAGTTCTCCGTCATCAGGTGCTGACAGGTAGCCAGCCGCCTTCCCGCGACAACGCCGAGGCGCGGCACGCGACCCCACCCGTCAGCACCCAACAGGAGAACCCATCATGCGCACCAACCGCACCGTCCGTACGTCTCGCGCCCTTGGCGCAACCGCCCTCGGCCTCACCCTCGCCTTCACCGTCGCTGCCTGCGGCGACGACACCGGCGACCCGAACTCGGCGAGCACCGAGCCGTCCGCAACCGAGCACAACGACGCCGACGTCACCTTCGCCTCCGACATGCTCCAGCACCACGCACAGGCACTGTCAATGGTCGACCTGACCCAGGGCCGCACCCTCGACCCCGAAGTCCAAGCCATCGCCGATGAGATCCGTGAGGCTCAGGCACCCGAGATCGAGAGCTTCAGCAGCTGGCTCACCGACTGGGACGAAGAAGTCCCCGCCACCATGCGCGACCACGCCAACGCCGACCACGACATAGACGACTCCGGCGACATGGGTGACTCGATGGAAGGCATGGACACCGACATGCCCGGCATGATGAGCGCCAACGAGATGACCGCCCTGGAATCC
The DNA here is from genome assembly GCF_008087085.1 of Nocardioides rubriscoriae. Taxonomy (GTDB): domain Bacteria; phylum Actinomycetota; class Actinomycetes; order Propionibacteriales; family Nocardioidaceae; genus Nocardioides; species Nocardioides rubriscoriae. The sequence goes on along the minus strand of NZ_VIYJ01000007.1, from coordinate 347,260 downwards.
GCCCCCGACTCCGAGTTCCAGGACATGTGGCTCACCATGATGATCGAGCATCACACCGGAGCCGTGCAGATGGCGAACACTGAGACAGAAGGTGGTCAGTACAAGCCCGCTATCGACCTCGCCAGGAACATCATCGAGTCGCAGAGCGCAGAGATCGAGACCATGAAGACACTGCTCGACTGAGATCTAGTTGGCCGTGAGTGCTCGACGGTCTGACGCCGAGCACTCACGGCGATAGGTCCGTGAGCAGGACGCCAGGTTGTAGAGCCACGCCACGACTGTCCGCTCGGCTCGTCAGAACGCCAAACGCCCGATCATGCCGCCGTAGGGGCGCAACGCGACGTCGTGACCATTCCCCTCAGGACCAGGAGCCTGCTGCAAACTTGGCAAGTCGACTCCGAGAATCTGACGAGCAAAGGAGTTGAAGTTGCGTATTGGCCTAGGCTGCACTTGGTCCGCAATCAGTCCGCAAACCTGTCCGCAAAAACTGCTCGTCGACGGCCTCGAGCGAAATCCACGCGATGACGAAGCCGGTCCAGGTTGCCCGAGGGCCAGCAGTCCGCAAATAGTCCGCATCAGAGCCACGACCGACCGATTGAGACCACAAATGGTCATCACCGTCGCATCGTCACTCCGAGACGTTCGTCCAGGTCAGAGGGGGTTTTCGGCAATGACCGTCGACCTCCAGCAGTTTTCTAGAACGGCAAATTTGGCCTTATGAGTCCTCTGCTCTGACCGACTGAGCTACCGCCCCGCGTGCTGCCGATCGGCGTCGAGAGCGCCGGCCGGACAGCGACGAGCCTATCGGGCGCTCACTCGGACGCGGCGACCGTGGTGCCGGCGTCGGAGGTGGGGTTGTAGGCGCAGACGTCGACGGGGTCCTCGGCGCGTCGGACCTTGGGGGCCCCGGGCTTGCGCCTGGGCGGGTCGATCGCGTTGGCGACGGTCTCGCGCACGTAGTCGTAGTCGGGGTCGGCGGAGCTGAACTTGTCGGAGGTCTTGAACACCACCGAGCGGATCTTGCCCTCCTTGACCCGCAGGAGCAGCGAGACGAAGTCGGGAGCGATCTTGCGCGGGATGTCGGTGTAGACGATCTCCTTGCCCGCCTTGACGATGTCGAGGTAGCGGGTCAGGAGCGTGGCCGGGTCGGCGGCCTCGATGATCGCGTTGATCGCGCAGCGCTGGCGGTCCATGCGCTGGTAGTCGTCGGAGCCGTAGCGACCCCGGGCGAACCAGAGGGCCTTGAACCCGTCGAGGTGCTGGTCGGGACCGGGCTCGAGGTAGCCGGTGGGCGGGATCCCGGCGCTGGTGTCGCCGTTGATGGCGACCTTCTCGTTGATGTTGACGGTGATGCCGCCAAGGGCGTCGACGACGGTCTGGAAACCCTTGAGGTTGACCAGGAGGTAGTAGTCGACCGGGATGCCGAGGCTGCCCTCGACCGCCTGCTTCACCGCGTCGGCGCCCTCGTTGTCGCTCTCGCCGAGCACCCCGGGGTGCAGCACCGGCACCTGGCTGTAGATGGCGTTGAGCATGTCGAAGCCCGGGTCGCCCTGGCCGGTCTGGTAGCCGTCGGGGTAGAGGTCGTGCAGCGGCGAGCCCTCGGGGAACTGGGCGTACATCATGTTGCGCGGCAGGCTGAACATGACGGTCTTGCCGGTCCGGGTGTCGATGCTGGCAAGGATCACGCTGTCGGTGCGCACACCGGTGCGCCCGACCCCGCCGTCACCGCCCAGCAGCAGGATGTTGACCCGGTCCTGGCCGGCCCAGGGGTCCTCCTCGGTCACGCCCTGGGGCGCCGTGGCGCTCTTGACGTTGTTGTGGAAGACCTTGTCGACGCCGGAGGCGGTGGCCATGGCGTACTGGGCCGCGCGCGCCACCGGCGCCGCACCGGCGACCAGGAGGGTCGCGACGAGCACGTTGCCGACGACGGTGTGCGACCGCGGGCGCTCGCGGGGGCGCAGCAGGCGGTGGGAGGTGATGACGACGAACGCCCACACGAGCAGCGCCAGCGCCAGCGCGGCCGCGGCGACCCGCACCGCGGTGGGGTTGAAGACGAAGTCGAGCGCCGCGTCGGTGCCGCGACCGAAGTACCAGAGCAGGCCGGCGATGGTGCCGAGCCAGCCGAGGAGCACCACGGACCCGAGCACACGACGTCCGGCGACGAGGTAGCCCGACCCGGGGACGACCGCGCCGAGCGTGGTCAGGCCGAGGGTCGAGGCGAGGTTGTGCGCGCGACGTGCGGTCGGCCGGTCGGTACGCCGGGCCCGGGCGCCGCCGCGGCCCCGTCGACCCCCTCGGCGCAGCCGGACCGGGAAGCGCGAGGACCGCTCCGCGCGGCGGGCACCCGCCGGGCGGTCCGACGGGACCTCGAGCACCTCGTTGGACATGTGAGTCGGGTTCGTCCCTTGCGTGTCGTGGAGCGGGCAGCAGCACGCCGGAACGGACCGGCGCCACAAAATAACACCGGCACCCACATCGCAGCGGTTCTTCCGCTCCGTGCCGGTGCGACCGGAGGCGAGCAGGGGCATCCTGGGGGCATGGACCCCGCACCCCTCGACCACCTCGACGAGACCTGGGAGCGCGCCCTGTGCGTGGTCGCGCACCCCGACGACATGGAGTTCGGTGCCGCAGCCGCGGTGGCGCGCTGGACCGACCAGGGCAAGACGGTCGGCTACTGCATGGTGACCAGCGGTGAGGCCGGCATCGACGGCCTCGAGCCCGAGAAGTGCCGGCGGGTCCGCGAGGCCGAGCAGGTCGAGTCGGCGCGGGTCGTCGGCGTCGACCACGTCGACTTCCTCGGGCTGCCCGACGGCGTGCTCGAGTACGGCGTCCCGCTGCGGGCGGCCGTCGCGCGCGCCGTACGCGTCTTCCGCCCCGACGTCGTGGTGACGGGCAACCTGCGCGACACCTGGGGCGGGCGCAACCTCAACCAGGCCGACCACATCGCGACCGGGCGGGCGGTGCTCGACGCGGTGCGCGACGCGGGCAACCGCTGGGTCTTCGCCGACCAGCTCGGCGGGCCCGACGGCCTCGAGAAGTGGGGCGGCGTGCGGGAGGTCTGGGCGTTCGGCTCGCCCGAGGCGACCCACGGCGTCGACACCACCGCCACCTTCGACCGCGGCGTCGCCTCGCTCGAGGCGCACGCGGCCTACATCGAGGGCCTCGGGTGGGAGCACTTCGACGCCCGGGAGATGCTCGAGGGCTTCGCGCGCCCGGTCGGCCACCGGCTCGGCGTGACGTTCGGGGCGGCGTTCGAGGTCTTCGCGATGGGCTGGGGCGAGTAGCGGCTACTCGCGCCGGGTGACCTCGTCACCCGTCGGCGGGGCCGAGTCGTCGAGCGCGCCCAGGTTGCCGAGGATCGCCGCCGTCGGCGGCAGGACCGCCGCGACCAGGGTCATCACCACGGCCGCCGTCGTGCTCCACAGCCGCACGACGTTCCACGCCAGGACGATGAGCACGACGCAGGTGCCCATGAGGGCGAAGTAGGTCCGCTTGCGGGTGGCTTCCTGCACGTCTCGACGGTACGCCGCTCGGTGGCGCCGGGCATCGCCCGGACGGCACGAGGCCCGGACCGCAGGGCGGTCCGGGCCTCGTCGACGTGCTCCCCCGGTTGGACTCGAACCAACGACATCCTGATTAACAGTCAAGCGCTCTGCCAACTGAGCTACAGGGGATCGTGCCGGGGATACCGTAGCAAGTGCGGACGCCGGACCGGAAACGGGATGGGCTCGTGTGTCGCCCGCACATCGTCCGGCCGTCGTCGCGTCGTCGACGGGCCGTCGTTCAGTCGAGCCCGACCTCGCCACGGGCCTCGAGGAGCGCCTGGCTCGCGGCCAGGCGGACCCGCGGGTCGTCGGGGTCGACGCCCTCGTCGTACTCGAAGACCCAGGCGATCGCCTCGGCCAGTCCGGGGGCGCGGCGGGCGATGACGCGCAGGCCGCGGCGGCCCTCGAGCGGGACGTGGCGCTGGTAGACGACCGAGGCGGTGACGCGCTCGCGGATCAGCTGCACCAGGCGGCCGGGGTCGGCGACGTCGTAGACGTGCTCGGGACGAGCGTCGCCCCACGAGCCGACCTCGCTGAGCCGCAGCACCCCGGTGTCGCGGTCCCAGTCGGCGGCCTCGACCTGCTCCCACGGAACCCGGGCGGGGGCGTAGAAGGCGTCGCGGGTGCCGCCGATGAGGGTGCCGTCGGCCGCCTCGGCCCAGGCGAGCAGCCGCTCCCCCGGCGCCACGGGCAGCTCGGGCCGGCGCTGGATGCCCTTCACCGGTCGGTGACGTGCGCGGTCGGCTGGAAGGTCACTGGTCTCCTGAGATGCGGTCGCGGAGCGTACGGCGGTGCTGCTCGAGCGCGGCGAGCTCGCCGAACATGCGGTTGTAGTCGGTGGGGTGCTCGACGGGGTTGGTGCGCTGCAGGCGCGACTTGACGTCGGCGATGTGGCGGGCGGCGGTGAGCTCGAGGAGCTTGAAGACGTAGCGCGAGACGTAGGTCGCGTCGGGGGTGCGCATGAGCGGCTCGACGGCCAGCGCGCTGATCACCGACGAGACCGCCGGGTCGGTCGCGGCGTCGCGGAGCCGGGCGACCCAGGCCGGGTCGTCGGCCCCGGCGACGGTGCCCCCGGCGGCGGCGACCAGCTCCCAGACCCCGCGGTAGGTGGGGTGGGTGAAGTCGTTGGCGCCGATGTCGGCGGTGGTGCGCCCGATCGCCATGGGGTGCTGCAGGACGAGCTTGAGGGTCTCGCGCTCGATCGAGAAGCGCGGGTCGCGCAGGTCGGGCAGCGCGGAGCGGACCGCCGGCCGTGCCGTCTCGACGGGCGCCGGCTGCGCCCCGGTGGACCGCTTGGCGGCCCGGCGTACCTCGCCGAGGACGACGTTGGTGTCGAGGTCGGCGCCGAGCATGCGGCTGATCTCCTGGGCGAAAGCCACGACCTTGGACTGGTCGCGCACCGAGGCGACCAGGCGGGCGCACTCGCGCATCGCGTCGATGCGGCCGTCGGCGCGGTCGAGGTCGTACTTGCTGATGATGTTGCCGAGCACGAAGCGGTAGAGGGGCTGGCGCCGGGCGACGAGGTCGCGGACCGCGGCGTCGCCGTCGCGGATGCGCAGGTCGCAGGGGTCGAGGCCCTCGGGCTGGACCGCGACGTAGGTCTGCGACACGAACTTCTGGTCGCCCTCGAAGGCCTTCAGCGCGGCGTTCTGGCCGGCGGCGTCGCCGTCGAAGGTGAAGATCACCTCGCCGCGGAACTCGTCGTGGTCGTCGAGGAAGCGTCGCAGGATGCGGGTGTGGTCGTCGCCGAAGGCGGTGCCGCAGGAGGCGACCGCGGTCGTGACGCCCGCGAGGTGGCAGGCCATGACGTCGGTGTAGCCCTCGACCACGACCGCTTGCGAGGTCTTGGCCATCGAGGTGCGGGCCAGGTCGATGCCGTAGAGGACCTGACTCTTCTTGTAGAGCGTGGTCTCGGGGGTGTTGAGGTACTTGGCGTCGATCCGGTCGTCGTCGAAGATGCGGCGGGCCCCGAAGCCGATCGTGGCGCCGCCGGGGTCGCGGATCGGCCACAGCAGGCGCCCGCGGAACCGGTCGTACGCCGAGCGGCCGACCGCCACGACGCCGGCGGCGACGGCCTCGTCCTGGCTGAAGCCGCGCCCGCGCAGGTGCTTGAGGAGGGCCTCGCCGTCGCGCGGCGCGAACCCCATGCCGAAGTGCTCGGCCGCGGCCTGGTCGAAGCCGCGCTCCTGCAGGAAGCGGCGGCCCTCGACGGCGGCGGGGCCGGCGAGCTGCTCGGCGTAGAACTCCTGGGCGACGCGGTTGACCTCGACGAGGCGCTGGCGGGGCGGACCCTTCGGGCGGTCGTCGCGGCCGTCGCCGTCCTCACGGCGCAGCTCGATGCCGACCTTGTCGGCCAGGCGCTCGACGGTCTCCATGAACGACAAGCCGTCGATGTCCATCACGAAGGTGATGACGTCGCCGCCCTTCTGGCAGCCGAAGCAGTGCCAGAACTGGCGCTGGGGGTTGACGTTGAACGACGGCGTCTTCTCGTCGTGGAACGGGCACAGGCCCTTGAGCGAGCCGCCGCCGGCGTTGCGGAGGGTGACGTAGTCGCCGATGACCTCGTCGATGCGGACCTTCTCGCGAACTGCTGCGATGTCCTCCTCGCGAACCCGGCCTGCCACGAGGCCGATCCTACGGGCGCCGGTCGAACCTCAGTAGGCGCCCGCCATCTGGTTGTGGAGGGACTCGCCGGCCACCCAGCGGTGCAGCTGGTCGCGCACGAGGCGGTGGGCGCGTGGCCACATGGCACTGGTCATGCCGCCGACGTGCGGGCTGACGAGCAACCCGGGGGCGTCCCACAGCGGGTGGTCGGCCGGCAGGGGCTCGGGGTCGGACACGTCGATCGCGGCCGTCACGCGCCGGGTGTGCAGGGCGGCGAGGAGGTCGTCGGTGTCGACCACGGGGCCGCGGGCGAGGTTGACGAGCAGGGCGCCGTCCTTCATCCGGGCCAGGAAGTCGTGGTCGACCAGGCCGCGGGTCTGGTCGGTGAGGGGGACGACGAGCACGACCACGTCGGCGTCGGGCAGCAGTCCGGGAAGGTCGACGAACCCGTGCACCTGCTGGGCCGGCCGGGCGGTGCGCGCCACCCGGACGACGTCGACCTCGAACGGCAGGAGCCGCGCCTCGATGGCCTCGCCGATGGCGCCGTAGCCCACGATGAGGACGCGCCGGTCGGCCAGCGAGGGGCGCCAGCCCGTGGCCCAGGAGTGGCGCTGCTGGGCCCGCACGAAGTCGGGGACGCCGCGCAGCGACGCCAGCACGAGCGTGAGGGCCAGCTCGGCGGTCGAGGCGTCGTGGATGCCGCGGCCGCTGCACAGCGTCACACCCTCGGGCAGGCGCCCGCGCAGGTTGTCGACGCCGGCGGTGAGGGTCTGCACGACCTCGAGGCTCGCCATGTGGTCGATGACGCCGGCGACCTCGGGCCCCAGGCGGTAGGGCGCGACGTAGAACCGCACGTCGGCGACGCTGTCGGGCACGTCGCCGTCGACCGGGTCGACGACCTCGTAGCGCAGCCCGGTCGGCGGGTCGCCGAGGTCGGCGGGGTCGAAGGGTAGCCAGACGAGGGGGTCGGTCACGGCTCCGAGACTACGGAGGGCGCCGGACCGGTCGACGGGCTCGGGTCAGGTCGTGGTGAGGCGGGCGTGCCGGGCCACGGCGCTCGCGTCGGTGAGGGAGGCCACCTGGTCGACGACCACCCGCAACCGGGCCGCGTCGTCGGCCGCGACGTGCCAGTCGTCGGCGTACTGGCGGTCGAGGGCGTCGGGGCCTCGGTCGCACAGCACGGCGACGAGCTCGGCGAGGACCTCGCGCTGGTGCTCGAGCGCCGCCACCCGGTCGACGGCCTGCATGACGTAGTGGGCCGCGATGCCCTTGAGCACCGCGATCTCGAGCAGCGTCGTCTCGGGGAGCACCAGGCTCGCGTGGTAGCGGACGAACGGGCCGTCGCCCGCGGCGAAGGTCGCCTGCTGCACGTCACCGCAGAACCGGCCGATCAGGTCGCTGGTGAGGTTCTTGAGGGCGGCCAGGTGGCGCCGGCTGCCGTCGTAGGAGGCGGTCGGCCAGCTGCCGACGGACTGCAGGCGGTCGAGGACCGCGTCGAGGTCGTCGTCACGGGCGCCGGGGAGGTACCAGTGGCGCAGGGTCTCCCACACCGCCGGCCGGTCGAGCGCGGTGAGGTCGAGACGACCGGCGACGACGCCGTCCTCGACGTCGTGCACGGAGTAGGCGACGTCGTCGGCGAGGTCCATGACCTGCGCCTCGAGGCACTGGCGCCGCGGGGGCGCGCCGTCGCGCATCCAGTCGAAGACGGGGCGGTCGTCGGCGTAGACGCCGTACTTGAGGGCGTCGGGGCCGTCGGCGGCGCGCTCCCATGGGTACTTGGTGCAGGCGTCGAGCGTGGCGCGGGTGAGGTTGAGGCCGACCGACCGGCCGCCGTCGGGTCCGTCGTCGAAGGTCTTGGCCTCCAGTCGCGTCAGCAGCCGCAGGGTCTGGGCGTTGCCCTCGAACCCGCCGCACGCCTGGCTCACCTCGGCCAGCGCCCGCTCGCCGTTGTGGCCGAACGGCGGGTGGCCGAGGTCGTGGGCCAGCGCGGCGGTCTCGGCGATGTCGGGCTGGCTGCCGAGGGCGCGCGAGAGGTCGCGCGCGACCTGGGCGACTTCCAGGGAGTGGGTGAGCCGGTTGCGCACGAAGTCGTCGGACTGGGGCCCGACCACCTGGGTCTTGGCCGCAAGGCGCCGCGAGGACGCGGCATGGACGACGCGCGCCCGGTCGCGCTCGAAGGGCGTGCGGACGGGGGCGTCGACGCGCTTGGGTGGCTCGACGACGACGCGCTCCGCAGCGGCGGCGTCGTAGCGGTCGTCAGGGATCATCGAGACCAGCCTAGGGACGCCCACCGACCGCCGGGCCCGGGGTCGGGTCGATGGCTGGCACGTCGGCTGCGGTCGCGCGGTCTCGAGACGGCCGCGGGCGGCCTCCTCGACCACCGTGCGCGAGTGTGATCTCCCGGACCACCGTGGGGAGCGGGTCACCCGGCGCCCCGAGCACAGCAGGACCGGGCCACACGGCGCTCGGAGCGCAGTGGTCAGCCGCCGCGCCGGCCCGGCCCGCCGGACCAGATCGGCGGCAGTCCTACGAGAGCGGTGCGGGAACGCGGCGCGAGCCACCACGGAGCGACCAGATCAATAGACGGTGACGTGGACGTGGTCGTAGTGGTTGGCGGTCACCGAGCCGCGGTCCTCCATGGCCCGCCAGCCCTCGCTGGACCGGTCGACCGACCAGATGTGCTGGGAGAAGATCACGTAGTTGACTCCGAGCTCGGCGTAGTACTTGCGCACGAAGTCGGCGACGGCCTGACCCTCGGAGCCGGAGACCATGATGTCGACGGCGATGCCCTGGGCGTGCTCGCCGTCGCCGCGGAAGGTGCCGTAGACGGTGATGTCGGGGAACTCGGCACAGACGGCCTCGTGCACCTTGACGATGTTGGGGCTGACCCCGGACGGGACCGAGGTGCCGTTGGTGCAGTCGCCACCGAGCGTGAAAGGCTCCTGGTCGGTGAGGTAGCCCGCGGTCACCCAGCGGGTCTGCGTCTTCTCCCACACGATCTCGACGCGACCGAACAGCTCGCGGCCGGTGACGAGGACCTGCTCGCCCGCGTCGACCTCGCCGGTGTTGACCGCCCGCTTGCCGGGCTCGGTCCACAGGTTGAGGGACTCGGTGGTCCAGCGCTGGGTCGTGGCGCCGGCGATGGCCTTGCGGATCGCGGCCGGGGCCATCGTCTGCGCGAGCAAGGTCTGCGGGGCCGGCGTGACCGGCGTGGCCGCCACCTCGTCGGCGGCCGGGACGCCCGCGCGGTCGCCCGAGCCGCGGGACAGGCGCTGCTCGCGCAGCACCCGGCCGGCGAGGTCGCCGGCCGGTGCGGCGGTGTCACCCACGACGGGGCGGGCTGCGGCGCCGGTAGCGAGGTCGACGCTGCGCACGTCGGCCCCGAGGACGCCGAGGGAGACGACGCCGACGGTGGCCACGACCGCCAGAGGGGCGGCCAGGGTGGTGGCACGAAGCTGGGTGAGTCGGGTTCCGGGGAACCGGCGGGCATTGGTCTCCCGCTTGTGGCGATGATGAGCCACAGCGCTGAATCCTTTGCTGTAGAAGGCAGGACGGTGCCCGCCGGGTTGGCGGCGGGCACGAAGCATCGAGGATGGCACAGCCCGAGGGTCGCCACTCAATCTCTACCGGTTCGGTTGACAGTGCGTTGGGTCACCACGGTAAAAACCCCAGGTCAGCGGCCTGCGGGACGCCGAGCCGCTCGGCGAGCTTTTACCCGCCGGTGGTCTCCGCAGCGTCCTCGCGCAGCACGCAGCCGGTCCCGTCGGTGTCGTCGAGCCATCCCTCGGGGAGCACGACCTTGCCGCGGGGGCTGCCCTGGCGACCACGCGGCGTACCGAGCTCGGAGGCGGGGAACTCCTCGTCGGGGTCGAGCCCGGCGAGCAGCCCGTCGAGGTCGGCGAGGGTGGAGACCAGGCCCAGCGAACGGCGCATCTGACCACCCGCGGCGAAGCCCTTGAGGTACCAGGTGACGTGCTTGCGGAACTCCTTGCAACCCCGCTCCTCGCCCATGTGCTGGCACAGGAGCTCGGCGTGGCGGCGCATCATCGTGGCGACCTCGCCGAGCGTGGGCAGGGTGCGCACCTCCTCACCGGCGAAGGCGGCCGCGAGGTCGCGGAACAGCCACGGGCGACCCAGGCAGCCCCGGCCGACGACGACGCCGGCCACGCCGGTTTGCTCGACCATCCGCAGCGCGTCGCGCGCCTCCCAGATGTCGCCGTTGCCGAGGACGGGGATGGTGTCGACGTGGTCGACCAGCGCGGCGATCGCGTCCCAGTCGGCCTGGCCGCTGTAGGCCTGGGCCACGGTCCGCCCGTGCAGGGCGATCGCCGCGCAGCCGGACTCCTCGGCGATCCGGCCTGCGTCGAGGTAGGTCAGGTGGTCGTCGTCGAGACCCTTGCGGGTCTTCATCGTGACGGGGACGTCGTAGGGCGCGGCCGCGGCGACGGCCTGCTCGAGGATGAGGCCGAGCAGGTTGCGCTTCCAGGGCAGCGCGCCCCCGCCGCCCTTGCGGGTCACCTTGGGCACCGGGCAGCCGAAGTTGAGGTCGACGTGGGCCACGCCGTACTCGCCGCAGAGGATCTCGGTGGCCTTGCCGACGTAGACGGGGTCGGTGCCGTAGAGCTGCACGGAGCGGACGGTCTCGAGCTCGTCGAACACCAGCATCTTCATGGTCGTGTCGTCGCGCTCGACCAGGCCGCGGCTGGTGATCATCTCGCAGACGTAGAGGCCGGCGCCCTGCTCGGCGCACAGCCGGCGGTAGGCGGCGTTGGTGATGCCGGCCATCGGGGCGAGCACCACGGGGGTGTCGACCGTGAGGGAGCCGAGGCGCAGTGGTGCGGTCACCCGTCCATGATGGACCGGCCGACCGCCAGCCGGGAAACTGCGGAGCGACCGCGGGAGAACGCGTCGTCGTCCGGGTCCGGTCAGCCGCTGTCGCGCTTGTCCTTCTTGTCCTTCTTGTCCTTCGCGCCCGACGAGCGGCCGACGACCTCGACCTTCCCGGACCAGGTGATCGGCACGACGCCCTCCGGGGGGCGGAACATCACCGAGACGAGCTTGGCACCCTTCGGCACCAGGAAGATCAGGCACGAGCGGGCCTCGTCACCGGGAGCGAAGATCGCCGGCAGGGCCGAGCCCGGACACGGCTCGAAGGCCTGGTCGATGCCGGTCGGTGGGATCAGCCGGCCGTCGCTGTCGACGACGTAGAGAGGGAGCTGGCGACCCCCGAGGTCGGTGTCGCCGCCGTTGCCGACCTGGGTGGAGACGAAGTAGGGCGTCGACGCCGCGGCCACCGGGTCGAGGTCGAAGCCCGGCAGCGACTTCTTCACGGTGGTGCGCTGGACCTTGAGCACGGTGACGCCGACGACGCCGACGAGGTCCTGACGGGGCTTCCACGCCGCGAGGGCGGCCTCGCGGAACGCCAGCTCGGTGCCGGGCGCGGTGAGCTCGACACCGTCGGGGACCGGGAGGTAGGCGGCCGGATCACCGGCGCCCGCGCTGTCGGTGGCCGTCGGGACCGACGACGCAGACGACGACCCGGACGACCCCGGCACGGGGCCAGGCTGCGGGTCGTCGGACCCGCCGCCGCACCCGGTGAGCAGCGCGCTCACCACCGTGCCCGCGAGCACGACCGCGACCCCACGGCGTGGCATGTCGGCTCAGACCCCGACGAGGCGCTCGGCGAGGTAGGCGGTGACGCCCGACAGCGGGATCCGCGACTGCGCCATCGAATCACGCTCGCGGATGGTCACCGCGTCGTCCTCGAGGGTCTCGAAGTCGACGGTGATGCAGAAGGGGGTGCCGATCTCGTCCTGGCGGCGGTAGCGCTTGCCGATCGCACCGGCGTCGTCGAAATCGATGTTCCAGCCGCGGCGCAGCTCGGCGGCGAGGTCACGGGCCTTCGGCGACAGGTCGGCGTTGCGGCTCAGCGGCAGCACCGCAGCCTTGATCGGGGACAGCCGCGGGTCGAGGCGCAGGACGGTTCGCTTGTCGACGCCGCCCTTGGTGTTGGGGGCCTCGTCCTCCTCGTAGGCGTCGACGAGGAAGGTCATCAGGCTGCGGCTCAGGCCGGCCGCGGGCTCGATGACGTAGGGCACGTAGCGCTCGTTGTTGGCCTGGTCGAAGTAGCTGAGGTCCTTGCCGGAGGCCTTGCCGTGGGTGGACAGGTCGAAGTCGGTGCGGTTGGCGATGCCCTCGAGCTCGCCCCACTCCGACCCGGCGAACCGGAAGCGGTACTCGATGTCGACGGTGCGCTTGGAGTAGTGGCTGAGCTTCTCCTGGGCGTGTTCGTAGTGACGCAGGTTGTCCTTGTCGATGCCGAGGTCGACGTACCAGCGGGTGCGCTCGTCGATCCAGTACTGGTGCCACTCCTCGTCCTCGCCGGGCTTGACGAAGAACTCCATCTCCATCTGCTCGAACTCGCGGGTGCGGAAGATGAAGTTGCCGGGGGTGATCTCGTTGCGAAAGCTCTTGCCGATCTGGGCGATGCCGAACGGCGGCTTGGCGCGGCTGCTGGTCACCACGTTGGCGAAGTTGAGGAAGATGCCCTGCGCGGTCTCGGGGCGCAGGTAGTGCAGGCCCGACTCGTCCTCGACGACGCCGAGGTAGGTCTTGAGCAGCCCCGAGAACTGGCGCGGCTCGGTCCAGGCGCCGCGGGTGCCGCAGTTGGGACAGGCCAGCGCCGACAGGTCGATGGTGTCGGGGTCGATGTCGGCCTCGCCGTCCTTCGACTTCTTCTCGGCGGCCGCTTCCTGGAGGTGGTCGGCGCGGAAGCGCTTGTGGCACGACTGGCACTCGGTCAGCGGATCGCTGAAGGTCGCGACGTGACCGCTGGCCTCCCAGGTCTGGGTGGGCAGGATGATCGAGGAGTCGAGGCCGACCACGTCGTCGCGCATCTGCACCATGGACTTCCACCACTGGCGCTTGATGTTGTCCTTGAGCTCGACGCCGAGCGGGCCGTAGTCCCAGGCCGAGCGGGTGCCGCCGTAGATCTCGCCGCACGGGTAGACGAATCCGCGGCGCTTGGCGAGGGAGACGACGTTGTCAACTGCGGACGGGGGCGGCTTGGCCACGGGGTTGCTCCTGGTGCGGGGTCCGGTCGGCTGGCTGCCGATCGTGGAGCCGTCAGCCTAACGAGCGTGTCTGCCGGATATTGAGGTCGGTGCCGGGGTCGGCGACCTCGTAGGCACTGGGCTCGTCGAGCGCACGGCTCAACGTGGCCACCGCGTGCAGCTTGACGTCGTACGACGACAGCGCGCGGCGGTAGGCGCCGACGTGCTCCCAGGTGGTGGTGAGCACCCACAGCTCGGGGTCGTCGACGTTGCGGCCCATGGTGCCGGTGAGGTACCCGGGTCGGGCGGCCAACGCCTCGCGGGCCCGCTGGAGGTCGGCGCGGAAGGCCGCGCCGTCGGGTTCCGGCACGCGGAAGCGGTTCACGACGATCACGTGCTCACCCTAGGGTCGGGCCATGACCGCCTCCTCCGAGCTTCCCTACGTCAAGCCCGCCGGGATCACCTATCCCGACGCCCCCTGGCAGATGGTGGGGTCGATGTGGCTCACGGTGTTCCGCTTGGGCCACGACGCCCGACTGCCCGACGGTGCCGTGCGTCCCCGGGGCGTCTACGGCGCCACCTTCGTGTCCTACGAGGAGGGCAGCCCGCTCACCTACTCCGAGCTGCTGGTCGCGCGGGCGCTCCCCTCGAGCGCGGGCAAGGGCCGCAAGGTCTCGATCACCGACATCTGGGTCGACTCCCCCGCGTCGGTCGCCGGTGGACGCGAGCTGTGGGCGATCCCGAAGGGGTTGTGCGACTTCGACCTCGAGACCAGCCACCGCGGCCCCCTGTCGCACACCGAGTGGTCGGCCTCGCTCGAGCGGCGTCCGATCGCGAGCGCGTCCTTCACCGACGTCTCGCGCGCCGCACCCCGGCTGCCGTTCAAGGGCAGCACGTGGCAGCCCGAGCTGCCCGAGGGCGGCGGCGAGAAGGGGGCCGTGCTGAAGGGGTCGTCGAAGGCCCTGCCCGCCCGGGCGCGCTGGGACTTCGCCCCCGACGGGCCGCTCGGCTTCATGCGCGAGGCCCGACAGCTGGCGTCGTTCCGGATGGCGTCGTTCCGGTTGTCCTTCGGCTGACTGGTCAGGCCCAGAACCCCCGGTGGGCGGCGGCCGCGTCGTCCTCGAGGTGGGGGCCTGAGACCTCGACCCGGCGGTTGCCCGCCCCCAGGACCAGGCGGCAGGGGTGCGCGAGCGTGGGGACGTCGGCGCGGTCGCCGGTGAGGTCGCGCAAGCCCGACTCGGACAGGGCGAACACGACCCGTCCGACGCCGGCCCAGTAGATCGCTCCCGCGCACATGGCGCAGGGCTCGCACGACGTGTAGAGGGTGTAGGCCCCCAGCTCCTCGGGTGGGTGGGCCCGACCCGCCTCGCGCACGAGGTTGGTCTCCGCGTGACCGGTCACGTCGCGCTCGGTGACCACGGTGTTCTCCGCCTCGAGCACGGCGGCGCCGTCGGGCCCGACGAGGACGGCGCCGAAGGGATGGTTGCCGGCGGCGCGCGCGGCGTGGGACACCTCGATCGCGCGGCGCAGGTGGTCGAGGTCGGTGGCGACGGTCATGCGGCGATTGTCGACGAGCCTGTGTGTGAGGGTGGTGCGTGGCCATCGGGACCCAGTCTGCGGAGAGGTCGCCGGAGTTCCGGCGGTTCTGGTGGGGCGAGGCCGTGTCGGGCATGGGCAGCGGCATCAGCAACCTGGCGCTGCAGACGGTCGTGCTGGTCACCCTCGGCGGCAGCGCGGTCGAGGTGGGCTGGCTCAACTCGGCGCGTCTGCTGCCCTACCTGCTGCTCGGGTTGGTCGTCGGCGCCCTGGTCGACCGCGTGCGCCGCCGTCCGGTGCTCGTCGCCACCGATCTCGCGCAGGCCGCGCTGCTGGGCCTGGTCCCGTTGGCGTGGGCGCTCGGCGCTCTGTCGTTCCCGCTGCTTCTGGTCGTGGTCGTGCTCTTCGGCACCGCGTCACTGGTCGACGCCGCGGCCTCCATGTCGTTCGTCCCGCGTCTGGTCCCCCGCGACCGCCTGCAACGGGCACACGCCCGGCTGGACAGTGCCGACGCGGTGGCGCAGACCGCGGGTCCGGCGATGGCCGGCGCGCTCATCCGGGTGCTGGGCGCGCCGCTGGCGGTGGTGGTCGACGCGGCGACGTACGTGTTCTCGGCGGTGATGATGGCGTCGCTGAAGGACGTCGCGGAGCCCGAACCCACCAAGCCGGACCTCCCCGGCGTACGCGGCCTCGCCCGCGAGATCGGCGAGGGCGCGCGCTGGGTCTACGGCGGGTCGGGGCTGCGGCGCCTCGCGGTCTCGACGCACGTGTGGTTCGCCGCGCAGGCCGTGCTGACCGTGGTGGTCGTTCCCTACGCCTACCTGCGGCTCGACCTCTCGCCGGTGCAGGTGGGCCTCGTCTTCGCCGTGGCCGGCGTCGGGGCGCTGGTCGGGGCGGCGACGAGCACCCGGCTGGGCCTGCGCGTGGGCACCGGCGGGGCGATCATCAGCACCCGCGTGGCGTCGTCGGTCGGCGTCGTGGTCATGATGGCCGCGACTGTCGTGCCGGTGGGATGGGCCGCAGGTGCGGTGCTCGCCGCCGGCCAGCTGTGCCACGGCTGGGCGATGGGCACCAGCAACTCCCACGAGATGGCGTTCCGCCAGGCGATGACACCGGACGCGCTCCAAGCGCGTACCAACACCACGATGCGGTCCCTCAACCGCGGGGTCGTGGTCGTGGTCTCGCCGTTGGCAGGCCTCCTGGCCGATCGCGTCGGGTACGGGCCGGCGCTCGCCGTCACCGCCGCCGTCTTCGCGGGGTCGGCGCTGCTGCTGATCTTCTCGCCGTTGCGTCACGCCCGCATCGACTGAAGCCGCCTTCATCCACAGGTCCTGGCCGACCCGTCGCGTAGACGCGACGGGTCGCCGTAGTTGTCCACAGATCCTGGTCGACCCGTCGCGTAGACGCGACGGGTCGGCGAGGGGTCAGTTGGCGAGGGGTCAGTCGTCGAGGTGCTCGTCGGCGGCCCGGCGGGCGGAGTCGCGGATCTCGAAGACCTCGGTGGCGAAGCCGCCGATGGCCGAGGCGACGTCCTTGACGGCCGTGGTGATGATGGTGGCCACCTCGCCGACGGTGGTCGCGGCGGCCTCGGCGGCGGCCTGGATGGAGTCCTTGCCGATCTCGGCCTTGGACAGGTGGTCCTGGCGGTCGGGGTCGCTCATGCGACCAGTGTGCCGGGTGCGCGGGGCACCGTGACAGTTGGGCGCTGTCGGTGGGGCCGTCGTAGCCTGCGACCCCCATCTCGCACCTCTCTCGGATCGGCACCATGCACCGCACTCTCGGGCTCGTCCTCGCCGCCCTCGCCCTGGTCGTCACGACCGTCCTCGCACCCGCACCCGTGCCTGCGTCCACGCCCTCGGCTGCGGCAGCCACGTCGGGCATCACCGGCACGATCACCTCCCCCGGCAGCGGACCGTTCACGGCGATGGCCCGCGTCGTGCCTGTCGAGCAGGTCGCCGGCTGGCCGGCCGGGGGCCGTGTCTACCGCAGCGACGACGAGACCTTCACCGTCTCGCTGCCCCCGGGTCGTTACCGGGTCCAGTTCTTCGGTGCCCCCGACTACGCCCACGAGTGGTGGGGCGACGCCGTCACGCGCGGCCTCTCGACCGAGGTCCTCGTGACCGAGGGCACGTTCGTCACCCTCGACCCGGTCCTCGAGCGGGGCGGTTCGATCAACGGCACCGTGCCGGAGGCGGTCGGCGCCGACGGTGTCGACCCGGTCGGCCGCGTCGAGGTGTGGGCGGCCGATCCGTCACGTCCCGACGGGCGGGAGCTCGTCGAGACCGTGACGGTGGACCCGACCACCGGCGCCTTCGCCGCGACGGTGCTGCACACCGGCACCTACCTGCTGCGCGCGACCACGGAGCGCACCAAGCTGGAGGGCTGGCATGCCGTCACGACCGGCGTGGCGTCCTCGGCGACGACATCGCAGGGCGCGACCCCGGTCGACGTCGTGGCCCCCGACGACGTGAGCGGGATCGAGATCCGTGGCCTCCACCAGCAGGGCTACCTCGCGGGACGGCTGACCCGGGCCGACGGCGCCGGGCTGAGCGGTGCCAGCATCACGGTCTATCCGCGCGACCACGCGGGTGTCTTCGGCGGCGTCCTCCACGGCGTCGCCACGGTGGGCGGTGGGCGGTGGGCGATCCAGCTGCCGGCCGGGACCTACCGCATCTACGTCGCCGGCACGATCCGCGACGACGTCACCACCAAGCCCGAGTACTCCCACGACGCGACCACGCTCGCCGGCGCCGACGACACGACGATCACCGTCGGCACCGTCACGGCCGTCGACGAGGCCGTCGAGCCCACCTCGGTCGTCGTCAGCACGCCACCCCGGCAGCGCGGGACGACGCAGGTCGGCCGCACCCTGTCGTTGGTCGATGGTTCCTACTACCCGTCGACCACCCAGGTGGGCCTCCAGTGGCTGCGCAACGGGCGGCCGATCGCGGGCGCCACGGGGTCGTCGTACCGGCTGCGGGCCGTCGACGCCGGCCGCTACGTCACCGTGCGGGCCACCTTCACCGGGGCCGGCTACGAGACCACGGTCCGCACGATCGCCCCGCCGGGCCAGGACCTGGTCGACCGAGCCTTCCTGCACCGGGTGGCCCGGCCGACCTTCAGCGGCCGGCTCCAGGTCGGTCAGACCCTACGCTCGACGCCCCCGCGCACCAGCCCGACCTCGACCCCGTCCTACCAGTGGCGGCGGGGCGGCAGGCCCATCCGCGGTGCCACGCACCGGACCTACACGATCACGCGCGCCGACATCGACGGCTACCTCTCGCTCTGCGTCGTCAGCCGACGTCCGGGTCACGGGCCGGTGCGTTGGGTCGTGGACCGCTTCGACGCGGTCTCTCCACGCTGACCGACCGTCGTCGTCGCCGTCAGTGCTCGCGGTCGGCGGCCCGGCGGGCCGCGTCGCGCAGCTCGAACACGTCGGTGGCGAAGCCGCCGATCGTCGCGGCGACGTCCTTGACCGCCGTGGTGAGGATGACGGCCACCTCACCGACCGTCGTGGCCGCCGCCTCCGCGACGGCCTGCACGGTGTCCTTGCCGATCTCTGCTCGCGAGAGCCGGTCCGGCGTCACGCGCCGGCGGTCTTCGGGGGCAGGGCCATCTTGCAGATCTTCCTGGCGACGCTGAAGAGCTGCTTGCCGAGCGGGCCGGTGTTGTACTGCAGGCCGTAGCGCTCGCAGATCTCCTGGACCTCCTCGGCGACCTGGGGGTAGCGGCGCGCCGGCAGGTCGGGGAAGAGGTGGTGCTCGATCTGGTGCGACAGGTTGCCGGTCATCAGGTGGAAGAGCTTGCCGCCGGTGATGTTGGCCGAGCCGAGCAGCTGGCGGTAGTACCAGTGGCCGCGCGACTCGTTCTCGCACTCCTCCTCGCTGAAGGTGGCGACGCCCGCCGGGAAGTGGCCGCAGAAGATGATGTTGAACGCCCAGATGTTGCGCACCAGGTTGGCCGTGGCGTTGCCGACCAGGGTCAGCGGGAACAGCGGTCCGGTCAGGGCCGGGAAGAGCAGGTAGTCCTTGATCGCCTGGCGCTTGACCTTGCGCATGATGCCCGCGTGCAGGGCCTTGTTGTCCTCGAGCGTGCGGGTGCCCTTGACGATGTTCTCGACCTCGAGGTCGTGCATCGCGACGCCCCACTCGAAGAACACCATCAGCAGGAACGCGTAGAGCGGGTTCCCGAGGTAGTAGGGGTGCCACGGCTGGTCCTCGTCCATGCGCAGGATGCCGTAGCCGATGTCGCGGTCCTTGCCGAGCACGTTGGTGAACGTGTGGTGGATGTAGTTGTGGCTGTACTTCCACTGCTCGCCCGGGCACACGTTGTCCCAGTCGTACATGCGCGAGTTGAGGCCGGGGTCGCCCATCCAGTCGTACTGGCCGTGCATGACGTTGTGGCCGATCTCCATGTTCTCGAGGATCTTGGAGACCGAGAGCGACGCGACCGCGAGCGGCCAGGCCGGCGGCAGGTAGAACAACGCACGGCCGGCGACCTCGAAGCCGCGCTGGAGCTTGACGACCCTGCGGATGTAGGCGGCGTCCTCCTCACCGAGGTCGGAGAGGATGCGCTGGCGGATGGCGTCCATCTCGGCGCCGAAGGCGTCGAGCTGCTCGGCCGTGAGCTTCTTGGTGGTCTCGACGTCGAGGGTCTCCAGGACGTCTTCGATGTGTGCAGCGGACATGTCGTGTCTCCTTACAGCTCGACGGCGCAGTCGCCCTCGGGGGCGGTCACGCAGATCTGGATGTCCTCGCCGGGGAGCGACGAGGTGACGCCTGTGAGCACGTTGCGGACGGTGCCCTCGGTCTTGCGGGTCGTGCAGGAGAAGCAGATGCCCATCCGGCAGCCGAACTCGGGCTTGAGCCCGAGCGCCTCGGCCTGCTCGAGCAGGGTCGCGCCCGTGTTGGCGGCCTCGGCGAGGGTGGTGCCGGACCGGGTGAAGGCGACGTCGCCCTCCGTGGAGCCGGCAGCCGGCCGGGGGGCCTTGAAGAACTCGGTGCGCAGCCGGTGCTCGCCGCCCCCGTCGTACGCCGCCACGACGAGCTCCATCAGCCCGGCGGGGCCGCACGCCCACGTGTCGGTGTCGCGGTAGCCCGGGACGAGCCGGCGCAGCTCGAACTCGGAGAACACGTGGTCGCCGTGGCGCAGGTGGACCGTGACGTCGTTGTCGGCCGCGGCGATCTCGGCGAGCTCGGCGGCGAAGATCTGGTCCTCGGCCGAGCGGGCGTAGTGCAGGAAGGTGACCTTGCGGCCCGCCCTGCCGTCGTAGCCGTCGCGCAGCAGGGTGCGCACGATCGACATGGCCGGGGTGATCCCGGAGCCACCGGTGATGAAGAGCAGGTGGTTGTTGGTCGGGGTGGCCGGGCTCTCGTCGAGGGTGAAGTCGCCCTGGGCCTGGCTGAGGTGGACGATCAGTCCGGGCTCGGCCGCGACCAGGTGCTTGGAGACCTGGCCCTCGTCGTGCGCGCGGACCGTGAGGGTGATCTGCTCCCCCGGCACCGAGGCGGCCGACGACACGGTGAAGCACCGGGTCATCCGCTTGGCCGAACCGGGCAGGTCGACGCCGACCTGGACGTACTGGCCGGCGCGGTGCCCGCGCCACGTCGAGGTGGGCTGCAGGGTGATGGTGGCGACGGCAGCACTGCCGGGGCCGTCGGCCAGCGGGTTCTCGCGCGTCACCGAGACGACCCGGGCGCGCACCTCCTCGGCCGCCCACATGGGGTTGACCATCTCGAGGTAGCGGTCGACGCCGTGCGGCGTCGTCAGGGCGGCCAGGACGCGCGAACGCAGGATGCGCCGTCCGAGCGCCGGCAGTGGGGCGGTGGTGCTCATGTCGCCTCCGGAAGTTTGAGTGTACGTCTGTACACCCAAAGCATGGTGTCATCGTCACGAGTGGTCAACCGGGCTGGCCCGTGAGGGTGGACACACGTGCACCGAGACCGTCGGAACCGGTCGCCCCTAGAATCGCCTGATGACCGAGAGCACGCAGACGCGCGTCGAGCGCAAGGAGCGCACGCGGCGCGCCATCCTCGACGCGACGCTGGTGCTCTGCGAGGAGAGCAGCCTGGTCGCGCTGTCGCTGCGCCAGGTCGCCAAGCAGGTCGGCATCGTGCCGACGGCGTTCTACCGCCACTTCGACTCCATCGAGTCGCTGGGCCTGGCCCTGGTCGACGAGTCGTTCGTCTCGCTGCGCGCGATGCTGCGCGACGTACGACGCCACGACCCGACCTACCGCGACATCGTCGACCAGTCCGTCGACACCCTGGTCAGCCACGTGCAGAAGGAGCGCCAGCACTTCCTGTTCATCGTGCGTGAGCGCGCCGCCGGGCCGCTCACGGTCCGCGCCGCGATCCGCCACCAGATCGAGCTGTGCGAGCGCGAGCTGGCGACCGACCTGGCGCGCCTGCCCGGCACCGAGCCGTGGAGCCCCGAGGACCTGCAGGTGCTCTCCAACCTCATCGTGACCGCGATGGTCGCCACCGCCGAGGACATCCTGGTGGCCACCGGCCGCGCCGACGCCGAGAAGGCTGTCGCGGAGCGCGCCCGCACCCAGCTGCGGATGGTGATCATCGGCGCGCTGGGCTGGCGGTCTCGCACCTGAGCGGAAGCCCCACGGGGGTGGTCCGACCTCAGTAGGGTCGCGCCATGGAGCACAAGGACTACGCCGCCCACGACGCCGTCGGGCTGGCTGAGCTGGTCAGGACCGGGGACGTCACGTCGCAGGAGCTGGTCGACGCCGCCCGCGCCCGCATCGCCGAGGTCAACGGCCGTCTCAACGCCGTCGTCGTCGACGTCGACCCGCCGGCGGTCGGCGACCACGAGGCCACGAGCGGAGGCCCGTTCACCGGCGTCCCGTTCCTGGTCAAGGACCTGCACCAGGACGTCGTCGGCTACCCGACCAGCGGCGGCTCGCGCTCCCTGGCGACCACCGTGGCGACCCAGAACGCCGACGTGGTGCAGCGCTGGCTCGACGCCGGCCTGGTCGTGCTGGGCAAGACCAACACCCCGGAGTTCGGGGCCAAGGGCGTCACCGAGCCCGCGCTGTTCGGTGCCGCGCGCAACCCCTGGAACACCGACCACACCCCCGGCGGCTCGTCGGGCGGCACCTCCGCCGCGGTCGCGGCCGGCATCGTGCCGTGCGCCGGCGCCAGTGACGGGGGCGGCTCGATCCGCATCCCGGCGTCGGCCTGCGGCCTGTTCGGGCTCAAGGCGACCCGGGGACTGGTGCCGTCGGGTCCCCTGCACGGCGAGCCGCTCGGTGGCACGTCCACCGACGGCGTCATCTCCCGCAGCGTGCGCGACTCCGCGGCGATGCTCGACGTGCTCGCCGGGCCGACCGCGCGCTCGCCCTACCTGCCGGCGCTGCCGGTGACGTCGTACGCCGACGAGGTGGGCCAGGACCCCGGCACCCTGCGCATCGGCCTGTGCACGGCGAGCTCGATCAACCCCTCCCCCGACCCCGAGGCCGTCGCTGCGGCCACCGCGACCGCCGAGCTGCTCGAGAGCCTGGGCCACCACGTCGAGCTGCTCGACACCCAGCCCTTCGACGACGCCGCGCTGGCCAAGGACTTCCTCACCAGCTGGTTCGTCTACTGCGCCCACTCCGTCGACGAGGCCAAGCGGCTCACGGGCAGCGGCGACAGCGGCTTCGAGGACGACACCCTCACCATGGCCGCGCTCGGTCGCGCGACGAGCCCGGTCGACCTGGTGCGGGCGATCGAGGACCGCCACCACCACGTACGCCGCCTGGCTGCGTTCCACGAGACCTACGACCTGCTGCTGACCCCGACGACGGCCACCCCGCCGCCGCGCATCGGCGCCTTCGACGCACCGCTGCCGGTGCGTCTGGCCCAGAAGGCCCTGCTCACCGCACGCGCGGCGAGCGTGCTGCGGCTGACGCCGATCGTCGACCAGATGATCACCGAGAACCTCGGGTGGGTGCCCTACACCCAGCTCGCCAACCTCACCGGCCGCCCCGCGATGAGCGTGCCGCTGCACTGGACCGCCGACGGCCTGCCGATCGGCAGCCAGCTCGTCGGCCGCCTCGGCGCCGACGGCCTGCTGCTGCGCCTGGCCGCGCAGCTCGAGGAGGCCCGGCCCTGGGCCGACCGGCGCCCGGCGCTGTAACTCACCGTCCGTCGCGCTTCCCCACCGGTCTACCGGTGGGGAAGTGCACGTAACGGTGAGTTACAGCTGACGCGTCAGGTCGCGCGCGGCACGACCGGCCGCACGGTCACCTCGGGGATGGTCGCGTCGCCGGGGAGGTCGAGCACGTGCAGGATCGTGTCGGCGACGGTGTCGGGGCTGATCCAGCGCGACGCGTCGTAGGTGCGGCCCTCCTGGGCGTGCACCCGCTCCTGCATCGGCGTGGCCGTGCGGCTCGGGAAGACGCTGGTGACCCGGACCCCGTGGTCGACCTCCTCGGCGCGCAACGAGTCGGCGAAGGCGCGCAGCCCAAACTTCGAGGCGGCGTACGCCGACCAGTCGGCGCTGGCACTGAGCCCGGCGGAGGAGTTGACGTAGACGAACAGGCCGCGGGCCCGGCGTACGGCCGGCAGCAGGAGCCGGGTCAGCACCATCGGCGAGACCAGGTTGACGTTGAGCTGCGCGCTCAGCGAGCCGAGCCCGAGGTCGGCCACCGGTGCGAGGTCGACCACGCCCGCCGACATGATCACCGAGTCGAGCCGGTCGGGAAGCGCCCCGGTGGTGTCGTCGACCAGCACGGGCGCGACCAGGTCGCACACGATCGTCGTGGCGCCGGGCCACCGGGCCCGCAGGGCGTCGGCCCGGTCCTCCGAGCGCGCGATCAGCACCAGGTCGTCGCCGCGGGCGTGCAACCGGTCCGCGACCGACCGACCGATGCCGGACCCGGCACCGGTGACGAGGTGGGTGGGCATCAGCGGGTGAAGACGATCTTGCCGAAGACGTCGCCGCCGGCCATGGCCTCGAAGCCCTCGCGGGCGTCGGTGAGCGCGATCTCGCGGTCGATGAGCGGCTTGGTGCCGGTGGCGTCGAGCAACGTCACCAGCGACGCGAGCTCGTCGCGGGTGCCCATCGTCGAGCCGACGACGGAGAGCTGGAGGAAGAAGATCCGGGTCAGCTCGGCGTCGTCGAGCCGGGGACCCGACGTCGTGCCGCTGATGACGATGGTGCCGCCGGGGCGCAGCGCCCGGATCGAGTGCGACCAGGTGGCACGACCGACGGTCTCCATGACGGCGTCGACCTTGACCGGCAGCCGCGCGCCGGACTCGAAGACCTCGTGGGCGCCGATCTCGAGCGCCTTGGCCCGCTTGGCCTCGTCGCGGCTGGTGGCGAGCACCTTCAGGCCGGCCGCGCGCGCCAGGATGATGCAGGCCGTCGACACGCCGCCGCCGGCACCCTGGACGAGCACGGTGTCGCCGGCCTTGAGGCCGCCGCGGGTGAACAGCATCCGATAGGCGGTCAGCCAGGCCGTGGGCAGGCAGGCCGCCTCGGCGAACGACAGCGACGCGGGCTTGGGCACCACGTTGCGGCGCGGCACGACGACCTTGTCGGCCAGGGTGCCCTGGTGGCGCTCCGAGAGCAGCGACCGCTGGGGGTCGAGGGTCTCGTCGCCGCGCCAGGTCGGGTCGCTGATCACGGCGTGGACGACGACCTCGTTGCCGTCCTCGTCGAGCCCGGCGGCGTCGCAGCCGAGGATCATCGGCAGCTGCTCCTGCTTGAGGCCGACGCCGCGCAGCGACCAGACGTCGTGGTGGTTGAGCGAGGCGGCCTTGACCGTGACGGTGGTCCACCCGTCGGGGGCGACCGGGTCGGGGCGCTCGCCCAGGACCAGGCCGTCGAGGGGCGACTCGGGCGAGAAGGACTCTGCATAGACGGCGAACATGGTGCGACAGTATCGGCGTCACGTTCCCGCAACCTGCGAGGTCTACCGTGGAAGACATGGACCAGCCGTACGTCGTCGTCCTGTTCGGCGCCACCGGCGACCTGGCGCGGCGCAAGCTCCTGCCCGGGCTGCTGCGCCTGTTCGAGGCCAGGCTGCTCTCCGACTGCCGGGTCATCGGCACCTCGCTCGAGGAGCTCGACGGGCCCGCCTTCGACGCCCTGGCCCGCACCGCGTGCGAGGAGTTCGGCAAGGGCGACATCACCGACGAGCGCTGGAGCCACTTCTCCAAGCGCCTCCACTACGTGCCGACCGGGGCCGGCCCCGACGCCCTCGCCTCGGCGGTCAAGGAGTGCGAGGCCGACCTGGCGGCCGCCACGGGGCTCGAGGTCGGCCGGCTGCATTACCTCAGCGTGCCTCCGAAGGCCGCGCTCGACGTGATCCACCAGCTCGACGACGCGGGCCTGGTCGAGCGGGCCAAGATCATCATGGAGAAGCCCTTCGGCACCGACCTCGCGTCGGCCAAGGCGCTCAACGACGAGGTGCACCAGGTCTTCGACGAGGACCAGGTCTTCCGCATCGACCACTTCCTCGGCAAGGAGGCCGCCCAGAACATCCTGGCCTTCCGCTTCGCCAACGGCCTGTTCGAGCCCATCTGGAACCGCAACTTCATCGACCACGTGCAGATCGACGTCCCCGAGACCCTGGGGCTCGAGGGCCGCACCAAGTTCTACGAGTCCACCGGGGCCTACCGCGACATGGTGGTCACCCACCTGATGCAGGTGCTGGCCTTCATGGCCATGGAGCCCCCGACGACGCTGGCCCCCGGGCCGATCGGCGAGGAGAAGCTCAAGGTCTTCCGCTCGATGCGCCCGATCGACCCCCACAACGTCGTGCGCGGCCAGTACCAGGGCTACCGCGGCAAGGAGCAGGTCGCCGACGACTCCGACACCGACACGTTCGTGGCGCTGAAGGTCGAGATCGACAACTGGCGCTGGGCCGGGGTGCCCTTCTACCTGCGCACCGGCAAGAAGCTCGCCGAGGGCGCCCGGATCATCTCGATCGCGTTCAAGGAGCCGCCGCTGTCGATGTTCCCGGCCGGCTCCAACGCCGGGACCCAGGGCCCCGACCACCTCACGTTCGACCTCGCCGACCAGTCACGCATGTCGCTGTCGTTCTACGGCAAGCGGCCCGGACCCGGCATGAAGCTCGAGAAGCTGTCGATGCAGTTCGCCACCGTCGACACCAGCAGCACCGGTCTGGTGCTCGAGGCCTACGAGCGGCTCATCCACGACGCCATGCGCGGCGACCACACGCTGTTCACCTCGGCCGCGGGCATCGAGACGCTCTGGGAGAAGTCACAGATGCTCCTCGACAACCCACCGCCGGTGCGCGGCTACGCCCCCGGGTCGTGGGGCCCCAACGCGATCCACCAGCTGATCGCCCCCCACGCCTGGCGGCTGCCGTTCGAGCGCGGGTGGCGCGACCGCAACACGAGCACGGGCCCGTAGCGCCGGGTCCTGCGGCGTACGACGTCAGGCGCGCGCGACCCCGTCGGCCCGCGCGGCCGCCGCCACCGCGGCCGATACCGCGGGGCCGACCCGCGGGTCGAACGGCGACGGGATGACGTAGTCCTCGGCCAGGTCGTCGCCGACGAGCTCGGCCAGGGCGTTGGCCGCGGCCAGCTTCATGCCCTCGGTGATCGCGGTGGCGTGCGCGTCGAAGGCGCCGCGGAAGATGCCGGGGAACGCGAGCACGTTGTTGATCTGGTTGGGGAAGTCGGAGCGGCCGGTGGCCACGACCCGGGCGTAGCGGTGCGCGACGTCGGGGTGCACCTCGGGAGTCGGGTTGGCCATCGCGAAGATGATCGCCTCGGGCGCCATCCGCGCGATGTCCTCCTCGGGGATGGTGCCGCCCGAGACGCCGAGGTAGACGTCGGCGCCGTCGAGGGCGTCGGCGAGCGACCCGGAGCGACCGGTCTTGTCGGCGGTGATCTCGGCGAGCGCCTTCTTGACCGGCGTGAGGTCGCTGCGACCGGAGTGGACGACGCCCTTGCGGTCGGTCACCGCGAGGTCGACGACGCCGGCCTCGATGAGGATCTTGGCGATGGCGACACCGGCCGCCCCGGCGCCGGAGATCACCACGCGCGTCGTGGCCGGCTCGCGGCCGGTGAGCGTGAGGGCGTTCTTGAGGGCCGCGAGCGCCACCACGGCGGTGCCGTGCTGGTCGTCGTGGAACACGGGGATGTCGAGCCGCTCCTTGAGGCGGTCCTCGATCTCGAAGCAGCGCGGGGCCGAGATGTCCTCGAGGTTGATGCCGCCGAAGCTCGGCGCGAGCCGGACGACGGTCTCGATGATCTCCTCGGTGTCGGTGGTGTCGAGGCAGATCGGGACGCCGTCGACGCCCCCGAACTGCTTGAAGAGCACGGCCTTGCCCTCCATCACGGGCATCGCGGCCGCGGGCCCGATGTCACCCAGCCCCAGGACGGCGGTGCCGTCGGTCACGACCGCCACGACGTTGGGCACCCAGGTGTAGAGCCGCGACAGCGACGGGTCGGCCGCGATCGCCTCGCAGACCAGGGCCACCCCGGGGGTGTAGGCGAGGGCGAGGTCGTCCTTGCCGTCGACCGCGACGGTCGAGACCGTCTGCATCTTGCCGCCGACGTGGAGGTCGAAGACGGGGTCACCCGCGCGGGGGTGCTGCGGAGTCTGGGGGGTCGTGTCAGCCACGGTCGGCGATACTTCCACAACCGACCTCACCCGGTCGGGGCGTCTCGGGAGAGACCTCTCACACCCGCCGGGGCCACGGCCAGAGTCGCCACCGGACCACGCCGAGCACGTCCTGCTCGGGCACCACGCCCCGCGCCCGCGAGTCAGCCAGCCCCTCGTCGGCGTTGTCGCTGAGCAGCCACCAGCCGGGCGCGCCGGACCTCGTCGTACGCCGCTCGGTGGCGCGCTTGACCGCCACCGTGCCGTCGACGAACCGGGCCACGACGACGTCACCGGGGCGCGGCGCGGCGGCGTACCGCACCAGGAGGCGGTCTCCGTCGCGCAGTCGCGGCAGCATCGAGCGGCCGCGGACGATCGCCACCCCCAGGGGTCTGGATCGGGCAGGGCTCACGCGGAGTAGTGTCGCAAGCGCCGTCCACCCACGTTCGAGAGGAACCACATGCTCTCCCGTCTCTTCGCTCCCACCGTCGAGGTCCAGGCCCACTGCGACCTGCCCTGCGGTGTCTACGACCCCGCCCAGGCCCGCATCGAGGCCGAGTCGATCAAGGGCATCATCGCCAAGGTCGCCGACAACGACGACTCCGACTTCCGCACCCGCGCGATCCTCATCAAGGAGCAGCGCGCCGAGATGGTCAAGCACCACCTGTGGGTGCTGTGGACCGACTACTTCAAGCCCCCGCACTTCGAGAAGTACCCCCAGCTGCACGTGCTGGTCAACGAGGCCACCAAGCTCGCCGGCGCCTCGGGCGCCAAGGGCGCGCTCGACGCCGACGTCGCCGACCAGCTGCTCGCCAAGATCGACGAGATCGCCGAGATCTTCTGGGAGACCAAGAAGGCCTGACACAGGCCGACCGCCTCGCGCGGTGACCGTCGACGGGCGCCCCTCCTCACGGAGGCGGCGCCCGTTCGTCGTGCTGGGCCGGCCGACTAGCCGCGAGCGATCGCGACCAGGTCGCGGACGGGGCCGGCCGGCGGCTGGGCGGAGCCGACCCAGATCGCGCGGAACCGGCGGCGCAGGTCGAGCTCGGTCGGTACGGCGACCAGGTGGCCGGACTCGAGGTCGCGGGTCACGACGCGGGTGCTGAGGAAGGCCGGGGCGCTGCCGGCGAGGACCGCCTCGCGGACCGCGGTCGTGGTGGTCAGCTCGACGACGGACGGGTGCATGAGCAGCCCTGCGGCGGCGAGCGCCCGCTCGACGACCTCGCGGGTGCCCGAGCCGGGCTCGCGCCCGGTCAGGCCCATGCCCGCGACCTCCTGCGCCGTGAGCGGCCTGCGGCGACGCCCGAGCGGGTCGCCCGCGGCGACGACGAGGACCAGCTCGTCCTCGGCGACCGTCGTGGAGCGCACGCGGCGGGGTGCGTCGACCCCCTCGACGAAGCCGAGGTGGGCGCTGCCGTCGACGACGGCCTCGACGACCTGGTGGCTGTTGCCCGCGGTCAGGCTCACCGAGGTCGGGGCGGCCCCGCCGGGCTGGTGCAGCTGGCGCTGGCGCAGCTGCACCAGCCAGCGGGGCATCAGGCTGTCGGCGATCGTCATGCTCGCCCACACCGACAGGTCGCGGGAGCGCTCGCCCCGCAGCCCCTCGATCGCCGTGTCGATCTCGTCGGTCAGGTCGATCAGGCGGGCCGCCCAGGCGGTGACCACGACACCCGAGGGCGTCAGCTCCGAGCCGCGCGGGCCCCGGCGTACGAGGGTGAGACCGGTCTGCGCCTCGATGCCGCGCAGCCGCTCGGAGGCCGCCTGCTGCGAGACCCCCGCCTCGCGGGCGGCGGCCCCGATGCTGCCGTGGCGGCCGATGGTCACCAGCAGGCGCAGTCCGGCCAGGTCGGGCACGCGGGAGGTCGACACAGCACCACCCTAGTCCGTCACCCACAGGTCTGCCCTGTGGCCGCACAGGGCCAAGCCGCCTACCGCGAGCGGTCGGCCCGACCCAGGCTGCAGCCGTGACCACCGCACTGCTCGAGGCCCCCCGCCGCACCGGCTTCCTCGCCGACCTCCGTGGCCCGGCGCTGGGCTTCGTCGGGCCCGGCT
Source organism: Nocardioides rubriscoriae (assembly GCF_008087085.1). Lineage (GTDB taxonomy): Bacteria > Actinomycetota > Actinomycetes > Propionibacteriales > Nocardioidaceae > Nocardioides > Nocardioides rubriscoriae. The sequence continues at coordinate 317,898 of NZ_VIYJ01000007.1, read as the reverse complement.
GGTTCACCCCGGTCATGGGCACCGGCATCGTCGCCAACGCCGCCGCCACGCTGCCGTGGCACTGCCCTGCGCTGCTCGTCCTCGCCCGGGGCGTGTGGGTGCTCGACGTCGTCCTGCTGCTCGTGGTCGCCGCCGCCACCGTCGCCCACTGGCGGCGCCACCCCACCACCGCCCGGGGCCACCTCGACGACCCCGCCACCGCGCCGGCGTACGGCGCCCCGGCGATGGCCCTGATGACCGTCGGCGCCGGGGCCCTGCTGGTCGGGCAGCCGGTGGTGGGGCGCACGACGGCCGTCGTCCTCGACGCCGTGCTCTGGACCGCGGGGACGCTCCTCGGGCTGTGGACGGCGTACGCCGTGCCGAAGCGTGCACTCACGCGCGGCCCCCAGGGGCGGCCCGTCGGTCGCCACGAGGCCCACGGGTCGTGGCTGATGCCCGTCGTCCCCCCGATGGTCAGCGCGGCCACGGGCCCGCTGCTGGTGCCCCACCTGCCCCCGGGCGGGTGGCGGCCGGCGCTGCTGCTGGCGTGCGCCGCGATGTTCGGCCTCGCCCTGCTCGCGAGCCTCGTCGTCATCGCCCTGGTCTGCGACCGGCTCGTGCGCCACGGCCCCGGCCCCGCCGCCGGGGTGCCGACCCTGTGGATCGTGCTCGGCCCGCTCGGGCAGTCCGTGACCGCGGCCCACACGATCACCGCCGCCGGGGCCGGGCACACCGGGCTCGGTGTCGCCTACGGCGTGCCGGTCTGGGGCCTGGCCCTGGCCTGGCTGGCCCTCGCCGCCACGACCACGGTCCGGACCGCGCGCCGGGGCCTGCCCTTCTCGCTGGCGTGGTGGTCGTTCACCTTCCCCGTCGGCACCGTCGTGACCGGCAGCTCGGCCCTCGCAGCCGCGACCGGGTCCCGCGGCTTCGGCGTCGCCGCCGCCGCGCTGTACGCCGGGCTCGTCGTCGCCTGGCTGGTGGTGGCGACCCGCACCGCCCACGGGGTCTACCGCGGCCACCTGCTCGACGCGCCGATCGCCCGCCGGCAGCCGCTCGCGGTGGGATGATCGAAGCGGCCGGCGCGACCGCCGGTCGACGGCGAAGGAGGGACCGTGCTGGTGCTGCCCGGCTTCGTCGCCGGCGCGAGCTCGACCAGCTTCGTGCGCTCCTTCCTGCGGTCGAAGGGCTACCGCGTCTACGACTGGGGCCAGGGCGTCAACCGGGGCGTGCGCGACGGGTTGCGGGGGCGCCTGACCGACCGGCTCGACCACATCACCCAGCGCAACCAGGCGACCATCAGCCTGGTCGGCTGGAGCGCAGGCGGCATCTACGCCCGCGAGATCGCGCGCGTGCGCGGCAACCTGCGCGCCACGTCGGCGTGGCCGGCGTACACCCTGCTCAACCGGGGCCGCCACGCCGTCGACCTCACGCCCGAGGTGCTCGGCAGCCGCGCGGAGCCGCTGTCGACCCCCACGACCTGCCTCTACAGCCGCTACGACGGCATCGTGGCCTGGCACCTGTGCACCAGCCTGCCCTCGCCGACGACCGAGAACATCGAGGTGCGGTCCACCCACCTCGGGTTCGGCCACCACCGCCGCACCCTCGGCATCGTCGCCGACCGGCTGGCCCTGCCCGAGGGCGCCTGGCGGCCCTACGCCTGCTGAGCGGGGACGGCGTGGCAGTAGGGTCGCAGCAGTCGTGCCTCGTGAGCGAAGGACCACCCTGATGTCACTGCCGTCCCACCCCGTCGACCAGCCCGTCGACAAGCCCGGCGGGCGACCCGAGGTCGAGCTGCGGCTCCCGGCCGACAGCGCCTACGCCTCCGTGCTGCGGACGACGACCGCGGGCCTGGCCGCGCGGCTCGACTTCACCATCGACGACATCGAGGACCTGCGGATCGCCGTGGGCGAGGCCAACGCCATGGTGCTCGACCACGCCGACGTCGGCAGCGACCTCACCGCCGCCTTCCACCTGACTCCCGGGTCGATGGTCGTCTCGATCACCGTCGACGCCTCGCACACCCCCGAGCCCGACCTCGACAGCTTCGCCTGGCAGGTGCTCACGACCCTGGCCTCCTCGGCCGAGATCGAGGCGGGCGGCGGCCGGTTCGGCATCGTGATGACGATGACCTCGTCGGCCGTCGGAGCCGGTGGCTGACCATGGCGGTCGACCAGGCTCGGGAACCGGCCGACACCCCCGACGAACCCCCGCTCACCGCGGAGCAGCTCGAGCGTCAGGCGCGCGTCGCCAGGACGCGCGCGACGAGCGCCGACCTCTTCGTCGAGCTGCGCGACGACCTCGGCTCCGAGGCGAGCCGGGCGCACGCCCGCGACTCGCTGGTCCACCTCCACCTGCCGCTGGTCGAGCACTGCGCCCGTCGCTTCCGCAACCGCGGTGAGCCCTACGAGGACCTCGTGCAGGTCGGCACGATCGGGTTGATCAAGTCGATCGACCGCTTCGACACCGACCGCGGCGTCGAGTTCTCGACCTACGCCACCCCCACGATCATCGGCGAGATCAAGCGCTACTTCCGCGACAAGGGCTGGGCGATCCGGGTGCCGCGCCGGCTGCAGGAGCTGCGCATGCAGATCGGCGCCACCACCGCCGAGCTCACCCAGACCCTGGGCCGCTCCCCCACCCCGCGCGAGCTCGCCGAGTCGATCGGGTGCACCGTCGAGGAGATCGTCGAGGGCATCGAGTCGAGCAACGCCTACTCGACGCTGTCGCTCGACGCCACCGACGACTCCGACGAGGGCGGCTCGAGCATGCTCGACGCCATCGGCATCGACGACGCCGGTCTCGAGCACGTCGAGGTCCGCGAGTCCCTCAAGCCGCTGCTCGAGGAGCTCGCCCCGCGCGAGAAGCGGATCCTGTTGCTGCGGTTCTTCAAGAACATGACCCAGTCGCAGATCGCCGAGGAGATCGGCGTCTCCCAGATGCACGTGTCCCGGCTGCTGACCCGCACCCTCGACCAGCTGCGCACCTCCCTCGAGGCGCCCGACCCGGACTGACGCCCCGGACCGACGACCCGGACCGACGACCGCGGGGACCGACGACCGCGGGGACCGGTACGTTCACCCGGCCGGGGCGGCGTCCTCGGGCTCGCCGAGCAGGGCCCGGATGCTGGCCGGCTGGAGCACGGCGACCAGCGTCACCAGCGCTACGACGGCCAGGGGTACGGCGAGGAGCAGGTTGCCCCGGACGTTCCAGGCGATCCCGAGCTGGATGAGCTGGGTCAGCAGCACCGGGCCCCGCGCCCAGCCGTGCCGCCGCGTGAGCGCCCACGCGCAGGCCAGCAGCGTGGCGCCGTAGACCGCGAAGAACACCGCGACCGACACGCCGACCTCGACGCGCGACGAGACGACGTCGAGCAGTCCGACCACGGCCAGGACGACCAGTCCGACCCCCTGGAGCGCGACGAGCACGGCGGCCACGAGCAGGGGCGTCGGCGGTCGGGGTACGGTCTCCGGGACACCTGCGGGCACACTCATGGCCTCGACCCTACGGGCCCCTGTGATCCAACTGACCACCGCAAACACTTGATCCGGGCATCGATAGTTGCCACAGTGGGCGGGCGTTCGTGAATTCCTTCACACACAGGAGCACACGCACGCCCGCAGGCCTGAGCATCCCTGCCTGCACGTCTCTACTTCGAAGGATCCACCTGCCATGGATTGGCGCCACCGTTCCGCCTGCCTCGACGAGGACCCGGAACTGTTCTTCCCGATCGGCAACACCGGACCGGCCATCCTCCAGATCGAGGAGGCCAAGCAGGTGTGCCGACGCTGCGACGTGCGCGAGCAGTGCCTCGCCTGGGCGCTCGAGGCAGGACAGGACCACGGCGTCTGGGGTGGCCTGAGCGAGGACGAGCGCCGCGCGCTCAAGCGCCGCAACGCCCGCGCCCGGGTACGCACCGCCTGACCGGCCCCACTCTCCGGGCCCCACTCTCCGGACCCCGCTCTCCGGGCCCCGCTCGTCAGCCCTCGACGGCTAGGCCTCAGGCACGTCGATCGCCACCCGCGTCCCCCCGTCGGCACGGGTGTGCATCTCCAGCTGACCGTCGAGCTCCGACTCGACGAGCGTGCGCACGATGGACAGGCCCAGGTTGGTCGACCCGTCGAGGCTGAAGCCCTCGGGGAGGCCGCGGCCGTCGTCGTCGACCAGCACGTGCAGGCGGCCGACCAGGTGGTCGACGCTGACCACGATGGTGCCCCGCACCTCGGGGTCGGCGTCGTCGTAGCCGTGCTCGACAGCGTTCTGCAGCAGCTCGGTGAGCACCATCGCGAACGCGTTGGCCGCTTGGGACGGGAGCACCCCGAAGCTGCCCTCGCGACGTACGCGCACGCGCCCGGTGAAGGCGCTGACGTCGGTGACCATCGCGCCGAGCCGGTCGGCTATCTCGTCGAACTCGACGGTCTCCTCGACCGCCTGGCTCAGGGTCTCGTGCACGATCGCGATCGAGCCGACGCGGCGCACGGCCTCCTCGAGAGCGAGCTTGGCGGTCTCGTTGTCGATGCGGCGCGCCTGCAGCCGCAGCAGCGCGGCCACCGTCTGCAGGTTGTTCTTGACCCGGTGGTGGATCTCGCGGATGGTCGCGTCCTTGGTGACGAGCTCGCGGTCACGCCGGCGCAGGTCGGTCACGTCGCGGACCAGGATCAGCCCCCCGATGTGGCGCCCGCCGGGTCGCAGCGGGATCGAGCGCACGATGATCGACACGCCCTCGTTGCCGTCGGTCCCGATCTCGACGTCGCGGTGGGCCCGACCCCCGAGGACCGCGCTGAGGGTCTCCTCGTCGGGCCGGCGCCGCGGCGGCACCAGCTCGCGGACCAGGTCGGCCAGTAGCAGGCCGGCCAGGTCGCCGGAGAGCCCGAGCCGCCGGTAGACCGACTGGGCGTTGGGGCTGGCGTAGACGACGTGCCCGGCCTCGTCGACGCGCAGGAAGCCGTCACCGACGCGCGGTGAGTCGGCGTGGTCGCTGCGTTGCCCGGTCGCCGGGAAGTAGCCGGTGGCGATCATCTGGGTCAGGTCGGCGGCCGTCTGCAGGTAGGACAGCTCGAGGCGGCTGGGGGTGCGGACGCCGAGCAGGTTGGTGTGGCGACCGATCACGCCGATCACCCGACCGGCCCTCACGACCGGGATCGACTCCATGCGCACCGGCACCTCGTCGCGCCACTCCGGGTCGCCCTCGCGCGCGGTGCGGCCCTGCTCGTAGGCCGCGTCGAGCAGCGGCCGGCGGCCGCGCTCGACGAACGTGCCGACCACGTCGTCGACGTAGGCCGTGGGGCCCGTCGTGGGCCGCATCTGCGCGGCCGCCCAGAACCCCGTGCCGGCGCGGTCGGGCAGCCAGAGCACCAGGTCGGCGAAGGAGAGGTCGGCGATGATCTGCCAGTCGGCCTGCAACAGCTGCAGCCAGGCGACGTCGTCGGGCCCGAGATCGGTGCTGGTGCGGACGATCTCGGTGAAGGACAGCACATCGCGAGCCTAGTGCCGTCACCCGTGTGGGTAGATGTCCCCCGCCTCTGCCAGGATGCTGCGCGTGCCTCGGGTGAACTGGAAGCAGGTCCACGACGACGACTTCCGCGTGCCCGAGGGACTCCCGCTCGCCGACCTCACCCAGGAGCTCACGGTGATGCTCGGTGACGTCGACCCCCAGCTCCGCGACGGCACCGCCTACCCCACGCTGGCCACCTGGATCTCCCGGGGGATCTACGACGACCTGCTGCCGGGCCTGGGCGACGGCATGGTCGCCGGACTGTCGGCCGGCCTCGGCGAGCGCGACACCGACAGCGTCTTCCGCCGGGCCTTCTCGGTGCTCGTCCTGGCCGAGTGCATCGAGCGCGACAACAGCCGGCCGCTCGTGCTGGGCGGCAAGGTGCTGCAGTGGGGTGACGCGATCGCGACCTGGCTGCTGCGCGAGCAGGACCTGCGCGGCTACGTCGACGGCAAGGGCTGGGCCCACGCCGTGGCCCACGGCGCCGACGCCCTGGCCGCCCTGGCCGCCTCGCCCCACCTCGGTCACGCCGAGCTCACCGTGGTCCTCGACGTCATCGCCGACCGGCTGCTGCTGCCGGTCGAGCAGCCGCTGGTCCACGGTGAGCCCGACCGCCTGGTCGGCACGACCATGGCGGTGCTGCGCCGCGGGTCGGTGCCGTTGACGGTCCTCGAGCCGTGGCTCAACCGGATCGCGGCCGGCGCCTCCCCCTACACCCGCGCCGCCGGGACCGACCCGTTCCTGCCGACCAACACCGCCCAGGCGTTCCTCCGCTCGCTCTACCTCCAGCTCGCCGTCGGCAGCCGCCCACCCGCGGTGCGCGCCGACCTCATGCTGGTCCTGGTCGGCCTGCTGCGCGAGACCAACCCCGCCTTCCAGCACCCCTGAGGTCGTCGTCGGTAGCCTGCCAGGCATGACCGACCTCACAGACGTCCAGCCCACCGGCGCCCAGGATCCTGCCGAGCAGGTGCCCGGCCAGGTGTCGGGCCACTCCGGCGAGCTGGCCGTGGCGGCGGCCCGCGCCCACGGGGTCGAGACGATGTTCACGCTGTCCGGGGCCCACGTGTTCCCGATGTACGACGGCGCGGTCAAGACGCAGCAGGAGGGCCAGGGACCGCCGGTGCGGCTGCTCGACGTGCGTCACGAGCAGACCGCGGCCTTCGCCGCCGAGGCCACCGGCAAGCTGACCCGGGTGCCCGGGCTGGCGGTGCTCACCGCCGGGCCCGGGGTCACCAACGGCGTCAGCGCGATCGCGCAGGCCCAGTTCGCCGGGTCGCCGATGGTCGTGGTCGGCGGCCGGGCGCCGCAGAACCGCTGGGGCACCGGCAGCCTCCAGGAGCTCGACCAGCCGCCCATCGTCGCCTCGATCTCCAAGCACGCCGCCACGCTGCCCACCGCCGGCGACGTGCTCGGCGGGATGGACGAGGCGTTCCGGCTGGCCGGGTCGTCGCACCGGGGCCCGGTCTTCGTCGACGTACCGATGGACGAGTTCTTCGCCTCCGCCTCCGGCCCCGCACCGACCGGCGAGCGGGTCCGCGGCGCCGAGCCCGACTCCGACGCCGTGGCCCGCGTCGCCGCCCTGCTCGCGAAGGCTGCCCGCCCGACCCTGATCCTCGGCACCGACGTGTGGGCCGACGGCGCCGAGGTCGCGGCCCTCCGGCTGGTCGAGACCGTGGGTCTGCCGACGATCACCAACGGGATGGGCCGCGGCATCGTGCCCGGCGGCCACCCGCTGCTGGTGACCAAGGCCCGCGGCCAGGCGCTCAAGGAGCCCGACCTCGTCGTGGTGGTCGGCACGCCCCTGGACTTCCGGCTCGGCTACGGCGTCTTCGGTGACGCCCAGGTCGTGCACGTCGCCGACTCCCCCGCCCAGGTCTCGAGCCACGCGACCCTCGCCGCCTCGGTGTGCGGCGACCTCACGACGTTCTTCGACACGCTGCTGGCCGCGCTCGAGCGTGGGCCCAAGCCCGCGTGGGGCCCCTGGGTCTCCTCACTGCAGGACGGCGTGACCGCGGGCGTCGAGCGCGACCGTGCCCTGCTCACGGCCGAGGCGGACCCGATCCACCCCGCCCGCATCTACGGCGAGCTGGTGCCCCGCCTGGCCGACGACGCCGTGGTCATCGGCGACGGCGGCGACTTCGTGAGCTTCGCCGGCAAGTTCGTCGAGCCCCAGCGCCCCGGCGGCTGGCTCGACCCCGGCCCGTACGGTTGCCTCGGCGCCGGTCTCGGCGCCGCCATCGCGGCCCGGATCGCGCGGCCGTCGGCCCAGGTCTGCCTGCTGCTCGGCGACGGCGCCGCGGGGTTCTCGCTGATGGACGTCGACACGCTGGTGCGTCACGACCTGCCGGTCGTGATGGTGATGGGCAACAACTCCGCCTGGGGCCTGGAGAAGGGCCCCATGCAGATGCTCTACGGCTACGACGTCGTCGCCGACCTCGCGCCCCGCACGGCCTACGACGGCGTCGTCAAGGCCCTCGGCGGCGCCGGGGAGACCGTGACCGACCCGCGCCAGATCGGCGCAGCGCTCGATCGGGCCTTCGCCTCGGGGGTGCCCTACCTGGTCAACGTGATCACTGACGTCGACGCGGCCTACCCGCGCGCGACCTTCGGCATCTGAGGGTGCCGGTGCTGCTGCGCCGCGCCCGGCCGGACGAGCACGAGGCCGTCGGACGGGTCACCGTGGCCGCCTACGAGCCCTTCCTCGACGGCCCCCACGACCCCTACCGCGTGCGGCTGGCCGACGTCGCGGGGCGCGACCGCGACGCCGAGGTCTGGGTGGCCGTCGAGGGCGGGCAGGTGCTCGGCAACGTCACCGTCTGCCCGCCGGGGTCGCCGTGGCGGGAGGTGGCCCGCGACGGTGAGGGCGAATTCCGGATGCTCGCGGTCGCCCCTCAGGCCCAGCGACGGGGCGTGGGCGCCGCACTGGCGACGATGGTGGTCGACCGCTTCCGCAGCGACGGCGCCCGGGCCGTGGTGCTGTCGTCGCTCGAGGCGATGGCCGGGGCGCACCGCCTCTACGAGCGCCTGGGCTTCGTCCGCGCCCCTGACCGCGACTGGTCGCCGTACCCCGGCGTCAGCCTCGTCGCCTACACCCTGGAGCTGTGATGACCGACCGCCCGAGCGAGCCCCTGACCGCCACCCTGCGCTTCACCGTGACCGACGACGACACCGCGCTGGCCGTGGGCTCGGGCTCGTTGCCCGTGCTCGGCACCCCGCGGCTGCTCGCCTGGCTCGAGGCCGCCACCTGCGCGGCCCTCGAGCCGACCCTGGCCGAGGGATCGACCAGCGTCGGCACCCGGGTCGCCCTCGAGCACCTCGGCGCGTCGGCGGTCGGCCAGGTCGTGGAGGTGTCGGCCTCCCCGGCCTACACCGACGGCCGGCTGCACCGCTTCGCCGTCGCCGCGCAGCACGTGGGCGGGACCGGCGCCGGCAAGGTCGTTGCCAGCGGCGAGATCACCCGGGTCGTGGTCGACGCCGCACGCTTCCTCGGGCGTCTGTGAGCAGCGCGATTTCACCCGCGCCCGGCGACCTGAGAGGATGGCACGATCGAGATCCCAGGAGGACACCATGGGCAAGACCGGACGCAAGCGTCGCGCGCGACGCAAGAAGGCCGCCAACCACGGCAAGCGCCCCAACAGCTGATCACGGCTGACGCGACGAACCCCCGGCCATCGGCCGGGGGTTCTCTCGTCCTACAGGCTGCGTGCCGGTGTCGCCAGAGGCGCTCAGCGCTCGGGCGAGACCTGGATCTGCACCTGGACCTCGCGGATGCGGACCCGGACGCGCTCGCGCAGGTCGGCGGGCGCGACCTCGCTGCACGAGCGGGCCACGACGGCCTTGACCGTGCGCTGCAGGTCGTACTTGACCAGGCAGGGGTTGCACGAGTCGAGGTGGAGCCGCACGTCGGCGCAGTCGGCGTCGTCGAGCTCGTTGTCGAGGAAGTAGACGATGCGCTCGAGGAAGTCGGCGCACTCGGCGTCGGCGGCGTGGTCGGCGTGCTCGCCGTGAGCGTGGGTCATCGGTCCTTCGCCTCCTTGGCGTCCACGGTGCCCGCGGGCAGCAGGTCGTTGCTGCGCACGTAATCGGAGAGCATGTCACGCAGCTGCCGGCGTCCGCGGTGCAGACGCGACATCACGGTGCCGATCGGCGTCTCCATGATCTCGGCGATCTCCTTGTAGGCGAACCCCTCGACGTCGGCGAGGTAGACCGCCAGGCGGAACTCCTCGGGCAGACGCTGCAGCGCGTCCTTGACCTGCGAGTCGGGCAGGTGCTCCAGCGCCTCCATCTCCGCGGACTTCAGGCCCGACGAGCTGTGTGACTCGGCACGGGCGAGCTGCCAGTCCTCGACGTCCTCGGACATCGACTGCTGCGGCTGGCGCTGCTTCTTGCGGTAGTTGTTGATGAAGGTGTTGGTCAGGATCCGGTAGAGCCAGGCCTTGAGGTTGGTGCCGGGCCGGAACTGGTGGAAGGCGGAGTAGGCCTTCGCGAAGGTCTCCTGCACCAGGTCCTCGGCGTCGGCCGGGTTGCGGGTCATCCGCATCGCGGCGGAGTAGAGCTGGTCGAGGAACGGCAAGGCGTCGCGCTCGAAGCGCAGCGACCTCTCGGCCTCGGTCTCGGTCTCGAGGTCGACGACCTCGGGTTCAGCGTCAGTCACGTCAGTCATCAGGTCCCAGCGTACGTCGCTGGCGGGACGTTCCATCACAGCCATCACGTTGGGGTGAACCGTTCAGCGCCGGGTGGCATTCCCCACGACCTCGCGCACGACCCACTCCAGGACGGACTCGACGAGGATCTCTAGGGCCTCCTCCTGCGACACCGAGCCCTTGCGGGGCACCACGAAGGAGTGGTCGCCGCCGGGTACGACGACGAGGTCGAGGTCGTCGGGGAACTCCTCGGGACGACCCATCGGGTCGCGCTCGCCCTGGACGACGAGGGTCGACACCCGGGCGCCCCGCAGCTCGTCGAGACGCGACTTCTCGGGCCTGCCCGGCGGGTGCAGCGGGAACGCGAGCGCCAGGCAGCCGACGGCGCCGAGGCTCTTGGCGGTGCGCGCGGCCGAGCGGGCCCCGGCGGAGCGCCCGCCGACGACCAGCGGCGAGCGCGTGCGCAGCTTGTTGGCGCCGGCGACGAACGCCTCGTCGAGGGTGGTGGGCGCCGTCGCGACCTGGCGGCCGGCGCGCTTCCAGGGCTGCTCGAAGCGGACCACCGTGATGTCGTTGCGGGGCAGCGCGTCGGCCAGGGCCTCGAGGTCCGGGGTGTCGATACCCGCCCCCGCGCCGTGGCTGAGCAGCACCGTGGCGATGGGCCTGCGGGAGCGGTCGGTGACCAGCAGCCCCTCACCGTGGGGCGTCTCCACCACCAGTTCGTGACGGGTCATAGGAGCGTCTCCTGGTCGTCGGGGCCCTCCAGGGCCAGTGGCTCGAGCAGCCCGGGGCCGTTGTTGCGGACGTTGCCGACCGCGGCCGACACAGGGTAGGCCTCGAGGCGTCCGGGGACGGCCGGCACGAGCAGCGCCAGCAGGTCGTCCTGGTCGGTGCGCGGGTCGAGCCAGGTGTGCCAGCGATCGGGCTCGACCATCAACGGCATGCGGTCGTGGATGCGACCCAGGTCGTCGGCGGCGTCGGTGGTGATCACGGTGCAGGTCCAGCGGAACTGCTCGGGGTCGTCCTCGTCGCGGGTGGGGTCGCGCCAGATCTCGTAGAGGCCGGCCATCGCGAGGGTGCCGCCGTCGGCGGGCCGGATGAAGAACGGCTGCTTGCGGGGCTTGCCCTTGGCGGTCAGCTCGGCGGTCTCGTACCACTCGTAGTAGCCGTCGGCGGGCAGCAGGCAGCGGCGCTTGGCGAAGGCCCGACGGAAGGCGGGCTTGTCTGCCACGGTCTCCATGCGTGCGTTGATCATCCGGCTGCCGATCGCGGGGTCCTTGGCCCACGAGGGCACCAGCCCCCACCGCACCACCCGCAGCTGGCGAACCGGGTCGACCGGGTCGGGCCCGGCGTCGCGGACGTCGCCGCCGTCGGAGGCGGACGGGACGCGCTCGAGGACGGCGTAGACGTCCTTGGTGGGAGCCACGTTGTAGTCGGGCTCGAGCGCCTGCGTGACGTGGGAGTCGAGGACGTCGAACTCCTCCACGAGGTCGTCGGGGCGCCGGCTCGACGCGTACCTGCCGCACATGGGTTCAACACTAGGGGTGGCCAGGGACGGCGACGGATCACCTAGGTTGGTCGACATGAGCCTCAGCCGACGTATCGCCCGTCCCCTCATCGCCGTCGGGATCATCTACGCCGCGCAAGGCGTCCTCCGTGACCCCGCCCAAGCCGTGCCGCGCGCCAAGAAGGTGACCGACCGTGTCGTGCCGCTGGCCCGCAAGGCCGGCGTCCCGCTGCCCGACGACACCGCGACCCTGGTGCGCCTCAACGCCGCCGCCCAGGTCACCGGCGCCCTCGCCCTGGCCACCGGTCGCGGCCCGCGTCTGGGGGCCTCGGTCATCACCGCCTCCCTGCTGCCGACGACCGTCGCCGGGCACTCCTTCTGGAACGAGACCGACCCCGCCGCGAAGAAGGCGCAGAGCATCGCGTTCTTCAAGAACCTCTCGCTCTTCGGCGCCATGCTCATCGTGTCCGGCGACACCGACGGCAAGCCGGGCGTCGCCTGGCGAGCCCGCCGCGCCGCCAAGGACGCCCGCCGCCAGTCCAAGCACCTCGCCACCTCCGCCCGCCGCGAGGCGCGGCTGGCGAAGGCCCGGGTCGCCTGACTGACACGCTGCCGACCGCCGGACTGGGATAGTCCCTGACGAAAATCAAGGATCTGAAGCAGAGTCCCTTGATCTACGTCAGGGACTATCGCGACCTGCGGGCTCGATAGGGTGCGCGGGTGACCGCTGATCCCTGGCCCGCCCCCCGCGTGCGCGACCCGGTCGACGTGGTCGTCTCGCTGCCGGGCAGCAAGTCGCTGGCCAACCGGGCGCTGGTGCTCGCGGCGATCGCCGACGGCCCATCCGTCGTACGACGGGCCCTGCGGTCGCGCGACACCCTGCTGATGGCCGCGGGGCTGGGTGCGCTGGGGTCGCAGGTCGACACCTCCGGCGACGACTGGGTCGTGACCCCGGAGCCGTTCGTCGGCGACGCCACGATCGACTGCGGCCTGGCCGGCACCGTGATGCGGTTCGTGCCGCCGGTGGCGGGGCTCTCGACGGGCGCGGTGTCGTTCGACGGCGACCCCCACATGCGCGCGCGTCCGGTGGGCGAGGTGCTCGTCGCGCTGCGGACGCTGGGCGTGGAGGTCGACGACGGCGGCAGGGGCGCGCTGCCGTTCACGGTGCTCGGCACCGGTACGGTGCCGGGCGGCACCGTCGTGATCGATGCCTCGGCGTCGTCCCAGTTCGTCTCGGCGCTGCTGCTCGCCGGCGCCCGTTACGAGCGTGGGGTCGACGTGCGCCACGACGGCAAGCCGGTGCCCTCGGTGCCCCACATCGACATGACGGTCGCGATCCTGCGCGAGCACGGCGTCGAGGTCGACGACAGCGAGGCCAACCGGTGGGCGGTGGCATCCGGACCGGTCCGGGCCGTCGACCACGTGATCGAGCCCGACCTCTCCAACGCCGCGCCCTTCCTGGCGCTGGCCGCGGTCAGCGGCGGTCGGGTGACCGTGCGCGACTGGCCCGAGGCGACCACCCAGCCCGGCGACCAGCTGCGCACGATCCTGGCGCTCATGGGCTGCGAGGTCACCCGCACCGACGACGGGCTGCAGGTCACCGGTCCCGACCGGCTGCAGGGCGTCGACCTCGACCTCCACGATGTCGGCGAGCTGACGCCGGCCGTGGCCGCCCTGTGCGCGCTGGCCGACGGACCGTCGCACCTGCGCGGCATCGCCCACATCCGCGGCCACGAGACCGACCGCATCACCGCCCTGGCCACCGAGCTCGCGGCCCTGGGCGCCGAGGTGACCGAGCACCCCGACGGCCTCTCGATCTCCCCGGCGCCCCTGCACGGCGGGGTCTGGCACACCTACGCCGACCACCGGATGGCCCACGCGGGCGTCATCATCGGCGCGGGTGTCGACGGGGTCCTGGTCGAGGACGTCGCCACCACCAGCAAGACCTTCCCCGGGTTCGCCGGCTTCTGGTCGAGCCTGCTCTGATGTCCGGACGCCGCTACACCGACCAGGACGTCGAGCACTACGACCGTCCCCGTCGGCGCACGCGGCCCCGCACCAAGGACCGGCCGACCTACGACGACGCGGTCGAGGGCGTCGTGGTCACCGTCGACCGCGGTCGCTTCACCCTGCTCATCGACGGTGACGTCGTGCTCGCGGTGAAGGCCCGCCCGCTGGGGCGCAAGGGGGTCGTCGTCGGTGACCGGGTGCGCGTCGTCGGCGACACCTCCGGCGCCGACGGGGCCCTGGCCCGGATCGTCGAGGTCGTCGAGCGCACCACGACGCTGCGCCGCACCGCCGACGACGACGACCCCGTCGAGCGCGTCATCGTCGCCAACGCCGAGCAGCTGGTCATCGTGACGGCCCTGGCCGACCCCGAGCCCCAGCCGCGCATGATGGACCGCGCCCTCGTCGCGGCGTACGACGCCGGCATGACGCCCCTGCTGTGCCTGACCAAGGCCGACCTCACCCCGCCCGACGAGCTGTTGCTGACCTACCGGTCCCTGGGCGTGCCGTGGGTGGTCACCGAGCGCGGTGGCGACCTGACCGAGGTCCGCGAGCGGCTCGCCGGCCGCACCAGCGTCCTGGTCGGCTCCAGCGGCGTCGGCAAGTCGACGCTGGTCAACGCCCTGGTGCCCGACGCGTTGCGCGAGGTCGGGGTCGTCAACGCGGTGACCGGCCGCGGCCGCCACACCTCGACCTCGGCCTACCTGCTGCCGCTGCCCGACCACGACGGGGTCACCGGGGGCTGGATCATCGACACCCCCGGCATCCGGTCCTTCGGCCTTGCGCACGTGCGTCCCGAGGACCTGATCGGCGCCTTCCCCGACCTCGACGAGATGACCGAGGACTGCCCGCGCGGCTGCACCCACGGTGACGACGAGCCCGAGTGCGGCCTCGACGAGGCCGTCGAGCGCGGCGAGGCCGACCCCGACCGGGTGCAGTCGTTCCGGCGCCTGCTCGCCGCCCGGTCGGTCAGCGAGTACTGACCGGCGACGCGTCCGCGACCGGCCGGTCGGGGCGGGTGCGGCGCAGCCAGCGACAGGGGTGGACCTCGGATCGGACCGCTCCCCCTAAGGTGTGGCCGTGGCGCACAAGAGCACCGACTACACCGACGACCTGCGCCTGGCGCACGTGCTGGCCGACGACGCCGACGCCCTGACGACCGGGCGGTTCAAGGCGCTCGACCTGCACGTGATGAGCAAGCCCGACCTCACGCCGGTCACCGACGCCGACCAGCAGGTCGAGGAGGGCATCCGGCGCACCCTGTCGCGGGTGCGCAGCCGCGACGCCGTCACCGGCGAGGAGCAGGGCAGCAGCGGCACCTCCCAGCGCCGGTGGATCGTCGACCCCATCGACGGCACCAAGAACTTCGTGCGCGGCGTGCCGGTGTGGGCGACCCTGATCTCGCTGGTCGTCGACGACGAGGTCGTGCTCGGGGTGGTGTCGGCCCCGCTGCTGCAGCGGCGCTGGTGGGCCTCGAAGGGCCACGGCGCCTGGACGGGCCGCTCGCTGCTCAAGGCCACCCGGATCCAGGTCTCCGACGTACGCCGCCTCGAGGACGCCCACCTGGCCTACTCCTCGCTCAGCGGGTGGGAGGAGCGCGGCCGGCTCGAGGACTTCCTGTCGCTGATGCGGCGCTGCTGGCGCACCCGCGGGTTCGGGGACTTCTGGTCCTACATGCTGCTGGCCGAGGGCGCGGTCGACGTGGCCGCCGAGCCCGAGCTCGAGGTCTACGACATGGCGGCCCTCGACGTCATCGTGCGCGAGGCGGGCGGGCGGTTCACCTCGCTCGGCGGCACCGACGGCCCCTGGGGTGGCAACGCCCTGGCCACCAACGGCCACCTCCACGAGGCGGCGCTGTCCTTCGTCGGCGGGCTCCCCGACGACCACGAGGGCGACGCCGACTGGCCGACCTCGGGTCCGGGCACCGTCAGCGACCTGCGATCGCGACGCCCGCGTCCGGTCGTGGACGAGTGACCCTGGTCACGGGGGCACCGGCGCAGTAGCGTCCGGCGCATGCGCATCGGCACCATCCTCCAGGCCAAGGACACCGCTCGACGCGACGTCGTCACGATCACCCCCGACGCCGGGGTCCGCGAGCTGATCGCCCTGCTCGCCGAGCACAACATCGGAGCCCTCGTCGTCAGCGTCGACGGGTCGCGGGTCGACGGCATCGTCAGCGAGCGCGACGTCGTGCGCCACCTCCACCACGACGGCACCGTCATCCACAACACGGTGGCAGCGATCATGACCGCCGCCGTCGAGACCTGCGCGCCCGACGACGACCTCGACGAGGTCATGACCACGATGACGACCCGGCGCTTCCGCCATGTCCCGGTCCTCGACGGCACCACCCTGGTCGGGATCGTCTCGATCGGTGACGTCGTCAAGCACAAGATCGGGCAGCTGCAGTTCGAGCGCGACCAGCTCGACTCCTACGTGCACCAGCAGTAGGGGCCCGCGGCGTCCGCCCCCTCCCGCGGACCCGCTCGGCGGGCTAGCCTGCGCGTCGTGACCTCGACGCCCGACCTGTCGCTCGCCACCGGCGCCGGGCGTTGGGTACTGCTCGCGACGATCCTGGGCTCGGCCCTCGCCGGCATCGACGCCACCGTCGTCAACGTCGCCCTGCCGGCGCTCGGCGAGGCCCTCGACGCCGAGTTCTCCGCCCTGCAGTGGACCGTCTCCGCCTACGCCCTGACGCTGGCGTCGTTCATCCTCCTCGGCGGCACCCTCGGCGACCGGTTCGGGCGCCGACGGGTGTTCGTGGTCGGCGTCGTGTGGTTCGCGGTCGCCTCGCTGGCCTGCGGCCTGGCCCAGGACGTCGGCACCCTCATCGCGGCCCGCGCCGTGCAGGGCGTCGGCGCCGCGCTGCTGACCCCGGGCAGCCTGGCCCTGCTGCAGGTGAGCTTCCGCACCGAGGACCGCGCCCGCGCCATCGGTGCGTGGTCGGGGCTCGGCGGGGTCGCGACCGCGATCGGGCCGCTGCTCGGTGGCTGGCTGGTCGACGTCGCGTCGTGGCGGTGGGTGTTCCTGATCAACCTGCCGCTGGCCGCGGTGGTCGTGTGGATCGCCGCGCGCCACGTGCCCGAGACCCACGACGACGCCGCTGACGGCACGGCCGTCGACTGGGCCGGGGGGATCCTCGGCGCCGTCGCCCTGGCCGGTCTGACCTTCGCGCTCATCGAGTCCTCGCGCGGGCCGGTCGTCGTGATGGCCGCACTCGCGGTCGGGCTCGCGGGCGCCGTCGGGTTCGTCGTGCGCGAACGCCGAGCGGCCTACCCGGTGCTGCCGCTGGGGGTCTTCACCTCGGCGCAGTTCAGCGCGGTCAACGGGGTGACCTTCCTGGTCTACGGCGGCTTCGGCGTGGTCTTCTTCCTGCTCGTCGTCCAGCTGCAGGAGGTCACCGGCTTCGGCCCCGTGGCCGCCGGCTCGGCCCTGCTGCCGGTGACGGCGCTGATGCTCGTGCTGTCGGCCCGGTCCGGGGCGCTCGCCGCACGGATCGGCCCCCGCCTGCAGATGTCGGTGGGACCGCTGGTCTGTGCGACCGGCCTGTTGCTGCTGGCCCGCGTCGGCGCGGGCGACACCTACCTGGCCGACGTCCTGCCCGGCGTGGTCGTCTTCGGGCTCGGGCTGGCCATCATGGTCGCGCCGCTGACCGCGGCCGCCCTCGGCGCGGCCCCCGACGAGCACGCCGGCATGGCCTCGGGCGTCAACAACGCCGTCGCCCGCACCGGCGGCCTGCTCGCCGTCGCCGCCATCCCGGTGCTGGCGGGCGTCACCGACGGCGCGGCACGAGGCTTCGAGCGCGCCCTGTGGGTCTCCGCCGCGATCCTCGTGGTCAGCGGCCTCGTGGCCGCGGTGACCGTGCGCAACGACGTGCTCGCGCCCGACTCGCCCTCCGACGCCGCCGACGAACCGACGCAGCACCTGAGCCACTGCGGGGTGGGCGCACCGCCCCTGGCCTCGGCCTGCGACGACGAGGGGCACACGACCACCCGACGTGCGGTGCCGGACGGGACGTGACGCAGGTCGGCGCAGGTCGGCTCGGGGGAGAACAGCGCGACGTCTAGGCTGGCGCGCATGGACAAGCCCGAGATCGACTTCCCCGCCTTCGACCCGCCCGCCGACCTCGAGGTCACCGACCTGACCGTCGGCGACGGCCCCGAGGCGGCCGCCGGCCAGACCGTCAAGGTGCACTACGTCGGCGTCGCCCACTCGACCGGCGAGGAGTTCGACGCCTCCTACAACCGCGGCGAGCCGCTGCAGTTCCGCCTCGGCATCGGCCAGGTCATCGCCGGCTGGGACCAGGGCGTGCAGGGCATGAAGGTCGGCGGCCGCCGCCAGCTCGTCATCCCGCCCCACCTCGGCTACGGCGACCGCGGCGCCGGCGGCGTCATCAAGCCCGGCGAGACGCTGATCTTCGTGGTCGACCTGCTCGAGGTGCGCTGACCGCGCGTGCTGACCTTGGTGGGAGTTTCACCGCCTCAGCGGTGAAACTCCCGCCCGGCTCACCAGGGGAAGTCGTCGGGCGTGCTGCCGTCGGAGACCCGGGCGGACTGGGCGGCGAGGGTCACCAGGTCGCCGTTGACGAGCTGACGGCCGCGTCGGGTCTCGGGGACGCCGTTGACCTTGACCACGCCTGCGGCGAGCAGGTCCTTGGCCGCGGAGCCCGACTCGACGAGGTTGGCCAGCTTGAGGAACTGGCCGAGCTTGATCGACGCGTCCTCGATCGGGACGTTCACGGGATCTGCCATGAGGCCTAGTGAATCACTACCGAGGCGGCGTGGATCAACACCCCCACGAGGCCGCCGACGATGGTGCCGTTGATCCGGATGAACTGCAGGTCGCGTCCGACGTGCAGCTCGATCCGCTCGGCCGCCTCCTTGCCGTCCCACCGCTCGATGGTGTGGGTGATGACGGCGGTCAGGTCGTTGCCGTAGCGCTCGACGACGAACACCGCCGCGTCGGCGGCGTGCCGGTCGAGCCGCTCGCGCAGCGCGGCGTCGGACCCGAGGCGGGCGGAGAAGGCCCGGACCTCGATCAGCAGCCGGCGGCGTACGGCGCCCTCGGGGTCGGCCAGCGACGACTGCAGCGCCCGCTGCAGGGCCTGCCACAACGAGACACCGGTCTTGACCACCGCCGGGTGCTCGAGCAGCCGGTCCTTGAGCCGCTCGGCCCGCTCCTGGGTGCCGGCGTCGCTCAGCAGGTCCTCGGCGAGCCGGGCCAGCAGCGAGTCGAGCGCGCGGCGCGCGCGGTGCTGCGGGTCCTGACGGATGTCACCGACCCAGCGCACGATCTCGACGTGGGCACGCGCGGTGACGCGCTCGTTGAGGCTGTCGGGCGCCCACCACGGGGCACGCTCGCCCAGCACGTCCTGCACGGTGCGGGGGTTGGCCTCCAGCCAGTCGTGCAGCTCGCCGAGGGCCAGGTCGACCAGGCCGTGGTGGACGTCGTCGCGCACGGCCTCGGCGAGCAGCCCGCCGAGCAGCGGGGCGATCGGCTCCTCGCCGAAGCGCGGCACGAGGGCCTCGGTGACCAACGCCTCGACGTGCTCGTCGCGGACCTTGCCGAGCGCGATGCAGGCGACCTCGGCCACTTCGTCGACGACACGGCGGGCGTTGACGTCGTCGGCCAGCCACTGCCCGGCCCGGGCCGCGATACCGGCGGCGCCGAGTCGCTCGCGGATGATCGCCTCCTGCAGGAAGTTCTCACCGACGAAGTCCTGCAGCCCGCGCCCCAGCTCGTCCTTGCGCCGCGGGATCAGTGCGGTGTGCGGGATCGGCAGGCCCAACGGGTGCCGGAAGAGCGCGGTCACGGCGAACCAGTCGGCGATCGCGCCGACCATCGAGGCCTCCGCGCCCGCGTTGACGAACCCCAGCACCCCGTCGCGGTTGAGGGTGGCGACGTACACGGCGGCGGCGAACAGCAGCAGCGACACCGCCACCGTCCGCATCTGCCGCAGAGCACGACGGCGCACGTCGTCGGCCGTGCTGTCGACCTGGGGGCCGGGCGGTGAGGGGTGCGGCACGAGGAGAAGTGTCGCTCACCCCGACCGCGGGCCGGCGCCACGGGGCCCGACCGCGACCGCGTCGGGGCCCGGAGCGGGACACGGATCGGGTCCCCGTGCAGGGGCGTCGGTCCCCGGCACCACCGGCCCCACGTGGAACACTGGCCACCATGCCCGACCAGCCGATCGAGCCCGCAGCCGCGCGCCGTACCGTGATCACCTTCGGCACCTTCGACGTCTTCCACGTCGGCCACCTGAGGGTCATCGAGCGCGCCGCCGCCCTCGGCGACCGGCTGGTGGTCGGGGTCTCGGCCGATGCGCTCAACCTGCGCAAGAAGGGCCGCGAGCCCGTCTTCAGCCAGGCCGAACGGCTCGAGATCGTGGCCGCCCTCAAGCCCGTGGACGAGGTGTTCGTCGAGGAGAGTCTCGAGCTCAAGCGCGACTACATCACCCGCTACGCCGCCGACGTGCTGGTCATGGGCGACGACTGGGCCGGCCGCTTCGACGAGTTCCACGACATCTGCGAGGTCGTCTACCTGCCCCGCACGCCCGCCATCTCCACGACCGCGCTGATCGAGAAGATCTCCTCCGCGACCTGACCCTCCCGCCTCCTCTTCCCCGGAGCAGACCATCACCTTCCTACGCACCCTCCTCGCCGCCGTCCTGCTGGGCGGCATCCTGCTGGTCGCCTCCCCGGCCGGTGCGACCACCGCCGCCCGCGACAAGGCCCCCGACCCCCCGCTGCTCGCCGCCAGCAAGGCGCTGTACGGCGCCCCCGGCAGCGCCGGTCCCCGCGCCGCCGCACCGCTGGCCCGGCACGACCGCCCCGAGGCCACCCTCGCGCTGCGTGACCTGTTCCTGGCCCGGCCCACCCTGGGCGCGATCGGTGAGCAGTTCGCCGGCGGCCTGCTCGCCCGCCCGACGCAGGGGGCGACCGACCCGTTCGCCGACGGCTACGACGTGCCGTCGACGCGACGCTGCAGCACCCACTTCTGCCTGCACTGGGTGCGCACCGGCAACGACGCCCCCGCCGACGCCGCGTGGCCCACGACCTCGCTGCGCGTGCTCGAGCAGGTGTGGCGCCACCACGTCGACCTCCTCGGCTACCGCCGCCCGGCCACCGACGGCAAGCGCGGCGGCAACGCGAAGTTCGACGTCTACCTCAAGGACGTCGGCAACCGCGGCCTCTACGGCTACTGCGCCCCCGAGCGTCGCGTCCCCGGCCAGCCCCAGCAGGCCAGCGGGTTCTGCGTGCTCGACGACGACTTCGCCCGCACCCAGTTCGGGCGCGCCCCCCTGCAGACCCTCAAGGTGACTGCGGCCCACGAGTTCTTCCACGCGATCCAGTTCGCCTACGACTTCACCGAGGACCCCTGGCTGCTCGAGTCGACCGCGACCTGGATGGAGGAGCGCTTCGCCGACGGCGTCGACGACAACCGCGCCTACCTGCGCTTCGGCCAGCTCGCCCGGCCCCGGGTGCCGCTGGACCTGTTCGAGACCGGGGGCTACGCCCACTACGGCAACTGGACGTTCTGGGAGTTCCTGGGCCAGCGCTACGGCACCGACGTCGTACGCCGCGTCTGGGAGCGGGCCGGCACCGGCGACGGCCTGCCCGACGACTTCAGCACCCAGGCGCTCAGCAGGGTCCTCGCGAGCCGCGGGGGGCTGCCGCGGGCCTTCGCGGCGTACGCCGCCGGCAACACGATCCCCGCCGTGACCTATCCCGAGGGCTCGGTCTACCCGGCTGCGCCGGTGGCCAGGCGCCGGCTGTCGAGCGAGGTCCGCAGCACCAAGGTCACCATGCGCCTGGACCACCTCACCTCGCGCGCCGTGCGGCTGGTCCCCGACCCCTCGCTCGGGCGCGGGTGGCGCCTCACCCTGGCCGTCAACGCCCCGGACCGACGCCACGCCCCGGCCGCCCACCTGCTGCTCGAGCGCGCCGACGGCAGCCTCCAGCAGCGCCAGGTCCTGCTCAACCGCCGCGGGTTCGGCCGGGCCGTCGTCCGCTTCGACCGCTCGACGGTCGCGGTGACCGTCGTGATGGCCAACGCCTCGACGCGCTACCGCTGCGACGAGGGCACCACGCTCGCGTGCGAGGGCACCTCGCTCGACCAGCGGCAGCCCTTCGTGCTCCGGGCGTCCGTCGCTCGCTGACGCCGCCTGGTGTGCGCCTCGGTGCGCCTCGGTGTGCGCTGCTGACGTAACCCGCAGGGCGGGCCGTCGTTTGTCGGACGACCCGGACGAACGAAAGGCACCGCCCGCCATGACCTCCCTGCGCCGACGGATCGGCACGCTGACCTGCGTCGGCACGCTCACCCTGTCCCTCGGCGGTCTCGCTACCGGCCCCAGCGCCGCGACGACCGTCTCCGCGAGCTCCACGGTCCCTGCGACCTCCCTGGCCCAGCTGCGGCAGACCCACCCCGGACTGGACCGCCTGCTGTCGGGCGCGGCGGCCGGCAGCGGACGCCAGCGGGCGATCGTGTCGTTCGACGCCGTGCCCACCGGCGCCGAGGTCGCCGCGCTGCGGCGCCTGGGCCTGGTCGTGCAGCCGATGCGGCGGCTGCCGCTGGCACTCGTCGAGGGGTCGCTGGCCCAGGTCGTGGCCAGCGTCACCAGCGGTGTGGGCAACGACGTCCACCCCGACGACCCGCTGACCTATCTCGACACCGCGTCGAGCGACGTGATGTCCTCCAGCCTCGGGGCGGCCCAGGACCTGCGCGCGAGGGGCCTGACCGGCAAGGGGGTCACCGTGGGGGTCATCGACTCGGGCTGCGACGGCACCCACCCCGACCTCGCCGACCACATCTCCCACAACGTCACCCTGCTCAGCCCCGAGTACGTCAACGCCGGCACCTCCCCGACGATCGTCGTACCCGTCGACCGAGGCCCCTACGTCAACACCGACCTGGGCAGCGGGCACGGCACCCACGTGGCCGGCATCATCGCCGCCGACGGCCACACCGGGCCCGACCACCTCGGGGTCGCCCCCGACGCCACGCTGGCCTGCTTCGCCATCGGCGCCGTCATCACGACCACCGCGGTCGTGACCGCCTTCGACTACATCCTCGACCAGCCCGGGCACCTCTCGATCGACGTCATCAACAACTCCTGGGGCAACTCCTTCCGCCAGTACGACCCGTCGGACCCGGTCAACGTCGCCACGAGGGCGATCTCGCGCCGCGGCATCGTCACCGTCTTCGCCGCCGGCAACTCCGGCGCCGAGGAGGCCGAGGCGAGCGTCTCGCCGTTCAACCAGGCACCGTGGGTGATCTCGGTCGCCGCCAGCGACCTCGACCGGGTGCGCGGCGGCTTCTCCTCCAACGGACTGGCCTTCGACAACGGCGCGGCCAAGCCGATCGGCCAGGGCGGGCACACCGTCTTCGTCGGCGACCGGATCGGCAACACCCAGCCCGACGTCTCGGCGCCCGGCGTCGACATCTCCTCGACCTGCGACGGCACGGGCACGGTCATCGGTCCGTGCGCGCCGGGCGAGAACGCCTCGGCCAGCGGTACGTCGATGGCCTCGCCCCACGTCGCCGGTGCCGCCGCCGTGCTGCGGCAGGCCAACCCACGCCTGACCTACCAGCAGGTGCGCACGGCGCTGACCGCGACGGCCAGCCGGATGCGCACCGGCACGCGGGTCCTGCCGTCGTGGCAGGTCGGCTACGGCCACGTCAACCTCGACCGGGCCGTCGCCCTGGTCCGCTCCCCGCGCTACGCCGCCGCCCTGCGCACCGCGCAGGAGCGGGCCGACCGACGGCTGCGCACGCAGGACCGCTGGGCCGTCACGCGCGCGGACCTGTGGCAGGAGGCGTCGCCGCCGGTCTCGGTCGGGGGCAGCTTCACCCGCACCTACCCCGTCACGGTGGGGCGCGCGACCGACGCCCTCAAGGTGGCGATCGTCTACCCGACCCCGGGCACCGCCGCCAACCTCGCCAGCGTCACCGGCACCGTCCGCGACGCCGCGGGCCGGGTGGTGGCCCGCACGACGACCGACGTGCTCTACGCCACCGGTCTCGCCCACGTGATGGTGCCCCGGGTCCGTCCCGGCCGCTACACCGTCGAGGTCGTCGGCGACTACCTGGTCTCCGACCCCGACACCGTCGACAGCGACTCGGTCAACGGCCGGGTGGTGCTGACCCAGGTCGCGCAGCTGCGCCGGCGGCGGTAGGCGCCGCCGGCGGCAGCCGGGGCGTCAGCGGCGCGAGTAGTCGCGGAAGCCACGCTTGGTCTTGCGGCCCAGGTAACCGGCGGTCACCAGGTGCTCGAGCAGCGGCGCCGGCGCGAACCCGGGCTCGCGGAACTCCTGGAAGAGCTCGCGCTGGATGGCCAGCGAGACGTCGTTGCCCACGACGTCGAGCAGCTCGAAGGGGCCCATCGGCAGCGCGCAGCCCTGCTTCATCGCCAGGTCGATGTCGTCGGCGGTGGCGTAGTGGGCCTCGAGCATCTTGACCGCGTCGTTGAGGTAGGGGAACAGCAGCGCGTTGACGATGAACCCGGCGCGGTCGCCGCAGGACACCGCCACCTTGCCGACCTTGGCGCAGAGCGCGCGGGTGGTCTCGGTGACGTCGTCGTCGGTGGACACCGTCGAGACGACCTCGACCAGCTTCATGATCGTCGCGGGGTTGAAGAAGTGCATGCCGATGACGTCCTGCGGGCGGCTGGTCACCTTGGCCATCGAGATGATCGGCAGCGAGGAGGTGGTGGTGGCCAGGATCGCACCGGGCTTGCAGATCTCGTCGAGGTTCTCGAACAGCGTCGTCTTGATCGCGAGGTCCTCGGCGATCGCCTCGACCACGATGTCGACGGTGCGCAGGTCGTCGAGCGCGGTGGTGCCGGTGACCCGGGCGAGCACCTCGGCCTTGGCCTCCTCGGTGCTCCTGCCGCGCTGGATCTGCTTGTCGAAGTTCTTGGTGATCGCGCTGACGACGCCGTCGACCTTGTCCTGGCTGCGCCCGACGTAGAGCACGTCGTAGCCGGCCTTGGCGAAGACCTCGACGATGCCCGAGGCCATCGTGCCGGTGCCGACGACGCCGACCTGGCGGATGTCGTGCTTGAGCTGCGGGGCCTCGTCGGCCGACGGCGTCTTGTCGTCGGCGACGACGACCGGGCTGTCCGGGCCCTCGTAGGTGTAGAAGCCGCGGCCGGTCTTGCGGCCGAGCAGCCCGGCGGTGACCATCTGCTTGAGGATCGGGGTCGGGGCGTGCAGCCGGTCGCGCCCCTGGCGGTACATCGTCTCGAGGATCTCGTAGGCCGTGTCGAGACCGATCAGGTCGAGCAGCGCCAGCGGGCCCATGGGGTAGCCGCAGCCGAAGCGCATGCCGGCGTCGATGTCCTCGCGGGTGGCGTAGCGGCCCTCGAACATCGACGCCGCGTGGTTGAGGTAGCCGAACAACAGGGTGTTGGCGATGAAGCCGGCCTTGTCGCCGCACACGACGGGGCTCTTGCCCAGCGTGCCGAGCAGGGCCTGGACGTCGTCGAGCACGACGGGCTCGGTGACCACGGTGCGCACGACCTCGACGAGGTTCTGCACCGGGGCGGGGTTGAAGAAGTGCACGCCGATGACGCGGCCCGGGCCGGAGGTCGCCGAGGACAGCTCGGTGACCGAGAGCGACGAGGTGTTGGTCGCCAGCACCGTCTCGGGACGCACGATGCCGTCGAGCTCGCGGAAGATGGCCTTCTTGGTGTCCATCGACTCCACGACCGCCTCGACCACGAGGTCGGCGTCGGCGAGGTCCTTCAGGGAGGTCGAGTAGGTGATGCGCCCCAGGAGCTCGGCCTGCTCGGCCTCGGTCATCTTCTCGCGCTTGACCGCACGGCCCGTGGAGTGGGTGAGGTACTGGCGCCCGCGCGCGACGGCCTCGTCGTTGAGCTCGACGCCGATCACGGCGTAGCCGTTGCGGGCGAAGACCTCGGCGATGCCGGCACCCATGGTGCCGAGACCGACGACGCCGATCGTGGTGAAGGTGCGGGCGGCGGGCTCTGCGGACTCGGCAGACAGGGTGGCGGGGCTCGTCATGCTGCGGATCATTCCACGGCCGGAGCCGTGCTCCCGGACATGTTCACTCACCGGTAACTTGGCGGGTCGTGGGGCGCCGCAACGGCTGCTCCATGACCACCCGGACACCCGGTTCGTCGAGCCCGAGCGCGCGTTCGCGGTCGCGCAGGTCGCGCTGGAACGGCTCGAGCCGGGCGGGCTCGACCTCGACGAACCCGAGCCCGGCGTAGAACGGCCCGTTCCACGGCACGTCGCGGTAGGTGCACAGCGACATCCGGTCGAAGCCGGACCAGCGGGCCTCCTCCATCGCTGCCCGCACCAGCGCCGTCCCGATGCCCCGGCGCTGGTAGGCCGGCAGCACCGACAGCTGCTGGAGGTGGGCGTGCACGTCGTAGGGCATGACGTGGGCGAAGCCCACGAGGCGCCGGTCGTCGACCGCGACGAGCAGGAACCCCCGGCCGTCGCGCTCGGCCCCGCTCGGCGCCCGGGCCGTGAGCGCGGGCACCACCCGGTCGCCGAAGTGCTCGACGTACATCGGCCCGCCGGCGTCCTCGACCGCAGCGATGCGGCGCAGGTCGGAGGGCCGCGCGGGTCGGACGGTGATCGCCATGGTCTCGCGACCCTAGGGCATGGCGGCAGCGGCGCCCCCGCACGGCCCGGCACCGGTGCACGGTAGATTCCACGCCCGTGAGACTCGTCGTGGCCCGCTGTCAGGTCGACTACGCCGGCCGGCTCACCGCCCACCTGCCGATGGCGACCCGGGTCCTGATGATCAAGGCCGACGGGTCGGTCCTGGTGCACTCCGACGGCGGCTCCTACAAGCCGCTGAACTGGATGAGCCCGCCGTGCACCCTGCGCGAGGGCCTGACCGACGACGGCGCCGTCGAGTGGACCGTCACCGCCAAGGCGACGTCGAAGGGGCCGGCCGACACGCTGCGGATCCTGATCGAGGAGGTCCTGCACGACTCGGCCCACGAGCTCGGCATCGACCCCGGGCTGCAGAAGGACGGCGTCGAGAAGCACCTGCAGGAGCTGCTCGCCGAGCACCCCGCCACCCTGGCCGAGGGCCTGACCCTCGTGCGCCGCGAGTTCCCGACTGCGATCGGTCCGGTCGACCTGATGTGCCGTGACGGCGCCGGGGCCAGCGTGGCCGTCGAGATCAAGCGCCGCGGCGACATCGACGGGGTCGAGCAGCTCACCCGCTACCTCGAGCTGCTCAACCGCGACCCGCTGCTCACCGGCAACGGCGCGGTCCGTGGCATCTTCGCGGCCCAGGAGATCAAGCCGCAGGCACGCGTGCTCGCCACCGACCGGGGCATCGCCTGCGCCGTGGTCGACTACGACGCCCTGCGCGGCATCGACGACTCCGAGCACCGCCTCTTCTGATGCGCATCTTCCACCTCGCGACGCTCGCCGACTGGGAGGCGGCGCGCGCGAGTGGTCGCTACACGACCTCCACCCGCGGTCGGACCCTCGCCGAGGAGGGCTTCATCCACGCCAGCCGGGGCGACCAGTGGCAGGGCGTGCGCGAGCGCTACTACGCCGACGTGACCGAGCCCCTGGTGCTGCTGGTGATCGACACCGAGCGGCTCACCTCGCCGGTGGTCGACGAGGAGGTGCCGGGCTCGGACGAGACGTTCCCGCACGTCTACGGCCCGATCGAGGTCGACGCCGTCGTGCGCACGATCCCCCTCGACGTTAGGGCGCAGCCCGAGCCCCCGCAGCCCGTGGCCCCGGCAGCCGTCCCCCCGCCCTCGCTCCCGCCGTCGCCCTCGTCGTCGCCCTCGTTCAGCCGGCTGTTCCTGGAGGAGATGTTCCGCAACGTCGCCGTGGCCAGCGCGGTCCTGGCCACCGTGGTCGTCACCGCCCTGGTGGGCCGCGCCGTCGACGAGCAGTGGGGTCCGGTGACCGGGGCGCTGCTCGGCCTGGTCGGCGCGATCCTCGTCGTCCGTCGCTCACGGCGGGGGCACCGGGCACAGGGCTAGACCGCCGCGGACCACGCGTCTGCTCAGGCAATCCTCAGGATAGGGTGCGCCGCGTGACCCTCGACAAGACCCTCCTCCCCGCCCACCTCCGCCCGCGTCGTACGGCGCTCGGCCTCGTGCTCGCCTCGGTCGTGCTCAGCGGCGCCCTGACCGCGTGCGGCTCCGACGCCGACAACACCACCTGCGGCGAGCTCAAGGGCAAGTCGACCGACGAGGTCATCGACCTGTTCAAGGACGCCGCCAAGGACGAGGACGGCCAGGACGTCAAGGACGCGGTCGAGGCCGTCGACGGCTTCGACGACGAGAAGCGCGACGCCTTCGCCAACTCGATCAAGGCCGGCTGCGCGGGCGAGGACGACGACACCAAGCTCAAGGACATCGGCAACTGACACCGGCGACCCGCTGGCCCGCGCGGGCCGGGTGGTCCGCTCGGGCCGGGCGGGTCGTGGGCGTGGGACGTGGGCGTTACGTTGGTCGGGTGACGACCATCCCCTCGCGTCCCGTGCTGCGGGCCGGTCTCGCGACCGCGGTGCTCCTCACCCTGGCCGCCTGCGGTGGCATCGCCGACGACGCGCCGACCGACGCCGATCAGACCGAGTTCTGCGCGGCCTACTACGACGAGACGGCCACGGCCCAGGACGTCGCCGACCGCCTCGCCGAGATCGGCACCCCCGCCGGCATCTCCGAGTCGGAGCGCAACGGCTTCGAGAGCTACGTCGACGCCCTCGCCGACGAGGGCGACACGCCCTACAAGGACGTCGAGACGGTCAAGATCCCGGCAGACGACAAGGCCGACGGCACGGCCTTCATCGACTACGCCCAGGACCTCTGCCCGCCCCTGCTCGAGCCCACCAGCCCGGTCTCCCCCACCACCGGGCCCAGCACCGAGCCGACGACCCCCTAGTCCTGCAGGAGCCCGACCACGTCGTCGGCGCAGCCCCACGACAGCGTCACCCCGGACCCGCCGTGGCCGTAGCAGTGCACGACCCGGCCGCGCCGTTCGAGCCGTACGACGGGTCGCGCGGGGCGCAGCCCGACCCGGTGGCGCAGTACGCGTGCGTGCGCGAGGGCCGGCACCAGCGCCGTGGCCCGCTCCACGATGTCGGCCGCGACCTGCGGCGAGGGGGTGCGGCTCCACTCCCCCGCGTCGTCGGTCCCGCCCAGGACGATCTCGCGCTCGCGTGGCACGACGTAGGTCGGGGGCCGCCCGTCGCGCCCGTCGAGCGCCCACCGCTCGAGACCGACCTGCTCGACGACGACGACCTGACCCGCCACGGGGACGACGGTGTGGTCGCCGCCCAGCAGGCGCGCCCCGAGGCCCGAGCAGTTGACGACCACGTCGCCGTGGTCGGGCAGTGCGGCGAGGTTGAGCCTGGTCACGGTGCCGCCCAGCGCCTCGACGCGGGCCACGAGCCACGGGAGGTAGCGGGGCATGTCGACGACCGGGGCGACGGCGTCGCCATGACCGACGTCGGTGCCGGGGAGCACCCGGACGCCGGCCCGGTCGTCCTGGGCCGCGAGCGCCGTGAAGACCGCCTGCGAGCGCGCCGTCCAGCGCTCGACGAGGTCGACCGGCCCGGCGAGGTAGGGGTGGACCAGGGCTGCGGCCACCACCGACGTCGTCTCGAGCGGCAGGTCGCGCGCGACGACGTCGACGCGGTGCCCCGCCTCGAGCAGGCGGACCGCGCAGGTGAGCCCCACGACCCCTGCCCCGACGACGATCACGCGACTCACGCCGACCCACCCACGACCGTCAGGCGCCGCCGGCGATCCGGGGCGCCGTGGCGTCGGTGCCCTCGCCGCCGCGCTCGCGGGCGACGTAGTCCTCGATGTCGTCGATGGCGCTGCGGCGTACGACGGTGAGCAGGTCGCTCATCGAGGCGACCTCCTCGACCTGCTCCTTGATGAACCACTGCATGAACTGCTCGGAGGCGAAGTCGCCCTCCTCGCGGGCGGTGCGCAGCAGGCCGTTGATCTGGTCGGTGACCCGCTTCTCCTGGCTCAGCGCGAGCTCGACCGGCGCGACGACGCCCTCGAAGCACGGCACCGGCGCGGCGACACCGGGGATGACCACGTCGACGTCGGTGTCGAGGAGGTACTGGACCATCATCATCGCGTGGTCGCGCTCCTCGAGGGCCTGGCCGTAGAACAGGGCCGCCATCTGGGGCATGGTCAGCGCGTCGTAGTGCACCGCGATGGCGACGTACTGGTTGTGGGCGGCGAGCTCGTTGCCGATCTGGGCGTTGAGCTGCTCGGCGAACCGGGTTCCGGGCACGGTATCTCCTGCTCGAGCCGACCAGGCGCCCGTCAGGCGGCCTTGGCCAGCTTCTTCTTGGTGACCTTGCTGCCGTCGAGCCGGACCAGCTGACGACGCTTGACGGTATACCCCGACGGGAGCGTGCCCTCCTTCAGCATGCGCAGCGGGCAACGGCCGCACTTGCTGCGCGACGCGCAGCACTTGGTCTTCGGCAGCTTGGCCACGGTGCCCTTGCCCGACTTGCCCTTACCCTTGCCCATGTAGGCAAGCCTAACATCACTGAGGGCAGCCTGACCTGATGAACAGGTCAGGCGGGCGGGTCAGGCGGGCGGGTCACACGGGCAGGTCGTTGGCCTTGCGGATCACGTCGACGATGCCGCCCATGATCTCGGTGAGGCCGAAGTCCTTGGGCGTGTAGACCGCCGCGACGCCGGCCTGCAGGAGCCGCTTGCCGTCGGAGTCGGGGATGATCCCGCCGACGATCACCGGTACGTCGTCGAGCCCGGCGGCGCGCAGGCCCTCGAGCACGGCGGGCACCAGCTCCATGTGGCTGCCGGACAGGATCGACAGGCCCACGCAGTGGACGTCCTCGGCGACGGCGGCCGAGACGATCTGGTCGGGCGTCAACCGGATCCCCTGGTAGATGACCTCGAACCCGGCGTCGCGGGCCCGTACGGCGACCTGCTCGGCGCCGTTGCTGTGGCCGTCGAGCCCGGGCTTGCCGACCAGCAGGCGCAGGCGGCCACCGAGCTCCTCGCCGGTGGCCCGGACCCGCTCGCGGACCTCGGTGAGCTCGGCACCGGCCTCGGCCACGCCGACCGCGCCGCTCACCCCGGTCGGGGCGCGGAACTCGCCGAAGACCTCGCGCAGGGTGCCCGCCCACTCCCCCGTGGTCGCGCCGGCGCGGGCGGCCACCAGGGTCGCGGCCATCAGGTTGTCGTCGGTCTTGGCCGCGGCGGCCAGGGCCGCGAGCGCGGCGGCGACGGCGTCCTCGTCGCGCTGCTGCTTCCAGGCCTCCATCGAGGCCAGCGCCGCGGCCTCGGCCTGCGGGTCGGCGACCATGATGGCGTCATCGAGGTTGGCGGTCAGCGGGGACGGCTCGGTGGTCTCGTAGCGGTTGACGCCGACGATGACCTCGTCGCCGCTCTCGATGCGGGCGCGACGCGCGGCGTGGGCCGAGACCAGCTCCTGCTTCATGTAGCCCGACTCGACGGCGGCGATCGCGCCCCCCATCGCCTGGACGCGGTCGATCTCGGCCCGGGCGCTCGCGACGAGCTCGGCCACCTTGGCCTCGATGACGTGGCTGCCGTCGAAGATGTCGTCGTACTCGAGCAGGTCGGACTCGAACGCGAGCACCTGCTGCAGCCGCAGCGACCACTGCTGGTCCCACGGCCGCGGCAGGCCCAGCGCCTCGTTCCAGGCCGGCAGCTGCAGGGCGCGGGCGCGGGCGTTCTTGCTGAGCGTGACGCCGAGCATCTCGAGCACGATGCGCTGCACGTTGTTCTCGGGCTGGGCCTCGGTCAGGCCGAGGGAGTTGACCTGGACGCCGTAGCGGAAGCGCCGCATCTTGGGGTCCTGCACGCCGTAGCGCTCGCGGGTGATCTCGTCCCACAGCTGCACGAAGGCCCGCATCTTGCAGGTCTCCTCGACGAAGCGCACCCCGGCGTTGACGAAGAACGAGATCCGGCCGACGACCTTCTCGAAGTCGCCCTCGTCGACCTGGCCCGAGGCCTTGACCTGGTCGAGCACGGCGATCGCGGTGCACAGCGCGTAGGCGAGCTCCTGCGTCGGCGTCGCGCCGGCCTCCTGCAGGTGGTAGCTGCAGATGTTGATGGGGTTCCACTTCGGGATCTGGTGGACCGTGTAGGCGATCATGTCGCTGATCAGGCGCAGCGAGTGCTCGGGCGGGAAGACGTAGGTCCCCCGCGAGAGGTACTCCTTGATGATGTCGTTCTGGGTGGTGCCGGCCAGCTGGCGGGCCACCTCGTCGGGGTCGAGGTCGGGGTTCTGCTCCTCGGCGGCGACCTGGTAGAGCGCGAGCATCCACATGGCGACCGCGTTGATCGTCATCGAGGTGTTCATCTCGGTCAACGGGATCTGGTCGAACAGCTTGCGCATCTCACCCAGGTGCGGGACCGGGACGCCGACCTTGCCCACCTCGCCGCGCGACATGACGGAGTCGGGGTCGTAGCCGGTCTGGGTGGGCAGGTCGAAGGCGACCGACAGCCCGGTCTGCCCCTTCGCCAGGTTGCCCCGGTACAGCGCGTTGGACGCCTCGGCGGTCGAGTGGCCGGCGTAGGTCCGCATCACCCAGGGCTTGTCCTTGGCGGGCTTGTCGGTCGTCATGGCCGCAGCCTAGAACGGTGGTTACGGGTTGGTAACCGTTGTCCGAGTGGGATATCACACGGAGCGGACCCGACCAGGCCCCGAGTCAGGCCCCGAGTCAGGCGCTGACGGGCTGCCTGACGGCCTGTCGCTCGATCGCGACCACCCGGATCAGGTGGGTCATGTGCAGCAGCCGTCGTACGGCGCCGTTGCAGCCGCGCAACGTCAGGTGCTGGCCACTGAGGGCCGCGTGGCGCGACGCGGCCGCGAGCACCCGCAGCGCGGTCACGTCGACCGAGTCGACCCGGCCCAGGTCGACGACCACGTGGTCGTGGGCCGCGAGCGCCTCGTAGACCGCCAACCGCACCCGCCAGGTGCTGCGCACGTCGAAGTCGCCGGCGAGCGTGACCAGGGATCCGCCGGTGATGACGTCCACGTGGGTCTCCTCGCGCTGGGTGGTGACCAGGGTTCCGGGCCCCGGTACCCACTAGGACGCGCTCGACCTGCTCCAGGTTGCGTCCGACGGCCGACCTCTTTCGGCGGGCGCGGTGAGGTTGAGGCCTAGCAACCCCGTGGCCACGCCGATCAGCAGCATGCCGACGACCCCACCGGGACTGAAGATGTGGTCGGTGTGCACCAGCCAGGCGCCCGGCACCAGCGCCAGCGCCGGCAGACCGGCGAGCCGGTGGCGACCGACCTGGTCGACCACGAGGGCCACGGCGCAGACCAGGAGCGACCACGACCCCACCTCGCCCAGGTCGACGCCGACCCGCAGCATGGCGCTGAAGTCGGCACTGCGCCGGTAACCGCTCTCCATCGCCCGGGTCACGTCACCGGCCGCGACGCCGTAGACCACGTCGAGCGCGGTGTAGAACACGGCGTAGGTGAAGGCCGCGACCCGCACGACCCAGGCCAGCGGGTCGCTGCGGTGACGCACCAGGGTCATCAGGGCCACCCCGACCAGGGGGAACACCACGAGGCCGGCCAGGTGCAGCACGTACCAGCGGTCGGCGGTCTCGGGCAGCAGCCGGTGCGGGTGGAGGAGGCCGGACACGCCGAGGGCCACGCCGGGCACGGCCAGCACCACCGGGAGGAGGTCGTCACGTTTCACCCTCGCTACTGTGCCCCCATGGTCAACCTCACCCGGATCTACACCCGCACCGGCGACGGCGGCGAGACTCGTCTCGGCGACATGAGCGTCACGACCAAGAACGACCTGCGCCTGCACGCCTACGCCGACGTCGACGAGGCCAACGCCCAGCTCGGCCTGGCGGTGGTCGCCGGCGGGCTCGACGACGACGTGGTCGCCGTCCTCACCCACGTGCAGAACGACCTGTTCGACGTCGGGGCCGACTTCTGCACCCCGGTCGTCGCCGACCCCGAGTACCCCCCGCTGCGGATCACCCAGGACTACGTCGACCGGCTCGAGGGCTGGTGCGACCACTACAACGAGTCGCTGTCGCCGCTGCGCTCGTTCATCCTCAACGGCGGCACGGTCGGCGCCGCCCACCTGCACGTGGCCCGCACCGTCACCCGCCGCGCCGAGCGCTCCGCGTGGGCGGCCTACGAGCAGCACTCCGAGACCATGAACAAGCTCGCCATCACCTACCTCAACCGGCTGTCCGACCTCGTCTTCATCCTGGCCCGCCACGCCAACCGCGAGCAGGGCGACGTCTTGTGGGTGCCGGGCGGCGAGCGCTGAGAGCCCGCGGACGGCGGGGGCCTGTGGAGAGCGGACCGCGGCGTCGGTGCCGCGTGCCACGATGTCGACGTCATGAGCATCCTGCGTCGTCTCACGCCCGCTGAGCTCTCCGGGCAGTTCCCCCGCGACACCCTGCACCGCGCGCGCGGCTACGCCGCTGACGGCTCGGTGGTGTCCCCCGAGGTCGGCGACCTCGACGCCACGAGCGTGTCGGCCTCCGCCGAGGTCTGGGGCACCTCCTACGTCCCCTACGTCGTCTCGCTGCGCGCCTCCTCCCACGGCCAGCGGCTGTCGGTCGCGACGACGTGCACGTGCCCGGTGCACTTCCAGTGCAAGCACGGAGCGGCCCTGGCCCTGGCGCTCGGCTCGATGTTCGTGGCCTCGGCCCCCACGACGTGGGAGCAGCAGCTGGCCAGGCTCACCGACGTGCTGGTCGACCTCGCCCCGCCCGACGACGACCCGGTCCCCCTCGCGCTGCAGCTGACCTACGACGAGGGCAAGGGCCACAAGATGTACTACCAGACCGGTCCCCTGCTCCGGCTGCGCCCGATGCGACCGGGCAAGAAGGGCGGGTGGATCAAGTCCGGCATCTCCTGGTCGCTGGTGCCGACGGCCGCCCTGGGCCGCGACCACGCCCCGGCGCAGGTCGCGGTGCTCCAGGCGCTGCACGCAGCCCTGGAGCGCCACGGCGGCTACTGGTACGCCGGTCGCGAGCCCACCGTGGGCGACTTCGGACCCGACGTGGTGCCGCTGCTGCTCGAGGCGGAGGCGGCCGGCTTCCCGCTGCTGCTCCAGCAGCTCTCGGTGCTCCACCTGGCCGAGAAGCCCGTCGCCATGGGCGCCGACGTCCGTACCGGCGACCAGGGGCCGCAGGTGGTCGTCGGGCTCGACCACGAGGGGCGGCTGTGGCACGGCGCCGACGTCGGGCTGTGGGGCGACCCCGCCCACACCGCGCTGCTCGACCACGGTGGGGGTGAGCTGACCCTGGCCCGCCTCGAGCGACGCCTGGCCCGCGGGCCCGCGCGCGTGCTCGCGGAGCCACCCCTGCAGCTGCCTGCGGAGGCGGTCGAGCGGTTGCCCGACGAGCTCGCGCGGCTGCGCCGCCTGCTGCCGCTCGGCTCCAGCGACGGCACGGTCGAGCTGCCCGCCCCCGTCGCGCCGCGCGTGCGCCTCACGGTCCGCTGGAGCACCGCCGACGCCGCGACCCTGGTGTGGGAGTGGGTCTACGGCGACCACGTCCTGCCCTGGTCCTCCGGCGACCGGCTGCGCGACCGGCGCGCCGAGCGCGAGGTCGTCGACCGGCTCCCCCAGCCCCCCACCCCCGAGCGACGCGAGGTCAGCGGCGTCGACGTGCTCCACCTCGCCCTGCTCGAGCTGCCGGTGTGGCGCGCCTGCGACGACGTCGAGCTGGTCGAGATCGACGCACCGGAGTTCCGAGAGTCCGAGGCGTCGCCCCAGATCAGCTTCGAGGTTCCCGACGACGTCCCCGACGACCACACCGACTGGCTCGACCTCGAGGTGACGGTCACCGTCGAGGGCGAGAAGGTGCCGCTGCCGTTCGTGCTGGCCGCCCTGACGCTCGAGCAGGAGTTCGTCGTCCTGCCCAGCGGGCTCTTCTTCCGCGCCGACCGCCCCGAGTTCGCTCGGCTGCAGTCACTGGTCCGCGCGGCGGCCGAGCTGCGCGAGCCCGACGGCGAGCGGATGAGCGTCGGCCGCCACGACCTCGGGCTGTGGGCGCAGCTCGACGAGCTCGGCATCGTCGACGCCCAAGCCGACGAGTGGGTACGCCGGGCGCGCGCCCTGCGCGACCTGGTCGACATCCCCCGGCCCGAGCCGACCGGCGTGGTCTCCCAGCTGCGCTCCTACCAGCGCGACGGGTTCCACTGGCTGGCGTTCCTCTGGCAGCACGGCCTCGGCGGCATCCTGGCCGACGACATGGGCCTGGGCAAGACGCTGCAGGTGCTCAGCCTGGTCGCCCACACGCGCGCCACCACCGACCGGCCGTTCCTCGTCGTCGCCCCCACCAGCGTCGTCCCGGCGTGGGCGGACCAGGCGGCACGACACACGCCGGGGCTGCGGGTCCGGGCGATCACGGCCTCCGCTGCGCGGCGCGACCAGAGCATCGCCGAGATCGCCGCCGACGCCGACGTGGTCGTCACCAGCTACACCCTGCAGCGCCTCGAGACCGAGGCCTACGCCGAGGTCGCCTGGGCCGGGCTCGTGCTCGACGAGGCCCAGCAGGTCAAGAACCACCGCAGCCAGGCCTACTCGTCGGTGCGCAAGGTCGAGGCGCCGTTCCGCCTCGCCGTCACCGGGACGCCCTTCGAGAACCGCCTCCTCGAGCTCTGGTCGCTGCTGTCGATCGTCGCGCCCGGTCTCTACCCCCAGCCCCGGTCCTTCATCGAGCACGTCTCCCGCCCGGTCGAGAAGCACGGTGACGACCAGGCGCTGCAACGCTTCACCCAGCGCATCAAGCCGTTCGTGCTGCGCCGTACCAAGGACCTCGTCGCAGCCGACCTGCCCCCCAAGCAGGAGCAGACCCTCGCGGTCGCGCTGCACCCGCGCCACCGCAAGCTCTACGACACCCACCTGGCCCGCGAGCGCCAGCGGATCCTGGGTCTGGTCGACGACTTCGACCACAACCGCGTGGCGATCCTCGCGGCCCTCACCAGGCTGCGCCAGCTCGCCCTCGACCCCGGGCTCGTCGACCCCGCGCACGGCGCGGTCGGCTCGGCCAAGCTCGACGTCCTGGTCGAGCACGTCGCCGAGCTGGTCGCCGAGGGGCATCGGGCGCTGGTGTTCAGCACGTTCACCGGGTTCCTGCGCCGCGTCCGCGACCGGCTCACCACCGCCGGCATCGCCACCAGCTACCTCGACGGCGCCACGACCAGGCGCGCCGAGGTGGTCCAGGACTTCCGCGACGGCGCGGCCCCGGTGTTCCTCATCAGCCTCAAGGCCGGCGGCGTAGGGCTCACCCTCACCGAGGCCGACTACGTGTTCGTCCTCGACCCCTGGTGGAACCCCGCCGCCGAGGCCCAGGCGGTCGACCGTGCCCACCGCATCGGCCAGACCCGCTCGGTGATGGTCTACCGGTTGGTGTCGACCGACACGATCGAGGACAAGGTGATGGCGCTCAAGGCCCGCAAGGCTGAGCTCTTCGCCCAGGTCATCGACGGCGACGGCGCCACGTCGCAGTCGATCACCGCCGACGACATCCGCGCACTGTTCGACTGAGCGAGGGGCGAGCGGTCCGTCAGCGGTTCCAGTCGGTGCCCGGCGGACGGGCCTCGAGCCACGATTGGAAGCCGGTCAGGGAGCCGGCGCTCATGGCCAGCTCGACCTCACCGGTCGACGACTGGCAGCGGATCACCAGGTGGTCGGGGTACAGCGACATCTGCTCGGCGCCGAAGGCCTCACGACGCCCGTCGTAGCTCAGGGACTCCCGCGCCCAGGAGCGCTTGGGGCGCGGGGCCAGGGAGAACAGCCGGAACCACTCCAACCGCTCACCGGAGTAGCGACCGACCCCGAGAACCCAACCGCGCCCGTCCCCGGAGGGACGGACGCGGTGGCTGAGCTCGAAGGTGCCGCCGTGGCGGGTGATCAGGCGACGACGTACGACGAGCGCGAGGGCGTAGAGCAGGGCGAGGAGCAGCAGGGCACCGGCAGCGTCCAGAGTCCACGCCCACCACGCCATCTGTTCTTCTCGCTCCTTGTCCTGGAGCGATCACCCTAGCGGTGCTGGGAGATCCCTCGGTGAGGGGGCCGTCAGCGGGCCTTCTCCGCTGCGCGGATCCGGACCTCGGCCCGGCGGATGCGGCGCTCGGTCTCGCCCTCGGCGATCTCACCGTCGGGCACGCGCTCGAGCTCGGCGCGGGCGGCGTCGATGTCGATCTCCTCGGCGAGCACCGCGCGCTCGGAGAGGATCGAGACCCGGTCGGCCGCGACGGACAGGAAGCCCCCGTCGACCGCGGCCACGACCACGTCGCCCTCCTCGTCGGTGATCTCGACGACCGCGTCGGTGAGCAGCGACAGCAGCGGCGCGTGTCCGCGCAGGATGCCGACGTCGCCCTCGACCGTGCGGGCGATCACCATCGTGGCGTGCCCGGACCACACGGTCCGGTCGGCCGCGACGAGCTCGACCTGCAGAGCGCCCTCAGAACCGGCCATCTCAGAGGTTCTTCTGGATCTCGGCCCACTTGGCCTCGACGTCGTCGAGACCGCCGCACATGAAGAACGCCTGCTCGGCCACGTGGTCGTAGTCACCGTCGGCAATCTTGTTGAACGCCTCGATGGTGTCGGCCACGGGCACCGTGGAGCCCTCGATGCCGGTGAACTGCTTGGCCACGTAGGTGTTCTGCGACAAGAAGCGCTGGATGCGGCGCGCCCGGCTCACGATGACCTTGTCCTCCTCGGACAGCTCGTCGACACCGAGGATCGCGATGATGTCCTGCAGCTCCTTGTTGCGCTGCAGGATCTGCTTGATCCGGATGGCGCAGTCGTAGTGCTCCTGACCGATGTACTCGGCCGACAGGATGCGCGACGTGGAGGTCAGCGGGTCCACCGCCGGGTAGATGCCGAGTGAGGCGATCTCACGCGACAGCTCGGTGGTGGCGTCGAGGTGGGCGAACGTCGTGGCCGGCGCGGGGTCGGTGTAGTCGTCGGCCGGCACGTAGATCGCCTGCAGCGAGGTGATCGAGTGACCGCGCGTCGAGGTGATCCGCTCCTGGAGCGTGCCCATCTCGTCGGCGAGGTTGGGCTGGTAGCCCACGGCGGAGGGCATGCGACCCAGCAGGGTCGAGACCTCGGAGCCGGCCTGGGTGAACCGGAAGATGTTGTCGATGAACAGCAGCACGTCCTGGCCCTGCACGTCGCGGAAGTACTCCGCCATCGTCAGCGCGGACAGCGCGACCCGCAGGCGGGTGCCCGGCGGCTCGTCCATCTGGCCGAACACGAGGGCCGTCTGCCCGAGGACGCCGGCCTCCTCCATCTCGACGATGAGGTCGTTGCCCTCGCGGGTGCGCTCGCCGACACCGGCGAACACCGACACACCACCGTGGTCCTTGGCGACGCGGGCAATCATCTCCTGGATGAGCACCGTCTTGCCGACGCCGGCACCACCGAACAGGCCGATCTTGCCGCCCTGCACGTAGGGGGTCAGCAGGTCGATGACCTTGATCCCGGTCTCGAACATCTGGGTCTTGGACTCCAGCTGGTCGAACGCCGGCGCCTTGCGGTGGATGCCCCAGTAGTCGGTGGGCTCGAAGGTCTCGCCCTCCTCGAGGTTGAGCACGTCGCCGGTGGCGTTGAACACCTTGCCGAGAGTCGCGTCGCCCACGGGCACCGAGATCGGCTTGCCCGTGTCGGTGACCAGACCGCCGCGGACCAGGCCGTCGGTCGGCTTGAGCGAGATCGCACGGATCATGCCGTCACCGATGTGCTGGGCCACCTCGAGCGGCAGCGTCGTGGTCTCGCCGCTGAGCGTGACGTCGACGAGCAGCTTGTTGTAGATCTCGGGCATCGAGTCGACGGGGAACTCGACGTCCACCACCGGGCCGATGACGCGAGCGATGCGGCCGACGCCCTGGGCGCCCACCTGGTTGGTCTCTTCAACCGTTGCGGTCATGGTCTACTCACTCCCTGCATTCGCATCGGCGAGCGCGTTGACGCCACCGACGATCTCACTGATTTCCTGGGTGATGCCAGCCTGGCGGGCCTGGTTGGCGATGCGCGTGTACTTCTTGATCAGCTCGGTGGCGTTGTCGGTCGCCGACTTCATGGCGCGCTGGCGCGCCGCCAGCTCCGAGGCCGAGGCCTGGAGCATCGCGAAGAAGATCCGGCTCTGGACGTACTGCGGGAGCAGCCCGTCGAGGACGGCCTCGGCCGACGGCTCGAACTCGTAGAGCGGCAGGACGTCGCCCTCCTCGGGAGCCGCCGTGCCCTCGACCACCTCGAGGGGAAGCAGCCGGATCGCGGTCGGCTCCTGGGTCAGCATCGAGCGGAACCGGGTGTAGACGACATGGACCTCGTCGACGTCGCGCTCCTCACCCTGCTCCTTGAGGAAGGCGTCGATCAGCGCGTGCCCGACGTCGGAGGCGATGTCGTAGGACGGCTGGTCGGAGAAGCCGGTCCAGGACCGCACGATGGAGCGCTTGCGGAACCGGAAGTAGGCCTCGCCCTTGCGGCCGCAGACGTACCAGTCGATCTCCTTGCCCTCGTCGCGCAGCTTCTCGGCGAGGCGCTCGGCCTCCTTGAGCACGCTCGAGGAGTAGGCACCCGCGAGACCCCGGTCGCTGGTGACGATGAGGACGGCGGCCCGCTGGGGGTCGTCGGCCTCGGTGGTCAGCGGGTGGTCGACGTTGGAGAACGTCGCCACCGCCGACACCGCTCGGGTCAGCTCGCGGGCGTAGGGCGCTGAGGCCTGCGCCCGCTGCTGCGCCTTGATGATGCGGGACGCAGCGATGAGCTCCATGGCGCGGGTGATCTTCTTGGTCGACTCGACCGACTTGATCCGGGCGCGGTACTCACGCAGCGAGAGGGCCATGTGTCGTCAGCCCCGCTTCTGCTTGACGATGGTCTCCTGGTCCTCGTCCTCCAGCGCCTCGACCTCGGGCTCGTGCCCGACCTTGATCGAGTTGCCGTCGGAGGTCTCGAACTGGTCGAGGAACGAGTCGTAGGCCTTCTCGAGCCCGGCCTCGTCCTCGAACTTGTTCGACTCGCGGATCGCCGCGAGCAGGCCCTCGTGGGAGCGACGCAGGTAGTCGAGGAACTCCTGCTCGAAGCGGAGCACGTCACCGACCGGCACCTTGTCGAGGCGACCGGTGGTGCCGATCCACAGCGAGACCGTCATCTCCTCCAGCGGGTAGGGCGAGTAGGCGGGCTGCTTGAGCAGGGCCATCAGGC
The DNA here is from genome assembly GCF_008087085.1 of Nocardioides rubriscoriae. Taxonomy (GTDB): domain Bacteria; phylum Actinomycetota; class Actinomycetes; order Propionibacteriales; family Nocardioidaceae; genus Nocardioides; species Nocardioides rubriscoriae. Next base: position 277,100 of record NZ_VIYJ01000007.1, on the reverse strand, counting down.
GCTGACCACGGTCGAGCTGCTGGCGCGAGGCCGCGTCGAGGTCGGAGGCGAACATGGCGAACGCCTCCATGGCGCGGAACTGCGCCAGGTCGACCTTGAGCGAGCCGGTGACGGCCTTCATCGCCTTGGTCATGGCGGCGCCTCCCACGCGCGAGACCGACACACCGACGTCGATCGCCGGGCGCTGGTTGGCCGCGAACAGGTCGGACTGCAAGAAGATCTGACCGTCGGTGATCGAGATGACGTTGGTCGGGATGAACGCCGAGACGTCGTTGGCCTTGGTCTCGATGATCGGCAGGCCGGTCATCGAGCCGGCACCGAGCTCGTCGGAGAGCTTGGCGCAGCGCTCGAGCAGCCGGCTGTGCAGGTAGAACACGTCACCCGGGTAGGCCTCGCGGCCCGGCGGACGGCGCAGCAGCAGCGACACGGCGCGGTAGGCCTCGGCCTGCTTGGTCAGGTCGTCGAACACGATCAGGACGTGCTTGCCGTCGTACATCCAGTGCTGGCCGATGGCCGAGCCGGTGTAGGGGGCGAGGTACTTGAAGCCCGCGCTGTCGGACGCCGGGGAGGCGACGATCGTGGTGTACTCGAGCGCGCCGGCCTCCTCGAGAGCACCGCGGACGGCGGCGATCGTGGAGCCCTTCTGACCGATGGCGACGTAGATGCAGCGCACCTGCTTGTCGGGGTCGCCCGACTCCCAGTTCTGCTTCTGGTTGATGATCGTGTCGATCGCGATCGTCGACTTGCCCGTGGCGCGGTCGCCGATGATGAGCTGACGCTGCCCGCGGCCGATGGGGGTCATCGAGTCGATGGCCTTGATGCCGGTCGCGAGCGGCTCGTGCACCGACTTGCGCTGCATCACCGAGGGCGCCTGCAGCTCGAGCGCGCGGCGCGCCGACGACTCGATCTCGCCGAGGCCGTCGATCGGGGTGCCGAGCGGGTCGACGACGCGGCCGAGGAACTTGTCACCCACGGGCACCGAGAGGATCTCGCCGGTGCGACGAACCGTCTGGCCCTCCTCGATCTTGTCGAAGTCACCGAGCACCACGACGCCGATCTCGCGCGTGTCGAGGTTGAGGGCCAGGCCGAGGGTGCCGTCCTCGAACTCGAGGAGCTCGTTGGCCATGCAGGAGGGCAGGCCGCTGACGCGGGCGATGCCGTCGGCCGTCTGGGCGACCGTGCCGACCTCTTCCTTCGACGCCGCGTCGGGCTTGTAGTCGGCGACGTACTTCTGCAGCGCGTCCCGGATGTCGTCCGGACGGATGGAGAGCTCCGTCATCGTTTCCTTCTCTCTTGGTTCGTACGTCGTGGGTGAGGCGTGGGGCGGGGCGTGGGTGAGGCGGGGTGTGGCTCAGCCGGCGATGCGGCGGCGGGCGTCGTCGAGCCTGCTGACGACGGTGCCGTCGATGACGTCGTCGCCGATCTCGACACGGATGCCCCCGAGGACGCTGGGATCGACGAGCAGGTTGAGGTGCACCGGACGGCCGTACTGCGCCGACAAGACGTCGGTCAGCCGGCGGACCTCGGTGTCGCTGAGCTCGCGCGCGACGTGGACCGTCGCGACGCCCTCACCGTGGACCTCGGCCACCGTCTTCTGGTACGACGCCAGGGCCGAGGTGACCGTCCGGTAGCTGCCCGAGAGGGCCTGGACGGCCAGGGTCACCGTCGAGGGCAGCGTCTTGCCCTCGAGCAGACCCGAGATGAGCGCGGCCTTGTCGTCGTTGCTGCGCGCGGGGTCGGACAGGGCGTCGCGCAGCGCGTGGTTGTCGGTGACGGCCTGGGCCCAGGTGAACAGCTCGTCGGCCAGGCGACCCGAGTCGCTGCCGGCGGCCTTGACCAGGGCGACGACGCTCAGGTGCTCGAGCGAGTCGGCCAGGTCGCGGGTCGCCGTCCAGCGGTGGGTGACGGCGGTGCGCAGGACCGCGAGGGCACCGTCGGCGACCTTGCCGCCGAACACCTCCCCGACCAGGCCGGACTTGGCCTCGGGCGGGATCGAGCCGTCGGTGGCGAAGCGCCGCAGCGCCCCCTCGGCGCGCAGGGTGGTGGCGACCGAGAACAGGTCGGCGGCCAGGCGTGCCGTCACCTCGCCCGACCCCAGGTGGGAGTCGAGCTCTGCGGTGAGGGCAGCGAGCGCCTCGGCTGAGGCTCCGCGCAGGTCCATCGGTGTCCCCTTCTAGTTCTGACCGGGCGTGCCGGCCTCGAGGTCGGCGAGGAAGCGCTCGACGACCCGGCTCTGACGAGCGTCGTCGTCGAGGCTCTCGCCGACGATGCGGCCGGCCAGGGTGGTCGCCAGCGAGCCGACCTCGGCCCGCAGCGAGGTGACCGCCTGCTGGCGCTCGGCCTCGATCTGGGTCTTGCCGTGCTCGACGATGCGACCGGCCTCGGCCTGCGCCTGCTCGCGCATCTCGGCGATGATCACGGCACCCTGCTCACGGGCCTCCTCGCGGATGCGAGCGGCCTCGTGCCGGGCGTCGGCGAGCTGCTTCTCGAGCTCGGCGAGCTTGGCGTCGGCCTCGGCCTGCTTGGTCTCGGCCGCGGCCAGACCACCCTCGATCGCCTTGGTGCGCTCGGTGTAGGTCGCCTCGAAGTTGGGGACGACGAACTTCTTGATGGCGAAGAAGAGGATGCCGAACACGACGAGCGACAAGACGATCTCGACGAGGTGCGGGAGGAGCGGGTTGAGCTCCTCGCCCTCCTCGGCAGCCCGCACCACCAAGGGTGCGATCAGTGTGTGCATGCCAGGTCCTTCCGGTCCTACAGCTGCGGTGAGGTCAGAGGACGAAGGCGAGGGCGATACCGATGATCGCCAGCGCCTCGGCGAGCGCGAAGCCCAGGATGGCGATCGACTGCAGGCGGCTCTGGGCCTCCGGCTGGCGAGCGACACCGCTGATGTAGGCGGCGAAGATCAGACCGATGCCGATACCCGGACCGATGGCGGCCAGGCCGTAGCCGATCATGTTGAGGTTGCCGAGGTCGCCGAGCGTGCCTTCGATAGCCATGGGGAGGAACATCAGGTTTCCCTTTCGGTTGTGCTGCTAGGTGAAAATCGTGGAGTCGAGCAGGTGGAGCGGGACGAACGGGTCAGTGCTCGTCTGCCAGGGCGCCCTGGATGTACATGGCGTTGAGCAGGACGAAGACGTAGGCCTGCAGGAACTGGATCAGCACCTCGAGCAGGGCCACGGCGATGAAGAGGACCCAGGCCAGGATGCCGACCGGGGCGTAGCCGAGCGGCTGGTGGACCAGGATGTACTCGCCGCCGAGGGCGAAGAGGATCAGGAGCAGGTGGCCGGCGAACATGTTGGCGAACAGACGAAGCGCCAGCGTGACCGGCCGCACCAGGATGTTGGACATGAACTCCAGCGGGACCAGGAGCACCAGGATCGGCCCGCCGACGCCGGAGGGCACCGACTGGAGCTTGAAGTAGCCCACGAAGCCGTGCTTCTTGATGCCGACGGCGTTGTAGATCACCCAGCTCATCAGGGCCAGCGAGTAGACCATCCCCGAGCGGGAGAAGGTCGGGAACTGGATGAAGGGGATCGTGGCCATGAAGTTGTTGAACAGCACGAAGAAGAACAGCGCGAACAGGTAGGGCACGAAGCGCTGGAAGTCGTGACTGCCGATGATGTCGCGGCCCAGGGAGTTGCGGACGAACCCGTAGGCCTCCTCGCCGACGAACTGCAGCTTGCCCGGCACCATCGCCCGCTTGCGCGAGGCGAGGTAGAACAGGGCGAAGACGAGGATCGCCGCGAGCACGATCTGGATCATCGGCTTGGTGACACCGACGACCCAGGTCTGTCCGAACAGGTCGAAGGAGCCGAAGCCTCCGCCGATGGGGGGCAGGTCGAAGTCGGCCGGGCTCGGCGGGGTGAACTCCTCACCCTTGAGAGTCGAGACGAGACTCATCTCGGGCACTCCTTCTCGTCTAGTTGGGGTCTGCGGGCGCCCGGAAACGGGCGAAGGTCTGGAAGAGCGCCAGGCCGGCGCCCAGCAGGATGCCGATGACGACCATGAAGCTGGTGCCCCACCATCGGTCGAGCACCCAGCCGACGAAACCGTAGAGCAGGACGCCGGCCACGAGGTAGCCGAACGCGAGCCACGGATCGCCCCGGGGGGAGTCCCGCGCTCTGTCGTCGGACTGGCTCATCGCGTGCCGGACAATAGCAGCCGGGGGAGGTCATCGCTCACTCACCTCGGACGGGGAGACGGCCTCGTGCACGGGCAGGTCGTAGAGCGGGATCCGGGCACGCATCGCGTGCCAGACCAGGCACACGGTCCAGGCGAGGGCCACGGTGATGACACCCCCGGCGAACCAGCCCGGGGCGAGGGTCTGCTCGAGACCGTCGGCACCGCGCAGCACGACGAGCAGGGCCGCCAGGAGCACGACCTGCAGGGTGTAGGTCAGCAGCGCGACCACCAGCGAGGCCGTCGGCATGAGACCGGCGACGAGGTCGACGGCGGCGAACCCGGTCGCCAGGACCAGCAGCGTGACCCCGGCCCCGGTGAGGGCGCCGACCAGTCCGGCCGAGCCGTCGAACACCGCCGCGAGCGCGGCCACGACCACCGCGGACGCGGACCCGGCGAGCACGGCGACCCCGAGCGCGGCGACGCCGTAGGGGCGTGCCGTGCGGCTCGTGGCGCCGGCGGCGTCACGGGTGTCGCGGGGGTCGGTCGTCATCGTTGGCGGCCGTTTCTGTCGTCGTCGTCGCAGTGCGGACGGGGGCGGGCAGACGGTTGTTCAGGTGTCTTTCAGGTGCTTGTGAACGCTATCACAAGGTCTCGTCGGTCAGCACACGGGGGCGGTGCAGGACGGGCAGCACGAAGGTGAGCAGCAGCGTCACGGCGAACGCGGAGGCGATCGCGACCCACACCGTCGTGCCGGTGCGCAGGCTCGCGAGCGCGGTCGAGAACGCGATGAGGCCGGCCCAGGCCCACATGATCAGCACCGCGCGCCGGTGGGAGTGGCCGATCTCGAGGAGCCGGTGGTGCAGGTGCATCTTGTCGGGCGCGAACGGCGAGCGCCCGGCCCGCGTGCGGCGTACGACGGCCAGCACCAGGTCGGCCAGCGGCACGATGAGGATCAGGATGGGCAGCGCCAGGGGCAGCAGCATCGGCAGGAAGCTGGCGTTGGCGCCGTCGGCCCCCAGCGAGATGTCCTCGGCGCTGAACTGGGTGGTGACGGTGATGGCGGTCGCCGACAGGACCAGCCCGATCAGCATCGACCCGCTGTCGCCCATGAACAGCCGGGCCGGGTGGAAGTTGTGCACCAGGAAGCCGGCACAGACCCCCGCGAGCGCCGCCGAGAGCAGCGCCCCCGTGGTGGCGCGGGTGACGGCGTTGGCGGCGCTCAGCTGGTAGCAGTAGAGGAAGAAGGCGAGCGCGGCGATGCCGACCACGCCGGCCGCCAGGCCGTCGAGCCCGTCGACGAAGTTGACCGCGTTGACGGTCGCCACGACGATCACGGCCGTCAGCAGCGCTCCCTGGCTCGCGTCGAGCGAGATCTGCTGCCCGTCGGGGGCGAAGAAGAAGTTGAACTGGACGCCGGAGTAGACCAGGAGGCCGACCGCCATCACCTGGCCGCCGAACTTGGTGAGCGCGTCGAGGTCGAAGATGTCGTCGAGCACGCCGACCCCGCAGATCAACGCGCCCGAGACGATCACCGCCCGGGCGTCGCTGAAGGTGAACGGGCCGCTGTTGGACAGGAACGGCAGCTCGTGGGCCACCACGTAGGCCGCGACGAGGCCGCCGAGCATCGCGATGCCCCCGAGGTAGGGGATCTCCTCGGTGTGCACGTCACGGTCGCGCACCTTGGCCCTGGCCCCCGTGCGCAGCGCGATCTCGCGCGCGACGACGGTCAGCAGGTAGGTGACCGAGGCGGCCACCAGGAAGACGACGAGGTACTCACGCATCGGCCTCCCTCTCGACCAGGGTCGCACCGAGGGGCTCCAGGACCTCGTTGAGCTGCTCGAGGCTGAGGGCGCCGTGGCGCAGGACCCGCCCCTGGGCGCTCGTGGCGTCGATGATGGTCGACGCCTCTCCGACCGGGGACTCGCCGGCGTCGACGATGACGGCCACCGACTCCCCCAGCATGTCCTCGGCCTGCCCCGCGTCGGTCGCGGCCGGGAGCCCGTGGGTGTTGGCGGAGCTCACCGCCAGCGGACCGGTGCGCTCGAGGATCTCGCGGGTCAGGTCGTCGTCGGGCATCCGGACCGCGACCGTGCCGCGGGTGTCGCCGAGGTCCCACATCAGCGACGTCTGCTGCTTGCACACGAGCGTGAGGGGGCCGGGCCAGAAGGCGTCGACGAGGGCGCGCGCGAACGCCGGCACCTCGCGGGCCAGCGCATCGAGGGTGCTGGCGCTGCTGACGAGCACCGGCGGCGGCATGTCGCGCCCGCGCCCCTTGGCGGCGAGCAGCACCGCGACCGCGTCGGCGTCGAAGGCGTCGGCCGCCACGCCGTAGACGGTGTCGGTGGGCAGCACCACGAGGTCGCCGCGCTGGATCGCCCTGGAGGCCGCCTCGATGGCGGCCTCGCGCTCCTCGGGTGTCGTCGTCGGGTATCGCTCGGCGGTCACGCTGCTCATCCTGCCAGGCCGGGCCGAGGGACCGGTCCCAACCTCGCCGTCAGGTAGCGGGGCCTTCCGGCCAGGTCGAGGTGGTCGCGCACGTCGCTCCAGCCGCCGGCCGCGACGAAGACACCCGGCGCCGAGGCGCCCTGGACGTCGGCGTGCTCGGCGCCCACCACTCCCCCGGGCCGCAGGAGCACGCGCGCACGCTGCTCCAGGACCCGGATGGCGTCGAGCCCGTCGGCCCCCGAGAACAGCGCCAGGTGGGGGTCGTGGTCGCGCGCCTCGGGCGCCACGGACTCCCACGCCTCCAGGGGGATGTAGGGGGGGTTGCACACGACCACGTCGACGGTGCCGACCAGGTCGTCGAACGCGGTCGCCATCGACCCCGCGCGCAGGTCGACGCCGGTGCCCTCGAGGTTGCGCCCGGCCCACGCCAGCGCCTGCTCGTCGAGCTCGACGGCGTGCACCTGCGCGTGCGGCACCTCGTGGGCCACGGCCTTGGCGATCGCACCGGAGCCGGTGCACAGGTCGACCACGACCGGGTGCGCGAGCCCTGCGGCCGCCTCGACGGCCCAGCCCGCCAGCAGCTCGGTCTCGGGTCGCGGCACGAAGACGCCGGGCCCGACCCGGAGGTCGACGTGACGGAACCCGGCGACCCCGGTCAGGTGCTGCAGGGGCTCGCGCCCGGCCCGCCGGGCCACCAGGACGTCGTACGACGCCAGCGACGTCGCGTCGACCTCGTCGACCAGGGGCAGGGCGCCTCGCGAGGTGCCGAGGACGTGGGCCAGCAGCTCGGCGGCGTCGTGCTCGGGGCTCGCGACCCCGCCGGCCCGCAGCTGACGGGTCGCGGCCGCGAGCACGTCACGGCGGCTCGCCGGGCCGGTCACTGCTCGAGCGCCTCGAGCCGGGCGGCGAGGTCGGCGTCGACGCACGAGTCGAGCACCGGCTTGAGGTCGCCGTCGAGGACCTGGTCGAGGTTGTAGGCCTTGTAGCCGGTGCGGTGGTCGGAGATGCGGTTCTCGGGGTAGTTGTAGGTGCGGATCCGCTCGGAGCGGTCGACCGTGCGGACCTGGCTGCGCCGGGCGTCGCTGGCCTCGGCGTCGGCGGCCTCCTGCGCGGCGGCCAGCAGCCGCGCGCGCAGGATCCGCATCGCCGACTCCTTGTTCTGCAGCTGGCTCTTCTCGTTCTGGCAGCTGGCGACGATGCCGGTCGGCAGGTGCGTGATGCGCACGGCCGAGTCGGTCGTGTTGACGCTCTGACCGCCGGGTCCACTGCTGCGGTAGACGTCGATGCGCAGGTCGTGGTCGTTGATCTCGACGTCGACCTGCTCGGCCTCGGGCAGGACCAGGACCCCCGCGGCGCTGGTGTGCACGCGACCCTGCGACTCGGTCACGGGGACGCGCTGCACCCGGTGCACGCCGCCCTCGAACTTGAGCATCCCGAACGGCGCCCCGCCCGGCTCGACGGCGCCCTTGGCCTTGACCGCCACCGTGACCGACTTGTAGCCGCCGAGGTCGGACTCGGTGGCGTCGATGACCTCGACCGACCACCCGGCGCGCTCGGCGTAGCGCGAGTACATGCGCAGCAGGTCGGCGGCGAACAGTGCCGACTCCTCACCACCCTCCCCGGACTTGATCTCCAGGATCGTGTCGTTGGCGTCGGCCGGGTCGCGCGGCACCAGCAGGCGCCGCAGCCGCTCCTCGGCCACGGGCAGCCGGGCCTCGAGCGAGGCGGCCTCCTCGGCGAACGAGTCGTCCTCGCCGGCGAGCTCGCGCGCCGCCTCGAGGTCGTCGCCCAGCGCGGTCCAGTCGCGCCAGGCGCCGATGATCGCGCTCAGCTCGGCGTAGCGCCGGTTGAGCTGCTTGGCCAGGCGTGCGTCGGCGTGGGTCTCGGGCTCGCCGAGGCGCGCCTCGATGTCACGGTGCTCGGCGAGCAGGCCCTCGACGGCGTCGAACATGGTGATCTCCTGGGGTGGCACGGACGGGACCGGAAAAACGCCGACGCCGACCCCCGCCACGGCGGGGGTCGGCGTCGGGAGGTCGCTACTTCTCGGCGTCGGCCGGGGCCTTCTTCTTGTAACGGGCCTCGAAGCGGGCCACGCGGCCGCCGGTGTCGAGGATCTTCTGCTTGCCCGTGTAGAACGGGTGGCACTGCGAGCACACGTCGGACTTGATGACGCCGGAGGCGACGGTGCTGTGCGTGGTGAACGACGCGCCGCAGGTGCAGGTGACCTCGGTGACGACGTAGTCGGGGTGGGTGTCGGGCTTCATGATGTCCTCTCGGTCCGTCCCGGGTCGGCGCGCGGCGCGCGTCGTGAACCGGGACCAGGTGACATCGTAGTGAACCGGGGTGCCGGGGGGATAATTCCGCACCCCCGCTCGGCGACGTCCACGGCTCAGCGACCCGGCGCGCGACCCGCCTCGACCCCGGCCGGTCCGCCCTCGCCCGGCAGCGGTGCCGGCACCGCCGGTAGCCGTCCCCCGTCGAGGTCGGTGTCGAGGTCGGTGTCGAGGTCGGTGTCGAGGTCGGTGTCGCGCTCACCGTGCAGACGCAGCCGGACGAAGACGGTGGTGCCGTCGCCCTCGGCCGACTCGATGATGACGTCGCCCGCGTGCTTGTCGATGATCGTCTGCACGATGCGCAGGCCCAGGCCCGTCCCGGCGATCTCGTTGGTCATCGCGTTGGAGGCGCGGAAGAAGCGGGTGCCGAGCCGGTCGAGCTCGGCGCGCGGGATGCCGATGCCATGGTCGCGCACGGCGATCTCGACCCGGTGGCGGACCCGCTCGACGCGCACCTCGACCGTGGCCCCGTCGTGGCTGAACTTCACGGCGTTGGTGAGCACGTTGAGGAACGCGCGGTAGAGCATCGCGCGGTCGCAGACCACGAGCATCGGCTCGTCGGTGACCGAGACGTCGATGGTGATGCCGCGCCGTGCGGCGGTCATCCGGACGTCGGTGACGGCGTCGGTGACCATCTCGGTCACGTCGGAGGGCTCCAGCTCCGACGACCTGGTCTCGGCCCTGGAGAGCGCCAGCAGGTCGTCGATCAGGGCTCGCAGGCGTACGACGTTGCGCCGGGTGGCCTCGAGCATCCGCTCGTGCCGGGGCTCGAGCCGGCCCTCGAACTCGTCGGCCACCATCTCGAGGTAGCCGCTGATCGTCGTCAGGGGCGTCCGCAGCTCGTGGGACACGTTGGACACGAAGTCGTCCTTGGCGCTGTCGAGCACGTGCAGCTCGTCCTGGATGCGTCCCTCGACGGCGCGCGCCCGCGACCCGGCGTCGGCGAAGTCGTTGAGGGCACGCGCGATCGAGCGGATCTCCTTGGGGCCACGCTCGTCGGCCGCCCGGCCGTCAGGGTCGTTGCGGAGCATCCGCTGGACCACCTGCTCGAGGGCCAGGAGCGGCTCGGAGAGCTCGGCGAGCAGGCGGGTCCGCGCACGACCCACGAGCAGGGCCGTCCCCACCAGCACCAGCACGGCCGCGACGAGGGTCAGCCTCATCCGGAGCGTCGCTGCCGCCTCGGCCCGGTCGAGCTCGGCGGCCAGCGCCTCGCGGGTCACCTCACGGCGCGCCCGGTAGCCGTCACCCAGGTCCTCCCCGGCCGCGGAGCGAGCCGGCGTGAGCGGACCCGGGTCGTCCTCCACGACGGGGACGGCGTAGCCGCTGAGCCAGGTCGCGACGGACTCGAGCTCGGCCGCCACGGGCGCCTCGAGGTCGGTGCCACGGGCCTGCGCGACCAGGCGGGTGCTCGCCGCGTCGAGGTCGAGCCGGGCGCGCGCGTAGTCGTCGCGGGCGCGCTGGTCGCCGGAGAGCGCCCAGGCCGACACCGCGGAGTCCACCTCGGCCACCAGGTCGGTGACGTCACTGTGCGCGGTGGCCGCGGGCTCGACGTCCGACGAGATCCGGTCGACCGCGGCCTGGCTGCCCAGGACGCCGACGACACACACCACCACCGCCACCAGCACGGGGACCACCAGGCGCCAGACGAGGGGCGAGACCAGCCGGGCGACGGGTCGCCCCGCGTCAGCTCGTTGGACGACACCCGTCACCGCGAGACCCCTTCTGGCCCGAAGGCCCCCCCTCGGGCCCTCGCGGCGGATCCTACCGCCGCGCGCCGGCCCGCGGCGCGGCCCGGCGCGCGGAACCCTCCGGCACGGCGCCGTCGGGGCGACTCAGCCCGTGGGGCCCGCGTCGCGGCCGCCGGCGCGCCCGGCCAGCAGCGCCTCGACCCGGGAGGCGAGCTCGCGCGGGCTGAACGGCTTGGTGATGTAGTCGTCGGCCCCCGAGTCGAACCCGGTGCTCACGTCGGACTCCTGGGCCCGGGCCGTCAGCAGGATCACCGGCAGGTCGTGCAGGTCGGGGTCGGCCCGGATCATCCGGATGGCGTCCAGACCGGACACCCCCGGCATCATCACGTCCAGGACACAGAGGTCGGGACGCTCGGCGCGGCACGCCTCGATCGCCGCGGCACCGTCGCCCACGGCGACGATCACGTGACCCATGGTCGACAGCTTGAACTCCACCAGCTCCCGGATGTCGACGTCGTCGTCGGCCACCACGATGCGCGCCACGTCAGGCCCCCCGTCCGGTGAGCGACCCGCTCGGGCCGGCGTTGCCCACCTGCGTGAGCAGCTCGATGTTGCTGTGCGACGTGCGGAGCCGGTCGAGCAGCAGCTCGAGGGCCTGGTCGTTGTCGAGCGACGAGAGCGTCCGGCGCAGCTTCCACACGATCGAGAGCTCCTGCTCGCCGAGCAGCAGCTCCTCGCGACGGGTGCCCGACGACACCGCGTCGATGGCCGGGAACCGCCGGCGGTCGGCCAGCTCGCTGCGCAGGCGCACCTCCATGGTGGAGGTGTCGCGCAGCTCCTCGAAGAACACCTCGTCAGCCGCGGAGCCGGTCTCCACCAGCACCGTCGCCACGATGGTGAGCGAGCCACCGTTCTCGATGTTGCGTGCTGCGCCGAAGAACTTCTTGGGCGGGTGCAGCGCCCCCGCGTCGACCATGCCCGGCAGGGTCCGCCCCGAGGGCGGCAGCGAGAGGTTGTAGGCGCGCCCCAGGCGGGTCAGCCCGTCGAGCAGGACCACGACGTCGTGGCCCAGCTCGACCAGGCGCTTGGCGCGCTCGATCGCGAGCTCGGCGACCGTGGTGTGGTCGGCGGGCGGCCGGTCGAACGTCGAGGCGATCACCTCACCCTTGACCGAGCGCTCGAACTCGGTGACCTCCTCGGGGCGCTCGTCGACCAGCACGACCATCAGGTGGCACTCGGGGTTGTTGGTCGAGATCGCGGAGGCGATCGACTGCAGCAGCGTGGTCTTCCCGGCCCGCGGCGGTGACACGATCAGGCCGCGCTGGCCCTTGCCGATCGGGGCGGTCAGGTCGATCAGCCGTCCCGTGATGTTGGCGGCGTCGGTCTCCAGGCGCAGCCGCTCGGAGGGGTGGAGCGGCGTCAGCTTGGCGAACTCGACGCGGGTCTTGGCCTGCTCGGGGTCGTGCCCGTTGACGCTGTCGATGCGCACCATCGGGTTGAACTTCTCGCGCCGCTCCCCCTCGCGCGGGTGGCGGACCTGGCCCACGATCGCGTCACCGCGACGCAGGCCGAACTTGCGGACCATCGACAGCGACAGGTAGACGTCGTCGGGCCCGGGCAGGTAGCCGCTGGTGCGGACGAAGGCGTAGTTGTCGAGCACGTCGAGGATGCCGGCCGCGGGGACGACGATGTCGTCCTCGAGGATCGTCGTGTCGGGCTCGTGCCGGTTGCCCTGCCCGCCGCGCGCGGGACCCTGCTGACCGCCGCCCGACGGTGCCTGCGGCGCGCTCGACGTGCCCTGCTGCGCCGCGGGAGCCGCGCCGTCGCCGGCCTTGTTGCGGTCGCGCCCGCGACGGCGGCGGTTGCGCCCGGTCCGGCCCTCGCCGTCCTCCTGGTCCTGACCACCCTGGTTGCCCTGGCCGCCCTGGCCGCCCTGGCCGCCCTGGTTGCCCTGGCCGCCCTGGTTGCCCTGGCCGCCCTGGCCGCCCTGGCCGCCCTGGCCGCCCTGGTTGCCCTGAGCGCCCTGAGCGCCCTGAGCGCCCTGATGGCCCGAGCCGTCCTGACCGTCGTCGTCGGACGACGCGTCGCGCCTGGTCTCCGACCGCTTGTCGGCCCTCGCCGACCGCTGCTGCACCCTCGACCCCGACGGGTCCTGCGACCCGCGCTCGGGCTGGGACTCGGACCGGGCCTCGGACCGGGACTCGGGCTGCGGGTCCGGCTGCGGGTCCGGCTGCGCGTCGGACCTCGCGCCTCGCGCTGCGCGCGACGCCTGGTCCGAGGGCGGCTCGGACGAGTCCTGCGCCGGCGTCTGGTCCGGCTGCGGGGTCCGGCGCCGTTCGTCAGGGGCGGACGCCGCCTGGCCGTCGGCCTGACCGTCGCGAGCAGCGCTGCTGGGGCCGCTGGAGCCGCTGGGGGCGCTGGAGCCGCCGGCCTGGGCGCTCTTGATCGCGTCGACGAGCTGGGCCTTCTTCATCGACCCCGCGCCCTTGATCCCCATGCCGCCGGCCATCGCCTTGAGGTCGGCGAGCAGCATCGCGTTGAGGCCGCCGGTCCGCTTCTTGGGGGCCTTGTCAGCCGACTCGATGGTCTCGGTCACGTGAGGTCCTTCCCACGCTTCACCCGCCGTGGCACAGGCCCGTCGGCGTGATCGTCGCGGTGGTCGTTGCGCTCCCAGCAGGACGAGGGAGCGAAGGGGCGCCACGGAGGACCGCAGACGCCGCCCCGGAAAGCCCGGAGCGGGGCAAGGCTAGCACCCGGCGACCTGCGCACCGGCCACCCCGACCGCGAGGTAGGAGGAGCTCCAGCCGTCGGGGCAGCAGGCCTGCAGGGCGTCGACGTCGGTGGCGCCGTGGGTGAGCACCAGGACGGTCGGGCCCGCGCCCGACACCACGGCGGCGTGCCCTCGCTCGCGCAGGGCGCGCACGAGCGCGAGCGACCCCGGCATCGCCGGCTCGCGGTAGTCCTGGTGCAGCAGGTCACGCGTCGCCCGCAGCAGCAGCCGGGGCCGGCCCGCGAGCGCCGCGACCAGCAGCGCGGCCCGACCGGCGTTGGCCGCCGCCTCGGCGTGCGGGACGGTGGCGGGCAGCAGCCCTCGCGCCGCCTCGGTCGAGAGCCCGTCGGGAGGGACGAACACGACGGCCGCCACCTCGGGGGCGACCGGCGCACCGGTGCTCCAGAACGCCCCGTCGTCGTGCCCGGAGATCGTGAAACCGCCGTAAAGGGCCGGGGCGACGTTGTCGGGGTGGCCCTCGAGGCGTGCGGCGAGCCGGAACGCCTGGTCGTCGTCGAGGGTGCGGCCGCCGGCGACGAGCCCTCGGGCCAGGGTGATGCCCCCGACGATGGCCGCCGACGACGACCCGAGACCGCGGGCGTGCGGGATGACGTTGTGGCACCGCAGCCTCAGCCCGGCCGGCCGCTGACCCATCTGCTCGAACGCCGCACGCATCGAGCGGATCACCAGGTGGCGCTCGTCGAGGGGCACCTGCCCGGAACCCTCGCCCTCGACGTGGACCTCGAGACCCGCGTCGGGCAGGACCTCCGCCTCGAGCTCGTCGCGCAGGTCGAGGGCCAGGCCCAGGGTGTCGAAGCCCGGACCGAGGTTGGCCGAGGTCGCGGGAACACTGACCCGGACCGGGCCGGCGACCAGAGCCATCAGGCCACCCTCAGACCAGGCCGGCGGCCGCCGCCGCCTCGGTGACGTCGGCGTCGACGACGGTGTCGACCAGCGCGCCCGCGCCCTCGAGCGCTGTCGCGGTGTCCTTGAGGCCGTGACCGGTGACGGTGATGACGACGGTGCGTCCGGCGTAGGACTCGCCGTGGCTCAGCTCCTGCAGCAGCCCGGCCACGCCGGCGGCCGAGGCGGGCTCCACGAAGACCCCGTCGTGGGAGGCCAGGTCGCGCTGGGCGGCGAGGATCTGGTCGTCGGTGACCGAGGCGAACCGGCCCTGGGACTCCTTGGCGGCCTGCTCGGCCAGGTGCCAGGACGCGGGGTTGCCGATCCGGATGGCGGTGGCCTTGGTCTCGGGGTCGGGGAACGGCTCACCGGTGACCAGCGGAGCCGCGCCGGCCGCCTGGAAGCCCCGCATCACCGGCCGCTTCGTGGCCAGGCCGAGCTCGGCGTACTGGGTGTAGCCGAGCCAGTAGGCCGAGATGTTGCCGGCGTTGCCCACCGGCAGCAGGTGGTAGTCGGGGGCGTCGCCGAGGTAGTCGACGATCTCGAAGGCGGCCGTCTTCTGGCCCTCGAGCCGCACCGGGTTGACCGAGTTGACCAGGGCGACCGGGTAGTCGGCTGCGAGGCCGCGCGCCATGGAGAGGCAGTCGTCGAAGTTGCCGCGCACCATGATGACCTGGGCGCCGTGCACGATCGCCTGGGCCATCTTGCCGGCGGCGATCTTGCCCTCGGGCACGAGCACGAGCGGCTTGAGGCCGGCCTTGGCGGCGTAGGCGGCCATCGAGGCGGAGGTGTTGCCGGTCGAGGCGCACACGACGGCCTCGGCGCCCTGCGCCTTGGCGACCGAGATGGCCGCGGTCATGCCGCGGTCCTTGAACGAGCCCGTGGGGTTGTTGCCCTCGACCTTGAGGTGCACCTCGGCGCGGGTCAGGCCGGAGAGCCACTCGGAGAGGACCAGCGGGGTGCCGCCCTCGCGCAGCGTCACCGCGGGCACGCCCGGCGGGAGGTCGAGGAGCTCGCGGTACTCCTCGATCACCCCGCGCCACTGGTGGGTCCGGGTCACGAGGGTCATTCGTCGGCTCCTTCGACGCGCATCACCGAGGTGACGTCGCGGACGGTGTCCATGCCGCGCAGGTGCTCGACCGTCGCGCTCAGCTGGGCGTCGGTCGCGCCGTGCGACACGACCACGAGCTGGGCGTCGTCGTCACGGCCCTCCTGGCGCACGGTCTGGATCGAGACGCCGTGCTCGGCGAAGGCCAGGGCCACCGCGGCCAGCACCCCGGCGCGGTCGTCGACGTCGATGGCCACGTGGTAGCGGGTGCGGGTCTCTCCCATCGGCAGCACGGCACGGTCGGTGTAGGCCGACTCGCCGGCGCCGCGGGTGCCCGAGACGAGGTTGCGCGCCACGGTGACCAGGTCGCCCATGACGGCGCTGGCCGTCGGGGCGCCCCCGGCCCCGGGTCCGTAGAACATCAGCTGACCGGCGGCCTCGGACTCGACGAACACCGCGTTGTAGGCCTCGCGGACGCTGGCCAGGGGGTGGCTGCGCGGAATCATCGCCGGGTGCACGCGGACCGCGACCGCCTCCTCGGCGCCACCGTCGGTGCCCTCGGTCGTGCGCAGCTCGCAGATCGCGAGCAGCTTGACGACGCAGCCCATGTCCTTGGCCGAGGCGATGTCGGCCGCGCTGACCTCGCTGATGCCCTCTCGGTGGACGTCGGAGGCGGTGACCCGGGTGTGGAACGCCAGCGACGCCAGGATCGCGGCCTTGGCCGCGGCGTCGAAGCCCTCCACGTCGGCGGTCGGGTCGGCCTCGGCGTAGCCGAGGTCCTGGGCCTCCTCGAGCGCCTCGGTGAACCCGCTGCCCTGGGTGTCCATCTTGTCGAGGATGAAGTTGGTCGTGCCGTTGACGATGCCGAGGACCCGGGTGACCCGGTCGCCGGCCAGCGACTCGCGCAGCGGGCGCAGGATCGGGATGGCGCCCGCGACGGCCGCCTCGTAGTAGAGGTCGCGCCCGGCCTTCTCGGCAGCCTCGAAAAGGGTCGGGCCGTCCTCGGCCAGCAGCGCCTTGTTGGCCGTCACGACGCTCTTGCCGTGCTCGAGGGCCGACAGGATGAGGGTGCGGGCGGGCTCGATGCCGCCGATGACCTCGACCACGAGGTCGACGTCGTCGCGGGCCACCAGGGCGGCCGCGTCGGTGGTCAGCAGGCCCTCGGGCAGCAGCACGTCACGCGGGGCGTCGATGCGGCGTACGGCGACACCGGCGAGCTGCACGGGTCGCCCGACCCGGGCCGCGAGGTCGCCGGCCTGCTCGTCGAGCAGCCGGACGACCTGGGAGCCGACCACGCCGCACCCGAGGACCGCGACCTTCAGCGGCTGTCCGTCCATCACACACCCACATCCGTCGCCAGCAAGTCGTCCTCAGTCTCTCGTCGTACGAGGATCCGCGCCCGGCCGTCCCGCACCGCGATCACCGGGGGGCGCAGCGCGTGGTTGTAGTTGGACGCCATCGAGCGGCAGTAGGCACCGGTGCCGGGCACGGCGAGCAGGTCGCCCGGGGCGATGTCACCGGGCAGGAACTCGTCGCGCACGACGATGTCGCCGGCCTCGCAGTGCTTGCCGACGACGCGGGCCAGGACCGGAGGCGCCTGGGAGGCGCGCGCGGCGATCGTGCAGGAGTAGTCGGCGTCGTACAGGGCGGTGCGGATGTTGTCGCTCATGCCGCCGTCGACGCTGACGTAGGTGCGCACCGCGCCGCCGTCGAGCGTGACGGGCTTGACGGTGCCGACGGTGTAGACGGTGCAGACCGACGGACCGACGATCGCGCGGCCGGGCTCGATCGACAGCCGGGGCACCGCGATGCCGAGCCCGCGGCACTCGTGCTCGACGATCGCGGTCATCTCGCTGGCCAGCCGCGCGGGGTCGGACGGGTCGTCCTGGGTGGTGTAGGCGATGCCGAAGCCGCCACCGAGGTCCATCTCGGGCATCGTGACGCCGAGCTCGTCGGCGACCCGGGCGTGCAGGCGCAGCACCCGCTTGGCGGCGATCTCGAAGCCGGAGGAGTCGAAGATCTGGCTGCCGATGTGGCAGTGCAGGCCCAGCAGCTCGAGCCCGGGGGCATCGTGGACGCGGCGCACGGCCTCGAGGGCGTCGCCGCTGGTGATCGAGAACCCGAACTTCTGGTCCTCGTGGGCGGTGGCGATGTACTCGTGGGTATGGGCCTCGACGCCGGGGGTCACCCGGATCATCACGCCCTGGGTGGTGTCGAGCTCGGCGCTGATCTGGGCGAGGCGCTCGATCTCGACGAACGAGTCGACCACGACCCTGCCCACCCCGACCGCCACCGCTCGACGCAGCTCCGGGTGCGTCTTGTTGTTGCCGTGGTACTCGATCCGCGCGGGGTCGACCTCGGCCCGCAGGGCGACGGTGAGCTCCCCGTTGCTGCACACGTCCAGGTGGAGCCCCTCCTCGACGACCCAGCGCGCGACCGCGACGGAGATGAAGGCCTTGGCGGCGTAGTAGACGTCGTAGCCCGCGAACCCGTCGCGGAAGGCCCGCGCCCGGGCCCGGAAGTCGTCCTCGTCGAGGACGTAGGCGGGCGTGTTGTGCTCGGCGACCAGGTCGGCGACCGCGACGCCCCCGACCACGAGGTCGCCGTCGCGCTTGTGGGCGGTGCTGCTCCACAGCAGCGGCACCAGGGCGTTGGGGTCCTGGGGCGGCGACAACCAGGCGGGTCCGCGCAGGGCGCCTGGCGCGTGGGCCCAGCCGGCCTCGTGGGTGGTGCTCATCGGGACCCGGTCACATCCGCTCGGGCGCCGAGACGCCGAGCAGGCCCAGGCCGTTGGCCAGCACGACGCGCGTGGCGTCGACGAGCAGCAGCCGGGCGCGGTGGAGGTCGCCGGTCTCCTCGTCGCCCATCGGCAGCACCCGGCAGCTGTCGTAGAAGCGGTGGTAGGTGCCGGCGAGGTCCTCGAGGTAGCGGGCCACCCGGTGGGGCGCGCGCAGGTCGGCCGCGCTCGCCACGACCTTCGGGAAGTCGGCCAGCGACCGCAGCAGCACGCCCTCCTTCTCGTGGGTCAGCAGCTCGGGGTGGGACTCGGCGACGACGCCGAGGTCGGCGGCGTTGCGCAGCAGGCTGGAGACGCGGGCGTGGGCGTACTGGACGGTGAAGACCGGGTTGTCGTTGGACCTGCGGGCCCACAGCTCGAGGTCGAGGTCGATGGTGGAGTCGGAGGAGTAACGGGCCAGCGCGTAGCGGGCGGCGTCGACCCCGATCGCCTCGACGAGGTCGTCGATGGTGATGACCGTGCCGGCGCGCTTCGACATCCGCAGGGGCTCGCCGTCGCGCAGGAGGTTGACCATCTGGCCGATCAGGACCTCGAGGTTGACGTGGGGGGTGTCGCCGAACGCCTCGCACATCGCCATCAGGCGGGTGACGTAGCCGTGGTGGTCGGCGCCCAGCATGATGAAGCAGCGGTCGAAGCCGCGGCTGCGCTTGTCGAGGTAGTAGGCCAGGTCGCCCGACAGGTAGGCGCCCTGGCCGTCGGACTTGATGATCACGCGGTCCTTGTCGTCACCGAACTTCTCGGTGGCCAGCCACAGGGCGCCGTCCTTCTCGTAGGTGTTGCCGAGCTCGGTGAGCCGCTCGACGGCCCGGGCGACCGCGCCGCTCTTGTGCAGCTCGTCCTCGTGGAAGTAGACGTCGAAGTCGACCCCGAAGTCGTGCAGGGACTGCTTGATCTCGGCGAACATCATGTCGACGCCGACGGCGCGGAAGACCTCGTTGGCCTCGTCGCGCGGCAGGGTCAGCGCCTCGGGCCGCTGCGCCACCACGGCCGACGCGATCTCGTGTATGTAGTCGCCGCCGTAGCCGTCCTCGGGCGCCGGCTCCCCCATCGCGCTGGCCAGCAGCGACCGGCTGAACCGGTCGATCTGGGCGCCGTGGTCGTTGAAGTAGTACTCGCGGGTGACCTCGGCGCCGGTCATCGTGAAGATCCGGCCCAGCGCGTCGCCGACCGCGGCCCAGCGCACGCCACCGATGTGCAGCGGGCCGGTCGGGTTGGCCGACACGAACTCGAGGTTGATCCGCTCGCCGGCGAAGTGGTCGGAGGAGCCGAAGCGCTCCCCCGCGGCCACCACGTCGGCTGCGACCTGGCCCTGCGCGTCGGCCGCGACGGTGATGTTGATGAACCCCGGTCCGGCCACGTCGACCGCGGCGACGCCGTCGGACTCGCGCAGCCGCGCGGCGAGGAGGTCGGCGAACGCGCGCGGGTTGGTGCCGGCCTGCTTGGCGAGCTTGAGCGCCACGTTGGTGGCGTAGTCGCCGTGGCTGCGGTCGCGCGGACGCTCGACCGTGACCTCGGCCGGTATGCCGTCGGGCAGGGTGACGTGACCTGCGTCGACGAGCGACGCGAGGGCGTCGACGACGGTGGCGGACAGCTGGGCCGGATTCACCCGGCAAGCGTATCGGCGCCGACGACGTTGTCCCGCACCGGCGACGGCCCTGGACGGGCCTGGACGGACCTGGAACGGCCTGCGGTCGGCTCTGCGACGTGGTGCGCCTCCGGCAGGATTCGAACCTGCGGCACCTGGTACCGGAAACCAGTGCTCTATCCCCTGAGCTACGGAGGCCAGCGCCTCTCGGCGCGCTGCGGACACTACCTCACCCGCGGGGTCGCGGCGCACGTCGGTGCGTCCGGCTGCGGACGCCCGGGGTCCGACGAGCAGCAGGTGCCCTCAGCAGCGGCTGATCACCGCGTCCTTGCGGGCGTCGTCGCCGTAGCGCCGGGCGTCGGCGGTGTAGGGCAGCACGACCGAGGCGCCGCCCACGTCGGCGAAGCTGCCGTGGACCACGCAGCCGGTGATCCGGCCGGGCCGGACCTGGGCGACGACGTGCGCGAGGCGGAACAGCTCGGCGGGGCTGAGGTCGGTGTCGGTGTGCTCGAGCACGGTGAGCACGCCGCGGTCGATGAAGCCGGGCTGGTCGACGCGCTGCGCGATGCGGGCCTGGATGCCGGCGAGCACGCGCTGCTGGTTGGCCGAGCGGTCGAAGTCACCCCCGGGCAGGTCGTGGCGGATGCGGGAGAACGCCATGGCGTCGTAGCCGTCGAGGCGGATCCGGCCCGCCGGGAAGCCGTTGTCCTTGAGGTTGTCGTCGGCGAACGCCGTCGGGTTGCGCACCGTGATGCCGCCGATGTCGTCGACCATCTGCTCGAAGTAGGGGAAGCGGGTGACCAGGACGTAGTCGGGCTCGATGCCGGTCAGCTCGCCGACGGTCTCGCCGAGCAGCTGCGGACCACCGTAGGCGAGCGAGGCGTTGATGCGGTCGGAGCCGAAGCCGGGGATCGAGACGTAGGAGTCGCGCGGGATGCCGATGCTGGTCGCGGCGCCGGTGCGGGTGTTCATGCCGACGAGCTGCAGCGCGTCGCCCCGGGTCCGGGTCATGTCCTCGCCGGGCCGGGCGTCGGAGCCGACGCCCAGGATCCAGACCATGTCGTCCTCGAGGGCCACGCCCTCGGCGTGCTGGTACTTCACGAGCACCGCCTGCGTCGCGGCGGTGCCCGCGTCGGGCACGAGCACCGCGAGGCTGCTCAGCAGGGCCGCCAGGACGGCGTACCGGCGCAGGGTGGGGCGGGAGGGGCGCCTCACGCGAGGTCACCGCGCTGCACGTCGTAGCCGAAGACCTGCCAGCCGTCGCCCTTGCGGAAGGTCAGGAAGAGGTGACCGCTGACGCGTTCGCGGCGCTCGGCGCCGGACTCCCCCGCCCGGGCCATCCCGAGCCGGAACTGCACGGTGGCCGCGTCGGCGCGCCCTGCGACGGCCAGGACGTCGACCACCGCGCGGCGCGCGAGGGCGCGTACGGCGTACGTCGTGGTGCCGACGGCGGCGTTGCTCATCAGCTTGCGGTCGTCGACG
This sequence comes from Nocardioides rubriscoriae, assembly GCF_008087085.1. Taxonomy (GTDB): domain Bacteria; phylum Actinomycetota; class Actinomycetes; order Propionibacteriales; family Nocardioidaceae; genus Nocardioides; species Nocardioides rubriscoriae. The sequence continues at coordinate 255,924 of NZ_VIYJ01000007.1, read as the reverse complement.
GCCCGGGCCCGCGCCCCGGGGGTGAAGGCGTCGAACGCGTCGGTGAAGTCGGTGCGGGGGTAGTCGCCGCCGAGGTAGGCGCGCTCGAACCAGTCGTCGACCACGGCGGTGACCCGGTCGCGCACGGCCCCGCGCTCGGCCCGGGACAGGCGACCGCCGGTCACCGTGCGCAGGGTGGTCGTGGTGGCGAGCTGCTCGTCGGCGGTGGCGGGGCTCGGCGCGGCGCTCGTGCTCGGGTCGGTGGTGCCGGGCCGGGCGGCGTCGCCGTCGTCGCTGCACCCGGCGGCGAGGCTGACGACGACCGCCAGGGCGAGGACCGTGGCCGGAGCCTTGGCCCGGGCCGTGGTGAGGACGGGGGTGGGGGTCATGGTGTGGCGGGGGCTCCAGACAGCGGTCGCGGGTGGTGCAGGTGTGGCATCCGCAACAGGGTGCCGCAAGATGCACCCGCAGCGGCGCATTTGCGACGCAGTGGGTCTAGCCTTGACGACACATCAGCCACGTCATCACCCGGAAGAGGCGAACCCAGTCGTGCCGCAGTCGTCAGGCCACTCCCACAGCTCCACCCAACCGTCGGCCTCGGACTTCGGTCCCAACGACTGGCTGGTCGAGGAGATGCGGGAGGCGTACGACGCCGACCCCGCGAGCGTCGACGCCTCGTGGGCGGCCTTCTTCAGCAGCGGCGGCGCTCCCGCCACCAACGGCTCCGCCCAGGCGAGCAGCAACGGCGCCCCGGCCGCCGCCCCGGCCCCGACTCCCGCGAAGGCTCCGACGAAGGCTCCGGAGCCGGCCGCTGCCCCTCGGGCCGAGGCGTCCCCGGCCCCCAAGGCCGAGCCCCGCCCGGTCACCAAGGCGGCCGAGCCCGCCAAGGCGACCACCAACCCCACCCCCAAGGAAGCCCCGAAGGCCGAGCCGGCCGCGGCCAGCGACGAGCCGACCTACACCGTGCTGCGCGGCGCCCCGGCCCGCACGGTCGCCAACATGGACGCCTCGCTGAGCGTGCCGACCGCGACGTCGGTGCGCGCGGTGCCGGTCAAGCTCCTGTGGGACAACCGCATCGTCATCAACAGCCACCTGGCCCGTGCCCGCGGCGGCAAGGTGTCGTTCACCCACCTCATCGGCTACGCGATGGTCAAGGCCGTGCGCGCGATGCCCGAGATGAACAACGGCTTCGAGGTCGTCGACGGCAAGCCCAACCTGATCACCCCGGCCCACATCAACCTGGGCCTCGCGATCGACGTGCCCAAGCCCGACGGCAGCCGCCAGCTGCTGGTGCCGTCGATCAAGGCGGCCGAGACGATGGACTTCGCCGCGTTCTGGACCGCCTACGAGGACGTCGTCCGCAAGGCCCGCGACAACAAGCTCACCGTCGCCGACTTCCAGGGCACCTCGATCAGCCTCACCAACCCCGGCGGCATCGGCACCGTCCACTCGGTCCCGCGCCTGATGGCCGGGCAGGGCGCGATCCTCGGCGTCGGTGCGATGGAGTACCCCGCCGAGTGGCAGGGCGCCTCGGAGGAGGCCATCGCCCGCAACGGCATCAGCAAGGTCATGACGCTGACCTCGACCTACGACCACCGCGTCATCCAGGGCGCGCAGTCGGGCGAGTTCCTCAAGCGCATGCACGAGCTGCTCCTCGGCAAGGACGGCTTCTACGACGAGATCTTCCGCTCGCTGCGCATCCCCTACGAGCCGATTCGCTGGAACAACGACATCGCGACCTCGCACGACGACGAGATCGACAAGCAGGCGCGCATCCTCGAGCTCATCCACGCCTACCGCGTGCGCGGCCACATGATGGCTGACACCGACCCCCTCGAGTACCGCCAGCGCACCCACCCCGACCTGCAGGTCGAGTCGCACGGGCTCACCATGTGGGACCTCGACCGCGAGTTCCCGACCGGCTCGTTCGGCGGCGAGGGCCGGCGCTTCATGAAGCTGCGCCACATCCTCGGCATCCTGCGCGACTCCTACTGCCGCACCACCGGCATCGAGTACATGCACATCATGGACCCCTCGCAGCGCCGCTGGATCCAGGAGCGCGTCGAGCAGCCGCACACCAAGCCCCCGCGCGAGGAGCAGCTGCGAATCCTGCTCAAGCTCAACCAGGCCGAGGCCTTCGAGACGTTCCTGCAGACCAAGTTCGTCGGCCAGAAGCGCTTCAGCCTCGAGGGCGGCGAGACCACCGTCCCCGTCCTCGACGAGATCTGCGAAGCGGCCGCCAAGGCCGGCCTCGACGAGGTCACCATCGGCATGGCCCACCGTGGCCGGCTCAACGTGCTGGCCAACATCGTCGGCAAGAAGTACTCCCAGATCTTCCGCGAGTTCGAGGGCAACATCGACCCGCGCACGGTCCAGGGCTCCGGCGACGTCAAGTACCACCTCGGCGCCGAGGGCGAGTTCGTCGCCGGGTCCGGCGACACGATCAAGGTCTCCGTGGCCGCCAACCCGTCGCACCTCGAGGCGGTCGACCCCGTGCTCGAGGGCATCGCCCGGGCCAAGCAGGACGTGCTCGACAAGGGCGCCGACTACCCCGTGCTGCCGCTGCTGGTGCACGGCGACGCGGCCTTCGCGGGCCAGGGCGTCGTGGCCGAGACCCTCAACCTGAGCCAGCTGCGCGGCTACCGCACCGGCGGCACCATCCACGTGGTCGTCAACAACCAGGTCGGCTTCACCACCTCGCCCGGCTCCTCGCGCTCCTCGCTGTACTGCACCGACGTCGCGCGCATGGTGCAGGCGCCGATCTTCCACGTCAACGGCGACGACCCCGAGGCCTGCATCCGCGTGGCCCAGCTGGCCTTCGAGTACCGCCAGGCGTTCAAGAAGGACGTCGTCATCGACCTGGTCTGCTACCGCCGCCGCGGCCACAACGAGGGTGACGACCCGTCGTACACCCAGCCGCTGATGTACGACCTGATCGAGCAGAAGCGCTCGGTCCGCAAGCTCTACACCGAGTCCCTCATCGGTCGTGGCGACATCACGATCGAGGAGGCCGAGCAGGTCCTGGCCGACTACCAGCAGCAGCTCGAGCGGGTCTTCACCGAGGTCAAGGAGGCGACGACCCAGCCCAAGGAGTGGACCACCGTCCCCGACTACCCGGACAAGCCGGCGGCCGAGACGACCACGGCGGTCCCGTTCGAGTGCCTCAAGCGCATCTCCGACGCCTACGTCACGCCGCCCGAGGGCTTCACGGTGCACCCGAAGGTGATGCCGCAGCTGCAGCGGCGCGCGACGGCCATCACCGAGGGCCCGATCGACTGGGGCACCGGCGAGATCCTCGCCTTCGGCTCGCTGCTGATGGACGGGCGCCCGGTGCGCCTGGCCGGTCAGGACTCGCGTCGCGGCACCTTCGTGTCGCGCTTCGCCACGATCATCGACCGCAAGAACGCCGACGAGTGGACCCCGCTGGCCTCGCTCACCGAGGACCAGGGCAAGTTCTACGTCTACGACTCGCTGCTGTCGGAGTACGCCGCGCTGGGCTTCGAGTACGGCTACTCCGTGGCCCGTCCCGAGGCCCTCACGCTGTGGGAGGCGCAGTTCGGCGACTTCGTCAACGGCGCGCAGACGGTGATCGACGAGTTCATCTCCTCCGGCGAGACCAAGTGGCGCCAGCAGTCGGGCGTCGTCCTGCTGCTGCCCCACGGCTACGAGGGCCAGGGCCCCGACCACTCCTCGGCGCGCATCGAGCGGTTCCTGCAGATGGCGGCCGACGACGCGTTCACCGTGGCGCAGCCGTCGACCCCGGCGTCGTACTTCCACCTGCTGCGCAAGCAGGCGCTCGGCGAGGCCCACCGTCCGCTGATCGTCTTCACGCCCAAGTCGATGCTCAAGCGCAAGGAGGCCGCCTCGCAGCCCAGCGACTTCACCGAGGGCACCTTCCGGCCCTTCATCGGTGACGCCGACGCCGCGCAGGACCAGGTCGACACCCTGCTGATCTGCTCGGGTCGCGTGACCTGGGACCTCATGGTCGAGCGGGCCAAGCGCGAGGACGCCGGTCGTTTCGCGATCGCGCGCGTCGAGCAGCTCTACCCGCGGCCCGAGGACGAGATCAAGGCCGAGATCGCGCGCTACCCGCACCTGAAGGCGGTGCGCTGGGTCCAGGACGAGCCGGCCAACATGGGTCCGTGGTCGCACTACGCGATGAACCTGTGGCACGACGTCGACGCGAAGGTCGAGCCGATCACCCGGCCGCAGTCGTCGTCGCCGTCGGTCGGCACGGTCAAGCGTCACGTCGCGGAGCAGAAGGAGCTCGTCGAGCGGGCCTTCGCCTGAGTCGACCGCAGCAACCGATGTACTTCACCGACCGAGGGATCGAGGAGCTCGACAAGCGTCGGGGTGACGAGGAGGTCACCTTGGCGTGGGTCGCCGAGCAGCTGCAGGGCTTCGTCGACGCCCACCCCGAGTTCGAGACCGCGGTCGAGCGGTTCGCCACCTGGCTGGCCCGGCTCGACGACCCCGACGACTGAGTCGGTCGGTCGCTGGACGACGAGATCGGGCACGCCGACTGGGGCACTGCGTTCTTCGCAACCGCGGTGAGCGTCGAGCGGGTGCTGGCCGGCGTCAACGTGCTCGCCGGGCAGCCGATCGACGTCGCGCCGACGGGCGTCGGGCCCGGCCGGGTGGTCAAGGTGTCGGCCCGGGGGGCCATCGGCGAGGCCGACGGCGAGCGGGTGTCGGCCGAGCCGGCTCGGTTCGTGGTACGCGTCCCCGTCGCGCTCGACTTCACCGTCGACCTCGGCGTCGACAAGCACCGCTTCACCGCCGACGTCGTCGTGCCGCTGGTCATCACCGCGCGACCTCGTGCCGACCTCGCCATCGTCCTCGACGTCACCCCACCGGCGACCCACGCGGTCGTCGTACGGGTGCGGGCGCAGGGGCTGCGGGCCTCCCTCGTGCAGCGGGCCGCCAACGTCGAGGGCGAGCTGCGGCGCTTCGTGGCCACCTACGTCGCCCGCGAGGTCGAGGGCCCCGTGGTGAGCGCGGCCCGGGTCATCGACGTCACCGATGCGATCGACCGTGCGCTGGCCTCGCTGCCCTCGCCGACCCCCCAGGCGACCGCCGTCGCCACCGACCTCGACCAGGCGCTGCAGGCCGAGATCGTCGACCACGAGGAGCTGTTCGTCGACCCGACGACCCCACCGTGACGCCAGGTCGTGCCGTGACAGGATGAACCGTGGCTGAACTGCACTTCTTCACCGGCACCATGGACTCCGGCAAGAGCACCCTGGCCCTGCAGACCAACCACAACCACGCCGCCCGCGGTCGCCACGGCCGCATCTTCACCGCCCACGACCGTGCGGGCGAGGCGATCTTGTCGAGTCGGCTCGGCCTGACCCACGAGGCCACCGAGGTGCCGCCCGACTTCGACTTCTGGCGCTACGTCGTGGACTCCCTCACCCGGGGGGGCCGCATCGACTACCTGGTCTGTGACGAGGCGCAGTTCTACACCGCCGCCCAGATCGACCAGCTGGCCAAGGTGGTCGACGAGCTGCAGATCGACGTGTTCGCCTTCGGGATCCTCACCGACTTCCGCACCGTGCTCTTCGCCGGCAGTCGCCGGCTGGTCGAGCTGGCCGACCGGATGCACGTGCTCCAGGTCGAGGCCCTGTGCTGGTGCGGCAAGCGTGCCACCCACAACGCCCGCACCGAGGACGGGGTGATGGTCGTCGAGGGCGAGGTGATCGTCGTCGGGGACGTCGACGGTCCCGACGGCCCCCCGGCCGAGGTGGCCTACGAGGTGCTGTGCCGCCAGCACCACCGCCGCAGGCTCACCGCCGCCCGGGCCCACGCGGTCAGCCTGGCGCCGGACCCGCTCCCGTTCGGCTGACCCTCCCCCACCGGTCGACGACGTCGCGCCACCGACCTGACCCCACGGTGGTCGAGGAGGTCGCGCTAGCGACCGTCACGAGACCCACCCACCCCCACCGACCCTCGAAAACCCATCCACCAACCCGTCGATCACACTGTCGAATATGCGCAACCGGGCGTAGAATGAACCCATGAGCACCCGCACCCGGACCCCGAGCAGCGACCCGCTGCTCGAGTCCGTGCGCGCGAGCCGCGACGAGGACTCCCGCGTCCAGGTCCAGACCCTCAACGCGGTCCTCGACTGGGCGGCGGTCAACACCGCTGCCCCTGCTGAGACCGCAGCACTGCTCGACCCCATGGAAGAACCCGCCCTGCACCTGGGCGGCCCCGGCTGCCCCGTGATCGGCGAGTACGCCGCCCTCGACCTCGCCCTGTCGCTGGGCATGTCGACCGACGGCGGCCTGGCCTACCTCGGCAAGGCGTTGGAGCTGCGCTACCGCCTCCCACGGCTGTACGCACGCGTGGTCAAGCTCGAGGTGGCGGTGTGGAAGGCGTTCCGCGTCGCCGAGCACACGATGTCCCTGCCTGCGGTTGGTGCCACTGACGTGGACAAGGACATCGCCCCGTTCCTGCACACCTGCTCCTGGGCGCAGGTCGACCGGGCCGTCGACGCCGCGCGGGCCAAGCACGACCCCGACGAAGCCGAACGCCGCCGCAAGAAGGCCGCCGAGCACCGTCACGCCGACGTCCACCTCGGCGACGCTTCGACGTCGGGCACCGTCGAGATGACCGCCACCCTCGACTTGGCCGACGCGATCGACCTCGACGCCGCGCTCAAGAACGGGGCCCAGGCGCTGGCCGACCTCGGGTCCACCGAGTCGTTGGACGTCCGCCGCTCCCAGGCCCTGGGTGAGATGGGCCGCCAACAGCTCGCCCTCGACCTGCTCACCGGCGAGATCACCAGTGGCACTGGGCGTGGGGTCACGTTGTACGCGCATCTCGACGCCGAGCACCCCGACCTGCCCGGGTTCCTGGACAACACCTGGTCCCCGGTCCTCATCCAGCAGATCCGCGCCTGGTGCCAACAAGCCGGCACCAAGGTCACCGTCAAACCCGTCGTCGACCTCGCCACAGACCCGGTCACCGAGGCCTACGAGCCCACCGACGCCATCCGTGAGCTCGTACGCCTCAGGGACCACACCTGCGTGTTCCCCGGCTGCACCAGGCGCCGCGTCGACCTCGACCACATCATCCCGTTCACCGCCGGCGGGCCCACGTCAGCGCACAACCTCGCCATGCTCTGCAGGCGCCACCACCGAGCCAAGACCCACTCCCGCTGGCGCTACGTCATGCTCCGCCCCGGGCTCTACCACTGGACCAGCCCCACCGGCGCCACCTACCTCGTCGACCGCAGGCCCCCCACACTCCGCCCACCCCGCCCATCGCGCCGACAACCCTGACCGCCCCAAAGACCCCGCCCACCACCACCACAGCGGGGTCACCGGCACGCCCAGCGGTCCTCACCCCACCCCACCGTCCCGTCGAGCAGGCCGCACCACACGGAGGTTGAGGAGGCCGCCCGCGGCCGTCACGAAACCACCCGGCCACACGACCTCGTACGACGACCGGGCCCCACGGAGGTTGAGGAGGTCGCCCGCGGCCGTCACGAAACCACCCCGGCCGCAGGGCCCAGTGCAGGCCGCCCACGTCGGCTGCGGTTGGCAGGGGTCTCGAGACGGTCGCGGGCGACCTCCTGGACCACCGTGTGCTGCGGTCGCGGCGACCTCCTCGACCCCGTGGGGTCGGGCTGGTCGCACTGGGCGAGCCCGGCTCGGCTCCGTCGAGGACCAGGCGGAGATGACCCGATCGTGTCCCTCCTCGGCCTCGCCAGCATCGCGAGCATCACGACATGTCCACTCCCCGCCTGCTCCGCCACGTCACCTTCGCCAACACCTGCCCGGCCCTCGCGCTGCTCGTGCCACCGGGACGGGCACGGCGTACACCGCCAACACGATCCGGTCCCAGGACATCGTCAACGGCCAGGTGAAGACCGTCGACGTGGGTTTCCGTGCGGTCACCTCGATCAAGATCAAGAACGGCACGGTAGGGCTGGCCGACCTCGTCGCCGGCGCGGTGGACTCCAGCCGGCTCAAGGACGGCTCGGTGACCGGGGTCGACCTCGCGGACGGATCGGTGAGCGCCGTCGACCTGGTGGCCGCCTCCATCACCGCGGCCCAGATCGCCGACGACACGATCACGGCGAAGCAGATCGCCCCCGACTCAGTCGACCAGGACCGGGATGAGCATCTCGTCGGGGGTCAGGGAGCCGTGCAGGCCCACGAGGGTCTTCTCGTAGGCGAAGCGCTCGGTGGAGAAGATGCCGAGGTCGCCGTCGCAGGCGACGACGACGTCGCCGAGCCTGGGCAGGACCCGGGCGTCGACCGGCCCGAACCACCCGCGACGGATCGCGTCGCCGCGGGTGAGCACCGTGGCCCGGTCGCCGAGCACGGCGGTCCAGGAGGTCAGGACGTCGTCGACGGCCCCGCTGCGGCAGTAGAGGTGGCGGAAACGGGCCTCCCCACCCAGGAGCGCGACCCCGTCGAGCAGCTCGGCGTGCTCGTCGACGTCGATGCGGCTCGCGTCGGGTGAGTCGACCATGCCGTGGTCGGCGACGACGACCAGCCGGGTGTCTGCGGGCAGGGCCTCGCGCAGCTGCTCGGCCTCGGCGTCGACCATGGCGAGCTGCTGGAGCCACTGGCTCGAGGCGACGCCCCACCGGTGGCCGGTCCAGTCGAGGTCGCTGTCGTAGAGGTAGGTCATCGAGGGCCGGGTCGTCGAGGCCGTCACGGCGGCGGCGATGCGCTCCCCCACCTTGTCGGCGCCGACGAAGTCGCCGCCGCGGCTCGAGGCGACCGTCAGGCCGGACCCCCGGAACTCGCGCTTGTTGACCACGGTGACCGAGACACCGGCCGCGGCCAGCGTCGCGAACGCCGTGGGGTGCGGCTGCCACTCGAGCGGGTCGACGTCGGCGTCCCAGAACAGGTGGTTGAGCAGCTTGTCGGTGCCGGGGATCCGCGCGGTGAACCCCACCAGGCCGTGGGCGCCGGGGGTCAGCCCCGTGCCCAGCGAGGTCAGGCTCGTGGCCGTCGTCGACGGCACCCCGGCCGTGCCGGGCCCGCCGGAGGAGGCCAGCAGCCCCGAGAGGTACGGCGCGGCGTGGGCGTGCCTCTCGAGCAGCCGCGCGCCCAGCCCGTCGACCAGGAACACGACGTACGACGCCGCGTCGGGCAGCTCGAGGCCCGAGGGCGGCACGCCGACCCGCGCGCCGAGGGCCCGGGCGACCGCGGGCAGCACGTCGGCCAGCGACCGGCGGCCGTAGGCCGGTTCGACGAAGTCCACGAGGGCGTCAGTGCTGGGTGCGAGCCGACAGCGAAGCCGCGAAGGACAGCAGCCCCGCCACGGCGTCACCGCCGTCGGCGGCGGTCGAGACCCGCAGCGAGAAGTCGTCGGAGGCGAGCACCCCGGTGTAGCCGTGGTCGGCATCGCACTCGGGGTCGCTGCAGCCGGCCGGCTCGAGGTCGAGGCGCGAGACGCCGCCCCACCCGATCGTCATCACGGCCTCGGCCGGCGGCTGCGGGCCCCTGGTCGGGTTGGCGGTCATCCGGGTCACGACGACGGACTTGACCGACGTGAGGCTGATCGCCTCGGTCGAGGTCGAGGTGTAGGGCTCGGGCAGCAGGTCGTCACCGGCGTGCTCGTCGGTGTGGGCCAGGATCAGCCGCGAGGGGGTGAGCACGACGACGCTCTGGTGACGACGCACCTCGTCGTTCTCGAACGTCGGCTCGTGGTGCACGTAGAACGAGACCACCTGCTCGCCGGCCACGGCACCGTCGACGGCGTCGGCGACGACCTCGGGGTAGTAGCCGGTGCGGTCGATCGCCTTGCGGAGGTCGCGCGAGTGGTCGAGGTCGTCGAGCGGTCGGGGCATGCGTGGCACGCCCGTCAGTGTGTCACGGGGCGGCTGCTCACCGGTCGGCGAGCACCATCCCGGCGCCGAGGCCGATCATCATCACGCCGCCCGTGGCCCCCATCGCGTCGAGCCGCTGCGGCTTGCGCGCGAACCACGCACGGGCCCGGCCGGCCGCGGTCGCCCACAGGCTGTCGGAGGCGACGGCCATGGCCGCGAACGCCAGGCCCAGGACCACCAGCTGCGGCCCGGCGGCGTGGCCCGGGTCGATGAACTGCGGCAGGAACGCCAGGAAGAACACGATCGTCTTGGGGTTGGTCAGGCCGACCACGAAGCCCGTCGCGAGCGCGCGGCCGGGCCGCTCGCGCTCCGGGCGGGCCAGCCCCGCCGCGAGGGCCTCACGGGCGTCGCTGCGGTGCCGCACGGCCTGCAGCCCCAGCCACACGACGTACGCCGCGCCGACCAGCTTGACGGCCGTGTAGGCGGTGCTGCTGGCGGCGACGACGGCGCCGACGCCGACCGCGACGGCCACCACCTGGGCGAGCAGCCCCAGGGCGTTGCCCAGGACCGAGGTCAGCGCGGCCCGCAGGCTCACGGTCAGCGCCCGGCCCAGCGTGAAGAGCAGGCTCGGGCCGGGGACCTGGATGAAGAGGATCGAGGCGACCAGGAACGTCACCCACTGGCTGGCGCTCGGCATGCTCCGAGTGTGGCAGCCGGTCCGGTGCAGCGCCTGCGACTTCTACTCCGGGATGGTGTCGCCCATCGGGTGGTCGGTCATCCGGCGCACGAACAGGTCGGAGCGCGGCTCGGCGACCGGCGCCACCCGGCCCGAGGCCGTGAGCACCGTGGCGCCCTGGGCGCCGGCGAGCACCAGCGACAGCTCGAGAGAGCTCAGCTGGGGCAGGTCGTTCTGCATCTGCGCGACCCGGCTGATCAGCCGTTCGATGGCCTCGACGTCGACGGGCTCGGCGCCGCGGTAGCCGAAGAGGATCGGGGAGCTCTTGACCTCGCGCACCATGGTCGCCACGTCGCGCGCCCCCAGGGGCGGGATCCGGTAGGACCGGTCGGACAGCAGGTCGATGATCGGGCCCGAGATGCCGAACGAGACGACCGGGCCGAACAGCGGGTCCTCGATGCTGCGGATCGCGACCGGGACGCCGGGCGCGGAGTTCTTCTGCACCACGAAGTCGGCCCCGGCAGGGTCGCGCACCAGCGTGGTCAGCGACTCCCAGGCGTTGCGCATCTCGGCGGTGCTGTCGATGTTGCGCCACACGTGGGCCAGGTCGGGACGCTCGCGCAGGCCCTCGGCGGTCGCCTTGAGGACGACGTCCCACCCGAGCCGGCGCCCGGCCGACTGGGCCTCGCGCAGGGTGGCGACCGGGATGGACTCCCACAAGGTGATGTCGTAGGCCGCGAGCAGGGCGGTGACCTGGACGCGGTCGAGCTCGGCGCCCTCGGGGTGGGCCGACAGCACCTCGTTGACGACGCGCTGCGCCGCGACGGTGTCGACGTCGGCCGGGTCGGGCGGTGCGCCGTCGGGGGTACGCAGCCACACGGCGTAGTCGACGACGCTGGCCAGGGCCCGCACCGCCGCCTCGACCGCGGGGTACGACGGCACCGAGCCACGACCGGCCGAGGCACCGGCGACGTCGGGCACACGCAGCAGCTCGGGCACGCCCTCGGCGCCGAGGAACGAGGAGACCAGCGGCTTGTCGGACTGCTCCCCCACCGCGGCCAGCACGTTGGCGACGTCCTCGCCGGACACGTTGAGCGGCGGGATGTAGACCGCGATCACCGAGTCGACCTCGGGGTCGTCGATGACGTCGTCGAGGGCGTCCTCGAAGTCCTCGGCCGAGGGCTCGGCGCTCAGCGTCACCGACCGGGTCACCGTCAGCCCGACCGCCGCCGCGGCGTCGGCCGCGAGCAGGCCCAGGGCGTCGGAGTTGCCGACCACCGCGACCCGGCGTCCGCGCGGCAGCGGTTGGTGGGCGAGCAGCTGGGCGACGTCGAACATCTCCTCCAGCGTGTCGACCTGGATGATCCCGGCCTGCTTGAACATCGCGTCGAGGGCCTCGGGCGGCGCCACGATGCGGCGTACGGCGTGGCCCATCGGCACGCCCTGCGTGGTGCGCCCGGAGCGTACGGCGATGATCGGCTTGCGCAGCGAGACCCGGCGCGCGATGCGGGAGAACTTGCGAGGGTTACCGATCGACTCGAGGTAGAGCAGCACGACCTCGGTGGCGTCGTCCTCCTCCCAGTACTGCAGGAGGTCGTTGCCCGAGACGTCGGCGCGGTTGCCGGCCGACACGAACGTCGTCAGCCCCAGGCCCCGGTTGCGGACCTTCTCGAGGATCGCGGAGCCCAGGGCACCGGACTGGCAGAAGAACGCCGCACGCCCGCGCGGCGGCATCACCGGCGACAGGCTCGCGTTGACCGAGATCGCCGGGTCGGTGTTGATGACGCCGAGGCAGTTGGGCCCGATCAGGCGCAGCCCGTAGGAGCGCGACAGGCCGACCAGGTGCCGCTGGCGCTGACGGCCCTCGTCGCCGGTCTCGGCGAACCCGCTGGAGATCACGATCATCCCGTGCACGCCCTTGGCGGCGCAGTCGAGGACGACGTCGGTGACCGAGTCGGCGGGCACGGCGACGATCGCCACGTCGACCTCGTCGGGGATGTCGCCGACCGTCTTGAACGCCGGCAGCCCCGAGACCGCCGCAGCGCTCGGGTTGACGGCGTAGACCCGGCCGGTGAAGTCGCCGGTCACGAGGTTGCGCACGAGCGCCTGGCCGATGGTGTCCTGGCGGCGCGACGCACCGATGATCGCGATCGAGCGCGGGTTGAAGAACCGCTCGATCGACGCGGCCTCGGCGCGGTGCTCGCGGCCCCGCATGACCCCGATGGAGGTGTCGGTCGCCTCGATCGGGAACTCCAGCGTCAGCACGCCGTCCTCGTAGCCGCTGACCACCCGGTAGCCGGCGTCGCGGAAGGTGTGGATCATCCGGCTGTTGTCGGGCAGCACCTCGGCGACGAACCGCTCGATGCCCCGCTCGCGCGCGGCCTGGGCGAGGTGCTCGAGCAGCAGCTGGGCGATGCCACGGCCGTGGTGCTGGTCCTCGACCAGGAAGGCGACCTCGGCCTCGGCGTCGCCGACCACGTCGTAGCGACCGACCGCGATCATCTGGCCCTGCAGGATCAGCACCAGCGCGACGCGCTGGTCGTGGTCGACGCGCGTGAACCGGGCGACGTCGCGCTGCGACAGCGTCGGCATCGGCGAGAAGAAGCGGTAGTACTTCGACCGGTCGCTGACCCGGGAGTAGAAGGTGACGAGCAGGTCGGCGTCGTCGGGGCGGATCGGCCGGATGTGGGCGGTCCGACCGTCGCGCAGCAGGACGTCGGCCTCCCAGTGACGCGGCGGCGCGGCCGCGGGCGAGTCGGGGTCGACGGTCACAGGGTCAGGATAGGGGTGCTGGCGCAGCCCACGCGCCGCGCGCGCGTCCTCAGGCCCGTCCCGGCGCCGGGAGCGTCCACTCGATCCCGGTGCCGTCGACCGGGTCGTAGGTGTCGTCGTTGTCGAAGTAGGCGGCGTCGGGATCGTCCTCGCCGCTGGTGCGCACGTAGGTGAGGCAGTGCTCGCGACGCTCCCCCAGGACCCCGTCGCCGACCGCCGTCTCCTGGCAGGGGGCGAACGGGCGGGTGATCGTCAGGTGGTCCAGCGGCCGACCCCCGCCCCAGACCCGCAGGTAGTCGTCGAGCTGGAACGGGGACGACCCGGAGACGGGCGTGACCGCGACCCGCAGGTAGTAGGGGGTGACCTCGTCGGCCCGCTCGTAGCCGATCGCCCGCAGGTCGGCTGGGTCACCCTGCTCGATGCCGAGCACGGTGACCTCGATCGTCCCGGCGCCGGCCGTCCTGGTCACGGTGGCAGTCTCGCCCGCGGCCAGCACCGTGCCGGGCGCGGTGGAGCCGTCGGCCCGCTGCGACGGCGTCGCATCGGGGCCGTCGGGGCCAGCGGGCCCGTCGTCGTCCTGGCAGCCCGCCAGGGCTACGACGGCGAGCAGGGCCACCGCCGTACGCCGTGCCAGGGACGCTCGCGAGGACATGCCGACCATCGTGCCGGTCACGTCGAGCTGATGCTGGTGGGGTTGGTCGGGTCGTTGCCCAGCGCGAGGTCGTGGCGGTCGAACTGCTGACCCAGCCGGAGCAGCGCGGCCTCGCGCTCCGCGTCGGTCGACTCCATCCCGAGGACCATCTCGATCACCCAGTCGGCGACGCGCCGGGAGTTCTTGCCCTCCTCGACCAGCAGGTCGACGATGGCGTCGACCAGGGCGCGGTAGGACCAGTAGCCCCCGGCGAACGGGTAGCCGATGGTGCCCCCGACCGGCAGGGAGCCGCGCAGCCACTCGCCGTAGGCGTCGGACGAGGGTGCGCCGGCGGCGTCGCTGCCGCCGAGGATGCCGGCCAGGCCGATCTGGTGGTTGCCGATCGCCTCGCACGCGCCGGCCACCATGCGCAGCTTGGCCGGCTGGATGTCGATGGTGGTGCCGAGCATGCCCTCGAAGTCGTCGCCGGCGCCCTGCTGCGTGCCGCCGCGGGTCAGCGAGTAGTTGTCGGGGAAGCCGTTGACGTCGACGACCATCGCCCGGCAGGCGTCGGCCACCGCCTCCTCGGCCGTCCTGAGGTCGGCGGAGATGTCGCGGATCCTGCTGCGGAACGACTCCCACTTGGCCTCGTAGGTGTCGCCCTCGAGCAGCAGCGAGGTGTCGGCGACCGCGGGCGAGGCGGGATTGACCACCGTGTAGACGCCGATGCTGCTCGACAGCAGCCCCATCGCCAGCCCGAACGGCGGGAAGGCGACCCCGGCGGTGGCACCCAGCAGACCGGCGACCGCGGAGGTGGCTCCGAGGACCGCCGCCGCGTCTTCACCGCTGCCCTTGCCGCTGCCCGCGAAGGCGTTGAAGTCGGCGGCAGCGACCTTGAGGAACTCGCGCAGGCTCTTGTACGAGGCGCTCCACGCCGCCGCTTCCGCGGTCAGCGCGAGACCCGCGGAGTAGACCATCGCGTACTGGCCGCCGATGGTCTTGCCGATGTCGGTGGCGTAGGTGCGCTGGAACGCGTCGACCGCGAGCGAGGTGCTGTCCGCGCTGATGGCGACCTCGGTCAGCGCGTCCCACAGGTCGGGGTCGGCCGAGGTCGGCGGGGCGCCGACGCCCCCACCGGTCGGGGAGCTGCCGGCGTAGAGCTGTCGCGCGACGGTAGCGACGCTGTTGATCTGGTCGGTGAAGTCGTGGGGGTCGGGGCTGTCGTGGACCCAGGGGTAGACCCACGACTCGGCCTCGGCCCGGATCTCGGCCCACGTGGCCGGGGCGTCGAAGAGCCTGACGGCGTAGGAGTTCTCACCGGAGTCGACCAGGCCCTCGCCGGGGCCGAGGTCCTTGTCGAAGTAGAAGCGCTTGCGCTGGCGCCAGCTGCCCCCGGAGTCGCAGACGATCTCGGGGTCACCGGTCCCGCTCAGGGGCAGCCGGTAGACCCAGTCGTCGCCGTCCTTGCCGTCCCAGGTGAGGTTGCACGCACCGGACTCGATCGCGCCCTTGCGCATCCAGGCCTCGATCATCGCCTCGACGAGCGTGTCGCCGATCCCGTCGGCGAGGACGTCGTGCGGAGTGACGACTTCGTCGGTCATGGTGGTCTCCCGGTCGTGGTGGCCGCCCCCACCTCCCGGGAGCGACCTGCTCCGTGGGGATCCCCACGGAGCAGCACCGGCAAACCCGGCGCGCCCCCGACGGCGCACCGGACCGCCTCAGGGACAATGACCGCATGGCAAGGCGCACCACGACGAACGACGTTCCCGACGACTTCGAGGAGCACATCCTCGACATCGACGTCGGCGAGGAGATGCGCAACTCGTTCCTCGAGTACGCCTACTCCGTCATCTACTCCCGCGCCCTGCCCGACGCCCGCGACGGCCTCAAGCCGGTGCAGCGCCGGATCCTCTACACGATGAACGAGATGGGCCTGCGCCCCGACCGCGGCCACGTCAAGAGCGCCCGCGTCGTCGGCGAGGTCATGGGCCGCCTGCACCCCCACGGCGACGGCGCGATCTACGACGCGCTGGTGCGCACCGCCCAGGACTGGTCGATGCGGCTGACGCTGGTCGACGGCCACGGCAACTTCGGCTCGCCCGACGACCCGCCCGCGGCCATGCGCTACACCGAGTGCCGGATGGCGCCCCCGGCGGTGGCGATGACGGCCGACCTCGACGAGGACACCGTCGACTTCAAGCCCAACTACGACGGTCGCGAGACGGAGCCCTCGGTACTGCCGTCGGCCATCCCCAACCTGGTCGTCAACGGCACGACCGGCATCGCGGTCGGCATGGCCACCAACTGCGCGCCCCACAACCTCGTCGAGGTCGTCCAGGCGCTGCGCCACCTGATCAAGCACCCGGCGGCCACGCTCGACGACCTGATGCGGTTCGTGCCGGGCCCCGACCTGCCCACCGGCGGCAAGATCGTCGGCCTCGACGGCATCCGTGACGCCTACGAGACCGGCCGCGGCTCCTTCCGGATGCGCGCCACCGCCCGGGTCGAGACCATCGGACGCCGCAAGGGCATCGTGGTGACCGAGCTGCCCTACACCGTCGGCACCGAGAAGGTCGTCGAGCGCATCAAGACCCTGGTGCAGGGCAAGAAGCTGCAGGGCATCGCCGACATCAAGGACCTCACCGACCGCAGCCACGGGCTGCGCCTGGTCATCGAGGTCAAGAACGGCTTCGTGCCCGAGGCCCTGCTCGAGCAGCTCTACCGGTTGACGCCGATGGAGGACTCCTTCGGCATCAACAACGTCGCCCTGGTCGACGGCCAGCCGCGCACGCTCGGTCTCAAGGAGCTGCTCGAGGTCTTCCTGGCCCACCGCTACGACGTCGTACGCCGCCGCACGACGTTCCGGCGGGCTCGCGCCGCCGCGCGGCTGCACCTGGTGGAGGGCCTGCTCGTCGCCATCCTCGACATCGACGAGGTCATCCAGCTGATCCGGACCTCCGACAACGCCGGCGAGGCCCGCGAGCGGCTGATGACCGTCTTCGACCTGTCCGAGCTGCAGGCCGACTACATCCTCGACATGGCCCTGCGCCGGCTGACGAAGTTCTCGAGGATCGAGCTCGAGAAGGAGCAGGCCGCCCTGCTGGCCGAGATCGAGGCGCTCGACGCGATCCTCGGAGACGAGGCCCTGCTGCGCAAGGTCGTCTCCGACGAGCTCGCCGAGGTCGCCAAGACCTTCGGCACCCCCCGTCGTACGGTCCTGCTCGAGTCGGCCGGCACCCCCGTGGCCGCCAGCGCCGTCGCCCTGGAGGTGCCCGACGACCCGTGCTACGCGCTGATGTCGTCCAGCGGGCTGCTGGCGCGCACGAGCAGCGCGGAGCCGCTCGGGTCCGGCGAGGGACGGGCCAACCACGACGTCGTGGTCTCGGCCGTCGCCACCACCGCGCGCGGCGAGGTCGGGGTGCTCACCTCGGCCGGGCGGCTGGTGCGCCTGGGCGTGCTCGACCTGCCCACGCTGCCGCCCAGCGCCAACGACCCCACGCTGTCCGGGGGGCTGCCGCTCAGCGAGATGCTCTCGCTGGGAGCAGGCGAGCGCCCGCTGGCGCTCTGCACCCTGCGCACCGACGGCCCGGGTCTCGCGCTCGGCACGCGCGACGGCGTGGTCAAGCGGGTCAACCCCGAGGTCCTGGGGCGCGACGACTGGGAGGTGATCGGCCTCAAGGACGGCGACGAGGTGGTCGGTGCCGTCGAGCTGCGCACCGGGGAGGAGTCGCTGTGCTTCATCAGCACCGCAGCCCAGCTCCTGCACTTCCCCGCCTCGCTCGTGCGCCCGCAGGGCCGCTCCGGGGGCGGCATGGCCGGCATCAAGCTCGGTGCCGGCGAGACGGTCGCCTGGTTCGGTGCGATCGACCCGGCCGCGCCCTACGGCTCGGTCGTGGTCACGGCCTCCGGCGCCTCGACGGCCCTGCCCGGCACCGAGCCGGGTGCGGTCAAGGTGACGCCGTTCTCCGAGTACCCCGCCAAGGGCCGCGCCACCGGCGGTGTGCGCTGCCACCGCTTCCTCAAGGGCGAGGACACCCTCGTGCTGGCCTGGGCCGGCACGGCCCCGGCCCGCGCCGCCGCCGCCAGCGGGGCCCCGGTCGAGCTGCCCGCCGCCGACGGACGCCGCGACGGCTCGGGGGTGCCCGGCAGCCAGCCGATCGTCGCCGTGGCCGGGCCGCTGGCCTCCCGGCTGGCCTCGCCGTCGGCCTCCGCGCCGGCCGCAGCCCCGGCCCCCGACGATGTGACAGGCTGATCGCATGAGCTTCCTGCGCCGTACGACCGCGGTCGCGGTCATCGTCCTGACCTCGTCGTTGGGTCTGTCGGCGTGCAGCGGCGACAGCGCCTCGACCGCCAACGCCGCGGCCAACACCGACGGTGACGACACGGTCTCGCCCCAGGAGGCCCTGGCCTTCGCCAAGACCCGGCTCGACGAGACCAGCGGTGTGCGACTCACGCTCGCCACCGATGACGCACCCGAGGCCGAGGCCTACCTGTCGAAGGCCTCCGGGGTGATCACCGCCGACCCGCCGGCCTTCCAGGGCCTGGCGTCCGGCACCTTCGAGGGCATCCCCGCCAGCGACGTCGACATCGTGTCGGTCGGCGGCAAGGTCTACGCCCAGCTGTTCGGCAGCTACCAGGACTTCAAGCTGCCCACCTGCGTGCCCGACCCCGCCGGGCTCCTCGCCCCCGACACCGGGTTCGCCACGGTCCTCACCGCGGCCGAGGACGTCAGCGCCGGCGACCCGCAGCGTGGCGGGGCCGACAACGACGAGATCCTCACCCCCTACACCGCCGTGGTGCCGGGCGAGGCCGTCCAGAACCTCCTGCCCTGCGCACCGGGCGACCGGTTCGACGCGACGTTCACCCTCGACGCCGACGGCCGGCTCCAGGAGGCCGACCTCACCGGGCAGTTCTTCGAGGGCGCCGGCACGATCACCTACTCGATCACCATCGACGACTACGACGTCGACCAGGAGATCTCGAAGCCGTGACCACCGCGGGCGCGCGCGTCGAGGTCGACCGGCGGTCGCGGACCCTGCTCGTGTTCTGCGCGGCCGCGGTGATGTTCGCCGCCATCGACACCTACGTCGTGGTGCTCGCGCTGCCCGACATGATGGCCTCGGTCGACATCAGCGTCGACCAGCTGCAGCGCGCCGCCCCGATCGTCTCCGGCTTCCTGCTGGGCTACGTCGCGGTGCTCCCGCTGATCGGGCGGGTCGCCGACCTGCGCGGCCCCGTGCCCGTCCTGGCGGCCTCGCTGATCGCCTTCGCCGTCGGCTCCGCCGTCACCGCGGTCGCCTACGACCTGCCGAGCATCGTGCTGGGCCGGTTCCTGCAGGGCGTCGGCGGCGGCGGCCTCGTGCCGGCGACCATGGCGCTGGTCGCCGCGACGTACCCGGTCGAGCACCGCGGGCTGCCGCTCGGCCTCGTCTCGGCCGTCCAGGAGTTCGGGGCGGTCCTCGGACCTCTGTTCGGGGCCGCCGTGCTCGCGTTCACCTCCTGGCGGGGCATCTTCGCCCTCAACTGCGCCGCCGCCGTCGCCCTGTGGGCCGTGGTCCGGGTGCTGCGTCGCGCCGACGACCAGACGGGGACCGACGACGGCGCACCCGGGCGCCGTGGGCGCCGCGACGTGCCGGGCGCCCTGGCGCTCGTCGTCGCCGTGGCGGCGGCCCTCATGGCGATCAGCCCACCGCAGCGGCTCTACACCGACCTGACCTACGGCGAGCTCTTCGTCCCCGTCGTGCCCGGCGGCGGCCGCTGGGTGCAGCCGATGGGGCTGATCGCCGTCGTGGCGTTCCTGGTGTTCTGCGCGCGGTGCCTGCTGGCCCGCCGACCGCTCGTCGACGTGCGCTCCTGGGGCCGCAGCCTCGCCGAGGCCGACCTGGCGGGGGCCGCGCTGCTCGCGGTCGTCCTGGGCGGCATCGTCCTGGCCTTCGCCACCGCCGACCCCGAGGTCTCGGTCCTCTCCGCGCAGGGTCCGTGGTTCCTGCTCGGCTCGGCCCTGGCCCTGGTCGCCCTCGTGCTCCACCTGCGCCGTACCGAGGACCCGCTGGTCCCCCGCGGCACGCTCTCCGCGCGGCCGGCCTGGGGCTCGCTGGTGGTCAGCCTGCTCGTCGGCTGGGCGCTGATCGCCGCCCTGGTCGACATCCCGCTGTTCGCCCGCACGGCCGAGAAGGGCTACACCCAGCTCGACGCGGCCCTGGTGCTGCTCCGCTTCCTCGTCGCCCTGCCCGTCGGCGCCGTCGTGGGCGGCGTCCTGGTGCGCCACCTGCCGGCCGGTCTCATCACGGCGGCCGGGATGCTGGCCGCCTCGGGCTCGTTCTGGTGGATGTCGCACTGGGACCAGTCCACGCTCGACTCGGCCGCCACCCCCACCGTGGCGCTGGTCCTGGGCGGGCTCGGCTTCGGCCTGGCCCTCGCGCCGGTCAACGCGGCCATGCTGGCCTCCACGCGCGGCGACACCCACGGCCTCGCGAGCGCCCTCGTCGTGGTCGCCCGGATGGTCGGCATGCTCGTCGGGATCTCCGTGCTGACCACCTACGGCCTGGCCCAGCTCTACGCCGCCCGCCGCGACGACCCCGACCTGGGCGTCCGGGCGCTGGGGATCCTGCAGGAGCAGGCGGTGTTCGAGGGAGCCACGGTGGTGGCGCTCGCCGCAGCGGCCCTGGCGCTCGTGGTGCTGCGCGGCGCCCCCACCCGCGGCGTCGGGAGCGGACAGGTGCTCGGCGCGTCCGGCTAGGCCGATAGATTCCTCCCGTGCCTGACTTCGACGACCTTCTTGCTGCCAACCAGGAGTACGCCGCCGGCTTCACCCAGAGCGGCCTAGACGGTGTCGCCCGCCGGGGCGTCGCCATCGTCACCTGCATGGACTCCCGCATCGACCCCCTCGGCATGCTCGGCCTGAAGGCCGGCGACGCCAAGATCCTGCGCAACCCGGGTGGCCGGGTCGACCACATCACGCTGGAGGCCCTCGTGCTGGCCGTCCACCTGCTCGGCGTCGAGCGCGTGATGATCGCCCCCCACACCAAGTGCGCCGTGGCCTCCAACACCGAGGCCGAGCTGCGCTCCCGGATCGAGGAGTCGGCCGGCATGGACGCCAGCTGGCAGAGCATCCACGTCGTGCGCGACCAGCTCGACTCGTTGGCCGACGACGTCCAGAAGGTCCGCACCCACCCGCTGGTGCCCGAGACGGTGCAGGTCGGCGGCTTCATCTACGACGTCGACACCGGTCTGCTCGAGCGCCAGTACTGAGCCGGGGTGCGCGGCCTACGCGTACTTCTGCGCGTGGCCGCGCACCATCAGCGCCTCGAGCTGCGAGAACCGCAGCGCGATGAGCTGGACCGCCGGACCCATCAACGACAGCGGCGTCGTCACGTCGCCGTCGAGGCGGCCCTCCGGGCCCGTGTAGTGGTGCTGGGCCCCCAGCAGGTGGCCCACCTCGTGCGCCATCGTCTTGGCCGTGCCCTGGGGCACCCCGGGTGCTGAGACCGAGCCGAGCTCGCCGACGGCGAAGGCCCGCCGGGCGAACCGGATGCCGCCGATGCAGTCGGCCAGCCCGGCCAGCTGGCCGCCGGTCGCCGCGCCGTTGACGATGTCCTTGTCGGTGAGCACGTAGACGACGTCGGCGTCGGCGGGGCGCCGGCCGCCGTAGAGCTGCTTGGCTTGGGCGAGCAGCCCACCGGCGTCGCGACCGGCGAGCCGGACCGCGTCGTACGTCGCCACGACCGAGACCCCCAGCGGCGCGTAGGCCCGGCGCATGCCGGCCACCGCCGCCACCGCCTCGGTGCGACTCGCGCCGTCGAGCACGATGCGCAGGTCGAGCTGCACCTTCTCGGCGGTCAGCGCGACGGTGTGCGGGGTCAGCTGCAGGCAGCTGCCGAGCAGCGCATCGGTGTCGGGGAAGTCGATCGGCGACCGCTGCGGCTGCGCCACCACGCTCGGACCGGTCGCCGTCAGCGCCGTCGCGACCGCCGCGGCGAGCAGCACACGCACGCTCGTCCTCTTGCCCACGCAGGGACAACGGTCCGCCGGCGTCGGGGTTAGGCCCGACGCCCCATCACGACGGTGTGGTCGCCCACACCCGGCCCGAGGACCTGCCACCCCTGCGTCGCGTAGAGCCGGCGCGCGGGGTCGGCAGGGTCGTCGGTCGTCATCAGCAGCAGACGGTCGTGCGGCAGGCCCTCGACCACGGCCCGCAGGAGGCCGCGGCCGAGCCCCCGGCCCCGGGCGTCCGGCACGACACCGATGCTCACCATCTCGAAGTGCCCGCCCAGCCACGCGGCGGCCACGTCGGGCGCCAGGGCGGTGGCGACCTGGTCGGTCCACCACTGACCGTGCTCGCCGGTGTAGCCGTACGCGAGACCGACCAGCCGGTCCGCGTCCAGCGCGCTCGCGAGCCGGAACCCGGCACGCGCCAGGTGGCGCTCCCAGACCCGCGCCCGCCAGGTCGCCTCGTCGGGCTGGTCGCCGAAGACGGCGTCGTACGCCGGCCACACACCGTCACGATCGGCGTCGGTGACCTCGATCCGGACCGCCTCGGTCATCAGGCGTCCAGGGACTCCACGTCGACCTCGTAGGCACCCTGGACGATGAACTCCTTGCGGGGCGCGACCTCGGAGCCCATCAGCAGCTCGAAGACCGACGCGGCGACGTCGGCGTCGTCGACGGTGAGCTTGCGCAGGGTGCGGCGGCGGGGGTCCATGGTCGTCTCGGCCAGCTGGTCGGCGTCCATCTCGCCGAGGCCCTTGTAGCGCTGCACCGGGTCCTTCCAGCGGATGTTCTTCTTCTTCAGCTCGGCGAGCTTTCGTTGCAGCTCGTCGTCGGAGTAGGTGTAGAGGTACTTGTCCTGGCCCTTGCGCGGACTGGAGATCTCGATGCGGTGCAGCGGCGGGACGGCGGTGAAGACCCGGCCGGCGGTGATCAGGTCGGGCATGTACTTGAAGAACAGCGTGGCCAGCAGGCAGCGGATGTGGGCACCGTCGGAGTCGGCGTCGGCCATGAAGATGATCCGGCCGTAGCGGGCGGCGTCGAGGTCGAAGGTTCGCCCCGAGCCGGCGCCGACGACCTGGATGATCGAGGCGCACTCGGCGTTCTTGAGCATGTCGCCGACCGAGGCCTTCTGGACGTTGAGGATCTTGCCGCGGATCGGCAGCAGCGCCTGGAACTCGGAGTTGCGCGCCAGCTTGGCGGTGCCGAGCGCGGAGTCGCCCTCGACGATGAACAGCTCGGTGCGCTCGTTGTCGGCGGCCCGGCAGTCGGCCAGCTTGGACGGCAGCGACGACGACTCGAGGGCGTTCTTGCGGCGCTGGGTCTCCTTGTGCTGGCGAGCCGCGATGCGGGTGCGGGCCGCACCGTAGACCTTGTCCATCAACGGTCGCGACTGGCGCTTGTCGGCGGCCTTGGTCGAGGTGAGGAACTCGGTGAAGTGCGCGGCCACGATCTTGCGGACCTCGGAACGCACGGCGGGGGTGCCGAGGATCTCCTTGGTCTGGCCCTCGAACTGCGGCTCGGCCTGGCGCACGGTGACCACGGCCGTCATGCCCTCGAGGATGTCGGACTTCTCGACGTCGGGGTCGTTGACCTTGAGCACCTTGGCCGCCCGCATGGCCTCGTTGAACGGCTTGACGAGCGCGGCCTCGAAGCCCGCGACGTGGGTGCCGCCCTTGGGGGTGGCGATCACGTTGACGAAGGAGCGCAGCTCGGTGTCGTAGCCGGTGCCCCAGCGCACCGCGATGTCGACGCCGAGGGTGCGGTCGACGTCCTGGGGGGTCATGTGGCCCTGGGAGTCGAGCATGGGGACGGTCTCGGTGAACGAGCCCGAGCCCTGGATGCGCAGCACCTCGGTGACCGGCTCGTCCTTCGCCAGGAAGTCGGTGAACTCGGCGATGCCGCCGTCGTGGCGGAACTTCTCCTCGGTGGGCGTCTCGCCGCGCAGGTCGCGGATGACCAGCTCGAGACCGGGCACGATGAACGACGTCTGCCGGGCCCGGCCGACCAGGCCGTCGCGTTCGAACGTCGCGTCCTTGGTGAAGATCCGACGGTCGGGCCAGAACCGGATCCGGGTGCCGGAGGTGTTCTTGGCGACCCGCTTGCCCTTGCGGGTCATCCCGCTCTGCTCGACGAACGGCGCGTCGGGACCCTCGCCGTCGAACACGCCCGGGGCACCGTGACGGAAGCTGATGCCCAGGCTGCTGGGCGACCGGTCGACGTCGATGTCCATGCGCGCCGACAAGGCGTTGACGACCGACAGACCGACCCCGTGCAGGCCGCCGGTCGCGACGTAGGAGCCGCCGCCGAACTTGCCGCCGGCGTGCAGCTTGGTCGCGACCACCTCGACGCCGGGCAGCCCGGTCTTGGGCTCCTTGTCGGTCGGGATGCCGCGACCGTCGTCGTGCACCTCGGCCGAGCCATCGGGGTGCAGCGTCACCTCGACGCGGTGGGCCGCGCCCGCCAGGGCCTCGTCGACCCCGTTGTCGATGATCTCCCACAGGCAGTGCATCAGGCCACGCGTGTCGGTCGAGCCGATGTACATGCCAGGACGCTTGCGCACCGCCTCGAGGCCCTCCAGCACGAGCAGGTGGGCAGCGTTGTAGGTGTTGTCGACGATCGGGGGGCTCCTGAGCGGTGTGCGGAGGGGTGGTGCGCCCGCGACGGTCGCCGGGCACACTCGAATCTACTAGCGACACGCCGTGCACCGATGCCGCCACGCCCCGACCGCCCGCGTCACGATGAGGACAAGATCCGCATCTCGTCTTCGTATTTCGCACCCAGACGGCCTTCTCGGCGTCACACTTGACGAGAGGGCCACCCCACCCGACCGGGGCGGCCACGGCACCGAACCACCACAGCTCGACCGCACGACAGGCACCGACCAGCACCAGCCAGGCACCACGACCGGCCCCCATCGGCGGTTCGCCAACTGAACACCCCGACGGCCCGCCACGACGACGACGTCATGGCACCGCACCGCACCAACCGGGGACATCCTGCGTGAGGACGAGTGGCGTGTGCCACGTGGGAGCGGGAATCTTGCCCCCGCTCGCTACGTTGGACACAGCACCGACTGCAATGAGAAAGAGGCCTCAAGTGACGACTGCAACCGCCCCCAGCACCACCATGACTGCTGAGGACCGCTGCGACCGCTGCGGTGCCCAGGCCTACCTCCGCGTTGAGCTCCAGAGCGGCGGTGAGCTGCTCTTCTGCGCCCACCACGCCAGGGAGCACGGAGACAAGCTCAAGGAGATCGCCGCGACCGTGGTCGACGAGACGCACAAGCTGTCCGCGACGCCGAGCCGCCCCTCCGACGACTGAGCACCGCACCCACCCCCTAGCCCACGACGGCCCCGGACCTCGGTCCGGGGCCGTCGTCGTGTCCACAGCACCGGTCTGCGAACCTCTCCCCCGTGGTCGTCGTGCTGTCCCTCCTCGCCGCGGCCGCCTACGGGTTGTCGGACTTCGTCGGGGGCGTCGTCTCGCGCCGGGTCAGCCCCTGGACCATCGCCCTGACCTCGCAGGTCGGCGGGGCCGCGGGCGCCTGGTCCTCGGACTGGTCCTCGGGGGCACCCCGCAGCGCGAGGACCTGGGGTGGGCGCTCCTGGCCGGCCTCGGCAACGGGGTCGGCACGGCGTTCCTCTACCGGGGGCTGGCGGCCGGTCGGATGGGCGTCGTGGCCCCGGTCTCCGGCGTCGGTGCCGCCCTCGTGCCGCTGGTCGTCGGGGTCTCGACCGGCGACCGGCCCGGCCTGCTGGCCTGGTGCGGCATCGCCGCCGCGCTGCCGGCGATCTGGCTGGTCGCCCGCGAACCCGCGCACGACACCGCCCCCGAGGCGGGCCCGGTGTCCGCCGGCCTGGTCGACGGACTGCTCGCCGGCCTCGGTTTCGGGGTGCTCTTCGCCGCCCTGGCCCAGATCCCGGAGGAGTCGGGCTTGCTGCCCCTGGCCCTCAACTCGGCCGTCGGGGCGGTCGTCGTCGTCGCGGTGGCCACCGCCCTGGGCCGGCCCTGGGCCCCCCGGGAGCCCGCGGCGTACGCCGGGGGGTTCAGCGGGCTGCTCGGGGCGGGCGCCGTCGCCCTCTTCCTGGTCGCGACCCGGACCGGCTACCTCACGATCGCGGCGGTCCTGACCTCGCTCTACCCGGCCTTCACCGTACTGCTGGCCACCGCGCTGCTGCGCGAGCCGGTGCACCGTCACCAGGTCGCGGGACTGGCCCTGTGTGCCGTCGCCGTGGGCCTCATCGCCGCTGCGTGAGCAGCACCCGGACCCGGCGCGTCCGCGCGACCCACCGCCGCGCCGTGACATGATGGGCCCCACACCAGGTCGCTCCGACCGACTGCCCCCCAGCTGTCGGAGCGACCTGGTGCTCTGCTTCCCCGCCGCCTCGTGCCCCGCTGCGTGCCCTGCCTCCTGCCTGCACCTGAGGGCACCGGCCGCCGACGGGACCTTCGGTCCTGGTGGCGCGCCCGGAGCGGGATGAGCATCGGCGGGGGTCGTGATCATCGGGGTCGCGGCCACGCTCACGAGAGGGAGACGTCACGATGAGGGATCTGAGGAGCATGGGTGTGGCGGCCGCGCTCGCGGCCGCCGTGGTGCTGGTGCCCGGCACCGCTCACGCCGACGAGTCACCGACCATCAACGACACGGCCACGCTCGGCCAGGCCAAGCTGGCCGGCCCCGACGAGGTGCGCGCGCGGTTCCGCCTGACGTGCCCGCGGGGCGACACCTTCAGTGCGTTCATGGTCGGGCTGCAGGCGGTGCCGGCGAGCTGGCCCGTCCCCGTCACCAGCGACGTCGCCGCTTCCGGTGACGCGACAGGGACCTGCCGGGGCACGCCGCAGCAGGTGACGATCAGCCTGGTCAACCACGGCACGGACTACTTCGGCGAGCCGGTCTACGTCGCGCTGCACAAGGGCTGCAGCATCGAGTACGGCGTCACCTTCACCGGCCCCGACTGGTTCGTCGCCTTCGACCGGGGCGGGGCCGACGGCGGACCCGACGGACCCGGACCTGCCCTCTGCTACCGCTAGTCGCAGGCTGAGACACGCCGGCGCAGACGCGACGGGGCCCCGGGACCGATGCGGTCCCGGGGCCCCGTCGTCGAACGAGGAGCAGTGGCGCTCAGTCGAGGTAGTCGCGCAGGACCTGCGAACGGCTCGGGTGACGCAGCTTGGACATCGTCTTGGACTCGATCTGACGGATCCGCTCGCGGGTCACGCCGTAGACCTTGCCGATCTCGTCGAGGGTCTTGGGCTGGCCGTCGGTGAGACCGAAGCGCATCGAGACCACGCCCGCCTCGCGCTCCGACAGGGTGTCGAGGACGGCGTGGAGCTGCTCCTGCAGCAGGGTGAAGCTCACCGCGTCGGCCGGGACGATCGCCTCGGAGTCCTCGATGAGGTCACCGAACTCGGAGTCGCCGTCCTCGCCCAGGGGCGTGTGCAGCGAGATCGGCTCGCGGCCGTACTTCTGGACCTCGATGACCTTCTCGGGGGTCATGTCGAGCTCCTTGGCGAGCTCCTCGGGCGTGGGCTCGCGGCCGAGGTCCTGCAGCATCTGACGCTGGACGCGGGCGAGCTTGTTGATGACCTCGACCATGTGGACCGGGATCCGGATGGTGCGGGCCTGGTCGGCCATGGCGCGGGTGATCGCCTGGCGGATCCACCAGGTGGCGTAGGTCGAGAACTTGTAGCCCTTGGTGTAGTCGAACTTCTCGACCGCGCGGATCAGGCCCAGGTTGCCCTCCTGGATGAGGTCGAGGAAGAGCATGCCGCGGCCGGTGTAGCGCTTGGCCAGCGAGACGACCAGGCGCAGGTTGGCCTCGAGCAGGTGGTTCTTGGCGCGACGGCCGTCCTCGGCGATCCACTCGAGCTCCTCGAGGACCTTGGCGCTGATCTTGCCGCCCTTGGCGAGCTTCTCCTCCGAGAACAGGCCCGCCTCGATCCGCTTGGCGAGCTCGACCTCCATCTCGGCGTTGAGGAGCGGCACCTTGCCGATCTGCTTGAGGTAGTCCTTGACGGGGTCGGCGGTCGCGCCGGCCACCATGACCTGCTGGGCCGGCTCGTCGGTGTCGTCGGCGGCGGAGACCACGAAGGTCGAGGTGGAGGTGGCCTCCTCCTCCGCCTCCTTGATGGTGGGGTCGGCCTCGACGTCCTTCTCGAACTGGTCGTCGGGCAGGTCGGGCAGGATCTTCTTGCCGTCGGGTCCGACGACGGCCGGGGGCTCGGCGACGGCCGGCGCCGCAGCGGCCTTCTTGGCCGCGGCCTTCTTGGCGGGGGCGGCCTTCTTGGCCGGGGCAGCCTTCTTGGCCGCAGGTGCCGGCTCGGCCGGCTCGGCCACCGGCGTCGCCGCAGCCTTCTTGGCGGCGGGGGTGGCCGTCTTCTTGGCGGCCGCGGTGGCGGTCTTGCGGGTGCCGGTGGCGGCGGCGGCGACCCGGGTGTCGGCCGGCAGCTTGACGCTGAGGCCCAGGCCGCTCAGGTGCTCGAGCAGCGACTTGAGGTGGCGCGGCTCGACGCCGGCGTCGTCACTGGCGCGCCGCACCTGGTCGGGACTGAACGTCCCGGTCGGGGCGGCCCGCTCGATGAGGTCGACGACGGCGGGGTGCGCGAGCACCTCGGTGGGGATCTTGCGTGCGTTCGAGGACACGAACACCTCTCGTCAGGCAGGTTGTGGCAAGGGGAGCTGAAGTGGGGCTGGGCGGTTCGGGGCGCGACAAGGACCGCTGTCGTCAAGAGCCGCTCGGCTCATTCTGCCACGCCCCCGGTGACGGCCCGACCACGGCCCACGAGGGGGTCGAGGGGCCTCAGGTCGCGGGGCTGTGGCGCAGGCTCAGGCGGTGGCCGCCTTGGCGGCGGCCTTGGCCTGCTTCTTGAAGTCGCGGACCTTCTGCAGGCTCGCCGGGTCGACGACGTCGGCCACCGAGCGGTAGCCGTCGAGGGCATAGTCGCCGGCGACCTTCTCCCAGCCCTGCGGGCGCACGTCGAGCTGCTTGGCCACCAGCGCCACGAAGATCTTGGACTTCTGGGCACCGAACCCGGGCAGGACCTGCAACCGCCGGGCAAGGTCCTTGCCGTCGGCGGCCTCGGTCCAGATCCGCTCGGCGTGCCCGTCGTACTGCTCGACGACGACGCGGGCCAGCTCCTGCAGCCGCGTGGCCATCGAGCCCGGGAACCGGTGGATCGCCGGCGTGGTCGAGCACAGCGCGGCGAAGGCCTCGGGGTCGGCGTTCGCGATCGCGTGGGGGTCGAAGCTCCCGAACCGCTCGACGACCTTGGCCGGCCCGCGGAACGCGTGCTCCATGGGGTACTGCTGGTCCAGCATCATCGCCGCGAGCACCGCGAACGGCGACCCGTCGAGGACCTGGTCGGCTGCTGGATCACCGGTGATGTGGAAGCCCATGGCGGTCATCCTCTCGCAGCTCCGGTCAGCTCCCGTCGGCCGCACCATGCCGGCGGGCCGCCTAGGGTGATCGGCGTGGAGAACCTGACGCTTCCCGACGGACGCCTGCTCGCCTACGACCTCGGCCCCGGGGACGCCTCGCTGCCGGTCGCGGTCGCGCACCACGGCACCCCCGGCGCCGGTACCCGCGACCGCCACCTCGACGGCGCCGCCGCAGCGGTCGGCCTGCGGGTGGTGACGTTCTCGCGGGCCGGGTACGGCGGCTCCACGCGCCGGCCCGGGCGCTCGGTCGCCGACGTCGCCGACGACGTCGCGGCCCTGCTGGACCACCTCGGGGTCGAGCGCTGCGTGACCCTGGGCTCCTCCGGCGGCGGACCGCACGCGCTGGCGACCGCGGCCCTGCTGCCGCACCGGGTGGCCGGGGTGCTGAGCATCGCCGGGGTCGGGCCCTGGGACGCAGCCGACCTCGACTTCCTGACGGGGATGGGCGAGGACAACCTCGAGGAGTTCGGCCTCGCCGTCGACGGCGAGGACGCCCTGCGTCCGTGGCTGCAGGCGCAGGCCGAGGCCCTGCGCGAGGCGACCCCCGCCCAGATCGTCGACTCGATGACCTCGTTGCTGCCGCAGGTCGACCGCGACGCGATCCTCGACCCCCGCGGAGCCGGGGTGGGCGAGGACCTCGCCGCGTCCTTCGCCGAGGCGCTGCGCCTCGGCGTCGACGGGTGGGTCGACGACGACCTGGCCTTCACCCGCGCCTGGGGCTTCGACCCGGCCGACGTGCGCGTGCCCGCGTTCGTGTGGCAGGGCGACGCCGACCTGATGGTTCCGGCCGGCCACGGGGCGTGGCTGGCGAGCCACGTGCCCGGGGCGACAGGGCACCTGCTCGTCGGCGAGGGCCACCTGTCGATCGAGCTCGGCCACACCGAGCAGATGCTCGGCGAGCTGCGCGCGACGCTGGGCTGACGCTTGGGTGAGGCTGGGGTGAGGCTGGGGTGAGGTCCGGCTGACCGGTCAGGCCTTGACGGCCAGCACCGGGCAGTGGGCGTCGAGCAGCACGCGCTGGGCGTTGGAGCCCAAGATGAGCTTGCCGACCGGCGTACGGCGGCGCAGGCCGATCACGATGAGGTCGGCGTCCTGCGCCTCGGCGACGCTCACGAGGTCCTCGGCCGCCTCGAAGCCACGCACCAGCTGGCGGACCTCGTAGGTCACGCCCGACGCGTCGAGGCGGGCCCGCACAGCCGTGAGGTCGGGCTCGGCCTCGTCGCCGCGGGCCCGGTGGGAGTGGACGACGATCAGCTCCGAGCCCCGCAGCCTGGCCTCCTCGACGGCCTTGTCGAGGGCGGCTTCACCCTCGGGCTTGGGCACGTATCCCACGACCACGATCGACATGCCGTGCACGTTACCGCGCGCGACCGCACCGAGGGCTGTGGAGAACGCCGCCGGGCCGTCGTCGGGCTGGGGCAGGCTTGCGCGCCATGGACCCCGCCACCGTCGCACCGCCGCGCGTGATCACCGAGCCGGTCGACCGCGGGCTCCTGGCCCTGCTGCGTCGTGCGGTGCTGGCCCACGCCACCAGCGAGCCGCGCCGGGTGTTCCCGCCCGCGGTGCACGTGGGGGTGCCGGGAGCCTCGAGCGTCGTGCTGACCCTCGGCGACCAGCGTCTCGACCACGCCCTGCGCACCGACGCGCTCGAGGCGATGGCGCGTCGTGCGCGAGCGCCGTCGGCCGCGTCCACCCTGGTGTGGCTGACCCGACCCGGAGACCCTCTCGAGACCCGCGACGTCGACCTGGCGTGGTCGGCCGCGGCCCGCTCGGCCGCCGCCGAGCTGGGTCGGCCCCTGCCGATGGTGGTCGTCGGACGACGCAGCTGGTGCGACCCGGTGAGCGGCGTCCACCGCGCCTGGGTGCGCCTACGTCGCGCCGAGACCCACGACCCGGTGGGTCACGCCACCGGCCCGCGTGGTCAGGCTGGCGAGGCGGGCTGAGGGGTCGCCCTGGCGGGTTCGGCGTCGGAGGTCTCGACGCTCGGCCGCGGGCGGCCTCGCACCTCGACCACCGTGGGACGCCCGACGCTGCCGAGACCCACCGTGGCGGTCGGCGTCAGCTCCAGGTGTGGACGGGCTCGTTGGTGTGCATCCGCTCGCGGTAGTCGAGCAGCGTCGCGCGCAGCGCGTCGAACCGGTCCTGGCTCCCCCGCTGCTCCATCTCGCGCACGAACCACTCCGCCCCGTTGGTGCCGAGCAGGCAGCGCTGCTCGATGATGCCGAGGAGCCGGTCGCTGGTGCCGGCGTCGACCCCCCAGGCGTCGAGGCCCTGCTGGGCCAGCGGCAGCAGCCGGCGCAGCACCAGCTCGGTGGCCCGCACCTGGCCGACGCCGGGCCAGTAGACCTGTGCGTCGATGCCGTGCTGGGCCGCGAGGTGGAAGTTCTCCTCGGCGGCGCTGAACGACATCTGCGACCACAGCGGCCGCTCGCTCTCGGCCAGGTGGCGCACCAGCCCGAAGTAGAACGCCGCGTTGGCCATGGTGTCGGCCACCGTCGGGCCCGCGGCGAGCACCCTGTTCTCGACCCGCAGGTGGGGCGCGCGCTCGTCCGGCGGCCCGGTGACGTCGTAGACCGGACGGTTCCAGCGGTAGATCGTGCCGTTGTGCAGCCGCAGCTCGTGGAGCTCGGGGGTGCCGCCGGCCTCGAGCACCGCCAGCGGGTCCTCGGCGTCGGTGATCGGCAGCAGCGCGGAGAAGTAGCGGACGTTCTCCTCGAAGAGGTCGAAGACCGAGGTGATCCAGCGCTCGCCGAACCAGACTCGGGGGCGGACCCCCTGGGCCTTGAGCTCGATGCTGCGCGTGTCGGTGGCCTGCTCGAACAGCGGGATCCGGGTCTCGCGCCACAGCTGGCGACCCAGCAGGTAGGGCGAGTTGGCGCCGACGGCCAGCTGGATCGCCGAGATGGCCTGCGAGGCGTTCCAGTAGGAGGCGAACTGGTCGGGCGAGGTCTGCACGTGCAGCTGGGTGCTGGTGCAGGCCGCCTCCGGCAGGATCGAGTCGGAGGTGGTGTCGAGCCGGTCGACGCCGCTGATCGAGATCGCGAGGTCCTCGCCCCGGGCGTCGAGGATCTGCTCGCTCAGCAGCCGGTAGCGCGGGTTGGCGCTGATGCTCTGCGGCGCCATGTGGCCCGCGGCCAGCGTCGGCAGGATGCCGATCATCACCAGGTGCGCGCCGACCTCGGCCGACTTGGCCTCGGCGTCGTTGAGGCTGCGCCGCAGGTGGCCCTCGAACGTGTCGAGCCCGCCCTCGCGCAGCTTGGCGGGAGGGACGTTGATCTCGATGTTGAACTGACCCAGCTCGGTCTGGAAGTCGGGGTCGGCGATCGCCGCGAGGGCCTCGGCGTTCTTGAGCGCCGGGTCGCCCCGGTCGTCGACCAGGTTGAGCTCGACCTCGAGCCCGGTCATCGGGTCGTCGGTGTCGAACGCCGAGTCGCGCAGCATCCGGGCGAACACGTCGAGGCACCGACGCACCTTCTCGCGGTGACGGGTGCGGTCGGCGGGGGTGAACTCCTGGAGGTCGACCTCTTCGCCCATGACCTGAACCTAGGGCACGACGACCCTCCCAGGCTCGACACGAGGGGTGGAGCCGCGTCCCGGACCGACCTCAGCCGGCCTCAGCCGGCCTCAGCCGGCCTCAGCCGGTCTCGGTCGCGTCGAGACCGTCCCTCCAGTCGAAGCCCTCGGCCATCACCGTCGGGGGCACCGCGCGCTCGAGCGCCTCGGCGATGAGCGCGGCGAGCCCGTAGCCCGGGTCGACCGCCTCGCAGCGGTCGAGGGCGCACCAGGCCAGCGCACCGTCACCGGCCTGCCACGCCGCCCAGGCCAGCAGCGCCGCGGGCGCCGGCACCAGCTCGCGCGGCGTACGGCGCAGGACGTCGGTGAAGAGGGCCACCGCCGGGCGGGCCGCAGCCCGGGTGATGGCCGACCACGCCGCGTCGCGCACGCGCAACGACCGCATGCCGCACAGCAGGCGCGCAACCTCGGCGTCGGTCGGCGGAGGCGCCGGGTGCACCGGGTGCACCGGGGACGGCGGGGCCGCCGCGGCCGCGAGGTAGCGCGTCACGAGCGCGTGGGTCCAGGTGCCCTCGGCGAGCTCGGTCGACACCGAGGGCGGGTGGGTCGGTGCCCCGGCCACGAGCGCGGCGAGTCGGGCGACGGCCGCGGGGTCGGGCTCGAGGGCGGCGGCGAGGTCACCGCGCGAGCGGTGCAGGACCCGGCCGTCGACGACGGCCTGGGCCAGGAACGGGTGGACGGCCAGCCTCGCTGCGTCGAACGCGACGCCGACGCCGTCCTCGCCGTGGTCGTCGAGCAGGGGCCACCACCGGTCGCTGCCGACCCGCAGCGCCTCGACGACGACGATGTCGTGCTGCGCGAAGGCCGACCGCAGGGCGCGCCACGCGAGCCGGGCGCGCTCGGGGTGTGCGGTGTGGAGCATCAGCACGACCCGGCCGACGCCGTGGTGGGCCGCCGGCTGCACCAGGGTCCGGGCCAGCGCGGGCATCGCGGCTGCCTCGGGCGGTAGGTCGACGCGGGCGTGGAAGGGGTGGGCGGCGTCGAAGGTGAGCATGACGACCGACTCGCTGGGCCAAAAGCCCAGGACGACCGCGCTCGCGGCGAGCAGGTCCTCGGGGCAGCGGGCGGTGAGGCGGGTGGGCGGCGGGGTGGAAGGGGTCATGGGCCGACGGTCCCCACGCCCACCGACACCTGCTCCTCGGCGCCGTCGGGCCTGTGGAGGGCCCGCTCGGGAGGGCGCCTGTGGACCGCTCGTGGTCAGGTCGGCCGGTCCGCGGAGGTAGTTTCGGCCCGTGCGGAAGCAGGCGTCGATCCTCCACCTCGACCTCGACGCCTTCTACGCCTCGGTCGAGCAGCGCGACAAGCCGTCGCTGCGCGGCAAGCCGGTGGTCGTGGGGGGCGTGGGCGGTCGCGGGGTGGTGGCGACGGCCTCCTACGAGGCCCGCCGCTACGGCGTCCGCTCGGCCATGTCGACGCGCGAGGCGCGCTCGCGCTGCCCCCACGCGGCCTTCCTCACCGGCCGTTTCCACGCCTACCACGAGGCGAGCGCGATCGTGATGGGGCTGCTGCGCGAGGTGTCGCCGCTGGTGGAGCCGCTGTCGCTCGACGAGGCGTTCGTCGACCTCGCGCAGGCCGACCTGCCCGACCTCGAGGTGGCGACCGTGACGGCGTACGCCGCCGCCCTGCGCGACCGCGTCGCCGAGGCCACCGGCGGGCTGACCGCGTCGGTCGGGCTGGGCACCTCGAAGTTCATCGCCAAGGTGGCCAGCGACCTGGAGAAGCCCGACGCCCTGGTGGTGGTGCCCCCGGGCACCGAGCAGGAGCTGCTGCGCCCGATGAGCGTGACCGTCATCCCCGGGGTCGGCCCGGTGACCTCCGAGCGCCTGCGTCGCGCCGGAATCCTCACCGTCGCCGACCTCGAGGCCGTCGACCTCGAGGAGCTGGTCCGCCTCGTCGGTCAGGCCCAGGGCACCGGGCTGCACTCCCTGGCCCGCGCGCTCGACGACCGCCCGGTCGTCGCCGAGCGCGAGGCCAAGTCGGTCAGCGCCGAGGGCACCTACGAGACCGACCTGACCGACCGCCGGCTGATGGAGGGGCTGCTGACCCGCCAGGCCAGCGAGGTCGCCGCGCGGCTGCGCAAGCACGGGCTGTCGGGGCGCACCGTGACGATCAAGGTGCGCCTGCACGACTTCACCACGCTCAACCGCTCCACGACCCTGCCCGCGCCCACCGACAGCGCCGCCGTCGTCGGCCGGCTCGCACGCGCCCTGCTGACCGACCTCGACACCTCCGGCGGCGTCCGGCTGCTGGGGGTGGGCGTCTCGGGCCTGGCCGACTGGATCCAGGACGACCTGTTCGGCGAGTCGGCCGAGGGCGAGCCGCAGGACGCGGACCCGCCCGGCCTCGACGCCGTGGAGGCCGGCGTGCGGGCACGGCGCGCGACCTACGCCCCCGGCCAGGACGTCGAGCACGACGAGATGGGTCGCGGCTGGGTGTGGGGGTCGGGTCGCGGGGTGGTGACGGTGCGCTTCGAGACCGCCGGTACGCCGTCGGGCCCGGTGCGGTCCTTCGCGCTCGACGACCCGGCGCTGCACCCGTGGGCCCCGCCGGAAATGCAGGTGCTCGAGGACCCGCCGCACGCGTAGCGTCGATCGTCGTGGACATCACCCCCGTCGACCTCGACAGCGACCTGGCGCTGCGCGCCGCCTACGACGTCGAGCGCCGCGCGATGCTCGTGGGCCGCGAGGACCTGCCCCACTGGTCGTGGCCCGAGATGGCCTCGAGCTGGCGCCACGACGACGTCGGCGAGAAGAAGGTGCTGCTCGGCGGCTGGGAGGACGGCCGGATGGTCGCCACCGGCGGGCTGGTCGGCGGGCTGCTCGACAACACCGAGAAGTGCTGGCTGGGCGTCTGCGTCGACCCCGACCACCAGGGTCGCGGACTGGGCCGGCAGCTGCTCGAGGCGGTCGAGCGGCTCGCCGTCGACGACGGACGCACCGTGCTCCTCGCCGAGACCAAGCTGCCCTTCGACCAGGTCACCTCGCACCGCAACCGTCGCTTCGCCGAGGAGGCCGGCTACTCCTTCTCCAACGTCGAGGTCGTGCGCCACCTGGCGCTGCCGGTCGCCACCTCCGCGCTCGAGCGCTGGGCCGCGCAGGCGGCGGTCGAGCACGAGGGCTACCGGATCGAGACGTTCCGCGACCGCGTCCCCGACGATCTGCTCGACTCGCTGGCCGCGATCTACGGCCAGCTCTCGGTCGACGCGCCCACCGGCGAGGTCGACTGGGAGGAGGAGGTGGTGACCCCCGAGCGGCTGCGCGACCAGGAGGACATGCTCGTCTCGTCGGGCCGGCGCGTGCACTGCACGCTGGCGCTCGCCCCGGACGGCTCGGTGGCGGCGTACTCCACCATCGCGGTGCCGCCGGCCGGCGGTCGCACCGACGCCTCGCAGTGGGGCACCTTCGTGGGGCGCGAGCACCGCGGACGCCGGCTGGGCCTGGCCACCAAGGCC
Source organism: Nocardioides rubriscoriae (assembly GCF_008087085.1). Classification (GTDB taxonomy): domain Bacteria; phylum Actinomycetota; class Actinomycetes; order Propionibacteriales; family Nocardioidaceae; genus Nocardioides; species Nocardioides rubriscoriae. Next base: position 219,622 of record NZ_VIYJ01000007.1, on the reverse strand, counting down.
GCCAACCTGCGCTCGGTGCAGGAGGCGCACCCCGAGATCCGCCGCGTCGTCACCCAGAACGCCGAGGCCAACGACTGGATGGTCGCGATCAACGAGCAGATGGGCTTCGAGCCCGTGGAGGCGTCGGTCGAGCTGGTCAAGCGGGTCTGAACCGCACCGGGTCGCCGGGGCGCAGCTGGGCGACCCGGGCGAGGTCGTCGGCGGGCACCACCGCGACCACGGGGTAGCCGCCGGTCGCCGGGTGGTCGGCCAGGAGCACGACGGGCTGCCCGTCGGGCGGTACCTGCACCGCGCCGAGCACCATCCCCTCGCTGGCCAGCTCGCGGACGTCGGTCCGTTCGAGCACCTCGCCCGCCACGGCGGCCAGGCGCAGGCCGACGCGGTCGGACGCCGGCCCGACGGCGTACGACGTGGCGCAGAGCCGCGCGAGGGTGCCGGCCGCGAACCGGTCGAGCCGGGGGCCGGGGTGCACGCGCAGGACCACGGGGCCGGGCGACCAGCGACCCGGCACCTCGACGGTCGCGGGCGGGCCCGCCGGCGGGCCGACCGGCAGCAGGGTGCCGGCCAGGACGCGCGGCGGTCCGACCCAGGCCAGCGTGTCGGTCGAGCGCGAGCCCAGCACGGGCTCGACCGCCCAGCCGCCGGCGACGGCGAGGTAGGAGCGCACGCCGGCCGTCGCGGGGCCCAGGCGCAGGACCGCACCGGCGGGCACCCGCTCGGCTCGCCCGTGGCCGCGGGCGCGCCCGTCGACGGTGACCTCGCAGGCCGCCCCGGTGACCGCGACCCAGCGCGCCTCGCCTGCCCGCAGCACCAGGCCGCTGAGGGTGACCTCGAGGACCGCCGCGTGCGGCGGGTTGCCGACCAGGCGCCCGGCGAGCCCCGCCGCCGGGCGGTCCAGCGGCCCCGCGCGGGGCACGCCCAGGTGGGCCAGGCCCGTGCGGCCGCCGTCCTGCACGGTGACCAGGCCGGGGGCCTCGAGCACCTCCCAGGTCATGCGGGCACGAACCGGACGCGGGTGCCCGGCGCGAGCAGCGCGGGCTGCGGGCGGGCCGGGTCCCACAGCGACACGTCGGTGCGGCCCAGCAGCCGCCAGCCCCCCGGCGACGACGTCGGGTAGACCCCGCACCACGACCCCGCCAGGCCCACCGACCCCGCGGGCACGCGGGGGCGCGGGCTGTCGAGCCGGGGCACGGCGAGCCCGTCGGGCAACCCGGTGAGGTAGGCGAAGCCCGGCGCGAACCCGCAGAACGCCGAGGTGAAGGTCAGCTCCGCGTGACGGGCGACGACCCCGGCCCGGTCGGTGCCCCACCGCTCGGCGACGTCGTCGAGGTCGTCGCCGTCGTAGGTCGTCGGCACCTCGACCAGGTCGCCGTCGACCGCCGCAGCCCCCGGACGCCACCGCTGCAGGACCCGGCGCAGGGCGGCGGGGTCGACGACGCCGTCGAAGAGCACGGTCCGGGCCGCGGGCACGACCTCGACCGCGTCGACGCCCGTGCGCCGGGCCCACGACGCCAGGTCGAGCGCGACGGCGGCGCCGGCGACCTCGGCCAGGTACGCCGACGGGCCGACCGGGACCAGGTGCATGCCACCAGTGTCCCCGGGACTAGGGCGCGACCGCGATCCCCTCCAGGCGCCACCCGGCGTCCTCGAGCGCGGCCCGGACCGCCCGGGCGTGGTCGACCGCGCCGGGGGTGTCGCCGTGGACGCACAGCGAGTGGACCGACGGCGCCAGCGCGACCGCCCGGGCCGCGATCGCGGCGCTGTCGTCGAGCACCGCCCCCGGCTCCCCCCGCGGGAGCAGCCGACCGTCGGCACCGGCGCCGCGGTCGGGGAACCCCTCGAGCAGCACCGGGCGGCCGGCGCCGGCGGCCTGGTCGAGCAGCTCGCCGGGCATGCCGAGCACGGGCAGGAAGCCCGACCCCGCGAGGACCGCCGCCGCCTGCTCCTCGTCGTCGAGCACCCGGTGGTAGAGCGCCCCGTGCGGCTTGAGGTAGCGCACGTGCGTGCCCGCGGCCACCGCGACCTCGGACAGGACGCCGACCTGGTGGGCGACCTGCTCGCGCAGGATCTCGTAGGCCACGTCGACGGCCACGCGACCGAAGCCGGCCCGGTCGGCGTAGGACACCTGCGCCCCGACCGACACCCCGAGCTCGGCCGCCTGCTCGCAGACCGCGCGCATGATCGCCACCGACCCGGCGTGGTAGCCGCAGGCCACGTTGGCGCTGGTCACGACCGCGAGCAGCGCCGCGTCGTCGGTGACCTCCTCGCCGAGGTCGGCGTTGAGGTCGAGCGGCCGGTTCACAGCTCCTTGCCGACGAACGTCTCGACCGTCTCGTAGCCCAGCGCGTCGTAGAGGGCCCGGGCGCCGGTGTTGTAGCCGAAGACGTTGAGGCCCAGGGCGTGCGAGCCGTGCTCACGCGCCCACAGCGCGCCCGCGCGCATCAGTCCCCCGCCGTAGCCCCTGCGGCGGTGGGCCTCGTCGACGGCGACGTCATAGACGAACGCCATCGGCCGCTCGGTGCCGATCCACAGCGTGCCGACCGGCTCGCCGTCGACGAGACCGACGAAGAACTCGTGGTGCTCGGTCGCGAGCCCGTCGGGCAGCAGCTCGGCGTGCTGCTCGCGGGAGACCTCCAGCGCCCGCTCGGGGGTCTCCCCCGACCTGGCGCGCGCCTCGGCGTAGGACTCGATCTCGTCGGCCTCCCACACGGCGTACGCCGCCTGGTCCATGGGCTGCAGCACCACGACGTGCTCGGGCGGCAGGTCGTCGGTGAGCGGCAGCCGCATCTGGACCGCCGCGGTCTGCATGCCCGGGTCGTCGGCAAACGCCTCGGTGGCGGGGTCGCCGGGGTAGACCCCCACGGTCAGCCGCCGCGCGCCCTGCTCACGGGCGAGGGCCTCGACCAGCGTTCGTACGGCGGGCGCGTCGTGGGGGTCGTCGAGCACCAGCCGCAGCACCGCCCGGTCGTCGCCCTGCTCGACGAGCCAGACCCGGCCGACGGCGCGCGCGGCGTCGAGGACGTCGAGCACCTGGACGCGCTCGCGGAACCGCTCGACGCCGGCCTCGGCCGCGGCGCGGGCCCGGTCGGGGTCGGCCTGCTCGGCGAGGTGACGACGGACGACGAGGTGCTCGACGAGCTCGTCGAACGGCGGGTGGGGCAGCGGCTGGAGGGTGAGGTCTGGCACGAGGCGACTCTCTCAGACCGACCGGGTGGGACCGCCAGCCGATTTCGTCGCGGCCGGCGGCTACGGTCGTCGCATGTCCGAGCCCAGCGCCGCGTCGCCGGCGGTCCCCCCGACCGCCCCACGCCGACCGGTCACCACCGAGCACCACGGCCGTAGCCGCACCGACGACTTCGACTGGCTGCGTGACAAGGAGTCCCCCGAGGTGCTGGCCCACCTCGAGGCCGAGAACGCCTGGACCGAGCTGCGCACCGCCCACCTGGCCGGGCTGCGCGAGGCGATCTACGGCGAGATCAAGGCCCGCACCCGCGAGACCGACCTGTCGGTGCCGACGCGGGTGCGCGAGCACTGGTACTACGGCCGGTCCTTCGAGGGCCGCGAGTACGGCGCCAGCTGCCGGGTGCCGGTCGCCGGCCCCGACGACTGGACCCCGCCGCGCCCGGCCGAGGACGCGACCCCCGACCAGCCGGCCCTGCCCGGCGAGGAGGTGCTGCTCGACCTCGACGCGCTCGCCGAGGGCCACGACTTCTTCTCGCTCGGCGGCTCCACGGTCACCCCCGACGGCCGGCTGCTGGCCTACGCGGTCGACGTCGTCGGCGACGAGCGCTACACGATCCGCTTCAAGGACCTCGCGACCGGCGACCTGCTGCCCGACGAGATCACCGGCACCCTCGGCGGCGGCACGTGGGACCGCACCGGCGAGCACCTCTACTACACGACCGTCGACGAGACCTGGCGCGCCGACAAGGTCTGGCGCCACCGCCTGGGCACCACCCAGGCCGACGACGAGCTGGTCCTCCACGAGACCGACGGACGGTTCTGGGTGGGCTGCGGCCGCACCCGCAGCGACCGCTACCTGGTCATCGCGTCGGGATCCAAGACCACCAGCGAGTACCACGTGCTCGACGCCGACGCCCCCGAGCTCGGCTTCCGGGTGTTCGCCGCGCGCGAGGAGGGCGTCGAGTACTCCCTCGACCACGCCGTCCTCGGCGGCCAGGACCGCTTCCTGGTCCTGCACAACGCCAGCGGGCCCGACTTCGAGCTGGCCGTCACCCCGGCCGAGCCGACCCCCCGCGCCGGCTGGGTGCCGCTCGTCGCCCACGACCCGGCCACCCGGCTCGAGGACGTCGACGCGTTCGCGGGCCACCTGGTCGTCCACCAGCGCAGCAACGGGCTGACCCAGCTGCGCATCCTCGAGCTCGACGACACCGCACCCACCGGGGTCGGCGACGACTACCTCGTCGAGTTCGACGAGGAGGTCTACACCGTCGGGTCGGGCGCCAACCCGCGCTTCGACCAACCCACCGTGCGCCTGGGCTACGTCACGATGTCGGTGCCGTCGTCGGTCTACGACTACGACGTGCGCACCCGCACGCTGACCCTGCTCAAGCAGGCCCCGGTCCTCGGCGGCTACGACCGCGACGACTACGAGGAGCACCGGCTCTGGGCGGCCTCGGCCGACGGCGAGCCGGTGCCGATCTCGCTGGTCTGCCGCCGCGACGCCCGCGCCTCGGGCGGGCCGGTGCCGCTGCACCTCTACGCCTACGGCGCCTACGAGATGTCGACCGACCCGGCCTTCTCCATCGCCCGACTCTCGTTGCTCGACCGGGGCGCGGCCTTCGCCATCGCCCACGTGCGCGGCGGCGGCGAGATGGGCCGGCGCTGGTACGACCACGGCAAGCTCCAGCACAAGCAGCACACCTTCGACGACTTCATCGCCTGCGCGCGCCACCTCGTCGACGTCGGCTGGACCACCGCCGACCGGCTGGTCGGCGAGGGCGGCAGCGCCGGCGGCCTGCTCATCGGTGCCGTGGCCAACCAGGCGCCCGACGCGTTCGCCGGGCTGGTCGCCCAGGTGCCGTTCGTCGACCCGCTGACCTCGATGCTCGACGCGAGCCTGCCCCTGACCGTCACCGAGTACGACGAGTGGGGCAACCCCGAGGCCGACGCGGCGGCCTACGACACGATCGCGGCCTACTCGCCGTACGACAACGTCGGCGCCCACCACTACCCGCGGATCCTGGCCGAGACCTCGTTGCACGACACCCGGGTGCTCTACGTCGAGCCCGCCAAGTGGATCGCCCGGCTGCGGGCCGAGGCCGGCGAGGTCGACGCGCTGCTCAAGATCGAGATGACCGCCGGCCACGGCGGGGTCTCGGGGCGCTACCAGGCGTGGAAGGACCGCGCGTTCACCCTGGCGTGGGTCCTCGACGTGATGGGCCTGGCCTGAGGATTCCCGGCTGGTGAGGCGCAGGCCCTGAGAAGTCCCTGAGATCTGGGCGCCACGGCAACTCTGGCGCCATCCGAAGCGTCGTTGCTGTCGAAGGCCTGGCACGAGATGCCTTCCGGGTGATGTGGGAATCCCCCTCGTCGCACGAACGTTGGCACAGACGTGGCCGCAAGGTCGGCTGCACGACCGAAGGAGGGTCCCCATGGCAACCAGGACCGCAACGCGCGAGATCGAGGGACGCGACAGCGTCGGCCTCTACCTCGACGAGATCGCCCGCAACCCCCTGCTCGACGCGGCCATGGAGGTCGAGCTCTCCAAGACCATCGAGGCCGGCCTGATGGCCGAGGCCCTGCTCGCCGAGGGACGCGTCGGCCGCAAGAAGGGCGGCGCCCCGATGCGGGCCACCGAGGAGGAGCTCGAGTGGCTCGCCGAGGAGGGTCGCAAAGCCGTCGACACCTTCATCACCGCCAACCTGCGCCTGGTCGTCTCGATCGCGCGCAAGTACGGCCGGGCCCAGATGCCGATGCTCGACCTGATCCAGGAGGGCAACACCGGCCTGATCCGTGCGGTCGAGAAGTTCGACTACACCAAGGGCTACAAGTTCTCGACCTACGCCACCTGGTGGGTGCGCCAGGCCATCACCCGCGGCATCGCCCAGCAGGCCCGCGTGGTGCGGCTGCCCGTCCACGTCGTCGAGGAGCTCAACCAGGTCGGCGGTGCCCGCCGGACCCTCGAGCGCCAGCTGGGCCGTGACCCCGACCCGGCCGAGATCGCCGCCGAGCTCGGCATGGAGGTCGACCGCGTGCTCGACCTGATGGCGTGGGGCCGTGAGCACGTCAGCCTCGACACCCCCGTCGACGAGGACGGTGACACCTCGCTGGGCGACCTGATGGCCCAGGAGACCTCCCCGTCGCCCGACCTGTCGGTGCTCGACACCGAGTCGCGCGACCGGCTCAACAAGCTGGTCGGGTCGCTCGACGAGCGCGCCGCCGACATCATCCGCTCGCGGTACGGCCTGGTCGACGGTCGTCAGCACAAGCTCGCCGACATCGGCGCCAAGCACGGCATCTCCGCCGAGCGGGTCCGCCAGCTCGAGCGCGAGGCCCTGCAGAAGCTGCGCCGCCTCGGCGACCCCGACCTGGCGGCCTGACGCCCAGCATCCCAGAGCCCGAGAGCCCCGCCGGACCACCACGGCGGGGCTCTCGTGCGTCGTGGGGCCGCGCGACGTCCTGGCAGGCTTGTCCCCGTGGAGATCGCGTCCGACGAGCTGACCAGCAGCGAGATCGTGGCGTTCCTTGAGGCCCACGTCGCCCAGCTCCGCTCGCTGTCCCCGCCCGAGTCGACCCACGCGCTCGACCTCGCAGGGCTGCGGGCCCCGGGGGTGTCGTTCTGGTCGGCGTACGACGCGGGCGAGCTGGTGGGGTGCGCGGCGCTGAAGGCGCTCACCGACGACCACGCCGAGCTCAAGTCGATGCGGACCGCGCCGCACCGCGTCGGCGAGGGCATCGGCGCCGGCCTCGTCACGTTCGTGCTCGAGCGCGCGCGTGAGCGCGGGTTCTCGCGGGTCAGCCTCGAGACCGGCAGCGAGGAGTTCTTCGCGCCTGCGCGTCGCCTCTACGCCCGCCACGGGTTCGTGGAGTGCCCGCCGTTCGGCGACTACCGTCCGGACCCGCTGAGCACCTTCATGACGCGGGCGCTGTGACCTCTCCGGCGAGGCCGAGCTCGTCCTCGACGTAGGTGGGGCGCGCCAGCGCCAGGCCGCACCACACCAACGGGACGACCAGGGCGGTGAGGGCCACGAGCGGGACCGTCCAGCCGTCGGTGAGGTCGTGCAGCACCCCGAAGCCGAACGGGCCCACGGCCGCGAACAGGTAGCCCACCGACTGGGTGAACGCCGACAGCGACGCCGTGCCCTCAGGCGTGCGCGAGCGCAGGCCGATGAGGACCAGGACGAGCGGGAAGGTGCAGGTGCCGGCCCCGATGAAGACGGCCCACAGCACGGCGAGCTCGCGCGGTGCGAGCGCGAGGCCGAGGTAGCCCACCGGGTAGCAGGCAGCGAGGGCGAGGACGAGGGGGGTCAGGTCGCGCATCCGGCCGGCCAGCGTCGGCACCACGAACGACAGCGGGACGGCGGTGCCCGTGATGACGCCGAGCAGCAGGCCGGCCGTTCCGGCCGAGAAGCCGGCGTCGCGGTAGATCGCGGCGAACCATCCGAACACGGCGTAGGCCTGCAGCGACTGCAGCGCGAAGAACGCCGCCATGAACCGCCCGGTGCGCGTGCGGGCGATCGCCGAGAGCGGGATCCGGTCGGCGGCCACGGGCCGCTCGCGGCCCCGGTCGCGACCCAGGAGCGCCAGCCACGGCACGAGCGCGACCGCAGCCAGCAGGGCCCACGCCGCCAGTCCGGTGCGCCAGCCGTCGGGCCCCCCGCCGGCCTCGCTGATCGGCACGGTCAGCACCGACGACCCGGTGATGCCGAGCGCCAGTGCGGTCGAGTAGACCGCGGTCACGGTGCCGACGCGGTCGGGGAAGTGCTGCTTGACCAGCGCAGGCAGCACGACGTTGGCGGTCGCCATACCGCCGAGCGCGACCAGCGACAGCAGCAGGAAGGCGACGACGCCGTCGGCCCGGCTGCGGGCCGCGAGACCGACGGTGACCGCGACGAGGGCCAGCGCGGTCACCCGGTGCGGGCCGACGAGGCCCGCGAGCCGGGAGCCCAGCGACCCGACGACCGCGAACGCGACGACCGGCAGGGCGGTGAGGATGCCGGCCTCGGTGCCCGACATGTCGAGCCCGGCGCGGACCTCGTCGAGCACCGGCCCGATGCTGACGGCGGCCGGTCGCAGGTTGAGGGCCAGGACGACGATCCCGACCAGGACGAGGACCCGGCCGCCGGCGCGGCTCACGTGGTGAGCTCGGCGAAGACCTGCTCGACCCGCGCGCGCAGCTCGTCGCGGGTGCCTGCGTTGTCGATGACGTGGGTGGCGATGGCCAGGCGCTGCTCGCGGGTGGCCTGCGAGGCGATCCGGGACTCGGCGTCCTCGCGGGTCCAGCCGCGGTCGCGGAGCATCCGCTCGATGCGCACCTCGTCGGGGACGTCGACGACCAGCACCGCGTCGAACCCGTCGGCGCGACCGGTCTCGGCGAGCAGCGGGATGTCGTGGACCACCAGGTCGTCGGGCCCGGTGGCGGCCTCGAGGGCGGCGTACCGCTCGAAGACGAGGGGGTGCACGATCGACTCGAGGACCTGGCGACGCTCGGCGTCGTTGAAGACGATCGCCCCCAGGCGGGGCCGGTCGAGGTCGCCGTCGGGGGTCAGGATGTCGCGACCGAAGGCCTCGACGACCTGGTCGAGCCCCGGGGTGCCCTTCTCGACGACCTCGCGGGCGAGCACGTCACCGTCGATGATCGTCGCGCCGAGCTCGCGCAGGATCTCGGCCACGGTGCTCTTGCCCGAGGCCACACCACCGGTCAGTCCCACTCTCACGTCAGGAGCCTACTGACGCCCTCAGTCACCGCCACCGCCACCGTCTCCCCCGCCGGAGTCGCCACCGCCGCTGTCGCCGCCCCAGCCGCTGTCGGACGAGCCGGCGTCGTGGTCGTGCCCGTGGTCGTGCCCGTGGTCGTGCCCGTCGTACCCGGCGAACCCGGAGGTCCCGGCCCAGGCGTCGTCGGAGGACGGACGTCGGCCACGTCCGCGAGAGGTCCCGCCGGTCACGACGCCGACCACGACCAGGACGAAGCACAGAGCGATGAAGCCGAGGACGAGCACGGTGAGGACGTCGGTCATGGGTGACCCCTTCCCTGCCGGGCCGGCCTGACACCTGGGCGACCCCGACCAGGTGGTGGCCGCAGCGCCCCTACCTGCCGCTGGTGACCGGGCGGCCCGGCACCGGCGTGCCGAGAGCGGTCTCGGCGGTCGCCCGGCAGACCTCGTCCCACGGCGTGGGGGCCAGGCCGAGCTCGCGCTCGGAGGCCGACGAGTCGAGCACGTAGGGGCGCTGGAACTGGTAGACGGTCTCGCGCATCTCCCTCAGGAAGGGCATGACGACGCCGCCGAGGGTCAGCATCGCCGACGGCCAGGTGCCCACCGCGACGGGCTCGCGGCCGGCGGCGCGGCACACGTCGGCGACGGTCTCGGCCTGGGTGCGGGCGGGGTTGGTCGGCGCGTGCCAGACGCGGCCGTGGGTGTCGGGACGCGCGGCGACCGCCACGAGGGTGCGCGCCATGTCACGCACGTCGGTGAACGAGTGCGGCAGGTCGGCGGACCCGAAGACGCGCACCCTCGAGCCCTTGAGGGCCCTGGGTGCGACGACCGGCACGTGCGCGTTGGTGACCTCGGGCCCCAGGTAGTCCGACCCACGGACCTCGACGGCCCGCAGGGTCCCGGCCTCGTGGGCGGCACGGGCCTCGGCCCACATGGTCGCGCGCAGGCGGCCCTTGGTGCCCTGGGCCGCGTCGACCTGTCCCTCGACCATCGGGGCGTCGGTCGGCCCGTAGGCGTAGAGGCACGACGCCGTCGCCAGCACAGCGCCGGTGCGCTCGGCCGTGACGAGGAAGGCCTGCGCCACCGGCGGCCACCAGGTCGGCCACACGTCGTACGACGGCGGGTTGACGCAGTTGTAGAGCGCGTCGGCGCCCTGCGTGAGCGACACCAGCGCCTCGACGTCGGTGACGTCGACACCCACGCGTCGTACGCCGTCGATCGGCTCGCCGCCGCCCGACCGGTTGACCAGGACCACCTCGTCGTGTCCCCGGGCCACCAGCTCTCGCGCCGTCGCCGTCCCCACCGGACCGGACCCGACCACCACGTGCTTGCTCATCGTTGCTCCTCAGGATTGGGAGAGCAGTGCTCTCGTTTCTCCGAGGATGACACGCGTCTGCGAAAAGAACAAGAGCAGTGCTCTCGTTTGTTGCCGGCGCTCTCGCCGCGGGGCAGGATGGGGACATGCCCACCGCACCGAGCACCGCCCGCGCGACGGCGCGTGCCGAGCTGACCCGCGCGATCCTCGACAACGCCTCGACCCAGCTGGCCGAGGTCGGCCCCGCCGCCCTGTCGGTCCGAGCGATCGCGCGCGACCTCGGCATGGCGTCCTCGGCCGTCTACCGCTACTTCCCGAGCCGTGACGCCCTGCTGACCGCACTGCTCGTGGAGGCCTACGACGACCTCGGTGCCGCCGTCGAGGCCGCCGACGCCGGCGTCCGGCGCGGCGACCTGCGGGGCCGCCTGCGGGCGATCGCCCGCGCCCTGCGGTCCTGGGCGATCGCCCACCCGCACCAGTACGCCCTGGCCTACGGCTCCCCCGTGCCCGGCTACGCCGCACCCCAGGACACCGTCGGGCCGGCCCGGCGCGTGCCGCTGGTGCTGATCTCGCTGCTCGGCGACGCCCAGCAGTCCGGCCGCCGGCCCCGCGGCCCCGACCGGGTGCCGGCCGCCGAGAAGGCCGCCCTGGCCCCCGTGCTGGCCTTCGTCGACCCGCCGCTGAGCCCGGCGTACGGCGTGCGCGGGCTGGGGGTCTGGTCGGCGCTGTTCGGGCACGTGTCGCTCGAGCTCTTCGGCCACATGCACCGCGGCGTGCTCGACCCCGAGGCCCACTTCGCCGCCGTGGTCGACCAGCACGCGGTCGACCTCGGCCTGACGTGAGCCCCACCCACCCGGACGAGCTCGTCGAGGGCGACCGGGTGGCCCTGCTGGTGCCGCCGTCGACCGCCTATCTCGACGCGGTGCTCTCGCTGCTCGCGCGCGGCGTCGTGCCGATCCCGCTCGACCCGCGACTGACCGCCGCCGAGCGCGAGCGCATCCTGACCCCGCTAGCACCGCGGGTCGTCGTGACCGACGGCGCCGGACTGGCCGAGGTCACCACCGCCGACCGCGGCACCCCGCGGGCCCGGCCGATGCACTGCACCAGCGGCACGACCGGCACCCCCAAGGGCGTGTGGAGCGGGCTGCTGGAGCCCGCCGACGCCGAGGCGCTGGTGGCCGAGGAACGCGACCTGTGGGGGTTCGCGGCCGACGACGTCAACCTCGTGCTCAGCCCGCTCTACCACTCCGCGCCGTTGCGCTTCGCGATGGGCACGGCGCTCGCGGGCGGGCGCGTGGTGCTGCCCGGCCCGTTCGACCCGGCAGGCGTCACCGCGGCGATCGAGCGCGAGCACCCCACCACGATGTTCTGCGTGCCGACCCACCTGCAGCGGCTCTTCGCCCACTGGGACGACGTCGGCGTGCCCGACCTGTCGTCGTTCCGCCTGGTCGCGCACGCGGGCGCCCCCTGCCCCACCGAGGTCAAGCGGCGCCTCATCGCGCTGTTCCCGGCCGGCTCGACGTGGGAGTTCTACGGCTCCACCGAGGGCCAGTTCACCGCCTGCCGCAGCGAGGAGTGGCTGGGGCGGCCGGGCACCGTCGGGCGGGCGAGACCGGGGCGCACGCTGTCGGTCGACGACGACGGCACGATCTGGTGCTCGGTGCCGCCGCACGCGCGCTTCGAGTACTTCCGCGACCCCGCCAAGACCGCCGCCGCCTGGCGCGGCGACCGGTTCACCGTCGGCGACCTCGGCCGGCTCGACGCCGACGGCTACCTCTACCTCGACGGTCGGCGTGAGGACCTGGTGATCAGCGGCGGCGTCAACGTCTACCCGCTCGAGGTCGAGCAGGTGCTCGGCGAGCACCCCGGGGTCGAGGACGTCGCCGTCTACGGCGTCGACGACCCCGAGTGGGGCCAGCGCGTCTGCGCGGCCGTGGTGGGCACGGCGACGGCCGACGAGCTGGCGGCGTACGCGCGCGAGCGGCTCGCACCGCCCAAGCGCCCCAAGACGTGGGTGCTGCTCGACGAGCTGCCCCGCACCCTCACCGGGAAGGTCCTCCGGCCGCAGCTGCGACGAAGGGGCAGGTCCGAGCCCGGAGGAGATTGAGCGGGCCCCAGCGGACTAACGGACCCGGACGCAGCGCGACCCGCCCGCCACCCCGGCACCGGCCACGTTGCTGGCCACGAGCCGCACGCGGACGACGTCGGCCCACGTCTGCAGCACCACGCGCGGGCGGGTCACCGCACCACCGCGAGTGGCGTAACGCGCGCCCGCGGCCTCGCGCGCGGCGCAGGAGCGCACCCTGGCGACCTGCAGGCGGTACGACGTCGCACCGGCCACCGCGGCTCCGACGACCTCGACCCGGTCGCGCCGCGGGGAGGTGGCACTGGTCAGCCGGACGGGCCCCGGGCGCGGCGGCAGCGGCCGCAGGCGTACCTCAGGCGACCAGTCGCCGGCCGCCCAGCCCTTGAGCGACCGCACCCGCGCGCCGTAGGTGTGCCCGTCGACCAGCCCCGTGACCTCGCGCGCGGTCGTCCCGCCCTCGGGCGGCACCACGACCCACGGGCCGCCGGTGGTGACGTCGCGCAGCTGGGCCTCGTCGTCGGTGGCGCCCGGCACCCGGGTCCACGCGATCCGGACCGCCCCGTCACCGGCCGCGCTCGCGACCGAGGGTGCCCCGGGGCCGGGGGCGGGCTCCGGCAGCGGTCGGGGGTATGGCTCGGCCAGCCCGAGGCCGGCCAGGGCGTCGGCGAAGGCCGCGGCGATGCGCACCTCGCCACGGGCGTTGGGGTGCGCGGGGTCCCAGGTGTCGACGCGTTGCTCGAACCCGACGTCGGTCGCCGCGACGGCGACCCGGGACCCGGTGGTGTCGAGCTCGGTCGCGAGCGCGTCGATGTCTGCGTTGAGCTCGGGCACCTGGTCGAACCAGGTCTGGGTCAGGTGACCCAGGACGACGTCGACCGCGGGGTCGACCGAACGGGCGTCGGCGACGAAGGTGCGCAGGTCGTCGGTCACGCGGGCGGCGGTGTGGTTCAAGAAGTTGAGGTCGTTGACCCCGAGCATCTCGACGACCACGTCGGGGCGGTAGTCCTCGACCAGCTTTGCGACCGGCCAGTCGTCGCCCATGAACGCCAGGGTCATTCCCCAGCGCGAGGCGTGGTCACGGTCGAAGGCCGGGTCGGCGTACGCCGTCGAGCCCTGGACGTCGGCCACGTTGTCGTAGAGGTCGTCGCGCGGGCCGACGAGGTCGACGGCCCGGCCGTCGGCGGTGAGGTGCTGCGATAGCCGGTAGCGCCAGGTCCAGTCGCCGGCCGACCCCTGGGTGACCGAGTCGCCGACCACCAGCACCCGCAGCGGTGCGTCCGCCCCGGCCGTGGGCGGCGTGGCCGGGCTCGCACCGGCGCCCACCACCGGCAGGCCGAGGAGGGCCAGGACGGTCGCGAGCACCACCAGCAGACGTGCGGCCCGAGTCACCGCCTCAGCCTAGGAACCTCGGCGACGCCGCGCAGCCGAACACCCCGGCTCAGCACGCGAACTGGCGGCGGTAGGCCTGCGGGCTGACCCCGCGCACCCGGGTGAAGTGCAGACGCAGCGTCGCTGCGTTGCCGAAGCCGACCGCGGCGGCGATCTGGTCGACGGTGTGGTCGGTGCGCTCGAGCATCTCCTCGGCCAGGGCGAGCCGCTGCGCGGTGACCCACGAGTGCGGGGTCGTGCCGGTCTCGTCGCGGAAGCGTCGGGCGAAGGTGCGCGGCGACATGTGGGCCTGTCGTGCGAGGGTCTCGACGTCGAGGTTCTCGGCGAGGTTCTCCGACGCCCAGGTCAGCACGGCCCCGAGGGTCTCGGCCTGCACGTCGACGACCTGGCGGGCGATGAACTGGGCCTGCCCCCCGTCGCGGTGGGGCGGCACGACGATGCGGCGTGCGGTCGTGGCGGCCACCCGGGCCCCGAAGGTCTGGCGCATCAGGTGCAGGGAGGCATCCAGGCCGGCGGCCGAGCCCGCGCCGGTCAGGACGGTGCCGTCGTGGCAGTAGAGCACGTCGGGGCGCACCCGGGCGCGGGGGTAGCGCGCGGCGAGCAGGTCGGTGAAGCGCCAGTGGGTGGTGCACTCGCGCCCGTCGAGCAGGCCGGCCTCGCCGAGGGTGAAGGCGGCGCTGCAGGCGGCGTAGATGATCGCCCCCCGCTCGTGGGCCGCGCGCACCGCGTCGAGCACCGAGGCGTCGAAGTCGAGCAGGTCGTAGCGCGGGGCGATGCACACCAGGTCGGCGTCCTGGGTCGCCTCCAGGCCGCGGTCGACGACCAGGTCGTAGTCGGAGCGGCCCCGGACCCGCCCGGGCCGCGGGGTGCAGATCCGGAAGTCGAAGACCGGGTTGTCGTCCTCGGGGTGGTAGGCCTCGCCCCACACCTCGACCAGCGCCCCGAGCCCGAACGGCTCCGCCCCGTCCTGCACCACCACCGCGACTGTCTGCACGCGCCGACCCTAGCCCGAATCTGGCAGGAAATCGACTACCAACGTCATGTCTGCCACTCGTGGCAGGATCGCCACAGGCGCACGATGACAGACATGACCTTGCTGATGATCCTCACCCTCGTCGCGGTGGTGGCCGTCGCCGCCACCGTGCACTCGCTGCGCCACGACGGGCCCCGCCGCCCGCCCCGCTCGCACGACGTCGACCCCGACTTCGTGGCCCCCAGCGCCCGCCTCACGTCCTGAACGCCGGCGCACCCCCACCACCCTCAGGCCGCACACACGCCGAAGGCCCGGCCCCTCACGGGGGCCGGGCCTTCGGTACGTCTCAGGTGGTGCTGGGCGCTACCGGGGAGTCAGGCGATCAGGCCTGGCCACCGGTGAGCTTCTCGCGCAGCGCCTGCAGCGCCTCGTCGGAGGCGAGCGAACCGCCGTCGCCCTCACCCTCGGCGACGTCGCCACCGGAGGAGTACGACGTGGCCTCGCCGGCCTCGGCGTCGGCCGCCTTGGCCTCGGCCTGCTGCTTGACGTGGGCCTCCCAGCGAGCGTGCGCCTTGGCGTACTGCTCCTCCCAGACGGCGCGCTGGTCGTCGAAGCCCTCGAGCCACTCGCCGGTCTCGGAGTCGAAGCCCTCCGGGTAGACGTAGTTGCCCTGCTCGTCGTAGGTCGCCGCCATGCCGTAGAGCGTGGGGTCGAACTCCTCGACGTCGGCCGCGGTCGCGGTCTCGTTGGCCTGCTTGAGCGACAGCGAGATCCGACGACGCTCGAGGTCGATGTCGATGATCTTGACCATCACGTCGTCGTTGACCTGGACGACCTGCTCGGGGATCTCCACGTGGCGCTCGGCCAGCTCGGAGATGTGCACCAGGCCCTCGATGCCCTCCTCGACGCGGACGAACGAACCGAAGGGCACCAGCTTGGTGACCTTGCCCGGCACGATCTGACCGATCTGGTGGGTCCGGGCGAAGTGCTGCCACGGGTCTTCCTGGGTCGCCTTGAGCGACAGCGAGACGCGCTCGCGGTCCATGTCGACGTCGAGCACCTCGACGGTGACCTCGTCGCCGACGGTGACGACCTCGGACGGGTGGTCGATGTGCTTCCAGGACAGCTCGGAGACGTGGACGAGACCGTCGACGCCGCCGAGGTCGACGAACGCACCGAAGTTGACGATCGAGGACACGACACCCTTGCGGATCTGGCCCTTCTGCAGCTGGGTGAGGAAGCCGTGGCGGACCTCGGACTGGGTCTGCTCGAGCCACGCACGGCGCGACAGGACCACGTTGTTGCGGTTCTTGTCGAGCTCGATGATCTTGGCCTCGAGGACCTGGCCCACGTAGGGCTGCAGGTCGCGCACGCGGCGCATCTCGACCAGCGAGGCGGGCAGGAAGCCGCGCAGGCCGATGTCGATGATGAGGCCGCCCTTGACGACCTCGATGACGGTGCCCTCGACGACGCCGTCCTCCTCCTTGACCTGCTCGATGGTGCCCCAGGCGCGCTCGTACTGGGCGCGCTTCTTGGACAGGATCAGGCGGCCTTCCTTGTCCTCCTTCTGGAGGACCAGGGCCTCGACCTGGTCGCCGACCGAGACGACCTCGGACGGGTCGACGTCGTGCTTGATCGAGAGCTCGCGCGAGGGGATGACGCCCTCGGTCTTGTAGCCGATGTCGAGCAGCACCTCGTCGCGGTCGACCTTGACGATGGTGCCCTCGACGATGTCGCCATCGTTGAAGTACTTGATCGTCAGGTCGATGGCGGCCAGGAAGTCCGCCTCGGACCCGATGTCGTTGATCGCCACCTGGGGCGCGTCGTAGTCCGGAAGAGCAGCAAATGTGGTCAAGAGAATGGATTCCTCGAAGGTGGACAGAAGTCGTGTGGACGCGCCGGAGACCCGGTTTCACTACCGATCGGCACCGCTTGCACGGCGAACGAGACTGGCTCTGCCGCGACGAGTCACGACCGGGCCCTGATAGCGAGCCGAGATCCGCTCCGTACGGGACGACGGCAGACCTCTGGCGCAGTCTGTGAGTCTACGCGCCGGGTGGCGGGGTGTCGAAACCGGTCGCGACCGCGCGCAGCAGGTCGTGGGCACGCGCCGCCACGGGGTTCGCGTCGCGCCGGCTCGCGAGGTCGACCAGCGCCCACAGGTCGGCGGCCCGGGCCAGGGCGAGCGCCTCAGGCGCCGGCACACCGCGGCGGTGGTGGTAGGCCGCCAGCACCGCGTCCTGGTAGGCCGGCCGGCGCTCGAAGCGCAGCACGTTGCCCAGGTCGGTGAAGGGGTGTCCGGCGTGGGCGAACTCCCAGTCGAGCAGCCCGGTGACCTCGAGGGTGTCGGGGTCGAGCAGCAGGTTCTTGGGGTTGAGGTCGCTGTGGACCAGGCAGCTGCGGTCGACGGTGTCGAGCAGCTCCTGGGCGTCGTGGGCGACCGCCCGCAACCCCGCCCGCTCGTCGTCGGTCCAGTGGGCCAGGGCGGGCAGGTGGGCCTCGACCCACCCCGGCAGCCCGTCGGGCCCGTCCCAGGGACGCACCTGCAGGTCGGGCCCGGCGAGCTCGCCGGGACGCAGCACCGGCATGCCGCCGAGCGTCGCCACGAGGTCACCGACGTGGCGCCCGACCGTGGCCAGCGCGGCGTCGTCGAGGTCGGGCAGGAGCAGGTCGCCCCGCACGCCCGGGAGGAACGAGGTGACGAGCAGCGCCGGCATCTCCCCCGTCGCGGGCCGTACGTCGAGCACCTCGGCGACCGGCACCAGGCCGCGCACCAGGCGCAGCAGCGCCGCGTCGACCTCTGCGCGGGCGGGGTCGCGGGCGTAGATGCGCACCACCTGCCGCTCACCGCCACCGGACCCCCCGCCGACACGGGCCACGAACGTCTCCCCCGACCAGCCGCCCTCCAGCGGCTCGAGCGAGGCGAAGTCGGTCACGCCGCCCGCCATGTCCTCGCTCACGTCGAGCCCCCGGCGCCACCGTCGGGCGCGACCACCCGGTCGGGCTCGACGTGGCGGACGCCGTCTCGGGCCTCGAAGGCCGCGACCAGCGCCGCCTCGGCCCGGTCGCCGAGCGGCCGGTCGGTGCCGACCACGAGCGCGTCGCCCAGCACCGGCGTCACCTCGGTCAACGTCAGGCACAGTTGCTCACCCACGTCGGCGAGCAGCGTGGCGCGGGCCCGGGCGTCGTC
Source organism: Nocardioides rubriscoriae (assembly GCF_008087085.1). GTDB lineage: Bacteria > Actinomycetota > Actinomycetes > Propionibacteriales > Nocardioidaceae > Nocardioides > Nocardioides rubriscoriae. Next base: position 201,769 of record NZ_VIYJ01000007.1, on the reverse strand, counting down.
GGCCGGCGCCGACCCGGGCTGCAGCAGCACGACGAACCGGTCGTGGCGCTGCTCGCCCGGGGTCACGGCGGCGTACGACGGGCAGGTCGGGGCCGCGGTCGTCGTGGGGTCGGCACCACGGTCGGCCCCACAACCGGCAGAGGCGCCGGCGAGGGCGAGCGCCCCCACGGCCCACCACGATCGCCGAAACCTCATGACCCGACCCTAGGCCCGGCTACGGTGACGGGGTGACCCGCGCCACCGTCGTCCGTGCCGCCCCGCCGACCCTGGCCACGACCCTCGCCGAGGCCGCGACGCTGCCCTGGCGACTCGCGGTCGCCGCCACCCGGGCGACGCTCGCCGTGGGTCATCTCGCCGCGCCCGACGGCCCGATCCGGCGTCCCGACGGCTACGCCGAGCTGGTCTTGCAGGTGATCGGCGAGCGCGGCTACCTGGCCCAGCTGATGGAGCTGGTGCGCGACGACGGCGGGCCGATGCGCCTGGCCAACACCCTCACCGAGCTGATCGCGCCCGACCGCCCGCTGGGTCGGCTGCTGGCGCGCGACGGCGTCCTGGACGGGCTGATGGACGACGACGGACCGCTGGTGCGGCTGCTCGCCCGCGACGGCGCCCTCGAGCGGCTGCTGGCCGACGACGGACCGCTGGACCGGCTGGTCGCCGAGGAGGGCGTGCTCGAGCGGCTGCTGGCCCCGGGCGGGCCGGTCGACCGGCTCACCGAGCGCGGCGGGCTCATCGACACCGTCCTCGAGCGCGACGGCTTCGTCGACAAGCTCGTCGCCGAGGGCGGCACCCTCGACCAGCTCGTGGCCCTGGGCGAGACCCTGCAGCACATCAAGCCCCGCCTCGAGGCCATCGGCGAGCTCATCCCCGAGCTGTCCGCGGCCGCCGACGGGCTCAACCGCGCCGTCGGGCCGCTGAGCGACCTGGTCGGCCGGCTCCCCGGCGGACGTCGTCGTACCGCTGCGCTGTCGTGAAGGACGCGGACCCGACCGCCCCCGACTCCCGTCACCACGCGCCGCTGCCGGCGTCGGTCCGTTCGCAGCGCAGCGTCGTCGACGAGGCCGCGTCGCGCCGGGCCAACGGCCCCGACTGGGACGCCTACGCCGACGAGTACCAGGCCACCCACGGTGCGTTCCTCGGCGACGTCGGCTTCGTGTGGGGCCCCGAGGGCCTGACCGAGGCCGAGGCCGGGGTGCTGGGGCCGCTGGCCGGCCGCGACGTGCTCGAGGTCGGCTCCGGGGCCGGTCAGTGCTCGCGCTGGGTGCGTGCGCAGGGCGGACGCGCCGTGGGGCTCGACCTCTCGTGGCGCCAGCTGCAGCACTCGCGCCGCATCGACGACGAGACCGGGGTGGTCGTGCCGTCGGTGCTCGGCACCGCGACGCACCTGCCCTTCGCCGACGGCTCCTTCGACGTGGTCTTCTGCAGCTTCGGGGCCCTGCAGTTCGTCCACGACATCGACCTGGCGGTCGCCGAGGCCGCGCGGGTGCTGCGACCCGGCGGGCGCTTCGCGTTCTCGATCACCCACCCCACGCGGTGGATGTTCCCCGACGACCCGGGCCCGGCCGGGCTGACCGCCAGCCAGTCCTACTGGGACCGCACCCCCTACGTCGAGGTCGACGACGACACCGGCCGCGTCACCTACGTCGAGCACCATCGCACGCTCGGCGACTGGGTCGGGCTGCTGGCCGGCGCGGGGTTCGTGATCTCGGCGCTGCTCGAGCCGGAGTGGCCCGAGGGCCACGACCGGGTGTGGGGCGGGTGGTCGGCCGAGCGCGGCCGGTGGACCCCGGGCACCGCGATCTTCGCCGCCGACCGTCCGACGGCCTAGGGTCGGCGCGTGGACGAGGACGAGATCCGCAAGTCGGCCGCGCTCGAGCAGCGTCACTGGTGGTACGCCGAGCGCCGCGCGCTCGTGCGACGCCTCGTCTCGCCGCTGACCCCGGGCCGGGCGCTCGACGTGGGCTGCGGCGGCGGTGGCAACACCGGCGTGCTGCGCGACCTCGGCTGGTCGGTGACCGGACTCGAGTACTCCCCCGCAGCGGCCGGCCTGGCCCGCTCGCGCGGCCTGGCCGTCGTCCGCGGCGACGCCCGGCGACTGCCGGTGCGCAGCGACGCGATGGACCTGGTCATGTCGACCGACATGTGGGAGCACATCGACGACCACGAGGCGGTCGCGGCCGAGACCTTCCGGGTGCTGCGCCCCGGCGGCCGGGCGCTCGTCGCCGTGCCGTGCAGCATGGCGCTGTGGAGCGGCCACGACGTGGCCCTGGGCCACGTGCGCCGCTACGAGCGCGACTCACTGGTCGCGGTCATGGAGGGCGCCGGTCTCGAGGTCGTCGACGTCCGCTCCTGGAACGTCCTGCTGCGTCCCGTCGTGCGGATGCGCCGCCGACGAAAGGTCACCAGCGAGAGCGAGATGGAGGAGGTGCACCCGCTGCTCAACGCCGGGCTGCGCGCCGCCGTCATGACCGAGCGGGTGCTGCCGCTCGACCGGCTCCCCGGGGTCTCGCTGGTCGCCCGCGCCGTCAAGCCGTGAACGCCGACCCGTCGATCGCGTGGCGGATCCTGCTCACGGCCGGGCTCGAGCACGCCCCTGACCCCGCGGGCCTGCGTGCCGCGCTCACCTCGCTCCACGCCGCCCAGGGCTGGCCCGGCGACGGCCTGGTCCTCGTCGACGCCGACCTCGCAGCGCTGCGACGACACCTGGGCGGGCTGAGGGCCCCGGTCGTCGCGGTGGGCGTGGCCGGCCCGCGGCTCGTCGTCACGGCCGACCACGCGGCCGTCGACGGGCTCGGCCTGCTCTCGGTGCTGGCGGCGCTGACCGGGTCGCCGGCCACCTCCTCCGCGCGCGGGGTCGGTGACCGCCCCGACGCCGCGGGCCCGGCCCGCACCGTCGTACGACGCCTCGGCGAGGTCGCGCTCGCCCCGCCCGCCCGGGTGCGCGGCACCGGCGGCGACGTCCACGCCGACCACGACACCTACGTCGAGACCACCGTGGCCGGGTCGCCCCGCACGGCCCACCTGATCGCCGCGTCGGTGCGGGCCCTGGCCGGGGTGGGCGCCACGCGGCGGGTCGCCGTGGCCGTCGGGGTCGCCCGCGACGTCGACCACGAGCGGATCGCCGACCGCAGCGCCCTGCTGCGGCTGCGCGGCGCCGAGCGGCTCACGCCTGACGAGATCACCGCTCTCGTGCGCACGGCCCCGACCCAGGCGGCGCCCGCCGCCGGCGGGACGGGCGGCGCCGCGGTCCGGCTCGGGCTGCGGGTGCTCGCGCCCCGCCTCGGCTCCACCCTGCTGGTCAGCCACCTCGGCACGGTCACGGCTCCCGGGGTCACGTCCCTGGCCTTCCACCCGGTCACCGCGGGCGGGAGCGGGTTGTCGCTGGGGGCCTCGACCCTGGGTGACGCCACGACGCTCACGCTGCGGGCACGAGCGCGGTCCTGGGGCCACGACGACCTGGCCCGGCTGCTCGACCGCGTCGTCGACGCGCTGGCCTGACCGTACGACGACCCGCACCCACGGTGGTCGTACGACGAACCGACACCACGACGGCCCCGGACCGTGAGGTCCAGGGCCGCCGCGGGGAGGTACCCAGGTGTCCCGTGCGGGGACGGTCAGGCGTTGACCAGGTGACGCCGGTCGGCCGGGGTGGCCGAGCCGTCGCCGCGGTCGCCGCGGCCGAGCAGCACCCCACCGGCGATGGCAAGCAGCCCGAGGACCAGCGCGATCAGCGGGAACAGCAGCTGCATCCCGCCCAGCACCATGCCCTTGGACTTGGCCGTGTCGACGGAGTCCTTGACCTGCGCCGCGGTGTACTGGACGGTGCCGGTGAAGGCGGTGACCCGGGTGCCGTCGTACTCGAACTCCTGGGTGCGGTCCTCGACGCGGTTGACCGGGGCACCGGTGGCCGGGTCGATGTAGAAGGTGCGCGTCATCGTGTAGTAGGTGCTGGCGTCGACGGTGGGGTCGGTCAGGCCGAAGACCTTGCCGGGCAGCTCACGGGTGCCGTCGAGCAGCGTCTCGGGGATGGTCTGCACGAACTTGTAGACCTCGAGGCCGTCGATCTTCTCGGTGCCGGAGTAGACGGCGGGCGTGGCCTTCTCGATGTTGCCGTCCCACTGCAGGTAGTCCTTCTTCTGGGTGTCGAAGGGGAACTTCAGCCACTGGCCCGAGCGCTCGACCGGGTCGGAGGTGACGTCGCCGGTGGTGGAGTCGGACACGTCGATCGAGCTCGCGCACACCTCGCACCCGATCGCGGCACCCGAGACCTCGTCGAACGCGCCGCGCTCGGAGGTCTGCTGGAAGCAGCCCGGCTTGGTGCTGCCCTCGCACGTGGCCCCGGGGACGTCGTCCCGGGTGATCGAGGACCGGTTGACCCAGACGGCCACGCCGTCGGGGGCGTCGACGCTGCTGTCGGCGATCGTGAAGGACTCGACGGTCAGGTCGGTGGTGAGCGGGGCGAGGGTCGTGGCGTCGAAGATCTCGGCGTCCTTGGCCTCGAGCATGGTGGTCGACTCGTAGTTGGTCGGGACCTTCGCGAGGGCCGGGTAGGCGTAGAACTTCATCAGGGCCGCGGCCACGATCAAGAACGCGCCGAGGCCGATCAGGCCGGAGCTGGCGATGCGACGCATGTCAGTACCTCTCAGTGGGTGCAGCGACGAGGACCGACGCTGCGGTGGTGGGAGCAGGGGAAAGGGGAACGGGGGTGGGGTGCCGACCGAGCTCGGCGGCGACGAGGTCGACGCCCTCGCGGTGCATCCGCTCCCAGCTGAAGTGGGCGGCCCACTCCTGGCAGGCGCGGTGGGTGCGGCCGCGATGGTCGGGGTCGTCGAGGTCGGTGAGGGCCGTGCGGACGGCGTCGGTGAGGCGCCGGCCCACGACGTCGGGGTCGGCGTCGTCGGGCACGAGGGTGCCGGTCACACCGGGGCGGACCGAGTCGCGCAGCCCGGGGACGTCACGCGCCACCGTCGTGACCCCGTGACCGGCGGCCTCGATGACCACCTGGCCCCAGCCCTCGCTGTCGGAGGCGCAGACGTGCAGCGCGGCGCGGCGGAGCACGGCCCGCTTGGTCTCCTCGGTCACGAAGCCGTGGAAGGTGACGCGGTCGTCGAGGTCGAGCTCGGTGGCCAGCGCGCGCAGGCGGTCGAGCTCGGGGCCCTTGCCGCAGACGTCGAGGTGGAGACCGGGGCGCTCCTCGCGCAGGGCGTGCAGCGTGCGCAGCACCAGGTCGACGCGCTTGTGGGGCACGAGGCGGCCCAGGACCACCATCCGGTCGACGTCGGCGGCGAGATGGCCTGTGTGGTCGGGCGCGGGCACCGTGGCGCCGTTCTCGAGCAGCCCGACCGGGGTCGTCCACCCCAGGGCGCGGACCATCTCGACGCGCGTGGAGTCGGACACCGCGACCACCCGGGCCCGGCGGTAGACCCGCGGCATCGCGACCTTCTCGAGCCACTGCCCGAACCGGGCGACCGGACCGAGGAAGTAGGTCGCGAACTGCTCCTGGTGGACGTGGTGCATCACCATCACCACCGGGGTCGCACGACGCACGAACAGCGGCGAGAACGTGGGGATGCCGCACGACGGGTCGATCACGACGTCGACGGTGCGGCGGCGCCGCAGCAACGACCAGGCGGCGTAGGCGTAGAAGCCGAAGGTGCCGCCGCCGCGGCGTACGTCGATGCCGTCGCGCACCGTGCGCCGGGCCGCGCCGCGCTCGCGGGCGGTGACGAACGTGACCTGCGCCCCCGCCCGGCGCAGGCCGGTGGCCAGCTCCCAGGCGTAGTGCTCGGAACCGCCGGCGAGCGAGTGGTCGAGGTCGCGCCAGTTGACGACCACGACGCGCGCACCGGCGAGTCTCGAGGGGGCGGAGGCGGTCGACGGCATCTCAGGCCTCGACCGCGACCAGGAGAGCGGGGGCCGGGGCCAGCGGCAGGGCCGGCACCGCGGTGGCGGGTCCGGCCGGGGCCGCACGCAGCAGCCACGCGATGACCGCGAGGTTGAGGAACGAGCCGGCGCCGTGGCGCAGCGGCGCGAACGTCGAGCCGGGCACGTCGGCCCACTGCACGGGGAACTCCTCGATGACCGCGCCGCCGCGCTGCAGGCGCGCGAGCAGCTCGACGTCGAAGGAGAACCCGGTGGTGCGCAGCGCGGCGAAGACCGTGACGGCGAGGTCGCCGCGCAGGGCCTTGAAGCCGCACTGGGTGTCGCGGATGCCGGGCACGACCTTGGCGGTCAGCGCGCGGTAGCGCAGGGCGCCGGCCTCGCGCAGCCGACTGTGGCGCACGGCGGTGTCGGAGCCCTCGGCGGCCCGCGAGCCGATGGCGACGTCGGCGCCGAGCGCCAGCAGCCGCCAGGACTCGAGCAGCGCGTCGAGGTGGGTGGCGCCGTCGGCGTCCATGAAGACCACGACGTCGGACGAGGTCGCCCCCGTCGCCGCGACCCCGGCCGCGACCGCGGCACCCTTGCCGCGCACGGCGCACGTGACGACGCGCACGGGCACCGCGTCGGTGCTGGCCTCGAGCGCGACCGCAGCGGTCGCGTCGGTGCTGAGGTTGTCGACGACGACGACCTCGACCGGTTGGAGCACCGACGCGTGCTCGCGCACGAAGCGCCGCAGCTCGCGCAGGGTGCGCGGCAGCCGGAGCTCCTCGTTGTACGCCGGTATGACGATGTGCAGCATGCGGGCCCTCCCAAGCCGTGAGCAGCATCGGGTCCCTCCCTCCCGGGGGACCCGCCAGCAGGTGACGGCGTGCCTGTAGGCCGACGACCGGTGCGCACGACTCTCGTGTGCTGGCGGTCGGGCGTCAGGCACGCACCGGCGTCACTCGCTGGAGTACTGAGCCAGCTGCTCGCTGGAGACCTTCTGCTGGTCCCCCTGGGCGGCCTTGACGCCGCCGACCATGGCTGCGGTCGCCAGGGCGACTCCGACGACGGCCGAAATGATCATGTTCATGCTCAGTCCCCTCCCAAAGACTTGAGCGGCCACCGTCGCGAAGATGTGATGGTGGTTACTCCCGAGTGCAGTATGCGCATGAGACCACACAGGAGCAACACGAACACACATCCATGACCCACAATGACCAGGCCCGCATGGTCATCGTGACTACTCGGCCCGTCCGTTCGGACCTGCGCCGGGTCCTTGGACCCTGTCGCCGGGGCCGCGAGGTCGAGCAGCAGCAGCGTGTCCCCGTCGTACGCCGTCCCACCGGCCGGCAGGGCGGCTGCGGCCCGGTCGGCGCCGGGCTCCACGAGCACCCAGCGCACCCCGAGGTCGCGCAAGGCGCTGCTCACCTCGGTCGGGGACCCGGCGGCCAGGGCACCGGTGACCGCGGTGACGCGGGGGTCCTCGGAGGGCACCTCGCGACCGTCGACGAGGGTGCGGTCGTCGACCAGCACCTCGCCCGGCAGCAGCCGCGGCGCAGGGTCGAGCACGGCGCGACCGTCGTTGAAGGCGAAGCGTCGGTAGCTGCCCTGCCAAGGCAGCACGACGGTCGCGGCGTCCCCCGGGCCGGTCGGGTCCCCGACGAGGTCGGCCACGGCGGCCCAGTCGCGAGGGTAGGAGGAGCGGGCGAGCTCGCCGCCGCCCCACGCCAGGCTCGGCAGCAGGACCACCGGCGCGACGACGGCCAGCCCGACCACCGCCCACCACGCCTCGCGTCCGGGGGCCACCTGCTCGCGGACCCAGGTCACCGCGGCGGCGAGGCCCACCGCCAGGGCCAGGGCGGCGGGGGCCAGGAAGCGCTGCGAGTCGCGCAGCAGCGCGGCCGCGGGGACCCGGTCGCCCACCTGCTCGAGCAGCGCCGCGCCCGCGCCACCGGTCAGGCTGGTCGGCAGCGCCGCGACGACGAGCGCGACGCCGGCCAGCGCGAGCAGCCGGCGTACCTCGCTCGGGTCGGAGCCGCGGCGCAGGGCGCGGCGCAGCCCGGCGAGGGCGGCCGCGGCGAGCAGGCAGGAGAGCAGCACGACGACGGCGCTGGTGCGTTCGGGCGCGAGGATCGAGGTCTTCCAGGTGCCGCCGAGCGAGAGCAGGCTCGCCAGCACGCCGGCCGCGGACTCGGCGCGTGCGGCGAACAGGTCGAAGACGCCGTCGGTGGTGACCGCAGCTGCGTCGGCAGTCAGCGACGGCAGCAGCCAGGTCAGGTTGGCCACGACGCCCAGGGCGACCACGACGGCCCAGGACCGCGGGTCGCGCCACCGGACGCCCAGCACCACCAGCACCACCACCGCCATCACGCCCGACGACGGGCTGCACACCGCCGAGACCGCCAACGCCACCGCGGCGGGCGCCCACCCGGCACGCAGGTCGCGGCGCAGCCGGCGGGCGGCGAGCGCGACCCAGGGCAGCGCGAGGTAGCCGGCCAGGATCGCCCACTGCCCGAGCAGCAGCCGCTCGTGGACCCAGGGGTTCCACAGGTAGAGCACGGTCGCGGCCGCGCGGGCCGCGGCGAGCCCGGCGTACGGGCGCACCAGGCGGGCGGCGCCGAGCCCGCCGAGCACGAAGGCCGTGACCAGGAAGGTCTTCTGCACCCACGACCCGGGCACGAGATGGGTGAGCACCGAGACGATCGCGTCCATCGGCACCGCCCGGGGCAGGGACCCGTCGAGACCGAGCCAGGCGTCCTTCCAGGGCTGACGAGGCACGAAGACCATGTCGCCGAACAGCCAGTAGCCGGGACCCACGAGCAGCGGCCCGAGGACGACGAACGCCACCAGGCCCGAGACGGCGAGGTCGAGACGGGTCGACCTCACGGGAGCTCCGGCAGCCCGACCTCGAGGGAGGCCACGCAGACGGTCGAGGCGCCGTCGACCCGCAAGGACACCGACTCGACCTCCCGCCCCTCGTCGGGCAGCACGAACCAGATCTCGTTGGGTCCGGTCCGGGCCAGGAAGCGGTCGCTCCACGAGCCTGCGGCGACCTCGACGACGGCCTCGGTGTCGGTGAAGTAGCCCAGGTGCGCGACCAACCGGCCGCGGATGCCGACGGCGAGTGGCACGTCGGTGGTCGTGGAGTCGACGGGCCAGCCGCACCGGTCGACGGGCCCGGGGCGCATCGGGATCGACCCGGCGAGCCGGACGGGCACCAGGTGGCCGGTGCGGTCGACCATCCGCATCCGCGGTGAGGGCTCGTCGAAGACCGGGTCCTCGGGCAGCGGGGCGAAGACGCGCGACAGGCGTGAGTCGTCGCCGACCAGCGGCAGGACGATGTCGGCGGGCACGAGCGCGTCGACGACCACCTGCTGGGGGTCGGCGGCGAGGTCGGCCCGGAAGTGGTCGACGTAGGCACGGTCCTCGAGGTTCTGGAAGTGCGGCACCAGCACGGCGGTGCCGAACGCCGCCCCGACCAGGTAGGCACCACCCAGGACGCCGAGCACCGCCGTACGACGTCGGGCCCAGGCCGGGCGGCTCAGGTGCAGCCCGTAGTGCTCGGGCGCGCCACGCAGCGCGAACGCCGCGGCGAGGACGGCGGCGTGGATGGTGTCGGAGGCGTAGCGCGGGTCGAGGCCGATGACCCGTCCGAACCCGCTGCGCCCGGCGAGGACCAGGGCGAGGTCGGCCAGGACGTAGGCCACGAAGAACGCGACCGCCCAGCGCCGGGCGGGGCCGCCGCGCCACAGCAGCAGGCCCGCCGTGAGGGCCGCGAGGACCAGGGAGACCGCGACGACCCAGCCGTCGGTGTCGACGGCGCCGCCCTTGAGGGTCGCCGCCCACGGACCGGAGAACACGCCGGGCAGCACGTTGCTGCCGACGAAGGCCCAGGAGATGTCGAGCCACGCGCCGACGTCGTTGTCGCCGCCCTCGACGGTGGTGACCTGGCGGTGCAGCACGAGGTAGGTGACCAGGAGCACGACCAGGCCGACCCACAACGGCCAGAACCGCCGCAGGGCCGCGGTGACCCGACGCCAGCCGCTGGCCTCGTCGGCCAGGAGCACGGCCGTCGCGAGCAGCACCGGCGTGATGAGGATGGCCCGCTCGTGCCAGGCCAGGCCCATCACCACCGAGCCGACGACGACCGCGTGGTTGACCCAGGCCCGGCCGACCCCCTGGCGCTGCCGGGTCAGGAACAGCACCCCCAGCAGCGAGAAGAACAGGTGCGGCCACAGGCACACCGCGGCCGCCCACCACAGCGAGGTCATCAGCGACAGCGGCGACCACGCGAGCACCGCGAGCAGGAGCACGCGGACCCTGCGCCCGGGCAGCAGGCGGGTCAGCACGTGCCACAGCACCACCACCGTCAGGGTCTGCATCACCACGACGATCGTGGCGACCAGCGGCCAGCCGAAGGGGTCGAGGTTGACCACCAGCCAGAAGGTCAGCTGCTGCATCGGGTTGACGTGACCGGCGTTGGGGGTCAGGAAGAGGAAGTCGAAGCTCAGAGGCACCTCGAAGGCGCGGTGGTGGAAGAAGTAGTCGTCCTGGTTGAAGTAGGACCCGGCCATCAGCACGCTGCGCCACACGACCATGACGACCACGACCGCGAGCGCCGCCGCCCCCTGGCGTCCGCCCCACATCCGCCTCACGAGGCGGCCCCCGGGGCGTGGGCCGGGGCTGGGGCCGGTGCCGGCGTCGCGACGTCGGCCCAGGGCGGCGGGGGCACGAGCGCGAGCCCGGCGAGCAGCCCGACGCCGAGGGCGGCGGCCGCGTCACCGAACGCCCACCACCACGCGGCCCCGCCGAGCACGTCGATCCCGGCGGCGACGACCACGAGTGCACCGGCCGCGACGGCGACGGGCGTGAAGCGCGCGCGCAGGGCCGCGGAAGCCACGAGGCCGACGGCGGCCACCGGGCCCAGCAGCAGCGTCGCCAGCCCTGCGAGGGCCGGGTAGCCCCAGCGCGGCAGGGGGCGGTGCCGCGCCGGTGGCCAGCTCAGGTCGGGGCTCGTGCGGCGTCGTACGGCGGCCAGGGCGGTGAGGAGCAGCAGCACGACCCCGGCCAGCAGCAGGGCGCCGCTCACCCCGAGGCCCAGCGGGAGCAGCACGCGGTAGACGTCCTGGGGGCGGTAGGTGAGCTCGACGGTGGTCGCCCCGCCCGCGGGCAGCACCCAGCCCTGCTGCCACCCGTCGACCCGCAGCGCCTGCAGCGGCCGACCGTCGGCCTCGGCGACCCAGCCCGGGTTGAAGTTCTCGGGCAGGTGGAGCAGCGTCGCTGCTCCCCCTCCGACCTCGACGGTACGACGGCTGGCGGACCAGCGGGTGACGTCGAGGTCGCGCGGGGCCTCGCTCGGCGCCCGCGGCGGCGAGGTCGTGAGCCCGGCCACCGCGACGGCCTGGAACTCCACCGTCGGCGGCACCGTGAGCCGGTGCTCGCCGGCGGCCAGGACCAGGTCGTCGCAGCCCTCGAGGCGCAGCGGACTGCCCTGGACGACGTCGGCCATGGTGCCGACCACGCGGGTCGGCACCCGGCGGCCGTCGACGACCACGGGCGGACCGAGCCCGCACACGGCGCCGGTCGGGGTCGCGGCGTCGAAGGCACGGGCCAGGGGGGCACCTCGCAGGGAGAGCTCGCGCACCGCGACCCGGGGCGACCCGTCGGCCTTGACGAAGGTGACCTCGAAGCGCCGCCCGCTCAGCGCCGGGAAGCGCACCATCGCGCCACGGTCGCCGGCGCCGGACAGGTCGACCTCGCGCACCTGGGTCTCGGAGCGCACCACGGCCGACGAGGGCGCCCCGGGTCCCGGCTCGACCTGCAACCCCGAGACCGTGCGCCGCTTGGCGAAGCGGACGAAGAGCGTGGGGCTGCGGTCCTCGTCGGCCGAGACCCACCCGGTGTCGGGGTTGCCGTCGTAGACGAAGCGGGTCGCGACGCGCGGGTCGGCGCCGTAGACCGACGTCGCACCGACCTGGCGGGTGGTGAGGGGCTCGAGCAACCGACCGGTCTCGCGGGTGCTGCGCGCGATCACCTGGCCGCGCAGCGACCACGTGCCGGTGCCGGTGGTGGTGAAGGTGCGGTCGAGCCCGTCGGGCTCCTCGTTGCCCCGGATGCGCGACACGTCGCAGTCGGGCAGGGCCCCGGCCACGTCGCCCTGCGTGGCCGCGACGCAGGCCCGGCGCTCGGCCGTCGTGGTGAAGACCCAGGAGCCGGCGGGGGCCACCGTGCCGGGGACCAGCAGGGTGCGCGTCGCGGAGCGACCGTCGACGGTGACCTCGCGCAGCCCGATCCGGCCCCGGTCACCGGCGGTGCCGACGTCGTCGACGCGCACCTCGACGGCGTCGACGAGCCGGCCGTCGAACCGCGCCGTGACCGGCGCGCCCGACGGGCTGGTCTCGACCGTGCGGGTCTGGTCACCGGCGCGGACCTCGAGCGAGCGGATCGGCAGCAGCGCGGCGTCGTCGGCGACCGGCAGCACCGTCACCTGACGCACCGGGCGGGGGCGGGCGAGCGCGAGGCGCAGCCACTGGTCGCGCGGGTCGGTCGACGACGAGGTGACCCAGCGGGTGCGGGGGTCGCCGTCGACGGCGAAGTAGGGGGCCGCCTGCAGCACCACCGGGCCGAAGTTGTCGGCGTAGGCCTGCGACGACGACGCGGTCAGGCCCGCGAGCCCGTCGTAACGGGCGGTGACCTGGGTGGCGCCGGAGACGGTCGGGTAGTCGTGGACCGAGCGCTCCACGCGCCAGTCGTCGTCGGCCCCGAGGACGGCGGAGACCGACTCGTCGCCGGACCCGAACGCACGCTCGCGGCGCTGGTCGCCGTCGGTCACGACGTCGGCGGGGGCGTCCCAGCCGGGCTCCCCCTCGAGCACCGTCGCGCGGGTGCCGTCGGCCAACCCCTCGTCCTGCAGGGCGAGCACGCTCTCGGGGGCGCCGCGCACCGTCACGACCTCGTCGACCGGCGTGGCCCGCAGGGTCGGCAGGGCTTCCCCGACCTCGTAGACCGCGACCTCCGGCCCGCCCTCGCGGTCGTCGCCCCACGACGCGACCGGCGACAGGCCGGCGGTGGCCAGGGAGACCGTCGCCCCGGCCGGGTGGGGCGAGCCCGTGGTGGTGCGGTCGAGGTCGCGACGTACGACGACGTGGCCGATCCCGGCGCGGGCCAGCTGCTCGCCCAGGCCGTTGGACGCGCGGCCCGTCGAGGCCAGCTGGTCGAGCGCGGCCAGGAACCGCAGCGACTGTCCGGGCACGATCGGGACCTGGCTGCGGGTCACCAGGTCGGCACCGCCGAGCACGAGCAGGGGCTCGTCGAGGGTCCACCCCCAGGTCTGCTCCGCGAAGCCCGAGCCCGGCAGCACCAGGGTGGTGCGGCCGTCCTGGTGCGCGGCGAGGTAGTCGCGGGCCTGCACCCAGGGGTCGGCGACCTCGTCCCACCCCGGGGTGCGGGCGTTGTTGACGAGGTAGGGCTGCCCAAGGGTGAGCACCACGGCGAGGGGCACCATGACCAGCAGCGGGGTGCTGGGGGTCCACGACGGGCGCCGGGCCAGCAGCGCCGCCACGGCGAGCGCGACGGCGTGGCCGAAGCCGATCGCCAGGGGCAGCCGTACCGTCGGGTCGATCTTGTGGACGTTGCGGAAGATCTGCAGCGGGCCGTCGAGCAGCGCGCGGACCGACCCGGCGACGGGGCTGCCCTCCCACCCGCCGTGGGCGATGGTCAGGGACCCGAGCCCGACCAGCACGGCCAGGACCAGCGGCCCGCGCAGCACGTGCCGCAGGTGCGCCAGCCCCACGACGCCGATCCCGGCGACGAGGGCCGACACGAGCACCAGCTGGGGCTCGGAGACCAGGTCGTTGGCCGCGGGCCACCACTGCTGGCCGCCCACGACGAGGTAGGCCACCCAGTGCGACGCGCCGCGCGAGGCCTCGGACCACCCGACGAGCGCGGTCGTGTCGGCCGCGCTCTCGACGTACTCGTAGAACGGCGGGGAGTAGCCCGCCAGCACCAGCAGCGGCAGCGCCCACCAGGTCGACGCGACCCCGACCGCAGCGGCCCAGCCGGCCGCGAAGCGCCACGACACCAGGTGGCGCCAGGCGCCCCAGCCGACCAGGATCGCAGCCAGCGGCAACGACCCTGCGTTCTCGACCGCGTTGACCCCGCCCATGCAGACCACGGCCGCGCCGCTGAGCAGCGCCGCCCGCCACGGCACCATCCGCCCGCCCAGCGCCAGCACCACGGGCAGCACGACCCACGGCATCACCGCACCGGGCAGGGTCTCGCCGGTGATCACCGAGACGGTGCCGAGCAGGCGCGGCGCGAAGCCGTAGACGACCCCGGCCAGCAGCGCGTACGCCGGCGCCAGGCCGACCGCGCCGGCGACCCGTCGCGCGCCCTCGACGGCGACGACGAGCACGAGCGCCGACCAGAGCCGCTGGCTCACCCAGTCGGGGAGCCCGACCAGGTCGCCCAGCACGAACCAGCTGCCCTGCGGGAACAGGTAGCCGTAGGCCTGGTTCTGGAACTCGCCGAAGTTGGACTCCGGGTGCCACAGCGTGAACGCGCTGGCCAGGAAGTCGGCCGGGCGCTGGGTGAGCTCGGCGCGGGTGTCGTAGGTCGTGGTGCCCGGCGACTGCAGCAGCGACATCAGCACGAAGAGCAGGTAGAGCCCGGCCGCGGCGCCCGCGGCGCCGCGAGACCCGCGCGGGGCCTGCTGCGGGGCCTGGTGTGGGGCCTGCTGCGGGGTCGCCGTGGCGCGCCGACCACCCACCCCACACCTCCCGCGTGCCGTCGCACCTCGCCCTGGTGTGGCAGCCCACACTCGCGACCCCAGGCTAACGCTCGCCGCCAGCGCCGGTGCCGGGCGTCGGTGACGGGTGCTGTGGAACACTCCACTCTCGTGTCCGAGCCGCTCCCACCCCCCGGCGTCGACCCGGCACCCACCACCAAGGCCGCGCACGGCAGCGTGATCGCCGTCGCGATCGGCGTCATGAACATCGCCACCTACGGCTTCACCATCATCGCCGCCCGCGCTCTCGGCCCCCAGGCCTACGGCGCCTTCGCCGCCGTGATGAACGTGCTGATCGTCGTGTCGGTCGCCTCGCTGGCCCTGCAGGCCACCGCCGCGCGCCGCATCGCCTCGACGCCCGGGGACGTCCACCAGATCGAGGCCGGCATCCGCCACGTCACGCTCCGCGCCGCCCTCACCCTCGGCGCCCTGCTCGTCCTCGCCGCGCCGCTGATCAACACCGCCCTACGGCTCGACAGCCTGCTGACCGCCGCCCTCATCGGCCTGACCGCCGTCCCCCTCACCGTCATGGGCGGCCAGGCCGGCATCCTGCAGGGCGAACGCCGCTGGCGGCCCCTGGCGGTGCTCTACACCGCCGCCGGGGTGCCACGCCTGGTCGTCGGCACCGCCCTGATCCTGTGGCGCCCCGAGGAGCTCACCGCCACCCTCGGCGTCCTCGTCGGCGCCACCGCACCCGTCCTGGTCGGCTGGTGGGCACTCCGCGAGCGCGGCGACCTGCACCACGACCACCCGCACCACCCCGACCTCAGCGGGGCCGACCACGGCAGCCGTGCCCTGGTCCGCGAGTCGGTCCGCAACTCCCAGGCACTCCTGGCCTTCTTCGCCATGTCCAACATCGACATCATCGTGGCCCGCAACGTGCTGCCCGACCACGACTCCGGCCTCTACGCCGGTGGCCTCATCCTCACCAAGGCCATGCTGTTCCTGCCCCAGTTCGTCGTCGTCCTGGCCTTCCCCGACATGGCCGACCACACCGCCCGACGACGCGCGCTGCGACTCAGCCTCGCCATCGTCGGGGTCCTCGGCGTCGTCGGCATCGCCGCGTCCTACCTGCTCTCGCACGTGGCCCTGGTCTTCATCGGCGGCAACGACTACACCGACGTCCAGGACCAGCTCTGGCTCTTCGCCGTGCTCGGCACCCTGCTGTCGATGATCCAGCTCCTGGTCTACGCCCTGCTCGCCCAGGAGAACGGCCGCCTCGTCGCCCTGCCCTGGCTCGCCCTCGCCCTGATCACCACCCTGGCCGCCACCCTCGCCGACACCGTCGGATCGCTTCTGGCCGTCGTCATCAGCATCGACACCGTCCTGCTCGTCGTGCTGCTCGTGCCCGCCCTGCGCCGCGCCCCGGACGGCGCTGGGACCCGCTGACCGCCGGTCCTGTTGAATCGAGGTCCCGGACCCAGGAGGACCCCTGATGCACGTCGGCGTCGACAGCTTCGTCTCGACCGTGACCGACCCGAGCGACGAGCGGGTGATCGGTCCGGCCGAGCGCCTGGAGCACCTGCTGGAGGAGATCACCCTCGCCGACCGGGTCGGGCTCTACTCGTTCGGGATCGGCGAGCACCACCGCAGCGAGTACTACGACTCCGCACCCCAGATCATCCTCGCGGCCGCGGCGGCCCGCACCGAGCGGATCCGGCTGGGCAGTGCGGTCAAGGTCCTCAGCGCCGACGACCCGGTGCGGGTGTTCCAGCAGTTCGCCACCCTCGACCTGATCGCCAAGGGACGCATCGACCTGGTGGTGGGCCGAGGCTCGTTCACCGAGGCGTTCCCGCTCTTCGGCCTCGACCTGGCCGACTACGACTCGCTGTTCAGCGAGAAGCTCGAGCTGCTGCTGCAGATCCGCGACGGCGGACCGATCACCTGGTCGGGCCGGCACCGGCCCGCGCTCGTCGAGCAGACGGTCTACCCCCGCCCGTTCCAGGACCCGCTGCCGGTCTGGGTGGGTGTCGGCGGCACCCCCGAGTCGTTCGCCCGCGCCGGGCTGCTCGGCCTTCCGCTGATGATCGCGATCATCGGCGGCGAGCCCCAGCAGTTCGCTCCCCACGTCGACCTCTACCGCCGCGCGGGCGCCCACGCCGGCCACCCGCCCGAGCAGCTCAAGGTCGGCCTGCACGTCTTCGGGTTCGTGGCCGACACCCTGCGGGCCGCGGCCGACACGATCTACCCCGGCTGGCACCAGATGTTCACCCAGGTCTCGCGCGAGCGCGGCTTCCCGCAACCGACGCGGGCCCAGTTCGACGCGACCTCGGGACCCGACGGCGCGTTCTTCCTGGGCGACCCGCAGACCGTCGCCGACAAGATGCGGCGCGTGTCGGACCAGCTCGGCGGCGTCGACCGGCTGTCGCTGCAGATGACCAACCCCCGCCTGGCCCACGCCGACCTGCTGCGCGGCATCGAGCTGCTCGGCACCGAGGTCGCCCCCCTCGTCGCCGACGTCTGACTCCTCGCTGGTCGAGGTGCGAGGAGCCCTGGCGACGAGCCTCGAGACCACCGCCGCCACCGCTCGACCGGGCCATCGCTGCCAGGGACGAGGTGGGTCAGGCATGTCGGCTGCGGGGGTCTCGACACCGCCTCGCGACCTCGCAGGCTCGGTCGGCGACCTGGATGCTCGACCACCATCGACGCGAGCACCCAGTCGCTTCGCTCCTGGGTCTCGCGTCAGTGTGCGGCGTCGTGCCAGCTGCGGCCGGTGCCGACGGAGACGTCGAGCGGCACGGTGAGGTCGGCCGCGCCGGCCATCTGCTCGCGGACCAGCTGCTCGAGGGCCTCGGCCTCGCCGGGGGCGACCTCGAAGACGAGCTCGTCGTGGACCTGGAGCAGCATCCGCGACCGCAGCGCACCGGCGTCGAGGGCCTCCTGGGTGCGCAGCATCGCCACCTTGATGAGGTCGGCGGCCGAGCCCTGGATCGGCGCGTTGAGCGCCATCCGCTCGGCCATCTCGCGGCGCTGCCGGTTGTCGCTGTTGAGGTCGGGCAGGTAGCGGCGCCGTCCCATGATGGTCTCGGTGTAGTCGTCCTTGCGCGCCTGGACCACGACGCTCTGCAGGTAGTCGCGGATGCCGCCGAAGGTCTCGAAGTAGTCGTCCATCAACCCGCGTGCCTCGCTCGGCTCGATGCCGAGCTGCTGGCTGAGCCCGAAGGCCGACAGGCCGTAGGCCAGGCCGTAGTTCATCGCCTTGATCTTGGCGCGCTGCTCGATCGTGACCTGGTCGGCCGGGGTGTCGAAGACCCGCGACGCGGTGATCGAGTGGAAGTCGCTGCCGGACCGGAAGGCCTCGATGAGCAGCGCGTCCTCGGACAGGTGCGCCATGATGCGCATCTCGATCTGGCTGTAGTCGGCCGTCATCAGCGACTCCATCCCCTCCCCCACGACGAAGCCCTCGCGGATGCGGCGGCCCTCCTCGGTGCGGATCGGGATGTTCTGCAGGTTGGGCTCGGTGCTGGAGAGTCGACCGGTCGCCGCGATGGTCTGGTTGAACGTGGTGTGGATGCGTCCGTCGGGCGCGACGGTCTTGAGCAGCCCGTCGATGGTCTGGCGCAGCCGGATGACGTCGCGGTGGCGCAGCAGGTGGGCCAGGAAGGGGTGCTCGGTCTTGACGTAGAGGGCCTGGAGCGCGTCGGCGTCGGTCGTGTAGCCGGTCTTGGTCTTCTTGGTCTTGGGCATCTCGAGCTCGTCGAAGAGCACCGCCTGGAGCTGCTTGGGCGAGCCGAGGTTGATCTCGCGGCCGATCGTGTCGTACGCCGACTCGGCGGCGCGGCGTACCTCGGTGTCGAACTCGCTCTGCAGCGCCTCGAGGTAGTCGACGTCGACGGCGATGCCGCTTCGCTCCATGCGGGCCAGCAGGTGCACGAGCGGCAGCTCGACCCCGGCCAGCAGCGGCGCGCCACCCCGCTCCTCGAGCTCGACGTCGAGCGCCTCGGCGAGGTCGAGGACCGCCCGGGCGTGCAGCATCGCCGGACCCGCGAGGTCGACACCGGCGTCGAAGAGCAGACCCTGGTCGTCCTCGGCCTGCTCCTGCTTGAGCTCGCGCTTGAGGTAGCGCACCGTCAGGTCGGCGAGGTCGTAGGAGCGCTGGTCGGGACGCACCAGGTAGGCGGCCAGCGCGGTGTCGGAGACGACCCCGGCCAGCGTCCAGCCGTGGGCGGCCAGCGCGAGCTCGGGGCCCTTGGCGTCGTGGAACACCTTGGGCTTGGCGGGGTCGGCCAGCCACGCGCCGAGGGCCGCGTCGTCGTCGGGGGTCAGCGTCGTGGTGTCGACGTAGGCCGAGCGGCCGGTCGCGGTGGCCAGGCCCAGGCCCTCGACCTGGCCGGTGCCGCTGCCCCAGGTGCCGCGGACGTGGAGACCGGTGCGCTCGCTGCCGAGCTCGGCGAGCCACGCCCCGACCGCCCCGGGCTCGAGCGCTGCGCCCTGCAGCTCGAAGCCGCCCTCCTCGAGCACCTCGACCGACCCGACCTCCTCGAACAGCCGGTTGCGCAGCACCCGGAACTCGAGGCCGTCGAAGAGCGTGTGCACCTCCTGGCGGTCCCAGGCCTGGCGGACCATGTCGGAGGGGTGCAGCTCGAGGTCGAGGTCGCGGACCAGGGCGTTGAGGCGCCGGTTGCGGATCACGTCGCCGAGGTGGGCCCGCAGGCTGTCACCGGCCTTGCCCTTGATCTCGTCGGCGTGGGTGATGAGGTTGTCGAGGCCGTCGTACTGGGCGATCCACTTGGCGGCGGTCTTGGGGCCGACGCCGGGGATGCCCGGCAGGTTGTCGGAGTCCTCGCCCACCAGCGCGGCGAGCTCGGGGTAGCGGTCGGGCGCCACGCCGTACTTGGCCTCGACGGTGGCCGGGGTGTGCCGGGCCATCTCGGACACGCCGCGCATGGGGTAGAGCAGCGTCGAGCGCTCGGTGACCAGCTGGAAGGCGTCGCGATCGCCGGAGAGGATCAGCACCTCCATGCCGGCCGCGAGCGCCTGGGTGGTGAGGGTGGCGATGATGTCGTCGGCCTCGAAGCCCGGCTTCTTCAGGTAGGGGATGCGCAGCGCGTCGAGGACCTCCTCGATCAGCGCCAGCTGACCGGAGAACTCGTCGGGGCTCTTGTTGCGCTTGGCCTTGTAGTCGGCGTACTCGTCCATGCGGAAGGTCTGGCGCGAGACGTCGAAGGCGACCGCGATGTGGGTCGGCTTCTCGTCGCGCAGCATGTTGATGAGCATCGAGGTGAAGCCGAAGACCGCGTTGGTGTGCTGCCCGGTGGTCGTGGAGAAGTTCTCCACGGGCAGGGCGAAGAAGGCCCGGTAGGCCAGCGAGTGGCCGTCGAGCAGGAGCAGCCGCGGGCGGTCGGTGGGTGCCTCAGTCACGGGCCGACCCTAGCCGGGCGCACGGACAGTCGGGCGCCCGGCAGGATGGTGCTCATGAACGACGAGAACCAGAATGTCGCCGAGGTCCTGGCCGCGATGCCGATGGGCACGCTCAACGACAAGATGGGCGTGGTGCTGGGCGAGGTGACCGCCGAGCGGATCACCGCCACCATGCCGGTCGAGGGCAACCAGCAGCCCTACGGGCTGCTGCACGGCGGCGCCTCCGTGGTGCTGGCCGAGAGCCTCGGCTCGGTGGGCTCGGCGATCCACGCCCACCCGATGGGCAAGGTCGCGGTGGGCGTCGACATCAACGCGACCCACCACCGCTCGGCCACCTCGGGAGTCGTGACCGGCGTGGCCACGCCGGTGCACCTGGGCCGGTCGAGCGCGTGCTGGGAGATCGTCATCACCGACGAGCGGGGCAAGCGGGTGTGCACCGCCCGGATCACCTGTGCGCTGATCCCGAAGGAGAACGTCGGGATGTAGGACCGGCCCCCGGCGGTGGCGCCGGGGCCCGGGTCAGCTGCTGGGGGGCGTGGACGGCTGGGCGCGACGCATCGACCGGCGCGCCGCGAGCACCTTGCTCAGCTGCCGACCGCTGCCGGTCGGCGTGGCGACCAGCGCCGTCGGGCGCTGGGCCGCGAGCCGGGCCCGGACGGCGGTGACGGGCGCGACCCGATAGGTCGCCAGCGGCCCCAGCGCGAGCCGTGCCATGAAGCGGTTGCCGTCGCGCGAGCCGGCGGCCACCGCGGTGCAGACCTGCGGCACGCCGGACTCCTCCGCGAACGTCGCCGCGCACTCCATCAGCATCCGGCCGATGCCGTGGCGCCGGAAGGCGGGGGCGACGTGGGGCGACAGGACCTGGAGCGCCGGCTCGAGGTTGAGCGAGGTGACGGTGGTGACCTTCAGCAGCACCGCACCGGCGGGCTGCCCGTCGTAGTCGGCCACGACGAGGCGCTGGTGGGGTGAGGCGGCGGCGGCCTCGATGATGCGCTCGAGGTCGGCGACCTGCTCGGGGAAGTCGACCCGGCGCAGCGCGTCGGACCAGAGGTCGGCGAGGAAGGGCGCGTCACCGCGCTCGGCAGCACGTAGCGTGACGAGCGACCGGGTCACCGGCAACCTCCTGCTCCTGCAGGGAGCCGCCCACCGGCCCCCGCGTCGCCGACGAACATTACGCTCAGGGCGCTCGCCCCGACAGAGGAGGCCCCGAGTTTCGTGTTCCCCGGCATCGGCACCGCCGTCAACGTCGCCACCGTCCTGGTCGGGGCCGTGCTCGGCAGGCTCCTGGGCGACCGTCTGCCCGAGCGGACCCGCGACCTGGTCACCGACGGCCTGGGCCTGGTCACGCTCCTCATCGCCGCCACCTCGGCGACCGCCGTGCTCGACCCCGCGCTCGCCGACGAGGTCGGCGACAGCGCGCCCCTGCTGATCGTCCTGGGTGCGGTGCTCCTCGGGGGGATCACCGGGTCCCTGCTGCGTCTCGAGGACCGCGTCGAGGGGGTCGGCGCCTGGCTGCAGCGCCGACTGGCCGGCGCACAGGACTCCGCGGAGCGACGCCGCTTCATCGAGGGCTTCGTCGTCTCGTCGCTGATCTTCTGCACCGGGCCGCTGACCATCCTCGGCTCGCTCAACGACGGCCTGGGCAACGGCGCGGATCAGCTGTTCCTCAAGGCCACCCTCGACGGTTTCGCCGCGATCGCCTTCGCGGCCTCGTTCGGGTGGGGCGTGGCGGCCAGCGCGCTGACCGTCGTCGTCGTGCAGGGCTCGCTGACCGTGCTGGGGCTGGTCCTGGGCGACGTGCTGCCCGCGGCCCACCTCGCCGCCATCACCGCGACCGGTGGCCTGCTGCTGGTGGGTGTCGGCCTGCGGCTGCTGCGGATCAAGGAGGTCGCGGTGGCCGACCTGCTGCCGGCGCTGCTGGTCGCCCCGGCGCTCGTCGCGGTGGTCGCGTCACTGCGGTGACTCCGCGGGGCCCCACCGGGCCGCGAGATCGCACTGTGGCCGCCTCGTTACTCGCGAGTCCGCCGTTGCGGGGCCCGAGAGGCGTATCGTGCCCACGGCCGAGGTCCGGTTCCGGCGCTCGCGACACGGATATGCTGCCGCGATCCACGGGCCCCGATATCGGCCGAGACCAACGCACCGGTGACAGGAGCTCCATGCACATCCGCACTCGTACGTCCCCAGGGCGAGCCCGGCGCGGCCGCCGGCTCGGCACCGCGGTGACCGTCCTGCTGTCCCTCGTCACGCTCCTGCTGCTCGGCGGCGCCACCTCCAGCAGCGCCGCCCCCGGTGCGGCTCCTGCGGCCGGCTGCCAGGGCACCGCCATCGACAAGACCGTCAAGGGCACCCTGAAGAACTCCGCCGCCGACGACACGCCGGTGCCCGACGTCAAGATCACCGTCACCAACTGCGACGGCAAAGAGTTCGTGGGCGCCACCGACGAGGCGGGCAACTTCGAGATCCCCTTCACCAGCGGGCTGGGCCCGGTGCGGGTGACCATCGACCCCGACACGCTCCCCGAGGGCGTCGAGCTGCGCACCGACAAGACGACCAACGTCATCACGGGGTCGCTGTCGACGATCAACACGGCGTTCCCGATCGGTCCCGACAACCGCAAGCTCGAGACCAAGTGGGACCGGGTCCCCGACCTGATCTACAGCGGTCTGCTCTTCGGGCTGGTGCTCGCGCTGGCCGCGCTGGGCCTCAACATGATCTTCGGCACGACCGGGCTCACCAACTTCGCCCACGGCGAGCTGATCAGCCTCGGCGCGATCCTGGCGTTCTACCTCAGCAGCGGCATCCCGCTGCCGTTCACCGACAACGACATCAACCTGCCGTTCCTGGTCGCCGCACCCCTCGCGGTGGTGCTCGGGATGCTGTTCGGCTGGCTGCTCGACTCCCGGCTCTGGCGCCCGCTGCGCGACCGGGGCATCGGGCTGATCGCCGCGATGATCGTGTCGATCGGTCTGCAGTTCTTCCTGCGCAACATGTACGCCTACGTGACCGGCTCGCGCTTCCAGACCTACGACGAGTTCTACACGCCCGTCGGCAAGGACTTCCACGGCCTGTTCACCTACACCACGCGCGACATCGTGGTCGCGGGGACCTGCATCGTGGTGCTCGTGGTCGTGATCCTGGGCCTGTCCTACACGCGCATCGGCCGGGCGACGCGAGCCGTCGCCGACAACCCCGCCCTGGCGGCGTCCACCGGCATCAACGTCGACCGGGTCATCTCGGTCGTGTGGATCGTCGGCACCGGCCTGGCCGCGCTGGCCGGCGTGTTCCTCGGCTTCCAGCTCGGCGTGACCTACCAGATCGGCCAGCTCGTCCTGCTGCTGCTGTTCGCCGCGATCTGCGTCGGCGGGCTGGGCTCGATCTGGGGCGCGGTCCTCGGCTCGCTGCTGATCGGGGTCCTCATCGACCTGTCCACGCTGTTCATCAACGCCGACCTCAAGAACGCCGGGGCCCTTCTCCTGCTCATCGTGATCCTTCTTGTCCGCCCCCAAGGCCTGCTGGGCCGCCGGGAACGGATCGGCTGAGGCGAAAGGACAGCTCATGCCTGACTTCATCTCCATCCCGTTCCACGACGGCCTGTCGCCCATCGCCATCTCCTACGTGCTCGCCGCGATGGGCCTCAACATCCACTTCGGCTACACGGGCCTGCTCAACTTCGGCCAGGCAGCGTTCGCCGCCGTCGGCGGCTACGCGCTGGCCGTCAGCATCGTCTCCTTCGACGTGCCGTTCATCCCCGCGCTGCTCCTGGGCCTGCTGGGGGCGGTGATCCTGTCGCTGATCATGGGCATCCCGACGCTGCGTCTGCGCGCGGACTACCTGGCAATCGTCACGATCGCGGTCGCCGAGATCCTGCGGCTGGTGGTGACGACCTCCTACAAGGACTACTTCCACGCGCGCGACGGCGTCAGCGGCTTCACCGAGACCTTCCGGTCCTGGAGCCCCTACAGGAGCATGGACGGCAACTTCCTGACCTTCAGCCCTGGCGACCTGTGGGTCATGACGGTCGGGTGGACCATGGTGGTCCTGCTGTCGCTGCTCACCTACCTGCTGGTGCGCAGCCCCTGGGGCCGCGTGCTGAAGTCGATCCGCGAGGACGAGGACGCGGTCCGCTCGCTGGGCAAGAACGTCTACTCCTACAAGCTCCAGGCCCTGATCCTCGGCGGCATGATCGGTGCCATCGGCGGTTTCGTCGGCGCTCTCGGGCTGGCCTCGGTGCAGCCCGACACGTTCACCACCGACTTCACCTTCATCGCGTTCACGATGCTCATCCTCGGCGGCGCGGGCCGGGTGCTCGCGCCGGTCGTCGGCGCGGTCGCCTTCTGGGCGCTGCTCTCGCTGCTCGCGGTGCTGCTCGGCGAGCTCTCCGACCTGTCGTGGATGCCCGACAGCCTGCTCGACAACACCAGGATCGGCAACCTGCGCTTCGCCGCGGTCGGCATCGCGCTCATGCTGTTGATGATCTACCGCCCACAAGGAATCTTCGGGGACAAGAAGGAGATCGCGATCGATGCCCGCTGACGACAGCACGACCGACACCAACGCCACGACCGGACGCGCCGGGCTGGTCGGCCTTGCCGCGGAGCCCGGCGTGGCCAAGCCCGACCCGATCCTGGTCGCCCACGGCATCACCCGCCAGTTCGGCGGGCTGAAGGCGGTCGACGTCGACCACGTCGAGGTGCAGCGCGGCGTGATCACCGCGCTCATCGGCCCCAACGGCGCCGGCAAGACGACGTTCTTCAACCTGCTGACCGGGTTCGACGCGGCGGACTCCGGCGACCGCTCCTTCAACGGCCGGTCGCTCAAGCGCGTCTCGGCCAGCAAGGTGGCGCGCCTGGGGATGGTCCGCACCTTCCAGCTCACCAAGGTGCTGTCCAAGCTCACCGTCATGGAGAACATGCGGCTCGGCGCCACCGGCCAGCGTGGCGAGCAGATCTGGGCCGCCCCCCTGCGCTTCTTGTGGGCCGACCAGGAGAGGGAGGTCACCGAGCGGGCCATGGAGCTGCTCAAGCGCTTCAAGCTCGACGCCAAGGCCGACGA
This sequence comes from Nocardioides rubriscoriae, assembly GCF_008087085.1. Classification (GTDB taxonomy): domain Bacteria; phylum Actinomycetota; class Actinomycetes; order Propionibacteriales; family Nocardioidaceae; genus Nocardioides; species Nocardioides rubriscoriae. The sequence continues at coordinate 176,709 of NZ_VIYJ01000007.1, read as the reverse complement.
CCTCGCCGGCTCCCTGTCCGGTGGTCAGCGCAAGCTCCTGGAGATGGCTCGCTCGCTGATGGTCGGCCCCGAGCTCGTGATGCTCGACGAGCCGATGGCCGGCGTCAACCCGGCGCTGAAGCAGTCGCTGCTGGGGCACGTGAAGTCGCTGCGCGAGTCGGGCATGTCGGTGCTGTTCGTCGAGCACGACATGGACATGGTCCGCGACATCTCCGACTGGGTCATCGTGATGGCCCAGGGCCAGGTGATCGCCGAGGGGCCCCCCGAGTCCGTGATGGGCGACCAACGGGTCATCGACGCCTACCTCGGCGCCCACCACGACACCGACATCACCGAGCTTGACCTCGACGCCCTGGCTGCCGAGGCCGAGGCCGAGACGCTGTCCAACCGAGGAGACTCCGCGTGAGCGACCAGCCCGAACGACCCGCCACCGAGCTCGACGACCTCGAGAACGAGGCGGTCGCCCCCGTCGACGACGCGGTCGCCGAGCGTGCCGCCCGGGCCCGCGAGAAGCACCTGGCCGCGGCCGACGGCGCCGTGCTGCGCGCCGACAACCTGATCGCCGGCTACCTGCCCGGGGTCAACATCCTCAACGGGGCCGACCTCTACTGCCAGCCCGGCGAGCTGGTCGGCATCATCGGCCCCAACGGCGCCGGCAAGTCGACCCTGCTCAAGGCGCTCTTCGGCCTGGTCAAGGTGCACACCGGCTCCGTGGTGCTGCGCGGCGAGGAGATCACCAACGAGCGCGCCGACACCCTGGTGACCAAGGGCATCGGCTTCGTGCCGCAGTCCAACAACGTGTTCCCGAGCCTGACGATCGGCGAGAACCTCCAGATGGGCTGCTACCAGGCGCCCTCGAAGTTCTCGTCCCGCTTCGACTTCGTGACCTCGATCTTCCCCGCCCTCGGGACCCGCCGCGGCCAGCGTGCGGGATCGTTGTCCGGCGGCGAGCGACAGATGGTCGCGATGGGCCGCGCGCTGATGATGGAGCCGTCGGTCCTGCTCCTCGACGAGCCGTCGGCCGGGCTCTCCCCCGCCCTGCAGGACGAGGTGTTCGTGCAGACGCGCGAGATCAACAAGGCCGGGGTCAGCGTCGTCATGGTCGAGCAGAACGCCGCCCGCTGCCTGCAGATCTGCGACCGTGGCTACGTGCTCGACCAGGGCCGCAACGCCTACACCGCCAGTGGTCGCGAGCTCGCCGCCGACCCCAAGGTGATCGAGCTCTACCTCGGCACGCTCGCCAAGGGCTGATCCGCCGCCGCTGACACCGCCAGGACACGACGAGGCCCCGAGTGCTGGGATGCACCCGGGGCCTCGTGCCGTGCTGGTGTTGCGGTGACTCAGGGTGACGCAGGGTGAGCAGGGTGACGCAGGGTGACGCAGGGTGACTCAGAGTGGTTCGGGGAGCCACCCTGAGTCACCCGGGGATCAGGAGCCCTGACCGAGGCCGGCCTGGATGAGCGCCGGGACGATCTTCTTGGTCTCGTCGAAGGCGATCAGGACGATCGCGTCGGGGTCCTCGGCCGCGATGGCCTGGACCTCGGCGTTGTAGTTGGCCGCCTCGGGCGAGTACAGCTGGAACGACACCACGGTGCCGCCGGCCTCCTCGTAGAACTTCTTGACGTTGTCGGCCAGCGCCTCGCCGTAGGAGTCCTGGCGGGCCAGGATCGCGATGTTCTGCTTGCCGTCACCGATGACCGTGGAGGCCATGACCTGGCCCTGGAGGACGTCGGAGGGGGCGGTGCGGAAGTACAGGCCGCTGTCGGCGTAGGTGTCGAAGGCCGTCGAGGTGTTGGCCGGCGAGATCTGCGCGACGCCGGCCTGGGTGATCTTGTCGATCACCGACAGCGACACCGAGGAAGACGCGGCACCGATGATGACGTCGGACTTGGCGGCGAGCAGCTTGTCGACCTCGCCGGGTGCGATGTTGGGGGTGCCGTCGCCGGAGTCGGCCTTGGACTGCACGACGTCCTTGCCGAGCACGCCGCCGGCCGCGTTGATGTCCTTGACCGCCAGGTCGACACCCGCGAACTCCGGGGGGCCGAGGAAGGCGAGGTCGCCACTGGCGGGCAGCAGGGTGCCGACGGTGAAGACACCGTCGCCCTTCGCGGGCGCGCCCTGGATCTTCTGGTCGGGCTTGACGTCGGTGGAGTCGGGGATCTGACCGGTGATGTAGTCCAGCGGCGAGTAGTTGTTGTCCGCGCCGTACTGGAAGATGCCGATCGTCGCGGCCGACGGGCTTCCGGTCGAGTTGAGGTCGATGGGCCCGGAGACACCGTCGTAGTCGATGTCGGTGCCGGCGGCCAGCAGGTCGGCGCACGCCTTGAACTCGGTGCACTTCTCACCGCCGGCGGTCACCTCCTGCATCTTGCTGCCGACCGCGGTGCCCGAGTCGTTGTCGGCGGCGATCGCGGCCAGGGCCGCGACGATCGTCGCGTCGTAGGACTCCGGACCGTAGGTGAAGTCCTTGAGCTTCTTGTTGACGCTCAGCAGACGCTGCTTGAAGTCGTCGCCCAGCTCGGCACCGGGGTAGGTCGCCTTGACGCCCTCAAGGGTGCCGGGGTCGAAGTCGTCGGTGTAGTTGGCGGTGTTGCCGTCGACGAAGTACAGCTGACGACCCGTCTCCGCAGGCGCGGAGGTCGAGGCCGAATCCGAGGTGCTGGGCTGAGGAGTCGCCGACGATTCGGCCTGGTTGTCGTCGCTGTTGCTACCGCACGCAGCGAGCACGAGCGTGCTCGCGATGGCGACGATCCCGAGCCGCGCGTTCTTGTTGAGGGGTTTCATGGAGCCTCCGGATTGTCAGGGCCGCCGGCCCCTGCCGACGACCTCGCTCAACCTAGTCGGTGGGGAGGCCTTCGGGGGTGCACGCGGACCCTGTGTCCAATTCGTGATCTTTCCGTGGCGTCGGCGACCGCGGTCAGGAGGACGGGCTGGGCGGCACCCCGTGCTCGACGACGCCGTCGGCGACCTGCCGCATCGACAGCCGCAGGTCCATCGCGGTCTTCTGGATCCAACGGAACGCCTCGGGCTCGGAGATCTGGAGCTGCTGCTGCAGGATGCCCTTGGCCCGGTCGACCGCCTTGCGGGTCTCCAAGCGGTCCTGCAGGTCGGAGACCTCCGCCTCGAGCTGGGCGAGCTCGGCGAAGCGCGACAGGGCCATCTCGATGGCCGGCACCAGGTCGGACTGCGTGAACGGCTTGACCAGGTAGGCCATCGCGCCCGCGTCGCGAGCCCGCTCCACCAGGTCGCGCTGGCTGAAGGCGGTGAGGATGACGACCGGGGCGATCCGCTTGCTGGCGATGGCCTCGGCGGCCGCGATGCCGTCGAGCACGGGCATCTTCACGTCGAGGATGACCAGGTCGGGACGCAGCTCGGTCGCCAGCTCGATGGCCTTCGCGCCGTCACCGGCCTGGCCGACGACGTCGTAGCCCTCCTCGGTGAGCATCTCGGCGAGGTCCATGCGAATGAGGGTCTCGTCCTCGGCGATGACGACCGTGCGGGACGGGCTGGAGGGGGCTGCAGCGTCAGTCACCCGGGCAATCTAGTGCCTGCGCCCCCTCCCACAGGTGGGATCACCAGCAGCATGTGGACGCGGTGTGCCGGTGGTCACCCGTCGCACCGGGATGACCACGCGATCCGGCACGGCGTCAGGCGGTGCGGACGATCCGTTAGTGTTCCTCCCCTGGCCGGGTTGGTGGAACGGTAGACACGGCGCACTCAAAATGCGTTGCCCTCTGGGCGTGCGGGTTCGATTCCCGCACCCGGTACCGGATCGTCGGTGGTCCTTCGACCATGGACACGCCGGCCCGTCGTCGGCGATCGCCACACCGGTGCGGATCCGCACCCGGGTCACCTATCCTCGTCGGGTGCGTGCCCGCACCCTGCCGCCCACCTGGTCCGTGGCCCTGGCCTGCCTGCTGCTGACGGGGTGCTCGAGCGAGGAGCCGACCGACTCCCCCACGCCGCGCCACCGCGCCCAGTGCGTCGTCTCCGACCCCCAGGGCGAGGTGATCCTGCACTCGGGGTCGCTCACCGCCCGGGCCGGACTCACCCTCGACGACGCCACGCTCGAGGAGGCCGTCAACCTCGACGTCGTCGAGCGCGCGGTCGTGCAATTCACCGGCCGGGCCGGCGTCCAGGGCATCGTGCTGGACTACCCGCCGCTGAAGACGGCCGGGCTGGCCGACTCGCTGGCCAGGTGGGAGGACCGACGCGCCCTGCCTGGCCTCACGCTGGGGCCGGACGACGGCCAGCAGGCCGTGCTGGTCGCCGTACGGCTGCACGACCCGGCCACGCCGGGGCACCTGGTCGGGGTGCGACTGACGACCGACGCCGGCGTGCGCGTCTACGCCCAACCGGTGCTGGTGAAGCCGCCCGGCGAGATCTGCACCGTGGCCGACTACGACGGGACGCTCGACTGGGTGCCGTGAGCGCCCCGACGGCGGTCAGCGATCGCGACGGTAGGCGGGCGCGACCTCGTTGATCGCGTCGCCCATCCGGTGGATGCGCAGCGCGTTGGTCGAGCCGGGGATGCCGGGCGGGCTGCCGGCCACGATGACGACGAGGTCCCCCTCCTGGACGCGACCGATCGCGAGCAGCTGCTCGTCGACCTGGCGGACCATCTCGTCGGTGTGGTCGACCGCGTTGGTCCGGAAGGTCTCGACCCCCCAGCTCAACGACAGCTGCGAGCGCACGCGGTTCTCGGGGGTGAAGGCCAGGACCGGGATGGCGCTGCGCAGCCGCGCGAGACGGCGCGCGGAGTCGCCGCTCTGGGTGAACGCGACGACGTACTTGGCGCCGACGCGGGCCGCGACCTCCTCGGCCGCCTTGGCGATCACGCCGCCACCGGTGTGGGGGTCCCACTCGATGGAGGTGAAGCGACCCGAGGCGGGGCCGTTGAGCGCGTGCTCCTCGGTGGAGGAGATGATGCGCGCCATCGTCTCGACGGTGTGGATCGGGTGGTCGCCGACGCTGGTCTCGCCGGAGAGCATGACGGCGTCGGCCCCGTCGAGGACGGCGTTGGCGACGTCGCTGGCCTCGGCGCGGGTCGGCGAGGCACTGGTGATCATCGACTCCAGCATCTGCGTCGCGACGATGACCGGCTTGGCGTTGAGCCGCGCCTTGCGCACGATCTCCTTCTGCAGGAACGGCACGTCCTCGAGCGGGCACTCCACCGCGAGGTCGCCGCGCGCGACCATGAAGCCGTCGAAGGCCTCGATGACCTCGTCGAGGTTGTCGATGGCCTGCGGCTTCTCGATCTTGGCGATGACGGGCAGCATCTGGCCCTCCTCGCGCATGATGGCGCGGACGTCCTCGACGTCCTTGGCGTCGCGCACGAAGCTCAGCGCGATGAAGTCGACACCCAGGCCCAGCGCGAACCGGAGGTCGGCGACGTCCTTCTCGGACAGCGCCGGCACCGACACCGCGACCCCGGGCAGGTTGATGCCCTTGTGGTTGCTCACCGGGCCACCGACCAGCACCTCGGTCTCGACGTCGGTGTCGGTGGCCGACACCACGCGCAGGCGCACCTTGCCGTCGTCGATCAGGATCGGGTCGCCCGGCCTCACGTCACCGGGCAGGCCGGCGTACGTCGTGCCGGCGACGACACCGTCGCCGGGCACGTCGCGCGTCGTGATGGTCCAGCGCTGGCCACGGTTGAGGATCGCGTGGCCCTCGGCGAAGGTCGCCAGACGGATCTTGGGACCCTGCAGGTCGGCGAAGATGCCGACCCCGTGGCCCGACGCGTCGGCCGCCTCGCGCACCAGCCGGTAGGTCTCGGCGTGCACGGCGTGGCTGCCGTGGCTCATGTTGAGCCGGGCCACGTCCATCCCCGCGTAGACCAGCTCGCGGATGCGACGCTCCGAGCTGGTGGCCGGACCCAGGGTGCACACGATCTTTGCTCTTCGCACCCCACCACCCTAGCGCGAACTTGGATCGTTCAAACCCCGTCCGCCGAGCCCTCAGCACGCCGACCCGTCGCGTAGACGCGACGGGTCGGCCAGAGGGCCCGTCGACCCGTCGCGTGGACGCGACGGGTCGACGGGTCAGACGACGAGGGGGCGGGCGGTCGGCGGGATGGGGCTGGGCAGCGTGGTCGAGCCGGTGAGGTACTGGTCGACCGCCGCGGCCGCGGCGCGCCCCTCGGCGATCGCCCAGACGATCAGCGACTGACCGCGACCGACGTCGCCGGCGGAGAAGACGCCGGGCACGGAGGTCTGGTAGCCCTTGTCGCGCGCGACGTTGCCGCGCTCGTCGAGGTCGACGCCCAGCTGCTCGATCAGGCCGGTCCGCTCCGGGCCCACGAAGCCCATCGCGAAGAGCACCAGCTCGGCCGGGATCTCGCGCTCGGTGCCCTCGACCTCGGCGAGCCTGCCGCCCTCGAAGACCACGTCGACCAGGCGCAGGGCCCGGACGTTGCCGTGCTCGTCGCCGAGGAACTCCTTGGTCGACACCGCGTAGACCCGCTCGCCGGCCTCCTCGTGGGCCGAGGAGACCCGGAACGTCATCGGGTACGTCGGCCACGGCTGTCCGGCAGGGCGCGAGGTCGGCGGCTCCGGCATGATCTCGAGCTGCGTGATCGAGGCGGCGCCGTGGCGGGTGGAGGTGCCGAGGCAGTCGGCCCCGGTGTCGCCGCCACCGATGATCACCACGTGCTTGCCGGTCGCCAGGATCTGCTCGGAGCCGTCGAGCGTCGGCGGCTCGCCGAGGGCGGCCCGGTTGGCCTGGGGCAGGAACTCCATGGCCTGGTGGATGCCGCCGAGCTCGCGCCCGGCGATCTGCAGGTCACGGGCCTCGGTGGCGCCCATGGCCAGGACCACGGCGTCGTAGCGCTCGCGCAGCTGCTCGCCGGACAGGCCGGACTCGGCGGAGCCCACCTCGACACCGGTGCGGAAGACGGTGCCCTCGCGCTTCATCTGCGCCAGGCGCCGGTCGAGGTGCTGCTTCTCCATCTTGAACTCGGGGATGCCGTAGCGCAGCAGCCCGCCGACCTTGTCGGCGCGCTCGTAGACCGCGACGGTGTGCCCGGCCCGGGTCAGCTGCTGGGCGGCGGCCAGGCCCGCCGGGCCCGAGCCGACGACGGCGACCGTGCGGCCCGAGAGCCACTCGGGCGCCTGCGGGCGCACGAGGCCGGACTCCCAGGCCTTGTCGATGATCGAGACCTCGACGTTCTTGATCGTCACCGGGTCCTGGTTGATGCCCAGGACGCAGGCGGTCTCGCACGGCGCGGGGCACAGCCGCCCGGTGAACTCCGGGAAGTTGTTGGTGGCGTGGAGGCGCTCGATCGCGCCCTCCCAGTCACCGCGCCAGACCAGGTCGTTCCACTCGGGGATGATGTTGCCCAGCGGGCAGCCCTGGTGGCAGAACGGGATGCCGCAGTCCATGCAGCGCCCGGCTTGCTGGGTGATGATCGGCAGCAGCGCCCGACCGGCCGAGCCCGGGTAGACCTCGTTCCAGTCGTGGATGCGCTCCTCCACGGGGCGGCGCTCGGCCACCTTGCGGCCTTCCTTCAGAAAGCCCTTCGGGTCAGCCATGCAGCGCCTCCATCATCGCGTGGGCGATCTCGTCTTCGTCGAGACCGTCGGCCTCGGCCTTGGCCTTGGCCTCGAGCACGACCCGGTAGTCGCGCGGCATCACCTCGGTGAACCGGGTCAGGGCGGTCTCCCAGTCGGCCAGGAGCTCCTCGGCGACCAGCGAGCCGGTCTCCTCGTGGTGCTCGCGCACCAGCGACTCGAGCTCGCGGGCGGCCTCACCGAGGACCGGACCGAGCTCGACGAGCTCGGTGTTGACCCGGAAGTGCTTGAGGTCGAGCACCCAGGCGATGCCGCCGGACATGCCGGCTGCGAAGTTGCGTCCGGTCTTGCCCAGGACGGCCACCCGGCCACCGGTCATGTACTCGCAGCCGTGGTCACCGACGCCCTCGGTCACCAGCCAGGCGCCGGAGTTGCGGACGGCGAACCGCTCCCCCACCCCGCCGCGCAGGAAGATCTTGCCGGAGGTCGCGCCGTAGGCGATCGTGTTGCCGGCGATGATCTGCTCGTGGCTGTGGAAGGTGGCCGCCCGGTCGGGGCGCACCACGATCCGGCCGCCCGACAGGCCCTTGCCGACGTAGTCGTTGGCGTCGCCCTCGAGGCGCAGGGTGATGCCTCGCGGCAGGAAGGCGCCGAAGGACTGGCCCGCGGAGCCGGTGAAGGTGAGGTCGATGGTGCCCTCGGGCAGGCCCTCGCCGCCGTAGCGCTTGGTGACCTCGTGGCCCAGGATCGTGCCGACGGTGCGGTTGACGTTGCGGACGGCGACCTGGGCGCGCACGGGCTCGCCGCGCTCGAGGGCCGGCTCGGCCAACGGGACCAGCTCGGTCACGTCGAGCGACCGCTCCAGACCGTGGTCCTGGCTGCCGGTGCAGCGTCGGGCCTGGTCGGGGAAGTGGCTGGTGTCGACCTCGTGCAGGATCGGGCTCAGGTCGAGACCGGCGGCCTTCCAGTGGTTGACCGCGTCGGCCACGTCGAGCGCCGAGACCTCGCCGATCGCCTCCTCGAGGCTGCGGAACCCGAGCTCGGCGAGCAGCTCGCGGACCTCCTGGGCGATGTACTCGAAGAAGGTGACGACGTACTCGGCCTTGCCCGAGAAGCGCTCGCGCAGCACGGGGTTCTGGGTCGCGACGCCGACGGGGCAGGTGTCGAGGTGGCAGACCCGCATCATGATGCAGCCCGAGACGACCAGGGGCGCGGTGGCGAAGCCGTACTCCTCGGCGCCGAGCAGCGCGGCGATCACGACGTCGCGCCCGGTCTTGAGCTGTCCGTCGGCCTGGACCACGATCCGGTCGCGCAGGCCGTTGAGCAGCAACGTCTGCTGGGTCTCGGCCAGACCGAGCTCCCAGGGGCCGCCGGCGTGCTTGAGCGACGTCAGCGGCGACGCGCCCGTGCCGCCGTCGTGCCCGGAGATGAGCACCACGTCGGCGTGCGCCTTCGACACCCCGGTCGCGACCGTGCCGACGCCCATCTCGCTGACCAGCTTGACGTGCACCCGCGCCTGCGGGTTGGCGTTCTTGAGGTCGTGGATGAGCTGGGCGAGGTCCTCGATGGAGTAGATGTCGTGGTGGGGCGGCGGGCTGATCAGCCCGACGCCGGGCGTGGAGTAGCGGGTCTTGGCCACCCACGGATAGACCTTGTTGCCCGGCAGCTGGCCACCCTCACCGGGCTTGGCGCCCTGGGCCATCTTGATCTGGATGTCGTCGGCGTTGGTGAGGTACTCCGACGTCACCCCGAACCGGCCGGACGCGACCTGCTTGATCGAGCTGCGGCGCTCGGGGTCGTAGAGCCGCTCCGCGTCCTCGCCGCCCTCGCCGGTGTTGGACTTGGCGCCGAGCCGGTTCATCGCGATCGCCAGGGTCTCGTGGGCCTCCTGCGAGATCGAGCCGTACGACATCGCCCCGGTCGAGAAACGCTTGACGATCTCGGAGACCGGCTCGACCTCCTCGATCGGGACCGGGTCGCGACCGGTCACGTGGGCGCCCTTGAAGCGGAACAGCCCGCGCAGGGTCATCAGCTGTGTCGCCTGCTCGTCGACGGCCTGGGTGTACTGCTTGAAGACGTCGTAGCGCTGGGTGCGCGTCGAGTGCTGCAGGCGGAAGACCGTCTCGGGGTTGAACAGGTGGGGCTCGCCGTCGCGGCGCCACTGGTACTCGCCGCCGATCTCGAGCTCACGGTGGGTGGGCAGCACGCCGCCGCGGGGGTACGCCGTGGCGTGGCGCCGGGCGACCTCCTCGGCGATCGTGTCGAGACCGATGCCGCCGAGCTTGGAGGTGGTGCCGGTGAAGTAGGGGTCGATGACCTCCTGCGACAGCCCGATGGCCTCGAAGATCTGCGCGCCGGTGTAGGACGCCACGGTGGAGACGCCCATCTTGGACATCACCTTCAGCACGCCCTTGCCGAGGCCCTTGATCAGGTTGGCCACGGCCTTCTCGGGCTCGACCTTGACGTAGTAGCCCTCGCGGGCGAGGTCCTCGACGGACTCCATCGCCAGGTAGGGGTTGACGGCCGCGGCGCCGTAGCCGACCAGCAGGGCGACGTGGTGCACCTCGCGGACGTCTCCGGCCTCGACGAGCAGGCCGACCTGGGTGCGGGTCTTCTCGCGGACCAGGTGGTGGTGGACGGCGCCGGTGAGCAGCAGCGACGGGATCGGCGCGAGGTCGGCGTCGGCGTGCCGGTCGGAGAGCACGATGATGCGCGCCCCGTCGGCGATGGCCTGGCTGACCTCGGCGCAGATCTCCTCCAGGCGCGCCGCCATGGCGGCGCCACCGCCGGCGACCTCGTAGAGGCCGCGGGCCACGTGCGTGATGAAGCCCGGCATGTCGCCGTCACGGTTGATGTGGCGGATCTTGGCCAGGTCGTCGTTGGAGATGACCGGGAACGGCAGCACGACCTGGCGGCACGAGGCCGGGGTCGGCTCGAGCAGGTTGGACTCGGGCCCGATGGTGCCGTTGAGCGAGGTGACGAGCTCCTCGCGGATCGCGTCGAGCGGCGGGTTGGTGACCTGCGCGAACAGCTGGGTGAAGTAGTCGAACAGCAGGCGCGGCTTGTCGCTGAGCGCCGCGATGGGGGTGTCGGTGCCCATCGACCCCAGGGCCTCACCACCGGTACTGGCCATGGGGGTCAGCAGGACCCGCAGCTCCTCCTCGGTGTAGCCGAAGATCTGCTGGCGCCGGGTGACCGAGGCGTGGGTGTGCACGATGTGCTCGCGCTCGGGGATGTCGTCGAGGTGGATGAGGCCTGCGTGCAGCCACTCGCCGTAGGGGTGCTCGGCGGCGAGCTCGGCCTTGACCTCCTCGTCCTCGATGATGCGGTGATCGTCGGTGTCGACGAGGAACATCCGGCCCGGCTGCAGCCGGCCCTTGCGCACGATCGTGGCCGGGTCGAGGTCGAGCACGCCGACCTCGGAGGCCAGCACCACGAGCCCGTCGTCGGTGACCCAGTAGCGCGAGGGCCGCAGGCCGTTGCGGTCGAGGACCGCGCCGATCTGGGAGCCGTCGGTGAACACCACGCAGGCCGGACCGTCCCAGGGCTCCATGAGCGCGGAGTGGAACGAGTAGAACTCGCGCCGCTTGGCGTCCATCTCGGTGTGGTTCTCCCAGGCCTCCGGGATCATCATCAGCACCGAGTGCGGCAGCGAGCGGCCACCCATGTGGAGCAGCTCGAGCACCTCGTCGAAGGACGCGGAGTCGGACGCACCGGGGGTGCAGATCGGGAACAGCCGGTCGAGGTCGCCGGGGATCACGTCGGAGGCGAGCAGCGCCTCGCGCGCCCGCATCCAGTTGCGGTTGCCCATGACGGTGTTGATCTCGCCGTTGTGGGCGATGAACCGGAACGGGTGGGACAGCGGCCAGCTCGGGAAGGTGTTGGTGGAGAAGCGGGAGTGCACCACGGCCAGCGCCGAGGCCATCCGCTCGTCGCGCAGGTCGGGGAAGACCTGGTCGAGCTGGTCGGTGGTGAGCATGCCCTTGTAGGCCAGGGTGCGCGAGGACAGCGACGGGAAGTAGACGTCGGTCTCGCGCTCGGCGCGCTTGCGCAGGCAGAACGCCAGGCGCTCGAGGGCCATGCCGGTCAGCCGCTGGCCGGAGGCGGCCACGAACAGCTGCACGAAGGTCGGCATGACCGCACGCGCGGTGCTGCCGAGGGTCGACGGGTCGACGGGCACCTCGCGCCAGCCCAGGACGGTGAGGCCCTCCTCGACGGCGATCTCCTCGATGCGCGACCGGGTCTTGGCCACGTCGTCGTCGTCACCGGGCAGGAACGCCGTGCCGACGGCGTACGACGCGGGGGCGGGCAGCTCGAAGCCGGCGTCGGCGGTCACGGCGCGCAGGAACGCGTCGGGGACCTGCAGCAGGATGCCCGCACCGTCGCCGGAGTTGGCCTCGGCGCCGGCGGCGCCGCGGTGGTCGAGGTTGCGCAGCGCTGTCAGGGCCTTCTGCACGATGTCGTGGCTGGCCACCCCGGTGAGGGTGGCGACGAACGCGACACCGCAGGCGTCGTGCTCGGCCGCCGGGTCGTAGAGCCCCTGGGGCGGTGGGAACGCGTGCGGGTAGGGCACTGGGTTCTCCCGTCGGTGGACAGCGGAAAACTGCTGTCGTGGTGGTGTCGCAGGGACGACGTCGGCCCACGCGGCGGAGATGCTGAGATTACCAGGATGTTTCGCGCCCTTGGGGTGAGGAACGTCCCGTGGACACGTCGTGGACGCCGGCCCCGACGCGACCCGTCAGCGCGGGGGGTCGACGCCCGTCGGCCCGGCGTCCACCTCGGCGTCCACCTCGGCGTCGGCCTCGGCGTCGGAACCGCCGTCGGCCCCGGCGTCGGACCGGCCGTCGGCATCGGTGTCGGCCGCAGCGGCAGCGTCGGCGTCCGGGCCGAAGCCCTCGCGGTAGACCGACTCCTCACGACCCGGGTGGCGGCGCGAGCTGACCACGAAGTACGCCGCGGCCGCGACGAACAGCACGATCGAGGTCCACACGTTGAAGCGCAGCCCCAGGACGTTCTCGAGCTGGACGTCGTCGATGCGGAGGTACTCGATCCAGCCGCGGCCCAGGGTGTAGCCCATGACGTAGAGCGCCATGACCCGACCGAAGCCGAGCTTGAAGCGGCGCTCGGCCCACAGCAGCAGCCCGAAGACGCCGAGGTTCCAGATCGCTTCGTAGAGGAACGTCGGGTGGAAGAGCGTGGAGTCGGGGTAGCCCTGCAGGCAGGTGCCGCTGCCCCGGGGGTAGTCGCAGTTCTGGGGCCAGTTGTCGCGGTCGATCTCGAGACCCCACGGCAGGGTCGTGGGCTTGCCGTAGAGCTCCTGGTTGAACCAGTTGCCCCACCGCCCCATCGCCTGGGCGACGATCACGCCGGGGGCGAGGGCATCGAGCATGGGGGCGATGCGGATGCCCTTGCGTCGGGTCCAGAGCCAGACCCCGAAGGCACCGAGGGCGACGGCGCCCCAGATGCCGAGGCCGCCCTTCCAGATGTACAGGGCCTGCCAGGGGTTGCCGCCCTCGCCGAAGTACTTCTCCCAGTCGGTGGCCACGTGGTAGAGCCGGGCGCCGACGACGCCGAAGGGGATCGCCCAGACCGCGAGGTCCTGGACCTCGCCCGGTCGCCCGCCACGCGCGACCCAGCGGCGTTCGCCGAACCAGATCGCGAAGACGATGCCGGCGATGATGCACAGCGCGTAGCCCCGGATCGGCAAGGGCCCGAGGTCCCAGACCCCCTGGGACGGGCTGGGGATGCTCAGGGGGCTCAGGCTCACGTCAGTCCTCGAGAAGGGTGTGGATGTCGTCGGCGAACTGCGCCGGGCTGGTGTCTGCGTCCCAGTAGACCGGGACGGTGTGGGTCTCGCGCTCGACCCCGAGGACCTGGGTGGTGTGTCCGCCGGGGTCGCGGTCGTCGATGCCGACGGCGAGGTCGAGACCGACCGCACGGATGGTGTCGAAGTCGCCGTCGAGACCGATGAAGGAGGTGTCGAACCGGTCGAGGTAGGTGCGCAGCGACGCGGGGGTGTCGGTGCGGGGGTCGCTGGTGACCAGCACGACGTCGACCTGCTTGCGATCGGCGTCGTCGAGGCGGGTCATCGCCGAGGCGAGGTGGTTGAGCACCGCCGGGCAGATGTCGACGCAGTTGACGTAGCCGAAGAACACCAGGGTCAGGCGCTTGTCGAGGTCGTCGACCAGGGAGAAGGGCTGGCCGTCGGTGTCGGTCAGCGGCGTGGCCGGCACGGTGTAGGGGGTGTCGAGGACGCGGCCCGAGAACGGCTTCTGCTCGTCGCTCCCGCACCCGGCCAGCAGCACCACCGACGCCAGGGCGACGGCGAGGAGACGTCTAGCGCCCACGGCGGCACCCGTCGGCGAGGTCGGCGGTCAGGTCGCGCAGGGCACGCAGGCCGGCCTCCCGGTCGTCGGCGTGGTCGAGCAGCACCCGGACGAAGGCCGAGCCGACGATCACCCCGTCGGCGTACGACGCCACCTCGGCGGCCTGGTCTCCGTTGCTGATGCCGAGGCCGACGCCGACCGGCAGCCCGGTGGCGCGACGGGTGCGCTCGACCAGGGGGGCGGCGAGCTCGCTGGTGGCGGTGCGGGTGCCGGTGACGCCCATCACCGCGGTGGCGTAGACGAAGCCGCGGCAGGCGGCGGTGGTCATCGCGATGCGCTCGTCGGTCGACGACGGCGCCACGAGGAACACCTTGTCGAGGTCGTGGGCATCGGCCGACGCGATCCACTCGGGGGCGAAGTCGGGGGTGATGTCGGGGGTGATCAGCCCCGCTCCCCCGGCGCCTGCCAGGTCGGTCGCGAACCGCTCGACGCCGTAGCGCTCGACGGGGTTCCAGCTGGTCATGACCAGGGTCGGCGTGCCGGTGGCGGCGACGGCCTCGACGGCCCGCAGCACGTCGGTGGTGCGGAACCCGAGCTCGAGCGCCTGCTGGACCGCTGCCTGGATCGTCGGGCCGTCCATGACGGGGTCGCTGTAGGGCAGCCCGATCTCGATGACGTCACAGCCGGCCTCGACCATCGCGAGCATGGCGTCGATGCTGCCCTCGAGGTCGGGGAAGCCGGCCGGGAGGTAGCCGACGAGGGCGGCGCGACCCTCGGAGCGGGCCTTGTCGAAGGCGACGGACACGGGGGTGGCGACGGTCATGGTCACTGCTGCTCCGGGGTCGCGGCCTGGGGGTCGGCGACGGGCTTGGCCTTGCCGAGACCGAAGTACTCGAGGGCGGTGCCCATGTCCTTGTCGCCGCGTCCCGACAGGTTGACCAGGATCGTCTGACCCGGGATCTCTCGGGCGAGGTCGACGACGCCGGCGATCGCGTGGGCGGTCTCGATCGCAGGGATGATGCCCTCGGTGCGGGCCAGCAGGGCCATCGCCTCCATGGCGGCCTTGTCGGTCACCGGCCGGTAGGTGGCGCGACCGGTCGCGGCGAGGTGGGCGTGCTGCGGTCCGACGCCCGGGTAGTCGAGCCCGGCCGAGATCGAGTGGGACTCGACGGTCTGGCCGTCCTCGTCCTGCAGGACGTAGGTGCGCGCACCGTGGAGCACCCCGACGTCACCGGCGTGGATGGTCGCGGCGTGCCGGCCGGTCTCGACGCCGTCACCGCCGGGCTCGAAGCCGTAGATCGCGACCTCGGGGTCGTCGAGGAAGCCCGCGAACAGGCCGATGGCGTTGGACCCGCCGCCGACGCACGCGGCGACCGCGTCGGGCAGCCGGCCGTCGAGGTCGAGGCACTGGCGGCGGGCCTCGTCACCGATGCCGCGCACGAACGACAGCACCAGGCTGGGGAACGGGTGCGGCCCGGCGGCGGTGCCGAAGAGGTAGGCGGTGTGGTCGACGCTGGCGACCCAGTCGCGCAGCGCCTCGTTGATGGCGTCCTTGAGGGTCCGCGAGCCACTGGTCACCGGCACCACCTCGGCACCGAGCAGCTGCATCCGGGCGACGTTGAGCGCCTGGCGCTCGGTGTCGACCTCGCCCATGTAGACGGTGCAGTCGAGGCCGAGGTAGGCCGCGGCCGTGGCCGAGGCGACCCCGTGCTGGCCGGCTCCGGTCTCGGCGATGACCCGCTTCTTGCCCATGCGCTTGGTGAGCAGCGCCTGGCCCAGCACGTTGCGGATCTTGTGGGCGCCGGTGTGGTTGAGGTCCTCGCGCTTGAGGAGGATCCGGGCACCGGCGTGGTCGGAGAGCCGGTGGGCCTCGTAGAGCATGCTCGGGACGCCGGCGTAGGTGCGCAGCAGGTGGTCGAACTCGAGCCCGAAGGTCGGGTCGGCCAGGGCCTCCTGCCAGGCGACGTCGAGCTCGTCGAGCGCGGCGATGAGCGCCTCGGGCATGAACCGGCCACCGAAGGCACCGAACCAGCCCTTGTCGTCGGCGAGGTACGTCGTCACTGCAGCACTCCTGTCATCCGGGCGACCGCGTCGCGCGGCGCCCCGTCCTTGACCAACGCCTCGCCGACCAGGACCGCACGGGCGCCCTCGGTCACGTAGCGCTTGACGTCGGTCTCGTCGTTGATGCCGGACTCGGCGACCAGCACCCGGTCCGACGGCACCAGCGGAGCCAGCCGGCCGAACGCGTCGGGGTCGACCTCGAGGGTCTTGAGGTTGCGGGCGTTGACGCCGACCAGTTCGGCCCCCAGCGCGACCGCCCGCTCGGTCTCGGGCTCGTCGTGCACCTCGACCAGCACGGTCAGGCCGAGGTCGCGGGCCTCGTCGTGGAGCCGGCGCAGGGTGTCGTCGTCGAGGGCGGCCACGATCAGCAGCGCGAGGTCGGCGCCCGCGGCGCGGGCCTCGACCAGCTGGTAGCTCTCGACGATGAAGTCCTTGCGCAGCAGGGGGACGTCGACGGCCGCGCGCACCGCGCGCAGGTCGTCGAGGCTGCCCCCGAAGCGCCGCTCCTCGGTGAGCACGCTGATCGCAGCGGCCCCGCCGGCGGCGTACTCGACGGCCAGCGAGGCGGGGTCGGGGATGTCGGCCAGGTGCCCCTTGCTCGGGCTGCGCCGCTTGACCTCGGCGATCACGCTCGAGCCGGGGGCACGCAGGTGCGGCATGGGGTCGCGTGGCGCAGGGGCGTCGGCGAGGGCGGCGCGCAGGTCGAGCAACGGGGTCTCGGCCTCGCGGCGGGCCAGGTCGAGACGCACGCCCGCGACGATCTCGTCGAGCACGGACATCGCGGAATTCCTCTTCAGCTGCACGTCAGGGGGCGTTTCCAGTGTGGCACGGTCCGTCACACCGACGGGTGACGGGCCGGCCGGTCAGCGCGTCCGGCCCGGTGGTCGACGTGCTGGGGTCAGGAGGCCAGCCACCCGAACGCCGGCACGTTGCGCAGCACGGTGAAGACGACCAGCACGACGCCGGCGGTCACGAGCAGGGGCGTGGTGAGCGGGGACGCCGCGCGCTCGGTGCCGCGCCACGCGTCGAGGACCCAGCGGCCCAGGAGGTAGACGGCCACCGGCAGGCCCACGACGAGGTAGAGGTTGCTCGACGCCGCGTCGAGCAACCGGCCGTGGGTGAGGTCGTTGACCGCGCGCAGTCCCCCGCAGCCCGGGCAGTCGAAGCCCAGGGCGCGGCTCGGGCACAGCCCCCACGAGCCACGCTGGTGCGGGTCGCGCAGCGCGAGGGCGATCGTCGCGGCCCCGAGACCGGCGATCGTGAGCAGCGGCCCCGACACGCGTCGGGCGCGGGTGTCGTCCCGCAGGGCGACCTGGGCGGGCAGCATGCTCACAGGTCGGCCGGACACAGGTCGGTCAGTGACCGGACTCGTGCAGGCCGAGCTTGGCCATCACGACGAAGAGCACACCTGCGACGACGTTGAGGCCCACGCCGACCCAGAAGATCGTGTAGTTGATCGGGTCGAGCATCAGTCCGGCGGCACCGACGGCGAAGCCGACCAGGGCCACCACCACGGCCGTCCAGGCCGCCGGGGTGTTGCCGTGGTTGTCAGACATGGGTGCTCCTCGTGCTGGTGCGTGCTCGTGCGTGGGGATCGCTGCCGAGTCTAGTGGCCGGGGTCCTCGGTCGGGTCGCGACCCTCGTCGAGGGCCTTCCACAGGTTGATGCTGGCCTGCTCCTCGACGGGGAGGCCGGACGGGCCGACCCCCTTCGCGGCGCCGGCAGCACCGGCGGGGGCGTCGTAGCGGGTGCCCATCTCGGGCCAGCCACGGACGCCGCGCACGGCCAGCAACGAGGTGGCGACGGCCCCGGCCCCCGCCAGGACTCCGACGTGGGCCCACAGCGTGCGACCGACCCCGACGTCGAGGTTGCGGAGCTCGTCGCTGACGTCGCCGGGCCGGGTCACCCAGGTGGCCAGCGCGAACCCGAGCACGGCCAGCGCGGCGAGCAGGCCCAGCCAGGCCACGGCGCGCCGTGGTCGCCCACGGCTGACCAGCACCACCCCCCAGGTCGCGAGCAGCACCAGGGCGGTCGCGGTGACCGGAGGGGCCGTGAGGTCGCCGCCGGCCGAGACGGCCGAGGCGAACGCCGCGTCCCCGGTGCCGCCGTCGTCGATCGACACCCAGGCCTGGTTGCCGGCGACCGCCGCCAGCGTGCCCGCGGCCAGGCCACCGAGCACCACGACACCGAACCGGCGGCGGGCCGCCTGCTGCTCAGCCACCCAGCAGGTCCTCGTCGAAGCAGGTGCGCGCGCCGGTGTGGCACGCCGCCCCGGTCTGGTCGACCTTGAGCAGCACGGTGTCGCCGTCGCAGTCGAGGCGGACCTCGACGACCCGCTGGACGTGGCCGGAGGTGTCGCCCTTGACCCAGTACTCACCGCGCGAGCGCGACCAGTAGGTCGCGCGGCCGGTGGTCAGCGTGCGGTGCAGCGCCTCGTCGTCCATCCACCCGAGCATCAGCACCTCGCCGGTGTCGTGCTGCTGGGCCACGGCGGGGACCAGGCCCCGGCCGTCACCACCGGGGCTGGGGTCGGGGGTGCGCTTGAGGCGCTCGGCGATCGCGGGGTCCAACGGGCTCACCGGTCCAGTAAACCCGCGGGTGCGTCGGGCTGGCGCGGCAGGTGGGCGGTCACGCAGCGCCGGGACCCTGCTGGGCCACCCAGCTGCGGTGCAGGCCGGCGTAGACACCGTCGGGGTCGGCGACCAGCTCGGCGTGCGGGCCGCGCTGCACGACGCGGCCCTGGTCGACCACGATGACCTCGTCGGCGCTCTCGGCGGTCGACAGCCGGTGGGCGATGGTGACGCTGGTGCGCCCCGACATCAGGCGCTCGAGGGCCCGGCCGATGCGCATCTCGAGCTGGGGGTCGACCGCGCTCGTGGCCTCGTCGAGGACCAGGAGGTCGGGGTCGGCGAGGTGGGCGCGCAGCAGGGCGACGAGCTGGCGCTCCCCCGCCGACAGCGACTCGCCGCGCTGGCCCACGCGGGTGTCGAGGCCGTCGGGCAGACCGGCGACCCAGTCGCCGAGGCCCAGCTCGTCGGCGCTGGCGAGGATCTCGTCCTCGGTCGCGGCGAGACGGCCGTAGCGGACGTTGGCGGTGAGGGTGTCGTCGAAGAGGAAGCCCTCCTGCGGCACGAGCACCACGCTGGAGCGCAGCGAGGTCTGGGTGAGGTCGCGCACGTCGATGCCGTCGAGCAGGACCGTCCCCTCGCTGGGGTCCATCAGCCGGGTGAGCAGCTTGGCGAAGGTCGACTTGCCCGAACCGGTCTCGCCGACGATCGCGACCCGGCGGCCGGCGTCGATGGTGAGGTCGACGTCGCGCAGCACCGGTGGACCACCGGGGTAGGCGAACCCGACGTGGTCGAACCGGACGTCGATCGGGCCGCGTGGCAGGTCGTGGCCGTCGGGGCCGGGGTCGACGAGGTCGGCGGGGGTGTCGAGGATGCCGATGACCCGCCGCCAGCCGGCGATGGCGCTCTGGGCGTCGGTGAGGATCTGCGTGCCGAGCTGGACCGGCCCGACGAACAGCGTGACGAGGAACGCGAAGGCCAGCACCTCGCCGGCGCTGATGTCGTCGGCGAAGCCGAGCCAGATGCCGACGATGAGGACGCCGGCGTTGGCCAGCCCCGCGGACAGCCCGCCGAGGGAGAACGACACCGCGGTGAACCCCTGGGCGCGGGTGCTGGCGCGCTGGTAGACGTCGACCGCCTCGTCGATGCGGGCCTGGGTGCGGGCCTCGACGGCGTAGGACCGCACCACGGAGGCCCCCACCACCGGCTCGGAGATGGCCGAGAGCATCGAGCCGACCTGACGGCGTACGACGCCGTAGGCGTCGGACAGCTTGCGCTGGAAGAAGCGCAGCGAGAGGAAGAGCGGGGCGAAGCAGACCCACACCACGAGGGCGAGCTGCCAGGAGTAGACGACCATCACGATGGTGGCGATCAGGACCTGGCCCACGCTGATCACGAACAGCAGGCCGCCGAAGACCAGGAACTGGCTGACCTGGTCGACGTCGCTGGTCACCCGGGAGACCAGGGAACCCCGGCGCTCGCTGTTCTGGGTGAGCAGCGGCAGGTCGTGGACGTGGCGGAACGCCTTGATGCGCAGCGTGGCCAGGCCGCGCTCGGAGACCCCGAACAGCCGAGAGGTCATCAGGTAGGACGCCACGCTGGTCAGCACGACCGCGCACGCGGCGACCAGCCCCATGACCACGGTGAAGGACAGGTCGGGGCCGTCGGGTCGCGACAGCCCGCGGTCGAGGGTCTGCTGGACCGCGATCGGCACCACGACCTGACCGACGGACGCCACGACGGCGAGGGCGAGGGTGCCGCGGATGCCATCGGTGAGCTCGGGCGAGTGGTGGACCCCGCGGCGGATGGTCTCGAGGGCGCCGAGGTCCTCGCCCGTGGTCATGGTCGTGCCCGAGGCCGAGGCCTTGCGGGCGCCCGACGCGGCGGTGGGCCGGGTGTCCTCGGCCAGGTCGGTCTCGGTGCTCACGCGGTCACCTCGTGGTGCTCGTAGGCGTTGACCAGGCGCGCGTAGGCCGGCGAGCGGTCGAGGAGCTCGGCGTGGGTGCCGCGGTCGACGATGCGGCCGTCCTCGAGGTGGAGCACCTCGTCGGCCAGGCCGATGGTGGCCTTGCGGTAGGCCACGACGACCAGGGTCGAGCCGGCGTCGGCGCGGCGCAGGCCGGCGAGGATGCGGGCCTCGACCTCGGGGTCGACGGCCGAGGTCGCGTCGTCGAGGACCAACAGCCGCGGTCGGCGTACGAGCGCCCGTGCGAGGGAGATGCGCTGGCGCTGCCCTCCGGAGAGCGAGGTGCCGCGCTCGCCGAGCCGGGTGGACAGCCCGTCGGGGAGGGCGGCGACGAACCCGTCGGCCTGGGCGGTGCGCAGCGCGGCCCAGATCTCGTCGTCGCTGACGTCGGCACCGAGCGCGACGTTGCCGCGCACGGTGTCGTCGAAGAGGAACGCCGTCTGCGGGACGATCGAGAGCACCTCGGCCAGGGCACCGCGCTCGAGGTCGCGCACATCGAGGCCGTCGACCAGGACGGCGCCCTCGTCGGGGTCGACCAGGCGCGTGAGCAGGGTGGTCAGCGTGCTCTTGCCGGAGGCGGTGGCGCCGACCAGGGCCACGGTGCGGCCGGGCTCGACGGTGAAGGACAGGTCGCGCAGCAGCGGCTGTTCGGGGACGTAGGAGTAGGCGAGGTCGACCACCTCGAGCCGCGCCCCACCTTCGTTCGCCGGGATGCGCAGCTCGCCGTAGGGCATCTCGCCGGTGGTCTTGAGCACGGCGTCGACGCGCCGGAACCCGACGACGCTGCGCGGGAACTCGCCGAGCAGCCAGCCGATGGAACGGATCGGGAACGACACGATCGTGAGGAGGTAGGCGACGGTGACCACGTCACCGGGCTGGGTGGCGCCGCTGGTGACCCGGGAGACCCCGACGGCCAGGACGATGAGCACGCCCAGGTTGGGCAGCGCCGCCAGGGTCGGGTCGAACGCGGCGCGGATGCGGCCGACGCGGATGTTGACGTCACGCAGCTCACGGGCCTTGGCCGCGAAGCGCTCGGTCTCCTCGCCCTCGCGGCCCAGCGTCTTGACGACCATCGCGCCGTCGAAGGACTCGTGGGCGATCTCGCTGACCTCGGCCCGCAGCTCCTGGGCGCGGGTGGCCCAGCCCTGGGCGATGCCCTGGTAGACCACGTTGGTCGCGATGACGGCCGGGAAGACCAGCAGGCCCACGACCGCCAGCACGACGTCGGCGAAGAACATCTGCACCACCGCGATCACCATCATGGCAACGGTGCCGACGGCCATCGGGAGCGGCGCGATGGGGCCCCACGCCGCCTCGACGTCGGAGTTGGCGTTGGACAGCAGCTCGCCGGTCGGGTGCTTCTGGTGCCACTCCATCGGCAGCGCGAGGTAGCGGCGGGTGACGGCGCGGCGGTAGTGGGCCTGCATGCGGTACTGCATGATGCCGGCGCCGAGACGGCGCGCCACGATGCCGACGGCCCGCAGGATCGCGACCCCGACGAAGAGGGCCAGGACGGCCAGCAGCATGTCGTTGCCGATGTCGCCGTCCTCGAAGGCGGGCAGCACGACGTGGTCGGTCGACCAGCCGAGCACCCACGCGTCGGCGACGGTGAGCGCGCCGAAGAGCACGCTGCCGATGGTCGAGACGGTGAAGATCCACGGCTCGCGCTTGATCGCGACCCAGAGCACCCGGAACCCGGCGCTCGTCGACCCGCGGCCGCGCCGGTCGGCGCCGTCGTGGTCGAGTGCCTCGTCGAGGCTCTCGGTGGTGGTGCTCACGGTTCTCCTGACTGACCGGTGGCGGGTCCGGTGGTGGACCGGACGACCGGCCCGCTCGGCAACCTGTCGCCCCGGGCAGGCTATTCCCGGGCACCGGCGTCGTGCTCATCCAGGCGGCGTCCGCACCACGCCCTGTCCGGCACGCTCCTAGGCTGGCGCCATGAGCCCGACCCTCGCCCGCCGCGAGCGCCACGACCTGTGCGACCTCGCCCTCGAGCTCGGGCCGGACGCCCCCACCCTCTGCGGCGACTGGGACGCCCGCGAGCTGCTCGCGCACCTGTTCGTCCGCGAGCACCGACCGCTCGCGGGCCTCGGCATCACCCTGCCGCCCCTCGCCACGCTCACCGACCGGGCCATGGACCGCGCGGGGCGCGACGACTTCCGCAGGCTGGTCGGCCGGGTCCGCGAACCGGGGCTGACGCCGTTCGTGCTGCGCCCGGTGGAGGTGCTCGCCAACACCCTGGAGTACGTCGTCCACCACGAGGACCTGCGCCGCGCCCAGGCCGGGTGGACCCCGCGCGTGCTCGACCCCGACGACCTCGACACGGTGTGGCGCTCGATCCGGACGGCCGGTCGGATGCTCGTGCGCGGTGCCGGGGTCCCCGTCTCGATCCGGCGCGACGACACCGACGAGGTGGCGACCCTGCGCGGGGGCGAGCCGTCGGTGACGATCACCGGACCGGTGGTCGAGCTGGTGCTGTTCCTCTTCGGCCGCGAGCAGGTGCGGGGGCTCGGGTTCAAGGGCCGCGACGAGCTCGTCGCGAGGGTGCGGGGGGCCGACCTGGGGTTGTGACCGCTGGGTCAGCGCACCGGGTGGCCGGCCTCGCGCAGCGCGCCCTTGACCTCATTGATCCGCAGGGTGCCGAAGTGGAAGACGGTGGCGGCCAGGACGGCGTCGGCACCGGCCTCGACGGCCGGGGCGAAGTGGTCGAGGCGGCCGGCTCCGCCCGAGGCGATGACGGGGACCGAGACCTCGGCGCGCACGCGCCGGACCAGCTCGAGGTCGAAGCCGTCCTGGGTGCCGTCCGCGTCCATGGCGTTGAGCAGGATCTCGCCCGCGCCGAGCTCGGCCGCCCGCGCCGCCCACGCGACGGCGTCGAGACCGGCGGACGTGCGGCCGCCGTGGGTGGTGACCTCGAAGCCGGAGTCGGTGCCCGTCGCGACCCGGCGCGCGTCGACCGACAGCACCAGCACCTGGTTGCCGAAGCGGTCGGCGATCTCGGCGACCAGCTCGGGGCGGCGGATCGCGGCGGTGTTGACCGCGACCTTGTCGGCGCCGGCGCGCAGCAGCCGGTCGACGTCGTCGACGCTGCTCACCCCTCCCCCGACCGTCAGCGGGATGAACACCTCCTCGGCGCACCGCGAGACGATCTCCATGGTCGTGGCGCGACCCTCGTGCGAGGCGGAGATGTCGAGGAAGGTCAGCTCGTCGGCGCCCTCGGCGTCGTAGGTGCGGGCCAGCTCGACCGGGTCACCGGCGTCGCGCAGGTCGAGGAAGTTGATGCCCTTGACGACCCGGCCGGCGTCGACGTCGAGGCACGGGATGACCCGAACGGCCAGGGTCATGCCGGCGCCCCCTTGGTCAGCGCGAGGGCGTCCTGGAGCGTGAAGCGGCCCTCGTAGAGCGCGGTGCCGGCGATGGCGCCCTCGACGCCCGCGTCGACCAGGCCCATCAGGGCCTCGATGTCGGCGAGCGTCGACACGCCGCCGGAGGCGATGACGGGGCGGTCGGTCGCGGCGCACACGTCGCGGAGCAGGTCGAGGTTGGGGCCCTGGAGCATGCCGTCCTTCTGCACGTCGGTGACGACGTAGCGCGCGCAGCCCTCGGCGTCGAGGCGGGCCAGCGTCTCGTAGAGGTCGCCCCCGTCCTGGGTCCACCCGCGCGCGGCGAGAGTGCGGCCACGTACGTCGAGGCCGATGGCGATGCGGTCGCCGTGCTCGGCGATGACCTTGGCGCACCAGTCGGGGTCCTCGATGGCGGCGGTGCCGATGTTGACCCGACGGCAGCCGGTCGCCAGCGCGGACGCCAGCGACTCGTCGTCGCGGATGCCCCCGCTCATCTCGACGTCGATGTCGAGCGCACCGACGATCTCGGCCTGCAACGCACGGTTGGAGCCCCGGGCGAACGCCGCGTCGAGGTCGACGAGGTGGAGCCACTCGGCGCCGGCGTCCTGCCAGCGCCGGGCCGCGGCGACCGGGTCGCCGTAGACCCGCTCGGACCCGGCGACGCCCTGGGCGAGCTGGACGGCACGACCCTCGGTGATGTCGACGGCGGGCAGCAGCTGGAGGTAGGGGGCAGCACTCACGGGGCGTTCACTTCCGGTTGAGGATCGACACGACGATGGGGGCCACGAGCACGCTCAGCAGCAGGAACAGGGTCCGGGCCGCCCACTGGTCGGTGCCGAGCCAGACCAGGGCGTTGAAGGCGATCACGAACGCCACGACGAGCCCGGTGCGTTGGCGACGCCGAGCCGCCAGCGAGCCGCTCTCGACCGGCGCGGGGCGCGGCACCCAGCCGGTGAGCACCTGGCGCCGCGCCTCCCGTCGGGCCCGCCGGGCGGCGGCGGCCGCGCGCTCCTCGGCCGCCTCGGCGGCCAGGCGCTCGCGCTCCTCGCGGCGGCGGGCCCGCTGTCCGGCCGCCACCTCAGAGTCCTTCGACCCAGTTGCGCAGCAGCGCCACGCCGGCGTCGCCGGACTTCTCGGGGTGGAACTGGGTCGCGCACAGCGGACCGTTCTCGACCGCGGCCACGAACCGGTCGCCGCCGTGCTCGGCCCAGGTGACCAGCGGCTCGCGGGTGTGCCCGGTGGTGACGAGGTCCCACGAGCGGGCGGCGTAGGAGTGCACGAAGTAGAACCGCTCGCCCTCGACGCCGCGGAACAGGCCGGTGCCCTCGGGCACCTCGACGGTGTTCCAGCCCATGTGGGGCACGACGTCGGCCTGCAGCCGCGTCACGGTGCCGGGCCACTCGTCGCAGCCGTCGGTCTCGACCCCGTGCTCGACGCCGCGACCGAAGAGCACCTGCATGCCCACGCAGATGCCGAGCACCGGGCGACCACCGGCGAGGCGGCGACCGATCAGGCGGTCGCCCTTGACGGCGCGCAGCCCGGCCATGCAGGCGGCGTAGGCCCCCACCCCGGGTACGACGAGCCCATCGGCCTCCAGGCCCGCGTAGAAGTCGCTGGTGAGCGTGACGTCGGCCCCCGCACGCTCGACGGCGCGCACCACCGAGCGGAGGTTGCCCGAGCCGTAGTCGAGGACGACGACGTCCTTGCCGTTCAGAGGGCACCCTTGGTGGAGGGGATGCCCGTCTCGCGGGGGTCGATCGCGACGGCGTCGCGGAACGCCCGGGCGAACGCCTTGAACTGGGTCTCGACGATGTGGTGGGGCTCGCGGCCCGCCAGCACCCGCACGTGGAGCGCGAGGTGGCCGTGGAAGGAGATCGACTCGAAGACGTGCTGGGTCAGCGAGCCGAGGTAGGACACCCCGGAGCCGCCGAGCTGCACGTAGGCCTGTCCCTCGGGCTCACCGGTGTGCACGCAGTAGGGACGGCCGGAGACGTCGACGACGGCCTGGACCAGCGCCTCGTCGAGCGGCACGGTGGCGTCGCCGAAGCGGCGGATGCCCTGCTTGTCGCCCAGCGCCTGGCGCAGCGCCTGGCCCAGCGCGATGGCGGTGTCCTCGACCGTGTGGTGGGCGTCGATGTGCACGTCGCCCTCGGTCTGCACCGTGAGGTCGACCAGGGAGTGCCGGGCGAACGCGGTGAGCATGTGGTCGTAGAAGCCGACCCCGGTGGAGACGTCGTGGCGGCCCGAGCCGTCGAGGTCGACCTCGACGACGACCTTCGACTCCGAGGTCTGTCGCTCGACGCGCGCGGTGCGGGTCATGGAAGCTCCTTGAGGGTGTGGGTGAGGGCGTCGCGGAACTCCGCCATCTCGTCGGCGGTGCCGACCGAGACGCGCAACCACCCGTCGGGTCCAGTCTCGCGGATCAGCACCCCGTGATCGAGCAGGTTCTGCCACACCGCGTGGCGGTCGGCGAAGGTGCCGAAGAGCACGAAGTTGGCGTCGGAGTCGGCGACCTCGAGGCCCTGCTCGCGCAGCCAGGTCACGGTGGCATCGCGCTCGGCGCGCAGGTCGTCGACCCGGCCGAGCAGCTCGGGGGCGTGGCGCAGCGCTGCGAGCGCGGCGGCCTGGGTGACGGTCGACAGGTGGTAGGGCAGCCGGACGACGCGGATGGCGTCGCAGATCGCGGGGTCGGCGGCGAGGTAGCCCAGCCGCAGGCCGGCCCCGGCGAACGCCTTGCTCATGGTGCGGGTGACCACCAGGTTGCGGTGGGCCGGGAGCAGGGCCAGCGCGGACGGCACGCCCTCGCGCCGGAACTCGCCGTAGGCCTCGTCGACGACCACGATCCCGTCGTCGCCGACGGTCTCGCACAACGCGCTCACGGCGTGCTGCGGCAGGGCGGTGCCGGTCGGGTTGTTGGGCGAGGGCAGCAGCACGACCGACGGGCGCTCGGTCTCGATCAGGGCGCGGGCCGCGTCGAGGTCGACGCTGTAGTCGCTGGCCCGGTGCCCGGCCACCCAGCGGGTGCTGGTGTCACGGGCGTACTCGGGATACATCGAGTACGTCGGGGCGAAGCTCACGGCCGTGCGGCCCGGTCCGCCGAAGGCCTGCAGCAGCTGCAGCATGATCTCGTTGGAGCCGTTGGCCGCCCAGACCTGCTCGGGCGCCACGGCGGTGCCTCCCCCGTCGGGCGTCAGGTACGCCGCCAGGGCGGTCCGGAGCGCGAGGAACTCGCGGTCGGGGTAGCGGTTGAGGGTGGTCGCGGCGTGGGCCACGGCGGTCGCGATGTCGGCGACGACCGCGGATGAGGGGCCGTAGGGGTTCTCGTTGACGTTGAGCTGGACGGGCACGTCGAGCTGGGGGGCGCCGTACGGCTCGATGCCGCGCAGCTCCTCCCGCAGGGGAGGCCAGGTCATCGCGGGAAACGCACCCGGACGGACTCGCCGTGGGCCGGGAGGTCCTCGGCCTCGGCCAGGGTGATCACGTGGTCGGCCACCGCCTGCAGGCCCTCGCGGGAGTAGTCGACGACGTGGATCGACTTGGTGAAGTTGCGCACCGAGAGGCCGCTGCTGTGGCAGGCGCACCCGCCCGTGGGCAGCACGTGGTTGGACCCGGCGCAGTAGTCGCCCAGGGCCGTCGGGGCGTGGTCGCCGACGAAGATGGCACCCGCGTTGCGGATGCGGCCGGCGACCGCGGCGGCGTCGCGGGTGTGGATCTCGAGGTGCTCGGCGGCGTAGGCGTCGGCCACGGCGACGCCCTGGTCGAGGTCGTCGACCAGCACGATGCCCGACTGGCGACCCGACAGCGCCTCGCGCACCCGCTCGCTGTGCTTGGTGGCGGCGACCATCGTGTCGAGGCGCTCCTCGACGCGCGCGGCGAGCTGCTCGGAGTCGGTGATCAGCACGGCCCCGGCGAGGGGGTCGTGCTCGGCCTCGGCGACGAGGTCGGCTGCGACGTAGTCGGCGTCGGCGCTGTCGTCGGCGAGGATCGCGACCTCGGTCGGACCGGCCTCGGAGTCGATGCCGATCTGGCCCTTGAGCAGTCGCTTGGCCGTGACGACGTAGATGTTGCCCGGCCCGGTCACCAAGTCGACCCGGGCGCACGGCCCGACGCCGTAGGCGAACATCGCGATGGCCTGGGCGCCGCCGACGGCGTAGACCTCGTCGACGCCGAGCAGGGCGCAGGCGGCGAGGATCGTCGGGTGCGGCAGGCCGCCGAACTCCTGCTGCGGCGACGAGGTCAGGGCGATCGACGGCACGCCGGCGACCTGGGCGGGCACGACGTTCATCAGCACCGTGGAGACCAGCGGCGCGAGGCCGCCCGGGACGTAGAGGCCGACCCGGCCGATGGGCACCTTGCGGTGGACGACGCGCGCCCCGGGGCCGAAGTCGGTCGTGACGTCGTGCTCGAGCTCGCGCTCGCTGGCCGCACGCAGCCGGGCGATCGACTCCTCGAGCCCGGCGCGGATGTCGGGGTCGAGCTGCTCGAGGGCCTGGGTCAGGGCCTCTGCGGGGACGCGGATGTCGTCGGCCTCGACGCCGTCGAAACGACGGCCGTAGTCGAGGATCGCCTCGAGCCCGCGGGTGCGCACCGACTCGCAGATCTCATGCACCGCCGGGACCGCCGCCTCGATGTCGAAGTCGGCTCGGGGCACCACGGCTCGGTAGTCGTCGGCGGACGCCAGGGTGGTGCCGCGCAGGTCGATGCGACGGATCATGGGGCCAGTCTAGGAGGGCCGGGCCCACCCCTCCGCGCGGGTCGCGCGGTGTGGGACCGACCGCTCCCGGCCGGGCTGCCGGCCGCACCCGTCCTCTGGGGCACGTCTGCCCCGAGGGGGCCGATCGTCGCCCATCGGGGTGACGGTCGCGTATAGGTTGGCCCCCGTGACCGTCGAGCTGCCGATGTTCCCGCTGAACTCGGTGCTGTTCCCCGGGCTGAGCGTCCCCCTGCGGGTCTTCGAGGACCGCTACCGCGCGCTGGTGCACCACCTGCTGCGCATCGAGGACCCGACCGAGCGGGTCTTCGGCTCGGTGGGCATCCGCGAGGGGTACGAGGTCGGCGACCACGGCGCGCAGTCGTTGTTCCGGGTGGGGTGCAAGGCGCTGCTGACCGAGGTGGAGGCCAACGCCGACGGCACCTTCGACGTCGTCGCGGTGGGCCTGAGCCGCATCCAGCTCGACCGGCTCGACACGACCGGGCTCTTCCCGGTGGGTCACGTGACCGACCTCGCCGAGCCCGACGCCGGCGTCGGCGAGGACGTCCTCGAGCGGGCGCGGGCGACCTTCACCGCCTACCGGCAGGCCCTCTCGGAGATCCGGTCCGACCCCTACGAGGGCACGCTCCCCCGCGACGCCAACTACCTGTCGTGGACGCTCGCGGCCTGTGCGCCGCTGCCGTTGCAGGAGCGCCAGGCCCTGCTCGAGGCCGACGACGCCGAGACCCGGCTGATGCTGGTCACCGACCTGCTGCGCTCCGAGCTGCGGGCCATGAACGTCATCGCCTCGCTGCCGGCCACCGAGGTGGCCCGCACCCGGTGGAGCCCGAACTAGGTCTCACCCGCCCGAGGAGCACGCATGGCCAGGAAGCAGCCCGCAGGGACCCCTGCCACCCTCGCACTGGTGCGGGCCGGCGTGGCGTTCGAGGTGCGTGAGTACCCCCACGACCCGCGCGTGACGTCGTACGGCGCGGAGGCGGCGCAGGCCCTCGGGGTCGACCCGGCCCGGGTCTTCAAGACGCTGCTCACCGACGTCGACGGGCGTCTGGTCGTCGGTGTCGTGCCGGTCACCGGCCAGCTCGACCTCAAGGCGCTCGCCCGGGCGGTCGGCGGCCGCAAGGCGCAGCTGGCCGACCCTGCGGCCGCCGAGCGCGCCACCGGCTACGTCGTCGGCGGCATCTCGCCGCTGGGCCAGAAGCGGGCGCACCCCACCGTCGTCGACGAGTCTGCGCTCGAGCACCCCACGGTCCTGGTCTCGGGCGGGCGCCGCGGGCTCGACCTCGAGCTGGCCCCCCAGGACCTGGTCGCGCTCACCGCGGCCGCCACCGCTGCCATCGCCCGCCCCTGACGCCGTCGACCCGCCGCCCCGGGGTGCGGGGCGACGGGTCGGCCCTCGTGCTCGTGGTGGGTGGGCGTCAGTCGGTGGTGATCCGGAAGACGCTGTGCGACACGTCGTCGTCATCGGTCCACGCCGACAGGCCCAGGGCCCGCAACGGCGCGACGTTGGCGAGCACCTCGGGGTCGCCGCCGTCGGACTGCACGGCACGCTCGAGCCAGTCCCCCTCGTCGAAGTCGACGTAGAGCACGGCAGCGGCGTCGCCGGACTCGGCGACGACGTCCTGGTAGGTGTCGCTGTCGCCGAGGTCACCGCCGTCGATGAGCTTCTGGGACCACTCGTCGGAGAAGCCGGCCACGACGTGGTCGTCGTCGGTCTGGTAGGCGAACGCGTCCTTGACCCCGGCGCTGATCGCCGGGTCGGTCAGGAGCCGGTCGATGATCGAGGTGATGGCGTCGGGGTCGCCCTTGACCTTGATCCCGACGGGCTGGTCGTCGGGGGCGTCACCGTCGAACGCCGCGGGGTCGAAGTCGCCCCCGATCGCGATGGCCGCCGACTCGCCGGCCAGCGTCTCGGCGTCCTCGGGCAGCTGGAGCCCGGTCTGCTCCTCGATCGCCTGCAGGCCGTCCTCGACGTCGAACAGACCGCCGCCGAAGGAGTCGAGGTAGTCGGTGAGGTTGGTGAACCACCCCTCCTCGAAGCCGACGCCGAGCGCGATCGCGGTGTCGTCGGGCAGCCCGGCGACCACGTCGTCGCCGCGGTCGGAGCCGTAGACCTTGTCGAGGCCCAGGTAGTCGGCGCTGGAGGCCGACTCGACCTCGAGGCCGCCGTCGTCGAAGCGGATCGTCACGGCCGCCCCGCCGAAGTCGGCGAAGGAGTCCTGCAGGGCCTTGACCGACTCGTCGGCGGTGTCGTCGGACGGCGACTCGGTGCAGTCGGTGGAGTAGTCGGAGAAGTCGTCGGAGAAGTCGGACCCGTCCCCCGGCACGGCCTCGGAGGAGCTCGAGCACGACGAGACACCCACCGGGAAGGTGCCGAGCGCGTCGGCGATGAACTTCCCGGCCCGGGGGGCGAGGTAGGCCGACACGATGCCGGGGTCACCGGCGGCGTCGGTCCACTTCTGGTAGGCGTCGTCGTCGGACAGCGGGGCGTCCTGGGCGGCGTCGGTGACGGCCTCGGCGATCTCGGTGCTCTGGGCGATGACGACCCAGTCACCCTGGATCGACCACCCGCCGCTCGTGTCGGAGGCCCCTTCAGACCCGTCGGGCCCCGACTCGCCGGCCGCGCAGTCCTTGAGCTTGGTGAGGCCGGCGTCGGCGGCGTCCGCGTCGTCGATCTGGACCACGCCGACCGGGGCGATGCCGACGCTGTCGGGGGCCAGCGCCTTGCCGACCTCGACCGCGGCCACGCCGAACCGGTCACCGAGCCAGGGCTCGATGTCGTCGCCGAAGTCGACCCCCGGGCAGGCACCCTCGTCCTGGACGTACTCGAACAGCTTGGCGCGCAGGTCGTCGTCGGTGCCGATGTCGACGTTGTCGTCGAAGGCCGGGAACTTCTTCAGCGTCTCGAGCGCCTCGAGCTTCTGCTTGCCACTGGGGTCGAGGTCGACGCTGACGTAGCCGATCGTCGAGTCGGGCAGCGCCTCGGCAGGCTGCGGGCCGGTCGCGAACGCCAGCTGGTAGACGGCGAAGGCGCCGCCGGCCACCGCAGCCAGTCCGACCACGCCACCGCCGACGAGCAGGCCCCGACGCCGACCGCGGCCCGTACGGGGCGGGCCCGACGGCGGCATCGGTCCACCGTGGCCGCTGTCGAGGAACTCGGGGCCGCCTCCCGGCGGCGGACCGAGGGGCGGGCCGGTGGGGGGTCCCGTGGGCGGACCCGTGGGCGGACCGGCGGGCGGACCCGTGGGTGGGAGGTTGCTGGACATGGCCTGACCCTCTCTGGGGCGTGTGCCGCGCTGCTCGAGGTCAGCGCGGCACGTAGGAGTCGAACGGGTGTGTGACGCTGCCCTACCCCTGGTGGTGGCGGGCTAACCGCGCGCGTCAGCGGCATTGTGACGCACGGACGCCGCCTGTGGGGCACGTCGGGGCTCAGGCTGCGCGATCAGGGTCGGTGGGCGCGGACCCGACGCCGCCGAGCTCGACGCGACGGGCCTCCGCGACGCTCGCGGAGACTCCGGCGGTGAAGAGGTAGGTGACGCCCAGCCCGAGGAGCGAGCCCAGCGGCCAGGCGACGAAGGGGGTGCGGCCGGTGACCTCGAGCCGCCCGGGGAGCCGGGTGCCGTCGGGGAGGGACAGGGCGAGCAGGTGGGGGTCGGGCGCGCTGCGCGAGAGCCCGACCCGGTAGGCGAGGTAGCTCGCCAGCGCGCTGCCGGCGACGACCACCACGAGGGTGACCAGCTCGGAGGTCCGGCAGACCAGGGCGGTCACCACCCCGAGGACGACACCGGCCACCACGCCGACCACGACGTAGAGACCGGTCCCGGAGAAGACGTGGGCGATCGTGGGGAAGTCGAGGTAGAGCCACTTGCCGTCCTGGACCGCGCCCTTCGGCGGGTCCCAGAGCTGGAACCACAGCCACCCGCCCGCGACGCCGAGGACGACGTAGGCGAGCAGCACCGCGAGGTGCTCGACCACGAGGCGACGCCACGGGCGCCCGGGGCGGGAGGGGGCAGGGTCGAGGGCCGCACTCGCCGGCGCGTCGGTGGTCACCCCGTCAGACAACCCGGTCCGAGCAGCGCCTTCAAGTCGGCGAAGAGCGCCGGGGTCGGGGTGACCCGCAGGCGGTCGTCGAGCCGCATCACCTTGGTCGACTGTCGCGAGAGCAACCGCAGGCGCACCTCGGTCATCCCGGGGTGGGTCCCCAGGACGTCCTTGAGCTGCTCGATGACCGGTGCGGTGCACCGCGTCGAGGGCAGGCTGATCGTCACCGGCCCGCTCGGTCCCTCGGACAGGTCGGGCATCGAGACCTCCTGCCCGTGGATCTCGGGCTGGTCCTTGCTCTTGGACAGTCGGCCCTTGACCGTGAGGATCGCGTCCTCCTGCAGCAGCGGGCTGGCGAGCTGGTAGGCGCTCGGGAAGAGCAGGACGTCGATGGCTCCGTCGAGGTCCTCGAGGGTGATCATCGCCCACGCGTCGCCGCGCTTGGTGATCTTGCGCTGCACCGAGGTCACCAGGCCGCTGATGGTGATCGGCGACCCGTCGGTGCGCTCCTCGTCGAGCATGAGCTGGCCGATGGTGCAGTCGGTGCCCTGGGACAGCACGTGCTCGAGGCCGAGGAGGGGGTGGTCGGAGACGTAGAGGCCGAGCATGTCGCGCTCGTGCCCGAGCAGGGTCATCTTGTCCCACTCGTCGATGTCGGGGACGGTGACCGTCACCCCGAACGCCCCGTCCTCGGGGTCGTCGAGCCCGGCGAACAGGGAGTCCTGGCCGATGGCCTCGTTGCGCTTGATGTCGACGTACTGGTCGACCGCCGACTCGTGGATGGCCACCAGGGCGCGACGCTTGAGCTTCATCTCGTCGAAGGCGCCGGCCTTGATGAGCGACTCGAGCACCCGCTTGTTGCACACCAGCGCCGGGACCTTGCTCATGAAGTCGTTGAAGTCGGTGTAGCGGCCCTTCTCGGTGCGACCCGCCACGATGCCGTCGACGACGTTGACGCCCACGTTGCGCACCGCGGTCAGGCCGAAGCGGATGTCGCGGCCGACGGGGGTGAAGTCGGCCGCCGACTCGTTGACGTCGGGCGGGAGCACCTGGATCTTCATCCGTCGGCACTCGTTGAGGTAGATCGCGGACTTGTCCTTGTCGTCGCGCGTCGAGGTGAGCAGCGCGGCCATGTACTCGGCCGGGTAGTTGGCCTTGAGGTAGGCCGTCCAGTAGGAGACCAGGCCGTAGGCCGCCGAGTGGGCCTTGTTGAAGGCGTAGTCGGAGAACGGCAGCAGGGTGTCCCACAGGGCCTTGATGGCCCCTTGCGAGAACCCGTTGGCGGCCATGCCCGCGGAGAAGCCCGCGAACTGCTTGTCGAGCTCCTCCTTCTTCTTCTTGCCCATCGCACGGCGCAGGATGTCGGCCTGGCCCAGCGTGTAGCCGGCGAGCTTCTGGGCGATCGCCATGACCTGCTCCTGGTAGACGATCAACCCGTAGGTCTCGCCCAGGACGTCCTCGAGGGCCTCGGCCAGCTCGGGGTGCAGCGCCTCGACCGGCTCGCGCCCGGTCTTGCGGCGGGCGTACTTGTTGTGCGAGTCGGCTCCCATCGGCCCGGGCCGGTAGAGCGCGCCGACCGCGGAGATGTCCTCGAAGCTGTCGGGGCGCATCGAGCGCAGCAGGGCCCGCATCGGGCCGCCGTCGAGCTGGAAGACCCCGAGGGTGTCACCGCGCTGGAGCAGGGCGTAGGTCGCCTCGTCGGTCAGCTCGAGGTCCTCGAGCACCACGGTCTCGCCGCGGTTGGCCTGGATGTTCTTCAACGCGTCGTCGAGGACCGTGAGGTTGCGCAACCCCAGGAAGTCCATCTTGATCAGGCCGAGGTTCTCGCAGGTCGGGTAGTCGAACTGCGTGATCATCGCGCCGTCGGCGGGGCGCTTGAGCATCGGGATGATGTCGAGCAGCGGCTCGCTCGACATGATCACGCCGGCCGCGTGCACGCCCCACTGGCGCTTGAGGCCCTCGATGCCCATCGCGGTGTCGACGACCTTCTTGACGTCGTTGTCGGCGTCGTAGAGCTGACGGAACTCGCCGCCCTCGCCGTAGCGCTTGTGCTGGGGGTTGAAGATCTCCTGCAGCGGGACGTCCTTGCCCATCACCGCGGCCGGCATGGCCTTGGTGATGCGGTCACCCATCGCGAAGGGGTAGCCGAGGATGCGCGAGGAGTCCTTGACGGCCTGCTTGGCCTTGATCGTGCCGTAGGTGACGATCATCGAGACGCGCTCGTCGCCGTACTTCTCGGTGACGTACTTGATGACCTCGCCGCGACGGCGCTCGTCGAAGTCGATGTCGAAGTCGGGCATCGAGACGCGGTCGGGGTTGAGGAAGCGCTCGAAGATCAGGCCGTGGACCAACGGGTCGAGGTCGGTGATGCGCATGGCGTAGGCGACCATCGAGCCCGCACCGGAGCCACGACCCGGCCCGACCCGGATGCCGTTGTTCTTGGCCCAGTTGATGAAGTCGGCGACCACCAGGAAGTAGCCGGCGAACCCCATGCGGGTGATGACGTCGATCTCGAACTCGGCCTGCTTGCGGACAGCGTCGGGGACCTGGCCCTTGTAGCGGACCTGCAGGCCGCGCTCGACCTCCTTGACCATCCAGGAGTCCTCGTTCTCGCCCGGGGGGCACGGGAACTTGGGCATGAACGTGCCGCTGCCCTCGGTGAAGGCCACGTCGCAGCGCTCGGCGATGAGCAGGGTGTTGTCGCAGGCCTCGGGGAAGTCACGCCACAGGTGGCGCATCTCCTCGGCGGTCTTGAGGTAGTAGCCGTCGCCGGAGAACGCGAAGCGCTGGCCCGGGCCGTCGCCGGCCGGGATGTCCATCGTGGAGCCCGAGTTGATGCAGAGCAGGTGCTCCTGGGACGGCGCGTCCTCGCGGTTGACGTAGTGGGAGTCGTTGGTGGCCAGCAGCGGGATCTGCAGGTCCTTCGACAGCCGCAGCAGGCCGTCACGGACGCGGCGCTCGATGTCGAGGCCGTGGTCCATGAGCTCGAGGAAGTAGTTGTCGCGGCCCAGGATGTCCTGGAAGTCGGCGGCGGCCTGGCGGGCCGCGTCGTAGGCGCCGTGGCGCAGGTGGACCTGGATCTCCCCCGAGGGGCACCCGGTGGTGCCGATCAGGCCCTTGCCGTGCTGGGTCAGCAGCTCGCGGTCGGCCCGCGGGTGCTGGAAGAAGCCGTCGCGCCAGGCCCCGGTGGAGAGCCGGAACAGGTTGTGCATGCCCTCGGTGGTCTCGGACAGCAGCGTCATGTGGGTGTAGGCGCCGCGCGAGGAGACGTCGTCGGGGCCGCCGCCGTAGAAGTTGACGCGCTTGCGCTCGAAGCGGCTGATGTTGGGGGCCATGTAGGCCTCGATGCCGATGATCGGCTTGACCCCGGCCGCCTTCGCCACCTTGTAGAACTCGTAGGCCCCGAACACGTTGCCGTGGTCGGTCATCGCGACCGCAGGCTGGCCCAGCTCGGCCGCCCGCGCGGCCAGCGCTCCGAGCCGCGCCGCACCGTCGAGCATGGAGTACTCGGTGTGGACGTGGAGGTGGACGAAGGGGTCGCCGGTAGGCATCGGGTGGGCGCTCCTGGAGGTCGTGCGTGCGGGCATGCTGACGCCCGGGTCACGGGCGACGAACGTCAGGCCGGCGGGGGAAGAGCGTCGATCCTGGGGGAAGGACCTCAGCCTACGCGAGCCGTGAGCCCGATGGTGCCAGCCACCACCGACGAGTTGGTCTGGTCGCCTGCGGCCGGGCCGCCTCCGGCTGGCCGCCTATGCCTGGCATCGCTGCCGCCAGGCTGGGTGGCGGCCGCCCGGACGCTGGGCCCACCCTCCGGCTCCGTGCGCCCTGTGGTCACCCTGACGCCGTGGCCCGGGCGCCGTCCTGCTCGACGGGTCGCCTCCGGGCGCCCTGATGCCACGTTGGTCGAGGAGGTCGCCCGCGACCGTCACGAGACCACCTCCACCGCAGCCCACGAACCGGCCTGACATGCCACCGCGGCCGGTGGGCAACGTGACTGATCATCACAGCCAGCGCGACTTCCTCGACCGACGTGCGGCCCGGCCGTCGTAGGACCTCTCCCCACGCCGTCACTCCGCCCAGGACATCCGGAGGTCGGGGGCCTTCTCCTCGTTGTCGCTGCCGTCGGTGTGCTCGCGCTCGACCAGGCCGTGGCGCGCGTAGAAGGCGCGCGCCGCGGTGTTGGACTCGAAGACCCACAGCGAGAAGCCGTCGGGGCGAAGCGCCTTGGCCAGGTCGAGCAGCATCGAGCCGATCCCGCGTCCGGCGTGCTCGGGCAGGACGTAGAGGTCGTCGAGCCAGGTGTCGGTCAGGCGCGCGTAGGCCACGACGGTGTCGTCGGCCTCGGCCACCCAGACCTCGTCCTGCGTCAGGCGGGTCGTGAGCCAGGCCTCGACCTCGCGGTCGCCGTGGACACCCGGCGGCATCGGGGCCGCCCGGCGCGACGCCAGGTGGACCCGGGTGACCGCGGCTGCGTCCTCGACGCCGGCGCGGCGCAGGGTGACGTCAGTGGGACTCACGGACCAGCTCGAGGGAGCGCGCGAGGTCGTCGGGGTAGGGCGAGACGTACTCGACCTGCTCACCGGTGTCGGGGTGCTCGAAGCCGAGCTTGACCGCGTGGAGCCACTGGCGGGCCACGCCGAACCGCTTGGCCAGGGTCGGGTCGGCACCGTAGGTGAGGTCACCGACGCAGGGGTGCTTGAGGGCCGACATGTGGACCCGGATCTGGTGGGTGCGCCCGGTCTCGAGGTGCACCTCGAGGAGGCTGGCGAACCGGTGGGCCTCGAGGGTCTCGTAGTGGGTGACGCTCGGGCGGCCACCGTCGAGCACGGCGAAGCGGTGGTCGGCGCCCGGGTGACGCGCGATCGGGGCGTCGATCGTGCCTTCGTGCGGGTCCGGGTGGCCCTGCACCAGCGCGTGGTAGGTCTTGTCGACCGTGCGCTCGCGGAAGGCGTTCTTGAGCACGGAGTAGGCGTGCTCGGACTTGCAGATGACCATCACGCCGGAGGTGCCGACGTCGAGGCGCTGCACGATGCCCTGCCGCTCGGAGGCCCCCGAGGTGGCGATCCGGAACCCGGCGCCCGCGAGGTGACCGACGACCGTCGGGCCGGTCCAGCCGGGCGAGGGGTGCACGGCGACCCCGACGGGCTTGTCGATCACGACGATCGACTCGTCGTCGTGGATGATCCCGATGCCCTCGACGACCTCGGGCACGACCTCGAGCGGGTCGGTCTCGTCGGGGATCTCGACGTCGAGGTGGAGCCCCGGCAGCACCCGGTCGCTCTTGCTCACCGCGGCGCCGTCGAGGCGCACCAGGTCGCGGCTGATCAGCTCGGCCGACCGCGTGCGCGAGAGCCCGAACATCTGAGCCATCGCGGAGTCGACGCGCTCTCCCGCCAGCGAGTCGGGCACGGGCAGGCTGCGGTGGTCGGAGGTGGTCACTCGGCCCCTTCCTGGAGCGCGTCGGTGTGGTCGGAGGTGCGGGTCGACCCGTCGGCGACGTCGTCGACGTCGGCGGACTCGTCGGGCGTGGCGCCACCGCGGGTCCCGTCGAGGGCGACGCCCCTGATCGCCTGGAGCACGATGAGCCCGGCGGCGACGTTGATGCAGATGTCGGCGACGTTGAAGACCGGCCAGTTCGGCAGCTGCAGGAAGTCGACGACGTGACCTCGCATCGGCCCCGGCTCACGCAGCAGCCGGTCGGTGAGGTTGCCGGTGATGCCGGCCAGCAGCAGGGCGAGCGCGACGCCCCACGTGGCACTGCCGACGCGTCGGGCGTAGTAGAGGACCGCCAGGGTCGCCACCATCGCGATCGTGGTGATCACCGGCGTCAGGCCGGTGCCGGTGCTGAACGCCGCACCCGGGTTGTAGGTGAGGTGGAGCTGCAGGACGTCACCGAGGACGCGGACGTCAGGTCGACCCTCGAGCCGGTCGACCGCCAGGGCCTTGGAGACCTGGTCGACGACGTAGGCCGCGGCTGCGACGACGACGACGAGCAGGCGGAGCCGGACTGATGGGCCTACCGGCGTTCCTCGCGCTGCTTGCATGTCATACAGAGTGTCGCACGCGGAAAGGCCATCAACCGATTCTTCCCGATGGGGTTGCCGCACGACTCGCACACGCCGTAGGTGCCGTCGTCGATGCGGATGACGGCGCGCTCGATCTGGGCCAGCTTGTCGCGCTCGTTGCTCAGCACGGTCAGCTCGTGGTCGCGCTCGAAGCTCGACGCCCCGATGTCGGCCTGGTCCTGGCCCGCGCCGTCACCGGAGTCGCGCATGAGGCCGGCGAGCTCGATCTCCATGGTCTCGACGATGCCGGCACTGTGGGTCTGCTGCTCGTGGAGCTCGTCGAGCACCTCCTTGAGCTCCGCAGTGGTCCAGGCCGACTCGCCCTCGCCCACGACGAGGCCGCTCGGAGCCGCCTTCGTGGCCGTCTTCAGGGTCGTCGGCGCCTTCGTCGCCGGAGCCTTCTTCGCGGGAGCCTTCGTCGCGGGAGCCTTCGTCGCGGGAGCCTTCGTCGCGGGAGCCTTCGTCGCGGGTGTCTTCGCCGCGGGTGTCTTCGTGGCGGGTGCGGCCTTGGTGGCCGGCGCGGCCTTCTTCGCGGCCGGCGCCTTGGTCGCCACCGGCGCCTTCGTGGCGGGCGCAGCCTTCGTCGTCGCCGGGGTGACCTTCTTCGCCGGCGCGGTCTTCTCGGCCGCCGGCGCCTTCGTCGCCGCCGGCGCAGCCTTCTTCGCAGGCGCTGCCTTCTTCGCCGCGGGCGCAGTCTTCTTCGCCGCGGGCGCAGTCTTCTTCGCCGCCGGTGCGGCCTTCTTCGCGGGCGCGGCCTTCTTCGCGGGCGCGGCCTTCTTCGCGGGCGCGGCATTCTTCGCGGGCGCGGCCTTCTTCGCGGGCGCGGCCTTCTTCGCGGGCGCGGCCTTCTTCGCGGGCGCGGCCTTCTTCACCGGTGCCGCCTTCTTCGCAGCCGGCGTGGCCGTCTTCTTCGTAGCCGTCTGCTTCGCGGCGGCAGCCTTCTTCGTGGCCGGTGCCGACTTCTTCGCGGGCGTGGCCTTCGTCGGCGGGGCGGACGGGGGCGTGGCCGGCTTCGGCGTACGGGTCAGGGCCTTGCGGGCTGCCTGGGCGAGCTTGCGAGTACTGCGAACCATCGGACCGGGGCCCTCCCTCGTGCCATGGCCACTGCGGGGTGCCACGGGCGGCACGAACGGTAGCGGCTGGTGACAGAGGTCTCAACGAGGCGCCCCGCGCGGCACCGGACAAATGCGGAACGGCCGCCCCACCGGGGCGGCCGTTCCGTCGTGCTGTGCAGCGGGTGGAGGCTCAGGCCTCTTCCTCGCCGAGGATCGAGCGCAGCCGCTTGGGAGCGGGCGTCTCGTCCGGGCTCGCGGTCTCGCCGCCGCCGGCGAGGGCCTCCAGCTGCTGGGTGAAGTAGCTCTTGAGCCGCGAGCGGTACTCGCGCTCGAAGGACCGCAGGTTCTCGACCTCGATGCTGAGCTTGTCGCGCTCCTTCTCCAGGTCACCGAAGAGCTGGGTGCGGCGCTCGGCGGTCTCCTGGTCGAGCATCTGCGCGCGGGTGCGGGCGTCGGACTCCATCCGGTCGGCCTTGGTCTTGGACTCGGACTCGAGCCGCTCGGCCTTGGTACGGGCCTCGCCGATGATCTTGTCGGCGTCGTTCTTGGCCTCGTCGACGAGCTCGTCGGCGTTGCGGGTGGCGATCTCGAGCAGCCGGGCGGCGGCGTTGGAGGCCTGCGGCACGGTCTCGACGCGGATGGTCTGGACCTCCGCGGTCGCCGAGGCGGCGACCGGGGCCGGGGTCTCGACCGGGGCGACCACCGGGGCCGGGGCGGGGGGCTCAGGCGCCTTGTCGAAGGTGACGGGGGCGGGCTCGGGAGCCGACTGGGGCATGGGAGCCCCGGACTGGGCGGCGGCCAGCTTGGCGCGCAGGTCGTCGTTGTCCCGGGTCAGTCGAGCCAGCTCGGCCTCGACCTCGTCGAGGAACTGGTCGACCTCGCCCATGTCGTAGCCCTCACGGAGCCGGACAGGCGTGAAGCGCTTGTTGCTCACGTCCTCAGGCGTCAGCGGCATGGCTTGGCTCGATTCTTGTCGGAGTTCTTGGCGTCGTACGGGCGGTGCGCGGACGAAGGGTCCGATGCATCCCGAGCACCCTAGCGCCTGGATGGTGCAGGTGTGACCAGGTGTGCCTGGGGTGGCGTGCCGCGACGTGGTCGCCGCGGCACCGGATCGGGCTCACAGCAGGTAGTTGAGGACCAGCCGGGAGGCGATATAGGCGGAGATGAAGACGATCAGGAAGCTGAGGTCGAGCGCGAAGTTGCCCAGCCGCAGCGGAGGGATGACCCGCCGCAGCGCCTTGATCGGCGGGTCGGTGAACGAGTAGACGGCCTCGAGCAGGACCAGCAGCACGCCTCGCGGGCTCCAGGAGCGCGCGAAGACCTGGACCCAGTCGACGATGAACCGGACCCACATGCAGCCGATGAACACCATGATCAGGCCGTAGAGGATCTGTGCGGCGATCAAGAGAGACGGTCCTGCCTGTCGAGGGGTCGTGGAGCAAGGAGCCTATCGGGCACGCCCTGAACAGCTGCCGCCAGTCCCAGGCCCCAGGGCAAGCAACATCCAGCCGATGGACGTCCCGGACCACAGGCTCTGACGGACACAGGGCGCCCGGGCCACACGCAGAGGCGACCACACGGCGCACGTCGGGACCGGTGGGCCACCGGGCCGGTCGGCCCCGCCGTACCAAGAAGGCGGCAGCGCTACCAGGCAGCGCGGGGACGCGGCCCGAGCCCACCGGTCACGACAGATTCAACTCTGGTTGAAGAAGGCGCCGCTCTCGGCGATCCGCGCCTTGTCCTCGGCGGCCACCGACACGTTGGCCGGCGAGAGCAGGAACACCTTGGCGGTGATCCGCTCGATGGTGCCGCGGGTGGCGAAGACGAGCCCGGCAGCGAAGTCGACCAGGCGCTTGGCGTCGTTGTCGTCCATCTCGGTGAGGTTCATGATCACCGGGGTGCCGTCGCGGAAGTTCTCGCCGACCACGCGCGCCTCGTTGTAGGTGCGCGGGTGCAGGGTGATGATCCGCGACAGCTCGGCCACCGACGGGGGGGCGGGCGCCGCCACCATGTTGGGGGCCGTGCGGCGACGCTCGGCGAGGTCGGCGACCGGCGCGGGGCGCAGGTCGGCGTCGTGGGGACGCCGCTGCGCGCGGGTCACCGGGGCGGCCTGGACCGGCTCGGTCTCCTGGGTGTGACCGTCGTAGTCGTCGTAGGCGTACTGGTCGTCGTAGCGTCCGGTGTCCTCGAGCAGGCCGAGGTACTCACCGATCCTGCGCATCGCGCCGCTCATGCCACACCACTCATCTCGCTCGATTTGCTGCCGGACGTGCTTGGGAACCTGCTGCTGGGACCCTGCTCGGACACTACTTCACCGGGGGCCTCGATCCGAGGACCGCGGACCCGACGCGCACGTGTGTCGCGCCCACCCTGATGGCGTCATCGAGGTCGCCGCTCATGCCGGCGGACAGCAGGTCGGCACCGGGGTGGTCGTGGAGGAACCGGCGTCGGACGACGGCCAACCGGTCGAAGGCCGTCGCGGGGTCCTCACCCAGGGGCGCCACGGCCATCAGCCCGCGCAGCCGGAGCCGGTCGGCGGCCTGGACCGCCCCTGCGAGCGCGTCGAGGTCGGCCGGGTCGGCACCGCTGCGGGCCGCGCCGGCGTCGGGCGGGTCGAGGCTGACCTGCAGCAGCACGTCGACGGTGTGGGAGCGCTCGTGGGCGCCGCGCTGGAGCCCGGTGACGAGCTTGGCGCGGTCGACGGACTCGACGACGTCGGCGTAGGTCGCGACCGCGGCGGCCTTGTTGCTCTGCAGCCCGCCGATGAAGTGCCAGGTGAGCCCGAGGTCGGCGCACTCGGCCGCCTTGGCCTCGGCCTCCTGGTGGCGGTTCTCGCCGACGTCGGTGACGCCGAGGTCGGCCAGGATGCGGACGTCGGAGGCGGGGAAGAACTTGGTGACGGCGACCAGGGTGACCTCGCCGGGGTCGCGACCGGCCGCGACGCAGGCCGAGGCGATGCGTCGGCGTACGTCGGCGAGCCGGGCGGCGACCTCGTCGCTGCGCTCGCTCACGAGACGCCCCGGCGGATGAGCCCGGCCAGGCGTCCGGAGTCGGCACCGTCGCGGCGGTAGGAGAAGAGGTCGGGCGACTCGCGGGTGCACGCGGACACGTCGACCACCCGGACGTCGAGGGCCTCGAGCTGGGCGCGGACGCCGGCGCCGAGGTCGAGCGCCGGGGTGCCCCACGAGGTGGTGGCGCGGGTGGCCGGCACTATGGCGGCGACCTCGGCCTGCAGGTCGGCCGGCACCTCGTAGCAGGCCCCGCACACGTGGGGTCCGATCCAGGCGGTGACGTCGGTGGCGCCGAGGTCGCGCATCGCCTCGACCGTGGCCGGGACGACGCCGGCGGCCACGCCGGGGCGCCCGGCGTGGGCGGCCCCGAGCACGCCGGCCACGGGGTCGGCCAGCAGGACCGGGACGCAGTCGGCGGCGCGCACGAGAAGCACGACGTCGGGCCGGTCGGTGACGATGCCGTCACCCTCGCTGCGGTGCTCGCCGGGGGCGGCCACCACGACGTGGCGCCCGTGGACCTGGCTGAGGTCGGCGACCTCGCAGCCCGGCGCGAAGTCGTCGAGGACGAGGGCGAGGTTGCGCTGGGGCACGGTGCGCTCGCCGTCCTCGAAGAAGGCGAGGTTGAGGGAGTCGAAGGGCGCACCACTGACCCCGCCGTGCCGGTCGGTGAAGGCCAGCTCGACGGGGCCGAGGGTGCTGCGGTGGTGGTACAAGACGCGCCTGGAGCCCTACTTGAGGAAGTCGGGGATGTCGAGGTCGTCGTCGTCGAAGACCACCTGGCGCGCCGGGGTGGCCGGACGCGCGGGCTGGGGGGTCGTCTCACGACGCTGCTCGACGACCGGCTCGGGCTGGCGGGGCTCGGGCCGGGCGGCGACCGCGGCCTTGACCTCCTCCTGGGAGACCGGCGCCGGGGCGTTGTGGCGCAGCGAGCTGCCCTCGGTACGGCGCTTGGGGGTGCCGCCGTCGAACCCGGCGGCGATGACGGTGACCCGCACCTCGTCACCGAGGGCGTCGTCGATCGTGGCGCCGAAGATGATGTTGGCCTCGGGGTGCACGGCGTCGGCGACCAGCGCGGCGGCGTGGTTGATCTCGAACAGGCCCAGGTCGGAGCCACCGGCGATGGAGAGCAGGACGCCGTGGGCGCCGTCGATGCTCGCCTCGAGCAGCGGGCTCGACACCGCCATCTCGGCAGCGGCCACCGCACGGTCCTCGCCGCGCGCCGAGCCGATGCCCATCAGGGCGGAGCCGGCGTTGGCCATGACCGACTTGACGTCGGCGAAGTCGAGGTTGATCAGGCCTGGGGTCGTGATCAGGTCGGTGATGCCCGAGACGCCCTGGAGCAGCACCTGGTCGGCCTGCTTGAACGCGTCGAGCACCGAGACGTTGCGGTCGCTGATCGACAGCAGCCGGTCGTTGGGGATGACGATGAGGGTGTCGACCTCCTCGCGCAGCTGGGCGATGCCCTCGTCGGCCGAGCCCATGCGCCGCCGTCCCTCGAAGGCGAACGGGCGGGTCACGACGCCGATCGTGAGCGCGCCGAGCGAGCGGGCGATGCGGGCCACGACCGGGGCGCCACCGGTACCGGTGCCGCCACCCTCGCCGGCGGTCACGAACACCATGTCGGCGCCCTTGATGACCTCCTCGATCTCGTCGGCGTGGTCCTCGGCCGCCTGCGCCCCGACCTCGGGGTTGGCGCCGGCACCGAGGCCGCGGGTGAGCTCGCGCCCGATGTCGAGCTTGACGTCGGCGTCGCTCATCAGCAGTGCTTGGGCGTCGGTGTTGATCGCGATGAACTCGACGCCCTTGAGGCCGACCTCGATCATCCGGTTGACGGCGTTGACGCCACCGCCTCCGATGCCCACGACCTTGATGATCGCCAGGTAGTTCTGTGCTGCAGCCACGACGGCTTCACCTCTCGAAGGATCTGTTGGGGGTGGGGCGGGGAGCTCGGGGAAGTCGGCGTGTCCCTCAACTATGACCCT
This sequence comes from Nocardioides rubriscoriae, assembly GCF_008087085.1. Classification (GTDB taxonomy): domain Bacteria; phylum Actinomycetota; class Actinomycetes; order Propionibacteriales; family Nocardioidaceae; genus Nocardioides; species Nocardioides rubriscoriae. Next base: position 132,072 of record NZ_VIYJ01000007.1, on the reverse strand, counting down.
CAACCTGAGGGTTATAGTTATGTCAACCTCGCCGTGTCCATGACAGTAGGCACCCGCGCGTGCGATCTGCGGCAGACACGCCGGGGCCTCCGGCGCGAACCGCCCACATGCCCCCACCGCCCTACCGGTCCGATCGCACACCGCCCCACGGTGGTCGAGGAGGTCGCCCTGGCGACCGTCACGAGACCACACCGGCCGCACCGACGCACCCGACCCGCCTCCAGGCCTCACGGGGTCCGGGTCGGGTGCCCCGTAGGTCACGGTGGTCCCACCGGGACGCTGAACCTGTGACAGGGCCGCTGAGATCTTGTCGGCCCTGTCACGGCTTCAGCGTCCCGGTGCAACAGGTGGGGCTCGGCGAGACCCGCGATGCCAGGCGCGCGGACAACCCGACGGCCAGGACCTGAGGCCAACCCCGACCCCGAGCGGACTACCCCGACACCCGCGGTCAGCCGCTGGTGGTCGGCTGCGCCGGCACCGAGACGTCGTAGACCTTGCCGGGCTGTCGGAGCAGCGCGAGCAGGACCTCGGCCTTGTCGGCCGAGGAGTCAGCACTCCCCCAGCGCACGACCCGGTCGTCGCGCAGCACCAGGTCGATCTCGTCGACGCTGCGCAGGTCGAGGTGGTCGACGAGGACCGAGACTTCGCGCGGCAGCGCGGCCACGACGGTCACCGCCTCGCGCAGCGCGTCCTCGTCGGTGGCCGACACGCTGCCGGAGGTCTCGATGCGCGGCAGGCCCGAGGGCGGACGGCGGTAGGAGCGGAACGGCACACCCTCGACGTCGATGCCCTGCAGGTCGGCACCCAGCTGGACGACGGCCACGGCCTCCCGCTCCTGGATCGTGATGAGGACGCCGTCGGGCCACTTGCGGGTGACCTCGACGCTGCGGACCTCGGCCAGGGCCTGGACCCGCAGCCGGATGGCGTCGAGGTCGAGGGTGGCCAGGGGCCCTCCCGTCGGGACGTCGGCGGCGGCCTCGACATCGGCCGCGCTGATCGTGCGGGCGCCGACGACGTCGACCTCGCGCACCGACAGCGCGTCGGAGAAGTAGACCGCGAACAGGCTCCCGCCGGCGAGCACGACCAGCACCGCGGCCGCGACGAGGTAGCGCAGCGTGAGCCACCTGCGGGCCCACTGCCGTCGCGCGAAGCGGCGGCGGCTGCGCTCCTCGGAGGTCGGCCGGGTGCGGGTCCGGGTCCTAGTCGTGGCCGCCACCAGGACCTCCGGTCTCGAGCAGCGCCAGCACGCGTGGACCCACGTGGGTCACGGTGCCGGCACCGAGGGTGAGGACGAGGTCACCGGGCCGGGCCCGGGAGACCAGGGCCGCAGCGGCCGTGTCGAGGGTGGCCCGGGCGACCCGGCCCGCCGGCAGGGGCACGGCGTCGGCGACGAGCGCCGAGGTGACCGCGGGGTCCGCGGCCTCGCGGGCCAGGTAGAGGTCGAGGACGACGACCTCGTCGGCCGCGCCGAGCGCGCGACCCATCTCGACGCCGAAGATGCGGGTGCGCGAGACCAGGTGGGGCTGGAAGGCCACCAGGAGGCGCCCCTCCCCCGCCAGGGCCCTGGCCGACTGCAGGTCGCCCACGATCTCGGTGGGGTGGTGGGCGTAGCTGTCGTAGACCCGGACGCCGGCGACCTCGCCCTTGGGCTCCATCCGGCGTCGGGTGCCGGTGTAGGAGGCGATGCCGCGCAGCAGGTCGGCGCGGGGGACGCCGAGGGCCTCGCCGGCGGCGAGGGCGGCCAGCGCGTCGGCCCGGTAGTGGTCGCCGGGCGCCCACAGGGTGGTGCCCTCGAGCGCGGCGTCGTCGGCCGCGGAGACGGTGACCACCCGACGCCCCGCCGCGCGCTGGCGCTCGGCCAGGGCCGCGGCCCCCGGGTCGTCGACGCAGCACACCAGGAAGCCCTCGGGGTCGAGGGCGTCGGCGAACTCGTCGAACGCCGCGGCGTAGGCCTCGGGGGTGCCCCACTGGTCGAGGTGGTCGGCGTCGACGTTGGTCACGATCGCCGCGTGGACGTCGTAGACGAGGAAGGCGCCGTCGCTCTCGTCGGCCTCGGCGACGAAGAGGTCGCCTGCCCCGACGGCGGCGTTGACGCCCGTGGCGGCGAGGTCGCCGCCGATGGCGTAGGACGGGTCGACACCCGCGGCCTGCAGCGCGACCGTCAGCAACGACGTGGTCGTCGTCTTGCCGTGGGTGCCGGCGACCGCGACGACGCGGCGGTCGGCCATCACCGAGGCCAGGGCCGCCGAACGCGGCAGGACGGTGAGGCCGCGGCGCACGGCCTCGGCGTACTCGGGGTTGTCGTCGTTGATCGCGGTGGACACGACCAGGGTGTCGCCCGGACCGAGGTGGGCCACGTGGGCCGCGTCGTGGCCGACGTGGACGATGGCGCCCAGCCCGCGCAGCACCTCGAGGGTCCGGGAGTCGGTGCCGTCGCTGCCGCTGACGCTGACACCGCGGGCCAGCAGGATGCGGGCGATGCCGGACAGGGCGGCGCCGCCGATGCCGACCAGGTGGACCCGGCCGAGGTCGGCGAGCGGGGGGATCCGGTCGGGGACGGGCACCCTCATCGCCGCGCCTCCTCGGTGATGATCGCGGCGAGCCGGTCGTCGGCGTCGCGCGGGACCAGGCCCGAGGCGGCCGCGCTCATCGCGGCGAGCCGGGTCTCGTCGTGCGCGAGCCCCGGGACGGTGGCCGCGACCCAGTCGCTGGTGAGGTCGGCGTCGTCGACCAGGAGCGCTCCCCCCGCCTCGACGACCGCGGCGGCGTTGCGCCGCTGCTCGCCGTTGCCGATCGGCAGCGGGACGAAGATCGTCGGGACGCCCGTGGCCGCGGCCTCCACGACGCTGTTGGCGCCGGCGCGGCAGACCATGAGGTCGGCCGCGGCCAGCGCGAGGTCCATCCGGTCGACGTAGTGGGCCACGACGTAGGGGGTGCCGGTCGGCTCGGGCGTGGCCTCGCCCTTCGGTCCGACGACGTGCAGGACCTGGACGCCGGCGTCGCCGAGGGCGCGCGCGGCCCCGGCGACCGACTGGTTGAGCCGCCGGGCGCCCTGCGAGCCACCGGTGACCACGAGCGTGGGCCGGTCGGGGTCGAGGCCGAAGAAGGCACGGGCCTCCTCGCGCGACGCGGCGCGGTCGAGCCGGGAGATCATCCGCCGGATCGGGAGACCGACGTACTCGGCCCGGGGCAGCGGGGTGTCGGGGAAGCTCACCGCGACCCGGCTCGCGACCCGGGCCCCGGCCTTGTTGGCGAGCCCCGGGACCATGTTCTGCTCGTGGACGACCAGGGGCAGTCGGCGGCGGCGGGCCGCGACGTAGGCGGGCATCGAGACGTAGCCGCCGTAGCCGACGACGACGTCGGGCCGGACCCGGTCGAGGATCGCGAGGGTCTCGTTGACGGCCCCGCGCAGGCGACCGGGCACCCGGAAGAAGTCGGCGTTGGGCCTGCGGGGCAGGGGTACGGGCGCGATCAGCTCGAGGGGGTAGCCGGCCTCGGGCACGACGCGGGTCTCGAGCCCGCGGGGCGTGCCGAGGCAGGTGATCGTGACGTCGTCGTCGAGCCGACGCAGGGCGTCGGCGGTGGCGAGCAGGGGCGAGGTGTGGCCGGCGGTACCGCCGCCGGCGAGAAGGACGCGCATCAGGGGCACGACGTTACCGGCGAGCAGCGCCGAACCGCCGCACGCTCACCGGCGTGCGGACAGCCCGGCCGAACGCAGCTTCTTGCGCTGCGCGAGGGCCCGCGCCGCCGCGGGCTCGCGCCGCGCGAAGCCGACGAGGAGACCCAGCGCGGCCAGCGTGGGCAGCAGGCTCGACCCGCCGTAGGAGACCAGCGGCAGCGGGATGCCGATGACGGGCAGCAGGGCCAGCACCATGCCCACGTTGATGATCATCTGACCGATCAGCCACACGATCACCCCGAACGAGGCGTAGCGGACGAACGGATCCTCGGTGTGGCGCGCGATCCGCAGGGCGGAGAAGGCGATGGTGAGGAACAGCACGATGACCAGCAGGGTGCCGACCAGGCCGAGCTCCTCGCCGAGGACGGCGAAGATGAAGTCGGTGTGGGCCTCGGGGAGGGCACCCCACTTCTGCTGGCTGGCACCGATGCCCTGCCCGAAGATGCCGCCCGACGACATGGCGTAGAGACCGTGGGCCGGCTGCCAGCCGGTGCCGTGGAAGTCCTGGAACGGGTCGACGAACGTGGTGATGCGGGCCAGCCGCTCGGTGTCGGTGGCCGCCAGGGCCAGCACGAGGACGCCGATCAGCATGCTGGACAGCACGAAGAGCCGCGCCGGCGCGCCGACGACCCACAGCATCCCGATCAGGATCGCGAACATGATCAGCGCGGTGCCGAGGTCGCGCCCGACGATGACCAGCCCGGTGGCCAGCAGCATGCCCGGCACCACGGGCACCATGACCTGGTGCAGGCTGCGCAGCCGGCGGTCCTTGTTGGCGTAGATGTGGGCGGCCCACACGACCAGCGACAGCTTGGCGATCTCGGAGGGCTGGATGACCAGCGGCCCCAGGGCCAGCCAGTTGGTGTTGCCGTTGCGCTCGACGCCCATGAACGCGGTGAGCAGCAGCAGCACCAGCGACACCGAGAAAGCCGGGTAGGCCAGCCGGCGGATCCACCGGTGGGAGACGCGGCTCGCGACCCACGCGCACGGCAGGCCCACGACGACCCACACCAGCTGGCGGCGCACGATCGTGTAGGAGTCGCCGGTGGCGCGGTAGGAGAACACGCTGGAGGCGCTCAGCACCATCACCAGGCCGATGGTGAGCAGCAGCGCCGAGGCCCCCAGCAGCAGGTAGTAGGTCGTGAGCGGGCGGTCGAGCGCCTCGCGCAACGACCCCAGCCACGTCGTACGGCGCACCGCGGGCTGTGCGGTGTGCGCGGTCGGCGCGGGCCGCGACGGGCGTGGCAGCCGTGGCAGCCGGACGGATCTCTCGGGGGTCGCTGTCGTCACCCGGGGTCTCCTGTCGTGCCGGCTTCTAGGGGGAAGTAAGGCCGTGAACGGCTGCGGCGAACAGGTCTCCCCGTGCGGCGTAGTCGGTGAACTGGTCCTGCGAGGCGCACCCCGGGGCCAGGAGCACCGTGTCGCCGTCGACGGCCAGGTCACTGGCCGCCGCGACGACCCGCCGCATCAGCTCGGGTCCGCCGTCGATCGTTGAGGCAGACCCAGTGTCGGGCGCGTCGATCGCGATCACCCGCACATCGGGCGCGTGTCGCGAAAGCGCCTGGGCGATGACGTCGCGGTCGCGCCCGAGCAGGACGACGCCGCGCAGCCGCGAGGCCACCGAGCGGACCAGCTCGTCGAAGGTGGCACCCTTGGCCAGACCCCCCGCGACCCACACGACGGGGTCGTAGGCCTGCAGCGACGACTGGGCGGCGTGGGGGTTGGTGGCCTTGGAGTCGTCGACCCAGGTGACGCCGTCGTGGGTCGCGACCTTGGCGATCCGGTGGCCGTCGAGCCGGAAGCCCCGCAGGCCCTCGCGGACCGCGGCCTGGCTGACGCCGTGGGCGCGGGCGAGGGCCGCCGCGGCCAGGGCGTTGGCGACCACGTGGGGGGCCGGCACTCCCCCGTCGACGCCGTCAGCACCGTCGGGAACGAGGTCGGCGAGGGTGCACAGCTCGGCGGCGCTGGTGGCGCGCTCCTCGATGAAGGCACGGTCGACCAGGAGGTCCTCGACGACGCCGAGCATGCCGACGCCGGGCATGCCGAGGGTGAAGCCGACGGCGCGGGCGCCGTCGACGACGTCGGCCTCGCGGACGAGGTCCTCGGTGGCGGGGTCGGCGACGTTGTAGACGCACGCTCGCTCGACGCCGTGGAAGATGCGCCCCTTGTCGGCGGCGTACTGCTCGTAGCCGGTGCGGGCCCCGAGCCAGTCGCCGGCGTACCAGTCGAGGTGGTCCTCGGCGAGGTTGAGCACGGCGGCGGCCTGGGCGCCCATCGAGCGCGTGTAGTGCAGCTGGAAGCTGGAGAGCTCGACGGCGAAGACGTCGTAGGGCGCGGGGTCCATGACGGCCTCGACGATGGGCAGCCCCACGTTGCCGACCGCGACGCTGCGCAGGCCGGCGGCCCGCAGGATCGCGTCGAGCATCTGGGTGGTGGTGGTCTTGCCGTTGGTGCCGGTGACGCACAGCCAGGGCGCGGGCTCACCGTTCGGGCCGGGGGCACGCAGCCGCCAGGCGAGCTCGACCTCGCCCCACACGGGTACGCCGCGGGCGTGGGCCTGCTGCAGCAGCGGGCTGTCGGGCCGGAACCCCGGTGAGGTGACGACCACGTCGACGTCGTCGGGCAGGGTGTGGGTGGCACCGGCGTGGATGTCGACCCGGGCGCCGAGCACCTCGAGCAGCTCGGCCTTCTCCAGCTGGGCGGCGGTGGCCTGGTCGGCCAGCGCGGTGACCGAGGCACCGAGGTGGGTGAGGTTGTCGGCGGCGGCGAAGCCCGACACCCCGAACCCGGCGACCACCGCACGCACGCCGTCCCAGGACGACTGCCGGTCGAGGCCGCTCACGTCGCGGGCGGTCACAGCCGGGTGACCCACTCGGCGTAGAAGATGCCGAGGCCGGTCGCGACGAAGAGCCCGGTGATGATCCAGAAGCGGATCACGACGGTGACCTGCTCCCAGCCGAGCATCTCGAAGTGGTGGTGCAGCGGGGCCATCCGGAACACGCGGTGGCGCGGGCCGACCCGGAACACCCGGCGGAACAGGGCGCTGGAACGGCTCGCCTTGAAGACCAGGGTCTGGATCATCGAGGAGAGCGTGATGAGCACGAACAGTCCGCCGAGGATGACCAGCAACAGCTCGGTGCGGGTGAGGATCGCGAAGCCGGCCAGGGCGCCGCCCAGGCCCAGGGAGCCGGTGTCGCCCATGAAGATGGCCGCCGGCGAGGCGTTCCACCACAAGAAGCCGAAGCAGGCGCCGGTGATCGCCGCCGCGATGATCGCGAGGTCGAGCGGGTCGCGGACGTCGTAGCACTGGGGACCGGGGCTGTTCTCGCACGACTGCCCGGCCTGCCAGATGTTGACCAGCATGTAGGCGCCGAAGACCATCACGCACGAGCCGGTGGCCAGGCCGTCGAGGCCGTCGGCGAGGTTGACCGCGTTGCTGGTGCCGGTGACGATCAGCCAGATCAGGACCACCGCGACCACGGCGGGCAGGGCCAGCCAGTCGATCTCGCGCAGGAAGGAGATCTTGTCGCTGGCGGGGGTGCGCCCGCTCTCGTCCTCGAGCCACGGCGACAGCGCGAGCGCGCCGAAGGTGACGGCGATCAGCGTCTGGCCGACGACCTTGGCCTTGCTGCGCAGGCCGAGGCTGCGCTGCTTGTAGATCTTGATGAAGTCGTCGAGGAAGCCGACCAGCCCGCAGCCGACGAACAGGAAGAGCAGCAGCAGCCCGGACGCCGAGGGCGCCGTGAGCGTGATCAGCTTGGCGCCGAAGTAGGCGACCACCACGGCACCGATGATCGCGACGCCCCCCATGGTGGGGGTGCCGCGCTTGGTGTGGTGGGTGGTGGGCCCGTCGTCGCGGATCTCCTGGCCGTAGCCGAGCTTGGTGAACTGCGTGATGGCCACGCGGGTGCCGAGCAGGGACACCAGCAGGGCGATGCCGCCGCCGAGGAGGATCGCTCTCATCTGGCGTGTCCCTCCCCGTCGTCGATCAGTGCGGCGGCCAGCACCTCGAGCGCTGCCGCACGGGAGGCCTTGACGAGGACGGCGTCCCCGGCGCGAGCATTCTTCCGCACCCAGGCGAGTGCGTCGTCACGCCCCGCCGTGACGATCACCTCACGCACGCCGGCCGAGCGGGCGCCCTCGGCGATGCCGGCGGCCGCGTCGCCGACGACGACCACCACGTCGACCCCGGCCGTGGCCCGCCCGACCTCGAGGTGGCCGGCGTCGTGCTCGCCGCCGAGCTCCTTCATCTCTCCCAGCACGGCGACGGTGCGCCCGGCCCGGTCTCGCCCCAGGGCACGCAGCGCGTCGAGGGCGGCGCGCATCGAGGCGGGGTTGGCGTTGTAGGCGTCGTTGAGCACCAGCAGCCCGTCGGCCCGCTCGGCGAGCTCCATCCGCCACCGCGACGCGGCCTCGGCGGTGGACAGCCGCTCCCCCACCGCCTCGAGGGGTACGCCGACCGCGAGGGCCATCGCCGCGGCCGCGGCCGCGTTGGCCACCTGGTGGGCGCCGGTCTGGCGCAGCGTGACCCGGGTCCAGGAGCCGGCGTGGCCGAGCTCGAACGTGGCGCGGCCCAGGGCGTCGAGGGTGACGTCGCGCCACCGCACGTCGCCGGTCCCGCCGAAGGTCAGGACCTGGCCGCGGGTGCGCGAGGCCATGGCCGCGACGCGGTGGTCGTCGGCGTTGAGCACCGCGGTCCCGTGCTCGTCGAGGGCCTCGACCAGCTCGCCCTTGGCCGCGGCGATCGCCTCGACGCCGCCGAACTCCCCGACGTGGGCGGTGCCGACGTTGAGCACGGCCGAGACCGTGGGCGGCGCGATCTCGCACAGGTAGGCGAGGTGGCCGATGCCGCGCGCGCCCATCTCGAGCACGAGGTGGGTGGTGGTCTCGTCGGCGCGCAGCACGGAGAGGGGCACGCCGAGCTCGTTGTTGTTGTTGGCGCGCGTCGCCACGGCGGTCGGGCCGAGGAGGTGCGCGAGGTAGTCCTTGGTGCCGGTCTTGCCCTGCGAGCCGGTGACGGCGAGCACGGGCACGTCGAGGGTGCCGACCACCCGCCGGGCCAGGCGGCCCAGCGCGACGGTGACGTCGTCGACGACCACGGTCGGTGCGCTGGTCGGACGGCTGCCCAGCACCGCGTGGGCCCCGTCGGCGTGGAGGTGGCCGTCGACCCGCTCCCCCACCACGGCGACGAAGAGGCCGCCGAGCACGGCCGCGCGGCTGTCGACGTAGGCCGCCCCGCTGACGAGCACGTCGGGGCCGTGCAGCCGGCCGCCGACGGCGGCCGCGACCTCGCTCAAGCGCATCGTGATCACCGGCGGGCCTCCAGGACCTGGCGGGCGACGACCCGGTCGTCGAAGTCGTGGACCACGCCCGCGACCACCTGACCGGTCTCGTGGCCCTTGCCGGCCACCAGCACGACGTCGCCGGTGCGGGCCACGCCCAGGGCGTGCTCGATCGCGGCGCGCCGGTCGCCGATCTCGACGACCCGGTCGCGGTGGGCTTGCTCGACGCCGGCCAGCATGGCGGCGCGGATGGCGGCGGGGTCCTCGCTGCGGGGGTTGTCGTCGGTGACCACGAGCACGTCGGCCAGGCGGGCGGCGATGCCGGCCATGATCGGGCGCTTGCCGGGGTCGCGGTCGCCACCGGCGCCGAGCACGGCGATGACGCGGCCGCCGCCGGCCTCGGCCAGCGGGCGCAGGGTGCTGATCGCGGCCTCGACGGCGTCGGGCTTGTGGGCGTAGTCGACGACCACGAGGAAGTCCTGGCCGGCCTCGACCCGCTCGAGCCGGCCGGGCACGCCGCCGGAGGCGGCGATCGCCGTGGCCACCGCCGCGGCGTCGAAGCCGGCCTCGGCGGTCGCCGCGACCGCGGCGAGGGTGTTGGAGACGTTGAACCGTCCCGGCAGCGGTACGCCGGCCGCGAACCTCGACCCGTCGGGCCCGACGACGGTGAAGCGGGACCCCTCGCGCTCCAGGACCAGATCGACCGCGCGCCAGTCGGCGCGGCGACCCTCGGGGGTGTCGTCGAGGGCGAAGGTGCGCACCGGCACCGACGTCGCCGCGATCTCGCCGGCGAGCCGGCGGCCGTGCTCGTCGTCGACGTTGACCAGCGCGAGCCGGGTCCGCTCGGGGGTGAAGAGCGAGGCCTTGGCGCGGTAGTAGTCCTCGACGTCGGTGTGGAAGTCGAGGTGGTCGCGCCCGAGGTTGAGGAAGACGGCCACGTCGAAGACGACCCCGTCGACGCGGCCCATCACCAGCGCGTGGCTGGAGACCTCCATCGCGCAGACCTCCACGCCGTGCTCGCGCATCACGGCGAACAGGGCGTGCAGGTCGGGGGCCTCGGGGGTCGTGAGGGTGGTCCGGACGTCGGTGCCGGCGATGCGGGTGCCGACGGTGCCGACGACGGCGGCGCAGGAGCCGGCGCCGGCGAGCCCGGCCTCGGCCAGGCGCGTGGTGGTGGTCTTGCCCTGGGTGCCGGTCACGCCGATCATCGCCATGGCGCTCGCCGGGTCGCCGTTGAGCAGCGCGGCGAGCCCTCCGAGCGCGGCGCGCGGCCGCTCGACGACCACGACGGGGACACCCGCCGCGACCGCCCGTTCGAGGCCGGCCTCGTCGGTGAGCACGGCGACGGCACCCGCGGCCACGGCCGCGGCCGCGAACTCGGCGCCGTGGGCCCGTGAGCCGGGCAGGGCGGCGTACAGGTCGCCGGGCTCGACGCGCTGGGTCGACAGGGTGAGACCCGTGACCTGCGCGGCGCCGTCGCCGACGAGCCGGGCCCCGGCGACGGCGTCGGCGACGTCGTGGAGCGGGGTCCTGAGGGGGTGCTGGGGGCGGGTCGACATGGCCGGCCCATCCTGGCCCATCACCACTCGACGGGCAGCCGCGAGGGTGGGGTGCCGGTCGGCGCGACCGCGTAGCGGCGCAGCGTGTAGCCCATGATCTTGGAGAACGCCGGCCCGCCGACCGAGCCGCCACCGCCGCCGTTGCGCGGGTTGTGCACCACGACGTAGGCCGTGAAGCGTGGGTCGTCGGCCGGGGCGAACCCGGCGAACGAGACGGTGAACGAGCCGTCGTAGACGCCGTCGACCACGCGCTGGGCCGTGCCGGTCTTGCCGGCGACGCGGTAGCCCGGGACGGCCGCACCGGGGGCGACCCCGGCCTCGGGGTCGATGACGCGCTCCATCATCTCCGACGTCTGGCGCGCGGCGTCCTCGCTGACGACGCGGCGCCGCTGGGCGACCCCGCTGCCGACCTCGGTGCCGTCGGCGAGGGTCGCCGTGCCCTTCACCAGGCTGGGGTCGACGCGCTCGCCGCCGTTGGCGATGGTGTTGACCGCGGCCCACATCTGCAGGGCGTTGACCGACAGCGACTGGCCGAAGGCGATGCGGTCGGCGGTCTGGCTGGTCCACATGCTGCCGTCGGGCAGGATGCCGGGCGACTCGCCGCCGATGCCGACACCGGTGCGCGAGCCGAGCCCGAAGCGGGTGAGGTAGGACCGCAGCTGGCCGCGGTCGAACTTGTCGGCGGCCATCACGGTGCCGATGTTGGACGACTTGGCCAGGATGCCGGCCAGGGTCAGGCGCAGGGTGCCGTGCTCGAAGTAGTCGTGGATCGGGCGGTCCTGGCGCAGCAGCACGCTCGGCACCTTGAACCGGGTGGTGTCGGTGACCTTGCCGGCGTCGATCAGCGACGCCATCGTCAGGGTCTTCTCGACCGAGCCGGGCTCGTAGGCGTCGCTGAGCGCGCGCGACCCGTAGAGGTTCTCGGGCGACAGGTCGGGCCGTGAGGCGTCGTACGTCGGGTAGTCGGCCAGGCACAGGATCTCGCCGGTGCGTGAGTCGCCGACGATCACGGTGCCCGAGTCGCCGCGGGCGTTGCGCACGGCGTCGGCCAGCACCTGCTGGCAGTACCACTGCAGGTCACGGTCGAGGGTCAGGGTCAGCCGGGACCCGTCGCGCGCCGGGTCGACGGTGTTGTCGCCGAGCGGGATCTGGCTGCCGGTGGCGCCGACCTGGTAACGCGCCTCGCCGTCGTGGCCCGAGAGGTAGCCGTTGAAGGCGAGCTCGAGCCCGGCGGAGGGCCGGGCCGCGCCGTTCTTCCTGGGGGTGCCGAGGAAGCCGAGCAGGTTGGCGCCGATCGAGCCCGCCGGGTAGACGCGCACCGGGTCGTCGCGCGTGAAGATCCCGACGAACCCCTTGTCGCGGGCGGCGTCCACGACGTCGCGGGCGTGGGCGGCCGGGACCTGTCGGGCGATGTACTGGAAGCGGCTGTCGGGCATCCGCAGCCGCTTGAGGGTCGTGAAGTAGTCGAGGTCGAGGCGCCGCGACAAGAAGCCGGCCAGGGCGGCGGCCTTGGCCTCGGTCAGCGACGGGTCGGCGACCACCATCAGCCCGTCGATCGAGTCGGCCAGGGGCTGGCCGTTGCGGTCGACGATGTCGCCGCGCTCGGCCGGCAGCACCACGCTGATCTTGCCCTCGGCCGCGGCCATCGCGGCGTACTGGCCGGGGTCGACGCCCTGCAGCTGCACGAGCCGCGCCGCGAACAGCGACAGGATCATCGCGATGAACACGAAGCCCACCCGCAGGCGGAAGGCCGAGGACCCGCGTCGCAGCCCGGTGCCGGGACCCTGGACGGGGCGTCGTGCGGGGCGTCGTGCGGGGCGTCGTGCGGGACGTCGTGCGGGTCCGGCGCCGGGCCGTGGGCGGGCCACTAGCGGCGCACCTTCGACGCCGGGGCCGGCGGGGTCCCGAGGCACGGACCGGCCTCGGCGGGGGCCGGGACGCCGGTGACGCGTCCGGTGGTCAGGTCGATGAAGGCAGCGGGCGGGCCGACCACCATGCCCTGCTTGCAGGCCAGCGCCGCGAGCCGGTCGGGGTTGCGCAGCCGGTCGAGCTCGGTGGTCAGGGCCTGCTCGCGAGCGGCCAGCACCTTCGACTCGTCCTCGAGCCGCGAGGCCGTGAACGACGCCTGCTGCATCGAGGTGTTGAAGAGCAGCAGGCCCACGACACCGGTCAGCAGCAGCACGCTCACGAGCATCACGAACGGTACCCGGGGGGCCCGGCTGCGCAGCCGGGGCACCACGGCCAGGCGGGCCCGGTCGAGGGCGGCGCCGTCGAGGTGGGGGGCGAACCGGCTCCGGACGGTCGCCGGACGGCGCTGGGGTGCGGTGCTGCTCATGATGCGGCTCCCTTTCCGGGTCGGGTGGTCCTGCTGGAGGCGTGGGTGGAGGCATGGGTGGAGGCGGGGGTGCGGGGACGGACGCGCTCGACGGCCCGCAGGCGCACCGAGGCGGCGCGCGGGTTGGCGGCGGTCTCGGCGGCGTCGGCCTTCTCGGCGCCCCGGGTGACCAGGCGCAGGGCCGGCTCGCTGCCCTCGGGCACGAACGGCAGGTCGGGCGGCAGCTCGCTGCGCGTGACCGCGACGAAGGCCTGCTTGACCAGGCGGTCCTCGAGGGAGTGGTAGGACTCCACGACCACGCGCCCGCCCACGGCGAGGGCGTCGATGGCCGCGGGGATCGCGCGGCGCAGCACCGCGAGCTCGTCGTTGACCTCCATGCGCAGGGCCTGGAAGGTCCGCTTGGCCGGGTGCCCGCCCGTACGCCGGGCCGGGGCCGGGATCTCGTCGTAGAGCAGCTCGACGAGCGCGGCGCTGGTGGTGAACGGCGTGGTCTCGCGGCGCCGGACGATCGCGCCGGCGATCTTGCGGGCGAACTTCTCCTCGCCGTAGTCGCGCAGCACCCGGGTCAGCTCGCCGGCGCTGTAGGTGTTGAGGACGTCGGCGGCGGTGGCGCCGGTGCTGCCGTCCATCCGCATGTCGAGGGGGGCGTCGACGGCGTAGGCGAACCCGCGCTCGGGCACGTCGAGCTGCATCGAGGAGACCCCGAGGTCGAACAGCACGCCGTCGACCTCGCTCAGGCCGAGGTCGGCGAGCACGTCGGGGATCTCGTCGTAGACGGCGTGGACGGCGGTGAAGCGCTCGCCGTACGGCGCCAGCCGGGCCCGCGCGAGCTCGAGGGCCTGCGGGTCGCGGTCGATGCCGACGACGCGGGCCAGGCCGCAGCGGGCCAGCACCGCCTCGCAGTGCCCGCCGAGCCCTAGCGTGGCGTCGACGAGCACCGCACCCTCGTGGTCGAGGGCGGGCTCCAGGAGGGCCACGACCCGGTCGAGGAGCACCGGGTCGTGCTGGGGGCGGGACACCTCAGCGTCCCAGCCGGGCCAGCAGCAGGAACGCTGCTGCGAGGAGCAACGACGTGGCCAAGGAGAACGACATCAGCACCGCCGCGTCGCGGGCCTGGTGGCGGACCCGGCGATCGGCAGGGTTCACCACCTCGGCGCGGGTGGCGGGTGCGGTGCTCATCGGTTCGACCCCAGATGTGTTGGTGGTGCGCGGTGGTGCGTGGGAGGTGGTGGAGCGCGGTGGTGGAGCGCGGTGGTGAAGCAAGGTGAAGCAAGGTGGAGCGAGGTAGAGCGAGGTGGAGCAGGGTGGATCCGCAGGGCCAGGTCCCGCCCGCTCCGGCCACCTCGGTGCTGGTGGGCGGAGGTCTCGGGGAAGCGCTGCTTTCTGGGGCCGGGGAAGGTGTCCCAGACGGCGGCGTGCAGGAGCGGGCAGAGCCTCGTCCTACGGATCCGTTGTGCAGTTGTCGTGGTGCGGTGGTGCGGGGTGGAGCAGGTGGAGCGGAGTGGGGTGGCCGGCTAGTCGGACTCGTCGAGGTCGGCGAAGCGCTGGATCTCGGCGGCCTGGTACTCGTCCCACGCGGTGGGGTTCCAGATCTCGAGGCGGTTGCGGACGCCGATGACGACCACGTCCTTCTCGAGCCTGGCGTACTCGCGCAGCGCCGGCGGGATCGAGACCCGGCCCTGCTTGTCGGGCACGACCTCGTCACCGCCGGAGAAGAACATCCGCTGGTAGCCGCGGGCGGCCTTGTCGGTCATCGAGCGCTCGGCGGCCTTGTCGGCCTCGATGTCGAAGACCTCCGGCGGCCAGACGACCAGGCACTTCTCCTGTCCCTGCGTCACCACGACCCCCTCGGCGAGGCGGTCGCGGAACTTGGCGGGCAGGAACAGACGGCCCTTCTCGTCGAGCTTGGGGCGGAACGTGCCCATGAAACGCATCGGGCACCTCCTGCCTCAGCCATCTCGACCCACCACACTGCTCGGTTGCTCCACTTTCCCCCACCATACGCCACTTTGCTCCACTCGCAACCACTTTCGCTCCCGTTTCCTCCACGGCGCCCCCCGCTCTTCCCCGGCCCGCCCCGGCCCGCCCCGGCCCACCCGGTGCCGCGCGGTGCCGGGGTCGCAACCAAAACGTGACCCGCGCCGTCGGATCCCCGGAGCACGGAGCGTCGTAAGTTGCCCCGACGCCCTACGGTGGGTGCCAGTGACGGACGGGTCAGGGAAGGACCTCGCAGACGTGGAGACAACGAGCGCCGCTTCGGCCGACCTCGAGACGCTGGCGCGGGTGGTCGCAGCCGTGCGCGCCAACATCGAGCGGGTGATCGAGGGCAAGCCCGACGTCGTCCAGTCGGCGCTGGTGGTGCTGCTGGCCGAGGGCCACCTGCTCATCGAGGACGTCCCGGGGGTCGGCAAGACCATGCTCAGCAAGGCCCTGGCCCGCAGCATCGACTGCTCGGTGCGGCGCATCCAGTTCACGCCCGACCTGCTGCCGTCCGACGTCACCGGCGTCTCGATCTTCAACCAGAACACCCGCGAGTTCGAGTTCCGCCCCGGCGGGGTGTTCGCCAACATCGTCGTCGGCGACGAGATCAACCGGGCCTCGCCCAAGACGCAGTCGGCGCTGCTGGAGTGCATGGAGGAACGCCAGGTCACCGTCGACAACGTCACCTACGAGCTCGACGCCCCCTTCATGGTCATCGCGACGCAGAACCCCATCGAGATGGAGGGCACCTACGCCCTGCCCGAGGCCCAGCGCGACCGCTTCATGGCCCGGGTGTCGATCGGCTACCCGGTCGAGGCCGCCGAGATCGCGATGCTCGACAGCCACACCTACGCCCGCCCGCTCGACGACCTCGAGGCGGTCACCGACGCCGGCGAGATCCGCAAGCTCAGCGGCATCGTCAACCAGGTCTACGTCTCCCCCGCGATCCAGCAGTACGTCGTCGCGCTCACCGGGGCCACCCGTCGTACCGACGACCTGGTGCTGGGGGCCTCGCCGCGCGCCACGCTCCACCTGGTGCGCGCGGCCAAGGCCCACGCGGCGATCCAGGGCCGCGACTACGTGCTGCCCGACGACGTCCAGCTGCTGGCCCGCCCGGTCCTGGCCCACCGGCTGCTCCCCAGCGTCGAGGCCGCGATGGGGGGCCGCACCACCGCGACGATCCTCGACGCCATCGTGGCCGGCGTCCCCGTGCCCAGCCCCCAGCGCGCAGCCGGCGCCCCACCGGTCGCCGCCCCGGGCCCCGCCGGCTCCCGCCACCGTGCGTGAGGCGTTCTCCGGCCTGACCGTCCGCGGACGGGCGTTCCTGGCCGCCGGCATCACCGCGATCGTCTGCGCGGTGCTGCTCGGCCAACCGGCCCTGACCCGGGTCGGTGTCCTGGTCGTCGCGCTGCCGCTGGTGACCGCCCTGGTGCTGGGGCGCTCGCGCTACCGCCTCGCCCTGGTCCGCACCGTGACCCCGCAGCTGGTCGTCGCCGGCCAGCCCGCCCGGGTCAACCTGGCGCTCACCAACGAGGGACGCACCCCCAGCGGCGTGCTGCTGCTCGAGGACCACGTGCCCTACGTGCTCGGCACCCGTCCGCGCTTCGTCCTCGACGGCATCGGCCACGGCTGGCGGCGGCAGGTCTCCTACCAGATCCGCTCCGACGTGCGCGGCCGCTTCGAGATCGGCCCCATGACGGTGCGCGTGGGCGACGCGTTCGGCCTGGTCGAGCTGGGGCGCGCGTTCCGGATGACGGTCCCGCTGGTCGTCACCCCCCGCACGGTGCCGCTGCCGGCCATCCCGCTCGGCGGTGGCTGGACCGGGTCGGGCGACAACCGCCCGCGGGCCTTCGCGATGGGCTCCGCCGAGGACGTCACCGTCCGCGACTACCGCCAGGGCGACGACCTGCGCCGGGTGCACTGGCCCAGCTCGGCGCGCACCGGCGAGCTGATGGTGCGCCGCGAGGAGCAGCCCTGGCAGTCGCGGGCCACGATCCTGATCGACAACCGGTTGACCGCCCACCGCGGCCAGGGCATCGCCTCCTCGCTCGAGGCGGCCGTCGTGGCGGCGGCCTCGGTCGCGGTGCACCTGGCCCACCGCGGCTTCCAGGTCCGGCTGGTCACCGCCTCCGGCGAGGACGCCGGCGGCCCGGCGGGCGGCGGCCAGTGGCACCTGCGCGACGCCGACCTCAACGCCCGCCCGATCCTCGAGGCGCTCGCCGTGGTCCAGCTCGACCACCGCCGCCAGATCGACACGTCCTGGATGGGCGAGCAGGCCCACGGCGGCCTCACGGTCGCCGTCGTCGGCGGCCTCGACCAGTCCGACGCCCCCGCGCTGCGGCGCATCGTGCACCACACGACGTCGGCGATGGCGATCGCGCTCGACGTCGACGCGTGGTCGGGCTCGCAGGCCACGGGCGGCACGGGCGCGGCGACGCCGTTCCTGGCCCGCAGCGGCTGGCGCGCGGTCACCCTCGGCCCCCGCGACCGGCTCGAGTCGGTCTGGGAGGACCTCGGCCGTACGTCGTCACGCGTGCCCGCCCGCGAGCACGGGCCGACCGCGGAGGGTCCCGCCTCCCCCGCCCCGGCGGTGGTCTCGTGAGCACCGTGCGTCGCCGCGAGCGCGCGGCCCTGACCGGCCACCTGCGCTTCTCCCTGGCCGCCGCGGCGACGACCTGGGCGGCGATGTGGTCGTGGCGGGGCTTCACCGACCGCTCCGGGTCGTTCCTGGTCGCGCTGGTCGTCGTGGGGGCCGCGATCGCCGTGTCCGGCGCCCTGGCACGGTGGCGACGCCTGCCCGGCGCCGCGGTCGTCCTGGTCCAGCTGCTGGTCGGCGGCGCGGTGACCTGCCAGGTGGTGGCCTCGCGCCCCTACCCCTTCGACGCGTTCTGGGCCGCCCTGTCCGACGCCGTCGACGCCGCCAACGTCTACGCCTCGCCCGTCCCGTCGACCGACACCATCACGGTCCAGCCGCTCCTGGTCGTCGGCGGGTTCGTCGCGATGGTCCTGGTCGACCTGTGCGCGGCCACCCTGCGACGGGTCCCGCTGGCGGGCCTGCCCCTGCTGACCGTCTACAGCGTGCCGATCAGCCTGCTCGACCGCGGCCTGTCCTGGTGGGTGTTCGCCGCCACGGCGGCGGGGTTCCTGCTGCTGCTGTTCCTGCAGGAGGAGGAGCACCTGTCGCGGTGGGGCCGCTCGCTCGACGGTGGCAACGCCCCCGTACGCCGCCTGAGCCCCTCGGTCCGGGCCAGCGCCCTGGGCGTCGGGTCGCTGGCCACCGTCATCGCCGTGCTCGTGCCGCTGGCGGTGCCCACCTTGAGCTTCTCGGTCTTCGACGTCGGGCCGGGCAACGGCGGTGACGGCGACATCCGGGTCACCAACCCGATGCTCGACCTGCGCGAGGACCTCGTGCGCGGCGCCGACATCGACCTGGTCACCGTCCGTACCGACGACCCGGCCCCCGACCACCTGCGCATCTCGGTGCTCAACCGCTTCACCGCCAACGAGTGGAGCTCGGGCGACCGCGACGTCCCCACCTACAACCTCGCGCAGGGCACCCTCCCGCCGCTCGCCGGTGTCAACCCCAGCGTGGTCAGCTTCTCCGAGGCCGGCTACCAGGTGGAGACCTCCGAGCAGTTCGAGTCGCGCTGGCTGCCGACCCAGGCGCCGATCACCGGCATCGACGCCGAGGGCGACTGGCGCTTCGACCCGACGACGATGGACTTCCTGGCCAGTGACGACGGCCTCACGACGGCCGGGCTGAGCTACACGATGACCGCCGCCGAGCCGACGTACGCCGACGACCAGCTGCTCAAGCTCAACGCCTCGACCACCGTCGTGCCCGACGAGCTGACCGAGCTGCCCGACGACCTCCCGCCGGCGATCGCCACCTACGCCCGCCAGGCCACCCAGGGCGCCACGACCGACTTCGAGCGCGCGGTGCTGCTCAACCAGTTCTTCCGCGAGACCGGGGGCTTCCGCTACGCCCTGCCCGACGACCCCGGCGGCGGGGTCGGCACCGGCGAGCTCCTCGACTTCCTCGACCCCGACGCCAAGGGCGGCCGGGTCGGCTACTGCGAGCAGTTCGCGGCCGCGATGGGCGTGATGGCGCGCCAGCTCGGCATCCCCGCGCGGGTCGCGGTCGGGTTCCTCAAGCCCGAGCCCGTGACCAGCCAGCCCGGCACCTTCGTCTACAGCTCGCACGACCTGCACGCCTGGGTCGAGCTGTTCTTCCCCGGTGCGGGATGGGTGCTGTTCGACCCGACGCCCGACGCGCGCACCGGTGGCACCCAGCCCACCTACGCCGACGAGGTCGTCTCCGCCGTCGAGCCCACCGACCTGCCCAGCACGCGACCCAGCGACGACACCCCGAGCCGCGGGACCACCCCGACGCCGACGGCCCCGCGCGAGCGGGCCGAGGTGCCGCAGGCCGCCTCCACCGGACCCGACAGCGGGTCGTCGTTCCCGTGGCTGCGGCTGCTCGTCGTGGTCGGAGGGCTGCTGCTGGTCGTGGGGCTGGTCCTGCTCCCCCGGACCCTGCGTCGCCGCCAGCGCGAGCGACGCCTGGCCGGCGGCCCCGAGTCCGCCTGGCACGAGCTGCGCGCCTGCGCCGTCGACCTGCGCCTGCCCTGGCCGGAGGCACGCTCGCCCCGCGAGACCCGTGACGTCCTGGTGCGGTGGTTCGGTCGACCCGGCATCAACGACCCGCGCCCCGCCCAAGGACCAGACCTTGCCCCCGACGCCGTCGCGGCCCTCGACCGGGTCGTCGGCGCGCTCGAGCGGCTGCGCTACGCCCGCCGCCACGCCGTCGAGCCCGGCCAGCTGCGCGACGACGTCCTGCTCGTCTGCGAGGCGCTCACCGCCGGCACCCCGCCGCGGGTGCGCCGGCGCGCGGCGTGGGTCCCGGTCTCGGCGTTCCAGCGGGCGCGGGTCAGCGAGCCCGAGCAGCCGGTCGAGGGTGGCGAGCCCGAGCTCGTGGGGGGCCGGGCCGAGGTGCTCTGAGGGGCACTGTCCATGGTGCGCGGACGGTCCCTGTGATCCGTACGGGTCGTGTCGTGCCCCCGTGACCTGATCGGGTGCCCAGTCCGGCATGCCCACGCAACTCGTCGCGGCCCCCGATCGGCGGGTTCACCTTCGACGACCGCAGAGCCCTCCTGGCGGCACGGTCGGGCGCCCACGGTGGTTGAGGTGCGAGGAGCGCTATTGACGAGCCTCGAAACCACCGTGGGGGCGCGCCCGACCTCGGCATGCTCGTAGTTCGGCCCGAGCAGAAACGACTCTGATGAGAACCGATGGCGAGGGGCACAGCAACAGGGCGGTGCGTCTACACCATCGTTCGATCAGGTCACGACGACGAAGCGGTCGCTCGTTGACCGCCGCATGGTCAGGGGGTGGACCGGGCGGCCGTGCGCGGTGGCGCTAGAAGCCGCCACTCTCGCGGCGCTTGCGCCAGCGGTTCTCCATGCGCTCCATGAACGGCGGCCGATTGCCACCGGAGCGTCCGCGGGTGCGTCGGGTGCGACGGCCCCCGTCGAACGAGGTCAGACCGGAGGCGTGCGTGGTGCCGCGCGGGTCGGCGGCCGCGGCTTGGCGCGTCTTGACGGTGCTGAGGGCCAGCGTGGCCGACCCGAGCATCAGCACGAAGCCGACGATGCCGACGTACCACTCGGTGAGCACGCCGACGAACAGCAGCGTGATGCCGAGGGCGAAGACGAACCCCGCGATGATGCCCCGCCGGCGCGCACTGGTCCGCATCGCGGTGCCGCGCAAGGTGGAGGCGAACTTGGGGTCCTCCTCGACGAGGGCGCGCTCCATCTGCTCGAGCAGTCGCAGCTCCTCTTCGGAGAGTGGCACCGGGTCCTCCTGGTGGTCGCCAGCCAGCACGTGTTGACCAATTCTAGGCAGGTGGTCGTCGTCACGGTAGGCGGGTTGAGAAAATCCTTGGGGTGAGTATGACCGACCGGTCAACGCCCCAGCAGCGAGGCCGGTCGCACGGCCGAGGAGCCGAAGCGACGCGTCGCCCGGTCGACCGCGCGGTCGGCGTCGGACCAGCCACGCTCACGCTCGCCGAGGACGCCCTGGCGCTCGACCCGGTCGCGCGGCACGAGGCCCTCGACTCGCACCCCGACCAGGCGGACCCGCGCCCGTTGGAGCCGCAGCCCGTCGTAGAGGCGGACCGCGGCGGCGTAGACCTCCTGGGTGACGTCGGTGGCCTCGGCGAGGGTGCGGCTGCGGGTGATCGTGGTGAAGTCGGCGAAGCGGACGGTGAGGGTCACGGTGCGGCCGGCCACCTCGGCCGCGCGCAGCCGTGAGGTGACCTTGGCGGTCAGCATCAGCACCTCGCGCAGCACCACCTCGCGGTCGTCGGTGTCACGCCCGAAGGTCTCCTGGGCGCCCATGCTGCCCTCGGGGGTGCCGCCACCGTGGCCGAACACCCCGGCCCGGCCGGGACTCACGGCGCGGGTGTCGCTCCCCCACGCCAGGTCGTGCAGGTGACCGCCCAGGTGGTGGCCGACCGCGCGGCGCAGGGTGGCGACCGGGGTGTGCGCGACGTCGCCGACGGTGACCAGCCCCAGGCGGTGGAGCACGGCCCGGGTCTTCTCGCCGACGCCGTAGAGCTCACCGACGTCGAGCGGGTGCAGGAACGTGGTCACCTCGCCGGGCGGCACGACGAGCAACCCGTCGGGCTTGGCCCGCTTGCTGGCGAGCTTGGCGACCGAGATCGAGGCCGCGACCCCCACCGAGCAGGTGATCCGCTGCTCGTCGTGGACGGTGGCGCGGATCCACTCGCCGAGCGCGACCGGGTCGCCGGCGCGGCGACCGGCCGCGCGCACGTCGAGGAACGCCTCGTCGAGCGAGACCGACTCGACCAGGGGCGTGACCCGGCGGAAGACCTCCATCACCGAGCCCGACACGGTCGAGAACAGGTCGTGGTCGGGCTGGAGCACCACGATGTGCGGGCACAGCCGGCGCGCGCGGGTGCCGGTCATGGCCGAGCGGACGCCGTACTGGCGCGCGGGGTAGTTGGCGGCCAGCACGACGCCGCGGTGGCCGCCGCCGACCATCACCGGGACCTGCTGCAGGTCGGGCCGGTCGCGGGTCATCACCGACGCGTAGAACGCGTCCATGTCGACGTGGAGGATCGGCGTCGAGGTCTCGGTGGAGGTCACGTGCGCCCCCACACCGGCTCGAGCCGCGGCTCAGGTCGCGAGCAGGTGCACCTGGGTCGCGAGGGAGAGGTACTCGGGGCGGCCGGCCACGGCGCGCTCGAGGTCGACGAGCCCGGCGGCAGCGCCCGGCTCGAGGTCGAGCAGGGAGCCGGGGACCAGGTCGGCGAAGACGCGGACGCCGTGGGTGGAGACGACAGTGAAGTCGGCGGCCTCGAGCAGGTCGGCGGCCTCGCGGGCCGTGTAGCGGCGGGTCCGGCCGTGGGGCTCGGTGGAGTCGAGGAGCGCCGCGGCCTGGGCGAAGTGGCCGGCCATCGCGCGGGCCACGACGGCGGCGTGGCGCTGGGCGACCAGCAGCGAGAGGAAGCCACCGGGGCGCAGGACCTCGCGGATCGAGGCGAGCGCGGCGGCGGGGTCGTCGACGACCTCGAGGACGCCGTGGCAGAGCACGACGTCGGCGCCGTCGGCCCCGACCAGGCTCGGCAGGTCGGACAGGTCGCCCTGGCGGCCGAGCACCTCGACGCCGCGCTCGCGGGCGCGCCGGTCGAGCGCGGCGAGGGCGTCGGGACTGGGGTCGACGACGGTGACGCGGTGACCGAGGCCGGCGATGCGGACCGCGGACCCTCCGGTGCCGCCGCCGATGTCGACGACGTCGAGCGGACCGTCGCCGCGCGGGGCCAGGATGGGGTCGAGGACGTCCCACACCACGGCGGTCCGGGGGGCGGCTCGACGTTCGCTCGCGGACATGGCATGAACCCTAGTGGGGACCGTCGACGACTCATCCCGGGCTGCCGGGGCTGCGGTGCCACAGGGCACGGTCGACCCGGGCGGGACCGGACGCGACAGCGTCGCCGGCCGGGCGCACGTCGGCGTACGGCGACAGGGCGAAGCCGCTGCTGTGCACCAGGGCACGGCGCGTGACGGGCGCCCCGTCGTCGTGGCCGCCCCGACCCGGACGCGGCGCGGCGGCGATCAGGTCGAGGACCGCCTCGGTGCCGTGGGTGCGCCAGCGGGCGTGGAGCTCGGAGAGCTCCCAGGCCCCGGTGGCGCGCACCGACACCCCACGGTGACCGGTGCGGCGCAGCACGCCGCGGACCACGAGCAGCCACGAGCCGAAGACGGTGCGGGCGTAGGGGCCCTGGGCGTCCTCGAAGAACGTCGCGTCGACCGGCCCGGTGGCGTCGTCGAGGGTCAGGAAGACGACGCGGCGCCCCGAGCGGATCGGTGGGGTCTGGGTGGCGACCTTGACGCCCGCGACCAGCAGCTCGCTGCCGCTACGACGACGCAGCAGGTCGCGGCTGCGCGTGACACCCAGGGCGTCGAGCAGGCCGGCGTAGCCGTCGACGACGTGGCGGGTGACGTCGAGGCCGAGGATCTCGAGCTCGGCCGCGGTCGACTCGGCCGCGGTCAGCTCGGGCAGGCCCGACACGAGGCCCTCCTGCGGCGCGTCGCCGAGGTCGAGCGACAGCTGTACCGACGTCGTCGACGGCGGGGGCGGGGTGCTCCGGCCCTGGGCCGACGCCCGGGCCCAGACACCGCCGTCGCCCCACGGGTGGCGTTCGAGGTCGGCGGTGGTGGCCCGCGCCGACGGGTCGCTGCTGTTGCGGGCGGCCGAGTCGGCCGCCCGCTCGTCGGCGGGCCGGGCGGTGCGCGCGACCCGCCGACCGGCGAGGCCGCGTCCGCGGCCCGCGCGCTCGAGGGCCCGGCCGAACCGGTCGAGGTCGGCGACCTGGAGCAGCAGGTCGCGGCGGGTGACCCGGCCGCGCGCCGCGAGCCCGCTGGTCGTGTCGATGCCGTAGACGCGGTCGAAGCCACCTGCCAGGACCAGGCGCTCGACGACGGGGCGCGAGACCCGGGCGCGGTGCCAGAAGTCGGTGAGCGAGGCGTAGGGGCGGGCCGCGACGACCCGCTCGACCTCGGCGGCGCTGATGCCCTTGACCTCGCTGAGGGCCACGCGGACGGCATAGGGGTGGCGGGCGTCGGCGGTGGTCGGCTCCACGACGTAGGCCTGCTCGGAGCGGTCGACGTCGAGGCCGCGCACCTCGATGCCGAGACGGCGGACGTCGTCGAGGATGAGGCGCTTGGGGTACATGCCGGGGTCGTGGGTCAGGACGCCGGCCAGGAAGTGGGCCGGCCAGTGGGTCTTGAGCCACGCCGACTGGTAGGTCGGCAGCGCGAACGCCGCCGCGTGGGCCTTGCAGAAGCCGAAGGACGCGAAGGCCGCCACCACCTCCCAGACCCGTTCGACGACGGCGAGGTCGTAGCCGCGACCCAGCGCGCGTGGGAAGAACCAGAGTCTGGTCTGCTCCATGCCGTCGCGGCTGCCGAGGGCGCGGCGCTTCTCGTCGCCCTCGGCCAGCGAGCAGCCGGTGAGGATCGCGATCATCTCGATGACCTGCTCGTGGAAGACCACGACGCCGTGGGTCTGCTCGAGCACCGGGCGCAGGTCGTCGTGGAGGTAGCTCGCGCGTCGCCACCCATGCTTGACGTCGAGGTAGGGGGTGATCATGTCGCTCTGCACCGGACCCGGGCGGAACAACGAGATGTCGGTGATGATCTCGCCGAAGTCGTCGATGCCGGACTTGCCGATCAGCTCGCGCTGGCCGGGCGACTCGATCTGGAAGACCCCGAGGGTGTGGGCGCTGCTGATCAGGGAGTAGGTCGCCGGGTCGTCGAACGGCACCTGGGCCTCGTCGTCGAGGTCGAGCTCGACTCCGTCGACGCGGCGTACCTCGGCGACGGCGTGGGCCATCGCCGACTGCATCCGGATGCCGAGCACGTCGAGCTTGAGCAGGCCGAGGTCCTCGACGTCGTCCTTGTCGAACTGGCTCATCGGGAAGCCGGCGAAGCTGGCCTCGACCGGGGTGCGGTCGAGCAGGGTGCGGTCGGAGAGCAGCACGCCGCACGGGTGCATCGCGACGTGGCGGGGCAGCCCGTCGAGACGCTCGACGAGGTCGAAGAACAGGTCGAGCCGCTGCTCGCCCAGCCCGGCCGCGCGCAGCTCGGGCAGGTCGCGCAGGGCCGCGCGGGCGTCGCGGGCGCGGATGTGCGGGAAGGAGGTGGCGATCGCGTCGACCTCGCCGGGCGGCATGCCGAGCGCAGCGCCGACGTCGCGCACGGCGTGGCGCACGCGGTAGGTGTCCATCATCGAGACGGTCACGCACCGCTCGCCGCCGAAGCGGTCGAGGACCGTCTCGTAGACCTCGAGCCGACGCGCCGACTCGACGTCGACGTCGATGTCGGGCAGCGCGTCGCGCAGCGGTGACAGGAACCGCTCCATCAGCAGGCCGTGGCGCAGCGGGTCGACCCCCGAGACGCCGAGCAGGTGGTTGACCAGGCTGCCGGCCCCCGAGCCGCGCGCCGCGCAGCGGATGCCCCTCTCGCGGACCAGGTCGGTGACGTCGGCGACGGTGAGGAAGTAGGCCGCGTAGCCGAGGGTGCGGATGGTCTCGAGCTCGTCGTCGAGCCGCTTCCAGATGCGCTGGCGGGGGGCGGTGCCGTAGCAGCGCCCGATCGCCGCCTCGCAGCGCTCGCGCAGCACGCGGTCGAGGCTGTGACCGTCGGGGTGGGTGTCGACCTCGGGGAAGTGGACCTCGCCGAGCCCGAGGTCGGCGCGCGGGTCGAGCACGCAGCGCTCGGCGAGGCCCCGGGTGCGGGCCAGCAGGTCGAGGCCGCCCCGTTCCCCCAGCCCGGCGGCCCGGGCGACCTCGTCGGCGACGTCGCTCATCTCCTTGCCGGACTTGAGGTAGCCCTCGGCGTTGCGCCGCTCGAGGTGGCGCAGGTCGAGCGCCACGAGACGTCGGGCGGCGTCGAGGACGTCGACGGTGACCGCGTCGCGGCGCTCGGCGTGGCGCACGGCGTTGGTGAGCACCGCCGGGAGCCCGAGCCGACGCGCCAACCCGGCCATCCGGGCGGCGTGGGGGGTGCTGCCCGGCCCCCAGTCCTGCCGCCCGCGGCCCGTGCCGGGCAGCCGGTGGCTGACGACCTCGACGACCAGGTGGGTGCTCGGCACGAGCGCCCGCCACGGCGCCAGGGCCGCCAGGGCGTGGTCGTCGCGGCGGCGGGTCACGGCCGGACCGAGCTCGGAGGCCGGCCCGAGCAGGACGACCAGGTCGCCGCTTGCGAGCAGGTCGCCGACCCCGGCCGCCTCCAGCAGGGCCGGGTCGGCGAGGTCGAGGACCGGACGGCCGCGCTCGCCGGCGAGGTGGACCGCCGACACCAGGCGGCACAGCGCCGCCCAGCCGGCGCGCCCGCCACGGGTGTCGGCGCTGGCCAGGACGGTGACGCGGGCCAGGCCGCCGCGCTCGAGCGGCCGGTCGCGGTGGGTGCCGCCGCGGGCCGGTCCGGGCGCGGGGATGCGGGTGCGGGCGGTGGCGGTGGTGGGGGTGGGGGTGATGGACGCCGTGCGGTAGGCGAGGTCGACACCGAGCACCGTCCGCAGGCGCGCGGCCTGGCAGGCCCGCGCGAACCGCACCGCACCGTAGGCCCCGTCGCGGTCGGTGAGCGCGAGGGTGTCCATCTCCTGCTCCGCCGCGCGGGCGACCAGCGCGTGCGGGTGCGTGGCGCCGTACTGCAGGGAGAAGCCGGACGCGACGTGGAGGTGGACGAACGGGTCGGGCACGGTGCCTCCGGCGTGGTCCGACCCCTGCCTGGTGATCGAACGTGTGTTCGACCATGTCCAGGTTACGTCACCGTGGCCGGGACTGGCCAGTCGGGTTCCGTAGATCGGCTGCGGGGGTCTCGGCGCCGGTTCGCGACCTCGTTCCTCGGTCGGCGACCCGGACGCTCGACCACCCTCGAGGACAGCTCGGACTTCGTCCGACCGTCCTCACCAGATGCTGTCGGCCCACTCGGGGTGGTCGATGAACGGGTTGCGGTTGTGCTGGTAGGTCGCGTAGATGACGTCGTTGCGACGCAGCTCGGCCGCACTGGGCGGGTCCTGGGCGTTCCACCGCAGGAGCACCGAGAGCTTGCCGAGGTAGGGCGCCGTGCCGTTGCCCGTCAGGTCGTTGACCTCGAGGTCGGGGAAGCCGTCGCCGCCCTCGTAGCGCACCGACATGTAGAAGATCATCCGGGCGACGTCGCCCTTGTCGGCGTCGCGCGGCTCCCAGGAGTCGGCGTCGGCGTAGTTGCCGGGCGCCTCGGCGTTGGGGCTGCCGCCCTCGTCGAAGTCGAGGTTGCCGCGCGCGGCGTTGACGGTCACGTCGGTGGGCCGCAGGTGGTGCAGGTCGGTGCCCGGGCCGGTCGCGGTGCCGAAGTCGCCGTGGGACTTGGCCCAGACGTGCTCGCGGTTCCACTGGTCGACCCCTCCCCCGTAGTTGGACGCCGCCATCGAGGTGCCCTGGTAGAGCAGGATCACGTTGTTGCTGTTGGCCGGGTCGCGGTCGGTGACCTTGAGGGCGTTCCACACGGCGTCGTAGGAGATCGCGGTGACACCGCTGGAGATGATCGTGTGCAGCGACGACTCGAGGCCGGCGCCGGACCTGCCGAGGGCGTTCTTCCAGTACGTCGAGTCGTAGGCGGTCGTGCCGCCCGTGGCCCCGCCACCGGGGGCCGTGCCGCCGGCGAGGGCGAACGCGGTCGCGCCGGTGAGGCCGGGGTGCGAGAAATAGGCCGCGAGGGTGCCGGTGACGTCGATCTGCGTGCCGAGCAGGCCGGGGTTGGTGCGCAGGCCCCACGCCGAGCGGAACGCCGAGGGGATCTGGACGTAGAGCATCTGCGCGGGATCGGTGACCCCGGCGGAGTCGGCCAGGGCCAGCGCGTAGTCGCTGGGGTAGCCGCTGCGGACCACCGTCGTGGTCGAGGTCGGTTGCCCGACGACGTAGCCGCGCACCGTCGTGGTCGAACCGTCCTGGGTGGCCCGCGCGGAGGCCACCGTGACGGTGGCCGCCTGGGCCGGCGCGGACACCAGCACCGCCAGGAGCGGGACGAGCAGGAGCAGGGCGAGGACGGCGAGCGCGTGGCTGCGGCGGAACCCGGGAGTCATGGGTCGACCTTGGCGCCCGCACCCTCTCGCCGTCGCCCGGGGAAACCCTCGCGTCGAGGTGAACACCTGGTGACCGCGCTCAGGACACCCGGCGCACCAGCTGCTCCTGGACCGGCTCGTGGGGCACCAGCCCGAGCGACTGCTCGACGACGGCGAGGAACCGGTCGGCGTCGCGGACCAGGTCGTCGGCCTCGCGCTCGGTGACCGAGCGGGTGGAACCGGCCTCGGCCGCGGCACGCTTGCCGGCACCGGCGGCGAAGAACGTCGCCCACTCGGACAGCTCGGGAGCGACCTCGGCCAGCAGCACCCAGGCGTTCTTCTGGGGACGGCGCCGCGCAGGGGCGGGCTTGGCGCGGGCGGCGAGCAGGGCGGCCGCGGCGCGCAGGGCCGCGACGTGGGCACAGGCGTACCGCGTCGTCACCTCGGTGGCGGCGATCGCCTCGGACAACGACTCGGCCGAGCGGGCGAGATAGGAGTGGGTGGTCGCGGGCAGCAGCATCATCGTCACCGGCCCCTCAGTCCTCGCACCCGACGAGCTGCCAGGAGCCGTCGCTGCCGTCGTAGGACAGCTCGAAGACGCCGTCGCTCTCGAGGCCGCCACGCCCGGCCCGCACCCGCCACAGCTCGCGCTCGCGCAGCAGGTCGCGCGCCGGCGCCACGACGATGTCGCCCGCCTCGGCCCCGCCGTGGGGCCGGTCGTGGGGCTGGTCGTGGGGCCGGTCGGTGCCGAGGACGGCCCGCACGTCGTCGCCGTGCCACCACGAGCCGGTCTCGACCCAGCGGGCCAGCACGGCGCGGACCTTCCACAGCCGCCCGCGCCACAAGAACTGCTCGGGCCCCAGCTCAGGCCCGTCGGACTCGCCCGGCGCACAGCGCCGGACCTCCACGGGATCGTCGTAGCGACGCATCGTCGGACTCCTCCACCTGGTGCGGAGCCCGGCGGGGCCGGGGGTCGAGGTCGACCCCGCCGGACGTGTCGAACATCTGTTCGAACGAGGAGAACGCTACAACCGACCACCGACAAGTCAAGAGTGCAGGCACATCGCGAGGAACGAGCGGTGTGCCGCAGCACTCGCAGGTCGAGCAAGCGTCGCGGGCGAGGGACGAGCCGGCGACAGGCGCGCCGAGACCACCGCAGCCGACCCGCCCAGGGCGAGCACGCAGCCCCGCCGGGCCCAGAACGCTCAGGCCACGGGCGTGACGTACGCGGTCGTGCCGGGCCGGTAGAGCAGCACCACGACCAGCGCGTCGAGACCGAGCCACACCACCACCGGCGGCACGAACGCGACCGGCGGGCCGGTGCGCAGCATCGCCGCCGTGGCGACGGCCAGCAGCACCAGGGTCGCCGCCAGGCAGTGCCGCGCCCAGTTGTGACCGCCGCGGAAGAAGGCCAGGAGCACGAGGACCAGGCTGGTGACGACGACGTCGAGCACGATCACGACGGGGGTGAACGACGGCGGCACGCGGGTGTCGTCGGCCGACACCACCGACGCCGTCGAGCGCAGGATCTCGTCGTCGAGCACCACGGCCAGCACCGTGATCGCCGCGGCCAGCACGACCATCGCCCACACCAGCTGCACGACGCGGATGACCACGACCGGTCGCGGCGCGTGCAGCGTCAGGGCCTCGGTCACGGTCCCACCCACTTCCTCGATCGTCGTGATGCCGCCTGGCCCCTTAGTGTCGGGGCATGTCGAGTGAGCACCCGATGGTGGCCCGCTTCCGGGCCGAGCACCTACGCCTCGGCGGGACCGGCGAAATCGTCATTCTGCCCGACTCGGTCCACACCGCCGCCCTCGCCGCCGCCGCGCTGGGCTGCGAGCCCGGCGCGATCGCCAACAGCCTGGTCTTCGACGCCGGCGGCTCACCGGTGCTCGTGCTGACGTCGGGGGCCCACCGTGTCGACACGGCGAAGGTCGCGGCGACGATCGGGGTGCAGCGGCTCAAGCGGGCCTCGCCGGACTTCGTCCGCGAGCACACCGGCCAGGTGATCGGCGGGGTGTCCCCGATCGGGCACCCCGCACCCCTACCGACCTACCTCGACCCGTGGCTCGAGCAGCACCCGGTGGTCTGGGCCGCGGCGGGTCACCCCGCGGCGGTGTTCTCCACGACGTACGACGAGCTCGCCCGGCTCACCGGCGCCACCGTCGTCGCGGTGGAGTAGCGGTCGTGGAGTCACTCGCGCTGGCGTTCTCCAGCGGGTGGGCCAGCGGGGTCAACGCCTACCTCGTGGTGCTGGTCCTCGGCATCGGCGAGCGCCTCGGGGCGGCCGACGTGCCCGAGGTGCTGGGCCGCTGGGAGGTGCTCGCGGCGGCCGCGTTCATGTACGCGATCGAGTTCGTCGCCGACAAGGTCCCCTACGTCGACCCGACCTGGGACGCCATCTCCACCGTGACCAGGCCGACCGCCGGGGCGGTGGTCGGCGTGCTGATCGCCGGCGACGCCGACTCGCTCCACCAGGCCGTCGGCGCCGCGGTGGGCGGTGGCACCGCCCTGGCCTCCCACCTGGTCAAGGCCGGTGGCCGCCTGGCGGTCAACTCCTCCCCCGAGCCCGTCACCAACATCACCGCGAGCGTGGTCGAGGACCTCCTGGTGCTCGGCGTGGTCGCGTTCGCGATCAGCCACCCGGTCGCGGCCGCGTCGGTCGCGGGCGTCCTGCTGCTGGTCGGCCTGGTCGTGCTGTGGTTCGCCCTCAGGCTCGTACGCCGCGGCTGGCGGCGCTTGCGCATCCGCCGCTCACGCCGTGACCGCACCCCCGTCGACGCCGCCCGCGCGACACCGGGGGCGCCCCCGTGGACCTGAGCGACGACGACACCCGCGCCGCGGTGGTGGCGCGCCTGGGCGCGCTCTACGCCGGCCGGCGGGTGGTGCTCGGGCCCGGCATCCTGGCCGGGTTCACGCCGCTGGTCGCCCGGCTGCGCGACCTGGGCTGCCCGGTGCTGGTGCTCTCGACCGGCACCGGCGCCGGTCCGCTGCCGGGTCCCGACGAGTGCACGGTCGTCGAGGTCGCGCTGCCGCCGACGGCGTCGATGACCGAGGAGGTCCGGGTCCTCGACCGGGTCACCCGCTCTCTGCCCGCCGACGTCGTGGCCGCCGTGGAGGCCTTCGACCCCGAGCGCCGGGCACTGTGGCGCGCGACGCCGTTCGTGACCAGCGACGAGCCGGTGCTGGGGCGCCCCGTGCTCGGCGGTCGCCCTGCGGCGTGGCTGGCGCTCGAGGACAAGATGCTCGCCGACGCCATCTGGGACGCCGCCGGGGTCCGCCGCGCGTCCTACCTCACGTGCGAGGTCGACGCGGCCGCGCTCGAGGCCGCGAGCACTGCTCTCTCCGGGCCCGACGACCTCGGCGTGGTCTGGAGCGGTGACGCGCGCGACGGGCTCAACGGCGGCGGCAACTTCGTGCGGTGGGTGGGCGACGAGCAGGACCGCGCGGCGGCGTACGCGTTCTTCGCGCCGCGCTGCGACCGGGTCCGGGTGCTGCCGTTCCTCGACGGCGTGCCGTGCTCGATCCACGGCGTCGTGCTCCCCACGGGCACCGCGGTGTTCCGCCCCGTCGAGCTGGCGATCCTGCGCGAGCCCACGACGCGGTCGTTCGTCTTCGGCGGGCTGTCGACCTGGTGGGACCCTCCGGCCGCCGATCGCGACGAGATGCGCACCGCGGCCCGACGCGTCGGCGACCACCTCGCCGCGGTCCACGGCTACCGCGGAGCCTTCGGCATCGACGGCGTCCTGACCGTCGACGGCTTCCGCCCCACCGAGCTCAACACCCGGGCCTCGGCGGGCATCAGCACGCTCGCCCACGTCGACCCGGCCCTCTTCATGCTGCTCCAGGACCACCTCGTCGCCGGTCTCGACACTGGCCTCACCGTCGACGACGTCGAGTCGCTGCTGCCCCTGGTCGACGCGCGACGCAGCGGCCGTCCGTCGATGGTCGGGCAGGGCGTCTCCCTCGGCACGAGCGGCACCCTCTCCTACGACGTCGTGCTGCGTGACGGGCTCCTCGAGCGCGCCGACGACGAGACCACCGGCACCACCCTGGTCGCCGCCGACACCCCCGTCGGGTTCTTCGCCACGCTCGACCCCTGCGCGCTGCTCGCCCCCGGCGACCGGCTGGCGCCGCTCAACGTCGCCCTGGCCGCCCACCTCGACGAGGTCCTCGACGTCGACTTCGGCCCGCTCGAGGCCCCCCCCGACCTGCGTACGTCCGTGGTGCCGTCCCGGCGCGGGTCTTTGGCCCCGTGACCACCCGGCGCGAGGGCGAGCAGACTGGGTCCGTGCAGATCGACGAAGGCCGCCTGAGCCCGTCCACGGACGAGCTGCTCGACGCGCTCGGGCACGCCGTGATCGCGACCGACACCCAGGGGACGGTGCTGTACTGGAACGACGCTGCCGAGCACCTGTACGGCTGGCCCGCCGCGGACGCCGTGGGGCGCGACATCACCGAGGTGACGGTGCCGGAGGTCTCCCGGCAGGCGGCCGACGAGATCATGATGGCGCTGCGGGAGGGTCGTGCGTGGTCCGGCGGGTTCCCGGTCCGGCACCGCAACGGCCAGGTCCTGCACGCGCTGGTGACCGACAGCGGCGTCTACCGCGACGGGGAGCTGGTCGCCATCGTCGGCGCCTCCCTCAACCTCGGGGACGCCGTCCGGCACCTGATGGAGCGCTCGAGCGACGCCGCGGTCCTGGTCGACGAGCAGCACGTCGTGAGCTACGCCAGCCCGGCGGTCGGGAGCCTCTTCGGCTGGCGGGTCGACGAGGTCGTGGGCGCGGTCCTCGCCGACCAGATCCACCCCGCGGACCACCGGGCCTTCGCCGAGCTGCTGGTTCCCGACCCGTCCCGGACCGAGCGGATCGGCGAGGTCCGGGTCCGCACCGACGACACCTGGACCTGGGTCGAGGTCGCGGTGACCGACCTCTACACCCAGCCCGGACCGCAGGGCGCGGTCTGCAACATCCGGCGCAGCGAGCGCCTGGCGCGCCTCGAGGAGCGCGAGCGGATCGTCGACGCGGTCCACTCCGAGGTGCTCCAGGACCTGTTCGTGGCGGCGCTCGACCTCGACCGCGCGCTGACGCACGCGTCACCCTCGAGCGCGGCCCGGATCGAGGCCGCTCGCGACGCCGTGGGGCGCGCCCTGGAGACCCTCCGCGAGGTCGTGAAGCCGTAGGGACCGCCGCTCGAGGCGGTCGACGACGAGCTGGTGCTGACCGGTCGCAGCGGTCGCGTCGCCGGCCGGTGGCGTCGTCTCGTAGCGCGACAGGCAGGTCGGGCCGGGTCTGCGCCACACGGGCCCTGACGCGGTGCCTGCGACACCAACGAGTCCGACCTGCCCGTTCCTCTCCGGACCGACGGCGTGCGACGTCGACCACCTGCGGTGGTCAGCCCGCCCCCGGTCCCGCCGGCGGGTCGTCGTACGACGCGAGCTCGGCGGCGTCGACCGGCTGCCACCACCGCTCGAACGACTCGAGCTGGGCCCGGGTGATCACCACGGCGCCCTGCTCCGCGTTGCGGCGCTCGACGCGGCGCCACCGCTCCTCCAGCGGTACGTCGAGCACGCGCAGCTCCACCGCGGCACCTGTCTCGCGCGCCTGGTCGCGCATCCGGCGGCGCGCCACGCGGCTCCACAGCCCGAACTCGACCACCACCGTCAGCCCACGGGCCACGAGGTCGAGGCCCTGCGCCCACTGCAGCCGCTCGAAGGCCCGGCGGGCCCGCGGGTCGTGCGGGTCGACGCCCAGCGCGACCAACCACTCGTCGGGGCACAGCCGCACGGCGTCGCGCTCCTCGGCCAGCCGGCGCGCGAGCGTGGTCTTGCCGGCGCCCGGCATCCCGCAGACCAGCACGACCCGTCCCGCACCCTGTCCCGCACCCTGTCCCGCACCCGGTGCCCGACCCTGCTCCACGGCCTCACCGTAGGGTGCGCGCATGGCGCGCGTGGTGGTGGTCGGCGGTGGGTACGGCGGGATGGCGTCGGCCGCCCGGCTGGCCAAGCTCGGCCACGACGTCACGCTGGTCGAGGCCGGGACCCGGCTCGGCGGCGCGCTCACGGCGGTCGAGTCGCAGGGGTTCACCTGGGACGCCGGCCCGTCGATGCTGCACGTGCCCGCGGTGGTGCGCGACCTGTTCCGCAAGACCGGGCGCGCCCTGGAGGCCGAGCTCGGCGTCGAGACCGGCCAGGAGCTGACCCCCCTCGAGATCGTGCGCGAGCACAGGTTCGTCGACCGCAGCGTGCTGCGGCTGCCGGCGGGGTCGCGCCGCGCGCAGACCGCGGCCTTCGACGAGCTCGGCAAGGGCCTGGGGCAGGCCTGGGACGACTTCGTGACGCCGTACGCCGACGTGTGGGACGTGCTGCGCCGCCACTACTTCGAGGAGCCCTGGACCCCCGGCCACCTGCCACGCGAGGTCGCCGCGATCCTCGACAGCCGCGACACCCTCCACAAGGCGCTGCGCCGCGCGTTCCGCGACGACCGCCCGGCCGCCGTCGCCGGGCACCTCTTCGTCGCCGAGGGCCACGACCTGCGCAACGTGCCGGCGTGGGCCGGGGTCGCGACCCACCTCGAGCAGCTCTTCGGCGCCTGGACCCTGCCCGGCGGGATGCACCGGCTGCGCGCCCTGCTCGAGGCCCGGCTCGCGACCCGCGAGGTCACCGTCATCCTCGACTCCCCCGTGCTCGACCTGGTGGTGCGCGACGGCCGGGCCGTCGCGGTGCGCACCGCCCTGGGTGAGGTCGCCGCCGACGTCGTGGTCTGCGCGGTCGACCCGCGCCGTCTGCCGACGCTCGCGCCCCTCGTCGAGCGCACCATGCCCACGTTGCCCCCGGTCATCACCCACCTCGGCCTCGAGGGCGACGCCACCGACGCCACCGAGGCCGGCGG
Organism: Nocardioides rubriscoriae; assembly: GCF_008087085.1. GTDB lineage: Bacteria > Actinomycetota > Actinomycetes > Propionibacteriales > Nocardioidaceae > Nocardioides > Nocardioides rubriscoriae. The sequence continues at coordinate 97,213 of NZ_VIYJ01000007.1, read as the reverse complement.
CCTCGCGCTCACCGACGAGACCGTCGTCCACGGCGACCCCACGGTCGTGGTGCGCCCCGGCGGCACCGCACCCCCCGGCCACACGGCCTGGACGCTGCACGGGCGCGGCCGGCTGTCGGAGGACATGCTCAAGGTCCTCGCCCGCGCCGGCCTCGACGTGCGCGACCGCGTGGTGGCCCGCGTCGACCGCACCCCCCTCGAGACCGTGCAGGCGTGGGGCGGCTCGCCCTACGGCGTGCTGTGGCAGGGCCGCGGGACGGTCCGGCAGCGCCTGGGCCCCACCACCCCGGTGCCGGGCGTGTACGCCGCCGGCGCGCACGCCACCCCCGGCTCGGGCCTGGCCTACGTCGGGCTGGGCGCGGCGCTGGTCGCCGGCGTCGTCGGCCCGGCCTGAGCCGCGCCGGGCTCCCCGGGTCCCCGGGTCTCACCGGGCCCAGCCGGGGTCAGCCGATCTCCCAGGTGACGGTCACCGTGGCGGCGACGTCCTCGCTGCCGCCCTCGAGGCCGACGTCGGCCTTGGCCAGCGCCTGACGGGCGACGGGTGCCGCCCCCGCCGACGAGCCCTCGACCACGGAGACGACCGAGCCCAGCGACGTGCCGGCGAGCCGGGCCAGGTGCTCGGCGCGGGCGTGGGCGTCGGCGTACGCCGCCTCGCGGGCACCGGCCAGGTCGTCGGCGCCCGGGGTCGCGGCGAGGGCGACGTCGTCGACCGCGAGCTGGTCGCCGACCTCGTCGGCCAGCCCCTGGAGCACGGCCGCGGCGACCTCGAGCCCGGCGCAGCGGACCTCGAGGGCGTGGCGCGCCTCGAAGCCGGCGGGCCGCCCGTCGCCGTCGTGCTGGGGCCACGTGTGCAGCCCCCGGGTGGCGACCGTGGCCCCCGCGGCACGCGCGCGCACGACCGCGACGAGCGCGGCGCGCGCCGACTCCGCGCCCGCGAGCGCCTCGGAGAGGGTCGGGGCCCGGTGGACGGCGGCGACGCCGAGCACGGCGGCGTCGTGCGGGACCGGCACCGCGCCGACGCCGGTGGTGGTGACGGTGCGGACGTTGATCATGGTCCGACCGTAGCCCCGCGCCGCCGGCGCTGGGACCCGTCAGACCCTGATCTGCAGCCGCTCGAAGATCTCCAGCGTCGCCTTGGAGTAGTTGAGCGTGTAGAAGTGCAGGCCCGGCGCACCGCCGGCGAGCAGCTCCTCGCAGAGCTCGGCGGCGATGGCGATGCCCTCGGCGCGCACGGCGGCCGGGTCGTCGTGGGCCGAGATGCGCGCCACGATCTCGTCGGGCACCGAGGTGCCGATCAGCTCGCCCTGGCGCTGGATCGCGGTGAGGTTGAGGATCGGCATGATGCCCGGGAGGATCGGCATGTCGACGCCACGGGCCCGGACCCGGTCGACGAGGTCGAAGTAGTCCTGGGCGCGGAAGAACATCTGGGTCACGGCGTACTCGGCGCCGGCCCGGGCCTTGGCGACCAGCACGTCGGCGTCGGCGTCGCGCGACGCGGCGCTCGGGTGACCCTCGGGGAAGGCCGCGACGCTGATGCGGAAGTCGCCGCGCGAGCGGGCCAGCTCGACGAGGTCGAGGGCGTAGGTCAGACCACCCTCGGTGGGGGTCCACGCGGCGCGGGGGCCCTCGGGCGGGTCGCCGCGCAGCGCCATCACGTGGTGGACGCCGGCCTCGGCGTAGGTGTCGAGGATCTTCTCGAGCTCCTCGCGGGTGTGGCCGACGCAGGTGAGGTGGGCGACCGGCGTCAGGGTGGTCTCGCGGGCGATCCGGCCGGTGATCTCGACGGTCGTGTCGCGCGTCGCGCCGCCGGCGCCGTAGGTCACCGACACGAAGGTCGGTTGGTAGGGCTCGAGGGCCTGGATCGCGCGCCACAGGCGCTCGACGCCGGCCTCGTCCTTGGGAGGGAAGAACTCGAAGGAGATCGAGCGCTGCCCGCTCCCGATGAGCTCGGCCATGCTGACCCCGCGACCCGTTGCCATGGGCCCGAGTTTATGGCTCTAGCCTCGAAGCGTGGGCATCGGCGACATCTCCTGGACAGAGCGTTGGGACGGCGTCGGGTTCCGCACCGCGCTCGACGCGAGCCTCACCGACTTCCTCGACGCGCAGGGCGCGCTGCTCGCGCCGCTGGGCCCCGACGCCGATCGGCTGCTGACCGAGGCCCGTACCGCCGTCGCGGGCGGCAAGAAGTTCCGTGCGGCGTTCTGCCACTGGGGGTTCCGGGCCGTGCAGCCGGTCGTGGGCGACGACGAGGAGGCCATGCTGCTGCGGGCCTGCACGTCGCTCGAGCTGCTGCACGCCAGCGCCCTGGCCCACGACGACCTGATGGACGCCTCCGACACCCGTCGCGGCCGGCCGGCGGCCCACCGCGCGCTCGAGGCCGAGCACCGCGCGGCCGGCTGGCGCGGCGACCCCGAGCAGTACGGCGCCGCCGCCGCGATCCTGCTCGGCGACCTGCTGCAGGCGTGGGCCGACGAGGCGCTGCGCCGCTGCGGCTTCGACTGGTCTCGGGTCGGACCCGCCCTCGAGGTCTTCGACCTGTGCCGCACCGAGGTGATCGCCGGGCAGTTCCTCGACGTCTCGGTGCAGGCCCGCGGCGCGGCCGACGTCGACGCCGCGATGACCGTGCTGCGCTACAAGTCGGCCAAGTACTCCATCGAGCGCCCCCTCCACGTCGGCGCCGCCCTGGCCGGCGCGGGCCCCGAGGTGCTCGACGCGCTGACCGGCTTCGGCCTGCCGCTCGGCGAGGCCTTCCAGCTGCGCGACGACCTCCTCGGGGTCTACGGCGACCCCGCCACCACCGGCAAGCCCGCGGGCGACGACCTCGTCGAGGGCAAGCGCACCGTCCTGGTCGCCCTGGCCCTCGAGGGAGCACCCGCGGCCGACGCGGCCCTGCTCGACTGCTCGCTGGGCACCCCGCTCGGCGGCGACGAGGTGGCGCGGCTGCGCGAGGTCATCGACGCCAGCGGGGCCCACGCACGCGTCGAGGCCCTCATCACCGAGCTCGCCGACGTCGCGGTCGCCGCCCTCGACGCAGCCGGCCTCGACCCCGTGGCCACCGAGGTGCTCACGGGGCTGGCCGGGGCGGTCACCCAGCGGGTGCTCTGAGCGAGGCTCAGTCGAGCCAGGGCAGCGCGAGGTCGGGCCCCGGGCCCCGCAGCAGCAGGGTCAACGACTCCTCCAGCAGCTCGACGGCGATGCCGAAGACCCGCGGCTCGGCCCGCGCCAGGCCACCCCAGGCGTCCCAGAGCAGCACGGTCGACCCCGGCCCGCCGGGCAGGTCACCCAGGCAGTCGTGCAGAGCGTCGAGGTTGCGGCCGTACCAGTCGGGGAACCCGAGCGCCGCAGCCAGCGCGTCGTGCAGCTCGGGCGCCGTGGCGACGTGCGCGCCGTCGACGTGGGCGAACCGTCGCCCGGCCAGCTCGACGGTATGGCGCACGTCGGCGACGTCGTACGCCGCGTGCCACCGGTAGGCCCCCGGGGGCGTGCGGCCGGCCAGCAGCCCGGCCAGGCCGCTCACGCCGACCTCACCGCCGGATCCGCTCGAACGACGCGTAGTGGTCCTGGGTCCAGTAGAGCTCGCCGTCGGCACCGGCCACGATTCGCCGCGCGCCCCGATCGTCGGAGCCCGGGGTCTCGACGGTGAACTCCTCGTAGTAGCCGCGCTCGCGCTCGGGCAGGATCAACTCGAAGTTGCCGAAGGTCGAGCCGTCCTGGGCGTAGGGGTAGGGCGGCCCCCGGTCGATCAGGTCGACGGTGTCGGACGCCTGCGGCGGCAGGTCGGCCAGGTCGACGTAGGGCAGGCCGCTGCCGGGGTCGGTCGCGGGGTCGGTCGCGGGGTCGGTCGCGGGGTCGGTCGCGGGGTCGGTCGCGGGGTCGGTCGCGGAGGGCGCCGACGACACCACCGGGGACGGCACCGAGCTGGTCCGGGCGCCCGGGTCGAGCGCGGTGGTGCCGGTGCCGGGGTCACGCCCGTTGAGGAACCAGACGCCGAGCACGACCAGCAGCACCAGCACCATCGACAGGGCGCCGGAGGTGCGGGGGACGAACCCGTCGGGGCGGGGCGGTACGCGGTGGATGACCACGCCGCCTCAGAACGCCATCGCCTGGGCGCGTCGCTTCACCTCGGTGCCGCGGTTCTCGCGCAGCGCGTCGATCGCCCGGCCCGGGAAGTCCTGGTCGAGGAACAGCCACGCGATGCACTCGCGGTCGTCGTAGCCGTTGTCGTGCATCACCGTGAGCAGCCCGGGCAGGCCCTTGACCGGCAGGCCGTCCTGGATGAGGTCGGCCGGCACCTGCTGGCCCGCGCCGGGGGTCGGGACGGCCGCCGCGAGCTCGTGCTCGCGGATCATCGTGCGGACCTTGCCGACGCTGACCCCCAGCCGGCGGGCGGCCTCGGCCCAGTCGATCCACTCGGGCACCAGCGCGGCCAGGTCGGCCTCGGCCAAGGGGGGCGGGGTGCTCGGATCGGTCGACATGGCGCCAGTTTTGCACGCCACGCCGGGGCCGGTGGCGCCGCCCGGCGGGCGCCGCCGCCGTACCATGGGCACTCCGGCGTCTTCCCCCCGCCGGTCAGGAGGGTCGACGTGCAGACACGCCCCGGCGCCGGCGGCGCGCGGCCTGCCGTGCCCGCAGAACGTGGTGTGCCTCCCAACCCTCTCACCGGGCGGCTCCTCGACGGTCGCTACCGGCTCGGCCCCCGGATCGCTCGTGGCGGGATGGCCAGCGTCTTCGAGGCCCTCGACGTCCGGCTCGACCGGACCGTCGCGGTCAAGGTGATGCACGCCGGGCTGTCCGACTCCGACTCCGACCGCGACTTCGCCGAGCGGTTCGTCCGCGAGGCCCGGGCCGCGGCGCGGCTCTCGCACCCCCACGTCGTCGCCGTCCACGACCAGGGCGACGACGACGGCGTCGTCTTCCTCGTCATGGAGCTGGTCAGCGGCCACACGCTGCGCGACACCATCGCCAAGGAGAGCCCGATGCCGCCGGCGCGGGCGCTCGCCCTGATCGAGCCCGTGCTCTCCGCGCTCGCCGCGGCCCACCGGGCCGGGCTCATCCACCGCGACGTCAAGCCCGAGAACGTGCTGATCTCCGACGACGGACGCGTCAAGGTCGCCGACTTCGGGCTGGCCAAGGCCATCAGCGCCGACACCCAGCACACCGCGACCCAGGGCGTGCTGATCGGCACGGTGTCCTACCTCGCCCCCGAGCTGGTCGTCGACGGCCGGGCCGACGAGCGCGCCGACGTCTACGCCGCCGGGGTCCTGCTCTACGAGCTGCTCACCGGGGTCAAGCCCCACGAGGGCGAGACCCCGATCGCGGTGGCCTACAAGCACGTCCACCACGACGTGCCCCCGCCCTCCGAGCGGGTCCCCGACCTGCCGCCGTACGTCGACGCGCTGGTCGCCCGCGCGACCGCGCGCGACCGCACCCGGCGTCCGGCCGACGCGGCGGTGCTGCTGCACCAGGTGCACCGGGTCGGCCAGGCCCTGGCCGAGGGGCTGCGCGACGACCCCGAGCTGACCCAGGACCTCGCCCTGCACCCGGCCCCCCGCCTCGACGACAGCGACGACCGCGGCGGCCCCCACGACCTCGACCCGCACGGCACCACCGACCTCGACGAGCTGGCCGCCCACGCCTGGGAGCCGTTCGACCGGGCCCAGCCGACGACGATGCTGCCCCAGCTGCCCCCGCCGACCCGGCCCGTACGACGCGACGTGCGCCCCCCTGACCGCCCGGCACCGCGCGGCCCGGTCGGCCCGGTCGGCCCGGTCGGTGGGCGCCCCCGCCGACGCCGACGGGGGCCGCTGCTGCTGGCCCTCGCGCTCGTGGTCGCGCTGGCCATCGGTGGTGGCGCGTTCTGGTACGGCTGGGCGCGCTACACCGTGGCCCCCACCGTCACCGGGCAGGACCAGGCGGCCGCCGTCGCCAGCCTCGACGACGCCGGCCTCGACGTCGCCTACGCCGACCCGGTCTACGACCCCGACCTGCCGGCCGGCACGGTCGTCGCCGCCGACCCGCGCGGCGGCGCCCAGGTGCTGCCGGGCGACACCGTGACCCTCACCCTCTCGCTCGGCGAGCTGCGGGTGCCCACGGTCCGCGGCCTCGACGAGGACGCCGCCCAGGACGCCCTGATCGAGCGCCAGCTCGAGTTCGGCGAGAGCACCGGCCGCTGGTCGGACAAGGTCCCCGAGGGCATCGTGCTGGCCAGCGACCCGCCGGCCGGCACCGAGCTCGAGCCGGGCACCACCGTCGACCTCGTGCTGTCCAAGGGCAAGCGGCCGATCCCCGTGGGCCGCTGGGTCGGCCAGCCGGTCGACGACGTCACCGCCCAGCTCGAGCGCCGCCGGCTGGTCGCGCGCGTGGTCGGGCGGGAGTACAGCGACGAGGTCCCCGAGGGCGACGTCATCTCGCAGAGCCCCGAGTCCGGCACCCTGACCAAGGGCGGCGTCGTCGAGCTCGTCGTCTCGCGCGGTCCCGAGCTGGTCGAGGTGCCCGACACCTACCTCTTCGGGGTCGCGGCGGCCGAGCAGGCCATGCGCGACGCCGGCTTCGACGTCGACGTGCAGGACGCCCCCGGCGGCTTCGGCCTCGGCTACGTCACCCGCAGCGACCCCGGCTTCGGCAGCCGGGCGCCCGTGGGCAGCACCATCACCCTCTACGTCGTCTGACCACCCGCCCCGTCCGGGGCGCGCGATCCCGAGGCTGCCAGGCTGGGCCGGTGTCCGACCGTCCGAGCCGCGCGACCCTGGCGACCCTCGCGCTGCTCGCGATGACGATGGTGTGGGGCTCGACGTTCATCCTCATCAAGGACCTCCTCGAGCGCGTCCCGACGCTCGACTTCCTGGCCGTGCGGTTCCTGGTCGCCGGGGCCGTGATGCTGGTCGTGGCCCCGCGGGCGATCGGTCGGCTCTCCCCCGAGGCACGCCGCCGCGGCCTCGTGCTCGGCGGTCTCTACGGCCTCGCGCAGATCCTGCAGACCGCCGGGCTCGCGCACACGGCAGCGAGCGTGTCCGGCTTCGTGACCGGGCTGTACGTCGTCGCGACGCCCCTGCTTGCCGCCGTGCTGCTGCGCACCCGGCTGACCGCCTGGACCTGGGGCGCGGTCGTGCTCGCCACCACCGGCCTCGCGGTCCTGACCCTCGACGGCCTCTCGATCGGCTACGGCGAGGCGATCACCCTGGTGGCCGCGATCCTCTACGCCCTGCACATCGTCGCGCTGGGCGCGTGGGCCGACGCCGACGAGGCGCTCGGGCTGTCGATCCTGCAGCTGCTCGTGATCGCGACGATCTGCCTGGTCGCCACCGCCCCCGACGGCGTGGTGCTGCCCGCCTCGGCGGGCGACTGGCTGTCGGTCGTCTACATGGCGGTCGTGGCCGGCGCGGCCGCCCTCATCGCGCAGACCTGGGCGCAGGCCCACCTCGCCCCCACGCGCGCCGCGATCGTGATGAGCATGGAGCCGGTCTTCGCAGCGACCTTCGCGGTGGGGCTGGGCGGCGAGTCGCTCACCTGGCGACTGCTCGGCGGCGGCGCGCTGGTCGTGGCCGCCATGCTCGTCGTCGAGGCCGGGCCGCGGCGTACGACCCAGGGCCCGGACCCCGGCGACGTCCAGCACCTCGCGGTCTGACCCCGCGTCCCTCCTGTCCACGGACTGGCACACCACGGCCACCGCGCCCCACCCCGGCTAGGGTTCGTCTCGTGGCGCGCACCTATTTCTTCGGACACCTGCCGGGAGCTCCCGTGCAGGCTCGTCCCTAGACGCGCCCGCACCCACCAACGCCCCGGCCGATGGCCCGGGGCGTTCGTCATGCCCGGGCCGGGCCGCCGGAGCACCGCCCCCAGCACGACACAGAGAACACGAGGAACACCATGGTCGTCGTCATGTCCCCGGACGCCACCGACGAGGACGTCGCGCACGTCGTCGAGAAGGTCGAGTCGGTCGGCGGTGAGGCGTTCGTCAGCAAGGGCGTCGTCCGCACCATCATCGGCCTGGTCGGCGACCTCGAGTCCTTCCACGGGCTCAACCTGCGCACCCTGCGCGGCGTCGCCGACGTCCACCGGATCTCCGACCCCTACAAGCTCGTCAGCCGCCAGCACCACGCCGAGCGGTCCACGGTCTGGGTGGGCGCCGAGGGCAGCCGCCGGGTGCCGATCGGCCCCGACACCTTCACCTTCATGGCCGGCCCGTGCGCGGTCGAGACCCCCGAGCAGACCCTCGAGGCCGCCCGGATGGCGCAGTCGGCCGGGGCGACGATCCTGCGCGGCGGCGCCTACAAGCCGCGCACGTCGCCGTACGCCTTCCAGGGCCTGGGCGTGCGGGGGCTCGAGATCCTCGCCGACGTCAGCGCCGCGACGGGCATGCCGGTGGTGACCGAGGTCGTCGACGCCCGGGACGTGCCCGTGGTCGCCGAGCACGCCGACATGCTGCAGATCGGCACCCGCAACATGGCCAACTTCGGCCTGCTCCAGGCCGCCGGCGACGCCGGGAAGCCGGTGCTGCTCAAGCGCGGCATGACCGCGACGATCGAGGAGTGGCTGATGGCGGCCGAGTACATCGCCCAGCGCGGCAACCTCGACGTCGTCCTGTGCGAGCGCGGCATCCGGACCTTCGAGCCGTCGACGCGCAACACCCTCGACATCTCCGCGGTCCCGGTCGTGCAGGCGACCAGCCACCTGCCGATCATCGTCGACCCCTCGCACGCGGCCGGCCGCAAGGACCTCGTCGTCCCGCTGTCGCGCGCCGCCATCGCGGTCGGCGCCGACGGCATCATCGTCGACGTCCACCCCGACCCCGAGTCGGCGCTGTGCGACGGCCCGCAGGCCCTGCTCGGCACCGAGCTGCGCGAGCTCGCCCAGGCCTGCCGGCGCCTGCCGGCCATGGTCGGCCGGGTCGGCTCGCACGAGCGGGTCGGCCAGGGCTGACCCGGGGGCCGACCGGCGGCTGACCGGCGGCTGACCGGGGGCCGGGTACGGGGTTCGTCCCCGTCGTGGTGGGCCGCGCTTGGTTAGGGTGGCCCGCAACCCAGCCCGGAGGAGTCGACCGTTGGACCTGTGCGCACGCTGCGGCCACGCCCTCGGCGTCGGCCGCTACTGCGTCAACTGCGGGCACCCGCGCGACGCCGGCACCGACGCCGCCACCGACGCCGCCACCGCCGGCGACGACTGGCGCACGGCCACCGCGGAGCGCCCCGCGGTCCCGTCGGCCGACCCCGCCGGGTCGTCCTGGGCACCCGCCGCACCACCGCCGGTGTTCGAGACCCCGCCCCAGGCGCGCTACCCGATGTACGCCGACGACCCCACCGGTCCGCCCGGGCCGGTCGCTCCCGCCGCCACCCCCGCGGCCTGGGACACCCCGACCACGGTCGGGGCCGGGGGCGCACCACACTCGCACGCCCACACGCACGCCCACGGCCGGCGCTCGGCGCTGCCCTGGGTGGTGGGCGCCGCGGTGCTGCTGCTCCTCGTCGGCCTCGGCGGCTTCCTGCTCCTCGGCGGGGGCTCCGGCGACAACGGGGACGGCGAGGCGAGCGACGTCGGGCAGCAGGCACCGGCCACCGGCTCGGCCAGCCCGACCGCCCCCAGCACCGCGCCGTCGACCTCGACCCCCACGGACCCGACGTCGTCCCCCACTGCGGTCTTCCCCGACGACGCCACCGACGTCGCGAGCGCGGCGACCGCGGTCGCGCCCGACACCGCCGAGCCCGGGGTCGACGTCAACGGCAACGCGGTGCGCTACGACGCCTACAACATGCTCGACCGCCAGGACGACACCGCCTGGCGCAGCCCCGGCGACGAGAGCGGCTCGACCCTCACCTTCACCCTCGACCAGCCGACCCGGCTGGCCGAGGTGGGCCTGCTCAACGGCTACGCCAAGACCGACCCGGGCTACGACGGCTACACCGCCAACCGGCGGGTCCTGGCCGTCGAGTGGGTCTTCGACGACGGCACCGTGGTCCCCCAGTCGCTCACGCAGTCGCGCTCGGTGCAGAGCATCGACGTCGACGTCGTGACCAGCGCCGTGCAGCTGCGGATCCTCTCGGTGAGCCGGCCCGCCCCGGGCCCGCGGGGGCGCGACTTCACCGCCATCAGCACCGTCCGGCTGCTCGGCGTACCCGCGTCCTGACCGGCGGCCGGGACCGGCGGTTAGGAGTGGCGGCTAGGAGCGGCCTCGTAGCGTGGCCCGGTGAGCACGTGGCCGGGCTGGCTGGGCCGACTGTCCCCCGCACGCCGGCGGCTGCACCTCGGCGTCGCTTGCCTGGTGGTCGGGGCGCTCGTGGTGGTCGGGGTGCGGGCGGTGCTCGACCGGTCGGCTGACGACCCGGCCCCGGTCGACCAGGCCCGGCGCGGCCCGGTCCTGCTCGTGCCCGGGTACGGCGGCTCCACGACCGCCCTGGAGGACCTGGCGGCCGCGCTGCCCGGCGCCGAGGTCGTCGCTCCGCCCGGTGACGGCACCGGCGACCTGCGTGAGGCGGCCCGGGCCCTCGCCGACCGGGTCCGCGAGGTGCTCGAGCGCACCGGCGCGCCGTCGGTCGACCTGGTCGGCTACTCCGCGGGCGGGGTCGTGGTGCGCTACTACGTGGCCGAGCTCGGGGGCGCCGCGGTCACCCGACGGGTCGCGACGGTCGCCTCGCCCCACCACGGCACCGACCTGGCGGCGCTGGCCACCAGCATCGGCAGCGGCACGTGCAGCGAGGCCTGCCGCCAGCTCGACCCCGGCAGCGACCTGCTGCGCGCCCTCAACGCCGGCGACGAGACCCCGGCCGGGCCGCGCTGGTTGTCGGTGTGGACCGAGACCGACCAGACCGTCGTACCCGCGGACTCGGCGGTGCTCGACGGTGCCCGGTCGGTCGACCTGCAGGCGACGTGCGGCACCGGTCCGCTGTCGCACGGCGAGGTCGTCCGCGCCCCGGTGACGGTGAGCGTCGTCGAGGCGTTCCTCGGCGCGGGCGGCAGCGACTTCCTCGTCGCCTGCTGAGCGTCGCGGCGCCGGGAGATTCACCGCTCCAGCGGTGAAACTCCCACCCGGGAGCCGCGTCAGTCCGCGACGTCCTTGGTGGCGAAGTTGGCCCAGGCCGCGGCGAAGAACACCGCGACGTAGGCGACCTGCAGCAGGACCCCGGCCTGGAGGTCGCGCCACAGGATCGGGTCGCGGAACAGGTCGACGAAGGCCAGCCAGTAACGCGTCGGCAGGTAGTCGCGCACGGCGTCGGAGGCGTCGAGGGTCAGCAGCAGGGCCGAGCCGACGAAGACCGCCATCGTGCCGAGCGCCGCACCGAGCGGCGAGGCCACGCAGGTCGACAGGAACAGCGCGATCGTGGCGACGCCGAGCATGCACAAGATCGCGTAGCCCAGCGCCAGGAAGGTGCGCCCGACGAGCTCCGGCGTCGACAGCGAGGAGCCCGAGACGCTCGTGGTGCCGGCGGTGGTCACGGACTGGTCGCCGAGCAGCAGCACGCCCAGGACGTACGCCGTGACCGCGACCACCAGCACCGTCAGCACGACGAACACCAGCACGCTGGCCAGCTTGGCGACCAGGAAGCGCAACCGGCTCACCGGCCGCACCAGCACGTAGCGCAGGGTGCCGGCCGCCGCCTCGCCGGCGACGGCCTCGCCGGCGGTGATCGCCACCGCGATCGGCAGGAACAGCGGCAGCACGATCGCCAGCGCCGCCAGGGGGAACAGGGTGCCGTCGGTGAGCACGGCCGACAGGAACGCCGGTCCCTCGCCCGGGCGCGGCCCGAGGTCGGTGACGGCGAGGAGCACCCCGACCAGGGTCGGCAGGGCGTCGACGAGCAGGATCGTCGCCCACGTACGACGGCTGCGCAGCAGCTTGCGCAGCTCGACCGCGATCACGCGGGCACCCCGGTCGGCCCGGTCGGGGCGCCACCCGCGTCGACGGGCGAGGTCCGGGCGAAGGTGTCGCTGCCCGCACCGGTGGCGGCCAGCACGATCTCCTCCAGCGAGCGACGCTCGGCGACGAGCTCGTCGACCCGCACCCCGGCGGCGACCAGCTCCGCGGCCAGCGCGGCCGCGTCGCCGTCGCGCACGACGATCCGCTCGCCGACGGCCTCGTCGATGCGGTGGTCGAGCAACCGGCGGGCGTCGGCGACGTCGCGGGTGCGGAGCACGACGCGACCCGTCGGCGAGCGCAGGTCGTCGAGGTGCTGCTGCAGCACCAGCCGGCCACGGTCGAGGACGCCGACCCGGGTGCACATCTGCTCGATCTCCAGCAGCAGGTGGCTGGAGACGAAGACCGTCGTCCCGGCGGCGTTGAGCTCGAGCAGCAGGGCCCGGATGTCGCGGATGCCCTGCGGGTCCAGGCCGTTGGTCGGCTCGTCGAGCACCAGCAGGCGTGGCTGCCGGATCAGCGCGTTGGCCAGCCCGAGCCGCTGCCGCATGCCCAGCGAGTAGGCGCGCACCGGGCGTCCGTCGACGCCGCCGAGCCCGACCCGGTCGAGCGCGTCGTCGACCCGGCCCGCGCGACCGCGACGCCGTGAGCCACGGCCCATGGCGTCGAAGAGCGCGAGGTTGGCGCGCCCCGACAGGTGCGGGTAGGCCGCCGGCGCCTCGATCATCGCGCCGACCTCGGGCAGCACGTCGTGCGCGGCGCCGGGCATCGCCCGGCCGAGCACCTCGGCGGTGCCCGAGGTGGCCAGCACCAGGCCGAGGAGCATCCGCACCGTGGTCGTCTTGCCCGAGCCGTTGGCGCCGAGGAACCCGTAGACGTCGCCCTCGTGCACCTCGAGGTCGAGACCGTCGACCGCGAGGAAGCCGCCGTAGTACTTCGTCAGCCCGCGGGTCCGGATCGCGGTGGTCATCGCTGGTCCACGTAGGGAAGCACGAGGAGGGCCCGGGCGACGTCCTCGAGGGTGTCGGGCGACAGGGTGCCCGCCACCAGCCAGGCCGCGCCCGGGTCGCGGTCGGCGCCGGTGAGCAGCACGGTGAGCACCCCGCTCCTCGCCACGGTGCGGTAGTCGCCCGTCACGACCCCCGGCGCCGCGCGCAGCTGGCGGCGCAGCGGGTCGGCCTCGCGGCTGCGCAGCGGCACCGCGAGGAAGCGGCTGACGCCGCTGCCGAAGGTGGCCGCCGCCACCTCGCCCTCGGTACGCCGCGCGAAACCGGCGAGCCGCCTCGGCAGCACGAACGGCGCGTAGCGGCCGGCCGCGTCGGCGACGTCCAGGGTGTCGGCCCGCTCGACCTCGACCCCGCGGGACGCCGGGAAGCCGACGCGGTCGTCGGCGGGTCGTGCGACCTCGACGTCGTCGAAGGTCGAGACCACGTCGGGCCCGGCCGGGTCGTCCGCGCCGGCGTCCCAGACCTCGACGCGCAGCGGCAGGCCCGACCCGGGCTCGACCCACACGTCGACGTGGTCGACGGTGGAGCGCCCCGCGGGCGGGGTGTAGCGCAGCCCGGGGGCGTCGACGCCGGCCACGCGACGCGGGCCGAGGCGGCGTACGTCGGTGTCGGCGGCGTCCTCGAGGACCGCGCGCCCCAGGACCGGCGGCAGCAGGTCGGAGGCCCGGGGCAGCCGGATCGCGGGGTCCTCGGTGACGACGGCCTTGGCGTCCTCGTAGTCGTAGGCGACCGTGACTGGCCCGTCGTGGACCAGGTCCTTCTCGCCGGCGACGAGCAGCCGGTCGACGCGCCAGGCGTCCTCGTCCTGCCACCAGACCCGCAGCCGCGTCGTGCCGGCCAGCAGCTCGCCGACGTCGCCGAGGTCGTCGCCCACGGGCAGCTGCACGGCGCCCCGGGTCTCGACGTAGCCGGAGTGGCCCACGTCGGCCGAGCCGCGCACCGCGTCGAGCAGCACGGCCGCCGTCACGTCGGTGTCACCGACCGGCAGGAGCCGTGGCGCCAGCGGCACCGCGACGACGGCGAGCACGACGCCCGCCACGACGGACCAGCGGCTCCGAGGCGTCATTGCCCAGACGGTACGTGGCCGCACCCAGACCGAGCCTCCTGCCGGCTGCTCAGCGCAGCAGCTGGGTGACGCCGAAGGACGCCGCAAAGGTGGCCGCGAGCACGAGCACGACCAGCAGCACGGCCACCACCCGCGACGGGGGCGTCCGGGTGCCGGTGTCGGCGCGGGCCGGGGTGCGGGAGGTCTGCGAGCTCGGGGTGGTCGTCGAGGTCGCGGCGGGCACGGCCGGGCGTGACCGCACGACCGTGGGGGCGAGGGCCGGGGCGGGCGCGGTCGCTGCGGGGGCGTCGTACGACGACGGGGCGACCGGGCACCCGATGGCCTCGCCGAGGGCGACGGCGAAGCCACGGACGTCGGGCCACCGCTCCTCGGGCCGCGGGTGCACCGCGCGAAGCAGCACGTCGTCGACGGCGCGCGAGAGCGGGGCAAGGGCCGAGGGCGGCACCGGCGGCCGGGCGTTGACCAGTTCGGCGAAGCCCCCGTCGCGCAGCACCCGGCCGGTCAGCAGGTGGTAGGCGACCGCGCCGAGGGCGTGGACGTCGGCGCGGGTGTCGAGGCCGTCGCCGGTGACCTGCTCGGGCGCCATGTACGCGGGCGTCCCGACGACCTGGGTCAGCCCGCTGGCGTGCAGCAGGGCCTTGGCGACGCCGAGGTCTGCGACCATCAGCCGGCCGGCGGCCAGCACCTCCCGGGCCGGCCGGGCGCCGTCGGGCAGTGCCGTGCCGTCACCGCGCAGCAGGAGGTTCTGCGGCTTGACGTCGCGGTGGATGATGCCCTGGTCGTGGAGCACGGCCAGGCCGCTGGCGGCCTGTGCGACCAGCGGCACGACGTGGTGCGGTTCCCACCGCTGGCCGGTGAGTCCCCCGTCGAGCGAGCCGAGGTCGGCGTAGGTCATGACGAAGTAGGGGGTGCCGTCGGTCTCACCGAGGTCGTGGACCCGGACCAGGTGGTCGGAGTCGGCCGCCCGCAGGATGCGGGCCTCCTCGAGGAAGCGCTCACGGATGTCGAGGCGCTGGGCCCAGTTGTCGGCCAGTGCCTTGACGGCCACGTCGCTGCGCAGCTCGTCGTCCCGGTAGAGCCAGACCGTCGCGAACCCGCCCGCCCCGAGCTGGCGGACACGCCTGAGCCGACCGAGCCGTTCGGGGAGGGACACGGCGGCTATGGTGCCAGAGCCTCGCCCCCACCCCGGACCACCTGGACCGCCCGGACCACCTGGAGCACCGTGACCGACACCCATGGCGCCGCCGACACCCCCGAGGGGGCCGACGCGCTCGACGCGCTGGCCGTCGCCGCCGCGGCCGGTGACGCCGACGCGCTCCACCAGGTGCTCGCGATCGTGCAGCCGCGCGTGCAGCGCATCTGCGGACGGATGCTGCAGCACCCCCAGGACGCCGAGGAGGCCGCCCAGGACGCCCTGCTCCTCGTCGCGACCAAGATCGACCAGTTCCAGGGACGCAGCCGCTTCACGACGTGGCTGCACGTCGTGGCCTCCAACAGCGCCCGCGGCACCTACCGCTCGCTCAAGCGCCGCTCGGTCGAGCAGAGCACCGACGAGATGCCGCTGCGCGCCGACCCACGCACCACCAGCGTCATCGCCGGTAGCCGGCTCGACCTGCTCGACGCGCTCGAGGTCGTCGGCCACGACCACCCCGAGTACGTCGAGCCCCTCGTGCTCCGCGACGTCCAGCAGCTCGACTACGCCGAGATCGCCCGGGTGCTCGACCTGCCGCTCGGCACCGTCAAGGCCCGCATCCACCACGCCCGCAGGGCAGTGCGGCCGCTGCTCGTCGTCACCGACTGAGCCGCGCTCCTCGCTCAGGTCGCTCAGGTCGCTCAGGTCGTCCGCCCCAGCACCGCGGTGCCGGCGGCGTCTCCCACGCGGGCGACCTCCTCGCACCCGCGCGTGGTGCAGGTGCTGATGACGGTGCCGTCGCCGTCGTAGTTCTTGGCGCCGAGCACGACCACCACCCCGTCGCGCAGGTACGCGCCGTCGAGGGTGGCCTCGGGCACGACGATCGCCTCCCGGGGCTTGCCGTCGCCGGTGCCGACGGGGCGCAGGAGCGCCGGGCCGAACCCGTCGGTGCCAGCCGGCAGGGTGAGCACCGTGTCGCCGTCGGGGGCGAACGACGGCCGGCCGGCGAACGTGCTGCCGCAGTCGACCAGGGCGTCGTCGGGGCCGCCGGTGGGCGAGACCAGCGCGCAATCAGCGAACCCGGTGTCGAGGTCCTGGCCCGCCGAGGACGTCGTCGCGAAGTAGCCGCCCTCCGGCGAGATCGCCCACGAACCCGCGACGTCGCTCCCGACGAGCTGTCGGTCGGCGGAGCCGAGGTTGCTGAGGAGCACCCGGTTGACGGCGTCGTCACCGCTCCACGTCGTCGCGACGGTGTCGTCGTCGACGAACTGGGCGCCGCCGGACGGGAACTGGTCACCGTCCTGGCCGTGCGTGACGCCGTCGACCTGCTCGCCGGTGGCGATGTCCCACACCCCGTAGCCCCCGCCGGCGCCCACCATGGCGACGTAGCGGGTGCCGTCGGGACTCACGTCGCCGTCACCGAAGGTGTCGGCGAGGAAGGTGACCGTGCCGTCGCCCCGCACCACCGAGACCTCGTACGAGGGCTCCTGCGGGCTGGTCGCGGTGGTGATCACCCAGGCGCCGTCGGCCCGCTCGAGCGAGGCCAGCCGGTCGTCCAGGTCGAGGGGCACGACCTGGTCGCCGTCGTGCAGGCCGCGCTGGTTGGCCCACAGGACGTCACCGGGCGCGCCCGGCGCTCGGCCGGCCGGTGCGCCCGGAGGGACCGGCTCGCGGGGCGTCGAACCGGCGGTCGCGGCTGTCGTGGAGGGTGTCGTCGAGGGCCGCGCGGTCACCCCTGGGCCACCGGGGTCGCGGGCAGGGCCGCCGTCAGCGGCGAGCCGGGTGGCGGCGAGCGTGCCGCCCGTGGTGCCAAGCACGGCGGCGGTCGCGAGCAGGGTGACGAGCGTGCGGTTCATCGGGTCCTCCGGGAGGGTCGGGCGGCTGGCACGTCGTCCGATGCCCGCGACGGGCAGAAGGTTACGAGCCGTCCGTGGCCAGTCGCGCCAGCACCCGGGCGGCACTCTCGGCCTCCGCCCTCCCGACCCCGAGGTGGGTCACGAGCCGCACCGTCGTCGGGCCGACGGTCGCGACCCGCACCCCCTCCGCGGCCGCCCGCTCGACGTACGCCGCCGCGTCGGGGCGCGTGAGCACGACGATGTTGGTGTCGACCCCGGCCGGGTCGACGCCCACCGCCTCGGCGAGCAGCCGGGCGTGGGCGTGGTCGTCGGCCAGGCGCTCGACGTGGTGGTCGAGGGCGTGCAGCCCGGCTGCAGCGAGGATGCCGACCTGGCGCATCCCGCCCCCCATGCGCTTGCGCCAGACCCGGGCCTCGGCGACGGTGTCGGCGCTGCCGACGAGCAGCGAGCCGACCGGGGCGCCCAGCCCCTTGGACAGGCACACCGACATCACGTCGGCCGTGGCGCCGTACTCGACCAGCGGGGTGCCCGTGGCCACGTGGGCGTTCCACAGCCGGGCACCGTCGAGGTGGACCCCGGCGCCGACGCCGGTGGCCCACTCCTTGAGGTCACGCAGCAGGTCGAGCGGCAGCACCGTGCCGCCGGCGAAGTTGTGGGTGTTCTCGACCGAGACCGCCGCGGTCCGCACGAAGAACGGACCCATGTCGGGGGCGTGCAGGGCCCGCAGGGCCTCGAGGTCGACGTGCCCGCGCGGGTGCGTCCAGGTGCGCGTGGTGATGCCGCTGTAGGCGCCGTGGGCGCCGAGCTCGGCGCGCACGATGTGCGCCGAGCTCTCGCACAGGACCTCCTCGCCGGGCTGCACCAGCGAGCGGACCGCCAGCACGTTCGACATCGACCCGGTCGGCATGAACAGCGCGGCCTCGTGGCCGAACATGTCCGCCACCCGCTCCTGCAGCGCGAGGACGGTGGGGTCCTCGCCGTAGACGTCGTCGCCGACCTCGGCCGCGGCCATCGCCGCCCGCATCGCGTCGGTCGGGGTGGTCAGGGTGTCGGAGCGCAGGTCGATCACTCCCCCATCCTCCCGCCCAGCCTCCACAACCCCACGTCGACCCGTCGCGTAGACGCGACGGGTCAGCTGGAGCGGGCCCTCAACATCTCGGCGACGAGGAAGGCGAGCTCGAGGGACTGCACGCGGTTGAGGCGGGGGTCGCAGACCGACTCGTAGCGGTCTCCGAGGTCGGCCTCGAGCAGCTCCTCGCCGCCACCGACGCACTCGGTGACGTCGTCGCCGGTGAGCTCGACGTGGATGCCGCCGGGCCAGGTGCCGAGCTGGCGGTGGACGTCGAAGAAGCCCTGCACCTCGGCGATCACGTCGTCGAAGGCGCGGGTCTTGTAGCCGGAGCTGGCCTCGAAGGTGTTGCCGTGCATCGGGTCGCAGACCCAGGCGACCTGGAGGCCCTCGCCCTGCACCTTCTCGACCAGCGCGGGCAGGCCGTCGCGGATCCTGCCGGCGCCGAAGCGGGTGATGAAGGTGAGCCGGCCCGCGACGTTGTCGGGGTTGAGCCGCGCGGCGAGCGCGATCGCGTCGTCGGGCGAGGTCGTGGGGCCGAGCTTGACCCCGATCGGGTTGCGCACGTGGCTGAGCAGCTCGACGTGGGCGCCGTCGAGCTGGCGGGTGCGCTCACCGATCCACACGAAGTGCGCCGACAGGTCGTACGCCGCCCCGTTGCCGGAGTCGAGGCGGGTCATCGCGTGCTCGTACTCGAGCACCAGCGCCTCGTGGCTGGTGTGGAAGTCGACGCGGTGGAACTCGTCGGGGTCGGCTCCGATGGCCTCCATGAACGCCATCGCCCGGTCGATCTCGAAGGCCAGCGCGTCGTAGCGCTGCCCGGCCACCGAGTCGGAGACGAAGTCGGTGTTCCAGGTGTGGACCTTGCGCAGGTCGGCGTAGCCGCCGGCGATGAAGGCGCGGATCATGCTCAGCGTCGCCGCGGAGGTGCGGTGCACCTCGAGCAGGCGGGCCGGGTCGGGCACCCGGGCCTCGGGGGTGAAGTCGTAGCCGTTGACCGCGTCGCCGCGGTAGGCCGGCAGGGTGATGCTCTCGCCGTCGACGACACGGGTCTCGAGGTCGGAGGAGCGTGGCTTGGCGTACTGCCCGGCGAGCCGGCCCAGCTTGACCACCGGGACCGACGCGGCGTAGGTCAGCACGACCGCCATCTGCAGCAGCACGCGCAGCTTGTTGCGGGTGTTGTCGGCCGTGACCCCGGCGAACGTCTCGGCACAGTCACCGCCCTGCAGCAGGAAGGCCTCGCCCCGGGCGACGGCGGCGAGCTTGTCGGTCAGCTCGTCGCACTCGTGACCGAAGACCAGGGGACGCAGGGTGCGCAGCCGGTCCACGGTCGCGTCGACCGCGGCCCGGTCGGGGTAGGTCGGCTGCTGCGCGGGGGACAGCGCGTGGAGCGCGGCGAGATCGGGGACAGCCACGACTCCAGCCTACGCGGGAAGGTGGATCGGCACGGACCGCGCCCGCCCCCGAGGCCGAGGGGCGTCAGCTCGCGGAGGTCAGGTCGGCCGGGAGCAGGTCGGTGCGCTCGGCCGCCAGCAGGACGGCGCCGACCAGCGAGGCGCGCCGCCCCAGCGAGCTGGCGACGACCGGGGTCGCCGCGACCGCGTCGAGCGCGTGGCGGCGCAGGCCCACCCGGGCCGAGTCGAGCAGCAGGTCACCGGCGCGCGCGAGGTCGCCGCCCACGACGATGAGCGCCGGGTTGAAGAGGTTGACCAGGCTGCCCAGGCCCCACCCGAGGTGCAGCCCGGCGTCCTCGAGGCTGCGCAGCGCCGAGACGTTGCCCTCGCGTGCGGACGCGATGACCTCGTCGAGGCTGGCGTCGGGCATCTGGGTGGCCATCAGCTCCAGCACGCTGCCGGTCGAGGCGTAGGTCTCCAGGCACCCGCGACTGCCGCACCGGCAGACCGGTCCCTGCTCGTTGACCGTCAGGTGCCCGACCTCGCCGGCCGTGCCGCTGGCCCCGTGGAAGAGCTGGTCGTCGATGATGATGCCCGAGCCGACGCCCGAGGAGAGCTTGAGGTAGATCGAGGTCGAGTGACCGCGGGCGCTGCCCAGCCGGTGCTCGGCCAGGGCGCCGAGGTTGGCGTCGTTCTCGATGTGGACGGGTCCGGCGAACCGCTGCTCGGCGACGCGACGCGCGTTGACGCCGACCCAGCCCGGCAGGATCGCCGAGGAGCGCACGACGTCGTCGATCACCGGGGCGGGCAGCCCCATCCCGACGGTGCGGATGTCGCCGGCGTCGAGCCCGAGCTCGGCCAGCTGGGAGGCGAGCATCTCCGCGGCGCGGCCGAGGCCCTCATCGTTGCCGTACGCCGGCGCGAGCGGGTGGTGCTGCTCGCTGAGCACCTGGCCGGTGAGGTCGCCGACCGCGACCGAGACGTGGCTGTGGCCGAAGTCGATGCCCGCGACCACCCCGGCGCTCGACGCGAGCTGCACGGTGGTGCCGCGGCGACCGCTGCCGGGCACCGTGGCGACCAGCCCGGCGGCGGCGAGCTCGCGCACGATGCTCGACACGGTCGCCGGGGCGAGGCCCGTCGTGCGGGCCAGGTCGGCCTGGGTGATCTGGCCCTCCGTGAGCTGGGCGGTCCCGGCGATCTGGGCCCGGAGCACGTCGAGGACCCGCCGCTGGTTCGCCGTGCGCAGCGACGCGGTGGAACCCGGGGCGGGGTCGATGGGGGACACGAGGTGAACTGTGCTCGACGCCACTCTTTGTCGTCAAGTGATGTTTGGTAAACGGCCACTTGGTCACGATTCGGTGTTTTTGCGTTCACCTCTTGACGACTAACCAGTGACGGACAACACTCCGGGGTACCAGTGGGCTCGTTGCCCGAAATATCCTGCAGGAGGAACCGTGTCTTCATTCATGCGCCGCGCCGCCCTCACCGGTGCCGCGGTCACGCTGTGCGTCGGCCCGTTGGCAGCGTGCGGCTCCGACGACAACAACGACTCGGGCAACGGGGGCGGTGGCGGTGACGCCGCGGCCATCACCGGAGCCTGCAAGCTCGACAACCCGCCCGTCAGCGGCGCGGAGAAGCCCGCCGAGGGCACCGCCGGCAAGGCGACCGGCAAGGTCGGCGTGATCCTGCCCGACACGACGTCGTCGACGCGCTACACCACCTACGACGCGCCGCTGCTCACCAAGGCGCTCAGCGACGCCGGGCTGACCCCCGACGTGCAGAACGCGCAGGGCGACATCAACAAGTTCACCTCGCTGGCCCAGAACATGATCGGCGCCGGCTCCAAGGTGCTCATCATCGACTCGATCGACGCCGCCTCGGGCGCGGGTGTCGAGAAGCAGGCCGACGCGGCCGGCGTCAAGGTCATCGACTACGACCGCGTCAACCTCGGTGGCACCGCGCCCTACTACGTCTCCTTCGACAACGAGGACGTCGGCAAGCTCCAGGCCCAGACCCTGGTCGACTGCCTCGACGCCAGCGGCGCCGAGAACCCCAACATCATCATGATGAACGGCGGCACCGACGTCGACAACAACGCCGTGCTGTTCATGAAGGGCGCCCACTCGGTGCTCGACCCGCTGGCCGACGAGGGCAAGCTGACGATCACCCAGGAGGCCACCGTCAAGGGCTGGAAGGTCGAGAACGCCGCTCCGGCGTTCCAGCAGGCCTTCACCGCCGCCGGCGGCTCGGTCGACGGCGTGCTCGCCGCCAACGACGACATCGCCAACGCGGTCATCGGCGTGCTCAAGACCAACGGCCTCGACGGCCAGGTCGTCGTCACCGGTCAGGACGCGGGCGTCCAGGGCCTGCAGAACATCATCACCGGCACCCAGAGCATGACGGTCTTCAAGGACGTCAAGCTCGAGGCCAACGCCGCCGCCGCGCTCGCGATCGCCCTGGCCGGTGGTACCGACCCGGCCGACGCCGGGCTCACCCTGGCCCCGTTCGAGGACCCCGAGTCCCCGAGCCACCAGCTGGAGGCCCTGCTGCTGCCCGCCCAGGTCATCACGCAGGCCAACATCCAGGACGTCATCGACGCGGGTGCCCTCAGCGCCGACGAGATCTGCCAGGGCATCGAGGACGACTGCAGCAAGCTCGGCATCTCCTGAGCCCCGGGTCTGTCCAGAAAGACCCCACAGACCCCAGAATCACGTAACACCCGTACGAAGCACCACCCGGACGGTGGCCGGGCCGGGTCCGGCTCGGCCACCGTCGTACGTCACCACGACGTCCTCGTCCACCGCACGCATCCCGTGCATCCATCCCACCGCTGCGAAAGGCGGGATCGTGACCGAACCGATCCTCTCGGCCCGGGGGCTCAACAAGAGCTTCGGGCCCGTCCACGTCCTGCACGACGTCGACTTCGACGTCTATCCCGGTGAGGTGACCGCGCTCGTCGGCGACAACGGCGCCGGCAAGTCGACGCTGGTGAAGTGCTTCGCCGGCATCAACAGCATCGACACCGGCACCATCACCTTCGAGGGCGAGCCGGTCACCATCTCCGACCCCCGTGCCGCGAGCGCCCTCGGCATCGAGTTCGTCTACCAGGACCTCGCGCTGGCCGACAACCTCGACATCACCCAGAACATGTTCCTGGGCCGCGAGATCAGCAGGATGCGCGCCTTCCTGGCCGACGGCGAGATGGAGCGCAAGGCCCGCGAGACGTTGGCCAGCCTGTCGGTGCGCACCGTGTCGTCGGTGCGCCAGCAGGTCGCCAACCTCTCGGGCGGCCAGCGCCAGACCGTCGCGATCGCCAAGGCCGTGCTGTGGAACAGCAAGGTCGTCTTCCTCGACGAGCCGACCGCCGCGCTCGGCGTCGCCCAGACCCGGCAGGTCCTCGACCTCGTCCGACGCCTGGCCGACCAGGGCCGCGGCGTCGTGCTGATCTCCCACAACATGAACGACGTCATGGAGGTCGCCGACCGCGTCGCCGCCCTCTTCCTGGGCCGCGTGGCCGCCGAGGTGCAGAAGACCGACACCAGCACCACCCAGATCGTCGAGCTCATCACCTCCGGGCGCACCGGTGACCTGGGCCTGACCGCTGCTACCGCCAACGAGGTGATGTGATGAGCACCGAGACCCCCGCACCCGCCTCCTCCCCCTCGCTCGACAAGCCCGAGCGCGCCGGGGAGTTCTCCCTCGACGTCGAGGAACGCTCCATCGTCGGCGCCTTCCACGACTGGGTCACCCGGCTGCGCACCGGAGACCCCGGCGCCCTGCCCTCGGTGGTCGGTCTGGTCGTCCTGGGCATCATCTTCATGCAGGTCAGCTCGGCCTTCCTGACCCGTTACAACATCGGCAACCTGCCCGGTCAGGGCGTCTACATCGCCGTGATCGCGATGGGTCTGGTCTTCGTCCTGCTGCTCGGCGAGATCGACCTGTCCGCCGGCACCGCGGGCGGCATGTGTGCCGCGCTCGCCGCGGTCGCGATCTTCGACGGCGACCTCAGCAACGGACTGCCCACCTTTATGTACTGGAGCCTGGTCGTCGGGCTGGCCATCGGCGTCGGCCTCGCCGTCTGGGTGAAGGCCTGGTCCGCGTCGGTCGTCATCGCCCTGGGGTTCCTGCTCGTGGTCACCAACCTGACCCAGCACCTGGAGCTCGCGCTCCTGGCCGCGATCTGCATCGGGACCGCGATCGGCGTCCTCAACGGCGTCCTGGTCGCCAAGGTCGGCATCCCCAGCTTCGTGGTCACCCTGGCGCTGTTCCTCGCGTGGCAGGGCGTGCTCCAGTTCGCCCTCGCCGGCCGCCCGGTCAACACCTCCAACTACGACTTCTGGCACAACCTGACCTACGGCACCCTCAGCCCGACGCAGAGCTGGATCTTCACGCTGGTCGTCGTGCTGGGCTTCCTGGCCTTCACCCTCACCGAGGCGCTGCGGGCCAAGGCCGCGCACCTGACCCACGACGCCATCAGCCTGGTCCTGCTGCGCGGCGGCCTCATCGCCCTGGTCGGCATCGTGCTGACGATCCTGGCCAACCAGAACCGCAACCCCAACGAGCGCTCGACCCTGGTCATCCAGGGCATCCCGACCGCGGCCGTCATCGCCCTGGTGCTCATGATCGCCTGCACGCTGGCCCTGAAGCGCACCACCTGGGGCCGCCACCTCTACGCCACCGGCGGCAACGCCGAGGCCGCTCGCCGCGCCGGCATCGACGTCGTGCACATGAAGGTGACCGCGTTCGCGCTGTGCTCGTCGTTCGGCGCCATGGGCGGCATCCTGCTCGCCTCGTCGCAGTCCTCGGCCTCGCTCGACCTGGGCTCCGGCAACGTGCTGCTGTTCTCGGTCGCCGCGGCCGTCATCGGCGGGACGTCGCTCTTCGGTGGTCGCGGCAAGCCGCGCGACGCGATCCTCGGCGCGCTGGTGATCGTCATCATTCCCAACGGCCTCGGCCTCAAGCCGAGCCTGGGGGCCCAGTGGCAGCAGGTCATCACCGGCATCGTGCTCCTGCTCGCCGCCGCCATCGACGCCGTCTCCCGCCGCCGCGCCCGGCGTTCCTAGGCGGTCTGGTCGCTTCCACCCGGCCTGCATCACGCTGACCCGTCGCGTATTCGCGACGGGTCAGCGTCACTTCTCGTCGACCCGTCGCGTCTACGCGACGGGTCGGCGTCATTTCGTGTCGACCCGTCGCGTCTACGCGACGGGTCGGCGCTATCAGTCGAGGTGCTCCAACCGCTCGACGTCGCGGAAGCCGGTCTTCTGGCCGCGGGCGCCGCGGTTGACCAGCCAGGTGACGGCCCACAGGACGACGCCGATGCCCAGCAGCCCCGCGGCGATCTTGTACTGCACCATGTCCTCGTCCAGGCGGGCCCACGGCCCGAGCAGGTAGGCGCAGGCCACCGCTCCGACGACCGGCAGGACCGTCGGGGCGCGGAAGGCGCCGGGAGGGTCGCGGCGCAGCACCAGGCAGCAGACGTTGACCACGGTGAAGACCGCGAGCAGCAGCAGGGAGGTCGTGCCCGACAGCGCACCGACGATGGTGCTCTCCGACTGGGTCCGCACGTAGACGATGAGGCCGAAGGCGAGGGCGGTGGTGAAGCCGATCGCGACGTACGGCGACCGCGTGTGCGGCGAGACCCGGCCCAGCTGGCGCGGCAGGACGTCCTGGATCGCCATGCCGTAGATCAACCGGCTGGCCATGAGCATGTTGATCAGGGCGGTGTTGGCCACGGCGAAGACCGTGAGGAACGGGAAGATCTTGTCGATCGGCAGGTCGGGCGCACCGATGCGGACCACGTCGAGGAGCACCCCGGCCTCGGGGTCGACCGGGTTGGCGATGTCACCGGACGGCACGACCGCGACGACCGAGATCGCGACGAGCACGTAGATCGCCACCGCGATGCCGAGCCCGGTCAGCATGACGCGCGGGAAGATCAGCTCGGGGTCCTTGGTCTCCTCGACCATGTTGACGGAGTCCTCGAAGCCGACCATGGCGAAGAACGCGATGGCGGTGGCCACGGTGACGGCCATGAAGAGGTTCTTGTCGCCCGGGCTCTCGAAGACGGTCACCGCCCCGAGGTTGCCGTCACCGCGGGCGACCACGACGAAGCCGATGACGATGACGATCGCCAGCGCCGTCATCTCGACCAGGGTCAGCACGACGTTGAACTTGACGCTCTCACCGACCCCACGCAGGTTGATGCCGGCCAGCAGCAGCATGAAGGCCAGCGCCACCACGAGCGTAGCCCCGTCCCCGGTGGGGACGCCGGGCAGCAGCTCGTCGAGACCGATGAGCAGGTTGGAGGCGAGCAGGCCCGACGACGTCGAGGCACTGGTGATGCCCGAGCACACGACGGCGAAGGCGACGATGAAGGTCACGAAGTGCACCCCGAACGCCTTGTGCGTGTAGAGCGCGGCGCCCGCGGCCTGGGGGTACTTCGTGACGAGCTCGAGGTAGGAGAAGGCCGTGATCGTCGCGACGGCGAAGGCGACGACGAACGGCAGCCAGGCGATGCCACCCACCTGACCGGCGAGCTTGCCGGTCACGGCGTAGATGCCGGCGCCGAGGATGTCGCCGACGATGAACAGCAGCAGCAGCCGGGGCCCCATCACCCGCTTGAGGTCGGGGACGCCGGGCCCGTTGACGTCTGCGGGGTCGCGCCCGTCGGGCGCGTCGAGATCAGGTCGCACGGTCATGTCCGAGACACCTCCGAGGTGGCGGGTGGGGAGGCTCCACCCAAACACCCGGAGCCGGGGTTGTCAGCACGGCCCCGCCACGAGTTGCCCCTGGCGAGTCGACGTGGTCTCATATGAGACATAACTGTCTCATATGGAACGAGAGTGTCCCATGGCGTCGCGTGACGACATCCTGGCCGCGGCCACCCGCCACCTCAACGTCGACCCCCGGGCGTCGATGGCGGTGCTGGCGACCGCCGCCGGCGTCGGCCGGGCCACCCTGCACCGCCACTTCGCTTCGCGCGAGGACCTGCTCCACGAGCTCGGCACCCGTTCGCTCGACCGGTGGGAGGCCAGCCTCGACGCCGCCGACGCCGACGGGGCGGCGACGTCCGGCGACCCGGAGCGCATCCTGGCCTGCCTGCGCGACCTCCTCTCGCGCTTCCTGGCCGACTCCGACGACTTCGGCTTCGCGCTGACCGACTCCTACCTGCTCGGGGCCGACGACCTGCTCGCCCGCTCCGACCGCCTCGTCGAGCGCGAGGTCCTGCTGTACGCCGCCGCGCAGGCCACCGGCATCCTGCGCGCCGACGTCCCCCCGCGCTGGCTCGGCCACGCCGTCTACGGGCTGCTGGTGGCGGCCCGAGAGGCCGTGCGCGACGGCGACGTCGCACGCCGCGACCTCGACACCGTCGTGCTGTCGCAGTTCCTCGAGGGCGGTGGCGCCCGATGACCGCGGTGCTGCTGCCCGAGGCGACGACCGACCGGCGGCGCTGGGCCGGGCTCGGCGTCCTGGCCGCCAGCCTGCTGGTCGTCGTGATGGACATGACGATCCTCAACGTCGCGCTGCCCGACCTGTCGGCCGACCTGCGCCCCTCCGCGGTGGCCCAGCTGTGGATCGTCGACGCCTACGCCCTGGTCCTGGCCGGGCTGCTCGTCCCGCTCGCGGCCCTGGCCGACCGCTGGGGCCGGCGCCGGATGCTGCTGAGCGGCTTCACGCTGTTCGGCTCCGCCTCGGTGCTGGTGCTCGTCGCCGACTCCGCCGGCGCGGTCATCGCGGTGCGGGTGCTGCTCGGGATCGCCGGCGCGATGATCATGCCGGCCACGCTCTCGCTGATCCGGGTGCTGTTCGCCGACCAGCGCGAGCGCGCCCTGGCCCTCGGCCTGTGGGCCGCGACGGCCTCGGTCGGCGCCGCCGTCGGCCCGATCGTCGGCGGGGCGCTGCTGGGGGCCTTCAGCTGGCACGCGGCGTTCCTGGTCAACGTGCCGCTGATGGCCGTCGCGGTGGTCGCCGGACGGCTGCTCCTGCCCGAGAGCCGCTCGCAGCGCCCCGGCCGCATCGACTCCACCGGCGTCGCGCTCTCGGTCGGCGGCATGGTGGCGGTCGTCTACGCCGTCAAGGAGCTCGGCAAGCACGGGCCGCACCCCGTGTCGCTGCTGGTGCTGGCCGCGGGCGTGCTCGCGGTCACCGCGTTCGTGCGTCGCTGCCTGCACCAGGACGACCCGATGCTCGCCGTACGCCTCTTCGCCGACCGTGTCTTCCGGGCCGGCGTGCTGACCGCACTGGCCAGCAGCACCGTGCTGATGGCGCTGCTCCTGCTCGCCTCGCAGTGGCTGCAGCTGGTGCGCGGCTGGTCGCCGCTCGCGGCGGGTGTCGCCCTGCTGCCCCTCGCCGTCGGCGGGCTCGTCGGCTCGCCGTTCGCACCGGCCGTCGCCGCCCGCATCGGCGTCCGCACCGTGCTGGTCGGCGGCCTGGTCGCCACCGCCACCGGCCTCGGCGCCCTCGGGGTGCTCCCCCGCCCCCTGTCGTACGCCGCCCTGGCCGGGGTGTTCCTCGTCGTCGGCCTCGGCACGGCCGCCCTCGGCGTCGGGTCGGCCCTGATCATGGGCCGCGCCCCCGCGCACGAGGCCGGCTCGGCCGCGGCGCTGGAGGAGATGTCCTACGAGATCGGCGGGGTGCTCGGGGTCGCCGTCCTCGGCAGCCTCGCCGGCGTCGTCTACCGCGCCGGCCTGCCCCAGGGCACCGGCGCCGCCGCGACCGAGTCGCTGGCCGGCGCGCTCGGCACCCCGACGGCCGGCGCGGCCACTACGGCCTTCACCGACGCGTTCGCGGTCGTCGGGCTCAGCGGAGCGGTGCTCGCGCTCCTCGCCGCCGTCGTCGTCTGGCGCTGGCTGCCCGTTGACCTCGACCTCGCCGACCTCTCCCACTGACGTCGGGGGCGGGTCGACGTGACGCTGCGGTGGTCTCGACGCGCCTGTCGCGACCCGTCCCTCGGTCGCGACGCTCGCTCGACCTGGTCTCGCTACGCCGCCCGCTCGTTCCTCGCGGGCGACTGCTCAACCAAAGAACACCTGGGCGTCGGCGTACTCCTCGGGGCTGACCAGCTTGAGCTCGGCGGTGCCCTCGGCGAGGGGGACGCGCTCGATGCGGGTGCCGCGCAGCGCCATCATCGTGCCGAAGTCGCCCTCGGCGACGGCCGCGGCGGCCTGCAGCCCGAAGCGGGTCGCGAGCCACCGGTCGAAGGCGGTGGGGGTACCGCCGCGCTGGACGTGGCCGAGCACCACGGCACGGGCCTCCTTGCCGGTGCGGTGCTCGATCTCGGAGGCGAGCCGGTCGCCGATGCCGCCCAGGCGCACGTGCCCGAAGGCGTCCTTCTCCCCCGACACCAGCGTCATGTCGCCGCCCTCGATCGGCACGGCGCCCTCGGACACCACGATGATCGGGGCGTAGGTCGACTCGAAGCGGGTCTCGACGAACGCGCAGACCTTCTCGATGTCGAAGGGCTGCTCGGGGATCAGCACGGCGCTGGCGCCGCCGGCGATGCCGGCGTGCAGGGCGATCCACCCGGCGTGGCGGCCCATCACCTCGACCACCAAGACGCGGTGGTGGGACTCCGCGGTGGTGTGGAGCCGGTCGATCGCCTCGGTGGCAATGTTGACGGCCGTGTCGAAGCCGAACGTGAAGTCGGTGCCCGAGAGGTCGTTGTCGATCGTCTTCGGCACACCCACGACCGAGACGCCGAGGTCGGCGAGCTTGGTGGCCACCCCGAGGGTGTCCTCGCCGCCGATGGCGACCAGCGCGTCGACCCCGGCGGCCGCCAGGTTGTCCTTGATGCGCTCCACGCCGTTGTCGAGCGAGAACGGGTTGGTGCGCGAGGAGCCGAGGATCGTGCCGCCGCGCGGCAGGATGCCGCGGCACTGCTCGACCCCGAGCGGCATCGTCAGGCCCTCGAGCGGGCCCCTCCAGCCGTCGCGGTAGCCGACGAACTCGAAGCCGTGGTCCTTGACGCCCTTGCGGACGACGGCGCGGATGACCGCGTTGAGACCGGGACAGTCGCCGCCCCCGGTGAGCACTCCGACCCGCATGGGAACTCCTCCGTCGCTGGTGATGTTGGATCGATCCAACCTAGCGACTCGGGCAGGCTGTGGCGAGGGTCACCCGACCCCGGTCGCCAGGACGACGAGGGTCGAGAGCCCCGTGGCCACCGCCGTGCCCACCGCCGTGCCCGCCGCCGTGCCCGCCGCGAAGGCCAGCACGAGCGCGAGGTAGCCGCCGACCACGGTGCGGTCGGTCGGCAGGGCCTCGGTGCGCCACCGCGGGTCGGCGTCGACGGCGGCGAGCTGCGCGCCGGTGACCCGGTCGTCGAGCACCGCCACGTCGCGCCGGTGCGGGTGCAGCAGGAGCACCGCCGGTACGCCGACGCCGCGCAGGCCGAGGTCGGCCGGCACCAGGGCCGCGACCCGGCGGGCCGGGCCGTCGCCGACCGCGGTCAGCACCGTCAGCGCAGCCCGACCGGGGCCCGCCCCGCGCCCGGGCAGCCACCAGGGCAGGTCGACGACGCGGCGGCGTACGACGCGCCCGATCGCCGGCACGGGCGCGACGGCACCGGACGCGATCTCGGCGCTGGCCGCGACGACCTCGCGGGCCAAGCGCCGCTCGGCGCGGCCCAGGAGCAGCGGGGAGCCGACGACGACGAGCGTCTCGAGACCGATCCCCGCCAGGAGCAGCCCGAGCGCGACCTGGGAGGTCGCGCCCGCGACCGGGCCGGCGAGCATCACGCCGACGGCCAGGCCGAAGGCCGCGACCAGCAGCCGGGCGGGCCGGGCGAGGTCCTGGAGCACACCGTGAAGCATGCCGTGGAAGCGCCGTCGGGCCGCGGAGGGCCCAGGGGCGAGCTCCTCGGCGGCGTGGGCGACCCAGGCGCTGGCTAGGCTCGCCACCATGACGTTCTCCATCGTGGCCCGGTCCGACGACGGCGAGTCGTGGGGCGTGGCCGTGGCCTCCAAGTTCCTGGCCGTCGGGTCGGTCGTCCCGGCCGCGGTCGCGCAGGTCGGCGCGCTGGCGACCCAGGCGCACGCCAACGTCGCCTACAAGGGCATCGCGCTCTCCCACCTCGACGAGGGCGCGACCGCCTCGGTCGCCCTGCAGCGCCTGCTCGAGGAGGACGAGGGCCGTGACCACCGCCAGGTCGGCATCGTCGACGTCGACGGCGGCGCGGCGTCCCACACCGGCGGCTCCTGCATCGACTGGGCCGGCGGGGTGACCGGCGACGGGTTCGCGATCCAGGGCAACTGCCTGGCGGGCCCCGAGGTCGTCGAGGCGATGCGACGCTCGTGGGAGGCCGGCGCCGACACCCCGTTCGCGCAGCGGCTCCTCGACGCGCTCGCCGCCGGTGACGACGCGGGCGGTGACAAGCGCGGGCGCCAGTCGGCGGCCATGCTGGTCGTGCGCGACGGGGCCGGCTACGACGGTGGCGACGACATCGACGTCGACCTGCGCGTCGACGACCACGCGGCCCCGGTCACCGAGCTGGCCCGGCTGCTCGACCTCAACGACCTCTACCTGGTCGCCTCGACCGACGACGAGAAGGTCACCATCGACGCCGCGCTGCGCGACGAGCTCGAGGCCTTCGCGCGCGCCCAGGGCCAGCCCGACTTCCACACCTGGGTCGGCTGCGAGAACTACGAGATGCGCGTCGACGACGGCCTGGTCTGGATCGATCGCCGGATCCTCGCGCTCGTGCGCGGCGACGACGCCTGACCCGCCCTGAGGACCTGAGGACCTGAGGTGAGCGTCCTCGCGATCGACGCCGCCACCACCGGCGTGACCGCGAGCGTGGTCGCCGACGACGGCACCGTGACGGCCACCGCCCACCACGACCTCGCCCCGAGCCACCCGGGTCCCGGCCGGGTCGAGCACGCACCCGACGAGCTCTGGCGGGCGACGCTGGGGGCCGTGCGCGAGGCGGTCGCGCAGGTCGACGCGACGACCCTGCAGGGCGTCGGGCTCACCACCCAGCGTGCGACGGTCGTGCTGTGGGACCGCGAGACCCTGGGCTCACCACGCCCGGCGATCGCCGGGGCGGACCGGCGTACGACGCAGGTGTGTGCGCGGCTGAGCAGCCACCGCGAGCGCGTCACCGCGCTGAGCGGCCTGCCCCTCGCCCCCGGCTTCGCCGGCCCCGCGCTGCGCTGGGTCGCCGAGCACGAGCCCCGCACCTGGGCGCTGGTCGGCGCCGGGCGCTACGCCGTCGGGACCGTCGAGTCCTACCTCGTGGCGCGGATGACGCGTGGCCTCGAGCACCTCACCGACGTCGCCAACGCCTCGTCCACGCTGCTCCTCGACCTCGCCGCCGGCGACTGGAGCGACGAGCTGTGCGCCGTGCTCGACGTCCCGCGCGACGCGCTGCCCGAGCTCGTGGCGAGCTGGGGCACGCTGGCGCACACCGACCCCCGCAGCTTCGCCGGCCTCGAGCTGCCCCTGACCGGCCTGGTCGGCGAGCCGGCGGCCCTGCTGCTGGCGGGCGCCAGCACGATCGACCACGACGACGGGCCGTGGAGCCTCGCCCCGACCGGTACGACGCCCGCGACACCGGACGCAGGGTCGTGGGCGACCGCGGCCCTCCGCTCCCCGTCGGGCGAGACGACGTACGCCGTCGAGCGCCCGCTGACCGCCGGTGCGGCGCCGCGCCCGGGGGCCGCAGTGCTCGGCGCCGCCGTCGCCGCCCGGCGCGGGCTCGCTCGCTAGTTGATCGCCTCCAGCGTGGCCCGCGCCTCGTCGCGGGCCACGGTGGCCTCGTCGAGGCTCGCCTGGGCCTCGTCGCGCACCGACTCGGCGTCACCGAGCTCGTCGTCGACCTCGTCGTAGGTGTCCTCCAGTACCGCGATCCGGCGCTTGAGCTCGTCGATCTCGGCCTCGATCTGCAGCTGCCGGGCGCGCAGCTGCTCGACGTCGGCGGCCGCCTCGTCGCGCGCGGTGAGGGCCTCGCCCACCTCGGCCTCGGCGTCGTCGAGCGCCTCCTGCGCGGCGGCACGGGCCTTCTCGTCGCGGTCGGGGTCGGGGACGACGCTCAGCCTGGGGGGCGCCGGCGCGGCCTCGGCCGCGCGCGGGGTGGCGGTGAAGCCGATCGCGGCGGCCACCGCGACCGCCGCCTCGACGTCGACGTCGTCGACGCCGGTGGTGCTCAGCGACGCGACCAGCAGGCCGCTGCGCACCGCCGCCCCGCAGCGCTCGGACACCATCGCCGCCGTGAGGGTCGCCTCGACCTGGTCGGCCACCGCCTCGGTGACCTTCACGCCCTCCTCGCGCGCCAGTCCGCGGGCCTGGGTGGTGATCGCGGCGGTCAGCTGACGACGCTGCTTGGTGAGCGCGCGCAGCTCGGCGCCCGACATCCCGGCCTGCGCCTCGCGCAGCGCCGCGCCGACCGACAGCACCTGCTCGACCTGGCCGGGGTCGCGGCGTACGAAGAGGTTGACGACCCAGGCGGCCAGCGACGGCTTCTTCAGGGCCCTGACCGCGGGCGCGAGGTCGGTGCCCTTGAGCTGCTTGACCCGGGCGTCACGGGCGGGGGTGAAGTCGGCCAGCGGCAGCGCGTAGAGACCGTCGGCGATCTCCAGCAGGTCCGGGGCCGCGTCGGTCACGACGGCGATCCTGCCAGGACCAGCTCGCGCTCGAGCAGGTACGGCGGCCACTCGGCCGGCTGCTCGGCGCCGGTGGCGACCCAGCCGAGATGGGCGTAGAGGCCGAGGGCCCGGTGGTTGGCCGCCAGGCACCACAGTCGCGGGCACGCACCCGACGCACTGATCGAGGCCACCGCGCGGTCGACGGCGGCCCGGGCCAACCCCTGGCCCCACCGCTCCGGGTGCACCGCCAGGTGGCGCAGCGTGCGGTCGTCGTGGGCCACGACGCAGTCGAGACGGCCGGCGACACCGTCCACGACCAGCACCGTGACGGCAGGGTCGTCGACGGCGTCGGCCCACCGGTCGGCGACCTCGGCCAGGGGGAAGGGCACGTCCCCGAAGACGTGGGCCAGCGCGAGCCGGTTGGCCACCTCCTCGAGGTCGGCCAGACCTGCGACGTCGGCGGCGGTCGCCGGCCGCAGGCTCACGGCCGGCCCGCCTCGTCCCACGTGCGGTGCGCGGCGAGCATCCGGTCGAACAGGGCGCGCAGGTCGTCGTCGGGCACGTCGGCGACCACGAGGCCGATCGCGTCGAGCGCCGCGCGCCAGTCGTCGTACGACGTGAGGTCGCGCTGGTGGGCGCCGCCGGCGTCGACGCGCGTGGCCACGCAGCACCGGACGGTGTCGCAGCCGAGCGGGTCTCGGCGCTGGGTGACCAGCACCCGGGTGAACACGCCCGTCGGCGGTGTGGACAAGGCGGCGTGCGCGGTGTCGACGACGTTCTGGTCGACCGGGAGGTCGCGCACCTCGAGCCCGCGGAAGGAGCCGCTCGGGTCGTGGGCGAAGGACCAGCCGTCGATGCCCAGGCCGCTGACCTCGAAGCGGAACGGCCCGTCGACGACGTCGCCCTCGACCAGCGGCACCGGGTCGAACGGTCCCTCGCCGAGCCCGACGTCGGGCCACCAGCGGCCGCCCGGGTTGGCGGCGGTCGCAAGGCCCGTGACCACGAGCACCAGGTGGTTCAGCTGGGTCTGGTCGCGTTGCTCCGGGAGCGTCCAGACGTGGCCGTGGCGGCGCTCGACGGTGAAGCCGAGGTCGCGCAGCACCGTCTCGAGCAGGCCGTTGTGGTGGAAGCAGTAGCCCGCCCGCCCCAGGCCGACCAGGCGCGCGAGCGCCTCGGCCGGGACCGTCGAGGGCGGCCGCCCGAGCATGATGTCGAGGTTGGTGTAGGGCACCTGCGCGAGGTGGGCGCGGTGGACCTCGACCAGGGTCTCGAGGGTCGGTGGCAGGTCGGCCGGCAGGCCGAGCCGCTCGAGGTAGGCCGCCGTGGTCACGCGACCGACCCTAGACCGGCCGCGAGCCCGGACCGCCGCGGCTCAGTCGTCGTCGGTGTCGAGGCCGCGCTCGATGGCGTAGCGGGTCAGCTCGACGCGGTTGTGCATCTGCAGCTTGCGCAGGGTGTTCTGCACGTGGTTCTGCACGGTGCGGTGCGAAAGCACCAGGCGCTCGGCGATCTGCTTGTAGGACATCCCCTTGGCGACCATCTTGAGCACCTCGGTCTCCCGCTCGGTCAGCTCGGGGTTGCCGGTGATCGACGGGTCGCCCGCGGGCTCCGACAGGCGGCGGAACTCGCCGAGCACCAGGCCCGCCAGACCCGGGGTGAAGACCGAGTCGCCCCGGGCCACCCGGCGTACGGCGTCGAGCAGCTCGGCGACCGAGGCCGACTTGACGAGGTAGCCGGTCGCCCCGGCCTTGACCGCCTCGAGCACGTCGTCCTGCTCGCCGGACGCCGACAGGATCAGCACCCGCGCGCCCGGGTCGTGCTGGAGCACCTGCCGGGTGACCTCGACGCCGTTGGGCCCGGGGATCTGCAGGTCGAGCACCACGACCTGCGGGCGCGCCGCCGGGAAGCGCGCGAGCGCCTGGTGGCCGTCGGCGGCGACCGCCACCACGGCGAACCCGGCGGCCTGCAGGTCGCGCTCGACCGCGTCACGCCACATCGGGTGGTCGTCGACCACCATCACCCGGACCGGGTCCTGCCCGTCGCTCCCCACGTCACTCACGCGCCGACCCTAACCGCCCCCCACCCCGATAGTCGTGGACCTTCTGCACCGAACGGGCTTCGGTGCAGAAGGTCCACGACTATCGCGGAGGGTCGGTGCGGTAGCGGCCGCGGCGGTGGAGCAGCGGCTCGGCGTCGTCGCCGACCACCAGCGTCGCCAGGTCGACGGTGCAGGTGAGCAGCCGCGACCAGCCGACCTCGGCCACCGACTCCACCTCCACCTCGACGTACGACGTCGCGTCGCCGAGCAGCGGACCCGACGCGGTCGGCGCGAAGGGGCCCAGACGGAAGGGACCGCCCGGCGCGGGCGCCACGCCCGCGAACGCGTCGGCCAGGTCGCGGTGGTGCCACGACAGCAGGTGGAACACCGCCCGGCCCGTGTCGGCGACGACGTCGGCGAGGTCGGAGTCGGGGTCGACCAGGGCCAGCAGCCGCGGGGTCTCGCCGTGGGCGAGCAGGACCGACGACACCGTCAGTCCCGCCCAGTCGCGGGCGCTCCCGCCCTCCCCCGCCGTCCACAGCGTGACGGCGCCGCCGAGCCGTCCGCGCAGGCGGCGCACGGGGTCGTCGTCGGTGGCGAACGGGTGGCCCGCGTGGATGGTCACGACACCATCATCGCGGGGCGTGGGTGCTGCGGGGCACCGACAGCTCCCACTCGGTGCCGAACGACCCCGTGGTGAGCTCGGCGGTGCCGCCGAGGTCGCGCACCCGGCCCTGGATCGACTCGAGCACGCCGAGGCGGCCCTGGGCGCGGGCCTCCTCGAGCCGGCCCTCGGGGATGCCGGGACCGTCGTCGCGCACCGACACCGCGACGTGGTCGGGGAACGCCTCGAGCAGCACCCACGCCGGGGCGTCCTCGCCGACGTGGCGCGCCACGTTGTCGAGGCAGGCCTCGACGACCGCGACGACCTCGGTGGCCGTGGCCGCGGGCAGGTCGACGGGCCCGCCGGGCACCGCGACGTCGACGTGCGGCCGGTCGCGCAGCCGGGCCAGGGCGTCGGCGAGGTCGACCACGCCGTTGTCGACCCGGTCGCGCAGGGCGTCCTGGGAGCGGATCAGCGTGCGCAGCCGCTTCTCCTGCTCGCCGGCCAGCCGTCCGAGCTCGGCCGCGTCGCCGCCGAGCTCGGCGCCGCGGCGCTGCACCAGGGCGAGCACCTGCAGCACCCCGTCGTGGACCACGCGAGCCAGCCGCGCCCGCTCGGCCGCGGCGGCCGCGGACTGCTGGGCCGCGTCGCGCTGGACCGCCATCTCCTGCAGCGACCCGCACAGGAAGCCGACGATCGGACCGCCGATCAGCAGCAGGTAGGCGTTGCCGAGGTTGGTCTGGGTGATGTCGGCGCGCAGCCACAGGTCGGCGGCGACGATGACGACCGCGGCCCCGAGCCCGCCCCACTGGCGGAAGCGGACCGCCCAGGCCAGCAGCGCCGCCATCACCCAGAAGCCCGGCACGGTGCCGTCGAAGTCAGGCCCCTTGACCAGCGGGGTCAGGGTCAGGGCCGCGAGCGCGACGGCGGCGTCGGCCAGCAGCAGCGGGATCGAGCGGCGTACGGCGTCGGTGTAGGCCCAGGTGACGAACGCCGTCCACGCCGCCATCGCGGCCAGGATCGCCGCGCCGCCCCACGGGTGGACGAGGTCGTCGCGCGTGACGACGTTGATCGCGATCGCGTTGAGCAGCGTGATGGCCCGCAGCACCGCGAGGGCCCGGAACAGCCGGTCCTCGACGGCGACCGCCGCGCGGACCCCGCTGGCGCCGTAGCGGCTCAGGACGCCTTCTTGTGCTCGGCCCCCGGGCCGGCCTTGTCGTCGGCCTTGCTGTCAGGCCCGGGGTCGGCCTTGGGGTCGGCCTTGGCCCGGGCCTCGGCCTCGAGCCGCTTGGTCTCCTCCTTGGCCTGCGAGGCGTACTTGTCGACGTACTCCTGGCCCGACAGGCGCATGATCTCGTACATGATCTCGTCGGTGATCGAGCGCAGGATGTAGCGGTCGTTCTCCATGCCCTCGTAGCGCGAGAAGTCGAGCGGGGCGCCGAAGCGCACCATCGGGCGGGTGATCGAGCCGAACTTCTTGCCAGGGGGCGCCACGACGTCGGTACCGATGACCGCGCACGGGATCACGGGTACGCCGGTCTCGAGGGCCAGGCGGGCCACCCCGGTCTTGCCGCGGTAGAGGCGTCCGTCGTGGGAGCGGGTGCCCTCGGGGTAGATGCCGAAGAGGTTGCCCTCGCCCAGGACCTTCTTGGCCGACAGCAGCGCGCCGGCCGCCGCGTCGGCGCCGGAGCGGTCAATCGGGACCTGTCCGGAACCGGAGAAGAACTGCTTCTGCAGCCAGCCCTTGAGGCCGGGGGTGGTGAAGTACTCCGCCTTGGCCACGAAGGTCACCCGCCGCGGCAGGGTCAGCGGCATGAACAGCCAGTCGGCGTAGGAGAGGTGGTTGCACGCCAGGATCGCAGGGCCCTCCTCGGGCACGTGCTCGACACCCTCGGTCTGCGGGCGGAACACCAGCTTGAGCAGCGGACCGAGCGCGACCAGCTTGAGGAACCAGTAGAACAAGGCAGACCCTTCCGCACTCACGACCGCCCACGACCAACGTCGCGGCGACCAACGACGCAGCGAACACTAGACCCTCGGGGCGTCAGGTCCGTCACACCGCGGTGACGCCGGCCACGAACGTGTGCACCACCTCGTAGCCCAGGCGCCGGTAGAGACCGACCGCGACGTCGTTGTCGGTGTAGACGCCGAGCGTGGCGAGCCCGGGGCCGGCCGCCAGGGCCCGGGTGGTGAGGGCCGCGGTCACCGCCTCCCCCAGGCCCCGGCCGCGGTGGGCGGCCAGGGTGGCGATCCCGCGCAGGTGCCCGGTGCCGTCGTGCTGGCGCAGCAGGGCGCCGACCGCGACGAGGCGCCCGTCGTCGGCCCGGACGCCGAGCCACCTCTCGAGGCCGGGCGTCCCCGAGCGCGCGAACGAACCCGGGTTGGCCTCGTCGAGCACGGCGTCGACCTCTTCGGGCGGCACCTCGGCTACGGTCACGCCGGGTCGCGCCGTCGACCGCGCCGGCGCCGACCGCGTCGTCATCCAGTGCCACCGGCGCGGACGGGTCGGTTCCCAGGCCGCAGGGAGCGCGGGCAGCGAGGCCGCCTCGACCACCACCCGCCAGGGGCGCGGCGCGCTCGGGGCCACGGCGCCGATCAGCGCGTCGAGCTCGGCGCGCGGGCCCAGGCACAGCAAGGCCTCGGCGTCGGTGGGTGCGTCGGACCACCCCACGGAGTGCGCCACGACCGCCGCGGGCCCGTCGACCCAGGCGCGGTGCACGTGGGCCAGGTCGAGGTGGTGGTGGACGAACGGGTCACGCGACGCCGCGACCAGCCCTGCCCGATCGACCTCCCGCACGTCGTCACCCTGCCACGCCGCAGACCCCCGCCACCCCACCCGCCGGCGTACGCGATGATCGGCGTCATGACCGTCCCCGCGTCGTCCCACGAGCCGTTCACGATCCCGGCCCGGCCCGAGCTCACCGGCGGGCGCCGGATCGGGGTGCTGCTGAGCCACGGCTTCACCGGATCGCCGGTGTCCATCAGGCCGTGGGGCGAGAGCCTCGGGGCCTGTGGCTACGGGGTCGCGGTGCCCCGTCTGCCGGGGCACGGCACGACCTGGCAGGACCTCAACACCCACCGCTTCGACGACTGGTACGGCGAGATCGCCCGCACCTTCGACCAGCTGTGCCTCGACCACGACGCGGTCGTGGTCGGCGGGCTCTCGATGGGTGGGTCGCTGACCCTCAAGCTCGCCGAGGACCACCCCGACCGGGTGTCCGGGCTGGTGCTGGTCAACCCGGCCCTGGCGACCAAGCGGCTCGACGTCAAGCTGCTGCCCGTGCTCAAGCACGTCGTCGGGTCGTTCCCCGGCATCGCCAACGACATCAAGAAGCCGGGGGTCGAGGAGGGTGGCTACACCCGCACCCCGCTGAAGGCGATCCACTCCTTCATGCAGGCCTGGCCGACGCTGATCGCCGACCTGCCCCGCGTCACGTGCCCGGTCCTCTACTTCCGCTCGGCCGAGGACCACGTGGTCGACGCGAGCACCCTCCCGCTGGTGCGCAGCGGTGTCTCGTCGGCCGACGTCACCGAGGTCACCCTGCACGAGAGCTTCCACGTCGCGACCCTCGACCACGACGCCCCCGCGATCTTCGCGCAGACGGCCGACTTCGTCGCGCGTGTGACGCAGGCATAGCCTGGGGGCGTGGCCAAGGACGACGACGACGCCTGGCGGGCGATCGTCGACAACTACGGCGACCGGCCCGAGCTCGACGACCCGCCGGCGCCCGTGCTTCCCGAGCCCTCCTGGGCCGACCTCGACGACGACCTCGGCGACCGCGGCGACCACCCCGGCGACGAACTCGGCTCGGCCGCCTTCGACGCCCGCACCTGGGACGACCCCGACTCCGACTGGGACACCGACCGCTTCGTGCCCCCGCCCCCGCCGCCGCTGCCCACGACGACCCCCGACCGGCAGGCCGCCTGGGCGGGCGTGTTCGGCGCGCCCGCGATCGTGCTGGTCTGCCTCATCGCGCAGGTCGACCTGCCGGCGATCCTCGCCTACGCGCTGATCGCGGCGTTCGTCGGCGGGTTCGTCTACCTCGTGGTCACCATGACCCGCGAGCCCCGCGACCCGGACGACGACGGCGCGGTCCTCTGACGCCGGCGCGGTAGTCGCCGCGCTCGGCGGCCACCCGCGTCGCGGGTACGGCGCTGCGCCCGGCCAGGGCGGCGCGCGCCGACCCCGACCAGCGGGCCGCGCGGGCGAGCAGGGCGGCCCCGACGATGCCGGCCTCCGGCCCCAGGCGGGCCGCGACCAGCCGCGGCGGCTGCCGGTGGGCGGCGCCGACCAGCGAGCGGGCCAGCGCGACCCGGGCCGGGTCGAGCAGCCGGTCACCGGCCGCCGAGACCCCGCCGCCGACGACCACGACCTCGGGGTCGAGCGCGGAGGTCAGGGCCCCCAG
This sequence comes from Nocardioides rubriscoriae, assembly GCF_008087085.1. Classification (GTDB taxonomy): domain Bacteria; phylum Actinomycetota; class Actinomycetes; order Propionibacteriales; family Nocardioidaceae; genus Nocardioides; species Nocardioides rubriscoriae. Next base: position 57,216 of record NZ_VIYJ01000007.1, on the reverse strand, counting down.
GCCGATCCCGAGCCAGTCGCCGACCGCGGCGTAGGCCTGCCGGGCCACCAGGTCGCCGGACTCGGCCGCCGCGGTCACCATCGGCCCGGTGAGCCGGTCGGGGCGCCCGTCGCACATCTCGGTCAGGACGGTCGGCTCGACCGCCATCTGCTTGCGGGCCAGGCGCACCAGGGCGTTGCCCGAGCAGTACTGCTCCCAGCACCCGGCCATCCCGCACTCGCAGGCCCGGCCGTCGGGCACCAGCCGCATGTGGCCGAACTCCCCCGCCATCCCCTGCGCGCCGCGCACCACCTCGCCGCCGAGCACGTAGGACCCGCCGATGCCGGTGCCGAGGGTGACCACCAGGGCCGACGACGCGCCCCTCGCGGCGCCGTACGCCGACTCGGCGACCGCCGCGCAGTTGGCGTCGTTGTCGAGCGCGACCGGCGCACCCCACCGGCGGCTGAGCCGCTCGCGGACCGGCTCGCCGGCCCACGGCAGGTGCGGGGCGAACATCACGCGCTCGCCCGCGGCGTCGACGAAGCCGGCGGCGGCCAGGCCCACGCCCGCGATCCGGCGGCCGCCGGCGACGTCGAGCACCGCGGCGGTCAGCGCGTCCTCGACGGACTCGACGCTGACCCGGCGCCCGGGCGTCGTACGACGCGCGGTCCGCAGCACCACGCCGGCGCGGGTGACCTCACCGGCCAGGACCTTGGTCCCGCCGACGTCGACCCCGACGTAGAGCACCACGGGCCGGCCCCGACCTCAGCGTCGGGCCAGGTCGGCGGCACCGATGACGCCGGCGGCGTTGCCGAGCGAGGCGGTCCGGACGTCGGCCACCGGCCGGTGGCCGCGACCCGTGAGCTGGTCGTGGAACGCCGTGCGGGCCGGGCCCAGCAGCAGCTCGCCGGCCTCGCTCACCCCGCCCCCGATGACGATGACGCCGGGGTCGAGCACCGCGGCGAGCGAGGCGAGGGCCTCGCCCAGCCAGCGACCGAGCTCGGCGACCTGCCCGGCGGCGAAGACGTCGCCGGAGGCCGCGGCGGCGGTGATCATCGGGCCGTCGATGGCCGCCGGGTCGCCACCGGCGCGCTCGAGGAGGGCCGCCGCCTCGGGGGTGTGGGCCAGGGCCCGGGTCTCCTTGACCAGCGCCGAGCCGCTGGCGTACTGCTCGAGGCAGCCGAGGTTGCCGCACCCGCACTGCCGCCCGCCCGGCACCACGCGCAGGTGGCCGATCTCGGCGGCCGCGCCGAACGCCCCGCGGAACAGCGAGCCGCCGGTCACGATGCCGCCACCGACCCCGGTGCCGACGGTCACCATGAGCATGTCGTCGTCGTCGGCCGCAGCGCCGAACGCGAACTCGCCCCAGGCCGCTGCGTTGGCGTCGTTCTCGACCACCACCGGCAGGTGGACGCGGGCCTGGATCTCCTGTCGCAGGTCCTCGTCGCGCCAGGCGATGTTGGGGGCGAACATCACCACGGCGCGACCGGCGTCGACGTAGCCCGCGGCCCCGATGCCGACGGCGGTCAGCTCGTGGTCGGCCGCCAGCTCGAGCACCAGCCGTGCGATCGCGTCCTCGACGGCGTCGGCGTCGGCCGCCGGCGAGACCACCCGGTGCTCGGCCACCACCGTGCCGTCGACGTCGACGACCGCGCCGGCGATCTTGGTGCCGCCGACGTCGATGCCGCACGTCAGTCCCGCGAGCGGGCCCGTCGTCGCGCTCGTCGTGGTCTCGCTCGCCGTCGTCTCAGTCATCGTCGTCTCAGTCGTCGTCTCGGTGGTCGTGGTCAGGATCCTCGAGGTCGTCGAGGTCGATGCGCTCGAAGTCGGCGCCGGCCGCCGTCGCGCGCGTCTGGGCCGAGCCCGGCGGCGGCACGGTCGCCAGCAGGCCCGCGACGGCCTGCAGGAGCGAGGACGCCGCGGTGGCCAGGTGGGCCTTGACCTCGGGACTGGTCTCCCGGATCACGTGCACGGTGCGGCAGATCGGGCAGTAGGTGCACTCGGCGGCACCGGTCGCGAGGTGGTCGTTGACGTCGGCGAGCCGGGCGGCGGCGTGGCCGGCGAGTCCGGTCAGGGTGGCGCCCAGGCCGGTGCCGAGGTCGCCACCGGAGTCCTGGGCCCAGTCCGAGAGGGCACCGAGCAGCTTGGCGACCCCCTCGCCGACGCTGCCGACCTCGGGATCGCCGGGCTCGCCGGGCGGGCCGGGCGGGCCGGGCGGGCCGGGATCGTGCGGATCACTCACGTCGTCTCCCCTGTCCGGCGCCTGCGGCGGCCCCGTGGTCGGCCGGCTCGCGGAAGCGCACCCTCAGCTCACCCTCCTCCACCCTCGCACCCGCGACCTGCAGCCGGGCCAGGCCCGCCGGCAGGGTGAGCAGACGCCGGTAGGAGCCGACCGTGACGACGAGCTCGTCGTGGTGGCGGGCGAGGTCGACCTCGTCGCGGCGTACGCCGGGCAGGGCCAGGTGCAGCACGGCCCCCTCGGTGGTGCGGGTGACCCGGAACGGGCCGGTGCCGGTCGGCGCGGCGAGCGGGTCCGCCCCGGCGTACAGGTCGGTGGCCAGCGCGGCCAGGTCCGCGACCCCGACCGGCTCGGTCGCGCGGTACTCGGAGCGCCAGATCGGCAGCCCGGCGAAGGACTCCTCGACCTCGGCGAGCACCGCGTCCTGGGCCATCACCCAGCCCGCACGCCAGTCGTCGGCGTCCTCGGCGGGGAAGACCCGGTTGGCGACGACGCCGTCGACGCGGTAGCCGAAGAGCGACAGGCTGGTGTGGCTGCGACGCGCCTCGGCGAGCACCACCTGCTCGGGGGTCATCACGATCCGGACGCTGGCCGAGGGGCCCGACAGCAGCGTGTGCACCTCGCCGAGCTCGGCGTGGAGCCGCTCGACGGCGTCGAACACGGTGCCGCGGGGCATCGGGACGCCGGCGGCGCGCGACAGCACGGGACGCAGGGCCTTCATGACGCGCTGCTGGGTCGGGAAGACGCGCTGCATGTACCACCCGAGGGCCTCGGGGAGGGCGAGCAGGCGCAGGGTCTCGGCCGTGGGGGCGCAGTCGACGACGATCACGTCCCACTCGTCGCTCAACGCCTGCAGTCGCAGCTCGAGCAGGGCGAGGACCTCCTCGGCGCCCGGGATGACCGTGAGCTCCTCGGCCGCCACGGGGTCGACGCCGGCCACGTCGAGCACCGACAGCAGGTAGCCCTGGACCTCGGCCCACGACTGCTCGAAGCGCAGCTGCGCGTCGACCTGCTGCACGAAGAGCCGCTCGGCGACCTGGGTGGGCTCCGGACCGACCCGGGCCCCGAAGGCGTCGCCGAGCGAGTGGGCCGCGTCGGTGGAGAGCACCAGCGTGCGGTGGCCGGCGGCTGCGGCGAGCGCAGCGGTGCCGGCGGCGACGGTGGACTTGCCGACGCCACCCTTGCCGGTGAACAGGATGATGCGCACGAGTGAGGACCCGATCGGGGACCGGGCGGTCAGCCCAGCGACTCGACGCGCTGCTTGAGGCCCTTCAACGCGGTGTCGATGAGGATCTTCTCGCCCTTGCGCTTGATCATGCCGATCATCGGGATCGACACGTCGAGGGCGAGCCGGTAGGTGACCTCGGTGCGGTCGCCGCCGAGGGGCTTGAGCACGTAGGCGCCGTCGAGGGCCTTGAGCATCTTGCCCTCGACGAGGGTCCAGGTCACCTGGTGGTCGCCGTGCCACACGTAGGCGAGGGTGTACTCGTCCTTGACCGGCGCGACGTCGAGGGTGAAGAACACCTCGCGGGCACGGTCCTGGTGCTCGCCGACGTAGGACGCGCGCACCTCGGCGACCTTCACACCCTTGGCCCACACGGGGTAGGCGGCGAAATCGGCGATCACGGCCATCACGGCGGACGGTGCGGCGTCGACCACGATCGACGAGGTGGTCTGCTCGGGCATGGTGACCTCTCTCGACGTGTGACCTGGGCTCGGTGGAGGCTACCGGATGCGTGCAGTACGGCGACCGGCGCGGCACCGGAGGTGTCGCGGGGTGCACAATCGGCCCCGTGCGTGAGTACTCGACACCCCTGACCGTCGACGTCCCCACCACCGGCAACCTCACCGACGACGTCGTCCGCAACGCCGTGGAGGCCCCCGCCGCCGTCGTGCTGTCGCGCCGCGTCACGGGCCCCGACGGCACGACCACGTGGGACGACGTCACCGCCCAGGAGTTCCTCGACCAGGTGCGCGCGGTCGCCAAGGGCCTCGTGGCCGCCGGCGTCGAGGCCGGCGACCGGGTCGCGCTGATCTCCCGCACCCGCTGGGAGTGGACGCTGCTCGACTACGCCATCTGGTGCGCGGGCGCGGTGACCGTGCCCGTCTACGAGACCTCGTCGGCCGAGCAGCTCGAGTGGATCCTGCGCGACTCCGCGGCGACCGCGGTCCTGGCCGAGGGCCGCGACCACCTGGCCCGGATCACCTCCGTGCGCGCCGGCCTCGACGCGCTGCACCACGTGTGGACCATCGACACCGACGCGGGCCACGGCGCCGTCGACGTGCTCACCCGGCTCGGCGCCGACGTGCCCGACGACGACCTCGAGACCCGTCGCACCGCCGTGGGCCCCGAGGACCTGGCGACCCTCATCTACACGTCGGGCACGACCGGACGCCCCAAGGGCTGCATGCTCACGCACGGCAACTTCCTCACCGAGATCGGGGTCACCGTCCACGAGCTCGACGAGCTCTTCACCCCCGGCGCCGACGGCGAGCAGCCCGCCACGCTGCTGTTCCTGCCCCTGGCCCACGTCTTCGCCCGGGTGATCCAGATCGGCGCCGTCCGCTCCCGGGTCCGGCTGGGCCACAGCAGCGACGTGCGCCACCTGGCGGCCACCCTGCAGGAGTTCCGGCCTACCTTCGTGCTCGCGGTGCCGCGGGTCTTCGAGAAGATCTTCAACACCGCCTCCCAGCGGGCCACGGCCGACGGCCGCGGCAAGATCTTCGACCGCGCCGCCGAGACGGCGATCGCCTGGTCGCGCGGACTCGACGGACCCAAGGGCCGCGCCTCGCTCGCCGTCCGCGCCCGCCACACGGCCTTCGACCGGCTGGTCTACGGCGCGCTGCGCGACGCGCTCGGGGGTGCCTGCACCCACGCCGTGTCCGGCGGCGCTCCCCTGGGGGAGCGGCTCGGCCACTTCTACCGCGGCATCGGGCTGACGGTGCTGGAGGGCTACGGCCTGACCGAGACCACCGCCGCGGTGACCGTCAACCTGCCCGGGGCGCTGCGGGTCGGCACCGTCGGGCGCCCGTTGCCCGGCACCGCGGTCCGCGTCGCCGACGACGGCGAGCTGCTGTTCCGCGGCGGCCAGGTCTTCCACGGCTATTGGAACGACGAGCAGGCCACGGCCGAGGCGCTCGAGGCCGACGGCTGGTTCCACACCGGCGACGTCGGCGAGGTCGACGACGAGGGCTTCGTACGCATCACCGGCCGCAAGAAGGAGATCCTGGTGACCGCCGGCGGCAAGAACGTCGCCCCCGCCGTCCTGGAGGACCGCCTGCGCGCCCACGCCCTGGTCAGCCAGGCCCTGGTGGTCGGCGACCGCCAGCCGTTCATCGCCGCGCTGATCACCCTCGACGCCGACGCGCTGCCGCTGTGGGCCGACGCCCACGGCAAGAGCAGCGGACGCCGGTCGGCGACCCCGGCCGCCCTCGCCGACGACCCCGACCTGCTCGCCGAGATCCAGCGCGCGGTCGACGACGCCAACGCGGCGGTGTCCAAGGCCGAGTCGATCCGCAAGTTCCGGGTGCTGACCACCGACTGGTCCGAGGAGGACGGGCAGCTGACCCCGAGCCTCAAGCTGCGCCGCAACGTCGTCACGCGCGAGCACAAGGACGAGATCGCCGCCCTTTACCTCTGAGCCGTATCTCTGGACCCGCAGTGGGTACGGCGCCCCTCGACGTCGTCAACTCTGGGCAACACCGTGGTGGCGGACGCGGCTGCGAGCGGGCCGGGTCGGCCACGGCTAGGGGTCAGGACCGACTCCGTCGTAATTGTCCCGATTCACCTACGGCGCCGTCATGGAGCCCTAAAGTGACCACACAGAACGAGGGACCTGGCCGCACCTCCGCGCGCCCGGTCGAGGGAAAGGCTCTGGGTCGGTGGACCGTCGCAAGATTCTCCTGGTGGTGGCCGTGCTCGTCGCCGCGCTCGGCGCAGGGCTCGTCTTCGCCTACGCACAGGGCGCCGAGGACCGCGCTGCCGACAAGCAGCGCACCGTCCCGGTCCTGGTGGCCACGCAGGACATCCTTCCCGGGGAGTCCGCCGCCGCCGCGGCCGACGCCGGCAAGCTGCTGTCCGAGCAGGTCCCCGAGAGCCAGGTCCTCGCCGGGTCGACCAACAACGGCCGCGACTTCGCCGACGCGATCGCCTTGACCACCATCTACGCCGGGGAGCAGCTGCTGACCCAGAAGTTCGGGACCATCGACGACATCGAGGGCACCCCGACCCTGCCGCTGCCCGAGGGCAAGACCGCCATCACGCTGCAGCTGACCGACGCCGGCCGCGTCGGGTCGTTCACCCAGCCCGGGTCCCACGTCGCGGTCTACTTCACCCCGGTGATCCCCGAGTCCGCCCAGCCGGACACCCCGGACAACGCGGCCGTGATCGTGCCGGCCTGCGTCATCGAGGACGACCTGCTGGTCCTCGGCGTCGGTTCGCAGACCGTCAGCTCCACCCCGGTCGCCGACGGCGCGACCGCGCCGAGCGACACCGTGCCGGTCACCCTGCTGACGGTCGCCGTCGACTCCGAGCAGGCCTCGACGCTGATCGGCTTCCAGACCGCCGGCGACGGGGGCGACGGCACCGGCCAGAAGGTCACCTTGACCTTCGCCCTGCGCAACGACTCGAGCGACGTGCGCAACACCAAGGTGTGCGCCGCCTACATCAAGTCCTTCCAGCAGCAGCTCGAGCTCGCCGCTCCGGGCCGCAACGCGAACGGCTGACCCCGCGTGCCCGTCCTCGTCGAGCCCGACGCCCCTACTGTGACCTCGCTGCTGAAGGCCATGCCCTCCGGGGCCCACGGGGTCAACACCCCTGACCGGATGATGGCCTGGCTCGACCAGCACCCCGACGAGTACGTCGTCGTGCTCGGACCCGACGTCGCCCTCGACGTGGCCCTCGGCATCTGCGAGGACCTGCGCACGTCCCGTCCCACCGTGAGCGTGGTGCTGGTCGTCCGCACCCTCGACACCCCGACGCTCACCCAGGCGATGAAGTCCGGGGCCCGCGACGTGATCCAGAGCGACGACGTGGCCGCGGTCGGGACCGCCATCCGGCACGCCCACGAGCTCTACGAGGCCCTGCGCGGACCCGCGGGCGCCCTGCACGTCGGTCGGGTGGTCACCGTGTTCTCCCCCAAGGGAGGCGTCGGCAAGACCACGATGGCCGTCAACCTCGCCCTCGCGCTGACCGCCGGGGGCGCCCGCAAGGTCTGCCTGGTCGACCTCGACCTGGCGTTCGGCGACGTGGCCATCACGATGCAGCTCTTCCCGACCCACTCGATCGAGCAGGCCGTCGGCGCCGAGGACTCCCTCGACCTGACGATGCTCGACGGGCTGCTGACCCGCCACCAGGACTCCCTCATGATCCTGGCGGCCCCCCCGCACCCCGACGTCCGCGAACGCATCACCCCGGTCCTGGTCTCACGGATCCTCCGCACGCTCAAGGAGGGCTTCGACTTCGTCGTGGTCGACACCGCACCGAGCTTCGACGACCAGGTCCTGACCGCGCTCGACGAGACCGACGAGTGCGTGGTCGTGGCGACCCTCGACGTCCCCACGCTCAAGAACGTCAAGGTGGCGCTCGAGACCCTCGAGATGCTCGACATCGCCAGCGGCCACCGCCACCTGGTGCTCAACCGGGCCGACGACGCCGTCGGCATCAGCGCCGACAAGGTCGAGGCCATCCTCGGGATGCCGGTGTCCACCCAGATCGCCACGTCCCTCGACATCGCCGCAGCGACCAACGCCGGCAGCCCGATCGTGGTCCACGATCCCCGCCACGCGGGCAGCGAGGCGATCCGGGCCCTCGCGCGGGTCCTGACCGGCGAGCCGGTCGCCGCGCCCACGCCGCTGCACGGCGAGGTCCACCGGGCCGGCGGCTCCGAGGACGCCGCCAAGCAGCGCAGCCTGTTTCGACGTCGGAAGGGAGTCGCGTCGTGAGCACGCTCTCCGAGCGCCTGGCCGCGGCTCGTCGCGCGGCCGACGCGCAGGACGCCGAGAGGCGTGAGACCCAGCAGGCCCAGCAGGACGACCCGGCCCAGCCGGTCCAGCCGGCCCAGCCGGCCCAGCAGGTCCCGACGGCGCCCGACGCGGTGCGGACCGATCCCCTGTCGGACCCCCTGTTCGATCCCCTCGACGCCCCCGGGACCGTGGTGGCGTCCGCCCCCCCGGCCCGTCGTCCGGCGGCCCCGGCGCCGGCGCCGTCCCCCGCGCCCACCGCGGCCACGGCGCCCGGGCTGGTCAAGCCCTCGGCCTCGCGCGCCACCGTCGCACCCCGGACCGAGGCGCGTCGCACCCTGGCGTCGGGCCAGGCCGACCGGCTCGACGAGCTCAAGAGCAGCGTCCACGTCGAGCTGCTGAAGCAGCTGGGTCCCCACCTCTACGACGCCGACATGGACCAGAACGAGCTCGACCAGCGGGTGCGTGCCGTGCTGTCCGACGTGCTCGGGTCGCAGGACCGTCCCCTGAGCACGAGCGACCGCGCGCGGGTCACCCAGGAGATCAGCGACGACATCCTCGGCTACGGCCCGATCGAGCCCTACCTGCGCGACCCCGACGTGTCCGAGGTGATGGTCAACAGCCACGCGCAGATCTACCTCGAGAAGCAGGGCAGGCTCGTGGCGGCCGAGACGTCGTTCACCGACGAGGCCCACCTGCGTCGCATCATCGACAAGATCGTGTCGCGCATCGGTCGCCGCGTCGACGAGGCGAGCCCGATGGTCGACGCCCGGCTCCCCGACGGCAGCCGCGTCAACGCCGTCATCCCGCCGCTGGCGATCGACGGCTCGTCGCTGACCATCCGCAAGTTCTCCGCCGACCCGCTCACGATCAACGACCTGATCAACTTCGGTTCGCTGAGCCCGCAGACCGCCGACTTCCTCGAGGCGTGCGTGCGCGGTCGTCTCAACATCATCGTCGCCGGCGGCACCGGCTCCGGCAAGACCACGACCCTCAACGTGCTGTCGTCGTTCATCCCCTCCGACGAGCGGATCGTGACGATCGAGGACGCCGCCGAGCTGCAGCTCAAGCAGGACCACGTCGTCCGGCTGGAGTCACGGCCCTCCAACATCGAGGGCAAGGGCGCGGTGACGATCCGCGACCTGGTCCGCAACAGCCTGCGGATGCGTCCCGACCGCATCATCGTCGGCGAGGTCCGCGACGCCTCGGCCCTCGACATGCTCCAGGCGATGAACACCGGTCACGACGGCTCGATCTGCACGCTGCACTCCAACAGCCCACGCGACGCCCTGTCGCGCATGGAGACGATGGTGCTGATGGCGGGGATGGACCTCCCGATCCGGGCGATCCGCGAGCAGATCGCCTCCGCGGTCGACCTCGTGGTCCACCAGACCCGTTTCAAGGACGGCAGCCGTCGCATCACCCACATCACCGAGGTCGAGCGGATGGAGGGCGACGTCATCACCATGCAGGACGTGTTCGTCTTCGACACCCGGCCCGGCTTCGACGCCGACGGGCGCACCCTGGGCCGGATGCGCCCGACCGGGCTGCGGCCGAAGTTCCTCGAGAAGATGGCCGAGGTCAACGTGCACGTCGACCCGATCATCTTCGCCTCGGACCGCAGGTGAGCCACGTGGTCGCCCGGACCGCCTGCCGGCGCCTGCTCGCCGCGGCCGCCACCGGTGTCCTGGTCCTGCTGGGCGCCTGCGCGCCGGCGCTCGCCGCCGACGGCGACGGTTCGATCGTCAGCCTCGAGCGCACCGGCTCCGGACTCGAGGTGAGCGTCGACGTCCCGGCCGACGCCGACGTCGACCTCGGCGCGGTCAGCGCGAGCGTCGACGGCACGCCGTACGCCGCCACCGCGGCCCGCATCGCCGACGGCACGAGCCGCGTGCAGCGCACCACGGTGCTGGCCATCGACACCAGCAACTCCATGGCCGGCGCCCGCTTCGCCGCGGCCAAGCTCGCGGCCACGACGTTCCTCGACAACGTGCCCGACGACGTCGCGGTCGGCATCGTCACCTTCGACTCCGACGTGCAGACCGAGCTCGAGCCGACGACCGACCGCGAGGTCGCCCGCTCGGTGGTCGAGGGGCTCACCCTGAGCCGGCAGACCCTGCTCTACGACGGCGTCGTCCAGGCCGTCGACCTCACCGGCACCGAGGGACAACGCACCGTCCTCGTGCTGTCCGACGGGGCCGACACGAGTCGGACCGCCCTCACCGACGTCACGGCGGCCATCGACGACTCGCAGGGCGTCGTGGTCGACGTCGTGGCGCTCGAGCAGTCGGGTCGTGCCCTGCGGGCCCTCGACGAGATCACCGGTGACACCGGTCGGCTGATCCCCTCCGACAGCGCGGCCCTGGCCGCCACGTTCTCCGCCGAGGCCGACGTGCTGGCGCGCCAGGTCGCCGTCAGCATCGACGTGCCGTCCGACGTCGCCGACGGCCAGGTCTCGGTCCGCGTCGTGCTGCCGTCCCCGACAGGAGACGTCGTCGCCGAGTCGACCTTCACCGCGGTCGCCGACGACACCTCGGTCTCCGACGCGCTGACGTCGATCCCCCAGGTCCCCGGCCCGTCGGCCTCCGCCGGCACCCCCGAGTGGCTGGTCTACGTCGGGGTCGGGGTCTTCGGGCTCGGGCTCCTGGTCGCCCTGCTGATGCTCGCGCCGGCCAAGCCCGTGGCGATGAGCGCCGAGGAGCGGGTCTCGTCCTACACCCTGAGCACCTACGGCCCCGGGCCCACCAAGGAGCAGCCCGAGATCGACCTGCGCGAGCAGGCCAGCGACGCGATCGCCGGCCTCCTGGACCGCAACGAGGGACTCGACGCCCGTATCTCCGCGCGCCTCGAGGCCGCCGGCAGCGAGCTGAAGTCCTCCGAGTGGCTCCTGGTGCACGCCGGCGTCTTCGTCATGGTCTCGCTCGTGGGCCTGCTCCTGGGGCGGGCCAACGTCGTCGTCGGCCTGATCTTCATGGGTCTCGGGCTCGTCGGTCCTTGGGTCTACCTCGGGATCCGCGCCACGCGACGCCGCAAGGCCTTCGACGCGCTCCTGCCCGAGACCCTGCAGCTCATGGCCGGCTCGCTGTCGGCCGGCCTGTCGCTGATGCAGTCGGTCGACACGATCGTGCGTGAGGGGTCCGAGCCCATCCAGTCGGCCTTTCGGCGGGTGCTCGTCGAGACCCGGATCGGCGTCCCCCTCGAGGACGCCCTCGACAGCGTCGCCGACCGCTTCGACAGCCGTGACTTCCGTTGGGTCGTCATGGCCATCAAGATCCAGCGCCAGGTCGGCGGCAACCTCGCCGAGCTCCTCAACACCGTCGCCGCCACGATGCGCGAGCGGGAGTACATGCGGCGCCAGGTCGCTGCGCTGTCGGCCGAGGGCAAGCTCTCCGCGATCGTGCTCGGCTCCCTGCCGCCGGTGTTCCTGCTCTACCTGCTCGTCGCGCAGCGCGACTACGTCACGGTCCTGTTCACCGACCCCCGCGGCATCATCATGATCGTCGGGGCCGCGCTGTGGCTCGGGGTCGGGGTCTTCTGGATGAGCAAGCTGGTCAAGGTGGAGGTCTGAGCATGGTGCTCCTCTTCGTGCTGGGTGTCGTCCTGGTGCTCTTCGCGATCGTCCTGGTGTCGATGGCCTTCACCGCCGGGGGCTCCCAGGCCGGCGTCAACCGCTCGCTGGCCGTGCTCGAGGCGATGACGACCGCACCTGTCGAGCTGACCCAGGAGCTGGAGCGACCGTTCGACGAGCGGGTGCTCAAGCCGCTACAGCAGCGCCTGCTCGCGGTGGGTCGCCGGCTGACGGGCGCCGACTCCTCCGATCGGCTGCAGCGCAGGCTCGACTACGCCGGCAACCCGCGCGACTGGAACGCCGACCGGGTCGTGTCGGTGAAGGTCCTCGCCGCGATCGCGCTGACCGCGGTCGGCTTCGCCTTGGGGCTGGTGCTCGGCGCCGACGCGCCGATCCTGGTGCTGATGACCCTCGGAGGGCTCGTGCTCGGGTTCTTCACGCCCGACCTCTACCTCTACCAGACGGCCTACAACCGTTCCGAGAAGCTGTCGCGCGAGCTGCCCGACGCGATCGACCTGCTCACCATCTCCGTCGAGTCGGGGCTGGGTTTCGACGCCGCCTGCCAGCAGGTCTCCCGCAACACCGAGGGCCCGCTGTCGGAGGAGTTCGCCCGGATGCTGGCCGAGATGCAGATCGGCCAGACCCGGTCGGCCGCCCTGCGCGGCATGGCCGACCGCACCAACGTGCCGGACGTGAAGTCGTTCGTCGGCGCGATGGTGCAGGCCGACGCGTTCGGCATCCCGATCGCCGGGGTGCTGCGGGTGCAGTCCAGCGAGATGCGCGTCAAGCGCCGGCAGCGGGCCGAGACCAAGGCCCAGCAGGTCCCGGTCAAGATCACCGTCCCGCTGATCTTCTGCATCCTGCCCTGCCTGTTCGTCGCCGTGATGGGCCCGGCCGCGCTCCAGATCATCGACAACATCGGTGGTCGATAGGTCCATGACCGGTCTGCGGACCCAACGCATCACCGTCGGCGCCAGGCTCTTCGCCCTCGTCGCGCTCAGTGGTCCCATCCTGTGGGACCACAACCGCACCGCGATGGTCGCCCTGGCCGGCGTCGCCGGTGTCTGGCTGGTCGCCAGCCTCGTCGAGCGCCAACAGCTCTTCGTGCGGGAGGCGCCGGTCGTCGAGGCCGCGCTCACCGGCCTCGTGTGCGGGCTGACCCTGGGCGACGACCAGACGGTGTTCCTGGCCCTGTGCGTGCCGCCGTTCGTCGCTGCGGTGACCCGGGGCCTGATGGGCACCCTGCTCGCGATCAGTGCCGAGCTCGTGACCGTCGTCGGTCTGGCGCTGCTGATCGCGGGACGCATCTCCGCCGAGCAGAGCTTCACCATCTTCACCTGGACGATGGCGGGCCTGGGCCTGGGCATGATCGGCAGCTTCGTCCACGCCAACCTCGAGCTGGAGGTCGACGAGCTCGCGCCGTACCTCGACGCCCAGCGCCTCATCCGGCAGCTCCTCGACCTGTCCGACGACCTGAGCTCGGGTCTCGACGTCACCGCCCTGGCCGGGTCCGTGGTCAGCGACGTCGGCGACCAGATCCCCACGGTCGGGCTCGCGGTCTACGTCCCCCGCGGTGAGGTCCTGATGCCGCTGGTGACGCGCAGCGTCGACGGGCAGAGCACCCTCGAGGACGCCGAGGAGCTCGCGGTCGAGTCCTGGGCCCGCTCCGAGCCGATCGTGCACGACCTCGCGTTCGCGTTCCCCGTCGGCGACTCCGTGGTGGTCGCCGGGCGGCTGTCCCCCTCGGCCGACCTCGACGTCATCGAGGTCGAGCGCACCATCCTGCGGCTGCCGGAGGCGCTGCGCGCGAAGTCGGTCCAGCTCGACACCGCGATGCTCTTCTCCGACTTCCGCGACTCCGCGTCCGCCGACGTCCGCAAGCGCCTGGCTCGCGAGATGCACGACGGTGTCGCCCAGGACATCGCCTCGCTGGGCTACCTCGTCGACGCCCTCGCGGCCCGTCCGGCCGACGAGAAGCAGGCCAAGGCGTTCGCCATGCTGCGCGACCGGATCACCAAGATCGTCGCCGAGGTGAGGCAGTCGGTGCTCACGCTGCGCACCAGCATCGGCGAGTCCGAGACGCTGGGGGTCGCGATCGGTGCGGTGGCGCGCCACCTCAGCGAGTCCTCACGCATCCCCATCCAGGTGACCCTCGACGAGCACTCGACCCGGCTGCGTCCCGAGGTGGAGGCCGAGCTCTTCCGGATCACCCAGGAGGCGATCAACAACGCCATCAAGCACGCCCGGTGCTCCAGCATCGAGGTCAACTGCCAGGTGCACGCACCCGCCGCGCTGATCACCATCGCCGACGACGGCCGCGGCCTGCAGGCGGCCCGCAGCGACTCCCACGGCCTGAAGATCATGCGGGAGCGGGCCCGGCTCATCGGCGCCGACCTGTCCATCACCGACAACCCCGGGGCAGGACTCCTGGTCACCGTGCGCATCGCGTGAGCCCGACCGGGCCCAGGCCTTCCCGACACACCTCAACCCTGGAAGAGTTATTCCATGAGCGATCAACCGATCCGCATCCTGCTCGTCGACGACCACGAGCTGATCCGTAGCGGCCTCGGCGCCGTGATCGACCTCGAGGACGACATGGACGTCGTCGGCACGGCCGCCTCGGTGACCGAGGCCGTCGCCAAGTACGAGGCGCTCGCTCCCGACGTCGTCGTGGCCGACCTGCAGCTGCAGGACGGCACCGGCCTCGACATCGTGCGCACCATCCGCAAGACCAGCAACGAGACCGGCATCATCGTGCTGACGATGCACTCCGGTGACGACCAGATCTTCGCCGCGATGCAGGCCGGCGCCTCGGGCTTCGTCGGCAAGGACGCCCCGTCCTCGGAGGTCATCAAGGCCGCCCGGCACGCGCACGTGTCCCCGCGCGCGTTCGTCTGCACCGGCCTGGTCGGCGCGATGATGCGCCGCGCCTCGGGCGAGTCGACCAACCTCACCGAGCGCGAGCACGACGTCCTGATGCTGCTCGCCGACGGCCTCGGCGCCGCCGCCATCGGCGAGAAGCTCTACCTCAGCGAGTCGACGGCCAAGTCGCACATCGCGCGGATCTACCAGAAGCTCGGCGCCGCCAACCGCGCCCAGGCGCTGGTCACCGCGATGCGCATCGGGCTGCTGTCGAGCATCCAGCCGCACGAGCAGTGAGCAGCCCCTGACGACGGGGCGGCTGCGGTCGGTACGCCCGGAGAGCGGGGATCGGGCCACGTCCGGGTGACCGGTGCCCTAGTCACAAGTGACTAGGGCGGGTCGTGCGTTCTGCTGATGGCCACCTGGCCCGCGCGCCGACACGATGATCATTGCGGTGTCCCGCTCCCCGACCGGCCTCGCTGGTACCCCGGATCCCCGCATCCCTCCCGCCTCCCCCGAAGCTCCCCAGGAGATCCACATGCTCAGCTACGGTCGCATCCTCATCAACGCCCGCCTCGCCAAGATGGACGAGCGCGGCGCCTCCGCCGTCGAGTACGGCCTGCTCGTCGCCGGCATCGCCGCCGTCATCGTCGCCGTGGTCTTCCTCCTCGGCACCCAGATCAAGAACGCCTTCGACGGCACCGCCAACTGCGTGTCCACCAAGGGTCAGGCCACCGGCTGCTGAACCGCCCCAGCCGGCCCGTCGACCGGTCGCGCATCGGAGCCTCCGTCTCCCCTGCCTAGTCATTTCGGACTAGGTGGATCCAGACGATGCGCCGATGCGGTCGGACCGGGCGCGTTCAAGACTGGTCGCGCAACCTCCCCAGCGCACTGCTGTTTGCTCCCTCCCACCAACGCACGACCCAGGAGATCCCCATGCTTGAGTACGGCCGCATCATGATCAACGCCCGCCTCGCCAAGATGGACGAGCGCGGCGCCTCTGCCGTCGAGTACGGCCTGCTCGTCGCCGGCATCGCCGCCGTCATTGTCGCCGTGGTCTTCCTCCTCGGCACCCAAATCAAGAACGCCTTCACCAACACCAACACCTGCATCTCCACCAAGGGCACCACCTGCCCCTAGCCGTGACGGCCGAGAGCGTCCCCGACGCCCGAGGGCGTCGGGGGCCCTCTCGCTGCCGGGCCACCTCACGCAGGACGTGCCCTCATCCAGGTACCGCTCGCACACGGTCGGCGATCGCCACCCGCACGAGGACGCCTGGGTGGCTCGCGAACCACAGCTGTGACAGGGCCGGCGGTGTCGGGTCGGCCAACGAGCGCACCGCCAGCCGGCGCTGCAGCGACACGAACGGGGCCGGGTCGCCCGTGGCTCGCACGGCGTCGACGTCCGCACGGGTCTCGAGCTGGCGGCTGACCGCGTTGTCGAGCGGGAGCACCAGGAAGCTCCCGACGGCCACCAGCGCGAGGCCCAACGGCACGATGCCGGGCTCCCCCGGCCCCGGCGCGCCCCTGCGTCGCGCCGCAGCCAGGACCAGCCCGAGCAGGCCTGTGGCCGCCAGCGCCCCGGCCGCGCCGAGCAGCGTGCCGGTCAGCACGTCGCGGTGTCGGGCGTGGGCGAGCTCGTGCGCGACCACCGACAACGTCTCGGCCCGACTGGCCGAGTCGAGCAGGTTGTCGTAGACGACCACCCGGCGGGTGCTGCCCAGACCGGAGACGTAGGCGTTGAGGGTCGTCGTACGACGTGAGGCGTCGGCGACCAGCACGTCGTCGACGTGCACGCCCTCCTCGTCGGCCAGGCGGAGCACCTGGGTGCGCAGCGGACCGTCGGGGAGGGGCTCGAAGTCGTTGAGTGCCGGCTCGACGAGCAGCGGGTAGGCGAAGGATCCGAGCACGACGAGGGCGGCGAGCAGGCTGCCGCTCACCGCCGGCCACGCCCGAGGCCAGCGCCGGGCGCTTCCCACGACGACCAGGACGGCGACCGAGGTGGAGACGATGGCGACGCCCTGCGTGGTGAGCTGGTCGGTGGCGAACCCCGTCCACGCCTGGCGGCTCAGGCCGCTGTCGAGCCGCAGCCGCTGGAGCGCCACCGCGCACGGCAGGGTGACGAGCCGGCCGAGCAGGACCAGGGCGGCGACCGCGAGCGGGACCTGCACCCACCAGGGCCCGGGGACCCTCTCGACCAGCCGACGCCCGCGCGCGGTCAGCCCGAACCAGCAGGCCACGACGATCGACAGGGCCAGCGACGACCAGCTCCACGTGCGGGCCCAGCGGGAGAACGTCTCGGCCCGCTCGACCTCGTCGGCCGACAGCACCGTCGCCACGGGGGCGGGCGTGACCGGGCCGCCCGGCACGACGTCGCGCGGCACGAGGACCACGACGAGCACGGTCAGCGCGAGCAGCCCCACCACGAGCGTGGCGCGGGCGACCTGCCGCTCGCTCACGCAGCCGCGCCGGGGAGCTGCCTCAGGCGTGTGCGCCAGGCGCGGACCAGGTCGGCCCGCGACCAGTCGAAGTCGCGGCGCAGGGCGCGGTCGAGGGGGGTGCCGTCGCTGACGTCGGCGTAGAACGCCGCGAGGTCGGCCGTGCCCCCGCGCTCGGCGAGGGAGACGCACACCAACCAGGCGGCCTCGTAGACAGCGCCGAGGTGGGGCCCGCGGGTGTCGAACTCGGCGGCGCTCGGCAGGGCGCTGGGAGGTCCGTCGGCGCGGACCTGCGCGGCCACCTGGGCGGCCGTCTTGGTGAGCGGCAGCCGGGTCTCGCGCAGGGCGACGTAGTCGGCGAACCCCTCGGTCAGCCACGTCGGGCCCTGGCTGGACGGCGCGTCGGTCGCGACGTGCGTGGCCTCGTGGGCCAGCACCACCTCGCGTCCGGCGCGGCCGAGTCCACCGAACACGTCGGGGTTGACGAAGATGTGGATGGGGGCGCCGTTCCCGACCGGGCCGCCGGCACCCGTCACGGCCGCGATCTGGGCGTAGTAACCGGGGTCGGTGCCCAGCGCCGCCTCGAGGGCCGCGCCGTCGGCCGGCACCTCGACGACCAGCCGCGGCCGCCAGGAGGTGACCACCTCCGACACCGTGGGGACGGCGGTCTCGGCGAGCCTGACGTAGGCCGCCAGGTCGGTCCCGACCGCGGCGACCACGAGCAGGTCGGCCGAGCGGCTGACCTGCATCGGCCCGCTCATCCAGACCGGTGTGCGTACCGAGGTGTCGCCGCCGCCGATCCCGGCGATGGCCACGCCGGCCGGGGTCGAGCGGAAGCGCATGGACACCTCGGTCGAGGTCGGCTCGCGGTCGAACCCGGCGTAGGCCCAACCCACGTCGACGGTGGCCGCCCAGGTGCCGTCGGCGGACAGGCCCCCGTCATCGTCGATGTAGCGCATCGTGACGTCGCTGAGCCGGGCGGCCGCCGCGACGTCGACCAGGTCGCCCAGACGAGCCGCGGTCGCGCCGTCATCGGGCGCGGCGAGCGCGGTGGCCGATGCCCGGTCGCCGTCGGCGAGCGCCGCGACCAGTCGTTGCAGGCTCTCGGCGGCACCCGTCGGGTCGACGGCGACCAGGGTGGCGGTCGGGATCGGAGCGGTATAGGGCGCGTCCTCGCCGTCACCGGGCAGGACCACCGCCCAGGTGATGACGCCGACGAGCACCACCAGGAGCAGCGAAGGACCGGCCACCCACCACGGGGGTCGGCCGGTCCTCGCCTGTCGGACCTCGGTCAGCGCAGCGCCCGTCAGCCCGGGCGGACGGCGCCGGAGAACGGCATCGAGTAGAGCGGGCTGACCTCGACGCCGGAGCTGGGGTTGGCGGCGTGGACGATCATGCCGTTGCCGATGTACATGCCGACGTGGCTGATCGGGCTGTAGTAGAAGACGAGGTCGCCCGGCTGCAGGGCCGAGGGCGAGATGCGGGTGCCGAGGCCCGACTGGGCACTCGAGGAGTGCGGCAGCGACACGCCGGCCTGGGCCCAGGCCATCATCGTGAGCCCGGAGCAGTCGAAGGCGCTCGGGCCGGCCGCACCGTAGACGTAGGCGTCGCCGACCTGGGCCAGGGCGTACTGGACGGCGGCGGCGGCACGACCGCTGGCCGGCACGTCGACCGGGGTCCGCGGGGTGCTGCTGGCGCTGCGCGAGAGGATCGCGCGGCGCTCCTCCTCCTTGAGGCGGGCCAGGAGGTCCTTGGCGTCGGCGAGCCTGGCGTCGATGGTCGCCTTCTCGTCGGCGAGCTGCCGCTCGAGGTCGGCGACCTGGTCGAGGCGCTTCTCGGTCGCGTCGCGGCGGATGGACAGCGCCTTGAGACCGGTCGAGTAGTCGTCGAACAACCCCTGCTGGAGCTCGCGGTAGGTCGCCACCGTCGAGATGTCGGCGAGGAACGACTCAGGATCGCCCGCGGTGACGACCTGGCTGACGGCGCCGAGGTCGCCGTTGCCGTACTGACGCAGCACGGCACGTCGCGCGTCACGTCGTGCGGCGTCGAGCGACGTCTCGGCCCGGGCCTCGTCGGCCTTGACCGAACCGAGGTCGGCCTTGAGGTCGTCGAGCTGGATCTTGGCGTCGTTGTAGCGCTCGGAGGCCTGCTCGGCCTCGTGGTAGAGCCGATCGACGCGGGCCTGCACGTCCTGGATCTCGGGATCGGCCTGAGCCGGCGAGCTGGACACGAGTCCGAGGCTCGCGGCGAGCGCGATCCCCGAGACCGCGGAGGCGATGCGCATCCGGGGGCTGATCACAGCAGTGGTGGTTCCTTCGCGGTGTCGTACGCCTACCAGGTGAGCTGACGGATTCGGACACGACCTGCCCTACCCCCGCTCCTCACCGTCACGATCGGGCTGCGACGGCACCTCGCGGGAGATTCACCCCAGAAGAGTTGGTTCCCCGGCTCCCCCACCGCAGGCGGTGGCGGACTCAGCGCGGCGTTCGCGCGGGTCCGGGTGGACCCAGGTCCGCGAACGCCTGAGCCGACACGGTAGTGGTCTAGCCGGGGGCCCGCCAAACTTCTGGGAGTTTTCGGGCGTGGTTCGTCTCACACGTCACGCCGACCTCACCCGTATCGCGGTCAGGCCGACTCCACCACCGGACCGGTGACCGGACGGACCAGTCGCAGCGGCGGGACCAGCCCGACGTCGGCCAGGACGTCGAGGGCACGCAGCTCCTCGTCGTCGATGGTCAGGGGCGCCAGCTCGGGAGGCGGGCCGAGCAGCACCGTCACCACGCAGTCGTGGCAGGCCAGACCACGCACCACGCAGGTGTCGCAGTCGATGTGTGTCGTCATGTCCCGAAGGCTGGCACCGACCACCGACAATCCCGGACCGGTCCGGCCACGTCGGTCCGGCCGGAGCGGTCCGGCCCGGGTGTCGTCCCCGGGATTGTCGGTGGACGGGCCTACCGTCCTGGGACATGACCACCACGGCCGGTGCACGCGGCCCGGAGCGGACGCTCTGGGAGTCGCAGCGCAGCTTCGACGAGCTGGGGCGCCCCTTGCGCGACCTCACGTTCTGCGTGGTCGACCTCGAGACCACCGGCGGCTCGGCGCAGGCCGGCTCGATGATCACCGAGGTCGGCGCGGTCAAGGTCCGTGGCGGCGAGGTGCTCGGCGAGTTCCAGACCCTCGTCAACCCCCGCACCGACATCCCGGCGTTCATCGCGGTCCTCACCGGCATCAGCAACTCGATGGTGGCCGACGCCCCGCCGATCGAGTCGGTATTGCCGGCGTTCCTCGAGTTCGCGGCCGGCTGCGTGCTCGTCGCCCACAACGCCCCGTTCGACATCGGTTTCCTGCGTCACTTCGCCGAGCAGCAGCAACGCCCCTGGCCGGCCTTCGAGGTCGTCGACACCGCGGTGCTGGCCCGTCGCGTGATCACCCGCGACGACGCACCCAACTGCAAGCTCTCCTCCCTGGCCCGGGTGTTCCGGTCGTCGACCACGCCCAACCACCGCGCGCTCAGCGACGCCCGCGCGACCGTCGACGTGCTGCACGGCCTGATGGAGCGCATCGGCGCCCAGGGCGTCTCCACGCTCGAGGAGCTGCAGACCTTCTCGTCACGGGTCACCCCCGCCCAGCGCAAGAAGCGCCACCTCGCCGACGGGCTGCCGCACGCCCCCGGCGTCTACCTCTTCCGCGACGACGCCCAGCGGGTCCTCTACGTCGGCACCTCCCGCGACGTCCGCAAGCGGGTGCAGTCCTACTTCACCGCGTCGGAGACCCGGTCCCGGATGGGCGAGATGGTGCGGCTGGCCGCCGAGGTGACCGCGGTCGAGTGCGCGACGCCACTGGAGGCCGAGGTCCGCGAGCTGCGGTTGATCGCCCAGCACAAGCCCACCTACAACCGGCGCTCGAAGTTCCCCGAGAAGACCACCTTCGTCAAGCTCACCCGCGAGCCGTGGCCCCGGCTCTCGCTGGTCACCAAGGTGCTCGACGACGAGGCCGACTACCTCGGCCCCTTCTCGTCACGCGGCAGCGCCGAGAAGTGCCTGGCCGCCCTGCACGACACCTTCCCGGTGCGCCAGTGCGCCGACCGGTTCGGCCGACGCCCCTCCCGCACCGCCTGCGTGTTGGCCGAGCTGGGCCGCTGCCTGTCGCCGTGCGACGGCAGCGTCGACGAGCACACCTACGCCGCGGTGGTCCGCCAGCTGCGCGAGACGTTGCTGCACCGTCCCGACGACGTCGTCGACACGGTCAACGCCCGGATGGCGGCGCTGGCCGCCGAGGAGCGCTTCGAGGAGGCCGGTGTGCACCGCGACCGGCTCGCCTCGTTCGTCCGGGCTGCTGCCCGCACCCAGCGGCTCACCTCGCTCACCCACTGTCCCGAGGTCGTCGCCACCCGCCGCGAGGACGATGGTCGCTGGGCCGTCCACGTGGTCCGCTACGGCCGACTCGCCGCTGCCGGCGTGATGCCCCCGGGAGTCGACGCCCACTCGTACGTCGCGGCTCTGCGCGCCACCGCGGAGACGGTGGCGCCCCCGAGCCGCACGCCCGGCCCTACGCCCGCCGCCACGGCCGAGGAGACCGAGAAGGTGCTGCGGTGGCTGGAGGCGCCCGCCGTGCGGTTGGTCGACATCGACGGCGAGTGGACCTGCCCGGTCGCCGGCGCCACCCGTCAGCTCGCGCGGCATGCCGCCGTCGCCGAGCCCGCAGCCTTCGCCGCGCACTAACGTGTCCCCATGATCACCGCCATCGTGTTCGTCAAGGCCGCGGTCGACCAGATCCCCGAGGTCGCCGAGGCGATCGCGGCGATCGACGGCGTCACGGAGGTCTACTCCGTCACCGGCCAGATCGACCTGATCGCCATGGTCCGCGCACGCCACCACGACGACATCGCCGCCGTCGTGGCCGACCGGCTCAACAAGGTCTCGGGAGTCAAGGAGACCGAGACCCACATCGCGTTCCGGGCATACTCGCGCCACGACCTCGAATCGGCGTTCTCGCTCGGGCTCGACTGAGCGGTCGCGCCGGGCCTACCCGGGCTTCCGCGCGACGACGAGGAGGGCCTTGGAGATGGCCCACAGGGCGGGCACCCGGTCGAGCGCCCTCATCCCCGCGCGGTAGTGCCACGGCGCCCCCGCCACCGTCGCACCGGGGTCGGCCGGTAGGACGAAGTCGTAGTCCCAACCACCGGCTTCCAGGCTGCGGCGCAGCGCCCAGTAGGTGGGGGCGTACGACGCGTCCTCGTAGGACTCCCCCCGTCTCGTGGCACGCAGGTAGAGGTCAGCCCACCGCAGCGGGAGCCAGGCCAGACCGGGCAGCCGGTAGTGGGCCTCGACCGGCCAGAGCTTGTTGGGGGTGAGCAGGAACAGCACACCCCCAGGACGCAGGGACCGACGGATCGCCGCGAGGGCCGCCTCGTGCTCGGGGAGGTGCTCGTAGACGTTGTCGAGCAGCACCAGGTCGAAGACCTCCGAGGCGTCGAGGTCCGTGACGTCCCCGTGCACGAACGTCGCGTTCGGCACACTGGCGCCCGCGGTGGACGCGGCGTCGTACAGCCTCCGGGCGGGCTCGACTCCCACGACCGAGCGGCACCGGGTCGCCAGCGCCAGGGCCGTGTGCCCGTACCCGCAGCCGAGGTCGAGCACGTGGAGCTGATCGGTGGGCGTCGATCGCCACGGTGCCGTCGTCGCCAGGGCCTGGTCGGCGAATCGTGCCGCGAGCGGTCCACGCGCCTCGGCCATGTCGACGTAGCGGTCGTACTGCGGTCGGTCGGTCACCGGGCGATCCTCGCTCGGCGGAACAGCAGGGCGTAGACGCGCTCGAGCACCGGCCGGGGGAGCCGGTGGTAGGTCCCCCTGACGACCAGGTTGAGCCTGCCGCGCGCCGGTGAGACGAGCCCGTAGGAGACGAGGCGTCGCTGCAGCTCCACCTCCGAGGTCCGTGCGGTCGAGCCCGTCCGTCGCTCGTGCATCCCGTCGACGCGGTAGCGGACCAGGGCGGCATCGAGCCCGACGAACCGGGCACCACCCACCAGCATGCGCGCCCAGAGGTCGTAGTCCTCGAGGAGCGGCAAGTCGCCGTAGCCTCCTACTGCCTGGGCCGTGGCCCGCCGGAACACCACGGTCGGGTGGTTGACCGGGTTGCGACCCGGCATCAGGCGGGCGAACTCGGCGTGCTCGACGGCCGTTCGCCTGACGCCCCGGACCCGGTAGGGGTCGGACTCGAACTCGACCATGGCCGTGGAGCAGAGGTCGGCGCCGGTGGCTGTCAGGAGGGCGAGCTGACGCGCCAGACGGTCCGGCTCGTTGACGTCGTCGGAGTCCGCGCGCGCGACATAGGTCCCACGACAGGCACTCAGGCCACGGGACAGGGCGGGTCCGGCCCCCTGCTGCGTGGTCGACCTGACGACGACGAGGTCGGCGAAACGGCCGAGCACCGCCTCGTGCTCGTCGGGCACGGGCCCGTCCACCACCACCACCGTCTCGTCGGCGCGACGGGTCTGACCGGCGAGGGAGGTCAACGCCTCCGCGAGGTGCTCGGGTCGGACACCCGCGTGGACCGGCATCAGGACCGAGACGGTCGGACCCGTCGCCCTCACCTCGGCTCCGCGGCAGCGCCGGTCGCGCGGAGGTCCGGCGTCGCCGACGCGCACCACAGGCTCAAGGCTGCGTACGCCGTGACCGTGAGCACGACGAGCAGGGCCGGCGAGTGCACCCACCACTCGGCGTTGCCGGCGGAGGACGGCCGCGCGAGCTCGCCCGCCCGCACCTTGAGCACCGAGGCGGCCGACCCGATCGCGAGCGCGAGCCCGGCCGCGGCGACCGCGGCGCGGCCGAGGTGCCACGCCTGCGCCCGTGCGAGGACAGCGCCACACAGCAGGACCATCCCGACGGCGTAGGGCAGACCGTAACGGCCCTGCCAGATCACCCCTTGGGAGTCCCGGGTGAGCAGGGTCAGCACCAGTGGCCCCAGGAGCACCACCGCGCCGACCGCGACGAGAAGCGCCCGGTCGCGCGCCGTGCCGGTGACCAGTGCGCCGACCCCGAGCGTGACCACCAGGGTCGCGACGACGACGTAGACGACCGCCGGACCGGGCTGGTCACGGAACGGGAAGGCCGCGATGGTCTGAGCGGCCCACACGACCGGGTCCAGGAGGCGGAGGTCGCCCGATCCCGGGCCGCGCTCGGTCGACGCGTCGGTCTGACCGGCCTCGATGATCCACCAGAGGCTGGCCGCGGCCGCGGCCGCCGTCACCGAGACGACAGACACCACGCGCCTCCGGTCGGCGACGAGACGACGGGCGATCGAGCCGGCGCGAGGATGCAGCGCCATGGTCCCGAGGATCAGCAGCACAAACAACGGGCCGAGGAGGCGCACGGTCAACAGGACGCAGGTGGCGAGCGTCGCTCCCCACACGAGCAGCCCGGGTCGTGGTGGTGGGTCGTCGTCAGCGAGGCGGAGCAGTGCCGCCCAGAGGGCCACCCCGGCAGCCATCTCGATCCCGTTGGGGGCCGCGACCGTGGTGGAGAAGACCAGGACGGGACTCAGCGCCACGACGAGCGCCAGCCGGTGCCAGGGACTTCTGGGCAGCGCCCACGCGGCGAATCCCAGGAACGCCGTGCACAGGACCGCGCCGACGATGCGCATCACGTAGAGGACCGTCGTCCCGTGGAACGGCCGGGCGATCGTGCCGAGGACCCCGTAGAACACCGGGTTGTACGTCGACGCCCCTGAACCCACGTAGACGTCGTCCTGTCCGGCACTGCCGGCCGACCGGCAGTTGTCCGGCCCGGTGTAGGCCAGCGACGAGCACTCAGCGGCTGCCGCTGCGACCACGTCGCGCGGCACGACGACGAGACCTCCACGGCCGTCCGAGGCCGCGGTCTCGGAGAGGAGGTGTCCGCGCGCGACCGAGGTCGCTCTGTAGACGTGGTCGAACTCGTCGCTCGCGGCGAAGGGAGGGACCGCGAGGACCCACGCCGACTGGAGGAGCAGCAGCCCCA
Organism: Nocardioides rubriscoriae; assembly: GCF_008087085.1. Lineage (GTDB taxonomy): Bacteria > Actinomycetota > Actinomycetes > Propionibacteriales > Nocardioidaceae > Nocardioides > Nocardioides rubriscoriae. The sequence continues at coordinate 32,173 of NZ_VIYJ01000007.1, read as the reverse complement.
CGACACAGACCAGCGTGGGTCCGACTCGGCGGCGCATCCACGCACAGTAATGGGCCGCGCCGTCCTGGGACGACGGGGTTCGCCGTCGTCCGGACCAGCCGCTCCTGGTCATTTGTGACTAGATCGTCCGACGACCGACCAGTTCTTCCTCGCGCCTATGGCGGGCCCACGGCGGGGGTACCTAGCGTGACCCCGACTGACCTACCGACGTCCGGAGCCGCCATGACCAGTCGCCCCAGCGACCTCGTCGGCGCGTGCGTCGTCATCCCGATGCTCGACGAGTCCGCCGTCATCGCCGACGTGGTCCTCGAGGTGCGGCGCCACTTCGACACCGTGGTCTGCGTCGACGACGGCAGCAGCGACGACTGTGCCGCGATCGCGCGCGGCGCGGGCGCGAGCGTCGTGCGCCACCCGATCAACCTCGGGCAGGGCGCGGCGATCGAGACCGGCATCCGCCACGCCCTGCGCGACCCCCGGGTGACCCATGTCGTCACGTTCGACGCCGACGGCCAGCACGACGTCGCCGACGCCGCGGCCATGGTCGCTTTCGCGCAGCGCACCGCGGTCCAGGTCGTGCTCGGTTCGCGGTTCATCGGGTCCGCCGACGGCGTACCCCTGCGGCGTCGGCTCCTGCTGCGCGCAGCGACCGCGTTCAGCCGCGCCACCACCGGACTGGCCATCACCGACGCCCACAACGGCCTGCGGGTGCTGCGCCGCGACGCCGCGTCCCAGCTGTCGCTACGCATGCACGGCATGTCGCACGCCAGCGAGGTCCTGACCCGGATCGCCACCGAGCGGTGGACCTACGCCGAGCACCCCGTGACCGTCCGCTACACGGCCTACTCCACGGCCAAGGGACAGCGCGCCTACAACGCCTTCAACATCGCCTTCGAGGTCGCCTTCAGCAGGCTCCGCCAGGCGTCATGATGAGCACGTGATCATCAAGATCCTGCTCGTCGCGGCCCTGGCCGGTGCCGCCGCGATGCTGGTCCGCGGACGGCCGTCGGCGCTGAACCTGCTCGTACGCCGCACGCTCACCTTGGCCGTGATCGCTGCCGGCATCGGCGCGGTGGTCTTCCCGGGGACCGTCACTGACCTCGCCCGCTCGGTCGGCGTCGGGCGTGGCACCGACCTGGTGCTCTACGTGCTGTGCGTGACGTTCCTGTTCGTCACCATCGCGCTCTACCTGCGGCTCGGCCAGCTGCACGACCAGATGGTCGAGCTCGCGCGGCGTCACGCCTTGCTCGAGGCGGAGGTCCGGGCCGCCCGCGACGACCACACGACCTGACCACCCTCCGCGATAGCGCGCCGGCCCGTGGCCGTCGTTACCCTGCTGCGATGACCTGGTTGGACCTCGTGGGCTGGGGCGGGAGCGCACTTCTCGTCTTCTCGCTGCTGCAGGCGCGGGTGCTGCGCTTCCGGGCGCTCAACCTGGTGGCGTGCGTGATCCTGCTGGTGTTCAACGCCCTGATCGAGGTCTGGCCGATGGTCGGGATGAACGCCGTCCTGGCCGGCATCAACATCTGGTTCCTGGTCCGGCTGCTGCGCGACCGCCACGACGAGACCGCCTTCGAGGTCGTCGAGGTCGGGCGCGACGACGCCTACCTGCGCCACCTCCTGACCGTCCACGGCGACGACATCCGCCGCTACCAGCCGGCGTCGACCTGGGCACCGGCTACCGACCGCGACCACGCCTTTCTCGTGCTGCGCGGCGACGAGACGGTGGGTGTCGTGCTCCTCGACGCCGAGGACGACGTCGCCCGGGTCCGGCTCGACTACGTGACGCCGCGCTTTCGGGACTTCACCCCCGGTGAGTTCGTCTGGCGTGACAGTGGCGTGCTGGCCAACCTGGGCTTCCGGCACGTCATGACGCCACCCGACATGGTCGACGCCTACTACGGACGGGTCGGTTTCCGGCCCAACGGCCGCGAGTTCGTGCTCGACCTCTGACCCACGGGTGCGCTGCTCTGCCTACCCGGAGGCCGCAGTTACCCATCGCTCGAGCGTCGCCGCCGCCGCGCCGGAGTCGATCGCCGCCGCGGCGCGGGTCATGCCGGCGGCCAGCGCGTCGGGCACCGCCGACCCGTCACAGGCGTGCACCGCCAGCGCCGCCCCCGCGTTGAGGATCACCGCGTCACGGACCGGGCCGGGCTCGCCGGCGAGCAGGCGGCGTACGACGTCGGCGTTGTGGGCCGCGTCGCCGCCCACGAGGTCGGCGGTCGTCGCAGGCGCCAGACCGAGCGCCGTCGGGTCGACGGTGACCGGGCCCGACACCTCTCCCCCGGTCGCGACGTAGACCGTCGAGGTGGTCGTGGTGGTCAGCTCGTCGAGACCGTCGTCGCCGCGGAACACCCACGCGTCGGAGCCGCGGGCCGCGAACACACCGGCCATCACCGGCACCATCCGGGGGTCGGCGCAGCCGATGGCCTGTGCAGCCGGTCGCACCGGATTGGCCAAGGGGCCGAGGAAGTTGAAGGTCGTCCCGATGCCGAGCTCGCGCCGCGGCACGGCGGTGTGGCGCATCGCCGGGTTGAAGGCGGCGGCGAAGCAGAAGGTGATGCCTACCTCGGCGGCCACGGCCGCCACCCGCTCGGGCGGCAGGTCCAGGCGGATGCCGAGCGCCTCGAGCACGTCGGCGCTGCCGGCCATCGAGGAGGCCGACCGGTTGCCGTGCTTGACCACGGTCACCCCGGCACCGGCGGCGACGATGGCCGCCATCGTGGAGATGTTGACCGAGTTGGAGCGGTCGGCGCCGGTGCCCACGACGTCGAGCAGACGCCCCTCGACCGTGATGCGCGTACGCCGGGCGTACATCGCATCGGCCAGGCCGGTCACCTCGGCGACCGTCTCGCCCTTGGCCCGCAGCGCGACCGCGAAGCCCGCGATCTGAGCCGGCGTGGCCTCGCCGGCGAGGATCTCACCCATCGCCCACGAGGCCTGGTCGGCCGAGAGGTCCGTTCCGGCGACCAGGGCCGACAACACCTCCGGCCAGGTCACGGCGCCGCCGCCGAGCCTGCGAGGCGGCGGACCACGCCGGGAGGTGGAGCCATCAGCTCTGGGCGGGGACGCGCGGGCGCAGCAGCCCGACGACCGACTCCGCGAGCTGGATCGGGTCGATCGGGTGCGGCACGGCGGCGTCGGCGCGCGACCAGGTCGCGAGCCACGCGTCCTGCGGCCGTCCGGTGAGCACGAGGACCGGCGGGCAGCGGAAGATCTCGTCCTTGAGCTGCTTGGCGATGCCCATGCCACCGGCGGGCGCGGCCTCGCCGTCGAGGATGGCCAGCGCGACGTGACCGGCGTCCATGTTCTGGATCACGACCGGCTCGGTCGCCACCTCGATGTACTCGACCTCAGGGAGGTCGGGGTGCGGGCGGCGTCCGAGCGCGAGGATCACCTGCTGGCGCACCGACGAGTTGTCGCTGTAGACCAGGATCTTGAGCCGGGGCGCGGGGGCCGCGGAGGACGAGGCGTCGGTCACGTCCGTCATGTTAGTGCGGCTGCTGCTCCGCCTGTCGGGCGGCACGCGCCTCGCGCGCCTCGAGCAGGTCCAGGCGCCGGTCCTCGCGCTTGGCCTCGGCCATCGACTGCCGCACCCACTGCACGAACAGCACCACGAAGAACGACAGCCCGATCAGGTCGCCGGAGGCCCACAGGATGCCGCCGGCGAGGTTCTGGTCGGCGTAGGGGTCGGGCAGCCACGACCCCATCGGCCCCGTGGCCAGCCGGGGGTACCAGTCGCCGCCGAGCAGGGCCGTCTGGTTCATGATCGTGATGCCGAGGAAGGCGTGGAACGGCAGCGTCCCGACGACGAGGGCCACCCGGAACGGGTAGCCGACCCGCCCAGGGATGGGGTCGATGCCCATCAGCGGCCAGAAGAACAGGGCGCCGACCATCATCAGGTGCACGTGCATCATCTCGTGGACCCACACGTGCTCCAGCGAGGCGCGGTACCACCCGGTGAAGTAGAGCGCCCACGGCGAGATCACGTAGAGGCCGAAGGTCAGCGGCGGGAACGACAGCAGCTTGGCCAGGGGCGAGTGCAGCAGGACCAGCAGCCACCGGCGCGGCGCGGGCGGCAGCGTGCGCAACGCCAGCGTCACCGGGGCGCCGAGCGCGAGGAACAGCGGCGCGACCATCGACAGCACCATGTGCTGGACCATGTGGACGCTCACCAGCGTCGTGTCGTACGCCGCCAGGCCCGACGTCGTGGCGAGGAAGAACGCACCCAGCCCGACGCCCACGAACGACACGGTCCGAGCGATCGGCCACCGGTCCCCGCGGCGGTGCAGCTTGGCCACGCCGAGCAGGTACAGACCCCCGGCCCACACGGTGACCACGACCGGGACGAGTGACCAGGACCACTGCGAGAAGAAGCTCCCGGCGGTCAACCGGGGGAGCACGTCTGAGGCGCTCAGGGCGAGCACGGAAGCGGCTGTCGACACGTGGTCGAGAGTACGGGCACGCCTCACCCGGGGGGTGTGGTGGCACCGGTGAACGGGCGCGCCATAATGACTTCGTGGCGACGACTGCAACGATCCCAGCTTCCCGGCTTCACGGGCACCACGACCGCCCCTCGATGGTCGCCGTCGGCACCATCATCTGGCTGTCCAGCGAGCTCATGTTCTTCGCGGCCCTGTTCGCGTCGTACTTCACGATCAGGTCGGTCAGCTCCGACCTGTGGGCCCAGAACACCGAGTCGCTCAACGTGCCGTTCGCCTCGATCAACACCACGATCCTGGTGCTCTCGTCGCTGACCTGCCAGCTGGGCGTCTTCGCCGCCGAGCGCGGCCAGGTCGGCCGCAGCGGCGGCCTTCTCGACTTCCGCAAGTGGGGCCTGCGCGAGTGGTTCATCCTCACCTACCTCATGGGCGCGGTGTTCATCGGCGGCCAGGCCCTCGAGTACGCCGAGCTCATCCACGAGGGGATCACCATCCCCGACTCGGCCTACGGGACGATGTTCTACCTCACCACCGGCTTCCACGGTCTGCACGTGACCGGCGGCCTGATCGCCTTCCTCCTCGTGCTCGGCCGCACCTACCTGGCCCGCAAGTTCACCCACGAGCAGGCCGTCAGCGCGATCGTCGTGTCCTACTACTGGCACTTCGTCGACGTCGTGTGGATCGGGCTGTTCGCCACGATCTACCTGATCAAGTAGCCAGCCCCCACGACTACCCATCTGAGACGACTTAGGGACAACACAGTGCGACTCCTGACCCGCTCCGCCGGCCGACTTTCGCGTCACCGCCGTCGGCCGCTCGCCGGCCTCGCGGTGCTGCTGATGGCGCTGCTGCTCACCGGCGGCGCCTACTCGATGTTCTCCCCCGGCGCGCAGGCCGAGACCACGAGCACCAACGCCGAGGACATCAAGGCCGGCCGCGAGCTCTTCCTGGTGGGTTGCTCGACCTGCCACGGCGCCAACGGCCAGGGCGTGCCCACGGTCAACGGCACCCAGTACGGCCCCGCGCTCACCGACGTCGGTGGCGCCTCGGTCGACTTCCAGGTCGGCACCGGCCGGATGCCCATGGCCCAGCCCGGCCAGCAGGCCGTGCGCAAGCCCCCCGTCTACGACGAGGACGAGATCCGCCAGCTCGCGGCCTACGTCGACAGCCTCGGCACCGGCCCGGCGATCCCCGACCAGTCGGCCTACACGCTCCCCGACGGCCTCAGCGAGGAGGAGCGCGACCAGGCGATCTCCCGCGGCGGCCAGATCTTCCTCACCAACTGCACCGCCTGCCACAACTTCGACGGCGCCGGCGGCGCCATGCCGCGAGGCGGCTACGCCCCGACGCTGCGCGGCGTCGAGTCGCGCTACATCTACGAGGCGCTGCTCACCGGGCCCCAGCAGATGCCGTCGTTCTCCGACGGCAACCTGACGCCCGACGCCAAGCGCGACGTCATCGCCTACCTCAAGGCGACCGAGGAGACCCCCGGCTACGGCGGCTCCGGGCTCGGCAACATCGGCCCGGTCAGCGAGGGCCTGTTCGCGTGGCTCGTCGGCATCGGCGGCCTCGTCGGCTTCGCGATCTGGATCGCGGCCCACACCACCCGGTCGAGCAAGTCCAAGCCGACCGACACCAAGACCCCGGTCCGTCTGCCCTCCGGGGCGGCTGCCACCGCAGAGAGGGGAGCAGGCGCATGAGCGACCTCGAGAAGCACGACGACGCCGACGACCACGACGAGCACCTCCCGGCCCCCATCGAGGAGCCCATCCCCAACCCGGGCCTGCCCGCCCACACCTGGCGTCCGACCGACGTCGACGAGGGATTGGCCAAGCGCGCTGAGCGCCAGGTCTCGCTGATGTTCACGCTGTCTGCCGTGTGCACGGTCATCTTCGTGACGTCGTACTTCGTGTTCGACATCGGCGACAACTGGGAGACCGTGGGCGGCCTGGGCGCGTCCAACATCGCCCTCGGCGTCTCCTTGGGCCTCGCGCTCATGCTCATCGGCGTCGGCGTCATCCAGTGGGCCCGCAAGCTCATGGCCGACCACGAGATGGTCGAGATGCGCCACCCGGCCCGTTCCTCCGACGAGGACCGCGCCGCGACGGTCGAGGCCCTCAACGCCGGCTTCGACGAGTCCGCACTGCGTGAGCGCCCGCTCATCCGCCGCTCCCTGGTCCTCGCCACCGGTGTGCTCCTGGCGCCCGTGGTGGTGCTGCTGCGCGACCTGGGCCCCACGCCGGGCCAGGTCGCCAACGCCGCCGAGGGCAAGGGCCTCAAGAACACCCTGTGGAAGAAGAACGTCCGTGTCGTCCGCGACGTCATCGGCACCCCCATCCGACCCGGTGACCTGCAGATCGGCGACCTGGTCAACGCCGTTCCCGACGGCATCTTCGACCTCGAGGGCGTCGAGCTCCAGGTCGCCAAGGCCAAGGCCGCGGTGATCGTGGTCAAGATGGAGCCCGACGAGATCAAGCCGGGCAAGGGCCGAGAGGACTGGAGCCTCGACGGCGTCATCTGCTACTCCAAGATCTGCAGCCACGTCGGCTGCCCGATCTCGCTCTACGAACGCACCACCCACCATGTCCTTTGCCCGTGCCACCAGTCGACGTTCGACCTGGCCGACTCGGCGAAGGTGGTCTTCGGACCAGCCGGACGGCCGCTCCCACAGCTGCCGCTCACGGTCGATGACGACGGATACCTCGTCGCCCAGAGTGATTTCACCGAACCCGTCGGACCCAGCTACTGGAGCCGCAGCAAATGAGCATTGACACCAGCAAGGTCGCGGACAGCAACTCCACGAGTGCCGCGACTCCCGCCAAGCCTTCCAAGGTAGGCGCGGTTGCCACGTGGGCCGACGACAGGCTCGGCCTCGGGACCGCGATGAAGAAGAACCTGCGCAAGGTCTTCCCCGACCACTGGTCCTTCATGTTGGGCGAGATCGCCCTGTGGAGCTTCGTGGTCCTGCTTCTCAGCGGCGTCTTCCTGACCCTCTGGTACGTCCCCAGCATGGGCGAGGTCGAGTACCAGGGCTCCTACGACCCGCTGCGCGGAGTGCAGATGTCCGAGGCCTACGCCTCGACCCTCAAGCTCTCCTTCGACGTGCGTGGTGGCCTCCTGATGCGCCAGATGCACCACTGGGCCGCGATGCTGTTCGTGGCCTCGATGATGGTGCACCTGCTGCGCGTCTGGTTCACCGGCGCCTTCCGCAAGCCCCGCGAGATCAACTGGGTCATCGGCAGCGTGCTGCTGCTCATGGGCACCCTCGAGGGCTTCACCGGCTACTCGCTGCCCGACGACCTGCTCTCGGGCACCGGCATCCGGGCCGCCGACGGCTTCTTGAAGGCGACCCCGGTGGTCGGCTCCTACATGTCGTTCTTCCTCTTCGGCGGCGAGTTCCCCGGCGACGCGATCATCCCGCGGCTCTACACGATCCACGTGCTGCTGATCCCCGGCCTGCTGCTCGGCCTGATCGCTGCCCACATGCTGCTGCTCGTCTACCACAAGCACACCCAGTGGCCCGGGCCCGGACGCACCAACGACAACGTCGTGGGCTACCCGATGCTCCCGGTCTACGCCGCCAAGGCGGGTGGCTTCTTCTTCATCGTCTTCGGCGTCGCTGCCTTCATGGGCGGTCTGCTGTCGATCAACCCGGTGTGGAAGTTCGGTCCCTACGACCCGACCAAGGTGACGGCCGGTTCGCAGCCTGACTGGTACATGGGCTGGCCCGACGGGCTCCTGCGCATCATGCCCGGCTGGGAGTCGGAGATCTTCGGCTACACGATCTCCTGGAACGTCATGGTCCCGATCCTCATCACCCCGCTGGTGATGTGGGGCCTGCTGACCATGCTGCCCTTCATCGACGGCTGGATCACCAAGGACAAGCGCGACCACCACCTGCTCTACCGTCCGCGCGACGCTCCGACGCGTACGGCGGTCATGGTGGCGCTGATGACCTTCTACGGTCTGGCGTGGGCCGCCGGCGGCAACGACATCATCGCCGTCAAGCTGCACCTGTCGATCAACCAGATCACCTACTTCATGCGGGTGATGGTGTTCCTCGGCCCGGTGATCGCCTTCATGATCACCAAGCGTTGGTGCATCTCGCTGCAGCGTCACGACCGTGACAAGCTGCTGCACGGCTACGAGACCGGCATCATCATGCGGTCCCCCGAGGGTGGCTACAGCGAGCGTCACCTGCCGATCAGCGAGACCGAGGCCTACCGCCTCACCGCGCGCGACCGTGACGAGGTCTTCGTGGCCACGCCGCAGGTCGACGAGAACGGTGTCGCGGCCCCGGGCGGCAAGCTGGACGGCGTGCGCGCCAAGCTGTCGACGCTGATGTTCGCCGACAACATCCAGAAGCCCACCAGGGCCGAGCTCGAGGAGGCGCACCACCACGCCGAGCACGAGCACGCGCTCACGGCGGCGCTGGACGGCCACGCGGCCGACGGCCACCAGTTCGACGGGCACCACGCCGTCGAGGGCGAGACGCTGCGCGGCAGCCACTAGCCCCGCACGCACCGCAGACCGGCCCGTCTCCCCCAGGGGAGGCGGGCCGGGCGCATTTCCGACGGGTGCAAGCACAGAGACGTCACCACGAGGTAAGGCGCCAGGCCCCCGCGCCGGCTTCGCGTCGGCCAGACTCCGAGCATGTCGCGTCTCCGGGTCCTGTCGACGGCGGTCGTGCTCGCCTCGCTGGTCTCGTGCGCCGCGGTGGACGGCCCGCCGGCGGCGAGCGCTCCGGAGCGCTCGGTCGTGGCGCTGCAGGGCCACCTCGGGTCGCCGGCGACCACGAGCTGGACGCCGTGGCCCCAGGCGCTGCACGACGCCCAGCACACCGGCGCAGCCCCGGCCACAGGGCCGACGACCGGGCGCGTGCGGTGGACGCGCACCCTCGAGGGCAACGTGACCGCTGGTCCGGTGGTCGCCGCCGACGGGACCATCTACGCCGCCAGCAACGCCGGCTATCTGCATGCCCTCGACCCTGCCACAGGGCAGGACCGGTGGGTCCTCGACGAGCACGGCGGCTACGGCCTCGACCTGTCCACCAGCCCCGCGGTGCTGCCCGGCGGGCTGGTCCTGTGGCCCGGGCCCGGAGGCAACCTGATCGCCGTCACCGCCGCGGGTCACGTCGTGTGGCGCTACGCGCTCGGCGGGCTGGTGTCCTCCCCCGCGGTCACGCCCGCAGGCGACGTGGTCGTCGGCACCAGTGCGGGGCTCCTGGTCGGGCTGCGACCCGACGGCTCCGGCCCGCACGAGCAGTGGCGGGTCGAGCTCGGGGAGCCGTCCTACGGGTCGCCGGTGCTGTCGGCCGACGGCCGCACGGCGTACCAGTCGACGCTCGCAGGCGTCGCCGCGGTCCGGGGCGGAGCGGTCGTATGGCGCGCGGCCCCCGCCGACGACCTCATCGAGGTCAGTCCGGCCGTGGCCCCGGACGGCACCATCGTGATCGGCTCCAACGACCCCTACGAGTACGGGCTCGACCCCGCGGACGGGGCGGTCCGCTGGCGCCACGACCGAGGGTTCGAGACCTACTCCTCCCCCGGGGTCACCCGCGACGGCGTCGCCTACTTCGGCGACCACGGCAACGTGCTGACCGGCCTGGACGCCGGCACCGGCGAGGTCGTCTTCCGGTTCCCGGGATCGACCGCCCGGCGGCAGCCGCGCACGATCGGGGTCTGGACCTCCGTGCTGGTCGACGCGGCACACTCGGTCTACGCGGGGACTCGTCAGGGCCTCATCTACGCCGCCGACCGCGACGGCAGGCCGCTGTGGTCCTTCGACACCGGGGAGACGGTCGACTCCTACCCGGCGCTCACCGGCGACGGCACTCTCGTGGTCGGCGTCACCGACGGACGCGTGATCGCGTTCGCCGACCAGCAGTGACTCAGAGCGCCGAGCCGCCCTGGTAGTCCTTGAACGACTTGTTCCAGTCGCCGTAGCCGTTGTCGAAGGTCATCGGTCGGTCGGTGCCGGTGTATTCGACGACGTCGCCGCGACGGCTGATGGAGTAGAGCCAGGCCGCGTTGGCGGTGCTCATGCCGGTGCAGCCGTGGGACACGTTGGCGTAGCCCTGGGAGCCCACCGACCACGGGGCGGCGTGGATGAACTCACCGGAGTAGGTCACGCGCATGGCCCACTGGACGTTGTCGATGTCGTAGGCCTCAGAAGAGCCCTGGGGGATGCCAACGGTCTCGGAGTTCATCCGCTTGGAGGCGAACTTCTCGATGATCACCTTGACCCCCGAGCGGGTGGTGAAGCCCGGCTTGCCGGTCGTGATGGGCAGGGTGCGGAGCAGCCTTCCGTTCTCGAAGACCTTCATCTGGTGGGTCTTGGCGTCGACCTGGTAGATGTGCGCCTTGCCGATCTCGAAGTCGAGCCGGCGGTCCTCCTGGCCGTAGATGCCGTTCCCGGCGTCGACCCCGTTGACGTCGATGTCGACGTCGACAGTCGATCCGGGCCGCCAGTAGGTCTTGGGGCGCCAGTGGGCCTCGGTGTCGCTCAACCAGTACCAGGAGCCGGTCTGGGCGGGCTTGGCGGTGACCGTCATGTGCTTCTCGAACTCGGCGCGGTCGGTCACCGGCACGTCGAACGTGACGATCACCGGCATGCCCACGCCGACGGTCTCGCCGGCGAGGGGCGAGACCGAGGGATAGGTCTGCTGGTCGAGCGTCAGGTCTTGGGCGGTGAACCGGCGACGCACCTGCGAGGTGGCGCCGTCGTCGTCGGCGACGGCCTTGACCGTGTAGGTCGTGCCGGGCTCGAGCCGCTCCGTGGCGGTCCACGACGTGCCGTCGTCGCTCATCTCGCCGGGAAGGTCACCGTCAGACGAGCTCACGGCGACCGACGTCAGCGCGCCGGTGCCGGCGGCGACCCGGACCAACGTCGACACCGGGACGTCGGTGCCACCCTTGGGCACGTTGACGTCGATGGTGGGGCCGGGCGCCTCGCCGCTGCCGTCACCCTCGGCGACGCCGGACGCGGTGGACCCGCCGTCGCTCCCACCCGTCGCGTCTCCCCGGCGGCCCTCGAGGGCACCGTCAGGAGTGTTGTTGCACGCGGCGAGCGACAGGCCGAGCACGGCGACCAGACCGGCCGCCGCCACACGGCAAGCACTCGACTGAGCAGTGTGACGCAGGGACATCTAGGGACTCCCGAAGAGCAGGTGGCTGAGGTTCAAGCGTAACTGCCGCCGGGGTGCGAACCGATTCGACGGGGCCGTACGGGTCAGTGGGCGTGCTCACCCCGGTAGTACTCGAACACCAGGCCCGACAGGGCCACCGCGCCGAGGATGCCACCGATGATGAACAGCCACCACGCGCTCGCGGCCACGCCGAAGACCATCACGCCGAGGGTGGAGCCGCACCACAGCGGCCACCACGAGTAGGGCGGGAAGAACCCGAGCTCGCCCGCGCCGTCGGCGATCTCGCCGTCCTTGCGGTCCTCGGGACGCGGGTCCATCTTCTTGGCGTGGAAACCGAGGTAGAGGGTGACCATCAGGGTCAGCAGACCCGTCATGACCAGCGCCGAGGTGCCGGTCCAGTCGCCGCCGCGATCGGTGCTGTCGGTGACCAGCCAGTAGGCCGGCGACACCAGCACCAGGAACACGGTGGTGATCCCGAAGATCCAGGCTTCGATCTTCATCGGGTCGTACCTCCGTCGCCCTCGGTGTCGAGGTCGGTGTCCTTGGCGAGCCGCTCCTTGAGCAGGGTGTCGCGGCCCTCCATGTCGGGTGCGTCGGCGAACCTGCCGTCACGCGCGGCGGCGTTGTCGTCGAGCTCGATGGCCGCGACCTCGGGGTGGTGCAGGTCGAAGGCCGGCGACTCCGAGCGGATCCGCGGGATGGAGTGGAAGTTGTGGCGCGGCGGCGGGCAGGACGTGGCCCACTCGAGCGAGCGGCCCCAGCCCCACGGGTCGTCGACCTCGACCTTGGGTGCGTTGCGCGAGACGTAGAGGTTGTAGAGGAACGGCAGCGTCGAGGCACCGAGCAGGAACGCACCGAGGGTGGAGACCTGGTTGAGCGTCGTCCAGCCGTCGGAGGCCTTGTAGTCGGCGTAGCGGCGCGGCATGCCCTCGACACCCAGCCAGTGCTGCACCAGGAAGGTCGTGTGGAAGCCGACGAACAGCAGCCAGAAGTGGAGCTTGCCGAGACGCTCGTCGAGCATCCGGCCCGTCATCTTGGGCCACCAGTAGTAGAAGCCGGCGAACATCGCGAACACGACGGTGCCGAAGACGACGTAGTGGAAGTGGGCGACGACGAAGTAGGAGTCGGAGACGTGGAAGTCGAGGGGCGGGCTGGCCAGGATGATGCCGGTCAGGCCGCCGAACAGGAACGTCGTGAGGAACCCGACCGACCAGAGCATGGGGGTGTCGAACGAGATCGACCCGCCCCACATCGTGCCGATCCAGTTGAAGAACTTCACTCCTGTGGGCACCGCGATCAGGAACGTCATGCCGGAGAAGAACGGCAGGTTGACCGAGCCGGTCACGAACATGTGGTGGGCCCAGACCGCGACCGAGAGGATCGCGATGCCGAGGGTCGCGCCGACCAGGCCGACGTAGCCGAAGATCGGCTTGCGGCTGAAGACCGGCAGGATCTCGGTGACGATGCCGAAGAACGGCAGCGCGATGATGTAGACCTCGGGGTGACCGAAGAACCAGAACAGGTGCTGCCACAGGATCGCGCCGCCGTGGGCGGTGTCGAAGACGTGGGCGCCGAGCTGGCGGTCGGCCTCGAGCGAGAGCAGCGCTCCGGCGAGGATCGGGAACGCGACCAGGACCAGCAGGCTGGTGACCAGGGTGTTCCACACGAACATCGGCATCCGGAACATCGTCATGCCGGGCGCGCGCATGCAGATGATCGTGGTGATGAAGTTGACCGCGCCGAGGATGGAGCCGAGACCGGCCATCCACAGGCCCATGATCCACAGGTCGCCGCCGACGCCGGGCGAGCGGATCGCGTCGGACAGCGGCGTGTAGGCGAACCAGCCGAAGTCGGCGGCGCCGCCGGGGGTCAGGAAGCCCGAGGCGGCGATGAGGCCGCCGAACAGGAACAGCCAGTAGCTGAACATGTTGAGCCGGGGGAACGCCACGTCGGGCGAGCCGATCTGCAGCGGCATGATCACGTTGGCGAACCCGAAGAACAGCGGGGTCGCGAACAGCAGCAGCATGATCGTGCCGTGCATCGTGAAGAGCTGGTTGTAGAGCTCCTCGTTGACGACCTGGCTGCCCGGGAAGGCCAGCTCGGAGCGGATGATCAGCGCCATCAGGCCGGCGAGCAGGAACCACACGAACGAGGTGACCAGGTACATCTTGCCGATCAGCTTGTGATCGGTGGTGGTCAGGATCTTGACGAGCTCCTGGCCCAGTGGCTTGCGCGCGGGCGCAGCCGCCACCTGGGTCGGGTCGATCGTGGCGGTCATGAGCAGATCCCCTCTTCTGAACGGGTCTCGTCGAGACCGACCTGGGTGCCGGCGAACTTGCCGCCGCAGATCGGCTTGTCGGAGAAGTCGCCGGCGTCGTACAGGCTCTGGAGGTAGGCGTCGTACTCCTCGCGGGTCTCCACCTTGACCTCGAAGATCATGCGCGAGTGGTAGACACCGCAGAGCTCGTAGCACTTGCCCTTGTAGGTGCCCACGGTCTTGGGCGTCACCTGGTAGTGGTTCTTCTGACCGGGAATGACGTCCATCTTGATCAGGAAGCCGGGCACGCCGAAGTCGTGGATGACGTCGGGGCTGCGCAGCTCGAAGCGGGTGGTCTCGTTGACCGGCAGGTGGATCGTGGGGATGTCCGAACCGGTGCCCACCTTGTAGACGTTGACGGGCTTGCCGGCGTCGTCCTCGACCTCGTCGGGGTAGTTGAACGACCACTGCCACTGCTGACCCACGACGTAGATCGTGTTGTCGACCTTGTCGTCGGGGTTGTTGAGCACGGCGTTCTGGGTCGAGATCGTGTGGTCGAAGAACACGATCACCATGATGATCGGGAAGATCGTGTAGAAGATCTCGAGCGGGAGGTTGTAGCGCGTCTGGATCGGCACCTCGTCGTCGTGACGACGGCGGTACTTGACCACGGCGTAGAAGATGAGGCCCCACACGAACACGCCGGTGGCCAGGGCGGCGATCCACGCGCCCTGCCAGAGGTCGAGGGTGTGCTCGCCCTCGACGGTGACGGGCTTCGGCATGCCGAGCCGTTCGCCTTGGGAGTCGGAGCCGCAACCGGCAACAAGGACAAAGGTGAGACCAAGCAGGCCGGCCAGACCGACACGGCTACGCCGCGTCACTGCCGAACGCTTGGGGAGCTGCAGACCCACGAATGAGACTTCCTCTCAGGCGGTCACGAACGACTGAAGACTACCGCGATCAGGTGGCCCGGGCCCCCCCGGGTGGGTGGTTGGATCGGCGATGTGTCCGAGACCTCCTCCGAACCGACGCGCTACCTCGACGCGGCGTCCTCGGAGCCACTGCACCCGGCGGCCCGCGCGAGCCTCCTCGCGGCCCTCGACGTCGGGTACGCCGACCCGCGCAGGCTGCACCACGACGCCCGCAACGCCCGCCTGCTGCTCGACAACGCCCGGGCCGTGGTGGCCGAGTCGCTCGGCGTACGACCCGACGAGGTGACCTTCACCGGCTCGGGCACCGAGGCGGTGCACCGGGGCCTGCTCGGGCTCGTCCGGGGCCGGCCGGGGGGCACCGCGTCGATCGCGCACAGCGACGTCGAGCACTCCGCCGTGCTGCACGCGGCGGCCTGGTCCGGCGTCGCGACGCGGGTGGTCCCGGTCGACCGGTTCGGTCGGGTCGATCCCGAGGCCCTGCACGAGGCGTGCGACGAGACGACGGTGGTGGCGCTGCAGGCCGCCAACCACGAGGTCGGCACCGTCCAGCACCTGCCCGCGCTGACCGGCGCGGCGCAGCAGGCGGCCGTGTTCGTCGACGCCTGCGCCTCGATGGGCCGGCTGCCGCTCCCCCGGACCTGGTCGGCGGCGGCCGGGTCGGCACACAAGTGGGGTGGACCGGCCGGGGTCGGCGTGCTGCTCGTGCGCCACCGCGCGCCGTGGGTCAGCCCGTTCCCCGCCGACGACCGCGTCGACCACCGGGCGACCGGGTTCGAGAACGTCCCCGCCGCGCTGGCCGCCGCCGCGGCACTGCAGGCGGTCGTGGCCGAGCGCGACGAGGCCACCGCCCGCCAGCACGCACTGGTCGACCGGGTCCGGGCCGCTGCCGCCGCGATCGACGACGTCGACGTGCTCGGCGACCCCGTCGACCGCCTCCCCCACCTGGTGACCTTCTCGGTGCTCTACGTCAACGGCGAACGACTGGTCGCCGAGCTGGACCGCCGCGGGTTCGGCGTCGCCAGCGGCTCGGCCTGCACCGCCTCGACGCTCGAGCCGTCGCGGGTGCTGGCCGCCATGGGGGCGCTCACCCACGGCAACGTGCGGGTCTCGCTGACCCGCGACACGACGGCCGACGACGTCGAGCGGTTCTGCCGGGCGCTGCCCGAGGTCGTCGCGGGGCTCCGGTCGTGATCGAGCTCGACTGCCGCGGGCTGCTGTGCCCGGCCCCGGTCATCGAGCTGGCGCGCCGCATCGGCGAGGTCGAGGTCGGCGGCCTGGTGGCCGTGGTCGCCGACGACGTGGCCGCCCGCTACGACGTGCCGGCGTGGTGCCGGATGAAGGAGCACGAGTACGTCGGCGAGGGCGCCGCCCCCGACGGTGTGCCGCGCTACGTCGTCCGACGGCTGGTCTGAGCCGGAAGGGTCTGAGCCGGAACCGCTCGTGTCACTGCAGGTGCTGGGCGACCTCGACGGCGGCGTCGACGCCGTAGGACTCCTCGACGCGGGCCACGAACTGGCCGGGGGTGAAGGAGTACTCCTGGGTGCCGACCGTCTCGACGACGTACGCCGCGAGCACCGAGCCGACCTGCGCGGCCCGCTCGAGCCCGAGGCCCCAGGTCAGCGCGGCCAGGAAGCCCGAGCGGAAGGCGTCACCGACACCGGTGGGCTCGACGGCCGTGACGCCGGCCGCGGCCGGCACCACGATCGGCTCCTCGCCCTCGCGCAGGACGCGGGACCCGTCCTTGCCCAGGGTGGTGACGTGGGTGCCGACCCGGGACAGGACCTCCTCGGGCGACCAGCCGGTCTTCTGGCCGATCATGTGCGACTCGTACTCGTTGGAGAACAGGATCGTGGCGCCGTCGATCAGCCGGCGGATCATGTCGCCGTCGCTGAACGCGAGCTGCTGGCTCGGGTCGGCGATGAACCGGTAGCCGCGCTGGCGGCACTCCTCGGTGTGGCGCAGCATCCCGTCGGGGTCGTCGGCACCGATGAGCACGTAGTCGGGCGCACCGACGCGGGCCACGATCGGGGCGAGCTCGATCATCCGGGCCTCGCTCATCGCGCCGGGGTAGAACGACGCGATCTGCGCGCCGGTCGGGTCGGTGGTGCACACGAACCGCGCGGTGTGCTTGCTCTCGGAGATGTGGACGCTGGCGCAGTCGACGCCGTGGCGCTCCAGCCAGGACCGGTAGTCGGCGAAGTCCTCGCCGGCCGCTCCGACCAGCACGGGGTCGAGCCCGAGGCACCCCAGGCCGAAGACGATGTTGGCGGCCACGCCGCCGCGCCGGATCTCGAGGTCGTCGACCAGGAACGACAAGGAGATCTTGTCGAGCTGCTCGACGACGAGCGAGTCGGAGAACTTGCCACCGAAGCCCATCAGGTGGTCGGTGGCGATGGACCCGGCGATCAGAAGAGGCACGTCGCCGAACACTACCGATCGGTACCGCTGGGACTACCCATCAGTACCCCCTAGCGTCGGTCCATGACCTCCTCGTACGACGACCTGGCCGCCGCCACCGAGATGCACGACGACTGTCGCGCGACGAGTGCCCGGCTGGCCTGGGCGGCCCGCCGGGCGACCCGGCCGGCGCCGAGCATCCACTTCGACGAGCAGCCCGCCGAGCGGGCCAAGGCGCAGGTCGACTACTCCGAGGCGGCCGCGCGGATCGCCGGTGCGCTGCACTTCTACCTGGAGTGAGCAACAGGCTTCGATGCGACGACCCCGCCGGAGAACCGGCGGGGTCGTCGCGTCGCTGCGTCGTTGCGGCGTGTCAGCTCAGTGGAACGAGTCCCCGCAGGCGCACGAACCCGTGGCGTTGGGGTTGTCGATGGTGAAGCCCTGCTTCTCGATGGTGTCGACGAAGTCGATCTCGGCACCGTTGAGGTAGGGGACGCTCATCCGGTCGACCACGACGGACACGCCGTCGAAGTCGGTGACGACGTCACCGTCGAGGGTGCGCTCGTCGAAGAAGAGCTGGTAGCGCAGTCCGCTGCAGCCGCCCGGCTGCACGGAGATGCGCAGCTGGAGGTCGTCGCGGCCCTCCTGCTCGAGGAGGCTCTGCACCTTGGCGGCGGCCACCGAGCTCAGGTTGATCTGGTCGGTACGACGCTCGGTGGTCTCGAGCTGCTCGGTCATGTGTGTGCTCCCGTTGCGAGACGTAGGGGTCTGTCCTCGGCTCAATGGTCGCACACCCGGGGTTATTCCGTCGGGCGGCGCCGTCAGCCCGACCAGGTGCGCGCGACGCGTGCGGCGAGGTCGGACAGGCTGCCGGACGGATCGGCGAACGCCCGCTCCTCGCCCACGAGGTCGACCAGGGAGTAGGCCGACTCGACGCCCAGGGCCCGCATCTCCCGCGAGCCGACCAGCACCTGCCCGGCCAGCGCGATGCAGGGACGCAGCGCCTCGGCGGCGATCGCCGCCACGCCGTAGGGGACCTTGCCCGAGCGGCTGGAGAAGTCGAAGGCCCCCTCCCCCGTCACCACCAGGTCGGCGGTGCGGGCGCGCTCGGCGAGACGGACGGCCCCCGCCACGAGCTCGATGCCGGGCTCGCGGCGCGCCCCGAGGCACAGCAGCGCGTAGCCGAGGCCGCCCGCGGCCCCGGCGCCCTTCTCGAGCGCGGTGCGCCAGTCGGTGGCCCGGGCCAGCTGCTCGAGCCATCCGTCGACCTCGGCGATGCGGTCCTCGGTGATGCCCTTCTGCGGGCCGAAGGTCTTGGTCGCGCCGAACAGCCCGGTCAGCGGGATGTCGACGTCGGAGGCCATCACGAGCTCGACGCCGGCGAGCCGCTCGCGCGCCGGACCGAGGTCGACGGTCGAGAGCCGGTCGAAGCAGACGGGCCCGCAGTCGAGGATGCCGTCGGAGGTCGCCCCGAGCGCGGCCAGGAAGCCGGCCCCGCCGTCGTTGGTGCCGGAGCCGCCCAGCCCGACGACGACGCGGGTGGCGCCCCCATCGACCGCAGCGAGCACGAGCTCGCCGACGCCGCTGGTGGTCGCGAACTCGGCGTGACCGTCGGTCATCAGGTGCAGGCCGCACGACTGCGCGCTCTCGACGTAGGCGGTGTCGCCCACGCGCAGCACGGTCGCGGGGACCTCCTCGCCGTGGACGGCCTCGACGGTCACCACGTGGAGCTCGCCCCCCAGGGCGGCGTGGAGGACGTCGACGAACCCGGGTCCGCCGTCGGCCATCGGCGCCAGGTCGAGCTCGTCGTCGGGCGCCCGGCGGCGCCAGCCCGCCGCGATCGCCTCGGCCGCCTCGACGGCGGTGAGGGTGCCGGCGAACTTGTCGGGCGCCACGAGGATCCGCATGACGAGCATCCTGCCCCGCGCCGCCGACGGTGCCGTGGGCGCCTAGGTTGGGAGGATGGGCGAGGTGCTGTTCCGACCGATGCGACCCGAGGACGTGCCGGTGGCCGAGCGGCTGTCCGACGAGGCCTTCCTCGACCTCGACCGCCGGGTCTTCCGCCGCGACCAGCCCGACCCGCAGCCGCGCACCGACGACCACCGGGCCGGCTGGGTCGAGCGCACCCGCCACTTCCTCGACACCGACGCGGCCGGCTGCTGGGTCGCCACCGACCCCGACGGCACGATGGTGGGCTTCGCCACGAGCATCCGCCGTGAGGGCACCTGGATCCTGGCGACGTACGCCGTGCGCCCCGGCCAGCAGGGCCGCGGGATCGGCAAGCAGGTCCTCGACCTCGCGCTCACCCACAGCCGGGGCTGCCTGCGCGGCATGCTGTCGGCCTCCGACGACCCCAAGGCCGTGCGCCGCTACCTGGTCGCGGGCTTCACCATGCACCCGCAGATGTACCTCACCGGCTCCGTCGACCGGACCGCCATCCCCGCCGGCACGGGCACGCGCGTCCGGGAGGGCTCCGCCGCCGACACCGAGCTCATGGACTCCCTGGACCGGCGGGCACGCGGCGCCGCGCACGGGCCCGACCACCCGCTGATGCAGCGGCTGTTCCGCTGCCTGGTCAGCGACACCGCTGCCGGCTCGGGCTACGCCTACCTCAGCCGCGCCGGGTCGGTGGTGCTGCTCGCCGCCTCCCACCGGCGTACCGCGCAGCAGCTGTTGTGGACCGCGATCGCCGACGGGCCCGCCGAGCAGACGGTCGGCCACGTGACCGCGGCCAACGACTGGGCGGTCGACGTCGGCACCGCGGCCCGGCTCGACCTGCACACCTCGGGCTACCTCGCGCTGCGCGGCATGCGCCCGCCGACGACGTACCTGCACAACGGCGCGCTGCTCTGAGGCCTCGCACCCCGGCCTAGGATCGAGCCATGACGACCGTCGACCTTCCGCTCCTGCCCCTCGGCCGTGGCACCGACCGCGCCTCCGAGCGTGGGGTGGAGTGTCCGGGCGACCTGCCCGCGGCCTCCGACCCCGCCTTGGTGGCACGGGCCCTCGCGGCCAAGGAGGCCCTCGGCGAGCGGCTGTTCGTGCTGGGGCACCACTACCAGCGCGACGAGGTGATCCAGTTCGCCGACGTCACCGGCGACTCCTTCAAGCTCGCCCGGGACGCGGCCGCGCGGCCTGACGCCGAGTTCATCGTCTTCTGCGGCGTGCACTTCATGGCCGAGTCGGCCGACATCCTCACCGGACCCGAGCAGCAGGTGATCCTGCCCGACCTCGCGGCGGGGTGCTCGATGGCCGACATGGCGCGGCTGCCCCAGGTCGAGGCGGCCTGGCGGGCCCTGGCCGACGCCGGCGTCCAGGACCGCGTCGTCCCGGTCACCTACATGAACTCCAGCGCCGACATCAAGGCCTTCTGCGGTCGCAACGGCGGCGTCGTCTGCACCTCCTCCAACGCCGAGACGGCCCTCGACTGGGCCTTCGCCCAGCACGGGGAGGACACCAAGGTGATGTTCTTCCCCGACCAGCACCTCGGCCGCAACACCGCCGTGCTCAAGATGGGCCTCTCGCTCGACGACTGCGTCGTCTG
This sequence comes from Nocardioides rubriscoriae, assembly GCF_008087085.1. Lineage (GTDB taxonomy): Bacteria > Actinomycetota > Actinomycetes > Propionibacteriales > Nocardioidaceae > Nocardioides > Nocardioides rubriscoriae. The sequence continues at coordinate 11,457 of NZ_VIYJ01000007.1, read as the reverse complement.
GAACCCCCACCTGCCCGGGGGCGGCCTCACCGCCGACCAGCTGCGCGGGGCCAGGATGATCCTCTGGAAGGGCCACTGCTCCGTGCACGGGCGCTTCTCCACCAAGGTCGTCGACGAGCTGCGGGCGACGATGCCCGACGTGCAGATCCTCGTGCACCCCGAGTGCCCCCACGACGTCGTGCTCAGCGCCGACCTCGTCGGGTCCACGGAGTTCATCATCAAGACCATCGAGGCGGCGCCGGCCGGCTCGGTCTGGGCCATCGGCACCGAGCTCAACCTCGTGCAGCGCCTGGCGCGCGCCCACCCCGACAAGCAGATCGTCTTCCTCGACAAGGACGTCTGCTACTGCTCGACGATGAACCGGATCGACCTGCCCCACTTCGTGTGGGCCCTCGAGTCGCTCGTCGACGGCGTGGTGGTCAACCGGATCGAGGTCGACCCCGACACCGAGCGCGACGCGCTGGTCGCCCTGCAGCGGATGCTCGACCTGCCCGGCACGTCGCACAAGGACTGAACCCTCCCTCGGGGGCGGCGCGCCAGCGGTGCGCGCCGGGCCCCGGGCAGGTAGCTCACCGTTGCATCGGCTCGGCCGCCATCGCCGCCAACCGGTGCGCCATCGCCGCCGCGGCGTCACGCAGCACGTCCGGCTCGAGCACCTCGATGTCGGGGCCGAGCACGGCGAGGTGCAGCACCAGCCAGCCGAGGTCGTCGCCGCCCACCGTGAGCAGGCACCAGCCGGGATCACCGCCCGGGTCCTCGTCGACGACGCCGACACCGGGCGGCACCTTCTCCCGGACCACCGCGACCGTGTCGTGCACCCGGGCCACGGCGACGTGGCGGTAGGGCGAGGCGGTCACCGACCGCTGGACGTAGGCCGCCGCGTCGGGTGCCTCGCGCGGCCGGAACCGCCAGGTCGTCGGGCGCACGTCGTGCATCCGGTCGAGGCGGTAGGTGCGCCAGTCGTCGCGGTCGAGGTCGTGGGCCAGCAGGTACCAGCGGCGCCCGGTGGCGACCAGGCGCACCGGCTCGGCCTGCCGCTCGCTGCGCACGTCGGCGCGGTCGGCGTAGGCGAAGCGCACCCGGACCGTGTCGCGGCACGCCCGGGCCAGGACCATCAGCACCTCCCCCTCGACCGTGGTCGCGCCGCCGGCGAGGGTGTCGGTGGCCTCGTGCAGCGCGCGCACCTCGGCACGCAGCCGTGGGGGCATCACCTGGTCGAGCTTGGCCAGCGTGCGCAGGGCCGCCTCGCCCGCACCGGTCACGGTGCCGCCGGCGGCCAGTCGGAGGGAGACGGCGGTGGCGATCGCCTCGTCGTCGTCGAGCAGCAGCGGCGGCAGCGCCGCCCCCGCGCCCAGCTGGTAGCCACCGCCGACGCCCTGGCTGGCGAGCACCGGGTAGCCGAGGTCACGCAACCGGCCCACGTCGCGGCGTACGCACCGGTCGGTGACCTGGAGCTCGGCGGCCAGCTCGGGGCCGGTCCACACCCGCCGCTGCTGCAGCAGCGAGAGCAGGCGCAGCACGCGCTGGGTGGTCCCGTCGGCCATGGCGACGATGGTGCCACGGATAGCGGACCGGAACGGTCCGCCATTGCTGGCAGGGTCGGAGCATGACCGTCAACGACCTGCTGCGCGAGCAGCTGACCTTCCACTGGGACCACCAGGTACGCCCCCGCCTCGACGGGCTCACCGACGCGGAGTACCTCTGGGAGCCGGTCCCCGGCGCCTGGAACCTGCGGCCCGGCACCGACCCGGACCACCCGACGACCATCGACTTCGTCGATCCCCAGCCGGACCCGCCCCCGGTCACCACCATCGCCTGGCGACTGGCGCACGTGGTCGTGGGGGTGCTGGCGGCGCGCAACGCCTCGCACTTCGGCGGTGCGCCCGCCGACTACCGGACGTTCCCCTACGCCACGACCGCCGCCGGTGCGCTCGACCAGCTCGACCGCGAGTACGCCGCCTGGACGGTCGGCGTCACGGCGCTCGGCGAGGAGGGCCTCGAGCGCCCCGTCGGCGCGGCAGAGGGTCCGTGGTCGGACCGGTCGTACGCCACGCTGGTCCTGCACGTCAACCGCGAGGTCGTCCACCACCTCGCCGAGGTGTGCCTGCTGCGCGACCTCCACGCCCACCAGCCCACGACCGGAAGGACCCGAGGATGACCCGCGAGATCCAGGTGACCGTCGACTGCGCCGACCCGGCCGCCCTGATGGGGTTCTGGTGCGACGTGCTCGGCTACCAGGCCGACCCGCCGCCGCCGGGCTACGACACCTGGGACGCGGCGCTCGACGCGTTCGGCGTGCCGCCCGAGGCGCGCAACACCCGCTCGGCTTGCCACGACCCGGACCGCCGGGGGCCGCGACTGTTCTTCCAGCAGGTGCCGGAGGGCAAGAGCGCCAAGAACCGCCTGCACCTCGATGTGAGGGCCGCGCCCGGCCTCGAGGGCGACGCGCGGATGACGGCGCTCGAGCAGGAGTGCGAGCGGTTGGTCGCACGGGGCGGCACGCGGCTGCAGCGCCACGAGCCCGAGCCGCCGCTCAGCCACGGCTTCATCGTGATGGCCGACCCCGAGGGCAACGAGTTCTGCCTGGACTGAGCCGGACGGCGACCGCCTCGTCAGGTCGGCAGCTCGAGCCAGACGGTGGTGCCGCCCCCCGGGGTGTCGGTGATGCCGACGTTCCCGCCGTGGGCCTGGACCACGCGACGCACCGTGTCGAGACCGATGCCGGAGCCGCGGTCGTCGTCGACCAGGCGCACCCGGGGCGTGAAGACGCGGTCGTGGTCGTCCTCGGGGATGCCGATCCCGTTGTCGGCGATCGAGATCCTGCTGCCCCCGTCGTGCTCCGCGGCGCTGACAGCGATGGTGAGCGGGCGGTCGGGGTGGCGGTACTTGGCGGCGTTGTCGAGGAGGTTCTGCAGCACCGACCGCAGCTGGACGGCGTCACCACGCACCACCGGGAGCGGCCCCGCCACCACCTCGACGCCCTCCAGGGGCTGCGTGAGGTCGTCGAGGACCTCGGCCAGCACGGTGTCGAGCGCGACCGGTGAGTCGCCCATGACCCCCCCGACGCGGGCGTAGGACAGCACCTCGTCGATCAACGCCGCCATCCGCTCCGAGCTGCTCATCGCCCGGTCGAGCAGCCAGTCGGCGTCCTGCGAGAAGCCCACGAGCTCGTCGCGCAGCAGCTCCAGCGACATCGTGACGCCCGAGAGCGGGGTCTTGAGGTCGTGGCTGACGCGTCGGGCGAAGCCGGCCAGCCGCTCGTTGGACGCCGCCAGCTCGCGGCTGCGCAGGGACAGCTCGAGCACGTCGACGACGCGCTCGGCCAGGGTGCGCAGGGCGTCGACCTGCGACTCGTCGAGCTCGCGGGTCTGCTCGTCGAAGACGCAGAGCGTCCCGATGACGACCCCGTCGAGCGCGGTCAGCTTGTGGGAGGCGTAGAAGCGGACGTTGCCGATCACGCCGGTGACGAACGGGTTGTCCTGGAAGCGGGGGTCGAGGCGGGCGTCGGCCACGACGATCGGCGTGTCCTCGTCGAGCACGGCCGCGCACATGGAGTCCTCGCGGCTGCAGATCGCGGCGTCGAAGCCGTAGGCCGCGACCTGGTGCTGCTCGGTGTCGGTGATCAGGTTGATGGTCGCCATGGGGGTGCCGCAGACCTTGGCCGCGAGCTCGACGATCGCCTGGAGATCGGCTCGCGGCGGGTGCGGCAGCACGTCGTAGTGCTCGATGCTGCGGACCCGGCGGCGGTCCTCCGAGGTGCTCATCACACCCGACAATACCGACTGCCGCGGGCTCAGGAGCCCTATCGCAACAGCTCGTTGTAGTCGTAGGTCAGCACCACGGACCCGGAGGCGTCGCGCAGGGTCGCCACCACGGGTGGCGTCGCGCTCGCGACCCCGGCCTCGACGAAGCGGACGACGTACGTCGCGACGCCCACGGCGACCGCGGCCTGCGCGCCTCGCGGCGTCCGGACCGAGACGTCGGCGACGCCGGAGCGCAGCGGGAAGGTCGCGGCGTAGAGTCGGCGGTCGCACGCGGGTGCGACGTCCTTGGGGCACAGCGACGCGAACCCGATGCCGGGGTCGGGGGTCTCCCACGGGTCGGGGGGCGGGCTGGTGTCGAGCGGCCGGGCGTCGCTCACCTCGTTGACCGGCGCGCCCAGGGTGCACGTGCGCCACTGCGTGTGGTCGTCGGACACGAAGGTCGCGGTCGTCCCCCGGTCGTCGGTGAGCTGGGCGTCGAAGCGCCACCCCTGGAGCGCCGGCTCGACGCCCTGGCACAGCGAGGTGATCGCAGCGTCCTGGGCGGTCATCGGCGTGTTGTCCCCCGTCCAGCCGACGCCCGGCGTGGGGGGGACGTAGGTCGGGGACGGGGGGTCAGGGGTGACCGGGTCGGTGACCAGCGGGTCGCGCCCGGCGGGGGCGACGTCGTCGTAGGATCCGCCGGGCGTGACCACCAGCAGCGCGACCGCCGCAGCGGTGGCCAGGGCCGCGGCGACCGCACCGGCCGCCGTACGTCGGCGGCGGCGTACGGCGCGGCCGCGGGCGGTGATGTCGGTGGCGGTGAAGCCGAGCGGGCGACCCGTGTCGTCGCCGAGCTCGTCGAGCAGGTCGGTGATCCGGTCGTTGGTCACAGGTCCTCCATCGCGAGGTCGAGCCCGGTGCCGGCCAGCGACACCCGCAGCTGGTCGAGGGCCCGGGCGGTCTGGCTCTTGACGGTCCCGCCGTCGATGCCGAGGGCCACGGCGGTGTCGGCGACCGAGAGGTCGGCGAAGTAGCGCAGCACCACGCAGGCGCGGCGACGGTCGGGCAGCTCCTCGAGGGCGGCCAGCACGGCCAGGCGTCGCTCGGTGGACGCCACCGGGTCGACCGAGCGCTCGCGCCGGCCCTCGGGGAGGGTCAGTGTCGAGACCTCGCGGCGCCAGGGCCGCCGGGCCTGGTCGACGACGGCGGTCGTCACCGCCCGGTGGGCGTAGGCGGTGGCCGCGCCGCGGCGACGGATGCGGGGCCAGGCGACGTAGAGCTTGACGAGGGCGTCCTGGGTGGCGTCCTCGGCGCGCTGCCAGTCGCCGCACAGCAGGAAGGCCGTGCGTCGCAGGCTGCGGGCCGAGGCGGCCACGAACTCCTCGAAGTCCGCGGTCTGGTCGGGTCTCATGGAGATGACACGTCGTCGGGGGTGCTCGAGGTTGCCCGCGGACGCGAACCCGTCTCAGCCGAGGCCGGGTGCGCCCCAGATCGCCAGCCACCGGGCGGGGTCGTGCTCGACCGGCAGCTCGGCGCCGAGGGCGTCGCGGACCTCGATCTCGAGGAGGTCGTCGCGCCGCTGCTCGCCTCCGGGCAGGGGCGCGAACGGGTAGAAGGTGCCCTGCTTGTAGAGGTAGACCAACCCGACCCGGCGGCCGCTGGAATCGACGAACGGGACCAGCGAGCACAGCAGCGCCGGGCCGAAGCCGGCGCCCTCGAGCGTGGTGTTGACCGCGTGCAGGTCGGTGCACAGGCTGCCGAGGTCGCCGCCCGCGGCGTCGTACGGCGGGTGGTCGATCTCGAGCCAGGTGAAGCCGAAGCCGTCGGTGGTGACCCGGACCCCCGCGTCGGTGGCGGCCGCCAGCAGGTCCAGGACGCCCTGCTGGGCGTCGGCGAACGCAGGACCGGCCGCCCCGCGGTAGCAGACCGCGCCGTCGCCGGTGGGGACCAGGCCGAGCGAGGCCTGCAGGGTGATCGCCGCCGAGGGCACCTGGAAGAGCGCGTCGAGGTCGGCCTGCGGCGGCTTGGTGCGTCCGAGGATCGAGTCGAGGAAGCCCATCAGCGCGGCCGGTCGAGCTCGGTCTGGATCCGGGCGAGCTGCTCGAGGCGCTGCTGCAGCGGCGGGTGGGTCGAGGACAGGCCCTTCAGGCTGATCGGGCTGATGCACAGGGCGCTGCCGGCGCTGACCTGGCGCAGGTCGCGCTGGGGAGTGGCCTGCACCCCGGCGTCGATCTTGCGCAGGGCCGAGGCCAGCGCGGCGGGCTTGAGGGTCAGGTAGGCACCGGCCCGGTCGGCCGACAGCTCGCGGTAGCGCGACAGCAGGCGCAGCAGCACGAAGCTGACGGCGTAGACGACCAGGCTGACGACCAGCACGACGATCCAGGTCGGCGGGCCGTTGCTGTCGCGACGGCTCCCCCCGAAGAACCCGAGGCCGCCGTACTGCGCGCCCTGGGTGAGCGTGCCGGCGGCGATGCCGGCCGACGAGGCGACCGTCATCACCAGCACGTCGCGGTGGGCGACGTGGGAGAGCTCGTGGGCCAGCACGGCCTCGAGCTCCTCGGCGCTGAGCAGCTGCAGAATGCCGGTGGTGACGCACACGACGGCCCGGTCGGGCGAGCGCCCGGTCGCGAACGCGTTGGGCACCGGGGTGTCGGCGACGCCGACGCGCGGCTTGGGCATGTCGGCCAGGGCGCACAACCGGTCGACCATGCCGTGCAGCTCGGGGGCCTCCTGCGAGGTGACCTCACGGGCCCGCATCGCGCGCATCGCGATCTTGTCGCTGCTGGACCACTGGTAGACGGCGTAGCCGATGGCGCCGACCCCGACCAGGGTGCCGATCGTCCCGCCGATCACGCCGGCGAGCACCACGACCAGCCCGACGAACAGGGCGCCGAGCAGGAACATGACCAGGGTCATCCGGGCGGTCAGCCCGGCGTCACCGATGAACCTCGTCCTCGCCATGGTCCGAGTCTGTCCCACGGGACCTAGCCGGGGATCAGCCCGTCGTCGGCGAGCAGGTCGCGGACCTCCTCGAGGGTGGCGTCACCGTCGGGCAGGATCAGGTCGGACTCGTCGATGGCGTCGATCGCGTGCGGGACGCCGATGGTGCGCACGCCCTCGAGCAGCGCGTGCAGGGCGGGGCGGAACGCCGCCTCGTCGTCGGCCGCGATGGCCGCCTCGACGGCCGCGTCGAGCTCGTTGAGCCGGTCGATCGCCGACCCGGCGACGTCGTACTGACCCTCGCCGAGGATGCGGACGATCAGGGTGTGGTCGTCGTGCGTCATCGCGCGTCTCCCTCGGCCTGCTTCGACAGCGGGTCGGCGGTACCGAGCTGGCCGGGCGCCTGGGGGGCGGACAGGCCCTTGAGGCGGGCGAGCTCGAGCTCGACGTCGGACTGGTGGCTCAGCGAGTCGAGCTCGCGCGAGATGTCGTCGCTGCCGCCGGGGTTGGTCACGTCGTCGAGGGCTCCCGACGAGATCAGCTCGTCGATGGCGCCCGCGCGGGCCTGCATGGTCGCGGTCTTGTCCTCGGCGCGCTGGATGGCCAGGCCGACGTCGCCCATCTCCTCGCCGATGCCGGAGACGGCCTCGTTGATGCGGGTCTGGGCCTCGGCGGCGGTGTAGGTCGCCTTGATCGTCTCCTTGCGGGTGCGGAAGGCCTCGACCTTGGCCTGCAGCCGCTGCTGGGCCAGGACGAGCTTCTCCTCCTCGCCCTGGAGCTGGGCGTGCTGGGCCTGCAGGTCGGCAATCTGCTGGGAGAGCCCCGACTTGCGGGTCAGCGCCTCGCGGGCGAGGTCCTCACGGTCCATCTGCAGGGCCTTCTCGGCCTGGGTCTGCAGCTTGGCGGCCTGCTGCTCGAGCTGGGTGACCTGGAGCTCGACGCGCTTGCGGCTGGTGGCCACGTCGGCGACGCCGCGGCGGACCTTCGAGAGCAGCTCGAGCTGTCGCTGGTAGCTGTAGTCGAGCGTCTCGCGGGGGTCCTCGGCGGCGTCGAGCGCCTTGTTGGCCTTGGCCCGGAAGATCATGCTCATCCGCTTCATCATGCTCATGGGTGCACCCTATGCCGCGATCACAAGATCGGCACGGGCCGCGGCGGGCTCGCGCCTCGGCCGCCGGGTAGGCTGAGAGAGCCATGAAGCTGCGTCGTGCCAAGTCCCCGGAGTCCGAGCCCGTCACCCTCGCCAAGCCTGACGGGAAGGGTCGCCCGACCCCCACCCGCAAGGAGGCCGAGGCCGCGGCCCGCGAGCGCGCCAAGGTGCCGCGCACCCGCAAGGAGCAGCTGGCGCGTCAGCGCCAGGCCAAGGGCGAGTCCAGCCAGCGCATCCGGCAGGGCATGAAGGACGGCGACGAGCGCTACATGCTCGCCCGCGACAAGGGCCCCGTACGCCGCTTCATCCGCGACTTCGTCGACGCCCGGTTCGGGTTCTCCGAGATCGTCATCCCGCTGATGTTCGTGGCGATCCTCTACTCCCCGCTGGTCGTCCCGCTGTTCCTGGTGCTCATCATCGACCTGGTGATCCTGCGGTTCCGCCTGCGCAAGCAGCTGGCCGAGCGGTTCCCCGACGAGCCGCTCAAGGGCACCACCTACTACGCGCTGACGCGGGCGATGCAGATGAAGTTCATGCGGGTGCCCAAGGCCAAGGTCAAGATCGGCGAGGAGCTGCCCGCTCACTACCGCTGAGCGGCGGCGGGAGCCTCACCGCTGACGCGGTGGGACTCCCGCAACGTCGAGCACCGGCTCAGCCGAACATCTCCGAGCGCCGCGGCGACTGCGTCTTGGCCGCGTCGCGCTCGACGACGTCACCGACGACCTCGTCGATGGCGGTGAGCACGTCGGCGTCGAGCGTGATGCCGGCGGCCTTGACGTTGTCGGTGACCTGCTCGGGGCGCGAGGCTCCGACGATGGCCGAGGACACGTTGGGGTTGTTGAGGGTCCAGGCCACGGCGAGCTGGGCCATCGACAGGCCGGCGTCGTCGGCGATCGGCTGCAGGCGCTGGACGCGCTCGAGCACGTCGTCCTTGAGCCAGCGCGAGATCATGTCGGCGCCGCCCTTCTCGTCGGTCGCCCGCGAGCCCGCGGGCAGCTCGGCGCCCGGCTTGTACTTGCCGGTGAGCACGCCCTGCGCGATCGGCGACCAGACGACCTGGCCGATGCCGAGCTCCTCGCAGGTCGCGACGACCTCGGACTCGATGACGCGCCACAACATGTTGTACTGCGGCTGGTTGGACACCAGCGGCACGTGCAGCTCGCGCGCGAGCTCGGCAGCAGCGCGGATCTCCTCGGCACGCCACTCGGAGACGCCGATGTAGAGGGCCTTTCCGGCGCGCACCACGTCGGCGAAGGCCAGCATCGTCTCCTCGAGCGGGGTCTCGTGGTCGTAGCGGTGGGCCTGGTAGAGGTCGACGTAGTCGGTCTGCAGCCGCTGCAGCGAGCCGTCGATCGACTCCATGATGTGCTTGCGCGACAGGCCGTGGTCGTTGTGGGCGCCGGGGCCGGTCGGCCAGAAGACCTTGGTGAAGATCTCCAGGCCCGCGCGACGCTCGCCCTTCAGGGCGGTGCCGAGGACCGTCTCGGCCGCGGTGTTGGCGTAGACGTCGGCGGTGTCGAAGGTGGTGATGCCCTCCTCCAGCGCCTGGCGCACGCATGCGAGGGCGGCGTCCTCCTCGACCTGAGAGCCGTGGGTGAGCCAGTTGCCGTACGAGATGGCCGAGACGCGCAGGCCACTTGCGCCGAGGTTGCGGAACTCCATGGCACCCAACATAGGCGGCGCCCCCACGGCTGCGATGATCGGGCCATGAGCAACGGACCCACCGCCGACGTCTCCGTGCGCGTGGCCTGGGCCGACGACGCCGAGGCCGTCGCCGCCGTCCAGGTGGCGGCCTGGGGCGCGCAGTACGCCGACGTGCTGCCGGCCGGTGCGCTGCCCGACGACCCGGCCCCGATCGCCGAGGCGTGGCGGGCCTCGCTGGCCCGCTCCAACGACGCGCGCAACCGGGTCCTGGTGGCCCTCGAGCGCAACCGGGTGGTGGGCTTCGCGGTCACCACCCCGGCCACCGACCCCGACTGCGACCCCGTCGCCGACGGCGAGCTGGCCGATCTGGTCGTCTCCCCCGGCGAGCAGGGCAAGGGTCACGGCAGCCGGCTGCTGCAGGCCGCGGCCGAGACCCTGCAGGCCGACCGGTTCACCCGCGCCGTGACCTGGGCGATCGCCACCGACGACACCCGGCGCGCGTTCCTCGTCGGCGCCGGCTGGGCCGCCGACTCGGCCCACCGCGAGCTCGACCTCGACGGCAGCGGCGCCACCGTCAAGCAGGTGCGCCTCCACACCGCGCTCGTCTAGCGCGGCCCCGCGGTGAGCGACGACCGGCGCGCGATCGTTCGCGACAGCCTCGGCGTCGGGGTCGCGACCGGTGCCTACGGGCTGTCCTTCGGCGCGGTGAGCACGACCTCCGGTCTCGACGTGCTGCAGACCTGCGCCCTGTCCCTGCTGATGTTCACCGGCGCCTCGCAGTTCGCCCTGGTGGGCGTCCTGGCCTCCGGCGGCACTCCGTGGGCGGGCGCTGCGACCGCGCTGCTCCTCGGCACCCGCAACACCCTCTACGGGCTGCGCCTGGCTCCCCTGCTGGCGTGGCGGGGCCGCCGGCGGGCCGCGGCCGCGCACCTGCTCATCGACGAGTCGACCGCGATGGCCGTGACCCGCGACTCGACGGCGGCGGCCCGGGTCGGGTTCCTCGTGACCGGTGGGTCGATCTTCGCGCTCTGGAACCTCGCCACCCTCGCGGGCGCCGTCGCCGGCCGGAGCATCGGCGACCCCCGCGCCCTCGGCCTCGACGCCGCCGTGGGCGCGGCGTTCCTCGCGCTGCTGTGGCCGCGCCTGGACCGTCCGCTGCACCGGTGGGTCGCGGTCGCGGCGGCGGGGGTCGCGCTCGGCGCGGTGCCGCTGACCGCCGCCGGGGTCCCGGTGCTGGCCGCCGCGGGCGTGGCGCTGCTGGCCGGCGTGCTGGCGGGCGCCGGGGAGCCCACGACGTGACCTGGGTCGCGATCCTCGCCGCCGGTGCGGGGTGCTACCTGCTCAAGCTGGCCGGGCTGTCGGTCCCCGCCCGGGTGCTCGACCGTCCCCTGGTCGCCCGGGTCGCCGACCTGGTCCCGGTGGCCCTGCTGGCGGCCCTGGTCGCGGTGCAGGTCGTCGCGACCGACGACGGCCGACTGGTGCTTGACGCGCGCGCCCTGGGTCTCGCGGTCGCGGTGGTGCTGCTGCTGGCGCGCACGCCGTTCCTGGTCGTGGTCTTCGGCGCCGCCCTGTGCGCGGCGCTGGTCAGGCTGCTCTGACCTGACCCGACCACGGGACGACCTGACCCTGCGGTCGGAGGGTCTCGAGACGGTTGCCAGGCCAACCTCCTCGACCACCGTGGGGGCGGGAGGCTGCCGCGAGGCCGATCCGTCCGGGACCCGACCACACCGAGGCGCCCGGGCCACACCACGAGGCGACCACACGGCGCACGTCACGGCGGATCGGCCGCCGAGCCGGTCAGGCACGCCGCACCAGACCGGCGGCAGCAGGCAGAAGCGACGCGGGCCGCGGCTCGAGCCGATCCGTCCGGGACCCGACCACACCGAGGCGCCCGGGCCACACCACGAGGCGACCACACGGCGCACGTCACGGCGGATCGGCCGCCGAGCCGGTCAGGCACGCCGCACCAGACCGGCGGCAGCA
>NZ_VIYJ01000006.1 GCF_008087085.1 Nocardioides rubriscoriae | reverse complement strand
CGCGGCTCGAGCCGATCCGTCCGGGACCCGACCACACCGAGGCGCCCGGGCCACACCACGAGGCGACCACACGGCGCACGTCACGGCGGATCGGCCGCCGAGCCGGTCAGGCACGCCGCACCAGACCGGCGGCAGCAGGCAGAAGCGACGCGGGCCGCGGCTCGAGCCGATCCGTCCGGGACGAATCAGACACAGGAAGGCCCGCGCCGGTTCCGTCCGGCACGGGCCTTCCCGATCAGGGTGGGGGGTCAGTTGACGCTGACGGCGCTCCACGCGGCCGCGACGGTGGCCTCCTGGGTGCTGCCGGCCCCGAACAGGTCACGCGCGGCGCTGATCGTGCCGGTGCGGGCCTGGGCGTAGGTGGTGCCGGACGTGAAGTAGGTCGTCAACGCCCGGAACCAGATCTTCTGGGCCGCGTCGCGGCCGATGCCCGCGATCGTGGAGCCGTTGCAGGTCGTCGAGCTGTGGACCTTGCCGCCGATGGTCTTGGTGCCCGAACCCTCGGCCAGCAGGTAGAAGAAGTGGTTGGCCACGCCCGAGGAGTAGTGGACGTCGAGGTTCTTGGTGTTGGTGCTGTAGCAGTTGGGCGAGGACCCGTCGGAGATCGGGTTGTCCATCCGCCGGAAGCCGACGCCCTTGGCCAGGTCGAACTCCTCACCGATGTAGTAGTCGCCCGGGTCGTTGGGGTTGTTGGCGTAGAACTCGACCATGGTCCCGAAGATGTCGGAGGTCGCCTCGTTGAGGCCGCCGGACTCACCGGAGTAGGTCAGGTTGGCGGTGTTCTCGGTGACGCCGTGCGACATCTCGTGACCCGCGACGTCGAGGGAGACGAGCGGACCGTAGGACTTGCCGTCGCCGTCGCCGTAGGTCATCTTGGCGCCGTCCCAGAAGGCGTTGACGTAGTTGCGGCCGTAGTGGACGCGGCTGGGCGCCCCGACGCCGTTGCCGAAGATGCCGTTGCGGCCCAAGACGTTCTTGTAGTAGTCGAACGTCATCGCGCCGCCGTAGTGGGCGTCGACCGCGGCGGTCTCGCGGTTGGCGTTGGAACCGGTGCCGAACAGGTTGTCGGCGCTGGTGTAGGCCACGCCGTTGGTGCAGCTGCCGAACAGCTGGCAGACCGTGCTGTCCTGCTTGTTCTGCATGTCGGTCGTCTTGGCGTTGCCGTGGGCGGCGTCGGTGAGCGTGTAGGACGAGCCGCTGAGGGTCACCGAGAGCGGCACCGTGCCGCTGTAGAGCGAGGTGCCCTGACCGTCGGCGGTGTGGATCGACTCGATCCGGCGGAGCACCGTGCCCGTGCGGGCGTCGACGTACGTCGCCAGGCGGCTGGGGGTGCCGTCGGCCTGCCGGCCGCGGGTCTGGACCTCCCACGCGAGCCGCGGGGTCGCGCCGAGCGCGTCGACGACCAGGCGGGGGGCCTGCTGGGCGGCGCGCAGGTGGTCGATGCTGCGGGTGGCGCGGGCGGGGGCCAGGGCGCGGGCGAGGGCGCGGGTGGCGGCCAGCGCGGGCTCGGCCGAGAGGCTCAGCGGCGCGGCGAGGGTCTGGCTCACGCCCTCGAGCGAGGCGTTGGACGCCTGGTGCACGACGAGGTCACCGCCCAGGACCGGCAGGCCGCGGTAGGTGCGCTGGAGCCGGACGTGGGTGGTGCCGTCGGCGTCGGTCGCCGTCGCGGTGGGCGTGAACTCCTGCTCGACGCTCGCGCGGGCGGCGACGGGGTGGGTCGCCAGGGCCCGCAGGGCGCGGGCGGCGACCTGGTCGACGGTGGGTCGGGCGGGAGCCTTCGTGGTGACCGCGGAGCTGGCGGTGCGGCCGGTGCCGCTGCCCGCCACGGCGCTCGTCGCGGGGGCGACCTGGACACCGAGCGTGCCGAGGACCAGGACCGACGCCGCGGCGAGACCCAGAGATGTGCGCATGGAGAACCCTCTCGGAAAACGGCAGCGCCCGGAGCCGGACGCCGTGTGCGGAAGCCTTCCGCAGACACCGGCCGCGGGTCGACGATGTCGGCCCTGCACTTCTGTGCAGCGCAGGTTTGTGCAACACCGTGTCGGGATCTCGGCCCGCAGCGCGCCCTCGGTCGGTCAGCCTCCGAGGTCGAGGAGGTGCTCCAGGCCGACCGTGAGCCCCGGCCGGCCGCCGATCGCGCGCACCGCGGCCAGGACCCCGGGGGCGAAGGAGGAGCGGTCGAGCGAGTCGTGGCGCAGGGTGAGGGTCTCCCCCGGCCCGCCCAGGACGACCTCCTGGTGCGCGACCAGGCCGCGTAGGCGGACCGAGTGCACCGGGACGCCGTCGACGTCGGCCCCACGGGCGCCCGGCAGGGCCGTGGAGGTCGCGTCGGGCGCCGCGGGGACGCCGGCCCCGCGCCGGGCCGCGGCGACGAGCTCCGCCGTACGACGGGCGGTCCCGGAGGGCGCGTCGGCCTTGTCGGGGTGGTGGAGCTCGATGATCTCGACCGACTCGAAGTGCGGCGCGGCGAGGGCGGCGAACCGCATCATCAAGATCGCGCCGATGGAGAAGTTGGGGGCGACCAGGACGCCGCTGCGCGGCTGGTCGCCGAGCTGCTCGCGCAGCCGGGCCAGCCGGGCCTCGTCGAACCCGGTGGTGCCCACGACCGCGTCGATGCCGTGCTCGACGCACAGGGCCAGGTGGTCCATCACCACGTCGGGGTGGGTGAAGTCGACGACGACGGCGGCGCCCGCCTCGACGACGCTGCGGGGGTCGTCGCCCTGGTCGACCTCGGCCACCAGCGCGAGGTCGTGCGCCTCGCTGACCGCCCGGCACACCGCCGATCCGACCTTGCCGTGCGCCCCCAGGACGCCCACTGTGATCTGGTCCACCACGGCACCTTATGTGGCGGTGAGTGAATGCCGGCCCCGGTTCTGGCAGGGTGGACGCATGGTGGCGCAACAGATTCCGGCCCGGATCCGCTGGGCGGTGGACTTCATGGACCCCCAGCCCGCCGACCACGTGCTCGAGATCGGCTGCGGTGCAGGTGCGGCCGCCGAGCTGATCTGCTCCCGGCTCGAGACCGGCAAGCTGTTCGCCATCGACCGTTCGGAGTCGGGCGTCGACCGCACCAAGCGCCGCAACGCCGACGCGATCAAGGCCGGGCGGCTCACCGTCCGGCAGATCGACCTGGCGACGCTGCGCGTGCCGGTCAAGCGGCTGACGAAGGTCTTCGCCTTCAACGTCAACCTGTTCTGGGTGCGCGAGTGCGCCGACGAGATCGCACTGCTGCACGAGCGGGTCGTGCCCGGTGGCGCGGTGCACCTGTTCTTCGAGACCAAGATCCCCGAGGACGTGCCGCGCATCGTCAAGGGCGCCTCCGCCGCGCTCAGCGGCGGTGGCTTCCGGGTCTCGGTCATCGACAACAAGTCACCGGCGGTCGTCGGCATCATCGGTCGCCGCTGACCCACCACGATAGTCGTGGACGTTCTGCACACGACGTACGCCGGTGCAGAAGGTCCACGACTATCGTCAGTGGGGGCCGACGACGGCGAGGATCTCCTTGCGGGAGAACACCTCGGCCGCGACGTCGCGGACCTCGTCGAGGGTGACGGCGTCGATGCGGGCCATCACCTCGTCGATCTCGAGCAGCTCGTCGTGGACCAGCTCGGCCTTGCCCAGGCGGATCATCCGCGACGCTGAGTCCTCGAGCCCGAGGACCAGCCCGCCGCGCAGCTGACCCTTGCCCCGCACCAGCTCGTCGTCGGTGATGCCGTGGGCCGCCACGCGCGAGAGCTCGAGGCGCACGGTGGTCAGCACCTCGTCGAGCTTGGCCGGCAGGCAGCCGACGGCCACCCCGACCACGCCGGAGTCGGCGTAGTGGGAGGTGAAGGAGTAGACCGAGTAGGCCAGGCCGCGGCGCTCGCGGATCTCCTGGAACAGCCGGGACGACGTGCCGCCGCCCAGGGCGGTGTTGAGCACGCCGAGGGCGAAGCGGCGGTCGTCCTCACGACCGAAGGCCTCCATGCCGAGCACGACGTTGACCTGCTCGAACGGGCGGGTGGTCTCGACCTCGCCGGGACGCACCCTGACCCGGCGCCCGCCGCGGCGCGGCCCGACGGGCTCGGCGTCGCCGCTGAGCCAGTCGCCGCGGCCGAAGGCGCGACGCACGTGCCGTACGACGGCGGCGTGGTCGAGGTTGCCGGCGACCGAGACGACCATGTGCTCGGGGCGGTAGTGGCGCTGGTAGAAGCGCCAGATCCGGGCCCGGTCGAGCGCGGTGATCGACTCTGCCGTGCCGGCGATCGAGCGACCCAGCGGCGACGTCGCACCCCAGGCCTGCTCGGCGAACAGGGTGTGCACCACGTCGTCGGGGTCGTCGTCGTGCATGGCGATCTCGTCGAGGATCACCTCGCGCTCGGCCTCGACGTCCTCGTCGGTGATGACCGACGAGGTGACCATGTCGCCCAGGACGTCGATGGCCAGCGGGAGGTCCTCGTCGAGCACGCGGGCGTGGAAGCAGGTGTACTCCTTGGCGGTGAAGGCGTTGAACTCGCCACCGACCGCGTCGAGGGCCACCGAGATGTCGAGGGCCGAGCGCTCACGGGTGCCCTTGAAGAGCAGGTGCTCGAGGAAGTGGGAGCAGCCGTGCAGGCGGGTGGTCTCGTCGCGCGAGCCGACGTCGACCCACACCCCGATCGTCGCCGAGCGGGCGCCGGCCATCTGCTCGGTCACGATCCGCAGCCCGCTGGGCAGCACCGTGCGCCGCACCCGTGAGGTCACTGCTCCCCCGCTGTCGCGCAGCGTGGACAGCGTGCGGGTCGTCCCGGATCTCTGCATGGTGGTCATCTCTCCTCGAGCCTGGCACGGCCCTGAAAAAGGCGCTGACCCGTCGTACGTGTACGACGGGTCAGCGGGGGTGGATCAGTCCTCGGCGTCGACCTCGGCGTCGGCCGGGGCCTCGGCGTCCTCGACGACGGGGATCAGCGAGAGCTTGCCGCGGTCGTCGACCTCGGCGATCTCGACCTGGATCTTCTGGCCGACCGAGACGACGTCCTCGACGTTCTCGACGCGCTTGCCACCCACCAGGCTGCGGAGCTTGGTGATGTGGAGCAGGCCGTCCTTGCCCGGCATCAGCGAGACGAACGCACCGAAGTTGGTCGTCTTGACGATGGTGCCGAGGTAGCGCTCGCCGACCTCGGGCATCATCGGGTTGGCGATCGCGTTGACCGCGGCGCGCGCGGCCTCGGCCGCCTCGCCGTTGGTCGCCCCGATGTAGACCGTGCCGTCGTCCTCGATCGACAGGGTCGCGCCCGTGTCGTCCTGGATCTGGTTGATGATCTTGCCCTTCGGGCCGATGACCTCGCCGATCTTGTCGACGGGCACCTTGACCGTGATGATGCGCGGCGCGTGCACCGACATCTCGTCGGGGGCGTCGATGGCCTCGGCCATCACGTCGAGGATCGCCAGGCGGGCGTCGCGCGCCTGGGTCAGGGCCGCAGCGAGGACCTCGGCGGGGATGCCGTCGAGCTTGGTGTCGAGCTGCAGCGCGGTGACGAACTCGCGGGTGCCGGCGACCTTGAAGTCCATGTCGCCCATGGCGTCCTCGGCGCCGAGGATGTCGGTCAGCGCGACGTACTGCGTCTCGCCGTCGACCTCGCCGGAGATGAGGCCCATCGCGATGCCGGCGACCGACGCCTTGAGGGGCACACCGGCCTGCAGCAGCGACAGGGTCGAGGCGCAGACCGAGCCCATCGAGGTCGAGCCGTTGGAGCCCATGGCCTCGGAGAGCTGGCGGATCGCGTAGGGGAACGTCTCGCGGTCGGGCAGCACGGGGAGCAGCGCGCGGCGCGCGAGCGCACCGTGGCCGACCTCGCGGCGCTTGGGCGAGCCCACACGACCGGTCTCGCCGGTGGAGAACGGCGGGAAGACGTACTTGTGCATGTAGCGGCGGTGCTTCTCGGGGCTCAGGGTGTCGAGCTGCTGCTCGAGCTTGAGCATGTTGAGCGTGGTGACGCCCAGGATCTGGGTCTCGCCGCGCTCGAACAACGCGGAGCCGTGCACGCGCGGGATGACGCCGACCTCGGCGTGCAGCTCGCGGATGTCGGCCAGGCCGCGGCCGTCCATGCGGACCTTGTCGCGCAGCACGCGCTCGCGCATGAGCTGCTTGGTGACCGACTTGAACGCGGCGCCGATCTCCTTCTCGCGACCCTCGAACTGGGCCCCGATCTGCTCGAGCAGCGACGCCTTGACGTCGTCGAGCTTCTCGTCGCGCTCCTGCTTGCCGACGATGGCCAGGGCCTCGGCGGTCTGGGTGGAGACCGCGGCCGCGACGGCGTCGTAGACGTCGTCCTCGTAGTCGAGGAAGACCGGGAACTCCTGCACGGGCTTGGCGGCCTGCTTGGCCAGCTCGGCCTGCGCGTCGCACAGCTGCTTGATGAAGGGCTTGGCGGCGTCGAGGCCACCGGCCACGATCTCCTCCGACGGCGCGGTGGCGCCACCGGCGACGAGCTCGTAGGTGTTCTCGGGGGCCTCGGCCTCGACCATCATGATCGCGACGTCGCCCGAGTCGGTGACGCGGCCGGCGACGACCATGTCGAAGACGGCGTTCTCGAGCTGGCTGTGGCTGGGGAACGCGACCCACTGGCCCTCGATGAGGGCGACGCGCACGCCGCCGACCGGGCCGGAGAACGGCAGGCCGGAGAGCTGGGTCGACATGGACGCGGCGTTGATCGCCAGGACGTCGTAGGGCTGGTCGGGGTCGAGCGCCATGACGGTGATGACGACCTGGACCTCGTTGCGCAGACCCTTCTTGAAGGTCGGGCGCAGCGGACGGTCGATGAGGCGGCAGGTGAGGATGGCGTCCTCGCCCGGGCGACCCTCGGAGCGGAAGAACGAGCCGGGGATCTGGCCCACGGCGTACATCCGCTCCTCGACGTCGATCGTCAGGGGGAAGAAGTCGAAGTGGTCCTTGGGGTGCTTGCCGGCCGTGGTGGCCGAGAGCAGCATCGTCTCGTCGTCGAGGTAGGCGGTCACCGAACCGGCGGCCTGTCGGGCCAGCAGCCCGGTCTCGAACTTGACGGTGCGGGTGCCGAACTTGCCGTTGTCGAGAACGGTCTCGACGGCGCTGATGACGGGTTCTGTCACGTTAGATCTCTCTGTTCGCGGTAGCGATCCGCGACTCCCGCGCACCTGGCCCTCGCATCGTGCGGGGGACGGTGGCCGATCTTCGATCGAGACCCGCAGGGACGCCGACACCGAGGTGCGTGCTCCTGAAGATCACTACCGAGGACCGGGCCTGACGGTGGGCGCGGATCGCTCCTGTGAGTGGTGTCTTTTCAGTTGTGCGAGCTGTGGGGTGCTGGTGAAACAGTAGTCGGGACCCACCCGAGGGTGGATCCCGACGACAGGTCAGCGGCGCAGACCGAGGCGCTCGATGATCGAGCGGTAACGCTCGATGTCGGTCTTCTTGAGGTAGTTGAGCAGCCGACGACGCTGGCCGACGAGCAGCAGCAGGCCACGACGGCTGTGGTGGTCGTGCTTGTGCGTCTTGAGGTGGTCGGTGAGGTGGGCGATGCGGTGGCTGAGCAGCGCGATCTGCACCTCGGGCGAGCCGGTGTCGCCCTCGGTCGTGGCGTACTCGGCGATGATCTTCTTCTTCGTCGCTGCGTCGGTCCCGATGGACATGCGGCTCCTTCTTGTCTGTGATCGCTGCGCGGCGCGCCGGGGCCTGTTCTCCCGGGCACTCTCGATCCGCGGCCGTTGTACGGCAACTGGGTCACGCTACCAACCGGGGAGACGCACCCCCAAAACGCGTGGGCCCGGCCTCGGCCCGGCTCAGTACGACGCCGCGCGGACGACCAGCACGTCGGGGAGGTTGGCGACGACCTGGCGCCAGGAGGCACCGCGGTCGGCCGAGGCCCACACGGCGCCGTTGCGCGCACCGACGTAGAGGCCGACGGGGTCGTGGTCGTCGGCGACCATCGCGTCGCGCATGACCCCGACGTAGAAGTGGTCGGGCAGGCCGTCGTCGAGGGCCTCCCAGGTGGCCCCGGCGTCGGGCGAGCGCCACACCCGCGCGCGGGCCTCGGGCGGGTAGCGGCTCTCGCCGGCACCGATCGGGAAGACGTAGACGGCGTCGGGGTCGTGGGGGTCGACGACGACCGGGAAGCCGAAGTCGACCGGGAGCCCGTCGTGGATCGGCTGCCAGGAGGCGGCGTGGTCGTCGGAACGGTAGACGCCGCCGTGGTTCTGCAGGAAGAGCCGCTCGGGTCGCGAGGGGTGCCGGGCGACCTTGTGCACGCACTGCCCGAACTCGGGGTACTGCTGGCCCTCGGGCAGGAAGATGGCGCGGATCCCCTCGTTGCGGGGGTTCCAGGAGGCACCCCCGTCGGCGGTCTGGTAGACGCCGCCGGTGGAGATCGCCACGGTGACCGAGGCCGGGTCGGTCGGGTGCGGGAGGATCGTGTGGAAGGCCTGCCCGCCGTAGCCGGCTCCCCACCCCGGGCGGTGCGGGTGGTTCCACAGGCCCTCCTCGAGGGCGAAGGTGCGACCGTGGTCGACCGAGCGCCACACCGCGCCCGGCTCGGTGCCGGCCCACACGACGCCGTCCTCGCTGCCCGCGACGAGCTGCCAGACCCGCTCCACCGACGTACCGAGGCCGGCCTCGAAGCGCGGGCCGCCGGACGGGTCCTCCTGCCACGTCGCGCCGAGGTCGTCGGACCACCGCACCCGGGCGCCCAGCCACGACGACGAGGCGCCCGCGAACAGCCGTGGGCTGTCCCCGCGGGTGTCGACCAGGCAGGAGTAGACCTCCTCCATGTCGTGGTGCGGCCCGGTCAGCGACCAGTCCATGCGGTCGTCGTCGGACGTCGCGATCCACAGCCCCTTGCGGGTCCCGATCATCAGCACCGTGCTCATCTGCTTCTCCCTCGTCTCGCCGGCACCGCCCTGGCACGGCTCACCGCACGGGTAGACCGGCGGACGCGGCGGAACTCATCGGCTCACGGACGACGCGAGTGGTGGTGGCCCTGGAGCCACGTCGCGATCTCCTCGCCCGCCAGGACGCCGGACGCCTCGGTGACGTCGCCGTCCCAGCCGTGGGACGCGAGGTAGGCGCCCTGCGGCACGAGGGCGTGCCGGGCCATGCGCAGCATGCCCTCGTCGAGGAGGGAGTCGCCCGCCGCGGCGACGAGCTCGTCGTCGGTGCCCTCGAGCAGCCGCGCCAGGCCGGACTCCTTGGTCAGCGTGTCGGGCATCGCGTAGACCTTGGTCTGCTCGTGGGTCAGCCGCCAGCCGTCGTCGGCGGCGATCGCCGCGAGCTCCTCGGTCCACTCGCCGGGCACCGGGTCGCCGGTGAGCAGGAAGTAGCCGAAGGCCCCGTCGGCGTCACGCAGGCCGCGCACGTGCGGGGCCGCCGCCAGATGGGCGACGCGGTCGGCGAACTCCGCCATCGGGCGGCGCTGCGCCACGAGCGCGGCCGTGGAGCGCGCGTGGTCGGGGTCGGGGACGCCGTCGACCAGCAGGGCGCCGCCGTTGAGGCAGAGCACCCGGCGGTACGACGGCAGCGCGAGCCGCAGCACCTGCGCCGGCGTACGGGTCGTGCACAGCACGAGCGAGTCGGGGTGGTCCGCGGCGAGGCCGGCGAGCACGTCCCACGCCCGCTTGGTCACGAAGGCCCAGTCGCGCCCGTCGAGCACCTCCAGGCAGGCGAGCTGCTCGAGCGGCACGTCGCCGACCCGCTGGTGGGACCACAGCAGGGTGCGGTCGATGTCGCTGGCGATCACGGGGCGCTCCCCTCAGACCCGCCCGGACCGCTCCTGGCGAAGCCGGGGTGGATCAGGCCCATGCAGGAGAAGGCGAGGTCGTCGACGACCTCGACGGGCACGCCGCGCTGCTCGGCGAGCAGCTCGACGTGTCCGAGCTCGTCGCGCCGGTCGGGGCGCACCAGCACCCGCCAGGGCACCCGGCGCAGCAGGACGCGGGTGGTCTCGCCGACCCCCGGCTTGACGAGGTTGACGTCGCCGATGCCGTAGGCGGCGCTGACCTCCTCGACGGCGGCCCAGCCCGACCAGGTCGGGGTCCGGTCGGTGGCCAGCAGGCGGGTCGCCTCGGCGCGGGCCTCGGCGGCCACGCCACCGGGTCCGTCGAAGTGCTCCTCGACGGCCTCGACGTACGACATCGAGACGTCGGCGGGCGCGAGCTCGGCGTAGAACTTCGCGCCATGGAAGTCGTCCGGCCCGATCAGCCGGTCGTTGAGGACGGTGCGCGAGACCAGGCCCGAGACGGTGGAGTTGAGGCAGGCCGACGGGATGAGGAAGTCGTCGCGGGTGCCGTAGACGTCGGTGCTGGAGCCGGGGTCGGCCAGCACCGCCAGGGACGGGTCGAAGCGCAGGCCCAGGCGCTGCTCCATCTCGGCACAGGCAGCGGTCAGCTCGCGTGAGATCGCGCCCTTGCCGGTCCAGCCGTCGACGAAGACGACGTCCTCGGGCCGGTGGTGGCCGGCGAGGTGGGCCAGCGCGACCGCGTCGAGGCCCCGCCCCCGCACGATCGACATCGTGTAGTGCGGCAGGTCGAGGCCGAGGCGACGCGCGTAGCGGCGCAGCAGGATGCCGATCGGCGTGCCGGCGCGGGCCAGGGACACCAGCACCGCGTCGGGCCCGCGCAGGTCGACGACGAGGTGCACGAGCGTGGCGACGGCGAGCGCCACCCGGCGCGACTGCTCGGCCAGCGCCTTGTCGAACAGCGCGTAGTAGTCGTCGTCGGGCTGGTACTCGACCGGCAGCGACTCGGCGTAGTGGGCGCGACCGGCCTGGATCGCCTCCTCGCGCTCCTCGACCGGGGCCTCGAGCTCGACGTCGCTGAGGTCCTTCAGCAGCCAGGTGACGTCGTCGGCGGGGTAGGACCCGAAGGCGGGTCCGTGCAGCGGGGTCGGCATCAGGCGCCGGCCCCCGCGACCCGGACGACGACCAGCCGGTCGGTGATCGTGCGCAGCGCGGCGCGCAGCTCGACGGCCCCGTCGACCGGGGTGGCCTCGTCGAGGACGAGCACGATCGTGTCGAAGCGGCCGGGCTCGAGGTTGTAGGCGAAGCGCGGCCGACCGTCCTGGGCGCCGTCGTGGGCCGGGAAGGTGAGGCCGTGGCGCACGGCGTAGGCCGGGTCGTCGCGCACGACGACGGGCGAGCGCGTGGTCGACGAGACGGTCACGGCCAGCGCGGGCCGCGTGGCCTCGAGGTGCTCGGCGAGGCGGTGCGGGAGGTACATCAGCTCCTCGGTGCCGAGCACGTGCACCGAGCCCGACCCCGCGACGAGCCGGCCGACCTCCTCGCCCAGCTCGACGACGGCGGTCTCGAAGCCGTCGGCGTCGGCCGGGCCCAGGCCGTGACGGCCGCCGTCGGGAACCCCCGCGGGCCAGCGGTACGTCGTCGCCACCTCGACCGCGCGCTCGGGGGCCGAGGTCGCGGGCGCGGGGTCGGCCGCCACCGCGGCGCGGACCTCGTGGTCGGGCTCGCGCACGGTGCGCACCTCGCCCTCGAGCAGGGCGACGAAGGTGATCGAGGTGCCGAGCTCGGCGGCGACCTCGGCCGCGGTGGCGCGGGCCGCGTCGGGGCGCAGGTCGACCAGGGCGGCCACGACGTAGGCCGGGCGCGGTGAGATCGCGTGCAGCTCGCGGACGGTGTTGAGGATGGTGCGGCCGGTGGTCAGCTCGTCGTCGACGAGGACCAGCGGACCGCGCCCGTCGAGGAGCCCGAGGTCGCGGGGCTGGAGCCGGTGGGTCGTGGCGTGGCTGTGCTCCTCCTCGAAGCTCAGCGCCGACCACCCGGGGCGGCGCGTGGAGTGCAGGGCGGTGGCGGCCAGCCGGTCGGCGACCAGGTGGCCGAGCCCGGTGGCCGTCTCGGCGTAGCCCAGCACGAGCTCGGCGCGGGCGCCGTCCAGGGCGTCCTCGACCAGGCCACCGAGGTCCGAGCCGTGCCGGCGCGCGACCGAGGGCGCGACCGGCACGTGCTTGGCGAGCACGGTGCTCACGACCAGGTGCACGCGGCGCGGGTTGCGGCGTACGGCGAGGCCGACGAGCTCCTCGACGGGCGCGCTGCCTTCGCGGCTGACCAGCTCGACGCCAGCGTGCGCACAGACCCAGTCACCGCTCCACACCGTCTCGACGGGAGGTCGTGGCGTCACAGGAGCGCCTGGTCGGTGTGGGTCGCCGCCGCCAGCAGGTCGACGAACGTCACGTCGGGCGCCGCCACCCCGAAGACCTCGGCGCGGCGCAGCAGCTGCTGGGCCCAGGCGTGGTGGGGGTTGGCCTCGTTCATCTTGTTGCGGTACGACGACCGCGCCACTCCCCCGCCGTCCTCCTTGGCCGACAGCACACCGAGGGCGTCGTCGTACTCCTCGTGGGAGACCACCGACAGGGCGTGCACGACCGGCACGTGGCTGGGGTGGATGACGGTCTTGCCGATGAGGCCGTTGGCGCGGTCGAGGAGCACCTCGCGGATGAGGCCGTCGAGGTCGCGCGCGAGCAGCCGGGCGCGCAGCTCGCGGTCGTCGTTGCGGGCGAACGGCGTCTCGCGCAGCAGCGGCTTGAAGAGCCGGTCGGGCGCGGTGAAGTACTCCCAGACCGGACCGGTGACCGCGTGGCCGCCGGGGCGCCCCAACACGTTGACGACGTCGCCGACGGCCGCCGCGATCAGCCGGACGTCGTAGATGGTGAGGTCGCGCGGGCGACGCAGCGCGAACACCGAGGCCATGTCGGTCGCACCGATGCGCACCGCCAGCACCCGCTCGGAGTGCTTGGCCAGCAGCGCCCGCATGCCGAGCAGCTCGTCGACGCGGGTCTCGCGGTACATGATCTCGGGGGTCTCGATCACCGGCATCACCAGCAGCCGGCGCCCGACCGTCGCCTCGCAGTCGGAGACCGCGTCGAGGAACTCGGGGCCGTGCAGCGTCGAGAACTTGGGCAGCACGAACCCGTCGACGACGTCGGCGGCCTCGCCCATCAGGGCCGCGAGTCGCCCCGGCTGGTCGGGGGTGCGCACCCGCACGAAGACCAGGGGCAGGTCGTCGCGCCCACGCAGCCCGGCGAGCTCCTCGGCGACGTGGGTCACGGCGTACTCGACGGCACTGTCGGGGATCGCGTCCTCGAGGCAGATCACGCAGCTGGCGACGCCCAGCCCGGCCACCCGCAGCACGTCGGCGGCCAGGTCGTCGCGCGTCGCCGGGATGTAGAGGGTCGCACCGAGACCGTGGGCGAGCAGCTCCAGCGGTTCGTCGCGGCCGAGGTCGGCCGGCTCACGGTGGAACAGCGTGGCCCGGTCGGCCTTGTCGAGGAAGTGGAACTGGCGCACCGTCGTCCCGCTCTCTTCATGGGGGTCGGGCGCGTGGGGGACGCATCCGCTGGTCGGGCACAGGATAGGTCGGCGAGGTTTACCGTAAACCTCCGCCGAGTAGCCTGCGCTCCAACAGCGGCTGTCCAGCCGACACCCCCAGCTCTCGAGGAGAGAACATGCCCGTCTCGCTGTCCAAGGGTGGCAACGTCAGCCTCACCAAGATGGCTCCGTCCCTGCAGTCCGTGCGGGTGGGTCTCGGGTGGGACGCCCGCAGCACCGACGGCGCCGACTTCGACCTCGACGCCACCGCGCTGGTCTGCGGCGAGGGCGACAAGGTGCTCTCCGACCAGCACTTCATCTTCTACAACAACCTGGTCTCCCCCGAGGGCACCGTGCGCCACAAGGGCGACATCCGCGACGGGGCCGCTGCCGGTGACGACGAGAGCATCGAGGTCGACCTGTCGCACCTGACCCCGCAGACCGACAAGGTCGTCTTCAACGTCACCATCCACGAGGCCGACACCCGCGGGCAGAGCTTCGGCCAGGTCAAGAACGCCTACATCCGCGTCGTCGACACCAGCAACGACTCCGAGCTCGCCCGCTACGACCTCTCCGAGGACGCCTCCACCGAGACCGCCATGGTCTTCGGCGAGCTCTACCGCAACGGCGCCGAGTGGAAGTTCCGCGCCATCGGCCAGGGCTACGCCTCGGGCCTGCAGGGGATCATCAGCAACTACGGCGTGACGCTGTAGGGCCACGACCGGCGCGCCCGCCGTACGGTCGGTCTCCCCCGTAGGGGTCCGAGCGCGGTGGGAGTTTCACCGCTCCAGCGGTGAAACTCCCACTCCTACGACGAACCTTCGTCTCACAAGTGGGAGTTCTGTCGCAGAAGTCCGAGTGGTCAGAGTCCCCGGTAGCGATCCACCTGCGCCCTGACGGCGGCGGTGATCCGGTCGGCCTCCTGCAGCAGCGCCCAGTAGTCGGGGTGGGGGCCCTGCAGGCCGGAGCGGAGCCCGTCGAGACGGCGGGCGAGCGCGTCGAGCTCACGGGCCACCGACTCGCGGCCGGGCTTGGGGGTGTTGGTCACCAGCAGCTGGGCGTCGCGCAGGCGGAAGCGCACGGTGCGCATGAGGGCCTCGGGGTCGGCCTTGACCTCGCGCAGCGCGGCGAGCCGTGCCGCGGGCGCACCGACCTGGGCCTTCGCGACGTCGAGGGCGGCCCTGGCCTCGTCGAGCAGGCGCAGCGGCAACGTCCAGTCGGCACCGGCCTCGACCAGGCGGTCGAAGTCACGCAGCCGGGTGCGCGCGATCTCGACCTGCTCGCGCACCACCTGCTCCCCGGGCTCGAGGTCGCGCCAGTTGCCGATGCTGAACTCACGGCGCAGCACGGCCAGGTCGGCCGGCATCTTGTCCAGGCGTGACTCGACGGCCTCGACCGCCGTGCGCAGCGACGTACGACGGGTGCGGGCCTTCTCGACGCGCTGCGGGTAGTCCTCGGCGAGCTTCTCGGCGGCGGAGGCCAGGCCCTCGAGCTCGGCGCGCGCCTGCTCGAGCACGGGGAAGCCCGACGCCGGCTGCCAGTCGTTGGCGGCCAGGGCGGCGGCGCGGGTCCGGGCCAGGAGGTCGTTGAGCTCGGGCACCTCGAGACCGGTCCCGCGCAGGGTCGCGGCCGCGGCGGCGACCCGGGCGGTGTGCGCGGCAGCAGCCTCCTTGAGCTCACGACCGCGCTGGACCTGCCGGCCGATCCGGGTCAGCTCGTTGTCGTAGTCGAGGAGGACCTGGTCGAGGGCGTCGGCGTGCTTGGCCAGGCGCGGGCCGACGTCGGCGTAGGCCCGGTGGGCCGCCCCGAGCGCGCGTGCGTCCAGGCCCTCGTCGAAGGGGTGCTGGTCGAGGGTCGCGAGGTACTCGCCGATGAGCTCGTCGGCCTCGCGGTCGAGCACGCGGAAGCGCGGCACCAGGCCCGAGACCGCGGCCCGCTCGGGCAGGTAGGCCTCGAAGCGCTCGACCATCCCGCGCAGGGTGCGCTGGGAGCTGTCGAGGTGCTGGAAGTCGAGCATGAGCTGATCGAGCGCGGCCCGGGTCGCCTCACGCTGCGACTCGGGGGGACGGCTCGCCACGCTGCCACTGTACGAGCGCCGCGCACCCCACGACGCCACCGGCCCGCCGTCCAGCAGGACGACGGGCCGGCGCGGGGGCGAGGCACCTCAGACGTGGACGAAGTGCTCCTCGCTGCGGTGCCGCTTGTTGTAGCGGAAGCTCGACGCCAGGGCCAGCAGGATGAACGCGACCCCGATGAGGCCGGTGACGACCTCGGGGATCTCCGGGCCGACGCTGATGAACAGCAGCAGCGCCAGGGCCCCGATGGCCCAGTGGGCGCCGTGCTCGAGGAAGACGTACTCGCTCAGCGTGCCCTGGTGGACCAGGTAGATCGTGATCGACCGGACGTAGAACGCACCGACGCCCAGGCCGAGCGCGATGATGATCGGGTCGGAGGTGATCGCGAACGCCCCGATGACCCCGTCGAAGCTGAAGCTGGCGTCGAGCAGCTCGAGGTAGAGGAACAGCGAGAACGCCGCCTTGCCCGTCGCCGCCACCGCCGAGCCGACGCCGGCCGACGGTGGCCCGTCGGCGTCGCCGTCCTCGTCGTCGTCGAGACCGCCGTCGAAGAAGTCGCCGAGCCCGTTGACCGCGAGGTAGAGGATCATCCCGAACACCCCGGCGAGCAGGATGTCGTTGGCCTCCTCGTGGAAGATCCGCGAGAAGGTGAACAGCCAGACCAGCGCCACCAGCGACGTGATCGCCGGGAACGCCGCGGCCTTCGACAGGGCCCGCTCGACCGGTCCCACCCAGTGCAGGTCCTTGTCCTCGTCGAAGACGAAGTCGAGGAAGATCATCAGCAGGAACATCCCGCCGAAGGCGGCGATGAGCGGGTGGGCGGCGTTGAGGATGTAGCCGTAGGTGCCGGGGGTGTCGGGGTCACCCTTCTCGAGCGCCAGCTGCCAGGCGTCGACCGGCGACAGGTCGGCGGTCACGAAGACGACCACCAACGGGAACAGCAGCCGCATGCCGAAGACGGCGATGATGATGCCGACGGTCAGGAAGATGCGGACCCAGAACTCCGACATCCGGTTGAGCACCTTGGCGTTGACCACGGCGTTGTCGAACGACAGCGACACCTCGAGCACGATCAGGATCGCCGTGATGCTCACACCGGTCAGGCCGTCGTAGAGGAACGCGACGAACAGACCGATGACGGTGAACAGGAAAGACCAGCGAAGGGTCTTGAGCAGCACAGGATCAACTCACGTTCGAGGAGGGAGGGCGGGGGTCGTGCGGCGTGCGGGCGAGCACGCGGCGTGGTGCGTCAGAGGTTGACGCCGTAGTCGCGCACGATGCCCGCGAGGCCCGAGGCGTAGCCCTGACCGATGGCGCGGAACTTCCACTCACCGGAGTTGCGGTAGAGCTCGCCGAAGACCATGGCGGTCTCGCTCGAGGCGTCCTCGGACAGGTCGTAGCGCGCGAGCTCGGTGCCGTCGTCGGCGTTGACGACGCGGATGAAGGCGCCGGTCACCTGGCCGAAGTTCTGGCCGCGGGCGTCGGCCTGGTCGATCGAGACGGTGAAGACCACCTTGTCGACGTCGGCGCCCATGCCGCCGAGGTTGACCTCGACGACCTCGTCGTCGCCCTCGCCCTCACCGGTGCGGTTGTCGCCCTGGTGGACGACCATGCCGTCGGGCGAGGAGAGGTTGTTGTAGAAGACGAAGTGCTGGTCGGTGACGACCTTGCCGGCCTCGTTGCACGACAGCGCGGACGCGTCGAGGTCGAAGTCGGTGCCGGTCGTGGTGCGCACGTCCCAGCCGAGACCCACGAGCACCTTGTTGAGCCCGGCGGGACCGGCCTCCTTGGTCAGGGAGACGTTTCCACCCTTGGACAAGCTGACAACCATGTCGACTTCCTTCACTGGGATCTGGGGCTGAGCGCGCTGCTGCGCACCCGCTTGCGTGGCAACCCTACAAACGCACCAGGTGTCCTGACAGTTTCGGGGCGGACAAACAATTCCCCACCGCGGCCGCCCCACCTGGTTGCATGGACCCATGGGCGTCCTCAGCCAGCCACCAGTCCCCACCGGGTTCACCGGCACCCGCCACGGCGTGTGCAACCTCTGCGAGGCCATCTGCGGCCTCGAGCTGACGCTCACCGACGGTGCCGTCACCGGCATCCGGGGCAACCCCGCCGACCCGCTGTCACGCGGCTACATCTGCCCCAAGGGCGTCTCGTTGGCCGACGTCTACGCCGACCCCGACCGGCTGCGCCGTCCCGTGCGCCGGGTGGCCGGCGAGGGTGACCGCCCCGACGAGTGGGTCGAGGTGGAGTGGGACGAGGCGCTCGACCTCGTGGCCGACCGGCTGGCCGCGACGATCACGGCCCACGGGGGCGACGGGGTCGGGATCTACCTCGGCAACCCCAACGCGCACTCCCTGGGCTTCGGCACCCACGGCGCGGGGTTCGTCCGGTCCCTGGGCACCCACCACCGGTTCAGCGCCTCGACGGTCGACCAGGTGCCGCACCAGCTCGTGGCCTGGCAGCTCTTCGGCCACCAGCTCATGATCCCGATCCCCGACCTCGACCGCACGCAGCTCTTCGTCGTCGTCGGCGCCAACCCGATGGCCTCCAACGGCTCGCTGATGACGGTGCCCGACTTCCCCCGGCGGGTGCGCGACCTCGCCGGGCGCGGCGGGCGGATGGTGGTGCTCGACCCGCGCCGCACCGAGACGGCCAAGATCGCCGACGAGCACCACTTCGTGCGCCCCGGCACCGACGCGCCGGTGCTGCTGGCCATGCTGCAGGTGCTGTTCGAGGAGGGCCTGGCCCGCCCCCCGGCGTACGTCGACGGGCTCGACCAGCTGGCCGCGCTGGTCGCACCGTTCACGCCGGAGCGCGCCGCGGTGGTCTCGGGAGTCGACGCCGACACGATCCGGCGCCTGGCGCGCGAGGTCGCCGGACCCGACGCGGCGGTGGTCTACGGCCGGATGGGCGTGTCGACCCAGGGCTTCGGGACCCTGTGCCAGTGGGCGATCAACTGCCTCAACCTGCTCTCGGGCCACTTCGACCAGCCTGGCGGGGCGATGTTCCCCGAGCCGGCCGTCGACACGGTCGGACGTCGCATCCTCGGGCCTGGTCGTTACGGCCGGTGGCACAGCCGGGTGCGCGGCCGGGCCGAGTTCGCCGGGGAGCTGCCGGCCTCGGTGATGACCGAGGAGATCACGACGCCCGGCGACGGCCAGGTCCGGGCGATGGTCACGGTGGCCGGCAACCCCGTGCTGTCGACGCCCGACGGGCGGGCGCTCGCGGCCGCATTCGACACCCTCGACTTCATGGTCTCCGTCGACCTCCACCTCAACGAGACCACGCGTCACGCCGACGTCGTGCTGCCGCCGACCAGCGCGCTCGAGCGCGACCAGTACGACCTGGTGTTCCACGGCTTCGCGGTGCGCAACACGGCCCGCTGGACGCCCGCGGTCTTCGCCCGCGGTGACGACCAGCGCCACGACTGGGAGATCTTCGCCGGGCTGGCCACGCGGATCGCCGAGCGCCTCGGCACCCCGCTGGCCGACGACGCGGCGGCCCAGCTGGCCGCCGACCCCGCGGACCTGGTCGCGCTGCTACTCGACACCGGCGGTCGCACGACCGCGGCCGAGCTCGTCGAGCACCCCGAGGGCGTCGACCTGGGGCCGCTGCGGCCGACCATGCCCGGGCGCTTGCAGACCGACGACCAGCGCATCGACCTCGTGCCCGACCTCGTGGTGGGCGACCTCGGCCGGCTGTCGGGCTGGCTGGCCGACCGCGAGGCGACCCCGGTCGCCGACGACGACCTGGTGCTGATCGGGCGCCGCCACCAGCGCGACTGCAACTCGTGGCTGCACAACACGACCCGGCTCACCAAGGGCCGCGCCCGCCACCACCTGCTCATGCACCCCGACGACCTCGCCGCGCGCGGCCTCGCCGACGGCGGCACCGTGGTGGTGAGCTCGCGCGTCGGCTCGGTCGAGGTGGAGGTCGCCGGGGCCGACGACATGATGCCGGGCGTCGTGTCACTCCCCCACGGCTACGGCCACCAGCTGCCCGGCACCCGCCTCGGCGTCGCGAGCACCGTCGCGGGGGTGTCGATCAACGACCTCACCGACCCCGAGCTGCTCGACGCCGTCACGGGCAACGCCGCGCTCAACGGGGTGCCGGTGACCGTCGTCCCCGCGTGACCCCGACCGGGGTCAGGCGACGGTGACGGGGTGGCGGACCACGGCGTCGAAGAAGTACCCCGCCGTGTTGTACGGCGTCACGTCGGGCTGGGTGCGGCCGGCGCGGTCGGTCGCGCGCGCCAGCAGCGTGTAGGAGCCGGCCCGCGGTCGGGGCCAGCGCACCGACCACGGGGTCCAGCCGAAGCCGCGGTCGCCGGGGTCCAGAGCGCCGCCCGTGGCGGCGCTCTCGTCGAGGTCGGCGCGCTGCCAGGTGGCGCCGCCGTCGAGGCTGACCGCGACCTCCCGGATGGCCGCCGCGCCGCTCCACGAGCGACCGGTCAGGGTCTGCGGGACACCGGCCGGCAGGGTCGCACCGAAGGGCAGCTCCCACGCCGAGCGCACGGGGTTGACGGTGAGGGCCGGCGAGTCGGCCGGGTAGTCACCTCCGGTGAGCCGGTAGAACGTGGTGTTCCAGGGCGACGTGAGCTCGCGGCGGGCGACCTCGAGCGAGCCCAGCCACTTGATGCTGGCGATGCCGACCCAGCCCGGCAGCACCAGCCGCAACGGGAACCCGTGGTCGGGCAGCAGGTCCTCGCCGTTGGCGCCCCAGGCCAGGACGGCGTCGTCGAGCGCCTTGTCGATCGGGAACGGGCGGCGCACGCGGCCGTAGTCGACGCCCTTGTCGACGTAGGCGTTGTCGAGCCCGGTCGCCATGACCGACACCGCGTCGGGCGACAGCCCGAGCCGGCGCAGCACGTGGCGCAGCCGGACGCCCTCCCACCGCACCGTGCCGACCGAGCCGAGCTTCCACGCCGTCCCGCTGGCCGACCGCCCCTGCTGGCTGCCGAAGAAGCTGCGGCCGTTGCCGGTGCACTCGTGCACCGAGGTCAGTCGCGTGTGCGGCAGGTCCTTCAGGTCGCGCAGGCTCAGGGAGACGGCGTCGGCCTGGCCGCGCGGCGTGTCGAGGCCGTCACCGAAGACCCGCAGCGCATAGGTGGCGGGGTCGATGGCGGGCGTCACGGTGTGGTTGCGCACGAACAGGTCGGCCTGCGGGGTCAGGTAGCGCCGCGGGTCGACCGAGTCCCAGCGCATCTCGGCGTTGGTGCCGTAGTCGTAGAACCGGGAGGGCGGCAGCGGCTTGAGGATCGACGGCGCCCCGGCGGCCGCCGGACGGGCAGCCTGGACGGCGGTCGCCGCCAGCGGTCCGACGGCGGCAGCGGCGAGGACGGTACGGCGCGTCGCGCCCAATCGCGAGGTCATGCCCGCAACTTAACACGACCAAGTTAAGTAACTTAATAACCCGCAGCGGTCGTCAGGTCAGCAGCGCCCGCACCGCGGCGCGCGCAGCCGCCGGGTCGGAGGCGGCCAGGGCGGCCTCGGCGGCCTCCTCGCACTGCTCGTGGGTCACCGAGGCCAGGCGCGCACCGACCGGGCGGGCCGCCGCCGCGGCCATGGACAGCGAGGTGACGCCCATGCCGACCAGCGCGCAGGCGAGCAGGGGGTCGGCCGCAGCCTCGCCGCACACACCGACCGGCTTGCCGGCCTGGCGACCGGCCTCGGCGGTGATCGCGACCAGCTGCAGGACCGCGGGCTGCCACGGGTCGGTGAGGTGGGCCAGGTCGGTGGCCATCCGGTCGGCCGCCATCGTGTACTGCGTGAGGTCGTTGGTGCCGATCGAGAGGAAGTCGACGACCTCGAGCATGCGGTGGGCCAGCAGCGCGGCGGAGGGGACCTCGACCATCACCCCGGCCTTGAGCCCGCGCTCGCGCACCGCGCCGGCGAACTCCGCGGCCTCGGCCACCGTGGCGACCATCGGCGCCATCACCCAGGCCTCGGTGCCGGTCGTGCGCGCCGCGGAGGCGACTGCGTCGAGCTGACGGGTCAGGAGCCCTGGGTTGCCGAACGACAGCCGCAGCCCGCGTACGCCGAGCGCGGGGTTCTCCTCGCCGGGCAGGGTCGCGAAGGCCACGGGCTTGTCCGAGCCCGCGTCGAGGGTGCGGACGACGACGTAGCGGCCCGCGAAGGCCTCGAGCACCTCGGCGTAGATCGCGGCCTGGTCGTCGACGCTGGGCTCCTCGGTGCGGTTGAGGAAGCAGAGCTCGGTGCGGAACAGGCCGACGCCCTCGACGGGTCCGCCCGCGGCGGAGCGGGCCGACTCGCCGTCGGCGACGTTGGCCAGCACCTTGACCGCCAGTCCGTCGGCGGTGACGCCAGGACCGGTCCAGGTCGCCAGCGACGCCCGCTGCTCGGCGTCGGCGGCCACCAGGCGGCGGGCCTCGTCGGGGTCGGCTCCCCGGATGACCTCGCCCGTGGTGCCGTCGACGAGCACCGGGGCGCCAGGCTCGAGCAGCAGCGCGCCGGCGACCCCGACCACGCAGGGGATGCCGAGCTGGCGGGCGATGATCGCGGTGTGGCTGGTCGGCCCACCGCGCTCGGTCACCAGGGCCAGGACGACCGTCGGGTCGAGACCCGCGGTGTCGGCCGGCGCGAGGTCCTCGGCCACGAGCACCGCGGGCGTGTCCGGCATCGGCACGCCGGGCTCGGGCTCGCCCACGAGGCGCGCCACGAGGCGCTTCTCGATGTCGTGCAGGTCGGTGACCCGCTCCGCCATCAGTCCTCCCGCCTTGGTGAAGGCGCCGACGAACTGCTCGATCGCGTCGTGCAGGGCGCTCAGCGGCGGGCTGCCCCCGCGCAGGTTCTTGCGCACGGCACCGCGCAGCCCCCGGTCGCGGGCCAGGCCGGCACTGGCCGCGAGCACCTCCGCCGTCGCACCGCTGGCCTGCGCGGCCTTGGCGGCGAAGCCGTCGGCGACCAGGTCCACCGCCTCGTCGTAGGCCGCCAGCGCGGCCTCGGGGTCGGCGTACGACCCGTCGCCGAAGGCGGCGATCGCGGCAGCCGAGACCTCCCCGCGCGCCAGGACGGCGGGCCCGTAGGCGACGCCCGGGACCACCGGGGTGCCGGCGAGCGGTGGGAGGACGGCGGGCTGGGAAGCGCTGGTGTCGGTGACCACGATCACAAGTTACTCACCCGCACCCCTTGACAGTCAACACATTCGGGCATAAAACAACACATACAAAGATTGTGAGGGAGGTCACCGTGTACGCAGAGGAACGCCAGCAGTCCATGGCCAGGCTCGTCGCGCAACGCCGACGGGTGTCGGTGTCCGCCCTCGCCGAGGAGTACGACGTCACGACCGAGACGGTGCGGCGCGACCTGTCCCGGCTCGAGCGCCTCGGCCTGGTCCGCCGGGTCCACGGCGGCGTGGTGCCGGCCGACGCCCTCACCTCGGTCGAGGCGGCGCTGGGCGAGCGCGACCACACCAACACCGACCTCAAGGACCTCATCGCCAAGGCCGCGGTGGCCCTGCTGCCGCCCGACGGCTCGACGATGCTGCTCGACGCCGGCAGCACCACGGCCCGCCTGGCCGCGCTGATCCCCCACGACCGCCGGCTCGTCGCCTTCACCCACTCGGTGCCGGTGGCCGCACGGCTGGCCACCCTGCCGGCCCTCGAGCTGCACCTGCTGCCCGGCCGGGTCCGCAACGCGACCCAGGCCGCCGTCGGCGCCGACACGGTCACCGCCCTGGCTCGGCTGCGCGCCGACATCGTCTTCCTCGGCACCAACGCCCTGACCGTGGGCCACGGACTCTCGACACCCGACTCAGACGAGGCCGCCACCAAGCGCGCCCTGGTCGCGTCGGCCCGTCAGGTCGTCGTGCTGGCCGACTCCTCCAAGATCGGCCGCGAGTCGACCACCAGCTTCGCCGGGCTCGGCGACGTCGACGTCCTGGTGACCGACCCGGGCATCGAGGCCGGCGACCGCCGCGCGATCGAGGCGGCCGGCGTCGAGGTGGTCGTCTCGTGAGTGCCCCGACGCCCGGCCTGATCGTCACGCTCACGCCCAACCCCAGCATCGACCGCACCGTCGCGCTCACCGGACCGCTGGTGCGCGGCACCGTCCACCGCACCGCCTCGGCGTTCGCCCAGGCCGGCGGCAAGGGCGTCAACATCTCGCGGGCCTGCCTGGCCGCGGGCATCGCCACGACCGCCGTGCTCCCGGCCGCCGCCGACGACCCGTTCGTCCACGACCTCGAGGCCGCCGGCATCGCCCACCGCCTGGTGACCCCCGACGGCCCGGTGCGGGTCAACCTCACCGTGAGCGAGCCCGACGGCACCACCACCAAGCTCAACAGCCCCGGTGCCGTGGCCAGCCCCGCGACCCTCGAGGCCCTCGCCGCCACCCTGCACTCGCTGGCCGCCGAGGCGGACTGGGTCGTGCTCGCCGGCTCCCTGCCGCCCGGTGCCCCGGTCGACTGGTACGCCGACGTGGTCGCCGACCTGCGCACCCTCACCAAGGTCGCCGTCGACACCAGCGACGAGCCGCTCGTCGCGCTCGTCGACCGGCTCGGCCACGACACCGCACCCCACCTGATGAAGCCCAACGGCGACGAGCTCGCGTCCTTCACCGGCGGCGACGCCGCCAAGCTCGAGTCCGACCCCTACGCCGCGGCCGCCGCCGCGCGCACCCTGGTCGACCGCGGCGTCACCGACGTCCTGGCCACCCTGGGCGGCCACGGCGCCGTCCTGGTGACGGCCGAGGGCGCCTGGCACGCGACACCGCCTCCCACCGAGGTCGTCAGCACCGTCGGGGCCGGCGACTCCAGCCTCTTCGGCTACCTCCTCGGGGTCCTGCGGGGCCAGGACCCCGCCCACCGTCTCGCGCTGGCCGTCGCCTACGGCAGCGCCGCCGCCGGTCTTCCCGGCACCACCATTCCGCAGCCCGCACAGGCGCGACCTGACCTGGTCGTCGTCCGTGCCCTGCACTCACCCATGGAGAACCAGCGATGACCGACCTCATCACCGCGGACCTGGTCCGCCTCGACGCCGACCTCGGCACCGAGAAGCACGACGTGATCCGGGCCCTGGCGGCCGTCGTCGGGTCCGCCGACCGGGCGACCGACGTCGAGCGGATCGTCGAGGACGCCCTGGCCCGCGAGGCCAAGTCGGCCACCGGGCTCAAGGACGGCATCGCGATCCCGCACTGCCGCACCAACGGGGTCGACGCCCCGACCCTGGTCTTCGCCCGGCTCTCCCCCGCCGTCGACTTCGGCGCCAAGGACGGGCCGGCCGACCTCGCCTTCCTGATCACCGCGCCCGAGGGGGGCGACAACACGCACCTGCAGATCCTGACCAAGCTGGCTCGCGCCCTGGTCAGGAAGGAGTTCACCGA
This sequence comes from Nocardioides rubriscoriae, assembly GCF_008087085.1. Lineage (GTDB taxonomy): Bacteria > Actinomycetota > Actinomycetes > Propionibacteriales > Nocardioidaceae > Nocardioides > Nocardioides rubriscoriae. The sequence continues at coordinate 130,831 of NZ_VIYJ01000006.1, read as the reverse complement.
CGCCCTGCGCGCCGCCACCACGCCCTCCGAGGTCGTCGCGCTCGTGGTCAGCGTCATCGACCCGGAGCCGGCCACCGCGCCCGCCAGCACCCACGCCGCCAGCAGCGCCGGCACCACCGGCACCACCGGCACCAGCGACACCTCCAGCGGGGCCGGAGGCTCCTCGCACCACGAGGGCCCCGCCGCGACGGCTGTCGCGACCCGCCGCGTGGTCGCGGTGACCGCGTGCCCCACCGGCATCGCCCACACCTACATGGCCGCCGAGGCGCTCGAGGCCGCGGCCGCGCGGGCCGGCGTCACGATCGACGTCGAGACCCAGGGCTCGGCCGGCTCGACGCCCCTGGCCCCCGCCACCATCGCCGCGGCCGACGTCGTGATCTTCGCCGTCGACGTCGGGGTGCGCGACCGCGCCCGCTTCGCGGGCAAGCCGCTGGTCTCCTCGGGCGTCAAGCGCCCGATCGACGAGGCCGACCTGATGATCGCCGAGGCGTTGCAGTACGCCGACGACCCGCACGCCCCGCGCGTCGAGGGCGCGTCCGGCGGCACCGCCGACCGTGCCGTCGGCACCGGGGCCGGCGAGTCGTGGGGCTCGCGTACGCGACGCATCCTGATGACCGGCGTGTCCTACATGATCCCCTTCGTCGCCGCCGGCGGCCTGTTGATCGCGCTGGCCTTCCTGCTCGGTGGCTACGAGATCGCCCTCAGCACCGAGGACGGCGCCGGCGTGGCCGGTCAGATCGTCTCGGGCTCCAACCTCTTCAACCTGCCCGACCCGGGCGCCTTCGACCTCGCGGGGTCGGCGACGCTGAGCCACGGGGCGCTGCTGACCTACCTCGCGGCCCTGCTGCTCACCATCGGCGGAGCGGCGTTCTCGTTCCTGGTCCCGGCCCTGGCCGGCTACATCGCCTACGCGATCGCCGACCGCCCGGGCATCGCCCCCGGCTTCGTGATGGGCTACCTCGCCAACTCCGTGCTCGGCGCCGGGTTCCTGGGCGGCATCGTCGGCGGTGTGCTGGCCGGCGTCATCGCCCACTGGATCGCGATGCGCCAGGTCCCGTCGTTCGTGCGCGGCCTGATGCCCGTGGTCATCATCCCGCTCGTCTCGACGCTGGTCGGCGGTCTGATCATGATGATCGTGCTGGCCAAGCCGCTCTCGGCCCTCACCGACGGCCTCGCCGACGGCCTCAACAGCCTCAACGGTGGCTCCGCCGTCGTGCTGGGTGTCGTGCTCGGCCTGATGATGGCCTTCGACATGGGTGGCCCTCTCAACAAGACCGCCTACGTCTTCGCCACCACCGGCCTCAGCGCCGCCGCGACCGCCACGGGCGACGCCCCGCAGCTGAAGATCATGGCGGCCGTGATGCTCGCGGGTATGGTGCCGCCGCTGGCCATGGCGCTGGCCACCGTCGTACGCCCCGCGCTGTTCAACCCCGCCGAGAAGGAGAACGGCAAGGCCGCCTGGCTGCTGGGCGCCTCGTTCATCACCGAGGGCGCCATCCCGTTCGCCGCGGCCGACCCGCTGCGGGTGATCCCCTCGATCATGCTCGGCAGCGCGGTCACCGGCGGCCTGGCCGAGGCGCTCGACGTCACCCTGCGGGCCCCGCACGGCGGGATCTTCGTGCTGTTCGCCGTCGGCAACATCCTCGGCTTCCTCGTCGCGCTCCTCGCCGGCGTCGCCGTCGCGACGGCCTGCGTCGTGACCCTGAAGTCGTCGAGCCGCACCCCCGTCGCCGCCGACCTCGCTACGGTCTGACCTCGACCCTCCTCACACCGTCCTCACACCCTCCGCCACCTCCCACCTGCGACCACCAGGAGATCCCATGCCCACCAGGAACGTCGTCGTCGGCTCGGCCGTCGGCCTGCACGCCCGCCCCGCCGCGATCATCAGCGAGGCCGCCGGCGACCTCGACACCGAGGTGCTGATCGGCCTGCCCGGCGACGAGCCGGTCGACGCCGGGTCGTCGCTGCTGATCATGACCCTGGGTGCCGAGAACGGCGCCACGGTCGAGGTGTCCGGCGAGAGCCAGGCCGACGTCGACCTGATCGCCGCCCTGATCGAGAAGGACCTCGACGCCGAGTAGCGCCGAAGAGCGACTGCCAGACTGGGCGCCATGGCCGGCCAGGACGAGAGCGCGACGGCGTCCGGCCGACCGGCCGGGCGCCGTCGCCGTCGTCGCTGGACCCTCTGGTCGGGCCTGGCCCTCGTGCTCGTCGGGCTGGCGGTCCTCGCGTGGGTCGGCTGGCAGCTCTACGGCACCAACCTGGTCTCCCAGCGACGCCACGAGCAGACCGTCGACCGGCTCGAGCAGGAGTGGGACGGGCCCGGGCCGCAGGCCCGAGCCACGGTCGAGACCGCCCAGGGCACGGCCACCGCGATCCTGCGGATCCCCGCCTTCGGCGACGACTACGCCGTCCCGGTGCTCGAGGGCGTGGCCGACGAGGCCCTGGCCGCGGGCGTGGGTCACTTCGAGTCGTCCGCCGGGCCCGGCGACGTCGGCAACTACGCCCTCGCCGGCCACCGGATCACCCACGGCGAGCCGCTGCGCGACCTGCCGGCGCTCGCCGCGGGCGACGAGGTCGTCGTCGAGACCCGCGACACCGTCTACACCTACGTCCTCGACACCGGCGGCGCTCAGCTGCGGGTGCCGTTCACGGCCGGGTGGGTCGTCGACGCGCAGCCGGTCAACCCCGACGGCGGGGTCGGCCCGCGCGGTGGCGAGGACCGGCTGATCACGCTCACCACCTGCGCCGAGCTCTTCCACACCGACGACCGCCTGGTGGCCTTCGGGCACCTGCGCTCGGCGGTCGCACGCTGACGTCGGTCGCGCGCCGGGGCGGTGCCGGTCAGTCCGGGGCGACCGTCGTACGCCGGCGCAGCTCGCGGTAGACCACGCGCACCCCGACGGCCCGCGCGAGCTCGTCCATCACCGTGGTGAAGAACTCCTTGCGGTAGAGGTCGTCGGTGATCGCCACGACGGTGAAGTACAGGCCGGAGAACCCCGCGAGGAAGACCGCGACGTGGGCGAGCTCGCGGCTGACCAGGTGGGGCCCGGGCAGGAAGTACTCGGGGTGGTGGTCGGGGCCCAGCCAGGTGGTGATCACGCTGTCGTCGATGGCGACGGCCCCGAAGACGATGAAGAAGACGAACACCGCGAGCGCGAGCATGAGGACCTGCACGGCCTGGGCCACCACGAGCACCAGCACGAGGTTGACCATCTGCAGGCCGTGGACCTGGGCCTCCTCGGGCAGGTCGACGTCGGAGTCGACCACCTCGTGGGCGACCTGCGCCAGCGGGGTGCCCTCGGTCGCACGCAGCACGTCGTCGGCCTGGACGTGGTCGTCGAAGGCGTCGAGCTCCTCGGCCAGCCGCGGCACGAGGAACCCCACGGCGGCCGCGGCGAAGAACAGCACCGAGCCCCACAGCACGCCGCCGCGCAGCGCGGAGGCCACCTGCCAGACCTCGGTGTTGATGAACAGGAACGTGATGAACAGCAGCAGCATCGGCAGCGCCCGGGTGGCCAGCGGCAGCAGCAGCCCGAGGCTCCCGAACGCCCGCCGCAGCGCCCACGCCGCGATCGTCGAGGCCTGCAACGCACGCAGGCCGTAGAGCACGAGGACCACGACTGCCACGCTGGCCCCGGTGGGCGGGCCCAGCGTGCCGTCGCCGGCCGCGAGGCCGACCGCCACACCGCTGGTCACCCCCAGGAGCAGGGCGACCAGGACCACCGACACGATCCGGGGCCGGCTCAACCGGTCGGCGACGACCGACCGCGTCTCGTCGACGAAGTAGGGCAGCCCGTGCCGCTCGAACCAGGCCTCCGCGAGGGCGAGGGCCTCGCGGTCACGCACCGAGGAGCTCGCGGGTGCGGCGTACGTCGTCGGCCATCTGCTCCAGCAGCGGGTCGATGCCGTCGAACGTGACCATGCCGCGCAGCCGCTCGACGAACTCGACCTCGACCTCGACGCCGTAGAGGTCGAGGTCGGTGCGGTCGAGCACGTAGCTCTCGATCCGGCGGTAGCGCGCACCGTCGAAGGTCGGGTTGGTGCCGACGCTGATGGCGGCGGGGTAGGTCTCGGCGGTGTCGAGCCGACGCAGCCACCCGGCGTAGACACCGTCGGCGGGAGCAGCGGTGAGGCCGTCGGTCGGCACGTTGGCCGTCGGGTAGCCCAGCTCCCGGCCGCGCTGGTCGCCCTGGACCACCTCGCCCCGCACGGCGAACGGGCGCCCGAGCGCCTCGGCGGCGCCGGCGACGTCGCCCGCGGCCAGGCAGGTGCGGATGTAGGTCGACGACCAGACCTGCGGCCCGCCGTCGAGCAGGACGCCCTCGGCCGCGAAGCCCGCCACCGCCCCGGCCGCCGCGAGGAAGGCCACGTCACCGCCGGCCCGGTGACCGAAGCGGAAGTTGGCGCCCACGACCACGGCGCGCGCGTGCAGCGCCGAGACCAGCACCCGGTCGACGAACTCCTGGGGGGTCCACGACGCGACGTCCATGTCGAACGGCAGCGCGAACACGTGGTCGACACCGACCTCGGCCAGCAGCGCCGCCCGCTCCTCGAGCGTGGTCAACATCGACGGTGCGTGCTCAGGACGCAGGACCGCCATCGGGTGGGGGTCGAACGTCACCGTCACCAGGGGGCAGCCGAGCTCGTCGGCGCGTTGGCGGGCCCGGGCCACCACGGCCCGGTGCCCCCGGTGGACCCCGTCGAAGTTGCCGACGGTCACCGCGGTGCCTGCCGCGACCAGGTCGGTCGGTACGTCGGTGAAGGAGCGCCAGATCGTCACGCCCGTCAGCCTAGAGAGTCCGCCACGACGACCGATCGCAGGTCACGCCGGCGTGACGCGGATCTTGCTCGACACCGCAGCGAGCACCTCGGGGGTGATCTCGGTGATCGCGTGGTGCGCGGCAGCGTGCTCGGCGACCTGACCCAGCAGCACCTCCCGGCTCTCGGCGTCGAACGACTGCGCACAACCGGGCATCACGTCGCCACAGGCCAGCTTGAAGGTCATGTCGGGCTCCTCGGGAGGTGGGGGGTGCCGCCTCAGGATGGCACGGTGGCCCGCCGCGCGTCGGGGATGCGCACGTGGAACGTCGTGCGGTGGTCGTCCTGCTCGACGCCGATCGTGCCACCGTGGACGACGGTGAGCGCCCGGGCGAGGTAGAGACCCACCGTCACCCGCTCGTGGGTCTCGTCGCGGTCGAACGGCTCGAACATCACCTGCAGGGCCACCGGGTCGAGGGGCTCCCCGAGCCGCACGACGCGGACCTCGACCCACGGGGGCACGGTCTCGACCTCGACGCACACCTCGACGGCACCCGGCACGGTGGGTCCGGCGCCGGCCGCGACCCACAGGTCACGCAGGACGCGTCGCAACAGCGTCGGGTCGACCAGCACGTCGACGCCGGCCCCCTCCCCACCGACCACGGGCGCCGGGCTGAGTGCGGCGACGAGCTCACCGAGGGTGACCCAGGTGGCGTCGAGCGAGAGCCGGCCGAGCATCGCGGCGGTCAGCAGCTCGACGTCGCGGGCCTGGTCGGCGAGCTCGTCGAGCGCGCCCTGGAGGTGCGTGGCGACCTCGACGACGCCCTCGGTGCCACGGTCGACGGCGGAGTCGTGCAGCAGACCGACCCACATCTGGGCCACGGCCAACGGGTTGCGCAACCCGTGCATGAAGACCGACAGGAAGCGGTCGCGGTAGCGGGCGACGTCGCCGACCGGCCGATGGGTGACCTGGGCGGTGCCGGCCTCGACGAAGGCGCTCAGCCACCGGTCGAGCAGGACGCGCTCGACGGCCCAGCGGCCCGCGACGGCGTCGGGGTCGTCCCCGGCGAGCACTTCGAGGACGGCACGGACCCGAGCATCGTCATGACTGTTTGCGATCACGCGCCCCACACGCGGGTGCTTGCCGTCCGGCTCACCCATGGCTTTGGCCCCTTCCCCTGCGGGGGAGGATAGGGGTAACGGGTGAACAAGTCATGTCGTTCGGTGCGATTCCTCCGCTTGTGGCCAAGATCGAGGAGCAATCCGTCGCCGAACCCGTCTCAGGGCGCGGAATCGGGGGTCGGTCAGGCCATCGGTCAGACGAAGACGGCCACCGGCCGCGACCCGGATTCGGCCGGTTCGTAGAGCGCCAGGAACTCCCCGTCGGGTGCGAACACTGCGCTCAGGGCGCCGACGGGGCGGGCGAGCCGCCGTCCGACCCGGACGTCGGCCGCCTCGTCCTCGTCGAGCTCGACGGCCGGGAACGTCGCCCGCGCGGCTGCGGCGATCGGCACGACGCCGAAGTCGTCGGCCAGCTCCTCCAGGGTCCGCGCCGAGGCGAGGTCGAAGGCCCCCACCGCGGTGCGCCGCAGCGCCGTCAGGTGTCCCCCGACGCCGAGGTCGCGGCCGACGTCGCGCGCGATCGCGCGGATGTAGGTGCCGCTGGAGCAGCGCACCGAGACCCGCACCAGGTCGCCCTCGACCGCGTGCACCGCCAGGTCGTGGACCGTCACCCGGCGCGCCGGCAGATCGACCTCCTCGCCGTCGCGGACGCGCTGGTAGGCGCGCTTGCCGTCGACCTTGATCGCCGACACCGCGGTGGGCACTTGCGCGATCTCGCCGACGTAGGACGTGAGCGCGGCGCGCACCCGTTCCTCGGTCACGGCCGCGAGGTCGCCGGCCGCCGCCGTCGCGACCACCTCGCCCTCGGCGTCGTCGGTGGTGGTCGTCACCCCGAGGCGGATCGTGGCGTCGTACTGCTTCTCGGTGACCATCAGGTGACCGAGCAGCCGGGTGGCCCGGTCGACCCCGAGCACCAGCACCCCGGTCGCCATGGGGTCGAGGGTGCCGGCGTGGCCGACCTTGCGGGTGCCCGCGAGGCGTCGTACGCGCGCCACCACGTCGTGGGAGGTGATGCCGCCCGGCTTGTCGACCACGACGAGCCCCGGAGCGGTCACTCCCGCTCGGCCTCGTCGTCGTCGCCGGTGTCGTCGGCGTCGGAGATCTCGCGCGGCTTCTTGTAGGGGTCCTCGTCGCCGGCGTAGGACGAGCCACGGGCGGCCGCGGCCGCCTCGTCGATCGCCCGGGCCCGGGCGAGCACCTCGTCGAGCGCGCGCGCCTCCTCGGGCAGGGCGTCGTGGAAGAACGTGAGGGTCGGGACGATGCGGGTGCCGAGCTGCTTGGCCACCTCCGAGCGCAGGATGCCCTTCGCGGACTCCAGCGCCGCGGCGGTGCCGGCCATCTCGTCCTCGCCGCCCAGCACGGTGTAGAAGATCGAGGCCTGCTGCCCGTCGCCGGTCAGGCGCACGTCGGTGATGGTCACGAAACCCAGCCGGGGGTCCTTGATCCGTCGCTCGAGCATCTCGGCCACGATCACCTGGATCCGGTCGGCGATCTTGCGCACGCGGGGGCTGGCCATGGTTCCTACTCTCTCAGACCGGTTCGGACGAACGACGAGGAGCACGGCGGGGCCGCGTCACGCCTGGTACGCCGCAGGCGGCCCCCGCGAAGCGAGGGCCGCCTGTGGTGGGGAGCATCAGCTCCGGGGGATCTCGCGCATCTCGAAGGCCTCCACGACATCGCCTTCCTTGATGTCCTGGAAGTTGCGCAGCACCAGACCGCACTCAAAGCCCTCGCGGACCTCGGAGGCGTCGTCCTTCTCGCGCTTGAGCGAGGCGAGGTCGAGGTTGTCGGCCACCACCTTGCTGTCGCGCAGGATGCGGACCTTGGCGTTGCGGCGGATGGTGCCGCTGGTGACCATGCAACCCGCGATCTTGCCGATCTTGGAGCTGGAGAAGATCGCACGGATCTCCGCCTGGCCCAGGGTCGACTCCTCGTACTCGGGCTTGAGCATGCCCTTGAGGGCGGCCTCGATCTCGTCGATGGCCTGGTAGATGACCGTGTAGTAACGGATCTCCACGCCCTCCTTGTCGGCCATCTCGGTCGCCTTGCCCTGCGGGCGGACGTTGAAGCCGATGATGATCGCGTCGGAGGCAGCAGCCAGGTCGACGTTGGTCTCGGTGATCGCACCGACACCGCGGTCGATGACGCGGATGCTGACCTCGTCGCCGACGTCGATCTGCGACAGGGCGTCCTCGAGCGCCTCGACCGAGCCGGACACGTCGCCCTTGAGGATGAGGTTGAGCTCCTGGCTCGCACCCTTCTCCATGGACGCCATGAAGTCCTCGAGCGTGCGACGTCCGCGGCTCTTGGCCTGCATGGCCGCGCGCTGGCGGGCCTCGCGCTTCTCGGCGATCTGGCGGGCCATCCGGTCGTCGTCGACGACCAGGAAGTTCTGACCCGCACCGGGCACCGAGCTGAGGCCGAGGACCATGGCCGGACGGGCCGGCAGGGCCTCGGTGATCTCGTCACCGTGCTCGTCGATCATGGCGCGCACGCGGCCGTGGGCCGCACCGGCGACGATCGAGTCACCGACGCGCAGCGTGCCGCGCTGGACCAGGACCGTGGCCACCGGGCCACGACCGCGGTCGAGGTGGGCCTCGACGACCAGACCCTGGGCGTCCTGGGTCGGGTTGGCCCGCAGGTCGAGCGACGCGTCGGCGGTCAGGACGACGGCCTCGAGCAGCTTGTCGAGGTTGAGCTCGGACTTGGCCGAGACGTCGACGAACATCGAGTCGCCGCCGTACTCCTCGGGCACCAGGCCGTACTCGGTGAGCTGGCCGCGGACCTTGGTCGGGTCGGCGTCGGGCTTGTCGATCTTGTTGACCGCGACCACGATCGGGACGCCGGCGGCGCGGGCGTGGTTGAGCGCCTCGACCGTCTGCGGCATGACGCCGTCGTCGGCCGCGACCACGAGGATCGCGATGTCGGTCGCCTGCGCACCACGCGCACGCATGGCGGTGAACGCCTCGTGACCCGGGGTGTCGATGAGGGTGATCCGACGCTCAGTGCCGTCGACCTCGGTCGCGACCTGGTAGGCACCGATGTGCTGGGTGATGCCACCGGCCTCCTTGTCGACGACGTTGGCGTTGCGCAGCGCGTCGAGGAGCTTGGTCTTTCCGTGGTCGACGTGACCCATGACGGTGACGACCGGGGGCCGCACCACCAGGTCGGACTCGTCGCCCTCGTCGGAGCCGAACTCGATGTCGAAGGACTCGAGCAGCTCGCGGTCCTCGTCCTCGGGCGAGATGATCTCGATGACGTAGTTGAGCTCCTCACCGAGCAGCTCGAGCGTGGCGTCGTTGACCGACTCGGTCGCGGTGACCATCTCACCGAGGTGGAACAGCATCTGCACCAGCTGGGCTGCGTCGACACCGGCCTTCTCGGCGAAGTCGGTCAGCGAGGCGCCACGAGCCAGCCGGACGGTCTCGCCGCTGCCCTTGCGGACGCGCATGCCACCCAGCGTCGGGGCCTCCATGGCCTCGAACTCTTGACGACGAGCGCGCTTCGACTTGCGACCACGACGCGACGGACCACCGGCGCGCCCGAAGGCACCCTGGGTCTGACCGCGCTGACCGGGTCGGTTGCCGCCACCGGGGCGACCGCCACCGGCGAAGCCACCGGGACGACCGGGCGCACCGGCTCCGGCACCACCGGGGCCACCACCGGGCGCACCGCGACCGGGGGCACCGGGACGACCCGGAGCACCACCGGGGCGACCGGGACCGCCGGGACGACCTGGACCGCCGGCACCGGGACCACCGGGGCCACGGCCGAAGGCGGCGGGGTTCTTGGGCATCATCGCCGGGTTGGGGCGCGGCATGCCGGGACGCGGCGCGGCGCCACCCTCACGGGCGGCGGGCGGACGCGGCGGACGGTTGTCGCCGTCCTCGACGCTGGGCTCGGGGCGGGGCGCCGCGGGGCGACGGCCCATGCCCTGGTTGGACGAGAACGGGTTGTTGCCCGGACGCGGGGCACCGGGGCGACCGACCGGGCGCGGGGCCGGGGTCGGGGCCTTCGGGGTGGCCGACGGCGCAGCCGCGGCCGGGGCCGCGGGCGCCGCAGCGGCCGGAGCCGAGGGCGTGGCCGCGGCGGCCGGGGCCGGCTCGGCCACCGGGGTCACCGGGGCCGCAGCGACCGGGGCCGGGGTGGGCTCGGGCGTCGGCTCGGGGGCCGGCGCGGCCTTGGGGCCGGGCTTGGGGCCGGGCTTGCCGGTCGGCTTGGCCGGCGCCGCAGCGGCCGGCTTGTCCTCGGCGGGGGCGGCCGCCTTCAGCGACGCACCCACCTCCTTGCGGAAACGCATCTCCGCAGGCAGCTCGACGGTGGAGCTCGCCGACTTGACGAACTCGCCCATCTCCTTGAACTTCTCGAGAACGAACTTGCTCTCGACGCCGAACTCCTTCGCGAGTTCGTGCACGCGGGTCTTAGCCACAATTCTCCTTAGTGGCCCGACCCGCGGGAGCGTGATCGGACCTAGTGGTGTTGCAAACTCATCGGGAAGTACTCATCGAGTGCTCATGAGCTGCTGCTCCAGTTCCTGGTCGTCATCTGGTGATCGCGCTGGCGAGGTAGTCGCCCACCGGCGTGCTGGAGAGGCCCGGGTCGGACCGCAGGGCCCGTCCGAACGCCCTTCGGCGCACCGCGAGGTCGTAACACCTGGTGGTGGGGTGCACGTGTGCGCCCCGTCCGGGTGCGGTGGCTGTCGGATCGGGCACCACGGCCGGGCGGCCGTCTGCGTCCGAGCCGGCGGTCACCCGCAACAACTCGCTCTTGGCGGCCCGCTCGCGACACCCGATGCACGTGCGGACAGGATCGACACGCACACAGGGAGACGGTTGCTGGACCACCGTGGCCAGTCTAGCCCTCGCCGGGCCCAACACCGAATGCGCCACGACCATGAGGGACTCAGCCGGGCGACGGAGGATCTGCGCCCAGCACCCGCGCGAGGTGCATCCAGAGCAGGACGCCCAGCTCGGCATCGGCGGCGTCGCTGCCGCCGTGGACCAGGTGCGAGGTCGTGGGCGGGCTCTCGCCGGGAAGCAGGACCCGGTGACCGGCTGCCGGGTGCGTGATGACGGTGGTGGTCAGGCCCGCCGCCTCGCGACGCAGGGCGATCTCGTCGCAGAAGTGGATGCTCGGCCACAGGCGGTCGTCGCCGCCGGCGGTCAGCACGACCTCGCCGGCGATGCGCTCGACCGGCAGCCGCGCCGCCGGCACACGGTCGGCGAAGCGAGCCAGCGCGCTCAGGTAGTGGTCGTGGTGCTCGACCGGGTCGGTCGTCGACACCCAGTCGTCGTCGTACGGCACGAAGGGCAGCGGCTCACCGCCGCGCGTCCACGACGAGCGCTGCGGCCGGTCGGTGCTCAGCGCTGCCCACACCACGTCGCTGGGCGAGATGCCGACCACCGCGTCGATCTCCGGGTGCAGCGCCCCGAGCAGCAGCGCCGCCTCCGCCCCACGCGACGTGCCGAGCACGACCAGCCGCTCGCAACGTCCGTGGAGCGAGGCGAGGGGTTCGTCGAAGGACTCCAGCGGCACCAGGTCGACGGCGTCGCCGAACCAGCGGTACGACGACGCGACCACGCCCCCCAGCCCTGCCAGCACGTCGCACCGGTCGGTCTCGACGCGGCCGCTCGAGCCGGAGAGCACCAGCACTCCGGTGGGACCGTCGCCGACGACGTACGGCTCCGCGGCCGGGCTCACCGGCGCGGGGCCTGCTCCTCGTCGCCGTGGATGTCGATGCGCCAGCCGGTCAGCCGGGCGGCGAGGCGGGCGTTCTGGCCCTCCTTGCCGATCGCCAGCGACAGCTGGAACGACGGCACGACGACGCGGGCCGAGCGGGCGGCGAGGTCGACGACCTCGACGCTCTTGACCTGTGAGGGCGACAGCGCGTGAGCGACGAACGTGGCCGGGTCGTCGGAGTAGTCGACGATGTCGATCTTCTCCTCGTTGAGCGCGTGCATGACGGCGCGCACCCGCTGGCCCATCGGGCCGATGCAGGCGCCCTTGGGGTTGACGCCCGGCACGGTGGCCTTGACCGCGATCTTGGTGCGGTGGCCGGCCTCGCGGGCGATCGCGGCGATCTCGACCTCGCCGGAGGCGATCTCGGGGACCTCGAGCGCGAAGAGCTTCTTGACCAGGTTGGGGTGTGAGCGGGTCAAGGTGATCTGCGGGCCGCGCATGCCCTTGCGGACCGACAGCACCAGGCACCGGATCCGGGTGCCGTGGCTGTAGTCCTCGCCCGGCACGCGCTCGCTGACCGGGAGCAGGCCCTCGACCTTGCCGAGGTCGACCAGCACGTCGTCGGGGTTGCGGCCCTGCTGGATGATGCCCGAGATCAGGTCGCCCTCCTTGCCGGAGAACTCGCCGTACTTGATCTCGTCCTCGGCGTCGCGCAGCCGCTGCATCATGATCTGCTTGGCCGTCGTCGCGGCGATCCGCCCGAACCCGGCCGGGGTGTCGTCGAACTCGCCGATCTTGACGCCGTCCTCGTCGACCTCGGCCGCCATCACGCTCACGTGGCCGGTCTTGCGGTCGAGGGTCACGCGCGCGTCGTCGATCGCGCCGGGCGACTTGTGGTACGCCGTCAGCAGGGCCTGCTCGATCGCCTCGACGAGGACGTCGAACTTGATCTCCTTCTCGCGCTCCAGCTGTCGCAGGATGTTGAGGTCGATGTCCATCAGTCGTCGTCTCCTTCGGCCTCGTCGGCCTCGTCTTCTTCGTCCAGCGCTGCTGGCTCTGCGGGTGCGTTCCTGCGGTTGAACTCGATCTGCACCAGGGCCTTGCGCACGTCGGCGTAGTCGAGGCGGCGCACGGCGCCGTCGACGTCGACCTCGACACCGGTGTCGTCGCTGTCGCCGATGCGCCCGGTCAGCGTGGTGTCGTCGCCGAGGGTGACCTTGACCAGGCGGTCGGCGTTGCGCCGCCAGTGGCGCGGCAGGGTGAGCGGGCGGTCGACGCCACGCGAGGTGACCTCGAGGGTGTAGGGCTGCTGCCCCATCGCCACCGACGGGTCGGTGTCGAGCACGTCGCCGACGACGCGGGTCGCCTCGGCCACGTCGTCCATGGTGACGCCGCCGTCCTGGTCGACGGCGACGCGGACGACGCTCCGCTTGCCGGCGGCGCTCACCTCGACGGCCTCGAGGTCGAGCCCGAGCTCGGCCAGGGGGTCGGTGAGCGCTGCCTGGATGCGGCTGGTCAACGCCTCGGTGGCGGACATCCTCGACCTCCTGTGCAGTTGTGTCAGCTGTGTCAGTGGTGGTGCAGTGGTGCCTGCCCACCCTAGGGCATCGACCGGGTCCGACCGGATATCGTCGCCCGGTGCCGTCGCCCCCGCCCACCGCCCCGACCCTGAGCCGACGGGTCGTGCTCGGCGCCGCCGTGGGCGCGGTGGTCGTCGCAGCGGCCGGGTGCTCGGCGTCCTCGCTCGACCCCACGTCGGACGACCCGACGATCACCCCCACCAGCAGCCCGTCGGCCGACGGCGAGCCCGCGGCCGTCGACGACACCGCCCTGGTCGGCGCCGTGCTGGCCGCGCTCGCGGTGGCGCATCGCTCGGCCCGCGCCGACGCCCGGGCGCACCAGGAGGTCGCAGCGACGTTGCGCCCCTTCGAGCGGCTGCACCTCGTGCACGCCCGCGAGCTCGGCGACCTGCCCCGCAGCACGAACGGGGTCGGGCCTTCGGCGTCCCCCGCGCAGGCCCTGGCGCGCCTGGGTCGGCGCGAGGAGCGGCTGCAGCGCACCCTCGTCGAGGCCGCCACCTCGGCCGGGAGCGGGGCGCTGGCCCAGACCCTCGCGTCGATGGCCGGGGCCGTCGCCCAGCTGCGGACCACCCTGTGAGCTACCTCGACGCACTGCAGACCACCCTGGCCGCCGAGCACGCGGCCCTCTTCGTCGTCGGCTACGTCGGGGCGCAGACGTCGCAGTCCGGCGCACCACGGCTCTACGACGCCCTGCGCGAGTCCTACACGACCCACCGCGACCGGCGCGACCAGCTCGTCGAGCTGGTCGGCGAGGCCGGCGGCGAGCCGGTCGCCGCGGCGGCGTCGTACGACCTGCCCGCGGTGCGGCCCGACGAGACTGCTTCCCTGTCGGCCGCCGCCCTGGCCGTCGAGCAGGCGTGCGGGGCGACGTACGGCTTCCTGGTCGCGAGCGCGACCGGGTCGCAGCGCACCTGGGCGATCGACGCGGTGCTCGACTCGGCGGTGCGTGAGCTCGCCCTGGGCGGCAGCCCGCGGGCGTTCCCGGGCCGCTGAGGGCGGGAGAAAAACAGAGCGGTCCGCGAACTCATCCTCCGGGGAACTCCCGAGATGCTCCCCGGAGGGACGAGTACGCGGACCGCTGATGGCCTGGGACAGAGGCCAGGTGAAGGGAACCGGGTGGGCCGGGGGGACATCCCTTCGTGCAGAAGTCTGCAACAGGGGACCCTCCGGGGACACCGAGCCAATCCATCACAAGTCTGCAATGCAGAAACCTGCAAGATCCTGCAAGGACCTGCACCGGGCCGCAGCGGTCCGTGATCGGGTCCCCGCCGCAACGCGAACCGGCCGCGACCGCGCCCCGGGAGGCGTGGTCGCGGCCGGCGCGGGTCGCGTCGGTGGCGCCGGTCAGGCGCGGTAGGCGGCGAACATCTGGTTGGCGCGGGTGCTCTGGCCGGGGGTGAACTGGTCGTAGCAGGCGTCGTAGCTGTAGTCCATGTAGTTGTGGATCGGGTCGAGGCCCGGGAGCGTGCACGAGTCGCGGCCCTCGGGGCACCCGCTGGTGGCACTGGACTGGGCCGGGGTGTCGCCCACCTCGTCGTTGGTGGCGACGCAGCCGCCCTGGAAGGTGTGGTAGAGCCCGAACCAGTGACCGGCCTCGTGGGTGGCGGTCTTGCCGAGGTCGTAGTTGGCGATCGACCCGCCCGGCAGCGAGGAGTACTGCACGCGGATGCCGTCGATGCCGGGGTTCTTGGCGTAGTCCCACGGGAACGTGGCGATGCCGAGGTAGTTGAAGTCGACGAGCCAGATGTTGAGGGCGTTGGCGCCCCCCTGACGGGTCCGCTTGCGGTAGGTCGTGCTGGACCCGTCACGGTGCCAGGTGTCGTTGTAGAACCGGTCGGTGCCGGCCAGGGTGAAGGTGAACCCGGTGTTGGCGGCCGCCGTCGACTCCTGCCCGGCGAAGTCGGTGTTGAGCACCGCGATCTGCTGCGTGATCTGGGCGTCGGTGACGTCGCCGGCGCCGTTCTTGGCCGCCATCACGTGGACGTAGACGGGCACCGGGGCGGCGACCGCGGCACGGCGCTGACGCGCCGAGGTGCGCGACAGGATCCGGTCGGTACGCCGCTCGATCGCCCGCTGCTCGGCGCGCGTGATGTCGCGGTGGTCGGTCGCCTGGCCACCGCGGGCCGAGGTGGCCAGGTCGGGCCCGGGCTCGAAGCACTCCTGCTCGACGCTCGCGCGCCGCTCGACGGGGATCGCCGCCGAGGCCGACGGGGCCGGCAGGAAGGCCGCCGCGGTGACGGAGGCCGCAGCGAGCGCGAGGAGACGGAGCGTGACGTGGCGAGGTGAGCGCACGAGGGGTTCCTTTCGAGCGTCCGGCTGCGACGGTCGTCCGTGCCGGCTGAGCGGAGTGTCGCGGGTCGGGGCCCGCCCGCACCAGCCCCCCGGGCCCTTCACGTTCGTGCTCTGCACGATCTCGCAATCGGCCGGGCAGCCGTCACGAGACCACCACCGACCGCCACCCCACGGTGGTCGAGGGGCGCAACCTCCTCGACCACCGTGTGGTGACGGTGGGCCGCGGCGTCAGCGCCAGGCGTCGACGACGTCGACGATCTCGGCGAGCGTGGTGATGACGGCGTCGGGGTCGCCCTCGGTGTGGCCCACCTGGCTGGGCGGGATGTCGCTGTGGGGCACGTGGACGGCGCGCAGGCCGGCGTTGCGGGCACCCCACACGTCGTCGAAGAGCCGGTCCCCGACGTAGACGCAACGGCTCGGGTCGGTCGCGCCGACGGCGTCCATCGCGGCCCGGAAGGCCTGGGGTGACGGCTTGGTCCAGGGGATCTCGCTGGAGTAGACGTCGCCGTCGATCAGGTGGCGCACCCCGTCGCGCTCGAAGATGCCCTCGTGCACCGAGCGGGGCCAGATCGTGTTGGACAGCACGCCGACCTTGAGGCCGCGCTCGCGCAGCGCCTCCCACAGCGGCCCGACCTCGGGGTCGGTGAGGGTGTGCGGCTCCCAGAAGGCGTAGTAGCCCTCGAGCAGGTCGGGGTCGTGGTCGAGGCCGGCCACGGTGAACAGGTCGGCCACCGTCGAGCTCTGCTGGTGGTCGCGGCTGCGCCCCCAGACGACCTCACCGGCGCGGTGCAGCCGCTCGGCGGAGACGTGGACGTCGTGGTCGACGCCGGTCACGGCCTGCGCGAGCGCGAGCGACTCGGCGTGGAAGTCGATGTCGTGCCACTGGGTGAGGGTGCCGCCCCAGTCGAAGATGACGGCGTCGACACCGCCACCCGGCACGTCAGGACCTCACCAGGGCGACCAGGTGGTCGACGACCGCGGAGGTGGCGACGTCCTCGCGCTCGCCGGTACGCCGGTCCTTGACCTCGATCGTGCCGTCGGCGAAGCCCTTGCCGACCACGACGATGGTCGGGATGCCGATGAGCTCGGCGTCCTTGAACTTCACGCCGGGGCTGGTCTTGCCGCGGCGGTCGTCGTAGAGGACCCGGACGCCGGCGGCGTCGAGCTCGCGGGCGATCTCCTCGGCCGTGGCGTACAGGGCGTCCTCCTTGCCGGCGGCCACCAGGTGCACGTCGGCGGGCGCGACGTTGCGGGGCCAGCACAGCCCGACGTCGTCGAGGGTGTCCTCGGCGATCGCGGCGACGGCGCGGCTGACGCCGACGCCGTAGGAGCCCATCGTGACCGTCACGAGCTTGCCGTGGGGGTCGAGCACCCGGAGGTCGAGGGCGTCGGCGTACTTGCGGCCGAGCTGGAAGACGTGACCCATCTCGATGCCACGGGCGGTCTCGAGGGTGCCCTCGTCGCAGCTGGGGCAGGCGTCGCCGTCGCGGACCTCGGCGGCCTCGATGGTGCCGTCGGGGGTGAAGTCGCGACCCGCGACGAGGTCGAGGACGTGGCTGCCCTCGACGTCGGCACCGGTGACCCAGCGGGTGCCCTCGACGACCCGGGGGTCGACCAGGTAGCGGATCTCGGACGCGCTCTTCTCCCCCAGGACGCCGGGCCCGATGTAGCCCTTGACCAGCGCGGGGTGGCGGGCGAGCTCGGCCTCGTCCATGGGCTCGACCTCGATGGGCTCGAGCTGGCCCTCGAGCCGCTTCTGGTCGACCTCGCGGTCGCCGGGCAGGCCGATGGCGAGGGGCTCGCGGGTGCCGTCGGGGTGCTTGAGCATGACGAGCACGTTCTTGAGGGTGTCGCCGGCCGCCCACGGACGGTCGGCGCGGGGGAACGCCTCGTTGAGGTGGTCGACCAGCGTGTCGATGGTGGGGGTGGCGGGGGTCGCCTCGGCGTGCGCCTGGGGGGCGTCGTCGAAGGCCACGGGCTGCGGGGCGCGCACCTCGACGGCCTCGACGTTGGCGGCGTAGTCGCAGTGGGTGCAGCGGACGTAGGTGTCCTCGCCGACGGCCGAGCGGGCCAGGAACTCCTCGGACCGCGAGCCGCCCATGGCTCCCGACGTGGCCTTGACGATGACGTAGTCGAAGCCGAGCCGGTCGAAGATCCGGATGTAGGCGTCGCGGTGCTTCTGGTAGCTGGCGTCGAGCCCGGCGTCGTCGACGTCGAAGGAGTAGGAGTCCTTCATGATGAACTCGCGCCCGCGCAGCAGCCCGGCGCGGGGACGGGCCTCGTCGCGGTACTTCGTCTGGACCTGGTAGATCGACAGCGGCAGGTCCTTGTAGGACGAGTAGAGGTCCTTGACCACGAGGGTGAACATCTCCTCGTGGGTGGGGCCCAGCAGGTAATCGGCCCCCTTGCGGTCCTGCAGACGGAAGATGCCGTCGCCGTACTCGGTCCAGCGGTTGGTCGCCTCGTAGGGCTCGCGGGGCAGCAGCGCGGGGAAGCTCAGCTCCTGGGCGCCGATGGCGTCCATCTCCTCGCGGATGATGGCCTCGACGCGCCGCAGCACCTTCAGCCCCAGGGGCAGCCAGGAGTAGATGCCCGGCGCCGCGCGGCGGATGTAGCCGGCGCGGACCAGGAAGCGGTGGCTCTGGACCTCGGCGTCGTTGGGGTCGTCGCGCAGCGTGCGCACGAACAGGGTCGACATCCGCATGATCATGGGGTGAGGCTACGGCTCGCCGGTGCGGAGCAACCAATCAGTTACCCCGTGCGTCTTCTGTTCGAGCCGGCGACCCGCCGGCCCGTCACTCGGGAGGAACCCCCATGCTCACCACCCTGCGCACCCTGCGCCCCCTGCGCACCCTGCGCACCCTGCGCACCGTCGGCGCCCTCGCGCTCGCCGCGCTCGCGGCCGCACCTCTGCTCGCGTCGCCGGCCACGGCCGCGGGCCCGGTCGAGATCAAGCCGGCCCAGCTGAGCCGCGGGGCCGACCCCGCCACGCCGTACGTCTCGGGCGGCGAGGTCGTCGACGGCGACCGACGCGTCGACGTGCCCGGTCGCTCGGCGTCGGTCCTGGGCCGCTCCGGCGGCGGGTACGTCGTGGTGTCGCTGGTCGGGGACACCTGGACGACCTCGCGCGTCGGCACCGGCCCCGCGGCCACGATCGTCGAGGGCCCGCTCCCCGAGCAGGTGACGCTGTCGGGTGACGGCGGGGGTGTGCTGGTCACGTCCTTCCTGCAGCGACGCACGGCGATCGACTACTACGTCGCCGGCACCGGCGACCTGGTGCGGCACGGCCTGTTCGCCCGCTTCCCGCGGGTACTCGACGCCGAGGGCGACCGCGTCGTCGTCGGCGGGCCCGACGGCGGCTACCTGTGGAACGTGCGCACCAACCGGCGCACCCTGGTCGACTCCGGGATCGTCTACGCCGCCGACATCAGCAGCAACCGGCTCGCGTCCTTCGACAAGGACCCCTACGACGGCGGCTGCTCCCAGGTCAGCCAGCTGCGCTCGCCCCGCGAGCTGCTCTGGGCGTCGTGCCGCGAGGCGGTGCGGGCGTTCGCACCCGACGGCGACCGGATCGTGACCCAGCACAAGCTGACCGACGGGCTCGGCGCCGGCCGGCTGTGGGAGCGCACCCTCGAGGGCCGGCTCCTGGCGTCGTACACCGTGGGGAGCCACGTCGGCGGCGTCACGTGGGAGGACGACACCCACCTGCTGCTCGACGCCTACGGCACCCGCCGCTGGGCCGTCGTGCGCTGCTCGCAGGGCAGCTGCGAGCGGGCGTCCGCCGTACGCCGCACGCCGGGCTACTGACGGGCCATGTCAGTCGCCGTCAGTCGCCGTCAGTCGCCGTCAGTCGCCGTCAGTCGCCGCGGGTGGCGGCCAGCGCGGCCTTGACCATCGGCCACTGGCCGGGCAGCCGCGCGACGGTGCCGACCTTGAGCGCGGTGTTGTCGGTGCCCATCGCGTCGGCGGCCATCTTGAGGTTGGCGGGGAAGACCCCGAGCAGCAGCGCGACGCTCCCCCACCCGGCCAGCCGCCGGGTGGGGGGCGCGAGCAGCCCGAGCCCCAGGACGATCTCGGCGACGCCGCTGCCGAGGATGACCTCGCGGTGGGCCGGCACCCACGCCGGCATCATCGGCTCGTAGACCGCGGGCCGGGCGAGGTGGACGGCCCCGCTGCCGAGGAAGCCGAGGGCCAGGAACCGGGTGCTGCGCTGCAGGGTCACCGGGCGATCGTAGGGCTCGGCCCGGGATTCAGAACATGACGGTCGAGAAGCGCGCGGACTCCCGGAACCCGACCCGGGCGTAGGCCCGCCGCGCGGGCTGGTTCCACTCGTTGACGTAGAGGGAGACGACGGGGGCGATGTCGGCCTGCACCATCTTGACCACCGCGGCCATGCCCGCGACGGCCAGGCCCTCGCCGCGCCGCTCGGGCGGGACCCACACGCCCTGGATCTGCGCGGCGTCGGCGGTGGCGCAGGCGACCTCGGCCTTGAACACCAGCCGGCCGCCCTCGAAGCGGGCGAACGACCAGCCGCGCGACATCAGCTGGGTGACCCGGGCCCGGTAGAGGTCGCCGGTGCCGCCGGCCTCGGGCGAGACCCCGACCTCCTCGGTGTACATCGCGACGCAGGCGGGGTAGAGCAGGGCCATGTCGGCGCGCTCGGTACGGCGTACGAACGGGTCGGGCTCGACCGCCGGGGGTCCGTCGATGACCAGGTGCGGCTGCATCCAGCGGGTCTCGCGGGGGCGCCCCCAGCTACCGGCGACACCGTTCCAGAAGGTCCGCACCGCCTCGTGGGGGCCGACGATGGTGGTCGCGGTGCGGCTGCGGGTCAGCGCCCGCTCGGCGAAGGCGCGCGCGTCGTCGGGCGTGGCCTCGATCGGCACCAGGTTGGCACCGACGTGGCACGCGGCGACCAGCTCGCCGTCGTCGAAGCGACCCCACATCTCACCGCCGAGCCAGCGCGGCTCGAGGCTCGTGGTGCGGGCCCGGTAGAGGGCGAAGACGTTGACGACCGGGTCGCGGTTGGCCAGGCGCAGGAACGCCTCGAGGTCAGGGGTCCCGAGGACGCGGACCCCGTGACGGCTGGCTGGCACGGGCCAACCCTAGGGCAGTGGTCAGCTGACGGAGACCTGGGCGCCCGCACCGTCGACGGCCTCCATGCCCTCGGCCAGGCGCAGCGCCTCCTCGATGAGGGTCTCGACGATCTTGGACTCGGGCACGGTCTTGATGACCTCGCCCTTGACGAAGATCTGTCCCTTGCCGTTGCCCGAGGCCACACCGAGGTCGGCCTCGCGGGCCTCGCCGGGGCCGTTGACGACGCAGCCCATGACGGCCACGCGCAGCGGCACCTCGAGCCCGTCGAGGCCGGCGGTGACCTGCTCGGCGAGCGTGTAGACGTCGACCTGGGCGCGCCCGCAGCTGGGGCAGCTGACGATCTCGAGCTTGCGCGGGCGCAGGTTGAGCGACTGCAGGATCTGGATGCCGACCTTGACCTCCTCGACCGGGGGCGCGCTCAACGACACCCGGATCGTGTCGCCGATGCCCTGGCTGAGCAGCGCGCCGAAGGCGGTCGCGGACTTGATGGTGCCCTGGAACGCCGGCCCGGCCTCGGTGACGCCGAGGTGCAGCGGCCAGTCGCCGGCCTCGGCGAGCAGCTCGTAGGCGCGCACCATGACGACCGGGTCGTTGTGCTTGACCGAGATCTTGAAGTCGCGGAAGCCGTGCTCCTCGAACAGGCTCGCCTCCCACACGGCGCTCTCGACGAGCGCCTCGGGCGTGGCCTTGCCGTACTTGTCGAGGATCCGCTTGTCGAGCGAGCCCGCGTTGACGCCGATCCGGATCGAGGTGCCGCGGTCCTGGGCCGCCTTGGCGATCTCCTTGACCTGGTCGTCGAACTTGCGGATGTTGCCCGGGTTGACCCGGACGGCCGCGCAGCCGGCGTCGATCGCGGCGAAGACGTACTTGGGCTGGAAGTGGATGTCGGCGATGACCGGGATCTGCGAGTGGGCCGCGATCTCCTTGAGGGCGTCGGCGTCGTCCTGGCTGGGACAGGCCACCCGCACGATGTCGCAGCCGGTCGCGGTGAGCTCGGCGATCTGCTGCAGGGTGGCGTTGACGTCGGAGGTCAGGGTCGTGGTCATCGACTGCACCGACACCGGCGACTCGCTGCCCACCCCGACCTTGCCGACCTTGATCTGGCGGGTGGGACGTCGGGGGGCCAGCACCGGCGGCGGCGCTTCGGGCATCCCCAGGTTGATGGGCGTCGAGGTCATGGGTCCCAGGCTACTGCCGCCTTCCGCACCCACCCGACTCACCAGGGTGAGCGGAGGCGGCGCCAGCCGACCGGGTCGGGTCCGATCACCAGGCGCCCCGACCACCCACCCCGGCCGACCACACGGCGCACGTCGGGCCCGGTCGGCCCCCGTGCCGGTCCGGCCCGCCAGCCCAGACCGGCGGCAGCGCCACCAGGCAACGCGGGCGCGGCGGCACGAGCCGACCGGGTCGGGTCCGATCACCAGGCGCCCCGACCACCCACCCCGGCCGACCACACGGCGCACGTCGGGCCCGGTCGGCCCCCGTGCCGGTCCGGCCCGCCAGCCCAGACCGGCGGCAGCGCCACCAGGCAACGCGGGCGCGGCGGCACGAGCCGACCGGGCACGACCAATCAGACTCAGTACGGGGACGCGACCGGGGCGACCAGGTCGCCCACGATGAGCACCAGGCCCATCACCAGCATCACGCTGGCCACGACGTAGGCGATCGGGAGCAGCTTGGCCGCGTCGACGTAGCCGGGGTCGGGGCGTCGGCGGGAGCGGGCGATGCCGCGGCGCAGGGCCTCCCACAGCGCCGAGGCGATGTGGCCACCGTCGAGCGGCAGCAGCGGCACGAAGTTGAACAGCCCGATGAAGAGGTTGAACCCGGCGACCAGGACGACCAGGAACAGCACCTTCTCGCCGACGTCGAGCCGGTCGCTCGCGGTCGACTCGCCGGCGAAGCGGCCACCGCCGACGATGCTGACGGGGCTGTCGGCCGCCCGCTCCTGGACCCCGACGATCGCCTTCCCGACGCCGTAGACCTTGACCGGGAGGGTGCCGATGGCCTTGACCGTGTCGACGGTCATGGTGCCCATCTGCTCGAGGGTGAAGATCGGCCCGCCCTTGGTGACGGTGGCGGTCGAGGTCGGGGTGACCCCGAGGAAGCCGACCTGGGTCAGGACCTTGTCGTCGGCGGAGTCGGGGTCGGGGCGCGCCTGGACCGTCGTGCTGGTGGTGCGCGTGACCGGCTGGCCGTCACGCAGGTAGGTGATGGTGGCGTCGCCCGCGGTGTTGGACCGGATCAGGTCGCGCAGCTGGGTCCAGCCGGTGATGGCGGTGCCGTTGAACGACGTGATGGTGTCGCCGGGGCGCAGCCCGATCAGGTAGGCCGGGGTCTTCTTGTCCGACGCCGTGCAGGCGCGGCCGTCCTCGGAGTAGGGCACGAGGCACTCGGAGACCGACTCGACGACCGGCGCGCCGGGGTCGACCTTGGGCTCGCCCTGGACGCCGTTGAACGCGAAGACGCCCCAGAACAGGAAGAACGCGATGAGCAGGTTGACCGTCGGGCCGCCCGCCATCACCACGACCTTCTTCCACCACGGCATCTTGTAGAAGAGGCGGTCGGCGTCCTCGGGCTTGACCAGCTCCCACTCGGCGGTGCGGGCGTCGCTGATGAGCTGGGTGAACATGCCGGTGTTGGACTTGCGGACCCGCTGGACCTTGTTGCCCTCGTCGTCGTACTCGACGCTGTCGACGAGCTCCTCGGCCGCCGGCGGCAGCATGCCGACGATCTTGACGTAGCCGCCGAGCGGGATCGCCTTGACGCCGTACTCGGTCTCGCCGACCTGCTTGCTCCACACGGTGGGACCGAAGCCGACGAAGTACTGGGTGACCTTCCCGCCGAACGCCTTGGCGGGGATCATGTGGCCGAGCTCGTGCAGGCCGATGGACGTGAGGATGGCGGTGAAGAAGATCAGCACGCCGAGCACGTAGAGGAGGACGGTCAACTCAGTTTCCGATCAGGTGGTGCGCCAGGTCGCGGGCCCAGGAGTCGGCGGCGAGCACGTCGTCGACCGTGGGGGTCCCCTCCGAGGGTACGTCGTGGGTCCGCACGACGTCCCCGACACGGTCGACGATGTCGACGAAGGCGAGCCGGCCGGTGCGGAACGCCTCGACGCACACCTCGTTGGCGGCGTTGTAGACCGCGGGCGCCGTGCCCCCGCGCTGCCCGGCCTCGCGCGCCAGCGCGACCGCGGGGAACGCCTCGTCGTCGAGCGGGTGGAACTCCCAGGTCTCGGTGCGGGTCCAGTCGACGGGCGGGGCCGTGTCGGGCACCCGGTCGGGCCACGCGAGGCCCAGGGCGATCGGGATCAGCATCGTCGGCGGGCTGGCCTGGACCAGCGTCGAGCCGTCGACGAACTCGACCATCGAGTGCACGACGCTCGTCGGGTGCACCACGACCTCGATCCGGTCGAACGGGATGCCGAAGAGCAGGTGCGCCTCGATCACCTCGAGCCCCTTGTTGACCAGGGTGGCGGAGTTGATGGTGATGACCGGGCCCATGTCCCAGGTCGGGTGGGCCATCGCCTGCTCGGGGGTGACCGCGGCGAGCTCGTCGCGGCTGCGGCCGCGGAACGGGCCGCCGCTGGCCGTGAGCACCAGGCGCCGGACCTCATCGGCGCTGCCGCCGCGCAGGCACTGCGCGATCGCGCTGTGCTCGGAGTCGACCGGCACGATCTGCCCGGGCCTCGCGCGCTCGAGGACCAGCGGGCCGCCCATGATGAGCGACTCCTTGTTGGCCAGGGCCAGCGTCGTGCCGGCGTCGAGCGCGGCCAGCGTGGGCCGCAGCCCGACGGCGCCGGTGATGCCGTTGAGGACGACGTCGCACGGGTGCGCGGCCGCCTCGGTCGAGGCCTCCTCCCCCAGCCCGTGGAAGGCCGGGGCGAACTCCGCGACCTGCTGGGCGAACAGGTCGGGGTTGCTCCCACCGGCGGTCAGCCCGACGACGCGGAACCGGCCGGGGTTGCGGCGCACGACGTCGAGGGCCTGGGTGCCGATCGAGCCGGTCGAGCCGAGGATGACGACGTCCCTGGGACCTGCGCTGCGATCTGCCACGAGGAGAGTCTGTCAGCCGCGTGGCGGGCTACCCTCGGGCATGCGCACGCGAGCCGCTGCCCTGTTGGTCTCCCTGCTCGTGGCGACGGTCCCCGCCGTCGTCGCGGTCGGCGTGGTCGGCGTGGTCGGCGTGGTTGGCGTGGTCGGCGTGGTCGCCGTCAGCCCGGCGGACGCGCGGCCGGCGTCGTCTCGCGGTGACGGGCACGGCGCGCACCCGGACACCGAGCTGGTGGGGCAGTTCGACCTTCCGAGGCTGCGCACCCGCCAGGTGCACCTGAGCATCGACAGGTGGGGCTACCGCTTCCAGGGCGGTGGCACCGGCAACGACCTGACGATCACCGAGGTGGGCGGGGGCCTGCGCTACGTCGACCGCGCCGCCCGCGGCTGGAAGGCGCTGCCGTCGACCTGCCGCACGATCCAGGTCCCCCGCGGGGTCGGCGCCCAGTGCCGCATCCCCGCGAGGTTCCGCGACGGCCGGATGTTCCTGGAGGTCTGGCCGCGGCTCGGCGACGACCGGGTCGACGGCACCACGCTCTCGTCGCGCTTTCGCATGTGGGTGCTGACCGACGCCGGCGACGACTCGATCCGGATGGGCGCGGGCGCAGACTTCGCCAACGGTGCCTTCGACGACGACACCATCTCCGGCGGCGGGGGCGCCGACTGGGTCCGCGCCGGCATCGGCCGCAACCGGGTGTCGGGCGGGGCCGGCGACGACGAGCTCGCCGGCGGCGACGACCGCGACACCATCGCCGGGGGCCCCGGTCGCGACCAGGTGTTCGGCGGCAAGGGCGACGACGTCCTGCGCGGCGACGCCGACCCCGACACGATCGGTGGCGGCCCCGGCCGCGACACGGCCGTGCGCGACGCCTCCGACAAGGTCTTCGACTGCGAGGCCGTCCGGTCCTGACCCGGGTCGGTCACTGCGGCGGTTCGAGCAGCGAGCGCTGCACCTCACCGAGCCAGACGAGGTCGGCCTGGGCCCGACGCAGGCCGAACAACGCCGTCATGGCGCGCGCGTCCAGGCCCGCCAGCAGCCTGGCCGACCGCTCGTCCGCCCCGGCGCCCGCGTCGGACGACAGCGCCAGGGGCGGGAGGTCGTCGACCGCGACCCCGCGGCGGCGCAGGATGTCGGCACAGTGGGCCTCGGCGGCCGTGGCGCGCTCACGCCACGCGTCGAGGAGCCCGGTGAGGCGCCCGGTGTCGGCGTACGCCGCGAAGAACAGCTGCAGCTGGAGCGGCTGACGTCCCCGCTCCTCGGTGAGGTCGACCTCGGCCAGCCAGCGCGCGAACGCCTCCCGGCCGGCCTCGGTCACCTCGTAGACGCGCCGGTCGGGGGCACCGACCTGGGGGACCTCCGTCGCCGTGGCCAGGCCACGGGCGGCGAGCTTGGGCAGCTCGGCGTAGATGTGCGCGCGGGTCACGGGCCAGAAGTGGGCGATCGAGCGGTCGGCGACCCGCGCGAGGTCCCACCCGGTGGCCGGGCCGTCCATCAGCAGGCCGAGGACGACGTGGCCGCCGGTCGACAGCGGTCGCGCGCTTGACCGGGGCGAGGGCTCGGGGCTCACGCGGATCTCCTCTCGGGGCTTGACGTCGGGTGCTGAGCCAAGCATAGTCCAATCCGTACTAGTCAACATTGGACTATGAGGTGCTCATGACACTGAACCGCACCCAAGCCGCCACCCTCGCGGTCACCGGCATCGCCTTCTTCATGGTGCTGCTCGACGTCACCGTGGTCTCGGTGGCCCTGCCGAGCATCCGCAGCGACCTGGACACCTCGGTGACCGGGCTCGGGTGGGTCGTCACCGGCTACACGCTGCCGTTCGCCGCCCTGCTCCTGACCTGCGGCGCTCTCGGCGACCGGCTCGGCGGACGTCGCGTGCTGCTCGTCGGGATCGCCGTCTTCACGGCGGGGTCGGCGACCTGCGCGCTGGCGACGACGCTGCCCGCCCTCGCGCTCGGTCGAGCCGTCCAGGGCATCGGCGGCGCCGCGGTGGCTCCGACCGGCCTCGTCCTGGTCGCCGGGGTGTTCCCCGACGAGCGGGAGCGCGCCCGCGCGATCGGGCTCTGGTCAGGGGTGACGGGCGTGGCGCTCGCCGCCGGGCCGCTCCTCGGCGGCGTGCTGATCGAGGGGGTCGGTGACTGGCGCGCCGTCTTATGGGTCAACCTGCCGCTGGGGCTGGTCGCCCTCCTGGGTGGGTCACCGTCTGCTTCCCCGGACCGGCGCGCGGCGCGACCGCTCGCTCGACCTCCCGGGACAGGTGCTCGCCGCGCTGGCGCTGGCCCTGCTGGTGCTGGCGATCTCCGAGGCCGACGACCGCGGCTGGACGAGCGCGACGGCGGCCTCCCTGGTGGTCGGGGCGGCGTGCTGCGCGGCCCTGTTCCTGGTGCGCGAGTCGCGCTGCGCCGAGCCGATGCTGCCCCTGGGCTTCTTCCGCGTCCCGCTCTTCTCCTTCGGCGCCCTGGCCACGCTCGCGGTGGGGTGGGTGCTGACCTCGCACAGCTTCTTCCTCAGCCAGTTCTTCCAGGACGTGCAGGGAGTCGGTCCGCTGACCTCAGGTCTGCGGACGCTGCCCACGACCGTAGGCATCTTCGCCCTCGCCCCCGTCGCCGGCCGGCTCGCCGCCCGCTTCGACTACCGCACCCCGGTGGCGAGCGGGGCCGTGCTCGCCGGGACGGGGGTCCTGTCGCTCACGCTGGTCGAGCCCGGCACCCGCTACCTCGCCCTGGTGGTCCCCCTGGGTCTGGTCGGGACCGGCTTCGGACTGATGCTGAGCCCCCTCGTGGGCGCGGCCGTCTCCTCGGTGCCCGCACCCGACGCAGGAGTCGCCGGTGCGGCCAACAACGTCGCCCGCCAGGTGGGCGGGACCCTCGGCATCGCCGTCCTCTCCGCGCTCGTAGCCGCACGCCTGGGGTCCGACCCCCGGCCCGCAACACCCTCCGGGGTCGCTGCGGCGGCGGACGCCTTCACGAGCGCCCTGCACCTGGTGTTCCTGGTCAACGGTCTGCTGCTGCTCGCGACGGCCGCGATCGTCGCCCTGTGTCTGCGCCGGACGGTCCCGCGCGACGACTCCCCCGCCGCCCCCGCCGCCCCCGCTGCCCGCGCCGCCCGCGCCGCCGTCGCCCCCGAGCCTCCCCTCCAACACCGTGAGGGGACGCCACCCGGCCGGCCCACCGGCCGTGCCACCACACCGAGAGAGAGATGAACCCATGGACCAGCTCACCACCCAGGCCGTCCAGGACGCACTGGCCGCGGCGACCCGCGCCGCCTCCACCTATCCCGACGAGGCGTTCGCGACCTGCATCGTCGACGCGGGAGGGCACGTGCTGGGCGCGTTGCGGCCCGCCGAGGCCACCATCGCGGCCGGCCACAGCGCCGAGACCAAGGCCCGCACGGCGGCGTACCTGCGCGCCGACACCGGCGGCCTGCCGCCGGACAGTCCCTACGTGCCCGCGATGGTCAGCGGCCTGCCCTACCCGGTCAACGTGTTCGCCGGCGGTCTGCTCGTCCGTCACGAGGGCCGGGTCCTCGGGGCGGTCGGCGTCGGCGGGAGCCTCGACCCCGCACGCGACACCGCCGTGGCGCAGGCGGCGCGCGCGGCCCTGGTGGGCAGCGACGGCTGACCGCACCACGGCGCGTCGAGACGTCGGTCAGGCGTGGTCGGGCTCGCGGGCGAAGGGGTCCTCGACCTCGAGGTCGGCCTGGACCCGCGGGTCGTCGGCGTCGGCGTGGTAGTCGCCGGGTCGGGTGACGTCGGTGCCGTTGTCGATCTTGAGCCGGCGCAGCACCAGCGTCAGCACGACGGTGACCACCAGGTTGAGGGCGAAGGCCGTCATGGCGATGTAGCCCATGTCGCCCAGGCCGGGGATCTCGGCCAGGCTGCCGCCGAAGTGGTCGGTCGACGCGCTCGCGACGCCGTAGGCCTTGACGGTGCCGTAGACGATGCCGACCGCCCAGCCGGCCAGCAGCGCCTTGCGGTGGAACCACCGCGTGTAGAGGCTGAACACGATCGCCGGGAAGGTCTGCAGGATCCAGATGCCGCCCAGCAGCTGGAAGTTGATGGCGTTCTGCTTGTCGAGGGTGAGCACGAACAGCAGCGCGAACGCCTTGACCACCAGCGACATCAGCTTGGAGACCTTCGCCTCCTGCTGCGGGGTCGCGTCCTTGTTGAGCCACTCCTTGTAGATGTTGCGCGAGAACGTGTTGGCCGCCGCGATCGACATGATCGCCGCGGGCACGAGCGCGCCGATCGCGATGGCGGCGAAGGCGACCCCGACGAACCAGTCGGGGAAGAAGTCCTCGAACAGCTGCGGCACGACGAGCTGGGGGTTCTTCTCGCCGTCGAGGCCGGTCACGTCGGTGCCGGCCGCGATCGCCACCCAGCCGAGGAGCGCGAGCAGGCCCAGCACGAAGGAGTACGCCGGCAGGATGGCGGCGTTGCGGCGGATCGTGTTGCGGCTGCCCGAGGACAGGCTCGCGGTGACGGAGTGGGGATACATGAACAGCGCCATCGCCGACCCGAGACCCAGCGTGGCGTAGGCCCACATCTGCCCGTCACCGGGGATGAAGCTGCCGGTCGGAGCGCCGGTGGCCGGGTTGGGCGCGGCCATCTTGTCCTTGGCCGCCCCGAAGATCTCGTCCCAGCCGCCGACCTGCGAGGGCAGGTAGACGACCGCCACGATGATGACGACGTAGATCAGGGCGTCCTTGACGAAGGCGATGATCGCGGGCGCCCGCAGGCCCGAGGAGTAGGTGTAGGCGGCCAGGACCGCGAAGGCGATCAGCAGCGGCAGGTCCTTGGCCAGGGCGTTGTCGCCGCCGCCGACCCCGGCCACCTCGAGGACGGCCTGGATGCCGACGAGCTGCAGGGCGATGTAGGGCATCGTCGCGACGAAGCCGGTGACCGACACGGCCAGCGAGAGGGTGCGGTCGTCGTAGCGGCCCCGCACGAAGTCGGCAGTCGTGACGTAGCCGTGGCGGTGGCTGACCGACCACAGCCGCGCCATGAAGACGAAGATGATCGGGTAGAGGATGATCGTGTAGGGCACCGCGAAGAACCCCGCGACCGCACCCAGCGAGAACATCGCGGCCGGCACCGCCACGAACGTGTAGGCCGTGTAGAGGTCGCCGCCGAGCAGGAACCACGTGACCCACGTGCCGAACCTGCGCCCGCCCAGGCCCCACTCGTCGAGGCTGTCGAGCGACTCGGCGCGCCGGAACCGCGAGGCCATGAAGCCGAGCACCGTCACGACGAGGAAGAGCGCGACCAGCACCACCAGGGCGGTGACGTTGACGCTCGAGTCGGTGACCAGGCCGAGGGGCGCGCTCATCGCCTGCCCCCGCGCGCGCTCTGCACCAGCTTGAACGCCGTCCAGGTGAAGCCGGAGCAGAGGAACACCCAGAGGAACTGGTACCAGAAGAAGAACGGGAAGCCCCCGAGGCTGGGGTCCTCACGGGCATAGCTGGGCACCCACAGCAGGGCGACCACCGGGACCGCCAGGCAGACGCAGGCGGCCACGATCTTGCGCCGGTCGGTGGGGGGCACGTCGATGTCGGGGCGCGAGGCGCCGTCCGGGTTCCCGAGACTCATGTGGCGGACGTTACCCCGTCACGGCCCTGCCGTCAGCGGCCCGCGTCCCGGTCGACGTCGTCAGCGCAGGCCGTTGGCGCGGGTCGGCGCAGGCGGCCGCGGCGCGCGGAGCCAGACCCGGAAGAAGCGGTCGAGCCGGCGACCGGCGACCCGCTCGGCGAGGGCGAGGAACGAGCGGGTGCTGCCGTTGCCGTAGCGGTGGTCGCGGGTCCAGGTGCGCAGCAGGCGCCAGAACCGGAGGTCGCCGATGCGGTGCCGCAGGGCCTGCAGGGCCATGGCGCCGCGCGTGTAGACCGCGTTGTCGAAGACGTGGGCGGCCCCGGGGTCGGTGAGGTCGACACGCCAGAAGCGGCGCTCCCCGACCAGGTCGTTGCGGGTGTCGCGCAGCCACTGCTGCGCGGACGTGCCGCCGTGATGCTCGGCGTAGGCGGCCTCCATGAAGCTCGCGAAGCCCTCGTTGAGCCAGATGTCGCGCCAGCGCTGCACCGAGACCGAGTCGCCGAACCACTGGTGGGACAGCTCGTGCACCAGCAGCGAGACGTCGGGCGTGCCGGGGTAGACCGGGCGGGTCTGGGTCTCGAGCGCGAACCCGACGGTCAGCGAGGTCACCAGGCCCCCGGTCGACTCGAACGGGTAGCGCCCCAGGCGGCCCGTGAGCCAGGCCGTGACCTCGTCGCTGCGCCGCAGGCCCACCATCCCGGCGCGCCTCTGCGAGGAAGGCAGGCTCCGCGAGACCGCGATGTACGACGGCAGCCCGCCGCGCGTGGACTGCTCGACGTCGTAACGCCCCAGGGCGAAGAACGCGTTGTAGGTCGTCATCGGGTGCACCGAGCGCCAGTGGGTGGTCGCCTCGGCACCGGCGACCATGCGCCCCAGCAGCCGCCCGTTGGAGACGACCTGG
Organism: Nocardioides rubriscoriae; assembly: GCF_008087085.1. Taxonomy (GTDB): domain Bacteria; phylum Actinomycetota; class Actinomycetes; order Propionibacteriales; family Nocardioidaceae; genus Nocardioides; species Nocardioides rubriscoriae. The sequence goes on along the minus strand of NZ_VIYJ01000006.1, from coordinate 99,756 downwards.
TGGGTCGCAGGACCCGTGACGGTGACGTCGAAGGTCGCCTTGTCGCTGGGGTGGTCGTTGGCGGCGAACCACCAGGGAGCCATGTGCGGCTCGTTCATCGTCACGACCTCGCCGGCGCCCACGACCCAGCTGCGCTCGCCGGCGTAGGAGAGGCCACCGGGGTCGCCGGCGTAGGTCACCGCGACGTCGACCACCGAACCGCGGACCAGCGGGGTGGCCGGCGTGACCCGGAGCTCGTGCGCGACCGGCTTGGCGAAGGTCGCGGGCACCCCGTCGACGGTGACGGCCGTGACCGGCAGCAGCAGGTCGAGGCTGAACGTCGACAGGTCGGCGGTGGCCTGCAGGGTCACGGTCGTCGTACCGGAGAGCCGACCGGTGGTGAAGTCGTAGCGGTCGGCGATGTCGTAGTGGCGCACGTCGATGCCGCCGTTGCCGTCGAGCGGCCAGTAAGGGTCGCCGATCCCGACCGCACCCGGTCGGGCGTCGTCGCGCGACAGGCTCCCGGTCGCCGAGGCGGGCAACAGGCCGAGCGCCAGCGCGGCCACGACCGTCGCGGCGAGGAGACGGGAGGCCCGAGACATGACTGGAACCTACTGGGGGTCGAGCTCCTTGATGCCCCACGGGCTGCCGTAGGCGGTGAGCAGGTCGAGGAACGGCACGGCGTCGAAGGCCTCGGGCCCGAGCACCCCGGCGCCTTTCCAGACCCCGGTCGCGAGCAGCTCGAGGGCGACGACGGGGTTGATCGCGGTCTGCCAGACCACGCACTGGTGGCCGTACTCGCGCATCGTCCACTCGTTGTCGACCACGTGGTGGAGGTAGGTCGAGCGCGGCTCGCCGTCTCGGCCCGTGCCGGTCACCCAGACGCCGGCACACGTCTTGCCGGTCATCCGGGGGCCGATGGTGGCCGGGTCGGGCAGCACCGCCGCGACGACGTCGCGCGGGCTCACCTCGACGCCCTTGACCGTGACCTTCTCGGTGCGGTCCAGGCCCAGGGTGTGCAGCACCTTGAGGATGGTGATGAACTCGTCGCCCAGGCCGTACTTGAACGTCGCGCGCCTGCAGTCGATCCAGCGTGGCATGAGGAGCACCTCCTCGTGCTCGACGTTGACGCACTCGACCGGGCCGATGCCCTCGGGGAAGTCGAAGACCTCCGGCTCGCTGAACGGGGCGGTCGTGTGCCAGGCGCCGTCCTGCCAGACGACCGGCGGGTTGAGGCACTCCTCGATCGTCGTCCACATCGAGAACGACGGCGCGAAGACCTCGTTGCCGTCGTCGTCGGTGACCGTGAGGTTGGCGCCGTCGCGGGTACCGAGCTCGTCGATCTCTGCGAACAGGTGGTCGGCGGCGTAGCGGGCGAAGACGTCGGAGAGCCCCGGCTCGACGCCGATGCCGACCAGGGCCAGGCGTCCGGCGTCCTCCCACTGCGAGGCGGCCGCGAACTGCTCGTCGCCGAGCTTGACGCCGGTCTGCGCGTAGGGCGCCTCGGGGTGCGGCTTCGACAGCGACATCGCCATGTCGAGGTAGTCGGCACCGGCGGCCAGGGCCCCTTCGAAGACCGGCATCGTGAAGACCGGGTCGACGGCGTTCATGACGTGGGTGACCCGGTGCTCGCGGCAGAGCGCCGTCACCGAAGCCGTGTCGGAGGCATCGACCTGCGCAGCGACGAATCGTGGGTCCGCGAGGGCGGCCACGGCGCGCTCGGCGCGGGTCAGGTCGTAGTCGCAGACCACGACCGTCTCGAAGAAGTCGCGGCGTGCGGCGATCGCGGTGAACGCGCCGCCCACGCCGCCGGCGCCGACCAGGAGGATCTTCATGAGCATGACTCTCTTCCGACGGTGGTCGAGGTGCGACGAGCCCCGGCGAGGAGCCTCGAGACCCCCGGGGTCGACGCCACCGGTCCGACGAGCTGCCGACGTGGTGGTTTCGAGGCTCGCTGCGCTCGCACCTCAACCATCGTTCTCGCCGATCCAGCTCATGACGTGCTTGATCCGGGTGTAGTCCTCGAGCCCGTACATCGACAGGTCCTTGCCGTAGCCGGAGTGCTTGAAGCCGCCGTGCGGCATCTCGGAGACGAAGGGGATGTGGGTGTTGATCCACACGACGCCGAAGTCGAGTCGCTTGGACATCCGCATCGCGGTGCCGTGGTCGCGGGTCCACACCGAGGACGACAACCCGTAGCGGACGTCGTTGGCCAGGTGCACCGCCTCAGCCTCGCTGTCGAAGGACTGCACGGTCATCACCGGGCCGAAGATCTCGTCCTGTACCTGCTCGTCGTCCTGGCGCAGCCCTGAGACGACCGTGGGCTCGTAGAAGTAGCCGACGTCGCCCTGGCGGCGACCGCCGGTGTGCAGGACGGCGTGGTCGGGCAGGCGGTCGACCAGCCCGGTCACCCGGGCCAGCTGGTCGGCGTTGTTGAGGGCGCCATAGAAGGCGTCCTCGTCGCTGGGCGGGCCGGTGCGCAGTGCGCGGGTGGCCTCGGTGAGGGCGGCGACGAACTCGTCGTGGACGCCCGAGCCGACCAGGATCCGGCAGGCGGCGGTGCAGTCCTGGCCCGCGTTGAAGAGCCCGGCCTCGGCGATCGCGCCGGCGGCCCGGGCGACGTCGGCGTCGTCGAAGACGACCACCGGCGCCTTGCCGCCGAGCTCGAGGTGGACCCGCTTGACGTCGGCGGCCGCGGAGCCCGCGACCTCCATCCCGGCGCGCACGGAGCCGGTGATCGAGACCATCTGCGGCGTGCGGTGCTCGACGAGCAGCCGTCCGGTGCCGCGGTCACCGCACACGACGTTGAGCACGCCGGGCGGCAGGAACTCCTGGCAGATCTCGGCCAGCAGGGTCGAGGACGCCGGTGTGGTGTCGCTGGGCTTGAGGACGACGGTGTTGCCCGCGGCCAGCGCCGGTGCGATCTTCCAGATCATCATCATCAGCGGGTAGTTCCACGGCGTCACCTGGCCGACCACGCCGACGGGCTCGCGGCGCACGAACGACGTGTGGTCGGCGAGGTACTCCCCCGCCGACCGTCCCTCGAGCACCCGCGCGGCGCCGGCGAAGAAGCGGAAGTGGTCCGAGCTCGGCGGCAGTTCCTCGCTCGCGGTCAGCCCGACCGGCTTGCCGGTGTCGCGCACCTCGACCTGCACGATCTCGTCGGCCCGGGCGTCGATGGCGTCGGCGATCTGCAGCAGGGCCCGGGCCCGCTCCTGCGGGGTCGTCTGCCCCCAGGTCTCGAAGGCGGTGGCCGCGGCGGCATAGGCCCGGTCGACGTCCTCGGCCCCCGACAGCGGCGCCCGGGCGTAGACCTCGCCGGTGCTGGGGTCGACGACGTCGTAGGTCGTGCCGGCGACCGACGAGACGAGCTCGCCACCGACGACGTTGAGGAAGCGCTGGTCAGTCATGGCCGGAGCCTAATGAGAAATCCACCGGATCTGTAGGCCTGGGGAGCATCTGATGCGGAATCCGTCGGCAGAACGGCCCGGAGACGCACGATTCCACTTGCTTCGGCGTAGGCCCGTCGTCATGATGGGAGCATGACGATGGACCACCAGGACCTGCAGCGCGCCGCCAAGGACCACCTGTGGCTGCACTTCACCCGCCACGGCTCCTACGAGCACGGCGACGTCCCCGTCATGGTCCGCGGCGAGGGCGCCTACCTGTTCGACAGCGCCGGCAAGAGGTACCTCGACGGCCTGGCCGGGCTCTTCGTCTCGCAGCTCGGGCACGGCCGCACCGAGCTCGCCGAGGCCGCCGCCGCGCAGGCCCAGCAGCTGGCCTTCATGCCGCTGTGGTCCTACGCCCACCCCACCGCGATCGAGCTGGCCGCCAAGGTCGCGTCGTACACCCCCGGCGACCTCAACCGCGTCTTCTTCACCTCCGGTGGCGGCGAGGCCGTCGAGTCGGCGTGGAAGCTGGCCAAGAACTACTTCAAGCTCACCGGCAAGCCGATGAAGCACAAGGTCATCAGCCGCACCATCGCCTACCACGGCACCAGCCAGGGCGCCCTGTCGATCACCGGCCTGCCGCTGCTCAAGCAGCAGTTCGAGCCCTTGGTGCCCTCGACGTTCCGGGTGCCCAACACCAACATCTACCGCGCGCCGCTGCACGGCGACGACCCCGAGGCCTTCGGCCGCTGGGCCGCCGACCAGATCGCGGTCGCCATCGAGGACGAGGGGCCCGACACCGTCGCCGCGGTCTTCCTCGAGCCCGTGCAGAACGCCGGCGGCTGCTTCCCGCCGCCCCCCGGCTACTTCCAGCGCGTGCGCGAGATCTGTGACCAGTACGACGTGCTGCTGGTCTCCGACGAGGTGATCTGCGCGTTCGGGCGACTGGGTCACATGTTCGGCGCCGAGCGCTACGGCTACCAGCCCGACATCATCACCTGCGCCAAGGGCCTGACCTCCGGCTACGCCCCGCTCGGCGCGATGATCACCTCCGACCGGCTCATGGAGCCGTTCCTGCACGGCGACACGATGTTCGCCCACGGCTACACCTTCGGCGGGCACCCCGTCGCCACCGCGGTCGGCCTGCGCAACCTCGAGCTGTTCGAGGAGGAGAAGGTGCTCGAGCACGTCCGCGACCACGAGGGCGCCTTCCGGGCCACCCTCGAGCGGCTGCTCGACCTGCCGATCGTGGGCGACGTCCGCGGCGACGGCTACTTCTACGGCATCGAGCTGGTCAAGGACCAGACGACCAAGGAGTCCTTCACCGCCGAGGAGTGCGAGCGCCTGCTCTACGGGTTCGTGTCCAAGCAGCTGTTCGCCGAGGGCCTCTACTGCCGCGCCGACGACCGCGGCGACCCGGTCATCCAGCTCGCTCCCCCGCTGATCGCCACCCAGGAGCACTTCGACGAGATGGAGCAGATCCTGCGCGTCGTGCTCGACAAGGCCGGATCGATGCTCTGACCCGACGTCGGTCGACGAGCGTCGTACGGCCCCACGGTGGCGTCGAGGGGCTCAGCTGTCGAAGCCGAGGCCGGCGCGGTCGAGGGTGCGCAGCCACAGGTTGCGGTGCCCCTCGTGGCGGTCGGCGTGGGCCAGGGACCAGCGGGTGAGGTTGATGCCGAGGGCGCGCGCCGGCTCGGGCGGGAACGGCAGCGGCCTGCTGCGCACCATCGCGAGTGCGGTGCGCTCGGTCTCCTGACCCGCCAGCAGGTCGAGGACGACGTCGGCCCCGAACCGGGTGGCCGCGACCCCGAGGCCGGTGTAGCCCAGCGCGTAGGCCGCGCGTCCGGCGTACGCCGTGCCGTAGAAGGCGGTGAAGCGGGTGCAGGTGTCGATGACCCCGCCCCAGCGGTGGGTGAAACGCAGCCCCTCGAGCTGCGGGAACGTCTCGAAGAAGTGCCGCGCTAGCAGGGCGTGGGTGCGGTCGGACTGCTCCAGCGAGCGGTCGATCCGCGAGCCGTAGTGGTAGGTCGCGTCGTAGCCGCCCCACAGGATCCGGCCGTCGCGGGTCTGGCGGTAGTAGTGGAACTGGTGGGCGCTGTCGCCGACCCCCTCGCGCCCCGACCACCCGATCGCCACCTGCTGCTCGGGAGACAGCGGCTCGGTCATGAGCACGTGGTCGTAGACCGGTACCGTCATCAGCCGCAGGCGGCGCAGCAGGGGGCGGAAGGCGTTGGTCGCCAGCGCCACCCTGCGCGCACGTACCGACCCGAGAGCGGTGCGCACGCGCAGCGTGGAGCCGTCGTCGTCGAGCGACTCGACGAGGGACCCCTCGTGGATGACCACCCCGAGGTCGAGGCACGCCTGCCGCAGCCCCCAGGCCAGCCGCGCCGGTTCGACCAGCGCGGTGCCGGTGCGGTCGAGCAGGCCCCCGACGTACGTCGGGGAGTCGACCCGGGCCCGGACCGCGGCCGTGCCGAGGAGCTCGACCTCGTGCCCTGCGGCGCGCATGCCGTGGGCCACCTCGGCCAGCTCGTCGAGCTGGTGCGCGGCGGTCGCCACGGTCAGCTCACCGGTCTCCTCCCAGCCGCAGTCGATGTCGTGGCGGCGCACGGTGTCGCCGATCGCGGCCAGGTTGTCGGCGCCGAGCGCGTCGAGCGTCGCGAGCTCGTCGGGCCAGCGCTCGACGCCGTTACCGAAGCCGTGGGTCAACGAGGCGGAGGCGAAGCCACCGTTGCGCCCGCTCGCCTCGTCACCGCAGCGGCCGGCCTCGAGCACCACGACCGAACGACCGGGGTCGCGCTCGACCGCACGCAGGGCCGTCCACAGCCCGCCGTACCCGCCGCCGACCACGACGAGGTCGGCCTCGTGGTGGCCCTCCAGCCGCGGCAGCGCGGCCGGGCGGGCGGGGTCGTCGAGCCAGAAGACCCTGGGGGCGGCCCCACGCAGCGACGCCGGCAGGGCCATCGCGCCCCTCACGTGCGTACGGCGCGGCGGCGGCTGCCCAGCTGGCCCGAGGCGACGATCGCCAGGGCGACGACGAACATGACGGTCCCGACCACGTTGATCTGCGGGGGGATGCCGCGCTGGGCCGCTCCCCACACGAACATCGGGAAGGTGACCTCCTGCCCGGCGTTGAGGTTGGTGATGATGAAGTCGTCGAAGGACAGCGAGAAGCTCAGCAGCGCCGCGGCCAGGATGCCGGGGAAGACCAGCGGGAACGTGATCCGCCAGAACGTCTGCCACTCGTTGGCGTAGAGGTCCATGGCGGCCTGCTCCAGACGCGGGTCGAGCCCGGCGAGCCGCGCCTTGACCGTCACCACGACGAAGGACAGGCAGAACAGCACGTGGGCGATGAAGATCGTCCAGAAGCCCAGCACGCCCGCGGCGCCGTTGCCGACGAAGAGGGCGAGCAACGACGAGCCGAGCACGATCTCCGGGGTCGCCATCGGCAGGAAGATCAGCAGGTTGGCGCTCGCCCGACCGCGGAAGCGGTGGCGCGCCATGGCGAAGGACATCAGGGTGCCCAGGAGCGTCGCGACCGCCGTGGCCAGGAACCCGACGCGCAGGCTCAGCGCCAGCGAGGAGCACAGCTGGTAGGGCTCGCAGACGTTGCGCCAGTTGTTCCAGGTGAAGCCGTCGAAGGTGTAGCTGTTGCGGCTGGCGGGGTCGTTGAAGGACATCAGGATGACCACGAACACCGGGATGCACATGTAGAGCAGCACGAGCAGGCCGAGCACCAGCACCACGTGCTCGCCCACCCAGCGCCCGGCCCGGCCGGTCACAGGAGCTCCTCGGTGCCGGCGCGGCGTACGTAGAGCAGCACGAGCACCACGATCGCGGCCATGAGCGTGATCGACAGCGACGAGGCGGTCGGGTAGTCGCCGGCGGCGAAGAGGTCCTGGATCTCGTTGCCGACCATGCGGGTGCGGGGGTTGCCCAGCAGCTCGCTGTTGATGAAGTCGCCCGAGGCGGGGATGAAGGTGAGCAGCGTGCCGGCGACCAGGCCCGGCATCGCCAGCGGGAGGGTCACGCGGCGGAACACGGCCACCGGCGAGGCGTAGAGGTCGGCGCCCGCCTCGAGCAGGCGCGGGTCGAGCTTCTCGAGCGAGGCGTAGAGCGGGAGCACCATGAAGGGCAGGAAGTTGTAGGTCAGACCGGTGACCACCGCGAAGGGCGTGTCGAGCAGGTAGCCGTCGGCACCCAGGACGTGCACCTTGCGCAGCAGCGACACCAGCGCCTCGTTGTCGCCGAGGATGTACTGCCAGGCGAGGGTGCGCACCAGGAAGCTGGTGAAGAACGGCGCGACCACCGCGACCAGCATGAGGTTCTTCCAGCGCCCGGCCTTGAAGGCGATCGCGTAGGCCAGTGGGAACCCCAGCAGCACGCAGGCGACGGTGGCGATCAGCGCGTAGACGAAGGAGCGGAGGATCTGCGGGGAGTAGTCGGAGATGGCCTGCGTGTAGTTCTGCCAGTGACCGGTCATCGAGTAGCCGGTGGCCAGCGACCCCGAGGGGTCGTAGAGGCTCGTGCTGACCAGGGACACCGTGGGGACGATGAAGAACAGCGTCAGCCACAGCGCCCCGGGCAGCAGCAGGAGGTAGCCGGTCCAGCCCCTGCGGCCCGCGCCCTCACCCACGTCGGCCGCGGGAGCGGCCGCCACCGGTGCCGGGGGCAGCTGGGTCGCGGCGCTCACTCGCCGACCCGGTCGACCCCGGCCGTCGCGTCCTGCGAGGCGTCGAGCAGGAAGGTGTGGTCGGCACGCCAGTGCAGGTCGACCTTGTCGTCGGGCCGGAAGCGATCACGGCTGCCGGTGTTCTGCTCGAAGACCGTCAGCTCCTGGCCCCACGGCATCCGCACGAGGTACTGGGTGCTGACCCCGACGAAGCTGACGTCGCTCACGATCCCGTCGTGCAGCCGGTTGTCGTCATCGCCGGCCTCCTCGCCCGCGTGGCTGAGATAGACCTTCTCAGGACGTACGCCGACCCACACCGCACCGTCGCGCACCCGCGCCCGCGCCACGTCGGCCGTCAGTCGCGTGCCCTCGACGTCGAGCTCGAGGACCTCGGCGTCGCCGCGCACGACCTTGCCCGGCACCAGGTTGGACTGGCCGAGGAAGTTGGCCACGAACGTGGTGGCCGGCGCCTCGTAGAGGTCCTCGGGGGCACCCATCTGCTCGATGCGGCCCTGGTTCATGACCGCCACGGTGTCGGCCATCGTCATGGCCTCCTCCTGGTCGTGGGTGACGTGGACGAACGTCAGCCCCACCTCGACCTGGATCCGCTTCAGCTCGATCTGCATCTGGCGGCGCAGCTTGAGGTCGAGGGCGCCGAGCGGCTCGTCGAGCAGCAGCACGTCGGGCTCGTTGATCAGGGCCCGGGCCAGGGCCACACGTTGCTGCTGGCCTCCGGACAGCTGAGCGGGCCGGCGTCCGCCCATGCCACCGAGCTCGACCAGCTCGAGCATCCGCGCGACCTCGGCGTCGACCTTCTTGCGCCCCTGCCGGTGCAGCCCGAACGCGACGTTCTGCTCGATGGTCAGGTGGGGGAACAACGCATAGCTCTGGAAGACCGTGTTGACCGGGCGCCGGTAGGGCTTGAGCCGGGTGATGTCGCGCTCGCCGAGGGTGATGGTGCCCGCGCTGGGCTCCTCGAGGCCGGCCACCATCCGCAGGGTGGTGGTCTTGCCGCAGCCCGACGGCCCCAGCAGCGCGAAGAACGAGCCCTGCGGCACCGTCAGGTCGAGGTCGTCGACGGCGGTGAAGGAGCCGAAGGTCTTGGTGACCGAGGTGAGGGTGAGGTCGTCGCTCATCAGGCCCCGATGACCCGCGCGAAGTCCTTGTCGTAGCCCTGACGGACTGCGTCGTCGAGGCCCATGAACGTGAACGCGCCCGACAGGAACTCCTCGTCGGGGAAGATCAGCGGGTTGTCGACCAGGGACGGGTCGACCTTCTGCATCGCCTCCTGGGCCCCCTGGACCGGGCAGATGTAGTTGACCCATGCCGAGAGCGTGGCCGCGACCTCGGGCTCGTAGTAGTAGTTCATCAACGCCTCGGCGTTGGCCTTGTGGGACGACTTGTTGGGAACCATCATGTTGTCGGACCAGATGGCCAGGCCCTCCTCGGGCACGACCCACTTGATGTCGGGGTTGTCGTACTGCATGGCGATCACGTCGCCCGACCACGCCTCGCAGGCCACGAGGTTGCCGGCGTTGAGGTCGCGGATGTAGTTGTTGCCGGTGAACTTGCGGACGTGCCCGGACCCGACATAGCCCTGCAGGCGGTCGATGGCACCGTCCCAGTCCTCCGAGTCGAAGTTCTCCGGGTCGGCCCCCTCGAGCAACAGCATGAACCCCATCGTGTCGGGCAGCTCGGAGAGCAGGCTGATCTTGCCCTTGAGGTCGGGGCGCGTCATCAGCTCCTCGAAGGAGGAGATCTCGCCGGTGTACTTGGCGTTGTAGGCGATGCCGGTCAGGCCGGTCTGCCACGGAACGCTGTAGTCGCGGTTCTTGTCCCACGACGGCGAGCGCAGGCTGTCGTTGAGGTTGGCCTCGACGTTGGGGAGCTTGGTCTTGTCGAGCTTCTGGATCCACCCGAAGCCGATCATCCGCGCCGCCATCCAGTCGGTCATCGTGATGATGTCGCGCCCGGTCGGCTCGCAGGCGCCGAGCTGGTCCTTGACCTTGCCGAAGAACTCGTTGTTGTCGTTGATCTCGGCGTTGTAGGTGACCGCGATGCCGGATGTCTTCTGGAAGTCCTCCAGCGTCGGCATCCGGTTGCCGTCGACGTCGATGTACTCGGGCCAGTTGGCGAAGTTGAGCACGGGCTGGCTGGAGGAGCTGTCGGTGCTCTGGCAGCTGTCGGCGGTCTGCGTCTGGGCGTCGGTGCCGCAGGCGGCGAGCAGGCCCGGCACCCCGAGGGCCATCGCCGAGAGCGACGCGCCGCGGACGAACGTACGTCGGTCGATGCCGGCGGCACGACGACCGCGGCCGGTCGCACGGCCCAGCCGGAGCAGGGCCTCCATCCGAACCGGATCCACCGACATCCGCGTACCTCCCTGTTGGACGAGCTCCTTGAGTGTGGATAGTTCCAGAGCACAGCCCAGAGAACAAGGAAACCGTTGAGCCGAAACAAGAACGCAACGAAATCCTTGTTTGTCCTTGGTCCAGACCGACAGGACTGCAAGGATCGCGCACCATGACGCGGAAGCCTGAACGCAGTGGCGCTGCCCTCGACGAGGTGTCGAAGGCGATCATCGAGCAGCTGCAGCAGGACGGACGGCGCTCCTACGCCTCGATCGGCAAGGTCATCGGCCTGTCCGAGGCCGCCGTGCGTCAACGGGTGCAGCGCCTGGTCGAGCACGGCGTCATGCAGGTCGTGGCCGTCACCGACCCGCTCCAGCTCGGCTTCGCGCGCCAGGCCATGATCGGCGTGACGGCCGAGGGTCCGCTGGTCGCGGTCGGCGACGCGCTGGCCGAGCTCGAGGAGGTCGACTACGTCGTGGTCACCGCCGGCCGCTACGACCTGCTCGTCGAGGTCGTCTGCGAGAGCGACGAGCACCTGCTCGAGCTCATCTCCAGCAAGATCCGGGCGATCGAGGGCGTGGTGTCGACCGAGACCTTCATGTACCTGAGCCTGCGCAAGCAGACCTACTCGTGGGGCGTGCGCTAGGGCGCAGCCCCCCGGACCGCCTACCGGTCACGACACGCCCCGCGGCGTCGTCGGGTCGTGCGGTTCTCGCGGTCCTGCTATAACTCTACTTAGTTGACTGACTTAAGAGAGGAGCGGACATGGCAGTGCTGACGATCGAGGTGGGGTCGCTGGGCAACCGGTGCCACCTGGTCCACGACGGCCGGATGGCCGTGGTCGTCGACCCGCCGCGCGACGTCGCCCTGGTCGAGGACGCCGCCGCGGCGGCCGGTCTCGAGATCGCGGCCGTCGCCGAGACCCACGTGCACGACGACCAGGTCTCGGGAGGTCTCGCGCTGGCCCGCAGGCACGGCGCCGACCTGCTGCTCTCCGCCGGCGAGACGGTGGCCTTCGAGCGGGTCGGGGTGCGCGACGGAGACCTGCTCACCTACGGCGGCGTCGAGCTCCAGGTGCTCGACACCCCGGGACACACCCGCCACCACCAGGCCTTCCTGGCCCGGGTCACGACCGACCCGCAGCCCGCCGTCCTCCTCAGCGGCGGCAGCCTGCTGCTCGGCACCGTCGGACGCACCGACCTGGTCGACCCCAGGCTCGCCAGCCTGCTCGCCGGCGCGCAGTGGCACAGCGCCCGGCGCCTGGCCCGGCTCGACCCGGCCACGCTCCTGCTGCCCACCCACGGCTTCGGCAGCCTGTGCGCGAGCACGGCGGTCGTACCGCCCGGCCCCGCCGACCCGCCGGCCACCATCGGCGACCAGCAGACCACCCACCCCGCCCTGCTCATCGACAAGGAGACCTTCGTGCACGACCTCGTCACGGGCCTCGGCCCGATCCCCCGCCACTACGCCCGGATGGACCCGCTCAACCGGGCCGGCACCGGGGCGGCGACGCCCCGGCCCGCGCGCCCGGTCACCGCCGAGGAGGTCACCGACGCCGTCCTGGCCGGGTCGTGGGTCGTCGACCTGCGCGGTCGCGCGGCGTACGCCGAGGGCCACCTGCCCGGCAGCATCAACGTGGAGTACTCCGCGCAGTTCGCGACCTACGTCGGCTGGCTGGTCCCGTGGGACGACGACATCGTGCTGCTCACCGACAGCCCGCAGCTGCTCGAGCCCGCGCTGCGCGACCTCGCGCGCATCGGCATCGACGGCGTGGGCGCCCACGTGCTGCCGAGCGAGCAGCCGCTGACCGCGCGCTACCGCCGCGCCGACTGGGCGGCCTACCGCGAGGCCCGGGCCCTCGCTGCGGCCACCGGGCTGCGGCCACCGGTGGTCGTCGACGTCCGTCAACGCGACGAGTGGCTCGACGGTCACCTGCCCGGCGCCCTGCACCTGCCGGTCCACGAGGTCGAGACCGGCGCGCGGCGGATGCCACCGGGCGAGCTCTGGGTGCACTGCCGCTCGGGCTACCGCGCCGGCATCGCGGCGAGCCTGCTGCACCGGGCCGGTCGCCACGTCGTGCACGTCGACGACCATTGGGACCGGGTCGGCGAGCTGCACATCGAGACCACCGCCGCCGCGGCCTGAGCGGGCCGTCCGGGGCGACGTCGCGATCAAATCCGTTGCGCGCGGTCCGGGGCGACCCCGAGGATGGTCCCCGAGTCGTCGGCGTCCTGCCGGTGCCCGTCGAGAGGAGCGTGACATGTCCATGACTGTCGTTGGCCTGTCCGCAGACCACCCCACCCTCCTCCCAGAGACGAGCACCACCCGCCATGACCTCTCAGGACTTCACGCCTGACCCCACGCACGACCTCCAGCACGACCTCCAGCACGACCTCCAGCCCGACCTTCACCCCGAGTTCGCGATCGACTGGAACACCTACGACGACGTCGACGACAGCACCCAGCGCTGGTCGACCTGGCTCAGCGTCGAGCCGTTGTCGCGCGGCCCCGAGCCCCGACCCGACTGGGTCGTGACCTCGCAGGGGGCCATCGACACCGAGCTCGGCATCCTCAAGACCGGCAAGGAGGCCGACGTCTTCCTGCTGGAGCGCGCCGACCCGCTCGAGCCCGACAAGGGCGTCGTGATGGCGGCCAAGCGCTACCGGTCCTCCGAGCACCGCACCTTCCACCGCTCGGCCGGCTACACCGAGGGCCGCGCCATGAAGCGCTCGCGCGACGAGCGCGCCCTCAAGCGCAAGTCGACCTTCGGCAAGCTGGTCGCCGCCGGCGAGTGGGCCGTGTCGGAGTGGGACGCCCTCAAGCGTCTGTGGACGATCGGGCTGCCCGTCCCCTACCCCGTGCAGATCGACGGCACCGAGATCCTGATGGAGTGGATCACCGTCGACGGCGAGACCGCGCCACGGCTGGCGCAGACCCGGCCCGAGCCGGCGCTGCTGGCCTCCTACTTCGACCAGCTGCGCGACGCCCTGGCCACGATGGTGCAGCACGGCGTCGTGCACGGCGACCTCTCGGCGTACAACATCCTGGCGGCGGGTGAGCGGCTGGTCATCATCGACCTGCCGCAGATCGTCGACCTGGTCGGCAACGTCAACGGGTTCGACTACCTGATGCGCGACTGCACCAACATCTGCACGTGGTTGCGCGGCAAGGGCCTGGCGACGGCCGACGAGCAGGAGCTCTTCGGGGACCTGGTGGCGCACGCGTTCTAGGTCGAGATCGGTAGCCTCCCGCACGTGAGGGGCACCCGCGGACGCGTGATCCACGTCGAGTCGACCGCCGAGCTCGACCGTCGGCTCGACGCAGGGGCCCGGCGGCTGGGGTCGTGGCGCGTGCACCGCCTCGACCTCAGCGGCCGCGGCAGCGAGCTAATGTCGCGCGAGGTCCACGGCGCCGCCTTCCTGGGCTGCACCTTCGAGCCCGGCGAGGACGACCGGCTGACCGCCGCCGGGGCGTTGGTCATGCCCGCCGTCGGGGACTCGCCCCTCGACGTCTACCGGCCCCGGCTCTACACCGCCGACGAGCTGTTCGACCGCACCCCCTACCCGCGCAGCCTCGACGCCCGCGCCTACGCCTGGGCCCAACGCGCGCCCGACCGCGACGACTCGCTGGCCGCGGCCCTGCACGACCACGCCATCGACGAGGCGCTGGCCCGGTTCACCCCGGGCCACCGCGTCGTGGGCGTGATGGGTGGCCACGCCCTCGGTCGCGACCAGCCGGCGTACGCCGACACCGCCCGACTGGGCCACGCGCTCGGCTCCTCGCTCCTGGTCGCCACCGGCGGCGGGCCCGGGGCGATGGAGGCCGCCAACCTCGGCGGCCGGCTCGCCGACCTCGACGTCGCCGCGCTCGACGCCGCGCTCGCCGTGCTGGCGGGGGTGCCGTCGTACCGGCCCTCGATCGACGCCTGGGTCGCCAACGCCCGCGCCGCCGTCGCGGACCTGCCCACGCCCCGACCCAGCCTCGGCATCCCGACCTGGCACTACGGCCACGAGCCGCCCAACCTCTTCGCGACCGCGATCGCGAAGTACGTCCGCAACGCCGTGCGCGAGGCGGTCCTGCTCGAGATCTGCGACGCGGGCATCGTCTTCCTCCCCGGCGCCGCGGGGACCCTGCAGGAGGTCTTCCAGGACGCGTGCGAGAACTACTACACCGAGGAGACCTCGGTGGCCCCGATGGTGCTCGTCGGCCGCGAGCACTGGACGACGACGCTGCCGGCCTGGCCGTTGCTGCGCTCCCTGGCGCGCGACCGCGCCATGGAGGAGCACGTCCACCTCGTCGACACCGTCGAGGAGGCGGCCGAGGTGCTGCTCGGGTAGGCCGCCCGGCGGTGGTGACCTCGTCGAGGTGAGGACCTCAGCCCGACAGGGCGTCCCACTCGGCCCGGCCGGCCATGACGTCGCGGTAGTGCCACACCAGTGCGTCGTTGACCGAGGCCCAGGACCGACCCGCCACGGACCGGCGTGCCGCCAGGCCCATCCGGCGCCGCAGCAGGCGGTGCGAGGCCAGCAGGTCGACGTAGGTCGCCAGGTCGGTGGCGTCACCGGGACGGTAGAGGAAGCCGGCCACGCCGTCGTCCACCACGTCGACCGGTCCGCCCTGGCGCGGGGCGACCACCGGGACGCCGGACGCGAGGGCCTCCTGGGCCGACTGGCAGTAGGTCTCGTGCCGCCCCGTGTGCACGAAGACGTCGAGCGACGCGTAGGCCGCGCCGAGCTCGTCGTCGTGCAGGACGCCGAGGAAGCGAGCGCCGGGGAGCAGCGAGCGCAGTCGCTGCTCCTCAGGGCCCCCGCCGACGACCACCAGTGCGTAACGGGGGTCGGCGGCCAGGACGGTCAGCAGGTCCAGCTCCTTCTCGGGGGCGAGCCGGCCCACGTAGCCCACCAGGAGACGGTCCTTCGGACCGTCGCCCAGCAGGCGCTCACGCAGGGCGGCGTCGCGCCGGACGGGGTGGAACTGCTGCAGGTCGACCCCCCGCGGCCACAAGGCGGTGCCGGGGACGTCGAGGTCGCTCAGCTGGCGCAGGCTGGCCGAGGACGGGGCGAGGGTGCGGTCGACGCGGGTGTGGATGCGTCGGGTGAGCGCTGCTGCGGCCGCGGCGCCGCCGGGGACGTCGTAGCGCTCGGCGAAGCCGACCAGGTCGGTCTGGTAGATCGCCACCGACGGGATGCCGAGCTCGCCGGCCACCTTGGCCGCCTGGTAGCCGAGCGTGGCCGGGGAGGCGATGTGGACCACGTCGGGGGCGAAGCGGAGCATCGTGCGACGAAGGCGTCGCCGGGTCTCCAGCCCGATCTTGAAGTCCTTGTAGAACGGCAGCGTCGCACCGCGTGCGTGGCGCACCCGGAAGCCGGCGTAGACGTCGGGGCCGGTCGGGGCGACCAGCTCGGCGTCGTGGCCCTCGGCGGCGAGGTGCTCGAGGACGCGGCGTACGGAGTTGGTGACGCCGTTGACCTGCGGCAGGAACGACTCGGCGACCACCAGGACGCGGAGCCGGTCGGGAGGAGCCGTAGGTCGCTCGGTGGGAGCTGCGGGACGGTCGAGCGGGAGCACGTCGGCCATGGCCAGGACGCTAGGGACGCCGCCTCAACGAGCGGCGGGATCCGCGTGGCCCTCGCGTGAACAGCGGCTGTCTCGTTGGGCGGCGCTCAGCCGAGTGCGAGCACGTAGGAGCGCTCCTGGCCGAAGACCTCGAAGCCGGCGCGGCGCAGGATCGGGCCCGAGGTCTCCACGCGCCCCTTGACCAGCGCCATCGTCGCGCCGCGGTCGACGGCGTGCGCCAGCCGGGCGTCGAGCACGGCACGGTAGGCACCGCGGCCCCGGGCGTCCGGCACGACGCCGCCGCCCCACAGCCGGGCGACGCCGTCGGCGAGCGTCAGCCCGCCCGAGGCGACCGGGCGGTCGTCGGCGTAGGCCAGCGCGCACGCCCCACGCCCTGCCGCGAAGTCGTCGGCGGCCTCGGCGGCGAGCGCGCGGACCCGGTCGTCGTCAGGGATCGAGCCCTCGTCGAAGGCGGCGATGCCGACCTGGAGGGCGTCGCGGGTGGTGGCCTCGTCGACCTGCCAGCGCACGGCGAGGTCGCCGGGCACGGCGAGGTCGAGCACGCCCGCGGCCAGGTCGAGCGCGAACACGTCGACCCGCTCCTCGAGCACGCCGTCTCGCGCCTGCAGCGCCGGCTCGAGTTCGGCGGGGGCGTCGAGCTTGACCCAGACGAGCAGCGCCTCGGCGCCCCAGCCCCGGGCGTGGGCGGCCGCCTGGTCCAGGGCGGCTGGCACCGCTGCGCCGGGGTCGAACCGGATCACGGAGGGCGGGACGAGGTAGTAGTCGGGCCACCGCACCAGCAGGTAGGCGTCGGTGTCGACCGTGACGGCGTCGTCGGGGAACCAGTTCCAGGCCGCACTCGCGGCGGCCACCTCAGCGGGAGTCACGCCCACCAATCCTGCCTGACGGGGTCAGGCCTCGGTGGCGGCCAGCTGTCCGCAGGCGCCGTCGATCTCTCGGCCTCGGGTGTCGCGGACGGTCGTGGGGATGCCGCGGGCCTCGAGGCGGCGCACGAACTCGCGCTCGTCGGCCGGGTCGGAAGCCGTCCACTTGCTGCCCGGGGTGGGGTTGAGCGGGATGAGGTTGACGTGGACCCAGCCCCAGCCACCGCGCATCAGCACGTCGGCGAGCAGGTCGGCGCGCCAGGCCTGGTCGTTGATGCCGCGCATCATGGCGTACTCGATGCTGACGCGGCGCTTGGTCGTCTCGGCGTAGTGGAACGCGGCGTCGACGGTCTCCTCGACCGAGAAGCGGGTGTTGATCGGGACCAGCTCGTTGCGCAGCTCGTCGTCGGGCGCGTGCAGGCTCAGCGCCAGGGTGACCGGGATGCCCTCGTCGGCGAGCTGGCGGATGCGCGGCACGAGACCGACGGTCGAGACCGTGACGCCACGCGCGCTCATGCCGAGCCCGTCGGGGCTCGGGTCGACCAGGCGGCGTACGGCGCCGATGACGGCCTTGTAGTTGGCCAGCGGCTCCCCCATGCCCATGAACACGACGTTGGAGACCCGGGTCGGTCCGCCGGGCACCTCGCCGCGAGCCAGGGAGCGGGCCCCGGCGACGACCTGCTCGACGATCTCGGCGGTCGACATGTTGCGCTGCAGACCGCCCTGGCCGGTGGCGCAGAAGGGGCACGCCATGCCGCACCCGGCCTGGCTGGACACGCACATCGTGGCGCGGTCGGGGTAGCGCATCAGCACCGACTCGACCAGGGCGCCGTCGAACAGCTTCCACAGGGTCTTGCGGGTGGTGCCCTGGTCGGCCTCCATCGTGCGCAGTGGCGTCATCAGGTGGGGCAGCAGGGTCGCGACGAGCTCGTCACGCTGCGCGGCGGGCAGGTCGGTCATCTCGGCCGGGTCGTCGACCAGGCGGCCGAAGTAGTGGGTCGAGAGCTGCGTGGCCCGGAACCCCGGCAGACCCTGCTCCTCGAGCAGCGCCTTGCGGCCGG
Source organism: Nocardioides rubriscoriae (assembly GCF_008087085.1). GTDB lineage: Bacteria > Actinomycetota > Actinomycetes > Propionibacteriales > Nocardioidaceae > Nocardioides > Nocardioides rubriscoriae. The sequence continues at coordinate 81,861 of NZ_VIYJ01000006.1, read as the reverse complement.
CCGCGTCGAGGTCGGCGAGGTGGGGCGGCGGCTTCTTGCGGCCCCGCGGCTCGTCGAAGACCAGCGGGAGGGCGGTGGCGCCGGCGGGCGGGGCGGGAGTCTCGGACATCAGGGGCCCGATTCTCCCACCACGCCGCACGCGTGCCTAACTCAGCGGAACGACGTCGGCAGCGCCGAGGCGCGCGGCGTCGGCGGTGGCGTCGTCAGGCATCTGCTGGCTCTCGAGCTCGGCCTCGACCCGCTTGACGTAGTGGTCGATCTCGAGCTTGGTCTGCTCGTCGCTCCACCCGAGCACGGGCCCCATCAGACCGGCGACCTCCTCGGCCGCGCGGACCCCGCGGTCGAAGGTCTCGATCGACACGCGGGTACGACGCGTGAGCACGTCGTCGAGGTGGCGCGCCCCCTCGTGGCTGACGGCGTAGACGACCTCGACGCGCAGGTAGTCGGGCGCACCCGTCACCGGCTCACCCAGCGTGGGGTCGGCCGCCACGAGGTCGAGCAGCTCGTGGATCAGCGAGCCGTAGCGGTCGAGCAGGTGCTCGATCCAGACCTCGTGCAGGCCCGAGGAGTCGGCGAGCACGTGGCGGGAGTTGACCAGGGCGTCGTAGCCCTCGGCCCCCAGCAGCGGCACCTTGGCGGTCACCGAGGGCCCGACCTTGCGGTCGAAGAGCGACGACATGCCGAAGACGGCCTCGTCGACGGCGTCCTCGGCCATCACCCGGTAGGTCGTGTACTTGCCGCCGGCGACGACCACGAGGCCCGGCGCGGGGTGGGCCACGGCGTGCTCGCGCGACAGCTGGGAGGTCGCCTCGGACTCCCCCTCGAGCAGGGGCCGGAGCCCGGCGTAGACACCCTGGACGTCGGCGCGGGTCAGCGGGGTCTCCAGCACGGCGTTGACGTGCTCGAGGAGGTAGTCGATGTCGGCCTGGCTGGCGGCCGGGTGGGCCTTGTCGAGGGTCCAGTCGGTGTCGGTGGTGCCGATGATCCAGTGCTGGCCCCACGGGATGACGAAGAGCACGGACTTCTCGGTGCGCAGGATCAGCCCGACCTCGGAGCGGATCCGGTCCTTCGGCACCACGAGGTGGATGCCCTTGCTGGCGCGGACGTGGAAGGTGCCGCGCTGCCCGCCGAGGTCCTGGGTCTCGTCGGTCCACACCCCGGTGGCGTTGATGACCTGCTTGGCGCGGATCGTCACGGTGGTGTCGTTCTCGAGGTCGCGCACGACGGCGCCGGTGACCCGCTCGCCCTCGCGCAGCAGCTCGACCACGCGGGCCCGCGAGGCGACCTTCGCGCCGTAGGCCGCCGCCGTACGGGACAGGAACATGGTGTGGCGGGCGTCGTCGACCTGGGCGTCGTAGTACTTCAGGGCCCCGACCAGCGCGTCCTTGCGCAACGACGGCACGAGCTTGCGGGCCCCGCGCCGCGTCAGGTGCTGGTGCAGCGGCACCCCCGCGCGACCCGAGACGCGCGACATCACGTCGTAGAGCGCGACGCCGGACCCGGCGTAGAAACGCTCCCAGCCCCGGTGCTGCAGGGGGTAGAGGAAGGCCACCGGACGCACGAGGTGCGGGGCCAGCTCCTGCAGCAGCAGGCCCCGCTCCTTGAGCGCCTCGGCGACGAGCCGGAAGTCGAGCATCTCGAGGTAGCGCAGGCCACCGTGGACCAGCTTGCTCGAGCGGCTCGACGTGCCCGAGGCGAAGTCACGGGCCTCGACCAGACCGACCTTGAGCCCGCGCGTGGCGGCGTCGAGGGCGCTGCCGGCCCCCACCACCCCGCCGCCGATGACCAGGATGTCGAGCTCCTCGGCGGCCATGGCCCTCAGGGACTCCTCGCGGAACTCGGGCGACAGTGCGACGGACCTCATCAGGTGCTACCTCTCCTTGCTTCGGGGATGTCAGGGATGTCGGTGGGGTGGGGGCGGGTGGGCCTGCGACGCGGGTCGACCGGTCGGTCAGTCGACGTCGACCCAGTCGAGCGTGCGGGTCACGGCCTTCTTCCACTGGGTGTAACCCGCCTCGCGCTGCTTCTCGTCCCACTGTGGCGACCATCTCCTCGCCTCGTTCCAGTTCTCGACGAGCTCGTCGGTGTTGTTCCAGAAGCCGACGGCCAGGCCGGCGGCGTACGCCGCACCGAGCGCCGTGGTCTCGGCCACGACGGGCCGGCTCACCTCGACGCCGAGGATGTCGGCCTGGATCTGCATGCACAGCTCGTTGGCGGTGACGCCGCCGTCGACCTTGAGCACCTCGAGCCGCACGCCGGAGTCCTTCTCCATGGCCTCGGCTACGTCGCGGCTCTGATAGCAGATCGACTCCAGGGTGGCGCGGGCCAGGTGGGCGTTGGTGTTGAAGCGCGACAAGCCGACGATCGCGCCGCGGGCGTCGGAGCGCCAGTAGGGCGCGAAGAGGCCGGAGAAGGCGGGGACGAAGTAGACGCCGCCGTTGTCCTCGACCTGGCGGGCCAGCGACTCGCTCTGTGCGGCCCCGCTGATGATGCCGAGCTGGTCGCGCAGCCACTGCACGGCCGACCCGGTGACCGCGATCGACCCCTCCAGGGCGTAGACCGGCTTCTCGTCGCCGAACTTGTAGCAGACGGTCGTCAGCAGGCCGGACTTCGAGCGGACGAGCTCGGTGCCGGTGTTGAGGAGCATGAAGTTGCCGGTGCCGTAGGTGTTCTTGGCCTCGCCGGGCTGGAAGCACACCTGGCCCACCGTCGCGGCCTGCTGGTCGCCGAGGATGCCGGTCAGCGGCACCTCACCGCGCAGCGGCCCGTTGGCCCGGGTCGTGCCGTAGCCGCCGGGCTCGCTGGAGGAGCGGATCTCGGGCAGCATCGCGCGCGGGATGTCGAACAGGGCGAGCAGCTCGTCGTCCCACTCGAGGGTCTCGAGGTCCATCAGCATGGTGCGGCTGGCGTTGGTCGGCTCGGTGACGTGGACGCCACCGTCGGTGCCGCCGGTGAGGTTCCAGACCAGCCAGGAGTCGGTGTTGCCGAACAGCGCGTCCCCGGCCTCGGCGGCCTCGCGGACCCCGTCGACGTTCTCGAGGATCCACTGGATCTTGCCGCCGGAGAAGTAGGTCGCCGGGGGCAGCCCCGCCCTGGTGCGGATGAGGTCACCGTGACCGTCGCGCTCGAGCTTGCTCGCGATCCGGTCGGTCCGGGTGTCCTGCCACACGATCGCGTTGTAGTAGGGGCGACCGGTGTTCTTGTCCCACACCACGGTGGTCTCGCGCTGGTTGGTGATGCCGAGGGCGACCAGGTCGCTGGCCGTCAGCTTGGCCTTGCTCAGCCCCGACTGGATCACCGAGCTCGTGCGCTCCCAGATCTCGACCGGATCGTGCTCGACCCACCCGGCCTGCGGCAGGATCTGCTCGTGCTCGAGCTGGTGGCGGGCGATCTCGTTGCCCCCGTGGTCGAAGATCATGAAGCGGGTGCTGGTGGTGCCCTGGTCGACTGCTCCGACGTACTCGGCCATCGTTGTCTCCTTGTCGTGTGCTGCGGGTGAAGGGTGTCGTGGGGTACGCCGGCTCAGCGGTGCGCGTTGGCGGGCTCGCTGACGGCCTCGTCCTCGGCGATGCCGGCGGTCAGGTGCATCTCGATGAGCACCTTGAACAGCGCTCCGCCGATGAGCCCGCCGATGATGGGCGCCACGATCGGCAGCCAGAAGTAGAGATCACCGTTCTGGTCCGACAGCGCGTCGCCGTACCCGGTCATCAACGAGGCGAGCCGCGGGCCCAGGTCTCGAGCCGGGTTGATCGCGTAGCCCGCGTTGGCGCCCCACGCCATCCCGAGGCCGACCACGAGCAGACCGACCACGACCGGGCCGAGGTTGGCCATCGGCGGGTTGTTCCACACGGTGGTGAGCGCGAAGACGACGAAGACGAGGATCGCGGTGCCGACCACCTGGTCGACGAAGGCCGTCGTCATGCTGAAGCCGTCGATCCCGTTGCCGGGCAGCGTGGAGAAGATGCCCTGGGTCTTGATGGTGTGGCCGGGGTCGACGGTGCCGATGAGCTCGGCGTAGCTGATGCGCACGATCAGCGCCGCGACGAAGGCGCCCAGGGTCTGAGCGACCACGTAGGGACCGACCTTGGCCCACGAGAAGCCCTTGAACGCCGCGAGGGCGATGGTGACGGCCGGGTTGAGGTGACCGCCGGACAGGCGCGCGCTGACGTAGACACCGAGGGTGACGCCGATGCCCCACGCCCAGGCGATCGAGTCGTGGTCGCCCAGCGACCCGTCGGTGCTGGTCACTACCTGGGCGACGACCGCGGTGCCGAAGAGGATCAGGATCAGGGTGCCGGCGAACTCGGCACACAGCTCCCCGACCAGTGGATTCCGAGACTTGCTCACGATTTCTCCTCCCGAGAGAGACGCCGCCGTGGCGTCCGTCACACCTTGCCCCGAATCAGCCCCGGGAGAACAGAGCAGACGTTCGGCATTGCCGAACGTCCGTTCGCCAAGACCGAACGCGTAGGGTGACGCGGGTGAGCGGTCCGATCCAGTCCATCGAGCGGGCCGCCGCGGTGCTGCACTTCCTGGGGGCGGTGCCCGAACCGGTGGCGCTGGGCGACCTCGCGCGCGCGCTCGGGCTGCCCAAGCCGACGACGCACGGGATCGTGCGGACCCTGCTCGGGGTCGGCTTCGTCGTCCAGGACCCCGAGAGCGGGCACTACGCGATCGGCGGGGGCCTCACGCGTCTCGGCGAGACGCTCGACCCCCACCTGCTGCGCTCCCGCGCCGCCAACTGGGCCGACGGACTGGCCGCCCGCACCGGCCTCGAGGTGCAGCTCGGCATCCTGTCCGGCTCGGCCGTCGAGCTGCTCCACCACGTCTTCCGCCCCGACGACTCACCGCAGCGGTTGCGCGTCGGCGAGCTGCAACCCCTGCACGCCACGGCCCTGGGGCTGGCGCTGCTCGCCTTCTCCCCCGCGGCCGTGCGACCGCGCGACCTGGTGATGACCGCCTACACCCCGGCGACGGTGACCAGGGCCCTCGACCTGACCAGGGCGGTGCAGCAGACCGCACGGCGCGGTTGGAGCCTCGCCGACGGCACCTACCGCCCGGGCGTGGCGGCCCTGGCCGCGCCCATCCGCCACCACGTCGGTGTCGGGGTCGGGGCCCTGGCCGTCGTCGGGCTGCGCGAACGGGTCCTCACCCCCGCCGGCGAGCCGCTGCCCGGGCTGCTCGAGCAGCTCGTCGCGGCGGGCAGCGCCATCTCCGACCGCCTCGAGGAGCGACTGTGACCCGCCCCGCCACGCCCGACCGCCCCGTCCGGCCCGGCGCCCGGACCCACGTGGCCGCCATCGACCAGGGGACGACGTCGACGCGCTGCCTGATCTTCGACCGCCGTGGCCGGATGGTGGCCGTCGCGCAGCACGAGCACCAGCAGCACTTCCCGCGGCCGGGGTGGGCCGAGCACGACGCCGCCGAGATCTGGGTCAACACCCTGCGGGTGCTGCCCGAGGCGCTCCTGCAGGCCGGGCTGCAGCCCTCCGACCTGGCCGCGGTCGGCATCGCCAACCAGCGCGAGACCACCGTCGTCTGGGACCGCGCGACCGGGCACCCGGTGGCACCGGCCATCACCTGGCAGGACACCCGCACCTCCGAGATGGTCGAGGAGCTCAACCGCGGCCCGTCGGCCGACCTGTTCCGCGAGGTGTGCGGGCTCACCCCGGCCGGCTACTTCGCCGCGCCCCGGCTGCGGTGGTTGCTGGACCACGTGCCCGACCTGCCACGACGCGCCCGCCTCGGCGAGGTCGCCTTCGGCACCGTCGAGAGCTGGTTGATCTGGAACCTCACCGGCGGTCCGGACGGCGGGGTCCACGTCACCGACGTCACCAACGCCAGCCGCACGATGCTGATGGACATCCGCACCCTCGACTGGGACCAGCGGCTGCTCGACGCGCTCGACATCCCCCGCGAGATCCTCCCGGAGATCCGCCCCAACGCCCAGGTCTACGGCACCTGCCGGGTCGGGCTGCCCGGCGTACCGATCGGAGGGGCGTTCGGCGACCAGCAGGCCGCCCTGTTCGGCCAGACCTGCTTCGCCGCCGGCGAGGCCAAGTGCACGTACGGCACCGGAGCGTTCCTGCTGATGAACACCGGCGAGCGCATCGTCACCTCCGACCACGGTCTCATCTCGACCGTGGCCTACGCCCTGGACGACCAGCCGCCCCGCTACGCCATCGAGGGCTCGATCGCCGTGGCCGGCGCACTCGTGCAGTGGTTCCGCGACTCGCTCGAGATGATCCGCTCCGCCCCCGAGATCGAGACCCTCGCGCGCCGCGTCGAGGACAACGGCGGGTGCTACATCGTGCCTGCGTTCGCCGGACTGTTCGCCCCGCGGTGGCAACCGGACGCCCGGGGGGTGGTCGTCGGGCTGACCTCGTTCGTGACCCGCTCGCACCTGGCGCGCGCCGTGCTCGAGGCGACCGCCTGGCAGACCGCCGAGGTCGTCGAGGCCATGGCCGCCGACACGGGGATCGCCTTCACCGGCCTCAAGGTCGACGGCGGCATGACCGCCAACCACCTGCTGATGCAGCAGGTCGCCGACGTGCTGGCCCTCCCCGTCGAGCGCCCCCTGATGGCCGAGTCCGTGTCGCTGGGAGCGGCGTACGCCGCCGGCCTGGCCGTCGACTACTGGCCCGACCTCGAGGTGCTCCGCGACAACTGGCACCAGGCCGCCCGCTGGGAGCCGGCGATGAGTGCGGCGCTGCGCCGGCGCGAGCGCGCCGGCTGGGACCGCGCGGTCGAGCGGACCCTGGGCTGGGTGGTCGACGGCGACCCGGTGACGCCCGCGCGACGCGGGAGCTGAGAGTCGTCGCCCGGCCCCGGGCCGGCCTCAGCCGTCGTTCTTGATGAGCAGCGAGAGCGTGAGAGCGCCGACGGCCACCACGACGGCCGGGGTGGTCAGCACCCCGAACAGCATGTAGCGGGCGAAGCGCCGGGTGCCACCGGCGACCACGAGCACGAGGTTGGCCGCCAGGAGCACCCCCAGCGCCACGAGGAACACCCACGGGTGCGCGCCCACGTCGTAGCCCAGGACGAGGTCGAGGAGCGCGCCGAGCAGACCGAGGACGACCACGACCAGCAGGACCCCGGTGAAGAACCCGGCCAGCGGGGTGAAGACCGGGTGGTCGCGGTGCCAGAAGCGCGGCTGCGCCGCCTCGGCGGACGTGCCGGTCCCCGGTTCGCGGCGGCTCCCCCGTCGGGCACCGCCGCGGCGGCGGTAGGGGTCGGCGGCGGCCTCCCCCTCGTCGGCCGCGTCGGCGTCGTCCGCGGGCTGGGCGCGGACGCCCTCGTCGGTACTCATTGCTGTGATCGTAGGTCCGAGGACCACGGGCTCATGGCCGATCGACGCAGATGACGTCGGGCATCGACAACGCGGCCCACCGGTCGAGGTCGGCCGGGGTGTCGGTCAGCGCGGCGACCAGGACGGTCCAGGCCGTCCCGTGGCCGACCAGCACCACGTCCTCGTGCTCGTGCGCGGCCAGGATCGGTCGGACGGCGCCCACCACCCGCTCCCGGCACTCGGCCAGCGGCTCCCACCCCGGCTCGGCCCGCTCGTCGGGACGCGCGAACGCCCGTCGTACGGCGCCGTCGAAGTCGTCGATCCAGGCGCCGTCACGCTGGTGCTCGCGCAGCCCGTCGACGATGCCGACCTGGGCGTCGGTCAACAGCTGGGAGGTCTCGACCGCCTTGGGCTCCGGGGAGGAGTACCAGGCGACGTCGTGCGGCAACCGGTCGCGCAGCGCCCAGACGTCGTCGTAGCCGGCCGGGTCGAGCGACCAGTCGCTGGCCGGGACCCCGCGCACCGGGAGCGAGAGGCCGTGGCGCACCAGGTGGAGCCGCACCGCCATCAGGTGAAGACGAGGTAGTGCAGCAGCAGCCAGATCGGCGCGATCGTGGCCAGCAACGAGTCGAGCCGGTCCATCAGGCCGCCGTGGCCGGGGATCACCTGGCTCATGTCCTTGATGCCGAGGTCGCGCTTGATCACCGACTCGCACAGGTCGCCCAGGGTCGCCATCACCACGGTGATCAGGCCCAGGAGCAGCCCGACCCACCAGTCGCCGTCGAGCAGGTAGACCACGAGCACCCAGCCGGCCCCCACGCAGGCCAGCAGCGAGCCGGCGAAGCCCTCCCAGGACTTCTTCGGCGAGATGACCGGAGCCATGGGGTGCTTGCCGAAGAGCACGCCGGCGATGTAGCCGCCGATGTCGGAGGAGATGGTGACCAGGATGAAGACGAGGATGCCTTGCACGCCGTCGTCGTCGAGCCCCCCGCCGTCGAGGCCGCCCTCGGCGAGCATGAGGGCGACGAACGAGCCCAGGAACGGCACGTAGACGAGGGTGAAGACCGACGCCGTGGCCGTCTTGACGTAGCCGTCGATGCCGCGGTGCAGCAGCCAGAGCATGAGCGCGAGCGCGGTCACGGCGGTGGCCGTCACCAGGGCGTCGGTGCCCCACACGTAGGCGACCACGACCATGACGGCACCGCCGAGCATCAGCGGCTGCTCGGGCAGGTCGACGTCGTGGGCGAGCAGCCCGCGGCGCAGCTCCCAGATCGCCACGACGAGCGCCACGACGACGATGACCATGAACGCGGTCTTCCACACCGCCAGCGAGGCGGCGATGGCGCCGAGGAGCACGACGGCCGACGCGACGGCGGCCTTGAGGTCGCGTCCGGCCCGCCCGTGGTCCTTCTGGGGCGGGGCTGTGGGACCTGACTCGGTCGTCATCTGGGGCCGGTGCGGGCGTCGAGGTCTCAGACCTCGAGCAGCTCCGCCTCCTTGTTCTTGAGCATCTCGTCGATGGCGTCGGTGTGCTTCTTGGTCACGCCGTCGAGCCGCTTCTCGGCGCCGGTGACGTCGTCCTTGCCGACCTCGCCGTCCTTCTCGAGCTTCTCGAGGTTCTGCTTGGCCGTACGACGCAGGTTGCGCACCGCGATCCGGCCGTCCTCGGCCTTGGTGCGCGCGAGCTTGATGTACTCCTTGCGGCGGTCCTCGGTGAGCTCGGGGAAGACGCAGCGCAGCACCTTGCCGTCGTTGGACGGGTTGACCCCGAGGTCGGAGTCGCGGATGGCCTTCTCGACGGCGTTCATCGCGCCCATGTCGTAGGGCTGGATCATGATGATCCGCGCCTCGGGGGCGGTGAATGACGCCAGCTGCTGCAGCGGCGTCGGCGAGCCGTAGTAGTCGACGAAGATCTTCGAGAACATCGAGGGCGTGGCCCGTCCGGCCCGGATCGCGGCGAACTCCTCGCGGGTCGCCTCGACGGACTTGTCCATCTTGCCGTCGGCCTCGTTGAGGATGTCCTTGATCACGGGTGGTTCCTTTCGGGGTGGTGGTGCTCGGGTAGCGGCCGGTCAGTCGGCGGTGACGAGCGTCCCGATCCTCTCACCCTGCACGGCGCGCAGGATGGTGCCGGGCTCGCCGAGTCCGAAGACGATGAGGGGGAGCTTGTTCTCGCGGGCCAGGGTGAACGCCGTCTGGTCGACGATGCGCAGCCCCTGCTCGATGGCCTGGTCGAAGGTGATCTGCTCGATGCGGGTCGCGGTCGGGTCGACCTTGGGGTCGGCGGTGTAGATGCCGTCGACGCCATTCTTGTCGAAGATGACCACGTCGCAGCGGCTCTCGAGGGCCCGCTGCACCGCGACGGTGTCGGTGGAGAAGAACGGCATGCCCATCCCGGCGCCGAAGATGACGACCCGGCCCTTCTCCATGTGGCGGATGGCGCGCCGCGGGATGTAGGGCTCGGCGACCTGGCCCATCGTGATGGCGGTCTGGACACGGGTGTCGATGCCGAGCTTCTCGAGGAAGTCCTGCAGCGCCAGGCAGTTCATGACGATGCCGAGCATGCCCATGTAGTCGGCCCGGACCCGGTCCATGCCGCGCTGCTGCAGCTCGGCGCCCCGGAAGAAGTTGCCGCCGCCGGTGACCACCGCCACCTGGACGCCGGACTCGGCCACCGCGGCGATCTCGCGGGCGATGCCCTGGACGACGTCGGGGTCGACACCGACCTTGCCGCCGCCGAACACCTCGCCCGAGAGCTTGAGCAGAACTCGCTTGTAGCCGGTCATCGGGCCCTTCCGTCCGTGGGTGCGATCGGGTTGCGATCGGGTGCGAGGCTACCGGCCGACCCGGGCGCGTGCACGGTCAGGGCCGGGCGGCCGCGACGTGGGTCACGTGCCCGGACCCGGGAGAGCACGGCACCCAAAACGCCAGCAGCGCTGCCGCGGGCGGCAGCGCTGCTGGACGGGTCAGGCTGGGACGAGACGTCAGGCGCCGACCTCGAAGCGCGCGAAGCGCTTGAGGGTGGTGCCGGCCTCGTCGAGGACCGCCTTGACGGTCTTCTTGTTCTCGGTCACCGACGCCTGCTCGAGCAGGACGACGTCCTTGAAGAAGCCGTTGAGCCGGCCCTCGGTGATCTTGGCGATGGCCTGCTCGGGCTTGCCCTCCTCGCGCGAGGTCGCCTCGGCGATCTCACGCTCCTTGGCGACGACGTCGGCGGGGACCTCGTCGCGGGTGAGGTACTGCGGGCGCATCGCGGCGACCTGCATGGCGGCGGCGCGAGCGGCGTCGGCGTCGCCGTCGTACTCGACCAGGACACCCACGGCGGGCGGCAGGTCGGCCGCACGCTTGTGCATGTAGGCCACGACGTTGCCGTCGAAGCAGGCGTACTGCCCGAGCTCGATCTTCTCGCCGATGCTCACGGCCAGGGCGTCGACGACCTCACCGACGGTCTGGTCACCGAGCGAGACGGCTCGCAGGGCCGCGACGTCGGCCGGCTTGGCCTGCGACGCCGCGTCGGCGATGCGCTGGGCGGCCGCGACGAAGTCGGCGTTCTTGGCGACGAAGTCGGTCTCGCTCTTGAGCTCGACCAGGACACCGGGCGCGTGGGCCACCAGGCCCGAGGACGCCTCGCGCTCGGCACCGCGCTTGGCCGCCTTGGCCTCGCCCTTGATGCGCAGGGTCTCGACGGCCTTCTCGAAGTCGCCGTCGGTCTCGTCGAGCGCCTTCTTGCAGTCCATCATCCCGGCGCCGGTCTGCTCACGCAGCCGCTTGACGTCGGCAGCGGTGAAAGCCATGGGTACTCCTTCGTACGAGTGGTTGAGGCAGGGGGTGGGTCAGGACTCGGTGGTCGCCTCGGCCGGAGCCTCGGTCGGGACCGCGGAGTCGGCGGGGGCCTCGGTGACCTCGGCGGCCGGCGCCTCGGCCGACTCGGCGACCTCGGTGGCGGCAGCGCCCTCGGAGGAGGCACCGGTTGCCTCGGAGGCAGCGGCCTCGGGCTCGGCGGAGGTCGCGGACTCGGCGGCCTGAGCGGCGTCACCGGTCAGCAGCTCGCGCTCCCACGCGGCCAGCGGCTCCTCGGCGGCAGCAGCGGCACCCTCGCCGGACTTGGCGCCCGAGCGGGAGATGAGGCCTTCGGCCACGGCGTCGGCGATCACGCGGGTCAGCAGGCCGACGGCGCGGATGGCGTCGTCGTTGCCCGGGATCGGGAAGTCGACCTCGTCGGGGTCGCAGTTGGTGTCGAGGATGCCGATGATCGGGATCCGCAGCTTGCGGGCCTCCTCGACCGCCAGGTGCTCCTTCTTGGTGTCGACGATCCACACCGCGGAGGGGGTGCGGGTCATCTCGCGGATGCCGCCCAGGGTCTTGTCGAGCTTGTCGCGCTCCCGCTTCATCTGCAGGAGCTCCTTCTTGGTGCGACCCGAGCCCGCGACGTTGTCGAAGTCGAGCTCGTCGAGCTCCTTGAGGCGGTTGATCCGCTGGTGCACGGTCTGGAAGTTGGTGAGCATGCCACCGAGCCAGCGCTGGTTGACGTAGGGCATGCCCACGCGGGTCGCCTGCTCGGCGATCGCCTCCTGCGCCTGCTTCTTGGTGCCGACGAACATCACGGTGCCGCCCTTGGCGACGGTCTCCTTGATGAACGCGTACGAGCGGTCGATGTAGGCCAGCGACTGCTGCAGGTCGATGATGTAGATGCCGTTGCGCTCGGTCATGATGAAGCGCTTCATCTTGGGGTTCCAGCGACGGGTCTGGTGCCCGAAGTGGACGCCGCTCTCGAGGAGCTGGCGCATGGTCACGACTGCCATGGAGGTTCTCTTCCGTTGTGGACGCACCGCCGTGCGCGTGCCCTTCGACTGCCCACGCCGTGCCTGCGTGCAGGCGGTGACGTGTCCAGCAGGGCACACCGGTGGTGGGTCCGGGTTGTTTTCAGTTCGACGCCGCGGACGGGTGCCCTTGGCCCTGACGCCCTCGCGTGACCCGACCGGCCCGGACGTGGTGACCGGGCGGGACTGAGGGCCGACGCCCACGACGACCCGTGGTGGGTCCTCGTGGTGAGAGGGCGTGCGAATTCCACTCCGGAGAGTGGTGGCCACAGCCTACGGGAGCCTGGCGTCACCTCGCGAATCCACCGACCTACGACCCGGAGTCGTCCACAGCCCGGCCCTCAGGTCCGTGGTCCACAGGCCCCCGGTCGAGCTCGGCCCGGGTGTCGTCGTCGCCGCCGACGATGGGCGCATGACCCGTTACCATCCCCCCGCCCACCGGGCCCGGGCCCTGCGGAGCGCCACCGTCGTCCTGGCCGTCCTCTGGTCGCTGCTCGTCGTGGGCGCGACGGGGGCGGCCGGCGCACCACAGGGCCCGGACCCGGTCGGGGTGTGGCCGGTGCAGCCGGAGCCCGAGGTCGTCAGAGCGTTCGATCCACCCGCGGGACCCTACGCCGCCGGTCACCGCGGGGTCGACCTGCGCGGCACGGTCGGCCAGGTGGTGCACACGGCGCTGGCCGGCACCGTCTCCTACGCCGGTGCGTTGGCCGGCCGCGGCGTGGTCGTCGTGACCCACGGCCACACCCGCACGACCTACCAGCCGGTGGCCGCCACGGTCGCCGTCGGCGACCGGCTCCCCCGGGGCGCCCCGATCGGCACCCTGCAGCTGCCGACGTCCCACTGCTTCCCTCGGGCCTGCCTCCACTGGGGGTGGATCGAGGGGGCCTCGACCTACCTCGACCCGCTCCGGCTGGTGGGGGCCGGCCCGGTGCGGCTGTTGCCACTCTGGCGTGACCCGCCGTCGCCCGTGCCGCAGGACCCACCCGAGCCACCAGACCCGCGTACGGCCGCGGCCACCACGCTGCAGCGGCTGCTCGACTGGTTCTGAGCGTCAGTGGCCGTCGGCCGCGACCTCGGGCGCGGCCTCGGGTGTGGCACCGACCGGCCGGGTCGGCAGGCTGCCGCTGAGAGCGAGAGCGACCAGGGCCAGCACGGCGAGCACCGACAGCGCGGCACGCAGGGCATCGAGGCGGGCGGTGGCGTTCTCCTCCTCGATCGCCGACGCCGTGCTGCCGGTGACGCCCGCCTCGTCGAGCGCGGTCTTCAGGTCGGCGTCGGAGATGAAGGGGACCCCTCCGGACAACGAGGTCTGGGCCTGGTCGACGAGGCTCTGCGGGACGTCGGGGTTGTCGGCCACGCCGGTGAAGAACGACGCGGTCAGCGCCGACATCAGCACGGCACCGGCCAGCGCGGTGCCGAGGGAGATGCCCAGGTTGGAGAAGGTGTTCTGCAGACCGCCGACCTCGCTGCTGAGCTCGTCGGGCTGCGACGACACGGTGACCGCCCCGAGCTGCGAGGCCAGGGCGCCGATGCCGAGCCCGGCCAGGATCATCGGCCAGGTGACGATCTCGGGTCCGGCGCCGGCCTCGAGGGCGCCGACGAAGACGACCAGGCCACCGAAGAGCGCGAGGAAACCGATCCGGGCGACCAGGCGCGGCGAGGCCCGCGGCCAGAGCTTGGGGATCACCACGGCGGCGAGCACCAGGGTGATCGACAGGGGCAGGATGCGCACCCCGGTGTCGATGGCGTTGAGCCCGAGCGCGATCGACAGGTAGAGCGGCACCGCGAAGAAGAGGCCGGCCTGCAGCAGGTACTGGAAGAAGAAGGCGACCAGACCCGTGCGCAGCAGCTTGACCCGCAGCATGGCCGGGTCGAGCAGGGCCGGGCGGCCGGCGTCGCGCTGGCGCCTCTCCCAGGCCAGGAAGCCCAGCAGCACCACGCCGCCGCCGAGGACCAGCCAGACCACCGGCGACAACCCGAGCCAGGTGGGCGCCTCGGGCTTGGGCAGCAGGAAGCCCCAGGTGCCCGAGCGCAGCACGCCGTAGACGAGCAGCCCGAGCCCGAGGGCCGACAGCCCGGTGCCGACGGGGTCGAGGCGCGCCTGCTCGTCCTTGGGCGTGTCCGCCGTACGCCGGTTGAGCAGCAGGACCCCGCCGATCACCAGGGCCTCGCACACGAACACGTAGCGCCACGACCAGTAGGTGGTGAACAGGCCGCCGATCAGGGGCCCGACCCCGACGGCGATCGCCCCGCCCGCGGCGACCACCCCGAACGCCCTGGGCCGCTCGGGCTTGGCGAAGTTGGAGGCCACCAGGGCCACGACCGCCGGCATCACGAGGGTGGCCCCGAGCCCCTCGAGCACCGACCAGCCGAGGATCAGCACGGTCAGGTTGGGCGAGGCCGCGGTGACCAGCGACCCGCAGGCGTAGATGACGCACCCGATCGAGAAGGCACGCTTGCGCCCCAGGATCGCGCCCATCCGCCCACCGGTGATCATCAGCGCCGCCATCACCAGCGTGTAGAGGGTGATGGCGGTCTGGATGCCGGTGACGGTGGTGCCGAGGTCGCTGGCGACCGTCGCGATCGACACGTTCATGACCGACGCGTCGAGGATCATCACGAACTGCGCGGCCGCCAGCGTGAGCAGCACCGCCTGGGCGGCCCCGGCCTGCGAGGGGCCGGCCGTCGCCGCCGGCGCGCTCGTCCCCCGGTCCTGCTGACTAGATCGTCGAGTCGATCTCGGCCAGGTCGTCCTCGAGCGTGAGGTCGGTGGTGTCGGCGGCGGCGGCGATGTTGAGCAGGTACGACGAGGGCGGGGCCCCCACCGCGGCCAGCGCCGCGAACCGCACCATCATCAGCTCGCGCGCGCCGAGGTGGGCACGCGTGACGGAGGCGACGGTCATGTCCTGGATCGCGTCGAGCAGCGGGTGCTCCTCGGTCATGGGGTTGGCCATGGGGTTCTTCCTGTCTGTCGGTCCGAGGCGGGTCCCGAGACGCGCCACCAGCTCCTCGGGGTGCGCTGGCGCTCCCCCACCGTCGGCCCGGTCCTCCACCCCGCACCAGGGTCGGAAGGCCCGTCCGCCACCGGTCCCCCACTGGGCGGCGGCTCGGCAGCGGCCGAGCGCCAGCTGCGTCAGGCGCGGGGGTGCGCCTGCTGGTAGGCGCGGCGCAGCCGGTCGGTGGTGACGTGGGTGTAGCGCTGGGTCGTCGCGAGCGAGGCGTGGCCCAGCAGCTCCTGCACCGAGCGCAGGTCGGCACCCCCCTCGAGCAGGTGGGTGGCCGCGCTGTGCCGGAGGCCGTGGGGCCCGATGTCGGGTGCGCCGGGCACCTCGGCGATGCGCCGGTGCACCAGCGTGCGCACCGCACGCTGGTCGATCCGGCGCCCTCGAGCACCCAGGAACAGTGCGCCCCCGGCGCCGTCGGCGACGAGCAGCGGCCGCCCCTGCCGCACCCAGAAGTCGAGCGCGCGTGCGGCCGGACGGCCGAACGGGACCATGCGCTCCTTGCGACCCTTGCCGAGCACCCGCACCACGTTGCGCTCACGGTCGACGTCGTCGACGTCGAGGCCCACGAGCTCGCCGACGCGGATGCCGGTGGCGTAGAGGACCTCGAGCATCGCGACGTCACGCAGGCCGAGCGCGCTGCCGTCGTCGGCGACCGCCACGGCCGCGGCGATCAGGTCGCTGGCCTCGTCGGCGCGCAGCACCGCCGGCAGCGTGCGGTGGGCCTTGGGTGAGCCGAGGCTCGCCCCGACGTCGGTCGGTGCGCGACCGCTGCGGGCCAACCATGCGGTGAAGACCCGGGCTGCGGTGGCGCGTCGGGCCACGGTGGTCCGCGAGCGGCCCATGCTCTGCTGCTGGGCCAGCCAGCTGCGCAGCGTGCGGAGGTCGAGCTGGGCCGGATCGGTCTGGCCGAGCCGTCGGGCGTGCTCGAGGATGCCGGTCACGTCGCCGAGGTAGGCCCGCACCGTGTGGGCGGTCAGGTCGCGCTCGGCGACGAGGTGGCGCTCGTAGTCGGCGAGGACGCGCGCCATCGGCTCCGGCAGGAGGTCCTGCTCGGGTGGGGCCGGGTCGTCGCTCACGCCCCGATCGTAGGAGCCCGGGCCGCGGTCATGGCCGAGCGAGCTCGGTGAGCCGCCAGCCGTCGAGGGCGCCCTCGACGAAACCGGACTCCTCGAGCGCCCCCAGGGCTCCTCGCACCTCGCGCAGCCCCAGCCCCGCTGCTCGGGCGATCGAGTCGGAGCCGGCACCCGAGGCCGCGGGGACCGCGTCGAGCACCTGGCGCTGACGGGGGGTGAGCCGGTCCCGCGCGGTCTCCTCGGCCCGGGCCGGCTCGACGAGGTGGGTGCCGGCGGGCGACACGAGCTCGAGTACGTCGGCGCCGCGGGTGACCAGCGACATGGTGCCGCTGCGCAGGTGCTCGTTGACCCCGGCCGACGAGCCGCTGGTGACCGGGCCGGGGACGCCCATCAGGGTGCGGTTGAGCCGGGTCGCCCAGTTGGCGGTGTTGAGCGCGCCGCTGCGCACGGCGGCCTCGACCACGACGGTGCCCAGCGAGAGCGCCGCGATCAGCCGGTTGCGCGCCAGGAACCGGATGCGGTGGGGCGCACAGCCCGGGGCCGCCTCGGACACCACCGCCCCGGTACGGGCGATGTGGTCGAACATCGCCTCGTGGGCCGCGGGGTAGACCCGGTCGGCACCGCACGCGACGACCGCGACGGTCGGGGCGCCCGTGCTGACCGCTCCCCGGTGGGCGGCCCGGTCGATGCCGAAGGCCCCGCCGGACACGACGGTGTGTCCCGCGGTCGCGACCGTGGCCGCGATCTCGCCGGCGACGTCGTCGCCGTAGGCGGTGGCCGCCCGCGAGCCGACCACGGCGACCGAGGCCGCGAGACCACCGAGGTGGAAGGGGCCCTTGACCCACAGCCCGACCGGGACGCCGCCACGCTCGTGGAGGGAACCGGCCGCAGCGAGGTCGTCGAGCTGCGTGGGCCACTCGTCGTCGCCGGGCACGACGAACCGCAGGCCGATGCGTTCGGCGCGCTCCAGGTCGCGCGCCGGGTCGACCGCGGCCAGGCGTGCGGCGACGTCGGTGCCCAGGCCGTCGAGGTCGGTCTCGGCGAGCAGCAGCTCGTGGAGCCGGACCGGGCCGAGCTCGGCGACCAGCCCGGTCATCCGGGTCTCGCCCGGCTCACCGAGGCGGTTGAGCGCGACCCGCGCGAGACGCTCCTGCTCGGGGACGCTCATCCGGCGGCCCGCCGCGAGGTCGTGGCGACGGCGAGGGGGTCACCCTTGCGCAGCTGGAGCGCGACCGCCACCTGGGCGACCCCCGGCACCACGTCGCGACCCGACACGACCGAGGCCAGGTCGGCCAGGCTCCACGCCAGTCGCTGGACACGGACGGCGCCTCGGCTGCTGATCCGGCCGTCGTAGAGGTCGCGGTCGACCATCCGTTGGCCGGCCTCGCTCAACGGCCAGCGGTCACGTAGCAGCGGGCCGGGGACGTGGGCGTTGAGTCGCCAGCTGCAGTCGGCGTACCGCTGCAGCTGACGGGCCCGGGCGGCGGCGATCCGCTCGCGCACCTCGGCCGAGGTCTCGGCCGGGGTGAACGGGTCGTGCTGGTCGTGGCGCAGCGGCCCGACGTAGCGGGTGATGTCGATCCGGTCGGCGAGCGGGCCGGTGAGCTTGTTGCGATAGTCGCGCAGCTGGGGCACCTTGCACGTGCAACGGTTCTTGGCGGTCTCGGCGGACCACTCGCCGCACGGGCACGGGTTGCAGGCCAGCACGAGCATGCCGCGCGCCGGCAGCGTGACGGACTCGTCGGCGCGGGCCACCGTGATGTCGCCGCTCTCGAGGGGTTGGCGCAGCGCCTCGATGATGTCGTGGCGAAACAGCGGGAACTCGTCGAGGAACAGGACGCCGGCATGGGCGCGGCTGATCTCGCCGGGCCGCACCTGCCCGGTGCCGCCACCGATGAGGCTGGACTTGCTGGCGTCGTGGTGGGGTGCGGAGAAGGGTGGGCGGGTGATCAGGCCGTCACCGGGCTCGAGGACGCCGGCCAGCGAGTGGACCGCGGTCAGCTCGAGCGACTCCTCGGGGCCCAGGTCGGGCAGCAGTCCGGGGATGCGCTCGGCCAGGCTGGTCTTGCCGGCGCCCTTGGGACCGGACAGCAGCAGCGCGTGGCCGCCGGCCGCGGCGACCTCGGCGGCGTACTTGGCGTCGGTCATGCCCCGCAGGTCGGCCAGGTCGACCTCGTCGAGACGTCCCTCCCCGCGCCAGGAGAGCAGCCGTGCCCCGCTCATCGGGGCGACCGGTGGCGCTTCCGGCACGGGTTCGCCGCACAGCTCGGCGACGACCTGGGACAGCGACCGCATGCCGAAGACCGCCATGCCCGGGACCATCGCGGCCTCGCGGGCCTGTGGCTCGGGCACGAACACGTGCCGCACGCCGCGGCTGGCGGCCGCCAGCACCATCGGCAGCACGCCCGGGACGCTGCGCAGGCCACCGTCGAGGGTCAGCTCGCCGATGAACGCGGTGTCGACCAGCGCGCTGGTCGGGACCACGCCGTCGGCGGCGAGGATGGCCACGGCGACCGGGAGGTCGAAGTGGGGTCCGCGCTTGACCAGGTCGGCCGGGGACAGCAGCACGGTGACCCGACGGGTCGTCGCGGGCCAGACGTGGTCGCTGTTGACGATCGCCATGCGGCATCGGTCGCCCGCCTCGCGCAACGACTGGTCGGGCCGGCCGACGATCACGAAGTGGGAGCCGCCGGGCGAGACGTCGGCCTGGACGTCGACGAGGTGGCCGAGCGCACCGTGGAGGGACACCGTGCGGGCGGTGGCGAACGGCATCAGCACAGCCCCCGCACGTGCTCGACGACCGCAGCACCCCGCGGCGGGCGCAGCACGGCGACGAGGTCGACCCGCGTCTCGGCCGGTCGGACGCCGCGCGCCTGGGCCCACCGCTGCCCGAGCCGGTGGAGGCGGTCGAGCTTGTCGTCGGTGATCGCCTCGTGCGGGGTGCCGCTGCGCACGCTGCTGCGGGTCTTGACCTCGCACACCACGAGGACGGCGCCCTCGCGCAGCACCAGGTCGATCTCGCCCTCGTCGCAGCGCCAGTTGCGGTCGAGCACCAGCAACCCGGCCTCGACCAGGTGGCGCTCGGCCACCGCCTCGCCGTAGGCCCCCAGGGCGGTCCTGCTGGCCGCGGTGGCGGGGCCCGTCTGTCTCGTCGTCATCTGCTGACCTCCTGGGGCCAGCGTGATGTGGGACAAGGACGTTCACGTGGGTCGAGGCCGCACCTTGTGGACAACGAGCATGACGGTGTCCTTGTGGACAACTCCTGGTCGGGCCGACGAACTCCGGTCCGGCCTCCGGCGCTCAGCCCCGAAGCGCGGGACTGTCACACACCAGGCGAGGACCCAGGATGAAGACATCAGCACCGCCCAGGCCGACACCGAGCAGGCCGCCGAGCGGGCTGAGCGCCGAGCTGTTGACGGCGTTCACCAACGGGGTGACCAGCTGCGCCACGGTGTCGTCGAGGATCGAGGTGCTCGTGCTCGACGAGAGGGTCCCGCTGAGCGTCGTCGCAGTGATGGTCACGGCGGAGGTGCTGGTCGATGTCGAGTTGAGGGCCAGCTGACCGGTTCCGCTCGAGTAGGCCGTGTCGAAGCTGCTGGGCGGGATCGTGACTGTGACCGAGTTGGTCCGAGACGCCGAGTCACTGCGCACCGTCATGGTCGCGTCGATGGTGAAACTGGTGAGTCCGATGATGCCCAAGAGCTGGATCTTGCCGGAGATCCGGATCGGTACCGTGAGGACCGCGCTCAGGGCGCCGCTGGTGACTCCGACTGTGGCACCGAAGGACGTGTTCGTAGACGCGGCGTCGGTGCTGGGGCAGGTCACGTCGTCCAGCGATCCCGTGGATTTGGCGAGGTCGACCTCCAGCTTGACCTTCGAGCCCGGCGGGCTGCTGACCGTCACGTTGGCGAGGCCCAGGGGTGCGTCGACGAGCGAGATCGGGTTGATGCCGCCCTGGACCACCAGGTGAGCCTGGGACGTGTCGACCGTGGTCGAGCCCCGGAAACCGCACTTCGTCCTGGCTCCCTCGATGAGGCTGAGTGAGGTGGTCGCGTTGAGGAGTCCGAGGTTGGCCCCCAGTCCGGGAACGCTCAGCAAGGAGCTGCCATTGATCAAGAAGGCCCCGCCCGCGACGAGGTCGAGCACGTTGAGATTGGCCGCTAGGGCTGAGCTCGACCCGGCAGCCACCCCGATCAGCGTGCCGACATTGACCACCTGGCTTGCCTGGGCGCCCAGTGTCGTCGACAAGCTCGTCAACGTCGCGGCGGCGGCGCTGTTGCCGCTCTGGTTGAGCACCGTCGCCGCCGCACTGACCAACTGGCCATAGGTCACGGTCGCTGTGGTCAGCTGGGTCGGACTGCCGAGGCCGAGTGCCGTGGCCAGGGCACCTGTCGACACCGTCGACGTGGCCAGGCCCTGGTAGCCGACCGCGGTGATGTTGACGCCGAGCTGGCTGAGCAGGGAGGACAACAACGCGCTCTGACCGGACTGGACCGAGGCGGCATAGGAACCGAGTTTGATGCAGGCCTGGCGACGCTGTGTCGCGACCGCCGACCGCGTGGCACTGCCTCTGCTGGCGATCACCGGGATCGAGAACCCCACGCTGCTCGAGGCCGTGACGCGGACCGCGGTCGGGATGTCGGTCCCGGTGAAGACCGTGAAGACGCCCGAGTCACTCACCTCGCCGACCTCGGCGGTCACTGACGGGGTGGCTCCCAGGGTCGAGGAGTTGCGGGCGACCGACGCGGTCAGGGCGGCCTGCCACGACGCGCTGGCGAGTACGACCGAGGCCCTACGGCCGTCGAGCTGGCGCGACATGTCGAACGACACGACATCAGCGAGGGCCTGCATGTCGCGCCGCACGATGCGTTGCATGCCCAGGTCGACCACGAACGAGGTCATCATCACGAGCACCAAGGACATGACGGCGGCGAGGATCGCGACGGAGCCACGTTCGTCAAGGCACCGTCGCCGGCTGAGCGCCACCATCAGTTCACCTGCGTCGAAGCGGCGTAGGAGAGGCTGCTGGGCAAGGTGAAGCCGAAGAGCGTGGGCACCAACGGGTGGTCCCGGTAGCTGTAGTCGAGCGAGACGGTCGCGCAGTTCACCGTGGTCTGGCCCACACACGGGGCCACGGTGATGATGCAGGTACCGGCCACGGTCGACCCTCTCTTGAGATCAGACCCGACACAGGTCACCCCGAACGAGCTCAGCGAGTTGTTGACCCCGGCCCGTGCCGCGTCGGCCTGCTGGGCGGCGGTCACCGTGGAACTGACGGGCAGGACGGCCACCGCTCGGGAACCCTCGGCGGCGGCTTGGCTCATCGACTGCCGGAACGCGAGCATGAAGCCATAGCTGATGATGCCGAAGAGGATGAGCAGCAGGACGGGTGCCACCAGCGCGAACTCGACCGCGGCCGCGCCACGGTCCTCGGGGCGCCGACTGACCAGGCGTCGCACCATCTGCTCCTACGTGGGGAACGACGGCCCCATGCCGCCAGGCCCTCAGGGTAAGGGCCCCGTACCCGACCTAGGGCAGGACTAGAAGAGAAATGACCGATCGGACTAGTCACCCCGGACGCGGGGGTCAGGGCTTGGGCGGGTCGACCTCGGGCTGCACGAGCTCCTCGACGTTGACGTCCTTGAAGGTCAGCACCTTGACGTTCTTGGCGAAGCGGGCCGGGCGGTACATGTCCCACACCCACGCGTCCGACATCGAGACCTCGAAGAACACGTCGTCGGCCTCGGTGCGCGCCTTCACGTCGACCTGGTTGCACAGGTAGAAGCGCCGGTCGGTCTCCACGACGTACTTGAAGATGCCGACGACGTCGCGGTACTCGCGGTAGAGGGTGAGCTCCTGCTCGGTCTCGTACTTCTCGAGGTCCTCAGCACTCATGCGACCTGCCCTCCTCGGGGTGTTCGGCGGAGCCACGCTTTCTGCGAGCCTAGTGGCATGGCCCCCACCCGCTCGCTGGACCCGCAGGGACCACCGCTGACGAGCCGGGGCACGGTGCACCAGTGGTGGCGCGACCTCACCTACGTGCACTGGCGGGTCGATCCCGACCGCGTGGCCCCGCTACTCCCCCGTGGCGTGCGTCCCGACGTCCACGACGGCAGCACCTGGGTCGGGCTGATCCCGTTCACCCTGTCCGAGGCCGGCTTCGGCAGCAGCGGACCGGCCGTGCCGCGGTGGGGCACCTTCCTCGAGACCAACGTGCGGCTGTACTCCGTCGACGACGAGGGACGCCGCGGTGTGGTGTTCCGCTCGCTGGAGGCCGCGCAGGTCCCCATCGTGCTGGCGGCCAACCTCTCGCTGCGCGTGCCCTACAAGCTGGCCTCGATGAGCCGGGAGCCACGGGTGCTGCCCGGCGACCCGACCGGCATCGTGGTCACCTACCGCACCCGTCGGCGTACGCGGCCGCACCCGAGCAGCGAGGTGTCGGTCGAGATCGGGGCCCCGGTCGAGCAGCCCAGCGACCTCGAGGTCTTCCTCAGTGCGCGTTTCGGGGCGCACACCCGCGCCTGGGGCCGCACGCTATGGGTGCCCAACACCCACTCGCCGTGGCCGCTGCGCCGGGCCCGGCTGCTGTCGCTCGACGACGAGCTGGTCGCGGCCGCGGGCCTGCCGGGGGTCGTCGGGTCACCGCCCGAGTCGGTGCTGTTCTCCACCGGCGTCCACACCGTCTTCGGCGTGCCCCGGGTCGTCTGCTGACCCGCCCAGGGGCGCCGGCGGCTCCAGACCGGCGGCACGGCGGACGTTGACGAAGCGCATGCGGTGCACCGGTGAGGGCCCGTGGGCCTCGAGCGCCGCGGTGTGGACGTCGGTGATGTAGCCCTTGTGCGTCTTGAAGTCGTACGCCGGGTGCTCGCGGTCGAGCTCGACCATGATCCGGTCACGGGTGACCTTGGCGAGCACCGACGCGGCGGCCACGCAGGCCGCGACCCGGTCGCCCTTCCACACCGCCAGGCCGGGGACGCCGAGGCCGTCGACGGGGAACCCGTCGGAGAGCACGTAGTCGGGGCGCACCTCGAGCTGCGCGACCGCGCGCCGCAGCGCCTCGATGTTGGCGACGTGCATGCCGAGCCGGTCGCACTCGTCGTGGGGCACCACGACGACCGACCAGGCCAGGGCCCGGCGTACGACCTGGGCGTAGCAGCGCTCGCGGGCCTTCTCGGTGAGCAGCTTGGAGTCGGCCAGGCCCGGCACGATCCCGGCCCTGCCGGGCGGCAGGATGGCCGCACCGGCCACCAGGGGCCCGGCACAGGCGCCGCGGCCGGCCTCGTCGACCCCGGCGACCAGCTGGGCGCCGTGGCGGTGCAGCGCGCGCTCGTAGCCGTAGAGGCCGGCGTCCCGGCGTACGGTCAGCCCGCGCGGGAGGGTGCTCATCGCTCAGCCGGCGTCGGCTGCGTCGGGGACGTCCTCGACCGCGTCGGGGCGGCCGACGAAGCCGAGGTGGCTCAGCGGCCAGGCCACGGCGAAGACCTTGCCGACGACGAGGTCGACGTCGACGAACGGGTCGCGGTTGCAGTCGACCTCGTCGGGCAGGCACAGGTGCACCGTGGAGTCGGCCGAGTCGGCGCGGTTGTCACCCATCACGAAGACCTTGCCGGCCGGCACCGGGCCCGCCGACCACCCGGGGTCGCACGGGATCATCGGGCCGTTGCACTCGACGTCCTCGCCCCGCGGGGCGATGTAGTCGCCCTCGTCGAGGGGCTTGCCGTTGACCATGATCCGGCCCTGGTCGTCGCAGCAGGTGATGACGTCGCCCTCGACGCCGATCACCCGCTTCACGAGGTGGCCGCCCTCGGGGTAGAGACCGATGGTGGAGAGCAGGTCCTCGACGGGCCCCTGGCCGTCGTCGCTGGTGTTGCCCAGCCAGCCGCCCGGGTCCTCGAAGACGACGACGTCGCCACGCGAGGGCGAGCCGCCGAACCAGTAGGACACCTTCTGCACCAGGATCCGGTCGTTCTCGACCAGGCCGGGCTCCATCGAGGACGACGGGATGTAGAAGGCCTGGACGAACAGGGCCTTGATGACGACCGCCACCACGACCGCGGCCGCCACCAGCACCAGCGACTCCTGCCAGACCGGCAGGCGCCGACGGGGCGCGGCGGTGTCGCCGGCCCCGTCGGTCGCGTCGTGCTGGTCGGTCGTGCCGGACTCGTCCTGGGAGGCCGTGGACACGGGTCCTTCGCCCCCGTCGGGGGTCAGGCGGTCGTCGTCGGTGGTCACGCGCAGAGCCTAGGAGTGGTGTCGGGGAACCCCGGTCACGCCTCGCGGCGCTCCTTGATCTTGGCGGCCTTGCCGCGCAGGTTGCGCAGGTAGTAGAGCTTGGCGCGACGCACGTCGCCGCGGCTGACGACCTCGATCTGCTCGAAGATCGGGCTGTTGAGCGGGAAGGTGCGCTCGACACCGATGCCGAAGGAGACCTTGCGGACGGTGAAGGTGCGACCGATGCCGCTGCCGTGGATGCGGATCACGACGCCCTGGAAGATCTGGACGCGGGCCCGGTTGCCCTCGACGACCTTGACGTGGACCTTGATGGTGTCGCCGGCGCGGAAGGCCGGGACGTCGTCGCGCTTGTGGGCGTTGCCGAGCTCGGCAATGACGTTGGTCATGTGTGTCTCCTCGCGAGTGCCACAGGTCAGCCGCGGAACGGATGGTGTTCAGATGGGATCGTGCGGGCGGTGCTGGTCGGACCGTCGTGACCGGTGGCGTGAGGCGCCCCCTGTGGCAGGAGCCCACGCAGTCCCCTCGGGCGCATGTCGAGCGACATGGTCGGGGCGGACCTTCGGCTGGTCGGACCGAGGGACGAGTCTGCCACAGCGCCCTCAGGCGCGACCAATCCGCCGTTTGGTCATCACGACGGCCAGCGGCGGCGCCTCGAGGTCGGGCCGCAGCCGGAAGCCCGCCTTCTTGTACATCCGGATGTTGTCGGTGCTGCGGTGGCCGGTGAACAGCACGTACGACGTGGCCTCGGGCGGCGCGACGGCCTGGACGTGCTCGAGGAGGACCCGACCCAGCCCGCGACCCTGGAGGTCGGGGGCCACCATGATCCGGCCGATGTCCCAGGCCCGCCCGCCCCGGTCGTCGTCGACGACGAGCCGGCCGCGGACCGCGCCCACCAGCCGCCCCCCGTCGGTCGGCACCCGCACGACGAAGGTCGTCCAGGTCTGCAGCCAGGCCAGGACGTCGTCGAGGGACTCCCGCAGGGCCGGGATGCCGGCGACGTCGTCGTTCGCGATGGCCTCCTGCAGCCAGCACGCCCGCTGCAGCGTCAGCAGCTCGCCGGCGTCGGCGCGGGTCGCGGGCACGATCGTCCACCCGGTGGCCGCGGCGCTGGGCGGCAGCAGGTCGGGCCGCCGCTGCGCCGTACGACGCACCGCCTGGTCGTGGCGCCACGCGGCGATCCGGGCGTGGTCGCCCGACAGCAGGACCGCGGGCACGTCGAGACCTCGCCACGAGGCCGGCTTGGTGTAGACGGGGTACTCGAGCAGGCCGTCCTCGTGGGACTCCTCGACCAGCGACGCCGCGTTGCCCATGAACCCCGGCAGCAGGCGTACGACGGCCTCGGTGACGGCCAGCGCCGCCACCTCTCCCCCGTTGAGCACGTAGTCGCCGAGGCTGACCTCGACCACCTCGGCCCGGCTCGCGGCGTGGTCGAGCACCCGCTGGTCGATCCCCTCGTAGCGGCCGCACGCGAAGACGAGGTGCTCGCGGGTCGCCAGGTCACGGGCCAGGGACTGGGTGAAGGGGGTCCCGGACGGGGTCGGCACCACGAGGGTGCCGCCGTCGGGCAGCAGCTCGTCGAGGGCCGCTCCCCACGGCTCGGGCTTCATGACCATGCCCGCGCCGCCGCCGGCGGGGGTGTCGTCGACGGTGCGGTGCCGGTCGTGGGTCCAGGTGCGCAGGTCGTGCACGCCCACGCTGAGCAGGCCGGAGTCGACCGCCTTGCCGGGCAGCGACAGCGACAGCGGGGCGAACCAGTCGGGAAAGATCGTGACGTAGTCGAGGCGCATGGGTGGGACCCGGCCGGGCTCAGTCGGGCAGCGGGGAGACGAGCCCGGGCCGGTCGGCGACGACCACGCGTCGGCCCGCCAGGTCGACCTCGGGCACCAGCGCCGCGACGAAGGGCACCAGGGTCGGACGCCCGTCGACCGCACGGATCGCCAGCAGGTCCTGGGCCCCGTGGACCAGACCGGTCACCTCGCCGAGCAGGGTGCCGTCGACGTCGTGCACGGCCAGACCGATCAGCTGGTGGTCGTAGTACTCGTCGGGGTCGTCGGGCGTCTCGTCGAGACCCACGGTCGCGTGGAGCACGACGCCGCGCGCCGACTCGGCCTCGTTGCGGTCGGCGAGCTCGGCGAAGGTCACCAGCAGCGTCTGCTGGTGCCAGCGGGTCCGCGTCACGGTGAGGGTGCGGTGGGCGAAGGCCGAGCCGCGGGGCGCCGCGGCACGCAGCACGGCGCCCTCGGCGAAGCGGCGCTCGGGCTCGTCGCTGCGTACGTCGACGGTCAGCTCGCCGCGGATGCCGTGCGGCTTGCCGACGCGGCCGACCACGACCTCGATCGTGTCGCTCACGTGTCCTCCTGGGACCCCTGGGAAAATCACGCTGACCCGTCGTACGTGTACGACGGGTCAGCGTGGGTGGAGATGTTCAGCGGCGGCCGGGGGCGCGGTCGACATCGACGAAGTCGATGCGGGCGCCGCCCTTGCCGGCCAGGGCCGAGATGACGGTCCGGAACGCCGAGGCGGTCCGGCCACCACGGCCGATGACCTTGCCCAGGTCGTCGGGGTGCACGCGCACCTCGAGGATCGACCCGTTGCGCAGCTGCTTGTCGCGCACGGAGACGTCGTCAGGGTTGTCGACGACACCCCGGACGAGGTGCTCGAGCGCGTCGGCGAGCATCAGGCGCTCGGCTCGGCGTCGGTCTCGGCGGGAGTCTCGGCGGGGGCCTCAGCAGCGGGGGTCTCCTCGGCGGGAGCCTCCTCGGCCTGGGGCTCGGCCTTCTTCTCGGCCTTCTTGGCGGTGGCCTTCTTCGTCACGGCCTCGCCGGTGGCCGAGCCGCCGGCCTCCTTGAGCGCCTCGTTGAAGATGTCCTGCTTGGAGGTCTTGGCCGGCTTGGTCTTGAGGGTGCCCTCGGTGCCGGAGATGCCCTTGTGGGTCTGCCAGTCGCCGGTGATCTTGAGGATCTTCTCGACCGCCTCGGTGGGCTGCGCCCCCACGCCGAGCCAGTACTGCGCCCGGTCGGAGACGACCTTGATGTAGCTCGGCTCCTCCTTGGGCTGGTAGATCCCGATCTCCTCGAGGACCTTGCCGTCGCGCTTCTTGCGCGAGTCGACGACGACGATGCGGTACTGCGGCACCCGGACCTTGCCCAGGCGCTTCAAACGGATCTTGACGGCCACGGTTGTGGTGTCTCCTCGGAGTTCTCGTGTGTGGGTGAGGGCGCCGGCACGGGTGGGGAACACCAGGTCGACAACCCTTCGATGGCCACGACGCGTCGGAGAGAGGGTCCGGTCGCGCGGGACTCAGCGGTCGAGTCTGCCAGATGCGTGCTCCCGCACCTAAATCCACCAGCGACGGTCGCGCGGACGGCACCCCGGCAACAAATCCGACCGGGTGCGACGTCGTACGGGCATGACCATCCTCGACCACCGCGGCGGGTCACCGTCGACCCCCCTCGTCGCCAGCACCCAGCCCGCTGTCCAGCCCGCCGCGCCGGCCCGCCCGCGGCTCGCGCAACGCCACCCGTGGCTGTTCCCGTGGGCGGTCCGCGTGCACCAGGCCCGCCGCCACCTGCAGTGGCTGCGTTCCGGCACGACCTGGGCCCGCGGGCGCGGCACGACCGACCTGCCGTTGCGGGTCAAGCAGCACGGCTCGCTGCTGGTGCGCGAGCTGTCTGCCGACGAGATGCGCCTGCAGCACAACAAGGTCGTCAACCTGCGCCTGGCCTCGGCCCGCACCGACGGGGTGCTCATCGCCCCCGGCGAGACCTTCAGCTTCAACAAGGTGGTCGGCAGCTGTACCGCCCGCAAGGGCTACGTCGAGGGCATGCGGCTCTCCAACGGCCGCGCGATCTCGGGGGTCGGCGGCGGGATCTGCCAGCTGGCCAACCTGGTCCACTGGATGGTGCTGCACTCGCCGCTGACCGTCGTCGAGCGCAGCGAGCACTCCTTCGACCCCTTCCCCGACAAGGGACGGGTGCTCCCGTGGGGCGTCGGCTGCTCGATCGTCTACAACTACGTCGACCTGGTCGTGCGCAACGACACCGACACCACCTTCCAGCTGCGCACCTGGGTCGGCGAGCGCCACCTGCGCGGCGAGCTGCGCGCCGACCGGCCCACCGCGACGTCGTACCGGGTGGAGGCCCGCCACGAGGAGTTCGTCGCCGACGGCCCCGGCCCGGACGCCGCGGTCCACCGGCACAACGAGATCTGGCGCACCGTCATCGACAAGCGGACGGGCACGACGCTCGCCGAGGAGCTCGTCAAGCGCAACCGCGCGCTGGTGACCTACGTGCCCGACGCCGCCGTCGTCGTACGCCGCTGACGCGGGCTCGGGGCCCGAGCGGCTCAGCCGAGGCTCGCCACCCGGGTCGCCGTGAGCTGGGCGCTGAGCGCCTCCAGGTCATGGCCGTTGCCCGCCGAGCACTGCAGGGTGATCGACCCGGGCGCCTCGAGCGTGCCGATGCCCTGGTAGGTCCGGTAGCGCTCGACGCTGGGCTCCACCCCGACGCGGTAGGTCGGGTCGTCGGCCACCACCTCGCCCACGAGCAGCGCGCAGTCGAAGCGGTAGTTGTTGCCGGGGTCCGGGTCGGTCCCGGTCCGACCCTGCAGACGCGCGGAGACGACGTAGGAACCGGCGGGCACCGCCACCGTGACGACGTCGAACCCCGGAGCGGAAGCGGGCATGGCCAGGACCGAGGTGCGCTGGGCGGCGTAGGCGGCGCTCGGGCCGACGGGTCCTTGCGGACCCACCTCGCCCTGCGGTCCGGCCGCTCCTGTCCTGCCCCGCAGGGAGGCACGGGCCGCGGCCGACAGGTCGGCGGCGCGCAGCGAGCCGTCCTTGACCTGCTTCGACGAGGTGATGATGACCGTGCCGGCCGCGTACGACGCGGACCCGAGCAGGGTGATCACGACGACGACGACCGCCGCCCAGAACAGATCTCGACGCATGGGAACCCCCAGGACCGGTGGGAGCCGCCGCGGCTCCTCGTGGGGACCCACTGCAGCACCGGCCGACCGTCGGTGTCAGGACCCGTCGGTGCCTCGCGCTCCCGGCCGCCATCTGCTAGGCCGCGTGCGGTCGGGGACGCGCACCGGCCGCCGCCCCCGCGAGGGGGACGGCGGCCGGGCGCGTGGGCCGGGGCCGTGGGGCAGGCGGCTAGCCGCGCAGGCCGAAGCCGTAGGGGAACAGCGGGTCGTAGTCGGCGTCGCCGACGTTGATCGGCTCCTGGGCCAGCGAGCGCGGCCACGAGACCGGCAGCGTGCCCGTGAAGGGCTTGCGGCCGAGCACGACGTCGGCCACGCCGCGGCCCTCGCTGCCGGGCAGCCACGAGGCGACGAGCGCGTCGATCTGCGAGCGCAGCTCGAACGGGATGATCATCGGCCGGCCGGAGACCACGAGCACGGTGCAGGTGGCCGCCTGGGCGCAGACGGTGCGCACGGCCTGCTGGTCGGCGTCGCTGAGCTGCATCGTCTTGGCCGGGCGCGGCACCCCGGCGTCGGCGGGGTCGTAGGCCCACTGCGGGCCGCCGACGTCGCCGAACCCCTCGGAGTACGGCGTCTCACCGACGACCACGACGCCGTCGGCCCGGCGCGGCACCGTCGTGCTCGCGGTCTCGGAGAAGAGGACCGGACGCTTGGTGCCCTTGCGCAGACCGTCGAGGATGGTGTCGCCGGGGACCACGTTGCTGGACCCGCCCTGCCAGGTCAGCGTCCAGCCGCCGGCCTGGTTGCCGATGTTGTCGGCGTTGCTGCCGGCGACGTAGACGGGCCTCACCTGCGCACCCTTGCCCTTGCCCTTGCCGGCCCTGGCCAGGGGCAGCGTGTGCCTGCGGTTGCGCAGGAGCACCTGCGACTCGGCGACCGCACGGCGGGCGACGGCGCGGTGGGCCCGGCTGCCGATGGACCCGATGTGGCGACGGTCGGTGAGGGGCTTCTCGAACAGGCCGAGCTCGAACTTCTGGGTGAGGATGCGCGAGACGGCGTCGTCGATGCGGGCCTGGGTGACGTGGCCCGCGTCGACCTCGCCGAGCAGCGTGGTGATGAACTCCCGCCAGCCCACGGCGTCGCCGCTGTAGGGCTCCATGAACATGTCGACGCCGGCGTTGACCGACGTCGCCACCTGCTCGGCGTACGTGCCGGGGATCTGGTGGATGGCGCGCCAGTCGGAGACGACCAGGCCGTCGAAGCCCAGCGTGTCCTTGAGCCAGCCGGTGACCAGCTCGCGGTTGGCGTGCATCTTGACCGGGTTGCCGAGGCCGTCGTCGGTCCAGTCGACGCTGCTGAACGACGGCATGACCGAGCCGGCGTGGTACCTGGTGATGGCCGGCTTGTACGGCGTCAGCGCGAGTCGGGCGAAGTCGGCGCGCGAGACGCGGTCGATGCCCTGGTCGACGGTGTAGTCGCCCTCGCCGGTGCCGAAGGAGGTGAGGCCGTCGCCGGCGAAGTGCTTGACCGTGGCCAGCACCTTGTCGGGCCGGTCGAGCTGGCCGGGCTTGCCCTGCAGGCCCTCGATGGCGACCGACATCGTCGCCGCCAGGCGGGGGTCCTCGCCGAACGACTCGTAGGTGCGACCCCAACGGTCGTCCCGGGCGACGCAGACGCAGGGCGCGAAGGCCCAGTTGGGCCCGGAGGCCCGGGTCTCCTCGGCGGTGATCGCGGCGATCTGCTCGACCAGCTGCGGGTCGCGGGTCGCGCCCAGGCCGATGTTGTGCGGGAAGACGGTCGCGCCCAGCAGGTTGCCGTGCCCGTGGACGGAGTCGACGCCGTAGAGCAGCGGGATGCCGAGCCGGTCGCTGGTCGCCGCGCGCTGGAAGGTGTCGACCATGTCGGCCCAGGCCTTCGGCGTGTTCCGGGCGGGGGTCGAGCCACCGCCGGACAGGACGCTGCCCAGGTGCCAGGTGGTGATCAGCGACGGGTCGGCGGCCACGTCGGCCCGCTCGGCCTGCGTCATCTGGCCGACCTTCTCCTGGATCGTCATCCGGCCCAGCAGGTCGGCGACGCGCTCGGCGACGGGCAGCCGCGGGTCCTGGTAGGGCAGCGTGTCCCCGCGGGCCGGTACGGCGGTCGCCGTGGTCGTGGCGGTGGTCGTGGTGGTCGCGTCCTGCACCGCGCCGGCCGGCGCGGTGAGGAGCGTGGTCGCGAGGGTCGCCGTCGCGGCCACCCCCAGGATCCGTGTCAGGGGTGGACGGTTGAGGGGTGGACGGTTCATGCGGATGCTCCTTGCCCGAGAGGACGACCACGTCGTCGTGGCCGCTCCCGGTCAACGTAGGAAGAGCAATTCGTCCGGGTCAACGACCAAAGGTCATCCTGATCTGCGGCCTATTTCGTC
The DNA here is from genome assembly GCF_008087085.1 of Nocardioides rubriscoriae. Lineage (GTDB taxonomy): Bacteria > Actinomycetota > Actinomycetes > Propionibacteriales > Nocardioidaceae > Nocardioides > Nocardioides rubriscoriae. Next base: position 50,116 of record NZ_VIYJ01000006.1, on the reverse strand, counting down.
CCGTTCAGGGACTAACCTGCCGGCATGACGTCGCTCTCCCGGCTGCGTGCCGCCAACCGGCGCACCGTGGCCGCGGCCCTGGCCGACGGACCCCTGAGCCGCGCCGACGTCGCCCGGCTGACCGGGCTGTCGCGCACCACGGTCTCGAGCCTGGTCGGCGACCTGATCGAGTCCGGCCTCGTCAGCGAGACGAGCGCGCGCGGACGACCGCACAAGGGCGGCGGCGGGCGGCCGTCGGTGCTGCTCAGGCTCAGCGTCCCGGTCGGCCACGTCGCCGGCGTCGACATCGGCCACGGCCACGTGCGGGTCGCGGTCGCCGACCGCGCCGGGAGCATCGTGGGCGAGCAGGTCGCGCCCGTGGCCGTCGACACCCGTGGCACCGAGGCCTTCGACGTCGCGGCCCGGATGGTCGGCGAGACCCAGGCCACGACGGGGGTCGGCGCGCTCGCCGCGGTGGGGATGTGCGTGCCCGGGCCGCTCGACCGCACCTCGTCGCGGGTCAGCAACCGGATCATGCCGGGCTGGCGTGGCCTCGACCCGGCCGACGAGCTGGGCCGACGGCTGGGACTGCCGGTGGTCGCCGACAACGACGCCAACCTCGGCGCGCTCGCCGAGCTCGGTCACGGCGCGGGCCGCGCGGCCGGTCCCGCGGCCGACCTGGTCTACGTCAAGCTCGCCAGCGGCCTGGGCGCAGGCATCGTGCTCGGGGGACGGCTCCACCGCGGCAGCAGCGGCAACGCCGGCGAGATCGGCCACGTGCAGGTCGGCGAGGACGGTGCCGTGTGCCGGTGCGGCAACCGCGGCTGCCTCGAGACGCTGGTCGCAGCGCCCCGGCTCGTGGAGCTGCTGCGCCCGGCGTACGACGAGGGGCTCGACGTGGCGCAGGTGCTCGAGCTCGACGCGGCCGGCGACGCCGGCGTACGCCGCGTGCTCAGCGACGCCGGCCGGGCCGTCGGGCGCGCGCTCGCCGACCTCGCCACGAGCCTCAACCCCGAGCTGGTGGTGCTCGGCGGGTCGCTGGGGCGGGCGGCCTCGCTCGTCGACGCCGTGCGCGCGTCGATCGACCGCTACGCCCAGCCCGACACGGCCGCGGCGCTGCAGGTGCTGCCCGGCGAGCTCGGCGAGCGCGCCGAGGTGGTCGGGGCGGTCAGCCTGGCGCTGACGCGCGCCAGCCAGACCTGAGGGCCGGACCTGAGCCGGCGCGGACCGCCGCTCAGACGCGGGTGGCGACCACCGCACCGCGCAGCACGACGCACGCGGGTCGGGTCAGCGTGCCGAGGTCGAGGCGCGGGTCGGCGTCGAGCACCACGAAGTCGGCCGGGGCGCCCTCGCTGAGCACCGGCGCGAAGCCCAGCCAGCCGCGCCCCCGCCACGACGCCGCGGCGACGACGTCGGCCGCCGGGACGCCCATGTCGGCCAGCGCCAGGATCTCCTCGGCGAGGTAGCCGTGCCGGCCGGTGCCGCCGCCGTCGCTGCCGACGTAGAGGGCGACGCCGGCCTCGTGGGCGGTCAGCAGGGTGGCGCGCCGGCGGGCGTGGAGGTCGTCCATCGTGGCGGCGTACCGGGGGAACTTGTCGCGCCCGGCCTCGGCGAACTCCGGGAACTTGCCGGTCTGCAGCACCGTCGGCACCAGCGCCACTCCCCCGGCGACCATCGCGTCGAGGTGGTGCTCGCGCAGGCCGGTGCCGTGCTCGAGGCAGTCGATGCCGGCGGCGAGCAGCCCGTCGAGGACGTCGCTGCCGAAGCAGTGGGCGGTGACCCTGGCGCCCTCGGCGTGGGCGGCGGCGATCGCGGCGGCGAAGGCGTCGGCCGGGAACGAGGGGGCCAGGTCGCCGGCGTCGCGGGAGATCCAGTCACCGACCAGCTTGACCCACCCGTCGCCGGCGCGGGCCTCGGCGGCGACCGTGGCGGCGAGGTCGTCGGGCTCGACCTCGTGGGCGTAGTGGCGGATGTAGCGGCGGGTACGGGCCACGTGGCGCCCGGCGCGGACCAGCCGGGGCAGGTCGTCACGGTCCTGGACCCAGCGGGTGTCGGCCGGCGAGCCGCAGTCGCGCAGCAGCAGCACCCCGCTGTCGCGGTCGGCCACGGCCTGCCGCTCGGTCTCGGCGTCGTCGACCGCCCCGCCGTCCTCGAGCCCGAGGTGGTTGTGGGCGTCGACCAGGCCCGGCAGCAGCCACCCGTCGGCGACAGTCTCGGCGCCGGCCTGCGGCTCGTAGGTGACGCGGCCGTCGACGACGTACAGGTCGCGCGTCTCCTCGTCGGGCAGCACGACTCCGGTGAAGCGCTGGGCGGTCATGGGCCCAACCTAACGAGCGTCAGTCGAGCTCGCCGAGCAGCCAGGTCGGGCTCATGATCATCGCGCCGTGGCGCTCGACACGACCCATCAGGATCCGGTCGGCCGTCACGACGCTGACCCGCGATCCCTGCGCGGCCGCCTTCTCGGTCTCGGCGACGATCGTGTCGTCGCCGTTGCCCTGGGCGTGGACGGTGCGGACGTGCGCGTCGCGCCCGGGGCGTACGCCGCCCTTGGCCGCCCCCTCGAGCACCAGCACCACCACCTCGTGCGGGATCGCGGCGACCATCAGGCTCTCGTGCAGGCGCTGGGCGGCGCCCGCACGGTCCTTCCACCAGCCGTCGGGGCGCGCGCCGACGACGTTGGCGCCGTCGACGATCAGGACGGTGCTGGGTGGGGGCTTGGCCACGTCACTTGAGGAACTTGGAGAAGTCCTGCGGCAGCTCGAGGTTGGCCGCCGCGGTCTCGTAGTCGATGCCCTCGGGGTTGCCGAACGGGTTGGCTGCGGCGGCGTCGGCCTTCTGCTTGGCGGCCGCGGCCTCCTGGGCGGCCCGGGCCGGGTTGCCGGAACGCTTGGCACCTTTGCCCTTCTTGACCTGCTGCTTGGCCTTGCCCCGCTTGCCGCCGCCGGCCATGCCGGGCATCCCGGGCATGCCCGGCATCCCGGGGATGCCGCCGCCGCGCGCCATCTGCATCATCATCTTGCGGGCCTCGAAGAAGCGGTCGACGAGCTGGTTGACGTCGGAGACCTGGCGTCCGGAGCCCTTGGCGATGCGGGCGCGACGCGAGCCGTCGATGATCTTGGGGTTGGCCCGCTCGGCCGGGGTCATCGAGTGGATGACGCCCTGGATGCGGTCGATCTCGCGCTCGTCGAAGTTCTCCAGCTGCTCGCGCATCTGGCCCATGCCGGGGAGCATCCCGAGGATCTTCGACATCGAGCCGAGCTTGCGCACCTGCTGCATCTGCGACAGGAAGTCGTCGAGGGTGAACTCCCCGCCCTGGCCGCTCAGCTTGGCGGCGGCCTTCATGGCCTCTTCCTGGTCGAAGGCCTTCTCGGCCTGCTCGATCAGGGTGAGCACGTCGCCCATGTCGAGGATGCGCGAGGCCATCCGGTCGGGGTAGAAGACGTCGAAGTCGGTCAACTTCTCGCCCGAGGACGCGAACATCACGGGCCGACCGGTGACCTGGCGGATCGACAGGGCCGCGCCACCGCGGGCGTCGCCGTCGAGCTTGGTCAGCACGACGCCGTCGTAGCCGACCCCGTCGAGGAACGCCTGGGCGGTGACGACGGCGTCCTGGCCGATCATGGCGTCGACGACGAACAGCACCTCGTCGGGCTGCACGGCGTCGCGGATGTCGGAGGCCTGCTGCATGAGCTCGGCGTCGACGCCGAGACGCCCCGCGGTGTCGACGATGACGATGTCGTGGAGCTTGCGCCTGGCCTCCTCGATCGCGGCCCGCGCCACCGCGACCGGGTCGCCGACGCCGTTGCCGGGCTCGGGGGCGAAGACGGGGACGCCGACCCGCTCACCGTTGACCTGCAGCTGCTTGACCGCGTTGGGGCGCTGCAGGTCGCAGGCCACGAGCAGGGGCGCCTTGCCCTGGTCCTTGAGCCAGAGCGCGAGCTTGGCGGCCAGGGTCGTCTTGCCGGCGCCCTGGAGGCCGGCGAGCATGATGACGGTCGGGCCCGACTTGGCGAAGCGCAGCCGTCGGGTCTCGCCGCCGAGGATCTCGACGAGCTCGTCGTGGACGATCTTGATGATCTGCTGGGCCGGGTTGAGGGCCTGGCTGACCTCGTCGGCGCGGGCGCGCTCCTTGACCGCGGCGACGAAGTCCTTGACGACCGGCAGCGCGACGTCGGCCTCGAGCAGCGCGATGCGGATCTCGCGGGCCGTCGCGTCGATGTCGGCCTCGGAGAGCCGGCCCTTGCCGCGCAGGTTCTTGAACGTGTCGGCGAGGCGGTCGGAGAGGGTGGCGAACACAGGGGTCCCGTCGGGGTGCAGGGGTCAGGTCATTCGGAAGGTCGGACCCAGCCTAACCGCGCACGGGATACCGTCAGGGAGTGGTCGTCCTCTTCACCGTCGTCGGTGTCGTCGTGCTGGGAGGCCTCGCCATCTGGTTCGGCAACCACAGCCTGCGCAACCCGGGTCCCTCCAGCGGCGGCAACGCCCTGGGCGGCTTCGACGTCTTCGACCCCGGTCAGGGCCGCATGAAGGAGGACCTCGACTCCAAGGAGACCGAGGGCGAGATGTTCGCGGCCCCCGACGACGACGACCGGCCCGTGCGCGTCGACCTGCGCACCGGCAAGATCCACATCCGCAAGACCCCGCCGCCGGCCTGAGCGCGCCGCCGCGTCAGGACGCCGTGAGCGCCGCGCGTACGGCGTGCGCGGCCTGGGCGGCCCGCGTCTCGGAGAGCGCGCCGGCCGAGGGCTCCTGCAGGTAGAACACGTCGACGGCCTGCGGGCCGAGGGTGTCGACGTGGGCGGAGCGCACGGCGACGTCGAGGCCGGCGAGCGCGGCGCACACGAGGTAGACGACGCCGGGTCGGTCGGCGGCGCGGACCTCGAGCACGGTGGCCTGCTCACTGGCCTCGGGGCGTACGACGACGCTCGGGGCCAGCCCGTCGGCCGGCGCGGCCGCGGCGAACCGGGTGCCGGGGTCGAGCCGGCCGCCGACGATGGCGTCGTACTTGGTGCGCAGGATGGCAGCGTCGACCTCGTCGGAGGCGACCTCCCACACCGACACGCCGTGGTCGCCCTGGGCCCAGACCCGCGCGGCCCGCACGGGCACCCGCTGCAGCGCGAACATGGCGGCGAAGTCCGCGAGCAGCCCGACCCGGTCGTGGGCGATGGTGGTGACCCGGCTGCCGTCCTCGAGCCGTTCGACCTCGATCGCGACGGAGTCGGACCGCAGGGCGGCCGGCACCGGCACGTCGTCGGTGACGATCGGCGGCAGGGCGACCCCGGAGTCGAGGGCGGCGTGCGCGCGGCGGGCCAGGTCGACCACGAGCCCGGCGCGCCACGAGGTCCAGGCCTTGGGCGAGGTGGCCCTGGCGTCGGCCTCGGTCAGGGCGCTCAGCAGCGACAGGGCCTCGGTGCTCGGCACCCGTGAGGTGACCAGCTCGACGGTGGCCGGGTCGTCGGGGTCGCGGGTGGTGGCGGTCTCGGCGAGCAGCAGGTGCCAGCGCACCAGGAGCGCGACCAGGTCGACTTCCTCGGCGTCGAAGCCCATCCGGGTGGCGACCGCCCGGGCGATCGGCTCGCCGGCGACGCTGTGCTCGGTCAGCCCCCCCTTGCCGATGTCGTGGAGCAGCGCGGCCACGACGAGGACGTCGGGGCGGGCCACGGAGCGGATCAGCGCCGAGGCCTCGATGCAGGTCTCGACCACGTGCCGGTCGACGGTGAAGCGGTGGATCACCGAGGCGTGGGGCAGCATCCGGACCCGCTCCCACTCGGGCAGCAGGGTGCCGAGGGCCCCGGTCTCCTCGAGGGTCTCCCACACCTCGAGCAGCCCGCGGCCCGAGGCCAGCAGCCGCACCAGCAGGCGCCGCGCCTCCTCCGGCCACGGGTCGGGCAGCGGGGCGCACTCGCGCGCCAGGCGGGCTGCGGTGGGGGGCGCCAGGGCCACGCCGTTCTCGGCGGCCGCCGTGGCGGCGCGCAGCAGCAGCAACGGGTCGCGTGCGGGATCGGCGGCCCGGTCGAGCACGACCTCGCCCTTCGACAGCGCGACGCCGGGGGCCAGCGGCTCGAGCACCGGCCGCCGGGCCTGCGTGGGCGAGGCCGGCGCCGACAGCACGCCGTCGACCCGTCGCCAGGCGAGCCGGGTCAGGTGGGTGATGCGGCGTCCGGCCTCCCGCACCAGCACCTGCGCCGCGCGCCCCTCGGGGCCGGGCACGTCGGCGAGCCCGAGGGCGGCGGCGAGGTCGGGCCACATCTCGGGCGACACGCGGTCGGTCGCCCGACCCGCGATGCCGTGGACCAGGTCACGGACGTCGAGCAGCACCTGGCGGCTGTGCTCGAGCTCGGTGTGGGGGACGTCGACCAACCAGGTCGCGACCAGGCCGCGCAGCGTCGTGGCGTCGCGCAGCCCGCCCTCGGCCTCCTTGAGGTCGGGCACCGACAGGTGGGCGAGCTCGCCCATCAGCCGGTGACGCGACTGCGAGGCGGCGTGGATCTCGGGCAGGCGCTCGCGCGCCCCGCGGCGCCAGTGGGCCAGCATCGTCGTGCGCAGGCGCAGGGTCAGGTTGGGGTCGCCGGCCACGTGCCGTACGTCGAGCAGCCCCGAGGCGACCCGGTGGTCGGCGTCGGCCGCGGCCAGCATCTCGGGCAGCGAGCGCACCGAGTGGTCGAGGCGGGCACCGGAGTCCCACAGCGGGTACCACAGCTGCTCTGCGAGAGCTCCGAGCTCGACGTCCTCGTCGTGGACGAGCACGACGTCGAGGTCGGAGTACGGCGCCAGCTCGGCGCGCCCGTAGCCGCCGACCGCCACCAGGGCGACGCCGACGTCGGGGCCGCCGCACGTGTCGAACGCCGAGGAGCAGAGAGCGTCGGCGTCAGTGGTGCGCTGGGCGCGCTCGGCGGCGGTCACTCCGGGCGTTGCTCCTGTCGGGAGGTGGGGGTGTCAGAGCGCTTCGGCGTCGCGGTCGCCGGTGCGCACGCGCAGGACGGTCTCGAGCGGGGAGACCCAGATCTTGCCGTCACCGATGCGACCGGTGTGGGCGCTCTTCTCGATGGTCTCGACGATGGTCGCCGCGTCGGCGTCGTCGACCGCGACCTCGAGGCGGATCTTGGGCACCAGCGCGATGTCGTACTCGGCACCGCGGTAGACCTCGGTGTGACCCTTCTGGCGGCCGTAGCCACTGACCTCACTGACGGTCATGCCGGTCACGCCGACGGCCTCAAGGGCCTGGCGCACGTCCTCCCACTTGTGGGGCTTGATCACGGCGGTCACGAGCTTCATGAGTCTTCTCTCCTGGGTGGGGTGAGCAAGGGCCCCGCTGATCGGGCACCGGCGGTCGCGTGCAGGTCGTAGGCAGTCTCGGCGTGCACGACCAGGTCGATACCGCTGACCTCGTGCTCCTCGTCGATGCGGAAGCCCATCATCTTGTCGACCACCCACCCGATCATGCCGGACACGACGAAGGCATAGACGAGCACCGCGCCGCCACCGACCAGCTGTCTGCCCAGCTGGCCCAGGCCACCACCGTGGAACAGGCCGTCCACGCCGGTGGGCGCGGCGGCGGTGGCGAGCAGACCGACACCGAACGTGCCGACGAGACCGCCGACGAGGTGGACGCCGACGACGTCGAGGGAGTCGTCGTAGCCGAGCCGGTACTTCAGGCCCACGGCGTAGGCGCACGCGACGCCGGCCGCGGCGCCCATGACGATCGCGCCGACCGGTGACACCGAGCCGCACGACGGCGTGATCGCGACCAGTCCTGCCACGAGGCCGGACGCCGCGCCGAGCGAGGTGGCGTGGCCGTCACGGAACCGTTCCACGACCAGCCAGCCCAGGGTGCCGGCGGCCCCGGCGAGCAGCGTGGCGGCGAACACCACAGCCGCACGGTGGTCCGCGGCCAGCGCGGAGCCGGCGTTGAAACCGAACCAGCCGAACCACAACAGGCCCGCACCGAGCATCACCAACGTGAGGTTGTGCGGACGCATCGGCTCCTTGCCGAAGCCGACGCGGCGCCCGAGCACGAGGGCGAGCGCGAGCGCCGAGGCACCTGAGTTGATCTCGACCGCCGTGCCACCGGCGAAGTCGACCAGGCCAAGCCGGTTGACGAGCCAGCCCCCGACGTGGTCTCCGGAGGAGACGTCGAAGACCCAGTGCGCGACGGGGGCGTAGACCAGCAGCGTCCAGGCCGACACGAACACCATCCAGGCGCCGAAGCGGGCCCGGTCGGCGATCGCGCCCGAGACCAGCGCTCCGGTGATCACGCAGAAGAGCCCCTGGAACATGGCAAACAGGATGAGGGGGTAGGTCGAGGATCCGTCACTGCCGGGATCGAGCAGCTGGCCGAGCCCGGCGTACTGCATCGGGTCACCGACGAGGCCGAGCCCGACGTCGTCGCCGAAGGCGAGCGAGTAGCCGACGACGGTCCACAGCACCGCGATCACGGCCAGCGAGCCGAAGGTCATCATCATCATGTTGAGCACGCTCTTGGAGCGCACCATGCCGCCGTAGAACAGCGCGAGGCCCGGCGCCATCAGCAGCACGAGGGCGGAGGAGGTCAGGAGCCAGGCGGTGTCGCCCGAGTCGATGACGAGCGCGGCGGTCGCGACCGGTAGGGAAACCATGGGTCACCAGCCTCCGGGCCGAATGTTTCGCGCGTGTAAACGCCCCGGCCGTCTCACGACGACCGGGGCGTCCACGACAGCTGCTGCTCCTACAACGCAGCTTCGTCCTTGTCGCCGGTCCGGACCCGGATGACGGTCTCGACCGGGCTGACCCAGACCTTGCCGTCACCGATGCGACCGGTCTGCGCGGTCTTGACGATGATCCCGACGACGTCCTCGGTGTCGTTGTCGTCGACCACGATCTCGATGCGGATCTTGGGCACCAGCGCGATGTCGTACTCGGCGCCGCGGTAGACCTCGGTGTGGCCCTTCTGGCGGCCGTAGCCGCTGACCTCACTGACGGTCATGCCGGTGACGCCGAAGGTCTCGAGGGCCTCGCGGACGTCCTCCCACTTGTGCGGCTTGATGACTGCGGTCACGAGCTTCATGCCGTGGCTCCTTCCTCGGACTTGGTGAGCGGGGACGCGGTCCTGGTCTCGAGGACCGAGGTCCGCCGAGCACCACCGCCGCTGGAGAAGTCGTAGGCCGACTCGCCGTGCTCGACGAAGTCGATCCCGTCGATCTCGTCCTCGTCGCTGAGGCGCCAGCCGATGGTGAACTTGATGGCGTAGGCGATGACCAGGGTGACGACGGCCGACCAGACGATCGCGAAGACGGCGATGGTCACCTGGATGACGAGCTGCTTGGCGCCTTCGCCGTAGAAGAGGCCCGTGCCGGTGGCGAGGAAGCCGATGCCGATGGTGCCGATGATGCCGCCGACGAGGTGGACACCCACCACGTCGAGGGAGTCGTCGAAGCCGAAGCGGTGCTTGAGGCCGACAGCCATGGCGCAGGCGACGCCGGCCACGGCGCCCAGGATGAGCGAGCCGATCGGGGACAGCGCGCCACAGGCGGGCGTGATGGCGACCAGGCCGGCCACGATGCCGGAGGCGGCACCGAGCGAGGTGGCCTTGCCGTCACGGATCTTCTCGAGCAGCAACCAGCCGAGCATGGCGGCGCAGGTGGCTGCGGTCGTGTTGACCCACACCAGCCCGGTCTCGGTGGTGAACTGCGTCATGTAGGCCTCGGGGTCGGCCAGCGCGTCGGAGCTGAAGACGATCGAGCCGACGTTGAAGCCGAACCAGCCGAACCACAGCAGCCCCGCGCCGATCATGGTCAGCGTCAGGTTGTGCGGCTTCATGGGCTCCTTGCCGAAGCCGAGACGCTTGCCGATCACGAGCGCGAGCACCAGGCCCGCGACACCGGCGTTGATGTGCACGACCGTGCCGCCCGCGTAGTCGATCGGGGCGATCTCGGCCGCACCCTCGGCGCCCTCGAAGATCTTGGAGGCGAGGCCGCCGGCAGCGCCGGAGAGGAAGCCGCCGCCGAACACCATGTGGGCGAGCGGGAAGTAGGAGAGCGTCACCCAGATCGGCACGAAGACGACCCAGGCGGAGAACTTGACGCGGTCGGCGATGGCACCGCTGATCAGCGCCGCCGTGATGACTGCGAAGGTCATCTGGAAGGCGACGAAGACGTAGTTGGCGGGGTCGGTGTCGGTGAGCCCGAACTGCGAGAACGGGTCGGCGATGAGGTTGCCGTCACCGCTGAAGTTGTCGCTGTAGGACATCGACCAGCCCCACAGGACGTAGACGACGCCGACGAGCCCGAGGGAGACGAACGACATCATCATCATGTTGAGCACGGACTTGGCGCGACTCATGCCACCGTAGAAGAGCGCCAGTCCGGGTGCCGTCATCAGCAACACCATCGAGGAGGCCACCAGCATCCACGCGTAGTAGCCGTCGTAGGCGAAGTTCACAGAACCTCCAAAGTGCGATCCACAGAAGGAGCCGCCGGACGCGACCACGATGTCGCGCGTCGACCCCTGTCCCAGTGGAGGAAACCCTGGTCGGAGGAGGTTTCGAGGCAGACCTCACTGTGTTTCGCTCAGGAAACGAGTTCGGCCCACGTGTTTCGTGGACGTTTCACACCAGCCCGGCGTCGAAGATCTTCCGGCGCGACCGCCCGAGATCCGGCGCCGCGGCCTCAGCCCAGCAGCGCGTCGACGAACGCGGCCGCGTCGAACGGCGCCAGGTCGTCGGGCCCCTCACCGAGACCCACGAGCTTGACCGGTACCCCCAGCTCACGCTGGACGGCGACCACGATGCCGCCCTTGGCCGAGCCGTCGAGCTTGGTGAGCACGATGCCGGTGACGTCGACGACCTCGCGGAAGACGCGGGCCTGGATGAGGCCGTTCTGGCCGGTGGTCGCGTCGAGGACCAGCAGCACCTCGGTGACCTCGGCCTGCTTCTCGATGACGCGCTTGACCTTGCCGAGCTCGTCCATCAGGCCCTGCTTGTTCTGCAGCCGGCCGGCGGTGTCGACGATGACGGTGTCGACACCGGCGTCGACACCGTGCTTGACGGCCTCGAAGGCGACGCTGGCCGGGTCGGTGCCCTCCGCCCCGCGGATCACCTCGACGCCGACGCGCTCTCCCCACGTGGCGAGCTGGTCGACGGCGGCGGCACGGAACGTGTCGGCCGCCCCGAGGGTGACGCTGCGGTCCTCGGCGACCAGGATCCGGGCGATCTTGCCGACGGTCGTGGTCTTGCCGGCACCGTTGACGCCGACCACGAGGACGACGCCGGGCTTGCCGTCGACGCCGCTGACCTTCAGGCGGCGGTCCATCGTCGGGTCGACCAGGGTGATCAGCTCGTCGCGCAGCACCGCGCGGGGGTCGCCGGCCTCGGAGCCGTCGACCCGGAGCCGGGTGCGCAGGTTGTCGACGACCTGCTGGGTGGGCGCGACGCCGATGTCGGCGGTGAGCAGGAGGTCCTCGATCGACTCCCAGGTGTCCTCGTCGAGGCGGTCACGGCTCAGCAGCGCGAGCAGCCCGCGCCCGAATCCGCCCTGCGAGCCCGCGAGGCGCTCGCGCAGCCGGACCAGCCGCGACTTCGTGCTCTCGGGCTTCTCGCGGACCGGGGCCTCGACCGGCGGCTCGACCAGCGGCGGCTCGACCAGCGGCGTCTCGACCAGCGGTGCCTGGACCGGGGGCGCCTCGAGGACGTCGGTGCCACCGCCCGGCGGCACCGACGGCGGCGTACGACGACCGCGGGTCGTGACGAGGCCGACCACCGCGGCGACGAGCAGGACCGCGATGCCGATGACAAGGTAGAGCCACTCCATGGGTGCTACTTAACCAGCCGGGTCGTGCGGCGAGCGCCGGGAGGGCCGGTCGTCGTCGCCGACCCGTGCCGGGTCGAGGTCACCGTCCTCGATCGTCGGTACGGCGTCGGCCGCCCGCTCCAGGAGGTCGCCGATCCACGGTGCTCCGGGAACGGGCTCGCCGCGGTGCGGGAACGCGGCGTAGACCAGGGCCAGGACGGCGACGCCGACCACGACGAGCATGAAGATCAGGACTGGGGCCACGAGAGCGGGCACTCCTCCGAGTCGGGGTTCAGCGGTTCAGCGGTTCAGCGGTTTGACATCCCACCGTGGCACACGCGCACCACGAGCCCCACATCGACGCCGACCCGTCGCGTAGACGCGACGGGTCAGCGGGGAGCCGAGGCCTGGCGCAGTGCGCGGCGGGCGTCCTGGCGCTCGGCGCGCACCTTGGCCAGCTCGGCGACCAGCGAGTCGAGGGTGGTGGTCAGCGGGCTGGTGGTCGGGATCGTCCAGCGGCTCGCGCCCCCCGGCGACGACGCGGGACGCACCAGCCACACCGACTGGTCCTCCCCCAGGCCCATCCAGGCGTTGGCCTCGGCGCCGACATAGTCGGCGGGGGTCACCCGGGTGACGTCGAGCCCACCGGCGACGAGGCGGTCCTCGACGTCGTCGCCGTAGTAGCGCACGTGGTCGGCCAGGCCGAAGCGGCGGATGCGCTCCTCCTCCGGGGCGTCGGGGTCCTCGTCGGTGACGGTGCCGGGGCGCCACGGCACCTGGAGGATGCCGAGGCCGTCGGCGGCCAGCACGCGACCGATCTCGGCGATCGCGGCCCGGTCGTCGACGATGTGCTCGAGCACGTGGTAGCAGACGAGCAGGTCGACGCACCGGTCGCGCAGCGGCATCGCGGTGATGTCGCCACGCAGGTCGACGCCGCGACCGGGTCGCAGGTCGAAGCGCACGTAGTGGTCGGGCTCGAGCTCGAGCAGCCGCGCCCGCGCCTGGGGCGCCGGCGCGATGTCGAGGAGGGTGCCGACGCGGCCGATCTGCGGACGCAGCGCGCCCAGCAGGATCGCGAAGAACCGGTGGCGCTCCAGCGACCTGCACCTGGGGCAGGAGGCGTCGGGCCGACCGTCGGGGCCGGGCAGGAAGCCCTCGCGCAGGTGGCGGTCGCAGCACGGGCAGTAGCGCCCGCGGGTCGCCGCGATGGCGGGCGCGCTCACGGGGCGGGTCACGGGGCGGGCTCCCGCAGCAGCGGCAGCACCGCGGCGCGTACGACGTCGGGCACGGGCGTGACGCCCCGCGGACCGCCGTCGCCGCCGCTGTTGTCGACGTAGACGTGCACGAAGCGCCCCTCGGCGCGGGCCTCGTCGCCGTCGCCCTGGAAGAGACCGATGCGGTAGACGACCGAGGAGGTGCCGACCTTGTCGACCACCAGCCCCATCTCGACGTCGCCGGGGTAGCCCATCTCGGCGAAGTAGCGGCACGAGACCTCGGCGACGAGCCCCACGGCGGGCAGCAGGCGGATGTCGGTGCCGGTGGCCTCGGCGAGGTGGACGTTGACCGCAGTGTCGATGAGGTCGAAGTAGCGGGCGTTGTTCATGTGGCCGTAGACGTCGTCGTCGCTCCAGCGCGTGGTGGCGGTGCGCCAGGCGACGTAGTCGGCCCGGGTGGGTCGTGCAGCAGGCATCAGGGGCTCTCGGTCTCGCGCAGGCGCTGGCTGATGACGGTCGAGACGCCGTCGCCGCGCATCGTGACGCCGTAGAGGGCGTCACCGACCTCCATCGTGCGCTTCTGGTGGGTGATGACGAGCAGCTGCGAGCTCTCGCGCAGCTCCTCGTAGATCTGCAGCAGCCGTCCGAGGTTGGTGTCGTCGAGCGCGGCCTCGACCTCGTCGAGGATGTAGAACGGCGACGGCCGGGCCTTGAACAGCGCGACGAGGAAGGCCACCGCGACCAGGGACCGCTCGCCACCGGACAGCAGCGAGAGCCGCTTGACCTTCTTGCCGGGCGGGCGGGCCTCGACCTCGATGCCCGTGGTCAGCATGTTGTCGGGGTCGGTGAGCACGAGCCGGCCCTCGCCGCCGGGGAAGAGCCGCGCGAAGGTCGCGTCGAAGGCCTTCTCGACGTCGGCGTAGGCCTCGGTGAAGACCTGCTCGACGCGGTTGTCGACCTCTTTGACGATGTCGAGCAGGTCCTTGCGGGTCGACTTGAGGTCCTCGAGCTGCTCGGTGAGGAACTTGTGGCGCTCCTCCATCGCGGAGAACTCCTCGAGCGCCAGCGGGTTGACCTTGCCGAGCTCGCGCAGCTGGCGCTCGGCGGTGCGCAGCCGTTTCTGCTGCTCCTCGCGGACGTACGGCGTGGGCTCGGGTGCCGCCGCCCCCTCGGGCAGCTCCAGGGAGGCCGGGGGCGGCACCGGCTGGTCGGGGCCGAACTCGGCGACCAGGCCGTCGGGGTCGAGCCCGAGCTCGTCGAGCACCCGCTCCTCGAGCTGCTCGATGCGCATCTTCTGCTGGGTGCGGGCCATCTCGTCGCGGTGGACCGAGTTGACGAGCTCGTCGTGCTGCTTCGTGAGGTCGCGCAGGGTGGCGCGGACGTCGAGCAGCGCACGCTCGCGTCCGCTGCGGGCCTGCTCGACCTGCTGACGGGCCTGGGTCGCCTCGTGGATCGCGACCTCGAGGCGCGCGAGCGTGTAGGACGCTGCGACGGCGACCGCCTCGGCGACCGCCCCCTCGCGCATGAGCCGCTCACGGCGCTCGGCGGCCTTGGCACGGGCCTCGCGCTCCTGGCGGGCCTGGCGCAGCAGGCCGTCGACCCGGCCGTGAATCGCGCGGGCGCGCTCCTCGGCGGTGCGCAGCGCGAGCCGGGCGTCCATCTCGCCCTGGCGGGCGGCCTTGGCGGCCTCGACCAGGCGCGCGCGCTCGGTGGTGTCGGGCTCGGCGCCGGCATCGAGCCCGTCGGCGCCGGACCGCTCGGCCGCCTCGAGCCGCTGCTCGAGCTCGGCGAGTCCCGCGACGGCCTGGTCGCGCGCGGCCTCGGCCTTGGCGATGGCGGCGGCCAGCCGCTCGGCCTCGCCCTTGGCGGCGCGGGCCTGGGAGCCGTACTGGCCGAGCTCCTCGGCGACGGCGGCGAGCGTGGCGTCGGACTCGTGCAGCTTGGCCAGCGCCACGTCGACGCGCTTGTGCGCCTCGAGCCGCTCGGCCTCGAGCCGGCTGAGGTCGAAGCCGAGACGCTCGCCGGCCGCGGTGGCCTCGAGCAGCGCCTCGGCGGCCTCGTCGACGGCGCCCTGGATCTCGATCAGGCTCTGCTGGGCGTGGGACCCGCCGGCGGCCAGGTGGACGCCGAGCAGGTCGCCGTCGCGGGTGACCGCGACGACGGTGGGCAGGTCGGTGACCAGCGCCTGCGCGGCGTCGAGGTCGTCGACGACCGCGGCCCGCTCGAGGAGCCGCGCGAGGGCGGGGCGCAGCCGGTCGGGGCACTCGAGCAGGTCGAGCGCGTACGTCGCGTGGCCCGGCAGCGCGGGCCAGTCGGACCGGTCGGGCTCGGGGGTGCCGGCCGGGGCCGCGAGCAGCAGGCCCGCGCGGCCCAGGTCGCCGCTCTTGAGGTGGGTGAGCGCGGCGACGGCCGCGGCGGGGTCGGTGACCGCCACGGCGTCGGCGGCAGCACCCAGGGCGGCCGCGACCGCGGCCTCGTAGCCCGAGCGCACGCCGAGCAGCGCGGCGACCGAGCCCATCAGCCCGCCGACCTCCTGCTCGGCGGCCAGCAGGGCACCGGCCCCGTCCTTGCGGGCCAGCCCCATCTCGAGGGCGTCCTTGCGGGCCGCGAGGGTCGAGCGGTCCCGGTCGGCCTGCAGGGCCTCGGCGCGGGTCTTGGCCAGCCGCTCCTCGACGTCGTCGAGCAGCGACACCGCCGCCTCGTGCTCGGCGTCGAGCCCCTCCTCGCCGGCGTCGAGACCGGCCACGCGGGTCTCGAGGGCGGTGAAGTCGTGCTGGGCGCGCTCGGCGCGGGCGATGGCCTCCTCGCGGGCCAGGGCGAGGCGTCCGAGCTCGTCCTCGGCGGCGGTGGCGCGCGAGCGCAGTGCGTTGACCTGGCCGTGCAGCCGGGCCAGGCCTTCGCGGCGGTCGGCGGCAGCGCGCTGGAGGGCGGCGATGCGCCGGTCCTCCTCGGCCGCGGCGTCCTCGGCGGCGCGGCGGGCCTTGACGGCCTCCTCCATCGCGACCCGCCCGGCCTCGACCTCGGCGGCGATCTGCTGCTCCTGCACGCGGATCCGCTCGGCGTCGGCCTCGATGGCGTCGGGGTCCTTGCCGCGGTCGGCACTGGACTCGGCGACCCCGGCGGCGTTGCGGATGCGCTCGGCGGCCAGGCCCTGGGTGCCGCGGAAGCGCTCGCGCAGGCCGGTCAACGCGTACTGCGTCTCCTGGGCCCGGCTCAGCGCCGGGAGGTCCTCGCGCAGGGCCGCCTCGAGCTCGGCCTCCTGCTGCCGGGCGGTCGCCAGCTGCGCCTCGACCTGCTGGCGGCGCTCGAGCAGGATCGACTCGTCGGCCATCTCCTGCTCGAGGGCCTGCCGGGCGGTGACGAGGTCGTCGGCGGCCAGGCGGGCGCGCGCGTCACGGAAGTCGGCCTGGACGCCGGCGGCCCGCCGCGCGACCTCGGCCTGGCGCCCCAGCGGCTTGAGCTGGCGGCGCAGCTCGTGGAGCAGGTCGCCGAGCCGTGTCAGGTTGCCGTCGGTCGCGTCGAGCTTGCGGAGCGCCTTCTCCTTGCGCTTGCGGTGCTTCAGGACGCCGGCGGCCTCCTCGATGAAGCCGCGCCGGTCCTCCGGCGTGGCGTGCAGGATCGTGTCGAGCTGGCCCTGGCCGACGATGACGTGCATCTCGCGGCCGATGCCGGAGTCGCTGAGCAGCTCCTGGACGTCGAGCAGCCGGCAGCCCGT
Organism: Nocardioides rubriscoriae; assembly: GCF_008087085.1. GTDB lineage: Bacteria > Actinomycetota > Actinomycetes > Propionibacteriales > Nocardioidaceae > Nocardioides > Nocardioides rubriscoriae. Next base: position 33,446 of record NZ_VIYJ01000006.1, on the reverse strand, counting down.
GCCGTTGATCGCGTACTCGGACCCGCCGCTGCGGAACATCGTGCGGCTGATGGTGACCTCGGCGTACTCGATCGGCAGGGCGCCGTCGGAGTTGTCGATGGTGAGCACGACCTCGGCCCGGCCCAGCGGCGGGCGGCCGGAGGTGCCGGCGAAGATGACGTCGTCCATCTTGCCGCCGCGCAGGCTCTTGGCGCTCGCCTCGCCCATCACCCAGGCCAGGGCGTCGACGACGTTGGACTTGCCGGAGCCGTTGGGCCCCACGATGCAGGTGATGCCCGGCTCGAGCTGGAGCGTGGTCGCCGACGCGAAGGACTTGAAGCCCTTGAGGGTCAGGCTCTTGAGGTACAACGCGGGGCTCCGTCACCGGTGAGGGGGTACGTCGGGTGGCACTGACGCGGGGGAAGCTCAGCGGGCCCCACCCTACCCGCGCGCGCCGTCGGAACGGTGGAGTGCCACGACCCCGCGGCGCCCCCGCCGTCCCGTGATCCACATCTTTGCCTCAATTGGTCCGAAAGCGGTGCGCACGGCCCCGAGAGGGCGTAGACCGGCCCCGGGTCGCCGATTTCCGGCGACCCGGGGGGGGAATTCTCGTGAACAGCCATGTCCTGAGGCCGCTGCGTCGCGCCGTCACAACCCTGGTGGCCGCAGCGCTGGTGGTGCTCGGCAGCCCGGCACTGACCGCACCGGCCGCCGCGGTGCCGTCGACGGCGGGGGACGCCTCCGCCCTGCGCATCGGGGTCCTGGCCCTGACCGGGTCGATCTCGGCGGTCGGCCAGACCCCCGAGCTCGCGACACCCCTGCCGTTCACGACGACCTCCCTGGCCGACGTGCTCGGGCTCGACGAGAGCCTGACCCGCAACTTCGAGACGGCCCTGCAGAACACCGACCTCGACGCGGCGCTCGACGCCGTCGAGGGCGTCACGATCGTCGACGACTCCGACCCGTCCACGATCGCCTTCACCTACGACCGCACCGTGAGCACCGGGGTGCCGCTGGTGCACGACGACGGCGACCTGCGCCTTGGGCCCAACGACGGAGCGGGCACCGCCACGGTGTCGCTCACGACGCGCGACGACGCCCCGTTCGTGGTCGCGATCGACCCGGCCCAGGACGACCCCCTGCTGCGGGTGGCGCTGGTCAGCCAGCCGGTCATGGACCTCTCCGTCGACCTCGAGACCGACTCGCTGCGAGGCTTCGACGCCCGCCAGGGCTTCACCAGGGTCAGGGTCACCGGTGGTCACTACCGCGCGCACCGCGACCAGGTCATCACGATGCGCGACCCCGACGGCCGCTCCCTGCTGACCCTCGAGGACCTGCGCTACTCGACCCTGGCCGACCTGTTCCGGGTCACCACCACCGACAACGACCTCGACGTCGCCCTCGACGTCGCCCTGCCCGCCTCCCTCACCGGCGGCACCGACGCCGAGCGCTCCGGGAGCCTGACCCTCGAGCGGTCCGGCGACCCCGGCGCCGAGGTCTGGCCGGCGGCTGCCGACGCCGTGCGCACCTACGGCGGCCGCCTGGCCCAGGCGACCGGGCTGTCGATGGTCGACGGCGTGACGTCGCTGGCCCAGTACACCGGCACGGTCCTGGCGCTCCAGGACGCCGCCGACGTCCCCTTCCCCCACCTCGGCGGCGGCACCTCCGACCTCTTCGCCCCCGGCGACGACCTGCTGGCCCTGCTCTCGACGGCCGCGGCCGCCCAGGTCGTGTGCGGGCCGTCCCCCGCCAACCCGCCGACCGGCGTCGCGGCGCCCGGCGACACCGTCTACTGCCAGGCCACCACCGCCAGCGGCCTCGGCACGCTCACGGTCGACGACTGGGTGCTCCACGGCCCCGGGTCGATCGTCGAGGAGCCCGACACCGCCCTGGGCGAGGCGCCCTCGGGACTGGTCCGCATCGACGGCTCCGACGGTGAGCCCGACCTCGAGGTCTCCTTCACCTCCGCGGTGACCGATCCCGGCACCGGCGAGGTCTCCACGACCTCCTACACGGCTCGCTCCCTGCCGCGCACGGTCCAGGACGTCGTCGGCCGCATCGGCGAGATCCCGGGCTCCTCCGCCGCAGCCGAGCTCGTCGACGGCCGCCTCGACGTGGCCGTCGACGTCGAGCGCGCGTCCAGCACCGCCGAGCTCGCCCTCGGCAACCCCGGGACCCTCGGCGCGCTCGTCGGCCTGACGGGCCTGCGGTCGACGGACCCCGACAACCCGGGCGTCGCCAGGGCCACCGCCACCGACGCGTCCTTCGACGTCGGCTTCGGCATCCAGACCGGCACCCCCGCGGCCGGCAGCGACCGCCAGACCTTCCTGCTGCCCCACGACGCCTCGCTCATCCGGATCGGCGGGCTGTCGGCCACGACCCAGACCCAGGTCACCGGCCTCGCGGCCCGCATCGGCTTCCTCAAGGTCACCGCCGACCTCACCGACCTCACGCTCGGCCGGGCCGGCACCGGCCCCGCGGTCACCCTCGACCGCGTGCCGTCCGGCACGGCCTCGGCCACCTCGCCCCTCGACATCACCGACCTCTTCAACGAGGACGGCGGCCTGGACCCCGACCAGCTCGCGCTGACCTCCGCCATGACCGCCTCGATCGCCTTCCGCGCCCGCGAGGAGCCGCTCTCGGGCTCGACGTACGCCACCGGGCAGGCCGGCGGCGCGACCGGCTCGGCCGGCGTCACCTGGAACCCCACCGGGCTGCCGACGGCGAGCTTCGACGCCGGGTACGCCCCGCTGCGGGTCTTCGACCCCGTCCCGGCCCAGTTCCTCACCGGGACCGCCCGGGTCACCCAGGGCGCCACCGACACCGTCCGGCTCGCGATCACCTCGCTCGCGCCGGGCCAGACGCTCTACTCGGCCCTCAACGCCGCCGTGCCCGTCGCGGGCGGCGAGGACACGCAGGTCGCGCGGCGCCTGCTGGCCGACGGGCTCGGCTGCCAGAACGTCGAGATCGTCACGGCCGACACCCTCACCTGCTCCGGGCTGGCCCCCAACGGGCAGACCCCGCTGACCGACGGCCAGGTCGTCGAGACGATCGTGCTCGGCGACCCCTTCGCCCTGCGCGACTCCGTCATCGACGGGCTGTCGACCAGCCTCTCGGAGTTCGACCGTCTCGAGGGCGACAACGTCGCCGACGGCCTGCCGTTCGACCAGTACACCTCGACCCTGCCGCTGGTCGACCTCAAGCCCGCCCAGCTCGCCGTGGAGCGCGAGGCCCTGCGGCAGGGCCTCGCCACCCTGGCCGCCACCGCCACCGCCGACGAGCGCACCGGCACCACGACCGCCGGTCTGGCGCACGTGTCGAGCGCCCAGGAGATGGCGGCCGCCGTCGGCAGCATGGTCACGGTCAGCGGCCAGCCGGGGAGCTACCTCCCCCGCCTCTCCTTCGTCCTCGGCTCCACCGACCTCGAGGTGAGGCTGCAGGCGTCGGCGCCCGACGGCACGACCCTGCCCGCCCCGCTGCGCTTCGACGACCTCGGCATGCCCGCGGCGGGCGGCGACCCCGCCAAGCCCGGCCGCGGGCAGGTCACCAGCACCAAGACCCCCGACGTCGGTGTCGCGTCCACCACCACCCTCGCCGTCCGCGTCGACCGCACCACCGCCCGACCCGCCGTGGACGACGACACCAGGACCGACTCGACCGCCACCCTGACCAGCAGCGGCACCCCCCTGGCCGGCGCGCTGCAGGCCGGGGTCGGCGAGCTCACCGTCGCCGCCACGGGCTCCTCCGCCGACCTCGGCGTACGGGTCGTGACCGACTACGTGCCCAGCGGCACGACCGGCGGCCGGCTCGAGACCCGTCGTAGCAACGCGCGCTCCGGCGACGCCGCCCGGGCCGCGCTCGCCGTCGGCACCGGCGGCGTGATCGCCTACCGGGGCCTGGCGACCGACTCCTCCGGCGGCGCCGGCGCCGTCGCGCCCGTGCGCGACGCCATGAAGGTCGCCTACCTCGCCGAGGGCCTCGACGGCCTGGCCGCCGCCCTCGGGTCGGCCATGGACGGCTCCGCGCCCCGCAACCTCGGCCCCGACGGCGCCCCCGTCTCGGCCCCCCTGATCGGCACCGACCTCGACGCCGGCGCCGGCGTCCCGGAGATCCTCACCGGGCTGACCAGCAGGCTGCGCACCCAGCTCGCGACGACCGCCGTCACCACCGCCACGACCGACACCGCACTGAAGACGGCGCTCGCGACCGCAGTCAGGGCCGCCATCACGGGAGCGCCCGGCCTCGAGGCCCCGGGCGCCGTCACCGTCACCGTCGCCTGCGGCGGCACCAACAAGGCGTGCAGCCCGTGCCCCGCGCCCACCACGCCGCCCAGCACGACCCCCTGCGCGACCAACACCGCGACCGGGTGGGACACCGTCACGGTCACGACCATCCTCAAGGGGTCGTCGAAGACGGGCCAGAAGCCGTTCGACACCGGTCTGCCCGGGCTCGAGGTCCGCTCCACCAAGCTCGTCGCCACGACCACGAGCTGGACCCTGCCGGTCACCCTGCAGCTGCAGCGCGGCGTCGGCCCCCAGGTCGTCGTCGCTCCCTCCGACACGCTGTCGCTCAAGGTCCGGGCCGACATGCCCGCCACGATGGACGCCATCGTCGGCTACCTGCCGGCCCTGCTCACCCCGACGGCCACCGGTGGCTCGGTCGACACCACGATCGAGATCACGCCGACCACCACCGACACGACGGCCTACAGCCTCTTCGACCTCTACGACGGGGGCCTGGCGACCACGCCGCGCTTCGTCGGCGACGACCAAGGCCTCGAGCTCGGGTTCGACACCACCGACGACAAGGGCGCCATGGCCAACGGCGTCTTCGGCCTCAAGGGCCGCATCGACATCCCGTGGAGCCCGACCGGCGGCTTCGACGAGGACTCCGCGGGCGAGCCCACCGAGATCACCTACAACGACGTGCAGCTCGCGATGGGCGGCGTCATCGACACGGTGGCCACGCCCTTCGCGGTCATCGACCCCTACCTCGCACCCGTCCGCGACGTCGTCGACGTGCTACGCACCCCGATCCCCGTGGTCTCCGACCTCTCCGAGCTCGCCGGAGGCGACGAGGTGTCGCTGCTCAGCCTGCTCGAGACGCTCTCGAAGGCCACCAAGAAGCCCCAGCTCGAGCTCGCCCACCGCGTGATCACCCTCGTCGGCGGCGTGACCGACGTGCTCCACGGCGTGGCCGCGCTCAAGAGCAGCACCGGCGACGGCTACGTCCCGCTCGAGAACCTCGCGACCGCCGGGACGGCCCTGAGCCTGGACCCCAGCGACGTGTCCCTCTACAGCAAGTGCACCGAGGCGATCACCACGTCGACCGCCGGGCCTGCGACCGGCGGCACGACGCCGCCCCCCACGGTCGTCAAGAAGGCCCCGCAGCCCTGCCCCGACGACGAGGACCTCGCCGCCGCCGACAAGCCCGCCCAGGGTGCCCCCGGTCAGACGACCCAGGAGAACCGCCTCGGCGCGCGCAAGACCAAGACCAGCGTGGCGACCCGCACCCGCGAGGTGACCGGCCAGCTGCCCGGCTTCTCGCTGCCCTTCCTGTCCGACCCCGACCAGCTGATGGACGTGCTCACCGGTGAGGGCGAGGCGTCCTACTTCCGCCTCGACCTCGGCACCCTCAAGGCCCAGGTGGCCTACCACCAGACGTTCGGCCCGATCATGGCCGGACCCGTCCCGATCACGCCGTTCGTCGGCGGGTCGATCTCGGTCGAGGGCCGCCTCGCGCTCGGCTTCGACTCCTACGCCCAGACCCTGGCCGCCCGCTCGGTCGCCCCCGGCGACGTCGATGCCCTCCGCACGGCGTACGCCGCCTTCGACGGCGGCAGCGTGATCCGGCAGGGCTTCTACCTCGACGACCTCGACGGCGACGGCGTCGACGTGCCCGAGGTCAAGGTCGTCACGACCCTCGAGGCCGGGGCCGGCGTCAGCATCGGCATCGTCACCGCCGGCCTCAAGGGCAGCGTCACCCTCACGGTCAACCTCGACATCAACGACCCCGACGACGACGGACGGCTGCGCACCGCCGAGATCAAGACCCTGTTCTCCGGCCAGGCGTCGTGCGTCTTCGACGCGAGCGCCGAGATCGAGGCCTCGATCTCGGTCTACGTCGAGATCGAGCTGCTGCTCACCTCGCTCGAGTACGAGTACGAGCTGCTCAAGCTCGGCCCCTACGAGCTGTTCAAGTACGGCTGCCCCGACGTCGTCCCGACCCTCGTGCTCCGCGACGGGGGCACCCTCGTGCTCACCTCAGGCGACCAGAGCACCCAACGGATCGCCGGCGCCGCGGACATCGCCGACGAGTACGAGGTGCGCGAGTTCGACAAGGGCTCCGGACGCACGGTCTACGAGGTCAGCGGCTTCGGACGGGTCCAGAACGTCGAGACCCAGCTCAAGCCGAACGGCCACTACGACCTGACGATCTACCAGTCCGGGCTCTCGATGTCCGCGACCGACGTCCTGTCCACCACCGTCGGCACCACCGACGACCTGGCCGCTCCCCCGACCTTCCAGGCCGACGGCGGCACCGGCGACGACAAGATCTCGTTCCTGGCCGGCGAGGAGTTCTCGACCGACGCCCAGGGCGGGATCGCCCTGACGACCTCGGCGTTCTCGGCCCGGGTCACCCGTCTGTCCGGCGGTGTCGGCGACGACACCCTGAGCACCGGCGACGGTGACGACACCGGCATCGACGGCGGCCCCGGCACCGACAGCATCGAGACCGGCCTGGGCGACGACACCGCGACCGGCGGCGCCGACGACGACGTCGTCGGCGGGGGCGCGGGTCGCGACGACCTCGCGGGCGGCACCGGCAACGACCGCCTCGAGGGCGGACCCGGGGCCGACCGCGGCAACGGCGGCGACGGCAACGACAGCCTCGTCGGCGGGCCCGGCCGCGACGTGCGCGCGGTGCTCGTCCGCAAGGCCGACGGCACCGACGCCGACGTGGCCGACCAGGTCCGGCTCGGCTTCGACAGCGGCGACGTGCTCGTCGGCGGACCCGGCCTCGACTCGGTCGACGGCGGCGACGGGTCCGACGTCGTCGTCGGCGGCGACGAGTCCACGCTCACCGCCCCCGGGATCGACACCCTGTTCACCACGGGCCGGCGTACGGCGCTGGTGCTCACCGAGGGCCGGACCAACCCCGAGCCCACGACGGTCGACACCCTCACCGCCCGGGTGCCCGGCGACGCGGCCCTCGACGACCTCTGCGAGTCCGGGACCCCCGACAGCGGCGCCGCCACCGGCGACTTCGTGACCGGCGGCACCGAGAAGGACGTCGTGGTCGGCGGCAACGGCGTCGACACCCTCGACGGCGGCAGCGGTCCCGACGAGATCTGCGGGCGCGCGGGCGACGACGACCTGTCCGGCGACGCGGCCGGGGCCACCGGCGACGACGTCACCACCCCGACCGACGGCACGACCGACGGCACGACCGACGGCACGACCGACCGCGACGTCATCCGCGGCGGCACCGGCGACGACCGGGCCGAGGGCGGCCCGGGCGACGACGTGCTGTACGGCGACGACGTGACCCTCGTCCGCGGGGGCCGGCGCCTCCTCGACGGCACCCTCGGCCCCGACGCGGTCGGCGCGGGCAAGGACTACCTCGACGGCGGCGCGGGCGACGACGTCGTCGCCGGCGGCAGCGGCTCCGACCTGCTCGTCGGCGACGTGGGCGTCGACAGCGTCTACGGCGAGGGCCGCGACACCGAGCCCGACGCGGGCGCGACCGATCCGTCGGTCGCGCAGCGCCTGCTGGCCTGCAACTCGGTCACCCGCGTGGTCAAGGGCCTCGTCGACCTCGACGGCGACCTCTACGCCGGCGACGCCAACGACGGCCTCACCGCCGACACCGGCACGCTGGCCGGGCTCGACGTCGTCGACGGCCGGATCCAGCGGCCCGGCTCGACCGACGGCTTCCAGGGACTGCTCCGCGGGGAGGTCGTGGTGACCGGCGGTCGCGTCGACCTCGACCGCGACGGCGTCACCGTGGACGTCGACGGCAACGCCGACCCCGACGACACGGGCGTCGTCGACCTGCCCTCCATGCTCACCCCCGGCGGCGACAACGCCGACGGTGACTGCGTCCTGGCCGGCGACGGCGACGACGAGCTGCGCGGCGGCTCCGGCTCCGACTACCTCGGCGCCGGCGACGGCACCGACCTCGCCGACGGCGGCGACGGCAACGACCTGCTGCTCGGCGACGACGGCACCGACGTCCTGCTCGGCGGCGCCGCCTCCGACGTGGTCGTCGGCGGCCTCGGCGACGACCACCTCGACGGCGGCGCGGGCGACGACCGCCTGCGCGGCAACGAGGGCGCCGACGACCTCGTCGGCGGCAGCCCCACCGGCGGCGCCACCGACGGCCAGGACGTGCTGCTCGGCGGCCGCGCCGAGGACGTGCTGGTCGCCGAGAACGCCGTCGTGGTCTCGGAGTCGATCGTCACGGCGGTCACCGACCCCGCGGTCGCCTGGCGAGCGTCCCCGCTGGTCCCGGCCGCGGTGGTGGCGACGGCGGGCTCCCCGCTGCGCTTCGACTCCAGCGCCCTGGTCTGCGGGCCGACGCCGACCACCCGCTACCTCACGGTGCTGCCCGGCGACGGCGTCGACGGGGTCCCGGTGGCCTCCCCCGGCACCGAGACCGCCTACGACGAGCTTTACGGCGGCAGCTCCTGCGACTTCGTGCTCGGCTCGACCGGCGACGACCTGGTCCGCGGCGGACCCGACGACGACGTCGTGGAGGGCGGGCCGGGGTCCGACCTCGCCTACGGCGACGACGGCGACGACGTGGTCGTCGGCGGCTCGACGTTCGACCCGACCACGCGGTCGCGCTACACCGTCGTCCGCGACGGCGCGGGCGTGCCCGACGGCCTCGACACCATCCGGGGCGACGGCGGCCCCGACGGGCTCGACGGCGCCGACCTGGTCGCCGGCGACAACGCCCTGCCGACCCGGGTCGAGGCCCTGGTCACGCCCCAGGCGCACGACGCCCCGCCCTACGTCCTGACCCTCGACGACGTCGCCACGTTCGACTCGAGCCCCGACGTCGGCACGGCCGGCGCCGACACGATCCTCGGCGGCGGGTACGCCGACCTGGTCTTCGGCCAGGGTGGCCGCGACGTCATCGACGGCGGGTCCGGCGACGACCACCTCGAGGGCAACGACGGCGGCGACACCATCGCCGCCGGCCCCGGCGACGACGACGTGCTCGGCGGCTCCTCGGCCACCGACGGCCGCCCGCTCGGCGACACCGGGACCCGCCTGACCAGCCCGGGCCCGGCCTCCGCCGGCAGCACCACGACCCTGCTCGACGACGGCGACGCCCTGGAGGGCGGCAGCGGCGACGACGTGGTGCTCGGCGACAACGGCGTCCTCACCCGCCCGTCGGCCCCCGGCACGCCCACGACCCGCGCCGACGGCACCCGCCTGCGCACCGTGCTGCTCCTCGACGTCGCCACCACCACCGACGCCGTCCCTGCCGGCATCGGCGGCGGCGACACCATCGCCTCCGGTGAGGGCCGCGACCTCGTCTTCGGCCAGGCCGGCGACGACACCGCCGACGGTGGCGCCGACGACGACTACCTCGAGGGCAACGTCGGTGACGACGCGCTCAGCGGCGGCGACGGCGAGGACGACGTGCTGGGCGGCGGGTCCCACACCACCGGCGCGATCATCACCGTGGCCGGCACGACGGTCACCGACCGCCTGCTGACACCGGTCCCCGGCTCGCTCGACCGCAGCGCGGCCGGTCTCGTCGACGGCAACGACGTGCTCGGCGGCGACGGTGGGGGCGACGTCCTGCTCGGCGACAACGGCCGGGTCACCCGCGACGGCCCCAGCGCCCTGCTCGCGGGCGGGTCCTCCGGCGTGCACGTCGTACGCCGGGTGGCCATGGCCGACGAGGTGCCCGGCGTCTGGGCCGGCAGCGACCGGCTCGCCGGCGGAGCCGGCGACGACGACCTCTACGGGCAGTTCGACGCGACCCGCACCACCCGCGCCCAGCAGTCCTACCTGGGCCAGCGGGTCGCGGGCGACGTGCTCGACGGCGGCAGCGGCGACGACGCCCTCGTCGGCGACCAGGGCATCGACGTCCCGACGCCGGCCGGCGCCCTGGGAGGCGTCGACCGCACCGTCTCGGACCGCACCGGGTTCATCCGCGAGCTGGTCCGCCCCCACGGCACCCTCGTGCGGGTCGTGACCCTCTCGCAGTCGACCCTCGGCGGCGAGGACCTCCTGCTGGGCGGGGACGGCCTCGACTCCCTGCACGCGGGCGCGGGCAACGACGTCGTCAACGCGGGCAGCGGCGACGACGTCGTCCTCGCCGGCGACGGCGCCGACGCCGCCTGGGGCGGGACCGGCCACGACCGCTTGTTCGGCGGGGCCGGCAACGACCTGCTCGACGTCAAGCGCCGCACCTTCGACCGGCGGTTGTGGCAGCTGGCCGCACCGGTCGAGGACACCGACCGGCGTCGACGCACCGTCAACGGCCGCGACGTCCTGTACGGCGGCTCCGGGGCCGACGCGATGCAGGCCGACATGGGCGACGAGGGCAGCGCCCGGCGGGCCCAGGGCGACCGGCTGATCGACTGGCGCTCGACGACCAACTACTACAAGGTCTGCCGGTCCGGCTACGGCAGCGGCCGGGTCCTGCGCGAGCCGACGTCGTCGATGGTCTCGGCGCTGCGCCAGCTGGCGGCCGCCACGGGGTCCGTCGGCTCGGCCGAGCTGGCGATCCCCGCCCCCGAACGCCTGGTCCCCTACCCCGACCAGGGGAGCTTCGTCTGCGAGACCGGCTGACCCGGGTCACGGCCACGCGCCGCGCCCCGACCACCTCATCCCCATCCCCGAAAAGGACCTCCATGAACCCCACCCCGCACGGGCGCGGCCTCGCCCTCGCCCTCGCCTCGACCCTGGCCCTCTCGGCGGTGAGCTCGCTCGCGTCGACCGCGGTGGCGGCCCCCGCCACGCTCCGACTGGTGGCGACCTCGCAGGACGGCGGCGCCTTCGACCTCGACGAGTACGCCCCCGGCGATCTCACCGTGCAGGTCACCGACCCGGTCGCGGGTGCGGTCGACGTCGACGACGCCCAGGACCTGCGCTACTTCTGGACCATCACGCCGTTCGACCCCGCGGTCCCCGCGTCGCAGCTGCCCGCGGTCGGCATGGACCTCGTGACCAGCGACGTCGTCGGCGAGTTCGTCGTACCGCTGCCGACGACGCAGACCCCGGGCACCTACGTGCTCGTCGCCGGTCTCGGACCCGACGCCGCCGACGCCCACGCCATCCCGCGCAGCCGCATCCTGACCCTCGAGGTCGGCAACGCCACGATCGACCTCGACGACGACAGCCCGCTGCGCACGGCCGCGGGTGCCGACCGCCCGGTCGCCGGGTCGTTGCGCCTGGAGAACGGCACCGGGCTGCCCGGCCGGCTGGTCGACCTGGCCCTCGTGCGCGGCGCCGCGGGCGGAGACCCGCTCGCGGACGCCGGGTTCGTCCCCGCCACCCCGGGCCCGCTGGTCACCTCCCTCCAGGTGCCGACTGACGCCGACGGCTCCTTCTCCGCGGTGCTGAGCGACCCGCCCGAGGACGGCCAGGGCAGCGAGCTCGGGGGCACGATCGACGCCACCACCGCCGCCACCCCCGCGATCGGGGACGCCGACGCCACCTCGTCGCTCGACGTCGACCTGGTCAGCGTGGCTCCCCCGACCGGGAGCACGGTCGTCGTCGACGACCTGGGCAGCGGCACCCCCGGCCGGCCGCTGGTCGGCAAGGTGACGGTCACGGCGCCCGACGACACCTTCGACGTCGACCCGACCGCCTCCGGCGTCCAGGGCGACGCGGACCTGCTGCCCGACCCGGTCGTGGGCCAGCTCACCACAGTGGAGCTCGACCACGGCTTCTTCACCACCGGCGACGAGCAGCTGCCGTCCGTCGTGGGCGCACCGGCGGGCACCCTCGAGCAGCTCGGCCGGTCGTTGACCGGGCTCACCGACGCCGACGGCGCGATCGACTTCAAGGTCGCGATCGGACGCGACCGGGACTTCGACCCCGACGGCCAGGTCACCGCGACGGTCACCACGCACGCCGGCGCGCTCACGGGCAGCGAGACCGCCGAGTGGGACACCAGCAACCCGCTCAACGGCAGGGTCGAGATCGTGCGGTCCCCCGCCGCCGAGCAGGTGGCTCCCGTCGACCCGGCCCTGGCCGGCAACCGCACCTACTACGAGGTCGACACCCTCGACCAGTTCGGCAACCGGGTCGTCGGCAAGCCCGTGGCGCTCACCTACAGCGGCGATCTCGACAACTACGACTACAGCGACGACTTCGTCGTGTCGGACCTCGACGACGCCGGGGACGTCTGGGTCGTCTCCTTCGAGACCGGGTCGATCGACCTCACGGGCACGTGGAACGCCCCGACCTACCGCTACACCGACACCGCGGGCACCGCCGCCACGGGCACCGACGACGCCGTGGGCTCCAGCACCGCCGACTTCTACGAGCTCGACTTCGACGCGTCCCGGTTCAAGGTCACCTCCGACGCGACCGACGTGGTCGCCGTCGGCAGCACCGTCACCCAGACCGTGCGGGTCGTCGACCAGGAGGGCAACCCCGTGCGCGGCTACCGGGTGCAGTTCTTCCGTTTCGGCCCGGAGCGCAGCGGCGGCGAGGCTCGGGCCAACCGGGTCACCAACGCCCGCGGCGAGGCCACCTACACCTTCGTCGGGACCAGGCTCGGCCGCGCGCAGCTGACCGCGGTCGTCAGCGACGGCGTCCGCAGCCGCACGCTCGACAGCACCGTCGTCTTCGGATCCGTGATCAGGTCCACCCTGGTCGGCACGCCCGAGGGCGGGCGCGCCGCCGACGTCCTCACCGTCCGCGCGCCTCGCATGGCCGCGGGCGCCAGGGTCAGGATCGTCCGGGTCGCCCACGGCGTACGTCGGGTCGTGCGGGTCGGCGTCCTCGACGCGACCGGCCGGGTCGTCGTCCGGGTCAGGGACCGCAACGCCCGCCGGGGCACGACGTACGTCGCCGAGGTCGGCTCGACCCCGAGGACGGTCGCCGACGTGTCGAACACCGTCCGGGTCCGGTGACCGGCTGACCCGGTAGGTCGTCGGGAGCCCGCCCCGTCAGGGGCGGGGCCCGGTCGGCGGCCGCCGCCGACCGACGTGCTCAGGCCGGCTGCATCTCCGGCATCGGGGCGGTGTCGAGGAGCTCGGCGGCCCGCGCGGCCACCAGCCTGTCGTTCTCCTCCGAGAGTCGGAGGACGAGGGTTTCCAGCTCGGCCACCCGCTTGCGGAGCCGAGCGTTGTCGGCGGCGTCGCGGGGGTCTCGCTGGTCGCTGCTCAGGTAGCCGATCAGCGCCTTGGCCATGGTGAACCTTCCGATGTGGTGGGGTGTGACGGTGGGTGGGTCCGGAAATGTCCGTTCGGAGGTTGACGGTCAGGTCCGGCGGGCCGCCTACCAGAGTCCCACCCCGAAAGGCGAGGGTCAATCCGGCGTGTTGCCTGCTAAGGGCGGGCGTCGCCGGCGCGGCGCCGGCTGGCACTTCGGGCAGAAGTAGGACGACCGGTTCATGAAGGCGACGCGCTTGATGGGCGTGCCGCAGCGGTCGCACGGCTGGTCCTGGCGCCCGTAGGCGTGCAGGGACCGGTCGAAGTAACCCGACTCACCGTTGACGTTGACGTAGAGGGCGTCGAACGAGGTGCCGCCCTGGCGCAGCGCCTCGCCCATGACCTCGCGGGCGTGCCCGAGCAGGGCACGCACCTGGGCGCCGGTGAGCCGCTCGCCGGGCCGCTCGCCGTGCAGGCCCGCGCGCCACAGCGACTCGTCGGCGTAGATGTTGCCGACGCCGGAGACCAGGCCCTGGTCGAGCAGCAGCCGCTTGACGCCCGAGCTCCGCTTGCGGACGCGGGCCACGAACAGGTCGTCGTCGAACTCGGGGTCGAGCGGGTCGCGCGCGATGTGGGCGATCTCGGCGGGCAGGTCGGCCCCACCGGCGCTGATCGACAGCCCGCCGAACATCCGCTGGTCGACGAAGCGCAGCTCGCGGTCCTCGGCGGCGCCCTCGAGCACCAGCCGCACCCGCAGGTGGCGCTCGGCGGGGGCGTCCTGCGGCTGCACGAGCATCTGCCCGCTCATGCCGAGGTGGGCGAGCAGGGCGTCGCCGTTGTCGAGGGGCAGCCAGAGGTACTTGCCGCGACGGCGGGCCGCCGCGATCCGTCGTCCGGCGAGCGCGCCGGCGAAACCCTCGGGGCCGCGCGGGTCGCGGCGCACCGGGCGGGGGTGCAGGACGTCGACGCGGGTGATCCGCGCGCCGAGGACGTGGCGCTCGAGGCCGGCGCGCACGACCTCGACCTCGGGCAGCTCAGGCACGGACGGGCCGGGTCACGCGCTCGGGTCGGGGACGGACGCAGCCTCGATCGCGGCCACGATCTCGCCGTACGCCGTCTCGGCCGAGGCCTGCTCGGCCTCCTTCTTGGAGCGCCCGACGCCGTTGCCGTAGAGCCGGCCGCCGACGCGGACCTGTGCGTGGAAGGTCTTCATGTGGTCGGGGCCCTCGTCGGTGATGACGTACTCGGGCACGCCGAGGGTGTGCTCGGCGGCGAGCTCCTGCAGCGAGGTCTTCCAGTCCAGGCCGGCGCCCATCGCCGACGCCTCCTCGATGAGGGGGTCGAAGAGCCGGTGGACGACCTCGGCGGCCACGGTGATGCCACCGCTGAGGTGGACGGCGCCGATGACCGCCTCGACGGTGTCGGACAGGATCGACGCCTTGTGGCGCCCGCCCGTCGACTCCTCGCCGCGGCCGAGCTTGACGTGCTCACCGAGCCCGATGGTGATCGCGACCCCGGCCAGGGCGCGTGCGTTGACGACCGCGGCGCGCAGCTTGGCCAGCCGACCCTCGGACAGGTCGGGGTGCATCGTGTAGAGCGTCTCGGTCACCACGACCCCGAGCACCGAGTCGCCGAGGAACTCCAGCCGCTCGTTGGTCGGCAGCCCACCGTTCTCGTAGGCGTAGGACCGGTGCGTCAGGGCGCGCTCGAGGAGCTCGGGGTCGAGTACCGGATCCCCGAGCGCCGTGCGCAGCGAGACGTAGTTGCTGATCGCGACGGTGAGGAGGTCAGAGGACCTGGCGACGGGCGGTGCGGGCGCCGTACTGGCCGCACTCGCCGCACGCACGGTGCGGCAGGTGCTGGGAACCGCACGCCGGGTTGGCGCAGGTGACCAGGGTCGGCGCGACGGCCTTCCACTGCGAGCGACGGTGGCGGGTGTTGCTCCGCGACATCTTCCGCTTCGGGACAGCCACTGGATTCTCCTAGGTGTTCAGGTCGGTCTGCGTGTCGAGCCTGGTGAGCGCTGCCCACCTCGGGTCGATCGGGTCGTCGTGCGAGTGCTCGGGGTCCTGCTTGAGCGATGCGCCGCACTCGGCGCACAGCCCGGGACAGTCGTCCTGGCACAGCGGCTGGAACGGTAGTGCGAGCACCACCGCGTCCCGCAGCAGGGGTTCGAGGTCGACCAGGTCGTCCTCCATCGTGCTGACCTCGTCGTCCTCACCGGCCTCGTCGTGACTGCCGTGGTGGTGATGGTCGTCGTCGTAGAGGTACAGCTCCTGGAGCGTCACGTCGATCTCGTCGACGATCGGATCCAGGCACCGTGCGCACTCGCCGTCGAGCCCGGCTCGCGCCGTGCCCGTGACCAGCACCCCTTCCATGACCGCCTCGAGCCGCAGGTCGATGGTGACCGGTGAGCCCTCGGGGACGGAGAGGATGTCGATGCCCAGTCCTGTCGGGGCCGGCACCGTCAGTGTCACCTCACGCTGGGACCCCGGGCGGCGGCCGAGCTCGCGGGTGTCGAGCACGAGCGGCGCTCTCGGGTCCAGGCTGGTCAGGGGATCACTTCCGGGTCCGGGCACAACAGAACAGACCAGAAGCGTACTGGTCGCTCGCCGTGCCGCGAAATCATGTGCGCTCCGCCAAGCGGCGGGTGAGGGCCTCGAGCACGAAGTCGGGGACGAACGCCGACACGTCGCCGCCGAAGGAGGCGACCTCCTTGACCAGGCTCGAGGACACGAAGGACTGGCCGGTCGCGGTCGGCAGGAACACCGTCTCGACCCCGGTGAGGGCGGAGTTCATGTGGGCCATCGGCAGCTCGTAGTCGAAGTCGCTGGAGGACCGCAGGCCCTTCACGATCGCCTGTGCGTCGTGCTCGACGCAGAAGTCGGTGACCAGGCCGGTGAAGCCCTCGACGCGCACGTTGGGGAAGCCCGCCACCGCGCGCTCGAGCATGGCGACGCGCTCCTCGGGCCCGAAGAGCCGGCTCTTGGACTGGTTGACGCCGATGGCGACCACGACCTCGTCGAACAGCCGCGCGGCCCGTCCGACGATGTCGAGGTGCCCGTGGGTCACGGGGTCGAAGGACCCGGGGCAGACGGCACGACTCATGACTGGCTCACGGGGCGTGACCGTACCAAAGCCGGGTCTCGCCGTAGCGCTTGTCGCGATCGGCCACCAGGCCCGGCGGCCACGTGGGCTCGGGGCTGCGTCGCGACCGCTCGACGACCACGAGGGCGTCGGGGGCCAGCCAGCCGTCGGCGAGGAGCCGCAGGTCGTCGGCCAGGTCGGTCTCGGGCAGGGGGTAGGGCGGGTCGCTGAACACCACGTCGTAGGGCTGGGCCGGGGGCCCGGCGAGCGCGGTGACGACGCGCAGCGGCTTGACGTCGGCGGCGGCGAAGCCCAGGTCGCGGGCGTTGGCCTGGATCAGGGCGGCGGTCGCCTTGTCGGACTCGACGAAGGTCACCGCCCCGGCGCCGCGCGACCAGGCCTCGAGGCCGACCGCGCCGCTGCCGGCGTAGAGGTCGAGGAAGCGCAGCCCGTGCAGCGAGCCGCACCACGACTCCAGGGCGCTGAAGAGCGCCTCGCGCACCCGGTCGGTGGTCGGCCTGGTGTGCTCGCCGGGAGGGGTGCGCAGCCGGCGGCCCTTGGCCTGGCCCGCGATGATGCGGGTCACGACTTCTCGATGAAGTCGGCGTTGGCGGAGGCCTCGAGGTCGGCGACGGCCTCGGCGAGCAGGGGCGTGGCCGCGAGGGTCGGGTCGGCCTCGAGGAGCGCCTCGGCGGCCTCGCGGGCCTGGACGATGGTCTGTTCGTCGCGGAGCACCCGGAGATTCTGCAGGGTCGAGCGGCGCCCCGACTGGGACCCGCCGAGCACGTCGCCCTCGCGGCGCTGCTCGAGGTCGACCCGGCTGAGCTCGAAGCCGTCGGTGGTGCTCGCCACCGCGTCGAGGCGCTCGCGGGCCGGGGAGAGCCACTCGGCCGACGAGACCAGCAGGCACAGACCGGGCAGGCCCCCGCGGCCGACGCGACCACGCAGCTGGTGGAGCTGGGAGACGCCGAAGCGATCGGCGTCGAGCAGCACGATCGCGGTGGCGTTGGGCACGTCGACGCCGACCTCGATGACGGTCGTCGAGACCAGGACGTCGATCTCGCCCAGGCCGAACGCGCGCATGGTGGCGTCCTTGACGTCGGGGGCCAGCCGCCCGTGCAGGACCGCGAGGCGCAGCCCGGCGAGGTGGCCGTCGGCCAGCTCGGTGACGACGTCCTCGACCGCCGCCAGCGGCGGCCTCGAGGCCTCGGGGGCCACGGCGTGGCCGTCGTCGTCGACCTCGGGCAGGTCGGTCTGGTTGGCCTCGAGCTCGTCACCGGCGATGCGCGGGCACACGACGTAGACCTGGTGGCCCTTGTCGACCTCCTCGCGCACGCGCTCCCACACCCGGGTGATCCAGCCGGGGTGGTCGACGAGGTTGACCACGTTGGTCTGGATCTCGGCGCGCCCCGCGGGCAGCTCGCGCAGGGTGGAGACCTCGAGGTCGCCGAAGACGGTCATGGCGACGGTGCGCGGGATCGGGGTCGCGGTCATCACCAGCACGTGGGGCGGGCTGCCGGCCTTGTCGGTGAGCGCGGCGCGCTGCTCCACGCCGAAGCGGTGCTGCTCGTCGACGACGACCAGGCCGAGGTCGGCGAACTGGACCTTGTCCTCGAGCAGGGCGTGGGTGCCGATGACGATGCCGGCCTCGCCGCTGCCGATCCGCGACATCGGCGCCGTGCGCTGGGCCTTGGTCATCGAGCCGGTGAGCAGCTCGACGGTGGTCCCGCCGAAGACCCCTCCCTCGGCGAGGTCGCCGAGCATCGCGGTGATCGAGCGGTGGTGCTGCTGGGCGAGCACCTCGGTGGGGGCGAGCAGGGCCGCCTGGCCGCCGGAGTCGACGACGCGCAGCATCGCGCGCAGCGCGACCAGGGTCTTGCCGGAGCCGACCTCGCCCTGGAGCAGCCGGTTCATCGGGTGGGGCCGCGCGAGGTCGGCCTCGAGCTGGGCGCCTACCTCGCGCTGACCGGCCGTGAGCTCGAACGGCAGCCGCGCGTCGAACGCCGCCAGCAGCGCGCCGTCGCCGCCGTCGCGGGCCTGGGCACCGGTCTCGCGCACCGCGCGCCGACGCTTGGCCAGCACCAGCTGGGTGACCAGGGCCTCCTCGAAGCGGTAGTGGCGGTGGGCCCGGCGGACCTGGGCGAGGTCCTCGGGCGCGTGCACCCAGCCGAGGGCGGTGGTCGCGTCGACGACGTCGTACTGCGCGCGCACGGAGTCAGGGACCACGTCGGGCAACGCGTCGACCATCGAGCGGGCGAAGGTGACGACGCGGGCGACGTCCCACGACTCGAGGCCCTTGGTGAGGGGGTAGATCGGGTAGAGGTCGCCGATGGCCTCGACGGTCGCGATGTCGTCGTCGTGACTCTCCTGGGCGCCGAAGAGCACGAACTTGGGGTGGGTCAGCTGCCACTGGCTGTTGAAGAGCTTGGCCTGGCCGAGGAAGAGACCGGTGGTGCCGGGGCCCAGCTTGCCCGCACGCCACGCGGCCGCCTTGGCGTTGCGGGCGAAGAAGGTGATCTGCAGGCGCGGGCCGTCGGTGCGCACCCAGGTCTCGACCCGGGCCGCCATCTTGCCGGTACGGCGGTCCTGGTGGGTCTTGACCTCGCTCTTCACGATCTCGCCGATGACGGCGAGCATCTGGCCGGGCTGCAGGTCGTCGACCTTGGTGAGCCGGCCCGTCTCGAGGTAGCGGCGCGGGAAGTGGTGGAGCAGGTCACCGACGGTGCGTAGGCCGAGTCCGTCGGTGAACGCCTTGGCCTTCTTGGAGTCGCCCAGCACCGAGGTCACCGGCGAGTCGAGGGAGATCACGACCTCAACCCTGCCTCACTCCACCGACAGCAGCAGCGGGTAGCGCTCCTGGCCCCCGTCGTAGACGACCACGTCGACGGTCGGGTGCGTGGTGTCGAGCCACGCCGCGGCGCGCTCGCCGAGGTCGTCGGCGCCGTCACCGGTCACCAGGGTGACCAGCTCACCGCCGCCCGCGACCAGGCGGCCCAGGATCGCCGTGGTCACCGAGAAGAGGTCGGCGCCGATCTCGACGAAGTCGCCCTCGATCACGCCGAGCACGTCGCCCGGCTCGCACCAGCCGGCCATGGTCAGCGCCTTGCGCGCCGCAAGCGTGACCGCGCCGTGGCGCGCGTGGCGGGCGGTCGCGGTCATCTCGAGGACGTCCTGGTCGAAGCTGCGGCCGGGCTCGTGCACCGCCATGGCCGCGAGGCCCTGGACCTGCGCCTGGGTGGGCACGACGGCGACCCGCATCGCGTGGTCGGCCTCGGCGGTGCTGGCCGCGATGCGGGCCACGCGCACGGAGTCGGGGTCGTTGGGCAGCACGACGACCTCGGCGGCGCCGCAGGCGGTGATCGCCTCGAGCACCTGACCCGTGGAGGGCCGGTTGCCCGGTCCGCCGAGGACGACCACGGCGCCAGCCGCCTCGAAGAGCCCGGCCAGCCCGGGGCCCGCGGCCACGACGACCACCCGGCGGCCGATGCGGGTGGGGGCGGGCACGGACGTGGGCGCGCCGCGTCGCTCGGCGACCTGCTCGGCGAAGTGCGTCACCCGGACGCGGTGCGGGCGACCCGCCTCGATGCCGGCCTCGATCGCGGCGCCGACGTCGTCGACGTGCACGTGGACGTTCCAGAGACCGTCACCGCCGACGACGACCAGCGAGTCGCCGAGGTCGGCCAGCCGGGCGCGCAGGCCCGCGACGGCGTCGTCGCCGGCGTCGAGGAGGTACATCACCTCGTAGGCCGGACCCTCCGGGCCCAGGTCGGCGTGGTCACCGGGGTCGGGCACGTGCGGCACCGGGATGGCCGCCCTGGTCACCGCCACCGGACGACGTCCGGTCAGCACGGTCTCGGCCGCGTCGAGGATCACGCTCAGCCCCCGGCCGCCGGCGTCGACGACGCCGGCCAGCCTCAGCGCCTCGAGCTGCAAGGGGGTACGGGCCAGCGCCTCGCGCGCGGCCTCCGCGGCCGAGGTGAAGACGTCGCGGGCCCGGGCCCCGTCCTCGGCGGCGCGCCGGCGTGCGGCCTCGGACGCCGCCCGGGCGACCGTGAGCATCGTGCCCTCGACAGGCTCCCCCACCGCGCGGTAGCTCGCCTGCGTGGCGTCGTGCAGGGCCTCGGCCATCACCTCGGCGTTGCGGTCGTCGGGCGTCGAGCCGGCGACCCGGCGGGCGATCGCGCCGAGCATCTCGCTCAGGATCACCCCGGAGTTGCCGCGGGCGCCGAGCAGGGCGCCCCGGGCGAACGCCGCCAGCGCCTGCTCGCGGTCGGCGCGCGGGTCGCCCCCGGTGGCCTGACGCACGGCGTCGCGCGCGGCCGAGACGGTGAGGTACATGTTGGTGCCGGTGTCGCCGTCGGGCACGGGGTAGACGTTGAGCGCGTCGATCTCCTCGCGCGCCTCGGCGAGCGCGTCGACGGCGATGTCGACGAAGCGGAGCACCACGGCCAGCTCGATACGGTCGCTCGCCGGGGCCTGCTCCATGACGGGCGAGGCTACCGACCGGGTCGGGGGCCGACGATTTCGACCCGCGCGGCGCGTCGGATACGATTCTTCGGTTGCCCGGACCACCGGGCCCGCACATCTTTCTCGAACGTCAACGATCCAGGAGTGTCCCGTGGCTGCCGTCTGCGACATCTGCGCCAAGAAGCCGACCTTCGGCAACAACCGGCCGTGGTCGCGCAAGATCACCAAGCGCCGCTTCGACCCCAACATCCAGCGCGTGCGCGCCAAGGTCAACGGCACCCCCCAGCGTCTCAACGTCTGCACCGGCTGCCTGAAGGCCGGCAAGGTCAGCCGCTGACCCCCTGATCTTCCCGACCACCATCGGGAGCATGTCGGGAGGACCGCCACCTTCGGGTGGCGGTCCTCTTGTTTTTCAGAAGTGCGTCCACCCCGTCACACCGTCGTACGTCGCCCCGTCGACGGTGACCGAGCCCGGCTCCCCCGCGGCGGCGGCCCGCACCTCGCCCACCGCGGTCCAGCCCTCGGGCAGCGAGCCCGGGGGGAAGGTCGCGAGCAGCGCGTGGTCGTCGCCTCCCCCGAGCACCAGGGCCAGCGGGTCGGAGCCGAGCGCCGCCCCCACCGCGCGCAGCGGCTCGGGCAGGTCGAAGGCGGCCGAGCGGACGTCGATGACAACCCCGGAGTCGGCGGCGAGGTGGCCGGCCTCGGCCAGCAGCCCGTCGGAGACGTCGATCATCGCGGTGGCGCCGGCCTCGGCGGCGGCGCGGCCGGCGTCGTAGGGCGGCTCGGGGCGGCGGTAGGCCTCGACGAGCGCCCGCGGCGAGCGGAACCCCCGGCCCAGCACCGCCAACCCGCCGGCCGCCCACCCCTGCCGACCGCACAGCGCCAGCACGTCACCGGGAGCGGCACCCGACCGCAGCACCGGCGCCTGCGTGCACGCCCCGACCACGGTCACCGCGATCACGATCTCGCTGGCGCGGGTCAGGTCGCCGCCAACCACCGAGGCGCCCACCAGCGCGCACTCGGCGGCGAAGCCCCGGGCGAAGTCGAGGGCCCAGGCCGCGGGCAGGTCGGCCGGAGCGGCCAGCCCGACGGTCAGCGAGTGCGCCCGCCCGCCCATCGCGTTGATGTCGGAGAGGTTCTGGGCGGCGGCGCGGTGCCCGACGTCCTCGGCCGAGGCCCAGTCGCGGCGGAAGTGGCGCCCCTCGACCATCAGGTCGGTCGACACCACCACGTGGCCGCCCTTGATCCGCAGCACGGCGGCGTCGTCGCCGGGTCCGACCAGGACGTGCTCGCCCTGCGGGAAGTGCGCGACCAGCTCGGCGATCAGGCCGAACTCGCCGACGTCCGACAGGGTCGCACCCGGCTGCGGCGACGGTGACGTCGAGGAGGGTGGGGCCATGACGCCATCCCACCAGACGGC
Source organism: Nocardioides rubriscoriae (assembly GCF_008087085.1). Taxonomy (GTDB): domain Bacteria; phylum Actinomycetota; class Actinomycetes; order Propionibacteriales; family Nocardioidaceae; genus Nocardioides; species Nocardioides rubriscoriae. Next base: position 11,145 of record NZ_VIYJ01000006.1, on the reverse strand, counting down.
GGGTATCGACAGCCCGCAGCCCCGCGATAGGTTGGCCGCCAGATCTCCTGCTCGCCACCGTCAGGGCAGTGAGAGCCGCCGCAAAGGAGCGCACCCATGGTCGTCCAGGCCTACATCCTGATCCAGACCGACGTCGGCAAGGCCGCCGAGGTGGCCAAGGCCATCGCCCAGGTCAAGGGCGTCACGCTCGCCGAGGACGTCACCGGTCCCTACGACGTGATCGTGCGGGCCGAGGCCCGCAACGTCGACGAGCTGGGCAAGCTCGTCGTGTCGAAGGTGCAGAACCTCGACGGCATCACGCGCACCCTCACGTGCCCGGTCGTCCACATCTGACCGTGACGCCGCGACGCCCCGGGTCCCGTGGGGCCCGGGGCGCCCTCGTGCTCGCGCCCCTCGCGGTCGTCCTGCTCGCCTGCAGCGGCTCGCCCGAGATCGCCTCCTACGACCTGAGCGCGGCCGACCGCGCCGCCTGCGAGGCCTTCGTCGCCGACCTGCCCGACTCGCTCGCCGACGAGGACCGGGTCGACGCGTCCCCGGCCGACGCGCTGGGGGCGGCGTACGGCGACCCCGCGATCACCGTCACCTGCGGGGTGCCGGTGCCCGGCGACTTCGACCAGACGTCACGCTGCCAGGAGGTCAACGGCGTCGGCTGGTTCATCCTCGACGGCACCGACGACGACACCAGCGTCGACCTGCGCGCGACCGCGCCCGGCTACCGCCCGGTCGTCTCGCTCGTGGTGCCCTCCGACTACCGCCCCGACGAGCCCTTCCAGGGCGACGACACCACCGCGGCGGCCCTGGCCGAGCTGTCACCGCTCGTGGACGAGCACCTGCGCCTCGAGCAACGCTGCGACGGCTGACGGGGCACCGGTCAGCGCAGGCCCGTCCCGCGGGCCAGGGCCAGCGCGATCAGCCGGTCGACCAGCGCGGGGTAGTCGAGGCCGGTGGCGGCCCACATCTGGGGGAACATCGACAGCGGGGTGAACCCGGGCATCGTGTTGACCTCGTTGACCACCAGCGAGCCGTCGGGCATGACGAAGAAGTCGACGCGCGCGAGCCCCTCGCAGCCGACGGCCTCGAAGGCCCGCACCGACAGGGCCCGCATCTCGGTTTCGACGCCGTCGGGCAGCACCGCGGGGATGTCGACCGAGGTCGCCTCGTCGGGGAGGTACTTGGCCTCGAAGTCGTAGAACTCGTGGTCACCGTTGACCCGCAGCTCGGCCGGGACGCTGGTCTCGGGGGTGCCGTCGAGGGCCTGCAGCACCCCGCACTCGACCTCGCGCGCCCCCTCGGCCGACACCTCGACCAGGGCCCGGGGGTCGTGCTCGAACGCCACGGCCAGGCAGGCGTCGAGCTCGGAGGCGTCGTGGGCCTTGGAGATGCCGATGCTGGAGCCGCCGCGGGCGGGCTTGACGAACAGCGGGTAGCCCAGGGCGTCGGCGGCCCGGCGGCAGGCGTCGGGGTCGGCGGCCCACGAGCGCGTGGTCACGGTGATGCTCGGCATCACCGGCAGCCCCGCGGCCGCGAGCACCACCTTCATGTAGGCCTTGTCCATGCTGACGGCCGAGGCGAGCACGCCCGCGCCGACGTAGCGGACCCCGGCCATCTCGAGCATGCCCTGGATGGTGCCGTCCTCGCCCCAGGGGCCGTGCAGGACCGGGAAGACGACGTCGACCTCGCCGAGGGTCTGCGGCGGGTGCGAGGGCTCGGAGACGACGAGGTCGGTGCCGTGCTCGACGCGCGAGAGCGCCACCGGGGCGCGGTCGCCGTCGACGCGGGGCAGGGCGCCGGCGCCGTCGAGCCGCAGCCGCTCGGGGTCGCCGGACTCGAGGACCCAACGGCCGTCGGTGGCGATGCCGATGGGGACGACGTCGTAGCGCTCGCGGTCGATGGCGGCCAGCACGCTGCCCGCGGACACGCACGAGATCGCGTGCTCGGTCGAGCGGCCACCGAAGACGACGGCGACGCGGGGCCGGGTGGTGGGCCTGGGAGTGGGCCTGGGAGTGCCGGTCACGGCGACGACCCTATCCTCGAGCACATGCCCGACCCGATTCCGACGACGCTTCGCCCCTCGACCGTCGCGGTGACCGCGGGCCGCCCGCCCCACGAGCCCGACCAGCCGCTCAACGTGCCGATCACCATGGCCTCGACCTACGTCGCCGGCGGCGACCTCGAGTACGGCCGCTACGGCAACCCGACGTGGACGGCGTTCGAGGACGTGCTGGGCGGGCTCGAGGGCGGGCGCTGCCTGGCCTTCTCCTCCGGCATGGCGGCCGTGACGACGGTGCTCGACCTCGTCGGGCACGGCGCCAAGGTCGTGCTGCCCCAGCACGCCTACCAGGGCAGCATCATGGCGGTCGCCGACCTCGAGGCCCGGGGACGGCTGACCGGGCAGCTCGTCGACATCACCGACACCGCGGCCGTGGTCGCGGCGTGCGACGACGCCGCCCTGGTCTGGATCGAGTCACCGACCAACCCGGCGCTCGAGGTCGCCGACATCGAGACGATCGCCGCCGCGGCGCACGCCGCCGGCGCCTCCGTCGTCGTCGACAACACCTTCGCCACTCCCCTGCTGCAGCAGCCGCTGGCCCTGGGTGCCGACATCGTGGTGCACTCCGCCACCAAGTACCTCGCCGGCCACAGCGACGCCCTCCTCGGCGCCCTGGTCGTCACCGACGACGAGCTCCACGACGTCCTCCAGGGCCGGCGCTCGCTGGCCGGATCCACGCCGGGCACGCTCGAGGCGTGGCTCGCCGTGCGCGGGATGCGCACCCTGCACCTGCGGGTCGAGCGGGCCCAGGCCAACGCGCAGGCGCTGCTGCCGCGGCTCGAGGCCCACCCGGCGGTCGGCGAGGTGCGCTACCCCGGCTTCGGCGGCATCGTCGCGATCGTCCTCGCCGAGGGCGAGCTCGCCGCCGACCTCCTCGTGCGCAAGACCACGTTGTGGGTGCACGCGACGTCGCTCGGCGGGGTCGAGTCGACCTTCGAGCGCCGACGCCGCTGGAAGACCGAGTCGCCCTCGATCCCCGTCGGGCTGGTGCGCATGTCGGTCGGCATCGAGGACGTCGAGGACCTGTGGGCCGACCTCGAGAGCGCCCTCGACACCCTCACCACCGGTTGACCCGATAGTCGTGGACCTTCTGCACGCGTGCGGAAGGTCCACGACTATCGGGGGTCAGCCGATCTCGGACTTGGTGTCGCGGGCGAGGATGGCGTCCATCATCTCGGGGGCGGTCATCCGTCCGGCCACCACGTCGTCGACGTACGTCGCCACGGGGGCGTCGCAGCCGGACCGCTCGGCCAGGGCCCGCAGGCTGGCGCACGACTTGGCGCCCTCGGCGACCTGGCGCGTGGAGGCGTAGATCTCGTCGGTCGTCATGCCACGGCCGAGCTTCTCGCCGAAGCTGCGGTTGCGGGAGAGCGGCGAGGAGCAGGTGGCGACGAGGTCGCCGAGCCCGGCGAGGCCCATGAGGGTCAGCGGGTTGGCGCCGAGCTTCATGGCCAGGCGCGCGGTCTCGGCCAGGCCGCGGGTGATCAGCGAGGCGGTGGTGTTGTCGCCGAAGCCGAGGCCGACGGCCATGCCGACGGCGAGGCCGACGACGTTCTTGTAGGCGCCGCCGAGCTCGCAGCCGAGGACGTCGACGCTGGAGTAGGGGCGGAACGCGGGTGAGTGCAGGCGCTTCTGCAGGTGCTTGGCGACGTCCTCGTCGGCGCAGGCCACCACGGAGGCGGCGGGCTCGCGGCGGGCGATCTCCTTGGCGAGGTTGGGGCCGCTGACCACGGCGACGCGCTCGGGGCCGGCGCCGGTCACCTGGTGGATCACCTCGCTCATCCGGTTGAGGGAGCCGAGCTCGACCCCCTTCATGAGCGAGACAAGCACGGCGTCGGGCTCGAGGAACGGCACCCACGCGGTGAGGCTGGTGCGCAGGGTCTGCGAGGGCATCGAGAGCACGACGACGTCGGCGCCGTGCATGGCCTTCTCGACGTCGGAGGTCGCCTCGACCGACGGCGGCAGCTGGATGCCGGGGAGGTACTCGGCGTTCTCGCGCTCGTGGTTGATGGCCGCGGCGACCTCCTCGCGGCGCGCCCACAGGGTCACGTCGTTGCCGGCGTCGGCGAGCACCATCGAGAACGCCGTGCCCCACGAGCCGGCACTCAGCACGGCGACCTTGTTGCTCATGCGGAGTCCTTCTGCGTGCGGGGCCGGTGCGGGTCCTGGTGGGGCTGGTGGGGGTCCTGGTGCGGGTCGTGGTGGGGGCCGGTGTGGGGGTTGCCGATCTCGGCCACGCCGGACCGGCGCGGGTCGAAGCGCTCGGCCGGGGCGCTCTGGCCGCGGATCTCCTCGACGATCGCGGTGATCGCGGCCATGATGCGGTCGGTCGCCTCGGCCAGCACCGCGGCCGTCCGTGGCTGGTCGACGAGGTCGGAGAGGTCGACCGGGTCACCGACGCGGATGTCGATGCGCTTGCGCGGGAAGAGGTCGGGCTTGGTGGCGTAGGGGGCGAGCAGGTCCTGGGCCCCCCACTGGCCGATCGGGATGACCGGACAGCCCGTCTCGAGCGCGATGCGGGCCGCACCTGTCTTGCCCTTCATCGGCCACAGGTCGGGGTCGCGGGTGATGGTGCCCTCGGGGTAGACCACGATGCACTCGCCGGCGCGCACGGCCGCGACCGCGGCGTCGTAGGCCCCGGCCGCGGAGCGGCTGAGCCGCTCGACCGGGATCTGACCGGCGGCGCGCATGAAGCGGGCCAGCGCCTTGTTCTCGAACAGGCCGGACTTGGCGAGGTAGCGCGGGAGTCGGCCGTGGTCGTGGGTGAAGACCGCCGCGGTGAGCGGGTCGACGTAGGAGAGGTGGTTGATCACCAGCACGCAGCCGCCGGTCTCGGGGATCTTCAGACCGCCGACCCAGTGAGGCTTGGTGGTCAGCAGGAAGGTCGGACGCAGGATGATCGCGCCCAGGGTGAAGGCCCACCCTCTCTTCTCCTGCAGCTTGCGCACTCTCACAGCAGATCAGGCTACTCGTCCGGGTGCGCTGCGGCCGTCCGACACCTGGTTGGATCGTGGGGTGGCCGACTACGTCGTGATGCTGCCGGTCAAGCCACCGGCCCGGGGCAAGTCGCGACTGCAGGGCGTTCCCGACGAGCGGCGGCGCGACCTGGCCGAGGCGTTCGCCCTCGACACCGCGGCCGCGTGCCTCGCGGCCGGAGCCGTGCACGCCGTGCTCGCCGTCACCGACGACGCCGCGTTCGCGGCCCGTCTCGCGGCCGCCGGCTGCGCGACCGTGCCCGACGGGGGTGGTGGGCTCAACGGGGCGCTGCGCCAGGCCGCGGCCGAGTCGCAGCGCCGGTGGCCGGGGCGGCAGCCGGTGGCGCTGCTGGCGGACCTGCCGGCGCTGCGGCCCGAGGACCTCGACGCCGCGCTCGCGTCGCTGGTGCCGGGCGGCGCGTCGTACGTCGTGGACGCCGAGGGGACCGGCACGACGCTCTACACGGCGCCGTGGGACGAGTTCGAGCCGGAGTTCGGCACCGACTCGGCCCTGGCCCATCGCGACGCCGGTGCGCTCGCCGTTCCCGGCGCGCTGAGGTCGCTGCGCCGCGACGTCGACGACCTCGACGACCTGCGGGCGGCGGCCGCGCTCGGTCTGGGCGTCGCGACGACGGCCGTCAGCGCCACGCTGCTCTGAGGGCGCGGCGGGCCCGCACGCACCGCGACGGGCCGCCCTCCCGGAGGAGGACGGCCCGTCGCGGTGCTGCGGGGGTGCGTGGGTGCCGGGTCAGGCCTTCTTGGCCGGGGTCTTCTTGGCGGGGGCCTTCTTGGCCGGCGCCTTCTTGGCGGCCGGTGCGGCCTTCTTGGCGGGGGCCGCGGCCTTGGCCGGAGCGGCCTTCTTGGCGGCCGGTGCCTTCTTGGCCGCCGCGGTCTTGGCGGGAGCCTTCTTGGCCGGAGCCGCCTTGGTCGCGGCCGCCTTGGCCGGAGCCTTCTTGGCCGGAGCCGCCTTGGTCGCGGCCGCCTTGACCGGAGTCGCCTTGGCGGGAGCCTTCTTGGCCGGGGCCTTCTTGGCCGGGGCAGCGGCCTTGGTCGCGGCGGCCGCAGCCTTCTTGGCCGGGGCCGCAGCCTTCTTGGCCGCAGGTGCGGCAGCAGCGACGGTCAGCTTGGGCAGCTTCTTGGCACCGGACACGACGTTCTTGAGGTCAGCGCCCGCGGTGAACTTCGGGACCGAGGTCTTCTTGGCCTTGATGCGGGCCCCGGTCTGCGGGTTGCGCACCCAACGAGCCTCGCGCACGCGCTTCTCGAACGAGCCGAAGCCGGTGATGGCGACCTTCTCGCCCTTGGCCACCTCGCGCGTGATCGTGTCCAGGACGGACTCGAGCGCGTGCGCCGCCTGCTTCTTGTTGCCGTCGTAACGCGTTGCCAGCGCCTCGATGAGCTGTGACTTGTTCACTGTCTTCCCCTTCAGAGAACCTGATGATGCCGAGCCGATGCTCGACTTTCCCTAGGCACGCTAGGCATTCGTGGGCATGCTCACAATCGCCACGCCGAAGGTGAGGCCGTTTTTTGCCCACAGTTGAGGGAAATCAGGCCGATTCGGGCGTTTCAGCGCGCCAGGAACTCCAGGAGCGCGGTATTGAACTCGACCTTGTGCGACACGTTGAGACCGTGCGGCGCGTCCTTCACGACCACCAGCGTCGAGCCCTCGATCGCCTCAGCTGAGCGCTTTCCGGACACCTCGAACGGCACCGTCGCGTCACTGTCGCCGTGGATCACCAGCGTGGGCACCGCGATCTTGGCCAGGTCGGCACGGAAGTCGGTGCGACCGAAGGCGGCGATGCACCCGGCGAGACCGGCGTCGACGGCCTGCGCCTCGAGGGCCAGGGCCTCCTGGAACTGTTGGTCGTCGACCACGACGGCGCCGTCGACGGAGTAGAAGCCCGTCGTGAACTGCTCGAGGAAACCCTCACGGTCGGTGGTGACGCCGTCGATCATGCCCTGCACGTCACCATCGCCCAGGCCGCCGTCGGGGTTGTCGTCGGTCTTGAGCAGGTAGGGCGGGACCGCAGCCGCGAGCACTGCCGAGTGCACGCGCTCGTCGCCGTAGGTGCCGAGGTAGCGCGCCACCTCGCCGCCACCCATGGAGAAGCCGACGAGCGTGACGTCGGAGAGGTCGAGCCCGTCGAGCAGGCCGGCGAGGTCGGCGGCGAGGGTGTCGTAGTCGTAGCCGGACTCGGGCTTGTCGGAGTCGCCGAAACCGCGGCGGTCGTAGGCGATCGCGCGGTAGCCTGCGTCGACCAGCGCACCTTCCTGGTCAGCCCACGACCTGCCGCTCAGCGGCCAGCCGTGGATGAGCACGACGGGGCGACCCTCGCCGCCGGTGTCGGTGTAGTGGAGCGTGATGCCATTGCTGGTGATGTGGGGCATGACGGGACCTTTCGTCGAGGAAACTGTCTTGCGCACAAGACACTTTCACGTCACCACCGGGAGCACCACGTACGCGGGGGTGAACTCCTCGAAAACCACGAGAACCGCGCACCGGGCGCGGTTCTCGAGTGGGGCAGGTGAGGTCAGGCGTGCATGGTGGCCGGCTTCCACGACGGCCGGGTGGCCTCGTAGGAGGAGATGTCGTCGGCGTGGCTGAGCGTGATGCCGATGTCGTCAAGACCCTCGAGCAGGCGCCACCGCGTGTAGTCGTCGATGTCGAAGGAGTCCTCGATGGCATCGACCCCCTCACCGGCGCGCACCGTGCGCGACTCGAGGTCGACGGTGATCTCGGTGCCGGGCTGGTCGGCGAGCAGGTCCCACAGACGCTGGACCACCTTCTCGTCGACCTGCGCCGCGAGCAGGCCGGCCTTGCCGGAGTTGCCCCGGAAGATGTCGGCGAAGCGCGGTGAGATCACGACGCGGAAGCCGTAGTTCTGCAGGGCCCAGACGGCGTGCTCACGAGACGACCCCGTGCCGAAGTCGGGCCCGGCGACGAGCACCGAACCCCCGGCGTACGCCGGGTTGTTGAGCACGAAGGTCGGGTCGTTGCGCCAGGCCGAGAACAGGCCGTCCTCGAAGCCGTCACGGGTGACGCGCTTGAGGTAGACGGCCGGGATGATCTGGTCGGTGTCGACGTTGCTGCGGCGCAGCGGGACTCCGATGCCGGTGTGGCTGGTGAACGCGTCCATGTCAGTTGCTCCCCACCGGGTCGAGGTCTGCCGGTGACGAGAGGGTGCCGCGGACCGCGGTGGCCGCAGCCACCGGGATCGAGACCAGATGCGTGCGTCCGCCCTTGCCCTGGCGCCCCTCGAAGTTGCGGTTGGACGTGGAGGCGCTGCGCTCGCCGGGCTCGAGGGTGTCGGGGTTCATGCCCAGGCACATCGAGCAGCCCGCCCCGCGCCACTCGGCGCCGGCCTCCGTGAAGATCACGTCGAGGCCCTCGTCCTGCGCCTGCAGGCGCACGCGCACCGAGCCGGGCACGACGAGCAGACGCGTGTCGGGGTCGACCTTGCGACCCTTGATGATCTCGGCCGCGAGGCGCAGGTCCTCGATGCGGCCGTTGGTGCAGGAGCCGACGAAGACGGTGTCGACCTTGACGTCGCGCATCGGCGTACCGGCCTCGAGACCCATGTACTCGAGGGCCTTCTCGGCCGCGACCTTGTCCTGCGGGTCCTCGAAGTCGTCGGGCGAGGGCACCGAGGCGCCCAGCGGGACACCCTGCCCGGGGTTGGTGCCCCAGGTGACGAAGGGCGTCATCGTCGAGGCGTCGAGCACGATCTCCTCGTCGAAGACGGCGTCGTCGTCGGTGACCAGCGTCTTCCAGTGGGCGACGGCAGCGTCCCAGTCGGCACCCTTCGGCGCCTCGGGCCGGCCCTCGATGTAGTCGAAGGTGGTCTGGTCGGGCGCGATGAGGCCGGCCTTGGCGCCCCACTCGATCGACATGTTGCAGACCGTCATGCGGCCCTCCATCGAGAGCTCCTCGATGGCCTGGCCTCGGTACTCGACGATGTAGCCCTGACCGCCACCGGTGCCGGTGTGGGCGATCAGCGTCAGGACGAGGTCCTTCGCGGTCACCCCGGCCGGCAGCGAGCCGTTGACCGTGACGGCCATCGTCTTGGGCTTGGCCTGCATGAGCGTCTGGGTCGCGAGCACGTGCTCGACCTCGGAGGTGCCGATGCCGAAGGCGATCGCGCCGAACGCCCCGTGGGTGCTGGTGTGGCTGTCGCCGCACACGATCGTCATGCCGGGCTGGGTCAGGCCGAGCTGGGGACCGACGACGTGGACGATGCCCTGCTCGATGTCGCCGAGCGGGTGCAGCCGGACGCCGAACTCCTCGGCGTTGCGCCGCAGGGTCTCGACCTGGGTGCGCGACACCGGGTCGGCGATGGGCTTGTCCCAGTCGACGGTCGGCACGTTGTGGTCCTCGGTCGCCAGCGTCAGGTCGGGACGGCGTACCTGCCGACCGGCGAGCCGCAGGCCGTCGAAGGCCTGCGGGCTGGTGACCTCGTGGATGAGGTGGAGGTCGATGAAGAGCAGGTCGGGCTCTCCGGGGGTCGACCGGACGACGTGCTCGTCCCACACCTTCTCCGACAGGGTCCTGCCCATCACGGTTCTCCTTCGACGACGACTGGGGGTCGCCGGGTCCCGACGACGTCACACACCGTACCGCTTGCATCCCAGAGAGTGAGACGGCAGTATTGCCATATGGACAACTCCAGTGGCGTCGGCGTGCTCGACAAGGCCGCGCTGGTGCTCACCGCGCTCGAGTCCGGACCCGCGACGCTGGCCGGGCTCGTCGCCGGTACCGGCCTGGCCCGCCCGACGGCGCACCGCCTCGCCGTGGCCCTCGAGCACCACCGTCTGGTGGCCCGCGACATGCAGGGCCGCTTCGTCCTGGGCCCCCGCCTGGCCGAGCTCTCCGCCGCCGCCGGCGAGGACCGACTGCTCGCGACCGCCGGTCCGGTGCTGGCCCGGCTGCGCGACATCACCGGCGAGTCGGCACAGCTGTGGCGGCGCCAGGGCGAGCACCGCGTGTGCGTCGCCGCCGCCGAGCGCCCCTCCGGCCTGCGCGACACGATCCCGGTCGGCTCCCAGCTGACGATGCGCGCCGGATCCGCCGCCCAGGTGCTGCTCGCCTGGGAGGACCCCGAGCGCATGCACCGCGGCCTGCAGAACGCCGCGTTCTCGGCCGCCGCGCTCTCCGGCATCCGGCGCCGCGGCTGGGCGCAGTCGGTCGGCGAGCGCGAGCAGGGCGTCGCCTCGGTCTCCGCGCCGGTCCGCTCCCCCGGCGGCAAGATCATCGCCGCCGTCTCCGTCTCCGGCCCCCTGGAGCGGCTCTCGCGCCAGCCCGGACGGATGCACGCCCCGGCCGTGATCGCTGCCGCCGAGCGGCTCTCCGAGTCGCTGCGCCGCGCGGCGGCCGAGTAGCCAGCAGGCGCTCAACCGCGGCGGTCTGAACATGGTCCTGACCAGGCACGGGAAGCGGCAGGTCGGGCAGCGGTGGTTGAGCCACCCTGTCCGGTGCCGTCGCTAGGGAAGAAGGTGGCTCACGCACCGCGAGCGTCCTACGTGACACAGCTGGGCAGGGGGCGGTGAGCCAGCCACCATTGCGGGGCTGTTGCCGATGCACAGGGTGGCCGCTGCACCGTCGCAGGGCGCCGCACTGAGTGCGGCATAGGAAGGCGTTCTGGGTAGCCGCAGGTGGGGGTCGTTGGTGGACAGGTGAACGTCCTCCCTGGTGCGGTGTTTCGGGCTTGGTGTCCCAACCCCACTCAAGGAGGACGTTCATGAACAACGCTAACGGTGTCTCGCGTGGTGACCGCAACAGGAACGCGCGACTGGCTCGACTCCGGGCAGCAGTCCCGACGAGCAACGCGATCGTCGGGATCGACCTGGCCGATGCCAAGCAGATGGTCGTGGTCTGCGACCACGACTCCAAGGTCCTGGCCCGGCGGACGTTTCGGTGCAAGGCGTGGGACCTGGGACGGGCGTTGGACTGGGCCACCGGCCACGCTTCGAAGGCCGGGTTCACCGGTGCGACGGTGGCCTGTGAGCCGACCGGGCACCGGTGGCGGGTCCTCGGGCAGCTCGCCGAGGAGCGTTCGATGTCGTTCGTGTGCGTGCAGCCGTTGCTGACCGGACGGGCCCGCCGCGATGAGGACCTGACCCACG
>NZ_VIYJ01000005.1 GCF_008087085.1 Nocardioides rubriscoriae | reverse complement strand
TATGCGGGCGGAACGACCCCGTGTCGCACCACGTGTGCTGACCGCAGCTCGACTGCCTTGGCGGCGCTCCGCCCGCACCCACAACAAACGCGGGTCCCCACCCCTGCTTGTTCAGCAGGCTCCTAGGTCGGGGACGTCGCCGTCGGGCACCTGAGCCGCGTCGAGCGACTCGGTGGGCGGGGCGTCGTAGGCCCCCGAGACCTCGTAGACCACGCCGGAGGTCTCGTCGGGGGAGAACAGGGTGCCGGTCGTCGGGTCGACCAGGGAGTCGGTGACGCCGACCGACAGCGGGAGCCCCGGCGTCGGCAACCAGCTGCCGCCCAGGCCGACGAACTCGACCTGCAGCGTCGCGTCGGACGGGTAGGGCCCGGGTTGCAGCCCCGTGCGCCCGTCGCTGCGGACCGGCTCGAACCGGGTCGAGGTGGTCCACTGCGTGCCGTCGTAGCGGTCGAGGACGACCAGGCGCAGCGGCACCTCGGGGCCGCGGACCCGCAGCAGCTCGGAGTCGGGGTTGTTGGCCCACGCACCGAGCTGGGTCAGCGGGTTGCTCGCGACCACGTCGACGGTCGGCGGGTCGACCAGGGTGCGCGGCTCGAAGGCGGCGCCCACCGGCAGCGTCGCGATCGCCGCCAGCGCCCCGACGCCGACGACCGACACGGGCCCGGCCAGCGACAGCCGCCGGCGCGCGGGCTCGTCGTGCTCGTCGAGCAGCACCCACCCGACCAGGGCCACCACCAGCAGCAGCACCGCGACGATCCCGGCCGGGTCGGCCTCCCCGGCGGTCAGCAGCGCCCCCGCGACGTAGAGCACGGCCCCGCCGGCGACCGGCTCGACCCGCAGCCGGCTGTCGACGCGCAGCCCGACGAGCACCGACACCAACGCCGTCAGCAGCAACGGGCCGACGAGCAGGTCGGCGCGGGCGGGGTAGGGCTGGGGGGCGGTCAGCAGACGGGGGACGACGTCGCGCAGGGTCTGCTCGAGCGACAGCCCGGCGTCGGCGGTCGCCAGGTAGGCCGACATCACCGAGAGCAGCACGATCATCGAGGTCGCGAACCAGCGCGACATGCCGGTGCGCAGGGCCCCGCGCAGCAGCAGCAGCGGGACGGCGGCGGCGACCGCGAAGAGCAGCGAGAGCGTCCAGCGGTGCCAGGCCGTGGCCAGCACCAGCGCGCCGAGCAGCACCAGGGTGACCGGCCAGGCCAGGCGGAGCCCTCGGCCGGCCAGGCCCTCGGGGGCGCCGGTCCGTAGGCCGCTCACGGGTGCACCACGGCGTCCCAGCCCGCCGCCAGCGAGACCGAGGTGGCCCCCCGCAGCACCAGCAGGCCCGCCTCCTGGTGGGCCCCGACCAGGGGCGCGGGGTCGACGACCGCGAGCACCCGGCTCGGGGCCTCGCCCAGGGCCAGGCCGAGCTCGCGCAGGTCGGCGCCGGGGCCCGTGACGGCGACCGCGACGTCGAGGTCGCGGCTGTGCAGCTCGAGGCGGGACAGCGACCCGGTCAGGTCGATCTCGGCGAGCAGCCAGTCGAGGTCCTGGTGCTCCTGCAGCGGGCGCCGGCTGGCCGACCCGGGGACCCGCACCTCGCGCCGGTCGCTCACGGTGTGCAGGCGCACCGGAAGGCCGTCGGCGACCGCGCTGCGGCACAGGGCCGCGGCCAGCTCGACGGCCTCCTCGAAGAGCGCGTCGTCGCCGAGGTAGGCCGACGCGCGGTCGTCGAGGAGCACGCACACGTGGGCCTGGGAGGGCTCGGCGTCCTCACGGACCATGAGGGTGCCGGTACGGGCGCTCGTGGCCCAGTGCAGTCGGCGCAGGTCGTCGCCCATGGCGTACTCGTGCAGCCCGACGAGGTCGGTGCCCCCGAGCTCGTGGGCCTCGTCGGAGCCGGCGAGCGCACGCCGGTGGCCGGGCATCATCCCCGCGAGCGGCACCCGGCGCGGGAGCACCCGCACCTGGTCGACCCCGCCGGTCTCGGTCGAGCGGGCCGCCATCCCGGTCAGGCCGGCCAGCCGGACCTGCAGCGGGCCGACGTCGAGCAGGCCGCGCCGCGGGGTCGGGACGGCGTAGACGACACGGGCCCCCGGTCGGTCGGGCTCGTCCCGGTCGGGCAGCGGTACCGGCACCAGGGCTCCCTGCACCCGGTCGGCCACGTCGAGGCGGACCAGCCCCCGCCGGCGGCGGCCGTGCACCAGCAGGCGGCCCTCGCACGGCGACTGTCGTACGACGACCCGCGGCTCCAGGTCACGCTCGGCGTCCACCGGGCGCGCCGCGACGACCGCGGCCAGCTCGACCAGCACCAGCGCCAGCAGGCACCCGCCCAGCCCGGCGACCAGGAGGTAGCCCCAGGTGAGCCCCGCGGCGAGCAGCACGGCGCCGAGCACGGCCACCGCGCGTCCGCGCCCGGTCGTGCTCGACCACATCAGTCCCACGGCCCGTCCCCCGTCGCCCGTGGGTCAGCCGGCGTCGGGCTGCGGCGGCTGCACGGTCTCGAGGGCCTCGTGGACCACGCCCTCGCTGGTGTGGCCGGCGAGCACGGCGTCGCGGGCCAGCACGGTGCGGTGGGCCAGCACCGGCTCGGCGAGGCGCTGCACGTCGCTGGGGACGACGTAGTGGCGCCCGCGGGCGGCGGCGTAGACCTGCAGGCACCCCACGAGCGCCTTGAGGCCCCGGGTGCTGACGCCGACCCGCACCCGCGGGTCGCGCCGGATCGTCGTGCCGAGGTCGCGCACGTAGCGCAGGATCGGGTCGGCGACGTGCAGCCGCGAGAGCTGGTCGGCAACGGCTGCGACCTCGTCGGGCGTGGTCACCGCCGCGACGTCGTCGACCCGGCCGGCCGTGCTGCCGGGACGCAGCACCTCGATCTCGTGCTCGGCGTCGGGGTAGCCGAGCGACGTGCGCAGCAGGAACCGGTCGAGCTGGGCCTCGGGAAGCCGGTAGGTGCCCTTGAGGTCGATGGGGTTCTGGGTCGCGATGACCACGAACGGCCGGGGCACGGGGTGGCCCACGCCGTCGACGGTGACGGTGCGCTCCTGCATCACCTCGAGCAGGGCCGACTGGGTCTTGGCCGCCGCCCGGTTGATCTCGTCGGCCAGGACGACGTGGGCGAAGACGGGGCCCTGACGGAAGCGGACCTGGCCGTCGCGGGGGTCGAAGACCGTCGTGCCCGTGACGTCGCTCGGCAGCAGGTCGGGGGTGAACTGGATGCGCCCGACCTGGCCGCCCATGGCCCGCGCCACGGCCCGGGCCAGGGTGGTCTTGCCGGTGCCCGGGACGTCCTCGAGGAGTACGTGACCACCCGCGAACGTCGCGACCAGGACCAGGTCGACGACCGCGCGCTTGCCGTGCACGGCGCTCTCGACGGCGTCACCGAGGCGCTGGTGGAGCCGTCCGAAGGCGGCGATCTCCTGCTCGCCGGGCGCGGTCGGGTTGATCAGGGCGGTCATCGTGGGGCCTCTCGGGTCACGGGATCTGGCAGATCTGGCCCGACGGGCAGCTCGGGTTGGGATCGGGGCCCGGCACCACCTGCGGGGTCTGCTTGGTGGTGAAGCCGTAGCCGGCGCTGGCCACCTTGCCGCGGGCGTTCTCGGCGTAGAACACCACGGAGTGGTCGCGGACCCCGTTGTCGGGCTCGTAGATGACGCCGTTGGTGTAGCCGAGGCTCAGCGACGTCTGGTTGCACGCCAGCACCTGGGCGGCGCCGCCGTCGAGGGCGTAGCTGCACACCCCGGGGAACCGTGCCCAGTCGCTCGGCGGCCGCAGCTTGAGCGTGATCGAGCCGGTGCCGTCGTCGGCCGCGTCGTCGGAGCGCGGGCTCGAGCCGTCGACGACCTGGCGCCCGGCCGCGGGCAGCGGTGGCGGGGGCTGCGGCGGGGCCGTGCCGCTGAAGACGCCGGCGGCGCCGGCCCCCAGACCGTTGCGGGCCACCACGGTGACCTGGAAGTCACCGCCGACCTGGCAGTCGGCGTCGGCCTGGCGGCTGCAGGTCCACGTCAGCTCGGCGTCGGCCTGGGTGCCGGCGACCTGGAGGCTGCGGGTGTCGCCGGGGATGGTGACCGCGACGTCGTAGCTGGAGATCGGCTCGCCGTTGGCGGTCGCGCCGCTCCACTGGACGTCGACGACGAAGACCTCCTGGGCGTTGTCGCCCTGGTAGGAGGCGGTGGCGGTGACCGTCGGGGCGCCGGGGCGGGCCGTGGTGGTCACGGCGTTGCTGGCGTACGACGTCGCCTGGCTGTCGCCGAGGACCGCGGTCACGGTGAACGACGTCGACTCGCCGGGCGTCGCGTCGACGAAGGCCTCGCGCACCCAGCCCTTGAGCGCGGGGAAGGTCACGCCCGTGCTCGAGCGGATGATGAAGCCGTCGGCCCGGGGGATGCCCGAGTGGCGCCACGTGACGCGCACCTGGCCCTCGGCCATGGCCTCGGCGCTCACGTCGGTCGGAGCGGTGACGGGTTGGCCCACGCTGCCGCCGTTGCCGCCGCCTCCGGTCGTGATGCCGTTGCCCGGGCAGCCGCCCTTGCCGCCCTTCTTGCCGCCGTTCCTGCCGCCGCCCGCGCCGGTCGGGGGAGCGGTCGGCGAGGGCGCTGAGCCCAGGCTGCCTGCGCCCTGCTGGTCCCCGCACCGCGGGGGCTTGCCGCCGCCGTTCCCGTTGCCGCCGCCGTTGCCGGGGCCGTTGCCGGGGGGTGTCGCACCGCCGGTGGCCGGCGGGTCGGCCGGCGGGCTCGACGGTGGCGAGGGGTCCTCGTCGTCGCCGCCGAGGTCGAGCAGGTCGTCGAGCAGACCCTGCACGGGGTTGCGCGGGGGAGTGGCGCTCGAGGTCAGCCCGTTGGCGGGCAGGTCGGGGTCCTCGCGCACGATCGTGCTGGTGGTGCCGTCGCCGTGCACGACCACGCCCTGCGGCGCGCCGGGGGCGTTGATGACCAGGTTGTCGTCGTCGAGGATCAGCTCGGGGTCGTCGCTGCCCGGGGTCGGGATGTCCTGGGCGGTACGTCGGCCGTCGGGTCCCAGGCGCACCACGCGGCCCTGCCCGAGGCACGGCACGTAGACCTCGCCGCGGAACACCTCGGGGGTGCCGGGCCGGTCGCAGGAGACCGAGCCCATGTCGACCTCGACGATGCCGTCGGGGGTGAGCAGGACGACGTAGCCGTTGTCGGCCGCGGCGACCGGGACCAGGTCGCTGGGCGACCGCTCGGGGGCGTAGATCGTGCCGATGACCTTGGGGGCGTCGGCGGTGAGGTCGTGACCGGTGCCGACCTGGGCGACCAGGCCCTGGTCGGGCCCGAACACCGTCACCCCGCGGTCGTGGGCGACCAGGACCGAGCCGTCGGCGCTGCCGTCGACGACCCCCTCCTCCTCGTCGTCGAACGCCATCCGCTCCGGCGACCAGTCCAGCTGGTGCAGTGTGCCGTCGTCCTCGAGGGCCCAGATGGTGCCCTCGCCGTCGACCGCCGCGTCGGCCAGGCCCCCGGGCGCGACCCAGATGGTGCCGATCGCCTCGGTGGAGACCGGGTCCATCGCAGCGATCGTGGACTGCTCGCCGTCGACGAGGAAGACCCCGTCGTCGTTGTAGATCGTGTCGACGGCGCCACCGGTGCTGATCCGGCGCTGCCCGGAGACCAGGACGCTGGTGAGGTCGAAGGCCAGCAGACGGCCCGTGGTGTGGTCGGCGACGTACATCTGGCCGTCGCGCTCGGCGGTGACCTCGAGGTCGTCACCGGGGTTGCCGACGACCTGCTTGACCTCGAGCTGCCCGGTCGCGGGGTTGACCTGGATGACCTGGCCGCTCGGGTCGTCGCTGAGCCAGGTCAGGCCGTCGGCCACGTCGACCGCGGTGCTGGAGATGCCCTGGCCGAAGAAGACGCCGGCGACCAGCGACCCGGCGACGAGGAGGACCGACAGCTCCGCGGCCCCGCGGGAGTGCCGGGCGCGCAGCCGCTCGGGCACCAGCGCGTCGAGCCGGGCGCGCCACCGTGAGGGCGACCGCGGCGTCGTGGAACCGTTGCCCGGGACCTGGTCCGTCATCACTGCTCCTGTCGTGCCGGTCGTGCCTGTCCTGCGTGTGCCGCCGGGGGTGCTGCTACGCCGTGGACGAGCTGGGCCACCCACGCGGTGCCGCCGTCGCACCACACCCCGCGCCCGGGTCCGGTGAGCGGCTCGGCGGTCTTGGTCGGGACCGAGACACCGAGGACGTCGCCGTCGGCCCACTCCGGGGAGAGGAGGAACCCACGCCGGCTGCGGCGGGCGGTCTCGACCAGGCCCTCCGGACCGCCCCGGGCCTTCGCCTGGGCGGTGTCGGCGGTGACGACCAGCCCGACGAGGTGGCCGTGGGTGCCGAGCACACCCAGGAGACGGTCCCGCGCGCTACGGCGTGCTTCGTCGACTCCGACGCCAGCATCCCAGAGATGGGCGTCGTCGACCATGACCAGCGCCCACCCATCGGGTGACGGCTGGGTGGAACGTTCCGCGAGCCACCGCTCGACCGCGTCCGCCGTGGCGGCCAGGTCGGCCTCGCGGACGACGGTCGGGGGCCGGTCGCCCCGGGCGAGGAGCGCCTGCAGGCCGTCGAGCGCACCGGTGCGCCCGGTGCGGGAGCGCCCCGCGACCAGCACGGGCCCGGCGAGCAGGTCGACCTCGAGGACGGCGACCGCGTCGGCGTCGACGGCGATCGCGACCCGCGACCCGCGCGGGGCCGGCAGCGACGCCTGGTCGAGCCGGGCCGGCATCGGGGGCACCGGCGCGCTCGGCCGGCCCTCGGTGCGCGGGCGCAGCAGCCGGTTGACGGTCTCGATCCGCTCGGCCTGCAGCGGGGTGCCGGCGCCACCGGTGGTGTGCACCTGCACGCTGCGCTTGCCCAGCAGCCCGGCCCCGGGGAGGCTGTCGTGGTCCAGGACGTTGCTCGGGACCCCCAGCATCAGGTAGTCGTCGTTGGTCGTCATCCGCAGCACGATCCGGCGTCCGAACGTCGAGCCCAGCGAGGTCGGCACCCCGGTGCGCCCGGGCGCGGTGGCGATCACGTGGATGCCGACGCGTCGTCCGTTCTGGAGCACGGCCTGCAGCCTCTCCACGTGGGCCGGGGCCACACCTCCACCGGTCTCGAGGCTGTCGACCATGGCCGGGAGGTTGTCGATGAGCACGTAGACGCGCGGCAGCGCCGCGCCCTGCCGGGCCAGGTCGTCGAGGTCGGCGCAGCCGCGGGCGGCGAGGGCCTGGGCCCGCTCGTCCATCGTGCGGCGCAGCAGCCGAACCAGGCGCATCACCCGGCCCGGCTGCGCCTCCGACACGACGGCCTCGACCGTCGGGACCCCGCTGATAGCGGCCAGGCCGCCGCCGGCGAAGTCGATGCCGTAGACGTAGGGCGCGGCGGCGTAGGCGCCGTAGGTGTCGGCGATCGACGCGCTGAGCCCGGCCGAGCGCAGCAGCTCGGTCTTGCCCGACCCGGACGCGCCGTGGACCAGCACGTGCCCGATGGCGGCGAAGTCGAGGACGAGCTCGGGCTGGCGCTGGGCCTCGGGCTCGTCGATCCGCCCGAGGGTGACGGTGCCGCTGGTGCGGCCCGCGGCGCCGACGACCAGGGCCTCGACGTCGAGCAGCAGCTCGCTCGGCAGGGCCGGCAGCCACGGCCGCTTGGGGGCGGGCGCGCCGGAGATGATGAAGGCCTCGTTGATGGTGTGCACGCAGCGCTCGAGGTCGGTGCGGGGGTCGAGCCGCGCCTCGTGGCCGTGACCGTGACCGGTGGCCGCGAGGTCGGCGGTGACCGCGCTGAAGGGATGGACCACGACCGGCACCTCGGAGCCCGCCACCGGCTGACGGGCCCCGGTCCAGGCCGACTGCACGAGCTCGGCGGTGCCGTGCCCGGTCCGGCGGATCCAGGCCCGGCCCGGCGTACGACGCGAGATCCGGGCCGCCTCGGGGCTGTCGATGACGTCGCGGGAGTCGTCTGGCGAGGAGACGCGCAGCGAGATCCGCAGGTCGGCGTTGGCCTTGATGTTGCCGGTGACGACACCCGCGGGGCGCTGGGTCGCCAGGAGCACGTGCATGCCGAGCGACCGGCCGCGCTGGGCGATGTTGACCATGCCGTCGACGAACTCGGGGACCTCGGAGGTCAGCGCCGCGAACTCGTCGACGCAGATCAGCAGGCTGGGGGGCGCCACGTCGGGACGCTCGCGCTCGAGCTGCACGAGGTCCTTGACGCCGTAGTGGCCCAGCAGGTGCTCGCGGTGGTTGATCTCGGCGCCGATGGAGGTCAGGGCCCGCTGCACCAGGGCCGGGGTCAGGTCGGTGATGTAGCCGACGGTGTGGGGCAGGTCGGCGCACTCGCGGAAGGCGGCGCCACCCTTGTAGTCGACGAGCAGGAAGTTGATGCGCGACGCGGGGTTGTTGAGGGCCAGGGAGCACAGCAGCGACTGCAGCAGCTCGCTCTTGCCGGAGCCGGTGGTGCCGGCGACGAGACCGTGGGGGCCGTCCTCGCGCAGGTCGATGGTGGTGACCCCGTCGACGCCGGCGCCGATCTGCGCGCGCAGGCCGCTGGACTGCTGCCAGCGGCGGGTGACCGCGCCGACGTCGTCGAGGTCCTCGAGGTCGGCGCTCAGCTCGGGCAGCCGGACGACGTGGGGGATGGCGGTGCTGGGCGGCAGGACCGCCGCCTCGTCGACGTACGCCGTCATCAGGCGCGCTGCGCGCCACGCACCGTCGAGCGACACCGCGTCGGGGGTCTGGAGGTGCGCGACGCCCTGGCGGTCGGCCTTGCCCACCTCGCCGGTGGTGAGGTCGACGCGCAGCGACGTGGCGGCGGGGACCTGGGTGGCGTCGCGCCCCAGCCACACCAGGTGCAGGCCGCGCTCGGCGGCGACGGCGGCGACCGCCTCGACGGTGCGGCGGGCGATGCCGGCGTCCTCGTCGACCAGGCACAGGGTGTGCCCGCGGCCGGTGTCCTCGGTGACGAGGTGGTCGAGCAGGGCGGTCGCCGCGCGAGCGCCGACGGCGACGGGGGGTTCGCCGCCGACGCGGCTGGTGGCGTGGGGCAGCCAGCGCAGCCAGGCCTCGTGACCGGCGCGGGCGCGCCCGAAGCAGCCGGCGACGCTGAGGTCGGTGGGGGAGTGGTCGAAGGCCAGGCGCAGCACCAGCGAGCGGACGAGGTCGTCGACGGCGTGCGGCTCGCCGGTCAGGGCGACCAGGGGGTGCTCGGTGAGGTCGGCCAGCACGGGCATGTCGGGCAGCTCGTCGCGCTGGCGCAGCTCCTCGGCGACCGCGCGCCGGGTCGGGCGGTCGCCGCCGTCGCCGATGGTGCCGCGCAGCAGCGCGGGCACGGTGCCGATGCCGAGCCGGGTCACCAGGAACGCCTGTCGGGTCTCGGAGCGGGCCCACAGGTAGGGGTCGCGGTGGGCGGCCCGGGTGCGCAGGGTCTCGGCGTCGGGGTAGTCGTCGTGCAGCTGGCGGCGCTGCCGCACGGCGTGGTCGTCGAGGGTGGTGAGCACGTCGTCGACGTCGGCGCGCCACTCGGCGAGCTCCTCCTCGAACTGCGTGTGCGCCGCGCGCTTCTGCTGGCGCCAGCCGAGGAGGCCCAGGATCGGCCAGGCGAGCATGTAGATGATCGAGTAGGCGCTGCGGGAGCGGGCGAACAGCGCGACGCCCATGACCATCGGCAGCATCAGCATCGCCCACGGCAGCGGCGAGGGACGGTTCTTGGTCGGTGGGCTCGGGACCTCGAGGACCTCCTGGGTCAGCGGGTCGCCGAACCGGGGCGACCGGAAGACCGACACGGCCGGCGCCTCGGTGGGCACCTCGCCGGGATCGATGACCAGGGTGCTGCGGCCCAGGCGGATGGGGGTGCCCCAGTCGATCTCGCGCCCGGTCACGATGCGCTCGCCGCCGACGAGCGTGCCGTTGGCCGAGCCCTCGTCGTAGACGGTCGGGCGGGTGCCGAGCACGATGCGCGCGTGGCGCTGGCTGACCAGCGGGTCGGTCAGGCGCATGGTGCACGACGAGCCGCGGCCCAGCGTGAGGGAGCTGCCGCGCACGTGGAGCCGTTGGCCGCGGTCGGGGCCGTCGACCACGCGCAGCACGGCACGGGGCCGGGCGCTGCTCGACGCCCGGGTCAGCCAGGACGGCGGGGCGGTCACGACGTCGAGGAGGTCACCGGTGCGCAGCCCGCACTCCGACACGAGCCGGTCGGCCGGCCACGGGTGCCCGCCGTCGACCGGTACGAGCAGCAGGTGCGCCTGGTCGGGCGCGACGTGCTGCCCCAGGGCCCGGGCCAGGTCGGCGACCGTGGCCTCACCCCGGGCCTGCACCGCCACGTCGACCGACGGCAGCCCGGTCTCGACGGCGGTCCGAAGGCTCAGCGTCCAGCTCTGCATGACGGCTCCTGCGTTCGTGTGGAGGAGGTGACCGGGGACGGCGACGGCCACCGAGCGTGCGCTCGGCGGCCGTCGACCACGGGCGGGTGGGCCGAAGGCCTAGTTGCTGACCTGCTCCTGCTCCTGGGCCTGGTTGTTGATCAGGGTGGAGAACTCCTGGAGCGACTGGCTGACCTTCTGCAGCATGCTCACGTAGTCGCTGCTCCAGGTGTCGCGGGTGCGGTCGGCGTCGGGTCCGATCCAGTCGAAGCCCTGGATGACCTGGGTCATCTTGCCGGTGAGCGCCTCGAGCTCCTGGGAGCCCTGGTTGATCTGCTGGGACGCCTGGCGACCGGCCTCGACATCCATACCCTTCATGGCCATGGAACTGCTCCTTCGTCGTTGATCTTCTGGTGGGTGGTGGGTGTTCTCAGTTGCCGCCGGCGCCCATGCGGGCCCGGACGTGTGCGGTGGCCTCGGCGGCCGTGATCACGCCGTCGTGGTCGGCGTCGAGCTCGCGGTTGGGGCCGTAGGCCCGGTCGCCCTGGGTGAACAGGGCGTCGTCGCCCGCGTGCGGGCTGCCCGCGAGGATGGAGGTGTAGACGCTCTCGAGGCTGCCGAGGCGGCCGCGGTAGGGCTCGAAGTAGCGCTCGACGTAGTGCAGCTGCTCGGTGGGGGTCATCCGGGCGAGCTCGCCGGTGGTGGTGCCGAGGCCGCGCGCGGTGGAGTCCATGAACTGGATGAGGCCGGTGGCGCTGCTGCGCGGGTTGCGGACGTCGCTGGAGAACTGCCCGCCGGTCTCGAAGCTCATCGCGGCCATCAGGTGCTCGGGTCGGGCGCCGAGCCGCTGGCTCATGGCCTCGACCTGGCGCAGGAACTCGGGGGTGACGTGGGGGTTGCCGCGCACGCCAGTGATCTGCTGGTAGTCGTAGCCGGTGGGTGAGGTGTAGCCCTGGCCGAGCTGCACGGGCAACGGGTGGTCGGCGCGGTAGGCGTCGTAGGCGGCCTGGGTGTGCGCGCCCCAGGCCCCGTCGGCGCCCCGGGTGTCGTAGCCGGCGGCGGTGAGCCGCTCCTGCAGCTCCTTGACGCCCTCGCCGCGCGAGCCCCGGCCGTTGCTGGCGGCGAGCCGGTCGATCGCGGCGTCGGTGCCCCCGCCCCCGCGGCTGGCCAGGGCGGCGCCGCCGAGCCCGAGGGCGGCGGCGCCCCCGGCGATGCCGGCTGCGGCGCCGTACGACGCCCCGCCGTCGGACGGCCCGCCGGTCGGGGCCGCGGCGCCCATGGCGTCGGGGGAGCCGGCTCCCAGCGACTGCGCGCCCGGGGCGGCGCCGCCGAGGCCGCCGTCGGCGACCGGGCCGCTGTGCGAGGTCGGGTCGCCGCCGATGCTGGCGGTCCCGAGGGTGGTCTCGCCGCCGGAGGGGCCGCCGGCCTCGAGGCCGGCGCCCGCACCGCCTGCGGTGCCACCGCCGATGCCGCCGATGCCCCCGCCGATGCCGCTGCCGTGTCCGAGGCCGTGGGCGCCCCCGGTCGGTGCGGAGGCGGGGCCGAGGTCGCGGGGCCCGAGCTCGGGACCGCCGCCGACGGTGTGCGACCCGAGCGGGGTCGCCGTGCCGGGCTCGGCCTCGACGCCGGCACCGTCGCCGTCGAGGTCGATGCCGGTGTCGATCATGAGGTGGCCGTCGGCGCCGACCGTGAGGCGCGGGCCGGTGGTGGTGCCGGTGCTGCCGGTGCTGCCGGACGTGGTCGCGTCGCCGAGGGGTGCGCCGGCGATCGGCTCGCCCTGGTAGGGGGTGACGGGGGCGGGGAGCGCGGGCGACTGGTAGGTCGGCAGCGAGCCGTAGTCGACGGTGCCGCCGTTGCTGGCCTCGTCCTGGGCGTCGGCCTGCGCGCCCAACACGGTGGCGAACAGGCCGAGGGCCTGCGAGATCTTCTGCAGCCACGGCACGACCGTGGTCTCGAGGTACTCGGCGTAGGCCAGGCTGGCCCCGCCGGAGAAGAACGACGCGGCCCGCAGGATCGCGATCAGGGCCCGCAGGAACATGATGACCTGGTCGGTGGTCTCCTTGCCCTCCTGGAACTCCCGGCCGACCTCGCGCAGCTCCTCGGTGTCCGCTCCGATCAACGCCATCGCCCTGCTCCTGTCCGAGAACCTCTGCGTCGGGGTGCGGGCCGGGTGGTCCGCTGCCGAGGAAACTAGGCACCGCCGACCGCGCGGGTCGAGAGCGGTGCGGGTGGAAACTTCCGCTCCGCACGGCCCGCCCGACGGTCCGCTCGAGAGCCGGCCGCCCCCCCGACACGCCACGGACCACCGGAGCGGTGGCGGCTCCGGTGGTCCGGGGGTCGGGGCGCGATCGGTCGCGCGTCAGGTGCGGGTCAGGTGCGGGTCAGGAGCTGATGGCGTCCTGCTGGTCGGCCTTGGCGATCAGGTAGGCGGCCTGCTGCTTGATGTCCTCGCACGCGGCGTGGGCGTTGGGCACGAAGTGCTGGCCGATGTCGGCGGCGATGCGGTCCTTGTCGGCGCCGATCCAGCTGGTGCCCTGCACCCGGGCCAGCAGCCGGGCGCAGACGTCGCCGACGACGGCGGCGTGGGAGTCCATCGCGTGGGCCGTCGAGCGGGCCTGGTCGGTGTCCATGCCCTGCATGTTGTGGGCCATGTGCGCTCCTGCGGGTGGGGTGGGTCCGGGTCGGCCACGACGGTAGGCAGCGCGTCGACCCGACCGCTAGGACACCGCCGGTGGAACCTTCCGGGCCGCGGCGGCCCGCTCGACGCGCTCGAGGTCGTCGACGGTCACCAGGCGGACCTCGGCGGTGCGGCGTCCGATCGCGAAGCGCACGTTCTGGGCGCGGCCGCGACCGGCGTTGAACGGGTCCTCCTTGGGACCGAAGGCCAGCCCCGAGATGGCGCGGATGGCGTCGTCGACGCGCTGGGCGCGCTCGAGGTTCCAGGCGTAGCCGTGCCAGGCCAGGACGCGCTCGTAGATCTCGCGGTTGGACGGCGGGCGCGGGTAGTCGTCGGTGCCGGTCAGCCAGGGCTCGGCCAGCGCCAGGGCGACGTACCACTCCCGCGACAGCGGGGGCAGTCGCGGTGCCGGAGCGGTGGCGGTCGCGTCGAGGTCGGCGAACGGGTCCTCGACCGGGCGGGGGCGCGCGGCCGGCACGGGCACGGAGGTCGTCACCTCGACGGTGATCGACAGGTCGTCGTAGGTCGTGGGGCCGGTCTGGCGCCCGCGCATCACGACGAGCTGGTTCTCGCCCTCGTCGAGGAGCAGCGCCATGCCCTCGGCCACGGTGACCCGGCGCGCGCCACCGGGGGCGTCGAAGAGGCTCGAGACCTGGGTCTCGCCCGAGCCGTGCCAGCGCAGGCGGGCGATCTCGTCGCCGACGACGAGCTCGCCGAGCAGCCGGCTCACGTGGGGCGCGCACCGGGGCAGCGCGATGGCGGTGACGCGCAGGGCGTCGTCGGGGTCGTCGTCGGGCACGGCGTGGTGAGGGGATCGGCCGAAGAGGAGGGTCTCGCCGGACCCGAGCGTGACCGTGGGGAGGCCCGCCCCGCGCAGGGTCACGCGGAGCACAGGACCTCGTGCCTGGCGCGTCCTCGAGCCCGTCCTAGCACCGCTGGCTGCATGCTCGGCATCCAACCACAGCGCGGTGGCCACGCGGGGTCCTCGCGGGGTCCCCGCGGTGTCGACCGATTGAGTGCACATATGTCCACTCAACGGCTAGGATGTCGGCCATGTCCCCGACCAAGGCACCTCCCGGCCCGAGCGTGCTCGACGCCCTCTCGCTGCTCTCCGAGGTCGCCGACGAGCTGGTCGTCAAGAGCGTGCGCGACACCCACCTGGCCTGGGCCGACCGGGCCCACGGGCTCACGCGCCGCGCCGCCGGCAGCGCCGGGCCGGTCGTCGCCGTGCCCGAGGTGCTCCACCGCGGCATCGCCGCCGCCGTCTACGAGGGGCTCGGCCTGGGACTGCGCGCGGCGTCGCGGGGCTTCGACAAGGCGGCGGCGACCGGCATCGGCCCGCGCCTCGAGGCGACCCCCCGCGGGCGCTTCGTCTCCTCGGCCGTCAACGGCCTGATCGGGGACCGGCTCCTCGAGCAGCGCCCGCAGATGGCGATCCCGATGGCGGTGCGCCTGCACGGCGAGGACGTCGCCCCCGAGGCCGACGACCTCGCCGCGGCCTTCCCCGACGCCGGCGGCAAGCTCGTGCTGTTCCTGCACGGCCTGTGCGAGAACGAGTCCTACTGGAACCGCGACCGCGATCGCCAGGGCACGACCTACGGCGAGTCGTTGGCCGCCGACGGCTGGACCCCGCTCTTCCTGCGCGTCAACACCGGCCTGCCGCTGCGCGAGAACGGCGTCGCGCTGACCGCCCTGGTCCAGCGCCTGGTCGAGGCCTGGCCGGTCCCGGTCACGCGGATCGCGCTGGTCGGTCACTCCCTCGGCGGGCTGGTCGTCCGCGCCGCGGGCGCCGTCGCCGCCGCAGGCCCCACCGACCCCACTGCCCCGGGCGCGCCGGACTGGAACTCCCTGGTCACCGACGTCGTCACCCTCGGCACCCCCCACCTGGGGGCGCCGATCGCCTGGGGCATCGGCCACGGCAGCCGGGGCCTGGCCAAGCTGCCCGAGACCGCCGCCTTCGGCCGGATCCTCGACTGGCGCTCCCTCGGGGTGCACGACCTGGTGGCCGGGCTCGCCGAGGACGTCGCCCCGCTGCCGCACGCGCGCTACCGCCTCGTGTGCGCCACGCTCACCCGGGCCGAGCGGCACCCCGTGGGCCAGGTCGTCGGCGACCTGCTGGTGCGGCCGCGCTCGGCGTACGGACGCGACCGGGCGGGCCGTGAGCTGTTCCCCGGCGCCGAGGTGCTGCACGTCGGTCGCACCGACCACTTCGGGCTGCTCAACCATCCGGACGTGCTCGTCGCCCTGCGCCGCTGGCTGTCATGATCCGGCGGTGACCTCTGCTCCCGCTCCTGACACCGCCGCCGACCGCGAGCTGCGCGCCGAGACGACCGTCGACGCCCCGCCCGAGACCGTCTGGGCCGCGCTCACCGACTTCTCCCGGATGAGCGAGTGGAGCCCCGAGCTCCTCGCCATGAAGCCGCTGCTGCGCGGTGGCCTGCGCGTCGGTCAGCAGTACGTCGGCCTCAACCGTCGCAAGGCCGTCGTGTGGCCGACGCGGTCGGTCGTCGCCGAGCTCGAGCCCGGCCGCTCGATCGCCTGGGACACCCGCTCGAGCGGCGCCCGCTGGATCTGGGAGCTCGCCCCCACCCCCGACGGTCGCACCCACGTCGTCCACCGCCGACCCGTGCCGCGCCGGCTGACCCGCCTCAGCGGGCTCTTCGCCGCCGCCCTGCTCGGGGGCGCCGGCGGCCACGCCGACGAGCTCGAGGCCGGCATGGCCACCACGGTGCAGCGGCTCAAGGTCGCGGTCGAGGGCGCCTGAGCCCTCCTCCTCCGCCCCTCAGCGGGCCCGGTGGGTGCGGAAGGCCACGACCTGCTGGAAGGTCGGACGGTTCTGCCAGTCGATCGGCCGGACGCCGACCAGGCCGCCGGTGACCGCGCGGATGTCGTCCTCGTGCTTGTCGTAGGTCAGTCGCGCGGGGTCGGTGACCCCCTGCTCGCGCAGCACCCGGTTGACGGTGGTGAGCAGCGAGGACCGCAGGCTCGTGCGACAGCGCTTCAGCGACCCGCTGCCGCAGTAGCCCTCGTGGTAGGCGCCCGGCACCCGCTGGCCGAGCAGCGTGCGCAGGTCCTTGTTGACGTAGCCGTACCAGGCGATGCCGTTGAACGACGAGCCGATGCCCTGGCGCGGGTGGTCGTCGATCTTCTGCGGCAGCACGTCGACCAGGCGGCCCAGCCGGTTGCGCAGCACGGTGCGCGCGACCGAACGGTCGCCGTGCTCCCACCAGTCGTCGAAGATCGCGATCGCGGCCTGGTCGGCGTACGCGCCGTTGCGGTCCTGGTCGCGGCGCTGCGCACCGTGACGCAGCCAGGTCCGCAGCAGCCCGCGCGCCCGGGCCGTGCGCGGGTCGTCGCCGATGACCGCTAGGAGCCAGGGCAGCGTCTCGGCGGCGCGCACGTCGGCGGTGGCCGCGCCCGACATCACCCCGACCATCCCGGGCAGGTCGATGCGTCCGGTCCCGTCGATGCGGGCCCGCAGCCGCTTCTCGAGCGCGAGCGAGCGGTAGACCGAGCCGTAGCTCCAGTTGCCGTCCTCGGCGGCGAAGCCCGGTGCCTGCTTGTTGTTCCAGCTCACGAGGTAGCCCCGGGCCGGGTTGGTCTCGCGCGGGTGCTCGTCGAAGCGCAGGTAGCGCCGCCAGTCGTAGGTCGCGTCGCCCCACCGCGGCAGGTCGGGCTCGACCCCCGGTGCGCGCACCGGCAGCAGCCCCGAGGAGTAGTAGGAGATGTCGCGGTCGTCGGCGTAGAACCAGTTGAAGGAGAAGTCGATGTGGCTGGCCGCCTCCTGGAAGGTGGCGGCGTCCTTGACGTAGCCGGGGTCGTTGAACTGCGAGAACCCGATGACCGAGTCGACCTCGTGGCCGTACGTCGAGCGCTGCGCGACGATCGCCACGGGCCTGCCGCCCACGGTGGTCCGGGTCTGCACGATGCCGTGGCGGGTGCGCAGCACCAGGAACTCGTAGGTGCGCGGCAGGGTGGGCGACGTCGCGTTGGGCGTGGTCGTCTCGGTGTGGGTCGACTGCTTCATCGGCACGCAGCGCGACCCGACGCGGTAGCCGGTCGAGCGGACCGTCGCGCGGCCGCCCCCGGGCACGCAGAGGCGCTCGACCACCGTGTCGACGTTGTCGCTGCCCGAGCTCGTCGCCGACCAGGCGTAGTCGAGGCCGCGGCCGAGCTGGACGAAGAGGTTGGTGCCGGCGAAGGCGACGCCGCGGGCGCGGATGCCGGGCCCGTCGAGCACCTGCTCGACGAGCAGCTGCGGGGCGTAGTAGCCGGTCTGCGGCCCGAAGACGGCCAGCGGGCGACCGGTGGTGCTCTGCTTGCCGGTGACCAGCAGCGCGTTGCTCATGCCGTGGCGCTCGAGCGCGAGGTCGATCGTGGTGCCGTCGGGCAGGTCGATGGTGCCGCCCGGGGTCTGCTCCAGCGTCGTGGGCGCGGGCCGGCTGCGGCCGGCGGTGCCGCGCAGCATCGCCCCGGTGCCCGGGGCGGTGGCGCCGCCGGTGTCGGGCAGGGCGACCCCCGGCAGGCCGGGTCGCAGGCCGCCGGTCTGGAACGGCTGCGGGGTGCTCGAGGTCGTGGGGGCCGAGGGGTCGTTCTTGGCGCGCAGGTCGTCGTACACCCGGCGCGCCTCGGCGCGACCGAACTTGGCGGTCAGGGCCTTGAGCCACGCGGCGTTGGACGCCTCGGCGCCACCACCCCGGCCGAAGATGCCCCCGACGAGCGAGGCGACGTAGACGACGTCGGCGCGGGTCCAGGGCTCGACCTGCTTCTGCAGCGCGGCGTACTCGACCGGGCAGGTCGGGGCGACGACCACCGGGCAGAGCGCCTGCTGGGCGGCGTTGATGCCCTCGACGAAGGAGTCGACGGCGGTGATCAGCCGGGCCCCACCGGCGCCGGCGCGTCGGGCGGCCTTCGCGACCTGCGCGGACGCCTCGGCCTCGGTGTAATAGGCCGAGCGCAGCTGGCCCTGGTCCATCGCGAGGTTGGCGGGGGTGTCCCCGACGAACTCGGCCAGGCGGGCCTGACCGGTGTGGCGCAGGACGTCCATGAGGAACATCCGGTCCTCGACGGCGGCGTACCCGGCGCCGTACTCGACGTCGGCGAAGGTCGCGCCCTCGATGAAGGGGACGCCGTACCGGTCGCGGACGATCGTCAGGCCCGGGCGCGGGGACGAGGTGCTCTCGGGGTCGATCGGGGTGAAGCCGGCGTCCTTGTAGAGGTCGTCGAGGTCGCCGGCGTCGAGCGTCGCCGGGTCCTTGGTCGTCAGGGCGTCGTAGATCTCGAGCTGGTCGGCGAAGTGGGCGGGGGAGTCGCCGGTCGCCGTCGTGCTCCCGCCGAGGGCGGCCACGTCGAGGGCCGTCGCGTTGCCGTGGGAGCCCGGCGGCAGGATGTTGCGCACCTCCGGTGGCGCGGCGGCGCGCCGCGCACCGCCGGGGCGCGGGCCGTCGCCGGCGGCCGCGGCGGCGAGGTCCGGTGCGGGGCCGACCAGGGTCAGCCCGGCGGCGAGCGCGGCCAGGGCGGCGATGAACGGGATGGGGCGCCGGCGACGCATGGTGCTCCTCGAGACGGTGGCTGTGACGACGGGCACAACGAGCCGGGAGGGTCGGGGTCACGGGCGCAGGGCAGGTGCGAGCGGCGGTCTGTCTGCTGATGGCGAACACCACCCGATGTCACGTGGTTGTGTCCCCGCCGCGGGCTAGGGTCGGCGACGTGAACCCCAACCCTGACCAACACCGCACAGACCACCTGATGGGTGGCGGCGGCGGGCTCAACGTGCTCGACGACCACATCTACCAGCGCCTGCTGCGTGAGCGCATCGTGTTCCTGGGCTCCGAGGTCCGTGACCAGAACGCCAACGCGATCTGCGCCCAGCTCCTGCTGCTCTCCGCGGAGGACCCCGAGGCCGACATCTTCCTCCACATCAACAGCCCCGGCGGCTCCGTCGACGCCGGCATGGCGATCTACGACACGATGAACTACATCCCCAACGACGTCGCGACCGTGGGCATGGGCCTGGCCGCGTCGATGGGGCAGTTCCTGCTGTGCGCCGGCACCAAGGGCAAGCGCTACGCCCTGCCGCACGCGCGGATCATGATGCACCAGCCGTCGTCCGGCATGGGCGGCTCGGCCTCCGACATCAAGATCCAGGCCCAGCAGTCGCTGCACATCAAGAAGGTGCTGCTCGACCTCATCGCCGAGCACACCGGTCAGTCGGTCGAGCAGGTCATCGCCGACGCCGACCGCGACCGCTGGTTCACCGCCGAGCAGGCCCTCGAGTACGGCCTGGTCGACCAGGTCGTCAAGAACGCCCGCGAAGCAGCCGACGAGGGGCGCCCCGCGCGCCAGAAGGACTGAGGAACAGGCGATGAACTACTACATCCCGCAGTGGGAAGAGCGCACCTCCTACGGCTTCCGCCGCATCGACCCCTACGGCAAGCTGTTCGAGGAGCGCATCATCTACCTCGGCACGCCGATCTCCGACGACGTCGCCAACGCCGTCATCGCACAGCTGCTGTGCCTGCAGTCGATGAACCCCGACCAGGACATCAGCATCTACATCAACAGCCCCGGTGGCTCCTTCACCGCGCTGACGGCGATCTACGACACGATGCGCTTCATCAAGCCCGACGTGCAGACCGTCTGCCTGGGCCAGGCGGCCTCGGCCGCCGCGATCCTGCTCGCCGCCGGCACCCCGGGCAAGCGCCTGGCGCTGCCCAACAGCCGCATCCTGATCCACCAGCCCTACACCGAGGGCACGTTCGGCCAGACCTCCGACATCGAGATCCAGGCCAACGAGATCCTGCGGATGCGCGACCTGCTCGAGAAGATGATCAGCGACCACAGCGGCAAGGCCATCGAGGAGGTCAGCCGCGACATCGAGCGCGACAAGATCCTCACCGCCGAGCAGGCCGTCGAGTACGGCCTGATCGACTCGGTCCTCGAGTCGCTGAAGACACCCGCCCTCGCCTGAGGCTCCCCACGACGGATCGCCGTGTCCGCCCCCCGCGGGGGGCGGCACGGGGTACCGTCGGACAGTTCCCGCACAGTTCCCGCACGTCTGCTCCACCCCCACGTGATCGACACCCGCTCGACACTCGTCAACCCAGGAGGACCCGCCCGTGGCACGCATCGGTGACGGAGGCGACCTGCTGAAGTGCTCCTTCTGCGGCAAGAGCCAGAAGCAGGTCAAGAAGCTCATCGCCGGCCCCGGCGTCTACATCTGCGACGAGTGCATCGACCTGTGCAACGAGATCATCGAGGAGGAGCTGAGCGAGGGCACCGAGGTCAGCCTCGACGAGCTGCCCAAGCCCAAGGAGATCTTCGAGTTCCTCAACTCCTACGTCATCGGGCAGGAGCAGGCCAAGAAGTCCCTGGCCGTCGCGGTCTACAACCACTACAAGCGCGTCCAGGCCGGTCTGCAGCCCCAGTCGGGCAAGCACTCCAAGGACGAGGTCGTCGAGGTCGCCAAGTCCAACATCCTGGTCATCGGCCCCACCGGCTGCGGCAAGACCTACCTCGCCCAGACCCTGGCCCGCATGCTCAACGTGCCGTTCGCGATCGCCGACGCCACCGCGCTGACCGAGGCCGGCTACGTCGGTGAGGACGTCGAGAACATCCTCCTCAAGCTCATCCAGGCCGCCGACTACGACGTCAAGAAGGCCGAGACCGGCATCATCTACATCGACGAGATCGACAAGGTGGCCCGCAAGGCCGAGAACCCCTCGATCACGCGCGACGTCTCCGGCGAGGGCGTGCAGCAGGCGCTGCTCAAGATCATCGAGGGCACGACCGCCTCGGTGCCGCCCCAGGGCGGTCGCAAGCACCCCCACCAGGAGTTCATCCAGATCGACACCACCAACATCCTGTTCGTGGTGGGCGGCGCCTTCGCCGGGCTCGAGCACATCATCGAGCAGCGCGTCGGCAAGAAGACCCTCGGCTTCACCGCCGAGGTGCGCGGTGCCGAGGAGAAGGCCCAGGAGGACCTGCTGGCCCTGGTCCGCCCCGAGGACCTCACCAAGTTCGGCCTGATCCCCGAGTTCATCGGCCGGCTGCCGCTGATCGCGAGCGTCACCAAGCTCGACCAGGCCGCGCTGGTCCAGATCCTCACCGAGCCGCGCAACGCCCTGACCAAGCAGTACCGCAAGCTCTTCGAGCTCGACGGTGTCGACCTCGAGTTCACCGACGAGGCGATCCAGTCGATCGCCGACAAGGCCCTCGAGCGGGGCACCGGCGCCCGTGGCCTGCGCGCCATCATCGAGGAGGTCCTCCTCTACGTGATGTACGACGTCCCCTCCCGCGGCGACGTCGCCAAGGTGATCATCAGCGACAAGGTCGTGCTCGGCGAGGACACCCCCGAGCTCGTCCTGCGCGAGCCCGAGGCCAAGAAGAAGAAGTCGGCCTGACCCGACCGGTGACCCGTGGTCGCGACCACGCCGACGACCCGCCGTCCGGTGTGGTGCCGTCGTGCGTGCACACTGTCCCCTGCAGGACGGTCAGGTCCCTCTCGGGCACGGAAGGCGGACTCGGATGAGCCGTAGTCAAGGCGTCGCGATCGGCGCGTTCATCGGGGTCTTCCTCGTGTTCGCCACCCTGGTCGCCACCCGCTGACCCGTCGCGTCTACGCGACGGGTCAGCGCCCATCCCTGTCGACCCGTCGCGTAGACGCGACGGGTCGACCTCTTCCTGTGGATGACGGGGGAGGGTCTGTGGATAGCCAGATGCGGGCCCGGGGGATCGGCGGCAGCCTGCCGTCATGGCCAGACCACTGACTCCCCAAGGCATCCTCGACCTCGCCGCCAGGCTCCCCGCCGACCGGCCCTACACCGCGGCCGAGGCCGATCGACGGGGTGTCAACACCCACCACCGCCGCCTGCTCATCAGGTCCGGCATGATCGTGAGCCGGCTCAAGGGCACCTTCCACGCGGCCGGGCTGAAGGACACGCTCGAGCTGCGGGTCGCCATCCTCCGGCTCGTCGTACCCGCCGACTGCGTCGTCACCGACCGGACCGCCGCGTGGTTGTGGGGTGCGGCGATGGCCCTGGCCCCCGGCGACCACCTCGAGGTGCCGAAGGTATCGGTGTTCGCCCCACCCGGCCGCCGCCTGCGCAACGAGCTGGCCCGCAGTGGGGAGCGGCAGCTGGCGGGGCAGGACGTCGTCGAGCTCGGCGGGCTGCGCGTGACGACCCCGCTACGCACGGCCTGTGACGTGCTCCGGCTGCTGCACCGCGACCAGGCGTTGGCGGCGGCCGACGCGTTGGCCGCGCTCCAACAGTTCACGGTCGACGAGCTGGTCAGCGAGCTGCTCCGGTTCAAGGGCTACCGCCACGTCGTCCAGGCCCGGACCCTGGCGCCGCTGGTCGACCACCGGTCACAGTCGGCGATGGAGAGCACCAGTCGGCTCCGCTGGCACGACGCCGGTCTCCCGAGGCCGGAGTGCCAGGTCGTGGAGGTGGCACCGGACGGTGGGTGGTGCGCCGTCGACATCGGCCTGCCCGAGGACCGGTTCGGCCTCGAGTACTTCGGCGAGGAGTGGCACGGCGAGGCGCAGGAGGATCACGACGAGGCGCGTCTGGAGTGGCTGCGCGAGGAGCGCCGCTGGACCCTGGTCGTGGCGCGCAAGCACCACGTGCTCGGCCCGCGCCAGGACCTCGTCCCTCGTCTGCAGGCGACGTGGAACCTCCACCGTGCCCGATCCCGTCGACCCGTCGCGTAGACGCGACGGGTCGACGGCGGGGAGCATCGACCCGTCGCGTTTTCGCGACGGGTCGGCGTCAGGAGTCGGTGGGGGCGAGCTCGGCGGCCACGGAGAGCTCGCCGGACCCGACGGGGGTGTAGACCAGGTCGCCGGTGATCCTGCCGACGGCGCGCAGGTCGGGCTCGGCCTGCCGGACGGCGGCCAGGACGGGCTCGGTGGCGCTGATCTCGACGCGGGAGAGCTGGGCCTTCATGCCGACCTTGGCCTGCGACTTCGCCCCGCGGATGCCGGCCAGGGCGGCGGCGACGTGGTCGACCATGGCCGGGTCGGAGGCGGCGGCGGAGCCGAGCTCGGTCGTGACCGGCCACGCGGCGCGGTGGATCGAGCCCTCCTGCCACCACGACCAGACCTCCTCGGTCACGTAGGGCAGGAACGGCGCGAGCAGGCGCAGCTGCAGGTGCAGCGCGATCGACAGGGTCGCGCGCGCCGACTCGCGCGGCGAGGACGGCTCGGCGGCGTACGCGCGCTCCTTGACCAGCTCGAGGTAGTCGTCGCAGAACTCCCAGAAGAGCTTCTCAGTGCTCTCGAGCGCGGTCGCGTAGTCGTAGGCGTCGAACGCGTCGGTGGCGCGGGTGACGACCTGGGCCAGGCGCGCCAGGAGGGCGCAGTCGATCGGCTCGGTCACGCGGACCGGGTCGATGTCGGTGCCGCCGATGTTGCCCAGCACGAACTTGGAGGCGTTGAGGACCTTCATCGCCAGTCGGCGGCCGACCTTCATCTGCGACTCGTCGAACGGCGAGTCCATGCCCGGGCGCACGGTCGCGGCACGCCAGCGGACGGCGTCGGCGCCGAACTTGTCGAGGATCTCGGTCGGGACGACGACGTTGCCCTTGGACTTCGACATCTTCTTGCGGTCGGGGTCGAGGATCCAGCCCGAGAGCATCGCGTGGGTCCACGGCGTGACGCCGTTCTCGAAGTGGGAGCGGACCACGCGCGAGAACAGCCAGGTGCGGATGATCTCGTGGGCCTGCGTACACAGGTCCATCGGGAAGACCCGCGCGAAGAAGTCGTCGTCGGTGGCCCAGCGACCGGCGATGTGGGGGGTCAGTGACGACGTCGCCCAGGTGTCCATCACGTCGGGGTCGCCCAGGAAGCCGCCGGGCTTGCCGCGCTGGTCCTCGGTGTAGCCGCGCGGGGCGTCGGTCGAGGGGTCGACCGGCAGCTCGGCCTCGCTGGCGGTCAGCGGGTGGTCGTAGTCGGGCTCGCCGTCGGCGTCAAGGGGGTACCAGACGGGGAAGGGGATGCCGAAGAAGCGCTGGCGCGAGATCAGCCAGTCGCCGTTGAGGCCGCCGACCCAGTTGTCGTAGCGGTGCTTCATGTGGGCGGGCAGCCAGGTGACCTCGGCGCCGCGGTCGATCAGCTCGGTGCGCAGCGCCTCGTCACGGCCGCCGTTGCGGATGTACCACTGGCGGGTCGCGACGATCTCGAGCGGCTTGTCACCGCGCTCGTAGAAGTTGGCCATCCGGGTGGTGGGCTTGGGGTCGCCGTCGAGGTCGCCGCTCTCGCGCAGCAGCCCGACCATGGCCTCGCGCGCCGAGAAGGTCGTCTTGCCGGCCAGCTGCTGGTACGCCGCCGCGGCGGCCTCGCCGGCCAGCCACTCGGGCGTCTCGCGCAGCAGCCGCCCGTCGCGGCCCACGACCGTGCGGACGGGCAGGTTGAGCTCGCGCCACCACATGACGTCGGTCAGGTCGCCGAACGTGCAGCACATGACCAGGCCGGAGCCCTTGTCCATCTCGGCGCCCGGGTGGGCGACGATCGGGACCTCGACGCCGAAGACGGGGCTCGTGGCGGTGGTGCCGAACAGGCCCTGGTAGCGCTCGTCGTCGGGGTGGGCGATGAGGGCGACCACGCTGGGGATCAGCTCGGGGCGGGTCGTCTCGATGTGGTGAGCCGCCCCGTCGGCGCCGTGGAACGAGACCCGGTGGTAGTGGCCGGCGTACTCGCGGGCCTCGATCTCGGCCTGCGCGACCGCGGTCTGGTCGGTGACGTCCCAGACGGTCGGCGCCTCCTGCAGGTAGGCCTCGCCGCGCGCGAAGTTGCGCAGGAACGCGCGCTGGCTGACCGTCTGGGCGCGCTCGCCGATGGTCGTGTAGGTCTGCGACCAGTCGACCGACAGGCCCAGGGTGCGCCACAGCGACTCGAAGACCTTCTCGTCCTCGACGGCCAGCTGCTCGCAGAGCTCGACGAAGTTGGGCCGGCTGACCGGCACCTGCTTCTTGGCGTCGGGCTTCTCCGGCGGGGTGAAGTCGGGGTCGTAGGGCAGCGACGGGTCGCAGCGCACCCCGAAGTAGTTCTGCACCCGGCGCTCGGTGGGCAGCCCGTTGTCGTCCCAGCCCATGGGGTAGAACACGGCCTTGCCGCGCATCCGCTGGTAGCGGGCGATCAGGTCGGTGTGGGTGTAGGAGAAGACGTGCCCGACGTGCAGGCTGCCGCTCACCGTCGGCGGCGGGGTGTCGATCGAGTAGACGTCCTCGCGCGACCGGGTGCGGTCGAAGGCGTAGGTGTCGTCGGCCTTCCAGGCCGCCGACCACTTCTCCTCGAGACCCTCCAGCGCAGCCTTGTCGGGTACGACGAGCGCGCGGGGCGGCGTGCTCGTCGTGTCCGTGGGCTGCTCGGTGATCTCGGTCATGACCGAATCCTAGGGAGGCGGGCCCGGGCGCCGAAAAGCGGTATCACCACGCCGGACCGCTCCGTGTAATACGGTCGTGCCGTCCCTCCCCGAGCCCAGGCTCCCGACGACCAGGACGCAACGTGTCTGGTGAAGCCGGCCGTGACGTCCTCTCCCGGTCCTCGACACCCGCGCTACCGCGCATCGGGTGCGACCTGCAGCGCATCGACCACGTCGACCGGGCCGTGGCCGACTTCGGGGCCCGCTACCTCGACCGCGTCTACACCGACGCCGAGCAACGCGACTGCCGCGTCGGTGGCGCGCCGTCGCTGGCGGCCCGGTTCGCGGCCAAGGAGGCGGTGCTCAAGCTGCTGGGCACCGCCGACGGGGTCGACCCGCGCGAGGTCGAGGTGACCGGCGGCGGGGGCCGTCCGCGCGTGCGGCTGCACGGTCGGGCCGCCTGGATCGCCCGGCGAACGGGTACGGGCCCCATCGACGTCAGCCTCAGCCACGACGCGACGACCGCCTTCGCGGTCGCCGTCGCCCTGACCCGCCACCACGACCACGACGAGAACGACGAGCACGACGACCGCCATCACCAGGGGGAAGAGCACCGATGAGCACCGAGACCACGACGACGCAGGCCCGCATCCGCGACGTGCTGCGCCTGCACGCCCACCTCACCAAGGACGTCGACGCGCTCGACTCCTCCGACGACCTCTACGCCGCCGGGATGACCTCCCACGCCTCGGTCACCGTGATGCTGGCCTGCGAGGACGAGTGGGACGTCGAGTTCCCGCAGCGGATGCTGACCCGCACCACCTTCTCCTCGGTCGACGCCATCGCCGCCGCCCTCGCCGAGCTCGGCGCGACGTCATGACCGCCCTCACCGAGGGGCCGACCGACGCGACGACCGGCGCGACGACCACTGCCTACGCCGCCGACCTGCCCGACCTCGACGACCTGCGCGCGCTGGCCCGCACGATCGCGGCCGACCACGTCGCGCCGTACGCCGCCGAGGTCGACCGCGACGGACGCTTCCCGCACGAGGGCATCGACGCCCTGCGCGGCGCCGGGCTGCTCGGGGCGATGGTGCCCCGCGAGCTCGGTGGGCTCGGCCACGACGTCGAGCAGGCCGCGGTGGTGGTGCGCGAGCTCGCCCGGGCCTGCGCCTCGACCGCGATGGTGCTGGCGATGCACCACATCCAGGTCGCCTGCCTGGTGCGCCACGCCGACACCCCGGCCCTGACCGCGTTCACCCGGCGGATCGCCGTCGAGCAGCTGCTGGTCGCCTCGGCGACCACCGAGGTCGGCATCGGCGGCGACACGCGCAGCTCGCTGTGCCACGTCGTCCTCGAGGGCGACCGGTTCGAGCTCACCAAGCAGGCCCCCGTGATCTCCTACGGCGAGCACGCCGACGTGGTGCTCGCCACGGCGCGTCGTGACGCCGACAGCGCCGCGAGCGACCAGGTGATGGTCGTGTGCGAGCGCGAGCACATCTCGACCACGCCGATCTCGGAGTGGAACACCCTCGGCTTCCGCGGCACCTGCTCGCGCGGCTTCACCCTGGTCGCGACCGGCCCGGCCGACCTCGTGTGCCAGGTGCCGTTCGCCGTCGTCTCGTCGCACACGATGGTCCCCGTCTCCCACCTGCTGTGGGCCTCGTTGTGGCTCGGGATGGCCGAGGAGGCCTCGTGGCGGGCGCAGCGGTTCGTGCAGAAGGCCGCCCGCAAGCAGCTCGGCACGACGCCGCCCGGCGCGGCCCGCCTGCCCGACCTGATCGCGGCCCGCCAGCAGCTCGCGGCGACCGTCGAGTCGCAGATGACGCGCTACCTCGCGATCGCCGACGACCCCGAGGCCACCGCCGGTCTCGACTTCGCGATCGGGATGAACATGCTCAAGGTGATGGCCTCGACCCAGGTCGTCGAGATCGTCAACCGGGCCATGCTCGTGTGCGGCATCGCCGGCTACCGCGAGGACACCGAGTTCACGCTCGGTCGCCTGCTGCGCGACGCCCACGGCGCGGCCGTGATGGTCAACAACGACCGCATCGCCGGCAACACCGCCCAGCTCGCGCTCGTGCAGCGGCAGCGGTGAGCGCGCCGTACGCCGCCCCGGACGACTTCCGGACCGCCGTCCTCGACGCCGGCCTGCTGGTCGCGAGCGCCGTCGATGGCGTCTACCAGCTCTCGGGCGAGTTCGAGGACGTGCTGCAGGGCCTGCAGCGCCACCTCGGGTCCCAGCGCGTCGACCACGACGCGCCGCGTCGGTGGTTCCCGCCGGTGCTGCCGCGCGCGGAGTTCCTGCGCACCGACTACGTCGCGTCGTTCCCCGACCTGGTCGGCTCGGTCGACGTCTTCCGCGGCTCCGACGCCGAGCACAAGGCGCTGCTCGGCGACCTCGAGCAGGGCTGCGACTGGACCCAGCACCTCGAGCCGGCCGAGATCGTGCTCAGCTCCGCGGGCTGCCACAGCCTCTACGCCACGCTCCCGGCGCAGATCCCCGACGAGGCCAGCCGGGCCGAGATCTGCGGCTTCGTCTTCCGCCACGAGTCCGGGCCCGACCCGACGCGTCTGCAGTCGTTCCGGATGTACGAGTTCGTGCTCGTCGGCACCCCCGAGCAGGCGCTGGGGCACCGCGACTCCTGGATGCCGCGCGCCCTGGCCGTGCTCGAGGGCCTCGGCCTGCGCCCGCGCGTCGAGGTCGCCCACGACCCGTTCTTCGGCCGCGCCGGGCGGATGCTCGTCGCCGGGCAGGTCGAGGCTGCGCTCAAGTACGAGTTCGTCGTCGACATCACCGACGCCACCGGCACCGCGATCGCCTCGGCCAACTACCAGCAGGACCACTTCGGGCGCACCTTCTCCCTGACCACGGGCGACGGGCAGCCGGCCCACGGCGCCTGCATGGCCTTCGGCCTCGAGCGCACCACCCTGGCCCTGTACGCCGCCCACGGGCTCGACCTCGCCGCGTGGCCGGCCGACGTGAGGGCGGCCCTGGGGTGCTGACGCTCACCCGCAGCGAGACCGCCCACCTGCGGATCTGGTTCGGCGACCCGGACCGGCCGCTGGCCGGGTGGCTGTCGGTGCCTGCCGGCTCCGGAGCCCCGGACGGGCCGGTCGAGGTCGTGGGCGGCGTCGTGCTGTGCCCGCCGATGGGCGAGGAGGGCCGCTCGGCGCACCGCACCTACCGCCGCCTGGCCGAGTCGCTGGCCGAGCGCGGGTTCGTCGCGCTGCGCTTCGACTACGACGGCACCGGCGACTCCGCCGGCGCCATGGCCGACCCCGACCGGGTCGAGGCCTGGCTGGCCGGGGTCGTCGCGGCCCACGACCACCTGCGCGGGCTCGGGGTGCACGACGTCGCGGCGGTCGGCATGCGGCTGGGTGCGACCCTGGCCGCCTCGGCCCCGGTCCAGTCGACGGACCTGCGCTGGAGCAGCCTGGTGCTGTGGGACCCCTGTGTCAGCGGCCGGCTCTTCCTGCGCGAGAGCGAGGCCCTGCACGCCTTCGGCGACGACGCCGCGCCCGAGGACGACGG
The DNA here is from genome assembly GCF_008087085.1 of Nocardioides rubriscoriae. Taxonomy (GTDB): domain Bacteria; phylum Actinomycetota; class Actinomycetes; order Propionibacteriales; family Nocardioidaceae; genus Nocardioides; species Nocardioides rubriscoriae. The sequence continues at coordinate 511,609 of NZ_VIYJ01000005.1, read as the reverse complement.
CCTGCGCCACACGCCCGGCTTCCAGTACGACGCCGCGACGGCCACCGCGCTGCGCGGCCTCGACCTGACCCGGCTGCCCCGCGACCGGCCGCTCGCCGCGCGGGTGCTGCTCCTGCTGCGTGACGACCGTCCGGTGCCGCCGTCCCTGGTCGACCGGCTGGCGCTCGAGGGCGACGCGCTCACCGCCAGCACCGCCCACGACCAGCACCTGCTGCTCGACCTCAAGCCCAGCGACGGGCAGGTCCCGCTGCGCGCCGTGGCCGACATCGTCGACTGGCTGGCCGCCGCGGCGCCCGCCGAGCCCTACCGCCTCGACCTCCCCGCCGACCTGCCCGCGCTGGTCGGCCGCGCCGACCCCGGCGTCGTGCTGCCCGCCGTACCTCCCGAGGGCGGGCCCGCCGTCGCGGTGCGCGAGCGCGCAGTGACCCTGGGCGAGGTCGGCCTGGCCGGGGTGGTCGTCGAGCCCGCCGACGGCTCGGCCGCCGACCGGCCCTGGGTCGTGATGCCCAACGTCGCCGCCGAGCACCACATCGGCCCCGGCCGCCGGTGGGTGGAGTTCGCCCGGGCCTGGGCCGCCCAGGGACACCGCTGCGTGCGCGTCGACCACAGCGGCATCGGCGACAGCCCCACCCGCCCCGGCGAGCGCGAGGACACCACCTTCGCGCCCGAGTGGGTCGCCGACATGAGCGACCTGATGACCGCCCTGCGCGCCGACGGCTCACGGGTCGTCTTCGTGGCCCTGTGCTCGGGTGCCTACACCGCGTTCGAGGCCGCGCTCGCGGCCGAGGTCGACGCCGTCTTCGCGATCAACCCCCGGCTGACCCTGTGGGAGGTCCCGGTCGACCTGGCCGCCCGCGAGGTGCGCCGGGCCGCCGTGGTGCCGCCGGCGCTGCTCTTCCGCGTGCGCGACGTCCATCCGGTCGTGGCCAGCGGCTGGTGGCGGATCTGGCGCCAGCTGGCGGCCTGGCGGGCGCCGTACCGCATCGTGCACCGGGTGCTGCGCCGCGGCACCACCGTCGAGCTCGTGGTGTGCCACGACGACGGCAAGCACTTCACCGAGGTCGCGGCCTGGTGGCCGGTGCGCTGGTGGGACCAGCGGCGCGGGCGTCTGCGCTTGGAGGAGGACGACGTCTACGACCACTCCCTGCTGACCCGGCGCGCCCAGGAGCAGATCTTCGTGCGGGCCACCGCGTTCCTCGAGCGGCACTCGAGGGCCTGAGGCACGCTCACCAGAGCAGGACGGCCTTGACCACGGTGCCGGCCAGGACGTCGAGGACCGCCTGGTTGATCTGGGTGTGGGGATAGGTCGTGACCAGGTGGTCGACGTCGAACCGGCCGTCGGCGCGCATCGCCAGCAGCCGCGGGATCATCTCGAGCGGGTCGGAGTCGCCCTCGATCGAGGACCGGACCACCTTGCCGTTCTGGAGCAGGTCGATCGCGTCGACGGCGTACTCCTCGGCGCCCAGGCCGAGCGCCACCAGGATGCCGCGCGGGCGCAACGAGAGCTGGGCCTGCTTCACGGCCACCGAGACGCCCGTGGTGTCGACGGCGTACGCCGCCCCGCCCCCGGTCAGCTCCTTGACCCGGTCGGGCACGGACTGCTCGCCGAGGTAGGCAGGGTTGACGCGCAGGGCGCCGAACCGCTCGGCGGCCTCGAGCCGGGAGTCGAGCAGGTCGACAGCGACGACGGTGGTGACCCCGGCGGCACGGGCCGCGACGATCGCGGCGAGGCCGACCGCACCCGCGCCGAAGACGACGATGCTCTGCTCGGGGGTCGGGTCGAAGACGTTGAGGACCGTGCCGGCCCCGGTCTGGAAGCCGCAGCCGTAGGGCGCCAGCAGGGTCAGGTCGAGCGACGGGTCGACGACGACGCAGTTGTCGGCGTAGGCGATCGCGTGCTGCGCCAGGCTCGACTGGCCGAAGAAGGAGCCGTAGAGAGGAGCGTCGTCGGCAAGGTGGTGGGTGGTCGAGCCGTCCATGCGGAAGCCCATGTAGTTGAGCACCAGCGCGTTGTCGCAGTAGCCGACCGCGCCCTCGCGGCACGGGCCGCAGTCGCGGCACGACCGGAAGCTGAGCAGCACGTGGTCGCCGACCGCGATGCCGGTCACGTCGGCGCCGACCTGCTCGACGACGCCGGCCCCCTCGTGGCCGAAGACCCGGGGGAACATCTCGGCCGGCAGCGAGTCGCGCAGCGAGAGATCGGTGTGGCACAGGCCGGTGGCGACCATCCGCACCAGCACCTCGTCGGCGCGCGGCTCGTCGAGGTCGACCTCCTCCAGCACGAACTCCGCACCCTGCTCGTGGACGACGGCCGCCAAGGTCTTCATGAGGAGCAACCTAGAACGTGTTCTCGTCCGGTGGAAGCGTCCGACTCGATCGGGTGTACGGCGGATCCCTAGACTCGGGGGGAGATGACCACCGCCGCTGATGACCACGACCCCCGGACCCCGCGCCTGGCCGAGACGTTCGACGAGGTCGAGGACGCCCTTCTGTCCCGCTGGCCCGAGACACGCCTGGAGCCCTCGCTCGACCGGATCCGCGCGTTCTGCGAGCTGCTCGGCGACCCGCAGTCGACGTTCCGCTCGATCCACCTGACCGGCACCAACGGCAAGACGTCGACCTCGCGGATGATCGACACCCTGCTGCGCGCGCTCGACCTGCGCACCGGGCGCTTCACCTCGCCCCACGTGCAGAAGATGACCGAGCGCATCAGCATCGACGGCGAGCAGCTCGACGACGAGGCCTTCGTGCGGGCCTTCAACGACGTCGCCCCCTACATCGCGCTGGTCGACGCCGACCAGCCCCATCCCCTGAGCTTCTTCGAGACCGTCGTCGCCATGGCGTACGCCGCGTTCTCCGACGCCCCGGTCGACGTGGCCGTCGTCGAGGTCGGCATGGGCGGCTCGTGGGACGCCACCAACGTGATCGACGGCGACGTGGCGGTGCTGCTGCCGGTCGCCCTCGACCACGCCCGCTACCTCGGCGAGACGGTGACCGAGATCGCCCGCGAGAAGGTCGGCATCATCAAGCCCGGTGCGACCGTGGTCGTCGCCGAGCAGACCCCCGACGTCGCTGCGGTCATCGGCGAGCGTGCCGCCGAGGTCGGGGCGCGCCTGGTCGTCGAGGGCGTCGACTTCTCCGTCGCCGCGCGCCAGCCGGCCGTCGGGGGACAGGTCGTGTCGCTGCAGGGTCTGCGAGCCCGCTACGACGACGTCTTCATCCCGCTCTTCGGGGCCCACCAGGCCCAGAACGCCGCGGTCGCCCTGGCGGCTGTCGAGGCGTTCGTCGGCGACTCGCCGCTGGGCGACGACGTCGTGCGCGAGGCCTTCGCGCAGGTCACCTCGCCGGGCCGGCTCGAGGTCATCCGCCGCAGCCCGACCATCGTGCTCGACGCCGCCCACAACCCCCACGGCGCCGAGGCGACCGCCGCCGCGCTCGAGGACTCCTTTCAGCTCTCGCCGCTCATCGGCGTCATTGGCGTGATGGGCGACAAGGACGCCGAGGGCCTGCTCGCGGTCTTCGAGCCGCACCTGGCCCACGTGGTCGTCACCCAGAACTCCACCGACCGGGCGATGCCGGCCGCCGAGCTGGCCCGCACCGCGATCGAGGTCTTCGGCGAGGACCGGGTCACCGTCGAGCCCCGGCTCGCCGACGCCATCGACGCCGCGGCCGCGCTGGCCGAGGCGGGCGAGGCGGTCAGCTCGATGGGCTCGGGGGCCGTGCTGGTCACGGGGTCGGTCGTCACCGTGGGCGAGGCCCGCACCCTGCTGGCCCGGCCGGAGCGCAGCGCCCCCGGGGCGGGCTCGTGAGCGACCGCGACCGTTCCCCGCGGCGGGCCATGTGCGCCGCCGTCCTCAGCCTCGAGGCCGTCATCCTGGCCCTCACCGCGCCGGTCGCGATCGCGATCTCCGACGTGCGCCCCGCCGTCGCGATCTCGGTCGGTCTCGGCCTCGCCGTGGTGTGCGTCCTGGCCGCCGGGATGCTGCGCACCCGCCGCGGCTACGACCTGGGCTGGGCCGTGCAGGTGGCGGCCGTCGGGCTGGGCTTCCTGGTCACCACCATGTTCTTCCTCGGGGCGATGTTCGCGCTGCTGTGGGGCACTGCCGACTACCTCGGCCGCAAGATCGAGCGCGAGCGGGCCGAGGCCTACGCGCGCTTCGACGCCGAGCAGGGCGGGGCCGACGGGTCGTCCGCCCCGGCGTGAGCCAGGACGCACGCTCGGGCGGACGACTCAGCGCCGGTGTGCTGATCGGCCCGCTGACCCGCGCAGGCCACGGTCCAGCGCGACCAGGGCCCGGTCGAGCTCGGCGTCGCTGACGCCGCCGAAGCCGACGACGAGCCCGGTCAGGCCCGAGGACCGGGCGTAGTCGGCGAGCAGCGGCACGTCGAACCCCGCCTCCCGGGCGGCCCGGTGCGCGGCCAGGGCGCGGTCGCCGTCGAGCAGCCACGTCGAGTACATGCCGGCGCTCGGCCCGGCCGGCTCGGCGTGGGCCGCCAGCACGGCGGCCACGCGGGGTGCCCGCTCGGCGTAGGCCCTGCGGGCCGACCGGACGACCTTGTCGACGTAGCCGTCGCGCAGCAGGACGAGCAGGGCCCGCTGGACCGGCCAGGACACCGCGTCGTGACGGGTCTCGCGGTCACGGCACAGGGCCTCGTGCAGCGCCGGCGGTGCCACCAGCCAGCCCAGCCGCAGGCTCGGGGCCACCGACTTCGACGCGGTGCCGAGGTAGGCGACCCGGCTCCGGTCGAGGGCGGCCAGGGCCGGGACCGGGGCGACGTCCCAGCGGAACTCGCTGTCGTAGTCGTCCTCGACCACGACGGCCCCGGCCGCCTGCGCGGCGCGGAGCAGCGCCACCCGTTCCGGTGCCGACATCACCCGGCCGAGCGGGTGCTGGTGGGCCGGGGTGACGTACGCCGCCGCGAGCCCGGTCAGGTCGTCGGGCGGCGAGGCGGCCGGCAGGTCGACGACCTCGCGGTGCGCGTGCCGCACGGTCGCGACGGCGGCGCGGTAGCCGGGGTCCTCGACGCCCACGGGGCCGGGCGGGAGGACCGCGAGGAGGTGCCGGAGACCGTCGGTGGTCCCGGCGGTGACCACCACCTCGTCGGCGTGGCAGGCGACGCCGCGCTGCCGGGTGAGCCGCTCGGCGAGGGCGGCCCGCAGCTCGGGGAGCCCGCGCGGGTCGTCGTACCCGCGCGGGGGCGCCGCTGCCGACACCTCGCGCCACGCCCGGCGCCAGCCGGCCCGGTGGCGCGGGTCGATCCACGGCGTCCCGGTGTCGAGGCGGACCAGGGACGACGCCGCGGTCGGCCCCGGGGCCGGTGCCGGGGGCGCCGGGGGCGACGTCGCAGCGGCGACCGAGGCCACGAACGTGCCCGCGCCGTGCCGCGCGACCAGCCAGCCCTCGGCCAGCAGCTGGTCGTAGGCCTGCTCGACGACCGCGCGCGACACCGCGAGGTCGGCCGCGAGGGCGCGCGAGCTCGGGAGGCGCGCGTCGACCGGCAGGGTGCCACCGCTCACGAGCCGCCGCACGCCCGCGGAGACCTGGACGTGCAGCGGGTCGGGGGAGGTCCGGTCGACGACGAGGGGCAGGGCGGTCGGCACGCGAAGTGTCCTGTTCGAATCGGCGGGAAGTGGCCCGGGACAGCAGGCCACCTGCGGCGGATCCTAGACCGGTGACCACACCGCTGTCGCCGACCGAGCGCACCACCGTCCGCCGCGGCCGCAACCGCGCCCAGACCGACCGCGCGCCCATGCACGCCCTGCTGGCCGACGCCCTGGTCGCCCACGTCGGTGTCGTGGTGGGCGACCACCCGGTGGTGCTGCCGGTCGCGTTCGCCGTCGACCTCGACGGGCCCGACGAAGGCGGCACCGTCTACATCCACGGCTCGGTCGCGGCACGGTGGCTCACGGGGGCTGCCACCCGCACGGTGTGCGTGACGGTCACCGAGGTCGACGGTCTCGTCGCAGCCCGCTCGGGGTTCCACCACTCGATGAACTACCGCTCGGTCGTGGTCATCGGCGAGGCGCGCCTGGTCGAGGACCCCGTCGAGAAGGCCCGTGCCCTCACGCTCACCGTCGACCACATGGTCCCGGGCCGCAGCGCGACCCTGCGCCCCCACACGCGCAAGGAGGTCGCCGCGACCTCGGTGCTCGCCGTGCCCCTGCTCGAGGCCTCGATGAAGGTGCGCACCGGTGGCCCGGTCGACGAGCCGGACGACGTCGCGGCCGGCGTGTGGGGCGGGGTCATCCCGGTGCGTCGCACCGCCGCGGCCCCGGTCGCCGGCGACGACTCCCACGACGACGCGCCGCCCGACGTCGTACGACGCGCGGCCGGGTTGGCGTGAGCGGCCACGGGCGCCCTACGGTCGGGCCGTGAGCCCCGCCGCCCTCGTCCTGATCGTCCTGCTGGCGGCGCACGTCGTGCTGCTCGTCGTGCTGATCGCACTCGTCGCCCTCGACCGCGTGCGCGTCCCTGCGGGTGGGATCTGGATGGCCATCCTGTTCCTGGTGCCGGTCCTCGGCCCGCTCACGGTCCTGCATCGCGGGCGCCGCAGCCCGGTTGAGTAGGGTGCGCGGCATGACGCAGCGCACCCTGGTCCTCCTCAAGCCCGACACCGTCCGCCGCGGGCTGGTGGGGCAGGTGCTGTCCCGGTTCGAGGCCAAGGGCCTGACCATCGTGGCGATGGAGCACCGCCTCGTCGACGGCGCCATGGCCGACCAGCACTACGCCGAGCACGTCGAGCGCGACTTCTACCCGCCGCTGCGCGCGTTCGCCACCAGCGGCCCCCTGGTCGCGCTGGTCCTCGAGGGCGACGAGGCGATCGACGTGGTCCGGGCGATCAACGGCGCCACCGACGGCCGCAAGGCCGCTCCCGGCACCATCCGCGGCGACCTGTCGCTGTCCAACCGCGAGAACCTCGTGCACGCCTCCGACTCGCCCGAGTCGGCCGCGCGCGAGATCGCGCTCTGGTTCCCCGCCCTGGGCTGAGACGACCGGCCGACGCCACGGGGCTGAGGCCACCCGACCCGGCTCAGAGGTTCTGCAGCGGCACCCCGGCGTCCGGGTCGCCGCCCGCGGCGACGATCGCGCGTCGCGTGCGCACCAGCAGCGCGGCGCCGGCCACCCAGCACGACGACCATCGCGCGCGCCCCGCAGCAGCCAGGTCTGGCCGGGGGCCGCGCCGACCAGCCCGAGGAGCAGCGCGGCCAGGCGCAGCTTGCTCGCGCGCCCGTCGTCGGAGTCGGCGAAGGCCAGGGCGGTCGCGAGGAGGGCGACCGCGGCCCCGCGCCGGCCCGCCGAGCGCGACACACCCCACGCGCCTCCGTCGTCACACCGGCCCCACTGCTTACGCTCGCTTCGGGTACGGCGTCCCGTGCGCGCGACGTACCCGGCTTCTCCGTCTTCCCCGACCCGCGCGCGACAGTGAGGCGCGCGCATGGCGAACAGCATCATCGGCCGTGACATGGCCGTCGATCTCGGCACCGCCAACACGCTCGTCTACGTGCGCGGCAAGGGCGTCGTGCTCGACGAGCCCAGCGTCGTCGCGCTCAACGACACGACCGGCGAGGTGCTCGCGGTCGGCCACGACGCCAAGTCGATGATCGGGCGCACCCCCGACAACATCACCGCGCTGCGCCCGCTCAAGGACGGTGTCATCGCCGACTTCGAGGCGACCGAGCAGATGCTGCGGTGGTTCATCCAGCAGGTCCACCGGCGCCGCTACTTCGCCAAGCCCCGCATGGTCATCTGCGTGCCGAGCGGCATCACCGCCGTCGAGCAGCGCGCGGTCAAGGAGGCCGGCTACCAGGCCGGCGCGCGGCGGGTCTACATCATCGAGGAGCCCATGGCGGCGGCGATCGGTGCCGGGCTGCCCGTGCACCAGCCCACCGGGAACATGGTCGTCGACGTCGGCGGCGGGACCACCGAGGTCGCCGTGATCTCCCTCGGCGGCATCGTGACCAGCCTCAGCATCCGCACCGCCGGTGACGACCTCGACCAGGCGATCGTGCACTGGATGAAGAAGGAGCACTCACTGATGCTGGGGGAGCGCACCGCCGAAGAGGTCAAGATGACCCTCGGCTCCGCCTTCCCGACCACCGACGAGCCGACCGCCGAGGTGCGCGGCCGCGACCTGGTCAGCGGCCTGCCGCGCACCGTCGAGGTGTCGGCCGCCCAGATCCGCCAGGCCCTCGAGGAGCCGTTGCACGCGATCGTCGACGCCGTCCGCGTCACCCTCGACCAGACCCCGCCCGAGCTCGCCGGCGACCTCATGGACCGCGGCATCGTGCTCACCGGTGGCGGCGCCCTGCTGCGCGGCCTCGACGACCGGATCCGTCACGAGACGGGCATGCCCGTCCACGTCGCCGACAACCCGCTCGTCTCGGTCGCGCTCGGCGCGGGCCGGTGCGTCGAGGAGTTCGAGGCGCTGCAGGCCGTGCTCGTCGCCGACAACCAGCGGCGGCCCCGGTGAGCGGACCGGGCCGCGGACGCCGGCTGCCCCTGATGTCCGCCCGCGACTACGGGCGCGCCCCGCGCGAGGACCGCGAGCCCGGCCGCCCGTCGCGCGCGCTGGTCGTCGCCCTGCTGCTGGCCTGCGCCAGCCTGATGGTCCTCGACGGCAGCGGCGGCGCCCTCGACCCGGCCCGCCGCGTCGTCGGCGAGGCCGTCGGACCGGCCCAGGCCGCGGCCGACGGGATGATCCGTCCCGTCGTCGGGCTGTCGGAGCGCTTCGAGACCCAGGACCACCTGCGCGGCGAGCTCGCGGCCCTCGAGGCCGAGAACGCCGACCTGCGCGCCGCGGTCCGCACCGCGCCGTACGACCGGGCCCGGCTGGCCGAGCTCGAGGGCCTCACCTCGGCCGCCACCGACCTCGGGCAGGCGCTCGTGCCGGCCCGGGTGATCGGCGTGGGGCCGTCGCAGTCGTTCCGGAGCACCGTCACGATCGACGCCGGCTCGCAGTCGGGGATCCGTCCCGACCTGACCGTCCTCAACAACGACGGGCTCGTGGGCCGCGTGCTCCGGGTCACCGCCACGACCGCGACCGTCCTGCTCATCGTCGACCCCGACTCCACGGTCGGCGGCCGGGTTGCTGCGAGCATGGAGCTCGGCTTCCTCAAGGGTCGCGGGGTCCTCGGGGACGCCGGCCGGCTCGACCTCGAGCTGGTCGACGAGACCGTCGTGCCGCGCAAGCACGACACCGTCGTCACCTGGGGCAGCACCGACGGCGCCAGCCCCTATGTTGCCGGCGTGCCGGTGGGCGAGGTCGTGTCGGTCTACTCGAGCCTGCGCGAGAGCTCCCAGCGCGCCGTGATCGACCCGTACGTCGACTTCGCGGCCCTCGACGTCGTCGGGGTCGTCGTCCCGTCGGGCACGCGCAGCGACCGCGCCGTCGTCGAGGCCGACGGGAGCCTGCGATGAACCCCACCACCGTGGCCCGCAGCCTCTTCCTGGCCCTCGCGGTCGGTCTGGCGCTCGTGCTGCAGACCTCCGTGCTGCCCCACCTCGCGTGGCACGGCGTCGGCCCCGACGTCGTGCTGGTCGTCGTCGTGGCGGCAGGCCTGGCCCGCGGTGCCCACGTCGGCATGGTGCTCGGCTTCGGCGCCGGGCTGCTGCTCGACCTGGCCCCGCCGGCCGACCACGTCGCGGGGCGCTGGGCCCTGGCCCTGATGCTCGTCGGGTACGTCGCCGGGCGGGTCCGCCAGGACGCACCGGCCGGTGTCGCCGGGTCGCTGGCCGCGGTCGCGGCCTGCTCGTTCCTCGGCACCTCCGTCTTCGCCCTGACCGGACTGGTGCTGCAGGACCAGGCCGCCACCGTCCCCGAGCTGCTCCAGGTCGTGCTCGTCGGTGTCGTGTGGGACCTCGCGCTCGCGCCGTTCGTGCTGCCCTCGGTCGCCTGGGTGCTCACCCGGCTCCAGCCCGAGGGCCTTCGTCCGGCCCCGGTGGCCCGATGAGGACGCGGTGAGGACGCGGTGAGGTCGCGGTGAGGTCGCGGTGAGGACGCCATGAGGTCGGCCCTGCCCACGTCGCGCGGAGGCCTGCGGCTCCTGGTGATCCAGGCCCTGGTCTTCTCGCTGTTCGCCACGCTCTTCGTGCGGCTCTACTACCTCCAGGTCGTCAGCGGCGACGAGTACCAGGGCCGCGCCGCGGCCCAGTCGGTCCGCGAGATCGTCGTGCAGCCCACCCGTGGGCTCATCGTCGACGACCAGGGCCGGCCCCTGGTCGCCAACCGGCTCACCTGGGTGGTCTCGCTCGACCGCACCGTGCTCGACAAGCTGCCCGCCCGCGAGCGTCGGATCCTGGTGCGCCGCGTCGGCAAGGTGATCGACCAGCAGCCGCGCCGGATCGAGAAGAAGCTGCTCAGCTGCGGCGCCGAGGGGGCCGAGCCCGGCGTGTGCTGGAACGGCTCGCCCTACCAGCCGGTCCCGGTCGCCCAGGACCTCCCGCAGGACGGTGCCCAGCGGCTGCGCGAGCAGCCTGAGGACTTCCCCGGCGTCGTCGTCGAGCAGCAGACCGTGCGGGCCTACCCGCGCCCCTTCGGCATCAACGCCGCCCACCTGCTGGGCTACCTCAGCCCGATCACCGAGGACGAGCTCGACACCGCCGAGGAGGCGGGGGACCAGTCGGTCAACGGCGCCTCGGTCGTCGGCCGCGCCGGCATCGAGCAGCAGTACGACAGCTGGCTGCGCGGGATGCCCGGCTACCAGCAGGTCCAGGTCGACTCCATGGGCCGCGTCATCGGTGACGAGGCCGACGTCGAGGCCCAGCCCGGCGACACCCTGGTCACCTCGATCGACGCCAAGGTGCAGAGCGTCGTCGAGCAGCAGCTGCACGAGCGGATCATGACCGCGCGGGCCACCGTCGACCCGGTCACCGACCGCCCCTTCGCCGCCGACTCCGGGGCGGCCGTCGTGATGGAGGCCGACACCGGCCGCATCGTCGCGATGGCCAGCCAGCCCACCTACGACCCGTCGGTCTGGGTCGACGGCATCACCAAGAAGCAGCTGGCCGCGCTCTACTCCGAGAAGGCCGGTACGCCGCTGCTCAGCCGCGCCACGCAGGGCCAGTTCGCCCCCGGCTCGACCTGGAAGCCGTTCATGACGGCGGCCGCGCTGACCCACGGCTACAGCCCCAGCACCACCCTGCCGTGCTCCTCGGCCTTCCGGGTCGGCAACCGCGACTTCCACAACCACGAGTCGGCGGCCTACGGCAACATCACCTTCGCCCAGGCGCTCGAGGTCTCCTGCAACACCTTCTTCTTCCGCGTCGGCTACGACTACTGGCAGAAGTACGGCTCCGACGCCTCCGACGTCGACGCCGAGGACCCGCTGGTCGAGGAGGCCGAGAAGTTCGGCTTCGGCAGCGAGACCGGGGTCGACCTGCCCGGCGAGGCCTCCGGGCGGATCGCCGACCGGCACTGGAAGCGCGCCTACTACAAGTCCATGAAGTCGTTCTACTGCGGCATCGCCGCCAAGCCCCAGGACGCCGACACCAGCGACTTCGTCTACAAGTTCTCGCGCGAGTTCTGCCTCGAGGGCTACCAGTACAAGGTCACCGACGCGGTCAACTTCGCCATCGGCCAGGGCGACACCATCGTCACGCCGCTGCAGCTGGCCCGCGGGTACGCCGCCATCGCCAACGGCGGCACCCTCTACGAGCCCCGGGTGGCGCGCGCGGTGGTGGCGGCCGACGGCACCGTCATCCGCCGGATCCCGCCGACCGTCAGCGGCCACGTCGACCTGCCGCCCGGCGTCCACGGCTACATCGACGAGGCGCTCAAGGGCGTGACCCGGCAGGGCACCATGGCCTGGAAGATGGTCGGCTTCCCGCAGGACGAGGTGCCGATCCGCTCCAAGACCGGGTCGGCCGAGGTCTACGGCAAGCAGTCGACCTCGTGGGTGGCCTCCTACTCCGACGACTACGTCGTGGTGATGATGATCAGCCAGGCCGGCACCGGCTCGGGCGCGTCCGGCGAGGGCGTGCGCAAGATCTGGGAGGCGCTCTACGGCATCGACGGCGAGCAGGTCGTCCCCGACCGCGCGGTCATCCCCGGCACGCTGCTGCCCGAGCGGCTCCCGTCCTTCCGGGCCGACGGCTCGATCCTGCCGCCGGCGGTCGACCCCCGCCGCACGAGTTCCGACCAGGAGAAGCGATGACCACCTCCACCGCGCGGGTGCCCGGGCTCGACCGCCTGCTCCTGCTGGCCGTCGTGGCCCTCAGCGTCCTGGGCTGCCTGCTCGTCTGGTCGGCCACCAGTACCCGCGACGACCTCACCGGCGGCGACCCGCGTGCCTACCTGGACAAGCAGGTCGTCAACGTCGCCCTCGGCCTGGGCCTGCTCCTCGTGGTGCTGCTGACCGACCACCGGTGGGTGCGGATCTTCGCGCCGGTGGTCTACCTCGCCTCGGTCGGCGGGCTCGTCCTGGTGCTGACCATGGGCAGCACCGTCAACGGGTCACGGTCGTGGCTGATGTTCGGCGGGCTCTCGATCCAGCCGTCGGAGTTCGCCAAGCTCGCCGTCGTCATCGGGATGGCCCTGGTCGTCGCCGAGCGCTCCGAGGGACGTCGCCTGCGCGGCGCCGACGGCGCCACCGGCAGCGACGTCGCCCTGATGCTGCTCATCGCGGGGGTGCCGGCCGCCCTCATCCTGGCGCAGCCCGACCTCGGCACCATGCTCGTGCTCAGCGCCACCGTCTTCGGGGTGCTGGCCGCCACCGGCGCCGACCGGCGCTGGCTGGTGCTGCTCGGGGCCACCGGCGTCGTCGGTGCCGTGGCCGCGGTCGCCGGCGGCCTGCTGGAGAAGTACCAGGTGGACCGGTTCCTCGCCTTCACCGACCCGACCCTCGACCCCCGCGGCGCCGGCTACAACGTCGAGCAGGCACGCATCGCCGTCGGCAACGGCGGGTTCTTCGGCCAGGGCCTCTTCGACGGCTCCCAGACCCGCTCGGGCTTCGTGCCCGAGCAGCACACCGACTTCGTCTTCACCGTCGCCGGCGAGGAGCTGGGTCTGCTCGGCTCCGGCGTCATCATCGGCCTGCTCGGCGTCATCCTGTGGCGCGCGCTGCGCATCGCCGCGCGCACCGACGACGTCTTCGGTCGGGTCGCCGCCGCCGGCATCGCCTGCTGGTTCGGCTTCCAGGCCTTCCAGAACATCGGCATGTGCCTGGGCATCATGCCGGTCACCGGTGTCCCGCTCCCGTTCGTGTCCTACGGCGGCAGCTCGATGTTCGCCTCCATGCTGGCCGTGGGGCTGCTGCTCAACATCTCGCGCCGAGCGGCCGAGGCGCCGGCGGCGCGGATGCAGCCGTCGGGGCGGGTGCTGGTGCGGGCCTGAGGGTCGGCGCACGGTTGGTGCAGCATTCGACGCGGAGTGCGTCGACTCCGGGTGGGTGTGGTTCTCCGAAGTGACCCGGCGTGCGTCGAGTTCGGGTGAGTGCGGTTCTCGGAAGTGACCCGGGGTGCGTCGAGTTCGGGTGAGTGCGGTTCTCGGAAGTGACCCGGGGTGCGTCGAGTTCGGGTGGGTGCGGTGGTCGGAAGTGACCCAGGGTGGGTCAGTTCGCGGTGACGGGTGCGGTGGAACTCGACGCGGGGTGGGTCAGTTCGCGGTGACGGGTGCGGTGGAACTCGACGCGGGGTGGGTCAGCCTTGTGCGGCGTCCGGATCCGGGCACCCGCGGGCTCACGGGTTGGCGGCCAGGAACAGGTAGGCCGCGAGCAGCACCAGGTGGACCCCGCCGTTGAGGGGCTTGGCGCGACCCGGCACGACGGTGAGCACGCTGACGACCACCGACAGGGCGAGCAGCACGATCTGCATCGGCTCGAGCCCGAGGGCGAGCGGGCCGTCGAGCCAGATCGAGGCGACGGCGATCGCGGGGATCGTGAGACCGATCGAGGCCATCGCTGAGCCATAGGCCAGGTTGAGGCTGGTCTGCACGTTGTCGCGCGCCGCCGCCCGCGACGCGGCGATCGACTCGGGCAGCAGCACCGTCAGCGCGATCACGACCCCGACGAACGCGCCGGGGAAGCCGACGGCGTCGACGCCGTCCTCGATCGCGGGGGAGCAGACCTTGGCGAGCCCCACGACCGCCACGAGCGCAGCGAGCAGCAGACCCAGGCTGAGCCAGGCCTGTCGTGCCGTCGGCGGGTCGGCGTGGCCGTCACCGTCGTCGTCGTGGGGGCCACGCTTGCCGGTCGCGACGGGCAGGAAGAAGTCGCGGTGCCGCACGGTCTGGGTGAAGACGAACATGCCGTAGAGCACGAGCGAGGCGACCGCGGCGAACACCAGCTGCGAGCTGGTGAACGCAGGCCCCGCCTCGTCGGTGAACCGCGGCAGCACCAGCGTCACCCCGGCCAGGGCGATCACGGTGGCGAGCGCCGACCCGGTGCCCTCGGCGTTGAAGGTCGCCAGGTGGTGCTTGACGGCGCCGACGACCAGCGACAGGCCGACGATGCCGTTGACGGTGATCATCACCGCGGCGAAGACGGTGTCGCGCGCCAGCGTGGAGGTCTCCTCGCCACCGCTGGCTATCAGGGTCACGATGAGCGCCACCTCGATGACGGTCACCGCCACCGCGAGCACCAGCGACCCGAACGGCTCGCCGACCTTGTGCGCCACCACCTCGGCGTGATGGACCGCGGCGAGCACCGCACCGACCAGGACGACGCCCACCGCCACCGACAGCGCCACCGGCAGGTAGCGGCCCCAGGTGGGCACGAGCACCGCGAGGGCGATCAGCGGGACCAGCGTGGTCCAGGCCAGCCAGTCGCGCGTGGAGTCAGGACGAGCGGCGTCGTCGCGGGCGGTGTCCTGCAACGTCTCGCTCATCCGAGCCAACTTTAGGGGGTGGTCCCTGACGTGACGGAGACCTTTACGATCGTTGCCGATGGCAACCACCGACGACACCACCGACGACACCGCGAGCCGCGCGACCGGCCAGGGCAGCGGTGTCTACACCCACGCCCAGGTCCTCACGATCCTCTCGGGGCTGCTGCTGGGGATGTTCCTCGGCGCTCTCGACCAGACGATCGTCAGCACCTCGATCCGCACGATCGCCGACGACCTCGACGGGCTCTCGGTCCAGGCGTGGGTGACCACCGCCTACCTGATCACGTCCACGATCACCACACCGATCTACGGCAAGCTCGGCGACATCTACGGCCGCAAGAAGCTGTTCATGTTCGCGATCTCGGTGTTCGTCCTCGGCTCGGTGCTCTGCACGTTCGCCACGTCGATGTACGAGCTCGCCGCCTTCCGGGCCTTCCAGGGCCTCGGCGCCGGCGGCTTGTTCACGCTGGTGCTCGCGATCATCGGCGACATCGTCTCCCCGCGCGAGCGGGCCAAGTACACCGGCTACTTCATGGCGACCTTCGGCACCTCGAGCGTGCTCGGGCCCGTCATCGGCGGCTTCTTCGCCGGCCGCACCGACATCCTCGGGGTCACCGGCTGGCGGTGGGTCTTCCTGGTCAACGTGCCCGTCGGCATCGCCGCCCTGGTCGTCGTCTCCCGCACCCTGCACCTCGACCACCAGCCCCGCCAGGCCCGGATCGACTGGTGGGGCGCCAGCGCCCTCGTCGTCGGCCTGGTCCCGCTGCTGGCCGTCGCCGAGCAGGGCCGCGAGTGGGGATGGGGGTCTGGCCGGTCGCTGCTCTGCTACGTCGTCGGCGCGCTCGGCATCACCGCGTTCGTGCTGGCCGAGAAGGCGATGGGCGACGACGCCCTGATCCCGCTGCGGCTGTTCCGCATCCGCGCCGCGGCCGTGACCATCACGGCCAGCATCGCCATCGGTGCCGCGATGTTCGGCGGCATCCTGATCCTGCCGCTCTACATGCAGGTCGTGCACGGGGCCTCGCCGACCGAGGCGGGTCTGCTGATGCTGCCCATGGTGCTCGGCCTGATGGCCGGCGCCCTGGTCTCGGGCCAGCTGATCTCGCGGACCGGCAAGACCCGGATCTTCCCGCGGGTGGGCTCGGCGCTGATCGTCGTCGCGCTGCTGCTGCTCTCGACGACGTCGGCCGACACCTCGCTGGTCGTCGTCGACCTCTTCATGCTGGTGCTCGGCCTCGGCCTGGGCAACTGCATGCAGCCGCTGCTGCTCATCATGCAGAGCGCCGTGCCGCCGTCCGAGATCGGTGTGGCCACCAGCTCGGCGACCTTCTTCCGCCAGATCGGCGGCACCATCGGCGTCGCGGTGTTCCTGTCGGTCCTGTTCTCCACCGTCGGCCCCCACATCGCCGACGAGATCGACAAGGCCTCGACCACCGGGTCCTTCCAGGCCGTCGTCGACGACCCCAACCCCACCGACCAGATGATCCTCGAGGCCGGGGGAGCGGCGTCCGGGCAGGTGCAGGACGACTCGTCCTTCATCGAGAAGCTCTCCCCGGCCCTCGCCCACCCCTTCAAGCAGGGCTTCGCCTCCTCGATGGACCTGGTGTTCCTGATGGGCGCAGGGGTCGGCCTGGTCGCCTTCCTGCTCCTGCTCCTGATGCCGTCGGTCGAGCTGCGAGCCACGTCGGCCGCCGCCGCGGTCCGGGCGACCGCGGCCCCCGAGACGTCCTAGTCCTGGCCCCTTCGGGCCTCTCCGGTTGCGGTTGGTGTGCGCACCTTCGGCGCGGTTTCCGCCTGCGGCGGGCTTGGTGCTGCGCTGGGGTGCGTGGTGGGTCGGTCGGGGTCCTCCGGCGGGGCAGGACCTGCGATCCGCAGCTGGCGACGCCGTGTCGCGCCCAGACCTGGCCTGTGGTCGGGTCGGTCCTGCGCGCCACGCCGCGCTTGACGCTCGCCGGATTGGGCTCCCACCCCACCACAGGCCCCGGCCCGCTGGGCCCCAAGCCCGCCGCAGGCGTACAACGCGCCGAAGGCCTGCACGACAACCGCAACCAAGGGACAGACCGGGCCACGGACCTCGGCCCGCGAATCGAGTGGGTGAGGCGGGCGCTCGTAGACTGCAGCCCATGTCTGCGAGCGTCTTTCCCCGTCTGGAGCCGTACCTGCCGTCGGTGTCCAAGCCGATCCAGTACGTCGGCGGTGAGCTCAACTCCACGGTCAAGGACTGGGACTGTGCCCCGGAGGGCCCGACGGTGCGTTGGGCGCTGATGTACCCCGACGCCTACGAGGTCGGGTTGCCCAACCAGGGCGTCCAGATCCTCTACGAGGTGCTCAACGAGCGCGACTGGATCGTCGCCGAGCGCACCTACGCCGTGTGGCCCGACATGGAGGCCGTGCTGCGCAAGGGTGACGCGCAGGGCCCGATCCCGCAGTTCACCGTCGACGCGCACCGCTCGGTGCGCGACTTCGACGTCTTCGGGCTGAGCTTCTCCACCGAGCTCGGCTACACCAACATGCTCAACGCCCTCGACCTCGCCGGCATCCCGCTGCACGCGGCCGACCGGACCGAGGCCGACCCGATCGTGCTCGCGGGCGGTCACGCGGCGTTCAACCCCGAACCGATCGCCGACTTCATCGACGCCGCCGTGCTCGGCGACGGCGAGGAGGTCGTGCTGGCGATCTCCGACGTCGTGCGCGAGTTCAAGACCGAGGGCGAGCCCGGCGGGCGCGACGAGCTGCTGCGTCGCCTGGCCGTCACCGGCAACATCTACGTGCCGCGCTTCTACGACGTCTCCTACGACGACACCACCGGTGCCGTCGTCGCGGTCACGCCCAACCGGCCCGGCGTCCCGCACCGCGTCACCAAGCACACGCTGATGGACCTCGACGCGTGGCCCTACCCGCGCAAGCCGCTGGTCCCGCTGGCCGAGACCGTCCACGAGAGGTTCAGCGTCGAGATCTTCCGCGGCTGCACCCGTGGCTGCCGCTTCTGCCAGGCCGGCATGATCACGAGGCCGGTGCGCGAGCGCTCGATCGAGACGATCGGGGCGATGGTCGAGAACGGCATCCGCAAGAGCGGGTTCGAGGAGGTCGGGCTGCTGTCGCTGTCGAGCGCCGACCACACCGAGATCGGCGAGCTCGCCACCGACCTGGCCGACCGCTACGAGGGCTCCAACGTCTCGCTGTCGCTGCCCAGCACCCGCGTCGACGCCTTCAACATCACGCTGGCCAACGAGTTCTCCCGCAACGGCCGCCGCTCGGGCCTCACGTTCGCCCCCGAGGGCGGCAGCGAGCGGATGCGCAAGGTGATCAACAAGATGGTCACCGAGGAGGACCTCATCCGCACCGTCGCCGCGGCGTACTCCCACGGCTGGCGCCAGGTGAAGCTCTACTTCATGGTCGGGTTGCCCACCGAGACCGACGAGGACGTCCTGCAGGTCGCCGAGCTGGCCAAGGCCGTGATCGCCAAGGGCCGCGAGGTCACCGGCAAGAACGACATCCGCTGCACCGTCTCCATCGGCGGGTTCGTGCCCAAGCCGCACACGCCGTTCCAGTGGGCCGCCCAGCTCGACGTCGAGACCACCGACGAGCGCCTGAAGAAGCTGCGCGACGTCGTGCGTGACGACAAGCGCTACGGCCGGGCCATCGGGTTCCGCTACCACGACGGCAAGCCCGGCATCGTCGAGGGACTGCTGTCGCGCGGTGACCGCCGCGTCGGCAAGGTCATCGAGGCCGTGTGGGCCGACGGCGGTCGCTTCGACGGCTGGAGCGAGCACTTCTCCTTCGAGCGCTGGATGGCGGCCGTCGAGACCGGCCTGGCCGGCACCGGCGTCGACCTCGACTGGTACACCACCCGCGAGCGCGGCTACGACGAGACCCTGCCCTGGGACCACCTCGACTCGGGCCTCGACAAGGACTGGCTGTGGGCCGACTGGGAGGACGCCCTCGCGGTCGCCGACGGCACCTCCGACGTCGAGGTCGAGGACTGCCGCTGGACCCCCTGCTACGACTGCGGCGTCTGCCCCGAGATGGGCACCGAGATCCAGATCGGCCCCACCGGGCAGCGCCTGCTGCCGCTCGCGGTCGTCTGAGGGCTCAGCCGGCGTCGAGCAGCCGCTCGTCGAGGCGGCCGTCGGCGGCGCGGACGTAGCAGACGAGCCGGTCGGTGGGGTCGATGTTGCTGGGCTCGTCGATGAGCAGGCCCCAGTCGACGTCGGTGCCACCGTCGGCGAGCCGGGCGACGTCCGCGGGGTCCATGAGGCCCGTGCAGACGCCCTCGGCGTCGTCGAGCTCGGCCGGCCCCGCGATGGCCTCGCCGACCGCCGTGGTCAGCACGATCTCCGCGTCGTGTGGGCGCGAGCAGCCGGCGGCGGTGAGGTCGATCCGGCCGGCCTGCTCGGTGAGGTCGACGCACTGCCCGGCCTGGGCGGTCTGCGGGGTCAGCGACTCGCCCTTCTCGTCGCCGCCGCCGGCCGCGAGCACGACGAAGAAGGCGACCGCCGCCACGACCAGCGCGGCGACGGCCACCTTCACACCCGTGTCGAGGCCCCGGCGCGGGGCCGGTCCTCGGTCCTCGGACACGTCGAGCGCGGGCACCGTCAGGGGAGCTGCTTCTCGGTGAAGGGCTTGCCGTCCTGGCGGGTCGCGTAGCACAGGGCGGCCTCGCCGGACGTCGGGGAGCTGTCCGCGTTGACCAGCTGGTACTCGACGTCCTCACCGAGGGCGTCGACGTCGGCGGGGTCCATCAGCGAGGTGCACAGCGCGTAGGACACGCCGGCGTCGGTGAGGTCGTCGGGGTTGCTCGGGACGAACTGCGAGGACTCCAGGTCGTCGAAGGTGCCGACCCAGGTGATCTCGCCGTCGTGGTCGCCGTCGCACGACTGGTCGGTGATCGTGACCGAGTCGTTGGTCTCGCTGCTGACGTCGAGGCACTGCCCGACCTTCGCCTCGTCGATCGAGATGACGGAGTTGGCGAAGATGACCAGCACGGCGATGAGGACGCCGCCGATGATCGTTGCCAGCAGCCCGATGATCGTCGCGGAGATGGCGGCCCACCGGCCCTTGCGCTTGCCCTGCTTGGTGCGGCTCAGGCCCACCAGACCCAGGATGAAGCCGATGAGGGACAGGCAGAACGTCAGGCTGAGGATGAACCCGATGATCGACACGGGGTCGGTCTTCTTGGGCGCCTGGTTGCCGTAGGGGTCCGTCGGGCCGGCCTGGCCGTACGGCGTCCCGTAGCCGCCACCACCCTGGCCGTAGGCCCCGGCACCGGCCGACGGGTCGGGGGCGCCGTAGGGGTTGTTGGCGGCGTTGGGGTCATAGGGATTGCTCATCGGTGCGGTCCTTAGCGCGCAGGCCCGGCTGGTCGCCGGGTCGAGGTGGACGACAGTGTGTCAGGCCCGGGCCCCCGGATCGGGCAGGATGGCGCAGGTGCGGCACATCACCGACACGGAGCGTCGGGACCGGCTCGCGCGTCGCCATGCCGTCGCCCCGTGGTCGCGGGTCGCCGACGCGGAGGCGGCGACGCGGGCGATGACCGTGCTGCACTCCACCGAGCCGGCCACGGTCTACCTGTCCTGCTGGGCCCGCGTCGACGCCCTGACGGTCGCCGACGTCGACCGGGCGCTGTTCGAGGACCGCACGCTGGTCAAGCAGCTGGCGATGCGCCGCACCCTCTTCGTCTTCCCGCGCGACCTGCTCGCCGCGGCCTGGGGGAGTGCCTCGGCGCGGGTCGCCGACGCCGAGCTCAAGCGGATGGCCAAGGACGTCGCGAAGGCCGGTCTCGCCGGCGACGGCGCACGGTGGGTGCTCGACGCCCGGGCGGCGATCCTGGCCGAGATAGGTCGCGAGACCGGGGGCCTGACCGCCGCCGAGCTCCGCGAACGTCTGCCCGAGGTCGCGGTCTCCTTCGACGTCACGGCGGGGTCGGTGTGGAACCACGGTCGCCTGCTCACCCACCTCGGCCTGACCGCCGACCTGGTCCGCGGCACCAACACCCAGCACTGGCGGGTCTCGCGCCCCCGCTGGACCCTCATGACCGACTGGCTCGGCGAGACGCCGCAGCCGCTCCCGCTCGCGCAGGGGTACGCCGAGATCGTGGGCCGGTGGCTGCGCACCTTCGGGCCCGGTACCGAGGACGACCTGGTCTGGTGGCTGGGCGGCACCAAGGCAGCCGTGCGCGCGGCCCTGGCCGCCGTGGACGCCGTCGCGGTGTCCCTCGACGGCGGCGCGACCGGCTGGGTGCTGCCCGACGACGTCGACCCGGTCGTCGAGGACCGCGCGGCCGGGTCGTGGGCGGCGCTGCTGCCGGTGCTCGACCCGACGGTGATGGGGTGGAAGCAGCGCGCCTGGTACCTCGGCGAGCACGGTCCCGCCCTGTTCGACCGCAACGGCAACGCCGGCACGACCGCCTGGGTCGACGGTCGCGCCGTCGGCTGCTGGGTCCAGGACGACGACGGCGTGGTCTCGGTGCACCTGCTCGAGGACGTCCCCGCCGCGGCCCGCCGGGCCCTCGACGTCGAGAGCGCCCGGCTCACCGCCTGGCTCGACGGTACCCGCGTGAGCACCGTCTACCCCAGTCCGGCGATGAAGGCCGCCCGCGCGGCCCTCTGAGCGTCGGTGAGCGCCGATCCGACGACGGCGGCGACGTACGGCTACGGTTTCCTCCCGTGAGTCGACAGCCCCCCGAGCAGCAGCTGCCGCCGGTCCAACGGCTCCGGGTGCGCTACGCCAAGCGCGGCCGGCTGCGCTTCACCAGCCACCGCGACTTCAGCCGCGCCTTCGAGCGGGCGGTGTTCCGGGCCCGGGTGCCGATGGCCTACTCCTCGGGCTTCAACCCCCACCCCCGCATCTCGTACGCCGGCGCCGCCCCCACCGGGTCGGCCAGCGAGGCCGAGTACCTCGAGATCGCGCTCGCCGAGGTCGTCGACCCCGTCGCCGTGCACGAGCTGCTCGAGGAGGCGCTGCCCGACGGGCTCGACGTGATCGAGGTGGTCGACGCCGCCACCCTGCCGCCCGGCAGCCTGGCCGACCTGCTCACCGCGAGCCGGTGGACCATCGACACCGTGGCCGAGCCCGCCGCCGCCCGGGCCGCGGTCGCGGCGTTCCTGGCCGAGGAGTCCGTCGTGGTCGAGCGGATGACCAAGAAGGGCCTGCGCGAGTTCGACTGCCGGGCCGCCGTGGTCTCGCTCGAGGTCGCCGACACCACCGACAGCACCGACACCGCCCGCCTCGACCTGGTGCTGCAGCACGGGGTCCCGTCGGTGCGTCCCGACGACGTCCTCACCGGCCTGACCCGGCTGACCGGGCTCGAGATCGGCCCCGCACCGCTGCTCACCCGCCTGCAGCAGGGCCCCTTCGACGCCGCCGACGGCACGGTCGGGGACCCCTTCCGGCGCTGAGCCCGCAGCCGGTCACCGGCACCTGCGGGGACGTCGCCGACGCGTCCGGGATCACACTGGCCGCAGAGCGGTGTGCGATACTCGGCCCCGACGGCTCCTCCGCCGCCCCGGCAGACCGGGACGGCACGGTGGGGAAGTTCGTCGCCAGACCGCGACGCGGTCCTGGGCCCGGTGACAGCGGACCCGGGCGCGACCGCGGCAGGCGGGGACAGCCCCAGCGTCGCACCGCGGGTGGTGTCGCCGAACACCAGACTTCGTGGCGTCCCGTGCCCGCACGGGGGTGCCACCAGACAGCCCGGCCTTCGCCGGGCGAGGAGCAGCACATGGCTGACGACGACATCCAGGACGTCCCCGCAGCGGCCCAGGGCGGCGAGGTTCCGAGCGACACGCCGAGCGACACGCCGGCCGAGGCGCCCGCCAAGAAGACGGCCGCCAAGCGCGCGCCGGCCAAGAAGGCCGCCACCAAGAAGACGACCGCCAAGAAGGCCACGGCCAAGAAGGCCGCTCACGCCGACCCGGTGACGGACCCGGGGACGGACCCGGTGACGGACCCCGCCGGGGAGCCGGTGACCTCCTCGAGCGACGCCGAGATCGTGGCCGCAGCGGGCCCGGTCGAGGCCAAGCCGGCCAAGAAGACCGCCAAGAAGGCCGCGGCCAAGAAGACGACGGCCAAGAAGGCCAGCACCAAGAAGACCGCCGAGACCGCCGGGTCGGACGCGGCGGACGCGGCAGGGTCCAGCTCCTCGCTGGAGACCTCGACCGACACGACCGACACGGCCGAGACGGCCGACTCGGGCACGATGCCGCTGTTCCAGGCCCCCGTGGTGGTCCCCGCCAAGCGCACCCGCACCCGCAAGGCCGCCGCACCGGTCGAGCCCGTCGTCGAGCCCACGCTCGAGGACGCCGTCGAGGATGCCGACGAGGAGACCCCCGTCGAGGCCGACGCCGTCGCGGAGACCCCGGCCGAGGAGCCGGTGGCCGACGAGACCGCGACCGAGGACGCCGACGACACCGCCGACGACACCGACACGGCCGAGGACGACTCCGAGGACGAGACCGACTCCGACCACGAGGACGGTGACACCGGCCCGCGCCGCCGTCGTCGTCGCGGGGGTCGCCGTCGTCGTCGTTCGGGCTCCGGGTCCGGGTCCGCCGACGGCGAGGCCGACGGCGAGGCCGCCTCCGACGACGAGGCGGCCGAGTCCTCCGCCGGCGAGCAGGAGACCGGTGACGACAGCGGCTCCGGCGACGCCGCCGACCACGACGCTGACGGCTCCGAGGGCACGTCCACGCGCCGCCGCCGCAAGCGCCGCCGCGAGGGCGAGGACGCCGGCGGCGACGAGGCCGGCACCACCACCCGCGTACGCCGGGCCCGCTCACCCGAGGACGAGATCACCTCGATCCAGGGCTCGACCCGGCTCGAGGCCAAGAAGCAGCGCCGCCGCGACGGCCGCGAGGCCGGCCGCCGCCGCGCCCCGATCGTCAGCGAGGCCGAGTTCCTGGCCCGCCGCGAGTCGGTCGAGCGGGTCATGGTCGTGCGCCAGCGCGACGAGCTGACCCAGATCGGCGTCCTCGAGGACAAGGTCCTCGTCGAGCACTACGTCGCCCGCGAGTCGCAGACCTCGCTCATCGGCAACATCTACCTCGGCCGCGTCCAGAACGTCCTGCCCTCCATGGAGGCGGCGTTCATCGACATCGGCAAGGGCCGCAACGCGGTCCTCTACGCCGGCGAGGTCAACTGGTCGCAGCTGGGCCACAAGGACGGCAACCCCCGCAAGATCGAGTCGGTCCTGTCCTCGGGCCAGACCATCCTGGTGCAGGTCAGCAAGGACCCCGTCGGCCACAAGGGCGCCCGCCTGACCAGCCAGATCAGCCTGGCCGGCCGCTTCCTGGTCTACGTGCCCGACGGCACGACGTCCGGCATCTCCCGCAAGCTGCCCGACACCGAGCGCAACCGCCTCAAGAACCTCCTCAAGGAGGTCGTCCCGTCGACGGCCGGCGTCATCGTGCGTACCGCCGCCGAGGGGGCCAGCGAGGAGGAGCTCACCCAGGACGTCGAGCGGCTCAAGGCGCGCTGGGAGGAGATCGAGGCCAAGGCCAAGGGCCGCGGCGGCAACCCGCAGCTCCTGCACGGTGAGCCCGACCTGACCCTCAAGGTCGTGCGCGACCTCTTCACCGAGGACTTCGCCAAGCTCGTCATCCAGGGCGACGACGCCTGGGACCTCGTGCGCGGCTACGTCGACGACATGGCGCCCGACCTGGCCGACCGCCTGGAGAAGTACGAGCTCGACGACCACCAGGGCGTCGACCTGTTCTCGACCTACCGGGTCGACGAGCAGATCGCCAAGGCCCTGGACCGCAAGGTGTTCCTGCCGTCGGGTGGCTCGCTGGTCATCGACCGCACCGAGGCCATGACCGTGGTCGACGTCAACACCGGCAAGTTCACCGGCTCCGGGGGCAACCTCGAGGAGACCGTCACCAAGAACAACCTCGAGGCGGCCGAGGAGGTCGTGCGCCAGCTCCGGCTGCGTGACATCGGCGGCATCATCGTCGTCGACTTCATCGACATGGTCCTCGAAGCCAACCGTGACCTCGTGCTGCGCCGGATGGTCGAGTGTCTGGGGCGCGACCGCACCCGCCACCAGGTCGCCGAGGTCACCTCGCTCGGACTGGTGCAGATGACGCGCAAGCGGATCGGCACCGGCCTGCTCGAGGCCTTCAGTGAGGACTGCGACCACTGCCGCGGTCGCGGCGTGGTCGTGCACGACATGCCCGTCGAGCCCAAGCGAGGCTCCTCCGACGACGGCAACGGCGGCGGCAACCGCGGTGGCAACCGTGGTGGCGGTGACCGCAACGCCGACCGCACCCACGACCGCACCCACGACCGCACCCACGACCGCGGTGCCGAGCCGGCCGCCGGCCCGGCCGGTGACGGTGAGCGTCGCAGCGGACGTCGTCGCGGCGGACGTGGTCGGGGCGACGACGCCCCGGCGGCCGCGCCCGTGGCCCCGGTCGCGGCGCACAAGCCGACCCCGGCCGAGTTCGCGGCGATGGCCAAGGCCGAGACGCACAAGGAGGAGGCCGACGCGGCAGCCGCCCTGGCGGCGCAGGACTCCGTCGACGTGACCGGGCCCGCCGAGCCCCCCGAGCCCGCCGCGGAGGTCGTCGCGGCCCCCGAGCCCGCCCCCGAGCCCGAGGCGGAGCCTGCCGCGGCGGCCGAGCCCGTGGCCCCGGCCGAGCCCAAGGTCGTCACCCGGACCCGCCGCGGCGTCAGCCGCACGGTCACCACGACCGCCCCGGTCGCCCCGGTGGAGGTCGTCGTGGCCGCCGCCGCACCCGTGGCCGCCCCCGAGACGGCCCCGGCGCCGCCGAAGGTCGTCACCCGCACCCGCGGAGGCGCCCGGCGTACGACGAGCACGGCCGCGGCCAGCGAGGCGCCCGCCGAGGACACCGACCCGGCCGACGAGTCCGGGCTGCACGTCCCGGTCAAGCGCCGCAAGCGGTGAACGCAAAGTGGCCCGGCGGCATTTTGCCGTCGGTCCACCGGATCCGTACGATGGTCCCTTGTGCGTCCGACAACGGTCGTACCCCTGCCCGGCACCCACCCTCGATGATCATCGAGTCGGGGGAGCTGGCCGTGCCGCAGGAACCCAGTGCTTCAACCCAGTGCTTATCAGTGACAGACGAAGGAGACCGCGGTGTACGCGATCGTGCGCGCAGGCGCGAAGCAGCAGAAGGTCGCTGTGGGCGACGTCATCGAGATCGACCTGGTCACGACGCCCGTGGGTGACACGCTGTCCCTCCCGGTCGTGATGACCGTCGACGGCGAGACCGTCAAGGCCACCGGCCTCGACAAGGCCTCGGTGACCGTCGAGGTCCTCGGCGGCACCAAGGGCCCCAAGATCGTCATCCAGAAGTACAAGAACAAGACCGGCTACAAGAAGCGCCAGGGTCACCGCCAGAAGTACACCCAGGTGCGCGTCACCGACATCAGCGCCTGACACCGCTGACCTCCACCTGACCTCCGCCTGACACTGAACTCGAAGGACTACCGACATGGCACACAAGAAGGGCGCGGCGTCCACCAAGAACGGCCGCGACTCCAACTCCCAGCGCCTCGGCGTCAAGCGCTTCGGCGGCCAGCTGGTCAACGCGGGCGAGATCATCGTCCGCCAGCGCGGCACCCACTTCCACCCCGGGAGCGGCGTCGGCCGCGGCGGTGACGACACCCTCTTCGCGCTGCAGCCCGGCGCCGTCGAGTTCGGTGTCAAGCGCGGTCGCCGCGTGATCAACATCGTGCCGTCGGAGTGATCTGACGCTCACCCAGCACCACCTCACCACCACGACAGGGCGTCCCGCGACGGGGCGCCCTTCGCGGTTTTCTCGAGTCATTCACCACCCAGGAGCAACACCATGGCCGTCCCCACGTTCGTCGACCGCGTGACACTGCACGTCAGCGCGGGTCGCGGCGGGCACGGGGTCGCCTCCGTCCACCGCGAGAAGTTCAAGCCGCTCGGTGGCCCCGACGGCGGCAACGGCGGGCCGGGCGGCTCGGTGATCCTGCGCGTCGACCCCGACGTCACGACGCTGGTCGACTACCACCACAGCCCGCACCGCAAGGCCGAGCACGGCGGTCACGGCGCCGGCTCCCACAAGAACGGCGGCCACGGGGCCGACCTCGTGCTGCCGGTGCCCAGCGGCACCGTCGTGAGCCTCAAGACCGGTGAGCTGGTGGCCGACCTCGTCGGCCCCGGCACCGAGCTCGTCGTCGCCGAGGGTGGTCGCGGTGGCCTCGGCAACGCCGCCCTGGCCAGCGCCAAGCGCAAGGCGCCCGGGTTCGCACTGCTCGGCGAGCCCGGCGACGAGGTCGAGGTCGTCCTCGAGCTCAAGGTCGTCGCCGACATCGGCCTGGTGGGCTTCCCCAGCGCCGGCAAGTCGAGCCTGATCGCGTCGATCTCACGGGCGCGGCCCAAGATCGCCGACTACCCCTTCACGACGCTGGTGCCCAACCTCGGGGTCGTGACCGCGGGCGAGACGACGTTCACCGTCGCCGACGTGCCCGGTCTCATCGAGGGCGCCAGCGACGGTCGCGGCCTGGGCCACGACTTCCTGCGCCACGTCGAGCGGTGCGCCGCCCTGGTCCACGTGCTCGACACCGCGACCCTCGAGCCGGGCCGCAACCCGGTCGACGACCTCGACGTCATCGAGCGCGAGCTCAGCCGCTACGGCGGCCTCGACGACCGCCCGCGCCTGGTCGCGCTCAACAAGGTCGACGTGCCCGACGGTCGCGACATCTCCGACATGGTGATCGACGAGCTGACCGCGCGCGGGCTGCGGGTGTTCCCCGTGTCGGCCGCCTCGGGTGAGGGCACCCGGGCGCTGACCTTCGCGATGGCCGAGATCGTGCTCGCCGCGCGGGTCGAGGCGGCCGAGGAGGTCGCCACCCGCATCGTGCTGCGCCCGCCGAGCGCCGACGGCGCCGGCGACTTCACCGTCACCCAGACCGGCGAGGGCTGGCGCGTGCGCGGCCACAAGCCGGAGCGCTGGGTGCGCCAGACCGACTTCAGCAACGACGAGGCCGTCGGCTTCCTCGCCGACCGGCTCAACCGCCTGGGGGTCGAGAAGAAGCTGGTCGAGCTCGGCGCCGTCGAGGGCGACACCGTCCTGATCGGTCACCCCGACAACTCCGTGGTCTTCGACTTCAAGCCCGGCCTCGACGCCGGTGCCGAGAACCTCGCCCGGCGTGGCGAGGACGTCCGGATGCGCGAGGAGCGTGCGGCGGTCGGACGGCGCCGCGCGATCCAGGAGAACATGCCGGACCGCTCCGAGACCGAGACGCGTGCCGACGTGGCCCGTCGTCTCGACAAGCCCGAGGTCTACGGGCCGACGTCCTACGAGATCGGGTCGGCCGACGACCCCGACTGGGCCGAGGAAGACCCCGGTGCCGGGGCCTGAGGTCCGGCGCGAGGTCACAGAGGCGCGCCGGGTCGTCGTCAAGGTCGGCTCGTCGTCGCTGACCACCGCCCAGGGCGGGCTCGACCCCGACCGCCTGCGCGCGCTGGTCGACGTCCTCGCCGGGCTGCGGGCGCGCGGCGCCGAGGTCGTGCTCGTCTCGTCGGGCGCGATCGCCGCGGGGCTCGCCCCGCTCGGTCTCAAGCGCCGTCCCTCGGGCCTGGCCGCGCAGCAGGCCGCCGCCGCCGTGGGCCAGGGACTGCTGGTGCACCGCTACACCGCCGAGCTGGCCCGTCACGACATCGTGGCCGGACAGGTGCTGCTCACCATCGACGACGTCGGCCGCCGGGCCCACCACCGCAACGCGCACCAGACCTTCGTCAAGCTCCTCGAGCTGGGCGTGCTGCCGATCGTCAACGAGAACGACACCGTGGCGACAACCGAGATCCGCTTCGGTGACAACGACCGGCTGGCCGCGCTCGTGGCACACCTGGTCCACGCCGACCTGCTCGTGCTGCTGTCCGACGTCGACGGCCTCTACGACGGCCACCCCGACGACCCTGCCAGCAGCCTGGTCGCGGAGGTGTCGGTCGACGCCGACCTCGACGGCGTGCGCATCGGCGGCACCGGGTCGGCCGGGGTCGGCACCGGCGGCATGCAGACCAAGGTCGAGGCGGCCCGGATCGCCACCGGCGCCGGGATCCCCGTCGTCCTCACCTCCGCCGCGCGGGCCGGCGACGCCCTGGCCGGGGACCCGGTCGGCACCCTGTTCCGCCCGACCGGTCGCCGGCGGCCGATCCGGCTGCTGTGGCTGGCCCACGTCACCGAGGCCCACGGGGTGCTGAGCCTCGACCCGGGCGCGGTCCGCGCGGTCGTCGAACGCCGCGCGTCGCTGCTCGCGGCCGGCGTCACCGCGGTGACGGGGCGGTTCGTGGCCGGTGACCCGGTCGACCTCGCCGACCTCGACGGCCGGGTCGTGGCCCGGGGCCTGGTCAACTTCGACGCCGACGAGCTGCCGGCGCTGCTGGGCCGCTCCAGCCGCGAGCTCGGACGCGACCTGGGCTCGGCGTACGAGCGCGAGGTCGTGCACCGCGACGACCTCGTCCTGCTGTGACCTGATCCTCTCGGTCGTTCCCCGGGTTACGGTGACGGCATGGGTGCCGAACCGGCTGACGGTGACGTCGTGGCTCTGGAGCCCTCGACCTGGCACCTCTTCGCCGACCTGGTCGAGCGCCAGGGCGGTCTCTTCGGCAGCTGCTGGTGCAGCTGGTTCCACCCCGACTGCGCCGAGCGCGGGGTCACCGCCGACGGCAACCGGGACTTCAAGAAGCGCATGGTCGACGAGGGCATCGCCCACGCGGCCCTCGTCGTGCGCGACGGGCAGGCCGTGGCGTGGGCTGAGTACGGCACCCCCGAGGAGCTGCCGCGCATCCACCACCGCAAGCAGTACGACGCCACGCAGGTCGTGCCCGTCGACTGGCGGGTCACCTGCATCCAGGTCGAGAGGACCCACCGCAGGCAGGGGCTCGCCGAGGTGGCGCTGCGCGGCGCCGTCGACCTGATCGCCGCGGCCGGTGGCGGGGTGGTCGAGGGCTACCCCCACGACCTGACCCTCAAGCGGGAGCAGGGCAAGAAGACCTCGTCGTCGTTCCTCTACAACGGCACCCGCCGGATGTACGAGCGCGTCGGCTTCACCTACGACCGCCCCAAGGGCCAGGGCAACTGCGTGATGCGGCGGGTCGTCGACCCTGCCTGACGGTGGTCGAGGAGCTCCCGCTGAGGAGCGTCACGAGACCGCGTCACCGCAGCCGACGTGGACCAGCCGACCTGCACCTGCGGGGGAGTGGCCTCGTGACGGTTGCTGGCGCAACCTCCTCGACCACCGTGGGTGGGGGTGGCCACCGGAGCTGCCTCACGCGAAGGTCGAGCTCACCACCACGTCGCCGCGGCCGTCGCGCACCTCGAAGCCGGTCGCGTCGGGGCGCAGGACCGCCGAGCTGAGGTTGCAGTGCATCTCGCGAGAGCCGGTCCCGACGAACGCGCCGGCCGGGTAGCGCTTGCCGTCGGTGCCGACGACGTCGACCGAGAACCGGCGGCCGTCGGTGAACCCGGTGGCGGTGAGCTTCACCTCGACGCCCCAGGTGTGGTTGACCAGGGCGGCGTCGGCGGTGACGCCGTCGTCGTAGGCGGCCACGTCGACCTGCTCCATCGGGGGTGCGGGGGCGGCCTGCGGGGTCGCGGGAGCGCCGTCGCGGGTGACGGCCAGACCGGCGACGAGCACGGCCGCCGCGGCGGCACCGGCGACGGCGGCCAGGCCGGCCCGCCGGGCCCACGCCGTACGACGCTCGCGCGCCCCCTCGCGGGCCAGGCGGCCCAGCACGAGCGCGTCGAGCCCCGCCGGGGCGGGCTCGTCGACGCGGGCGGACGCGGAGGCGCGCTTGAGCTCGCCGAGCACCGCGACCGCGGGCAGCAGGTCGTCACGCTCGGCGCGGCATCCGGCGCAGGTGGCGAGGTGGGCCTCGAGGGCCGCTGCCTCGTCGGCGGGCAGGGCGCCGAGCACGTAGGCGCCCAGGTCGGTGCGCAGGGCCTCGTGGTGGGGGTCGCGGGCGCTCATGGCGTCACCTCCATCTCGTCCATCACGATGCGCAGGGCCTTGAGCCCGTAGAACACCCGGCTGCGCAGGGTGGACTCGGGGATCCCGAGCTCGGCGGCGACCTCGGGGTAGGAGCGGTCGGCGAGGTAGGTCTCCTCGATCGCACGGCGGTGGTCGTCGCCGAGGCGGCGCAGCGCTTCCTCCACCAGCACCCTCCTCATCAGCGTCTCCAGGCCGTCGGTGACCCCTGGGGCGCTCTGCTCCAGTGACTCGTGGTCGGACAGACCGCGCAGCCAGGGCCGGGCCGTCCGGGCGCGCTGCGCGTCGATCACCACGTTACGGGCGATCTCGAACAACCAGGTGCGCAGGCTCGCCCGCGACGCGTCGTAGCGGTCCCAGGCCCGCCACGCCCGCAGGAACGTCTCCTGCACGACGTCCTGGGCCGCGCAGGTGTCGCCGAGACCACGCACCGCCAGGCGGTAGATCTCGGCGCCGTGCGCGGCGTAGGCGGCGCGGACCCCGTCGTCGACGGTCAGGGTCGGGACCGGGGTCGCCGGCGACGCGGGTCGAGGGACGCGCAGGGCCACGGGGCTGGTCCCTCCTGGGTCCGGTGCTGGTGGGTGGGGATTCGTGCTGCTCGGGGATACGGATGCCGGACGGTCGCTGTTGAAGTCGGTAGCGTGCGCCGGGTGCAGCCACCGCCACCGTCACCGTCGCCGCCGCCACCCGGGGTGCAGCCGATGCCCGACGACGAGTTCTTCCACTGGTACGGCGCGTGGGAGCCCCTGGACCCGTCGACGATCGGCGCGTTCATGGCTGGTTTCGACCGGCCGTGGTGGATCATCGGCGGCTGGACGATCCACGCGTTCACCGGGGTCGAGCGCGAGCACGACGACCTCGACGTCTCGATGTTCGCCGACGACGCCGAGGCCTTCCGGCTGTTCCTGCACGGGCGCTGGACCCCCTGGAACGTGCACCTGTCCTGGTTGCGCCCCTTCGACGGCCGCTTCACCGACCTCCACCCCGAGAGCCAGCTGTGGGTGCGCGAGCACTCCGGGGCGCCGTGGGTGCTCGACGTGCCCCTCACCCTGTCGACGGCAGGGCCCGACGGCGAGCGGCTGTGGACCAACAAGCGCTTCCACGACCACGTCGCGCCGCTCGACGACGTGACGTGGGTGGCCGACGACGGCCTGCGCCACCTGCGCCCGGAGGTCACGCTGATGATGAAGGCGCGCCTGGACCGGGCCAAGGACCGCGCCGACCTGGAGGCCGCGCTGCCGCTGCTCGACGAGGCCGCCCGCAGCTGGCTGTGGGGGATGGTCGAGCGCGCGCACCCCGGGCACCCGTGGCTGGCGGCGTACGCCGGCTGACCCGCGCGGGCCCGAAGTCCACCGCTCGGGGTGCTGCGCGCGGCGGTGACCAGCGCGGATGCTGGTCTCGTGCGTGCCGCCCGGGCGTGGCGCCGTACTCTGAGAGGTGCGATGACAGTCAAGACCAGCGGGCAGGTGCACTACCTCGACCACGCCGCGACGACCCCGATGGTCGATGCGGCCGTCGAGGCGATGACGACCCACCTGCGCGACGTCGGCAACCCGAGCTCCCTGCACGCCTCGGGCCGCCACGCCCGGCGGGTCGTGGAGGAGTCGCGCGAGACCGTCGCGCAGGCCCTCGACTGCCGTCCCAGCGAGGTGGTCTTCACCTCCGGTGGCACCGAGGCCGACAACCTGGCGCTCAAGGGCATCCACTGGGCGCGCTCGGCCGAGCTCGGCCCGGGCGCCCGCATCATCAGCAGCGCGGTCGAGCACCACGCCGTGCTCGACCCCCTTGACTGGATGCAGCAGGCCGGCGAGGCCGAGGTGTGCCTGCTCGGCGTCGACGCCGTCGGGCGCATCGACCTCGACGAGCTCGACCGGCGGCTCGCCGAGCGGCCCGTCTCGCTGGTCTCGGTGATGTGGGCCAACAACGAGGTCGGCACGCTCCAGCCGATCGACGAGGTCGTCGCGCTGGCGGCCCGCCACGGGGTGCCGGTGCACACCGACGCCGTGCAGGCCCTGGGCTCGGTCCCGCTGGGCTTCGCCGCCTCGGGCGTCGACGCGATGACGGTCACCGGCCACAAGGTCGGCGGCCCGTTCGGTGTCGGCGCGCTCGTCGTACGCCGCGACCTCGGCCTGACCCCGCTGCTGCACGGCGGCGGCCAGGAGCGCGACGTGCGCAGCGGCACCCTCGACACCCCCGCCATCGCCGGCTTCGCCGCCGCCGTCGAGCTCGCGGTCAAGCGGCAGTCCGAGCACGCCGACCACGTCTCCGCGCTGCGCGACCAGCTCGTCAGCCGGGTCCTGGCCGCGGTCCCCGAGGCCCACCTGCACGGCGACCCCCTCGACCGGCTCCCCGGCAACGCCCACCTCGGGTTCCCCGGCTGCGAGGGCGACTCGCTGCTGATGCTCCTCGACGCCCGCGGCATCGAGTGCTCGACCGGCTCGGCGTGCTCGGCCGGCGTCGCCCAGCCCTCCCACGTGCTGCTGGCGATGGGCTGCGCGCCCGAGGCCGCACGCCACTCCCTGCGGTTCTCGTTCGGCCACACCTCCACGCAGGCCGACGTCGACGCGGTCGTCGAGGCGATCGTGCCGGTGGTCGAGCGGGCCCGGGCGGCGCGACGCTCATGAGAGTCGTCGCTGCCATGTCCGGCGGCGTCGACTCCGCGGTGGCCGCAGCCCGCGCGGTCGACGCGGGTCACGACGTCACCGGCATCCACCTGGCCCTGTCGCGCAACCCCGCGTCGTACCGCACGGGCGCGCGGGGCTGCTGCACCATCGAGGACAGCAACGACGCGCGGCGCGCCGCCGACGTCATCGGCATCCCGTTCTACGTCTGGGACCTGTCGGAGCGGTTCCACGACGACGTGGTCGAGGACTTCATGGGCGAGTACGCCGCCGGGCGCACCCCCAACCCGTGCCTGCGCTGCAACGAGAAGATCAAGTTCGCCGCGGTCCTCGAGCGCGCCCTCGCGCTGGGCTACGACGCCGTCGCCACCGGCCACTACGCGCAGCTGGCGCCCGGGCCCGACGGGGTCGTCGAGATGCACCGCGCCGTCGACGACGGCAAGGACCAGTCCTACGTGCTCGGCGTGCTCGACCAGCGCCAGCTGGCCCACTCGCTCTTCCCGCTGGGCGGCTCGACCAAGACCGACGTGCGCGCCGAGGCCGCCCGGCGCGGGCTGCTGGTGGCCGACAAGCCCGACAGTCACGACATCTGCTTCGTCGCCGACGGCGACAACGCCGGCTGGCTGCGCGACAGGCTCGGCGACCGTGCGCCCAATCATGGCGGTCCGATCGTCGACGCCGAGACCGGCGACGAGCTCGGGCGCCACGACGGCACCTACGGCTTCACGATCGGCCAGCGCAAGGGCCTGCGGATCGGCCGGCCCGCGCCCGACGGCAAGCCCCGTTTCGTGCTCGACATCGAGCCGGTCTCCGGCACCGTCACCGTCGGGCCCCACGAGCGCCTCGCCGTACGCCGCCTCACCGGCATCCGACCGCGCTGGTGCGGCGCCGCGCCGACGCGGCTGCGCGGCACGGTCCAGCTGCGGGCGCACGGGCGCGAGCTGCCCGCCACCGTCGTCGTCGACGCACCGGACGGCGAGGTCTCGATCGAGCTGCACGAGCCGGCGTACGGCATCGCACCGGGGCAGGCCGCGGTCGTCTACGACGGCACCCGCGTCGTCGGCTCGGCGACGATCGCGACGACGGGCGCCTGATGGCCACCGCCACCGGCGTCGGGTCGATGCCCGGCGACGACCTCGCCGAGATTCAGAAGCTCGTCCTCGACGAGCTCGCCGACGCGATGCCCCACCTCGTCGAGCTGCCCGCGCGCGGCATCCACTCGGGCATGGTGGGCCGGTCGCTGGCCCTGCTCGACACCCTCGGCGTCGACCTCCAGCCCGCCGGGTGGCGCCTCACCGACGCCGCGGGCGTCGACCACCGCCGGGCGCGCAGCCGCCTGGCCCAGGACCTCGACGTCCTCGAGGAGCAGGCCCAGGGCTGGGAGGGCCCGTTCAAGGTGCAGGTCGCCGGCCCGTGGACCCTCGCCGCCACCGTCGAGAAGCCGCGCGGCGACAAGGTGGTCAGCGACCACGGTGCTCGACGCGAGCTCGCGCAGGCCTTCGCCGAGGGCGTGCGCGACCACGTGCGCGACGTTCGGCGCCGCGTGACCGGCGCCGGTCCGCTGGTCGTGCAGGTCGACGAGCCCGCCCTGGCCGCCGTGGCCGGGGGAGGGGTCCGCACCGCGTCCGGCTTCGGGCGCCACCGCGTCGTCCACCCGCCCGAGATCACCGAGCACCTGGGGTGGGTCCTCGAGGCGATCGCCGCCGAGGGTGCGGTGCCGTGGGTGCACTCCTGCGCCCCCGAGACCCCGCTCGACCTGCTGCGGCGCGCCGGCGCCCGGGGCCTGGTCGTCGACCTGTCGGTGGTCGGCGCCGGTGACCACGACGTGCTCGCGACCGCGCTCGAGGCGCGCGAGACCGTGGTGCTCGGCGTCGTGCCTTCCCTCGACCCCGAACGGCCCGGCGACGTCACCGACACCTGGGTCGTCGACCGCGTCGTCCGCTGGCTCGACCTGGTGGGCCTCGACCCCGAGGTCGTGGGCCCCCTGCTCGGCGTCGCCCCGGCCTGCGGGACCGCGGGTGCGTCCCACGACTGGGCCCGCCGGGCGCTGGTGCTCGCGCGCCAGGCCGCCGGTCACCTGCCGGGGTAGTCCCTGACGCGACGAACGGCCGGCCACCTCCCGCGAGGGAGGCGACCGGCCGTCGTACGCCGGGTCCGGGCCGACCGTTGGGGAGGATCAGCCGACGTGGACCGGCGCGCCCTCGGGGCCGTCGGTGGCCAGCTCGTCGTGCTTGACGCGCAGCTGGGTGAAGATCACCAGCGAGGCCGCGAGCATCATGATGGAGCCCACCAGGAACGCCGCGGTGGCGCCGTCGGTGAAGGTCGACTGGAACACCGCGGCGTCGAGGAACGTCATGTCGGTGCCGGGGATGGCGGCGTTGGCCTGGTCGCCCAGGCCCTGGGCCAGCGGCCCGGCGACCTCGTCGGTACGGCTGTTGACCGCCGAGAGGGCGACCGTGCCGAGCAGGGCCAGGCCGAGGGCGCCGCCGACCTGCTGCATGGTGTTGAGCACGCCGGAGCCGATGCCGGAGTCCTCGGTGCGCAGGTGGTGGACCGCGGTGAGGGTCAGCGGCACGAAGGTCAGGCCCATGCCGATCGACATCAGCACGATGAACGGGAAGATGCTGGCCCAGTAGTTGACGTCGCCGCCGATGGTGCCGCCGTTGCCGAGCGCCTCCAGGACACGACCGGGGGCGTCGTCGACGCTGATCGTCGAGAACGCGAACAGCGAGGTCGCGGCGAGCAGGGTGCCGACGCCGGAGAGCCAGCGCGGGTCGACCCGGTTGATGAGGTTGGACGACAGGGCCGCGCCGGTGACGATGCCGAACGAGAACGGCAGGAACGCGAAGCCGGCCCGCAGCGAGGAGTAGCCCATGACCTGCTGGATGAACAGGCTCAGGAAGTAGAACATCGCGAACATCGCGGCCGGGGCCAGCATCATGGCGACGAAGCTCGTCGCGCGGGTGCGGTTCTGGAAGATCCGGATCGGCAGCAGCGGGTGGGTGACCCGCGACTCGATGACGCCGAACGCGACGAGCAGCGCCACCCCGGCGGCGAGGGCGGCGATGGTGCCGGGGTCGCCCCAGCCGTACTGCTCCTCGCCGGCACGGGTCAGGCCGTAGACCAGGCCGAGCAGGCCGAGGGTGCCGGTGATCGCCCCGGGGATGTCGAGCTGGCCGGGGTGCGACTCGGACTCGCGCAGGAAGCGGGGCGCGAGCAGGGCCGCGATGATGCCGATCGGCACATTGATGAGGAAGGTCAGGCGCCAGCCGCTGAGGTCGAGGCCGAAGACGGAGTCGAGCCCGGTGAGCCAGCCGCCGAGGATGAGGCCGACGGCCGCGCCGGCGCCGGACATGGCGGCGTAGACCGCGAAGGCGCGGTTGCGGGCGGGACCGGCCGGGAAGGTCGTGGTGATCAGCGCGAGCGCGGCCGGGCCGGCCATCGCCGCGCCGAGGCCCTGCAGGGCGCGTGAGCTGAGCAGCATGGCCTCGTTCTGGGCCAGGCCGCCGATGGCGGAGGCGACGGCGAACGTGACCAGGCCGATCATGAAGAGTCGACGGCGTCCGTAGAGGTCGCCGAGGCGGCCGCCGAGCAGCAGCAGCCCACCGAAGGCCAGGGCGTAGCCGGTGACGATCCAGGTCAGGTTGGCGCCGGAGATGTCGAGGTCGGCGCCGATGTAGGGCAGGGCGATGTTGGTGATGGTGCCGTCGAGCACCACCATCAGCTGGGCGATCGAGATCAGCACGAGCGCCCACCCGAGGTGGAGGTCCTTGCTGCCAGCGACGGCCTCGTCCGGGGCGGTGGCCTCGGACTTGGAGAGGTCGGTCATGAGTCTTCCTTCGTGTGCGGGTGGGAGTGGTGGGGCCCGACGGCGACGGCGGGCAGGACGATCTGGTCGAGGACGCGGGTGATGAAGTCGGGGTCGGGCGGGGCGCCGAGCATGAAGTGGCGGTGCAGGACGATGCCGGGCAGCGCGGGCGCCACCAGGTCGATGTCGATGTGCGGGGGGATCTCGCCGCGGGCCTTGGCCCGCACGAAGATCTCGCGGGTGGCGGCGAGCTTGGGGCCGATGAAGTCGCGCCGGAAGAGCTCGGCGAACTCCTCGTCGCGGCTGATGGCGGTGATGACGCTGCCGAGGATGGCGGTCTGGCGTTGGTCGGTCAGCCCGCCCATGCCGCAGTAGGTGCCGAGCAGGTCGCCGCGCAGGGTGCCGGTGTAGGGCTGGGGCGGCGCCTGCTTCTGCGAGATCAGCGCGTCGATGACCAGCAGCGCCTTGGAGCTCCACCGGCGGTAGAGCGTGGCCTTGGACGCGCGCGCCGCGGCGGCGACCGCGTCCATGGTGAGCCGGTCGTAGCCGACGTCGGCGAGGACGTCGAGCGCGGCGTCGAGGATCTCCTGCTCGCGGTCACCCTCGACGCGAGGTCGGGAGACGACCTCGGAGGCCGACGTGCCGACGGTGGGAGCCATGTGTGTCCTTGGTCACTCGATGGAACGGAACCGTTTCGTTCCATCAAGAGAGTACGGATCCGTTTCATTCCCGGTCAAACGACTTTTCGGTGAACGGATCCGCGGCGCGGTCAGGACAGCAGGGACAGGCAGCCCTCGGTGGCGACGGCGTTCCACTGCGGCACCCGGCGGAACATGTAGTGCCCGACCCGGCCCATGTCGCGGAAGGTCGTCTGCGCGGCCACCGGCTCGGCGCGGCGCAGGAAGGCCCGGGTCTGGCGGGCCGAGGTGATCTTGTCGGT
Organism: Nocardioides rubriscoriae; assembly: GCF_008087085.1. Taxonomy (GTDB): domain Bacteria; phylum Actinomycetota; class Actinomycetes; order Propionibacteriales; family Nocardioidaceae; genus Nocardioides; species Nocardioides rubriscoriae. The sequence goes on along the minus strand of NZ_VIYJ01000005.1, from coordinate 473,437 downwards.
GCGGCCGTGGGCGGCGAGCACGCGCTTGCCGCGCAGCGCGTCGACCGGGTCCTCGGGCATCCACCACGGGGCGAGCGCGACCACGCCGACCACCGACGGGTCGTCAGCGACGTAGGCCGCGGTGCGCCCGCCCATCGAGTGCCCGAGCAGCACGACCGGCACCTCGCCGAGCTCACGGCGTACGTGGTCGAGCGCCCGGCGCGCGTCGACCACGGGGGCGCCGCCGTTCCACCCGCGCACGCGGTAGCGCAGCAACCACGTGCCGACGCCCTGCGCGTGCAGGTCGGGGGTGATCGAGCGCTGCATCGCCGCCATCCGCTTCCACGAGGCGCTGCGCCCGTCGACCGGCTGCTGGCTGGCCTGCTTGCCGCCGTGCAGCACGAGCACGAGGGCCCGCTGGCCGTCGACGTCGAGCCGGGTGAACGCCGCGGCGTCGAGGTCGTCGTGGGGAGAGGTCTCGGGCACGACGCGGGTTCGGAGGCACGGGCGGGGCCGGATGGGTGAGACCGCTCACCCCGCCGTACGGTCGAGGGACGGTCGCGGGACTGTCGGTGGGGGACGGCAGGATGGGCCCGTGCCCGACCAGCCCGACCCGACACCCACCGCCGCGACCGACGAGGCCCGCGAGGAGCACCGTGCCCTGTCCGAGCAGGTCGAGGACGCCCGGTGGCGCTACTACGTGCTCGACGACCCGACGCTGTCCGACGCCGACTTCGACCAGCGGCTGCGGCGGCTGGAGGAGCTCGAGGAGGAGTTCCCCGAGCTGCGCACGCCCGACAGCCCGACCCAGACCGTCGGGGGAGCAGTGGCCACCGAGTTCACCGCGGTCGACCACCTGCAGCGCATGGAGAGCCTCGACAACGCGTTCTCCTACGACGAGCTGGCCGCCTGGCACACGCGTCTGTCGCGCGACGGGGTCGAGGCGCCGGCGCTGCTGTGCGAGCTCAAGGTCGACGGCCTGGCGATCAACCTGCTCTACGAGAAGGGTCGCCTGGTCCGGGCGCTGACCCGCGGCGACGGCCGCACCGGCGAGGACGTCACGCCCAACGTCAAGACCATCGACTCGATCCCGCACCGGCTCGTCGCCAGCGACGAGCACCCCGTGCCCGACCTGCTCGAGGTCCGCGGCGAGGTGTTCCTGCCCGGAGAGGCCTTCGAGCGGCTCAACGCCTCCATGGTCGACGCCGGCAGGCCGATGTTCGCCAACCCCCGCAACGCCGCTGCGGGGTCGTTGCGCCAGAAGGACCCGCGGGTCACCGCGACCCGCGCCCTGGGCATGGTCTGCCACGGGATCGGCGCGCGCGAGGGCTTCGAGCCGGCCACCCAGTCGGGCGCCTACGCCGCGCTCGCGGCGTGGGGGCTGCCGACGTCCGACCTGGTGCGGGTGCTGCCGAGCCTCGAGGCCGTGCAGGGGTTCATCGAGGACGCCGGCGAGCGCCGCCACACGATCGCGCCCTACGAGATCGACGGCGTGGTGGTCAAGGTCGACGACGTCTCGCTGCAGCGCCGGCTGGGCTCGACGTCGCGGGCGCCGCGGTGGGCGATCGCGTTCAAGTACCCGCCGGAGGAGGTCAACGCCAAGCTGCTCGACATCCGCGTCAACGTCGGGCGCACCGGCCGCGTCACTCCCTTCGGCGTCATGGAGCCGACGCTGGTGGCCGGGTCCACCGTCGAGAACGCGACCCTCCACAACGCCCACGAGGTCAAGCGCAAGGACGTGCGCCCGGGCGACACCGTCATCCTGCGCAAGGCCGGCGACGTGATCCCCGAGATCCTCGGGCCGGTGCTCGCGCTGCGCCCCGAGGGCCTGGCCGAGTGGGTGATGCCCACCGAGTGCCCTGCGTGCGGCACACCCCTGGCCCAGCAGAAGGAGGGTGACAAGGACCTGCGCTGCCCCAACCACGAACGCTGCCCCGCGCAGGTCCGCGAGCGGGTCTTCCACGTGGCCGGCCGGGGGGCCTTCGACATCGAGGGCCTCGGCTACGAGGCCGCCGCGGCGCTGCTCGACGCCGGCGTCATCCGCAACGAGGGAGACGTCTTCGGCCTGACCGAGGCCGACCTGCTGCGCACCGAGCTGTTCACCCGCGCCGCCAAGAAGGACGAGGCGGGCGACGCCGGACCGGGGGCAGGGCGAGTGGTGTCGGCCAACGGGCAGCGGCTGCTGGTCAACCTCGACCGGGCCAAGCAGGTGCCGTTGTGGCGCGTGCTCGTCGGGCTCTCCGTGCGCCACCTGGGCCCGAGCGCAGCCCGGGCCCTGGCCACCGAGTTCGGCTCGATGGCCGCCATCCGCGAGGCCACCGAGGAGCAGCTGGCCGCCGCCGAGGGCGTCGGGCCCACGATCGCCGCGGCCGTGATCGCGTGGTTCGACGTCGACTGGCACCGCGCGATCGTCGACTCCTGGGAGGCCGCCGGTGTCGCCATGGCCGACGAGCGCGACGAGTCCGTGCCCCGCACCCTCGAGGGGCTCACCGTCGTGGTCACCGGCTCGCTGGTCGACTTCAGCCGCGACTCGGCCAAGGAGGCGATCCTGGCCCGCGGCGGCAAGGCGTCCGGCTCGGTGTCGAAGAAGACCGACTTCGTCGTCGTGGGCGACAACGCCGGCACCAAGGCCGACAAGGCCGAGCAGCTCGGCGTCCCCGTGCTTGACGAGGACGGGTTCAAGGCGCTCCTCGCCGAGGGCCCGCCCGTCGCCGACCCCAACGGGTGAGCGTGGCCGATAACCCCACGCGGTCGCGTCGGGACTGACAGGGTCACCCCATGACGACTTCTCGCAGCTCCCGCACCCTGCTCGCCTCCGCCGTCGCCGCGACGGTCCTCGCCGGTGCCCTGTCGGCACCCGCTGAGGCCGCCGGGCCCCGCCTGCGACCGGTGGTCACCAAGTACGCCGCCACCGTCGCTGCCTGCAAGACCGTCGTCGACGGGGGTGACCGCGTCCGGCTGTCGGTACGCCTCGACAACAACAGCAACGGGCAGCGCTCGAGCACCACCGCGATCCTGCGCGACGGCGAGCCGACCGGCAAGCGTCTCGACATCCCCTACCTGCGACCCGGCACGAGCTCGAAGGTCCGGTCGATCACCTTCGACCGGGGTGGCCGGGTCACCGTCTACTTCGGCATCAACGCCGAGCAGTACGGCGGCGGCCCCACCATCGCCCTGTCGACGGTCCGCGCCTGCTGAGCCTCGTCGTCACCGGCCGCCCACCACGGTGACCCGGGCGTCGGGGTCGACGGGCGCCGGCGTCGAGGTGCAGGCGCCGGTGGTCGGCTCGCACACCGTGAGCTCGCCACCACGCAGCGCGAAGACCGAGCCGTCCGAGGTCCACCCGGGGAACAGGAAGCGGTCGAGCAACGGGTACGACGCGCCGGTGGTCAGGTCGTGCAGCGTCATCTCCAGGGTGCCGCGGCTGCGCAGGGTGCGGATGCTGGACTCGACCGCCGAGCGTCCGTCCGGCGACAGGAACAGCTGGGTCGTCCGGTCCTGGCGCGGGTCGCGCTCCAGGACGGTGTCGCCCGAGGCCAGGTCGACGACCCGGTCGTCGGTGACGCCGAGCCCGTCGACGACGTCGTCGTAGGACCGCACGCCCGAGGTGACCTGGCCCGTGCGCCAGTCGACGACCAGCTCGGACGGGTTCGTCCTCACGTAGACGAGGTCGCCGTCGAGGGACACGTGGCCCAGCGAGTGCTCCTGCGCACCCGGCAGCGGGATCGAGGCGACCTCGCGGTCGCGCACGACGTCGTGGACCACCACCGACAACCCGCCGGGCCCGACGCGCGTGTAGGCGAGGTAGGGCTGGTCGGCGTCGGCGGCGTACCCCGGCCCCCGGGTCACCAGGTCCAGCGGCCGGGCCCGACCGTCGGGGGTGATGAGCGTGTAGCGCCCCGCAGTGGTGTTGTCGGTGATGCCGAGGTCGTCGCCGTGCCGCGCGACGACGCCGGCCGAGACCGGGAGCAGCGCCTCGACGACCTGGTCGTCGACGGTGACCGTACGACCGTCGCCGAGGTGGACGGTCGCGTCCTCGGAGTAGACCGTGCCGTAGGCGGCCGTGCCGACGTCGGGCGAGGTGGACGTCGGGGCGGCCGGTGCCGGCGCCGAGGGCCGCGACCCTGCCGGGACCACCAGGGCGATGCCGGCGACCACGGCCACCACCGCGGCGACGGCTCCGGTCGCGGCGGCCTGCCGGCGTCGGCGCAGGCCCCGGCCGCGGGCCAGCACGGCGTCGGCGGGGGCCGGGGGGACGACGAGGCCGTCGGCCTCGTCGTGCAGCAGCAGGGCGAGTCGGTCAGTCATGGTGTGCTCCCAGGGTCTGCGGGACGGCCTCGTCGCCGAGCAGCGCGCGCAGCGTGGCGAGGGCGTCGGAGGTCTGGCTCTTGACGGTGCCCTCGGTGACCCCGAGGGCGGTGGCGGTGTCGGCGACGCTGAGGTCGTCGTAGAAGCGCAGGACGACGACCGCGCGCTGGCGTGGGGCCAGCCGGGCGAGCGCAGCGACCAGCGTCGGCCGGTCGGTCGGGTCGTGCTCGTGCCCGGGCCGGTCGGGCAGGGTCTCGGTCGGTCGCTCGTTGCGCCACGACCGGCGCCGGAACCAGGAGGTGGCGGTGTTGACCAGGGTGGTGCGGGCGTAGGCCGGTGCGGCCTCGAGGTCGCGCACCTTCGACCACGACGCGTAGGTCTTGGCCAGCGCGGTCTGCACGAGGTCCTCGGCCTCGGCGGCGTCGCCGAGCAGGAGGTACGCCGTGCGGTAGAGCCCGGGCCAGCAGGCGTGCACCAGCTCGGTGTAGTCGGCGTCGGTCGGTGGTGGCATCGGGAGGCTCCGCAGCTCGTCAGGTCGGTCAACCGTAGAGATGCGCCGGGCCCGGGATCGGTTGGCCCTCACTACGATCCTTGCCGTGAGCACCCCCGCCGTACCCGGTCGCGACCCGATCGCCGAGGCCCGCCGCCAGTGGCGCGCCCACGGCTGGGACGACGCGGCCGAGGGGATGGCCGCGGTCACGTCGGTGATGCGCGCCCAACAGCTGCTGCTCACCCAGATCGACGGCCTGCTGCGGCCCTTCGGGCTGACCTTCGCCCGCTTCGAGCTGCTGCGGCTGCTGAGCTTCGCCTCCGAGCAGCGGATGACGATGTTGCGCGCCGGGCACCGCCTCCAGGTGCACCCGACGTCGCTGACCAGCCTCGCCGCGCGGCTCAAGGACGACGGCCTGATCGACCGCGTCATCAACCCCGACGACGGTCGCTCGGCCATCCTCGTGCTGCTGCCGGCGGGCCTCGAGCTCGTCGAGCAGGCCACGGCGGCGCTCAACGAGCAGGTCTTCGAGCAGGTCGGTCTCAGCCCCGACGACATCGCGACGCTCGTCGAGATCCTCGGGCGCTTCCGCGCCGGCCGCGGCGACTACGCGACGTAGCCCCCAACGCGTCGACCCGTCGCGTCTACGCGACGGGTCGACGAGTTCGGCCGGTGACCCGTCGCGTAGACGCGACGGGTCGGCGTGGGTCAGCGGCCGAGCAGCTGGCGGGCCATGACGACGCGCTGGATCTGGTTGGTGCCCTCGTAGATCTGGGTGATCTTGGCGTCGCGCATCATCCGCTCGGCGGCGAAGTCCTGGGTGTAGCCGGAGCCGCCGAGCAGCTGGACGGCGTCGACGGTGATCTCCATGGCGGCGTCGGAGGCGTAGCACTTGGCGGCTGCGCCGAAGAACGACAGGTCGGGATCGTCGCGCTCGGACTTGGCGGCGGCGACGTAGACCATCTGGCGTGCGGTCTCGAGCTTCATCGCCATGTCGGCGAGCATGAACTGGATGCCCTGGAAGTCGGCGACGCGCTTGCCGAACTGCTGGCGCTGCTTGACGTAGTCGACCGCGAGGTCGAGGGCGCCCTGGGCGATGCCGACGGCCTGGGCGCCGATGGTGACGCGGGTGTGGTCGAGGGTGCGCAGCGCGAGGGGGAGGCCGGTGCCGGGCTCGCCGATGATGCGGTCGCCGGGGATGCGGACGTTGTCGAAGATCAGTTCGCGGGTGGGGGAGCCCTTGATGCCGAGCTTGCGCTCCTTGGCCCCGAAGGAGAAGCCCTCGTCGCCCTTCTCGACGACGAAGGCGCTGATGCCCTTGCCGCGCCCCGCGTCGGGGTCGGTGACGGCCAGGACGGTGTAGAACTCCGAGACCCCGGCGTTGGTGATCCACGACTTCTGGCCGTTGAGCACCCAGTCGTCGCCGTCGCGCACCGCGCGGGTCCTCATCGAGGCGGTGTCGGAGCCGGCGTCACGCTCGGACAGGCCGTAGGAGAAGCCATCGCCGGCGGCCAGGCGCGGGAGGTACTTCTGCTTGAGCTCCTCCGACGCGCCGAGGATGACCGGCATCGAGCCGAGCTTGTTGACCGCGGGGATCAGCGACGACGAGGCGCAGCCGCGGGCGACCTCCTCGATGACGATGCAGGTGGCCAGCGCGTCGGCGCCGACGCCGTCGTAGGCCTCGGGCACGTGCGGGGCGTGGAAGTCCGAGGCGACCAGCGCGTCGTGCGCCGCCTGGGGGTAGGTCGCGGTCTCGTCGACCTCGGCGGCGTACGGCGTCACCTTGTCGGCGACCAGGTCGCGCACCGCGGCGCGCAGCTCCTCGTGGTCGTCGCTGGTGCGGAACAGGTCGAACTGCGTGCCGGTCATCTTCATCGCCCCTGAAACTCGGTATCGTCGCGGTGAGACCCAGTTTCACACGCGGAGTGGAGAATCCCAACATGACGTCCTCGCGTGAGCGCATGGTCGAGGCGGCGTTCGCCCTCTTCGACGAGCAGGGGTACGACGCCACGACGGTCGAGGAGATCGTCGAGCGGGCGGGGGTGAGCCGGTCGACGTTCTTCCGGGCCTTCGGGTCCAAGGAGGACGTGATCTTCCCGCGCCACGACGACCTGCAGGCGCGGATCGCGGCCCGGCTCGAGACCGGCACGCCCGCCTCCTACCGGGTCGCGCTGCGTGAGGCAGCGGCGCTGGTCCTGGCGCAGTACCTCGACGAGGACCAGCTCGCGCTCAGCCGCTACCGGCTGACCCGGTCGGTGCCGGCGCTGCGCGACCGCGAGATCGCCAGCATGCTGGGCTACCAGCGGCTCTTCCGCGAGCACGCCCGGCGCTGGCTGGCCGAGCTCGGCGGCCCCGACGTCGACCTGCACGCCGAGCTGCTCGCGGCCTCGGTCGTCACGGCCCACAACGTGGTGCTGCGCCGGTGGCTGCGCGGCGAGACCGCCGATCCGTGGCACGAGTTCGACGACGCGATGGCCAGCGTGCTCGCGCCGGACGCGAGCGGGCCGGCCGCCCAGCAGGGCACCACGGTGGTGGTGCTGCAGGACGACCGGCCCGTCGAGGAGGTCGTGGCCTCGGTGCGCGAGGCGCTCAGCCGGCCAGCTTCCCGGCGACGGTGAGGACCCGGGTGACCAGGTGGTCGAGCGCGGCGTTGTCGGTGTCGTCGAGCTCGCCACCGCCACCGGTGACCTTGCCGACGCCGTAGGGGTTGCCGTCCTGGAACTTCACGCCGTCGGTGTAGCCCGGCGGCACGATGATCCCGCCGAAGTGGGCGTAGGTGGTGGTCATGGCCTCGAGGGTCGTCTCCTGGCCGCCGTGCAGTGTCGAGCTGGAGACGAACGACGCGTAGACCTTGTCGGCCAGCTTGCCCTGCTGCCACAGCGGGCCGAGGGTGTCGATGTAGGACTGCAGCTGGCTGGTGACGTGGCCGTAGCGGGTCGGCGAGCCGAAGATGGCGGCGTCGGCCCAGTCGAGGTCGTCGGGCGTGGCGACCGGCTGGTCGGCGACCGAGGCGGCGTGGGCGGCCCACGCCTCCACGCCCTGCACCACGTCGTCGGGCGCCGTCTCGCGCACGCGGCGCAGGCGCACCTCGGCGCCCAGGCCCTCGGCGGTCGTGGCAAGGCGCTGGGCCATCGCGTGGGTGGAGCCGAATCCGGAGTAGTAGATGATCGCGAGCTTCGTCATGGGGCCACGATCACAGGAGATCGATGAAACTTAAATCACCCAGGGGGAGGTGACGTTCTCCTAAGGTCGTCGTGTGCGCGACGACGACCTCCTGGCCCTGCAGTCCCTCGCGTCGCGCACGTGGACGCGCGCCGCCCGCCACCACCCGGGTCAGCTCGCGTGGAGCGCGCGGTACGCCGAGTCGACCTCCGACGTGGTGCGCACCTGGGTCGAGGACGGCCGGGTCGTCGGCTGGGGCTGGGCCGAGGAGCCCGACTGGCTCGAACTGTGCGTGGACAGCACGCACCCCTGGGCCACCGACGTGGCCCGCGAGGTGGTCGCGTGGTTCCTCGACCAGACGCCGGCCGAGGTCACCCGCACGATGGTGCTGGCCTCCGAGCACCTGCTGCTGACCGTGCTCGGCGAGGCGGGGTTCGTGCCGGAGAAGGGCCCGTGGTTCACCCACCACCACCTCGACCTCGCCCGGCTGCGCCCGGTGCCGGACGTGCCGGGCTACCGGCTGCGCGCGGTGCAGTCGGGCGAGGCGGCTCCGCGCGCCGCCTGCCACCGGGCCGCCTGGACGCCGCCCGGCGGTTCGTCGCAGGTCACCACGGCGGCGTACGACGCCCTGATGGCCACCCCGCCCTACCGCGCCGACCTCGACCGGGTCGCGATCGCCGCCGACGGCTCCTGGGTCGCCTCGTGCCTGGTCTGGCTCGACGACGCGACCGGGGTCGCCCTGGTCGAGCCGGTCGGCTGCGCACCGGAGCACCAGCGGCGCGGGCTGGCCAGCGCCGTCAGCCTCGCCGCGCTGGCCGCCGCCCGGGCGGCGGGGGCCACCCAGGCGCTGGTCTGCCCGCGCGGCGACCAGGACCACCCCGTCCCGGCCGTGCTCTATCGCGGCCTCGGCTTCGAGCCGGGGGAGCGCACCGTCACGCTGGTGCGGGAGTAGGCACCACCAACGGCGGTTGAGGTGCGAGCGCAGCGAGCCTCGAGACCCCGGCAGGTGCCGCTCGACCCGACCTGATGCTGCGGTGGTCTCGAGGCTCGTCGCCAGGGCTCCTCGCACCTCGACCGACGTGGCTCAGCCCGTGGCGCCGAACTGCTCGACCCGGATCGCCGAGGCGCGCATGCCGGCCTCGCCGAGCACCCGGGTCGCGAACGACGCGAAGCCGACCGACCCGCAGACGTAGGCCGCCTCGGCCGGCGTGGGCAGATCCACGAGGTCGCGCACCTCCTCGGGGTACGGCGGCGCCGCGACCCGGCTGCCGAGGTTCTCGCGGGTCAGCGCCACGAACGCCCCGGCGGCCAGCAGCTCCTCGGCGTAGGGCAGCTCGTCGAGGGTGCGTCCCACCGCGACCACCCGCAGCCGGTCGGCCCGACCGGTGCGGGCGGCGTACCGCAGCATCGAGACGATCGGCACGATGCCGCTTCCCCCGCCGATGGCGACGGCCGTCGTCTCGCCGGACCAGGTGAACCAGCCACCGAGCGGGCCGCGCACCTCGAGCACGTCACCGACCTCGGCCACGTCGTGCAGGTGGCCCGACACCTCGCCGTCGGGCATCCGCTCGACCATCAGCTCGACCAGCGGGTCGGCCGGGTCGGAGGCGATCGAGTAGGAGCGCTGGGCGGTGTAGCCGTCGGGGGCACGCAGGCGTACGACGTAGTGCTGGCCCGGTAGGGCCTGCTGCCGGTCGGCCACGTCGAGGCGAAGCCGCGTCAGACGGCCGTCGGGGCGGTCGATCTCGGCGATCGTCGCGGTGGTCCAGGCGGTCCGGGTGGTCGTCTCCCTCACGGGTCGCCCTGGTAGCGCTGCTCGAGCCACGGGTCGCCGCGGTCGTGGTAGCCGTTGCTCTCCCAGAAGCCCGGCCGGTCCTGCGCCATCAGCTCCAGGCGGGTGACCCACTTGGCCGACTTCCAGAAGTAGAGGTGGGGCACCAGCAGTCGCACCGGCCCGCCGTGCTCGTCGCTCAGCGGCTTGCCGTCGGCCTCCCACACCACCCACGCCTTGCCGCCGCGTACGTCGTCGAGCGGCAGGTTGGTCGTGTAGCCGGTGGTCGCGTGCGCCATGACGTACGCCGCCTCGGGCAGCGGTCCGGCGGCCGCGAGCAACGTGTCGACGCTGACCCCGCTGAAGGTGGTGTCGAAGCGGCTCCAGGTCGTCACGCAGTGGATGTCGCCTGCGTAGGTGTCGCCGGGCAGCGCGTGCAGCTCGCGCCACGACCACGTGCGCGGGGTGCCGACCAGGCCGTCGACGGTGATCGACCACTGCTCGGGGTCGAGGTGCGGGGTGACCTCGGCGGTCAGCGTGGGCCACTGGCCGCCGGTGTCGTACTGGCCGGGAGGCAGGCGGTCGGAGCGACCGGCCGCCTCGGCGCGGCGCTTGCCGGTGAATCCGCGGGTGACGGGCATGGGCCCATCGTGCCAGCGTCAGCCTCGACGCAGTGCGGCACTAGGCTCACCCCCATGCCTGAGATCACCCGAGACGAGGTCGCCCACCTGGCGACGCTCGCCCGGATCGACCTGGACGACGCCGAGCTCGACCACCTCGCGCCCCAGCTGTCGGTCATCCTCGAGTCCGTGGCCTCGATCAGCGCCGTGGCCGGTGACGACGTGCCCCCCACGTCGCACGCCCTGCCGCTGACCAACGTCTTCCGCGACGACGTCGTCGTGCCCGGGCTCACGCCCGAGCAGGCGCTGTCGGGCGCGCCCGAGCAGGAGCAGCAGCGCTTCGCCGTCCCGCGGATCCTGGGGGACGAGCAGTGATGGACGCGATCCTCCGCAGCACCGCCGCCGAGATGGTCGCCGCGCTCGCCGACGGCACGACCACCTCGGTCGCGCTCACCCAGGCCCACCTCGACCGCATCGCCGAGGTCGACGGCGCGGTCCACGCCTTCCTCCACGTCGACGCCGAGGGCGCGCTGGCCCAGGCGGCCGCCGCCGACGAGCGCCGGGCCTCCGGCGCGACCGCGTCACCGCTCGACGGCGTCCCGATCGCGGTCAAGGACGTGCTGGCGACCGAGGGGCTGCCGACCACGTGCGGTTCCAAGATCCTCGAGGGCTGGGTGCCGCCGTACGACGCCACGGTGGTCGCGCGGCTGCGCGCCGCCGGCCTGCCGATCCTCGGCAAGACCAACATGGACGAGTTCGCGATGGGCTCCTCCACCGAGCACTCCGCCTACGGTCCGACCCACAACCCGTGGGACCTCGACCGCATCCCCGGTGGGTCCGGCGGCGGCTCCGCGGCCGCGGTCGCGTCGTTCGAGGCGCCCCTGGCCCTCGGCACCGACACCGGCGGCTCGATCCGCCAGCCCGGCGCGGTCACCGGAACCGTCGGGGTCAAGCCGACCTACGGCGGCGTCTCGCGCTACGGCCTGGTGGCCCTGGCCAACTCGCTCGACCAGGTCGGCCCCGTCACCCGGACCGTGCTCGACTCGGCGCTGCTCCACGAGGTCATCGGTGGCCACGACCCGCGTGACTCGACGTCGGCCGACGTACCCCTGCCCGACCTGGTCGGCGCGGCCCGCCAGGGCGCCGACGGCGACCTGTCCGGCGTCAGGGTCGGCGTCATCAGCGAGCTGTCCGGCGACGGCTGGCAGCCCGGCGTGATGGCGCGCTTCCAGGAGTCGGTCGACCTGATGGTCTCGATGGGCGCCGAGGTCGTCGAGGTGTCGTGCCCGACGTTCGTGCACGCCCTGGCGACCTACTACCTCATCCTGCCGGCCGAGGCGTCGAGCAACCTCGCGAAGTTCGACGCGATGCGCTACGGCCTGCGGGTGCTGCCCGAGGGCATCGACTCGCCGTCGGCCGAGGAGGTCATGCGCGCCACCCGCGACGCCGGCTTCGGCGACGAGGTCAAGCGCCGCATCATCCTCGGCACCTACGCGCTGTCCAGCGGCTACTACGACGCCTACTACGGCCAGGCCCAGAAGGTGCGCACCCTGATCTCGCGCGACTTCGACGCCGCGTTCGAGAAGGCCGACGTGCTGCTGTCGCCGACCGCGCCGACCACGGCGTTCAAGCTCGGCGAGAAGCTCGACGACCCGCTGGCGATGTACCTCAACGACCTCGCCACCATCCCCGCCAACCTCGCCGGCGTCCCCGGCATCTCGGTGCCCAGCGGCCTGGCCGACGAGGACGGCCTGCCCGCCGGCCTGCAGGTGCTCGCCCCGGCCCTGGCCGACGACCGCGTCTACCGCGTCGGCGCCGCCCTCGAGGCCGCGCTGCTCGACCGGTGGGGCGGCCCGCTGCTCGACAAGGCCCCCGTCCTGGAAGGACCCCGCTGATGGCCACCTCCACCCGTCAGGCTGACGCCCTGGTCGACTTCGACGCCGTGCTGGCGTCGTACGACCCGGCCCTGGGCCTCGAGGTCCACGTCGAGCTCAACACCAACACCAAGATGTTCTGCGGGTGCCCCGCGGTCTTCGGCGGCGAGCCCAACACGCAGGTCTGCCCGACCTGCCTGGGCCTGCCGGGCGCGATGCCGGTGGTCAACCGCAAGGCCGTCGAGTCGGCGATCCGGATCGGGCTGGCGCTCAACTGCGACATCGCCGAGTGGTGCCGCTTCGCGCGCAAGAACTACTTCTACCCCGACATGCCCAAGAACTTCCAGACCTCCCAGTACGACGAGCCCATCGCCTTCGACGGCTGGATGGACGTCGAGGTGGGCGGCGAGACGGTGCGCGTCGAGATCGAGCGCGCCCACATGGAAGAAGACACCGGCAAGTCGCTGCACGTCGGTGGCGCCACCGGCCGCATCCACGGCGCCGACTACTCCCTGGTCGACTACAACCGCGCTGGCATCCCCCTGATCGAGATCGTCACCCGCCCGATCGTCGGCGCCGGCGCCAAGGCCCCTGAGATCGCCCGGGCCTACGTCGCCCAGCTGCGCGACCTGATCGTCGCCCTGGCCGTCTCCGAGGCCCGGATGGACCAGGGCAACCTGCGCGCCGACGTCAACCTGTCGCTGGCCCCGAAGGGCTCCGGGGTGCTCGGCACCCGCACCGAGACCAAGAACGTCAACTCGTTCCGCTCCGTCGAGCGGGCCGTGCGCTACGAGATGCAGCGCCACGCCGCGATCCTGGACGGCGGCGGCTCGATCCTGCAGGAGACGCGCCACTGGCACGAGGACACCGGCGTCACCACGTCGGGTCGCGAGAAGTCCGACGCCGACGACTACCGCTACTTCCCCGAGCCCGACCTCGTGCCCGTCGCCCCCTCGCGCGACTGGGTCGACGAGCTGCGCGGCACCCTGCCGGAGAACCCCACGGTCAAGCGCACCCGGCTGCAGGCCGAGTGGGGCTTCACCGACCTCGAGATGCGCGACACCGTCGGCGCCGGCGCGTTCGGCCTGGTCGAGGAGACCGTCGCCGCTGGCTGCGCCCCGCAGGCCGCCCGCAAGTGGTGGCTCACCGAGCTCGCGCGGCGCGCCAACGAGTCGGGCGTCGACATCGCCGACCTCGGCGTCTCGCCCGCGACCGTGGCCGAGGTGCAGGCGCTGGTCGAGGCCGGCACCATCAACGACAAGCTCGCCCGCCAGGTCTTCGACGGCCTGCTCGCCGGCGAGGGCACCCCCGCCGAGATCGTCGCGGCCCGCGGGCTCGAGATGGTCTCCGACGAGGGCGCGCTGGGCGCCGCGGTCGACAAGGCCATCGCCGACAACCCCGACGTGGCCCAGAAGATCCGTGACGGCAAGGTCGCCGCGGCCGGCGCCCTCATCGGTGCGGTCATGAAGGAGATGCGCGGCCAGGCCGACGCCGGGCGCGTGCGCGAGCTGGTGCTCGAGCGGTTGGGCTGAGCATCCGGTTGCCCGATCCGAGATTTCCCCGGCTGACCGGGGATACCTGAAGTTGATGGGCAATGTATTGCCCAACAAGTTCAGATTTCCCCGGCCGACCGGGGAAATCTCAGGTCGCTCAGCGCGGTCCCGCCACTAACCCTCGGCGAGCGTCTTCTTCTGCACCTTGCCCATGGCGTTGCGTGGCAGCGCGTCGACCATCACGACGGCCCGCGGGCGCTTGTGCCACGACAGCCGCGAGCCCACGAGCGCGACGAGCTCGTCCTCGAGGCCGGGGGAGCCGGACCCGACGACGTAGGCCACGATCCGCTGGCCCAGGTCGTCGTCGGGCACGCCGACGACGGCGACCTCGTCGACGGCCGGGTGCTCGAGGAGCACCGCCTCGACCTCGCCGGCACCGACGCGGTAGCCGCCGGTCTTGATGAGGTCGGTCGACTCGCGGCCCACGATGCGGTGCCAGCCGTCGTCATCGACGACGGCGAGGTCGCCGGTGGCGAACCAGCCGTCCGCGTCGAGGTCGGGGGTGGGGCGGCCCAGGTAGCCCGACATCACCGACGGACCGCGCACCTCGAGGCGACCCATGCCCTCGGCGTCCGCCGCGACGAGCCGCGTCTGCGTCGACCCGACAGGTCGACCGACCCACCCGGCGCGCGGCGGCTCGTCGACGCGGGCGCTGAGCGTGATGCCGGTCTCGGTCATGCCGTAGCGCTCCCGCGGCGCCAGCCCGGTCAGCGACTCGAGCGCGGTGAACGTCGTGACCGGCAGCGGCGCGCTGCCCGACACGAGCAGCCGGGCCCGGCGCAGCGCGTGCGCCGACGCGGGCGAGCCGACGAGCCGGTGCCAGACGGTCGGGACGCCGAAGTAGACCGAGCCGGTCGCGCCGGCGTAGGCCTCGGGGGAGGGGCGCACGGTGTGCACGAGGGGTGAGCCGACGCGCAGCGGCCCGAGCAGGCCGAGCACCAGGCCGTGCAGGTGGAACAGCGGCAGCCCGTGCACCAGGACGTCGTCAGGGGTCCAGGCCCAGGCCTCGGCGAGGCCGTCGAGGCAGGCGGCCAGGGACCGCCCGGTGTGGGGCACGCCCTTGGGCAGCCCGGTGGTGCCGGAGGTGTAGAGGACCAGCGCCGTCGCGTCGGGGTCGTACGCCGCCGGGTCGCCCGCCCGGGCGGCCACCCCGGGCAGCCCCCCGCCCAGCCCGGCGGGGCCCACCCAGGCTGCGGCACCGGAGTCGCGCAGCACGTGCTCGCGCTCGACCGGCCCGCTGTCGGGCGGCACGGGCACGACCGGCACGCCGCTCAGCAGCCCGGCGACGACGGCGACCACCGTCTCGACCGAGGCCGTGGCGTGCACCGCCACCGGGCCCCCGGCCTCGCGCAGCCCGCCGGAGAGCCGGCCGGCGGCCTCCAGCAGGCCGTCGCGCGACAGCACGGCGTCGCCCAGGGTGAGCAGGGCCGGCCGGTCGGGGCCGGTCGGGTCGGTCAGCGCGTCGAGCACCTCGGCACTCTCGCACGATGGTCTCGACTAACCGGGCCCGGTCCGGCCGGGATAGGCTCCGGGCGAATCATTCATCACGCCCGTGGTGGGGAAAGCCGGTCCGAGTCCGGCGCTGACCCGCAACCGTAGGTGGACGGTCCTCGATCACTGGAGGGGCGCCCACGAGCCGGAGCTCCTGCCACGACGCGTCGCACCACATCGCTGTCGTGGAAAGCAGCGGGTGTTTCCTGGCCGCGACCAGGGGTCGCCCGCTGTGTGCAGCGGGAAGGATCCCATGAACATCCGTCACCTCCGTCTGGTCGCCGGGCCGGTCCTCGCTCTCGGTCTCGTGCTGGCCGGCACCGCCGTCTCGCCCGCCCAGGCCGCCCGCGGCGCCGGCGGCGGCACCGACTGGCTCAGCGGACAGCTCGACGAGGGCCTGCTCTACAACGACCAGTACGGCTTCAACGACTACGGCCTGACCGCCGACGCCGCGATCGCCCTCGACGCCGTCGGCGGGCACGCGCGCCAGGAGGCCGCGATCCGCAAGGCCCTGGCCCGCAACGTCGACAGCTGGACCACCGGCGCCGACTTCGGCAGCTCCGACCAGTACGCCGGCTCGACCGCCAAGGCCGTGGTGCTCGCCCAGGCCGTGGGCGCCGCCCCGCGTTCCTTCGGTGGTGTCGACCTGGTGGCGCGCCTCAACGGGCTCATCGGCACCGAGGGCCCCGCTCGCGGCCGCATCCGCGACGCCGCCGAGGTCGACTACGCCAACACGATCGGCCAGGCGTTCGCAGTCCAGGGCCTGTCGCAGGCCCGCTCCGGCAAGGCCGACGACGCCCTGTCGTTCCTGCTCAAGCAGCAGTGCAGCGCGGGCTTCTTCCGCCTGTCGTTCGCGCCGGCCACCCAGCGCCGCCAGAGCTGCGACGACGGCTCGGCGGCGCTCAGCACTCCCGACACCGACGCCACCGCACTGGCCCTGCTGAGCCTCGACGACCTCGCGACCAAGGGCCCCCGGGTCCGCGCGGCGATCAACGACGCGGCCCGGTGGCTCAAGCGGACCCAGAAGGACAACGGCAGCTTCGGCGGCGGTGCCTCGACCGAGTCCAGCAACACCAACAGCACCGGCCTGGCCGCGTGGGCGCTCGGCGAGACCGGCTCCTGCGCCGCGGCCGGCAGGGCCGCGCAGTGGGTGCTCAGGCTGCAGAAGCGCAACGGGGCCATCGCCTACGACCGGGCCGGCTTCGCGTCGGGCCGCGACGGCATCCAGAAGACCGAGCGCGACCAGTTCCGCCGGGCCACGGCCCAGGCCGCACCCGGTCTGCGCTACCTCGACCGCCGTGCCTGCAGCAACGGGTGACGTCACGGTGACCCGACGACCGACGGCGGCCGCCCTGCTGGCGGCCGCCCTCGGCCTGGTGTTCCTGCTCGGGCTCCAGGTCGTGGCTCCGACGCCCGCGCAGGCCGCCGCCTGCGGCGGCGCCACCGGCGTCACGGTCGTCGCCGACTTCAACGGCCTCGGTGGCGGCGTGCAGGGCGCGTGCGTGGCCGACGGCGGGGGCGACAAGGCCTCGAGCCTGTTCCCGGTCGCGGGCTTCCCGCTGACCTACGCCCAGCGCCAGCCAGGCTTCGTGTGCCGGGTCTCGGGTGTCCCCGAGTCCGACCCGTGCGTCAACACCTCGCCGGCCGACGCCTACTGGGGCCTGTGGTGGTCCGACGGCACCAACGGCCGGTGGACCTACTCCAGCCTGGGCGTCGACTCCCTACGGATCCCCGACGGTGGCTCGGTCGCCTTCTCGTGGGACGACGTGCCCGGTGATGCCCGGCCGTCGTTCGCCCCGCCCCAGAACGCCGAGCCGAGCCCGACCCCGCAGCCCAGCCCGCAGCCCAGCCCGCAGCCCGCCCCACAGCCGAGCCCTCAGCCGACCCCGACGCCGAGCGCGACCCCGACACCGTCGGAGCCCACCAGCGCGGCGCCGACGACGAGCACCCCGAGCCCGACCCCCACCGCGCCGACGACGAGCGAGCCCACCCGGTCCCCGCGCAGCACCCCGAGCCCCACCGCACCGACGGCCACCCCCGACGACACCGTCACCGAGCTGGCCGACCCGGTCGCCCCGACCTCGGCCGAGACCCAGGACGACGGCGTCCTGCCCGGCTGGCTGGCGCCGCTGGTGATCGTGCTGCTCTTCGCCGTCGTCGGCGTCGCCCTGCTCCTGCAGCGCAGGCAGCGGACACCGTGAGCGCGCTGCCGCGCGACCTGCACCCCGTGGCCTGGTGGCTGTGGGCGATCGGGCTCGCCACGGCAGCGTCGCTGACGACCAATCCGTTGCTCCTGCTGATGATCGTGGGGGTGGTGGGGGTGGTGGTGACCACCCGGCGTACCGACCACCCGTGGGCGCGCTCGTTCCGGTTCTACGTCTGGCTCGGCGTCGCCGCGGTGGTGCTGCGGGTGCTGTGGCGCGTGGTCCTCGGCGGCGGCTACCCCGGCGAGGTCGTGCTCGACCTGCCCGAGGTGCCGCTGCCCGACTTCGTCCTCGGCGTCACGCTGCTGGGCCCGGTCACCCGCGAGGCCCTCCTCGCCGGGCTCTACGACGGCCTGCGCCTGGCCACGCTGGTCATCTGCGTCGGCGCGGCCAACTCGCTGGCCAACCCCAAGCGCCTGCTGCGCAGCCTGCCGCCGGCGCTCTACGAGGTCGGCACCGCCCTGGTCGTCGCGGTGACCGTGCTGCCGCAGCTGACGCAGAGCATCCAGCGGGTCCGCGCCGCGCAGGCCCTGCGCGCCGGCGACACCGGTCGCGTGCGGCGGCTGCGGCGCTTCCTGGTGCCGGTGCTCGAGGACACCTTCGACCGCTCGCTGGCGCTAGCCGCCGGCATGGACACCCGCGGCTACGGCCGCGCGGGCACCGCCACGGCGACCGAGCGGCGTACGACGGGCGCGCTGGTGCTCGCCGGGCTCTGCGGCGTGGTCGTCGGCGTCTACGCCCTGCTCGACCAGACCGCGCCCCGGCTGCTGGCCGCACCGATGCTCGTCGTCGGCACGCTCGTGGCCGTCGCGGGCCTGGTCAACGCCGGACGCCGCGTGCAGCGCACCCGCTACCGCCCCGACCGGTGGCGACCGGCCGAGCTCGCGGTCGTCGCCGTCGGCCTGATGGTCGGCGCCCTCGGCTGGTGGCTCAACCACCACGAGCTCGCGATCGCCTACCCGGCGGTGACCGCCACGCCCGAGGTGAGCCTGACCGCCCTGGCCGTGGGCCTCCTCGGCCTCGTCGCGGTCGTCGTCTCGCCGCCGCCGCGGGTGCAGGGAGGCGCGCGATGAGGCCCCTGCTCGAGCTGCGCGGCATCACCCTGTCCTACGACGAGAGCACCGTTCTCGACGCGGTCGACCTCACCGTGGAGGAGGGCGAGCTCGTCCTGGTCTCCGGGCCGACCGGCGTCGGCAAGTCGACCCTGCTCGGCGTCGTGACCGGGCTCGTGCCGCGCTTCAGCGGGGGAGTGCTGCGCGGCGACGTCCTGCTCGACGGCGTCAGCATCGTCGACGCCCCGCCGCGCGAGCGCGCCCACGCCATCGGCTACGTCGGGCAGGACCCCGCCGCCGCCTTCGTCACCGACACCGCCGAGGACGAGCTCGCCTACGGCATGGAGCAGCTCGGGCTGCCGCCCGAGACGATGCGCCGCCGGGTCGAGGAGACCCTCGACCTGCTCGGCATCGCCCACCTGCGCGACCGCGACCTCCACACGCTCTCGGGCGGCGAGCAGCAGCGCGTGGCGATCGGCTCGGTCCTCACGATGCACCCGCGGCTGCTCGTGCTCGACGAGCCCACCTCGGCCCTCGACCCCACCGCGGCCGAGGACGTGCTCGCCACCCTCACCCGGCTCGTGCACGACCTCGGGGTGAGCGTGCTGCTCGCCGAGCACCGTCTCGAGCGCGTCGTGCCCTTCGCCGACCGGATGGTGCTGATGCCCGGCGGCGGTCGCCGGGTCGAGGTCGGCGACCCCGCCGACCTGCTCGCCCACTCGCCCGTCGTACCCCCCATCGTCGAGCTCGGACGCCGTGCCGGCTGGTCGCCGTTGCCCCTCACCGTCCGCGACGCCCGCCGGGCCGCACGCACGCTGACCCTGCCCGCGCCGCCTGACGTGGCCGACCTCGCCGACGAGCCCCTGCTGCTGGCCACCGGCATCGGCGTCGTGCACGGCAGCACCGTCGCGCTGCGCGAGGTCGACGTGACCCTGCACGCCGGCCGCGTCACCGCGCTGATGGGCCGCAACGGCGCCGGCAAGTCCACGCTGCTGTGGGCCCTGCAGGGCACTCGTAAGCGGCGCGCCGGCGCGATCGACCTCGACGGCGACGACACCGCGGCCCTCGACCCCGCCGGCCGCAGGGGCCGCGTCGCGCTGCTCCCGCAGACCGCCGCCGACCTGCTCTACCTCGAGACCGTCGCCGAGGAGTGCGCCGCCGGCGGCGCCGGCACCCGCGAGATCCTCGACCGCCTCGTGCCCGGCATCGACGACGCCACCCACCCCCGCGACCTCTCCGAGGGCCAGCGGCTCGCGCTCGCCCTGGCGCTGGTGCTGGCGCCCGCGCCCCGCGTCGTGCTGCTCGACGAGCCCACCCGCGGCCTCGACTACAACGCCAAGGGCGAGCTCGCCCGCATCCTGCGCACCCTCGCCGCCGACGGCCACGCCGTGCTCGTCGCGACCCACGACGTCGAGTTCGTGGCCTCGGTCGCCGACGAGGTCGTCGTGCTCGCCGAGGGCGAGGTCGTCTCCTCGGGCCCGACGCGACGCGTGGTCGCCGAGTCGCCGGCGTTCGCGCCGCAGGTGATGAAGGTCCTCGGGGCACCGTGGCTGCGGGTCGACGAGCTCGAGGTCGCGCTCACGTGAGCGCCACGACCTCGGGGACCTCGGGTATCGCGATCCCGCTCAGCGCCCGCTCGCGCGTCACGCTGACCGTCGCGTCCGTGCTCGGCCTGATGATGCTCTGCTGGCCGCTGCTCGTGCGCGTCGGCGACGGCGTCAGCCGGATCGACCCGCCGTTCCTCTTCCTGCTGCTGCTGCCGGTCGTCATCGCGGTCGTCGTGGCCGAGATGAGCGAGGGCGGCATGGACGCCCGGGTGCTCGCGATCCTCGGGGTCCTCTCGGCGGTCAACGCCCTGCTGCGCCTGGTCTCGGCCGGTACGGCGGGCGTCGAGCTGGTCTTCTTCCTGCTGATCCTCTCGGGCCGGGTCTTCGGCGCCGGCTTCGGCTTCGTGCTCGGGGTGACCTCGCTGTTCGCCTCCGCGCTGCTGACCGCCGGCGTCGGGCCCTGGCTGCCCTTCCAGATGCTCTGCGCCGCCTGGGTCGGCCTCGGCGCAGGTCTGCTCCCGCGCCGGGTCACCGGCCGTGCCGAGATCGCGATGCTGGCGGCCTACGGCGTCGTGGCGGCCTACCTCTTCGGTGCGCTGATGAACCTCTCGGGCTGGCCGTTCCTGCTCGGTGTCGCCGTGCCCGGGGCCGAGGGCGACCTGTCGTTCGACCCGACGGCCGGTGCGCTGCACAACCTGCGCACGTTCGCGGCGTACACGCTGATCACCTCGACCGGCAGCTTCGACACCGGTCGCGCGATCACCACCGCGATCGCCGTCGTCGTGCTCGGCCCGGCGGTGCTGACGACCCTGCGGCGCGCGTCGCGTCGCGCCGTGGTGGTCCAGACCGCTTCCTAGTCCCCGTCTGGTCATCGGATGGCCCGTTGTGACTAGGTCGCTGGTCATCTCGGGCCAGGCCTCTCCACAGGCGACGGCCGTGTTGTCCCAAGTCGGGGCGGCTGTTCGCGCGTCGTTCACGATCGGCGCACCGATCGTTACGTCGCTCTCCTGAGACTCTTCCCGACTCCCCGGGACGGGAGCCGATCAGCAGCTCTGAGCGACGGGGACAGCAACACAGGTGACCACCACACTCTCCGACCTCGACCGGCCACAGCCGGACGGGGCCGACATCACGGCGCGCGCGATCTCGCGTCGCAACACCGGCGCCGACGCGGTCTTCGCCCACGCGACCCGCGCCATCGGCACCTCGGTCCTCGTGGTCACCGGCGGCGTCGGCCTCTTCCTGGGCTACCAGGCGATCCCCACGTTCAAGCGCTACGGGCTGAGCTTCTTCACCGAGCAGCAGTGGTCGCCCGACACCGACACCATCGGCATCGCGGCCGTGCTCGTCGGCACCTTCCAGGTCGCGCTGGTCGCGATGGTGATCGCGTTCCCGCTCGCGCTGGCCACCGCGCTCTACATCAGCGAGTACGCCCCGGCCCGCCTCAAGCCCACGCTGGTCTCGATGGTCGACCTGATGGCCGCGGTGCCGTCGGTCATCTACGGGCTGTTCGTGGCCCTGCTGATCATGCCGTACGCCGCGGACCTCTCCATCTGGTTCGACCGCAACCTCGGGTGGCTGCCGATCTTCGAGGTCCCTGGCGGTCAGGCCGACGCCCCGATCCCCGCCCTGAGCCAGTACTTCTTCAGCGCCTTCGTCGCCGGCATCGCCGTGTCGATGATGGTGCTGCCGATGGCCTGCGCCGTGATGCGCCAGGTGTTCTCGCAGACGCCGCCGGGGGAGAAGGAGGCCGCGCTCGCGCTCGGCGCCTCCACCTGGGGGATGATCCGCACCGTCGTGCTGCCCTTCGGACGCGGCGGCATCATCGGCGGCACCATGCTCGCGCTGGGCCGCGCACTCGGCGAGACCATCGCGGTCGCGCTGATCATCTCCCCGTCGTTCGAGATCAAGTGGAGCCTGACCGAGCAGGGCGGCAGCACGATCAGCTCGCTGATCGCCAACCGCTTCGGCACCGCCTCGCCCTCCCAGCTCTCGGCCCTGCTCGCCGCCGGCCTGGTGCTGTTCCTCATCACCCTGGTGATCAACACCCTGGCCGCCACCGTGGTCAACCGCAGCCGGTCCGGGGCGGAGACCGACTGATGACGAGCCTCGACAAGCGGCCCGACGCAGCGATCGACCGCGCCGCCGCCCGGACCCACCTCCCGGCGTACGACGACGACGCACCGCCGCCGGTGCCGCGCGCGTCGCTGGGCAGGATGACCCCCGACGAGCTCTTCGTGCGCGCCGGGTCGTGGTTCGCCGCGTTCGGCCTGGCCTGGGTGACCACCCAGCGGCTGCTGCCGATGACCGGGATCCCGTGGTTCCTCATCTCGTGGTTCGTGCTCGGCATCGTGGTCACCGCCGTCGCCACCGCGGCCACCGGCACGTGGATCGACGTCAAGGACCGCGTCGCCGCGTCGATCATCACCGGCTGCGCCCTCTTCGTCGGGTCCGCGCTGGTCGCGGTCGTCGTCTACGTCGCGGTCAAGGGCTACAAGCCGGTCCTCAACCTCAACTTCGTCACCGACGACATGGCCGGGGTCGGCCCCAAGGACCCCTTCGACCAGGGCGGCATCCGTCACGCGATCGTCGGCTCGCTGATCGAGATCGGCATCGCGGTCGCGATCACGCTGCCGCTCGGCGTCGGCACGGCCGTCTTCATGACCGAGGTCGGCGGCCGCTACGCCCGCGTCGTGCGCACCCTGGTCGAGGCGATGACCGCGCTGCCCTCGATCGTGGCCGGCCTGTTCGTCTACACCGTCTACATCCTCGCCCTCGGTCGGCCCCCGTCGGGCCTGGCCGCGGCCCTGGCCCTGTCGGTGATGATGCTGCCGATCATCGCCCGCGCCTCCGACGTGGTGCTGCGCGTCGTGCCCGGCGGGCTGCGCGAGGCGAGCCTCGCCCTTGGCGCGAGCCGGTGGCGCACCGTGTGGCACGTCGTGCTGCCCACCGCACGTCCGGGTCTCGCGACCGCACTGATCCTCGGCGTCGCCCGCGGCATCGGCGAGACCAGTCCCGTGCTGCTCACCAGCGGCGCGGCCGACTTCACCAAGCTCAACCCCCTCGAGGGCGCGATGAACTCCCTGCCGCTCTTCATCTTCGGCAACGTCCGCAGCGGCAACGACGTCGCCATCCAGCGGGCCTACGGCGCCGCCCTGGTCCTGCTGATGCTCGTGCTCGTGCTGTTCGTGATCGCCCGCCTCCTCGCCCGTCCCCGGCGCACCACCGCGCGCCGCTCCCGGAAAGCAGACTCATGACCACCCGCCGTACCCGTCTCGTCGCCACCCTCCTGGCCCTCGGCGTCGCCGTCCTGGCCGCGACCGTCGGGGCCCCGGCGACCGCCGACGACGCCCCGCCCGCCCGGGCGGCGTACGCGACGATCGAGGGCACCGGCTCGACCTGGTCGGAGCTGATCGTCAAGCAGTGGATCTCCGACGTCGACGCCAACGGCATCAAGGTCGTCTACACCGGCGGCGGCTCGTCGAAGGGCCGCAAGGACTTCTCGCAGAACACCACCGACTTCGCGATCTCCGAGATCCCCTACCAGGGCACCGACGAGACCGGCCAGGCCGACACCAGCAACGGCCGCGAGTACGCCTACCTGCCCCTGGTCGCCGGCGGCACCGCCTTCACCTACCAGCTCAAGGTCGGCAACACGATGGTTAAGAACCTCCGGCTGTCGGGGGAGACGCTGGCCAAGATCTTCACCAACCAGGTCACCAACTGGAACGACCCGGCGATCACGGCCGACAACAACGGCCGGTCCTTCCCCGACAAGAAGATCGTGCCCGTCGTGCGCTCGGACGGCTCGGGCACGACGGCGCAGTTCACGACCTGGCTCGACAAGGCCTACCCGTCGATCTGGCGCCCCTACTTCGGCCGGTCCGGGCTCACGTCGTACTACCCGAAGAAGGGCGAGACGATGATCGCCCAGTCGGGCTCCGACCAGGTGATGAACACCGTCTCGGGCTCCGCGGGCGACGGCACCATCGGCTACGTCGAGTACTCCTACCCGCTCGACAAGGGCTACCCCGTCGTCAAGGTGCTCAACAAGGGCGGCTACTACGTCGAGCCGACGCAGTACAACACCGCCGTCGCGCTGACCCGGGCTCGGATCAACACCAACAGGTCCGACCCGACGAAGTACCTCACGCAGATCCTCGACGACGTCTACACCAACCCCGACCCGCGGGCGTACCCGATCTCGTCGTACTCCTACATGATCATCCCGACCGGGTCCGACGACCCGCGGATGACGACCGCCAAGCGCCAGTCGCTGGCCGACTTCCTCTTCTACTCGCTGTGCTCCGGGCAGACCAAGGCCGGGCCGTTCGGCTACTCGCCGCTGCCGGTCAACCTGGTGAGCGCCGGGTTCGACCAGATCGCCCAGCTCAAGAAGGCCGACCCGGCCGTCGACCTGGCCAACCGTGACGTCAAGAGCTGCAACAACCCCACCTTCGACAAGAGCAACCCGAGCCGGAACTACCTGGCCACGATCGCGCCGCAGCCGGCCGCCTGCGACAAGCAGGGCGCAGGCCCGTGCGGCACTGACACCGGCACCAACCAGCCGAGCACCGACGGCGGCGGCGGGGGCACCGCCGACCCGACGACCGCACCCGTCGCCGGCGGCACGGGCTCCACACCCGGCGGCGTCACCGGTGGTGGCACTCCGGCGGCCGGGGGACCGCCGGGCAGCGGGGCCGTGCCCGGCGCGGCCGGGCCGCCCGGGTCGGGCGCCGTACCCGGCACCCCCGTCGCCGGCACGGCCGACGAGGCCGTCTACGCCAACTCCACGACCATCGACGACCGGCCCCTGGACTCCCGGACGTTCGGCTGGGTCTCGGTGTTCCTGCTGGTCGCCCTGGTCCTGCTGCCGGGCCTGGTCAGCGCCCGCGTCCGCCGTCGGGGTGGCGCATGAGCCGCCGCCTGCGCCTGCGACCGAGCCTGCGCGACGGGCTCGGCCTGACCGCGGCCCTCGCCGTCGTCGCCATCGGCCTGGTCACGCCCCCGAGCGGCACGGCCGCCGGCCCCGTGGCCGCGCGCAACGCGAGCGGCGACGGGTTCAGCGCCACCCGGACGATCAGCCGCGTCTTCGTCGGCGCCGACGGCACCGAGAGCACCGTGGCCTCCTACGACGTCACGGTGAAGGCCGACCAGACCACCAACCTGCGCGGTCGCCAGCGCATCCGCATCTCGTGGAGCGGGGCCCAGCCCAGCGGCGGTCGCGCGGCCAACCCGTACGGCGAGAAGGGCCTGACGCAGGAGTACCCGGTCGTCGTCATGCAGTGTCGCGGGCGCGACGACGCGTCGCTGCCGGCGGCCCAGCAGCTGCGTCCCGAGACCTGCTGGACCGCCTCGGTCGCCCAGCGCTCGCAAGTGCTGCGCTCCGAGGGCGAGTCCACCTGGCGTCGTGACCTCTACGCCGACGAGGCCCGTCGGGCCGCGGTCAGCGGCGCCGAGTCCGTCGACCCCGCGGCCTGCCCGCCGCTCGACGTGGCGTCGTACAGCTCGGCGCTGACGCCGTTCGTCACCCGGGCCGGCCAGACCTTCTCGGCCTGCAACGCCACCACGATGCCGCCGGAGGCCGCGGTCGACGCGGCGTTCCCGCCGGCGGAGATCGCCGCCTTCACCGACGAGAACGGCAACGGCTCGGTCAACTACGAGGTCCGCAGCGACGTCGAGAACGAGTCGCTGGGGTGCAACGACAAGGTCGCCTGCTCCATCGTCGTCATCCCGATCGTCGGGCTCAGCTGCGCCCAGCCCGCCTCGCCGCCGACCCTCGACGACAAGGCCTGCCGCAAGCAGGGCCAGTTCGCCCCGGGCTCGAGCAACGCGATCGGCGCCGGCATCGACCTCGCGGTCGGCCCCGCGCTGTGGTGGTCGGAGTCCAACTGGCGCAACCGCTTCACGATCCCGATCACCTTCGGCCTGCCGCCCGACACCTGCGACGTGCTCGACTCCCGCGCGCCTACCGGGTTCTACGGCTCCGAGCTGCTCGCGCAGGCCGGCCTGCAGTGGTCGCCGGCGTACTGCCTGAACAAGAAGCGCTTCAAGTTCCAGCTCAACCAGACCTCCGACATCGCCGGCTTCAACCTGATGGAGAACGGCACCGGCCCTGCGGCGGTCGTGTCCTCCGAGCAGGAGTCGACGAGCACCGACCCGGTCGGTTATGCGCCCACCGCGGTCACCGGCTTCGCGATCGGCTACGAGATCGACCGCCCCGACAACGCCGGTGAGTACACGCGCCTGCGGCTCAACGCCCGGTTGATCGCCAAGCTGCTGAGCCAGAGCTACCTCGGCTCCGACCTCGGTCGTCAGCACCCCGGCATCGGCGACAACCCGTTGGCGATGATGAACGACCCCGAGTTCCAGCAGCTCAACCCCGGGCTGAGCGAGATCACCCAAGAGGCCGGCGCTGCGCTGCTGTCGCTGTCCAACGACTCCGACGTCATCGAGCAGCTCACCGAGTACCTCGCCCAGGACAAGGACGCCTCCGCGTTCCTGGCCGGCACCCCCGACCCGTGGGGCATGAAGGTCAACCCGGCCTACGAGGACATCGAGCTGCCCCGTCCGTCGTGGCCGCTGCTCGACACCTTCATCCCCGAGACCGAGAACACCTGCCGCCAGAAGAACCCGTCGGTCTACTTCAGCCAGCTGGCCGCGCCAGTCACCACGCTGCGCAAGATCTCCGAGGCCCTGCTCGACGCGTGGCCCAACGTGCAGACCAAGTGCGACTTCGACCCCAACACGCTGCTGTTCAAGATCGGCCGTGTCGACCGCCAGTCGTACGGCGCCCGGTTCGTCCTCGGCGTGGTGAGCCTCGGCGACGCGGCGCGCTACGGGCTCAAGACGGCCGCCCTGCAGACCCACAAGGGCACCTTCGTCGCCCCGACCGACGACTCCATGGGCCGGGCGATCGCGTTGAGCGAGCAGCGCAAGCCGCGACTGCCGTTCGTGCTCGACCAGGCCGACGTCGCCGAGGACGGCAAGGCCTACCCAGGCACGATGGTCGTCTACACCGCCGCCAAGCTGCGCGGCCTCGACCAGGACACCGCCGACAAGGTGGCCCAGTTCGTCCGGGTCTCGACCACCGAGGGTCAGGTCCGCGGCAGCGGCAACGGCCAGCTCCCGGCCGGCTTCCTGCCGATCAGGAAGACCGGACCGACCGGCAAGCTCTTCGACGCGGCTCAGCTCGTGGCCGACGCGATCGAGGCCCAGAAGCCCGCTCCCACCACGCCGGACCAGACCGACGCGCCGACCGGTGGCGGTGACGACGCCGGCACCGGAACCGCCACGGGTGGCGGCGACCTCACCCCACCCGTCAGCGACGTGCCGCCGGCCCCGGTCCCCACCTCGCCTGCCACGACGACCCCGCCCGTCCTCGCCATCGCCGACCCGGCGCCCACCAGCGCCACCACGGTCCAGGAGTCCGGCACGGCGGGCCGGTTGCTGCCCCTGCTGCTGCTCGCCGCCCTGGTCGGCGTCGTGGTGCAGGTCGGGTCGCGCTTCTTCGTCCGCCCGCCGCGGAGGCTCTCGTGACGATGACCGCGCCCCGTCCCGACCAGGCCACCAGGCCACGGCGCCGGGTCCAGCCCGCCCGCACACCGAGGTCGGCCCGGCCGCCGCGCGTGCCGCGGCCGCCGCGCCCGGCCCCCCAGGGCCTGGGGGCCGTCGTCGGCACCGCCAGCACGATGGTCACCCTCGTCGCGGTCTGGGCCCTGCTGCAGCTGCTGGTCCTCGGCGGCGTCGCCCACGACCGCGAGCAGACGCTGCTCTACCGCGACTTCCGGGTCCAGCTGGCCGAGACCACGGCCCCCCTCGGCCCCACCGTCCCGGTCGGTGACCCCGTCGCGATCATGACGATCCCGGCCATCGGGCTCGACGAGGTCGTCGTCGAGGGCACCGCCTCCGGCGACCTGCTGGCCGGCCCTGGCCACCAGCGGGGCACCCCGCTGCCGGGCCAGCGCGGCTTCTCCGTCGTGATGTGCCGGGCGGCGACCTACGGCGCCCCCTGCGCCCACCTGGGCGACCTGCGGCCCGGCGACGACGTTGACGTGCTGACCTCGCAGGGCCGCAAGACCCTCAACGTGCTCGGCGTACGCCGCGAGGGCGACCCGGTGCCGGCCTTCACCGACCCGGCCGCCGCCGTCGTCACGCTGATCTCGGCCGAGGGCCAGGGCCGGCTCTCGGCGCTGACCCCCGACACGACCGTCTACGTCGACGCGGTCTCCTCCGAGGCGTTCCCCACCCCCGCGGGCTACGGGGGTGTCGCCCCCAAGGCCGAGCAGGCGATGCAGAGGGACACCAGCGCCCTGCCGCTGCTGGCCCTGTGGCTGGCCCTCCTGGTCGGCCTCAGCACGGCGGTCGTGCTCGCGCGGCAGCGCTGGTCGGCATCCCTGGTCTGGGTCGTCGCCGGGCCGGTCGCCCTCAGCCTCGCCTGGCTCTCCACCGACACCGCGATGCGGCTGCTGCCCAACCTCCTGTGACCCGTACCGACGGGCTCGGGCCCGCCGGCACACCGCACCACCCGAATGAATCCATCCCTGCACCAACATCAACCAAGGAGCACCTCCGAGATGTTCGTTCGCAAGACCCTCGCCGGCGCCGTCACGGTCGCCGTGACCGGGTCGGTCCTCGCGCTCACCACGGGCGCGGCCCACGCCGTCTACACCGCCGACCCCGACGACACGACCGCCACCCCGGTCACCGCCGACGTGATCGGCGTCGGCTCCGACACCAGCCAGAACGCCCTGTTCCGGCTGGCCGCCTCCTACAACGGCACCGTCGCGGCCGGTGCGCCTCGGTTGACCACGTTCGCCGCCACCGGTGGCGGCACCATCCCGCTGCCCACCGCTGAGATCAACCGTCCCAACGGCTCCGGCGCCGGCAAGACCACGCTCTACAACCCCAGCAACCCCGACGTCGACTTCGCGCGTTCGTCGTCCACGCTGTCGACCGCCGAGATCAACGCCGGTCTGCAGCAGTTCCCGTTCGCCCTCGACACCCTCAAGCTGGTCGTCTCGGGCTCGGTCGCCTCGAAGGCTCCCGCTGCGATCAGCGCGGCCGACATGGTCAAGATCTACAACGGCACCTACGACGACTGGAGCGACCTCGGCGGCACGGCCGGGGCGATCGAGCCCAAGATCCCGCAGGCCGGTTCCGGCACCCGGTCGTTCTTCCTGGCCCAGCTCAAGGCCGCCAACGGCAACGTTGACGTGACCCTCGCGTCCAGCGTCCAGGAGATCCAGGAGAACGACCCGGCCCCGATCCAGAACAACGCTGCCGCTGTGGCGCCGTACTCGGCCGGCCGGGCCGGGCTCTCCGGTTCGGCGCTGCGCGTCGAGGGCGGCTTCCAGGCCGACCGTGCGCTCTACAACGTCGTCCGCGGCACCGACCTCGGTGACGCCACGATCCAGGCCCTCTTCGGCCAGAGCGGGTTCGTGTGCTCCGACGCCGCCATCGACGAGATCCAGGCGGCCGGCTTCCAGCAGCTCGACAGCGTCGCCGACGGCGGCGTCTGCGGTCAGTCGACGCAGGCCGCGACCAGCAACTTCAAGATCAACGAGCCGGTCGTCCCGATCGCCACGACCACCACGGTCTCGGGTGTCAGCCCGTCGCCCAAGGCCCTGCGCCTGACCGCCCGCGTCGCCGGCACCCCGACCCCCACCGGCTCGGTGCAGTTCGTCGACAACGCCACGGAGGCCGTCCTCGGCACCGCCAGCCTCATCGGCGGCACCGCGACCCTCAACCTCACCAACCGGGCCCCGGGCAGCTACGTCGTCAAGGCCGTCTACACGCCGACCGTCGACACCGCGTTCGTCGCCTCCGAGGCCACCGGCACCGCCAAGGTCAAGGCCGGCTCGGCCATCACCGAGTCGTTCCCGGCCGCGCTCAAGAAGTCGGCCAGGTCGGCCAAGGGCGTCGTCACCGTCGCCTTCTCCGGCCTCGCGACCAAGCCCACCGGCAAGGTCACCATCAAGGAGGGCGCCAAGACCGTCGGCACCGGCACCCTCAAGGCCGGCAAGGTCACGATCACGCTGCTGAAGTCGAAGGTCGGCAAGGGCAAGAGCACCCTCAAGATCACCTACCCCGGTGACGGCAACGGGTTCGGCTCGAGCAAGACCTTCTCGATCACCTTCAAGAAGTAGTCCCAGCCCCACCCCGCACCACCTGTCCCACCCCGCCCCGCCCGGCGTACCGCCGATCGGAGAACCATGACCGCCGTCCTGCCCGACCAGAGCACTGCTCTCGCTCCGCTCGCCGAGATCGAGGCCCGCCAGATCACCGCCTGGTTCGGGGAGCGCAAGGTGCTCGACCGGGTCTCCCTGGTGATGCCCGCCGGCGGCATCACCGCCCTCATCGGCCCGTCGGGCTGCGGCAAGTCGACCTTCCTGCGCATCCTCAACCGGATGCACGAGCTCGTCCCGTCGGCCTCGCTGGCCGGCGAGGTGCTGCTCGACGGCGAGGACGTCTACGACCCCTCGCGCCGGCTCATGGACGCCCGTCGCCAGATCGGCATGGTGTTCCAGAAGCCCAACCCGTTCCCGGCGATGTCGATCCGCGAGAACGTCCTGGCCGGTCTCAAGCTCACCGGCACCAAGGCGTCGAAGTCCGAGCGCGACGCCCTCGTCGAGTCGTGCCTGACCAAGGGCGGTCTGTGGAACGAGGTCAAGGACCGCCTCGACGCCCCTGGGGGCGGCCTGTCGGGCGGTCAGCAGCAGCGGCTGTGCATCGCCCGCTCGCTGGCCATCAAGCCGCGCGTGCTGCTGATGGACGAGCCCTGCTCGGCCCTCGACCCCACCTCGACCCGCGTCATCGAGGAGACCATGCTCGAGCTGGCCCGCGAGGTCACCATCGTCATCGTCACCCACAACATGCAGCAGGCCGCCCGCGTCTCCGGGCAGTGCGCCTTCTTCCTGGCCTCCCAGGGCACCCCCGGCGTCATCGTCGAGCACGGTGACACGCGCGCGATGTTCGAGAACCCCCAGGACCAGCGCACCTCCGACTACGTCAACGGCCGCTTCGGCTGAGCCTCAGCGTGGTGCCGACGAGGCGCCACGACCGAGCAGGTCCAGCAGGTGTACGGCTTGGAGGGCGTCGCTGCCCTCGGGGTTGAGGTCGTGACCGGGGTTGCCGGGCAACAGCATGAGCAGCCAGAAGGTGGCCAACGCGATCCGGTACGCCTCCACCCGGGCGAGTCGGGCTGGGGTGAGCTGGAAGCCGTCGATGACAGCCTCGGGGTCACGCAGCCCTCCCAGCCGTGCGGAGATGTGCTCGACGAGGTCGGCCACCTCGAAGGCCAGGTCTCCGACACCGGAGTACTCGAAGTCGATCAGCCGCACCCGTTCGCCGTCCCACAGCATGTTGTCCACGCGTCCGTCTGCCTGGGCGACGACCGGGTCACGCATCTCGTCGAGACCTGGCGGCAGGTCCGCGTGCCACGCGCCGGCGACAGCAAGGGCACGACGGACCTCCGGCGCCATCTCGGTGCGCGTGTGCTCCTCTGCGATCCACTCGGCGTTGTTGCGGAGGAAGTCACCTGGCGCTGCATGACGCAGTGGGGTGTCGGGCTGCACCGGCACCGCGAAGAGCAGGAGGTACGCCTCGAGCATCGCGGCGAGCTGCGCCGGTGTGAGCGCGGTGTCCAGAGGGACCCCGTCGACTCGAGACATCACCACGACCGGAGGCTCGACCTCCCTGGCCAGGGGTCGGGGCGCCAGACCGGGCACGTGCTCGTCGAGCAGCACGAGGGCCGCCCACTCCCGGTCAGGTTCGCCGCGACTGGTGCGCCGGTAACGCTTGCGCACCACGTCGCCCTCGATCGCTACCTCGTGACCCGACACCGGACGAGCGTCTCAAGCGGCAGGTCCCGCGGCCAATCCGCCGGAGGCGGCCCGGACCACCCCGCGGTGGTCGAGGAGGTCGCGCTGGCGACCGTCTCGAGACCCACCCACCCCCAACCGACACCGAAATCCCATCCACAAACGCCTAGACAAGACTTTCGAATACAGGCACGTAGGCGTAGAATGAACTCGTGAGCACCCGCACCCGGACCCGCAGCAGCGACCCGCTGCTGGAGTTCGTGCGCGCACACCGCGACGACGAGTCCAGGGTGCAGGTCGCCAAGCTCAACGCGGTCTTGGACTGGGCGGCGGTCAACACCGCTGACCCTGCTGAGACCGCAGCGTTGTTGGACCCGATGGAGGAACCGGCCCTGCACCTGGGTGGGCCCGGGTGCCCGGTGATCGGTGAGTACGCCGCCCTGGACCTCGCGTTGTCGTTGGGCATGTCGACCGATGGTGGGCTGGCCTACCTGGGCAAGGCGTTGGAGCTGCGCTACCGCCTCCCACGGCTGTACGCACGCGTGGTCAAGCTCGAGGTGCCGGTGTGGAAGGCGTTCCGCGTCGCCGAACACACGATGTCCCTGCCTGCGGCTGGTGCCACCGAAGTGGACAAGGACATCGCCCCGTTCCTGCACACCTGCTCCTGGGCCCAGGTCGACCGGGCCGTCGACGCCGCGCGGGCCAAGCACGACCCCGACGAGGCCGAACGCCGCCGCAAGAAGGCCGCCGAGCACCGCCACGCCGACGTCCACCTCGGCGACGCCAACACGTCGGGGACCGTGGAGATGACCGCCACCCTGGACCTGGCCGACGCGATCGACCTCGAAGCCGCGCTGAAGAACGGTGCCCAGGCGTTGGCCGACCTCGGGTCCACCGAGACCCTGGACGTCCGCCGCTCCCAAGCCCTGGGAGAGATGGGCCGCCACCAGCTCGCCCTCGACCTCCTCACCGGCGAGATCACCGGTGGCACTGGTCGTGGGATCACGCTCTACGCCCACCTGGACGCCGAGCACCCCGACCTGCCCGGGTTCCTCGACAACACCTGGTCCCCGGTCCTGGTCGAACAGATCCGCGCCTGGTGCCAGGCCGCCGGCACCAAGGTCACCGTCAAACCCGTCGTCGACCTCGCCACCGACCCGGTCACTGAGGCCTACGAGCCCACCGACGCGATCCGCGAGCTCGTACGACTCAGGGACCACACCTGTGTGTTCCCCGGCTGCACCAGACGCCGGGTCGACCTCGACCACATCGTCCCGTTCTCAGCGGGTGGGCCGACGTCGGCGCACAACCTCGCCATGCTGTGCCGCAGACACCACCGCGCGAAAACCCACTCCCGCTGGCGCTACGTGATGCTCCGCCCCGGGCTCTACCACTGGACCAGCCCCACCGGCGCGACCTACCTCGTCGACCGCAGACCCCCACCACTCCGCCCACCCCGTCCAGCCCGCCCACCGCGTCGACGACCCTGACCGCCCCGATGACCCCGCCATCCAGAGGATGACGGGGACGTCGTCGCGTCCGGTCAGCCCACGCTGACGATCTCGGTGACGCCGAGGTCGTAGTACCTGCTGCACTCGGTGCCGGTCTCGCCGGACAGGTAGCCCCGCAGCACGACGTGCTGACCGTAGGTCGCCGCCATGCCCCGCGAGCCGCGTCCGTGAACGTGCATCCCGGTCTCGGCCCTGACGACCTCGTCGCCGACGCGGCCGCTGGTCGTGGTCACCGTCGCGTCGTACGCCGGGGTCGACGAGCCGACCGTGTAGAGGCCCGCGGGGGTGTCGAGGGCCAGGCAGTAGCCCTCTCCCTCGTTGCCGGCCACGACGGTGAGGGTCCCACTCCTGGTCACGGTCGGGTCGGGGGCGGGTGCCACGACGACCGCCGGTGGGGCTGCGGGTGGCGGGGCTGGGTCGGGTGTCGTCGTGGGGCTGGCCGTCACGGTCACGGTCACCGCCGGGCGCCTGGGTGTCCGCGGCCGCTCGCGCGGTGCCTCGGACGCCTGCGTGGCCGACCGCGACGACGAGTCCGTGCCGACAGGAGCAGCCGAACCGGAGACCGAGCACCCCGTCAGCAGGACCGCGGTCGACGCCGCGAGGAGCAGGGCACGGTGGTGTGGCACCGGCGCACCGTAGGGCGGGCCGGTGAACCCCGCATGAACGGTTGCGGCACGGGACCGGGACGCCCGGCTCCGCCTGTACGCCGAGCCCGCGTGGGTGAACGGGGCGTCGGTGCGCGGTCCTAGACTCGGAACCTGCACCCCCGGTCGCGCGTGATCGGGGGCCGCTCGTGTTGCCCCGCCCCATCCAGCCCCATCCAGCCCCATGCAGCCGGAGTCCCCGTGTCCCTCGCCGCCCTGGCCCAGCTCATCCTCGGCTCACCCGCGTACGCCGACCTCGCACGGCGCGCGACCGGGCCCGGCGACCGCGCCCTCGACCTGACCGGCCCGGCCGCGCTGCGCCCGTTCGTCGCCGCCGCGCTGGTGGGTGCGGGCCGCACGACGCTGGTGGTCACCGCGACCACCCGCGAGGCCGAGGAGCTGTCGGAGGAGCTCGGTGGCCTGGTCGGCCCCGAGGTCGTGGCCCACTACCCGAGCTGGGAGACGCTGCCCCACGAGCGGCTCAGCCCGCGCAGCGACACCGTCGGCAAGCGCCTCGCGGTGCTGCGCCGCCTGGCCCACCCGGGCAGTGACGCGACCAACGGCCCGCTCAAGGTCGTCGTGGCGCCGGTGCGCAGCCTGCTGCAGCCGCAGGTCAAGGGCCTGGCCGACCTGGCCCCGGTCGAGCTCGCGCTCGGCGACACGATGCCGCTCGACGACCTGGTCCGCAGCCTGGCCGATGCGGCCTACAGCCGGGTCGACCTGGTCGAGCGGCGCGGCGAGTTCGCGGTGCGCGGTGGCATCGTCGACGTCTTCCCGCCCACCGAGGAGCACCCCCTGCGCGTCGAGCTGTGGGGTGACGACGTCGAGGAGATCCGCACCTTCTCCGTCGCCGACCAGCGCACCCTCGACAAGGCCGAGCGGCTGTGGGCGCCGCCGTGCCGCGAGCTGCTGCTCACCGACGAGGTCCGCGCCCGCGCCGCCGAGCTCGGCCGCGCCCACCCGCAGCTGCTCGAGCTCACCGACAAGATCGCCGCCGGCATCGCCGCCGAGGGCATGGAGTCGCTGGCCCCCGTGCTGGTCGACGAGATGGAGCTGCTGGTCGACCTCTTCCCGACCGACGCGCACCTGCTCGTGCTCGACCCCGAGCGGGTCCGCTCCCGGGCCCACGACCTGGTGGCCACCAGCGACGAGTTCCTCGGGGCCAGCTGGGCCGCCGCGGCCGGGGGAGGAGTCGCCCCGATCGACCTCGGCGCGGCGTCCTACCGCTCGCTGGGCGACGTCCGCGAGCACGTCATCACCCGCGGCCAGTCCTGGTGGACGCTGAGCCCGTTCGGCCTCGACAGCGCCACCGACAGCGCACCCGGTGACGCCCCCGACACCGGCGACCGGCCCAGCGTCGCACTGCCCGCCACGCCGGCCCCGGCCTACCACGGCGACGTCGAGAAGGCCCTGGCCGACCTGGCCCACTGGCGCGAGGAGGCCTTCCAGGTCGTCGTGATCCACCCCGGCCACGGCCCGGCCCAGCGCATGGTCGAGCAGCTCGGCGAGCGCGACACCCCGGCCCGCCTGCAGGACGACGGCGACCTCGAGCCCGGCGTGGTCACCATCACCTGCGGCGCGATCACCCACGGCTTCGTCGACGAGGCCGCCCGGGTCGTGGTCGTCACCGGCGAGGACATCTCCGGCCAAAAGGCCTCCACGCGCGACATGCGCAAGATGCCCGCGCGCCGCAAGAAGCAGATCGACCCGCTCGAGCTCAAGGCCGGCGACTACGTCGTCCACGAGCAGCACGGCGTCGGCCGCTTCGTCGAGATGAAGCAGCGCGCCGTCCAGGGCGCGACCCGCGAGTACCTCGTCCTCGAGTACGGCGCGAGCAAGCGCGGCGCCCCGCCGGACCGCCTCTACGTCCCGGCCGACGCCCTCGACCAGGTCACCCGCTACGTCGGCGGTGAGCAGCCCAGCCTCGACCGCCTCGGCGGCGCCGACTGGACCAAGCGCAAGGCCCGGGCCCGCAAGGCGGTCCGCGAGATCGCCGCCGAGCTCATCAAGCTGTACGCCGCCCGCCAGGCCACCAAGGGCTACGCGTTCGGCCCCGACACCCCGTGGCAGCGCGAGCTCGAGGACGCCTTCCCGTTCACCGAGACCCCCGACCAGCTCACCACGGTCGAGGAGGTCAAGTCCGACATGCGCCAGGTCGTGCCGATGGACCGCCTCATCTGCGGCGACGTCGGCTACGGCAAGACCGAGATCGCGGTGCGCGCGGCGTTCAAGGCCGTCCAGGACGGCAAGCAGGTCTCGGTCCTGGTGCCGACGACGCTGCTGGTGACCCAGCACCTGTCGACGTTCGCCGAGCGGATGAGTGGCTTCCCGGTCAACATCAGGGCGCTGAGCCGCTTCCAGAGCGACAAGGAGGCCAAGGAGGTCGCCGCCGGTCTCGCCGACGGGTCCATCGACATCGTGGTCGGCACCCACCGCCTGCTCAACCCCGACATCCGCTTCAAGGACCTCGGGCTGATCATCGTCGACGAGGAGCAGCGCTTCGGCGTCGAGCACAAGGAGCAGATGAAGCGCATGCGCACCTCGGTCGACGTGCTCTCCATGAGCGCCACGCCGATCCCGCGCACCCTGGAGATGTCGATCACCGGCATCCGCGAGATGTCGACGATCACCACCCCGCCCGAGGAGCGCCACCCGGTGCTGACCTACGTCGGCGCCTACGAGGACCGCCAGGTCACCGCCGCCCTGCGCCGCGAGCTGCTGCGCGACGGCCAGGTCTTCTACATCCACAACCGGGTCAACTCGATCGAGAAGGCCGCCGCCAAGCTGCGCGAGCTCGTGCCCGAGGCGCGGGTCGCGACCGCCCACGGCCAGATGAACGAGAAGGCGCTCGAGCAGGTCATGCTCGACTTCTGGGAGAAGCGCTTCGACGTCCTGGTGTGCACCACCCTGGTCGAGTCGGGCCTGGACGTGTCCAACGCCAACACGATGATCATCGAGCGCGCCGACACCCTGGGCCTGTCCCAGCTCCACCAGCTGCGAGGCCGCGTCGGCCGTTCCCGCGAGCGGGCCTACGCCTACTTCCTGTACCCCAGCGAGAAGCCGCTGACCGAGACCGCCCACGAGCGCCTGGCCACCCTGGCGCAACACTCCGACCTCGGCGGCGGCATGGCGATCGCGATGAAGGACCTCGAGATCCGCGGCGCCGGCAACCTCCTGGGCGGCGAGCAGTCCGGCCACATCGCCGACGTCGGCTTCGACCTCTACGTCCGCCTGGTCGGCGAGGCCGTCAACGAGTTCAAGGGCGAGGTCGAGCCCGAGCTCAACGAGGTCCGCATCGAGCTGCCCGTCGACGCCCACCTGCCCCACGACTACATCGAGAGCGAGCGGCTGCGCCTGGAGATGTACCGCCGCCTGGCCGAGGTCCGCAGCGACGCCGACGTCGACGTGCTGGCCGAGGAGATGGTCGACCGCTACGGCGAGCCGCCGGTCGAGGTGGTGTGCCTGCAGCTGGTCGCCCGGTTCCGGGCCCGCGCCCGGCAGGCCGGCATCGGCGAGGTCACGATCGCCGGGCGCAACGTGCGCTTCGCGCCGGTGTCGCTGCCCGAGTCGCGCCAGGTGCGCCTGCAGCGGATGTACCCCAAGTCGATCATCAAGCAGGCGGCCGACACCGTGCTCGTCCCGCGACCCGGCACCCCGGGCAAGACCGGCACCCCGCTCGAGGGCGTCGCCCTGCTTGAATGGGCGCGAGGCGTGATCGACAGCGTCCTCGACCCGCAACCCGTCTCCACACCGTCGTAGGAGTTCTTGTCGTGAGCCTCACCCCTCGCCGCGCCGGCCTGGTCGCCCCGTTGCTCCTCGTCGGGCTCGCTCTCAACGGCTGCGGCGTGTCCGACGAGCAGGTCCGGCCGGGTGTGGCCGCCGACGTCGACGGTGAGCAGGTCTCGCTGTCCGAGGTCGACGAGTCGACCACGGCCGTGTGCGACTACCTCAGCTCCGCCGACCTCGCCGAGTTCAGCCCGTTCCCGCGCACCTA
Source organism: Nocardioides rubriscoriae (assembly GCF_008087085.1). Taxonomy (GTDB): domain Bacteria; phylum Actinomycetota; class Actinomycetes; order Propionibacteriales; family Nocardioidaceae; genus Nocardioides; species Nocardioides rubriscoriae. The sequence continues at coordinate 435,415 of NZ_VIYJ01000005.1, read as the reverse complement.
CCAGCGCCAGGGCCTGGCCACCACCCGCATCCAGCAGATCGCCCTCGAGCACCTCGTCGACGAGCGCAAGCTGACCCTGCCGCCCAGCTACGGCGACGACGTCGCGTCGATCGAGGCCCAGTTCGCCGACTCCGGCGACGACCGTGACGTGCTGGTCGAGACCGGCACCGCCAACGCCTACGTCACCGCCGCGGCGATCGCCGTCGGCAACGCCGAGTACGCCGCCGACGGCGACCCCGCCGCCAGCACCGACGCGGCGCTGCAGCGCGGGCTGGTCGCGGCCGCGGCGTGGCTCAACGACCGCGAGGTCGACCTCAACCCCGTCCTCGGCATCAGCCTCACCAAGCAGGGCCTGGTGCCCACCGACGACGACCTGTCGGTCCCGGCCAGCGACCGCGCCAAGGCCGGCATCATCGCCGTCGACGACGCGGCCGCCAACGACAAGATCAACGCTCTCGTCGCCACGCTGCCGCGCGACCAGGTCTGCGGCGCCTGAGACACGCGGGCGACGCCGAGCGTGAGCGACGAGCCGCTCCTGGAGCTGCGTGAGGTGATGCGGCGCCTGCGCGCCGAGTGCCCCTGGAAGCGCGAGCAGACCCACCGCTCCCTGGTGCGCTACCTCGTCGAGGAGTTGCACGAGACGGTCGACGCCATCGAGTCCGGCACCCCTGACGACCTGCGCGAGGAGCTCGGCGACCTGCTGCTCCAGGTCTACTTCCACGCCGCCATCGCCGAGGAGACCGGTGCCTTCACCGTCGACGACGTGGCCGACGGCATCGTGGCCAAGATGCGGCGCCGCAACCCCCACGTCTTCGGCACCGCGGTCATCGAGGGCGGGGCCCAGGGCTCCGCGGCCGAGGTCAACGAGCTGTGGGAGTCGGTCAAGGCGACCGAGAAGCAGCGTGACTCCGTCACCGACGGCATCGCCCCCACGCTGCCGGCCCTGCTCTACGCCGACAAGGTGCTCGACCGGCTCGGCCGGGCCGGTCGGCGCCCACCCGTGGAGCCCGCCGACGGCATCGGCGATCGCCTGCTGGCGCTCGTGGCCGAGGCCCACGCCGCCGGGGCCGACCCCGAGCAGGAGCTGCGTGACGCCGTACGCCGGCTGCTCGAGCGGTCCTGACGGTCCGGTAGCGTGAGCCGACCCCTCGTCCCCGGCAGGAAGTACCCCCTCATGGCAGCGATCGAAGCCGTCGGCGCCCGCGAGATCCTCGACTCGCGCGGCAACCCCACCGTCGAGGTCGAGGTGGCCCTCGACGACGGGGCGTTCGCCCGGGCCGCCGTGCCCAGCGGCGCCTCCACCGGCGCGTTCGAGGCGGTCGAGCTGCGCGACGGCGGCACCCGCTACCTCGGCAAGGGCGTGGCCACCGCGGTCGACGCCGTGATCTCCAAGATCGGCCCGGCCCTCGAGGGCATGGCCGTCGACGACCAGCGCCTGATCGACCAGACGATGCTCGACCTCGACGGCACCCCCAACAAGGCCGAGCTCGGCGCCAACGCGATCCTCGGCGTCTCGCTGGCCGTGGCCCGTGCGGCCGCCGACTCCAGCGGCCTGCCGCTCTACCGCTACGTCGGCGGGCCCAACGCCCACGTGCTGCCGGTGCCGATGATGAACATCCTCAACGGCGGCTCCCACGCCGACTCCAACGTCGACGTCCAGGAGTTCATGATCGCGCCGATCGGCGCGCCGACCTTCCGCGAGGCGCTGCGCCAGGGCGCGGAGGTCTACCACGTGCTCAAGACGGTGCTGAAGAAGAAGGGCCTGGCCACCGGCCTGGGCGACGAGGGCGGCTTCGCGCCGAGCCTCGACTCCAACCGCGCCGCGCTCGACCTCATCGCCGAGGCGATCGGCGAGGCCGGCTACGAGCTCGGCACCGACTTCGCGCTCGCGCTCGACGTCGCGGCCTCGGAGTTCTGCACCGACGGGTCCTACTCCTTCGAGGGTGGGGCCAAGACCAGCGCCGAGATGACGGCCTACTACGCCGAGCTGTGCGGGGCCTACCCGATCGTCAGCATCGAGGACCCGCTCGACGAGGACGACTGGGACGGCTGGAAGGCGCTGACCGACCAGCTCGGCTCACAGATCCAGATCGTCGGCGACGACCTGTTCGTCACCAACGTCGAGCGGCTCCAGCGCGGCATCACCGGCGGCAACGCCAACGCCCTGCTGGTCAAGGTCAACCAGATCGGCTCGCTCACCGAGACCCTCGACTCCGTCGACCTCGCCCACCGCAACGGCTTGCGCTGCATGATGAGCCACCGCTCGGGCGAGACCGAGGACACCACGATCGCCGACCTCGCCGTGGCCACCAACTGCGGCCAGATCAAGACCGGGGCCCCCGCCCGCTCCGAGCGCGTCGCGAAGTACAACCAGCTGCTGCGCATCGAGGAGGAGCTCGGCGACGCGGCCCGTTATGCCGGAGCAGCCGCCTTCCCGCGTTTCGCGCGCTGATCCGGGCCCCGCTCGGGGGAGGATGGTCCCCATGTCCACGCCGGGATCGGGTCGCCGTACGTCGTCACGCGGGTCGCGACCCGCGGGACGCAGCGGTCCCGGGCGCACGACCCGCCAGGGTCGGCCCCGGGCCGCGGCGGCCCGGCCGCAGGCCCCGGCCCGCACCGAGCCGCGGGCGCGGCTGACCAGCCGGGCCGCGATCCTGGTGCTGATCGTGGCGCTGCTCGCGGTGTCGGCCTCCTCGCTGGCCCGCGCCTACCTGCAGCAGCGCCACCACCTCGACGACGTCCAGGCCCGCATCACCGCCAGCGAGTCGGCGATCGAGCGGCTCGAGGACGAGAAGTCCCGCCTCGACGACCCCGCCTACGTCGAGCAGCAGGCGCGCGAGCTCGGCTTCGTCCGGCCCGGCGAGAAGCCGTTCGTCGTCCTCGACGGCGGCGACCCGCTCGACGTCGAGTCGACGCTGAGCGACCCCAGCACCGTCGACCCGGCCGAGCCCCGGGCCTGGTGGGACGACGCCTGGGGCACCATGAAGGTCGCGGGCAACCCGCCGCGACGCACCGACCCGCTGCCCCAGACCAAGATCACCGATCCCGAGGGGGCGCCGACCGACGAGCCGACCGACCAGGACAGCGAGTGACCGCGTGATCGACCCGACCGACGAGGCCGCGATCCACGCCCAGCTCGGCCGGCCCCCGCGCGCCATCCACGGCATCGGCCACCGCTGCCCGTGCGGCAACCCCGACGTCGTCACCACCGAGCCCCGGCTGCCCGACGGCGACCCGTTCCCGACGACCTTCTACCTCACCTGCCCCCGCGCGGCCTCGCTCATCGGCACCCTCGAGGGCGGTGGGGTGATGAAGGAGATGCAGGCGCGCCTGGCCGACGACCCCGAGCTCGCTGTCGCCTACCGCGCGGCCCACGACGCCTACCTCGCGTTCCGCGCCACCCTCGGCGACGTGCCCGAGATCGACGGCGTCTCGGCCGGCGGCATGCCCGACCGCGTCAAGTGCCTCCACGTCCTGGCCGGGCACGCGCTCGCCGCGGGCCCGGGTGTCAACCCGCTCGGTGACGAGGTGCTCGAGCGGCTGGGGGAGTGGTGGGCCAGCGGCCCGTGCGTCACCCCCGCGCCCCTCGATGACTGAGCTCGTCGCCGCGATCGACTGCGGCACCAACACCGTCAAGCTGCTCGTCACCGGGCCCGGGGGCGAGCGGGTCCGCGAGATGCGGATGGTGCGCCTCGGTGAGGGCGTCGACCGCACCGGTCGGCTGTCCGACGAGGCCCTGGCCCGCACCTTCGCCGCCCTCGACGAGTACGCCGCGCTGCTGCACGCGCACGGCGTGCCGCCGCAGCGGGTGAGGTTCTGCGCGACCTCGGCGAGCCGTGACGCCGCCAACGCCGACGTCTTCACGGCCGGGGTGCGCGAGCGGCTCGGGGTCCAGCCCGAGGTCGTCACCGGGGCCGAGGAGGCGGCGCTCGCCTACGGTGGCGCGGTCGCCCACCTGCGCGCCGCCCCCGCCTACCCCGTGCTCGTCGTCGACGTCGGCGGCGGCTCGACCGAGCTGGTCCTGGGCGGGCCCGACGGCCCGACCGTGGCCCACTCGATGGACATCGGCTCGGTGCGCCTGCACGAGCGACACCTCCACGGCGACCCGCCGACGCCTGCCGAGGTCGCGGCGGTCCTGGCCGACGTCGACCGGGCCCTCGACGGCTGCCCCGTCGACCCTGCGGCCGCCGCGACCGTGGTCGGCGTCGCCGGCACCGTGACCACCCTCGCGGCCGGGGTGCTCGGCCTGGCGGCGTACGACCGGGCGGCGATCGACCAGGCCGTGCTGACCACCGCCGACGTGCAGGACCTCGTCGACCGGCTGGTCGCGATGCCCCGCGCCGCGCGGCTCGCCCTGCCCTGGCTGCACCCGGGGCGTGCCGACGTCATCGACGCCGGTGGGCTGATCCTGGGCCGGGTGCTCGAGCGCAGCGGTGCGACGTCACTGGTCGTCTCGGAGTCCGACATCCTCGACGGCATCGCCGCCTCGCTGCAGGGCTGACGGCGCTGCGGCGGCCGGGGCCGCCGCGACCGCCGCCACCGCCGGCTGGGCGATGCGCGCCACCAGGGCGCGCTGCACCGCGACCGGGTCGTGCGGGTGGTCGTCGTGCGCGGCCCGCCCTCCGTAGATCCGCACCGCGACGAGCACCGCGCCCGTCATCAGCACCAGGAACGCCATCAGGCCGACCATCCAGGCCGCCGACTCCGTCATCCGCATGTCCATGTGAGACCTCCTCGTTGTGTCGACGGTAGGACCGTCCGGCCCGTCAAGACCTCACGAAGCGGTGACGTCGGCAGACTGGGCCCGTGCCCGCCCGACCCGCTGACCTCCCCGCGCTCGACGCGCGCATCGTCGCGTGCCGGCGCTGTCCGCGCCTGGTGCGCTGGCGCGAGCAGGTCGCGCGCGACAAGCGGGCGGCGTACGCCGGCGAGACCTACTGGGGTCGGCCCGTGCCCGGCTTCGGGGTCGCGACACCGCAGGTGCTCGTCGTCGGGCTCGCCCCGGCGGCGCACGGGGCCAACCGCACGGGCCGGATGTTCACCGGGGACCGCTCCGGCGACTGGCTCTTTGCCTCGATGCACCGCGTCGGGATGGCCAACCAGCCCACCAGCGTGAGCGCCGACGACGGCCTCGCGCTGATCGGCACCCGGGTGGTGGCCGCCGTACGGTGCGCGCCGCCCGACAACAAGCCGACCACCGACGAGAAGGCCCGTTGCGCGACCTGGCTCGACGCCGAGCTCGCCCTGGTCGCCCCGTCCGTGCGCTGCGTGGTGGCCCTCGGCTCGATCGGCTGGGACGCCGCCCTCGCCGCCTGCCGTCGGGCCGGATGGGACGTGCCGCGGCCCAAGCCGCGCTTCGGGCACGGTGCCGAGGCCGTGCTCGGCGCCCCGCACGGCGACGTGCTGCTGCTCGGCAGCTACCACCCCAGCCAGCAGAACACCTTCACCGGCAGGCTGACCGAGCCCATGCTCGACGCCGTGCTCGGTCGTGCTGCTGCGATGATCACCGGGTGAGCCACACCCCGACCCACCCGTCGACCCACCCGTCGACCCTGCACGCCGTGACCGTCCTGGGCCACGACCGGCCCGGCATCATCGCCGAGACCACCGAGCGCCTCGCCGGTCTCGGGCTCAACCTCGAGGACTCGACGATGACCCTGCTGCGCGGGCACTTCGCGATGATGCTGGTCGTGGCGGGCGACGTCGCCGACGAGACCATCCGGGCCGCGCTCGAGCCGCTGGCCGCCGACGGCACGCTGTCGGTCACGGTCCGCGAGGTCCCCGTCGAGGAGACCGCCGTTGTCGCGGGCACGTCCTGGGTGCTCACCGTGCACGGCGGCGACCGCCCCGGCATCGTCTCGGCCGTCGTCGCCGAGGTCGCGCGCGTCGGGGGCAACATCACCGACCTCACCACCCGGCTCGCCGGCGACCTCTACCTGCTCGTCGCCGAGATCGCCCTGCCCGTGGACGCCGACGAGACCGGGCTCGAGGCCGCGATCACCTCGGCGGCCGCGACCCTCGGGGTCGGGGCGTCGCTGCGCCCTGCCGACGCCGACGCCCTGTGAACGAGCGTCTCGCCGCCTGGACCGAGGCCGAGCTCGGGGTCGAGGGTCGCGTGCTCGACGTCGTCCGGGCTCCGGCGCCGGTGCTGTCCACCCCCGGCGGCGCCGTCGACCCGACCTCGCCGGAGGTCGTTCAGCTCGCCGCCGACCTGGTGGCCACCATGCGGGTCAGCCCGGGCTGCGTCGGGCTCGCCGCCCCCCAGGTGGGGGTCGGGGCCACCGTCTTCTGCGTCGACGTCTCGGAGCACCCCAAGACCCGCGGGCACCACGGCACCTTCGTGCTCTGCAACGCCGAGGTCGTCGAGTCCTCCCGCAACGAGCGCGCGCGCGAGGGCTGCATGAGCGTGCCCGACCTCACCGGTGACGTGAAGCGCGCCTCCCGGCTGGTGGTGCGCGGCGTGCTGCCCGGCACCGGCGAGCACGTCGAGGTCGAGGCGGTCGCGTTCGAGGCGCGTGCCCTGCAGCACGAGATCGACCACTGTGCGGGGCTGCTCTTCCTCGACCGCGTCGCCGGTGCCCACGCCGTCTACGCTCGCCAGACCTACCTCTAGCTCGCCCCAGCTCACGCAGAGCACGCCCCCGTATCCCAATCGGCAGAGGAAGCGGTCTTAAAAACCGCGCAGTGTGGGTTCGAGCCCCACCGGGGGCACCACCTCCCACGGGCCGGTCCTTGCCTTCAGGTCGACCTGAGGTGCCAGGCTGGACCCATGAGCCACGAGCACCGGCACGAGCACGGGACCGACTCGCAGGACCCGGCGGACCTGCGCCACATGTTCACCGCCGAGTTCTGGGACGAGCGCTACGCGGGCTCCGACCGGGTCTGGTCGGGCCACCCCAACGCCGCCCTCGTCGAGGAGGTCGACGGCCTCGCGCCCGCGACCGCGGTCGACGTCGGCTGCGGCGAGGGGGCCGACGTCGTGTGGCTGGCCTCGCGCGGCTGGAAGGTGACCGGTGTCGACGTCTCCGGCGTCGCGCTGGCCAAGGCGGCCGAGCACGCGGCCCGGGCGGGCGTGGCCGACCGCACGTCGTGGCAGCGCGCCGACGTCTTCGCGCTGGACCCCCTGCCCGTCGGTGACCTCGTGACGGCGTCGTACGTGCACGTGCCGCCCGACCTCTTCGCCGCCGTCTACGGCCACGTCGCCGCGTCGGTGGCGCCCGGCGGCACCCTGGTCGTGCTCGCCCACCACCCCGACGACCAGCACACCGGCCTGCGCAACAGCGACCTCACGCACCTGCTCTTCACCCCCGAGGCGGTCACGGCCCTGCTCGACCCCGCCGACTGGGAGGTCGTGACCTCGCGCGTGCTGACGCGCGAGCACGTCCACGAGGGCACCAGCCACCAGGTCAGCGACACGGTCGTGCGCGCCGTACGCCGATCATGAGAGGACACTGAGACTGAGCAGGTCCTGGAACTAAAGGACCCCCGCAGCACGTTCGCACAGGTGAGGGGCCGACTAGAATGGGTCCCATCACCAAGGTGAGCCGTCACATCGACGGTCATCAGGCCTCCAAGGAGGAGACCATGCAGAGCAACAACCCGGTGTTCCGTCGCTCGGAGGAGTTCAACCGCGCAGGCGGAGCCGCTCAGACCCAGACCTACGCCGGCTACGGCCAGCCCTCGCAGTGGGGGACCGGCCAGCCCGGTGGTCCGCTCGGCTACGACGACACCCGCCCGGGCACCACCCGCGGCGGCGCCATGACGATCGACACGGTCGTGCAGACGACCTCGATCACCCTCGGCGTCGTGTTCGTCGCGGCCTTCACGACCTGGTTCCTGACGCCCGCCGTGACCGACACCAGCTCGGTGTCGACCATCTACGGCGTCGCGATCTTCGGCAGCGTGCTCGCCTTCGTGCTGTCGCTGGTCAACTCGTTCAAGCGAGTCATCAGCCCGCCGCTGGTCCTGGCGTTCGCCGCCTTCGAGGGTGTCGCCCTCGGCGGCATCAGCAAGGTGTTCGACGCCTACTTCGGTGACTCGATCGTCATCCACGCCGTCCTCGGCACGTTCGCCGCGTTCGCCGGCACCCTGGCCGCCTACAAGTTCTTCAACATCCAGGTCGGCCAGAAGTTCCGGACCTTCGTGGTCGCGGCCGTCTTCGGCATGATCGGTCTCAGCCTGCTCGAGCTCGTCCTGGGCCTCTTCGGCGCCCAGATGGGCCTGTACGGCATGGGCGGCATGGGCGCGCTCTTCGCCGTCGTCGGCCTCGTGCTCGGTGTGTTCATGCTGATCATGGACTTCGACTTCGTCGAGCAGGGCATCCGCAACGGGCTCCCGCAGAGCGAGTCGTGGCGCGCGTCGTTCGCGATGACCGTCAGCCTGGTCTGGATCTACACCAACCTGCTGCGCCTGCTCGCGATCTTCGGCGACAACTGATCCACCTGACAGACGGGCCGCCCCGCCCCGACGTCGGCGCGTGACGCAAGGCCCCGTGGCTCCGGCCGCGGGGCCTTCGTCGTCCCACCCCCCGCCGACCCGTCGCGTAGTTGCGACGGGTCGACGAGAGACGTCGCCGACCCGTCGCGTAGTTGCGACGGGTCGGCCACGTTCGTCGGTGACCCGTCGCGTAGTTGCGACGGGTGGGCCTAGCCGGCGACCTCTTCGAGCTCGGGGGCGGTGCCCTCGGTCTGGGGACGGCGGCGGCGGTGACGCAGCTCGACCCAGCGCCCGCGTACGCCGTGGCGGCTGCCGGCGACCTCGGTGCCGTCGAGCTCGGTGCCGGGCTCGTTGACCGCCGCGACCGCCGCGCGGGTCACGGGCAGCACGCCCTCGCCGCGACGGGTCTCGGGACGGGCCTCGTCGTCGGGGCCCAGGCCGAGGCTGGCCAGCAGCGAGGGCAGCAGGATCCGCGACAGCGCGCGGTAGCCCTCGACCGACGGGTGGAACTGGTCGGGCCCGAAGAGGATCGCCGGGGCCGCGGCGAACTCGGGGCCGAGCACCGAGCCGAGCGAGACCGTGCGCCCGCCCTGCTGGATGACCGCGATGGTCTGGGCCGCGGCGAGGCGGCGCGACCAGGCGCGCGCGACCTGCTTGAGCGGGGGCGCGATCGGCTTGACCGTGCCGAGGTCGGGGCAGGTGCCGACGACGACCTCGACGCCGGCCTCGCGCAGGCGGCGCACGCCCTCGGAGAGGTGCTGCACCGACTGGCTCGGCAAGGTCTTGTGGGTGACGTCGTTGGCGCCGATGAGGATGAGCGCGACGTCGGGCTCGATCGGCAGGGCGCGGTCGATCTGGGCGTCGAGGTCGGCGGAGACCGCCCCGACCTTGCAGAAGGCGCGCAGGTATACCCGTCGGTCGCCCTGCTCGGCGACGCCGCAGCCCAGCAGGGCGCCCGGGGTGTCCTCGACCCGGTCGACGCCGTAGCCGCAGGCACTGGAGTCGCCCAGCAACGCGATCTTGACCGCCGGGCCGGGGCGACCCCGGCCGTACCAGCCGGTCGCGTCGGGCACCGGGTCGGGCAACGGGTCACCGATCACCTTGCGGGCGATCTTGGCCTCGGCGGTCAGGACGCCGTAGAGACCGGCGCCGATCAGCGAGAGCCCGCCCCCGCCGAGGGCCGCGGCAGAGGCCAGCTTGCGTGCTGCGGCGACCTTCCCCATGCCTGCGATCCTACGAACTGGTGCGTCTCGGTCTAGTTTGTGGGTGTGGAGTACGTGAACTCGGTCCTTGACCTCATCGGCAACACCCCTCTGGTGCGCCTGTCGCGCACCCTCGACCTGCCGGGCGACGAGCCGCTCGTCCTGGCCAAGGTCGAGTACCTCAACCCCGGCGGGTCCATCAAGGACCGGATCGCGACCCGGATGATCGAGGCGGCCGAGGCCTCCGGCGCCCTGCAGCCCGGCGGCACGATCGTCGAGCCGACCTCGGGCAACACCGGTGTCGGCCTGGCGATGGTGGCCCAGCAGAAGGGCTACCAGTGCGTCTTCGTGTGCCCCGACAAGGTCAGCGAGGACAAGCGCAACGTGCTCAAGGCCTACGGCGCCGAGGTGGTCGTCTGCCCGACCGCCGTCGCGCCCGAGCACCCCGACTCCTACTACAACGTCTCCGACCGCCTGGCCTCCCAGCCGGGCGCGTGGAAGCCCGACCAGTACTCCAACCCGCACAACCCGCGCTCGCACTACGAGACCACCGGCCCGGAGATCTGGGCCCAGACCGAGGGCCGGATCACCCACTTCGTGGCCGGCATGGGCACCGGCGGCACGATCAGCGGCGTCGGGCGCTACCTCAAGGAGCAGAACCCGGCGATCCAGGTGATCGGGGCCGACCCGGCCGGCTCGGTCTACTCCGGCGGCACCGGCCGCCCCTACCTCGTCGAGGGCGTCGGCGAGGACTTCTGGCCCGAGACCTACGACCGCTCGGTCGCCGACCGGGTCATCGAGGTCAGCGACGCCGACTCCTTCGCCTTCACCCGCCGCCTGGCCCGCGAGGAGGCCCTGCTGGTCGGTGGCTCCTGCGGCATGGCGGCCTTCGCCGCGAGGAAGCTGGCCCACGAGCTGGCCGGCACCCCCGAGGGCAAGGACGCCGTGATCGTGGTGATCCTGCCCGACTCGGGACGCGGCTACCTCACCAAGATCTTCAACGACGACTGGCTGTCGACCTACGGCTTCGCCACCGGCGCCCCGGCCGCCGCACGCACCGTCGGCCAGGTCCTGCGCGGCAAGTCCGGCCGGCTGCCCGACCTCGTGCACACCCACCCCAGCGAGACCGTGGCCGAGGCCATCGCGATCCTGCAGGAGTACGGCGTCTCGCAGATGCCCGTGGTGCGCGCCGAGCCCCCGATCGTCGCCGCCGAGGTGGCCGGCTCCGTCTCCGACCGCGGCCTGCTCGACGCCCTCTTCGCCGGCCACGCCAAGCTCACCGACCCGGTCGAGGACCACATGTCGCCGCCGCTGGCGACGATCGGCTCCACCGAGGCCGCCTCGGACGCCGTGGCGCTGCTCGAGAACGGCGACGCCGTGCTGGTCCAGGAGGACGGCAAGCCGGTGGGCGTGCTGACCCGGCAGGACCTGCTGGCCTTCCTGTCGCTGTGACGGCCCTCGGGGCCGGCCACCGTCGTCGGTGTCACCCAACCGTGGCCGCGACGTAGGGCGGGCGTGGCCGCGACGTGGAGCAGCCGAGCAGGACCGGATCCTAGAGTTGTCCACGTCGACGCACGTCGTCCGACATCGGTAGGACCTGTTCGGCGCATCTGGGGGGATACGCCTTGAGCAGGTCCTCCTGTCATTTCTCGACCCAGCTGTCGACGGGGTCGACCGGACGACAGCGAGAACACGTTCTAGTTCTGCGGTAGCCTGCGATGGTGAGCACCACCACCCCGGCCGTCGACGGCTGGTTCACCACCGGCGACGAGCCCACGCTCCTCGCCTCGCGGTGCACCACCTGCGGCGACGTCGTCTTCCCGCCCGCCCCCGATCCCGCCGCCGCCTTCTGCCGCAACCCGCGCTGCGACGGCGACACGGTCGAGACCACCGCGCTCTCGCGGCGGGGGACCGTGTGGTCCTACACCGACGCGCAGTACCAGCCGCCCGAGCCGTTCGTGCCCCCGCAGGCCGAGGGGGCGGCGTACGAGCCGTTCGCGCTGGCCGCGGTCGAGCTGCCCGAGGGCATCGTGGTCCTCGGCCAGGTCGCGCAGGGCTACGGCGTCGCCGACCTGCGGGTCGGCGCCGAGGCCGAGCTCGTGGTCGAGACGCTCCACACCGACGAGACCGGCGACCGCACGATCTGGCGCTGGAAGCCGGTCGTCGAGATGGGCGAGGAGGCCGACCAGTGAGCAGCAGCAACGGGGTCGTCGTCGCCGGCGTCGGCATGCACCCGTGGGGCAAGTGGGGCAGGAGCTTCGTCCAGTACGGCGTGCATGCGGCCCGTGCCGCGCTCGCCGACGCCGGGGTCGCGTGGGACGACGTCGAGCTCGTCGTCGGCGGCGAGACCGTGCGCAACGGCTACGCCGGCTACGTCGCGGGGTCGACCTTCGCCCAGGCCCTCGGCTGGAACGGATCTCGCGTCGCCACGTCGTACGCCGCCTGCGCGACGGGCGCCCAGGCCATCGACACTGCCCGGGCGCGCATCATGGCCGGGCTGTGCGAGGTCGCGCTGGTCGTCGGCGCCGACACCACGCCCAAGGGCTTCCTCAAGCCCAACGCGGGGGAGCGGTGGGACGACCCCGACTGGCTGCGCTTCCGGCTGCTCGGCATGACCAACCCGATGTACTTCGCGCTCTACGCGCGCCGTCGGATGGACCTGCACGGCGCCACCCAGGAGGACTTCGCGGCGGTCAAGGTCAAGAACGCCCGCCACGGGCTGGCCAACCCGCACGCGCGCTTCCGCAAGGAGGTCTCGGTCGCCGACGTCCTGGCCTCGCCCGTGGTCAGCGACCCGCTGCACCTGCTCGACATCTGCGCGACCTCCGACGGTGCGGCCGCGGTGGTGCTCGTCAGCGAGGCGTACGCCGCCCGTCTGGGTCTGAGCGAGCCGGTGCGGGTCGCCGCGGTGTCGACGGTGACGCCGACCTTCCCCAACACCGTGATGGACATGCCGATGCTGGCGACCGACTCGACGGCCGCCGTCGGCGTGGGTGAGCTGACCTTCAAGCAGTCGATCGCCGTGGCGGCGTACGAGGAGGCCGGCATCGGCCCCGACGACGTCGACGTCGCCGAGGTCTACGACCTGTCGACCGCCCTCGAGCTCGACTGGATCGAGGACCTCCAGCTCTGCAAGCCCGGCGAGGCCGAGGCCCTGCTGCGCGCCGGCGACACCACCATCGGCGGTCGGATCCCGGTCAACCCGTCCGGCGGGCTCGCCTGCTTCGGCGAGGCCGTGCCCGCGCAGGCGCTGGCCCAGGTCTGCGAGCTCACCTGGCAGCTGCGCGGCCAGGCCACCGGCCGCCAGGTCGAGGGCGCCCGGGTCGGCATCAGCGCCAACCAGGGGCTCTTCGGGCACGGGTCGTCGGTGCTGCTCGCGCGCTGAGCGGGTGGACCTGGCGCTCGTCAGGGCCGCACTCGGGGCGGCAAGGGGGGCGGATCCCGCTCGCGGCCGGTGCGGGCGGTGAGTGAGCCACGCTCTTCCATGCCAACCTTGATGCAGAAGGTGGCTCACCCACCGCTGGGGTGTCAGGCGGGACAGCTCGGCCTCGCGGCGGTGAGCCAGCCACCTTTCCGGGGGCTGTTGTCGCCGCAGAAGGTGGCTGACGCACCGCGGCGGCACACCGCACCGGGGGCGGCACCTGAGCGCGTGCCCGCTCGTGCAAGAACATGCCCAACGGACCCTCGCGCGCGGCCAGTAGAGGTCGCCGAGCGCGAGTCGGACTCGTACGGTTCCGTTGTGCACGTCCTTCTACGAGCGGCCGGGTCTGAGCCCGGTCGTCGGCATGTCGGAGCACCCGACCCTCGGCGGGGTCGGTCGAGGGCAGGACGCGGGGCTGCTCGCACGAGTACTACCGGAAGTCCGTCCTGCGTCGCTCCTCACGCGGGACGGCCGTGCCCGGCTCGGACCTTTGGTCGCAGTCGTGCGCCCGCCTGGCCTGGGTGACGAGCCCACGTGACGGATCGCTCGTCGTGGCGCGTCGTGCGCGGCCGACGGCGTGATCGTTACCGTGGCGCTCGTGATCCCGCCGCCGGAGGTGCTCGACCTCTTCGCCGTGCCCGAGGCACCGGAGCCCCTGCCCGGTGGGCGGGGCGCGAGCTTCCGAGCCGGGGACCTGGTGCTGTCGCCGGGGCGCGAGGGCGAGGTGGCGCAGTGGCTCTATCCGATGCTCGCGCGGCTGTCGGTGCGGCTCGACGAGGCGCCCGGACGTCGGCGTCGCGACCTGCGGGTCGCGCTGCCGGTGCCCGCGCGCGACGGGTCCTGGGTCGTCGACGGGTGGGGCGCCACGCGGTGGGAGCCGGGGGCGACGACGTGCGAAGACCTCGAGGTGACGCTGGCCGCGGGGCGGCTCCTGCACGCCCAGCTCGACGCCGTCGTCCGGTCCCGCCCGCCGGGGCTCGACCGGCGCGAGGACCGCTGGGCACGGGCCGAGCGGCTCGTCTTCGGCCCGACCGCCGACCTGCTCTGGGCGCTCGACGGGACGGCCAGTGACGTCGTGGCCCTGCTCGAGGACGTCGACCTGGGCCGCGAGCAGCTGGTGCACGCCGACCTCGCCGGCAACGTGCTCATCGACGGCGGCGGCGCGCCGCTGGTCATCGACGTCGCGCCCGCCTGGCGGGCGCCGCGGTGGGCCGAGGCGGTGTGCGTGCTCGACTCCGTGCTGTGGTGGGACGCGGACCGGACGGCGCTCGCCCCCTGGCGCCACGGCGCGGACCGGCAGGCCATGCTGCGCGCGATCCTCTTCCGGGCGCTGGCCGACGGGCCCGGCCACGACGAGCCCTACCTGGGCGTGCTCGACCTGCTCGGGTAGGGCGGCAGGGCCATCAGCGCCACGTCGGGCAGCTCGGGCGCCAGCCACGGGAACCGCCACGACCCCACCTCGACCCAGCCACGACTGCGGTAGAGGGCCAGGGCCGGTGCGTGGACCGGCACCACGTCGAGGACGGGCACGTGGCCGCGCTCGCGGATCCAGGCGACCGCGGTGTCGAGCAGCAGCCCGCCGAGGCCGCGGCCGCGCGCCGCCGCACCGGTGAACAGCACCGAGACCATGTGGTGCCCGTGCGCGCCGGTCGCCCCCTCGAACACCGGGGCCAGTGCTTCGTCGACCGACGCCGCCGTCACGTGGCCGGCCACCTCGCCGTCGACCTCGACGACCCAGGCCTTCAGCTCGCCGGGCCGCACCAGGAAGTCGTGCACCGGGAAGGGCAGCGGCCACCGCACCGGGTAGGACGACTCGGCCTGCTGGGCCGCGAGCAGGTCGCAGAGCACGGGCAGGTCGTCGGGGCGCCGCTCGCGCACGATGGGCTGGTCCAGCGGGTCGCTCACGCGGGGACGGCCTCGACGTAGAACCACCGGCCGGCGCGCTGGGCGAAGACGCTGCGCTCGTGCAGGCGCCCGGGCTCGCCGAGCCGCTCGAACGACGCGGTGAACTCCACCTCGTCGTCGACCGCGTCGTGCACCACCAGGCCGGTCCAGCGCACGTCGGGGTCGGGGGTGACGCTGAGCGGGCGGGTGCGGGGGTGCCAGGTGCGCCAGACGTAGTCGCCGTCGCGCACGGCGTACGCCGCGTAGCGCGAACGCATCAGTTCCTCGGGCGTCGCGGCCTGGGCGGCGCCACGGTGCAGCCGCCCGCAGCAGGCGTCGTACGACGCGGCGGAGCTGCATGGGCAGTCCGCCGCCCCGGTCGTCCCGGTGCTCGCGATCACTGGGTCACCACGCGGTAGACGGTGTGGGTGCCGGGCAGGCCCTTGAGCTCGACCTCGCCCATCTCGACGAGCTCGACCGCAGCGTCGTCGTCGAGGGACGCAGCGACCGCGGCGGTGGTGAGCACCTCGCCGCCGGTGGCCAGCGCGCTGACGCGGGCGGCCATCGCGACGTTGCGGCCGAAGTAGTCGCCGTCCTTGCTGATCGCCTCGCCGGTGTGGATGCCGATCCGCACCCGGATCGGCGCCACCAGGCGCAGCCGCGGGTCGAGGGTGCGGCGCAGGTCCTTCTGGATGCCGACCGCGGCCCGGCAGGCCGCCTCGGGGTCGCGGAAGGCGATCATGAAACCGTCGCCGAAGCTCTTGACCACCTGCCCGCGGTAGCGCTCGACCCGGCCCCGCACCAGCGCGTCGTGCGCGGCCAGCACCCGCACCCAGGCGTCGTCGCCGAGACGCTCGTTGAGCGGCGTGGAGTCCTCGATGTCGGAGAACATCAGGGTCACCCGGCCGTCGACGTCGGCCATGCCGAGGACCTCCTGGCGCTCGGAGACCGCCCAGGTCTGCAGGTCGTCGATCGAGCTGGCCAGCAGGCCCGACAGGCCCTGCTCGCGCACCTTGGTCGCCGTCTGCACCACCCGGCGTACGGCGCGCTCGGCGGCCGACGAGGCCGGCCGGGGCCGCAGGGCCGCGGACAGGTCGGCCTCGAGCTGGTCGATGCGGGCCTGCCGCGCGGACAGCTCGGCCCGCTGGCGACGGAACCGGGCGGCCGTGACGGCCAGCACACCGACGGCCACGGCCAGCGCCACCGTCACGACCAGCAGCGCCCAGACCACGGCCGAACTCTACGCAGGCGGCGAGGGCAGGCGGCTAGGCGTGCACGTCGGCGACGCCGTAGGCCTCCTCGAGCAGCCGGAGCTCCTCGCCGGAGTAGACCGCGATGCGCTGCAGGCTGGGCACGGAGTCGCGGCAGCCGGTGTAGCCGATGTTGAACTCGCCGGCGTAGCTGACCGCGGTGATGTTGAGGGCCTGGCCGTTGAAGAGCAGGCTCACCGGGAAGATCTCCTCCATCGGCGAGCCGTCGAGGTAGCGCACCTCGGAGGGGCCCGGCACGTTGGAGATGACGATGTTGGCCGACGGGCGACCGCGGCCGCCCACGCCGAGCAGGGCCTGGGTCAGGAACGGGCCCATCAGCGCCGCGGTGTAGGCGTCCATGGCGGTCTGGCCGACCTCGGGGAGCCGCTGCTTGCCCAGGCGGGTCGAGGTCTTGACCGCCTCGAAGCGCTTGCGGGGGTCGTGGACGTCGGTGCCGAGCCGGGAGAACAGGAAGGTGACGGCGTTGCCGACCCGGGCTCCCTCGTGGGCGCGCACGGAGACCGGCACGTTGGCGGTCAGCGACTCGCCGGGCAGCGCGTCGTGCTCGAGCAGGTAGCGCCGCAGCGCGCCGCCGCAGACCGCGAGGAAGACGTCGTTGAGGCTGCCGTCGGCGGCCTTGGCCAGCGTGCGCAGGCGCTCGATCGAGTAGTGCTGGGTGGCGAAGCGGCGCGGGGTGTGGATGCGGCCGTTGAAGATCGACTGCGGCGCGCGGAACGGCGCGGCCCGGCCGGTCTCGAGGCGGCCGGTGAGGGTCTCGGCGTACGTGCGGCCCAGCGAGCCGAGGATCGAGGCCCCGCTGCGCACGCCGCCGCCGAGCAGGTCGACGACCCCGCCACCGGGCTCGGCGCGCACGACCTCCGCCTTCTTCTCGCGCGGCGGCAGGCCGGACTGGTCGGGTCCGTGGGTGCCGACCGCCCACGGCGGCAGCATGTCGCGGGCGTCGGGGTCGACCGAGAACATCCGGCGCAGCAGCCGGACCCCGCCGACGCCGTCGACCTGGGAGTGGTGGGCCTTCATGTAGAGCGCCCACCGCTCGACGCCCTCGTCGCGCAGGCCCTCGATGACGTGGACCTCCCACAGCGGGTAGCGGCGGTCCATCTTGGCCGAGTGCAGGCGCGAGACCAGGACGCCGAGCTCGCGCTGGCTGCCCGGCGCGGGCAGGCCCGAGTGGCGCAGGTGGTAGTCGAGGTCGACGGCCTCGTCGGGCACCTCGACCCAGCTGGGCACCGGGAGGCTCTTGAACAGGTAGTTGTAGGGCGGGCGGAACTCGTGCACCGTGCGCCAGCGCCGGACGAGGTCGGCGACGAAGGTCGGCCGGTCCTCGGGGACCCGGAAGGTCGCCAGCATCCCGACCTGCATGGGGGTGCGCGCGGTCTCGGCGAACAGCCAGGACGAGTCGTTGATCTTGAGCAGCTTGCGCGCCATCGGTCGTACCCCCATGCACGTGGGTCGTCGCTCGACCTCACGACAGGCACCTTAGTGCGCGCGGTGTGGCGGACCTCACGGTGACCACCCCCGGCGTTGGACGGCCGAGTAGCGTGAAACGGTGACCTCAGCTCCTACCGCCCAGACCGTCGCCGAGCTGCGCGAGTCGGGCCACGTCCACAAGACCCTGCGCACCGAGATCCGCGACAACCTGCTGGCCAGGCTGGCCGCCGGGGAGGACCCCTGGCCCGGGCTGCACGGCTTCGAGAACACCGTCATCCCCCAGCTGGAGCGGGCGCTGATCGCCGGGCACGACGTCGTCCTGCTCGGCGAGCGCGGCCAGGGCAAGACCCGGCTGCTGCGCACCATGGTCGGCCTGCTCGACGAGTGGACCCCGGTCATCGCCGGCTCCGACCTCGGCGAGCACCCCTTCGAGCCGATCACCCACGAGTCCAAGCGCCGCGCCGCCGAGCTCGGCGACGACCTGCCCGTCGAGTGGCGCCACCGCGACGAGCGCTACGCCGAGAAGCTCGCCACGCCCGACACCTCGGTGGCCGACCTGATCGGCGACGTCGACCCGATGAAGGTCGCCGAGGGCCGCTCGCTCGGCGACCCCGAGACCATCCACTTCGGCCTGATCCCGCGCTCGCACCGCGGGATCGTCGCGATCAACGAGCTGCCCGACCTCGCCGAGCGCATCCAGGTCGCGATGCTCAACGTGATGGAGGAGCGCGACATCCAGATCCGCGGCTACGTGTTGCGCCTGCCCCTCGACGTCCTGGTCGTGGCCAGCGCCAACCCCGAGGACTACACCAACCGCGGTCGCATCATCACCCCGCTCAAGGACCGCTTCGGCGCCGAGATCCGCACGCACTACCCGACCGAGCTCGACGCCGAGGTCGCCGTCATCCGCCAGGAGGCCGACCTGGTCGCCGAGGTGCCCGACTACCTCGTCGAGATCCTGGCCCGCTTCACCCGCCAGCTGCGCGACTCCTCCGCGGTCGACCAGCGCTCCGGGGTCTCAGCGCGCTTCGCGATCGCCGGCGCCGAGACCATCGCCGCCGCGGCGATCCACCGCGCGACCGTGCAGGGCGAGGACGAGGCCGTGGCCCGGGTCGTCGACCTCGAGACCGCCGTCGAGGTGCTCGGCGGCAAGATCGAGTTCGAGACCGGCGAGGAGGGCCGCGAGGACGAGATCCTCACCCACCTGCTGCGCACGGCCGTCGCCGAGACCGTCCGCGCCCACTTCCGCGGCCTCGACTTCGCCCTGCTCGTCGACAAGATCGAGGCCGGCGCCATGGTGACGACCGGCGAGCAGGTCACCGCCCGCGACTTCCTCACCGGACTGCCGGTGCTGGGGGAGTCCGAGCTCTACGACCAGGTCTGCGAGCGCCTGGGCGCCACCAACGACGGCCAGCGCGCCGGCGCCATCGAGCTGGCCCTCGAGGGCCTCTACCTGGCCCGCAAGATCGGCAAGGACACCGACGGCTCGGAGACGGTGTATGGCTGAGTGGTGGGTGGGTCCCACCCGTCCCTGGTTTCACCGGCCGGCCGGTGAAACCCCGACCGGGACGACGAAATTCCATCGGCCCGGTCAGGCATTCACCGGCCGGCCGGTGAATCCTGAGGCACCTGCACGGGGAGTCCACCATGGCTAGGACCCGCGAGAACCGGTTCAAGAAGTACGACGGGGGCGACCCGCTAGCCCCGCCCGTCGACCTCGCCGAGGCGCTCGACGCCATCGGCGAGGACGTCATGGCCGGCTACAGCCCCGAGCGGGCGATGCGCGAGTTCCTGCGTCGTGGGGGCCAGGACCAGGCCGGGCTCGACGAGCTCGCCCGCAAGGTGGCCGAGCGGCGCCGCGAGCTGCTGCAGAAGAACAACCTCGACGGCACGCTGCGCGAGGTCAGGGAGCTGCTCGACAAGGCGGTGCTGGAGGAGCGCAAGCAGCTGGCCCGCGACGCGATGATGGACGACGCCGACCGGGCGTTCCGCGAGATGCAGCTGGAGAACCTCTCACCGACGACCGCCGCCGCGGTCAGCGAGCTGAGCGACTACGACTGGCAGAGCCCCGAGGCGCGCGCGGCGTACGAGGAGATCAAGGACCTGCTGGGGCGCGAGCTGCTCGACCAGCGCTTCAAGGGCATGAAGGACGCCCTGGAGAACGCGACCGACGCCGACCGGGCGGCGATCAACGAGATGCTCCGCGACCTCAACGAGATGCTGGCCAAGCACGCGCGAGGGGAGGACACCCCCGAGGACTTCGCCGACTTCATGGCCAAGCACGGCGACTTCTTCCCCGAGAACCCCCAGACCATCGACGAGCTGCTCGACACGATGGCGCAGCGCGCCGCGGCCGCCCAGCGGATGATGAACTCGATGACGCCCGAGCAGCGCCGGGAGCTGATGGAGCTCAGCGCCCAGGCGTTCGGGTCGCCCGAGCTGATGGACCAGCTCGGCCAGCTCGACGCCAACCTGCAGGCCCTGCGCCCCGGCGAGGACTGGGGCGGCTCCGAGCGGTTCGACGGGGACCAGGGAATGGGGCTCGGTGACGGCACCGGCGTCCTGCAGGACCTCGCCGACCTCGACGACCTCGCCGAGCAGCTCGCCCAGTCCTACAACGGCTCGCGGATGGACGACGTCGACCTCGACAAGCTCGCCCGCCAGCTCGGCGACCAGGCCGCCGTCGACGCCCGGACGCTGCAGGAGCTCGAGAAGGCCCTGCGCGACAGCGGCACCCTCAAGCGCGGCTCCGACGGCCAGCTCAAGCTCACGCCCAAGGCGATGCGCCAGCTGGGCAAGGCGCTGCTCAAGGACGTCGCCCAGCGGATGAGCGGGCGCCAGGGCCAGCGCGACATGAACAAGGCCGGCGCCGCGGGCGAGCGCTCGGGCGCGACCCGCGAATGGCAGTTCGGCGACACCGAGCCGTGGGACCTGCCGCGCACCGTCCTCAACGGTGTGGGACGCCGTGCGACAGACCGGACCGACACCCGGCTGCTGGCCATCGACGACGTCGAGGTGCAGGAGACCGAGGCCCGCACCCAGGCCTGCGTCGCGCTGCTGGTCGACACGTCGTTCTCGATGGCGATGGACGGCCGCTGGGTGCCGATGAAGCGCACCGCCCTGGCGCTGCACACGCTGGTCAGGAGCCGTTTCCGCGGCGACCACCTGCAGCTGATCGGCTTCGGGCGGCACGCCGAGGTGATGGACATCGAGCAGCTCACCGCGCTGGACGCCCGGTGGGACAAGGGCACCAACCTCCACCACGCGCTGCTGCTGGCCAACCGCCACTTCCGCAAGCACCCCAACGCCCAGCCGGTGCTGCTCATCGTGACCGACGGCGAGCCCACCTCCCACCTCGAGGCCAGCGGCGAGGTCTACTTCTCCTACCCGCCGCACCCGGTCACCATCGCCAACGCGGTGCGCGAGCTCGACAACTCACGCCGGATGGGCGCCCAGACCACGTTCTTCCGCCTCGGCGACGACCCCGGCCTGGCCCGCTTCATCGAGCAGATGGCCCAGCGCGTCGACGGCCGGATGGTCAGCCCCGAGCTCGACGACCTGGGCGCCGCGGTCGTGGGCTCCTACCTCGGCTCGCGCGACGCCGGGCGACCCGGCGGCATGCTCGGCGGCACCATGTCGGCCATGCGCTCGGCGTACGGCGACATCTTCGGCGGCCGGGGCTACTGGGCCGACTGACCGTCCGGGTCGTCGGGGCGTAAGCAAGCCCGGTTGCCACGTGCCCCCAGGAGTGCCGAACACCCTCCGGGACCGTCGCAGGTCGCGTAGCCTCGCAGTCAGCCATCGCTCGATGCTGCCCCGGTCCCCGGCAGCCGTGCTCCCCTCACCGTCACGCGGTCCGAACCTCGGCCCGGCGCGCGGCTCGCGGGCCAGCACCTGGTGGACCGACGAGGACCGGGGGCCGACATGCTACGTACGACCACACGCAGCGGAGTGCCGGGAGCCGAGCGCAATGCCGTCGCCGCAGCGCGCCGGGTGGTCGCCTGGGCCTGGCAGGTGCCGCCGGGGCTGCTGGCCGTGTGCGTGGTCCCGCTGCCGCTGACGTCGTCCCAACGCGACGTGCTGCAGCAGGCCGACCTGGCGGCGGGGCTGGCGGTGGTCGCTGCGGCGACCGTCGTGGCGGTCTGCGTGCCGTGGGAGCGCCTCGTCGGCTCGTGGTGGGTCGTCGTCCCGCTCCTGGACCTCGTAGCCGCGGCGCTGGTCCACCTCGGCGGCAGCCGCGGGCTGTCGTCCTCGCTCCGCGTCGTCGACCTCCTGGCGCTCGTGCTGGTGGTGCTGCCGACGATGTGGCTGAGCACGGAGCTCGGGGTCGTCGGGCTCGCGGTGGGCGTGACCGCTGCGCTCGCGATGGCCGTCGTGCCCGTGGTGGCGACGCTGGGCCCGCCCGTCAGCACGTCCGGGTGGATCGACCTCGCCCTGCCAGCGGTGGCGTGCCTGTGCGTCGGGCTCCCGATGCTGCTGGTGACCCGGACCGTCGCCCGGCACGAGCAGGCGGCGGAGGGGTCTGTGTCCCTGCTTGCCCCCGACCAGCGCCGCGTCACGCTCCACGAGGTGCTCGCGGGCTTCGACGCCGCCGTCGCGGTCGTCCTCGACGGGAGGCCGGCGGTGTGCAACGCCCGCGCCGACGACCTGGTGGCGCGAGGCGCGGTCGACCCCACCGACCCCGCTGCCGGACCGCGGGCGCGCGCCGCTGACGGCTCCACCCGGGTCGGGGTCGACGACCAGGTGGTCGCCCGGGCCGCCCGGGGGGAGACCTGGTCCGGCCTCGTGCAATGGATCGGGCCGGACGACGAGCAGGTGGCGGTGCTGTCGTCGTGCCACGAGATGGCCGACGACCACGGTGCGCGCATCGGCGTGGTGCTCGTCGGCTGGGACGTCACCTCGGTCCTCGCGTCGACCCAGGGGCGCGAGCAGCGCCTCACCACCGTGTCGCACGAGCTGCGCGCCCCGGTGACCTCGATCATCGGGTGCTTGGAGGTGCTGCACGACACCCTCCCGGACTCCGCGGTCGACTCGACCTCGGCCCGCCTGCTCGCGATCGTCCACCGCAACGCGGCCGTGCTGCTGGCCCGCGTCGACCACCTGCTCCTGGGCGCCCCGACCAACCAGGTCGTGCTGGACCGGCGGCGCGTGGACCTCTCGCTGCTGACGCGCGACGCGACCGACAAGCACCGCGTCCTGGCCGAGCGCCACCAGGCGCGGCTGCACACGCGGATCGCGACGGACCTCCTGTGCCTCGTCGACGCCACCGCCTACGAGCAGGTGCTCGACAACCTGGTCACCAACGCCCTCAAGTACAGCGGGCCCGGTGGTGACGTCACGGTCGCCCTCGAGCGGGCCGAGCGGGCCGAGCGGGCCGAGCGGCCGACCGCTGGTGACGCGGTGGTCGGGGCGGTCGTGCTGACCGTGACCGACACCGGGATGGGCATGAGCCCGACCGAGTGCCGGCACGCCTTCGACCGCTTCTACCGTTCGCCGCTCGCCGCCCGACAGGACATCCAGGGCCTCGGCATCGGTCTGGCGGTGACCCGGACCCTCGTCGAGCTGCACGGAGGCGTCATCTCGCTGCGCAGCGAGCCCGGGACCGGCACCGAGGTCACGGTCGTGCTCCCGGCCGACGCGCCCGTCGACCACCTGAGGCCGGTGCGACACGTCACCCCTAGGGCGGAGCCCAGGGGGTGAGGCGGGCAGGTAGCGTCGGTCCCGATCTTGTCGTCCCGGACCATGACGATGCCCTTGCTCGGCACCGGCCGGAGGCTTCATGACCGTCACGACCCGACCAACCGTCGGTCCTCACCGCGACCTGCGGCTGCTGACGCGAGTCCGCCGCCACGTGCTGCTCGTCGGGGTGAGCGACGTGGTCGCCGCGGGGCTCACCGCCGTCCTGCAGGCTCGTCACGAGCTCGGGCTGGAGACCTGCGAGACGCAGCGCGAGGCCGGCCGGGCCGACCTGGTCGTCGTCGACGTGGTGACGGCAGCAAGCTCGGGCGGCATCACCTCGTTGGTGAGGGCCCCCGGGCGGGGTGTCGGGGTCCTCGCCCTGTACCCCGAGGCCCGCCCGGATCTCGCGCGGCAGGCCCTGGCACGAGGCGCCGACGGGCTCATCTCGTCCGCATGGGCCGCCGACCGGGTGGTCAGCACCGTCGTCGACGCCCTGGAGGGGCGGTTCCACCGACCGGCCTCCCTCACCCGCGAGGTCGCGGCGGGTCCTCGGGGCTCGCAGGAAGCGCACGGGGTCGACCTGTCACCGCGCGAGCTCGCCGTGCTGTGCCGGATCGCAGCCGGGTTGAGCAACGAGGAGATCGCCACCGAGCTCTTCGTCTCGATCAATACGGTCAAGACCTACATCCGCAGCACCTACCGTCGCATCGACGTCAGGACCCGACCTCAGGCGATGGTGTGGTTCTTCGGTCACGGCCTGGGCGACTGCCTTCCCTCCGCCGCCCGGACGCACGGACCCGAGGGGGTCGACCGCGCGTACCGCTCCTGACCGGGACGCAGGCCGCGGTGCGCGGTGGGACGGGGCTGCGTCAGAGGCCCTCGAGCACCTCGGCGGCCACCTCGACCAGCCGGCGCTGCGTGCTGCGTGCCTGCTTGCGCAGCATCGAGAACGCGACCTCGGTACTGACTCCCTCACGTTGGGCGAGCGCCCCCTTGGCCTGCTCGAGGAGGATCCGGCTGTTGAGGGCACCCTGGAGCTGCTGGGTGAGCACCTCGGCGTGGGAGATGCTGCGTTCCTGCAGGATCGCGATGGTGGCGACGTCCGCGAGGGCCTGGACTAGTCGCGTCTCGTCGGCGGCGAAGCGCGTCTGGCTGTCGCCGAAGAGGTTGAGCGCCCCGATCGTCTGGTCGCGCAGCCGCATGGGGAACGCGTGCACCGAGCGGAACCCGGCCTCGATCGCGCGTGGCGCGAAGTGCGGCCACCGTGACGCCGCTTGCTCGAGCTCGGCGTTGACCACCGGTTCGCCGGTGGTGTAGCAGTCGAGGCACGGACCCTCGGAGTGCTGCAGCTGGAAGAGCTCGAGGGCCTTGCCGGACTGGTTGGACGCCGCCATGAACTGCAGCTGGCCGTGGTGGTCGGCCAGCAGGAGCCCGACCGACGAGGCTCCGCTCATGTCGGCGGCGTGGTCGGTGAGCCGCTGGAGGAAGTCGACCAGGTCGAAGTCGTCGACCAGGGAGTCCGCGAGCTCGACGAAGACGTCGGCCAGCTTGTCGGTGGCGATCATGCGTGGGACCTCGATTCGCGGGAGACCCGCTGGGTGGGTGCGTCGGGTGGTGTCTGGGTGGTAGTCCGGCTGCGTGAGCACGGACGGGGTCTAGTCGACATGGCGGCCCATCTCGATGGTCTCATCGAGGATGGCGATCGCCAGGTCGGAGAGGTCCTGGTCGCTGGCGTAGGCGCGGGCCCGCATCAGCAGCAGCGCGTGGGCCAGGCTGACGCCGAGCTGGACCGCCACCTTGCCCTGCGCCTGGTAGACCTCGCTGCGAAACCGCAGCGCGAGGTCGAGGCCGGGGTCGAGTGCGTGCGACGTGCCGTCGGCGGCGCTCTCGAGCAGCCGCTCGGTGCCGATCTCGGCCAGGATCAGGCAGGTCGTGACCTCGTCGGACGACAACGACCGCGACCGGCCGTCGTACAGGGTCAGTGTGCCGAAGCGGACCGCGCCGAGCTGCAGGGGGAAGGTGTGCACGGCGCCCAGACCGGCACGCAGCCCGGCCGGTGCGAAGGCGGGCCACCGCGCGAAGGCGGCCTCGAGGTCGGGCACCAGCACGGGCCGTCCGGTCGTGAACGCATGTGCGCTCGGCCCCTCTCCCAGGCTGAACTGCAGGTGCTCCAGCTCGTGGGCCCGCTCGTCCGAGGCGCCCGCGACCGCCTGCGAGTACGCCGGCGGTGCAGGGGCGACGGCCGCGCCCGGGCTCGGGGCGGTGGGGGTCATCAGGGTCACCGCCGCGCCGAGCAGGCCGAGCTCGGTGACCGCGAGCCGGCACAGGCAGTCGATCGCGGCACCGGTGTCGCGCACCGCCTCGGACCCCGGGTCGCAGGCGGCACGGGCGTGCTCGCGCAGCCGACGTTCGGTCGCTCCGACCTTCGCTCGGTCCACCCCGTCACGCCCGTCCCCGCGGCTGGCGGGGAGCGCGCGACCCACGGCTCGCGGGGAGCGGACGAGGACGGCGACCGACGAGGGCGCCAGTGAGGGCCGGCATGGTGCGGCCTCCCAGCCCGTGTGGATGTCGTGGCGCCGCCCGAGGGCGCGTCACAGCCGACGGTAGTCGACGGCTGGCTGCGAGGTGCGGGTGCCGGCCGCTCGCTGGAGAACGGCGGCGAGCTCCTCGACCCCGTCCACGAGACGGGGGCCGGGTCGCGCCCACATGCCGTCGGCGTCGACGGCGTGCACGAGCACGCCGTCGGGCAGCGCTCCGGAGGCGACCAGGGCGTCGGCCTGGGCCTGCGCGCCGGCGCGGTCGTAGCCGCACGGCGCGACCACCACGACGTCGGGCCGGGCGTCGTGCACGGCGTCCCACAGCACGCGGGTCGACTTCGCGCCGGCCGTGCCGAGCACGCACTCGCCGCCGGCGATCTCGACCATCTCGGGGATCCAGTGCCCCGGGGCGTACGGCGGGTCGGTCCACTCGAGCACGACGACCCGGGGTCGCGGGCCCGATCCGACCCCACGGCGTACGGCGTCGAGGCGGCCGCGCAACGACGCGACCAGTGACGACGCCTCGTCGGCGCGGCCGACCGCGGCGCCGAGGGTGAGCACCGAGGCCAGCACCTCCTCGACGGTGTGCGGGTCGAAGGTCAAGACCTCGGCGGTGCAGCCCAGGTGGGCCAGCGCGTCGTCGACCACCGTGACGTCGATGGCGCAGACCGCGCAGAGGTCCTGCGTGACGACGAGGTCGGCGTCGAGCCCGGCGAGCGCGCCGGCGTCGAGGCGGTAGAGGTCCTCGCCGCGCCTCGCGGCCCCGGTGACGAACGCGTCGATCTCGGCGGGCGTGAGGCCCGACGGCATCGAGGTCGTCGACACGATCGTGCGGGTGCGTGCCTCGGCCGGGGTGTCGCACTCGAAGGTGACGCCCACGACGTCGTCGCCGGCGCCGATCGCGAAGAGGATCTCGGTCGTCGACGGGAGCAGGGAGACCACGCGCACCCCAGCACCCTACGGCGCCCCCAGGGCGTCCTCGACCCGGGCGACGTACCAGGAGGCCCACTGCTCCGAGGACCATCGCCGCTCGACGGTGAGCTTGGTGAAGACCTCGAGGCTGCCCTGGACCCACAGCGAGTCGAGGGTCGTGTCGTCGCACGGCCGTCCGTAGACCGTGACGAGCCACTCGGCCAGCGTGCTGCGGCGTCGCTCCTCGTGCTCCTCGCACCAGCCCGCCACCTCGCGGTCGCCGGCTGCGGCCTCGTTCATCGCGGCCCACACCGTCCTCAGCGGGCCTGCGTAGAGGCCGGCGAGCAGGGCGACCCCACCGCGCAACCGCTCGGCCGGCGGCGCGTCGAGCAGCCGGACGAAGCCCTCCCGCTCCAGCAGGGGGACCGGCTCCGCGTCGCCGACGATGGCGACGTCCATGGCCGCTCGCAGCAGCGACTTCTTCGACCCCCACCCCTTGTAGACGGTCTCGACGGAGACCCCGGCCTGCGAGGCGACCGCCTGCAGCGTGGTCTTGGCCCAGCCGTCCGCGGCGAAGAGTCGCATCGCGGCGAGCAGCACGTCGGAGCGTGTCTGGGCGGCCTGACGGGCGCGGAGGGACGAGCTGTAGCGGCGGGTCGGGGTGCTCACCGTTGCATCGTACATGTACAAGTGATTTAATACAGTGACGTTCAAACCAATGTGCTCCACTCTCGCCCGACCTCGAGGAAGTCCCGTCATGGAGATCGATCAGCCCGTCCTTCGCCCCCACCCCAGCACCGGCGTCGACGTGCGCGACATGGTCATGGCCCACCGCGCCTTCCGCCGGGAGTTCCGCCTGGCGCCCGCCGCGGTGCGGCGGGTGGCGCCGGGCGACCGCCGACAGACCCGCCGCGTCGCCGCCCACCTGCGCGGCCTGGTCCGCGCGCTGCACCACCACCACGACGGCGAGGACCGGCTGCTCTGGCCGCGCCTGCACGCCCGCGTGCCCGCCGAGGTCGGTCGGACGGTCGCCCTCGTCGAGGCACAGCACGAGACGATCGCCGCGCTCCTCGGTGCGGCCGAGGCCCAGCTCGCGGGCTGGGTCGACGGTGCAGGGGCGGAGGGCGGCGAGCGCCTCGCCCGCACGCTCGGCGAGCTGTCCGAGGCCCTCGACGAGCACCTCGCGGCCGAGGAGGAGCACGTCCTGCCGCTGGCGGCGGCCCACCTCACCGTGGCCGAGTGGCAGGAGCTCGAGCGCGACGGACTCGCGGCGATCCCGCGGTCGGAGGGGCCGGTGCTCGTCGGCATGCTGATGTACGAGGGCGACGCCGAGGTCCTGGGCGACATGGTCGGCCGGATGCCGGCGGTGCCACGTCTGGTCCTCCCGCGCGTGGCGCCCCGGGCCTACGCCCGCCGGGCCCGGCGGATCCACGGCACGGCCACTCCGTGAGCACCCGAGGGACCCGCGACGTCGAGGCGGTGGCGCGGCGGCTCTACGACGAGGTGTGGAACGGCCGTGACTACGCCGTGGCCGACCAGCTGTTCCGCTCCGACTTCCGTACGCCGGCCGCGCCCGCACTGACGGGCGGGGCGGCCAAGGCCGCCGTGATCCGCGGCTACCACGTCGCCCTGCCCGACCTGCACGTCGAGGTCGACGAGCTCGTCGCGACCGGCGACCGGGTCGCTGCGCGGCTCACCCTGACCGGCACCGATACCGGCGGTCTGCGCGGTCGCCCCGCCACCGGACGCCGCATCAGCACCTGGGTGACGGAGTTCCTCACCTTCGGCGACGACGCCCGGATCGTCGAGGACTGGGTCGGCACCGACTGGCTCGGCACGCTCGTGCAGCTCGGTGTCCTGCCCGACCCGTGGGAGGGGTGAGGCCGACCTGGGGCCGACACTAGGGTGACCCGGTGCCGGATCCGTCGCTGAGCGTCCTGGCTCTCCTGGCGCTCGCGGCCCTCACGGCCGGCTACGTCGACGCGGTCGTCGGCGGCGGTGGGCTGGTCCAGCTGCCGGCGCTGCTCCTGGGCCTGCCGGGCGCCAGCCCGGTCCAGGTACTGGCGACCAACAAGCTCGCGTCCATCTGCGGCACCACCGTCAGCTCGGCCACGTACTACCGCCGGGTGCGGCCCGACCCGCGGACGTTCCTGCCGCTGATGCTGCTGGCGTTCACCGGGTCGGTGGCCGGTGCCCTGGTGGCCAGCACCATCCCGCGCAGTGCCTTCGACCCGATCGTGCTGGTGGCGCTGGTCGTGGTCGGCGCCTACGTGCTCCTCAAGCCCGACCTGGGCGGCGAGACCGCGCTGCGCTTCACCGGCGGCCGGCACACCTCGGTCGCGATGCTCACCGGCCTGGTCATCGGCTTCTACGACGGTGCGCTCGGGCCGGGCACCGGCAGCTTCCTGGTCTTCGCACTGGTGGGCCTCATGGGCTACGGCTTCCTCGAGGCCAGCGCCAAGGCCCGGCTGGCCAACTGGGCCACCAACCTCGCGGCCCTGTGCGTGTTCGTCCCGCAGGGAGCAGTGGTCTGGCAGGTCGGGCTGGTGATGGGCGTCGCCAACGTGGTCGGCGGCTACCTCGGGGTGCGGACGGCGGTGGCCCGGGGGGCGGGGTTCGTGCGGGGCTTCTTCATCGTCGTCGTCAGTGCCTTCGTCGTTCGGATCGGCGGCGACGTCCTCGGCGCGTGGTGAGCGCGCAGGTGGCTACGGTGGGCCCATGAGCATCCCTGTCGCCGTGGACCGGCTCGGCGAGACCCTGGCCGACTTCGACGCCGGCTTCCTGCTGACCACCTCCGGCACCGACGGTCGGGTCAAGGCCGTCAGCGTGGCGCCGATCCTCGACGGAGCGGTCCTGCGCGCCGCCGCGCCGGGCCGCGGGAGCCTGGCCAACGTGGCCGCCAACCCGGTCGTCACCCTGCTCTACCCGCCGCGCACCGCGCCCGACTTCAGCCTCCTGGTCGACGGCACCGCCGTCGTCGAGGGTGACGACGTGGTGATCACCCCGACCGGCGCGGTGCTGCACAAGCAGGCCTTGCCGTGAGCGCCACCGCGCCCTTCTGGCTCAGCGCCTTCCTCGACTTCACCGACCACGACTTCGAGCGTGGCGTGGTGTTCTGGGCCGAGGTCACCGGGAGCCGGGTCTCCGCGCCCCGCGGCGAGGACCTCGAGTTCGCCACGCTCGTCCCGCGCCACGGCGACGCCGTGCTGCGGGTGCAGCGCCTGGTCGAGGGCCACTCGGGCCTCCACCTCGACCTCCACGTCACCGACCCGCGGGCCGCGGCGGCGCGCGCCGTCGATCTCGGGGCCGTCGAGGTCGCCGACCACGGCTACGTCGTGATGCGCTCCCCGGCGGGCCTGACCTTCTGCTTCGTCACTCACCACGTCTCCCGCCCGCCGACCCCGGTGGCCTGGCCCGGCGGGCGGTCGGCGGTCGACCAGGTCTGCCTCGACGTCGGCCCGGCGTCGTACGACGCGGAGTGCGCGTTCTGGCAGGAGCTCACCGGCTTCGCCCCGACGCCGACCGTGCCGCCCGACGGAGAGTTCCGCCGGCTCGACGGGCCCGGCCCGCTGCGGATCCTGCTGCAACGGCTCGACGACGACCGCGAGCCCGGCTTCCACCTCGACCTGTCGGCCGACGACCGGGCCGCCGAGGTCACCCGCCACCAGCGCCTCGGCGCCACCGTCACGGCCGAGCACCCGCAGTGGACGGTGCTGACCGACCCGACCGGGACGACGTACTGCGTCACCGACCGCAGCCCGGTACCCACGGTCGGCTGACCGGCACCTCGGGCGGAGGCAGCGGTCGCCGGCGCTGCCTAGCGTGGCGGGCATGACCCAGACCCTCGCCCCGGCCCGCCACGACGCCGCGGTCGTGCTCTCCCGGGCGGCCGCGCTCGGGGTCGCCCTCGGGGTCGCCGACCTCGTGCTGATCCGCCTGCTGCCCTACCCGCTGGCCGACCTCGCCAACTCGTCGGCGGTGTGGGCGCTGGCCGCCTTCGTGCTCGGTCGCTCGCTGCGGGTCCCGCCGGGGCTCGCCGCGGCGGCCGGTGCGGTGCTGCTCGTGGTGGGCGTCGCGTCCTACTACCTCGCCGCCGCCGTCGTCGACCTCGCGTCCCTGGCCTCGTTCGTCACTCCCACCACGCTCTCCTGGTACGCCATGGCGGTGGTGGCGGGCGCCGGGTTCGGGGCCGCCGGGGCCGTCTCGACCGGGCCCGTCTCGGCCGGGCCCGCGGGCTGGGCGCCCTCGGGTGCCGTCGCCCTGGTCGTGGGGGTGCTGCTCGCCGAGGCGTGGTTGCGCCGCGCCCTGCCCGACACCGCGCTGCTGACCGTCGCGGTCGCGCTCGCGGTGCTGGCGGCGACCTCGCGCGGCCCGGCCTCGGCCGTGCGGGCAGCCGCGCTCTGCGTCCCGCTGGGCGTGCTGTGCGTCGCCGGCTTCGCGCTCGCGGGCTTCTGACGGCAAGACCGGGCGACGACCGTCGGTGGGGCGCACTAGCGTCGCGACGGTGACCTCGACCCCCGCGCAGCCCGTCCACCGCGACAACCCGCCCTACGCCTCCGACGAGGTGACGACGCTGCGGGCCTACCTCGACTACCACCGCGACACGCTGCGCTGGAAGACCAGCGGGCTGACCCAGCAGCAGATGGCGCAGACCCTCCCGTCGTCGACGCTCCACCTCGCCGGGCTGCTCAAGCACCTCGCGCTCGTCGAGGACTGGTGGTTCGGGGTCAACCTGGCCGGGGTGCCCGCCGTGGCGCCCTTCGACGAGGTCGACGGCGAGGTCGACCCCGAGTGGGAGTTCCGCACCGCCGCCGACGACACCCCCGAGCAGCTGCACGCCCTCTACGACTCGGTCGTCGCGACCTGCGACGCTCACCTCGACGCCGCCGCGGCCGCCGGCGGCGCCGACACGCTCGCCGTACGCCGGCACCCCCGCACCGGCGAGGGGGTCAGCCTGCGGTGGGTGCTGCTCCACATGATCGAGGAGTACGCCCGCCACAACGGCCACGCCGACCTCATCCGTGAGGCGGTCGACGGGCAGGTCGGCGAGTGAGCGAGGCAGTGGTCCGGCCGATGACCGTGGCCGACTGGCCGGCGGTCTTCGCGTTCTGGCACGAGATCGTCGAGGCGGGGGAGACCTACGCGTTCCCCCTCGGGCTCACCAGCGACGAGGCCCTGGGCTGGTGGGCCGAGAGCCCGCCCGGGGCGACCGTCGTGCTGGAGGAGGACGGCGAGGTGCTGGGCAGCGCCAAGATGGGGCCCAACCGGCCCGGACGCGGCAGCCACGTCGGCACCGCGTCCTTCATGGTCGCGCCGGCGGCGCGCGGTCGTGGCGTCGGACGCCGGCTCGGCGAGCACGTGGTGGCCTGGCACCGCGACCAGGGCTACGCGGCGATCCAGTTCAACGCCGTGGTCGAGACCAACGCGGCCGCCGTGCGCCTGTGGCAGAGCCTGGGGTTCACGATCATCGGGACCGTCCCCGAGGCCTTCGACTCACGCACCCACGGGCGGGTGGGCCTGCACGTCATGCACCTGCCGCTGACGTGACCGTGGTGACCGGTCAGCCGGCCTCGGGCTCCTCGGCGAACCCCGGGAGGTACTCCTCGAGGATCGCCCTGAACGGTGCCTCGGCCTCGAGCTGGCTCATCACGCCGATGCACCCGGTGAAGGTGCGGTGGATGAGCAGGTACGACGGCGGCAGGTTGAGCTTGATCGCGACCGTGTAGGCGGGCTCGCGCGGACTGTTGACCCGCTCGAACTGCTCGCGCATCCACGCGCGCGTGAAGCGGAACCGCTCGACCCGGGTCGGCTCGACCAGGGGGGCGAGGTAGTCCATCAGGGGCTCGGTGTCGAGCTTGATCTTGTCCTTGACGAAGCCCTCGCGGCGCAGGCCCGCAAGCAGCTGCTCGCCGTCCTGGAGCGCGCAGAGCCGGATCAGGGTCCCCATGGCCGGGGGCATCCCGCCCTCGGGCAGGCGCGCCACGGCGCCGTAGTCGAGCACGCCGAGGCGGCCCAGACCCCCATCGGGGCTGGGGATGATGCGGAAGTTGCCGGGGTGCGGGTCCGCGTGGAGCATGCCGGTGCGCGCCGGGCTGGACACGATGAACCGCGACAGCAGCTCGCCGTAGTGGTCGCGCTGCTCGACGGTGCCGTCGCGGATGATCGCGGCCAGCGACGACTCCGAGTCCATCCACTCGGTCACGATCACCGTCGGGCCGACCGCGACGACCTCGGGGACCACGATGTCGGGGTCGCCGGCGTACGCCGCCGCGAAGACGCGCTGGGCCTCGGCCTCGAGGGCGTAGTCGAGCTCCTCGACGGCGCGCTCCTGCATCTCGGCGATCAGCGGCTTGATGTCGATGCCCGGGAAGACCGGGGCCACGGTGCGGGCCAGCCGGGCGAGCTGGCGCAGGTCGGAGCGCAGCGCCTCGCCGGCGCCGGGGTACTGGACCTTGACCGCCACGT
The DNA here is from genome assembly GCF_008087085.1 of Nocardioides rubriscoriae. Classification (GTDB taxonomy): domain Bacteria; phylum Actinomycetota; class Actinomycetes; order Propionibacteriales; family Nocardioidaceae; genus Nocardioides; species Nocardioides rubriscoriae. The sequence goes on along the minus strand of NZ_VIYJ01000005.1, from coordinate 402,180 downwards.
CGCGCTCGCGGCCCGACTCGTCGCGCCACCGCCCCCGGTGGACCTGGCCGATGGACGCCGCCGCGGTCGGGCCGCCGTCGAGCCAGACCAGGCGGTCCTTCCAGTCGGGGCCCAGGTCGCGCGCGAGGATCTCGCGCACGGTCTGGGTCGCCATCGGGGGAGCGGAGTCCTGCAGCTTGGTGAGCTGGTCGCGGTAGGGACCGGCGATCTCCTCGGGCAGGGCGGCCTCGAAGACCGACATCGCCTGGCCGAACTTCATCGCGCCGCCCTTGAGCTCGCCCAGGGTGCGGAAGAGCTGCTCGGCGGTGCGCTGCTGGATCTCGGTCAGCACGACGTCGGCGGGGGCGCCCCCGATGCGACGACCCAGGCCGACGGTCTTGCGGCCCGCGTAGCCCAACGGCAGGGCGGCCAGTCGGGCCGTGCGCGTCGCGGCCTTGCGAGGAAGGTCAACCATGCACCCAGTGTCTCAGGGCGCCGGTCGGCCGGGGCTCACCCCGCCGTCGCCGGCCGCTGCGACCCGAACCGGCGCACCTCGTGCGGCCAGCCGCAGGCCTCCGCGATCTTGGCGGCCCACTGCTTCGCGGTCTCGTCGTCGGGCACGTCGACGATGGCGAAGCCGCTGAGGAACTCCTTGGACTCCGCGTAGGGCCCGTCGACGATCGCGGTGGTGCCGCAGGTGGAGTCGGCGTGGTGGACCGGGGTGTTCTCCTCGAGGCCGCCGGCCAAGACGTAGACGCCGGCCTGCTTCATCTCCTCGGTGACCGCCATCGCGCGCGGCCCGCGCCCGCGGAACCACTCCTTGCTGTGGTCGCCCACCCACCGCTGGTTGAAGTAGAGCAAGTACTCCGCCAAGTCGGCTCCTCGTGTCGGCGCGGACCTCGGTGGCCCGTCGTCCCACACCACCACGAACGGGGCCGCCCGGATACGACAGCCCGGACGAATGGCCGGGCGGGATACGGTCACGCGGCCGACGTCGGTGCCAGGGCGAGGACCTCCTCGAACCCGGCGACCAGGCAGGCGTGGAACTCGTCGACGTCGGGGATCGCGCCGACGTCGACGTCGATTCCCAGCGCGCAGGTGTCGACGTAGGTCATGAGGGTGACGTTGACCCCGGCGCCGATGGTGGGGCCGACGGGGTACTGCATGGTCACCCTCGCGTCGCCCAGCCGGACCGGCACCGGGAGCCCGGGCACGTCGCTGGCGAGGAAGTCGACGTGGCGCAGCACGCTCGCGAGGTACCACCGCGGCAGCAGGTTGAGCCCGGCCGCGATCGCCTGGGTGTAGGGCAGCGACGGCTCGGCGCGCACGGCGGCGACCCGCTCGTGGATCTCGCCGACCAGGTCGGCGGGGTCGGTGAGGCCGACCGGCAGGTCGAAGCGCATCAGGGTCAGCCGGTTGCCGCCGATCGGGTCGTGCTCGCTGCGGGTGCTCAGCGGCATGGTGACGTGCAGGTCCTCGATCGGGACGCCGTGGCGGTCGTGGTAGCGCCGCAGCCCGGCGGCGACCCCGGCCAGGAAGGCGTCGTTGAGCGTCCCGCCGCCCTGACGGCCGGCCGCCTTGAGCGCCGCCAGCGGCACCTGGTGAGTGCCGAGGCGTCGGATCAACCGGCGCTCGGTCATGATCGGCGACCCGCAGTGGTTGATCGGGCGCACCATCCGGTAGACCGACGCCGTCATCCCTGCCGTCGCCCGCGTGCTCGCCACGGGCCGGCGTACGGCGTGGAGCAGGGCGGCGGGGGCCGTGCGGAGACCGAGGTGGGCGGCCCGGCCGACCAGGGACAGGTCGTAGCGCAGCGGGTCGGTCCACGGGTCGAGCCGCGACGGCGGGGCAGGGGTCTCGGGCCGGCCGCCGGTGGCCCCCGGTCCGAGGGGCAGGTCGAAGAGGATCCGCGACAGCTGGACCGCGCCGATGCCGTCGCTCAACGAGTGGTGCAGCTTGCAGACCAGGGCTGCGGCGCCGTCGGTGAGCCCGTCGACCACGGTGACCTCCCACAGCGGTCGCGCCCGGTCGAACTCGGCCATCTGCGCCCGGCGGGCCATCTCGAGCACGGTGTCGAGCGTGCCCGGGGCGGGGGCGGTGACCCGCCGCGCGTGCCAGTCGAGGTCGAGGTCGGGGTCGAGCTCCCAGCGCGGCGGCGCCGGCGGGAGCGTCTCCACGACCCGCTCTCGGAACATCGGGACCTCGTCGCAGATGCGCCGGAACCGGGCGAGCAGCAGGTCGTGGTCGGGCGACCGGTCGAGCATCACGACGCTCACCACCGTCGAGCGCAGCGCGGCGTCGGCCTCCATCTGCCAGGCGAAGGCATCGGAGTTGAGCATGAACTTCGCCATCACGGGACCTCCTGCCGCCGACACGCTACGGCGGCGCCCGCCGGGCGCGGAGAGGCGAGGGTCCCGCGGCGGCGACGGGGTCAGGCGTCGGCCGGGAACCTCACGCCGGTGTTGGCGTGGCAGCGGTAGCCGTTCGGGTTCTTGGCGAGGTACTGCTGGTGCGACTCCTCGGCGTAGTAGTAGGGCACCTCGGCGGCGGGCCGGATCTCGGTGGTGATGTCGCCCAGGCCACGCCGGGCGAGCTCGTCGCCGTAGATCTTGGTCAGGTCGCGGGCGACCTGCTCCTGCTCGGGGCTGGTGACGTAGATCGCCGAGCGGTACTGGGTTCCGACGTCGTTGCCCTGGCGCATGCCCTGCGTGGGGTCGTGGACCTCGAAGAACGTCTTGACCAGGTCGGCGTAGGAGACCACCGCGGGGTCGAAGACGACGCGCACGGCCTCGGTGTGGCCGGTGCGGCCGCTGCAGACCTCCTCGTACGACGGGTGGGCGGTGAACCCGCCGGCGTAGCCGACCGAGGTCGACCACACGCCCGGCTTCTGCCAGTAGATCTCCTCGGCACCCCAGAAGCAGCCGAGGCCGAAGATCGCGACCTCGTGGCCCTCGGGCACCTCGTCGGTGACGACGGGGGTGCCGAGGACGCGGTGCTTGTCGGAGCGCTGGAACGGGTCGGAGTCACGGCCCGGCAGGGCGGCCTCGGGGGTGATCATCTCGGACTTGCGGCTGAAGAACACGGTCGCCTCCTGGCGGGCTCGGGGTGCGGGCACCCGGTACAACCCCGACGGTAGGCGCTTCGTTCCAGCGAAGGCCTTACCTGGGGGTGACGGCGTTCACGCCGTCGGGGGCGGGCGCGGATAGTCTCGACCGGTGAGCGAGCAGGAGATGTCCCAGAAGGCCGGGTTCGAGACGCGTGCGATCCACGCCGGCTACGAGCCCGACCCCACCACGGGCGCGGTGATCCCCCCGATCTACGCGACCTCGACCTACAAGCAGGACGGCGTCGGCGGGCTGCGCGGCGGCTACGAGTACAGCCGCTCGGCCAACCCCACCCGCACCGCCCTCGAGGGTGCCCTCGCGGCCGTCGAGGAGGGCGAGCGCGCCTTCGCGTTCGCCTCGGGGCTCGCCGCCGAGGACACCCTGGTGCGCTCGACGTGCCGACCCGGTGACCACGTCGTCCTGCCCGACGACGCCTACGGCGGCACCTTCCGGCTCTTCGACAAGGTCGAGCAGTCCTGGGGCGTCGAGCACACCCCGGCCCCGGTCACCGACGTCGACGCCGTGCGTGCCGCCATCCGCCCGGGTCAGACCAAGCTCGTGTGGCTGGAGACGCCGACCAACCCGCTGCTCAACGTCGGCGACATCGAGGCCCTCGCCGCCGTCGCCCACGAGGCCGGCGCCCTGCTGGTCGTCGACAACACCTTCGCCTCGCCCTACCTCCAGCAGCCGCTGACCCTGGGCGCCGACGTCGTGGTGCACTCCACGACCAAGTACGTCGGGGGCCACTCCGACGTGGTCGGCGGCGCGCTCGTCGTGCGCGACCTCGAGCTGGCCGACAAGCTCACCTTCCACCAGAACGCGATCGGTGCCGTGCCCGGTCCGTTCGACTGCTTCCTGACCCACCGCGGCCTGAAGACCCTGGGGGTCCGGATGGACCGTCACTGCGACAACGCCGAGAAGGTCGTCGACTTCCTGACCCGCCACCCCGGCGTCGTCGAGGTCGTCTACCCCGGTCTGCCCGACCACCCCGGCCACGCCGTCGCCTCCCGCCAGATGAAGCGGTACGGCGGCATGGTCGCCTTCCGGGTCGCCGGCGGCGAGCAGCAGGCCCTGGCCGTGTGCGAGCGCGCCCGGGTCTTCACCCTCGGCGAGTCGCTGGGCGGGGTCGAGTCGCTGATCGAGCACCCCGGTCGGATGACCCACGCCAGCGTGGCCGGCACCGCCCTGGAGGTCCCGGCCGACCTGGTGCGGCTCTCGGTCGGCATCGAGACCGTCGACGACCTGCTCGCGGACCTCGATCGTGCCCTCGGCTGATCCTGACCACCCGCTGGGTCACCCACAGGTCGTCTGCGTCGACGTCGGCTCCACCTTCACCAAGGCCACCCTCGTCGACCTCACCTCGGCCACCGTCGCCGGCCACGCCGAGCACCGCACCACGATCGACACCGACGTGCTCGACGGCGTCGACGCCTGCGTCGCGGCGCTGGGCTCCGAGGGCGTGCCCGTCCTGGCCTGCTCGAGCGCCGGCGGCGGCCTGCGGATCGCCGTCGTCGGCAACGAGGAGCTGGTCACCGCCGAGGCCGGACGCCGGGTCGCGCTGTCCAGCGGCGGCAAGGTCGTCTCGGTGGTGGCCGCCGCGGCCGGGGGCTTCGACCTCGACGACCTGGCCGAGCCCGACGTGGTGCTGCTGACAGGCGGCACCGACGGCGGCAACGCCGAGGTCATCCTCGACGCCGCCCGTGGCCTGGTCGCCGCGGGCTGGCGCGGGCCGGTCGTCGTCGCGGGCAACACCGACGCCGCGGCCGAGGTCGCGGCCGTGCTCGCCGGGCTGCCGGTCGTGGTGGCCGACAACGTCGTGCCGCGCATCGGCGTGCTGCAGCCCCAGGGCGCGCGGGCCGCGATCCGCGAGGTGTTCCTGGCCCACGTCATCGGCGGCAAGCAGCTCAGCGCCCGCGACGGGGGCACGACCTTCGTGTCCCTGGTGCGGGGCGCCACCCCCGACGTGGTCCTCACCGGCGTCGAGGTGCTCGCCCGCGAGCACGGCCAGGACGTCGTGGTCGTCGACGTCGGCGGCGCGACCACCGACGTGCACTCGGTCGTCGAGCTCGACCCGGAGGACTCCGGCCTGGCCCGCGACGTGGTCGCGCCGACCGCCGTCACCCGCACCGTCGAGGGCGACCTCGGGATGCGGTGGTCGGCCGTGACGACCGTCGAGGCGGGGGACCGGGCCGACCTCGGGCCGGCGGCGCGGGCCCGGGCCGCGCTCCCGTCGTACCTGCCGCAGAGCGAGGGCGACCTCGACGACGACGAGGCCATCGCCGCGCTCGCGGTGGGTCTCGCGCTGCGCCGCCACGCCGGGCGCTCGCGCGTCGTGGTCGGGCCCGAGGGACGAGTCGTCGAGCGCACCGGCACCGACCTGCGCGAGGTGGGGCTGGTCGTGGCCTCCGGCGGCGTACTGCGTCACGGCCGCCCGGGCGTGGCCGCGCGGGTGCTCTCGGGCAGCCTCGGGGCCGACGTCGAGGGGGGCTGGCAGCTGCCCGAGCGGCCGCGGGTCGTCGTCGACGCCGACTACGTGCTCGCCGCGGTCGGCCTGCTCGCGGCGGCACACCCCGACGTGGCCTGCCGGTTGGCGCGCTCGCTGCTTAGGGTGAGCGGGTGAACCCCCCACCCGAGCCCCGGGCGCCCCAGCTCGACACCGAGCCGCCCGTCGCCCACGAGAGCACCGACGAGGTCACCGACGGGGGCACCGACGAGCACGAGCGGCGCCGGATCGGGCGCCGTCACAAGTCGGCGGCCGAGCACGCCGAGGACTCGCGCGAGCGCGAGCGCGAGGACCGCGTGCTCGCCCGGATCACCGCGCAGTGGGCGCAGATGCGCGACGAGCGCCGCTCCGAGCGCGACCCCGACCCGGTGGGGTCGGCCGGTACCTCCAACTTCAGCCCGGCCCGGGTGCCCTGGAGCGTCGACCTCGCCGCGGCGTGGGCCTGGCGCTTCCTGGTGATCGTGGCGGCCGGCTACCTCATCGTGCTGGCGCTCGACACGCTGCGCGAGGTCACGGTGCCGCTGGCCATCGCGCTGCTCATCGCGGCCCTGGTGAGCCCCGTGGTGCGCGGCCTGATGCTGGTGGGCCTGCCGCGCGGGCCGGCGTCGCTGCTCACCGTGCTCGTCACGCTGGCCGCCATCGTCGGGCTGCTGACGCTGGCGGGCCAGCAGATCGCGGCGGGCGCCGACGACCTCGCCAGCTCCACCGCCGACGGGCTCGGCGAGATCCGGACGTGGCTCAAGGACGGTCCGCTCCAGGCGAGCGACTCCCAGATCAACGACTACATCGCCACCGCGCAGGACGGGCTGCGCAAGCAGGTCGAGGAGGGCAACCTCGCCGGGCGCGTGACCGAGGTGGGCGCCACGCTCAGCCACGTCTTCGCCGGGCTGTTCATCGTCCTGTTCGCCACCTACTTCTTCCTCTCCGACGGCAACCGCATCTGGTCCTGGCTCGTAAGGCTGTCGCCGCGCGCCGCCCGGGCCCGTATCGACAGCTCCGGACGCGTCGCCTGGACCTCGCTGACCCAGTTCGTGCGCGCCACGGTGATCGTCGCCGGCACCGACGCGGCCGGGGTCATGGTCGGGGCAGCGATCCTGGGTGTGCCCTTCGTCTTCCCAATCGGGGTGCTCGTCTTCCTCGGTGCGTTCGTCCCGCTCGTCGGTGCCTTCGTCGCCGGGGGCGTCGCCGTGCTGGTCGCCCTGGTCGCCAAGGGCCCGGTCATCGCGTTGATCATGCTCGGCGTGATCGTGCTGGTGCAGCAGATCGAGTCCCACGTGCTGCAGCCGTTCCTCATGGGCCGCTGGGTCTCCATCCACCCGCTCGGCGTCATCATCGCGATCGCCACCGGCATCGTGCTGGCCGGCGTGACCGGGGCGCTGATCGCGGTGCCGCTCACGGCGGTGGTCAACGCGATCGTCACCCACCTGGCGAGCTTCACCGGGCCCGACGCCGACGCCGAGGACGAGCTCATGCAGGACTACGGCGAGGCTCACGCCGCGGAGCCGGTCGAGGACGCCTCCCGTGTCGACGACTGAGCGGCTCGCCCTGGCCGACGTCGAGGAGGCCCGCCGGGTCCTGCAGGGCGTCGTCATCGAGACCCCGATGGAGGAGTCGCGCTGGCTGTCCTCGGTGGTCGGTGGACCGGTCTGGCTCAAGTGCGAGAACCTCCAGCGCACCGGCTCGTTCAAGGCCCGCGGCGCGTACGTGCGCATCTCCCGGCTCAGCGAGCAGGAGCGGGCCCGCGGGGTCGTGGCCGCCTCGGCCGGCAACCACGCCCAGGGCGTCGCCCTGGCCGCCCAGCGCCTCGGCATCCGGGCCACCGTCTTCATGCCCGAGGGAGCGCCGATCCCCAAGGAGAAGGCCACCCGCGGCTACGGCGCCGACGTGGTGTTCGAGGGCCGCTACCTCGAGGACGCCCTGGCCGGCGCGCGGCGCTTCGCCGACGAGACCGGCGCGGTGCTCATCCACCCCTTCGACCACGTCGATGTCATGGCCGGGCAGGGCACCGTCGGGCTGGAGATCCTCGAGCAGGTGCCCGACGTCGAGACCATCCTGGTGCCGACCGGCGGCGGCGGGCTGCTGTCGGGCATCGCCGTCGCGGTCAAGGCGCTGCGGCCCGGGGTGAGCGTGATCGGCGTGCAGGCCAAGGGTGCCGCGGCCTACCCCGGCTCCCTCGAGACCGGCGCGCCCGTGCCGTTGACGCAGATGAAGACGATCGCCGACGGCATCGCCGTCGGCCTGCCCGGCGAGCTCACGTTCGCCGCCGTGCGCGAGCACGTCGACGAGATCGTCACCGTCTCCGAGGAGGCGATGTCGCAGGCCCTGCTCGCCCTGCTCGAGCGGGCCAAGATGGTCGTGGAGCCCGCCGGCGCCGCGGCCGTCGCGGCCCTGCTGGCCCGCTCGACGTCGTACCGGACCCCCGCCGTGGCGGTGCTCTCCGGCGGCAACATCGACCCGCTGCTGCTCGGCAAGGTGATCCAGCACGGCATGGCGGCCGCCGGTCGCTACCTCAACCTCCACGTCACCATCCCCGACCTGCCCGGTGGTCTCGCGCTGCTGCTCGGTGAGGTCGGTGAGACCGGCGCCAACGTGCTCGAGGTCGTCCACGAGCGCATCTCGCCGTCGCTCGACCTCGACGAGGTCGACGTGCAGCTGCAGCTCGAGACCCGCGGTGAGCCGCACGCCGCGCTGGTGGTGGCGCGACTGCGCGAGCGGGGCTACCGGGTCCAGGGGTGAGCGCCGAGGGTGAGGACGGCGTCCCTGCGCTGCCGGGGCTGCCGGAGCTGCCGGAGCCGTCGTACGCCGTCGAGGGGCTCGGGGCGCCCCTGGAGGCGGTGTGCGCCAAGGTCGAGGAGGCGGTCGCCTTCGCCCGGAGGTATCGCCCCGGTCCGCAGCCGGTGCCCGCACTCCCTGCTGACCACGCGGCGGCCGTCCGGACGGGCCTGGCTGATGGCGCACCGCTGCCACCACTGGTCGACCTGGGTCCGGTCGTGGCCGACTCGAGCCTCGACCACGACCTGCTGGAGCGACTCGGCCGGCTCCCCCCGTCGGCGGCGCTGCAGCTGCTCGGCGCCTACGGGCTGCTGCGCGACGAGCAGGCCCGCCAGTCCTGGCGCGACGAGCCGGCCGACCGCGTGGCCGTGGTGCTCACCGCGACGCACGAGCGTGGTGACGGTCCCACCCTGCTCGAGGCGGAGGCCCTGCTGTCGGGGCTCGACGTGCCCGGTCCGGCGGCGCCCGCGTTGCTGGCGCACGCGTGCTGCTTTCGTCGGTGGGATGACGGGATCCTCGCGGCCGACTGGCCCGAGGCCGACGTCGCGCCCTGGGTCCGTCGCAACCTCGACCTGCTGCTGACCCAGCACGAGCAGGACAGCGGGCAGTACGGCTACCAGCGTGCGCGGCTCTTCGCGCTGCTGGCGACCCTCGACCGGCTGCCGACCCACGTGGCCTCCTGGCTCTACGAGCGCGCCCTCGGTGCCCGGGTCACCGACCGCGACGAGGCTCGGGCCCTGCTGGCTGCGCACCCCGAGCGCGCGCAGAGGTGCTGCGCCGCGCTCGGCCATCGCGGCGCCGGGGTGCGCACGGCCGCGGCGACCTGGTTGGCCGGCGTACCGATCCTCGACGACCCGTCCGTCGTGGTCGCGCTCGAGGACGCCGTACGCCGCGAGCAGGACGACGCGGCTCTGGGAGCGATGCTCGACGCGCTCGTCGCCCACGGGCTGCGCGCCCATGACTACCTCGACCGCGACGCCCTCGACGCGGCGGCCGAGAAGGCCGCGGCCAAGCCGTTGCCCGCCTCCCTCGCGTGGCTCGACCCGGCCGTGCTGCCGCGGCTGACCTGGGGCGACAGCGGCGGCGACGTGCCCGTGGCGACGGTGCGCTCGTGGCTGCAGCTGGCGGTCAAGGCCAAGGCAGCCGACCCGCCCGCGCTGGTGCGCACGATGCTCGGGGCGGTCGAGCCCGCCGCACGCACCGCGCTGGCCGAGGCGCTGCTGCACCTGTGGCTGTCGGCCGGCGCGCCGACCGCGGCGCGGGGACTGCTCGCCGTCGTGGCGGTCGGCGCGGGGGAGGGGACCGCCGCCCTGGCGGCCGCCTTCGTCCGGACCCGGGCCAAGCAGCAGGGGACCCAGGCCGCGGCGCTGGTCGCGCTGCTGGCCCGCACCGACAGCCCCGTCGCCGTCCAGGCGCTGGTCGAGGCGGCCGACTCCTCCGGCTCGGCGACCGTCCGCAAGGCGGCCGCCGCGGAGGTCGAGGCGCTCGCCGTACGCCGGGGGTGGAGCGTCGACCAGGTCGGCGACCGCGGCGCACCGACGGCCGGCTTCGACGCCACGGGCCGGATGGCCCTCGACTACGGCCCGCGCACCTTCACCGCGGTGCTGCAGCCCGACCTAAAGGTCGTCGTCGTGGGCGACGACGGCAGGGTGCGCTCGTCGCTGCCGCCGGCCCGGGCGAGCGACGACGCCGAGCGGGTGGCCGCTGCGCGCGCGACGCTCGCGGCGGCCAAGAAGACCGTGGCGGCCACCGGCAGGGCCCAGACCGCCCGGCTGCGGCAGGCGATGGCGGTGCAGCGGTCCTGGACGGTCGGCGACTGGCGCGCCGACGTCGCGGGCCACCCGGTGCTGGGCCGGATCGCCACCGGCATCGTGTGGGCGGTCGGCGACGTCACGTTCCGCCCGCTCGACGACGGCACGCTGACCGACGCCGACGACGCGCCGGTCGAGCTGACCGACCTCGGCGGCGACGCCCGGATCACCATCGCCCACGGCGTGCTGCTCGACGACGAGGTCGCCGAGGCCTGGCGCGCGCACCTGGCCGACTACGAGGTGCGGGTCGCGTTCGCCCAGCTGCCCGACCCGATGCCGCCGCTGGACCCTGGGGCCATGGGCCTCTCGGACGCCGTCGGCGTCCGCACCAGCGCCGGAGCCCTGCACCGGCTCGCCGAGAAGGCCGGCTTCAGCCGGCTCGTGGGCGACGGCGGTCGCGTCGTCGCCTACCACCGGCTGCTCCCGGGCGGCATCGGTGCGACGCTCGAGGTGCGCGGCGACGGGTGGGTCGGGGAGTGGGCGGCCGAGGTCGAGCTCGGGCCGTTGCTGCTCACCGACCCCGCCGGACCGGTTGCGGTGTCCCGGCTGCCACCGGTGCTGCTGGCCGAGCTGCGGCGTGACCTGGTGGCGTTCGGCGGCTGACCCGCCGATCGGCCCCGGGCTGTCGGCGGGCGCGGTTACGCTCTGCCGCGGCGGCTCGTCGGACCCGCTCACCGTGATCTCGAGGAGACGGACATGGCGTTCTTGCGCCGGGGCAAGGAGCGCGCGGAGACCGCCGCCCCCGACGACTGGCGCGCGGCCCTGGTCGCCGCGCTCGAGGGCCTCGACCGCGCGCACGTCGAGCACCTGGCGCGCTTCGTCATGACCGGTGAAGACCCCGCGGTCCTCACCCGCCCCCCGAGCAACCCTTACTGGGTCCCGCAGCTGCTCGGCTCCCCCCAGCAACGTGCCGGCCGCGACGAGGTCGCCGCCCGGGTGGTCGCCGGGTGCGTGGCCGCCGGGCCGGCCGCCCTGCAGCGCTGGGGCCGGGTCCTCCAGACGAGCTCCGGGGCGATGGGTGGACACCGTTGGGGCTTCACCATGGGGCCGGTAGCCGGGCTCGACTGGCCCGAGCTCGTCCTGCGGCACGCCCACGGGGCCACGCCCGCGACGTCCCCGCTGGGCCTGTCGCTCGACGACCTGGCTCACGCCCTTGCCCTCGACGGCGCGACGCCGCCCGACCTCCTGGTGGCCGCCCTCGAGGTCACCGACTACGCGCGCTACGCAGACCACGACGTGCGCGCCGCGCTCGCGCGCATGCCCGGCTTCGCCCCCCTGGTCGACGAGCACCGCGACCTGGTCGCCCCGGCCGCCAGCGGCGGCGCGGCCGACCGGCGTACGCAGGCACTGGGCCTGCTCGCCGCGCTCGACGACGACGCGCTCGCGCGGTGGGCCGACGTGGTCGCGCTGGGGGTCGCCGCCAACGCCCGTGACGTACGCCGTGCTGCCGGCCCCCTGCTCGACCGTCTCGACCGGCTCGACCCGGGCGTGGCCGACGCGGCCCTGCGCGCGGTCGCCACCGGCGGCAGGCCCGACGAGCGGGGCCGGGCGCTGGGCGTGCTCCACGAGCGCGCCGACGACGACGCCACGCGTCAGTGGGTCGTCGACACGGCCACGGCCGACCGGGCCGGCAGCGTCCGGGGCCTCGTCGAGGCGTGGCGTGCGGCCGCGGTCGCGCCCCAGCCCGACGACCTCGTCGTGCCCGCGCTCGGCGAGGTCGACTGGGCGGTGCCCCGCGAGGTCGCGCGGGCCGCGGCCGCGGCGATCCACCGCGACCTGGTCGAGCGCATCACGATCAGCAACCAGCACCTGGCCCAGCGCCTCGCCCACAACCCGGCCCTGAGGGGCCACCGCACGACCCAGCCGCAGCGCGTCCCCGACCGCACCCTCGTGACGACCCTGGTCGACCTGCTCACCTCGCCCGAGCCCGTGCAGGGCCCGGTGCCGGACCCCGACGGCCTCATGGCCTATCGCCACGTCGCTCGAGAGCGCGCGTCACGGATGGAGCCGGCCGCTGCGGTCCAGCTGCTGCGGGCCTGCGGCGTGCTGACCGACGACGCCTCGCACACCTACGAGCTGGTCGAGACGGTCGAGGCGCTCCACCGCGAGACGGGGGCCCCCGACCTCGCCACCCTCCAGCAGCTGCTCGACGGAGTCGGCGTCGACGGCTACCGCACGGTGTGGGCCGCCTACGCCCAGCGTTGGCAGAGCCTCGGGCGCGACTGGCCGGCCGACGACGTCTGGCCGTTCCTGGCGCGCAACCTCGAGGCCGTCCTGAAGGAGAGCGAGCCCCGGGCCCACGACTGGTCGACCGACCCGGCGGCGTTCTTCGCGGCGCTGGCGACCTTCCCGGTGCTCCCGGCCCGTGTCGTCGACCACCTCTACGCCGTCGCCCTCGGCACCCACCGCAGCACCCGGCCGCTCGCCCAGGACGCGCTGGCCCGCGACCCTGGTCGCGCGACCCGCGCGGCGGCCGCGCTCGGTGACGGGCGGGGCGAGGTCCGGGTCGTCGCGGCCCAGTGGCTGGCCCGCATCGCCGACCCGGCCGCGCTGCCGGCCCTGCAGGCCGCCTGGACCAAGGAGCGCAACGACGTGGTCCGCGGCGCCCTGCTCGACGCTCTCGAGGCCCTGGGCCAACCCGTGGCCGACTACCTCGACGTCGACGCCACCGCCGCCCGGGCCGACCAGCTCCTCGCGCGCGGACTGCCCGCCTCGCTGGCGTGGCTGTCCTGGGACGCCGTGCCCGAGGTGCGGTGGGCCGATTCCGGCGACCCGGTGCCGCGCGCGGTCGTGCAGTGGCTGGCCGCCACCGCGGTCAAGGCCCGCTCGCCCGAGCCCGACGCGCTGCTGCGCCGCTACGCCGACCTCGTCGAGCCGGCCGACCGCGCCCGGCTCGGTCACCACCTGCTCGCGGCCTGGCTGGCCGAGGACACCCGCCCGATCCCGGTCGCCGAGGCCGAGCAGCAGGCCAGCCAGCTCGCCGCGGCCTACCAGCAGTGGTACGCCCACGACCCCCAGTCGCCCTACCACGGCCGCTCGGTGGCCGAGATCGCCGCGACGCTGCTGCCCGGCCTCGCCCAGCAGCCGGCCGGGTCCGCGATCGCCAGCAAGGGCCTGCTCGCGGTCGTCGCCGCCACCGCGGGGCGCGAGGTGGTCGCGCCCGTCGAGCGCTACCTCAAGCAGTGGTACGGCCAGCGCGCGGCCCAGGGCAAGGCGCTGATCGCGATGCTGGCCTGGGTCGACGACCCCTCGGCGACCCAGCTGGTGCTCTCGGTCGGCTCCCGCTTCCGCACCAAGTCGTTTCAGCAGGAGGCGACCAGGCAGGCCGAGGCGCTCGCCGAGCGCAAGGGCTGGACCCTCGACGAGCTCGCCGACCGCACCATCCCGACGGCCGGCTTCGACGCCGACGGTGTCCTCGAGCTGTCCTACGGCCCCCGCGCCTTCACCGCCCGGCTGCGACCCGACCTGACGGTGGTGCTCCAGGACGCCGACGCCAAGGAGCTCAAGAGCCTGCCGGCGCCCCGCCAGAGCGACGACGCCGACCTGGTCAAGGACGCCAAGAAGGCGTTCACCGCGGCCAAGAAGGACGTCAAGGCGATCGCCGCGCAGCAGGCCCAGCGGCTCTACGAGGCCCTGTGCACCGCGCGCGACTGGCCGGCCGACGACTGGCGCCGCTACCTCGTCGACCACCCCGTCGTCGGGCCCGCCACCCGGCGACTGGTCTGGGTCGACACCGACACCGGAGCGTCGTTCCGGCCCCTCGACGACGGCACCCTCACCGACCTCGACGACGGCGAGGTGGTCCTCGACGCGGGCCACCGCGTCCGCTTGGCCCACGACAGCCTGCTGCCCGCCGACGTCTCGCGCCGCTGGCTCGAGCACCTCGCCGACTACGAGGTCGACCCGCTCTTCCAGCAGCTCGGCAAGGGCACCTACGACCTGCCCGACCACCGTCGCCACGAGCGCGAGGTGCGTGACCTCGAGGGCCACCTGCTCTCTGCCTACAGCCTGCGGGGCCGCGCCCTCAAGGCGGGCTACACGCGCGGCCAGACCGAGGACGCCGGCTGGTTCTACGCCTACCGCAAGCGGTTCCCGAGCCTGGGCCTGGTCGCCCAGATCGGCTTCACCGGCAACTACCTGCCCGAGGAGAACCGCACCGTCGCCCTGACCGCGCTGAGCTTCCACCGCGAGCTCGAGCAGGGGCGCGAGAGCGACGTGACGCTCGGCGACGTGCCCGCGGTGCTGCTCTCCGAGGCGGTCGGCGACCTGCGGCACCTCGCGGCCGGCGGCACCGGCTACGACCCCGACTGGTCCACCAAGACGGAGTTCCGATGACCCGACCCACGCCCGAGCACACCGCGGCCCTGAAGGCGCCGGCCGAGGCGACGTACGCCGCCGAGCTCGCCGCGCTCGCGGCGGCCGACACCGGCCCGCGCCCCGAAGGCTGGCGGCTGACCCCGCGGGCGGTGCGGGCCTTCGTCGTCGGCGACCCGCGCCTGGGCGTGACGCGCAAGTTCTACGGCGACGACGCCCTGGTCGACCGCTGTGTCGTGACCCTGATGAGCAACCGCGGACTGCTGCTCGTCGGTGAGCCCGGCACCGCCAAGTCGATGCTGTCCGAGCTGTTCGCCGCCGCCGTGTCGGGCGACTCGACGTGCACCGTGCAGGGGTCCTCGGGCACCACCCAGGACCAGATCACCTACTCGTGGAACTATGCGCTGCTGCTCGCCGAGGGGCCCTCGCCGCGGGCCCTGGTGCGCGGGCCCATGTACGACGCGCTGACCGGGGGCCGGATCTGTCGCTTCGAGGAGGTGACCCGGGTCCAGCCCGAGATCCAGGACGTGCTGATCGGGCTGCTGTCCGACAAAGTGCTCCACGTCCCCGAGCTCACCGGCCCCGAGGCCGTCGTGTTCGCGGCCCGCGGTTTCAACGTGCTCGCCACCGCCAACCTGCGCGACCGCGGGGTCCACGAGATGTCGAGCGCGCTCAAGCGGCGCTTCAACTTCGAGACCGTGCGCCCCATCCGCGACCGTGCCCTCGAGGCGCGGCTGATCGGCGAGCAGACCGGCGCGCTGCTCGAGCGCGCCGAGGTCGAGACCCGCCTCGGCGCCGACGTCGTCGACCTGCTCGTCACGGCCTTCCACGACCTGCGCGAGGGCGTCACGGCCGACGGTGTCGTCGTCGAGAAGCCCACCGCCATCATGAGCTCGGCCGAGGCGGTCGCCGTCGGCTACGCCGCCGCGCTCGACGCCCACTACTTCGGTGACGGCGACGTCGGGGGCGAGCACGTCGCGCGCCAGCTCATCGGCACCGTCTTGAAGGACAACCCCGACGACGGCACCAAGCTCCAGCACTACTTCGACGTCGTGGTCAAGCCGCGGGCCCGCTCCGACAAGCGCTGGAAGGGCGTCCTCGCGACCCGGGGTGAGCTCGACCGCTGATGCCGGCCGACGACCTCCTCCCCACCGGCGACGACGTCCGCCGCCTGGCCGCGCGCCTGGTCGGCGACGACGTCGTCGTGGTCCCGGTGCGCCACCACAGCCCGGCCTGCGCCCGGGCGGTCGCGGCGGCCTTCGCGCGGTTCTCGCCGTCGGCGGTGCTGGTCGAGGGGCCGCGCAGCTTCGACCCCCTGGTGCCACTGCTGTGCCACGACGAGGCGGCCTACCCGCTCGCTGTCTACACCTGGCTACGGCCCACGGGTACGCCGGCCCAGCAGGCCAAGGCGCCCGCGGCGCAGGGGGCCTACTACCCGATGTGCGACCACTCGCCCGAGCTGGTCGCGGTGCGGCTCGGGGTCGCGGCCGGGGTGCCGGTCCGGTTCTGCGACCTCGAGCTCGCCGAGCAGGCCCTGGCCTCGTCCGCCGCCGCTGACGACGGTGAGCGCTCGCTGCTCGACGAGCGCGTCTTCGGGCTCAGCGACTCCCTGCGGCTGCTGGCGACCCGACTCGGGTGCCACGACCAGGAGGACCTGTGGGAGCTGCTCTTCGAGTCCGACGACCCCGGCGACGGGGCCGCTGACGGGGCTGCTGGCTGGGTTGCTGAGGGGGCCGGCCTCGACGACCACCTCGCCCGGATGACCGCCTACTGCCTGCTCGCGCGCCGCGACCACTCCGCCGCCGACCTCGAGCGCGACGCCACCCATGCCCGCGAGGCCGAGATGGCCCACCACGTGCGCGAGGCCGTCGCCGCCCGCGCGCCCGGCGCCGGGCCGGTCCTCGTCGTGGTCGGCGGCTTCCACGCGGTCGCCCTGCCCGACCTGCTGGCCGACCCGCCGCCGCGTCCGGTGCTGCCCGTGCCGCACGCCGAGACCGGGGCGGCGCTGATCCGCTACGACGAGACCCGCCTCGAGAGGGTCAACGGCTACGCCTCGGGCATGACCGCGCCGGCCTGGCACCGCCGCATCCACCAACGCCGCCAGGCAGGCCACCCCGCCGCGCAGGCGCACTCCGCAGTGGTGCTCGAGGTGCTGCTCGACGTCGCCGCCGCCCTGCGGGTGCGCCATCGCACCCCGGTCGCCACCCCGAGCCTGGCCGCCGCCCACCAGCAGGCCCTGCTGCTCGCCCGGCTGCGCCAGCGCCCGGCCCCCCTGCGCAGCGACCTGCTCGACGCGGTCACCAGCTGCCTGGTCAAGGGTGACGCCGACATCGAGGGGGCCCTGGTCCGACGGGTCACGGCGCAGGTGCTCACCGGCGACCGGATCGGCCGCGTCCCGCCCGGTGCCGGCACCCCGCCCTTGGTGCGCGACACCCTGCAACGCCTGCGCGACCTCAGGCTCGCGGTCGACGGGCACGAGCCGAGCACCGTCGCGCTCGACCTCTACCGCAGCCCGGCGCACCGTCGTACGAGCCGGGTGCTGCACGGCCTGCGGCTGCTGACGGTGCCGTTCGCGACCCACGCGGGCGGTCCCGACTTCGTCCGTGGCACCGGCCTGGCCCGGATGCAGGAGCGCTGGGAGTGCCTGTGGAGCCCGGCGTCGGAGGGCGCCCTGGTCGAGGCCTCCCACCTGGGGTCGACCCTGCCCGAGGCGGTCGCGTCGGCGTTCGCGCGGCGGCTGGGCTCGGCCACCGCCGAGGGTCGCGTCCCGGGCAGCTCGGAGGCGACCTCGCTGCTCGCCCACGCGGCGGTGCTGGGGCTGCACCACGAGGTGCGCCGGGTCGTCGGCGTGGTCCGAGTCGCCTTGGCCGCCGAGCCGGGTTTCCCCGACGCCGTCCGTGCCACCGGTGGACTGGCTCTGCTGTCCGAGGGCCGGGAGCCGCTCGAGGCTGCCCGGCTCGTCGAGCTGCCCGACCTCCTCGCGGCCGGCTACGCCCGGTCACTCTTCCTCGCGCGCGAGCTCCGGGGAGAGGAGTGCCCACCGGCCGAGGCCGCGTCCGGGTTGTCCCGGCTGCGCGAGCTGCTCTCGTCCCCGGCCGGCGCCGCCCTCGACGCCGAGCCCTTCTGGTCCGTCGTCGAGCGGCTCAGGGTCGCCCACGCCGCGGCCTTCGTGCGCGGCGCGGCCGCCGGGCTGCTGTCGTCAGCCGGACGCCTGGCCGACGCCGACCTGGCGCGCGACGTCGCCGGCCACCTCGCCGGCAGCATGCCGCCCGAGGAGTCGGTGGGCTTCCTGTCCGGCCTGCTCGCCACCGCGCGCGAGGCCGTCTGGCAGGACGCCGGCGTCGTGCCGGCCCTCGACGACCGGCTGGCCGCCTGGGACGAACGCACCTTCCTGGCCCACCTGCCCGAGCTGCGGCTCGCGTTCTCGGCCCTCACCCCGCGCGAGACCGACCGGGTCGCCGCCCTCGTGGCCGCGCACCGCGGTCTCGCCGGCGGCGCCCAGGGCCTCGGCCCGCTGCTTCAGCGCGGTGTCGCCGAGGCGGCGGTGACCGCGCACCTGACGGCATCGGCCGACGTGGCCGACCTGCTGCGCGGCGACGGGCTGGGCGACTGGCTGGGTCACGGGCTGGGTGACGGGCTGGGTGACGGGCTGGGTGACGCAGGGTGAGCACCGACCGCTGGCGCCTCGTGCTCGGGCGCTACTCCGACCAGCGCCTCCCGCCCCCGTCGAGCGTCGAGGGCGCCCGTCGCGAGCAGGCGCTCGACTACCTCTACGGCCGCGAGTACGCCGGTCGCGGCTCGCGTCCCGACGGCCAGGGGCAGCAGGGCGCAGGGCAGCCCCCGCTCGGCCCGGGCTCGCTCGACCCGTCGGCGCCCACCATCGTCGACTGGCTCGGCGAGGTTCGCGAGCTCTTCCCGGTCGAGACCGTCGAGATCGTCGAGAAGCACGCCCTGGACCGCTACGGCCTGACCGAGCTGGTCAGCGATCCCGAGGTCCTGGCCCGGCTCGAGCCGAGCCAGGAGCTGCTCGCGACGCTGCTGTCGCTCAAGGGGCAGCTCGACCCGCGGGTCCTCGGCGAGGTGCGCCGCGTCGTGCGACGCGTCGTCGACGACCTGCGCCGCAGGCTCGAGACCGAGGTACGCCGCTCGCTCGCCGGTCGCCTCCACCAGCACCGCCACTCGCCGATCCCGGTCACGACGGCCTTCGACCCGCGCGGCACCATCCGTGCCAACCTCAAGCACTTCGACGTCGAGCGCCAGCAGATCGTCGTCGCCTCGCCGAAGTTCTTCGAGCGCAACACCCGCCGCATCCCGTGGGAGGTCGTCCTCGTCGTCGACCAGTCCGGCAGCATGGTCGGGTCGGTCATCCACTCGGCGGTGATGGCGGGCATCCTCGCCGGCCTGCCGTCCTACCGGCTCAAGCTGGTGGTCTTCGACACCAGCGTCGTCGACCTCACCGAGCTCGCCGGCGACCCCGTCGAGCTCCTCATGACGGTGCAGCTCGGCGGTGGCACCGACATCGCCCAGGCGGTGCGCTACGCGGAGCAGGTCATCGAGCACCCCCACCGCGCGGTGGTCGTGCTGGTGACCGACTTCTGCGAGGGCGGCTCGCCCGCGGCCCTGGTCAGCGCCGTACGACGCCTCGTCGAGGGCCGGGTGACCACGATCGGGCTCGCGGCGCTCGACGGCACCGCCCACCCCCACTACGACAAGCAGATGGCCGGGGCGCTGGCCGACGCCGGCATGGAGATCGCCGCGTTGACGCCGGGCCAGCTCGCCGAGTGGTTGGCTCGGGTGACAGCGCGGTGAGTGCCTCGTGACGACGCTGACTGCGAGGGCTGCGATCGCCGCGCTGCTCGCGCGCTACGACGACGACGCGTGGGTGGCGTTGGCCAACCGCGGTCTGCTGCGGCGTGCGCGCAAGGACCTCGAGGCGGTGACACCGGTGCTGGGCGGCACCACCGACGTCTCGGTCGAGGTGGTGGTGGGGGAGCGGACGGTGCGGTTCCCGCTCAGCGGCCCGGCCGAGGCGACCTGCGACTGCCCGAGCCCCGTGACCTGCCAGCACGTCCTGGCGGCCGGGCTCTGGCTCGCCACGCAGCACGTCGACCTCGCGCCGGGCGCAGACCCCGCGCTGGACGCCAACCCCGCCGACCCCGCCGACACCGGGCCCGACCCGGGTCAGGCCCTGCACGACGAGCTGATGGCGCTCGACGCCGCCGCACTCACCGCCTTCGCAGGACGGCCCGCGATGCGGTGGGCCCACCAGCACGTCGCCGACCTGGTCGCCGGCGACGAGCCGCCCCGGGTCAGCCGGGGTGCCTACCTCCGCATCACCTTCGGCCGACCCGAGGTCGTGGCCCGCTACGCCGGCGGCGGCCTCGACGGGCTCGTGCTCGACCAGGCGGTGTCGCAGCCCGCGCGTTGGAAGGTCGCCGCGGTGCTGGCCTGGCAGCGCGCGCACGGCCTGGTGCTCGAGGCGCCCGCCCCGCCGCGCAGCAGCGCCCCGACCGAGCGCGGCCTGTCCCGTGACGACTCCCGGGCCCGGTTGCGGGCGTCGGTGCGGGCCCTGCTCGAGGACCTCGTCCGCGTCGGGGTCTCCCACCTGTCCGACGCCTCGCTCGACCGGCTCACCACCGCCGCGACGTGGGCCCAGGGCGCCGACTACCCCCGGCTCGCCCTGCTCCTGCGCCGGCTGGCCGACCAGGTCGACCTCGCGCTCGGCCGCGACGCCTCCGCCGACGACCACCTGCTCCTCGACGAGGTCGCCCTCGCGTACGGCCTGGTCTGCGCGCTCGACGCGGCCGCGGCGCGCGGGGAGGCCCCGGCCCACCTCGTCGGTCGTGCCCGCACCTCCTACGACGCGGTCCGCTCGCTCGACCTCGTCGGCCTCGGCGGCCAGCCTTGGCGCACGCCGTCGGGCTACCACGGGCTGACGTGCGTGTTCTGGAGCCCCGAGCGCCAGCGGGTCTACACCTGGGGCGACGCGCGCCCCGAGGACGTGCCCGGCTTCGACCCGCGGTCACGCTGGACCCAGCCCGCGCCGTGGAAGGGCCTGGCCACCCCGGCCACCACCTCCGGACGCAGGCTCGTGCTCACCGGCGCCCAGGTCAGCGCCGACGGCCGCATCTCCGGCACCGAGTCGACCTCGGCCCTGGTGACGCCGACCGACAGCGACGGCCTCCTCGGCGTGCTGCCGGTCGTCGCCCGGTGGTCCGACCTCGAGGGCAGCCGGGGCACCCGCAGCCTGCTGGCCACGGCCGACCGGTCCGCGGCCTGGGCGGTGCTGCGTCCCGCCGTCCTCGGTGCCGCCGCCTTCGACCCGGCCCGCCAGACGCTGCTCTGGCCGCTGCTCGACCACACCGGTGACCAGGTCACGCTCGAGCTGCCGTGGTCGCGACTGCACGCGCACGCGATCGCGCGCGTCGAGGCGATCGGGTCGGTGCCGGCCGGGTCGCTGGTCGTTGCTCGCGTACGCCGCGTGCGCGGGTCCTGGGTCGGCGACCCGCTGAGCGTCGTGCGGCCCGACCGCGAGGTCAACCCGGTCGACGCCCTGCACTTCGACGGCGAGGCACGCTCGTCGCTGGTCGGCCGGCTGCTCGACACGGCGGTGCCCGACCGACCGGTCGACGACGGGCCCGACGAGACCGCGGGCCCCCCGCCGGGGCTGCCGACCACGCTGGTCGCGCTGCGCAGCCTGGTCGAGCAGCAGGCGCAGCGGGGCTGTGCGGGTGCGCCGCCCGGGTCGGTCCACGAGCGCGTCGGCGCCGCCCACCGGGCCCTGCGCGACGTGGGGTGGACGGTGTTCGGCGAGCCCGACGCCTCGGTCGAGGCGGCCGCGTTGCTGCTGCGCTCCCACTACCTGCTGCAGCAGGTCGAGCGCACCTTCCGCTGAGCCCGGGGCGAGGCGAGTCGGCGGCGACTCAGTCGGTGTAGGGCCTGGCGTCGAGCACGACGACCTGCAGGGTCTTGCCCGTCGGCGCCTCGAAGGCGACGGTGTCGCCCTTCTTGGCGCCCAGGAGCGCCTCGCCGAGGGGGGCCTGGGGGGAGTAGACGTCGACGTCGACGTAGTCCTCGTTCTCGCGAGCGCCGAGCAGGAAGGTCTCGGCCTCGTCGTCGCTGTCGCCCTCGAACTTGTAGGTCACGACCTTGCCGACCGAGACGACCCCGTCGTCGGCGGGCTGGTCGGACACGGCGTTGAGCAGCACGGCCTCGAGCTGGCGGATGTTGCCCTCGTTCTTGCCCTGCTCCTCGCGGGCGGCGTGGTAGCCGCCGTTCTCCTTGAGGTCGCCCTCGTCGCGGGCCTCGCTGATGCGGGTCACGATCTCGTCGCGCACGGGGCCCTTGAGGTGCTCGAGCTCGGCCTTGAGCTTCTCGTGGGCGCCGGCGGTCAGCCAGATGGTGCCGCTCTGCTCGGTCGACTGGGACATGGGTACTCCTGTGTGCTGCTCGATGGTGGTGCGGGACGTCACGCGCGGCGGCCCTCGGAGCGGGGCGACCGGAAACGGCGAGCCTACCAACAACCGCGCTCGCGCCGACGGGTGAAGCCGGCCGGTGCCGCGGGGCGGACGGTCAGCGGGGGCGGTTCTGGCCCGGGGCGGTGCACCCGACGAGCTCGACGGTGGTGGCCCGACGCTCGGTGCGGACCTCCTGCTGCACGACCCCGCCGGGGCCGGGGTCGGGGGCGAAGGAGGCGGAGCCGACGAGGGTGTGGTCCTCGGCGTACGCGCGCACGGTGCAGGTGGCCCGCACGCTGTCGTCGCTCAGGTCGACGGTGAACCGGGCGATCGCGGTGCTGTCGTCGACGATGTCGAAGGTCAGGTCGCCGGAGGCCACGTCGGGGGTGGCCTGCGCGAGCGTGGCCCAGCCGAGCCACCCGGCGAACGCGAGCACCACGACCAGCGCCGAGACCACCACCGCGCGGCGGCGCCACGGCGCGGGCGCGCCGTAGCGGGCGGCCAGGTCGGTGCTCGGGTCGGTCGTGGTCACCCCCCGATCCTAGAGCCGAGTCCCAGGCGGGGGGCGGGGCGCTCCTAGGATGAGGCCATGCCGCACGACCCCCAGGCCGCCGCGCCCCGCGCGGGCCACCGGCTCATGCACGTCCACGCCCACCCCGACGACGAGTCGAGCAAGGGGGCCGCGTCGACGGCCAAGTACGTCGCCGAGGGCGTCGACGTCCACGTCGTCACCTGCACCGGCGGCGAGCGTGGCTCGATCCTCAACCCCAAGATGGACCGGCCCGACGTGCTGGCCAACATCACCGAGATCCGCCGCCAGGAGATGGAGCGGGCCCGCGACATCCTCGGCGTCCGTCAGGACTGGCTCGGCTTCGTCGACTCCGGCTGGCCCGAGGGCGACCCCAAGCCGCCGCTGCCCGAGGGGTGCTTCGCGCTGGTCCCGCTCGAGGAGGCGACCGAGCGGCTGGTGCGCTTCATCCGGTCCTTCCGCCCCCACGTGATGACGACCTACGACGAGCGCGGCGGCTACCCCCACCCCGACCACATCCGCTGCCACGAGGTCAGCGTGGCGGCGTTCGAGGCCGCCGCCGACCCCGACCGGTTTCCCGACGCCGGCGAGCCCTGGCAGGTCCTCAAGCTCTACTACCACCACGGCTGGAGCTACCCCAAGATCACCGCGCTGCACCAGGCGATGCTCGACCACGGCCTCGAGTCGCCCTACGAGGAGCGCCTCGCGGAGTGGGTCCACGACCCCGAGTGGGACAAGCGCGTCACCACCAAGGTCGAGTGCGGCGCCTACTTCGGCGTGCGCGACCAGGCGCTGCTGGCCCACGCCACGCAGATCGACCCCGACGGCTTCTGGTTCTCCATCCCGCGCGAGGTCCAGGTCTCGGTGTGGCCGACCGAGGACTACGAGCTGGTCACCAGCCACGTCGAGTCGCCCCTGCCCGAGACCGACCTGTTCGCCGGCATCGACCTGTCATCTTCCGGGTGACGGCACGGGTGCGACACTGAACCCATGAGCATGACCGCGTTGCCGCTCCTGCTGACCGCTGCCGGCGAGATCTCCGACAAGGACAAGTACCCCGTCGCGGGCTGGACCGCGTTCGCCATCTTCGGCCTGCTCGCCCTGGCCGTCGTGGTCCTCGGCTTCAGCCTGACCAAGCGCCTCAAGAACGTCGAGAAGGCCGCCCAGGCCGGTCTCTACGACCCCAGCGACCCCAAGCGTCGCGACCGCCCGGCCCGCGGCCTGGCCGCGGCGCGCCAGTTGCGTGAGCAGTCCGCGGCCGCGGACGCCGCCGACGCCGCCGACCGCGACCGCTGACCCCCGTCTCCCGCCGACCCGTCGCGTAGACGCGACGGGTCGATCGACATCTCCGCCGACCCGTCGCGTAGACGCGACGGGTCGGCGAGGGTGTCAGGGAAAATAGGTGTGGCTGCGATGTCCTTCCGGGGCCGGACCGTTCGTCTCTAGGGTGAGTTCGGCGATCACGCCGTTCCGACACCTTCGGATCCCCAGGAGCACGACATGCCTCTGTACGCCGCCGTCATCTACACCTCCGACATCGACTGGACCCTCCCCGAGCACGCCGACGTCATGGCGGAGTACGGCGAGTTCAGCGCCTCGGCCGCCGCCGTCATGCGCGGCGGCGCCGCGCTCTACCCGACCGCCACGGCCACGACGGTCCGCGTGAGCGAGAAGGGGGGTGACGTCGTCACCTCCGACGGCCCGTACGCCGAGACCAAGGAGGCGCTGACCGGGTTCTTCCTGCTCGAGTGCGCCGACCTCGACGAGGCGATCGCCCGGGCCGCGGCCATCCCGGCCGCCTGGAACGGCGCGGTCGAGGTCCGTCCCGTCATCCCGATGGGGTGACCGCCCCCTCGTCCCAGGAGGCGCAGGCGCGTCGCGCCCTGGTCCGGCTGGTCCGTGACTCGGGGCGCGACGTGCTCGCCACCCTGGCCCGCCACACCGGCGACCTCGGCCTGGCCGAGGACGCCGTCCAGGACGCCGTCCTGCGCGCGCTCGAGACGTGGCCGCGCGACGGCGTCCCCGACAACCCGGTGGCCTGGCTGCGCCTGGTCGCCCGCCGTCGGGCGGTCGACCTGGTCCGCCGGGAGGCGGCCCGACGGCCCAAGGAGGAGGCGGCGGTGGAACCCCACGACGACACCCCCGACGACACCCCCGGCGCTGGCGACCCCTGGGACGACTCCCGCCTCGACGACGACCTGCTGCGCCTGGTGTTCACCTGCTGCCACCCCAGCCTGGCGCCCACCACCCAGGTCGCGCTCGCGCTGCGCACCCTGTGCGGGCTCGACACCGCCGAGGTCGCCCGGGCGCTGCTGACCACCGAGGCATCGATGGCCAAGCGGCTGACGCGAGCGCGGCAGAAGATCCGCGACGCCCACATCCCCTACCGGGTGCCCGCCGACCACGAGCTGCCCGAGCGTTGGGCCGCGGTGCTGGCGACGGTCTACCTGGTCTTCAACGAGGGGTACGCCGCCGGCAGCGGTGACGCGCTCGTGCGGCCCGCGCTGGTCGAGGAGGCGCTGCGGCTGGCCCGGCTGCTCGTCCGGCTCCAGCCCGACGACCCCGACGCACTGGGACTGCTGGCGCTGCTGCTGCTCCAGGACTCCCGCCGCGCGGCGCGGTCCGCACCCGACGGGCGCCCGCTGCTGCTCGCCGAGCAGGACCGCAGCCGCTGGGACGCAGCCTGTGTCCGCGAGGGCGTCGCACTGGTGGGCGAGGCGTTGCGTCGCTCGCCCGAGCGGCCGCGCACCTACGTCGTGCAGGCGGCGATCGCGGCCTGCCACGCCCTCGCCCCGTCGTACGACGAGACCGACTGGGGTGCCGTGGTGTCCTGGTACGACGTGCTGCTGAGCCTCGACGACGGCCCGGTCGTGCGGCTCAACCGGGCCGCCGCGGTCGCGCACCGCGACGGCCCGGGCGCCGGTCTCGCGCTCATGGACGCGATCGGGGGGCTCGAGCGCTACCCGTGGTGGCACGCCTCGCGGGCCGTCCTGCTGCGACGGCTCGACCGTCACGACGAGGCAGCGCAGGCCGACCGGGCGGCGGCCGCCCTGCCGCTCAACCAGGCGCAGAAACAGCTGCTGCAGCCGTGATCCCGTCAATTTGAGACGTCACCCTGACGCCTGCCTTACCGCGGAGTAAGTTCGCTGACGTGACCCAGGACACTTACGACTACGTCGTCGTCGGCGCCGGAAGTGCGGGCGCCGTGCTCGCCGCCCGGCTGACCGAGGACCCCGCCACCACCGTGCTGCTCGTCGAGGCCGGGGGAGCCCCCGAGATCGACGAGGTGATGATCCCCGCCGGCTTCGTGGGCCTGGTCCAGACCAAGTGGGACTGGAACTACAAGACGACCGAGCAGAAGCAGCTGCACGGGCGTCGTACGAGCTGGCCGCGGATGAAGGCGCTGGGCGGCTGCTCGGCGATCAACGCGATGATCTACATCCGCGGCAATGCGGTCGACTACGACGCCTGGCGCGACCAGTACGGCGCGACCGGCTGGGGCTACGAGGACGTGCTGCCCTACTTCAAGAAGGCCGAGGGCAACACCCGCCTCGGCGGTCGCTACCACGGCACCGACGGGCCGCTGGTCGTCGAGGACCGCCGCTACGACCACGAGCTCACGAGTGCCTGGGTCGAGAGCGCCGTCGCGAGCGGGCTCAAGCGCAACGACGACTTCAACGGCGCCGAGCAGGAGGGGGTCGGTCCCTACCAGGTGACCTGCAACGGCGGGCGTCGCTGGTCGACGTACGACGCCTACCTCAAGCCCGCGATGGGTCGGCCCAACCTCACCGTCGCGACCGGGGCCCTGGCCTCGCGCATCGAGATCGACGGCACCGGCGCCCAGGCCCGCGCCACCGGCCTGACCTTCCGCCAGAGCGGCCAGGAGCACACCGTCCACGCGCGGCGCGAGGTGCTGCTCAGCGGTGGTGCGATCAACAGCCCGCAGCTGCTGATGCTCAGCGGTGTCGGGCCCCGCGCCCACCTGGCCGAGCACGGCATCACCGCCAAGGTCGAGCTGGCCGGTGTCGGCTCCGGCATGCAGGACCACCCCTTCACGCCGATGGTGTGGCACACCAAGGACACCACCGACCTCGCCGACCTCAACACCCTCGGCAACTTCGTGAAGTGGAAGACCCGCAAGAAGGGGCCGCTGACCTCCAACGTCGCCGAGACCGGCGGGTTCTGGTCCTCGCGCGACGGCCTCCCCGCGCCCGACCTGCAGGCCCACGTGCTGCCGACCGGCCTCTACGGCGACGGCATGGTCGAGCCCTCGAGCCGCATGGTCACGGTGCTGTCGACCCTGGTCGGCACCGGCAGCCGCGGCTCGGTGCGGCTGCGCTCGGCCGACCCGACCTGGCACCCCGCCATCGACGCCGCCTACTTCGACGACCAGGCCGACCTCGACGCCATGCTCGCCGGCTGCCGGCGGATCATGGAGATCACCCAGCAGGGGCCGATCTCCGCGATGATCGACCGGCCCTTCGAGCTCGACACGACGCCGTCCGACGACGACCTGATCGAGCACATCCGCCGCCACACCCAGACGACCTACCACCCGACCTCGACCTGCGCGATGGGCTCGGGCGAGGACGCCGTGGTCGACGCCGACCTGCGCGTGCGCGGTCTCGACGGGCTGCGCGTCGTCGACGCCTCCGTCATGCCGGCCGTCCCGCGCGGCAACACCAACGCCCCGACCATCATGGTCGCCGAGAAGGCGGCCGACCTCATCAGGAGCGCCCGATGACCACCGACCAGACCGAGCAGACCCGCCACGACCAGCAGACCTTCGACTCGCTCAGCCCGATGAACGGCGACGTCGTCGGCACCCACCCCGTCCACTCCGCCGAGGACGTCTCGGCCGCGGTGCTGCGCGCCCAGCAGGAGGCGGCCTGGTGGTCGGCCCTGTCGCACGACGAGCGCGCCGAGCTGCTGCAGAAGTGGAAGGGCGTGATCACCCGCCGCCTGTCGCAGCTCGCCGAGCTCATGCACCAGGAGACCGGCAAGCCCCACGGCGACGCGCTGCTCGAGGCGTCGCTGGCCATCGACCACCTCGACTGGGCGGCCAAGAACGCCGGCAAGGTGCTCAAGCGCCGCAAGGTCCCCTCGGGCCTGCTCATGGCCAACCAGGCCGCGAGCGTCGAGTACAAGCCCCTCGGCGTCGTCGGCGTCATCGGGCCCTGGAACTACCCGGTCTTCACGCCGATGGGCTCGATCGCCTACGCCCTGGCCGCCGGCAACGCCGTGGTCTTCAAGCCCTCCGAGTACACCCCCGGCGTGGGCGAGTGGCTGGCCCGTACCTTCCGCGAGGCCGTCGGCCGCCCGGTCTTCACCGTCGTCACCGGCCTCGGTGAGACCGGCGCCGCCTTGTGCCACGCCGGGGTCGACAAGGTCGCCTTCACCGGCTCGACGGCCACGGGCAAGCGCGTGATGGCCGCCTGCGCCGAGCACCTCACCCCGGTCGTCATCGAGGCCGGTGGCAAGGACGCCGTCATCGTCGACCACGACGCCGACGTCGAGGCCGCCGCCGACGCCGTGCTGTGGGGCGCCTGCGCCAACGCCGGCCAGACCTGCACCGGGGTCGAGCGCGTCTACGTGCACGAGAAGGTCTACGACGCCTTCGTCGCCGCCGTCGTCAAGCAGGCCGAGACGCTGCGCGCCGACGAGTCGCCCGACAGCCCCCTGGGCCCGATCACCATGCCCCAGCAGATGGACGTCATCCGCTCCCACATCGACGACGCTTTGGCCCGCGGCGGCCGTGCGCTGGTCGGTGGGTCGGGGGCCGTCGGCGACCGGTTCGTGCAGCCCACGATCCTGGTCGACGTGCCCGAGGACTCCCTGGCCGTGTGCGAGGAGACCTTCGGGCCGACCGTCACGATCGCCCGCGTCGGCACCGTCGAGGAGGCGATCCGCCGGACCAACGCCACGGCGTACGGCCTGGGCTCGACGGTCTTCTCCCAGGCCCGCGGCATGGAGATCGCCGACAAGATCCGCTCCGGCATGACCGCGATCAACGGGGTCATCACGTTCGCCGCGATCCCCTCGCTGCCCTTCGGTGGTGTCGGCGACTCGGGCTTCGGGCGCATCCACGGGCCCGACGGGCTCAAGGAGTTCACCTACGCCAAGGCCATCGCCCGCCAGCGCTTCAAGCCGGTCATGCCGCTGACGTCGTTCAAGCGCACCGCCAAGCACGAGCAGCAGCTGGTGCAGATGATGACGATGCTCCACGGCCGGGGCACGACGCTGCCCAAGGCCGGCAAGCCGGTGAAGAAAGGCCGTCGTTCGTAGAGTCGGGCGGTGATGCGTCGTCGTCCCGCCGTCCGGGCCCTGCTGCTCCTGGCGCTGCTGGTCGCCCTCGGCGGCTGCGCCCACGAGGACGACGACGCCATCCCGGCCCCGGTGACGCCGTGGGGGCCGGGTCGACCGGGCCGCGCGAGATCCGCACCATCACCCTCGACCCCACGCCCCTGCCGCCGCCGACCGGTCGGGTCCGCGCCGACCTGCGGCAGTCGTCGATCGACGCCTCGCTGGGCCGGATGCAGGTGTGGGTGCGCAACGACACCGTGCGCGACCTCGTGCCGACGGCGATCCGCTACCTCGACGACCGGTTCCCGCGGGTGCTGGTCGGCGACCGGCTGCGGCTCGACCCCGCCCGCTCCGAGCGCGGCTACTCGTTGCTGCTGCCGGCGCGCCCCGACTGCGGGCGCGCCCTGGCCGACCCGCGCCAGGACACGACGAGGGGCGTCGTCGAGGTCGTCACCGCCGACGGCACCCGGCGGGTGCCGGTCGAGGACGAGGCCGACGTGGTCGCGCGCTACGTCGAGAACCGCCGCGAGGAGATCGCCCTCGCCCAGGTGGCCACGCTGCGCTGGAGCGACGGGGTGTCGGTCGACCTGACGGCCGCGCCTCCGGTCGGTCGGCCGACGCTGGTCGTCGTCTCGTCGGGTCGCCCCGGTCGCACGCTCGTGATCGACAGCGTCGCGGGCTCCCACCTGCTCCAGTCGACCTCCGAGCCGCCCCGCTGGGACCCCGCCGTCCGCATCGCCTCCGACGACGACGTCACCCGCATCCCGCTGCCCCTCGAGCCGGCGCGGTGCGACGTGCACGCCTTCATCGAGGGCGGCGGGGCCACGGCGTTCCGGGTGCGCTACCACCTCGACGGCGAGGCCGGCGAGGTCCTGCTGCGGATGAGCCCCACGGGTGCCCGGCACGCCCTCGACTTCGCGCGCGAGGCGTGCGGTCTCGACTGAGCCGCCGGGGGCCCGGGGGCCGGTCAGCCCTGCTCGGCCTGCTGGGCCGCTGCGACCTGGGCGTGGACCTGGGCCATGTCGAGGCCGCGCACGCCGGCGATGACCTGGTCGAGCGCCGCCGGCGGCAGCGCGCCGGGCTGCTGGAAGACCAGCACGCCCTCGCGGAAGACCATCAGCGTCGGGATGGAGCGGATGCCGGCGGCGGCCGAGATCTCGCGCTGCTCCTCGGTGTTGATCGAGCCGAAGGTGATGTCGGGGTGGGCCTGCGAGGCAGCCTCGTAGGTCGGGGCGAACTGCTGGCACGGGCCGCACCACGAGGCCCAGAAGTCGACGAACAGGATGTCGTCGTCCTCGACGTGGGTGGCGAAGTTGTCGTCGGTCAGCTCGATGGTGGCCATGGGTCCACGGTAAGCGGTCGGGTCCAGCGACCCGGCCGCACGGCCTCAGCGCAGCGAGTAGGTCGCGATCGAGATCCCGACGTAGTGGGCGGTGAACGCCAGGATCGTGAAGGTGTGGAAGACCTCGTGGAAGCCGAAGTACTGCGGCCACGGGTTGGGGCGCTTGAAGCCGTAGACGATGCCGCCGATGGTGTAGAGCGCCCCGCCGACGGCGATCAGGACCAGGACGGCGATAGCCGCGCCGGTGCCGAGCACCGTCTGCGCCCCGTTGATGAAGCCCGGGATGAAGAACACCGCGGCCCAGCCCAGCCCCATGTAGAGCGGGGTGTAGAGCCAGCGCGGCGCGTCGGTCCAGAACACCCGGAACAGCACCCCGAGCAGGGCACAGCTCCACACCGTCGTCAGCAGCACGACCCGCTGGGTGCCGTCGAGCAGGATCAGGGTGAGCGGTGTGTAGGAGCCCGCGATGAGCACGAAGATGTTGGCGTGGTCGAAGCGGCGGAGGAACGCCCAGACCTTCGGCGACCACGTGCCGGTGTGGTAGATCGCCGAGACCCCGAACAGCAGCAGGGCGCTGGCGGCGAAGACCGCCGAGCCGATGCGGGTGTTGACGGTGGGGGACAGGCAGATCAGGACGATCCCACCGGCCAGGGCGAGCGGCGCGGTGCCGAGGTGCAGCCACCCCCGCAGCCGCGGCTTGACCGCGGCCAGGGTCTGCTCGGCCCGGTCGCCGATCGTCTCCAGGCCGGCGCGAACCACCTCGTTGGCGTTGTGGAGGGCCGGCTTCATGGGCCGAGCGTATCGGGGGACAGGTGGCGACCGCGTCCTTCGTCGGGATGAGCGCGGTCACGCCACGGCGGTCACGCCTGGCCCGGCAGGTGCAGGCCCTCGGACGGCTGCACGATCACGAAGCCCTGGCCCTGGAACGCGACCTGCACGGCCTCGCCCGACCCGCGGCCGATCAGGGCGCCGGCGCTCATCGTCGACTTCAGCGAGGTGTCGAGGTGGGCCGACCACGCGACGATCGCGTCGGTGTCGGCGTACGTCGGCGCCTCGGCGGCGTTGAGGACCACCGGTTCGCCGTCGGTGACGATCGCGAGCCAGCCGGTGCCGCGCAGCGTGGTGTTGAACAGGCCGCCGGCCAGCATGCTCGCGCCCTTGACCCGCTCGATGTTCCACTGCAGCGACGACGAGAAGGCCAGCACGAACTTGCCGTTGGCCGAGATGCCGGTGTTGTCGAGGTGGAGCAGGTGCACGTGCTTGGCGGTGTCGGCGAGGAACACGTCGCCCTGGCCCTCGACGCGCATCAGCGGCAGACCCTCGCCGGTCAGCGCCTTCTTGATGACGCGCCCCGCGCTGCCGGCGCCCTGGTAGGCGAAGGTGACGTTGCCCTGGTAGGCGACCATCGCGCCCTGGCGGGCCAGGAACGGCTCGGTGACCCGCACCCGCAGCAGCTTGTTGTTCTGCAGCTGGGGGCCGCTCCCGGAGACCTCGGCGTACCGACCGTCGATGAGGTCGCCGGAGATCCCGGCGAACGCGTCGCCGGTGAACCCCTGCCCGTACTGGGCCTGGGGCTGGGCCTGTGGTTGGGGCTGGGCCTGGGGGTGGGCCTGGGCGACGTGCTGGGGCTGGGCCGGGCCGGCGTCCATCGGGGACGTCGACTGCACGCCCCGGTCGACGACGTGCTCGGTCCACTGGGTGCCGTCCCAGTAGCGCATCTCGTGGCGTCCGGTCGGGTCGGGGTGCCAGTCAGCAGTCATCGGTCAGGTCGCTTCCTCGGGTCGGGAGCGTGGCGACGTCGGCGTCGCTTCGCACGCAGGGCTCTCGGGGTGTCCTACCATCGCCAGGTGGCGGACTGGAAGCGAGGACTGCGTCGGGTGCTCTACCCGGCCTACGAGGCGCGCGTGCTGCGCGGCATCGAGCCGCTGTCCGACAGCCTCCCGAAGCACGTCGGGGTGATGCTCGACGGCAACCGTCGCTGGGCCCGTGCGGTGGGTCGCGACACCGCCCACGGCCACCAGGCCGGCGCCGCCAACATCGAGCCGCTGCTGGGCTGGTGCGACGAGGTCGGCATCCAGGTCGTCACCTTGTGGCTGCTGAGCACCGACAACCTCAACCGTCCCGCCGCCGAGCTCGAGCCGCTGCTCGAGATCATCGCCGAGGCCGTCGACTCCCTGGCCGACCAGCGCCGCTGGCGGCTGCACCCGGTCGGCGCCCTCGACCTGCTGCCCGACGACATCGCGCGCCGGCTCAAGGCCGCGGCCGAGGCGACCGCCGACGTCGACGGCATGCTCGTCAACGTCGCCGTGCCCTACGGCGGGCGCCGCGAGATCGCCGACGCCGTCCGCTCGCTGCTCCACGAGCACGCGGCGAAGGGCACCACCCTGGAGGAGCTCGCCGACATCATCGACGTCGAGCACATCGCCGACCACCTCTACACCAAGGGCCAGCCCGATCCCGACCTGGTGATCCGCACCTCCGGCGAGCAGCGGCTCGGCGGGTTCCTGCTGTGGCAGAGCGCCAAGTCGGAGTTCTACTTCTGCGAGGCCTACTGGCCCGACTTCCGCCGCGTCGACTTCCTGCGCGCCATCCGCGCCTACGCGCT
Source organism: Nocardioides rubriscoriae (assembly GCF_008087085.1). Classification (GTDB taxonomy): domain Bacteria; phylum Actinomycetota; class Actinomycetes; order Propionibacteriales; family Nocardioidaceae; genus Nocardioides; species Nocardioides rubriscoriae. The sequence goes on along the minus strand of NZ_VIYJ01000005.1, from coordinate 369,461 downwards.
GCGCGAGCGGCGCTACGGGGTCTGAGGGCCGGCGTCGATCCCGGCGCCCTGCCTGGTGTCGGACTGGTGTCCGATCCGCAACACGACCGTCACCTGCCCGTCATCCCGCGTTCGGGCGTGTCGCCGGGAAACACCCTGTGCGCCGACGTACCGTCGCAGGCAGTGGCGAGTGGGGAAGCTCGCCGCAACCAGGAGGCCCGAGCGTGAGCGATCACGACCTTTGCACCGTCACCGGCAGCGTCGCTGCCGGCGCGGTGGGAGGGCGCCGGCACTCCGGCGTTCGGGCATCCTCCCGGTCCACCTGCGCTGACTAGACGACCGGGCGAGGAGTGCGCGCGCGGTCACTGAAGGGGAACCCCCGTGGCCACTTCCGCAGAACGCGCCCGCACCTACGTGCTCGACACCAGCGTGCTGCTCGCTGATCCCGGCGCCATGCGTCGCTTCGAGGAGCACGAGGTCGTGCTCCCCGTCGTGGTGATCACCGAGCTCGAGGGCAAGCGGCACCACCCCGAGCTCGGCTTCTTCGCCCGCTCGGCCCTGCGGATGCTCGACGACCTGCGGGTCACGCACGGGCGGCTCGACGAGCCGGTCCCGATCGGTGACCACGGCGGCACCCTGCGCGTCGAGCTCAACCACACCGACCCCGGTGCGCTCCCGTCGGGGTTCCGGCTGGGTGACAACGACACCCGCATCCTGGCCGTCGCGCGCAACCTCGCCGACGAGGGGCACCTGGTCACGGTGGTGTCCAAGGACCTCCCGATGCGCATCAAGGCCTCCGTCGTGGGTCTCGACGCCCAGGAGTACCGCGCCGAGGCGATCAGCGACTCCGACACCGGCTACTCCGGCATGGCCGAGCTCGACGTCGAGGCCGGCGTGCTCGACGAGCTCTACGACGACGGCACCGTCGACCTCGAGAGCGCCCGCGACTACCCCTGCCACCAGGGCCTGGTCCTGGTCTCCGACCGCGGTACGGCGCTCGCGCGGGTCGGCCCCGACAAGCACGTCCACCTCGTGCGCGGCGACCGCGAGGCCTTCGGCATCCACGGCCGCAGCGCCGAGCAGCGCGTCGCCCTGGAGATGCTGCTCGACCCCGAGGTCGGCATCGTCTCGCTGGGCGGGCGCGCCGGCACCGGCAAGTCGGCCCTCGCCCTGTGCGCAGGTCTCGAGGCGGTCATGGAGCGCCGCCAGCACCAGAAGGTCGTGGTGTTCCGCCCGTTGTTCGCCGTCGGCGGCCAGGAGCTCGGCTACCTGCCCGGCTCGGAGACCGAGAAGATGTCGCCGTGGGGCCAGGCGGTCTTCGACACGCTCGGCTCGATCACCTCCAAGGACGTCGTCGACGAGATCCTCGACCGCGGCATGCTCGAGGTGCTCCCGCTCACCCACATCCGCGGCCGCTCGCTGCACGACGCCTACGTCATCGTCGACGAGGCCCAGTCACTCGAGCGCAACGTGCTGCTCACGGTGCTCTCACGCATCGGCGCCAACTCCAAGGTCGTGCTGACCCACGACGTCGCCCAGCGCGACAACCTGCGCGTCGGGCGCCACGACGGCGTGGTCGCGGTCATCGAGAAGCTCAAGGGCCACCCGCTGTTCGCCCACGTGACCTTGACGCGCTCCGAGCGCTCGCCGATCGCGGCCCTGGTCACCGAGATGCTGGAGAACGTCACGGTGTGATCTGTGTGCCGGGTGCGCCTCGTGTGACTCACGAGGCGCACCCGTCATCATTTCCAGCCAGTTTTGTCCAGGGTCTTTGGCCGTTCGGTTTGCACGCCTTGGGCCTTGCGGGCATGGTGGAGGGGATCTTCCGCGGTCCCGAGGGGGCCAGCCGATCGCTACCGACCGACTGTCGTCCATCCTCTGGGTACTCATTTTGTCGAAGCACGTGAAGCACAACCCCAAGCACCGTGGCGCCCCCAAGCGACCTGTGGTCCCCGAGATCCTCGAGTCCGCGCCCCGCAAGGTCGTCGGCACCACGGCCCTCCTCGGCTCGTTGGCCGTCGCCGCCACTGGCGTCACCGTCGCCGGGGGCGTGGCCGCCGGATCGTCGGCCGGCACGGCCCCGGCCGTCAACGCGACCGACCCGGGGTCGCAGGGCGGCTCCACCCCGATCGACGACCTGCTGGGCCACCCGTCGGCGGCCCAGCTCGCCTCCGCGCCCGTCGTACGCCGGGCGCCCACGCTCTCGCGCTCGGCCGACCGTCGCGACCGCACCGACCCGGTCAAGGAGGCGGCCCTGTCCGCCGAGCCCGCCGGCGAGGTCGAGACCGGCTCGAAGAACCTCGCCGAGGCCGACCCGCGCCAGGTCGCGATGGCGCTGCTGGCCGAGTTCGGCTTCTCGTCCGACCAGTTCGGCTGCCTGGACTCCCTCTACACCCGCGAGTCCGGCTGGAACGTCTATGCCGACAACCCGTCGTCGTCGGCCTACGGCATCCCGCAGGCCCTCCCGGGCTCCAAGATGGCCTCGGCCGGCCCGGACTGGGCGACCAACCCGGTCACCCAGATCCGCTGGGGCCTGGGCTACATCCAGGACCGCTACGGCAGCCCCTGCGGCGCCTGGGGGCACTCGCAGTCCTACGGTTGGTACTGAGCGCGGCCTGAGGGTCCCTCAGAGCGCCAGCAGCAGGTAGCGCTCGTCGTCGATCGGGCCGCCCCAGTAGACGTCGTCGGTGAGCGGCACGACCCGGACGTCGGTGGCGTGCGGCTCCAGGAGCGCCCGGCACTCGTCGGCGCCGATGCCGGCTCCGGTGTGCCACCGGCCCTCGACCAGCACCAGCCGGCCCCCCGGGCGCAGCAGCCCGACCCAGCGTGCCAGCGCGGCCGCCGGGTCCGGCAGCGCCCACAGCACGTGGCGGCAGAGCACCACGTCGGCCGACGTCTCGTCGTACGGCGGCACGGCGGCGTCGCCGACCACGACGGTGACGTCGAGCCCCGCGGCGGTCGCCTTGGCCCGCGCCCGCTCGACCATCGCGGGGGACAGGTCGGTGCCGCGGACGCGGTGGCCGGCCTCGGCGAGCAGCACCGAGAGCGTGCCGGTGCCGCACCCGAGGTCGACGACGTCGCTGGGCGGCGCCGGCAGGTGCGCGGCCAGCAGCTGGCGCCACGCCTCACGGGTGGCGGGGTCGCCGAGGCCGTGGTCGGGCTCGTCGTCGAACGTCGCAGCCTGGCCGTCCCAGTAGTCGCGGTGGTCGTCCACGGGTCCTCCCGAGAGTCGGTCGTCACTGGCGAACGGAGTATCGTCAGTGACGTGACCCCAACCTATGGTGCGCCGTGGTGACTGGTCAAATGTCGTTCGACAGTCACCTGTTGACGTTGGTGGAGGTGGCCGCCCGTCTGGTCAACGAGCTCACGCCCGGTCACCGCCGCGGTCGCCCCTACGACGCCCCGGCCGGTCGCGAGCGCGTGCGTGCGACGGCGGCCGCCCTCGGCGGCGACGGTCGGCGCACCCCCGAGGTCTCGGACGCGGACGCCGTCGCCCTGGCCGGGCACGCCGCCGCGATGCGGACGTGCTTCCAGGCCTGCGACGCGGGGCAGGACGACGACCTCGCTCGGGCCGCCGCCACCGTCAACGCGATGCTGCGGGCCACCGGGGCGCGACCGCAGCTCGACGCGCTGCCCGGCGGGGGCTGGCACGTGCACTTCCACGGCCGCGACGACTCGCTCGCCGTGGGCTGGGCGGCCGGGTGCGCGACCGGGCTGGCCCTGGCCATGGGCAGCGACCTCGCGGGCCGTCTCGGGGTGTGCGCTGCCGAGCGGTGCGACCGCGTCTACGTCGACACCTCCAAGAACAGCACGCGCCGGTTCTGCTCCACCTCCTGCCAGAACCGGGTGAAGGCGGCGGCCTACCGGGCGCGCCGCTGACTCACCGGGCCACGAACACGGTCACGTGCCCGGCGTACTCCCGCGGCCAGCCGTCGCGGGGGAGCGACCAGGCCACGTCCTCCTGGCTGGAGTCGAGGTAGGTCAGCGCCGCGTCGCGGTCGGGGAAGGCAGCACGGGTGACCAGGTCGTCGCGGCGTACGTCGTCGAAGTGGGCGCGCAGTGCGACCTCGCCGTTCTCGCTGGAGAAGTGGGTCAGGACCGGGCCGCCGCCCGCGTCGCGGCGCAGGTCGGCGACGTGCTCGTCGCCGTTGGTGACCGCGACGAAGGTGCCGCCGGGGCGCAGCACGCGCCGGGCCTCGGCGAGCGCCCGGTGCAGGTCGGGCACGTGGTAGAGCATCCACAGCGCCGCGACCGCGTCGAAGGCGTCGTCGGCGAACGGCAGGTCCTGGGCGTCGGCGACGCGGGCCTCGAGCCCCCGGGTCGCGGTCATCGCGACCAGGTGCGCGGACTGGTCGACCGGGACCACTGCGGCGTCGGGCAGGGCATCGGCGAGGCGGGCCGCGAAGGCGCCCGTCCCGCAACCGATCTCGAGCACGTGGTGCGGGGCGCCGGCCACGACGGCGGCGAGCGCCTCGGTGGCGGGGTCGCGGCCGTCGGCCGTGGGGTGCCACACGGAGATACGGGTGGCGAGGTGCTGGTCGTCACGGTACTGGCGTGCGACGTGGTCGCGGTCGGTCATGCTCACGGGTGCGTCATCGCCTCGACGTCGAGGGCGGCGTCGAGCTCGGCCTCGCTCAGCTCGCCGCGCTCGACGTAGCCCAGGGCGAGGACGGTCTCGCGGATGGTGCGTCCCTGCGCCAGGGCCTGCTTGGCGATCGTGGCGGCGGCCTCGTAGCCGAGGTGCTTGTTGAGGGGCGTGACGACCGACGGGGACGACTCGGCGTAGCGACGCATCCGCTCGGGGTCGGCGGTGATGCCGTCGACGCAGCGGTGGGCCAGCAGGGTGGTCGAGGTCGCCAGCAGGCGCACCGACTCGAGCACGTTGCGGGCGATCACCGGCATCGCGACGTTGAGCTCGAAGCTGCCGCTCGCGCCGGCCATGGTGACCGCGGCGTCGTTGCCGACGACCTGGAAGCACACCATGAGCGTGGCCTCCGGCAGCACGGGGTTGACCTTGCCGGGCATGATGCTCGACCCCGGCTGCAGGTCGGGCAGGTGGATCTCGGCGAGCCCGGTCGTCGGCCCCGACGACATCCAGCGCAGGTCGTTGCAGATCTTGACCAGGCCGACGGCGATGGTGCGCAGCACCCCGCTCAGCTCGACGAGCGAGTCACGGGTGCCCTGGGCCTCGAAGTGGTCGCGGGCCTCGGTGAACTCCTGGTTGGTGGCCTGCGACAGCACCTCGATCACGCGCGCCGCGAAGCCGGGCGGGGTGTTGATGCCGGTGCCGACGGCCGTGCCGCCCAGGGGCAGCTCGCGCACCCGCGGCAGGACCGCGACGAGCCGCTCGGCGGCGTACCGCAGGGTCGCGGCGTAGCCGCCCAGCTCCTGGCCGAGCATGACGGGCGTCGCGTCCATCAGGTGCGTGCGGCCCGACTTGACCAGGCCGGCGAACTCCTCGGCCTTGGCCGTCAGCGAGGCCTGCAGCGTGGCGAGCGCCGGCAGCAGGTCGTCGACGACCGCGAGGGTGACGGCGACGTGGATGGCGGTGGGGAAGGTGTCGTTGCTTGACTGGCTGGCGTTGACGTGATCGTTGGGGTGGACGTCGGTGCCGGCCCGCGCGGCGAGGGAGGCGATGACCTCGTTGGCGTTCATGTTGCTGCTGGTGCCCGAGCCGGTCTGGAACACGTCGACCGGGAACTCCGCGTCGTGCTCGCCGGCTGCGACCGCGCGCGCTGCCGTGGCGACGGCCTCGCTCAGCGCGGGTGGGAGCACGCCGAGCTCGCCGTTGACCACCGCGGCCGCCGCCTTGACGTGGCCCAGGGCGTGCACCAGGGCCGGCTCGATCGGGGTGCCGCTGATCGGGAAGTTCTCGATCGCGCGCTGGGTCTGGGCCCGCCAGAGCGCCTCCTGCGGCACCTCGACCTCACCCATCGAGTCGTGCTCGGTCCGAGTCTTCGCGGTGTCCACCGATCCACCGTAACCAGGACCGGTCGCCGCCGCCGCGCCCGGTGCGGCGCGGGTGCGGCCCGAGGCGCTAGCGGTGGACCAGCCGGAAGGTCGTCGGCGCGCTACGGCGTACGGATTGGTCGCGGAAGTCGTAGGAGGTGATCTTGAGGCGGATCGTGTGCCGCCCGGGCCGGGTGCTCACGTCGCAGAAGCGGAAGCGGCCGGTTCCCGCCGCGGGCTGGCGACCGGACTCGTAGGTCAGCGTGGCGATGTTGGTCCCGGCGGGGTTGGCCAGGGTGATCTCGGCCATCCACGTGTCGCCGGGCACGTCGATCCGGTAGTGGAACGGGTAGCTGCGGCAGCCCTCCCGCAGCGTCTGGCGCTCGGCGGTCGCGGAGCCCCACGACGAGCCGGTGTCGGCCACGGCAGGGGCCGGGCTGCTGAACGCCAGGAGAGCAGCGACGAGGGCGAGCACGGTCAGCACGGCGGGCAGGAGTCGCTTCATGAGTTGAGTGTGACGAGGTGTCACATTAAACCGCGATGACCCCGGTCACTCCGGGTCCATGACGTGCAGCACACCCGAGCGCTCGTCGTCCTCGCACACCTGTGCCCGGGTCAGGCCTCGCCGGATGTCAGCCCCTGCCTATCCTGCTCGCATGTCGCAGTGGCTGGAGGACCTCAGCACCCTTCAGGTGCTGCTGCTCGTCGTGGGCGTCCTCCTCGGTGGCTCCGTGCTCGCCACCCTGCTCGGCGCCCTGCTGGTCCGGCTCGGGATGCGACGTCCGTGGGTGGTCGACCGCGCGAGCCAGCTGTCGTTCAGGCTGCTCGGCCTGATCAAGCGACCGCTGACCATCGTCGTGCTCGACGAGGTGGCCGCGGTGATCCAGACCGGCCACTACACCAAGAACATCTCCGACGCCCTGCTCGAGAACCACGACGAGCTCAAGGCCTTGGTCGCCGAGAAGGTCCGCGCCGACCCCAACGCCCGGCTGGTCAGCAAGCTGCCCGGCTACGACGCGATCGTCTCGGAGGCCTCCGAGACCGTCCTGCGGGTGCTCATCGACATGCTCAGCGACCCCCGGATGGACGAGCTGGTCTCCGACCTGCTGCGCAACAACCTTGAGCAGATCAAGATCGCCGTGCGCGAGCGCGCCCACGAGCAGGTCGGCGAGATGAAGCCCGCCGACCCCATCCCGGCCTCGGCTCCGGTCGACCGGGCGCGGCGGCGCTGACGCGTCCTGGCCTCGGTCGTCGACACCGTGACTGTTGGCGTCAGTCGGGTGAACAACGCTGTGCGGCATGGTCGGGCGTTGCCTTCAGGGCGGCAGGATGGTTGGACGGCCAGTGGTCTGGCGTGCGATGCGGGGTCCTATGCCTCGGCACCGCCGAGGAGTAGCGTCGACGGGCGGTCGTTCTCCCCGACTGCATCCCACGCAGAAGGAGTCCGTCCATGGTGACTAAAGCCCTCCTCGTTCGACTTGAGGCCCTGCCGGGCAAGGAAGCAGAGCTCGCCGAGTTCCTCACGGGAGCACGCGCGATCGTGATGGACGAGCCAGGAACCACCGCCTGGTTCGCGATCCAGTTCGGACCCTCAACCTTCGGCGTGTACGACGTCTTCCCCGATGACGAGGCGCGCGATGCCCACCTGGCGGGCGGTGTCGGTCAAGCGCTAGGACCTAACACTGGCGTCCTTTTCTCTGAGCCCCAGATCGAGAAGATCGACATCCTCGCCGAGAAGCTCCCGGGGTAGCCCAGCGGCCCGGTCGCAAGACCAAAGGACTGACCGACCGACGCAACTTAGGCGAGCGGGGCGTCAGGCGCGGCGTGACCGGCGGAGCCCTCCTGGCGGCATGGTCGGGCCCCGCCCGCCTGGCGGCGTGTGCGGCTTGCGTGCTCGAACAACGTTTAGGGGTTCCCCACGGTCGTGCAGGTCCACGTCAGGGCACGGTCCCTTCGGCATTCACTAATCGGTTAGTGAATGCCGAAACCACTAGCCACTCACCGGGGCACGGCCTCGAGACCTCCCGGGTTGGCCGCGTCCCTCCAAGGGCCTCGACGCTCCTCGCTGGCGCTCGTCCAACCTCGACCACCGCGCCCGACTCTCGGCAAAGTCGGGCGGATCACCCCGACTCATTCAGAACCGTCAGGTGCGCATGGGGTCGGTGCTGGGGTCGTGGGCGCGTGCGTGGTGGTAGGGGCACAGCAGCTGGGTGGTGCGCAGGTCGGTGCCGCCGCCTTGGGCCCAGGGGATTTGGTGGTGGGCGTGGCACAGGTAGCCGGGGACGGTGCAGCCTGAGTGGTGTTGGCAGTGGCGTTGCTCGATGATCGCGGCGAGGCGTTGGGCGGGGGTGTGGAAGCGGCAGGTGCGGCCCAGGGCGAGGACCTCACCGTTGGCGTTCATCCACGCCGGGATGATCCCGGCGTCGCAGGCCATGCGGAGGTACTCGGTGTGGCTGATCCTGGTGCCGGTCTCCAGGGTCGCGGCCTTGATCTTGCCTTGGAGGATCTCGTAGTCGCCGATGACGACGACGGTGGCCGACAGGCCCCCGATCTTCGGGAGCTGGGTGGGGTCGTAGCCGCCGATCCATTCGATGAACGCGTGGCCCATCCGCTCGGCCGACGGGGTCTTCCAGTCATAAGCCCCGGCGCCCTGTGCTGCGCGTACGTGTTTGGGGGCGGCCAGTGCGTGGAGCTGTTTGCGGAACGCGTCGGCGATGGCGGTGGGGATGGTGAACCGGCCGTGGGTCAGCCCGTCACCGGCGTTGGCCATCGACAGCTTCGTCTTCGCCCGGGCCCGGGCCTCCTGGGCTTCGAGGGCCTTGGCCTCCCGCTTCTCGAACCCGGTGGGGTCCAGGCGTTCCCAGATCGCCTGCCCCAGACCGACCAGGGCGTCGGCGTCACAACCGCCGGTCGCTTCGTTGAGCAGGAACGCCTCCGCGCGGGCCTGGTCGTGCGCGGACACGAGTTCGGCATCGAGCAACGCGACTTGGTCGGCGATCGCCTGGGCCTGCTCGGCGTGGATCTCACCGCGTGCGGTCGCCGCACGCGTCGGCTCCAAGTCACCCAGCGCCTCGGCGAGCCGGACCTTGCCCCGTGCGGTGCGCCGGGTGACCCCGGTGGTGCGTTGGACCCACCGTGCGGTGTCACGATACTGACCCTCAGCCGGAAGGCCGAGGACTCCGGCCTGGCCGATCGCACGCGCCTCGACCTCCGCGACCCCGGCCGCGACCCGAGCCGCCAGCGCGACCACCCGGGTGGTGGTCTCGGCATCCATCGACCAGGTCGGGACGTCAGCGAGACCCTTCAGGTCGTCGAGCACCGAGCACAGCAGCGCCTCGATCGGGTGACCCGATCGAGGTGTCGTGGTGGTGTCGGTGTGCTCGGCCATGGGTCCATTCCAGCACCGGCAACCGACAGTCCGGGGTCGAGTTTCCCGCTCAACCACGGGGGTTGTGGACAACCCGACCGTCGTTGCGACCTGTGGACGACTCGTGGTTGTTTCCACAGTCGGGTGGGTGGGCAGCGGACGTTGCGGGGGTCTCGAGGCTCCTCGCTAGCGCTCGTCGCACCTCGACCACCGTGGGGGCGCCTCGACCGCGGTGGGGCTAGACCGAGCCGACGTAGAGCCAGTACTGCTCGTCCCGCTCCTGCAGCCGTACGTCGAGCGGCACCGCCCGTGTAGTCGTGAACACCGGACCCATCGCGTCGGCGAGATCGGGTGCCTCTGCGGCCGACCACACCGCCAGTGCGCCGCCAGGGCGCAGGGTCGCGTGCACGGCCTCGAGGAACGGTCGGGCGTAGAGCGCGGCGTTGGCGTCGTGCACCAGGTAGCCCGGACCGTTGTCGACGTCGAGCAGCACCAGGTCGTACGACGCCGGGCGGGCCTCCGCGACGGCGACCGCGACGTCGGCGACGACCAGCCGGACCCGGTCGTCGGCCAGCAGCGAGGGGCCGTGCGCGACGGTGCCGTCGCGCATCCAGTCCACCAGCGCCTGCTCGATCTCGACCACCGCGCAGACCTCCACGCGGGGGTCGGCGAGCACCTCGCGCATCGTGAATCCCAGCCCGAGGCCGCCGACCACCACGGCTCGTGGCGAGGCCACCTGGGCCAGGGCGGCGGTCGCGAGGGCCCGCTCCGAGGCGACCTCGACGGTGTCCATCACGAAGACGCCGTTGGCGCGCAGCTCCAGCCCGCCGGCGGTCGTGTCGTCGGGTCCGGGCCGGCGCTCGCGCAGCACCAGCTCACCGCGCTCGGTCTCGGCCCGTGCGATCTCGACGTACTCCATGGCGATCAGCGTTCCACCCGCCCGGAGGCGACGGCACCAGGGGGTGGACCGGCTGCATGGGGGCGTCTGGCACGGTGGAGCGCATGACGAACAACGACGACGAGGGCCAGGTCTCCGAGGTCAGCGGCATGGACCCCGCCGACGCCGACACCCCGATCAGCGACAGCCAGGGCGTCGCGGGCAACCCCGACGCCCCCGACATCGGCGAGGCCGGCCCCAACGCCAACCCCCACAAGGACCAGGACACGCACTGACCGTCCGGGTGGCGCGGCCGTCGAGCCGCGCTACTCGGCGGAGCGCACCCGGATCCCGGTGATCGGCACGGTCACCGTGCCGGAGGGGTCGGTGAAGAAGTCGTTGCCCTTGTCGTCGACGACGATGAAGGCGGGGAAGTCCTCGACCTCGATCTTCCAGACCGCCTCCATGCCGAGCTCGGGGTACTCCAGCACCTCCTGACTCCTGATGCAATCCTGGGCCAGCCGTGCGGCGGGCCCGCCGATCGAGCCGAGGTAGAAGCCGCCGTGGGTGTGGCAGGCCTGGGTGACGACCTTGGACCGGTTGCCCTTGGCGAGCATCACCATCGAGCCGCCCGCGGCCTGGAACGACTCGACGTAGGAGTCCATGCGTCCGGCCGTGGTGGGACCGAAGGAGCCCGAGGCCATCCCGGCCGGGGTCTTGGCGGGGCCGGCGTAGTAGACGGGGTGATCCTTGAGGTAGGCGGGCATCTCCTCGCCGGCGTCGAGGCGCTCCTGGATCTTGGCGTGTGCGATGTCGCGCGCGACGACCAGGGGACCGGTGAGAGAGAGCCGCGTCTTGACGGGGTGCTTGGACAGCTCGGCGAGGATGTCGGCCATCGGCTGGTTGAGGTCGATCTGCACGACCTCACCGCCGGCGATGTCGTCGGCGACGCCGGCGTCGGGCATGTAGTGGGCCGGGTCGGTCTCGAGCTGCTCGAGGAAGACGCCCTCGGCGGTGATCTTGCCCAGCGCCTGGCGGTCGGCCGAGCACGACACCGCGATCGCGACGGGGCACGACGCGCCGTGGCGGGGGAGTCGCACCACGCGCACGTCGTGGCAGAAGTACTTGCCGCCGAACTGCGCGCCGATGCCGAACGACTGCGTGAGCTTGAAGACCTCCTCCTCGAGCTCGAGGTCGCGGAACCCGTGCGCGTCCATCGACCCCTCGGTGGGCAGGTCGTCGAGGTAGTGCGCCGAGGCGTACTTGGCGGTCTTGAGCGCGTACTCCGCCGACGTGCCGCCGATGACGATCGCCAGGTGGTACGGCGGGCACGCAGCCGTGCCGAGCGAGCGGATCTTCTCGTCGAGGAAGCTCAGCATCCGCGTCGGGTTGAGGATCGCCTTGGTCTCCTGGAACAGGAACGACTTGTTGGCCGACCCACCGCCCTTGGCCATGAAGAGGAACTTGTACTCCGGCTTCCCGTCCTTCGTGGGCGTCGAGTAGAGCTCGATCTGGGCCGGCAGGTTGGTGCCGGTGTTCTTCTCCTCGTACGTCGTCAGCGGCGCCAGCTGGGAGTAGCGCAGGTTGAGCTTCGTGTAGGCGTCGAAGACGCCCCGCGAGATCGCCTCGGCGTCGTCGGCGCCGGTGAGCACGCCCTCGGACTTCTTGCCCATCACGATCGCGGTGCCGGTGTCCTGGCACATCGGCAGCACGCCGCCGGCGGAGATGTTGACGTTCTTGAGCAGGTCGAGGGCCACGAACCGGTCGTTGCCCGACGCCTCGGGGTCGTCGATGATCTTGCGCAGCTGGGCCAGGTGGGCCGGGCGCAGGTAGTGGCTGATGTCGTGCATCGCCTCGGCGGTCAACCGCTGCAGCGCCTCGGGCGCCACCTTGAGGAACGTCTGCCCGTCGACCTCGACGGTCGAGACGCCCTCGGTGGTGATCAGGCGGTAGGGAGTGTCGTCCTTGCCGGTCGGCAGCAGGTCGGAGTAACGGAACTCGGGGCCGGTCGAGGCAGCAGTGCTCACGAGCGTCCATCGTAGGCGTTAGCCACGGCCCCGCACGGCCGTGGTCGGCAGGTCGAGAAGGCCGTCCGCGTGCGGGGCATGGCACCGTTGCCTCCGTGACCGCTGCACCACCACCGCCACCCTCCGGTGACAAGCCCCCGACCGGACCCCCGACCGGACCCCCGCCGGCCTACCCGCCGGCCTATCCGCCCCCGGCGTACCCGCCCCCGCCCGGACCGCCGAGCGGTTGGGCCCCGGGATTCCTGCCGCCGCCCCCGCCGCCCCGCGCCCGGTCGCGTGCCAGGCTCGCGCTCGCCCTGGGCGCGGCGGTGGTCGTCGTGGCCGCGGCGATCGTGGTCCCGGTGGTGCTGCTCGGGGACGACGAGGACAGCTCGCCGGCCGAGACGCCGACCGCCGCCGCGGACCTGTCGCAGGTGCGGGTCTACGAGGACCTGCCGACGACGCACGTCACCGATCCCGTCGACTACGACGTGACCCCGCCGGCCGGGGGGCCGCACTTCGCCCAGTGGCTCGAGTGCGGCGCCTACGGCAGCCCGGTCCAGGACGAGAACGCGGTGCACGACCTCGAGCACGGTGCCGTGTGGATCACCTACGACCCCGCCCTGGGCGACGACGACGTCGCCACGCTGGAGGCCGCGCTCCCGCAGAACGGCATCATGTCGCCGTACGTCGGCCTGCCGGCGCCGGTCGTGGTCACCGTGTGGGGCACCCAGCTGGCCCTCACCGGCGCCGACGACCCGCGCCTCGCGCTCTTTGTCGAGCGCTACGACGACGGCGTCACCGCGCCGGAGCCGTTCGCGTCCTGCGCCGGCGGGACGGCGTCGGGCGTGCCCGCCTGATCCGACCCACGACGTCCGCCGACCCCTGACGGGGCGGGCGGACGTCGAGGCACGCGGGAGCGAAGGACTCAGCCGGCCGCGACCGGCTGCTCGGCGGCCTCGGCCATGGCGTCGCCCACGATGCGACCGGCCCGGTCGCGGTCGACGGTGAGGTTCTCACCGGTGGCGGGGTCGAACAGGTGCATCTTGGCGGTGTTGACCCAGATCTCGGCCTCGTCGCCCTCGCTGATGGTGCTGGTGCCGTCGAGGGAGACGACGAGCTGGGTGCGCAGCGACTCGCCGTCGAGGTCGCGCTCGAGCTCCTGCAGCTGGGTCTGCACCTCGGGCGGGGCCTCGAAGGGGATGTAGGCGTAGGCCTCGTTGCCCAGCCACTCCACGACGTCGACGTGGGTGCGGAACGTCGAGCCGGCCGACTTGTCGTCGACGACGGAGGCGTCCTCGAAGTGCTCGGGCCGGATGCCGGCGATCAGCAGGCCCCGCCCCTGGACCTTCTCGGCCTTGTCGGCCGGGATCTCCACGGCCCCGAAGGGCAGCGTGACGGAGGTGCCCTCGACGGTGGCGGGCAGGAAGTTCATCGGCGGGGAGCCGATGAACCCGGCGACGAAGAGGTTGCCGGGGTTCTCGTAGAGCTCGCGGGGGGTGGCGAGCTGCTGGAGGATCCCGCGCTTGAGGACCGCCACGCGGTCGCCGAGCGTCATTGCCTCGGTCTGGTCGTGGGTGACGTAGACCGTGGTGATGCCCAAGCGCTTCTGCAGCCGGGCGATCTCGCTGCGCATCTGGCCGCGCAGCTTGGCGTCGAGGTTGGACAGCGGCTCGTCGAAGAGGAACGCGTCGGCGTCGCGCACGATCGCCCGCCCCATCGCGACGCGCTGGCGCTGCCCACCCGACAGGTTGCCGGGCTTGCGGTCGAGGTGCTCGTCGAGCTCGAGCGTCTTCGACGCCGCCCGTACCTTCTCGTCGACCTCGGCGTCGGGCGCCTTGGCCAGCCGCAACGGGAACGCGATGTTCTCGTAGACCGACAGGTGGGGGTAGAGCGCGTAGTTCTGGAACACCATCGCGAGGTTGCGGTCGCGCGGGGCGAGGTCGTTGACGCGCTTGTCGCCGATCATCATGTCGCCCGAGGTGATGTCCTCCAGGCCCACGATCATCCGCAGCAGCGTCGACTTCCCGCAGCCCGAGGGGCCGACCAGGATCATGAACTCCCCGTCCTGCACGTCGATGCTGACGTCGTTGACGGCGGGGAAGCCGTCGCCGTACTTCTTGACGATGTTCCTCATGTCGATACCGGCCATGAGCCGATCACCCCTTCACTGCGCCGGAGGTGAGGCCGGCGACGATCTTGCGCTGGAACAACAGGACGATGACGATGATCGGGACCGTGACGATCACCGATGCGGTGGCGAGCTGCCCGTAGGGCGGGTTGAACGGGTCGGGCCCGACGAAGTACGACATCTGCGCCGGCACGGTGCGCGCCTTCTGCGTCGAGGTGAGCGAGATGGCGAGCACGAACTCGTTCCAGGCGAAGAAGAACGTCAGGATCGCGGCGGTGAAGACCCCCGGTGCGGCCAGCGGCACGATCACCTTGCGGAAGGCCTGCCACGACGTCGCCCCGTCGACCTGGGCGGCCTGCTCCATCTCCCACGGGATCTCGCGGAAGAACGCCGACAGGGTCCAGATCGCCAGCGGCAGCGTGAAGGTCATGTAGGGGATGATCAGGCCGGGCCAGGTGTTGAACAGCCCGAAGGTGCGCCACATGTCGAACAACGGGCCCACCAGCGAGACCACCGGGAACATCGCGATGGCCAGGGCCAGCGAGAGCACCAGCCGCTTGCCCCGGAACTCCAGCCGCGCGATGGCGTACGCCGCCAGCGTCGCGAACAGCACCGACAGCACGGTCGCCACCAGGGAGACCACGAGCGAGTTGAGCAGCGCCTGCCCGAAGTCGGAGGCGGCGGCGTCGGAGACCGGGTCGTCGGTCAGGCCCAGCAACGCCTTGTAGTTGTCGAGCGAGGCGTCCTTGGGCAGGAACTGCGCCGAGCCCGCGTTGGTCTCGTCGACGGTCTTGAACGACAGCGACACGATCCAGGCGATGGGCAGCAGGCACCACACGAGGATGGCGACGAACCCGACGCCGGTGCCGACCTTGGTCTTGGTGTCAGTCGTGGCCATCAGCCCTCACCCCTCGCCTGCGCCAGGTCGACGCGGAACAGCTTGGTGATCAGGTAGGCCAGCAGCAGCACGGTGAGGAACAGCAGCACCGACAGCGCCGAGCCGACGCCGAGCTGCAGCTGCTCGATCACCTGCCGGTAGGTCAGGAACGACGACGACTCGGTGTTCTGCGCACCGCGGGTCATCACGAAGATGTTGTCGAAGATCCGGAAGGCGTCGAGCGCGCGGAACAGCACCGCCACCATGATCGCGGCGCGCATGTTGGGCAGGATCACCTTGGTGAGCCGCTGGGTCCAGGTGGCACCGTCGACCTTGGCCGCCTCGATCATGTCCTCGGAGACCTGGCTGAGACCGGCGAGGAGCAGCAGCGACATGAACGGCGTGGTCTTCCAGATCTCGGAGACCATGATCGCGAACATCGCCGTCCAGTGGCCGCCGAACCAGTTGAGGTCGGGGTCGATGCCCGGCACCCAGTTGAACCACGAGTTGACCCAGCCGTTGGTGGTGCTGAAGGTGAACTGCCAGGAGAACGCCGAGACGACGGTGATGATGCCGTAGGGGATCAGGATCGCGGTGCGGATCGCCCCGGGGGCGAAGATCACCCGGTGCATGACCATCGCGAAGGCGAAGCCGATGACCAGCTCGACGCTGACGGTGATCACCATGATCAGCACCGTGTTGAGCGTGTCGCGCCAGAACAGCGGGTCGCCGAGGACGGTCAGGTAGTTGCTGAGCCCGATGAACTCCTTGTCGTCGGGCGCGGTGAGCCGGTAGCGGAACAGCGACAGGTAGAGCGCCCGCAGCATCGGGTAGGCGGTGACGATCACCATGATGACCACGGCCGGGGCGACCAGCTTGAGGCCGAGGCGGTTCTCGGCGACGGCACGGTCGGAGGTGTCGCGCCGGGGCTTCTGGTGACCGGCCGACGGCGTGGGCGTCTTCGGGGTCTCGAGCGTGGCGCTCACAGCAGGTCCTCTCCGCGCAGCACGCGCCCGATGAAGTCGGCCGACTCCGCCGGGGTGTCCTCGGTGACCGAGGACGCCGGGTGCCAGGTGCTCTGGATCGCGCCGGAGATGTCGCTCCAGTACGGCGTCACCGTGCGCGGGGCGGACTGGTCGAGGCTGGTCTTCCACAGCTCGATCAGGTCGTCGGGGTAGGCGAGCAGGGCGTCACGCTGGGCCTGGGGCAGACCCTCGGGACCGCCGGCCTTGACCGACTCGTAGCCGGCCTCGCTGGCTGGCATGTTGCCGGTGTAGGCGGCGTCGACGGCCTGGTTCTCGGGGGACACCAGGCACTCCATGGCCTCCATGGCCCAGTCCTTCTTCTCCGACTTGCTGCTCACGCCCAGGCCGATGCCGCCGTAGGGAGGACGGGGGTCCTCACCGGCCACGGTCTGGGGGTAGGCCGCGTAGCCCATGTCCTTCTTGACGTCGGGCTGGGCGGCGTCGTAGTTGCCCCAGGTGTAGGTCCAGTTGACCAGGAACGAGCCCTTGTCGCTGCCGAAGGTGGTGGTGGCCTGCCCCTCCTGGGCGATCGACAGGTCGGCCGGGGCCGCCTGCTTGGCCAGCTTGGCGATGACCCCCGCGGCCGCACGTCCGGCGTCGGAGTCGAGGTCGATGGTGGCGTCGATGCCCTGGTCGACGTCGCTGACCAGGTCGCCGCCCGCGCCCGAGACCAGCGCGTTGATCCACACGACGTAGCCCTCGTACTTGTTGGCCTGCACGGCGACGTCCTTGCCCTTGGACGCGGCCAGGTCGATGACCTCGTCCCAGGTGACGGGCTCACCGGCGGCGAGCTTGTCGCCGACCGGGGTGCCCTCGACGACCGACTTGCGGTACCAGAGCACCTGGGTGTTGGACCACAGTGGCGCCACGACGACTTGGTCGTTCCACGTGGCCGCCTTGATCGCGCCGTCGAACGACTGCTCGGTGAGCTTGGCCTGCAGCTCCTCGGGGATCGGTGCGAGGTAGCCGGCGTTGGCGAACTCCGCGGTGTAGGGCGGGTCGATGCTCATCAGGTCGATGCCGGTGTCGCCCGCGGCGATGCGACGGGCCAGCTGGATGCGCTGCTGCCCGGCGTCCTGGGGCAGCTGCTGGGTCTTGATGGTGTAGGGCTTGCCCTCGCTGCACCGCTGGGCGATGGCGGCCTGGCCCCCGTTGTCGGGGTTGACGTACCAGACGAGCTCGTCGTCGGCGGTCCCGCTGCACGCCGACAGGAGCGTGGCGCCCAGCACCAGTGTCGCGGACGCGGCGAGGAACCTGCGGCGCTCGGTGGCCCCCCGCCCCGCCCGATGTGCCCGATGTGGTCGTGTCGTTCGCATGGCGCACCCTCCCAAGAGTCGTGTGTCGCTGGTCACTTACCCTGGACCGGTCCAGTGCGGTTGTCCAGACACCTGCGGGTGGCCTGGCGAGCGCTGCCGATAGCGTGCGGGCGGTGATCCACCTGACTCGTGCGGGCGTCTCCCTGGTGCTCGCGTCCCTGCCCGCGGCCGGTGCCGACGACGACTCCGCGTCCGGCCTCCCGGTCGTGCTGCACTGGGGCGCGGCCCTGCCGCCGGACGAGGACGTCGCGTCGCTGCTGGCCCTGCACACCCCCGGCGTCCCCTTCTCCGCGCTCGACCGGCCGCGCCTGCGAGGCGTGGTCGGCGAGACCGTCTCGGGATTCACCGGCACCCCCGGGCTGAGTGGCCATCGCGTCCCCGGGTCGGTCGCGCCGCGGCTGCGCTCGTGGACCTGGACGTCGTACGACGACGACGCCGGCGACGGGGTGCGGCTGGTCTCGCGCGACGACGAGGCCGGGTGGGAGGTCGGGGTCGACCTGCGGCTCACCGTCGAGGGACTGGTCGAGATGCGCACGACCGTCACCAACACCGGCGCGGGGGAGCTCGTGCTCGGCCAGGTCCGCAACGCGCTGCCGGTGGCGGCGCGTGCCACCGAGCTGCTCGACCTCACCGGACGCTGGACTCGCGAGCGGGCGCCGCAACGCGGCCCGTGGCGGGTGGGCAGCCACCTGCGCGAGGCCCGCCACGGCCGCACCGGCCACGACGCGACGCTGCTGCTCGCCGCCGGCACCCCGGGATTCGGGTTCGGTCATGGCGAGGTCTGGGCGACCCACGTCGCCTGGAGCGGCGACCACGCGGCCTATGCCGAGCGCACCGTCGCGGGTGAGTGCCTGCTGGGCGGGGGCGAGCTGCTCGCCGAGGGCGAGGTCGTCCTCGCGCCGGGCGCGTCCTACGCGAGCCCGGCGCTGGTCGGCTCCTACGCCGCCGACGGCCTCGACGGCGTCAGCACCCGGCTGCACGGGTGGGTGCGGCGCACCCGGCCGCTGACCAGGCCGCGGCCCGTGCTCGTCAACACCTGGGAGGCGACGTACTTCGACCACGACCTCGCCGGTCTGACGGCGCTCGCCGACGCCGCCGCGGCCGTGGGGGCCGAGCGGTTCGTGCTCGACGACGGCTGGTTCCGTGGTCGCCGCGACGACCGCGCCGGGCTCGGCGACTGGACCGTCGACCGCGACGTGTGGCCCCAGGGCCTGCACCCGCTGATCGAGCACGTGCACCGCGCCGGGCTCGACTTCGGCCTTTGGGTCGAGCCCGAGATGGTCAACGTCGACAGCGACCTGGTGCGCGAGCACCCCGGCTGGGTGCTGCGCGGGCGGCCCTCCGCGCTGCCCGACGAGTGGCGCCACCAGCAGGTGCTCGACCTGCGCCACCCCGGGGCCTACGCCCACGTCCGCGACGCGCTGGTGGCGCTGCTCGACGAGTACCCGATCGCGTTCCTCAAGTGGGACCACAACCGCGACCTCGTCGACGTCGGCGCGGCGGTCCACGAGCAGACGGCGGCGTTCTACGCACTGCTCGACGAGCTGCACCTCGCCCACCCCGACGTCGAGATCGAGAGCTGCGCGAGCGGCGGCGGGCGCATCGACCTCGGGGTTCTGGCCCGCACCGACCGGGTGTGGACCAGCGACACCATCGACGCCGTCGAGCGCCAGCGCATCCAGCGCTGGACCTCGCTGCTGGTGCCGCTCGAGCGGCTCGGTGCCCACGTCGGCGGGCCGGTCGCCCACAC
Source organism: Nocardioides rubriscoriae (assembly GCF_008087085.1). Taxonomy (GTDB): domain Bacteria; phylum Actinomycetota; class Actinomycetes; order Propionibacteriales; family Nocardioidaceae; genus Nocardioides; species Nocardioides rubriscoriae. The sequence goes on along the minus strand of NZ_VIYJ01000005.1, from coordinate 350,184 downwards.
CACCGGACGCCGCCACACCGTGGCGTTCCGCGCCGCCACCGCGCTGCTCGGCCACCTCGGGATCGAGTGGGACGTGCGCACCCTCGAGCCCGCGCAGCGCGACGAGCTCGCCGGGTGGGTGCGCCTGCACCAGCAGCTGCGCCCGCTCCTGGCCTCCGGGCGCCTGGTGCGCGGCGACCACCCCGACCCGGCCGTCGTCACCACCGGCGTCGTCGCCCCCGACCGCAGCGAGGCCTGGTACGTCGTCGCGATGGTCGACTCCACGCTCACCGAGGGCCCGGCCCCGATCACCCTGCCCGGCCTGGATCCCGCGCGCCGCTACGTCGTGCGCGACGCGACGCCGCCGGGGGAACAGGCGACCGGCTTCATCGGTACCAGCTGGCTCGGTGACGCCGCAGGCCACACCGCCAGCGGCGCGGCGCTCGGCGCGCTCGGCGTACGGATGCCGGTGCTGCTGCCCGAGACGGCCCGGGTGCTGCACGTGCGCGCCTGAGGGCCGCCTGCCCTAGTGTGAGCGGCGTCACTTCACTACGGATCGTCCGGCACGTACCTGCCGGTGAAGGGAGCACAGCCACATGGCAACAGTGACGTTCGAGAAGGCGCAGCGCTGGTACCCGGGGGCCGACGTGCCCGCCGTGCCCGGCATAGACCTGGAGATCAACGACGGCGAGTTCATGGTCCTGGTCGGACCCTCCGGATGCGGCAAGTCCACCACCCTGCGGATGCTCGCCGGGCTCGAGGAGGTCAACTCCGGCAAGATCCTCATCGGCGACCGCGACATCACCTCGCTGCCGCCCAAGGACCGCGACATCGCGATGGTCTTCCAGAACTACGCGCTCTACCCGCACATGTCGGTCGCCGAGAACATGGCGTTCTCGCTCAAGATGGCCAAGGTGCCGGCCGAGGAGCAGAAGCGCCGGGTCGCGGAGGCGGCCAGGATCCTCGGGCTCGAGGACTACCTCGAGCGCAAGCCCAAGGCCCTGTCGGGCGGTCAGCGGCAGCGGGTCGCGATGGGTCGCGCGATCGTGCGCAGCCCGCAGGTCTTCTGCATGGACGAGCCGCTGTCCAACCTCGACGCCAAGATGCGGGTGCAGACCCGCACCGACATCGCCAAGCTGCAGTCCGACCTCGGCGTGACCACGGTTTACGTCACCCACGACCAGGTCGAGGCCATGACCATGGGCGACCGGGTCGCGGTGATGAAGGAAGGCGTCCTGCAGCAGGTCGACAGCCCGCTCGGTCTCTACGACCGACCGGTCAACCTGTTCGTCGCCGGCTTCATCGGCTCGCCCCAGATGAACCTGCTCGAGGCCACCGCCGTCGACGGCAGCGCCAGGATCGGCGACTACCTGGTGCCGGTCGACCCGGCGGCGGCCGCCACGATGAGCGGCCACATCACCGTGGGCGTGCGTCCCGAGGCCTGGCGCCTGGTCTCGGCCGAGCAGGGCGGCCTGCCCGTGCGGGTCACGGTCGTGGAGGAGCTCGGTGCCGACGGCTTCGTCTACGGCACCTCGGGCGTCGAGGGCACCCCGGCCAACATCATCGTGCGTGTGTCGGGGCGCGACTCGGTGCGCAAGGGCGACACCATCCACGTCACCACCGACCCGACCGCGGTCCACGTGTTCGACACCCAGACCGGCCAGCGCCTAAGCGCCTGAGAGCCTGAGCGCCTGAGCGCCTGAGCGCCACGCTGACCCTCGACCACGGGCGAGGAGGGTCAGCGTGGTCGCGCGCGCCGCGCGTTGGCCGTGATGGCCTGGGTGAAGGTCTCGAACAGCGGGCGGGGCAGGTCGTGGCCCATGCCGTCGACCAGGAGCAGGTCGGCGCCCGGTACGGCGGCCGCGGTGGCCCGGCCGCCGGAGACGTGGACCATCTTGTCGGCCAGGCCGTGCACCACGAGCGCCGGCACCTGCACGGCGCGCAGCCGCGGGGTCCGGTCGGTCGCGGTGACGATGGCCGCCATCTGCCGGGTCACGCCCGCGAGGGACACCCCCCGGTCGTAGGTCTCGCCGGCGCGCTGCTCGGCCTGCTCGCGCGGCATCGGCCAGGCGGGGGAGCCGATCAGGCGCCAGGTCGCGACGCTGGAGCGGATGTAGCCCTCGCGGCCCGGGCTGCCGGCCAGCAGGTTGCGCAACAGCACGGGGTGCTGCCAGCCGACCGTGCGACGACCCGTCGTCGACATGATGCTCGCCAGCGACCGGACCCGACCGGGCTGCAGCAGGGCCATCGCCTGCACGATCATGCCGCCCATCGACACCCCGGCGACGTGGGCCGACTCGAGACCGAGGTGGTCGAGCAGGCCGAAGGCGTCGCGGGCCATGTCGTCGAGCGAGTACGGCGCCCGCACCGGTAGGCCGGCGAACGCGCGCACGAGCATCGTGCGGGTCACCCGGCCCCGGGCCCGGCTGGAGCGACCGGCGTCGCGGTTGTCGAAGCGCACGACGTAGAAGCCCTGGCGGGCGAGCATCTCGCACAGCTCGACGTCCCACCACGTCATCGGGCCGCCGAGGCCCATCACCAGCAGCAGCGGCTCGTCGGCGGCGTCGCCGAAGGTCTGGTAGCACAGCTCGATGTCGGCGGAGACCGGTGCGAACAGCTCCTCGGAGGCCGTCACCGGCTGGAGTCGGGTCGGCATGGGGTCAAGTCTGGCACGGCGCAGGGTGCGCGGTGGCGGTGGTGCTGGCGCTGGGCGCCGGCGCACCAGGGCAGAAAGTCCCGGACATCGGGGTCGTTGTGCTGCGGACCGGGTACGCCGAGCCCTACCGTCATGAGCATGGATGACAGTCCCCTGGGGTCGTTCCTGCTCCCCACAGGCTTCGACCGGCCGCACGTCGCCGCCGTCCTGCGCGAGGGCAGCGTGGTCGCCGAGGCGGGCCGCTACCTGGTCCGCGCCCGCGAGGACCGCCGCACCCGCCGGTCACGCTCCTACACCGGCCGCTCGGTCGAGAGGGCCGTCGAGCCGGTCATCCTGGTACCGGGCTTCATGGCCGGCGACGGCACCCTCGCGCTGATGGCCCGCACCCTGCGCGCCCGCGGGTTCCGCACCTACCGCTCCCACATCCACGCCAACGTCGGCTGCACCCTCAACGCCGCCGCCCAGCTCGAGGCGCGCCTCGAGGCGATCTCGCTGCGCCGCGGCACCCGCGTGCAGATCGTGGGCCACAGCCTCGGCGGCATGATCGCCCGCGGGATCGCCGTACGCCGCCCCGACCTGGTGTCGGGCATCGTCACCCTCGGCAGCCCCATGCTCGCCCCCGGCGCCCACCACATCGCGCTGTCGTGGGGCGTCGACGCGCTGGTCGGCCTGAGCCGGGCCGGCGTGCCCGGGCTGATGGCCGAGGAGTGCGTCGCCGGCGCCTGCGCGCGCCAGAGCTTCGACGAGAGCCGCGCCCCGGTGCCACCGTCGGTGGGCTTCACCGCGATCTACTCCAAGCGCGACGGCATCGTCGACTGGCGCGCCTGCGTCGACCCGCTGGCCGTTCCGGTCGAGGTCACCGCCTCCCACGTCGGCATGGCCCTCGACCCCCGCGTCATCGACCACGTCTCGGCCGCCCTGCGTCGCCAGATCGACACCGCCCAGCTCGCCCTCAGGTCGGCCTGACCGGACTCCGGTCCACCGCGGCGAGCCACGCGGGCGCCGCGCGGGTGCCGCGCGAGGTCACGCACGGCGCGACGGTCTCGAGACGCCGAAGGCCCGGGCCGGCGCAAGCCCGTGCCGGGTCAGGACCCGCCGAAGTCGATGGCGGCGAAGGGGCGGAGCTTCTCGAGGCGGTGCTCGGAGGTGATCCGGCGGATGGTGCCCGAGCGCGAGCGCATGACGAGGGAGTCGGTGGTGGCGCCGCCGGCGCGGTAGCGCACGCCCTTCATGAGCTCGCCGTCGGTGATGCCGGTCGCGACGAAGAAGCAGTCGTCGCCGGTGACCAGGTCGTCGGTCGACAGCACGGCGTCGGGGCCGATCTCGAGCCCGGCGGCGGCGGCCCGCTCGTGCTCGGCGTCGTCCTGGGGGACCAGGCGGCCCTGGATGATGCCGCCGGTGCACTTCATCGCGCAGGCGGCGATGATGCCCTCGGGGGTGCCGCCGGTGCCGAGGAGCAGGTCGATGCCGGTCTCGGGGCGGGCGGCCATGATGGCGCCGGCCACGTCGCCGTCGGTGATGAACTTGATCATCGCGCCGGTCGCGCGGATCTCCTCGACCAGGCCCTGGTGGCGGGGGCGGTCGAGCAGCACGACGGTGACGTCGGAGGGCTTGGAGCCCTTGGCCTTGGCGACCTGGTGGATGTTCTCGGCGACGGGGTAGCGCAGGTCGACGACGTCGGCGGCCTCGGGGCCGGTGACGAGCTTCTCCATGTAGAACACCGCGGACGGGTCGTACATCGAGCCGCGCGGGGCGACCGCGAGCACCGACACCGCGTTGGTCATGCCCTTGGCGGTCAGGGTGGTGCCGTCGATCGGGTCGACGGCGACGTCGCACTCGGGGCCGGTGCCGTCGCCGACCTCCTCGCCGTTGTAGAGCATCGGCGCGTTGTCCTTCTCGCCCTCGCCGATGACCACGGTGCCGCGCATGCCGATGGACGAGATCATGATGCGCATGGCGTTGACGGCGACGCCGTCGGCGCCGTTCTTGTCGCCGCGGCCGACCCAGCGGCCGGCCGCCATCGCGGCGGCCTCGGTGACGCGGACCAGCTCGAGGGCGAGGTTGCGGTCGGGCGAGCTGGGGGCGACTTCGAACTGCGGCGGTACGGCGGTCGGGCTCATGGCCGGATCGTATCGGCCCCGGTCGGCGTCGCGCCTCACGCCACGAGGTGGAGCGCGGTGACGGCGGCGACCAGGCTGACCGGGGTCAGGAGCACCGAGACGCGGTGGAACTCGGCCAGCGAGGTGGTGCGGGCGTCGGTGCCCTGCCCGCCGGCGCCGCGCAGCGTACGGCGCCACAGCAGGTTGGCCAGCGACCCCGACAGCGTGAGCCCCGAGCCGACGTTGAGCCCGATCAGGGCCGTGAGCACCGCGACGTCGCCCAGCGGCGCGACCAGGGGCACGAGCAGCAGCGTCGCCGACAGGTTGGTCAGTGCGTTGGCGAGCACCGTCGCCAGCACGGCGATCGCGAGCAGGGCGGCGTACGACGTCGTGGTGGGGACCAGGTCGGCGACGGCCTCGCCGAGGAACCCGTCGGCGATCGCGGCGACGACGACGCCGAGGGCCAGCACCAGCAGGGCGAACTCCGGGTGGGCCGCCGCCACGGCCTCGCCCAGCCCCATGATCCCCTGCAGCCGGCCCCACACGACCAGCACCAGGGCCGCCGCGGCCGCGACCCAGAACGGGTCGACACCCAGGGGCGAGGTCACGGCGAAGCCGGCGAGCATCACGACCACCACGCCTGTCGGCACCAGCGGCAACGGGGTCGCCGGGACCGGCTCGGGGCGCGCCGGCACCGTGAGGTCGGCGCGGAAGAGCAGGCGCAGGCCGACGTACTCGACGACGAGCACGACCACCAGCACCGGCGCCATGGTCGCGGCGAACCCGGCGAAGGTCAGGCTCAGCGACGGCAGCGCCAGCAGGTTGGTGAGGTTGGAGACCGGCAGCAGCAGCGAGGCGGAGTTGGCCATCCGCAGGCACGCGTAGGCCGCGGGCCGTCCCGGTACGCCGGACGCGACGGCCGCCGCGACCACGACGGGCGTCAGCAGCACGACGGTGGCGTCGAGGCTGAGCACGGCGGTCACCGCCGCCGCGAGCAGGAACGCCACGGTCAGCAGCCGCACCGCTCCGCCACCGCGCAGCAGGGCCCCGGCCGCCGCGAACAGCCCGGCCCGGTCGCAGACCTGCGACACCACCAGGATCGCGACCAGGAAGCCGACCACGGGGGCCAGCTCGGTCACGTTCTCGCGGGCGTGCGCGAGGCTGACCAGCCCGGTGGCGAGGACGACGCCGGTCGCCGCGACCGACACCGTCGCCTCCACGCGGCGCCGTGGGTGCCGGTAGGCCACCACCAGCAACGAGACCAGGGCCGCCACGGCGAGGAGGTCGACCAAGGGCACCCGGTGGAACCTACCGACCAGGGGAGGCCGGTCGCAGTCGGGCCTGGGAGGATGGCCGTCGTGAGCAACGACGTGGTGGCACCGTGAGCGAGCAGGGCGGACGCTACAACCGGTCCTTCGAGGGCTTGATCGGCGCGATCATCATCCTGGTCGTCGTGATCCTCGGGTTCGTGCTCTTCCGCAGCGTCTTCAGCGACCCGCCGGAGCAGCCGGTGCCCGACATCGACTACCTGACCCAGGTGCGCGGGCTGCAGGACATCGACGCCGACGTCGTCTACCCCACCGACCTGCCCGCGGGCTGGCAGGCCACCGAGGTCAGCTACGACCCCGGCGAGCGCCCGCGCTTCGGCCTCAACCTCTTCACCGACGCCAAGCGGTTCGTCGGGATCCGCCTGGCCGACGCCGACGTCGACGACCTGCTGACCGAGTCGGGCGTCGACGACGCGACCCAGGGCGACACCCTGACCGGCGACGCCGCGGGAGCGGTCGGCGGCTCCTGGCAGGGCTGGGACGACCCGGACGGCGACCACGCCTACAGCGCCGAGCTCGGCGGCCGGACCGTGATCGTCTACGGGTCGGTGTCGGCCGAGACCCTGGCCGACCTGGTCGGCCGGCTCACGACCGCGCCGGTGCCGGCGCCCGCCGGGTCAGGGCCGGCGTCGGGGTCGGCTAGTCCTTCTCCTTCGTGACCACCGCGTCGAGGCGCTGACGCGCGCCGTCGAGCCAGTCCTGGCACCGGGTCGCCAGCGCCTCGCCGCGCTCCCACAGCGCGAGGGACTCCTCGAGGGTCGTGCCGCCGGCCTCGAGGCGGCGTACGACGTCGATGAGCTCCTCGCGGGCCTCCTCGTAGGTCTGGTCGGTGTCGTCGGTCTGGTCAGGCATCGGGCTCCTGGTGGGTCGAGGTGACGTCGGCGTGGATGCGGCCGTCGGCGACACGCACGCTGACGGCGGCACCGGCCCTGGTGGCGGTGACGGAGGTGACGACGTGGCCGTCGGCGTCCTGCAGGACGGCGTAGCCGCGCTCGAGGGTGGCCAGGGGCGACAGCGCCCGGGCCCGGGCGCGCTGGTGGCCGATGTCGTCGGCGGCCCGGTCGAGCTGGTGGCCCAGGCAGCGGCGGGCGCGCTCGCGCAGGGCCGCGAGCTCGTCGACGCGGCGGTCGACCAGGGTGCGCGGGTCGGCCAGCGCCGGGCGCGAGCGCAGGGAGTCGAGCCCGGCCTGCTCGCGGGCCAGCGTGGCGTGGACCAGCGACCGCAGCCGCTCGCGGGCCGCAGCGACCCCGTGGGCCTCGGCGGCGACGTCGGGCACCACGAGCTTGGCGGCGTCGGTGGGCGTGGAGGCCCGGACGTCGGCGACCAGGTCGAGCAGCGGCTGGTCGGGCTCGTGGCCGATCGCTGCGACCACCGGGGTGCGGGCCTTGGCCACGGCCCGCAGCAGGCCCTCGTCGCTGAACGGCAGGAGGTCCTCGACCGACCCGCCGCCGCGGGCGATCACCACGACCTCGACCTCGTCGTCGCGGTCGAGGCGCGCCAGGGCCTCCATCACCTCGCCGGCGGCGCGCGGGCCCTGCATGGTGGCGTGGGCGACGGTGAACTCGACCGCGGGCCACCGGCGTCGGGCGTTGTCGAGCACGTCGCGCTCGGCGGCCGAGCCGGGGGCGGTGACCAGGCCGACGCGGCGCGGCAGGAAGGGCAGCCGCCGCTTGAGCGCGGGGTCGAACAGGCCCTCGGCAGCGAGGAGCTGACGGCGCCGCTCGACCTGGGCCAGCAGCTCGCCGAGCCCGACCATCCGGATCTCGCGGGCCTGCAGCGACAGGCTGCCGCGGTTGGCGTAGAAGGTCGGCCTGGCGTGGATGAGCACGCTGGCGCCCTCGACCAGGGGTGGGTTCATCGAGTCGACGAGGGTGCGCGAGGCGGTGACGGGGATCGAGATGTCGGCCACCGAGTCGCGCAGCGTCATGAAGACGGTCTGCAGCCCGGGACGCTTGTTGAGCTGGGCGACCTGACCCTCGACCCAGATCGCCCCGAGCCGGTCGATCCACCCCGCGATCGCGTTGGCCACCTGCCGGACGGGTGCCGGCTGCTCGGGGGAGGTCGCAAGGGCCATGCGCGCGAGCCTATTGGTCGCCGCCGACACTCCACTCGCGCTCCAGCAGCCTGGTCGCCTCGGGGAGGGTCAGACCGAGCCGACGGGCGGTGGCGGCGTACTCCTCGGCCATCGCCGAGGCGTCGGCCGGCGCGACGGCCGACGCGATCGACGTACCGCGTCGACCCTCGGTGACGACCACGCCGTCGGCCTCGAGCTCGGTGTAGACCCGCTGCACGGTGCGCACCCCGATCCCGAGGTCGACGGCGAGCTGGCGCACCGTCGGCAGGCGGGTGCCCGACGGCAGGTCGCCGGTCGAGGCCCGGGCGGCGATCTGGGCGCGCAGCTGCTCGTAGAGCGGGGTCGCGGCGTCGGGGTCGAGGGGGTGGATCGTCACCCTGGCACCGTAGAGGGTGTAGGACGGGGGCGTGTCCTACGTCCTCGTGGTCGGTGAGTCCCTGGTCGACGTCGTCACCGACGCCCCCGGCCGCACGGTCGAGCGCCCGGGCGGCAGCGCCGCCAACGTCGCGGTCGCCCTGGCCCGCCTGGGCCGCCCGGTGCGGTTCGTGACGTCGTACGCCGACGACGCGCGCGGCGCGGCGATCGCCGCGCACCTCGCGGGGTCCGGCGTCGTGCTCGCCACCGACCCGCACGTGCTGGAGCGCACCTCCTCGGCGGTGGCGACGATCGGCCCGGACGGGTCGGCGACCTACGTCTTCGACCTCGACTGGCGCCTCGGCCCCGTCGACCTGTCCGACGGGCCGGCCTTCGTGCACGTCTGCTCGATCGGCGCGGTCCTCGCGCCGGGCGCCGACGACGTGCTGGCCCTGCTCGACCGGCTGCTGGCCCTGCCGGTCCCGCCGACGGTGACCTACGACGTCAACGCCCGCCCCGCCGTCACCGGCACCGGCCCCGAGGTCGTCGGCCGGGTCGAGTCCGTCGCGCGGCGCGCCCACGTGGTCAAGGCCAGCGACGAGGACCTCGCCGCCCTCTACCCGACCCTGGGCCTCGACGAGGCCGCTGCCCACCTGCGCACGTTGGGCCCGCGGGCGGTCGTGGTGACCCGCGGAGGCGACGGCGCCACGTGGTTCGCCGCCGACGGCCGGGTCGAGGGCGCCGCCGTGACCACGACCGTCGTCGACACGATCGGGGCCGGCGACACCTTCTCCGCCGCCACCATCGACGCCTTGTGGGACGGCCGCGACCCGGCCGGCGTCGTCGCCCACGCCGCGCGGGCCGCGGCCGTGACCGTGTCGCGTCCCGGCGCCGACCCGCCCACCCGCGCCGAGCTCGCAGCTTCCTGGCCGTAAACCTCAGCAGCGGGGTCTCGGCTGCCGATCATCCCTGCATGAGCACCGCACCCGACACCGAGGCGTGGGCGGCCGACTACGCGGACTGCCTCGCGGGACACCACGGGCCGGCGTGGCGGACCCGCGCCGAGCGCGAGCGCAGCCACGGCGTCGACCCGCACGAACCGCGGTTCGCGGCCGTCTGGGCGCAGGTCCGGTCGTTCCAGGCCGCCTGAGCCGGCTGAGGGGTCAGCCCGCGAGCCAGGTGTGCACGAGCGGGACGACGCTCGCCCCCTCGCCGGAGGCCGACGCGACCCGCTTCATCGAGCCGGCGCGGATGTCGCCGACGGCGAAGACGCCCGGCAGCGTGGTCGCGAGGTTGGCCGGCGGCAGGCCGTCGGGCCAGTGCGACTGCGGAACGTCGCGGCCGGTGAGGACGAACCCGCGTGAGTCGCGGGCCACCCCGCCGGGCAGCCAGTCGCAGTGCGGCTCGGCGCCGAGCAGCAGGAACAGCCCGCCGGCCCCGCGCCGGGTGACCTCGCCGGTCTCGACGTCGCGGACGTCGATCCACTCGAGGCGGCCCTCGCCGCCGCCGTCGGCGACCTCGGCGCAGGTCCGCACCGTGATGCGGTTGTTGTAGGCGATCTCGTTGATCAGGTACGACGACATGGTCGCCTCGAGCGACGGGCGGCGGATCATGATCGTGACCGACGCGGCGAAGCGCGCCAGGTGGATGGCGGCCTGGCCGGCGGAGTTGCCGCCGCCGACCACGACCACGTCGTAGCCGTCCATCTCGCGCGCCACCGACATGGCTGAGCCGTAGGTGACGCCGAGCCCGACCAGCGACTCGACGCCCTCGACGCCGAGCTTGCGGTAGGCGACACCCGTGGCGATCACCACCGAGCGCGCCTCGACCACGCCGCCGGCGGTGCGCAGCAGGTGGTGGCCCTGGGGGCCGCGCTCGAGCGCCTCGACCTCCCAGCCGGTGTAGAACTGCACGCCGAAGCGCAGGGCCTGGTTGCGTGCGCGCTGCGCCAGCCGCATCCCGGAGATGCCGCGCGGGAAGCCCAGGTAGTTGCGGATCATCGAGCTCGTCCCGGCCTGCCCACCGATCGCCTCGGCCTCGAGCACGACCGTCGACAATCCCTCGCTGCCGCCGTAGACGGCTGCGGCCAGACCGGCCGGGCCGGCGCCGACGATGGCCAGGTCGACCACGCCCTCGACGGTGAAGTCGCCGGGGGCGCCGTAGATCTGGGTCGCGACCTCGCGCACGGAGGTCGGGGCGTACGCCGAGCGCCCCAGGGTGCGGATGAGCGGCCAGGTGACGGTGGCGCCGGTGGCCTCGTACTCGGTCACGAGCTCGCGGCCCTCGTCGGTGTCGGGGGCGTAGACGCGCGTCGGCATGCCCATGCGCTCGGCGAACTCGCGGATGTCGGTCGTCAGCGCGTGGCCCGGCGGCGAGACGATCCGCACCGTCTCGACCTCGGGCATCGCCACCGTCGAGCCCCAGTCGGAGAGCAGCTCGGTGATCGCGCCGTGGAACTCCTCGTCGCGCACGCCGCGCGGCATCAGCAGGTAGGCGTCGTACTTGCCCTTGGCGAGCCCGGGTCGCAGGTCGGCGGCGTGGACGAGGAACCGGTCGTAGGGCGCGGCGATGACGCGGCGCGCGGTCGGCACCTTCTTGCGCCACTCGTGGAAGGCCTCGAGCGGGCCGGCGTCGGGCAGGTCGCCGTCCTGGACGAAGAGGGCGACGGTGCCGCCGTCTGCCTGGAGGCGCAGGACGACCTCGACGGCCTCGGCGCTGGAGCCGGCGGTGCGCAGGTCGTAGTCACGGGCGTACCGCCCGAACTCGTCGAGGAGCGTCTCGGCGTGGTGTGCGGAGACGAGGAGGATGGTGGGGTCGGGCACGCTCGCAGTATGCCGCGACCGCATGACGAGAAGGTTGCGTCAGCGACCGTCGGTGGAGCGTCCGGTGCGTTCGCCGCCCCAGAGCAGCCACGGCAGGAGGTAGCGGGCGACGGCGCGGCTCACAGGACCCTCAGCAGGAGCACGAGCGCGGCGGTGAGGGCGACGGACAGCAGCAGCGAGCCCGCGCAGCCCAGACGGTTGCTGAAGAGGAGGAACATGCCTACCCGGTACCCGGCCGCCGGCGCGTGCACCGCTCCCTGGGGGTGACGTGGTGGGTGACCTCGGTCTCGTCGCCGCCGACGCCTGCGGGAGGATGACCCGGTGCGCCTGCGGATCGACCTCGCCTACGACGGCACCGGCTTTCGCGGGTGGGCCGCGCAGCCCGGCCTGCGCACCGTGCAGGGCGAGCTCACCTCGGCCCTCGCGACCGTGCTGCGGGTCCCCGAGGTGCACGTGGTCTGCGCCGGGCGCACCGACGCCGGCGTCCACGCCCGCGGCCAGGTGGTGCACACCGACCTGGCCGACGACCGGCCGGACGGGTTGCCCGACAAGCTGGCCCGCCGGCTCAACGGCGTCCTGCCCCCCGACGTACGGGTCCACCGCGTCGTCGAGGCGGCGCCGGGGTTCGACGCCCGCTTCGGGGCGCTGTGGCGGCGCTACGCCTACCGCGTCGCCGACTCCGTCGAGCTGGTCGACCCGCTCACGCGGGCCCACGTGCTCGCCTGGGCTCGTCCGCTCGACCTCGACCTCCTCAACGAGGCCTCCGCGCTGCTGGTCGGGCGCCACGACTTCGCGGCGTTCTGCAAGCAGCGCGAGGGCGCGACGACGATCCGCACGCTGCTGGAGCTGTCGTGGGTCCGCGACGACGCCGGGGTCGTGGTCGGCACCGTCAAGGCCGACGCGTTCTGCCACTCCATGGTCCGGGCGCTGGTCGGCTGCCTGCTCGCGGTGGGGGAGGGACGTCGTCCGCCCGCGTGGGTCGGTGAGGTGCTGCAGGCCGGTCGCCGCGAGGGTGCCGCCGCGGTGGTGCACGCCCACGGGCTGACCCTGGAGGAGGTCGCCTACCCGCCCGACGACGAGCTGGCGGCGCGGGCCGTGCAGACCATGGCCAAGCGGGTGGCCGGAGACGTCGGAGATGACGGAGATGACTGACGCCGAGGGTGAGCACTACTTCACCGCCGACCCGTCGGTGCCGTTCAAGCGGGCCGCGGTCGAGACCGAGGTGTGGGGCCGGCGGCTGTCGCTGATGTCGGGGTCCGGGGTCTTCGCGCAGGGTCGACTCGATGTCGGGACGGCGGTGCTGTTCCGCGAGACCCCGCCGCCCGCGCCGACCGTGCGCACCGTGCTCGACCTCGGCTGCGGCTACGGCGTCATCGGGCTCGCGGTCGCGCTGGTGGTGCCGCAGGCGCAGGTCACCGCCGTCGACGTCAACGAGCGGGCCCTGCTGCTGGCCCGCGAGAACGCCGTGTCGCTGGGGGTCACCGACCGGTTCACCGCCGCGACGCCGTCCGCAGTCGACGCCGCGGCGACCTACGACGAGATCTGGTCCAACCCACCCATCCGGATCGGCAAGCAGGCGCTGCACGCACTGCTGCTGACCTGGCTGCCCCGGCTCGCCCCCGGCGGGCGTGCGGTGATGGTGGTCGGCAAGAACCTCGGCGCCGACTCGCTGCAGCGCTGGCTCGGCGAGCAGGGCTACCCGACCGCGCGGCTCGCGAGCGCCAAGGGGTTCCGGGTGCTGGAGTCGCGGCGCGCCTGAGCCGGCCGCTCGTCGTACGGTGACCCCATGGTCGACCGGCGCGACGTGCACCCGCACCACCTGCTGCGCGCTCTGCTCGGTGACCGGCTGGTGCGCGACGTGCTGCGCGAGCTCGGGGCCGACCCCGACGAGGTGCGGCTGAGTCTCGACCACCTGTGGCTGGCGGGCGCCGACACCCTCGACGTGGAGGAGATCGAGGCGGTCGGGATCGACCTGCCGACGGTGCTGGTCGCGGTCAACCCGCCCTTCGACGACCCGCCCGACTGGGGCGGTCGCCGCCTGACCGACGCGACCCGCGACCTGCTGGTGCGCGCGCTCGGGTTGCGCGGGATCACCCACGGCCCCCGGCTGGGCAGCGGTCACCTGCTGCTCGCCCTGATGACCAGCAAGGACCCGGTGGTCGCGGCGACGTTCCGGGCGCACGGGCTGCAGTCGCGCCAGGTGCGGCCCGTCGTGGAGCGGCGGTCGCGGCGGGCGCCGTGAGCCCCGACCCGCCCGACGTCAGCGTCCGCGCGCCGACACCGTCCGGGTCGCCGACCGGCTCGGCCGCAGGGTGCCGCTGCCGAGGTAGCGGGCCTGGAGCCGGTGTCGACCCGACGTGAGGCGCAGCACCACCTGGAGCTGTCCGGCGTCGCTGACCCGGGCCGTCAGGCGCCGCAGGACCTCGCCGTCCAGCAGCAGCCTGACCTGGCCGGTCGGTACCCCGGCCCGGCCGCCGAGCAGTCCGACGGTGACCCTGATCCGGGGTCCGGCGAGCTGGGTGATGCGGGTCGTGGTGCCGCTGGCCGCCTTGCGCGTGACGACGCGGGCGGGGGTGCTGGTCGAGGCGGCGTACGACGCGGTGGCCGGGACGAAGCTGGCGGTGACCTCCTGCGTGCCGGGCCGTCGGGCCGGCAGGGTCAGGGTCACGCGACCGCCCGCGAGCGGCCCGCGGGCCAGCACACCGGTGGTGTCGCGGACGACCACCCGGCCGGTGGGGGTGCCGGAGGTGCCGTCGGCGGGCGCCACGGCCACCACGACGCGGGCGCGGTCGGGGTAGGTGGCGCTGCTGGTCTGACGCACCCCGGTGATCGTCGCGACCGGCGTGCCCGGCGTGACCGGGTCGGGGGGCAGCGGCACGGCCGGCGCGGAGGCCGCCCACTCGATCGCGCGGGCCCCCTGGCCGATGCCGGCCACGGTGTGGGTGCGGAAGAACACCGAGGTGCCGAAGACGAGCGCGCGAGAGCCGTTCGGCCGGACCGCGCTGATGACGGCGGCCTTGCCGGCGGCGAAGTCGGGGCCGTCGTCGGCCGCCAGCGAGGAGGGCCGCCAGTGCCCGGCCAGGAAGGGGTCGGCGGCGTAGGACTGGGCGACGTCGGTGCCGGCGCCGAGGTCGGTGAAGCTCACCGCGGGGTAGACGAACGCGCTGTCCTGGGCGTGGGGTGCCAGCGGCGAGCCCGCGGGCGTCGTCAGGGCGACGATCCCGTTGGAGCTGGACACGCCCGACGTCGCCGTGGCGCTGAGCAGGCCGTACTGCTCGGCCGCGTCGAGGCCGGCGGTGTCGCGGCCCACGATCGAGTGGCCGCCGGCGACCCAGTCGCGCAGCGCGGTGTCGGCCGCGCTGCCGGCGGTGACCCCGAGGTCGGAGCCGACCCACAGGACGTCGACGTCGGCCAGCGACGCCGCGCTGATGGTGGCGCTGTCGAGGACCTCGAGGTCGTCGAGGCCCATCTGGGTCAGCGCGAGCGTGTCCTCCTGGGTGCCGACGTAGCCGACGTGCAGGTCGCTCAGGATGCGCGCCCCGTCGCCGCCGGCGGCGGCCACCTCCGCGGGGGTCGCGGTGCGCAGCTCGACGCCGTGGGCCGCGGTGGCCGTCACCGCCGCGGCGTACGCGGAGGCCGGTACGACGACCGCACCGGTGGGGGTCGTGTTGACGGTGGCGCCGGTGTCGAGCAGGTCGTGGAGGGCACGGTGGTCGTCGAGTCCTGCGAGGTCGAAGACGGTGGTGCGCGGCCCGGTGGGTGCGGCCGGGGCCGGGGTCGGGGCGGTGATCGGCGTCGTCGCGCCGAGGGGGGCGTCGGAGGTGGTGCCGACGGGGTCGACGCTCGCGCCCCACAGGTAGGAGTAGCTCCAGGCCGAGACGTCGTACATCGAGGGCACCTTGTCGGAGATGTCGTAGCCGACGTCGAGCAGGGCGTTGGCCAGGCCCCGCAGCGGCTGGTGCATGTCGACGACGTAGGAGCCGGCGGGGTAGGTCGTGCCGCCGACCGTGGTCGCGGCGTCGAGGGTGCCGACCTCGATCTCGTTGAAGAGCAGGTGCTCGACCACGCGGTCGGCGTCGGACTGCGAGCGCTGGTCGGCGCCGCGCGGGATGACGTAGGCGCGCGGGTAGTCGACGGGGTTCTGGTCGTCGGCGACGTCCCACAGCGGCTTCCACTCGGCCGGCCCGGGGACGGCGGCGATGCCGGCCCCGGTGAGCTGGACCTTGGGGGCGCCGGCCTCACCGCGGCGGAAGACCTCGATCTGGTTGTCGAGCATCTCGTCGCTGTGGGTCGAGACGTAGTCGACCAGGCTGGTGATCGTCTGCGTGGCGACGGCGGTGTTGACCGCCGCGGTGACGGGGTTCTGGGTCGTGCCGGTGCGGGGGAGCGGCAGCTCGACGGTGCTGGTCACGGCCCCGTAGTAGGCGGTGTACTGGGCGGTGAAGACCGGGGGGTAGTCGTCCCAGCCGCTCGGGGTGTCGCGATAGGGGATCGTGATCTGGCCCAGCGGCAACGGGTTGCCCGGGATCGCGGCGTCGAGCATCTCCCGCTCGACCTGCAGCGCGGCGGCGTAGCCGTGGCCGATGAACAGGTCGTACTCGTAGTTGTCACCGTGCGGCGGCCCGCAGGGCTCGACCTGGAGCACGTTGGTGTAGCCGTGCAGGTCGGCGGAGTAGAGCGGCTGCACGGCCCGGGCCACCTTGGTGAACGCGACCGACTCGGGCGTGGTGCTGGTGATCATGTCGCGGTTGATGTCGAGCCCGAGCACGCCGGGCCGCTGGCCGATCGTGCGCCCGTCGGGGTTGATCGTCAGGTAGAAGTAGAGCCGGTGCGCGGCGACCAGCGCCTGGGTCGCCGGGTCGTCCTCGGCAGCCAGCAGGTCGGCGATGTAGCCCATGATGCCGTCGGTGCCCTCCCACTCGTTGCCGTGGATGTTGGCGCTGAACCAGATCGGTGTCTTGTAGCCCGTCTGCAGGGCGGCGTCGGCGGCGGCCGTGGTCGGGTCGTTGCGGATCTCGTCCTTCCAGGCGGCCTGCTGGGCGGTCTGGGTCGGGGTCTCCGGGGCGGTCACCGTGACGAGGTAGAGGTCGCGGCCCTGCACCGACCGCCCCACGACCTGGGCGCTGACCAGGTCGCTCTGCGCCATCCAGTCGTTGACCTGCGGCGCCAGGTCGGAGTGGGCCAGGACGCCGCTGAGCGTGCTGGCGTCGGAGCCCAGCGGCTCGGGCTCGGGCTCGGGCAACGTCGATTGGAAGGGGTAGGACGACGGCATCACCAGCGGCGTGTCGAACCCGGCCCCCTCGGTGCCCGACCGACCGGCCGCCCGGGCCGCACGGGCCGAACGGGCCGCCCGGGTCGCCCGCCGCAGGTCGACCGGGCGGGCGACCGTGTCGGGCACCTGCTCGCGGACCTCGCCCGACTGTCCGGCGGTCGCCGCCGGGCGGGGCGGCGTCGGCGGTACGGGGTCGGCCGTGGCCGGGAGGATCGGAGCGGCGAGAACGGCCGCGGCGACCGTGCCGACGACCAGGAGGGAGGGGCGCATGCGCGTCAGTATGGGGGCGCGCACCGACAGCGTGGGGCCAGTTCACGCGACCGTCACACGAGACGCTGCGGGCCCCGATGCCCCCGCCCGTGTCGGCTCGCGCGTGACCGCCGGGCCCCGGCCTGAGCCCGACCTCAGCGCCGGGTGACCGTCAGCCCGGCGATGGTGCCCTGCAGCAGGGTGCCATCGGCGAGGATCGAGCCGACCATCTGCAGCGTGTCGGCGGTCGGGCCGTGGCCGAGCCGCGACCGGCTGAGCACCCGTCCGGTGCGCGGTGAGACACGCACCAGGTCGTAGGCCAGCGTCTCGCTGCGGGTGACGGTGTAGATGACGCCCTCGGCCGTCGAGAGCCGGGGCACCGCCGACGAGCGGACCGGGCTGCGCCACACGCTGCGGCACCCGCGCCGGGTCAGGTCGACCCTCTCCAGGCCGCCGACGAAGGGGGCGCTCGCCGGGTCGGACGGCCCGGTGGTCCCGGCCGGGATGGGGTAGCCGTAGGTGCTGGCGACGTAGATCGAGCGGCGGAAGCCGATCGGCGAGTTCTCGCTGCCGCTGTTGTCGCGACCGAGCACCGGGATCGAGCAGCGCAGTGCGCCGGTGCCGGTGCGGTAGACCAGCACGCGGGTGCGGGGGCGGGCGTTGTCGGTGATCGCGACGAACTCGTGACCGGTACGTGGACCGAACAGCGTCGGGGTCGCGCCGCTGCCCCAGGTCAGCTGGCCCGGCTTGCGGGCCGGGCCCCGGTCGTAGGCCCGCCGCCACACCGTCCGGACCCGACCACGTCGGTCGCTGCGGACCAGGTAGGTGGCGTGGTCGGTGGTGACCACCGTGCCGTCGGGGACCGTCGAGATGCTGTTGCCGATCCGCTCGGACCGCCGGCCGAGGCGCCGTACGACGACCCGGCCGGTGGCGGGATCGGCGTAGCCGGCCGCGGCGTGCGCGGTCGCGAACCAGATGCGGCCGTCGTAGCCGGGCGCGACGGTGACCAGCGCGTCGCAGGTCGCGCTGCCGCACAGGCGCGCGACCGCGTCGGTGAAGGGGATCCGGCGCTGCACGAAGAGCCGCCACGTGCCGCCCGGGCCCGAGCGGTCGTGCGCGACCAGCACGATCGCGCCGGAGCCGTCGACGGTGACCAACCGGTCACGGTGGTCGACGTAGGCGTAGACGCCCCCGAGCAGCGCGCCGGCCTCGAGGTGGAGCCGGGCCAGCGGCAGGTACGTGGTGGGGTCGAGCAGGTAGACCGACGGCGCGCGGTCGGCGTACTCGGTGCACAGCGCCAGCGGCACACCGTCGCGCCCGGCCAGGATCGTCGGGCACACCCCCGGGACGGGGACGGTCTGTGCCGGCTGCGGGTCGGGGCCCGGTCCGCGCAGCGGGGTCGTGTCGGACGAGCCGGGGTCGCCGTGCATGGTCGCGGTGCCGGCGGGGCCGGACCACGGGTTGCGGGGGAGCTCGCCGCGCACGCGGGGCGGGTCGTCGTGGCGTTGCGACGCCGCGACCGGGGTGACACCCGCTGTGGCGGGGCCCGGGGAGGTCGCCATCACGGTGGCGGTGAGGACGAGGCAGGCCACCGTTCGCTGTACACGTGTAAACATACCCAAACACTAGACTTAGATGTGGCGACAAGCCGAATCCGACGAAGGTGGTCCAGACCTCCGCGCCCGGCGGCCGCCGGGCGCGGAGACCCGCGGTCAGACGAACGCGTTGATGCCGGTCTCGTCGCGCCCGATGAGCAGCTTCTGGATCTGCGAGGTGCCTTCGTAGAGCGTCATCACGCGGGCGTCGCGGAGGTACTTGGCCGCGGGGTACTCGTCGATGTACCCGCTGCCGCCGTGGATCTGGATGGCCAGGTTGGCCGCGCGCACGGCGGCCTCGGAGGCGAAGAGCTTGGCCTTGGACGCCGCGACGCCGAACGGCTCGTGGCGGTCGATCAGGTCGGCGCAGCGCCACACGAGCAGGCGCGCGGCGTCGGCGTCGAGGGAGATGTCGGCGATCATGTCCTGGACCAGCTGGAAGCCCGCGATCGGGCGGCCGAACTGGGTGCGGTTCTTGGCGTAGTCGACCGAGGTCTCCAGGCAGCCCTGGACGATGCCGACGCAGCCGGCGGCGACCGCGAGCCGGCCCTTGTCGAGCGTCGACATCGCGACCTTGAAGCCGCGGCCCTCGCCCTCGGGTCCGCCGAGCATGGCCGCGGCCGGAACGCGGACCTCGTCGAGGAAGAGCTCGGCGGTCGCCTGCCCGCGCAGGCCGAGCTTGCCCTTGATCTCGCGCGCCTCGAAGCCGGGGGAGTCGGTCGGGACCAGGAAGGCGCTCACCCCGCGCGGGCCGGAGTCGGGCTCGCCCGTGCGGGCGAAGACGAGCGCGACGTCGGCCCAGGTGCCGTTGGTGATGAAGAGCTTCTGGCCGGTCAGGAGGTAGTCGTCACCGTCCTTGACGGCCCGTGAGGTCAGGTTGCCGGCGTCGGAGCCGGTGCCGGGCTCGGTGAGCCCGAAGCACCCCAGCTTGTCGGCCACCGCGAGCTGCGGCAGCCACTCCTGCTTCTGCTCCTCGGTGCCGTGGAAGAGGATCGACTTGCCGACCAGCCCGCTGCTGACCGACACGATCCCGCGCAGCGCCGAGTCGGCCCGCCCGAGCTCCTCCATCGCCAGGGCGTAGGTCACGTAGTCGCCGCCGAGCCCGCCGTACTCCTCGGGGATGGTGAGCCCGAAGAACCCGAGCTCGGCCATCTTGGGCACGATCGCCAGGTCGACCGACTCGTCACGGTCCCACTGCGTGCGGTGCGGGATCGCCTCCTTGTCGAGGAAGTCGCGCGCCGCCTGACGGAAGGCCTGCTGCTCGTCGTTGAGGGAGAGGTCCATGGGGTTGTCCTTTCGGGGACGCTGGTCGAGGTGTGAGGAGCGCTAGCGACGAGCCTCGAGACCCCCGCCGGGCGGGGTCGACGCACGTCGGGTCGGACGGGGTTTCGAGGCTCGCTGCGCTCGCACCTCAACCACCGTCGCCCGTCGCGTCCAGGCCCGCGGCCAGCAGCGGCTCGACGGCCTCGCCGACGCGGTCGAAGCCGTCGCCGACGGTCTGGCCGGCGAGGTAGCGGTGGTGGATGCCCTCGAGGATGACCGCGATCTTGAGGTAGGCCAGGCCGAGGTGGAAGGACAGGTCGCCGAGCTCGCGGCCGCCGGCGTCGACGTACGTCGCCAGCTGGGTGTCGCGGTCGGGGTAGCCGGGTGCGGCGCTGGCGTCGGCGACCGCGCCGCCGCCGGTGAGGTGGCCCAGGGTGTCGTAGACCAGCAGCAGCGCGACGTCGGTGAGCGGGTCGCCGAGGGTGGCCATCTCCCAGTCGACCACGGCCTTCACCGGCGCCTCGTCGTCGGCGACGCAGAGCAGGTTGTCGAGGCGGTAGTCGCCGTGGACGATGCCGGGGGCACCGTCGGGCGGCACCGAGCCGGCCAGCCGGGCCAGCAGGGCCTCGGCGTCGGGCAGCGGACGGGTGGCGGAGCCCTCGAGCTGGCGGCCCCAGCGGCGTACCTGCCGCTCGAGGAAACCGGCCGGGCGCCCGAAGTCACCGAGCCCCACCTCGTCGGGCACCACCGAGTGCAGCCGGGCCAGCACCTCGACCATCGAGCGCGCGAGGTGGGCGGTGGTGTCGGGCCCGAGCGGCTCGAGCTGGACGGCAGTGCGGTAGGCCTCGCCCGGCACCTTCTCCATCACGTAGAACTGCGCCCCGAGCACCGACTCGTCGGTGCAGTGGGCGTAGGTCTTCGGCACGGGCACGCCCGACTCGGCGAGCGCCGACATCGCGGTGTACTCACGCCCCATGTCGTGGGCGGTGGCCTGCACGTGGCCCAGCGGCGGTCGTCGCACGATGAACGTCGAGCCGCCGTCGGTGACGGTGTAGGTGAGGTTGGACTTGCCGCCCGAGATCAGCGACGCCTCCACCGGGCCGGCCAGCTCGCCGGGCCGCACGCCGTCGTACCAGCGCCGGAACGCGTCGGTGTCGAAGCCCGGGACGCTCACGAGAGGCCGTCCACCTTGGTCTGCAGGCGGCGCATGCCGGCCAGCCACCGGTCGGTCGAGGTCGCGCGGGCGGCGTAGTAGCCGGCGACCTCGGGGTGGGGGAGCACCAGGAAGCGGTCGTCGTCGAGCGAGGCGACCCAGGCGTCGGCGACCGCCGACGGGGCGAGGGCCTCGTCGTGCGACAGCAGGTCCTTGAGCGGGCCCGCCTGGTCGAGCATCGCGGTCTGCACGCCCTGCGGGCAGATCGCCTGGACGGCGACCCCACGGTCGCCGTAGGTGATCGACAGCCACTCGGCGAACCCGACGGCCGCGTGCTTGGTCGTGGAGTACGCCGCCGCGCCGATCATCGTCAGCAGCCCGGCCGCCGACGCGGTGACCACGAACCGGCCGCCCCGCCCGTCGCCGGTGTCGTCGAGCCACGCCGGGACCAGCGCGCGGGCGGCCCGCACGTGACCCATGACGTTGACCTCGAGCATCTGCGCCCACTCGGCGTCGGGCAGCTGGAGGCTGTCGGGCGTCGTGCGGTCGATGCCGGCGTTGGCGCAGTAGACGTCGATGCGGCCCAGCGCGTGGGTCGCCGTGGCGACGAGCTCCTCGACCCCGTCGGCCGACGCGCAGTCGCCGGGCACCGCGACGGCCCCGATCTCCTCCGCGGTGGCGGCGAGCAGGTCGGCGTCGACGTCGTTGACCACGACCCGCGCCCCCTCGGCCACGAGCCGGGTGGCCAGCGCGCGACCGATGCCGCCCGCGGCCCCCGTGACGACGGCGCCCTTGCCCTCCAGGGCCGGGTGGCCCATCAGCGCGGGCCCATCAGTGCTGGCCCTGCAGGGAGATGCCGCCGTCGGCGACGACGGTCTGCCCGGTGATCCACGAGGCGTCGTCGGAGAGCAGGAACGCGGTGAGCGCCCCGATGTCCTCGATCTCGCCGAGCCGCTTCATCGGGTAGTTGGCCGAGGCCTCCTCCTCGCGGCCGACGTAGAGGGCCTCGGCGAACTTGGTCTTGACCACGGCCGGGGCGACCGCGTTGACGCGGACGCCGGGACCGAGCTCCTGGGCGAGGGTCTCGGTCATCGAGATCATGGCGGCCTTGCTGGCGCCGTAGAAGGCGATGAACGGCGCAGGTCGCACGCCGCTGAGCGACGACACGTTGACGACGGACCCGCCGTGCTCCTTCATCCAGACCTTGTGGGCCTCCTGGGTGAAACCGAGAGCAGCGATCACGTTGACGTCCATGATCTTGCGGGCGGCGTCGAGGTCGAGGTCCATCAGCATGCCGAACGCCGGGTTGATGCCGGTGTTGTTGACCAGCAGGTCGAGGCTGCCGAAGGTCTCGACGGCCGCTGCGGCCACGGCCGCCCGGTGCTCGGCGTCGCCGGCGTTGCCGGGGATGCCGAGCGCGTGCTCGGCGCCACCGAGCGCCTCGACGGCCTCGGCCAGCGCCTCGGGCTTGCGGGCGGTGATCACCACCCGCGCGCCCTCGGCGACCAGCCGTTGGGCCACGCCGAACCCGATGCCCCGGCTCGCGCCGGTGACCACCGCGGTCTTGCCGGCGAGACCCTTCACGCCGAGGCCGCGACGTCGAGCGGGTCGATGGCGGCGTACGCCGTCAGCCCGCCCTCGAGCGACCGGATGTGGTGGCCCGCGTCGCCCAGCAGGTGGTCGAGCGCGGTGAGGTGGGCGGTGAAGGCGCCCACGTTGTACTCGGCGGTCATGGCGATGCCGCCGTGCAGCTGGATCGCCTCCTGGCCGATGTGGCGACCGGCCCGGCTGACCTGCAGCCCCGCGCGGGCCGCCGCGTCGGCGATCGCCTGCTGGCTGCCGCCGTCGGCGACGACCATGGTGGCCCAGTCGACCAGGCTGTGGGTGAGCTCCTGGCTGGTGTACATGTCGGCCGCGCGGAAGTTGAGGGCCTGGAAGTTGTTGAGCGTGACCCCGAACTGCTTGCGGCTCTTGAGGTAGTCGACGGTTGCCTTGAGCTGGGTCTGCATCACGCCGAGGGCTTGGTTGGCGGCCATGATCCGGGTGATGTCCTGGACCGTCGCGATGCTGCTGGTGACGTCGGCGGCCGCCGCGCCCAGCGGCACCGCCGGCGTGGCGTCGAAGGTGATCCGGGCCGCGCGGCCCCCGTCGTAGGTCGAGTAGCCCTCGCGCTCGCCACCGCCGTCGGTGACCACGAAGAGGCCGGTGCCGCCCTCGGGCAGGACCGCGCTCACGATGAGCACGTCGGCGCGGGCGCCGTGCAGGACGCCGTCCTTGACGCCGGTGAGCCTGCCCTCTGCGTCGACGGTGACGTCGTGGGCCGACGGGCCCCAGCGGTGGCCGGGCTCGTCGTGGGCGAAGGCCAGCACGCTCTCGCCGCCGGCGAGGGAGCCCAGGATCTCCTGGCGCTGCTCGGGGGTGCCGACCGCCGAGACCAGGCCACCGGCGTAGACCACCGAGCCGAGGAACGGCTCGGGCGCCAGCACGCGGCCGATCTCGCGGCACACGATGCCGATCTCGACCGGGCCGGCACCGACGCCGCCGTCGTCCTCGCTGAAGGGCAGGCCCAGCAGGCCCATCTCGGCCATCTGGGTCCAGAGCTTCTCGTCGAAGCCGGGGTCCTCCTTGGCCGTCTGGCGGCGGTGCTCCCAGTCGGCGTAGGCCTTGCCGACCAGGCCCCTCACGGCGTCACGGAGGGCGGTCTGCTCGTCGTCGTAGCTGAAGTCCATGTCAGTGCCTCTCAGAGACCGAGGATGCCGCGGCTGATGATCTGGCGCTGGATCTCGTTGGACCCGCCGTA
Organism: Nocardioides rubriscoriae; assembly: GCF_008087085.1. Classification (GTDB taxonomy): domain Bacteria; phylum Actinomycetota; class Actinomycetes; order Propionibacteriales; family Nocardioidaceae; genus Nocardioides; species Nocardioides rubriscoriae. Next base: position 326,540 of record NZ_VIYJ01000005.1, on the reverse strand, counting down.
GATCGACGCCTTGCGGAGGTTGAGGTAGGTGGGGGTGGAGCGGCGGTACCAGTCGAGGGTGGCATCGCCCTCGCCCGAGGCGAGGGTGGCCGGACCGCCGAGGTCGATGACCAGCTCGCTGACGGCCTGCTGCAGCTCGGTGCCCTTGAGCTTGAGCACCGACGACGCCGGGTGGGGCTCGGAGCCCGCGGAGTGGGCAGCCACCCGCAGCGCGGTGAGCTCGAGGGCGAGCAGCTCGTTCTCGAGCTCGACGATGCGCGCGCGGAACAGCGGGTCGTCGGCGATCGTGGCGGCGGCGAGCTCCTTGGCCCGGGCCAGCACCCGCTTGGTCTGGCCGACCGGGGCGACCCCGACCCGCTCGTTGCCGAGCAGGAACTTGGCCTGGGTCCAGCCGCTGTTGACCTCGCCGACCATGTTCTTGACCGGCACGCGGACGTCGGTGAACCACACCTCGTTGACCTCGTGGCCCCCGTCGATGAGCTCGATCGGACGGACCTCCAGACCCTCCGACTTCATGTCGATGAGCAGCATCGAGATGCCGGCCTGCTTCTTGACGTCGGGGTCGGTGCGCACGAGCGTGAAGATCCAGTCGCCGTACTGGCCGAGGGTCGTCCACGTCTTCTGGCCGTTGACGACCCAGTGGTCGCCGTCGAGGACCGCGCTGGTGCGCAGGCCCGCGAGGTCGGAGCCGGCGTCGGGCTCGGAGAAGCCCTGGCTCCACCAGATGTCGAGGTTGGCGGTCTTGGGCAGGAACTCCTCCTTCTGCTCCTGGGTGCCGAACTCGGCGATGACCGGGCCGATCATGGAGGCGTTGAAGGCCAGCGGCACGGGGACGCAGGCGGCCTGCATCTCCTCGTGCCAGATGTGGCGCTGCAGCTCGGTCCAACCGCGGCCGCCCCACTCGACCGGCCAGTGCGGGACGGCGAGACCGCCGGCGTTGAGCTCCTGCATGCTCTGCACGATCTGCTCGCGGGTGAGCTCACGGCCTTCCGCGACGGTCTTGCGGATGTCCTCTGAGATCTTCGTCGTGAAGTAGCTGCGCATCTCCTCGCGGAACTCTTGGTCCTCGGCGGACAGGGCGAGCTGCATGCGGGTGCCTCCTGATGGGCTCGTCAACGGGCGCGGCCGTCGCGTGGGTGTGGGCGGTCACACCCATCTAACTCGCCGGTAGCAACGACCCGCCACCCACCTCCGGGTCAGATCCTCAGCAGTTGTCACGCGGGTCGACCCGGAAGGTGCCGATGAGACGCCGGTGGTCGGAGCTGCTGCGCTCCGCGACCTGCGCCGAGAGCGGCTCGGCGCGGGCGAAGTAGAGGTAGTCGATGCGCCGGGTGCCGGCGCGGTTGGTGCCGCCGGGGCCCTGACCGGCGTAGCGCCACAGGTCGCCGAAGTGCTCGCGCAGCACCCGTGGCGGGTTGCGGTAGGGCCGCACGTTGAGGTCGCCGCCGAGGATCGTGGTGCAGGTCGGCCGGCTGACCAGGGTGCGGACCCGTCGGGCCTGCGCGAGCGTGCCGACGTCGGGGTTGAGGTGGGTCGTCCACACGTCGAGCTGCAGGTCGCCGTCGGTGACCACGACGTTCATCAGGCCGCGTCTCTCGGTGCCGTCGGGTGTCGGCAGCCGGAAGCGACGCACGTAGGCGATGTCGAACCGGGTGAGCACGGCGTTGCCGCGGACGCCGCGGCTGACGGTGCCGTTGGGGTCGTAGGCGAATCTCATGCCGAGCCTGTCGGCGAGGTACCGCGGCTGGAGCCGGCCGCCCTGGCTGCGCCGGTCGTCGACCTCGTCGAGCAGGACGACGTCGGCGTCGGCGGCCCGGATGTCGGCGACGACCCCGTCGAGCCCTGCGTCGGCGAACTGGATGTTGTACTGCAGCACCCGTAGCGTGACCGGTGGCCCGCTGCGCTCCAGCCGGGCGGGCCGCGGCGGGACCGTCCGGGTCGGGCGCGCGACACCGGGGCGGTCGACGGGCGGGGGCTCGTCGACGCTGGTGCAGCCGGTGGTGAGCCCGGCCGCCAGGGACAGGACCACGACGGCGGCGGCGCGGGCCCGGGGCATGCGGATCTCCTACCCCGGCGCGGCCGGCGTACTCCCGTCAGCAGGAGTCGGCCCGCTCGAGGCGCAGCACCCCCACGACGGCGTGGTGGTCGCTGTGGCGCAGTGGGGTCACCTGCGCCGCGCGCGGTGTGGCGTGGTCGTAGAAGAGGTAGTCGATCCGCTTGGTGCCGCGGTAGTTGGTCACGCCCGGTCCGTGGCCCACGGCGTCCCACAGGTCGTCTAGGTGGGTGGTCACCGCTCGGGTGATCGAGGTGTCCGGCCGGGCGTTGAGGTCGCCGCCGAGCACCGTCGCACAGGTCGGGTCACCGACGCGCGCACCCACGCCCTCGGCCTGCCGCAGCCGGCCCGCCTCGGTGGTGAGGTGGGTGGTCCACACGTCGAAGCGCACGCCCGGCGCGGCGAGCCTGACCCGCATCAGGCCGCGCGGCCGGGTCCCGGGGGTCACGTAGAGGTCGTAACGGCGCAGGTCCTGCACGGGGTAGCGGCTCAGCACCGCATTGCCGCGCCGCCCCCACCCGAACCGGATGTTGGCGTCGTAGGCGACGTCCATGCCGAGCCGGCGGGCCAACCAGCGCGCCTGGTGGACGCCGGCGCCCCGGTCGTGGGTGTCGACCTCGTTGAGCAGCACGACGTCGGGGTCGGTGCGCTCGACGTCGCGGACGACCTGCTCGAGCCCGCTGTGGGCGAAGTGGATGTTGTAGTGCAGGACCCGGACGTCGAGGTGGCCGGTGGGGCCGGCGGGGTGGCCGGCGGCGGGGCCGGCTCGTCCGGGGCGGTCGACCGGGATCGCGGCGGTGGACCCGACGGTGGTGGTGAGGACGGCCAGGAGGGTCAGGAGGGTGGTGGCCGTGGTGGCGACCAGGAGCAGCACGGTGGTGACGGTCCGGCGAGGGGACGACATGTGCCCCTTTCTAGGGATGCTGCGTGACAGGTCGACCCCGTGGCGGTGTGTCTCGCAACACGATCAGGTGTCGCGGCGTTGAAGATGCGTGGAGACGGTGGCCGAGCGGACGGAGCACGAGGTGGGTGACCCGACGTTCGACGAGTGGGTCGCGGTCCCGGCGCCCCCTCGTCAGGTCGTGATCCACCGGCAGGATCCGCCGGTGGATCGCGAGTCGAGCAACGACGGACCCGCGTACCGCCGTGTCCCGTGGCTCTCAACCACCGGCCCCGCAAACGTGGTGCGCCACCGGCTGCGCATGCCCGACAATGACTGCTCGTGGGCCATGTGGACGTCAGCGGTGTCAGGTACGAGCTCCCCGACGGACGGGTGCTGCTCGACGACGTGTCCTTCCGCGTCGGCGAGGGCGCCAAGGTCGCGCTGGTGGGGGCCAACGGCGCCGGCAAGACGACCCTGCTGCGCATCGTCACCGGTGACCTGGTGCCGCACGCGGGCGCGGTGACCCGCACCGGTGGGCTCGGGGTGATGCGTCAGGACGTCAAGGCCGGCCTCGGTGCCGACGGGCAGGAGCCGACGGTCGCCGACCTGCTGCTGAGCGTGAGCCCGCCACGCGTCCGTGAGGCGTCCGCGAAGGTCGAGGCCTGCGAGCTGCAGCTCATGGAGACCGACGACGAGAAGACCCAGATGCGCTACGCCGAGGCGTTGCACGAGTACGGCGACGCCGGCGGCTACGACCTCGAGGTCACCTGGGACGTCTGCACCATCAAGGCGCTCGGGGTGCCCTACGACCGCGCCAAGTACCGCGAGCTCTCCACGCTCAGCGGCGGCGAGCAGAAGCGACTCGTCCTGGAGTACCTCCTGGCCGGCCCCGACGAGGTGCTGCTGCTCGACGAGCCCGACAACTACCTCGACGTGCCCGGCAAGATCTGGCTCGAGGACAAGATCCGCTCCTCCGACAAGACGATCCTGTTCATCAGCCACGACCGTGAGCTGCTCGACAACACCGCGACCCGCGTGGTCACCGTCGAGCTCGGCGCGGGCGGCGGCGGCAACCTGGTGTGGACCCACGTCGGCGGGTTCACCAGCTACCACCAGGCCCGCAAGGACCGGTTCGAGCGCTTCGAGGAGATGCGCCGGCGCTGGGACGAGGAGCACGCCAAGATCAAGGCGCTCGTGCTGCGCCTGAAGATCAAGTCCGAGTACAACGACGGCATGTCGAGCCAGTACCGCGCGGCCCAGACCCGGCTGCGCAAGTTCGAGGAGGCCGGCCCCCCGACCGAGCAGCCGCGCGAGCAGCAGGTTTCGATGCGCCTGCAGGGCGGCCGCACCGGCAAGCGTGCCGTCGTGTGCACCGACCTCGAGCTCACCGGGCTCATGAAGCCGTTCGACCTCGAGGTCTGGTACGGCGAGCGGGTCGCGGTCCTGGGTTCCAACGGCTCCGGCAAGTCCCACTTCCTGCGCCTGCTGGCCGCGGGCGGCAGCGACCCCGACGTCGAGCACCAGCCGGTCGGCGACGTACGCATCAAGCCCGTCGAGCACCGCGGCCAGGCCAAGCTCGGCGCGCGCGTGCGGCCCGGCTGGTTCGTGCAGACCCACGAGCACCCCGAGCTCGTGGGCCGCACCCTGGTCGAGATCCTGCACCGCGGCGACGGTGGCACCGACGGCAAGGGCCGCAGTGGCATGGGGCGTGAGCAGGCCAGCCGGGTGCTCGACCGCTACGAGCTCAGCGCCCAGGCCGAGCAGCGGTTCGAGTCGCTCAGCGGCGGCCAGCAGGCCCGCTTCCAGATCCTGCTGCTCGAGCTCAGCGGCGCCACGCTGCTGCTGCTCGACGAGCCGACCGACAACCTCGACGTCCAGTCGGCCGAGGCGCTCGAGGAGGGGCTCGACGCCTTCGACGGCACCGTGCTCGCGGTGACCCACGACCGGTGGTTCGCGCGCGGGTTCGACCGGTTCCTGGTCTACGGCGCCGACGGCGAGGTCTACGAGTCCGACGGACCCGTGTGGGACGAGGGACGGGTCGTGCGCAGCCGATGAACGACACGACCCTCGAGATCCGCACCCTCGACCCGCACGACGAGACCCTCTTCGTCCCCTGGTACCACTCCTACGCCGCCGCGCTCGAGGCCGCCGTCGGCGTCGACGAGGCGCAGGTCTACACCCTCGACGAGGTCCGGGTGCAGTGGCAGCAGCCGACGTCCGACCAGGTCCGCCAGGGCTACGCCGGGCTCGTCGACGGCGAGGTCGTCGCCGTCGGCGCCCTCGTGCTGCCGCAGCTCGACAACCTCACCTCCGCGTTCGTCGAGGTCACCGTCTCGCCCGGGCACCAGCGCCGCGGCCACGGCCGCGCGATGCTGGCGCACGTGGAGGCCGCGGCGGCGGCGGCCGGGCGCACCCGCCTGACCGGCGAGGTCCGCTGGGCCTACGACCACGGCACCGACGGCACCGGCTCGCGCGACGTCGCCTTCGCCCGGGCCGCGGGCTTCGAGCTCGGGCTCAGCGACGTCCAACGCTGGCTCGACCTGCCGGTCGCCGACACTCTCCTCGACGACCTCGCGGCCCAGGCCGCCGAGAGGCACGCCGGCTACGAGCTGCGGTCGTGGGTGGGCCCGGTCCCCGACGACCTCGTGGAGAGCTGGGTCGAGCTCGACGGCAGCCTGTCGACCGAGGCGCCGATGGGCGACCTCGAGCACGAGACGATGCACGCCGACGTCGCCCGCCTGCGCGAGGTCGAGGCCAGCACCGCGCTGCAGCAACGGCTGGCCTACCACGCCGTCGCGCTCGACCCGGCCGGCACCACCGTCGTGGCCTACTCCAACATCATGATGAGCGCCGCCTCCACGATCGCCTACCAGTGGGGCACCCTGGTGCGCCGCGACCACCGCGGCCACCGTCTCGGCCTGGCGGTCAAGGTCGCCAACCAGCGCCTGCTGCAGCGCGAGCGCCCCGACGCGACCCGCATCTCGACGTGGAACGCCGAGGTCAACAGCCACATGATCGGCGTCAACGAGCAGATGGGTTTCCGGCCCGTCTCCCGGATGGGCGAGTTCCAGAAGCGTCTGGCCTGACCCACCACCTTTTGTGGTGCACCTTCTCCCGGCCCCCCCCCTGGTTCTCGAGGCCCCACGACTATCGAGGCCGTGAGGACGCCGAACGGCCACCGGTCTGGGACCGGTGGCCGTCGGCGCGCCCTCCCAGCGCTGGCCGTGACTACGAGGTGGGGCTCGCGTCGGAGTCGAGGGTGAGGTCGACGGTCTTGGTCTGGCCGTCGCGCTCGTAGGTGATCGTCACCTTGTCGCCGGGCCGGTAGGACCGGACCGTGGCGACCAGCGAGTCGGAGCCGGTGATGAGGGTGTCGTCGACCTTGGTGATGATGTCGCCGTTCTGCAGCCCGGCCTGGCCGGCCGCCGAGTCGGAGCCGACGTCGGAGATCTGGGCGCCGTCGACCACCAGCGCGCCACCGGTGGCCTGCACGTTCTGCACCGAGACCCCGATCCGGGCGTGCGTGGGGGTCTCGCCGGCCTTCATCTGGTCGATGACGGGCAGCACCTCGTTGATCGGGATCGCGAACCCGAGGCCGATCGAGCCCGCCTCGCCGGAGCCGGTCGACGTCGACTGGATCGAGGAGTTGATGCCGATGACGTGGCCGTCGAGGTCGACCAGCGGGCCGCCGCTGTTGCCGGGGTTGATCGCGGCGTCGGTCTGGATCGCCGGGTAGACCGTGGCGTTGCCCTGGCCGTCGGAGCCGACGCCGACGGGGCGGTCGAGCGCGCTGACGATGCCGGAGGTGACCGTGGCGTCGAGGCCGAACGGCGAGCCGATGGCGACGACCTCCTCGCCCACGTCGACCGCGCCGGAGTCGCCGATCGTCGCCGGCGTCAGGCCCGAGACGTCCTGGGCCTGGACGAGCGCGGTGTCGGTGAGGGGGTCGGTGCCGACGATCGTGGCGGCGGCGTGGCTGCCGTCGGCGAACGACACCGTGATGGTGCCGCCGTCGCCGGCGACCGCGGCGACGTGGTTGTTGGTCAGGATCAGGCCGTCGGAGCTCAGGATGATGCCCGAGCCGGAGCCCGACTCCTGGCTGCCGCTGACGTCGAGCTTGACCACCGAGGGCAGCACGGCCGCCGCGACCTGCTCGACGCTGCCCTGGGCGGGCGGGTCGTCGGTGCCACGGGCGACGACCGGGCTGGCCGTCACGGTCGCGGACGACCCCGAGGCCGAGGCGTCACCGTTGAGGGCGTCGTACGCCGCGGCGCCGCCCAGACCGGCACCGCCTCCCACCACCAGGGCCGCGGCGACGACCGCCGCGGCGAAGCCGGCGCGACCACGGCGCGGGGGGACCGCCGGCCGGGTCTGCGTGGCGAGCGCCTGGGTGCGGTGCTCGAACGGCGGGTACCCCAGCGGCGGGGGAGGCGGGGGCGGCGCGTCGTGGTAGTCCCGGAACGCGGACCCGTGCGGCGGCCCGGACGGCGCTGAGAAGGGCGGTTCGAACGGCGGCGGCGTCGGGGAGGACTGATCGTTCATGGTGTCGAGACTGCTCTGCAACCCTGTGCCTGCGCTGAGACGGCGCTGGGGGAGTCGGAAGAACGCCCGGGTGGCCTGTGGTGTGGCTCACACGCCGGCCGACACCGGCCGACACAATGGCGCCATGACCGCACCCGAGCCGCACCACCTCGCCGACCGACTCGCCCACTGGGCGGCGACCACGCCCGACGCCGAGGCGATCACCTACCTCGGGCGCACCTTCACCTGGGCCCAGTGGCACGACCGCGTACGCCGCAACACGGGCGGTCTCAAGGCCCTGGGGATCGGCCGTGGCGACGTCGTGGCCTTCCTCGACAAGAACCACCCCGCCTGCGTCGAGACGACCATGGCCGCCTCGCAGCTCGGCGCCGCCCACGCGATCGTCAACTGGCGCTCGGCGGGCGACGAGGTCGAGTACGCGCTCAACGACTGCGGCGCCCGGGTGCTGTTCGTCGGCACCGAGCTGATGCCGACCGTCGAGGCCGTCCGCGACCGGCTCACCCACGTCGAGAGGATCATCGAGGTGACGCCCGACGGGGCCGACGGGGACGGCTACGAGGCGTGGCTGGCGGCCTCGACGCCGGCCGACCGGCAGCCCGAGGTCAGTGCCGACGACACGTGCCTGGTGATGTACTCCTCGGGCACGACCGGGCGACCCAAGGGCGTCATGCTGTCCCACCGCAACATGCTGGCCCACGTCCGCAACGCCCACGACGGCTGGAGCTTCGCGCCGGGCGACAAGTGCATGGTCGCGATGCCGCTCTTCCACGTCGGCGGGTCGTCCTACATGCTCTTCCCGATCAACGACGGCGTCCCCAGCGTGATGACCCGCGACCCCGACGGCGCCTCGCTGGCCGGCGCCATCCTCGCCGGGGCCAACCGGACCTTCCTGGTGCCGGCGGTGCTCGCCCAGGTGCTGCAGACGGGCCCGGAGGCGGTCAAGCTCTTCAGCGCCCTCAAGACCTACACCTACGGCGCCGCGCCGATGCCGCCGCCGCTGCTGCGCGCGGCTATGGAGGCGTGGCCCGACACCGACTTCCTGCAGGTCTACGGATTGACCGAGGTCGCCGGCGTCGCCACCCAGCTCGGCTCCGACGACCACCGCAACGCCGTCGCCGACGGGCACCCCGAGCGGCTGGTCTCGGCCGGCAAGCCGATCCCCGAGGTTGAGGTGCGCATCGTCGACCCCGCCACCGGCGACGACGTCGGCACCGGCGAGCACGGCGAGATCTGGCTCCGTACGCCGCAGCGCTTCCAGGGCTACCTCGGCAAGCCCGAGGCGACCGCCGAGGTCGTCACCGACGACGGGTGGTTCCGCACCGGCGACCTCGGCAAGGTCGACGCCGACGGCTTCGTCTACGTCGAGGACCGGCTCAAGGACATGATCATCAGCGGCGGCGAGAACATCTACTCGCCCGAGGTCGAGCGGGTCCTGGCCGAGCACCCGGCCGTGATGGAGGTCGCCGTCATCGGCGTGCCCGACGACACCTGGGGCGAGTCCGTCAAGGCGGTCGTCGCGCTCCGCGAGGGTGCGCAGGCGACCGAGGCCGAGCTGATCGCCTTCTGCCGCGAGCACCTCGCGGCGTTCAAGTGCCCCCGGTCGGTCGACGTCACCGGACCGCTGCCCCGCAACCCCACCGGCAAGATCCTCAAGCGCGACCTGCGCACGCCCTACTGGCAGGGGCGCGACCGCCAGGTCAACTGAGCGTTGCCATGCTGTCTCGATGACCACCGCACGGCTCGTGCCCGTCACCACCGAGATGGACGGCGAGGAGCTCGACGCCGAGGACGCCTGGCACCTCGTGCGCCGCCACGGCCTGCGCACCCTGCTGGTCGGGGCCTTCGTCCGGTTCCGCTACGGCGACGGCTTCACCAACAGCCGCGCCCTGGCCCTGCAGACCTGCCTCGGCGTCGTGCCGTTCCTGCTGGCGGCCACCGGGCTGGCGGCCGACGTCGACGACGAGCGGTGGTCGCGCGTGGTCGCCCTCACCGTCGACGCGGTGTCCCCGGGCGGTGACGGGCAGGACGCGCTGGCCGGCGCCGCGTCCGGAGGCTCGCAGGACGCCGGCGAGGTGGCGCTCGTCCTGGGGCTGCTGCTCGCCCTGGTCTCGATGACCACCGCGATGGCGCAGGTCGAGCGGGGCAGCAACCGCATCTACGGCATCCGCCGTGACCGGCCCGCGGTGGCCAAGTACGGTCGGGCCGCCGCCCTGACCCTGGTGCTCGCCCTGCCGGTGGGCACCGGCTTCTTCCTGCTGGTGGCCGGGGGCGCCTTCGGCGACGCGATGGTCCGCGAGTACGCCTGGTCCGACGGCCTCCACCGGACCTGGCAGGTGCTGCGCTGGCCGGCCGGCCTGGTGCTGCTGGTCACGACGATCGCGGTGCTGCTCGACCACGCGCCGCGGCGTCGCCAGCCCGCGCTGTCGTGGCTGGCGCTCGGTGCGGTGGTGGCGGTGGTGCTGAGCATGGCCGCGGCGGCGGGGCTCGCGCTCTACGTCAACGTCAGCGGGTCGTTCGACAGCACCTACGGGCCCCTGGCCGGGATCGTGGCGCTGCTGCTGTGGAGCCTGATGTCGGCCGTGTCGCTGTTCCTCGGGGTCGCGGTGTGCGCCCAGCTCGAGGCGCTGCGCGCCCACGACCCGGCGCCGGCCGACGCCGACCCGGGCCGCCCGCACCAGAAGGTCGTGGGCGGCTGACGCTGCGCCGTCGACGGCGCCGTCGACGGCGCCGGGCGTCAGGACGCCCCGGGCAGCTCGCACCGACCCCACGGTGACGTCCGGTCGCCGCACAGGGTCCCGAGGAGCAACCGGGGTACGCCGGGGGCCCGCGTCAGCAGCGGAGCGAGCGCGTCGCGCGGCCAGGCGAGGGGGGTCAGGTCGCTCTGGAAGACCGGCATCATCAGCCGCGTCGTCCACTGGTACCACCGCAGGTGCGCGGCCCGGTGCCGGGCGTAGGCGGCCAGCGCGCGGGGGAGGTCGCGCTCGGTGCCCTGCGAGCGGACTCGCGTGCGGGCCAGCGTGTGGGCCAGCGTCCACGCGTCGGCGAGCGCCAGCGACGTGCCCGTGCCGAGCTGGGGGCTCATCGCGTGCGCGCTGTCGCCGACCAGGACGGCCGCGCTGCGACCCCGTGCGTCGTCGAGCCGGTACGGCGAGCGCACGGTGACGTCGCGGTAGGTCGCGGGCAGCAGCGCCTCGACCCGTTCGAGCAGGGCGGCGTGCGGGCCGGCGTACGGCCTCGCGCGCTCGCGCCAGGCCGGCAGCCCGGCCGCGACGGTGGGGGCCAGGTCGCGGCGGCGCGTCGACCAGAACAGCGACGTGCGGCCCCGGCCCGACGGCAGCACGCCGAGGTAGGTGCGGGTGCCGCCCAGGCACTGGAACAGGGTGTCGCGCGCGGTCTCGTCGGGGTCGTCGACGACCGCCCACAGCGCGCCGTAGTCGTACTCGCGGTCACGCAGCGTGACGCCCATGCTCGACCGCACCCGCGACCGGGCCCCGTCGCAGCCGACCACGAGGTCGAAGGTGCCCAGGTCGCCGCTGGCGGTCTCGACGGTCATCCCGCCGGCGGTCGGACGCACGCCGGTCACCGGTACGCCGAGCCGCAGCGGCACCCCGCGCCGGCGGACCGCGTCGAGCAGCAGCGCGAACAGGTCGCCGCGGTGCACGCCGAGGGCGGGGGGCGACCCGGGCAGCTCGTCGTAGCCCAGGTCGACCAGGGACCGGCCGTGGGCGGTGACGATCTGCACCCGGTCCACCGGGCGCGAGACCGCCCGCAGCGGTGCGAGCAGGTCGAGCCGGTCCAGCACCCGCTGTCCCATCTCCTGCAGCCAGATCCCGGCCCCCACCGGGCCGGGGTCCTCGGCCCGCTCGACCACCGTCACCTCATGGCCCGCGTCGGCCAGCAGGCAGGCCGTCGTCGCCCCGCCCGTCCCGAGCCCGACGACCGCGATCCGCATCCCGAGATCCTCACACCCCACGACGGCCGGGTCCCGACCGCCCGGGGTGTCGGTGCTCGCTGCTGGGATGGAGCCATGACGGGAGAGCGGACGCGCTGCTGGATCAACACGGTCAGCCTCGACCACGTGCGGCTCGGGGTCGAGGGTGGCTTCACCCAGGCCGACCACGGTCGTGACACCCGGCTGCGGCGGCTGGGGCACGGCGACCGGATCGCGTTCTACTCCCCGCGCACAGCGACCCGCACGGGCCGGGTGCTGCAGCAGTTCACCGCGCTCGGGGTGGTCGCCGACGACGAGCCCTACCGGGTCGACGTGCGCGAGGGGTTCCGGCCGTGGCGCCGTCGCGTGGAGTTCGAGGCGGTGGTGGCGGTGCCGGTCAAGCCGCTGCTGCCGGTGCTCGGGTTCGTCGACGACGAGGAGAGCTGGGGCCTGCCGTTCCGACGCGGCCTGTTCGAGGTGGCCTCGGGCGACTTCGCGGCGATCGCCGGGGCGATGCGCGACGCCGCCGACGGGTCGGTCCACGTGATCGGGGCCGCGTCGTCACCGGTGGGCCGCCACGACGACCCACCACGCTGAGCAGTGCGGGCGGCCACGGGCTGGGACCGGGTCACCGTGCGTTCACCGGTCTCGGCCATGGTGGACCCATGACCCCGCTGCGCGACGACCCCCTGCGCCGGGGACACCTGGCGCCGTCGCCCCGCACGCTGGTCGACATCTTCCGCGAGACGGTCGCCGAGGCCCCCGACGAGCCCGCCGTCGACGCCGGCACCGGTGTGCTCACCTACGCCGAGCTCGAAGAGCAGGCCGACGGGCTGGCCGCCGAGCTCGCAGCGCTCGGGATCGGCCCGGGCGACAAGGTCGGCGTCCGCGTGCCCTCCGGCACCACCGACCTCTACGTCGCCATCATCGGCATCCTGCTCGCCGGTGCCGCCTACGTGCCCGTCGACGCCGACGACCCCGACGACCGGGCCCGGCTGGTGTTCGGCGAGGCCGACGTCGCCGCGGTGGTCGGCGCCGACCTCGCGATCGCCGCACGTCGCCGGGGTGCCGCCGCGGGCCCGGTCGACCAGGTCGACCCGGTCGATCCCGGGCTGGGCGACGACGCCTGGGTGATCTTCACGTCCGGCTCGACCGGCAAGCCCAAGGGCGTCGCGGTGACCCACCGCTCGGCGGCCGCGTTCGTCGACGCGGAGTCGCGGATGTTCCTGCAGCAGGCGGCCGGCAAGGAGCCGCTCGGGGTGGGCGACCGGGTGATGGCGGGCCTCTCGGTCGCCTTCGACGCCAGCTGCGAGGAGATGTGGCTGGCCTGGCGCTACGGCGCCTGCCTGGTGCCGGCGCCGCGTGCCCTGGTCCGCAGCGGGATCGACGTCGGACCGTGGCTGGTCGCCAACCGGGTCACGGTCGTCTCGACCGTCCCCACCCTGGTCGCGCTCTGGCCCGCCGAGGCCCTGGCCGGGGTGCGCCTGCTCATCATGGGCGGCGAGGCCTGCCCGCCCGAGCTGGTCACGCGCCTGGTCGCCCCGGGGCGCGAGGTGTGGAACACCTACGGGCCGACCGAGGCCACCGTCGTCGCCTGCGGTGCCGAGCTCACCGGCGAGGGGCCCGTGCGGATCGGGCTGCCCCTCGACGGCTGGGACCTCGCCGTCGTCGATGCCCACGGCGAGCCTGTGGCCGAGGGCGAGACCGGCGAGCTGATCATCGGCGGTGTCGGCCTGGCCCGCTACCTCGACCCCGCCAAGGACGCCGAGAAGTACGCCCCGATGCCGACCCTCGGCTGGGACCGCGCCTACCGCAGCGGCGACCTGGTGGTCAACGACGCCGCCGGGCTGCTGTTCGGCGGCCGGGCCGATGACCAGGTCAAGCTCGGCGGGCGGCGTATCGAGCTCGGCGAGATCGACAGTGCCCTGCTCGCGCTGTCCGGTGTCCAGGGCGCCGCGGCCGCCGTACGCCGCACGGCGGCCGGCAACAGCCTGCTCGTCGGCTACGTCACCGTCGACGAGACCTTCGACCAGGCCGCCGCCCTGGCCGGCATGCGGGCGTCGATGCCGGCGGCGCTCGTGCCGCGCCTCGCGGTGGTCGACACGCTGCCGACCCGCACGTCGGGCAAGGTCGACCGCGACGCGCTGCCGTGGCCCCTTCCCCGCCCGGCCGAGGCCGTCGTGGCCGCCGACCTCTCCGAGACCGAGACGTGGCTGACCGGCGTGTGGCTCGACGTGCTCGGGTCGGTCGCCGAGACCCGTGCGGCCGACTTCTTCGACCTCGGCGGGGGCAGCCTGTCGGCGGCCCAGGTCGTGTCCCGCCTGCGCGAGCGCTACCCCGAGGTCGTCGTCGGCGACCTCTACGAGCACCCGACGCTGGGCGACCTCGCCACCCACCTCGAGGGCATGGCCGCCGCCGGCCCCACCAGCGACCGCAGCGTGCCCCCGACCCCGCTCAAGACCCAGGCCGGGCAGGTCGTCGCGACCTTGCTGGTCCGCTGCCTGGCCGCGCCCCGCTGGGTGTTCTGGGTCGGGCTGGCCTGCCTCGTGGTCGGCTCGCTCGACGGCTGGGGCTGGCTGCCCGACGCCCCGGTGTGGGCGCTGGCCCTGCTCGGGGCCGGCTTCGTGCTCCCGCCGGGCCGGATGCTGCTGGCCGCCGGCGCCGCCCGCGCGCTGCTCGCGGGCGTCGAGCCCGGCGACCACCCGCGCGGCGGCAAGGTCCACCTGCGGCTGTGGCTCGCAAGCCACGTCGTCGACGAGATCGGCGCCGTCGGCCTCGGCGGGGTGCCCTTCATGACCTGGTACGCCCGTCTGCTCGGCGTCCGGGTCGGCCGCGACGTCGACCTCCACTCGGTCCCGCCGGTCACCGGCATGCTCCGGCTGGGAGCCGGCTGCTCGGTCGAGCCCGAGGTCGACCTCACCGGCTACTGGGTCGACGGCGACGTCCTCCACCTCGGCGCGGTGCGCGTGGGTGCCCGGGCCCGGATCGGCGCCCGCAGCATGCTGCTGCCCGGTGCCGTGGTCGGCGCCGACGCCGAGGTCGCGCCGGGCTCGGCCGTGTTCGGCGAGGTGCCCTCCGGGGAGTTCTGGTCCGGCTCGCCCGCCGAGCAGGTGTCCGACGACGCCCGCGGGCCGTGGTCCTCCGAGCGGCCGGTCAACCCGCGGGCCTGGGCGGCGGCGTACGCCGCGGCGGGCGCCGGGCTCGGCCTGCTCCCGCTGGTCGCCGTGGTGGTCGGCGCCCTCCCGCCGCTGCTGCTGGCCGACGCGCCCGGCGACGCGTCCGCCCTCCTGGGGCTGCTGTGGTGGCTGCCGGTCTCGACGGTGCTCGGGCTCGCGACGCTGACGGTGCTGGTGTGGGCCGTCGTCCGGCTGGCCGGCCGGTCGGTCGCCACCGGCGCGTTCCCGGTCCGCAGCCGCCCCGCGCTGGCGGTGTGGACCACCATGCGCGTGCTCGACGAGGCCCGCACCTGGTTGTTCCCGCTCTACTCCTCGCTGCTGACCCCGGTCTGGCTGCGCGCCCTGGGCGCCCGCATCGGCAAGGACGTCGAGGCCTCGACGGTGCTGATGATCCCGTCGCTCACCCAGGTCAACGACCAGGCGTTCCTCGCCGACGACACCCTGATCGGCGGCTACGAGCTCGGCGGCGGCTGGCTGCGCGCCGAGAAGGTCAAGATCGGCAAGCGCGCCTTCGTCGGCAACTCCGGCATGGCGGCCCCCGGGCGCAAGGTCCCCAAGGCGTCTCTGGTCGCGGTCCTGTCCGCCGCGCCCCGTCGGCGTACGGCGCACAAGGGCGAGTCCTGGCTCGGCAGCCCGCCGGCGCCGCTGCGTCGTACCGCCGCCGACGACGCCGACCAGCGCACCACCTACGACCCGCCGACCCGGCTGCGGGTCTACCGCGCGGTCGTCGAGGTGTGCCGGCTCGTGCCGCAGACGGTGAGCCTCGCCCTCGGCGGGGTGGTCGCCGTCGCCGTCGTCGCCCTGCTCGACGCGCACGTGCTGCTCGCCCTGCTGCTCACCGGCCCGCTGCTCGTCGCCGCCGGGCTGGTCGCTGCGCTGGTCACCGTCGCGGCCAAGTGGCTCCTCGTCGGCCGGACGCGACGCGGCAGCCACCCGTTGTGGAGCTGGTTCGTCTGGCGCAACGAGCTCGCCGACACCTTCGTCGAGGTCGTCGCGGCCCCGTGGTTCCTGCGGGCCGTCAGCGGCACGCCGGTCCTCAACGCCTGGTTCCGGCTGATGGGGGCCACCATCGGTCGCGGGGTCTGGTGCGAGACCTACTGGCTGCCCGAGGCCGACCTCGTCGAGCTGGGCGACGGCGCGACGGTCAACCAGGGCAGCGTGGTGCAGACCCACCTGTTCCACGACCGCCGTTTCGCCAAGGACGTCGTGACCCTCAAGCGGGGCGCGACCCTGGGGCCCCACAGCGTGATCCTGCCCGCCGCGACGCTCGGACGCCACGCTACGGTCGGCCCCGTGTCGTTGGTGATGAGGGGCGAGTCCGTGCCTGACAAGACCACGTGGATCGGCAACCCGATCGGCCCGTGGGACCAGCGGTGAACGGGCTCCCCACCGCAGACCCCTACCTGCCCGACCACGGCGACCCCTCCTGGGGTGCCGAGCACTACGACCTCGACCTGCGCTACGACGTCGCCCGCAACCACCTGCGCGGCCAGGCTGTCGTGCGGGCCGTCGCCGTCGACGACCTGGCGCGCATCGTGCTCGACCTCGCCACCCTGCGCGTCTCCAAGGTCCTCCTCGACGGCAGGGCGCCGGCCCGCTACGCGGTCCGCGGTCGCCGGCTCGTCGTCACGCCCCGGCAGCCGGTGCGGGCCGGTGCCACCTTCGAGCTGCGGGTCACCTACGCCGGCAACCCCAAGCCGCTGGTCGACAAGCACCACGGCGAGGCGGGCTGGGAGGAGCTGGCCGACGGCGTGATCGTCGCGGGCCAGCCCCACGGGGCCCCGACGTGGTTCCCCTGCAACGACCGGCCCGACGACAAGGCCTCCTACTCGCTGACCGTCACCGCACCCTGCGACTACACGGTCGTCGCCAACGGCACCCTCACCTCGCGCCACAGCGGCTCCAGCGCCACCACCTGGGTCTACGCCCAGGACGAGCCCATGGCCACCTACCTCGCGACCGTCCAGATCGGGCGCTACGAGGTCCGCGAGCTCGGCGCCGAGCCCCCGCTGCTCGCGGCGGTGCCCGCCGACGCGGGGGAGGGCTTCGAGGAGGCGTTCGGCCGCAACGCCGAGATGCTCGAGGTGTTCAGCGAGCTGTTCGGCCCCTACCCGTTCCCGACCTACTCGGTGGTCGTCACCGACGACGACCTCGAGATCCCCCTGGAGTCGCAGAGCCTGTCGACCTTCGGCCGCAACTTCCTCACCGACGACTGGGACGCCGTACGCCTGGTCGCGCACGAGCTGGCCCACCAGTGGTTCGGCAACGCCGTCACGCTGCGCCGCTGGCAGGACATCTGGCTGCACGAGGGCTTCGCCTGCTACAGCGAGTGGCTCTGGTCCGAGGCCTCCGGCGGCGACTCCGCCGACGACTGGGCCGAGCACCACCATGACAAGCTCGCCGACCTCGACCAGGACCTCGTGCTCGCCGACCCGGGCCCGGAGCTGATGTTCGACGACCGCGTCTACAAGCGCGGCGCCCTGACCCTGCACGCCCTGCGCCGCACGATCGGCGACGACGCCTTCTTCGACCTGCTCAAGGCCTGGGTGGCCACCCACTCCGGCGGCAACGTCACCACCGCCGACTTCGTCTCGATGGCCGTCGAGCGCACCGGAGCCGACCTCACCGACCTCTTCGTCACCTGGCTCCACCAGAAACCCCTCCCCGACCTGCCCTCCTGAGGTGCTCGGGTTGCGGTCTGGTCTGCGCGCGTTGTTCGCCTGCGGCGGGCTTGGGGTCCTGCGGGCCGGGGCCTGTGGTGGGGTGGGGCGTCGGCTCCGGCGGGGCCGAACCGCACCCCGCAGCTGGCGACGCCGTGTCGCACCCTGACTCGGTTCGCGGTCGAGATGAGCTGTGTGCGCCACGCCGCGCTCGACGCTTTGCCGGGGTGCGCTTCGACCGCGCCTGCGCCGCCGCCCCACCCCGGTCGGTCCCCGACCGGCGGTCCCCGGGGGGTGAGGATGTGGTCCGCGAGCGTGGTCGGGACCCGGACCCCGTTCTGTCCTCCCCGGGGACAGTCACCGGGCGCGCGGACCGGGTGGGTCGGGGGCCGTAGGCGCGGCAGGAGCGCGATCCGGCAAGCGTCGAGCGCGGCGTGGCGCGCACACGACGACCCGACCACAGCTCAGGTCAGGGCGCGACACGGCGTCGCCAGCTGCGGATCGCAGGTCCTGCCCCGTCGGAGGACCCCGACCCACCCACCAGGCACCCAGCGCAGCCCCAAGCCCGCCGCAGGCGAAAAACGCGCCGAAGGCGCGCAGGCCGACTGGCCCACGCGCCTTCGGCGCAGCGGAAGGTCAGGCCCAGCGCTCGGAGGCCGGCACGAAGGTCAGCTGGCGGTCGCCGGTGTAGATCTGCTTGGGGCGGGCGATCTTCTGCTCCTTGTCCTGGACCAGCTCGAGCCACTGCGAGAGCCAGCCCGGGGTACGGCCGATGGCGAAGAGCACGGTGAACATCTCGGGCGGGAACTGGAAGGCCTCGTAGATGAGGCCGGAGTAGAAGTCGACGTTGGGGTAGAGCTTGCGCTTGATGAAGTACTCGTCCTCGAGGGCGATCTTCTCGAGCTCCTTGGCGATCTCGAGGAGGGGGTTGACCCCGGTGACCTCGAAGACGTCGTCGCAGGCCTTCTTGATGATCGTGGCGCGCGGGTCGAAGTTCTTGTAGACGCGGTGGCCGAAGCCCATCAGCCGCTCGTTGCCGTCCTTGACGCCCTGGATGAAGGCGGGGATGTTCTCCTTCGAGCCGATCCGGCGCAGCATCTTGAGCACCGCCTCGTTGGCGCCGCCGTGCAGCGGGCCGTAGAGCGCGCCGACACCCGCGGCGACCGCGGAGTAGGGGTCGACCTGCGAGGAGCCGACGGAGCGCACGGCGTTGGTCGAGCAGTTCTGCTCGTGGTCGGCGTGCAGGATGAACAGCACGTCGAGGGCCTTGACCAGCCGCGGGTCGGCCTCGTACTTCGACTCGCTCATCTTGAAGAGCATGGAGAGGAAGTTGGCGGTGTAGCTGAGGTCGTTGTCGGGGTAGACGTAGGGCTTGCCCTGCGCGTGGCGGAAGGCCCAGGCGCCGAGGGTCGGCATCTTGGCGATCATCCGCACGATCTGCATGTGGCGGTTGTCGGGGTCGGTGATCTTGCCGGCGTCGGGGTAGAACGTCGACAGGGCGCCGACCGAGGCCATGAGCATGCCCATGGGGTGGGCGTCGTAGCGGAAGCCCTGCATGAAGCTCTTGACGTTCTCGTGGACGAACGTGTGGTACGTGATCTCGTGGACCCAGGCCTCGTACTCGGCCTTGGTCGGGAGGGTCCCGTGCACCAGGAGGTAGGCCACCTCGAGGAAGCTCGACTTCTCGGCGAGCTGCTCGATCGGGTAGCCGCGGTACTCGAGGATGCCCTTGTCGCCGTCGATGTAGGTGACGGAGGAGCGGCAGGAGGCGGTGTTGACGAAGCCGGGGTCGTAGACGGCGAGTCCGGGGGACTGCTCATCGGTGCGGATCTTCCCGAGGTCGGCGGCCTTGATGGTGCCGTCGGTGATCGGGACGTCGTACTCCGTGCCGGTGCGGTTGTCGCGGACGGTGAGAGAGTCGGTCACGTCCCACAACCTAGACCGCGGCCCCGCAACGCGAAATCCCGGAGTCCACGGACCGACGTCCGACCCGCCCTGCCGGCTGCGGATTGGCGCAGCCGGACCCGGGTCCGTAGTCTTGGCGGTCGCGTCCCTACCGTGCCGCCCCCCATGACCTGGGAGCGGTGCAGTCCCGGAGGAGTTCGAGCCGGGCCGAGTTCGTCAAGAGACGCGAGTACCACCTCCGACCGGGCAGATCCCGGACCCGGGACCCTACGAACGCAGAGAGCAAGGTCATGGCTACCTACGCCCCCAAGCCCGGCGACATCAAGCGCACGTGGCATGTCATCGACGCCGAGGACATCGTCCTGGGCCGCCTCGCAGTGGAGTGCGCGACGCTCCTGCGCGGCAAGCACAAGGCGACCTTCGCGCCCAACGTCGACGGCGGCGACTTCGTCATCGTCGTCAACGCCGAGAAGGTCGCCCTCGCCGGCAACAAGAAGGTCACCAAGAAGGTCTATCGCCACTCGGGCTTCCCCGGTGGTCTGACCGAGACCGCCATCGGCGACATCCTGGTCAAGGACGCCCGCAAGGTCGTCGAGAAGGCCGTCTGGGGCATGCTGCCCAAGAACAAGCTGAGCCGTCAGCAGCTCACCAAGCTCAAGGTGTACTCCGGCCCGGAGCACCCGCACGCCGCTCAGCAGGCCGTGCCCCACGAGATCAAGCAGATCTCCCAGTAACCACGACCTTCGACCAAGAGACTGAGCAGGTAGACACCCATGTCTGAGAACACCACCGAGGTCGACGAGACCTTCGCCACCGACGAGCAGGGCGTGGCCTACACGTCCGAGAGCAGCGCGTCGGCCGACACCCCGTCGCGTCCCGCGACCATCGCCCCCGCCGCGGCCACCGGCCGCCGCAAGGAGGCGGTCGCCCGCGTGCGCATCGTCCCCGGCACCGGCGAGTGGCGCGTCAACGGACGCACCCTCGACTCCTACTTCCCCAACAAGCTGCACCAGCAGGTGGTCAACGAGCCGTTCGCCGCGCTGCAGCTCGAGGGCCGCTTCGACGTGATCGCCCGCATCCACGGCGGCGGCATCACCGGTCAGGCCGGCGCGCTGCGTCTCGGCGTGGCCCGGTGCCTCAACGAGATCGACACCGAGACCAACCGCCCCACGCTGAAGAAGGCCGGGCTGCTCACGCGCGACGCCCGCGTCATCGAGCGCAAGAAGGCCGGTCTCAAGAAGGCCCGCAAGGCGCCGCAGTTCTCCAAGCGCTGACCATCGGTCGCGTGCTCGCCACGTGACTGTGTCCTCACCGGTCGGCGGCCCTTCCCGGGCCGCCGGCCGGTGCGCTTTCCGGCGCCTGTGCGGCGTCCGACCAGGAGGGTTCGCATGACTCGCATCTTCGGCACCGACGGGGTCCGCGGACTCGCCAACGGTCCGCTCACCGCCGAGCTGGCGCTCGACCTGGGCGTCGCGGCCGCCCGCGTGCTCGTCGACCACGGCGACTACACCGGCCGGCGTCCGCTGGCCGTCGTGGGTCGTGACACCCGGATCTCCGGGCAGTTCCTCGAGCATGCCGTCGTCGCCGGGCTGGCCTCGGCGGGAGTCGACGTGCTCCGCCTGCGGGTCCTGCCGACCCCCGGCGTCGCCTACTTCACCGACGCGCTCGGCGCCGACGTCGGCGTCGTGATTAGCGCGTCGCACAACGCGATGCCCGACAACGGGATCAAGTTCCTCGCCCACGGCGGGGTCAAGCTCGACGACGCGCTCGAGCGCGAGATCGAGGCCCGCCTCGGCGAGGACTGGGACCGTCCGACCGGGGCCGACGTCGGCCGGGTCCGGCCCTACGCCCCCACCGTCGAGGAGTACGCCGCCCACCTCGTGCGCACGCTCGACGGTCGGCTCGACCAGCGCGGCACCCCGCTGCGCGTCGTGCTCGACTGCGCCCACGGCGCGGCCAGCGAGGTCGGCCCGCGTGTCTTCGCCGACGCCGGCCTCGAGGTCGTGACGATCGGTGCCGAGCCCGACGGCCTCAACATCAACGACGGCTACGGCTCCACCCACCTTGACCGCCTGCGGCGTGCCGTGGTCGACCACGGCGCCCACGCGGGGTTCGCCGTCGACGGCGACGCGGACCGCTGCCTGGCCGTCGACGCCACCGGCGCCGTCGTCGACGGCGACCAGATCCTGGCGGTCCTCGCCCTGGCGCTGCGCGACTCAGGCCGCCTGGCCGACGACACCGTCGTCGCGACCGTGATGAGCAACCTCGGCTTCGTGCGGGCCATGGAAGGCGCCGGCATCACCGTGCGGCAGACGGCGGTCGGCGACCGCTACGTGCTCGAGGACATGCGCGCCGGCGGCTTCAACCTCGGCGGCGAGCAGTCGGGCCACGTCATCATGCGCGACCACGCCACCACCGGGGACGGGCTGCTGACCGCGCTCCACGTACTGCAGCGGATGACCGCCACCGGCCGGTCGCTGCGCGACCTCGCCTCCGTCGTCACCCGCTTCCCGCAGGTGCTCGTCAACGTGCCCGACGTCGACAAGGCCCGCTGCGACGACCCCGAGCTCGTCGCTGCGGTGCAGGCCGAGGAGTCCGCCCTGGGCGAGACCGGCCGGGTGCTGCTGCGCCCCTCGGGCACCGAGTCGCTGGTCCGTGTCATGGTCGAGGCCGCCACCCCCGAGGCCGCCCAGGGCGTCGCCGACCGCCTGGCCGGGGTGGTCCGCGCCCGGCTGGCGCTCGCATGATCGAGGTCCGCCCGGTCGCGACGGTCGACACCGAGGCCATGCGCGCCTGGTACGACGTCGTCCTCGCTGCCGAGGCCGGGCGTCCGCTGCCGGCCTGGCCGTCGTTCGAGACGGCCATGCGGGTGTGGTCGGTCGAGCGCGACGACCTCCAGGACCGCTTCCTGGTGGCCGAGCTCGACGGCGTCCCCGTCGGCGCCGGCCGGCTGACGCTCCACCTGCGCGACAACACCCACCTCGCCGTGCTCAAGGTGTTCGTCGACCCCCCACGTCGTCGTGGCGGCGTGGGCACCGCACTGCTCGCGGCCCTCGAGGAGCTCGCCGCGGCGCACGGTCGCGGCACCCTGCTGACCGAGGTGACCCACCCGCCGGGCCAGCCCGGTGCCGGAGCCGCGTTCGCCGCGGCCCGGGGCTACGCCGTCGCCGGACGCGAGGTCCTCAAGGCTGCCGACCTCACCACCACCGCCGACCGGTGGCCGGGGCTCGCCGAGCGCGCCGCCGCACGGTCCGAGGACTACCGGCTCGTGTGGTGGACCGACACCACGCCCGAGGAGCACCTCGACTCCCTGGCCCACCTCTTCTCGCGCTTCCTCGACGAGATCCCGCTCGGCGACGTCGACGTGCGCCCGCAGGCCTGGGACGCAGACCGCGTCCGCGAGGGCGAGGAGCGGCGTCGGCGGTCGGGGATCCGCCCCTTGACCGTCGCCGCGGTGGCGCCCGACGGCTCCCTGGCCGGCTACACGACGCTCGTGGTCCACGCCGGCGACACCCACGCGGGCATCGAGAGCACGCTGGTGCTGCCCGAGCACCGCGGTCACTCGCTCGGGCTGGCGATGAAGGTGCTCCTGCACCAGCAGCTCGTCGACCTCGTGCCCGAGGCCACCCTGGTCGTCACCGGCAACGCCGGCGTCAACCGGTGGATGAACGCCGTCAACGCCGACCTCGGCTACCGCGACCTCGAGGAGTGCCTCGAGGTCCAGAAGTTGCTCGACCCAACCCCTGGAGGAACCCCGTGAAGCTCTCGTCCCCGGCCCGTCGCTGGGCGCTGGTCGCGTCCGCCGCCCTGCTCTCCGTCACCGTCGCCGCCTGCGGCAGCGAGAACGACGAGACCGGCAACGACGCCTCGTCGTCGGTCGCGTCGTCCGACAGTGCGGCCGAGTCGCCGTCCGCGTCGCCGTCGGCGTCGGAGTCGGCCTCCGAGGCGCCCGCCGACCTGCCGGCCTGGGCGCCTGCGGTCGTGACCGACGGCGACCTGGTCACGGGTCTCGACTTCACCGGGACCCCCGAGCCGACCGACGAGCTGCTCGTCGCGACGGTGAGCAAGGGCGACGGCCCGCCCGTCGAGGTCGGCCAGACCATCACCGCCAACTACCTGGGGTCGGTCTACCAGGGCACCGAACCCTTCGACGAGAGCTTCAGCACCCAGCCGTTCCAGGCGCCCATCGGCGTCGGTCGGCTGATCCAGGGCTGGGACAAGCTGATCCCCGGGGTCCCGGTCGGCAGCCGCATCATCATGTCGGTGCCGCCCGAGCTCGGCTACGGCGACCAGGAGGTCCCCGGGATCCCGGCCGGTTCGACGCTCTTCTTCGTCATCGACATCCTCGACGCGGCCTGACCAAGAAGCCCTAACCTGGGTGGCATGCTGGTCGCCGCCGATGACGTGGCCCGCCTCGCCCTGACACAGCTCGCCGCCCGGCCCGGGGTGGTCCGGGTGGGCCTCGCCCTGGTCGAGGGCGGGGGGCGGCGGCTCCGGTTCACCGCCTCCGACCGTGAGGGAGCCGTCGTCGACTGGTGCCACATCGACGCCTACGACGACGTCCCGCTCAACGCGGTCGTGCGCACCGGCACCGGTCTGGCCGGCACGTGGCACGACCTAGCGCCGCAGTTCCCCGACTTCGTCGCGCGCCAGCACGACGGGCCCGCGGGCGGGCTGGTGGCGGAGCCCCTCGTCGTGCACGGCCAGGTCCTCGGTGCGGTCCTGGCCTACGTCGAGGACCCGGCGACCGCGGCGCCGCTCGCCGTCGTCCGCCTGGCCCGCGACCTGCGCGCCGCGCAGGCCCGCGCCCCACGGGTCGAGGACGCCCTGGCCGACCGTCCGGTCGCCGAGGGTGCCCGGGTCGCCGACTGCGAGGTGGCCGGGGAGCCGCGCGCCGTGGGCGACGCGCGCCGGTTCGTGCGCGGCGCGCTGACCTCGTGGGGGGTCGACGACGACACGACCGACACCGCCGTGCTGTGCCTGTCGGAGCTGGTCACCAACGCGGTCATCCACACCGGAGCCCCGTCCGAGGTGCGTGCGCTCCTGGAGCACGGCGTCCTGACCGTGCTCGTGCGTGACCGCGGCAGCAACCGCGGGGCGCGGCCGACCGAGCCCGCCGTCGACCGGGCCGTCGACCCCGCGCTCGACGACCCGCTGCGGGTGCACGGACGCGGGCTGCAGCTGGTCGAGGCCCTGGCCTCGCGCTGGGGCTCCGAGCTCGACGCCGTCGGCACCACGGTGTGGTTGGTGCTCGACGGAGCCGGTACCGGAGCAGGGTCCTAGAGCTTGCGCAGCCGCACGTAGCGCACCGAGTGGTCGCGGTCCTTGCGCAGCACCAACGTCGCGCGCGACCGGGTCGGCAGCACGTTCTCGGTGAGGTTGGGGCCGTTGATGGTGTCCCAGATCCGGGTCGCCTCGGCCACCGCCTCGTCGTGGGTCAGTGCGCCGTACTTGCTGAAGTAGGAGCCCGGCTGGCGGAACGCTGTCTCTCGCAGCCGCAGGAACCGCGAGACGTACCAGTCGCGGATGTGGGCGGTGCCGGCGTCGACGAAGACGGAGAAGTCGAAGAAGTCGCTCACCGCCAGGCCGGTGCGGCCGTCGTCGCGCGCGCGGGCCGGCTGCAGGACGTTGAGGCCCTCGATGATGACGATGTCGGGGCGCTTGACCACGACCTTCTCGTCGGGCACGACGTCGTAGATCAGGTGGGAGTACGTCGGCGCCTCGACCTCGTCCTTGCCGGACTTGATGTCGACGACGAAGCGCAGCAGGGCCCGGCGGTCGTAGGACTCGGGGAAGCCCTTGCGCTGCAGCAGCCCGCGTCGCTCGAGCTCGGCGTTGGGGTAGAGGAAGCCGTCGGTGGTGATCAGCGCGACGTTGGGGTGCTCGGGCCAGTGGGCGAGCATCTGCTGCAGCACGCGCGCGGTGGTCGACTTGCCGACGGCGACCGAGCCGGCCAGGCCGATCACGAAGGGGGTGCGCGGGGGAGTGGGCTGGTGCAGGAACTGCTCCTGCTCGCGGTGCAGCTGACCGGCTGACTCGACGTACAGGCTGAGCAGGCGCGAGAGCGGCAGGTAGACCTCCTCGACCTCCTCGAGGTCGAGGGAGTCACCGAGGCCCTGCAGCGTGCGGATCTCCTCGGCGCGCAACGGGCTCTCGGTCTCGTGCGCCAGCGCGGCCCACGCCGAGCGGTCGAGCTCGATGTAGGGGGAGGTCTCCCGGTGCGCCTCGTCGAGGCGTGGGCCTCCGCCGTGGGACATGGCCCACATCCTTGCAGGCGGGGTGCCTCTCGGTGGGAGCCGCCCACGACCCGTACAGTGGCGGGCCATGTGCGGGATCGTGGGATACGTGGGGCCGAAGCAGGCTCAGGACGTGGTCGTCGAGGGGTTGCGGCGCCTCGAGTACCGCGGCTACGACTCCGCGGGCGTGGCCCTGGTGGTGCCCGGTGACGTGATCTCCCTGGCCAAGAGGGCCGGCAAGCTGGCCAACCTCGAGAAGGCCCTCGCCGACTCGCCGCTGCCGGCCTCCCACACCGGGATCGGCCACACGCGGTGGGCGACCCACGGTGCCCCCAACGACGTCAACGCCCACCCCCACCTGGGCCACGAGCGCCGCGTGGCGCTGGTCCACAACGGCATCATCGAGAACTTCGCCGACCTGCGCGCCCGCCTCGAGGCCGACGACCACGTGCTGCTGTCCGAGACCGACACCGAGGTCGTCGCCCACCTCGTCGAGCTCCAGGTCGAGTCCGGCGTCGACCTGACCACCGCGATGCAGCGGGTCTGCCAGGTCCTCGAGGGCGCCTTCACCCTCGTCGCGATCGACGCCCACGACCCCGACCGCGTCGTCGCGGCCCGCCGCAACAGCCCGCTGGTCGTCGGCGTGGGGGACGGCGAGCACTTCCTCGGCTCCGACGTGGCGGCGTTCATCGAGCACACCCGTGAGGCGCTCGAGCTCGGCCAGGACCAGGTCGTCTCGATCACCCGCGAGGGCGTCGAGATCACCGACTTCCACGGGCACCCCGCCGAGGGTCGCCGCTACCACGTCGACTGGGACCTGTCGGCCGCCGAGAAGGACGGCCACGACTGGTTCATGCGCAAGGAGATCTTCGAGCAGCCGCGCGCGGTCGCCGACTCGCTGCTCGGCCGGCGCAACCAGGCCGGACTGCTGCAGCTCGACGAGATGCGGCTGTCCGACGACGAGATCCGCGACGTCGACAAGATCATCATCATCGCCTGCGGCACCTCGTTCTACGCCGGCATGGTCGCCAAGTACGCCATCGAGCACTGGACCCGGATCCCCGTCGAGGTCGAGCTCGCCAGCGAGTTCCGCTACCGCGACCCGATCCTCGACTACTCGACGCTCGTCGTCGCGATCAGCCAGTCGGGCGAGACCGCCGACACCCTGCAGGCCATCCGGCACGCCCGCACCCAGCGCTCCAAGGTGCTCGCGATCTGCAACACCAACGGCTCGACGATCCCGCGCGAGTCCGACGCCGTCATCTACACCCATGCGGGCCCCGAGATCGGCGTCGCCTCCACCAAGGGCTTCCTGACCCAGCTGGTCGCCTGCTACCTGCTCGCCCTCTACGTCGCGCAGGTCAAGGGCACCCGCTACGGCGACGAGATCGACGAGATCATGGTCCAGCTCGAGGCGATCCCCCAGCAGATCGAGACGGTCCTGGCCGGTGCCCAGCAGGTCTACGACCTCGCCCGCGAGCACACGGGGACCCGCTCGGTGCTCTTCCTGGGGCGTCACGCCGGCTACCCGGTGGCGCTCGAGGGGGCGCTCAAGCTCAAGGAGCTCGCCTACCTCCACGCCGAGGGGTTCGCCGCCGGCGAGCTCAAGCACGGCCCGATCGCGCTGGTCGAGGAGGGCCTGCCGGTGCTCTGCGTCGTCCCTCCCCGCGGGCGCGACCAGCTGCACGAGAAGATGATCAGCGGCATCCAGGAGGTGCGCGCCCGCGGCGCCCGCACCATCTGCCTGGCCGAGGAGGGCGACACCCGCATCGAGCCGTACGCCGACGTGCTGATCCGCCTGCCCCGCGTGCCCGTGCTCCTGCAACCGCTGGTCGCCACCGTCCCGCTGCAGCTCTTCGCCTGCGAGCTCGCCACCCTGATGGGCCACGACGTCGACCAGCCGCGCAACCTCGCCAAGTCGGTCACGGTCGAGTAGGCGGATCGAGCCGCCCCCACACGGTGGTCGAGGTGCGACGAGCGCCAGCGAGGAGCCTCGAGACCTGGTGAGTGACGCTGCCAACTCGCGGGGTCACGCTGGCAGCGCCGGCTGAGGGGGTTTCGAGGTTCGTCGCCAGGGTCCTTCGCACCTCGACCACCGTGGGCGCCCGACGCTGCCGCGAGCTGTGCGGTCGTGCCGGTCGGTGGGGCGCAGTGGACGTCCGGTGTGGCATCTTCGAGACATGATCCGAACGCTCTACTTCGACCCCGAAGCGGACTGCGTGCGGGAGGGGCAGATCGACGAGGTGGGGCAGGTGGCGGACCTCGTTCAAGGTGTCCTTGGTCGTCCCTTCAGGACGGGCCATCACTCAGCCGTCGAGCTGATCCGGGAGGACGGATCGTCGCTCTCCCTGGCAACGGATGGTCGAGGCGCGGCGATGGTCTGGATCGACCCGTTCGGCACCAGTTTCCACAGTCTGGGTGATGGCAGCGACGGCGAGATCCTCGTCTACGACTACATGGGATCGTGGAGTGAGGCGCCAGGCGATTGGCTTGTTCCCCCGACGGGATCGAGTCGATGGAGCAGTTCATGAACGGCTCGGTGTTCGACGCTGGGCGTGTCACCTTCGAGCCTGACTAGCGGGTCGGAACGGCCGACGACCTCCGCCCGGCTCTCCCGCAGGCAGCGCAGGTACGCGCGGGGAGGTCGGGCTCCGAATGAGGAGGGCCGTGACGATCTTGGAGCGCGGAGTGCGGTGGGCGAGGAATCGCTTGTTGAACATGTTCAACTCGACGTAGGGTCGGGACATGACGCAGTCGCCCACGCGCAGGCCCCCGATCGTCCTGCGCGGGTCGGTCTCCCGGGTCGCAGCGCTGTCCTCGCCGTCCGTGCCGGGCTGGATGGCGGTCCAGAGCACTGCCGCGGGCACGGTGCTGGCCGTCGTGGGCTGGCTCGGTGTCGTCCTGGGCCTCGGGTGGGGCCTGGTCGTCCTCGTCCTGCCGGGTCTCGTCGCCGTGGCCTGCGCGACGTCGCTGGTCTGGTTCATGACCCGGCGCCTGGCGCGCACGGCCCTGCTGGCCGTAGGTGTGCCCGTCCTGGTGCTGGCGGTCCTGGCCAGGCTCTGACCCGGCCGTCGTCCGCCTCAGTAGGGTCGCGGGCATGGCGGTGATCGGCGTCGGCATCGACGTGTGCGACCTGGAGCGGTTCGCCGCGTCGATGGAGCGCACCCCCGGTCTGCGCGAGCGGCTCTTCACCCCCGACGAGGCCACGCGGCCGACCGCCTCGCTGGCCGCGCGCTTCGCGGCCAAGGAGGCGCTGGCCAAGGCGCTCGGCGCGCCGGCCGGGCTGGCCTGGCACGACGCCGAGGTGGTCTCGGAAGAGTCGGGCCGCCCGCGCTTCGACCTGCGCGGCACCGTGCGCACCCGGGCCGACGAGCTCGGGGTTGCCCACGTCCACGTGTCGCTGTCGCACGACGCGGGCATCGCCTCCGCGGTCGTCGTCCTCGAGTCCTGACGGGCGCGCTCGGTGGCGGCGTTCGGTAACGTCGCCAGCGATGAGGCAGGCACACACGGTCGAGCAGGTCCGGGCCGCCGAGGCGGCGCTCATGGCGAGGCTGCCCGAGGGCGCGCTGATGCAGCGGGCCGCGCACGGGCTCGCGCACGCCGTGCTCGACCTGCTCGCCCCCGGCACCTACGGGCGCCGGGTGCTGCTGCTGGTCGGCTCCGGCGACAACGGCGGCGACGCCCTGTACGCCGGCGCGGTGCTGGCCCGGCGCGGGCTCGCGGTCACGGCGTGGCTGCTGTCGGACCGCGCGCACGAGGGCGGGGTCGCCGCGCTCCGCGCGGCCGGGGGGACGACGACCACCACCGGCCCCACCACGGGACCCGGGGCCTCTCGCCCCGACGTCGTGGTCGACGGCATCGTCGGCATCGGCGGCCAGCCGGGCCTGCGTCCCGCCGCCGCGGCGGCGCTCGCCGGGCTCGCCGGTGTGCCGCTGGTCGCGGTCGACACCCCCAGCGGGGTCGGCGTCGACACCGGCGAGCTGCCGGCCGACGGCGACCACGCCCGCGCCGACGTCACGATCACCTTCGGCACCCACAAGCTCGCCCACCTCGTCGACCCCGCGGCTGCGGCGTCCGGGGTCGTGCACCTCGTCGACATCGGCCTGGACCCCTACCTCCCCGCACCCGCGGCCGAGGCGCTGCAGACCGCCGACGTCGCGGCGCTGCTGCCGCGCCCGAGCGCTGACGCGCAGAAGTACTCCCGCGGCGTCGTCGGAGTGCGCGCCGGCTCCGCGGCCTACCCCGGGGCGGGGCTGCTCTCGGTGGCCGGCGCGAGCTGCGGCCTGGCCGGCATGGTCCGCTACGTCGGCGACGCGGTCGTCCACGACCTGGTCCGTGAGCAGCACCCGGAGGTGGTCGGGCAGGGGCGCGTGCAGGCCTGGGTGGTCGGCTCGGGCAGTGGTGACGGCGCGGCCGGCACCCTCGCCGAGGCGCTCGCCGACGGCGTACCCACGGTCGTCGACGCCGACGCGCTCGCCCACGTGACCCGCGGCGGCCGGTCCGACCTCGTCCTGACGCCCCACGCCGGTGAGCTCGCCCGCATGCTCGACGTCGACCGCGAGGTCGTCGAGGCCCGCCCGCTCGCGCACGCACGCGCGGCCGCCGACGCCTACGGCACCGTCGTGCTGCTCAAGGGTCCGCACACCCTCGTCGTCCACCCCGACGGCCGGGTCCGCGTCACGACCACGGGCCTACCCTGGCTGGCCACCGCCGGGGCCGGCGACGTGCTCGGCGGGCTGGTCGGGGCGCTGGCCGCCGCCGGGCTCGAACCGTACGACGCGGCGAGCGTCGGCTCCTGGCTGCACGGCGCCGCCGCCACCCAGGCCTCCCGGGGCGGTCCGATCACCGCCGGCGACGTGGCGCGTGCGCTGCCGCGCGTCGCGCGCGACGTGCTGCGACAATCTCACCCATGAGCCGCGCCGAGATCGTCGTCGACCTCGACGCCGTGCGCCACAACGTGCGCACGATGCGCGCGCTCACCGGCGTCACGATGATCACGGTCGTCAAGGCCGACGCCTACGGCCACGGCATGCTGCCCGTCGCCCGCGCGGCCCGCGAGGCCGGCGCCGAGTGGCTCGCGGTCGCGACCCTCGACGAGGTCCGCGCGCTGCGCGCGGGCGGTGACGCCGGCCGGCTGCTCACCTGGCTCACCGTGCCCGACGAGCACTACGACGACGCGATCCGGGCCGACGTCGACCTGACCGCCTACACCGTGGCCGAGCTCGACGCGATCGCCGCCGCAGCCACCGACGTCGGCGCGCCGGCGCGGGTGCAGCTCAAGGTCGACACCGGGCTGCACCGCGGGGGAGCCGCGCGCGCCGACTGGGAGCCGTTCCTCGCGCGCGCCCGGGCGGGCGAGGACTCGGGGCACTGGTCGGTCACCGGCCTGTGGTCCCACTTCGCCTGCGCCGACCAACCCGACCACCCGGCCAACGACGCCCAGCAGGCCGCCTTCGACGACGCGCTGGCCCTGGCCGCCTCGCTCGGTCTCGACCCCGGGCTGCGCCACCTGGCCAACTCCGCTGCGGCCATCCTGCGCCCGCAGTCGCGCTACGACGCCGTACGCGTGGGGCTCGCGACCTACGGCCTCGACCCCGCGCCGGGGGTGCCGCACGGCACCCACCTGCGGCCCGCGATGACGGTGCGCGCCGAGCTGGCGCTGGTCAAGCAGCTCGAGGCCGGTGACGCGGTCTCCTACGGCCACACCTGGACCGCACCCGAGCGCACCACCGTCGGCCTGGTCCCCGCCGGCTACGCCGAGGGCGTCCCTGTCGCGGGCAGCAACCGCCTCGAGGTGACCGTCGACGGCAAGCGGCGCCCGGTCCGCGGACGGGTCTGCATGGACCAGGTGCTCGTCGACCTCGGCGGCGACACACCGCCCGCGGGCACCGAGGTCGTGCTGTTCGGCCCGCCCGGCGACGGGCGCGCGACCGCCCAGGACTGGGCGGAGGCGTGCGGCACCATCAACTACGAGATCGTCACGCGGATCGGAGGACGCATGTCGCGTCGCCACGTAGGACACGTCGACCACGTGGGGGCGACGCCGTGACGGCGCGTCGCCGCCTGCTCGGCGCGCTCGGTGGGGCGGTCGGCCTGGCCGCCGCCGGCACCGCGATCGGCCTGCTGCGCCAGCAGCGTGCCGTCCCGCACGACGCCGGGGTGTCGGTGCCGTTCGGGAGCCTGCGCAGCGCACCGATCACGGTCGTCGCCGACGACGGGCTGCCGCTGCACGTCGAGGTCGACGAGGTCGAGCAGCCGACGGGCCGCGGCAAGGGCCGGGCCCCCGCGGTCACCGTGGTCTTCGCCCACGGCTACTGCCTCAACCTCGACTCCTGGCACTTCCAGCGCGCCGCCTACCGCGGCCTGGTCCGCGCCGTCTACTACGACCAGCGCTCCCACGGCCGCTCGGGCCGCACCGACCGCGAGCACGCGACCATCGACCAGCTCGGCCACGACCTGCGTGCGGTCATCGACCAGGTCGTCCCCGACGGGCCGGTCGTGGTCGTCGGCCACTCGATGGGCGGCATGACCGTCTGCGCGCTCGCCGAGCACTACCCCGAGATGATCGGCGACAAGATCATCGGCGTCAGCCTGGTCTCCACCACGGCCGGCGGCCTCGACCCGAGCCGGATCCTGCTGCCGATGCTGCCGGCCCGGCTCACCTACCGCGCGGCGCGTCGTGCCGTGGCGACCCTCGCCGTCGGGCACGGTGCGGTCGACCAGGTACGCCGGGTGGGCCGCTACATCGCCAACGCCGCCACCCAGCGCTTCGCCTTCGGCGGCGACGTACCTCGGTCCTACGTGACGTTCGTCGACGACATGCTGTCGGCCACGCCGTTCGAGGTGGTCGCCGACTTCTTCCCGAGCTTCGGCAGCCTCGACAAGTTCGACCACGTCGCGGTCCTCGACCAGGTCCCGGTCTCGATCATCTCCGGCACCCACGACAAGCTGACCTCGATCGGCCACTCCCGCAAGCTCCACTCCCGCATCCCCTCGTCGCGGCTCGTCGAGTGCGAGGGCGCAGGCCACATGGTGCCCATCGAGCGGCACGACCAGGTCAACGCCGAGCTCGACCAGCTGATCACCGCGGCCACGACCCGGGCGGCGTCTCGTTGAGCAGCCTCACCGTGCGACGCGTGGGCCCCGAGTCGGCCGCGGTCGTCCTCGAGATCGTGCGCGAGGCCTTCGGCAGCCGCCCGCCCCTCGACCCGCCCGCCGACGCCCTCAGCGAGACCGTGTCGTCGATCGCCACACGCCTGGCGCTGGGCGGGGGCCTGGTCGCGCGCCTCGACGGCGAGCCCGTGGGCGCCCTGCTGCTCGACGCCGTCGGCGACTCGGTCTACCTGCGCCGCTTCGGCGTCCTCACCGCCGCCCGCGGCCACGGTGTCGCCGGCGCCATGGTGCAGGCCGCGACCGAGGCGGCCGTCGGACGCAGCTGGCTGCGCGTCGTCGCCCGCGAGGAGCTGCCCCGCACCGTCGGTTTCTGGGTGAGCCGCGGCTTCTGGCAGACCGACCGGCGCTCGCCGTACGTCGAGCTGGTGCGGCCGGTGCCGACCTTCCACCAGGTCCCCACCCCCGACGACATGCGTGCCCTCGGGGCCCGCGTCGCCCAGGAGCTGCGCCCCGGTGACCTCGTCGTGCTCACCGGCGACCTCGGCGCCGGCAAGACGACCTTCACCCAGGGCCTCGGACTGGGCCTCGGCGTCGAGGGGGCCGTCACCTCGCCGACCTTCGTGATCGCTCGAGAGCACCGCTCCCGCGGCGACGGACCCGAGCTCGTCCACGTCGACGCCTACCGCCTCGGTGGCGCGGCCGAGCTCGACGACCTCGACCTCGACACCACCCTCGACGCCGCCGTCACCGTCGTCGAGTGGGGCGAGGGGGTCGCCGAGGACCTCGCCGACTCCCGCCTGCAGGTGCGCATCACCCGCGACCCCAGTGCCCCCGTGAGCTCCGACGACCCCGAGGTCGACCCGCGGACCGTCGAGATCCTGCGGCTGGGCCCGCGCTGGGCCCAGACGTGATTGTCCCGGTGCCGACGGCCCTGGTGGTCGTCGACGTCCAGGGCGCGTTCGTCGAGCACGACCCGCCGCCCCACGACGTCGCCGGGCTCCTGGCGGCGCTGCACACGCTGCTGGCCGCGGCGCGCGCTGCCGGCGCGCTCGTGGTGCACGTGCAGGACGTCGGCGCCGACGACCCACGCTTCGCCGACGGCGACCGACGCGACCTCGTGCTCGACGTGCGCCCTGGCGAGCCGGTCGTGCCCAAGCGCCACGACGACGCGTTCGACGGCACCGACCTGGCCCGGCTCCTCGACGGTCACCGGGCGGTGGTGCTGGGCGGATTGCAGTCGGAGATGTGCGTGGCGGCCACCGCCCGCGCCGCGCTCGCCCGTGGCCTCGAGGTCGTCCTGCCCCACGACGCCCACTCCACCTGGGACCTGCCCGCCGGCCCGGCCGGTCCCGCGGTCCCCGCCGACGCCGTACGCCGGGTCGCCGCCTGGTCCCTGGGCGACGCGGTCCGCCTGCCGCTCACCTCCGTCGGCGTCGCGTTCGCGCCCATGCCCTAACGTCGGCGCCGTGCTGCTCGCCTTCGACACCGCCTCGCCCCAGGTCACCGTGGCCCTGCTCGACGACCTCGGCGACGTGGTCGCCGAGACCGTGTCCGCCGAGACGATGCGTCACGGCGAGCAGCTCGCGCCCCTGATCGAGCGGGTGCTCGCCGACGCGGGCGCCACCCGTCTCGACGTGACCGCCATCGCGGTCGGCGCCGGGCCCGGGCCGTTCACCGGCCTGCGGGTCGGGCTGGTCACCGCGCGCACGCTGGGGTTCGTGCTCGACGTGCCGGTCTACGGCGTCTGCAGCCTCGACGCCCTCGCGGTGGAGGCGGTCGACACCGGGGCGGTGACCACGCCCTTCGTGGTCGCGACCGACGCCCGCCGCAAGGAGGTCTACCTCGCGACGTACGACGCCGACGGCGCGCGCCTCAGCGGCCCGGCCGTCGACCGGCCGGACGCGGTGGCCACCGAGGCCCCGGTGGTGGGGGAGGGGGCCGTGCTCTACCCGCTCGCCTTCCCGCAGCCGGTCGGACCGCTGCGTCCGAGCGCCGGCTGGCTGGGCCGCGCCGTCGTCGAGGAGCGGGTCGAGCTGCTCGACCCCGAGCCGCTCTACCTGCGCCGGCCTGACGCCGAGGTGCCAGGCACGCCCAAGCGGGTCTCGTGATCCGCCGGGCCACCGCTGCCGACGCCGACGTGCTGGCGGTGCTGGAGGCCGACAACCTCGGCGACGACGCCTGGTCGCCGGGGCTGGTCGCGACCGGCGTCGCGGGCGACCTGCCGACCGTCGCCTGGTGGGTGGCGGAGGTCGACGGCACCGTCGTGGCGTATGCCGCCGCGAGCATCGTCGCCGACATCGCCGAGCTGCAACGCATCGCGGTCGACCGGGGCCACCGCCGCCGCGGACTGGCCCGGGCCCTGCTGGCCGAGGTGGGCGCGACCGCCCGCGCCGAGGGCGCCGACCGGGTGCTCCTCGAGGTCCGTGAGGACAACGCCGAAGCCCTGGCCTTCTACGCGGGCCAGGGCTTCGTCGAGATCGACCGGCGCCGCCGCTACTACCGCGACGGCGCCACTGCTGTCGTGCTGCGCCTGCCGCTGCTGCGTGGCTGCGGCGGCGCCGAGGTCACCCCAGGCCGGTGAGGCGGTAGGGCGCCGTCGTCTCGTCGCCCGCGGCGCCCTCGACGAGCACCTCCTCCTCGCCGTCGACGCCCAGGGAGACGATCTTCCACGCGCCGTCCTCGTAGACCGTGGCGACCGCGTGGGTCTCGTCGAGCCAGCCCACCTGGGCGACGACGCCCCGGTCGAGCGACTTCTCGGCCACGGGCTGCCCCTCGGCGTCGAGGATCGCGAACGACAGCGGCCCGAGGCCGTCGAAGTAGGACGGCAGCCCGATCGTGAGGTCGCCGCCGGGGGAGATCTCGTGGACCTGGTAGTCGCAGGTCTCGAAGACCCAGCGCCCGGCCCCCTCACGGTCGTAGAGCCCGCCGCAGGTGGAGCTGTCGGTGACCGAGGTGATCACGGAGACCAGGAAGCCGTCGGCGTCGTTGACGCGCAGGGCGCCGGGCGCAGGAGCGGTCTCGGGGCCCTCGTAGTTGATCTCGTAGGCGTCACCGGCGCTGAAGTCGTTGTGCTCCAGGAACGGGTGGCAGCCCGCCTCGCTGCTGCAGTCGCCGTTGCCGACGATCGCCGACACCGTCACGTCGGGGTCGACCGTGCCGAAGCTCGACTCGCCGTTCGTGCCGTTGACGAACAGCAGCTCGTCGTCGGTCGTCACGAAGGCGACCGTCGCGCCGTCGGGCGCGGTCACCATCGACGAGCGGACGGCGTACGTCGTGGTGGCCTGGCCGCCCTCCACCAGGTCGACGAAGCCGTCGCCCTCCTCGGTGCGGTACGCCGCCACCTCGTCGGCCCCCAGCACCGCGGCGTCCAGGTAGTCGTCGCGCGGCAGGGTCGACACGGTGCCGTCGGCGCGGTGGAAGGTGCTGCCCTCGAGGTACGCCGGGCCGGTCGCCGGACCGGTCGCAGGGTCGGTGGCCGGGTCGGTGGGGGTCGGGGTCGGGGCCGGGGTCGTCGGGCCCGCCGTCGGCGAGCTGGTGGCGGCGGGGACCTCGGAGGCCCTGCCGTTGCCGGTGGTGTCGGCGGCGACGACCGCCACCGGGACGAGGACCGCCGCGGCGGCCAGGATGCCTCCGGCGACGGCGGCGCGTCGCTTGCGCTGGATGGTGATGGCCTTGCCCTTCACGTGCTCGAGGGTCAGCGGAGCCTCGTGGAGGTCACGGACACGGCGGTCGAACTCGCTCGTCATCTCGCTCTCCCAGGGGTCGCTGTCGGTGTGGTCGTCGCTGTGGGTCTCGGGGTTGCTCTGGTCGTTCATCAGGACTCCTCGGGTCGTCCGGGTCGCAGGTCGGCGGGCACGCGTTCGCGCAGGGCCGTGACGGCGCGGCTGCACTGCGACTTGACGGTGCCGACGGAGATACCGAGCACGTCGGCCGTCTCGGCCTCGCTCAGCTGCTCGTAGAAGCGCAGGACGACGACCGCCCGCGCCTTGGGGGGCAGGGACTGCACGACCTCCCACAGGGCGGCGCTGCGCCCGTCGTCGTACGCGTCGACGTAGGCCGCGTCGGGCATCGTGTCGATCGCGTGCTCGCGCCGCTTCCACGGCTTGCGCCACAGCGAGTTGTTCTCGTTGACCATGATGCGGCGCACGTAGGCGTCCACCGCGTTGCGGTCGTTGACCTTGTCCCAGGCCAGGTAGAGCTTGGCCAACGACGTCTGCAGCACGTCCTCGGCCGTGTGACGGTCGCCCGTCAGCAGGTACGCCGTGCGCAGCAGGCTGGGCTGCCGCGCGTGCAGGTAGTCCGTGAACTCGGCGTCCCGGGCACTCATGCCACCAGTCTCGGGCCTGGCCCGGCTGTGCAGCTGCATCATCTGTCTCCCCCTTCGGTCACACCACCAAGACGCACCCCTCGTCGCGAAGGTTGCAATGCCGAGAACCCGACCCGACCCCACGGTGGTCGAGGAGGTCGCGCTGGCGACCGTCTCGAGACCCACCCGTGGTGACGCCGTACGACGACCGGTCCCCACGGTGGTCGAGGAGGTCGCGCTGGCGACCGTCACGAGACCCACCCGGCCGCAGGAGCAGATCACCTCACCCACGTCCGCTGCGGTGGCGTGGTCTCGAGACGGTCGCGGGCGACCTCCTCGACCACCGTGGGGTCACGCCGTACGACCACCGGTCCCCACCCACCGACCTACGAAAAACTCGTCCACCAGTTTGTCGCTCATACTTTCGAATATGTGCTACCAGGCGTAGAATTCAGCCATGACCACCCGCACCCGGACCCCCAGCAGCGACCCGCTGCTGGAGTCCGTGCGCGCACACCGCGACGACGAGTCCAGGGCGCAGGTCGCCAAGCTCAACGCCGTCCTCGACTGGGCAGCGGTCAACACCGCCGACCCCGACGAGACCGCAGCCCTGCTCGACCCCATGGAAGAACCGGCCCTGCACCTGGGCGGTCCCGGGTGCCCCGTGATCGGCGAGTACGCCGCCCTCGACCTCGCGTTGTCATTAGGGATGTCCACAGACGGTGGGCTGGCCTACCTCGGCAAAGCTCTGGAGCTGCGCTACCGCCTCCCACGGCTGTACGCCCGCGTGGTCAAGCTCGAGGTGCCGGTGTGGAAGGCGTTCCGCGTCGCCGAACACACGATGTCCCTGCCTGCGGCTGGTGCCACTGAAGTGGACAAGGACATCGCCCCCTTCCTGCACACCTGTTCGTGGGCGCAGGTCGACCGCGCCGTCGACGCAGCGAGGGCCAAGCACGACCCCGACGAAGCCGAACGCCGCCGCAAGAAGGCCGCCGAGCACCGCCACGCCGACGTCCACCTCGGTCACGCCAACACCTCGGGGACCGTCGAGATGACCGCGACGTTGGACCTGGCCGACGCGATCGACCTGGAAGCGGCGTTGAAGAACGGCGCCCAGGCGCTGGCCGACCTCGGCTCCACCGAGTCACTGGACGTGCGCCGCTCACAGGCCCTGGGTGAGATGGGCCGCCAACAGCTCGCCCTGGACCTGCTCACCGGTGGCACTGGGCGTGGGGTCACGCTGTACGCGCACCTGGACGCCGATCACCCCGACCTGCCCGGGTTCCTGGACAACACCTGGTCCCCGGTCCTCATCGAGCAGATCCGCGCCTGGTGCCAGCAGGCCGGCACCAAGGTCACGATCAAGCCGGTCGTCGACCTCGCCGCCGACCCGTCCACCGAGGCCTACGAGCCCACCGACGCGATCCGTGAGCTCGTGCGCCTACGTGACCACACCTGTGTGTTCCCCGGGTGCAATCGACGCCGGGTCGACCTCGACCACATCATCCCGTTCACCGCCGGCGGGCCCACGTCAGCGCACAACCTCGCGATGCTCTGCAGGCGCCACCACCGCGCCAAGACCCACTCCCGCTGGCGCTACGTGATGCTGCGCCCCGGGCTCTACCACTGGACCAGCCCCACCGGCGCGACCTACCTCGTCGACCGAAGGCCCCCACCACTCCGCCCACCACGCCGACGACCCTGACCGCCCCACCGACCCCGCCCAGCACCACCACAGCGGGGTCACCGGCACGCCCAGCGGTCCTCACCCCACACCGCGGTCCGGCCGAGCAGGCTGCACCACACGGTGGTTGAGGAGGCCGCCCGCGGCGTCACGAAACCACCCAGACCGCAGGGTTCGGACCAAGTCACCGAGAGCGGCTGCGGTGAGCGGGTCTCGAGACGGTCGCGGGCGACCTCCTCGACCGCCGTGGAGTCGACCCGCAACGCCGGTGACAGCGGTCTCGAGGCTCGGCCGCGGGCGGCCTCACACCTCGACCAGCGTGGGGTTGGGCCGGACACGGCGGTTGCGGTTGGCAGGGTCTCGAGACGGTCGCGGGCGACCTCCTCGACCGCCGTGGAATCGAGCCGGCGACGCCGGTGACAGCGGTCTCGAGGCTCGGCCGCGGGCGGCCTCGCACCTCGACCACCGTGTGGTGGTGTGGTCTCGAGACGGTCGCGGGCGACCTCCTCGACCACCGTGGGGTGAGGGTCCCGGGCGACGTCGCCCACCACGGTCGGACGGGCGGCCGTGCGGTGATACGCAACCCCGTGCGGCCGGCAACCGGTCATACGGTTGCATGGGACCCGACACCCCCCGAGTCCACGATCGAGGAGCACCGCATGCAGCAGGTCCAGGCCGTCGTCGCGAAGGCCAAGGGAGCCCCCGTCGAGCTGGTCACCATCAACGTGCCCGACCCCGGCCCGGGGGAGGCCCTGGTCAAGGTCCAGGCGTGCGGGGTGTGCCACACCGACCTGCACTACCGCGAGGGCGGGATCAACGACGACTTCCCGTTCCTCCTGGGCCACGAGGCCTCGGGCATCGTCGAGGCCGTCGGTCCCGACGTGACGTCGGTGGCGCCGGGCGACTTCGTCATCCTCAACTGGCGCGCCGTGTGCGGCGAGTGCCGGGCCTGCAACCGCGGCGAGCCCCAGTACTGCTTCAACACCCACAACGCGACGCAGAAGATGACCCTCGAGGACGGCACCGAGCTGAGCCCCGCGCTCGGCATCGGCGCGTTCGCCGAGAAGACCCTGGTCGCCGCGGGCCAGTGCACCAAGGTCGACGCCGACGCGCGTCCGGCGGCCGTCGGCCTGCTCGGCTGTGGCGTGATGGCGGGCATCGGGGCCGCGATCAACACCGGCCAGGTCGGTCGTGGGCGCAGCATCGCGGTCATCGGCTGCGGTGGTGTCGGCGTGGCCGCGATCGCCGGTGCCGCGCTGGCCGGGGCGAGCCCGATCATCGCCGTCGACATCAGCGCCAAGAAGCTCGAGACCGCCAAGAGCCTCGGCGCGACCCACACCGTCGACTCGAGCAAGGTCGACCCGGTCGAGGAGATCAAGCGCATCTGCGCCGAGACCTACGCCGGCGCCGAGGGTGCCGACGTCGTCGTCGAGGCCGTCGGGCGTCCTGAGACCTGGAAGCAGGCGTTCTACGCCCGCGACCTGGCCGGCACCGTGGTGCTCGTCGGCGTGCCGACCCCCGACATGACGATCCCCGAGATCCCGCTCATCGACGTGTTCGGTCGTGGTGGGTCGCTGAAGTCGAGCTGGTACGGCGACTGCCTGCCGTCGCGCGACTTCCCGATGCTCGTCGACCTCTACCGCCAGGGCCGGCTCGACCTCGACGCGTTCGTCACCGAGGAGATCGGCATCAGCGACGTCGAAGCAGCGTTCGAGCGCATGCACGGCGGCGACGTGCTCCGCTCCGTGGTCATCCTCTGATGGCCGGGGCCGTCCGCGTCGACCACGCCGTCTCCAGCGGCACCTTCTCCCTCGACGGCGAGACCCACCAGGTCGACAACAACCTGTGGGTCGTGGGCGACGACGACGAGTGCCTGGTCGTCGACGCCCCACACTCGGTCGACGACATCATGGCGCTGGTGG
Source organism: Nocardioides rubriscoriae (assembly GCF_008087085.1). GTDB lineage: Bacteria > Actinomycetota > Actinomycetes > Propionibacteriales > Nocardioidaceae > Nocardioides > Nocardioides rubriscoriae. The sequence goes on along the minus strand of NZ_VIYJ01000005.1, from coordinate 286,129 downwards.
GGGAGCGCACGGTCAAGGCGGTCGTGCTCACCCACGCCCACGACGACCACAGCCGTGTCGCGCCCGCGCTGCGCGAGCGGGTGGGCGCGCCGATCATGCTGCACCCCGACGACAAGCCGCTGTGGGAGCTCACCCACGGCGGACCCGACGACGTCGACGCCCTGCTCTGGGACCTCGACCTCGCCGACGGCGTGGTCCTCGAGATCGGCGGCACGCCGCTGCAGGTGCTCCACACGCCGGGCCACGCGCCCGGCGCGATCTGCCTGTACGCCGCCGAGCTCGGCTGCGTGTTCACCGGCGACACCCTCTTCCAGGGCGGCCCCGGTGCGACCGGGCGCAGCTACAGCGACCGACCCACGATCGAGGCCTCGATCCGGGCCAAGCTCCTCGCCCTGCCCGACGACACCGTCGTGCACACCGGCCACGGCGACGACACCACGATCGGGGCCGAGCGGGCGGGCCTGGACGGCCGGCCGGGGGACTGAGGAGCGCTCTCACCCCCACGGTGGAGGAAATCGCGGGTGACGCCGTGTTGTCATGACGGCTCGCCCCCCTCCCGACGGCGTGTGAGGTCGCATGAACCAGGTCCGGACCGACTACTGGACCGCGTTGCAGTCCGGCGACCGCCTCGCCGCCCTCGACGTGGTCAAGGCCGAGCAGGCCCGCGGTCGCACGGCCACCGAGGTGATCGACGACCTGGTCGTGCCCGCGCAGGCCCGCATCGGCGAGCTGTGGCTGGCCGGCGTCTGGGACGTCGAGCAGGAGGCGCGGGCCACCGAGATCAACGAGGGCCTGGTGCACTGGTTGGGCTCGTTCGCCCCGCCGCCGCACCCCGACCGCCCCACGGTCGTGGTCGCCTGCGTCGAGCACGAGCGCCACTCGCTGCCGGCGCTGGTGGTCGCCGAGGGCCTGACCTGGGCGGGCTTCCGCGTCGTCTACCTCGGCGGTGACCCCGACCCCGACCGGATGATGCGCGAGGTGCTCGGCACCCGCCCGCGGGCCGTGCTGTTCAGCGCCTCGCTCACCTCCTCGCTCGCGGGGCAGAAGCGGGTCTTCGGCGAGCTGCGGGCCACCGGCATCCCGGTCGTCGTCGGAGGCAGCGCGTTCGGGGGCGACCCGGCGCGGGCCGAGGCGCTCGGCGCCACGGCGTACGCCGCCGACCTCGACGCCGCGATCGAGCTGCTCGAGACCCTGCCGCGGCGCGTCACACCGGTCCAGGTGCCGGAGCGGACGCCGGCCGACGTCGAGGCCGAGTGGATCCTCGAGCAGCGGCACGTGCTCACCGAGGGTGTCGTCGCGCGTCTGGTCGACCGCCTGGGCACGGGCGTGCCGCCGTCGTGGTGGCCCGACCTCGTCGGTCACGTCGACCACGTCGTGGGCTGCCTGGCGGCGGCGGTCGTCACCGGCGACGAGACGATCGTCGTGGAGGTCCGAGACTGGCTGGCCCACGTCGTCGAGGCGCGCGGCGGCGAGGCTGGCGTCGTCACCGAGCTGTGGTCGCTGCTCGCCGTCCCCCTGCGGGGTCACCCGCTGGCGCGGATCCACCTCGCGGCGGCGGCGACCGCCGCCGCTGCGCCGCAGCCGGTCCTGTCCGACGGCTGAGCCTCAGAAGGGCTCGACGAGCAGGGCGGTGCCGTCACCGCCGACGCGGGTCATCACGATCGTGGCCTCGGCGTCGCCGTCGAGGGCCAGCCGCTTGCGCAGCTGCTCCGGCACGACGTCGACCCCGCGCTTCTTGATCGTCAGCCGGCCGACGCCCCGTTCGCGCAGGGCGGCGCGCAGCTGCTTCTCGCGGTAGGGCAGCTCCTCGAGCACCCGGTAGCCGCGCGCGAACGGCGTCCGGAACGACGAGTCGGAGGTGACGTAGGCGATGTGCTCGTCGACCAGGCCGCCGGCGACACCGGCCGCCACCGCCGTGACGAGCCCGGCGCGCACCACCGCCCCGTCGGGCTCGTAGAGGTAGGCGCCCACCGCGCGTAGGCCGACGGCAGCGGCCCCCGGGTCGTCCTCGTCGGTCAGCGTCGCCAGGCCGCCGTCGCCGATGACCGTCGCCCGGCGCTCGACCGTGGCGAGCCGGCCCGACCACAAGGCCGCCTCCTTGACCTCGCCGTGGTCGCTGACCCACTCGGCCTCGACCCCCCGCGGCACCAGGGCATGGGGGATGCCGGGCGCGACCTTCACGCACGAGTCGCGCGCGAGCAGCGTCTCGACGAACGACCACGGCGGCGTCCAGTCCTCGACGCGGAACGTCCGTCCCGCCCCCGTACGCCGGGCAGGGTCGGCGAACGCCACGTCGAAGACGCTGGTGTCGACCGTCGTCGCGTCGGCCACGCTCACCGCCCCGGGCAGGCCCAGGGCGGCCAGGTTGGCCTCGGCCACCGCGACCCGCACCGGGTCGAGGTCGACGCCCACGCAGGTGATGCCGGCCTCCGCGGCCGCGACCAGGTCGCCGCCGATGCCGCACCCCAGGTCGACGAAGGTGCGGGTGTCGAACGCCGTGAGGCGCCCGGCGCGGTGCCGGGCGACCGTCAGGCGCGTCGCCTGCTCCAGCCCGTCGGGGGTGAAGTACATGCGGGCGGCGCTGGCCCCCAGCTTGGCCTCGGCGCGGCGTCGCAGGCCCGCCTGCGTGAGCGCCGCCGCGACGTGCGCGGGGCTCGCCCCGCGCCGCAGCCGGGCCTGCACCGCGAGCTCGTCGACCCCCGGCGCCGCGGTCGCCTCGGTGGCCGACGCCAGCAGCGCCTGACCGTCGTCGGTCAGCAGCCAGCGGAAGGCGTCGAGGTCCACGGGGCGATCCTCGCAGGCCGGCTCCGGGGACGACATCGCGACGTCTCCCGGGGCTCTCTGGCACTCGACCGGGGGGAGTGCTAGTTTCTGATTGGCACTCTCGACCCGAGGGTGCCAGCGCTTGCAACGTACGACCCCCGCGACGGCGTACTCCTGCAAGCCGCCCCCGAGCCCGCAGCAACATGGAAAGTGGAGGTCGACATCGTGTCGGTCAACATCAAGCCCCTCGAGGACCGGATCGTCGTCAAGCCCCTCGAGGCCGAGCAGACCACCGCCTCCGGCCTGGTCATCCCGGACACCGCCAAGGAGAAGCCCCAGGAGGGCGAGGTCGTGGCCGTGGGCCCCGGCCGCTCCAACGAGGACGGCGACGGCCGCATCCCGATGGACGTCGCCGTCGGCGACAAGGTGATCTACAGCAAGTACGGCGGCACCGAGGTCAAGTACTCCGGCGAGGAGTTCCTCATCCTCTCCGCGCGCGACGTCCTCGCGGTCGTCTCCTGATCCCTCGGGTCGTGTGCCTGCGCCCGGTCCCCTGACCGCGGCCGGGCACACGGCCCGACCCCCATTTCGCAACGTTCCAAGGAAGTAGCCAGATGCCCAAGATCCTGGAGTTCGACGAGAACGCCCGCCGCGCCCTCGAGCGCGGCGTGGACGCCCTCGCCAACGCCGTCAAGGTCACGCTCGGCCCCAAGGGCCGCTACGTCGTCCTCGACAAGAAGTGGGGCGCGCCGACCATCACCAACGACGGTGTGACCGTCGCTCGTGAGATCGAGCTCGACGACCCGTTCGAGAACCTCGGCGCCCAGCTCACCAAGGAGGTGGCCACCAAGACCAACGACATCGCTGGTGACGGCACCACCACCGCCACCGTCCTGGCCCAGGCCATGGTCCACGAGGGCCTGCGCGCCGTCGCGGCCGGCGCCAACCCGATGGGCCTCAAGCGCGGCATGGACCTCGCCGCCCAGGCCGTCAGCGACGCCCTGCTCGCCGCAGCCCGCGAGGTCGAGACCCGCGAGGACATGGCGTCCGTCGCGACCATCTCGAGCCGTGACAGCCACATCGGCGAGCTGCTCGCCGACGCCTTCGACAAGGTCGGCAAGGACGGCGTGATCACCGTCGAGGAGTCCAACACCATGGGCACCGAGCTGGAGTTCACCGAGGGGATGCAGTTCGACAAGGGCTACATCAGCCAGTACTTCGTCACCGACCCCGAGCGCATGGAGGCCGTCCTCGACGACCCCTACATCCTGCTGCACCAGGGCAAGATCAGCTCGGTCTCCGACCTGCTGCCCCTGCTCGAGAAGGTCATCGCCGCCGGCAAGTCGCTCTTCATCCTCGCTGAGGACGTCGACGGCGAGGCGCTCTCGACCCTCGTGGTCAACAAGATCCGCGGCACCTTCAGCGCCGTCGCGGTCAAGAGCCCGGCGTTCGGTGACCGTCGCAAGGCCATGATGCAGGACATCGCGACCCTCACCGGCGGCCAGATCGTGGCCCCCGAGGTCGGTCTCAAGCTCGACCAGGTCGGTCTCGACGTGCTCGGCACCGCCCGGCGCATCGTGGTCACCAAGGACGACACCACCATCGTCGACGGTGCCGGCGACAGCGCCGAGGTCGAGGCGCGCGTCGCCCAGATCAAGGCCGAGATCGACAACAGCGACTCCGACTGGGACCGCGAGAAGCTCCAGGAGCGCCTCGCCAAGCTCGCCGGCGGCGTCTGCGTCATCAAGGTCGGCGCGGCCACCGAGGTCGAGCTCAAGGAGAAGAAGCACCGCATCGAGGACGCCGTCTCCGCGACGCGCGCCGCGATCGAGGAGGGCATCGTCCCCGGCGGTGGCTCGGCGCTCATCCACGCCGTCTCCGTGCTCGACAAGGACCTCGGCCTCACCGGTGACGAGGCGTTCGGCGTCCGCGTGGTCCGCAAGGCCGCCGACGAGCCGCTGCGCTGGATCGCCGAGAACGGCGGCGTCAACGGCTACGTCGTCACCAGCAAGGTCCGCGAGCTCGGCCTCGGCAAGGGCTACAACGCTGCGACCGAGGAGTACGGCGACCTGGTCGCCCAGGGCGTCCTCGACCCGGTCAAGGTCACCCGCTCGGCCCTCATCAACGCGACCTCCATCGCCGCGATGCTGCTGACGACCGAGACCCTCATCGTCGAGAAGCCCGAGGACGAGGACGAGGCCGCCGCGGCCGGCGGCCACGGCCACGGCCACGGTCACTGATCGACCCGTTCCACCAGCTCCACCAGCTCGACCAGCGGCCCGGTGCTTCGGCACCGGGCCGCTGTGCTCCCTCGACTCACCCTCGGCTCTGCGGCGAACCCTGCACGCGCGCAGGCGGTTCGTGCCAGGGTGTCCCGGTCAGCCCGTGAGCCCAGGGAGGGAGCGATGGACCAGACCGCGGCCCCGCGCAGCCCACGCCTGCTCCTCGCGCTGCTGGCCGCGCTGCTCGTCGTGGTCGTCGCGACGTCGCTGGTCCTGCTGCACGACCGGCGCGACGCGGCGGGCATCCGCGTCCAGCGGCCCGCCGACATCGGCAACGCCGGCTGGACCGAGGACAGCGCCGGACGCGCGGTGGTGGCGGCCCGGACCGCCGCCACGACCTACTTCACCCTCGACCACCGCACGATCAAGGCCGACATGGCGGCGATGCGCGCCCTCGGCACGCCCGGCTTCGTCGACGAGTACGACGCCCGGGCCAAGACCCTCGCGGAGCGGATCGTCGCCCAGGACCTCGTGCTGTCCGCCAGGCTGCCGCGCGACGGCACCGCCACCGAGTACCTCGTGACCGACCGGGCCGTCGTGCTGGTGTCGGTCGACGTCACGACGGCGCGGGTCGGCGCCGAGGGCACCACGCGCTACCGCACCCGGGTCGGGCTCGACCTCGTCGACGGCCGGTGGCTGGTCGCGAGCCTGGACGAGGTGGCGTGAGGTGACGGTGCTCCGCGATCGTCGCGTGACGGTGCTGCTCGTGCTGGTGCTGCTGGGCTCGGCCCTCGCGGTCGTGCTCGCCCTGACCCGGCCCGCCGCCGACGGCGCGACCGCGCCCCCGGTCGAGACCGCCCAGGCACCCTACTTCGTGCCGGCCGACCTCCTCGGGCCGGGCGGCGAGGCCCTGGCCGCCGCCGTCTCGGCGCTCCCGGCGGCCCTGGGCTACGACCACCGCGACCTCGACGCCACCCTCACGCGGGCCACGCAGGCGATGACGACCGGCTACGCCCGCGTCTTCACGCGCACCTTCGACCGCCGGGTCCGGCCGCTGGCCCAGCGGCAACGCTCCGTCGTGGAGGCCCGCGTGCGCGGGGCCGGCGTCGTGCGCACCGACGGCGACACCGCCGTGGTCTGCCTGGTCTACGTCGACCAGGTCCAGGTCCGCCCGCGAGAAGGCCGCAAGGACGCGCAGCCACGGGTGCTGTCGAGGAACCGGGTCCGCGTCGAGATGGTGCTGCGCTCCGGCGCGTGGAAGATCAACGGGATCGACCCGCTGTAGCCGACGCGAGCCGGACCCGCCAGGTCGCCTGCGCGGTCAGCCCGCTGGTGTCCGTCGTGGTGTACGTCCGGGTGATCCTCAGCGCCCCGGGCGCGTCGGTGGGCGCGAAGACCACGACCTCGCCGTCGGCCGGGTCGATCGAGCGGGGGAACGTCGCGACGGGGTCGGCGCCGTCGAGCGCGTACGCCGCGGTGCCGCTCGCCTGCGCCGCGTGCGACCCCGGGTCGTCCTCGCGCGACGTGACGCTGGTGAAGCCGGGCTGGGTGCCGAGCACCACGACCCAGTCCCGGTCGACGGGCGCCCAGCCCAGGGTCGTCACCCAGGGCACCCCGAGGACCGCGACGCCGCAGCGCGTGGCCGACCCGGGCTCGCCCCGGAAGCCCGTCGACCACGTGGCGTCGGGGCAGGCGACGTCCTGCGGCCGCGTCGCGGCGGTGTCGTAGAGACCCGCCGCGCGCCCCCGGTCGACCGTGCCCGAGGCCAGGTCGACGGTCTGGGCGACCCCGTCGAAGGTCACGACGAGCGTGCTCCGGTCGAGGTCGGGACGCCCGTCGACGGCGACGTACGCCGATCGGGTGGCGGCCACGGCGGTCCCGCCGGGCTGCACGAAGGCCGAGGCGAGGGAGACCGGGTAGCGCGCGTCGCCGATCCGCAGCTGGAGCTCGGGCTCGGCCGGAGCCGCGTCGCTCGGCCCGTAGAGGGCCCGCGGGTCCGGCGTCATCGTGACCGACACGCCGACCAGGCTCCCTCCGCGCGGAGCCCGGGTGCCCACGTCGACCCCGTCGACCCCATCGACCTCGTCGACCGGGTCGCCGACGACGACCTGGAGGGTGCCGGGGGGCACCCGCACCGTGACCGGCGTGGACCGCGGGACGAACGCCGCGTCGACCTCGTCGCCGACCTCGACCCGGTCACGCCCGTCGAGCACGCGGACGGTGACGAGCCCGGCCCCGACCAGGAGCACGGCACCCAGGGCGACGAGGACGACCAGGGTGACGACGCCGCGACGGGCGACACGGCGCGGGCACATGAGCGCGCTCCTGCCCGTTCGGCGGGAGCCCAAACGCGGCGGGCCCGTGGTTTGGCGCCCGTCTCGCGGGGCACCACGACCCCGAGCACGACGAGAGGACCCCCATGTCGACCACCGAGAGTCTCCAGCGCCGCCGCCGGCGCTACGGGAACGATCTCTACGCCTGCGAGGACCCGGTCACGGCCACGGACGCCGGGGGCGTCATCCGGGTCACCGTGGACGCCGCGGGTGACGTGGTCGACGTCGTCGCGGTCCGCGACACCGACGCCCTGCGCACCCCGGAGGGTCTCGCCGAAGCGGTCCTGGGCGCCCTGGCCCGGGCCGAGGGCGAGCGGTCGGTGCGGTCGGCCCTCGTCTCCGGCCTGGCCGAGCGTGCCGAGCGGGGTCTCGAGCCGCCCCGGATCCTGCAGACCTACCGCGCGAGACCCATCACGATCGCGTCGCCGCAGGAGGCCCGCGAGCGCTTCTTCGCCTACTCGCCGCGGCTCGACGAAGCCCCCCGGCCCCGGGTGTCGGGCAACGGCTGCCTCACCGTCCACCTCAGCGACGCCGGCGTGCCCGACCGGCTCGAGACCGATCCGGGCTGGTTGCAGGTCGCCACGCTCGCCCACCTCACCAAGGCCCTGAAGGAGACGTTGATCCGATGAACCAGGCAGTCGAAGCGACCGGGGGCAGCACCATCCCGCTGTCGGGCAAGCAGACCATGTGGGCCGACACGACCCAGCTCTACTCCTCGGCGTACACGTGGGAGTGGACGATCACCTACGACCTGGTCGCGGCGATGGCGGTCGCGCAGCAGGGCACGACGGCCCACGGCCTGTTCGGGCTGGCGATGTCGTCGGTCGCCGACAAGCACCAGGACTTCATGGAGCTGGCTGACCGCCTGCTGTCCGCCGGCATGGACAACGCGGCGGAGATGGGCAAGGCGATCCGCCTGGCCGCCGACGACTTCGTCAGGACCGACGACGGGGCGGCGAGCGACGCCGACCGCGTCCGGCGTGCGGTGGAGCAGCCATGAGCGACGGAGACCTGCCCCTGCCGGTGTTCGCCGACCCGACCGGGGTGCTGACGGGGCTGGAGCTGCTCCTCTTCACGACCCCCGACGACTGGGTGGCCGAGATCAACAAGGCTGAGGACGCCATCGTCGCCGGGGTCAAGGAGGGGATCAGCAAGGTCCACGACCGGGTCTGCAAGCTCGGGTTCTGGGACCTGGTGGGCATCGGCGTGATCAGCCCGGGTCTGGGGATCACCGCGGCCCTCGGTCAGGGCATCCTCGGGGACAAGCTCGAAGGCATCGCCCAGGACGTCTTCGACAAGCTCGACGAGCTCTGGGACGCCGTCCAGGCCGCGGTCGACGCGCTCATCGGCAACCCCGCGAAGCTGTTCGAGCTCGGCACGAGGTACCTCTCGGCGAAGGAGAGCCTGGAGAGTGCGGTGTTCGACGCCGAGCACGAGAAGGGCCAGCTCGCGAAGTACTGGGGTGGCCTGGGCTTCACCGCGTTCGGCGAGGCCAGCCGCGAGCAGGTCGCCGCCATGACCGTGATGGCCGACAAGATGGGCGCCGCCGCCAAGCTGATGGCGTCAGCCGCCCAGGCGCTCAAGCAGGCGTGGAGCAACATCGTCCAGGCCCTGCTGGCGCTCGCCTCCGACATCGTGTCCAAGATCGCCAGCGGTCTCGACCTCGGCAACATCCTGACCGGCGACTCGGGCCCGATCCTGTCGCTGATCAGCTCGGCGCTCAACCTCGTCAACGCGTGCACCAAGGCGATCCGCGACATCAACCTCAACGCCGACACGGTCGGCGCGATGGACTGGATGTCGTTGGGCAGCTCCAAGGCGTTCAAGGGCGGCACCTCGTGGCCCCCGATCGACCCCGACGACTCGAGCCAGTACTCCGACAGCGGCAGCTGGACCAACTGAGCAGGTGCGCCGGATCGCGGGCGAAACCTGCGGAGACTTGTGGTCGTAACACGCTCCGGGCACGCTCCGGACATGCTGTGGAGAGTGCGCGCGACGCTGCCGGACCGACCTGGAGCCCTGGCCGCCCTGGCCCAGGAGTGCGGGAGCGCCGGGGTCAACATCGTCGGCTTCCAGGCGTTCCCCGACGTCGAGCAGGTCACCGACGAGCTCGTGGTGCGCACCCCCGAGGACTGGGCGGCCGGTGACCTCGTCGCGCTGGTCGAGCGCGCCGGGGCGACCCGGGTCGTGGCCAGCCCGTGCTCCGAGGACGCGCTGGTCGACCAGCCGACCCGCTACGTCGAGGCCGCGCGCGCGGTGCTCGAGCAGCCGGCGTCGTTCCCCGACGTCGTGGCCCACCTCTTCGACGCCGACGTGCACCCCGGCGACGAGCCCCAGGACGTCATGGAGATGAGCGTCGGCGAGGTGCAGGTGCAGGTGCGTCGTACGGCGCCGTTCACCGCCGTCGAGCGCAACCGCGGGGCGGCGATGGCCGACCTCGTCAGCGACGTCCTGGGTCGCGAACGGCCCGCCTTCGCCCCCTCGGGGGGCCGCCGGATGGGCAGCGGCGCCGTCCCGACGTACGTCGTCGAGGGGCCCCGGGTGACCGCGCTCGCCGACGGCGTCGCGGTGGGCCGCGCGGTCGTGACGCCGACGCCCGAGGACCCGGCCGTCCACACCATCGACCTCGAGGTCGACGTGGCGTGGCAGCGGCGCGGGATCGGCACCAAGCTGCTCGGCGAGGGCGCGCGGGTGGCCCGCGGGCTAGGGGCCGCCGAGGTCGTGCTCACCACCGCCCACGACAACCGCGCGGTGATGCCGATGGTGCTCGCGGCGGGCATGCGCGGCCGGATCCGGATGGCGGGGGAGACCCTCACCGTGCGGATCTCGGTGACCGAGCTGCGGCCCCGGGAGGAGTGAGCCGGGCTGACCGGCAGGTGACGTGCGTCTCCGCGTAGGCTTGGTGTGTGGAGGTCCCTGACAAGTTCGCCGCCCTCGGTCTCACCTACGACGACGTCCTGCTGCTGCCCGGTCATTCCGACCTCGCGCCCGACGAGATCGACACCACCACGCGGCTGACCCGCGAGATCTCGATCAAGGTGCCGATCATCAGCGCCGCGATGGACACCGTGACCGAGTCGCGGATGGCGATCGCGATGGCCCGCCAGGGCGGGCTCGGCGTGCTGCACCGCAACCTGTCGATCGAGGACCAGGCCTACCAGGTCGACCTGGTCAAGCGCACCCAGACCGGCATCATCTCCAACCCGGTCACGATCACCCCCGACCGCACCCTCGAGGACCTCGACCGGATCTGCGGCGAGTACCGCGTCTCCGGCCTGCCGGTCGTCGACTCCGACAACCGCCTCATCGGCATCTGCACCAACCGCGACCTGCGCTTCACCCCGGTCGCCGAGTGGGCCACCACCAAGGTCGACGAGGTGATGACCCCGATGCCGCTGATCACCGGTCCGGTCGGCATCTCCCGCGAGGACGCCACCCTGCTGCTGCGCGCCCACAAGCGCGAGCGGCTGCCGCTGGTCGACCCCGACGGGCGCCTGGGCGGCCTCATCACCGTCAAGGACTTCGTCAAGGGTGAGCAGTTCCCGCTGGCCTCCAACGACGCCCACGGCCGGCTCATGGTCGGCGCCGCGATCGGCTACTTCGGCGACGCCTGGCTGCGCGCCACGACCCTGGTCGAGGCCGGCGTCGACGTGCTGGTCGCCGACACCGCCCACGGCAACGTGCGGATGCTGCTCGAGATGGTGCAGCGCCTCAAGAACGACCCCGCGACCCGCCACGTGCAGGTCATCGGCGGCAACGTCGCGACCCGCGAGGGCGCCCAGGCGTTCGTCGACGCCGGCGCCGACGCCGTCAAGGTCGGGGTCGGGCCCGGCTCGATCTGCACCACCCGCGTCGTCACCGGCGTCGGCGTACCCCAGGTGACCGCGGTCTACGAGGCGTCACTGGCCTGCAAGCCCGCCGGGGTCCCCGTCATCGCCGACGGCGGCATGAAGCACTCCGGCGAGATCGCCAAGGCCCTCGTGGCCGGCGCCGACTCGGTGATGGTCGGCTCGCTGCTGGCCGGCTGCGAGGAGTCGCCCGGTGACCTGGTCTTCATGAACGGCAAGCAGTTCAAGGCCTACCGCGGCATGGGCTCGCTGGGGGCGATGTCGAGCCGCGGCAAGAAGTCCTACTCCAAGGACCGCTACTTCCAGGCCGAGGTGTCCAGCGACGACAAGATCGTGCCCGAGGGCATCGAGGGCCAGGTCGCCTACCGCGGCCCGCTCGAGGCGGTCGCCCACCAGCTCATCGGCGGGCTGACCCAGTCGATGTTCTACGTCGGTGCCCGCACGGTGCCCGAGCTGCAGGACAAGGGCCGCTTCGTGCGCATCACCGCCGCCTCGCTCAAGGAGAGCCACCCCCACGACGTGCAGATGACCGTCGAGGCCCCCAACTACACCGGCTCCTAGGCCGCGCTCACCCGTACCAGCCGACCTGGGCGACCGTCAGGCGGGCCCGGCGGTCCAAGGTGGCCTGCAGCCGTGACGTCGCGCCGAGCCGGACGACGACGTAGGTGACCGTCGTACGCCGCGCGGGGGCGTCGACCCGCTCGGTCGCGCCGCCGGGGGCCGACAGGGTCAGCCGCGTGGGCCGGGTGGTCCGCGAGACCGTCACCCGCAGCAGCACCCGGCGGGCCTGGCCGGGCACCGCCACGCTGGTCGCGCGACGGCCGCTGAAGGTCGCGCTCAGCCGGGTGCTCGCGGCCGGGACGAAGCAGCCGCCGTCGCGCACCACCACGGAGCGCAGGTTGACCGAGCGGCTGCCGATGACCGGCACGAAGCCGGGGGTGCGGGCACAGCCGAAACCACCGACCACCTGTCCTGCGGTGAGCACGGCGAAGCCGGTGTCGCGCGGCCACCGGGTGCCGCCCGTGGTCACGACGGCCCCGCTCAGCGACGCCGTGCCGGTGACGGTGACGCGGTCGGTCGCGGTGGCGTCCGTCGAGGTGGGCACGCGCACGACGTAGGTGCCGCCGGCGTTGGCGGTGTAGTCGCCGTCGATCGCGAGCACACCGACCGGAGTCACCCGCAGCGCGCCGGCCGGCAGGTCGCCGTCGATGCTGCCCGAGCCGGTGAACGTCGCGCCGGTAACGAACGTCGTGCCCGCCAGCGACCACTGCGAGCGGCCGGCGTGGGTGAGGTCCCCGGCGCCGCCGATCTCGACCGACTGCAGCACCGTCGGGTCGCCGCTGCCGCGCCCGATGGCGAGCGTGGCGTCGCGCTGGACGGTGACCCGCCCGGGGTCGGTGCAGCACGACCCGGAGGTGAGGGTCGCGCCCGCCGGCAGGCTCAGTGTGGCCTGCGCCGGCACGACCAGACGGGCGCCGCTGTCGACGGCGAGGGTGGCGCCGGGGGCGACGGTGAGTCCGCCGGCGGGGGTGAGCAGCCCGCGCTGGCCGACGTCGGCGGACCAGCGCTGCACCCGGGTCGGCGGGCCGGGCAGCACCGTCACCGGGACGGTGGGGGCCACCCGGACCTCTCCGCGCACCCGCGCCCCGGCGAGCCGGACCGACCCGTCGCCGAGCACCTGGTGGGCGCCGGCGAGCTCGGCGTACTGGCCCAGCTCGAGGGTGGTGCCGTCGGCGAGGGTCAGGTCGTCGAGGAGCTTGAGGGTGCCGTCGGCGGCCGTGGGGTCGCCGGGTTCGAAGGCCTCGCCGTCGGTCTCGGTGACGCGGAAGGTGCCGCCACCGGTGATCGACCCGGGGCCCTGGGTCGCCGACCCGGGGGCGCTGCCGGCGCGGACCGGGCCGCCCACGAGGTCGACGGTGTTGCCGGTGCCGACGTCGAAGCGGCCGCCGAGGTCGAGGCCCACCTCCTGCAGGCGCACCGTGCGTCCGGTGGCACCGGTGATCGACCCGACCTCGACCGTGCCGTCGACCCGCAGGGTCGAGGAGGGAGCGGTGCAGCAACGGTTGCCCAGGACCCAGGCCTCGGGGTCGAGCGTGAGGGTGCCGGTGCCGGCCACCTCGATGGAGCTGTCGAACATCAGCTGCAACCAGGGCTCGGTGCCCGCGCCGAGGCCCGTGGCCAGCGAGGTCTGACCGAGCAGGCGCAGGGTCTGCTGGCCGCCGTAGCCGAACCGGAGCGGGGTGTTGCCCGGCGCGATGATCGACGGGAGGGCACCGAGGGCACCGACCTCGAGATCGACGTTGATGTCCCCGCCCTGCCACAGCAGGGTCCCCACCGACACCGTGCCCTCGCCGGACAACGACGTGGCGGCGTCCGGCGAACCGTTGACCGTCAGCATGCCCAGGGTGACCGTGGGGACGCCGGTGATGGTCCCGGTGGGCAGCGTGACCGAGTCGCCGTCCTCCGGGATGCCCTGCGGCTCCCAGTTGCGCATGTCGCTCCACAGGGTGCTCTGCGTGCCCTGCCAGGTGTACGCCGTCACGGCCCGCGCAGGTGGAGCGCCGTCGACGACCGTGACGACGGCCAGGGCGGGCAGGACGAGGCTGAGCGCGACCAGCGCGGGACGGATCCGCACGATGACTCCTGGAGGGTGGCTGGGGGGAGACGGGCTGCACGTCACCGTCCCGCCGCGTCGCGGCGTGGTCCATAGCCCGAACGGCCTACGATCACGGGCGTGAACGAGGTCGTGATCTACACCGACGGGGCGTGCGAGCCCAACCCCGGACCGGGCGGCTGGGGCGCCTACCTGCGTGCCGGCGTCCACGAGAAGGACCTCTGCGGTGGCGAGGCCGAGACGACCACCAACAACCGGATGGAGCTGATGGCGCCGATCATGGCGCTCGAGACGCTCACCCGTCGCTCGGCGGTGCAGCTCTACACCGACAGCGTCTACGTCCGCAGCGGCATCACCCAGTGGGTCGTCAACTGGCAGCGCAACGGGTGGCGCACCTCGGCCAAGCAGCCGGTCAAGAACGTCGACCTGTGGCAGCGCCTGGTCGCGGCCTGCGCCGAGCACGACGTCGACTGGCACTGGGTCAAGGGCCACGCCGGCAACGAGGGCAACGAGCGAGCCGACCGGCTCGCCTCGCGCGGGCTGCGTGAGGCGGTCGCCGCCGCTGCGCGCTGACCCGGCGTGCATGGGAGACTGACCGCATGACCGAGATCCAGATCGGCCAGGCCAAGCGTGGCCGCCGGGCCTACTCCTTCGACGACATCGCGATCGTGCCGTCGCGGCGCACCCGTGACCCCGAGGAGGTCAGCACCGACTGGCAGATCGACGCCTACCGGTTCTCGCTGCCGGTGCTCGCCGCGCCGATGGACTCGGTGATGTCGCCGGCCACCGCGATCGCGCTGGGCCACCACGGCGGGCTCGGGGTGCTCAACCTCGAGGGCCTGTGGACCCGCTACGACGACCCGAGCGACCTGCTGGCCGAGGTGGCGGGGCTCGAGGGCATCGACGCGACCGCACGGATGCAGGAGATCTACACCGAGCCGGTCAAGCCCGAGCTCATCACCGAGCGGCTGCGCGAGGTGCGCGACGCCGGGGTGACGGTCGCGGGCTCGCTGTCGCCGCAGCGCACCAAGGAGTTCGCCAAGGTCGTCGTCGACGCCGGCGTCGACATGTTCGTCATCCGGGGCACCACGGTCAGCGCCGAGCACGTCTCGAGCCAGGCCGAGCCGCTCAACCTCAAGGAGTTCATCTACGAGCTCGACGTGCCGGTCATCGTCGGCGGGTGCGCGACCCACCAGGCGGCGCTGCACCTGATGCGCACCGGCGCGGCCGGTGTGCTCGTCGGTTTCGGCGGCGGCGCGGCCCACACCACCCGCACCGTCCTGGGTGTCGCGGTGCCGATGGCCAGCGCGGTCGCCGACGTCGCCGCCGCGCGTCGCGACTACCTCGACGAGTCCGGCGGGCGCTACGTCCACGTCATCGCCGACGGCTCGATCGGCACGTCCGGCGACCTGGCCAAGGCGATCGCCTGCGGCGCCGACGCCGTCATGGTCGGCTCGCCGTTCGCGCGGGCCACCGACGCGCCCGGCCACGGCTTCCACTGGGGTGCCGAGGCCCACCACGAGGTCCTGCCCCGCGGTCGCCGCGTCCGGCTCGACCAGGTCGGCACCCTCGAGGAGATCCTCTTCGGTCCCTCGCGCGTCGCCGACGGCACGATGAACCTCATCGGTGCGCTGCGCCGCTCGATGGCGACCACCGGCTACACCGACCTCAAGGAGTTCCAGCGCGTCGAGGTCGTCGTCGAGTAGGTCTCGCCGGGGCCGCGCGAGCCGGCCGGTCAGCCCAGGCGGGCTGACGCAGCGTCGAGGGCGGCGCGGCAGCCGTCCCAGGTGCGGCGTACGACGTCGGCGACGGGCTCGACCGAGCCGATCCGCGCCGACACCTGACCGGTGTTGGCGACGCTGGCGTCCATCTCGCCGCCGAAGTAGAGGTCGGTGATGCGCCCCAGCAGCTTGGTGTCGTGCTCGGTGCGTGCGGTCAGCTCGTTGCGCAGCACCCGCATCGTGGGGTTGCCCGGCACGCTCAGCAGCACGGTGGCGTCGTCGCCGGCGCCGACGATCGCGTCCTTGAAGTGCTGGTGGACGCCGGCCTCGTGGGTGGCGAGCATCCGGGTGCCCATCTGCACGCCGTCGGCGCCGAGCACGAGGGCGGCGGCCATCGAGGTGGCGTCGCAGATGCCGCCGGCGGCGATCAGCGGGAGGTCGACGTGCTGGGCGACCAGCGGCAGCAGCACGAGGGTCGAGGCGCTGAGGGCGCCCTTGAAGCCGCCGCCCTCGACCCCCTCGACCACGAGCCCGTCGACGCCGGCGTCACGGGCCTTCTGGGCACCGCGCAGCGTGCCGACGACGTGGAGCACGGTGATGCCGGCGTCGTGCAGCCGGTCGGTGAAGAGTCCCGGGTCGCCGGCCGACGTCGTGACCACGGGGACGCCCGCCTCGGCGAGCACGTCGACGATCGACGGGTCGTTCTTCCACCCCTGGATCATCAGGTTGGCGGCGTAGGGCTTGGCGGTCAGGTCGCGCATCCGGAGCAGGTCGGCACGCCCCTCGTCGGTCAGCGACTCCACGACGCCGAGCCCGCCCGCCTCGGACACGGCGGCGGCCAGGCCCGCCCGGGCGATGTAGGTCATCGGGGCCTGGACGATCGGGATCTCGATGCCGAGCAGGTCCTGCACGCGGTTGGGCATGCTGCACCCTAATCAGGTCCTAGTCAGGTCGTGGTCGTGGCCCGACCAGGGCGTCGCGCAGCATCCGGTGGCCCTGGGCCTCGAACGGCTCGTCACCGACGCGGTGGGCCCAGGCGGCGGTGCCGATCGCCTCGCGTACCTGCTGGCGCCACCACGCGTGGGGCTCGCGCGGGTCGGTGCCGTAGCCCTCGAGGAAGGCGGCCTCGAGGGCCGGGTCGCGGCGGAAGTCCTGGGCGGCGAGCCGGGCGAGGTCGGAGGCGGCGGTGCGCAGGTCGGCCCGGCCCAGGTCGATGACCCGCACGGTGCCGTCGTCGTCGACGACCCAGTTGCGCGGCTGCCAGTCGCCGTGGGTGGGGACCAACCTCGCCGGGGGCGTCGGCCAGGCGGCGATCTCGTCGCGCAGCAGCGCCTCGGTGTCCGTGGCGATGCGGTGCGGCTCGTCCAGCCAGCGCAGGGCGCGGGCGTTCTCGCGGGCCTCGTGGTCGGGGTCCACGACGGCGAGCTGCCCGTGCAGCACCGCCAGCAGGACGCCGGCCTGGTGGTAGGTCGCAGGCGCGCCCTGGGCCGCCGTGCCCTCGACGAGGCGGCCCGGCAGCCACGTCGTCACCAGCAGGCGGGCCTCGAGGTCGGCGCCGACCAGGGTGGCGGCGTGGCCGGTCGCGCGCCACGGCCCGAGCCACTCCTGGTGCGCGCGGACCTCGCGGGCCAGGTGGGAGTCGTCGGGCCCTGACGCCTTGACGGCGTAGGAGGTGTCGGCGCGGCGTACCTCCAGGACGGTCCGGTCGACCTGGCCCCAGCTGTGGTCGCGCACGACGGCCCACCCCGGTAGCCACCGGTCGAGGAGCTCACGCTGGTGCGGGGTGAGGTCGGGCACGGGGCGGATCCTAAGGTGGGACCCGTGACACAGGAGCTGATCGGGGTCTGGCTCGGCGGGCTCGACGGCACGACCTGGTGGGAGCAGGACGCCGACGAGCCGGCGTACGCCGCGAGCCTGGTCAAGGTGCCGCTGGCCACCGCTGCGGAGGCGGTCGACCTCGACACCGCGGTACGGGTGCACGACGACTTCGAGTCGGCGGTCGGCGGGCGCTTCACCATCGCGCGCGAGGACGACCAGGACGACGCGACCTGGGACGCCCTGGGCGCGACCGAGACCCTGCGCGAGCTGCGCTGCCGGGCGATCGTCGACTCGAGCAACATCGCGACCAACCTGCTGCTCGAGCAGGTCGGGGTCGCGGCGGTCCAGCGCGTGCTGGCCGACGCCGGGGTCAGTGGCCGCACGCGATTCACCCGCGGCATCGGCGACCTGGCCGCGCGCGAGGCCGGACTGGCCAACGAGGTCACCGCCCGCGACCTCGGCCGGGTGCTGGCCCACACGCCGACGGCCGTGGAGCAGGTCATGCTCGGCCAGCGCTACCGCGACGGCATCCCCGCAGGGCTGCCCGCCGGCACCCACGTGGCCAACAAGACCGGCTGGGTCGACGGCCTCACCCACGACATGGCGATCGTCCGGCCGACGGCCGCGCAGGGTGGCGCGGCGTTCGCGCTGGTCGTGCTCACCCGCACCGACGACTCGTTGGAGGTCGCCGAGGCGCGCATCGCCGCGCTCGCCGCCGAGGCCTGGGAGCGTCGCCGATGAACACGCCCACGGTCGCCGAGGTGCGCACCCGTCGCCTGAGCGTGCCGCTGCACACGCCCTTCGTCACCGCCCTGCGCTCCACGACGACCGTCGAGGCGGTGCTCGTCGAGGTCGTCGACAGCGACGGCGCCGTCGGGTGGGGTGAAGCACCGCAGGTGTGGCAGGTGACCGGCGACTCGCTCGCCGGGTCGCAGGCCTGCCTGGAGGGACCGCTGCGCGACGCATTGGTCGGCCGTCCCGCCGACCTGTCCGAGAGCACTGCTCTCGTGCAGCGTGCGGTCGTCGCCAACCGGTCGGCGAAGATGGCCGCCGACGTCGCCCTGCACGACCTCGCCGCGCGGCGTTCCGGGCTGACGCTGGCCCAGCACCTCGCGGCCCACGTGGGCGTGACGGCGCTGCCGCCGGCCTACGTCCGCACCGACGTCACGCTCGCGGCCGGCAGCCCGGCCGAGCTCGCCTCGGCCGCGACGGCGCGGGTCGACGACGGGTTCGACACGCTCAAGCTCAAGGTCGGCACCGACGCCACCACCGACGTCGCCCGGGTGCTCGCGGTGCGGGCCGCGGTCGGTCCCGGTGTCGGCCTGCGCCTCGATGCCAACCAGGGCTGGGACGCCTTCGAGGCCGTGCGCGTGATCGGTGCTCTCGAAGCGGCCGGTGCCGACGTCGAGCTGGTCGAGCAGCCCGTCCCGGCGCACGACCTGATCGGTCTCGCCTACGTCACCGCCCACGTCGAGACCCCCGTGATGGCCGACGAGTCGCTCTTCACCCTCGAGGACCTCGTCGAGGTCATCCGCCTCGACGCCGCCGACCTGGTCAACGTCAAGCTCGCCAAGTGCGGCGGGCTGACGCCCGCGCTCGAGCTGCTGCGGGTCGCGCACCTGCACGGCTTCGGCACGTTCGTCGGCTCCATGATGGAGTCGCACCTCGGGGTGGGTGCCGCGGCCGCGCTGGTCGCCGCCGTGGGCACGACCAGCCTGCCCGACCTCGACGCCGCCTGGTGGTCGGTGGCGTCGCCCTACGCCGGGGGCCCGTCGTACGACGGCGACCGGCTCGTCCTGTCCGACCGGCCCGGTCTGGGCATCGAAGGAGTGCTGTCATGAAAGCGATCCGAGTGACCGGCGTGCTGGCCGGACCCGACGAGTCCGCCGAGCAGGTCACCCAGCTGTGGGTGGGGGAGCACGTCGAGGTGCGCGCCCGCGAGGGGGACTGGCTGCGGGTGGTCGCCCCGGCCCAGTGGTCGTCGAAGGACCCCGTCGGCTACCCCGGGTGGGTGCGCGCCGACGACCTCGCCCTCGACGAGGAGAGCGTCGTGGCTATCGCGCGGACCTACCTCGGCACGCCGTACGTCTGGGGCGGCCTGACCCACGACGGCATCGACTGCTCCGGTCTCGTGCACGCGGCCTTCCGGGCCGTCGGGGTCGAGGTGCCGCGCGACGCCTCCGACCAGGCTGCGCGCTGCGAGCCCGTCGCCCTGGGCAACGAGCGCCCGGGCGACCTGTGGTTCTTCGCGCGCGACGGGGCCGGCACCCCGATCACCCACGTCGGGTTCTGGACCGGTCCCGACACCCTCCTGCACGCCCCCGACGCCGGCCCGCGGCGCTACGTCGTCGAGGAGGCGCTGCCCGACGAGCGGCGTCCGACCCTGGTGGCGGCCGGCCGGTTCTGATCGCGAGCCGGTCACACCCGACCGCGACCGCACGTCAGGGGAGTGACGGAGCCCCGAGGGGGAGCCCAGAGGGAAGGGTGTCGACCATGGACCAGACGGAGCGGTTCGAGGCGGAGCGACCACGGTTGGTCGCGCTCGCGAGCAGGGTGCTCGGTGACCACGCCGAGGCCGAGGACGTCGTGCAGCAGGCGTGGCTGCGGCTGCACCGCACCGATCGCGGCGGCACCGAGATCGAGAGCCTGCCGGCCTGGCTGACGACCGTGACCACGCGGTTGTGCCTCGACCGGCTGCGCGCGCGCACGCCGGTGCCGGTCGAGGAGGTCGAGGACGTCGACGGCGAGCACTCGGTCCCGGACCCGGCCGACGACGTCGTGCTCGCCGACACCGTCGGCGTCGCGCTGCAGGTCGTGCTCGACCGGCTCTCGCCGCGCGAGCGGGTCGCGTTCGTGCTGCACGACAGCTTCGGCTTCGAGTTCCCGACGATCGCGGCGGTCCTCGACACCACACCGGTCGCGGCGCGCAAGCTCGCCTCACGGGCGCGGGCCAAGGTGGCCCAGCCCCGCTCCGACGACCGCCTGGCCGACTGGGAGGTCGTCGACGCCTTCATGGCCGCCGCCAGGAAAGGCGACCTCGACCGCCTGCTCCAGCTGCTGGCCCCCGACGCCGTCGTCACCGCGGACGACGCTGCCGTCCTGCTCGGCACCCCGGCGTCGATCGAGGGCCGCGAGGAGGTGGCGACGTTCTTCGACGGCAGTGCCCGCGCCGCGCTGCCCGTGCTGGTCGGCGGCCGTCCCGCCGCGGCGTGGTTCCACCTGGGTGCCGCCAAGGTCGTCTTCGACTTCACCGTCGCCGACGGTCAGGTCCGGGCCATCACCTTCCGCGCGGCCCCGGACGTGCTCGCCGACGTCGTACGCCGCGACGGCGGCCAGGCCCGAGGCTGAGCCGGTCACACCCCGGCCCCACCGATCGTCAGCATCACGACAGCTCGCACCCACCACGTACAGGAGACGACATGAAGACCATGACCTGCCGCGACCTCGGCGGCCCCTGCGACCTCGCGCACCACGGCGAGAGCGCCGACGACGTCATCAACGCCCAGGACCAGCACCTCAAGGCCGCGGAGAAGGCCGGCGATGCCTCCCACCAGGAGGCGCGCGACGCGATGAAGGGCCGCTGGCGTCACCCCAAGCGCGCGATGGGCTGGTACAAGGCCACCAAGCAGGCCTTCGCCGACCTGCCCGACGACTGAGCCCGGGGCGCGCGCCTCAGAGCAGCCGGGCGGGCGCCTCGGGGAGCTCGACGGTGAAGGTCGCCCCGCCGATCGGGGAGGGCGCGTAGGTGATCGTGCCGGCGTTGGCCGCCAGCAGGTCCCGCACGATGTAGAGGCCGAGCCCGCTGCCGCGACGCAGGCCGTCACGGGCCTGCGTCGACCGGCTGTACCGGTCGAAGAGGTGCGGCACGAAGTCCGGCGGGACCCCGGGGCCGTCGTCGGTGACCGCGATGGTCACCCGCCCGCGGCGGGAGGTCGCCGTGACGTTGATCGTGTCGCCGCCGTACTTCACGGCGTTGGTCAGCAGGTTGGTCAGGACCTGCTGCAGATGCACCGGGTCGACCCAGGCGCCGACGTCGTCCACGCCCGAGGTGTCGATGACCACCGGGTGCGCGGTGAGGGCGTGGACGACCAGGTCGAGGGAGTCCCGCAGCGGCACCGCCTGCGGCGAGGCGACGACCTGACCGGCGTCGAGCACGGTGGCGGCCAGCACGTTGTCGAGCATCTCGGTCATCGCGCGCGCACCGGCCGAGATGCGCGACGCATACTCACGGACCGCCTGCATCTCGGCGCCGCTCAGGCCCTCGAGCAGCTCGGCGAACCCGAGCATCACCGCCGCCGGGGTGCGTAGGTCGTGGGCCAGCATCGCGGTGAGGTCCTGCAGCGCCTGGTGCGCTCGCCGACTGTCGGTGACCTCCTGGATCTGGGAGACGAAGTGGAGCGGCGACCCGTCGATGTCGCGGACCAGGGCCACCGAGAGCAGGGCCCACACGGTGCGCCCGGACTTGGTGATGTAGCGCTTGTCGATCTGGTAGGACCCGATCTCGCCCGCGACGAGCCGCCCGACGTGCTCGAGGTCGAGCTCGAGGTCGTCAGGGTGGGTGATCTCCTGGAAGGTCAGGCCCAGGAGCTCCTCCTCGGTGTACTCGGTGAACCGGGTGACGGCCGGATTCACCTCGCGCCAGGTGCCGTCGAGCTCGACGATCGCTATGCCGATCGGGGCGTGCTCGAACGTCAGCCGGTTCTGCTGGACCGACACCCGCAGGGCGTGCTCGGCCCGGCGCGCCTCGGTCACGTCGACGCATACCCCGAGACCCGCGACCACGTGCCCCATGTCGTCGCGCACCGGGGCGAGTCGCTGGGAGTAGGTCCGCCCCTCGTAGGCGATGTCGCGGGCCGTCGAGTCCCCGCTCAGCGCGGTGCGGTACTGCGGCTCGATCACGGCCGCCGTTTCGTCGGGGAAGGCCTCGAAGAGCGTCCTGCCCTCGAGCATCTCGCGCGACAGACCTACGTCGGCGAGCCCCTGACCGCCCGCGCAGAGGTAACGCAGGTCGTGGTCGAAGGCGAACAACGCACCCTGGGGGAACGAGCGCATGAGCGGGTGGTCACCCGCACGACCGAGGACGGCGACGACCTCGTCGCGTTCCGCAGACCGTGCGGGCCGGTCGGCCCTCGTCCTGGTGCGCATGGCTGCCCTTCGGTCGATCCTCGGGGCTCCCACCGTAGATTTCGTGGGCGTCGCCGGGTGCGAAACGACCGGAGTCGGGCCGTTCGACCCGGCCCGTTCGGGACCTAGGTCCCGTGCCGCGCCGCGACCCGGCCCGCGTCGACCTCCCAGCGCTGGTCGAGGCGCACGTTCTCGAGCAGGCGCCGGTCGTGGGAGACCAGCAGCAGCGCACCGTCGTAGGACTCCAGCGCCTGCTCGAGCTGCTCGATGGCGGGCAGGTCGAGGTGGTTGGTGGGCTCGTCGAGCACGAGCAGGTTGACGCCGCGGGCCTGCAGCAGCGCCATGGCGGCGCGGGTGCGCTCACCGGGGGAGAGCCGGCCGACGAGGCTGGCGACCTGGTCGGCCTTGAGCCCGAACTTGGCCAGCAGGGTGCGCACCTCGGCCTGTGTCCACTCGGGTACGACGGCCTCGAAGGCCTCGCCCAGCGGCTGGTCGTCGGCCAGTCCGGTGCGGGCCTGGTCGATGACGCCGACCGCGACCGACGACCCGAGGGCGGCCGTGCCCGTGTCGGGACGGTCGTCGCCGAGCAGCAGCCGCAGCAGGGTCGTCTTGCCGGCGCCGTTGGGACCGGTGATGCCGATCCGCTCGCGCGCGTTGACCTGCAGCGACACCGGGCCGAGCGTGAAGTCGCCGAGCCGACGGGTCGCCTCGTTGAGGGTCGCCACGACCGAGCTCGAGCGCGGTGCGGCGGCGATGTCGAACTGCAGCACCCACTCCTTGCGCGGCTCCTCGACCTCGTCGAGCCGGGCGATCCGCGACTCCATCTGACGCACCTTCTGCGCCTGCTTCTCCGACGACTCGGTCGCGGCCTTGCGGCGGATCTTGTCGTTGTCGGGGCTCTTCCTCATCGCGTTGCGCACGCCCTGCGAGCTCCACTCGCGCTGCGTGCGCGCCCGCGAGACGAGGTCGGCGCGGGTGTCGGCGTACTCCTCGTAGGCCTCGCGGGCGTGGCGTCGGGCGACCTCGCGCTCCTCGAGGAAGGCGTCGTAGCCCCCGTCGTAGACGCTCACCTGGTGCTGGGCGAGGTCGAGCTCGACGATGCGGGTCACGCAGCGCGCCAGGAACTCGCGGTCGTGCGACACGAGCACGACGCCGCCGCGCAGCCCCTGCACGAACGTCTCGAGCCGGGCCAGCCCGTCGAGGTCGAGGTCGTTGGTCGGCTCGTCGAGCAGCACGACGTCGAAGCGGCTGAGCAGCAGCGCCGCCAGCGCCACCCGCGCGGCCTGCCCGCCCGAGAGCGACGTCATCAGCGCGTCGGGCCCGACGTCGAGGCCGAGGTCGGCCAGCACCGACCCGGTGCGGTCCTCGAGGTCGGCGGCGCCGCTGGCCATCCAGCGGTCGAACGCCACGGCGTAGGCGTCGTCGGCGCCGGGCACGCCCGACCCGAGGGCGGCCGCGGTCGACTCCATCGCCTCGGTCGCCTCCGCCGCGCCGGTACGCCGGGCGAGGTAGGCCGCGACGCTCTCGCCCGCGACCCGCTCGTGCTCCTGCGGCAACCACCCGACGAACGCGTCGCTGGGCGCGGTGGTCACGGTGCCGTCCAACGGCGTGGCCTGGCCCGCGAGCAGGCGCAGCAACGTGGACTTGCCGGCCCCGTTGGCGCCGACGACGCCGACGACGTCGCCCGGGGCGACGGTGAGGTCGAGCCCCTCGAACAGCACGCGGTGGCCGTGCCCGCCGGACAGGTCCTTCGCGACGAGGGTTGCGGTCACGGCTCGATCGTAGGGGCCGAGCCGAAGCGGGCCTCCAGCACCTCGACCACCTCGGCCGGCGAGGGCATGGCTGCGATCTCGTCGGCCACCACCGTCGCGGCCGTCGAGAACGACGGCTCCGCGAGCAGCCGTTCGACCGCCGCACGCACGGCCTTCACGTCCGTCTCGGATGGCCGCAGCGCGAGGGCAGCGCCGCTGCGCACACCGCCCTCGGCGTTGCGGAACTGGTCGGCGGCTTGGGGCAGGCAGAGCTGGGGAAGGCCCTGGGCGAGGGCGCCGAGGAACGTGCCCGACCCCCCGTGCGAGACCACGACGGCAGCGTGCTCGAGCACCTGTGGCTGGTGCACCCACTGCTCGACGCGCACGTGTGCGGGGACCTCGCCCAGCGCGGACGCGTCGCCACCGGGGCCGAGCGCGACCAGCACCCGAACCGGGAGGGCTGCGGTCGCGGCGACGGCCGCGCGGAGCACGCTCGCGTCGTGACGCACCGTGCCGAGGGTGAGGTAGACCAGTGGGCGGTCGACGGCCGCGAAGTAGTCAGGCGTCGCCGACGGCGGTGGCCCGGTCATCGCGACCGGCCGCAGCGGCTGGCGGTGCGGCACGTGGTCGCCGGGCACGGTCTGGACCGACGGCGGGCAGATGTCGAGGTAGAGCGAGCCGTAGCACCCGGCGTACGGCGGCACCGTGAGGCCGTGCGCGGCCCACAGCGGCGCGAGACGCTCGCCCGCGGCCGCCACGAAGGCGGCGGGCACGTGGCCGCCGAACGCCGTGGTCACCGACGCGACACCGACCACCGCTGCCACGAGCGGGGAGGCGAGCTCGGCCTGTTCGTGGACGAGCAGGTCGGGCCGCCAGTCGTGGGCCAGCGGCAGCAGGCCGTCGACCATCGACGGAACCTGGCCGCCGAACCACCGCGGGAAGAGGTAGGCGGCCTGCTCGGGCGGCGGTAGGCGCTTGGCCACGCTGAACACGTCGGCGCGGATCGCGCCCAGGACGTCGCGTGCTCCTCCGCAGACGACGGTGGGCACGCCGCAGGCCTCCACCGCAGCACGCGCGTCCGCACCGACGGCCCACAGCACGTCGTGCCCGCCGTCGAGGAGGGCACGCGCCAGCGGCACCAGGGGGTAGACGTGGCCGAGTCCCGACGTCGAGGAGAACAGGACGCGCACCGGTCACTCAGCCGGTGGCGTCGGTTGCGACGACAGTGGTCGGCATGGTGCTCCTCAGGTCGAGACGTGCCCCCGTGCGCGTCCCTGACCACGCTAGACCTGCCGCGCCGTTGTGACCACGGCGAGACGACCTCAGTCGACGTGGGCCCGCTCGACGATCGCGTCGAGGTCGAGCCCGGGCGGCAGCGTGCCGAGCGCGCCACCCCAGTCCCGGGCCAGCCGCGAGGCGCAGAACGCGTCGGCCACGGCGTGCGGCGCGTGCTGCACGAGCAGCGAGCCCTGCAGCACGAGTGCGAGCTGCTCGACGATCCGGCGGGCGCGCAGCTCGAGCTCGGCACCGTCGGAGAGCTCCTTCTTGACCAGCGCGATCGCGTCGTCGAGGCGGTGGTCGGCGCCGGCGGCGAGCTCGACCTCGGTGAAGAACCGCTCGACCGACTCGGGCTCACGACCCATGGCGCGCAGGGCGTCGAGCGCGGCGACGTTGCCGGAGCCCTCCCAGATCGAGAGCAGCGGCAGCTCGCGGTAGATGCGCGGCAGGCCCGACTCCTCGACGTAGCCGTTGCCGCCCAGGCACTCCATCGCCTCGCCGGCGTGGACCGGTCCGCGCTTGCAGACCCAGTACTTCGAGACCGCGAGGGCCAGGCGCCGGAACGACGCCTCCTCGAGGTCGCCGCGCACCGCCCGGTCGGTCGCCCCGGCCAGCCGCATCGCCACGGTGGTGGCGGCCTCGGACTCCACGACGAGGTCGGCGAGCACGTTCTTCATCGCGGGCTGGTCGACCAGGTGCTTGCCGAACGCCGAGCGGTGCCGCGCGTGGTGGGTGGCGAGCACCGTGGCCAGGCGCATGCCCGAGGCGGTGCCGAGGGTGCAGTCGAGGCGGGTCATGTTGACCATCTCGACGATCGTCCGCACCCCACGGCCCTCCTCGCCGACGAGCCAGGCCGCGGCGTCGTCGTACTCGATCTCGGAGGAGGCGTTGGACCTGTTGCCGAGCTTGTCCTTCAGGCGCATCAGCCGCATCGGGTTGAGCGCGCCGTCGGGCAGCACCCGCGGCACCAGGAAGCACGACAGCCCGCCCTCGGTCTGCGCGAGGGCCAGGAACAGGTCGCTCATCGGCGCGGAGGTGAACCACTTGTGCCCGGTCAGCCGCCACGACCCGTCGGGCTGCGGCACGGCGCGCGTGGTGTTGGCGCGCACGTCGGAGCCGCCCTGCTTCTCGGTCATCGACATGCCGGCGATCAGGCCCGCCTTGCCGGTGGGGGGACGCAGCCCGGGCTCGTAGGTGCGCGAGGTCAGCAGCGGCTCGTACGTCGCCGCGAGGTCGGGTGCGGCCCGCAACGCCGGGACCACCGCGTAGGTCATCGAGATCGGGCAGCCGTGGCCCGCGTCGACGTTCCAGGCCAGGAACTTGGCGGCGCGGGCGACGTGGGCACCCGGACGGTCGTCGGCCCAAGGGGCGCCGTGCAGCCCGTGCTCGACCGCCGTGGTCATCAGCTGGTGGTAGGCCGGGACGTAGTCGACCGCGTCGATGCGGTGGCCGTAGCGGTCGTGGGTGCGCAGCACCGGCGGCACCCGCTCGGCCAGGCGCCCCCACTCCTGTGCCTCCTCGGTGCCCGCGAGACGCCCCAGCGCGTGGATCTCGTCGAGCGCCCAGCCGGCCCCCTCGCGCTCGACGGCGGCGAGCAGTGCCGGGTCGTGCGCGGTGTCGTGGCCGACCAGCGGCGGGACCTGGTTGGTGACCTCGTGGGTGGTGCTCATGGGGTGGCTCCGATCGATCGGGTGATGAAAGCGGTCAGCTCGGGCACGACGCGCTGCGAGGCGACGCCTGCGTGCAGGGGGACGACGAGCGCCTCGGCCATCGCGCCGACGACGGCGGCGGCCGAGACCTCGGGGTCCTGGGCCGGCAGGTCGCCTGCGGCGACCGCGTCGGCGACCAGGGCCGCGAAGATCCCGCGGTAGGCACGACGGTAGGTGAGCCGCTCGGCCTCGACCTGCGGGTCGACCGGCTCGGCGATGAGGGCGTAGGCCAGGCGCGGGGCCTTCAGCGCGCGGCGCGCGAAGGTCTCGACGCTGACCTCGATCCGCGCAGCGACCGTGCCCGGCTTGGCGGCGGACGCCGCCACGGCGTCGACCTCGCGCTGGGTCGCGGCGCGGAAGACCTCGGCGAAGAGGGCGCCCTTGTCGGGGAAGTGCCGGTAGACGGTGCCGGTGGCGACACCGGCACCGGAGGCGACCAGCGCGACCGAGCACCCGGCGTACCCGCGCTCGGCGACCAGGGCGTGCGCGGCGGCCACGATCGCGGCGCGGGTCGCGTCGAGCCGCTCCTGCACGGCGGGGGTACGGCGGTAGGCCACTGATGAAGTGAACCGCGATTCATATCTTGGCGCAAGAGCAGTACCGTCACCCGGTGACCTCTGCAGACCGGCCCGACACGCGGCCCGACACGCGGCCCGACTCCCGGCCCGACTCCACGGGCCCGGGCCCGTTCTCCCGGCTGCTCGGCTTCCGCCTGGTGCGGGCCGACGACGAGGGTGCGGTCATCGAGGCCGACCCGCGCGCCGAGCACTGCAACGGCGGCGGCATCCTGCACGGCGGCTACCTCAGTGCGCTGCTCGACTCCGCGACCGGCTGGGCGGTCCACGCCCGCGTGCCCGCCGGTACGCCGGCCCCGCACGTGCAGCTCACCGTGCAGTACGTGCGCGCCGCCCTGCCCGGCAGCACCCTGGTCTGCACGGCCCGCTGCGTCGGCGCCGGGCGCCGGATCGCCTCCGCCGAGGCCGAGGTCCACCAGGACGGCCGGGTGGTCGCGCGCGCGGTGACCAGCCACGCGGTGCTGACCCCGACCTGACCCCGACCTGAGGTCGCCCGGCCGCAGGTCACGGGCAGGGCTGCGGGCTGCCCTGCTCCTGGGTGCCCTGGCAGGTGCCGAAGCGGCGCAGCAGGGCCCGGAAGCGATCGATCGTGGCGGCCGACGGCCGCTCGCGCGCGTGCACGGGCGACAGGAGGT
The DNA here is from genome assembly GCF_008087085.1 of Nocardioides rubriscoriae. Taxonomy (GTDB): domain Bacteria; phylum Actinomycetota; class Actinomycetes; order Propionibacteriales; family Nocardioidaceae; genus Nocardioides; species Nocardioides rubriscoriae. Next base: position 257,738 of record NZ_VIYJ01000005.1, on the reverse strand, counting down.
TCTTGAGCATCCCCGGGTCCTGGTAGAACTCGCGGAAGGCGACCTCGCGGTCGTCGTCGTACCACTCGACGTAGGCCTGGCGGCCCTGCTTGACCACGCGCCACGAGCGCAGGTGGGAGGTCAGCGGGCCGGACTCGCGGCGCGACGGGCCGCTGTCCTCGTTGTAGAACTCGGCGTAGACGTAGTCGCGACGGTGGTCGCTGAGCAGCGAGTGGCCGTCGAGGAGGTGGCCGGGCTCGACGCCGAGCACGTCGTAGAGGGTGGGGGCGACGTCGACCAGCGCGACCGGCTTGGTGTCTACCGCCGGCGCCCGCCCGGGGAACCACGCCAGCATCGGGATGTTGGTGGCGGCCGGGTAGGGGATCGACTTGCCCTCCCAGTTGTCCTGGCCGCGGTCGGTGTAGCCGTTGTCGCTGGTGAAGATGACGGCGGTCTCGTCGAGCACGCCGGCGTCCTCGAGGCGCTGGAACGTCGCGGCCACCTGCTCGTCGACGTCGTAGAGCGCCCGCACCCGCGCGGTGTAGAGCCGCTCGTAGTAGGCCCGCGAGAACCGCGCGCCCTGGAAGATCCGGAGCTTGTCGCGGCCCGGGCCCTCCGGGGCGTAGCGGAAGGGCGGCACGGGGGACTGGGCGTGCTCCGGCGAGACGTAGGGCAGGTCGGCGGCGGTGGCGCCGACGCCCTGCTTGTGCGGGGCGAAGAAGGCGTCGTAGACGAAGAACGGCTCCCCGGAGGCGAGCTGGTCGTCGAGGTAGGCGTCGAGGTAGGCGCCGTTGGTCTCGGTGGTGCTCAGGCCGTCGGTCGGCGTGTACTGCTGGCCCTGCTCGTCGTAGAGCTTGAAGGCGCCGGGGGCGCCGCGGTAGGAGTTCCAGAAGTTGAAGTGTGAGAAGCCGTTGTCGCGGGCGTCGGGGCCGTAGTACTCGCTCGCGTCGATGCCGTTGAGGTTCTTGCCCAGGCCGTAGGTGTCGATGCCGCGGAGCGCGAGGTCGTGCTGCACGGTGTCGTGGGGGTCGAGGTTGCGAGCCGCGGTCTGGCTCACCACCCGGTTGTTGTGGGCGAGCTGGCCGGTCTGGATCTGGGCGCGAGCCGGGCAGCAGACGGGCGTGGAGGTCGTGGCCGACTCGAAGCAGGTGCCCTGCTCGCGCAGCCACGGGCTGCTCTGCGGCAGGTAGAGGTCGGCGTCCGCGCAGCTGAAGTCGGGCATGTCGTCGACGAGGAAGACGATCGCGTTGTCGACGTGCACCTGGCCGGTCGACGTCGCGGACTCCGACGAGTGGGCCTGCTGGTCGGCCACGGCCGCCACCAGGACGCCGAGGACCAGGGTGAGGACCAGGGCGGCCGTCGCCCACAGCGAGCGGTGCGACCCAGGGCCGACGGGACCGGCGGCCGGTGAGCCGGCCGGTGGGTCGGCCGGGATGTGTGTGCGAGCGGCGGGACCAAGACCGAGGGACACGCGCCGAAGTCAATCATCCGGGCCCGCTGCCCCCCGATTCCTCAAGCGGTGCTGGGCTGGACCGGCGCGGTGGCGTGGTCGACGCGTCCTCACCGGCCGCGCTCATTGACAACTAGAACGTGTTCCACTGAGACTTCCGAAGGTGACCCACGCCACACCCCCCGCCGCCGACCTCAAGATGCAGCGGTCGAGCCGCGACGCCACGACGGTGCCGCGCCGGCTGGCCGACTGGCTCGCGACGCTGCTGCCGGCGGGGGCCGAGCCCGAGGTCGCGCTGCTCTCGGGGATCGACGCCAACGGGATGAGCTCCGAGACGTTGGTGCTCGACGCCACCTGGACCGACGAGGACGGCTCCCGCGCCACCCGCCCGTACGTCGCCCGCGTCGCCCCGGCGCCGCAGGACTTCCCGGTGTTCCCGACCTACGCGCTGCAGGATCAGTACGACGCCATGCGCCTGGTCGCCGAGCTCAGCGACGTGCCGGTGCCGACGGTGGGGTTCATGGAGCCGACGGGCGAGGTGCTGGGCACCCCGTTCTTCCTGATGGACCGCGTCGAGGGCGTCATCCCGCAGGACGTGCTGCCCTACAACTTCGGCGACAACTGGCTCCACGACGCCACCCCCGCCGAGCAGCGCCGCCTCCAGGACGCCACGGTCAAGGTCGTCGCCGATCTGCACGCCATCCCCGACGCCCAGCGGACCTTCGCCTTCTTGAACCAGCAGAGCCTCGACCCGCAGCAGCCCGGCGACACCCCGCTCGCCCGCAACCTCGCGCGCACCCGGGCCTGGTACGACTTCGCGGTCGCCGACATCGGCCGCTCGCCGCTGACCGAGCGCGGGCTCGACTGGCTCGAGGCCCACCTGCCCGAGGCCGAGGCCGCCGGCAGCGGCGACGTGGTGCTGTGCTGGGGCGACAGCCGGATCGGCAACGTGATCTACCGCGACTTCGCGCCGGTCGCCGTCCTCGACTGGGAGATGGCCACCATCGGCCCCCGCGAGCTCGACGTGTCGTGGATGGTCTTCGCCCACATGGTCTTCGAGTCCATCACCGGCGTGATGGGGATGCCGGGCATGCCCGACTTCCTCTACGAGGGCGACGTGACCGCGACCTACGAGGAGCTCACCGGCGTCACGCTGGGCGACCTGACCTGGTTCCACCTCTACAACGCCGTGCAGTGGTGCATCGTCTTCATGCGCACCGGGGCCCGCTCGATCCACTTCGGCGAGATCGAGCGCCCCGACGACATCGAGACCCTGATGCACCACAAGCTGCTCATGGAGTCGATCCTCGAGCGGGCGGGGGCCTGACGTGGCCTCCCGGCTGCCGAGCACGCACGGCCTGAGCGCCCTCGACGAGTACCCGATCCACCAGGCGCCGCTGCCGGTCACGTGGGCGGCCTCGTCGGACCGCAACTTCTACGACCGGTCCTACTTCAACGCCCACGACCGCACCGGCGACGTCTTCGCGATCTTCGGGCACGGCTACTACCCCAACCTCGGCACCAAGGACGCGTTCTTCCTGCTGCGTCGCGGCGACGAGCAGACGGCGCTCCACCTCGGCGACCCGATCGACGACGACCGGATGAACCAGCACGTCGGCCCCTACCGGCTCGAGGTGCTCGAGCCGCTGCAGCGGGTGCGGATGGTGCTCGAGGAGACCGAGGGCATCGCGGCCGACCTCACCTGGCAGGGGTCCTTCCCGGCGCTGCAGGAGGTGCCGCACGTGATGCGGGCCGGCTCGCGGGTCACCCTCGACGCCCAGCGCTTCGCCCAGGTCGGCTCCTGGGAGGGCGTGATCAGCGTCGACGGCACCGACCTCGAGGTCACCCCCGACCGCTGGGTCGGCAGCCGCGACCGGTCGTGGGGCATCCGGCCGGTGGGGGAGGCGCCACCCGCGGGCGCGCCGGCCACGCCGGAGTTCGAGGGCATGTGGTGGCTCTACGTGCCGATGCGCTTCGACGACTTCATGCTGTGCCTCATCGTGCAGGAGGAGCCCGACGGCTACCGCTCGCTCAACGACTGCCACCGGGTCTGGAAGGACGGTCGCGTCGAGCAGCTGGGCTGGCCGCACGTGAGCGTGCGCTACACCTCGGGCACCCGGGTCCCGACCGGCGCGACCCTCACGTGCACCACGCCCACCGGCACGCCGCTGGTCGTCGAGGTCGAGTCGCGGCTCGCCGTTCCCCTGCACGTCGGGGGTGGCTACGGCGGCGACCCCGACTGGAGCCACGGCGTCTGGAAGGGCGCCGGGTTCACCGAGCGCGTCACCTACGACGTCAGCGCCCCCGACGTCGCCGGGCGCGTCATGTTCGGGGTGATCGACCACGTCGGCCGTGCCCTGTGCCGTGAGGGAGGGGGCGACGCCCAGGAGGGCTGGGGCCTGTTCGAGCACGGCGCGCTCGGCCGCCACGACCCCTCCGGCTTCGCCGACTGGTTCACCCTCGCCCCCTGACCACGACGGTGGTCGAGGTGCGAGCGAAGCGAGCGTCGAGACCACATCAGCCCACCCGACCCTGACGGAGACGACCATGACCCTCGACCGCGACACCTTCTTCATCGACGGCGGCTGGGCGGCCCCCGCCACGGGCCAGACCCTCCAGGTCGTCTCGCCCCACACCGAGGAGGTGGTCGCGACCGTGCCGGAGGGCACCACCGCCGACATCGATGCCGCGGTCGCCGCAGCCCGGCGCGCCTTCGACCACGGGCCATGGCCCCGGCTCACGCCGCAGGAACGGATCGACGTCGTGCAGACCTTCTCCGGTCTCTACGCCGGCCGACTGGCCGAGATGGCCGACCTCATCACCACCGAGATGGGCTCGCCGACGTCGTTCTCCAACCTGGCCCAGTCGCCCGCGCCGTGGATGCAGATCGAGGCGTTCCTGACGATCGCGCGCGACTACCCGTGGGAGGAGTCCCGGACCGGCGTCCTCGGCACCCCGGTCCTCGTACGCCGAGAGCCGGTGGGCGTCGTCGCTGCCATCCCGCCGTGGAACGTCCCGCAGTTCACGATCATGTCCAAGGTCGTCCCGGCGCTGCTCGCCGGCTGCACCGTGGTCGTCAAGCCCGCGCCCGAGACCCCGCTCGACTGCTACCTGATGGCCGAGCTGCTGCACGAGGCCGGGGTGCCGGCCGGCGTGGTCAACATCGTCGCCGGTGGCCGCGAGGTCGGCGAGCACCTCGTGGCCCACCCGGGCGTCGACAAGGTCGCGTTCACCGGCTCGACCGACGCCGGCCGCAGGATCGCCGCCGTCTGCGGCACCCAGCTCAAGCGGGTCAGCCTCGAGCTGGGCGGCAAGTCCGCCGCCATCGTGCTCGACGACGCCGACCTGACCACCGCGATCGAGGGCCTGAAGTTCACCGCCCTGATGAACTCCGGGCAGGCCTGCGTGGCCCAGACCCGCATCCTGGCCAGCCGCGCCAACTACGACGCCGTGGTCGACGCCCTCGCCGAGGCGGTCGGCACGATGCAGGTCGGCGACCCGATGGACCCCGCCACCGAGATCGGGCCCATGGTCGCCCAGCGCCAGCAGGAGCGCGTGGAGAAGTACATCGCCATCGGCCAGGAGGAGGGCGCCCGCGTGGTCGTCGGCGGCAACGGCATGCCCGACGGCCTCGACCGCGGCTGGTACGTCCGGCCCACCGTCTTCGCCGACGTCGACAACCGGATGCGCATCGCCCAGGAGGAGATCTTCGGCCCCGTGCTGTCGGTGATCGCCTACGACGACGTCGACGACGCCGTCCGGATCGCCAACGACTCCGACTACGGGCTGGCCGGCACGGTCTGGACCGGCGACCCGACCGCCGGCCTCGACGTGGCCCGCCGCGTGCGCACCGGCACCTACGGCGTCAACACCTACACGATGGACTTCGCCGCGCCGTTCGGCGGCTACAAGGCCTCCGGGCTGGGTCGCGAGTTCGGACCGGAGGGCCTGGGCCAGTACACCGAGCTCAAGTCGATCTACCTCGAGGCGCCGGCCACCTAGCACCGCCCGCGACCGTCACCCCGCGGTGGTCGAGGTGGTCGCCCGCGACCGTCTCGAGACCCCGACCGCAGCCGACCAGGCCGACCCCACCCGCGGTTGACACGCGACCATGATGTGTAAAGCGCCACATCGTGACCGATCGGTAGCCGTGGAGACCCCGGTCACATACTCTCGGTACTTATGGTCGCCCCTCAGAACCCGACGCCCGCAGGTGGACCTCCGTTGGCGCAGGGCCCGGCCGATCCCGAGCACGACCCGACGGCGGCCTACGCTCTCGAGCCCGACTACGTCGCCGGCCTCACCGCGCGGCTCGTGGCCACCACCGGCCGCACGGTCGCCGTGCACAGCCCGCTCGACGGCGCCCCGCTCGCGCACGTCCCGCAGTCCGGTGACGACGACGTCGCCGACGCCTTCGCCCGGGCCCGACGGGCCCAGGCCGTGTGGGCCCGCACCCCGCTCGACGAGCGGGCCGCGATGCTGCTGCGCCTGCACGACCTCGTGCTCGACCGGCAGGACGAGATCATCGACCTGGTCGTGCTCGAGTCGGGCAAGGCCCGCAAGCACGCCTTCGACGAGGCCCTCCACATCGCGCTCACGGCCCGCTACTACGCGCGCACCGCCCATCGTCACCTCGACACCAGGCGCCGGCTCGGCGTGGTGCCCGGCCTGACCCGGGTCGAGGTCAACCACGTGCCCAAGGGCGTCGTCGGCATCATCTCGCCGTGGAACTACCCGTTCACGATGGCGCTGTGCGACGGGCTGCCCGCCCTGCTCGCCGGCAACGCCGTGGTGACCAAGCCCGACGCGCAGACGATGCTCACCGCCCTGCTCGGCGCCCGCCTGCTCGACGAGGCCGGCTTCCCGAAGGACCTCTGGCAGGTCGTCGCCGGGCCCGGGCGCGAGCTCGGCGGCCCGATCATCTCGCGGTCCGACTACGTCTGCTTCACCGGCTCGACCGCCACCGGCAAGATCATCGCCGCCCAGTGCGCCGAGCGGCTGATCGGCTGCTCGCTCGAGCTCGGCGGCAAGAACCCCCTGCTCGTGCTGCGTGACGCCGACCTCGAGAAGGCGGCCGAGGGCGCCGTGCGCGCGTCATTCTCCAACGCGGGCCAGCTCTGCGTCTCGACCGAGCGGATGTTCGTCGCCGACCAGGTCTACGACCGGTTCGTCGAGCGGTTCGTCGCCCGGACCCAGGCGATGACCCTCGGGGCCACCCTCGACTGGGACAACGACATGGGCTCCCTGATCAGCCAGGATCAGCTCGACACCGTCGTCGCCCACGTCGACGACGCCGTCGCGAAGGGCGCCCGGGTGCTCGTCGGCGGCCGGGCGCGGCCCGATCTCGGGCCCTTCTACTACGAGCCGACGATCCTCGAGGGCGTCACGCCCGACATGACCTGCTTCGGCCACGAGACCTTCGGCCCGGTCGTGTCGCTCTACCGCTTCCACGACGAGACCGACGCCGTGGCCCGCGCCAACGACGGCGAGTACGGCCTCAACGCGTCGATCTACAGCCAGGACGGCCACCGCGCCCGCTCGGTCGCCCGCGAGATCAAGTGCGGCACCGTCAACATCAACGAGGCCTTCGGGGCGACGTTCGCCAGCATCGACTCCCCGATGGGCGGCATGCGCGAGTCGGGCATGGGACGCCGCCAGGGCGCGGAGGGCGTCCACCGCTACACGGAGTCGCAGTCGGTCGCCACGCAGCGGCTCGTCCGGTTCGCGCCGATGCTCGGCATGTCCGACGAGACCTACGCCAAGGTGATGACCGCCAACCTCCGCCTCATGAAGAAGCTCGGACGGGCCTGATGGGCTCGACCAGCTCGACCAGCTCGACCAGCTCGACCAGCTCGACCAGCTCGACCACCGGTGTGACCAGGGACAAGGACAGGGACATGGACTACGACTTCGACGTGTTGGTGATCGGCTCCGGCTTCGGTGGCTCCGTCGCCGCCCTGCGGCTGACCGAGAAGGGCTACAAGGTCGGCGTCGTCGAGGCCGGCCCTCGCTTCGAGGACAAGGACTTCGCCTCCGGCACCTTCGACCTCAAGCGCTACCTGTGGGCGCCCGCGCTCGGGTGCTACGGCATCCAGCGCATCGACGCGCTGCGCGACACCCTCATCGTCGCCGGTGCCGGCGTGGGCGGCGGCTCGCTGGTCTACGCCAACACCCTCTACGAGCCGCTCGACCAGTTCTACAAGGACCCGCAGTGGTCCGGCATCACCGACTGGAAGGACGAGCTCGCGCCCTACTACGACCAGGCCAAGCGGATGCTCGGCGTGGTCGACAACCCGGTGCGCACCCCCGCCGACGACGTGATGGAGAAGGTCGCGACCGACATGGGCGTCGGCGAGACCTTCCACCCGACCCCGGTCGGCGTGTTCTTCGGCGGCCCCGAGGCCGCGCCGGGCGAGCAGGTTGAGGACCCCTTCTTCGGCGGCGAGGGCCCGGCGCGCAACGCCTGCCTCAACTGCGGCGAGTGCATGTCGGGCTGTCGCCACAACGCCAAGAACACCCTGGTCAAGAACTACCTCTACCTCGCCGAGAAGCGCGGCGCGAAGGTCCTCCCGCTGACCACGGTCACCCGCATCAACCCGCGCGAGGGCGGCGGCTACGACGTCCGGGTCAAGTACACCAAGGCCAAGCGCGCCACCGGCAAGAACACCCGGGTCATCACCGCCGAGCACGTCGTCATGGCGGCCGCCGCGCTCGGCACCCAGAAGCTGTTGCACCGGATGAAGGACGAGGGGCACCTGCCGCGTCTGTCCGACCGGCTCGGCTTCTTGTCGCGCACCAACTCCGAGTCGATCCTCGGCGCCATCGCGCCCAAGAGCGACACGACCGACTACACCTACGGCGTGGCGATCACCTCCAGCTTCCACCCCGACGAGCACACCCACATCGAGCCGTGCCGCTACGGCAAGGGCTTCAACACGATGGCGATGCTGCAGACCGTCCTCACCGACGGCGACGGCGACGTGCCGCGCGTGCGCAAGTGGGCCAAGGAGATGTGGAAGCAGAAGGGCAGCCTGCTGGACTTCTACGACCTCAAGCACTGGTCGGAGCGCACCGTGATCGCGCTGGTGATGCAGAGCCTCGACAACTCGATCACGACCTACGGCAAGAAGGGCGCGCTCGGGTGGCGGATGACCTCCAAGCAGGGCCACGGTGCGCCCAACCCGACCTGGATCCCGGCCGCCAACGACGCCGTACGCCGCATCGCCGGCATCCTGGGCGGCATCCCCGGCGGCAACATCGGTGAGCCGTTCAACATGCCGCTGACCGCCCACTTCATCGGCGGCTGCGCCATCGGCACCTCGCCCGAGACCGGGGTCGTCGACCCCTACCAGCGGGTCTTCGGCTACCCCGGCCTCCACGTCGCCGACGGCTCGGCCATCTCGGCCAACCTCGGCGTCAACCCCTCGCTGACGATCACGGCCCAGGCCGAGCGGGCGATGGCGCTGTGGCCCAACAAGGGCGAGGCCGACCCCCGCCCGGCCCTGGGTGCCGACTACGAGCGGATAGCCCCGGTCACCCCGCGCCACCCGGCGGTCCCGCCGACGGCGTCCGGTGCCCTGCGGCTGCCGATCGTGAGCGTCTCCTGAGGTCCTGGTCCAGACCAGTGGGGCACTCTTGCAGAAAGTTTTCGGACCGGGCGTAACCCGCCCGCACCCGGCTCGTTAAGCCATCGAACCCGGCGATACATGCTCCCTCCCGAAGGGCCGGGTTCACAGTCCGTGTGATGTCCAACATCCGCGTGGACGCGCACAGCCCCGCCACCCTCCCTCCCCGGCGGGGCTGAGTGCTTTTTGGATCGCCGCCGTCGCCGAGGCCGAGCAGCGCATGTCACTGACTGTTCGTCGTACACCCCGGGCGCTCTACCGACCTGGGTGTGCCTTGCACAGTCAGTTACCTGCGTGACGGACGCGGCGCGCCGAGGTCCCAGGGCATCGACCGGCCGAGGAGCTCCTCGAGCCGGGCGATCTCGGGGCGGTAGTGCGCGGCCAGGGTGGCCCGGTCGGCCTCGGCGATCTCGATGTCCCACCGTGACCAGCGGCGTACGGGCGCGGGGAGCGCGCGCATCACCCGCTGGGTGCGGGGCGGGGCGTGCTTGAGGCGCAGGTCGAAGTGGGAGCCCCGTTCGTTGCGGGCCAGGCCCAGGTCGACCGGCTCGAAGCCGGGGCGCACCCCGAGGTGCTCGAAGACCCGGCGCAGCGTCGGCAGCTTGGCGTGGTCGGGGCGGATGTCGTCCTCGTAGACGAGGAACAGGAACCGCTCGAGCGGGAAGTGCTCGAGCCAGGCGCCGAGCTGAGTGCCGTAGTCGCCGAACTCGCGGACGTCGGGATAGCGCTCGACCGCCTCGAGCAGCCCGACCGACGGCGGGTAGCGCCCGGCCTTCATGTGGTGGAAGTAGGCACTGACGGCCCGGTCGACGGGGTGGCGCAGGCACACGACGAGCTGCAGGTCGGGGTAGGCCTCGGCGACGCGGCCGGCCGAGCCGAGGTAGTTGTTGGCCGTCGTGGTGCCCTCGGTCCACCAGTAGTTGGGGGTGAACTCCCCGATCGCCCGGGTCCGGCGGCGGGCGCGGAACTGACCCTCGTACCACTCCAGCCCCCGGTCGTAGGCCTCGCGGTGGTTGAAGAACTGCAGCTCCTTGCGGCTGCCGGTGGCCACCTGGGGGTGCTGACCGACGGCCCTGGCCAGCCAGGTGGTGCCGCCCTTCTGCACGCCGATGCAGAGGAAGGTGGGTGCAGGCACGGGCGCGAGTCTAGGCGGCGCCGGCGCTCGATACAGTGCGGCCATGACGGCGCCCGAGAATCCCACGTCGGCCGGCACGTCGACCACCGAGCACGACCTGGTCCTGGTGGTCGACTTCGGCGCCCAGTACGCCCAGCTGATCGCGCGCCGCGTGCGCGAGGCGCGGGTCTACTCCGAGATCGTGCCCCACCACGTGCCGGTCGCCGAGATGCTGGCCCGCCGCCCCAAGGCGATCATCCTGTCCGGCGGCCCGTCCTCGGTGTACGCCGAGGGGGCGCCGGGCGTCGACGCCTCGATCTTCGAGGCCGGGGTGCCCGTGTTCGGCATGTGCTACGGCTTCCAGCTGATGGCCCAGGGCCTGGGCGGCGAGGTCGCCGCGACCGGTGCGCGCGAGTACGGCCGCACCCCCGTCACCGTCTCCACGCCCGGCACGCTGCTGGCCGACGTCCCCGTGGCCCACTCGGTGTGGATGTCGCACGGCGACTGCGTCGTCGCTGCTCCCTCGGGCTTCGAGGTGCTGGCCGCCACCGCCGGCACCCCGGTGGCGGCCTTCGAGTCGCTCGAGCGCCGGATGGCCGGGGTCCAGTGGCACCCTGAGGTCCTCCACACCGAGCACGGCCAGGCCGTCCTCGAGCACTTCCTGCACGACATCGCCGGCTGCCGGCAGACCTGGACGATGCTCAACATCGTCGAGGAGCAGGTCGAGCACATCCGCGCCCAGGTCGGCGAGGGGCGCGCCATCTGCGCGCTCTCGGGCGGTGTCGACTCCGCCGTGGCCGCGGCGATCGTGCAGCGCGCGATCGGCGATCGGCTCACCTGCGTCTACGTCGACCACGGGATGATGCGCCAGGGCGAGACCGAGCAGGTGCGCCACGACTTCGAGGAGGTCTTCGACGTCCTCGAGGTCGTCGACGCCGCCGACCAGTTCCTCGACGCGCTCGCCGGGGTCCGCGACCCCGAGGAGAAGCGCAAGATCATCGGGCGGGAGTTCATCCGCACCTTCGAGGCCGCCGAGGCGCGGGTCTTCGGCGACCTCGACGCCGGCGCCGAGACGGCCTACCTCGTGCAGGGCACGCTCTACCCCGACGTCGTCGAGTCCGGTGGGGGAGCGGGTGCCTCCAACATCAAGAGCCACCACAACGTCGGCGGGCTGCCCGACGACCTCGACTTCGAGCTCATCGAGCCGCTGCGCACGCTGTTCAAGGACGAGGTGCGCGCCGTGGGCGAGCAGCTCGGCCTGCCGTCGACGATGGTGTGGCGCCAGCCGTTCCCCGGCCCCGGGCTCGGCATCCGGATCATCGGCGAGGTCACCCGCGAGCGCCTCGACCTGCTGCGCCAGGCCGACGCCATCGCCCGCGAGGAGCTCACCCGCGCCGGGCTCGACCGCGACATCTGGCAGATGCCGGTCGTGCTGCTGGCCGACGTCCGCTCGGTCGGCGTGCAGGGCGACGGCCGCACCTACGGCCACCCCGTCGTGCTGCGACCGGTGACCTCCGAGGACGCCATGACCGCTGACTGGGCCCGGCTGCCCTACGAGCTCATGGAGCGCATCTCCACCCGCATCACCAACGAGGTCGCCGAGGTCAACCGGGTCACCATCGACATCACCAGCAAGCCGCCGGGCACCATCGAGTGGGAGTGAGTCTCGCCCGCACCCGCCCGTAGCCTCCTGCGACAGGCCGCGTTAACCCTCCTGACATCTACTGCTCAGAGAGGGTTCATCGTGCGAGTCGCCTCGCTGCGTCACACACCGGTCCTGGTGCTCGTCGCCACCCTGGTCGCGGGCACCGCGCTCCTGGCCCCGGCGGGGCCGACGGCCGTCGCCGCGCCCGCCACCGCGCCCGCCACCGCGCCGGCTCGCGTGACCGCCCCGGCGCCGCCGCTCGACATCGTGGTGCTCGGCGACTCCTACTCGGCCGGCAACGGCGCGACCGACGACGCCGGCCAGCCGCAGACCTACGGCCCCGCCGACTGCTACCGCAGCCGTGTCGGCTGGGCCGAGAAGTACGCCGCCGCCCTGCGCAGCCAGGGCCGGACCGTCCATCTCGCCAACCACGCCTGCAGCGGGGGCACGGCAGTCGACATCGTCGCGCCGCGCGAGATGGACACCGCCAGCAGCTCGACCGACAACAAGGACGGCGTGACCACGCTCGCCCAGGCCGACGCCTACCTCGCCGCGCAGGACCTCTGCAACACCCGGCGCTTCCCGCGCGAGGAGTTCTGGACCTATCACGCCACCGCGGTCGACGACGCCACGATCGACTACGACTGCACCCGCCGGCTCCGGCCCCAGGCGCAGTTCGTCACCGCGGGCACCGACCTGGTGCTCTTCACGATGGGCGGCAACGACGCCGGGTTCACCGACATCGTCACCCAGTGCTTCATCCTCAAGTCCGGTCCCGGCTGCCAGGGCACCATCGACACCGCCCGCTCCCTGCTGCCGCAGATCAAGCAGCAGCTGCTCGACGACGTCGCCGGCCTGCGCGCGGCCGGCCTGCGCGACGACGCCAGGATCGTGCAGCTGGGCTACCCCTACCTCCAGCTCGACAACGGCTACACGGCCGTCGGGGTGCCGCCGTACGCCGCCGGCGACGCGGTGCGCTCGCTGATCGACGACGGCACCGCCGCGCTCGCGAGCGTCCCGGCCGACGCCAACGTCGGGCACCCCGGTCAGATGGTCTTCGTCGGGGGCGTCACGGAGGCGTTCGCCGGGCACGAGCCGGACGCCACCACACCGGTGGGCAACCTCGACCGGTGGGTCAACCAGGCGGGCGACGGCACCAACACCTCGTTGTGGTACCACCCCAACCGCCTGGGCCAGACGGCCTACGCCGCGGTGCTGCTGCGTGGCGGCGACTACGGAGCGACCCCGGCCGCGGTCGTGCGCACCACCTTGCGGGCCAGGTCGGTCCGGCGCAGCTACCTTGCCGGTGGGGTGGTCCGGGTCCGCACCACCGTCACCAGGAGCGACGGGACCCGGCCGCGGGGCCGGGTGCTGCTGCGGTCTCGTGGGCAGGTCGTGAGCACGGCGCGGGTGGCGGCCAGCGGGCGCAACGTGCTCCGGGTCGAGGGCCTGCGGCCCGGGCCCCACCGGGTCAGGGCGGTCTACGTCGACCAGCAGCAGCGCCGCAAGGCCGTGGTGGTCACGGTCCGGGTGCGGCGGGGCTGAGCGCGCCCGGACGGGCACCGGGCAGCGCCAGGAGCACGCAGGTCGGGTCAGGGGACCGGCGTACGAGAAGGAGTGGCCGGGCGGACGAGCAGCGCCGGGTCGATGCTGCGCAGCGTGTCGGGCTGGAAGCCGTGGGCGATGCCCCACAGCACCGCCTGCGAGCGCCGGGTGACGTCCATCTTGCGGTAGGCGGTGCGGATGTAGGTCTTGATGGTGTTGATGCCGAGGTAGACGCGGTCGGCGATCTCCTGGTTGGTCAGGCCCTGGGTGACCAGGGCGATGACCTCGGCCTCACGAGGCGTCAGCCCGGCCTCGCGTCCAGGCCAGTCGCCCTCGCCGTCGGCGCTGGTCTCCATGTCACCGGCACGCACCACGACCTCGCCGCGCATGACCCGCTCGAGGGCGTCGACGACCTGCGGGCCGGTGAGCACCTTGGACAGGTAGCCCCGGGCGCCCGCCGCGATGGCCTGGTGGATCAGGCGGGGGTCGAGGTTCCAGCTGTAGACGACGACCTTGGCGCCGCTGTCGCGCACGAAGTCCTCGAGGTCGACGCCGGTGCCTTGGACCTGGCCGAAGGTGTCGTAGAGGACGACGTCGACGTCGGTGATGACCGGCACCGACGCCCCGATCTCGACGACGTCGATGCGCTCCGCGGCGAGGAAGGCCGAGACGCCGGCGACCACGACCGCGTAGTCGTCCACGATGGCCAGTCGTAGCGGGGCCCGGGAGGACGTCATGGGGGCCAACGTACCGCTGTGACGTGCCTGCCGGGCCGTTCTCAGACCGCCGTGGTCTCGTCCTCGAGCCGGCGCATCACCGGGGTGGCCGCGATGCCGTGCACCATCACCGAGAAGGCGACGGTGAAGCCGACGGTCGCCCACACCCACCCGGCGTCGGGGAAGTCGGCCTCGTGGGTCGCCCACGCCATGTAGTAGAGGCTGCCGACCCCGCGGATGCCGAAGAACGCCACGGCGAGGCGGCCCCGGGTGCCGAGCCCGCCGGCCAGCGGGTTGCGGCGGGGGAGCACGGCCAGCGCCGCCCACGCCACGACCGGACGGATCACCAGGACCAGGGCGACCCCGACGGTGACCCCGCGCCAGTCGAGGTCCTGGAGCAGCCCCGAGGCCAGGGCGACGCCCAGCAGGAGCAGCACGACCAGCGTGAGGAGCCGCTCGAGCCGTTGCACGACGTCGTGCATCGCGCGGTGGTAGTCGTGGCGGTGCTCGGCTGCACGCAGCGCCATCGCGCAGGCGAAGACCGACAAGAACCCGTAGCCGTGCGCGACCTCGGTCAGGCCGTACGCCGTCAGCAGGGCTGCCAGGGCCAGCAGCGGCTCGCCCTGCTCGGCCAGGCGCAACGAGGCCGACCGGCTGCGGAAGGCGACCGCACCGAGGCCGCGGCCCAGGGCCACCCCGACGACGACGCCGATGACGACCTTGCCCACGACGTACCAGCCGAGCCACTGCCCGGCCCCGGCCCAGAACGAGCCGCCCGCGACCACGAGCACCGCGAGGTGGACGAACGGGAAGGCGAGCCCGTCGTTGAGCCCGGCCTCGGAGGTGAGGGCGAAGCGCACCTCGCCGGCCTCGTCGACCGTGGTGGAGTCCTCGGCGTAGGGCACCTCGTCGGGCGCGTCGTCGGCGATCGACGACCCCGGCCCGCCGACCTGCACGTCGGAGGCGAGCACCGGGTCGGTGGGGGACAGCACGGCGCCCAGCAGCAGCGCCGTCGCGGGTGCGAGGCCGAAGGCCGCCCAGCCGAGGAGCGCGACGAGGCCGATCGTGACCGGCAGCGCGACCCCCAGCAGGCGCCACGTGGCCGACCAGCGTCGCCAGGTCGACGGGTGCAGGAGGTCGAGGGGCCGGTCGATCGCCAGGCCCACGCCCATCAGCGCGACGATCACGGTGATCTCGGTGACGTGCTCGACCACCAGTCGGTCGTCGGCGTCGGGGACGTAGACCACCAGCGAGTCGGTCAGCGGCGTGAAGCCGAGCACGACCCCGGTCAGCAGCAGCACCATCGCGGGGGAGACGGCGAAGCGGTGCAGCAGGGTCGGCAGGGCGACGGCTCCGAGGAGGCACACGCCCGCCAGCAGGAAGTAGCCCTCGGAACTCATGTCGTCCCAGCCTCGCGCAGCGGCGGTGCGCCCACCATCCCCGCGCGGGTGACACGTTCGCCCGCGGGAGACCGCGGATTCGCGTAGCGTCGATCTCGTGCTCCCCCCCGGCCACACCCGTCCTCCCGTCGCGCCCCGCCTCCTGACGTCGGCCGCGGTCCTGGCCGTGGTGCTCCTCGTCCCGTCCGTCGCGGGGGCCGCCTCGATCAGGGGCACCCTGGGCAACGACACCGTCAACGGCACCGGGCGGGGCGACACGATCCGCGCGCTGTCGGGCAACGACCGGGTGGCCGCCCTCGGCGGTGACGACAAGGTCGAGGCCGGTGCCGGTCGCGACCTGGTCGACGGTGGCGACGGCGACGACGTCGTCAGCGGCTTCGACGGCGCCGACCGGATCGACGGCGGCGAGGGCGACGACGCGGTCACCGGGGGCAAGGGCGACGACGTGGTCGTCGGCGGCCCCGGCAACGACCGGGTGCTCAACGGCGGGCCCGACAACGACCGCATCGACGGCGGCGACGGCAACGACGAGCTCGCCGGCGCCGAGAACAACGACCGCATCGACGGCGGCCCCGGCAACGACCACCCGCAGGGTGGTCCCGGCAACGACCGGGTCTTCGGCGGGCCCGGCCGCGACCAGGTCGACGGCGACAAGGGTGACGACTTCATCGACGCCGGTCCCGGCGACGACTCCTGCCCGGGCTTCGGCCCGGGAGTCGACCGGTCCGCCTGCCGTGGCTTCCCCGCCCGTGGCGGGTCGATCAACGTGACCGGCGACGCGGGCGACGACGTCATCTACCCCGGCGACGGCGTCGACAACGTCTTCGGCGAGGAGGGCGACGACCTGATCGTGGCCGTGCGCGACGGCTCCTACGACCGGCTGTCGTGCCGCGACGCCGCGTCGGAGCCCGGTCTCAGCGCCGCCGGCGGCACCGTGGTCTACGTCGGCGGCATCGACCGCAGGGACGAGCTGCGCCGCTGCAAGCGCGTGTCGCTGACCCCCGTGCAGTTCGAGCGCCGCTACCCCGACCTCCCACTGCCGACCACCGCCGCGAACGCCAGGAGGACGTCGTGAACGCCCGCATCGCCGCCACCGCTCTCGCCGCCGTGCTGCTCGCCGTCCCCGCCGTCGCGCAGGCGAAGGTCATCGACGGCACCGCCGGCGCCAACACGATCAAGGGCACGGCCCAGGCCGACACGATCACGGCACGCGGCGGCAACGACAAGGTCACCGCGCTGGGCGGCAACGACACCGTGGACGCTGCCGGCGGCAACGACTCCGTCAACGGCGGGCCCGGCAACGACCGGCTTGACCTGGGGCTGGGCAACGACCGCGTCGATGCGAGCACGGGCGACGACGACGTCGACGCCGGGCTCGGCGACGACTACGTCCTGCTCGGCGACGGCAACGACAAGGTCGTGTCGGGCGACGGCACCGACCAGCTCTACGGCGGCCCCGGCAACGACTCGCTCAAGGCGGCCGCGGGCAACGACCGGGTCTACGGCGAGGACGGCAACGACACCACCGACGCCGGCATTGGCGACGACCTCGTGTCGGGCGGGAGCGGCAACGACGTGCTCGGGGCCGGTGACGGGGTCGACAAGGTGCTGGGTGGTCCCGGCGACGACCAGGCCAAGGGCCAGGACGGCAACGACACCATCAAGGGCGAGGCCGGCGACGACCGGGTCCTCAACGGCGACGGCGGCAACGACCTGGTGACCGGCGGCGACGGCGCCGACACCCTTCAGGGCGCCACCGGCAACGACCGGGTCTACGGCGAGCTCGGTGACGACTACGTCCAGGGCGGCCCCGGCGACGACCGGGTCTACGGCGGCGACGGAACCGACCAGCTCGACGGGGACGAGGGCGCCGACTTCATCGACGCCGGCCCTGGCGACGACTCGTGTCCGGGGTTCGGTCTGTCACCCACGCCGAAGACCGAGGACAACGGGTGCACCGGGTTCCCGGCGACGGGCGGCGGCATCAACACCACCGGTGACGCCGGCGACGACGTGATCTACCCCGGCGACGGCATCGACGTCGTCTTCGGCGAGGAGGGGGCCGACCTGTTCGTGCTCCGCAACGACGGGGTCTACGATCGCATCTTCTGCGTCGACGCCTTCAGCGGCGGTCCCACGCCCGACCCCGGCGACCTGGTCGTCTACGTCAGCGCCGACAAGACCGTCGACCCCCTCGACGACATCCGCAACTGCGGGCCCAAGGACGATCAGGACAAGCAGTCGGTCAGCCTGACCGAGGCCGAGTTCCAGGCGCAGTACCCGGACCTGCCGCTGCCCGAGACGACCCACAGCCGCCCGTCCCCGCGGGTCCTCGTCGACCTGTTCTCCTAGCGCCGGTCAGCGCTGCGCCGGCGCCATCACGTCGTCGGCGAAGCGCCGCATGCCGTCGAGCTTCTGCTCCAGGGTCGCGTCGACGCCGCTGTAGTAGGCCCACGGCATCGTCCAGACCTCGGTGACGCCGGCGTCGCGGGCGGTCGCGAACTGTCCGGGCAGGAACGCGTCGGAGAGCGCGGTGATGATCTCAAACGGCTCGTCGGCCCGACCCGCCTCGGCGCGCAGCTCGCGCAGGCGGGCGGCGTGCCCGCAGGCCTCCTCGACGGTGTAGATGTCGCCGACCCAGCCCTCGTGGCGCACGGCGCGCCGGAACGCGACCTCCGACAGGCCGCCGACCAGGATCGGCACCTGCGACGGCGGCGAGGGGTTCATCTGCAGGCGGGGCGCGGAGTAGAACTCGCCCTCGAACTCGGTCCACCCGGGTTCCCACAGCGCCCTCATCAGCGCCAGACCCTCGTCGGTACGCCGCCCGCGGGTGCTGAAGTCGGCGCCGAGCAGGTCGAACTCGTCACGGCACCAGCCGATGCCCACGCCCAGCGACACGCGACCGCCCGACAGCACGGCCGCCGTACCGACGGACTTGGCGACCTGGAACGGGTTGCGCAGCGCGGCGACGTAGACGGAGGTGAAGAAGCGCACCCGGGTCGTGACCGCCGACAGGGCCCCGATGAGCACCCAGGGGTCGGGCCACTCGGCCTCGATGTCCCAGCGTCGTGCGCCGTCGGGCGTGTAGGGGTACGGCGTGCTCAGCTCCTCCAGGTCGACGACGTGGTCGGGCACGGAGATCGCGTGGTAGCCGAGCTCGTCGGCCGCGCGGGCCAGGGGAACGAGGTGGTCGGCCGGTTGGAAGGCGGTGACGATGGAGAAGCGTACGCACGCAGCCTAGAGCAGGGAAGTAGAACGTGTTCTCGTTCTGGCCGCGAGAGAGATCGTCAGTCGTCGAGGTCGTCGAGGTCGTCGAGGTCGTCGTCCTCGTCGAAGACGTGGTCGTCCTCGTCGACGATGTGCATGGCGGCCTCCTCGGCCGAGGCGGCCGCGCCATCGATGCCGACGTCGATGCCGATGAGGTCCTTCTCGGTGTCCTCGCCGAACCCATGGTCGGGGGCGACCAGCCGGCCGGCGCGCACCCGGCCGACCTGGCCGTCGTCGACGGCCGACTCGGACTGCTCGTCGGGGGCGGGCAGGTCGACGTCGGGCTCGGCCTCCTCCTGCGCGAGGCGCTGCTCGAAGCTCTCGCCGATCGACTCCTCGTAGGGGGTGTTGCCGAAGCCCTCGGCCGCCGACCAGCGCTCCGGCGGGGAGTAGCCGCGGTCGAGCTCGTCGACCACGTCGGTACCGCCACCGTCGCCCAGCGTGTCCTCACCGGTCAGCTGGTCGCTGTCGTCGGTGCTGTAGGTGCCGTACTCGTCGCTGCTCTCGGACTCGGTCATGGCCCCACCGTAGTAGCCGACCGCGGCCGCGCCGAGGGCCGAAGGTCGTCGACCCTGGGGTTTCCTAGGGTGGGGCCATGGGACGAGCGATCCACCATGTCGACCTGTGGGTGTCCGACGCGGCCGTGGCGGCCGACGAGTGGGGTTGGTTGCTCGGCGAGCTCGAGTGGGAGGTCGACGCGGCGGGGTCGTCGTGGTGCCACCCTGACGGCACCTACCTCTTCCTCGAGCGGTCGCCCGACCAGGTCGACGAGCCTCACGACCGGCTGCGTCCCGGGGTCAACCACCTGGCCCTGACCGTCGATGCGCGGGCCCTGCTCGATCGGCTGCGTGCGGAGTCGACGGCCCACGGCTGGCACGAGCTCTACGCCGACCGCTACCCGCACGCCGGCGGTGAGGAGCACGTGGCGCTCTACCTCGAGAGCTCCGAGGGGTTCGAGGTCGAGGTCGTGCTCGAGCCCGGCCGCTGACCGGTCCCGGCCTGCGGCCGGCCCCGGACACGCCACGAGGGCACCCCCGCTGGGAGTGCCCTCGTACGCCGTGGGTGCCGGCGCCCCTCGAGGGGCGCCGGCAGGGGTCAGACCCGGCTTCCCTTGCGGCTGTTGAAGATGCTGTAGCCGCCCGGGCCGATGGCCAGGCCGACGACGATCAGGACGATCCCGAAGAGGATCTGCCCCTGGATGAGCTGGACGACGCCGACGACGACGAGGATGACGGCAAGGATCCAAAGAAGGAAGCCCATGGGTGTTGCTCCTGACTGCTGGTGGCCCCGGTAGTGGGGGTGGGGCCGGCCCGGATCTCGGGCGACTTCCACCCTTCCGCGGTGCGGTGGGGGTCGCTTCACCCGCACTGGCGTACACCTGGGGATGGAGCGCGCCGGCCCGGGGACCCCCGCGCGTCCGGGTCAGCGGGGGGCGGGGACGCCGTAGAGCGTGGTGCGCTCGCGCACCGGGCGACCGATCCCGGCGCCGATCGCCTCGAGCTCGGCGACGGTCTTGGCGGAGCCGTGCTCGCTGCCGGCCATGCGGGAGATGGTCTCCTCCATCAGCGTGCCGCCGACGTCGTTGCAGCCGGCGGTCAGCATGGCGCGGGTGCCCTCGACGCCGAGCTTGACCCAGGAGGTCTGGATGTTGTCGATGCGACCGTGCAGCAGGATCCGCGCCATCGCGTGCACGGCGAGGTTGTCGCGCAGCGTGGGGCCGGGGCGGGCGACGCCGGCCAGGTAGATGGGGGCGCTGGTGTGCACGAACGGCAACGGCACGAACTCGGTGAAGCCACCGGTCTCGTCCTGGATCCGCGACAGCACCCGCAGGTGGCCGACCCAGTGCCGCGGGTTGTCGACGTGGCCGTACATCATCGTCGAGGTCGTGGGGATGCCGACCCGGTGAGCGGTGCTCACGATGTCGATCCACGTGCGGGCCGGCAGCTTGCCCTTGGTGAGGACCCACCGCACCTCGTCGTCGAGGATCTCGGCGGCGGTGCCGGGCAGCGAGCCGAGCCCGGCCTCGCGGGCCTTGACGAGGAAGTCCTCCACCGAGAGCCCGGTGCGGGCGGTGCCGTTGACGACCTCCATGGGCGAGAAGGCGTGCACGTGCATGTCGGGCACGCGCTGCTTGACCGCGCCGACGAGCTCGAAGTAGGCGTCGGCGGGCAGCTCGGGGTCGATCCCGCCCTGCATGCAGACCTCGGTGGCGCCGAGGTCCCAGGCCTCCGCGGCCCGGTCGGCGACCTCGTCGAGGGACAGGGTGTAGGCGTCGGCGTCGGTACGCCGCTGGGCGAACGCGCAGAACCGGCAGCCGACGTAGCAGACGTTGGTGAAGTTGATGTTGCGGTTGACGACGTAGGTCACGTCGTCGCCGACGACCTCGCGGCGCAGCGCGTCGGCCAGGGCTGTGACCTGGTCGAGCAGCGCCCCCTCGGCGGTCATCAGGGTCAGCGCGTGCTCGTCGGACAGGTGGCCCGGGTCGGCCTCGGCGGCGGCCAGGGCGTCGCGCCCCTCGGCGTGGAGCACCGACGGCGCGCCGTCGAGCAGGGACGTGCCGGCCGCGGCGTCCTTGACCTGGCCCCAGTCGCCGTAGACGTCGTCGAAGTCCGAGCGCCGGTCGTCGGTGCGGCCCCCGTCGGGTCCGTCGGCGTCGATGGCCGCGTGCAGGTCGGTGCGCCCGACGGACTCGAACCCGCCGTCGGGCTCCTGCCACGGCCGGCCCACCGGTCGTACGCCGGGCACGGCCAGGCCCTCGTCGGTGGCGAGGGCCGCGACGTGGCCCGAGACGCGCGGGTCGAGCCACGGCTCGCCGGCGCGCACGTACTCGGGGTGCACGGTGAGCCGGGCCTGCAGGTCGAAGCCGCACTCGGCCGTGATCGACCGGAGCCGCTCGAGGCTGGGCCAGGGGCGCTCGGGGTTGACGTGGTCGGGGGTGAGTGGGGAGACCCCGCCCCAGTCGTCGACGCCGGCACCGAGCAGCGCCCGGCACTCGGCGAGGTCGACGAGGTTGGGCGGGGCCTGCAGGCGCGCCTTGGGGCCGAGGACCAGGCGGGTCACGGCGATCGCGGCGCGGAAGTCGTCGAGGTCGAGGTCGTCGGTGTGGCGCATCGCGGTGTCGGGCTTGGCCCGGAAGTTCTGGACGATCACCTCCTGCACGGAGCCGAACTGGGTGGAGACCTTGCGCAGGGCGAAGATCGTCTCGGCCCGCTCGACCAGCGTCTCGCCGATGCCGACCAGCAGCCCGGTGGTGAAGGGGATCGACAGGCGCCCGGCGTCCTCGAGGACGCGCAGCCGCACGGCGGGGTCCTTGTCGGGGGAGCCGAAGTGGGCCTCGCCCCTGGTCTCGTGGAGCCGACGCGAGGTGGTCTCGAGCATCATGCCCATCGACGGGCTGACCGGCTTGAGGCGGTTCATCTCCTCCCACGACATGACGCCGGGGTTGAGGTGGGGCAGCAGGCCGGTCTCCTCGAGCACCCGCACCGCCATGGCCCGCACGTAGGCGAGCGTGGAGTCGTAGCCCTGCGAGTCGAGCCACTCGCGGGCCTCGGGCCAGCGGTCCTCGGGCCGGTCGCCCAGGGTGAACAGGGCCTCGAGGCAGCCCAGCGCCGCGCCCTGCGAGGCGATCTCGAGGATCTCGTCGGGCGACAGGAACGGCTCGCGGCCCTCGCGGGCGGCGTGGCCCGGGGTCTCGACGAAGGTGCAGTAGTGGCAGCGGTCGCGACACAGCTTGGTGACCGGGATGAAGACCTTGGGGGAGTAGGTCACCACGCCTGGACGCCCCGCGGCGACCAGGCCCGCGTCGCGGACCCGGGCCGCGGCGGCGGTCAGCCGGTCGAGGTCGTCGCCGGTGGCGGCCAGCAGGACGGTCGCCTCCGCCACGTCGAGGGCAGCACCGCGCTCGGCCCGCGCGAGCGCGCGGCGTACCTGCTGCGGGGTCGGCGTGTCATTCATCACGAGAACGGTAAGCGCATGTCGCCCGGCGGTGTTCCCCGGCCCACGTGCTGATCGACCGTCGCCGGGTCAGACCCCGGCGGACTGCGGGGTGGGCCGACCCTCGCCGGAGGGCTCGTCGAGCGCGCGGTCGAGGTCGTCGCGGGTCAGCGGCCGGTCGTCGGGGTCGAGGCGGCTCGGCCACCAGATCTTGGCGCCCAGGTCGAGGTTGAGGGCCGTGACGAGGATCGAGCGCACGATCATCGTGTCGAGCAGCACCCCGAGCGCGACCGCGATGCCGATCTGCAGGGCGAAGACCAACGGGAGGGTGCCGAGGGCGGCGAACGTCGCTGCGAGCACCAGGCCGGCCGAGGTGATCACCCCGCCGGTCGCGGACAGCGCGATCAGCGAGCCCTTGCGGGTGCCGTGCTTGGCCGACTCCTCCCGCACGCGGGTCATCAGGAAGATGTTGTAGTCGATCCCGAGTGCCACCAGGAACACGAAGGCGAACAACGGGAACGCCGCATCGGTGGCCTCGTAGCCCAGGACCTGCGTGAAGATCAGCGACGAGAGCCCGAGGGCCGCTCCGAAGGACAGGACCACCGTGCCGATGAGCAGCAGGGGCGCGGCCAGTGAGCGCAGCAGCACCATGAGCACGAGCAGCACGACCAGCAGCACCACGGGGGTCACGACGAAGTTGTCGCGCGCGGAGGCGTCGGCGATGTCGAGGCCCACCGCGGAGTTGCCACCGACGAGCACCTCGTCGCCCGGGACGTCGTCAACGGCCGTGCGGACCTTCTTGACGATGTCGAAGGCGGCCTGCGCGTAGGGGTCGCCGTTGATCGAGGCGGCCAGCAGCACCCGGCCGTCGGCCTCCCCGGCGGGGGCGACGCCCGTGACGCCGTCGACGGCGCCGACAGCAGCCGTCACGGCCTCCGCCTGGTCGGCTCGGGCGACGACCAGCAGCGGGTTGGAGTTGTCGCTCAGGCCGTGGTCGACCGCGACCTGATCGCCGACCAGGGACTCGACCTCGTCGGACCCGACGAACGACTCCTCGCCGGACAGGCCGCGGTTGTCGAGGGTGAACAGGCCCAGGCACGCCACCAGGAGCAGCCCCGCGGTGCCCACCCACACCAGTCGCGGGCGAGGGGCGATGGCCGAGCCGACCCGGGCCCAGACGCCGGTCGTGGTCGGCTCGTGGGAGCCTTCCAGGGGACGCTTGGGCCAGAAGATCCAGCGCCCGAAGATCACCAGCAGCGCCGGCAGGGTCGTGACCATCACCAGCAGGGTCACGACGACCCCGACGGCGAGGACGGGCCCGAGACCCGCGGTCGAGTTCATCTCGGCCAGGGTCAGGCACAACAGCCCCAGGGCCACGGTGGCCGCGCTGGCGATGATGGCCGGAGCAGCCCGGTGCAGGGCCACGGCCATGGCCTCGTGACGGTCGGCGTGCCGGCGCAGTTCCTCGCGATAGCGCGCGACGAGGAGCAGTGCGTAGTCGGTGCCCGCCCCCACCACGAGCACCGTGAGGATGAACGCGCTCTGCCCGTTGACGGTCAGCCCGGCCTCCTTGGCGAGGAAGTAGACGACCGCGTTGGAGACGGCCAGCGCGACCATGGAGGAGAAGATCGGCAGGACCCACATGATCGGGCTGCGGTAGGTGACCAGCAGGATCAGGATGACGATGCCGAGGGTGATCAGGAGCAGGTTGACGTCGGAGCCACTGAACACCTCGGCCTGGTCGGCGACCAGGCCGCCGAAGCCGGCGACGTAGACGTCGTCCTGCGGACCCGACTCGGCGATCTCACGGATCCGGTCGGCAGCCTTGGGCATCTCGAGGAAGGTGTCGCCGCCGTAGCTGACGGTCACCTCGATCACCGCCGCCTGGCGGTCATCGGAGAGGCGGGGCGGGTCGACCTGACCGATCACGCCCTTGATGGTGGCGATCTGCGTCGCCTGCTCCTGCAGGGCGGTGACGTCGGCCTCGTCGAAGCCGGCGGGCTTCTCGTAGACCACGGCCGTGGTGATCGCCTCGGGGTCACCGAAGTCGGCGAGCAGCTCGTAGGCGCGGGTCGACTCGGCGTTGCCCGGCAGCCAGGAAGTCGAGTCGTTGTCCTGGACGTCGGCGAGCTTCTCGAAGTAGGGCGCGCACGTCGCCATGGCGACCAGCGAGACCACGAGGACAACCCACTTGGTGACACGGCCGGTCAGCCGGCCGGCGATCTGACGGTGCATGGTCACGACCCTCTCAGGTACGGGGGACACTCGGCATCAGGGATTTCCCGGACGGACCGGGGTCCGGGGACGAATTCATCTCTGGTCCACCGACGGGCGGGCTGACAGAGTCGTGACATGTACCCCGGTACCTGGGCCCAGACCCACCCCGACAAGCCCGCGCTGGTGATGGCCGGCTCCGGACGCACCCTGACCTACACCGAGCTCGACGACCGCAGCCTGCGCCTGGCCAACCGGCTGCGCGCCGCCGGGCTGCGGCAGGGCGACGTCGTGGCGATGGTCAGCGACAACACCCCCGAGACCTACGAGGTCTACTGGGCCGCGCTGCGCTCGGGTCTCTACATCACCGCCGTCAACCACCACCTCAGCGCCGACGAGGTGTCCTACATCGTGCGCGACTGCGGGGCCAAGGCCCTCGTGGTGTCGGCCGCCAAGTCCGACCTCGTCGCCGCCCTCGACGTCGACGTCGCCGAGAGGCTGGCCTACGGCGGCCGGCTCGACGGGTACGGCGACTACGAGGCCGCGCTGGCCGGCGCGGGCAACGACCCGCTGCCGGCGCAGCCCCACGGCGACGACCTGCTCTACTCCTCCGGCACGACCGGTCGCCCCAAGGGCATCAAGCTGCCCCTGCCCGACTACGCGGTCGACGAGCCCGGCTACAAGTACGTCGCCATCTTCGGCGGTCTCTACGGCTTCGACACCTCGACGGTCTACCTGTCGCCGGCGCCGGTCTACCACGCGGCGCCGCTGCGCTTCGGCGGCGTGATCCACGCCCTCGGCGGCACCCTGGTGATGATGGAGAGGTTCGAGCCCGAGGCCTTCCTGGCCGCGGTCCAGGAGCACCGCGTCACCCACACCCAGATGGTCCCGACGATGTTCGTGCGGCTGCTCAAGCTCGACGAGTCGGTGCGGGCGTCGTACGACGTGTCGTCGCTGCTCTGCGTCGTGCACGCGGCCGCGCCGTGCCCGGTCGAGGTCAAGCACCGCATGATCGAGTGGCTGGGCCCGATCATCAACGAGTACTACGCCTCCACCGAGGCCAACGGCGGCACCATGATCGACAGCGCCCAGTGGCTGGCCCACCCCGGCTCGGTCGGGGTGCCGCTGATCGGCAGGCCCCGCATCTGCGGCGAGGACGGCGCCGAGGTGCCCGTCGGGTCGGTCGGCACGATCTACTTCGAGCGCGAGGAGTTCGAGGGCGCCTCGTTCGAGTACCACAACGACCCGGAGAAGACCGCGTCCACCCAGCACCCCCAGCACCCCAACTGGACCACGGTCGGCGACCTCGGCTACCTCGATGACGACGGCTACCTCTACCTCACCGACCGCCAGGCCTTCATGATCATCAGCGGCGGCGTCAACATCTACCCGCAGGAGGTCGAGGACCTCTTCTCGCTGCACCCCGCCGTCCTCGACATCGCCGTGCTGGGCGTGCCCGACGACGAGATGGGGGAGCGGGTCGTCGCGTTCGTCCAGCCCACGCCCGGGGTCGAGCCCGACGAGGCGCTGGCCGCCGAGCTGACGGCCTACGCGCGCGACCGCATCGCGCACTTCAAGGTGCCGCGCGAGATCTACTTCCGCGACGAGCTGCCTCGCACCCCGACCGGCAAGATGGTCAAGGGCCGCCTGCGTGACGAGTACGCCGCACAGGTCGGCTCCTGACTCAGCCCTTGACCGCCTGCAGCGTGTAGGTGAACGGCACCCGCCACGGCCGGTCCCGCAGCCGGAACTCACCCTCGTGCCCGGCGGGCTCGCAGTAGTCGCCCAGGGGGTTCCACGGGGCGCTGTCGTGCTCCTCCAACGAGGTGACCTGCAGGCCGGCGGCGGTGAGCGCGGTGAAGATCTGGCCCAAGCCGTGGTTCCACTCATGGGTGACGGTGTGCTCGAACTCGTGGTCGGTCTCGACGTAGGTGCCGGGCTCGTCCCACACCGTCGGCTCGGCGCGCTCGACGTAGGGGTGCTCCACGGTCACCAGGCCGTCGGGGCGCGGGTCGCCGAGGGCCCACAGCATCGGGTGCCCCTCGCGCAGGAACAGCCGGCCGCCGGGTGCGAGCAGCCGGGCGACCACGTCGGCCCACCGCGCCACCGACGGGATCCAGCACAGTGCGCCGATCCCGGTGAAGACCAGGTCGAAGGCGCCCTCGGGCAGCACATCGGCGGCGGCGTAGACGTCGGACTCGACGAACTCGACATCGGCCCCGCACGCGGCGGCCAGCTCGCGCGCCTGCGCCACCGACGCCGCGCTGAAGTCGAGGCCCGTCATCCGCGCGCCCAAGCGCGCCAACGAGACGGTGTCGGTGCCGATGTGGCACTGCAGGTGCACGCCGCGCAGGCCCGCGACGCTGCCCAGGCGAGGCAGGTCGAAGCGCACCACGTCGGAGAGGTACGCCGGGTCCTCACGGAACCGGTCGAGGGCGTAGTCGGGGGACGCCGCGTGCGCGGGCGCGCGCTCGTCCCACTGGGCCCGGTTGAACCGCAGGTAGTCGCTGTCGCTCACGTCGACGACGCTAGCGGCCCGACCCCTCGATAGTCGTGGACGTTTCGCACGCGTGCAGAAGGTCCACGACTATCGGTGGTGGTCAGCCGTAGAGCCGGTCGAGGACGTCGGAGTACTTGGTGTTGACGACCCGCCGCTTGAGTTTGAGCGTGGGCGTCAGCTCCTCGGACTCGGCCGTCCACTCGGTCGGCAGCAGCTCGAACGCCTTGACCTGCTCGGGCCGTGACAGTCGCTCGTTGGCGGCGTCGACGGCGGCCTGGGCCATTGCCAGGATCTGCGGGTGCTGGGCCAGCTCGGCGAGGTCGCCGAACTCGATGCCCATCGAGGTCGCGATCACCGGGGCGACCTCGCCGTCGAGGGTCAGGATCGCCACGACGTAGGGGCGCCCGTCGCCGACGGCCATGGCGTGGCCGATGATCGGGGACTCCTTGAGGTAGTTCTCGATGTTGGACGGCGCGATGTTCTTGCCCGCGGAGGTGATGATCAGCTCCTTCTTGCGGTCGACGACGGCGAAGAAGCCGTCGCCGTCGAGGGTGCCGATGTCGCCGGTGTGGACCCAGCCGTCCTTGTCGATGAGCGCGGCGGTGGCCTCGGGCTGGCGGTGGTAGCCGGGGGTGACGACCGGTCCGCGCACGAGGATCTCGCCGTCGTCGGCGAGCTTGACCTCCATGCCCGGCGTCGGCCGCCCGACGGTGCCGAGCCGGAAGGCGGCCGGGCCGTTGGCGGTGATGGCGCCGCAGGTCTCGGTCATGCCGTAGACGTCGAAGACCTTGAGCCCGAGCCCGGCCATGAACCGGGCGACCTCGATCGGCATGGGCGCCGCGGCCGAGCCGGCCCAGGTGACCTGGTCGAGGCCGAGGAGCAGCTTGAGGAAGCCGAGGATGGCGGCCTCCGCGTCGGCGTACGCCTGCTCGATCTCGGGGGTCATCACCCCACCGACCTCCTGGGCCGAGACCCACGCGAGACCGGCGGCCATGGCGTCCTCGACCATCGTCCGGTTGGCCGGGTCGGGATCGGCGGCGAGCTTGGCGGAGATGCCGGTCTTGATCTTCTCCCAGACCCGCGGCACCCCGAAGAACGCCGTGGGGTGCACCTCGCCGAGGGTCGCGAGCAGCTGCGACGGGTCGCCGATCGCGTGCATGTGGCTGCCCTGGATCTGCGGGCCGTACAGGCCGAGCACCCGCTCGGCGATGTGGGCCAGCGGGAGGTAGCTGACGCCGACCTGCGGCTCGTGCAGCCCGGCCGCCTCGAGCGTGGACTGGGCCTCGTAGAGGACGTTGAAGTGGGTCAGCACCACGCCCTTGGGGTTGCCGGTGGTGCCCGACGTGTAGAGGATCGTGGCCGGCGAGTCGGGCGTCAGCTCGCCTGCCCGTGCCGCGACCTCGGCCTCGTGCGCGGCGCGGTACGCCGACCCTGCCGCCACGAAGTCGGCCCAGGTCGTGAAGCGCGCGTCGCCCGCGGGTGCGGCGGCGTCGAGCAGCACGACCGTGGTGACGCTCGGGGTCTGGCCCAGGGCCTTCTCCCAGCGCGCGAGGTGGTCGGCGGTCTCGAGGAACGCCACCTTGGGCTGCGCCTCACCGGCGACGTAGGCGACCTGCTCGGCCGACAGCGTGTTGTAGATCGACATCGGCGTGGCGGCGGCGTGCACGGCCCCGATGTCGGCGACGAAGTGCTCGATGCGGTTGGACATCATGATCGCGACGGTGTCGCCCGGCAGCACCCCGCGCTCGAGGAGCGCGCCGGTCAGGTCGAGCGCCAGGTCGCGGGTCTGCGCCCAGGTCAGCGTGCGCCACGACTCGCCCTCGGGCACGTGGTGCTTGTCGGAGTACGCCGGGTGGTCGCCCGCGGACGCCACCGTGTCGGCCAGGGCGGCCGGCAGGGTGCGCCCGCCGACCAGGTCCTGGACCCGGGCTCGTTCGGACAGGACGTGGGCGTTGTCGGGCATGTCTCTCCTGGGGTGGGGCAGGGGCGGACGTGAAGTGGCCGAGGTCACACAGTCTGGCCAACGCGCGACCACGACGAAAGGTTTCCGGTCGTCCGCCGAGCCGTCGGCGCGCAAGCGCGAGCGGGTGCGGGTGGCGAGGACTCGGGGCGAGGGCTCGGGGCGAGGACTCGAGTGGCACAGGCGCCCGGGCCCCACACAGGGGCGAGCACAGGGCGCACGGAGCAGTCCAGCGGACCCCCGATCCGGACCACCCGCGCGACCGGGCCGGCGGCAGCGCTACCAGGTGGTGCGGGTGGGCGGATCGAGGGAGCTGGAGCTGCGACCAGACAGCTACACGCCGAGCATGCGGCCGATGATCTCCTTCATGATCTCGGTCGTGCCGCCGTAGATGGTCTGGATGCGCGAGTCGACGTAGGCCTTGGAGATCGGGTACTCCGACATGTAGCCGTAGCCGCCGTGCAGCTGGACGCCCTGGTCGACGAACTTCTTCTGCAGCTCGGTGGTCCACCACTTGGCCATCGAGGCCAGGCTGGGGTCGACCTCGCCCTTGTTGAGCTTCATGATGCAGTCGTTGACGAACAGCCGGGCGATGTAGACCTCGGTGGCCATCTCGGCGAGCATGAAGCGGTTGTGCTGGAAGCTGCCGATCGGCTTGCCGAAGGCCTGACGCTCCTTGGCGTAGTCGAGGCACAGGGCCATGACGTGCTCCATGGCGGCGACCGCGATCGCGGCGATCGAGATGCGCTCCTGGGGGAGGTTCTGCATCAGGTAGATGAAGCCCTGGCCCTCCTCGCCGAGGAGGTTCTCCTTGGGCACCATGACGTTGTCGAAGAACAGCTCGGCGGTGTCCTGGGCCTTCATGCCCATCTTGTCGAGGTTGCGGCCGCGCTCGAAGCCGGCCATGCCGCGCTCGACGACGACCAGGCTGATGCCCTGGTGGCCGGCGTCGGGGTCGGTGCGGCACACGACGATGACCAGGTCGCTCATGATGCCGTTGGAGATGAAGGTCTTCGACCCGTTGAGGACGTAGTGGTCGCCCTTGTCGATCGCGCTGGTGCGGATGCCCTGCAGGTCGGAGCCGGCGCCGGGCTCGGTCATCGCGATGGAGCTGATGAGCTCGCCGCTGACCAGGCCGGGCAGCCAGCGCTGCTTCTGCTCGGGCGTGCCGAGGCTGCTGATGTAGGGGACGATGATGTCGGTGTGGACCGGGAAGCCGAGTCCGCTCGCCCCGACCTTGCTGATCTCCTCGGCGACCACCGCGTTGTAGCGGAAGTCGTGGATGCCGGCGCCGCCGTACTCCTCGTCGGCGTCGAAGCAGAGCAGCCCCATCTCGCCGGCCTTGCGCCAGACCTCGCGGCTGACCTGACCGTCCTTCTCCCACTGGTCGTGGTGGGGGACGACCTCCTTCTCGAGGAAGGCGCGCACGGTGGCACGGAAGTCCTCGTGCTCCTGCTCGTAGATCGACGGGGTCTCGGGCATCGTTGTCCTCCAGGAGTCGCCAGTGCTGGTGTGCCAATTCTGGTGTGACAGTACTACTGTCATCCTCATGAGCGTAGCCCCCGGTCAGGACCAGCTGACGATCGACGAGCTGGCCGCGGCCGTCGGTACGACGGTGCGCACCACGCGCTACTACGCGAGCCTGGGCCTCGTCCCGCCGCCCGAGCGGATCGGCCGCGTCGCCTACTACGGCCCCGTGCACCTCGCGCGCCTCGAGCTGGTCCGGGCGCTGCAGGACCACGGCTTCACGCTGCAGGCCGCCGAGCGCGTGCTCGGCTCGATCCCGGCCGACGCGAGCGTCGAGGAGCTCGCCCTGCAACGCGCGATGCTCACCTCGTGGACCTCCGAGCCGCCCGAGGTGCTCTCCCGCGCCGCGCTGGAGGAGAAGGCCGGGCGCCGGCTCTCCGACTCCGACCTCGAGCTGCTCACCAGCCTCGGCTCGATCGAGCAGACCGACGACGGCTGGCGGGTGATGCCCTACCTCTCGGTCGGGCTGGGCCTGCTCGACGTCGACGTGCCCCGCGAGAGCCTCGGGCTCGCCGAGGCGGCCATCCGGCGCCACATGGAGGCCCTCGCCGACGAGCTGACCACGATCCTGCACGAGCAGGTCCTCGAGCCCTACCGCCGCCAGTCGACCTCGCCCGAGGACGCCCGCCGCCTCGAGGAGACCGTCTCGACGCTGCGCCGGCTGACCCTCGAGGCCGTCGTCCACGGCTTCCAGCGTGCCGCCAACGCCGTCATCACCCGGTCACTCACGTCCCAGGAGTGACCCGGCGTCGCGCGCCTCAGCCGACGATCTCCTTCAGCTCGGCCAGGGTGGCGGCGGGGTCGGCGGAGGCGGG
Organism: Nocardioides rubriscoriae; assembly: GCF_008087085.1. Lineage (GTDB taxonomy): Bacteria > Actinomycetota > Actinomycetes > Propionibacteriales > Nocardioidaceae > Nocardioides > Nocardioides rubriscoriae. The sequence continues at coordinate 226,048 of NZ_VIYJ01000005.1, read as the reverse complement.
CATCACGTTGAGGTGGGTGATGCCGGCCTCGCGGAAGGCCTCGACCCGCTCCGCGACGTACGACCGGGGGCCGACCAGGTTGGCGGCCTCGAGCCACTCGAGCGGGACCAGCGCCTCAGCCTCCTTCTTCTTGCCGCTGAGGTAGAGGTCCTGGATCTCGGTGGCCTCCTTCTCGTAGCCGTACTGGCAGGCGAGGTCGTTGTAGAAGTTCTTGCCCTTGGCGCCCATACCGCCGACGTAGAGGGCGAACAGCGGGCGCGCGAAGTCGAGCATCGCCTTGGTCTCCTCGCCCTCGCCGATCGCGAGCATGCCGCCACCGGTCATCTGCAGGGGACCGAGGTCGGCCGAGCGCTTGGCCTTGCCGGCGGCCAGCGGCGCGCCCCAGGTCTCGGCGACCTTCTCGGGGTAGACCAGGTGGGGCAGCCAGCCGTCGGCGATCTCGGCGGTCATCTCGACGTTCTTGTCGCCGAGCGCGGCCACCCAGATCGGTACGTCGGCCCGCTCGGGCTTGGTGAGCAGCTTGAGGGCCTTGCCCAGCCCGGTGCCCTGGTCGGCCGGCAGCGGCAGGGTGATGTCGCGGCCCTGGTGCTCGAGGGGCTCGCGGCGCAGGCCCTGGCGCACCACCTCGATGACCTCGCGGGTGCGACCCAGCGGCCGCCGGTAGGGCACGCCGTGGAAGCCCTCGATGACCTGCGGCCCGGACGCGCCCAGGCCGAGGACGGCGCGGCCGGCCGAGACGTTGTCGAGGCCCGCGGCGGTCTGCAGCAGCGCCCCGGGGGTGCGCGAGAAGACGTTGAGGATGCCGGCGCCGATCTCGACCCGCTCGGTCTTGGCGGCCAGATAGCCCATCAGCGTGGGGGAGTCGAAGCCGTAGGCCTCGGCGACCCACACCAGGTCGAGGCCGGCCCGCTCGAGGTCGACGACCTGGTCGGCGGCGGCTCGCGGGTTGCCGTCGTACATCAGCATCGTGGACAGCTTCATGGGGGCTCCTGCGGTGGTCTCGACGTCACTGTGACAGCGATAGTGTCACAGTGCGGGCGTCCTGCCGTCCACGGTGGGCACCTGGCAGGATCGCGGTCATGAGCTATCGCATCGCCGTCATCGGAGGCACCGGGCCGCAGGGCAGGGGTCTGGGCTACCGCTTCGCCCGTCACGGGCACACCGTCGTCCTCGGGTCCCGCGCCGCCGAGAAGGCGGTCCCCGTCGCCGAGGAGGTGTCGGCCCGCCTTGCCGGCGTCGAGGGCGCCGGCCAGGTCTCGGGCGCCAGCAACGCCGAGTCCCTCGAGGGCGCCGACGTCGTCCTGCTCGCGATCCCGTACGACGGCCACGACGAGCTGGTCGCCTCCCTCGCCGAGGGCGGTGCGCTCGACGGCAAGGTCGTCGTCTCGTGCGTCAACCCGCTCGCCTTCGACAAGCAGGGCCCCAGCGGCCGTGTCGTCGACGGCGGCGAGGGCTCCGCGGCCGAGTCGGCCCAGCGGATCGCCCCCGGTGCGACGGTCGTCGGCGCGTTCCACCACGTCTCGGCCGTCACCCTGTGGGGCGACAAGGAGCTGCTCGACGACGAGGACGTCCTGGTCTGCGGCGACGACGCCGACGCCAAGGCCGTCGTGATCGAGCTCGCGCGCTCGCTGTCGGGGCGCGACGGCATCGACGCCGGCCGGCTGCGCCTGGCCCGTCAGCTCGAGCCGCTCACGGCCGTGCTGATCTCGATCAACAAGCGCTACAAGATCCACTCCGGCATCCGGATCGCGGGGCTCGAGGGCCACTGACCGACCGGTCGGTCACCCTCAGCGGGTGGGCTCGGCCGGGCTCGTGTCGGGGCTGCTCGGCGCGGTCGGGCCGACCGCGTCGGGCGCAGCGGGCTCGGTGGGCTCGGTGGGCGCGTCGGTGGTCTTGTCGCGCGCCTTGCGCTCGGCGTTCGGGTCCTTGATCAGGCCCAGCGCGACCCCGAGCGGCCACCACAGCTCGCCGGCCCGGGTCGAGGTGATGTGGGAGCGGTCGCGGTAGGCGATCGTCGAGCCGATGACCACCGGGCACTGGTCGTCGGCGCACAGCCACGACGTCGGGTCGACGTGGTCGAGGCCGGCGCGCACGGCGGCGTCGACCGAGACCTGGCGCATCTCCTCGTTGTAGTCGGTCGGGCCGAAGGTGCAGTCGCGCATGAGGTCGTGGGCCGCCAGGCACGCCCCGGGCTCCTCGGGCAGCCGCGGCACGTCCTCGAGCAGCACCAGCCGGTCGACCAGCGGGGCGTACGTCGCGAACGCGTCGTCGAAGCCGCCGGCCAGCTGGTCGTGGACCCCCTCGCGCGAGGTCACGAGGGTGCCGCTGTCGTCGTAGACGCCGGCGGGCGGCGGTGAGGTGGCCACGACCATCAGGTCGGGGTGCAGCTCGGTGACCCGGTCGACGACCCAGCGGTGGAAGTCCTCGCACTCGGGCCACGGGTCGCCGGTGCCGAGGCGTCCGGGGTCGACGAACGACGCGGTGCACTGCTGCTTGACGAAGTAGTAGGTCGCGTAGCCGGCCTCGGCGGCGATCTTCTCGAAGGCGGGGATCCACGCACGGGCGTGGGAGTCGCCGGTGACGACGAGGACCTTGTCGGAGCCGACGTCGCCGCGCTCGCAGACCGGCCGCTCGGGCAGCTGGTAGTTGCACTGGCCCACGTCGGCGATGTCGTCGGAGAGGTTGAGCAGGTCGGGCGTCAGGTCGCTGGGGATCCTGGCACCCACCCGGGCGGCCTCGACCGAGGCCTCGACCAGGCCGACGACCTGGTCCTCGTCGGTGATGCCGTACTCGTCGGTGGTGATCGCCCGGTCGTTGCCGCGCTCGCTGCCGAGGTACTCGGCCACGTTGTAGCCGCCCAGCACGGCCGGCAGGACCAGCGCCAGCGAGGCGGGGTAGAGGACCAGGCCGCGCCACTCGCGCACCCGCCAGAAGGTGCCGGTGCGGAAGGGCTGCTCGACGAAGCGGTGGGTGAGGTAGGCGAACTGGAAGATCAGGGCGATCGCGATCAGCGTCTCGGTGACGTTGAGCGGGCGGCCCATGTGGACCTGCGGGATGACGATGACCGGCCAGTGCCACAGGTAGAGCGAGTAGGACCAGTCGCCGATCGTGCGCAGCGGGGTGGTGCTGAGCACCCGGCTCACCAGCGGCCGCACCTCGGCGTGGGCGCCGGCGACGATGAGCGCGGCGGTCGACAGCACCGGCAGCAGGGCCTCGTAGCCGGGGAAGGCCATGCTCGTGTCGTAGGCCGTGATCGCCACGACGATGCCGGCCAGGCCCGCGAGGGCCAGGGGCTCGGTCACGACCCGCCAGCGGATCCCGGCGCGGTGGTGGAGGGCCAGGGCGACCAGGACGCCGGCCGCCAGCTCCCACGCCCGGGTGAAGGTCGAGAAGTACGCCGAGGTGGGCTCCTCGACCGTGCGGTGCACCGACCAGGCCAGGCTCGCGCCCCCGCCGACCAGGGCGAACAGCATCATGGTGCGCACCGGGGCGCCGCGCTTGATGCGTTGGCCCTCGGCGTCGACCGAGCGGCGCAGGCCGCGGGTAAGGAGCACCGCCAGCGCCACCAGGACCGGCCACGCGAGGTAGAACTGCTCCTCGACCGCCAGGGACCAGTAGTGCTGGACCGGGGAGGGCGACTCGCCCAGGGAGAAGTAGTCGACGCCCTCGGTGGCGAAGCGCAGGTTGGCCCCGAAGAACGCCGCCCACACCGCGTCGCGGCTCGCGTCGATGACGTCGAGGAAGTTGAGGTAGACGACCGAGGCGATCATCGTGATCGTCAGCACGACCGTCGCCGCCGGCACGATGCGTCGCGCGCGCCGGGCGTAGAACGCACCGACCCGGAACCGGCCGTCGGTCTCGATGCTGCCGAGGATGAGCCGCGTGATCAGGTAGCCCGAGAGCACGAAGAAGACGTCGACGCCGACGAAGCCGCCGCCGAAACCGGGGATCGTCGCGTGCGCCGCGATCACCGCGAGCACCGCGACAGCCCGCATCCCCTGGACGTCGCCCCGGAATGCGGGAGCGGTGTCAGTCGTCCCCATGGTCATGGTCCGCGCAAAATATCAAGAAGCACGTGATTCCGGTCATTCGGCGCCGAGGAGGTCACGCCGGCATCTCGCCCACGGTGGTCGAGGAGGTCGCCCGCGACCGTCTCGAGACCACACGACCCGAACGTCCCCTACGTCTGGACCGTACGACCCGGACCCGAAGGACCTGGAACGAGAAGGCCTGTCGGTGCGGCCTGGTGTGGTCTCGTGACGGTTGCTGGCGCAACCTCCTCGACCACCGTGGGTGAGGGTCGCCAGGGCGGCCTCCTCGACCACCGCGGGGTGACGTGGGACCTCACCCACCGTTCCACGAGCGCCACAGCGCGGCGTACGAGCCGTCGGCGGCGACCAGCTCGTCGTGGGAGCCGAGCTCGGCGATGACGCCGTCCTCGACCACGGCGACCCGGTCGGCGTCGTGGGCGGAGAACAGGCGGTGGGCGATGGCGATGACGGTACGGCCCTCGAGCACGGCGGCCAGCGAGCGCTCGAGGTGGCGGGCGGCCCGCGGGTCGATCAACGACGTCGCCTCGTCGAGGACCAGGGTGTGGGGGTCGGCCAGGACCAGCCGTGCGAGCGCGACCTGCTGGGCCTGCGCGGCACTGAGCGCGCGCCCGCCCGACCCGACGACGGTGTCGAGGCCGTCGGGCAGGGCGTCGGCCCACTCGAGGGCGTCGACGGCCCCCAGAGCCGCGCGCACCTCGGCGTCCCCGGCGCCGGGAGGGGCCGCGAGGGCGAGGTTGTCGCGCAGGGTGCCGACGAAGACGTGGTGCTCCTGGGTGACCAGCGCGACGTGGCCGCGCAGGTCGCCCAGCGGCAGCTCGACGAGCCCGACGCCGCCGACGGTCACCTCGCCGGTGCGAGGAGGGTGGATGCCGGCGAGCAACCGGCCCAGCGTCGACTTGCCGGCGCCGGACGGGCCGACCATCGCGATCCGCTCGCCGACGCCGACGGTGAGGTCGACCCCGTGCAGGACGTCGCGGCCCTCGACGTAGGAGAAGCGGACGTCGTCGGCGGCGACCTGCTCGCCGTCCGGGACGCGTCCGGTGACCGTGCGGTCGTCGGGCACCTGGGCCACGCCCAGCAGCCGGGCCAGCGAGGCCGCGCCCATCTGCAGCTCGTCGAGGATGGCGACGACGCGGTCGACCGGGTCGATGAGCATCTGCACGTAGAGGGTGGCCGCGGTGACGTCACCCAGCGAGACCGAGCCCTGCGTGTAGAGGTAGCCGCCGAGCAGCAGCGTCGCCACCGTCGGGACGAGGTAGCTGACCTCCATGCTCGGGAAGAACACGGTGCGCAGGTGCAGCGTGTAACGCTCGGCGGCGAACGACTCGCGCACGTCGTCGTCGATCGCGTCGATCCGCTCCTGGCCCAGGCCCAGCGCCTCGACGGTGCGGGCGCCCTCGACGGTCTCGGTGAGGGTCGCGTTGATCTGGGAGTACGACGCCGACTCGCGCAGGTAGCCGTCCTTGGCGCGGGCCAGGTACCACCGCAGCCCGAGCACCAGGGGCGGGACCCCGAGCACGCAGGGCAGGGCGACCCACCAGCCGACGCTGATCGCGGCGGCGAAGGTGAGCACGGCGGTGACGACGGCGATCGTCCACTCGGGCAGCGCCCAGCGCACCGACCAGCCGAGCTGGTCGACGTCACGGTTGGTGCGGGTGAGCAGGTCGCCGGACCCGGCGGCCTCGACGACCCCGACGGGCAGGGCGAGGGCGTTGCCCACGAAGTCCTCGCGCAGCTCGGCGAGCACCTGCTCGCCCAGGACCTGGCTCACCAGCCGGGCGTAGCGGGTCAGCACGGTCTGCACGACGAGGAACCCGGCGAGCAGCAGGATGATGCGGTCGACGTGGTCGGTCGTGGTGCCGTTCTCGACCGACTCGACCAGACCGCCGAGCAACCGCGGCGCGGCGAGCCCGGCGACCGCCGCCAGCACGTGCAGCACCAGCGCGCTCCACAGCAGCCGCGGGTGGCGGCGGGCCAGGTCGACGGCGTAGCGGCGCAGCGAGCCGCTGTCGGCGACCGGGAGCGTGGTGCTCACACGCTCACCTCCTCGCGGGTGACGACCGCGCGGTAGGCCGGGACGTCGCGCAGCAGGTCGGCGTGGGTGCCGGTCGCGACCACCACCCCGTCGCGCAGGAACGCGACCTGGTCGACGGCGTCGAGCAGCAGCGGGCTGCTGGTCATGACCACCGTCGTACGGCCGGTGCGGTGCTCGCGCAGCCGCGCGGCGATGCGGGCCTCGGTGTGGGCGTCGACGGCCGAGGTCGGCTCGACCAGCACCAGCACCTCGGGGTCGCCGGTGAGCACCCGTGCCAGCACCAGGCGCTGGCGCTGTCCGCCGGAGAAGCTGCGGCCGCGTTCGGTGACCACGGTGTCGAGGCCGTCGGGCAGGGCGTCGAGGATGTCGCCGGCCGAGGCGGTGGCCAGCGCCCGCTCGACCTGCGCGCCGCCGGCGCCGGTGACGTCGAGCCGGTCGCCGAGCCGGCCGGAGAACAAGGTGGCCGCGGTGTCGGAGACCACGACGCGGCGGCGTACGTCGGCACGCGGCAGCGCCGTCAGGGGCGTGCCGCCCAGCGTGACGTCGTCGTCGGGCACGGCGGCGCACAGCCCGAGCCGGTCGGCCAGGACGGCGGCGTCGTCGGACGGCTCGCAGACGACCGCGGTCATCGTGCCGGGGCGCACCTGCAGCCCGGACCGGGCGTCGGCGAGCTCGGCGCCGACCGGGGGAGCAGCGGCGGGCTCGACCGGCTCGACGACCTCGGGCTCGAGCGCGAGCAGGCGGCACACGCGCTGGGCGGCGACCCGGGCCCGGATGAGCTTGTTGGCGTACTCGGTGGCGGTGCGCAGCGGGATCATCAGGAACGCCGCGTAGCCGTAGAACGCCACGAGCTCGCCGGGGCTGATCCGCCCGTCGACGGCGTAGCGCGCGCCGAGCCACACGACCACGACCACGAAGACACCCGGCAGCAGCACCTGCAGCGCGTCGAGCAGGGACTGCACGCGGGCCACGGAGACGCCCGCGCGCCGGGTGGCCTGCGACTCGCGGCGGTAGCGGTCGAGGAACACCTGCTCGCCGCCGACGCCGCGCAGCACCCGCAGGCCGCCGACGATGTCGCTGGCGGTGTTGGACAGCCCGCCCATGAGGTGGCGCTGCGCGGTGCTGCGACGCTGCAGCGGGGAGAGCAGCGGGCCGATGAGCAGCATCAGGCCGGGCACTCCGACCAGGACGACCAGGCCCAGCGTCGTCGAGGTCTGCAGCAGGATCACCGCGACCAGGACGAACGACACGACGGCCCCGCTGAAGCGGGCGCTGACGTCCATCACCTGGCCCAGCGCCGAGATGTCGGTGTTGCCGATGGCGACGACCTCGCCGGTCGACACCTTGCGCGACAGGGTGCCGCCGAGGTGGACGGTGTGGCGCGCGGTCAGCTGCACCGTGCGGTACGCCGCGGTCAGCCAGTTGGTCACCGCGAAGCGGTGCCGCATGATCCCGGTGAACGCCTGGACCAGGCCGACGGCCAGCATCAGCCCGGCGTAGGCCAGCAGCGTGCCGCCGTCCTGGGCGGAGACGCCCTGGTCGATGGCCCGGCCGATGACCGCCGGCATCACGGCCTGGCAGCTCATCCACACGATGCCGAACGCCATCCCGCCGACCAGGGTGCGCCACTGGCCCCCGGCCAGCCACCACAGGAACCGTGTCGGCGACCGGTGGTCGGCGGTCCCGGGATGGTCGAGAGGGAGGTGTCGCACCCGCTGACGGTACGGACCGGGGTGCTGGTTGATCCAACCGTTATCTGGTGGGGCTCAACCGGCCAGGCCGTCGACCACCTCGGCGCCGGGCAGCAGCGCGAGCAGCCGGCCCGGCACCAGCAGCTTGGAGCGGCGTACGCCGGACCCGACGACCGCCACGTCCATGGCGGCGACCCGGGCGTCGAGGAGCAGCCGCCACTCGGGCGGCAGGCCGACCGGGGTGATGCCGCCGTGCTCCATGCCGGACTCCGCGACGGCCCGGTCCATCGGCAGGAACGAGCACTTGCGCACGTCGAGCAGACGCTTGACCAGCCCGTTGACGTCGGCGCGGGTGTCGGCGCGCACCAGGCAGGCGGCGGTGCGCTCCTCGCCGTCGCGCCGGCCGGCGACGACCACGCAGTTGGCGCCGGTGTCCATGCCGATCGCGTAGGCCGCGGCCAGGGCGGCAGTGTCGGCGACGGCCGGGTCGATCTCCACCACCCCGACCGCGCCCGCGTGCTCCCAGGTCGCGAGCGCGCCGGCGACCGGGGGCGCCAGGAGGTCGGGCCGCTCGAGGGCCGGCACGGTGGTGATCGAGCCGAGGGAGGGTGTGCTCACGGCTCCATCTTGCTGGAGCCCCCTGCGTCGACCCACCCGACCTGCTGCTGGCCCGCCGAGCCGGCATGGCCGAGGTGGCGGCGGTCGGAGGCGACGAGCCCGACCAGCCCCGCCACCCCGCCGAGCACCCACGGCACCGGCAGCAGCCAGCGCACGTGGTCGCCCGTGACGGCGTCGGTGGTGATCAGGGCCCACACGACGACGAGGCCGGCGAACGCGACCCCCATCACGAGGTGGGCGATGCTGACGGGGTGGCGCCCGGAGGGCGCGGTGGTGGCGCCCGGGGTGGCGTCAAGGGTGGCGTCAGGGGTGGCGTCAGGGGTGGTGGGCGTGGTCGGCGTGGTGCTCATCGGTTCGCGTCCTGTCGGGTGACGACGATCTCGCCGAACTCGGTCGAGACGTCGAGGGTGAGCCGCGGGGCGTCGGGCCCGCCGTCGGCGGAGGTGGTCTGCGGTCCGTCGGCGACCACGTCGCCGAACACCTCCACGTCGCCCTCCTCGATGTCGCTGTGCACGACCACGTCGACGTCGTCGGGGACCGTGACCTCGATCCGGCCCGCGAAGCGCAGCTCGACCTCGACGGTCTGCCCGTCGAGGTTCTCGGGGTCGACGACCCGGGTGAGGTCGAGGTCGATGACGCCGAAGTCGAGGACGTAGCGGTCCGACACCGCCGCGGCAGAGGTCGGGGTGGCCCTGACCTCGCCGGCATCGGCCTCGCCCGCGGCGGTCGCACCGGCGGTCGCGACCGCCGCGACCAGCCCGAGCGCGATCAGCCCACCGGCCCGTCCCCAGAACGCTCCGAGCAGCAGCAGTGCGGCGCAGGTCGCGAGGGCCAGGGCCGGGTAGGCGGACCCGCGCACGTCGGCCCCGGCGGTGTCGACGATGCCGAGCACCCCGCAGCCCAGGGCGATCGCCGCCACGGCGTACCAGAACAGCACGGGTCCACGGCGCCGGCTCGGCCTCGGGGCCGGGGCCGCGGCTGCCGTCCCACCCTCGCGCAGCAGCGGGTGCACGCGCGGCTCGCCCCCGCGGGCCAGCATCACCACCAGCACCACCACGCCGCCGAGCACGACCGGCCAGGGGAAGCCCCAGCCGCCGAGGGTGTCGCCGAGCAGGGCGAGCCCGCCGATCGCCCCGACGATGACCAGTGCGACGGCGCGGCTGCGGTCGTCGAGACGGATCGTCGCCTCGTCGGTGCCCTCGACGGGCACGACCAGCCAGAGGGCGGCGTACAGCAGGACGCCGGCGCCCCCGAAGAACACGAGCACCACCAGCAGGACCCGCGGGATGATCGGGTCGATGTCGAGGTGGCGGGCGATGCCGCCGGCGACACCGCCGATCTTGCGGTCGTCGCGCGAACGGCGCAGCCGGGCCAGGTCGCGGACCTCGTCGCGGGAGACCCGCGGTCCGTCGCCGCGCGGCGGCTGGGGTGACGGCTGGGGTGCTGTCTCGGTGGGGTGGGTGCTCATGTGACCAGCGTGGTCTCGTCGGGGGCGTCCCACCATCGGGGACGCCCCTGATCCTCGCGCACCCGGCGGGCGCTCGCCCTCGGGGTCGGACCGGGGGTCGGGCCGGGGTCTCACCTCATGGGGAGGGGCGGTGCGCTGTGTGACGATGGATCCCGAGATGACCGCCCTGTCCACGCCGCCGCCCCACCAGTACCGGCGCGCCCACCGCGACCTGCACGACTCGATCGTGGGCGGGGTCGCGTCCGGTCTCGCCCACCACCTCGGCCTGCCGGTGCTCTGGGTCCGGCTGGGCTTCGTGGTCACCACCGCGCTCGGTGGCCTGGGCCTGGTCCTGTACGCCGCGTTCTGGGTCCTGCTGCCGGCCGGGTCGGGCTTCGCGCACGCCGCCCCCGGGCTCGAGAGCGCCAGCCGGGGCGGCCGTCGTCCCGGGGTGAGGCGACGCCTCAGCGACGCGGGCCCGGTCATCGTGCTGGGCGCGCTGGGCATCGCCGCGGTCTTCACCGCCCAGGCGATCTTCGGTCGTGGCGCGGTGTCCTGGCCCGTGACCGTCGCGGTGGTCGGGGTGGCCCTGCTGTGGCGCCAGGCCGACGAGGCCCAGCGCGAGCGGTGGTTCGACGTCAACGGTCGCCTCAACCCGTTGCGCATCGTGTTCGGTGCGGGCGGGTGGGCCTCCTACACGCGCGTCGCGGCCGGGCTGGCGCTGCTGCTGTCGGCGCTGTTCATCCTCGGCTTCGACGAGGGCTCGCTGCGCCAGGCGCGGGGTGCGGTGATCGCCGGGAGCCTCGGCGTCGTCGGCATCGTGGTGGTCGTGGGCCCGTGGGTGTGGCGCCTGGCCAGCGAGCTGTCCGACGAGCGCGCCGAGCGCGTGCGCACCCAGGAGCGCGCCGACGTCGCCGCCCACCTGCACGACTCCGTGCTGCAGACCCTCGCGCTGATCCAGAAGAACGCCGGCGACCAGGTCGCCGTCTCCCGGCTCGCCCGCGCGCAGGAGCGCGACCTGCGCTCCTGGTTGTTCTCCGAGGACGCCACCGGCGGCTCCACCGTGGCCAGCGCGCTGCGCGGGGTCGCGGCGGAGGTCGAGGACGCCCACGGCATCAGCGTCGACGTCGTCACCGTCGGCGACGCCCCGCTCGAGGAGGGCCTGCGACCGGTCGTCGCGGCGACGCGAGAGTCCCTCACCAACGCCGCCAAGCACGCCGGCGTGCCGCGCGTCGACGTCTACGCCGAGATCACCGACGGTGCCGTCGACGTCTTCGTCCGTGACCGCGGCGTCGGCTTCGACCCCGCCGCCGTCGCCGACGACCGCCACGGCGTACGCCGCAGCATCGTCGACCGGATGGACCGTCACGGTGGCCGCGGCGAAGTCCGCTCCGAGCCCGGTGGCGGCACCGAGGTCCGGCTCCACCTGCCCCGCACCCTCCAGGGAGACCCCGCATGAGCCCCGACCCGACCGCCGGCCCGACCACCGACCTGATCACCGTCGTCCTGGTCGACGACCACGCCATGTTCCGCCGCGGGGTCCGGGCCGAGCTCGAGGCCGCCGGCGCCGGGGTCGTCCGGGTCCTCGCCGAGGCCGCCGACGTCGACGAGGCCGTCCGCGCGGTCGCCGCTCACGCCCCCGACGTGGTGCTGCTCGACGTGCACCTGCCCGGTGGGGGCGGGGTCGAGGTGATGCGCCGCAGCAACGCCCCCGGCACCCGCTTCCTGGCGCTGTCGGTCAGCGACGCGGCCGAGGACGTCATCGGCACCATCCGCGGCGGCGCCCGCGGCTACGTCACCAAGACCATCACCGGGCCCGAGCTGGTCGCCGCGATCAAGCGGGTCTCCGAGGGCGACGCCGTCTTCTCGCCGCGCCTGGCCGGCTTCGTGCTCGACGCCTTCGCCGGCTCGATCGAGCTCGCCGCCGTCGACGAGGACCTCGACCGCCTCACCGAGCGCGAGCGGGAGGTGATGCGCCTGATCGCCCGCGGCTACGCCTACAAGGAGGTCGCCAAGGAGCTCTTCATCTCCATCAAGACCGTCGAGACCCACATGTCGTCGGTCCTGCGCAAGCTGCAGCTCTCGTCGCGCCACGAGCTCACCCGCTGGGCCTCCGACCGCCGGCTGCTGTGAAGCCGCTGCTCGTGGCGGCCGCGCTGCTGCTGGCTGGCTGCTCGTCGCCGGCCCGGGCCCCGCAACCCACCGCCGCGCCGAGCTTCGCGCCGACCACGTCGGCCACCACGTCCCCGACCACCCCGCCGACCGCCCCGCCGACCGCCCCGCCGACCGCCCCGCCGACCGCCCCGCCGACCCGCGCTCCGGCGTACTCGACCTGGCCGCTGGGTCAGCGGAGGCTCCCGCTGCGCCCAGACGGCTTCGGCCAGGTGCGGCCGACCCCGCCGACCCTGCGCGAGCGGCGCTACCCGACCCGCGACGTGCTGCCCCCGCCACCCGGCGGCCGGTGGCGCTCGAGCGCCGGCCCGGTCACGCCCGCGATCGCGTCGAGGCTGGCGTGGCGTCCCGGCTGCCCGGTCGCGCTCGCCGAGCTGCGCTACGTCACCGTGTCCTTCCGCGGCTTCGACGGCGCCGCGCACACCGGCGAGCTGGTCGTCGCCGCCACCGAGGCCGCCGGGGTCGTGTCGGTCTTCCGGGCGCTGTACGCCGCCGACTTCCCGATCGAGCAGATGCGCCTGACCTCGCTCGACGAGCTCGACCTGCCCCCGACCGGCGACGGCAACAACACCGGGGCCTACGTGTGCCGGCCCACCACCGGGCAGAGCAGCGGGTTCTCGGCCCACGCCTACGGTCTGGCCCTCGACCTCGACCCCTTCCAGAACCCCTACGTCAAGGGCGACCTGGTGCTCCCCGAGCTCGCGAGCAGCTATCTCGACCGCACGTGGGTCCGGCCGGGCATGGTGCTGGACGGCAGCCTCGCCGTGCGCGAGTTCGCCCGGATCGGGTGGTCGTGGGGCGGCGACTTCGTGACGCTGCACGACTACCAGCACTTCACCGCCACCGGCCGCTGACGGCCTCGGGGCAGTCGGGTCAGCCGGCCCGGGACCCTGCGCCGGGGCGCAGGTGGACGGCGCGCAGGTGGCCGAAGGCGATCAGGCGGTCCGCGGCGGGGTCGCTCCCGGTGGCCGTGACGAGGGTGAGGACCCGGCGCCGGTCGGCTCGGGTCGGTCCGGGTGAGTCGACGAGGGGCCACCGTGCCGTGCCGGGCACGCGGAAGGCGTCGCCGCGCGTGTCCATGACGTAGACGTAGCGGTAGGCCGCGGTCTGCAGGACGACCCGGTCGCCACGTCGCAGACCGTCGATGCCGGCCCCGGCGGTGGCGTCGCCCGGCGCGGTGACGATGACCACGTTGCCCTTGCCGCCGGGCTCGGTGCCGTTGTCCCACTGGCCGGCACCGCTCGCGAGCGCGGCGGCGTCGGTGCCCCGCACGACGGGCACCTGTGCCCCGCTGCGCGGCAGGACCAGCGTCGCGAACCGCGTCGGCGCCGGGGCGGGCGTGGGGTCGGGCGTCGGGGTGGCCGACGGGGGTGTGGAATCGGTCGGGACCGGGCCGCTCACCCACTCGGCCGTGCGCTCCGAGGAGGGGCCGGTGGGGTCCTCGAGGCTGTTGGCCGACGTGGCCACGGTGAGGAACAGGGTGAATCCGGTGGCGGCGAGCAGGATTCCGAGGATCAGCTGGCTTCGCGAGGACACCTCAGTCGCGCTCCCCGGCGGTCGGGGTCGCCGGGTGTGCGACGAGGATCAGGGAGAGGCGCAGCACCACGTCACCCTGCGCCCCGAACCTCAGCGCAGCCTCAACGTCGAGCAACAGCAGATCCACAAAAGACCCACATCTGTCCTCGCCGCGCGGGAGGTCTCGAGGTACGCCGCCCGGTGGCGCTCGACGTCGACGCGACCGGGACCGGGTGGGTCGAGCCGAGCCGGCGCCGCCGGCCGGGGTGTCGGTGGCCCGCCGTAGGCTGGACCCACGATGAGCACGCCCGACCTCTCCCTCGACCTCGGCCTCGACCTGTCGCTCGGCGCGGGCGCCGGACAGCGTGAGGACCGCCCGGGGCCGGCGGCCCGTACGGGCCCGTCGCCCGAGGAGCTGCTGGCCGGGCTCAACGACCCGCAGCAGGCCGCGGTGCGCCACGCCGGTGCCCCGCTCCTGGTCGTCGCCGGTGCCGGGTCGGGCAAGACCCGGGTGCTGACCCGTCGGATCGCCTGGCTGATCTCCGAGCGCAAGGCCCACCCCGGCTCGATCCTGGCCATCACCTTCACCAACAAGGCCGCCGCCGAGATGAAGGAGCGCGTCGAGGAGCTCGTCGGGCGGCGGGCCCGCCTGATGTGGGTCAGCACCTTCCACTCCGCCTGCGTGCGCATCCTGCGCAAGGAGATCGACAAGCTGGGCTACAAGTCGAGCTTCTCGATCTACGACGCCCAGGACCAGAAGCGGCTGATGACGCTGGTCATCAAGGACCTCGACCTCGACCCGCGCAAGTTCCAGCCCGGTCCGGTGCTCCACTGGGTCAGCAACCACAAGAACGAGCTGCGTGACCACGAGGACGTCGCAGCCGACGCCAAGAACGGCGTCGAGCAGTCCTACGCGGCGGCCTACTCGCTCTACCAGCGGCGCCTGCACGAGGCCAACGCCCTCGACTTCGACGACCTGATCATGACCACGGTCCACCTGATGCAGGCCTTCCCCGAGGTCCGCGAGACCTACCGGCGCCGCTTCCGCCACGTGCTCGTCGACGAGTACCAGGACACCAACCACGCGCAGTACGCCCTGATCCACCAGCTGTGCGCCGACGACCCGGAGGTGAGCGAGGAGCAGCGGGTCGAGCCCGCCGAGCTGATGGTCGTGGGCGACGCCGACCAGTCGATCTACGCCTTCCGGGGCGCCAACATCCGCAACATCCTCGACTTCGAGCAGGACTTCCCCGACGCCACCTCGATCCTGCTCGAGCAGAACTACCGCTCGACCCAGACCATCCTCACCGCCGCCAACGCGGTGATCGGCCACAACCAGGGCCGCAAGGACAAGCGGCTGTGGTCCGACGCCGGCGACGGTGCGCGCATCGTCGGCTACGTCGCCGACGACGAGCGCGACGAGGCCCGGTTCGTCAGCGACGAGATCGACAAGCTCACCGACGACGGGCATCGCGCCGGCGACGTCGCGGTGTTCTACCGCACCAACGCCCAGTCGCGTGTCTTCGAGGAGGTGTTCATCCGCACCGGTCAGCCCTACAAGGTGGTCGGGGGCGTGCGCTTCTACGAGCGCCGCGAGGTCCGCGACGCGCTGGCCTACCTGCGCATGCTGGTCAACGCCGACGACTCGGTGTCGCTGCGCCGCATCCTCAACGTGCCCAAGCGCGGCATCGGCGACCGGGCGGTCGCCTGCGTCAACGAGCTCGCCGAGCGCGAGCGCATCACGTTCTGGGAGGCCCTGCGCCGCGCCGAGGACGCCCCCGGGCTCGCGACCCGGTCGCTGACCAACATCCGCGGGTTCGTCGCCCTGGTCGAGGAGCTCCAGGCCATGGTCGCCGCGGGTGAGCGTGCCGACGTCGTCTTGTCGACCGCGCTCGACAAGTCGGGCCTGCTCGCCGAGCTCGAGGCCTCCGACGACCCGCAGGACGAGACCCGCGTCGAGAACCTCGGCGAGCTGGTCGCGGTCGCCCGCGAGTTCTCCGACGACCCCCTCGCCGGACCCTCCGCCGACCCGGCCGACGTCGACGCCGACCTGGTCGCCCCGGGCCTGGCCGACTTCCTCGAGCGGGTCGCCCTGGTCGCCGACTCCGACCAGATCCCCGACGACGACGACGGGCAGGGCGTCGTCACCCTGATGACGCTCCACACCGCCAAGGGCCTGGAGTTCCCCACCGTCTTCCTCACCGGTCTCGAGGACGGCGTGTTCCCGCACTCGCGCGCCTTGGGGGACCGCACCGAGCTCGAGGAGGAGCGCCGCCTGGCCTACGTCGGCATCACCCGCGCCCGCGAGCGTCTCTACATCTCGCGTGCCGTCGTGCGCTCCTCGTGGGGGGCGCCGGCGCACAACCCGGCCAGCCGCTTCCTCGACGAGCTGCCCGTCGACCTGGTCGACTGGCGCCGCACCGAGGCCGCCCAGACGAGCTGGGGCCGTCCCGACCTCGCCGCCTCGTCCCCGGCCTACTCCGGCACCGGCTTCCAGCCGACCGCCGCCGGCCGCCGTCACTTCTCCGCGGCCGCGGCCCGCGCCGACGCCGCGTCCAAGTCGATCCGCAACCGCAGCGTCCCCTCGCTCGAGCCCGGCGACCGGGTCACCCACGACTCCTTCGGCCTCGGCACCGTCGTCGCCCTCGAGGGCCAGGGCGACAAGACCATCGCCTCGATCGACTTCGGCTCGGGCCCTGTCAAGCGGCTGCTGCTGCGCGTCGCGCCGATCGAGAAGCTCTAGCCAGGCCGGCCCGGCACCCACGGCGATCGCGACGATCACCCCGCGGCGGCCGAGGAGGTTGCGCTAGCAACCGTCACGAGACCACACCGGCCGCACCGACGCACCCAACCCGCCTCCAGGCCTCATGGCGTCCGGGTCGGGTGCCTCTGGGTCACGGTGGTCACACCGGGACGTCGAACCTGTGACAGGGACGCTGAGATTTCACCGGCCCTGTCACTGCTCCATCGTCCCGGTGGCACCGGTGGCACCGGTGGGGCAAGTGGGGCTGATGGTGTGAGGCTCGGTCGTCCGCGCCGACGAGGACACGGCTTGCCGCGGCCCCTTGCGCGATCGCAGCACGCGGGAGACCCAGGCGCCGAGGCCCGAGCCCGCGTGAGGTCAGGTCAGGGGACGACGCCGTGGGCGACGAAGGCGGCGTACGGGTCGACGGGGTCACCGCCGCCGGGGCGGACCTCGACGTGGAGGTGAGAGCCGGTGACGTGGCCGGTGGCGCCGATGGTGCCGATGATCTCGTCGCCGGTGACGACGTCGCCGACGGAGACGTACTGGGTGGTCTGGTGGCAGTACCAGATCTCGGTGCCGTCCTCGAGGGTGACGACGGTCTTGTTGCCGTAGGAGCCGTCGTAGCCGGCGAAGGTCACCACGCCGTTGGCGATCGCGTGGATCGGGTCACCGGTCTCGCCGTTGAAGTCGAGGCCGGTGTGGTAGCTGGCCCACAGGCCGTACTCGCCGAAGCGGGCGGTGAGGACCACCGGGTCGGTCGGGAGGAACCAGCGGTTCTCCTCGATCTTGGCCGCCTGCTTCTCCGCCTGGGCCGCCAGCGCGCCGAGGGCGGCGTTGCGCTCCTCGGCCTGGGCCTCGGCGACGGCGACCAGGTCGGACTCGGAGGCCTGGCCCAGCGTGTCGCGCGGACCGCTGCGGCTCAGGGTGGTGCGCAGGCTCCCCACGGTGGCGATGCCGCCCGACCCCGACAGGGCGCTGGCCGGGCGGACGTCGTTGACGACGGTGCCGGCCAGGGTCGCGGTCGGGGCGGCGGGGGAGTAGAGCACCCCGCCGACGGTGACGGCCATGGTGGCCACGCCCAGCAGCACGGGCGCCGACGGGAGGCCGCGGAAGAGCGGTCCACGCGAGCCGGCGTGCTTGACGGCCTTGCGCCGCCCGGGCGTCTGGGCCCGCGGCAGCGGCACCTCGGCGGTGACGTCGTGGTCACCGACGTAGCGGGCGTCGGGAACGACCGGGTGGGCCACGCGTCGTCCGGCGGGTTCGCTGCCGGGAGGGATCTCCGAGGGTCGACGACCGGGGTCGCGGCGCGTTGCTCGGTGATGTCCCATTGACAGACGACTCCTGGAGGGAGGACAGGTGGACGCTGGTGCTGGTCGTGCCGATCGTGCGGGCCGTGCTGGGCGAAGGTGGCCCGGGACGGGCCAACGCGACGCGGCCCCGACAGTAACGGATCGGTGACGAGGCCGGTAATCGGGTGCGACTCCCGTGTGGACGAGCGTCGTCACCCCTGGGGGCGAAACCGCGTACCCGGCCCCGGGTGGTCCTCGGGCCGGTCGCGGACGTGGCGCGGACGTCGCGCGGAGTGGTCCAGGACACCTCCACGGCCCACCAGCGGACCTCGTCGGCGGGACGGGGCGTCACGGGTCTAGGGTCTGGCTGGAAAATGCCTTGCGCGAGGACGATCCTGCCCGCGCAGCCAAGAGACGCCGGGAGTGGTGGACTGTGGACCTGATGGAGTACCAGGCGAAGGAGCTCTTCGCCAAGCACGGCGTGACGACGACCCTCGGGGTCGTCGTCGAGACCGCAGACGCAGCCAGGGCTGCTGCCGAGGAGATGGGCGGTGTGACCGTCGTCAAGGCGCAGGTCAAGGCCGGCGGTCGCGGCAAGGCCGGTGGCGTCAAGCTCGCCAAGACCGCCGACGAGGCGTTCGAGCACGCGTCGAACATCCTCGGCATGGAGATCAAGGGGCTGACGGTCAACCGGGTGCTCGTCACGCCGGCGACCCCGCCGGTCGAGGAGTACTACTTCTCGTTCCTGCTCGACCGCGCCAACCGCCAGTACCTCTGCATCGCGTCGGTCGAGGGTGGTGTGGAGATCGAGGAGGTCGCCAAGACCAACCCCGACGCCGTCAAGCAGATCCCGATCGACCCGGGCACCGGCGTCGACGCCGCCAAGGCGCGTGAGATCGCGACCGCGGCCAAGTTCCCCGAGGCCGTCTTCGAGCAGGCCGTCACGATGATCGAGGCCCTCTACACGGTCTTCGTCGAGGAGGACGCGACGCTCGTCGAGGTCAACCCGCTCGCGCGGCTGGCCGACGACAAGCTCGAGGCACTCGACGGCAAGATCTCGCTCGACGACAACGCCTCCGAGGTGCGTCACCACGAGCACGAGGCCTTCGAGATTAAGGACGAGACCGACCCGCTCGAGGCGAAGGCCAAGGCCAAGGGCCTCAACTACGTCAAGCTCGACGGCCAGGTCGGCATCATCGGCAACGGCGCGGGCCTGGTCATGTCGACGCTCGACGTGGTCGCCTACGCCGGCGAGGCCCACGGCGGCGTCAAGCCGGCCAACTTCCTCGACATCGGTGGTGGCGCCAACGCCCAGGTGATGGCCGACGGCCTCGACGTGATCCTCAACGACGAGCAGGTCAAGAGCGTCTTCGTCAACGTCTTCGGCGGCATCACCGCCTGCGACGAGGTCGCCAACGGCATCAAGGGCGCCCTCGAGATCCTCGGCGACGCGGCCACCAAGCCGCTCGTCGTACGCCTCGACGGCAACAACGTCGACAAGGGTCGCGCGATCCTCGACGAGCTGAACCACCCGCTCGTCACGCAGGTCGACACGATGGACGGCGCGGCCGACAAGGCCGCTGAGCTCGCGAACGGCGGTAAGTGACATGTCGATCTACCTCAACAAGGACAGCAAGATCATCGTCCAGGGCATCACCGGCGGGATGGGTGCCAAGCACACCACCCTGATGCTCCAGTCCGGCAGCAACATCGTCGGCGGCGTCAACGCCCGCAAGGCCGGCACCACCGTCGAGCTCGACGGCAAGGAGCTCCCGGTCTTCGGCACCGTCGAGGAGGCGATGAAGGAGACCGGCGCCGACGTGTCGGTCGCGTTCGTGCCGCCGGCGTTCACCAAGGACGCCTGCATCGAGGCCATCGACGCCGGCATCGGTCTGCTCGTGGTCATCACCGAGGGCGTGCCCGTGCAGGACACCGCCGAGGTGTGGTCCTACCTGCAGAGCGAGGCCAACAAGGCCGGCACGCGGATGATCGGCCCCAACTGCCCGGGCATCATCACCCCCGGTGAGTCGCTGGCCGGCATCACGCCCCACACCATCGCGGGCACCGGCCCGGTCGGTCTGGTGTCCAAGTCGGGCACGCTGACCTACCAGATGATGTACGAGCTCAAGGACTACGGCTTCTCGACGGCCATCGGCATCGGCGGCGACCCGATCATCGGGACGACGCACATCGACGCGCTCGCTGCGTTCGAGGCCGACCCCGACACCTTGGCGATCGTGATGATCGGCGAGATCGGCGGCGACGCCGAGGAGCGGGCCGCGGCCTACATCAAGGACAACGTGACCAAGCCGGTCGTCGGCTACGTCGCGGGCTTCACCGCTCCCGAGGGCAAGACCATGGGCCACGCCGGCGCCATCGTGTCGGGCTCCTCGGGCACCGCCCAGGCCAAGAAGGAGGCCCTCGAGGCCGTCGGCGTCAAGGTCGGCAAGACGCCGTCCGAGACCGCCGAGCTGATGCGCGAGGTCCTGCGCAACCTCTGATCCACGCCCCACCAGGTCGACCCGTCGCGTCCACGCGACGGGTCGACCTGTGATTTACGCCGACCCGTCGCGTCTACGCGACGGGTCGGCGAGGTGGGTGTCGATCCAGACGCTGGGGAAGCCGCGGGGGCGCCCGTCGCGGGTCGGGACGGCGGTGCGGCCGGCGACCCGCAGGGCCAGGCCGGTGACGATGGCCTCGGGCGACATCGAGGCCGGCAGGTCGCCGTAGTGGCTGACCAGGAGCCGGCCGCCGGGGGCGACCACCGCGTCGAGCAGGTGCTGCGTCAGCGCCGGCCACCGGTCGGCGGGGACGACGTCGTAGAGCATGTGGACCAGGTCGAAGCGCAGACCGTCGGGGTGCCGCCAGGTCGTCGCGTCGCCGACCAGGAAGCGGTCGGCGAGGTCGGGGTGGTCGGCGCGGGCCCGCTCGACGAGCTCGGGGGCGACGTCGACGCCGTACGGCTCGACGCGCACGCCGCGCTCGGCCCCCCAGGCGACCATCGAGACCGCCAGGTGCCCGTTGGCGCAGCAGTGGTCGAGGAACCGGACGGCGTCGCGACCGGTCCCGAGCCCGTCGAGGGCGTCGGCGAGCTGGCCGCGGGAGTCGCGCCAGTCCTGCGCGGACCCGCCGAAGCCCGACCCGCCCTGCGGGGTGTCGGCGCGCAGGTAGGCGCCGACGAGGGTGCGGTGCAGGTCGCCGGCGTGCCGCGCGTAGGTCATCGTGCGCCGGTCCTCGTCGGCACGCGCGACCAGGCGGGCCAGCGCGCCGTCGCCCTGCGCCTCGAGCAGGGCGACCGCCTCGGCGGCCGGACCCGACCACCACGCGACGTCGTCGCGGCCCGGCAGCCGGGTGCCGGAGTAGCGGCCGCCCTCGACCCAGAACACGACGTGGCGCCGACGGCTGTCGAGCGCGAGCGGGTGGGTGCCCTGGCGGCGGAACCCCATGGCGCGCAACGGGATCCGCAGCACCGACTCGTCCCAGACGTCCTCGTCGCCGAGGCGCTGGCCGGTCGGGACGACCCAGCGTCCGTCGTGCTCGTGGAGCACGACCGACGCACCGCCCTCCACGGCGACGTCCTCGACGAAGCAGACGACGCTCACCCGGCGGATGCGCTCCCAGGGGACGTCGTCGGGCGAGACGGGCCCGAAGCGTTCGGCGTCGCGCACGAGGTCGGGCCAGCTGCGGTGCCCGAGCTCGCGGGCGAGCTCGTGCTGGACGTCGGCGAGCCGGGCCGACGGGTCGGTCGTACGCCGCTGCGCGAGGCGTTGCTTGGCGCGGGTGCGGGCCTGGTCGAGGTCGATCATGACGGTTCTCCCCTTCGGCGCCGACGTCCGCTGGTTCGGCAGAGAGACCGTGAGGCTGCTCGGTCGTGAGATCGGGTGGGCTCGGCCCTTTCCGCGGACGGGTGGCACCCCGGGGTGCGTGTCGGGACGCTACCTCAGCAGCCGACCTCGGTGAGGACGCACATCGCGGCCACCACGTCGTGCGCGTCGTCGGCAAGGCCGGCGAGCACGCGGGGGCCCTCGGCCCGCGGGTCGCGTGCCATGCCCTCGCCGGAGGAGCTGTCGAGCAGCACCGCGCGGCCCAGGCGCACCACCTGCAGGGCGCTCAGGCCGATCGCGGGCTCACCGTCGTGCCGCGTGGTCCGCAGGACGCCGAACGACTGCCCGCCCACCGCGGTGCCCAGGACGGTGACGGGGTAGGTCAGGCCGCCGTCGTGCTTGACGGGGCAGGTGTCGTAGAAGGCCCGCAGCTGGTCGACCCAGGCGACGGCGGCGTCGGCGTCGGCGAGGACGACGAGCTCGCGGGTGCGGTAGTCCTCGACGTCGGAGAACTGTCCGCGCAGCACCTGGCTGGGCTCCGGCGCCGGGGTGGTGCGGCCGCACGTGTAGTCGGGGAAGTCGGCGAGGAACTGCTCGACCGGCAGCGTCAGGCCGGCCTCCTCGGTCTCGGCGTCCTCGTCGGCCGGCCAGCCCGCGGCGAGCGGGAACCCGCTCAGGTCGTCCGTGGCGGGCGTGCTCGTCGGACCGTCGTCCGTACCGGGGGAGTCGAACACCGCCATCGCCGTGCGCACCGGGCGGTCGGACCTCTCGGCGAACGCGACCATGTCGGCCACGGCCCCCGCGCTCGTGCCGCCCTCGCCGTAGTAGGACGACAGGTAGAGCGCGTTGCCGATCGCGACCAGGTCGATGACCTCGAGGCCGGCGTCGAACCCGTCGGCGCCGCGGTAGCGGTGGGTGAGGGTCGCCGAGCCCTGACCCTCCTCGACGACCTCGTAGACCTGCTCGGTGCCGCCGACGGTGTCGTCGGGGCAGGCGGCGTAGGCGTCGCGGAGGGTGTCGAGCGCGTGTCGGGCGCCGCCCCCGTCGGCGTACAGCGCCAGGACGCGTGAGCGGGTGTCCTCGGCCTCGCCGGTGTACGACGCCCCCGCGAGGTCGGTGACCGCGACGGGCACCCGGCGCGACCAGGCCGTCGCGCCGCACAGCTCGACGTCGGTCCACGACGGGCGGTCGGTGGTCACGACCGGGGTGCCGTCGTCGCCGTTGGTGGCGGGGAACCCCGCGGCGAGGGGAAAGTCGTCGGGCACCTGCGTGAGGACGGCGGGCTCGGTCGTGACGGCCGGGGTGCTGCGGTCGTCGGCCACGGTCGGACCGGTCGCGGTCGCGACGGGGTCGGCCGCGCGGCTGGTCGCCGGGCGGCCGCCGGCGGTGGTGCCGCACCCGGCGAGCACCAGGAGGGTGACCACGCAGCCGGCGAGCGGGGCACGCAGCCGACGGCGCGGGCGGGGGGAGGTGGTCGACATGGCGTTCCCTTCGTCGAGGTGGACGAGGGTGGGACGGAGGTCCGCGCCCAAAGGTTGTCCGGGGCGTCCGGGGCCGCGTCGGGTCAGGCCTGCGGCGCGGGCAGCACGCGCAGCCGGGCCTGCGCGCGCTCGGCGAGCGCGACGAAGGCCCCGGGGGCCAGGTCGGCGCCGGGCGCGGGGACGAAGCCGAGCTGGGCCACGGCGGTACCGGTGCGCAGGATCGCCATGTAGAAGACGACCGAGCGCTGGTCGGTGACCTTGACGTCGAGGCGCCAGGCCGTCAGCGACGAGCGGGGGCTGTCGCGGCGCACGAGCTCGTCGACCTCGGTGTTGAGGTCACGCGCGGGGCAACGGGCCAGGCGGTCGCGCACCTGGCCGACCAGCGCCTGGGCCCGCTGGCCGGGCAGGGCGCCGACGGTCTCGGCGAGGCCGAACTCCTGGGGCAGCTCGGCCCCGGGCACCACGAAGGTGCGGGTGGCGGTGCGGCTGAACCGCGCGCCCTGGAACGCCGTGCTGAAGGACGTCTTGTCGCACCCGGTCGCCGCGGCGTTGGTGGTGGGACGGCCCGGCTCGGTGCCGACCCAGGCCTGCCGCACCCCGCTGACGGGCGGGAGGTCGACCTCGGAGAGCAGGGCGGGCCGCTGGCCCGTGGGGATCGGGTCGCGGTCGGCCAGCGCGGGCTTGTCCGGGGCGCAGGCCCCGCCGCGGGGCAGCACGCAGAGACGACTCACGCCGGTGGCGAGCAGGGCGGCGCCGGCGGCGCGGTCGGGCACGGCCGCACCGGGCAGGCGTACGGCGGTCGTGGTGGTGTAGTCGCCGGTGCGCGCCACGCCGACGACGTACGTCGTGACGGGGGACTCCCAGCTGCGCAGCACGAACTGGACGGCCTCGTCGCCGACGGCCTCGGGGGTGCGGGTGCCGAGCAGCTGGACGCGCGACTCGGTGCAGCCGGCCAGCCACCCGGTGGTGGTGCGGAACGCCCGGCGGGCCGCGCGGGTCGAGGCCGACGCCTCGGTGAGCTGGGTGGCGCTCGGGGCCGGGCCGGGGCCGCGGCCCTCGAGGAGGCGCACGAGGGTCGCGCGGCCGCGCGGGTCGGCGTAGCGCTCCTGCTGGCAGGGCACGACCAGGCCGGTGCCGGCGCTGTTGTCGCCGGTGCGGACCTGGGCCCAGCGTCGGCCCGGGTAGTGCGCGTCGAGGTCGGGTGCGACGACCAGGGAGGTCTCGGGGAGCGTGACGACGACCGGGGTGGTGCTGCCGCGGGCGGGGGCCGGGGTCGGCTGCGACGGCGAGCCGGCCACGTCGAGCGAGGGGCGTACGCCGTCGCCGTCGCTGACCACCAGGCCCGACACGACCACGACCGCGACGGCCCCCAGGACGCCGGCGACCGTGTGGGCCCGGCGCCGCGCGGCACCCGAGCGGCGCACGATCGTGGCGCGCGGCCAGCGGCCGCGGCCCGAGACCGACGCGGCGAGCTGCTCGAAGACCGACCGCACCTGGCTGGTCTCGACGTCGAGGGCCAGGGCGAGCGCGGCCGCGCCGTTCTGGAGCTCGCGCTCGGCGCGCTCGAGCGGCAGACCGACCTCGCGGGCCATCTGGGGCATGGAGACCGCGGCGAGCTGGGTGAGCACCAGGGCGCGCCGCTGGGCCACCGAGAGCTGGCCGAGGGCGTCGAGCGTGGCGCGGACCTCGGGCGCGATGTCCTTCTCGCGGTGCCAGACCCGGGCGGTGTGGTTGCGCTGCGCCAGCCGCCACGCGTGGGGCCGGACGACCTCCTCGGGCTGGTCGAGCCGCGACAGCTTGCGCCAGCGGTGCCAGGCGACCACGAACGCCTCACGGACCGCCCGGCGTGAGGCGCCGAGGTCGCCGGTCAGGGCGTAGGTCTGGGCGAGCAGCCGCTCACGGGCGTCCTTGTAGAACGCGTCGAAGTCGTCGGGCTCTCTCATGGCGTCCTTCACCGTAGACGACAAGGGTGTGCCCCTCCGACTCGGCGCAGGCCCGACTCAGGCCCGACGCAGGCCCGACTCAGGCCCGACGCGGGCCCGAGGAATGCCCGACGCGGAGTGGCACCCGGTCGGCGTGGGAGCGCTCGTACGCCGCCCGCGCTTGTCACGATGGGCGGGCCATGACGACCCTGCTGCCGCCCCCGAGGGGCACGACCAGCCGCTCGAGCGAGCAGGTCCGCCACGACCTCGCGACCAGGCGCCCGCTGGTGCTGCTGGCCACCGGCGGCGGCGTCCTCGCCGCGGCGTCGACGCTGCTGGTCTGCATGGCCGCCGGCCTGGCCGGCTGGTACCTCACCGACGGCGGCGCCCACGGTGCCCCGCGCGACGGCCTGCGGGTCGGGGCGCTGGCCTGGCTGATGGGCCACGGCTGCGGCATCCGGGTCGAGGGGGTCGCCGTGACCGCGGTGCCGCTCGGCATCACGGTGCTGTGCGCGTGGGCGGTGTGGCGCACCGGGCACCGGGTCGGTGCGTCGGTCTCCGGGCACGGTCCCGACGCCGTCGGCATCTCCGACGGACAGCGCGACCTCGTCGTCCCCGCCGCCACGCTGCTCTTCGCGGCCGGCTACGTCGTCACCGGTGTCGCGGCGGCGACCCTCGCCGGGTCGGCGTCGACCGCCCCCAGCACCCCGCGGGTCGTGCTCTGGTCGCTGCTGCTGTGCCTGGTGGTCGGCGCCTGCGCGATCGCGGTCGGCTCGGGCCGGGCGGCGATCTGGACCGCCCACCTGCCGGTGACGGTGCGGGCGGCGGCCCACGTGGCTCGTCGGACCATGGTGCTGTGGCTGGTGGTCTCGCTGCTCGTCTTCCTGCTGGCCCTGGTCGGTGACTTCTCGACGGCGGCCAACGTGATGGGCCAGGTCGGGGGCGGCGGGGGCGCCGTCACCCTCGTGGTGCTGCTCGGGCTGGTCCTGCTGCCCAACTCGGTGCTGTTCAGCGGCTCCTACCTGCTCGGTCCCGGCTTCACCGTCGGCACCGGCACGCTCGTCTCCCCGGGCAGCGTGGTCCTCGGGGCGCTGCCGGCGTTCCCGGTGCTCGCGGCGCTGCCCGACGACGGACCGGTCCCCGGCTGGACGGGCTGGCTGGTGCTGCTGGCGCCGCTGGTCGCGTTCGCCGCCGCGGCCTGGTCGCAGTGGACCTGGCCGACGGCCTACTACGTCGAGGGCGCGGTGCGCGGCGCGGCCGGGGGCATCGCCGCCGGGGTGCTGTTCGGGCTGGCGGCGTCGTTCGCCGGGGGAGCGGTCGGGCCGGGCCGGATGCGTGACGTGGCGCCGTACGCTTTCGACGTCCTGCTGCACGCCGTCACGGCCTTCGGCCTCGGCGGTCTCCTCGGTGGTCTGGCCGTCACGTGGTGGCAGCGGCGGACCATGCCGGTCGAGGTCACGCTCGAGCAGTAGTCTGCGGCGCGTGTCCGCACGGCTGGTCGTCCTCGTCTCCGGCAGCGGGACCAACCTCCAGGCCCTGCTCGACGCCTGCGCCGACCCGGCGTACGGCGCCGAGGTGGTCGCCGTCGGCGCCGATCGCCCGGGCATCGAGGCCCTCGAGCGCGCCGAGCGCGCCGGTGTGCCGACCTTCGTGGTCGGCGTCAAGGACTTCGCGACGCGCGACGCGTGGGACGCCGCCCTCGCCGGTGAGGTCGCGGCCCACCGCCCCGACGTCGTCGTCCTGGCGGGCTTCATGAAGCTGGTGGGGGAGTCCTTCCTCGCCGCGCACGGCGGCCGGGTGGTCAACACCCACCCCGCGCTGTCGCCGGCGTTCCCCGGCATGCACGGCCCTGCCGACGCCCTGGCCTACGGCGTGAAGGTGACCGGCTGCACGCTGTTCGTCGTCGACGCCGGGGTCGACACCGGTGCGATCGTCGCCCAGTCGGCGGTGCCGGTCGAGGACGACGACACCGTCGAGACCCTGCACGAGCGCATCAAGGCCGCCGAGCGGGCGATGCTCATCGAGGCGGTCGGCCGGATGGCGCGCGAGGGGTTCACCCTCGACGGGCGCCGGGTCCGCCTCGGCCGATAGGGTGTGGCCACCCGACACGACTGGCGCAGGTGGGTGACCACCAGGGAGTGACACGGTCGACCATCGCCCGCCTGGGTGGCCGACGTCCGACCCACAGGAGCAGCACATGCCCGACCAGATCCCCGTCCAGCGCGCCCTCGTCTCGGTCTACGACAAGACCGGGCTGGAGACCCTCGTCCGCGGCCTGCACGACGCCGGCGTCGCGCTGGTCTCGACCGGTGGCTCGGCCGCCCTCATCGAGGGCCTCGGCCTGCCCGTCACCAAGGTCGAGGACCTGACAGGCTTCCCCGAGTGCCTCGACGGGCGGGTCAAGACCCTGCACCCGCGCGTGCACGCCGGCATCCTCGCCGACCGCCGCCTCGACACCCACGTCCAGCAGCTCGCCGACCTCGGCGTCGAGCCGTTCGACCTCGTCGTGAGCAACCTCTACCCGTTCCTGCAGACCGTCGAGTCGGGCGCGACGCCCGACGAGTGCGTGGAGCAGATCGACATCGGCGGGCCGTCGATGGTGCGTGCCGCGGCCAAGAACCACCCGTCGGTCGCCATCGTCACCTCACCGGCGGCCTACGACGAGGTGCTGGCCGCCGTCGCCGCCGGCGGCTTCACCCTGGCCCAGCGCCAGCGGCTGGCCGCCGAGGCGTTCGTCCACACCGCGACCTACGACGTCAACGTGGCCTCGTGGATGGGCAACGTGCTCACCGACACCTCCGACGGCACCGGGTTCCCGGCGTGGGCCGGCGCGACGTGGACCAAGTCCTCGACGCTGCGCTACGGCGAGAACCCCCACCAGCCCGCCGCGCTCTACCTCAACGGCTACGGCACCGGGCTCGCGCAGGCCGAGCAGCTGCACGGCAAGGAGATGTCCTACAACAACTACCTCGACACCGACGCGGCACGCCGCGCGGCCTACGACTTCGACGAGCCGGCCGTCGCCATCATCAAGCACGCCAACCCGTGCGGGATCGCCGTCGGCGCCGACGTCGCCGAGGCCCACCGCCGCGCCCACGAGTGCGACCCGGTCTCGGCCTTCGGCGGCGTCATCGCGAGCAACCGGCCCGTCAGCGTGGCCATGGCCGAGCAGGTCGCCGAGGTGTTCACCGAGGTGATCGTCGCCCCGGCGTACGACGAGGGCGCGGTCGAGGTGCTGGCCCGCAAGAAGAACATCCGGGTGCTCGTCTGCGAGCCGCTCGAGCGCGGCGGCGTCGAGACCCGGCCGATCTCCGGCGGCCTGCTCATGCAGCACCGCGACGCCTTCCAGGCCCCCGGCGACGACCCGACCACCTGGACCCTCGCCACCGGCACCCCCGCCTCGCCCGAGGTGCTCGCCGACCTCGCGTTCGCCTGGCGCGCGGTCCGCGCGGCCAAGTCCAACGCGATCCTGCTCGCCAAGGGCGGCGCGTCGGTCGGCGTCGGCATGGGCCAGGTCAACCGCGTCGACTCCTGCAAGCTGGCGGTCTCGCGCGCCGGTGACCGGGCGGCCGGCTCCGTGGCCGCCTCCGACGCCTTCTTCCCCTTCGAGGACGGCCCCCAGATCCTCATCGACGCCGGAGTCGCTGCGATCGTGCAGCCCGGCGGCTCGGTGCGCGACGAGCTCACGGTCAAGGCCGCCGAGGCCGCCGGCGTTACGATGTACTTCACCGGCACCCGCCACTTCGCTCACTGATCGACTGGTCGCGGACGGGTGGCCTCGAGCCGCGCAGCCGCACCGCCTGGTAGTGCTGCCGCCTGCCTGGCAGTGCGGCCGCGACCAGCTCGGCGGGCCGCCCGCCGCGACGTGCGCCGTGTGGCCCGGGCTGGCGGTGGTCAGGGCGCCTAGGCCCACTCACCTCGTCCCATCACGCCCGCCGTGGGCCTGGAGAGGTCGGCGGAAAAGCGGTGGACGGGGGTTGAGAGGATCCGCGAGTGGGTGTGCTGACGGGGATCGTGCCGAAGACCAAGCTCGAGCGTGACCTGGCGCTGCAGTGCGTGCTGTCGGCGTTCGCGACGGGGTCGTTCCTGACCGGCACGGCGGTGTTCTTCACGCAGGTCGTCGGCCTCAGCGGCGCGCAGGTCGGTCTCGGGATGTCGGTGGCGGCCGCGGTCAGCCTGGCGCTGTCGATCCCGCTGGGGCGGCTCACCGACGTCGTCGGGGCCAAGCTGCTGTGGGTGGTGGCCTCGCTGCTCGAGGCCGGGCTCTACCTGGCGTGGCCGCTGATCGGCAGCTTCGCGGCGTTCGTCGCGATGCTGGCGGTGCTGGCCACGGTCGAGACCGCGGCGCGCTCGGCGCGCGAGGTCTACCGGATCGCGGTGTTCCCGCGCGAGACGCGGGTGCGGGCGATGGCCTACATGCGGGCCGCCCGCAACGTCGGCTACACCCTCGGCGCGGGTGCCGGCGGTGTCGCCCTCGGCATCGGCTCTCGCGAGGCGATCGTCGCGGTGCCCCTGCTCACCGGCGCCCTGCTGGTGGTCAACGCCGCGATGATCGCGTTCCTGCCGACCGTCGAGCGGCCCGCCCGGGCCCGGGGCGACCTCGAGCTCGCCGGCCCGGCCGCGCTGCGCAACCGCGGTTTCGTGCTGCTGTCGCTGTGCAACGGCGCGCTGCAGTCCAACCAGGTGCTCCTCAACGTCGTGGTGCCGCTGTGGCTGGTCGAGCGCACCGACGCCCCGCACCAGCTGCTCGCGTGGCTGTTCGGCACCAACACCGTCCTGGCGGTGCTGCTGCAGGTCCGCGCCTCGCGCGGCTCCGAGACGGTCCCCGGCGCGCTGCGGGCCGTCCGGTGGTCGGGCTGGGCGTTCGTCGTGTCGTGCCTGGTCATCAGCCTCACCCACGAGACGGCCGGGTGGCTCTCGATCGTGCTCATCTGGGCCGGCCACGTCACCATCACCGGCGCCGAGCTGTGGCAATCGGCGGCGAGCTGGGGGTTCGCCTCCGAGCTGTCCGACCACCGCAGGCTCGGCGACTACCAGGGGGTGTGGGGGATGGGCGGGCAGGTCGAGTCGATCGTCTGCCCGGCACTGTTCACCTTCCTCGCGCTGCAGTGGGGCGCCCCGGGCTGGGCGGTGATCGCCGTCATCGCCGTGACGGCGGCCGTCGTGGCGCACCCGGCGGCGCGCGCCGCGGAGCGCCACCTGGTCGCGGTCGGAGCGCCGGTCGGAGTCTGAGGCCGTACGGCCGGAGGGCTCGGCGACGGCTCGTCCATGCCCCGATCGGGCCAGTGACCTGGTCGGGTGGCGGCTGCTTGACTCGGCGGGCACCGCACTCTCGGGGGCTGCGGGCGACCCCGTCTCCCACTCCCTAGGACCCTCCATGTCGCTGCCGGCCCTCCGTCCCCGTCCGAGGTGGTGGGTGCTCGCACCCGTCCTGGCCCTGCCGCTGACCACGCTCACGACCCTTCCGGGCGCCACCGACGCCAGCGCGGCGGCGCGTCCGACCGTCGCCGCGCAGCCCGCGCCGCCGGCGGCACCGCAGCCGCAGGTCGTGCCTGCCGGCCCGGACCACGCACGCCCGGCGATCCGGCTGCGCGACGCCAGCCTCGACACCGGCAAGGGCGGGCCCCCGCCGCCGCCCACGCTGGCCGCGGGTCCCACGTCGGGCCGTCAGCTGCGGCTCGTGCAGTTCAGCGGACCGGTCCGCCCGTCGTGGTACGCCGGGCTCGCCCGGCTGGGCACCGTGGTCACCTACGTCCCCGACAACTCCTACCTCGTGTGGACCACCGGGTCCGGGGCAGCCGCCCTCGAGCGCCAGGCCGACACGACCGCCTACACCCGCTACAGCGGGCCCTTCGACCCCTACTACCGGCTGGCGCCGCCCCTGCGGGGCAAGCAGGCCCCCGACGCGGGCCCGGTCGACGTCACGGTCCAGGCGGTCTCGGGTCCCGACGGCGACGCGGCGCTGAGCGCGGTCAGCGCCGGCCGCGAGGTGCTCTCGCCGGCCTACGACCTCGGCGGCCTGGTCACGACCTCGGTGCGCGTGCCGGTCGGGCGCCTCGACGAGATCGCGTCGATGGCCCCGGTGGTCAACGTGGAGCCTTACGTCGCCCCGACGCTCGACGACGAGGTGCAGGACCAGCTGCTGGCCGGCAACGTGCAGACCGTCGGTGGCAAGACGGTGCCCACCGGACCGGGCTACCTCGCGTGGCTCGCCGAGAAGGGCTTCCCGACCGACCCGGCGGCGTACCCGAAGGTCGTGGTCGTCGACGACGGCATCGACAACGGCAGCACCACGCCGGTGCACGCCGACTTCTACGAGCTCGGCAACGGCTCCGACAACAACTCGCGCCTGCTCAGCAACGCCAACTGCACCACCGACGCCACGGCCAACGCCGTGGGGGGCCACGGCAACCTCAACGCCGGCATCGTCGGTGGCTACAGCGACCGGGTCGGTGCCACGTTCGCCGACGCGGGCGGCTACCAGCGCGGCCTCGGGGTGTCGCCGTACGGGCGTCTCGGCGGGGTGAAGATCTTCGCGAACTCGGGTCCCTACTCGATCTCCGGCTGCTCCGGCACGGACGCCGGGGTCGTGGCACGGGTGTGGTCGACCGGCGCCGGCATCAGCACCAACTCCTGGGGGGCCAACGTCGGCGGCGCCTACGACGCCAGCGCACGCGCCTACGACCTGCTGACCCGCGACGCCTCCTCCGTCGACCCCGGCGACCAGGAGCTGCTCCACGTCTTCAGCGCCGGCAACGCCGGGAGCGGCGCCAACACGATCGGCTCACCCGGCACCGCCAAGAACGTGCTCACCGTCGGGGCCACCGAGAACGTCCGGGACCAGGGCACCCCCGACGGGTGCGCGACCGCCGACGGCGACAGCGACTCCGACATCGCGACCTTCTCCAGCCGTGGCCCGACCGACGACGGCCGGGTCAAGCCCGAGCTCGTGGCCGCCGGGACGCACGTGCAGGGCCCGGCCTCGCAGGACCCGGGCTTCAACGGCACCGGCGTCTGCGGCCCCGCCGCCGGCCAGGGCAACTACTACCCCGTGGGCCAGACGCTCTACACGTGGTCGTCCGGCACCTCGCACTCGACACCGGCGGTCGCCGGTGCGGCCTCGCTGCTGCAGAACTACTACGGCCGGGTGCTCGCCCCCGGGGCCACGGCCAGCCCCGCGATGCTCAAGGCGCTGCTGGCCAACACCCCCCGCTACCTCGACGGCGGGCTCGGCACCGGCGACGTGCTGCCCAGCAACAGCCAGGGCTACGGCGTCCCCGACCTCGGCGCACTCTTCGAGGACGCCCCGCACCGGCTGGTCAGCGACCAGGCCGTGACCTTCACCGCCTCCGGGCAGAGCCGCGTGCGTGCCGGGACGGTGCACGACACGACCCAGCCCGTGCGAGTCACGCTCGCGTGGACCGACGCGGCCGGTCCCACGGTGGGCAACGCCTACGTCAACGACCTCGACCTCGAGGTGACCGCGGGCGGGCTGACCTACCGGGGCAACGTCTTCGGGACCGACGGACTGTCGGCCACCGGCGGCAGCGCAGACGCCAAGAACAACCTCGAGAGCGTCTTCCTGCCCGCCGGCACCAGCGGCCCCGTCTCGGTGCGGGTCGTCGCCACCAACATCGCGGGCGACGCCCTCCCGGGCTCGGGCGGACCGCTCGAGCAGGACTTCGCGCTCACCGTCTCCAACACCGACGAGACGCCGACGGCGGTCGCGGGCGCCGCGGGCCTGACCTTCGCGGAGTCCGACGACGCCGGCACGACCGTCGACCCGGGCGAGGTCGTCACCGTCGAGGCCTCCGTCACCGACACCGGCACCCTCGAGCTACCGGCCGGCACCGGGACCCTCACGGTCGTGAGCGGCTCCGCGAGCGTGCTGCAGGGCAGCTCCGGGTTCGGCGTGATCACACCCGGGCAGACCGTCTCGAACCGCAGGGCCTACCAGGTCCGGATCGACACCTCGCCCGCGTGCAGCACCGCCGTCGTGCTCGAGCACACCTACACCGCGGGCGGCCAGAGCATCGTCGAGCGACTGCGCCTGTCGCTGGGGTCGCCGGTCGCCGACGTCACCGCGACCTCCACCGACGTCCCGAAGGCCATCCCGGACAACACCCCCGCCGGGGTCACCTCGACCCTGGTCGTGCCTCCCTCGGACGACACGCTGAGCCGGCTCGTGGTGCGGCTCGCCGTCACCCACACGTTTGACGGCGACCTCTCGGCGACGGTGACGACCCCGTCCGGCACGGTGCTCACGCTCTTCTCGCGGATCGGAGGCGCCGGCAACTCCGGCGACAACCTGATGGGCACGGAGTTCAGCGACGCGGCCGCGGCCGCGCCGGCGGCCGGCGGCGCGCCCTACACCGGGCTCTTCCGGCCGGTCACGTCCTTCGCGACCGTCGACGGGCAGCCGCTGGCCGGCACCTGGACCCTCAAAGTCAGCGACAACGCCAACCTCGACACCGGCACGCTGACCTCCTGGGGCATCACCGCGCAGCCCCCGGCCCGGGTCTGCGGTCCGGCGAGTCCCTCGGTGGTCGTCACGCCGCCGGCGCCGGTCGGCGAGGGCGGCGTGCTCGACGTCCCGGTGACCCTGCTCGACCCCGACGGCGGCACCGAGACGGTGACCCTCGGCACGACCGACGGCACGGCCACGGCACCCGACGACTTCACCGCGACCCCGGTCACCCTCACCTGGAACCCCGGCGACCCGGCCACGCAGCACGTCCTCGTGCCGGTCGTCGCCGACGGGGTCGCCGAGCCGGAGGAGACCTTCACGGTCGCGGCGACGGCCGCGACGGTGCCGGTCAGCGCCCCGGTCACCGCACGGATCCTGGCCCTCGCGCCGACCGTCGCGATCAGCCCGGCAGCATCGGTGACCGAGAGCGGCGGCTCGCTGCAGTTCCCGGTCACCCTCGCCGACCCGGACCCCGACACCACCTACAGCGTGCAGGTCGACACGACCGGCGGCACGGCCACGACGGGGGTCGACCACGCCGCGGTCTCGCGGACGCTGACGTGGTCGCCGGGCGACCCGGCGACCCAGCTGGTCGAGGTGCCGGTGACCGACGACGGCTCCGACGAGCCCGACGAGACCGTCGAGGTCACCGTGTCGTCACCGACCAACGCCGTCCTCGCGACCGCCACGGCCACCGGGACGATCCTCGACGACGACCTGCCGACCACCCCACCGGTGGTGAAGCCGGTCGTCACGGTCAAGGCGGCCAAGGTCAAGGAGGGCGACCGAGGCACGCGCCGGCTGGTCTTCCGGGTCGTGCTCGACCGGGCCGGCACCGCACCGGTGGGCTTCACGTGGCGCACGAAGGGGCTGACGGCCAAGGCGGGCAAGGACTTCCGCTCGGCGTCGGGTCGGCTCACGATCCCGGCGGGGTCCCTCAAGGGCACCCTGCGGGTCACGGTGGTGGGTGACCGGCTCGACGAGCGCAACGAGCGGCTGGCGCTGACCCTGGGCAAGGTGGTCGGCGGCGTGCTCGCCAGGGCGTCGGCGACGGGGACGATCGTCGACGACGACTGAGCCGGGCGCACCGGGCGGGTCGGGGGCCGCACGGCCTCCGGCCCGTCCCTACACTGAGGCCCGTGACAGCGCAGAAGCTCGACGGCACCGCCACCCTCAAGACCATCAAGGCCGAGCTCACCGAGCGGGTCGCCCGGCTGCGCGGGCGCGGCGTGGTGCCCGGCCTCGGCACGGTCCTGGTCGGCGACGACCCCGGCTCGCACTGGTACGTCGGCGCCAAGCACAAGGACTGCGCCGAGATCGGCATCGAGTCGATCCGTGTCGACCTCCCGGCCACGGCCACCCAGGCCGAGGTCGAGGCCGAGATCGACCGTCTCAACGCTGACCCGTCCTGCACGGGCTTCCTGGTCCAGCAGCCCACCGGGCTCGACGAGTTCCGGCTGCTGTCGCGCGTCGACCCCGACAAGGACGTCGACGGCCTGCACCCCGTCAACCTCGGCAAGCTCGTCCTCGGCGAGGCCGGCCCCCTGCCGTGCACCCCCATCGGCTGCATCGAGCTGCTGCGCCGCCACGGCGTCGAGCTCCGGGGCGCCGACGTCGTGGTCGTCGGTCGCGGGCTCACCGTCGGCCGGCCGCTCGGGCTGCTGCTGACCCGCCGCTCCGAGAACGCCACCACGACCCTGTGCCACACCGGCACCCGCGACCTGGCCGACCACGTGCGCCGGGCCGACGTCGTCATCGCGGCCGCCGGCGTCCCCGGCCTGATCACCGCCGACATGGTCAAGCCCGGCGCCGCGCTGCTCGACGTCGGCGTCTCGCGCGTCGACGGCAAGATCGCCGGCGACCTCGCCGACGACGTGTGGGACGTCGCCGGCTGGGTCTCGCCCAACCCCGGAGGCGTCGGCCCCATGACGCGGGCGATGCTGCTGTCCAACATCGTGGCCCGCGCCGAGCTGGTCCTCGAGAACAGCTCCGCGTCCTGATCCCCGTGAACGATCTCGCCGGCCCTCCCGAGCCGGCCCCGCCCCCGCAGCCGGACGACCCGGACGAGCCCGCTGAGCCCGCCGAGCCTGTCGACCCGGCGCACCCTGCGGTCGCCGAGGACCCGGAGCCCGAGGTCGAATCGCGCGACGCCGACGGCGCCGACCTGCAGGAGCACGACGAGCCCGCGCCGCGCCGCTACCCGTCCACGGTCGGCGGTGCCTTCTACCTGGCCGTCCTGGCCGCGGCGGTCACGGCCCTGGTGATCACCTACGGCGGCGACTGGCGGGTCGGGGTGCGCGTGCTGGCCGCCGGGCTCGGCGCGGCCGGGCTGATGCGCCTGGTCCTGCCGCAGCGCGACGCCGGCATGCTCGCCGTACGCCACCGCATGGTCGACGTGGTGATGCTGGTGACCGTCGCGGCGGTGCTGTGGTGGCTCGCGGGGTCGATCCCCGACCAGCCGCCGGTCTGACCTGCCTGGCGCAAAAAGACACCGACGCCGCCGCGGTGAGCGGCAGCGTCGGTGAGGTGGGGCCGGGTGGCTCAGATCAGGCCGAGCTCGGTGACCGCGGCGCGCTCGTCGGCCAGCTCGGCGGTCGAGGCGTCGATGCGGGTGCGCGAGAAGTCGTCGATCTCGAGGCCCTGGACGATCTCCCAGTCGCCGTCCTTGGTGGTGACGGGGAACGACGACACCAGGCCCTCGGGGACGCCGTAGGAGCCGTCGGAGACGACCGCCATCGAGACCCAGTCGCCCTCGGCGGAGCCGAAGAGCCAGTCGCGGGCGGCGTCGACGGTGGCCGACGCGGCCGAGGCGGCCGAGGACGAGCCGCGCGCCTCGATGATCGCGGCGCCGCGCTTGGCGA
The DNA here is from genome assembly GCF_008087085.1 of Nocardioides rubriscoriae. GTDB lineage: Bacteria > Actinomycetota > Actinomycetes > Propionibacteriales > Nocardioidaceae > Nocardioides > Nocardioides rubriscoriae. The sequence continues at coordinate 189,928 of NZ_VIYJ01000005.1, read as the reverse complement.
CGGTCGGGATGAAGGTGTTCTCGAGCCAGTCCTGGTCACCGACGACCTCGGCGGCGTTGCGCCCGCCGACCTCGGCGTGGAACAGGTCGGGGTACTGGGTCGCGGAGTGGTTGCCCCAGATCGTCATCTTGGTGATGTCGGTGACGGGGGCGCCGGTCTTGGCCGCGAGCTGCGAGATCGCGCGGTTGTGGTCGAGACGCGTGAGGGCCGAGAAGCGCTCGGCCGGGATGTCGGGGGCGTTCTTGAGCGCGATGAGGGCGTTGGTGTTGGCCGGGTTGCCGGTGACCCCGATGCGCACGTCGTCGGCCGCGACCGCGTTGAGGGCCTTGCCCTGGGCGGTGAAGATCGCGCCGTTGGCCGAGAGCAGGTCGCCGCGCTCCATGCCGGGACCGCGCGGGCGGGCACCGACGAGCAGGGCCAGGTTGACGCCGTCGAACATCTTCTCCGCGTCGTCGCCGATCTCGACGCCGGCCAGGCCGGGGAACGCGCAGTCGTCGAGCTCCATCACGACGCCCTCGAGCGCCTTGAGCGCCGGGGTGATCTCGAGCAGGCGCAGCTCGATGGGGCGGTCGCCCGTGAGCGCGCCGCTCGCGAGACGGAAGAGCAGGCTGTAGCCGATCTGGCCGGCGGCGCCGGTGACGGCGACCTTCAACGGAGCAGAGCTCACGAGGACTCCTGGTGACGAGAGAGAGTGGTGCTGACGCCGCCCGACGCTAGCAGCGGCGCGGGGCTGCGCGACGATGGGGCCGTGCGATCACGATCGGTACGACGAGGCCCCGCCCGGTCGAGGTGGGGCTCGTGGGCGCTGACCGCGGTGACGGTCTGCGTGCTGGTCGGTGCCGCCGGGTGCTCCACCGGCTCCGACCCGATCGCGACCGCGGGCGTCGACGGGCTCGTCGTACCGACGCCCTCGCCGGACCCGGTCGACTTCGTCGACACCATCGACAACCCGTGGTTCGTGCTGGACGACGCGGCGTACGCCGACGGTGCGGGCGCGCTCGTCACGCGGGTCGTCACCGACGGCCCCGACGTCGCCGGGGTGCCCACCACCGCGGTCTCGCTGGCCGGTGAGACCGACCTCTACGCCCAGGACACCTCCGGCAACGTGTGGTGGCTGGGACGCGAGGGAGAGTGGTCGGCCGGCACCGACGGGGCCGAGGCCGGTCTCGTCATGCCGGCCCGGCCGCGGGTCGGGGACGGCTTCCGCCGGGCGGCGGTCGGCGCCGAGGACCTGCGGGCCACGGTCGTCGAGGTCGACGAGACCCGCGTGGTCCTCGAGGTCGTCACCGGCGACGAGGTCACCCAGGAGCTCTACACCCGCGGCGTGGGCCTCGAGCTGGTCTCGACGGCCGGTGACGTGGTGCTGGCCCGCCAGGCCGAGGGCGAGTAGCCCCCGGCCCGGACGGGCCAGGCGGTCGTGCGGGTGGTGCGGGTCGGGCGGGGGTCAGACCCCGTCGGGCGGGCGGACCTGGGTCTGCTCGCTCCCGGGCGTCGGCCAGCCACCCTGCTGGGGTGCCTGCGGGGTCTGCGGCGGCTGGGGTGCCTGCTGGGGGGCGGGGAACCACTGCTGGGCCTGGGGGTCCCACTGCCAGCCGTCCTGGATGATCGGCTGCTCGACCTGTGGCTGCTGCTGCGTGCTCTGCGCGGCGGGCGCGGCGTAGCTGCCGGGCTGCTGGTAGGCGGCCGGGTCGGGGGTCGCGGAGCCGCCGTACGCCGCACCGGGGTAGGCCGACCCGCCAGGCTGGTTCCACTGCTGCTGGAACTGGTCGGGGGCACCGTAGCCGGGGACGGCAGCGCCGGGCTTGGCGGCGAAGTTGAGGCCGGAGCCGGGCACCGGGTCGCTGGCGTGGCCGAAGATCGCGGGGTAGGCGAAGCCGGCCGCGGCGGCACCGAGCAGCGGGCCCACGATGAACAGCCAGAGCTGGAGGATCGCGTCGCCACCGGAGAAGAACGCCACACCGAAGGAGCGGGCCGGGTTGACCGAGGTCCCGTCGGCGCCGATCGAGGCGAAGTGGATGGCGGCGAGGGTCAGGCCGATCGCGAGCGGCGCCAGGGCGGGGTGCTCGTTGCGCTCGTCGGTGACCGAGAGGATCACGACGAGGAAGATGAAGGTCAGGACCAGCTCGATGAGCAGCGCCCCGAGCAGCGCGACGCCGCCCTGGTCGCCGTAGCCGTTGGCGCCGATCGGGTCGCCGAGCTCGTAGCCGATGTCGCCGGCCAGGGCGATGACCGTCAGCACCAGGCCGCCGACGAAGGCCCCGGCGCACTGCGCGGCGGAGTAGAGCCCGGCGTCCTTCCACGAGATCCGGCCGCCGAGCGCGGCGCCGACCGAGACCGCGGGGTTGAAGTGGCCCCCGGAGACTCGGCCGAAGGCGTAGACCATGGCGACGATGGCGATGCCGAAGGCCAGGCCGATGGCGGCGACGTCACCGCCGCCGAAGAAGGCGGCTCCCACGCCGAGCACGACGAGCACGAACGTGCCGATGGCCTCTGCGAGGAGCTTCTGGGTCATGGTCGGTGGTGCGGGGGTGGTGGAGTCCATGGGCGCGGACCTGCCCTTCGTGCTCGGGTGCGAAACCTGACTGCCGACTCTAGGGGGTCGGCGGGGTGGTCTGGGGGACCAGAGGCTGCCAGGCTGACCGGCGGCAACCGACGTCAGGTATCTTGACGTCAAGACATCCAAACCGTCGCACACCGTCGCAGGAGCTGACCACCACTCATGGCCAAGATCATCTACACCCACACCGACGAGGCGCCGCTGCTGGCGACGTACTCCTTCCTGCCGATCATCGCGGCGTACGCCGCCAAGGCCGGTGTCGACGTGGAGACCCGCGACATCTCGGTCGCCGCCCGCATCCTCGCCCAGTTCGGCCTGGCCGACGACGCGCTCGCCGAGCTCGGCGAGCTGGCCACCAAGCCCGAGGCCAACATCATCAAGCTGCCCAACATCTCCGCCTCCGTCCCGCAGCTCAAGGCCGCGATCAAGGAGCTGCAGGAGCAGGGCTTCGACCTGCCCGACTACCCCGAGAACCCCTCGACCGACGAGGAGCGGGCCACGGCCGCCAAGTACGACAAGGTCAAGGGTTCCGCCGTCAACCCGGTGCTGCGCGAGGGCAACTCCGACCGCCGCGCCCCCGCCGCGGTCAAGGGATACGCGAAGAAGTACCCCCACCGGATGGGTGCCTGGAGTCCCGAGTCCAAGACCAACGTGGCCACGATGGGCCAGGGCGACTTCTTCTCCAACGAGAAGTCCGTCATCGTCCCGGCGGCCGACACGCTGACGATCAAGCACATCGGCGTCGACGGCACCGAGACCGTGCTCAAGGACGACATGGCGGTGCTCGACGGCGAGGTCGTCGACGCGACGTTCATGGACGTCGCCGCGCTGCGCCGCTTCCTCACCGAGCAGATCGCCCGCGCCAAGGCCGAGGACGTGCTGTTCTCGGTGCACCTCAAGGCCACGATGATGAAGGTCTCCGACCCGATCATCTTCGGCCACGTCGTGCAGGCGTTCTTCCCCACGCTCTTCGAGCAGTACGGCGAGCAGCTGGCCGCCGCGGGCATCTCGCCCAACGACGGCCTCGGCGCGCTCCTCGACTCGGTCGGGTCGCTGCCCGAGGGAGACGCGATCAAGGCCGCCGTCGCGCAGGGCCTGGCTGACGGTCCCGGCATGGCGATGGTCGACGACCGCTTGGGCATCACCAACCTCCACGTGCCGTCCGACGTCATCATCGACGCCTCGATGCCTGCGATGATCCGCACCTCGGGCCACATGTGGGACGCCAAGGGCGAGGAGGCCGACACCCTGGCCGTCATCCCCGACTCGTCCTACGCCGGCGTCTACCAGACCGTCATCGACGACTGCCGCGCCCACGGCGCCTACGACCCGGCCACCATGGGCTCGGTGCCCAACGTCGGGCTGATGGCCAAGGCGGCCGAGGAGTACGGCTCGCACAACAAGACCTTCGAGATCCCCTCGGCGGGCACGGTGCAGGTCGTCGCGTCCAACGGCGACGTGCTGATCGAGCACGAGGTCCAGCCCGGCGACATCTGGCGCGCCTGCCAGACCAAGGACGCCCCGATCCGCGACTGGGTCAAGCTGGCCGTCACCCGCGCCCGCGCCTCCGACACCCCCGCGGTGTTCTGGCTCGACGAGAACCGCGCCCACGACGCCAACCTGATCGGGCTGGTCAAGACCTACCTCGCCGAGCACGACACCGACGGCCTGACCATCGAGATCATGGCCCCCGCCGCGGCCTGCGCCTACTCCATCGAGCGCATCCGCAGGGGCGAGGACACCATCTCGGTCACCGGCAACGTCCTGCGCGACTACAACACAGACCTGTTCCCGATCCTCGAGCTCGGCACGTCGGCCAAGATGCTGTCGATCGTCCCGCTGATGAACGGCGGCGGCCTGTTCGAGACCGGTGCCGGCGGCTCCGCTCCCAAGCACGTGCAGCAGCTGGTCAAGGAGAACTACCTGCGCTGGGACAGCCTCGGCGAGTTCTTCGCCCTGGCCGCCTCGCTCGAGCACCTGTCGGGCTTCGCCGACAACAGGGGCGCCAAGGTGCTGGCCGACACCCTCGACCGGGCGACCGGCACGTTCCTGGAGAACGACAAGTCGCCGACGCGCAGGATCGGCGGCATCGACAACCGCGGCTCGCACTTCTACCTGGCGTTCTACTGGGCGCAGGAGCTCGCGGCGCAGACCGACGACCCCGCCCTGGCCGCGGTGTTCAAGCCGTTCGCCGAGTCGCTGGCCGCCGACGAGGACACGATCGTCGCCGAGCTCAACGGCGTGCAGGGCCACCCGGCCGACATCGGCGGCTACTACCGCCCCGACGAGGCCAAGGCCGACCACGTGATGCGCCCGTCCGCGACGCTCAACGCGGCGCTCGCCGCTCTCTGACGCAGCAGGTCGACCCGCACCACCCCGCGGCACCACTCGTCCGCCCCAGCGTGAGCCCCGGCTCACGGTGGGGCGGACGACTGCGTCAGGGGGCCAGGGTCAGGGGGTCGGGGCCGGGGCCTGCGACGGCACCGGCCACGCCGGGTCGGGCTCGAAGCTCTCCCACCCGTCGCAGAACGGCGACCCCCACGCCGCGACGACGGCCTCGACCTCGTCGGCGACCGCGGTGATCGCGTCGGCCTCGGCCCTCGTGTAGCGGCCCTGCGCGACGGCGAGCTCGAGCTCGTCCTCGTCCTTCCGCTCGTGGGTGCGGTCGGGCTCGACCCACACGTCGAGGACCCGGTCGTGAGCGTGCAGCCAGGTGTCGTGGCGGGTGTGGCCGTCCTCGAGGTTGACGTACCAGCCCTCGAAGGCACGGGTGCGCGCGTCGAAGAAGCACCACACCGCCCAGCGGCGCCCCGCCGGCCAGACCCGCAGCACGTCGTACCCGGTCCAGGTGGCGGTGGCCTGCACGGTCTCGGCGGTGAACAGCGTCGCCTTGTCCTCGCGGATCCCGAGCCCGTCGGCGCGGGCCTTGCGCAGCACCGGGGTGCCGGCCGCGCACCAGACGGCGAGCACCTCGTCGTCGTCGCGCACGACCCTGACCGGCTCGGCGAAGTGAGGTCCGGAGACGTCGCCCCAGCGCCAGGTGATCAACGTGCCGGGAGTCCAGTGCGGTGTCGTGGCGGTCACAGGGGCAGCGTAGAAACCCGGGTGAAGTAGTCGGTCCCGCAGCGTAGGTTCGACCACGATGACCGACACGACGACCACCGAGCGCCCGACCAGACCCGACCCCGCCGACGGCGTCGGTGCCGTCGCCGACCCGGCCCGCACCGTCGACTGGCGCCGCCTGCGCCGCACGGCGGTCGGCTGGGCCATGGGGGCCTCGTTCCTCGGGGCGCTCGGCAAGACCCTCGGCACGGTCGTCGCCGGCTCGCTGGCCGAGGGCCCGACCCGCCTGCTCGTGTGGCTCCTCGCGCTCTGCGTGGTCGGCGGGGCGGTCCTCGACACCGCCGGTCGCACGGTCTGGTCGGCGGTCGTCGACCGGGCCGAGGGCAGGCTGCGCGGCGACCTGCTCGAGGCCGCGCTCCACCAGCCCCTGGTCAACCTGCACGAGCAGGCGGTCGGCGAGGTGCTCGACCGGGTCGATGACGACACCCACGAGGTCGGCGCCCTGTTGCGCCGCCAGGTCTGGGACGCGCTGCGCACCGTCTTCGCGGCGCTGCCGATGTGGGTGGTCGCCGGGCTGACCTGGTGGCCGGCCTGGGTGCTGTTCCCGCTGTTCGGCTACGGCGCCTGGCTCGTGATGCGGCCGCTGCTGCCCGAGGTCAAGCGCCTCACGGTCCTCGAGGAGATGGCCTGGACCGACCACGCCGCCGCCATGGAGGAAGGCGTCAGCGGCCGCGACGACCTACGCACCAGTCTCGGCCAGGCCCACGTCGTACGCCGGGTCGCGGCGTTGTCGGGCCTCGTGCACCGCCGCTTCGCCGACATGCTCGTCGTGCAGACCCGCATCACCCTGCGCACCGGGCTGCTGCTCCACGCCCTGCTCACCGGCGTCGCGCTGGTCGGTGTCGCGCTCGCGGTCGACGACGACCTGTCGGTCGGCCGGCTCGTGACGCTGTTCCTGGTGACGAGCACCTTCGTCGGCCAGATCGACCAGATGGCCCGTCACCTGCCCGACCTGCAGGCCGGGCTCGGGGCCGTCATCCGGCTGCGGCAGGTCCTCGAGGCCGAGACCGAGCCGGTGGGTGGCCTGCCCGTCCCCGACCGCCCGCTCGACGTCGAGCTGCGCGACCTGCACTTCGCCTACGACGAGGGCACCTTCGCCCTGCGCGACGTCGACCTGCACGTGCCGGCCGGCCACACGATCGCGCTGGTCGGTCGCACCGGCTCCGGCAAGTCGACCCTCGCGTCGCTGGTCTCGCGGGCCGTCGACCCGGTGCCCGGCACCCTGTTCGTCGGCGGTGTCGACGTGCTCGACCTCGACCTGCAACAGCTGCGGGCGGCGGTCGGCGTGGTCACCCAGCGCACCGAGATCCTGGCCGGCTCGCTGGCCGACAACATCACCCTGTTCACCGACGTGCCTCGCGAGCGCGTCGTGGCCGCCGTCACCGAGCTCGGCCTCGACGCCTGGGTCGACGGGCTCCCCGACGGCATCGACACCATGCTCGGCCCCGGCGGCACCACCCTGTCCGCGGGGGAGGAGCAGCTGGTCGCCTTCGCCCGGCTCCTGGTGCGCGACGTGCAGGTCGTCGTGCTCGACGAGGCGACCGCCCGGATGGACCCCCTCACCGAGGCGCTCGTCGTCCGCGCCTCCGACCGCCTGCTGCGCGGTCGCACCGGCCTGCTCGTCGCCCACCGGCTCTCGACCACCGCGCGCGCCGAGCTGGTCGCCGTCCTCGAGGCCGGTCGTGTGGTGCAGACCGGGCCGCGCGAGGTGCTCGCCTCGCGCGAGGGCCCCTTCAAACGGCTGCTCGACGCGAGCCACGGCGACTCGCTCGACGACGAGGTCCCGGTCGACCCGGACGCTCCCGACCCGGTCGACCGGCCGCTGTCGGAGGGCGCGGTCGGCGGTGCCCGCCGTACCGGCGAGCCACCCGTGCTGCCGGTGGTCGGCGACGGCCCGAGCCTGGCCCGCGGCATCTTCCACGCGCTGCTCGTCAAGCCGTGGTGGGGTGCGTTCGCCGCCGGGCTCTTCCTGGTGCAGGCGCTCCTCGGTGCCTTCGGGGCGGTGACCGGCTGGGTGTGGGGCACGCTGGTCCAAGACCTCCAGCAGGGCCGCGGCGACCAGGCCTCGACGTGGTGGCTGTGTGCCGCCCTGGTGGTGTGCATCATGTCGGCCCCCTACGTCATCACCGTCGCCATCCGCCGCTACCCGCGGTGGTGGATCGAGGTCATGCTGCGGGTGCGGATGGCGATGCTGATCGGGCAGACCCAGCAGCACCGGTTGACCCGCACCCCGCCCGGCGAGGTCGTCGCGCGCTCCATGGATGCCGACCGCTACGCGCGCTACGCCGACCGCTGGGTCGACTTCATCAACGGCCTCGCGATCGTCGTGGTCACCAGCATCGCCGGCGGCAGCCTCTTCGCCGGCGGCGTGCTGCTGGCCGTCATGATCGGCTCGGCGGCCGCGTCGTCCCTGGGACGTCCGATCGCCGGCCGCTCGGCCGCCGAGTCCTCGGCGGCCCGCGCCCGGTTCGGTCGGTCGCTGGTCTCCGCCCTCGAGTCGGCCCGCACCGTCAAGCTCGCCGCCGCCACCCCCTCGGTCCACGCCCACCTGCGTCGCGTCGACCAGGGCCGGGTCGAGGCCGCCGTCTTCGAGCACCGCGTCCAGGCGGTGCTCGACGGGGTGCCGGTCGTGATGGTCCAGTGCGGCGTGGTGGCCGCCTGGGCGACCTACTTCCTCGGCGGCTGGGACCTCGCCACCGCGATCCTCGTCTCCGCAGCCGTCAACGGCTTCGACTGGTTCGGCCGGGTGGCCGGGTCGGTGGTCACCGAGGCCCCCGGCGTCCGGGCCTGGCAGAAGGCCTCCAGCCGGCTCGCGGGCGGCGTCGACCTGGTCGCCCAGCGTCCTGGCGTCGACCTCGTCGCCGGCACCGCCCCGCCGCCGGCCGAGGTGCAGCGCACCCCGCTGGTCGAGCTCACCCTGCACGACGTCGCCGCCGTCCATGACGACGGCACCCGCGGGGTCGTCGGGGTCGACCTCGCCGTGCGCGCCGGCGAGCTGGTGCTGCTGCTCGGCCAGGTCGGCTCGGGCAAGTCCAGCCTGCTCTCGGCCCTGGCCGGTCTGGTCGAGCACACCGGCTCCATCCGCTGGAACGGCGTCGAGGTCGCCGACGCCCAGGCGTTCCTGCGTCCCGGGCAGGTCGCCCACGTCGCGCAGGTGCCGCGGGTGCTGTCGGGCACCTTCGCCGACAACGTGCTCCTGGGCCACGACCGGTCCTTCGACAGCGCGGTCGCCGACGCGCGTCTCGGGCGCGACCTCGACGAGGCCGGCGGCGCCCACGCCGTGGTCGGGCACCGCGGCGTACGGCTCTCCGGCGGCCAGGTCCAACGCCTCGCCCTGGCCCGGGCCCTGGCCGCCGACACCGAGCTGCTGCTCGCCGACGACGTCTCCAGCGCCCTCGACGCCACCACCGAGGTCGAGCTGTGGGCGGCCCTGCGCGAGCGCGGCACCGCCGTCATCGGGGCGACCTCCAAGCGCGCCGCCCTCGAGCAGGCCGACCGGGTCGTGGTCCTCGTCGACGGCGAGGTCGCCGCGGTCGGGCCGTGGCACTCCCTGGCCGCGCAGTGGAGCCACCTGGCGGGTTGAGCCACCGACGGTCCCCAGACCCGTCAGACTGGCCCCATGCCACCCATCCCCACCCTCGCCGCGGCGGCGCTCGTCGCCGTGTCCCTCAGCGCCTGCTCCCAGGCCGAGGATGCCGCCAAGGACGCCGTCGGCGGTGCCGCCTGCTCGGTCGCCCGGAGCGCCGTCGACGAGGCGGCGCGTCAGGCCCGGACGGCCGTCGACGACATCGGGGCCGACCCGCGGTCGGCCGAGCAGGAGCTGCGCGGGGTCCGCGACGCGCTGACCGCGGCCGAGCGGGGCGTCGACGGCGACGTCAAGGCCGACATCGCCGACGCCAAGGCGGCCGTCGAGGAGCTGCTCGGCCAGGCCCAGGGCGCCGCCCGGGGGGCCGAGGTCGACACCGGCGCCGTCGACGCCGCCAAGGCCGACCTCGACCGGGCCGTCGAGGACCTCACGACGCTCTGCTGACCAGCTTCTTCTCCTTCGGGTCCCACCCGAGCACGCGCACGTCGTCGACCAGTGCGGCCACCGTGGCCTCGACGACCTCGCCGGCCGATCGGGGGTCGGGCAGCGGCGGCGGCGTGCCGGCCAGGGCGCGCGTCTCGAGCCCGGTGTCGAGGTGCGGGGGACGGACGTCGAGCACGCCGAAGGCCCGCCGGTTCTCGCGGCGCAGCACCTCGAGCCACGACGAGAGCGCGGCCTTCGTGGCGGAGTACTCCGCCATCTGGTTGGTCGGCAGGTCCGCGAGGATCGCCGAGAGCACGGCGACGCGACCGCGGTCGCTCGCGGCCAGCGCGGGGGCGGCCGCGCGCACCAGCGACATCGGGCCCAGCACGTTGACCGCGAACAGCTCGTCGACCACGGCGGCGTCGGCCTCGAGCGCGGGCCCGAACGCCGCCACCCCCACGCAGACGACCAGCAGGTCGAGCCCGCCCAGCGCCTCGACCGCCTCGTCGACGGCGCGTCGGCACGAGTCACCGTCGACGGCGTCGAACAGCACCGGTGCGGTCGCGAACTGCGCGGCGAGGACGTCGAGCGGCTCGCGGCGTCGTCCGCCGACGACCACCCGGGCGCCGCGGGCGTGCAGCGCCTGCGCCAGTCCTGTGCCGAGCGCGCCGCTCGCCCCTGCCACCAGTGTCCGTGCCCCGTCGAGGTCCATGGCCCCGATGATCCTCGGGGTGCGGACCCGGTGGGCTCACCCGCCCAGTGCGGACCTCGTCGAGCGTCGCCACGCGACCGTGCCGGTCGCCGTGGAATAGGACCCCGTCGGGGGCCGGTTGGAGGATGGACGCGCCCCCGACCGGAAGCCGAGATGACGACGACCGCCCCGACCGACCTCCCCGCCGTACCCACGGCGCGGGCCGCCCACTTCCGCCTCGCCGTGCTGGCCCTGGCGATGGGCGGCTTCGCGATCGGCACCACCGAGTTCGTCACGATGGGCCTGATCCGCGAGATCGCCGCCGGCGTCGACGTGTCGATCCCCAGTGCCGGTCACGTGATCTCGGCGTACGCCGTGGGCGTGGTCGTCGGGGCCCCGCTGCTGGCGTTCTTCGGTGCGCGGTGGCCGCGCCGCGGCCTGCTCGTGGCGCTGATGGCGGCCTATGCCGTCTTCAACGCCTTCAGCGCCCTGGCCACCTCGTTCCACTGGTTGCTGCTGGCGCGCTTCCTCGACGGCCTGCCGCACGGCGCCTACTTCGGCGTGGCGTCGTTGGTCGCGGCCAGCATGGCCGCGCCGGGCCGCAAGGGCCGCGCGGTGGCGTCGGTGATGCTGGGGCTCTCGGTCGCCAACGTGGTCGGCGTCCCCGCCGCCACCTGGCTCGGTCAGCACCTCGGCTGGCGCTCGGCGTACTGGTCGGTCGCCCTGCTCGCGCTGGTCACGGTCGCGATGGTGCTGGCGTTCGTGCCGTCGGTCCCCGGTGACGCCGAGGCGACCGGACGACGTGAGCTGGCCGCCTTCTCCAAGGTCCAGGTGTGGCTGACGCTGCTGGCCGGCGCGGTCGGGTTCGGCGGCATGTTCGCGGTCTTCTCCTACGTCGCCCCGACGGTCACCGAGGTCGGCGGCCTGGGTGACGGTGCGGTGCCGCTGTTCCTGCTGGTCTTCGGGCTCGGCATGGTCGCCGGCACCTGGGTGGCCGGGGAGCTGGCCGACTGGTCGGTGTTCCGGGCGCTGGTGCTGGGGTCCGGCGGTATGGGCGTGGCCCTGGTCGCGTGGTACCTCCTGGCCCCCACCGGCCTCGGCCTGCTGCCGGTCGCCTTCGCGATCACCGCTCTCGGCTCGGTGCTGGTGGTCAACCTCCAGCTGCGCCTGATGGACGTCGCCGGTGACGCCCAGACCCTGGGCGCGGCGATGAACCACGCCAGCCTCAACGTCGCCAACGCCCTCGGCGCCTGGCTCGGCGGGCTCGTGATCGCCGCCGGCTACGGCTACCGGGCGCCTGCCCTGGTCGGGATCGGCCTGTCGGCCGGCGGGCTGCTGGTGATCCTGGTGTCGGCGCGGCTTCAGCGCCGGGCCCGCTCCTCGGCCCACTCCTCGGCCAGCACGTCGTAGAGCGCGAGGTCGGTCAGGCCGTCACGCGTGACGGTGCCGAGACGTTCGTGGCCGGTGTGCGTGAAGCCCGACGACTCGATGACGTGACGTGAGGCGGCGTTGTCGACCGCCGCGAAGCACCGCACGCGGCGCAGGCCCAGCTCGGCGAACGCCCACGTCGTCACGACCGGCACGGCGGCGCGCATGACGCCGCGGCCGCGGGCGTCGGGGTGGGTCCAGTAGCCGATCTCGGCGTCGTCGTCGGTGATGTCGAACAGGTTGATCGCCGCCAGCAGCCGGTCGTCGGTCGCGTCGACGACCGCCCACTGCACCGCCGCCCCCGTCGCGCGCCTCTCGGTCTGGTGGGCGATCCAGGCCCGCGCGTCGGCCTCGGTGTAGGGCGCCGGCATCCGCCCCAGCCACCGCTGGGTGCGCTCGTCGGAGCACGCCTCGACGATACGTGGTACGTCGTCGGGTCCGAACGCCCGCAGCCGCAGCCCGTCGCCGGCCTCGAGCACGGGCACCGTCAACCAGCGGCCCGACGGCTCGCGGCGTTCCCCGGCCAGCAGGGTGCCGACCCACGCGTCGACCAGCTCGCCACGGAAGACGTGCGAGCGGCGCAGCACCCCGTCGAGGCTGAAGCCGAGCCGCCACGCCAGCTTGCGCGAGGCCCAGTTGCCGACGTTGGCCCGCCACACCACGGTCTGCAGACCCTGGGTGGTGAACCCCCACTCGAGCAGCAGTCGCAGCGCGGCCTCCATGACGCCGGTCCCACGGGCGGCCGGGTGGGCGCCGTACGCGATCTCGGCCCGGCCGTGGCCCTCGTCGCGCAGGGCGATGTTGCCGGCGTAGTGGCTGCCGTCGGGCAGACCGGCGGGGCCGGCGTCGACGCAGAAGATCCACTGCGACCCGTCGGCCCACGCGCCCGGTGCGATGTCGTGCACGAAGCCGATGGCGTCGGTCATGCCGAAGGGCACCGGCACGTTGGTCCACGCGATCGAGAGCGGGTCGAGGCACTGCTCGAGCACGCCGGCCACGTCACGGTCGTCGAGGGCCCGCAGGGTGACCGTGCCGTCGGACAGGAGCGGCACGGCGGGGGGCACGGCGGGGGGCACGGCGGGGGAGGTCTCGGGTTCGGCCATGCGCACGACCCTGTCATGCGGGGTCGTCCCGGCGCCGCCCGATTTCTACCGACGTCTCAGCCGGGGAAGGGGAACACGGCCGGGCTGCGGTGCCCGCGCGGCCCGACGGCCCGCACCCCGAGCACCACGTTGTCCTTCGACAGGTCGAGGGTGGTGCGGCTGACGTCACCCACGGGCACGACGTGCTGCCACAGCGGCTCGGCGGTCGGGCGCCACACGACCTCGTAGCCGGCGGCCTCGCCGGTGCCTGCGCGCCAGGTCAAGGTGGTGTTGTTGGTCAGGTCGGTGGTGTCGATGGTGACGTCGAGCGGGACACCGGGCGCCTGCGCAAGCGACCAGAGGGTCGCGGCGTTGACCCGGGCGACGCCCGCGATGTAGTCCCAGTCGCAGAAGCGGGGGAGGTCGCCGTACTGCTGGCCGTCGACGACGCGGACGTCCTGGTGCTGGTGGGCGAAGTCCTCGGCGGGCTCGGTGAAGCGGGCCGCCGGGAACCCGGCGTCGAGGAACGCGCGGTGGTCGCCGCCGCGCAGGTAGCGGTCGAGGCGGTGGACCAGCCGCACCTGCATGCCGGTGACCTCGCGGGTCGCGACCTCGGTGACGAAGCGGCCGAGCTGACGGGTGGGGCTGTCGTTCTCGCCGCCGATCGACAGCCGGGTCGCGCGGCGCTGGGCGTCCTCGGTGCGGGGCAGCCCCTCGACGAACAGGCGCACGCTCGTGGCGTCGACCTCGCCGTCGTCGGCCCGGCTCGAGCCGACGATGTCGTCGGTGAACATCGCCTGCACGTCGGCGCCCTCCTCCTTGAGCTGCCGGGCCAGGAACGCGGCGCCGTAGAGACCCTGCTCCTCGCCGGCGACCGCGGCGAACACGATCGTCGCGGCCGGACGCCGCGTGGCCATGATGCGCGCCAGCTCCATGGCCACGGCCACGCCCGAGGCGTCGTCGTCGGCGCCGGGGGCGTCACTGGTGAAGTCCATGACGTCGGTGGCCCGCGAGTCGTAGTGACCGCTGACGACGTAGACGCGACCGGGGTCGGTCGAGCCCTCGAGGCGAGCCACCACGTTGCTGATCACGGTGGGTGTAGGGATGCGGCTGGCCGGCTGCTGCACGTACGACGGCACGCTCACCGTCATCCGGCCGCCGGAGCGCGCGGCGTAGCCCCGCATCTGCTCGGCGATCCAGTCGCGTGCCGCCCCGATGCCGCGCTGCGGGTCGGTCTGCGAGCTCAGCGTGTGGCGGGTGCCGAAGGCCGCCAGCCGTTCGACGGTCGCCTGGATGCGCCGCGGGTCGACCTCGCGCAGGAGCGCGCGGAGCTCGGCGTCGGCCCGCTGCGGCCTCAGTGGGCGCCCGGGCCCGTCGGGCCAGCCCTCGGTGGACGGGTCGGCGCCACGGGCGCCCGGACGCCCGGGCGCGGCCTGGGCGCGGCTGCCGTCGGCGGCGCCGACCGCCAGGCCTGCGGCCGCCGCGGCGCCGGTGCCGAGCAGGGCCCGGCGGCTCGGCTGGGCAGGGGTCTGGGCAGGGGTGGGCTGGGTGTCGGACATGGCGTTCCTCCCGAGAACGGTCGACTGTCGTGCCGTCCACCATGCCACGTCCCTGGCTAGGCTCTGAAACATGCAGATCACCGACCCCGGCATCCCGACCTGGCCCGTGACGGGCCTCTCGCTCGTCGTCGGCTTCGCCGTCGCCGAGCTCACCGGGGTGCGGGCGATCGGTGGTGTCGTCCTGGTCGTCGCGATGCTGTGGTGCGGCGTGACCTGGCTGTCGCGGCAGGTGCCGGGCCCGCGGATCGCGGCCATGGTGGTGCTCTACCTCGTGCTCTTCGCCCTCTCCCACGTCATCGCCGACCCGCTCGGCACGTGGCCGTCGGTCGCGCTGGTCGCCGCGGTGATGGCCGCCGCGACGTACGCCGTCGCCGACCGCACCCACCCGCGCACCGGCGAGCGCGTCACCGTCTGAGCAGGTCGCTCGCGACGCGGTGCGTCACTGCACGGCGCTGCCGTGCCACAGCGGCCAGATGTCGGAGGTGAGCTCGTCGGTGCGGTGCCACAGGGCGAGGTAGAGCTGGGCGGCGGTGCCCTCGATCGTGAGGTCGCCGGTGGCGCGGCCCTCGTGACCCGTGACGCGGGTCGAGACCGGCGGCTCGTCGCTGACCCGCACGGTGAAGGAGTCGTCGGCGTCGGTGGGCAGCACCGCGATCGTGACGGGCTCGGGCGACCGCAGCCGCGACTTCGAGCGCGGCACGAAACCGAGCAGCAGCTCGTCGATCCCGTCGAGGGCCAGGGCGCGTCCGGCCTCGTCGCCGAGCCAGGTCTCGTCGGCGCGGGGGAGCCGCCCGAGCGCGGCGCCCAGCACGTCGACGGCGTGCATCGTCGTCTCGTGGCACTGCCGGCGCGCCCAGAACCGCTTCGGCGGCGGAGCGTCGCGCAGGAACACCGGAGCGGGCGCGTCGTCGGCGGCGTCGACCAGCACCTTGACCAGCGCGATCGCCCCGTCGCGCAGCCACTCGACGGGGTCGCTGCTGCTGCGCCCGGCCTTCTCGATCGGCGTCCACTCCAGGTCCTCGCCGCGGAACGACGCGGCGGCCCAGCGGTGCACGGCGCCCTGGTGGCCGACCAGGCGGCGCACGGTCCACTCGGGGCACGACGGCACGGGTACGTCGAGGCCGGCCTGCCCGGCGTACCGCGCGAGCTCCCGCATGGCCGTGTGGAGGCCGGTGAGGTGCTGGGCGAAGGTGAGGTCGGTGGGCACGTCGGCATCCTCCCATCCGGCCCGGCGCGGGCATCGGCAACAATGAGGGCCATGTCTGCCACGACCCAGCCCGAGGTCAGTGTGCCCACGCTGACGGCGGGAGGGGCCCGGCCCCGCGTGCTGTCCGGGATCCAGCCCACCGCCGACTCGTTCCACTTCGGCAACTACCTCGGTGCCCTGCGCCAGTGGGTCGACCTCCAGCGTGATCACCAGCCCTTCTTCTTCATCGCCGACCTGCACGCGATCACCGTCGAGCAGGACCCCAAGGTGCTGCGCGAGCGCACGCTGCGGGCGGCCGCCCAGCTGCTGGCCATGGGCGTCGACCCGGCGCGCTCGGCGATCTTCGTGCAGAGCCAGGTGCCCGAGCACGCCCAGCTCGGGTGGGTGCTGCAGTGCCTGACCGGCTTCGGCGAGGCGCGGCGGATGACGCAGTTCAAGGACAAGTCGGCCAAGGGCGGCGAGGGCGCGGCCTCGGTCGGCCTCTTCACCTACCCCGTCCTCCAGGCGGCCGACATCCTGCTCTACCGCCCGCACTACGTGCCGGTCGGCGAGGACCAGCGCCAGCACCTCGAGCTGACCCGCGACCTCGCCCAGCGCTTCAACCACCGCTACAAGAAGACCTTCCGGCTCCCCGAGCCCTACATCCTCAAGGCGACCGCCAAGATCGCCGACCTGCAGGAGCCCACGGCGAAGATGTCGAAGTCGGCGTCGTCTGCGGCCGGCATCATCGAGATGCTCGACCAGCCGTCGGTCAGTGCCAAGAAGATCCGCTCGGCGGTGACCGACAGCGAGGCCGAGATCCGCTTCGACCCCGAGACCAAGCCCGGCATCAGCAACCTGCTCACGATCTTCGCAGCGCTCAGCGGGACCGCCGTCAGCGACCTCGAGCAGCAGTACGCCGGCCAGGGCTACGGCGCTCTCAAGGGCGACCTCGCCGACGCGGTGGTCGCCTTCGTCACCCCGTTCCGCGACCGCACCCTCGAGCTGCTCGACGACCAGGCCTACCTCACCGAGGTCCTGCGCCAGGGCGCCGAGCAGGCCGGGGCCGTGGCCCGGGCCACGCTCAAGGACGTGTACCAGCGGGTGGGTTTCGTCGCTCCCGCGGCCCGCTAGGGTCGGGGGATGCCGACGATCGGAGTGGCCGTCGCGATCCCGGAACCGTGGGCGACGCAGCTGCAGGACTATCGCACCGCTGTCGGGGACACGACGGCGACGATGATCCCGACCCACATCACCCTCGTCCCGCCGACCGAGGTCGACGACGACCTGGGCGTGGTGGAGGAGCACCTGCACGCCACGGCCGCGAGGTTGGAACCGTTCGACGTGCACCTGCGTGGCACCGGCACCTTCCGCCCGGTCTCGCCCGTGGTCTTCGTCAGCCTCGTCGAGGGCATCTCGCAGTGCGAGCAGCTCGCCCAGGCCGTACGCCGAGGACCGCTCGACGTCGACCTCGACTACCCCTACCACCCCCACGTCACGGTGGCCCACCACCTGCCCGACGACCGCCTCGACCAGGCGTTCGTCGAGCTGGCCGGGTTCGAGTGCCAGTTCACCGTGGCCGACTTCCACCTCTACGTCCACGACGACGTGCTCGGCTGGCAGGCGTCGCAGGACTTCACGCTCTCGGGGAGCTGACACACCATGGTCTCGGTGACGCAACGGCTGTCCGAGGCGCGCGACGAACGCCCGGTCCTCGACCACGTGCTCTCGACCAACGAGCACTACGGCAAGGTCCACGGCGGTCAGCAGGCCGGCGCGGTGACCTACTTCGCGTTCCTGTCGGTCTTCCCGGTGCTCGCGCTGGCCTTCTTCGCCGTGGGCCTGATTGCGGGGGTCTATCCCGAGGCCCGGGCCAACCTCACCACGGCGATCGAGTCCGTGCTGCCCGGCATCGTCGGACCCGACGACAACCAGCTCTCCCTCGACGACGTGCAGAGCTTCTCCGGGCTGGCCGGCGTCCTGGGTCTGCTCGGGGTGCTGTACGCCGGGCTCGGCTGGGTCTCGGCCCTGCGCGAGGCGCTCGTCGAGGTCTTCGAGACCCCCAAGCGCGCGCAGCCCTCGCTGGTCAAGGGCAAGCTGCGCGACCTCGAGGCACTGGTCCTGGTGGGTCTCGTGCTCATGGTCTCCGTCGCGGTCGCCGGCCTGGTCTCGGCGTCCTCGACCTTCCTGCTCGACCTGGTCGGGCTGGGCTCCGAGCTCAGCTGGGTGGTCAAGCTCCTGGCCGTGGCGCTCGGGCTGGCCGCCAACGCCGTGCTGTTCTACGCCCTGTTCCGGCTGCTCGCCGAGCCGCAGGCCCCGCCGCGTTGCCTGTGGTCGGGGGCCCTGATCGGCGCGGTCGGGTTCGAGGTGCTCAAGCAGCTGTCCGGGTTGCTGATCAGCGCCACCAAGGGACAGCCGGCCTTCCAGGCGTTCGGCATCGCGCTGATCCTGGTGGTCTGGATTAACTACTTCTCCCGCCTGGTCCTGTATGCCGCCTCCTGGGCCCACACCGCGCCCGAGGCGGTCGCCCTGCGCGGCGGCGGACCCGTCGAGCCGGTGCAGGGCCCGGTGACCCCCGACCTCACCCACCTCCCCGAGGCGGTGCGCGTCGGTGGCGCCGAGCCGGCCGTCAGGTCGGTGGCCGCGGACGGTCGCTCGTGGCCGGCTCCGTTCGCCGCCGGCAGCGCCACGACGCTCGCGGTGGTCGCGCTCCTGCGCCGCAGGCGCACCTGATGGCGACCGGTCGTCACCAGGTGACGTCGGCCGCGGACACCACCTCGGTGGTGACGCCGGGGTAGTCGGTGTCGGCGACGAAGAAGTTGGTGAAGGCGATCATCTCCCGGGCCCCGACCGGCACGGTGGTGCCGTCGGGCAGGTCCAGGGGCCACGGTCCGGTGTCGGTCGTGTGGCCGTCGGCCACCAGCACGGTGTCGTAGCCCTCGACCTGCGAGCGGGCGGCGGTGCTGCGGATGCAGGCGTCGGTGGCCGCGCCGCAGATCACCAGCCGGGTCGCGCCGAGCACGTCGAGACGGTCGCGCAGGTCGGTCTCGACGAATGCGTCGAGGTACTGCTTGCCGATCACCGCCTCGCCGTCGGGTGGGCGCACGGCCTCGACGATCTGCCAGGGGTCGGAGCCGGGCACGAACGGACCGGCCTCGTGCTGGATCCACAGCACCGGCACGTCGTCGGCGCGGGCGCGCTCGATGAGGCCGCGGATGCGGGAGACGACCCCGTCGCGGTCGAGGGCGTCGGCGGTGTTGCCGTGCTGGACGTCGACGACGAGCAGGACGGTGCGGGGTTCTCCGGGGCGGGTGCTCATGCGCCGTACGCTAGAGCAGTGAGCGGACACTTTCCGACCGGATTCGCGACGTCCGCGCCGAGTCCGGCCGGTCGGGTCCTCGCGCTGCTCGAGCGGGTCCAGGAACGGCCGGGGCTCACCGCCGACCAGCTGGCCGCCGAGCTCGGCGTGGGGGAGCGGACCGTACGCCGCTACGTCACCACGCTGCAGGACCTCGGCATCCCGGTGGTCGCCCGCCGGGGTCGGGTGGGCGGCTACCACCTCGAGGCGGGGTTCCGGATGCCGCCGCTGATGCTGAGCACCGACGAGGCGGTCGCCCTCACGTTGACCATGGCGGTGCTCGCCGGCCGCGACGGCACGACCGGGCCGGCGGACGCCGCGCTCGCCAAGCTGCGCCGGGCGCTGCCCCGCGCCGTGGCCGAGCGGGTCGACGACGTGCTGTCGGCCGTCGTCCCGCCGGAGCACAGCGACCGGCTGGCCGCCGGCGCGGCGCCCGACCCGTCGCTGCTCGCGACCCTGGCGGCCGGGGTCGTCGGCGAGCGCGTGTGCCGGATCCGGCACCGACCGTCCGGCGGCCCGGGGGAGGACACCGTGAGGGCGGTCAACCCCTACGGCGTGGCCGTCGTGCGCGGCCGCCTCTACCTGCACGGCTGGTGCCACCTGCGGCGCGCGCGGCGCACCTTCCGCGTCGACCGGATCACCTCGGTGCAGCTGCTGCCCGACACCTTCCACGCCCCCGCCGGCCTCGACGTCGCCGACGCGGTCGCGACCTCGCTGGCGACCACGTGGGACGGCTGGTCGGTCAGCGTGGTGCTCGACGCACCCCTGGCGGCGGTCGAGGCGGCCTTCCCGCGCTACGTCGGCGTGCCGGAGGAGGTGGACGCGACGACGACACGGCTACGGCTGACCACACGCAACCTCGACGCCACGGTCCTGCGACTGTCGGACCACGCGTTCGCGATGCGGGTCGAGGAACCGGCAGCCCTGCGCGAGGCGTTCGCGAGGAGGGCCGCCTGGATGACCCGGGTCGCCGGGCCATCCACGGTGGACGGGACGAACGGGGCCAGCGGGGTCAGTGACCCTGCTTGAGCGCCATCCGGTAGTCCTTGTTGAGCTGCGAGATCACGTCGAGCGGGATCTCCTTGGGGCACGCGGCGGTGCACTCACCGATGTTGGTGCAACCACCGAAGCCCTCGGCGTCGTGCTGCGCGACCATGGCGGTCACCCGCGACCAGCGCTCGGGCTGACCCTGCGGCAGCTCACCGAGGTGGGTGATCTTGGCGCCCAGGAAGAGCGAGGCCGAGCCGTTGGGGCACGCCGCGACGCAGGCGCCGCAGCCGATGCAGGTGGCGACGTTGAAGGCCCGCATCGCCTTCTCGCGCGGGGCCGGGACCGAGTTGGCCTCGGGGGCGGACCCGGTGTTGGCCGAGATGTAGCCGCCGGCCTGGATGATGCGGTCGAAGGCGGACCGGTCGACGCTCAGGTCCTTGAGCACCGGGAACGCGTCGGAGCGCCACGGCTCGACGGTGATCGTCTGGCCGTCCTTGAAGGAGCGCATGTGCAGCTGGCAGGAGGTCGTGACCTCGGGACCGTGGGCCTGGCCGTCGATCATGAGGTCGCACGAGCCGCAGATGCCCTCGCGGCAGTCGTGGTCGAAGGTGATCGGCTCCTCGCCGGCGTCGTTGAGCTGCTCGTTGAGGACGTCGAGCATCTCCAGGAAGCTCATCTCCTCGGAGACGTCGTCGAGGTCGTAGGTGTGGATGGCACCCTGAGCCTCCGGGGAGGCCTGGCGCCAGATCTTCAGGGTCAGCTTCATCTCGTCACTCGCACTCGGTCGTCCCAGCCGGGCCCCGGCTGGTGTGGGGGCGGCGCCGGCCGGGCCCACGGCCCGGCCTCGCCGCGATCGTCTCGCAGGGGTCGTTACTTGTAGCTGCGCTGCTTCATCTCGACGGCGGTGTAGATGAGGTCCTCCTTGTGCAGCACCGGCTGACCCTCCTCACCGCCCCACTCCCAGGCAGCGACGTAGGCGAACTCGTCGTCGTGACGCAGCGCCTCGCCGTCGTCGGTCTGCGACTCGGCACGGAAGTGGCCGCCGCAGGACTCGCGCCGGTTGAGCGCGTCGATGCACATCAGCTCGCCCAGCTCGATGAAGTCGGCCACCCGGCCGGCCTTCTCGAGGGACTGGTTGATGGTCTCGGCCGAGCCGAGCACGCGCAGGTCGGACCAGAACGCCGCCTTGAGCTCACGGATCATGTCGATGGCCTTGCGCAGCCCGGGCTCGCTGCGCTCCATGCCGCAGTACTCCCACATGATGTGGCCCAGCTCCTTGTGGAAGCTGTCGGCCGAGCGCTTGCCGTTGATCGACAGCAGCTTCTGCACGCGGTCCTCGACGTCCTGGCGTGCCTCGACCACGGCGGGGTGGGACTCGTCGACCGGGGCGAAGGGCCCGTCGGCGAGGTAGTCGCGGATCGTGTTGGGCAGCACGAAGTAGCCGTCGGCCAGGCCTTGCATCAGCGCCGAGGCGCCCAGGCGGTTGGCGCCGTGGTCGGAGAAGTTGGCCTCACCGGTCACGAAGAGCCCGGGGATGTTGGACTGCAGGTGGTAGTCGACCCACAGGCCGCCCATGACGTAGTGCACGGCCGGGTAGATGCGCATCGGGACCTGGTAGGGGTTCTCGCCGGTGATGCGCTCGTACATGTCGAAGAGGTTGTCGTACTTCTCGCGCACCGCGTCCTCGCCCAGCCGCTCGATCGCGTCGGCGAAGTCGAGGTAGACGCCACGGCGGAAGTCACCGACGACCGGGCCGACGCCGCGGCCCTCGTCGCAGACGTTCTTGGCCTGGCGCGAGGCGATGTCGCGTGGGACGAGGTTGCCGAACGCCGGGTAGATCCGCTCGAGGTAGTAGTCGCGGTCCTCCTCGGGGATGTCGCGGGGGTCCTTGTCGCAGTCCTCGCGGTTCTTGGGGACCCAGATCCGACCGTCGTTGCGCAGCGACTCCGACATCAGGGTCAGCTTGGACTGGTACTCACCGGCGACCGGGATGCAGGTGGGGTGGATCTGCGTGTAGCAGGGGTTGGCCATGTAGGCGCCCTTGCGGTGGGCGCGCCACGCCGCGGTGACGTTGGAGTTCATCGCGTTGGTCGACAGGTAGAAGACGTTGCCGTAGCCACCCGAGGCGAGCACGACGACGTCGGCCAGGTGGGTCTCGATCTCGCCGGAGACCAGGTCGCGGGCGATGATGCCGCGCGCGACGCCGTCGACGACGATCAGCTCGAGCATCTCGTGGCGGGTGTAGGACTCCACCGTGCCGGCGGCCACCTGGCGCTCCATGGCCTGGTAGGCGCCGATGAGGAGCTGCTGGCCGGTCTGCCCGCGGGCGTAGAAGGTGCGCGAGACCTGCACGCCGCCGAACGAGCGGTTGTCGAGCAGGCCGCCGTAGTCACGCGCGAACGGCACGCCCTGCGCCACGCACTGGTCGATGATGCTGGTGCTGACCTCGGCCAGGCGGTAGACGTTGGACTCGCGGGAGCGGTAGTCGCCGCCCTTGACGGTGTCGTAGAAGAGACGGAAGACCGAGTCGCCGTCCTCCTTGTAGTTCTTGGCCGCGTTGATGCCGCCCTGGGCGGCGATCGAGTGCGCCCGACGCGGGGAGTCCTGGTAGCAGAACGACTTGACCTTGTAGCCGGCCTCGCCCATCGTCGCGGCCGCGGCGGCCCCGGCCAGGCCGGTGCCGACGATGATCACGGTGAGCTTGCGGCGGTTGGCCGGGTTGACCAGCCGGTTCTCGAAGCGCCGCGTGGTCCAGCGATCGGCGATCGGGCCGGTCGGGGCAGCGGTGTCGACGATCTTGTCGCCCTTGACGTAGTAGCCGTGGGCGTCGTCGGAGGTCTGGGTGGGCGCACTGTTGAGGGGCGTGAGCCCGTCGTGCAAGGTCGATCCGGCCATGATGGTGTCTGAACCCTTCAGTCGATGATGCCGGCGAGCACGCCGATCGGAACCAACGAGAACCCGCCGGCGACCACGATCGCGATGACCAGTCCGGCCGCGCGCGCGTTGCGGCGGGCTCGGGCGGTGCCGGTGAGACCGAGGGTCTGGGCGGAGCTGAACGTGCCGTGGTGGAGGTGGAGCGCGAGCGCGACCATGGCGACCAGGTAGATCGCGGTCAGCCACCACACGTCGAAGTTGTCGACCATGAGGCGGTAGGGGTTCTTGTCGGGGTCACCGGTCTCGCCGTTGGAGACGTTGACCTTGCCGAAGCTGAAGTTGAGCAGGTGCCACACGATGAACAGCAGCAGCGTGGCGCCGCCCCACCGCATCCAGTGCGACGAGAAGCTCGAGTGGGTGTTCTTCTTCACCACGTACTTCACGGTGCGGGCGCGACCCGCACGGCGGGCCAGGATCACCGCGCACGTGACGTGCACGACGAGCGCGGCGAGCAGGCCGACGCGGGCGATCCACAAGAAGCCCTCGTGGGGGAGGATCGGCTCGCCGAACTCGCGCAGGTGCTCTGCGTAGTTGTTGAACGTCTCCTCACCGGCGAACGCCTTGAGGTTGCCGTACATGTGTCCCAGCACGAACCCGATGAAGAGGAGGCCACTGGCGGCCATCAGCAGCTTCAGGGTGATCGTGGAGCGGGACGATCGAGAGCCCTTGACGAGAGCAGGTCGTGTCGTTGTTGCCACAAGAGGTCACTCTACGACCGCGGACGGACCTGCGCTCACCCCCTAGGGCTGTGACGTAGGTCGCTGGTCCGGACCAGTGACGCGCTCAGAGGGGCGCGCGGGCCCCGACGAGCGCGTCGTAGTGGGCGGCGAGCTCGTCGACCGCCTCGGTCCAGCTCCGGGTCACCGCGAGGCGGCGTCCGTGGGAGCCGAGCAGGCCGCGGTGGCGGTCGGCGGCGACCGACTCGACGGCGCGCCGCAGGGCGCGCGGGTCGGCCGGGTCGTAGAGGAGCCCCGACTCCAGGTGCCGTACGACGTCGGGCGCGCCGCCCGACCGGGGCGCCACGACCGGCACGCCCGCGGCCGCGGCCTCGCGCAGGGCGTGGCAGCAGGTCTCGTGCTCACCCGGGTGCACCAGCACGTCGAGCGTCGGCACCGCGATGGTGAGGTCGCCGGTCGAGAGGGCCCCGGTCATCCGGGCTCCGGGCAGCCGGCTCTCGAGCCAGTCGCGCTGCGGACCGGCGCCGATCACCACGGGCCGGATCCCGGGCAGCGACGCCAGCTCGGCCAGGCGGCGTACGCCGTGCTTCTTGTGCAGGCCGCCGACGTAGCCGACCACGACCAGGGGTCCGCCGACGGCGCGGGCCCGCGACCACGAGTCGTGCAGCCACTGGTCGCGCAGGGCCGGGGTGAGGGCGGCCGCGTCGACCCCGGGGCGCCACAGGCCCGCGTCGACGCCGAACTCCGCGACCCGGTCGACCATCCACTGCGAGGTGACCAGCACCCGGTCGGCGCGGTCGGCGACGCGGGTGCGCCAGTAGTCGGCGCTCTGGTCGAGCACCGCGGACTGTTCGACGACGACCGAGGGGATCCCGGTACGGCGGGTGTGCTTGAGCGCCTTGCGGCCCAGGGTGCCCGGTGAGGTCACGTGCACCAGGTCGGGGGCGAACTGGTCGACCGCGGCCCGGACCTGGGGGCCGGCCGCGTCGAGGGGCCGGACCCGCACCACCTGGCAGGTCCGGTACGTCGTCAGCCCGGGCCCCGGGGCGACGACCCGCACGGTGTGCCCGAGGTCGACCAACCGGTCCGCGACGGCCTTGAGGGTCGTCGTGGTGCCGTCGACTGCCGGGTAGAACGTCTCGGTGACCAGGGCGATCCGCATGGGACGAGGGTCGGACCGCCGTGCGTCCGCACGCCGATCACGACGTGGACGCCGGTTGAAATGCGGGTGCCGGTCCGGGTCAGTGGACGCGCACGCACACCAGCGCGGTGTCGTCGCCGGCGCCGGGAGGGGCGGCGGCCAGCAGGTGGTCGGCCATCTCGTGGGGCCCGAGGTCGACCCGGCCGCGCAGGTCGTCGGCCATCCGGTCAAGCCCCTCGTCCAGCGACCGTCCGCGGCGCTCGACCAGGCCGTCGGTGTAGAGGACCACGGTCGAGCCGGGTGCCAGCCGGACCCGGCTCACGGTCCGCGGCGAGCTCGGCTCGACGCCCAGCAGCAGCTCGGGCTCGCCGTGCAGCAGCCGGACCCCGTCGGCGTCGACGACGAACGGTGGTGGGTGCCCGGCGTTGGTCCAGCTCATCGTGGAGCCCCCGCGGGGGTCGGGCTCGAGCACCGCCAGGATCGCGCTGGCGAAGGTGCCGACCTCGAGCCCGTGCAGCGCGCCGTCGAGCGCGGTCAGGACGGCGGCCGGGTCGGGGTCGCCGTCGGCGGCGTAGGCGATGCCGCGCAGCAGGTTGCGCATCTGGGCCATCGCGGCCGCGGCGTGCCGGTCGTGGCCGGTCACGTCGCCGACCACGACCACGAGCTGGCCGCCGGGCAGCGTGAAGGCGTCGTGCCAGTCGCCGCCGACCTGGGCGGTCTCGATGGCCGGGGCGTAGCGGGTCGCGACCTGGTAGCCGCTGGGTGCGGAGGGCTCGCCCAGCAGGCTGCGCTGCAGGGTCTCCGACATGGCGCGCTCGGCGCCCGCGACCTGCCGCTCCAGCGTCAGGCTCTCGGCGCGGTCGAGGGCCTGGCCGATGGTCGCGGCCACGAGCCGCAGGAAGTCGAGGTGGTCCTCGTCGAGCGGCAGCATCGGGTTGGGCGCCACGACGAGCAGGGGCCGGTCCGACGACGCGTCGGTGGCCGTCCGCGCCGGGGAGGGGCTCGTGCGGGGCTCGCCCACCGGCAGGTCCACGGAGGTGCCGAGCTGCAGGGGCAGCCACACGACCGTACGGCCGTCGTGGTCCTCGACGACGGGGTCGCCCCCGAGCACCGGACTGCGTGGCCCCGCCGGCAGGGCGTCGTCGCGCGGCACCGCGCCCGAGGCGGGGTGGAGGTCGACGCCGCCCAGGTCGGCGAGGGCCGATCGCAGGAGCAGGACCGACCGGGTCGGCACGTCCTCCATCCGGTCGACGCCGCGCAGCAGGGCGCCCAGGCGCGAGAGCAGGCTGAGCCGGCGTTCGGTGACGACGTGCGACGTCGTCTCTGCGGCGATGTCGATGACCCCCTCGACCTCGCCGTCGGGGGACAGCACGGGGGAGTAGGAGAAGGTGAAGTAGCACTCCTCGAGGAAGCCGGCGCGCTCCAGGGGCACCAGCGCGTCCTCGATGAAGGTGCTGGTCCTGTCGTGGCGCGCGAGGTCGAGCCGGGGCCCGATGAACTCCCACGCCTCGGCGAAGACGCGCTCGGCGGGCGCGCCGAGGGCCTGCGGATGCTTGTCGCCGATGAGCTCGACGTAGGCCTCGTTGTAGAGCAGCGTGTAGTCGAGGCCCCACAGCAAGGTCATCGGGAACCGCGAGCTGAGCATCAACCGCACGGTGCTGCGCAGCGTCGGCGACCACGACGCCGGTGCTCCCAGCGACGTGACGGCCCAGTCGACCTCGGCGTACGACGACGACAGCATCGCGTCCGTGCCGAACAGTCCGTGCTCCACGCGACCAGAACCTAGCCCCCGGGCCGGACCTCCGCAGAGGTTTGGGTCGGCCCCGGGGGCGCGGTCCGGGTCAGTCCCTCACGAGCTGAAGGACTTGCCGGCCGTCGGCCCGGACCCGCCGACGTTGACGGCGGTGACGCTCACGGTGAGCTTGCCCCGGGGCAGGGTCGTGCGGCTGACACCGAGGCTGGTCGCCGCCAGCGAGCGCGACAGCACGGTCTTGCCGGAGCGGCGCACCACGACCTTGTAGGTCAGCGGGGTGCCGGACGGGTTGGTGGCGGGCTTCCAGCGGAAGGTCACTTTCGAGGCCGACTTCGACACGCTCAGGGCCGCGGGCCGGCCGGGCTTGGTGAACAGCGGGCGGAAGACCTTGACCTTGGCGCTCTGGATCGTGCTGCCACCGAGGGTGACGATGGTGGCGTCGAGCAGCGCGATCGTGCCGTTGGCGGCCACGGTGGGCAGCAGCGGGATGCGCAGCCGCTGCGCGGCACCGCCGAGGGTCAGGATCGGCGCGGCGCCGGTCGGGGCGCCGGGGGCGAAGACGTCGAGGCGTCCCCAGTCGTTGCCGTTGATGTCGCCCGAGCCGATGTAGATCCGGCCCTGGGGGTCGGTCGCCACGCCCTCGGAGAGGTAGCTGGGCCGCGGCGTCGGGACCTCCAGGCGCCGCGAGGGCGCGACGTCGCCGGTCTGGGTCGCGGTGAACACCGACACCGAGGGGTCGAAGGCGGCGGGCGCGACCGCGACCGCGTTGCCGGGCAGACCCGCCACGAAGCTGATCCCGAGGGAGTCGACGTCGAGCTGCGTGCGGTTGCCGGAGATCTTCTGCACCGGGGCGACGTTGCCGTTGGCGCCGGGGGCGAAGCGGAGCAGCTCGACGTCGCCGCCCGTGGTCGCGTCGAGGACCCACAGCGAGCCCTCGGGGGTCCACGCGAGGGCCTGGGGCTGGGTGATCTCGGTGAGGGCTCCGCTGATCGAGCGGACGGGCGCCGCCGCCCCGTCGGGCTGGGCCGGGTCGAGGACGTCGACGCTGGTGCTGCCGCCGTCGATGTAGGCCAGTCCGAGCGACGGGCTGAGCGCCGGCACCGAGCTGCCGCTGACGTCGGTGCCGGTGAAGGTCTTGGTCACGACCGGCGTCCCGTCCGAGCTCGGTGCCCACACCTGGATGTCGCCCGAGTCGACGGCGTAGAGGGTGCCGTTGTCGGCGATGCCGCCGACCGGGTTGATCGAGGAGCCGGTGGTGATGGTGCGCACGGGGGTGACGCTGATCGTCGCCGCCTGCGCGGGCGCGACCAGGGTGGCGGTCAGGACCCCGGTCAGGGCGAGGGTCGCGACGCCGACGGTGCGCACGCGTGCGGTGAGGGAGGAGCGGAGGGTGCCGGGGAGCGGCTGGGGTGAGGGCATGGGGATCTCGCTGTCCGAGGAGGAGGGGGCATGGCTGACGCCGTCCCGAGGCGGCGCCACGCCACGCTAGGCCGCGTCGGACGGGGTCGTCTCTGGTCATATCGGGCCAGATTCAGCCGGGATCCGGCCGGGCGCGGGACGGCGGCGGCGTACCAAAAACGTCACACTGTGTGGTCGGGTGTCGGGCGGGCTCCTAGGGTTCGGTCCATGACGACCGAGGGGACCACCGTCGAGGGCGGTCTGGACGAGCCGACCCGGCTCGAGCCCGTGCAGGGCTCGCTCGACCTGGCGCAGCCGGAGGACCGGCACACCCGGGCCGACTGGGAGCGCGAGGCGGCCACGGTGCTGCGCAAGGCGCGCCGGATGTCCGACGACGACCCCGACGACCGGGTCTGGGACACGCTGACCCGCACCACGCTCGACGGCATCGCGCTGCCGCCGCTGGGCACCCCCGACCTGCTCGAGGGCCTGCAGACCTCCGGCCGCCCGACCAGGGCCGGCGACTGGGACATCCGGTCGCATCTCGCAGCCGGGGAGGCCGAGGCCGTCAACGAGGAGGCACTGGGTGACCTCGAGGGCGGGGTGACTTCGTTGTGGCTCGAGGCCGGCCCCGACACCGACTTCGACGCCCTGCTGAAGGGGGTCTTCCTCGACCTCGCGCCGGTCGTGCTGCAGGCGCCCGCCGGCGACGAGGCCGCCACCGCCACCGCGTTCCTGACCTGGGCCGGCGACCTCGAGCTGCACCCGGCCACCAACCTCGGGCTCCCCGCCTTCGACGCGCAGGCCGCCGAAGCCGCCCGCGCCGCCGGCGTCCGGGCCTTCGTCGTCGACGCGACGACCGTCCACGACCGCGGTGGCTCCGACGCCCAGGAGCTCGGCTGGGCGATGGCCCGGGCCGCGACCTACCTGCGTGCCGCGACCGACGCCGGGCTCTCGGTGGCCGACGCCGCCGGGCTCGTCGAGGTCCGCCTCGCGGTGACCGACGAGCAGTTCACGAGCATCGCCAAGCTGCGGGCGGCCCGCCGGCTCTGGGCGCGGGTGCAGGAGCTGTCCGGGTCCGAGCCAGGACCGGTGCCGATGGCCCTGCACGCCGTTACGAGCCGGCCGATGATGACCCGCTACGACCCCTGGGTCAACATGCTCCGCACCACCGTCGCCGCGTTCTCCGCCGGTGTCGGCGGGGCCGACGCGGTGACCGTGCTGCCCTTCGACAGCGCGCTGGGGCGCCCCGACCTGTTCGGTCGCCGGATCGCCCGCAACACCTCCCACCTGCTGATCTCCGAGTCCCACGTCGCCCGCGTGGCCGACCCCGCCGGGGGCTCCTACGCCGTCGAGAAGCTCACCGACGACCTCGCCGTCGCGGCGTGGGCGGTCCTCGGCGAGCTGGAGGACGGGGCCGACCTCGACGCCGCGATCGCCGACGTCGTCGCCGCGCGCGACAAGCAGGTCGCCACCCGCAAGCGGCCGCTCACCGGCCTGTCCGAGTTCCCCCACCTCGCCGAGACCCTCCCGGCCCGCGAGGGCGCTGGGCTGGGCGTCCGCTCCTACGGCGCCAGCTTCGAGGCGCTGCGCGACGACCCGCCCGCCGCCCACGTGTTCCTCGCGACCCTGGGACCCGTGGCCGCCCACACCGCCCGCGCCACCTTCGCGACCAACCTGTTCGCGGCCGGCGGCGTGGCCGTCGACGTCGCGGGCGCGACCGACGGCGTCGACGCGCTCGTGGCGGCCTACGACGGGCAGGCGGTGGTCTGCCTGGCCGGCTCCGACGCGGCGTACGCCGAGTGGGGCGAGGCCGCGGCCGCCGCGCTGCGCGAGGCCGGCGCGACCCACGTGGTCATCGCCGGCAAGGCCACCGGCTACAGCGACGACTCCTGCGCCATGGGCGTCGACGCACTCGAGTTCCTGACCCGCACGAGAGAGGCACTCGCATGAGCGTCCCGAAGAGCTTCGCCGGCCTGCCGCTCGGCGGCGGGGTCCCGACGAGCTCGACCAGTGGGGGTGGCGAGTCCTGGACGAGCCCCGAGGGCATCGACATCCTCCCGGTCTACGGCCCCGAGCACCTGGAGGGCCTCGACGCCCTCGACACGTGGCCCGGCCTGAGCCCGTTCCTGCGCGGGCCCTACCCGACGATGTACACGACCCAGCCCTGGACCGTGCGCCAGTACGCCGGCTTCTCGACCGCCGAGGCGTCCAACGCGTTCTACCGCCGCAACCTGGCGGCCGGTCAGAAGGGCCTGTCGGTCGCCTTCGACCTCGCCACCCACCGGGGCTACGACTCCGACCACCCGCGCGTGCGCGGTGACGTCGGCATGGCCGGCGTGGCGATCGACTCGATCTACGACACCCGCACCCTCTTCGACGGCATCCCGCTCGACGAGATGTCGGTGTCGATGACGATGAACGGTGCGGTGCTGCCGGTGCTCGCGCTCTACATCGCCGCGGCCGAGGAGCAGGGCGTCAAGCCCGAGCAGCTCGCGGGGACCATCCAGAACGACATCCTCAAGGAGTTCATGGTCCGCAACACCTACATCTACCCGCCGGCGCCGTCGATGCGGATCATCTCCGACATCTTCAGCTACACCTCGGCCAGGATGCCGCGCTTCAACTCGATCTCGATCTCGGGCTACCACATCCAGGAGGCCGGGGCGACGGCCGACCTCGAGCTGGCCTACACGCTCGCCGACGGCGTCGAGTACATCCGCGCCGGCCTCGACACCGGCATGACGATCGACCAGTTCGCGCCGCGCCTCAGCTTCTTCTGGGCGATCGGGATGAACTTCTACATGGAGGTCGCCAAGCTGCGCGCGGCCCGGGCGCTGTGGTCGCGGCTCGTGCGCGAGTTCGGGCCCGAGAACCCCAAGTCGCTCTCGCTGCGCACCCATTCGCAGACCTCGGGCTGGTCGCTGACCGCCCAGGACGTGTTCAACAACGTCGGCCGCACGGCGATCGAGGCGATGGCGGCCACCCAGGGCCACACGCAGAGCCTGCACACCAACGCCCTCGACGAGGCCATCGCGCTGCCGACCGACTTCTCGGCGCGCATCGCCCGCAACACCCAGCTGCTCCTGCAGCAGGAGAGCGGCACGACGGGCACGATCGACCCCTGGGCCGGCTCCTACTACGTCGAGCGGCTCACCCACGACCTGGCCGAGAAGGCCTGGGCCCACATTCAGGAGGCCGAGCAGGCCGGTGGGATGGCCAAGGCGATCGAGCAGGGCATCCCCAAGATGCGCATCGAGGAGGCGGCCGCGCGCACCCAGGCGCGCATCGACTCCGGCGCCCAGAAGGTCATCGGCGTCAACACCTTCCGGCTCGCGGCCGAGGACAAGCTCGACGTGTTGCGCGTCGACAACGACGACGTCTACCGCCAGCAGATCGCCAAGCTCGAGCGGTTGCGGGCCGAGCGTGACGACGACGCCGTGAGCAGTGCTCTCGAGGCGCTGACCAACAGCGCCGAGCGGGGCCCGGCCAAGGGGTCGCTCGACGGCAACCTGCTCGCGCTCGCCGTCGACGCGGCCCGGGCCAAGGCGACCGTCGGCGAGATCTCCGACGCGCTCGAGAAGGTCTACGGCCGCCACCAGGCGGTCATCCGTACGATCTCCGGCGTGTACCGCGACACCGCAGGCGAGGGTGACGGCAGCCTGCTCCAGCAGGTCCTCGACGCGACCGCCGAGTTCGAGGAGGCTGAGGGACGCCGTCCGCGCATCCTGGTGGCCAAGATGGGCCAGGACGGCCACGACCGCGGTCAGAAGGTCATCGTCTCGGCGTTCGCCGACCTCGGCTTCGACGTCGACGTCGGCCCGCTGTTCTCCACGCCCGAGGAGGTCGCCCAGCAGGCGGTCGACGCCGACGTGCACATCGTCGGGGTCAGCTCGCTGGCGGCCGGCCACCTCGCCCTGCTGCCGGCGCTCAAGAGGGCGCTGGAGGAGCAGGGCAGGCCCGACATCATGACGGTCATCGGCGGCGTGATCCCGCCCGACGACGTCCCCACGCTGAAGGAGATGGGGGCGGCCGCGGTGTTCCTGCCCGGCACCGTCATCGCCGAGTCGGCGCTCGACCTGCTCGCCAAGCTGCGGGAGCAGCTGGGTCACTGATGCCCGACGTCGGCACCCTCGTCACCGGGATCCGTGACGGACGTCGCGCCGCGGTCGCGCAGGCGATCACGCTGGTGGAGTCGGGCAAGCCCGAACGCCGCGCGATGGCGCGTGAGCTCCTCACCGTCCTGACCGACGACCGGTCGGGCGTGCACTCGAAGGCCGTGCGCGTCGGCATCAGCGGGGTGCCCGGCGTGGGCAAGTCGACGTTCATCGAGGCCCTCGGCTCCCAGCTGACCGCGGCCGGCCACCGCGTCGGGGTCCTGGCCGTCGACCCCAGCAGCGTCCGCACGGGCGGGTCGGTGCTCGGCGACAAGACCCGCATGGCGCGGCTCTCGGCCGACCCCGCCGCCTACATCCGGCCGTCCCCGTCGGCCGGCACCCTGGGCGGCGTCGCGCGCGCGACGGTGCAGGCGATGGCGGTGCTCGAGGCGGCGACGTACGACGTGGTGCTGGTCGAGACCGTGGGCGTCGGCCAGTCCGAGGTCACCGTGGCCGGCATGGTCGACACGTTCCTGTTCCTCACCCTGGCCCGCACCGGTGACCAGCTGCAGGGCATCAAGAAGGGCATCCTCGAGATCGCCGACGTCGTGGCCGTCAACAAGGCCGACGGCGAGCACGAGCAGGAGGCCCGGGTGGCGGCCCGCGAGCTCGCCGGTGCCCTGCGCCTGGTCCGTGGCCACGCCGAGTGGGCGCCCCCGGTCGTCACCTGCTCGGCGCTGCACGACCTGCACGTCGACGACGTGTGGCACCGCGTGCTGTCGCACCGCGAGCACCTCGGGGCCGACGGGCTGGCCGCCAAGCGGGCCGAGCAGCAGCTGGCCTTCACCTGGGCCCTGGTGCGCGACGAGCTCGACCAGCGGCTGCGGCACTCGCCCGGCGTCCGTGCGATCCGCGACGAGGTGCGCCGCGAGGTTCTGGCCGGTGCCCTGCCGGCGACCGTGGCGGCCGACCGGCTCCTCGCGGCCTACGACGACTCGCACTACTGATGGCGTTGGTGGCCGCGCTCGCCGTCGTCGCGGGTGCACCGACCTCTCCCGCTTCGGCTGCCGGTAACAAGATCGACTGCGGCCAGACCAACAACAGCAGCTGGTGCAGCTACATGACACGCAACCTCGTCAACAACAAGACCATCGGTTACCGCGACAGCATCACCAACAACCGCAGCTACGCGATCCACGGTAGTTGCGAGGCCAACACGAGCAAGACGTCGACCTACACGCTCAGCACCACCCTCGGCACCGAGATCAAGGCCGGCATCTTCGGTGGGGTCAAGGCCGAGGTCAACGCGGGCGTCGAGAAGAGCATGACCACCGGGTACGTGACCTCGGCGTCGTTCAAGATCCCCGCCGACGAGACGGTCTACTGTGACCGCGGCATCGTCAACGAGCGGCTCGAGGGCTACACCAAGCTGAGCTACTGCGGCGGTGGGTGCTCCACGACCACCAAGAAGTGGTCCTTCCAGGCGCCGGCCCGACTGCGGTGGTGGATCTACTGATCTCTCGCGTTCGCGAGGTGGGCACGGCCGCGGTGGTGATCACCGCGGCCGTGCTGCTGTCGGCTTGCCAGTCCGGCGGCCGCGCGCCGGCGCCCGCCCCGACGACGAGCGCTCCGACCGGGAGTCCGTCGTCGGTCGCACTGCCGGACCTCGTGCCCGTGCGGCCGGACGAGGTCGACCGAGGTGCCCGGACCGGCCGTGGTCCGGTCCCGCGGGTGCTCACGACCGTGTCCGACGACGTGGTCGTCGTGTACGCCGTGTGCGCGGAGGTGGAGGCGGGCCTCACCCTCACCCTCATCCTGACCCTGCCGCGCCCCGAGGCCCTGAAGGTGCCCTGCGACGGTGTCGTGTCGCGGACCCAGGTCTTCACCGTGCGGGGTCGGTCGTTCGGTGTCGACGTGGTCGGGACCGACGACGTCGACTGGAGCCTGCGGGTCACGACGCGCGAGGAGTAGGAGGAGGACGTGGAGCCCGCCTCGTCCCAGGGTGCGACTTGACCGAGGGCGCTGGCCAGGGGCACTAACCTGGGCTGGTGCCCGGCCGCCCCGATGACCCATCCGCGGTGATCGACGACGTCCTCACCAAGTACGACGCCGAGCTCATCGACCTGCGACGTGACCTGCACGCCCACCCCGAGCTGTCGTGGTCCGAGACCCGGACCACCGACCTGGTGGCCCAGCGGGTCGAGGCGGCCGGCTGGCGGGTCACGTTCCCCGCGCCGACCGGGGTCGTGGCCGAGCTCGGCCCCGGCCACGGGCCGGTCGTCGCGCTGCGCGCCGACATGGACGCCCTGCCGGTGCAGGACGTCTCAGGGGTTCCCTGGGCCAGCACCGTCCCCGGCGTCGCGCACGCCTGCGGCCACGACGTCCACACCTCCAGCCTGCTCGGTGCCGCCCTCGCCCTCGGTGAGGTCCACGAGCGCGGTGACCTGCCCGGACGGGTGCGCCTGCTGTTCCAGCCCGCCGAGGAGGTCATGCCCGGCGGCGCCAAGCAGCTGATCGCCGAGGGCCACCTCGACGACGTGCAGCGGATCTTCGCGCTGCACTGCGACCCCAACGTCGACGTGGGCCGCATCGGCCTGCGCTCCGGGGCGCTGACCAGCGCCGCCGACAAGATCGAGGTCCACCTCGAGGGCAACGGCGGACACACCTCGCGGCCCCACCTCACCGGTGACCTGACCTTCGCGCTGGCCAAGGTGACCAGTGAGCTGCCCGCCGTCCTGAGCCGCCGGATGGACCCGCGTGCGGGGGTCAGCGTGGTGTGGGGGATGGTGCGGGCCGGATCGGCGCCCAACGTCATCCCCGACACCGGCATGGTCGCCGGCACCGTGCGCATCCTCGACGCCGTCGCCTGGGCGCGCTGCGAGCCGATCATCCGCGAGGCCGTCCACGACATCGTGCGGCCCTACGGCGTCACCGCCACGATCGACTACCTCCAGGGCGTGCCCCCGGTCGTCAACGACCCGGGCTCCAACGCGATCCTGGCCGCCGCCACGCGTGCCGTGCTCGGCCACGGCGGGCAGACCGGCGTGCCGCAGAGCCTGGGCGGCGAGGACTTCGGCTGGTACACCGACCAGGTGCCCGGCGCCATGTTCCGCCTCGGCACCCGCACCCCCGGCGGGGCGACGTACGACCTGCACCAGGGCAACCTGCGCATCGACGAGCGGGCCATCGGGATCGGGGCCCGCGTGCTGGCCATGGCGGCCATCGGGGCGCTCGAGAGCTCCTGATGGCGGTCCGGGTGGGCCGCGCGCAGCGAGCCCGGCGTGACCTGGTCGTGGTCACTGTCAGGTAACAACTGGTGACGTTCACAGATTTGTCCACCCAACTACCTCTTCCCGGGTGCGGGCGGGGCTAAGGTCACGTTTGTTTTCCGTGTGCCCCGACCGATGGGCGCACCACTAACTTGAGGAGGGATCTTGCGTCTCACGACCAAGATTGCAGCAGTGCTCAGCGTCAGCGTGATGGCTCTGACCGCGTGCGCCAGCGAGGACAGCGAGCCGAGTGCCACGGACTCGGGCTCGGGCGCCACGTCGGCCGAGAGCGACGTCAAGGTGGGCATGGCCTACGACGTCGGTGGTCGGGGCGACCAGTCGTTCAACGACTCGGCTGCCGCCGGTCTCGACCAGGCGATCGAGGAGTTCGGGATGACCTCCGAGGAGGCCGAGGCCGAGGACGGCGAGGACGAGGCGGCCCGCGAGGAGCGGCTGCGGACCTTCGCCGACGGTGGCTACGACCCGGTGATCGCCGTGGGCTTCGCCTACGCCGCGGCCCTGACCAAGGTCTCCGCCGAGTACCCCGACGTCCACTTCGCCATCATCGACGACGAGTCGATCGACGCCGACAACGTCGCCGACCTGGTCTTCGCCGAGGAGCAGGGATCGTTCCTCGTCGGTGCGGCCGCCGCGCTCAAGTCGGAGACCGGCAACATCGGCTTCGTCGGTGGCGTCGAGGTCCCGCTGATCCAGAAGTTCGAGGCGGGCTACATCGCTGGTGCCAAGGCGGTCAACCCCGACGTCGAGATCCAGTCGACCTACCTCACCCAGCCGCCGGACTTCTCCGGCTTCGGTGACCCGGCCAAGGGCAAGACGGCGGCCGAGGGCATGTTCGACGAGGGTGCCGACATCGTCTACCACGCAGCCGGTGGCTCGGGCGGCGGCGTCTTCGAGGCGGCCGCCGACAGCGGCAACCTCGCGATCGGCGTCGACTCCGACCAGTACAACACCGCCGACCCGGCCGTGCAGGACGTCATCCTGACCTCGATGCTCAAGAACGTGAACGTCGCGGTCTACGAGTACCTCAGCCAGGTCAACGACGGCACCTTCCCGTCGGGCGTCACCCGCTACGACCTCTCGGTCGACGGTGTCGGCTACTCCACCAGCGGTGGCCAGGTCGACGACATCGCGGCCAAGCTCGACGAGTACAAGCAGCAGATCATCGACGGCACCATCACGGTTCCCACCACCCCGTGACCTCGTTCGCCGGGCCTTCTGGCTCGGCAAACCGGTCGGTAGGCGAGGCCCGCGCGCACGCTCCACGCGTCCACGCGGGCCTCGTCCGTCGCGGGCCCGGTGGTCAGTACGATCCTGACGTCGGCCGTCCGCCAATCGGCCGCGGTCACCAGCTCGCGAAGGAGGTCACGGTCACCGTGACTCAGGCAGTGCCCCACCCTGACGGTGCCAGCACCACCGGCGGCCCTCCGGACGACCTGGCGGTCCAGCTGCGCGGGATCGGCAAGCGCTTCCCCGGCGTCATCGCCAACGACGACATCAACATCGACGTCCGGCGCGGCACCATCCACGCCATCGTCGGCGAGAACGGCGCCGGCAAGTCGACGCTGATGAAGATCCTCTACGGCGTCCAGCCGCCCGACTCCGGCACGATCACCATCAACGGCCGGCAGCTCTCGCTGTCGTCCCCAGCCGACGCGATCAAGGCCGGCGTCGGCATGGTCTTCCAGCACTTCATGCTGGCCGACAACCTCACCGTCGTCGAGAACGTCGTCCTCGGCGCCGAGCGCCTCCACGGGATCGGTCGTGCGGCGCGCCGCGAGATCATGAGGATCTCCGACGCCTACGGGCTGGGCATCGAGCCCGACCGCCTCGTCGAGGAGCTCGGGGTCGGCGCGCGTCAGCGGGTCGAGATCCTCAAGGTCCTCTACCGCGGAGCCACCCTCATCATCCTCGACGAGCCCACCGCGGTCCTGGTGCCGCAAGAGGTCGAGGAGCTCTTCGACAACCTTCGTGGACTCAAGCAGGAGGGCCTCTCGGTCATCTTCATCTCCCACAAGCTCGACGAGGTCCGCGCGGTCGCCGACGAGATCACCGTCATCCGCCGTGGCACCACGGTGACGACCGTGACCGACCCGCGCAGCGTCACCTCGCGCCAGCTCGCCGAGCTCATGGTCGGGGCCGAGCTGCCCTCGCCGAGCACCGAGACCTCCACCGTCACCGACACCGTGCTGCTGTCGGTCCGCGACCTCACGCTGCCCGCGCCCGACGGCCGGCCGCTGCTCGATGCCGTGTCGCTGGAGGTCCACCGCGGCGAGGTGCTCGGCATCGCCGGGGTCGAGGGCAACGGCCAGGCCGAGCTGGTCGAGGCGATCATGGGGATGCGCCCCGGGGTCACCGGTGCGATCGAGCTGGCGGGCGTCGACATCTCCCGCTCGAGCACCCTGGACCGTCGTGAGGCAGGGATCGGCTACATCCCCGAGGACCGGCACCGACACGGCCTGCTGCTCGACGCGCCGCTGTGGGAGAACCGGATCCTGGGCCACCAGTCGCGCCCACCGAGCTCGTCCCGCGGCCTGATCCGTAGTCGGGCGGCTCGTCAGGACACCGAG
This sequence comes from Nocardioides rubriscoriae, assembly GCF_008087085.1. GTDB lineage: Bacteria > Actinomycetota > Actinomycetes > Propionibacteriales > Nocardioidaceae > Nocardioides > Nocardioides rubriscoriae. Next base: position 152,088 of record NZ_VIYJ01000005.1, on the reverse strand, counting down.
CGCATCATCGAGGACTACGACGTGCGCACGCCCGGCCCCAACGTGCTCGCCCGCGCCCTGTCCGGCGGCAACCAGCAGAAGCTGATCGTCGGGCGCGAGATGAGCAGCGACCCGATCCTGCTGATCGCCTCCCACCCCACCCGCGGCGTCGACGTGGGCGCCCAGGCCGCGATCTGGGACCACATCAAGACGGCGCGCCGCAACGGACTGGCGGTGCTGTTGATCTCGGCCGACCTCGACGAGCTGATCGGCCTGTCGGACCGGATCGAGGTGATCCTACGCGGCCGGCTCGTCGGCACCTTCGACCCGGCCTCGGTGACGCCCGAGCAGCTCGGGTCCGCGATGACCGGGGCCACCTCCGACGAGGGACAGGCGGTCACGGCGTGAACATCCGCCTCCAGCGCGCGGTCCTCGCGCTCTCCGTGCCCGTCCTGGCGCTCGTGCTCTCGGTCCTGGTCATCAGCCTGGTGCTGTTCCTCGCCGACGACCCGATCGGGGCCGTCTGGCAGGTCCTGCGGACCGCCCCGGCTGAGCGCAACTGGGCCAACATCATCGACAAGACCACCATCTACTACCTCTCCGGGATCGCCGTCGCGATCGGCTTCCGGATGAACCTGTTCAACATCGGCGTCGAGGGCCAGTTCCTCGTGGCCGCGTTGATGGCCGCCTTCGTCGCCGGCGAGGCCTGGCTGCCGGGCTACCTCAACACCGGGGTGGCGATCATCGCCGCGATGGTCGCCGGCGGGCTGTACGCCGGCATCGCCGGCGTGCTGCGCGCCTACCGCGGGGTCAGCGAGGTGATCTCCACGATCATGCTCAACGCGGTCGCGGTCGGTCTCACCGCGTTCATCACCCGCGAGCTCGCCAAGTCGGCCACCCAGAGCAACGTGAGCGTGGTGCAGACCAAGCTCATCCCCGAGGAGAGCTGGATCCCCAACATCTCCATCGGAGACGGTCCGGCGTCTGAGATCTACGGCTTCGTCGTGATCGCGGTCGTGGCCGGGTTCGTCTACTGGTTCATGATCAACCGCACCCGGTTCGGCTTCGACCTGCGCGCCACCGGTCAGTCCCTGACCGCCGCCGTGGCGTCCGGCATCAACGTCAAGCGGATGACGGTGGTGGCGATGATGATCTCCGGCGCGTTCGCCGGCCTGGTCGGGCTGCCCTACATCTTCGGCGAGTACCACTCCTACGGCTCGACCTTCCCGGCCGGCCTCGGCTTCACCGGGATCGCGGTGGCACTGATCGGGCGCAACCACCCCATCGGCGTGGCGCTCGGGGCTCTCCTCTTCGCCTTCCTCGACGAGCAGAGCAACAAGCTGCAGATCGATGCCGGTGTCTCGCCCGAGATCGTCAAGATCATGCAGGGCACCATCTTGTTGATGGTCGTGATCTCCTCCGAGGTCGTGCGTCGCTACGGACTGCGGCTCGAGCAGCAGCACGTCGCCCGCGTGCTCGCCCAGCGGGACCCTGCGTCGCCGCCCGCCGAGGGTGTCGAGGGTGCCGAGCGTGTCAAGGGTGTCGACGGTGACGGCACGCACGCGGCGACGACCCTCCCCGCGACTCCGGGTGCGGTTCGCGACGCCGACGACCAACCTGAGGAGGCCCCGCTGTGAGCGTGCCCGAGACCCAGCTCGTCCCCACCACCGTCGCGCCGGCCACCGGACGCCGGCGCCGTGTCCCGCTCTGGGCGGCACCGGTCGTCTTCGTCGTCCTGATCTTCTTCCTGTCGGTGCTGGAGCTGGTGACCGACGCCAACGACCTCACGTCCTCGGGTGCCATCAAGGCCTCGCTGGCCGCGACCACCCCGATCCTGCTCGCCGGTCTGGGCGGGCTCTGGTCCGAGCGTGCCGGTGTCGTCAACATCGGTCTCGAGGGAATGCTGATCCTGGGCACCTTCGGCGCGGCCTACTTCGCGTTCTACTACGGGGCCTGGGCCGGCGTGCTCGGGGGCATCCTCTTCGGGGCGATCGGCGGGCTCGTCCATGCCATCGCCACGGTCACCTTCGGCGTCGACCACATCGTGTCGGGTGTCGCGATCAACATCATCGCGCTCGGCGCGGTCCAGTACCTCGCGGCGGTCACCTTCGGCGAGCGCGAGGGCGGCAGTGCGACCCAGTCGCCGGGCCTGCCCGACCTACCGTCGCTGACCATCGACCCGTTGGTCGAGAGCCTGGGCAAGGTGGAGAAGGACGACATCTTCTTCGTCTCCGAGCTGGCCGCCGTGGCTCGGGCACTGTGCAACGGCCTGTCGGTGCTGGTCGTGATCGCGGTGCTGCTGTGCGTCCTGACCTGGTTCGTGCTGTGGAAGACGTCTTTCGGCCTGCGACTGCGGTCGTGCGGCGAGAGCCCCGCCGCCGCCGAGTCGCTCGGCATCAACGTCATCAAGTACAAGTTCATCGCCGTCATCGTGTCCGGCGGGCTGGCGGGCCTGGGCGGTTGCTTCCTGTCCATGGTCGCGTCCAGCTCCTACCGCGACGGCCAGACCGGCGGTCGCGGCTACATCGGGCTGGCCGCGATGATCTTCGGCAACTGGCGTCCTGGCGGCCTGCTGGCCGGGTCGGGCCTGTTCGGCTACACCGAGACCCTCGGCCTGCGCTCGGGTCAGGACTCCGTGCACGCGCTCCTGCTCGCGATCGCGGTCCTCGCCGCCGGTGCGGCACTGTTCCAGCTCTACCGGCGCAACGTCCGCACCGCCGCCGTGATGGCGCTCGTCGCGTTCGGCCTGGGGGCGCTCTACTTCGCGATCGACGAGGTGCCCGGTGACTTCACCCGGATGACGCCCTACGTGATCACGCTGCTCGTGCTGGCCTTCGCGGCTCAACGGCTGCGGATGCCGGCGGCCGACGGTCAGGTCTACCGCAAGGGGAGCGCGGGGTGACGGTCGGCGGGTTCGACTGGGAAGCCCTCACGGCCGAGGCCACCGCGGCGGCCCAGCACGCCTACGCCCCGTACTCCCGCTTCCGTGTCGGTGCGGCCGCCGTCGTCGACGACGGTCGCCACGTGGCCGGCTGCAACGTCGAGAACGCGGCCTACGGTGTCGCGCTGTGTGCCGAGTGCGGGCTCGTCAGCCAGCTCCACCTCACCGGCGGCGGTCGGCTGACGCACTTCGTGTGCGTCGACGGGCACGGCACGGTCATCATGCCGTGCGGCCGGTGCCGCCAGCTGCTCTCCGAGAACGGCGGCAAGGACCTGCTGCTGCTCACGGTCTCCGGTGTCAAGCGCATGGACGAGGTGCTGCCCGATGCCTTCGGTCCCGACGACCTCGCTTGACCTCGGGTCGGCCGAGTTCGTCGCCGATCCCTACCGGTTCCTGGCCCAGGAGCGCGCCCGTCACGCCGTCGCATGGCACGAGCGGACCGGGGTGTACCTCGCGTTCACCCACGAGGCCGTGGGCGCTGTGCTGCGCGAGCGTCGCCTGGGCCGGATCTGGCGCGACCGGGAGCCGGCGGCGGCCCTCGAACCCTTCAACCTGCTGCACCGCAACCAGATGATGGAGAACGAACCACCCGACCACGCGCGCCTTCGCCGACCGGTCGCCCGTGCTTTCAACCGGGGCCACGTCGAGCGCCTGCGACCCCGGGTCCGTGCACTCGCGGCCACGCTGCTCGACGAGGTGGATCCGGCCGGCTTCGACCTCGTCGGTGACTTCGCCGAGACCCTGCCGGTGCTGGTGATCGCCGAGCTGCTCGGCGTCCCCGCCTCGCACGCCGGCGACCTGCGACGCTGGTCGCAGGCCATCGTCGGCATGTACGAGGTCGCGCCGGACCACGAGGTGCAGGCAGCGGCCGTCGCGGCGGCCACCGACTTCGCCGCGCTGGTCCGCGAGCTCCTCGCCGAGCGCCGCGAGCGGCCCCGAGACGACCTGATGAGCGACCTGGCGGGCACGGAGCTGAGCGACGACGAGGTGGTCGCGGCTGTGGTCCTGTTGCTCAACGCGGGTCACGAGGCGTCGGTCAACGTCTTCGGCAACGGCTGCGTCGCGGCGCTGCGTCGCGGGCTGCGGCCTGGCGACGTCGCCCTGGCCGTGGAGGAGATGCTGCGCTTCGACTCCGCGCTGCAGCTCTTCGAGCGGACTGCGACCGACGACGTCGAGGTCGCCGGGGTACTCATCCGGGCGGGCCAGAAGATCGCCGCCCTGCTCGGGTCTGCCAACCGCGACCCCGAGGTCTTCGAGCGGCCCGACGAGATGCTCCTCGACCGTGACCCCAACCCGCACGTGGCGTTCGGGGCCGGCGTGCACTTCTGCCTCGGAGCGCCGCTCGCGCGGATGGAGCTGACCGAGTCCCTGACCGCGCTGCACGCGACGTACCCCGGCCTCGAGCTCCGCTCCGAGCCCGAGAGCCGCGGCACCTTCGTGCTTCGTGGCTACCGGTCCGTGCCGGTCCGTGCCGGTCTCGGCCTGACCGGCCCCGACCTCAGTAGGGTCACCGGGTGAACAGACCCCTCCACGACGCAGTCGAGGTGATCCTCGCCAAGCGCGACGGCCTCGAGCTCTCCGACTCCCAGATCGACTGGGTGGTCGACGCCTACACCCGCGGCGAGGTGGCCGACGAGCAGATGTCGGCGCTCGCCATGGCCATCCTGCTCAACGGCATGGAGCGCCACGAGATCACGCGGTGGACCGCTGCGATGATCGCGTCGGGGGAGCGCATGGACTTCTCCTCGCTCTCGCGGCCCACGGCCGACAAGCACTCGACCGGCGGGGTCGGCGACAAGATCACGCTGCCGCTGGCGCCCCTGGTGGCCGCCTGCGGGGTCGCCGTGCCCCAGCTGTCCGGGCGCGGCCTGGGCCACACCGGCGGCACCCTCGACAAGCTCGAGTCGATCCCCGGCTGGCGGGCGGCGCTGACCAACGACGAGATGATGGCGCAGCTGGAGTCGGTCGGTGCGGTCATCTGCGCCGCCGGCGACGGTCTGGCGCCTGCCGACAAGAAGCTCTACGCGCTGCGCGACGTCACGGGCACCGTCGAGGCCATCCCGCTGATCGCGTCGTCGATCATGAGCAAGAAGATCGCCGAGGGCACCGGCGCCCTGGTCCTCGACGTCAAGGTCGGCTCGGGGGCCTTCATGAAGGACGTCACCCGCGCCCGCGAGCTCGCCGAGGTGATGGTCGCGCTCGGCACCGACGCCGGCGTCCGGACCACGGCGTTGCTCACCGACATGTCGGTGCCGCTCGGCCTCACCGCCGGCAACGCGATCGAGGTCGCCGAGTCCGTCGAGGTGCTCGCCGGCGGGGGACCGGCCGACGTCGTCGAGCTCACCGTGGCCCTGGCCCGCGAGATGCTCGCCGGCGCCGGGCGCGACGACGTCGACCCCGCCGACAAGCTGGCCGACGGCTCGGCGATGGACGTCTGGAAGGCGATGGTCCGCGCCCAGGACGGCGACCCCGACGCCGCGCTCCCGGTGGCGCGTGAGTCGCACGTCGTGATCGCGCCGATCTCCGGCGTGCTCACCCGGCTCGACGCGATGGCCGTGGGCCTGGCGGCCTGGCGGCTGGGCGCCGGCCGTGCCCGCAAGGAGGACCCGGTGCAGGCCGGCGCCGGTGTCGTGTGGCACGCCCGCCCCGGCGACGCGGTCACCGCCGGGTCGCCGCTGTTCACCCTGCTCACCGACGAGCCCGCCCGCTTCGACCGCGCGCTGGCCTCGCTCGACGGCGGCTGGGAGATCGGCCCGGACGCTCCGGTCGCCTCACCGCTGGTCATCGACCGGGTCGGCTGAGGGCGACGTACCGACAGGGCCCACCGGGCCGGTCGGGTCGAGACGCCTCAGTGCGACAGTCCTACGCCGAACGGGTAGGTCGCGAGGGTCGTGGCGGTGTCCGCGAGGGGATGGAGCAGCAGCGCGTGCCCACCTTCCTCGAAGACGTCCACGGGGACGTCGAGGTGCGCGTAGCGCCCCGGGGTGACCACCGTGAGCCCGTGCCGACGCTCGGACCGTGAGCCGTCGGGACGCTGCAGCCCGATCGCGAACGAGACCTCGTCGGTCGCCGCCGCGGCGTACACCACCACGACCGCGATGCTCAGGGTCGTGGGGAGCTCGGTGACGGCCGCGTGGGCGAACGCCGCGTCGCCCAGCCGCAGCACCTCGTCGTCGGTCCGTGCCGACGTCGCCGCGAAGAAGCCGAGGATGTCCACGGTCGACGTCACCACGAGGTACCGCTGCGCGGCGTCCTCAGGCCTCGAGCAGCAGGACGACCATCTCGGCGACGCAGGCCGGCTTGGACTCGCCGTCGATCTCGATGACGTGCTTCATCGTCACCTGCTTGCCGGCGGGGAGGTCGTCGACGGCAAGGAGGGTGACGTGGTCGCGGATGCGGTGACCGACCTTGACGGGGTTGGGGAAACGCACCTTGTTGAGGCCGTAGTTGAGCTTGGCGCCGGGGGTCGCGAAGGTGAAGACCGACGTGCCGAGGAAGGGGATCAGCGACAGCGTGAGGTAGCCGTGGGCGATGGGTCCGCCGAAGGGGCCGGCGTTGGCGCGCTCGACGTCGACGTGGATCCACTGGTGGTCGTCGGTGGCGTCGGCGAACGTGTTGACCCGCTCCTGCTCGATGGTCAGCCAGTCGCCCGCTCCGAGCTCCTCACCGACGGCCCCGGAGACCTCGTCGAGCGTGGTGAAGGTGCGCATGGTGCCTCCTGGGCTTGGCTCGTCGCGGACGAGCAGGGGGGTGGTTGGATGACGCCATGGAACCTACACGCGAGACGGTGCGCTCGGCGCCCAAGGTCCTGCTGCACGACCACCTCGACGGTGGGTTGCGGCCGGCGACCGTCCTCGAGCTCGCGGACGAGGTCGGGCACACCCTGCCGACCCACGAGAGCGCGCAGGCGCTCGGTGCGTGGTTCGCCGACGCGGCAGACTCCGGCTCCCTGGAGCGCTACCTCGAGACCTTCGACCACACGGTCGCGGTGATGCAGACCCGCGCCGCGCTGGTGCGGGTGGCGCGCGAGTGCGTCGAGGACCTCGCGGCCGACGGCGTGGTCTACGCGGAGGTCCGCTACGCCCCCGAGCAGCACGTCGAGGGCGGTCTCACCCTCGACGAGGTCGTCGCGGCGGTGCAGGAGGGGTTCGACGCCGGAGCCGCCGAGGCCGGTGCCGGGGGCCACCGCATCGTGGTGCGCCAGCTGCTGACCGCGATGCGGCACCAGGCCCGTTCGATGGAGATCGCCGAGCTCGCCGTGGCGTGGCGCGACCGCGGCGTCGCCGGGTTCGACATCGCCGGGGCCGAGGCCGGCTACCCGCCCACCCGGCACCTCGACGCGTTCGAGTACCTCCAGCGCGAGAACTCCCACTTCACGATCCACGCCGGCGAGGCGTTTGGGCTGCCGTCGATCTGGCAGGCCATCCAGTGGTGCGGGGCCGACCGGCTGGGTCACGGCGTCCGGATCATCGACGACATCACGGTGCACGACGACGGCACCGTCGAGCTCGGCGGCCTGGCGTCGTACGTGCGCGACAAGCGGATCCCGCTCGAGATGTGCCCGGCGTCCAACGTGCAGACGGGTGCGGCGACCAGCATCGCCGAGCACCCGATCGGGCTGCTGACCAGGCTGCGCTTCCGGGTCACCGTCAACACCGACAACCGGCTGATGAGCAACACCTCGATGACCGACGAGATGACGGCGCTGGTCGAGGCCTTCGGCTACGGCCTCGACGACCTGCGCTGGTTCACCGTCAACGCGATGAAGTCGGCGTTCCTGCCCTTCGACGAGCGGCTCGCGATCATCGACGAGGTCATCAAGCCTGGGTACGCGGCGCTGATGGCCTGATGAGTTGAGGGGCTGACCGTGCTGATCACCAACCACGTCCTGTCGGGTGCCCTGGTGGGGGCGGTCTCGCCCGGCCCCGCCTCGGCGTTCGCCCTCGGGGTCGTGTCGCACGCCGTCCTCGACAGCGTGCCGCACTGGGGCGACGAGTCGATCTTCCTGCCGGTGGCGGTGGTCGACGGGCTCGTCGGGCTGGCCACCCTGGGTGCGGTCGCGCGGGCAGCCGGTCCCGAGCCTCGGGCACGGGTCGTCGCCGGCATGCTCGGCGCCTGCCTGCCCGACGCCGACAAGCCCAGCAACCTCTTCTTCGGTCGCTCGCCGTTCCCGTCCGCGGTCGACCTGTGGCACCAGCAGATCCAGCGCGAGTCGCCCCGACGACTGCCGCAGGAGTTCGTGGTGGCCCTGGCGGGCGCCCTCCTCGTACGACGGGCCCTGAGCAGCGGCGTCAGCCGGCGGGGGTGACCAGCAGCCACGGGTAGGGCCAGCCGGCCGACCGCAGGCGCGCACCCACGAACTCGTCGCGGGTCAGGACCTCCACGGTGCCCCGTGAGGGCTGGTAGCAGCAGAGCCCGTCGTCGGCGTCGCCCACCGGGGGCAGCACCAGCAGCACGTGGCGGGGGAGCGTCCGGCTGCCGACGTAGAGCGCACCACCGGCGGTCGCCAGCCGGTCGTACGCCGCGGCGCGCGACCAGCGCGCCACGTGCACCTCGTGCGCGTGACCGGTCACCGACTCCAGCTCGTGGCGCACGGCCCACGGCGGGGTGCCGATCGCCCGGGGCCAGGGCACCTGCCACCTGCCTGCGTCGCGAGGGGCGGTGAGGCGACGGTGGCAGTCGAGCACCTCGCGCCGGAACGCGGCGGGAGTCGGCGTCACGGCGTCGCGCACGAGCCGCGCCATCACGACGCTGGCGGCCCCGCAGGAGCGGGCGTCGGGCTGGCGCAGCCCGGCCGCCAGCGGGTTCACCGCTCGACCTGCTCGAGCAGCGCGCGGACCGCCGCGGCGGCCTCGTCGGGCAGGACGGGGGTGCACCCGAGGCTCACGGCGTGGGCGACGACGTGGCGCTGGTCGCGCATCAGGGCCAGGCCCCGGCGCACGAGCACCAGCGGCGGCTTGCGGTGCTCGCGCAGGTCGCGGACCAGCCGCCGCCAGAAGGTGACCGCCGGCGCCTGCCGCACGCAGAACGCCGCGGCGAGCAGGCCCTCGGCCTCGAGGTGCGGCACGACCTCCTGGGCGAAGATCCCCTCGGCCACGACGTACGGCGCGCCCGCGAGGTCGAGCCGCTGCCAGCCGGTCCGGCCGTCGTGGGCGATGTCGTAGACGGGCACGTCACCGGCGCCGTCGCGACAGAGCGCCACGGCGGCGGCCACGGCGTCGTCGCACAGCCACGACCGGGGGTCGTCCCAGTCGGTGATGCCGGCGTTGGCCCCGCTGGTGATGCGCGGCAGCGTCGGGTCGTGGCCGTCCTTGTAGAAGTCGTCGAGCCGCAGGACCGGCAGGCCCAGGCGTTCGGCGAGTCGCGACTTGCCCGACCCCGAAGGGCCGGCGAGCACGACGACCTGCGCGACCACCTGGGTCACACGCCCATCGGGTGCCAGACCGTCTTGATCTCCACGAAGTCGGTCATGGTGTCGAGGCCGGGGGTGAGGGTCCAGTCGGGCTCGGCGGCGGGGGCCCGGCGCACCCGCTTGAGGTTGTCGGCGGCCGCGACCTCGAGGTCGGTGGCCAGCGCGGTGTCACCGGCGATCCCGGTGAGGTCGATCGCGTTGACGTCCATGTGGGAGGCCAGCCATGGTCCGACGGTGGCCGCGGAGCCGGTCAGGACGTTGATGACGCCGCCCGGCACGTCGGAGGTGGCGAGCACCTCGGCGAACGTGACCGCCGGCAGCGGACGGTCGTAGGACGACACGACGACGGCCGTGTTGCCGGTGACCACCACCGGCGCGACCACCGACACGAGGCCGAGCAGCGACGACTCCTGGGGTGCGAGCACCGCGACGACGCCGGTGGGCTCGGGCGTGCTGAGGTTGAAGAACGGCCCGGCCACGGGGTTGGCGTTGCCGACGACCTGGGTGAGCTTGTCGGCCCACCCGGCGTACCAGACCAGGCGGTCGATCGCGGCGTCGAGGACGTCGCCCGCCTTGGCGGCGCTGAGCCCCTCGGACTGCTGGACGGCGAGCAGGAACTGCGGGCGCCGGTCCTCGACGAGCTCGGCGACCCGGTAGAGGATCTGCGCGCGGTTGTAGGCCGTGCGGCCGGCCCACCCGCCGGCGGCCTTGCGGGCGGCGACGACCGCGTCGCGGGCGTCCTTGCGCGAGGCGAGGGCGGCGTTGGCCACGAACTTCCCCTTGGCGTCGTTGACGACGTAGGAGTACCCCGACTCCGAACGCGGGAACGCGCCGCCGATGAAGAGCTTGTAGGTCTTGCGGACGTCGATCCGCGTCGTGTCACGAGCCATCAGAGGTCGCCACCCTTCAGGTAGGCCGCGAGTCCGTGGCGGCCGCCCTCGCGACCCTGTCCCGACTCCTTGTAGCCGCCGAACGGGCTGGTGGGGTCGAACTTGTTGAACGTGTTGGCCCAGACGACGCCGGCCTTGAGCGCACCGGCCATGTGCAGGATCAACGAGCCCTTCTCGGTCCAGACGCCGGCCGACAGGCCGTACGGCGTGTTGTTGGCCTTCTCGACCGCCTCGGACGGCGTGCGGAAGGTCAGCACCGAGAGCACCGGTCCGAAGATCTCCTCGCGCGCGATCCGGTGGGCCTGGGAGACGCCGGTGAAGATCGTCGGCGGGAACCAGAAGCCCCGGTCGGGCAGCTCGCACGGCGGCGACCAGCGGCCCGCGCCCTCGGCCTCGCCGACGTCGCTGAGCTCGCGGATGCGCTGCAGCTGCGCCGCGGAGTTGATGGCCCCGACGTCGGTGTTCTTGTCGAGCGGGTCACCGACGCGCAGCGTGCCCATCCGGCGCTTGAGCCGCTCGAGCAGCTCGTCGGCGACCGACTCCTGCACCAGCAGCCGTGAGCCCGCGCAGCAGACGTGGCCCTGGTTGAAGAAGATGCCGTTGACGATGCCCTCGACGGCCTGGTCGATCGGCGCGTCGTCGAAGACGATGTTGGCCGCCTTGCCGCCCAGCTCGAGGGTGACCTTCTTGCCGGTGCCGGCCACGGCCCGCGCGATGGCCTTGCCGACCTCGGTCGAGCCGGTGAAGGCGACCTTGTCGACGTCGGGGTGGGCGACGATCGCCTGACCGGTGCCACCGGCTCCGGTGACGATGTTGACGACCCCGGGCGGCAGGTCGGCCTGCTGGCAGATCTCGGCGAAGAGCAGCGCGGTCAGCGGCGTGGTCTCGGCCGGCTTGAGCACGACGGTGTTGCCGCAGGCCAGGGCGGGCGCGACCTTCCAGGCCAGCATCAGCAGCGGGAAGTTCCACGGGATGACCTGGCCGGCGACCCCGAGCGGGGTGGTGCCGAAGCCTGCGTGCTCGAGCTTGTCGGCCCACCCGGCGTAGTAGAAGAAGTGGGCGGCGACCACGGGGACGTCGACGTCGCGCGACTCCTTGATGGGCTTGCCGTTGTCGAGCGACTCGAGGACGGCGAGCTCGCGGGAGCGCTCCTGGATGATGCGGGCGATCCGGTAGAGGTACTTGGCGCGCTCGCTGCCGGGCATCCGCGACCAGACGCGGGTGTGGGCGCGGCGGGCGGCCTTGACCGCGGCGTCGACGTCGGCGTCGTCGGCCTCGGCGACCTCGGCGAGGACCTCCTCGGTGGCCGGGCTGATCGTCTTGAACGACGAGCCGTGGCCGTCGACGAACTGGCCGCTGATGAACAGGCCGTAGGACGCCTTGAGGTCGACGATGCTGCGCGACTCGGGGGCCGGGGCGTAGGTGAAGTCCATGCGTGTCAGTCCTGGCCTCAGTCGAGGGTGAAGTAGTCGGGACCGGAGTAGCGCCCGGTGGTCATCTTGGTGCGCTGCATGAGCAGCTCGTTGAGCAGCGTGGAGGCGCCGAAGCGGAACCAGGCCGGGTCGAGCCAGTCGGGCCCGGCGACCTCGTTGACCATCACGAGGTACTTGATCGCGTCCTTGGCGGTGCGGATGCCGCCCGCGGGCTTGACCCCGACCATCTGCCCCGTGGCCTCACGGAAGTCGCGGACGGCCTCGAGCATGACCAGCGTGACGGGCAGCGTGGCCGCGGGCTGCACCTTGCCGGTGGAGGTCTTGATGAAGTGGGCGCCGGCCATCATCGCCAGCCAGCTCACCCGGCGTACGTTGTCGAGGGTCTGCAGCTCACCGGTCTCGAAGATCACCTTGAGGTGGGCGTCGTCGCCGCCGGGGCGGGCGCAGGCCTCACGCACCGCGACGATCTCCTCGAAGACCCGCAGGTAGTGGCCCGACAGGAACGCGCCGCGGTCGATGACCATGTCGATCTCGTCGGCGCCGGCCTCGACGGCGTCGCGGGTGTCGGCGAGCTTGATGTCGAGCGCGGCGCGCCCGCTGGGGAACGCCGTGGCGACGGCGGCGACGTTGACTCCCGAGGACCCGAGGGTCTGCTTCACCGTGGCGACCATGTCGGGGTAGACGCAGACCGCGGCGACCGCGGGGCAGGTCGGGTCGGCGGGGTCGGGCCGCATCGCCTTGGACGCCAGCGCGCGCACCTTGCCGTGGGTGTCCTGGCCCTCGAGCGTGGTGAGGTCGACCATGCGGATGGCCAGGTCGAGGGCCTGGGCCTTGGCGGTCGTCTTGATGGAGCGGGTCCCGAGGGCGGCGGCGCGGGCCTCGGCGCCGACCTGGTCGACCCCGGGCAGTCCGTGGAGGAAGCGTCGCAGCGAGGCCTCGGACCCGGTGACGTCGGAGTAGTCCGTGGCGGTCGTGGGCATCAGCCCAGCATAGAGTTGGGATCATGGACGGCGACAACTCGGACGAGCGGTTCCCGCCCACCAGCGGGCGGGTCCTCGGCACCTGCGGCGTGGTGATCGGGCTCGTGGCCGCGGTGACGGCGATCACCGAGGGCGGGTCGTGGGCGGTGGTGGCCCTCGGGGTGCTCTTCGCCGCCGTGAGTTGGGTCTCGCTGCTGCGGCCCCGGGTGGCGATCGAGGACGACACGCTCGTGCTGCGCAACATGGTCGACACCGTGCGCATCCCGCTCGTGGCGGTCGAGGACGTCGTCGTACGCCAGGTGCTGGCGGTCCGGGTCGGTGAGAAGCGTTACACCTCGCCCGCCGTCGGGCGGCCGCGGCGGCAGATGAAGAAGGACGACCTGGTCGGCGACGCCGACTCCGCCGCGTCGCTGTCCGACAAGGCGTTCGCGCTCTTCGTCGAGCAGCGCATCCGCGAGCGGGCCTCCCTGCTGCGCGCACAGGCCCAGCGCCGCGAGGAGCCCACCGACCCCGGTGCCGGCGGACCGCCCGTGGAGCGCGTGCCGGCCGTGGCCGAGATCGCGGTGCTGGCCGCCTCGACCGTCGCGCTCGTCGTGGCGATCCTGGTCTGACCTGCGCCCCTGCCGACGCAGGCTCGCTCAGATCCCGGCAGCGGCGCGGATGTCGGCGCCCAGGGCGTCCAGGCGGGCGGCCGCGCTGATGCGCGCGGCCTCGACCCCGTCGGCGGCGCCGGCCTCGACGGGCACGACGACCTCGAGGTAGCACTTGACCTTGGGCTCGGTGCCGCTGGGCCGCACGATCACGCGGGCACCGTCGGCGAGGCGGTAGCGCAGGCCGTCGGTGGGCGGCAGCGCCGCGGTGCCCTGGGCGAGGTCGTCGACCGCAAGGACGGCGAGCCCGCCGAGCGTCGTGGGCGGGTGCTCGCGCAGCCGCGCCATCGCCGCGGGGATCCGGGCGAGGTCGTCGACGCGGACCGACACCTGGTCGGTCGCGTGCAACCCGTGCTCGCGGGCGATGTCGTCGAGCAGGTCGACCAGGCCGCGTCCCTCCGCCTTGAGCCGTGCGGCCAGCTCGCAGAGCAGCAGCAGCGCCGAGACCCCGTCCTTGTCGCGCACGTGGTCGGGGTCGACGCAGTAGCCGAGCGCCTCCTCGTAGCCGAAGGCCAGACCGGGCACGCGGCCGATCCACTTGAACCCCGTGAGGGTCTCCTCGTGGAGCTGGCCCGCCGCGGCCGCCATGGTGGCGAGCAGCGACGACGACACGATCGAGGTGGCGTAGGTGCCGGTACGGCCGCGGGCCAGCAGGTGGTGGGCCAGCAGCGCCCCGACCTCGTCGCCGCGCAGCATCCGCCAACCGTGCAGCCCGGGTACGGCGGCCGCGCACCGGTCGGCGTCGGGGTCGTTGGCCACGACCAGGTCGGCCCCGGTCTCCTCGGCCAGCGCGAGCGCGAGGTCCATCGCCCCGGGCTCCTCGGGGTTGGGGAAGCCCACGGTCGGGAAGTCGGGGTCGGGCTCGGCCTGCTCCGCGACCACGCGGGGCTCGCTGAACCCGGCGGTCTCGAGCACCTGGAGCACCGTCGTGCCGCCGACGCCGTGCAGCGGGGTGTAGACCACGTCGAGGTCGCGCGGACCGTCCTCGGCCAGGGCCGCCACCGTGTCGAGGTAGTGGTCGACCAGGTCCTCGCCGAGCAGCGTCCCGGGGCCCCCGCGCGGGATCTCGGCGAGGTGGCCGACCGCGTCGATGTGGGCGGCGATGTCGGCGTCGGCGGGCGGCACGATCTGGCTGCCGTCGCCGAGGTAGACCTTGTAGCCGTTGTCCTGAGGGGGGTTGTGGCTCGCGGTCACCATCACGCCCGCCGCGCACCCGAGCTCGCGGATCGCGAAGGCCAGCACCGGCGTCGGGAGCGGGCGCGGCAGCACCCACGCGGTGAAGCCGGCCCCGCTCATCACCTCGGCCGTGTCACGGGCGAACACCTCGGAGTTGTGGCGGGCGTCGTAGCCGATGACGACCGAGCGCTGCCCGGACTGGCCGGTCGCGCCCTCCTGGTGCAGGTACGCCGCGAGGCCGGCCGCGGCGCGCAGCACGACCACGCGGTTCATCCGGTGCGGACCGGCCCCCAGGGCCCCGCGCAGGCCTGCGGTGCCGAACTCCAGGGAGCCGCGGAACCGGTCGGCCAGGTCGGCGGCCGCGGCCGCGGCGTCGGGGCCGTCGGCCTCGACGGTGGCGAGGACCTGCGCGAGCTCGGAGCGGGTCTGCGGATCGGGGTCCTCGGCCATCCAGGCGCGGGCGCGCGCGACCAGGACGTCGACGTCGGGGCTCATGTGAGGCACCGTAGCGTCATGCCCACCCGCCCTCCCGTGGCCCGGTCGATCACCGACCTGGCCGCGCGGATCGGGACCTCGGCGTTCGTGTCGGCGTGCGTCGCGCTGCTCGGTGGAGCGCCCCGCGAGCGCTACCTCGACGAGCTGCGCGGGATCACCGGCCACGCGTGGCTCCCGGGCGACGACGTGCTCGACCCCGACGCCTGGAAGGACTACTGGGTGCGCACGTGGGGGGCCCGCGGGCTCCTGCACGTGTGGGACGACGCGGCGACCGACGCGGTCGTGCGCGGGCTCGGCGACGAGCACTACCGGCCCGCCGAGATGTGCCTCAAGGTCGCGACCCGGCACGACGTCGCGGGCGCCGGCGACGGCGCGGCCGCGCTGGCCCGTCACGTGCTGCCCCGGGTGCGCGCGCAGGCGGTGCGCTGCCTGGCCGTCAGCGGCGACCGTGAGCACGTGGCGGTCGTCCGGTCCCTGCTCGACGACGACCACCCCGACGTACGGCGTCAGGCCGGCAGGGCGCTCGAGGCGTTGATGCGTCGCCTCGACCTGTGAGGTCCTCGAGCGCGGCCCCGCGCGGGCGCCCGACCGGCGCTAGTCCTTGAACTCGCCGTCCTCGAACGTGCGGTGGGTGTTGTCGACCTCGGCATTGTCAGGACGGTTGGCGGGGTCGAGGCGACGCTCGCGCTCCGCGGCGATCTCGCGCTGCTCCTCCTCGCTGACCTCCATCTCGCGGAACCGCTTGCCGGGGTCGGCGGACCCGGCCAGCCCCTCTGGGGCCCCGTCGGCCTCGGTCGAGCCGTCGGGGTCGGCCTGGCCCTGGGCAACGGGGTTGTCGATGCTCTGCTCGCGGTCGTAGCTCATCGCTCGACGCCATCACGGCGCCTCCGCGCGACGACTCACCCCGGCGGGCGAGACCGGCCGAGGGCCTCAGGCGTCGATCGAGCTCATGTCGCCGTAGCGGTCACCGACGACCGCGTCCGCCGGGACGGCGTCGGCGATGCGGGCCAGGTCGGCGGGGGTGAGGTCGAGGTCGGCCGCGCCGAGGTTCTCCTCGAGGTAGGCGACCCGCTTGGTGCCGGGGATGGGGGCGACGTCGTCGCCCTGCGCGAGGACCCACGCGAGGGCCAGCTGGCCCGGCGTGCAGCCCTTCTCGTCGGCGAGCTGCTTGATGCGGTCGACCAGGGCGAGGTTGGCGTCGAGCGCGTCGCCGTTGAGCCGCGGGAACCGGCTGTTGCGGGAGTCGTCGTCGGCCAGCGACCCGCGCGTGATGGCGCCGGTGAGGATGCCGCGGCCCAGGGGGGAGTAGGGGACCAGGCCGATGCCGAGCTCGCGCAGCACCGGCAGGATCTCGGCCTCGAGGTCGCGGGTGAACAGCGAGTACTCGGTCTGCAGGGCGGTGATCGGGTGCACGGCGTGGGCGCGGCGGATCGTGTCGGGCCCGGCCTCGGACAGTCCGAGGTGGCGGACCTTGCCGGCCTCGACGAGCTCCTTCATCGCCCCGACGGTCTCCTCGATCGGGACCGTCTTGTCGACGCGGTGCTGGTAGTAGAGGTCGATGTGGTCGACGCCGAGGCGCTGCAGCGAGGCGTCGCAGGCCGCACGCACGTAATCGGGTCGGCCGTTGACGCCGAGGAACCCGCCGTCCTCGCTGCGCTCGTTGCCGAACTTGGTCGCCAGCACGACGCCGTCGCGGCCCTGGCCGCTCTCGGCGATCGCCCGGCCGACCAGGCGCTCGTTGGTGAACGGGCCGTACATGTCGGCGGTGTCGAGGAAGGTCACGCCGAGGTCGAGGGCGCGGTGGATCGTGGCGATCCCGCCGGCCTCGTCGGGGGTGCCGTAGAACTCCGACATCCCCATGCAGCCCAGGCCGAGGGCCGAGACGTCGAGCGGGGAGGCGATTCCGAGGGTGCGCGTCTGGAGGGTCATGGCCTCCACCTTGTCGCTTGGAGCGCGCTCGAAGTCAAGCCGCCCCGGCGTCGCGCCCCTCGAGGGCATCGACGTAGACCCCGATCTTGTAGTCGATCGCCCCGAGGTGCTGCTGCACCTCGGCCAGCTGGGCCAGGACCTTGCGGCGGTGCTCGCGCAGCAGCTCGAGACGCTCGTCCTCGTTGCCGGCACCATCGCGGACCAGGTCGGCGTAGCGGCGTACGTCGCGGATCGTCATGCCGGTCGACCGCAGGCGGGTGACCAGCTCGATCCAGCGCACGTCGTCGGGACCGTAGCGCCGGTGGCCGCTGGGTGCGCGCCCGACCGGGTGCAGCAGCAGGCCGTCGCGCTCGTAGTAGCGCAGGGTGTCGGGCGTCAGGCCGAGGCGAGCAGCCGCCTCGGCGATGGGGAGGCCGTCGCTCATCGGGCCAGTGAAGCCTGGAGCCGGCTCCAGATCAAGCCGGCTGCGGCGCCGGGGCGCTGAGCATGCCGACGACCATCGCCACGAGGTTGGCGGCGAACGGCTCGAGCGCGAGCTGCGAGCGGGCCGAGGCCCGCTCGCCGGCGCGGCCGCGGTCCGCGATCGCGCGCAGGATGAACGACGTCACCAGCGAGAGCCGCTCGGCCCGGATGTCGTCGGCCATCGGCGGCACCCGCTGCTCGAGCAGCGCGTAGGCGTCGTAGCCGCCCATCCGGTGCAGGGCGGCGAGGACCTCGGGGTCCATCGTCTCGGGATTCTCCTCGACCAGCTCGGCCAGGATCATGAGGTAGGCGCGGCCCTGGCCTCCCAGCTCGGCCAGCTCGACCGCCGGCCGGACCAGGGCCTCCACCGCGGAGGCGAGGTCGCTGTCGGGACGCTGGCGCGCGATCGCGAGCAGCTCGCGCTCGCGGGAGGTCAGCAGCTCGACGTGCTGCTCGAGGACGGCGACGAGCATGCCGGTGCGCGAGCCGAAGTGGTAGTGGACCGCTCCGCGGTTGCGTTGCCCGGCCTGGCGGGTGATCTCGAGCAGCGAGGCCGTGTGGACACCGTGCTCGGCGAACCCCAGGGTCGCGGCGACGAGCAGCCGGCGACGGGTCTCGTCGGCGGGGCCCGGGGCGGCGCGGTCGGGCTCGGGCACGGCGAGCCCGCTCAGATCCCGGGGACGACGCGACCGAGCAGGTCGCCCATCCGGCTGGCGGCGGCGCGCCCGGCCTCGAGCACCTCGGCGTGGTCGAGCGGCTCGCCGCTGATGCCGGCCGCCAGGTTGGTGACCAGGCTGATGCCGAGCACCTCCAGGCCGGCCTCGCGGGCGGCGATCGCCTCGAGGGTCGTGCTCATCCCGACCAGGTGGCCACCGATGGCCCGGACCATGCCGATCTCGGCCGGGGTCTCGTAGTGGGGCCCGGGGAACTGCACGTAGACGCCCTCGTCGAGGCTCGGGTCGACCTGCCGGCACAGGGCCCGCAGCCGCGGGGAGTACAGGTCGGTGAGGTCGACGAAGTGAGCGCCCTCGATGGGGGACCTGCCGGTCAGGTTGATGTGGTCGCTGATCAGCACGGGGGTGCCGGGGCTCCAGGTCTCCTTGAGCCCGCCGCAGCCGTTGGTGAGCACGATCGCGCGGCACCCGGCCGCCGCGGCGGTGCGGACGCCGTGGACGACGGCGGCGACGCCCTTGCCCTCGTAGTAGTGGGTGCGGCTGAGGAACACCAGCAGCTGCCGGTCACCGGCCCTGATGCTGCGGATCTTGCCGGAGTGGCCGACGACGGCCGCGGCCGAGAAGCCCGGCAGGTCGGTGGTGTCGATCTCGGCGGTCGCCTCGCCCAGCGCGTCGACGGCCGGCAGCCAGCCGCTGCCGAGGACCAGGGCGACGTCGTGACGCTCGACCCCGGTCAGCTCGGCGAGGCGGCGCGCCGCGTCGCGGGCCAGGTCGTGGGGGTCAAGAGTGGGGTCGCTCACAAGGCGTGACTCTAGGACCTACAGCCCCGTCGAACGGCACGGCCGTCGCCGCAGCGCGGCGACGTAGTCGTCGGGCGCGTCGGCGGCCTCGGCGGCGTCGGCCAGGACGCCGAGCGTGACCGCGGACGGCAGCCCGCCCTCGTAGGCGTCGAGGACGTAGGTCCACACCACCAGCTCGCCGTTCATCGTCGCGACGCGCACCTTGGTCTTGCGGTAGAGGCCGGAGTCGGCCTGCTCCCAGGCGTCGAGGGCCGACTCGTCCTTGGGCCCGACGTCGTAGACGGCGACGAAGACCTGCTCGAAGGGGTCCTGCACCAGGGTCGGCAGCGCGCCGTCCCAGCCGTGCTCCTCGCCGCCGAAGGTGAGTCGCCAGCCGGTCAGCCACCCGGTGGTCTGCAGGGGGGAGTGGGGGCAACGCTCGCTCATCCGGGCCGGGTCGAGGTTGCTCCCGTAGGCGGCGTACATCGTCACGGTGAGCAGGGTAGTGCCCGGGGCGAGTCGTCGAGGCGACCGCACTACGATCGCCGTGTGAGCCACTTCGATGTCCTCGTCCTCGGTGCCGGCCCCGGTGGGTACGTCGCTGCCATCCGCGCGTCCCAGCTCGGCAAGTCCGTCGCCGTGGTGGAGGACAAGTACTGGGGCGGGGTCTGCCTCAACGTCGGGTGCATTCCCAGCAAGGCGCTGCTCAAGAACGCCGAGCTCGCGCACGTGCTGACGCACGAGAAGGCGAAGTTCGGCATCGAGGGCGACGCCACCATGTCCTTCGGCCCGACCCACCAGCGCAGCCGCCAGGTCAGCGCCGGCATCGTCAAGGGCGTCCACTTCTTGATGAAGAAGAACAAGATCACCGAGGTCGACGGCTGGGGCACCCTCACCAGCCCGACCTCGATCGACGTGAAGGGCAAGGACGGCGAGACCACCTCGCACACCTTCGACCACCTCATCATCGCCACCGGTGCCACCGTGCGCACCGTGCCCGGCGTCACCATCGGCGGCAACGTCGTGACCTACGAGGAGCAGATCCTCGACGAGAACCTCCCGTCCTCGATCATCATCGGCGGCTCCGGCGCCATCGGCGTCGAGTTCGCCTACGTGCTGAAGAACTTCGGCGTCGACGTCACCATCGTCGAGTACCTCGACCGGATGGTCCCCACCGAGGACGCCGACGTGTCCAAGGAGCTCGCCAAGCACTACAAGAAGCTCGGCGTGAAGGTGCTCACCTCCACCGCCGTCAAGGGCGTCGAGGACACCGGCTCCGGGGTCAAGGTCACCGTCGCCCCCGCGGCGGGCGGTGACGAGCAGGTGCTCGAGGCCGACAAGTTCATGGCCGCGTTCGGCTTCGCGCCGCGGCTCGAGGGCTACGGGCTCGACGCGATCGGCGTCAAGACCACCGAGCGCGGTGCCATCGAGGTCGACGGCCGCGGCCGCACCAACGTCGACCACGTCTACGCCATCGGCGACGTCACCGGGAAGTTCATGCTCGCCCACGTCGCCGAGGCCATGGGCATCGTGGCCGCCGAGACCATCGCCGGCGCCGAGACGATGGAGATCGACTTCGTCATGGTCCCGCGTGCGACCTACTGCCAGCCGCAGGTCGCCTCCTTCGGCTACACCGAGGCCCAGGCCCGCGAGAAGGGCTACGACGTCAAGACGTCGACCTTCCCGTTCTCGGCCAACGGCAAGGCGCAGGGCCTCGGCGACGCCGTCGGCTTCGTCAAGGTCGTCGCCGACGCCGAGCACAACGAGCTGCTCGGCGCCCACCTCATCGGTCCCGACGTCACCGAGCAGCTGCCCGTGCTGACGCTGGCTCAGCAGTGGGACCTCACCGCCGACGAGGTCTCGCGCAACATCTTCGCCCACCCGACGCTCTCCGAGGCCGTCAAGGAGGCCGTGCACGGCATCGCCGGCCACATGATCAACTTCTGATTGGTCCCAGCCGGTGGGCTCGCGCGGCGGCCCCGCGTCTCTCTTGTAGGGCTGCCGCCGTTTGGTACGGCGGGGCCGGCCCGCGCGGGGGCCCTCCGGCTGTGACGTGCGCCGTGTGGTCCGGTCTGAGTGGGGCCCGGGCGCCTGTGCCTGGTTGCTTCCTCGGGTCGGGGTGCGTGGGTGCGTCGTCGGTGGTCGCAGCGGCCGACCGGCTGTGAGGTGCGCCGTGTGGTCCGGTCTGGGCGGGCCCCGGGCGCCTGTGCCTGGTTGCTTCCTCGGGTCGGGGTGCGTGGGTGCGTCGTCGGTGGTCGCGGGGGCCGACCGGCTGTGACGTGCGCCGTGTGGTCAGGTCGTGCAGCCACCCCGTGGCTGCGTGCCCGGGGTGCGCGCTCGATAGCCTGAGGTCATGAGCACCGACAAGGTCGTCATCCTCGGCGGAGGACCCGGTGGCTACGAGGCTGCCCTCGTGGCGAGCCAGCTGGGCGCCGAGGTCACGGTCGTCGACTCCGACGGCATCGGCGGGTCGGCGGTGCTCACCGACTGCGTCCCGAGCAAGACGCTCATCGCGACGGCCGAGGTCATGACCGAGGTCGCCGCCGCCGCCGAGCTCGGCATCGACTTCCACGACCACGAGGGCGACGCGGCCCGCACCATCCGCGTCGACCTCGCGCGCGTCAACGCCCGCGTCAAGGCCCTCGCGGCCGACCAGTCCGACGACATCGCCCGCCGCCTCGACAAGGAGGGCGTGCGCGTCGTCAAGGGCCGGGGGCGGCTCGACGGCCCGGGCCGCGTGGTCGTCGACGGGGCGACGTACGACGCCGACGCCGTCCTGGTCGCCACCGGGGCCGCGCCGCGCACGCTGCCGAGCGCTCAGCCCGACGGCGAGCGCATCCTCACCTGGGAGCAGGTCTACGACCTCACCGAGATGCCCAGCAAGCTGATCGTGGTGGGCTCCGGCGTCACCGGTGCCGAGTTCGCCAGCGCCTACCTCGCGCTCGGCATCCCCGTGACCCTGGTCTCCAGCCGCGACCGGGTGCTGCCCGGCGAGGACGCCGACGCCTCCAAGGTCCTCGAGGACGTCTCGATCCGCCGTGGCATGACGGTGCTGTCGACCTCGCGGATGGAGTCGGTGACCCGCGACGGCGACGTGGTCACGGTGCGCCTCACCGACGGCCGTGAGGTGCAGGGCAGCCACTGCATCCTCGCCCTCGGCTCGGTGCCCAACACCGCCGACCTCGGCCTCGAGGACGCCGGGGTGATCCTCAAGGACGGCGGCTTCGTCTACGTCGACCGCGTCTCGCGCACCTCCGCACGCGGGGTGTACGCCGCGGGCGACTGCACCGGGGTGCTCATGCTCGCGAGCGTCGCGGCCATGCAGGGCCGGATCGCGATGTGGCACTTCCTCGGCGACACCGTGCACCCGCTCGACCTCAAGAAGGTCTCGTCCAACGTGTTCACCGCCCCCGAGATCGCCACCGTAGGCTGGTCGCAGAAGTCCGTCGACGCCGGCGACATGCTGGCCGACGTCGTCACCCTGCCGCTGTCGGGCAACGCGCGCGCCAAGATGCAGGGCGTGCGCGACGGCTTCGTCAAGCTGTTCTGCCGTCCCGGCACCGGCATCGTCGTGGGCGGCGTCGTCGTCGGTCCGCGCGCCAGCGAGCTGATCCACCCGATCTCCGTCGCGGTCGCGGAGTCGCTCACGGCCGACCAGCTGGCCCAGGTCTTCACCGTCTACCCGTCGGTCAGCGGCTCCATCGCCGAGGCCGCGCGCCGGCTGCACCGGTTCGAGGCCGGGCGCACGTCCTGAAGGGCGGTCGGCCGACGTCGCGACGTCGCCCGCTCGTCAGGGGTCCCCGTAGTCTGGCCCGGACATCCCGACCACCACCCGGAGCTCTCGGTGATCCTTCTGCGGACCTGCCTCGCGTTGTCGCTGGCCCTGTCGACGGCGGCGAGCGTGGCGCCTGCACCCGCGTCGGCCCGCCCCGCCGAGCGGGCGACGACCGTGCGCCTGGTGACCAACGGCTTCGGGCACGGCCACGGGCTGTCGCAGTACGGCGCCCAGGCGCAGGCCCTCGCCGGGCGCAGCCAGCGGCAGATCCTGGGGTTCTACTACCCCGACCTGGGCAGCGGGAGCGCCGGTGGGTCCATGCGCGTGCTGCTCACGGCCGACACCACCGACGACGTCGTGGTCGTCGACCGGCCCGGTCTGCGGGTGCGCAGCCTCGGCAGCGGTCGCACCACCTCGCTCGACGCCCCGACCGCGGCGCGCCGGTGGCGGATCACCCCGGCCCCCGAGGGCCGCAGCAAGGTCGCCTGGAAGGGCGCCGGCGGCGGCTGGCACGTGCTGCGCACCGTGCCCGGTGACGCGGAGCTGTCGGCCGGTGGCCGACCGGTCACGCTGGTCACGCCGGCAGGACGCAGCGCCTACCGCGGGGCGCTGCGCTCGGCGCGCCCGTCGCCGTCGTCGAGCTCGCGCGACACGGTCAACGTCGTGCCGCTGGAGGCCTACCTGCGCGGCGTCGTACCCCGCGAGATCTTCCCGTCGTGGGAGCCGGCCGCCCTGCAGGCACAGGCGGTCGCGGCCCGCACCTACGCCGCCTTCGAGCGCAACGACCGCCGCCGCCGCTACGTCCACGTCGACGACACCACCTCGTCGCAGGTCTACGGCGGCGTGGCCAGCGAGGTCGCCACCACCGACGCCGCGGTCGCCGCGACCAGGGGGCGGGTGCTGACCGTCGACGGCCGCCCGGCGTTCACGCAGTTCTCCGCCAGCAACGGGGGCTGGATGTCCGCCGGCTCCCAGCCCTACCTGGTGGCCAAGCAGGACCCCTACGACGACTACTTCCGCGGCGTGTCCGACTCCATCGCCCCGGCCGAGATCGAGCGGGCGTTCCCGGCGATCGGGATGTTCGAGCACATCGGTGCAGTCGCGCGCGACGGCAACGGCCAGTGGGGCGGCCGCGTGACGAGCATCGAGATCGTCGGCTCGCGCACGTCCACCACCGTCAGCGGCGAGACCTTCCGGTCCTACTTCGGGCTCAACTCCACCTGGTTCAGCGAAGTGCGCTGATCCGGCCGGCTCAGCCCAGCACCACGACCAGGTCGCCACCCTCGACGGCCCGGGTACCCGACAGGGCCAGCCGCTCGACGACCCCGGCCGTCGGTGCGGTGATCGAGGCCTCCATCTTCATGGCCTCGATGGTGGCCAGGGTCTGGCCCGCCTCGACGGTGTCGCCCTGGGCGACGACGACCGTCACGACGCCCTGGTAGGGGGCGGCGACGTGCTTGTCGTTGCCGGCGTCGGCCTTCTCGGCGGCGGCGACGTCGGACGCGACGCTGCGGTCGCGCACCGAGATCGGGCGCATCTGGCCGTTGATCATGGCCATGACCGTGCGGTAGCCGCGCTCGTCGGGCTCGCTGATCGCCGACAGCCCGATCAGCAGGGTCTTGCCGGGCTCGATCTCGACCTCGTGCTCGTCGCCCTGGCGCAGGCCGTAGAGGTAGTCGAGGGTCGGCAGGACCGAGACGTCGCCGTAGGTCTGACGGACCTCGGCGAAGTCCTTGGTGGGGCCGGGGAACAGCAGCTCGTTGAGCGTACGACGCCGCGAGGGCGACCCGCCGGCGAGCCCGGCCTCGGCCTCGGGGGTCAGCGACTCGGCCGGGGCCTTCCAGGTGCGGCCCGCGAGCGCCTTGGTGCGGAACGGCTCGGGCCACCCGCCGGGCGGGTCGCCGAGCTCGCCGTTGAGGAAGCCGATGACCGAGTCGGGGATGTCGAACCTCTCGGGCGAGGCCGCGAACTCGGCCGGGTCGGCGCCGATGCCGACCAGCGAGAGCGCCAGGTCGCCGATCACCTTCGACGACGGGGTGACCTTGGGGATCCGGCCGAGGATGTCGTTGGCCGCGGCGTACATGTCCTCGACCTGCTCGAACTTCTCGCCCAGGCCCAGCGCGATCGCCTGCTGGCGCAGGTTGGAGAGCTGACCGCCGGGGATCTCGTGGCGGTAGACGCGGCCGGTCGGCGACGGCAGGCCCGACTCGAACGGCGCGTAGACGCGGCGGGTCGCCTCCCAGTAGGGCTCGAGGGCGTTGACGGCGGCCAGCGACAGGCCGGTCTCGCGCGCGGAGTGGTCGGTCGCCGAGACCAGCGCCGAGAGCGCGGGCTGCGACGTCGTACCGGCCACGGAGGCGCAGGCCGCGTCGACGGCGTCGACGCCGGCGTCGATCGCGGCCAGCAGGGTGGCGAGCTGGCCGCCGGGGGTGTCGTGTGTGTGCAGGTGCACGGGCAGGTCGAACCGCTCGCGCAGCGCGGTGACCAGGGTGCGGGCGGCCGGCGCGCGCAGCAGCCCGGCCATGTCCTTGATGGCGAGCACGTGGGCACCCGCGTCGACGATCCGCTCGGCCAGGGCGAGGTAGTAGTCGAGGGTGTAGAGCCTCTCGTCGGGGCTCGACAGGTCGCCGGTGTAGCACAGCGCCACCTCGGCGAGGGTCGTGCCGGTGGCGCGCACCGCCTCGATCGCGGGGCGCATCTGCTCGACGTCGTTGAGCGCGTCGAAGATGCGGAAGACGTCGATGCCGGTGGCCGCGGCCTCCTCGACGAACGCCTCGGTGACCGCGCGCGGGTAGGGCGTGTAGCCCACGGTGTTGCGTCCGCGCAGCAGCATCTGCAGCTGGATGTTGGGCACCGCCTGGCGCAGCGCGGCGAGCCGCTCCCAGGGGTCCTCGCCGAGGAAGCGCAGCGCCACGTCGTACGTCGCGCCGCCCCAGGCCTCGAGCGACCACAGCTCGGGGGTGGTGCGCGCGACGTGGCCGGCGACCGTGAGCAGGTCGCGGGTGCGCACCCGGGTGGCCAGCAGCGACTGGTGGGCGTCGCGGAAGGTCGTGTCGGTGACCGCGACCGTCGTCTGCTCGCGCAGGCGCCGGGCGAAGGCGTCGGGGCCGAGCGCGAGCAGCAGCTGGCGCGAGCCGTCGGGGGCGGGGACGGTGAGGTCGACGTCGGGCAGCTTGGACGCGGGGTCGACCGAGACGGGCGCGGCGCCGTGGGGCTGGTTGACCGTGACGTCGGCGAGGTAGGTCAGCAGCTTGGTGCCCCGGTCGCCGGAGCTGCGGGCGTTGAGCAGCTGGGGGTGGGTCTCGATGAACGACGTCGTCACGTGCCCGGCGGCGAAGTCGGGGTCGTCGAGCAGCGCCTGCAGGAACGGGATGTTGGTGGAGACGCCGCGGATGCGGAACTCGGCCACGGCGCGGCGGGCCTTCTCGACGGCCTTGTCGAAGGTGCGCGCGCGGCAGGTGAGCTTGGCGAGCATCGAGTCGAAGTGGGCCGACACCTCGGCTCCGGTGTAGACGGTGCCGCCGTCGAGGCGGACGCCGCCGCCACCGGGGGAGCGGTAGGTCGTGATCACGCCGGTGTCGGGGCGGAAGTTGTTGGCGGGGTCCTCGGTGGTGATCCGGCACTGCAGCGCGGCCCCGCGCAGCTGCACGGTCTCCTGCGACAGGCCGAGGTCGGCGAGGGTCTCGCCGGAGGCGATCCTCAGCTGGGACTGGACGAGGTCGACGTCGGTGACCTCCTCGGTCACGGTGTGCTCGACCTGGATGCGGGGGTTCATCTCGATGAACACGTAGTTGCCGGCCGGGTCGAGGAGGAACTCGACGGTGCCGGCGTTGCGGTAGCCGATCTCCTGGGCGAAGCGCACGGCGTCGGCGCACATCCGCTCGCGCAGCTCGGGGTCGAGGTTGGGCGCCGGGGCGATCTCGACGACCTTCTGGTGGCGCCGCTGCACCGAGCAGTCGCGCTCGAAGAGGTGCATCACGTTGCCCTCGCCGTCGGCGAGGATCTGCACCTCGATGTGACGGGGCTCGACGACGGCCTGCTCGATGAAGACCGTCGGGTCGCCGAAGGCGCCCTCGCCCTCGCGCATGCAGGTCTCGACGGCCTCGCGGAGGTCCTCGGGCCGCTCGACGCGGCGCATGCCGCGCCCGCCACCGCCGGCGACGGCCTTGACGAACAGCGGGTAGGGCATCCGTCCGCCGTCGGGGCCACCCACCTCGGTCGCCGCCACGAGGGCGTCGACGTCAGTGCCGGGCTCGACGCTGGCCAGGGTCGGGACGCCGGCCGCCTTGGCCGCGGCGATCGCCCGTGCCTTGTTGCCGGTCAGCTCGAGCACCGTCGAGGGTGGGCCGACGAACGTGATGCCGGCGTTGGCGCACGCCTCGGCGAGAGCAGGGTTCTCCGAGAGGAAGCCGTAGCCGGGGTAGACCGCGTCGGCGCCCGACCTGACCGCGACCGCGACGATCGCCTCGGCGTCGAGGTAGGCCCGCACCGGGTGGCCGCGCTCACCGATCTCGTAGGCCTCGTCGGCCTTGAGCCGGTGCTCGGACCAGCGGTCCTCGTAGGGGAACACCGCGACCGTGCGGGCCCCCACCTCGTACGCCGCGCGGAACGCCCGGATCGCGATCTCGCCACGGTTGGCCACCAGCACCTTCGAGAACATGGGCGTCAACCTAGTGAATCGGGGCGTCGGACGGCGGCGTGCCGTCTCACGCCCGGAAGAACTGCTCGACCAACCCGGGCAGGGCCTGGTCGGCCAGGCGTACGGCGTCGGCCTCGGGCACGTCGAGCAACCGGACCGACCCGCCGCCGCCGGCGGTCGTGGCGGCCAGCTCGGTGAGGCCGGCACGCCGCTGGAACCAGGTGGCGCGCAGGTTCCAGCCGATGACGTGGTCGACTCCGAGGATCTCGCGACGGCGCGCGAGGCTGCCCGAGCGCGCCACGACGTGGCCGTGCGACAGGGCGTGCCCGAGACCGGCGACCCGGTCGGCCGCGAGCGCGGCCGCCCCCAGCACCAGCAGCCCGGCCGGGACCAGCAGCCACCACGAGCCCTCGCGCACCCCGACGACCACCGCGGCCGCCACCACCGGCACGACGGGCACCAGCGCCCGGGTCCAGCGTCGGCGCGCCGCTGCCGGGCCGTGCGGGGTGAGCGCGACCGCCACGGGTGCGTCGTGCCCCAGCAGCAGCCCGGCCGCGCGGGGCGCGACGTCGGCGTCGGAGGGGGGCACGAGGGTCGAGCTGCCGGTCTCGGAGCGGTCGACGCCGGTGACGATCGCCTGCAGGTGCCGGCCGCCGGTCAGGCGCAGCGCGAGCGGCTCCCCGAGCGACACGCCCGCCAGGCGCTCCTCGTCGATGCTGGTCTCGCGCGTGGTCAGCAGGCCGCGGCGCACGTGCCACGCACCGCCCTGCTGCGTCAGCCGGAACCCGCCGTTGGTGACCAGGTAGCCCAGCACCGACAGCGTCAGCAGGACCAGCAGGCCGGCAGCCGCCGCGACGCAGACCCCGACGACCGAGGTGACGGGCAGGTCGTCGGAGCGCAGGTCGCGCCACACGCCGAGGGAGTCGAGCAGCTGGGTCGCCCCACCGATGGTCGCGGCGACGACCACGAGGCCGGTGCCGGTGAACGGCGCGAAGCGCAGCCACCGCGGGTCGAACGCGACCAGCGTGCGACCGTCGTCGGGCGGCGTGCCGGCCCGGTCGAGGACCCCGACGGTGGCGGTGTGCAGCAGGTCGGCCCGCAACGCGCGCGCCCGGTCGACCGGCAGCCCGTCGAGGTCGAGCGCGTCGCTGTCGTCGGCCGCGGCCAGCCCGGTGCCGATGCGCAGGGTGGTCAGGCCGAGGACCCGCTGGATGACCGACGAGGTGAGGTCGACCGTGCGGACGCGGTCGAGCGGCGCTGAGGTGATGCGCCTGCTGAGCAGGCCGCGCTTGAGCTCGATGCGCCCGGCCGCCACGCGGTAGCGGGTCGTCAGGTAGCGCAGGATGCCGACCGCGACCGCGGCGACGACGCCGAGCAGCTCCCAGGGCGGGCCGCTGGACGCCGAGCCCGCCACGGTGAGGACGAGCAGCGCGGGCAGGAAGCGGACCAGCTCGCGCACCGGGTGCACCAGCAGCATCCGCGGGTCGAGGCGCTGCCAGTCCGACGGCGCCACGGGCAGGCTCACGTGGCGTCGCCCTCCACGGCGTCGGCCTGGCGGGTCAGGTCGTCGACCAGCCGCCGTGCCACGTCGCGGTCGAGCCCGTCGATGCTCAGCGCCCCGGCGGCCGACGCCGTGGTCACCGTGACACTGGCCAGCCCGAAGAGCCGCGCCACCGGGCTCTCGGCGTAGTCGACGGTCTGGATGCGGCTCATCGGCGCGATCCGGCGCTCGCGGGCCCACCACCCGGTCTGCGTGTAGACGGCCGTCTCGGTGGTCTCCCACCGGTGCACGAGGTAGCGCCACCGCGGCACGACCGCCACCCACCCGACCACCACGACGACCAGGGCCGCCAGCGTCCACCACGGCACCTCCCACGCCAGGACAGCGACGAGCAGCACCGCGACCGCGACCGCCCCCTCGGTCGCCGCGGTCACGGTCCACATCACCCGAGCCCGGGGGCTGACGCGGTGGGCGGGGTCGCGCAGGCTGGTCCCGGACTCCGACATGCTCCCGAGCCTAGGGTGGGGTCCGTGGAGCTCGCGTTCAGCGGTGAGGTGTTCTCGTGGCGTGGGCCCTCCCCGTACCACTTCGTGGCCGTCCCCGAGCCCGAGTGCACCGCTCTCGCCGACGTCGCGCCCCTGGTGTCCTACGGCTGGGGGATGGTGCCGGTCACCGGCCGGATCGGCGCGACCGACTTCACGACCGCGCTGTGGCCGCGCGAGGGCGGTTACGTCGTACCGGTCAAGGACGCCGTACGCCGCGCCGAGGGGATCGAGCTCGGCGACGTGGTGACGGTGAGGCTGATCGTCGCGACCTGATGCCCCAACCGGGCCATGAGGGTCTGCCCCGTCGGCCGTGGCGGGCCGGGGAGGTGCGGGCGGAAGGTGGTAGCAACACCCGACCCTCGACCCCCAGACGAGCGAGGTCGGGTCTACGGGGAGGAAACCCACATGTCCCAGCACGCCAGTCCCAAGCCGCCGCGCCGTCGCCGGCGGGTCGCCGTCCTCACCGCGGTCGGTGTCGTCGCCGCCGCCGGTGGCGCCTACGCCTACTGGACGGCGGGAGGTACCGGCTCGGGCACGGTCACCACCGGCACCAACACCGCCGTCACGGTCAACCAGTCGACCGTCATCACCAACCTCGCGCCCGGCGTCGCGGCGCAGACCCTCAGCGGGACCTTCGACAACCCCAACAGCGGCCCGGTCTACGTCGGCTCGGTGACCATCACCGGTCTCACCGTCAGCAAGGCCGGAGGTGCCGCCGCCGGCACGTGCGACGCGACCGACTACACCGTCGGCGGCACGGCCGTGGTCAACGCCGAGGTCCCGGCCGGCACCGCCCAAGGAGCGTGGAGCGGCCTGACGATCGCCTTCAACAACAAGGCCGGGAGCAACCAGGACCAGTGCAAGGGCGCCACGGTCGCGATCGCCTACGCGGCCTCCTGACCTGAGACGCCATGGCCCGAGCCGGTGACCACCGAGCAGGGCGTCGAGGCGGGGTGGGCCACGGCCTGCTGCGTCGAGGCGTCCTGCTCGGCGTCGTCGTGCTCGCGGTCGTGACCTGCACCCAGCCGGCGTGGGCCTTCTGGCGCACCACGGGGCTCGGCAGCGGCACTGCGGTGACCGCCACCTTCAGCGCCCCCGTCGTCACCGTGAGCGGCACGGCCTGGTCGAGCACCGTCCACGTCGCGTGGACCGCGGCGACGACCTCGGGCGGGCTGGCGGCGCAGTCCTACGTCGTCGTCCGGGTCGACGAGGCCGACGGCAGCACCGCGGCCGCCTGCGGCACCAGCGCCGGGAGCCCCACCGCCTCGCTGGCCTGCGACGACCCGGCCGTGCCGACCGGCACGCACCGCTACGTCGTCACCGCGACCCAGCAGAGCTGGACCAGCACCAGCACGGCCAGTGCCGCGTTCGCCACTGACGCGACGGCGCCGAGCATCGTGGCGGGCTCCGTCTCGCCGGTCGCCAACGCCAACGGCTACCAGCGCACCGCCCCGGTCACCGTGCCCCTCACCGCCACCGACGTCGGTCCGGCCGGGGTCGCCTCGATCAGCTACCGCATCGACGGGGGCACGGTCACGACCGTGGCCGCCGCGACCACCTCGGTCTCGGTGAGCGGCGACGGCACCCGCGTGGTCACCTACGCAGCCACCGACGCGGCGGGCAACGTGAGCGTCATCGGCTCGACGACGGTCAGGCTCGACACCACCGCACCGACCGTCACCGTGGCCAAGGCCGGTGGGCAGGCCGACCCGACCAACGCGTCGACGGCGCAGCTCACCGTCACCTTCTCCGAGGCGGTGACCGGGTTCACCTCCACCGACGTGGTGCTGTCGGGCGTCACCGGCGCGACAGCCGCCGTCAGCGGCACCGGGGCGTCGTACACCGTGGCGATCAGCGGGATGACCGGGCAGGGCACCCTGTCGGTGTCGGTGCCCGCCGCCGCGGCCGTCGACGTCGCCGACAACCCCAACACGGCCTCGGGGACGGCCACGGTCGTGCGGGACACGGTCGCACCGACGGTGGCCGTCAGCAGCTTCACCAGGAGCGGCGGCAACCTCACGGTCACCGGCACCACGTCAGAGCCCGCGTCGGTGACGGTGACGTTCTGCCGGGGGACCGGGCTGCTCTTCATCAACCTGCTCCCGCCGATCTGGGGCTCGTGCACGGAGACGGTCGTGACGGTCTCCTCGAGCAACAGCTGGACGGCGCCGGCGACGGTCAGCTCGACGGACGCCTTCGCCTACTACGCACGTGCCGTCCCGACCGACGCCGCCGGCAACACCGGCAGTGCCGTTGTCGCAGGACCTGTCGGCTGAGCTGTCAGTCGCCGGCGGCGATCGCCCGTCCGGCGGCCCGCCCGGAGAAGATGCACCCGCCCAGGAAGGTGCCCTCGAGGGCGTTGTGGCCGTGGACCCCGCCGCCGCCGAACCCGGCGACCTCACCCGCGGCGTACAGGCCCGGCACAGGCCGGCCGTCGGCGCCCAGGGCACGTGAGGACAGGTCGGTCTGGATGCCGCCGAGGGTCTTGCGCGTCAGGATGTTGAGGCGCACGGCGATCAGCGGACCGTGGGCCGGGTCGAGGATCTTGTGCGGCTTGGCGACGCGCACGACCTTGTCGGTGCGCGAGCGGCGGGCGTTGGCGACCAGCATGAGCTGGGCGTCCTTGGAGAAGCCGTTGTCGAGCTCGCGGTCGCGGGCGATGATCATCGCCTCGACCTCGGCGACGTCGAGGACGGGCGCCGGCCGGTCGCCGCTGCCGCGGGCGAGCTTGTTCATGCCGGCGACGAGGTCGTCGACGGTGTCGGCGACGACGAAGTCCTCGCCGTGATCCTTGAACCTCTCCACCGGGCTCGGGGCGCCCTTCGACAGGCGCTCGCGCAGCAGCACCTTGAGGTCCTTCTCGGTGACGTCGGGATTCTGCTCGGAGCCCGACAGGGCGAACTCCTTCTCGATCACCGTCTGCGTCAGCACGAACCACGAGTAGTCGTAGCCGGTCGCGAGGATCGCGCGCATCGTCTGCAGGTTGTCGCAGCCGGGGAAGTTGGGTGCGGGGAAGCGCTTGCCGTGCGCGTCGAGCCACAACGACGACGGGCCGGGGATGATCCGGATCGCGTGCTCGGGCCAGATGGGGTCCCAGTTGTGGATGCCCTCGGTGTAGTGCCACATCCGGTCGCGGTTGACGACGCGGGCCCCGGCCGCCTCGCTGATCGCCAGCATCCGCCCGTCGACGTGGGCCGGTACGCCGGAGATCAGGTGCTCGGGAGCCTTGCCCATCCGCTCGGTCGGCCAGGTCCGGCGCACCAGGTCGTGGTTGCCGCCGATGCCGCCGGAGGTCACGACCACCGCCGGCGCCCGCAGCTCGAAGGTGTCGACGGCGACCCGCGACGAGGCCACCCCACGCGCCTCGTGGCTCGGCTCGAGCACTGAGCCGCGGACGCCGACGACCCTGGGCCCGTCCTCGGCGTCCTCGGTGTCCGAGACGACGACCTCGTCGACCCGGTGGCGGAAGGCGAACCGCACGAGCCCTCGGGCCTCACCGGCGAGCACGGGCTCGGCGAAGATCCGCACGACCTCGGGCCCGGTGCCCCAGGTGAGGTGGAAGCGGGGGACCGAGTTGCCGTGGCCCTGCGGGTCGGCGCCACCCCGCTCGGCCCAGCCGACCATCGGCACCGACCTGAGCCCCAGCGCGTGCAGGTAGTCGCGCTTCTCACCGGCGGCGAACTCGACGTAGGCCCGGGCCCAGCGGCGGCCCCAGTCGTCACCGCCCTCGTCGACGGAGTCGCCGAACGCGGCCGAGCCCCACCAGTCCTGCAGGGCCAGCTCGACGGAGTCCTTGATGCCCATCCGTCGCTGCTCGGGGGAGTCCACGAAGAAGAGCCCGCCCAGCGACCAGAACGCCTGGCCGCCGAGGTTGGCGCGGTTCTCCTGGTCGACCACGAGCACCTTCCTGCCGGCCAGGACGAGCTCGTGGGTGGCGACCAGGCCGGCCAGACCGGCGCCGACGACGATCGCGTCGGGCTCGAAGGCGGTGTCGGGCACGGTGTGGGGCGTGGTGCTCATGGGGTCTCCTCGAAGAGCGGGTGGAGCAGGTCGGCGAGGGTCCGCAGGGTGGCCTCGTCACGGGCGGGGTCGGGCAGGACGTGGGCGACGGCGGCCTCACCGTCGAGGTAGTTGACGACGATGCGCAGCGCGGCCTGGTGCCGGTCGGTCCAGGGCCGGCCGGTCGGGGCGAGCGCGGCGACGGCAGCGCCGGTGCGCCGGTGGTAGTCGCGCAGGGCCGGCGCCAGGTCGGCACGCAGCTCGGCGTCGGTGCGGGCGGCGCGCACGAGCTCGTGCCAGACCTGGTTGGGCCGTGAGCGCACGAGGTCGCGCAGGTGGCGCAGTGATTCGAGCAGGCCGAGACCGGCCGGGACGTCGGCGGTCTGGCGCTCGGCGACACGCGCCGCGGTGGCGACCAGCAGGGCCCGGCGGTGCGGGAAGTGGCGGAAGAGACCGCCTTGGCTGACCCCGGCCTCGGCGCAGACGGCCGCCACGGTCGTGGCCGCGTAGCCCCGCTCGTGGACGACGACCTCGGTCGCGTCGAGCAGACGCGTCACGGTCGCCGTACGACGCTCGAGCTGGGTGGGCACGGACCGACCCTAACTTAGCGAGTGGATGCTCGCTAAGTCTGGGTGTCATGGGATCGTCGTAGGGTCGCCGGCATGGGGTGGGGCTCATGGTGCTGCCGCAGGGGATGACCTCGACCGACCCGGCGCTGCCTGCGGACGAGGCCGATCGACAGCACGCGGCGGCCGGGTTGGCCCGCGACGAGGTCACGATCGGTTCGTTGCTGACACGCTGACGCCGCCCCCGGTCGTGCGATGGTGGCCGGGTGCGCCCGTCCGACCGCCGTCCGCGTCGGCGCCGTACCTCGACTCTCGTGGCGCTGGCGCTCGCTGTCGTGGTCGCCGACGCCGCCGTCCTGTGGGCAGGTCTCGGCCACGGCCTGGTCGGTGTGGTGATCGCGTTCTGCCTCGTCCTCGCCACCCAGCGCTGGGCCGACGCCGTCTGGCGGTCGCACGTGGCGGCTGACGCGGAGAACGCCGTCCAGACGCACGACCCCTCGCCGTAGCCCGCTTGCAATCGAACACCTGTTCGACACATGATGTGACCATGTCAGCCCTCCTCGACCAGGTCCGCGGCCTCCGTGCCGCACTGGTCGAGGGTGCCGTCGACCCGGCCGGCCACGACACCGCAGCCGACGCCGAGCGGGTCGCCCTGCTCGCCGCCCTCGAGCAGCTCAAGTCGGCGGCCTGCGCTGCCCAGGGCGACCTCGCCGTCGGGCTCGACGCCTCGGTGCGCGAGCAGGACGCCGCCGTGGGGGTCCCCTCGCAGCGTCGCGGCCGCGGGGTCGCCGCCCAGGTCGCGCTCGCCCGGCAGGAGTCGCCCCACCGGGGCCAGGTCCTGCTCGGGCTGGCCAAGGACCTCGCCACCGACCTGCCCGCCACCCGCCGCGCCCTGCGCGAGGGCCGGCTCAACGAACACCGGGCCCAGGTCGTGGCCCGTGAGACCGGGGGACTGGGGCGCAGCGACCGGGCCGTGGTCGACGAGGGCGTGTGCGGCGACGCCCGCCTGCTTGACGGGCTCGGCACCCGCGCCCTGGCCGCCGAGGTGGCCAAGCGCGCCTACGCGCTCGACCCCGCCAGCGTCGTACGCCGCCACGCGCGGGCGGTGGGCGACCGCAACGTCACCGTGCGCCCCGCCCCCGAGGGGATGGCCTACCTCACCGGGCTGGTCCCGATGGTCCAGGGTGTCGCGTGCTGGGCCAACCTGAAGGAGTCGGCCGAGGCGCTGCGCGCCCAGGGCGACCCCCGCAGCCGCGGACAGATCATGGCCGACCTGCTGGTCGAGCGACTCACCGGGCAGTCCGAGGCCGCGGGCGTCCCGGTCACCGTCGACCTCGTCATGTCCGACGCGACTCTGGTGGGCGCCGGCCACGAGCCGGCCACCGTGCCTGGCTGGGGCCCCGTGCCCGCCCAGGTCGCCCGCGAGGTCGTCGCTCGCGCCAGCGAGGCCGTGCAGGCCTGGGTGCGCCGCCTCTACGCCGACCCCACCGGCCGCCTCGTCGCGATGAGCACCCGGCAGCGCCTGGCCACCGACGGGCTCTCCGAGTTCCTCACGCTCCGCGACCAGGGCATCTGCCGCACTCCCTGGTGCGACGCCCCGATCCGCGATGCCGACCACGTCGTCGCCTGGGCCGACGGTGGTGCGACCGACGCCGACCAGCTGCAGGGGCTCTGCGAGGCCTGCGACCACACCAAGCAGGCGCCCGGCTGGCGCCAACGCGTCGTCGACGACGACGACGGCCGCCACGCCGTCGAGACCGTCACCCCCACCGGCCACCGCCACCGCTCGCGAGCGCCCTCGCCCCCCTCACCAGCCCGACCCTCTCCTGTCCCACAGTCGGCCCGCGTCGACTACGTGAGCGCGCCCGAGCGTGGGTTCGCGTCGGTGATCCAGCACTACCGCGCGGCCTGACGACGCCGCTACGACCCGCCCCGAACCGGCGTGGATCGATAACCTGCCCCGGTGACGCACGAGCATCGGATCGCTGACCTGCTGGCCGACTTCCCGGTGCGGGTGGAGATCCCCGTCGCCTGGGGCGACATGGACGCGATGGGCCACGTCAACAACGTCGTCTACTTCCGCTACTTCGAGACTGCCCGCCTCGCGTGCTTCGCCGAGCTCGGTCTCGGGGCGATCGAGAAGTCCGGTGACGTCGGGCCGATCCTGCACTCGGCGAGCTGCCGGTTCCGGATCCCGCTGACCTATCCCGACACCGTCACCGTCGGTGCGCGGATCGGCGACGTCGGCGACGACCGGTTCGTCATGTCCTACCGGGCGGTGAGCCACCGCCACGTCGCGGCCGCGGCCGACGGCGAGTCGCTGATCGTCACCTTCTCCTACGCGACCAACAGCAAGGCCCCGGTGTCGGACGACCTTCGAGCGCGCCTGCTCCAGCTGCGCGGGGACGCGGCAAACGGCGGCGCACCGACGCCGTCCTAGGCCACCGGCAGCAACCAGGCCGGCCGGACGACGACCAGGTAGACCCCGCCTGCTACCAGCGCCCAGAACGCCGGCCCGACCCCGGCGACCGTCAACCCGGAGGCGGCGACGACGAAGGTGATCGCGGCCGCCTCGCGAGCGCCCTCGTCGGCCAGGGCGGCCGCAGCGGCAGACCCGAAGGTCCCCAGCAGCGCCACCCCGGCGACCGCGGCGATCACGCCGGCAGGAGCGACGGCGGAGGCCGTGGTGACGAGGGCGGCCAGCGGGCCCAGGAACAGGTTGGTGACCCCGGAGGACACCCCGGCGACCCAGCGCCGGTCCGGGTCGTCGCCGGCCGTGGGTCCGGCCGCCAAGGCTGCGGAGATCGCGGCCAGGTTGATCGAGTAGCCGCCCAGCGGAGCCGTCGCGACCGTCACGGCGCCGGAGAACCCGAGGGCCGGACGCAGCGGAGCGGTGTAGCCGAACGACGCCATCACGGCCACGCCGGGGATGTTCTGGCTCGTCATCGTCACTAGGTAGAGGGGCAGGCCGATCGCCAGCACGGTCAGCGGGTCGATCGACGGCGTCGTCCACGCCAGGGTCGGCGCCAGGTCACCGGCGCGTACGTCGCCCAGCGAGCCGCTCGCGACGATCACCACCACCGCGGCCGCGAAGGCGCCCGGCACGGCCCAGCGCCGCGCCACTCGCACCAGCACCAGCCAGGTCGCCAGCACCGGAGCGATGGCGGCCGGCTGGTCGGCCAGCGCCAGGAACGGCTCGACGCACAGCAGCAGCAGCACCCCGGCGAGCATCGCGTTGGCCAGCGGCATCGGGATTCGGGCGACCAGGTCGCCCAGCGGGCTGACCAGCCCGGTCAGCGCGTAGAGCACGCCGGCCACCACGAAGGCGCCGACGGCGTCGGCGTACCCGCCGTCGGGCACCGTCGCGGCCGCGAGCAGAGCCGCACCCGGGGTCGACCACGCGAAGACGACGGGCAGCCGGGTGCGCCACGAGAAGAGCAGCGAGCCCAGGCCCATGGTCATGGTCAGCACGAGAAGCCCCGAGGCCGACTCCGCGGGCGACGCGCCGACGGCGGTGAGACCGGTGAGGACGACGGCGAACGACGAGGTGAACCCGACCACCGACGTCACCACCCCGGCCAGCACGGCCTGCGTCGGTGCCGGATGCACCGTCGCCTGCGTCATCGGCGGGTCCGCTGGAACGCCGACACGAGGTCCGGGTCGAGGGAGCCGAAGCCGGTCGAGGCCCACGGCTCGACATCGGTCTCGAAGTAGTGACAGGGCCTGCCCCGGTAGAAGACGTCGAGCACGTCCGGGGTCGTGTCGGCCCGCAGGTCACGCTGACAGGCGGTGCACACCGGCACCGTGTACGGCCCTTGCCCGCCGTCGTCCGACCGCAGCCGCGCCCGGCTGCTGGCGCTGCCGTGCATCGGGTCGAGGTAGCAGGTGGTGGGCGGCAGCCAGGTGCGACCGCGTACCGCCGCGTCAAGCGCGGCAGAACCGCGTCGGGCCAGCACCATGGCCCCGACGACGTCGAGCACCTCGGGAGGTTCACTCAGCTCGAGCGCACGCCCGGCGGCGTCGTAGTGGTCGAGGGCGGCCTGCCAAGCCGCGCGGTCGTGCTTCCCCCCGATCTCGGTCGAGTCGATCCGCTCCCCGAGGGCCAGCAGCTCGTCGCGGGCCTGCTGCTCGAGGTGACGGTCGTGCGCCTCGCGGATCCGGTCCACCGCCGAGGCGGGCAGCGCGAACGTCGACGGGTCGGCGCGACGGCGGCGGCGTGCGCCCGCCGCGACGGCGGCTGCGAGCACCGCGGCTACGACCAGCGCCACGACGATCCCGGTGGTGCCCGCCCCGCCGCCGGAGCCGCCCGGGCCCTCGACGTCCGACGAGGGCGACTGCGTGGAGCACTGGTATGACGCGGGGTCGGCGTCGCACAGGGCCTGGGTGACATCCTGCGAAGGCGCGGCGAGCAACGCGGTCAGCCGCTCCGCCGCGGCCCCGATGCTCGGAGGTTGTTCGGCGGAGACGACCTGGAACGCGTCGCCGTACATCGGCCCGTCGCTCGTGCCCGGCACGCCGTAGGCGCGGCCGTCGAGCTGGGTGCCGCCGCTGTCGCCGTACTGGAGGTACTCGCTGGTCGAGAGGTACTGACCCGGCTCGGGGTATGCGTCATGCAGACGGGCGAGCAGGTCCTGGGGGTTGGCGCTGAACGCGTCGCCGTCGGCGAGAGGGTAGAGGACGACGAAGGTCGGTGTCGGGTTGGCAGCGAGGTGGGCGGTGATCGCCTCGAGCTGGTCGGCCGAGACGCCCGGGGCGAGGCTGGGGTCGACGTAGACACCGTCGTCGGCCAGGCCTGCGTGGATCGTGGCAAGGATCGAGTCCACGTCGTCCGTGCGGCTCACGACGTGTCCCCCCGTGTGGTCCAGCCGCCGGGCAGCAACCGGCGTCGCCCGAGGGCGAAGGCGAGGATCCGCGACAGGAGCAGCACGCCGCCCACGATGGCCGACGCCAGGAGGAGCCCGGCCAGCGACCCCCCGACCGGCCCGCCCCAGTAGTCGCCGTCGGTGTCGTCGTCGTAGGTGTAGAAGTCGTCGGCGCTGACCGACGACACCGCGTCGACCAGGGACGTCGCCGGGTCGCCCACGAAGTCACTGGCCGTGCTGTAGTCGGGGCTCCCGCCGCGGGGACCGAGGGCGAGGACCGCGCCCTGCCCAGCGCCCTCCCAGACGAAGGCGAAACCGTCGTCGTCTCCGAGCTCGCGTTGGAGGACGTCCTCGACGGTGTAACGGTTCAGGCCGATCTCGTAGTCCGGTGACCAGACGACCACGTACACCGGGACGGGGTTGGCCGCGACAGCGTCGACGATCGCCTGCTCGCCATCGGCATCGACCATCGACCGGCCGTCGGGGGCGACGTAGACGCCGTCCGCTCGCAAGGCCGCCAACGCCTCGTCGAGACGGTCGCTCGCCCCGGCCGGCGGCTGGGCCCGGGCGACCACGTCGGCAGGATGGAGATGCAGGACGGTGACGGCGGCCGCCCCGGTGCCGAGGCCCAGGATGCCGGCCACGACCAGGTGGGAGGCCCCGGTGCCGAGCCGCGTCACCACCGCGCGCTCCTGCGCCGCACGTCGACACACAGCACGTCGGACAGGGTGCCGTAGCCGATGCGGGCCCACACCGAGTCGCCCTCGTAGTAGGGCCGGCTGCCGTCGTACAGCGGCGCCGGCTTGCGCCCGGCGCGGAGGTCACGCTGGCACGGGCGACACACCGGGACCGAGAGTCCGCCGACGAGGTCGGCGTCGTGCAGTGCCCGGCCGTGGCGGGGATCGATGAAGCAGCAGCGGTAGGGATCCGTAGCGGACCGCAGCGTCTGGGTGCCGGTCCGCGCGAGGACGGCGGCGCCGACGAGGTCCAGCAGGTCGGTCGACCTCAGCAGTCCGCGGGCGGCGTCGGCGCACCGAGACGCGCGCTCGCGGCGCTCGAGGTCGCCGCGACCGGACACGCTTCGCTCCAGGGCGAGCTCGAGGGCCTCCACCGCGTCCTGCGCGTCGCGGCGCGCGGTGGCGACCTGCTCGCGCTCCGCCGCGGCCCGGGCCGTGCGTCGCCCGCGTGCCGTGGAGGACGCGTTCAGCAGGCGGTAGGAGGTGATCGCGACCACGAGCGCAACGGTGACGCCGACGACGGCACTGAGCCCGACGCTGGGCGGGGAGGTGGGGTCGTCCTCAGACACGTAGCCCTCCGCGACCCACGGCCGGGCCGTGTAACCGGCCACCTGCGCATCGGTGAGCACCGGCTGCTCGTAGTCGGGGATGCCGGGACGGGCCGCGATGTCGAGCACGATCGCGGCCTCGGCCACCGCGGGGACCTCGAGGTCCGGGCTCACAGCCGCGACCGCCTTCTGCACCTGCTCCAGGGCGGTGTAGCGCGCCAGCGCGACCAGGGTGTCGTCGTTGGTCGCCCCGGGGTCGACGTCGCCGTAGGTCGCCAGGTGGCCCTCCCCGAGCGAGGTGTGCACGTAGTAGATGCCGTCGAGGCCCAGTCCAGCGTGGATCAGGCTGGCCAGCTCGTCGTCGACCGAGTAGCCGCCGAACCCCGGCGGGGTGCGGGTCACCACCACGAACACCGGCATCGAGGCCGACTCGAGCCTGGCGTGCAGGGCAGCGTCGACCTCGGCGGTGGCGCCGTTGCCCATCATCGCGCTGAGCAGGACGTGGTCGCCCCGCAGTGCCGCGACGATGTCGCCGACGTCGCCGGGAACCGGGTCACCCGGCTCGGTCGTGCCCGCCGTGCTCAGGTCAGCCCTTGAGGTCGCAGATGGTCTCGCCGCTGGTCACGGTCGCGCCGACCTCGGTGGCCAGCCCCGTCACGGTGCCGGCCTTGTGGGCCTTGAGGGGCTGCTCCATCTTCATCGCCTCGATGACCACGATGGTGTCGCCCTCGGCGACCTCCTGGCCGTCGGCCACCACGACCTTGACGATGGTGCCCTGCATCGGGCTGGTCACCGAGTCGCCCGAGGCGGCCGCGCCGGCCTTCTTGCCGGCCGCGCGCTTCGGCTTCTTGGCGCCGCCGCCACCGCCACCGCCGGACGACAGCCCGCCGAGACCGGAGGGGATGACGACCTCGAGGCGCTTGCCGCCGACCTCGACGACGACGGTCTGGCGCTCCTCGGGCTCGTCGGCCTGGGCGTGCTCACCGCCGTACGGCGTGATCTGGTTGTCGAAATCGGTCTCGATCCACTGCGTGTAGACGGTGAAGGTCTCGCCGTCGCCGATGAACGCCGGGTCGCGCGTGACGGCGCGGTGGAACGGGATCACCGTCGGCATCCCGTCGACGACGAACTCGTCGAGGGCGCGCCTCGAGCGCTCCAGCGCCTGGGTGCGGTCGCGACCCTTCACGACGAGCTTGGCGATGAGGGAGTCGAACGAGCCGGGGATCGTCTCGCCGTTCTCGTAGCCCCCGTCGAGGCGTACGCCGGGCCCGGACGGCGGGTTCCACGCCGACAGGGTGCCGGGCGCGGGCATGAAGTTGGCCCCGCCGTCCTCGGCGTTGATGCGGTACTCGATGGCGTGGCCGGTCACGACCGGGTCGTCGTAGCCCAGCTCCTCACCGGCGGCGATGCGGAACATCTCGCGCACCAGGTCGATGCCGGTGACCTCCTCGGACACGCAGTGCTCGACCTGCAGACGGGTGTTGACCTCGAGGAAGGAGATCGTGCCGTCGGCGGCCACCAGGAACTCGCAGGTGCCGGCGCCGACGTACTTCGCCTCGCGCAGGATCGCCTTGGACGACTCGTAGAGCTCGGTGACCTGCGCGTCGGTCAGGAACGGCGCGGGCGCCTCCTCGACCAGCTTCTGGTTGCGCCGCTGCAGCGAGCAGTCGCGCGTGGAGACCACGACGACGTTGCCGTGCTGGTCGGCCAGGCACTGGGTCTCGACGTGGCGCGGCTTGTCGAGGAACTTCTCGACCAGGCACTCGCCGCGACCGAACGCGCTGATGGCCTCGCGGACCGCGGACTCGTAGGCGTCGGGGATCTCCTCCAGCGTGCGGGCGACCTTGAGGCCACGACCACCACCACCGAAGACGGCCTTGATGGCGACCGGCAGACCGGCCTGCTCGGCGAACGCGACGACCTCGTCGGCGTCCTTGACGGGGTCCTTGGTGCCGGGGGCCAGCGGGGCGTTGGCCCGCTCGGCGATGTGCTTGGCCTTGGCCTTGTCACCGAGGGCCTCGATCGCCGCAGGGGGCGGACCGATCCAGACCAGGCCGGCGTCGATCACGGCCTGGGCGAAGTCGGCGTTCTCGGCGAGGAAGCCGTATCCGGGGTGGACCGAGTCGGCGCCGGACTTCTCGGCGACGGCGATGATCTTGGCGATGTCCAGGTAGGAGTCGGCCGGGGTCGCCCCGCCCAGCGAGTGGGCCTCGTCGGCGAGCCGCACGAACTGGGCGTCGCGGTCGGGGTCGGCGTAGACCGCCACGCTGCCGATCCCGGCGTCCTTGCACGCCCGGATGACCCGGACGGCGATCTCGCCACGATTGGCGATCAGGACCTTCTGCAACGGCTTGACGTCGGGCACCTGTGCTCCTGCGCTCATGGGTGTGGGGCTTGCGGATTGTGGGTCTTGCTCTCGCGGTGGGTCGGGCCCTCTCGGTCCGTCCCGCCGGGCAGGCTACCGGGAGTCGGACCTATGCTCGTCGACGTGTCCGAGTACCAACAGGAGCGCAAGGGGTTCTGGTACGAACCCGAGGGTCGCGGCACGTCCGAGGCGATCGCCCTCGAGACCTGGGCGCGAGTGGCTCACCCGATCCTGGAGGAGACCGCCCAGGGCTACCACGCGGTGATCACCGAGTCCGTCCTCGCCGAGCGGCTCAAGGCCGAGTCGGGCATCAACACCGCCCGCCCGCACGACCGCTGGCTCGGCAAGGTGCTGGCCCCGCTGGCCCACCTGCACCACCGCGACGGCTACCCGCCGCTCACGGCCCTGGTCGTCGACGAGCGCGGCTGGGTCGGCGAGCGCTACGACGACCTCCTGCGCGCCCACGACGAGCTGCCGATCACCGACGCCGCCCAGCGCGAGCGCCACGCGGCCCGGGCCCGCCTCGAGTGCTACCAGTGGGCCGGGTCGGCCCCCGAGGACGGCGGCCTTCCCGCCGAGGTCGTCATGACCACCCGCCGGGCCCCGCGCGCAGCCTCGGCCTCTCTGGGCACCCCGCGGACGCCGCGGACGCCCAAGGAGCCCAAGGTCGCCGCCCCCAAGCGGGTCGCGGCGACCGACAGGCCCGTCACCATCTGCCCGCGCTGCTTCATGGCCATCCCCGCCACCGGCCTCTGCGACAACTGCGACTAGGTCTTCTGGTCGCCTCCAGGTGGTCTGCTTCTCGCTGGCCGCCCGGGCCTGGCACCGCTGCCGCCGGTCTGGGTGGCGGCCGCCGAGAAGCCGGACCATCCTGCGGCTCCGTGCGCCCTGTGGTGGGCCCGGGTCTGGGGCCCGGGCGCCTTCTGGCTGGTCGGCCTCCTTCTCGACCCCACCCCACGGTGGTCG
Source organism: Nocardioides rubriscoriae (assembly GCF_008087085.1). GTDB lineage: Bacteria > Actinomycetota > Actinomycetes > Propionibacteriales > Nocardioidaceae > Nocardioides > Nocardioides rubriscoriae. The sequence goes on along the minus strand of NZ_VIYJ01000005.1, from coordinate 108,785 downwards.
AGGAGGTCGCCCTGGCGACCGTCGCGAGGGTTCGCTGCTTGCGGTCCGTGGTTTCGTGACGGCCGCGGGCGGTCTCCTCCACCACCGTGGGGAGGTCCTCCTAGGCTCGGCGCATGGCTGACCCCGGCGCGTTGCCCGACCACGACGCCTTCTGGACCTGGTGGACCTCCGAGGGTGCGGCCGCCTGCGAGGCCGGGATCGCCGACGGCACCGTCGCGTCGCTCGTCGACGACCTCAACGCCCGGGTGCACGCCCTGTCGCCCGACCTCGCGTGGGAGCTCGGCCCAGGGGAGCGGGCCCAGCACGCGCTCGTCGTCAGCCCCGAGGGCAACCCCGAGGCCCGCGCCACCGCCCGGCGATGGTTGCGCGCCGCGCCGGCGCCCACCGCGACCTGGGAGTACGCCGACGCCCGCCCCGCCTCGCCCGACCCCGGCTCCGGCGCCATCACGGTGGGTGACGCCCAGGTCGACTTCGCCTCGATCCGGGTCGCCGCCACGGTCGTGGCCCACCACGTCGACGTGGTCGTCCACCACCCCCTGCTGCGCACGCTGCCCGAGCAGGCCCGCGGCTCGGTCGTCTTCATCTGCCTCGACCACGCCCTGGGCGAGAGCGAGTGCGAGACGTGGGTCGGCAACGTCGAGGCGGCGCTCGAGGAGCCCGCGGAGACCGTCGACCTCGCGGGCCTGCGCGACCTCGTGGCACAGGTGCGTGCCGACGCGCTCGACGACGACGGTCGGCCCACCTGGGTGATGCTGCAGGGCCGCCAGGACGACGGCGCGCCGCTGATGGCGCTCGCGCAGGTGCCGCTGGCGCCGAGCTGGGCGCCCCACCTCGACGACCACCTGGCCGTCGACGTCCCGTTCGCCGACGCCACGGCCGAGGGACTGCCCGCGGCCGGTGCGCTCGACGACCTGCGCGGGCTCGAGGACCACGTCACCGAGCGCCTCGGCGAGGCCGGCCGCCTGGTCGCTCACGAGACCGGCCGTGGCCGCCGGACCCTCCACTACTACGTCGACTCGGCGCGCCCGACCTCCGGCGTCGTCGAGGGCGTCGTCGCCGGCTGGGACCAGGGGACGGTCGAGGTCACGCGCACCCACGACCCCGCCTGGCAGGCGGTCCGGCACCTGCGCACCTGACGTCGGCGAGAGGGAGGCGAGACGGTGGCGAGAGACCTCCGCCGGGTGGTTAACAAACGCTAACCGCCGGGGCTACCATCGGTGCCATGACGTTCGAGCTGAGCCGTGAGCACGAGGAGTTCCGCCAGAGTGTCCGCGAGTTCGCGGAGGCCCAGATCGCGCCCCACGCGGCGCAGTGGGACCGCGACCACCACTTCCCGGTCGACGTCGTGCAGCAGATGGGCAAGCTGGGGCTGTTCGGCCTCACCGCCCCCGAGCAGTACGGCGGGGCGGGCGACGACGGCGACTTCACCAGCCTCTGCGTCGCGATCGAGGAGCTCGGCCGCGTCGACCAGTCGATGGGCATCACCCTGCAGGCCGGGGTCGGCCTGGGCATCAACCCCCTGCTGGCCTACGGCACCGACGAGCAGAAGGAGCGCTGGCTGCCCGCGCTCGTCGCGGGCGAGGCGCTCGCCGGCTTCGGCCTGACCGAGCCCGGCGCCGGGTCCGACGCGGGCGCGACGCGCACCAAGGCCGAGCTCGTCGGCGACGAGTGGGTCGTCAACGGCGCCAAGCAGTTCATCACCAACTCGGGCTCCGACATCACCAGCCTGGTCACCGTCACCGCGCGCACCGGCACCCGCGAGGGCGGCAAGCCCGAGATCAGCGCGATCATGGTGCCCGCGGGCACGCCCGGTTTCACCGCCGAGAAGGCCTACGACAAGCTCGGCTGGCACGCCTCCGACACCCACCCGCTGAGCTTCGAGGACGTCCACGTGCCGGCCGACCACCTGCTCGGCGACCGGGGTCGCGGCTACGCGCAGTTCCTCGCCACGCTCGACGACGGTCGTATCGCCATCTCGGCGCTGTCGGTGGGTTGCATCCAGGCCTGCCTCGACATGGCCGTCCAGTACGCCGGGGAGCGGCAGACCTTCGGCGGCCCGATCGGACGCAAGCAGGGCGTCGCCTTCCAGATCGCCGACCTCGAGGTCATGCTCCAGGCCAGCCGGCTGCTGACCTACAAGGCCGCGGCGCTCAAGGACGCCGGCGCCCCCCACCAGGAGATCAAGCGCGCGGCGTCGGTCGCCAAGCTCTACTCGACCGAGTCGGCGGTCTCCGCGACCCGCATCGCCACGCAGGTCTTCGGCGGCTACGGCTTCATGGAGGAGTACCCCGTGGCGCGCTTCTACCGCGACGCGAAGGTGCTCGAGATCGGCGAGGGCACCTCCGAGGTGCAGCGGATGCTGATCGCCCGCAGCCTCGGCCTGCCGGTCGAGTAACGCACGAGACACCGCCCAATCCCACGAACGGAGCCTGTCTCCGTCTAGGATCGTGGGGTGTCCGATCGCTGGCAGCGCCTCCTGGGTGAGGTGTGGCGGTTCTTCGCCGTGGCGCAGCTGGCCACCTGGGTGTCGTTCGTCCTGTTCAACGTGCTCGCCCACGGCTGGCTCGTCGGCCGCACCCTGATGGCCGACCAGCCCATCGGTGCCTACGTCCTGGCCAACAGCGTCGGCATGGTCATCAGCTACCACGGCGCGCGCGGCTGGGTCTTCCCGCACCGCCCCCCGCAGCAGGCCGACGGCGGCTGGACGGCCTACGTCGTCATCAACCTGCTCGCCATGGTGCTGCCCGTGGGCTGCCTGTTCCTGACCCGGCACGTGCTGGCCATGGACTCCGCCCTGGCCGACAACCTGTCGGCCAACGGCGTCGGGCTGGTGCTCGCCTTCGTCGCACGGTTCTACCTCTTCAAGCGCTTCGTCTTCCGGCGTCCTGCCGAGCCCCCGGTGCCGGTCGTGGCCCCGTCCTGACACGCCTTCAAGGGTGTGGTGACCGTCACCTGGTGACGTGACGCTGGGGTCTTCCGTCTCGGGAGGTCCCCTGCATGCTGCCGTCATTCCTTGCTCGCGACCGGATCGTCGCCGGTCCCGGTTTCAACCGCTGGCTGATCCCACCGGCCGCGCTCGCCGTCCACCTGTGCATCGGCCAGGTCTACGCCACGAGCGTCTACAAGTTCTCCCTGACCGAGCGCTTCGACGCCAGCCAGACCACGATCGGCTTCATCTTCTCGCTGGCGATCGTGATGCTCGGCCTGTCGTCGATGGTCGCCGGCACCTGGGTCGACCGCAGTGGCCCGCGGGCGGCCATGTCCGCGGCCGCGGTCTTCTGGGTGACCGGGCTGCTCGTCGCCGCGGTGGGCGTCAGCAGCGGACAGCTGTGGCTGGTCTACCTGGGCTACGGCGTGATCGGCGGCATCGGGCTCGGCATCGGCTACATCTCGCCGGTCTCGACCCTGATCAAGTGGTTCCCCGACCGTCCGGGACTCGCGACCGGCATGGCGATCATGGGCTTCGGCGGCGGCGCCCTCGTGGCGAGCCCGCTCGAGGGGCGGCTGCTGTCGTTGTTCGACGACGGCTTCGACCCCTCCAAGGCGAGCAGCTCCGGGGCCGACGCCCACGCCCTGACGCTGATGTTCGTCGTCCTCGCGGCCGGCTACGCCGTCTTCATGCTCTTCGGCGCCCTCACGGTGCGGGTCCCCGCCGACGGCTGGAGCCCCGACGGCTTCGACCCGGCCAGCGTCCGGAGCCGGGCGTTGGTGACCACGGCCAGCGTCTCGGCGCGCAACGCGATCCGCACCCCGCAGTTCTGGCTGCTGTGGGTGCTGCTCTTCTGCAACGTCACGGCCGGCATCGGCATCCTCGAGCAGGCCTCGCCGATGATCCAGGACTTCTTCCGCGAGGGCGACACCTCGACGGTGACCGCGGCGGCCGCGGGCGGCTTCGTGGGCCTGCTGTCGATCGCCAACATGGCCGGCCGGTTCCTGTGGTCCTCGACCTCCGACGTGGTGGGCCGCAAGCCGGTCTACGTCGTCTACCTGGGCGTGGGCCTGGTGCTCTACTTCCTGCTGGCGACCGTCGGGTCGTCCTCGACGGCCCTGTTCGTCCTGCTGGCCGCGGTCATCATCAGCTTCTACGGCGGCGGGTTCGCCACCATCCCGGCCTACCTTCGTGACCTCTTCGGCACCTTCCAGGTCGGTGCGATCCACGGTCGGTTGCTGACCGCCTGGTCGGCGGCCGGGGTGGTCGGTCCGTTCATCGTCAACGGTTTCCTCGACTCCCAGGGCGAGCCCGGCTCGCTGACCGCCGACGCCTACCGTCCGGCACTGCTCACGATGGTGGGCGTCCTCGCGGTCGGCCTGGTGGCCAACCTGCTGGTCCGTCCCGTCGCCGAGCGCTTCCACGAGCCCGTCTCCGACACCGACCCCGACCAAGAAAGGATCAAGGTATGACCGCCCGTCTGCTCGTCGCGTGGACGCTCGTCGGCGTCCCGGTGGCCTACGGCCTCGTCGAGACCATCCGCAAGGCGTCCGCGCTGTTCGGCTGACCGGGGCCCGGGTCCCGGTTCGGACCAGCGTCCGGCAGGTCGACGACGGCGACCGTGCCGCCGCCGGGGTTGGGCTGCAGCCGCAGGGTCCCGCCGTGCCGCTCGACGACCCGGCGGCAGATCGCCAGACCCAGCCCGGTCCCGGGATAGCTCGCCGGGTCACCGGCGGTCGCGGGCGTCCGCACGAACGGCTTGAGGACGTCGCCGCGCAGGTGCGCTGGGACGCCGATGCCCCGGTCGGCGACGTACAGGCGCACCCCGCGCCCGTCCGGGCCCCGGTCCGCCGCCACGTCGATGACGGGCCGATCGTCGGGGTGGACGTACTTCAGTGCGTTGCCGACCAGGTTGCCGAACACCTGTCGCATGCGATCGGGGTCGCACCGGGCCACGGGCAGGTCGGCGACGTGCACCAGCGGGGCGGGCCGGCTGGTCCCGTCGGGACGGCGCCCGGCGAGGTGGCCGGCCACGACCTCGGTGATCGTGTCGCGGACCAGGGCGCCGAGGTCGACGTCGGTGACCTCGAGGGCGGCGTCGCCGGCCGAGGTGTAGTCGAGCAGGTCGTCGATCAGGGTCGCCATCCGGTCGGCGGCGGTGAAGGCCTTGACGAGGTAGGTCGAGGTGGCGTCCATCGCGTCGGGCGGGCCCGTCAGCCGGGGGAGGTCGTCGGTGACGATCTCCAGGCACCCGCGCACGAGCGAGAGCGGGTTCTTCAGGTCGTGGGCGACCATCCCGGCGAACGCCGCCTGCTCGGCCTGCTGGCGGCGCTCCTCGGTCACGTCACGAAACACCGTGAGGGCCCCGGAGCGACGGCCGTCCAGGACGAACGGGCGCCCGGAGACGGCGATCGTCACACCGTCGGGGTAGACCGCGTTGCGCACGACCATCTCGACGTCCTCGGTCGGCTCGCCGGCGAGGGCCCGCAGCAGCGGCATGTCGCCCCGGGGAAACGGTTCGCCGTCGAGCGTGAACACGCCGTGGTCGTCGGGCTGCGGCGTCGCGACCTCGAGGTCGTCGTCGACGTCGCCGAGACCGCGCGCCCCGAGGACCCGCCGCGCCGTCGGCGAGTGCACCAGGACCGTGCCGTCGGCGTCGACGACCGTGACCCCGATCTCGTCGACCGCCTCCATCGTCGCGTCGAGCAGCGTCGCGTGCCTGCGGGCCGCTGCCTCGGCGACGGCGAGGTCACGGGTCGCGGTCCGTACGTCGGCGCGCGCCCGGGCGTGGCTCGACACGACCGCCCACCAGAGCCCGGCGGCGAGGAGGCTGATGATCACCGAGATGACCTGGATCGCCAGGGTGCGGTAGCGGATGTTGCCGATGAGCGCCGCGGTGTCGGAGGAGACGTCGAGGGTCCAGGTGCGCTGGGCGATGGGGAGGGTCAGTGACCGTGTCTGCTGGTCGTGGAGCGCCGTGCCGCCTGCGCGGGAGGACAGCGAGGCGACCGTGAGGTCGTTGCCGGCGGGGTCGTCGGCCCACAGGGCGACGTCGACCCGGTTCTCGGCGGCGCGCTCGAGGACCGTGCCCAGGAAGTCCTGGCCGCGCAGGCCCATCAGGACCCAGCCGGCCAGGCGCTCGCCCTGCATCACCGGTGCGGCCACCGTGAAGGAGGTCTGGCGCTGGTCCTCCGGCAGGTCCTGGTCGATGATCAGCTGGTAGGCCTCGGAGACCGCCACCCCGCCCGAGCGCCATGCCTCCATCAGGGCGGCGTACGGCGCGAGAGCACCGCTCACGTCGATACCGGTACGTCGCTGGCTGCTGCCGTCCAGGGGTTTGCTGAAGACCGAGAAGACGTGGCGGCGCTGGTCCTCGGCGGGGGCCAACGTGAGGTCGGTCGAGCCGCGTGACCGCCAGGTCGACTCGAAGGAAGCGAGCCCCTCGGTGTCGACGGGCGGTGCGATGAAGGCCAGGGAGGTCGCACCGGCCAGGTCCATCGACCCCAGCGGCGCGGTCGAGAGGTCGAAGGTGGTCGCGTCGATGCGGGGTGCGGCCCCGAGGGCCGCCGCCACCAGACCGAGCGCGTCGGCGTAGCGCTGGTACTCCGCCTCGGTCGCGTCACCGACAGCGGCGGCGCGCGTGTCGAGCGTCCGCCCGGCGAGACCGTCGGTCTGGCGGGACACGGCGCTGGCCCACGTCAGTCCGGAGCCCAGCAGCACCAGCCCGATCACGGCCGCACCGATGGCTGCTCGGCGCAGCGCTCCTGCGGTGTGCTGCTCGTCGTCCCGGTCGTCCTTCCCGCGCGCCACGACCACCCGTCCCTCCACGAGACCCGCGTCGCCGCAGGTCGTTCGTCTCCCTGAGGGCGATCTTCCTCGGGTGCGGCGGTCGTCGGGAGGCGAACCCCGAAGTCCGCGTCGACCTGTCTAGACCGGGCTGACGTCCGCCGTCCGGGGGGTCAGGTCCGGGCGGCCCAGAGATCGGTCCAGGCGTGGCCCAGGTCGGCGACGAGCCCGCGCAGCAACGGGAGCGAGACACCCACCACGTTGTGGAAGTCGCCCTCGATGGCGGTGACGAACGCACCGCCCAGCCCGTCGACGGTGAAGGCGCCCGCGACGTGCAGCGGCTCACCGGTCGCGACGTACGCCGCGATCTCGGCGTCGGAGACGTCGGCGAAGTGGACCGTGGTCGAGGCGGTGGCCTGCGCCGTCCGGCCGGTCGCGGTGTCGCGCAGGGCGTGCCCGGTGTGCAGGACCCCGGAGCGTCCGCGCATCGCCTGCCACCGGGCCGTCGCGTCGGCGGCGTCGGCGGGCTTGCCGAACGCGGCTCCGTCGAGCTCGAGGACGGAGTCGCAGCCCAGCACCAGCGCGGGGTCGGGACGTCGGTCGCCGTCGGCGACCGCGGCGCACTTGAGCCCCGCGAGGGCCAGCGCGAGCTCGGCCGGCGGGACCCCGGTGACCTGCGACTCGTCGACGCCCGAGACCAGCACCACCGGGTCGAGCCCGGCGCTGCGCAGGGTCTTGAGCCGCGCGGGCGACGCGGACGCGAGGACCAGGACGCTCACGGGAGCGAGCTGGCGCGCCAACCGCCGGGACCGTGCGCGACCGGGCGGCGTACGGCGCGGTGCGGAGCACCCCACTGGGGCCGCCGCCGCGGCGCCGCCGGGGCGTCGCCACCGTCGAGCGAGGCGAGCACCGCGACGATCGCCGCGACCTCCTCGGGGGTCGCGTTGCCGTCGACGATGCGCAGCATAGGCCTGGCGGGCTCGTGCGTGGGCTCGTCGGCCGTCACAGCGGGATGTTCCCGTGCTTCTTGGGCGGCAGCGTCGCGCGCTTGGAGCGCAGCAGCCGCAGGGCGCGGATGATCTCGATGCGGGTCTCGTGGGGGGAGATGACGGCGTCGATGTAGCCGCGCTCGGCCGCGATGTAGGGGTTGGCGAGCGTCGTCTCGTACTCGTCGACCAGGCGTGCGCGCTCGGCCTCGACGTCGCCGCCGGACTTCTCCACCTTGGCCAGCGTCTTGCGGTGCACGATGTTGGCCGCGCCCTGCGCGCCCATCACGGCGATCTGCGCGGTCGGCCACGCCACGTTGATGTCGGCACCGAGGTGCTTGGACCCCATCACGTCGTAGGCGCCGCCGTAGGCCTTGCGGGTGATCACGGTGACCAGCGGGACGGTCGCCTCGGAGTAGGCGTAGATCAGCTTGGCGCCGCGACGGATGATGCCGTTCCACTCCTGGTCGGTGCCGGGCAGGAAGCCGGGCACGTCGACGAAGGTCAGCACCGGGATGTTGAAGGCGTCGCAGGTGCGCACGAAGCGTGCGGCCTTCTCGGAGGCGTCGATGTCGAGGGTGCCGGCGAACTGCATGGGCTGGTTGGCGACCACGCCGACCGGGCGGCCCTCGACCCGGCCGTAGCCGATGATGAGGTTGGGAGCGAAGAGCTCCATGACCTCGAGGAACTCCTCGTCGTCGAGCACCGCGGTGATGACGTCGTGCATGTCGTAGGGCTGGTTGGGGCTGTCGGGGATGAGCACGTCGAGGCTGCGGTCGAGGTCGGTGACCTCGAGGTCCGCCTCCTCGTCGTAGACGACGCCCTCGTCGAGGTTGTTCTGCGGCAGGTAGGACAGCAGCGCCTTGACGTAGTCGATCGCGTCGGACTCGTCGGCGGCCATGTAGTGGGCGTTGCCCGACCTGGTGTTGTGGGTGCGGGCGCCGCCGAGCTCCTCCATCGTGACGTCCTCGCCGGTGACGGTCTTGATGACGTCGGGGCCGGTGATGAACATCGCCGAGGTCTGGTCGACCATGACGGTGAAGTCGGTGACCGCGGGGGAGTAGACGTGGCCGCCCGCGCAGTTGCCCATGATCATCGAGATCTGCGGGATGACGCCCGAGGCGTGCACGTTGCGGCGGAAGATCTCGCCGTACAGGCCGAGGGAGACGACGCCCTCCTGGATGCGCGCACCGGCGCCCTCGTTGATGCCGATGATCGGGCAACCGACCTTCATCGCGAGATCCATGACCTTGACGATCTTCTCGCCGTAGACCTCGCCGAGCGAGCCGCCGAAGACGGTGAAGTCCTGGCTGAACACGCACGCCTGGCGGCCGTCGATGGTGCCGTAGCCGGTGATGACGCCGTCGCCGTAGGGGCGGGTCTTCTCGAGGCCGAAGGCGGTGGACCGGTGTCGGGCCAGCTCGTCGAGCTCGACGAAGGAGCCTTCGTCGAAAAGCATCTCGATGCGCTCGCGGGCGGTCTGACGGCCCTTGGCGTGCTGCTTCTCGACGGCCTTCTCGGACCCGGCGTGCACGGCCTCGTCGAGGCGTCGCCCCAGGTCGGCGAGCTTGCCGGCCGTGGTGTGGAGGTCGATGCCGGTGTCGGCTGACGGCACCTCGGTGCCTTCGCCTGGCTGCGCGCTCACGGTTCTCCTGGACGTTCTCGCACCCGGGGGTGCTTGGACTTGGCTGGTCGGTAGGACAGGCTAGACCTCGTGACTCCGGACTCGGCCGTGCGCCCACCCCTCGACAAGGCCCGCCTCGGCAGCGACAACCCGGAGCTGATGCCCGACCTCACCGTCGAGGTGGTCGACACCCTGGAGTCGACCAACGCCGAGGTCGCCCGACGCGCCCAGGAGGGCGCCCCCGACGGGCTGGTGGTCGTCGCCGACCACCAGACCGCTGGTCGCGGCCGCCTCGACCGCACCTGGGAGTCCCCGGCCGGCACCTCGGTCACCTTCTCGATCCTGCTGCGCCCCCACACGCCCACCCGCGCCTGGCCGTGGTTGCCGCTGCTCACCGGGTACGCCGTCGACAAGGCCCTCCAGGCCGCCGGGCTCGAGGCCGGCGTCAAGTGGCCCAACGACGTGCTGGTCGGTGACAAGAAGGTCGCGGGCATCCTCGTCGAGCGCGTCGAGACCCCCGAGGGCCCGGCCGCCGTGGTCGGAGTCGGCATCAACGTCGGCCTCACTCCCGACGAGCTGCCCGTCGACACGGCCACCTCGATCGAGATCGAGCTCGGCCGCCCGGTCGACCGCACCGATGTCCTGGTCGAGGTCCTCACCGCCGTCCGCGAGGCCGTCGACGCGTGGGAGATGGGCGGCGACCCCAGCGGCATGCGCCTGCACGAGTCCTACGCCGCGGCCTGCGTGACGGTGGGCCGCGACGTCCGCGTCGACCTGCCCGACGGCTCCGTCCTCGAGGGCCGCGCCGTGGCCATCGACCCCGCCGGGCAGCTCGTCGTCGAGTCCGACGGGGTCCGCACGCCCGTCTCGGCCGGCGACGTCGTGCACGTACGGGCGGTCTGAGGCGCGACCTGGACGCCGACATGGCTAGCCCGGGTCATCGTCACCGCCCCCGAGAAGTGGAATGATCCGCCCGTGGTCATCTCCCAGAAGCTGCTCAACCCCGGCGAGGAAATCATCGTCAGCACGCGCACGCACGCGAAGGCGCTGCTGCTGCCGCTGCTGACGCTGGTCGTCCTGCTGGCGGTGGGCGTGGTCGCCCAGGTCTACATCGACAACGACACCGCGACGCTGGTCGTGTGGGGGATCGTCGCCGTGCTCGTGCTGTGGCGGGTCGTGTGGCCGTCCCTCGACTGGCTGACGGCGTCCTACACGATCACCAACCGGCGCCTGATCACGCGCAACGGCATCTTGACCCGTCGCGGTCACGACATCCCGCTGAGCCGCATCAGCGACGTCGCCTACGAGCGCGACCTGATCGACCGGATGCTCGGCTGCGGCACCCTGGTCATCAGCGACGCCAGCACCAACGGTCAGGTGCTGATCTACGACATCCCGCGCGTCGAGGAGACCCAGCGCGACCTCAACCAGCTGTTGCACCAGCTCCACGGCGGCGAGACGCGAAGCGCCGAGGGGCACTGATCGACGACCAGTGGGGTGACCCCAGCGGGATCGTCGAGGCGATCCTGCGCGAGTCGCCGTCGTACTCCGCGGACGAGGTCGCGAGCCAGGCCGGCATCACCCTGGGCGAGGCCCGCCGGTTGTGGCGGGCCCTCGGGTTCCCCGAGGCGGAGGGGGCGGCGGTCTACACGTCGTCGGACGTCGAGGCCATCCGCACGCTCAGCGGCGCGATCGGGAGCGGGCTGCTCGACTTCGACCTCGCGGTCACCATCACCCGGGCCCTGGGCCAGACGATGGCGCGGCTGGCCGACTGGGAGGTCGCGGCCCTGGTCCACCGGGTCGAGGAGCTGCAGGCCGCCGCACCCGACGAAGCGACCGGGGCCCCGGTCGACCGGACCGCCACCGCGATGCGCCTGCTCGACGACCTCAGCGACGGGTTCGAGGCCACGATGGTCTACGCCTGGCGCCGCCACCTCGCCGCCGCGGTGTCGCGCATCGTCGCGCTCGGCGAGGTCGACAACCTCAACACCACGCGGCTGACGGTCGGGTTCGCCGACATCGTCAGCTTCACCGCGCTGAGCAACGAGATCTCCCGCGAACGCATCGGCGACCTCGTCGAGCTCTTCGAGTCGCGCTGCGCCGACGTGGTCGCGGCCCAGCGCGGCCGGGTGATCAAGAGCATCGGCGACTCGATCCTGTTCGTCAACGACGACCCGATCCGCGCCTACGACACCGCCGAGGGCATCATCACCGTCATCGGCCGCGACAGCCGGATGCCCGACGTCCGGCTCGGTCTGGCCAGCGGCAACGTCGTGATGCGGCTGGGCGACGTGTTCGGGCCGCCGGTCAACCTCGCGGCCCGGCTGACCGCCGTCGCGCGCCGCAACCGGATCATCATCGACGCGGCGACGGCGGCCCTGCTGCCGCCCGACCAGTTCGAGACCCGGCTGCTGCCCGAGCGGCCGGTGCGGGGCTTCGGTTTGGTCGGGCCGGTCGCCGTCCGCCGGCACTGACCGCGACCGGTCCGACCGGTCTAGAGCACCCCCCGCATTTTCCTCCTTCCGGGTGTGCTGGTGCATGGGCCTTCCTACGTTGGGCTCGTGCTCGAGGTGCAAGGTGTCCGCGTGGACCCCGTCGACCGCCGTGTGTGGCTCGACGGCACCGAGGTCGCGTTCTCACGCAAGGAGTTCGACCTCCTGCACGCCCTGATCTCGCGGGCCGGCGAGGTCGTCTCGCGCGACGACCTCATGCGCGAGGTGTGGAACACGACCTTCTGGACGTCGTCGAAGACGATCGACGTGCACCTCGGCTGGATCCGCCGCAAGCTGCAGGACGACAGCCGCAGCCCCCACCTCATCACGACGTTGCGGGGTCGCGGCCTGCGCTTCGAGACCGAGGCCCCCGTCCGCAGCCCGTGAGGGCTCACTATCCTCGACCCGTGTCCTTCGCCCCTCTCGTCGCTGTCGTCGGTGGCGGCCAGCTGGCCCGGATGATGGCGGAGCCGGCCGCGGCGCTCGGCGTCCCGCTGCGCCTGCTGGCCGAGGCCGAGGGTGTCTCGGCGGCCCAGGTGATCGTCGACCAGCTCGTCGGCGACCACACCGACCTCGACGACCTGCGGGCCGTGACCGCCGGCGCCCACGTCGTGACCTTCGACCACGAGCACGTCCCCACCGAGCACCTGCACGCCCTCGAGGGCGACGGCGTCGCCGTGCGCCCGGGGCCGGGTGCGCTGGTGCACGCCCAGGACAAGGGCGTGATGCGCGAGCGGCTGGCCGCGCTCGGCGTGCCGTGCCCGCGCAACGCGATCGTCGCCTCCGTCGACGACGTCGAGGCCTTCGGCCTGCCGTGCGTCCTCAAGACCACCCGTGGCGGCTACGACGGCAAGGGGGTCTGGTTCGTCCGCTCGGTCGACGACGTGGCCGAGCCGCTGCGGGTCGCGCACGAGAAGGGCGTGCGGCTGCTGGCCGAGGAGCTCGTCGACTTCCGTCGCGAGCTCTCGGCCCTGGTGGCCCGCTCGCCCAGCGGCCAGGCGGCGGCGTACCCGGTCGTCGCCTCGACCCAGGTCGACGGCATCTGCCTCGAGGTGGTGGCCCCCGCGCCCGACCTCGACCCCGAGCTGGCCGCCCAGGCCCAGCAGGTCGCGCTCACGATCGCCGGCGAGCTCGACGTCACCGGCGTCCTGGCCGTGGAGATGTTCGAGACCACCGACGGCCGGATCCTGGTCAACGAGCTGGCGATGCGGCCCCACAACACCGGCCACTGGACCCAGGACGGTGCCGTCACCTCGCAGTTCGAGAACCACCTGCGCGCCGTCCTCGACCTGCCGCTCGGCTCACCGGCGGCGCGCGCGCCGTGGACGGTGATGGTCAACATCCTCGGTGGCCCCGCTGAGCAGTCGGGGCAGGTCGGGCGCCTCTACGACGGCTACCCGCACGCCATGGCCCGCGACCCGCACCTGCGGGTCCACCTCTACGGCAAGGACCTGCGGCCGGGCCGCAAGGTCGGCCACGTCAACGCCTACGGCGACGACCTCGACGACTGCCTCGAGCGCGCGCGGCACGCCGCCGCGTGGTTCCGCGGCGACCTCGGCAATGAGAGCGAGTGAGTGATGACCGACTCCGCAGGGCCCCGCGTGGGCATCGTGATGGGCTCCGACTCCGACTGGCCCGTGATGAAGGAGGCCGCGGCCGCGCTCACGGAGTTCGGGGTCGCGCACGAGGCCGACGTCGTCTCGGCGCACCGGATGCCGGAGGAGATGCTGGCCTACGGCAAGGACGCCGCCGGCCGAGGGCTGTCGGTGATCATCGCCGGCGCCGGGGGAGCAGCGCACCTGCCCGGCATGCTGGCCGCCGTGACCCCGCTGCCGGTCATCGGCGTGCCGGTGCCGCTGAAGACCCTCGACGGCATGGACTCCCTGCTCTCGATCGTGCAGATGCCCGCGGGGGTCCCGGTCGCGACCGTCGCGATCGGTGGCGCCCGCAACGCCGGCCTGCTCGCCGTGCGCATCCTGGCGGCCTACGACCTCTCCCTGCGTGAGGCGATGACCGCGTTCCAGGCCGACCTCAAGACCTCGGCGCAGAGCAAGGGCGAGGCCGTGCGCAGGGACACCGGTGCCCGCCGGCTCGGCTTCTAGCTCCGCCTCCACGCGCGGCCGGCTGGTCGGGCTCGACGTCGCGCGCTGCCTGGCCCTGCTGGGCATGATGGCCACGCACGTCCTCGACACGCGCACCCCCGACGGTGACCTGACGACGCTGCACGCGCTCGCCGGTGGCCGGGCCTCCGCCCTCTTCGCGGTGCTCGCCGGGGTCGCGATGGCGCTCGTCTCCGGGCGTCGTACGCCGGTGCGCGGCGGGGAGCGCCTGCGCACGACCCTGGCCCTGCTGGCGCGGGCCCTCGCGGTCGGCGTCCTGGGGCTGCTGCTCGGCGGGCTCGGCACCGGCATCGCGGTGATCCTGACCTACTACGCGGTGCTCTTCGTGCTGGGGCTGCCGTTCCTCGGCCTGACCTGGCGCCCGCTGCTGGCGCTGGCGGTCGGCTGGGCCGTCGTGGTCCCGGTGGTGAGCCGGCTGCTCGTGCCGCGACTGCCCGAGCGCCAGTTCGAGAGCCCCCAGCCCGACCAGCTCGAGCACCCGGGCCGGCTGCTCTCGGAGCTGCTGCTCACCGGCTACTACCCGGCGCTGCCGTGGCTGACCTACCTGCTACTGGGCCTGGCGATCGGGCGGCTCGACCTCGGGTCGCGCCGGGTCGCGGCCCGGCTGGCCGTGGGCGGGCTTGCGGTCGCCGTGGGCGCCACCGTCGGCTCACGCGCCCTGACCCGGACCCGCTTCACGCCGGCCGAGCTCGACGACATCGCCGGCGGGCTCTACGGCCAGACCCCGGTCGAGGGACCGGGGGCGGGGTGGCGGTGGCTGACCGTCGTCGCGCCGCACTCCACGACCCCGTTCGACCTCCTCCAGACCGCCGGCAGTGCCGCGCTCGTGATCGGGCTGTGCCTGCTGCTCGTCGGGTGGGCCGGTGACCTGTCGGCCCTCGGCGAGCGCTCGGTGCAGGTGGCGTTCGGCGCCGGCGCGATGACGCTGACCCTCTACACGCTGCACCTGGTGATGCGCACCGACCTGGTCTGGCCCGACGAGGTGGCCTCGTCCTACGTCTGGCACGTCGTCGTCGTGCTGTGGGTCGGCAGCGTCTACGCCGCCCTGCGCCGTCGCGGGCCGCTCGAGCAGGTCGTCGGCTGTCTGCCCGACCGGATCCGGGGCCGCGCCGGCTGAACGGTGCTACGCCACCAGCCCGTGCTCGTGCGCGTAGACCACGATCTGCACCCGGTCGCGCAGGCTGAGCTTGCGCAGGATGGCGCCGACGTGGGTCTTGACCGTCGACTCCGAGGCGAAGACGAGAGCACCGACCTCGGTGTTGGAGAGCCCGCGCGCGACGGCCGCGAAGACCTCGCGCTCCTTGTCGGTCAGCCCGAGGTACGCCGCCGGCGTCGGCGCCGGGGCGACGAAGCTGCCGGCCATGAGGGCCGTCAGGTCGCCCGGGGCGAGGACGGCGTTGCCGGCGTGGACCGTCCGGATCGCGTCGCGCAGCTGGACCGGCGTCGTGTCCTTGAGCAGGAACCCGCTGGCGCCGTGGCGGATCGCGGTCGCCGCCCGGTCGTCGAGGTTGAAGGTCGTGAGCACGACCACCCGCACCGGCGACGCGCCTGCGGCGGCACGGCGCGCCACCCGGTCGGGCGCGAAGATCTGCCGCGTGGCCTCGACCCCGTCGAGCTCGGGCATCCGGATGTCCATGAGCACCACGTCGGGGGTCAGCTCGTCGACCAGCCGGACGGCCTGCACGCCGTCCCCGGCGGTGCCGACGACGCTCATCCCCTCCTGCGCGTCGACGATGACGCGCACGCCCTCGCGGAAGAGGTCCTGGTCGTCGACGAGCACGACCCGGATGTCGGCGGGAGCAGCGGGCACGTGGGTCATCGCGAGCCCAACGGTATCCACGCGGTGACCGTGAAGGTGGTCGTGGCGTCGTCCTCCTCGCGGCGGCGTACGTCGATGCGGCCGCCGACCGCCTCGAGGCGCTGCCGCATCCCGTCGAGGCCGGAGCCGCGGGTGTCGCGGGTGCCGGGGGCGACCGCGCCCTGCGCGTCGACGGTGTTGCGCACCTCGACGCGCAGCTCGTCGGACAGCGAGTCGTCGGGCCAGTGCCGCTCCACGAGCACGGGCGCGTCGCGGCGTCCGTGCTTGACGGCGTTGGTGAGCATCTCCTGCAGTACCCGGTAGGCCGTCGTCTCGAGCTCGGGGGGCAGCGGGCGGGCGGTGCCGAGCTCGCGCAGCACGACCTCGTGGCCGCCGGCGCGGACCCCGTCGACCAGGGTGTCGAGCGGGCGGGTGGTGGCGGGTGCGTCGGGTGCCGACAGCACGTGGCGGACGTCCTGCAACGACGAGCGCGCCGAGCTCGCGATGGTGGCCATCGTCTGCTTGAGCCGCTCGGGGTCGTCGTCGGGCAGGTACTGCGCCGACTCGGCCTGGGCCAGAATGACGGCCAGGGAGTGGCCGACGACGTCGTGCACGTCGCGCGCCAGCCGGGCCTGCTCGTCGCGCAGCCGCGCGATCTCGCGCGCCTGCTCGGTCTGGCGGACCGCGACGGCCGCCTGCTCCTCGGCGCGCTCCTGCGAGGCCTGGGAGCGTCGGGCCCGGTCGCTGAACCGCAGGGCCAGGCCCGCGAGCCAGGGGGCGGCCAGGACCAGCATCGTGACGACGGACGCCCCCACGCGCCACGTGTCGCCGAAGCGGTAGGCGGTGTCGAGCAGCGTCCTGAGGTCGACGACCGAGAGGAGCGGGACGTACTCCTGCGCGGCGACCAGGTAGACGGCCGTCGCTGCGGCGACCGGCACCGAGAGCGCGGCGCCGACGACCGTCGCGACGCTGCCCCAGCGTGCGCTGCAGAAGACGACCACGAAGAACGCGGCCTCCACCAGCATGACCTGGGTGTCGGTCGCGACCTGCGCGATCCCGATCGCTCCCGACAGGGCCAGCGCGCCGGCCGGCGCGCGCCGGGAGAGCGTGGCCGCGACGGCCGTGGCCAGCACGAGCACCGCGAGGCCCCGGCTGCCGGTGCTGCCGTTGACGGCGTCGGTGTTGACCAGCTCGACCACGCCGAGGACCAGCACCGCCAGCCCCAGCGCGACCGACGGCACCCATGCCCGCAGCCGGTCCTCCACCGGCGCGACCCTACCGAGCGGTGGCGACGGCGTCGCGCACCAACACGTCGAGGAGGTCGGCGTACGCCAGCCCGGCGGCCGCGAACATCCGCGGCACCTGGGACTGCTCGGTGAAGCCGGGCATCGTGTTGACCTCGTTGAGCACCGGGCCGTCCTGCGTCCAGAAGAAGTCGACCCGTGCGACGCCGGCGCACCCCAGGGCGTCGAACACCGCGACCGCGGCGTCCTCGAGCGTCGTGGTGGCGGTCGTGTCGAGTTCCGCCGGGATGCGGAGGTCGGCGTGACCGCCGTACTTGTCCTCGAAGCCGAACACGCCGTCGACCACGACCTCCAGCGTCGGGGCGACCACGCGCCGCCCGTCGGGGCGCGCGAGCACGGCGACGTCGACCTCGCGCCCGACCACGACGTCCTCGACGAGCACCCGGTCGTCGAGGGCGAAGGCCGCGGCCAGGGCCTCGTCGAGCGCTCCGGCCGTGGCGACCAGGGTGACGCCGTGGCTCGAGCCGGCCGCGACGGGCTTGACCACCACCGGGTGGGTCCAGGCGTACGCCGACCGGGTGGCGGGCGTCAGCAGGACACCGGGTGCGGTGGCGATGCCCAGCGCGCCGGCCACGAGCTTGGTGGCCCACTTGTCCATCGCCAGCGCCCCCGCCCGCAGGCCGGAGCCGACGAAGGGCAGCCCGGCGAGGTCGCACAGCGCGGCCAGGGTGCCGTCCTCGCCGTGCGGACCGTGCACGACCGGCAGCACCACGTCGCAGCGCCGCAGCAGGCACAGCGCGCCGGTCAGGCCGACCGGGCGGCCGCCGCCGTCGAGCCAGGTGCCGTGGGGGTCGATCGTCAGCCGCACGACCTCGTGGCGCGCGGGGTCGAGGGCTGCGGCGACGCACGCGGCGCTGGCCAGGGACACCTCGTGCTCGCAGCTGGCGCCACCGCCGATCACGGCCACCCGGGTCCGCCGGTCGCCGCTCACGACCGGGCCACCCGCGCGCCGATGCCGGTGACGATCTCGTGCTCGATCGTGTCGGCCCACCCGGCCCACTCGGCGACCGTCGGCTCGCCCTGGTGGCCGGGGCCGAAGACGGTGGCGACGGTGCCCGGCAGGACGGCGTCGTCACCGAGGTCGACGACGACCTGGTCCATCGACACGCGCCCGACGACGCGACGGCGGCGACCGGCCAGCCACACCTGGGCGTGCCCGGCGGTCGAGCGGGGCAGGCCGTCGGCGTACCCGAGGGGGAGCAGGGCCAGCGTGGTGGGCCGGTCGGCGTACCACGCGTGGCCGTAGCCGACCGACGCTCCGGTCGGCACCCGGCGGGTGCTGACGACCGGTGCGGTGAGCGTCAGGGCGGGGGACAGGCGCGTGGTGCCGCTGGGGTCGATGCCGACCAGGCCGGCCCCGACGCGGCTCATCGTGTGCCGCGAGGCCGGGTCGGTGAGGGTCGCGGCCGTGGCGGCGAGGTGGCGCAGGGGCGGGCGGAGCCCGGCCGCCCGGGCCACCTCGACGCCCCAGGTGAAGACGGCGCGCCCGGCGGCGTTGGCCGGGTCGTCGGGCACGTCGGCGCAGCCGAGGTGCCCCATCACGCCGACCACCCGCAGCGCCCCCGCCCGCTCGGCGCGCCCCGCCGCGCGGCACAGCGCGGGCCACTCCTCGGGCGCGGCCCCGTCGCGGGCCATGCCGGTGTCGAGGTGCAGGTGCACCCGGGCGCCGGTGACCGACCGGGTCAGGGCGTCGAGGTGGGCCAGGCTCGGCACCGCGAGGTCGACGTGCGACCCGACGGCCGTGACGTAGTCGGCGTCGACCGGGTTGAGCCAGCTGAGCAGGGGCGCCCGCAGGTCGGCGGCGCGCAGCGCGAGCGCCTCGGCGATGCTGGTGACCCCGAGCCACGACGCCCCGTGGGCCAGGGCGGTGCGCGCGACGCCGGTGGCGCCGTGGCCGAACCCGTCGGCCTTGACGACCGCCATCAGCGCCCCGGGCGTGAGGGCCGCGAGCAGCCGCGTGTTGGCGGCGACCGCGTCGAGGTCGACCTCGAGACGGGGCCCCACAGCGGCACGGGCGGCGAGGACGGCGGTCATCGGACCGGCCCGTACGGCGCCGACGCGGCCCCGGTGAGCAACGCCCAGTAGCGGTCGCCGTAGGACCAGTGCCACCACTCCGTGGGGTAGTTGACCAGGCCGGCCCCGCCGAGCGCGTGCGCCATCAGGTCGCGGTGGGCGCGGGCGTCCGCGCCGATGCCGTCGGCCGCGGTGAAGCACCGTCCGTCGCTCTGCTCCGGGGTGGCGTCGATGGGGGTGCCGAGGTCGAGGTCGTCGCCGCAGGCGTCGACCAGCGTCAGATCGACCGCGGCGCCGGCGACGTGCGGGGCGACCTCGACCGGCGACACGAACCGGCTCGTCAGCACCCGCAGCGCCACCTCGTCGAGGTCGGGGTGCAGCGCGCGCAGCTGCGCCGAGTACGACGCTACGACGGCCGCCTGGTCGACCAGGGAGCGGTGTCCCTCGACGACCCGCAGCCCGATCCCGGCCGGCAGGCGGGTCGCGGCCAGCGCGAGCCGGTCGGCCAGGCCGCGGCGCACGCGCTCGCGGGTGGGGGACAGGTGTCGTAGGAGTCGCACCAGCGGCTCGCCCGACTCGCGGACCGCGACGGCCGCGACGCGCGGGTCGCACAGGAGGATCGCTGGGGTCGGGGTGCTGGTCGGGGTGCTGGTCGGGTTGCTGGTCGGGTTGCTGGTCGGGGTGCTGGTCGGGGTGCCGGACGGGTCACCGGCGAGGGTCTGGGTGGTCACGGGGACGACGCTAGGAACCCGCGACGGGTCGCGGCATCGGTCGTGGGTGCCGGTCGGCTGTCCTGAGGTACCGGCGCCCGGCACCTCCTCCTCGTCCCCTACTCGTCGCGCACGCGACCGCGCAGCGCCTTGGTCGAGCCGCGCTGCTTCTTCGCTTCGAGCCGACGCCGCTGCGAGCCCTTGGTCGGCTTGGTGGCCCGGCGCGGCGGCGGGGGTGGCAGCAGCGCGTCGCGCAGGCGCGCGGCCAGGCGCTCGCGCGCCGCGACCCGGTTGCGGTGCTGGGAGCGGTGCTCGGAGGCGACCACCACGACCGGCGAGCCGACCCGGCCGACCACGCGCGCCCGCTGCGCGTCGCTGAGCGCGGTCGAGGTCATCACGTCGTACTCGAGCTCGACGCGGCTGTCGGTGGTGTTGACCGACTGTCCGCCCGGGCCCGACGACCTGCTGAACCGCTCGACCAGCTCGACGGCCGGGATCGTGACGCCCGGCCGGACCTCGAGGTCGTCACCGGGACCGGCCACCCTTCACCCTCTCCTGCGCCACTCGATCGCCGGGCAGGTGTCCATGACCATCGCCACGCCCGCCGCTCGGGTGCGCTCGAACGCCGCCTCGTCGACGACCCCGAGCTGGAACCACACGCCGCGGGCGCCGATCGCGACGGCCTGGTCGGCGAACTCGCCGGCCGCCTCGGAGCGGCGGAAGACGTCGACGACCTCGACCGGGAACGGCACGTCGGCCAGGCTCGCGTAGCCGGTCTCGCCCAGCACCGTCACGGCGCCGGGGTTGATCGGCACGACCCGCTTGCCACGCTCCTGCAGCAGCGAGGCGATGGAGTACGCCGTGCGGTCGGTGTTGGCGGTCAGGCCGACGACCGCCCAGGTGGTGCACTCGTCGAGCATCAGCGCCACCGCCGCCAGGTCCTGCCAGTCGGGCGTGCCGGGAGCGGCGGGGGAGGTCATGGGGCCACGCTAGGCGATCGAACCCGTGCATACGAGCGGTGCGCAGGGGTACGCCTCCCCGCACGAGCGCCGAGGCCGCCGGGATCCCCCCACCCGGCGGCCCCGGCCCCTTTCGGGTGAACATTCGGCGAACCGGTGCCCCCGTGCCACCTGCTGTGACAACATCGGTCACAGAGGCCTGTGTGCCTCTCGCACAGCGCCACCAGCAGCACCATCGAGGCCCACCCGGGCCTCGAACCGGGAGGTAGCTCGTACATGGGGTCGAGTCGCACCGTCACCGATGCGCGCCGTCGCGTCCAGACGGCCCTGCTGCTCTCGCGGGCCCGCGCGAGCCGGGGCGAGGCACGAGCCCGTTACGAGGACGAGGTCATCCGCGCCAACATGGCGGTGGCCGGCGAGGTCGCCCGTCGCTACCACGGCCGCGGGATCCCGGCCGAGGACATCGACCAGGTCGCCTACCTCGGTCTGGTCAAGGCCGTGCGCGGCTTCGACCCCACCGTGGGCGACGACTTCCTGAGCTACGCCGTGCCGACGCTGCGCGGCGAGATCCGCCGCTACTTCCGTGACTCCGGCTGGACGGTGCGGCCACCGCGCTCGGTCCAGGAGGTCCAGGCCCGCGTGACGCAGGCCGATGCCGACCTCACCCAGCGGCTGGGCCGCAGCCCCCGCCCGGCCGAGATCGCCGTCCACCTCGACGAGCCCCTCACCCTGGTCATCGACGCCCTGTCGGCCAGTGGCTGCTTCAACCCCGTCTCGCTCGACGCGCCGCGGCCCGACGCCGAGAGCGCCGAGTCCCCACTGGACCGGATGGGTGACGTCGACCCCGCCTTCGCCAGTGCCGAGGCCCGACTGGCCCTGCGTCCGCTGATGGAGTCGCTGCCGCCCCGCGAGCGCCGCATCCTCGAGCTGCGCTACTTCGAGAACCGCACCCAGGCCCAGATCGGCGCCGAGGTGGGCGTCAGCCAGGAGCAGGTCTCGCGCCTGCTGTCGGCCATCCTGCGCAAGCTGCGCGCCTCCCTGGCCGCCTAGGGCCGGGTCCGGTCAGGCCTCGGGGAAGATCCGGGGCAGCTCGGAGGCCGTGCCGGTGAAGTGGGGGGTGCGCTTGGCCAGGAACGCGGCCACGCCCTCCTTGCCGTCGCCGACCGACGTGTGCCACATGGCGACCGAGTCGGACAGGTGCGCGTCGAGCGGGTGGGCCGCCGCGCCGTTGCCGTAGACGAGCTGCTTGGCCAGGGCCAGGGCGACGGGGGAGCGGTCGACGACGAAGGAGCGGGCCAGCTCGAGGGCGGCCGGCAGCAGGTCGTCGGGCTCGTGCACCGAGCGCAGCAGCCGGCCGGCGAGCGCCTGCTCGGCCGTCAGGATGTCGGCGGCGTAGACCCACTCGAGCGCCTGCTGCACCCCGACGATGCGGGGCAGGAACCACGTCGACGCGGCCTCGGGCACGATGCCGAGACGGCCGAAGACGAAGCCGATCCGGGCCTTGGTCGAGGCCAGTCGCAGGTCCATCGCCAGGGTCATGGTCGCGCCGATGCCGACGGCGGGGCCGTTGATCGCGGCGATCACGGGCTTGGGCAGGGCGTGGATCGCCAGGGTGACGCGCCCCCCGGTGTCGCGCACCCCGTCGGCGTACGCCGGGTCGTCGAAGCGCTCGCGCAGCAGCTCGGGCGTGACCTCGAGGGTCTCGTCGAGCCCGAAGACGTTGCCCGGGGCCGACAGGTCCATGCCGGCGCAGAACGCCCGGCCCGCGCCGGTGACCACGACGGCGCGCACGGCGTCGTCGAGCGCCTCGGTCGTGAAGACCGCGAGCAACTCGCGCGCCATCGTGAGGTCGAAGGCGTTGAGCGCGTCGGGGCGACTCAGGGTGAGGGTCGCGACGCCGTCGGCGTCGACGGACCAGTCGAGGGTCTCGTACGAGGTCGTCATGGGCCCAGTCTCACCGGCGGGTCAGCGCACGATCCCGTTGGGGGTGCACTGCTGCTTGGTGATCGCGCTGGTGTCGTCGTCGATGATGGCCTTGAACAGCGGGTCGGCGCGGTCGCGGTCCCACGTGCTCGCGCTCAGGTCGGTGACCGGCATCGTGCAGGTGAGGTTGTCGCCGCTGCCGGTCCTGGTCATCGCCAGCGCCCACCGGCTGGCGTCGATCGAGCTCATGCCCTCGCCGAAGGCGAAGAACGACGGCACCGCGTGGTTGAGCCGCCACCAGCGCACCGGGTTGAGCACCGACCACGGCGAGAGCACCTTGTCGCCGATCGCGCCGATGACCTCGCGCTGGCGACGCACGCGCTCGAGGTCGCCGAACGTCGACTGCTTGCGTGAGCGGGAGTAGGCCAGCGCGGTCGGACCGTCGACGTCTTGGCAGCCCTTCTTGATGTCGAGCCCGGCCAGGGGGTCCTTGAGACGCTCGACCGGGCAGACCCGGATGCCGCCGACGGCGTCGACGACGTCGGCGACCCCGCCCAGCCCGATCTCGACGTACTTGTCGATCCGGATGCCGGTCTCGGTCTCGATCACCCGCGTCAGCAGCGGCGCGCCCCCGCGGCCGTAGGCCCCGTTGATCTTGCCGGTGAAGAAGGGGCGGTCGACGTAGGTGTCGCGCGGCACCGAGAGCAGCACGCTCGGGCCGCTGCCGGTGTGCAGGATCAGCATGGTGTCGGTGAGCTCGGACTTGGGGTTGCCGGTGCTGAGCTCCTTGCGCTCGGCAGCGGTCAGGTCGCGCCGGGAGTCGCTGCCGACCAGGAGGTACGTCGTCCCGTCCTGGTCGCCGGGCCGGTCGCCGTCGGGCTCGAAGGCGACCTGCGTGGCGTTCTGCCAGGTGACGAACGGGACCGCGACGATGAAGACCGCCCAGAGCAGGAGCAGCACGAGCACCGTGCGCACCCAGAAGCGGGGCCGACGCAGCCGCCGGGCCCAGGACCCGCCGCCGGTGCGCCCCGGCGGGGGAGCGGGCGGGACCGGGCCGGGGGCGTACGGCGCGGGAGCCGGGGCCGGAGGTCGCGGACCCGTGCCCTGCGCAGCGGCGGCCGGCGGCCCCGGACGGGGCATCTTCTGCGTCGGTGGGCCGGACTGGCTCGACGGGCCGGACTGGCCGGACTGGCTCGACGGGCCGGGCCGCGGCTGGACGGGGATCCGACGGGTCGCCTCGGGCGCCTGGGGCTCGTCGGCGCCCGGCGGCCGGCCGTACAGCCAGCCGAACTCGGGCCCCTCCCCGGGGCTGCCACCCGGACGTTCGCTCATGGGCGCAGACGCTACCGGTCGTGCGGTCGGATCCCGGGGACCCGTGCTCGGCGCGACCAATCGTGGGTCGCCCCGGCGCGTCATCACGGGTGTGGCGCATGTGACTGGTGATACTGACGGTCTGCTTCCTTCCCCAGCAGAGAGCTGTGCCATGTCCGTCCTGTCTGCCCCGTCCACCCTCACCGCCCCGTCCGCGACCCCGCTCGCCGAGCGGGCCGCCCAGGTGCGGTTCCGCCGCGCGCTCTCGCTGATGGCGATGACCCTCGTCGCCCCCGGGACCGCCCAGCTCGTCGCCGGCAACCGCAAGGTCGGTCTGGTGGCCTTCCGGGTCTACCTCGGCCTGTGGGCGCTGGGCCTGGCGGTGGTCGTGGTCGTGGCGTTCGACCACGGCCTGGTCCTCGGGATGGCGGTCAACACCACGCTGCTGTTCTGGCTCAACCTGGTCCTGGTGGCCGCGGCCGTCGGCTGGGCGGCGCTGTTCTTCGACGCCTGGCGGATCGGGCAGCCGCTGAGCTACTCGATGGGCCACCGCCGCCTGGCGATCGGGGTCAACGGGATGCTCGCGCTCGGGGTGGCCGGCATCCTGCTCTTCACCGCCCACGTCGTCGCGGTCCAGCGCGACTTCATCCTCGCCACCTTCGGCGACGGCGCGGCCTCCGACGCCCACCACGGTCGCTACAACGTGCTGCTCATGGGCGGCGACTCCGGCGCCGGGCGCTGGGGCCTGCGCACCGACTCGATGACCGTGGCCTCGATCGACGAGGTGACCGGCAAGACCGTGCTGATCGGGCTCCCGCGCAACATGGCGAACTTCCCGTTCAAGAAGGGCTCGGTCATGGCCGAGCAGTTCCCCGACGGCTTCGACTGCGACGGCTGCATGCTCAACGGCGTCAGCACGTGGGCCCAGGACAACACCGAGCTGTTCCCCGGCTCCGACCAGCCCGGCATCGACGCCACGATCATGGCGATCGAGGGCATCACGGGCCTGAGGATCAACTACTGGGCGATGGTCAACCTCGAAGGCTTCAAGAGCCTCGTCGACGCCGTCGGCGGGGTCACCCTCAACGTGCGCCAGCCCATCCCGATCGGGCTGCCCGGCGACAAGGTCACCGGCACCGTCGAGCCCGGCACCCGCAAGCTCGACGGCTTCGAGACCCTCTGGTACGCCCGGGCCCGCGAGGGCTCCGACGACTACTCGCGCATGGCGCGGCAGAAGTGCGTGATGAACGCGATGCTGCAGCAGGTCAGCCCGGCCTCGGCCCTGCGCAACTTCGAGGACATCGCCAAGGCGACCTCCGACATGGTGCAGACCGACGTGCCGGCCTCCGAGGTCGACACCTTCCTCGACCTGGCCCTCAAGGCCAAGAACCAGAAGGTCGCGACCCTGTCGCTGGTGCCGCCGATGATCGTCACCGCGCACCCCGACATCAAGCTCATCCACCGCAAGGTGGCCGAGGCGATCGACCGCTCCGAGGGCGACGCGCCGGCACCGGCGACGAGGAAGAAGCATCCCGACACCGCCGTCGACACCACCGCCGTGACCGGCGGCTCGGTCGGCACGCTCAAGGACGGGTACGCCGCCAACCAGGCCGAGGACCTCGCCGCCTCCTGCTGACCCGTCGTCGCGAGCACGCCGCAGCCTGTGGAGGACGCCGGCACGGTGGCGTTCGCGCGTGCATCCTGGTCGGCATGACGAGGAGGGGGCACCATGGTCGACATGACGACGCTGCCGCGGGGACGTGAGTTCACGCGCGACGACCTCGCCGCGATGCCCGACGACGGCAACCGCTACGAGCTCGTCGACGGCGCGATCATCGTGACCCCGTCGCCCAAGGTCCCGCACCAGGCCACTGTCGGGCACCTCTACGCCCTTCTCCTCGCCGCGTGCCCCGAGGACCTGCGGGTGTTCGTGGCGCCGTTGGACGTCACGCTCTCGGAACAGACGGTCGTGCAGCCCGACGTGCTGGTGACCACGGCCGCGCAGGTCGCCGGGCTCGACCACGTCGGAGTCCCGCTGCTGACGGTCGAGGTCCTCTCGCCGAGCACCCGCCACCTCGACCTGGGCCTCAAGCGCAGCCGCTACGAGGCCGCGGCCTGCGCGTCCTACTGGGTCGTGGACCCGGCGGTGCCGTCGGTCGTCTGCTGGCAGCTGCACGACGGGCAGTACGTCGAGACCGGGCGCGCCACCGGCGACGAGGTGCTGACCGCCGACCGGCCGTTCCCGGTCACCGTGGTGCCGTCCTCACTCGTCAGGTGACGTCCCAGCTGCCCTCGACCACGTCGTACGTCGCCTGGTCGGCAGCCGCGACCAGCCAGTCGGTGGCGGTGCGGCGGGGGTCGTAGTCGGGTCCGCCGTGGTGGCGCAGCACGCCGCCGGCCTCGGTGAGCAGCAGCTGGCCGGGTGCGTGGTCCCAGGGCTTGGTCGACTTGTAGAGCACCGCGTCACACGCGCCCTCCACGAGTCGCGGGTAGTCGATGCCGCACGACACCCAGCTCAGCCGCAGCTCGCCGACCGCGGCGTGCTGGCGGCCGACCCACGACCGCCGTGAGGTCCGCACGTCGAAGGTGTCCGGCGCCCCGGTGGGCGGGGTAGTGGTGAGCCGCTCGCCGTTGCGCCAGCTGCCGGCGCCGCGCTCGGCGACGTACATCAGCTCGTGCTGGGGCTGCCAGATCCAGGCGCGCACGACCTGGCCTGCGCGCAGCTCGGAGGCCATGACGGCGTGGTCGGGGGAGCCGTGCACGAAGTTCTTGGTGCCGTCGACCGGGTCGACGGTGAAGGAGTGCTCGGCCGTGGCGTAGCGGTCGAGGACCGACGGGTCCGCGGCGCACGCCTCCTCGCCGAGGACCACGGCCCCGGGGTGAGCCGCCACCAGCGCCTCGGTGATGAGCACCTCGGCCTCGTGGTCGGCGACCGTGACGAGGTCGCCGGGGTTCTTCTCGCTGATCTCGTGCGACAGCAGGGCACGGAAGCGAGGCGTGATGACCTCGGCCGCCACGTCCTGCAGCAGGGCGGTGATGGCGTCGGTGTCCACGTGACCACACTAGGGTTGCGGTGTGGCGCGGGTGACGGCAGTGGTGGTGACGTTCGACCGCCTGGCCCTGCTGCAGCGCCTGGTGTCCCGGCTGCGCGAGGTGCCCGAGGTCGGTGAGGTCCTCGTCGTCGACAACGCCTCGACCGACGGCACCGGTGCGTGGCTGCGCACGCAGGACGGCGTCGACCGTGTGCTGTCGCGCACCCTGGCCGACAACAGCGGCGGTGCCGGTGGCTTCGCCGACGGGCTCGCCTGGGCGATGGGGCGCGGCGCCGACCTCGTCTGGATGATGGACGACGACGGCCTGCCCGACCCCGACTGCCTGGCCCGGCTCCTCGAGCGCGACGGCGAGCTCGACTTCTGGGGCCCGGCGGTCCTCGCCGAGCAGGACCCCTCCCGCCTGTGCTTCCCGATCCGGCTCCCCGGCGGCACCACCGTCGTGCACCGGATGTCGGAGGTCGAGGCGGCCGCGCGCGACGGCCTGGTGGCCGGCGTCGTCATCCCGTTCAACGGGGTGCTGGTCACCCGCGACCTGGTCGAGCGGATCGGCGTGCCCCGCGCCGAGTTCTTCATCTGGGGCGACGACGTCGAGTACCTCTGGCGCGCCGAGCGGGCGGGGGCCCGCATCGCCACCGTGGTCGACGCGCACTTCCGGCACCCGGCCACCGACGACCTCGGCACGCCGATGATGCGCGGGCGCACGACCTACAACCACACGGCCAGCGACCTCAAGCACTACTGCATGGCCCGCAACAACACCGTCAACCTGCGCACCTACCGCGGCTGGCCCCACGTGCTGATGTTCTGGGTCAAGACCGTGTGGTTCTACCTGCTGACCCGCCGCCAGCCCGGCCGCGTCGCGACGAGCGCGCGGGCGGCGGCGGCGGGGCTGCGCGGCGACTTCACCGGCCACCGCAGGTACCTCTCGTGACGCCGGAGACCGTCGCCGTCGTCGTCGTGACCTTCAACCGCGCCGACCTTCTGGCCCGAGTGCTGGCAGGCCTGGCCGCCCAGACCCGGGTGCCCGACCTCGTCGTGGTCGTCGACAACGCCAGCACCGACCACACCCGCGACGTCCTCGACGCGGCCCCGGCCGGCCTGGCGCTCGAGCGGGTCCACCTCGACGACAACACCGGGGGAGCCGGCGGCTTCCACGTCGGGACGCGCACGGCCTACGAGCGGGGCCTCGACCGGATCTGGCTCATCGACGACGACGTCGTGCCGGCGCCCGACTGCCTGGCGGTGCTGATGGCGCAGGACGAGGCGTGCCTGACCTCGGTGCGCGAGGACCTGTCCGGGGCACTGGTCGAGAAGGCCGCCACCCGGTTCGACCTCGACAACCCGCTGGCCATCAAGCCCAAGACCGGCATGGTCGAGACCGACTACGGCACCCGGGCGGCGATGCCCGAGCGGGTCGAGGTCGAGAACGTCGCGTTCGAGGGCTTCCTGGTGCGCCGCGAGGTCGTCACCCGCATCGGTCTGCCCGACCCGGCCTTCTTCATCTTCTACGACGACGCCGACTACGCCATCCGGGCCCGCCGGGCTGGCTACCGGATCTGGGCGGTGCGCGACGCGGTGCTCGTGCGCCAGCTCGCCTTCGACCAGCAGCACGACCTGGCGGGGTGGAAGGGCTACTACATGTACCGCAACCTCTTCGTGGTGCACCGGCGCTACGGCGCCAACGCCCTCGTGCGCCTCAAGCCGTGGCTGATCGCGCTCGTGGTGGTGCTGCTCAGCCCCGTGCGCGGGGGCCGGGGCGAGGCCGGCAACGTCGTGCGCGCGGCGCGCGACGCTCGCGCGCTCGCGGTGCTCTCGCCCGAGGCCCGTCCGCTCAGGCGGTGACGAGCTCGTCGGCCTCGCGCCGCAGCTGCGGCCGCAGGCCGACCCGGTTGCCGGTGGCCAGCGCCGCGGCCCACACGGTGACCGACCCGACGGCCGCACCGGCGAGCACGTCGACGAAGTAGTGCCAGCCGAGGTAGATCGTCGCCAGCACGGTCAGCCCGAGGAAGACCCACGAGACGACCCGGATCCAGCGGGCCAGGCCGACGTACTGGACGATCAGGCAGATCGTGACCATGATCCCGACGTGCAGCGACGGGAAGGCCGCGATCGTCTGCAGCGTGCCGGACCCGAAGACGTCGCCGAGCACCTTGACCCGGTCGTCCCACAGCGAGTCGGCGAGGATGGTGTTGTAGGTGCGGGGCAGGTCGGCGAACTCGGCGCGCTGGGCGACGGTGTAGACCGGGCCCGTCGACGGCACCAGCAGGTAGACCACCGCGCCGAGCATCCAGTCGAAGGCGACCGCGGTGACGTACCAGGAGCCGGCGGTGGTGCGGCGGGTCCAGACCAGTGCGATGGCGATGCTGATCGGGACCAGCCCGATCCACACGAAGTAGACGCCGGAGAAGAAGTGGGCGGCCCAGCCGGTGCCGAACAGGTCGTGCAGCACGACGGCGGGGTCGTGGCCGAACCACAGCGTGCGGTCGAGCCGGCGCAGCTCGTCGTCCCAGTTGTTGCTGTTGACGAACGGGACGAAGCTCTTGAGGTTGCGGAAGGTCGCGTAGGTGAGGTACCAGGCCCCGACGCCGCCCAGCGCGAACAGGCAGTGGGCGCGGGTCCAGCGCTCGCGCATGATCGCGCGGAAGGTCTCGCCGTAGGTCGACAGCCGGCCGCGCGCGCGGAGGACCAGGCGGGGCAGCACGTCGAGCAGGACGGCGCCGAACACGATCGCGGGGAAGCGGACGTAGCCCGGGATCAGGCTGTCGGGGTCACGGATCGGGAGCTCGGCGACGACCGAGAGGACGACGGTCGCGACGGCCATCGCGATGCCCGCGGCCCAGGCGTAGCCGAAGTTGCGCTCCAGCGCGCCGCGCAGGCCGTGGTGCGGTCGAAGGTCCTCCATACCACCAAGCCTAGAACGAGCAGATGTCTTTCCCGTATTCGCAAAGCCGGGATCGGGGGAGTGTGATGCGATCGGGGCGCGGCGGTTTCGGGTAGGACGCCCGAGGATCCGTAGAATCACCCTTTGTGTCTGCTGCCACCCCCAGCGCCGTGCCCGGCGTCCCCGACTCCCTGCCCGACCTGGTGGTCGTCGGCTCGGGATTCTTCGGGCTGACCATCGCCGAACGCTGCGCCGCCGACCTGGGACTGAAGGTCCTCGTCATCGAGCGGCGCTACCACCTCGGCGGCAACGCCTACTCCGAGATCGACCCCGAGACGGGCATCGAGGTGCACAAGTACGGCACGCACCTCTTCCACACCTCCAACCAGCGGGTGTGGGACTACGTCAACCGGTTCACCACCTTCACCAGCTACCGCCACCGGGTCTTCGGCAAGTACCAGGGGCAGGTCTACTCGCTGCCGATGAACCTGGGCCTGATCAACCAGTTCTTCGGCAGGAGCCACACCCCCGCCGAGGCCCGCGCCCTCATCGCCGAGCAGTCCAGCGAGATCGCGACCGAGGACGCCACCAACCTCGAGGAGAAGGCGATCAGCCTGATCGGGCGTCCCCTCTACGAGGCGTTCATCAAGGGCTACACCGCCAAGCAGTGGCAGACCGACCCGACCAAGCTGAGCGCCGACATCATCACGCGGCTCCCGGTGCGCTACACGTTCGAGGACGGCTGGTTCAACGACACCTACGAGGGGCTGCCGACCGACGGCTACACGGCCTGGCTCGAGCGGATGGCCGAGCACCCCCTCATCACCGTCCAGCTCGACACCGACTGGTTCGACGTCGCCGACCACTACAAGGGCAAGGTCCCGGTCGTCTACACCGGCCCCGTCGACGAGTACTTCGGCAACTCCGAGGGGCGGCTGTCGTGGCGCACGGTCGACCTCGAGCGCGAGACCCTCGACGTCGACGACTACCAGGGCACCGGCGTCGTCAACGCCAACGACCAGGACGTCCCCTTCACCCGCGTGCTCGAGTTCAAGCACCTGCACCCCGAGCGCACCTACCTGCCGGGCAAGACGATCGTCGTCCACGAGTACTCCCGCTTCGCCGAGGACGACGACGAGCCCTACTACCCGATCAACACCGCCGAGGACCGCGCCAAGCTCCTGAAGTACCGCGAGCTGGCGAAGAAGGAGCCGATGGTGCTCTTCGGCGGCAGACTGGGCACCTACAAGTACCTCGACATGCACATGGCGATCGGGTCGGCGCTGTCGATGTACGACAACAAGCTGCGTCCGCACTTCGCTGAGGGCGCGCCGCTGACCAGCGGAGGAGTGGACGAATGAGCACCACCACGACGGTGAGCGAGACCGTGGACCAGGCCGCCCCCACGGCCCGGCGGCTCCTGCAGCGCCAGATCATGCCGACCGACCGCGACTTCGACGTCCTGGCGCTCTACGTCGACCCCGAGCCGGCCGTGCTCGACGCCGACAAGTACGAGATCGGCAGCAACAAGAACGCGCGCGAGCTCAACGCCGCGACCATGCGCAAGGGCCTGACCACCGGCGCCGCGATCCACCCCGACCAGATCGAGTCGCGCACCGCGCTGCGGGTCGCCTCGGGCGAGAAGCTGTCGTTCGGCACCTACTTCAACGGGTTCCCCGCCAGCTACTGGCGCCGCTGGACCGTCGTCTCGGAGGTCCGGCTGGCCGTCACGGTGCGCGGGGCCGGGGCCACCGTCATCGTCTACAAGTCGATGGCGCGCGGCAACAGCCAGCGCGTCGACTCGGTGTCGACCTCCGGCGACCAGCCCGAGACCTTCACCTTCGACCTCAGCCTCAAGCCGTTCGTCGACGGCGGCTGGTACTGGTACGACGTCGTCGCCGGTGACGGCGACGTCCTGGTCGAGAGCGGGGAGTGGACCGCCGAGGTGCCGGCCGACCGCGCCGAGCACGGCACGGTCGACCTGTGCATCACGACGATGAACCGGCCCGACTTCTGCGCCAAGCTGCTCGCCCAGGTCGGTGAGCGCGAGGCGCTCAAGCCCTACCTCGACACCGTCTTCGTGATGGAGCAGGGCACCCAGAAGGTCGTCGACTCCGAGGAGTTCCCCTACGCCGAGAAGGTGCTCGGCGACAAGCTGCGCATGATCGAGCAGGGCAACCTCGGCGGCTCCGGCGGCTACGCCCGCGGCCAGCTCGAGTCGGTCCGCAAGGGCACCGCGACCTACGCGATCATGATGGACGACGACGTCGTGTGCGAGCCCGAGGGCATCGTGCGGGCCGTCACCTTCGGCGACCTGTGCCGCCGGCCCACCATCGTCGGTGGCCACATGTTCAACCTCTACGCCCGCTCGCGGATGCACAGCTTCGGCGAGATCATCCAGCCCTGGCGCTTCTGGTGGCAGTCGGCGCCCAACGTGTTCGTCGACTGGGACTTCGCGGCGCGCAACCTGCGCTCGACCCGCTGGCTGCACCAGCGCGTCGACGTCGACTTCAACGGCTGGTTCATGTGCGCCATCCCGCGCGTCGTCCTGGAGGAGATCGGCCTGTCGCTGCCGCTGTTCATCAAGTGGGACGACTCCGAGTACGGCCTGCGCGCCAAGGCGGCCGGCTACCCGACCGTCACCTTCCCGGGGGCCGCGGTGTGGCACATCCCGTGGTCGGACAAGAACGACGCGCTCGACTGGCAGGCCTACTTCCACGTCCGCAACCGCTTCGTCGCCGCGCTGCTGCACTCGCAGTACCCCAAGGGCGGTCGGATCATCCGCGAGAGCCGCAACCACCAGATCGCCCACCTGGTCGCGATGCAGTACTCCACCGTCGAGATCCGCCACCAGGCGCTGCTCGACGTGCTCGCCGGTCCGCACCGCCTCCACGAGGTGCTGCCGACCAAGCTGGCCGAGGTCAACGCCTTCCGCAAGCAGTTCACCGACGCCCGGCTCGAGGCCGACCCCGACGCGTTCCCGCCCGTACGGCGTACCAAGCCGCCCAAGAAGGGCCGCGACGGCACGGAGGTGCCGACCGGGCACCAGCTGCGTCGTACCGCCCTGCTGCAGCCGCTGCGCCAGCTGATGCCGCCGCGCCCGCTCTCGCGCCAGCACCCCGAGGCCGAGGTCCGCGCGATCGACGCCAAGTGGTACCGCCTGGGCCGGCTCGACTCGGCCCTGGTCTCGATGAACGACGGCACGTCGGCCGCGCTCTACCAGCGCGACCCGGCCAAGTTCCGCGAGCTGGTCGCCAAGACCTTCGAGGTCCACGAGCGGCTGCGCCGCGAGTGGCCGCGGCTGGCCGAGGAGTACCGCGCCGCGCTCGGCGACATCACCTCGCCCGAGGCCTGGGAGCAGACCTTCCGGCCCTGGACCGAGGCCGACGCCGAGAGCAGCGCCCCCGAGGGGCAGGACGCCCGATGACCGACCTCGCAGCCGACCCGGTGTCGCAGGCGCCCGTCGACGAGGCCGACCTGCCGCCGCTGGTGGCGCCGTCCTCGAGGACCGGCCTCAAGGCCGTCGTCCAGCGGCGCTACCTGCTCAAGCTCCTGGTGCGTCGCGAGATCAGCGCGCGCTACCAGGGCTCGGTGCTGGGCCTGATGTGGTCCTACATCAACCCGCTGTCGCAGTTCTGCATCTACTTCTTCGTGATGGGGGTGATCTTCAACCTCCACAAGAGCATCCCCAACTTCGCCATCCACATCTTCTCGGCGATCGTCATCGTGCACTTCTTCACCGAGACCATGGGCGCCGGCACCCGCTCGATCGTCCGCAACCGGCAGATCGTGCAGAAGATGGCCATGCCGCGCGAGATGTTCCCGGTCGCGACCATGCTCACCTCCCTCTACCACGTCGGGCCCCAGCTGGTGATCCTCGTCGTCGCCTGCGGGCTGAGCGGGTGGGTGCCCGACGCCTACGGCATGGCGTCGCTGGTGGTCGGGATCGCGATCATCATGCTGCTCGGCACGGGCTTCGCGCTGCTGCTCAGCGCGGCCAACGTGTTCTTCCGCGACGTCGGCAGCGCCGTCAACATCTTCATGAACCTCATCCGCTTCGGCGTGCCGATGATCTACAGCTACGAGATGGTGCAGACCCGCTTCGGGTCGTTCGCCCAGTACTACCTCTACAACCCCATCGCCGACGCGGTGCTGCTGTTCCAGCGGGCGTTCTGGGTCGGCACCGTCGACCCGAGCAACCCCCAGCAGCCGGTCATGCCCGAGCACCTGCTGGGCTGGGGGGTCTCGATGGTGGGCGTCAGCATCGTCGTCCTCGGCATCGGACAGGTCATCTTCAGCCGGCTCGAGGGCAAGATCCCCGAGAGGCTGTGACCTGCTGATGGTTGATTCGATCCGGGTGGAGAACGTCACCAAGACCTTCACCAGGCGCTACCAGCGCACGCTCAAGCAGATCACGGTCGCCAAGACCCGGGGGCAGAAGACCCTCGACGAGTTCAACGCCATCGACGACGTCTCCTTCACCATCGAGCAGGGCGAGTCGATCGGCCTGATGGGTCTCAACGGCTCGGGCAAGAGCACGTTGCTGAAGATGATCAACGGCGTGATGCGCCCCGACACCGGCTCGATCCTGACGCGGGGGACCATCTCCGGGCTGATCGCGACCGGTGCGGGGTTCCACCCCCAGCTCAGCGGGCGCGACAACCTCGTCCTCAACGCCGCCATCCTCGGGATGAGCGAGAAGGAGACCAAGCGCAAGTTCGACGCGATCGTCGACTTCGCCGGCCTCGAGGACAAGCTGGACGGCCAGGTCGGTCACTACTCCTCCGGCGAGAGCGCACGGCTCGGCTTCGCCATCGCCATCCACGTCGACTCCGACATCTTCCTGGCCGACGAGGTCCTGGCGGTGGGCGACAAGCCGTTCCGGGCCAAGTGCATGGAGCGCATGCTCGAGATCCGCGACTCCGGGCGCACCCTGTTCTACGTCTCGCACTCGGCGGCCACGGTGCGCCGCATGTGCACACGCGTGCTGATCCTCGACAAGGGTCGGCTGGTCTTCGACGGCAAGCCGGCCAAGGGCATCACCTACCTCGGCTACGACGAGGACGAGACCGAGAACCCGATCGACCTCGACGAGAACGACATCGGCGCCGACATCTGACCTCCGCAGCCGACCCTCACCGCCGACCCGTCGCGAAAACGCGACGGGTCGACGTGTTTTGTCGCCGACCCGTCGCGTCGACGCGACGGGTCGGCGTTCCTCTACAAGAATTTCCACAGACATCGGCGTGTCGGCTGGAAATTACAGGTTTGTAGTTACTCAGTTCCTCTTCCCAGGCCGTGTGACTGATGTGAAAGTTGCTTCTCGTGTGAATCTTCCCCTCGCACTGGAGCTGACTTCGAATGCCTTTCTTCCCCCCTGCCCACACGCCCTCCGACAGGGCCCCGCGCCGTCGTGACGTGCGTCCGCGGTTCGTGACGACCTGCCAGCAGCTGCTGGGCCTCGGCGTCATCCTGGCGGCGCTGACGCCGGCCTCGCGGATCGTGTCGATCGACTTCGCCTCGCCCGACGGCCAGGCCGCCCCGGCGCCGTCCAGGGTCGGCACGGCGCCCGCCGCGCTGCCGCCGGCCTCGATGGCGGCCTACGTCGAGGCGCAGAAGGTGCCCTCGCTGGTGCCGACCAGCGTGGTCGACCCGAAGGTCACGGAGGTGAGCCTCACGGCTCCCGCCGGGGCCCGGATGCTGCCCGGCGCGCTGGCGACCGCCAGCTCGAAGGTGTCACCGCGCGGCGTCCAGCGGCTGGTCAGCGACCCGCAGCGCGTGACCGGGTACGGCGCGGTCGGGCTCACCTGGCAGCACGGCGACGTGCTGCGGACCGCCGACATCAAGGTCAAGGTCCGGATGAAGGACGCCGGGCGCTGGTCGGGCTGGACGCGGATGTCCTACAGCGACGAGCACGGCCCCGACCCCGACAGCGAGGAGGGGCGCCACGCGCGTCCCGGTACCGACGAGCTGCTCGTCGGCGACGTCGACGAGGTGCAGGTCAAGGTGGTCACCACCCGGGCGGCCCCGCCGGACATGAAGCTCGCCGTGATCGACCCCGGCACGCCGAGCACGTCGGCCAGGCAGCTGCCCGCGATCGACACCGCGACGCTCGACTCCGGCCACGACGCCGTCCCGGCGGTCGCGCCGGTCCAGCAGACCTCGGCCGGCGACGTCCGGCTCGCGGCCGCGGCGTACACCCCCAAGCCGGTGATCTACTCGCGTGCCCAGTGGGGCGCCGACGAGCGGCTGCGCGACAAGGGCTCGCTGCACTACTACGAGGTGCACGCCGGCTTCGTGCACCACACGGTCAACGCCAACGACTACGCGCCCGAGGACGTCCCGGCGATCCTGCGCGGCATCTACGCCTACCACACGCAGTCGCGCGGGTGGTCCGACGTCGGCTACAACTACCTCGTCGACCGGTTCGGGCGGATCTGGGAGGGACGCGCCGGTGGCGTCGACCGCCCCGTGGTCGGGGCCCACACGCTCGGCTACAACGACGACTCGTTCGCGATGTCGGCGATCGGCAACTTCGAGGAGGCCAAGCCGAGCAACGCGATGGTCGAGGCCTACGGCGCACTGTTCGGCTGGAAGCTCTCGCTGCACGGCGTCGACGCCTCCTCGACCAAGCAGTTCGTCACCTCCCGCACCTTCCAGGCCATCAACGGCCACCGCGACGCGGCGTCGACCGCCTGCCCCGGCAAGTACCTCTACGCCAAGATCCCGCAGATCCGGATCCTGGCCAAGCGGGCTCAGGCGACGTTCGCGGGCCGGCAGCTGGAGTCCAACCTCGCCGGGGTCGACCAGCCCGACCTCGTCGTACGACGCGCCTCCGACGGCCAGGGCTTCGTGATCCCGTTGCGCAAGACCGCCACCGGCTACGCCCGCGGCGTGCCCCGGCCGATGGACCTCGACCTGTCGACCCAGGACCGCATCTTCAACGCCGGCGACTGGGACCGCGACGGCACGTCCGACCTGATCACGCGACGTGCCTCGAACGGCACCCTCTACTTCCGCCCCGGCCTCGGCAACGGACGCTTCGGACCGGCCGTCGAGCTGGCCCGTGACTTCGGCAAGGTGGGCCTGCTGGCCGCGGTCGGCGACATGACCGGCGACGGCTGGCCCGACCTCATGGGGCAGCCCGCCGGTGGCGACATGCGCATCTATCCGGGCCGCGGCACCAAGGGCCTCGGGGCGAGCTACGTCGCGTTCAGCGCGCTCAAGGCCTCGCAGCAGATCCCGGTCGGGCTGTGGGACGGCGACGGGGCCCCGGACAGCATGTTCCGCACCGGCTCCAAGCTCACGCTCTACCCGGGCAACGGTCCCGGTGGGCTGACCGGCGGGCGCGTGCTGAGCCTCGACCTGTCGCCGTACGACCAGGTCATCGGGGTCAGCGACATGGACCTCACGGGCCACCCGGACCTGCTGGCCCGGGTGCGCGCGACCGGCAAGCTCGTGGTGATCCCCGGCACGGCGACCGGCTTCGGCACGCCGGTCGTCGTCGGCGGGGGCTACCAGTACTTCGACCTCTTCGGCTGATCGGGCCGGCGATGACGTCTGGTCACTCAGGCAGGGAAGCGGGCGGTAGCGCGCTCGGCGGCGTAGGTCGCCTCGAGACGCTCCCGCGCGGCCCGGGTGACCAGGACCAGCGAGCCCCTGCGTAGCAGCGGCTCGGTGAAGGAGGCGATCCCCGGTGGGGAAGCCGGGTTCGCCTCCGAGAGGAGGCGGCCGCCGTCGGTGACGAGAGTCCCGGCGGCGGCCGCCGTCCACAGCACCTCGTGGGTGACGGGGGAGCCGTCCAGGTCGTGGGCGACGTCGTCGCCCGTGGGCGGGTCCCACGCGGTGAAGGCGTCGGGCTGCGACCAGATCTCGACGCCGACGTCGTGGACCCCCGGCGGCACGCCGTCGGTGAACCGCACGCCCATCGGCGTGAGGGCGCAGGCCAGCACCACGACGTCGTCGGACCGCGCGGCCCAGTGGTCGAGGGTGTCGGGCCCGCAGACCACCGCGTCGGGCGTCTCGGACCGCGTCACGACCAGCCCCGCCGTCCAGGCCGCGCCGAGGAACACCGGCCCCAGCCAGTGCGTCGGCAGGTCGACCCGCAGGCTCTGGCCCTTCTCGAGGTCGAGCTCGTCGACCAGCAGGGAGGCGGCCTTGGCCACCCAGTTGCCGTACGTCGTCACCGACAGCTCCACCCGCTCGTCGGTCCGGCCGTCGTAGAAGGTCACCAGCGGGCGGCCCGCGTCGGCGCGCAGCAGGTCGGTCAGGACGGCGCTGAAGGTGGTCACCGGTCCAGTCTGGCGGCCCGGTCTTCCGGACCGGTGTCGGGGCGGCGCCGCCAGTCACTACGCTCCCGGCATGAGCGCTCCCTCCTCGGTCCCTGACCCCATCGACGGGCTGTGGGCGGTGGTGCCCGCCGGGGGCGCCGGCACCCGCCTGTGGCCGCTGTCGCGCTCGTCGTCCCCGAAGTTCCTGCGCGACCTGACCGGGAGCGGCCGCTCGCTGCTTCAGGGCACCCACGACCGGCTCGCCCCGCTGGTCGAGGACCGCTTCCTGGTGGTCACCGGACGCGCGCACCGCGACGCCGTGGCCGCACAGCTGCCCGAGGTCGACGAGGCGGCGATCGTCGCCGAGCCGTCGGCCCGCGACTCGATGGCCGCGATCGGCCTGGCCGCCGCGATGCTCGAGCGCCGCGACCCCGACGCCGTGATGGGCTCCTTCGCAGCCGACCACGTGATCGCCGACCCGGCCGCCTTCGGTGACTGCGTCCGGACCGCCGTCGGGGCCGCCCGCGACGGGTGGCTGGTGACGATCGGCATCGAGCCGACCTTCGCGTCCTCGGCCTTCGGCTACATCCACCTCGGCGACGACCTCGAGGGCCACCCGGGCGCCCGGTCGGTCGTGGAGTTCGTGGAGAAGCCGTCGGTCGACGTCGCCGACGGCTACCTCGCCACCGGACGCTACCGCTGGAACGCCGGCATGTTCGTGGTGCGGCCCACCGTCCTGCTCGACCTGCTCGCCGAGGGCGACCCGGCCTTCGCGGCGGCGCTGCGCGCGATCGCCGCGGCCCCCGAGACCCTGGAGGAGGCGTGGGGCCGGCTGCCCCGCATCGCCCTCGACCACGCCGTCGCCGAGCCGGCGGCGGCAGCCGGCCAGGTGGTCGTCGTACCGGCGGCGTTCGGGTGGGACGACATCGGTGACTTCGACTCGCTGGCCACGCTGCTCGACGACCCCGACCGGGCCTCGGTCACCGTGCTGGGCGACGACTCGCTCGTGCAGGCGCTCGCGGCGACCGGCCTGGTAGTGCCGGCCGGTGGCAAGGTGGTGGCGGTGGTCGGCCTCGACGACGTGGTCGTGGTCGACACCCCCGACGCGCTGCTGGTGACCACCCGCGCTCGCGCCCAGGACGTCAAGGCGATCGTCGCGGCCCTCAAGCAGTCCGGGCGCGCCGACCTGACGTGACCCGAGCCCGACCCCGATCCCTTAAAGGGCGTTCGCCTCGGGGGCGTCGGTGTAGGGGTACTTGTCGAGGAAGGCGACCAGGGCCCCGCCGGACACGTCCGAGCAGTACTGCCAGACACCGGTGGAGGTGGTGGTGTTACCCATCCAGTGGGTGAAGGCGACGTGCTGACCACTGGGGAACTTCTTGCCGCCCTCGTCGTCGCTGGTCCAGGGGGCCGCGATGAACTTGTTGCGGAAGTTCAGGTTGTCGCCGGACTCCTTGAACTTGCGGGCGATCGCCTTGACCTGGGCGAGCTGGGTGGAGCTGTCGGCGATCGTCTCGTCGTACCACAGGATCGTGTAGCCGTGCTCGAGGTTGTGGACCAGCGCCTCGAGCGGCGGGCGGTCGCTGGCGTCGTAGAACTTGTCGGTGAAGGTCGCCGGGGCCAGGCCCAGGACGTTCCAGTGGGCGCCGAACGCCGGGGGAGCGGTGTCGTAGTCGACGGTCTGGGACTGGTCGACGTGCGTGCCGACGTCCTTGCCGGCCTTGGTGACCGGGTCCTGGCAGACCGAGGCGGCCGCGCCGATCTCGTCGATCGGGGTGTCTGCGTAGGACTCCTCGTGGAACCAGCCGTTGACGATCGGCACCACGGGGATCGCGATGATGCCGAGGGCCAGCACGACGGAGACCGCGACGATCAGGTTGCCACGGCGCTTCTCGGCCGACTTCTGCTTCTTCAGGGTCTCGTCGATCAGCCGCTGACGCTCGGTCTTGACGGTCTTGGACGGCTTGGCCACGCTCGGCTTACCTCTTCCGGGGGTTCGGGGAACGGACAGAGTCTACGGAGTGGACCTGGCAAAGCGCAGATCGTCGCGGTGGTCGCCGCACTGGTCGCCGTGGGGGTGCGGCGCCGGCAGCCAGCCGTGGGCGAAGGCGAGCACCGCGACCCGGGGGTCGGTGTCGCCGGGCGCGGCGACCGTGTCGTCGTCGACCACGACCAGCCGGACCTGCAGCACGCGCTCGACGACCTCGACCAGCTCGGCGGCGGTGACCGGGGAGCCGAACGGGAGCGCGTCGTCGGGTGCGGCACCGATCGCGCGGACGACGGCCTCGCGGGCGCCGTACCCGAACAGGTCGCCGCCCTCGGGCCGGACCAGCGCGACGGCGCCGGGTCCGTGCTCCCCCGGGGGGAGCACCAGGTCGGCGCGTCCGCGCACGACCGCGAACGGGCGGGCGCCGAGCTTGCCCTGCGCCAGCTCGGCCAGGCCCGCGATCTCGTCGGCCACGGCGGGTGCGGTCACCGCGAGCTCGTTGCCGTGGGCGTCGACGCGACCCGCGAAGTCCTCGGCCACCAGCAGCCCGGCCGCACCGATGGCGATGTCGGTCTGGCCCTCGCGCCAGGCGCGGCCGGCGGTGTCGGTGACCACGACGCCGACGTTGCGCCCGGTGCGGGCCAGCAGGTCCTCGCGCAGGCGGCGTGCCGAGGCGTCGGGGTCGAGGGGGAGCAGCACGGCCGAGCCCAGGGCGACGTTGGAGGCGTCGATGCCGGCCGCGGCCAGGGTGAGCCCGTGGCGGGTGCGCACGATGGTCGTGGGGCCCCGGCGGGCGACCACCCGCGCGGTCTCGGCGGCGAGGTGGTCCTCGCGGGCGCCGTTGACCACGCGGCCCTCGGACTTGCTGACGACCTTGCTCGTGACCACGACCACGTCGCCGTCGGCGAGGTCGACCAGGGGCAGCAGGGCTGCGACGAGGTCGTCCTCCGGCCCGATCTCCGGCACCCCGTCGGGTGCCGTCGCGCTGACCGTCACTCGTCGCCGCCCGCGCCGGCACCCGTCACGAGGGTGATGGCGGCCGCCGCCATGGCGGCCGTCGCGTCGACGTCGCTCATCATCAGCGGCACGGCGGCGCACGCCAGGCCGCCGGCGCGCACCCGGTCGACCTGGTCGGCGTCGCGATCGTCGACCAGCCAGCCGTCGAGGACGCCGTCGTCGCCGGTCGAGCGGGACCCGTAGTGGAGGCCGACCGCCCCGGCGCTGACCTCGACCCCGATCGACGTCAGCATCTGGTGGGCCATGCCGCGCACGTGGGTGCCGCCCACGATGGGGGACAGGCCGACCACCGGCGCGCGGGTCGCCCGCAGCGCCTCGCGGACGCGGGGGACGCCGAGGATGGTGCCGACCGACACCACGGGGTTGGACGGCGGCAGCACGACCAGGTCGGCGTCGGTGATCGCGTCGACGACCCCGGGCGCGGGGGTGCTGGACTCGAGGCCCACCACGACGACGGCCTCGGCCGGCACCGCGGCACGCAGGCGCACCCAGTACTCCTGGAAGTGCACGACCCGACGTCCGCTCGGCGTCGTCTCGTCGGCGATCGCGACGTGGGTCTCGACCCGGTCGTCGGTCATCGGCAGCAGGCGCACGCCCTCGCCGTAGCGGGGGGCCAGCCAGCGGTTGCACAGCGCCGTCGTCACGTCCGACAGCGAGTAGCCCGCGTCGAGCATCTGGGTGCGCACCACGTGGGTCGCGATGTCGCGGTCGCCGAGCCCGAACCAGGTCGGCTCGACGCCGTAGGCCGCCAGCTCGTCCTTGACGCTCCAGCTCTCGTCACGACGTCCCCAGCCCCGGTCGAGGTCGATGCCGTCGCCGAGGGTGTACATCACGGTGTCGAGGTCGGGACAGATCTTGAGGCCGTGCATCCACAGGTCGTCGGCGGTGTTGGCGACGACCGTGACCCGGGCGTCGGGAGCGACCCCGGGGAGGGAGCCGGAGGCGATGCCGTGGAGCAGCCCCTGCAGGAAACGGGCGCCGCCCATGCCGCCGGAGAGCACGGTGATCTGGGAGATCGACATAGGCCTACTCTGCCGGGTCGTCCCCACTGGTCCGGACCGGGGGAGGCGATCTGTGGTGCATATCAGAGTTCCGCTTGACTTCCGGGTATGACAGGCATGTAATTCTGACAATGTTGTTTGGGGGACGATGACGGGTCGAGAGGTCACATCATGAGGGAGCTGTTCCTCCTGGAAGCCCCAGGAGACGAAGACGAAGCAGGGTGGCAGGAGCGCGCGTTGTGCGCGCAGACCGACCCCGAGGCGTTCTTCCCTGAGAAGGGCGGATCGACGCGCGAGGCCAAGAAGGTCTGCCTCACGTGCGAGGTGCGCGACGAGTGCCTCGAGTCGGCGCTGATGAACGACGAGCGCTTCGGCATCTGGGGCGGGCTGTCGGAGCGGGAGCGCCGCAAGCTGAAGAAGAGGGTCGTCTGACCCAGCCGCACCACAGCACGAGGGAGCCCCGACCGACGACGGTCGGGGTCCTCGTGTTTTTGCCGCCGACCGCGGGCCACGAATCGGCCCGCTCCGCACCGCCCCGATAGTGTCGTCGACCGTGTCTGCCCCCGGTGAGTCGAGCGTCGTCGTGCTGCTCGTGACCCACGACGGTGCGCGCTGGCTGCCCGGGGTGGTCGAGGGCATCGCCGAGCAGGGCTCCGCGGTGGGCGCGGTCGTCGCGGTC
This sequence comes from Nocardioides rubriscoriae, assembly GCF_008087085.1. Taxonomy (GTDB): domain Bacteria; phylum Actinomycetota; class Actinomycetes; order Propionibacteriales; family Nocardioidaceae; genus Nocardioides; species Nocardioides rubriscoriae. The sequence continues at coordinate 65,942 of NZ_VIYJ01000005.1, read as the reverse complement.
GACACCGGCAGCAAGGACGACAGCCGCGACCTGCTGCCGGCCCACTACGACCTGGTCGAGGCGACCTCGGCCACGGCGTTCCCGGCGGCGGTCGCGCTGGGCCTGGAGCAGATCGCAGCCGCGCACCCCGACGCCGAGTGGGTGTGGCTGCTGCACGACGACGCGCGCCCGGCGCCCGGTGCGCTGGTCACCCTGCTCGCGGCCGCCGAGCGGCGTCGCGACGTCGACCTGCTCGGCCCCAAGATCCGTGAGTGGCCCTCGCTGCGCCGTCTGGTCGAGGTCGGCGTCACGATCTCCGGCACCGGGCGCCGCGAGACCGGGCTGGAGCGCGGCGAGTACGACCAGGGCCAGCACGACGAGGAGCGCGAGGTCCTCGCGGTCAGCTCGGCCGGCCTGCTCGTACGCCGTCGGGTGCTCGAGGAGCTCGGGGGCTTCGACCCGCGGCTGCCCCTGTTCGGCAACGACCTCGACCTCGGCTGGCGCGCCGCGGCCGCGGGCCACACCAGCCTCGTGGTCCCGCAGGCCGTGGTCTTCCACGCCGAGGCCGCCCACCGGGGCACGCGGCGTACGCCGCTGACCGGTCGCCACACCCACTACCAGGAGCGCCGCTCCGCGCTCTACACGCTGCTGGTCAACGGCAGCACCGCGTCCCTGCCCTGGCGGGTGCTGCGGCTGAGCCTCGGCACGCTGGTGCGGATGCTCGGCTTCCTGCTCGTCCGGTCACCGGGCGAGGCCCTCGACGACCTCGCGGCGCTGGTGACCGTGGTCTTCCGGCCCGGTGCGGTGCTGGCCGGGCGCCGCGAGCGCCGCGAGCGGCAGGCGGCGTCGGCGACACCCCCCGACACCGAGCGCGTAGGCCGGCTGCTGCCGCCGGCGTGGCTGCCCTACCGCCACGGGCTCGACTTCGTCGGCGACGTGGTCTCGGCCGTCAGCAACCAGGCTTCCGACGTCGCCGAGCGGCGCCGGGTCGCCGCGGCCGAGCTCGACCCCTCCTCGCAGGCGGCGGCGCGCCTGCGCGCCGAGCGGATGGCCCGCGAGGACGAGGACGTCCTGGCCGACACCGGCGCCGTGGCGCGCTTCGTCACCAACCCCGTCGCCCTGGTCGTCGTGCTCCTCGTGGTCGGCATGCTCGTCGCCGCGCGCACCGCGCTGGGCCAGGTCAGCGGCGGCGCGCTCTCGCCGGCGCCGGCCGACGCCGGCGCCTGGTGGTCGCTGCACTACCAGACCTGGCACCCGCTGGCCTTCGGCACCGACGTGCCGGCCCCGCCGTACGTCGTCGTGCTCGCGCTGGCCGCCACCGTGCTGGGGCCGTCGGCGACCGTCAGCGCCCTGCTCGTGCTCGCGGTGCCCTTCGCGCTGTGGGGTGCCTTCCGCTTCCTGCGGGTCGCCGGCCGCCTGGTCAGCCCGCGCGGCGCGCCGCGCTGGCTGCTGGTCGGCGGCGCGACCACCTACGCCCTGGTCCCGGTGACGTCGGGCGCCTGGGGCGAGGGCCGGTTGGGCCTGGTCGTCGCCGGGGCGCTGCTGCCGTGGCTGGCCCATGCCTGCCTGGGCTTCGTCGACCCCGAGGCCGATCGGCGCTGGCGCGCCGCCTGGCGGGTCGGGCTGCTGCTCGCGCTCGTCGCGGCCTTCGCACCCGTGGCCTGGCTGGTCGCGCTGGCCCTGGTCGTCGTGGTGCTGGTCGGCGGACTCGTGGTCGCCCGCGCCGCCGTCGTGTCGACCGGGGTGTGGGGTCCTCCGGCGGCCGCGCTCGCCGTGCCCGTCGTCCTCCACGCGCCGTGGTGGGTCCCGGCCGTCACCGGGGGTCACGCCGCTGCGCTCGTCCTCGAGACCGGTCGACTGCCCTCGCCCGACGGCGGTCGCCTCGACCTGGTCCTGGGGCGCCTGGGCGACCTCGGCGCGCCCTCCTGGATCGGGGCCGTGCTCCTGGTGCTCGCCCTGCTCGCGCTCCTGCCGCGGGCCAGCCGGATCCCGGTCACCTTGTGCTGGCTCGTCGTGCTGGTCGCGACGGTGGTCGCCGCGGCGCTGGCCCCCCTCACGACCGCGCTGGCCGGCACCGACACGCCCGCCGGGCTGGGGGCGCCCTTGCTCGTCGCCCAGGCCGCCCTGGTCACCGCCGTGGTCCTCGGCGCCCAGGGGGCGGTGCGCAACCGCGTGTCGGCTCCCGTGCGCGTCCTGGCCGCGGTCGGCGCCGTCGCGGCCCTCGTCGTCCCCGTCGCGGGCGCGGTGTGGTGGGCCACGGCCGACGACCAGCTGACCTCCGCCGGCGAGGGCCTCGTGCCCGCCTACATGGTGCAGCGCTCCGTGACCGGCCCCGAGCACGGCGTCCTGGTCGTGCGCGGCAGCGTCATCGACTCGATCACCTACACCGTGCGTCGCGGCGACGGCCTGACCGTCGGCGAGGACGAGGTGGTCGCTCTCACCGACGCCGACCCCGACGTGACCGCGACCATCCGCGCCCTGGTCGCGCGGCCCACCCCCGAGGTGGTCGACCGCCTCGGCGACCTCGGTGTCGAGTACGTGCTGCTGCCGTCGCCGGCCGACGGCGCGGTCGCGGCCGCCCTCGACGCCGCGTCCGGTCTCGTCCAGGCCAGCTCGAGTCCCGGCAGCCGCGCCTGGCAGGTCGACCGGCCGCTCGACCCCGACGCCGTCGCCGGTGACGGCACCTCGTGGCTGCGCGTCGTCCTGCTGCTCGTCCAGGGTCTCGTGCTCCTCGTCGTCCTCGTGCTCGCGGCGCCGACCCTGCGATCGCGGAGGCAACCGTGAGCTCGTCCCGCACCGCGCGCGTCAAGCGCGCCCGTCTCGACGTCACCACCGTCGCGGCGGTCGTCATCCCGCTGCTCGCGCTCCTCGCCGCGTTGCTCGTCGACACCGGCACCACCCGGGCCCGCGAGGGCGCCCCGCCCGAGGAGACGCCGCTGACCCGGGCGAGCGTCGTGTGCCCGGCCGGGGGCAGCGACGTGCTCGTGACCTCGACGTCGGGGGTCTCGGGCCAGGTCGACGTCCGCGCCGGCGGCAGTGACCCCGAGGCCGTCGACGTCGCCCCCGGGGCCACCACCACGGTCCCGGTCGACCAGCGCGCCGTCGTGGTCACCGGCGAGGGTGCCCTGGCCCCTGGACTGGTCGCGGGCCGCTTCTCAGCGCCGCTGGCCAGCTTCGACTGCCGACCCCCCGTGTTCGACCAGTGGTTCACCGGGGTCGGCGCCGGGGCCAAGCACCGCTCGATCCTGCAGCTGGTCAACCCCGACGAGGGGCGCGCCGTCGTCGACGTCACCGTCCTGGGGGCCGACGGCGTCGTCGACGCCCCGCAGCTGCTCGGGGTGACCGTCGAGGGCGGGGCGTCGCGCTCGCTGCCCCTCGCCGAGATCCTGCCCCGGCGCGACGAGCTCGCGCTCCACGTGACCGTGGTCCGCGGCCGCATCGCCGCCAGCGTGCGCGACACCGTCCGGGGCCTGGGTGGCGGCCGTACCGGCGACGACGGGCTGGCCTCGCAGGCCGCGCCCGCGACGAGCAACCTGGTGCTCGGCATCCCCAGCGGCTCGGGTCCACGCACGCTCGTGCTGGCCAACCCCACCACGTCCCAGGGACGCGCCACGGTCTCCCTGGTGACGCGCGACGCGGTGTTCGAGCCCCGCGGGCTCGACGCCGTCGACCTACCGCCGCAGAGCGTGGTCGTCGTCCCGGTCGCGGAGGTGCTGCGCGCCGCCGGCACCGGCGACGGCCAGGCGGTCGGGCTGCAGGTCGACTCCACCGTCGCCACCACCGCGAGCCTGTCCATGTTCGTCAAGGGCGACCTCGCCACGGCGGTCCCGGTCGCCCCGCTGGCCGGTGCCGGCACCGCCGTGCTGCCCGACGGCGGCAAGGGCCTGCTCCTCGGTGACGCCGACGCCCCCGGCGTGGTCACCGTCGTGGCCCGCAAGGCCGACGGCACCGTGCTGCAGGACAAGCGCGTCGAGGTGGCACCCGGGCGCGCCGACACCGTGGCCCTGCCCGACGGAACGCGTCTGGTCACGGTCACCCCCGCACGCACGTCCGTGGCCGCGGTCGTGCTCGTCGTCTCCGACGGCGGGGCCACCGTCGTGCGGCTGCGCGCGCCCGTCACCACCGGCCTGGTGCCCGACGTGCGCGTCGGCCCGCCCTAGCGGCAGCAGCGGGGCTCCTCACAGGCCGAGGTCGGCCAGCACCCCCGGCAGGGCCGCGGTCGGCACGTCGTAGGGGACGAACGCCGAGGGGTGCTCGCAGACGCGGTCGATGACGCGCTGCGTCGGGACCTGGACGTCGGGTGAGCGCGAGTCGCCGAGCTCGACGACCCGCGCCCCGGCCGGGGCGAACGCCGACAGGTGCAGCGCCGAGCCGGCGCACCCGGCCAACACCGACGCGCCGGCGGCGAGCCGGAGCTGCTCGGCGACCCCGAGCGACTCGGGCGCCACGACCCGGAAGCCGGCGCCGGCGAAGGCCGAGTCCAGGGCGAGGTCGTGGGCCTCGTCGGTGCGGGTGGGCCGGCCTTCGGCGCGACGAGCGCGGTTGAACGCGGTGCGGGTCACGAAGACCCGGTCCCCGTCGGGGTCGAGGTCGAGGCGTCCGCCGGCGGCCGCGGCCATGCGGCGCCAGACCGTGCGGGCCTGCTCCCACGCCCAGCCGTTGACGACGATGCCGCGTCCGGGCACGAGCAACCGCTCGGCCACGAGGTTCTCGTCCTCGATCACCTCGAATGGCACACCGCCCCAGCCGGCCAGGTCGAGCAGCTCGGTCTGCCAGTCCGAGACACCGCGCAAGCGGCTCATGAAGTTGTGGAAGACGATGCCCGAGACGCCGGCGACCTGGGGGCCCTCGGGCCACAGCGTCGTGAGGGTCTCGGCGAAGAAGTGGCCGAAGTGCTGGGTCCAGTGGCCGCCGTAGAGCCAGGTGCCCTCGAGACGCCGGGCGCCTGCCTGCTGGCGCGGCGGCACCCGCGCCGGGTCGGCCTGGGCGACCTGCGCCCCCACCAGGCCGCCGATCTTCTGCGACGAGACCACCAGTCGCCCCTCGGCGTCGTGGACGGCACCGCGGATCCACCGGGTGGGCTCGACGATGGTGCGCAGGTCGCCGCGCCGGACCCGGGTGAGGATCGCGCCGGGGACCTCGGTCAGCTCCGGCGGACCCTCGACCGGGTCGTGCGGGAAGGTCGGCAGGGCCCAGCCCGGACCGGGTCGCACCTCGTGGCCGCCGGTCACAGGCCCAGGTCGCGACGCAGCTCGCGACGGATCTCGTGCCACGGCCGCAGCTGCAGCACGTCCTCGGCCACCACCATCTGCTCGAAGCCCAGGTCGGCGACCTCGCGCAACGAGCGCTCGGGGACGTCGGTGCGGGACTTGCGCCACAGGACCGTCTGCCCGTGGTTGTCGGCGATCGTGCGGTAGGTCAGGTGCGGGCAGAACGTCTGCACGAACCACACCAGCTTGTAGATGTCGCCCATCCAGCGCTTGTCGGTCTCGCCGAGGTAGTCGCGCACCGCGAAGTGCTCCGCGCGGTCGGGCAGCGCGGCCAGGTGGGTCGGGGGGTGCGTGTCGTCGACGACGACGACCCCACGGGGGGCCAGGTGGTCGAGGGTGTTCATCAGGTCGCGCAGCGTCTGCTCGTAGACGTGCAGGCCGTCGAGGAACACCACGTCGAACTGCTCGTCGCGCCCGACGACCCGGGCGAAGTAGTCGTCGCTGGTGACCTCGTGGAACTCCGTGCCGGGCTCGTCGCGCTCGTGGTGCGGCGGGTCCAGCTTGAAGACCGGGTCGACGGCGACCTTGCGGGCCGCGGGCACCTTGTCGAAGGTGACCCCGCGCCACACCCCGACCTCGAGGTAGCGCGCCTGCGGGTAGAGCCGGCAGAGCTGTCGCATCACGGCGGCGCGGCTCACCACCTTGGGCGGGTCGACCGGGGGGTGCTGGACCTGGGGGTGCGTCACCGCAGCAGGCTACCGAGGGCCGGCGGGGCTGGCGGGGGCAGCGGGGGCAGCGGGGTCAGTCCTCGTCGTCGGCCACCCGCGGGTCGACGACCTCGGGGGCGACCCCGAGCAGCTCGGCGACCTGCTCGACGACCACCGTGAGCACCATCGCCTCGAGGTCGCTGCGCGAGGAGCACCGGTGCTCGATCGGCCGGCGGAAGACCACCAGCCGCGACGGCCGGGCCCCCGAGCCGCGCACCAGCGACGACAACGGCACCGTGCCTGCGTCCCAGTCGTCGGGGACCTGCGGGGTGTCCTCGACGGCGTACTCCACCAGGCCGAGGTGCTCCTGCCAGCGCTCCTCGATGTCGGCGACCACCGAGAGGACCAGGTCGTCGAAGCGGTCGCGCGCCGTCCGCAGCTCGGGGGTGCGCGGGTCGCGGGGGACCACCGCGGGCCCCCGCATGCCCCGGTCGCGCCGGTCGCGGGTACGACGACGACGCCGGCCGGGTTCCTCGTGCTGCACCACGACCGCGAGCCTAGGCGCCGCGGGGGCCGCAGACGGGTACGGTCACCCTCGTGAGTCTCCGCCGTTGTTCGCGCACCCCCTGCGGCCGCCCCGCGGTGCAGACCCTCACCTACGTCTACGCCGACCAGACCGCGGTGCTGGGCCCGCTCGCGACCTACGCCGAGCCCCACGCCTACGACCTGTGCGCCGTCCACAGCGAACGGCTCTCGGCCCCGCGCGGGTGGGAGGTGCTGCGCCTGGCGACCGACCTGCACGACCGCGGCCCCAACCACGACGACCTGCTCGCGCTCGCCGACGCCGTCCGCGAGGCCGGCCGTCCGCTCGCCGCGCCCCGGCCTGCCCCGGCCGACGAGACCGGGCGCGAGACCTCCCGCCGCGGCCACCTGCGCGTGCTGACGACCGACTAACCGCCCACCTGACCACCGGCCGACCACCGGCTGACCACCGGCTCCGGGCCCGGGCCCACTAGGGTCGTCGTCATGGCTCTCGATCCCGCCACCGTCCGCGCCATCTTCAAGGCCTACGACGTCCGGGGCACGGTGCCCGACCAGCTCGACGAGGAGCTCGCCCGCGCGACCGGGCGGGCGTTCGTCGAGGTCGTCGGCGCGGCCGAGGTGGTCGTCGGCTACGACATGCGCCCAAGCTCGCCGGGCATGGCCGGTGCCTTCGCCGACGGGGCCACCCAGGCCGGGGCCGACGTCACGATGATCGGGCTCGCCTCGACCGACCAGCTCTACTTCGCCTCCGGCCACCTCGCGATGCCCGGCGCGATGTTCACCGCCAGCCACAACCCGGCGCAGTACAACGGCATCAAGATGTGCCGTGCACTCGCCACCCCGATCGGGCTCGAGACCGGTCTGGCCGACATCCGCGACCTGGTGCTGTCCGGCGACTTCGCGGCGCCCACCCGCAGCGGCTCCATCACCGAGCACGACGTGCTCGAGGCGTACGCCGCCCACCTCGTCTCGCTCGCCCCGGTCGGCGGTCGCCGGCTGAAGGTCGTCGCCGACGCCGGCAACGGCATGGCCGGCTACACCGCCCCCGCGGTCTTCGGCCGCCTGGGCGACCACGTCGAGCTGGTGCCCCTCTACTTCGAGCTCGACGGCAGCTTCCCGAACCACGAGGCCAACCCGATCGAGCCCGACAACCTCGTCGACCTGCAGGCCAAGGTGCTCGAGGAGGGCGCCGACATCGGGCTCGCGTTCGACGGCGACGCCGACCGGTGCTTCCTCGTCGACGAGCGCGGACGCGCCGTGTCGCCCTCGACCCTCACCGCGCTGATCGCCGAGCGCGAGCTCGCCAAGGACCCCGGCGCGACCGTGATCCACAACCTCATCACCAGCCGGGCCGTGCCCGAGCTCGTGACCGAGCTCGGCGGCACCCCGGTCCGCACTCGCGTGGGGCACTCCTTCATCAAGGCCACGATGGCCGAGACCGACGCGATCTTCGGCGGCGAGCACAGCGGCCACTTCTACTTCCGCGACTTCTGGCGCGCCGACTCGGGCATGCTCGCCGCGCTGCACGCGCTCGCGGCGCTGTCGGGCCACGACGGCTCGCTCAGCGACCTGCTCGCGCGTTACGAGCGCTACCCGCTGTCGGGCGAGATCAACAGCACGGTGTCCGACGCGGCGGCGACCACCGCCGCCATCGAGGCGGCGTACGGCACGCGTGAGGGCGTCACCACCGACCACCTCGACGGGCTCACCGTCAGCCACGCGGACTGGCAGTTCAACGTACGCTCGTCCAACACCGAGCCGCTGCTGCGCCTCAACGTGGAGGGCCAGGACGAGGCGACCATGACGGCGGTGCGCGACGACGTGCTCGCCCTGATCCGTGGAGGAAGTTGATGTCCGGAATCGATCCCGCACTGCTCGAGATCATCGTGTGCCCCGACTGCCGTGGCGAGCTCGCGCTCGTCGAGCACGACGGGGCCGGCGAGCTGGTGTGCCAGTCGTGCGGACTGGCCTACCCGGTGCGCGACGACATCCCGGTCCTGCTCGTCGACGAGGCTCGCAAGCCTTGAGCTGGTTCGACGAGTCCCGTCTCGACGACGAGGTCGCCCTCGGGGCGGCCGACCTGCGGCTGCGCACGCTCGCCGAGTCCGGGGCCCGCGTGCGCCGCGAGGCCGGGGGAGCGGCCGAGGCGACCGCGATCGGCGTCACCCGGGCCCAGGAGGCGCGGCCGCGGGCCGTGATCGCCGCGGGTCCCGACTCCCGGCTGCTGCGCGCGGTCCTCGAGCCCTTCTGCCCGGTGCCGTTCGTGGCCTGGCCCGGACCCGCGCTGCCCGGCTGGGCCGGCAGCCTCGACCTGGTCGTCGTGCTGGCCCCGGTCGGCTCCGACTCCGGCGCCGCCTCCGCCGTCGCCGAGGCCGTACGCCGCGGGTGCCAGGTCGTCGTGGCCTGCCCGCCGACCTCGATGGTCGCCGAGCACGCCCAGGGCCGCTGGACCACCGTGCTGCCCACGGTCACCGACGACCAGCTCGCGACCGCCGTCGTGATGCTGTCCTACCTCCACCAGGTCGGGCTCGGCCCCGAGGCCGAGGCCGACACCGTCGCCGAGGCGCTCGACGCGGTCGCCCTGGCGTGCTCGCCGCACCGTGACATCTCGATCAACCCGGCCAAGATGCTCGCGATCTGCCTGGCCGACGCCAACCCGCTCGTGTGGGGCGGGTCGGTCCTGGCCGCCCGCGCGGCGCGCCGGGTCGCGGAGTCGATCCGGCGCTCGAGCGGGCGCACCGCGCTCGCGGGCGACGCCGAGCACCTGCTGCCGGTCATCGAGGCGACCCGGCAGCGTGACGTCTTCGACGACCCGTTCGCCGAGAGCGGGGGGTCGGGCGACCTGCGCCCGGTGCTCGTGGTCCTCGACGACGGCGCCGACGACCCGGTCGTGCGTGAGCACCGCGGTCGCCTGCAGGCCGCGGCCGCCGCACGCGGCGTCCGGGTCGAGACGGTGACCTCCGACGCCGCCGGTGAGGTCGCCCGCTACGCCTCGCTGCTGCTCACCGGCACCTACGCGGCGGAGTACCTCCGCCTGGGCCTGGTCGACGACTGACCGGTCGGGCGACGCCGCTCGCGGGCCCGTCGTCGGACAACCGGACGATTGGCCGGGTCCGCTGGCGCTGGTTAGCGTGCGGCAGATGCCTTCTCGGGACCCCTGGTTCGACAACGCCAAGATGGCCCTGGTGACCCTCGCCGTCGTGGGCCACGCGTGGAGCCTGCTGCTGCCGGACTCGACGACCGACAGCTGGCTCTACGACTTCCTCTACGTGTGGCACATGCCGGCCTTCATCCTGGTCAGCGGCTACTTCTCGCGCTCCTTCGACTGGTCGTCGCGCCGGCTGCGGGCCACGCTCACCACGCTCGTCGTCCCGTTCGTGCTCTACCAGGCGGCGCTGGCGTGGTTCCAGGTCGGCATCGGCTGGTCGGCACCCGAGCACCCGTTCCTCGAGCCGTTGTGGCCGCTGTGGTACCTCGTGGCCCTGGTCGCCTGGCGGCTCGCGGCCCCGGCCTTCCTCGCGGTCCCGGCCGGCGTGGCGATCGGCGCGTCCGTCGCGACCAGCGTGCTCGGTGGGCTGGTCGACGTGCCCTACCTCAGCCTGTCGCGGGTCCTGGGGATGCTGCCGTTCTTCGTCCTGGGCTTGGTGGCCACCCCCGAGCACGTCGAGCGCCTGCGGTCCGGCGCCGCCCGGCAGGCCGGGCTCGGGTTCCTGCTGCTGACGCTCCTGCTCGCGCGCGGCCTCGACTCGTGGGCGGGCACCTGGTGGTGGCTCTACTTCCGGCCCTACGACGTGCTGGGCGCCGGCCTCGGCGAGGGCGCCGCGGTGCGCGGCACGCTGCTGGTGCTCGCCCTGGGCTGCGCGCTTGGTTTCCTGTCGCTGGTGCCGCGCACCGGTGGCCGCTTCGCCCGCATGGGGTCGGCCACGATGGTCGTCTACCTGGTGCACGGCTTCGTGGTGCGCGGCGTCGACGCCGCCGGGCTGTTCGGCTGGACGACCGCGCACCCCGGTGCGGGCCGGCCGGTGGTCGTGGCCGCGGCGGTCGTGCTCGCCCTCGCGCTGGCTTCGCGTCCGGCCGTCCGGGTGCTCGGGCCGTGCGTCGACCCGGTCGGCTGGTGGCGGGCGACGTCCCGTGGCGTCGCAGTGCCGACGTCCGAGGGGTCACGGGGGCCGCAGGAGCTCGCGACGACTCGTCTAGGCTGAGGCGGGTGAGCGCTGGGCTGTTCGGACTCCTCGACGACATCGCCGCGCTCGCGCGCCTGGCCGCCGCCTCGACCGACGACATCGCGGCGGCCGCCGGCCGCGCCAGCGCCAAGGCCGCCGGGGTCGTCGTCGACGACACGGCCGTGACCCCGCAGTACGTCCAGGGCGTCGCCGCGCAGCGTGAGCTGCCGATCATCAAGAAGATCGCCGTCGGCTCCCTGCGCAACAAGCTCGTGCTCATCCTCCCCGCGGCGCTGCTGCTCAGCCAGTTCGCCCCCGACTGGGTGCTGCCGCTGATCCTCGTGTGCGGCGGCACGTTCCTGGCCTACGAGGGCGCCGAGAAGATCTGGGAGCGCGTCAGCGGGCACCCCCCGGAGGCCGGCGGCGGGTCGGCCGAGATCACGCCGGAGCAGGAGAGGACCATAGTGGCCGGAGCGATCCGCACCGACTTCATCCTCTCCGCCGAGATCATGGTGATCGCCCTCAACGAGGTGATCGACGAGCCGTTCGTCTCGCGCGCCGTGATCCTCGCGGTCGTGGCCCTCGGCATCACGGTGCTGGTCTACGGCGTCGTCGCCCTGATCGTGAAGATGGACGACGTGGGCCTGTCCCTGGCCCAGCGCCCGTCGGCCGCCGCCCGACGGGTGGGGCTCGCGCTCGTGCGCGCCATGCCAGGGCTGCTGGCCGTGATCTCGGTCGTCGGCACGGCCGCGATGCTCTGGGTGGGCGGCCACATCCTCGTCGTCCAGCTCCACGAGCTAGGCCTCGACGGGCCCTACGACGTCGTGCACCACCTCGAGGAGGAGGCCGCGCACGCGCTCGAGTCGGTCGGCGGCGTGGTCGGGTGGCTGGTCAACACCGCGCTGTCGGCCGTGGTCGGGCTGGTCGTCGGTGCCGTCGTCGTCGCCGTGATGCACGTGCTCCCGACCGGTGCGGCGTCGTCGGTCGACGACCCCGGCGCCCACTGAGGCACAACCCTTCCGGGGATTCCCCACTGACCCTGGCGCTGTCCTACTCTGAGACCGTCGCGTGGGAGATCCCGACGAACGCGCAGATGCGCGACGCAGACGCCAGCTCAGCACTCTCCTGAGGAGACACCTGATGGACTACAAGGTCGCAGACCTTTCCCTTGCCGACTTCGGTCGCACCGAGATCAAGCTCGCCGAGCACGAGATGCCCGGCCTCATGGCGATGCGTGAGCGCTTCGGCGACTCCAAGCCCCTCGCCGGCGCCCGCATCGTCGGCTCGATCCACATGACGATCCAGACCGCCGTCCTCATCGAGACGCTGACCGCGCTCGGTGCTGAGTGCCGCTGGGCCTCGTGCAACATCTTCTCGACCCAGGACCACGCCGCCGCCGCGGTCGTCGTCGGCCCCGAGGGCTCCGTCGACAACCCCACCGGCACCCCCGTCTTCGCCTGGAAGGGCGAGACGCTGGAGGAGTACTGGTGGTGCACCCAGCAGATCCTCGACTGGGGCGACGAGCTGCCCAACATGATCCTCGACGACGGTGGCGACGCCACCTTGCTGGTGCACCTCGGTGTCCAGGCCGAGAAGACCGGCGCGGCGCCCGACCCGGCCACCGCCCAGAGCACCGAGCAGCGGATCATCTTCGAGGTCCTCAACAGCGTGCTGGCCGAGAAGAAGGACTACTGGGGCCCGATCGCCAACTCGATCAAGGGCGTCACCGAGGAGACCACCACCGGTGTCCACCGTCTCTACGAGATGATGAAGGAGGGGTCGCTCCTCTTCCCCGCCATCAACGTCAACGACTCGGTCACCAAGTCGAAGTTCGACAACAAGTACGGCTGCCGCCACTCGCTCATCGACGGCATCAACCGCGCCACCGACGTCCTCATCGGCGGCAAGGTCGCGGTCGTCTGCGGCTACGGCGACGTCGGCAAGGGCTCCGCGGAGTCCCTGCGCGGCCAGGGCGCCCGCGTCATCGTCACCGAGATCGACCCGATCTGCGCGCTCCAGGCGGCGATGGACGGCTACCAGGTCACCACGCTCGAGGAGGCCCTGCCGACCGCCGACATCATCGTCACCGCCACCGGCAACCGCGACGTCGTCACCGTCGACCACATGCGCGCGATGAAGCACAACGCGATCGTCGCCAACATCGGTCACTTCGACAACGAGATCGACATGGCCGGCCTCGAGGCCGAGGGTGTCGCCGTGCGCAAGACCGTCAAGCCGCAGGTCGACCTGTGGACGTTCGACGACGGCAAGGCCATCATCGTGCTGTCCGAGGGTCGCCTCATGAACCTCGGCAACGCCACGGGCCACCCGTCGTTCGTGATGTCGACGTCCTTCACCAACCAGGTGCTGGCGCAGATCGAGATCTTCACCAAGACCGAGCAGTACCCGGTCGGCGTCTACGTGCTGCCCAAGCACCTCGACGAGGAGGTCGCCCGCCTCCACCTCGACGCCCTCGGCGTCAAGCTGACCACCCTCAGCGACACCCAGGCCGGCTACCTCGGCCTGGACGCGGCCGGGCCCTACAAGCCCGAGACCTACCGCTACTGAGTCGATTGGTCGCTCCGTGCGCCGTGTGGTCACCTCCCGCACGGGTAGGGGCGCCGGGTGACCGGACGGGGCACCCGCCGTGTCGGAGTAGGACGATCACCGCGTAGGACGAGAACGCCACCACGGTCACCGTGGTGGCGTTCTCGCGTTCGTGAGGCGGCTGACACAATGGACGGCATGAGTGAACCGGCGAGCGCCCTGGCGACCAACGGTCGCGTGCTCGTCGTCGACGACGACGCCGCGCTGTCCGAGATGTTGTCCATCGTGCTGCGCCAGGAGGGCTTCGACTCCCAGACCGTCGCGCGCGGCGACCAGGCGCTCGCGGCGTTCCGCGACTACCGCCCCGACGTGGTGCTGCTCGACCTGATGCTCCCGGGGCGCGACGGGATCGACGTGTGCAAGGAGATCCGGGCCGAGTCCGGGGTCCCCATCGTCATGCTCACCGCCAAGGGCGACACCGTCGACATCGTGGTTGGCCTCGAGTCCGGCGCCGACGACTACGTCGTCAAGCCGTTCAAGCCCAAGGAGCTCGTCGCCCGGATCCGCGCCCGGGTGCGGCGCAACGAGCAGGGCGACCCGGGCCAGCAGGAGACGCTGACGATCGGCGACCTCGAGATCGACGTCGACGGCCACTCGGTCACGCGCGACGGCGCGTCGATCAGCCTGACGCCCCTCGAGTTCGACCTGCTGCTGTGCCTGGCGCGCAAGCCGTGGCAGGTCTTCACCCGCGAGATGCTCCTCGAGACGGTGTGGGGCTACCGCCACGCCGCCGACACCCGGCTGGTCAACGTCCACGTCCAGCGGCTGCGGTCCAAGGTCGAGCACGACCCGGAGCACCCCGAGATCGTCGTGACCGTGCGCGGGGTCGGCTACAAGGCCGGCAAGGCCTAGGTCGTGGACCGGCCGCGGCGCAGGACGCGCCTGCCGTCCGGCGTACGCCGTGCGCTCACGTTCTGGCGCCGGTCCACCCAGGCGCGGGTCGTCGCGAGCACCCTGGTGCTGTCGGCCGTCGTCATCAGCGCCGTGGGCTGGTACCTGCTGCGCGAGACCCGCGACGGCCTGCTCGACAGCCGGGTCGCCACCGTGCTCGCGGAGGCCTCCAACGAGACCACGGAGGCCGAGGCCCGCCTCGAGACCGTGTCGGGCCGCGACCCGGACGCCACGGCGCAGCTACGGGCGCTCGCCGACGAGATCATCAAGCGCGCCGAGACCCGCGGCTACAGCGTCGCCGTCGCCGGGCCGGTCGACCAGGGCGTCCCGGTCGGCGAGGGTGTCGCGAGCTTCAGCTCGGGACTCGACCTGTCGGCCAGCGTCCCCAGCTCCCTGCAGCGCCGTCTGTCGACCGTGGGCGCCACCCCGGCGTGGACCTACACCCGGATCGTCACCGAGGTCGACGGCGTCACGACGGGCCGCCCCGCGATCGCCGTCGGCTCCCAGGTCCGGCTGCCGGCCGACGGGCGGACCTACGCGATCTACCTGCTCTACCCCCTCGACGAGGAGCAGGAGACCCTCGACCTGGTCACCCAGGCGCTGCTCACGGCCGCCGTCCTGCTGCTCGTGCTGGTCGCCGGGCTGACCTGGTTGGTGACCCGCCAGGTCGTCACCCCGGTGCGGCTGGCCCGCCAGGTCGCCGAGCGGCTGGCCGCCGGACGGCTGCAGGAGCGGCTGCAGGTCAAGGGCGAGGACGACGTCGCGCGCCTGGCGATCTCGTTCAACCAGATGGCCAGCAACCTGCAGCGCCAGATCCGCCAGCTCGAGGAGCTCAGCCGTGTGCAGCGCCGGTTCGTCTCCGACGTGTCCCACGAGCTGCGCACGCCGCTCACGACCGTCCGGATGGCCGGCGACGTGCTCCACGACGCCCGCGGCGACTTCGACCCCGGCACCGCCCGCGCCGCCGAGCTCCTGCAGACCGAGCTCGACCGCTTCGAGACCCTGCTCGCCGACCTGCTCGAGATCAGCCGCTTCGACGCCGGCGCGGCGGTGCTCGACCTCGAGGACGTCAACCTCGGCGACGTCGTACGCCGGGTGGTCGACTCGACCCGGGCCCTGGCCGAGCAGCGCGGGGTCCGGGTCTTCGTCGAGGACGCCGACCGGCCCTGCCTCGCCGAGGCCGACGCCCGACGGGTCGAGCGGATCGTGCGCAACCTGGTCACCAACGCCATCGACCACGCCGCCGTCGGTGGCCGCGAGCCCGGCATCGTGGTGCGGCTCGGCGTCGACGACGACGCCTCGGCGGTCGCGGTCCGCGACTACGGCATCGGTCTGGAGCCGGGGGAGTCGGCGATGGTGTTCAACCGGTTCTGGCGCGCCGACCCGGCCCGGGCCCGCACCAGCGGGGGCACCGGTCTCGGGTTGTCGATCGCCCTCGAGGACACCCACCTGCACGGGGGGTGGCTGCAGGCGTGGGGCCGCCCCGGCGGCGGCGCCCAGTTCCGGTTGACGCTGCCGCGTCGTGCCGGCTTCGCGCTGCGGCGCAGCCCGCTGCCGCTGCAGCCCGAGGACGCCGCCGTCCTCGGCAGCTATCCCGCGGCCGCCTCTCCCACCGTCGCGCGCGACCCGGCCTCCGAGGCCCCCGGCGCCGCAAAGGCCCCCGTGGCCCCCGTCGTCCCCACCCCGGCCGGGTCGGCCGGGCCGGCCGTCCCCGCGGCGCCCGACGCCCGGCCCGGCGGCCCGCAGGTGCGGCGATGAGGTCGACGCGACGACGGGGCCAGGCCGTGCCCGTGCTGCTCCTGCTGGGGGTGGTGCTGGCCGGCTGCACGAGCCTGCCCGAGTCGGGGCCGGTGGTCGACGCGGGCGCGCGGTCCTCGGTCGACGACGAGCGCGCCAGCGACATCAACCCGGCCCCGCCGGTCCCGGGGATGAGCCCGAGCGCGGTCGTGGGCGGGTTCCTCGACGCCATGACCGCGTCCCCGATCCGCCTCGACGTCGCCAAGCTCTTCCTCTCGACGCCGGCGGCGTCCGAGTGGGAGCCCGGCGACGGCACCATCACCTACGCCGATGCCCGCCAGCCCCGCGACGACCGGCTGCGCGTGTCGGTGCAGCTGGTCGACGCCGAGCGGCTCGACCGCTCCGGCGGCTACGTCGGCCGGCTCGGCAACGGCAGCGACGTGCTGCGCTTCGACCTGACGGTCCAGGACAACGAGTACCGCATCACCAACCCGCCCGACGCCCTGGTCGTGCCGCGCAAGTGGTTCACCCAGCGGTTCCGGCCCGCCTCGCTGTTCTACTTCGACCCCAGCGGTCGGATCCTGGTGCCGCAGCCGGTCTACGTGCCCCGGGGCAAGGAGCTGCCGGCCACGCTGGTCAGCCGGCTGATCGAGGGACCCGGCGGCTACCTGTCGATGCTCACGAGGTCCTACGTCCCGACGGGCCTGGACCCCCGGCCCTCGGTGGCCATCTCGCCCGACGGCGTCGCCGACATCGACCTGGGCGGTGAGGCCAGCTCGATCAGCAGCCCCGCTGCGGAACGGCTGCTGGCCCAGCTCGCCTGGACCCTGCGCCAGCAGCCCGAGATCCGTGCCGTGCGGGTCACCCTCGGTGGCGCGCCGGTGCTCGGGCCCGACGGCGACCAGCTGTACGCCGTCGAGGAGGCCGCCCGTTACGGGCCCAACGGGCCCGACCCCACCCAGCAGCTCTTCGCGGTGCGCGACCGGCGGCTCGCCGTCCGCGAGGGCAACGAGCTGCAACCGGTGAGCGGGGTCTTCGGCACCGGTGCGGCCCCGGTGCGCGCCGCCACGCCCAACCTCGACGGCACCCTGGTCGCCGGGGTCGGCGTGGAGGGCCGCAGGCTGCTCGTCGGCGACCTCAACGCGGCCCGTGGGAGCACCGCCGCCGGGGCCCGCGCCGACGTGGTGCTCCGCGGCACCGACCTGCTGCCCCCGGCCTGGGACTTCGCCGACCGGATCTGGGTCGTCGACCGCACCCCGTCCGGTGCGTCGGTCCACGTCGTGGTCGACGGGGTCGACCGGGTGGTCGCGGTGTCGGGCGTGAGCGGGTCCGACGTCCGCTCCTTCCTGGTCTCACGTGACGGCACCCGCTTCGTCGCGGTCGTCCGCGACCGGACCGGCGACGAGCTGCGCGTCGGGCGCGTCGAGGTCGACGGGCTCGGCGCCGTCGTCCGCGTGCGCAGCACCGAGCTCGTCGAGGTCGACGCCAGCCCGACCCTGCGCATCGACGACATCGCCTGGACCTCCCCGACCACCCTGGCCCTGCTCACGCCCGTCGAGGCCGGCAAGCTCTACGCCGTGCGCACCATCGGCGTCGACGGCTCGGCGAGCAACGCCGAGTCGCTGCCGACGCCGGTGCCAGGACCCGTCACCGGCCTGGCCGGCTCCCCGGTCGAGGACCTGCCGCTCTACGTCGTGACCCCCGACAACATCGTCGACGTCACCAACGGCGGTTCCTACGGCTTCGTCGGCGAGGCGGCCACCAGCATCACCTACGCCGGCTGAGCCCGGCCCGCGGCGCTCGTCCACAGGCCGGGTCGGAGCGCTGGCGGGCCGCGGCGTTTCCTGGTGCGATCGTCTCGTGGTGACCGGACGCGAGACGGGCGGCGTGCGTGACGCGGCCGTCGACCTGCTGCTCGGCGGCAGCTGCCTGGGCTGTTCCGTCCCGGGGCGCCTGGTCTGCCCGGCCTGCCGCGCCGCGCTGCCGTCCGACGCGACGCCGCGCTGGCCGAGCCCGCCCCCACCCGGCCTGGTGACGCCGTTCGCGGTGACGGCGTACGAGGGTCTGGCCCGGTCGCTGGTGCTCAGCCACAAGGAGCACCGGATGCTGGCGCTGACCCCGGTCCTGGGCCGGCTGCTGGCCCGCTCGGTCGCCGCGGCGTTCGCCGGCCTGGTGTCGCCGGGCGGCCCCGTCGGCCCGGTGCTGCTCGTGCCGGTGCCGTCGCGTCCCTCGACGGTCCGCGCCCGCGGGCACGACCCGACGCTCGCGATGACCCGGTCGGCCGCCAGGGTGCTGGGCGCCGGGGTGTCGGTCGCCCCGCTGCTGCGCTCGCGACCCGGGGTCGTCGACCAGGCCGGCCTCGACGTCGTCCAGCGCCGGGCCAACCTCGCCGGGTCGATGGCGGTGCGCCCGCGAGAGCTGCGCAGGTGGGCACGCCGCGGCACCGCGGCCCACGTGGTCGTGTGCGACGACGTCCTCACGACCGGCAGCACGGCCCGCGAGGCGCAGCGGGCCCTGGCGGCCGTCGGGGTCGAGGCGCTCGCGGTGGCGGTGGTGGCGGCCACCGCCCGCCGCTCACCGGCGGGGGAGTCCCACCTCGGGGTTCACGGCGTTTCCTCAGGCGCAGAGGTTCCGTCACCCCCTGCCACCCACTAACGTCATGTCATGGAGTCCGTCCGGGTCCGTGGTTGCGTCGTCCCGGGTACTCGCCCGGGCCGGCAAGCCGATGCCAGTCGCAGGCAAAGCGGTCCACGTAACCCGCGTTCTGCGCGGGGATCACGGTGCGGCTTAGTAGTAAGTCCTGCCCCGTCCCGGCCGTCAGATGCGGCCTGCCCCTCGGGGTGTCGGGAGAAGGCCAGTAGTGGCACTGAGCCGCGAGAGCCTCAGCAGGCGGTTGTGGGGTCGAAGACCAGGTCGGCCGGACGGACTCCTCCACACCCACCCCACGGGTGCGGTCGGCCGGTCCCACCGGTCGACCGAGCACACCATCGCTAGCTGGAGGTCACCATGGATGTTGTCGTCACCGGGCGTCACTGCGAGATCACGGACTCGTTCCGCACCCACTGCTCAGAGAAGCTCGCTCGGCTCGAGAAGCACGACCACCGGATCCAGCGAGTCCACGTCGAGGTCGACTGCGAACCCAACCCGCGCCAGCAGGACAAGTCCATCCACCTCGAGCTGACCGCGTTCTCCAAGGGCCCCGTGATCCGCGCCGAGGCGGCGGCCGACCACCAGATGGGGGCCCTCGACCTGGCCGTCGACAAGATGGCGGCCCAGATGCGCCGCGCCGCCGACCGCCGTCGGGTCCACCACGGCCGCCGGGCCCCGGTCTCCGTCGGGCAGGCCCTCGCCGACGTCGAGTCCCCCCGGGACCTCGAGGTCGAGCCCGACGACGCGTCGCTGCACCGCGAGGTCGGGCCGATCGACGTCACCGGCGACGGGCCCCTGGTGGTGCGCGAGAAGACCCACCCCGCCACCCCGATGACCCTCGACCAGGCGATGTACGAGATGGAGCTGGTCGGGCACGACTTCTACCTGTTCGTCGACAAGGAGAGCGAGAAGCCGTCGGTCGTCTACCGCCGTCGCGGCTACGACTACGGCGTGATCTCGCTCGACGTCTCCCACGACCAGCCGGGCTGAGCCGCCACGCCCGCAGCGGGTGGCGTGACATGATCGCCCCGTGTCTGAGACAGCAGGGCGGGGACAGGACGAGCGCGAGCCGATCCGGGTGCTGGTGGTCGACGACCAGCAGCTCTTCCGGCGCGGCCTGACGATGCTGCTGGCCGTCGAGCCCGGCCTCGAGGTGGTGGGCGAGGCCGGCGACGGCGTCGAGGGCACCGCCCTGGCCGAGACCGCCGCCCCCGACGTCGTGCTGCTCGACGTACGGATGCCCAAGAAGTCGGGCATCGAGGCGTGCCTGGCGATCAAGCAGAGCGTCCCCTCGGCCAAGATCATCATGCTGACGGTCTCCGACGAGGAGGCCGACCTCTACGAGGCGGTCAAGAGCGGCGCCTCGGGCTACCTCCTCAAGGACTCCTCCATCGAGGAGGTGGCCCAGGCGATCCGCGTCGTGGCCGACGGCCAGTCGCTGATCAGCCCGTCGATGGCGATCAAGCTCATCGACGAGTTCAAGCAGATGTCGCGACCCGAGCGCGAGAGCGGCCCCGCGCTGCGCCTGACCGAGCGCGAGCTCGACGTGCTGCGGCTCGTGGCCCAGGGCCACAGCAACAAGGAGATCGCGGCCCGGCTGTTCATCAGCGAGAACACCGTCAAGAACCACGTCCGCAACATGCTCGAGAAGCTCCAGCTGCACTCCCGCATGGAGGCCGTCATGTACGCCGTGCGCGAGAACCTCCTCGAGCTGCCCGGCTCCTGACGTCGGCGTGGCACCCCGCACCCAGACCCTGTCGCGGCCCCAGGCCCGCCGCATCGCGCTGGCGGCGCAGGGTTTCCTCGACAAGCCCCACGAGGTGCCGACCCTGCGCACCCTGGCCCGCACCGTGGAGCGGACCGGGGTCCTGCAGGTCGACTCGGTCAACGTGCTCGCGCGCGCCCACCAGGTGCCGCTCTACTCCCGGATGGGTCCCTACGACACGGGTCTGCTGGAGCGGGCGTCGACGGGCCGTCAGCAGCGGCGCCTGGTCGAGTACTGGGCACACGTGCAGGCCTTCATGCCGGTCGAGCTCTGGCCCGCCATGGCCCACCGCCGCGAGCACCACCGGTCGCGGCGCGGCAAGTGGTCGTTCGTGGCCGAGGACGACGCCCAGGAGGCGCGCCTGCTCGGGCTGCTGGCCGACCGGGGCCCGTCGACCTCGCGCGAGGCCGAGCTCGTCCTGGGCGGCGGGGCGCCGCGCAGCAAGGAGCACTGGGGCTGGAACTGGTCGCGCACCCGCCGGCTGCTCGACTACCTCTACACCGCCGGCGAGGTCGCCATCGCCGGGCGCACCAGCCAGTTCGAGATCCGCTACGCGCTGCCCGAGCAGGTCCTGCCCGACGCCGTCCTCGCAGCCCCCGACATGACCGTCGAGGAGCAGCACCTCGCCCTCGTCCGCCGCGCCGCCCTGTCCCACGGGATCGCGACCGTGCGCTGCCTGGCCGACTACTACCGGATGTCGACCGCCGACACGTCCCGCGCGGTGGCCACCCTGGTGGGAGCCGGCGAGCTCGAGCCGGTCGCGGTCGAGGGGTGGACCCGCCCGGCGTACCTCCACCGGGACGCGCGCCGCCCCCGCGCGGTCGCGGCCCGCGCGCTGCTCAGCCCGTTCGACCCGGTGGTCTGGGAGCGTGAGCGCGCCGAGCGGCTCTTCGACTTCCACTACCGCATCGAGATCTACACCCCGCCAGACCAGCGCGTGCACGGCTACTACGTCCTGCCGTTCCTGCTGCGCGACGAGATCGTCGCGCGCGTCGACCTCAAGGCCGACCGGGCGACCGGCCGGCTGCTGGTCAAGGGTGCCTACGCCGAGGACGGGGCGCCCGCCGACACCGCCGTCGAGCTGGCCGTCGAGCTGCACCGGATGGCGCGGTGGGTCCAGATGGCCGAGGTCGTGGTCGAGGGCCGCGGCGACCTGGCGGGCGCCCTGCAGGCCGCGGTTGCCGCGAGTTGACGCCCGGGGCGCCGCCGAGGAACGCCTGGGCTGGACCGCTCGTTAGGATGGGCGCGGCCCGTGCCCGGGTCCGCACCCCGACTCCAGGAGTTCACCGACGTGCCCGCCATCATCGACAAGCTTCTCCGCATCGGCGAAGGCAAGATCCTGCGCCAGCTCGAGTCCATCTCGAAGGCCGTCAACGCCATCGAGGACGAGTTCAAGCAGATGAGCGACGCCGAGCTCCAGGCGATGACGGGGGAGTTCAAGGAGCGGCTGGCCAACGGCGCCACGCTCGACGACATCATGCCCGAGGCGTTCGCGACCGTCCGCGAGGCGTCGCGTCGCGTCACCGGCATGCGCCCCTTCGACGTCCAGGTCATGGGCGGGGCGGCGCTCCACCTCGGCAACATCGCCGAGATGAAGACCGGTGAGGGCAAGACCCTGGTCGCCACCCTGCCGTCCTACCTCAACGCCCTCGCGGGCAAGGGCGTCCACGTCGTGACGGTCAACGACTACCTCGCGAAGTTCCAGTCCGAGCAGATGGGTCGCATCCACCACTTCCTGGGCCTCAGCGTCGGCGTGATCCTGCCGTCGATGCGCCCGGCCGAGCGGCGCGAGGCCTACAGCTGCGACATCACCTACGGCACCAACAACGAGCTCGGCTTCGACTACCTGCGCGACAACATGGCCGGCTCGATCGAGGAGTGCGTGCAGCGCGGCCACTTCTTCGCCGTCGTCGACGAGGTCGACTCGATCCTCATCGACGAGGCGCGGACACCGCTGATCATCAGCGGTCCGACCCAGGACGAGGTCAAGTGGTACGCCGAGTTCGCCAAGATCGCCGCCACGCTGGTCGAGGACGTCGACTACGAGGTCGACGAGAAGAAGCGCACCATCTCGGTCCTCGAGCCCGGCATCACCAAGGTCGAGGACCACCTCGGCATCGACAACCTCTACGAGTCGGTCAACACCCCGCTCATCTCGTTCCTCAACAACTCCATCAAGGCCAAGGCGCTGTTCCGCAACGACAAGGAGTACGTCGTCATGAACGGCGAGGTGCTCATCGTCGACGAGCACACCGGCCGCATGCTGGCCGGTCGTCGCTACAACGACGGCCTGCACCAGGCCATCGAGGCCAAGGAGGGCGTGACCGTCCGCGAGGAGTACCAGACCCTTGCCACGATCACCCTGCAGAACTACTTCCGCCTCTACGAGAAGCTCTCCGGCATGACCGGCACGGCCATGACCGAGGCCTCGGAGTTCGACAAGATCTACGGCCTCGGCGTGGTCCCGATCCCGACCAACCGCGAGATGGTCCGCAAGGACCAGGCCGACCTCGTCTACCGCACCGAGGAGGCCAAGTACGACGCGGTCGTCGAGGACATCGCCGAGCGCCACCAGAAGGGCCAGCCGATCCTGGTCGGCACCGTGTCGGTCGAGAAGTCCCAGCACCTGTCCGACAAGCTCAAGGCCAAGGGCATCCCGCACTCGGTGCTCAACGCCAAGGTCCACGCCGACGAGGCCAAGATCGTCGCGATGGCCGGTCACAAGGGCGCGGTCACCGTGGCCACCAACATGGCCGGGCGCGGTACCGACATCATGCTCGGTGGCTCCGTGGAGTTCCTCGCCGACGCCGAGCTGCGCAAGCAGGGCCTCGAGCCGTCCGGCGAGACCGCGGCCGAGTACGAGGCCGCGTGGCCCGCGATGGTCGCCAGGATCAAGGAGCAGGTCAGCGCCGAGCACGACGAGGTCCGCGACCTCGGTGGTCTCTACGTCGTCGGCACCGAGCGCCACGAGTCGCGCCGCATCGACAACCAGCTGCGCGGTCGCTCCGGTCGACAGGGCGACCCGGGCGAGTCCCGGTTCTACCTCTCGCTCGAGGACGAGCTGATGCGCCTGTTCAAGTCCGAGTGGGTCGACCGGGTCCTGACGATGCTCAAGATCCCCGACGACGTCCCGATCGAGAACAAGCGCGTCACCAGCGCGATCGCCAACGCCCAGGGCCAGGTCGAGTCGCAGAACTTCGAGTCGCGCAAGAACGTCTTGAAGTACGACGACGTGATGGACCGCCAGCGCAAGGTCATCTACAGCGAGCGCCGCGAGGTGCTCGAGGGCGCCGACATCGAGGAGCAGGTCCGTACCTTCGTCGACGACGTCGTCGAGGGCACCGTCCGCGGCACGCTCGAGGACTTCGCCGAGGAGTGGGACCTCGAGCAGCTGTGGACCGACCTCAAGCAGTTCTGGCCGGTGTCGATCACGCGCGAGGAGCTGCTCGCCGACCACGGTGGCGACCAGGCGAGCCTGACGAAGGACGAGCTGATCGAGGTCCTGCAGAAGGACGCCCAGGCCGCCTACGACGCCCGCGAGGCCGAGGTGGGTGCCGAGGTGATGCGAGAGCTCGAGCGGCGCGTGCTGCTCTCGGTGCTCGACCGCAAGTGGCGCGAGCACCTCTACGAGATGGACTACCTGCGCGAGGGCATCTACCTGCGGGCCTACAGCCAGCGCGACCCGCTCGTCGAGTACCAGCGCGAGGGCTTCGACATGTTCGCGGCCATGATGGACGGCATCAAGGAGGAGGCGGTCGGCTTCCTGTTCAACCTCGAGGTGCAGGTCGAGGACGAGGAGCCCGAGGGCACCTACGACCCGTTCGGCCTCGTCGACGGTGGGACCCCGGTCGAGGAGCCGCTGATGCGCGAGCTGCCCTCCGAGCCCCAGCCGGCCGACCAGCCCGCCGCCCAGCCCGGCCCGGTGCTGACCAAGCACGTGCCGCAGATCAAGGCCAAGGGCCTGGAGAAGCAGACGCTGCCCACCAACCTGCGCACCTCCGCCCCCAGCATCGACGGCGACAACGAGGTCGAGGAGTCCAGCGGCACCGTCACCAACGCCGGCGACGAGTACGCCGGGGTCGGCCGCAACGCCAAGTGCCCCTGCGGCTCGGGCAAGAAGTTCAAGCAGTGCCACGGCGCCCCCGGCGGCCCCACGGGCGTCACCGCGCGCATCGGCTGACCTGGCCTGACCTCGCACCTCGACCCCCTACGGTGGTCGAGGTGCGAGGAGCCCTGGCGACGAGGCCCCACGGTGGTCGAGGTGCGAGGCCGCCTGCCGCCGAGCCTCGAGACCTCCGCAGCCTCACGGCCACCTGACTGGCGCCCGGGCGGTTCTCCCGGCTGCGGTGGTCTCGAGCCGCGGTTGCGGCCTCGTTCCTCGGCCGCACGCTCCCTCGACCCGCCTGACGTCCACCCTCCGCTCCTTCGTCGCGGAGCGTGAGTCAGGCGAACTCCAGGGCCGTGCAGAGCCAGCGCCCCGCGCGGCGCTCGAAGCGGGCCGCGACGGCTCGTGAGCGCTCGCCGTAGCGCACGTGCGCGCTGGACTCGACGACGTCGGCCGAGGCGAAGCAGCTGCGCACCGAGACCACGCGCGGCCGCACGGGCTGCACCCGGGCGACGCCCGGGACGTGCCCGCCGGCCCGGGCGACCAGCTGGGTGCGCCGGTCGAGGTCGGCGTAGACGTCGCGCGAGGTGTGCCGCACCAGCTGGCTGCTGGGGCGGTCGCCCCCGACGATCTCCACGGCCGCCTGCACGAAGCGGTGGGCCCAGTCGTCGACCTCGCGCCGGCGTCGCAGGTCGCCGGCAGCAGGCGCGGGTGGCTCCAGCCGGGGGTGGAGGTCGAGGGCCAACGTGCCCTGGGTGAGGGCCACCGGCACCGGCAGCCGCAGGGGCACGACGTGCGGGTGGAACAGCGGAGTGCTGGGGGAGCGGGTGCTCGCAGACATCGGGGTCTCCTCTCGGTGGGCCTTCAGGACCCGGGCGTGCGAAGGCGCAGCCCGGGGTGGATCAGGTCGGGGTCGGGGCCGACCGCGTCGCGGTTGAGGTCGACCAGGGCCGCGGTGACGGCGGCGACCTCGGTGTCGGGGGCGCCCGGCGGGAGCAGCGAGGCGGCGATGCTCCAGAGGTTGTCGCCGGGCACCACCTCGACGGTGCGCGCCGCCGCGCTCGCGCGCGCCGGCACCGGGTGGGCCGGGTGCGCCGCGTGGGCCGGGCCGGTCGCCCGGTCGGGGAAGGGCAGTCCGTCGAGCGAGGCGGCCGGCACCCGGTCCGGGTGGTGGTGGACGTCGTACGACGCGTGGGCGGCCGGGCCCGCCGACAGCACGGCCAGCCCACAGGCCGCCAGCACCGCCCGCGACGCCCACGCGGGGACACCAACGGTGCGTCGCGGGGCCCGCCCGGGGCGGTGCGCGGCCTGCGCCACGACCACGGTGCACACCGTCCACGCCCACACCGCACAGGCCGTCAGCGCGACGCCGGCGACCGAGGCGACGAGCTGGTCGAAGCGCGCGGCGGGCCCGACGGCGGCCAGCGCCCAGCGGGCCGTCGCGAGGGCGGCGGCCGTGGCGGCCGTCCAGACCAGCAGACAGCGGCACCGCGTGATCATCCCGAGATTGGTCCTTGCCTTGCGTTTGCGTGTGTTTGCGTCACTCAACGCCTGTTCAAGGAGTTCGTCAACCGTTTGTCCACAGCCCAGCTCGAGCGACGTCTAGGCTCGCGCCATGGCGTGGGAGGAGGACCTGTTCGCATTCCTCGACGACCTCGAGCAGCAGGCCGGGGCCCTCTTCGACGCCGACCGGGCCCCCGAGCTGGCCGACCGCGAGCGAGCGGAGTACCAGCAGGTGCCACTCGTGGCGCGGCTGATGGCCTCGCTCGAGCGGCAGGTCACGGTGCACGTCACCGGGGTCGGGGCCGTC
Organism: Nocardioides rubriscoriae; assembly: GCF_008087085.1. Taxonomy (GTDB): domain Bacteria; phylum Actinomycetota; class Actinomycetes; order Propionibacteriales; family Nocardioidaceae; genus Nocardioides; species Nocardioides rubriscoriae. Next base: position 39,776 of record NZ_VIYJ01000005.1, on the reverse strand, counting down.
ACCGGCCGGCTGGAGCGGGTCGCACAGGGCTGGTGCCTGGTGGCCGGACCCGTCCAGGACTGGGTCGTGCGGCTGGAGGCGGTCGCCGCCGTCGACGGTGCGTCGGACCGCGCGGTGCCCGAGGTGGCGTGGTCGCCCGTCACGCGGCTGGGCCTCGGCTCGGCGCTACGCCGCCTCGCCGACGCGGGGGAGCGGTGCGTCGTGCACCGCCTCGACGGCGGTCGTCACGACGGCACGGTGCGTCGCGTAGGTCAGGACTTCGCCGAGGTGCTCGAGGGCGAGCCGCCCCGGGTGGTGCTGGTCGCGTTCGCCGCCGTCGCCGCCGTGCAGAGCCGCGAGGTGTGACGGTGGCGCTCCGCCGAGGCCACAGGGGCCGCCGGGGCCCGACGGCACGTCTGTGTCAGGTCGACTCGGCGTCGTACGGCGGGAGCTCGCCCTCGAAGAGCGGCCGCTGACCGCGCTTCTTGGGTCGTGAGGCCTCCTCGCCGGCGTCCTCCATCGCCTCCACGATGTGCTTGCGCACGATCGCGCGGGGGTCGAGGTCGCGCAGCTCGAGGTCGGCGAACTCGGGTCCGAGCTCCTCGCGCAGGTCGTCGCGGGCGGTGTTGGCGAAGTCGCGGGCCTTGCGCATCAGCTGGCCGGCCTGCTTGGCGAGCTCGGGCAGCTTGTCGGGCCCGAAGACCAGGACCGCCACGAGGGCGATCACGATCAGCTCACCGAAGCCGATGTCGCCGATGAGCAGGGGCGACAGGGCGGCCATGGGTCAGAACCTGCTGCTGGGGGTGAGGCCGAGCTGCATGCCGGCCAGGCCACGGCTGCGACCCGACAGGGTCTCGGCGACGGAGGTCAGCACCCGGGCGGCCGGGGCGGTCGGGTCGGACTCGACGATCGGCTTGCCGGCGTCACCGCCCTCGCGCAGCGAGATGTCGATCGGGATCCGGCCGAGCACCGGGACGTCGTAGCCGAAGCGCTCGCCGAGTGTGGCGGCCACCCGGTCGCCACCGCCGGAGCCGAAGATCTCGATGCGGTGGTCGGCGTGGTCGGGGCCCTCGGGGGTGCAGTGCGGGCAGGGCAGGTAGCTCATGTTCTCGATGACGCCGACGACGCGCTGGTGCATCATCGAGGCCATCGTGCCGGCCCGCTCGGCGACCTCGGCGGCCGCCTCCTGCGGGGTCGTCACGACGATGACCTCGGCGCCGGGCAGGTGCTGGCCCAGCGAGATCGCGACGTCGCCGGTGCCGGGCGGCAGGTCGAGCAGCAGCACGTCGAGGTCGCCCCAGAACACGTCGGAGAGCATCTGGACGAGCGCACGGTCGAGCATCGGCCCGCGCCACGCGACGACCTGGTCACGGCGGGGCTTGAGCATCCCGATCGAGATGACCGACACGCCGGACGCCGTGGGCACCGGCATGATCAGGTCGTCGACCTGGGTGGGTCGCGCGTCGGCGACCCCGAGCATCGCGGGCACGGAGTGGCCGTAGATGTCGGCGTCGACCAACCCGACCTTCAGGCCCTGCTTGGCCAGGGCCAGGGCGAGGTTGACGGTGACCGACGACTTGCCGACGCCGCCCTTGCCGCTGGCGACCGCGTAGACCTTGGTCAGGTTGCCGGGCTGGGAGAACGGGATCTCGCGCTGGGCCTTGCCGCCCTGCAGGACCTCCTTGAGGCCCGAGCGCTGCTCGGCGGTCATCACGCCCAGCGTGAGGTCGACGTCGGTGACGCCGTCGACCGTGCGCAGGGCGCCGTTGACGTCGCGCGTGATGGTGTCCTTGAGGGGGCAGCCGGCGACGGTCAGCAGGACGGTCAGCCGGACGAGGCCCTCGTCGGTGATCTCGACGGTGTCGACCATGCCGAGCTCGGTGATCGGACGCTTGATCTCGGGGTCCTGCACGGTCGCCAGGGCGGCGTCGACCTGCTCGCGGGTGGGTGCGCTCATGATGACCCGAGTCTAGGAGGTCGGTGGTGCCGGCCGTTCGTCGACGGGGTGGTGAGACGCCCCACGCCCGTCGAAGATGCGGTCGGCCGCCTCCGCGACCCGGTCGTCGAGCTCGGCGAGCAACGAGCGGAGCTCGGAGCGCACGTAGTCGCGGGTCGCCACCTCACCCACGGCCATCCGCAGCGAGGCGACCTCGCGGGCGAGGAACTCCATGTCGGCGTGGGCGCGCGTGTTGGCCTGACGGTCCTGCTCGTTGATGACCTTGTCGCGCTGCTCCTGGCGGTTCTGGGCCAGCAGGATCAGCGGCGCGGCGTACGACGCCTGCAGGCTGAGCACCAGGGTCAGGAAGATGAACGGGTAGGCGTCCCACCGGTCGCCACCGGGCAGCAGCACGTTGCCGGCGACCCAGACGATGACGAACAGGGTCATGTAGGCCAGGAAGGTCGCGGTGCCCATGAAGCGCGCGAACTGCTCGGCGAAGATCCCGAACGCGTCGGAGTCGTAGGACGGGCGCCGCACGATCTGGCGCCGGTTGTCGCGCGGGGTGTCGAGCCGCTCGAGCCGCTCGCGACGCTCGCGCCGCTCGCGGGCCTCGGACCGCTCGGAGCGCTCAGCCACGGCCACGGCCCTCGTGGCTGCTCAGGGCCTGGTCGCGCCAGCCGACCGGCAGCATGTGGTCGAGCAGGTCGTCGACGGTGACCGCGCCCAGCAGGTGACCGTTCTCGTCGACCACGGGGGCGCAGACCAGGTTGTAGGTCGCCAGGTGGGCGGCCACCTGGTCGATGGTGGCCTCGGGACGCAGGCTCTCCAGGGAGTCGTCGAGGGCCCCGGCCACCAGTGTCGAGGGGGGCTCGCGCAGCAGCCGCTGGATGTGGGCGATGCCGATGAGGCGACCGGTCGGGGTCTCCAGCGGCGGCCGGCACACGTAGACCAGGGCGGCCAGCGCGGGCGTGAGGTCGGGGTTGCGCACGTGGGCCAGCGCGTCGGCGACGGTGGCGTCGGGGCCGAGGACCACGGGCTCGGGGGTCATCATCGCGCCGGCCGTGTTCTCGACGTAGGACATCAGGCGCCGGACGTCCTCGGCCTCCTCGGGCTCCATCAGCCCCAGCAGGATCTCGGCGGTCTCGGGCGGCAGGTCGGCGATGAGGTCGGCGGCGTCGTCGGCCGACATCTCCTCGAGGACGTCGGCGGCCCGCTCGGAGTCGAGGCGCTCGAGGATGGCGACCTGGTCCTCCTCGGGCAGCTCCTCCAGCACGTCGGCCAGCCGCTCGTCGTCGAGGGCGGCGACGACCGCCGTACGCCGCTCGAGCGGCAGGTCGTGGATCATCGTCGCCGCGTCGGCCGGCCGCATCTCGTTGAGCGCGTGCAGCAGCGCCGTCGCGCCCTGGGCGTCACCGCCGGGCTTGGCCAGGCCCTGCACGTCGCGCCACTCCACGACATGGGTCTGCCCGCGCCGCCGCAGCGCCTTGGCCGGCTCCTGGACCGCGACCCGGCTCAGCACCCAGTCGCGGGTGCGGCCCTGCTCCATGCCGACGTCGTAGACGGTCCCGGTGATCCGGCGGTCACCCGGACCGGGGATCGTGACCTGGCGGTCGAGCATCTGGCCGATCACCAGCGTCTCGGTGGAACGCTGCTCGAAGCGGCGCATGTTGAGCAGCCCGGTCGTGTAGACCTGGCCGCTGTCGACGTTGGTCACCCGGGTCATCGGCACGAAGATCCGTCGGCGACCGAAGACCTCGGCCACCAGGCCGAGCACCCGGGGCTGGCTGGCCTCGGACCGCATGGTGACGACGAGGTCGCGGACCTTGCCGACCTGGTCACCCTGGGGGTCGAAGATCGGGAGGCCGACCATGCGGGCGGCGTACACCCGGGTCGGCGTGCTGCTCACCGTGATCTCCTTTCGCGTCGGGCACCGGGGTCTCGAGGTCGTCGCAGGCCGAGGACGGTCGGGGCACGTCGTCGCGGACCCGGTGCTGTAGGTCTGTGGACAGTGAATCAGGCGATGCCGACGATCGGGCAGCGGCTCGACGGGCGGGCCGTCACGAGTCGCTCCGCGCGTCGTCGCGTTGCCGTACCATCGGGGGACGACCCAGGGCGTTTCGTCCCTTCTCGCAGTGGAGCCAGGAGCAACGCGTGCCCTTACACCGCACCCCGTCAGTGCGACGTCACGGACTCCCGACGGCGCTCGCGGTGGTGATCACGCTGGTCGGCGTCGTGGGTGCCGTCGCCGCAGCAGCGGCCCTGGTCACCGGCTTCGGGAGCAGCGTCCCCGGCGCGAGCGCGGGGGAGGCGGCCGGCCGGCTCGCCCCGACCGTGGCCACGGCTCCCGTGACCCCGGCCCCGCAGTCGACCTCCGCGCCGGCGCCCACCGCGCCTGCCACCTCCGCGGCCCCGACGACGGTTCCCGTGTCCGCGGCGCCGGCTCAGCGACGCAGGCTCGCTGCGATGGTGCGGTTCAAGGAGCAGGTCCGCCGCGAGCTCGACGTCGAGAAGGCCCGGGCCCGTGCCCGGGCGCGCGCCATGCGCGACGCGACCGTGACCTTCCGGATCGGCACCTACAACATCCTCGGCAGCAACCACGTGCCCCGTGGCCAGGCCCGCGCGGCCACCTCGGCCGGCCTGATCACCAGCCGGGGCGTCGACCTGATCGGCCTGCAGGAGGTGCAGCGCGACCAGCAGGGCGTCTTCGAGTCGAACATGCCCGGCTACTCCTTCTGGCCCCGAGACGCCCTGGGCCCCCAGGGCTACCGCCACCAGGTCGCCTGGCGCAGCTCGATGTTCGAGTTCGTCGAGGGCGGCTCGGTCGACTACACCTTCACCAGCATGCGGATCCCGATGCCCTGGGTGCTGCTGCGCCACCGCGACACCGGCGCCGAGCTCTACCTCATCAACACGCACAACTCGGCGCGCGACCTCGAGGGCGAGCGCGACTCGGCGACCACGATCGAGATCAACCTGATCAACCGCCTGCGCGCGACCGGCCTCCCGGTCTTCATCGTCGGCGACATGAACGAGCACACCGAGTTCTTCTGCCGGGTCGCGCCCGCCACGGGGATGGTGGCCGCCAACGGCGGCAGCGGCGCCAACGGTTGCTCCCTGCCCCCGGGCCCGCTGCGCGTCGACTGGATCATGGGCGCCCGGGCCTCGTTCTCCGGCTACGTCCAGGACGGTGCCTCCATCTCCACCGGTGCCAGCGACCACTACTTCCTCCACGCGGATGCGACGATCGGGGTCCCCCCGGACCCCGACGTCATCGAGGCGGCCTCATGAGGACCATCCAGCTTCGCCTCCCGCTCTCCAGCCCGCTGTCCAGCCGGCTCTCCACCCCCGGGCGGGCCCTGCGACCGCTCGCCCTCGCGGCGGTCGTGGTCGTCGTGGCCGGCGGGTGCGGTGCCACCGACGCGGGCGGTGACGCGAGCGCCGCCGACACCGCCTCGACGGCTCCCGCCAGCACGATGCCCGCGACCTCCACCGCCGTTCCGACGCAGCCCACGCAGCCCCCGCAGCCCACGCGGCCGTCCGCGCCGCGCCTGCCGGCCTGTGACGAGGTCTGGTCGCAGGAGACCCTGCCGCGCCGCTACCTCGGCTGCCTGGAGGGCGACGCGGTGGTCGAGGCCATGGCGTTCACCTGCTCGACAGGCGCGACCCTGGTGGTCTACCGCGACCACTACGCTCTCGGGGGGCGGGTCATCAACGACACCGACGGACCGGCGGTCCGCGACCCCGGCTACCGCCGCGCGATCCGGGCCTGCGCGGCCTGAGAGGTTCCGCCACACGCCGACCGACGCGGAGTCGGTCCGGTTCACGTCCGGGCCTTACAGTGTCGGTCAGCCCCCGTGATGTGCTCCCATCCAGCAGAGTGGAACCACCAAGTGAGTCCTGTTTCCCATCGCTTCACCCAGCGGTTGACGGCCCCTCTCCTCACCGTCCTCGTGGCGACGTCCCTGACGGTGGCGCCGGCGTTCGTCGGTGCGGCCGACGCCGGAGCGCCCGCGGTGTCCGCCGCGTCGGTGGCCGGTCCCGCGACCGTCGCCCGGTCCGGTGACGGTGGCCGCGGCAAGGGCCGCACCGCGTCCGCCTCGAGGGCCCCCGAGCTCACCAGGGGCGTCAAGAGCACCGGCGGCGCGACCGCCACCGCCCGCAACCGCGCCAGGCCCTACAATCCGCAGCCCGGCGTCATGTTCAACGACCCCTACGGCGGCGACGAGGCGCGCTACCGCATCTTCCGCCACATCGTGGCCAGCATCGACGGCGTGCCGCGCGGGGAGAAGATCCGGATCGCCGCCTGGAACCTGCGCAGTAAGAAGATCGCGGCGGCCCTCGTCAGCGCGCACCGCCGCGGTGTCTCGGTTCGCGTGATCATGGACTCGCTCAACGCGACCGCCGGCAACCCCAACAGCGACGCCGACTACGTCCAGCGCGCGCTGCGCGAGGGCAACAAGAAGCGCACGCCCGAGATGCGCAGCTGGCTGCGCAAGTGCCAGGGCTCGTGCCGGTTCCCGCTCGGGATCGCGCACACGAAGTTCTACGCCTTCAGCAAGGTCGGCCGGAAGTCCAAGGACGTCGTCATCTACGGCTCCAACAACGCCACGGTGCTGGCGGCGACCATCCAGTGGAACGACGTCTACACCGTCAAGGGCTGGGCCAACTTCTACGACGACTGGATCGGCGTCTTCAACCAGATGGCGCGCGACGAGTGGGTGCGTCCGCCTCTGCGCCAGTACAGCTACGGGCCCAAGTTCTCGATGACCTACTACCCCTACGCCGGGCCCCAGGCCGAGAAGCAGGGCGACCCCACCCTGCGCATCCTCAACAAGATCCGCTGCCAGGGGGCGACCGACGGCACCGGCACCAACGGCCGCACCAAGATCCGCATCGGCCAGACCGGCATGTTCGGCGACCGTGGCAAGCTCATCGCCAGGCGCCTGATCACCATGCGCAAGCGCGGCTGCGACATCAAGTTCGTCTACGCGATGTTCGGCGGCGACGTCGTCAAGATGATGCGCAACGCCGGCATCGGCATGACCCACCTCGCCTACGACGCCAACGACGACGGCGTCTACGACCGCTACATCCACATGAAGGCCATGGCCATCAGTGGTGTCTACGGCCGCGACACCAGCGCCGAGATCGTCTGGAACGGCTCGGCCAACTGGACGCAGACCGCGCTGGAGAGTGACGAGGAGGTCGGCGAGATCCGCCGTCCGGCCGTGGCGCGCGCCTACCTGCGCTGGATCGACCGCCTCTACGTCAGCCGGCCCGCGTCGTGGACCACCGACACGCAGGGCACCGCCGAGCGTCGCGGGGTCGCGCTGACCCCCGCGCAGGTCGACGCCCGCACCCTCGCCATCGCCCGGGCCCGCGGTGTCGATCCCTACGCCATGATCAAGGCCGAGGGCTGAGCGGGACCCGCCCGACCAGCACGACCTGAGCACCGGATCGGGCCCTGGGAACCGACTCCCACGGCCCGATCTGGCGCAACGGGTGTGAAAGAAGTGAAACACGCGTACTCTCGTGACTCGTGATCCGATCTTCGTGTCGTACCATCCGCTCCTCGTCGAGCGCCCGACTGGTCGTGGCGGCGCTCCTGGCAGTGCTGGTGACGGTCTCGGCCATGGCCGCCCCCGGCCAGGCCGCCTCGGTCGGCTCGGCCCAGCGGGCCGCCCAGGCCACGGTCCGGACCACGGCACTGGCGACGGCCCAGCGGTCGGCGCCCTGTCGCGACGTGGTGGTCGTGGGGATCGATGGCAACGGCGAGCGCCCGGCCAGTGGTGCGACCTTCGGTCCGACGGTGTCGCGGACCGTCAGTGCCTACGCCGCCTCCCTCGGGTCGCGCTCGGTGCTGCGCCTGCGGGTGCCCGTCAGCACGGCGGCCCTGAGCGTCATGGTCGACGGGTACGACCGTCGCCGACGCGACGCCGGTGACGCGGTACGCCGCAAGGCGCTGCGCTCCTGGCAGGGTCCGATCGGCACCCAGGTGCAGGCGGCGGCCCGGCTGATCGCCGAGCGTGCCGCCACCTGCCCCGACGAGCAGCTCGCCCTGGTCGGCTACGCCCAGGGCGCCTCGGTCGTGCACCGGCTGCTGGACCGCGAGGCCTCGGCCGGCCGGCTCGGCCGGGTCGCCGGCGCGGTGCTGGTCTCCGACCCCGACCGCCGCTACCAGACCAGGTCCCACCTGACCGGGGCCCCGTCGGCCGTGCGCGCCAGCACGGGCATCATCGTCCACCGGTTCTCCCCGCCCCCCGACGACGTCCCGGGTGCCACCGCCACCTTCGGCGTGGGCACGGTCTGCACCTTCGGCGACCTGGTGTGCGACCCGGGCGCGACCTCCGTGCGACGCGCGTTCGCCGTCGCCCGCGGCTACGCCACGACCAAGGGCGGGGGAGCAGCGATCAGGCGTGAGACGGCGTCCCTGGCCACCCGTACCCGGTTGCAGCCAGTCCCAGCGCCGGCCACCCAGCTCGCCAGCGGCACGGCCGGAGAGCCGCTGAGCCACCAGCTCACCGTCGACGTCGCCTCCTCGGCGCGTCCCGGGGTCACCTGGACGGCCACGAGCGAGGTCCCCGGGTTGACCCTGTCGCCCACGGGCCTGCTCACCGGTACGCCGAGCGACAGCGGCTCCTACTCGATGACCTACACGGTGCGCGGGACCGCCCCGGCCACCGGCTCGAGGTCCGGGGTGCTCTCGATCGTCGTCGCCGCCCCCGCCGCCGGTGTCGCCGGGCTGGGTGCAGGCGGGCAGACCTCGTGCCAGACCCGAGCCGACGGCACGGCGTACTGCTGGGGACGCAACGACTACGGCCAGATCGGCGACGGCACCACGACGCGTCGCCTCGCCCCGACCAAGGTCCTGGGCGGCGACTGGGCGCAGGTCGTGACGGGTGGTGCGGCGTCCTGCGGCATCAAGAGCACCGGACGCCTCTCCTGCTGGGGCCTGAACAACTACGGCCAGGTCGGCACCGGGCAGAGCCGGCCGGTCCTCAAGCCGCGCGTCGTCGGCACCGGCACCTGGAGCGACGTCTCGCTCGCCTGGCACCACGCCTGCGGCGTGATGACCGACTCCTCGCTGTGGTGCTGGGGCCAGAACCTGCGCGGCTCCCTGGGGCTGGGGCGGACCAGCCGGTCCGCCGACCAGCCGCGTCGGGTCGACGCCGCGACGTGGCGCTCGGTCGCCACCGGCGGATGGCACTCGTGCGGCATCCGCACCGACGGCTCGGCCTGGTGCTGGGGCGACAACCAGCTGGGCCAGCTCGGCCTCGGCAACGTCGACCGTCAGGTCTCGCCGCGCCGCGTGGGCGCCGAGACCGACAACTGGCTCCAGCTCAGCACCGGCTACGGCCACACCTGCGGTGTCCGCGCCGACGGCACCCTGTGGTGCTGGGGGCTCAACGACCGCGGCCAGCTGGGCGACGGCACCCAGACCCTCCGCACCCGCCCCACCGCCGTGCTGGGCGGCGGCGCCTGGACCTCGGTCGCCGTGGCCGACGGCAGCACGTGCGCGGTGGCCGGCGGCGGCGCCGTGTGGTGCTGGGGCGACAACCGCTACGGACTGGTCTCCCCGACGGCGTCCACGGCCCCGGTCCTGCGCCCGGTCCGTCGCGCCGCCCCGACGGGCGTCTCGTCGGTGACCGCCGGCTGGCTCCACGCCTGCGCGGCCCGGACCGACCAGGTCGTCACGTGCTGGGGGTCCAACGAGGTCGGTCAGGCCGCCTCCGGCGGTGCCGGTGCCTCTGGTCGTACGACGGCCGGTGGCTACGACGCGCGCCCCGGTATCGAGAGCGACCCCGAGGTCAGTCCCGCCGAGGTCGTCGAGCGCGCGATCGGGAGCCGGCCGCGGCCCGCGGTCTCGGCCCGCGCCGCGACCGGCGCCACGCCCGGCGGCATGGCTCGCTCCGCTGCGGTCACCTCGCGGCTGATGACCTTCAACGTGCTCGGCACCCAGCACACCGCGCCCGGCGGCGACCGGCCCGACTGGGCGCCGGGGCGGATCCGTGCGGAGTGGGCCGGCGAGCTGATCCGGGCGCGCGACGCCGATCTCCTCGGGCTCCAGGAGAGCCAGCCCGACCAGATCGGGTCGCTCGACCTGGCCACGGGCGGGAAGTTCGGGTTCTACCCGGGCAACGAGCTCGGCTACAGCGGTGCGCCGCAGTCGGTGATGTGGCGCAAGGACACCTGGAGCCTGCGCTGGAAGGACACGATCTCGGTCCCGTTCATGGACGGCCGGCGTCCCCAGCCGATCGTGCGCCTGCGCAACAACGCGTCGGGCAAGGAGATCTACCTGGTCAACGTGCACCTCTCGCCGGGCGGGCTCGAGGCCGACCGCGACCGTGGGACCAAGATCCTGATCATGGCGGTCAAGGAGCTGTCGAAGGACCAGATCCCGGTGCTGCTGACCGGCGACTTCAACGAGCACGAGGAGCTCTACTGCAAGGTCGTCGGACAGACCGACCTCGTGGCCGCGCTCGGTCCGAGCACCAGCCCCGACCGGTGCGTCCCGCCGCGCGGCATCCGGGTCGACCAGATCTTCGGGTCGCGCGGACGGTTCTCCGGACTGCGCATCGAGCAGGGTGCGATGGTGCAGCGCACCACCGACCACTCGGTGTCGGTCGTGTCGTTCACCATGGGGTAGCGTTCCAGGGTTCGTGGGCGGTGCTCGACGACCGCCCCGTGGGCGCCGGCAGGCACGCCGCCCACGGCCTGCGACGCGAACCAGGGAGGGACGACGAGGCGATGACTACCCCGGGGGCCCGGGTCGACGATGTCGGCATCCATCTCGTGACCTACCCCGACGGGCCCGTCGACCTCCTCATCGCCGGTGACCGGATCTGGTCCTGCGTGCCGGGCGCCGGCGGGCGCCCCGGCGACGCCGTCGAGACCACCCTGGCGTTCCCGCGTGCGCTGCGTCGCCGACTGGTCGGCACCGCCCGGGTGCAGGTGGTCGACGAGTCCGGCGCGGTCCTCGTCGACGACGACGTCGTCTTCGGCGGCAGCACCGAGCCGCTCGACCTGACCGACAAGCACGGCAACAAGATCGTCATCGACAAGTGGGGCCTCGTGCAGCGCCCGCTCGAGAACCGCCGCGCCTCGGGCGTGGTCGAGCTCATGGTCGACCAGACCGCGCGCATCCTCGAGGTGCTGCGCGACGACTGCGGCGTCCCCGCCTGGCTGGCCTTCGGCACCCTCCTGGGCGCCGCCCGTGAGGGCCGGGCCATCGGCCACGACTCCGACATCGACCTGTGCTACCTCAGCGAGCAGCCGACCCCCGCCCTCATGGCGCAGGAGATGTGGCAGATCGCGCGCACGCTGCGCCGGGCCGGCATGGTGGTCGACATCAAGTCGGCCTCGTTCATCACCGTCGTCATCGACGCCCCCGACGGCGGTACCGCGAGCATCGACCTCTACACGGCGTTCTTCCTCGACGGGCTCCTGCACGAGACGGCCACGGTCCGCACCGAGGTCCCGCGTTCGGCCGTCCTGCCCCTGGGCACCATCACCTTCGAGGGGCGCGAGTTCCCGGCTCCGGCCGACGTGGCCGCCATCCTCGCGGTGTCCTACGGTCCGTCGTGGCGGGTGCCCGACCCGTCGTTCGAGCACCGCCCCGGCCGCGAGGTCGCCCGCCGGTTCGACGGCTGGTTCGGGCAGCTGATGCGCGGACGCCGTGAGTGGCGTCGTACGGCGGCGCTGCGGGCCGAGGCCGGCGACGCCCCGTCGGACTTCGCCCGCTTCGTCCACGAGCGGCTGCGACCCGGCAGCAGCCTGGTCGAGATCGGGATGGGCAGCGCGGCCGACCTGGCCTTCTGGGCCGAGTCCGGGCACCGGTGCCGCGGCCTCGACTACGCCACGCCCGTCGCGGCCCGCCGTCGGGCGCGCGCCGCCGGCGCCGCCGCGGGTGACCTCAACCTCTACGACCTGCGCGACGTCATCACGCGCGGGGCGCTCCTGGCGCGTGGCCACCGTCTCGACGCCGTGTGCGTGCGCGACGTGTTCGAGGCCCTCGACCCCGACGGCGTCGAGCACCTCTGGCTGCTGCTGAGGTTGAGCCTCGACCGCGGAGGGTTGCTGTTCGTCGAGGGCGTCAGCTGGTCGCGCGAGGACGCCGCCGCCTGGCCCCAGCGAGACTCCGGTCCGGTCCGGTCCTTCGACCCCGACCGGGTCCTCGACGAGGTACGCCGTCTGGGCGCGCGCGTCGTGCACCGTGAGGGCGTCGCAGAGGGACGACGGGCCGCGCGTGGCGGTCCGCCCGCGCGGTGGCGATTCGTGATCGACTTCCCGGCGCGGGCCAGCGCCGACGACGGGACCGACATCGACGACACCGACGACCGCGACGACACCGACGACCACCCCCACGGCCTCAGTGCCCTCAACGACGGGAGCGCCGCATGACCCGCCGCCTCTACCTGCACGTGGGGTCGCCCAAGTCGGGCACGACCTACCTCCAGCGTGTCCTCGAGGTCAACCGTGGGCTCCTCGCCGACGCCGGCGTCCTGGTCGTCGGCGGCAGCCAGGTCGACCGCATCCACGCGGCGATGGTCGTGCGCGACGACCCGCGGCTCGAGCGGCTCCCGGCCCGCCGCCGCCAGGCCTGGCAGCGGCTGGTCGACCAGGTGCGGTCGTGGCCGGGGGAGTCGGCGGTGCTCAGCTACGAGCTCTTCTCGGCGGCCTCGCGTCCCCAGGCGGAGAAGGCCCTTGCCGACCTCGCCGCCATCGAGGGGCTCGAGGTGCACGTCGTGGTCACCAGCCGTGACCTGGGGCTGGCGGTCCCCTCGGCCTGGCAGGAACGCCTCAAGTTCGGCCTGCGCAAGCGCCTCGAGGCCTGGACCCCGCCCCCCGAGTCGCACCAGCGAAGCGAGTGGGGCTGGCGCACCATGGACCCCGCCGGCGTCGCCCGGCGCTGGGGGTCGACCCTGCCGCCCGCGCAGGTCCACGTCGTCACGGTCCCGCGCGCCGGCGGCGACCCGGCCGAGCTGTGGCACCGGTTCGCCGAGGCGTGCGCCCTCGACGACCTGGCGGTCGAGCTGTCGGTCGGGCGCAGCAACGAGTCCCTCGGTGTCGTCGAGTCCGAGCTGCTGCGGCGCGTCAACGGCCGGCTGCCCGAGCCGCTGCGCAGCGACAACCGCGAGCAGGCCGTGTGGTTGCGCGACACGCTCGCCCACGGCATCCTGGCCGGCCTCGGCGACGAGCAGATCGGCACGCCACCGGCGCAGCTGGAGCAGGCGGGCGAGGTGGCCGACCGCGCCCGCGAGCAGATCCGGGCCGCGGGCTGGGCCGTCCACGGCGACCTCGACGACCTGGTCGCCTCCTCGCGCGGCACGCGCCTGCCCGGCGACGTCGCCGACGCCGAGCTGCTCGACGTGTCCGTCGAGGTGATCGCAGCGCTGCTGGCGCAGCTGCGCGAGCGTGCGGTCAGCGGCACCGCCGACCACCCCGCCGACGACGACGCCTCCGGCGTACGCCGCACCGCCGGCACCCTCGCGCGTCGCGCGGTGGGCGCGCGGGTCCAGCGCCGCGACGCCGCCCTGCGCCAGCGCATCACGGCCCTGGAGGCCGAGGTCGCCGCCGGGCGCGAGCTGCACCTGCGCGTCGCGGCCCTGCAGGACGTCGTGACCGAGCTGGTGCTGCCGCGCCACCGCGGTGGACAGGTGACGGGGCGTGCGCTGCGGCGCTACCGGCGAGACGCGCTGTGAGGCCGAGGATCCGCGTGCCCGACCGACTGCTCGACGCGTCGGTGGTCGAGGCCGCCCGGCGGCTGAGCGGGCGCACCGAGCTCAGGCTCGTGGCCGCCGACGAGCACGCCGTCGACCTGCTCGAGGTCGCCGTGCACGAGAACACCCGGCTCGCCGTGGGTCTGCAGGCCCAGGTCGCCGCCCTCGAGGCTAGCCTGGTGCCCTTGCTGGAGAGCCTGGAAGGAGACGCCGGTGACGACGCCTGAACCAGGCTCCCAGCGGTCGTGGGCGGGCGTCGTGCCTCAGCTGTCGGTCGTGGTCCCCTGCTTCAACGAGGAGGAGTCGCTGCCCCGCCTGGTCGAGGTGCTGCGGGCCGAGCTCGCCGACCTCGGCACGACCTGGGAGGTGATCCTGGTCGACGACGGCAGCCGCGACCGCACCCTCGAGATGCTGCGCGAGATCTCCGCGGGCGACCCGCGGTTCCGCTACCTGTCGCTGAGCCGCAACTTCGGCAAGGAGTCGGCCATGCTGGCCGGTCTCAGCTGGGCCGACGGCGACCGGGTCGCCATCCTCGACGCCGACCTGCAGCACCCGCCCCACCTGCTGGCCGAGATGATGCCCAAGCTCGACGAGGGCTACCACCAGGTGATCGCCCGCCGCACCCGCACCGACGACCCCGTCGTCCGCACCGCGTTGTCGCGCCTCTACTACAAGCTCATCAACCGGATGATCGAGATCGAGCTCGAGGACGGCGTCGGCGACTTCCGCGTGCTCAGCCGCCCCGCCGTCGACGCCCTGCTGACCCTCGGCGAGACCAACCGGTTCTCCAAGGGCCTGTTTGCCTGGATCGGGTTCCCGACGGCGATCATCGACTACGAGAACGTCTCGCGCGAGGCGGGCGCCACCAAGTGGAGCATGCGCGCGCTGTTCAACTACGGCATCGACGGCGTGGTGTCGTTCAACTACCGCCCGCTGCGGATCTCGCTGTGGATCGGCATCCTCGTCACCGTGGTCGCGTTCGGCTACGCCCTGACGGTGCTCGTCCAGGCCGCGGTCGGGGGCGTCGACTCCCCGGGCTACGTCACGTTGATCTGCGCGATCACGGGGTTCGGCGGCCTGCAGATGATCCTGCTCGGCGTGATCGGCGAGTACCTCGGCCGGATCTACGCCGAGACCAAGCGGCGTCCGCTCTTCCTGCTGCGCGAGAGCAGCGCGGGCCCGGCGGCGACGCCGGTGACGTTGCCGATCGGCCAGGTCTCGCGGCTGCCGCGCGACCTGCTCCACGCGCCGGCCGGCGCCGAGCGCAAGGACCACGCGTGACCACGACCGTCCCCGAGGCCCGCGCGGCCGCCCCCCGGCGCGCCGAGGCCCCCGTCGAGCGCGCGTCGTGGCGCTGGCCCGCACTGGTGGCGGGGGTGACGGCGCTCTACGGCCTGGTGCCCTTCGTGCTGCACCACCAGTTCTACCAACGCGGTGACACCGCCGCGCAGTTCGCGCCCACCTGGTACCACCTGGGCCAGATGGTCCGCGACGGCGCCTACCCGCCGGTGCTCGACCCCGACGCCTGGCAGGGCGGCAACTACGCGGCCGAGGGCCTGCACGGTGTCTACAACCCGCTCAACGTCGTGGTCTGGCTGTTCGTGTCGATGGCTCCCGACCTGCTGGTCGCCACCATGCTGGTCAAGCTGACCCTGATGGTGGCCCTCGCCCTCGGGACCTACGCCCTGGCCCGCGAGTACGCCGCCGAGCCGTGGGCCGCCGCGGTCGTGGCCACCGCCCTGCCGTTCTCCGGCTTCACCCTCTACTGGGACGCCGGGTCGTGGCCGTCGGGACTGATGGCGCTCGCCTACACGCCGTGGGTGTGGCTGATGCTGCGTCGCGTGCTGCGTGGGGCCTCCAACCCGCTGTGGGCCTTCGTGGTCGGCGCGCTCGCCGTCACGGCCGGCAACCCCTACGGCACGCTGGCGGTCGTCGTCGTCGGGTTCGCGCTGGTGGTCGAGGGCGTGCTGAGCCGCTCGCGCGTCGACGTACGCCGCCTGGTGCTGACCGGCCTGTGCATCGGGGCCGTGGTCCCGCTGGTCTTCCTGCCGCTGCTGGCCAACTCCGACCTCGCCGTGCGCTCCAGCGGCGACTTCATCTTCAACAGCGGCAAGATGCGCCCCGAGCTCGGCGACCTGTTCGGGCTGTCCTCGCCGGGCTACGTGCCGGGCGTGGCGGCGATCACCGGGCCGATGAAGGTGCCGGCCACCTACCTGGCCTGGTTCGTGCTGCCGTTGCTGCCGTGGCTGCGCTGGGGTGTCCTGCGGCGCCGGGCCCGTGAGCTCGCAGCGATCGGCGTGGTCACGGGCGGCTACCTCCTGGCGACCATCGGCCCCTCCAAGGTGTGGCTGTTCCGTTGGCCGTTGCGCCTGATCGAGTACGGCTGGCTCGGGCTGCTCCTGGGCCTGGCCGTCGTGCTCAGCCAGGGGCTCGAGCGCACCCACGCGCGCCGTCGCCTCCTCGCCAGCGGTGCGCTGGTGCTGTTCACCGGTTTCCTCACCTGGGCCCAGAACCCCGAGTCGCTCGTGCGTCTCGTCGGGGGTCTCGCGCTCGTGGGGGGAGGGACCGCGGTGGTGCTCGCGCTGCACCTGGCGCGCCGGGCCTCGATGACCGTGCTGGCGCTGGTCCTGGTCGCGGGCACGGGCGCCACGCTGGGCCTGCAGAACGTCTCCTTCGGCGAGAACCAGAGCTCGAGGGTGTGGCACGTCCCCAGCGACGTGTCGGCCCTGCAGTCGCAGTTCGCCGGCTACGAGGGCCGGGTGATGCAGTTCGCCGACCTCAAGCCGCTGCAGAACGCCGGACGCGTCGACGAGCTCGAGCGGCTGTGGCAGTTCTACCTGCCCGGCTCGATGTACCAGGTCGCCGGCGTCGAGGCGGTCAACAACTACACCGGCCTGGGCCTGCGCGACTTCGGCAACCGCTTCTGCATGGAGTACGACGGGCTGAGCCGTCGCTGCGGCTACCAGCAGGTGTGGCCCGCCCGCAACAACGGCCTGCCGTCGCTGGCCGACCAGATGAAGCTGCAGACCGTCGTCGTCCAGCCGCGCCTGGCCCAGGGCATCGTGCCGCCCGCGGGCTGGACCACCGCGGTCGAAAACGCCGACGTCCTGGTCTACACCCGCGACGCGGAGCTGCCCTGGCCCGACTCACGGCTCAGCGTGGTGCCCGGCTCCGCCGAGGTCGCCTCGGCCGAGACCACCGGCCTGACCGCCGAGCGGGTCGACTTCACCAGCACGGGCTCCGGAGGCACGGTCGTGTTCGCCATGCTCGGCTGGGAGGGCTGGTCGGCCCGGCTCGACGGTCGCGAGATCCCCGTACGCCGCACCCAGACCGGGCTCCTCAGCATGGAGCTGCCCCGGGGCAGGTCCGGTGTGCTCGAGCTGTCCTACGCCACCCCCGGCTCGAAGGCCGGCGGGGGGCTGCTGGTGCTGGGGCTCCTCGGGGCTCTCGCGCTGGGTGCCCTGCACCTCCTGCGTGGTCGCAGCGACGACGACGAGGAGGGCGGCGGTCCGGACCCGGTCAGGGCGTCGTCAGCGGCGGCGGGAGGTCGACGCAGGTCCTCGTCGCGTCGCTTCGCAGGACGTAGTCCGACAGCACCGCCCGGTGGTCCGACAGACGGGCCTGCAGCACCGTCGAGCTGACCGCGACGACCGTGCCCGAGCTGTGGAACGCGTAGTCGATCCGGTTGCGTGGAGCACCTGCGGGCACGGTGTCGCCCGGGCCGGACCCCACCTCGGCCCAGGTGTCGGTCAGCACGGAGCGGACGGTGCCGATCTCGGGCGTCGTCGGGCCGGCGTTGAAGTCGCCACCCAGGATCACGGCTCTCGGGTCGGCCCTGACGATCGCGGTGATCCGGCGCACCTGTGCCTGGCGCAGCCCGGGCACCCGACCGGCCTCGAGGTGGGTGTTGTAGAGGCTGACCGGGATGCCGTCGACCACGATCGTCGCGTGGAGCAGGCCGCGCTGCTCCTGCCCCGCGATGTTGGGCAGGGCGACGTTGGTCAGGTCCTTCAGCGGGTAGCGCGACAGGATCGCGGTGCCGTAGGACCCGCCGGCGAGCCCGATGTTGCGACCGAAGCCCCAGGCCATCTGCAGCTGGTCGCCCAGGACGCTCGGCTGGTCGACGCGACCCGTGCGTGCGGTGCCCCGGTCCACCTCCTGCAGCAGCGCGACGTCGGCCCCCGACGACGCGACGAGCCGGGCGATCGGTGCCATGCCGCCGGCCAGCTGCCCGGCCTTGATGTTGAAGACCAGGACCCGCAGGCGGGCCTCGTCCTGGTCGGACACGCACACCGGGGTCGACCCGGGTCCGGGTGCGGGGGCCTGACCCCCGCCGGCCGCCGGGGCGGGCGCGATCGGCGGCTGCTGGTCGGGGACCGCCGGGGGAGTCGTGCCCGGCGGGACGCCGGTGGGCTGAAGGCCCGCCGACGGGGAGCCCGAGACGTCACCCATCACCGCCAGCACCACGACGACCAGGATCAGCAGGGCCACCAGGACCCCCGTCGTCGCCGTGACCGCGTGGGGTCGCTCCTGTGCTCCGGGGCCGTCCACCTCGTCAGGGTAAGGCCAACCAGCCGTGCCGGTACGGCGCACGACGTGGTTGAGTGGACGCCGATGGACACGAAGGCGCGGCCCCAGCTGCTGTTGCACGTCGGCGCGATGAAGACGGGGACGACCTACGTCCAGAACCTGGTGCACGACCACCGCCGGATGCTCCAGGACGCCGGGTGGTGGGTCCCCGACCAGCGCCGCGTCGTCCAGGCGACCCGCCAGCTGATGGGGGTCGGTGGCGCGGCGGTGGGGTCGTCCCGGCGCCCGGTCGGCACCCTCGCGGACGCCCCGCTGTGGCAGGAGCTGCTCGACGAGGCACGGCGCCGCGCGGCGGCCGGCGCCTCCCGCGGCGTGGTGGTGTCGATGGAGTTCCTGAGCTTCGCCGAGCCGCACGGCGCCGACCTCGTGCGCCACAGCGCCGAGGGTCTCGACCTGCAGGTGGTGCTGACGGTCCGTGACGCCGGCCCGGCGCTGCCCTCGCAGTGGCAGAGCCTGACCCGCAACGGTGCGCAGCTGTCGTGGCCGCAGTTCGCCCGGCAGGCGCGCACGGCCCGCGAGCGCCCCCGGCAACCGGGGGCGAAGGCGTTCCGTCGTACCCAGGACGTGCCGCGGATGCTCGAGGTCTGGTCGGGCGTCACGACCCCGGGCTCGCTGAGGGCCATCACGGTGCCCCGTGGTCCCGGCGTCCCGCGGACGCTGCTGTGGGAGAGGTTCTGCGCGCTCCTCGACCTCGATGCCGCGCTGACCGAGCCCGCCGCGTTCGACAACCCGCAGCTCGGCTACGGGTCCTGCGAGCTGATGCGCCTGGTCAACGCCGCCGACGTCTACCGTGCCGCGCCGCGGTCCTACCGCAAGGTCGTGCGCCGGCTCACCCACGACCACCTGCTGCCGCTGCGCGGTGAGCAGACCCGTCCTCGGCTCGACGAGGCGACCGCGGCGTTCGCCGCCGACCTCAACGCCCGCACGCTCGAGGCGGTCGCCAGGGTCGCGACCCTGGTCGGCGAGCCCTCCGACCTGCCGACCACCGTCGACCCGGCGATGCCGCTCGACCCGGGCGACACGGCGCTCGCGCCGCCGCCCGCGGAGGTGATGCGCGCCGCGGTCGCCCTGCACGCCGGAGCGGTGGCGCTGTGCGACGACCTCGGGCTCGACCTGCCCGCCGAGCTGCGCCATCCGCTGCCGGACGGGGTGACCCCTGCGGTCGCGAAGGTCGCTACCGTCGTCGGTATCGCGATCACCGGTGACGTATCTCACCGTCCGCCCGCACGGTCGGGATGATCCGCCGCTCTACCGTATCCCTCAGACTTACCGACCAGTAACAGCCCGCCGTACCCCACTCGAAAGGACTCATCATGGGTCGCCTCTGCGAGACCGAAGGCCTGAACGAAGACCAGATCCAGATCCTGAAGGCGGTCCGTCAGTTCACCGAGGAGAAGATCCTCCCGGTCGCCACGGAGCTCGAGCACGCCGACGAGTACCCCCAGGAGATCGTCGACGGCCTCAAGGAGCTCGGCATCTTCGGGCTGATGATCCCCGAGGAGTACGACGGGCTGGGCGAGTCGCTGCTCACCTACGCGCTGTGCGTCGAGGAGATCGCCCGCGGCTGGATGAGCGTCTCGGGCGTCATCAACACCCACTTCATCGTGGCCTACATGCTCATGCAGCACGGCACCGAGGAGCAGAAGAAGAGATACCTGCCCCGGATGGCCACCGGCGAGGTCCGTGGCGCGTTCTCGATGTCCGAGCCCGGCCTGGGCTCCGACGTTGCGGCGATCAGGACCAAGGCCGTCAAGGACGGCGACGACTACGTCATCGACGGCCAGAAGATGTGGCTGACCAACGGTGGCTCCTCCACTCTGGTCGCCTGCCTGGTCAAGTCCGACGAGGGCTCCGACAGCGTCTACAAGAACATGACGACCTTCCTGCTCGAGAAGGAGGCCGGCTTCGGCGAGACCGCTCCCGGCCTGACCATCCCGGGCAAGATCGACAAGATGGGCTACAAGGGCGTCGACACCACCGAGATGGTCCTCGAGGGCCACCGGGTCTCGGCCGACCAGGTCCTGGGCGGGGTGCCCGGCAAGGGCTTCTACCAGATGATGGACGGCGTCGAGGTCGGCCGCGTCAACGTCGCGGCCCGCGCCTGCGGCATCGCCAACCGCGCCTTCGAGCTCGCCATCGCCTACGCCCAGACCCGCGAGACCTTCGGCAAGCCGATCGCCGAGCACCAGGCCATCTTGTTCCGCCTGGCCGAGATGGCCACCAAGGTCGAGGCCGCCCACGCGATGATGGTCAAGTCCGCGCGCATCAAGGACAAGGGCGAGCGCAACGACGTCGAGGCCGGCATGGCCAAGTTCCTCGCCGCCGAGTACTGCAACGAGGTCGTCCAGGACTCCTTCCGGATCCACGGTGGCTACGGCTACTCCAAGGAGTACGAGATCGAGCGCCTCTACCGCGAGGCCGCCTTCATGCTCATCGGTGAGGGCACCGCCGACATCCAGAAGATGATCATCGGTCGCTCGCTCCTGAAGGACTACAAGCTCAAGGGCTGACGCCTGACGCCACCACACGTCGGTCGAGGAGCTCGCGCCAGCAGAACCTCCTCGACCGACGTGTGGTCGGCAGGGTCCTGCTGGCAGGGTGTGGCCCATGGACCTGGAGGCAGCCTTGCGTGCCCAGGCGCAGGCCTGCGCCGCCCTCGGCTCGCCGATGTACGCCGACCTGCTGGGTCGCGTGGCCGACGCCGTCGCGGCCGGTGGCAGGGCCGCAGCGCCGTTCACACGGGTGCTGGCCGGGTACGAGGACGCGTCGGGGCCCTCGGGGCTCGCGCTGCGGCTGGCGGGCTCGGTGCACCGGCTGGTGCTGGAGCGTCGGGCGGGGGCACTGGCGGCCTACTACCCGAGCGTGGGCGGCACCTGGGAGCCCGAGGGCTGCTGGGCGGCGTTCGTCGGCCTCGTGGCCGACGAGCCCGACGCTGTGCGCGAGTGGCTGGACCGGCCACCGCAGACCAACGAGGTCGGCCGGTCCGCGGCGCTGACCGCGGGCCTCCTCGAGGTCACGCGCGCTACCGGGCTGCCGGTGCGCCTGGTCGAGATCGGCTCGTCGGGCGGGCTCAACCTGCTCGCCGACCGCTTCTGCTACGTCGACGAGCACGGCCGCGTCCACGGTGACGAGGCGTCGCCGGTGCGTCTTGACGGTGCGTGGACCGGCCCCGGGCCCTGGACCGACGGCACCGACGGCCGGCCCGCCGTCTGGCCGACCGTGGTCGAGCGCACCGGCAGCGACGTCAGGCCGGTCGACGTCACCACGACCGCGGGCCGGCTCGCGCTGACGGCGTACGTCTGGCCCGACATGACCGCGCGACACGAACGCCTGCGCGGTGCGCTGCGCCTCGCGGCCGAGACCCCGGTGACCGTGCGCACCCAGGGCGCCGGCGACCTGGTCGACGGCCTCGCGCCGGTCGAGGGGACCGTCACGGTCCTGTGGCACAGCGTGATGTGGCAGTACCTCGACCGCGACGAGCAGGAGCGCGTGCTCGCGCGCCTCGACGACGTCGGCGCGCAGGCCACGCCCGGGGCGCCCCTGGCCCACCTGTCCCTCGAGCCGCGCCGGCGCCGGCGCGACGACGACCACGCGTTCTGGCTCGTCCTGCGCACGTGGCCCGGCGGCGAGACCCGCTTCCTGGCGCGCTCGCGCGGGCACGGGGTGCCGGTCGACTGGGTCGACGGGACGGCCGGGTGACAGCGCTGCCGCGGGTCGTCCTGCACGTCGGCGCACCCAAGTCCGGCACGACCTACGTGCAGAGCCGGATGCAGCGCAACCACGACACCCTGCTCGCGCACGGCGTCCTGGTGCCGCAGGGGAGCAGCGAGGACGGCCCGGCCACCTTGATGTTCCGCGCGGCGCTCGACCTCACCGGCATCCGGCTGCACCGCGGTCGTGCCTACACCGACGGCCGGTGGGACCGCCTGGTCGAGGCGACCCGGGCCCACCCGGGGACGACCTGGATCAGCGACGAGGCCTTCGTGCGCGCCGACGACGCCGCCGCCGCGCGCGCGGTGCGTGAGCTCGGCGGCGACGGCGCGGCCGAGGTGCACGTCGTCTACACCGCACGCGACCTCGGTCGTGCGCTGGTGTCGGCCTGGCTCGAGAACCTCAAGCACGGTGGGTCCGAGCCCTTCGCCAAATTCCTCGAGCGGGCGCGCACGGGTGGGCTCAAGGTCCTGCGCGGCTTCGCGCTCGACACGGTGCTCGGGCGCTGGGCGGGCGCGGTCGGCGACCCGGCGAGGGTCCACCTCGTCACGCTGCCGCCCGAGGGCGGGGACCGGACGCTGCTGTGGACCCGCTTCCTCGCGGTGGCGCGGGTCGACGCGGCGTGGGCGCCGCTCGAGGCGGTGCGGACCAACGACTCGGTCGGCTTGGCGGAGGCGCAGTTCCTGCGCGCCCTCAACGAGCGGCTGGGCGGGGCCGCGCGGCGCGGTGGGCCGCTGCACGCCGCGGTCCGCGACGTCGTCGTCAGCCGCGGGCTCTCGCCGCGCAGCGCCACGACCTCGGCGAAGGTGCGCCTGGACCCCCGCCACGAGCCGTGGGTCGGTGCGCTGACCGAGCGGTGGACCGCCTGGGTGCGCGCGTCCGGCATCGACGTCGTCGGCGACCTCGCCGAGCTCGCGACGGTCCCGCTCGACCCCGCCGCCTGGGCCGACCCCGACGTCGTGGTGCCCGACGCCCTGGCGGCCGCCGACGCCGCGCTGGACGCGGTACGCCGGGCGCGCCGGCGCGCGGGTGGTGCGTAGGGTCAGGGCCATGATCGTCGCGGTCAGCACCGTCAAGGACACAGCGGACAACGTCCGCCGTTTCGTCTCCCGCAACCTGGCCAACGGCATCGACCACCTGGTGGTGTTCACCGAGGAGACCGGACCCGAGGCCGAGGGCGTGCTCGACCAGCACCCGGCCGTGACCCACGTGCGCACCGGTGGCACGTGGTGGCCCGAGCGGCCCGGCGACCTCAACATCCGCCAGCGCGCCAACGCCAACCTGGCCCGGGTCCTGCTGGCCCCCTTCGACTGGGCCGAGTGGCTGGTGCACGTCGACGGTGACGAGGTCGCGCTCGTCGACCGCGCGATCGTCTCCGCCCTGCCCGCCGACCAGCCGTCGTTCCGGATGGAGCCGCTGGAGGCCGTGTCGCGCGTGACCTGGCCCGAGGGCGAGGTCACCCACTTCAAGCGACTCCTCGAGCGCCGTGAGCTCGTGCTGCTCTCGGTGCTCGGGCTGGTCGAGTCGCCCAGCAACAAGGCCTACTTCCACGGTCACGTCCGGGGCAAGGTCGGGGTCCGCGTCGGCACCGACCACCGCATCGGCCTGCACACGGTCAAGCGCGGCGACGGCACCTTCACCAAGACCGTCCGCACCCCCGGGCTCGCGGTGCTGCACTACGACTCGGCGACGGCCGAGGAGTTCGTCCGCAAGTTCATGACCCTGGCGGGCTCGGGGTCCCGCGCCGTCTACCGCACGAGCCGGATCCCGGTGGTCAACGCGTTGCGGACCCTGGCCGCGATGGACCTCGACGACGCCGTGCGTGCCCGCTACCTCCGCCGCGTCTACGAGCTGACGACCATGGAGGACTTCGACACCCTCGACGACCTGGGTCTGTTGCGGGAGGTCCGGCCGGACGCCGGTGGTCACGTCCCCGAGACCCCGCCCGCCGCCGACCTCACGGCCTTCTCCGCGCTGCTCGAGGCGGCCGCGACCCAGCCGCGCACCTCGCTCGACCTCGACCACCCGGAGGGCGGCTACGACGTCCTGCGTGCCGCCCTGTCGGTGACCGGGGTCCCGGCCGGTCGGGCGGCCACCGTGCTCGAGGAGGTCGCGGCCAAGGTCGCCGTCACCGGCAGCAGCGACAGCGACCGGGCCCGGGCGGGCGCCGAGGCGGCGCCCGGCACGTCGCGCCCGGGCGTCCTGCGCCCGCGCAGGCGCAAGCGGTCGGGGCCGTCCTGACCCCTGCCTGCTCCCTGACCCGGAGCGCGACCCGCAGCCCGACCCGGAGCGCAACCCGGTCGACGTGGGGCCCTGCGGCTGCGATGGTGGACGACATGACCGACTCGAACGAGGACCTGAAGGCCAAGATGCGCGAGGCGCTCGATCGCAAGAACCGCAAGGAGAGGGGCGTCCACCAGGACGGTCCTGTCCACGAGAAGGCCCACGGCTCCGAGGTCGCCGCCGGCGGACCCAAGGTGCACCGCCGCAAGGCGGGCGGCGGCGGGGCCTGACGAGGAGCGCGACCGGACCCCGGACCTCCGCGCCGGGTGTCGATCCCCCCTGCCAGACTGCTGCGTCGTACCCCAGACGAAGGAGACAGTCGTGCAGTTCGGTCGTAGCTACGAGGAGTTCGAGGTCGGTGCGACCTACAAGCACTGGCCCGGCAAGACGGTCACCGAGTACGACGACCACCTCTTCTGCCTGCTGACGATGAACCACCACCCGCTCCACCTCGACGTCAACTACGCGGGGGAGACCACGCAGTTCGGCAAGAACGTCGTGGTCGGCAACTACGTCTACTCGATCCTGCTGGGCATGTCGGTCGCCGACATCTCGGGCAAGGCCATCGCCAACCTCGAGGTCGAGTCGCTGCGCCACGTCGCGCCGACCTTCCACGGCGACACGCTCTACGGCGAGACGACCGTGCTCGACAAGACCGAGAGCAAGAGCAAGGACGACCGCGGCGTCGTCCACGTCGAGACCATCGGCTACAACCAGGACGGCAAGGTCGTGTGCATCTTCCGCCGCAAGGTGATGGTGCCCAAGAACAGCTACCTCGAGCAGCGTGGTGGCGAGCAGCCCGGGCGTCCGGTGCCGCAGCCGGACAAGAACTGGCCTGGACCGGCCGCGACGTAGTTTCCGGGTTCTCCGGCGGGGGTCGGTCCGAGTCCGCGACGATGCGCGCATGGCCCGAACCGCGCAGGAGCTGAGGAAACGCACGACCAAGGCAGTCGCCACCCGGGCCGCGGCCCAGGCCAAGCCGGGTCAGCAGGCCAGCCGGCCGTCGTCCCGGCTGCGCGACCGCCTGCGCTACGGCTTCGACAACTCGATGTCGCGCGGCACGCCCGCGCTGGTCGCCTGGCTGGGCGCGATCACCCTCGTGCTGATCGTGGTGTTCGCGGTGATCACCACCGTCACCGGGCTGCGCGGCAAGGGGGCCGACCAGGGGTTCTGGAAGGAACTGTTCTACAGCCTCAACCACGCCCTCGACGCCGGCTTCGTCGGCGGCGACACGGGATCCTGGCAGTTCCTGCTCACGATGCTGGTCCTCACCCTGGCGGGCCTGTTCATCGTCAGCGCCCTGATCGGTGTGATCGCCGCCGGCATCGACGAGAAGCTCGCCGAGCTGCGCCGCGGCCGCTCGGTGGTGATCGAGGCCGACCACACCGTCATCCTCGGCTGGTCGGACTCGATCTTCACCATCATCAGCGAGCTGACGATCGCCAACGAGAGCCGGCGCAAGCCGGTCGTCGTGGTGCTCGCGCCGCGCGACAAGGTGGAGATGGAGGACGAGATCCGCGCCAAGGTGCCCGACCTGCGCGGCACCCGCGTCATCTGCCGCTCCGGGTCGCCGATGGACATCGACGACCTGCGCCTGAGCAGCCACACCACCGCCCGCTCGGTCATCCTGCTGGCCCCCGACTCCGAGGACCCCGACAGCGAGGTCATCAAGTCGCTGCTTGCCCTGACCCACACCGAGGGCGAGGGCGACGCGGGGGCGGGGCCGCGCATCGTGGCCGAGATCCGCAATCCCTCCAACCTCGAGGCCGCCCGCCTGGTCGGCACCGACCGCACGGTTCTGCTCGACATCCGCGAGACCGTGGCCAAGCTGCTCGTGCAGACGTCGCGGCAGTCGGGGGCCGCCGCGGTCTACATCGAGCTGTTCGACTACGACGGCGACGAGATCTACTTCCTCGACGAGCACGACCTGGCCGACCAGACCTACGCCCAGGCCCAGCTGGCCTTCGAGGAGGCGACGGTCATCGGCTTCGTCGACCCCGACGGTGCGGGCGGTCCGGTGCTCAACCCGCCGCCCGACACGCTCGTCGGAGCGCGCACGCTGGTGCTGGTCGCCGAGGACGACGAGGGCCTCGGCGCCGCGCGCTCGTCGGCCCGCCCCGACCTCGGCGCGCTCGGCACGGCGGTCGAGGTCGAGCCCGAGCCCACCCAGGCCCTGTTGATCGGCTGGAACGAGCGGGCGCCGATCGTGCTGCGCGAGCTCGACAAGTACGCGCCGGCGGGCTCGACGCTCACCGTGCTCACGGCCTACGACGACCACGTCGCCGCCGAGCTGCCGCGGCTCGAGCGCCTGGCCGTCACCGTCGAGGCCGGGCCCACCACCGACCGCGCCACCCTCGACCGCCACGTGACGGCCGACCTCGACCAGGTGATGGTGCTGTGCTACTCCGAGCACCTCGGGCAGCAGGCCGCCGACGCCAAGACCCTCGTCACCCTGCTGCACGTGCGCGACATCCTCGGCCGGCTCGGCGTCGCGACCCCGGTCGTCAGCGAGATGCTCGACGACCGCAACCGGGTGCTCGCCCAGGTCGCCCACGTCGACGACGTCGTCGTCAGCGGCGAGATCATCAGCCTGCTCGTCACCCAGCTGTCGGAGGACCAGCGGCTCGAGGCGGTCTTCGACCAGCTCCTCGGCGACGAGGGCGCCGAGGTCTACCTGCGACCGGCCGACCTCTACGTTCGCCCGGGCCAGGTCGTCTGGGCCACGGTCGTCGCCGGGGCCAGCCGCCGCGGCGAGACCGCGATCGGCTTCAAGACCGGCCAGGACGTCGTCGTCAACCCCGACAAGTCGACCGTGCTCGACGTGGGGGCGGGGGACCGCGTGGTCGTGCTGGCAGACTGCTGAGGGTGTCTGAGCAACCCGCCGAGCTCTGGATCGTCCGCCACGGCCCGACGGAGTGGAGTCGTTCCGGGCGCCACACCTCGGCCACCGACCTGCCGCTGCTGCCCGAGGGCGAGGACGACGCCCGCGCCCTCGCCGGCCGGCTCGCCGACCTCGACCCGGTGCTGGTGCTGACCAGCCCGCGGCTGCGCGCCCGTCGTACGGCGGAGCTGGCGGGGTTTGCCGACGCGATCGTCGACGACGACCTCACCGAGTGGGGCTACGGCGACTACGAGGGCATCACGACCGACGAGATCCGCGAGAGCGTGCCCGGGTGGAGCATCTGGACCGACCCGTGCCCCGGCGGTGAGACCGCCGCGCAGGTGGGGGAGCGTCTGGACCGCGTGGTCGACCGGGCGCGCCGCGCCGACGGCCCCGTCCTCGCCTTCGCCCACGGTCACTCCCTGCGCGTGCTCGCCGCGCGCTGGCTCGGGCTCCCGGTCTCGGAAGGGCGGCTGTTCCGCCTCGACACCGCGACCGTGTCGGTGCTGGGCTCGGAGCGCGAGCGGCCGGTCGTCCTGCGCTGGAACTCTTGACGGACCCCGGTGCCACCGCGACGGTAGGAGTCATGTCGCTCAGGGTCGGATGTCCCCGCTGCGCCGCGCCGGTCGCCGAGACCGAGGCCGGCTGGGTCTGCGTCGAGCACGGGGTGATCGAGCCCCTGTGGCGACCCGCGGAGGTGACCTACGAGGCCTTCGCCGACCACCTGCGCCGCTCGGCCTCGATGCCGACCTACCTGCCGTGGCCGTTGAGCCCGGGCTGGAGCGTCAGCGACTTCGCGGCGGTCGGCGCCGACCCCGAGCGGGCCCGCGCCACGATGACCTGCACCTCGGGTCCGAGCGCGCTCGACGGCCCGGTCGACGTGATCGCGATCGCCGAGGAGGCCGGGACCGGTCTCGGGGCCCGGGTGGCCGGCACCGTCCACGGCGACCCCGGGCCCGACATCGGCGACGGCCCACCGAGCGTGCGGGTCCGCATCGAGCGCCAGGTCGTGCCCCTGTGGCCGATCTCGACCAGCGCGGCCTGCGACGAGTGGGACCGCTCCGTGGTCGTGGGCGAGGCGGCCGGCCGGTGGCTGTGGCTGGTCCTGCGACCGGCCTCGGCGATGCTGCTGCTGCGCGACGACTGGATCCTGCGCGACGCCTCCCAGTCCGGCCCCCACCTCGTCGAGCTCCCCTTCGGAGGTCCGGCCCCCGCCTGGTGACCCGTCGCGTAGACGCGACGGGTCGACCAAAAATCTCAGCGAGCCGTCGCGTGGACGCGACGGGTGAGTGTGCGCTCACTCACGGGAGCACGGAATCGGAAGGGCGGCGGGGGTCTCACTAGAGTTGGTCGGTGCGCATCGACCTCCACACCCACTCGGTCGTCAGCGACGGCACGCAGACCCCGACCGAGCTGGTCCACGCGGCACGGGCGGCCGGTCTCGACGTCCTCGCCCTGACCGACCACGACACCGCCGGCGGCTGGGACGAGGCCGCGCTCGCCGCGCAGGAGGTCGGCGTCACGCTGGTGCGGGGCATGGAGATCAGCACCAGCCTGCGCGGTCGCGGCGTGCACCTGCTGGCCTACCTGCCCGACCCGACCCACCCCGGGCTCGCCGCCGAGCTGGCGCAGGTGCTCGACGGCCGCGGCTCGCGCGCGCCCGCCATCATCGCCGCGCTGCAGCGCCTCGGCATCGACCTCACGCCCGACGACATCGCGGCCGAGGTGCCCGGCCGCCCCCACGTCGCCGACGCGCTCGTGCGCAAGGGCGTGGTCGCCTCGCGCGACGAGGCCTTCGCGCGCTACCTCAACCCCGGCCGCCCGGCCTACGTCGACCGGTACGCCGCCCCGCTGGCCACCGCGATCACCCTGGTCGGCCAGGCCGGCGGCGTGGCGGTCATCGCCCACCCGTGGGGTCGCGGCCGTCGTGACTCGCTGCCGGCCACCGAGCTCGAGCGGCTGGCCCGGCTCGGCCTGGCCGGCATCGAGGTCGACCACCAGGACCACGACGACGCCGCACGGTCCGAGCTGCGGGGCATCGCCCGCGACCTCGACCTGGTCGCCACCGGCTCCAGCGACCACCACGGCCTCGGCAAGGTCGACCACGGCCTGGGGGTCAACACCACCGCGGTCGACCAGTACGAGCGCCTCCTGGACCGCGCCGCTGCGGCGGCGGCCGCCTCCGGCCGCACCACGCCCGAGGTCGTCGCGCCATGAGCTCGGTGCTCGACACCGTCCTGCTCGTCGAGGTGTTCGTGACCCTCTTCGTGATCATGGACCCGGTCGGCACCGTGCCGATCTTCTTGTCGCTGACCAGCGGACGCTCGCCGGCCGCGGCCCGGCGCGCGGCCTGGCAGGCCGTCGCGGTCTCGTTCCTGGTGATCACGGTCTTCGCGTTCTTCGGCCAGCAGATCCTGTCCTACCTGCACATCTCGCTGCCCGCGCTGCAGTGCGCGGGCGGCCTGCTGCTGCTGCTCGTCGCCCTCGAGCTGCTGACCGGCAACGAGAAGGAGCCGACCGCCGCCGCCGGCACCAACGTCGCCCTCGTGCCCCTCGGCACCCCGTTGCTGGCCGGTCCCGGTGCGATCGTCGCGACCATGCTGTTCGTCCAGGACGTCGACAGCGCCGCCACGTTCGTCGCCGTGGCGCTCGGCATCGTCGGGGTGCACCTCAGCCTGTGGGCCGCCATGCGCTTCTCGCTGCCGATCCTCAAGGTCATCCGCGAGAGCGGCGTCCTGCTGGTCACCCGCATCGCCGGCCTGCTGCTCTCGGCGATCGCCGTCCAGCTGGTCGCCGACGCCGTCCGTGCGTTCATCGCCGGCGAGGGCTGACCTAGATCCCCCACCCCGATAGTCGTGGACGTTCTGCACGCGTGCAGAACGTCCACGACTATCGGTGGGCGGGTGAATGGGGCCGAGCGACTGCAGCCTCTGCAGCGCCCGCGACGGCACGAGCCGGGTCAGCCCGACGACCGCCTTGTACTGCGCGCCGGGGATCGAGAAGACCCGCCCCTTGTCGAAGTCCTTGAGCGCCTTGTCGACGAGGAAGTCGACGTCGAGCCACATGAAGCTGTCGCCGCGCGTGACCTCCATGCGCTCGTGGAACTCGGTCTTGGTGAACCCCGGGCACAACGACATGACGGTGACGCCCTGCCCGCGGTACTCGTTGGCCGCCCACTCGCTGAAGCTGTTGACCCAGGCCTTGGCGGCGGCGTAGGTGCCGCGGGGGAGGAAGGCCGCGACGCTGGAGACGTTGATGACGCCGCCGCTGCCGCGCTCGGTCATCGGGCCGAGGGCGGCGTGGCTGAGCCGCAGCACGGCGGTGACCAGGACGTCGAGCATCGCGACCTCGTCCTCGACCGGGTTGTCGAGGAACCGCTTTTTCAGGCCGAACCCGGCGTTGTTGACCAGCAGGTCGATCGGCCGGTCGGCGTCGCGCAGCCGCTGCTCGACCAGGGCGACCTGGTCCTTCTCGACGAGGTCGGCCACCAGGGTCTCGACCTGGACCCCGTGGTCGGCGCGCAGGGTGGCGGCGACCTCCTCGAGGCGGGCGCCGTCGCGCGCGACCAGCACCAGGTCGTGGCCGCGGCGGGCCAGGTGGACGGCGAAGGAGTGACCGATGCCGGCGGTGGCGCCGGTGACCAGGGACGTGGGCATGCAGCGATCCAAGCACCCGATCCCGCAGCACGCCGCCCCGCCTGCCGTGTCCCTACGAGGTCGTCGTACGCCGGTCGGGCACAATGGCCCTCGATGAGCCCCAAGAGCACGACCCTCGCGATCGCCAACCAGAAGGGTGGCGTGGCCAAGACGACCAGCGTCGCCTCGATCGGTGCGGCGCTGGCCGAGCTCGGTCACTCCGTGCTCCTGGTCGACCTCGACCCCCAGGCGTGCCTCACCTTCTCGCTCGGCATCGACCCCGAGGACCTCGAGCTCTCGGTCCACCACGTGCTCACCAAGGGCCTCGACCCGACCGAGGTCATCGTCGAGACCGACGACGGTGTCTCGCTGCTGCCCGCCACGATCGAGCTGGCCCGCGCCGAGGCCGACCTGCTGACGCGCACCGGGCGCGAGCACGTCCTGCGCTCGGTGCTCGAGGACCTCGCGGCCAAGGACGTCCACTACGACTGGGTCCTGCTCGACTGTCCGCCCTCGCTCGGCGTGCTCACCGTGGCGGCGCTGACCGCCGCCGACGGCGTCCTGATCCCGCTGCAGTGCGAGACGCTGTCCCACCGTGGTGTCGGCCAGCTGCTCGACACCGTCCACGACGTACGCCGCTTCACCAACCGCGACCTCGCCGTGTGGGGCGTGCTGCCGACCCTCTACGACGGACGCACCACCCACGCCCGCACGGTGCTGGAGACGATCTCGGAGACCTACGACCTCGAGGTCGTCGAGCCGCCGATCCCCAAGACGATCAAGTTCGCCGAGGCCCCCGCGGCCGGACGCTCGATCCTGGCCACCAGCCGCGCCAGCAAGGGCGCCGCGGCCTACCGCGAGGTCGCCCAGAACCTCGTCACCCGAGCGGCGCGGTGAGCCTGCGATGAGCCGGCACCGCGCGACCCCGCCGCCCACCTACCAGACCCGCTACGGGCGGGTGGCCGTGCTCGGGGTCTCCCTGGTGACCACCGCCGTGGCGTTGCTCGGTGGTGTCGGGGTGCTGCCGTCGGCCGCCGACGAGGTGCGCGACGACCCCGACGCCGTGGTCGCTGCCGACCTCTCCCAGGTCGTCGACCGTGCCGACGCCTCTGTGTCGAGCGAGTCGAGCGCGTCGAGCGACCCGCTCGCCGAGGCGCCCACCGAGCAGCCCACCCGGACGCCCACCGACGACACGGGCGTCGAGCCGGCCGACGAGGCCGAGCAGGCCTACCAGGCCGACGTGGCGCTTCCCGCCGACTCGGGTGAGGGCAAGCGCGTCGTCTTCAGCGAGAGCCTGCAACGGGTCTGGCTGGTGGGCGAGGCCGGCAAGATCAAGCGCACCTACCTCGTCTCGGGCAGCCTCACCGACAACCTCGACCCCGGCACCTACCAGGTCTACTCCCGGTCCGAGGACGCCATCGGCATCGACGACTCCGGGACGATGAAGTGGTTCGTCCGCTTCACTCAGGGACCCTCCGGTGCCGCGATCGGCTTCCACACCATCCCCGTCGACGACGGCGAGCGCGTGCAGTCCAAGAGCGACCTCGGCACCCCGCAGTCCCACGGCTGCATCCGTCAGGCCACGGCCGACGCCAAGGCGCTGTGGGCCTTCGCCCCGCTCGGCGCCACCGTCGTCGTGGTGTGACCGCGCGTGCACCACCCCCTCCACACGGTCGCCCTGCTGCTCGTCGTGACGTCGTTCGTCACGGGGTGCGACAGTCAGGACGAGGCGACAACGGCCTGCGACGAGTTCAGCTACCCGACATCCAGCAGTGAGTCTCTGAGGGTCGACCCCTCCGACGTGGGTCCTGGTGACACCTTCGTCCTCAGCGTCCGTGACTCGACGACGGGACCGCTGGACGGCTTCCTGGTCTCCACCGACCCGGCGCAGTGTCGGGTCCTCTACCTCAACACCGACGCCGGCGGCGATCCCGCAGGGTGGGAAGACGTGACCGACGGCCTTCCCGCCCCGCACCCGAAGCCGATGTACGGACCGCCTGGCGTGGCGCCGACGATCCGTCTGCAGGTACCGAACGGCGTGGTACCCGGCGAGTACCTCGTGTGCGGCGCGACGTCGGCGTGCACCGCCCTGACCGTCGAGTAGCGCGGCGCCGGCGTACGAGCACAGGGACCGCGCCGTGGCGCGGTCCCTGCGGAAGAGTGGTGGGGTCAGGCGTCGTGGGACGGGGCCGTGGCGGCGGCGTCCCCACCGGAGGCGCCAGCACCCGAACGGCGACGACGCCGGCGGTTGCGGTTGCCCGAGCCGGCCGGCTTCTCGGCGGTGCCCGGCTCGGTGGTCGCGGCCGCGGCGACGGCCTCGCCGTCACCCGAGCCCGCGCCCGACCCGGCACGCGTCCGGGTGCGGCTGCGCTCGCCACGCTCGCGCGGCTTGCGGTCGCGGTCGCCGTCACGACCGCCCCGGCCCCCACGCCCGCCGTCGCGGTCCTCACGCGGCTTGCGCTCGACCGGCGCGGCGTCGACGATGCGGCCCTTGGTGCCCGGGGCGATGCCTTGGTCGTGGTAGAGGTGCTCGGAGGTCGAGTAGGTCTCCTGGGGCTCGTCGAACGGCAGGTCGAGCGCCTTGTTGATCATCTTCCAGCGGTGCACGTCGGCCCAGTCGACGAAGGTGATCGCGGTGCCGGTGGCCCCGGCGCGACCGGTGCGCCCGATGCGGTGGACGTAGGTCTTGTCGTCCTCGGGGCAGGTGTAGTTGATGACGTGGGAGACACCGGCGACGTCGATGCCGCGGGCGGCGACGTCGGTGGCGACCAGCACGCGGATCTTGTTCTCGCGGAACTTGGTGAGCGCCTTCTCGCGCGCGACCTGAGCCATGTCACCGTGCAGCGGCGAGGCGCTGAAGCCACGCTCGGCGAGGTCGTCGGCGATGCGCTGCGACTGCCGCTTGGTGCGGGTGAAGACGATGATCTTGTCGGCGTCCTCGGCCTGCAGGACCCGACCGATGATCTCGGGCTTGTCGAGGTCGTGGGCCAGGTAGATGAACTGCGCGGTCGCGGGCACCATCGTGGTGTCGTACGACGACTCGGCGCGGATGTTCATCGGGTGGCGCATGTGGGTGCGTGCGAGCGCGACGATGGCGGCCGGCATGGTGGCCGAGAACAGCATCGTCTGCCGGGTCTCGGGGGTCATGCGCAGGATCCGCTCCACGTCGGGCAGGAAGCCCAGGTCGAGCATCTCGTCGGCCTCGTCGAGCACGAGGGCGTGCACGTGCGACAGGTCGAGGGCCTTGCGGTTGGCCAGGTCGATGAGCCGACCGGGCGTGCCGACGACGATGTCGACGCCCTCGACGAGCGCGTCGAGCTGGCCGTCGTAGCCGACGCCGCCGTAGACGGTCAGCACGCGCAGGCCGCGGTCGGCACTGGCGATGGTGAGGTCGCTGGAGACCTGCAGCGCGAGCTCACGGGTCGGGGCGACGATGAGGGCCTGCGGCTTGCCCTGGGGCAGGTCGGCGTAGTCGGGGTCCTTGGGTGACACGCTGCGCTGCAGGACGGGGATGCCGAACGCGAGGGTCTTGCCGGTGCCGGTGCGGGCCTGGCCGATGAGGTCGGTGCCCATCAGGGCGACCGACAGGGTCATCTCCTGGATGGCGAAGGGGTGGACGATGCCGTGACGCTCGAGGGCGTCGCAGATCTCGGCGTGCACGCCGAGGTCGCGGAAGCTGACGACCTCGCGGGCCTCGCGGGTCTCGTTGGCACCGGTCTCGTCGTCGAGCTCGGGGGCCTGGGGTGTCTCGCTGGTCTCGCTGGTATCGCTGGTCACAGGGTTCTGCTTTCGATGAGGTCGGGGAGTCGGAGCCCGGCGCGACGGCGCAGGCAGGCGCATCGTGCGGCCGACTCACGAGAGCAGAGGGTGCGTCAACCGCGCACATACGGGAGCGGGTGACGGCGTGCGTCGCCCTGCTCGTGGCCCGAGTCTATCGGTAGGGTTCGACCATGGCTGAATCTGGCGAGATCGACCCGGGTGTCGCCGGTGAGGACCCCGGCTACCTGGCGGCCGTGATCGACCTGCTCGGGGTCATCTCGTACGGCGAGGTCACCGCCTTCGAGCGGCTCGCCGAGGACGCCAAGCTCGCCCCCACCATGCAGGACAAGATGGCGCTGGCGACGATGGCTGCCACCGAGCTCGGCAAGGTCGCGCCGCTGCACCAGCGGATCGTCGAGCTGGGCGGAGACCCCTACGAGGCCATGGCGCCGTTCGGCCGCGCGATCGACGAGTTCCACCGTCACACCGCGCCCGCGGACTGGCCCGAGGGCCTGGTCAAGGCGTTCGTCGGCGACGGTCTCGCCGACGACTTCTACCGCGAGATCGCAGCCTTCCTCGACCCCGTCACCCGCGACCTGGTCGTCACGTCGATGGACGAGGACGGCGGGCACGCCGTGTTCGTCGTCGACCGGGTCCGCGCGGTCATCGCTGCCGACCCCAAGGTCGGGGGGCGCCTGGCGCTGTGGGGTCGCCGGCTGATGGGCGAGGCCCTCACCCAGGCCCAACGGGTCGCGGCCGACCGCGACTCGCTGACCGCGCTGCTCACCGGTGGCGTCGACCGTCCCGGACTCGACCTGGCGGCCCTGGGGCGGATGTTCACCCGGCTCACCGAGCGGCACGCGGCCCGGATGGCCGAGCTCGGACTCGACAGCTAGTCGCCGAGCGCTAGACGTAGCTCGACGCGGCGTACGACGCGGGCAGGTCGTCGGCGACGGCGCCGCGGGCCACGAGCTCGTCGAGTGCCCGGACCGCGAGGTCGGGGCTGTCGAAGACGTAGGTCGCCAGCAGGACCAGGGTCTTGACCTGCTCCAGCGGCCACGACGGCATCGTGCGCAGGTCGCGCAGGTAGACGGCATCGCCGTCGACGAGCTGGCTGTGGTGGGCGCGGACCCCGGTGGTGGTCGACTGCGAGCCGTGCAGGTGCACGGACTTCTGGAACAGGAACTTGTGCAGGTGGAAGCCCTGCGCCAGCAGCTCCTGGTGCACGTCGGCGAAGGTGGGTGCGTCGCGGTAGAGCGGGAAGAAGCTGACCTCGGGGACGACGCACAGCGCCGTGGCGAGGCGGCGACGGCCGTGGCGGAAGACGTCGAGCTCACCGCCCTGCACGTCGATCTTGAGCAGGTCGAACGCCGGCAGGTCCGGTACGTCGTCGAGCGCAGTGAGGTCGACGGTGAGGGTCTCGCGCAGCTCGGTCCCCACGCGCCACTGCGGGTCGCCGACGAGGTCGATCGTCGTCTCGTCGATGGCGAAGGTCGACGTGAAGCCGCTGCTGCGGAACACGTGGAGCCCGCGTGGTCCGGGGCGGCCGAGGGCGTGCGGGAGGTAGACCTCGCGGGCCGGGTCACGCCCCTGCAGGGCGGCGTACGCCTCGGGCTGCGGCTCGAACCCGATCACCCGGCACTGGTCGAGGCCGAGCAGGCGCGTGTAGGCGGGCAGCTCCAAGGGGTTGGCGCCGACGTCGACGACCACGGCCCGCTCGGTCGGCGCGAGTGATTCGAGCAGGCGTCGTGTCTGCTCGACCGGTCCGAGCGCGGCCAGCCGGTCGAGCACCGCGACGCAGGTGTCGACGAGGGCTCGGGGGAGCTCATCGGAGCTGCCCGAGCCGACGGAGTCCACCAGGAAGCGCCGTGGACCGACCCGTTCCAGTCCCAGGCGGGCCAGGACGGGGGTGTCGACCTGGCAGCGGCTGAGGAGCTCGACCCGCCAGCGGGTGGGTTCGTCGTCGGGGCCGAGGTCGAAGGCCACCGGGGCGCCGTGGACCAGGTAGTCGAGGACCACGACCCGTCCACGGTGGACCCACGCCCGGTGGAAGGTGACCGGGGCCGTCACCCGCCCGGCCAGCGGCGCGGTCGCGTCCCTCAGGGCCGCGGCAGGCCAGGCGGGGTCGGGGCGCCTCATCCGCTCGAGCCGCGCGGGATCAGCTGCGGAAGCCGACCGTGCCGACGACGCCGCCGCCGATCTCGACGTAGGCGATCTTGGCGGCCGGCACGATGACCTTGCGGCCCTTGGTGTCGGTCAGCGTGACGACGCCCTCGCCCGCGACGGCCTCGGCGACGAGCTTCTCGACTGCCTCCGGCGTGTCGTCGGTGTCGACGACGAGCTCACGGGGTGAGTGCTGGACACCGATCTTGACCTCCATGGGAGGACTCCTTCTGTCGTGCGGTCGTGTGTGCGGGGGGTGTCTGTGCAGGTTGGCACAGCGGTGGTCACCGGGTGGTGAGGGGGTGGCCGCCGGCACGGTGGGACGGACCGACGACGGCTCGGCGTCACCCGGGCGCGCGGGGCAGGACACGCGACAGGTGCTGCCGAGCCCGGAGTCGAGCAGTACTCGGCGACGCACGCGGTGGCCCGGGTCCGGAGCCGGGCCCGCGCCGGGGCCCGGGACCAGCCGGGTCGACGCTCAGCTGCGGAAGCCGACGGTCCCGACGGTGTTGGTGCCGATCTCGAGGTAGGCGATCTTGGCGGCGGGGACGACGACCCGCCGACCCTTGGTGTCGCTGAGGGAGAGCACCCCGCCGGCGGCGACGGCGTCGGCCAGGAGCTTCTCGACCGACTCGGCGCTCTCGCCGGTCTCCACGACCAGCTCGCGGGGGCTGTGCTGGATGCCGATCTTGACCTCCACGGCCGGTCTCCTTCAGGTGTGCTGCTCGAGCGGTGCGGGTGGGGGAGGGTGCTAGTCGGTGAGGGGGTAGCCGCGGATGCCGCGCCAGGCCAGGCCCGAGACGAGCGCCACGGCCTGGTCGCGGTCGAGACCGCCGGCCTCGGACAACCAGAACCGCGCACTGACCTGGGACATCCCCACGAGGGAGACCGCCAGCAGGCGCGAGGCCGGGGCGGGCAGGCCGGTGTCGTCGTGGATGACGTCGGCGATCATCGCGGCGCACTCGCTCGTGACCCGCTCGACGTGAGCACGGACCGCGGGCTCGTTGGTCAGGTCGGACTCGAAGACCAGCCGGAACGCCCCGGTCTCGCTGCCGACGTAGTCGAAGAACGCCTCCATGGCCGCGCCCACGCGCTGCTTGTTGTCGTGGGTCGAGCTCAAGGCGATGCGGCAGTTCTCGATGACCGCGTCGCACGAGCTGTCGAGCAGGGCGAGGTAGAGCTCGAGCTTGCCGGGGAAGTGCTGGTAGAGCACGGGCTTGGAGACACCGGCCCGCTCGGCGATGTCGTCCATGGCGGCGGCGTGGTAGCCGTTGTGGACGAACACCTCGAGCGCCGACTCCAGGAGCTGCGCCCGCCGCTCCCGGCGGGGGAGGCGACCGCCGCGCGGACGCGCGGTGTCGAGGTCGGGGGGTGTCGTGGCCACGTCGGAACCTTACCCGCGGGTCCGGATGACGGGACGTGCCACGCCACCCACCGGGCCCACGTGGGAACAATGAGGGTCACGAGGAGCGTTCCAGCAGCTGACCCGTCAGGACCGCACCACCATCAGAGGAGTACACCCGTGAGCCTTCCCGCGCTGGTCGAGCCGGCCGCCGAGCTGACCATCGACGAGGTACGCCGCTACAGCCGCCACCTGATCATCCCCGACGTCGGGATGATCGGGCAGAAGCGGCTCAAGAACGCCAAGGTGCTGGTGATCGGGGCCGGGGGCCTCGGCAGCCCCGCCCTGCTCTACCTCGCGGCGGCCGGCGTCGGCACCCTCGGCATCGCCGAGTTCGACGAGGTCGACGAGTCCAACCTGCAGCGCCAGATCATCCACACGCAGTCCGACATCGGGAAGTCCAAGGCGGTCTCGGCCAAGGAGTCCATCCTCGAGGCCAACCCCTACGTCACCGTCGTGCTGCACGAGGAGCGCCTCGACAACGACAACGTGATGCAGGTCTTCGAGGGCTACGACCTCATCGTCGACGGCACCGACAACTTCGCGACCCGCTACATGGTCAACGACGCGGCGTACTTCCTGAAGATCCCCTACGTGTGGGGCTCGATCTACCGCTTCGACGGCCAGGCGTCGGTCTTCTGGCCGCACTCCGGACCCGAGGCCCCGTGCTACCGCTGCCTGTACCCCGAGCCCCCGCCGCCGGGCATGGTCCCCAGCTGCGCCGAGGGCGGCGTGCTCGGCGTGCTGTGCGCCAGCATCGGCTCCATCCAGGTCAACGAGGCCATCAAGGTCCTCACCGGCATCGGTGATCCCGCCGTCGGCAAGCTCGTCATCTACGACGCCCTCGAGCTGGAGTGGCGCAAGCTCAAGGTCCGCAAGGACCCCGGCTGCGCGCTGTGCGGCGACCACCCCACCGTCACCGGGCTCATCGACTACGACGCCTTCTGCGGTGCGATCTCCGAGGAGGCCGCCGACGCCGCCGCCGGCTCGACGATCTCGGTCACGACCCTCGAGCACATGCTCAAGGAGCGCGAGGAGGGCAGCCGCGACTTCGTCCTGGTCGACGTGCGCGAGCCCAACGAGTTCGAGATCAACCGGATCCCCGGCTCGGTGCTGATCCCCAAGGGCGACTTCCTCAACGGCTCCGCCCTCGAGAAGCTCCCGCCGGTCGACTCCGGCACGCAGGTCGTCATGCACTGCAAGTCCGGCGTCCGCTCCGCCGAGACCCTGGCCATCGTCAAGGGTGCCGGCTACGACGACGCCGTCCACGTCGGCGGTGGCGTGGTGGCCTGGGTCAACCAGGTCGACCCGTCCCAGCCGTCGTACTGAGTCGTCGGGTCGAGGCCGGTGGCCTCGCGCCGCCGCCCCGCACCGCCTGGTAGCGCTGCCGCCGGTCTGGCCCTGCGGGGTCGGGCCGGCGCGGCGGGCCACCGCCCTCGACGTGCGCCGTCGGGTCGACTCGGTCGGTGGCCCGGGCGCCCGGCGGTCGGACCGAGGCCGGTGGCCTCGCGCCGCCGCCCCGCACCGCCTGGTAGCGCTGCCGCCGGTCTGGCCCTGCGGGGTCGGGCCGGCGCGGTGGGCCACCGCCCTCGACGTGCGCCGTCGGGTCGACTCGGTCGGTGGCCCGGGCGCCCGGCGGTCGGACCGAGGCCGGTGGCCTCGCGCCGCCGCCCCGCACCGCCTGGTAGCGCTGCCGCCGGTCTGGCCCTGCGGG
>NZ_VIYJ01000004.1 GCF_008087085.1 Nocardioides rubriscoriae | reverse complement strand
GGGCCACCGCCCTCGACGTGCGCCGTCGGGTCGACTCGGTCGGTGGCCCGGGCGCCCGGCGGTCGGACCGAGGCCGGTGGCCTCGCGCCGCCGCCCCGCACCGCCTGGTAGCGCTGCCGCCGGTCTGGCCCTGCGGGGTCGGGCCGGCGTAGCGGGCCACGGGCCACGACCCCACCCTGCCCTGGTCATTTGTGACTAGCAACCCGTAACCCGATCGGGCCATGCTCGTTGTGCCTGGCGTCACAGCCACGTCCGGTCCCGCCCGACGGCGGGACCGCCCAGCGGGAGGACCACCTCACCCATGCGCCTGACCACCAAGATCGCCGTCGCAGCAGCCGCGACGGCCGTCGCGCTCGGCACGACGTTCGCCGGGGCCACCCCCAGCAGCACCGCTGCCGGCACCCGGGTCACCTCGTTCGCCCCGGCCGCGACCGCGACCATCACGCCCGGCGTCCAGATGTACACCCAGGGCGCGCAGTGCACCGCCAACTTCGTCTACACCGACGCCACCGGCGCGGTCTACGTCGGCTACGCCGCGCACTGCGCCGGCCTGGGCGCGGCCACCGACACCAACGGCTGCCTCAACGAGTCGGTGCCGCTGGGCACCACCGTGACGTTCAACAAGGGCGGGTCGCTGATCTCCGAGGGCACCCGCATCGGCACCGGCACCCTGGCCTACAGCTCGTGGCGCACGATGCGGGCCAAGGGCGAGACCGACCCCAACACCTGCGCCTACAACGACTTGGCCCTGGTCAAGGTCAGCGCCGCCGACGTCGCCAAGGTCAACCCGAGCATCCCCTTCTGGGGCGGCCCGACCGGCATCGACACCGACGGCACCGCGGCCGGTGACCGGGTCTGGTCCTACGGCAACTCCAGCCTGCGCTTCGGTCTCACCCAGCTGTCGCCCAAGACCGGCGTCAGCCTCGGCGACGACGCTGCCGACGGCGGCTGGAGCCACCCGCTCTACACCGTCACCCCCGGCGTGCCCGGCGACTCGGGCTCGGCGTTCATGACCGCGGACGGCAAGGCGATCGGCACCCTGTCGACCCTCGGCCTGGCGCCGCTGCCGGCGTCCAACAACATCGGCGACCTCGCCAAGGAGCTCGCCTACGCCCAGGCCAACTCCGGCATCGACGGCCTGCAGCTGACCCTCGGCACGGAGCCGTTCGACCCGATCCTCTGACCTGGCTCCGTCCGCGCCTCGGACCGGCCCCGTCCCCAGTGCCCTGGGACGGGGCCGGCTCGCGTTCGTGACCGTGACCGCATCGTGACCACCGAGGGTGGTCTGTCCCGACGTCTCGAGGGGTACTTTCGCGCCATGACCGAGGGCGGTGGGGCGCCGACGGAGCCGCGGGCCGCGATCCTCGCCACCGTCGCGGTCGGGCTCCTCGTCGTGCTGGTGTTGCTCGTCGCCGTGTGGGCGGCGGCCGCCGGCCCGGACGAGACGCTTCGCGGCACCGGTACGCCGCCCGAGCGGATCTCGCTCGCGCCGCAGACGACCGACGCGGCGGCGACCGACGGCAACCAGGAGGCTCCCGAGGAGCAGTCCG
Source organism: Nocardioides rubriscoriae (assembly GCF_008087085.1). Lineage (GTDB taxonomy): Bacteria > Actinomycetota > Actinomycetes > Propionibacteriales > Nocardioidaceae > Nocardioides > Nocardioides rubriscoriae. Next base: position 48,116 of record NZ_VIYJ01000004.1, on the reverse strand, counting down.
ACACCGACGGCACGTGGATCGGCACGGTGATCGGGGTGCTCGTCCTCACCCTGGGCGTGATGGTGGGGCTCGGTGCGCTGTGGCTGCTCGGCGGGGCGCTGTGGCGCCTGCGCGACGTCCGGCTGCACCGACGACGCCGGGAGCCGGAGCTGCCACCCCTGGACCCGGTCGAGGCGGTCGTCGGGATCATGCTGGCCGACGCCGAGGCCCAGGAGGACCTGCTCACCTCGGGCACCCCGCGCAACGCCGTCGTGCAGTGCTGGCACCGTTTCGAGGTGCAGGCCGCGGCCGCCGGCGTGCCCCGCCAGCCGTGGGAGACCTCGGCCGAGTTCACCCTGCGCCTTCTCGAGCTGGTCGAGGCCGACGCCACCTCGGTGGCCCGGCTCTCCGAGCTCTACCGCGAGGCGCGATTCTCCGAGCACGAGCTGGGCGAGGACGCCCGGGCCGCCGCCCTCGACGTCCTGCGCGCCATCCACCGTGACCTGCGCACGCTGCTGAGCGGCGGCCGCCTGTGAGCGCCCCCGCCGCGCGGTGGATACGCCGCCTGGTCGCCGCGGCGGTCGTGGCCGGGGTGGCCGTGGTGGTCACCGGCGCCCTCGACTACGACCCCGAGCCAGTGCGCCTGGTGCTGCTCGTGCTGCTGCTCGTCGCCGGGACCGGCCTGCTCCTCGACGGCCTGCCCCGCACCGGCGTCACGTGGTACCCCACGCCGCTGCACCCCCCGGTCAACGCCGGGCGCGACGAGGTCACGCAGGCCCACGTGCGGCTGCTCGAGGACCACCAGCGCGCCCGGCACCCCGACGCCCTGCTGCGCGAGCGGCTCACCGCGCTGGCCGACCAGGTCCTGACCGTCCGCCACGGCGTGCCCTCCCACTCCGAGCGCGGTCGTGCGCTGCTCGGAGCCGACGTCGTCGCGGTGCTGCACGGCCCCGTCGCGCGTCTTGGACCCCGTCGCATCGATCAGGTGCTGCGTCGCATCGAGGAGCTGTGATGACCCCGCCCGACCCCTCCCGCCCCGCCCACCCCGCCGGAGCCCGCCCGGAGCCCGCGACCCCCCTCGCCCCGGCGGCCGCCGCCGACCTGACCGCCCGGATCCTCGACGAGGTCGAGAAGGCCGTCGTCGGCAAGCGGCAGCCCCTCACCCTCGTGCTCGCGGCCGTGCTGGCCAAGGGCCACGTGCTCATCGAGGACCTCCCCGGGCTCGGCAAGACCCTGACGGCCAGGTCGTTCGCCCAGGTGCTGGGGCTCGACTTCGCGCGGGCCCAGTTCACCCCCGACCTGCTGCCGGCCGACCTCACCGGCTCGTTCCTCTACGACCAGCGCCGCGGTGCGTTCGACTTCCGTCCCGGACCGGTCTTCGCGGGGCTGCTCCTGGCCGACGAGGTCAACCGCACCCCGCCCAAGACGCAGTCCGCGCTGCTGGAGGCCATGCAGGAGCGCCAGGTGACCGTCGAGGGCCAGACCTTCGCGCTGCCCGACCCGTTCTGCGTGCTCGCGACCGCCAACCCCGTCGAGTACGAGGGCACCTACCCGCTGCCCGAGGCCCAGCTCGACCGGTTCCTGCTGCGGGTCGCCTTCGGCTACCCCAGCGCCGAGCACGAGCACGACGTCGTCGCGCGCCGCCTGGCCCGACGCCGCGAGGAGACCGTCTTGGATCAGGTCACCGACGCCGCCGGCCTGCGCGCGCTGCAGGCGACCGTGGAGGAGGTGCGCGTCGACCCCAGCGTGGCGCGCTACTGCGTCGCCCTGGCCGCCGCCACCCGGTCGCACGGCCACGTGCAGACGGGGGCCTCGCCCCGCGGGTCGTTGGGGCTGGCCCTCACCGCGCGCGCCTTCGCCGCCATGCGCGGTCGCGACTACGTCGTGCCCGAGGACGTCAAGGCCGTGGCGACCCCCGTGCTGGCCCACCGGGTGTCGGTCAAGCCCGAGCTGTGGATGACCGACGCGAGCGGGGCGAGCGTGGTCGCCGAGGTGCTCTCGCGGGTCGCGACGCCGACGACCCTGGAGCAGCCCGTCGACCCGGCGCGCGCGCGATGAGTGCCGGATGAGCGGGCCGGTGTGGCACCCGACCGGTGGGCTGGTGCGTGCGGTCGTGGTGGGTGCCGTCGGCCTCGGGTGGGCCGTGGTCGGTGGTGAGCCGGCGCTGCTGGTGCTCACCGCACCGCTGCTGGTGGCCGCCGTGCCTGCGGTGCTGCGGCGGCCGCGGGGGGTGCCGTCGGTCCACGGGATGGTCGACCGCGCCTCGATGCACGAGGGCCAGAGCGCGGTGCTCGGCCTCCACGTGCGCCCGGCCGCGCCGGCCGACGTCGAGCAGGTCACCCGCGTGGTGAGTCCGGTCCCCTTCGAGCGCGCCACGCCCGCCGACGGGCACCAGTCGGTGCTGCACCCCGACGTGCATCGCGACGTGCACCGCGACGGCGAGGGCCGTGAGGTCGAGGTCAGCCCACGCCGCTGGGGCGTCTGGACGCTCGGCGAGGAGCGGGTCGCGCTCACCAGCGCCTGGGGCGGCTTCCGCTGGGGTCCGGTCGTGGTGCCCGGGCGTCAGGTCCGGGTGCACCCCGCGGCGGCGTACTCCTCGCGGGCGGAGTCGCCGCGACCGCGCGGGCTGGTGGGGGCGCACCGCTCCGACCGGCCCGGGTCGGGCACCGAGCTCGCGGGCATCCGGTCCTTCCAGTCCGGCGACCGGCTGCGCCGCATCAACTGGCGGGTGTCCGCGCGCACCGGCACCCTCCACGTCACCACCACCCGCGCCGAGCAGGACGCCGGTCTGCTGCTCGTCGTCGACCTGTACGCCGAGCACGGCGTCTCGGGCGGCGTCGACGGGGCGCCCAGCAGCCTCGACCTCACCGTCCGGGCGGCCGCGGCGCTCGCCGAGCACGCCGTGCGCACCGGTGACCGGGTCGCGCTGCGCCCGATCGGCGGCCGGTCGCGCCCGGTGCCGCCCGGGGCCGGACGGCGTCACCTGCGCCGGGTGCTCGGCACGCTCGCCGACGTCCGCACGGGCTCCACGCCCTACGACGACGTCAGCCGGCTCGACCTGCGCGTCGGCGCCGGCACGACGGTCGTCGTCCTGACGCCGCTGCTGGTCGACGCGGTGGCGACGACGGCGGCCGACCTGGTGCGGCGCGGCCTGCCGACCGTGGTGGTCGACACGCTCCCGCCCGATGCCCGTCCCGATCTCGGCGACAACGACGCCGGGCTGGTCGACCTCGCCTGGCGGATGCGCCTGCTCGAGCGCGAGCACGTCCGGCTGGCCCTCGACGCGGCGGGCTGCCCCGTCGTCACGTGGCGCGGGCCGGGCACCGTCGACGAGGTGTTCCGCCGACTGGCCCGGCGGCGCCCCCGCGCCGGGTCGGCACCGTGAACGGCACGGTCACGGCGGTGCGGGCCGTGCGCGGGTGGCCCGCCTCCCAGCGGTGGCTGCGGCTGGTGGTGCTCGTCGGCCCCCTGGTCGCGTTGCTCGCCGCCGCTGCGGCCGGCAACGGCCCACGGCCCTGGGTGGTCGCCCTCGTGCTGGGGCTGTCGGTGATGTGGGCGTCCGCGCCCGAGTCGGGCGTCGGGAGCCTGGCCCTGCTGGTCGTGCTCTTCTGGTGGACCCGCGTGCCCGACGACGCACTGCATCCCGCGGCCCTGGTGGCGGCAGCGGTGCTGGTGACCGCGCACGTCGCCGCCCTGCTCGCCGCCACGGCGCCGCCCCGCACGCCCGTCGACGTCGGGGTCCTGCGGTTGTGGGTGCGCCGGGGCTGCGCGGTGCTGCTCGTCTCGCCCGTGCTGTGGGTGCTCGCGCGGGTCCTGCGCGACGAGACGGCGCCCGCCGGGCTGTGGCCGGCCGCCCTCGCCACCGCGCTGCTCGTGGTCGTCGTGCTCGCCCTCGCCCTGGGCCGTGACGAGGAGGTGGGCTGATGGTCACCGCCGACGAGGACTTCGTCGAGCGGGTGCTCGCGCTCGTCGAGTCGGTCCCGCGCGGGCGCGTGACGACGTACGGCGCCCTGGGCGACGTCGTCGGCAGCGGGCCGCGCCTGATCGGCAACGTGATGGCCCGCCACGGGGCCGCGGTGCCGTGGTGGCGGGTCGTGCGCGCCGACGGCTCGCTCCCGCCGAGCCACCAGGACCAGGCCCGGCAGGCCTACCTCGAGGAGGGCACGCCGCTGCGGCGCTCGGGCCTGGCCGTCGACATCGTCGCCGCGTTCGTCACACCGGGGGAGTAGGTCAGCGCAACCGGCCGACGTAGCGCGCGGCGGCGCGCAGCTCGACGACGCGGCGCTCCCAGGTCGTCCCGACGACGACCAGGACGGTCCCGGCGACACCGATCAGCACCCACTGCGGCGTCGCGGCGGCGTACGGCGCGAGCTCGATCAGCGTGAGTGACCCACCCACGCCGGCGCCGACGAGCAGCGGCGCGCTCCAGCGCAGCCGGGCGCCGCCGACCACGAGCAGCAGGCTTGCGGCGCCGAGGAGCGCGGCGCGCAGGGAAAACGGGCCGGTGGCCAGCACCTGCAGGAAGGACGGCACGGTGGCCAGCACGAGGCCGGGCAGCAGGGTCGTCGCGGTCGACGCCGACGGGTCGCGGCGCAGCCGGTGCAGGCCGACCGCGACTAGCAGCAGGGCCGTCGGCAGCGTGTAGGGCTCGGGGGCGTGCACGCCGAGGTCGGCGAGCCGGACCCACGTGGCGAGCACCAGCAGGGCCGTGCCGACGTAGGCCAGCCGCCGGCGCGACGGGTGGACCAGCGAGTGGACGTCGACCAGAGCCCCCAGGAGCGTCAGGTGCAGCGCGAGGCTCAGCGTCTCGTCGGTGGCCAGGGGGATCGCGGCGAGGGCGGCGACCGCGGCGGCGGCACCGGTGGCGGCCTCGAGCGCCACCTGGGGACGGGCGAGCGCGACGGCGGCCAGCACGCCCAGGACGGGCACGGCGCGCAGGCCGTCGAGGCCGGCGAGGTCGCCGAGGACCCAGGTCAGGCCCGCGAGCGCGGGCGGCAGGAGGAGTCCGCCGACCTCGGTCGCGGCGGGGACGCGTCCGAGCAGGAGCGTCGCGGCGGCGACGGCGGTGAGGAGCGCGAGCGGGACCAGCGTCAGGGCCGTGCTCGGCCCGGCGACCACCACGGTGGCGGCGAGCAGGCCGGACCCGGCGAGCACCTGCGCGAGGGCGCCGGTGTCGCGGCGGCGCAGCCCGTCGGCGGCGTACGCCGCGGCGAGCGCGCCGAGGCCGGCCACGACGGTCCACAGGGCGACCGGCTGGAGGGCGAGGGTCGCGACGGCGGCGAGCAGCACCGCCGGGAGCGCGACGCGGACGCCGACCGTGCGACGCCACGCGGCCGGAACGACGACGAGGGCGAGCGCCCCGACCGCGGCGACCACGGCGACGAGCAGCCAGGGGGCGGCGACCGGGACGCCGGGCTCGAGCCGCAGGGCGCCGGTCGGGGTGAGCGCCGACTCCAGGGCCTGACCCACCAGGGCCAGGGCGAGCATGGCGCCGGGAACCAGCGACAGCGCCGCCGGGACGGTCGGCACCGCGAGGCGGCGACGGGGCGCGAGCACGGCGACCGCGGTCCAGAGCGCGCCGGCCACCACCGACGCGAGACCGACGTCGGTGGTGCCGTTGTCGAGCACGGGCAGCACGGCCACGCCGGTGGCCGTCGCGGCAGCGGCCGTGACGCAGACCTGCAGGAGGGCCTCGTCGCGACGCGCCGCCAGCGGGGCGAGCAGGAGCAGGGCCGCGCCGAGCAGCGCGACGCCGTCGCCCGACGTCCAGAGCTCGCCGAGGGTGAGGCCACCCCGGTCGGCACCCTCGGCGACGCCCGCCAGCGCGCTCAGCGTGAGGTCGCACCAGGTGAGGACGGCCGCGACGGCGGCGCTCCACAGGGCGGTGCGCAGGTCGGTGGTGGCGGCGCGGTGCAGGGCGGCGGCCAGCGTCGCGAACCCGAGGGTGGCCACGGCGGCGACCAGGAGGTCGTGGCCCACGGCCGTGGAGGGCAGGGCGACCTGCGCGACGAGGAGACCGAGCACGGCCGCGACCTGGGGGACGGCGAGCCGCCGCTCGACCACCACGAGGAGCGTGCCTGCGGCGGCCAGGGCGAGGCCGACCAGGAGGGCGAGGCCCGCGCCGTCGAGGCCGTCGGCCCCGCCGACCCAACCGGCCCGCTCGGCGCCCAGCACGTCGAGGACCAGCAGGCCGAGCGACACGGTGACCAGCGCCTCGGCCGAGACCCGCAGCCCGCGGACCCGGATCACGACCGCGCCGCCCGCGGTGGCGGCGGTGAGGGCCACCAGGACCACGGTGCGGCCGCCGACACCGAGCCAGCCCCACGCGACGGCGAGGAAGATCACGGCCGCGACGAGCAGGCACAGCGCGCCCAGGCCGAGCAGGATCGCGGGGACCGACGAGGTCCGGACGCCCGTCCTGGGCGGGGCCGCGAGCGGCGGCACCACGGGATCGGCGGGTGGCGCGGCGGCGTACGACGGGACGGGGGCCGCGGCGCCGACCGGGACCGGGGCGGGCGCCCAGGAGACGGCCCGCAGGCGCCCGACGAGGGTGTCGACCCGTTCGAGGGCCTGGAACACCTCGGCGGCACGGGGGTGTCCGAGCAGCACGTCACAGGTGCGGCACCGGTGGTCGGGGGCGAGGCCCTGCGGCAGCGGCTCTCGGCAGGACGGGCACACGCGAGGGTCGGCGTAGGTGAACATGGCGCCATCAGAGCAGCGCACGACCCCGGTGGGCCGGGCGCGACGGCTCACCCTGGCTGAGTACCGGGACTCACGGGGACTCACGGGGACCCGGGGGCCCAGGGCGGCCCGACCGGCGGGAGGGCCGGCCGAATGAGGGTGACGACCGGGCACGCGGGCCCGAGGATGGGTGCGTGCCCGACGCGACCGACCTCCTGACCGCCTACGACACCCAGCTGCGCGGGATCGCCGAGGTGGCCGACGCCGACGCGTTCGCCCAGGTGGGGCCGTTGTGGCGGGCGGTCCACCGTGACCGCGGGTTCGTCACCTACGAGGACCTGGCCGGCCACGACGTCGCCTGGCTGGTCGCCGCGACGGTGGCGTTCTTCCGTGACGAGACCGACGTGCCCACCTTCGAGTGGAAGACCCGCGGCCACGACGACCTGCCGGAGCTCGAGGCGGCGCTGCGGGCCGGCGGTCTCGTGCCCGAGGAGGTCGAGACGGTGATGGTGGGCGAGGCGACCGCCCTCGCGGTCGACGTACCGCTGCGCGAGCCCCTGTCCGTACGCCGCCTGCGCACCCCCGCGGAGATGGCGGCGGTCGACGCGGTGTCGCAGGCCGTCTTCGGTCGCGGCGGTGACCTCGCCGAGCAGGTGGCGCGGGGCGAGGGTCGCGTCGAGGCGTGGGGGGCCTTCGACGGCGAGCAGGCGGTGTCGTCGGGCCGGCTGGTCGTCGTCGACGGCACCGACTTCGCCGGGCTGTGGGGCGGCGCGACGCTGCCGACCCACCGCGGGCTCGGCCTCTACCGCGCGCTGACGGCGGCGCGGGCCCGCTCGGCGCTGGCGCGCGGTGTCCGCTTCCTGCAGAGCGACTGCACGGTGATGTCGCGACCCATCCTCGAGCGCTCGGGCCTGGTCGCCGTCACCACCACCACGCCGTGGGTGTGGACCCGCCCACGGTGAGCGGCCGCGTGACCGAGGTCCCCCCGACTCGGTGGACCCACCGGTAACCGCCACACTGACCGCGTGGTCATGTACCGGGTCCTGCACGCGGTCGTCCCGCCGCTCGCCAAGGCCGTCTGGCGTCCGACGGTGCGCGGCCTCGAGCACGTCCCGCGCACCGGCGGGGTGATCCTGGCGAGCAACCACCTCAGCTTCGTCGACTCCGTGGTGATCCCGGTGGTCGTGCCCCGCAAGGTGGTGTTCCTCGCCAAGTCCGACTACTTCGAGGGCACCGGTGTCCGCGGGGCGTTGCAACGGGCCTGGTTCGAGGGACTCGGCATGCTGCCCGTCGACCGCGACGACACCCGGGCCGCCATCGCGTCCCTCGACGTCGCGCTGGAGGTGCTCGGGCGCGGGGAGGCGTTCGGGATCTACCCCGAGGGCACCCGCTCGCGCGACGGTCGCCTCTACCGCGGCCGCACCGGGGTGGCACACCTGGCGCTGACCGCCGGCGTCCCCGTGGTGCCGGTCGGGCTGGTCGGCACCGAGAAGCTGCAGCCCGTCGGGTCCCGGCTGCCGCACCTGGTGCCCCTGACCGTCTCGTTCGGGGCGCCGATCGACGTGGCCGGCCGCCTCGACGGCGTACCCCTGGGCAAGGCGCGACGGGTCCTGACCGACGAGGTGATGGCCGCGATCGCCGGGCTGTCGGGCCAGGAGCCGGCCGGCACCTACAACGAGCGTGAGGTCCGGCCAGGACACTCCTAGAGCCCGAGGCGCAGCGGCTCGTCGGGGGGAGCGACCAGGACGTCGCGCAGCAGGGTCGGCAGTGCGCGCGGCGAGAACAGCACCCCGGCGCCGTGGGCGTCGGCCATCTCGGAGAGCGACCACCAGCGCATCGCCTCCATGCCCTCCTGGTCGGGGTGGCCGGGGTCGTCCTCCGCGACGCCGCTGCCCGGCTCGAAGGCCTCCACCGGCACCAGGAAGAAGTGGTTGCGCACCCCCGCCCAGCCGTGGGGGCGCAGCTCGGGCAGGTCGAGCTCCTGGACCCACACCAGGCGGGCGTCGTCAGGCTCGGCCAGGACGTGCCCGGTCTCCTCGAGCAGCTCGCGGGCCAGGGCCTCCTCGAGCCGCTCCTCGCCCTCGACGCCACCCCCGGGGCCGACCCACACGACGTCGTCGGGGCCGTCGCCGATGCGGTGGCGGGCCAGCAGCACCGTGTCGCCGTCGACGAGGAGGGCACGGCAGGACCGGCGCCGGGGCAGGGAGTGCTCGTCGTGCGTTGTGTCCATGCCGTCCATGATGGGTGCATGAGCGCTGACGACAGGCCCCCGGTCGCCCGCTCCCTCGACCTCGCGCCCCACCCCGAGGGCGGCTGGTACCGCCAGACGTGGCGCTCGCCGGTCGAGGTCACGCTGCCCGACGGGCGGGTGCGGCCGACGTCGACGCTGATCCACTTCCTCCTCGCGGCCGGGGAGTCGTCGGCCTGGCACCGGGTGGGCTCCGACGAGGTGTGGCTGGCCCACACGGGGTCGGTGCGCCTGCAGGACGGCGGCTCCGCGGACCAGCCGGTCGCGGGGCGCGAGGACGTCGTCGGCCTCGGCCCCGGCGAGGCCGCGCAGGTCGTCGTACCGGCGGGGGAGTGGCAGCGCACGCTGCCCGGCGACGCCGACGCGCTGGTGTCGTGCCTGGTGTCGCCCGGCTTCGACTTCGACGACTTCGAGCTCGCCGGCCCGGTCTGACGTGGGTCGAGCGCGGGTCGAGCGCGGGTCGAGCGCGGGTCGCGCCGTGCTGTCGGTGGTGCCTGGTTGAGTGTCGCCATGACCGCCACCGCGACCCGGCCCCCCGCGACGGGCTACCGCCTGGTCCGCGAGCACGTCGCGGTCGACGTGCCGGTGCTCGACGAGCACCAGCAGGCCGTGGTCGACCACCGTCAGGGACCGCTGCTGGTGCTCGCCGGTCCCGGCACGGGCAAGACCACGACCCTCGTCGAGGCCGTGGTCGACCGGCTGCAGCAGCCCGGGGTCAACCCCGACAACGTCCTGGCGCTGACCTTCTCGCGCAAGGCGGCCGAGCAGCTGCGCGACCGGGTCACCGCCCGCCTGGGCCGCACGCTGGCGACCGGGCTGTCCTCGACGTTCCACTCCTTCGCCTACGCGCTGGTGCGTCACCACGCCCCGGCCGACATCTACGCCGCGCCGCTGCGGCTGCTCTCGGCCCCCGAGCAGGACGTCGTGCTGCGCGAGCTGCTGACCGACCACCCCGAGTCGGTCACCTGGCCCGACGGGCTGCGGCGTGCCCTGGGCACGCGGGGGTTCGCCCGGGAGGTCAACGCCGTGCTGTCGCGGGCCCGCGAGAAGGGCCTCGACGGCGACGAGCTCGTCGCCCTCGGGGCCGAGCACCGCCTGCCCGAGCTGGTCGCTGCCGGGCTCTTCCTCGAGCAGTACCTCACGACCCTCGACTCGATGGGGGCCACCGACTACGCCGACCTCATCCGGCGGGCGACCATCGAGGCGGCGGCCCACCGCGACGAGCTGCGCCAGCGCTACCGCTACGTCTTCGTCGACGAGTACCAGGACACCGACCCCGGGCAGGTCGCGCTGCTGCGCCAGCTGGCCGGCGACGGACGCAACCTGGTGGCCGTCGGCGACCCGCACCAGTCGATCTACGGCTTCCGGGGCGCCGAGGTGCGCGGCATCCTCGACTTCCCCGCCCAGTTCCCCCGCGCCGACGGGGCCCCGGCCGACGTCGTGGCCCTGCGCACCACCCGACGCTTCGGGGCCCACCTGCTGCTCGCCTCCCAGCGCGTGGCCTCCCGGCTGGCGCTGCCGGGCTCGATCCCCGAGACGGCCAAGGCGGCGTTCCTCGACCCCCGGTCCTCGGCGCCGACCAAGGGCCGCGCCGAGGTGTTCACCTTCGACACCGACCGCGCCGAGGCAGAGCACCTCGCCGACCTGCTGCGCCGCGCCCACCTCGAGGACGGCGTCGACTGGTCCGAGATGGCCGTGCTCGTGCGGTCCGGTCGCTCGACGATCCCGCCGCTGCGCCGCGCCCTGGGCGCTGCCGGGGTCCCGGTCGAGGTGGCCAGCGACGAGGTCCCGCTGGTCCGCGACCCCGCGGTCGTGCCGCTGCTCGACGCCGTGCGGGCGGTGGTCAACCTCGACAACGACGACCCCGACCACGTCGACTTCGTGCACGCCTCGCGGGCCGAGTCGCTGCTGCTGAGCCCGATCGGCGGGCTCGACGCCGGTCAGCTGCGCCGCCTCGGCCGGCAGCTGCGCGCCCGGGCCAAGGAGCAGGTGCGCACGGTCGGTGACGACGAGGCCCCCGTCGCGCCGCCCCCGACGTCGCGCGAGCTGCTGCGCGCCGCCGTGGTCGACGCCGGCTTCCTCGACGGGCTCGAGGGCCCCGAGGTCGAGCGGGCGCGGTCGCTGGCCCGGCTGCTCGCCGCGGCGCGCGCCGAGCTCGACGGCGGCGCGTCGGCCGAGGAGGTGCTGTGGCACCTGTGGTCGGGCACCCCCTGGCCCGAACGCCTGCGCCGTGCGGTCGCCAACGGCGGAGGAGCGGCCCGGCGCGCCCACCGCGACCTCGACTCGGTGTGCGCGCTCTTCGAGGCGGTCGCGCGCGCCGAGGAGCAGCGGGTCCACCTCGGCGTCCCCGACCTGTTCGCCACCCTGTCGGCCCAGCAGATCCCCGCCGACACCCTGGCCGAGCGGGGGGCCCGCGGGTCCGCCGTACGCCTGCTGACCGCCCACCGGTCCAAGGGCCTGGAGTGGCGCCTGGTGGTGGTGGCCCACGTCCAGCAGGAGGCCTGGCCCGACCTGCGGCGCCGCGCGACCCTGCTGCAGGCCGACCGCATCGGCGAGGACGGCCTGGTCCCGCCCGTGACGCCGCGCGAGCTGCTGCTCGAGGAGCGCCGGCTCTTCTACGTCGCCTGCACCCGGGCCCGCGACCGGCTGGTCGTGACCGCCGTCCGCTCGCCCGACGACGAGGGCGAGCAGCCCTCACGCTTCGTCGACGAGCTCGGTGTGCCCGTCGTCCACCAGGTCGGCCGGCCCCGCCGCCCACTGTCGATGGCGGGCCTGGTCGGCGACCTGCGCCGGACTCTCGCCGACCCGACGACCCCCGAGCCGCTGCGCGAGGCGGCGGCCCGACGCCTGGCCCGGCTGGCCGGCGAGACCGTCGGCACCCGGCGGCTGGTGCCCCAGGCCGACCCGGCCACGTGGTGGGGCACCCGCGCCCGCTCCTGGTCGACGCAGCCGGTCCGCGACCTCGACAAGCCCGTGCCGGTCTCGGCCAGCGTGCTCGAGCAGCTCATGGTCTGCCCGACGCAGTGGTTCCTCGAGCGCGAGGCCGGGGGCGTGGCCCGGGCTCACCAGGCCGCCAACCTCGGGCTCATGGTGCACGCGCTGGCCGAGCGGGTGGCCAGTGGCGAGATCGACGCCGGCGTCGACGACGGCGAGGCCCTGATGGCCCACGTCGACGAGGTCTGGGACCGCCTGGAGTTCCGGACGCCCTGGTCCAAGGCGCGTGAGCACGAGCGCACCCGCGCGGCCCTCGCGCGCTTCCTGCGCTGGCACCACACCAACACCCGCACCGTCCTCGGCGTCGAGCACGACTTCGCCGCCGTCGTCACGGTCGAGGGTCCCGACGGCGACCCCGTGCCGGTGCGCCTGACGGGCTACGCCGACCGCGTCGAGCTCGCCGGCGACGGCAGCGTGGTGGTCGTCGACCTCAAGACCAACCGGTCGATGCCGACCGGCACCGGCGTCGCCCAGCACCGCCAGCTCGCCCTCTACCAGCTCGCCGTCGACGCCGGTGCCGTCGACGACCTGCTGCCCGAGCCGGGACCGGCCCGCTCCGGAGGTGCCGAGCTCGTGCAGCTCGGCAGCCTCGACGACCGCGACACTGCCGTCGTCCAGGCCCAGGACCCGCCGTCGCCCGACGGTCCCGAGCGCCGTGCGCTGGCCGCCGAGCTCGGGCAGGCCGCCCGGATGCTGCGCAGCGAGGAGTTCCCCGCCTCACCCGGGGCGCAGTGCCGTGACTGCTCGTTCGTGCCGATCTGCCCGGCCCGCAGCGCCGGTTCGGTGACGGGATGACGACGACGATGACGACCACACCCCGCACCCTCGAGACCCCCGCCGACCTGCAGGCCGTCATGCAGGCGGCGTTCCCGGTCAGCGACCAGCAGTGGCGCGCCGTGAGCGCCCCGCTCGAGCCGGCCGTGGTCATCGCCGGCGCCGGCTCGGGCAAGACGACGCTCATGGCGGCCCGGGTGGTCTACCTCGTCGTCACCGGCCAGGTCCGGCCCGACGAGGTGCTCGGGCTCACCTTCACCACCAAGGCGGCCAGCGAGCTGCGCCGCAAGATCCGCGACGCCCTGGTGGCGGCCGGGGCGCTGGGCGACCTGCGCCCGGCCCGCGACCGCGACGAGGCGGGCTCCGAGGAGCAGCTCGAGCCCACCGTCCTGACCTACAACGCCTACGCCGCGCAGCTGCTGACCGAGCACGGCCTGCGCATCGGTCACGAGCCCGACACCCGTGTCGTCACCGACGCCGCCCGCTACCAGCTCGGCGCCCGGGTGGTCGACCGGTTCACCGGCGACGTCCACCACCTCACCGACCACCCGCCCACCGCCATCCAGAACCTCCTGGCCCTCGACGGCGCCATGAGCGAGCACCTGGTCGGGCCCGACGAGGTGCGGGCGTTCGACGCGCGAGAGCGGGTCGCGTTCCTGCGCGCGGTGGCCGAGGAGGAGGCCGGCAAGAACCGCAAGACCTACCGCGAGCTGCCCGAGAAGGCGATCTTTGCGATCGACCGGCGCGGCGAGCTGCTCGACCTGGTCGCCGACTACCGCCGGCTCAAGGCCGCCCTGGGCCTGATGGACTTCTCCGACCAGATCGAGCTCGGCGCACGGCTGGCCCGCGAGCGGCCCGAGGTCGGCGAGGTCGAGCGCGCCAAGTTCAAGGTGGTGCTGCTCGACGAGTACCAGGACACCTCGGTGGCCCAGGCCACGATGCTGTCGCGCCTCTACTCCGGCCCTGACGTGGCCAGCGGGCTGGGCCACGCCGTCACCGCCGTCGGTGACCCCAACCAGGCGATCTACGGCTGGCGCGGCGCGTCGGTCAGCAACATCGTCAACTTCGCCCACACCTTCCCGCCCGTGTCGGGCGAGCCGGCGCTGTTCCACCTCACCGTGAGCCGGCGCTCCGACCGCCGCATCCTCGAGGCGGCCAACCACCTGGCCGCGCCCCTGTACGCCGCCTACGACCAGGTCGAGGCGCTGCGCCCGGCCGAGGGTGCGGCCGACGGCGAGGTGCGCGTCGCCGTGCACGAGACCGCGGCCGACGAGCTCGACGCGCTCGTCGCGTCGGTCCGCGCCGTCCACACCGGCGAGCCGGGCGGGCTGTGGTCCGACGTCGCCGTGCTCACCCGCGACAACGCCCACGCCGAGGGGGTGTTCGACGTCCTCACCGACGCCGGCATCCCCGTCGAGATCGTCGGCCTCAAGGGCCTGCTGCGCCTGCCCGAGGTCGCCGAGGTCGTCGCCACGCTCCACCTGCTCCACGACGTCACCCACAACCCGTCGATGCTGACGCTGCTGACCGGGCCGCGCTGGGCGATCGGCCCGCGCGACCTGCGCCTGCTGAGCCGACGGGCGCTCGAGATCTCCGGTCGCTCCGGCACCGCCGGGCGCGACCTGACCCTGGCCGACCAGCTCGTCGAGATCGCCGACGGCGTCGACCCGGCCGAGCTGCCCGCCCTCGACGACGCCCTCGCCGACCCGGGGGAGGCGGCCTACTCGCCCGAGGCGCTCGAGCGCTTCGCGCTGCTCGCCGCCGAGCTGCGCTACCTGCGCGGCCACGTGGGTGAGCCGCTGCTCGACCTCGTGCGCCGCATCATGGACGCCAGCGGCGTCGACGTCGAGCTGGCCTCCGCGGTCAGCCCCGCTGCGGCCGCCCGGCGCGACAACCTCGACCTCTTCGTCAAGGCGGTCGCCGACTTCCAGGCCGTCGACGGCGACGTCACCCTGTCGGCCCTGCTCGCCTACCTCACCGCCGAGGACGACCAGGGCAACGGGCTCGACCTGGCGACGCCGAGCGAGGCCGACTCGGTCAAGCTGCTCACCGTCCACCGCGCCAAGGGGCTCGAGTGGGCCTCGGTGTTCCTGGTCGGTGTGTGCGAGGCACGGTTCCCGTCCGGCCGCTCGCGCACGCTGTGGACCTCCTCGCCGTCGGTGCTGCCAGCCCCGTTGCGCGGCGACGCCGCCGACCTGCCCCAGCTCGCCGGGCACGACAAGGCCGCCCTCGAGGCCTACCGCAAGGCCACCCGCGAGCACGACGCCGAGGAGGAGCTGCGCCTGGGCTACGTCGCGGTGACCCGCCCGGCCCACCTGCTCTCGGTGTCGTCGTACTGCTGGGGGCCGCGCCCAACGCCCTACGGCCCGTCGGCCTACCAGGCCACGCTGCGCGAGCTGCTCGAGCAGTGGGGCGAGCAGGCGACCCCGTGGCGCGACAAGCCCGCCAAGGGCGACCCCCACCCCTACGCCGACGACGACGCGTCGGTGCCGTGGCCCTCGACCGTGCGCACCGACGAGGCGCAGCTGCGACTCGAGGCGGCCGCCCGGGTGGCCGCGGCCGACCCCCACGCCGACGACGCCGACCTCGACATGCTCACCGCCGCGCGCATCGGTGAGTGGGACGACGAGATCGACCGGCTGCTGACCGAGGCCCGCCGCGACCGGGGCGACCTGGTCGAGGTGCCGATGCCCTCCAGCCTCTCGGCCACGGCCGTCGCCCGCCTGCGCGACGACGCCGAGGGGTTCGCCCGCGACCTGGCCCGGCCGATGCCGCGGCCGCCCTCGCCCGCCGCCCGGTTCGGCACCCGTTTCCACGCCTGGGTCGAGGCCCGGTTCGGGCAGCTCGCGCTCCTCGACACCGACGAGATCTCGGGTCGCGGCGACTCCGACGTCGCCGACGACGCCGAGCTCCAGGAGCTGGTCGAGGCCTTCGAGAAGGGCGCGTTCGCCGACCGGGTGCCCCTGGCGGTCGAGCCGGCGTTCGCCCTGGTGCTCGACGGGCAGGTGGTGCGCGGCCGGATCGACGCCGTCTACCGCGAGCCCGACGGGTCGGTGCTGGTCGTCGACTGGAAGACCAGCCACCGCCAGGCCGCCGACCCGCTGCAGCTGGCGATCTACCGGCTGGCCTGGGCCGAGCTCCACGACCTGCCGCTGGAGCGGGTGCGGGCCGGCTTCTACTACGTGCGCTCGGGCGAGCTGGTCGAGCCCGACGACCTGCCCGGGCGCGATGCGCTCGAGCAGCTGTTCACGCCGTGACTGCCTCGCGGTGCCGACTCAGCCACGACGCGACCGCGCGGGCGGCGACCCGCCCGGCGCGGTTGGCGCCGATGGTGCTCGCCGACGGGCCGTACCCCACCAGCTGCACGCGGGGGTCGGCCACCGCGGTGGTGCCGTCGAGCCGGATGCCGCCGAGGCGACCGCGCAGGTGCAGGGGCACGAGGTGGCCCACGGCCGGGCGGAACCCCGTCGCCCACAGGATCGCGTCGACCGGCTCGGTCGTGCCGTCGGCCCAGCGCGCGGCGCCCGACTCGAGCGAGGCGAACATCGGCCTGCGCTCGTAGGCGCCCAGGGCGTGCGCGGCGCGCTCCTGCTCGCGCAGCGCCAGCCCGGTCACGCTGACCACGCTGGCCGGCGGGAGCCCCCGGCTGACCCGGTCGGCGACCAGGGCCACCGCGGCGCGACCGACCTCGGGGGTGAACTCGTCGGTGCGCCACACCGGCGGCCGGCGGGTGACCCACACGGTGTCGGTGACCAGCGCGACCTCGCCGAGCAGCTGCACGGCCGACGCGCCCCCGCCCACGACGAGGGTGCGAAGCCCCCGGAACGCCTCGGTCCCGGGGTAGTCGGCGGTGTGCCACTGGGGCCCGGCGAAGCGCTCGAGCCCGGGGTAGTGGGGGACGAAGGGCCGCGTCCAGGTGCCGGTGGCGTTGACCAGGGTCCGCGTGGTCCACGTGCGGTCACCGGCCTCGACCACGAGCAGGCCGTCGTCGTCGCGGACGCGCCCGACGGCGACGGGCCGCACGACCGGGAGGTCGTGGTCGCGCTCGTACGCCGCGAAGTAGGCCGGCACGGCCGTGTTGGCCCGCTCGTCGTCGCCGGCCACTGGCGCCACCGCGTCGGGCAGGGCCGCCACGCCGTGGACGTCGCGCATGCGCAGCGAGTCCCAGCGGTGCTGCCACGCACCGCCCGGGGCCTCGTCGGCGTCGAGCACGACGTGGTCCACGCCCCGGCGCTGCAGGTGGTACGACGTCGACAACCCGGCTTGGCCGGCTCCGATCACGAGACTGTCGAGGACCTCCACGTCCGCACAACGCCACGACCCGGTGCCCTAGTCCCTGATGCCTTGGTCCCGGTGGGCGTGCTCACGCCCTGCGTCCTAGGCTCCCTGGGTGAGCTACCCGCACCTCCAGCTGACCGACGGCGCCCACGACCGTCTCGGGATCCACCGCAAGGAAGATGCCTGGCTGGCCGAGCGCTGGGCCGACGACCGCTCCCGGGTCCTGGTCGTGTCAGGCACCCGCGTGCGCCCCGTGGGGGGCACCCTGCCGTGGGTCGCCCCGGCCGACGTGCGCGAGGCGTCCGACGACACCCGCGTGCTGCTCGGCGAGCGCGACGGCCTGACCTACTGGGCGCTGATCACCGGGCCCGAGGCGGCCGCGAGCCAGGAGGGGGAGTGGTACCCCCTGCGCGGCCTGCTGCCCGCCCTGGCCGGCGACCACGTGGTCGACGCCCCGCTGGTCTTCCACGCCCTGGGCCTGGCCGAGTGGCACTGGGCGACCCGGCACTGCCCGCGTTGCGGCGGCACGTTGGTGTCGCAGGCGGCCGGCCACGAGCTGCGGTGCACGGCCTGCGGGCGCACGCAGTTCCCCCGCACCGACCCGGCCGTGATCATGCTGGTCAGCGCGGGAGAGCCGGGGGCAGACGACGAGAGGTGCCTGCTCGGGCGATCGCCGCTGTGGCCCGCCGGGCGATTCTCCACCCTGGCCGGGTTCTGCGAGCCCGGCGAGAGCCTCGAGGACGCCGTACGCCGCGAGGTCGCCGAGGAGTCCGGCATCGTGGTGGGGGAGGTCGAGTACTTCGGCAACCAGCCCTGGCCACTGCCGCAGAGCCTGATGCTGGGCTTCTTGGGACGCGCGGTGTCGACCGAGATCGACATCGACCACGACGAGCTCGAGGACGCCCGGTGGTTCACCCGCGCCGAGATGCGCGTGCAGGCCACCGACGGCAGCCTCGTGCTGCCGGGCGGCGTCTCGATCAGCCGCTCGTTGGTGGAGCACTGGTACGGCGGGCCGCTGCCCGGGTCGTGGTGACCGCCTGAGTCAGGCCGCAGGTCAGGCCGTGGGTCAGGCCGTGGGTCAGGCCAGGGAGGCGACCTTCTCCTTGACCTGGGCCAGCGACGGGTTGGTCTGGGCGGTGCCGTCGGAGTAGACCAGCGTCGGCACGGTCTGGTTGCCGTTGTTGGCCGTCTCGACGATCGCGACGGCCTCGGGCTGCTGCTCGATGTCGACGATGTCGTAGGCGATGCCCTCCCGGTCGAGCTGGCTCTTGAGCCGGTGGCAGTAGCCGCACCAGGGAGTGGTGTACATCGTGAAGCTGCTCATCGCGGAAGTGTCCCCTCGGACGTCTAGGGTCGGGTGTCACACGATCCAACCACCTCACCAGGAGTGTTGTTCCAGCATGGCCGCCGACCTGTTGTCCTCGCTCGACCCCGAGCAGCGCGAGGTGGCCGAGACCCTGCGCGGACCCGTGCGTGTGCTCGCAGGTGCCGGCACCGGCAAGACCCGGGCGATCACCCACCGCATCGCCCACGGCGTGGCCACCGGGGTCTACGCGCCGACCGAGGTCCTGGCGGTCACCTTCACCACCCGCGCGGCCGGTGAGATGCGCGGACGCCTGCGCGGCCTGGGTGCGCCCACGGTCCAGGCCCGCACCTTCCACTCGGCGGCCCTGCGCCAGCTGCGCTACTTCTGGCCCCACACCCACGGCACCGAGCTGCCCGAGCTGACGGCGTCCAAGATCCCGCTGGTGGCGGCGGCCGCGCGCACGCTGCGGGTGCGCCCCGACCAGGCGATGCTGCGCGACCTGGCCTCCGAGATCGAGTGGGCCAAGGTCAGCAACGTGCGGCCCGACGACTACGCCGCGATCGCGGTGGCCCGCAACCGCTCGGTGGCCAAGGTCGAGCCCGACTTGGTCGGCCGCATGATCGCGGCCTACGAGGACGTCAAGCGCGCCCAGGGCCGCATGGACATGGAGGACGTCCTGCTGCTGACCGCCGGGTTGCTGGCCGAGGACGAGCGCGTCGCCGCCCAGGTCCGCCGCCAGTACAAGTGGTTCGTCGTCGACGAGTTCCAGGACGTCTCGCCGCTGCAGTCGGCCCTGCTCGACCTGTGGCTGGGCGGGCGCGACGAGATCTGCGTCGTCGGTGACCCGGCCCAGACCATCTACTCCTTCGCCGGCGCCAACGCCGACTACCTGCGTGACTTCCCCGCCAAGCACCCCCGCACGACCTCGATCGAGCTGGTCCGCAACTACCGCTCGACCCCGCAGGTGGTCACTGCCGCCAACACGCTGCTCGCCGGCACGAGCTCCACCAGCGTGCAGCTGCGCGCCCAGCGTCCCGCCGGGGCCGCCGTGACCTACCAGGGCCACCCCGACGAGGTCGCCGAGGCGTCCGCCGTGGCGCGCGAGGTCGTGCGCCAGCGCGCCGCCGGCCGCCCGCTGTCGGAGATCGCGGTGCTCTTCCGCATCAACGCCCAGTCCGAGGTCTACGAGGAGGCCCTCACCTCGGCGGCCGTCCCCTACGTCATCCGCGGCGCCGCCCGCTTCTTCGACCGGCCCGAGGTCCGCGAGGCCGTGACCCGGCTGCGCGGCGCGGCCCGCGGTGGCGTCAGCGCCGCCGCCGGAGACACCTGGGTCGACCTGGTGCGCGACACGCTCTCGGGCATGGGCTGGACCCCCGACCCGCCCGAGGCCCGTGGCCAGACCCGCGACCGGTGGGAGTCCTGGCAGGCGCTGGTCAGCCAGGCCGAGGCCCACGGGGCAGAGTCGTCGACCCACGACCTCACGACCTTCGTCGACGACCTCGACCGGCGTGCCTCCGAGCAGCACGCCCCGGTCGCCGAGGGCGTCACGCTCGCGACCTTCCACGCCGCCAAGGGCCTCGAGTGGGACTCCGTGTTCCTCGTCGGCCTCCAGGACGGCACCCTGCCGATCACCTACGCCCAGACCCCCGAGGCGATCGAGGAGGAGCGCCGCCTCCTCTACGTCGGCATGACCCGTGCCCGCGCCGACCTGGCGCTGTCGTGGGCCCAGGCCCGCAACCCCGGGCAGGCCGCGCGCCGCAAGCCGTCGCGGTTCCTCGACCCCCTGCTGCCCGACGCCGACCGCGCGCCCGCCCGGGCCAAGGCCGCGCGCGGCACCCGCACGTGCGTCGAGTGCGGCAAGCCGCTGGCCGGCACCGACAAGACCCGGCGTCGCTGCACCGACTGCCCGGCCCCCTACGACGAGGCCCTCTTCGAGCGCCTGCGCGGCTGGCGCCTCGAGCGCGCCCGCGCCGACGAGGTCGCCCCGTTCATGGTCTTCAGCAACGCCACCCTCGAGGCGGTCGCCGAGCGACGGCCCCAGACACCCCAGGCCCTGCTGGCGATCAGCGGGATCGGTCCCGACAAGCTCGACCGCTACGGCGACGAGGTGCTCTCGCTGCTCGCCGACGACTGAGGTACCTCAGATCCGAGAAAGTCGGAAAATAGGTCATTAAATAGTTTGCTCCTTACATCAGGGAACGCGTAGCGTTCCCGTCAACAACCAGTCCGCGCACCAGGGCACTGACAACGCCCGCGCCAGAAGATCCGAAGGAGGTGGCCCCCGTGGAGATCACCAACACCATCCAGACGCCGAACCAGCTCATCAGCAGCGTTCGCCCCGCGTCCGGTTTTGGCATGCCCAACGGCGGCCAGCAGTCCTGCTTCGGCATCCTCGCCGACGCTCGTGGTTCGTGGATCCCGGCCACCGGTCTCATCTCGATGACGACCGAGGGCGCGGACGTCCGCGACCGCAAGGACCTGGCTGCCAAGGGACACGTGGCTGTCGTTGCCTACGTCCCGGGTTACCCCGCCTGGAGTCCGCCGATCTGTTGACACCCGACAGACCAGCAGCCTCCAGGCCGCGGAACCCGAACACCGGGATCCGCGGCCTTTCTGTTTCTCATCACAGCCTTGGCCCTGACAGAAAGCCAGGAGATGACCACCCAGCACCACCCGGCACCACCCCGCACCATCCCTGCACCATCCGCGATCAAGAAGAAGAGAGGTGACACGATGACTACCAGCCTTCTGCAGCGCAGCGACGGCAAGCTGGTCGAGTTCCAGGCCACTTCTGGCCCCGGCCTCGGCCACCTGCACGACGAGGCCGACCGGTACGGCGAGGTCGACGAGACCTCGCTCCCGTGCCGCGTCAACGACCCCGAGCTCTGGTTCGCCGAGCTTCCGGCCGACGTCGAGTTCGCCAAGGACCTCTGCCAGACCTGCCCGGTCCGGCAGCTCTGCCTCGGCGGCGCCCTCGAGCGTCGTGAGCCGTGGGGCGTGTGGGGCGGTGAGCTGTTCCTCCAGGGAACCGTCATCCCCCGCAAGCGCCCCCGGGGCCGTCCGCGCAAGGACGCCGTGGCGTGAGCACCGCGCAGCCCAGCACCACCCCAGACCACCAGACCACCGACACGAATCGGAGCACCACCGTGAACACCATGCATGAAGACCATGCGCGCGCACAGATGAGCGCGCGCCTGGGAGAGGCGCGCGAGATGCGTACGGGCCACCAGCTGGCCCGTGCCAGGCGCTTGAGCCGCAAGGCCGAGCGTGCCGCGCAGCAGGCTCGCCTCGCCCTCGCTCGCGCTCTGTAAGGAACCTCTAGGAGCTGTCACCTCCCAGGGCACCCAGATCGCGGGTGGATGCAACTGCACAGGAAACAACCGACCACGAGCCGGGTCCGACACACGTCGGGCCCGGCTCGCTGGTCCTACGATCAGGTCATGACGCTGACCTGCGACTTCTGCGGACGTCAGGCCGATGAGGCCGACGAGGCCGACACGTTGGCGTGGACCACGAGCGTCGAGAACAAGCGGCTCAAGCGCTACTGCGTCAGCTGCTCGCGCGAGCACCTGCGCTCGATGGAGGGCAAGCTCGACGCCGAATTTTGGTGACGGCTAGTAGGGGAGGACGTCCCAGGCGCAGCCGCAGTACGGGTGCCGCTGCCAGGTGCGGACGACCGGAGCGGCGCTGTCGGGGCGGTCGGGGCCGGCCAGGTCGACGGTCGTCGACCAGGTCAGCGGACGACCGCCCCCGACGTAGGTCGCCGCCTCACGCGCCGCCCAGGCCACGGCCAGGGCCAGCAGCGCGGGGTCGGGCGTACGGGCGGGCAGCGCGGCCAGCTGCTCGACGACCAGGGTGCGACGGGGGTCGCGCGCGGCCTCGGCCGCGTCGACGCAGCGCACGCAGGCGGTCAGCCCGGGCTCGACCAGGGGCCCGAGTCGCAGGCTGCCCGGCGCGCCGGTGCCGGCCAGCACCAGGTGCGGAGCGCCCTCACGCACCCAGCCGTCGAGGCTGGCGCGCGGCACGGGGCCCGCGGAGCCGACCACGTAGAGGTCGGGCGGGTGCCCGGCGCGCGCCGGACGGACCCCGCTGCGCACCAGCAGCCGGGTCAGGGCGTCGAGGCCGAGCCCTCGGTCGACGACGGCGACGGTCCCGGTCGGGGTCGCGGCCGGCGGGGGAGCGGCGAGCAGGCCGGCCGCGTCCAGCGAGTCCAGCAGCGCCGCGGCGTCGGGTCCGTCGACCCGGGGCTGCCGCCCGCGGACCAGGTCGTCGAGGACGGCGAGCAGGTCGGCGCGGCGGCGTACGACGACGCGGGCGGGCGGGTCGAGCCCCACCTGCACGTGGTCGTCGTCGCGCGGCACCACGTGCACCCCGGGTGCGAGCCGGACCGTCGTCGTGGTCGCCATGCCTCGACCCTGGCACGAGACGACGACCTCGTGCCGACGTCATCCACAGGAGCACGTCGACCCGTCGCGTAGACGCGACGGGTCGACCTGGTCATCCACAAGAACACGTCGACCCGTCGCGTAGACGCGACGGGTCGACCTGGTGGATCGGGGTGGGCCGGGTGGATCAGGCCTTGCCGAGGATCCGGTTGAGGTTGGTGCCGCAGACCGGGCACACGGCCTTCGCCATGCGGGTGCCCTTGTCGTTGACCTTCACCTCGCCCTCCGCCTCGCGCTTCTCCTTGCACTTCACGCAGTAGAACTCACCGCTCCAGGTCTCTGCCATGACGGCCTCCTTGCCCTTGGTATGTCTGGGTCTCGTGATCGGTTGACCACGGCGGGGGACATTCGGGGGAAGCCCGCCCGGGGCCCTGCGTCGCCGCGGAGCCGCTCCGACCCTACGGCACACCCGCGGGTGTGGCCGTCAGGTGCGCGGCGCGGCGTGGAGGCTGCCCTAGGGTCGGGGCCATGCCCGAACTCGCTCACCTGCGCCTCGAACGCCCTCGCGACGGGGTCGCCCTGCTCGTCCTGGACAACCCCGACCAGCGCAACGCCATGTCGCCTGCGATGACCTCGTCGTGGGTCGCGGCCATCGACGAGCTGGCCGCCGACACCTCGGTGCGCGCGGTCGTGGTCACCGGTGAGGGTCGGGCGTTCTGCTCCGGCGGCGACACCGCCTGGATCGCCAGCGAGCCCGAGGCGGGCGTCGACCGGCTGCGCTCGCGGATGCTTCCGTTCTACCGCGCGTGGCTGTCGGTGCGCCGTCTGGAGGTCCCGACGATCGCGGCGATCAACGGCGCGGCCATCGGCGCCGGGCTGTGCCTGCCACTCGCGATGGACCTGCGGTACGCCGCCCGCGGCGCCAGGCTCGGGGTCCCGTTCGTCAAGCTCGGGATGCACCCCGGCATGGCCGGGACCTACCTGCTGCCCGAGGTGGTCGGCGAGGCCGCGGCCCGCGACCTGCTGCTCACCGGCCGTCTGGTCGACGCCGACGAGGCGCTCTCCCTCGGCCTGGTCTCCCGTGTCGTCGAGCCCGACGCCCTGCTCGACACCGCGCTCGAGGCCGCCGCCGCGATCGCCGCCACCGCCCCGATCGCCAGTCGCCTGACCACCCTGGCCCTGCGCCAGCGCCACGCCTCGATGGAGTCGGCGCTGCAGTGGGAGGCGATGGCCCAGCCGTTGACGCTGGCCACCGCAGACCTGCAGGAGGGGATCCGGGCCGCGCAGGAGAAGCGGCCGCCCCGGTTCGAGGGTCGGTAGGACCGCAGGACCGGACCACACGACAGGACCGCCGAAGACAGGCGGCCCCCGGATCCGGGTCGCGACACTTGCCTTCCCCTTGCGAGTGTCAGTCACCGGCCCCGGGGGCCATCTGGCCGCAACGCTAGGGACGGCGGTGGGGCGGGTCAATGCCGCGCGCTCCACGCCTGTGGACAACGCTGTGTACAAAGGTGTGGAGAACCGCGAGAACCGTGGAGACGCGCCGGAAACCCCTGTGCACAGGGTGTGGAAGAACCTGTCACAACGACGACGTACCCTGCGGTGACCAGCACGGACGCTCGTCCACCGCCTGTGGAGGAAAGAAATCCCGGTGCCCGACACCCCTGACCCGCCCGCCGCCCCCGCGTCGTACGACGCCGGCCCCGTCGCCGCGCTGCGCCGCATCGCGTTCCTGCTCGAGCGCCACCGCGAGGACACCTACAAGGTCAAGGCCTTCCGAGGCGCGGCGGCCGCGATCCTGCCGCTGGGCGACGACGCGGTCGCGCAGGCGGCCGAGGCCGGCACCCTCGTCGCGCTGCCCGGGGTAGGGGCCAGCACGGCGAAGGTGATCGCCGCCGCCGTCCGCGGCGAGATGCCCGAGCGGCTGGCCCAGCTCGAGCGCACCCACGCCGCACCGCTGACCGCCGGGGGCGCCACCCTGCGCGCGGCGCTGCGCGGCGACTGCCACTCCCACTCCGACTGGAGCGACGGCGGCTCGCCGATCGAGGAGATGGCGATGACGGCCATCGAGCTGGGGCACGACTACCTCGTGCTCACCGATCACTCGCCGCGGCTCAAGGTCGCCCGCGGCCTCAGCGCCGAGCGCCTGCAGCGCCAGCTCGGCGTGGTCGAGGCCGTCAACGAGCACCTGAGGTCCGGTGCCGGCGGGGGCTTCACGCTGCTCAAGGGCATCGAGGTCGACATCCTCGACGACGGCTCGCTCGACCAGAGCGACGAGATGCTCGACCGGCTCGACGTCCGGGTCGCCAGCGTCCACTCCAAGCTCGCGATGGACGCCGCCCCGATGACCCGCCGGATGGTCGCGGCGGTCCGCAACCCGCGCACCACCGTGCTCGGCCACTGCACCGGCCGGATGGTCACCGGCAGCCGCGGCACCCGCGCGCCGTCGCAGTTCGACGCCCGCGCCGTCTTCGAGGCCTGCGCCGAGCACGACGTCGCGGTCGAGATCAACGCCCGGCCCGAGCGCTGCGACCCGCCCGACGAGCTGCTCGCCCAGGCCCGCGACGCCGGGTGCGTCTTCTCCATCGACTCCGACGCCCACGCCCCCGGGCAGCTCGACTTCCTCGTGCTGGGCTGCGAGCGGGCCGAGGCCGCCGGCATCGACGCCGACCGGATCGTCAACACGTGGCCGAAGGACCGGCTCCTGGACTGGGCGCGGAAGTAGGTTGACGCCATGGGGGCCCCGCGAGACGTCGAGGTACGCCGCTCCAAGCGGCGTCGTCGCACGGTCTCGGCCTACCGCGAGGGCGACCGGATCGTCGTGCTGATCCCGGCCTCGTTCAGCGCGGCCGACGAGGCCGAGTGGGTCGAGACGATGGTCGCCCGCATCGAGCGCTCCGAGCAGACCTCACCGGTCACCGACGACGACCTGCTCGAGCGGGCCCTCGCCCTCAGCGACCAGTACCTCGGGGGGCTCGCCGTGCCCGAGTCGGTGCGCTGGGTCACCAACCAGCACACCCGGTGGGGCTCCTGCACCCCGGTCGAGCGCACGATCCGGCTCTCCGAGCGACTGCGGACGATGCCGGGCTGGGTCGTCGACTACGTCATCGTCCACGAGCTCGCCCACCTGCTCGAGCCCGGCCACGACGCCGGGTTCTGGGCGTGGGTCGAGCGCTACCCCCGGTCGGAGCGGGCGCGGGGCTACCTGCTGGGCTGGTCGGCGGCCGCCGAGATCACGCCGCCCTCGGAGTTCACGCCCGCCGACACCGACTGACCGGGCTGACCCGGCCGACCCGGCCGACCGGGCCGGCCCGCCGCCCGTACGGCGAGGGCCGCCGCGACCAGCGGCCCCAGGTCGTCGCCCGGCAGCGCGTCGACGGGCCACCACCGCACGTCGAGCGACTCGTCGCTGACCACGGGCACGGCCTCGGCCGGGGCCACGGCCAGGAACCGTACGTCGAGGTGGTGGACCAGCAGGCCGTCGGCGCTGCCCCCGCAGAAGGGCACCTCGTGCTCGTCGAGGTGGATCGGCACCGGGCCCAGGGCGAGGTCGGTCAGCCCGGACTCCTCGACGGCCTCGCGCAGCGCGGCCCCGGCCAGCGTGGTGTCGGTCGCCTCGGGGTGGCCGCCGAACTGGAACCACGCGCGGGCCTTGCGGTGCAGCGTGAGCAGCACGTGGGTGCCGTCGTGCGACAGCACCAGGGTGCTGGCCGTGAGGTGGTCGGGCCGGCAGTCACGACTCAGCGCATCGGGGTGGGCCTGCAGGTGCGCGACGTAACGGTCGCGCAGGGCGGCCTGGGCGGCGTCCGGCGGCTGCCACGCCCGCAGGGTCGCGAGCGCGTCGGCGTGGAGCGTCACTCCTCGTCGGCCGGCTCGTCGCCCTCGAGCAGCTTGCGCAGCTCGGCGTCGAAGTCGTCCTCGCTCAGCGAGTCGGGCGCGGCGGCCTCCTCGCGGAAGCCCAACGGGTCGTCGAGGTCGGCCGAGGTGGGCAGCAGGTCGGGGTGCAGCCAGACGCCGTCGCGGGCCTCGGTGCCCTGTCGGGTGCGCAGCGAGGCCCACAGGGTCGAGGCGTCGCGCAGCCGGCGCGGGCGCAGCTCGAGACCGACCAGGGCGGCGAACGTCTGCTCGGCGGGCCCGCCGGCGGCACGGCGGCGGCGTACGGCCTCCTGCAGCTTGGCGGCCGACGGCATCCGCTCGGCGGTGGCCTGGCCGACGACCTCGTCGACCCAGCCCTCGACCAGGGCGAGGGCGACCTCGAGGCGCTCGAGCGCCGCAGCCTGGGCGGGTGAGCGGGGCAGGTCGAACATGCCGCCCTCGACGAGCTGCTGGATCGACTCGGGGTTGCTGGGGTCGACGCCGCGCAGCTGCTCCTCCATGCGGCGCTGGAGGCTCTCGGCGTTGACCTCGAGGCCACGGGCGTAGTCGGTGACGGCGCCGATGAGGTGCTCGCGCAGCCACGGCACGTGGCTGAAGAGCCGGTGGTGGGCGGCCTCGCGCAGGGCGAGGTAGAGGACGACGTCGTCCTCGCTGACGTCGAGGCCCTCGGCGAAGGCCTTGACGTTGGTGGTCACCAGGGCGGCCTTGCCCCGGGCGCCCAGCGGGAGCCCGACGTCGGAGGCGGTGAGCACCTCGCCGGCCAGCTCGCCGAAGCCGGAGCCGACCTGGGTGGCCAGCATCGCGCCGACCGCCCTGCCGATGATGCCGAGCAACGGGGCTGCCTGGGCGGCGGCCTCGGGCGGCAGGGCGCCGCTGAGCCCGCGCACGGACTGCTCGGCGACGGGCTCGACGAGGACCTTCCAGACCTCGAGGGTGCCGACGATCCACTCCGCGCGGCTCCAGGCCGCGGTCGAGGTGACGCCGGAGGGGAACTCCGTGGCCTCGTCGAGCCAGTGGTCGGCGAGCCGGACGGCGTCGGCCACGGCGTCGGACTGCTTGGCCGTGGGGGTCGGGTCGGGCTGCTGCGCGACGGCCTTGCGGGCGAGGTCGACGGCGACGTCCCAGTTGAGGGCGCCGTCGTACGGCTGCATCAGCGACTGGATCTGGCCGAACAAGGCACCCAGGTCGGGCATCCCGGCGCCGCCGGGACCGCCGGGGAAGCCCCCCGGCCCGCCCAGGCCGCCCAGGCCGCCCAGGCCCATCTTGCTGAGGTCGAACCCGTCGCCGCCGAAGAGGTGCTCGAACGGCGTGCCCTTGAACGGGTTGGGCTGCTCGTCGTCGGACTGGTCACTCATGCTCCAACCGTACGCCGCACGCATAAGGTGCGTGCGTGACCTCCAGCACCGTGCGCCTCGTCGAGATCCGTGACACCCCGCTCGTCGTCGACGACGTGCTCGCCAGCCTCGACGAGGACGTCGACGGCGGCGTCACGCTCTTCGTCGGCAAGGTCCGCGACCACGACGGGGGGCGTGCGGTCAGCGGCCTCGACTACTCCGCGCACCCCAGCGCGCTCCAGCGGCTGCGCGAGGTCTGCGAGCTCGTCGCCTCCCGCCACGACGTGCACGGGGTCTCGGCCATCCACCGGGTCGGCCGGCTCGCGATCGGCGACCTCGCCGTCGTCGTCGGCACGGCCGCCGCCCACCGCGGCACCGCCTTCGAGGCCTCACGCGACCTGATCGACACCCTCAAGGACGAGGTGCCGATCTGGAAGCACCAGGTCTTCGCCGACGGCACCGACGAGTGGGTCGGCACGCCGTAGCGCCTGCACCGAACCAGCGCCGGGGCGACCTACCCTCGAGGCATGGTCCTGCTCTGGCTCGTGCCCACGGTCGTCGTGACCGTCGTCGCGATGCTCTGGGTCTCGTGGGTCGGTCGCGCGGGTCGCGGCGAGGTCGACCGCGAGGTCGCGCTGCGGCGCCTGGCCCAGGCCCTCGACCCGGCCCCGCGCCGCGGACTGGCGCGGCTGTCGCCACGGTCGCGCCCGCGCGCGCTGCCGTCGTACGTCGCCCCCGCGCGCCGCGACCGCAGCACCGGCATCGCCGTACGCCCCTCGCGCCCGGTCGCGCCGCGCGACCAGCAGCCCGGGCAGCAGCGCCGCGCCTCCTGACGTCGCCCCGCCGGGCCAGGCCGGCGGCAGCACGACCAGGAAGCGCGGGCGGGCGACGCGAGCCCACCGGCCGGGACCCGTATTGGAGCCGGATGAGAGGCTGGTGCGCATGAGTCAGCGCCTGATCGCAGCAGTGATCGCGATCCCTGCGGTCATCGCGCTGTTCGTCTACGCCTGGACCAGCCCGCTGCCCTACGCCTACTACCAGCCCGGCACGACCATCGACGTGCTCGGCACCGACGGGGCCGACGCCGAGGTCATCCAGGTCGACGGCGCCACGACGTACCCCGACGACGGCCAGCTGCGGATGACGACCGTGCAGGTGTCGCCGGCGGCGGTCAAGGGCGAGAAGGGCGGCGAGAGCCTCGTCGACCTGATCTCGACGTGGGCCAACCCCGACAACGCGGTCTACCCCTACGACGTCGTCCACCCCGACGGCGAGACCCTCGAGAGCAACCGCGAGGAGGGCCAGCTGCAGATGGCGACCTCGCAGGACGCCGCCGTCGAGGTCGCGCTGTCGGAGATGGGCATCGACGTCCCGCAGGTGCTGGCGATCACCGCGCTGACCCCGGGCAAGCCGGCGGAGAAGGTGCTGGAGGTCGACGACGTCATCCGCACCGTCGCCGGCACGAAGGTCGACGACGCCGGGCAGCTGGTCAAGCTCATCAGCGACAGCCCGGCCGGCAGGCCGCTCACCGTCGGCATCACCCGCGACGGCAAGGACCTCGACGTCTCGGTCGTGCCGGTCACCGAGGGCGGGCGCTCGCTGATCGGGATCACCCCCGAGGTCGCCGAGTACAAGTTCCCCTTCGACGTCAAGATCAACATCAACCCCAACATCGGTGGCCCCAGTGCCGGCCTGATCTTCTCCCTCGCCGTCTACGACACCCTCACCGAGGGGTCGCTGACCGGGGGACACGAGATCGCCGGCACCGGTGAGATCGCCCCCGACGGCACCGTCGGGCCGATCGGCGGCATCCAGCAGAAGATCGCCGGGGCCCGCGACGACGGCGCCGAGCTGTTCCTCGTCCCGATCGACAACTGCGCCGACGCCCTGGGCGCCGACAACGGCGACATGCGCCTGGTGATGGCGCAGACCATGCACGACGTCCGTCAGGCGCTGGAGAAGTACGCCGCCGACGACGACCCCGCCGACCTGCCGTCCTGCGAGGACGCTGCCGCCATCCTCTCCGGAGCTGCCTCATGAGCGAGACCGACCACACCGAGCCCGCACCGGCGGACGATCCGGCGGGCGATCCGGCGGGCGATCCGGCGGGCGATCCGGCGGGGGATCCGGCGGGGGAGGAGGCGTTCACCGCCGACCCGCGCTGGGGCGACCTCGAGGCCGACCCGGCCCTGGCCAGCGCGGTGATCGAGATCGAGCGCCACCTGGCCGGCGACGGCTGGGACCAGCCGGCCCGGCTCTACGCCCTGGTCGAGACCGCGAGCCTGGTCGTCCAGGAGCCGGCCCTGGCCGCGGCGATGGGCCTCGACGCCGACGCCGAGCGGGGCTCGCTGACCGCGGTCGAGCAGGAGATGGCCGACCCCACGACGCCGCTGGAGCAGGTCCTCGAGTCGATCCTGTGGCCCCCGACCGTCGACGGGTGCGCGGTGATGGTCGAGCGCCTGGTGCTGCCCCCCGGCTCCGACGACGAGCTGCCCGACGACGTCGCGGCCGCGCAGGCCTTCGCCCGCGAGCACCCCGATCGCCAGGAGGTCCGCATCGTCGCCGGCGCGACCCGCACCGGCTCGACGTACTGCGCGCTGCGCCTGAGGGCCCACGACCACGACACCTCGGTCGTCGGCGGTCTCGACCTGGTGCCCGGCCTGCTCCAGCTGCTGCACGCCACCCTCAGCGACGACACGACCGACGACACGACCGACGACACGACCGACGCCCCCCACATCCCTGACCCCCTCGGCACCACCGACACGCACGACGACAAGGACGAGACGCCGTGAGCGAGCTGTTCGACGACGACCCCCGGGCCACCCCGCCCCCGCGCGCATCCGGCGGGCGCTCACGGGCCCTGCTGATCACGGCGGTGACCCTCATCCTCGCGATCTTCGCGCTGACCGGTTTCGCGTCGATCTACACCGACCGACTCTGGTATCAGTCCGCGGGCTACGGCCAGGTCTTCAGCACGATGCTGTGGACCAAGGTCGTGTTGTTCCTGCTCTTCGGGACCCTGCTCGGCGGTGCGGTCGCGCTCAACATCTACCTCGCCTACCGGTTCCGGCCGCTGTTCCGGCCGACGTCGCGCGAGCAGTCGAGCCTCGACCGCTACCGCGACGTCGTCACGCCGATCCGTACCTGGCTGGTCGTCGGCATCGCCCTGGTCCTGGGCGCCTTCGCGGGAGCCTCCGGGCTCAGCCACTGGCGCACCTACCAGCTGTGGCGCAACGGGTCCTCCGTCGGGTCGCAGGACGCCTACTTCAACAAGGACATCGGCTTCTACCTCTTCGACCTGCCCTGGTGGCACTTCGTCGTCGACTTCACGATGGCCACGATGGTGCTCGCGATCATCGCGGCCCTGGTCACCCACTACCTCTACGGCGGCATCCGCCTCCAGGCCACCCAGGACCGGCTCTCGGGCTCGGCGCAGGCCCAGCTGTCGGTGCTGCTCGGCATCTTCGTGCTGGCCAAGGGTGTCGACTACTACCTCGACCGCTTCGACCTGGTCACCCAGAAGAACCGTCTCTTCACCGGCATGAACTACACGGGCGAGAACGCCGTGCTGCCGGCCAAGAACATCCTCATGGCCGTCGCGGTCATCTGCGCGGTCCTGTTCTTCCTCAACGTCTGGCGCCGCACCTGGCAGCTGCCGTCGGTGGGCCTGGCCCTGCTGGCGCTCTCGGCGATCCTGATCGGGATGATCTTCCCGGCGGTCGTCCAGCAGTTCCAGGTCAAGCCGTCGGAGGCCGACAAGGAAGCGCCCTACATCCAGAAGAACATCGACGCCACCCGGCAGGCCTACGACATCGCCGACGTCGAGCCGACGCCGTACTCGCCCAACACCGACCTGCAGAAGGTCGTCCAGGCCAACCTGCTCAGCGCGACCAGCACGACGCCGGTGATGGACCCCAAGCTCGTGTCGCCGGCGTTCGAGGCGCTGCAGCAGCAGTTCGGCTACTACTCGGTGCCGCCAGTCCTCGACGTCGACCGCTACACCGTCGACGGCAAGGACCGGGCGATGGTCCTCGGCGTGCGCGAGCTCGACCAGGCCGGGCTGAGCGACGACGCCCGCAACTGGTCCAACCTGCACACCGTCTACACCCACGGCGCCGGCATCATCGCGGCCTACGCCAACCAGCGTGACCGCACCGACGCGTTCAGCGCCGACACCACGACCGACTCCTCGGCCGCGACCTCGGGGCGCATCGAGTGGGCCCAGGGCCGCGGCAGCGAGGACGACCTCACCCAGGCGCTCGGCCTCGACACCTACGAGAGCCGGATCTACTACGGCGAGCGCAGCCCCGACTACTCCGTCGTCGGCAAGGCCGACGCCGGTGCCGACGACGTCGAGCTCAACCTGCCGGTCCCGGGCTCCGACCTCGGCGAGGCCACGACCTACGGCGGCGAGGGCGACGCCTCGGTCGGCAGCACCTTCAACCAGCTGATGTTCGCCATCAAGTTCGGCGAGCCCAACTTCCTGCTCTCGGGCCGCGTCAACGACAGCTCGAAGGTCCTCTACGTCCGCGACCCCCGCGAGCGGGTCGAGAAGGTCGCGCCGTGGCTCAACGTCGACACCGACGCCTACCCGGCGCTGGTCGACGGCAAGATCCTGTGGATCGTCGACGGCTACACCACGACCGACCGCTACCCCAACGCCCAGCGTGAGTCGTTCGACGCCATGATCAAGGACGCCCTGCAGACCAACACCGGCCTGCAGACCGTGCCGACTGACGAGATCAACTACATGCGCAACGCGGTCAAGGCGACCGTCGACGCCTACACCGGCGAGGTCACGCTCTACGCGTGGGACGAGACCGACCCGATCCTCAAGGCGTGGCGCGAGGTGTTCCCCGGCAGCGTCAAGGACCAGGACGAGATGTCCGAGCAGCTCCTCGACCACGTGCGCTACCCCGAGGACCTCTTCAAGGTCCAGCGCTACCAGTACGCCCGCTACCACGTGCAGTCGGCCAACGACTGGTACGAGAACAACGACCGCTGGGCCGTGCCGGTCGACCCGCAGGCGACCAGCACGTTCCAGGCGCCCTACCGGCTCTTCGTCGGCGACACCGCAACCGGTGCGGCCGACTCGTCGACCGACGTCCCGTCGACGAGCGGCGCGGCGTCCAACTTCGCGCTCACCTCGGTCTACGTGCCGTTCAACCGCGACAACCTGGCGTCCTTCGTGTCGGTCGACTCCGACGGCACCAGTCCCGACTACGGCAGGTTCAGCGTGCTCGAGCTGAGCAACGCCGACTCCGACAACCAGAACGACCAGACGTCGGGCCCGGGGCAGGTCGCCAACGAGTTCGTCAACGACACCGACATCAACGCCGCGTTGCAGCCCCTCAAGGTCAGCGGCGCCAAGATCACCTACGGCAACATGCTGACCCTGCCGGTCGAGGACGGGCTGATGTACGTCCAGCCGGTCTACGCCCAGAACCAGAGCAGCAACGCCAGCTACCCCGAGCTGCGCTACGTGCTGGTCAAGTACGGCGACGAGATCGGCTACGGCACCAACCTGCAGCTCGCCATCAAGAACCTCTACGGCGGCTCGCCCACGGTGACCAACCCGCCCGACGGCACCAACAACCCGCCGGCCACCGGGCAGACCCTGCAGGAGCTGCTCGACGCCTCGCTCGACACCGCCATCACGGCCTTCACCAGGGCCGAGACCCTCAAGTCCGAGGGCGACTTCGCCGGCTACCTGGTGCAGGTCGACCTGGCCCGCAAGGCGCTCGACCGGGTGGCGGGCTACCGCCAGCAGATCGAGAACGGCGCCGACCCGGACAAGGCGCCCACCCAGGAGCCGTCGGGCCAGCCCAGCGCCGGCAGCACCGACCAGCCGACGGGCGCCGCGACGACCGAGCCGACGGCCTCGGCGTCGCAGACGCCCGCGACGACGCCCGCGAGCTGATCCGCGGGTCCTCCCGGAGCCAGACCCTCGGCTCGTTCTCCGGGAGGACGCGCAGGTGGGTAGGATTCGGGCTGCATCCTGTAGCCCGTCCTGCACCCGTCCCCTGACGGATCGCGTCTCACGTCCGTCTCCCAGAACCCCGGAGCCCATGTCCTCGTCCTCCGCCTACTCCAGTGCCACGGAGCAAGCAGCCAAGCTGCGCCGCGACGCGGAGATGGCCGCGGCCGAGCAGGCGGCCGAGCGGATCGTCGCCGAGGAGCTCGCGACCGAGGCGATTCAGGCCCGCACCGTCGCCGAGCGGCTCGCCAAGGAGCACGCCGAGGCAGCAGCGGCCGCCCACGAGGCCCGCACCGTCGCGGAGGCCGCGGCGGCGACGTACGCCGAGCAGCGCCGGCAGGCCGAGGAGGCCGCGACCCGCGCAGCGCTGACCCGGGAGGCGGCCGAGCGCTCGGCCCGCGACCACGTCGAGCTGGCCGAGTCCGAGTCGGCCAAGCGGTCCTCGGCCGAGCGGCACGCCTCTGAGCTCGCCGAGCGGGTCGTCAGCACCCTCGCCGAGCGCGAGGCTGCCGAGGCCGCCGCCCGGCGCGAGGCGCTCAACGCCCAGGAGGCCTCCGCGGCCCGGGCGCGCGCCGAGGAGAACGCCAAGTACCTCGCCGAGCTCGCCGAGCAGGCCCTGGCCGACCGCGCCGAGAGCGAGCGCCGCGCGCTCGAGCTCTCCGAGGCCGCGGTCGTGGCCGCCGACGAGCACCTCACGATGCTGCGCGAGGCCCACGAGGAGCGTGAGCGGCTCGAGCGGATCGCCCGCGAGCAGGTCCGGGCTCGCACCTCCGCCGAGGAGGCCGCCCAGCGCCAGGCCACCCTGGCTGCCGAGGCCCACCAGGCGGCGCGCGACGCCGAGCTGCGTGCTCGCAGCACCGCCGACCAGGCCGCGGCCAAGGCCGAGGAGCACGCCGCGTTCGCCCGCCACGCCCTCGCCGAGCGCGAGACGGCCGAGGCGGCGCTCACCGAGCTCGCCGATGCACGTCGTGCCGCCGAGCAGTCGGCCGCGGAGCAGTCGGCGCTGGCCGAGCAGGCCATGCTGGCCCGCACCCAGGCCGAGGAACGGGCCCGCGACCTCGCCGACAGCGCGAGCGCCTCGGCCCAGGAGTACGCCGAGTTCGTCCGGCGCGCCGGGCTCGACCGCGACGAGCTGCAGTCGGTCGCCACCGAGCAGACCAAGGCCCGCACCCGCGCCGAGGAGATCGCCGCCGAGCAGGCCGAGCTGGCCCGCCTGGCGCACGTCGAGGCGACCCGGGCCGCCGAGATGGCCCAGCAGGTGGCGGCCGCGGCCGCGACCGCGGCCGAGGAGCACGCGTCGTTCGCCCGCCAGGCCCTCGAGGAGCGACGCGCGATCGAGGACCGCGTCGCCGAGATGGCCGAGGCGCGCCGCGCCGCCGACGAGGCGGCCGCGGTGCAGGCCGAGCTGGCGCGGGTCGCGCTGCTCGACCGCACCCGTGCCGAGGAGCAGGCCCGCGAGACCGCCGAGGCTGCGCGCCGCTCGGCGGCCGAGTTCGCGACGTTCGTCGAGCAGGTCGAGCAGGAGCGCTCGGTGCTGCAGGAGAACGCCCAGGAGCAGACCCGCGCCCGCGGTGAGGCCGAGCGCGCCGCCAGCCGCCACGCCGGGCTCGCCGCCGAGGCCCACGCCGCGGCCATGGACGCCGAGCTGCGGGCCCGCGAGGTGTCCGAGGCCGCCATCGCGAGCGCCGAGGAGTTCACCGCCTTCACCACGCGTGCGCTCGAGCAGCGCCAGCTCGCCGAGGCCGCGGCCGCCCAGAAGGCCGAGCTCGCCGAGCAGGCGTTCCTGGGGCGCGAGCAGGCCGAGATCAAGGCCCGCGAGCAGATCGAGCTGGTCCTCGAGGCCAACCGCATCGCTGCCATCAGCCAGGAGCAGGCGGCCTCGGCCGCCGAGGAGGCCCGGCTCGCCAACCAGCTGCGCACCTCGGTCGAGGACGCCGCCAAGAAGGCCTCCCGTGCCCGTCTCGAGGCCGAGGAGTCGGCCCGCGAGATGGCGCTGATCGCCGAGACCGCCGCGCAGCAGCGCCGCGAGGCCGAGCTGCGGGTGCGCGACGTCCACCAGCAGGCCGAGTCGCTGCTCAGCGAGCACCGCGAGTCGTTGCGCATCGCCCAGGAGCAGCTCTCGGGCGCCAAGCGCGAGGCCGCCGCCCAGGCCCAGGCCCGTGCCGACGCCGAGCGCACCGCGGCCCGCCACGCCCAGGCCCGCGCCGAGGCCGAGACCCGCGCCGCCGACCTCGCGATCCAACTCGCCGAGGCACGGGCCCGGCTGCTCGCCGTGCCCCGGCCCGCCACGCTCCCGGTCGCCGTCGAGGCCCCGGCCGCACCGGAGCCCGAGCCGGAGCCCGAGCCGGCCCCCGCCGTACGGGCCGAGACCGAGCCGCCCGCGGACGCCTCGGTCGCCGAGCCCGCCACGACGACCGGAGGGGTCGACCTCGACAAGACCGTGGGGGAGTCGGAGCCCGGCTCCGCGCGTCCGGTGCCCCCGCCTGCTCGGGCCGCTGTGCTGCCGCCGCCCGCGACGACCGAGCGCGCTGACGCTCCACGCACCCCCGCCACGCCGGGCCTGGCGCCGGCGTCGCTCACCGGCCTCGGACGACGCCTGGCGTCGCGCCTGCGCCCCGAGCAGCAGGCGGCTGCGGCCGAGCAGACCGACGCGGCCCCCGAGGAGCCTGAGCCTGCCGCCCGTGAGCAGCGCACCGCCGGGGCCGGTGCCGGCGACGACGGTTCCGGTGCCGCGGCCCTGGCCCCGGCGTCCGCTGGT
This sequence comes from Nocardioides rubriscoriae, assembly GCF_008087085.1. Classification (GTDB taxonomy): domain Bacteria; phylum Actinomycetota; class Actinomycetes; order Propionibacteriales; family Nocardioidaceae; genus Nocardioides; species Nocardioides rubriscoriae. The sequence continues at coordinate 11,523 of NZ_VIYJ01000004.1, read as the reverse complement.
GACTTCGCCGAGGTCCGCACCCACCGCACCCCGATGCGGGTCGCCGGGGGCATCGCCGTCGCTGCGGCCCTGACGTCGGCCGTCCTGCTGATCGCCGGTGGCTTCTCCGCGGTCCTGCTCGTCCCGGTCTTCGTCATGCTCATCGCGGCGTTCGTCGTGATCTTCCTGGGTGGCCGGACCTCCGAGGTCCGCCTCGAGTCCGGCGTGCTCCACCTGCGCCTGGGCGACGAGCGCCGCACCTTCGACCTGACCAACGACACCACCGTCATCGAGGTGCGCTCCGAGCCGACCAGCCCCGACTGGGCGATCGTCTTCGTACGCCGCGGCCTCGCCCCGGTCCAGGTCGACCGCCGCGTCGTCGACCCGCCGGCCTTCACCAGCGCGATGAACGTCTGGCGTCCCGACGTCTTCCAGACGTCGCACCAGACCTTGGACCAGTCCTCGGACCAGGGCCCGGACCAAGCCTGAGACCACCGTCACCGAACCCGGTTTTGGCAGTCCCGCACTGGTCCGGTAACGTTCTGTTCACCGACGCGGGGTGGAGCAGCTCGGTAGCTCGCTGGGCTCATAACCCAGAGGTCGCAGGTTCAAATCCTGCCCCCGCTACGAATTTCAGGCTCGGTTCCCTCTGGGGAACCGAGCCTGAAAGCTTTCTAACTTGACTCGGTCATCACAAAGTCATCACCTACTCGTCCAGCAGGTGTGCCCGGCGGCCCGCGCCGAGAACTGGCATGGACCGTCTCGGGGCGCCTTGGAGCCGCTCGGAGCGTCCAGCCCACCTACAGGGCATGAAGACCCAATTCCACCCGATCAGCGGACTCGAACCGCTGCTAAGCATCGAGGACCTCGCCGAGTACCTCGGCGTGCCGGTCACGACCATCTACGACTGGCGCGTGGACGGCAAGGGTCCCTGCGGCGTCCGCGTAGGGCGCCATGTGAAGTTCACCCGCAGCGACGTGCTCGCCTGGATAGACGCCCAGCGCGAACCTCGGCCCGGCGGGAAACCGTAAGGGCGGTGATCTGAGATGGGACGGCCACGCACCGCCATCGGCACCTTCGGTGAGTTCACCTACATAACCGCACCCAACGGCAAGACCAAAGCCCGGGTCCGGTTCCGCGACGACGACGGTCAGCTCCGTCTTGTCCAGGCCACTGGCGACACCCGCAAGGCTGCCGAGCGTGCCCTAAAGCAGAAGCTCACGCGCCGCGACAGCTACTCCGCCGGAGGTCGCGATCTGTCGGCCGACAGCACCTTCGGTCGGCTCGTCGAGGTGTGGCTCGCCGACCTTGACCTCACGGGCAGGCTCGCACCGAGCACCCGCGCGCTGTATGAGCGCAACATGCGCCAGCTCGTCATGCCAGCCTTCGAGAACAACTCGCTGCGCGAGGTAACCGTGCGCAGTGTCGACCAGTTCATCAAGAAGCTCGCTTCCACGAAGAGCTACAGCAGTGCGAAGCAGGCGCGCACCGTCCTGAGCCTCGCGTTCGGCCTGGCCGTCAGGTACGACGCACTGAAAGAGAACCCGGTGCGCGGCATCGCCAAGATGCACAAGCCGCCGTCGCAGGCGATGGCGCTTACGGTCGACCAGGTCGAGACGATCCGAACGGCGGTCCGTGCATGGCGGCGTGGCGAAGGTCTATCCGGCCCGAAGCCCGACGGGCAGTTGGAGCAGATCATCGAGGTCATGCTCGGCACGTCCGGGCGCATCGGCGAGGTGCTCGCGATGCGCAAGTGCGATGTCGACGTAACCAAGTCGCCGGCAACGGTCCGCATCTGCGGCACGATCATCTCGCCGGCGGGTGGGCCGACCTACCGGCAGAACCACCCCAAGACGGAGAAGTCGACAAGGGTGGTGTCGGTCCCGAGCTTCACAGCCGAGGTTCTGCGCGAGCGCCTCGTTGCGGTGGTCGACGAACCGCCCGAGCACTTGCTGTTCTTCAGCCGGAACCACACCCCCCTGACGACGAACAACGTGCGTCGCCGTCTGCGGACCATCCTGGCTGAGGCTGGCATCGCCGACGTCACGCCGCACGCGTTCCGGCGCACGGTAGCGACGGTGCTAGACCGCGCCAGCGGCCCCGATCTGGCGGCCGAGTTGTTGGGGCACACGTCATCGAAGATCACCAAGCAGCACTACATCGAGCCCGACGAGACAGTCGACCCGGTGACCGCCGAGATCCTGGAGTCTCTCGCTCCGAGGAGGAAGCGCGATATGGACTGACGGCAAGGCCTGCCGGAGGTTTCGTCGACGTTACGCCGCTACCCATCCGACACGGTGGAGGCCGATCTGGCGGCGGTGCGCAGCATGGCCCTAATCGCCTGACGCGTGTGCCCTGCCCGGGTACCCGCCTTCGATGAAGAAGATCATGTCCACGACTTTGGCGCGGGTGTAGAGCCTCGTAGTTGGCTGGCCAGTCGTGAAGTCGAGAGTGGGCTGGCGCAGCGCATCGATAGTGTGAGCGTTCGCTCGATAGAACTCGCCGACCCGCCGCAGCGATCCCTGGCTGAAGGTTGAGACGCCGAAGCCCTTCTTGAAGTAGGTGTCGAACGCTGGGACGCAGCCGAAGACACCGAGCATCACCTTGGTGACCAGAATGTCGGACGCTTGGACCGGGCGGAGCGCACTACGAATGTCAAGGGCTGCTCGGTACACCAGCTCGATGCCTTCAGCGTCGTAGGCGTCGAGGTCGAGGTCCCAGACTGCCGGCGGAATGCTGGCGATGGTTTCAACGAGGGGCACCAGATGTCGGGCGCTTCGCTGGAGCAGCTCGGAGGAGCCTCGCAGCATGCCCCAACTGGCCAGGTAGAACCCGAGCTGCAGGCAACTGACCTCCATGCCGGTGGGGTCACCCCAAACTGCGACCGCCGTCCGGTGCTGCTGGAAGTGGTTGAAGCAGTAGTCGAAGGACGCGTACCGAGCACTCGGGCCGCGATCGCGGAGATACCTCTCGACGGCCACTTCGATGTTCACTTCGTCCGGCTTCTGTTGAATCGCCGTGTTGCGCTGGCCTTCTTGACGCCCGCGGACAGGCTCCGCGTCCCCATCCGAGCGGCGGTAGAGACCGTGTCCGACCCGCGTGATGAGCGGCTCTCGGTTCGCAAACATGCCTCGCGATGCGGCGGAAGCATTCGAGGTCGCGCCCTGTATGTGCGCCCGGAGCGACTGCTCCTTCACGTCCGGGTAGTGATGGCGGAACCAACCGACGATCTCGGAGGCTCGGAAGGGTTCAGCGAGGTATTGCACGCACTCTTCGAGTCGCTCCCAGATCGTTTCGGCCATGGGCTGATCTTCGTCCACGTGCGGTCTGTCCGCCGCGTTACATGCCAAGCGTGCTGCCACCAGGATTGGGACGATGCACGATCGCGGAATGCAGTTCGGCTCGGCTCCGGGCGGCACCTCGCGGCGGGGATGGCGGCTCGGGCGTCGGGCGGAGTCGGTCGCGGACGAGTTCGACGATGGGGGTGTGGTCGGTCTCGCCGAGCGGGATGTAGCGCTCCCTGGGTGGCGCAACCATCTGGCCGCTGTTCTCGACGATGCGCGGCATCTTCATCCGGGTGAAGTAGAGATTTCGCTTGATGCCAGCGTCGATAACGTCGGCGATCCGGGTGTCGAGTTGGGTGAAGAGAGTGGTGAACGCGTGCAGGACGCGCCGGTCGAAGCCTGCGTCGGGGCGGACCGCTCTGAGCCTGCTGACAGCGTTGGCGCCCTCAACTACCGCGAGCCCACCCGTTCCGACCTGGCCACCGACCTCGCGCAACTCGTGTTGGAGATCGAGGTAGGTCTGTGCCCGACTGAGCCACGCTTGTTGGAGGTCCGGGTCGATCTTTGCGGCCAGCTTCGCGAGTCCTTGGGATAGGAGTCGCTGTGAGTCGACCACGAGGCGCAGGTTCGTCGCGCTGGGAAAGGACTGCATCCGAATCACGAGGTTGTGCTCGGCCTGGAGTACTCCGAGTAGACCTGGTTTGGCGGGTCCGGGGATGATCTTGGTCTTGGGGCGCCAGCCGCGCATGTCGATCGCATAGTCGGGCGGCTCCAGGCTGGCGTCGAGGGCGCATGCCAAGGCTGCCCAGCCGAGCCGGTCGGAGCGGTGGAGCTTCTCCCAACCGGGGATCGTCGAGTAGCGCCGGTCGAGCACGATCAGGGCACGGACGGTGGCGGCGACGTCGCCGATGAGCGTCTGGGTCTGCCGGGTGTCGAGGCTGCCGTAGTCGAGCCCGGCTTCGAAGTCCTGCTCGCCCAGCGCCGCGGCACGGGCGATCTGTCGCCAGTGTTCGACCATCGGCAGGTCGTGAGGAGTGATCAGCTCCTCCAGGCCAGGCAGGCGTGCGGTCGATGCTTCGACAGTCTGGTTGAGGGCGTTCCCTAAGGCTGCCAATCCGCCGTGCTGAATGGCGGGCAGGCGAAACGGGTTCGCGACGGTCGGGTTCAGGTTGCTGGCCGCCCGTGGTGCCACAGCTGCAACGGCCTCCTGGCACCACACGAGGGCGGACTGCCGGTAGCGGCGGATCTGCTCGCCGATCTGGCGGCGCTCAGCCTCGGTCGTCGTGACCGGGACCGTGTGGGTGCCACCACCCCCGATCCGGAGCTGGACACGGTGCTGTTTCAGCAGCGACGACAGCTCTGCGCGCAGTAGTGCGCTGTTCTCGCCGTACATCAGGGCTCGTCCAGTGCCCGGGCGTCCTCCAGCGCGGCAAGGAGCAGCTCCATCTGGAGGGCATCGAGGCCGTAGTCGAGGAGCTGTTGGACAGCCGAGACAGCGACCGCCATGAGGATGTCGCGGTCGTCGGTGATACCGAAGGTGTCGAGAGCGGGTACGTCGTCGCCGTGAGCCCAGTCCAGTTCGATGAGGGCACGCTCGAAGGCGGAGGAGGCCTCGACGGTATGGGCGTGATCAGCGAGAGCTGCGATATGGGAGCGGGCCTCGACAAGGGTGACTGCGTGGGCAAGCAGCATGGGCTATGCCTTTCGGTGGAATGGGCACGACCAACCACCGTGCGGCTGGCGGCGGGGTCGTTCGCGGCGAGTTGTTCAAGCTGTGGACAACTCGGTGTGGTGGACATCCTGCGAACGCGCTACGAGGCGGTGCGGACCTGCTCCTCGATGGATCGGCGGGCGGCGACGTCGTCGCGCACAAACAGGAGGAAGTCGGCGTAGCGGTCGACGACCTCGACCTCGCCGCCGGTCTCGCGGAGGGCTTCGCCGGGCCAGGTGGTCTGTCTCGTGGGACGATCACGGTCGAGTCGGCAGCCGGCCGTGGAGACCCACTCGCGCAGCCGGTTGCGGCACTCGGCGAAGTCGCGATGCCACCCGATCGGCCCCGAGGGTGTGCCCTCGGAGTTGTACGCGTTGAGCCAGTGGGTGTGCAGGGCGGAAAGTTCCCAGACGAGCTCGTCGTGGCGGTGCCAGTACGGCGGCACCACCGTCGGCGGAAGGCCGTACGTCAGGCGAAGCCAGCCGACCCAGGCGTCGAGGTCGGTCCACTCCGCCATCGCCTCGTCAGCCGAGAGCAGGTTCCAGTTGATCGGGCGAAGCGGGTCTTGGTCGTCGAAGTCGGCGGTCCCGAACACCTCGTCGGGACCGCCGTACTCCGAGTCGCCGTCCTCGTTGTCCAGCAGGGTCTGCTGGCCGTGAAGGTCGGTGCTCATCGTTCTCACACCCGTCAGATGCCGACGGTCTGGGGAGACTCGTTGACAACCGTCATCTCGTTGGTCGGTGGGTCGGGCTGCTTGGCCGGGTTGCGGTCCACGACGTAGCGGGTGCGGGCGCAGTCGTGCCCGATGCGACGGGCGACGAACTGCTCACGGATTTCACTGGGACCGCCGGGGCGCTCCTGCTCGTACTCGTGGACGTAGCCCGAGGCGACGATCTGGTCACCGGGCTTGAACCTCGGGTACGCCCGCTCGGCCGCACGGTCGAAGAGCACCAGGTCGCAGTAGACCGGGTCGAGCTTGGTGAACGAACCGTCGACTTCCTTGCGGTGCTGCTCGATGCCGACCCGGCAGTAGAACCGGGCGTGGCCCTTGCCGGTGAAGGTCAGCTCCGGCGCGGTGGCGATAAACCCCTGAAGGCTCATCTGGGTGGGAATCGTCATCACTGACTCCTGACGTCGGGCGGGTGCCCGGATGGCAGCCGCTCTTAGGAGTCAGGTGTGCGGGCTACTCCCTGGGCGCAATGCCGACGAACACGCCGCCGAACTTCGCTTCCCCCATGTGGCATTCGACGCCGTCAATCCACACTGTTCCATCCCGCGTCACTTGGTCACACACGCTCTCGTCGTCGAGGTGGGCGGCCTCGAATCCACCACCAAGCGAGGTGTTGTGCCCATCTACGCGACGCCCGGCTCGGCAGACGGGCTTCGAGTAGCACTCGTCGCAGATGGTGTTGTACTGCCAGGCTCGGCCGATTGCGGGCCGACCGCAGATGGGGCATGGGTGGGCGAGTTCGCCGTCACCGCCCATCTCCATGATCCAGTCGTTCGCCGCGAGCGGCGTCCTCCTGGGTCGCGCTGCGAGCATGCCGGCGGAGGAAGATGTAGATGTAGTCAGCCCGTGCGATGTCGGTGACGCCAACCCTCTCCGCCTCTGGCAGTTGGCCGACACTGTCGAGTCCGGCGACCAACGCGCCGACGGCGGCTCGCTGCCAGTCGTTGAGATCGTCGAGAGTGATCGACCGATTTCGGTGTCGGTTATCGCGCCAGAATGCCTCGATCTCTCGAACCCGCTCGCGATCTCCGCCAGGGTCGATTGACCATACGTTGCCGCCGTCGAAGGCGAAGATCACGAGCCCTCGGTCGCAGGCAAAGGCCAAGCCTCCGTCGCGCTCGTCGGCATTGAAACCCGGGTGGGTGATCTCCTTCACCGTCGTAGGGTCGTTCGCCCACTCGGCCGTTGCGGATGCGGCCCCCTCGCGCGTGACCTCGCCTTGTCCTCGCGACACGTTAGTCGTCCGACTCGGGCGTTTGCCGGAGCGACAGTTTGAGTTCGTCGGCTGCTGCGAACTCTCTGACGCGGAGCTGAACTGTCCGCTTGCGGATTACGTCCTCTGTCTTCGAGGATGCGAGGGTGCCAAAGGGGTCTTGAACGGCGCGGACGAACGGGGCCGCATGTTGGAGGTCGGCGCGGAGGTTACCAACCAAGTAGAGCCAGAAGCGGTGTCGCACACTGCCGCCGGCCGTCTTCCACTCGTTCCAGCTCATCGCCTGAACCTGCGCATCGACTCCAGAGGACTTGAGTTCGATCATGCGGTCGATCTCGGTTCCGTCGATCGTAAGGATGTCGAAGCCGGGAAACAGGTCGCTGATTCCCTGACTCTGAAGAGTTTCAGAGACCGCCTTCACGACGGCGGATTGGGCGATGGCTTCTTTGATCATGCTGGGGGAGCTGACGTCGACAATCAGTACGTCCGCATTTGGTGCGGGCTCGTCACTAGGCAGGACGGCGGTGGAGCGTCCGGGGAAACGACGCTGCTCGAACGCGAACGTGATACGCATGCCGAGTCGATCCAGCTCGCTTAGGTCGGTGCCCTGTGCTGCTCGTGGGGCGCCGCGTGAGCCGCTGAGCGAATTCACGTCTGTGGTCGATCCACCAGCATGGCTCCTTCCGCCAGTCGACGTCTTGGGAGCTGCTCCCGTGACTCGTATGACTTCACCGTCAATGAGGAGATCCTCGAAGGTGTGAAGCGGGACGCGAGATGCGACTTGCTGCGCCGTCGGCGGTGCCTGTGTCCGGGTCCCCGCGTCAGCCTCCGTTGATTCTCCGTCGGTCTGGAACTCGCGGCTCTCGGCGCTGGCGCCGTCGTCCTCCGTGTCGGAGTCGTCATCGCCGTCGGCGAGTTCTTCCGCGACCTCCTGCCACTTATCGGATGCACCAGCAAGGTCAAGGAGCTGTCGACGCATCCCGGGGCTGGCGTTGATGAAGGAGAGGAACGTCTCGACCGTGTTGACTTCGAGGGCTTCGGCTAGCGCCATCGCGAGAGCCTGAGCGTCCTCCGCAACTGGCGGCCACGGAGGTCCTGTCCAAACGACGAAGCCTTGGAACTCGTCGGCGTCGGTGCGGCGTACGTGGTAGGCCCGCTGGGGGATGCCCCCTAGGTCCTCTCCTCGGAACGCACAGCTCATCGAGAGTGATTCGACCGGCTCTATCCGTTGCGCGAACTCGGTGAGCACCTTCTTGTCGAGGCGGCTTCGGTCTGCGCGATCGGCGCTGAGGCGTGCGAGAAGTGGCGGGAGGAGTTCAATCAGTCCTTGTCGGAAGCTTGCCATTTGGGTGTCGTCGAGTACGTGCTCCCCGGGCTGGACGCTCCACTCCAAGGCCTGCTCCAGGAGGGGTGCTCCGAAGAGCTCGCGTAGCGGCCGGTTGGCCCCGGGCTCCGCCTCCAGAACGAAGAGAGGTACGCGATCCTGCACCCCGCTTCGTTCACGGCTTCCGGACACCGATGCGTACAAGATGTCCTGTGCGGGGAGGAACGCGATGCCTGCGGACGTGCGCGCGGCGAGCGGAGAATCACCGAGCGGCATCTGGCCGTCGGAGCTGGTGCCCGCGAGCAGTTCGAATAGCTCCCGGTAGATCGGCCGGAGTTCTCGGCGTGCGACCTGCTCGGTCACTCCGTCGGCGTAGACCTGGGACAGTCGAATGCATAGTTCGCGTGCGTCGTCGATCGTGAACGCTGCGGGTGTCAGCTCGCCACGAACTTGGAGCTCGTCCAGGCAGGCGCGAAGTTGAGCCGCCGACACGCCTTGGGGCTGGCTGAGGACGGGGAGGTAAGTGTCCGCGTTGCGTCCGCTACGCCCGAGCCTTCGTGCGAGCTCATCGGTGCGCCGCCAGGTCTGGTTCGGACGACGCGGGCCGTGGCTGGTCGGGCAGATCGCGTGGTTGCGGAGGCGGTGGAGCCAGAAGTCTGGACCGCCAGTAGCAATCTCTTCGGTTGTTGCGCGCTGCGGGGCGTTGCGTGAAGACGGCCACTTACCAGAGCCCACCAGAGCAAGCTCAGCCTGCGTGTGCTGAGAGTAGGAGGACCAGTTCCGCACGAGATGTTGGAGCAGCTCAGCGGCGACGTCGTTGCTCTTCCGCTGCGCGACGACGGCGATTTCATCGAGGCGGTCGAGGTTGTGCGCCTGGTAGAGGTAGTGGTCTGTGGAGTCCCAGCGTGGGTCTGCTTTGAGGGAGCCAATCAAGGCAGCCCGGTAGTCCGACCAAGCGTCGTTCAGACCGGCGAAGGCCCAACCGCCGGGGAGTCCAAGGCCCTTCGTGCTGGTCCAGCCCGTGCCAGTGTCATCGACATCATGGAAGTGGACGAGGCGTAACCCCCGGCTGACTCCCAGCCACGCGAAGAAGTTGCGCCATCTATCGTCGACCGTCGTTTCCAATGCTTCGTCTGTGTCGTCTTCGAGGTCGACTTCACCCTCGTCGTCATCGGGCTGTTGGTGGGCTCCATCGTCCTCGTCGGCGTGGACTCCGATCGCGCCGGAGTAGGCGGCGAATGCCTCAGGTGCTGCCAGGAACCTGACGTCTAGCCGCTCGCCAGCCGCCGCCATCGCGTCGACGATCCCCTCTACGGAGTCTTCGCCGATCCAGTCGCGCCCGAAGTACACCTGGTGAGCGGGCGCCCAGGTGAGGTCGCCGTCGCGATCTGAGCGGCATGGCACCTCGAGGCGGCTCAGGTTGAAGAAGGCGCGGTCTGAGCCAAGGCGGCCCATCGGGAGCGGGTGGTCTGCCTTGGTGGTCTTGCCGGCAAGGCGGCATATCGTTGCGAGGGCTTCGATTGAGCGGTTTGCCTCCCTGAGCTCGGTATCAACTCCGCCGGTTCGAGTGAGGCCAGGGAGCACAGAGGCGCGCATGACTTCCTCGAAACGAAACTCCTTGATGCTAAAGAGTGCGTCCCAAGCCTTCATTCGGTCTTCGAGGACGGAACGCTGCTCGGAGCGACCGAGCTGTCCCCAGCAGACTGCGTGGGCCAGAAACCGGATTCGACGGAGCGGAAGTTCCTCCGCCGAAGACGCGGGTGGATAGAAGGCGCTCTCTTCGCCGAGAGCAATGCGGCGGACCGTCCCGTCTTCGTTCTCGCCGACGGGGAAGATGGGCTCGGTGGAAGCAGTCGCTTCGAGGTCCTGCCGCTCGTCCGCGTCCGCCCGTTCCCACATGAGCGTGCAGAGGTCGAGTAACGGGTCAACGCGGTAACGGGTGTCAGGTCCCAGTCGAAGTGCGGTCTTGGACTGGTCCGAGTAACGGGCGAGCGTCTGAAGCGATTCGGCGGCAGTGAGCGCGGTGGCTCCGTAGTCGGCGCACACTGCTGTCAGCTCGCCGTCGCAGAACTCTGGATCTGGGAATCGTCGCCCGGAGACCTGAGTGCTGGCCTTCAGCAACTTCGTGAAATGAGGTCCAGACTCGCCGAGTAGTGATGACGGGAATACGACATCTCCGAGGGTGAGGGTCTCGCCGTTGGCAGGAAAGAGAGGAGTCGATGAGAGCTGCTGGGCCAGCGCTTCGGTCAGCAGGCTGGCCGCAGGGCCAGCCTCTCCGCCGAGGCGGTCGAGCACGCGAAGGACGTAGCGCAGGCCCCCTTGTCCAAGGAGATGCGGCAGGAGCAAGTGAACGAACGTCTCGGCTGCTTGACGAACGAGATAGCCGTTGTAGTTATCGCGGGAGCTGCCGACCTGGACATGCTGCCGTGAGAGGTCGGTGGTGAACGCCCCGTTGACCAGAAGCGAGCAACCCGAGGGCTCCTGTGTTGGCAAGAAGACGTGGAACCTCCGGTTCGGCGCCTCGACGCGGGGATCGTCAGCGTCCCGCACTGCTACCGAGACCTCTGTGACATCGACCCCGGCCCATGCCGGCCCGGAGAGCCCGTCCCGGTTGTCGCCAATCTGGACCTCGGCATTGTGCGCCACCCAATAGCGGTCACCTTCTCCGTCCTTGTTGAGGAGATCCACTCGATAGAGGCCGGTCTGGTCAAGGCCGCTGCACCGCTCGATCACACCATCGGACACGCGGTGACGCTCCAGCAACCACTGACGATCCGCCTCTTCTGTTGCGGTATCGACTTCGATGACCACCTCTTCAAGGTGCTTCAGGAAGAGGACGCTAGTCATTGGCAGGGTCAGCAACTGGCGGGCGAGGCCAGCGAGCTGGTCCTTCGTGATTCCGTCGTGGAACGGGAAGCGAAATGCTGTGCGGAAGCCATCCGACTGGAGGCTGCGCCACGTAGCGGGGTGGTGCGCAATAGGCGATGGGAAGCGCATAGCAGGAACGTCGCGGACGTCGCCACGGTCGAGGCTGGTCCAGAGTTCCGAGACCTGGTCGACGGCGTTCTCCTTGCCCAATCGGAAGGCAACGGATTCGGAGTACGCCTCCGGCGCATCGGTGATCTCCAGCACAGACTTGAATCCCAAACCCTTGTTGAATCGCCCTGGGTTCTGTAGAGGCTCGGGCTATTGGATTCCGACCAGGGGTTGGTCGGTCCTGGCACGAGCGTAGAACGTGTCCTCGTACTCGTCGGGTGGGACGTCGCCGAGGTAGCCGTGGAG
>NZ_VIYJ01000003.1 GCF_008087085.1 Nocardioides rubriscoriae | reverse complement strand
CACCGCAGCAGCCTTCTCCTCAGCGCTGTAGCGACGCGTGGTCGGCTTGCCTGGTGTGACGTCCTTCGGCATGAGGCCATCCTCGTTTCCAAACGATGGAGCCTCCAACAAACCCAGGGCGATTCAACACGGCATTCGCCTTCGACGTTTGACGAGCAAAGCACTACGAGCACTCGTGGTTCTCACCAGATCGCGGCATGTCCGGATGACAGGGGATGATGAGCCGACTGCTCAGAAGGGACGTGATGACCAAACCACCAGTTCTGTTTCTGACCGTAGGGCTGCCGGGTACCGGAAAGACCACGGAGGCACGACGCATCGAAGTCGAGCAGAACGCCCTCCGCCTCACGAAGGACGAGTGGGTCAAAGCCCTTTACGGGCGGAACAACCCGCCATCGGCCTCGGACGTCATCGAGGGACGGCTCATCGAGATCGGGCTTCGCGCTTTGCAACTCGGCATCAACGTTGTCATTGACTACGGCCTCTGGAGTCGAGATGAGCGCTCCGCCCTGCGCATGGCCGCCGCAGACCTCGGAGCAACGGTGCAGATGCGGTACTTCGAACTGACACCGGCCGAGCAACGGTCGCGGCTGGACCGGCGTCAGGCCGAGGAACCGCACACGACGTGGCACATGACCGACGAAGAACTCGCTGCGTGGGGTGCCGCCTTCAGTGTCCCGACGACAGGCGAACTAGATGACACTGAGCCTGTCGACCAGCCACCCGACGGGTTCGCCTCATGGGACGAGTGGCGCGGACACCGCTGGCCTGCGTCGATCTCCTAGGAGCAGATTCCGCTACCGCTCATCGGCATGAGCCGCACGCTCGTCGATCCGACAGTCACCTGCCATCCACCACGCGCTGAACGGCGCGAAGGGCCGGAACCCAACGGGTTCCGGCCCTTCGTCGTGCCACTCACATCCGGCTCAGTCGCCTATTGCTGGCAATGTGTCGCCTATTCGTGGCAATCAGTCGCCTATTCGTGGCAACGGTGTCGCCGCGAGATGGCAACTGTCATCAGCTGCAGCCGCTGGTCGACCCACAGCCTTCGCACACGTAGCACGAGCCGGCGGGGCGCATCTTGGTGCCGCAGGTCATGCACAGCGGCGAGTCGACGGCAGTGCCGGTGAGCTGCTCGAGCAGCTCGGCGCTGGTGTGGGGCTTGGCGGTCTCGGCGACCGGGGCCTCGACCTCCTCGACCACCGTGGCGGGCTCGACCACCGAAGCGGGCTCGACCAGCGTGACGCCGGAGTCGATGAGCTCGGAGGCGTTGCCGGTCTCCTCGGCAGGCAGGTCGTAGGAGCCGGTCTCGAGGTGGCGCTGGCGCTCGCTGGCGGAGTAGATGCCGAGCATGGAGCGGGCGTCGAAGTCGAGGTAGTCCAGGGCCAGCCGGCGGAAGACGTAGTCCATGAGGGACTGCGCCATCCGGACGTCGGGGTCGTCGGTGAGGCCGGCGGGCTCGAAGCGCAGGTTGGTGAACTTCGAGACGTAGGTCTCGAGCGGGACGCCGTACTGCAGGCCGATGGACACCGCGATCGAGAAGGCGTCCATCACGCCGGCCAGGGTGGAGCCCTGCTTGCCGAGCTTGAGGAAGACCTCGCCGAGCTGGCCGTCGTCGTGGGCGCCGGAGGTCATGTAGCCCTCGGCACCGCCGACGGTGAACGACGTGGTGCGCGAGGCGCGCGACTTGGGCAGACGCTTGCGGGTCGGGGCGTAGACGACCTTCTCGATCACCTTGGTCTCGACCGCGGCAGCCGCGGCGTCGGCCGCGTCGGCGGCGTCCTTCTTGGCGGTGCCGCCACCGTCGGACAGCGGCTGGCCGACCTTGCAGTTGTCGCGGTAGACGGCGGTGGCCTTGAGGCCGAGCTTCCACGACTGCAGGTAGACGTCCTCGATCTCTTCGACCGTGGCGTTCTCGGGCAGGTTGACCGTCTTGGAGATGGCCCCGGACAGGAACGGCTGGCAGGCCGCCATCATCCGGACGTGGCCCATCGGCTTGAGCGAGCGGGCGCCCATCGCGGTGTCGAAGACCTCGTAGTGCTCCTGGCGCAGGCCGGGGGCGTCGATGACGTGGCCGTGCTCGCCGATGTAGGCGACGATCGCCTCGACCTGCTCGGGCTGGTAGCCCATCTTGCGCAGGGCACGCGGGATGGTCTGGTTGACGATCTGCATGGAGCCACCGCCGACGAGCTTCTTGAACTTGACCAGCGAGAAGTCGGGCTCGATGCCGGTGGTGTCGCAGTCCATCATGAAGCCGATGGTGCCGGTGGGCGCGAGCACCGAGGCCTGCGCGTTGCGGAAGCCGTTGGCCTTGCCGAGCTCGATCACGTCGGCCCAGGCCTGGGTCGCGAGCTTGTGGACCGCGGAGTCGGCGATCGCGAGGGTGCGGATCGTGTCGTTGGCGGCCTGGTGCTTGCGCATGACGCGCTGGTGGGCCTCGGCGTTGCGGGCGTAGCCGGCGTAGGGGCCGACGATCGAGGCGAGCTCGGCCGAGCGCTTGTAGGACTGGCCGGTCATCAGCGAGGTGATCGTCGCGGCCATCGCGCGCCCGCCGTCGGAGTCGTAGCCCAGGCCCATCGCCATCAGCAGTGCGCCGAGGTTGGCGTAGCCGATGCCGAGCTGGCGGTAGTCGCGGGTGGTCTGGCCGATCGGCTCGGTCGGGAAGTCGGCGAAACAGATCGAGATGTCCATCGCGGTGATGATGAACTCGACGGCCTTGGCGAACAGCGGGGCATCGAAGGTGTCGTCGTCCTTGAGGAACTTGAGCAGGTTGAGCGACGCCAGGTTGCACGACGAGTTGTCGAGCGACATGTACTCCGAGCACGGGTTGGACGCGGTGATGCGACCGGTCTCGGGGTTGGTGTGCCAGTCGTTAATGGTGTCGTCGTACTGCAGGCCGGGGTCGGCGCAGGCCCAGGCGGCCTCGCTGATCTTGCGGAACAGCTCACGGGCGTCGATGCGCTCGATCACCTCGCCGTTCTTGCGGCCACGCAGGGCGAAGTCGGTGCCGTCCTCGACCGCGCGCATGAACTCGTCGGAGACGCGCACCGAGTTGTTGGCGTTCTGGTACTGGACCGAGGTGATGTCGGCGCCGCCGAGGTCCATGTCGAAGCCCGCGTCGCGCAGGGCGCGGATCTTGTCCTCCTCCTTGGCCTTGGTCTCGACGAACTCGACGATGTCGGGGTGGTCGACGTCGAGCACGACCATCTTGGCCGCACGACGCGTGGCGCCGCCGGACTTGATGGTGCCGGCCGAGGCGTCGGCGCCGCGCATGAACGAGACCGGGCCCGAGGCGGTGCCGCCGGAGGAGAGCAGCTCCTTGGAGGAGCGGATGCGCGAGAGGTTGAGGCCGGCGCCGGAGCCGCCCTTGAAGATGAAGCCCTCCTCCTTGTACCAGTTGAGGATCGAGTCCATCGAGTCGTCGACCGAGAGGATGAAGCAGGCCGAGACCTGCTGGGGGCTCTGGGTGCCGACGTTGAACCAGACGGGGCTGTTGAAGGAGAAGTACTGGTTGACCAGGAGCCAGGTCAGCTCGTGCTCGAAGATCTCGGCGTCGGCCGGCGTCGCGAAGTAGCCGTGCTCGAGACCGGCCTTGGTGTAGGTCGTGACGATCCGGTCGATGAGCTGCTTGAGGCTCCACTCGCGGGCCTCGGAGCCGACGGCGCCGCGGAAGTACTTGGTCGTGACGATGGTCGAGGCGTTGACCGACCAGGTGTCGGGGTACTCGACGCCGCGCTGCTCGAAGACGGTCTCGCCGGTCTTCCAGTTGGTCTGGACGACGTCGCGACGCTCCCAGGTCAGCTCGTCGTAGGGATGCACGCCGGCGGTGCTGAAGACACGCTCGAGGGTCAGGCCCCGGCCGGAGGCGGGCTGGCCGCCTGTGTGGGTGGCGGCGCTGACGGTCTCGGTCATGTGCTGGCTCCTTGAGAGTTCCCGCGGCGGGGATGGGGTGGCGATTCCAGTGTTGCGGGGACCACCGACAGTCGTGGGTCGGCAGGTCCCGGGGTGGGGGGAGAAGGTGGTACGCCCGGCAGGCAGCTTCCCCACTGCCTACCGGGCGGTCTGTGGTCAGCCCGTGGGCTGGGCGAGCGGAGGCAGCGCGTCGGCGTGCATGGACGCGATCTCCTTGATGAAGTCGTCGGCCGACTCGAAAGCGCGGTAGACGCTGGCGAAACGGAGGTAGGCGACCTCGTCGAGGGCGCGCAGCGGGCCGAGGATGGCCAGGCCGACCTCGTGGGCCGGGACCTCCGCGGCGCCGGTCAGGCGCAGGGCGTCCTCGACCTCCTGGCCGAGGACGGCCAGCTGAGCATCGGTGACCGGGCGGCCCTTGCAGGCCTTGCGCACACCGGCGACGGCCTTGTCGCGGGTGAACGGCTCGGAGGCGCCCGAGCGCTTGAGCACGGTCAGCTGCATGAGCTCGACGGTGGTGAAGCGCTTCTCGCACGACAGGCAGGACCGCCGGCGGCGGATCGAGCCGCCGTCGTCGGCGACGCGGGAGTCGAGGACCTTCGTGTCGGTGCCGCGGCAGTAGGGGCAGTGCACGATGGTCTCCTCTCCGGGACATCGGTGACGGGGTCCGGGCGCGCTGGACTGACCCGCCGGGGTCTGTGGATAACGCGGCCTGTCCTGGGGAGAACGTCGGCCGGGCTGTGGGGCTTCCGCATCTGGCTGTGAACTAGATGTGGATAACTACATCGTTGTAACTACTAGATGTTGTGTGAACCGTACGCCCGAGACACCAGGTGCGCAACCTGTGGCGCCACATTGGTCACGGCGATCTGCCGCCGTCACCAAACGTGCAGGTCAGCGGCCTGACGGGTCGGTCTGGACCGGCGTGTCGGGGGCGGCCAGCGTGGCCAGCTCGCGCCACCAGGCCACCCGGGTGGGTAGGCCGTCGTAGTCCTTGCGGCGATTGGCGCCACTGACCCCGGGCAGCACGAACACCTGGGTCTGCGCGAGGTACCAGTCCTGGGCCCCCAACCCGCGCGGGCGCCTACGCCGAGCGCGCGGGCGGCCTCCTGCGCGACGGTCTTGGAGGTGAAGGCCAGCCAGTCGGCCTGCCACTCCTCGAGCTTGGCGACCAGGGCGTCGACCTCGACCCGCCGCGGCTCCCAGTGGCCCACGAGGTCGGTCAGCCCCAGCCCGAGCCCGGCGACCTGGTGGTCCTCCTCGGGGCGCAGCAACCGGGGCGAGAACCCGGACTGGTGCAGCGACTCCCAGAAGCTGTTGCCGGGCGTCTCGTAGTAGTGGTCGCGCTCGCGGGTGCTCTCGGCGCCGGCCAGGCCGCAGAAGACCACGCGCGGGCGCGGCGCCACGATGTCGGGCAGCACCTGCATGCCCCCACCCTGCCTTGTCCCCCACCCTGGACCGACCGGATCTGGCGCACGGCGCTCGGTTCGTCGGCGACAATGGACCCGTGGCACAGGGAAAGCGGGCAGGAGCACGGCCCAAGCGGCAGTTCCGCCCCGTGCTGCTCGGCCTCGCGCTCGGCGTGACGGCCTGCGTGGTGGCCTGGGGCTACCTGGTCTACGCCGCGATCGACTTCGGCACGACGGCCCGCGGTGGTGACGGCACCGCGTGGTGGTTCCTGGCCCTGGCCGCCGTCGGCGCGATGCTGTGCCTCTTCCTCGGCCTGGTCCTGGTCGCCCGGATCGCCCAGGCCCTCGGGATCACCCGGCCGCCGCAGGACGGCGTCGCGAGCCCGTCCCCGAGCACGAGCCCGACCCGGCCCAGCCAACCCGGCGGGCGGCGCGCAGCCCGCTGAGCCGATCGGCCCGAACCCGGGACGAGATCTGCCTCCCGGTCCTAGCCTGTGCCGCAACCTGCGAGACCGAGGTAGGGCCGTGGCCACCAAGTACGACGTCCGCGTGACGGAGGCGAGCGCCTCCGCCACCGTCTTCCGTACCATCTACGCCTGCAGCTGCGGCTGGTCCGGCGCGGCCGAGGCGCCGCGTGAGGCCGCCGCCCTCGCCGCAGCCGCCCGCGCCCGGGTCGACCACCTCCTCGACGCCCACCCTCAGCAGACGCCCTCGGCGTTCCTGCGCCCGCGGACCCACGCGCGCTACCGCCACATGCGCTCCCTCAGCGCCGCCAGCCAGCACGGCCGCCGGTGGTCACGACACGCCGCCTGCGCGTGCGGCTGGACCGACACCGTCCGCGCCGGCTCCCCCGAGGCGGCCGCCCGCGCGGCCCGCGCGCGGCACGAGTCCCACGTGCAGCTGCAGACCGGGCGTACGCCGACCCGCGACTACCTGGTGATGGCGGCGGTCGTGCTCGTGGTGGCCGCGGTGCTGGTCGCCATGGCGGTCGCGGCCATCCAGGCCGCCGGCGGCGACCCGCGCGACCTGACCGACCTGGGCGACCTGTTCGGCTGAGGAGCCACGGTGGTCGAGGAGGTTGCCCTGGCAACCGTCTCGAGACCATGCCACCACAGGGTGCAACGCGAGCCGGGCGCGTCGGTGACGGTCAGTGGTTTCGTGACGGCCGCGGGCGGCCTCCTCCACCGCCGTGGGGGCGGGACACGCAGACCGGTTGCCGTCGCGTGGTCTCGAGACGGCCGCGAGCGGCCTCCTCAACCACCGTGGGGGCGGCGTCGAGAGAGGAGCCGAGCAGCAGAAAGGCGCCCGGGCCACAGGCCGAGCCGACCACAGCGCGCACGGAGCCGCAGGGTGGGGCCGGTGTCGGGGCGGCCGCCACCCAGATCGCGGCAGCCCTCGAGGACGACTGGCGGCCAGCCCGACGCGCCCCACCCGGAGGCGACCACAAAAACAGAGACTGCCGGGTGCGGGAGTCGTCTTCCCTCGACTCCGCACCCGACAGCCTTCTAGGGGTTCGCCCGCCGGGGTCGAGTCGGCGGACGAAGCTGGTGGGGCCGACTCAGTCGACCGGGACCTCGAGGTGCTGGCCGGCGCCGAGGGCGACGGAGTCGAGCTCGTTGAGGTCGACGAGGTGATCCATCATGTCGCGGACGTCGCGCCCGTCGGAGACGTCGGCGGCGATCGACCACAGGGTCTGGCCGGGCTCGACGACGACGGTCTGGGTCGCCTCGGGCTCGCTGGTGGCCATGGAGCCGCCGGCAAAGACCAGGGCGAGGGCGATCAGGGCGAGGAACGCGAACAGGAACACCACGACCCGGCCGCGGCGGGTGAGCCGGTAGGCGGGGACGTGGGGTGCGGTGATGGTGCTCATGGGTGCCTCCTGGGGAAGTGGTGCGCTCTCGAGCTGATGTCTAGTGGTGACCACCGACAGTCAGCGGAGTTCGAACACCTGAGCGACTGTAGATCAGGTGTTCGAACGCGCGCAAGACCTCAGACGAACAATTGTTCTAACGGCGCATACGGCGGCGTCCCTGCCACGCGAAGGCCCCGAGGCCCGCGGCGGCCAGCGACGGAGCCACCGCCGAGGCCCGCGACACCCCGCCCCGCCAGGCCGGGATCGTGCGCAGCACCCGCCGCGACCCGACCAGACCGACGACGGCCTCGGCGATCTCCTCGACGGTGAGCAGTCGGCCGCCGGAGTGCACGAGCTGCTTGCCGAGCCCCTCCGACATGTCCTCGACCATCGCGGTCGCGACGCCGTCGGGAAGCACCGCGTGGACGTCGACGCCGTCGGGGGCCTCCATCGACACCGACGTGGTGATCGACACGACGGCGGCCTTGGTGGCGGCGTACACCGACAGACCGGGCACGGGACCCAGGCCCGACAGCGAGGCGACGTTGACCACCGACCCCGAGCCGGTCGGCCCGAAGGCGGCCAGGGCGGCCCGCATCCCCCACAGCACCCCGAGGAGGTTGATCTCGACCAGCCCGCGGACCTGGTCGTCGGAGAGGGCGACCAGGTCGCCGTCCCAGCCGACGCCGGCGTTGTTGACCCAGACCCCCAGCGGGGCCCGCGCGATCGCGGCCTCGGCGACCCGCTGGTGCGAGGCGGGGTCGCGCACGTCCTGGACCAGGCCGGTGGCCCCGATCTCGGCGGCGGTCGCGGCGACCGCGTCGGCGTCGAGGTCGGTGATGACGACGTCGTGGCCGGCGGCCACCAGGCGGGTGGCGACCGCGCGGCCGATGCCGCGGGCCGCGCCGGTGACGACGGCGGAGGAGGAGAGGCTCATGGCCCGATCGTCGCAGGCCCGACCGGCGCGACACGCCGTTCGAACACCTGTTTGAAGTCGGGGTCGATCAGTGACACCCTCAGGGCATGTCCAGCACCCGCCCCCCGAGCAAGACGAGCAAGGCGAGCCCGGCGAAGGTCTCCGAGCTCCCCGACGGCCCGGCTGACGCCACCGGCCTGACGCCGCGCCAGCTGCGCGTGCTGTCCACGATCAAGGACGCCATCGAGCATCGCGGCTACCCGCCCAGCATGCGCGAGATCGGTGAGGCCGTCGGCCTGACCAGCACCTCGAGCGTGGCCCACCAGCTGCGCGTGCTCGAGCAGAAGGGCTTCCTCAAGCGCGACCCCAACCGCCCGCGCGCCCTCGAGGTGTTCCTGCCCGAGGTGATGGCCGCGCGCCGCTCGCTCGGCGCGGCCGAGGAGACGTCCTACGACGAGACCGGCATCGGCGACGTCGCCGTCCCGGCCGTCAACGTGCCGCTGCTGGGCCGCATCGCCGCCGGCGGTCCGATCCTGGCCGAGGAGACCTACAACGACGTCTTCCCGCTGCCCAAGCAGCTGGTCGGCGACGGGCAGCTCTTCATGCTCGAGGTCACCGGCGAGTCGATGATCGACGCCGCGATCTGCGACGGCGACTTCGTGGTCATCCGCCAGGAGCAGACCGCCCAGAACGGCGAGATCGTCGCCGCCATGATCGACGGCGAGGCCACGGTCAAGACCCTGCAGCGCAAGGACGGCAAGGTCTGGCTGCTGCCCCACAACCCGGCCTTCGACCCGATCGACGGCACCAACGCCACGATCCTCGGCATCGTCACCGCGGTGCTGCGCAAGGTCTGAGGGCCTGGAGGCTCCCTCCGGTCGCACCTCGACCACCGTAGGAAGACGCCGGGTGAACGCTCGGCATCCAGACCGCCGTCGGGCATCACCCGGCGGCGGTCCGGTCGTTGGACCTGTCGTGACGACACCCACCCGGGTACGACGACGTACCGTGCTTGCGACCGGCTCGGCCGGCGCGGCGCTGACCGCCATCGCCGGCCCGACCACCCTGCCCGCCGCC
Organism: Nocardioides rubriscoriae; assembly: GCF_008087085.1. Lineage (GTDB taxonomy): Bacteria > Actinomycetota > Actinomycetes > Propionibacteriales > Nocardioidaceae > Nocardioides > Nocardioides rubriscoriae. The sequence goes on along the minus strand of NZ_VIYJ01000003.1, from coordinate 581,990 downwards.
GATGCCCTCGCGGCCTCCGAACGCGCCGGCTCGCGCTACTTCCAGCACGGCGTCGCCTCGGGCGACCCGCTGCCGACCAAGGTGCTGATCTGGACCCGCGTCACGCCGACCGCGGCCAGCCGACCCGGCTCGGGCAAGGGCCCGCGGGCCCACGTGACGTGGGAGGTCTCGACCCGCAAGGACTTCCGCACCGTGCTGCGTCGCGGCACCTTCGTCACCGGTCCCAGCCGTGACCACACCGTCAAGCTCGACGTCGACGGCCTGCGGCCCGCCACCTGGTACTACTACCGCTTCGGCTTCCAGGGCACCCACAGCCGCACCGGCCGGATGCGCACCGCCCCCGCCGCTGAGGCCACCCCGACCAACCTGCGCTTCGGCGTCGTGTCGTGCACCAACTGGCAGGCCGGCTACTTCGCGGCCTACCGCGGCCTGGCGCAGCGCGACGACCTGCACGCCGTGCTCCACCTCGGCGACTACCTCTACGAGTACGGCGCGGGCGGCTACGGCTACGGGCAGGGCGACGTCGACATCCGCACCCACGACCCGAAGCACGAGATGGTCTCGCTCGAGGACTACCGCCGGCGCCACGCGCAGTACAAGACCGACCACGACCTCCAGGACGCCCACGCGAGGTACACCTGGATCATCACCTGGGACGACCACGAGGTCGCCAACGACCAGTGGAAGAACGGCGCCGAGAACCACCAGGCCGCCGAAGGTGACTACCACCGCCGCCGGGCCCGCGCCCACCGCGCGTACGACGAGTGGATGCCGGTGCGGATGGACGGCACCGCGGCCCTGGGCGACGGTGACCGCCTCTACCGGCGCCTGACCTTCGGGCGCCTGGCCGAGATCAGCATGCTCGACCTGCGCACCTACCGCTCCCAGCAGGTCGCGACGGCCGCACCCACGCCGGTCCCAGCCGCCGAGGCCGAGGTCAGCGACCCCGACCGCACGATCACCGGCGACGCCCAGATGCGCTGGCTCAAGGAGTCGCTCGCGCGTCCCCAGCCGTTCTGGAAGGTCATCGGCAACCCGGTGATGATCACGCCGGTCACCTTCGCCCAGCTGCCCGCCGACGTGCTGGCCCCGATCAACGACGTCACCGGCCTGCTGCCCCACGACGGCCTGCCCTACAACGTCGACCAGTGGGACGGCTACACCGCCGACCGCTTGGAGGTCCTGCGGTTCATCAAGGACCGCCACATCCAGAACGCGCTGTTCGTCACCGGCGACATCCACTCCGGCTGGGCCGCCGAGGTGCCCTACGACGTCGGCAACTACCCGCTCGGCGGCACCGGCGCCGTCGAGTTCGTGTGCACGTCGGTGACGTCCAACAACCTCAAGGACATCACCGGCACCCCGGCCCGCACCACCAGCCTCGCCGTCGAGCAGACGATCCTGGCCAACAACCGCCACATCAAGTACCTCAACTTCGACGACCACGGGTTCTCCGTGCTCGACCTCAACGCCAAGAGAGCCCAGATGGACTGGTTCGTGATCGGCGACCGCGCCGACAAGGACACCCCGATCCGCTACAGCCGCTCGTTCATCTCGATCTCGGCCACCGGCCGGGTCAAGGAGACCGACGTCCCGCTGCACCGTCAGAAGCCGGGGCAGAGCTGATGTGCGGGTGCGGTGACCGGCACGCCCCCGGCGAGCCCACGCCGTACGACGTGGGCCGGGCCGAGCTCGCCACGGGCCGTCGTACCCTGCTCAAGGCCGGCAGTGGCCTGGCCTTCTCTACCGCCGCCCTCGCGGCCGGCACCGGCGCGGCCGACGCCCGGTCGGCTGCCGCCAAAACCAGGAAGCGCGTCTACGTCCTGGTCGTCGACGGCTGCCTGCCCGAGGAGATCAGCGGCGGTCAGACCCCGCACCTGTTCGACCTCATGGTCAGCGGACAGCGCTTCGCCAAGGCGCAGTCGATGCCGATCATGGAGACCATCCCCAACCACGTGATGATGATGACCGGGGTCCGGCCCGACCGGTCCGGGGTCCCGGCCAACTCGGTCTACGACCGCAAGGCCAAGATCGTGCGCGACCTCGACCGCTCCTCGGACCTGCGGGCCGACACGGTCATCGAGCGCCTCAACCGCCGCGGCCTGCGCACCGGCACCGTGCTCAGCAAGGAGTACCTCTACGGCATCTTCGGCACCCGGGCCACCGCCCGGTGGGAGCCGTTCCCGGTGCTGCCGATCACCGGCCACGCCCCCGACGAGTTCACCATCCAGGCCGCGATGGCGATGGTCGAGGACGTCGACCCGCACCTGATGTTCGTCAACCTCGGCGACATCGACCGCTACGGCCACGCCGACATCACCGGCCCGCTGGGGGCCAAGGCCGACCGGCGCCTGGCGCTGGCCAAGACCGACACCTACGTGCAGCGCTTCGTCGACCTGCTCAAGTCGCGCGGGCTGTGGAAGCACTCGCTGCTGATCGTGCTGGCCGACCACTCCATGGACTGGTCGACCACCAACCGGGTCGTGAGCCTGTCGGGCCCGCTCGACGACGACCCCGTGCTGCGCGGTCGCGTGCAGATCGCCGACAACGGCGGCGCCGACCTCCTCTACTGGACCGGCCCCACCGCCCAGAAGGACGACGCCGTGCGCCGGATGCTGCGCATCGCCAAGGCCCAGCCCGGCGTCCTGTCAGCCCACGACCGCCGCCAGGCCTCGCTGCGGCTGGGCCCCGAGGCCGGTGAGGTCGTGGTCTTCTGCCGGTCCGGCTGGCGCTTCAGCGACCCCGACCCCCGCACCAGCAACCCGATCCCCGGCAACCACGGCCACCCCGCGACCCGGCCGATCCCGTTCTTCCTCAACGGCGGGCACCCCAGCGTCCCGCGGTACGCCGCCTCGCCGCTGGTGGCGCAGACCGTCGACGTGGCGCCCACCGTGGCCCGCTTCTTCGGCCTCACCGGCACGCCGCGCGGCGGCTGGGACGGCACGGCCCGGATCTAGCGCGAGCTCACCCGACGCACCTGGCCCACCTGGGCCAGGTGCGGTGTCGGTGGGCCGGGTTACGGTGAGCGCGGTCCCGTCCACCGCCTCGTCCCCCTCGACCCCTCGGAGTACCGATGCCCCACCGTCCCGCCCGGGTGCGCGCCGCCGTCGCGCTCGTCGCCTCAGCCGCCCTGACGAGCACCCTGCTCGCGTCGTACGCCGCCCCGACGGCCAGCGCCGAGGCTCCGGCCGTGCCGGGCGTCGCCGGCGCCGCCCCCGCCGTCGGCTCCGACTCGCCGGGCAAGGCCGCGCTCGCCTCGCGCTCGGAGCGCCGCGCCCTGTCGGCGGTGAGCCGGGCGCGCGCGATCGCGTCCGGCGACCGCAGCGGCGACCTGACGATGGCGCTGCGCGAGGTCGCCAACACCCGCACCGCGCTGACCGGCGCCGACCGCGCCGCGGCCGAGGCGCTGCTCAAGCGACCCACCGACGCCACCGGCGACGGCAACCTCAGCTACGACGGGGTGCCCGAGCAGACCCCGGTCTGCTCGGCCGACATCTGCGTCCACTACGTCGCCACCGGCCCCAACGCGCCCAGCCCGACCGACGCCGACCTCAACGGCGTCCCCGACTTCGTCGACACCGCGCTCGCGACCCTCGACCACGTCCACGACACCTACATCGCCGCCGGTTACCGCGAGCCCCTGCCCGACGGCACCCGCGGCGGCAACAGCCTGATCGACGTCTACCTCGGCGAGCTCGGCGACGACGGCCTCTACGGCTACTGCACCTCCGACCAGCCCGAGACCCAGGCCAACAGCACCTACTACGACCGGTGGGCCTACTGCGCGCTCGACAACGACTACAGCCCCTCGGAGTTCGGCACGGCCAACACCCCGACGCAGAACCTCCAGGTGACCGTCGCCCACGAGTACTTCCACGCCACGCAGTTCGCCTACGACCGCTACGAGGACTCCTGGCTGCTCGAGGCCACCGCCACCTGGGCCGAGGACGAGGTCTACGACGGCGTCGACGACAACCTGCAATACCTGCGCAACAGCCAGCTCACCCAGCCCCGGACCCCGCTCGACACCTTCAACTCCACCGGGTTCCACTACGGCACCTGGTCGTTCATCCGGTTCCTCACCGAAAAGTTCCGCACCAAGAAGGGCGCGCTGCCCCGCCTGGTGCTCGACATCTTCCTCAAGGCCGACGGCGCCAAGGGCAAGCCCGACCAGTACTCCTGGCAGGCCGTCAACACCGTGCTGCGGGCCAAGAAGACCACCGGGGCCGCCATGCTCGGCCGCTACGCCGTGGCCAACCGGCGACCAGCCCAGTCCTACAGCGAGGGCAGGGCCAACCGCTACCCCGTCGCCCCCCTGATCGGCACCCGCAAGATCACGGCCCGCCGCGGCGTGCGCGCCGACGTCCGCCTCAACCACCTCACGACCGCCACCGCCCGCGTCGTGCCCCAGGGCCTCACCAGCTCCCGGTGGAAGCTGCGCCTGGCCCTCGACCTCGCCCCCAAGGTGCGCGGCTCGTCGGTCCTGGTCACCAGCGCCACCAAGAGCGGGCGGATCACCACGAGCACGGTACGGCTCGACCGGCAGGGCAACGCCGTCAAGCGTCTGCCGTTCAGTTCCTCCAGGGTCGCCTGGGTCGAGGTGACCCTCGTCAACGGCAGCGGCCGCTTCCGGTGCTTCAACGGCGGCGACTTCTCCTGCCAGGGCACCTCGCGCGACAACGGGCTGGCGATGAAGTTCACCGCCACCGCGGTGCGCTGACGGACCCGATCACCAGGCACTGACGGGCGCCGCGTCGGCGCCGGCCCTCACCCGGCCGGCGTCGACGCCAGACGCGCCAGGGCCTTGCGCACGACCTGCGGGTCGGTGGTCGTCCACATCGGCGGCAGGCTCGCCTTGAGGAAGCTGCCGTAGCGCGCCGTGGCCAGGCGGGGGTCGAGGACCGCGACGACGCCGCGGTCGGACGTCGTGCGGATCAGGCGCCCGGCGCCCTGGGCGAGCAGCAGCGCGGCGTGGGTGGCCGCGACCTGCATGAAGCCGTTGCCGCCGGCCTGGTCGGCGGCCTTCTGCCGCGCGCTCATCAGCGGGTCGTCGGGTCGTGGGAAGGGGATCCGGTCGATCAGCACGAGCTGGCAGGTGTCGCCGGGGACGTCGAGGCCCTGCCACAGGCTGAGCGTGCCGAACAGGCAGGTGTGGGGGTCACCGACGAACTGCGCGGCGAGCTCGGGCAGCTGGGCCTCGCCCTGGGCCAGCGTGGTGAGGTGGGGCAGCCGGGTGCGGACCTCCTCGGCCGCGGCCTCGGCGGCCCGCCTGCTGGAGAACAACCCGAGCGTGCGGCCCTCGGCGGCATCGACGAGCTCGACGATCTCGTCGAGCTGGGCCTTGCCGAGGCCGTCGCGGCCCGGCGGCGGGAGGTGGCGGGCGATGTAGAGGATGCCCTGCTTGCCGTAGTCGAAGGGCGAGCCGACGTCGAGGCCGGTCCACGGCAGGACCGTCTCGGTGCGCTCGCGCCCCGACGCGCCGGGCCCGGCCGGGTCGCGCTCGGTCGGCTTGAGGCCGACGCTGGTGGCGACGTTGTCGAAGTCACCGCCGAGCATGAGGGTCGCCGAGGTCATCACGACCGTCTTGTCGCTGAGCAGCTTGTCGCGCATCGGGCCCCACACCTGCAGCGGCGCGACGTGCAGGCGCGGCGGCATCCGGTCGCTGCCCTCGGAGAGCCAGAGCACGTCGGCGTCGGAGTCGGCCGCCATCCGCCCGGCGTTGACGAAGACGTCCTGGACGCTGCCCTTGGCCTGGGTGAGACCGGCGTCGCCCTCGTCGCCGCCGCGGGCCGCGTCGCCCTTGGGGTAGGCCGACAGGCACGCCCGGGCGGCGTCGCGCACGAGCACCAGCGCGTCGGCGAGCTGCTGGGGCAGGCGGTCGAAGCGACCCGGGTCGGCCTCGGCCATCGCGTCGCGCAGCGCGTCGGCGGCGTCAGCGAGGTCGTCGGCCTCGCTGCCGTCGACGTGGCGCTGCGAGCGACGGGCCGCGCGCTCGACGTCGGAGGGCGCCAGCTCGTCGGTGGCGGCCTGGGTGACCCGGGCCACCAGCTCGTGGGCCTCGTCGATCACGGCCACGTCGTAGTCGGGGATCATCGGGATGCCCTCGATCGCGTCGATCGCGAGCAGGGAGTGGTTGGTGATGACCAGGTGCGAGCGCTGGGCCTTCTCGCGGGCCAGCTCGACGAAGCACTCCTGGCCGAACGGGCACTTGGCCGCGCCCAGGCAGTCGCGGTGCCCGACGCTGACCTGGCGCCACTCACGGTCGGTGTGGCGCGGGGCGTTGTCGCGCTCGCCCGAGCCCTTCGACTCGGCCTGCTTCTCGGCCCAGGCCCGCAGCTCGAGCACCTTGCCGGCCATCGACCCCTGGGGGACGTCGACCAGGACCCCCTGGTCGTCGGGGACGCCCTCACGGATGCGGTGCAGGCAGGCGTAGTTGGAGCGACCCTTGAGCACGGCGTAGGAGGTGTCGAGCCCAGAGACCTCCTTCACCGCCTCGATCAGCCGGGGCAGGTCGCGCTCGACCAGCTGGTGCTGCAGCGCGAGGGTGGCGGTCGCGACCACGACCCGCTGGTCGTGGACCAGCGCCGGCACGAGGTAGGCCAGCGACTTGCCGGTGCCGGTGCCGGCCTGGACCAGCAGGTGCCGCTCGGAGGACAGGGCCTCGGAGACCGCCTCGACCATCGCGACCTGGCCCTCGCGCTCGGTGCCGCCCAGCGCCGTGACGGCGCGCGTCAGCACCTCGCGGACGGCGGGGGCGGCGGCGGGGGTCTGGGGCACCAGAGCACCCTAACGACGACGACCGACACCCGGCAGGACGGCCTGGGGAGCCTGTGGAGACGCAGCGCGGACCGCGGCCCCGGCGGGCCCGCCCACCTGGTGCCGGTCCTGGCCGGCGGGACCGACCGCCGCCGAGAGCCCCAGCAGCGGCACGACGGCGGCCGCCACGAGGTCCCCGAACCGGTGGTGCCCCAGCACCGTCGGGTGCAGGTCGTCGGCGAGGTAGTCGAGGTCGGCCCCCGCCATCGAGAGGTACGCCGCCCCGGCGCCGTGTGACAGGCGCGCCAGCAGCGCGTCGACCCGTGGCACGTCGGCGGCCCGTGACGGGGCGGGTGGCGGCCCGACGACAAGCACCCGGTGACCGGCGAGCGCGCCGAGCAACCGGGCGAAGCCCTGCTCGATGTCGCGGTCGCTCTCGTCGTGGTCGTTGAGGCCCCCCTCGACGACGACCAGCGCGCCGGGTCGGCCGGCCACCGCCCGGGCCGCGCGGTCGGCGTACGACACCGCCCCGCAGGGGCTGGCGCCCTCGCTGAACCCGGAGCCGGAGAAGCCCTCGACGTGCACGCGCCCCGGCAGCCGGTGCGGCCACGAGGTGCGGGGGTCGGTGCCGGCGCCCACCGAGTAGGAGTCGCCGATCACGACGACGTCGGGTCCCGCACCGGTGTCGTGCGCGGCCTGCTCGGCCGAGCGGGCCGTGGCCCGGGCGCAGCGGGCGGCGACACCGGTGTCGACCCCACCCCCGGTCGCCCGCACGACCGCGACGGCGGTCACGACCAGCGCGAGGACCAGGACACCCGCGCCCGCCGCGAGGACGCGGCGTGAGGGCCCCGAGAGGCTGGTGAGGCGCGTGAGGTCCACGCGACGAGTGTGGGGCCCGGCGGCCCACCACGCAGGAGAACGCGCGGGTCAGCCGACGGCGTACTGCTCGAGCTCGCCGGCGAGGTCGGCGTTGGCCCGGCCCCGCACGACGGTGCCGTCGCCGGTGTGGTCGATCGAGTCGATCTCGCCGTGCTGGTGCAGCTGGTTGATCAGGTCGCCGCGGTCGTAGGGCAGCAGTGCGTGGAACTCCACGCCCGGGCGCGGCAGCTCGGACTCGATGACCCGCAGCGCCTCGGCGATGCCCTCGCCGGTCTTGGCTGAGACCACGACCGAGTGGTGCTCGTGCTGGCGCAGGCGGGTGAGGACCAGCGGGTCGGCGGCGTCGGCCTTGTTGATCACGACGAGCTCGGGGACGTCGGCGGCGTCGACGTCGGCGAGCACCGCGCGCACGGCCGAGAGCTGGCCCTCGGGGTCGGGGTGGGAGCCGTCGACGACGTGGACGATCAGGTCGGCGTCGGCGACCTCCTCCAGCGTCGAGCGGAAGGCCTCGATCAGCTGGTGCGGGAGGTGGCGCACGAACCCGACGGTGTCGCTCATCGTGTAGACGCGCCCGTCGCTGGTCGTCGTACGCCGTGTCGTCGGGTCGAGCGTGGCGAACAGGGAGTCCTCGACGAGCACCCCGGCGTCGGTGAGGCGGTTGAGCAGCGAGGACTTGCCGGCGTTGGTGTAGCCGGCGATCGCGACGCTGGGGATGGCGTGGCGCTTGCGGTCGGCCCGCTTGGTGTCGCGGGTGCCCTTCATGTGCTTGAGCTCGCGGCGCAGCTTGGCGATCCGGTCGTTGATGCGTCGCCGGTCGGTCTCGATCTTGGTCTCACCGGGGCCACGGCCACCGATGCCCTCACCGCCGGAGACCCGGCCACCGGCCTGGCGCGACAGGTTGCCGCCCCAGCCGCGCAGGCGCTGCTTCATGTACTGCAGCTGGGCGAGCTCGACCTGGGCCTGGCCCTCGCGGGACTTGGCGTGCTGGGCGAAGATGTCGAGGATCAGCGCGGTCCGGTCGACGACCTTGACCTTGACGCGGTCCTCGAGGTTGCGCAGCTGGCTGGGCGCGAGCTCGCCGTCGCAGATGACGGTGTCGGCACCGGTCGCGGCCACGATCTCGGCGAGCCCCTCGACCTTGCCGCGCCCGATGAAGGTCGCGGGGTCGGGGGTCTGGCGGCGCTGGTAGATCGCCTCGAGGACCTCGGAGCCGGCGGTCTCGGCGAGCAGCGCGAGCTCGGCCATGGAGTTCTCGGCGTCCTGCACGGTGCCCTCGGTCCACACCCCGACCAGGACCACGCGCTCCAGGCGCAGCTGGCGGTACTCGACCTCGGTGATGTCCTCGAGCTCGGTGCGCAGCCCCGCGACCCGGCGCAGCTGGTGGCGCTCGGCGAGCTCCATCGCGCCCTGGGTCGGGTCGACGCGCTCCTCGGGGTCGGGCTCGTCGGCGTAGCCCGAGACGAAGTCGTCCTCGGGCCAGTCGTCGGTCTCCTCGAGCTCGGCGTCGAGGGAGAAGGCACGTGCGTCTGCGTTGGTCATATGCGGCAAGCGTAGGTCGCCGTCGCCCGCCTGACGAACGGCTTTCGTGCAGCGCATGCGCGCACGACTGGTGGAACTCATGCAGTCTTTCTACATGCCACCCCCTCTCCCTGCGGTCCGGCTGCTCGGGATCACCGGCGCACCGGGGGTCGGCAAGACGACGTACGCCGCCGCGCTCGGCCTGCCGGTCGTGCCCATGGACGGCTTCCACTACGCCGACGTCGAGCTGGTCCGGCGCGGGCTGCTGGCCCGCAAGGGCGCGCCCGAGACCTTCGACGCCGAGGGGTACGCCGCCCTGCTGCGTCGCGTGCGCGCCGGCGGGCCCGGCGGACCCGGCGTGGTGGCGCCGTCGTTCGACCGGGTCCTGGAGCAGCCGCTGGCCGGGGCGCTGTGGGTGCCGCCGACCGGCACCGTGGTGACCGAGGGCAACTACCTGCTGCTCGACGAGCCGCGCTGGCGCGCCGTACGCGCCGAGATCGACGTGGTCTGGCACCTGCACCTCGACGACGCCGTACGCCGCGAGCGCCTGGTCGCCCGCCACGTCGCCTTCGGCAAGACCCCCGCCGAGGCCGCCGCCTGGGTGGCCCGCGTCGACGAGCCCAACGCCCGCCTGGTCGAGGCCGCCGCCACCCGCGCCGACCTCGTGATCGACCTCCCGTCGCGATAGTCCCTGACGAAAATCAAGGATCTGGAGCGCAGATCCTTGATCTGCGTCAGGGACTATCCCGGCAGGACCGCACCAACAGCGGAACCGCACTAGTTGCGTATCCGCAGTTTGTGCGGCTATGGTGAGGGCATGCCCATCGACCCCGTCCTCATCCAGGCCCTGCGCGACGCCCTCGCGGCGGCCGAGCAGCTCGAGGCCGACGAGGCGCTGCCCCACCTGCGCGAGGCCGCCGACCGGCTCGCCGAGCTGATCGACGCGCAGCTGGCCGAGGCCGTGGTCCACCGGCGGGCGTCGTTGCGCTCGGCCGGCGCCAAGGCCGGGCTGTCGGAGAACGCCGTGGGGCCGCGCCTGGCCCGCACGCCGGCCCTGGCGCCGTACGCCAACGACGAGGGCCGGGTCACCGCGGCCGCCGTCGAACGAGCCCGTTACGACGCCGAGACCGGCGCCCCTCCACCGGCGGCCAAGCCCGCCGCCCCGATGCGCTTCAAGGCGCGCCGCCCCTCGCCCCCGAAAGGCTCCTGACATGACCGACCAGACCCTGACCCACCTCTACTTCCTGCTCGACCGCAGCGGGTCGATGCAGACCATCAAGTCCGACATCGAGGGCGGTTTCGCGGCCTTCGTCGACGAGCAGCGCCAGGCACCCGGTGCGTGCCGGGTCACGCTGGCGCAGTTCGACGACGAGTACGACGTCGTCTACGCCGATCGCGACGTCGCCGACGTCCCGCCGCTCGACCTGCGCCCGCGCAACATGACCGCCCTGCACGACGCGATGGGCCGGATGATCACCGACGCCGGCACCGGGCTGGCCCGGCTGCCCGAGGACCAGCGCCCTGGCACCGTCATCGTCGCGATCATGACCGACGGGCTCGAGAACGCCAGCAAGGAGTGGACCGGCCCGGCGATCAAGACCCTCGTCGAGCAGCAGACCCAGCAGTGGGGCTGGCAGTTCATGTACATGGGCGCCGACCAGGACGCCGTCGAGGTGGGTGCGTCGCTGGGCGTGCCCGCGGCGCAGTCGATGACCTACGCCCGCGGCAAGGGCCGCGAGGCGATGGGCAAGAAGAGCGAGAAGATCCGCCAGATGCGCGCGGCCCGGATGACCGACGCCGCAGCGCCGATGCCGGCCTACACCGCCCAGGAGCGCGCCGACCTCGCCGAGTGAGCTGCAGGCGGACGCGCGGACGGTCGTACAGCGAGACGGTGACCGTCGTCACGTAACGCCCCGATCGTCGCGGCGTTGGACCTGCGTGACCCGTGTGACCCGTGCCCTGCCGACGGCGCTCGCCGTGGCCCTCGCGACGCTGCTGTCCGTGCCTGCGGGGGCGCTCGCCGCCGACCGGCCCGCCCCGGTGGCCGCGGCCGGCCGTCCGACCGACCTGCCCGCCGGCGTACCAGCAGCCGCGACGCGGGCCGAGCCCCGGCTGCCCGTCCCCCACGGCTGGCCGTTCGCCCAGCGCCTGTCGCGCACGTCGGGCACCGGGCGGCTGCACGACGGGGCGTCGTACTGGACCGACTTCGTCTACGACGACCACGGCGCCGCGGTGCCCGGCGGGTTCGCCGTGCCGGGCCTCGCCAAGCTCGCCCCGACCCAGGGCAGCTACGGCTACCCGGCCGGCGCGAGCCGCGGCAACGGTGCGGACGTGTTCGTCGCCGCGACCGGGCTCGACGAGTCCGCGTCCTACTGGCGCGTCGACTTCAACACCCTGGTCGACCCCGACGTGCCCCTCGCGGTGTGGACCTTCGACACCGACGCCCGCGCCTCGACCGGCACCTCGCAGTGGCCCGCCGCCACCGGGGTGACCTCGCCGGGCATCGACACGGCGCTGGTGGTCTCCAGCCGCGGCGCGTGGCTGCACGACCTGCGCACGGGCCGCGTCACCGACGTCGCCGCCCGCGGTGGACGCCTCACCGTCGACCGGGCCGCCCGCAGCTTCGTGGTCCGCGTGCCGCGTACGCTGCTGCCGGTGTCGGGCCGCTGGACGGTGCGCCTGGCCACCGGCCTCGCCAGCGCCGACGGTCGGTCGATGGCGCCGGCGCTGGTGGCCGGGCTGCCGCAGGTCGCCGGGGCCCGCCCCTACAACGTCGCCTTCCGCACCGTGCGCCAGGAGAAGCCCGTCGTCGTCACCAGCCGTACGACGGCCCAGGTCGCCGCGGTCCAGGCCCTGGCCGCGGGCGACCCGGTGCTCGGCCAGCTCGGCGTCGACGGCCTGGCCCGGTTCGTCACCGGCAACTTCTGGTCCGAGGACGCGCAGGCCGACGCACTCGCCGACGGCGACGTCTCGGCGTTCGCCCGCGGGGTCGACTGGGGCGCGCTGGGCGCCCGGCGCAGCACCCGCGAGCCGCTGGTCCGAGGCAGCAGCAACCGGTGGTACGTCTCGCTGCTGTCCCTGGGCCAGGGCGTCGTCGCCAACGCCGTCACCAGCGGCGCCGGCGACGGCGAGCCCAACGTGCTCGGGCGCATCCAGCCCTACGCCGTCTACGTCCCGAGCACCTACCGCCCCGACCGTCCGGCCCCGCTGACGTGGATCCTGCACTCGCTCGACGTCAACCACAACCAGTACGCCGCCTACGACCCCCGCCTGCTGCAGCAGCTGTGCGAGCGCCGCGGGTCGGTCTGCGCCAGCACCCTGGGCCACGGCCCGGACGGGTGGTACTTCGACGAGGCCGAGGTCGACTACTGGTCGGTGTGGCGCCAGGCCGCCGAGGCCTACACCCTCGACCCGGCGCGCACGGTCATCACCGGCTACTCGATGGGCGGCTGGGCGACCTACCACCTGGGCCTGGCCCACCCCGACCTGTACGCCGCGGCCGTGACTCTCGCCGGCCCGCCGCGGTGCGGGATCTCGCTGGACGGCGACACCCTGACCAACCCCGCCTTCGGGGGCCCGTGCACGAGCGACGGCTCCACCGCGGCCCTGCTGGGCAACGCCCGGCACCTGCCCTACCGCATCGGCCAGGGCACCGTCGACCAGCTCGTGCCGTTCACCTCGGTCGAGGCCCAGGTCGGCCGCTTAGACGACCTCGGCCTGCGTCACCGCTTCGTGCGCTACCCCGGCGAGGACCACCTCGCCTGGGCGACCCAGGACCGCTTCGACACCGTCGTCTACGGCCTCGGCCGCCCCCACGTCGTACGCCGTCCGCGCGACGTCGACTACACCTGGCGTCCGGCGCTGACCCGGCCGGGCCTGGGGATCGGGGTGACCACCGCCTACTGGACCTCCGGCCTGGCCGCCCGACGCTCGACCCCCGGGTCGCTGGCGCGGGTGCGGGCGACGTCGACGGCCCTGCCCGGACGCGCGCACCGCGTCGTGCGCACCGGTCCGACGCCGGTGGCCTCCCCCCTGCCGGCCCTGCGCGAGGAGCTCACCTGGGCACCCGGCGCCGCCCTGCCGATCGGGCGGGTGCTGCGCCTCGACCTCGCCAACGTCGCCCGCATCGGCGTCGACATGGCGCGCGCCGGGCTGCGCTGCGGCACCGTGCGCGTGCGCACCGACGGCCCGGTCGTCCTGCGCCTCGAGCAACTGCCCGACGGCACCCGCACCTACCGCCTCAGCGGCGACCGCACCCTCCACCTCCCCTGCTGACGCCCACCAACACGTCGACCCGTCGCGTAGACGCGACGGGTCGACCTGTTCTTGGCGCCGACCCGTCGCGTAGACGCGACGGGTCGGCGTCAGGGGGTCACTTCGGGGGCATCCGGATGCCGCCGTCGAGGCGGACGGTCTCGCCGTTCATGTAGGAGTTGGTGAGGCATTCGATGACCATCGAGGCCAGCTCGTCGCCGGTGCCGAGGCGCTTGGGGAACAGCACGTTGGAGCCGAGGTTGGCCTTGAACGCCTCGGAGTCGGGGCCCTCGCCGTAGATCGGGGTGTCGATGAGGCCGGGAGCGACGGTGTTGAGGCGGATGCCGGAGGCCGACAGGTCGCGGGCGACCGGGAGGGTCATGCCGACGACGCCGCCCTTGGAGGCGGAGTAGGACGCCTGGCCGATCTGGCCGTCGAAGGCGGCGACCGAGGCGAGGTTGACGATGGCGCCGCGGCAGCCGTCGGCGTCGGGCTCGTTCTGGCTCATCACGGTGGCGGCCTGGCGCACGACGTCGAAGGTGCCGATCAGGTTGATCGCGATGACCTTGGTGAAGGCCTCCAGCGAGTGGGCCGACTCGAGCTGGCCGTCGCGACCGATGGTGCGCTGGGCCCAGCCGATGCCGGCCGAGTTGACGACCGCACGCAACGGCGCGATGTCGGCGGCGGCCTTGACGGCGCCGGCGATCTGCTCGGTGTTGGTGACGTCGACGTGGGCGAAGACGCCCTTGATCTCCTCGGCCAGGGCCTCGCCCTTGTCGGCCTGGAGGTCGGCCACCACGACGGTGACCCCGAGGGCGGCGAGCTGGCGGGCGGCCGCGGCACCGATGCCGGAGGCGCCGCCGGTGACGAGGGCAGAAGATCCACTGAGGTCCATGCCGCGGAGCATAGCAACCGTGACACCGATGGTGTCAGCGTCTGTGAGCACGCCGGCTGCGCCGGTCCGGCCGGGTGGCGGGAGGCCTGCGGCTCACGGTGGTCCTCAGAGCGAGGTCGAACCCCGCGCCACGATGACGGCCGGTCCGCGCATCAGCACCCGGCCCTCGGCGGTGCGGCTGATCGTGACCGTGCCGCCGGGCTGCTCGACCCGGCAGGTCATCTCGCCCTCCCCCGGCATCGCCGCGACCGCGACGGCGCACGCACCGGTGCCGCAGGCCTGCGTCTCGCCCGAGCCGCGCTCGTGGACCCGCATCGCCACGTCACCCTCGCCGCGGCGTACGACGAACTCGACGTTGACGCCGTAGGGATAGACCTCCGCGTCGTACGACGGCGCCTCGAGCAGCGCGCCGGCGTCGGCGAGGTCGTCGACGAAGGCGACGGCGTGGGGGTTGCCGACGTCGACGTGGGTGGCCGTCCAGGTGCGCTCGCCCACGGAGACCTCGGTCTCGCCGAGCACCCGCGGCACCCCCATGTCGACGGTGACCTGGTCGCCGTCGACAGTGACGACCTTGACGCCGTCGCGGGTGTCGACCTCGAACGGAGCACCGCTCTCGGCCAGGCCCTCCTGGACCAGGTGGAGGGCGAAGACCCGGATGCCGTTGCCGCACATCTCGGCGATCGAGCCGTCGGCGTTGCGGTAGTCCATGAACCACCGGCCGTCGTTGCGCACGACACGCAGCACGCCGTCGCCGCCGAGGCCTCCCCGCCGGTCGCACAGCGCGCGGACCCGTGCGGCGTCGAGGTCGCCGTGCAGCGCCTGGTCGTGGTCGGGCAGCAGGACGAAGTCGTTGTGGGTGCCGTGGCCCTTGAGGAACGGGTAGCTCGTCGCGCTCACGAGTAGAGGCCCTGGCCGTAGTTCTCGGGGCGGTAGTAGTCGTCGAGCTCGGCGAGCGACAGCTCGCTGGCCTCGACGTCGTGGGCGATCACCGCGCGGCGGGGCACGACACCGTCGGCGTCCCAGGTCTCGGGCTGCCACAGCCCCGACCTCATGAACGCCTTGGCGCAGTGGAAGAAGACCTCCTCGACGTCGACGACGACCGCCAGCAGCGGGCGGTGGCCCTTGACGACCATCTCGTCGAAGAACGGCGCGTCGGACACCAGCCGGGCGCGGCCGTTGACCCGCAGGGTGTCGCCGCGCCCGGGGATGAGGAAGTGGAGCCCGACGTGGGGGTTGGCCAGGATGTTCTTGTAACCGTCGGCGCGCTTGTTGCCGGGTCGCTCGGCCAGGGCGATCGTCGTGTCGTCGAGCACGTGGACCAGCTGCCCGGCCGGGTCGCCCTTGGGCGAGGCGTCGCACCGGCCGTCGGCGTCGGCGGTGGCCATCACGCAGAACGGCGACGCGGCCAGCCACAGCCGGTCGACGTCGAGCAGGGCCGCCCTTCCCTTGTCGCGCGCGCGGGGGTGGGGTTCACCGAGCAGGGCGACGAGGCCGTCGACGTCGCTGATCTCGGTCCAGGTCGTCTGGTCGGCGGTGCTGCTCACGCGGTCCACCGTACCGAGGTCGCTACTTCAGCCCGGGGTGGCTGCGGGTCAGCAACGGCAGCAGCAGCGAGCGGGGGGTGACCTGGGAGACCGCGGCGGCGACCCGGTTGGCGGTGCCGGGGATGACGACCAGGCGGCCCTTGTCGAGGCCCTCGACGCCGACCCGGGCGACCTCGGTCGCCGAGACCCACATCACCGGCGGGAGCGCGGCCTTGGCCTCCTCGTCGGTGAAGCCGGCGCGCTCGCCGAACCCGGTCTCGACCGGTCCCGGGCACAGGGTGGTCGCGGTGACGCCGGTGCCCTTGAGCTCGCCGGCCAGGCTCTGGGTGTAGGAGAGGACGAACACCTTCGACGCGCCGTACCCGGCCTGACCGGGCAGCGGCTGGAAGGCCGCCGTCGACGCGACGTTGAGCACGCCGCCCCGACCCCGCGCGACCATCCCGGGCAGGAACCGCGAGCACAGGTCGACCACGGCCATCACGTCGAGCTCGACCATCCCCATCTCGGCGACCGGGTCGGACGCGGCGACCGGGCCGAGGGTGGAGTGACCGGCGTTGTTGACCAGGACCTCGGCGGTCAGCCCGCGACCCTCGATCGCGCCGAGGAGCCCGGCCCGGGCACCGCGGTCGGTGAGGTCGGCGGCGATGACCTCGACCCGCACGCCCTCGCCACGCAGCTCGGTCGCGAGTGCCTCGAGCTTGGCGACCGACCGGGCCACGAGGGTGACACCGTGGCCGCGGCGGGCCAGCTGGCGGGCGATCTCGGCGCCGATGCCTGAGGAGGCCCCGGTGACGACGGCGGTGCGGTCGGGCGCAGGGGAGGGCAGCGTCATGCCGCTGAGCGTAGGGGCCGGGCGGACCACCCGGGGGGACCGCCGCTCAGTGGACGGCGGGCACACCCGCCCCGTCCTGTGCCGTGACCCGCCCCGGCATCAGGAGCGCGAGCACCAGCACGGCGACGCCGAGCACCGCGCCGACGCCGAAGCCCCACCGCATCCCGCCGACCAGGGCGTGCACCCCGTCGGAGCCCGAGTCCAGCAGCGAGGTCGACCGGGCGGTCAGCACGGCGACGACGATCGCCGTACCGGCGGCCGCGGCGACCTGCTGCAGCGCGCCGAGCGTGGAGCTGCCGTGGGAGTAGAGGTGGGGCGGCAGCGACCCGAGGCTCAGGGTGAACACCGGGGTGAAGACCAGCGCCAGCGACACCATCAGCAGCACGTGGACCGGCAGCACCAGCCACACCGACTGCTCGGCCGTCACCTGGGTGAGGAGTGTCAACGCGGCCAGGATGCCCACGGCGCCGGGCACCAGCAGCGGCCGGCCGCCGACCCGGTCGTAGATCTTGCCGACCTGTGGGCCCAGCAGGCCCATCGCGAGACCACCGGGCATCACCATCAGCCCCGAGCGGAGCTCGTCGAGGCCGTGCACGTCCTGCAGGTAGAAGGGCAGCAGGATCATCGAGCCGAGCATCGCCATGAACGCGACCGACATCAGCAGCAGCCCGATGGTGAAGGTGCGGTGGCGCAGGGTCCGCAGGTCGAGCAGCGGGGTGCCGGTGCGCTGCAGCGACAGCTGGCGCAGCACGAACGCGACGATCGCCGTGACGCCGACGCCCAGGGCGAGCCAGGCCCGCCAGGTGGCCCCGTCGGGACCGCCGAGCTCGGACAGGCCGAAGACGAGCGGGCCGAAGCCGAGGGCGGACAGCGCGACGCTGGTCCAGTCGACGTCGCCCGGACGGGTCTCGCCGACGTCGGTGAGCCGGCGCAGCCCCGCGAGCGCGATGGCCACCGAGACCGGCAGCACCAGGAAGAACATCCAGCGCCAGGAGGCGACGTCGAGCACGACGCCGGAGACGGTGGGACCGAGCGCCGGTGCGACCGACATGGCCAGGGTGACGTTGCCCATCACGCGGCCCCGGTCCTGCTCGCGCACGATCGTCATCAGGGTGGTCATCAGCAGCGGCATCATGATGGCGGTGCCGGCGGCCTGCACGATGCGCCCGGCGAGCAGCACCTCGAAGCTCGGGGCGAGGCCGCACAGCAGGGTGCCCGTGGCGAAGACCGTCATGGCCGCCCCGAACGCCTGGCGGGTGGTGACGCGCTGCAGGAACCAGCCGGTGACCGGGATGACGACCGCCATCGTCAGCATGAACGCGCTCGTCAGCCACTGCGCCGTCGACTTGGCGATGTCGAGCTCGGTGGTCAGGCGCGGGATCGCGTTGATCATGATCGTCTCGTTGAGGATCACGATGAACGTCGCGGCGACCAGCCAGCGCAGCACGCCGTAGTCGGGGGCAGCGTCGGGGGCGGTGTCGGGGGCGGCGTCGGGGGCGTGCCCGGTCACGGGACCGGGGGTCTCGGGCGTCGTCGTCATGGTGGGGTCGACCCTCTCAGGAGGCCGGACTCATCGGCATCTCGTTTTCTGTCGCTCACCACGTGGTGGGGCGGCCGAGCACGTCGTAGGTGGCGACGAGGAACGCCCCGTTGCGTTCGGCTGCGCGCAGGCGCAGGTCGAAGCGGCCCGGGAGCAGCGGGCGCCCCGAACCCAGGGTCACCGGTGCGATCGAGACCTCGGCCTCGTCGAGCATGCCGGCGTCGGCGAGGTCGGCGGCCAGCCCTCCGCCGCCGACCACCCAGACGTCTCGGCCCGCCGCGGCCACCTCGATCGCGGAGCGGTGCCCTCCCGGCGTACCGGACACGAAGCGGACGCTCTCCGCCAGCGGCTCCCAGGTGCGGTGGGTGAAGACGAAGCAGGGGATCTCGTAGGGCCAGGGCTCACCGGTGTCAGCCAGGTGGTCGACGAGCCAGCCGTAGGTCGTGGCTCCCATCACCGTCGCCCCGATGCCGGTCATGAAGGTGTCGTGGTGGGCGGGGTCGTCCTGCTCCTGGACGAACAGCCAGGCCAGCGAGTCGTGCTCGTCGGCGAGGAAGCCGTCGAGGCTGGCGGCGGTGTAGTAGCGGTAGCGGGTCATCGGTTGCTCCTCAGCCAGGTGATGGGGTCGCCGTCGTCGACCTGGTGGCCGCCGGCGCGCAGCATCAGGCGCACGAGCTGACGGCGGTGGGCGGCGTAGGTCAGCACGTGGGCCAGGACGCTGCTCATCACGAAGCTCTCGGGCGGGTCGCACAGCGCGTCGACCAGGACGTCGTCCCAGGCGCCACGGCGGTCGACGTCGCGCCAGACGCTGCGCCAGCGAGGAGCGACGGCGTCGTGGCGGGCGACCAGCGAGGCCAGCTCGTCGCTGCCGTGCTCGGGGGTGTCGGCCCCCTCGAGCGCGGCCAGCCAGACCTCCTTGGACCACACGAGGTGGTCGAGCACCGCGGCCACCGAGGCCTCCTCGCCGTCCCAGGCCAGGACCGTGGCGCCGGGGAGCTGCTCGCGGCGGTAGTCGTCAGTGGACAGGGCCGACGCCCCGTCGAGCAGGGCCCGGGTGTCGTCGAGGTCGTGGCCGACCATGAGGTCGGTGACGGGGTTCATGGGCTGCTCCGTGGTGTGGACCCACAGCGACGTGGGCGGGTGGAAGTGGATGCCGTTGGGGGCCGGCAGCCAGTGGTCGGCGTCCTTCGGCGTCGCGCTGGGCGGGTGCCCGAACGCGCGGGCGAAGGCGCGGGCGAACCCCTCGACGGACTCGTAGCCGGCCGCGAACGCCGCGTCGGTGACGCTGCTCCCCCGCCGCAGCTGCCAGGCCGCGCGCTCGAGCATCACCCGGCGCCGCATGGCCACCGGCGGCTCGCCGGCGCCGCGGCTCAGCTGGCGGCTGAAGTGGAACGGCGAGGCGTGGGCGCGCCCGGCCATGTGGTCCAGCGACGTGCTCTCCTCGTCGAGCACCGCGTCGAGCAGCTCGCGCAGGCGGTCGCGTCCGGTCTCCATGACCTCAGTCTGCGGGGCGTCGTACGCCGCGCGCCCGACCGAAATTGCTCTCGTCGGTCAGAGCTGCCCTCAGCGCGAAGCCACCGCACCCACCGCAGCCACCGCGCGCTCGACGCGGTCGGGGGCGTCGTGGGGCACCCAGACGATGCGGGGGTCCTTGGTCCACCAGCCCATCTGGCGCCGGGCGAAGCGGCGGGTCGCGAAGACGGTGCGGTCGCGGGCCTCGTCGAGGCTGATCTCACCGGCCAGGTGGGCGGCGGCCTGGGCGTAGCCGATCGCGCGCGACGCGGTGCGCCCCTGCGCCAGCCCCTCGTCGAGCAGCCTCTCGACCTCGGCGACCAGGCCGCCGTCGGGCCCGTCGTACATCTCGTGGACACGTTGCTCGATGCGGGCGTCGAGGACTGCGCGGTCGATCTCGACGCCGACCTGCACCGTGCGGGGGTCGCGGTAGGTCAGGTGCGGCAGCGACGCCGAGTAGGGCCGCCCGGTGATCTCGATGACCTCGAGCGCGCGGACCGTGCGCCGTCCGTTCTCGGGCAGCATCCGCGCCGCGGCCTCGGGGTCGACCTCGGCCAGCCGGTCGAAGAGGGCGGCGGGACCGACGGCCTCGAGCTCGGCCTCCCAGCGGGCCCGGACGGAGTCGTCGGTGGCCGGGAACTCGAAGTCGTCGAGGATCGCCCGCGTGTAGAGCGCGGAGCCGCCCACCAGCACCGGTGTCGCACGGCGTGCGCGCAGCTCGGCGACGACCTCGCGGGCCCAACCCTGGAACTGCGCGACGGTGGCCGGCTCCCGCACCGACAGCCGGTCGAGCAGGTGGTGCGGGATGCCGCGCCGCTCGGCGGGGGCGAGCTTGGCCGTCCCGACGTCCATGCCGCGGTAGACCTGCATCGCGTCGGTGTTGACGACCTCGCCCCCGAGCCGCTCGGCCAGGTCGAGGGACAGGCTCGTCTTGCCCGCCGCGGTCGGCCCGACGACCGCCACGATCGGGGGATCGACGTGCGCGGGCATGTCAGTAGTGTGGCAACGACCCATCCCCGTCCCTCAGGAGGATCCCGTGGGCTTCATGGACGACATCAAGGGCAAGCTCGAGGACGCCGTCGACGAGCACGGCGACAAGATCGCCGACGGCATCGACAAGGCCGCCGACCTCGCCGACGACAAGACCGGCGGCAAGCACCACGACAAGATCGCCGGTGCGACCGACAAGGCCAAGGACGCCCTCGACGGGCTCGACGGCAAGAACGACGACATCCGGTGACGCAGCCCGTCCCCGAGGAGTCCAACGAGGCCTACGACCTCGACGAGGCACCGCCCGGCGAGCACGACTCCCAGGCGCCCGACGCCTCAGACGCCACCGACGCCACGACGTCCGGCGAGGTCACGCAGGAGGAGAACGCCGAGACCTCGCTCGACCAGCCGTCGCAGTGAGCGCGCCGTGAGCACGGTCGAGGGCTACACCCCGCAGTACGCCGCCGACCACGGCCGGTTCGTCGTGGTCCCGGCCTCCTACGTCTTCCTGCTGCGTGACGGCCAGGACGGCACCGAGGTGCTGCTGCAGCTGCGTCGCAACACCGGCTACATGGACGACCACTGGGCCGCCGCGGCGGCCGGGCACGTCGAGCGCGGCGAGACCGCGGTCGAGGCCGCGCGCCGCGAGGCCCTCGAGGAGGTCGACGTGACCGACCTCGACCTGCAGTTCGTCACGTCGATGCAGCGCACGCGCCACGACCTGGCGATCGACGAGCGGATCGACTTCTTCTTCACCGCCCGCTCCTGGACCGGTGAGCCGCGCATCGTCGAGCCGACCAAGTGCGCCGACCTGCGGTGGTGGCCGCTGGCCGCCCTGCCCGAGCCCGTCGTACCCCACGAACGGGTGGTGCTGACCGGCCTGCGCGAGGGCAGCATCGATCCCTACACCAGCTTCGGTTTCTGAGCCGACGCGTCTGGAGGCACCATGTCCGAGACCGACCCGGCCCTGAGCGACCTGGGGCCCAAGCCCGATGCCGAGATCGAGCCCGGCGAGCCCAACCCCGGCGGTGCCGACGCGGTGCCGCAGGGCGACGGTGTCGACGGTGAGGCCGCCGACGCCGACCCGGTGCCGCGCGACCTCGACCCCGACAACAACCCGGTGACCGGCGAGCTGCCGCTGGCGGTCACGCAGGGCGAGGACACCTCGACCGAGGCGACCAAGGGCGACGGCGGCGAGGACGACGACGGGCAGGGCTCGCAGGAGTCGCCGGTATGAGCGACCACGACCCCTACGACCTCACCGAGTCCGACCAGGACACCGACGGCTCCATGGGTGTCAGCTCCGAGACCGTCGGCCCCACGGGCCCCGGTCAGGTCGGCACCACCGGCACCCGCGACGTCGGACCGGCTCACCGCGACCCGGACGAGGACGTCGCGCCCGAGCAGTCCGCCGGTGGGGTGGAGACCAACCCCGACCCCGCCGGTCCGCCCAAGTCGGGCTACTCCAGCAGCGACCCGCGCTCGACGTGAGCGTCGGGCGTCGTAGCCGGACGTACACAACTGCATCCTGAGCGCCCGGCTCACGCTCGCTCAGGCGGCGCAACCGCAGTAGCGGCACACCTTTGTACGTTCGGCTACGGCGGCCGTAAGGATCTCGGATGCAGGTCTCGAACGGGTGGGCCGCTTTCGCGGTCGCCCGCGCGGCGAGCCGGCGCATCCGCCGCGCGTGCGGTCCGCGGACGTCGCGTATCAGGGCGACGAGTCGTCGATGGCTGTAGCCCGACCTGAGGGCTGAGTCGAAGACGCAGAGCGCCTCGTCGTCGAGCAGGAAGCGGCCGCAGTCGACCATCGCGCACCCGCTCCTCCACAGGCCGGTGGATCAGCGCAACGAGCGCGTCTCCAACGCCGTCTCGACGGCGGTGCCGTCGGGGCCGCGCTCGACGAAGTAGGCCAGGGCCCCGTCGCGCTCGCTGAGCGCCTCGACCATCTCGGTGTCGTGGTAGAGCACGCCGGCGCCGTCGTCGGTGGCGTAGCCCGCGGGCAGGTCGCCCGACGCGATGAGCGACTGGAAGAGCGGACGGCGCTGCTCCTCGGAGTCGTAGTGGACGCCGTTGGAGTAGGGCAGGAAGCCCAGCCCGTTGGTGATCGGGCGCAGGTCGGGGCCGAAGGAGTCGGTGGTGCCGCCCTGGTGCCAGCAGATCGAGCCGGCGCTGACGCCGGTGAGCACGACCCCGGCCTCCCACGCGGCGCGCATCGCGTCGCCGACGCCGTGCAGCTCCCACATCGCCAGGAGTCCGGCGACACTGCCGCCGAAGACCCACACGACGTCCTGGGCGAGCAGGTGCGCGGTGATGTCGGCGACGTTGGGCATGGAGAACAGCTGGACGTGCGAGCCGTGCCAGCCCTCCTCGACGGTCATGTCGTAGAAGTTGCGGATGCCCTCGGCGGAGTCGCCGCCGGCGGTGCCGAGGTAGCAGACCCGCGGCGCCCGTCCGGTCACGCCCGACAGCTCCACCGCGTGGTGGGTGAGCGGGCCGACGGACCACTTGGTCCTCGTGCCGTAGTCGATGCCGCCTGAGGTGGCGAGGATGGTGGGACGGTCGGCGGGCATCGGCAGAGGTTACGTGCAGGTCGGCGCTTCGGACACCCCTACGGGTATCCCGACCGTCGGCATCCCGAGGACCACGCCGGTCGACGTCGGCGGCGGAGCCAGCGTGCGCGCCTCCCACGCGTCGCCCGACCGCGTACGCCGGGTGCTGACGACCCGGTCGGCGACGAGGTGGTGCGGGGCGGCGTAGGTGATCTCGACGGTGACCGAGTCGCCCGGCCGCACGGCCTCGTCCGGCCCCTCGGGGGCGGCGAAGTGCACCAGGCGGTTGTCGGGCCCGCGACCGGAGAGACGCTTGGTCTCGGTGTCCTTGCGGCCCTCGCCCTCGGAGACCATGAGCTCGACCGTGCGCCCGACCAGGGCCAAGCTCTCGGTCCAGGCGACGTCGTTGACCAGCGTGACGAGCCGGTCGTAGCGGTCGCGCAGCACGTCGGCGGGCACCTGGTCGTCCATGGTCGCGGCGGGGGTGCCGGGGCGCTTGGAGTACTGGAAGGTGAAAGCCCCCGCGAACCGGGCCTGGCGCACGACGTCCATCGTGGCCAGGTGGTCCTCCTCGGTCTCGCCGGGGAAGCCGACGATGATGTCGGTGGTGATCGCGGCGTCGGGGATCGCGGCGCGGACCCGCTCGATGATGCCGAGGTACTTGTCGCGACGGTAGGAGCGGCGCATCAGTCGCAGCAGCCGGTCGGAGCCCGACTGCAGCGGCATGTGCAGCTGCGGCATGACGTTGGGCGTCTCGGCCATCGCCTCGATGACGTCGTCGGTGAACTCGGCCGGGTGCGGACTGGTGAAGCGCACCCGCTCGAGGCCGTCGATCGAGCCGCAGGCGCGCAGCAGCTTGGAGAAGGCCTGCCGGTCGCCGAACTCGACGCCGTAGGCGTTGACGTTCTGGCCGAGCAGGGTGACCTCGCTGACGCCCTCGGCGACCAGCGCCTCGATCTCGGCGAGCACGTCGCCGGGACGACGGTCCTTCTCCTTGCCGCGCAGCGCCGGCACGATGCAGAACGTGCAGGTGTTGTTGCACCCCACGGAGACCGACACCCAGGCGGCGTAGGCGCTGTCGCGCTTGGTCGGCAGCGTCGACGGGAACACCTCGAGCGACTCGAGGATCTCGACCTGCGCCTCCTCCTGCGAGCGGGCGCGGTCGAGCAGGGCGGGCAGCGAGCCGATGTTGTGGGTGCCGAAGACGACGTCGACGTACGGCGCCCGCTCGGTGATCGTGGCGCGGTCCTTCTGCGCCAAGCAGCCGCCGACCGCGATCTGCATCGAGGGGTTCTTGGCCTTGACCGGCGCGAGGTGCGACAGGTTGCCGTAGAGCTTGTTGTCGGCGTTCTCGCGCACCGCGCAGGTGTTGAAGACCACCACGTCGGCCTGCTCGCCCGCGGGCGCCGGCGTGTAGCCCGCCCCCTCGAGCAACCCGCTGAGCCGCTCGGAGTCGTGGACGTTCATCTGGCACCCGTAGGTCTTGACCTCGTAGGTGCGCGGCTCGGGGGCGGCATCGGTGGCTGGCATGACAGTGGCCAAGCGTACGGCGGTCGCGCGCGTCGGCCGGAATCACCGGAACCGGACGCCACGGTGGGCCGCGCGGCCCACGCGGGTCAGGCGCTGCGACCCCACTGCAACGAGGCGAAGACCAGCAGCGCGCCCCCGAAGAAGAAGGTCAGTCGGTCGTGGACCAGCAGGCCGATGACGAGGAACACGATGCCGGGGTAGAGCATCACCGGGACACGGCTCAGCACCGTACGGCGCTCGGGGTCGCTCACTCCCCCACCTTAGGCGCCCGCGGCGGCGTCATCCCCGGGGCTAGGGTCGACGCATGACGGCTCCGGTCACGGGTGACGGCGGTGACCGGCGACCACTGCTCGTGCTCAAGGGCGTCCACAAGTGGTACGGCGACCTGCACGTGCTCGACGACGTCAACCTGTCGGTGCGGCACGGCGAGGTGGTCGTCGTGATCGGCCCGTCCGGGTCGGGCAAGTCGACGCTGTGCCGGACGATCAACCGCCTCGAGACCATCGACCGGGGCACGATCACCCTCGACGGCCGACCCCTGCCCCAGGAGGGCAAGGCCCTGGCCGGTCTGCGCGCCGAGGTCGGGATGGTGTTCCAGTCCTTCAACCTCTTCGCCCACAAGACCATCCTCGAGAACGTCACGCTCGGGCCGGTGAAGGTCCGCAAGCACCCGAGGGCCGAGGCGGAGAAGGACGCCCGCGTGCTCCTCGAGCGCGTCGGCGTGGGGCCGCAGGCCGACAAGTACCCCGCCCAGCTCTCGGGCGGCCAGCAGCAGCGCGTCGCGATCGCCCGGGCCCTCGCGATGCAGCCCAAGGTGATGCTCTTCGACGAGCCGACCTCGGCGCTGGACCCCGAGATGATCAAGGAGGTCCTCGACGTCATGGTGGACCTGGCCGCGCACGGGATGACGATGGTCGTCGTCACCCACGAGATGGGCTTCGCCCGCACCGCGGCCGACCGCGTCGTGTTCATGGCCGACGGCGTGATCGTGGAGGAGGACACCCCCGGGGCGTTCTTCACCGGCCCCCGCAGCGACCGGGCCAGGGACTTCCTCGGCACGATCCTCAAGCGCTAGCCGTGGCAGCCCGTAGGCCTCACGCCTTCTTCGGGGTCACCCACAGCTTGATGACGCCCTCGATGACGACGGTCCCGTCGTCGCGCACGCCCTTGACCCGCACGGGCACGTGGGGGTCGTCACCGGTCCACTGCTCGGGGTCGGTCTCGGCGGTGCAGGTGATGTCGCTGGTCGCCTTCGCGGTGTAGGCGATGTCCATGCCCTCGGGGATCCAGCGCTTGTCGGCCGGGATGGTGGCCTCGGCCAGCGCCCCCATGGCGGCCTCGAGGCCGTTGCACAACGCGATCGCGTGGACGGTGCCGAGATGGTTGTGCACCCCGCGCCGCTTGGGGATGACCAGCTCGGCGTAGTCGGGACGGATCTCGACGAAGCGCGGGCGGATCGTGGCGAAGTACGGCGCCTTCTGGCTGAACGCGATCGAGAACAGGCGCTTGCCGACGCTGCTGCCGACGACAGGAAGACCGCTCGCGGAGCGCCACAGGGAGAGGACCTGGCTCATGCCCGCCACATTACCGCACAGTAACTTCGAGACTCCGTCTCGGTCCGCCCACGTCGGTCGAGGAGGTTGCGCCGGCAACCGTACGAGACGACCCGACCGGCGGCAGCACGACGAGGCAGCGCGGGCACGCCGCGCGAGGCCGACCCGGGGCACAGGTGCCCGGACCACAGACCGAACCGACCCCACGGCGCACGTCGCGTCCGGTGGCCCGCCGCGCGGGTCCGGCCCGCCGTACCAGGCCGCGGCAGCGCTACCAGGCAGCGCGGGCCGGCCGCGCGAGGCGACCGGTAAGCGGCCAGACTAAGACAGCGCGAGAAAGAGCTTCTCGAGGCTGTCGAGCTTCTCGGGGGTGACGTCGCCGCCGTCGTCGACGCTGGTGCGCCACTCGGCGGCGACCATGGCGAACCCTGCGCGGTCGAGCGCGCTGGAGACGGCCTTGATCTGGGTGATCACCGAGGCGAGGTCGCGCTCCTCCTCGATCATGCGGAGCACCCCGGCCAGCTGGCCCTGGGCGCGCTTGACCCTGTTGACGACCGCGGTGCGGTCGGTACGAGCAGCCATCGTTGTCATCGTCCTTTGCGGGTCCGGCGGGGGGGTGCCGGAGCAGGCTCGGGTCCTCCTGTGGACGGCGAGTCACCAGACCAACGCACTAACCCCCCGGGGGTTACGGCACCCTTCGGGGCGAAGGCGTCAGCAGCTCGACCCGGTTGCCGTGCGGATCGCGCACGTGGACCCGCACGAATCCCTCGAGGCTGTCGCGCTCCGACCGGTCGACCTCGCACCCGAGCGACGCCACGCGAGCGGCCACGGCGTCCAGGGTCGCGACGTCGTCGACCAGCAGTGCCGGGTGCGCCTTGCGGGCCGGCACGAAGGGCTCCTCGACGCCGACGTGGATCTCGGCCGCCACGTCGCCGTGCGCGTCGTGGGCCCGGAACCAGGCTCCCCCGCGCCCGCTCAGGGCCACGGGCTTGTCGACCTCGACGAGCCCCAGCGCCCCGGCGTAGAAGGCCCGGGCGGCGTCCTCGCCGCCGGGCGGGCACGCGACCTGCACGTGGTGCAGCCTCATCGCGCGCCTCCCGGCACCTGCGCGACGGCGAAGATGCGACGGAAGGGCAGCACGACGGTCCCGTCGTCGCGCACGGGGTACGCCGCCGCGAGCCGGCGCCGGAGCTCTGTCTCGAAGGCGGGGCGCAGCTCGTCGGGCAGGGCCTGCAGCGTCGGCCGGGCGCCGGTGGCGCTGACCCAGGTGAAGACGGGCTCGGGGCCGCGCAGGACGTGCAGGTAGGTCGTCTCCCACACGTCGACGTCGCAGCCGAGCGCCGTGAGCGCGTCGAGGTAGGTGACCGGGTCGTGACTCAGCGGCACCGCGACACCGTCGGTGTGGGCGGCGTACGGCGCCTCGGCGGCGAGCTGGGCGCGCAGGATGTGGCTCGGCTCGCCGACGTTGCCCGGCACCTGGAAGGCCAGCCAGCCGCCGGGGGTGGTCGCGGCGACCAGTGCTGGCAGCGCGTCGAGGTGGTCGGGCAGCCACTGCAGGGTGGCGTTGCAGACCACGACGTCAGCGCTACCGGTGTGGGCCCAGGCCCGCAGGTCGCCGACCTCGAAGGCGAGCTCGGGCTCGGCCTCGTGGGCGCGGTCGATCATCTCGGGACTGCTGTCGATGCCGGTGACGCTCGCGTCCGGCCAGCGGGCGGCCAGGAGCGCGGTGAGGTTGCCCGGCCCGCAACCGAGGTCGACGACCGAGGCAGGAGCGGTAGCGCCCACGCGGGCCAGCAGGTCGACGAACGGACGGCCGCGCTCGGCGGCGTAGGTCAGGTAGCGGTCGGGGTCCCAGGTGTGCGGTCTCTTCATCACAAGACTCTTGATATCAAGATTCTTGACTCCTGGCTAGACTGGTCCCATGATCGAGCGCACGCGGGACGAGGTCGACGACCTCGTCGACGCCTGGGCGCGCGAGCGCTCCGACCTCGACCTCGACCCGGTAGCGGTCTTCTCGCGGATCTCCCGGCTGGCGCGCCACCTCGACCTGGCCCGGCGCGAGGCGTTCAGTGCTCACGCGATCGAGTCGTGGGAGTTCGACGTGCTGGCGGCCCTGCGTCGCGCGGGGGCGCCGTACGAGCTGTCGCCGGGGCGGCTGCTGCGCGAGACCCTCGTGACCAGCGGCACCATGACCAACCGCGTCGACCGGTTGGCCGCGCGCGGGCTCGTCGAGCGCTACCCCGACCCCGAGGACCGCCGCGGCGTGATCGTGCGGCTCACCCCCGACGGCAAGGCGGCCGTCGACGGGGCGTTCGAGGCGCTGCTCGACGCCGAGCGCGCCCTGCTGGCCGACCTCCCCCCGCGCGACCAGGCCCGGCTCGCGGTCCTCCTGCGCACCCTGCTGGCTCCCTTCTCCGCGACCGATCCGGGATAGTCGTGGACGTTCTGCACGCGTGCAGAACGTCCACGACTATCGCGGGCGGGTGCTACTCGAGGACCTCGGCCACCTCGAGCCACTCGAGCTCGACGGCGTCCTTCTCGGCCAGGACGGTCTGGAGCTCGGCGGAGATCGTGGCGATGCGCTCGTAGTCGGTGCCGGCGGCCAGGACGGCGGCGTTGAGCTCCTCCTCGCGCGCCATCAGGCGCTGGAGCTGCTTGTCGAGGCGGGCGACGGCCTTGCGGGCGGCGCGCTCCTCGGCCGAGCCGGCCTTGGCCTTGGACGACGTCGGGGCGGTCGTGGCCGTGGGGGTGACGGCGGCGGGCTGGGCCGCGCGACGCTCGAGGTACTCGTCGACCCCGCGCGGCAGCATCGACAGCGTGCCGTCGCCGAGCAGCGCCCAGACGGAGTCGGTGACGCGCTCGAGGAAGTAGCGGTCGTGCGAGACGACGACCAGGGTGCCGGGCCAACCGTCGAGGAAGTCCTCCAGGACGGTGAGGGTCTCGATGTCGAGGTCGTTGGTGGGCTCGTCGAGCAGCAGCACGTTGGGCTCGGTGAGCAGCAGCTTGAGCAGCTGGAAGCGACGCCGCTCACCACCCGAGAGGTCGCCCAGGCGTGCGGTGAGCTTGTCGCCGGTGAAGCCGAACCGCTCGAGCATCGAGGTCGCGGTGATCTCGCCGTCCTTGGTGACCGTGACCCGGCGGATCGCCTCGACGGTCGGCAGCACGCGTCCCGTCGGGTCGACGTCGTCGAGGGCCTGGGTGAGGTGCTGCAGGGCGACGGTCTTGCCGAGCTTGACCCGCCCCGCGTTGGGCTGCAGCGCACCCGAGAGCAGCGAGAGCACCGAGGTCTTGCCCGCGCCGTTGACGCCGACGATGCCGACCCGGTCGCCCGGGCCCAGTCGCCACGTGGCGTCGGTGAGCAGGCGTCGCTCGCCTCGCTGGAGGTCGGCGTGCTCCATGTCGATGACGTCCTTGCCGAGCCGCTGCGTGGCGAACCTCTGCAGCTCGAGCCGGTCGCGGGGCGCGGGGACGTCCTCGATGAGCCGGTTGGCGGCGTCGATGCGGAACTTGGGCTTCGCCGTACGGGCGGGGGCGCCGCGGCGCAGCCACGCGAGCTCCTTGCGCGCAAGGTTCTGCCGGCGGGTCTCGGTGGCGTCGGCCTGGCGCGACCGCTCGGCCTTGGCCAGCACGAACGCCGCGTAGCCGCCCTCGTAGACGTCGACCTGCCCGTCGTGGACCTCCCAGGTGAACTGGCAGACCTCGTCGAGGAACCACCGGTCGTGGGTGACCACGACGAGCGCGGAGGTACGGCGCTTGAGGTGGTCGGCCAGCCAGGCGACGGCCTCGACGTCGAGGTGGTTGGTGGGCTCGTCGAGCACGATCAGCTCGTGGTCGCCGAGCAGCAGCGCGGCCAGGGCGCAGCGGCGCCGCTCGCCGCCCGACAGCCCGTGCACCGACCGGTCGAGCTCGACGCCGGCGAGCAGCTCGGTGACGATGCCGCGCAGGGTGGCGTCCGCGGCCCACTCGTGGTCCTGGAGGCCACCCAGCACCGCCTCGCGCACCGAGTGGGTGTCGTCGAGCTCGTCGCCCTGGTGGAGGTAGCCGACCAGCAGGCCGCGGCTGCGCGAGACCCGGCCGGTGTCGGCCTCCTCGAGGCCGGTCATCACCTCGAGCAGGGTCGTCTTGCCGTCGCCGTTGCGGCCGACGATGCCGATGCGGTCACCGGCCCCGATGCCGAGGGAGACCTCGGTGAGCAGCGGGCGGACGCCGTAGGACTTGGAGACGCCCTCGAGGTTGAGGAGGTTAGACATAGGAGGGCACCACGTGCGATCCGGCCACGGCGCCGTTGGCGACGAGGACCTCGGGGTGGCCGGTGCGCAGGAGGGCACCGGCCAGGTCTCGGGCGTGGTCCGCCGACTCGCAGAGGAAGACCACGGAGGGGCCCGACCCGGACACCAGGCCGCGCAGCGCGCCCTCGGACTCGCCGCGCGTGATCAGCGTGCCGAGCTCAGGACGCAGGTCGATCGCGGGGTCCTGCAGGTCGTTGCGCAGGGCGCGGGCCAGGCTCAGGGGCTGCCCGGTGCGCAGGGCGTCGAGGACGGCCTCGGCGTCGGGCGGGGTCGGGTCGGCGTCGGGGTGGAGCTTGTCGAAGTGGCGGTAGACGGCCGGTGTCGAGAGCCCGTTCCTGCTGGGGACCAGGACCCACCACCAGGTGCCGACGTCGGTCACCGCCTCGACGACCTCGCCGCGCCCGGTGCCCAGCGCCGTACCGCCGAGGAGGGCGAAGGGCACGTCGCTGCCGAGCTCGGCGGCGATGCGGAGCAGGTCGGCGTCGGTGGTGCCGAGGCCGTGGAGCCGGTCGAGGGCGACCAGCGCGGCGGCGGCGTCGGCCGAGCCGCCGGCCAGGCCCCCGGCGACCGGGATGGACTTCTCGACCACCAGGCGCCCCGTGAGCTCGCGACCGTGGTGACGGCCCAGGAGCACGGCGGCGCGGTGGGCCAGGTTGTCGCCGTCGACCGGGACGGTGGCGGCGTCGACCCAGTCGGCGACCGAGAGCTCGAGGGAGAGCTCGTCGGCGGCGTGGGCGGTGAGGTCGTCGCACAGCCCGATCGCCTGGTAGACGGTCGTCAGCGGGTGGAAGCCGTCCTCGCGAGCGGCGCCCACGCCGAGGTGGAGGTTGATCTTGGCGGCGGCGCGCACGGTGACGGTGGTGGGGGTCGTCATCAGGCGGCCCTCAGCCCCGCCGCGAGGCTGGCGAACTGCTCGACGGTGAGCATCTCGCCGCGCGCCAGCGGGTCGATGCCCGCCGCGTCGAGCGCGTGGTCGACGCGCTCACCGTCGGCCAGCGAGCGCAGCGCGCCGCGCAGGGCCTTGCGGCGGTGGGCGAAGGCGGCGTCGACGACGGCGAACACCTCCTCGCGCGAGGCGGTCGTTGGCGGCGGGGCGCGGTGCACCCACGCCACCAGGCCCGAGTCGACGTTGGGAGCGGGCCAGAAGACGTTGCGGCCGATGGCCCCGGCGCGGCGGACGTCGGCGTACCAGGCGGCCTTGACCGACGGGACGCCGTAGGTCTTGCTGCCGGGCGGGGCGGCCAGCCGGTCGGCGACCTCGGCCTGCACCATCACCAGGCCGCGCTCGAGGCTGGGCAGCAGGGCCAGCAGGTGCAGCAGCACGGGCACCGAGACGTTGTAGGGCAGGTTGGCGACCAGGGCGGTCGGCTGCGGGTCGGGCAGCGCGGTCACGCGCAACGCGTCGGCGTGGACCAGCTCGAAGGCGCCGACCTGGTCGGGGGCGTGCTCGGCGATGGTCTCGGGCAGCAGCGCCGCGAGCTTGTCGTCGATCTCGACGGCGACCACCCGGCGCGCCACGTCGAGCAGCGCCAGCGTGAGCGACCCGAGGCCGGGGCCGACCTCGAGCACGACGTCGTCGCCGGTGATGCCCGACTCGCGCACGATGCGGCGCACGGTGTTGCCGTCGATGACGAAGTTCTGGCCCTTCTGCTTGGTCGGCCGCAGGTCGAGCGCAGCCGCCAGACGACGTACGTCGGCCGCCCCGAGCAATCTCGGAGCGGCCGACGTCATGGGTGCCAGGCTATCTGCGCGCCTCGGGCGTCAGCGGGGCAGGCCCAGCTTGGCGGCGCAACCCGGCCAGGAGCCGTAGCCGCCGGTGGCCGCGCGGACCTTCTCGGCGATCGCGATCTGGGTCTCGCGCGAGTTGTTGCTCGGCAGGCCGGAGCCGCCGTAGGCCTGCCACGTGCCGAGGTTGAACTGCAGCCCGCCGTAGTAGCCGTTGCCGGTGTTGATGGCCCAGTTGCCGCCGGCCTCGCACTGCGCGAGGGCGTCCCACACGGTGCCGCCGCCTGCGTAGTTCGGGGCCGCGACGACCGGGGCGGCGGTGCCGACCTTGACGATCGCGTCGACCGGTCGACGGATCAGCCGCTGGGTGAGCACGCTGCGCCGCACGATCTTGCCGTTGACCACGACGAGCCGGTAGGTGACGTCGCGCAGGCCGTCGCGGCCCGCACGGGCCACGCTGGTCTCGCCCTGGGTCATCGAGTCGTCGTCCTGCTCGATGGTGGAGAAGCCGACGGTCTCACCCTTGACGACCTTGCGGGCGAACTTGACGTCGGTGAAGACGATCTTGTCGCCGTTGGCGACCTCGGCACCGGGCGCCGGCACGGTGCGGTCACGGCCGTCGAGCCTCACGCCGACCTGGCGCAGCGCGTCCTTGACGGTGAGCGCGGGGACCGAGCGCACGATCGCCTTGCGGCCGGCCAGGCGGAAGGTGAGCTTCTTGGCGGTGACGATGTCGAGGTCGACGCCGCCACGCGGGATCGACAGGCTGCGGTCGAGGTCGAGCCGCGCGTGGTCGTAGGTGCGGCCGAGCTCGCCGAGCGCCGAGGCGACGTCGGTGCTGGTGACCCACTCGGTCGTGGTCTCACCGTCGACCGTGAGGGTGACGGGGCGGCCGAACTTCACGTTGATGAGGGTGCCGTCGCGCACGGGCTCGTCGAGCGCCGGAGCGACGACGTCGTGGCTGCCGACCTCGATGCCCTCGGCGTCGAGCACGTCACCGACGGTGTCACCGAGGGCACTGACCTCACGGGTCTGGCCGTCGACGCTCACGGTGACGTCCTTGCTGAGGGCTGCGTAGCCGAGCGTCGAACCGGTCACGGCCAGCACCACGCCGGCGACGAGGGCGACCAGGAGCTTCTTGCTGTGCAGCGCGCGGCGCCAGGGGCCGCGGGTGTTCTGGGTCTGGATCAGGGTGTCGTGTTCATGGGAGGTCATCAGGTTCCGAACGTCGCGCTCCCCGGGCCTCGGGCGGCCGGCGCCCCGCGTGCGCGACCCGGTCCCGGGCCGCCCGTCTGCGGGTATCGGGCTCCCAGCTGCGGGCCCGACGCGCGCCGGACGGGTCTTCCCGATCCCGGCCAACGCGTTCTAGGACAACAGCGACCCCGCCGGGAAAGCAAACCCGGGGCCCGGTCCCGAGGCGGGCGTCGTGGTCAGGATCACCCCAGAACGCCACACCAGCCTCACGAGTCACACCGTCCGCCGACCCGTCGCGTCGACGCGACGGGTCGGCAGCAGGATCACGTCGACCCGTCGCGTCTACGCGACGGGTCGATCACCAGTCGAGCACCAGTCGAGCACCAGTCGGTCACCAGGGGCCGCCGAAGGCCCGGCCGGTGTTGGCGTCGATGGCGCGGCACAGGGTCTCGAGGTCGTCGCCGCGGACCTCAGCCATCGCGCGGACGGTCAGCGGCACGAGGTAGGAAGCGTTGGGCCGGCCGCGGTACGGCGTGGGGGTGAGGTATGGCGCGTCGGTCTCGACGAGCACCCGGTCCAGGGGCGCCAGGGCCAGGGCGTCGCGCTGCGGCTGGGCGTTCTTGAAGGTCACGGTCCCGGCGAAGGACAGGTGGGCGCCGCGGTCGAGGCAGCGCCGGGCGACGTCGGCGTCGCCGGAGAAGCAGTGCATCACCCAGCGCTCGGGTGCGCCCTCCTCGTCGATGACCCGCAGCACCTCGTCGTGGGCGTCGCGGTCATGGATCACCAGCGTCTTGTCGAGCCGCTTGGCCAGGTCGATGTGGCGCCGGAACGACTCGACCTGCGCCGCCCGGCCCTCCTCGCCGGTGCGGAAGTGGTCGAGCCCGGTCTCGCCGACCGCACGGACCTTGTCGTGGGCCTGCGCCAGCGCCTCGATCTCGGCGAGCGCCTCGTCAAGACGACCCTCGGCCGCCAGCCGGGGCGCCTCGTTGGGGTGCAGGGCCACGCCGGCCACGATCGCGTCGTACGACGCCGCCGTCTCGACCGCCCAGCGCGCACCCGGCAGGTCGCAGCCGATCTGGACGATCCGCGGCACCCCGACGGCCGCCGCCGCGGCGAGCGCCTCGTCGGTGCTCAGCCAGTCGCCGTCGGCGATGTCGAGGTGGCAGTGGTTGTCGACGACCGGGTGCGGCAGCGGCTCGGGGGCCGGGGGGCGCTCGCGGTCGCGACGCGACCCGCTCCGCTCCTCGGTGGGCGCGCGCTCGCGGGTCGGGCCGTCGGGGTCGGCGGGATCGGCGCCGCTCACGCGGACGTCACCCGCTCGAGGATCGCCTCGGCGAGGGCGTCGGGCGCGTGCACCGGGATCCAGTGGTCGACGCCGGACAGCACCACGAGCTCGTACGGCGCGGCGACGTGGTCCTCGGTGCGCAGCACCCCGGCCCGGTCGAGGAAGTCGTCGCCGTCGCTCCACACCAGCGTGGTCGGCACCGTGATCGGGGCCCGCATCTGGCCCCGGTCGGCGAGGGGCAGCGCGCGGTAGTAGGCCAGCCCGCCGGGCAGGGCGCCGTGGTCGACGATCTCCTCGCGGAAGCGGGCGACCTCCTCGCGCGACATGCCGGTGCCGCGGAGCATCCGGTCGAAGAAGCCACCCGGGGTGGAAGCCATCCGCTCGGGCAGGCCCGGGGCCTGGAAGGCGAGCATGTACCACGACTTGAGGCCCTGCCTGGAGGTCACCAGCGCCTTGAGGAAGGCCTGCGGGTGCGGCACCGAGACGGCGGTGAGGGTGCGCGTCAGGTCGGGGTGACGCGCGGCGACGGTCCACGCGACGATCGCGCCCCAGTCGTGGCCGACGACGTGCGCGGGTCCGCCGGTGAGCCGGACCAGCGCGGCGACGTCGTCGGCGAGGTGGGTCGTGGTGTAGTCGCGACGCCGCGGCGGGCGGGCGCCGGACGAGTAGCCGCGCTGGTCGGGCGCGAGGGTGCGGTAGCCCTGGGCGTGCAGCAGCGGCGCCACCAGCCGCCAGCACGACGCCCGCTCGGGGAAGCCGTGCAGCAGCACGACCACCTCGCCGTCGACGGGGCCCTCGTCGACGACGTCGAAGGTGAGGCCCTCGTGCTGGTAGGACGTGATCCGCCCCGTCGGGGCCGGCGCGCTCACTTCTTGTGCACCAGGTCGTAGACGTCGCGCTTGGGTACGCCCGCCAGGAGCGCCACCTCGGCGATGGCTGCCTTCGTCGTCATGCCCTGATCCTCCCGCTCCCGTACGGCGGCGCGCAGGTCGGCCTCGTCGCTCGAGATGGCGGGGGCCGGGGCCGCACCCGACACGACCAGGGTGACCTCGCCGCGCACGCCCTCGGCGGCCCAGGCGGCGAGCTCGGCCAGGCCCCCTCGGCGTACCTCCTCGTGGGTCTTGGTCAGCTCGCGGCACACCGCACCGGGCCGGTCGTCGCCCCACGCCTCGGCCATCGCGGCCAGGGTCGCGGCGGTGCGGTGCGGGGCCTCGAAGAAGACCATCGTGCGCTGCTCGGCGGCCAGGCCGACCAGCCGCCGGGCCCGCTCCCCCGCCTTGCGCGGCAGGAACCCCTCGAAGCAGAAGCGGTCGACCGGCAGCCCCGAGACCGCGAGAGCCGTGAGCACGGCCGAGGGGCCCGGCACCGCCGTGACCAGCACCCCGGCCTCCACCGCGGCGGCGACCAGGCGGTAGCCCGGGTCGGAGACGCTCGGCATCCCGGCGTCGGTGACCAGCAGGACGCGCTCGCCGGCCAGCAGCGCCTCGAGGAGCACCGGCGTGCGCTGCTGCTCGTTGCCCTCGAAGTAGGACACGACCCGCCCGGTGACGCTCACCCCGAGGTCGCTCGTGAGCCGCTTGAGCCGGCGGGTGTCCTCGGCGGCCACGACGTCGGCGCCGGCGAGCTCCTCGGCCAACCGGGGCGGCGCGTCGCCGACGCGCCCGATGGGGGTCGCGGCCAGCACGAGGACGCCCGCGTCGACCGGACCGGGTCCTGCTGCGGGCCCGGCTGTGGGGTCGGGCGTGGAGGGCACCGGTCGATCATGGCGCACGTAGGATCCAGGCTCGTGACCACGCTGCAGGACCCGCCGCGCACCGGGGGGCCGACCGGGCTGTCGCAGACCGCGGACGGTCGTCCGGTCCCGACCGCGTGGCAGCGGGCCCGTGGCCGCCTGGGCCGGGCCGACGCGCGGCTGCAGAGCCGGCTCGCGTCGTGGGGTGCGGCGCTCGCGGTCACGCTGCTGGCCCTCGGCATGCGCCTGTGGCACCTCGGCTCGCCCCGCCGGTTCGCGTTCGACGAGACCTACTACGCCAAGGACGCGTGGGGCCTGCTCAACCAAGGCTTCGTGCGCGACTACCAGGACCGCATCGGCGGCCAGGACATCAACGACGCCATCCTCGACGGCCGCACCCAGGGCATCTGGGGCGACGGCCCGTCGATGGAGGTCCACCCCGAGGTCGGCAAGTGGGTGATCGCCCTGGGCGAGAAGGCCTTCGGCATGGACCCGTTCGGCTGGCGCATCTCAGCGGCCGTCGTCGGGGCGCTGATGGTGCTCGTCATGTGCCGGCTCGCCCGCCGGCTGACCGGCTCGACGACCCTGGGCTGCCTGGCCGGCCTGCTGCTGGCCTTCGACGGCCTGCACTTCACGCTCTCGCGGCTGGCCCTGCTCGACATCTTCCTGGCGTTCTTCCTGCTGTGCGGCGTCGCGTGCGTGGTCAACGACCGCGACTGGTACCGCGCCCGGCTGGCGCGACTGGTCGGTGACGACCCGCGCGGCGCCTCGTCCTTCGGACCCGTGCGGGGGCTGCTGTTCCGCCCCTGGCTGCTCGCCGCCGGCATCAGCTTCGGCCTGGCGATCGGCACCAAGTGGACCGCGCTCTACCCGCTGGGGGCGTTCGGCCTGCTCGTGTGGCTGTGGAGCGCCGGCGCACGCCGCTCGTTCGGCGTGCGGTGGGCGGTCGTGCGGTCGGCGCTCGTGGACGGCGTCCCCGCCTTCGTGCACCTGGTGCTGGTCGCCGGCGTCGTCTACGTCGCCTCCTGGTCGGGCTGGCTGGCGCACGCCGACGAGTACGAGCGGACCCTGTCGTCGACGCAGTACACCGGGTTCGTCAAGGAGAACCCCTGCATGGTCGGCTCCGACGGCGAGCGGACCAGCGACAACGAGAGCGACGACTCGGCCCGGTGGCCCACCGCCACCGAGGCCGACGCCAGCGGCCTGGGCGAGGTCGTGCAGTCGCTGCGCTCGCTCTGGTACTACCACCACGACGTTTACATCTTCCACACCCACTACCTCAACTGCAGCAGCCACGTCTACCAGTCGCAACCGTCGGGCTGGCTCCTCATCAACCGGCCGGTCGGCGCCGCGACCCAGCTCGACATCCAGCCCGGCCAGCAGGGCTGTGACGCGCGCCAGGGCTCGGAGTGCTACCGCCAGGTGCTGCTCATCGGCACGCCCGTGCTGTGGTGGGGCGGTGTGATCGCCCTGGTCGCCGCCGCGGTGCTGTGGGTCGGCGCGCGCGACTGGCGCTTCGGCGTCGCCGTGGTCGGCACCCTGTCGACCTGGCTGCCGTGGCTGCAGTACGACGACCGCCCCATCTTCTTCTTCTACGCCATCGCCTGCCTGCCGTTCCTGGTGCTCGCGATCACCCTGTGCCTGGGCCGGCTCATCGGGTCGTCGCGGCGCTCCTCGGCACGCCGGACCACCGGCGTCATCGTGGCCGGGTCCTTCCTCGTGCTCGTCGTGCTCAACTTCGCCTACTTCTACCCGATCCTGGCCTACCAGGTCATCGACAAGGCCGACTGGATCGACCGCATGTGGTTCTCCCGGTGGATCTAGCCCTGTCTGGTCGCCTCCAACCGGCCTGCGTCTCGCTGGCCGCCCTCACCTGGTAGCGCTGCCGCCGGCCTGGGTGGCGGCCGCCGAGACGCCGGACCGGCCTCCGGCTCCGTGCGCCCTGTGGTCGGCCTGGGTTCGTGGTCGGGGCGCCTCTTTGCTGGTCAGCTCCTCCCGCGTAGCGACGGGTCGGCGACGGTGGTCGCGACCGCATAGCCTGACCCCATGACGTCGTGGACCCCCGGCTGGGGCGAGTTTCCTGAGGCCCTGCTGGAGTTCTGGACCGAGCGGCACCTGTGCAGCCTGACCACGCTGCGCCCCGACGGCCGGCCCCACGTCGTCCCGGTCGGGGTCGCGCTCGACCACGAGCAGCAGTGCGCCTGGGTGATCACCACCGGCGGGTCGCGCAAGGTGCGCAACCTGCTCGAGGCGGGCGACCAGGGCGGTCAGGTGGCGGCCTGTGCCGTCGACGGTGCCCGGTGGTCGACGCTCGAGGGGGTGGGGGTCGTGGTGCACGACCCGACGTCGGTCGCGCGGGCGTGCGAGCGGTACGCCAGCCGCTACCGGGTGCCGCGGGTCAACCCCGAACGCGTGGCGATCCGGATCTCCGTGACCCGGTTCGTCGGGTCGGCCGGCCTGTTCTGACCGGGGCCGCTCAGGAGGCGGACTGGCTGGGCGGGGTGTCGGACGGCGGGGACGCGCCGTCACCGAGGCAGTAGTCGCCGAAGGCGACCAGGTCGACCGGGTCGAAGTGGGACGGGTCCTCGTGGGGGCCGGTCACCAGGTGGTAAGTGATGTCGAGACCGCGACCGGTCAGCTCGGAGATCAGTGCACCGGCGTTGTCGCGCAGGCCGACCAGCTCGTCGTCGGGCGAGGCGACGACGCGGTAGCGGACGTCGGCGGGCAGGTCGTCGATGTGGCGCACCGGGTTGCGGTCGTCGGGGACCGGGCCGCCGTAGGCGTCGGCGATGAAGCGCCGGGCTCCCATGACGCGGTCCATCTTGGTCAGCGAGATGGCCGGCTTGACGCCGTACCAGCACGACGGGACGGGGGCGCCGTGGAGCATCGCGTTGAGCGAGACCGCGCCGCCCATCGACCCCGAGACCCACAGCGAGGTCTTGACCCCGGCCTTGTCCTCGGCCCACTCGGTGAGCAGCGAGACGTCCTCGGTGGACGCGTCGTTGCCCCACGACTCGTCGTGGAAGCTCGAGGAGGCCACCGCCCAGCCCGAGCGCAGCAGGGCCCCGAGCCACGGACCGTCGATGCGGTCGTTGACGTTGCCGCCCTGGCCGTGGAAGTAGATCGCGAGCCCGCGCGGCTTGGCGTCGCCGGTCGGCAGGGTCACCCGGACCTCCTGCCCGGCGAGCTCGCCGCGGATCACGCCCCCGGCCTTCTCGCCGCTGGCGCCGGTGGTGACGCCCACCAGGAGCGCGGCCAGCACCGCGACCACGGCGACACGCACGATCAGGGAGGCGCGAGCGAGCAACCTGGCGCGCATCAGGGTCTCCTGTCGGCGGGGCGGGAGGGAGCAGATCGGACGCGCAAGATGATAGGTGCGACCGCCGACAAGTGCTGAATCGATCGGCTCGCGGCCCGACCGGTCGCCCCGGGGTCGCCCCCGGCACACGTCGGGCACACGTCAGGCGCGGGCCTCGCGGGCGGTGAGGGCGTCGGTGAGCAGGCCCACGAGCGCCTCGGTCTGGATGTCGACCGAGGAGCCGACCTCCTCGTCGGAGCCGTCGAGCGCGCGGGCGGCCAGGCCGGCCTTGCTGTCGATGAGCTCGGCGACCTTGGTGTCGACGGTCTGCGCGGCGATGATGCGCCACGCTGTGACCGGCTGGTCCTGGCCGATGCGGTGCACCCGGTCGATGGCCTGGGTCTGCTCGGCGTCGGTCCACGACAGCTCGGCGAGCACGACGTTGGAGGCGACCTGCAGGTTGAGGCCCACGCCCGCCGCGGTCAGCGAGCAGACGGCGATCGCGACCTCGGGGTCGTTGACGAACGCGTCGATGTTGGCCTGGCGGGTCTTGGGCGACTGGTCACCGCGCACCGAGGCCGACGTGAGGCCGCGCTTGGCGAACAGCTCCTCGGCCTGGTCCATCACGTCGACGTGCTTGGCGAAGAAGACGACCTTGCCGACGTTGCGGGCCAGCTGGGCGGCGTAGTCGGCGGCCAGCCCGGCCTTGGCCTGACCGATCTTGCGCATCATCGTGAAGACGTTGTCGCCGTCGGAGCCGGCCTTGCCGTTGGTGGTGTCCTCGCGCTCCCAGGTCGCCACGCGGCGGACCAGGTCGTGGTCGATGCCCTCGACCGTCACGCCCGTACGGCGGGTGGCCAGCGCCATGTCGTAGCGCTCGACCAGACGACGTGCGAGCTCGCGCTCGGCCTCGCGGATCGAGCGGCCGACCTCGCCCTCGAGCTCGACGGGCAGGTCGGCGATGCGGCGCGCCGGGATGTCGGAGGCGACGTCGACCTTGCGGCGGCGCACGATGCCGAGGTCGATCACCGCGGCCCGGGCGGCGGGGTAGAACGGCGGGTCGATGGGCGTCAGCCCGGTGTCCTCGAGCCGGTCCATCAGCGGCGGCAGCGGCTTCTTCTCGTCGATCCAGCCCAGGAACTGCCAGATCGCCCGGAAGTCGTCGATGTCGTTGATCAGGGGCGTGCCGGTCAACGCGGTCATCAGCGGTCGCGGAGTCCGGGCCCGGATCGAGTCGGCGATCTGCAGCACGTGCTGGGAGCGCTGGGACGACTTGTTCTTGATGAAGTGGGCCTCGTCGACGACCATCCCGCGGAACCCGTGGTGGCGCATCCAGCCGACGTGGCGGTCGAGGATCTCGTAGTTGACGATGACGATGTCGGCGTAGCCGTCGATGTCGTGGCCGTTGCCGTGGATGACGGTGGAGCTGCGGTGCGGGGTCCAGAGGCTGACCTCGCGGGCCCAGTTGGTCTTGACGACGCTCGGCACCACGACGAGCAGCGGGAACGCGTCGGCGGCCTGGGCCGCGAGCAGCGCCTGCGCGGTCTTGCCGAGGCCCGGCTCGTCGGCGAGCAGGAAGGTGCGGTGGCCGGCCGCGGCGGCCGCGACGACCTGGGCCTGGTGGTGCATCAGCTCCAGGCCGGCGGGCGCCTTGACCGAGGAGACCTCGGGCAGCGCCATGCAGGAGGTGACCCCACCGGCCGCGCGCTCGAACGACTCGAGCAGCGGCTCGATCAGCTCCCAGCCGGCGAGGCGGCGGGCGTGACCGGGGCGGGAGACCCCGCTGAAGTCGGGCACCAGGAACGGGTTGGCGAGCTGGTAGGACAGCACCGAGCGCGGGATGACCTGGCGCTCGGGGTCGAAGGTCGCGGCGCTCGGCTCGGGGGCGGCGAGCTCCTCGGGGTCGACCTCGACGCCAGCGGCCTCGAGCATCTCGCGCTTGAGCTCGCGCGCGGCCTCGGAGACCACGGCGTCCTCGGCCAGCAGCGAGAGCAGGGAGGTGTCGCGGGCGGTGGTCTTCGCCAGGATCGTGCCGATCCCGTCGAGGCGCTTGAGCTGGTCGGCGCGCTGGCCCTCGGTGATGTCGGGGTCGACCTTGACCCGTGAGCGCTCCTCGCGCGCCAGCAGCGCCACGACCTGGAACTTGGTCCGGCTCGACGGCTTGACCTTGCCGCGCTGCGCCGCACCCTCGACCTCGCGCACCGCGCGCGCCAGGATCGGGATGATCCCCTCGTTGTCGAGCTCGCGCCCACGCCGCGCACGGGCGTTGGCGCGGTTGGCGCCGTTCTGACGCTGGCCACCTCGAGCCAAGGCACTCCTCCTCCGGAGCAGCGACGCCGTCGGGGACGGTGTCGCGGGGTACGCCGGTACGTGGCGGCGGCCCAGCGGCGGGCCCGACGACGGTGAGGCTGGGTGTCGACGGGGACGACGCGAGCGGGCCGGGCGCTGGTCGCCGGCGAGCGTTGCTGCCACCGGCTGGTTGGGCCGGGTGGCGGGAGACAGCCGGTCTCACCACCGGCGTACCCGCATCGTACCTCTAGGTCACAGCGACCGTGGCATCAAGGTCCAGGACTCGCCCTCAGGACTCGAGCAACGGCACGTCGGCCTCGACCTCGCGGGTCCACGCCCCCTTGACCGCACGCCACTGCTCGTCGTCGTGGCCGCGGCGCCAGTACGGCGAGCACGACAGCCGTTCACGGGCCACGACCTCCTGCTCGAGCAGGTGGCGGCGTACGGCGCGGGTGGCGACGGCCTCGCCGTGCACGAAGGCGCTCACGGTGCCCGGCAGCGGGGCGAGCGCGGCGACGGCCGCCGGCAGCAGGTCCTCGACGCGACCAGCGGCACCGGCCCGGTGGACCCAGGTCACGGTCAGCTCGCCGGGCGACGTCAGCGCGAGCTCGCCCGCGGCGTCCTCGACCTCGACCACCGCGACGACCCGACGACCGGCGGGCACCGCCGCCAGCGAGGCCGCGATCGCCGGCAGCGCGCTCTCGTCGCCGACCAGGAGGTAGGAGCCGGCGTCGGGGTCGGGCACCCAGGAGCCGGCGGGCCCGCGCAGCTGCAGGCGGTCGCCGGGCTGGGCGTGCTGGGCCCAGCGGCCGGCGCGACCGACGTCGCCGTGCACGACGAAGTCGAGGGTGAGCCGGCGCTGGGCGGCGTCCCAGGAGCGGACGGTGTAGCGGCGCGGGTAGGGCCGCTGCTCGCGCGGCAGGTCGCGCACGGCCTCGTCGTCGAACGGAACGGTGTAGGGCGCGCCCTCGGGCACGAAGGACGCGTTGACGTAGGAGTCGGTGCCCGCGGGCACCGCGAAGCCGTCGAGACCGGGGCCCCCGAGCACGACGCGGACCAGCTGGGGGGTCAGGACCTGGGTCGAGATGACCTCGCCGTACATGCCGCTCCTCGGGGTTGGGGTGAGGCAACGCTAACCTGGCGCGCCTCGCGCTCCACCGACTTCGAGCTGGGGCGACGCGGGTGCTACCGTTTCGCCTCGCGTCGTACCACCGGTGTGGCGCACTGGGGCTGTGGCGCAGTTGGTAGCGCGTCTCGTTCGCAATGAGAAGGTCAGGGGTTCGAATCCCCTCAGCTCCACCGAGAGAA
This sequence comes from Nocardioides rubriscoriae, assembly GCF_008087085.1. Taxonomy (GTDB): domain Bacteria; phylum Actinomycetota; class Actinomycetes; order Propionibacteriales; family Nocardioidaceae; genus Nocardioides; species Nocardioides rubriscoriae. The sequence continues at coordinate 538,516 of NZ_VIYJ01000003.1, read as the reverse complement.
TCCCCCGAGTGACCTGCGGAACGCACGGATCACCCGGGGGATTCGTCGTTGTCGTGCGCCCGCTCGTCCGGTGGATGGCTCCCGGCGGTACTTGGTGGCGATGCCTTCGGGTGCTGGTGGTCGAACGACCAAGTCTGCGCCGGCGACTCCCTCACGTCGCCCACGCTCATCGCGCGGGCCTCACCCAGCGCAGGCCGGTCCAGCCCAGGATGAGCAGGACGTTTGCGAGCCGGGGTGGAACCCGTGACACCAGTCCGGTCCAGGACGCCGGCCTTGGCCTGGCCGGTGTTCTTGGACTCGTGGCCGAGGGCGCCTCAAGGCCAGACCCGGAGCGCCGTACTGCAGCAGCGGTCGGCTTGCGGAACGTTCCTGCTGCGGGTGCGACGGGTCGGCGGGGCTTCTCGGCGTGGATGAGTCCGCGCCGCGGTAGCTCAGTGTTGTGATTTCGATCACGCGTGAGTTAGATTTGTCGCATTCATGAGGGGGTGGGTCTTGGCGGACGCGGACTCGGTTCGGATCGATGACCAGCTCTGCTTCGCGCTCTACGCGGCGACGAACGCCGTCATCCGGGCCTACCGCCCGCTGCTGCGCGACATCGGGCTGACCTATCCGCAGTACCTGACCCTCATGGTGCTGTGGCAGCAGGATGGCCTCTCGGTCCATCAGATCGCCGACCGCCTGCAGTTGGCCGGCAACGCACTCACGCCCCTCATCGCCCGTCTCGAACACCTCGGCTACCTCTCGCGGTCGCGCGATGACGTCGACCGGCGCATCGTCCGTGCCTTCCTGACCCCGCTGGGCGCAGAAATCGAGCGTCGGGCCGCGGCAGTTCAGCGGCAGGTCGTGTGCCGGACCGGCCTGGACGAGGCGTCCCTCGTCGCGTTGCGGTCGCAGCTGCACAACCTCGTCGACCACATGCGTGCGCCCGCCACATGTGACAGATCAATCGGAGGAGAAGCATGGTGACGACCACCAAGACCCCACAGGCCACCACGACTCCCCAGAAGGCGCACGTCCCCGACACGCGACGGCTCGCCACCGATGCGGATCCATCAACAGCCGCCGAGGTGCAGCCGGGCGACGCGACGCTCTACGAACGCCTGGGTGGGTGCTACGGCATCGCCGGTGCCGTCGACATCCTCGTCGATCGGCTGTTCCAGAACGTGAAGGTGAACGCCAATGACATGGTGCACAAGCATCACGGCAACCCGGCTAACGCCGCTGGCTACAAGTGGCTCGTGACCTCGTGGTCGATCGAGGCCGCCGGTGGCCCCAAGTGCTACATCGGTCACGACATGGACACCGCCCATGAGCACCTGGCCATCGACAAGGCAGGTTTCGACGCGGTCTCGAAAGAGATCGAGGCGACCCTCGACTTCGTCGGCGTACCGGAGCGGGAACTGCGCGAGTTTATGGACATCATCGAGAGCTACCGCTCGAAGGTCGTCCAGGCCTGAGACCCGATCGCGCGATGCCGAGCGACCTGCGGTGCCTTTGGGACATGGGCCCACGAAGCGTGCCAGTGCGGGATCCCGCACTGGTCACGCTCCGCGTGACGATCGGCTCGTGGCACGTGAGTAGTAGCGAACGAAGCGGCGGCAAGCCGTCTTGGAGGATGTCGGCTGAACCCATCATCGCCCCGTGGCGCGATCATTCCCGGAGTCGGATTCGTCGAGGGCGCCGAGGCCGCGGTCATCGGCCAACGCCATGCTCGCCCGCAAGAAGTTTCTCAGGTGATGACCACGCCCCGATCAGTCGATGACGTCCTCAAGCACACCGACGAGCTCGTCTGAGATCCGGGCTCGTCGGCGCAAGCGGTGCAAGCACCAGAACGACCGCACATGTGGTGACAGCACGCAAGGCACACCTTCGCGATGAGAAGGTCAGGGGGTTCGAGTCCCGTCAGCTCCCCCGCCATCCGACCGGCAGCGACCGGCAGCGACCGGCAGCGACCGGCAGCGACCGGGGGTCATGCCGGGTGGTCCGGGTCCCGGGTCGCTCGGGACCTTGTGCCCTGCTGTGGCGTCGCGCGTCCACGGACGATGGTCGTGGCCAGCAAGACCACCGATGCGCCCGCCGCTGAGGAGACCGTCCCGTGAACCAGTCGTACGTCACGCTCGTGACCGCGCTCCTGTTCGTCTCGGCCCTGGGCGCCTGGTCGCTCTTCACCGTGCGCCACGAGCTGTCGGCGCGCCGCGCCGTACGTCGTCGCACCGTCGCGCGGGTCGGCGTCACCGCACGCCCGGCCGTGCGCCGGGTCGCTGCGACCAGCGGGCGCTAGCCGCTCGCGGGCCGGTCCGTGGCCACCCGGCCGTCCCGAGCGTCCGGGTGGTCCCGCCGCAGCGGTCAGACGCCGCCGGCCGGCAGCGCCTCGAGCAGGATCTCGGGGTTGTCGCGGGCGGTGACGTCGGCCCGCCACTTGTCGACGAACAGCGCCATGGGGGTGCCGTCGGAGCGGCGCAGCACCTCGACGCCGCGCTTGCCGACCAGGGCGGCCGCGCCGGAGTCGTCGGTACGCCGCGCGACCTGGTAGTCCAGGCGCGACAGCCGGATCGGCGAGTTGAACTCGTGGGTCATCCGCTCCTGCACCACCTCGAACTGCATCGGCCCGACCGCCGCGAGCACCGGGCTCTGGTCGCCGCGCAGGTCGGAGCGCAGCACCTGTACGACCCCCTCCTGGTCGAGCTGATCGATGCCCTTGCGGAACTGCTTGTAACGGCCGATGTCGGCCGCGGTCGCGGTCATGAAGTGCTCGGGGGCGAAGCTCGGGACCGGCGGGAACTCGATGGCGTCGCCGACGTAGACGGTGTCCCCGACACGCAGGGCCGCCGCGTTGACCAGGCCGATGATGTCTCCGGGCGCGGCGGTCTCGATCGAGGAGAGCTCGCGACCGAAGACCGCCTGGGCGTACTTGGTCGCGAAAGGGCGCCCGGTCGAGGCGTGGGTGACGACCATGCCGCGCTCGAAGGTGCCGGACACGACGCGGGCGTAGGCCAGCCGGTCGCGGTGGGCGGCGTTCATGCCCGACTGCACCTTGAAGACGAACGCGCTGAACTCGTCGTCGGGCTCACGCACCGACCCGTCGACGCCGGGCGTCGCGTGCGGGGCGGGGGCCAGGTCGAGCAGCAGGTCGAGCAGCTGCGCGACGCCGAAGTTCTGCAGCGCAGAGGCGAACATGACCGGGGTCGTCGTGCCGGCCAGGAAGAGCTCCTGGTCGTGGTCGGCACCGTCGGCCGCGAGCAGCTCGCTCTCCTCGACGGCGTCCTGCCAGACCGCGAGGTCGTCGGGCTCGACCTCGGTCGGGGCCATCCGTCTCTCGGGGGCCCGCGTCGCGCCACCGGCGGTGCGGGTGTACTTCACGAACTCCCCGGTACGCCGGTCGAGCACGCCGCGGAAGTCGCCCGCCTCGCCGACGGGCCAGGTCAGCGGGGTCGGGCGCAGCTTGATCTGCTTCTCGATGAGGTCCATCAGCTCCAGCGCCGACAGGCCCGGTCGGTCCCACTTGTTGATGACGGTGATCACCGGGATGCCGCGCAGGGCGCAGACCTTGAACAGCTTGAGGGTCTGCGGCTCGAGCCCCTTGCCGGCGTCGACCAGCATCACGGCCGAGTCGACGGCCGAGAGCACGCGGTAGGTGTCCTCGGAGAAGTCGGAGTGGCCGGGGGTGTCGACGAGGTTGACGACGTGGTCGCGGTAGTTGAACTGAAGCGCGGCGGAGGTGATGGAGATGCCGCGGGCCTTCTCCATGTCCATCCAGTCCGACACCGTCGCGCGACGCCCGCCCTTGCCGTGCACGGCGCCGGCCTCGGTGATCACGCGCGCGTGCAGCGCGAGCGCCTCGGTCAGGGTCGACTTGCCGGCGTCGGGGTGGCTGATGACGGCGAAGGTACGGCGGGGTCTGACGTCGGACACCGGTCGAATCTACCGGGCGGCGCCGTCTAGTCCGTACTCGTGGACGTCCGGCCCGCACCGGCCTCACCCGCACCGGCCTCACCCGCACCGGCCTCACCCGCACCGGCCTCACCCGCACCGGCCTCACCCGGGCTGACGGACCCGTGCGGGTGGTCCGGGCACCAGGGGCGCCTGTTGGGCTGGACCCATGGCCAGAGAACACGACACGACCACCCACGACACCCAAGAAGCCCGTGGCAAGAACGGCATCAAGGTCACGCCCAAGGAGATCGTGGGGCTGGTGGTCCTGCTCGTCGCCGCCATCTTCTGCGCCCAGAACACCGGCGACACCACGATCCGGTTCTTCGGCGGCGACATCGATTCGCCGCTGTGGGTCTGGCTGCTCGGCGTCCTTGTGGTGGGGGTGCTCGTCGGGCTCGTGCTGCCCTACGGGCGTCACCGCAAGGACTGACCCTCGGGGCGGATGCCGCCGTAGATCACCCGGCGGGCGATCAGGTCCTGCATCACGACCCTCGCCGTCCAGCCCGGGAAGCGCAGCTTGCGGCCCGACGGGAAGTAGATGTCGACGCCGTCGGGCTGCACCCCGGTGACCGAGCCCCAGCGTCGCGTGGTGGTGCGGAAGGTCCTGAGCGGCCGACCGGACAACGTCGCGAGGATGTTGGCGGCGAGCACCTTGTCGGCGCGGTTGCGGGCCGAGGAGCGCAGCGGGTCGGTGGCGGCGACGTCGCCGATCGCGAAGACCCCGTCGTGACCCGGGACCCGGAGGTCGCGACCCGCGCGGACGAACCCGTCGTCGTCGAGCAGCTCGGCGGGCAGCCAGTCGGTGTGGGGGCGGACCCGTCCGATCGCCCAGAGCACGGCGTCGGCCTCGGCCGGGGCCTGGCCGGTGCTCCACGCCACCGGGCCGGTGGTGATCTCGTCGAGCGCGGACCCGCCGGGCACGACGGCCCGATGGCCCGGGTGCAGGCCGACCCCGAGCGCCTCGAGCCGCGCGGAGACGTCGGCCCAGACCTTGCCGTGGTGGGCCGGCAGCGCCCGCTCGCCGGGGAACCACAGGTCGACCCGCGTGTCGGGGAAGGCGGCGGCGAGGTTGACGGCGCTGCTCACCGCTGCCGCTCCCCCGCCGACCACGGCGATCGACGAGGCGGCGGCGAGCCGCTCGTGCGCCGCGCGCAGGCCCGCCTCGACCTCGGCGGCCGACTCCAGGCCCGCGCGCCGCCAGAACCCGTTGCTGACCCCGGTCGAGATCACCAGCACGTCGTAGGGCTCGTCGTACGACGTGTGGTCGGGTCGGGTGACCGTCACCGTGCGCGCGGCCAGGTCGAGCCCGGTGAGGCTCCCGTGGACGACGCGCAGCCCGTCGAGGCGCCGGTAGCGGTCGAAGTCGACGAGGTAGTCGCGGCGCCAGTCGTCGGGGCGCGCGAGGCGGAGGCCGAGCTCCTGACCGCTGACCAGCATCGGCTTGCTGGAGATCCCGACCAGCTCGAGGTCGCGCGCGGCTCGCGACCGCGCGAGCTGGATCGCGGTGAGCAGGCCGCTGTCGCCGAGACCGGCGATGACGACCCGCGTCATGCCGCGGCGGTGTCGCGAGACCCGCGCGGTGGGCGCGGCACGAACATCGGCACCCGGTCGATGACGTCCTGGTAGCGGGGCCGCCGCGCGAGGCTGCGCTCCTCCATCATCGGGATGCTGGCCCCCAGGAACATCGCGAGCATCGCGATCGCCCCGAGGAACACCAGCCACCAGTCGCCGGGTGAGGCGGCCAGCCCGAACAGGCCGAGCGCCACCCAGAAGGCCCACTCGCCGAAGTAGTTGGGGTGCCGCGACCACGCCCAGAGCCCCCGGTCCATGGCCTGGCCGGGCTGCTTGGTGCGGGCGAAGCGGTACATCTGGACGTCGGCGACGTAGGTGAGCAGCACTGCGCCGAGCCCGACCACCACGGCGACCACGTCGAGCCAGCCGACAGGGCGGCCGGGGGCGGTCACGGCGACGTAGACCGGCACCATGGCGAGGAAGACCTGCAGCGTCGGGACGACGTGGATCGCGAGCAGGTCGACGACCGCCTCGGCGCGGCCCGCGCGCTCGCGCAGCATCGGGTAGCGCCAGTCCTCGTGGTGCAGGCCGGGGAACGCGTAGACCCAGTTGCCGGTCAGCCGCACCGCCCACACCACGACGACGACGAGCACCAGCACGTTGCGGGTGGTGTCGACGTCGCCGTCGGCGCTCGCCGCGGCCCACCAGTACGCCGCCAGGAAGGGCGGCAGCACGCTCCAGTAGGCGTCGTAGAAGCTGGAGTTATGGTGCACGCGGCTGGCGCCGAAGACCACCAGCGTGGCGATCAGGTCGGCCAGCAAGCCGTCGAGCCACAACCGCCCGGTGTCGGGCCCCGCCAGCAGCCACACCGCTGCGGCGCCGAACGCCAGGACGTAGGCGACGCCGACGCGCGCCAGCGAAGCACCTTTGCTCATGTGGGCGAACCTAGTGGACCGGACAGGTGTCCGGTGGGGTTTCGCCGCCGGTCAGGAGCCGGCGGCGCGCCGCCGCTGCTCGGCCTCGGCGCGCGCGCTGCGGGTCTTGCGCTCGGCGTCGGCCTCCCGGGCCAGGGCCGAGTCGGCCGCGAGCGGGCCGGAGGTCCAGACGCCGGTGGCGTCGAGGTCGATGGTGCGCACCGAGCGGCGGGCGGCGGGCTCCTTGCCGACGTAGGTCGGCAGCGTGACCGGGACGGGGTCCCAGCCGGCCGACGCCGGACCGGCGTCGGCGGCGGGCTCCTGCTCGGCGACGCGCTCGGCCTGCTTCCCGGCCTGCATCTCGGCCTCGACCGTGATCTCGGCCTGGACCGCGACGATCTCCTCGGTGGCCGGGTCGCCCTCGTCGGTGGCCGGTGTGGGGTCCTCGGTGATCAGCGGCAGGCGGCGGGTGGGCCCGGCCACGGCGCGCTCGCGCTTGACCATGAGGCGGCAGGCGACGAGCCAGGCGACGAGCACGACCCCGGGGACCGCGAGCCAGGCGAAGGACAGGTGGCCCAGCGCCGCGGCCACGGCGACCGCGACCCCGGCGAGCACGATGGTGAGCACGACACGCAGCCGGCGGCGCGCGGCCCGCGCGGCCGCGGCGCGGCGTACGGCGGGCGGGACCGTGGCGACGGGGGTGGCGACCGGGGTGTCGACGGGGACCGACGACTCGACCGCGACGGCCGGCTTGCCCGGGACGACCAGGCGGGCCGACCGGGAGTCGACCGGCTCGCGGCGGGCCAGCACCCGCAACCGCACCGAGAACCCCTCGACGGTGCGTGAGGCGCTGCTGTCCTCGTGGTGCCGCAGCGCCTTCGGGATCAGGTAGGTGGCCCAGGCCACCGCCAGGGCGACGAAGATCAGTGCGCTCAGGTCCACAGCCCGAGGTTAGGAGCGCTGACCCATCGCGGGGCGGATGTCAACAGGTGTGTCGGAGATTTGCTGCTGTGACTCCTGAGGTCCACCCCCTCGCCGACCCGTCGCGTCTACGCGACGGGTCGGCGCAATTCCTCGCCGACCCGTCGCGTCTACGCGACGGGTCGGCGTGGACCTGGGACTAGGAGCCGGCCTCCAGGCTGGCCTCGTAGCGGCGCAGGAGGCCCAGGGGGACCTCCTCCTTGGTGATCGCGTAGAGCCGGTGGTCGCGCCAGTCGCCGTCGATGTGCAGGAAGCGTGGGGCGTAGCCGACCTCGTGGAAGCCGAGCTTCTCGACCACGCGCAGCGAGTTGGAGTTCTCGGGACGGATGGCGACCTCGATGCGGTGCAGGCCGGCGACCTCGAAGCAGTGGTCGACAGCCATCGCGACGGCGCGCGGCATCACGCCGCGCCCCGCGAAGGCCTGGTCGATCCAGTAGCCGATCGACGCGAACTGCGCCGAGCCGCGCACGATGTTGTTGACGGTGAGCTGCCCGGCGAAGTGGTCGTCGACCTCGACGGCCCACGGCAGGGTGGTGCCCTCCCGGGCCGAGGCCGACAGCCGGCGTACGAGGGTGCCGAAGGTGACCGGTCGCGGCGGCGAGCCGGGCGGCGCCGTGGCGTCCCAGCGGACCAGCCACACGGCGTTGCGCTGGCGCGCCGAGCGCCAGGCGGCCAGGTCGGAGCGGCGCAGCGGCCGCAGGGTCACGGTGGGCGAGGAACCGCTGGTGAGGGTCACCGGCCACCCGCCCCGCGCACCGCGGCCCCACCGGGGGCTCAGTGGTCGCTCCCGACGACCTGCTCCACGGCGTGCACCAGGATGGGGCGCAGCACGGCGAGCCCGTCCTTGACCCCACCGCGAGAGCCGGGGAGGTTGACCACCAGGCAGTCGCCGACGACGCCGGCCAGGCCACGCGACAGCACCGCCGTCGGCACCCCCGCGGCGGCACCGGCCGCGCGGATCGCCTCGGCGATGCCGGGCACCTCGCGGTCGAGCAGCGCCCGGGTCTGCTCGGGGGTGCGGTCGGTCGGCGTCAGCCCGGTGCCGCCGGTGGTGAGCACGAGCCGCGCTCCCCCGTCGACGGCGGCGCGGATCGCGGCGCCCACCGGGTCGCCGTCGGGTACGACGACCGGCGCGTCGACCGCGAAGCCGAGCTCCTGGAGCGCGATGACGATGAGCGGCCCGGTCTCGTCGGCGTAGACGCCGGCCGCGGCACGGTTGGAGGCGACGACGACCTCGGCACGCAGGCTCACGACGGGTCCGCCCGCAGGAAGTCGCCGCTCTTGCCGCCGGTCTTGGTCTCGACGCGGACGTCGGTGATGACCGCGGCCTTGTCGACCGCCTTGACCATGTCGACCACGGTGAGCGCGGCGACCGAGACGGCGGTCAGCGCCTCCATCTCGACGCCGGTGCGGTCGGTGGTGCGGACCGCGGCGGTGAGGTCGACGGAGGTGTCGGTGACGACCAGGTCGACGGTGACCGACGAGAGCGCGAGCGGGTGGCACAGCGGGATCAGGGTCGAGGTCTGCTTGGCGCCCATGATGCCGGCGATGCGGGCGACCGCGAGCGCGTCGCCCTTGGGCACGCCCTCCCCGCGCAGCAGCGCGATCACCGCCGGCGACACGAGCACGCGGCCCGACGCGGTCGCCGTACGGGCGGTGACGTCCTTGGTGGAGACGTCGACCATGCGGGCGGCGCCGCTCTCGTCGACGTGGGTCAACCGGTCACTCATGCGGCCTCAGTCCTGGTCGAGACGGATCACGGTCACGGTCTCGCCCGCGGCCACCGCCGTGACGTCCTCGGGCACCACGATCAATGCGTCGGAGGCGGCGAGGTCACCCACCAGGTGGGAGCCCGAGCCCCCGACGGGGGCGACCTCGGTGACGGTGGTGCCGTCGGCGCCGACGGTGACGACCCCGCGCAGGAACTGGCGGCGTCCGGGCGGCGAGGTCACGGCGTGGGTGAGCCGCGCCCGGACCGTGGGCCGCGACTCGGGGGTCAACCCCATCATCCGGCGCAGCGCGGGGCGCACGAACATCTCGAAGGAGAGGTACGACGACACGGGGTTGCCGGGCAGGGCGAAGAACGGCACCTCACGGGTGCCGTGGAGCACGTGGCCGAAGCCCTGCGGCTTGCCGGGCTGCATCGCCAGGCCGCCGAACCACACGGTGCCCGAGGGCGTGAGCGCGGCCTTGACCACGTCGTAGTCGCCCATGGAGATGCCGCCGGAGGTGACCACGAGGTCGGCGCGCCCGACCTGGTCGTCGAGCGCGGCGAGGAAGGCCTCGGGCTGGTCGGGGACCAGTCCGACGCGGAACGGCACGGCGCCAGCCCGGCGGGCGGCGCCGGCCAGGAGGTAGGAGTTGCCGTCGTAGATCGCGTCGTCGTCGCGTCCGGCCTCCATCGCGACGCCGGGCTCGCGCAGCTCGGAGCCCGTCGAGACGATGACGACGCGCGGGCGCGGCCGCACGCGGACGGCGGAGCGCCCGACCGAGGCGAGCAGGCCGAGGTGACGGGGGCCCAGGGCGGTGCCGACCTCGACGAGCAGGTCGCCCTCGGCGACGTCCTCGCCGGCGTAGCGGACGTGCTGGCCGGCGCTCGCGGCCCGGTCGATGCGCACGTGGTCGGCGCCGCGGTCGGTCCACTCGTAGGGCACGACGGTGTCGGCGCCGGCGGGCAGCGGCGCCCCGGTCATGATCTTGGCGGCGGTGCCGGGGGCGAGCTCGCTGACGGGGGTGGGCGACTGGCCGGCCCCGATGTCGCCGACGACCGGCAGGGTCACCGGGCTGTCGGAGCTCGCCGTGACGATGTCGGCGGCGCGGGCGGCATAGCCGTCCATGGCGGAGTTGTCGAAGCGCGGCAGCCGCAGCGGCGAGTGGACGTCCTCGGCGCAGGCCAGGTCGAGCGCGTCCATCAGCGGCTGCTGGAAGTCGGGCAGCGGGTCGACGGCGTCGAGGATGACGGCGACATGCTCGTCGACGGTGCGCAGGCGGTCGCTCATCAGGACTGGAGCACCGTGCCGGTCGGGACGCGGTCGGCGTCCTTGGCGTCGATCGCGACGTCGCCGACGACCTGGACCCCCTGGCCGAACGTGACGTCGCCGCCGACCTTGAACGAGGTGGCCCTGGCCAACGAGGGAGCCCCCTCGGGGAAGCGCCGGTCGAAGTCGCCGACGAGCTTGTAGTGGGCGCCGTCGAGGTCGACGAACGGCACCTCGGCGGCCACCTGGTCGAGCACGAAGTCGGTGCCGATGTCGTAGACGTCGGAGCGCAGCACCAGCAGGTCATTGGTCGTCTTGACCGGCACGAACCGGTCGCGCCCGACCTCGATGAGCAGCGAGCCGTCGAAGACCTCGATCGCCGCACCCATGGCGGTCTCGACCTGGATCACCTCCGGCGTCGAGGGGTCGCCCGGGTCGACGGTCTTGACGTTGCGGATCAGCGGCAGGCCGAGGATGCCGTGGCGCTGGTCGAGCGCGGACTTCATCGCGGCGAGGTCGAACCACAGGTTGTTGGTCGAGCAGAACCGGTGGCGCTCGAGGTCGGCCAGCGACGCCTGGTCGGCGGCCGGCACCTGGGCGCTCTCGCGCAGCACCAGCCGGCCGTCGCTGCGCCGCCGGGCGAAGTGGCCGCCCTTGCGGTCCGACGCCGTACGGCGTACGGCCTCGATCGCGAACGGTGCACCCGAGGAGGCGAACCAGCCGGCGACCCGCGGGTCGGGCACGGCGCCGAGGTTGTCGGAGTTGGAGACGAAGACGTGCTTGAAGCCGCGCTCGAGGAGCAGGTCGATCAGGCCGGTGCCGCGCATCGCGGTGTAGAGGTCGCCGTGGCCGGGCGGGCACCACTCGAGGTCGGGGTCGGCGGGCCACGACACCGGCGAGAGGTCCTGGGCGAGGAGCTTGGGCTCCTTGTTCTGCAGGAACTCCAGCGGCAGGCCGTCGACGGCGAGGCTGTCGTAGCGGCTGAGCGCGGCCATCGTGTCGGCGGAGGTGCGGAACGAGTTCATGAAGATCAGCGGCAGCGTCGCGTCGTGCTCCGCGCGCAGGTGGAGCACCTGGCGCGCGATGATGTCGAGGAACGACAACCCCTTGCGCACGCACAGCAGCGACTTGGCCCGACTCATGCCCATCGAGGTGCCGAGGCCCCCGTTGAGCTTGATCACGACCGTGTGCCGGATCGCCTCGGCGGCGACCTCGTCGTCGACCTCCACGTCGGCCAGCGACGGCATGTCGACCGGGTCGATCATCGACTCCGGGACCATGCCGGTCTCACCGTGCTCGAGGAGGCGGAAGTAGTGCGCGAACGTGTCGATCGCGACCTCGTCGACGCCGGCGTCGACCATCTTCTCGCGTGCCCTCTTCAGTGCGGGACTACCCATGCGGGCGAGCCTAGGCTCCTGTCGTGCCCGCGTCACAACCCAGTCCGGCAAAGCTGGCCCTCCGCGACCAGCTGACGACCGCCCGCCACCGGCTCGCGGTGGCGGAGCTCGGGCTGTTCGCACGCGCCCTGGCCGGCCACCTGCTGGCCGCCGAGGAGGTACGCCGGGCGGCCACCGTGGCGGCGTACGTCTCGATCGGCAGCGAGCCCGGCACCTCCTGGCTGCTCGACGGGCTGCTCGACGCCGGCAAGCGCGTGGTGCTGCCGGTGCTGCTCCCCGACGGCGACCTCGACTGGGCGGCGTACGACGGCGACGCGGGGCTCGCCCCGGCCCGCTTCGGGCTCCTCGAGCCCACCTCGCGCCGTCTCGGTGTCGACGCGATCGGCACCGCCGACGCGGTGGTCGTCCCCGGCCTGGCGGTCTCGCCCACCGGCCTTCGCCTGGGCCGCGGCGGTGGCTCCTACGACCGCGCGCTGGGCCGCGTGCCGGTCGGCACCTTCACCTGCGTGGCCCTCTACGACGACGAGGTCGGCCGCGACGTGCCCGTCGAGTCGCACGACCGGCCGGTCACCGCGGCGGTGACCCCCTCGGGGTTGCGCCGCTTCTGAGCCCGCCCCACGGCGGTCGAGGAGCTCCCGCTGGGGAGCGTCACGAGACCACTCGACCGCAGCCGACGCCGCCAGGTCGACCGGCGGTTGCCAGGGCAACCTCCACGACCACCGTGGTGTCAGTCGGCCGGCACCAACCTCAGCGTGTCCTCGCCGGCCGCCTCGACGGCGTCGCGCGAGAAGGCCCAGGGCAGCGTCCGGCCCGCCACCATCAGGTCGGTCTGGTCGGCGTAGTGCGGGTGGAAGGCGTGACCGGAGACGCCGGTGAGGTTGATCCAGCGGGAGTCGTCGAGGTCGTCGAGGGAGACGACCATCCGCATCGACGGCGCGGTCGCGACCTCGTAGCCCTCGCGGGCGTCCCACCCGGTCGCGTCGACGATCGAGCCGCCGCCGCCGACCTCCCAGCCGCCGCGGTTGAAGAGCCGCTCGACGACCCCGATGCCCGACTCGCCGAGGGTCGCGTTGCGCAGCTCGAGGCGGTGCAGCTGTCCCCAGGTCCAGTCGTCGGGGTCGGGCGAGATGGTCGAGGTGAGCTCGTCGCGGGCGTCGAGCAGGGCGGTGCGCACGATGTCGTCGCGGGTCTCGACCTCGTCGGTGGTGACGTCGTCCCACCAGCCCTCGTCGGGGCGCTGGAGCAGGTCGGTGACCGCCGCGATCCACCGGTCACCGCCGTCGGGGCGCTGGTCGCCGGTCAGCTCGTCGTCGAAGGTGAGCTCGAGCAGGTGGCGCCACACGACGTTGAAGTAGGCGGCCGCCGCGCTCTGCGGACCGTCGGCCGGCTGGGTCTGGTCCCAGTCGTCGAGCAGCCGCTGGCCGTCGTCGTCGTACGTCGCGTCGAGGCGGGGCCGCAGCAGGTAGGGCACCAGCGCGGGCGCGAGCGGGTTGCGCACGTCGCGCTGGGTGGCGAGCGCGTCGTCGACCGAGACGGTGCCGCCGTCGGCGAGCTGGGACCCGACGAGGTCGCGAATGCGCTGCGAGCGGTAGCCGCGGTCGAAGTCGTCGCCGAGGAAGTAGGGGTAGTCGGGCCCGGTCACGGCCTGGTTGGCGGTGACGACGAAGCCCTCGTCGGGGTCGAGCACGCTGGGCAGGCCGTCGTAGGGGACGTACTCGCCGGTCCAGTCGTTCTCGGGTCGCCACCCCGCCGACGGGGTCAGGCCGTCGTTGCCCGACTTGCGAATCGGCACCAGGCCCGGGGCTTGGTAGCCGATGTGGCCCTCGCGGTCGGCGTAGACCATGTTCTGCGCGGGCACGGCGAAGTCGGCCGCGGCCGCCCGGAACGACGTCCAGTCCCGCGCCCGGTCGAGCGCCAGCACGGCGTCGGCGGTGGGCGCCGGCGTCAGCGCGGTCCACGACAGCGACACGGCGTACTCCGGCCCGTCGGCGTCGTCGGCGGCACCCCGGGGCACGTCGGCCTCGGTGGCGACCCGGGCCAGCTCGTCGTCGACGTCGCTGACGATGGGCCCGTGGGCCGTCGACCGGACCGTGATCGTGACGGGCTCGCCGCCGGCGACCTCGATGCGCTCCTGGCGCTCCTCCAGCGGCAGCAGCTCGCCGCCGTGGCGCCACTGGTCGCCGACGACCCGCTCGACGAACAGGTCGGTGACGTCGGGCCCGAGGTTGGTGAACCCCCAGGCGATGTCGGCGTTGTGGCCGATGATCACCCCGGGCACGCCCGAGAAGGAGAACCCGGCGACGTCGTAGGGGCAGGCCTCGCCGACCGTGCGGCAGTGCAGCCCGACCTGCATCCACACCCCCGGCATCGACACCCCGAGGTGGGGGTCGTTGGCCAGGATCGGCAGGCCCGTGTCGGTGTGCTCGCCCGAGACGACCCAGCTGTTGCTGCCCAGGCCGTCGCCGCGGCCGAGCCAGGCCGGCATCCGCTCGGTGGTGGCCGCGAGGCTGCGCAGCTCGTCAGCGACGTGCTCGAAGGGCGCCGGCCGCGTCGGCAGCCGGGTCGCGTCGGTCTCGGCGTCCTGCTCGAAGACGCCGTCGACGACCGCGCCCTGCGTCACGATCGGCTGGTGCTCGTCCAGGGGGTACGCCGGCCACAGCTGGGCGGCGCGGTCGGCACCGACGGCGGCTGCGGTGAGGCTGCGGTCGATCTCGTCGACCATGTTGCCGCGCAGGTCCCACGCCATCGCCTTGAGCCAGGCCAGCGAGTCGACCGCCGTCCACGGCTCGGGCCGGTAGTCGAGGCCCTGGGCGTCGAGGAGCGTGTACTCGAGGGAGATCTGGCTGGGCTGGCGGCCCTCGAGGTAGGCGTTGACCCCGGCGGCGTAGGCGCCGAGGGCCACCCGGGTGTCGGGGTCGAGGAGCGGCAGCTCGGCCTCGGCCACGCGCCGCCAGCCCATGGTGCGCACGTAGACGTCGGTCTCGAGGGCGTCGTCGCCGAACATCTCGGCCAGCCGGCCCGCGGTCGCGTGGCGGCGCACGTCCATCTCGTAGAAGCGCTCCTGCGCGTGCACGTAGCCCTGCGCGCGCATCAGGTCCTCGGTGGTGTCGGCGTAGATCTGCGGGATGCCGTGCGCGTCACGGACCACCTCGACGTCACCGGCCAGCCCGGGCACCGTGATCTCGCCCGAGGTCTGCGGGAAGGAGCGGCGCACCAGCACCACCCCGCTCGACCCGGCGACCACCACCACCAGCACCAGCACCACGGCGACGTACGCCGAGACCCGCAGCGTGCGTGGCAGCAGGCGGAAGCGCCGCCACCACCGGGGTCCGCGCGGGTCGGGGGCGGGAGTGGCGCTCGTGGTCTCCGTCATCGTGCGGAACATTCTGCCGTGCCGTAGCATTGGCACTCGTGAGGCGCGAGTGCCAACACCTCCGCCTGATGACCGTCCCACCCTCTGAGGAGCTCCCGTGCCGACTTACCAGTACGCCTGCACCGAGTGCGGACACACCTTCGAGCAGGTCCAGTCCTTCAGCGAGGACTCGCTGACCGTCTGCCCCGAGTGCCAGGGCAAGCTGCGCAAGCTGTTCAACGCCGTCGGCGTGGTCTTCAAGGGCTCCGGCTTCTACCGCAACGACAGCCGCAAGCCCGAGGGCGCGTCGGCCTCCTCCTCGAGCTCGTCGACGTCCTCCACCTCGTCGTCGGACACCAAGACCGAGACCAAGTCCGAGTCGAAGCCCGAGTCGAAGCCCGCGGCCACCTCGGAGAAGAAGTCCGAGTCCAAGCCCGCGGCGACCACCTCGTCCTGAGCCCTGTGGAGAGCCGCGGCACCGACGCCGCGGCTCGCCTAGCGTCGGGGCATGCCTGTCGACCTGAGCCGTCCGACCGCGCTGCTCGGTGACCTGCGCAGACGTGTGCTGCGCCGCCGTCGGTCGCTGGCCGCGCTGCTCACCGCGGTCGCGGTCGCCGCGACCCTGGCCGCGACGTCCCAGGCACCGCCCGCCTCGGTCCCGGTCGTGGTCGCCGCGCGCGACCTCCCGGCCGGCGAGGTGCTCGGCCCCGACGACCTGACCACGGTCGCGTTCTCCCCCGGTACGGCGCCGGCCGGCCTCACGCCCGCGGCGACCGGGCGCGTCCTCGCGGCCCCGCTGACGCGCGGGCAGCCGGTCACCGACGTCGCCCTGGTCGGCCCCGCGATGACCGGCGACCGGCCCGACCTGCGCGCCGTACCAGTGCGCCTGCCCGACGCCGGTGCCGTGGGCCTGCTCCGGGTCGGCGACCTGATCGACGTGGTGGCCACGGACCCGCAGGTCGGCGAGACCGAGGCCGTAGCCGACGCGGCTCTGGTGCTGGCGATCCCGACCGCCGACGAGACGACCGGACCGACCGGCCTGCCTGGGCGGCTCGTGGTCCTGGGGGTGGCTGACGACGAGATCGGACCTCTCGCCGACGCCGCGTCACGGTCGGTGATGACCTTCGCCTGGTCGAGCCGCTAACGTTCTGCCGCCCCCCTCTGCTCACCACTCGGACGACTAAGGAGCACCCGATGGCCGGGTTCAAGAACTTCCTCTTCCGCGGCAACCTCATCGACCTCGCCGTCGCGGTCATCATCGGCACCGCTTTCGGCACCGTCGTCACCACCTTCACCGCCTGGCTGACCGCGCAGATGCCCGACTCGGCGTCGAGCGTCTTCTCCAACCTCCCCAACTCCTTCGGCGCCTTCCTCAACGCGGTGGTCTCGTTCGTGATCCTCGCGGCGGTCGTCTACTTCCTCGTCGTGACGCCCTACGTCAAGGCCAAGGAGCGCTTCTTCCCCAGCCCGCCCCCGGGCACCCCCGAGGACATCGAGCTCCTGCGCCAGATCCGCGACTCCCTGGCCAGCAGCGCACCCGGCGGCCTCACCAAGGACTGACCCGACGCCAACGACCTCCTCGACGCACGGTGGTCGAGGAGGTCGCGCTAGCGACCGTCACGAGACCCACCCGGCCACACCGACCCCAAAACTCATCGCTCACGCTTTCGAATATGCACAACCAGGCGTAGAATTTAGCCATGAGCACCCGCACCCGGACCCGCAGCAGCGACCCGCTGCTCGAGTCCGTGCGCGCGAGCCGCGACGAGGACTCCCGCGTCCAGGTCCAGACCCTCAACGCGGTCCTGGACTGGGCGATGGTCAACACGGCCGACCCTGCTGAGACCGCAGCGTTGTTGGACCCGATGGAAGAACCGGCCCTGCACCTCGGTGGTCCCGGGTGCCCGGTGATCGGCGAGTACGCCGCCCTCGACCTCGCCCTGTCACTCGGGATGTCCACCGACGGTGGCCTGGCCTACCTCGGCAAGGCGTTGGAGCTGCGCTACCGGTTGCCTCGCCTGTACGCCCGGGTCGTGCGGCTCGAGGTGCCGGTGTGGAAGGCGTTCCGCGTCGCCGAACACACGATGTCCCTGCCTGCGGTTGGTGCCACTGACGTGGACAAGGACATCGCCCCGTTCCTGCACACCTGCTCCTGGGCGCAGGTCGACCGGGCCGTCGACGCCGCGAGGGCCAAGCACGACCCCGACGAAGCCGAACGCCGCCGCAAGAAGGCCGCCGAGAACCGTCACGCCGACGTCCACCTCGGTCACGCCAACACGGCGGGGACCGTGGAGATGACCGCCACCCTCGACTTGGCCGACGCGATCGACCTCGAAGCCGCGCTCAAGAACGGGGCCCAGGCGCTGGCCGACCTCGGGTCCACCGAGACCCTGGACGTCCGCCGCTCCCAGGCCCTGGGGGAGATGGGCCGCCACCAGCTCGCCCTCGACCTGCTCACCGGTGAGTTCACCGGTGGCACTGGTCGTGGGATCACGCTCTACGCCCACGTGGATGCCGAGCACCCCGACCTGCCCGGGTTCCTGGACAACACCTGGTCCCCGGTCCTCATCCAGCAGATCCGCGCCTGGTGCCAACAAGCCGGCACCAAGGTCACCGTCAAACCCGTCGTCGACCTCGCCACAGACCCGGTCACCGAGGCCTACGAGCCCACCGACGCCATCCGTGAGCTCGTACGACTCAGGGACCACACCTGCGTGTTCCCCGGCTGCACCAGGCGCCGCGTCGACCTCGACCACATCGTCCCGTTCTCAGCCGGTGGGCCGACGTCAGCGCACAACCTCGCCATGCTCTGCCGCCGCCACCACCGCGCCAAGACCCACTCCCGGTGGCGCTACGTGATGCTGCGACCCGGGCTCTACCACTGGACCAGCCCCACCGGCGCGACCTACCTCGTCGACCGAAGGCCCCCACCACTCCGCCCACCACGCCGACGACCCTGACCGCCCCACCGACCCCGCCCAGCACCACCACAGCGGGGTCACCGGCACGCCCAGCGGTCCTCACCCCACCCTCCGGTCGAGCCGGCAGCGCCGGTGACTGCGGTCTCGGGGCTCGGCCGCGGGCGGCCTCACACCTCGACCACCGTGGAGTCGAGCCAGCAGCGCGGGTGACAGCAGTTTCAAGACGGTCACGAGCGACCTACTCGACCTCAGCCGTGGTGCGGGGGCACCTGCGCCTTGAGCCAGGCCTCGGACGCCGACCCGGCGTCGGGGGTCTCGGGGTCGCGCTCGTCGGAGGTCGTGTCGGGGAGCACGTCGCCGAAGACCGCCGCGAGGCGGCGCTTGCGCTGCTCCGGGGTCTCGGCCGGGGTGGGGGCGGGCTGGTCGCTCATGCGCACAGACCGGCCGACGCGCGCTCCTCGGCCGTGACGGCGCCCTTGACCGGCTTGCCCCCGTTGCCGGCCTGACCCGACCCGCCGGCGGGACCACTCGCGCCGCCGTCGACGTCGTCGCCAGCGGTGATGACGCCGCTGGAGACCTTGCCCGACAGGGGCTTGTCGAGCTTGACCTTGCGCCACAGCTCGTCGGCCTCAGGCAACCACTCGACGCGGTTGGGGTCCTCGGGCGAGTACTGCCAGGGCACGGTGACGAACTTGATGTTGTCGAGCCCGATCGAGCGGAACGACGAGCCGACGCTCTCCATCTCGCGCACCGACGAGAAGTCGGTCTGCAGCGAGCGGGTGGCGGCGTCGAGGAAGCCGAGCAGTCGGTCGACGCGGGTCAGCATGCCCTTGGAGACGACCTTGTTGGCCATGGCGGCCAGGAACGCCTGCTGCCGCTTGATCCGACCGATGTCGGAGCCGTCGCCGAGCGTGTAGCGGGCGCGCACGTAGTTGAGCGCCTCCTTGCCGGCGAGCTCGCGGGTGCCGGCGGGGATGTCGATGCCGTGGGCGGGGTCGGAGATCTCCTCGGGGATGCAGACCTTGACGCCGTCGATGGCGTCGACCATGTCGCGGAAACCGTTGAAGTCGACCTTGACGTAGTTGTCGAGACGCACGCCGGTGAGCTGTTCGAACTGCTGCATGGTGCAGGCCGGTCCACCGACGGCGAAGGCCTCGTTCCACATCACGTCGTCCTCGGCGGGGATCTTCTCGCCGTCGGCCTTGACGCACTCGGGACGGTCGACGAGCGAGTCGCGCGGGATGCTCACGCCGTAGGCGAAGGTGCGGTCGGCCGACAGGTGGAACAGGATCGTCGTGTCGGACCGCTCGCCGTCACCGGTCAGGCCGTCAATGTTGTTGCCCGCACCGTCACGGGTGTCGGAGCCCATCACCAGGATGTTGAGCGGCTCCTGCGGCCCGGTCGCGACGTCGACCTTGTCGGGCCGGTTGACCAGCTGGTTGTCATAGCTCTGGTAGTCGACGTTGTCGTCGAGGTGACGCAGGAAGTAGACCGAGCCCAGCCCGATCACCAGCACGATCACCGTCGCCGCCGCCAGCAGCACGACGAGCAGCCGGTGCCGCTTCTTGCTGCGACCGCGACGCTTGGGAACGGCGGTGGCCCGTCGCGAGACAGAGGAGTCGTCGCTGCTGATGGCGTCGGTCGTGTCGGGAGCGTCGGACATGGTCACCTTGAGTTGGAGGAGGGAGCCCCATTGTCGACCGGCGCGCCGCAGGTAGCCAAACCGGGACCACCTGGTATCGGCTCCGTCCGAGACCGTCGGACCCGGTAACCTCACGACGCCGGGCCTCCAGGTCCGCTCGCCCCAGTAGCTCAGCGGATAGAGCAGCCGCCTCCTAAGCGAAAGGTCGCAGGTTCGACTCCTGCCTGGGGCACCAGATCCTCCGAACGACGTCACCGATCGGCAACCGAACGGCAGCAATCGGTGTCTCAGGGTTGCGTCGCCGCCTTCGGCGCTTACGCTTCGACTCCGCGCCACGCTGTGGCGCTTCTCACCTCGGAGGTTCCACCATGTCATTCACCCCCCGTCGACGCCGGGTGGCGTCGCTGGCCACGGCGGCCACGCTGGCCCTGGGGCTGCCGGCTCTGGGCGGCACCGTCCTGGCCGGCCCGGCCCAGTCGGCGGTCCCGGCCGCCGACTGCACCGCGCCGTTCCCCGTCGACGAGGTCGCGGTCGGTGACGAGGTCGACGGGCTGACCGTCGTCAGCGGCACCACGCCGACGGGCTTCACCGGGGACGTGCTCGGGGTCCTGGCCGACGGCATCGCGCCCGGCGTCGACATGATCATGGTCGACCTCGACATGCCGGAGTTCACCAACACCGGCGGCGTGTGGCAGGGCATGTCCGGCTCGCCGGTCTACGCCGCCGACGGCCGCCTGATCGGTGCCGTGGCCTATGGCCTGTCCTACGGCCCATCCCCCATCGCCGGCGTGACGCCGTTCGCCGAGATGGACGACTACCTCGCGGCCGCGCCCGTCCCGCGCACCGTGCCGCTGAGCGGCGCCGACGCCCGCACCGTCGCCGCGCGCGCGGGCATCACCACCGCCCAGGCCGAGCAGGGCCTGCGCGAGCTGCCGATGCCGATGGGCGTCACCGGCATCACCGCGCGTCGCCTCGCACAGCTGCAGAACCACGGCCCCGACTTCGTCGAGAAGAGCAGCTACGTCCTGGGCCGCGCGACCGCGGCGGCGGCCGGCGCCGAGACCGTGGTCGCCGGCGGCAACATCGCCGCCTCGGTCTCGTACGGCGACATCACGATGGCCGGGGTCGGCACCGCCACCTCGGTGTGCGACGGCCGCGTCGTCGGCTTCGGCCACCCGCTGGCCTACCTGGGCTCGACCACCCTGGGCCTGCACCCGGCCGACGCGGTCTACATCCAGCCCGACTCGCTCGGGTCGCCGTTCAAGGTCGCCAACATCGCCCCGCCCGTCGGCACCATCACCGACGACCGCCTGACCGGCATCACCGGCGGCTTCGGCACCCTGCCCGAGGCCGCCACGATCACCTCCGACGTCACCTACGACGGCCGGGCACGCACCGGCACCTCCGACGTCCTGGTCCAGGACTTCGCCGGCGAGGTGACGTTCTACCAGATGATCGCCAACCAGGACCGCGTCCTCGACGGGCCCGCGACGGGCTCCGAGCTGCTGACCTGGACCATCACCGGCACCGACCAGGGCGAGCCGTTCTCGCTGTCCTACACCGACCGCTGGAGCGGTCGTTACCTGCTGGAGGAGCCCTCCTTCAGCGTCGCCGGCGTCGTGGAGATCCTCAACAGCCTCGAGGGCGTCACGATCGGCTCGGTGACCGCGGCCGCCGACGTCGACGACGACCTCACGACCCACACCGTGGTCGGGATGGAGCAGCTGCGCGGCGGCTCGTGGGCCCGCATCACCAAGAAGGCCCCGGCGGTCGGGCGCCAGGGTCGCACCGTGCGGCTGCGGGTCGTGCTCGGCGGCTCGGCCGGGCGCCAGTACGTCACCCTCGACCCGATCACGATCCGCCGGCGCGCCCAGGGCGCGCTCGCACTCGTCGTCCAGGGCGGCAACGACCTCTACTACGAGTCGGCCTCCGACAGCGTGGACGCACTGCGCACGTCCCTGGCCGCCCAGCAGCGCCACGACCAGGTCCGGGTCCAGCTCGGCACGCCCAACCGGGTCCAGGAGGGCTACGGCTCCGAGGACGAGTTCTTCTTCCGCGGCCAGTCCCGCCGGCCCCGCAAGCCCTACTCGTTCGTGCAGACGGTCACCCCGGCCCCCGTGGCCCACGTGGTCGAGGGCAGCCGCCGACTGACCCTGGTCGTCCGCTGACCGGTTGACCACGGCTGAGCTCCTGGGGCAGCCCGCTGCCCTGGGAGCTCAGTAGGTGAACTGGTCGACGAGCTGGTTGAGCGTGACCGCCATCCCGCCGAGCGCCTCGGCCGAGTGCTGGGTCGTCCTCGAGCTGGCCGTCGTGCGCGAGGCCAGGTCGGCGACGTGGGTCACCGCCTCGGCGATGCTGCGACCGCCCTCGGCGGCGTAGGTCACGCTGCGGGAGATGTCGGAGCTGGCGGCGGTCTGCTCCTCGACCGCGGCGGCGATCGTGGTCTGGGCGTCGTTGATCTGCAGGATGATCCCCGAGATCTCCGAGATCGCCCGGACCGCCGCCTCGGTGTCGGTCTGGATCACCGCGACCCGGCTGGCGATGGTCTTGGTGGCCTTGCCCGTCTCGGCCGCCAACTCCTTGACCTCGTTGGCCACGACGGCGAAGCCCTTGCCCGACTCGCCGGCCCGGGCGGCCTCGATCGTGGCGTTGAGGGCCAAGAGGTTGGTCTGGGCGGCGATGGAGGTGATCACCTCGATGACGCTGCCGATCTCGGCCGACGACGTCCCGAGCCGGGCGACCAGCGCGGTCGTGGTCTCGGCCATCTCGACGGCGCTGGTGGCGACGGCCGCCGCACGCGTCGCGTTCATCGAGATCTCCCGGATCGACGCGGTCATCTCCTCGCTGCCCGCGGCCACCGCCTGCAGGTGGCCGGAGACGTCCTCGGCGGTCACGGTCATGCTCTGCGCCCGGGCGGCGGACTCCTCGGCCGACATCGACACGTCGACCGCGACGGCCCCCAGCTCCTCGGCGGCCGTGGTCAGGGCGTAGGCGCTCTGGGCGATCGAGGCGACGGTCTGGTTGAGGCGGGCCGTGGCACCGTCGAGCGCCCCGGCCATCTGTCCCATCTCGTCGGCGCTGCTGACGTCGGCGTGGCCGGTGAGGTCGCCCTGGGCCAGGCCGGCCAGCACCGCGCCGACCCGCTGCAGGGGCCGCAGGATCGAGCGCACGAGCACCATGCCGATCAGCCCGACGAGCAGTGCGCCGGCGAGGCCCGCGACGACGAGGACCGTCTGGGAGACGTGGAGCCCGGAGAGCCCGCTCTGCGCCTCCTCAGCCCGTGCGTCGACCACCTCGCTCATCTTCGGCAGGCTGGTCTCCAGCGCCTCGAAGCTGCTCAGGAAC
Organism: Nocardioides rubriscoriae; assembly: GCF_008087085.1. Taxonomy (GTDB): domain Bacteria; phylum Actinomycetota; class Actinomycetes; order Propionibacteriales; family Nocardioidaceae; genus Nocardioides; species Nocardioides rubriscoriae. The sequence continues at coordinate 515,541 of NZ_VIYJ01000003.1, read as the reverse complement.
TCGGCGTAGCCCGGTTGGGCGGACTCGGGCGAGTCGAGCGCGAGCCGGATGCGCGTCCGGGCGTCGTCGACGTAGGCCTGCGCGACCGGCATCACCTCCTGCACCGCGGTCGACACCTCGGACCCCAGCCCCGAGTCGGCCACGGCGCGCAGCTGGTCGAGCAGCGACGTCGCGTGCTCCTCGAACGCCGCTGCGGCCGCCGCCCGCTGCTCGGGCTGCGCGCCGGACCGCAGGGTCTCGAGGACGTCGCCGCGGATGGCGTCGTGCATCATGTCGGCCTGCAGGGCGGAGCCGGTGGCGTCGTTGGCCTCGAGGAGGACCTCGCCGCGCGCCGAGGCGTCGCGCAGGGCGGTCACGGCGACGATCGCGAGCACGGCGACCACCACCGACGACACCGCGACCATGGCCAGGACCCGGCTGCGGACCGAGCGGTCGGCGAGCCAGCCGCGCAGGCCCACGAGGGATGCCGTGGGCGCCGTCGGGAGCGTGTGGAGAGCTGCAGTTGCCATCGTGGGACCTCATCGGGGCAGCAGGGGACGCGCGGGGTGCGTCAGTGGGATCGGTCAGCGGCGCGGCGACCTGAGGAGGACCGCTGCGCGGAGGAACCCACGCCGGTCGCCTCAGGAGTCGCCGCGAACGGCCGATGGGGCTGGTGGGTTCTGCCATGATCAGGAGGTAGCAAGAGGTGAGGTGGGCGATGGAGAACGTGATCCACTCACCGTTCGCCGAGCGCGACCGCCAGGACGTCCGCCTGCTGCGCACGCTGGTCGACCAGCTGCCCGCGCTGATCGCCTACTGGGACGTCGACGGGCGCAACGTGGTGGCCAACCACGCCTACGTGGAGTTCTTCGGCCTCGAGCCGGAGCGGATGCGGGGCATGCACATCAGCGAGGTCCTCGGCACGGAGGTCTACGCCAAGAACCTGCCCTTCATCACCGGGGCGCTGGCCGGCCAAGAGCAGCTCTTCGACCGGACCCTGGTCGACCAGGCCGGCCACACGCGGCACACCCAGGCCTCCTACGTCCCCGACGTCATCGGCGGAGAGGTGCACGGCTTCTTCGTCCTGGTCACCGACGTGACCCCGCGCGTCAAGGCCCAACGCGCGATGGACGAGGCGCAGGCCCTGGCCAAGCTGGGCAGCTGGGAGCTCGACGTCGCGACGGGCGTGGTCACCTGGAGTCGCAACCTGTACCGGCTCGTCGGTCTCGACCCCGAGGAGACCGGAACGTTGACGCTGCCCGCCAAGGCCGTGCTCGTCCACCCCGACGACCGAGATCGCGTGCTGTCCAACGTCGAGCAGGCCACGCGCACGGGGCGTCCCTACGCCATCGGCTACCGCGTCCTCACCGAGGCGGGGGGTGAGATCGAGGTCGTGAGCCAGGGCAACCCGGTCGTCGACGCGCAGGGCCGGGTCACGCGGATCAACGGGACCATGCAGGACGTCACCGAGGCCAACGCCGCCGCACTCGACCTGGCGCGGGTCAACGCCGAGCTGCGCCGCGCCAACGAGCTCAACGCCGACGTCATCGCGATGCTCGGCCATGACATCCGCAGCCCGATGACCGCGATCTTCGGCTACCTCGAGCTGCTCGAGCAGCACTGGGGCACCTTCGAGGACGCCGATCGCCGCAGCTACGTCACGAAGGCCCGGGCGGCGGCAGGGCGCCTCAGCGCGATGATCGAGCGCATCCTCGCCCTCGCGGCCGTCGACAGCGGCCGGATCGACCCACGACCGCAGGACCTCGACCTCGCCCGCGCCCTCGACGAGATCGCCCAGGAGTCGGGCCTGCCCGGTCGACCGCTCGTCGACCTCGCCCCCGGCATCGCCCGCAGTGTCTCCTTCGACCCGGTCCACCTGCAGCAGATCGTCGGCAACCTGCTCACCAACGCCTTCCGCTACGGCGCCGAGCCCGTGTGCGTCACCGCCCGTGAGGGCGCCGACCGGCACGTCGAGGTGCTGGTCAGCGACGCCGGACCCGGCATCGCCGAGAGCGAGACGGGCGCGCTCTTCACGCGCTTCGCCCGCACCGGGCTGCGCCAGCGGGCCGCGGGGGGCACCGGGTTCGGGCTCTACATGGCCGCCCAGCTCGCCCGGGCCAACGGCGCGACCCTGACCTACCGACCCCGCCGCGACGACCGGCCGCACGCCTTCGTGCTGTCGATCCCGACGGTGCGCGAGATCGCCGGCGACGAGGCGGCGGTCAGCCCGTCGTGACCCGGCCCGTCGCGACCGGGCCCGTCGTGAGGCGTCCGGACGCGACCCGGCCGGCGGTGGCCAGCCGTGCGTCGACCGCCGCCGGGCTGAGCACGCGGTCGAGCGCCATCGAGGCGCACCCGACCAGGCCCGCCCGGTCGCCGTAGGTCGAGGGCAGGAAGCGCAGGTCGCGCGTGGCCAGCGCCGAGGCGCGGGCGTAGACGCTCTCGCGGACCCCGGCGGCGTAGACGTCGAAGGCCGCGGCCATGTCGCCGCCGATCACGACGGCCTCGGGGTTGAGGATGTTGATGGCGACGGCGAGCACCTCGCCGAGACGGCGTCCGCTCTCGCGCAGGTGGTGCTTGGCCTCGGCGTCGCCGGCGACGGCCAGGGCCGCCAGGTCGCGCACGTGCCCGACGGGGTGGCCGGCCTCCTGCAGGCTGGCCACCAGCGCCCAGCCGGCGGCGATGGTCTCCAGACAGCCGACGTCGCCGCAGCGGCACGGACGGCCGGCGGCCGCGTCGACCTTGGTGTGGCCGATCTCGCCGGCGGCGCCGAGGTGGCCCGAGACGACCCGCCCCTCGGCGAGGATGCCGAGCCCGAGCCCGGTGGAGGCCTTGAGGACCAGCAGGTCGCGGTGGACGGCGGCGTGACCCAGCCGCTCGGAGCGAGCCAGCACGTCGGCGTCGTTGGCGACGTACGTCGCGCCCGGCCCCTGCTCGGCGAGGCCGGACTCGAGGTAGGCGACCAGGTCGACGCGATCCCAGCCGGCCATGGCGGGTGAGTCGATGCTGACCCCGCGGACCGGGTCGACGGTGCCGGGCAGACTGATGCCGGTGCCGAGCACCGGGCGGGCGGAGCCGAGCTCGGTGCCGAGCCCGGCCACGAGCCGGGCCAGCTGGTCGGCGACCCGGGGCATGACGACGTCGGGCGGGGCGCCGACCTCGTGGTCGACCGAGGCCTCGGCGAGCTCGGCGCCGCCGAGGTCGAAGACGGCGAGCTGGCACCGGGAGCGGCCGATGGCCGCGGCGAGGACCACGCCGGCGCCGGCGTTGAGACGCAGCGCGGCCGCGGGCCGCCCCCCGGTGGACGCGAGGTCGTCACCGGCGACCACGAGGCCGGCGTCCTCGAGCGCGGCGAGCCGGGCGTTGACCGCCGTGCGGGACAACCCGGTGAGCCGGACGAGGTCGGAGCGGCTGTCGGCCTGGCCCCGACGGACCAGCTGGAGGACGTCGCCGGCGGTGGTCACGCCCCGATCCTAGACCGCACCCCGGCCACTTATGTCCATTCAATGCGTAAGTCTGCTTGTAGGCGACGTACTTAGGCCCTACCGTTCCACGGGTGACCCTTCCGACCTCCGAGCTCCACGGCGCCATGCCGGTCTGCGACATCACCGTCGTAGGAGCGACCGGCGACCTCGCGCTGCGCAAGATCCTCCCGGCCCTCTACCGCCGCGACGCCGAGAACCAGCTGCGCCCGACCTCGCGGATCATCGGGGTCTCCCGCTCCCCCCTCGACGCCGCCGGCTACCGCGCGGTCGTCACCGAGGCCCTCGAGCAGCACGTCGGCGACGACCTCGACCCGGTGGTGGTCGAGCGGCTGCTGGCCCGCATCGACCACCTCACCCTCGACGCCGCCGACGCCACCGACTGGCACCTGCTGCACGCCGTGCTCAAGCAGGACGCCCACCCGGCGGACAGGGAGGCCGTGCGCGTCTTCTACCTCGCCGTCGCCCCCGGCCTCTTCGGACCGATCTGCCACCGCCTCGACGAGATCGGCGTGGTCGACCCGACCGCCCGCGTGGTGCTCGAGAAGCCGATCGGCGCCGACCTCGCCTCCGCCCGCGCGATCAACGAGGCCGTCGGCCAGGTGTTCGCCGAGCCCCAGATCTTCCGCATCGACCACTACCTCGGCAAGGAGAGCGTGCAGAACCTCCTGGTCACGCGCTTCGCCAACACCTTCCTCGAGCCGCTGTGGAACTCCCGGTGGGTCGACCACGTGCAGATCACCGTCGCCGAGACCCTCGGCGTCGGCGAGCGCGGCGACTACTACGACCACGCCGGCGCGCTGCGCGACATGGTGCAGAACCACCTGCTGCAGCTGCTGTGCCTGGTCGCGATGGAGCCGCCGACCTACGTCGGGCGCGAGACCGTGCGCGACGAGAAGCTCAAGGTGCTCCAGGCCCTCAAGCCCATGACCCCCGACGACGTCGACCGCGACACGGTCCGCGGCCGCTACGGCCAGGGCCTGGTCGACGGGGTCGCCGTGCCGTCGTACACCGAGGAGCTGGGGCGTCCGGGCAGCGCCACCGAGACGTTCGTGGCGATCCGCGCCGAGGTGCAGAACTGGCGCTGGGCCGGCGTCCCGTTCTACCTGCGCACCGGCAAGCGGATGGACCGCAAGATCTCCGAGATCGTGGTGGTCTTCAAGGAGCCGCCGCACCGGATGTTCCCCCACCACGAGGGCACCCAGCCCAGCCCCGCCGCCAACCGGCTGCACATCCAGGTCCAGCCCGACGAGGGCATGCGGCTGCACATGACGGCCAAGGAGCCCGGCCCCGGCGGCATCCGGCTGCGCCCGGTCTCGCTCGACCTCAGCTACGCCGCGGCCTTCGACGCCCGGATGCCCGACGCCTACGAGCGGCTGCTCATGGACGTCATCCGCGGCAACCCGACCCTGTTCATGCGCCGCGACGAGGTCGAGGCCGCGTGGACGTGGGTCGAGCCGATCCTCCAGCGCTGGGCGGTCACCCCCGACCGTCCCAAGCGCTACCCGGCCGGCACCAGCGGGCCGACCGCCGCCGCCACGCTCCTCGAGCGCGACGGCCGAACCTGGCAGGAGTCCGACCTTGACTGAGGCCCCGACCCACCCCGTGGTCGCCGCGGTGACGCAGCGCATCGTCGAGCGCAGCGCCGCCACCCGTACGGCGTACCTCGCCCGCATCCGCGCCGCGGCGAGCACCGGACCCGCGCGCGGCGACCTCGGCTGCGCCAACCTCGCCCACGGCTTCGCCGCGTCCGACGCCCCCGACAAGCTCGCCCTGCGCGGGCGGGTCAAGCCCAACCTGGCCATCGTCACCAGCTACAACGACATGCTCTCCGCCCACCAGCCGTACGCCGACTACCCGCCGGTCCTCAAGCGCGCGGCCGCCAGGGCCGGGGGCCTGGCGCAGGTCGCCGGCGGCGTCCCGGCCATGTGCGACGGCATCACCCAGGGCCGCGCCGGCATGCAGCTGAGCCTCTACAGCCGCGACGTCATCGCGATGTCGGCCGCGATCGCCCTGAGCCACGACATGTTCGACGGCGCCCTGATGCTCGGCGTCTGCGACAAGATCGTGCCCGGGCTGCTGATCGGGGCGCTGTCGTTCGGCCACCTGCCGACCGTCTTCGTGCCGGCCGGGCCGATGGCCTCGGGGCTGCCCAACAGCGAGAAGGCCAAGGTGCGCCAGCTGCACGCCGAGGGCAAGGTCGGCCGCGAGGAGCTGCTCGAGGCCGAGGCGGCGTCGTACCACTCGCGCGGCACGTGCACGTTCTACGGCACCGCCAACTCCAACCAGCTGCTGATGGAGGTGCTCGGCCTGCACCTGCCGGGGTCGTCCTTCGTCAACCCCGGCACCCCGCTGCGCGAGGCGCTCACCCGCGCCGCCGCCGCCCGCGCCGTCGCGATCACCCGCCAGGGCGGCGAGCCGACCCCGATCGGCGAGGTCGTCGACGAGAAGGCCGTCGTCAACGCCTGCGTCGCGCTGCTGGCCAGCGGCGGCTCGACCAACCACACGCTGCACCTGGTCGCCATCGCCCGGGCCGCGGGCATCCACCTCACCTGGGACGACCTGTCGGACCTGTCGGCCGTGGTGCCCTCGCTGTGCCGGATCTATCCCAACGGCTCCGCCGACGTCAACCACTTCCACGCCGCCGGCGGGATCGCCTTCCTCGTGCAGACCCTGCTGCGCCACGGGCTGCTGCACGACGACGTGCTGACGATCATGGGTCGCGGCCTGCACCACTACACCCGCGAGCCGGTGCTGCGCGGCGAGGACCTGACGTGGGAGGAGGGCCCCAAGGCCAGCCTCGACCACGACGTGCTGCGCCCCGCGGCAGGCGGACCCGGACCGTTCGCCCCCGACGGCGGCCTCAAGCTGCTGCGCGGGCCCCTGGGCGTGGCCGTCGTCAAGACCTCGGCGGTGGCGCCCGAGCACCGCGTCGTGACCGCGCCCGCGATGGTCTTCGACGACCAGGACGCCCTCCTCACCGCCTTCGGCGAGGGCCGGCTCGACGGGCGCGACCTGGTCGCGGTCATCCGCTACCAGGGCCCGGCGGCCAACGGGATGCCCGAGCTGCACAAGCTCACCCCCGCCCTCGGCGTCCTCCAGGACCGCGGCCAGCGCGTCGCCATCGTCACCGACGGCCGCATGTCGGGCGCCTCCGGCAAGGTGCCCGCCGCGATCCACGTGACACCCGAGGCCGCCGTGGGCGGACCGCTCTCACGCGTGCAGGACGGCGACGTCATCACCGTCGACGCCGAGCGCGGGGTGCTCGACCTCGCCGTCGACCCGGCCGCGCTCCAGCAGCGCCGGCCGACCGGTCGCGCACCCGAGGGCCCCGAGTGGGCCGGCACCGGCCGCGAGCTCTTCGCCGCCTTCCGCGCCACCGTCGGCCCGGCCGACGCCGGCGCGTCCGTCTTCCCCACCCACCCGGCCCCGGCCGCTCCCTCGGAGGTGCCCCTTGTCCACGCCTGACCTGCTGCCCGACTCGCTGCTCGACCTGGTCCCGGTGATGCCCGTGGTCGTGCTGCACCGCGTCGAGGACGCCGTACCCGTGGCGCGGGCGCTCGTCGCCGGCGGCCTGCCCGCGATCGAGCTGACGCTGCGTACGCCGGTCGCCCTCGACGCCCTGGCCGCGATCGCGGCCGAGGTGCCCGAGATCGTGGTCGGCGCGGGCACCGTCGTGTCGGCCGGCCAGGCCAAGGAGGCCCACGACGCGGGCGCCCGGTTCCTGGTGTCCCCCGGCGCCACGCCGACGCTGCTCGCCGCGATGACCGACACCGGGCTGCCGTTCCTGCCGGGGGTCGCGACCGTGTCGGAGGCCCTGGCCGTGCTCGAGACCGGCCTCACCGAGATGAAGTTCTTCCCCGCCGAGGCCTCGGGCGGCGCGGCGTTCCTGTCGTCGGTGGCCGCGCCGGTGCCGGCGGCGCGCTTCTGCCCCACCGGGGGCATCACCCCCGCCAACGCCGCCCGCTACCTCGCCCTGCCCAACGTCGGCTGCGTCGGCGGGTCCTGGCTCACCCCGGGTGACCTGGTCGCCGCCCGCGACTGGGACGCGATCGCCGGCCTGGCCCGCGAGGCGGCCGCGCTCGCCGGCTGACGACGGCGTCTCACCCCGACCGGGGTGCGGCCGCCGGTAGGTCGAGGTGGAAGACCGTGCCCCCGGCGGCGCCTCCCGACGCCGTGCCCCCCGCGGGCTCGCACCACAGGGTGCCGCCGTGGCGCTCGGCGATCGTGCGACAGATCGTCAAGCCCAGGCCGGTGCCGCCCACGCCCTCCAGCCCGGGGGTGCGGGTGTGCGCGCGGTGGAACCGCTCGAAGACGTGCTCGTGCTCCCCTTCCGGGATCCCGACCCCGTTGTCGGTCACGTCGACTCGCACCCGCTCACCGTCCCGGCGGCCGGTGAGCACCACCCGGGGGACCGTGCCGGGGGCGACGTACTTGAGGGCGTTGGTGACCAGGTTGAGCAGCAGCTGCCGGACCATGTCGGGATCGGCAAGGACCTCGGGGAGCGTGCCCTCGACGACGACCTGACCCTGCTCGCCGGGCGCCAGGAGCTCGGTGGCGAGGCGGGCCACCAGTCCGTCCGGGCCGTCCAGCACCAGGGGCACGACGTGGATGGCGCCGTCCTCGGCGACGGCCTGCGCGAGCAGGTCGTCGATCAGCGACTCCATCAGCTCGCACGAGGCGTTGGCGCGTGCCAGCGCCTTCGCGCCGGGGCCGTCGTCGCCGGAGCGATTGGCTGCGGCGAGCTGGATCCAGCCGTGCGTGACGTGCAACGGGGTCCGCAGGTCGTGGGCGACGACGGCGGCGAAGTCGGCGAGCCGGGTGCTGCGCCGCCGGTCCTCGGTGACGTCGCGGTAGACCACGACGGCACCGGCGCGCGGAGCAGGCGACACTCCCCCGGTGAGGGCGGCGGCCGTGACCGACAGCACCCGCGGTACGCCCGCAGCGCTCTCGACCTGCAGGTCGTGGGGCGCCACCACGCCCTCGCGCAATGCGCGCCGCGACGGCAGGTCGTCGCGGGCCAACGGCGAGCCGTCCATCCGGCGTACGGCGTAGGCGCTGGCCGGGTCGGCGACGCCCTCGGGGTCGCTGCCCAGCAGGTCGCGCGCCGCCGAGTTGGTCCGGACGATGCGGCCGGCGTCGTCGGTCACGACGACCCCCTCCGTCATGGCCTCGGTCATCGCGTCGAGCAGCTCGGCGCGCTCGGCCAGCGTCGTCTGGGTCGTGCGCAGCTCGTCGATGAGGCGGGTGCGCTCGTCGCGACCGGTGGCCACGGCGAGGACCGTCAGCAGCAGCACCATGAGGAACCCCTGGGTCATCAGCACCTCGGTCTCCGGGGTGTCGAGCGAGCCGAAGGGCCCGCGCCCGGCGAGGGTGAGCCTGATCAGTGCCGCACCGAAGAACGAGGTGTGCGCCACCGCGGTCAGCGTCGGGAAGCGGGACGCGCACCAGACCCCCAGCGGCACCACTGCGAAGGCCAGTGGCATGTCGGGCTGCCCGAAGGCGAGGACGTAGAGCCCCACCGAGGCGACGAGCAGCACGACGAGCTCACCGACACCGAGGGTCCCGAGCACCGACTCGCGCCAGGTCGTACGACCGCGGGCCCGCTCGGACAGCGCCTCCCACACGAGGTGCCCCACGACTCCGAGGAGGAAGACACCGGTCAGGTTGCGTCCCCACCAGTCCACCAGGCTGGCTGCGCGCAGGTCGGCGCCGAGCAGGGCCAGGCCGCCGCTGCCGATCGCCGCACCGAGCAGCGTGGCGATCGCGACGGCGAGGCTGCCGCGGACCAGGAGCCCGAGGTCGTGGACGCTCGCGTCGCCCCCCACCCCCAGCACCGCGCCGCCGCACCACCGGGCGAGCAGGACCACGGCGACGACGGTCTGGACGACGTTGGCCACGACCAGCACCACCACCTGCTCGGTGGACGCGCCGGTCGCGACGAGCACGGCAGCCAGCACGACCGCCATCACGACCAGGCAGGCGCGCCGCCACGAGGGCGTCGGCTGTGTCAGCAACCACAGGAACGCCACCCCGGCCGCGGGCCACACCAGGCTCAGCCCGCCCGGCTCGAGCACCGTCGCCCGACCGACCAGCGCGGCCACGGCGTACGTCAGGGTCCACAGACCGAACCGGGGCAGCGGACCGGTCCGCACTACGGGCAGGAGGTCGACGTGAGCAGCAGCGTCGTGGCCCGACGTCGACAACACAACTCATCCCTTCGCTCGCGAGGCGGGGAGGACACGTCGCGCACCACCACACTGACCTCACAGACTGTCGGTGCGGGACCGGCAGGGGTGGGAGGACCCGGGTCCACAGTAACGCCCGAAGCCTGAGGAAAGTCACGACATATCAGGACACACCGGCCTTGCCGTCTGTCACACTGAGGCGTGGAGGGAGTTCTATGAAGCAGACGCTTCCCGCTGCAGAGATCGGGGTCGTGGTGATCGACGACCGCGCCGAGATCCGCGAGCTCATCGAGGCCCAGCTGGCCCAGTCGACCCGCGTCCGGGTCATCGGCGCAGCGGGTGACGGCCGCTCCGGCATCGAGACCGTGCGCCAGCTGCAGCCCGACGTCGTCCTGCTCGACCTCGGCATGCCCACGATGGACGGCCTCGAGGCACTCCCGCTCCTGCGCTCGGCGGCCCCGGACGCCAAGATCATCGTGCTCTCCGGCTTCCAGGAGCTCTCCCAGGCCCAGCAGGCCCTCGACGCCGGCGCCCACCTCTACCTGGAGAAGACGCTGTCGCTGCAGCTGGCCGACGTCATCGAGGAAGCGGTCGACGGCGACTGAGCCCTGCTGTGGCGGGGGGCCGGCCGGCGCTCAGGCTCGTGGCAGGTAGCCGGGCCTACGGTCCCGTCCATGCCCACCACTCCCTTCGCGGCACCCAAGGTGCCTGCCGTCCTCCTGCTGCTCTGGGTCGTCAAGCTGCTCACCACCGGGATCGGCGAGACCGGGGCCGACTTCCTCGGCACGCTCAGCATCCCGCTGGCGGCCGTCGTCGGTATCGGTGGCTTCGCGGTGGCGCTGTGGCTGCAGCTGCGGGCCGACGCCTACCACCCGGCCCGGTACTGGACGACGGTGCTCAGCGTCGCCCTGTTCGGCACGATGGTCGCCGACGGCCCGCACGTCGCCCTCGGGACGCCGTACTGGGTCGACTCGCTGGTCTACCTCGTGCTGCTCTGCGGGTTGCTGGTCTGGTGGCGGCGCAGCGAGGGCACCCTGTCGGTGCACTCGATCGTCACCGCGCGCCGCGAGCGCTTCTACTGGGGCGTCGTCCTGCTCACCTTCGGTCTCGGCACCGCCCTGGGTGACGCCGCCGCGATCGACGCGGGCCTGGGGTTCGTGTGGTCGATCCTGCTCTTCGGCGTGCTGATCCTGGTGCCGTTGGCCCTGTGGCGGCTCGGGCTCGACGCCACGATCGCCTTCTGGGCGGCGTACGTGATGACGCGGCCGCTGGGCGCCTCGGTGGCCGACTGGCTCGGCAAGTCGCGGCACGACGGCGGCGTGGGCTGGGGAACCGGACCGGTCACCGCGGTGGGCCTGCTGCTCTTCGCGGCGCTGGTCGCCTACCTCGTCGCCACGCACGCCGACCGCGAGACCGGCGTCGCTGCTGCTGCCGTCGTTCCGAGCGAGGCTCAGAGCGAGGCTCAGAGCGACGTGGTGCGCACCGGCATCGAGGCCTGAGCGTCCCAGCCGCACCCGAGCTGGTGACCCGAGAGCGAGGTCCAGGGCAGCCGGACGAGGGCGGCAGTCTCCTCGCCGGCACCGCCGACGTCGTCGGGCGTCACGACCGCCACCCCGCGGGCCACGACGCTCCAGCCGGCCCAGCACTCGTGGCTGACCAGGTCGACCTCGAACGCGACCTGCGCCTGGTGGGCCCAGCGGGCCAGCAGGGTGCGGGCCCGGGTCCTGATCACGACCTCGTCGCCCCACACCCGGTAGTGGACGGGCACGATCTCCGGGCCGCCCGGGGTGGTCAGGGCCATCCGGCCGAGGATGCCGGCGCGCAGCAGCCGATCGCACTCGGCACGGGCCAGCACCGTGGGGTCCTTGAAGGTCCTCATCGCGCCATCGTGGACGGCGCCGGGCGGGGGTCCCAGGGTCCAAGGTCCCGCCCACGGCGTACGCGGCCCCCACGGGGACCAAGGTCCCGGCGCGGCGTGACCGGCGCCCCTGCTGAGCGCTCTGGCGGCCACGACATGATGGGGGGTGTCGAGGAGGCAGAGGCGGCAGCGTCCCGAGGGAGGGAGCGCGCTGCTGCTGGTGCGGCCGGGGATCCAAGGGAGGGAGTCCCGGACGACGAGCCTCCTCGACCTCCCTCGCGCCCGGGGCGTCCCTGCCAGGACGGTCCGGGCGCGAGGCACGCCGTCGGGACGGCGCGCCAGCGGGCGCCACTGGCGCACCGTCAGTCGACGACCTCGAAGCTGATGCCCTGGGCCCGCAGCCGGGCCAGCAGGTTGTCGCCCATCGCCTGGGCGGTGGTGACGCACCCGGCGGTGACCGGGTTGTCATCGAAGGCCAGGCACAGCGCCGACTCGGCGAGCATCTTGGCGGTCTCGGTGTAGCCGGGGTCGCCACCGCTGACCCGGGTGTGGAGCGTCCGCCCGCCGGACTCGGCGACGAAGTCGACGGTGAACCACGACTTCGCGCGCTTGGCCTCGTCGGGCCCCTGGCCCTGCGGCACCTTCGCGAGCAGGAAGCTGCGGGCCGGCGGCACCTGGGCGGCGACCGCGATCAGCGACACCCCGGCCATGCCACCGGCGGCGTAGCGCAGCGTCTTGGTGCCGGCGTAGTGGGAGTAGCGGAAGTCGGGCCCGTACGCCGCCAGCGCGGCGCCGCTGCGGGCGATGACCTGCGGGTCGAGGGTCGGCAGCGGCAGCAGCCAGTAGCCGAGGACCTTGTCGCGGTGGGGCTTGCCGGCCACGGCGCGCGAGGACCGGCCGTCGGCGGGCTTGCCCTGCGCCCGGCGGCGGGCCTTGGCCGCCGCCGACATCTGCTTGGCGCGGGAGAACGCGCCCATCGCGGAGTGGAAGGTGCCGCCCGAGGCGGTGCCCGCGGCGCGGACCACGCCGCGCATCGTGACCGGGTCGCCCTGGGCGCCGCCGGCCTGCAGCTGCTGCACGGTGAAGTAGGCGCCGAGGTCGTGCGGGATCGAGTCGAACCCGCACGCGTGCACGATCCGGGCGCCGCTGGCCTCGGCCGTGGCGTGCTGGGCGACGTAGGTGGTGTCGACGAACTCGGGCTCGCCGGTCAGGTCGACGTAGTCGGTGCCGGTCTCGGCGCACGCGGCGACCAGCGGGCCGCCGAGCTGCTGGTAGGGCCCGACCGTCGTGACGGCGACCTTGGCCCGGCGTACGACGTCGGCCAGGGCGGCCTGGTCGCCGGCGTCGACGACGACCAGCTCGAGCTCGCCGAGGTCGGGGTGCGCGGCAGCGAGCCGGCTGCGGACCGCCTCGAGCTTGGCCCGGTTGCGCCCGGCCAGCGCCCACCTCAGGCCGCTGGGGCCGTGCTCGGCGAGGTAGTCGGCGGTGAGCCCCCCGGTGAACCCGGTGGCACCGAAGAGGACGAGGTCGAGGTCGCGCTGGTCGCTCGGCATGCGCTCATCGTGGCATCCGCACACATCTCCACGCGATCGGGTGGAACCTTCGAGACGGTGCGGCCCGTCGTACGGCAGGACGCACCCGTGCGATCCGTGACGAGAGGACCCGATGGACCACGACGCCGACTACGCGGCCTACGTGCGCGAGTCGTGGAGCACGCTGGTCCGCTCCGCGGTCTTCCTCGGCTGCTCGCCGCACGAGGCCGAGGACCTGGCCCAGACGACCTTGGTGCGCTGCTACACGGCCTGGCCTCGCGTGGTGGGCGCCGACGACCGGGCGGCCTACGTCTACCGGATGCTGCTCAACTGCCTGCGCGACAGCAGGCGGCGACGCTGGTGGGGCGAGCGGCCGTCCGAGCGGCTGCCCGAGCCCGCTCCCGGCGGCGCGGCGAGCCGCGACGAGATGGCCGACGTCGACACCGCCGACGCCGTCCACCGGGCCCTGGCCGGGCTGACCAAGATCAACCGCGACGTGGTGGTGCTGCGCTACTTCACCGGGCTCAGCGAGCAGCAGACCGCCGAGGTGCTCGGCGTGCCGGCCGGCACCGTCAAGAGCCGGCTCTCGCGCTCGCTGGCCCAGCTCGCCGCCGACGACCACCTCACCGACCTGCGGCCCGACGTCACCGACTCCACCGACTCCACTGACTCCACTGAGGGAGCGACCCCATGACCGACCTCGAGAAGCACTGGGACGACCTGCCGGTCGGGCCCGCCCCCGTCGCCGCGATCCTGCGCGAGGCGCGCCGTACGTCGGCCGCCGAGCGCCGGCGCCGCCCCGAGGCCCGGCTCAAGCGGTCGCTGGCCGCGGTCACCGTGCTGGGCGGCGTCGCTGCGGCGTTCGTGGCCGGCACGGTGGTGTCGTCGCCGGGGCCGTCCGGGGAGGGGCCGCTGGGCGGCTCGCCGGGTGGCGCGGCGGGGATCACGCCGGCGGCGTTCCAGGGCGAGCTGCAGGCGCCCGCGTCGTGCGACGAGCTGCGCCAGCACTACGTCGACCGCGGGCTCGACCTGGTCAGCGAGTACGGCTGGGGCGGGCGGGTCTACTACGACGGCCTCTACTACAACCCCACGCTGAGGCGGGGCCCGAACGAGCGCTTCACGGACTTGTCCGGCGCCATGCCCCGCGGCGGCTACGCCCCCCAGCTCACTACGGGAAAGGGTTTGCAGACGGCCGGCGCGTACGGCTCCGACACCGGCACCAACGTCCAGGAGGCCGGGGTCGACGAGCCCGACAGCGTCAAGACCGACGGACGGATCCTGGTGCGGCTGCGCGAGGCCGAGCTGACGACGTACGACGTCTCCGGCGACACCGTCCGCGAGCTCGGCCGCCTCGACCTCGGCGACTTCCACGACGGCGAGATCCTGCTGTCGGGCCAGACGGTGGTCGCGGTCGGCGACGACGGCACGCGCTCCCCGGGCTACGACGTCTACGGCTACCCGCAGGCCTCCCCGCAGACCCGTGTGCTCACGATCGACATCGACGACCCGGAGGCGCCGACGCTCGAGCACACCGTCGACTACGACGCCAGCCTGGTCGCGACGCGCCAGCACGGCCCCGACGTACGGGTGGTGCTGTCGAAGGGCCTGCCCGACCTCGCCTTCGCCGACCCCGACGAGCCCGGCGCCCTGCGCACCAACCGGAGTGCGGTGGAGAGGACCACCCTCGACGACTGGCTCCCCCACGTCTCGGTCGACGGTGGCGAGCCCACCGACCTGCTCACCTGCGACCGGGTGGCGATCCCGCGCGCCGAGCTCGGGCTGGCGACGATGGCGGTCGTGGGGTTCGGCACCGCCACCCCCGGCGAGACCGACGCCCTCGGCCTGGCCGGCGACGCCCCGCTGACCTACGAGTCGTCCGACCACCTCTACCTCGCGGCCAGCGGCTCGACCGACGTGTTCGGCGGCACGATCCCGCGCGGCGGGTACGAAGCCCCCGACGGCACGACCCACGTCTACGACTTCACCCTCGGCGGCACCTCGGCGGCCTACGTCGGCGCCGGCGAGGTCGAGGGCCACGTCCGCGACCGGTGGTCGATGGACGAGCACGACGGCGTGCTGCGGGTCGCGGTCGGCCCGTCGTCGGAGACCGACGCCGCCAACTCGATCGTCACCCTGCGCGCCGACGGCGACGAGCTGGTCGAGGTCGGCCGCGTCGACCGGCTCGGCGTCGGCGAGGAGATCAAGGCGGTGCGCTGGTTCGACGACCTCGCCCTGCTCGTCACCTTCCGCCAGGTCGACCCGCTGTACGCCGTCGACCTCACCGACCCCGCCACTCCGAGGCTGGTCGGCGAGCTCAAGATCCCCGGGTTCTCCAGCTACCTGCACCCGCTCGGCACCATGCGGGTCGTCGGCGTCGGCTCCGACGGCCGCTCCGGCGCCCAGGCCGGGCTCTTCGACGTCACCGACCTGACCGACCCCCGCCGGCTCGACGTGACGTCGTACGGACGCGGCACCTACGCCAAGGCCGGCGACGACCCCCGGCAGTTCACCTGGCTTCCGGAGCAGCGGATCGTCCTCACCGTCATCGCCAAGGGCCGCGCCGGCTACGTGTCGCGGCTCCAGCTCGGCGGTGGGCGGATGACCAACGAGATGACGCGCGTGGAGTTCGGCAGCGACGTCGACGCGGTGCGGCTGGTGCCGGTGTCGGGGAGCAAGGTGGCGCTGGTGACCGGCGAGGACGTGGAGTTCTTCGACCTAAACTGACGGCATGTGCCGCAACATCCGCCCGCTCAACAACTTCGAGCCACCGGCCTCCGACGACGAGGTGCACGCGGCCGCCCTGCAGTACGTCCGCAAGGTCGCGGGCACCACCAAGCCGTCGGCGGCCAACCAGGCGGTCTTCGACCAGGCGGTGCGCGAGATCGCCCACCTCACCCGGCACCTGGTCGACGACCTCGTCACCACCGCGCCACCCAAGGACCGTGCGGTCGAGGCCGAGAAGGCCCGCGCCAAGGCCCGCGTGCGGTACGGCGCGTGAGCACTGCTCTCGGTGCGGCCGCCGAGCCCGGCGTCGAGGCGGCCCTCGAGCTGCTGGCCGGTCGACCCCTGGTCCTGCTGACGGGTGCAGGGATGTCGACCGACTCCGGCATCCCCGACTACCGCGGTCCGGGCTCGCCCAACCGCACGCCGATGACCTACCAGGAGTTCGTGTCGGGACCGCAGGCCAAGCAGCGCTACTGGGCGCGCTCGCACCTCGGCTGGGGCCGCATGAAGCACGCCGACCCCAACCCCGGGCACCACGCCTGCGCCCGGCTCGACCCCACCCTGCTCATCACCCAGAACGTCGACGGCCTGCACGAGGCCGCCGGCTCCCGCGCCCTGGTCGCGCTGCACGGCCGCATCGCCGACGTCGTCTGCCTGTCGTGCCGCGCGACCTCCCCGCGCTCCGCGCTCCAGGCCCGGCTCGAGGAGCTCAACCCCGGCTTCTCCACGCGGTACGCCGACGTGGCCGCCAACCCCGACGGCGACGTCGACCTCGACGACCCGAGCACCTGGGCCGGCTTCATCGTGCCCGCGTGCGAGACGTGCGGCGGCGTCCTCAAGCCCGATGTGGTGTTCTTCGGCGAGAACGTCCCCAAGCCCCGCGTCGAGCGCTGCTACGCCGCCGTCGAGGCGCTCGCCGACTCCGGTGGGGCATTGCTGGTCGCCGGCTCGTCGCTGACGGTGATGAGCGGCTTCCGCTTCGTGCGCCACGCCGCCAAGGCCGGCACCCCCGTCGTCATCGTCAACCGCGGCGCCACCCGCGGGGACGAGCTCGCGACGTACAAGGTGGACGCCGGGTGCTCGGAGTTCTTGGGGGCGTTGGCGTCACTCCAGCCCCAGGATTCACCGGCCGGCCGGTGAATGCTTGTCCGGGACGACGAAATTTTATCGTCCCGGTCAGGGTTTCACCGGCCGGCCGGTGAAACCTGGGACCCGTGGGACGAGACCGCCCTCAGAGCCGCTTGACGAAGATGTGGTCGGCCGCCTCGGGCTCGATCTCGGCGGTCTCGCCGCCGGAGCCGATCAGCACGCCCTCGGTGGTGGCGATCGCGGTGACGGTCTTGTCGGGCATCGCCCCGACGCGGCGCAGGGCGCTCATCAGCGACTCGTCCTTCTGCATCTCCTCGGAGATGCGGCGCACGAGCACCCGGCTCTCGGCGTCGGTGGCGGCCTTCGACAGCGGCTCGACGCCGGCCATGAAGTCCTCGCCGAGCTCGACCTCGCCGAGCTCGTCGAGGCCCGGGATCGGGTTGCCGTACGGCGACTCGGTGGGGTGGTCGAGCAGCTCGACCAGGCGGCGCTCGACGGTCTCGGAGATGACGTGCTCCCAGCGGCAGGCCTCCTCGTGGACCAGCTCCCAGTCGAGGCCGATGACGTCGGTGAGCAGGCGCTCGGCCAGGCGGTGCTTGCGCATCACGCGGGTCGCCAGTCGGCGGCCGTCGTCGGTCAGCTCGAGGTGGCGATCGCCCTCGACGGTGAGCAGGCCGTCGCGCTCCATGCGGGCCACGGTCTGCGAGACGGTCGGGCCGCTCTGGTGCAGGCGCTCGGCGATGCGGGCCCGCAGCGGCACGATGCCCTCCTCGACCAGCTCGTAGATGGTCCGCAGATACATCTCGGTGGTGTCGATGAGGTCGCTCACGCGCCCCATTCTTACCCATGCACGACAGGGTGGTCGCCACGGCGGCCCCGACTGGCACAGTGGCCGCCGTGACGTCCGTGATGTGGTTCCGCCGCGACCTGCGTACTGCCGACAACCCCGCGCTGCTCGCCGCGCTGGCCGACGGGCCGACGCTGCCGCTGTTCGTCCTCGACCCCGCTCTGTGGGACCCGTCGGGCCTGCCCCGCCGCGCCTACCTCGTCGACAGCCTGCGCGCGCTGCGCCGCGACGTGCCCGTCTCGGTGCTCCACGGCGACCCCGTACGCCGTGTGGTCGAGACCGCGCAGGAGGTGGGCGCGACGTCGGTGCACGTCGCCGCCGACTACGGCCCCTACGGCCGGCGCCGGGACGAGGCCGTCGCCGAGGCCCTCGAGGACGCCGGCATCGAGCTGGTCCGCACCGGCTCGCCGTACGCCGTGGCGCCCGACCGGGTCAAGAACGGCAGCGACCAGTCCTACAAGGTCTTCACGCCCTTCTCCCGGGCCTGGGCGGCGCACGGCTGGCGCGACCCGGCCGGCGCGCTGCCCGACGACGCCCGCTGGCGCCACCTCAAGGACACCGTCGACCTGCCCGACGTCGCGCTCCCCGACGGCATCGAGCTGCCCACCGCCGGTGAGGCCGCCGCGAACGAGGCCTGGCACGCGTTCCTCGACAAGGTCACCGACTACGACGACGCGCGCGACAAGCCCGGCGTCGAGGGCACCTCGCGGATGAGCCACCACCTCAAGTACGGCGAGATCCACCCCCGCACGATCCTCGCCGACCTTGCCGGCCGCCAGGGTGCGGGCGCGACGACGTACCGTCAGGAGATCGCCTGGCGCGAGTTCTACGCCGACGTGCTCTTCCAGCGCCCCGACACCGCCCGCGACTACTTGCGCCCCGAGTTCGCGAAGATGCAGTACGACGCCCCCGGGGCCGACTTCGAGGCCTGGCAGGAGGGGCGCACCGGCTACCCCATCGTCGACGCCGGCATGCGCCAGCTGCGCGCCACCGGCTGGATGCACAACCGGGTGCGGATGATCACCGCCAGCTTCCTGGTCAAGGACCTCCACGTCGAGTGGCAGCACGGCGCCCGCCATTTCCTGCAGTGGCTGGTCGACGGCGACCTGGCCTCCAACAACCACGGCTGGCAGTGGACCGCGGGCAGCGGCACCGACGCCTCGCCGTTCTTCCGCGTCTTCAACCCCACCAGCCAGGGTCGCAAGTTCGACCCGTCGGCCGCCTACGTCCGGCAGTGGGTGCCCGAGCTGGCCGACGTCGACGACCCCCACGAGCCCAGCAGCGCCGACCGCAAGGCCACCGGTTACCCCGAGCCGGTCGTCGACCACAAGGCCGAGCGCCAGGAGGCCCTCGACCGCTACCAGCAGATCAAGGCCTGACCCCGGTCCACGCTAGCGTGGCTGCCGTGTCTCACACGCGGCCTCCCCTGACCATCCGCGCGCGGTTCTGCGGGCCGCCCTCCTCCGGCAACGGCGGCTGGACGGCCGGCGCCCTGGCCGCCTACCTGGCGCCCGGCCCGGTGCGGGTGCGGCTGCGGGTGCCGCCGCCGCTCGACGTACCGCTGACCGTCGAGGTCGGCGAGGACGAGCGGCTGGGCGAGACGGCGTGGGTCGTGCGGGGTGACGTGCTGGTGGCCGAGGCGGCCCCGGCCGACGCCGTCGTCCCCACCGTGCCGGGGGTCGACGCGGCGACCGCGCGGGCCGCGGAGGCGTCGTACGCCGGGCTCACCTCGCACCCGTTCCCGACCTGCTTCGTGTGCGGCACCGCGCGCGGCGAGGGCGACGGGCTGCGGATCTTCCCCGGCCGGGTCGCCGACGACCCGCAGGGCCGGGTACGGGTGGCCGCCACCTGGACCCCCGACGCCAGCCTGGGCGACGACACCGCCTCGCTGCCCGTCACCTGGGCCGCGCTCGACTGCGTCGGTGGCTGGGCCGGCGACCTCGAGGAGCGGCTGATGGTGCTCGGCTCGATGACCGCCCACGTGCGCGACCTGCCCCGGGTGGGCGAGCAGCACGTCGTGGTCGGCAGCCACCAGGGCACCGCCGGACGCCGTACCTACACCGCCGCCACGCTCTACGCCGCCGACGGGCGCGTGCTCGGCACCGCGGAGCACGTGTGGTTCGCGGTGGACCCGAAGGACTTCGCGTGAGCGCGCCAGGGCGCGAGTGGTGGCGTGACGCGGTCGTCTACCAGGTCTACGTGCGCAGCTTCGCCTCCTCCGGCGAGCGCGGCGGCGGCCCCGGCATCGGCGACCTGCCCGGCATCACCAGCCGGCTGCCCTACCTGCGCGACCTCGGCGTCGACGCCGTGTGGATCACGCCGTTCTACACCTCCCCGCAGCACGACCACGGCTACGACGTCGCCGACTACCTCGACGTCGACCGGCTCTTCGGCACCCTCGACGACGCCGACGACCTGATCGCCCGGGCGCACGAGCTCGGCCTCAGGGTGATCGTCGACCTGGTGCCCAACCACACCTCCGACGAGCACGCGTGGTTCCGGGCCGCACTGGCCGCCGGGCCCGGCAGCCCCGAGCGGGCGCGCTACCTGTTCCGTGACGGGCGCGGGGCCGACGGCAGCGAGCCGCCCAACAACTGGCGGTCGGTCTTCGGCGGCCCGGCGTGGACCCGGGTGCCCGACGGCCAGTGGTACCTCCACCTCTTCGACACCACCCAGCCCGACCTCGACTGGCGCAACCCCGAGATCGGCGACATGTTCGAGGCGGTGCTGCGCTTCTGGCTCGACCGGGGCGCCGACGGGTTCCGCGTCGACGTCGCCCACGGGCTGGTCAAGGAGGCGTCGCTGCGCGACCAGGAGATGCCCCCGGGCACCGAGGGCCGCGACCCCAACAGGGTGCGCGAGGAGTCGATGGTCGCGCGCACCGACTTCGACGAGCCGATGTGGGACCAGCCCGAGACCCACGACGTCTACCGGCGCTGGCACCGCGTGCTCGCCGACTACGACGGCGACCGGATGGACGTCGCCGAGGCGTGGGCCCGCACCCCCGAGGCGATCGCGGCCTACGTGCGCCCCGACGAGATGCAGCAGGCGTTCAACTTCCTGTGGCTGCTGGCGGGCTGGTCGGCGCAGGAGTTCGCCGACGTGGTCACCAGCACCTTCGCCGCGATGGACCCCGTCGGTGCCAGCCCGACGTGGGTGCTCAGCAACCACGACGTCGTCCGCCACGTCACGCGCTACGGCGGGGGCGCGCAGGGCCTGGCCCGGGCGCGGGCCGCGACCCTGACGATGCTGGCGCTGCCGGGGTCCTCCTACCACTACCAAGGCGAGGAGCTCGGGCTCGAGCAGGTCGACGTGGCCCCCGAGGACCGGCAGGACCCGTCGTGGTTCCGTACCGGCGAGGTCGGCCGCGACGGCTGCCGGGTGCCGGTGCCGTGGTCGGGCGACGCCCCGCCGTACGGCTTCGGCCCGGGCACGTTGCAGCCGTGGATCCCGCAGCCGCTCGACTGGGCGGGGCTGACGGTCCAGGCGCAGACCGGGGTCGAGGGGTCGACGCTCGAGCTCTACCGTGCCGCGCTGGCCGCGCGGCGCGAGCTGCCGGCGGTCGACGCGGTCGACGTGCGCGTCGAGGCCGACGTGCTGGTGGTCGAGCGGGGCGACGTCACGGTCGTCCTCAACTGCGGGACCACCGAGGTGCCGCTGCCCGAGGGTGAGCTGCTGCTCGCGAGCGGCCCGGTCGACGCCGCCGGTGGCGTCGCGGGGTCGCTGCCGCCCGACACCGCGGTGTGGCTCAGGCCTGCGGGTCGGTCGCGTTGAGGGCCCGGTTGTAGCGGCTGAGCTGGGCGACGAACGACGACAGGTCGTCGTCGGACCAGTCGGCGAGCTTCTCGCCGAGCTGCTTCTGTCGGTGCTCGGTGACGTCGGCCATGCGGGTGCGGGCCTCGTCGGTGACCGAGAGCAGGGTGGCGCGGGCGTCGGCGGGGTCCTTCTCGTGGGTCAGCAGCTCGAGCTCGACGAGGTGCTTGACCTGGCGGCTGATCGCTCCCTTGTCGACCTCGAAGAGCTCCGAGATCGCCGAGGCCCGCACGGGCTCGCCCTGCGCGATGGTCGTGAGAATCAGGTACGACGCGGGCTGCAGGTCGGGGTGGACCAGCCGAGCCCGCTCGCCGATCACGCGGCGTACGCGACGGATCAGGACGCCGACCTCGCTCTCGAGGTCACGCAGGGTGTCGGTACGACTCATCGCACGCCCCGCGCGGGCACGGGCACGGTGGCACCGCGCTCGCCGACCGCGTCGCCCGCCGCCTCGACGGGCTCATCGCGGTCGTCGATGGTGGTCCGCAGCGGGACCTCCTTGATGAACAGCACGCACACGAGGGCAAGGATCGCAAAGGGCACGGCGATCAGGAAGATGTGTCCGATGGCTGTGCCGAACGCGTGCTCGTAGAGGTCGCGCACGGGCGCCGGCAGGGCCGCGAGGTCGGGGATCGAGCTGCTCTGGTGGCTGGTCTCGGTGATGCCCATGGCGGCCAGGCCGGAGCGGACGGTGTCGGCGACCTGCGTGGAGAGCACCGCACCCAGGGCCGAGACCCCGATCGAGCCGCCGAGCGAGCGGAAGAACGCGACGACCGAGCTGGCCGCACCCATGTCCTCGAGCTTGGTGTTGTTCTGCACGGCGAGCACGAGGTTCTGCATGGTCGCACCGAGGCCGAGGCCGACCAGGGCCATGAAGAGGCCCACGACCGGCAGCGGGGTGTCGGCGTCGATCGAGCCGAGCAGGGCGAGCCCGGCGACGACGAGCACCAGCCCGCCGACCAGCCAACGCTTCCAGATGCCGGTGTTGCTGATGATGCGGCCGCTGACGACGCTCGACACGAGCAGCCCGCCGACCATGGCGACCGACATCAGGCCGGCCTCGGTCGGGCTCATGCCGCGGGCGAGCTGGAAGTACTGGCTGAGGTAGACGGTCGCGCCGAACATCGCGATGCCGACCATGACCGACGCGGTGGTGGCCAGGGCGGTGGTGCGGTCCTTGAACAGGCGCAGCGGGATGATCGGCTCGACGGCCACCTTCGCCTCGACGTAGAGCGCGGCGGCGATGGTCAGGACGCCGGCGGTGACGAGGACGGCGGTGGTGGTGGAGGCCCAGGCGAACGAGGAGCCGGCCAGCGACACCCAGATGAGCAGGAGGCTGACGCCGCCGACGATGAGCGTGGCGCCGAGGAAGTCGATGTGCACCTCGCGCTTGACGACCGGCAGGTGGAGCTTGCGCTGCAGCACGACGAAGGCCGCCAGGGCGAAGGGCATGCCGACGAAGAAGCAGCCGCGCCAACCCAGGGGGCTGTCGACGACCAGGCCGCCGATGAGCGGGCCCGAGACGGTGGCCAGGCCGAAGACCGCGCCGATGTAGCCGGAGTAGCGACCGCGCTCACGCGGGCTCACCATCGAGGCGATGACGACCTGCACCAGGGCGGTCAGGCCACCGACGCCGAGGCCCTGGATCACCCGGCCCCCGATCAGCACGCCCATGCTTGGTGCGAACGCGCAGACCAGGGACCCGGCGGTGAAGATGACCAGCGCGCTCTGGACCAGGAGCTTCTTGCTGAACAGGTCGGCGAGCTTGCCCCAGATCGGGGTCGTGGCGGTCATGGCCAGCAGGGTCGCGACGACCACCCAGGTGTAGCCGGACTGCGAGCCCTCGAGGTCGGTGACGATGCGCGGCAGCGCGTTGGTGACGACCGTGCTCGACAGCATCGCGACGAACATCGCGAGCAGCAGGCCGCTCAGCGCCTCGAGCACCTCGCGGTGCGTCATGGGTTCGGAGGACGTGTGGACTGACGGGTCGGTCGTGGTCACGGTGGCTGGCTCCATGGGAACTAGAAGGTTGTCGGGGTCAACCTTATTCCAGATTGGTTGACCGTGACAACCAACGTGAGGTGGGTCACCCGGGGTAGTCCCTGCGAAAATCACGACGCGGGGCACCAGATCCGTGATTGTCGTCAGGGACTATCCGGGGCCACCGTCGTCCGCGACCGCGCAAAAACGGACAACCCGCAGGCGTGGCCTCCGGATCCGGGGATCTGGAGGCCGCCCCCGGGGACATGGTCCGGGTTCGCCTGCGGGTCGGGTGACTGCGGTGGATTGACCAGCAGCCTCATCGGGTCGTGTCGGTGGCCCGATGTGATGCCGGGCTGCTAGTGCGCAGCCACCTCACTTGTCCTATGGGAATGCATGCTTAGGACCACCTCCTTTCCGTGTACGACGAGCGTAGGTCGGCCCACCACGGCCCACAAGAGGTTTAACTAACCCCTATGAGTGAGCGCCCCCGACCAACCGTCACCACGTCGTACGACGGCCCCGTCGCGGTCGTGACCCTCGACCGCCCCGAGCGGCGCAACGCCGTCGACAGCGCGACCGCGGCCGCGCTGCTCGCGGCCGTCGAGGCGGCCGACGCCGACCCCGAGGTGGCCGTGCTGGTGCTGACCGGCGCGGGCGGCTACTTCTGCGCCGGCGCCGACCTGCAGGCGCTGGCCGCGGGCGACCGGCAGGACGTCGTGCTCGGCGCCGACGGTCCGGGCCCGATGGGTCCGACCCGGCTGCGCACCGTCAAGCCCGTCGTCGCCGCGATCGAGGGGCCGGCCGTGGCCGGCGGTCTGGAGCTGGCGCTCTGGGCCGACCTGCGGGTCGCGGCGTCCGACGCCGTGCTGGGCGTCTACTGCCGCCGGTTCGGCGTGCCGCTGATCGACCTGGGCACCGTCCGCCTGCCCCGCCTGATCGGGCACAGCCGGGCGATGGACCTCATCCTCACCGGCCGCGGCATCGACGGTGTCGAGGCCGAGCGGATCGGCCTGGTCAACAGGGTCACCGAGCCCGGCGACGCGCTGCGCACCGCCGTCGCGCTGGCCCACGACCTCGCCGCGCTCCCCCAGCAGTGCCTGCGCAACGACCGCCGCTCCGCGATCGAGCAGTGGGGCCGGTCCGAGGACGACGCGATGCGGCACGAGTGGATGCTCGGCCTCGACACGATGGCCTCGGGCGAGACGCTCGACGGCGCGTCGCGCTTCACCGGAGGGGCCGGACGGCACGGTGGTTGAGGTGCGAGCGCAGCGAGCCTCGAAACCCCGTCAGCCGGTCGCCGCGAACTGCGCCTGGTAGAGCCGCGCGTAGGCGCCGTCGGCCGCGAGCAGCTCGGTGTGGGTGCCCTGCTCGACGATCGCGCCGTCCTCCATCACCAGGATCAGGTCGGCGTCGCGGATCGTGGACAGACGGTGGGCGATGACGAACGACGTGCGGTCGCTGCGCAGCGCGGCCATCGCGTGCTGCAGCAGCAGCTCGGTGCGGGTGTCGACCGAGGAGGTCGCCTCGTCGAGGATCAGCAGCGCCGGGTCGGTGAGGAACGCCCGCGCGATGGTCACCAGCTGCCGCTCCCCCGCCGACAGGTTGGAGCCCTCCTCGTCGACGACCGTGTCGTAGCCGTCGGGCAGCGAGTGCACGAAGCGGTCGACGTAGGTCGCGCGGGCGGCCTCGAGCACCTGCTCGTCGGTGGCGCCGGGACGCCCGTAGGCGATGTTGTCGCGGATCGTGCCCTCGAAGAGCCAGGTGTCCTGCAGCACCATCCCGATCCGCCCGCGCAGCACCGACCGGGGCAGGTCGGTGATGTCGGTGCCGTCGATGGTGATGCGGCCGGCGTCGATCTCGTAGAAGCGCATCACGAGGTTGACCAGGGTGGTCTTGCCGGCGCCGGTGGGGCCGACGATGGCGACGGTCTGACCGGGGCGTGCGACCAGCGAGAGGTCGGTGATCAGCGGCTGCTCGGTGTAGGAGAACGACACGTGCTCGAAGGCGACCTCGCCGCGCACGGGGCCCTTCGCGCCGTCGTACGAGGTCACCTCGGAGACCTCCTCGTCGGCGTCGAGCAGCTCGAAGACCCGCTCGGCCGACGCGACGCCCGACTGCAGCAGGTTGACCATCGAGGCGACGGTGGTCAGCGGCTGGGTGAACTGGCGGGTGTACTGCACGAACGCCTGCACCTCGCCCAGCGTGAGCGAGCCGCTGGCGACCCGCAGCGCACCGATGACGGCGACGACGACGTAGTTGAGGTTCCCGATGAACATCATCGACGGCATGATCAGGCCGCTGACGAACTGAGCGCGGAAGCTGACGTCGTAGAGCTCGGCGTTCTGCCGGTCGAACTCCTCCTGCACGGCGTCCTGGCGACCGAACACCTTGACCAGCGAGTGGCCCGAGAAGGTCTCCTCGATGTGGGCGTTGAGCTTGCCCGTACGCCGCCACTGGGCCACGAACTGGCTCTGGGAGCGCTTCATGATCGCGCGGGTCACCAGCAGCGAGACCGGCACGCTGACCAGGGCGACGAGGGCGAGCAGCGGAGAGATCCACAGCATCATCGCCAGCACTGCGACCACGGTCATCAACGAGGTGAGCAGCTGGCTCATCGTCTGCTGCAGGGTGGTCGAGACGTTGTCGATGTCGTTGGTGACGCGGCTCAGCAGCTCGCCGCGCGGCGAGCGGTCGAAGTAGCCGAGGGGCAGCCGGTTGATCTTGTCCTCGACGTCCTGGCGCATCCGGCGCACGGTGCGCTGCACGACGCCGTTGAGGACGTAGCCGGCCAGCCAGCCCAGCAGCGAGGCCAGGGCGTAGATCGCGAGCACGACCAGCAGGGTGCGCCCGACGGCGCCGAAGTCGACGCCGGCGCCGGGCACGACGTCCTGGCCCTGGACGGCGTCGGGCAGCGCCGACTCGGGGGTGCCGGCCGGGAACTGGCGGCCGATGTAGCCGTTGAAGACCAGGTCGGTGGCGTGGCCGAGGATCCGCGGGCCGACCGACATCAGCGCGACGCTGGCGACGGTGATGCCCACGACGAACAGCGCCGGGACCTTGTCGGGGCTCATCCGGCGCATCATCCGCTTGGCCGAGGGACCGAAGTCCATGGCCTTCTGGCCGACCATGCCGCCGCCCATCGGGCCGCGGCCGGGACCGCCGGTCGGGGCCTCGATGCGCTCGGTGGCCTCGAGGACGTGCTCCTTCTTCGACGGCTTGTCACCGTGGGTGGGCTGGGTCATGCCATCGCCTCCTCGGCGGAGAGCTGGGAGCCGACGATCTCCTGGTAGGTCTTGCAGGTGGCGAGCAGCTCGGGGTGGGTGCCGCGGCCGACGACGCGGCCGTCCTCGAGCACGAGGATCTCGTCGGCGTCGCGGATGGTCGAGACGCGCTGGGCGACGACGACGACCGTCGCCTCGGTCGTCACCGGCGCGAGCGCTGCTCTCAGCCGGGCGTCGGTGGCCAGGTCGAGCGCCGAGAACGAGTCGTCGAAGAGGTAGATCCCGGGGCGTCGTACGACGGCGCGCGCGATGGCCAGCCGCTGCCGTTGGCCGCCGGAGAAGTTGGTGCCACCCTGAACGACCTTGGACTCGAGGCCGTCGGGCAGGTCCTCGACGAAGTCGCGGGCCTGGGCGACCTCGAGCGCGGCCCACAGCTCGTCGTCGGTGGCGTCGACCTTGCCGTGGCGCAGGTTGGAGGCGATGGTGCCGGAGAAGAGGTAGCCCTTCTGGGGCACCAGGCCGATCTGGTCCCACAGCACGTCGGGTGCGAGGTCGCGCACGTCGACGCCGGCGACGCGCACGGTGCCGGAGGTGGCGTCGAAGAGCCGCGGCACCAGGTTGACCAGCGTCGACTTGCCGGCGCCGGTGGAGCCGATGACGGCGACGGTCTGGCCGGGCCGCGCGTGCAGCGAGACGTCGGCCAGCACGGGTGACTCCGCACCGGGGTAGGAGAACGTGACGCCGTCGAGGTCGAGCTCGCCGCGCCGCGCGGGGTCGGGGGTGACCGGCTCGGCGGCCGGCACGACCGACGACTCGGTGTCGAGGACCTCGATGATCCGGTCGGCGCACACCGCCGAGCGGGGCACCTGCATCAGCATGAAGGTCGCCATCATGATCGACATCAGGATCTGCATCAGGTAGCTGAGGAACGCCGTCAGCGCGCCGACGCCCATCTGGCCCGAGTCGACGCGGTGGCCGCCGAACCAGATGACGCCGACGCTGGCGACGTTGACCACGAGCATCACCAGCGGGAACATCGTGGCCATCCAGCGCCCGGCGCGCACCGCGACCTCGGTGAGGTCGTCGTTGGCCTTGCCGAAGCGCTGCTTCTCGTGGGGCTCGCGGACGAAGGCGCGCACGACGCGGATGCCGGTGATCTGCTCGCGCAGCACGCGGTTGACCTCGTCGATGCGGCCCTGCATCAGCCGGAAGCTCGGCACCATCCTCGAGATCACGAAGCCGACCGAGAGGAAGAGCGCCGGCACGACCACGGCGAGGATCCAGCCCAGGCCGACGTCCTCGCGCAGCGCCATCACCACGCCACCGACCATCATGATCGGCGACGACGCGGCGATCAGGCAGGCCATCAGCACCAGCATCTGCACCTGGGTGACGTCGTTGGTGCCGCGGGTGATCAGCGACGGGGCGCCGAAGTCCTGCAGCTCGCGGGCCGAGAAAGTGCCGACCCGGCCGAAGAGGTCGGCGCGCAGGTCGCGGCCGAACGCCATGGCGGTGCGGGCGCCGTACCAGGCGGCTCCGACGGAGCCGGCGATCTGCAGCAGCGAGACGCCGAGCATGATCGCGCCGAGCCGGACGATGACGCCGGTGTCGCCGACCGCGACGCCCTCGTCGATGATCTGGGCGTTGAGGCTGGGCAGGTAGAGCATCGCGAGCACGCTCACGAACTGCAGGGCGACGACGGCCAGCAGCCACGGCCGGTAGGCCGGCAGCCGCTCGCGCAGGAGTCGGATCAGCATCAGGGGGTCTCCTCGTCGGTCGGGATGCAGGGGCGGGCGAGTCCGTGCAGGACCGTGGTGACGATCTGCTCGGGGGTCAGCAGGTGTCCGTCGGCGATGTGCTCGTGGCTGCCGGCGAAGGTGAGCAGGCGCAGGACGTGGACGAACTCGTCGACGGGCCACGCCAGGCGGTCGGCGTCGGGGCCGACCACGCCGTGGATGAGCAGCCGCAGCCGCTCGCGCCACGCCACGGCCTCTGGGCTGTCGTGGACGTGGTCGGGCGGACGCACGAGTCCGACCTTCTGCATCAGGGCGAAGGTCGCCCGGAAGCGCTGCTGCAGGATCGCCACCAGCGTCACCAGCCGCGCCTCGAAGGGCAGCCCGGAGTCGATCTCCTCGATGCGCGCGACCAGGTCGCCGGGCTCGAACGCGCGGGCCATCGCGGCCTCGACCAGCTCGTCCTTGGTCTCGACCACGCGGAAGATCGTGCCCTCGGCGACCCCGGCGGCCTCGGCGATCTGCTTGGTGGTCACGTCGCGGCCGTGCTCGCGCAGCAGCCGCAGGGTGACATCGACCAGCACGTCACGCCGGTCGGTCGGGCTCATCGCGGGGGCACGGGGACTCACCCGGCGAGCGTAGGTGAGTGAGCGCTCACTCACAAGCGGGTCCGGGGTGACGACGGCGGGAGTTTCACCGCTGAAGCGGTGAAACTCCCACTTCAGCCACGAAGGTTCGTACGAGGAGTGGGAGTTTCGTCATAGGGGTCACTCCGGGTCGGCGACCGCGGAGCCGGTGCCGGTGACCCGCGCGCCGGACGCCACACCGGGGACGGCGAGCGGGAAGTCGGCGGCGGCGGTGATGCTGACCTCGATCCGCGCGCCGTCGACGGCCACCGAGAACGTCAGACCGGGATGGTCGCGGTAGGCGCCGACGTCGCGCAGGTAGTCCGCGACCGCCGCGCGCGCGACCGACTCGGTGAGCCGCAGCGGCTGGTCGCCCAGCCCGCCGTCGTAGACCTCGGTGCCCTCGGCACCGAGGTCGGCGCCCTGCAGGGCCGCCCCCTCGGCCAGGGTCGCCAGTCCCTGGCGACGCAGGAACGCAGTGCTTGCGTCGACGACGACCGCGATGGTCAGCAGCAGGATCGCCGCGAACCCGATGATCAGTGGCGTCACCGAGCCGCGCTCGTCGCGACGGCTCCCCTCACGGCGCCGCGCCACCGGTGATCTCCTGGTAGCGGCCGATGGGCACGGTGTGGGTGGCGTCGAGGGCGAAGGACGGCGTGCCGCTGCCGAGCATGTCGGGCAGCAGCGGCAGGTCGACCCGGGTCGCGACCCGCACGCTGATGACCGAGGTGCCGCTGTGACAGTCGGCGTACGGCGTGCAGGTGATCCGGACGGCGACCGGCATCCCCTCGAGGCCCTGGTCGGCCAGGGCCTGGGCGGCCGCGGCGGTCGCCGCGCGCTGTCCGGCGGCGTCGTCGGGGGCCAGGGCGAACGCCCGCGCGGCCGAGCGCGCCGCGGTCGTGGTGGCGAAGGCACCGCGCTGGACCTCGAAGACCGACAGCACGACGTAGACCAGTGGGACGAGCAGCAGCACGCCGAGCCACACGGTCTCGACGATCGCGCTCCCCCGGTCGTCGCGGACCCGCCGCGGGCCGGCGCTCACGGCAGCTCCTGCACGGCGTGGCCCTCGACCTCGACCTGAACGGCGGGTCCGCCGAGACCGAGCGCCGGCACCTTCGCGCGGACGACGACCTCGATGGTCGACACCCCGCCCACCAC
This sequence comes from Nocardioides rubriscoriae, assembly GCF_008087085.1. Taxonomy (GTDB): domain Bacteria; phylum Actinomycetota; class Actinomycetes; order Propionibacteriales; family Nocardioidaceae; genus Nocardioides; species Nocardioides rubriscoriae. Next base: position 485,308 of record NZ_VIYJ01000003.1, on the reverse strand, counting down.
GATCCGGCGCACGGTGATGTCGTCGGCGAACCGGCCCGAGACCGCGCCGTCGATCTGGCTGCGGGTGCGTGCCTCGCCGTCGCCGGGGCCGCGTCCTTGCACCGCGGCGTACCGCGCGCCCTCGGCGGCCGCCGAGGCCAGGGTGTTGCGCACGTGGAGGACCAGCGCGAGCTGGAGGATGCCGAGCACCAGCGGGACCAGCACCACGAGCACCAGCACGAAGTCGACCACCGCCGCCCCGTCGTCGTCGCGGCGACGGGCCGGGGCGCCGGTCGCGGCCACTACTGCACCTTGTTGAGCGCGGCCTCGAGCATCGCGGACAGCTGCGGCTTGGCGATGGCCCCCAGCGCCGCCACGATCGTCGCGCTCATCACGGTGATCAGCACCCAGCCCGGCACGTCGCCGCGCTCCTTGTCGCGGTCGGGGGCGAGCAGGTGCACGTAGATGCGGACCAGCAGGTCGTTGACGTTCCCCATGGTGGTGGGCCTTTCCGAGATGGGCGGGACGGTGGTGCGGGTCAGACAGTGAGGGAGAGCCCGACGAAGCCGGGCCAGAACGCGAACAGGATGGTGACGGGCAGGACCTAGAACTGCCCAAACAGGTACTTTGGAGGCGTGACCAAGCGCGCCGCTCTTTACGCCCGAATCTCCCTCGCCTCCGAGGAGTCCGTCTCCGTCGCTCGGCAACTCCAGGCTGGCCGAAGCCTCACCGAAGCGCGCGGATGGGAGGTCGTCGGGGAGTACGTCGACGACGGCGTCTCCGCCACCAGGAACCGGCCCGAGGACCGCGCGGGCTGGCGAGCCTTGCTCGACTCTCCCGATGCCTTCGACGTCGCCCTCATCTGGAAGATCGACCGACTGTCCCGGTCAACGCTCGACTTCCTGAACGCCGACCGCGCACTACAAGCGAGAGGCGCCGCCCTGGCAGCCGTCGAGGACCCCGTCGACATGACCAGCGGCCAAGGGCGCGCGTTCGCCACGATCCTGGCCGTGTTCGCGCAAATGGAGGCCGAGGCGATCTCGGCCCGTGTCCGGGCATCCCGCGCGCAGCTGCGAGCAGACGGCCGTGTCACCGGTGGCCGACTTCCCTACGGATGGATGTCTGAAAGGCGTGGCGCCGGCCTATACCTGGCCCAGGACCCCGAGCGCATCGGCTACGTAAAGACGGCCGCTCAGATGATCCTGGACGGCAAGACCGTCAAGGCCGTCTGCTCTTGGCTCGACGCCGAGGGCGCGCCGCTACCACCCTCTGCGAACCGCAAGGGTGGTGGGTGGCACTTCTCGACGGTCGCCGGTCTGCTCAGGAACCCGGTGCTTGCTGGCATGCGGCTCGACAATCCCTCAACCAGCCTCGGCGCCTCATCGAAGAAGCGCGGTCCCGAAGTGAAGCGTGACCGTTCCGGCATGCCCGTCATCGACACCGAGGTGGCAATCCTCTCGGCCGCCGACCACCGGCGCCTAATCTCGCTTCTCGACGCCCGAGAGCGCCCCCGCTCGACGCAGACCTCGACATCTCCGTTTTTCTCCCGCCTGGTGAGGTGCGGGCAATGTGACCAGCTCATGCACCGCACCAGGAAGAACGAGCGCGAGGCCCTGGTCTGCCCGGCTTGCTCGATGACCATCGCGACGGCGCAACTCAGGGATCACGTCGTCGGCCGGATGCTCGAGGAGCGCGGGTCGGTGGACCTGGTCGAGGTCGAGGAAGTCACGAAGGACAACGGCGCGGCCGTCGCCGACGTGCAAGCCGCAATCGACGCCACGGCCTCGGCGATGACGCGAGAGGGCGCCGACATTGCCGCGCTGAGCGAACGCATGACCGAACTGGCGGCCGCGCGGACCGCTGCCCGCTCGATCACGCCCAGGACCTCGCGACGGTGGCGCATCACTGGGCAGACGGTTGCGCTCGCCTGGGACCAGGCCGAGGACGACGACGAGCGCCGAGCGGTCCTGGTCGGTCAGGTCGAGTCGCTGCGCATCGTGCGTGGTCGAGTCGGCCGGAAGTTGGACCCCGCGCGTGTCCTGGTCGAGTGGCGGCCGGACCCATATGACGCCGAAGCCGACGCGGCCGACGACCGCGCCACCTGGGACGCGCGGGAGGCCCAGGAGACGGCCTGACAGAACGTAGGACCAGATCCTACAAACAGCCGCTGACCTGCACAAACAGCGCGACACCGAGGCTCCCGAGGCCCATCCCGCACCGCGCGGGGTGGGCCTCCTGTATTGCCGAAGTCATACATACGGGCGTCTGTGTCGATCAGGACAGAGAACGCCCCCGCGCCGGTGAGACGGCCGGGGGCATGGCCAACACGAAAGAGAGAAATGCCAGCGATGACTACATCGGCCACCACGAACCCGAGTTCAAGGCTCAACGCTCGAATGCAGGACCTCCGCGCAGCTCTTGGCCACCCAGGACTTACCAGTCGACAGCAACGACTCCTGGCGGCCCTCCTGACATACATGCCGTTCGACGGCAGCGGATGGACGCTCCGCACGGGAACCCTCGCGCGCGACCTTTACGGCGAGGACACACGCAGCAACCGGAAGAACACCGCGACCGTGCTGCGCGAGTTGCGCGACCTGGGCTTCGTGACGACCGAGGAGAACCGTCGAAACGATGAGTCGCAGTGGGCAAACCGCTTCTTCGTCGAGGTCCACCGCCTCTATACGCATGACGTCACGGTGAAGTCACCTGACCTCATCACAAGGTCACCTGACGTCATGATGAAGTCAGGCCACCTCACAGTGAGGTCGGGTGACTTCACCGTGAGTCCAAGTGACTTCAGCGTGGGGGACCCTCTAAGTACCAATCAGGTCCATAGAGTTCCGGAGTCAGTGCCTGTTGAGCACAAGGAATCAGGACAGCACCTAGATGAAGACGCGCGAGAGCCCTTGTCTCCGCCGTCGTCGCTGCGCTCCTCCGTTGGCGATCTCCTGGGAGACGAGGCTCACGCCTCGTCAGTCCGTGGTCGGGTTGGCGACGTCGGCGAGGTCCAGACGCTCGAGGTCGAGGTCGATCCGGGTGTGATGGCCCTGGCCGTCGAGTTCGGTGTCGACACGCTCGACGACGCCGACCGACACGTCTCGGCCCTCCAGGACCTCGACCGTCTCCTCGACCGGATGATCGAGCAAGGCCACCCGATTGAGATGGCACTGCGAGGGCTGACTCTTCAGCACCCCCAGGACCCGGCTAGCGCAGTCCCGAGACTGCGCGCACTAGTCGAGGAACTTGAAAGCACGGCATGAGCACGCGAATTCGAACGGGCATCTGCATCTCGAACCTCAATCAGATCGAGCACGCGGGCGATGAAGTGGACATGAGCGCAGACATCCAGGATCGACTCCGACGTCGACCAGGGCGCCAATGTGCGTCGGTGCGGCGTCACCGGGTACGCGCGCGGCCCGTGCAGCATCGTGGCGACTTCATCGATAAGCCGCCACCGGGCCGTACCGGCGGGACACATCGGACGGTGCGGGCACATCGTCGCTAGGTCGCTCGATCCGTCGAGGGCCTGGGACCCGGCCAACTGGCGAGTGGAGTGCAAGCCCTGCAGCGACGGCAGCGCTCAGGTCGCAGTGATCGACAATGCGCGCTACCCGTGTAGCGGCATCGGTACACACAACTGGCACCCGAATGAGTAGAGGTCTATGCACGGACCCGGGTCTTCTAGTTCGGAGCGGAGGTTTCCAGCGGTTGCCGAGGCGCGTCGAGGCCCAGCTACCAAGCACGGACCTCGTGTATTCCAATGGGCGACCTGAGATGCTCGCGAGCTTGAGGGGCACGACCTCTCCTGAACCTCAAACCGGGTCTAGCCTCAGCCAATGGGCGAGGTTGCCGGTGAGACTCGCTGCGTCGATGGCAGGATGCGTCGGGATGGATAAGTCGTCGCCACTCAACCTCGAGGCCGGAGCCCGGATCAGTGGCTGGAGGCTCAATCGATCCGTTCCTGGGGCTCGGCATGTCTGGTTCGTATCTAAGCAAGGCACCCAGGGTGTGCTGAAGACGTCGCGAGACGCGCGAAGGTCGTGGTCGTACCAGTCGAAGAGATTTCGCGACGAGGTGCGGGGCATGCGCCTACTTAGTGGCGACCCTGGGATTCTTCGCCTGCTTGACAGTGACGGAAACACATCGCCCCAGTGGATGGTGACCCCTAGAGCAGTCCTGCTTGCGGACCACTTCAGTGATCCAGACCTAGTCGAAGTTGTGCGCGCAATCCATAGTCTTGCTCTGACCCTCGTACGTGTCAGGGAGGCGCACGGGATCGCGCATAGAGACCTAAAGCCGCCGAACCTCTTCTGGTCGGACGGTCGTGCGGTGATCGGTGACTTCGGAATCGCAACCTGGCCGGAACGCGAGGCGGAAACGCGTCTTGGCGGCGGTTTGGGGCCCGCTCATTTTATGGCGCCCGAGGTACGTGAATGGACAGACGAGACAGATCCGTTCCCGGCGGACGTCTTTTCTCTCGCTAAGTGCCTTTGGGCCCTGGCAGCGCACAGCACCTATCCCCCAGACGGTCCCCTCTCCACCTCACGTGACGTAACTTCGCTCGTTCCGGTGTCTGGCGACGTCGCGCTGAGCCTCGCTCGGCTCCTCGAGATCGCAACCTCCGATGACATCCGTGAGCGCCCCTCAATGTCGGAGTTCGCCCGGGAGCTAGCCCTCTGGCTTGGGCAACAGGCTGGGCATGAGTTGAGGTCCTCGCGGAAGTCGGCCAAGGCTCCCGGCGGAATGTCGATCGCTGAATGGACCTACTACAACCGCGCTCGTAAGGGACCGGAGGCGATCGCGAGTGATTCGATCGCTCTGATCCACCGGCCTCTACGGGATCTCGGCCCCCCGGGCGACAGTGGAGACTCAAACAGTGAGCTGACGGGACTTCTCGACAACTACGACGACATGTGGCCCGAAGATTGGGAGTTCGACTTCTCGTCGACGCGTTGCTTGATCTGGGACGGGCACCCGAAACGGGTCATGGTCGCTGCACTTGGATACGGAGACGATGAAGTGACCTACGTTGCTGAGTGGCAGGTTCAAGATGATCAGGGGATCTGGCATTTCGCGTGGCGCGGCGTAGCGCGAGCCCGACTTGGACTTCCCAGCGATCGCGAAGCCGGTAGCGATCTGGCCGAACGAATCAGGTTGGCTGAACCGGGCCCCCTTCTCGGATCGCTGGCTTAAGGGGCCACCCTCGCCCCGTTCGAGCCCTTGACGTTGCGGTGATCCGGCGTTGTTATCTTGTCTGACTTCATTGGTCGAGATGCCCTATATCGCCTACGCGTCGAGGACGAAGCTCGTGTTCTGATAGGCAGCTAGGTCTTCGGCTTGAGTTTCCTCTTCCCCGAGCGATTTGGTGCGTCATCCCGTCGCGCTTTCGCTGCTTCCTCCTGCTTCTCAATCATCGCGAGCGGTCGCGCATCTCCGGCTAGCTGGTAGAGATTCCGGACCCTTTGCTTCGAGAAGCTGGCCGCAGGATTGGTCGAACTGTCGACAAGTTGCTTGCGTACGACGATCAGGTCTTTCTCTGCCAGCTCAGCAGTTCCCCGTGAGCGAATCGAGGGTGTCAGATTGAAGAGCTGCGGGAACCGCTCGGTACTCCACCAAGTCGGGCGGCCGTCGACGTTGCGCTCCTCAGTCAGGACCATCGTCATCGCAATTGCAGCAGCGGACATCCCCTGAATGTGGCCATGAGTCCACAGCTTCAATGGCAGCTTGAAGTAGCGGTGGGAAGACTGCGTAGCCTCCGTGCCTCGACTGTGAGCCGTCGAAGGAAGGACGTACTCCGCACCGGTCCCGGATTCCTCGCGTAAGGTCACGATTGTCGAGTCGCCGCGCCGTCGCTCAAGCCGTACTAGCGACGCCTGCTCCAGACTGTTCAGAGCAGTCGTGATCCGCCTCGCCCCTAGGGTGTTGGGCTCTTCCAGTCCGAGAAGAGCCGCCCAGCGACGGGCCAGGATGTCAGTGTTGTGCGGCTCGCCCGAACAGCGCCAGATCAGTGCCACATATAGCTTGATGGCCACCGCACCGCCCCGCCCGCCAGTCGAAATCAGGTTCGCTAGGGGTGGGGCCACAGCGGGGTCGTCGTTACGTACGAACGAGTTACGAATAGGGATCTCGTCCCGCCGGCCCGAAGCTTGAGCCAGTGCTCGTGCCGCTTCCAATGACCAGTCTGGCACTCGATGCTGATGGTCTTGAACGGGTCCTGCTGACACGGTTCCTCCAGAGGGCTTACCCGATCTACGTAGATCCTACATGCTTCTCCACACTACGGCCGACTGACTTGGTCCGAAGGGCACGACCAACATAGCAACAACTGGTTGACCGAGTGGGCCACAACCACGACGCTCCGTGTGTGACAACTGTCGACGGCGCTTAGCCGAGCTGTCTCGAGCGTGTTGTGGGTCTACCGTAGGTCTCAGAGACGTTCGCAGCGACTCATCCGCAACAACTAGATCCCGTAGCCAGCGGGTCAACTAGTTGGCGGACGTGATCGATGAGGGGTCTTCAGCTCTCAGAAGGTCGTGTACCCGTCGACCTATACCTAGCCACCCTGCGTTAAAGATGCTCAGCAGGATTGGCGACATGGCTGTGGGCGGTGCGGGGCCCCCGGGTGGAACCGGGTGGCCCCGCACTCCACCTCGATCTGGCCCACTGCCGCACACCGAAGGAAAAAGTAAGACGGGAGCGGCCCGAAGGCGACTCCCGTCTGAGTTTCCCGGACCGCTAAGCCCGTGTACATACACTAGCCTACGCGGGTGTCGACACAACCCTCGAGTGTCGCGGATCTCGTGCCCACCAGGCTCCGCGAGTTGGTCGGAGCCAAGACGCCGTGGCATCGATCGCTCTGGCAGGCAGGAACGATACTCGCCCTGCGAGAAGTCCTGGAGTATGCAGACGGCTTCAGGTCAGGTGCGATGAACGTCGAAGGGCTCACGTTCGTATGCGCCTCAGCGAGAGAGCAGGTAGAGCGCGACGTAGGGATCGGGTCGCAAGCAACCCGCGACGCGATGACGACAATCCTCGCTACTGGTCCCGACAAGCAACGAGGCCTATACCAAGATCACGTTGCTGACTCGCTGCTTCAACTGATCCGACGAGCCGAGCGTGGCTATCTACGTCGTTGGGCACGTGCGGTCAGGCAAGGCGATGTTCAACTCGAGGACGCGGAGCTTCTCGCTCGACTCGTAGCAGCGCATCTACTAGATGCAGGGTTTGCGGCCGACCATGTCTATGGATGGCTTGACGCCAAGGCCGACAAGCCGTTGGCAGATCTACTCGAGTTGGCCGACGAGATGTGTACCGAGGACGCTCGCCCATTTCAGGTACTTGTCCCCTTTCAGTCCCTCCCGGGTGAGGTCGCGGACGCAGCAGGCGATCGATTCCGCACCGCCGAAGCCACCGAGGATTTCCTGGCGGCCCGTGGGCTCGAGAAACCTCCTGGTCGAAGGGGCGCAGGTTCGCTCGTGTTCGATGTGGTCGCTAGGGAGCCCTGGTCGGCAGTCGCAGCGGCAGACATCGACGTTCGGAGGTTGGCAGCTCGCGCGGTTGTCGGTCTCACCTCGAAAACCGTGAGCGCGGCGGGCTGGGCCATGGTGCTGGATTCCGTGCACGGTAAGTGGCGGCCCCTCAAGTCGCGACAGCAAAAAGACGTCCTGGTGACTGGTATTGCTCGCCATGGACTGTTGATTCCGAAGACGCGCGGGTCCAGCGCCCGGGACCTAGATGATGCGTTCGAGCTGTTGGCAGCGGTCGACACCTCTACTTCATGGGCGTCAGTAGCTGCGATCTGGGCGGCAGTAGAAGGGCTGTTGGGGCGCGCAGCTGACAAGGGCACGCTCGCTGCTGATCGCATGGCAGCCGTCGTTGCAGCTGGATATGTCCGAGCTGAACTTACGGATCTCGCGACACGTATGGCCAAGCTCGAAGGCCCCGTTTCAGAGGACCTGCGCGACGACAGTCAACCTTTCGGTGTTCGTCTCGATCATCTGTTCGTTGCCATCTCTTCAAAGCAGCCACTGCCGTCGCTGACAGCCGAGGACGGCGCTGCGGTGCTCCGTCTGCAATCCATTGTTGATGACCCGGAAGTGCTTCGCCGTGTCGAGAGCTACCTGAAGGCTTCCTTCCGCCGGCTGTACCAGCAGCGCAACCTCCTACTACATGGAGGACGGTTCGACTCGGTTGTTCTACCGATGACGATGCGATCAGTCCCGATCCTTGTAGCTGCGGGGCTGGATCGAGTTGTCTATGCGGTGTCTGACGTTCGAGATGGCGTGACTCCTCTAGGTCTTGCAGCTCGGGCACAGAACGAGTTGGCGATGTTGGGGAGTGATGGGGCGCGGCAGCTCCATCGGCTCCTCGATTGACGCTCCGGAGCACCCTCCCTGCATGTCACGTCCGCAGATGGACGAGGCGACTTCTTTCGTCATGGAGCAGTCGGAGCGCGGTCCTCGCTCAGGCTGCAGCCGATGCTTCGGACGACACGGCTGGAGTGTCGGTGCGTCGCTCTAGGTTGAGAACACAAGCTGGTGTCATCAACCTCGCCGTGGCGACGGCAGCACACGTGCTGTCGCGCTTACGGTGCTGGCTAAGGTGCGTCGGAGTCGAAGATGAGAGGACATCGAGTGGTCAGGCCCAAGCGTTACGCAGCAATGTCTCTGTTCTCCGGGTGCGGAGGCATGGACCTGGGAGCAGAGGCTTCGGACACTGCCAAGGTCGTCTGGGCCATCGACAACGAGCACTGGGCAGTCGAGACCTACAGACGAAACCTTGGGAAGCACATCGTCGAGGGTGACATCACGACGACCGACGTACCCGACATTGCGTGCGACATCCTTCTCGCAGGGCCACCCTGCCAGGACTACTCAACCCTCTGGAACCACGACGGGCTGATGACTGCCCGAGGCAACCTCTTCCGTGAGGTCGCCCGGTTTCTTCACGAGCTTCAGCCAGCGGGATTTGTGCTCGAGAACGTCCCTGGCCTCCTCAGCGCGAACAAGGGAGTCGCTTGGACGCTGGTAAGACACGCACTGAAGTCGCCGAGCAGCTTCGTTTCGGGGGACATTCGATCGGGCGGGCGAGGTGTTCACTACGACATCAGCGCACAGGTAGTTGACATGGCAGACCTCGGGGTGCCGCAGCACCGAGAGAGGCTGATCGTGATCGGAGTCCGTCGCGACCTCGGCATCCGACCACCGATCATCCCTGCGCCGTTCCAGGGCAAACCACGGACAGTTCATGATGTGCTGGACGTTGACCCGATTGCTTTGGGAGCGCCGAACCATGAGGTTGGACTCGACTCCAACGACGTAATTGAGCGTCTGAAACTGATTCCACAAGGGGCTAACTTCGAAGCGGTTCCAGCCGGGCACCCGCTTGCAGTTAAGGGCCTCATCAGTCATGTGTACCGGCGTCTCGACCCCAACAAGCCCTCGTACACCGTCATCGCCGGCGGTGGCGGTGGAACGCATGGCTATCACCACATCGAGCCACGACGGCTGTCTAATCGCGAGAAGGCCCGCCTGCAGTCGTTCCCAGACGACTTCGTATTCGAGTTTGGTAGAGAAGAGCGCGATCGTCGATCTGCTTACCCACGTGTCCGGCGGCAGATCGGGAACGCAGTTCCGCCGAAGGCTGCGGAAGTCATAGTGGGTGCCCTCAGCGAAGCATTGAAGGCAGCCGGCGTTCCCGCTCGAACCGGTGCGGAGCTAGCGGCCGCCCGGAAGGGCCTGCCACCGTCACGCCGAGTACTCCTTGAAAGTACGACAAAGAAAGCTGCCTCGTGACAGTCGATGGAGACCTCCCCTCCGAAGCGCCGGTTGTATCGGCCCTCAGGTCACTATCGGTGTTCTCTGCCGATCAGTCTGGCGCCTACCGCGAGCACTTCGCCGACATGGCGTCCGCTCTTGGCGACGACATCGCGACTAAGCTTTCGGGCTTTGTTTCCAGATGGGCGCGGAGCGCAGCACCGGGGATCGTGATCCTCACCGGCAACGCAGGCACCGGAAAAACCGCTATCGCGGAGGCCTACTGCAAAGCGGCTGGTGGCGAACTCCCGGAGTCCGATGAACTCGTCGAGGTCGCTTCTGGGCAACATGTGATCAAAGACCTTTCGGGCTTGCCGAACGCCGAGGCACGCGCTCGCACACTGCGGCTCGTGCTGTCTCACGGAGAATCCCAGACGCTCATCTGTGCCAACGAAGGCGTTCTGCGTGATGCGTTCGGGGATGTTCAAGTTGATTCTGAGACGGCTGGCGTTCTCGAAGCGGCGCTGCGTAGCGGCGCCGCAGCGAGCGATGGGTTGACCATCGTGAACGTGAACCGCCAGCGTCCGACAGGCGATCGGATGTGGAATCAAGTCCTGGACTACGTCACTCGCGAAGACCTCTGGGCGGGTTGCGACGGATGTCCTTCCCTGGCCGGTGGATGTCCCATGCGGAGCAACGCCGAGCAGCTGCGCCGTGCAGACGTACGCGAGCAACTGCGGACTCTTGTGCGTCTCGCGAGTGGCGAGGCCGTGCCGACGCTGAGGGAGGTCCTGGCCATCCTGGCCTGGGCGATCGTCGGCTCGAATGGCTGTGACGATGTGAAGGCCGGGGTGCGAGACCTAGGCGAGAGTGCCTTCGTCGCAAATGAGGGTTACTTCACGAGGTTGCTCGGAGGGGGCCTGGAAGCCAACACGGCAGAGCGGTCGCCCTTGTTGATAGGTCTGCGTCGATCCGGTCTCGGACGAGTTAGCGATCTGGAAGTTGACGGATGGTTGCGGGACGCAAGCGGAGCGACTGAGGCGGTGCGCCGGATCGCTGGTGACCCCCATGTCACTCGTCCTGATTTGGCATCCGAGCGCCTGACCGGCCTCGCCGGCTCGCTCTCGCCGTTGGACCGCGTACGTACCGCTCAAGGAGAGATGACGTTTCACGCCCTCGGCGAGATGGTTTCAACAGACGAAGATCCGACCCGCGTAGAGGACGGTCTTACCGCACTAGTACGTGGCGACGGGGCTACCAACGTCCCGGTCGAGCGGCTGTGGCGCCAGCGGGTCTACTTCGAAGCCGCAGAGGAGCTGGGCGGCTCGCCTGCCAGCTCCCGACGGCTCATCAATTTCCGGCACGTCGGCGACCTATTGACCTTGGCCTCGAAAGCGTCTGTGGGCGGTGACACAGTCATAGAGCTGAGCGAACTCATCCGGGGGCTCAATTTCTTGGTGACTGGTTTCTCCAGTCCGAACGAGGGCCTGATAGTCCCCGATCCAGCGTGTCTCTTCGCGCGAGACCCAGGGTCGTTCCGACCAGCACGACCCTCGCTAGTGCACAGCCAGGTGCAGATCGATGACCTTGCTTTGCGCGTTCCTGACAGAGGCTTGGTTGAAGAGGTCCTGGACATCGATCACGTCGAGATCGAGCTTGTGGTTCGAGGCGATGACGGGTTGGTGCTCCGTATCGGTCCACGCATGTACGAGGCCATCCGTGAAGCCGCCGCTTATCGAGGCCCGGTTGGTCAGGGCGTCGCTGAGATGAACGACCTGCGTGGGTTCTACGGTCGACTGGCGACTCAGCTCGAGGCGACGGACCAAACGCTGCGAGTTGCCGATCCAGATTCGACACCGCCTGCGCTAGTCACGATCTCCCTGCCGCACTTCACCGCCAGGCGAGGCGCACGATGAACCAGCGAAAGAGTGAGTATCGACTTGGTCCTGGCGCGGTGGCGGACGCCCTGTTCTGCCTAGCCCCCGACCGAGATGAGCGTGCCCCTCAACTATGTGCCGAAACGCTCCTTACGCTTGTTCAGAATCGTTACAGCGTTTCCACGTCCGCTCACGATCTGCGCTCGCCCAAGCGTCAGCGGTTCGCCATCCGAAGTCTCGCGCTCGGGGAGAACTTTCTTGGAGGACGGGAGCAAGGTCGAGTTGGCGATGCCGAGACCACTCCTGAGGCCTACGGTGCGTTGCTGGCCATGGGCGGCACAATCAGAGGTTCGGCCAATCTGGGTCTTGCCCAGCAGGCGCTGCAGGGCCTCGTAGATCCAGAAACGCAGCGCGGGCAGGCGGGCGCTTGGCTGTTGCGTCCTTTCCACGAAGCGTTGCTCTGGTATGACGCCCGCAAGCCAAGTCCGCGTCGAAACGAGTACACGGTGCGCAAGGTCTATATGCGCGGAAGCGGCATCACTCTCGCCAGGCTGCTCTGTGCGCCAGGAAACGAAGAGGATGCACAATTAGGGCACCTCGCAGTGGGCGCCATCAAGCAAGCCTTGACGTTGCAGAGCCCACTGGCGGAGATCGCTAGCACCCTTGAGTCGGCTCTGCCAAGAAACGAACTGTGGACCGACAGGGCGATAGATGTCGAGGACGACGAGGCAGCCGCGTGGGAGCGCGGAGCAGACGAGCGACTCAGTGGCCTCGGGTCGAGCCTATGTCGCCACGCCGAGGGAGTGATGCTTCAGGGCAGCGCCAGTGGTCCGGCGAAACTTTGGCAACTTCGTAGCGTCCTTGCGCTTGATCTAGCCCTACATGTTCTGCGAACCGCTTGGGACGCTACCGGCACTGCAAGTGACGACCAGTTCCTACTTTTAAGCTTCGGTAGCCAGCCACGCGCCATGGATCCTGTTCGTCAGCGGTCCGAAGATTCGTATCGTCGAGCACGTATCAGAATGAGTGAAGCCGTCGTCAGCACCCTCGCTGACCGGATGCAGCACCTACGCGAGGTCGAGCGGGTCGTGTCGTTTTCTGGGGATTTTCGAGACCCAGTGCTGGCTGACAGTGCTCCTGAAAGCGTCAGTAGTCAGCTCGGTCGGCTCGCTCCAGGGACTTCGAGGAGCGAATACGTACGGCTGGCCCGTCTAGCCGTTGAAACAGCGAACTACAGCCGTAGTGCTGAAGACGGGTTCCGGGTTCTATTGGAATCTGTAGGGATGCTCGTCGGCACGGGCGCCTACAGGTATCTGTCGGCGGGTCCTGACCTATTAGCCGCCTTTGTGGGAGCGCTGTCCGAACGGATGCCGATGTCGAGTCGCGAGTTCATCGCTACCGTCAAAGAAGAGTGGAACATCGTGATCAGTCAGGAAACAGCCGCAGGCACCTCACTAGCGTCGCAGCTCGACGGGGCGTGGCTCGCTCAGAACGCACGATCCGCTGAGCGCCTAATGAGCGAAGCTGGCCTTGCGGTCGGTCTATCAGATCGAACTACCATGGTCGGCGAACGTGCCGCCAGGACCCACTGATGAGCGCAAGGCTCGGAGGTGCCCTTGCTGAGTACCTCCGTCGCGAGCTTCGCGCGGATAAGCGAAACTTCGTCTTAATCGAGGGCATCCCTGTCGGGGTCGCCGAGGGAATGAGTCGCAGCTGGGACGAACGTCTCCCTAGGCTGGCCGTGGTCTCAAGTGAGCCGGCGAGGTTCGGCGGGCACGCCCTACAGCATGTGTCTGGGACGCAACTACGCAACGATCGCTCGAGCACCCGTGGCGTCGTTCTGGTCTTGTGCGACGGCGAACAGGTTCCAGACAGGCAGTCACTCAATCTGTTCGATTCTGTATCGCCGGCTGTGCTTCTAGCGAACGCAGAAGGAATGGGGATCCTTTCCCAGCAGTCACCGGCGGTGGACTTGGACGGGCCGGCCAGAGCGGTCCGAGAAGCCATCAACCAGGTGTCTGCCGCGAGCCGTCCGAGTGCAACATCCGTTGCCTCGTATCTTGACGAGTTGGCAATCGGTACAGATCCGCTCCTCGCGCTTCCTACCCTGGGAGGCTTCCGGGACCGCTTGACGGCTGGCACCCGAGCCGATTCCGTGCGAATTTCGGACAATCTCGCACTCGCGGGCCGCCGGACCAGCGATGAGCTGTTGAAATCGAGTGCGTTCGCCGACCTTCGACGTCGCGCTGCCTCAGTTCTTGAAAGGCGACCCGACGTCGGCCGCGCGGGTAGCCGGGAGGCTGCGGACAGAGTTATGGCCGAGTTGCAATCGGGTGACGCCAGCTTGCTTCGGTCGCTTTGGTTCGACGAAGCGCGTGAGATCTTCGAGCAACGAACTGAAAACCTCACAACGATGGCTCTTAGAGAGATGGGGCAGTTTCGCGCAGGTCTGGAGGACGGAAGTCAAGCTCACGATCTTCCGTGGAAGGTCTACGAGCAGCGAGCAGAGGAGCTACGCAGCGGCACGCAGCAGAAAGAGGCCGCGCGCGAGCTATGCGATCTTGATGACTCACAACGACAGCAGATTTTTGCGGTGGCCACGCGGCGCAAGATTGAGCGTCTGCTTCGTGACAAGGCGATCAGTGGAAGTAAGCCTTCCTGCCCAGAAGCTGCAATCGTAAAGGGAGCACAGCAGCTGGGCGGAATGATCCAGCGGGTCGAAGTGCGATCTCCCGAGCCACCAGCGACGGGAGCCGCCATGAACCGTTCAAGCGCGGGTCGAGTTCTGACCCTCGCCTGCGCGCGCCTTCGCCTAGGAGCTTTGGTGCGCGCCTGGGAACGGCTAGGCGCTGAGATCGATGGACTGCTTCTCCGTGCTGCCGATGACGGGGATCTAGGAGACTTGCACGCTGCTCTGGCCGATGCAGCGCTCTCAACTGGAGGCTCGCTGCCGCCGCTGCAACTGCGACTACATGCCTCCGACGGGACGACCGTTCAGGTTGACTGGAGTCCGGATTTGGACGACGTTGCAACTCTTAGGTCAGCTCTTTTCTTCGCAGAGGCCCCGACCTTGAGCCTTGAGCTCTCAGTTGAACCGACCTTGCAAGGCTTTTGCTCAACACCAAGCGTGGGAGTAACCACCACATTGCCTGCAGCGCTACTGCCCGTCGCTCGCGCGCTGCAGAAGCTGGCACAGGACTCGCTCGAGAGAGGCTTAGACCCAACTCGACTCCGTGAGTGGGGCGCGCAATGGACCCGGGTGTGTCTCAAGATGCGCGACGCTGGAGAGACAGATGGCCTTGAGGCAATGGCAGTTGCGGGTGCCGTCCTGGGAGGTGATCGCGCAGCAGCACTAACGCCGTTCGCGCCGATGAAGGCGGAGTGGCTCGCACAGTACTTAGACAGCCTCTGGCGGCTGATCGCCGAGGTCGAGGAACCGTCGGATCGGGCCGAAGCGGGCGAAGCCGTAGCTTCATCGAACGCAATTGCGAGATCGACCGCCTCGCACCACCCAGCTCACCTCCAATTGTCGACGCACGATCGTGTGCTGCTACCGACAAGTGAAGGCCGACTGTGGAGTCTGTTCGGGGGGACATCACATCGAGATGAGAGTGGGTATGCAGGAGACGCGCTCACATCGATCGTCACGCAACTGTTGACTCTGCAGCCAGAGGCCGCAGGTCATCTTCGCTGTCTAGCTTGGGGTTCTGGAGCAGCCGACCTTCTTGTTCGTGAGGCCGTCGGCCTAATTGGCAAACGTGCTGGGCTTACGACGATTCAGAAGATCGAGGTCTTCTGCGTAGGTATTTCCGAAGAGGACCGACCACGCCCCGAGACTCTTGCGTATGCCGACGACCAGCTACGAAGTCAGCGGGACGTCCTCGAGCTTAGGTACATCGAGGATCTCTCGGCGGCACGCGAACTACTCAGGCCATCGGCTACTGCGCCAGCTGTACACCTAGCTCTGGTGACGGGTTTGACGAACGCGCCGAGTGCGCTGCAGATCGAGTCACCTGAGGTGGCACTACCTGATCTCGATGACGAAGTCCTGTTCGCGCCTCGTGTCTGGCAGCGCGCACAGAAAGACCGCCGAATCCTGCTGATGCCTCCCTCGGCCTCACAACTCGGACGCACGTGGCTACTTCTACAGAACGCCATCGAAGACGCCTGGCCGGACGATGACGAGCTTGTGCGAGTGCCCGAAGTGAGGACAGGTGCGCTTGATCTAGCACCTCGGCTTCGAGAGGTGCACGACCTGGCCCTATGGGTGGCCACTCTTGACCGCTACGCAACTCGCGACAGCCTCGAGCACGCACTCGGTGGAGGCCAGAACGTCGCGATCCTGCACCAGGAGCGTCGCCTGGGCGGAGATAGCCCGCTCTCCCTGGTTCTGAGTCAGCGGTCGGGTGGCCCGGCCGACCGGGCTATCGGACGCAGCCTCCGGGCTGCCGGCATCATCAGCGATGTCGAAGTCGCTCTTGAGATAGGCACGCAACTGCGAGAGGTCGCAAGCCAGGGCTACGGGATCCTTGCCTTGCAAGCTGCTACCAGCGGCGCTGGCATCAATGAATTGGTCGGGCACGTAGTGGCGTTCAGCTTGCTGGCGAACACCACCACGCCGTGGCCACTCCCGCCGGGCTGCCGAGTGCTGTTAGTGAGCCTGGACGAATACCGACACTGGTTCCCTGGCAAACGCGCCGACCTACTGGCCATTGCCTTAGACACCAAGGACAGGGGAGTCCACGTCGCAACGATCGAGGTCAAGGCGCGCAGATCGGACGAGAACGACGCGGCAGCTGGAGCGCTTGATCAGCTGAACCAAACCCTTGCGGTGACGCAATGGGCTGCCTACCCGAAGGCAGGAAGTGTTCACAGTCGCTTGTGGCTAAACCGAATTGCTGAGGCGGCCTATGCCGTTGCGCGTGAGTCGCGATTCAAGCTGTCCGCTGACGAGATCGGTGCTCTCGAGGAGTTTAGGAGGGGGCGTGGCACTCTCGAATGGGCGGGGGTCGGGCTGGTCTTTGGTCCAAAGGTAGAGCCATTCCAACGGACTTACAGGACAGGCGTGGCAAGCGACATCGTTCCCGTCGTACTCCACGGAGTGCAGCTCACTGAGGATCTCCTTCGCCGAGCGACCTCAACCAAGCTGACTGAGCTGCGTACGGTCGAAGCGGATCGGCCACCACTGGTAAGTACCAGAACCCGCCGACGTCCAGAGGCTGGCGTCGCGAGCGGAGTCTCGTCGCAGACGCCTCCAAGTAGCGAGAACGACGACCACGACCAACCTGGCGGCAACCCGTTCAGCGGGCGGCGCGCAGCATCGCCGGGAGAAGGCGTCGAAAGCAGCTCGAATGCTGAGGAAACAGGTAGCGAGATCGAAGGCCCGGCGGAGCCGGGTGCGACTGAGGATGAACTCACATCTGAGCCGGGCGTCACTGAGCATGTCGCTGCGCTAGCCACCAACGAGGCCGGCAGCAGCGCCGGTAACATCGTAGGTCCAAAGAGCGAACCCGTTTTTGACGCTCCGCTTCTAGGGTGGGACGCCACCTCAAACGAAGAGGTGCGCTGGCATCCAGCGGGACCCGGACAGACAGCTCTCCAGAACGGTCACACTGAGATCTGGGGTTCATCGGGGATGGGCAAAACTCAGTTCACGATGTGTCTGCTAGGACAACTGGCGCACCACAGCGGAAGTCGCTTTGGTATTGCTGATTTCAAAAATGACTACAGCGACGAAACAGGCTTTCCCGCATTCGCTGACGCCGAGTTCGTGGACCTCTGGAACGGCGGAGCTCCATACAATCCGTTGGCGCTGGACGACCCGAGCCCGCGCGCCATTCAGAGCGCCGTGATCGAGTTGCGCGACACAGTTGATGAAGCGGTGCGGTCGGTGGGGGCTCGCTTAGGTGTGCGCCAGAAGGCAAAGCTCGAAGAAGCGCTCACAAAGGCCTACGGGTCGAGCCGGCTAGAAGGTCGATGGCCAACGCTACGCACGCTCGACGACAATCTCGATCAGGACCTCTCAGGCGTCATTGGTGACCTCACCAAAAACGACCTATTCAAGTCAGGGGAGCCCCTCGGTGCGGTGATCGGTTCAAACGTGGTGTTTGGTCTCTCGAAGATCCCGGGAAACGGCCAGACCACCGTGTTGGCAGCCGGGTTCATTTTCTCGGCGCTCCTCCTGCGAGTCCAAAACCTGGTGCCGGCGCACAACACAATTCGCTACATCGTGGTCGTCGACGAGGCACACAGAGTCGCGAACTTCAAAGCAATTCAGACCATGATTCGGGAGGGACGCTCGAAGGGACTAGCCGTGCTCCTCGCGACCCAGGGCCCCGTCGATCTGCCAGATGTCGTCGCGGCAAATGCTCAGACGAAGATCTGCTTTGGCCTTCCAGATGCAACGATCGCGACGATGGCAGCGAGAAAAATGGAACCGGGCAACCCGCGTCTCGCAGAGCAGATCCGCACGTTGGACAAGGGTGAGGCCTTCGTGAGTTTCAAGGGTGAAGCTCCACGGCTGGTCAAGATGGTCCAAGCTTGGCGAGACGGCCAATCGCTGGGCCTCTCGAATCTGGGAAGTTGAAGCTTCTCCAAGTAGCTGACTCCAACGCGAAGGAGAAACATGGCTAGAGTCCGGAGTTTCAAGGCTGGGTCTCAGCTTGTCCGTCCACATCCGACCGAGGTGGATTGCCACTATCAAGTGCTCACGACCCCGAGTGGTCAGAAGCTGGTGCACCTGTCGACATTTGGATCTGATGCACGGGCGAGCGATGCGAAAAGTAGCCAGTCGCTGCAGTTTGACGAGGAAACGGCAGTGGCGCTCATGGCCGTTCTGCGGGTGGCGTTTCCAGCAGCAGCTGCCCAGTGAGTCCCGTGGCGGTGGTAGCGCTTTGCCAGCTACTCGCCCCGAACCTCTGAGGCACGAAGCGCCGATCGCGATCGGCCACCGACCTCGGCCGAGCAGGTGTACCGCTAGCCAACCTCCAGTACGAAGGTGTGGCCGTCGAGTGCATACAGGCCGCCCTCGCCCGCCTGCCAGTAGTCGACGGAGTAGTCGAGCTGAGTCACGTCGGCGACGTAGACGTTGCCGAAGCTCAACTCTTCGCTGGTTTCGACCGGGCGCGCGTCGAAGTAGATGCCGTGAGGTAGCGCGTCGGTCGGGACGTGGATGAGGTAACGGCGCCCATCAAGATCGTCAGCTTCAATCACCGAGCCCCAGGTCCCGTTGGGGTCGTTCCGCGCCCATGCGTTGATGAACCGGGCGTACTCGGCTGCCCGTACTACGGGGACAGCCCAGCTGTTCCACGGGACGTCGTACGTCAGGGGCGAGAGGGCCAGCTCGGCGTCCAACGTCGCGTCAAACTCCATGCCGTCATATCGGCATGGCCTAGCGGAGACTCCATGCATCGTAAAATCCTTTCGTAGTTGGATGGTTCGTGCCCCATTGGCCGCTGTTGGCGTAACAGTGCCTAGGCGCTAGCTCCTGTGCAGCTACTCGGACTGCCGACTTGGACCCCTACGTGAACGGCAGTCGATGCAACGAGCCTGCGGTGGGGTCGGCTGATGCGCTAGTGATCGGTCACACGGCTGTGGTGGGACGCCGACGGCGACCTAGGCAAACAGCTCGGCGACTGGAACGCGAAGTCCTTTGGCTAGTCTCACGATCACGTCGAGTGACGGATTTCGGACGCCCGTCTCGATCGATGCCAAGTAGGACCTGTGGAGTTCCGCGCGTTCGGCTAGATCCTCCTGCGTCCAACCTCGATCGCGACGTATCCGACCGACGTTCTCACCGAACGCTCGGCGATGCGCACGCTGCTCGAAGGACAGAGCAGTACCGGGCATCTTCCGACCCTGTTCGTCTACGCCTGCGATGTCCGTACTCAATGAGTAACAATCGTCGCGACGCAGCCGCCGATAGAGGACGGAGAGGAACGAGACATGACCGACGCAGAGGAGCGCGGAGCGGCGATACCGGGGTGGTATCCCGACCAGACCATGACTGGCAGCCAGCGCTACTGGGACGGCACATCGTGGACGGAGCACGTGGCACCGATGACACCGCTTCGCGAGGACGACCGGATGGCGGGGCAGTCCTGGCCGACGCCGGTCCTGATGGTGCTGGTCGGTGCGGTCGTCCTAGTCGTCTTCGGGGTGATAGCCGTCATCGCGTCGAACAATCAGGACGACGAGGCGTGCGACACGCTTCGCTCGATATCTCCGGGGGCGTCGTGCTGAACCGTTGGCCTCGCGTCGTCGGGCTAGGGGCCACTGTGGTGGTGACGTACAGCCTGGTTGGCTGCGGTGACGACACCGTGGATACCGGCGACTTCGTGCAGGACACTATGAACGAGTACGTCACCTCTCTGCCGCAGGCAACGGAGGATTGTGGAACGCTGCGCGACTGGGTCGCCGACGCTCGCGATGAGTCCGTGCCTGAGGATGATCAGCTCGCTAGCGCCTGGGAAGGCGTGATCGGTGCCGCCGACGACTATGCGGCGATCTGCGAGAGCGGAGACCCAACTGATAAGGCATCCGGGCTCTTCGGCATCAATGACGCGCTCGAAGAACTAGAGAGCCGAGTCGCGCAGCTGTGACCCCGGAGCGCCGTCCGCCTGTGCCCGTAGCACGACCGAGCGAACCGTCATGGGAGACCACGACGATGCTCGACGTGGCCTCAAGCCCCGGGCGTCCAACTCGGCGGCAATCTCTCGGTAGCTCATCCCCTCGGCGCGAGATTGGACGATCGTCTGGATCACCAGTTGCTCGTCTCTCACAGGCGCAGCATCCCGGCTCCGGCCACGTCCCGCTCCGGTGTAGCCGTAGGCATAGCTGCCAGTCGACTTCCGGCCAGTTGCCGCCTTGGCATCCCGCCCGTCCTTTAGTCGTTTAGTTACGAGGCGACGTTCAAGCTCGCTAAACACACCGACGACCTGTCTCAGGGCGGTCCGGAGCGGGTCGTCCACATCGTCTTTCAGGACCATCCCTTGGTCGACAGTGAAGACATTGCCGTCCGCCTGCCAGATCATCGCGAGTGTTGCCTCCTGGACGCTCAGGCTCCGAGCAAGACGGTCAAGCCTCGCGATCACGATGCCGTCGACCGTCCCGGTGAGAACGGCATGCAAAGCCTCCGTTAGTCCTGGGCGGTCGAGTGCTTCCGTCGCCCCTGACACGCCAGCATCGCTGACGAGATCGATGAGCTTGTGGTCCCCCGAATTTATCCACGAACGGATTGCTCTCTCCTGGGTGACAAGGCCGAAGCCGTCGAGCTGGGATTCGCTGCTGACGCGCAGATAGCCGATGAGTCTCATTTCCTTCTTCCTTGGCGCATAGGAGCACCGCAGGTCGCTGACCTGCGGTGTAAGTGATTCCTGGGATTCGAGTACAGAGTTGGCCCCGAAGGGGTGTCAGTAGCCTTCGGGCAGCGCCGTGGCGCTGGCCGCGCCGTCGCCATGTTTTAGAGCGACCTAAAGACGAACACGCCACCTCCGGAAGCGGGGTGAGTCGTGTAGTCGTGTGCGAGGTCTCGAGCCCAGGCGCCCATGTTGAAGTAGGCCGTTAGGTGCTCGGGCATCTCGGCTCCATAGCCGCAGTCCTCGAAGAGTTCGGCGGCATAGTCGGTGAAGCTCGGCCACTCGCCCACGTAGCGCTCGTCGAAGTCGGGCAGGCTTGGCAGGTCGCCGAAACCTTGCGCGACGTAGTCACCGGAGCGGACCCATGCAGCGAGCGCCTCGCGCTGCCACTCGTCGACCTCCGCCAGGAGAGCGCCCCATTCGGTGGCCTCCTGGGGCGACATCTCCCGTGAGACCGGCAGGCCATCGGTGTCCATGACCCACAGTTCTTCGCAGCCCCCGTGGGCGGCTCCGCCTGCGTCGGCGTGCATGGCGCGGGGGGTGACCGTGGCGGCGTCTTCGGCGGCGTACCAGTCGCCCACGAGCTGGCCGTTGTTGTAGCAGGCAAGACATCCGATCCAGACGCGCGGCTCCGTCCTGCCTGTTGAAGTCTCGTCGGCGGGGTGAGCCAGGCTGCTGAGGCTCTTGTGGCGCTGAGTTTCGCTCGACATGATGATTCTCCTCTGGAATGCGAAGAGCCCCAGCGGGTTGCTGGGGCTCGAGAGTTGCCGGCTCGGATCTGGTTAACGACGCAAACGCCGCATGGTCCAGTGCGTTGCGAGCCGTTCACTCCTTCAGGAGTGCCGCCATCAAGCACCACATCCGGGCTTTCAACTTGATGCCGTATCTACCCCCCCCGTTCTATGAACCGCTACGGGCGGGCGGCGTCCCGACGGACGCCTGGTGCGTACGCACAGCAGCCTTGGTTCGGCCCTCGATGTTCGGATTGAGGCAGGCTCAGCAGGGTTCGGACGGCCGTCCAAACAGTCTCCTGACGCCGTAGCGCTATACGTACAACGGCAGCGGTGCTCACGCGTACGAGTGGTATTCGTGGGGTACTCATGAGCGAGGCGGGGCACCGAAGATAGGACCTGCTCTCATGAGTACGACGTGGTACTCATGGCGAATCTGTATGTATAGCGGGCTCCAACGGTTGCCGAGATGACCCCTCGGCGACGACGAACTGCCCCACTGCATGAGTGGGCCTCCATAGGTGTGTGGGCCGCCAGTGTCCATTGCGATTCAGACGGGTGTCCATGGGGTCAAAGCTCAATCAAGTTGAACCTCAACCTCAACCTTCAGGCACTTGAAGTCCGGCACCTGAAAATGCCTGATTACTGTGTTCTAGACGAGGAAGACGACGGGCACCATCATCAGCACCTCGCGTCGGGCGGCGACCTCGATGAGCTCGCGCCGGCCGGCCTCGCGGACGTCACCGGCCTGGGCGTGCAGGACGTCGGCCAGGGGCGTGCCGCGCTCGACCGCGATCGCGACGCCCTGGGCGAAGCGGGAGACCAGCGGCAGCCCGGTGGTGGCCGCCATCCGGTCGAACGCCACGCCCACGGGCTCGCCGGTGCGGATGGCGGCCAGCACCTGGGCGAGGTCGCGCGACAGCTCGCCGGCGCTGCGCTGCACCACGCGCCCCAGGGCCGCGACCGGTCCCTCGCCGGCGGCGACGGCGAGCGCGAGGAGCTCGGCGAGGGTGGGGAACTCGGCGAGGATCCGCCGTTCACGGGCCCGGACCTGGCTGGTCAGCCAGGTGTCGCGGGCCAGGACCCCGCTGACGAACGCGATCGCGCAGACCAGCAGCGCCCCGACCGGGGAGACGGGACCGGACAGCGCCCGCAGCACGCCGTACGCCGCCGCGACGGCGAAGCCCACCAGCCCCCACTGCACCTGCTCGACCCGGAAGTCGTGCACGGTCCGCTCGAGCCCAGCCCGCTCGA
Source organism: Nocardioides rubriscoriae (assembly GCF_008087085.1). Taxonomy (GTDB): domain Bacteria; phylum Actinomycetota; class Actinomycetes; order Propionibacteriales; family Nocardioidaceae; genus Nocardioides; species Nocardioides rubriscoriae. The sequence goes on along the minus strand of NZ_VIYJ01000003.1, from coordinate 462,353 downwards.
GCCGACGCTCCACCGACCTCGCCCCACCGAGGACCCGCTCGACGGTGTCGGCCGCCGAGCGCAGCACCGGCCCGAAGACCCCGGCGGCGGCCGAGCGCGACCCCGCACCCGCTACGGGCCCGGACGTCAGCCGCGACGCACCGGGCACGGCGACGTCGCGGACGTAGGGCAGCACCCGCGCCGCGAGCGGCGGTCGCCGGATGACCAGCACCCGGCGCACGACGAGCAGGAGCCCCAGACCGGTCGTCGCGCCGAGCAGCGCGCCCCAGGCCGCCGGTGTCACAGCAGGATCCGTCGTTCGGTGGGGAGCCGGCCGATGCGCATCATCACCCGGTAGGCCACGACGCAGACCAGGGCGCCGACCGCCAGGATCACCGCACCCGTCGCGGACCGGTAGCGGTGGATCACCTCGGACTGCAGGGACATCATCAGCAGCACGGTCCACGGTGCCGCCACCGCCAGGCGCGCCCCGTTGACCGCCCAGGCCTGGCGCGCCTCGAGCTCGGAGCGGGTGCGCAGGTCGTCGCGCAGGTAGCCCGACAGGTTGCGCAGCAACCGCCCGAGCTCGCCGCCGCCGACCTCGCGGGCGATCCGCAGACCCTCCACGACACGGTCGCCGACGGGGTCGGCCAGACGTTCCTTGAGCTGGTCGAGGCTGTCGCCGAAGCGTCCGGTCACCTGGTAGTCGAGGGCGAACGCCTCGAAGGCCGGCCGCAGCGGCTCGGGACCCCGGGTCGCCAACCCGGCGAGCGCGTCGGGCAGCGACAGCCCGGCCCGCACGGCCGAGGAGAGGTTGTCGATCGCCTCGGGCCAGACCTCGGCGAGCTCGCGCAGGCGCCGTCGTGCCCGGCCCGACACGATGGCCACGGGCAGGTAGCCCGCGATCGCCCCGAAGGCGACCGCGACCGGCGGGGTGCCCGAGACCCCCTGCACCACGAGGGCCGCCACCAGACCGGCACCGACGCACAGGGCGACGAACCCGCTGACCGCCACGTCACCCAGGCCGGCGCTGCTGAGCAACCGGCGGGTGCGGCCCGGCGGACGCGCACCGCGGCGGTCAGAGCCCGTGCGGGGCAGCGCGAACGCCGACCAGATCAGCAGCAGCCCGAGCCCGACGCCCAGCCCCACGAGTGCGCCCATCGCGTCACCGGCCTTCCTGCAGCAGCGCGTGGACGTCGATGCCGAGGCGCTCGAAGAGCTCGAGCCGCGGCGGCATGCCGTGGGTCCGCCGCAGCTCCTGACCGTGCCGCACGAAGATCGGCTCGACCTCGATGATGTCGTTCTCGACCCGGCCCGGCACCGCGACGATCTCGTTGACCCGTCGTGTGCCGTGGGGGTCGATGCCGAGGTGGACGACCAGGTCGACCGACGCAGCCACGGTCGGCACCACGAACCGGGCCGAGATGTTCTCACCGGCCAGCAGCGGCAACGTGCACATCTTGACCAGCGCCTCCCGGGCGCTGTTGGCGTGCAGCGTGCACATGCCCGGCAGACCGGCGTTGAGCGCGAGCAGCAGGTCGAGACACTCCTCGGAACGCACCTCACCGACGATCACTCGGCTCGGCCGCATCCGCAGCGCCTCCTTGACCAGGTCACGCAACCGGATCTCGCCGGTGCCCTCAAGCCCGGCCTGCCGGGTCTGCATCGGGACCCAGTCGGGGTGGGGGAACCTCAGCTCGAAGACCTCCTCGGCGCTGACCACCCGCTCCCCACCCGGGATGCTCGCGGCCAGGCAGTTGAGCAGCGTGGTCTTGCCCGCCTGGGTGCCACCGGCGACCAGGATGTTGAGCCCCGCGCGCACGCTCGCCTCGAGGAACGCCGCCGCCCGCGGGCTGATGCTGCCCAGCTCGACCAGGTCACCCAGCTGCCCGGCCCGCAGCACGAACTTGCGGATGTTGACCGCCGAGAACCCCCGACTGATCCCCTCGAGCACCACGTGCAGCCGGTGCCCCTGGGGCAGCATCGCGTCAACGAACGGCGCACTCACGTCGAGCCGACGGCCGCTGGACTTCAGCATCCGCTCGACCAGCTCGGTCACCTGCGCCCGCGTCAGCACCAGGTTGGTCAGCTCGTGACGCCCCCTCCTCGCCACGAAGACCCGCGACGGGTCGTTGATCCAGATTTCCTCGACCGTCGGGTCGTCGAGGAACGCCTGCAACGGCCCGAACCCCGAGACCCGCGCCACCAGCTCACCCACCAACGCCCCCACGTCGGCCACCGGCACTACCTGGCCGGTCAGGCTCCGCTCGTCGTGCTCACGCACCACCGCCTCGGCGATCCGACGCACCACCGCAGCATCGCGCTGCGGGTCGACACCCTCACGGCGCACCAGCTCGCGCACCGTCCGGTCGAGGTCGTCGACCAGGCCGACGGGATCATGGGTCAGCGTCACCGGCGAGCCCCCTTTCCCGAGACGAAGCGCGCTGGTGGCAGGACCATAGATCGACCGGCCCACCACGAACCAGACCCCCGAAGCGATCTGTGGACAACCCGCGCAGATTTTGCCCTCGCAGACGACCAGGGCACCGGGCCGAGACGCCGAGACGCCTCCTTGCTCGCCACTCGGTCACGGTGCCGTCGTCGAGCCCGTGCCGGATGACAGCCTGCATCCGGACCTGCCCGCCCCGCTCGGACCGCGGGCGGGCCACGATCACGTCCCGGTGAGTGCTCGGCGCCTGACGTAGAACGTCAACAGCGAGTTGCTCCCGTCACCCAGCCACACCTCGGTGATGGTGACCTGGTCTCCGACAGCGACGCTCTGTGCGTCCGCGTCGAGCAGGATCGCGACACCGCACTTGTCGTCGCCGGGGCGGTCGACGCACAAGGAGTCGCCGTCGGCAGAGATCGCGGTGACGGAAGCACCGAACGTGTCCCCCTCGCGTACGTGGTCGCTGCTCGACCCCGCGCGCACGCCGAGCAGGAACGCAGCGACGACGAAAACGGCGATGAGCCCGACGATCGCGGACAGGTTGCGGGTCCTGCTGGTCGTCAGTTGCATGGCAGGTACGAACCGATCTGGGTCAGCGTCACCGACGAGCCCACCTCTCCCGAGACGAAGCGCGCTGGTGGCAGGACCGTAATCGACCGGCCCACCACGAACCAGACCCCCCGAAGCGATCTGGGGACGACCCACGCAGATTGTGCCCTCGCAGACGAGCAGGACACCGGGCCGAGACGGCGACACGCCTCCTTGCTCCCCCCTCGATCACGGCGTCGGCGTTGAACCCGTGCCGCATCACAGCCCGCCGCGGACGCGCCCGCCGCGCTTGGGCTGCGGCGGGGATCACGACCAAGGCTCCGCGGTCGTCCTAGTACTCAGCGGGTGAGGTGGGGTGGGTCCGATCTCGCGGACGGGCCCCGGTGGTCGGACACGATGCATCCCGCTGCTTCACGCCGGGCGGACCGGCGACGACCGGCCACGGACGGCGCGGTCTTTCGCAGGGTGGTCCGGTCAGCGGTTGGCGGCAGCTGCCCCGGGAGTGGCGAGGACCGACGAGGCGCTCGTCGGGTCGGGGCCGTCGGCACCGTCAACGTCACGGACGTCGACGACCCGGTCCCGTCCGCCGGCCTTCGCGGCGTACAGCGCTCGGTCGGCGTGGTCGAGCAGGCTCGGCACGTCGTCGAGGTCCGGGCCGGAGGCGACGGTGGTGCCGAGGCTCGCGGTCAGGGCGACCTCGAGGCCACCGTGACCCGGCACGCGGATCTGGGCGACGAGCCGGCGCACCCGCTCGGCGACCGCGGCGGTGCCCTCGGTGTCGGCGTCGTCGAGGACGAGCAGGAACTCCTCGCCACCCATGCGTGCGGCGAGGTCGTGGAAGCGGCAGCAGTCGCCGAGCACCCGACCGACCGCACGCAGCACCAGGTCGCCGGTCTCGTGACCGTGGACGTCGTTGATCGTCTTGAAGTGGTCGAGGTCGAGGGCGACGATCCCCAGCGACGTGCCGCGGTGGCGCGCGTGCGCGACCATCCGCGGCAGCCGGGCACAGGCCTCGCGCCGGTTGTCCAGCCCGGTGAGGACGTCGACCCTGGCGTCGAGCTGTGCCTGCGTCTTCAGGGTGCGGAACGCCTGTTGCATGGCCATCACCACCACGCCGGCGGCCAGGATGGTCAGGGTGCGGCCGGCGTACCAGCCCAGGCTGAAGCGGGTGTGCGTGGTGTAGGTGAGGGCCAGGTCGCACAGGCAGACGAGCACCGCGACGGCGGTCCAGCGCTCCGGCCCGGTCCGCTCTCGGGTGCCGAGGGCGATCACGAGCAGCGAGACGACGACGACCGGTACGACGACCGGTGCGGTGAACGTGGTCATCCGGGAGGTGTCGAGCCCGACGATCAGGGCCGGCAGCGACCGGGCGTTGACCAGCAGGAGCAGCACCATCACGAGCGCAAGCCCGACCGCGCCCGACGTGACCGCGACCGCGGTGCGCAGCCTCGCAGGCGCTGGGGTACGGCGGTTCCACCGGTGCGGCCACGGCGCCCAGGCCAGGCCGAGCAGGAACGGGAACCCGCCGTGCCAGGCGAGGTAGAAGTAGGGGGCCATCGAGGCCGTCAGCGCGAACGGCGGGTCGGTGGCGACGGCGCCCGGGAACGCCAGCGCGTACGCCGACATCGCGACCAGCGACCAGGCGTACGCCGACGCCATCGCCAGCAGCCGCAGGTCACCGCCGTCGCGGTAGTCGCCGACCAGCAGGTAGACCGACAGCACGTCGAAGACCGTGACGATGCCGATCATCGCCGGCACGAAGCTGACCGAGGGGCCCAACGCGACGGCCCCCCACGGCAGCACCGCCGCCGACGCGAGGACGGTCACCCCGGACACGACCCAGGGGGCTCGGTGCGAGGACGACGCCCCCGGTCCGGGACGGTCCGAGCGGGTCCGACGGGGCCGGCCGGGGCGCACGGCGGTCACGGCACGTGCGCCGCGCGCGTTCTGCGGGCGGTGCAGGACAAGCTCCATCGCGCCGGTCCTCCTGAGTCCCTGCCCGTACGGCGACGGCACGGGAGCGGCCCGCGCCACCCCTTGGATCGGCCGGCAGGCCGCCGATTGAAGACCTTTCGTACCACGTTCGAGCGAGCCTTGCGGGTGTCACGGGGCCGACGTTGAGGAGATCTTGACCTGGGCAGGGCAGCCTCGGCCCATGACCACCGACCTGGTGGCCCAGACAGGGCCCGGACAGAAGGCGTCTCGCGTCGAGCTCGTCGCCGCGACGACGACCGCGCTGCGTCGGGTGCTCGCCGTCGACGACGCGTGGCTGATCGAGTCGGAGCGCCTGGCCGAGGACGTCGCACGGTGGACCCGGCTCACCGAGGTGGCCCGTCCGGGCGACCTCGCGACGCCCGGCATGTCCGGTGGACGCGGCCCCCTGGGTTTCGTGGGCTGCGCACCGGTCGAGTGCGAGGGCCGGCGGATCGGCGTCCTGCTCGTGCGCAGTCGCGCCTCCCGGGTCTGGACCGAGCGCGACCGCCTGGTGCTGCGACGCGCCGCGCGCGAGCTCGGCGACGCCCTGGCCACGATCGAGGCCCAGGAGGACTGCGGCGTCGAACGGCTCGCCGGGCACGTGGCGATGCTGCCGGACGAGGTCCTCCACCTGCTCGACCACGAGCTCCGCACACCGTTGGCGGTGATGCTGGGCGGCCTGGACCTGCTGGGCTCCGGCGCGCTGGGTCAGCTCACCGAGGAGCAGCGGGACATGGTGACGCGTCTCGAACGCAACGCCGCGGCGCTCCTGCAGGTCGCGCGGCACGTCACCCGCGGCGGGGAGCGCAGCGACGACCCCGAGGTGTCAGGGTCCGAGCTGCTGGCGCTCGTCGTGGCCAGGCTGCGGTCGGCGACCTGACGGTGCTCGGACTCCCGAGGCTCAGCCGGTCGGCCATGCCGCCGTCCCGGGGGCCTCGTCCCAGGCCCCGCCGGGAGCGCAATCGGCCGACCGGTAGTCGGGCCCGACCTGGGGGTAGACCTCGGACCAGTAGCGCGACGCGAGCGCGTCGCCCTGTGCCTGGGTCGCGCCGAGCAGGCGGGCGACGGTGGCGTCGCGCTGCAGGGCACGGCACTCGGTGCGTGCCTCGTTGGTCTCCCCCGTCAGGTGCATCGCCTCGTGAGCGAGGACGTGCACGGCCACGACCTGCTCGCGGCTCGGCGAGCTCTTGTCCGAGCCGAGCCAGCCACGCAGGTCCTGGCAGGTCTCCCAGGTCACGAAGGCCTCCTGGGGCAGCGACCCGTCGGCGGCGTACTCGACGTAGCCCTGGTAGCGCAGGGCGTAGAACATCGCCGCGCCCAGGCGCTGGCACCGCACGTGCACGTCGTCGCGGCCCGTCACCGAGCGCACGGCCCCCGACAGCTCGCCCTGGGCGGCGATCCAGCGCCACTCCAGGGCCCCGTTGACGACCAGGACGAGAGCGACGAGCCCGATCAGGACCGGGGCCCGTCGTCCGCTGAGGTGGCGGTAGCCGAGCCAGAGCAGCACGACGACGCAGGCGACCAGCGCCAGGGGGCGCGCGGCGAGGAGCTCCACGTGGTGAGCATCGGCTCCGCCCGTGCCCGGGTGGAGGCGCAGGTCAGCAGTCCTCGGCGCCCGCGTCGATCCCGAGCAGCGCGACCGCCCGCCCGACGGTCTGGTCGACCGACCCGGCGACGTCGACGACGACGCCGTCCTCGTCGGGGGCCAGCGGCTCGAGCGTGGCGACCTGGGAGTCGAGCAGGGAGGCCGGCATGAAGTGGCCGGGCCGGTCGGCCTGGCGGCGGGCGATGGTCTCGTGGGCGCCGTCGAGGTGCACGAACCGTACGGCGGGCGCGTGCCGGCGCAGCAGGTCGCGGTAGGAGCGCTTGAGCGCCGAGCAGGCGACGACCGCGCCCTGCGGCTGGTCGGCGAGCCAGGCCCCGACCGCGACCAACCAGGGCAGCCGGTCGGCGTCGTCGAGCGGGTGCCCGGCGCTCATCTTGGCGATGTTGGCCGCCGGGTGCATCTCGTCGGCGTCACCGAACGCCACCCCGAGCCGCTGGGCCAGGCCTGCACCGACCGTGGACTTGCCGGAGCCGGAGACCCCCATGACGACCAGGAGCGGAGGACGGCGGGCGATGGGCACACCAGAGCGTGCGTCGGCGGCCGGCCGATCGCCAAACCTGCGCTTGATCCGCCCCCTCAGGGCTGTGACGACGCGGCCCGCTCGAGGGTGGCCAGGAGCGCCGGGACCGTCATCGGCTTGGTGAGGTAGTCGTCCATGCCGGCCTCGAGCGCCTCGGCCCGCATCTCGACCGACGCGTGGGCGCTGAGGCCCACCACGTGTCGTGGTCGACGGTCGCCACGGTCGCGCAGCGTGCGGGCCACCTCGAGGCCGTCCATGCCGGGCATCTGCACGTCGAGCAGCATCAGGTCGTAGTCGTCGTCTCCGGCGGCCCGCAGCGCCTCGGGCCCCGACGACGCCATCGTGGCGGTGTAGCCCAGGCGCCCGAGCATCATCATCAGCACGCGCTGGTTCACGGCGTTGTCGTCGACCGCGAGGATGCGCAGCGGCTGGCGCGCCGCCAGGCCCGGGTCGAGCCGCTCGCGCGAGCGGCGCGGCTGCCACGCCTGCGAGCGCGCCAGGAGACCCACGATCGACTCGTGCAGCACCGACGGGTCGATGGGCTTCTCGTGCACGGGGACGTCGGAGAGCCGAGCGACGTCGAGCGCCGAGCGGGCACCGACCTCGGAGGACAGCACCATGATCGGCAGCTCCCGTCCGGCCGTGAGGTCGCGCAGCGCGCGAGCCAGCTCGGCACCGGTGCGCGACGGCATCTGGAAGTCGAGCAGCGCCATGTCGAAGCGCTCGCCGGCCTTCAGCAGGCCGAGCGCGGCCCCGGGGCTGCTGACGCTGACGGGCTCCATGCCCCAGGCCCTCACGTAGTCGGCCGTGATGCGCTGCGCGGTGGGGTTGTCGTCGACGACCAGGACCCGCGCCCCCGCGACCTCGGACCCCTGGCCGGGGCCGTGCTCCTCGCGCGGTGCCGTGGCCCCGCCGAGCCGCGCGGTGAGGGTGAACACCGAGCCCCGGCCGGGCTCGCTGGTGACCGCGATGTCGCCCCCCATCAGCCGGGCCAGCGCGCGCGAGATCGCCAGCCCCAGGCCGCTGCCCTCGCCGCCGCGGGTGCTGGAGGCGTCGGCCTGCACGAAGGCGTGGAAGAGCCCCGCCGCCGCCTCGGGGGCGATCCCGATGCCGGTGTCGTGCACCTCGGCGCGCAACAGCCATCCGTCGGCCGCGGGCTCGGCGTCCACGAACAGGTCCACGCTTCCGTGCTCGGTGAACTTGATGGCGTTGCCGAGCAGGTTGAGCAGCACCTGGCGCAGCCGCGCCGGGTCGCCGGCCACCGACTCGGGAACGCCCGCTGCGACGCTGCTGCGCAGCGTGAGGCCCTTGGCGGCCGCCGCGAGCGAGACGATGTCGACGACGGCGTCGACGCAGCCGCGCACGGAGAACGGCGTCGACTCCAGGCTGAGCATCTCGGCCTCGAGCCTGGAGAAGTCCAGGATGTCGCTGATCACCGCGAGCAGCTGCTCGCCGGAGCTGCGGATGGTCTCGGTGAACTCGAGCTGCTCGAGGTCGAGGTCGGTGTCAAGCAGCAGCGCGGTCATGCCGATGACGGCGTTCATCGGCGTGCGCAGCTCGTGGCTCATGTTGGCCAGGAACCTGCTCTTGGCGTCGGCCGCCTCGGCCAGGACGCGGTTGGCCTCCTGCAGCCGGTCGGCGGTCTCGCGGCGCAGGACCGAGAGGCTGAGCGCACCAGCGACCCGTGCCCGCAGCTCGCGGGCGCTGAACGGCTTGACCAGGTAGTCGTCGGCGCCCGCCTCGATGCCGTCGACGGTGGACTCCTCACCTGCCCGCGCCGACAGCATGATGATCGGGACGGTCGACGTGCGCTCGTCGGCCCGCAGGGCGGCGACCAGGCCGAAGCCGTCGAGGCCGGGCATCATCACGTCGGTCAGCACCAGGTCGGGCGGCACGGCCAGCACGGCGTCGAGGGCCGAGCGCCCGTCGGGGTGGACCTCGACACGGTAGGCCGGCTCGAGCAGACGTCGGACGTGCTGACGCATGTCCTCGTTGTCGTCGGCGAGCACGATGCGCGGGGCGTCGCCGACCGGCGGCTCGGTCGGCCCCTCGTCGGCGCGCAGCCAGCGCAGCGCCTCGCGGGCCTGCTCGGCCGCGAGACCGCTGGTCCATCCCGCAGCGGCCCGGTGCGAGACGCGGTCCTGCGGCAGGTGGTCGCTGCCTGCGGGGAGCACGACGGTGACCGTCGTGCCCACGTCGACGGTGCTGGCCACGGTCACCCGTCCGCCGTGGACGTCGACGAGCTCCTTGACCAGGGCCAGCCCGATGCCCGTGCCCTCGATCGAGCGGGTCCGCGACCCCTGCACCCGGTGGAAGCGCTCGAAGAGCAGCGGGAGCTCGGTCTCGGGGATGCCGACGCCGGTGTCGGTCACGACCAGCTGGACCCCGTCGCCGTGGGGCGCGACCTCGACCGTGATCGAGCCCGCGAAGGTGTGCTTGAAGGCGTTGGACAGCAGGTTGGTCACGACCTTCTCCCACAGGTCGTGGTCGACCCAGGCCACGACCGGGGCGACCCGCACGTCGAGCGCCAGGCCGGCGCTCTCGACCGCGGAGCGGAACTGCCCCGCCAGCTCGGCGCTGTAGGATCCGAGGTCGGTCGCCTCGAAGCTGGCGGTGTCGTGGCCCGACTCGACCCGCGAGAACTCCAGCAGCGTGTTGACCAGGCGCAGCAGCCGAAGCGTGTTGCGGTGCACGGTCTCGAGACGCTGACCGTCGAGGTCGGGGCGCGCGGACAGCTCCTCCTCTAGCGGACCGAGCATGAGGGTGAGCGGGGTGCGGAACTCGTGGGAGACGTTGGAGAAGAACGTCGTCTTGGCCCGGTCGAGCTCGGCCAGCTCCTCGGCGCGGCGACGTTCGCGCTCGTAGGCGATCGCGCCGGACAACCCCGCCGACACCACCTGCGCGACCAGCTCGTGGTGGGCGCGCACGCCCTCGTCGTAGGGCAGCCGCGGACTGGAGCCGAGGGCCAGGACGGCGCGCAGGTCGGCCACGCCCGCAGGGTCGATCGGCATGACCACCACGTGCTCGACCGGCACCTGCGGTGTCCCGGTCGTCAGCCCGGCGAGCAGGTCGGGGGCGGCGACGTCGACGCGCTGCCCGGTCGCGGCTGCGGCCTGGACGGGCGAGCCGGGGCCTGAGGCCAGGGCGGCCGGCGGCGCGACCCCCTCGGCCAGGCCGGTGGTGGCGGCGACCGCGAGGGAGTCGACGTCGGGGCCCAGGTAGAGGCCGACGAACGGCAGGTCCGAGGTGGCGCGGCCCAGGACCTCGGCGGCGGCCTCGACGGCCTGGTCGAGCCCGCGCGCCTGCCCCATGCGGATGGTGAGGTCCCGCAGCGTGCGGGTGCGGCGGATGGCCAGGTTGGGGGCCGTCGTCTCGCTGACGGGGTGGAACAGCCCGACCACGGCGCCGTGCTCGTCGAGGATCGGGCTCAGCGAGAAGGTGAACCACGTCTCCTCGAGGTAGCCGTTGCGCTCGAGGAACATCGGCTGGTCCTCGAGGTAGGCGGCCTGCCCGGACCGGGCGGTCTCGAAAGGCCCACCGATCGCCGGCCACGCCGACTCCCACAGCACGCGGTAGTCGGATCCGAAGCCGTCCGGGTGGGCGTCCCCGCAGATCACGGCGTAGCCGGCGTTCCAGATCTGCACCGCCCCGGGGCCCCAGATGATGTTGATCGGGAACGACGAGTTGAGCGCGAGCGAGACGACGGCGCGCAGGTTCTCGGGCCAGTCCCCGATCGGCCCGAGCGGGGTCGTGGACCAGTCCCGGCCGCGGATCAGGTCCACGATCTCGCGGTCGCCACTGAGCCAGTCGGTGTCCCCCATCACGCCAGGATGCCAGGTGTGCTCCTCCTGACGGGTGATTTCGGGGCGCTACGGTGATAGTCGTGAACGAGGTGCCGCCCGGTGTCGACCACGACCAGGTCGACCTCCTGCGCGAGCTGTTCGGCTCGTCCTTCGCAGACACCCTGACCGTGTGGCTCGAGACCACCGAGCAGGACCTGAGTCGTCTGGCCCGGGCCGCGGCGACCGGCTCGCTCGACGACGTACGGCAGGCCGCCCACAGCGTCAAGGGGGCTGCGTCCAACATGGGGGCGTCCGCGCTCGCCGAGGCCGCCCTGGCCGTCGAGCTGGCCGACGACCTGCCGAGCACCGACGTCGTGGCGTCGTTGGGCGACCTGCTCCGGCGCACCCACCGCTACCTCTCACGCCCCTGAGCCGCACCCCGGAACCGGATCCCGGAGTCGCGCGACCGGTCGGGTAACACACTTCTTACCGCCCCGGCTACGCAGCGAATTCCTGCCGAAACCACCCCGAAACCGCAGGGGCGTTGAGTCCTCGGCATGACCCGCCGACCGCCCAGCACCTCGGGGCACCGCGACGCGCACCGCCACATCGGGCGGCTGCCGGCGTACGGCTTCTACGGCGGCCCGCCGATCAACCCCGACACCACCGCGCTGGAGACGGTCGAGGAGCTCTTCGCGACGCTCGACGCCGAGGGCACCGAGCGGGCCCTGGTGCTGCCCAACTACGGCGTCCCGGACCCCGACGTCGCCTTCGGGCTCAACCACCTCGCGCTCGAGGCCGCGCAGAAGGACGACCGGGTGCGGTGCGGGCTGTGGGTCAGCCCGAAGCAGAGCGACGCCGAGCGCAACGACGCGGCCCTGCGGCTCGCCGTCGAGGACGGCGTGGTCGCGCTCAAGACGAGCTTCCTGCTCGGCGGCACCCCCGACGACCCCGACTGCGCCGAGCAGCTCGACCGCATCTTCACCACCGCGGCCGACCTCGGGCTCGTCCTGCACGTGCACACCTCCCCCGGCGCCGCCTCCGACGTCGACCGGATCGCCACCCTCGTCGACCGCTACGGCGACGACACCAAGATCCACCTGGTCCACCTCGGTGGCGGGATGAGCGGCCACCTCAAGCTCATCGGCGGGCTGTTCTTCGACTGGATCGAGTCCGGCAAGCAGGTCTACACCGACACCAGCTGGGCGATCGGCTTCGCCCCGGCCTGGTTGGCGCAGGAGATCGAGCGCCGCGGCGTCGGCCACGACCGGGTCCTCTTCGCCACCGACGCGCCCTGGGGCGACTTCGAGGGCGAGCACGCCCGACTCCGCGCGGCCAGCGGCGACGGCGCCCTGGCCCGCGCGTTCTTCCAGGACAACTTCGAGGAGCTCTATGGCACCGCCTGACGGCACGCTCTGGTCGCGGTTCAAGGCCGCGTTCGGCGGCGACCCACCCGACTCCCCGGTCTCACCCGAGCCCGCCGGGACCGCAGCACCCACCCAACCCAGCACCACACCCGAGGAGCACCGCATGTCCGTGTACGACGACGAGATCCTGGCCGCGATGGAGAAGTCCAAGGCCGAGGTGCCGCACCCCTCGCAGGACAAGGGGACCAACCTCTACGGCTCGACCAAGCTCTTCCCCGACTACCAGGCCAGCGAGGGCCAGGCCTGGCTCACGCTCGTCCACGGCATCCCGCACGAGAGCTCGGTCAGCTTCGTCGCCGTCCTGCAGACCACCCGCGCGCTGCGCAAGGGCTTCGACGCCACGCTGTACTTCTACGGTCCCGGCGCGCTGGCCTGCGCCGACACCCGCGGCTTCCCGACCACCGGCGACGTCGCCTTCCCCGGCAACCAGAACATGAACGACGCGATCAAGACGTTCATCGCCGAGGGCGGCACGGTGCTGTGCTGCCGCTTCGGCATGGCGCTGCACGGCCAGCGCGAGGAGGACCTGATCGAGGGCGTCATCCCCTGCCACCCGCTCGACGTGCAGGACGCCGTCATCCACTTCGCCAACAAGGGCGCGATCATCAACAGCGTCTACAACCTCTGACATGGGCGCCGACACCCGCGTGGACCTGGCCATCCAGGGCATCCGGCTGCTCGACGCTCCGGTCGCGCGCCGCGCGGGCGCCGGCCCCAGCGACGACGGGCACGTGCTGCTCGACGGTGTGGGGGCGGCGGTGCCGCTCAACCCCCGCAGCCCCTACACCGTCAGCGGCGGCAAGCTCCTCCTCGACGGCGCCGACACCGGCATGGGTGTCGAGGCCGTCGCCCGACCGAGGTTCTACGACCTCACCACCGCCGACGGCGTCTCCTACGAGAAGATCGCCCGGCTGCACTCCTCGCACGTGCTAGCCACCACGGTCGTGCAGACCTGCGTGCGCTACGACGAGCGCGAGCGCTGCCGCTTCTGCGCGATCGAGGAGTCGCTCAACGCCGGCGCCACCGTCGCGGTGAAGTCGCCGGCGCAGATCGCCGAGGTGGCCAAGGCCGCGCACGACCTCGACGGCATCACGCAGATGGTGATGACCACCGGCACCAGCAACGGCCGCGACCGCGGCGCCACCCACCTGGCCCGCTGCGTGCGGGCCGTGCGCGAGGTGCTGCCCGACCTGCCGATCCAGGTGCAGTGCGAGCCTCCCGGCGACCTGCAGACCATCCAGGACCTGTACGACGCCGGCGCCCGCTCGATCGGCATCCACGTCGAGTCCCTCGACGACGCGGTGCGGCTGAGGTGGATGCCGGGCAAGGGGTCGGTGCCGATGGCCGAGTACCGCGCCGCCTGGGCCGAGGCCGTGCGCGTCTTCGGCTGGAACCAGGTCTCGACCTACCTGCTCGTCGGCCTCGGCGAGGACCCCGACGAGCTCGTCGCCGGCGCGGTCGAGCTCATCGAGATGGGCGTCTACCCGTTCGTCGTGCCGTTCCGGCCCCTGGCCGGCACCCTGGCCACCGACGTCGACGGCGCCACCGCCCCGGAGCCCGCCGACGTCTACCGGGTCACCGCCCGGGTGTCCGCGGCCCTGCGGGCCCACGGGATGCTCGGCGCCGACCAGGCCGCCGGGTGCGCCGCGTGCGGCGCCTGCTCGGCCCTCGGCGCCTGCACGTCCGACGAGGCCGCGTCGTGACCACCGGCCTCACCTTCGTCGACGAGGTCATCCTCACCGGCTCGCGGCGCCAGGCCCCCACCCTCGACTCGTTCGTCGTCGTCCGCGCCGAGGCGGCCGAGGTCACGGCCTACCGGGCGCTGCGTCGTGACGTGTTCGTGCACGAGCAGGGCCTGTTCGACGGCTCCGACCACGACGACGTCGACGACGACTCGCGCACCGTCGTCCTGGTCGCCGTCGCGACCCACCCGTCCAGCGGCGGCGAGGTCCTCGGCGGCGTCCGGCTCCACCCCGCCCTGCCGGGCCGCGACCTTGGCTGGTGGCGCGGCTCGCGCCTGGCCGTCGCCTCCGACGCCCGCATGCTCCTGGGCGTCGGCGCCGCACTCGTCCGGGCCGCCTGCGCCGAGGCCGAGTCGCTGGGCGCGCTGCGCTTCGACGCGACCGTGCAAGCCCAGAACGAGCGCCTCTTCAAGCGCCTGGGGTGGGTGCCGCGCGAGCGCACCCACCTGCACGGCCACCCCCACGTCGTCGTCGACTGGCCCATCGCCCGGGTCCAGCGGCTCGCGGGCGCCACCAAGGCCGCCCTCGGCGGCCTGCTGTCGACCCTGGTCGCCGGCGTGCCGCAGGGCTTCGTCGGCGACGACGGCGCCCCGGTGCCCGGCTCCGACCTGGTCGCCGCCTGCGACGCGATCCTGCCCTCGATGGTCGAGCGCGACCCCGAGTGGGCCGGCTGGTGCGCGGCCCTGGTCAACCTCAACGACCTGTCCGCCATGGGCGCCGCCCCCGTCGCCCTGCTCGATGCCGTCGGCGCCCGCGACGCCTCCTTCGCCCGCCGGGTCCTGCGCGGGCTCAGCGAGGCCAGCCAGGCCTGGGGCGTGCCCGTCATCGGCGGCCACACCCAGCTCGGCGTCCCCGCCGCCCTGTCGGTGACCGCCCTGGGCCGCACCGCACGACCCGTGCCCGGCGGCGGCGGCGCACCCGGCCAGGCGCTGCGCGTCACCGCCGACCTCGGCGGCGGCTGGCGGCCGCGCTACACCGGAGCCCAGTGGGACTCCTCGAGCCACCGCACCGGCGAGGAGCTTCGAGCCCTCGCCGGTGTGGTGCCCGCCCTGGCCCCGACCGCGGCCAAGGACGTCAGCATGAGCGGCCTGGTCGGCACGACCGGCATGCTCGCCGAGGCCTCCGGCTGCCGGGCGGTCCTCGACGTCGCGGCGGTCCCGGCACCTCGCGAGGCGTCGTACGGCGACTGGCTGACCTGCTTCCCCGGGTTCGCGATGATCACCGCGGAGGTCTCGACGAGCTCGACCACCGGGGCGCGGCTGCCCGGCTTCGTCACCACCGCGGTCTGCGGCGAGCTGACCACCGGCGCGGGCGTCGGCCTGCGCTGGCCCGACGGCGTCGTCACCGAGGCCGTCACCTCCACCGTCACGGGAATGGGAGCAGCATCATGACCACCGGCATCGGCGCCGTGTGCGCCAACTTCGGACGCGACGTCGAGGACAACCTCGACCAGATCAGTGCTCACGTCGCGGACGCACGCTCTCGGGGCGTGGCACTGCTCGCGTTTCCCGAGGCCTGCCTCGGCGGCTACCTCTCCGTGCTCGGCTCCGGTCGCGACGGCAGCCACAGCGACGCCCCGGAGGACCTGCCGCCGGCGATGGACGTCGACGGGCCCGAGCTCCGCCGGGTCGCGGCCCTCGCCCGCGACATGACCGTGGTGGTCGGCTTCTGCGAGTCCGACGGCACCGACCGCTTCAACTCCGCCGCCGTCGTCAGCGGCGAGGGCGTGCTGGGCGTGCACCGCAAGGTCCACCAGCCGCTCGGCGAGGGCCTCTACTACGCCGCCGGCGAGACCTTCGCCGCCTTCGACACCGCGATCGGCCGCGTCGGAGCGCTGATCTGCTACGACAAGGCGTTCCCCGAGGCAGCACGCGCGCTGGCCCTCGACGGCGCCGAGGTCGTCACCTGCATCTCGGCCTGGCCGGCCTCGCGCACCGCCTCGGCCGACGACCTCGCCGACGACCGCTGGAAGCACCGCTTCGACCTGTTCGACCGCGCCCGGGCGCTGGAGAACCAGGTCGTCTGGGTGGCCTCCAACCAGGCCGGCACCTTCGGCCGGCTGCGCTTCGTCGGCTCGGCGAAGGTCGTCGGTCCGGGCGGCGACGTGCTCGCCCAGACCGGCACCACCGCCGGCGTCGCCTACGCCGACGTCGACGTGGCCGCCACCCTCGAGGGCGCACGCCGCGCGATGTTCCACCTCGGCGACCGCCGCCCCGAGCTTTACGGGGAGCGCGTCCATGCCTGAGATGAGCGTCGTCGTGCGCTGGCCCGACGGCCGCGAGCAGGACTGTTACTCCCCGTCGCTGGTCATGCACGACCACCTGGCCGAGGGCGAGACCTACACGGTCGCCGACTTCGAGCGGCGGGCCGCGCACGCGCTCGCCGTCGCCAGCGAGCGGGTCCGGGCCACGTTCGGCTTCGCCTGCACCTCCGCCGCGGCCACCCGCGAGCAGATCGCCCGCGCGGCGACGGCGTACGCCCCCGACCAGCTGGTCGAGGTCGTGCGGATGTGGCCCCCCATGCCCCCCGACGAGAGAACGAAGCCATGACCGCCACCACCGAGCACCGGAGCACCACCGTCGCCGTCGTCGGCGGCGGCCAGGCCGGGCTGTCGACCAGCTGGTACCTCACCCGCGACGGCGTCGACCACGTCGTCCTCGAGGCCGGCACCGCCGCCCACGAGTGGGCCGACACCCGCTGGGACTCCTTCACCCTGGTGACTCCCAACTGGCACTGCAGGCTGCCCGGCTACGAGTACGACGGACCCGACCCCGACGGGTTCATGACCCGCGACGAGGTCGTCGCCTGGCTCGGCGGGTACGCCGCCACCTTCGGCCCCCCGCTGCTGGAGCACACCCGCGTCACCTCGCTGGTCGAGCGCGACGGCGGCGGCTTCGTGCTGGAGACGACCGGCCCCGACGGCGAGATCACGTGGGAGGCCGACAGCGTCGTGCTCGCCACCGGCGGCTACCACCTACCGATCGTGCCGCCGTGGGCGACCGCGCTCGACCCGGCGGTCCACCAGCTCCACTCGGCGCACTACCGCAACCCGGCGCAGCTGCCCGACGGCGCCGTGCTCGTCGTCGGCTCCGGGCAGTCCGGCGCCCAGATCGCCGAGGACCTCCACCTCGCCGGCCGTCAGGTGCACCTCGCGCTCGGCGACGCCCCCCGCGTGGCGCGCACCTACCGCGGCCGCGACTGCATGACGTGGCTGTCCGACATGGGCCTCTACGACACCGCGGTCGCGCAGTACCCCGGCGGGCTCGCCGCGCGCGAGAAGACCAACCACTACGTCACCGGGCGCGACGGCGGGCGCGACATCGACCTGCGCGCCTTCGCCCGTGACGGCATGCGGCTCTACGGCATGCTCGACGGCCTCACCGAGCCCGGCGGCACCCACCTCACCTTCCTGCCGACGATGACCGCGGCGCTCGACGCGGCCGACGCGACGTACAACTCGATCTGCCGCGACATCGACCGGTGGATCGAGGCGCAGGGCATCGACGCGCCGCCCCCCTCGACCTACGAGCCCGTGTGGGCGCCCGAGGCAGACCCCCTCGAGCTCGACCTCGCGCAGGTGGGGATCACCAGCGTGGTCTGGGCGATCGGCTACCGGCCCGACTACCGCTGGGTCGGGGTCGGGGTCTTCGACGGCCACGGCCGACCCACCCACACCCGGGGTGTCACCTCGGTGCCCGGGCTCTACTTCCTCGGGCTCCCGTGGCTGCACACGTGGGGCTCGGGCCGCTTCCTCGGCATCGCCCGCGACGCCGAGCACATCGCGTCGTGCGTCACCGGACGGGTCCGCGCGGTGGCACGGGTCTAGGACGTGCCGGTCACCATCGGCGCCGTCGCCGCCCACTTCGGTCGCGACCTCGAGCGCTCCCTCGCCAAGGTCGAGCGGATCCTCGGGGGCGCCCGCGAGGCCGGCTGCGACGTGCTGGTGCTGCCCGACGCCACCCTCGGCGGCTACCTCACCGACCTGCGCGCCCCCGACCTCGACGACCTGCCGCCGGCGCTGGACGACGACTCCCCCGTGCTGGGTCGGCTCGTCGGGCTGGCCGGCGAGATGGTCGTCTGCGTCGGGTACGCCGAGCGGTCCGACGACGCGACCTACAACGCGGCGGTGTGCCTGAGCGGCGACGGGGTGCTCGGCCGGCACCGCAAGGTGCACCTGCCGGCCGCCGAGGCGTCGGCGTACGCCGCGGGCGACCGGTTCAGCGCCTTCGACACCCCGGTCGGCCGGATGGGCATGCTCATCGACTACGACAAGACCTTCCCCGAGGCCGCCCGCGCACTCGCGGTCGACGGCGCCGAGGTGCTGGCGTGCCTGTCGGCGTGGCCGGCCTCGGTCACCGACCGGGCCTCCCGGCTGCCGCAGGACCGGCAGAGCCGGCTCTTCGACCTCTACGACAGCGCGCGCGCCGCCGAGAACCAGGTCGTGTGGGCGTCGTCCAACCAGACCGGGGTCACCGGGTCGCTGCGCTTCCTCGGCCAGGCCAAGGTCGTCGGCCCCGGTGGCGACGTGCTGGCCCGCACCTCGGCCAAGGGCGGCCTCGCCGTGGCCACCGTCGACGTCGGCGCCGAGATCGCCCGGTCGCGGCGGGTCCTGCACCACCTCGCCGAGCTGAGTGCGGCGGCCTACCGTTGAGGGTCGCGCTGCTCACCTACTCGACCAAGCCCCGCGGCGGCGTCGTCCACACCCTCGCGCTGGCCGAGGCCCTGGCCCGGCTCGGCGTGGAGGTCGACGTCTGGACCCTCGGCCGTGGCGGCGACACCGGCTTCTTCCGGCCCGTCGACGACCGGGTCGGCGTGCGCGCGGTGCCCTTCGCCGACCTCGGGCCCGACGAGCCGTTCGGCGAGCGGATCGCCCGGTCCATCGACGTGCTCGGCACCGCGTTCGCGCCCGAGCGGGCGGCGTACGACGTCGTGCACGCGCAGGACTGCCTCAGCACCAACGCGGCCCTGCGCTCGGGTCCGTGCCTGCGCACCGTGCACCACCTCGACACCTTCACGACCCCCGAGCTCGTGGCCTGCCACGAGCGGGCGATCGTCGCGCCGTCGGCCCTGGTCTGCGTGTCCGCGGCGGTCGCCGGCGAGGTGCGCGCCGGCTGGGGCCGCGAGCCGACCGTGATCCCCAACGGCGTCGACGCGGCCCGCTTCGAGGCCGGGGCCGCCGACCAGGTCGGGCGGCTTCGCTGGCGCCGGACCCTGGGCCACTACGTGCTCGCCGTCGGCGGCATCGAGCCCCGCAAGGGCACTCTCGACCTGCTCGAGGCCTACTCCCTGCTGCACGCCGAGCGCCCCGACGTACGCCTGGTGCTCGCCGGCGGCGAGACGCTGTTCGACTACCGCGACTACCGCGGCGCGTTCGAGGCCCGCGCCGCCGACCTCGGCCTGGCACCGACGATCCTCGGCGTCGTGGAAGACGCCGCCCTCCCGGCCCTGGTCGCCGAGGCCGCCGTCCTGCCGTTCGTCTCCACCCAGGAGGGCTTCGGGCTGGCCGCCCTCGAGGCCCTGGCCGCCGGCACCCCCGTCGTGGCCCGCGACCTGCCGGTGCTGCGCGAGGTGCTCGGCGACGCCGTGTCGTACGCCGCCCACCCCGCCGCCATCGCCGCCGCCCTCGACCGCGCGCTCGACGACCCGCCCGACCCCTCGCCCGGCCGGTTCCTGGCCCGGGGGTTCAGCTGGGACGCCGCGGCCGCCGCGCACCTGGAGCTGTACGACCGGCTAGGTTGAGGGTCTCGTCGGTCCGGGTCCTCGTCGGTGGACAGGGCGACCAGAGACTCACACCCACCCCATCTGTCACACCGGGACGCCGGAACCCTGACAGGGCCGATGGACTTTCAGCGGCCCTGTCACACGTTCAGCGTCCCGGTCAGCGCCATGTGACTCCCGGAGCAGGTGAGACGCGATCGACTACGCGGGCGGCCGCCCGACCCCGACCCCGTGGGACCCGGAGTAAGAAAGCTTCCCGGTGCGGTCGAGTGGTCTCGAGACGGTCGCGGGCGACCTCCTCGACCACCGTGGGGTGGGGGTCGTGGGCTCCCGGGGCGCTACCGGCGTGGGAGGTGCAGGCGCAGCACGTCGACGTCGGCGGGCTGCTCGAGGCGTCCGCCGAGGGCGTCGAGGACCAGGAGGACTCGGTCCTGGCTGGCGTGGCGCGGCGCTCCGAGCGTTCCGTCGAGCCGCGAGCAGAGGACGTCGACGCGCAGCCGGCTGGCGGCGCCCTCGAAGACCAGGCGCACCGAGCCCGACTCGCGCTGGACGACGTCGTCGAGGAGCAGGTCGAGCACCTGCTCGACCGGGCCGGGGGTGAAGGTGAGGTCGACGTCGCCCTCGACGGCGGCGGTGAGCCGTCGGTCGTCCTCGTCGAGGACGTCGGCCCAACGCTGCGCCACCTGGGTGGCGAGGTCGCGCAGGGGCACCGCGGCCCCGGCGACCAGGACGCCGCGACCACTGAGCTCGACGAGCTCGCTGGCGGCCGCGTTGAGCTGCGCCACCGCCTTGAGACCCCGCTGGGCGCACTCGCGCGCCGGGACCGACAGGTCGGGCTCGTCGACCAGCTCCTCGAGCGTGAAGCGCAGGCTCGTGAGCGGGGTGCGCAGGACGTGGCTCGCGTGCTGGGAGAACTGACGCTCGCGCTCGAGGCGGTCGCGCAGCTGGCTCGCGCTCAGCTCGAGCGCGGTGGCGATGGCGCGGGCCTCGGGGACCCCGCCGCGCGGCAGGTCGAGGTCGAACCGCCCGCGCCCCAGGGCCGCGGCCGCGACGGCGAGCTGGCGGAAGGGACGCGACAGGCTGCGCGCGACGAGGTAGCCGACGCTCCCGGCGATCACGGCCAGGAGCCCGAACAGTCCGAGCACCCCCCGCAGGTCGCTGCCCCAGATCCCCTCGAGGGCCTCGTCGTGGCGGGCGCTGACCGTGAGGGTCCCGCCCCCCGCGACCACGACGCTCGCGACGGCCTCGTCCTCCTCGGCGACGTCGCCCGGGCGGTCCGCACCGGTGGCGACGACGTCGGGCGCACCGGGGACGGCGTACCTGAGCTCCAGGCGGGGCAGGGCGAAGGGCTCCAGCAGCGCCCGGTCGACCTCGCCACCGGCGGACAGCTCGTCGGAGACGACGCTCGCCAGGGACGTCGCGACCGCCGTGGCGTCGGCACGCTCGGCCCGGCGGACCTCGCCGTCACTGGCGTAGGCGCGCACGAGGCCGGCCCCGAGGAGCAGCAGCAGCGTGATCGCGATGAACCAGATCGTCAGACGTTCACGCATCGGGCGCGGGGGCCTCGAGCCGGAAGCCCACCCCGCGCACGGCGACGACACGCTCGGTCACGCCCTGGCCCTCGAGCTTCTGACGAAGCCGACCGATCGTGACGTCGAGGGTCTTGGTCGACCCGTACCAGTTCTCGTCCCACACGTCGGCCATCAGCCGACCACGGCTGACGACCTTGTCCTTGTTGGCGGCCAGGATCGACAGCACGTCGAACTCCTTGCCGGTCAGCGGCACCTCGGTGTCGCCGGCGTAGACCCGGCGCGCGGCCACGTCGATGCGCAGCCCGTCGTCGGGCTGATCGACGCCGTTGACCGAGCCGCCACCCGTACGGCGCAGCAGCGCGCGCACGCGCGCCTGCAGCTCGGCCAGCCCGAACGGCTTGGCCAGGTAGTCGTCGGCGCCGTAGTCGAGGCCGACCACGCGGTCGAGCTCCCCGGCGCGCGCCGTGACGATCATGATCGCGCCCTCGTAGCCGGCCGAACGGGCCTGCTTGCAGACCTCGAGACCGTCCATGTCGGGCAGGCCCAGGTCGAGGATCATCACCTCGGTGGTGCGACCGCCCAGCTCGTCGAGGGCCTTCTGGCCGCTGTCGACCCAGTCGACGTCGTAGCCCTCGCGCTCCAGCGTCCGGACGAGGGGGAACGCAATGTCCTCCTCGTCCTCGACGACGAGAACTCTGTGACCCATGGGAAGGAGCATAGGGGGTCACCGGGGGTCGCCGAGGCGGACTGGCGGAATCGTTGGACAGACTCCGTCAACCGGGGCCCCGCTCCCTCGCGGCACGGCCCCCCTCCAGGAAGCCGGCCTCCAGGCTAGGAGCCCCCGGACCACAGCCGGGGCACACCCACGACACACCCACGCAACACGGCCCCCACCGTTCGGTAACGGGTCACGGACCGCAGCCGAAGAGGTCGCCGTGCTCCGCGGCCCGCTCCAGCACCCGGTCGAAGGTGAGCTGCTCGAGGCCGAACGGGTCGTCGGCACCGGCGACGACCTCGTCCCAGGTGACCGGCGCGGCGACGTACGGGCGCTCCTTGCCGCGCAGCGAGTAGGGCGCGATGGTGGTCTTGGAGCCGGCGTTCTGCGACCAGTCGAGGAAGACCTTGCCGCCCCGCCGGGCCTTGGTCATGGCCGAGGTGACCAGGCGCGGGTGCTCGGCCTGCAGCTCCTCGGCGATCTCCTTGGCCAGTGCCGTCGACTCCTCGGGCGGCAGCCGGTGCGGGAGATCGGCGTAGAGGTGGAGGCCCTTGCTGCCGCTGAGGACGGGCTTGGCGACGAGGTCGCGGCCGGCCAGCTTGTCGCGCGCGAGGAGGGCCACCTGACAGCACTCGTGCAGCCCGGCCGGCTCCCCGGGGTCGAGGTCGACCACGATCCGGTCGGCGTTGCGCGGGCGGCCGTTGCGCCCGACCTTCCACTGGTGCACGTGCAGCTCGATCGCGGCCAGGTTGGCCAACCAGGTGAGCGTGGCCAGGTCGTCGACGACGGGGAAGGTGAGGGTGTCGTTGGCCGTCTCGCCGTAGCGGCCCGCGCGGCGCCCGCTGGTCGGGACCGTCACCGTCCGCACCCAGGACGGCGTGCCGGCGGGGGCGTTCTTCTCGAAGAAGCTGAGGTCCTGCACGCCGTGCGGCCAGCGGATCCGCGTGACCGCGCGGTCGGCCAGGTGCGGCAGCATCACCGGCGAGATCCGGGCGTAGTAGTCGAGCACCTCGCCCTTGGTCGTGCCGGTGAGGGGGTAGAGCACCTTGCTCAGGCTGCTGATCTTGAGGGTGCGGCCCTCGACGTCGACGTGCAGCTCCTCGACCGGGTGCTTGTCCCCGCGCGGGCTCACCGGTCGACCGCCGCGGCCAGGTCGTCGGGGGTCAGGTCGGTGCGGATCCCCTGGTACGACGGCTGCCGCAGCCTCGGGTGGCCGTGGCCGTGGGAGTCGACGTCGACGACCAGGACGGGCTCGAGCCAGGTGGTGCCGGCGGCGTCGAGGCGCGGCACCTCGTCGACGAAGGGGCTCGTGGGGCGGGCCAGCCCGGCGACGGCGTCGGTGAGCAGCCGGCTCTGCTTGGCGGCGATGCCGCTGCCGACGCGCCCGCGGAAGACCAGCCCGTCGGGTGTGACCTCCCCGACGAGCAGCGAGGCGAGCCGGTGGGTCGTGCCCTCCTGGGGGCGCCAGCCCCCGACGACGTAGGTGCCGCGGAAGCGGTGGGCGAGCTTGAGCCAGTGGGGGCTGCGCTCCCCCGGCCGGTACGGCGAGGACACGCGCTTGCTGACGATGCCCTCGAGGCCCTGCTGGCGGGTCGCCTCGAGGAGCATCGCGCCGTCGTCGTACGACGCGGGCACCTGCCACGGCGACCCGTCGAGCACCTCGGCCAACCGGGCCCGTCGGGTCGCGAGCGGCTCGTGCACCAGGTCGACGCCGTCGAGGCGGAGCAGGTCGAAGACCATGTAGGTGACCGGCACGGTGGTCACCAGCCGCTGCACCGCGGCCGCGCGACGCACGTGCATCCGCTCCTGCAGGGTGCGGAAGTCGGGCACACCGTCGGCGTTGAGCGCGATCACCTCGCCGTCGACGAGCAGGTCGCGCCGGCGCAGCCCGCGCAGGCCCTCGGCGACGTCGGGCCAGGCGCCGGTCACGTCGTTGTCGTTGCGGCTGGTCAGCCGGTAGCGGCCCCGCTCGCCGTACCCGGCGGAGTCGGCGAGGACCCGCATGCCGTCCCACTTCACCTCGTGGGCCCACCCCTCACCGGGCGGCACGCGGTCGCCGGGCGTGGCGAGCATCGGACGCATGGCCCCCATCCTGCCTGCTGCCGGGCCGCGCGGCGCGCGGTGGACAACCGGGTGGCCGAGCGGGTGATACTGGCCCATGCGTGCGATCTGGAAGGGCGCGGTCTCCTTCGGGCTGGTCAGCGTGCCCGTCAAGCTCTACTCCGCGACCGAGAGCCACGACGTGGCCTTCCGCCAGGTGCACGAGAGCGACGGCGGCCGCATCAAGTACCAACGGGTCTGCTCGATCGACGGCGAGGAGGTCCCCTACTCCGAGATCGCCAAGGGCTACGAGACCGAGGACGGCGAGATGGTCATCCTCACCGACGACGACATGGCCGCGCTGCCGTCGACGTCGTCGCGCGAGATCGCGGTCGAGAAGTTCGTGCCCAGCGACCAGATCGACCCGATGCTGTTCGAGAAGTCCTACTACCTCGAGCCCGAGAAGACCGGCGCCAAGCCCTACGCGCTGCTGCGCCAGGCCCTCCTCGACGCCGACCGGATGGCCGTGGTCACCGTCGCGCTGCGCCAGCGCACGACGGTCGCGGTGCTGCGCGTGCGCGACGACGTCATCGTGCTGCAGACGATGATGTGGCCCGACGAGATCCGCACCCCCGACTTCCAGGTCGAGACCGGCGAGGTCAAGGACTCCGAGGTCAAGATGGCCACGATGCTCGTCGAGACCCTGGCCGGCGACTTCGACGCCAGCGAGTACGAGGACGACTACGCCGACGCGGTCAAGGACCTGGTGCAGACCAAGATCGAGGGCGGCGAGATCAAGCGGACCCCGACCTCGACCAAGACCGGTGGCGAGGTCGTCGACCTGCTCGCCGCGCTGCAGCGCTCGGTGGCCGCGGCCCGGACCGCCCGCGGCGAGACCGTGCCCGACGAGGCCGAGCCCGACGACGACACCGATGCCGACACCGTCGAGGACGCGCCCGCCGCGAAGGCCCCGGCCCGGAAGACGGCGGCGAAGAAGGCTCCTGCGAAGAAGGCCGCCAAGAAGGCCCCGGCGAAGAAGTCGACCACCAAGAAGACCGCCGCCAAGAAGGCCTCCTAGGAGCCCGACCGGTCGAGCCGGTGCATCACGAAGTCGGCCAGGCGCGGCGTGACCAGGTTGAGCACGTCGCCGGCTCGTCCGGCCGCGACGTTGAACGAGACCGGCCGGTCCTCGAGCGCCCGCAGCACCCGGGCCGCGGCCTGGTCGGCGGTCAGTGACGGCCATCGGCGGTAGTGCTCGACGGTGGTCTCGACCATCGGGGTGTGCACCAGGCCGAAGCGCATGTTGGTGAAGGTGACGTTGTCGTCCCAGGTCTCACGCGCCGCGACCCGGGCCCAGGTGTCGAGCGCCGACTTGGAGGCGAGGTAGGCCGCGAACCTGGGCGCCTTGAGCTGCACGCCCCACGACACGATGTTGACGACGTGGCCGAAGCGCTGCTCCCTCATCGCGGGCAGCAGCCCCATCGTGAGCCGGACCGGCCCGAAGTAGTTGATGGCCATGGTCCGCTCGAAGTCGTGGAACCGGTCGTGGCTGGCCGCCAACGACCGCCGGATCGAGCGGCCCGCGTTGTTGACCAGGTAGTCGACCGACCCGTGGTCGGCCAGCACCCGCGCCACCAGCGCGTCGACGGCGTCGCCGTCGGTGAGGTCGCAGGGGTACGCCGCGGCACGCCCGCCGGCGGCGACGAGCTCGTCGGCGAGCGCGGCGATCGTCTCGGCGCGGCGCGCGACCAGCAGCGTCGTCGCTCCGTGCGCGGCGACCAGACGGGCCGTCGCCGCGCCGATGCCCGAGGACGCCCCGGTGACCAGGACCACCCGGTCCTGCAGCGGGCTCGCCGCGCCCGGGCGGAGCAGACGGCGGCAGACGGCGCGAGGGGTCTGGAGGAGGAGGCTCACGTGACGATGATGTCGGTCGTGGCTGTCGGTCGTGGGTGGCAGGGTGGAGCCATGACCGGCCGCACCCCCCGCGCTCCCCGACCGGCGGGCTGGGGCGTGGCGTCGGCGACCACGATCGGCTCCTTCCACGTGGCCACGCACCTGCCCCACCAGGACTCCGTGCGCACCTGGGCGGCCCCCGACGGCAGCGCGGCGGTCGTCGTCGTCGCCGACGGCCACGGCCACCACGCCCACTTCCGCAGCGATGTCGGCGCCGACCTCGCGACCGCGCTCACCCTCGACGCGCTGACGGCCGCGCTCGAGGGCGCGGGCGAGGTCGACCCGGCCGCCGTCGCGGTCGACGCGGTGTCGGCCTGGCGCCGGGCGGTCCTCGAGCACGTCGCCGCTCACCCCTTGCGCTCCGACGAGGCCCGTCGCGGCCCCCTCGTGCCCTACGGCACGACCCTGGTCGCGCTCGCGGTCTCCGACGACCGTCTGGTCGCCCTCCAGGTCGGCGACGGCGACACCGTGGTGGTGCGGGCGTCGGGTCGGGCGTGGCGGCCGCTGCCCGACGACCCCGACGGCGACGGGGTCCGCACCGCGTCGTTGTGCCAGCCCGACCCGATGTCGTCGCTGCGCACCGCGACCGTCGACCTGGCTGCCGACGCCGCCGACCAGGACGACCCGGTGGTCCTGGCCATGGTCTGCACCGACGGCTTCGGCAAGGCCCGCGCCGACCCCGACACGTGGTGGTCCACGACGGCTCGCGACCTCGCCGCGACCGTGCGCGACGGCGGGCTCGACGCCCTGCGGGCGCGGCTGCCGGCCGACGTAGGCGACCCCGCGCAGGTGGGCGGTGACGACACCTCGATCGCCGTGGTGGCCGCCACTAGCTAGCTAGCGGTCCCACCAGCGGGCGAGCCGGTCGTAGCTGCCCTGCGCGAGGAAGGCCTCGGCGTAGCACAGGCACGACGAGTCGTCCCAGTAGCGCGCCACGGTGCCGTCGCCGGTCGTGTACTCGTAGAGCGCCCCGACCGGGGCGCCGCCCTTGGCCCGGTTCCAGTCGCGCAGGGTGCGCTTGTCGGCGATCGCGCTGGCCACCACGAGGGTGCGATAGGCCTCGAGGTCGGCCTTGGTGCGGAAGCGCCCCACGAACACCTCGACCGGGCCCTTGACGTCGCAGTAGCTCTCCTGCGCGGCTCCGGGGTTGACGGTGACGGTCCGCAGGCAGTCGTCGGGCTTCACCCAGCGCCGGGTGAAGGCGACCAGCTGCTTGTCGGTCAGGCTGGTCGGGTAGGGCCGCACGGGCCCGGTGGCGTCGTACGCCGTGGAGAGGACCGACAGGTCGGTGCCGGCGTCGGCCAGGTAGACGGCCGACTGCCGGGCGCGCTGGTCGTCCCAGTACAGGTAGGTCCGGCCGCGTCCTGCGCCCTTGGTCTGGGCGCCCTTCGAGCCGCCCTTCCCCTTCGGCCCCTTCGCCGACGCCCTCGTCGGCGCGGCCGGGTCCTGGAAGGCCATCATCACGCGCGTGCGGCTGGCGTCGAGGACGCCGCCGGGCCGGTCGGTGACCGCCTCGGCCCGGCGGGCGAGGAGGTCGGTGGCCCGGGTGTAGGTGACGAGCTCGAGGGTGCCGGACGGCACGTCGCAGCGCACCCGCTCGTCCTGGCCCCGGCGTGCCTTGGCCGTCCGGCAGCGGTCGGTGCCGGTCGTGACGGAGGCGGCGAGGCTCTCGTAGCGCAGGTCGATCGACGCCGGGCTCATCGGGTCGTCGAGCGGGTCGGGCTCCTCGGTGGCGTCCGCGGGGGCCGACGACGACACGGTGCCGCCGGGCGCGACGACCGAGGGCTGACCGGCGGTCGGACCGGCGTCGGCCGGGTCGGTGCCGTCGTCACGCAGCAGCAGGTAGCCGACCACGGCCAGCACCAGGACCAGCCCGGCCGCAGCGGCCACGAGGAGCAGGATCCGCGGGCCGTCGTCGGGGTCGAGCTCGGCACGTCGCGACCCGATCGGTGCGCTCACCGTGCGGGGGCCAGGACGAGGTCGGAGGCCCCGGCGGGGTGGCGCGTGTCGCGGCGGGTCTCGGGCAGCGGTCGGACGACCTCACGGTCAGCGATCCCTCGCACCGACGCCACCTCCTCCGCTTCCACCTGGTCTTCGATCATGCCACGTCGAGGTCCCCCTCGCGTGCCCCGCCGACGGGTCCGTGGCCGGCTCGGTGGTGTAGCGCCCCGATCGGTGGGGAAGGACCGACCACACACTCGAAGGGAGCTGACCGATGACGATGCAGATGATGCACGAGGCGTTCGGACGCGGCCGCGCCGACGTGGTGGAGGCCAGCCAGGCGCTGGAGGAGACCAGGCGCACGATCGACCGGCGGGTGTCGGGATTCCTCGGCTCGGGCTGGACCGGTGCCGCGGCCGAGGCGTTCGCCGACGCGTGGGAGCAGTGGCTGGCCGGCGCTGCCGACGTCAAGGAGGGACTGGACGCGATGTCGGCGCTCCTCGAGGCCACCCAGCGTGACTGGGCACACCAGGACGAGGCGTCGCAGCAGCGGCTCGACGTGGTGTCGGCCAAGATCGTCGACCGGCTCGGCTGATGGGCGACCCCGGCACGTTCTCCGTCGACCGCGCCGAGCTCGACGCGGTGATCACCGACCTGCAGCAGTGCGAGGCCGACCTCGAGCGCATCACCACCGACCTCGAACGGCGGATGGCGGTCCTGCACGAGACCTGGGAGGGCCTGTCGGCCCAGGCCCAGCGCGCGGCGCACCAGGAGTGGGAGAAGGGCATGCGCGCCATGCACGCGGCGCTCACGACGATGCGCCGGGCCGCGCGCACCGCTCACGACAACTACACGGCCGCGGTCGACGCCAACGTCTCGATGTGGGAGCGGGTGCAGTGAACCAGGCCATCGACGTGACCGGTGGTTCCTACGACTCCGCCGCCGCGGCCTTCGTCGGCGGCAATCAGCTGGCGGCGCTGTTCTACAACGGCCTGACCCGCGACCTGTCCGGGTACGGCGCCATGGCGGGCGACGACGCGACCTCCACCGAGTTCAGCGCGCAGTACGACACCGCCGCGCGCGACGCCGTGGCCGCGTTCAACGACCTCGTCGACTCCTTCGCCACCCTCGCCAGGCTCACCGCCGCCTCGATCGACAACCACCGCCACGCCAACACGGCCTCGGTCTTCAACCGGCCGCCGCCGGTCTACACCGGCGCGACCGCCCTGGGCGACGGACCCGTCGACGTGGCGACGAGCACGCCGCCGAGCAGCCTGGGTGGTGACAACGACGACTTCCCGGAGTTCTGGAACCTCGTCGTCGACCACCTGCAGGGCTTCGCGTGGCCCAACGCCGACACCGACCGGCTGCGCGAGGCGGGGTCGCGCTGGAGGTCGGCCGCCGGCGACCTACGGCGGCTGCCGTCGTACTGCGACACCGCGATCAGCCACCTCGAGTCACAGCGGTCGCCCGAGGTCCCGCTGGCGGTCAACGCGGCCGGCGACGTCAAGCTCGCGGCCGGCGACCTGGCGGAGGTCTGTGACTCGCTCGCCGACGCGTGCGAGCAGTACGCCAGCACCGTCGACGAGCACCGCGACATCATCAAGGGCATCATGCGCGACCTGGCCATCGAGGCCGGCATCAGCGTCGGTGTGGGCGTCGTGGTCGGCTTCTTCACCTTCGGCGGTGGGGCGGCGGCCGGCACCGCGATCGCGGGCACCCGCGCGGTCAGGGCCGCCATGAAGATCCTCGACGCGCTCAACGACCTGCGCCGCCTGGCCAAGGCCCGCGCCGTGCTCAAGCTCGAGTCCGTCGTGACCAAGGTGCCGGGCCTGCGCACGGTCCTGGCGCGCTTCAAGCGCGCCAAGGACCTCGACGAGGCGGCCGCGGTGCGCAAGGTCGACGACCTCGACGACTGGCGCAACCTGCCGCCCAAGATCGACCACACCTGGGACGAGGTCGTGAAGTACAAGAAGGGCGACAACACGCCCCTTGAACACATCAAGGAAGGGCACTGGCCCGACGCCAACACCCCCGGCAAGAGCCACTTCCACGAGGGGATCACCGAGGAGCAGCTCAAGGACTACGTCGGCGAGGCCCTGCGCAAGGGCGACATCGACCCCCACGACCCCGGCAAGATCACCTACGACCTGGGCCGCACCATCGGCACCGACCCCCAGGGCAACCCGGTCAGCACGATCACCGTCTACGTGCGCAATGGTGTCGTCAACACCGCGTTCCCGAGCCCGTGAGAGGACACCCCCGATGAGCCAGGACTGGACCGAACGACTGTTCCGCGACGAGGGAGCCCCCGGGGCCAGGGTCATCCTCGACGCGGTCGCTTCTCCCGGGCCCGACCCGCTCGAGCTCGACCTCAACGTGTGGATCGTGACCGTCGACCGCGCGGCCGGCACGGTGCACGTCGAGCACTCCTTCGACCCCGACGAGGGCGACCTCAGCCTCGACGACCTCGTCACCGGCCTGGGGTCGAGGTTGGCGGACCCGTCGTGAGAGAGGCCCCGCGCGACTCGATCCGCGACTTCGCCGGCGACGACGCCGGCGCGAGGGTCCTGCGCGACGGCCTCGGCCAGCTCGCCCGCCACTACGCGGGCACGCCCTTGGGCGAGCGGATCACCGACGTCCTCATCGGTCGCACCGACATGCGTGACCTGGCCGGCGACCCCGAGCTCGTCTCGCTGACCACGGGGTTCACCCGGCAGTTCGCCGAGCAGTGGGACCGGATGGACCCCGACGAGC
Source organism: Nocardioides rubriscoriae (assembly GCF_008087085.1). Taxonomy (GTDB): domain Bacteria; phylum Actinomycetota; class Actinomycetes; order Propionibacteriales; family Nocardioidaceae; genus Nocardioides; species Nocardioides rubriscoriae. The sequence continues at coordinate 431,669 of NZ_VIYJ01000003.1, read as the reverse complement.
GGGCCGACCTCGTACGCCGCGGGGACGTCGTGCTGGCCGACCTCGAGCCGGAGCCCGACCGGTCCCGCTGACCCCCACCTTCCCCGCCGTCCCGCGGCAGGTCGGGCCGTCAGGCCAACGACTCGAGCCAGGCCTGGTGGAGGTCGGAGAAGTGGCCCTGCCCGCTGCCGACGAGCTCGTCGGGGGTGCCGTCCTCGACGATCTCGCCGTGCGCCATCACGAGCACCCGGTCGGCGATCTCGACCGTAGAGAGGCGGTGGGCGATGATCACCGCGGTGCGTCCGGCCAGCACCGTGCGCAGCGCACGCTGGACCAGCCGCTCCGACGGCACGTCGAGCGACGACGTCGCCTCGTCGAGGATGAGCACGGCCGGGTCGGCCAGGAACGCCCGGGCGAAGGCGATGAGCTGGCGCTGCCCGGCACTGAGCCGTCCGCCCCGGTTGGCGACCTGCGTGTCGTAGCCCTGGGGCAGCGCCATGATCAGGTCGTGGGCGCCCAGGGCGCGCGCCGCGGCCTCGACGTCGGCCTGGCTGGCCCCGGGCCGGCCGAACCGGATGTTGTCGGCGACGCTGCCGGTGAACAGGTAGTTCTCCTGGGTCACCATCACCACCGACGAGCGCAGGTCGTCGGAGGTCAGGTCGCGCAGGTCGACGCCGTCGAGCAGGATGCGGCCACCGGTCGGGTCGTAGAACCGGGTGCAGAGCTTGGCCAGGGTCGTCTTGCCGGCACCGGTGGTGCCGACGAGGGCGACGGTCTGGCCGGCGGGGACGGTGAGGTCGAGGCCGGGCAGGACGTCGCGGTCGTCGAGGTAGCCGAAGCGCACGTGGTCGAAGGTCAGGGTGCCGCCGCCGGCACCGAGCGGCACGGGCACGGTCGGCTCGGGCACCGTGGGCTCCTCACGAAGCACGTCGGCGAGCTTGTCGAGCGCGGCCGAGGCCGACTGGAAGGTGTTGAGGAACTGCGAGATCTCCATCATCGGCTCGAAGAAACGGCGCAGGTAGAGCAGGAACGCCGCCAGCACCCCGACGGTGATCTCGCCGTCGTGGGCCAGGTAGGCGCCGTAGACCAGGGTCACGGCGATGGTGACGTTGCCGATGAGCTTGATGCCGGGCATGAACCAGGCGACCAGACGGAACGCGACCAGGTTGGCCTTGCGGTTGTCGTCGTTGAGCTCGTCGAAGATCTCGAGGTCGCGCGGCTCGCGGCGGAAGGCCTGGACCGCGCGGATGCCGCCCATGGTCTCGACGAAGTGGACGATCAGCAGCGCGACCTTCTCGCGCGAGACCCGGTAGGCCTTGGCCGACGACCGGCGGAACCACGCCGTCACCCAGAACAGGAACGGACCCGAGACCAGCGCGACCAGGCCCAGCTTGACGTCGAGGAACATCAGGATGACGGCGGTGCCGACGAGGGTGAGGAACGCCGTGACCAGTCCGTCGAACCCGGTCTCGAGCATCTCGTAGATGGCGTCGATGTCGGAGGTCTGCCGCGAGATCACGCGACCTGAGGTGTAGTCGTCGTGGAACGCCGGGCTGAGCCGCTGGAAGTGGCGGAAGACGCGCCGACGCAGCTGGTAGAGGAGGTCCTGGCCGATGCGGCCCGACCGCAGCAGGAACAACTGGCGGGTCAGTGCCTGCACGACCGTCGCGCCGAGCACCAGGGCGACCACCGTCAGCAGGGGGCCGAGGTCGTCACGCTCGCGGATCGGCGGGATGCCGGAGTCGATGCCGACGCTCACGAGGTAGGGGATCGCCAGGCGGGCGACGTTCTCGACGACGACGACGCCGACCAGCAGCCAGATCGCACGCTTGTAGGGACGCAGGATCTCGTCGAGCAGCTGGCGCGACCCACCGGTGAAGGTGACCCGGTCGGCGGTGTGGATCTCGTCGGCGTCGTTCTTGCCGACCCCGCGCCACGACTTGTCGAGCGGGCGCTCCTGGGTGGTCGTCATGCCGACACCGCCTCGCGCAGCTCGGCGTCGGCCGAGAGCAGCTCGCGGTAGGCCGGGACCGTGGCGAGCAGCTCGCTGTGGTCGCCGACGTGGGTGATCGTGCCGTCCTGGAGCAGCGCCACCCGGTCGGCGAGCAGCACGGTCGAGGCGCGGTGGGCCACGACCAGGCCGGTGGTGGCCGACAGCACGCTGCGCAGGGCGTCCTCGACGAGCTTCTCGGTGTGGACGTCGAGCGCGGACAGCGTGTCGTCGAGCACGAGCACCTGGGGCCGGGCGAGCACGGCCCGGGCGAGGGCGAGGCGCTGGCGCTGGCCGCCCGAGAGCGCCATCCCCTGCTCGCCGATGCGGGTGTCGAGGCCCCACGGTAGGTCGCGGACGAAGCCGGCCTGGGCGACGTCGAGCGCCTCCTCGACCTCGGCGTCGCTGGCCGGGTCGACGGCGGGGCTGCGGCCCAGGGTGAGGTTCTCGCGCGCGCTCATCGAGAACAGGGTGGGCTCCTCGAAGGCGGTGGCCACCAGGGAGCGCAGGTGGTGCAGGTCGAGGTCGCGCACGTCGACGCCGTCGAGGGTCACCCGGCCGCCGGTGACGTCCTGGAGCCGCGGGACCAGCGAGGTGAGCGCGGTCTTGCCCGACCCGGTGGCGCCGACCAGGGCGACGGTCTCGCCGGGGCGCAGGTCGAGCACGATGTCGCGCAGCACGAGCTCGTCGGGCGCGTCGGGGAAGGCGAAGTCGACGTGCTCGAAGCGCAGGTGGCCGCGCGGCTCCGGGATGGTGACGGTGCCCCCGACGATCGCGGGCTCGGTGTCGAGGACCTCGAGGATGCGCGCGGCGGCACTCATCGCCTCCTGCGCCATCGCGAGGATCACGCCGAGGGCCGAGACCGGCCAGACCAGCGAGAGCAGCAGCGTCAGGAACGCGACGAGCTCGCCGGGGGTGAGCGCGCCCTGGCCGACGCCGATGGCGCCGAGGAGCAGCACCACGCACACGGCCAGGTTGGGGATGACCTCGAGGAAGGTCCAGAAGCGGGAGGAGAGCCGGACCTTGTCCATGCTGAGCTCGTGGAGCTCGCGGGCGCCGGTCTCGTACTGCGCGGCGACGTGCTCGCTGCGGCCGAAGGCCTTGATGACCCGGATGCCGATGGCCCCCTCCTCGGAGAGGGTGGCCAGGTCGCCCTGCTTGTCCTGCACGCGGCGCGACATCACGACGTAGCGCTTCTCGAAGCGGGCGCACAGCCAGATGATCGGCACGGCCGTGGCCGCGACGACCAGGCCGAGCGGCCAGTACATCGCGAGCAGCACGGCACAGACCGTGATGACCTGGACGACGTTGACCACGAGGAAGATCAGGCCGAAGCCGAGGAACCGTCGGATGGAGCTGAGGTCCTGGATGGCCCGCGACAGCAGCTGGCCGGCCGGCCACCGGCTGTGGAACGACATCGGCAGCGCCTGGAGGTGGCGGTAGAGGTCGTGGCGCATGGTGTTCTCCATCGCCAGGACCGCCGTGCTCTGCACCCAGCGGCGCAGCCAGATGAGTACCGCTTCGACGAGGCCGAACGCGAGGGCCAGCAGGCCCAGCGGCAGCACCGGGGCCAGCTCGCCGTCGGCGATCGGGCCGTCGATGACGGCCTTGGTGACCAGCGGGATCGCGATCGAGGTGCCGACGACAGCCAGCGAGGTGACCAGCATCGTCACCACCGAGAGCAGGTGCGGGCGCAGGTAGCCGCGGATGCGCCAGATCGAGTGCACGCCCGCGGGGGGCGCCACGTCGGGGTCGGGTCCGAGATCAGTTGCCATCGGCAACGATCCTAGGTGTCGACACCGACATCGGCGAACGACTAAGGCACCTCAGAGGGTGGTCTGCTACCTCAGATGTGACGGTCGTCCCCACCGTGCCACCACGCCGGATGGCCGACGGGCACGATGACGGCCGACCGACCGCCTCAGGTAAGAAGTCCGCGCACCACCCGCAGCCCGACCGACATCCGCGCCAGGTCGGCCTGCTCGTCGGACACGAGCTGGGTCAGGGTCTCGGCGGCACGGGCGACGACGACGGCGTCGCCGTCCTCCCAGGCCGCGATCCGGGCGGGGGCGGAGTCGTCGGGCGAGGTGGCGGCCAGCACCTGGGCGGTCAGCTGGGCGTGCACCGCGTGCAGGTCGTCGCGCAGCGCTGCGCGCGCCATCGTCTGCCACTGGTCGGCGCGCGGCAGCGTGAGGATCTGCTGGCTCAGGCCCGACAGGCCGAGCCGCTCACCGAGCGCGAAGTAGACACGCGCCACGTCGGCCACCTCCAGGCCCTCACGACCGGCGATCTCGACGACGTTGAGCAGCACGTACGCCGTCGGCAGCGCGGCCACCCGCGCCGCGAGGTCGTCGGGCACGTGGTTGGTGACGAGCTGGTCGCGTCGCTTCTCGTAGGCCGCCAGCTCGCGTCCGACCATCAGGTCGGGCAGCTGGGTGATCGCCTGCTGCACGGGGCCCGCGAACTGGTCGACCAGGCCCTGGCTGTCGAGCGGCGGGCGCCGGTTGGTCACCAGCCAGCGCGAGCCGCGCTCGACCAGCGTGCGCATCTCGATGCGCATGTGGGTGACCACCGCGGCGTCGATCGTGGTGTCGTGGGTGGCGAGCTCCTCGCGCAACGGCAGCGAGCCGAAGATCTCGCGGGCCACGAAGTTGGCCCGGGTCAGCTCGGCGGCGGTCGCACCGGTCTCGCCGGCGAGCCGCGGCCAGTAGGTCATCCCGGCGCCGTTGACCAGGTCGTTGACCACCTGGGTCACGATGATCTCGCGGCGCAGCGGGTGGTCGGAGATCCGGTCGGCGAACCCCTCGCGCACCTGGGTCGGGAAGTAGGCCCGCAGGTCGAGGTCGAGGTAGGGGTCGTCGGGCAGGTCGGAGGCGATGAGCTCGTTGGCGAGCACGATCTTGGTCCAGGCCAGCAGCACCGACAGCTCGGGCGTGCTGAGACCCTGGCCGCGGTCGATGCGCCGCGCGACCTGGCGGCTGGTCGGCAGGTCCTCGAGCTCGCGGTTGAGGACGCCGTCCTTCTCGAGCTTCTTCATCCACGACTCGTGCACGTGCAGCAGCGGCGCGGCGTTGGACTCGGCGTTGGCCAGGGCGAGGTTCTGCTCGTAGTTGTCGCGCAGCACCAGCGCGGCCACCTCGTCGGTCATCTCGGCCAGCACCTTGTTGCGCTGCTTCTCGGTGAGGTCGCCGGCGGCGACGACGCGGTCGAGCAGGATCTTGATGTTGACCTCGTGGTCGGAGGTGTCGACGCCGGCGGAGTTGTCGATGAAGTCGGTGTTGACCCGGCCACCGCCGCGGGCGTACTCGATGCGGCCGAGCTGGGTCAGCCCGAGGTTGCCGCCCTCCCCCACGCACCGGGCGCGCAGCTGGCCGCCGTTGACGCGGATCGCGTCGTTGGCCTTGTCGCCGACGTCGGCGTGGGACTCCTCCTCGGCCTTGACGTAGGTGCCGATGCCGCCGTTCCACAGCAGGTCGACCGGCGCGAGGAGGATCGCGCGCATCAGCTCGGCCGGCGTCATCTTGTCGGTGCCGGCGGCGATGCCGAGGGCGGCACGCATCTCGGGAGTGATCCGCACCGACTTGGCCGTGCGCGGGAAGACCCCGCCGCCGGGCGAGATCAGCGCCGCGTCGTAGTCCTGCCACGAGGAGCGGGGCAGGTCGAAGAGCCGCTTGCGCTCGGCGTACGACGTGGCCGCGTCGGGGGTGGGGTCGATGAAGATGTCGCGGTGGTCGAAGGCCGCCACGAGCCGGGTGGTCTCGGAGCACAGCAGGCCGTTGCCGAAGACGTCGCCGGACATGTCGCCGATGCCGACGCAGGTGAACTCCTGGGTCTGGCAGTCGACCCCCATCTCACGGAAGTGGCGCTGCACCGAGACCCAGGCCCCGCGGGCGGTGATGCCCATGGCCTTGTGGTCGTAGCCGACCGAGCCGCCGCTGGCGAAGGCGTCGCCGAGCCAGAAGCCGTAGTTCTTGGCCACGCCGTTGGCGATGTCGGAGAAGGTCGCGGTGCCCTTGTCGGCGGCGACCACCAGGTAGGTGTCGTCGCCGTCGTGGCGCACGACGCGCTCGGGCGGCACCGTGACGCCCTCGACCAGGTTGTCGGTGACGTCGAGCAGGCCCGAGATGAACGTCTTGTAGCAGGCGATGCCCTCGGCCAGCCACGCGTCGCGGTCGACGGCGGGGTCGGGCAGGTGCTTGGCGAAGAAGCCGCCCTTGGCCCCGACCGGGACGATCACGGTGTTCTTGACCATCTGCGCCTTGACCAGCCCGAGCACCTCGGTACGGAAGTCGTCGCGCCGGTCGCTCCAGCGCAGCCCGCCGCGCGCGACCGCGCCGAAGCGCAGGTGGACGCCCTCGACGCGCGGCGAGTAGACGAAGATCTCGAACTTCGGCCGCGGCTCGGGCAGGTCGGGGATGGCCGACGGCTCCATCTTCAGCGAGATGTAGCGGTGCGGGGTGCCGCCCTGCGCGTGCTGGAAGTAGTTGGTGCGCAGGGTCGCCTTGACGTGGGTCAGGTAGGACCGCAGGATCCGGTCGTGGTCGAGGCTGACCACGTCGTCGAGGGCGGCCTGGATGCGAGCCTCGACCTCGGCCTCGGCCTCACCGGTCGACCCCGTCGCGCTCCCCGAGCCGCCCGCGCGCCGGTCGGGGTCGAAGCGCAGGTCGAACAGCTCGAGGAGGAGCCGGGTGATCTCGACGTTGCTGCCGAGTGCGTCCTCGATGTAGTCGAGGGCGAACGGGGTGCCACCCTGCTTCATGTACTTGGCGTAGGCCCGCAGCAGCGCTGCCTGGCGCCAGGTGAGCCGCGCCCCGAGCACGAGCGCGTTGAAGCCGTCGATCTCGGTGAAGCCGTCCCAGACCGCGCGGATGGCGTCCTGGAACAGGTCGCGCGCCTCCTCGGGCAGCGTGCCGCCGTAGCGCAGGCCGAACTCGTAGATGTAGGACGGGCGCTCGAGCCCGGTGAGCCCGTAGGGCCGCTCGTCGACCACCTCGACGCCCATCGAGCTCAGCATCGGCAGGATCTGGCTCAACGACAGGGGCGGACCGATCCGGTAGAGCTTGAGACGCGCCTCGCCCGCCCCGGCGTCGAGGTCCTGGTAGAGCGAGTGGTCGATGCCCTGCTCGCCGCTGATCGCCTCGAGCCGGCCGAGGTCGACCGACGCGGTGCGCGGCGCGAAGTCCTCCTTGTAGGCCTCGGGGAACGAGTCGAGGTAGCGCCGGCCCAGGACGGCGCCGACGTCCTCGCCGTACTCGGCGATGACGGCGGTGGTGAAGTCGTCGCGCCACGACCGGGAGGCGTCGGCGAGCCGCCGCTCGAGGTCGGCGGTGTCGACGTCGGGGATCGAGTGGCCGGCGGGCTGACGGACCACGAAGTGGACCCGGGCCGTCGTCGACTCGTTGATGCGGACGTTGAACTCGACGCTGTCGGACCGGTAGCGGTCCTTGAGGATCTGCACGAACTTCTCGCGCACCCCGGTGTTGTAGCGGTCACGGGGCAGGTAGACGAGCACCGAGACGTAGCGGTCGTAGGTGTCCTTGCGGACGAACATGCGCACGGCCCGGCGCTCGCGGGCCTGCATCGCGGCCTCGGCCAGCGGGCCGAGCTCCTCGACGGGGGTGTGGAACAGGTCGTCGCGCGGGTAGGTCTCGAGGGTGTCGAGCAGCGCCTTGCCGGCGTGGCTGGCCGGGTCGAACCCGCTGCGCTGGAGCACCGCCTGGACCTTCTCGCGCACCAGCGGGATCCGCAGCAGCGACTCGGTGTAGGCGGCGCTGGAGAACAGGCCGAGGAAGCGGCGCTCGCCGGTGACCTCGCCGTCGGCCCCGAAGGTCTTGACCCCGACGTAGTCGAGGTAGGCCGGGCGGTGGACCGTCGAGCGGGAGTTGGCCTTGGCCAGCACCAGCAGCGTCTTCTCGCGGGCCTTGGCCTTGACCGCCTCGGGCAGCCGCCCGAACGACTCCGACATGACCTGGTCGGAGCGCAGGATGCCCAGGCCGGTGCCGGGCACGGCTCGCAGGACGTCGTCCTCGACGCCGTCGACCAGCGCGCGCTCCAGGGAGTACTCGCGGTAGCCGAGGAAGGTGAAGTTGCCCTCGGCCAGCCACGTGAGCAGCTCGCCGGACTGGCGCAGCTCCTCGGCGTCGAGCGGCGGCGGGTCGTCGTGCAGGCCCTGGACGATGGCCGCGACGCGCAGGTTCATCTTGTCCCAGTCCTCGACGGACTCGCGGACGTCGCGCAGCACCCGCTGGACGTCGTCGACGATCGACGCCGCGGTCGGGCCACCCAGGTCGCCGCCCCGCAGCCGGTCGACCTCGACGTGCATCCACGACTCGCGCACGGCGCCGTCGCGCGGCGGGCTCGACCCGTCGGCGACCGGAACCACCGACCGCAGCTCGCCGGTCACGTCGCGCACGACGTCGAAGCTCGGGTGCACGACGAGGTGGACGTCGCGCAGCTGGCGGCTGAGCTCCATCGTCAGGCTGTCGACGAGGAACGGCATGTCGTCGATGACGACCTCGACGACGGTGTGGCCCGCGGCGCTCCACCCGTGCTCGGCCGGGGTCGGCGTCAGGACGCGCACCTGGGCGGTGCCCTGCGGGCGGCTGCGCGCCAGCTTGTAGTGCGAGGCCAGCGCGCCGTAGACGTCGGCGTCGGAGCGGTCGAGGACGTCCTCGGGCGACACGTGCCGGAAGTAGGACTGCAGCAGGGTCGCGACCTGGTCGTGCGGCGGGCCGCCGCTGCCCTTCCCGTGCTGGGCGAGGGTCACGGCCTTCGCGAGGAGCTCGGCCTTGTCGGATTCGTGCGTCGTCGTTGACACGGGTGTCACGGTAGGACCCGGGGCAGGCAGCGACAACAGCCGGGCCGCTACCCACCGGTCACGTCACGAGAACGTCACGACACCTGACCTCGTCAGAGCCGGCTGCGGACCTCCCACAGCACGGGGTAGTACTGCAGCGGGAGCCGTCCGCGCAGGTACGCCGAGCCGCTCGACCCCCCGGTGCCCGACTTGCTGCCGATCATCCGCTCGACCATCACGACGTGCCGGGCCCGCCAGCTCGCGGCGAGCTCGTCGTGCTGGAGCAGCGCGTCGGCGAGGGCCCACACCGCGGCGTACCGGTTGCGGTCGTGGGCGGTGGTGCGCACCGACGTCGCGACCTCCTCGTCGTCCGCCGCGGGCAGGTCGTGGGCCTTGAGCACGGCGAGGAAGGCGTCCCACAAGGTCGGCTCCTCCAGCCTCCGCCGCAGCCGGTCCTGCTCGTCGGGCGTCAGGCCCCGGAACCGCTCGAGGTAGGCCGGGTCCTTGGCCCCGGACAGGAACTCGAGCTCGCGGAACTGCACGCTCTGGAACCCGCTGGCCGGCGCCAGGCGCTGGCGGAACTCCAGGAAGTCCTGCGGGGTCATGGTCTCGAGCACGTCGACCTGCTGCACCAGGACCCGCTCGATCACGTGCACCCGCGCCAGCAGGTGCTGGGCCCACCAGAGCTCGCCGCCGACCATCGCCTCCCGGGCGGCGGCGACCTCGTGCAGCAGCTGCTTGAACCACAGCTCGTAGACCTGGTGGATGGTGATGAACAGCAGCTCGTCGTGCGCCGGCGGGTCTGACTCGAGGTGCTGGGCGTCGAGCAGCACCGGCAGGCGCAGGTAGCTGCCGTAGGTCAGCTGGGCGCCCTGCTCGCCGAAGAAGACGAAGCCGTCGTCGCCGGAGTCGGTCTGGTCGTCGGTCACGAACGCCAGCCTTCCACGGACAGGCCCCGGACCCGCCGGGCATGATGGCGCCATGAAGTTCCGTCACGTGCTGACCTACGACGCCCCGCCGGCCGAGGTCTACGCCATGCTCGCCGACCCGGCGTTCCGCGAGAAGGTCTGTGCTGCGCAGGAGGTGGTCTCCCACGACCTCACCCTGACGCCCACCGGCGACGGCTTCGAGCTCGTGATGCACCAGGTCCAGAACACCGCCGGCCTGCCCGCGATCGCCAAGAAGATCGCCGGCGACACGACCGAGGTGACCCTCCAGGAGTCCTGGCGCGACCCCACCGGCGGCACCCTCGAGATCATCACCCCCGGCAAGCCCACCGGGGCCTCGGGCACCATCGCGCTGGCCGCCGACGGCGCCGGCACCACCGAGACCGTCGAGCTCGAGATCAAGGTCAAGGTGCCGCTGATCGGCGGCAAGCTCGAGTCGCTCATGGCCGACAACGTCAGGAGCGGCATGGACGTCGAGCAGACCGTCGGGGCCGCCTGGCTCGCCGGCAGCCGCTAGCCCCTCCCCTCGCTCCGCCCCCTCGCTCCGCCCTCCCGCTCCAGCCCACCCCAGTCCGAGGAGACCTCCCGCATGCCCAAGTCGATCCGCTACGAGATGGCCTACGACGCCCCGGTCGAGACGGTCGCGGCGATGCTCGCCGACCCGACCTTCCGCGAGGACGTGTGCCGCTTCCAGGGCGTCACCCAGGTCGAGGCCACCGTCGAGGTGGCCGGCGACACCAAGAAGGTCAAGGTCGACCAGATGCAGCCGACCGCCGGGGTGCCGTCGTTCGCCAAGAAGATCGTCGGCGACGAGACCAACATCGTGCAGGAGGAGAGCTGGTCGAGCCTGACCCACGCCGACATCACCGTCACGATCCCCGGCAAGCCCGGCGACATGTCCGGCACCGTCACGCTCGCGCCCACCGACGCCGGGGGCACCCTCGAGGCCGTCGACCTCACCATCAAGGTCAAGATCCCCCTGGTCGCGGGCAAGCTCGAGAGCCTCATCGGCGACCTGCTGCTCAAGGCCCTGAAGGCCGAGTACAAGGTCGGGCGCGACTACCTGGCGCGGTAGTCCTGACCCTCGCCGGCCACCTCGGGCGCCTGCTCGTTCTCCGCGGACTCCCGCTCCGCCCGCTCGTCGGCGCGCCGTCGTACGACGACCACGACGCCGAGCACGACGAACGGGCCGAACGCCAGCAGCAGCGTCAGCGCCTGCTCGACCGGGTGCATCGCGCCCAGGTGCAACGGGGTCATCACCCCTACGATTCTGCACCGGTGAGATGACTCACGGAACACCGACCGCCCCTGCCGGGGTTCTCCTCGGGTCCCACACCCGAACCACGAGGAGTCCCCGTGCCCGATCTGTACGACGAGCTGACCGTCGGAGCCTGGACGCTCCCCAACCGCATCGTCCTGGCGCCGCTCACCCGCAGCCGCGCCGACGAGAACGGCGTCCACGGCGACCTGGCCGTCGAGTACTACTCCCAGCGCGCCGGCGCCGGGCTGATCATCACCGAGGGCACCCAGCCCAGCGCGGTGGGCCAGGGCTACAGCAACACGCCCGGCCTGCACTCGCCCGAGCAGGTCGAGGGCTGGCGTCGCATCGCCGACGCCGTGCACGCCAAGGGCGGGCGCATCGTCGCCCAGCTGATGCACGCCGGCCGCGTCTCGCACCCCGACAACAAGCACGGCCTCGGCGCCGTCGCCCCGAGCGCGCTGGCCGCGCCGGGCGAGATGTTCACCGTCCAGGGCGGCATGCAGCCGCACCCCGTGCCGCGTGCGCTCGAGCTCGCCGAGATCCCGGGGGTCGTCGAGGAGTACGTCCAGGCCGCCCGCAACGCGATCGAGGCCGGTCTCGACGGTGTCGAGGTCCACGCCGCCAACGGCTACCTCATCCACCAGTTCCTCGCGCCCGGCTCCAACCAGCGCACCGACGAGTACGGCGGCTCCCCGGAGAACCGGGCCCGCTTCGCGATCGAGGTGACCCGCGCGGTCGCCGAGGCCATCGGGGCCGACCGCGTCGGCATCCGGATGTCCCCGGCCCACAACATCCAGGGCTGCACCGAGGACGACCCGGCCGACGTCGAGGCGACGTACGCCGCGCTGACCCAGGCGATCGCGCCGCTCAGCCTGGCCTACGTGAGCGTGCTGTCCGCCGACCCGCGCAGCGAGACGGTGCTGCGCATCCGCAAGGACTTCGGCGGCCCGTTCATCATCAACACCGGCTTCGGTGACGTGACGACGCGTGAGAGCGCCCAGGCGCTGCTCGACGACGACCTCGGCGACGCCGTGGCCGTAGGTCGCGCCTACATCGCCAACCCCGACCTGCCGCAGCGGTGGGCGACCGGTGCCGAGCTCAACGAGCCCGACCCCGACACCTTCTACACCCCGGGCGCCAAGGGCTACACCGACTACCCGACGCTCGCCGGCTGATCCTCTCGTCGGTCGAGGTGCGAGGAGCCCCGGCGACGAGCCTCGAGACCACCGCAGCCGACCTCCTGCCCTGGCCCCTCGGTCAGGTCGGAGTGACGCTGCGGTGGTCTCGGCCGCGCTCGACCTGCGGCTGTCCCCGGCTCGCCGACCGTGCCTCGCGGCGTGCCGTCAGCCCTGGTGCGGGTGACGGTGCTCGGTCGGCGGGACGAACGTCTCCTTGATCGAGCGCGGTGACGACCAGCGCATCAGGTTGACCGCGGCGCCGGCCTTGTCGTTCGTGCCCGACGCGCGGCCGCCGCCGAAGGGCTGCTGGCCGACGACGGCGCCGGTGGGCTTGTCGTTGATGTAGAAGTTGCCTGCGGCGAAGCGCAGGGTCTTGCGGGCCCAGGCGATCGCGGCGCGGTCCTGGCTGATCACCGCGCCGGTGAGGGCGTACGACGACACGCCCTCGAGCTGCTCCACGACCTGCTCCCAGCGCTCGTCGTCGTAGACGTGGACGGCGAGGATCGGGCCGAAGTACTCGGTGGTGAACACCTCGTCGGCCGGGTTGGTCGCGGTGATGATGGTCGGACGGACGAAGTAGCCGACCGAGTCGTCGGTCTGGCCGCCGGCGACGATCTCGAGGCCGCGCGTGCGCTTGGCGCGGGCGATCGCCGCCACGTGCTTGGCGAACGCGCGGTCGTCGATGACCGCACCCATGAAGTGCGACAGGTCGGTGACGTCGCCCATCGAGAGGTTCTCGGTGTCGGCGATCAGCTGGTCCTTGATCTTGGCCCACAGGCTCTGGGGCACGTAGGCGCGCGAGGCCGCCGAGCACTTCTGGCCCTGGTACTCGAACGCGCCGCGGATCATCGCGACCCGCAGCACGTCGGGGTCGGCCGACGGGTGGGCGACGATGAAGTCCTTGCCGCCGGTCTCGCCGACGATGCGCGGGTAGGAGCGGTAACCGCTGATGTTGGTGCCGATGGTCTGCCACAGGTGCTGGAAGGTCGGCGTCGAGCCGGTGAAGTGGATGCCGGCCAGGTCGCGGTGGGTCAGGGCCACCTTGGAGACGTCGAGGCCGTCGCCGGGGAGCATGTTGATGACGCCCGGCGGCATGCCGGCCTCCTCCAGCAGCTCCATCGTCAGCGACGCGGCGAGCTGCTGGGTGGGGCTGGGCTTCCACACCACGGTGTTGCCCATCAGCGCCGGCGCGGTCGGCAGGTTGCCGGCGATGGCGGTGAAGTTGAACGGCGTGATCGCGTAGACGAAGCCCTCGAGCGGACGGTGGTCGGTGCGGTTCCACACGCCGGGGCTGTTGGCGATCGGCTGGTCGTGCAGGATCTGCTTGGCGTAGTGGACGTTGAAGCGCCAGAAGTCGATGAGCTCGCAGGCGGCGTCGATCTCGGCCTGGAACGCCGTCTTCGACTGCCCGAGCATCGTGGCGGCGTTGAGCCGCTGGCGCCAGGGCCCGGCGAGCAGGTCGGCGGCCTTGAGGATGATCGCGCAGCGCTCGTCGAAGGACATCGCGCGCCAGTCGTGGGCGGCGTCGAGGCTCGCCTTGACCGCGGCCTCGGCGTCCTTGGTCGTGGAGTTCTTGAGCGTGCCGAGCACGTGCTGGTGGTCGTGCGGCTGCACGACCTTGATCTCCTCGCCGCCACCGTTGCGCTTGCGGCCGTTGATGTGGGCCTTGAAGGTGTGCTGGCGGCGCTCGAGCTTGTCGATCTCCGCGACCAGGGCGACCCGTTCGGGGCTGCCGGGCGCGTAGGTCAGGTTGGGCTCGTTGATGGGAGCCGGTGGGGTGGTGATCGCGTCCATGCGCCCGACCCTACTGAGGTGGGTCCGTCACGCCGAGTCGGCGGCGGGAGGGGATCAGGACAGGAGGTCGGGGACCTCTTGGGTGGCGTACCAGGCGAGGTCGTCGTCGGGGTCGGCGTCGGCCGGGCGGTCGGCGGGGTCGGCGTGGACGGCGACGACACGCTTGAGCGGCACGGGGTGCTCCGGGGAGCCGACCTCGGCGACGACCACGACCCGACGCCCGGCGCCGGACAACAGCTCGGCCGACGCGTCGGCGGCGGTCATCAGGGCGTCGTACTCGGACTCCTCGTCGTCGCCCTCGGCGACCACGACGTCGTCACCGGGCTCGAGCGTGCCCGACGCCCAGGCCTCGCGCAGGCGGTCGAGGGTGGTCGGCAGGTAGACGCGGGTCACTCGTCGCTCTTGCCCGCGCGCTTGGGGCTCCGCACCGCGGCCCGCTTGCGCCCGCGCGGGGCACGGGTGGCCGTGGTCGTGGCCAGCAGCTCGTCGAGGGCCTCGGTGATGCAGGTGCCGAGCAGGTCGGCGTCGGGGAGGGCGTCGCGGTCGGCGGTCAGGCCGTAGAACACCTTGCCGTCGTACGACGTCACGCCGATCGCCAGCGGGTGCCCCTCGTGCAGGGGCGGGACGGGGTAGGTGGCGACCATCCGCGCACCGGCGGCGTAGAGCGGCGACTGCGGGCCCGGCACGTTGGTGACGCTGAGGTGGTAGCCGCGGCGCAGCTCGTCGGAGGCGACCCGCGACCCGATCGCGTGGAAGGTCGTCGGGGCGAACCCGGCGATGCCGGCCAGGCGGTTGGCGGCGACGCTGCGACCGGTCTCGGCGTGGGCCTGGAAGGAGTAGCTGACCTGGTGCAGCCGCACCAGAGGGCTCGCCTCGCTGATCGGCAGCTCGACGAAGTGAGCAGCGATCTGGGTGCCGAGCGAGGTCGCCTCGAGCTCGTCGTCGATCACGGAGACCGGGACGACGGCGCGCAGCTGGCGCAACCCGCCGAGCGACTCGGCCCGGGTCATCAACCACGCGCGCAGCGCCCCGGTGAGGGTCGTCAGGATCACGTCGTTGACGGTGCCGCCGTGGACCTCGCGGATGCGGCGGTAGTCACCCAGCCGGGTCTCGACGGTCACGACCCTCCGGTGCTGCGAGAGCGGGCCCACCACGGGCCCGCGGCGCTTGGGACGGCGCCCGGTCAGCGCCTGGGCCACCGAGCGGGCCCGGCTGCCGGCACGGTCGGCCGTGCGCAGCGCCGACCCGGCCGCGACGCTGGCGGTCTCGACGATCGTGCGGGGCGAGGTCACCGAGTCGGCGACGGCGCCGGCGACCAGTCCGACGGCGGACGGCGCCGAGCGCGGCACCCAGTCGTCGGGGTCGAGGGTCTTGGGCTCGGGGGTCATGTCGAGCAGCAGCTGCCCCAGGTCGACGGTGTGGACGCCGTCGACCAGCGCCTGGTGGCTCTTGTAGAGCAGCGCGACGCGGTCGCCGGCGAGACCCTCGACGACGTAGATCTCCCAGAGCGGACGGTTGCGGTCGAGCCGGCGCGACACGATGCGGGACACGAGCTCGCGCAGCTGGTCGTCGGTGCCCGGGCGCGGCAGCGCGGAACGGCGTACGTGGTAGCCGAGGTCGAAGTGCTCGTCGTCGACCCACACCGGGTTGGCCAGCCCACCCGGGACCTCGAGCAGCCGCTGGCGGTAGCGCGGCACGAAGGAGATCCGGTCGGTGACCAGGGCGAGCAACCGGTCGTGGTCGAAGCCGGACTCGCCGGGCTCGAAGATCTCGACGGTCGCGTTGTGGCGTGGCGCCGTCATCGTCTCGGCCGTCAGGAAGGCCAGGTCGCGCGCCCGAAGCCGCTCACTCATGCCGTCACCTCTCCGTCCCCATCCGGTCGACGCTGACCGTCGTGCGGCCCACGTCACTCGCCGGCAGGTCGCCGTCGAGCCCCTTGGTCCACCGTGGGATTCTCGCAGAGGACGCCCCGCTGCCCGGCACCCGTCCAGCCTGTCGTCCTCGTTCACTCCCACTTGTCGTCCAGCCAGAAGGGTCCCCTTCATGCGCCGTGGTCTCAGCGCCGCCGCCGTCCTGCTGTCCGTGCTCGCCCTCACCGCCGCCTGCGGCGACGACGGCGGGACGAGCGGCACGGACACCCCCGGAGCCGATGGCACCTCCAGCCCCGGCGGCACCTCCAGGCCCGGCGGCTCGGCCACGAGCAGCACCGAGGAGCCCGACGCCGCCCAGACGATCGCGATCACGCTCGAGGGCGACACGGGCACCCCCGCGGGCGACCGCGTCGACGTCGACCTCGGCAAGCCCGTCGACCTCGTCATCACCGCCGACCGCCCCGGCGAGATCCACGTGCACTCCTCGCCCGAGCAGTACTTCGACTTCGTCGCGGGCACCAACGACCCGATCGAGCTGACGTTCGACCGTCCCGGTCTGGTCGAGATCGAGTTCCACGAGCCGATCGACGCCCCGATCGTCGAGCTCAAGGTGCAGTGACGCACCGGTGACCCCCCGGCTCGCCGCGTCCACCGGAGACCTCTCGGCCCACGGGATCGGTGGCCAGCAGGACCTCCCCATCTCGCTCAACCTCGCCATCGCCGGCGCCGTCGCCGCCCTGGTGGTCTCGTTCACGGTCCTGGCCGTGGCCTGGCGCACGCCGCGCTACTCCGAGGAGACCAGCGGACGTCCCGCCCCCGTGGTGGTGGCCCGGCTGGTCGCCCACCCGGCGTTCGGCATCGCGCTGCGGGTCTTCGGGATGGTGCTGTTCCTCTACACCGCGATGGTCGCGGTCCTCGGGGTCGACAAGGTCATCAACCCGTTCTTCGGCATCGTCTACGTCTGGCTCTGGGTCGGCATCGTGCCGATGTCGCTGCTCTTCGGTCCCTTCTGGAAGGCGATCAGCCCGGTCCGCACGATCAACCTGCTGTTCGCCCGGATCGCCGGCAGCGACCCGGACGAGGGGCTCTACCGCTATTCCCCGCGACTGGGCTACTGGCCCGCGGCGTTCGGCCTGCTGGCCTTCGTGTGGCTGGAGCTGGT
The DNA here is from genome assembly GCF_008087085.1 of Nocardioides rubriscoriae. Classification (GTDB taxonomy): domain Bacteria; phylum Actinomycetota; class Actinomycetes; order Propionibacteriales; family Nocardioidaceae; genus Nocardioides; species Nocardioides rubriscoriae. The sequence goes on along the minus strand of NZ_VIYJ01000003.1, from coordinate 414,691 downwards.
CTACCCCTACTCGACCGAGCTCAGCCCGGTGCGCCTGTGGTTCGCGATCTACGTCGCCGCGATGCTGGTCGGCGGTGCCCTGTTCGGCAACGTCTTCTACGAGCGGGCCGACCCCTTCGAGGTCTACTCGACCCTGGTCGGCCGCGCGTCGATCTGGGCGGTGCGCGACGGCGAGCTCCTCGTCCGCAGCCCGTTGGCCAACCTCGTCTGCACCCCGACCCTTCCCGGGCTGCTCGCCGTCGTCGGGGTCCTCTTCGGCAGCACCGGCTTCGACTCGTTCGGCGAGTCACCGACCTACGTGCGCTTCCTGCAGGGCACCGACGTCAGCGGCTACCTGCTCAACAACCTGACCCTGCTGCTGTTCTGCCTCGGCGCGATGGGCATCTTCGCCGTCGGTTGCATGCTCACCGGGGTCGGCCCCGGCCAGTCACGCCGCGACCTGCCCAACCAATACGCCATCTCGGTCGTGCCGATCGTCATCGGCTACGTCTTCGCCCACTACCTCAGCTACTTCGTCGAGGTCGGCTCGCGCACCCTCGTGCTCGCCAGCGACCCGTTCAGCGACGGCTCCGACTACCTAGGCACCGGCGACTGGTCCGACCTCACCTGGCTCTCCTACCACCCGACCCTGCTGGCCAGCATCAAGGTCGGCGCCGTGGTCGTCGGGCACGTCGTCGCCGCCATCGTCGCGCACGACCGCGCCCTGCGACTGCTCCCCGCCCGCCACCAGCTCACCGGTCAGCTGCCGCTGCTCATCGCGATGGTCGGGTTCACCTCCGGCGGGCTGTTCCTGCTGTTCAGCTCCTGAGGGCGAGGGGTCGGACGCAGCGCCCCTGTGCTGGGAGTCGGGCCTTCGTCAGACGGGGGCACCCACACGGTGGTCGGGGTGCGAGGGCTGCTGGGCCCGAGCCTCGAGACCTGGTGAACGACGCCGCCCACCCGTGTCGGACGGTGGAGGAACGTCGGCCAGTGGCGCCGAGGATCCTCCGCTGACGACGTGTGCCCAGGCTCGAGAGGTCAGCACCGAAGGTTCGTGCCACCGGATGGCACGAACCCCAAGTCATGTCGTGGCGCTCATCCACCCGACGCCGTCGTCGATCAGGATCAGGCGAGGATCGCGTGCACCAGGTTCACGTGGACCTCGCTTGATGCGTCGGAGGTCGAACCACCCGACTCTGCCGAAGGTCGGCGCGCTCCCACACGGTGGTCGAGGTGCGACGAGCGCTAGCGAGGAGCCTCGAGACCCGGTGAGCGACCCTGCCAACTCGTGCCCGCCTTGGCAGCGCCGGCTGAGGTGGTTTCGAGGCTCGGCCGCGGGCGGCCTCGCACCTCAACCGCCGTGGGCGCCCGACTCTGCCGCCCACCGGGCTCCGCCCGGTCATACCGCCAGGAGGGCTGCTTTCGACCATGCCGCCTACAGCGCGCACATCGCAGACGCACGCCAGGAGGTCGAAGCGAGGGCCCAGTGCGGCACCCTGCGGCGGTGCGTCAGCCACCGTTCGCGCCGGCGACAGGCCCGGAATGGTGGCTACCTCACCGCCGCCCGCCCAGCGGTCACCCGACCTCGACGCCGGCCATGACCCCCGCGACCAGGCCCGCCACCGCCTTGGTGAGGGCGGACTCCCCCGACTCCAGGAGCGTGCGGCCGGCGACCAGCGCGCGGTCGACGGTGGCACGGTCGTCGGGCAGGAAGTGCAGGCTCGCCAGGCGGGTGAACCCGCCGACCATGCCGGCGACCTCCTTCTCCGACCAGCCGAGGGTGGGGCGCATCCGGTTGACCACGACGTGCACCGGGACCGGGCCGACGAGGTCACGCAGGTCGACCAGGCCGCGCGCGAGCCGGGAGAGACCCACCGGGTCGGCGGCCCCGACCACCACGACCTCGTCGGCGACCTCGAGGGCGCCGCGGGTCAGCTGGTTGCGGCCCGGCCGGCCGCCGAGGTCACCGGTCGGGTCGCCCTCCAGGCTGAAGCCGGTGTCGACGACAACGTCACCGTGGGCGCGGCCGAGCTCGAGGACGTGCTCGATAGTGCCGCTGCGGACCTCCGACCAGCGGTCGGGCCGGGGCAGCCCCGTGATCACCGACAGCCGGCTGTCGAGGCCGCGCTGCACCGTGGCGAACCGCTCGTCGAGCTGACCGGCCGTGGCGAGCCGGGCGGCCGCCAGGAGCCCCGAGACCTCGTCCATCACGCCGAGCTGCTGGCCCAGCGACCCGCCGTAAGGGTCGGCGTCGACGAGGATCGTGCGACCCCGACGACCGAGCTCGGCCGCCATCGCGCACGCCACGGTGCTGCGCCCGGGCGCACCGGCCGGCCCCCAGACGGCGACCACCCGGCCCGCCCGCGCCGGCCCGGCAGCGGCGCCGGGGTCGGCCGGACCCGCATCGGCCCCGGCACCACGCCCCGGACCCCCGGGCGCGGTCGTCGGGCGCGGACCCAGCCCGGCCGCGAGGACGGCGTCGGCGAGGCCGGCGAGGCCGGAGACGGGGACGACGGCACGGATGCCGATCCGCCCGGCCCGGGCCGGCCCGCTCTCGGCCTGGTCGTCGGCCACCACGGCGACGGGGTGCACGCCGTGCCCGACCAGGCGGGCGACCGCGTCGGCGTCGAGTCCTCGCGACTCCAGCCCGAGCACGGCGGCCTGGGCCTGGCCGGACGACGCGGCGGCGAGCAGGTCGTCGACGTCGACGCAGCGCTTGAGCACCACCGTCGAGGGGTGCGCGGCGAGCACGGCCAGGGCCTGCGACTCCCAGTCGGCGCCCGACGCGACGACCAGGACGACGATCACCGACCCACCTGGCCGAGCGAGACGACCGGCGTGGTCAACGACCCGAGCAACCGGTAGAACGCCGCGACGTCGTCGGCCGGGACCGCCAGCTCGACCTGACGGTCGCCCCCGGCTCCGAAGTCGTCGGGTTGCGGCGCGGCCACGACGCGCACCTCCTCGAGCGCGGGGACCCCGGCGTCCCGCGGACCGGCCCCCGCCCCCGCCCCCGACGCGGCGACGTCACCCGGGTCGCCCTCACCGTCGACGTAGACGTTGACCGTCGCGCCGGCCCCGATGCTGCTCGGCACGAGCAGCGGGTCGACGGCGATCGAGATCGTGACGGTGCCGGCCTCGTCGAGCTCGCCGATCGCCGAGCGCGGCAACAGCTCGCCCGCGCCCACGGGTCGCACCAGGGTCAACGCGTCGGGCAGGTCAGCGCCGACCTCGAAGTAGCGCTCCAGCTCGCCCGCGTCGGCGAAGCGCAGGCGCCGCGCCTGCAGATCGGCAGGGTCGAGCTCCTGACCGGCGGGGGCGTCGTCGGCGACGACCCAGACCTGCACGGTGTCGTCGGCCGACGCCAGGACGCGGGTGCCCACGAGCACCGACGCCGCGACGATCGCGACCCCGACCCACAGACGGGGATCGCGCCAGCCGGGGGACGACGTACGGACGGCGGGCGGCACCTGGCCGCCAGGGGTCCCGAGATTCCTGGCCACGCCGACATCATCGTCGGCGAGGGCCGCCGAGAAAACCGTTCCTCCACAGGCACGGGACGGCGGTGACCGGTGGGGTGGGTGAGGTGCGACGATGGGCCCATGGCCGGCACTCCGCGCTTCCTCACCCTCGCCGACGTCGCCGAGGTGCTCAACACCTCCAGCGCCCAGGTCTACGCGATGGTGCGTCGCGGCGAGCTCGAGGCGATCAAGATCGGCGGGCGCGGCCAGTGGCGCGTCGAGGCCACCAAGCTCGAGGACTACATCGCCCGGGCCTACCAGTCGACCCGGGAGTTCGTCGACGAGCACCCGTTCGCCGACGACGTCGTCGACGCCGAGGCGGAGTGACGCGTCAGCCCACCTCGGAGTCGAGCTCGACGGTCGCGGTGCGTTCCTGCCCGTCGCGGACGTAGGTGAACTCGATCTGCTCCCCCGGCTGGTGGGTGCGGATGCTGACGATCAGCGAGATGCCGTCGACGACCCGCTGGCCGTCGACCCGGGTGACGATGTCGCCCTCCTCGAGGCCGGCGTCGTCGGCAGGCGTGTCGGCCAGGACCTCGCGGAGCTTGGCCCCGACGACGTCGCCGGCGTCGGTCCCGCCGACCTTCGCGCCGATCACCGGGTAGCGCGCCTGGCCGGTCTTGAGGATCTGGTCGGCGGTGATGCGCACCTGCTCGACCGGGATCGCGAAGCCCACGCCGATGTTGCCGGCCTCGCCGTTGGTGGCGCCGCCGTTGGTCGCGATCGCCGAGTTGACCCCGACCACCTGCCCGCGCAGGTTGACCAGGGGCCCGCCGGAGTTGCCGGGGTTGATGGCGGCGTCGGTCTGCACCGCGTTGATGTACGAGGTGTCGTCGGTGGTCTCGCCGGTCGACACCGGACGGTTGAGGGCGCTGACGATGCCCGCCGTGACGGTCGCGCTCAGGCCCAGCGGCGAGCCGATGGCGACCACGCCGTCGCCCACGCGCAGCCGGCGTGACGCCCCGAGCGAGGCCGGCGGCAGGTCGGCGTCGTCGGGCAGCTCGAGCACGGCGATGTCGTAGACGGGGCTGCGACCCACGATGCGTGCCTCGTAGGAGTTGCCGTCCTGGTCGACGACCTGGACGGGCCCGTTGTTCTCGGCCGCGGAGGCCACCACGTGGTTGTTGGTGATGACGTGGCCGGACTTGTCGAGCACGAAGCCGGAGCCCGTCGCGCCGCCGTCCTGACCGTCGAACTGGGCCACGATCTGGACGGTGCTGGGCAGCACGGCCTGGGCCACCGCCGAGACACTGCCGACCGCGACCGGGGGCAGCTCGACGACGTCGTCGTCGGACAGGCCCTGGTACGGCGACGGCGCGTCACCGGCGACGTCGTCGCGCAGCACGCTGCCGGCGACCCCGCCGACCAGCCCGACCACCAGCGCCAGGAGCGCCACCGCAGGCCACATCCAGGCGCCCGGCCGGGCGCGGTGACTGGTCGGGGTGCCGGCACCGGCCCCGCCGTCGGGCGGCGTACGGCGGGCGTAGTCGGCCCACGGCTGGATCGGAGCCGTCGCGGGCGGACCCGACGGAGGCGCCCACAGCGGCGCGGCCGGCTGGGCGACCGAAGGGGCGACCGGCTGGGCGACCGGGTGGGCGTCCGGCACCTGGTCGACCGGCGGCTCGGTCGGGGCCGCCTGGTCGCGACGGTCGGGATCGTGGTCGGTCACGGTGTCATCATCCCTGGTGGGCGGTGATCGGTCGCCACCCGTGTGGGATGACCTTGTGACCAGGGCCGACCCGGGCCGACCCGGGCCGGCCCGAGCCGCTCAGCGATCGTCGAGGCGGACCGGGGTCTGGGTGCGCGGCGACTGCGGGCTGGGGGTCACGTGCATGACTGGCTGCAGGCGCCGTTCCGGCACCGGGATGTCGGCCGGCGCCGAGGTGCCGAGCGCGAGCACCCCCATCACGGCCGCACCGGCCGCGCCGCCACCGAGGGCGGCGATGCCCACCATGCCGCGGCGCGAGCGGGTCCGGTTGTCCACGTCGTGCGAGGGGGCACCGGCCAGGAAGCAGTCGCCCGGCGGCATGCCGAGCAGGGCGCCCTTGAGGTGGTCGGGGGCGCAGGCCGCCGGACCGTCGTCGAAGGACAGGCTCGACAGGCGGGTCTTGACCCACCCCTCGCGCTCGACGTCGTCGCGGCACGCGTGGCAGGTGTGGACGTGGGCCCAGGCCGCATCGGCCTCGGCGGGGGGCAGCCGACCGTCGAGGAGGTCGCTGACCCGGCGTCCGAGGTGACCGCCGTTGACCATGCTCATCGGCCCCGCCCCTCTCCCACGGTCTCGGGCGTGGGGGTCGGGCCGGAGTAGCGGGCGCGCCCCTCGGTCGGGGCCCGGTGGGCCAGGGCGGCGCGCAGCATCGCGCGGCCGCGGTGGATGCGGGAGCGGACGGTGCCGAGCTTGGCCCCGAGGATCTCGGCGATCTCGTCGTAGGTCAGCCCCTCGACGTCGCAGAGCACCACGGCGACCCGGAAGTCGGGAGGCAAGGTGGCCAGGGCCCGCTCGACGTCGTCGTCGAACGTGCGGTCGGCGTAGGCGGTCTCGGGGGCCGGGGACGGGCTCGAGAGCCGGGCGGCGCGTTCGTCGGAGAGGGCGTCGAAGCGGATGCGCTGCTTGCGGCGGGCCTGGTCGAGGAAGAGGTTGGTGGTGATGCGGTGCAGCCAGCCCTCGAAGGTGCCGGGGGTGTAGGACGACAGCGACCGGAACACGCGCACGAACACCTCCTGCGTGAGGTCCTCGGCGTCGGGGCGGTTGCCGGTCAGGCGGTAGGCGAGCCGGTAGACGCGGTCGGAGTGGCGCTCGACGATCTCGTCCCAGGTGGGCACACCCTGCTGGGGCAGGGGATCGGTGTGGGTCACGGTCGTCCTTCGTCGCATCGGTCGCACGTGGGGTCGCGAGGTCGGCATCCGGGTCTGATCGACGGTAGCGGGCACGGCTGAGGTTTCGCTGTGAGCCCTGCGGCCGCTGTGAGCACGGTCGTGATCACGCCTCGATCAACGAGCGACCAGCGGCCCGTGTTCCCGGGTCGGGCGGCGTACGGGCGATAGCGTGCGTCCATGCCGAGCACGCCGACCCCACCGATCGCCGCGACGTCCTGGACCTTCGCCGAGACCTACGTCGCCGAGGACCACGTCCTCGCGGCGGCCCGCGAGCGTGCCGTCGAGGTCGGGGTGGCGGCGATCGGCAGCGGAGGCGGAGCGGCGCTGCGGTTCCTGGCCTCGGTGCTGGAGGCCCGTGCGGTCGTCGAGATCGGCACCGGCACCGGCGTCTCGGGGTTGTGGCTGCTGCGGGGCATGCGCCCTGACGGGGTCCTCACCACCGTCGACCTCGAGGCCGAGCACCAGCGGCTGGCGCGCGAGGCCTTCACCGAGGCCGGCATCGCCGCGCAGCGGGTGCGCACGATCCCCGGCTCGGCCCTCGACGTGCTCCCCCGCCTCACCGACGCCCACTACGACATCGTCTTCGTCGACGGCGACAAGACCGAGTACACCGCCTACCTCACCGAGGCGCTGCGCCTGCTGCGACCTGGCGGCGTCGTGGTGTTCGACAACGCCCTGTGGCACGACCGGGTCGCCGACCCGGCCCAGCGCGACGAGGAGACCGTCGCTGTGCGCGACCTGACCCGTGCCGTGCTCGAGCACGAGGGCCTGGTCCCGCTGCTGCTGCCCGTCGGTGACGGCCTGCTCCTCGCCAAGAAGGAGTGGCAGCCCGAGCACCCCTGACCGGGGACGCCCCGCAGGCGTCAGGCGCGAGCGGCGGGCTGGAAGCCGTCCCAGCCCTCGGCGACGGCCACGACCTCGCTCGCCTCGATCAGGACCGGCTCGCTGCCGATGATGCGGGTGCCGGCCGCGTCGGCGACGCCCTCGGTGAAGGTGCGCTGGAACTCGGCGCGCGCCTGGTCGGAGGCGAAGACGTAGAACCCCTCGAACCACTCGCCTGGGCGCACCCGCCAGGTCTTGAAGCACAGCCCGGCCATCCCGGTGAAGCGCGCGTGCGACGTCGACTCGACGTACGACGCCAGCTCGGCCTCGACCCCCGCAGGCGCGTCGGCCAGCGACCAGCGGATGGTCAGCGACCTCACGACGTGGCTCCCACCCCGGCGAGCGGGTCGGGCGAGCCGAGCCAGGTCAGCAGGGCGCGGGCACCGAAGCCGGTGGGACCGGCGGACCACTCGTAGTCGTCGTCGGGGGCGTCGCCCACCGAGGCGATGTCGAGGTGGGCCCACGCCACGTCGCCCACGAAGTGCTGGAGGAACAGCGCGGCCATGATCGCCTGCGGACCCGAGGGCGCGTTGTCGGCGTCGGCGACCTTGGAGGCCAGCTTGTCCTCGTAGGCGGCGTGGAGCGGCAGGCGCCAGAACGGCTCGCCGGCGTCGTCGCCGGCGCCCAGGAGGGCGTCGGCGAGCGCGTCGTCGGTGGCGAACAGGCCGCCGACCTGCTGGCCCAGGGCGACCTTGACGCCACCGGTGAGCGTGGCGACGTCGACGATCGCGGCCGGGGAGAGCTCGGCGACGGCGTAGGCGAGGGCGTCGGCGAGGACCAGGCGGCCCTCGGCGTCGGTGTTGATGACCTCGGAGGTGCGGCCGCCGTAGTGGCGCAGGACGTCGCCGGGACGGGTGGCGCTGCCGGAGACGGCGTTCTCGGCGGCGGGCACGAGACCGACCACCTTGACCGGGCAGCCGACCTCGGCGAGCGCGGCCATCGTGGCCAGGACGACGGCGCCACCCGTCATGTCGCGCTTCATCGTCGACATGCCCTGGGCCGGCTTGATGGAGATGCCGCCGGTGTCGAAGGTGATGCCCTTGCCGACCAGGACGACTGTGGGGGTACGGCGGTTGCTGCGCGACGGCGTGTAGTCGAGGCGGATCAGCCGCGGCGGGGTCGCCGAGCCCTGGCCGACGCCGATGATGCCGCCGAAGCCCTGGGCCCGCAGCTGCTCGTCGTCCCAGACGCGGCAGGCGAGCCCGGCCTCGGTGGCGAGCTCCTGGGCCTGCTCGGCCAGCCAGGCGGGGTTCTTGAGGTTGGACGGCACGGTCGCGAGCTGGCGGGCGCGCCATCCGGCGCCCCCGAGCGCGACGGCCCGGTCGAGCGCCGCACGGTCGACCTCGTCGGCCGAGGCCGGGAGCCCGGCCAGGACGACGCGGGCCACCGGGACGTGCTCGGGCGCGGAGGAGCGCCAGGAGAAGCCGAACGAGCCGAGCATGACGCCGACCACGAACGCCTCGATGCCGTGCTCGGCGTCGAGCGAGGCGATCGTCGTGGCCACGCCCGCACGGTCGTGGGTGGCCCGGGCCACGACCGCACCCGCGCGACGCAGGTCGGTCGGGGTGGCCTGGCCGACGCCGACGAGCAGCACCAGGCGCAGGTCGGCGTTGTCGGGCCCCCCGAGCGGCACCGGGACCGTGACGACCTCGCCGACCGCGCCGGTGGCCCGTGAGGCCTCGGCGATGGCGACCAGGTCGAGCCCGAGGTCGTCGCCGACCTCGGCGGCCCCGGGCCCCAGCAGCGGCGCGAGGGGCTCGCCCTCGACCGCGTCAGCCGGGTCGGCCGGGTCACCCGGCAGCACCGGGATCGCGATCACGTCGACGCCGGTGAGGGCGTGGAGCGGCTGCCGGGTCAGCGCGACGTCAGGTGGTGAGACCTGGCTGGGCAGGGTCGGCCGGACGGGGGACGGGGCGCCCCTGGTCACCCGACGACGTTCTTGAGGGCGTCGCCGAGGGCGCCGGCCTCTTCCGCGTTGAGCTCGACCACGAGGCGGCCACCGCCTTCGAGGGGCACCCGCATCACGATGCCGCGGCCTTCCTTGGTGACCTCCAACGGACCGTCACCCGTCCGTGGCTTCATCGCCGCCATGCGGCACCTCTTCCATGTCGTGGCGGAGCAGGACGACACTGTCGTGCTCGTGTGGCGACCATTATCCCCCATGGGAGCGCGCCGTCGCACCACCACCGCCCGTCGCCGCTCGGCGGTCGGCTCCCAGAGCCGCGCGAGAGCCCCGCGGGAGCCCTGTGGGATCCGCACGAGATCGCCGGCGGGAGCCCCGTGTGACCGCGGGGACCGGGTGGCAGACTCCCCTGTCATGACTGCCGGCTCCGACGACTCCCCCGTGCTGCTCGACCTCACCGACGGGGTCGCCACGATCACCCTCAACCGCCCCGACGCGATGAACAGCCTCGACATCGCGACCAAGGAGCTGCTGCTCGAGATCGTCACCCGGGTGGCCGACGACCCCGCGGCCCGGTGCGTCGTGCTGACCGGCACCGGTCGCGCGTTCTGCACCGGCCAGGACCTCAAGGAGCACATCCACCTGCTCCACCACGGCGGCAGCGACCAGCTCTTCACCACCGTCGACCAGCACTACAACCCGATCGTCACCGCGCTCGCGACGATGGAGAAGCCCGTCCTGGCCGCCGTCAACGGCGTCGCCGCCGGGGCCGGCGCGTCGCTGGCCTTCGCCTGCGACCTGCGCATCGTCGCCGACACCGCCGGCTTCAACCTCGCCTTCGCCAACGTCGCCCTGTCGTGCGACACCGGCGCCTCCTACCACCTGCCGCTGCTGGTCGGGCGCGCCAAGGCGATGGAGCTCCTCTACTTCCCGCGCACCGTCAAGGCCGACGAGTCCCTCGAGCTGGGCCTGGCCAACCAGGTGGTGCCCGCGGCCGACCTGGCCGCCGTCGTCGGCGAGATGGCGGCGCGCCTGGCCGCCGGCCCCACCGTCGCCCTCGGCGCGATCCGACGATCCGTGTCGTACGCCGCCGGCGTCACCATGGCCGAGGCCCTCGAGCTCGAGAGCGCCATGATGACCAAGACCGGGGCCACCGCCGACCACCAGGCCGCCGTCGCCGCGTTCGTCGCGAAGGAGAAGCCGGTCTTCGAGGGGCGCTGAGGCGGACGTCGGGACGATTCGCCTGAGGTCTCGGTTCGCCTGAGGTCTCGGTTCGCCTGAGGTCTCGGCCCGTCGGAGGTCTCGGCCCGTCGGGTCGTCCGCGTGCCTGGCATCGCGGGCAGCGGCAAGCCGCGCCCTCGTCGGCGCGGACGACCCGAGACTCACACCACCTGTCCCACCTGTTGCACCGGGACGCTAAGGCGTGACAGGGCCGCTGAAATTTCAGCGGCCCCGCCCCAGGTTCAGCGTCCCGGTGTGACCACCGTGGCTCAAGGGGCACCCGAGGGTCGGGCGGCCGCGCCAGCGGCGGCGCGCCGAGCGTGCGAGGCGTCGCCGACAGCGCGCCGTCAGCCGATCGCGAGAGGCTCGGGGTCAAGGATCGCGCAGCGACCGCGCAGCGGCGCGAAGCGTCCCTGACGCCGAGACGCGATCGGCTACGCGCGCGGCCGCCCGACCCGGACCCCGTGAGACCCGGGACGAGAAGGCCTCCCGGTGCGGCCTGGTGTGGTCTCGAGACGGTCGCGGGCGACCTCCTCGACCACCGTGGGGTGACGGACGTGGGGCGGCCTCTCGACCACCGTGCGGCGCGGCCTAGGGCTCGACCGGCGCGAACGACCGCACCCCGCGCCCGGCCCCGAAGATCCGCAGGACCTGGTCGGGGACGACGCGCGACATCCGTCGGCGCGACGGCGCGGCGCCGTACTCGACGGTGAGCGCCGTGCCGCGGAAGTGGTGGTTGCACCAGCCCGTCATGGTGCCGTGGCAGACGCCGCCGCAGTCGAGGGTGCGGGTCGGGAGACCGAGGGTGCGGGCCACGCGGCGGGCGAAGGCGCGGCGCTTGGTGTCGGTGTCGACCCCGTGGAGGGGCTGGTGGAAGCTGAGCACCCAGTCGGGGTCGACGCGGCGCAGGAAGCGCATGACCGCGCGGGTCTCGGGCTCGGAGGCGGGTCCGCTCCCGGACTCGTAGCTGCCGTCGAGGTCGGCCCAGGCGTAGGGGAAGTTGCGGTTGAGGTCGACGCCGCGGGCGTTGCGGCGGCTGCCGGCGGCGAGCCCGTCGGGGTTGTAGACCGGGACGACCCACAGGTCGAGGCCGACGACGGTCGGCCCGTCGACCAGGGCGCGCAGGGCCCGGCGCGGCGCCGGTTCGTTGCCGTGCATCGTCGCGAACAGCACCACCGTCTCGACGCCGGGCTGGTCGGGGTCGCCGAGGTGGTAGGCGACGATCGGGCGCCCCGAGACCGAGCGGCCCAGCACGCGCTGCTCGAAGGCGGCCGGTTCGCGGGCCGCGGCCACGGGGACCGGGCCAGCAGGTACGACGAGACCGGCGGCGAGCAGCACCAGCAGGAGCGGGCCGACGCACCGGCGCAGCATCACACGGCCTTGACGAGGTAGGCGTAGGTGAACACGAGCACCCCCACGACCATCCCGAGGTGCCCCAGCATCGACAGGCCCGGGCCGGAGGACCACGAGTCCTCGACGGCGCTCGAGGCGTGGCGCCCCCGGGTCGGCAGCCAGCGCATCAGGATCAGCAGGCCCGCCAGGGCCACGACCCACCACAGCACCAGGCCCACGAGGCCGAGCAGCGTCGAGGCACCCTCGGAGACCTGGTCACCGGTGACCAGGAACGACCCCCAGGTGACCACGGCCAGCGTGCCGACGACGGTGTGGACGGCGACCGGGCCCCGGGCGATCTCGGCCCGCCCCGCGCCCTCGCGGTCACGCCGCAGGCGCAGCCGGGTGAGCAGCACGACGACCGCTGCCAGCACGGTGAGCACGTAGACGATGACCGGGGACACGCCCGGCAGTGTCTCACCCGGGAGGGCGGTCGTCCCCTCGGCTCTCCGGGGAGTCCTGCGTCGGCTTGTCGAGCACGACCGGCTCCTGCTCCGACGTCTGCTCGTACGCCGGCGGGGCCTGCTGGGCCTGCTGGGCCTGCGCCTCGAGCTGCGCAGCCAGCCGCGACAGCAACGTGTCGACCTCCGACATCCGGTAGCCGCGCAGGCCCAGGGAGAAGCGCACCTGCCGCAGGTCGGCCGCCCCGAGGTCGCCGGTCGGGGGCACCAGGGCGTCGGGGCGGTCGTCGTACTCGTCGACCATCGGGGCGCCGCGCCCGGACGCGACCAGGGCGATGCCGCCCAGCGCCAGCACGACCACGATGCCGAAGAACCAGGTCACGACGACTCCTCGCGCGCGGCCCTCATGAGGGCGACCGCCTCGTCGACGTCGTCGGTCACCACGAGGCGGTCGAGGTCGGTCGCGGAGATCTTGCCGTCGGCCAGCACGGTGCCGCGCAGCCAGTCGAGCAGCCCCGACCAGTAGTCGGTGCCGATGAGCACGACCGGGAACGCGCTGACCTTCTGGGTCTGGGCCAGCGTGAGCGCCTCGAACATCTCGTCGAGGGTGCCGAGCCCGCCCGGCAGCACGACGAAGCCCTGGCTGTACTTGACGAACATCGTCTTGCGCACGAAGAAGTAGCGGAAGTTGATGCCGACGTCGACCCACTCGTTGAGCCCGGACTCGAAGGGCAGCTCGATGCCGAGCCCGACGCTGAGGCCACCGGCCTCGCTGGCGCCCTTGTTGGCCGCCTCCATCGCCCCGGGCCCGCCGCCGGTGATCACCGCGAAGCCGGCCTCGACGAGCTTGCGGCCCGCCTCCTCGCCCTGGGCGTACGACGGGTGGTCGGCCGGGGTGCGCGCGGACCCGAAGACGCAGACGGCCGGTCCGAGGTGCGCGAGAGCACCGAAGCCCTCCACGAACTCGGCCTGGATGCGCAGCACCCGCCACGGGTCGGTGTGCACCCAGTCGCTCGGACCGCGGGTGTCGAGCAGCCGCTGGTCGGTGGTGGTGCCGTCGACCTGCCCGCGGCGCTGGATCACGGGCCCCTTGGCCTTCGACTTCACGCCGGGCCCCCGTCCGCACCCGCACCGAGCCAGGTGCGCAGGACGCGCTCGCAGTGCTCGATCTGGGCGACCGGCACGAACTCCTCCTGCTTGTGGGCCAGCATCGGGTCGCCGGGGCCGAAGTTGACGGCCGGCACCCCCAGGACCGTGAAGCGGGCGACGTCGGTCCACCCGAACTTGGGGTTGACCACCCCACCGACGGCCTCGACGAACTGCCGGGCCGCCGGTCGGTCGAGGCCGGGGAGCGCGCCGGACGCGGTGTCGGTGAGGCGGACGTCGAAGCCGGCGAAGAAGTCGCGGACGAACGCCTCCGCCTCGGCCTCGCTGCGGTCGGGGGCGAAGCGGAAGTTGACCTCGACCACGCACTCGTCGGGCAGCACGTTGCCGGCCACCCCGCCGCGGATCGCCACGGCGTTGAGGCCCTCGTGGTACTCGAGCCCGTCGATCACCGGGCGGCGGGCCTGGTAGCCCTGCAGCCGCACGAGCACGTCGGCCATGCCGTGGATGGCGTTGACGCCCTTCCAGGAGCGGGCCGAGTGGGCGCGTTCGCCGGTGGTGCGCACCTCGACGCGCAGCGTGCCCTGGCAGCCCGCCTCGACCACCCCGTCGGACGGCTCCATCAAGATCGCGAAGTCGGCGGCGAGCAGGTCGGGATCGCTCTGGGAGAGCTTGTTGAGGCCGTTGAACTCCGCGTCGATCTCCTCGGACTCGTACAGGACGTAGGTGACGTCGCGGTCGGGCTCGGGCACGGTCGCCGCCAGGCGCAGGATGACCGCGTCGCCGCCCTTCATGTCGCAGGTGCCGAGCCCGTGCAGCAGCCCGGTCGCGGTGTCGAGGCGGCTCGGCAGGTTGTCGTTGAGCGGCACCGTGTCGAGGTGACCGGCGATGACCACGCGCTCGGCACGCCCGAGGTCGGTGCGGGCCACCACGGTGTTGCCGCGGCGTACGACGGTGAGGTGGGGCAGCGTCGAGAGCGCGGCCTCCACGGCGTCGGCGATCGCGAGCTCGTCCTGGCTGACCGACTCGATGTCGACCAGCTGACGGGTGAGGGTGACGGCGTCGGCGGTGAGGTCGAGGGGCACGCACCACAGTCAACCAGCCATCCACCACTGGCTCGATCGGGTGGTTCTCCACAGACTTCGGGAGAACGGCTGCGCGAGCCGCGACCCAGGAGTTCCATGGAAGACATCACCCGGACCGTCCCCACCTCCGTCACCCGCACGGATCCCCCCAGAAGGAGCACGACGATGTGCGACCACTCACCCTCCTGTCCTGACACCGACTCGAGCGCCTGCTGCACGGCCCACGTGGTGGCCGACCACAGCGAGCAGGGCTGGTGCCGGCTGTGCAACGGCGTCATCCTCTTCGACGACGGCGGCTACCTCACCCCCGACGGCCGCGCGCTCAAGCTCGCCGGCTGAGGCCCCGGACCGAGGCCCACCGACGGGCGCTCGCTGGCCCATTCGGGCCATTCCGGGGTCGGTCCTCACGCCCTAGCGTCGCGCCATGGACCGCTCCCGCTCCGTGGCCACGGCCCCGATGCTCGTCTCGTGCCTGGCCCTGCTCGTCGCGCTCGGCGGCACCTCGTACGCCGCGGCCACGCTGGCCCGCAACAGCGTCGGCTCGCCGCAGGTCAAGAACGGCTCGCTGACGACCGCCGACGTCAAGGACGCGACCCTGCGCGCGACCGACTTCGCGAAGGGTCAGCTCAAGCCCGGCCCTGCCGGTCCGGCGGGCCCCGCCGGGACGCAGGGCGTCACCGGGGACCAGGGACCGCAAGGCGCCCAGGGACCGCAAGGCGCCCAGGGACCGCAGGGCCCCACCGGCGTTCAGGGTCCTGCGGGTCCCGTGGGTGCGACCGGCTCGTCGGCCGCCGCGGTCCTGACCGGCAGGGCCTCCCTCACCGGCAGCCAGAGCCTGAGCCTCGACGGACGGGTGACCAGCGGGGTCGACGACGACGTCTCGACCCTCTCCCCTGCCGTGGCGACCGTGGTGCGCAACTTCCGCGTCGAGCTCGGCACGGCGCCGGGTGGGGTCGCGCGCCGCGAGTTCACCCTGGTCCTCGACGGCAACGCCGCCCAGCGCAAGCTCCTGTGCTCCATCACCGGCACGGCCACCTCGTGCGAGCAGACCGTGGCGATCGCGGTCCCCGCGGGCTCCGAGCTCGGCTTCCTCTTCCAGGGGTTCCTCAACGGCGGTGGCGCCGCTCCCGCCGCCTCCGTCGCCCGGTGGGGACTCACCATCGGCACCACCTGACGGACGGATCAGCTCGGCGCGAACACGCAGAACTCGTTGCCCTCGGGATCGGCCAGCACCGTCCAGTGCGGCTGCGCCCACAGGTACGTCGCCCCGCGCGCCAGCAGGTCGTCGACCAGCCCGACGACGTCCCAGTGCACGCGGTTGGGCTCGGTGCGCGGCTCCGGGACGGCGTTGAAGTCAAGGGTCATCCGGTCGTCGGCCGCGACCCCGGCGAGGGTCCACCACCGTGCGTCGTCCTCGCCCTGACCGGGCTCCGGGTCGACGCCGAAGAGCTCACCCCACCAGCGCGCGAGCAGCTCGGGGTCGACGCAGTCGACCCCGACGCCGTGGAGCCGGAAGCCCGGCGCCCGGTCGCGCACGAACGCGCAGAACTCGTTGCCCTCGGGGTCGGCCATCACCGTCCAGCCGAGCCCGGTCTCGGCGGCCGGCGACAGCACGCGCGCGCCGAGCGCGACGAGGTCGTCGACCGACGCGCAGTCGACGTCGAGGTGCAGCCGGTTCTTGACCCGGTGCGGACGGTCGACCTCGTTGATCCAGACGGTGTGGCGCGGCGTCGGGCCCTCGAGCCGTCGGTGCTCGAGCGGTCCGACAACCTCGAGGCCGCTGACCGCCGCCCAGAACCGCGACTGCGCGTCGACGTCGAGCGCGTCGAGGCACAGGTCCTGCCAGGTCACGAGGCTCACGGCGGCTCAGCCGGCCTTCGTGACGGTGATCGCGACCTGCTCCCCGTCACCCAGGGCGGCGTCGTAGGAGTCGGCGGTCCCGACCACCATCTCGTACGACGTCGTCAGGGTCTCGCCGGTCACGAGCGCCTCGTGCTCGCGCACCGCGTCGGCGAGCACCTGGCTGCCGGTGAGCCGGAGCGCGATCCGGTCGGAGACGTCGAGGCCGGCGTCGCGACGGGCCTGCTGGACCGCGCGCACCAGGTCGCGGGCCAGGCCCTCGGCGGCCAGCTCGGCGGTGACCGCGGTGTCGAGCACGACGAACCCGCCGCCGGGCAGCACGCCGATCGCGGTGTCGGCGTCGCTCGAGCCGGCCACGGTCTCGAGCGTGTACTCGCCCTCGACCAGCGCCAGCCCGCCCGCGGTGACGGTGCCGTCGTCGGCCACCGACCAGTCGCCGGACTTCGAGCCCTTGATGGCCACCTGGACGTCGCGGCCCAGTCGCGGCCCCGCGGCCCGCGCGTTGACCATGAGCTTCTGCTCGACGCCGTACGCCGCCGCCTCGGCACTGTCGGCGGCGAGCAGCCGGACCGTCTTGACGTTGACCTCGTCGGCCACGATCGACTCGAATCCCTGCAGGGACTGGGGATCGGCCACCACGACGGTGAGCGTCGAGAGGGGCAACCGGTTGCGCAGCGACGCCGCCTTGCGCAGCGCCGAGGTCGCCGAGCAGACCTCGCGCACCTGGTCCATCGCCGCGACGAGCGCGTCATCGGCCGGCAGCGAGTCGACCTCGGGCCAGTCGGTCAGGTGCACCGAGCGCCCGCCGGTCAGGCCCTGCCAGACCTCCTCGGTGGTCAGCGGCAGCAGTGGCGCGGTGACCCGGCAGACCGTCTCGAGCACCGTGTGCAGGGTGGCGAACGCCGCGGCGTCCTCGTCGAAGAACCGTCCCCGCGAGCGTCGGATGTACCAGTTGGTCAGCACGTCGAGGAAGGTGCGCGTCGCGTCGCAGGCCTCGGCGACGGCGTACGCGTCGAGGGTGGTCGTCATCTCCGCGACGTACTGGCGGGCCTTGGCGAGCACGTAGCGATCGAGCAGGTTGGTCGACTCGGTCGACGCGACGACGTCGACGCCCCGGCCGCCGTCGGCGGCGTTGGCGTAGAGCTGCAGGAAGTACCAGCTGTTCCAGAGCGGGATCATCACCTGGCGCACGGAGTCGCGGATGCCCTGCTCGGTGACGACGAGGTTGCCCCCGCGCAGGATCGGGCTCGACATCAGGAACCAGCGCATCGCGTCGGCGCCGTCGCGGTCGAAGACCTCGCTGACGTCGGGGTAGTTGCGCAGCGACTTGCTCATCTTGTTGCCGTCGCTGCCCAGGACGATGCCGTGGCTGACGCAGTTCTGGAAGGCCGGCTTGTCGAAGATCGCGCTCGCAAGGACGTGCATCGTGTAGAACCAGCCGCGGGTCTGGCCGATGTACTCGACGATGAAGTCGGCGGGGAAGTGGTTGTCGAACCACTCCTGGTTCTCGAACGGGTAGTGCACCTGGGCGTAGCTCATCGAGCCCGAGTCGAACCACACGTCGAGCACGTCGGTGACGCGGCGCATCGTCGACCGCTCGCCCTCGGGCCGGGGATCGTCTGGATTGGGTCGGGTCAGCTCGTCGACGAACGGACGGTGCAGGTCGCGCTCGCCGTCCTTGTTGGTCGGCACCCGCCCGAAGTCGCGCTCGAGCTCGGCGAACGAGCCGTAGACGTCGACGCGGGGGTACGCCGGGTCGTCGCTGACCCAGACCGGCACAGGGCTGCCCCAGAAGCGGTTGCGGGTGATCGACCAGTCGCGGGCGTTCTCCAGCCACTTGCCGAACTGGCCGTCCTGGATGTGGTCAGGCACCCAGCTGATCTGCTGGTTGAGCTCCATCATCCGGTCCTTGAACGCCGTCACCTCGACGAACCACGACGAGACGCCCTTGTAGATCAGGGGCTCGCGGCAGCGCCAGCAGTGCGGGTAGGAGTGGTCGTAGGTCTCGCGGCGCAGCAGCACCGTGCCCGGGGTGACGGCGCCACCGTGGTTCTTGAGGTCGTCGATGACGTGGGGGTTGGCGTCGAAGACGAGCATCCCGGCGTACTCGTCGACGGGGGCGGTGAAGCGGCCGTCCTTGCCGACGGGCATCACGGCCTCGATGCCCTCGCGGTCGGTGACCTCCTTGTCGACCTCGCCGAAGGCGCCGGCGGTGTGGACCATGCCGGTGCCGTCGGTCGTCGTCACGGCCTCGTCGGCCGGCACGACCCGGAAGGCACGCTCGCGGCCGGCGTAGTAGGAGAACGGCGGCGTGTAGGTCAGGCCGAGCAGGTCGGCGCCCTTGCCCCGCCAGGCGACCGTGGGGTCGTCGCCCAGCTCGCGGGCGTACGCCGACAGCCTCGCCTCGGCCAGGACGTAGCGGGTGCCGTCGACCTCGACCATGACGTAGTCGATGTCGCTGCCGACCATCACGGCCAGGTTGCTGGGCAGGGTCCACGGCGTGGTGGTCCAGATCAGCAGCTTGGCGCCCAGGAACTGCCCGGGCGTCGTGACGTCGTAGCCGACGGTGACGGCGGGGTCCTGGCGGTTCTGGTAGACGTCGTCGTCCATGCGCAGCTCGTGGTTGGACAGGGGCGTCTCGTCGTTCCAGCAGTAGGGCAGCACGCGGAAGCCCTCATAGACGTAGCCCTTGTCGTGCAGCTGCTTGAACGCCCACATGACCGACTCCATGTAGTCGGGGTTCATGGTGCGGTAGTCGTGGTCGAAGTCGACCCAGCGCGCCTGGCGCGTGACGTAGTCGCGCCACTCGCCGGTGTACTTCATCACCGAGTCGCGGCAGAGCTCGTTGAACTTCTCGATGCCGAGCTCGAGGATCTCGTCGGTGGTCTTGATGCCGGCCAGGCGCATCGCCTCGAGCTCGGCGGGCAGGCCGTGGGTGTCCCAGCCGAAGCGGCGCTCGACCCGGCGTCCGCGCATCGTCTGGTAGCGCGGCACGACGTCCTTGACGTAGCCGGTGAGCAGGTGGCCGTAGTGCGGCAGGCCGTTGGCGAAGGGCGGGCCGTCGTAGAAAACGAACTCGTTGCTGCCGTCGGCGCCGGCCTCGCGCGCCTCGACGCTGGCCTGGAAGGTGCCGTCCTGCCGCCAGAACTCGAGCACCCGCTCCTCGATCTCGGGGAACCGCGGGTTCGACGGCACGCGTCGGGCGGGGTCGTTCTTGGGGTACGGCATCGGGAGGCTCCTGCGGTCGGTACGTGCTCGTGTCGCACGAGGACGACCCCTGTGCTGCCTGTGCTGCCGGGGACCGCGGTACCACCTCGCTTGCCGCCGTCCGGGGACGGAGACCGCTTCGTTCGGGTTTCCGGTTCTAGTGAGGTGCCCGCTGGCGTGCGGGACCCGTTCTTCCGGAAGGCTCGCCGCTGATGACGGCTCGGGCGCCTGTGGTCACCAGCGTAGGACCCGGGGGTGGGCCCCAGCGAATCAGTTCCACCCACAGGAAACCCGAACCCGACCCGAACCGCGCCCGCGAGAGTGACGCCATGCCCCTCACCTCCGCGCGGTACGCCGCCGTCACCAGCACTCTCGCCCTCGTCGTCGCCCTCGGCGGCACGTCGTATGCCGCCGTCAGGATCGGCACCAAGGACCTGCGTGACAACGCGGTCACGAGCGTGAAGATCAAGAACGGCGCCGTCACCGGCGCCGACGTGAAGGAGTCCACGCTCGGCCGGGTGCCGAACGCCGACACGGCGGTGCGGGCCCAGGAGGCGGGCGTCGTGGACGGCACGACCATCACCACCGTCGACACCTCCCAGGACCCCGGACCCGGGCGGCCCGCGTACGTGTTCCAGAGCGCCGACTTCACCATCGAGCTCACCTGCACCGTGGCCGGTGGCATCACCCGTACCGGCCTCGCGGCGAGCACGAGCCTGCCCGGCGGCTACGTGTCGACCGTCGCCGTGACCGACTCGGCGCCCCCGACGGTGCTCCAGGCCGACATGGAAGGGTTGTCGTTCAACCCGGGTCAGCCGTTCGACCTGCTCGCCGGCGACGACGGGGACACCGCGCAGGTGTCCTTCGTCTACAGCAACGCCGCGGGCAGCCGGGTCTCCGGGACGCTGTCGGCCGACGTGACCATCAACCCCGACGACGACTGCAGCGCCACCGGCGTCGTGCTCGCCCACTGAGGCGGACGCGGGCACAGCGGATCGATCGGATCCCGTGGCGCACGTCCCGACTGTCCCAGGACCATCGAACACTCGCGCGAATTGTCGGTGGTGGCGTCTAGGGTCGAAGACATGACCGGCACCCAGACCTTCCTCGACCCGGCCCTGGCCGCGGTCGCGCAGGCCCGGGACTGGAAGCGACAGGGCGAGGTGGCCGAGCTGGTCGCGGTCCTCGACTGGACCGGCGCCCACCAGGTCGGTGATGCACTGGTGGCGACCCCGGGGCTGCGGCTGGGTGGGGTCGGGTGCCCCGTCATCAGCGAGTTCGACACCTGGGACCTGTCCTGTGTCCTGGGCCAGTCCGCCGACTCCTGCACCACCTACGTCGGCAACGCGTTGGAGCTGCGCCACCGCCTGCCCCGGCTGTGGCAACGCGTCCTCGACCTGCAGGTTCCGGTGTGGCGCGCGTTCCGGATCACCGCCCGCACCCAGTGCCTACCGCCTGAGGGTGTTGCTGACGTCGACCGGGCCCTGGCCCACTGCGCCGAGTCGATCACGCTGGGCCAGGTCGAACGCACCATCGCCGTCGCCCTGGCCACCCACAACCCGGCCGAAGCCGAGGACCGGCGCAAGCGCGCCGACGAAGCCCGCTGTTTCGACATCGACCTCACCGACAACCCGATCCTGCTCGGCGGGACCGTCGAGGTCCACGGCGTCCTCGACCTCGCCGACGCCCTCGACCTCGACGCCGCCATCACCGCGACCGCCACCCAGCTCGCCGACCTCGGCAACAACGACCCGTTAGACGTACGCCGCGCCGCAGCCGCCGGCGAGATCGCCCGCGGCCAGCTCGCCCTCGACCTCACCGCCAACCCCGACACCGACCCCAGCACCGGCACCGCGCCTGGGCGGGGAGTCACGCTCTACGCCCACGTCAACGACACCGACGTCGCCACCGTCAACGGCACCCCGGTCCTGGTCGACCAGCTGATCACCTGGTGCACCCGCCCCGGGGTCAAGGTCACCATCAAGCCCGTCATCGACCTCAACGCCGACCTCACCACCCACGGCTACGTCCCCGATGCCCGTCTGGCCGAACAGGTCGACCTGCGCGACCGACGCTGCGTGTTTCCC
This sequence comes from Nocardioides rubriscoriae, assembly GCF_008087085.1. Classification (GTDB taxonomy): domain Bacteria; phylum Actinomycetota; class Actinomycetes; order Propionibacteriales; family Nocardioidaceae; genus Nocardioides; species Nocardioides rubriscoriae. The sequence goes on along the minus strand of NZ_VIYJ01000003.1, from coordinate 393,172 downwards.
GTTCTGCACCCGCCACCGCACCGACCGCGACCACACCCAGCCCTACGACCACGACACCGATCACGACACCGATCACGCCAGCGATCACGCCAGCGATCACGACGGCGACCACGACGACGGCGGGGTCGCCCAGACCCGGTCGTTCAACCTCGCCCGCCTGTGCCGCGGACACCACCGCGCCAAGACCTTCAGTCTCTGGTCCTACGACTCACCAGCCCCAGGGGTCTACCTGTGGCGATCCCCGGCCGGTACGACCTACCTCGTCGACCGCACCACCGAACCCTGACCACCCCGCCCCGACACCCCGCCCACCCGGCCGGGGCCACCGGCACGCCTGTGGTTGGGTCGTGCGGGTGAGTGATCCGGTGTGGGTGCTGCACGACCACCGCAAGCCGCGGCCGCACTTCGACCTCCGGCTCGAGGAGGACGGGGTGCTGAGGTCCTGGGCGGTGCCGCGCGGCCTGCCCACCGACAGCCACCACGACCGGCTCGCCGTCGCGGTGGCCGACCACGCGCTCGAGCACGCGACGTACACCGACGACGACAAGACGGTGGCCGACCACGGCACCTGGACCCTCGTCGACCGCAGCGATCGACGCTTCGTCTTCGACCTGCACGGTCAGCACGGCACGCGCCGCTACGCCCTCATCGACACCGGACGTGACTGGCTGCTGCACCTGCTCAAGGAACAGGTCTGAGGGGGCGGGAGCGACGACAACCCGGTTGCCCCCGGCCGCACACCGGCGACAGGGTGGTCCGCATGGACCACGACGCACTGACACCTCCCCGGGGCATGTGGGCCCACCCCGACGTCGACCCGCGTCACACCGGCGAGCCGGTCCTCCGCGGCGAGCGGGCCGTCGTGCTCGACTACCTGCGGGCCTACCGGCTGACGTTCGAGATGAAGTGCGAGGGCCTCGACGCCGAGCAGCTGGCGCGACGCTCGGTACCGCCGTCGACGATGTCGCTGCTCGGGCTGGTGCGCCACCTGGCCAAGGTCGAGCACTCGTGGGCGCGCCGGGTGGTGCAGGCGCAACCACACCTCGACCGGCTCTACCGCACCGAGGAGCAGCCCGACCTCGACTTCGACGGCGCCGTGGCCGACCCGGCCGTGGTCGAGGAGGCCTGGGCCAGCTGGCGCCGCGAGGTCACGCACGCCGAGTCGGTCTACGCCACCATCGACCTCGACCGGCTCTGCCCGCACCCCGACGGCGAGCTCGAGGTGCGCGACGTGCTGGTCCACCTCGTCGAGGAGTACGCCCGCCACTGCGGCCACGCCGACCTGCTGCGCGAGTGCATCGACGGCCGCACCGGCCAGTAGGAGCGCCGGGGGCCGTCGCGCGCGGCACGCGTCAGCCGCGGACCTCGCGGACGACCAGGCGGACCTTGCGGCGGTAGTCCTTCGACGTCACGATCAAGGTGACGAAGCCCTTGCCCGGTCGCGTGTCCTTGATGCGGATGGAGCCACGCTTGGCGGTGCCGGGCCGGATCGTGCCCACGCGCGGGTTGTAGCGGACCGCGACCCCCCGCGTCCTGACCTTGAGCCGCACGCGGGGCGCGGTGGCGATGGTGTCGCTGGAGTTCTTGATGACGACCGGGATCCGGGTGAACCCGTAGCGCTTGAGCTTGCGGCCCTTGACCACGATCTTGAGGTCGGGCTTCTGGCGGAACAGGCTCGCGGGCCCCGCGAGCGAGTCGTACGGCGTCGCGAAGGTGCTGTCGGTCGCGGTGTCGGCGAAGGCGCAGTTCCAGGTCGCGGTGCGGGCGGTGGGGAACTGGAACGGCTTGATCTGGATCCGCGCGCCGTCGTAGACCGGGTTGTTGACCGTGTCGGTGTCGGTCGAGGTGAAGGCGATGTTGCTGCCGGCCGGCGACTCGCACATGGTGCCGTCGGCGCTGACGTTGCCGAAGGCCACGAGCACCCATGACGGAGTACTGGCATCGGGCGCGGCCACGAGGTCGACGACGCCCGCCAGGACACCGCCGTAGACGCGGTAGTGACGCATCTGGACCCGACTCAGCTGCTGGGCCGGCGCCCCGGTGGCGGTGCCGCTGGGGCCGACGAGGTTGGTGGACCCGCCACCGATGGGCCAGGTGGTCGCGCGCGACGACGTGGGGGCGACGGGGACGAACACCGGGGACGCCACCGCGGTGTCGCGGATGGTGATGCCGGTGGCCGCCCGCGGGGCGGGCTCGGGCGAGGGGTCGGTGCGGGCGGCGGACGCGGGGCCCGCGGACAGGGGCAGGAGCGCTGCGGTGACGACGAGCGCGGTGGAGGTGGTGAGAGCACGCAGGGAACGAGGCATGGGGCCTGACTGCCCACGGGGCCCGCACCCGAAACCGTCCACGCCGCCCTTCTCCTAGAGTGGTCCGCCGTGACCGACCAGACCTCGTCCGACCGTCCACGCCCGGCCTCGGGCCACGGCCTCGTCACCCTCGACACCGACGGGTCCGTCCTCGACGTCTGGTTCCCCGAGCCGCGGCTCGGCTCCGACGCCGGCGCCGTGCCCGACGGGCTCGAGGCGCTGGCCGTGCCCGACGACGTACGCCGGGTCACGCGCGAGGTGCGCCTGGTCGAGGTCGCCGACCTCGCGGCGCCGCCCGCGTCCACCGAGGACGCCTGGCTGCGCCTCCACCTGCTCTCGCACCGGCTCGTCCGGCCCCACGGCTGCTCGATGGACGGGGTGTTCGGCCTGCTCACCAACGTCGTGTGGACCTCGGCCGGGCCCTGCGCGGTCGCGGGCTTCGAGCTGACCCGCGCCCGGCTGCGCGCCTCCGGCGTCCACGTCACCGTCTTCGGCGTCGACAAGTTCCCACGGATGGTCGACTACGTCGTGCCGTCCGGCGTCCGCATCGGCGATGCCGACCGCGTCCGCCTCGGCGCCCACCTCGCCGAGGGCACCACGGTGATGCACGAGGGCTTCGTCAACTTCAACGCCGGCACCCTCGGCGCCTCGATGGTCGAGGGCCGCATCTCCGGCGGTGTGGTGGTCGGTGACGGCTCCGACGTCGGCGGGGGCGCCTCGATCATGGGCACGCTGTCCGGCGGCGGCAGCCAGGTGATCTCGATCGGCGAGCGCTGCCTGCTCGGCGCCAACTCCGGCCTCGGCATCTCCCTGGGCGACGACTGCGTGGTCGAGGCCGGCTGCTACGTCACCGCCGGCACCAAGGTGACCATCCGCGATCGCGACGGCAAGCCCACCGTCGTCAAGGCCGTCGAGCTCTCCGGCCACGACAACGTCCTGTTCCGCCGCAACTCGGTCACCGGCGCCGTCGAGGCCGTCGCGTGGAAGGGCAGCGGCGTCGCCCTCAACGAGGCCCTGCACGCGAACTAGCCGACGGTGGTCGAGGAGGTTGCCCTGGCAACCGTCTCGAGACCACCAAGCCGCAGCGACAGGCCACGTCGGTCCATCGGCTGCGGTCGTGTGGCCTCGTGACGGCCGCGGGCGGGATGGTGCTCGACCACCGTGGGTGACGGTCGTGAACGGCTGACCAGTCCCCCGGCACACTCGTGGCATGAGAAGGGGCGTGGCACCGGCACTGGTGGCGGTCGCGGCGCTGCTCGTCGTGGGCGGGGTGGTGACCGGGTTGCTGCGTGAGGGGCGGGTGCCGTTCCTCGGGGCCGAGGAGGGGTGCACGGCGGTCGTCGGTGAGCGGTCGGTGACCCTCAGCGTCGAGCAGGCCGAGAACGCCGCGACGATCGCCGCGGTCGCCGTACGCCGTGGCCTGCCGCCGCGCGCGGTGTCGATCGCCCTCGCGACGGCCTACCAGGAGTCCGACCTGCGCAACGTCGACCACGGCGACCGCGACTCGCTGGGCCTGTTCCAGCAGCGCCCGTCGCAGGGCTGGGGCTCCGCGCAGCAGGTGCAGGACCCGGTGCACGCCGCCAACGCCTTCTACGACGCGCTCGTCGAGGTCGACGGCTACCAGTCGCTCGAGATCACGGTGGCCGCGCAGGAGGTGCAGCGCTCCGGCTTCCCCCGCGCCTACGCCGACCACGAGAGCGACGCTCGCGTCCTGGCCTCGGCCCTGACCGGTGAGTCCGACGCGGCGTTCGCGTGCACCGTCGACGGCGACGTCGACGCGGGCGGCGCCACGCTGACCCGCCAGGGGCTCACCGCGCGCGCCGACGCCGTACGCCGCGACCTCGAGACGGCGTTCGGCCCGCTGTCGCTGGGCGGGTTCGAGCCCGGTGGCGTGAGCACCGGTCACGTCAAGGGCTCGGCCCACTACGACGGGCGCGCCCTCGACGTCTTCTTCCGGCCCGTCACCGAGGCCAACCGCGACCGGGGCTGGGCGGTCGCTGCGTACCTCGTCGCCCACGCCCAGCGCCTGCAGGTCCGCACCGTCATCTTCGACGACCGGATCTGGGTCGCCGGTCGCGACGACAGCTGGCGCGACTACGACGCCCCCGACCGACCCGGCGACCGCGCGGTCCTCGAGCACCGCGACCACGTGCACGTCGACGTCTTCGCCTGAACCGCCCGGCCCGCCGCGAACCTGAGGACCGTGCTCAGCCACCACCACTAGGCTCCCGGCCGTGCTCACCGACGACGACATCATCACCGCCCTCGCCGACGTGCTCCCCCTCGACGAGTCGCTGGAGGCCTACCCCGGGACCTGGCAGGAGCCGCCGTACGCCGACCGCGACGGCCGCGCGCTCCTCGGGCTCGGCGATCGGTCCTGGGACGTCCTGCTCGACCGTGAGACCGGCCGGCTCGAGGGCGTGCCCGACGACGCCGACGCGTTCGTCCTCAACAGCAGCCTCGAGAGGTTCGTGCGGTGCGTCCAGGTCGCGGTGGCCGCCCACGAGGAGGTCGGGCGCTACGAGGCCGAGACCGTGGAGGACGACGACCTCGACGAGGAGGTCGACGACGAGGCGGTCGACGAGATCGAGGAGATCGGGCGACGGCTCGCCAAGCAGCTGGCCGAGATCGACCCCGAGGCCGTCGCCGACGAGAACGCCTTCTGGTCGGTGCTCGCCGAGGAGCTCTCCTACGGCTCCTGACCGCGATAGTCGTGGACCTTCTGCACACGACCAGGGTCGGTGCACAACGTCCACGACTATCGGGAGAGCTCGAGCCCTGAGGGACCGCGGCGCAGCAGGGTGGTGCCGGGGGCGGCCAGGGCTGCGTCGAGGTCGGCGCAGGGGCGCCACCCCGGCTCGGGACGCCGTACGGCGTCGGCCCCGGCCGTGACCGAGGCCAGGCGCTCGGCGAGCGCGGCGCGGTCGTCGAGCTCGCGGCGGTAGTGCTGCAGCAGCACGACGAGGTCGTCGAGGACGGGCCCGAGCGCGGCGGCGTTGTCGGCGAGCATGTTGCGGGTGCGCAGCGGGTCGCGGCCCGCGACACGGGTGCCGTCGCGGAACGAGCCGGCGGCCAGGTGGGCGGCGGCGGGGTCGGCGGCGTCCTCGACGACGCCGAGCAACGCGTTGGCCAGCACGTGCGGGGCGTGGCTGACCAGGGCGACGGCCCGGTCGTGGGCGTCGGTGTCGAGCACGACCGCGGTGGCGTCGAAGGTGTCGACCACCCAGCGCACGACGTCGGCGACCGGCCCTGCCCCCCGGGTCACCGCCCACGACGCGCCGACGAGCAGGGACGCCGTCGCGTGGGCGAAGCCCGACCGCTCGGTGCCGGCCATCGGGTGGGCGCCCACCCAGCGGTGCTCGAGCCCGTGGGCGCGGCAGGCGTCGCGCACGGTGCCCTTGACGCTGCCGACGTCGACCAGCACCGCGTCGGGCGCGGCGGCCGCGACCTCGGGCAGGGCCGCCACGATGACGTCGAGCGGCGCGGCCAGGACGACCAGGTCGCGGTCGCCGGGCACGGTCTCGGCCACGACGAGCCCGACCGCGGCGGCCGCCGCGCGGGTGCCCGGGTCGGGGTCGACGACGACGACGTCGACGCCGAGGTCGCGCAGCCGCAGGGCGAGGGAGCCGCCGATGAGGCCGGCACCGACCACGGCGGTACGGCGGTAGGTCACTTGGCGGCCAGCTCGTGCAGCGGCGAGATCCGGCCCAGGGCGCGCGCGGTGGCTCCCAGGGCCGCCCACTCGGAGGACATGACCTCGAAGTCGTCGGCGGTGAACGAGCCCGAGAGGAACAGCAGGAAGACGAAGTGGCCGGGTGAGGACGGCACCGGCCGGGTGACCAGGTTGGTCATGTTGACCCCGCGCTCCTCGAGCACGCCGAGCAGCCGGCGCAGGATGCCGGGCACGTTGGCGTCGGGGAACAGGCTGACCAGCAGGCCGTCGTCGCCGTCGGCGCGCACCGGCAGCCGGCTCGCCGAGACCAGCGCGAACTGGGTGTAGGCCGCCGCGTTGTCCTCGACCCCCTCGGCGACCGCGTGCAGGTCGTAGAGGCGACCGCAGATGCGCGGGCCGATGCCGACCTCACCGGGACCCAGGTCGCGGCAGGCCGCCGCGGTCGACGCGGCCTCGCGGGTGCCGAGGCCCCGGGCCTCGATCCACCCCCGGCACTGGGCCAGGGCGTGCGGGTGGCTGACCACGACGTGCGGCTCCACCGTCGGGTCGCGGGTCCAGGCGTCGAAGGAGATCGGCAGCACCACGCTGTCGACGATCGAGAGCCCGGGCCGGCCCAGGAGCCCGTCGAGGGTCGGCACGACGACCCCGTTGACGGAGTTGTCGATCGGCAGCACGGCGTACGACGCCCGGCCCGACTCGACCGCCGCGAGGGCCTCCGCGGCGTCGGCGACGGGCACCGCCTCGGCCTCGGGGCGCAGGGCCACGACGGCCTGGTGGGTGAAGGTGCCCGAGGGGCCGAGGTAGGTGACGTTCACGGCGCGGTCACCGACGGTCACTGTCCCTGGGCGAAGGCGGCGAGCACGCGGCTGTCGAAGCCGACCGTGCCGAGCGCGGCCTGGAGCTCTGCGAGCCGGCCGGCGTCGGCGCGGAAGCCGACGTGGAAGTCGTGCAGGCCGGGCCCCTGGGGGTCGCTGTGCAGGAAGTCGAGGTCGATGCCCAGCGCGCTGAACCGCTCGAGGGCGACCATGAGGGTGCCGGCCGACTCGCGCTCGGGGGTCATCGACAGCCACGCCGCGTCGACGGGTCGGTCGCTGGACGGGGCGCGGCTGAGCAGGCCGTAGGAGATCGGCGCCTGGTGCTCGAGGAACCCGATGATCAGCACGTCGTCGCCCCGCAGCTCGTCGACGTCGACGACCGCCGAGCCGGCCTCCTGGCCGGCGGCGAGCAGGTCGTCGGTGCTGGTGTCGTCGGGCATCACGCGGAACGCGACGCCGGCACGACCCATCGCGCCGACCACGTCGGAGTAGGCCTGCTGGCGCAGCGCGACGGCCTGGGCGTCGCCGGCGCCGCCACCCAGGCGGGTCCAGCGCCACGGGGACGGCACGGTCGCGACCCGGGCCAGGCGGATCTCGGGGTCGAGCGCGTTGAGGGCGCGCAGCAGCCGCAGCGGCGGCGAGGTCGGGTCGCCGATGCGGACCAGGCCCTCGACGTCGTGGGCGACGTCGAGGGTCGCCATCAGCTCGTCGTAGCCCTGCAGCCCGACCAGGAAGTCGCTGCCGCTCCAGCCGAGCGCGGCCCGGACCCGTGCGATCAGGGTCAGCGGGTCGGTGCCGGCGTGGGCCAGCGAGCGGGTCAGGGGCAGCAGGCTCATGGGGCCATCCTCTCAGTGCCGCTCCCGGGGCCGATCGCGGTGAGCCGGTCGGCGGCCAGGGCGACGGCCTCGTCGGTGGCGGTGATGGCCAGCCGGACGTGCTCGTCGCCGGTGGGACCGTAGGACAGGCCGTCGACCGACACGACGCCCCGGTCGGCCAGCCACCCGGTCGTCACGTGGCTCGGCTCGCCGCGCGTGGCCCACAGGTAGAGACCGGCCTCGCTGTGGTCGATGCGGAAGCCGCCCTCGACCAGCGCTGCGCGCAGGACGGCGCGGCGGGCGGCGTAGCGGGCCCGTTGCTCGGCGACGTGGGTCTCGTCGCCCAGGGCCGCGATCGCCGCGGCCTGCTGGGGCTCGGGCATGATCAGGCCGAGGTCGCGCCGATGGGCCGTCAGGTCGGCGACGACCGCGGCGTCGCCGGCGACGAACCCGCACCGGTAGCCGGCCAGGTTGGACCGCTTGCTCAGCGAGTGCACGGCGAGCAGGCCCTCGGTCGAGCCGGCGTTGACGTCGTGGTGGAGCACCGTGGCCACGTCGACCCCCCACCCCAGGTCGAGGTAGCACTCGTCGGAGACCACGAGCGCACCGTGCTCGCGACCCCAGGCCACCAGGGCGGCCAGGTCGGCGGGGGCGAGCACCCGGCCCGTCGGGTTGGCCGGCGAGTTGACCCACACCAGCGCCGGCGCGACCGGCAGCGCCCGCAGGTCGTCGACGCCTTCGTAGGACACGACCTCGCGGCCCGCGAGGGCCGCTCCCACGGCGTACGTCGGGTAGGCCAGGGCCGGGATCGCGACCGGTCCGGGTCGGGCTGCGTCGAGCACCAGCAGCGGGAGGGTGCCGATGAGCTCCTTGCTGCCGACCGTGGGCAGCGTCTGCTCAGGGGCGAGCCCGGTCACGCCGTGGACGCGCGCCAGCCAGTCGACGTGGGCCTCGCGCAGGCCCGGACGGCCGATGGTCAGCGGGTAGCCCGGGGAGTCGGCGTGCTCGACGAGCGCCCGGCGCACCACCTCGGGGGTGGGGTCGACCGGGGCGCCGACCGACAGGTCGACGACGGGGAGCCCGCAGGCCGCGGCCCGCTGGCGGGTCGCGGCGACCCCGGCGTGCCAGCCGGGCCTCACCGGGTCAGTCGTCGTGCTCTTGGGGGGCGAGCGCCGCGACGATGGGGTGGTCGTGGTCGATCTCGCCCATCTTGGCCGCGCCGCCCGGGGAGCCGAGCTCCTCGAAGAAGCCGACGTTGGCGGTGTAGTAGTCCTTCCACTCCTCCGGGACGTCGTCCTCGTAGAAGATCGCCTCGACCGGGCAGACCGGCTCGCAGGCGCCGCAGTCGACGCACTCGTCGGGGTGGATGTAGAGCATCCGCTTGCCCTCGTAGATGCAGTCGACGGGGCACTCGTCGACGCAGGCCCGGTCCTTGAGGTCGACGCAGGGCTGCGAGATGACGTAGGTCATCGAGGTTCCTCCAGGGGATGCAAGTGGATCAGGGGTACGAGAGCACGTTCAGCCTAGTGTGTGGGTCGTGTCGCAGACGCAGGAACCCCACTCCGTGGGCAGGCACTCGCTCGGTCCCCACGTCGTCGGGCAGCGCGTCGTCGTGCGCCGCCTGGTCCGCGGCGAGACCGGGCCCAGTGGTGGCCCCGCGATGACCGACCTGCTCGGGGTCTGCGAGGCCTTCGGCGCGGGGGTGATCGTGGTGCGTCCGCAGTCGGGTCCTGCCCTGACGGTCCCGCTGGCCGACGTCGTGTCGGGCAAGCCGGTGCCGCCGCGGGCGTCGGTGCGCGACCGGGTGCCGGCGCGCGAGGCACAGGTGCGCGGGTTCGCCCTGTTCCCCGACCTGCAGACCGCTCCCCTGGGCGACTGGGTGCTGCGCGACTCCCCGACCGCCACAGCACGACGGGCCAACTCGGTGCTGGCCTTCGGCCCCTCCGGGCTGCCCGACGCCGAGGCCGTGGCCGCCGTGGTCGCGCACTACCGGCGTCCGGTCGCCGCGGTGCTCGCGGGCTCTGCCGAGGACCACCTGTTCACCGGTCTCGGCTGGGTGCCGGAGTCGCACGAGGCCGACACCCTCTTCCAGGTCGCGGGCCTCGCTCAGGTGGCGCGGGCCGTGCGGGCGGTCGACGACGGCGCGGTCGTGCTCGCGGTCGACGGCGACGTCGTCACCGCCGACGCGGGCGGGGTGGCCGGCGGCGTCGCGGCGTACGCCGACGACTGGGTCGGCTTCCGCGCGATCGAGGTCGACCCGGCCCACCGCCGCCGCGGCCTGGGGCGGCAGGTGATGGCCGCGCTCGTCGGCTGGGGCGCCGAGCGGGGCGCGGCCACGGCCTACCTGCAGGTGCTCTCCGACAACGAGCCGGCGCTCGCGCTCTACGCCGGGCTGGGCTTCCGCACCCACCACCGCTACCGCTACCTCGTCCCCGCCGACCTCCGCTGACGCCGGTGCCTGCTAGCGCGGGGCGGTCGGCTCCAGGTCGGCGTCGTCGGGCTGCGACAGGGTGAGCACGGCGTCCTCGATGAGGTCGTCGGTCTCGATGTCGGTCTCGACGCGGCGCAGGCGCACCGCGAGGTGGTCCTCGGTGTCGTCGCCGACCAGGTCGACGGCCGCGACGACGAACATCCGCTGGGGGCCGACGTACTCGAGGTGGAGGTAGGTCACCCGCTGGACCTCCTCGTGGTCGCGCAGCAGCGCGAGCACGCGGTCGCGCAGGGCGGGGCTGGTGCCCTCGCCGACGAGGTACTCCATGTTGCGGCGCATCAGGAACACCGCCACGACACCGAGCAGGACCCCGATGGCGATCGAGGCGACGGCGTCCCAGACCGGGTCACCGGTGAGCTGGTGCAGCCCGATGCCCACGGCGGCCAGCAGGATGCCGAGCAGGGCGGAGAGGTCCTCGAGGAAGACCGCGCGCAGGGTCGGGTCGGAGGTGCGGGAGACGTAGCGCAGCGGGTGCAGGCCGATCCTGCCGGCCGCGCCGTGCACCTGGCGGCTGGCCTGGACGAACGACGTGCCCTCGAGGACGAACGCGATCGCGAGCACGACGTAGTTGATCGTGAAGCTCTCGTCGGTGCGCTCGGCGGTCAGCTCGGTGAGGCCGTGCCACAGCGAGACCACCGACCCGGCCGAGAACAGCCCGAACGCCGCGATCAACGACCACGTGTAGGTCGCGCGGCCGTAGCCGCGGGGGTGCGCGGCGTCGCGCGGGCGGCTGCCGCGGCGCTCGGCGACGAGCAGGAACACCTCGTTGCCCGTGTCGGCCCACGAGTGCGCCGCCTCCGCGACCATGGCCGCCGACCCGGTCAGCAGCGCGGCGACCGACTTGGCGAGGGCGAGCAGGCCGTTGGCGACCAGCGCGACGACGACGGTGACCAGCGACTCGCTGCCCTTGGTGCCCTTGGCGCCCCGGGTCGGGTCCGGGTCGTCGCTCATGCCGGACCCGCGGTGCCGAAGATGCGCTCGGCGCGCAGCGCGAGCCACGGCCACGCCGTCCGGATGAGGAGCAGGACCAGCACGCCCGCGGTGACCATGCCGACGACGTTGAGGCCCAGCTGGGCGGCGGACCCCCCGATCTCGCCGGCGTCGCCGACGGCCAGGCCGAGCGCGAGGTTGCCGGCGGCGGGGACGGTGGTGACGCTGATGAACACCCCGACCATGATGGTCGACCGCTCGATGGCCAGCGCCAGCGCACCCGCCGCACCGGCCAGCACCGCCACCACGAACGACCACCGGTCGGGGTGCCAGATGAAGCCGGTGCCGGGGCGCGGACGGGTGATGTCGACCGCCTCGACCATGCCGGTGGCGCGCGCGAGGAGCGCCAGGACCGTGACCACGCCGATGGCCAGCGCGAAGCCGAGCACCAGCAGCATCGCGCTGCGGGTGATCAGCCGGGGTCGCCGCAGCACCAGACCCACGCAGAGCGCGGCGATCGCGCTGAACTCGGGCCCGACCACCATCGCCCCCACGACGAGCACGCTGGAGTCGGTGATGACGGCGACGGCGGCCAGGGCGACCGCGATCACCAGGAACACGTGGTAGCTCAGGGTCGGTGTCGCGCCGCCGTAGGCGGTCGCCTCGACGGAGTCCCAGATGACGGCGTCGTCGGGGTGCCCGGGGGCCTGGGCCTCCAGCACCCGCGCCGCACGGAACGGTGTGCCGGTCGGGGTGGTGAGCACGATCCCGCCGTCCTCGTCGAGGCCGAGGGCCTGCAGGTCGCGCACGAGCGCGGCGGCGGACTCGCGGGCGACGTCGACCTCGATCAGGTCCCCGGGCGGCTTGAGGCCCGCGCCGGCCTGGAGGGTGACGTTGGTCGTGTGGTCATGCTCGACCACGAGGCGGCGTACGGCGTCGGCCAGCGCAGCGGGGACGGTCAGCCGGAGGTGGACGAGCACCGGCTCAGGCTACGGGGCCTGCGTGCTTCAGAAGCAACGCGGACGGAAGCCCGCCCGCGCGGGGCCGGTGTGGGTCAGGGCGTCGAGCGTGATCGACAGCGACGGCGTCGCGAGCGGGATGAAGAGGTGCTCGGCAGGCTCGAGCGGGCACACGTCCTGCAGCGTGACGTTGGTGGTGCGCGGTCCGGCGGCGAGGTAGGCGGAGGTGTAGGGGACGACGATCTCGTCGTAGCGCGTGGTGACCTGGGTGTAGCTCACCGAGCCCGGGGTCTCGTCGCCGGCGTTGAGCGTGCGCAGGAAGGCCGACCCAGCCCCCTGCTGGACGCAGGCGACGCAGGCGTAGCCGACGAGGCGGGTGAACGCGTTGGAGCCGGCCGTGATCACCGTGCCGTGGTTGGACGGCGACAGGCCGACCAGGTCGTCGACCACGCGGTCGCCGCCGAGGAACCTGATGTAGTAGCGCGGCATCATGCCGCCCTGGGAGTGACCGACCATCGACACCTTGCGCGCCCCGGTCGAGCGCAGCACCCGCTCGGTGAAGGCCTTGAGCTGGCCGGCCGAGGTGGGGATGTCGTCGAGCCCGCGGTTGCCGTAGTCGAGGGAGTAGACGCAGAACCCCTTGGCCTTGATGCCGGCCGAGAGCCGCTGCAGCAGGTTGGTCCGGTCGCCCGCGGTGCCGTGGACCAGGATCACCGGCGTCGGCCGTGCCGCGGTCGGCTTGCACGTCCAGTCGTTGGCGCCGGGCGGGTCGCCGAACGGCGAGGTCGGCAGCGTCGGCAGGCCGGTCGCGGGGGCCGGGGCCGCCGGGGCGGGCGAGGCGGTAGCGGTCAGGCCGGCGGAGAGCAGGACGGCGGCGAGCAGGGCTCCCAGGCTGTGGCGCATGTCACGGGACTGTAGTGACGACGTACGCCGACCGTCACCCCACGGTGGTCGAGGCACGCCCCCACGGTGGTCGAGGAGGTCGCCCGCGACCGTCTCGAGACCACACCAACCGCACCGGGAGGCCTGAGGTGACCACGGGGTCCGGGTCTGGCGGCCGCGCGAGTCACACCCGCGGTCACCGGGACGCTGTCCAGGTGACTGGGCCGCTGAAATTTCATCGGCCCTGCCAGGGTGTCAGCGTCCCGGTGCGCCCCGCGGCAGCTCGATACGCGATCTCGGTCCGTGTGGTGGACCAGGACCCCACCTCGAGCCGGACAAGGCCTCGGACCGTGGGCCTCGGGTTGTCCGCGCCGACGAGGGCGCGGCTTGCCGCTGCCCGTGCGCCGCGCTCCGGGAGAGGCTCGCTGTCAAGGACGCCCGAAAGGCGCCACGAAGTGTCGCGAGCGAAGCGAGCGTCCTTGACGGCGAGACCCGGGATGCCAGGCGCGTGGACGACCCGAGGAGCCATGACCCGGGGCCGAGCAGGAACGGAATGACCGGAAGACCCCGCACCCGCGAGACCCCGGCGGCGCAGGCCCTAGGGCCGCGGCGGAGTCGACAGCGACCCGACCGGCCGGCAGACCACGGTGTCGGAGGCGATGTAGTCGGTGTGGAACTTCTCCCGCTTGACGACCTCGTCGGACCCGGGGCGACGGAAGACGCGGGTGACGTCGACCTGGAAGCCGGAGTAGCCGGTGTTGGGGACGCAGTTGGCGGTGTCGAGGGTGCGGGTGCCGGGGGCCACGTAGGCGTAGCGGTCGGAGGTGACCTCGGTGATGTCCCAGACCTTGGTCGAGAACATGCTCACGGTCAGCACGCCCTGCGACGACGGGGTCGACGGCGTGAGCTTGGCGCTGATGAGCACGCCGTGGTCGGTGTCGTTGCGGAAGCGCAGGTCGACGGACCCGAACGCGACGGTCGCCTCGCGCCCCACCGGGTAGCGGTCGATGTAGACCGAGTGCGGCTTGTGCTCGATGTCCTCGAGGCCGGCGTAGAACATCGCGTTGAAGGTCGTGGTCGCCATCTGCGAGACACCGCCGCCGAGGTCGGTGACGAAGATGCCGTCGCTGATGATCGTGCCCTCGGTGAAGCCGTTGGCCCGGGTCCGCTCGCCGACGATGTCGTTGAGCGAGAAGACCTCGCCGGGCCGGAGCAGCGTGCCGTCGACGATCTCGGCGGCGCGGCCGATGTTGGTGTTGCGGTAGTCGGCGTAGGGGAAGTAGGTCGTGAACGACGAGACCTTCTCGCGCACGCCGAGCGCGCGGGCGTCCTTCGTGGTGAAGTCGGGCTGGTCGACGGTGCCGGGCACCTCGACGGTCCGCTCGCCCTCGGGCCCGGTGACGACCTCGAGGAACGCCGCGGCGAGGTCGTCCTCGGCGTAGGTCACCCCCGGCTTGGCCTTGACCACCCGCGGCCGGCCGTCGACGAGCTCGATCCGGGCGTCGACGGGTGCGCCGTCGCCGGCGGTGGCCGACCCGACCAACGGCACCAGGGCGTCGACGTCGACGCGGGGCACCAGGGCGCCCTCGCTCGGCTCGAGCAGCAGCGCCGCGGCGTAGTCGTCGGGCTGGAGGGTGACGCGGGCCGTCCCGATGGCCAGGGTGACCGGGGCCGAGAGCGCCGGCTCGGCGAACGAGGTGACCGCGGCTTCGACGTCGGCGTCGTCGACGTCGGGCTGCAGGCGGGTGATCTCGAGCTCGGCCGGGTCGCCGGTGAGGTACGACGCCACGAGGGCCTCGCGGGTCGAGCCCGGGTCGAGCCCGCGACCGGGCACCGCCCGGGTCGTCTGCACCCGGCCGGTCGCGAGGGTGACGGTGCCGTCGACCGGGTCGGTGCCGAGCCCGGCGGCGAGGTCGTCGACGGCGGCGTCGAGGGCCGCCTCGTCGACGCGGACGACCGGGGCGGTGTCGTCGCCACCGGCGTAGTGGTCCCAGAGGTCGGCGGGGCGCCAGGATCGGGTGCCGGCGGCCGTGGCGACGGAGGCGGCGTAGTCGACCCGGAGCCCGGCCTCGGCCGGGTCGACCTCGGCGGTGCGCCCCTCGAGCGAGACCCCGATCGGCGCGGCGACCTGCGCGGCGAGGCCGGCGCGCAGCGCCTCCTCGGCCTCGGCCGGGGACAGCCCGCCGACGTCGACGCCACCGATGGACGCGCCACGGGGCAGGGCGTCACCGGCGACGTAGTAGGCCGAGGCGTAGCCACCGCCGGCCAGCAGCGCGAGCACCAGCACGACGACCACGACCAGGCGACCACCGGCGCGCTCGCTCTTCACCGATCCATCCTACGGAGCGGGGTCGTCGGAAGGCGCAGGACGCAGCGGACGCACCGTGACGATCCCGACCAGCACCAGCACGAGACCCGTGACGAGCAGGGCGTAGCCGGGGGCGTCGGAGCCGATCAGGTAGCCGCCCGACGAGCGCGGCACCAGCGCGACGACCAGCGCCAGGGCCCACCCGGTCGTGAAGGCGAAGCGCAGCGACCACCCGCCCGGCAGCGCCCAGGCGGCGGCGAGCGACGCCACCAGGCCGAGCACCAGGCCCGTCGTACGCCCGTGGGTGAGGACCGTCGCAGCGCCGACCAGGGCCCCCAGCAGGACCAGTCCCAGCGCTCGGCCGACGGTCAGGCCCCTGCTCAGCTCACGCGCCCGTCAGGCCGGCGAACAGGTCGGTCTCGAGGCCCTCGTCGTTGACCGGCCCGCGCGTGCCCTTGGCGATCCGGTAGAACTCCGCGCCCCAGGCGCTCGACCCGACGTTGTTGGAGAGAGCGAAGAACGGTCCGTCCATGGTGATCTGGGTCTTGTGCGCCGCCAGGGCCGCCATCTTCTTGTCGACGTGGTCCTCGGCGTCGACGACGGCCGAGAGGTTCTCGTCGGGGGTGACGAAGTGCGGCAGCGGGCCGTCGGGGTCCATGCCCTCGAAGCTCGTGGTGTCGCCCGCGTCGCGCAGCGCGCGCAGCCCGGCGCGCATGCGGCTCTCCGACATCGCGCCCCAGTAGATCTTCGCGATGTCCCACGCCTCCCCCAGGTCGGTGCGGTACGACGGCACCGCGGCCAGCGCGGCGGCGTAGGTCGCGACCCGGTGGGCCTGGATGTGGTCGGGGTGGCCGTAGCCGCCGAACTGGTCGTAGGTGACGAGCACCTGCGGGCGCACCTCGCGGATGACCTCGACGAGCAGGTCGGCGGCCTCGGTGAGGTCGGCGCGCCAGAACGCGTTGTCGTGGATGTCGTCGGCGGCGATCGCGTAGCCGTCGGCGTGCCACTTCATGCCGGAGTCGCGGAAGCGCCCGAACCCGCCGAGGAAGCGGTGGTCGGTGACCCCGAGGGCGGCCATGGCGTCGGCCAGCTCGCCGCGCCGGTGCTCGCCGAGCTTGTCCTCCTGGTCGGCGGCCAGGTGCTCGAGCTCGGGCACGAGGATCTCGCCCATCTCCCCGGCCGTGCAGGTCACCAGGGTGACGCCGCGCCCCTCGGCGGCGTACTTGGCCATCGTGGCGCCCTGGCCGATCGACTCGTCGTCGGGGTGGGCGTGCACGAGGAGCAGACGCTGGGCCGGGGTCTGGGTCATGGTGAGAGCGTAATGAGCACCGCACAACGCCCCGCGGCCCGTCCGCTCACTCGCGCTTGAGCCGCCTGGGCGCCGTCGGCAGGTCCGGCGGCGCGGTCGGCGGCGCCGTCTGCTCCTCGACGTCGTACCAGCCGTCGTGCTCGTCGACCAGCAGCTCGAGCACGACGCCGGGCGCGTCGGTGACGACCGCCCACGGGTGGTCCTCGTCGTCGTCCTCGCCGGCCAGGCGCTCGCGGGCCACGTCGACCGTGTAGCCCTCGGCGGCCAGCCGGGCCGCGACCGCGCGGGCGTCGTCCTCGTCGAAGAAGATGCCGCGCCCGGTCGGGCCGCTCATGCGAGCCTCGCGCGCAGGGCGGCCAGGAAGGGGCGGTCGGGCTCGAGCCAGTCGACGTCGTCGACCTCGGCGGCCCGCAGCCAGCGCAGCCGGTCGTGCTCGACGGGGTACGGCGCCCAGGTGGCGACCGAGCAGGTCGCCACGCGCAGCTCGTGGGTGTCACCGATCGGGGCGGCCCCCTCGAGCCACCCGGTGACGGTGACGTCGACCGCGAGCTCCTCACCCACTTCGCGGACCAGCGCCGCGTCGGGGGTCTCGCCGTCCTCGACCTTGCCCCCGGGGAGCTCCCAGCGGCCGGCGGCCTCGGGCGGCGTCGTACGACGGCACGCCAGCAGGCGCCCGTCGCGCAGCACCGCCGCCGCGACGACGACCTTCCTGCCGCCGCTGCTGAGGCTGCCGTTGGTCACGTCGGCGAGACTACCGGCGTGACCAGTGCGGGGACCGGGCTCTACCTGGAGCGCGTCGGCGGCAGCGACGACGCCGTCGAGGCGCTCGTCGCGCGCAGCGACGGCCGGCTCGCGCTCGCCGACCTGGTCGACGACCTGCCGCGCCGACTGCGACGCTCGTGGGCCCCGGGGCGCGCGGTCCACGAGGCGTGGCGGCTCGACCTGCGCGACCAGCTCGACCTGCGGTGGTGGCCGCAGGGGGTCACCACCGCGGGTGACGCGGGGCCGTCGGCGGGCCGCGACCTCGCCGGACGCCGGCTGGTGGTCATGTCGTCGTACGCCAAGAAGCTGCCGTGGGACCACACCAAGCACGGCTCACGACTGACCGTGATCGACCTCGACCGCCTGCGCTACCGCCACGTGCTCCTCGTGCGCGCCACGGCCGACGGCGGGCTCGAGCCGCTGCACGTCCACGCCGGCGGCGTCGTCTGGCACGGCGAGCACCTCCACGTGGCCGCCACCGGCAAGGGGATGTTCACCTTCCGCACCGACGACCTGGTGCGGGTGCGAACCCGCGACGCAGCGTTCGGCTACCGCTACGTGCTGCCCGCCCGCTTCCAGTACGCCGCCCGCAAGGACGAGGGCATCGACGGCCTCGAGGGGTTCCGCTACTCGTTCCTGTCCCTCGACCGCAGCACCGACCCGCCCGCCCTGCTCGCCGGCGAGTTCACCGACGACCCCACGCGCACCCGCCGCCTCGCCAGGTTCGCGCTCGACCCGACCACCGGCCTGCTCGAGACCGGCGACGACGACCGCGCCCGGCTGCAGACCCTCGGCGACGGCCCGCGCCGCATGCAGGGCGTCGTCAACGCCCGGGGCCGCCTCCACGTCACCGTCTCCCAGGGACGCCGCGAGCGCGGCTCGGTCTACGCCGGCTCCCCCGGCCACCTCGTCCACCACCCCCACGCGACCCCCATGGGCAACGAGGACATCGCCTACTGGCCCGAGGAGGACCTCCTCTACTCCGTCTCCGAGCACCCGATGGTGCGGTGGCTGTTCACCATGCGCCGCTCCTGGTTCGACTGACCCCTCACGGTGGTCGAGCACCATCCCGCCCGCGGCCGTCACGAGACCACCTGACCGCAGCCGACGGTCGAGTCAACTCCGACCTGCGGCTGGATGGTCTCGTGATGGTTGCTAGCGCAACCTCCTCGACCACCGTGGGGTGACGCTCGTCGAACGCCGGCCGTTCAGACCGGACGCGGCATCCGGGCCAGCTGCCGCGCCTGGGCGACCAGCCGGCCGGCTGAGTCCCAGACCTCGCAGTCCTCCTCGAAGAGCCCGCCGGCCATGTTGCGGCTCGCGTGGGTCACGCGCAGCCAGCCCGGGGCGGGCAGGGCGCGCACGTGGGCGGTCAGCTCGATGGTCGGCGCCCAGCCCATCGCGCCGTAGGTGAAGGTCACCGGCGGCAGCGCGTCGAGCACGAGCAGCAGCGAGAGCGGGTCGGGGTCGCGGTCGTCCTCGAGACGGAACCACGCGCGCATCACGCCGCTGTCGTTGGGCTCACCGACCGCCCACCCGACGTCGTCGGGGTGGAAGCGCATGTCGAAGCGCTGCAGCAGCGACGCCGCCTCGAGGTCGACCGGGGCCACCGAGTTGGGCACGCAGTCGTCGGGCGCGGGCAGGTCGGGCGGGGACGCGGTGGTGCGCACGTCGTCGGGCCCGCCGGCCAGCCGCACGAGGTCGCCGTACGTCGCGAGGGCGCTGATCCGTAGGTCGTCGCCCTGCCGGAGCTCGGCGGCGGCGGTGGCGACCGTGCCGCCCTCGCGCAGCACGCGGACGTCGACCTCGGCCGGCCCCGGCCGCGAGGCCGAGAGGTAGTGCGCGCTGATCGCCAGCGGGTCGGGCTTGTCGGGCAGCGTCGCGCGCACGGCGCGGGCGAGGGTGGCCAGGAGGTAGCCCCCGTTGAGGCCACCACCGATCAGCCAGCCGTCACTCAGGTCGGCGGCGTACCGTCCGTCGGCGGGACCGAGGCTGGACACGGCCGTGGCGGCGTCGAAGACGGAGGTCACCTCTGCCACGCTAGTGCCGTGAGCGAGGACGGCGACGCCGGGACCCGACGGCCCCGCTGGGTCTACGACGGGGACGAGCCCGACCCGCGCTACTCGCTGGCCAACGAGCGCACCTTCCTGGCGTGGGTGCGCACCACGCTCGCGGTCGTCGCCGGTGCCGTGGCCCTGGAGTCCCTGGAGCTGCCCGAGGCCGAGGGCGCCCGTACGGTCCTGGTCCTGGGGCTGCTGGGCTTCGCCGTCCTGATGACCGTGCTCTCCCTGCTGCGGTGGGCGCGCATCGAGCGGGCGATGCGGCTGCACCAGCCGTTGCCGGCGTTCACGCTCGGCGTCGTCGTGGCCGTCGGGCTGGTCGTGACCGTGGTCGGGCTCGCGGTCGTGCTGGTCGGCTGACCGACTCTTGAGCACCTAGGCACTGCGGCCCACTTCGACCACATCGTCAGCGGACCGGGGGCCGATGAGGCAGACTGACGCCGTCTCGCGGACCCGTCGCCCACCCCGGAGACCTCTCGTGCCCCCTGCTCCCTCCCGTCCCGACCGCCTGCCCCTGTGGTGCGGCCTGGCGCTGGCCGTGCTCACGCTGGTCACGGTCGTCGCCTGGGACCGGCTCGGTTCGTCGGCCGACGTCCTCATCGTCGTCGTGACCGGCTCGGCCGCCGTGCTCGCCGGTGCGGGTGCCCGGCGGCGACGGGGACGGCAGCGGCTCTTCGGGGTGCTGCTCACCGCCGGCCTGGCCCTCAACGCCTGCGGCGACGTCGTCTACGCGTGGGACGCGAGCCGCAGGGTCGTGCCTGACGCCTCGCCCGCCGACGTGCCCTACCTGCTGTCCACCTCGGTGCTGTGCGCCGCCCTCCTGGTCGCGGTGGTCCGCCGTGCCGACCGCCACGGCCAGGTCGACGCGCTGGTCGACGCGCTCACCGTGGTGGTCGTCGCGGCGCTGGTGCTCTGGGACGCCCAGCTGCACTGGGGCACCGCGACCGGTGGGAGCAGGCTCGGCGACCTGGTCGTCACGGCGTACCCCGTCCTCGACGTCGTCGCGCTCGGCCTGCTGCTGCGGATCGCCTTCGGGTCCGACCGCGCCACCTGGGGCGGGACGTGGCTGATCTCGGGGCTCGGCCTGTGGCTGGTGACCGACCTCAGCTTCCTCCTGGGCCTCGTGCCCGACCTGGACGACCCCCGTCTCAACCTGGGGTGGATGCTCGGGACCATCGTCCTGGCACAGGCGACCTGGCCGCCGCCGAGCCGGGGGGAGCCGCAGCAGCTCCGCGAGCCGGCGGAGCCCAGCGACGAGCGGCGCCCCGTGCCCCGGGTGCTCGTGTCGATCCTGCCGCTGACGGTCCCGACCGGCCTGCTGCTCCTGGAGCCGGACGGCGCGGGCGAGATCCGTCCCGTGGTGCTGGTCGCGACGGTCGTCCTGGCCGCCCTCGCCGTCGTCCGCACCGTGCTCCTGCTGCGCTACGAGACCGCCGCCCGGGACGCCGCCGAGGCGGCGTCACGGGCCAAGTCGGAGTTCCTGGCGACGATGACCCACGAGATCCGCACCCCGATGAACGGCGTCCTCGGGCTCAGCTCGCTGCTCCTGGCCGGCGACCTCGACCCGCGGCAGCGGTCCTACGCCGAGGGCGTCGCGTCCACGGGTCGCAGCCTGATGGCGATCATCGACGACCTCCTCGACTTCGCAGGGCTCGAGAAGCAGCAGCCCGGCCACGGGCCGGAGGTCCACCTGGACCGGGTCGACCTGCGGGTCCTGCTCGACGAGGTGGCCCGCCAGGTCGCCGACCCGGGACGACCGGACCTGCGACTCCGCGTCGAGTGCGACGTGCCGTCGGTCGTCGCCGACCGGGCTCACCTGCGCCGCGTGCTGGTCCACCTCGCGACCAACGCGGTGAAGTTCTCGACCGAGGGCGAGGGCGAGGTCGTGCTGATCGCGACGGGCGAGGACGACGGGATCCGCTTCGAGGTGGTCGACCACGGCATCGGCATCGACCCCGACCTGCTGCGCGTCGTCTTCGAGCCGTTCAGCCAGCGCGACACCTCCTCGACCCGCGCCTTCGGCGGGACCGGCCTCGGCCTGGCGATCAGCAGCCGCCTCGTCGGCGCGATGGGTGGCGAGCTGCAGGTCAGCAGCGAGCCGGGCCGGGGCAGCCGCTTCTGGTTCGTCCTCGACCTCGCGCGGCCGGACGCCCCGGGGCCGCCGCGGGTGCTCGTCGTCGAGGACGGCGACATCAACCAGATGGTCGCCGAGGGGATCCTCGAGCACCTGGGCCACGTCGTGGTCACCGACCCCGCCGAGCCGCACGACGTCGTGCTCGCCGACCCGCGCCACCTCCCGTCGTACGCCGGTGGGGCACCGGTCGTGGACGTGGAGCGGCCGCTGCGACCGGCCGACCTGCAGGCGGCCATCGACACCGCGCTCACCACGACGCGACGTTCACCGGCTCCAGCCGAGGCTCCCGCTCCGGCTCCCGCGCGGTCCTAGGGTGACCGCCGTGGACAGCGCCCGCGCCATCGAGCACCTCCTGTACGCCTACGCCGACCGCATCGACGACGGCGACTTCGCCGGGGTCGGCGCGCTCTTCGCGCACGGTGCGTTCGTCGGCGTCCGGGGTGCCGCGGCCGTGCAGGCGCTCTACGAGCAGACGACGCGCCGCCACCCGGTGCCGGGCCACGACGGGCCCGGCACCCCGCGCACCCAGCACCAGGTGAGCAACGTGGTCGTCGAGGTCGACGACGACGCCGGGACGGGCACCTGCCGTTCCCGCTTCACGGTGCTCCAGGCGACCGACACCCTGCCGCTGCAGGTGGTCGTGGCCGGCCGCTACCGCGACACCTTCCACCGCATCGACGGCGTGTGGTGGTTCGCGAGCCGTGAGGCCGACGTCGACCTGGTGGGCGACGTCTCGCAGCACCTGCTGCCCGGCGTCCTGCCCTGACGCTCACGCCCGGTGGTGCACCTCCTGCAGGCCGTAGACCGGGGTGGGGATCCCCTCGGCCCGCGCCTTGAGCTGCAGCGCGAGGTAGAGCGAGTAGTGCCGTGACTGGTGCAGGTTGCCGCCGTGGAACCACAGCGCCTGCTGCTGGGTCGGCTTCCACATGTTGCGCTGCTCGCCCTCCCACGGGCCGGGGTCCTTGGTGGTGTCGGAGCCGAGGCCCCAGACCTTGCCGACCCGGTCGGCGGTCTCCTGGTCGATGAGGTCGGCGGCCCACCCGTTCATCGAGCCGTAGCCGGTGGCGTAGACGACCAGGTCGGCCGGCAGCTCGGTGCCGTCGGCGAGCACGACCGAGTCCTCGGTCAGGTGGTCGACCTGGCCGTGGGCGAGCTTGACGTCGCCGTTGGCCACGAGCTCGGCGGCACCCACGTCGATGTAGTAGCCGGAGCCGCGGCGCAGGTACTTCATGAACAGGCCCGACCCGTCGTCGCCCCAGTCGTGCCAGAAGCCCGCGGCCTCGAGACGCTCGTAGAAGTCCTTGTCCTTCTCGGCCATCGCCTCGTAGGCCGGGATCTGGAACTCGTGCATGATCCGGTAGGGCAGCGAGGCGAAGATCAGGTCGGCCTTCTCGGTGGTGACCCCGGCCGCGAGTGCCCGCTCGGAGTAGAGGTCGCCGAGGCCGTGCTCCATCAACGAGTCGCTCTTGACGATGTGCGTCGACGAGCGCTGCACCATCGTGACGTCGGCGTCGTTCTCCCACAGGGCGCCGCAGATGTCGAAGGCGCTGTTGTTGCTGCCGATGACCACGACCTTCTTGCCCCGGTAGGCGTCGGGCCCGGGGTGCGCCGAGGAGTGGTGCTGGTCGCCGCGGAACACGTCCTGGCCCGGCAGCACCGGTACGGCGGGCTTGCCCGACATGCCGGTGGCGAACACGAGCTGCTGCGGACGCAGGGTGAGCGGCTTGCCCTCGCGCTCGACCTCGACGGTCCACTCGCCCGTCTCCTCGCTGTACGACGCGGAGGTCGCCACCGTCGAGGACCAGTAGGGCACCTCCATCACCTTGACGTAGGACTCCAGCCAGTCGCCGATCTTGTCCTTGGGGGCGAAGACGGGCCAGGTGTCGGGGAACTTCAGGTAGGGCAGGTGGTCGTACCAGACCGGGTCGTGCAGGCACAGGCTCTTGTAGCGGCTGCGCCACTGGTCGCCGGGTCGCGGGTGCTTGTCGATCACCAGGCTCGTCACCCCGAGCTGCCGCAGGCGTGCCCCGAGCGCGATGCCGCCCTGGCCGCCACCGATGACGAGCACCGTGGGCTGCGTGGTCGACCCCAGCGACTCGGCCTCGGCCTGCTGCTTCTCCAGCCAGGTCGCCCGGTCCTTGGCCGCGCCGTGCTGGGCGCCCATCGGCCGGCGCGTCGAGCGCGGCTCCTCGTGGCCCTTGAGCTCGTGCATCGTCGTGAGGAACGTCCACGCCCGCAGGTCGCCGTCCTCCTCGACCAGGCGCACCAGGCCACGGCCACGACCCACGGCGGTCTCGAAGTCGAACCACGCTGTGACGACGCCGTCGGCCTCGTCGGCGGGCTCGGCGAGCACGAACCCGCTCGGGTCGGTCCCCTCGAGGGTGCTGTCGAGCAGGTCGGTCACGCCGGCGCGGTCCTCGACCGTCGTGAGGTTCCAGGTGAACGACACCAGGTCGCGCCAGAAGCTGGTGGTGGCGAAGTGGCCGGCGGCCGCGACCACGTCACGGGCGCGTAGCGCCGACTCGAAGGAGGAGAGCCAGGCGGTGGCCCGGGCGGACGGGTCGCGGTCGGCGACGACTGGGGGTGCGTCGAGGGTCTGCGTCATGTGACCCAGGGCACACCCTCCGGCTCCCCCTGACCACCGTTGCACCCACTTGCATCGAGACCCCCCGCCGCCTCGGCAACCGTTGCGCAACCCGGGGACGTGGACGATGGTGGGACCAGGGTGTGACGAGCACCACAGCGGAGGTGGGATGACGACGTACGCCGCGATCGAGCCGGGCACCGACCTGTCGGTGCGCGCCCGCGAGCTCACCCGCGTCCACGACGCCTTCCTCGGTGGCAGCCGCGGTGGACAGCCGCGCGACGTCGTGGCCCGGTCCTGGCGGCGGGTGCTGGCCCTGGGCGTCCACCCCGAGGGCGGCAACGCCCGCGACCCCTTCGACCTCGAGGAGCTCGAGCGACGCCGACGAGAGTCGCCGCTGCGGCTGGTGGCCGACGAGCTGCGGCGGGTGCTGACCAGCGTGGCCGACGCCTCGCTGTTCCTCATGGTCGTCTGCGACGCCGACGGAGTGATCCTGTGGCGCGAGGGCGCGGCCCGGGTGCGGCTCGAGGCCGACCGGCTCGGCTTCACCGAGGGCGCCACGTGGACCGAGGAGCGCGTCGGCACCAACGCGATCGGCACCGCGCTGGCCGAGGCGGCGCCGGTGCAGCTGTTCTCGGCCGAGCACTTCGAGCAGCAGCAGCACCCCTGGTACTGCACCGCCCACCCGATCCACGACCCGCGCACCGGCGACCTGCTCGGCGTCGTCGACGTCAGCGGGCCCGCGCTGACCCTGCACCCGGCCCTGGTGGTGCTCGTCGAGAGCGCCGTACGCCTGGCCGAGGCCGCGCTGTGGCGCCACCACCAGGAGGGCCTCGACCGCCTGCGCCGCGAGGCGGCACCCCTGGTCGGCGTCGGGCCGCTGCTCGTCGTCGACGACCACGGCTGGGTCGCCCACCAGTCGGGGGTGGCGGCCCGCGACCGGATCGAGGCGCCGCGCGCCGACCGTGCGGTCGCCGTACCCGGCCTGGGCCTGTGCCTGCCCGAACGCCTCGGCCACGGCTGGCTGGTGCGCCCGGTGTCGGGTCCGGTCGGCCTGACCGCCCGGCTCGGGGCCGACGGCGTCCTCGAGGTCCTCTCGGGCGACGAGCCGTGGCGCACGACGCTCACCCGGCGCCACGCCCAGATCCTCGGCATCCTCGCGACCGCCGGCCCCGCCGGGCTGGGCGCCGCCGCCCTCAGCACCGCGCTGTACGGCGACGCCGAGCACGTCGTCACCGCCCGGGCCGAGGTCTCCCGGCTACGACGCGTGGTGGGCGCGCTGGTCGCGACCAACCCCTACCGGCTGGCCGACGGGGTCTCGTTGGAGACCTGCTCCGACGTCTGACGCCAGCGACCCACCGACGGGCGCGCGTTCTACGAGGCCGGGGCCACGGCCTGCCCGAGCGAAGCCCTCGGCGTGTACGCCGACGCCGCGTCGGCGACCGGGGCCGTGGCCGACTGGCGGGAGCAGGTGGCGCTCTGCGGCGCCGCCGGCCCTCAGTCGCACTCGGGAGAACCGGTCGAGTGGTTCTCGTCGAGGCCCGGGTCGACGGCGCCGACGAGGCGTGGCAGGCCTACGAGCTCAGCCAGGACCTCGACGGCGAGGACCTCTCCGGGAAGGCCCCCTACGTCACGGTCGCCCGCGTGGGCAGCGCCGTCTACGTCGAGACGTTCTTCCACCCCGGACATCTCGACGAGGCGTCCCTGGAGCAGAGCGCGCGCGCCGGCGCCGCGTCCGTCGCGTGCTTCCTGCCGACGCTGGCGTCCTTCAGGTCCTGACCCGCCTGACATGTCGGGCCGTCAGGCCACCGCGAACGACGTACCGGGAGCCCCCAGCGCCGCCGCGACCCGCATCGCCTCCCGGGCCTCGTCGACGCGCGACGCGCGCTCGAGGGTGCGCGCCAGCAGCAGGGCGGCGTAGGCGTCGGTCGGGGCTTCCGCGAGCACTGCTCTGGCAGCGGCCTCGGCCCGCGCGAGCTGGGCGGAGTGGTAGTAGGACCGGGCGAGCAGCAGCCGCACGTGCGTGAGGCCGTGCCCCGGCCCGTCGGTCTCGGCGGTGAGGTCCATCAGCAGGCTCTCGAGCGTGCGGGCGGCCCCGCTGTAGTCCTTGAGATCGAACTGGCGACCGGCGCGGTGGTAGCGCTCGTACGGGTCCATGTCGTCCCAACACCCAGCCAGGGCAGGCATTCCCCGGCGTACGCCGGCAGGACCGGTCAGGCCGGACCGGGCTGCGGGTCGGACGGCGGGTCGGCGAGGACGCCGCGGACCGCGCGCTCGAGGGTGGTGCGGGCCAGCGGGTCGGTCAGGTGGTCGCCGACCGGGAGCAGGGCCGAGGGCAGGTCGACCACGCACGCCTTGACCATGGTCGTGGCGGGTGGGCGCCGGCTGTGCCAGACCTCGTCGGCGAGCCGCACGATCAGGTCGTCGAGGCGGCGGCGCAGCTGCCGCACCTGACGGCGCTCGGCGTCGCCGACGTCGGCACCGGCCGCGGCCAGGTCGTCGACGGCCACGGTGAGCAGCAGCCGCGAGCCGGCCGGTTCGCGTCGCGAGTAGTCCGACGGCGCCAGGGCGGCGGCGACCACGGCGGAGCGGGGGTCACCCAGGGCGAGCGCGGCCTCGACGGACTCGACCTGGAAGGCCAGGAAGCCCTCGGCCTCGCGCACCCAGACGCGCACGAGCAGGTTGTCCCGTGACCCGAAGGCGTTGTAGATCGCGCCGTTCGAGGCCCCGGACGCCGCACTCAGGGCGCGGATGGTGACCCCGGCCAGGCCCTGCTCGACCCACAGCGTCCGGGCGTGGTCGAGCAGGGTGTCGAGGTCGTGCGCGCGGGGCCGACCCACGGGCGCTCTCAGCCGCCGTGCTGGCGCAGCGTGGCCACGACGTCGGCGTACATGGTCGACTTGATCGCGCCGAGGGTGGCGCGGTCCTTGCCGGCCAGGTCACGGACGAACCCGGTCGCGGTGGTGGTCAGGTCCTCCAGGCTGCTGGAGGCGTCGACGAGGCCGGCGGCGACCGCGTCGGCCGCGCCGAACCGACGACCCGTCGTCATGGCGTCCACGGCGGTGCGCGCCGACACCTTCGCCATGACCAGCGCGCTCATGCCGGGGCTGAACGGGATGTGGATGTCGACCTCCGGGAAGCAGAAGTAGCCGCGGTCGTCGCGCATCACGCGGTAGTCGTGAGCCAGCGCGACCATCGCACCGGCCCCGAACGCGTGTCCGTTGACGGCGGCGACCGTCGGCACGGGCAGCGTGAGCACCTTCGCGAAGAGCTCCTGCACCCGCGCCACGTAGCTGCCGAGCTCGTCGGGGTGGGCGCCCAACCAGTCGAGGTCGAGGCCGTTGGAGTAGAACTTCCCGCCACCGACGGTGAGCAGGGCGGCCGGCTCGCTGGAGCCGGCGAGGTCGTCGAGGAACGCGGTCACCGAGGTCAGGAACGACGGCGAGAAGCGGTTCTCGTCGTCGCCCAGGTCGATGGTCCACAGGGTTCCGTCCTGGGTCAGCGTGGGCATGGCAGGTCCTTTCGCGGTCTCGTCCGCAGTATTAGAGCACGTGCTCCACAACACGGGGGAGAACCACCTCCGCCACGGCGTCTCGGGCCAACGGCTCGCAGAGCGACATGCAGGTCCGCCAGGGCGCGACGATGTGCTCGAGAACGCAACCGGGTCCGATCGGATACGGCTCGACCCGCCCGTCCGTCTACAAACGACTGCCGCGCACGCGCCGCTCAGACGTTGAAGCGGAACTCCACCACGTCACCGTCGGCCATCACGTAGTCCTTGCCCTCCATGCGCACGCGCCCGGCCTCCTTGGCCTTCTGCATCGAGCCGTACTGCACGAGGTCGTCGAACGAGACGATCTCGGCCTTGATGAAGCCGCGCTGGAAGTCGGTGTGGATGACGCCGGCCGCCTCGGGGGCCGTGGCGCCCTTCTTGACCGTCCAGGCGCGCGACTCCTTCGGGCCGGCGGTGAGGTAGGTCTGCAGACCGAGGGTGTCGAAGCCGACCCGGGCCAGGGTGTCGAGGCCGGGCTCGGTGACGCCCATCTCGGCGAGCATCTCGCGGGCCTCGTCCTCGTCGCCCAGCTCGACGAGCTCGGCCTCGAACTTGGCGTCGAGGAAGATCGCCTCGGCCGGGGCCACCAGGGCGCGCATCTCGTCCTTGAGGGCCTCGTCGGCGAGCTCGTCGGCGTCGCAGTTGAAGACGTAGATGAACGGCTTGGCCGTCAGCAGCGACAGGTCGCGGACCAGGTCGCGGTCGAGGTCGGTGGCGATGATCGGGGTGCCGGACTCGAGCGCGGCGAGCGCCTCCCGGGCGGCGGCGAGGTTGGCGGCGGCGTCCTTCTTCATCCGCGCCTCCTTCTCCAGCCGCGGAATCGCCTTCTCGACCGTCTGCAGGTCGGCGAGGATCAGCTCGGTCTGGATGGTGGAGATGTCGCTGCTCGGGTTGACCTCCCCGTCGACGTGGGTGACGTCCTCGTCGCGGAAGACGCGCGTCACCTGGCAGATCGCCGACGACTCACGGATGTGGGACAGGAACTTGTTGCCCAGGCCCTCACCCTCGGAGGCACCCTTGACGATGCCGGCGATGTCGACGAACTCGACGGTCGCCGGCAGGACCTTGGCGCTGCCGAAGATCTCCGCCAGCCGCGGCAGCCGCTCGTCGGGCACCCCGACGACCCCGACGTTGGGCTCGATGGTCGCGAAGGGGTAGTTGGCCGCGAGCACGTCGTTCTTGGTCAGGGCGTTGAAGAGGGTGGACTTGCCGGCGTTGGGCAGGCCGACGATGCCGATGGTGAGTGCCACGGGCGGCGAGTCTACGGCCGTCACCCGCAGCCGGTTCACCCGGCGACGGACACCGTTCTCACACCGTGGTCGAACCGACACCGTCGACAGCGCCGACCTCGCTTATCCTCGACCCAGGGGCGGGGGACACCCCCGTCGGGATGTACGGGGCGGACATGACGGGTAACGCGCTCGAGCAGGCGGTCGCAGGCGGCGACGCCGCCGCGGTGCTGCGCGCGGTCACCGGCCCCTCCGACGACGCGCTGCGCCCCGGTGGGGTCGGGCTCCTCGAGCAGGCCGCCCACGTGGTGGCCCCTGACGGCGGGCCCCTGCCGCTGGCCCTCGCGTGGCGCCTGGGTTACGCCCTGCACCAGGCGGGACGGTTCGCCGAGGCGCTCGCGGTCTACGACAGGGCGCACCACGACGGCGCCGAGGTCGACCCGGTCGACACTGCCTACCTGCTGTCCAGCAAGGCCTCCTCGCTGTGGGCGACCGGCGACGCCGACGCCAGCCGCCAGGCCGCGGACGCGGCCCTCGCCGCAGCGCAGGCGACCGGTGACGACGCCGCCGTCGCGGCCGCCTGGGTCAGCCAGGCCCTGGTGTGCGTGCTCGAGGGCGACCTCGACGCCAACCTGGTCGCCTACGAGAAGGCGCTCGCGGCCGCCGAGCGCGCCGGCGACGTGCTGACGCAGGCCCGGGTCCACAACAACCTCGGCTCGCGCTGCAACTCCGAGGGCCGCTACGTCGACGCGCTGCCCCACCTCGACCGCGCCATCGCGCTCGCCGAGTCGGTGTCGGCGCCGCCGCCGGTGCGTGCCCTGAGCCTGATCACCCGGTCCGACTCCCTGCTCGGCCTCGGGCGCGTCGACGAGTGCCTGGCCGAGCTGCGCCAGGCGCGCGACCTGACGCGCACCTGCGAGAGCCCGCTGCTGGGGCTGGCCGTCGTGGGCATCGGCGACGCCAACCGGGTGTGCGGCAACGCGACCCAGGCGGCACTGGCCTACCGCGAGGCGCTGGTCATCGCCGAGCGCACCGGCAACGCCCAGATCGCGGTGCCCGCGCTCTCCGGGCTCGCCCGCGCCCTGGTCGTCGACGACGTCGACGAGGCCCAGGGGCTGGTCAAGCGCGCGCTCGACCAGCCCGCCGCGGTCGGGCAGGTCGACCCGCTCCTGGCCGCCGGCTGGGTGTGCCTGGCCACCGGCGACCGCGACGCGGCGGGCGAGTTCTCACGGCTCGCCGTCCGCGAGGCCGGACGTCGCCACGAGTCCCGGGGCCTCGCCGAGGCGCTCGAGCTGCAGTCACTGCTCATCACGGGTCCGCGCGCCGTCGACCTGCTCGACGAGGCGGCGTCGCTGTGGCGCAGCACGTCCAACGCCGTCGGCTTGGCGACCAACCAGGCGCTACGGGCCCGCGTCACCAACGACTCCGTGCAGGAGCAGGCCGCGCGGCGGCGGCTGCGCGCGCTCGGCGTACGCGACGACGCGGTGCGGATCGCCGGGCCGATCCAGGCGCTGGGCACCGCCGGCCGTGCCCGGGTCAGCATCCGCACCCTCGGCGCGTTCGCCGTGCTCTGCGACGGCGAGCCCGTCCCCGCCTCGGCGTGGCAGTCTCGCAAGTCGCGCGACGCCCTGAAGATCCTGGCCGGCAGGCGTGGCCGCCCGATCCCGCGCGAGGCGCTCGCCGAGCACCTGTGGCCGGGGTCCGACGGAAGCGGCAACCGCCTGTCGGTCGTGCTGTCCACGCTGCGCTCGGTGCTCGACCCCGCCAAGGAGCACGCCTCCGACCACTTCCTGCGTGCCGACCGCGAGTCCGTGCGCCTCGACGTCGACCACGTCGAGATCGACACCGTCGTCTTCACGCAGACGGCGACCAGCGCGCTCAAGGCGCTGCGCGGACGCGGGCGCCCCGAGCCAGGCGGGGCCGGCGGGACCGAGGGGGTCGACCTCGTCGAGGAGCTCGAGCGCGCCGCTGCCATGTACACCGGCCACTACCTCGAGGACGACCCCTACAGCGACTTCGCCGTCGAGGTGCGCGACGAGCTGCTGTCGTTGTCCCTGGAGGTCAAGCGCGAGCTCGCGCTGGCCCTGATCGCCCGTGGGGAGCACCAGCGCGCGGTGCCGTGGCTCGTCGGCCTGATCGCCGACGACCCCTTCGACGAGCCCTCCTGGCACCAGCTCGTCGCCGCCCTCCACCAGGGCCGGCGCCACGGCGAGGTCCGGCGCGCCTACCGCGGCTACTGCGCCCGGATGAAGGAGATCGGGACCCCCGCCGCACCCCTCGAGGAGCTGCTGACCACCAGCGAGTAGGTCCGCCACGCCGGAGGCCGCGACCCGTAGGGTGGGCCGGTGCGGCTCGCCACCTGGAACGTCAACTCGCTGCGAGCCCGTGTCGACCGTGTCGAGGCCTTCCTCGAGCGCCACGACGTCGACGTGCTCGCCGTGCAGGAGACCAAGGCCCGCGAGGACCAGCTGCCCCTGATGGGCCTGCAGTCCCTCGGCTACGAGGTCGCCGCGGCTGGCTTCAGCCAGTGGAACGGTGTCGCGATCATCAGCCGGGTCGGGCTCGACGACGTCGAGGTCGGCTTCCCCGGCATGCCGACCTGGGGCGAGCCCGCGGCCGCCGAGGCGCGCGCCATCGGGGCCACCTGCGGCGGCGTACGGCTCTGGTCGCTCTACGTCCCCAACGGACGCAAGGTCGGCGACCCCCACTTCGTCTACAAGCTCGACTGGCTGGCCCGCCTGCACGAGGCCGCGGCCACCTGGACCGACGGACCCACCGCGCTCGTCGGCGACTGGAACATCGCCCCGCAGGACGACGACGTGTTCGACGTGGCTGCCTACGAGGGCTCGACCCACGTCACCGCGCCCGAGCGCGCCGCGTTCGCGGCGTTCCTCGAGTCGGGGTACGCCGACGTGGTCCGGCCGCACGCGCCCGGCCCGGGGGTCTACACCTACTGGGACTACTACCGGCAGCGCTTCGAGCGCAACCGCGGCATGCGCATCGACTTCGTGCTCGGCTCCCCGTCGCTGGCCCGGCGGGTGACCGGCGCGTTCGTCGACCGCGACGAGCGCGCCGGCACCGGCGCCTCCGACCACGCGCCCGTCGTGGTCGACCTCGGCCCCGACACGGGTCCCGACACCAGCCCCGACGGCGGCCCCGACGGCGGCGGCGGGTGACCCGCGACGAGCAGGTCCTGATCGAGGTCCTGACCGAGGCCGCGATCGAGATGCCCTGGCCCGAGGAGCACATCGAGGAGTGGTTGCTGGGCTACGCGCAGCGCGCGGTCGCGGGCCACGTGTCGGTCAGCGTCGTGCCCGCGCCCACCCCCGACGTGAGCCTGCTGTTCGGCACCGGGCGCTACCTGGTCGCCCACCGCTCGCTGACCGAGGAGCCGTTCAGCGCCCTCGACCGCCGGCTGCTGGCGGCCCTGACCACGATGGCGACGGCCTCGCGGCACGCCGCCCGGCGCGAGGCACGGCTGCGGCAGGCGGCCCACGCCGACGACCTCACCGGGCTGTGGCACCACGGCTACTTCCGAGAGCTGCTCGAGGGCGTCGCCGAGACCAGGATCGGGGAGACGCTCGCGCTGCTGTTCCTCGACGTCGACGGCATGAAGCGCCTCAACGAGCACCTAGGCCACCTCGACGCCGACGAGGTGCTGCGCGAGATCGGGGTCCGGCTGCGCTCCGACGTGCTCCCCGAGGGCTCGTTCGCGGCCCGCATGGGCGGTGACGAGTTCGCGGTCGTCGTACGCCACCTCGACGGCGCCGAGCACCTCGAGCAAATCGTCGACGACCTGCACGCGCTGCTGCGCGAGCCGGTGACCGTGGGCGACCACATGGTCTCGGTCGAGGTCAGCATCGGCGAGGCGCTCTCGGTCTCGGGGGCCGACGACCCCGAGGTGCTGCTGCGCGACGCCGAGAGCAGGATGCGCGAGCACAAGCGCTCCCGGGGCCCCGACGCCCTCCCACCCCGCTGGTACGACGACCGCACCGTGCTGCGCGACATGATCGCGCAGGGCCGGGTCGAGGTCGCCTACCAGCCGATCGTCGACGTGCAGGTCGGCGACACCATGGGCTACGAGGCCCTGGTGCGCGGCCGGCACCTGGAGTTCGGCCCCGTGTCACCGATGATGCTGGTCGGTGCGGCCACCAAGCTGCGGATGCTCGACGAGCTGACCGAGGTGGTGATCGAGCAGTCGCTCGAGGTGGTGGGGTCGGTCGCGCGACGCACGGGTCGTGACGTCGCGCTCAGCGTCAACATCGAGTTCGAGCAGCTGCGGGCCGACAGCAGGCTCCTGCGGTCCCTGCCCGACCGCGTCCGCGGCACCGGTGTCCACCTGGTCCTCGAGATGTCCGAGCGGCACGTCGCCCCGTGGAGCCCGGCCCAGCGGGAGACCGCCGCCGACCTCGACCGGGCCGGGATCGGGCTGGCCGTCGACGACTTCGGCACCGGCTTCTCCGCGCTCGGGCTCCTCACCGGCTGGGACTGGGAGTGGGTCAAGATCGACCGCGCGCTCGTGGCCGACGCCGGCTCCGACGGGGGCCGGACCGTGCTCGACCACGTGGTCCGGATGCTGGCCGACCTCGAACGGACCGTCGTCGTCGAGGGCGTCGAGACCGCCGCCGAGCTCACCGCGGTGCGCGAGACCGGCGTCCGCCTCGTGCAGGGCACCTACCTGGCCGCCCCGTCGTCGGGCCAGGCGGTCCTGGACCGCGTGGCGAGCGGCGGCCTGCGGATGCTGCCGCCCGCGTAGCCACCGGGGCGGCTGTCACTGCAGGCTCGTTGTCGGTGGTGGCGGTCATAGTGGCGCCCATGGACCTCGCCACCGCTGTCGCCCTCGCTCTCGGCGTGCTCCTCGGCGTCGTGGTCGGGGCCGCGGTCGGCTACGCCTCGGGCGTGCTTCGTGCGACGGCGACCGCCCCGGCGACCGCACCCGCCCCCGACGAGCGCCTGGCCGAGGCCCTCGACCAGCAGGCCGTCGTCCGCGAGAGCCTCGAGCGGCTCCACGACCAGATGCGCGACCTCGAGCACGGCCGGGTCGCCTGGCAGAGCCAGCTGCACCAGCAGGTGCTCGACATGCGCTCCTCCACCGAGACGCTGCGCCGCGAGACCCTCTCGCTCTCGACGGCGCTGCGTCGACCCCAGGTCCGCGGGCGCTGGGGCGAGCTGCACCTGCGCCGTTCGGTCGAGCTCGCGGGGATGGTCGAGCACTGCGACTTCACCGAGCAGGTACGCCTCGACGACGGCGCGCAGCGGCCCGACCTCGTCGTCCACCTCGCCGGCGGACGCTCGGTGGTCGTCGACGCCAAGGTGCCGCTCGACGCCTACCTCGACGCCACCGGCTGCGACGACGACGACGCCCGAGCGGCCCACCTGGCCCGCCACGCCCGCCAGCTGCGCACCCACGTCGACCTCCTGGCCGGCAAGGCCTACTGGCGCTCGTTGCCCGACTCCCCCGAGTTCGTCGTCCTCTTCGTCCCCGCCGAGTCCTTCCTCGCCGCCTCCCTCGAGGCCGACCCAGCGCTCCTCGAGCACGCCGCGGCCCGCGAGGTGGTGCTGGCGACGCCGACGACCCTCATCGCGCTGCTGCGCACCGTCTCCCACGGCTGGCGCCACGAGGCGCTGTCGACGCGGGCCGACGAGATCCACCGCCTCGGGCGCGAGCTCCACGCGCGCCTGGGCACCTTCGCGGGCCACCTCGACCAGGTCGGCCGCTCCCTCAACGCCGCCGTGGGTCACTACAACAGCGCCGTCGGCTCCCTCGAGTCGCGGGTGCTGGTCCAGGCACGCCGCTTCGACGACCTCGGGGTCACCGGTCCGGCGACTCCCGCGCTCGCGACCCCGCGCGCGGTCGCCCTGCGCGCCGTCGACCGCGACGACAGCCCCCGGCGCGGCGACGACCGTGACCCTCCTGCGCCCCTTACCTTGGAAGGGTGAGCCTGCCAGGCACCCGCACCCTGTGGGAGGAAGGTCACGAGCCCGGCCGCGAGGTGGCCTCGCTCGGGGTCGCGCTCGCCCTGACGGCAGCCGCCCTCGACCTGCTGCTCACCGGTCGCGTCGGCGTCCTGTTCGACCTCGCCTTCGTCGCACTGTGCATCGGGCTCGCGCTGGCGGTCCGGCTGCCCGACTCCTTCACCGTGGGCGTGCTGCCCCCGCTGCTGATGCTCTCGACGTTCCTCCTGCTCGCGATGTCGCGGGCCGAGGCGATCGCCCAGGCCCATGACGGGCTGCTCCAGGCGGTGGTGTCCGGCTTGTCGCACCACAGCATCGCCCTGGTGCTCGCCTACGTGCTGTCGCTGGGCGTGCTCGCCGTACGCCAGCGGGTGGCGACGCTGCGCGAGGAGTCGGGGGGCGTCCCCGACGACGTCAGCCGAACCGGTCCGGGTCGCCGGCTCCCCGTCTGACCACCTCGGGCGCGCCGCTCGACCAGTCGACGACGGTCGTCGGCTCGGCCGCGGTTTCCCCCGCCTCGACCACCAGGTCGACCTCGTGGTCGAGGTCCTCCTTGATCTCCCAGCCCATGGTGCGCGGCTCGGTCTCGCCGGGCAGGATCAGCGAGCTGCTCAGCAGCGGCTCGCCCAGCTCCTCGAGCAGCAGCTGGACCAGGCGGTGGTCGGGGATGCGCACCCCGACCGTCTTCTTCTTGGGGTGCAGCAAACGCTTCGGCACCTCCGGCATCGCCGGGAGGATGAACGTGTAGGGCCCCGGTGTGGCCGACCTGATCGCGCGGAACGCGGAGTTGTCGACGTGCACCAGCTGCCCGAGCTGGCTGAAGTCCTTGCAGACCAGGGTGAAGTGGTGGCGGTCGTCGAGCCCCCGGATCCGCAGGATCCGGTCGCGTCCGTCGCGGTTGCCGATCCGCGACCCCAGGGCGTAGCCCGAGTCGGTCGGGTAGGCGATCAGCTCGTCGGCGCGCAGCGCGTCGACGACCTGTCGCACCAGTCGCGGCTGGGGGTTGTCGGGGTGGATGTCGACGTACCTGGCCATGAGGGTGATCCTGCCACCACCGGTGGTCACCCACCGTTTCCCAGCGGGTACCCAGGTGATGCACAGTTGGGGGCGGGACGTCTGCTGCTACCAAGGTCCCAGCAGACCGAACGAGGAGGACAGGTGGCCCCGACCCACGACGAGGACCACGAGGTCGACCCGCAGGCCGGGCCGCCCCCGGCGCGGACGACGATCGCCTACGTCCTGCCCGTCTACGACGAGGAGGCCGGGCTCGCCGCCTTCCACGCCGCCCTGGTGGAGGCGACGGCGACGCGTCCCGACCTGGCCTTCGAGTTCGTCTACGTCGACGACGGCAGCCGCGACGACTCGCTGGCCCACCTGCTCAAGCTGCGGGCGGACGACGACCGGGTCACCGTGCTCAGCTTCTCGCGCAACTTCGGCCACCAGGTCGCGGTCACCGCCGGCCTCGACGCCTGCACCGAGGCCGATGCCGTCATCATCATGGACACCGACCTGCAGGACCCGCCCCCCGTGAGCCTGCAGATGGTGGAGATGTGGGAGGACGGCGTCGACGTCGTCTTCGCCCAACGCCGCAGCCGCCAGGACTCCCGGTTCAAGCGGGCCACGGCGTTCGGCTTCTACTGGCTGCTCGACCGGATGGCCGACACCGAGATCCCGCGCAACGTCGGCGACTTCCGGCTCATGGACCGCAAGGTCGTCGCCGAGGTTTCACGCTACCGCGAGCAGGACCGCTTCCTGCGCGGCATCGTGGCCCACGTCGGGTTCCGGCAGGAGGCCCTGCTCTTCGACCGCGACCCGCGCTTCGCCGGCGAGACGGGCTACCCGCTGCGCAAGATGATCTCGTTCGCCGCCAGCGGCATCGTGGGGTTCTCGACCGCACCGCTGCGCTGGATCTCGCGCCTGGGCTTCGCCATCTCGGCGTTCTCGCTGCTGCTGGCCCTCTACGTGCTCGGCGTACGCCTGCTGCGCCCGGAGAGCTCGGTGCCCGGCTGGGCGTTCCTCGGGGTCGGCATGTTCCTGCTCAGCGGACTGCAGCTGATCATGATGGGCGTCATCGGCACCTACCTCGGCCGCGTCTACGTCGAGGCCAAGGACCGGCCGCTCTACTCGCTCGCGCTCACCGCCCGCGGGCCTCGCGACGGCGACACGACCCCGCGGAGCCGACGCTGAAGGGGCTCCTGACGCCCACGCTGGTCCGCTTCGCGGCCGTGGGCGTCGTCAACACCCTGCTCGACCTCGGCCTGTTCCTGTTGCTGCACGACGCCCTCGGCATCGTGCTGGCCAACTTCGTCTCGACCAGCGCGGGCATGTCGTTCAGCTTCGTCGTCAACGGCCTGGTCACCTTCAAGGCCGGCCGGCTCACGCTGCGCCACGCCGCGCTGTTCCTGACCACGACCGGCGTCGTGATGTGGGTCCTGCAACCGGTGTTCATCCACCTGTTCCTCCAGGTGGTCGACCAGCTGCTGGTGGTCAAGGTGCTCTCCATCGGCGTCTCGTTCGTCGCCAACTTCGCGGCCTACCGCTACGTCGTCTGGCCGGCCACGACCGCGGAGGCCCACCCCGCCGCCTGAGCGGGGCGTCAGGAGCGCCCAGCGGCCTTCAGGTCGCGGCGCAGCTCCTTGGGGAGCGAGAAGACCAGCGACTCCTCGGCCGAGTGGACCGCACGAGCGTCGGGGTATCCCCGCTCGGCGAGGAAGGCGAGCACGCCCTCGACCAGGACCTCGGGCACGGAGGCACCCGAGGTCACCGAGACGGTGCTGACGCCCTCGAGCCAGGCCTCGTCGATCTCGGTCACGTCGTCGACGCGGTAGGCCGTCTTGGCGCCGGCGTCGAGGGCGACCTCGACCAGGCGCACGGAGTTGGAGGAGTTGGCCGAGCCCACCACGATCACCAGGTCGGCGTCGGGGGAGATCTCCTTGACCGCCAGCTGGCGGTTCTGGGTGGCGTAGCAGATGTCGTCGCTGGGCGGGTCGAGCAGCAGCGGGAACCGCTCGCGGATCGCGGCGACGGTCTCGAGGGTCTCGTCGACCGACAGGGTGGTCTGCGACAGCCAGGCGACCCGGGCGGGGTCGCGCACGACGATGCCCGGCACGTCGGCCGGGCTCTGCACCAGCTGGATGTGGTCGGGGGCCTCGCCGGCGGTGCCCTCGACCTCCTCGTGGCCCTCGTGCCCGATCAGCAGGATGTCGTAGTCGTCGTCGGCGAAGCGCCGGGCCTCGTGGTGGACCTTGGTGACCAGCGGGCAGGTGGCGTCGATGGTCTTGAGCCCGCGCTCGGCCGACTCGCGGTGCACCTCGGGCGAGACCCCGTGGGCGGAGAAGACGACGGTCGCCCCCTGGGGCACCTCGGCGATCTCCTCGACGAAGACGGCGCCGCGCGACTCGAGGTCGGCGACGACGTGCTTGTTGTGCACGATCTGCTTGCGGACGTAGACCGGGGCGCCGTAGAGGTCGAGCGCCTTCTCGACGGTGACGACCGCACGGTCGACCCCGGCGCAGTAGCCGCGAGGGGCTGCGAGCAGCACGGCGCGCTCGGCGTCCTCGGGGCTGAGGACCGATGGCATCCCGACGTCGGTGGTCATGGCCCCAGTCTACGGACCGGGGCTGGTAGACAGGATTCGTGATGTCTCGGTGAGGTACGTCGTCGTGGGGTCCGGGGCGATCGGCGGCGGGGTCGGCGGCCTGCTGCACCGTGCAGGACTCGCGACCACCCTCGTCGCCCGCGGCGAGCACCTCGCCGTGTTGCGCGCGGGCGGACTGCGCCTCACCGTGGGCCACGACGAGGAGGTCACCGTGCCGGTGCCGACGGTCGGCTCCCTGGCCGAGGTCGCGTGGACCGACGACACCGTCGTCCTGCTCGCGGTGAAGTCGCAGCACACCGCCGGCGCGATCGCCGGTCTCGAACCCCACCGGCCGGCCTCGGTCCCGGTCGTGTCGTTGCAGAACGGGGTCTGCAACGAGCGGGCCCTGCTGCGCCACGTCGAGCACGTGCACGGCGTCACCGTGATGATGCCGGCCAGCCACCTGTCACCCGGGCGGGTCACGATCCACTCGGCGGGCCGCCCGGGGCTTCTGGACGTGGGCCGCTACCCCGGCGGCGTCGACGCGGTCGACGAGGCGGTCGCCGCCGACCTGGTGACGGCCGGGTTCGACAGCGTCCCGCGGCCCGACGTCATGGCCTGGAAGCACCGCAAGCTCCTGATGAACCTCGGCAACGCGGTCGACGCCGCGTGCCGCCCCGGGGACGACGCCGCCGAGCTCGTCGACCGCTGCCGGGCCGAGGGCGAGCAGGTGCTCGCCGCCGCAGGCATCCCCGTCACCAGCGAGGCCGACGACCGGGCGCGCCGCGGAGAGCTGCTGCGCCCGCTCGTCGACCGCGACGGGGTCGGGTCGTCGTCCTGGCAGAGCGTGCAGCGGCGTACCGGCGACGTCGAGGCCGACCACCTCAACGGCGAGGTCGTCCTGCTGGGCCGCCTGCACGGCGTACCGACTCCGGCCAACGAGCTGACCCGTCGCACCGTCCACGACGTCGTGCGCCGCGGAGCCCCACCACGGACCGTGTCCGCGGCGGGGCTCCTCGAGACGCTGGACGCTCAGTCGGCGCGTTCGTAGAGGTGCAACGCGAATGACCCGCGCGCTGGCGGCGCGGTAGCCGGTCCGTCGCCTCCCACAGGTCGTGACCGGCGTCGACGGTGTCGGTGCGGTCGAGCACCACCCGGTCGGGGAGGTCCTCGGTGGCGTCCTCGCCGTTCCACTTGCGCCGCCACCACGAGCTGTAGGTGTTGACGATGATCTTGCGGACGTAGGCCTCGGGGTTGCCGTGCGTGCGACCCCATGCGAACCACGCCTTGGTCAGCGACGCCTGCAGGAGGTCCTCGGCGAGCTGGTGGTCACGGGTCAGCAGGTACGCCGTGCGCAGCAGGGCCCCGGACCGGGCGACGACGAACTCGTCGAAGTCGACGCGACGTGCGTGGCTCGACTCCATCGGTTCCCCGCTCCTCGGCGGCGCCTCGAGCGCCGTGGTGTCGTTCATGCTGGTGGTACCACCCGGCTACCCGAGACGGTTGCCTGCGAAGCGTCGGGCTCGCCTGAGTCGTCCAGACGTGACGAGGGCCCCGTCACCAGCGGTGACGGGGCCCTCGGTCGCGCGGTGCTGAGGTCAGGCCTTGGGCTCGTCCTCGGTCGACTCCTCGGCGGCGACCTCGTCGGTCGACTCCTCGGCGGTCTCGGTCTCGGTGGCCTCGGTCTCGGTCGCCTCGGTCTCGGTCGCCTCGGTCTCGGTGGCCTCGGGGGCCTCGGTCTCGACGACCTCGTCCTCGACCACGCTGTCCTCGACGACCGGCGCCGGGGCGGCCTTCTTGGTCGACGCCTTCGGCTCGTAGGCCTCGGTCACCAGCTCGATCACGGCCATCGGCGCGTTGTCACCCTTGCGGGGGCCGATCTTGGTGATCCGGGTGTAGCCACCGGGACGCTCGGCGAAGGCCGGCGCGATCTCGGTGAAGAGCTCGTGGACGACGCCCTTGTCGCGGATGGTCTTGAGGACCTCGCGACGCTGGTGCAGCGGGTTGTCGCCCTTGTGCGCCTTGACGGCCTTGGTGATGAGCTTCTCGGCGTGGGGACGTAGCGTGCGCGCCTTGGCCTCGGTCGTCGTGATCCGACGGTGCTCGAAGAGCTGGCTGGCCAGGTTGGCCAGGATGAGGCGCTGGTGGGCGGGGCTGCCGCCGAGGCGGGCGCCCTTCTTGGGAGCGGGCATCGTGCTTCTCGATCCTCCCGGGCCGTACGAGGTACCCGGGCTAGAGGTGGTGGTGACGGGGTGTTGCGGTGCTGCGAGGTGGTCTCGTGACGGTTGCTAGCGCAACCTCCGCGACCTCCGTGTGGTGCGGTCGTGCTGCCGATCCAGCGCGGCAGCGTGGCGCCCGCGCGTGGCGACGCCAAAGGGCAACCCGGCCACAGGGCCAGGTACCGGCGGCGACACGCGCATCGGGCGACACGCTCGCGCCGATCAGCTCAGTACTGCTCGTCCTCGACGAAGGCGTCGTCGTCGTCGTCGCCGTAGGCGGCCAGGGCCGCGTGCGGGTCGAAGCCGGGCGCGCTGTCCTTGAGGGACAGACCCATCTCGACCAGCTTGGCCTTGACCTCGTCGATCGACTTGGCACCGAAGTTGCGGATGTCGAGGAGGTCCTGCTCCGAGCGGCTGATGAGCTCACCCACGGTGTGGATGCCCTCGCGCTTGAGGCAGTTGTAGGACCGGACGGTCAGCTGCAGGTCCTCGACCGGGAGGGCGAGGTCGGCGGCGAGCTGCTCGTCGACGGGCGACGGGCCGATGTCGATGCCCTCGGCCTCGACGTTGAGCTCGCGGGCCAGGCCGAAGAGCTCGACCAGGGTCTTTCCGGCCGACGCGATGGCGTCGCGGGGCAGGATCGACGGCTTGGTCTCGACGTCGATGACGAGCTTGTCGAAGTCGGTGCGCTGCTCGACACGGGTGGCCTCGACCTTGTAGGTCACCTTGAGGACCGGGCTGTAGATCGAGTCGACCGGCATCCGGCCGATCTCGTTGTCGTTGCCCTTGTTCTGGACCGCGGAGACGTAGCCGCGGCCACGCTCGACGACCAGCTCCATCTCGAGCTTGCCCTTGTCGGACAGCGTCGCGATCTTGAGGTCGGGGTTGTGGACCTCGACACCGGCCGGGGGGGCGATGTCGGCGGCCGTGACGTCACCGGCACCGGACTTGCGCAGGTACATGGTGACGGGCTCGTCGTGCTCGGAGGAGACGACCAGGCCCTTGAGGTTGAGGATGATCTCGGTGACGTCTTCCTTGACGCCCTCGATCGTCGAGAACTCGTGGAGGACGGTGTCGACCTTGATGCTCGTGACCGAGGCACCGGGGATCGACGAGAGAAGGGTGCGGCGCAGTGAGTTGCCGAGGGTGTAGCCGAAGCCGGGCTCGAGGGGCTCGATGACGAACCGGCTGCGGAACTCGCCGACGGACTCTTCCGACAGGGTGGGGCGCTGTGCGATGAGCACTTGTTTGTTTCCTTCCCGGGCCGACCGCTATATGAGGGCCCAGATTGCAATTGCCGGTGATGACGAGAAGAGTGACGAGCCGCCGCACGACGAGGTCGTCCGGCGGCCCGACGGGTTCACTTCTTGGAGTAGTACTCCACGATGAGCTGCTCCTGGATCGGCATGTCGATCTGCGCGCGCACCGGGACGGAGTGCACGAGGATGCGCATCCGCTCGGGGAGCACCTGCAGCCAGGCCGGGACGACGCGCTCGCCGAACGTCTCGCGCTGCACGATGAACGGCGTCATCTGCAGCGACTTCTCGCGGACGTCGATGATGTCGTACTGGGTCACCTGGAACGACGGGATGTCGACCTTGTGGCCGTTGACCAAGAAGTGGCCGTGGACGACCAGCTGGCGGGCGTGGCGACGCGACCGGGCGAAGCCGGCGCGGTAGACCACGTTGTCGAGACGGCACTCCAGCAGCTGCAGGAGGTTCTCACCGGTCTTGCCCGTACGACGGGCGGCCTCGACGTAGTAGTTGAAGAACTGGCGCTCCATCACGCCGTAGGTGAAGCGGGCCTTCTGCTTCTCCTGCAGCTGAGTGCGGTACTCGCTCTCCTTGATGCGCGCGCGGCCGTGCTGCCCCGGAGGGTAGGGGCGCTTCTCGAACGCCGCGTCCCCACCGACGAGGTCGACCCCGAGACGGCGGGACTTGCGGGTCATGGGTCCGGTGTAACGAGCCATGGGTCAGTCTCCTGTTCTGTCGGGGGTCAGACGCGCCGGCGCTTGGGCGGGCGGCATCCGTTGTGGGGGGCGGGGGTCACGTCCTGGATGGTGCCGACCTCGAGGCCGATGGCACCCAGGGACCGGATCGCCGTCTCGCGGCCCGAGCCGGGGCCCTTGACGAAGACGTCGATCTTCTTCATGCCGTGCTCCATCGCACGGCGACCGGCGGCCTCGGCGGCCATCTGGGCGGCGTACGGCGTCGACTTGCGCGAGCCCTTGAAGCCGACGGTGCCGGCAGAGGCCCACGAGATCACGGCCCCGGTGGGGTCGGTGATGGTCACGATCGTGTTGTTGAACGTGCTCTTGATGTGGGCTTCGCCCTGAGCGACGTTCTTCTTCTCCTTGCGGCGGACCTTCTTGGCGCCGGCCGCGCGAGCCTTGGGAGGCATCGGTTATCTCCTGGTGAACTGGGTGAGCTGGTCAGTGGTGGAAGGCGGTGACGTCTGCGCGAGCAGACCGGTCACTTGGCCTTCTTCTTGCCGGCAACCGTGCGCTTGGGGCCCTTGCGGGTGCGCGCGTTGGTCTTGGTGCGCTGACCGCGGACCGGAAGGCCCATGCGGTGGCGGCGACCCTGGTAGCTGCCGATCTCGATCTTGCGGCGGATGTCGGCCTGGACTTCGCGACGGAGGTCACCCTCGATCTTGAACTCCAGGCGCTCGATCTCGTCGCGGAGCTTGACCAGCTCGTCGTCGCCCAGCTGGTGCACCCGCGTGTTGGGGTCGACACCGGTGAGCTCGAGGAGCTGCTGGGAACGGGTACGGCCGATGCCGTAGATGTAGGTGAGCGCGATCTCGACGCGCTTGTCGCGCGGGAGGTCGACGCCGACGAGGCGTGCCATGTGATGGCCTTTCGGATCCTGCAGAGGTTTCGTACGCGATGCGTCCGGGTCGTGACCCGGCTCCGGCCTTCTGCTCCGGAGGTGCTTCAGCGGGGCTGGCCCGCCTAGCGATCGCGTTGATGTGGTGTTGAGTTGTGGAGCGGGTGATCCTTGCGGATCAGCCCTGGCGCTGCTTGTGACGCGGGTTCTCGCAGATCACCATGACGCGGCCGTGGCGACGGATCACCTTGCACTTGTCACAGATCGGCTTGACGCTCGGGTTGACCTTCATGTCAGCCCTTTCTGATGGTCGGCTGGCGGTTACTTGTACCGGTAGACGATGCGACCGCGGGTGAGGTCGTACGGCGAGAGCTCCACCACGACCCGGTCCTCGGGGAGGATCCGGATGTAGTGCTGACGC
Organism: Nocardioides rubriscoriae; assembly: GCF_008087085.1. Classification (GTDB taxonomy): domain Bacteria; phylum Actinomycetota; class Actinomycetes; order Propionibacteriales; family Nocardioidaceae; genus Nocardioides; species Nocardioides rubriscoriae. The sequence continues at coordinate 349,362 of NZ_VIYJ01000003.1, read as the reverse complement.
ATCTTGCCGCTGATGTGCGCGAGGACCTTGTGGCCGTTGCTGAGCTCCACCCGGAACATCGCGTTGGGGAGGGCCTCCGTGATGGAGCCCTCCATTTCGATCACGCCTTCTTTCTTCGGCATGTCCTCACTATCCGATCGCGTCGTGGTGTTCTACCGTTCGGCCCGGGAACCTCGACTCCGGCGGAGCCGTGGACCTCACGTGGTCGTTGCGGGACACCTCTTCCCGGGCACAGCGCAGAACACGGACCAGAACTTCCTGGTCGGGGTGCTCACCACCGGCTCGAGCAGCCGCGAGGCGTCACGAAACAGACCCATGTTGGGCCGACACACCAGTTTAGGGTCCGGCGGCCTCGAAACACGAATCCACCGGGTCGCGCCCGACGGGCCCCGCCGACCTCAGGCGACGAGCAGCCGCAGGGTCTCCTCGCGCAGCGGCGCCGAGGCCGGCTCGGTGCCCACGTGGGCCCCGGCGACCGGGTTGACCATCACCTCGTCGACGCCGTACGCCGCCGCGAGGGCGTCGAGCTGGGCCCGGGCGGTCGCGGGTGAACCGACGACCCAGCGCTGCGCCATCGCGTCGACCAGGTGCTGCTCGTCGGGGGTCAGCTCGCGCTTCTCGGCCTCCTCGACGAGCTCCTGGGCCTGCAGCAATCGCCCCGAGCGCAGGGAGAGCATCGTGAGCAGGTTGGGCAGGGCCGCCCGGCGCGCCTCGTCGTCGGTCGGTGCGACCACGGCGTTGACCGTGAGGAAGGTGCGCGGCTCGCGCAGGCCGTCGGGGTCCGACGACGGCCGGAACTGCGAGCGGTAGAGGTCGAGCGCCTCGGCTGTGCCGGAGCCCGAGAAGTGGTGCGCGAAGACGTAGGGCAGGCCCTTCTCGGCGGCCAGCCGGGCCGAGTAGTCGCTGCTGCCGAGCAGCCAGATCTGCGGGACGCCGGTGGCCCGCGGTGTCGCGTGGAGCACGTGGGTGCGTCCCTGCACCCGCACCCCGACGCCGCCGGCGTCCATCATCGCGATGACGTTGTCGACGTACTCGGGGAAGTGGGTGACGTTGTCGTCGCTGACCCCGCCGGCCCCGTGGCGCAGCGCCCAGCTGGTGACCTGGTCGGTGCCGGGCGCCCGGCCGATGCCGAGGTCGATGCGGCCGGGGTAGGCGGCCTCGAGGAGCGCGAACTGCTCGGCCACGACCAGGGGCGCGTGGTTGGGGAGCATCACTCCCCCGCTGCCGACGCGGATCCGTCGGGTCGCCCCGGCGAGCATCGCGATCAGGACCGGCGGGTTGGTCGCGGCGACGGCCGGCATGTTGTGGTGCTCGGCGACCCAGTAGCGCTGGTAGCCGAGCTCGTCGGCGACCTGCGCCAGTCGGAGCGAGGAGGCGACGGCGTCACCGCTGGTCTGGTCGGAGCGGACGGGCACGAGGTCGAGCACGGAGAGGTTCGTCATCACTGCGGCAACCGGCGGTCGGGCCGGGGCATTCCCCGCGCGCACGACGACGGGCGCCGCCCCCGGTGGGGTCGGCGCCCGTCGCTCGGGTGGTGCTGGTGGGTCAGGGCGCCACGTAGTCGCTCGAGTCGCCGGTGATGACGACGTAGAACGCCTTGCGGTTGCCCGTGGCGGCGTCGCCGGTGGTCACCTGGCCGTCGCTGAGGCGCGGGCTCACCACGAAGCTCGTGGCGTTCTGGGCACCGGCCGGCGCGCAGTTGGTCGGGATCGGGACCCCGGTGTTGCCCATGAAGTTGCAGCGGCTGACGGCGATCTCGCCGGAGAACTCGGCGTTGCCGTCGGCGCCGGCGAAGCGCCCGTTGGTGTTGGAGTTGCCGTCCTGCTCGATCGTGTTCTGCAGCACGACCGTGGCGACGATGGCGTTGTCGGACAGGTCCTCGTTGGCGTTGATGTAGACGTTGCCGTTGGCGCGCAGCGAGTTGTCCGGCGCCGGCGGGACCGCGGTGTTGGCCAGCGTCGGGTAGCCCGCGACCAGGGTGAAGCCGCCCGACTGGGCCAGGATCGTGCCGTCACGACCGACGTAGACCCAGCGGCCGACGCCGGCGGGGCCCTGGGGGCCGGCAGGTCCGGTGGGGCCGGTCGGGCCGGCCGGTCCGACCGCGCCGGAGGCGCCCGGGGAGCCGTCAGCGCCGGCGGGGCCCTGCGGGCCCTCGGGACCGGCCGGGCCGGCCGGGCCGGTGCGGACGGTGCCCGGGGCGAGGTCGATCGGCTTGATCGTCCCGTCCTTGATCTTGGGCGAGGTGACCGCGCCGTTCTTGATGTCGTTGCTGCCGATCTGCGTGGCGGCGTAGGAGGTGCCGCCCAGGGCGACCACGAGCGCCATGGTCGACACGATCATCGGGGCGCTCGGGCGCTTGCCGGCGAGGAACTTCGGGGTTGGGAGCATGGGAGAGGGACCCTTCATCGGTGTGACGTGGCCCACCCCGGACCACGTAGTCCCTGATCCGTTGCCGAGCCCGGACCAGATTGTGGGGACCTACGGCTGGACTCGAGGTCTTGTTGAAGCCACGCACGAGAAGTTCGCGCAGATGCCGACAAAAAGTCTCGAGGGCCCGGACGGAGAACGTCGGGCCCTCGGTGGCAGGTGCTGGATTCGAACCAGCGTAGGCTGTGCCGGCTGATTTACAGTCAGCTCCCTTTGGCCGCTCGGGCAACCTGCCGGGGTGTCTCGGGCCGTGTTGGAACGGCCGGCAACGAGGGACGACAATAGCGCAGCCCGCCCACGAAGACGTAAATCGCCCCCACCAGCAGGAGGAGCACCACCCACATGGCCGACTCGTCGTTCGACATCGTCAGCAAGATCGACCGCCAGGAGGTCGACAACGCCCTCGGGCAGACCGCCCGCGAGATCGCGACCCGCTTCGACTTCAAGGGCACCGGAGCCACGATCGAGTGGCAGGGCACCGAGGCGATCGAGATCACCGCCTCCGCCGACGACCGGGCCACGGCCGTGCTCGACGTCTTCAAGGACAAGCTGATCAAGCGGCAGCAGAGCCTCAAGATCCTCGACGCCTCCGAGCCGAGGGCCTCCGGCCAGCAGTCCAAGATCGCGATCGTCCTCAAGGAGGGCATCACCAGCGAGGACGCCAAGAAGATCAGCAAGCTGATCCGCGACGAGGGCCCCAAGGGCGTCAAGGCGCAGATCCAGGGCGACGAGCTCCGGGTCTCGTCGAAGAAGCGCGACGACCTCCAGGCCGTCCAGGCCCTGGTCAAGGGCCAGGACTACGACTTCGCGGTGCAGTTCACCAACTACCGCTGACGTGCGCTGACCCCGCGCTGACGACAGAGCCCCTTCCCGCCGCGGCGGGGAGGGGCTCTGCGTCGAACGTGCCCAGGTCGTACGCCGTCAGGCGCGGGTGAGCTCCGGCTCGGCGCGGCCGGGGCCGGCGACGATGGTGGTCGCGCCGCGGGCCGGGGCGAGCCACACCCGGGTGCCCTCGGCCAGGTCCAGGGCCCGTGCGTGCGTGCGGGTGAGCACGACGAGCACCTGCGAGCCGTCGTCGGCCGTCACGGTGACCCGCACCTCGAAGCCGACCCGCAGCAGCCGGGTCACGGTGCCGCTGACGGAGGTGTCGGGGCCGGGCTCGACGCTGACCTCGATGTCGTGCGGACGCAGGGCGACGCCGCCCAGGTCGGTGACCTCGCCGAGGAAGCCCATGACGAAGGGGTTGGCGGGCGAGTCGTAGAGCTGGTCGGGCGTGCCGACCTGCTCGACGCGACCCTCGTTGATGACCACGATCTCGTCGGCGACCTCGAGGGCCTCCTCCTGGTCGTGCGTCACGAACACGGTCGTCACGTGCACCTCGTCGTGCAGGCGGCGCAGCCAGTCGCGCAGCTCCTTGCGGACCTTCGCGTCGAGGGCCCCGAACGGCTCGTCGAGCAGCAGCACCGACGGCTCGACCGCCAGCGCCCGCGCCAGTGCCATCCGCTGGCGCTGGCCACCGGAGAGCTGCGAGGGCAGCCGGTGGGCGAACTGCGAGAGGTGGACGAGCTTGAGCAGCTCGTCGACCCGCTCAGCGATCTCGGCCTTGGGCCGCTTGCGGATCTCCAGGCCGAAGGCGACGTTCTTGGCCACCGTCATGTGCTTGAAGACGGCGTAGTGCTGGAAGACGAAGCCGACGTTGCGCTTCTGGGGCGGCAGGTGGGTCGCCTCGGCGCCCTCGATGGTCACCGAGCCCTCGTCGGCCGAGTCGAGCCCGGCGATGATGCGCAGCAGCGTCGACTTGCCGCCGCCGGAGGGACCCAGCAGGGCGGTCAGCTGACCGGTCGGCAGGGACACGGTGACGTCGTCGAGCGCGACGAAGTCACCGAAGCGCTTGTGCAGGTTCTTGACCTCGATGCTCATTGCTTCACCTTCGGGGTTGCGTGGTGGCTGGTGGACGGGCGCAGGATCGCGACGACCACCAGGCACAGGACGGCGGCGACGACGAGCAGGAACGACACCGAGTAGGCGACGTCCTGGTGGAAGTTCTGGTACTCGCGCTGGACCAGGAGCGTCGCCGTCTCCTTGTCGCCGATCGACTTGCCGGCGACGATCTTGACCGCGCCGAACTCGCCGAGGGAACGCGCCAGGCTGAGGACGACGCCGTAGACGATCGCCCAGCGGATGCCGGGCAGGGTGACCCGCAGGAACGTCTGACGGCTGTTGGCGCCCAGGCTGCGGGCGGCCTGCTCCTGGTCGTCGCCCATCTCCTCGAGCACCGGCACGATCTCGCGCACGATGAGCGGCAGGGCCACGAAGCAGGTGGCCATCACGATGCCGGGGGTGGCGAAGACGATGTCGATGCCGCGGTCGCTGAGCGGCTGGCCGAAGAACCCGTAGCGCGGGTTGTAGACCAGCACCAGCGCCAGGCCGACGACGATCGGCGAGACCGCGAGCGGCAGGTCGATGAGGGCCGACAGGGCGCGCTTGCCCGGGAACTCGTAGCGGACGAGCAGCAGCGACATGCCGACGCCGAAGACGAGGTTGATCGCGACGGCCATCACGGCCACCCGGACCGTGAGCAGGAGCGAGTGGACGACGTCAGGATCGCTCAGGGCGGTCCGCAGCCCACCGAGGCCGTCCTTGAAGGTGTTCTGGGCGACCAGTCCCGTCGGCAGGGCCACGATCATGACGAGGTAGCCGACGACCAGGACCCGCAGGAACCAGGTGAGGGCGACCGAGCGGTTGCCGACCGCCGCGCTCGCGCTAGCCACGTCGGGCCAGCCGTCGTTGCGTCACGTCGAGGGCGACGATGGCGATGAGCGCGACCACGAGCATCACGGTCGCGAGCGCGGCCGCGGCCGGACGGTTGCCGCCCTCGAGGATCGACGCGACGCGGAACGACGTCACCTCGGTCTGGTTGGGCAGGTTGCCCGACAGCAGCACCAGGGAGCCGTACTCGCTGATCCCGCGCGCGAACGACAGCGCCGCCCCGGCGAAGATCGCCGGGACCAGGGTGGGGAGCACGATGCGCCGGAAGGTCGTGGCACGGGTGGCCCCGAGGGAGGCCGCGGCGTCCTCGACGTCGGTCTCCATCTCCTCGAGCACCGGCTGCACCGTGCGGACCACGAAGGGCAGCGTCACGAACGCGATCGCGAGGAACACCGCCTTGCGGGTGTTCTCGAACTCGGTGCCCAGCGGGCCCTGGCTGCCGTAGAGCGCCAGGAGCACCAGGCCCGCGACGATCGTCGGCATCGCGAAGGGGATGTCGATGACCAGGTCGAGGATCGCCTTGCCGCGGAAGCGGTCGCGGACCAGGACCCAGGCGATGATCGTGCCCATCACCATGTTGAGCGCCGTGGTGAGCAGGGAGACCCCCACCGTCAGCTTGAGCGCATTGAAGGTCTGGCTGTTGGTGAAGATGCTCCGGTAGGTGTCGAGGCCCCCGCCGGACGCCTCGACCACGACGGCCCCCAGCGGGATGAGGACCAGCAGGCTGAACCACACCATGCCGATCCCCAGCCCGAGGGTGGAGCCCCGGGTCATGGCGCCCGGTCGGACGGACCGACGCTTGCGCGTCGGCCCGTCCGCGGTGACGACGGTGGCGGCCATGGTCAGCCCTGGCCGAACTGGGCCTGGATCTCGGTGAGGATGCCCAGCGGCTTGCCGTCCTCGCCGTCGCCGAAGTAGAGGTCGTTGGCCTCGTCCCAGCCGTTGAAGTCGTCGTCGATGGTCAGCAGGGTGGTCGGCTCCGGGAAGGGGTCGGCCTCGTCGTTGGCGCCCTTGACGGTCACGTCGGTGACGCCGGCGGACGGGAGCGGGCGGAAACCGGTCTCGGCGTAGAGCGTCTGGCCCTCGGTGCTCTTCTGGAAGTCGAGGAAGGCGTTGGCCGCGTCCGGGTTCTCGGCGTCCTCGGTCACCGCGCAGGGGTTCTCGATGAGCAGCGTGGTGTCGGGGACGACGTAGTCGAAGTCGGTGCCGTTCTGACGGGCCAGGATGGCCTCGTTCTCGTAGGACAGCAGCACGTCGCCGGTGCCGGAGGTGAACGCGGTGGTCGCGTCGCGGCCGGAGTCGGGCAGCGCCGCGACGTTGTCGAAGAACTTCTCCATGTAGGCCTTGGCCTCCTCCTCGGTGCCGCCCTGGGCGATCTCGTCGCCGTACGCCGCGAGGAGGTTCCACTTGGCCGAGCCGGAGGAGGCGGGGTTGGGGGTCACGATCGAGACGTCGTCGCGGACCAGGTCGTCCCAACCCTCGATGCCCTTGGGGTTGCCGGGCTTGACGACCATGACCACGACCGACTGCGTGCAGATGCCCTTGGTCTCGTTGTCCTTCCAGTCGTCGGCCACCAGGCCGGCGTCGACCAGGCGGCTCATGTCGGGCTCGAGCGAGAAGTGCACGAGGTCTGCCTTCTGACCGTCGGCCACGCCACGGCTCTGCTCGCCCGACGCGCCGTACGACGGGCCGTCGAAGGTGACGTCCTTGCCGGCGTCGGTGTCCTGGAAGGCCTTGAAGAGGTTCTCGTTGGCGCTCTCGAGCACCGAGTAGCCGACCACCGTGACGTTGTCACCGTCACCGGAGTCGCTCGAGCACCCGGTGAGGGCCAGCACCCCGGCGGTCGTCGCGACGGCCGCGATCCTGAGCGTCTTGTTCATCTGTCGTCCCTGTCTGTCGGAGGGCACCGGCCCCGCGGTGCCGCGTGCTGAATCTTTAACTCGATCAGACTAATCAAGATTAGTAATAGATGCGAATCAGACGCGCCGATCCGGTCCGACGACCCGGACCGCCACGCGGGCCGACGTGGCGAGGGTCACCTTCCGACTGGCAGGACTGCCCGGTCGGGTGACAAGCGCCGACTATCGTGGGGACCAGGCAGACGAAGCGTGGACGTGGACCGGACAGGTGTCTAGAACATGTTCTAGTTCTGCCCTGGCAGCCGTACGATGACGCCTCACGCGACGCGTCGTCGGTCACGGCCGACGCACCCGGGACGGCCATCGTCCCGGCAGACGAAGGTGGGACAGTGTCCAAGCAGGTCAAGCAGCTCGACCGGGTCGTCATCCGGTTCGCGGGCGACTCAGGTGACGGCATGCAGCTGACCGGGGACCGGTTCACGCAGGAGTCGGCCGTCTTCGGCAACGACCTGGTGACCCTGCCCAACTTCCCGGCCGAGATCCGCGCCCCTCAGGGCACCATCCCCGGGGTCTCGTCGTTCCAGGTGCACTTCGCCGACCACGACATCCTCACCGCCGGTGACGCCCCCGACGTGCTGGTGGCGATGAACCCCGCAGCGCTCAAGGCCAACCTCGGCGACCTGCCCAAGGGGGCCGCGATCATCGTCGACACCCACGACTTCACCAAGCGCAACCTCGACAAGGCCGGTTACGACGCCAACCCCCTCGACAAGATCGGCGAGGTCAACGACCCGCTGGCCGACTACGCCGTCCACCCGGTCGACCTGACCGGGATGACCGTCGAGGCCGTCAAGGAGTTCGGCCTGTCGCGCAAGGACGCGGCGCGGGCCAAGAACATGTTCGCCCTCGGGCTGCTGTCGTGGATGTACGGACGCCCCACCGAGGGCACCGAGGCGTTCCTGGCCAAGCGCTTCGCCAAGGTCCCCGACATCCGCGACGCCAACCTCACGGCGTTCAAGACCGGCTGGAACTACGGCGAGACCACCGAGACCTTCGCGGTCCAGTACGAGATCAAGCCGGCCACGATGGCCCCCGGCACCTACCGCAACATCTCCGGCAACCTGGCGCTGTCCTACGGCCTGATCGCCGGCGGCGTGCGGTCCGGGCTGCCGATCGTGCTCGGGTCCTACCCGATCACCCCGGCCTCCGACATCCTCCACGAGCTCAGCAAGCACAAGTCGTTCGGCGTCAACACGCTGCAGGCCGAGGACGAGATCGCCGGCATCGGCATGGCGATCGGCGCCGCCTTCGGAGGCGCTCTCGGCGTCACCACCACCTCCGGTCCCGGCATCGCGCTCAAGGGCGAGTTCATCGGCCTGGCCGTGATGACCGAGCTGCCGGTCGTGGTCGTCAACGTCCAGCGCGGCGGCCCGTCGACCGGCCTGCCGACCAAGACCGAGCAGTCCGACCTGCTCCAGGCGATGTACGGCCGCAACGGCGAGGCGCCGGTCCCGGTCGTGGCTCCGCAGTCGCCGGGTGACTGCTTCGCCGCCGCCGTCGAGGCCGTCCGCATCGCGGTGACCTACCGGACCCCGGTGATGTTGCTCTCCGACGGCTACCTCGCCAACGGCTCCGAGCCCTGGTCGATCCCCGACGTGGACGACCTGCCCGTCATCGATCCCGCCTTCGCCACCGCGCCCAACAAGACCGTGACGGCCAAGGACGGCACCGAGACCGAGGAGTTCTGGCCCTACCTACGCGACGAGAAGACCCTCGCCCGGCCGTGGGCCATCCCCGGGACCCCCGGCCTCGAGCACCGCATCGGCGGGCTCGAGAAGGGCGACGGTCACGGCAACATCTCCTACGACCCCGCCAACCACGACCTGATGGTCCGCACCCGGCAGGCCAAGATCGACCGCATCGCCGACTCCCTGCCGCCGCTCGAGGTCGACGACCCGTCGGGTCAGGCCAAGGTCCTGGTGATCGGGTGGGGCTCGACGTACGGCCCCATCGGCGCCGGCTGCCGTCGGGTCCGCAAGGCCGGCTACCACGTCGCCCAGGTCCACCTGCGCCACCTCAACCCGTTCCCGCACGACCTCGGCGACATCCTCAAGCGCTACGACAAGGTGCTCGTGCCCGAGATGAACCTCGGCCAGCTGTCGCTGCTGCTGCGCGCCAAGTACCTCGTCGACGCGATCGGCTACAACCACGTGCGTGGTCTGCCGCTCAAGGCCGCCGAGCTCGCCGAGGCCATCGGCAACCTCGTCGCCGAGGCCGAGGGCGTCGAGGTCGACCTGACCGCCGCCGACTCCGCTACCAGCACCCAGGAGGTCTGACCGTGACCGCCACCGACCTGCCCATGCCCGACCTGCGCACCGGCGTCGAGCTCGTCCCGACCCTCGACGACGACGCCCCCCGCCAGACCGGCAAGGACTTCTCCTCCGACCAGGAGGTGCGCTGGTGCCCCGGCTGCGGCGACTACGCCGTGCTCAAGGCCGTCCAGGGCTTCCTGCCCGACCTCGGCCTGCGCCGCGAGAACATCGTGTTCGTCTCCGGCATCGGCTGCTCCTCCCGGTTCCCGTACTACCTCAACACCTACGGGATGCACTCGATCCACGGCCGGGCGCCGTCGATCGCGACCGGCTTGGCCACCGCCCGCGAGGACCTGTCGGTCTGGGTCGTCACCGGCGACGGCGACGCGCTGTCGATCGGCGGCAACCACCTCATCCACGCCCTGCGCCGCAACGTCAACATGACGATCCTGCTCTTCAACAACCGGATCTACGGCCTCACCAAGGGCCAGTACTCCCCCACCAGCGAGGCCGGCAAGGTCACCAAGTCCACCCCGATGGGCTCGGTCGACCACCCCTTCAACCCGGTCTCGCTCGCTCTCGGCGCCGAGGCGACGTTCGTCGCCCGCACGATCGACTCCGACCGCAAGCACCTCACCTCCGTGCTGTCGGCCGCTGCCGCTCACCGCGGCACGTCGCTGGTCGAGATCTACCAGAACTGCCCGATCTTCAATGACGGCGCCTTCGACGCCATCAAGGACAACGACACCAAGCACGACGCGCTGATCCCGCTGGTCCACGGCGAGCCCGTCCGGTTCGGCCGCGAGGGCGCCAAGGGCCTGGTCCGCGACACCGAGACCGGCGGCGTCCGCATCGTCGAGGTCGGCACCGAGCCGGGGCAGGTGCCCGCCGAGGCGCTCCTGGTCCACGACGCCCACCAGCCCGACCCGACCACCGCGTTCGCGATCTCGCGGCTCACCGAGATGGGCTACCTCGACCAGACCCCGATCGGCATCTTCCGCCAGGTCGCCCGACCGACCTACGACGACCAGGCCCGCTCCCAGGTCACCTCGGCCCAGGACGCCGCACCCGGCGAGCCCACCGAGCGGCTGACCAACCTGATCAACGGCGGCGATACCTGGACGGTCGTCTGACGAGGAACGAGTCAGAGCGTCCGTCGACAGCGAAGGGCCCCCGCCGACGGCGGGGGCCCTTCGCGTTGCTCGGGGGGCGTTCAGGATCAGTACGGGATCTTGCAGCTCTGCTCGGGGCGCCGGGTGCAGGTCTGCCAGATCGTGCTGAAGCTGGTCTTGACCTTGGCGCGCCACAGCCAGCTGCGCAGCGTGGGCGGCGCGTCGATCACGGCCTGGTAGGAGCCCTTCTTGAGGAACACCTTGCGGTAGAACTTGAAGTTGCAGGTCCGCGTGGCCTTGTCGCACTTGGTGGCCTTCTGGATGTAGACCGGGCCCTGCGCGGGGGTGACCGTGCCCACGAGGACCAGCTGCTTGGGCCGGTTGGCCTTGATCCGACGCTTGACGACGCGGGCGGTGACGGTGATGTCGGCGGCGCGCTCGCTGGCGCCGGCCTTCTCGACGCCGGCCTTCTCGACGCCGGCCTGCTGGACGCCGGGGGCCGGACGGCTGTCGACGCGGGCCGACGCCTGCGAGGGGACGAGCGCCATCGACACGGTCAACGCGAGGGCGAGGACGGCGACGAGGATGCGGAGCGAACGCATGGGGACTCCTCAGACTGGTGGGGTGTGACCTCGGGCTCCTGCCCGTACGGCGTCCCCGCAAACCCCGAGGGGTGCGCCGGGTGCCGCTGATGGGGGTGACTCTAGAGTCTCGACGTGACCGAGGACCGACGCGGGCTCGTGCTGGGGGTCGCGGCCTACACGCTCTGGGGCACGTTCCCGCTGTACTGGCCGCTGCTCGAGCCCAGCGGCGCCCTCGAGATCCTCGCCCACCGCGTCGTGTGGTCGCTGCTCACGATGGCCGTCCTGGTCGTCGTGCTGCGCCGGCGGGCACACCTCCGCGCGATCCTGGCCGACCGCCGGGTCACCCTGCTGCTGGTGCTGGCCGCGGTCACCATCACCGCCAACTGGACGACCTACATCTACGGCGTCAACAGCGGGCGGGTCGTCGAGACCTCACTGGGCTACTTCATCAACCCGCTCGTCACCGTCCTGATGGGCGTGCTCGTGCTTCGCGAGCGCCTGCGCCCGCTGCAGTGGGCCGCGCTCGGCGTCGGTGTCGCCGCCGTCTGCGTGCTGGCGTGGGACTACGGCCGGCCGCCCTGGATCGCCCTGGTCCTCGCCTTCTCCTTCGGCACCTACGGGCTGGCGAAGAAGACCGCAGGCGTCGGGGCGGTCGAGAGCCTGACGTTCGAGACCGCGGCGATCGCGCCGGTCGCGCTCGGCTACCTCGTGGTGCTCGGCCGGCACGGTGACGGTCACTTCACCAGCGAGGGCGTCGGTCACGCGCTGCTGCTGACCACCACCGGGATCGTCACCGCGATCCCGCTGATCTGCTTCGGCGCCGCCGCCACCCGGGTCTCGATGGTCTCGCTCGGGCTGCTGCAGTACATCGCGCCGACGATGCAGTTCGCGCTCGGGCTGCTGGTGTTCTCCGAGACCATGACCGCCGGCCGGTGGCTCGGCTTCGTCCTGGTCTGGGGCGCCCTGGCCGTCTTCACCTACGAGGCCCTCCACCACCGGCGCCGCCAGCTGGTGCTGGCCGCGACGGCGAGCTCCGCCGGCTGAACGTCAGCTGCTGCGGACCGCCACGACGTCGGCGAAGTCCTCAAGGGCCGTGCGGACCGGACCCTGCGGCAGCACGTCGAGAAGGGCCTTGGCCTCCTGGGCCCGGGCCACGACATAGGCGCGGGCCTGGTCGAGGGCGGGGTGCTCGCGCAGCAGGCCGAGCGCCTCGGCGTGCAGCGCGTCGTCGCTGAGGTCGGCACGCAGGAGCTCGAGCAGACGGGCGTCGGCCGGGTCGGTGGAGGCCAGCGCCATCAGCACCGGGAGCGTGGGCACGCCCTCGCGCAGGTCGGTGCCGGGGGTCTTCCCGGACTCCTCGGAGTCGGAGACGATGTCGAGGATGTCGTCGGACAGCTGGAAGGCCGACCCGACGATCTCGCCGTATGCCGTCAGGGCCTCCTCGACCTCGGGGCTGGTGCCGCTGAAGCGGGCGCCGTAGCGCGCGGAGGTGGCGATCAGGGAGCCGGTCTTGCCGGCGACGACGTCGAGGTAGTGCTGGAGCGGGTCGCCGGTCGGCTCGACACCCTCGAGGATCTGGCCCTCCACCAGGCGGGTGAACGTGGCGGCCTGGATGCTGACCGCGTCGGCGCCGAGCCGGGCGGTGAGCTCGGAGGACTTCGCGAACAGCCAGTCGCCGGTGAGGATCGCGACGTGGTTGTCCCACCGGGAGTTGGCCGAGTCGGCACCGCGACGCAGCGCGGCCTCGTCCATCACGTCGTCGTGGTAGAGCGAGCCCACGTGGGTGATCTCGACGACGCAGGCAGCGGTGAGGACACCCTCGCAGCCGGGGTCGGCCCCGGCCTCGGCGGCCAGCAGCACGAGCAGCGGGCGGAAGCGCTTGCCCCCCGCCGAGAGCAGGTGTCGCGCCGCCTCGGTGACGTACGGGGACGGGCTGACGGCGTGGTCGAAGAGCGCTCTCTCGACCTCGGCCATCCGCCGGCTCAACCGTTCGGCGAGCTCCTCGTCGTCGATCGGCAGAGCCAGGTCGCTGGTCACCTGATGAAGTCTCCCACCTGCGCCGCGAGGTCGAGCACCGGGCCGGGAACAACGCCCAGCACCAGGGTCGCGACCGCGCAGAACGCGACGGTCACGCTGGTCAGCGGGGACGGCGTGGCGACGGTGGCGAGCACCTGGTCGGGCTCGGGCTCGGTGAAGAACATCAGGCGGATGTAGCGGATGTAGAAGTAGATCGCGATGATGCTCGACGCGATCGCGACCAGCACGACCGGCCAGGCACCTGCCGACATGGCGACGGTGAAGACGGCCCACTTGCCGATGAAGCCGGAGGTCAGCGGGATGCCGGCCATCGAGAGCAGGAAGTAGGCGAACACGCCGGCCACGACCGGCGAGCGCCGGCCCAGGCCCGTCCATCGGGCGAACGACGGCGCCTCGCCGTTGGCGTCGCGCACCATCGTCACGATGGCGAACGCACCGACGATCGCGAAGCCGTAGGTCGTGAGGTAGAAGAGCACCGCCTGCAACGAGGTCACCTGGCCGTCGGCCAGCTCGGAGGCCGCCTGGACGCCGAGGACCCCGGTGAGCAGGAAGCCGGTGTGGGCGACCGAGGAGTAGGCCAGCATCCGCTTGACGTCGCCCTGGACGCAGGCGACCACCGCACCGACGAGCATCGTGAGGATGGCGACGGCCCACATCATCGGCTGCCAGTCCCACCGGTCGGCACCGAACGCCACGTAGTAGAGACGCAGGATGGCACCGAAGGCGGCGATCTTGGTGGCGGCGGACATGAACGCCGTCACGGCGGTGGGCGCGCCCTGGTAGACGTCGGGGGTCCAGGCCTGGAACGGGGCGGCGCCGACCTTGAACAGCAGGCCGACCGACAGCATCCCGATGCCGAGAAGGAGCAGGGAGCGGTTGTCGGAGCCGTTGAGCACAGCGGTGTGGATGGCCTCGAAGCCCATGGAGCCCGCGTAGCCGTAGACCAGCGCGACGCCGTAGAGGAAGAAGCCGGAGGAGAACGCGCCGAGCAGGAAGTACTTCAGCGCGGCCTCCTGGCTGAGCAGGCGCCGGCGCCGGGCCAGCCCGCACAGCAGGTAGAGCGGCAGCGAGAGCACCTCGAGGGCCACGAACATCGTGAGCAGGTCGCCCGACGCGGGGAAGAGCATCATCCCGCCGACGGCGAACAGGACCAGCGGGTAGACCTCGGTGTGGGCCAGGCCCGCGTTGGCGGCCTCGCGCTCGCCCTCGCTGCCCGGCATCGCGGCGGCCTGGCCTGCGAAGACGGGGAGACCGGCGTCGAGCTTGCGCTCGGCGAAGAGCGCCACGCCGGCGAGGGCGAAGACGAGGATGAGGCCCCAGAGGTAGACGGCCGGCCCGTCGACGACCACGGACCCCTCGGCGCCGACGAGGCCACGGCCCGCGCCGTCACCGACCTCGTCGAGGTTGAGACCGACGAGCACGGTGGCGACGAACGCGCCGACCACGCCGGCCGCCGCGAGCGAGACCTGGACGACGTGACGTCGCGGCCGCGCGACGAACGCCTCGACGACCACGCCGAGGATCGCGGCACCGAAGATGATGAAGAGCGGGGAGAGCTCGGCGTACTCGATGGTGGGCTTGATGAAGTCCATGGTCGTCAGCTCACTCGCCGCTCTCGGTCTGGGGTGCGGGCACCGTGGGCGGGTCGTCCTGCACGCCCACCTGGACCTGCAGCAGGCGCTCCGCGTAGGGGTTGGCCAGGTCGAGCAGGGGCTGCGGGAAGAACCCGAAGAACACCAGCGCAACCATCAGCGGGGCCACGGCGAGGACCTCGCGGTGGGTGGCGTCGGGGATGACCTCGGTGCGCGCGGCGACCTGGGTGGCGGTGTCGCCGGCGCCCTGTCCGTCGTGCCCGTCGTGCCCGTCGTCGAACACGTGGGCGTCGAGGGTGCCGTGGGCGGGACCGGTGAAGATCCGCTGGTACATCCACAGGATGTAGACCGCCGCCAGGACGATGCCGGTGACGGCGAACGCGCCGACCCACCAGCCGTAGTCGAACGCGGCGAGCAGCACCAGGAACTCGGACACGAACGGGCTCAGCCCGGGCAGGCCGAGCGTCGCCAGGCCGGCGACGAGCATGAGCCCGGCGAGCACCGGCACCTTCTTCTCCAGCCCGCCCATCTCGCTGATGAGGGTCGTTCCGCGACGGCGGATGAGGTAGCCGGCCACCAGGAAGAGCGCAGCCGTGCCGATGCCGTGGTTGACCATGTAGAGGATCGCGCCCGAGGCGCCCTGCGTGCTGAACACGAAGATGCCGAGGGTGATGAAGCCGAAGTGGCTCAGCGAGGTCAGACCGATCAGCCGCAGCACGTCGTCCTGGCCGATGGCGACCAGGGCGCCGTAGATGATCGAGACGACCGCGAGGGTGACGACGACCGGGGTGGCCCACTGCGAGGCCTCGGGGAAGATCCCGAGGCAGAAGCGCAGCATGCCGAAGGTGCCGATCTTGTCGAGCACGCACACGAGCATCACCGAGACCCCGGGTGTGGCCTTCTCGGTCGTGTCGGCCAGCCACGTGTGCAACGGGAACAGGGGCGCCTTGACCGCGAACGCCACGAAGAACCCGAGGAACAGCCAGCGGCCGGCTCCGGTCGAGATGTCGAGCTGCTCGAGGTCGGTGAGCAGGTAGGAGGGCTTGCCGGCCTGCGCGGAGACGACGTAGAGGCCGATCACCGACGCGAGCAGCACCAGACCGCCGCCGAGCTGGAACATCAGGAACTTGACCGCGGCCGCGCCGCGCCCCTCCTTGCCGAAGCCGCCGACCAGGAAGTACGCCGGGATCAGCGTGGCCTCGAAGACGACGTAGAAGAGGAACACGTCGGTGGCGCAGAAGACGGCCAGCGAGAGGGCCTCGAGCGCGAGCATCCAGGCGTAGTAGGAGCGCGGGTTGTCGTCTCCCTCGTCCCACCCGGCGAGCATCACGACGGGGGTGATCACGACGGTGAGCAGCACCATGAGGATGCCGAGCCCGTCGACGCCCAGGGCGTAGTGGACGCCGAAGGACTCGATCCAGCTGACCTGCTCGGTGAGCTGGAGGGCCCGGTCGCCGGTGTCGAACATGACCGCGGCGGCGACACCGAGGCCGAGGGTGCCGGCCGAGACACCGAGCGCGATCGAGCGCGCCGACGTGGCCGGCAGGAACGCAACGAGGAGGGCGCCGACGAACGGCACGAGGATGAGGGTGGTCAGCATCTAGAGTTGCACCGCCAGCATGGCTGCGGCGACGAGGACGACGCCGATGAGTACGGACAGGGCGTAGGAGCGGACGTAGCCGGTCTGCACCTTGCGCAGGACGTCGCCGAGGGCTCCCACGGTGGCCCCGCCGCCCATGAACAGGCCGTCGGCACCCGAACGGTCGAAGACCAGGAGTCCGCTGACCAGGCGCCGACCGGGGCCGACCACGAGACCCTCGTTGATCTCGTTGCCGTAGAGCTCGGCGCGGGCGGCCCGGGTGACGAACGAGACCTCGGTGGGGGCGACCTCGGGGACCCGCTGGCGCTGGAAGAGCGCGACGGCGGTCGCGACGCCCGCTGCGACCACGAGGAGCACCAGGAGCGTGATGGCGAGGGCGGGGATCGGCAGGTCGTGCTCGGGCTCCTCGCCGACCACCGGCGTCAGCCAGTCGATGATCCAGTTGCCGAGCAGCAGGCCGCCCCCGAGCACCGAGAGCGCGGCGAGCACGATCAACGGGATCGTCATCACCTGGGGCGACTCGTGCGGGTGGACGCCCTTGCGCCAACGCTTCTGGGAGAAGAAGGTCATCAGCATCAGGCGGGTCATGTAGAAGCCGGTGACGCCGGCGCCGAGCATCGCGGCCACGCCCACCACCCAGTTGTCGGCGATGGCCGCCTCGATGATCTTGTCCTTGGACCAGAACCCGGAGAAGCCCGGGAAGCCGATGATCGCGAGGTAGCCCATCGCGAAGGTGAGGAACGTGACCGGCATGGCCTTCTGGAGCAGGCCGTAGTGGCGCATGTCGACGTCGTCGTCCATGCCGTGCATCACCGAGCCGGCTCCGAGGAACATGTTGGCCTTGAAGAACCCGTGGGTCAGCAGGTGGAAGATCGCGAACGCGTAGCCGGCGGGGCCGAGGCCGGCGCCCAGCATCATGTAGCCGATCTGGCTCATCGTCGACCCGGCCAGGGCCTTCTTGATGTCGTCCTTGGCGCACCCGATCGCGGCACCCCACAGGATGCTGACGACCGCGACCACGACGACCGCGGTCTGCGCGTCGGGGGCGCGGTCGAAGACGAAGTTGGAGCGGACGATGAGGTAGACGCCTGCCGTCACCATGGTGGCGGCGTGGATGAGGGCCGAGACCGGGGTCGGGCCCTCCATGGCGTCGAGCAGCCAGGCCTGGAGCGGGACCTGGGCGGACTTGCCGCAGGCTCCGACCAGCAGCAGGATCCCGAGGACCGTCATCGCGGTCTCGGACGCCCCACCGGCGCGCTGGCTGATCTCGGTGAAGCTCGTGGAGCCGAACAGGGTGAAGGCCAGGAAGATGGCCGTGACCATGCCCATGTCACCGACGCGGTTGATGACGAAGGCCTTCTTGGCGGCCTGCGCGGCGGAGTGCTTGTGCTGCCAGAAGCCGATCAGCAGGTAGGAGGCCAGGCCGACGCCCTCCCAGCCGAGGAACAGCCCGAGATAGTTCTCGGACAGGATCAGCATCAGCATCGCTGCGACGAAGAGGTTGAGGTAACCGAAGAACCGACGGCGCCGGGGGTCGTGCTCCATGTAGCCGATGGAGTAGACGTGGATCAGCGAGCCGACGCCGGTGATCAGCAGCAGGAACAGTGCCGCGAGCGGGTCGTAGAGCAGGTCCATGTCGACGCGCAGGCCACCGACGTGGATCCAGTCGTAGAGGTGCTTGACGACCTGGCGGTCCTCCTCGTCGCGCCCCTGCAGGTCGACGAACATCAGCAGGCTGATCACGAAGGACCCGACGGGCATGGCGGTGCCGAGCCAGTGTCCCCACCGGTCGGTGAGACGGCCGCCGAGCAGCAGGACCGCGGCGCCGAGCAGCGGCAGCGCGATCACCAACCACACGAGGCCGAGCACGCCGTCGGCACCGCTGGGCGCGACGACTGGGATCTCGGTCCCGGTCTCCAAGACGAACATGTAGGTCGGACCTTTCAGAACTTCAGCAGGCTCGCGTCGTCGACCGAGGCCGAGCGACGGGACCGGAAGATGGTCATGATGATGGCGAGCCCGACGACGACCTCGGCGGCCGCGACGACCATCACGAAGAACGCCGCCACCTGCCCCTCGAGGTTGCCGTGCTGCTTGGCGAAGGCCACGAGCGCGAGGTTGGAGGCGTTGAGCATCAGCTCGACGCACATGAACACCACGATGGCGTTGCGGCGCACGAGCACCCCCACGGCACCGATGGTGAACAGGATCGACGACAGCACGACGTACTCGGTCACGAGGTCGCTCCCTCGTCGTGCTTGCCGTGCTCGGCGGGGACGTCCTCGGTGGTCGACGCCGCGGCACCGGAGGTGCCGGTGACGCCGGGGCGGGCCGCGGTGTCGACGCCGAGCTGACGCTTGAGGTCCTCGATGTCATGGGCCATGGCGGGGGCCGACCGCACGGTGCCGCGGGCGGCGAGCACGCGCGAGACCGAGGACTCCGCAGCGGTGCCGTCGGGCAGCAGGGCGGGAGTGTCGACCGCGTTGTGGCGGGCGTAGACGCCCGGCGCCGGCAGCGGGCCGAGGTGGGCACCCTTGTCGGCGAAGTCGCGGACCCGCTTGGCGGCCAGGTCGGCCTGGGTCTGCTTGGGCGTCAGGCGCTCGCGGTGGGCCAGCACCATCGCGCCGACCGCTGCGGTGATCAGCAGGGCGCTGGTGACCTCGAAGGCGAAGACGAAGCGGGAGAACACCAGGTTGGCGAGCGCCGGGATGTTGCCGCCCTCGTTGGCGTCGTCGAGCCCGGTCGCGGTGCCGAGCGTGAGCTGGGACAGGCTGATCACCAGGATCAGGCCCAGCAGCAGCCCCCCGACGGTGGCGAGCACGCGCTGGCCCTTGATCGTCTCGACCACCGAGTCGGCCGAGTCGACGCCGACGAGCATCAGCACGAACAGGAACAGCATCAGGATCGCGCCGGTGTAGACGATGATCTGCACCGCGAAGAGGAACGGCGCGTCGAGGTCGGCGTAGAGGATCGCCAGGCTGATCATCACCACGGCGAGCAGCAGCGCCGCGTGGACGGCCTTGCGCACGAAGAGGATGCCGAGCGCGGCGAGCACCATGAGCGGGGCGAGGGTCCAGAACGCGATCACTTGGCACCTCCGGTGGAGAGTCCGCCGCGGTAGTAGTCGCCCTCGTCGAAGCCCTCGCGCATCGGGTGCGGGGGCTGCTCCATGCCCGGCAGCAGCGGGGCGAGGAGGTCGGACTTCTCGTAGATGAGGTCGGCGCGGTTGTCGTCGGCCAGCTCGTACTCGTTGGTCATCGTCAGCGCCCGGGTCGGGCAGGCCTCGATGCACAGCCCGCACAGGATGCAGCGCAGGTAGTTGATCTGGTAGACGCGGCCGTAGCGTTCACCGGGGCTGAAACGCTCGCCGCCGGCGTCGTCGTTGGAGGCTCCCTCGACGTAGATCGCGTCGGCCGGGCACGCCCAGGCACACAGCTCGCAGCCGATGCACTTCTCGAGCCCGTCGGGCCACCGGTTGAGCTGGTGGCGGCCGTGGAACCGAGGGGCGGTCGGCAGCTTCTCGAAGGGGTACTGCTCGGTCACCACCTTGCGGAACATCGTGCGGAAGGTGACGCCGAACCCGGCGACGGGGTCGATGAACTGCTCCTTGAACGACTTGTTGTCGCCCTTGTCGTCGGCCATCAGGCCTCCTCCCCCGCCACCGTGGTCATCCGGGCGGGACTGTCGAACACGAGCGGAGCAGCGGCCCCTCGGACCGCACCTCCGGCGGGCATGGGCGGGGTCGGGAACGCCCCGGGCTGCGGCTGGGCCGCGACGTAGTCGGCGACGGTCTCCTTGTCGCCGCCGCCGATGAAGAACAGGCCGATCAGCAGGACCACCACGACGCCGATCACGACCGGCACGTTGTCGCCGCTGAACCAGCCCTCGGTGCGGCCCACGCGCAGCGTGGCGACCGCGAGGGTCCAGACCAGCGCGATCGGGATGAGGAACTTCCACCCCAGGGCCATGAACTGGTCGTAACGCAGCCGCGGCAGCGAGCCGCGCAGCCAGATGAAGCCGAAGATGAAGAACAGCACCTTGCCGAAGAACCACAGCACCGGCCAGTAGCCCTCGTTGGCCCCGGCCCAGAACTCGTCGATCCAGAACGGCGCCCGCCACCCGCCGAGGAACAGCGTCGTCGCCAGGGCGGAGACGGTGACCATGTTGACGTACTCGGCCAGGAAGAACAGGGCGAACTTGATCGAGGAGTACTCGGTGTGGAACCCGCCGACGAGCTCACCCTCGGCCTCGGGGAGGTCGAACGGGGCGCGGTTGGTCTCACCGACCATCGACACGACGTAGATCAGGAACGACGGGATCAGGACCAGCCCGAACCAGAGGTCCTTCTGGGCGGCGACGATCTCGGAGGTCGACATCGACCCGGCGTAGAGGAACACCGAGACGAGCGAGAGGCCCATCGCGACCTCGTAGGAGATCATCTGGGCGCTGGAGCGCAGGCCGCCGAGCAAGGAGTAGGTCGAGCCGCTCGACCAGCCGCCGAGCACGATGCCGTAGATCCCGATGGAGGCGATGGCCATCACGAACAGCACGGCCATCGGCATGTCGGTGAGCTGCAGGGGCGTCCGCTCGCCGAACAAGCTCACCTCGGGTCCGAACGGGATCACGCTGAAGGTCACGAAGGCCGGGATCACGGCGAGGACAGGCGCGAGGACGAAGACCACCTTGTCGGCGGCCTTGGGCATGATGTCCTCCTTGAACATCAGCTTGGCGCCGTCGGCCAGCGACTGCAGCAGGCCGAAGGGCCCGTTGACGTTGGGGCCGATGCGGTGCTGCATCCGGGCCACGACCCGGCGCTCCCACCAGATGTTGAAGAGCGTGAGCAGCACCAGGGTCACGAAGATCAGCAGGACCTTGAGCCCGACGACCCACCACGGGTCCTGGCCGAAGGCCTGCAGGCCCTCGTCGACGACCATGGCGGCCGGGGCGGGGACGGCTGTCGAGAGCAGCGTGATCATCAGTTGCCTCCGGTGACGGTGACGCGGGAGCCGGGTGAGGCGAGGTCGGCCAGCAGGCCGCGACCGGTCGAGGACGCCGGCAGCCAGACGACGCCGTCGACGAGGTCGTCGGCGACCTCGCAGGGCAGCGTGACCGACCCGCGGTCACCGGTGACCGTGACGGTCGGGCCGCAGGCGTCGTGGACGGCCCGGCTGACGCGCGCGACGGCGGGCCGTGCGGTGGCGGCCAGGTGCTTGTCGCCGGCGAGCATGGTGCCGTTGTCGAGCATCTGCTTCCAGGTGGCCAGCCGCAGGCCCTGGGAGTCGGCGTCAGCGCCTGCCGCGGTCGGGGCGACCGGCGTCATGGTGGCGCGGGCGCCGTCCCACGGGCCGAGGTCCTCCATCTGCGACCACACGTCCTCGACGGTGCGGAACCCCAGCGGGGTGCCCATCTCCTCGGCGATCCCGGCGAGGACGCGCAGGTCGGGCAGCGAGGCCGGGTTGGCCAGGACGCGGTCGAAGGTGCGGACCCGCCCCTCCCAGTTGACGAACGAGCCGGCCTTGTCGGTGACCGGGGCGACGGGGAAGACCACGTCGGCGGCCCGGGTGACGTCGCTGGCGCGCAGGTCGAGGGCCACCACGAACGAGGCGGCCGCGATCGCCGCGGTCGTGGCGGCGGGGTCGGTCGTGTCGTGCGGGTCGACGCCGCCGATCACGAGCCCGCCGAGGTCGCCTGCGAGCAGGGCGGCGACGATCGCGTCACCGTCGCGCCCCGGCGTCTCGGGCAGGCTGTCGACGCCCCAGGAGGTGGCGGCGTCGACGCGTGCGGCTGCGTCGGAGACCGGTCGACCACCGGGCAGCAGCCCCGGCAGGCAACCGGTCTCGAGGGCGCCGCGGTCGCCGGCGCGCCGCGGGACCCAGGCCAGCCGGGCACCGCTCTTGGCGACCAGCTCGGCCACGGCGCTCAGTGCGCCGGGCACGGTCGCGAGGCGCTCGCCGACGAGCACGACGGCGCGCGCGTCGAGCCCGTGATCGGCGTGGCCCAGGAGCGAGGACAGCGCGGCCGGCTCGTCGCCGGGCGCCGTCGGGACCAGGGTGCCGTGCATCTTGCGCAGGCCTCGGGTGGTGAACGGCGCGATCGCGAGCACCCGGGTGCCGTGGTGGAGCGCCGCCTTGCGCAGCCGCAGGAAGATCGCCCCGGCCTCGTCCTCGGGCTCGAAGCCCACCAGCACCACGGTGGAGGCGGTCTCGAGGTCGGTGTAGGTCACCGACCCGCCCTCGGGGCCCGTCGCGACGACGTGGGCCGCGAGGAACTCGGCCTCCTCGGCGGAGTGGGGCCGGGCCCGGAAGTCGATGTCGTTGGTGCCGAGCGCGACGCGGGCGAACTTGCTGTAGGCGAAGGCGTCCTCCCCGGTCAGCCGGCCGCCGGTCAGCACCCCGACCGAGCCGGCAGCGCGCAGACCGCGGGCCGCGACGGCGAACGCCTCGGGCCACGACGCCGGGCGCAGGGACCCGTCCTCGTCACGGACCTGCGGGTAGGTCAGCCGGTCGGGCTCGACGGCGTAGGTGAAGGCGAAGCGGTCCTTGTCGGTGATCCACTCCTCGTTGACCTCCGGGTCGTTGCCGGCCAGCCGGCGCATGACCTTGCCGCGCCGGTGGTCGACGCGGATGGCCGACCCGCACGCGTCGTGCTCGGCGATCGACGGGCTCGACACGAGGTCGAAGGGGCGCGAGCGGAAGCGGTAGGACTCCGACGTGAGGGCTCCGACGGGGCAGATCTGGATCGTGTTGCCCGAGAAGTAGGACAGGAACGGCGCGTTGTCGGCGATGCCGATCTGCTGCTGGGCGCCGCGCTCGACCAGCGCGATGAACGGGTCGCCGGGGATCTGCTCGGCGAACCGCGTGCAGCGCTGGCACACGATGCAGCGCTCGCGGTCGAGCAGGACCTGGGGCGAGAGGTTGATCGGCTTGGGGAAGGTGCGCTTGACCCCACCGGCACCGGACCCGACGAAACGGGACTCGCCGCGGCCGTTGCTCATCGCCTGGTTCTGCAGGGGGCACTCGCCGCCCTTGTCGCAGACGGGGCAGTCGAGCGGGTGGTTGATGAGCAGGAACTCCATGATGCCCTGCTGCGCCTTGTCGGCGACCTCGCTGGTGGCCTGGGTGTTGACGACCATCCCCGGCGCGACCGGCAGGGTGCACGCGGCCTGCGGCTTGGGGAAGCCGCGACCGTTGCCGGCGTCGGGGACGTCGACCAGGCACTGCCGGCACGCCCCGACGGGGGCGAGCAGCGGGTGGTCGCAGAACCGCGGGATCTGGACGCCGACCTGCTCGGCGGCCCGGATCACCAGGGTGTCGGGAGCGACGTCGACCTGGATGCCGTCGATGGTGACGCTGACCAGGTCGGTCTTGTCGGGGGTCGTCGTCATGACGTGGATGCTCCGGTGAGGGCGCCGGCCCAGGCCGTCGACGCCGAGGCGTCGAAGGGGCAGCCGCCGTGGGTGAGGTGGGCGACGTACTCGTCGCGGAAGTACTGCAGCGAGCTGACGATCGGGCTGGTCGCCCCGTCGGCGAGCGCGCAGAACGAGCGGCCCAGGATGTTGTCGCACTGGTCGAGCAGCAGGTCGAGGTCGGCCTCGTTGCCCTGGCCGCGCTCGAGCGCGCCGAGGGTCTGCACCAACCACCAGGTGCCCTCTCGGCACGGCGTGCACTTGCCGCAGGACTCGTGCTTGTAGAACTCGGTCCAGCGCAGCACCGCGCGCACGACGCAGGTCGTCTGGTCGAAGACCTGCAGGGCGCGGGTGCCGAGCATCGACCCGGCACCGGCGACGCCCTCGAAGTCGAGGGGGATGTCGAGGTGCTCGGCGGTGAGCAACGGGGTGCTGGAGCCACCCGGCGTCCAGAACTTCAGCTCGTGGCCGTGCCGTACGCCGCCGGCGAGGTCGAGCAGCTCGCGCAGGGTGATGCCGAGCGGGGCCTCGTACTGCCCGGGCGTGGTGACGTGGCCCGAGAGCGAGAAGATGCCGTAGCCCTTGGACTTCTCGGTGCCCATCGAGGCGAACCAGCCGGCGCCGTTGGCCACGATGCTGGGCACCGACGCGATCGACTCGACGTTGTTGATGACGGTCGGGCAGGCGTAGAGGCCGGCCACGGCGGGGAACGGCGGGCGCAGGCGCGGTTGGCCGCGGCGGCCCTCGAGACCCTCGAGCAGGGCGGTCTCCTCGCCGCAGATGTAGGCGCCGGCACCGGCGTGCACGACGACGTCGAGGTCGTAGCCGGAGCCATGGATGTTCTTGCCGAGGTGGCCCGCGGCGTAGGCCTCGGCGACCGCGGCCTGCACGCGCCGGATGACGTGGAGGATCTCGCCGCGCACGTAGATGAAGGCGTGGTTGGCGCGGATGGCGAACGAGCTGATGATGACGCCCTCGACCAGCAGGTGGGGCGAGGCCATCATGAGCGGGGTGTCCTTGCAGGTGCCCGGCTCGGACTCGTCGGCGTTGACCACGAGGTACTTGGGCTTGGGGTTGTCCTGCGGGATGAAGGACCACTTCATGCCGGTCGGGAAGCCCGCGCCGCCGCGACCGCGCAGGCCGGAGTCCTTGACCGCGGCGACGATGTCGTCGGGGGCCATGCCCAGCGCCTTGTCGAGCGCCTGGTAGCCGCCACGGGCCGTGTAGGTCTCGAGCGTCCAGGAACGCTCGGCGTCCCAGTCCTGGGTCAGGACGGGGGTGAGGGTGTCGATGGAACCAGTCACGTCAGTCACGTCAGTCCGCCTCCTTCTTGTCCGCCGCGGTCTTGCTGGTGGGGCTGTCCTGCTCGACGGCGGCGGCCTCGGCGACGCCGTCGTCGGTCTCGGCCGCGGCCCGGGGCGCGTCCGCGGGCTCGGAGGGTACGGCGGGAGCCGCGTCGACCGCACGGGGGCTGCGCTCGCCCTCGGGCGCCGTCCAGCCGCGCTCGCGCGCGATGCCCAGGCCCACGAGCGACGCGGGTCCGGCCGCGGGGCCCTCGTCGGCGAGGCCGTCGTTGAAGCCGGCGAGCACCCGCTCGGCCTCGCGCCAGGTGCACAGGCGGGGACCACGGGTGGAGTGGACCTCGACGCCGGCACGCAGGTCGTCGACCAGCTGGACAGCCGACTGCGGGGTCTGGTTGTCCATGAACTCCCAGTTGACCATCACCACGGGGGCGTAGTCGCAGGCCGCGTTGCACTCGAGGTGCTCGAGGGTGACCTGCGCCTGGTCGCCGGGGCGCTTCTCGGACGTCTCGTCGTTGCCGACGTCGAGGTGGTCCTTGAGGCGGGCGAAGATCTCGTCGCCGCCCATGACCGCGCAGAGCGTGTTGGTGCAGACCCCGACGTGGTAGTCACCGACCGGCTTGCGCTTGTACATCGTGTAGAAGGTCGCGACGCCGCTGACGTCGGCCGGGGAGATCTCGAGGATCTCGGCGCAGGTCTCGATGCCCTCGGGGGTGATCCGCCCCTCGGCGGACTGCACGAGGTGGAGCATCGGCAGCAGGCCGGAGCGCTTCTCGGGGTAGCGCGCCGCGATCTCGAGAAGCTCGGCGCGTGTCTCGGTGGACAGTGTCATCGGTCGACACCTCCCATCACGGGGTCGATCGAGGCGATGGCGACGATGACGTCGGCGACCTGGCCGCCCTCGCTCATCACGCTGGTGGCCTGCAGGTTGGTGAACGAGGGGTCGCGGAAGTGCGTGCGGAACGGACGCGTGCCGCCGTCGGAGACGACGTGGGCGCCGAGCTCGCCGCGGGGCGACTCGATCGGAACGTAGGCCTGGCCCGGCGGGACCCGGAAACCCTCGGTGACGAGCTTGAAGTGGTGGATGAGGGCTTCCATCGACTCGCCCATGATGTGGCGGATGTGGTCGAGGCTGTTGCCCATGCCGTCGCTGCCGATCGCGAGCTGGCTGGGCCAGGCGATCTTCTTGTCGGCGACCATGACGGGTGCGCCCTCGAGCGCGGCCAGCCGCTCGGCGGCCTGCTCGACGATCTTCAGGGACTCCCACATCTCGTTGAGCCGCACCCGGAAGCGCCCGTAAGCGTCGCAGGTGTCCCAGGTCTGGACGTCGAAGTCGTAGGTCTCGTAGCCGCAGTAGGGCTCGCTCTTGCGCAGGTCCCACGGGTAGCCGGTCGCCCGCAGCGGCGGGCCGGTCAGGCCGAGCGCCAGGCAGCCGTCGAGCTCGAGGTGGCCGACGCCCTCGAGGCGGGCCTTGAAGATCGGGTTGGCGTTGCACAGGGCGGCGTACTCGGGCAGGCGCTTCTTCATCAGCGCCACGAAGCCGCGGATCTCGTCGAGGGCCCCGACGGGGAGGTCCTGGGCGACGCCGCCGGGGCGGATGAAGGCGTGGTTCATGCGCAGGCCGGTGATCAGCTCGAACAGGTCGAGCACGAGCTCACGCTCGCGGAAGCCGATCGTCATCACGGTGAGAGCACCGATCTCCATACCGCCGGTGGCGATGCAGACCAGGTGGGAGGAGATCCGGTTGAGCTCCATGAGCAGGACCCGCATGACCGAGGCCTTCTCGGGGATCTGGTCCTCGATGTCGAGCAGGCGCTCGACCCCCAGGCAGTAGGTCGCCTCGTTGAAGAACGGCGAGAGGTAGTCCATGCGGGTGACGAAGGTGGTGCCCTGCACCCAGGAGCGGAACTCCATGTTCTTCTCGATGCCGGTGTGCAGGTAGCCGATGCCGCAACGGGCCTCGGTGACCGTCTCGCCCTCGATCTCCAGGATCAGGCGCAGCACGCCGTGGGTCGAGGGGTGCTGGGGCCCCATGTTGACCACGACCCGCTCCTCGACGCCCTCGACGCCGGAGAGGCCCTCGACGATCTCGTCCCAGTCGCGGCCGGTGACGGTGAAGACCTTGCCCTCGGTCGTCTCGTTGGTGCCGGCGTAGACGTCGTTGTTGTCGGTGGTGGCCATCAGTTGTAGCTCCTCCGCTGGTCGGGCGGCGGGATGGTGCCGCCCTTGTACTCGACGGGGATGCCGCCGAGGGGGTAGTCCTTGCGCTGCGGGTGGCCCGGCCAGTCGTCGGGCATGAGGATGCGGGTCAGGGCGGGGTGGCCGTCGAAGACGATCCCGAACATGTCCCAGGTCTCGCGCTCGTGCCAGTCGGCGGTGGGGTAGACCGCGACGACCGACGGCAGGTGCGGGTCGGCGTCGGGGACGCCGACCTCGAGGCGGATGCGCCGGTTGTGGGTCATCGAGAGCAGGTGGTAGACCGCGTGGAGCTCGGCGCCGGCGTCATCGGGGTAGTGGACGCCGCTGACGCCCGTGAGGAGCTCGAAGCGCAGCCGCGGGTCGTCGCGCAGGTGTCGGGCGGTCGCCAGGAGGTCCTCGCGTCGCACGTGGAAGGTGATCTCGCCGCGGTGCACCACGACCCGGCCCAGGGACGTCACGGTCTCGAGGGCGTCGGCGACCTCGTCGAACCAGCCGCCGAAGGGCCGCTGCGCCGCCCCGGGGTAGACGATCGGGGCGACCAGGCCGCCGTAGCCGCTGGTGTCGCCGCTGCCGCGCACGCCGAACATGCCGGTGCGGGCGCCGACGGCGCGCACCTCCTCGTCGGTGGTCGCCGGGGTCTTGCCGTCAGCCTGGTCGGGGCCGGTGGTCTTGTCCTCGTCGCTCATCTCAGCGCAGCAGACCCTTCATCTCGGAGGTCGGCAGGGCCGTGAGCGCGGAGGTCTCGAGCTCGGCGATCTGGGCGGTGCGGTTGGCACCGAGCTTCATGGCCTGGACCTGGTCGTGCAGCTTGAGGATCGCGTCGATGAGCATCTCGGGCCGCGGCGGGCAGCCGGGGAGGTACATGTCGACGGGGACGACGTGGTCGACGCCCTGGACGATCGCGTAGTTGTTGAACATGCCGCCGCTGCTGGCGCACACGCCCATCGCCAGGACCCACTTGGGCTCGGGCATCTGGTCGTAGATCTGGCGCAGCACCGGGGCCATCTTCTGGCTCACCCGGCCGGCCACGATCATCAGGTCGGCCTGGCGCGGGCTGGCCCGGAAGACCTCCATGCCGAAGCGCGCCAGGTCGTACTTGGGGCCGCCGGTGGTCATCATCTCGATGGCGCAGCAGGCCAGGCCGAACGTCGCGGGCCAGAAGCTGGCCTTGCGCATGTAGCCGGCCAGCCCCTCGACGCTGGTGAGCAGCACCCCGCTCGGCAGCTTCTCTTCGATACCCATGTGCCTGTGGTCCCTCCTGCTCAGTCCCAGTCGAGTCCGCCGCGGCGCCAGACATAGGCGTACGCGACGAAGACGGTGGCGATGAAGATGACCATCTCGACCAACCCGAAGACGGCCATCGCGTCGAAGTTCACGGCCCAGGGGTAGAGGAAGATGATCTCGATGTCGAAGACGATGAAGAGCATCGCGATGATGTAGTACTTCACCGGGAAGCGGCCGCCGCCGACCGGCTGCGGCGTGGGTTCGATGCCGCACTCGTAGGAGTCGAGCTTGGCGCGGTTGTAGCGCTTGGGCCCGACCACGAACGCACTGGTCGCGATCGAGCCGACGGCGAAGATCGCGGCCAGGGCCGCCAGGACGAGGACGGGGGTGTAGAGGTCCATCCGCAAGATCCCTTCGAGGTCGGCGTACCGGGATGACGTGTGATTCTTGTGACTTTGTGAACTGAATCACGAGGTGCGCTCGGCGTCATACTGCCACTCCGAGCGTTGCACGTCACACCGGGGTCTGGAGCGGCGAAACCCGGCTCCACCGGGCCGCTTTACGTGACGACGCCATGTCCTAATTGGCCCGCGGTCACTGTGCCGCGCCGTCACCGCGACGTCATCCGCCCGTCGCAGCATCCGGGGCCCTCCCGTGGTTAAGGTGCGCCTGCGACGTACCTGCCCGTCCCACGATCGGAGGCCCGGTGGCGACCCTCACCGCTGACAAGAAAGTGCTGCATGCCGACCTGAGCGGCGACAGCGTGCGAGCCGCCCAGGGCGCGATGGTGGCCTACACGGGGGCGATCAGCTTCAAGCACGCCGGGATGGGCGGCGGCGGGGGCTTCCGCGCCGCCGTGCGCCAGCGGGTTGCCGGCGAGAGCATCACCTTGATGGAGTGCCAGGGCCAGGGCCGTGTCTACCTCGCCAAGGACGCCCTCGACGTCACCGTCGTGGTGCTCGACAACGACAAGCTGACCGTGGAGTCCGAGCACATCCTGGCCGTGACCGACGGGCTCAAGCTCGACGTGCAGTTCGCCGGGCTGCGCGGCATGACCTCCGGGCAGGGCCTCGCCACGACCAGTGTCACCGGCTCGGGCCAGTGCGCGATCATGTCCGACGGTCCGCTGATCCCGCTGGCCGTGGCGCCCGGCATGCCTCTGGTCGTCGACCCCGACGCCTACGTCGCCAGCACGGGCCAGATGCAGATGTCGCTGGTCTCCGGCGTGACCTGGCGCAGCCTCGTGGGCGAGGGCGGCGGCGAGCCGTTCAGCCTGCGCTTCGAGGGCCAGGGCACCGTCTACATCCAGCCCGCGGAGAGGTGAGCCAGCCGTGAACGGAGCAGCGTTCGAGCAAGTCAACAAGAAAGTCGTGCGCACCGACGTCTCCCCCGGCGGCGAGGTGATCGCCCGCCGCGGCGCGATGCTCGGCTACTCCGGTGGCGTCACCTTCCGCCCGATCAGCGGCCCGGGGGGCGTCGGCGGGATGGTCGGCCGGGCCATGCAGGGCGAGAGCGTCGCGATGATGGTCGCCGAGGGACAAGGCAACGCCTACTACGGCTTCCGCGGCCTCTACGTCACGCTCGTGCAGCTGCACAACGAGACGCTCACCGTCGAGGCCGACCGGCTGCTCGCCCACCACGCCCACCTGTCGACCTCGGTCGAGATGATCGGCTCGGGCGGTGTCCGCCAGGCCGTGCGCGGCGCGATGTCGGGCCAGGGCCTGTTCACGACCAAGGTCAGCGGCACGGGCTCGGTCGCGCTGCTGTCGCACGGCGGGACGTTCGAGATCCCGGTCGACGGCAGCGGCATGGTCGGCGTCGACCCCCAGGCCTACGTCGGCCACGTGGGAGCACTGCAGATCGACTTCAAGATCAGCGCCGGCGTCCGTGACGTCGTCGGTCGCGGCTCCGGCGAGGCGACCCAGCTGCACTGCACCGGCCACGGCCGGGTCTACATCCAGGCCTCGGAGGAGAAGTTCTGATGATCACCATCCCTGTCGACGGCCCCGGCGGCTCGACCGTCTACGACGCCCGGACGCTGCCGTCCAACGACAACGTCAACAGCTACTCGTTCTGCATCGACCTCGACGGCGAGTGGTTCACGGCCGCCGGCGCCATGATCGCCTACTACGGCAACGTCGACTTCTCCGGCGTGGCGGCGTTCGCGTCGCGGGCGGCCTGGGTCGCCTCCCGCTTCTCCTCCCCGCTCTACACCCAGGACTGGGTCGTGGCCTCGGGGCAGGGCAAGCTCGTCATCGGCGACCGCGGCAACGACATCAACTCCTACGACCTCGAGGTCGGCAACCTGACCATCAAGGCCAAGAACCTGTTGGCCTTCGAGACCGGCCTCGAGCTCAAGCAGTCGATCGTGCCGGGCTTCCTGACCCTGATCGGCACGGGCAAGTTCCTGGCCTCGTCGGTCGGCCCGGTCATCTTCGTCGAGCCGCCCTTCCGTGCCGACCCCGACGCCCTGCTCGGCTGGGCCGACTGCCCCTCGCCGTCGGTGCACTACGACCACAACTGGATGGCGCAGTCGTTCATGGCCGGCATCCAGGGCATGTTCGGACGCGAGTCGGGCGAGGAGCGTCAGTACGACTTCACCGGCGCCGGCACGATCCTGATGCAGTCGTCGGAGCTGCTGCGCGCCGACTCGGCGCTGCTGCGCCTGATCGAGTCGCAGACCAACCTGCTCGACGCCAACTCCGCCGGGACCCTGGGCCACAAGCTGATCGCGCGGTCGCAGCAGCAGTGACACACCGAAGCACCTGACGCCTCGAGGCTGCAGCCCGGTCGCGCTTCCGGCTGCGGTGGTCTCGACGCGCCTGTCGCTCGACCTGCGCGCGTGACGCCGAGCGCTCGTTCCTCGCGCTCGGCTACGCGCTTGCCCGGTGGAGGGCGACGATGCCGCCGGACAGGTTGCGCCACTCCGGTGAGGTCCAGCCGGCCTCGGCGATGAGCGCGGCCAGGGCGGCCTGGTCGGGCCAGGCCCGGATCGACTCGGCGAGGTAGACGTAGGCGTCGGGCGCCGACGACACCGCCCGCGCGACCGGCGGCAGGGCCTTCATGAGGTACTCGACGTAGACGGTGCGAAACGGCGCCCACGTGGGGTGGCTGAACTCGCACACGACCAGCCGGCCACCCGGCTTGGTGACGCGGCGCATCTCGACCAGGCCGGCGAGCGGGTCGACGATGTTGCGCAGGCCGAAGGAGATCGTGACGGCGTCGAAGGTCGCGTCGGCGAACGGCAGCCGGGTGCCGTCGCCGGCGGTGAACGGCAGGTGCGGGCGGGCCTTCTTGCCCACCTGGAGCATGCCGAACGAGAAGTCGCACGGCACGACGCGGGCGCCGCGCTCGGCGAACGGCTCGCTGGAGGTGCCGGTGCCGGCGGCGAGGTCGAGGACGCGCTCGCCGTACTGCGGGTCGACGGCGTCGATCACCTCGCGACGCCAGCGACGGTCCTGGCCGAGCGAGAGGACGTCGTTGGTCAGGTCGTAGCGCTTGGCCACGCCGTCGAACATGCGTTGGACGTCGGACGGGAGCTTGTCGAGATCGGCGCGGGCCACGTCAAGAGCGTAGGAGCAGCCCTGTCGTCGCAACCAAACGGCCCTGCCTCGCGTCTCCCAGGTGTACGACGAAGCACCATCCCTCCAGGCACATCCGCCCCTCTAGCAACAGGAACCGCCATGACCGCCGCCCGCCGCCTCCTCCTCGTCCTCGTCGTGGGAGCGCTCGCCGCGCTCGCCGGCCTCGGTGTCGCCTGGTCCCAGCAGGCCGACGACCAGCCGAGCGCCACGGGCACGTCACGCGAGACCGCGCCGTCCGCGGGGAGCCCGACCGCCGACCCGACCACGCCGGAGCCCACGATGGCGGACAGCCCGACGGCCGACCCGACCACGGCGTCCCCCGACCCCACGCCGACGCCGAGGCCGGCGCCCACGCCGTCGCCCGCCCCCACCGTCGCGCCCGAGCCGGAGCTCGTCCCCGGTCCGGCGCTGCTGTCGCCCGGTGACGCCGGCGACGAGGTGCGCGAGCTGCAGGCGCGGCTGCGCCAGATCGACTGGTTCAACCAGGACGTCACCGGCACCTACGGCGACGTGACCCGGGAGGCGGTCGAGGGGTTCCAGGCCAAGCGCGAGATCCCCGTGACCGGGGAGGTCGACCAGCGCACGATGGACCGGCTGCTGTCGATGACCAGCGAGCCGACCGCGGCCGAGCTCACCAACCAGCTGGCCAGCGGCAACGTGCCCGGCCCGCTCGACGCCCGGTGCCAGACCGGTCGGGCGCTGTGCGTCGACAAGACCTCACGCACGCTGCGCTGGGTCGTCGACGGCGACGTCCGGCTGACCGTCGACGTGCGCTTCGGCTCTGAGGAGCACCCCACCCGCGAGGGCGCGTTCTCGGTCTTCTCCAAGAGCCGCGACCACGTGTCGTCGCTCTACGACACCTCGATGCCGTTCGCGATGTTCTTCTCCGGCGGCCAGGCGGTGCACTACTCCCCCGACTTCGCCGCCCACGGCTACGACGGCGCGTCGCACGGCTGCGTCAACGTCCGCGACTACGACGCCGTGGCCGGCCTCTTCGACCAGGTGGCGGTCGGCGACAAGGTCATCGTCTACCGGTCCTGATCACCGGGTCGTCGGTCGACCGGGTGGCCAGTGCCCTCAGGCGTCGGCGAGGCCGTGCAGCAGCTCGACGGTCGCGTCGACGGTGAGGCCCTGCGTGGTGGCCTCGTAGGTGCGCTCGCCGGCGCCGAGCTGGCAGCGCACCGCCTGCGGCTGCTGCGCGGGGTCGATCGGCTGGCCGGCGGGCACCTGCGAGTTGTCGCCGTAGTTGACCGAGCAGACGGCGTCGTCGACCTTGACCAGCTCGGAGGAGGCGCGGGCCAGCCCGATCACCGCGGGGTCGATCGGCGGGGTGTCGGGGGTGAACAGGCCCGGGGCCCGGTCGAGGACGGTGAGCTGGGCCACCGCGGAGGCGTCGGTGGCGGCGTACAGCCGGAAGGCGCCGGGGACGCCGAACACCTTCTGCAGGCCCTCGGCGATCGAGTCCTCCTGCTTCATCAGGTCCGCGGCGGCCGGGAAGCTCTGGGCCAGCTGGGGCGGCAGAGTTCCGAGGTCGGCGGCCACCAGCATGCCGGGCAGCTCGTCGGGGAGGTCGATCGGGCCCGCGGGCGTGGCGCCGGCACCACCGGTCGACGACTCGCTCGACGAGCCGGACGACGACTGCGGGTCGTCGCCCAGCTTGGGCACCAGCACAGTGAAGACGACCACGCCTCCCAGCAGCACGACGCCCAACAGGGCGCTGACGACGGTGGTCCGGGGGTTGTCACGCATGGGTTCGATCATCGCAGCCGCCCGGGAACGGGCGGGGTCCGGGCCGCTCGGTAGGCTCGTGACGTGACCCAGGGTGCTCCCGCCGACCGGCCCGCCGTGCCCCTGGTGGTGCGCACGACCGCGCTCGACGTGACCCGGCTCGCCGCCCTGGTCGACCTGCTCCCGTCCACCGCGCCCGTCGCGTGGCTGCGCCGCGGCGAGGGCCTCGTCGGGTGGGGCCGTGCCGCCGAGGTCCGTACGACGGGCGACACCCGCTTCGCCGACGCCGACGCCTGGTGGTCGCAGACCGCAGGCCGGGCCGTCGTGCGCGACGACGTGGGCGAGCCCGGCAGCGGCCTGGTCTGCTTCGGGACGATGGCCTTCGCCGACGAGCCCGGCGACTCCAGCCTGGTGGTGCCCGAGGTGGTCGTCGGCCGCCGCGGCGACGTCGCCTGGATGACCACGATCTCCGCCGGCGGGCTCGCACCAGCCGCGCTCCCGCCCGAGCCGGCCGACCCGCCCGAGCCCCCGGTCGGGCTGACCTTCTCCGACGGCCACCGCAACGGCGACGAGTGGATGTCGGTGGTCGCCGACGCCGTCGCGCGCATCAACGCCGGCGAGCTCGAGAAGGTGGTCCTGGCGCGCGACCTGGTCGCCACCGCCGACGCCGACATCGACGTCCGCTGGCCCCTGCGCCGCCTCGCCGAGACCTACCCGACGTGCTGGACCTTCCACGTCGACGGCTTCTTCGGCGCCACCCCCGAGCTGTTGGTGCGCCGCGAGCGCGGGCTGGTGACCTCGCGCGTGCTCGCCGGCACGATCCGGCGTACCGGTGACGACGCGCGCGACCTGATGCTTGCCGCGACCCTGGCCCGCTCGTCGAAGGACCTCGAGGAGCACGAGTACGCCGTCCGCTCAGTCGCGGTCGCCTTCGCGCCCCACTGCTCGTCGATGAACGTGCCCGAGGCGCCGTTCGTCCTGCACCTGCCCAACGTGATGCACCTGGCCACCGACGTCACCGGGGTCGTGCACGACGCCGGCACCGTCTCGTCGCTGGCCCTGGCCTCCGCCCTGCACCCCTCGGCCGCGGTCGGGGGCCACCCCACCGACGTCGCCGTCGCGCTGATCGACGAGATCGAGGGCATGCCCCGGGGCCGGTACGCCGGCCCGGTGGGTTGGATGGACGCCACCGGCGACGGTGAGTGGGGTCTCGGACTGCGCTCGGGCGTGGTGTCGGGCCCGACCGTGCGGCTGTTCGCCGGGTGCGGGATCGTCGGCGACTCCGACCCCGAGTCCGAGCTGGCCGAGGCCGGCGCCAAGTTCGTGCCCGTGCGCGACGCGCTGGGTGGCTGAGGCGTCGTCAGCTCGTCGTGACCGGGCGCGGGGCGCAACCACCCACGCGACGGGTGCGGCCGACGGCCGCCACGACGCACGTCAGTCGGTGCTGGCGAGGATCAGACGGACCGCTTCGCGCGGCGCGTCCCACTGGGGGAAGTGACCGCACCGCTCGAACCAGTGCAGCACCGCATCGGGGAACATCTCCGCTGCGCGAGCGGCCTGCTTCGGCACGGTCACCAGGTCACGGCGTCCCCAGCCGATCGTGACCCGGCCGGGCACCGTGCCGGCCGGCGCGCCCTCCTGCTTGGGCCCCTTGGTCAGGGCGTCCAGGGCGGCCCCGGTCGACGGGGAGTCGGCCAACCCACGCACGTCGGGCAGGACCGTGTCGCGCGACAGCGCCCAGGGCCGCGCCGACAGCTGGGCGAGGAGCAGGGTCCGTCCCACCGGGCTGCCGAGCAGGGTCGGCAGCGCGCCTCGCAGGGCACGCACCAGGGCGATCGACGGGCGCAGGGTGGCGGAGAAGACACGGAGCTCGCGGTCGCTCCAGAACCCGCCCGGGTCCAAGGCCACGGTGTCGCCACCGATGCCGCGCCGCGCGAGCTCGAGCACCACCCGGCCGCCCATCGACTGGCCGACCGTCGAGACGCCGTCCAGGCCCTGCTCGCGGATGAAGGCCGCGACAGCGTCGGTCAGGGTCGCGACCGAGACCTCGCCGGCCAGCGGCGGCGTCTCGCCGAACCCCGGCAGGTCGACGGCGATGACCTCTCGGCTCTCGGCCAGCTGGTCGAGGATCGGCGACCAGGACCGCCACCCGGCACCCAGCCCGTGCACCAGCAACAGCGGACTGCCGCTTCCTCGCCTCACGTGGTTCAACGTCACACCCGAGACGCTAGCCTGCCACCGAAACGGCACCCCTGGCTCCGGGTCGAAGGCCCGCCCCGGCCGACCTACAGGTCCAGGTCGGCGCCGTCGGCGAGCCGGACGAAGGTGCGGCCGTCACCGAGGGCGAGGTTGTTCATGTGCGTCTCGACCATCGCCAGGCCGACCTCGCTGTGGACGCGGTCGTGGATCGCGAGGGTGCGGGGCGCGGCGACCTCGCGGACGAAGTCGACGGCCTCGCCGACCTTGAGCCAGGGCGCCGAGACCGGCGCGAGCAGCAGGTCGACCGGCTCGCCGGGCCCGGTGAGGGAGTCGCCGGGGTGGTAGACCTTGGTGCCGGCCAGGTCGAGCAGGTAGCCGGAGTTGTGGATGCGCGGGTAGTCGGGGTGGATGACGGCGTGCTTGTCACCGACCACGCGCACGGGCAGCCCGACGTCGAGGGTGTCGCCCGGCGTGACCACGTGCAGCCGGTCGACGAGGTCGGGCGCCTCCTCGCGGATGACGTCGGCCACGTCGCCGATGGTGTGGATCTGGGCGGAAGTGGCGCGCAGGTGGTCGGCGTCGTAGTGGTCGGCGTGCTGGTGGGTGATCAGCACGACGTCGGCGCCCTCGACGGCCTCGCGCCCGGTGAACGAGCCGGGGTCGAGGACGACCCTGATGCCGGCGTGGTCGACGCGCACGCACGCGTGCCCGAACTTGGTGATCCTCATGCCGCCCAACCTACGGACGTGTGTCGGCGGCCGCGAGTCACCGGCCGCTGACGCTGTCGCTGCCTATCATCGCGCCGTGACCGCTCCCCGCCTGGCGACGCCGGCCGAGGCCGAGCGGCTGGTCGACCTCCACGAGGCCTGCTGGCGCGAGGCCTACGCCGACCTGCTGAGCCCGGCGACCATCGACCGGGTGTTCGCCGACCGTCCCGCCGCCGTGGCGCGCCGGCGAACGCACCTGGCGGATGGAGCCGCCCCGACGTGGGTGGTCGAGCGCGACGGCGAGCGGGTCGGCTTCGCCACCGCGGGCCCGCCCCGCCACGACGAGCCCCCTACCGACCTCGAGCTGCGCGCGATCTACGCCCGCGCCTCGGTCTGGGGCACCGGGGTCGGCCACGACCTGCTGACGGCGGCGGTCGGCGCGCGGGCGGCGTACCTGTGGGTGCTGGCCGGCAACGAGCGGGCGATCGGCTTCTACCGCCGCCACGGCTTCGGGCTCGACGGCGCCGAGGAGGAGCACCCGGAGGGGCGGCACCTGCGGATGGTGCGAGGCTGAGCCGGTGCTCGCCCTCACCGGATCCACCGGGGCCCTCGGTGGCCTCGTCGCCCCCGCCCTCGCCAACCTGCGCCCGCGCCTGATCGTGCGCGACCCCACCCGGGCGCCGCGGCTCGGGCTGGAGGTGAGGACGGCGACGTACGCCGACGGCGCGGCCGCCACCGCAGCGCTCGAGGGCGTCGAGGTGCTGCTCATGGTGTCGGCGGCCGAGTCCGACCGGCGGCGCGAGGAGCACCGTACGTTCATCGCCGCGGCCGTGCGCGCCGGCGTGCGTCACGTCGTCTACACGTCGTTCGTGGGGGCCGCGCCCGACGCGACCTTCGCCCTGGCCCGCGACCACCACGACGCCGAGGCGGCCCTGCGCGAGGCCCACGAGAGCAGCGGGACCGCCTTCACGCTGCTGCGCGACAACTTCTACCTCGACGTGCTGCCGTCCTTCGCCGGGCCCGACGGCGCGCTGCGCGGGCCTGCGGGCGACGGGGCCGTGGCCGCGGTCGCCCGGGCCGACGTGGCCGACGTCCTGGTCGCGGTGCTGCGCGAGCCCGCGGCGCACGCGGGGGCGACGTACACCCTCACGGGGCCGGAGGCCCTCACCCTCGACGACGTCGCCGAGCGCGCGGGCGCGGTGCTCGGCCTGCGGCTGCGCTACGAGCCCGAGACCGTCGAGGAGGCCTGGGCCTCACGCCGCGCGGCCTACCCCGACGCCCCCGACTGGCAGCTCGACGCCTGGGTGAGCACCTATACCGCGATCGCCGACGGCTCCTGCGCCGCCGTCTGCGACGACGTACGCCGCCTCACCGGCCACGCCCCCCGCACCCTCGAACAAGCCCTCCGCCCCCGATAGTCGTGGACCTTCTGCACCGATGTGGCTTCAGTCCGGTTCGCGTGCAGAACGTCCACGACTATCGCGGGGTCAGGCGGTGAGGTGGTGGACGTAGCACCAGCGCCAGTCCTCGCCGGGCTCGGCGGACTGCATCACGGCGTGGCCGGTGTCGTGGAAGTGGGCGGTGGCGTGGCGGTCGGGGGAGGAGTCGCAGCAGCCGACGTGGCCGCACTCCACGCACTGGCGCAGCGCCACCCAGCGGTGGCCGATCGCGACGCAGCTGGGGCACGTGCCGTCGGTGTGGGTCTCGACCACCGGGGACGCCTCGAGGTGCTCGCACTCCTCGCCGGGGCGGCGTACGGAGGAGGTGCGCAGCTCGGCGCGGTCCTGGGTGGCGCTGTCGAGCAGCGACTCCTCGACGTCGAGCATCGCGAGGACCTCGGCGACCACGACCGACGGCGTGGTGCCCTGCGACCGGATCTCGAGCACGCGCTCGCGCTCGGCCTCGATCATCGCGAGCCGGATCCGGCTGTAGACCTCGCTGGGGGTCTCCTCGTCGGCGGTGGTGCCCAGGCGCTCCCAGGCGGCGAAGTTGCGCTGCTCGATGCGCTGCTTGATCAGCGCACCGACGCCGTGGACGTCGTCGACGTCGGTCTCCTTGAGGTAGCGGAAGCCGGCCTTGGACGCCTGCTGCAGCAGGGTCGCACGGGCCAGGGCGTCGTCCATCGGGTCGGGCGAGGGCACCTCGAGGCGGCGCGCCAGCATCGGCAGCGTGAGCCCCTGGATGATCAGGGTGCCGGCCACGACGGTGAAGGCGATCAGCAGCAGCACCTCGCGGTACTCGGTCTCCTCGGGGATGACGAAGGCGGCCGCGAGCGTCACGACCCCGCGCATGCCGGCCCAGCCGAGCAGGAACGTGTAGGCCAGCGGCGGTCGCCGCCGGATCTCGGGGTCGACGCCCGGCCGCACCAGCAGGAACCGGGCCGGGAAGACCCACACCAGCCGCAGCACGATCACCGCGACCAGGGTGAGGCCGCACACGAGCGCGATCCGGGCGCCCGACAGCATGCGCGTGTCGACGTCGGAGAACAGCGTCTCGGCCTGCAGCCCGATCAGCAGGAACACGGCGTTCTCGAGGACGAACGCGATGGTGCGCCAGTTCATCCGCTCCGCGATCCGGCTCTGCGCCGACTGCAGGACCGGCGCCCGGTGCCCGAGCAGGAGCCCGGCCACGACGACGGCGATGACGCCCGAGGCGTGGATCTCCTCGGCGACGACGTACGCCGCGAACGGGACGACCAGCGAGATGGCGGTGTCGATCAACGGGTCGTCGAGACGCTTGCGCACGTGCGCGACCACGACGTAGAGGAGCAGCCCGACCGCGACGCCCCCGCCGGCGGCGACGACGAAGTCGAGGGCCACGCTGGTCACCGTCACCTCGTCGTGGCTGGAGGCGGCCAGCCCACCAGCGGCGATCGCGGTGCGCAGCGCCACCAGCGCCGTCGCGTCGTTGAGCAGCGACTCGCCCTCGAGGATCGTGGTGATGCGGCGCGGCAGCCCGATCCGGCGTCCGACCGCGGTGGCGGCGACGGCGTCCGGCGGCGCGACGACGGCGCCGATGGCGAAGGCGGCCGCCCACTCGATGTCGGGGATCAGCGCGTGCACGACGACCGCGACCCCGGCGGCGGTGAAGATGACCAGCCCGACCGAGAGCAGCAGGATCGAGCGCCGGTTGGCGTTGAAGTCGACCAGCGACGTCTGGATGGCGGTCGCGTAGAGCAGCGGCGGCAGCAGCCCGAGCAGCACCACCTCGGCCTCGAGCCGTACGTCGGGCACACCGGGCACGTACGACGCCGCGACGCCCACCACGATCAGGACCAACGGCGCCGGCAGGTCGGCACGCTCGGCCAGCGCGGTGACCACGAGCACGCTGACGGCCAGCACGACGAGCAGCAGGGCGATCTCCACGCGGCACAGTCTCGCGCACGCCGCCAGGGCACGCGGTCACGACGGTCAGGGACGGTCAGGGACGGTCAGGGACGGTCAGGGACGGTCAGGGACGCAGGGCGCGGATCTGTTCGTCGAGCGCGCGGCGGTTGTCGCGGCGTACCGACACCTCGACCACCTCGATGCCGCCGTTGGGGCTGCGCAGCACCTGCTCGAGCTGCCCGAGGCTGTCGACCAGGGTGTGGGGTGTGCGCGTGGCCGCGCAGAGCGACCCGAGGTCGACGCCGTGCGGGGTGGCGAAGAGCGCCTCGAAGCGGTCGGCGTGGGCCGGGGCGCCCTGCTCGAGCATCGTGAAGATCGACCCGCCGTCGTCGTTGACGACCACGATCACCAGGTCGGGCCGCGGCTCGTGGGGCCCGAGCACCAGCCCGTTGCTGTCGTGCAGGAACGTCACGTCGCCCATCAGCGCCAGCGACGGCCCGTGGCGGCGGCCGAGCGCGGCGCCGATCGCGGTCGAGACGGTGCCGTCGATGCCGGCCAGGCCGCGGTTGGCGACGACCTTGCGCCGCTCCCCCACCCCGGTCGGCCGGGCCATCAGGTCGAGGTCGCGCACCGGGCTCGAGGCCCCGACGACCAGCTGCATGCCCGGCTCGAGCGCGCGGTGCACCGCCCCCGCCACCTCGTACGGCGTCAGGTCGGCCTCGCGGGCGAGCAGCTGGTCGAGCTGGCGCGAGACCGAGCGGTCGGCCGTGCGCCACGACTCCAGCCACGCCGGGTCGTCGGTCGGTGCGGTGTAGGCCGGCGCGCTGGAGGTGACGGCGTAGGGGCGGTCGCCCCACACGCCGGGCGCGGGCACCGAGTGCACCTCGACGTCGGCGCGTCCCAGGAGCCGGGTGACCGGTCGCGACAGGGTCGGGCGGCCCAGCACGACCACCCGCTCGACCTGCGCGCCGAGGCCGGTGTCGAGCAGCAAGCGGTAGCAGCGCAGCGCGTGGTCACCGGTGCGCGCCCCCGAGGACGGCTCGGCCAGCAGCGGCCAGCCCGCGGTCTCGGCGAGCCGGCGGGCGGCGGGCCCGGCGTCGTCGCCGGCGACCACCACGGTGCGCGGGCCCAGCGGCAGCTCCACGCCCGGATAGTCGTGGACCTTCTGCACCGACGACCCGCCGTGCGGAACGTCCACGACTATCGGGGTCCAGGCGTCGTCGGGCAGCAGCGGCTCGTCGAGCTGGAGGTTGAGGTGGACGGGGCCCGTGGCGGCCAGGTCGAGGGGCCGGGGCGCGTCGAGGTCGACGGTCGGCACGAGCCGGCCGAAGACGCCGACCTGGTCGGTGGTCTGGTTGGCGTCGGTGCCGCGCAGCCGCGCGGGCCGGTCGGCGGTGACGACGACCATCGGCACCCCGGCGTGCGCGGCCTCGAGCACCGCCGGGTGCAGGTTGACCACGGCGGTGCCCGAGGTGCACACGACGGCGGCGCGCGCGTGGCTGCGGGTCAGCCCGAGGGCGAGGAAACCGGCCGAGCGCTCGTCGATGCGGGTGTGCAGCCGCACGAGCCCGGCCCGCGCGGCGTCGTGGACCGCGAACGAGACGGGGGCGTTGCGGCTGCCGGGCGCCACGACGACCTCGGTGACGCCGGCGTCGAGCAGCTGCTGGACGACGTCACGGGCCAGCTGTGTGGCACTCATCGGGTGACCTCCTCGTAGCGGGACTCCCACCAGGCCACCCGGTCGGCGGCGGCGGCCAGCCGGTCGAGCGCGGCCGGGTCGAGGCGCGGCACCCCGACCGGGAGCACGCCGTCGACCGGCAGCAGGGGGGCCAGCGCGACGTCGTCGGTGAGCAGCTGCACGGTGGCCAGGCCGCACGCGAACGGCAGCTCGGGCAGGGCGGCGGCCAGGGCGAGGCCGGCGGCGATGCCGACCGAGGTCTCCAGGGCCGACGACACGACCACGGGCAGGCCGATGTCCTCGGCGATGCGCAGGCAGGCGCGCACCCCGCCGAGCGGCTGCACCTTCAGCACGGCGACGTCGGCGGCCTGGAGGTCGCGCACGCGGTAGGGGTCGGCAGCGCGGCGGATGGACTCGTCAGCGGCGACGCGGACGTCGACGCGGCGGCGTACGAGCGCGAGGTCCTCGACGCTCGCGACGGGCTGCTCGACGTACTCCAGACCACCGGCCGCGCGGTCGAGGGCGCGCACCGCGGTCACGGCGTCGTCGACCGACCAGCCGCCGTTGGCGTCGACGCGTACGGCGCCGCCGGGGCCGAGCGCGTCACGGACGGCCTCGACGCGGGCGACGTCGTCGGCGAGGGTCTGGCCGGGCTCGGCGACCTTGACCTTGGCGGTGCGGCAGCCGCCGGCGCGCACGATCGAGTGGGCCTGCTCGGGGCCGACGGCGGGCACGGTGACGTTGACCGGGATCGACGTGCGCAGCGCGGCCGGCCAGTCGCCGGCGGCGGCCTCACGGGCGCACGCCAGCCAGGGCGCGGCCTCCGCGGCGTCGTACTCGACGAAGGGGCTCCACTCACCCCAGCCCGCAGCCCCCTCGACGAGCACGACCTCGCGGGTGGTGATGCCGCGAAAGCGAGTGCGCATCGGGATCGACAGCACCCGCATCGGGCTCGTCATCGTGCGAGCTCCTGCAGGCGCAGGCGGTCGGGCTTGCCGTTGGCCAGCAGCGGGATCTCGTCGAGGACGACGACCTGGCGCGGCGCCCACGAGCGCGGGTGCGCGGCCGCGACCCACTCGCGGGCCTCGGCCTCGCCGACCAGCCCGACCACGAACGCCACCAACCGGTTGCCCCACTCGTCGTCGGGCACGCCGACCACCTCGGCGGCCTCGACCAGCGGGTGCGTGCGAAGCCGCGCGGCCACGGCCGGACCGGGCACGTTGACGCCGCCGCTGACCACCACGTCGTCGACGCGGCCGAGCACCTGCAGGCGCCCGTCGTCGTCGAACCGGCCGGCGTCGGAGGTGACGAACCAGCCGTCGACCAGGCTCTGCGCCGTCAGCGCGGGGTCGCCCTCGTAGCCGACGAACAGGGTCGGCCCGCCGATGCGGATCCGGCCGTCGTCGTCGATCTTGACCGCCACGCCGTCGAGGGGCAGCCCGTCGTAG
Source organism: Nocardioides rubriscoriae (assembly GCF_008087085.1). Taxonomy (GTDB): domain Bacteria; phylum Actinomycetota; class Actinomycetes; order Propionibacteriales; family Nocardioidaceae; genus Nocardioides; species Nocardioides rubriscoriae. The sequence goes on along the minus strand of NZ_VIYJ01000003.1, from coordinate 306,271 downwards.
ACGCAGCCGCCGGCCGTCTCGGCCGAGCCGTACGTCGCCACGACCCGCACGCCGGCCTCGGTCGCACGCGCCCGCAGCGCGGGGTCGACCGGTCCACCGCCGAGCAGCACCGTGTGGGCGCGGCGCAGCGCCGCGAGGTCGTCGCCGCGGTCGGGGTCGTCGAGCACCCGCAGCAGCTGGGTGGCGACCAGGCTCGTGAACCACCCGTCGCCCGAGGGCCAGCCGTCGCCGGTCCAGGGCTCGTGCCCCGCGACCAGCGAGCGCGCCACGACCTGCACGCCCGCGACGTACGACGGGGGCAGCTTGAGCACCCACAGCCCCGACCCGCCCAGGCGGCGTTCGGTCGCGGCGACCGACGCCAGGACGGCCCGGCGCGGCAGCATGACCCGCTTGGGCGTGCCCGACGAGCCGGACGTCTCGACCACCAGCGGCTCCGGCTCCCCCGGAGCCTCGAGCCACGCGCGCAGGTCCACGCCCCGAGGCTACGGCCCGCCCGCGTCGAGCCGCTCCGCCCCTGCTTGAATCCGTGCGTGGCAACAGCGTCTGAGTGGGTCCAGGGAGCACGGCCGCGCACCCTTCCGGCGGCGGTCGCCCCGGTGCTCGCCGGCACCGGCGTCGCGGCGTACGACGACGGCGCGGTCGGGTGGAAGGCGCTGCTCGCGCTCGTGGTGAGCCTGGCGCTGCAGGTCGCGGTCAACTACGCCAACGACTACTCCGACGGCATCCGCGGCACCGACGACGTCCGGGTCGGACCCATGCGGCTGGTCGCGTCGAGGGCCGCGACGCCCGGCGCGGTCAAGCGCGCGGCGTTCCTGGCCTTCGGGGTCGCCGGCGTCGCCGGGCTCGCGCTCGCCGCCACCACCGCGTGGTGGCTGGTCGCCGTGGGCGCGGTCTGCGTGGTCGCCGCCTGGTACTACACCGGCGGCTCGACGCCCTACGGCTACCTCGGCCTCGGCGAGGTCATGGTCTTCGTGTTCTTCGGCCTGGTCGCCTGCGTCGGCACGACCTTCGTGCAGACGCAGGCGTGGTCGTCGGCGGCCCTCGCGGCCGGGGTCGGCATCGGCGCGCTGGCCTGCGCGATCCTCGTGGTCAACAACCTGCGCGACATCCCCACCGACCGCGAGGTCGGCAAGATGACCCTCGCCGTACGCCTCGGCGACCGGCGCACCCGCGCCCTGTACGCCGCCCTGGTCGCCGTCGCCGCCGTCGCGGTCGTCGTCGTGGCCGCCCTCGCCACGTGGTGGGTGCTGGTCGGCCTGGGCTTCCTGGCGCTCGCCGTACGCGGGTTGCGGATCGTGCTCGGCGGCGCGACCGGGCCGGGCCTGATCCCGGTGCTGCAGACCACCGGCGTGGCCGAGCTCGCCTGGGCCGTGCTGGTCAGCGCCGCGCTCGTGCTGGCCTGACCGCGTACGGTCAGGACATGAAGTTCCTCGTGCTGCTCGTGATCATCGGCGCGCTGGTCGCGGCCTACCAGTTCCGGGTGCAGATCCTGGCCAAGGTGCTCGGGCAGCCCGAGAGCCGGATCCGCCACCAGCTCGAGCGTCGCAAGAACCGCTAGCGCTGCTGGTCGTCAGCGGCTCTGGAGGCCTCGGCCTCGGCGGCGTCCGCGGCGGCGTCCTCGCGGGCCCGACGCTCCTCGATCGCGGCCGTGGCGCGGCTCGCGCGCGCCTCGACGTGGCGGGCGAGCCGCTCGCGGGGGACGGCGAGCACGAAGTAGGAGCCGATGCCGCTGATCACCAGGGCGATCAGGAACGTCAGTCCGAGGGCGGCCTTGTCGGTGATCAGCAGCCAGGCGCCGGTCACCGCGCCCCAGGTGAGCAGGAACAGCCCGAGCCTGAGCAAGGTGTAGATGACGAAGTCCTTCACCCCACCACCCTATCCGGCGACCCACGCGACCAGGGTGGCTCTACCCTGGGGGTGTGCTTCGGTTCCTGTTCGTGCTCGCCCTCTTCGCGGTGGCGATCTACCTCCTCGTACGCGTGTTCCAGGAGCGCGGCGTGCTGCCCGAGCGCCCGACCCGTCCCCACCGTCCGGCCCCCCGCAAGGCGGTGGCCCCCGACGACGACGAGGATTTCCTGCGCGACCTCGACCGCAAGCGCCTCAACCCCGAGGACCCCGGCCCGACCGACTGAGCACCGTGCCGTACGACGACCGCCACCCCACGTCGGTCGAGGAGGTTGCGCCAGCAACCGTCACGAGACCGACCAGCCGCAGGGACAGGTCGACCCGACCACGTCGGCCGCGGTCAGGCGGTCTCGTGACGCTCCCTAGCGGAAGCTCCTCGACCACCGTGAGCGGGCGCAGTACGACGCCGGTCGGGACGGACTACAGGTCGGCGGGGCCTGGTGACGCGTCGCTCGAGACGACCACCGAGTGCAGCTCGCCGCCGGCGTAGGAGTGCTGGGAGCTGGTGGAGAAGTAGTTGATGCCGATGAAGTTGAACCACAGGGTCGCCAGGCCCACGCAGGCCAGGATGGCGGCGTTGCGGCCCTTCCAGCCGGCCGTGGCGCGGGCGTGGAGGTAGGCGGCGTAGACGACCCAGGTGATGAACGCCCAGACCTCCTTGGGGTCCCAGTTCCAGTAGCGCGACCAGGCCTCGTGGGCCCAGATCGGGCCGGTGATGAGCACCGCGAAGGTCCACACCGGGAACGCGAAGGAGTGCACGCGGTAGGCGGTGCGGTCGAGGACGGCGAGCGAGGGGATCCGCGAGCCGGGAGGGGCACCGGCGTCGCCGCCGCGGCGCTGCTTGACCAGGTAGACGATCGACAGGATGCCCCCGATGGTGAAGCCGCCGGTGGCGATGACGGCCGACACGACGTGGATGACGAGCCAGTAGGAGTTGAGGGCCTCGGTGAGCGGCGCGACCGGGGCGTGCAGCCAGATGACGCCGACCATCATCGTCGTGACGACGAACGCGACGACCAGCGGCGCCATCCACTCCAGGGAGTACTTGCGCACCAGCACCAGGTAGATGAGGGCGACGATGAAGGTGCCCGAGATCGTGAACTCGTACATGTTGCCCCAGGGCACCCGGTTGGGGTCGGCGGCCATGCCGCGCCCCAGGAGCGCTACGAAGTGCACCGCGGCCGCGAGGGCGGTGAGCAGCAGGCCGAGCCGCCCGAGGAACTCCGAGCGTCGCTCCTTGGCGCCGGCGTCGACGTCGACGCCGCTGCCGTCACCGCCGGTGCGGACGGCGAGCGCCACCCCGCCACGGGCACCCTCGGTCGCGCGCGCGGTCTCGGCGACCACGACCTGTCGGTGCGTGGCCCACTCGGCGATCAGCACGATGAGGGCGAGGAAGTAGACGATGCCGGCTGCTCCGACCGCCTGGTTGCTCAGCGCCTCCCACGCGGTGTTGCTCATCGGGGCTCCTTCTGCAGTTCGGACACGATCTCGTCGAGCACGTCACTCAGGTCGGCACCGCCCGAGCGGTCGAGCAGCGCCACCTCCACCATGGTGTCACCCTCGCCGTCACCCTCATCACCCTCCCGGCGCCGGGCCCGGACCCACACGCGCCGCGGGCGCAGGAACAGCGACCCGCACAGCCCGATGAGCGCCAGCACGACGCCCGCGAGGGCGACCCGCTTGCCGGGCGACTGGCTGATCTGCACGCGCACCCAGGGCTGGACGCCGTCGAAGGTGACCGACCCGAGCCCGTCGGGCAGCTGCGCGGTCTCGCCCTCGCTGAGGTCGAGACGCAGCGGCTTGCCGTCGGGCTTGAGCACCTGCGTGGCCTTCGTGGTGTCGAGCAGGTAGACCGATTGCGGCACGCCGTCGTCGAGCCCGAGGTCGCCGGTGTAGACGCTCATCGAGATCAACGGGTTGCCGAGGGCGGGGAACAAGGTGGCGGGGGTGCGGACGGCGGTGCCGTTGTCGGCGAGGTAGAACGTCGGGTAGAGCAGGCCCTCGAGCCCGACCTGGGTCTTCGTGCCGTCGGCCGACAGACCCCCGGCGGCCTTGACCACGCCGAACGACAGGAACGACGGGTCCTGCGGCAGGAACACGGTCGGGCCGTCGTAGATCACGGTGCCCTGGCCGTCGCGCACGGTGATGCGCGGCGCGTAGCCGTGACCGATGAGGAAGACGTCGGTGTTGCCGATGCTCAGCGGGTGGTTGACCCGCAGGTCGTAGGTCTTCTCCTCGCCGTCGGTGCCCTCGCGGTAGGTCATGGCGGCCTTGAACTCGCGCGCCGTGCCCGCACCGGAGCCCTTGGTGAGCCAGGTGATGTCGAAGTCGTCGACGGTGAAGGAGAACGGGTCGAGGTCGTCGGCGCCGAACCCGCTGCCGGGGTCGAAGTCGTCGTAGGAGGCGGCGGTGTTGGAGAACGGCGGCCCGTCGACCATCACGATCACGCCGCCCTGGTAGCCGAAGACCGAGCCGTAGGCGAAGCCGACGAGCACCACGATCACCGACAGGTGGAACAGCAGGTTGCCGACCTCGCGCAGGTAGCCCTTCTCGGCGCTGACGGCGTCGTCCTGGTCGAGCCGCAGGCGGTAGCGGCGCCTGCCGAGCACGAGGCGGGCGCGGTCGAGGACCTCCTCGACCGAGGCGTCCGTGGCGTACGACGTGTGGTCGGGCAGCCGCGACAGGTTGCGCGGGGCGACCGGCGGCTCGGCCCGGATGGCGCGGACGTAGTGGAACGTGCGCGGGATGATGCAGCCCACCAGCGAGACCATCAGCAGCAGGTAGATCGCCGAGAACCACGCCGAGTCGTAGACCGAGAACAGCCCGAGCCGCTCGTAGACCGGGGTCAGCCCCGGGTGGTCGGCCTTCCACTGCGAGACCTTGAGGGCGTCGACGCCCTCCTGAGGGATGATCGAGCCCGGCACGGCGGCCAGGGCGAGCAGCAGCAGCAGCACCAGCGCGGTGCGCATCGAGGTCAGCTGGCGCCACGACCAGCGCGCGAGCTCGCGCGGGCCGAGCTCGCCGGCGCGACGGCGGTCGGCCGCGGGGGCCTCGGGGCGGTCCTGGACGTCGGTCACGCGCGCACCTTCCTCGTCGTGCGCCTGGTCATACCGGCACCTCGAAGCCGCCGACGAGACGGACCTGGACCCACTGGACCGCCTGGTCCCAGAAGCCGGTGACCAGCAGCAGCCCGACCACCACGAGCATCGCGCCACCGACCCGCATCACCGTCTGCTGGTGGCGTCGCACCCACTTCAGGGCGCCGAGCGAGCGGGCGTAGAAGACGCCGGCCAGGATGAACGGGACGCCGAGGCCCAGGGCGTAGGCCGCCGACAGCACGGCGCCGCGCGCCGCGGTGGCGTCGGTGTAGGTGAGGCCGACGATCACGCCGTACGTCGGGCCGATGCAGGGCGTCCAACCGAGGGCGAACAGCGCCCCGATGAGCGGGGCCGCCCCGAGGCCGACGGCAGGGATGGTGTGGATGCGCCACTCGCGCTGCAGCCAGGGCACGACGCCGGCGAAGACCAGGCCCAGCGCGATCAGCACGAAACCCATCACGAAGGTGATCTGGTCGCCGTACTGGCGCAGCCACAGGCCGACGCCGCCGATGGTGGTGCCGATGAGCACGAACACCGCGGCGAAGCCGAGCACGAAGAGCAGGGACCCGAGCAGCATCCGGCCGCGGCGGCGGCCGGCCTCGCCGGCGGCGAGGTCGGCGCCGGACAGGCCGGTGGCGTAGGAGAGGTAGCCGGGCAGCAGCGGGATGACGCACGGGCTGAAGAACGAGACGAGCCCGGCGATCGCCGCCACCGGGAGGGCGAGCGCGAGCGAGCCGCCCGCCGCCTGCTGACCGAACCAGTCACCCATCGGTCGGGCCCTCCCCCGCGGCCTGGGTGACGAGGTCCTCGAGCGTGACCCCCGAGGTCAGAGCACCGCTCACGACCGCGGCGACCCGGCCCTGCTTGTCGAGCACGTACGTCGACGGCGGGCTGGTCGGCGCGTACTTGCCGAGGGCCAGCACCTGGCCCTCGTCGACGACCGAGGGGTAGTCGATGCCGAACTCGCGCTCGAAGGCGGCGGCGGCGCCGAGGTTCTGGTCCTTGAAGAGCAGACCGACGAACGCCGCGTCGACCTCCTTCGAGGCCGCCTCGAGCACCGGCGCCTCGTCGCGGCACGGGTTGCACCACGACGCCCACACGTTGAGCACCACGACCCGGCCGCGCAGGTCGGTGAGGTCGATCGGCTCCTCGTCGAGCGAGGTACCCGTGAGCTCGACCGGCGCGCCGCGGTCGGCCGGGTCGATCTCGAGGATGCTGCCGTCGCCGGTGACGAAGTTGGCGCCCTCGGTGCCCTTGAGCCCGCTGCACCCGCTGAGCAGGAGGGGGACCACCAGCGCGAGCACGGCGGCAGGGACGAGACGGCGCCGGCTCATGAGGGCTTCTTCTCCTGCGGGGCACCGCCGGCGGAGAACGGGGCGTTCTTGTCGCCGACGGGGATCAGGTCGCCCGCGGGCTCGCTGTAGGAGATCTGGGTGATCCTGTCGCCGACGAAGTGCAACGACGTGATCGAGCACAGGGTGCACTGGCGGTTGCGCGGGTCGTGCAGGAAGGAGCGCTTCTCGACGTGCAGCCGGGTGGTCCAGATCGGCAGCTGGTGGGAGACCACGACGGCCTCGTGGCCCTCGGCCTGCTCGCGGGCGTCAGCGACGGCGGCGGTCATGCGTCGCACGATGTCGACGTACGGCTCCCCCCAGGAGGGCTTGAGGGGGTTCCAGAGGTAGCGCCACTGCGACGGGTGCTTGAGCGGGTTGCGCCCGCCGCCGAAGCTCTGGCCCTCGAACCTGCTCCACGACTCGATGACCCGGTCGTCGAGACGGGGCTCGAGCCCCAGGGCCAGGGCGAGGGGGGCCGCGGTCTCCTGCGCGCGCTCCAGCGGCGAGGAGACGAGGTGGACGACGTCGCGGTGCTGCAGGCTGGCGGCGGCCTTCTCGGCCATCTGGCGACCGAGGTCGGACAGGTGGAAGCCGTCGCGGCGGCCGTAGAGGACGCCCTCGGGGTTGTGGACCTCGCCGTGGCGCAGCAGGTGGACGACGGTGTCGGGGGTGCTCATGCGCCCGCCCCCTGGGACCGGGCGGCGGCCGCAGCGGCCGCGGGCAGGGCGTCGAGCACGGTCTGCACCGCGCGGTCGTCGTGGGCCGAGGACACGAACCACGCCTCGAACGCCGACGGCGGCAGGTAGACGCCCGCGTCGAGCATGGCGTGGAAGAACGCGGCGTACGCGCGCTGGTCGGTGCGCGAGGCCTCGGCGAAGTCACGCACCGGGCCGTCGCAGAGGAACACCGAGAACATGGTGCCCGCCGACTGGATGGTGTGGGCCACCCCGGCGGCGCCGAGCGCAGCGGTGGTGGCGTCCTTGAGGGTCGCGCCGACGGCGTCGAGGTGGGCGTAGACCTCGTCGGTGGCCAGGCGCAGGGTCGCGAGGCCGGCGGTGGTGGCGACGGGGTTACCGGAGAGGGTGCCGGCCTGGTAGACGGGGCCCTCGGGCGCCAGCATCGACATGACGTCGGCACGGCCGCCGAACGCCGCGGCCGGGAAGCCGCCGCCCATCACCTTGCCGAAGGTCATCAGGTCGGGCACCCAGCCCTCGGCGGCGCCGTCGATGCCCCAGTAGCCCTGCCGGCTGGCCCGGAAGCCGGTCATCACCTCGTCGCTGACGAACAGCGCGCCGTGGGCCCGGCAGGTCTCGGCGAGGAACCGGTTGAAGCCCGGCTCGGGCGGCACGACGCCCATGTTGCCGGCGGCCGCCTCGGTGAACAGGCACGCGATCCGGTCACCGTGCTCGGCGAAGGCCGCGGCCACCGCCGCGCGGTCGTTGTAGGGCAGCACGATGGTCAGCGCGGTCGACGACTCCGGCACGCCGGGGGTTCCGGGCACCGCGAAGGTCGCCAGCCCCGAGCCGGCCGAGGCCAGCAGGGCGTCGACGTGGCCGTGGTAGCACCCGGCGAACTTGACCACGACCTCGCGACCGGTGAAGCCGCGCGCCAGCCGCAGGGCCGACATCGTCGCCTCGGTGCCGGAGGAGACGAAGCGGACCCGCTCGACCGGGGTGCGCGCCACGATCTCCTCGCCGAGGGCGACCTCGGGCTCGGTGGGGGCGCCGTACGACGTGCCGCGGGCGACCGCGGCCTGCACGGCCGCCTGCACCTCGGGGTGGGCGTGGCCGACCAGCATCGGGCCCCAGGAGCAGACCAGGTCGACCAGCTCGTTGCCGTCGGCATCGGTCAGCCAGGCACCGGCCGCCGAGCGGATGAAGCGGGGCGTGCCGCCCACGGCGTTGAACGCGCGGACCGGCGAGGAGACCCCGCCGGGGATCACCGACCGGGCTCGCTCGAACAGGGCCTGCGAGGCGGGCTGGTCGGTGGGGCCGTCGGTCACTCCTTCATTGTCACCGAGGAGTGGTGGTGCTCTGGACCAGGGTCACCGCGAAGGGTGGTCGCCCACGGGCCGGACCGGGTCGGACGACCGCCCCTGAGCGCGATACGGTCCGACGACCCCCGTATGACGTGGCCATAGTCACAGGTTCGTGTGACGACCGTAACTTGCACGTGTGATCATTCGTTGGGTTCGCACAAGGCGCCGTGGGGTAGGGAGCGCGTTGTCCGAGCACCACTTCAGGGAGATGACATTGTCCGCCTCGCGATTCGGCCGGATCCAGAGGGCCGCGGCACTCGTGCCGCTGGCCCTGCTGTCGGCAGCATGGACCGCCAGCCTGACCACCGCGGTGACGCCGGCGGCCGACGTCTCGGCCGCCACCACCGACCCCGGCGGTCTGCTGCCTGACGGCTCCAGCGTCCCGGCGCAGGCGATCGAGGCCCCGGCCTCGGTGTCGGGCACCGACGACATCACCGGCACCGTCGGCGGGCCCCAGGGCGACGCCCAGCAGATCGTGGCGACCTCCTCGACCAACGGCATCCCCTCCGCGGCCCTGGCCGCCTACCAGCGCGCCGAGACCGTGATCAACGCCGCCGACCCCTCGTGCCGGCTCTCGTGGCAGCTGGTCGCGGCGATCGGACGCGTGGAGTCCAACCACGGCCGCTTCGGCGGCAGCGCCCTCGACGCTGACGGCCTGGCCCGACCCGGCATCCTCGGCCCGCCGCTCAACGGCCGGAACAACACCCAGCTGATCCGCGACACCGACGCCGGCCAGTACGACGACGACACCGTCTTCGACCGCGCCGCGGGCCCCATGCAGTTCATCCCCTCGACCTGGTCGGTCGTGGGCGTCGACGCCGACAACGACGGCGTCCGCAACCCGCAGGACATCGACGACGCCTCGCTCGCCACGGCCGTCTACCTCTGCTCCGGAGACGACGACCTGTCGACGCTCTCGGGCCAGCGCGCCAGCGTCTACCGCTACAACCACTCCGACACCTACGTCGACCTGGTCCTGTCGATCATGGACGCCTACCTCGACGGCGACTTCATGCAGGTCCCCGACGGCACCACCGCTGCCGGCTTCCTGAGCCCCGACCCGAGCTACACCCCGCCCCCGGCCCGGGGCGACGGCCCCCGCAACGGCGGCGGCGACACCACCGCCGCCCCGGTCGAGCCCCAGCAGCCCGCCGACGAGCCCACCGACGAGCCGACCAGCGAGCCGACCAAGCCCCCCACCGACGGCGGCACCCCGACGCTCCCGCTCCCCTCGCTGCCCCCGGTCACCGTCCCGCCGCTGCCCGAGACCAGCGTCGCGCCCGTCGACGACGTGCTGACGCTGGCCCAGGCCATCGTGCAGTGCACCCTCGACGGCTACGTCGACAACCTGCTGCGCAACGACGACCCGTTCGACCAGTGCGTGGAGGACTACACCACCAAGCCCTGAGCCTCACGAGGTCGACCCGTCGCGTCTACGCGACGGGTCGATCTCGTTTTGTGGGACAACCACGTCGACCCGTCGCGTCTACGCGACGGGTCGACGTCGTCCTGTGGAGAAAGGGGTCGGTCTAGAGCCAGCCGGCGACCTCGGCGGCCCAGTAGGTCAGCACGAGGTCGGCCCCGGCGCGCCGGATCGAGATGAGGGTCTCCCAGATGGCGGCCTCGCGGTCGATCCAGCCGTGGGCGGCGGCGGCCTCGACCATGGAGTACTCGCCGGAGATGTTGTAGGCCGCCACCGGCACGTCGACGGCGTCGCGCACGCGGCGCAGCACGTCGAGGTAGGCCAGGGCGGGCTTGACCATGACGATGTCGGCGCCCTCGGCGACGTCGAGGAGGGCCTCGCGCACGCCTTCGCGGCCGTTGGCGGGGTCCTGCTGGTAGGTGCGGCGGTCCCCCTGCAGCGACGAGTCGACGGCCTCGCGGAAGGGGCCGAAGAAGGCGGAGGCGTACTTCGCGGAGTAGGCCAGGACCGCGACGTCGGTGTGGCCGGCGCCGTCGAGCGCGGCGCGCACGACCGCCACCTGGCCGTCCATCATGCCGCTGGGACCGACCAGGTCGACCCCGGCGGCGGCCTGGGCACGCGCCATCTCGGCGTAGATCTCGAGGGTCGCGTCGTTGTCGACGCGGCCGTCGGCGGTCAGCACCCCGCAGTGGCCGTGGTCGGTGAACTCGTCGAGGCACAGGTCGGCCATCACCGGCAGCGCGTCGCCGACCTCGGCCACGACGTCGGCGATGACCCGGTTGAGGATGCCGTCGGGGTCGACGGCGCCGGAGCCGATGGCGTCCTTGTGCTCGGGGATCCCGAACAGCATGATCCCGGCGAGCCCGAGCTCCGCCGCCTCGGCCGCGGCCCGGCGTACGGAGTCACGGGTGTGCTGGACGACGCCCGGCATCGACGAGATCGGGTGCGGCTCGCTCAGCCCCTCGCGCACGAACACCGGCAGGATCAGCTGGCGCGCCTCGAGCGAGGTCTCGGCGACGCTGCGGCGCAGCGCCGGCGTCGTGCGCAGACGCCGGGGACGGACGACGGGCGGAACCACGGACTCGCTGCTCACACGGACCTCCTGGACGGAACTGGCACCTCTGCGACGATCCTTCGTCGCAGAGGTGGGAGATTCACCGCTTCAGCGGTGAATCTCCCACCTGGCTCAGGCCTTGGCCCGCGACGACCGGCGCGCCGCCGGCTTGCGGTCCGACGGCTTGGTGACGGGCTCACCGGACTCGACCAGCGACGCCCGGCGGGAGGCGCCGAAGTCGGCCAGGGCCTCGACGAGCACGTCGACGTCGGGCTTGGGCGCCAGGACGTCGACGCGCAGGCCGTGCTCCTCGGCGGTCTTGGCCGTCGCGGGCCCGATCACGGCGATGATGGTCGAGGGGTGCGGCTTGCCGGCGATGCCGACGAGGTTGCGCACCGTCGAGGACGAGGTGAAGACCACCGCGTCGAACTTGCCCGACTTGATCGCGTCGCGCACCGGCGCCGGCGGCGGGGTGGCCCGCACCGTGCGGTAGGCGGTGACGTCGTCGCACTCCCAGCCGAGGTCGACCAGACCGGCGACCAGGGTCTCGGTGGCGATGTCGGCGCGGGGCAGGAAGACCCGGTTGATCGGGTCGAGGACCTCGTCGTACTCGGGCCAGTCGGCGAGCAGGCCGGCGGCCGACTGCTCACCCGAGGGCACCAGGTCGGCCCGCAGGCCCCAGGCGGCGATGGCGGCGGCGGTCTTGTCGCCGACCGCGGCGATCTTGAGGCCCGAGAAGGCGCGGGCGTCGAGGCCGTACTCCTCGAACTTCTCGCGCACGGCGCGCACGGCGTTGACCGAGGTGAAGGCGATCCACTCGTAGCGGCCCTCGACGAGGCCGCGCACGGCCTTGTCCATCTGCAGCGGGTTGCGCGGCGGCTCGACCGAGATCGTCGGGACCTCCTCGGGCACGGCACCGAAGCCGCGCAGGCCCAGGGACAGCGAGGCGGCCTGGTCCTTGGTGCGCGGCACCAGCACGCGCCAGCCGAACAGCGGCTTGGTCTCGAACCACGACAGCGTCGAGCGCAGGTCGACGACCTCGCCGACGACGACGACCGCGGGCGGCGCCATCCGGGCGGCCCGGGCGTCGGCGGCGACGTGCTCGAGGGTCGAGGTGAGCGTCTGCTGCTCGGTCGTCGTGCCGACCCGGGTCATCGCGACCGGGGTCTGCGCGGAGCGGCCGGCGGCGACCAGGGCCTTGGCGATCTCGCCGATCTGACCCACCGCGGACAGCAGCACCAGCGTGCGGCCGTCGGCGTACTGGCTCCAGTCGACGCGCGAGGCGGCGTTGTCGCCGCAGGTGACGACCGCGACCTCGCGGTGGTCCTTGGTGGTCAGCGGGATGCCGGCGTACGCCGGGACCGCACCCACCGAGGAGACCCCGGGGACGATCTCGAACCCGACACCGGCCTTGGCGCAGGCCTGCGCCTCCTCGGGACCCGAGGCGTACAGGAACGGGTCGCCGGCCAGGAGCCGGACCACCCGCAGCCCTCGCTTGGCCTGCTTGAGGACGATCTTGGCGCGGTTGGCGTGGGTCAGCGGCTGGCCGTCCTCGCCGAAGCCCCCGTCGACGAGCTCGGGGCCGGGCGCCGCGGCCGTGGCCTCGTAGGTCGCCTCGTCGTCGCCGGGCTCGGCCTCGACCGGGGTCGGCAGCCCGAGGACGGTGCGGACCAGGGCCGCGTGCTCGGGCACCTCGGTGACCACGACGTCGGCCTGGCGCAGCAGGTCGACGGCGCGGACCGTCAGCAGGTCGGGATCGCCGGGTCCGCTACCGACGAACGACACCCAGGCACGGGCGATCCGGTCGGCGGCGGTGCCGGCGGTGGCAGTGGCGGTCTTGGCTCGAGTCATGGGTTCTGCACCTCTGGGGGCTCGTTCGTGGCTGGGTCCGCAGCTGATGGGTTCAGCTGTCCTGCACCGTCGGCGAGCATGTCGCTCGCCAACCGGGTCCCGACGCCCACGGCGTCGGCCGGGGCACCCGATGCGGACATCCGCACCGAGAGGGCCCCGTCGAGCGAGAGCGCCACGGCTCTCACCCACAACTCATCTCCGTCGTCGCCCTCGACGACGTCGGCCAGCGCCCCGATCGGGGCGGAGCACCCGCCCTCGAGGGTGGCCAGCACGGCGCGCTCGGCCTCGACCGCCGCACGCGAGGCGGCGTGGTCGAGGCGGGCCAGCTCGGCGGCCAGGGGGTCGTCGGAGCGGCACTCGACCGCCAGGGCACCCTGCCCCGGCGCCGGCAGCATCTGCAGGGGGTCGAGCACCTCGGTGATGTCGTCGAGGCGGTCGATGCGGGCCAGGCCGGCGCGCGCGAGCACGACCCCGTCGAGCTCACCGTCGCGGACCTTGCGGATGCGGGTGTCGACGTTGCCGCGCACGCCCACGATCTCGAGGCCCAGGCCCAGGGCGTGCAGCTGCGCGACGCGCCGCGGCGAGCCGGTGCCGACCCTGCTGCCGACCGGGAGCTCGCCGAGGGTCAGCCCGTCGCGGGCGACCACGACGTCGCGGGGGTCCTCGCGGACCGGGATCGCGGCCAGCGTGATGCCGTCGGCCGGTGCCGTCGGCAGGTCCTTCAGGGAGTGGACCGCGACGTCGACCCGCGCGTCGAACAGGGCCTCGCGCAGGGCCCCGACGAAGATGCCGGTGGCCGAGCCGGGCAGGTCGGTGACGGGGGTGCCGTCGGCCTGGCTGCGGTCGCCGTCGGTGGTGATCTCGACCAGCTCGACCTCGCGGCCCAGGTGGGTGCGGATGAGGTCGGCGACGTGGCCGGCCTGGGTGGTGGCGAGCAGGCTGCGACGGGTGCCGACCCGGACGACGCCGCTCATGCCTCGACCTGCGGGACGTTGTTGGGTCGCGTGACGGCGTCGACGGCCTCGGGGTCGAGCGCGAACAGCTCGGCGAGCGCGCGCTCGTAGGACACGGCGCCCTCGGCGTTGACGAGCTCCTTGACCCGGACGGTGGGCTCGTGGAGCAGCTTGTCGGCGACCCGGCGCACCGTGTGGCGGATCTCGGCGCGCGCCGCGTCGTCGAGCAGCGGCAGCCGGGCCTCGAGGCGCGACATCTCGGCGTCGACGACCGACGTCGCCATCGAGCGCAGGGCGATCACGGTCGGGGTGACGCTGGCCTGACGACGGGCGGTGAGGAAGGCGGCGACCTCTTCACCCACGATGCGGCGTACGTCGGCGACCTCGCCGGCCACGTCGCTGACCGCCAGGCTCTCGGAGAGCTCACGCAGGCCGATCAGGGTCACCCCGGGCAGCTCGGCGACGCTGGGCTCGACGTCGTGGGGCAGCGCGACGTCGATGACCGACATCGGGCGGGCGGGGTCGGCGAGGGATCCGCGGGCGGCGGCCAGCATCTCGCTGGTGATGAGCACGCCGGTCGCGCCGGTGCAGGTGATGACGACGTCGGCCTTCGCCAGCTCGCCGGGCAGGTCGGCCAGGGCGACGGCGTGCGCGGAGTACTCGTCGGCCAGGCGCCGGGCCCGGTCGGGGGTGCGGTTGACCACGCTGACGTGGCCCGCGCCGAGCCGGCTCACGGTGGCCGTGGCCAGTCCCGCCATCGCGCCGGCGCCCACCACCACGACGTAGCTGCCGGCCACGGCGCCGATGGCGATCGCGGAGCGCTCGAGCGCGGCACCGATGAGGGTCGGAGCGACCCGGTCGATGCCGGTCTCGGCGTGGGCGCGCTTGCCGACACGCAGCGCCTGCTGGAACAACGAGTTGAGCGCCGGGCCGATGCTGCCGACCTCCTGGCCCAGGCGGAGCGCCTCGCGCGCCTGACCGAGGATCTGGCCCTCGCCGACGGCCATCGAGTCGAGCCCGGAGGCGACCTGGAACAGGTGGGCGACCGCGCCGTCGTCGTAGTGGACGTAGAGGTGGGGAACCATCGCCTCGGCGGCGTCGCCGGCCTGGGCCAGCAGCAGCCGCGAGAGCACCTCGACGCTGCCGTGGAACCGCTCGATGTCGGCGTAGACCTCGACCCGGTTGCAGGTGGAGACGACCGCGACCTCGTTGACGTGGTCGCACGCGGCGGCGTCGGTGAGGAGCTTGTGGACCCCCTCGGAGTCGAGCGCGACGCGCTCGAGCACCGACACGGGGGCGCTGTTGTGGGAGATGCCGACGACGAGGACGCTCATGTCACGTTGGCCTTCCGCTGCTCGTGGTAGGCCAGGATCTGCAGCTCGATGGACAGGTCGACCTTGCGTACGTCGACGCCCTCGGGCACCACGATCACTGACGGTGCGAAGTTGAGGATGCTGGTGATGCCGCAGCCGACCATGCGGTCGGCGACGTCCTGGGCGGCGCCGGCCGGGGTCGCGATGACCCCGATCGCGACGCCGTGGGTCTCGACGATCTCCTCGAGGTCACCGAACGCACGGACGTCGACCCCGGCGACGACCTCGCCGTGCCGGGTCTCGTCGGCGTCGAGCAGGGCCACCACCCGGAAGCCCCGGCTGCGGAACCCGGAGTAGTTGGCCAGGGCGTGCCCGAGGTTGCCGATGCCGACGATGACCACGGGCCAGTCCTGGGTCACGCCGATCTCGCGGGCGATCTGGTAGCGCAGGTAGTCGACGTCGTAGCCGACGCCGCGGGTGCCGTAGCTGCCGAGGTAGGAGAGGTCCTTGCGGAGCTTGGCGGAGTTGACGCCCGCCGAGAGCGCGAGCTCCTCGCTGGAGCAGGTCCGGATGCCGTCGTCGGCCAGCGCGTTGAGCGCCCGCAGGTAGACGGGCAGGCGGGCGACGGTCGCCTCCGGGATGTCCCGGGCGCTCTCGCTCGAACTGCGTGCAGTCACTGCTCTGCTTCCTAGCCGCGCCCCAGAGGAGGGCCCGGCTCGATCACAGTAGGAGTTTGTGAACGCGAGAACAAATTGAGCGGGAGTGGCCTAGCACACCCTCGACCGGGTGCGTGGAAGGGGGGTGGTGCACCGGCTCGCGGTCAGGTATCGAGGGCCTTGCGCAGCCGCGTCTCGTCGACCCGCCAGAAGTCGTGCTGGCGACCGTCGACGAACGTCACCGGCACCTCGTCGTTGAAGCGACGCAGCAGCTCCGGGTCGTCGTCGACCAGGACCACGACGTAGTCCTCCCCCCGCTCGGCGCACACCCGCGCCACGGTCTCCTCAGCCACCTCGCACAGGTGGCAGCCCGCGCGCGAGTAGAGCGTGACCCGCGGCCCGCTGCGCTCGCGCGGTCGCCGTCGCAGCCTCACGCGGGACTCACTCGAGGAGCCCGAGCGCGCGCCGGCGCTCGAGGCCGCGCAGCCGGCCCTTCTGCACCTTGCCGGTGATGCTGAGGGGCAGCCGGTCGACGACCTCGATCCGGCTGGGCACCTTGAAGCGCGCCAGGCCGCGCTCGCACGCCTCGCGTACGGCGGCCGCGATCGTCGCGGGGTCGGCGCCGGGGGCCGTCACGTAGGCCACGACCGCCTCGCCGGTGATGTCGTCGGCGACCCCGATGACCGCGACGTCGGCGACGCCCTCGACCTCGGCGACGACGCGCTCGACCTCGACCGGGTAGACGTTGAACCCCGACACGATGACGAGCTCCTTGACCCGGTCGACGAGGAAGACGTCGCCCTGGTCGTCGACGTAGCCGACGTCGCCGGTCGACCACCACCCGTCGACACCGGGCCCGTCGGCGCCGTCGGGCCAGTAGCCGCTGAAGAGGTTGTCGCCGCGCACCTGGATCTCGCCGGGGTCGCCCGACTCCTGGTCCACCGCCGCGCCCCCCTCGTCGACCAGGCGCAGCGAGATGCCGTCGAGCGGAGCTCCCACCGAGCCGGGCGGGGCCGCCGCCGAGCGCAGGGTGCTGGTGACGACCGGCGCGGCCTCGGTCAGCCCGTAGCCCTGGTGCACCGGGATGCCGGTGCGCGAGACGAACTCCTCGACGACCTCGGCCGAGACCGGCGCCGAGCCCGACAGCACCAGCCGGACCGGTCCGAGACGCCCGGCGAGGTCGACGTCGCGCCAGTGGGCGAAGACCGGTGGCGCCAGGGGCAGGACGCTGCACGCCTCGTCGTCGATGAGGTCGAGGGTGCCCTGGGGGTCGAAGCGGTCGGCCAGGACGAGCTTGGCGCGGCTGCGCAGCACGGTGCCGAGCACGGCGTTGAGGCCGTAGACGTGGAAGAGCGGCAGCACGCCGAGGACCACGTCGTCGCCGTGGATCAGCGGCGGGTCGACCGCGGCGACCTGCGCGATGTTGGCGGCCAGGGCCCGGTGGCTGAGCATCGCGGCGCGCGGCAGCCCGGACGTGCCGCTGGTGTAGAGCAGCGCGGCGATCCGCTCGGGGTCGCGCAGCGCCGGGACGGGGCGGGCGCTGTCGGCGCGCAGGTGGTCGTAGGAGCGCTCCCCGGGCAGCAGGGTGGTGCCGACCACCACGACGCGGGGGCGCACCATCCGGTCGAGCACCTCGCCCGGCACGTCCTGCTCCAGGGTCGACCCGCGGCCGGCGAGCGTGTCGTCGACCAGGGCTGCTGCCGCACGCACCGTGGTGACGGAGTCACCGTCGGCGACGACCATCCGGGCCCCGCAGTCGGCGACGACCCGGGCCAGCTCGCGGGCACTGGCCCCCGGGTTGAGCGGGACGGCGACCGCCTGCGCCCGCAGGATCGCCAGGTAGGTGGTGACGAACTCCAGCCGGTTGCCGATCACGAGGATGATCCGGTAGCCCGCGACGATGCCGGCGGCGGTCAGCCCGGTGGCCACGCGTCCCACCTGGTCGTCGAGCTCGGCCCACGTCAGGCTGCGTCCCCCGGACTCGACGAGCGCCAGCTTGTCGGGGTGCTCGGCGGCCGCCTCGGCCAGCAGAGCAGCCGGCCCCGCGACGGCGTCGGCGGTCGGGGTGGGAGCAGGCATGCGGGGCAGTCTAGGCATGATCAGACGACCGCAGGATGATCCGATCCGGTCGTGCGGAGCGGCGGCACCACCCGATCGGTCGCCGGATCAATACAGTGGGGCGATGCCTCCCTCGGACAAGCCGCGCCGGCCGCTCAACCTGCGCCAGCGCTCGACGCTCGCGGGCGAGGCCGCAGCGGCCGCGGCCGAGGTCGAGGTGGCCCTCGACCACCCCGTCGACCCGACCTCGGCGGCGTTCTTCGACGTCGACAACACCGTCATGCAGGGCGCGAGCATCTTCCACCTCGCGCGCGGCCTGCACCGCCGCAAGTTCTTCACCACGCGCGACATCCTCGGAGCCGCGTGGAAGCAGGCGTACTTCCGCGTCGTCGGCGTCGAGGACCCCGACCACATCGCCGAGACCCGCAACTCCGCGCTCAGCTTCATCGCGGGCCACACCGTCACCGAGCTCGAGTCGCTCGGCGAGGAGATCTTCGACGAGGCGATGGCGCACCGGATCTGGCCCGGCACCCGCGCCCTGGCCCAGCTCCACCTCGACCAGGGGCAGCGCGTCTGGCTGGTCACCGCCGCCCCCATCGAGATCGCCCAGATCATCGCCCGCCGCCTGGGGCTCACCGGCGCGATGGGCACCGTCTCCGAGCACGTCGACGGCGTCTACACCGGCCGCCTGGTCGGCGACCTGCTCCACGGCCCGGCCAAGGCCGAGGCGATCAAGGCCCTGGCAGCGCGCGAGGGCCTGGACCTGTCGCGGTGCTCGGCCTACTCCGACTCGGTCAACGACCTGCCGATGCTGAGCCTGGTCGGCGACCCGGTGGCCATCAACCCCGACGCCCGGCTGCGCGCCCACGCCCGGGAGCAGGGATGGCGGGTCCGCGACTACCGCACCGGGCGCAAGGCGGCCCGCGCCGGCCTGCTCGTCGGTGGCGTCGCCGGGGCTGTCACCGGCACCGTGGCGGCCGGGGTCGCGCTGCGCGGCAGGCGCCGCTGACCGCGCGCCCCTGCGGCCGGTCCAGACCGGCACGTGAGCCACGTCACGTGCTGCGCCGGGGGACGCCGGGGGGATCGGTCGTTTCCTGTACACCCTGCTAGGACCTGCTCTACCCTCGCCAGGAGGGCTCTGGGGAGAGCCTCACTGCGGGAGGGCGCATCCATGCCTCAGCCGAGGCCCAACGACACGCGCGGGCTCGATGCCCTGCGCCTGGCTGTCGTGCGCCTTCTGGTCCCCGCGCCCTCGTTCGCCGGCGGCTTCCTCGCGACCGAGGCGATCGGTCTGGGCGGCGCCCTCGAGACCACGTTCGACAACGCTCTGGACAGCTCGGTCGACGGCGGTGTGGGGATCGGCGGACTGGGCGGCACCGGCTCCGGCGGCGGCTTCGGCGACGCCGAGCTGGCCACCTCCTCGGAGGAGTCCGAGGCCGACCGCACCCGCCTGATCGCCCTGGTCGAGCTCGCCCGAGGCGGCGACGCCGACGCGTTCGGCCTGCTCTACGACCACTACCAGAGCTCGGTCTACCGCTTCTTGTTCTACCGGACCCGCTCCCAGGCCCTCGCCGAGGACCTCACGTCCGAGACGTTCTTCCGCGCGCTGCGCAACATGACCAGCTTCCGCTGGCAGGGCAAGGACTTCGGCGCGTGGCTGATGACCATCGCCCGCAACCTCGCCACCGACCACTTCAAGGCCGGTCGCACCCGCCTCGAGATGACCACCGAGGACATGGGGGCCCACGACGACACGACCGAGGGCCCCGAGTCCCTGGTCCTCGCCGGGCTCACCAACGAGATGCTGCTGGAGGCTCTGACCCAGCTGCCCGACGAGCAGCGCGACTGCCTCGTCATGCGGTTCCTGCAGGGCATGAGCATCGCCGAGACCGCTGCGGTCCTCGGGCGCAGCGACGGGGCGGTCAAGCAGCTGCAGCTGCGTGGGGTGCGCAACCTCGCCAAGCTGATGCCCGAGGGGATCAGGGACTGACGACGATGCCTCCCCACGACGTGACCACCACCACCTCGCCGACCTCCGGATCAACCGGGGTCACGACCGTAACCTCGCGTGATCGGTCGTCGTTGTGGTCTGTGACAGGCCTCCACGGCACCCGTGACACCGCAGGACGTACCCGATGAACCCCGTCTTCCCGGCGCGCAAGCGCGCCGAGCAGTTCAGCTCGATGCTCGAGGACTCCTCGACCACCGGGCTGCGCGACGTGGGCTCCAACGCCGACCTGCTCCCCCTGGTCGGCATCGTCACCGCCCTGCGCACCGCGCCGGCCCCCGAGCCGCGACCCGAGTTCGTCACCGACCTGCGGACCCGGCTGATGCTCGCCGCCGAGACCGCCCTGGCCCCCGACACCGCCGCCCAGGTCGAGGCCCGACGCCAGCCCGCGCCGCGACGTACGGGTCGCGAGCGTCGTCTCGCGGTCGCGATCGGCGGCTTCGCGATCGTCAGCGCCTCGGCGTCGATGTCGGTCGCAGCGCAGACCGCCCTGCCCGGCGACACCCTCTACCCGCTCAAGCGGGCCATCGAGAACGCCCACGAGGGCGTGCTGCGTGACGCCGACGACAAGGGCGCCACGATGCTCGACAACGCCTCCGGACGTCTCGACGAGGTCGACGAGCTCAGCCGCAGCGGCGGCCCCGACGCCACCGTCATCTCCCAGACCCTCCAGGACTTCACCGAACAGGCCGTCGAGGCCTCCGACGTGCTGCTCGGCGACTACGCCGAGACCGGTCGCCTGTCGTCGATCGAGGAGCTCCGCTCGTTCACGACCTCGAGCCTCGAGGCCCTGCAGCGCCTCGAGACCCTCGTCCCGCTCGACGCCCGCAGCTCGCTGGTCGAGGCCACCCGCGCCCTCGACATGATCGACGCTCAGGCCGTCAGCGCCTGCCCCGCGTGCAGCGACCTGCCCGCCCTGGCCCAGCAGGTCACCGCCGCCGCCGACCTCGGCCCGCTCTACCAGCACCTGCTCGACACCGCCGCCGCGCTCGAGGCGCCCGCGGCCCCCAGGCCCCCGACGCCGGCCCCGAAGCCCCCGACCCGGACCGGTGGTCAGCCCGCCCCCTCGGTGGCCACGCCGAGCCCGCAGCCCGCGGGCGACGACCCGGCCCCGACGCCCGACCTGACCGCCGGTGGCGACCAGGGTGCCCCCAGTTCGCTGGAGACCCTCGTCACCGGTGTCAACAGCGTCGACCTCGGCAACCTGCTGACCGGCACGGTCGACGACGTCACCCAGGGCGTCGACGACCTGCTCGGCGGCAGGACCGGCAAGTAGCCGTACCCCCGGCGCGCTGGTCACGGCGCGGAGTGCACCGGCGGCGTCGCCGCAGGCCCGGGGCCTACTTGAAGACCGACGTCCGCTGCATCAGCAGGGAGTAGAGGGTCTGCTGGATCGTCTCGCGCACCTGGTCGGTGACGTCGAAGACGAGCATGGGGTCCTCGGCGGCACCGGGCTCGTACTCGTCGGTGCGGATCGGCTCACCGAACTCCAGCAGCCACTTCGACGGCAGGGGCACCAAGCCGAGCGGGCCGAGCAACGGGAACAGCGGCGTGATCGGGATGTAGGGGATGCCGATCAGGCGGGCCAGGGCGGGGATGTTGCCGACCAGGGGGTAGATCTCCTCGGCGCCGACGACGGCGAGCGGGACGATCGGGACGCCGGTGCGCAGCGCGGCCGAGACGAAGCCGCCGCGGCCGAAGCGCTGCAGCTTGTAGCGCTGGGAGTAGGGCTTGCCGATGCCCTTGAACCCCTCGGGCCACACCCCGACGAGCTCACCGCCGCGCAGCATCCGCTCGGCGTCCTCGTTGCAGGCCAAGGTGGCGCCGCCCTTGCGGGCGAGCTGTGAGATCACGGGCATCTTGAACACGAGGTCGGCCCCGAGCGCGCGCAGGTGGCGGCCGGTCTGGTCGTGGATGGTGACCATGGTCATCAGGCCGTCGACGGGGATGGTGCCGGAGTGGTTGGACACCACGAGGGCGCCGCCCTCGGTCGGGATGTTGTCGATCCCGCGGACCTCGATGCGGAACCACTGCTGGGCGATCGGTCGCAGGGCGGCCATGAAGAAGCGCTGGGTGATCTCGGCGTCGAAGCCGTACTCGTCGACGACGTAGTCGCCGGTGACCCGGCGGCGCAGGAAGGCCAGGAAGTGGGCCAGTCGGGGCTCCCACTGCTCGCCGAACACCTCCATCGCGGCCTGCTGGAAGGCCGACAGCCAGGCCGAGGTGGGGATGTTGCGCAGCGGGTGGCGCTCGCGGGTGGTCGCTGCGGACACGACGGGCGCGGTGGACACGACGTCGTGGCCGCCGGTCGCCGGCGCGGCCTCGACGGGGCCGGTCGCGCCGTCCGCGCCGGCAGCGGTGGCCGCGGCGGGCTCGGTGGTCGACGTGGGGGGCTTGCGGGGCGTCGTACGGGCCTTGGGCGCGAGGCCGCGGGCGGCGGACGACGGCTGCTTGCCGGTGCCGCGGCCGGGCTTGCCACGGGTACCGATCGGGATGATCTCGGCGTCACCCACGGGACTCACCTCGCCTGGTCGTCGTGCTCGGACCCGGGGACGGTGCCACGCTCAGCGCGGGGCCGGCGGCCGGGCGGTCGGGGCCCGCGGCGGTGACGGCGGGCGTGCTGGGCAGGCGGTCGGCGACCCCGGCCAGGACACGGTCGGTGCGGCCGCCCGTGGGGGGCAGGCCGGAGGCGAAGTCGGCGAACGCCTCGGCGGTGGTGAAGCGCGGCTCGAAGCCGAGCACCTGGCGCATCTGCGTGGTGTCGACGCCGCGTCCGTAGGTGAGGAAGGACTTCTGCTCGGGCGAGAAGTCGGCGACGCGGGCCGAGCGCAGGGCCGAGCCGAGGCTGCCGACGGCGAACCCGGGCAGCCTGACCGCCGGACGCTGCAGGCGGCGTACGGCCTGGCTGAGCATCAGGATGCCGTCGCCGGCGACGTTGAAGGTGCCGGGCACCTCGTGGGCGACGGCGTGCTGGATCAGCGAGCGCAGGTCGTCCTCGTGGAGGAACTGCAGGCGCGCGTCGAAGCCCAGCACGGTGGGGATCACCGGCAGGCGGAAGTAGGACATCAGCGGGCTCACCACGTGGGGCCCGATGACGTTGGCGCAGCGCAGCATCGTCACCCGGACGTCGCTGCGGCGCCGGGCGAACCCGCGCACGTAGCTCTCGATCTCGGCGACGTCCTTGGCGTAGCCCGTGCGGGGCGCGCCGCGGGGGTTCATGTCCTCGGTGAACATTGCGGGGTCGCGGCTGCTAGCGCCATAGACCGTGGTCGTCGACTTCACGACCAGGTCGGTCACGCTCGGCGCCTTCTGGCACGCCGCGAGCAGCTGCATCGTCCCGATGACGTTGAGCTCCTTCATCGTCGTCCGGCCGCCGGAGCTGCCGGGGGTGGCGATGACGCTCATGTGGACGACGGTGTCGACGTCCTCCTTGGCGATGACCTTGGCGATGACCGGGTTGCGGATGTCGGCCCGCACGAAGGAGACGTCGCCGATGTCGCCGCGCGGCGGGGTCACGTCGACCCCGATCACGCGGCGTACGGAGGGGTCCTCTGCGATGGCCCGGGCGCACCGACGACCGAGGTCACGGGAGACCCCGGTGACGAGCACGACCTTGTCGCCGCCGGCCATGGTGAGGAGCCTGCGCTACTTCCCGAGCTTGCGACGCTGCACGCGCGTCTTCTTCAGGAGCTTGCGGTGCTTCTTCTTGGCCATGCGCTTGCGACGCTTCTTGATGACGGAACCCACGGAACCCAACTCTCACAGACAGTCGCCGTCCGGAGGTGTCCGGAGGCTCGGGCCAGCCTAACGGCCGGGCCCGAGCCACCGACAATCGGTCCGCAGGACGCCGGCGCCCGGCCGGGTTGCCGGCGGCGGTAGGGGGTCTCGAGACGGTCGCGGGCGACCTCCTCGACCCGCGTGGGGTGGGGTCGAGAAGAGAGCCGACCAGCAGGACGGCGCCCGGGCCACAGACCCAGGCCGACCACAGGGCGCACGGAGCCGCAGGTCGGCCCGACGTCTCGGCGGCCGCCACCCAGACCGGCGGCAGCAGTGCCAGGCGAGGGCGGCCAGCGAGACGCAGGCCCACCGGAGGCGACCAGACCGATCAGCCCGCGTTGTAGAAGCTCTTGCGGAGGTACTCGTTGACGTCTTCCTCGGCGACCCGGAAGGAACGACCCACGCGCACGGCCGGCAGCTCACCGCCGTGCACGAGTCGGTAGACGGTCATCTTGGAGACGCGCATGAGTGCGGCGACCTCGGCGATGGTGAGGAACTTCGGGTCGGACAAGCCTCCGGAAGAGCTCGACATGGGACACCAGCTTTCTTGCGTCCGCCACCGGCTTCCCCACCGGTGTCACACGGGCGCGACGTTGAGGACAATAGGGCCTGGTGTGACGCGTGGGGAAGGATTTGTCGGGTGAAACTTCTGAGCCCCCGGCGAGCCTGTCCCGCACCGGGGTTCCCCGCGTGCTACGCCGGGCGGCGGTCGCGCCCAGCGGTCGCGCCCAGCGGGGGCGACCGGCGGGGCTGCGCGGGGGCGTTTGCGACACTGAGCGGCATGACCGGGACCCTGAGCGAGCGGCGCCCGCCGGGGCGTCTCGCGGCGGGGTTGCCGACGTCGTTCTCCGCGCTGCCGCTGTGGGCCCGGGCCGCGCTGGTCTTCGTCGCGCTGCGGGTCGTGACCTGGCTGCTGATGGCCCAGGCAGCCGACCACGCGGGCTACTACCCCGGCGTCCAGGGGCCGGCCGAGGGCCACGTCGACCTCGCCCTGAACTGGGACGCCGTCTGGTACCAGCGCATCTTCGACCACGGCTACCCCGACCAGCTGCCCGTCGGCGACGACGGCCGGGTGCAGCAGAACGAGTGGGCCTTCTACCCCGTCTACCCGTACGCCGTGCGGCTCATGGCCGCGCTGCTCGGCTCCGACTTCGCCACCGTCGCGCCGGCGCTGGCCCTGTTGGCCGGCCTCGGGGCCGCGGTCGTGATGGCGCGGCTGCTGGTCGAGACGCTCCCGGCCGCCCCCGCCCGCCCCCGGCGTACGGAGGCCCTCGCCCTGGCGGCGGTGGGGGTGTGGGCGGCCTGCCCGGTGACCCCGGTGCTGCAGATGGCCTACACCGAGTCGTTCAGCGTGCTGCTGCTCGTCACGTTCCTGCTGCTGCTGGTGCGCGAGCGCTGGTGGGCCGCGGGCGCGTGCGCGGTCGTGCTGGGGCTGACCCGCCCGATCGCGCTGCCCCTGGTCGTCGTGGTCCTGGTGGCGCTGTGGATGCGGTGGCAGGCCCGCGAGGAGCGCCCGCTCCCGACCGGCGAGCGCGTGGCGATGACCGCGGCGCTGGGGCTGACCGGCCTGTCGGGCCTGCTGTGGACCGCGATCGCCGCCGTCGGCGCCGGGCGTCGTGACGCCTACCCCGCGACGATGACCGCCTGGCGCGGTGAGGACAGGATCGCGTTCCTGGAGCCGTGGAAGCGCACGATCACCTACGCCTGGGAGACCCACGACAAGGTGTTCGTGCTGCCGGCGCTCGGCATCGCGGTGCCGCTCGTGCTGTCGCTGCTCCTGCTGGTCCCCCGCATCGGCGGCGGGCTCGACCTGCGCCTGCGGGTGTGGTCGGCGGCGTACTCGGTCTACCTGCTGGCCGTCGTCGACGGCCACACCAGCATCTTCCGCTACCTCGTCGCGC
This sequence comes from Nocardioides rubriscoriae, assembly GCF_008087085.1. Taxonomy (GTDB): domain Bacteria; phylum Actinomycetota; class Actinomycetes; order Propionibacteriales; family Nocardioidaceae; genus Nocardioides; species Nocardioides rubriscoriae. The sequence continues at coordinate 280,902 of NZ_VIYJ01000003.1, read as the reverse complement.
TGTTCCCGCTGGCCGTGCTGCTCGTCGGGGCGCACCGCCCCGAGCCGCGGGCGTGGCAGCTGCGCACGACGGTGTGGGTCGTGGTCGGGATCGTCGGCCAGGTCGGCTGGATCTGGTGGTTGGTGGTCTTCTCGCCGTTGCCGGGCGGCTACGGCGACTACCCGCCCTGACCCGAGGGGCCGCGGGAGGGGTGGGAGACAGTGTCGGTACGCCGTCGTAGGGTCGCCGACATGACCGACCCCGACCCGTCGCAGGCCGCCAGCACCGACCTCGCCCACCTCGCCGAGGCCTTCTGGGACCACCACCTCGAGTCCAACCCGACCGAGGCGCACCTGCTCGGCAGCTACCGCTACGCGGCGTTCTTCGAGGACGCCTCGCGCGAGGCCGAGGACCGCCGTATCGAGGCGATGCGCACCTTCGCCGCCGACGCCTGGGCCATCGACCCCGGCGGCCTGAGCGAGCAGGAGAAGATCACCCGCCTCGTGCTCGAGAGCACCGCCACCAGCACCGCCGACCGACTGCAGACCCGGCTGGCCGAGCTGCACGCCGACCCCATCTTCGGCCCCCAGGTCGAGCTGCCGATCGTCGTGCCGATGCTGAGCCTGCCCGACGCCGAGGTGGCCGAGGCCATGGTCGACAAGCTCCACGGGGCGGCCCGCTGGCTGCGCGAGCAGGGTGACCGGTTGCGCGAGGGCCTGGCGGCCGGGCGGGTCTCCCCCGCGTTCGCCGTCGACGGCGCGGTCACCCAGCTGGAGGAGCAGCTCGCGACGCCGCTGGCCGACGACGCCGTGCTGGCGGCGCTGCCGACCCCGCCCGCCGGCGTCGACGAGGCGGCCTGGCGCGCGCGCTGCGAGCAGGCCGTCGCGACCGCCCTGCGGCCCGCCATGGCCGACTACCGCGATGCCTTGGTCGCGACCCGTGGGGCGGCCCGCCCCGACGACAAGCCCGGCCTGTGCTGGCTCGACGACGGCGAGCGGTCCTACGCCGCCCTGCTGCGCTACTCCACGACGACCTCGATGACCGCGCAACAGATCCACGACCTCGGGCTCGCGACGGTGGCCAAGCTGGCCGACGAGTACCGCGCGCTCGGCCCCGAGGTCGTCGGCACCGACGACCTCGCCCGGATCTTCGAGGCCATGCGCACCGACCCGCGTCTGCACTTCGAGCGCAGCGAGCAGCTCGTCGAAGCCTCCGAGGTCGCGATGGCGCGCGCCTGGGCGGCGATGCCCGACTGGTTCGAGGTCCTGCCCCAGGCCCCCTGCGGGGTCAAGGCGACCGCGTCCGGCGCCAAGGCCTACTACTTCCCGCCCGCCGCCGACGGCTCGCGCGGCGGCACCTTCTTCATCAACACCGGCGACCCGGCCTCGTGGGGCACCTTCGAGCTCGAGTCGATGGCCTTCCACGAGGGCATCCCCGGCCACCACCTGCAGCTGACGATCGCCGCCGAGCTGCAGGGCGTCCCCGAGTTCCGCAAGCACCTCCACAACAACGCCTACGCCGAGGGCTGGGGCCTCTACACCGAGCGCCTGGCCGACGAGATGGGGCTCTACAGCTCGGCCGTCGACCGGATGGGCATGTACGCCGCCGACTCCATGCGCGCCTGCCGGCTGGTCGTCGACACCGGGCTGCACGCACTGGGCTGGAGCCGCGAGCAGGCGGTGCGCTACATGGTCGACAACTCCCCGCTCGCCGACTCGATGGTGCGTCCCGAGATCGACCGCTACATCACCAACCCCGGCCAGGCCACCGGCTACATGGTCGGCCGGGTCGAGATCGAGCGCATCCGCGCGGCGGCCGAGGCGCGGCAGGGCTCGGCGTTCGACATCCAGAAGTTCCACTCCGCGGTGCTCGACCAGGGCTCGCTGCCGCTCGAGGTGCTCGACGAGGTGGTCGCCGCCCGGCTGCCGTGACCCGCGTCGTGTGAGAGGATCCGCGCGTGCAGATGACGCGCTCGACCCAGTGGTGGTCCGCCTGACCGGCGGACCTCCCTTCTGACGCACCCTCCAGAAACGGCCGCCCTCGGGCGGCCGTTCTGCACGTGCGCGGGCGACGACTCCCGAGGGCTCCACCCCTCGACACCCCAGGAGTCCTGATGACCACCCGCACCCTGTCCCTGCTCACGCCCTCCGGCCGGCTGACGCTCGGCAGCTACTTGGGCGCGCTGCGCCCGATGCGCGAGCGCCAGGGCGACGCCTTCTACGGCATCGCCGACCTGCACGCCCTCACCACCGACCACGACCCCCGGTTGCTGCAGGCCCACGCGGCGGAGATGGCGGCCCTGTTCCTCGCGGTCGGGCTCGACGGGGCCACGCTGTTCCGCCAGAGCCACGTGCCGGCCCACGCCCAGCTGGCCTACCTGCTGGAGTGCGTGGCGACGACCGGCGAGCTCGGCCGGATGGTCCAGTTCAAGCAGAAGTCGCGCGCCGGGGAGTCCACCCGCGTCTCGTTGATGACCTACCCGGCGCTGATGGCCGCCGACATCCTGCTCTACCGCCCGCAGGCCGTACCGGTCGGCGAGGACCAGCAGCAGCACGTCGAGCTCACCCGCGACCTGGCGCTGCGCTTCAACCGGCGCTACGGCGAGGTCTTCGTGGTGCCCGAGGTGGTGACGGCCGGCGACGGCACCGGGCGGGTGATGGACCTGCTCCACCCGATCCGCAAGATGTCGAAGTCGGCCGACGCCGCGGGCTCGATCCTGCTGCTCGACCCGCCCGACGTCGTACGACGCAAGGTGGCGCGCGCGGTGACCGACAGCGACGTGGGCCACGACGCGGTGCGCCGCGACCGCGCGGCCAAGCCCGGGGTGACCAACCTGCTCGACGTGCTGGTGGCCTGCGGCGGCTCGGCCGACGGCGTGACGACGTACGGCGCGCTCAAGCGGGCGGTGACCGACGCGGTCGTGGCCGAGCTCGAGCCCGTCCGGCAGCGGTACGCCGAGCTGGCCCGGGACCCGGGCCACGTGACGGAGGTCTTCGCCCGCGGTGCGCAGCGGGCCCGGGCGGTCACCGAACCGGTCCTGGCCGCGGCCACCGCCGCGATCGGGCTGTGACGACGGCCGCCCGCTGCCGCGCGGGCACCGCGCCGCGAGGTGGCTACCCTGGCGGCTGTGCCGGACCCCGCCCCCCGACGGACCTCCAAGGCCGAGCAGACCCGGTCGGTGATCACCGCTGCGGCGCTGCGACTGTTCCGCCGTGACGGCTACGACGGCACGACGATGCGCGCGATCGCCCAGGAGGCCGGTGTCTCGGTCGGCAACGCCTACTACTACTTCTCGTCCAAGGAGCACCTGGTCCAGGCGTTCTACGACGGCATCCAGGTCGAGCACGCCGCGGCGGCGGCCGGCGTCCTGGCCCGCGAGAAGGACTTCGAGCCGCGCCTGCGCGGCGTCCTCGAGGCGTGGCTCGACGTGGCGGCGCCCCACCACGGGTTCGCCGGGCAGTTCTTCCGCAACGCCGCCGACCCCCAGAGCCCGCTGTCGCCCTTCAGCGACGAGTCGGCGCCGGCACGCGCCGCCAGCACCGACCTCTACCGTCGCGTCGTCGACGGCGCCGACGTCAAGATCGCCCCGACCCTGCGCGCCGAGCTGCCCGACCTGCTGTGGCTGCTGCAGATGGGGGTCGTGCTGTTCTGGGTGCACGACCGCTCCCCCGGCCAGGCCCGGACCCGCACCCTGGTCGCGCAGTCGACCCCGGTGGTCGACCGGCTCCTGCGACTGGCCCGGCTGCCGGTGGTGCGGGGCGTGGTCGACGACCTGGTCGGGGTCATCGCCACGATCAGGACGCCATGAACCCCGCGACCGCGCGACCGAGCTCAGCGCCCGCGTCCTCCTGGAGGAAGTGACCGGCCCCCGCGATGGTCGGGTGGTCGATGCCGGCTGTGCCCGGCACGAGCTGGCGCAGGATCGGCGCCATGGCGCCGGTGATCGGGTCGCCGTCGCTGAAGGCCACCAGGAACGGCTTGTCCCAGGCCTGCAGCACCGTCCAGGCCGCGCGGTTGGCCTCGGTCGCCGGGTCGTCGGGGCGCGTCGGCACCAGCGTCGGCATCGCACGCGGCCCGGCCTTGGCCTCCTCGGTCGGGAACGGGGCGTCGTACGCCGCACGGTCGGCGTCGGTGAGCCCGCGCAGGCACCCGGACTCCACGAAGCGACCGATGTCGAGGATCGGGGCCGACTCGACCGCGCGCCGGAACTCCCACCAGATCTCGGGCATGTCGAAGTCGCCGGTGGGCAGCCCGGTGTTGGCCGCGACGACACGGGCGAACCGGTCGGGGTGCTCGGCGACCAGGCGCAGCCCGATCAGCCCGCCCCAGTCCTGACCGACCAGGGTCACCTCGCGCAGGTCGAGGTGCTCGAGGGCGAGCTCGCGCACCCACTCGACGTGGCGCGCGTAGGTGTGGTCGCCCATCGCGAGGGGCTTGTCGGAGCGGCCGAACCCGATCAGGTCGGGCACGACGCAGCGCACGCCGGCGGCGGTCAGCTCGGCGACGACGTGGCGGTAGAGGTAGGACCAGGTCGGCTCGCCGTGCAGCAGCAGCGCGACCGGGGCCTCGAGGTCGGCCGGGGTGCCCGTGTCGACGTAGGCCATCCGCAGCGACCCGCCGTCGGGGTCGGTCACCTCGACGTAGGCCGGCTCGGGCCAGTCGACGTCGGCGAAGCGGTCCTCGGGGGTGCGGTAGACGTCCATGGGCCGAGTCTGGCACCCGGTGCCCGATCTAGGACCCGCGCCGGCCATGCGGACGACGAACGCCCCCGGTCGGCCGACCGGGGGCGTTCGTGCTGGTGCTCGTACTGGAGTTCGTGCTGGGGAGAAGGTGCAGCAGGTGCGTTGCTCAGGCCGCCGGCGGCAGGCAGATCGACTGGGCGGTGCCCTGTCCGTTGAGGGACAGGTCGACGTTGACGCACACCGAGGGGGACGCCGAGGCCGGCACAGCGGTGAGCACCAGAGCAGCGCCGCTGAGGCCGAGGAGGATGCCGAGTCGCTTCATGTGGTTGTTCTCCTTCGTCAGGTCGAAGCGGGGCCCAATCCCCGCCTCGACCTGCCCAACGACGGTCGGTGACCCGGGTCACGCCCTGACGGTAAGAAAACTGAGGAGTTGTCTTGGCGCCCCTCACGTCGTCGCGCGGGCGGTCTCCTCGGCCAGGTCGCGCAGGGTGTGGAGCTGCTTGCGCATCATCACCAGGTCGCCCCAGGCCAGGGCGTCGACGGCCGGGCGCGGCCACGTGGTGACCATCCGGCACACCAGGCGCGAGACGTCGGCGCCGGCCGGCTCCGCGGCATAGGTCACCGCCGTGGTGCCGAGCAGCCGGCGCCCGCGCTCACCGGTGACGGCGGTCCAGTGGTGGCCCTCCTCGAAGCCGGTGAGGCGGAAGACCACCGCCATCGTCTGGCCGAGCTCGAGCCGCTCGGCACCGGGGGTGAGCTCGCGGGGGCTCTGCCGCCCGAGGTTGTCGATCCAGTCGTAGGAGTAGGGGGCGACCGCGACCTGGCACAGCCAGCGCCACAGCACCGGGGCCGGCGCCGCGACCGCAACGGCGCGGGTCATCGCCCGCCCCGTCGCGGCGTCGTCGGCCGGGTAGCGCCGCGCGACCTCGGCGGGGGTCGCGCCCCAGTCCCACGGCAGGCTCACTTCTTCTGCCTGCGGCTGCCGGCGTGCCAGTCCTCCTGCGGCCCGACCTCGCCCGCGTCGACGTCGACGCCGAGGGCGCGCAGCTGGGGCAGCTCGCGCAGGCTGCGCTTGAGCTCGGCGAAGCCCGGGAACGTCGCCAGGCCGACGACGTGGTCCCACAGCCGGCCGGCGTCGTCGTCGGAGGGCAGGCGGCTGATGACCGGCCCGAAGAACGCGGCCCCCTCGGGCGGCGCGATGTGGAGGATGGGGGTGCCGACGTCCTTGCCGGTCAGGGCGAGCGCCTCGTCGGTCTCGGCCTGCACCTGGGCGTCGCGCGCGATGTCGTCGAGGTGGGCCACGAGGTCGCCGGGCAGCCCGCAGTCGTCGAGCGCCGCCCGCACCAGGTCGTCGACCGCGCCGGGTCGGGTGGCGTCGTAGGAGCCGGGGGCGCTGTCGAAGACCCGCGCGCCGATCGCCGGGTAGAGCCGGGCGACCGCCTCGGGCCCGTGGTCGTCACGCACGTGGGCGAGCACGCGGAGCATCCGCAGCCCCGCGGTGTGGCCGGCCTCGTAGCCGGGCGGGAAGTGGGCGTCGTAGTCGAGGTGGGCGTTGAGCAGTCGCAACGAGATGAAGCGCCACTCGACGTCGTAGTTGCGCTGGGCCTGCACCGTGCGCACCCACTGGCTGGTCAGCCACGCGAAGGGGCAGACCGGGTCGAACCAGAACCGGACGTCGGGCGTGGGCACCTCAGGCCTCCTCGGCCAGCTCGCGCGAGCGGTTGCGGGCGGCCTCCATGGCGGCCAGGAACGCCGCGCGCACCTTGTGGATCTCGAGCTCGCGCAGCGCCGAGGCGGTGGTGCCGCCCGGCGAGGTGACCTGCTCGCGCAGGACCGTCGGGTGGGTGCCGGTCTCGCGGAGCATCTTGGCCGAGCCCACGAGGGTCTGGATGACCAGCTCGCTGGCGGTCGACCGCGGCAGCCCGAGGTGGACGCCGGCCTCGATCATCGACTCGACGACGAAGAAGATGTAGGCCGGGCCCGAGCCGGAGATCGCGGTGACGGCGTCCTGTTGGCGCTCGGGGATCCGGACGACCCGGCCGACCGAGGCGAGCAGCGACTCGGCCTCGGCGAGGTGGTCGTCGGAGCAGTGCGACCCGGGCGAGATCGCCGCCATGCCCTCGTCGACCAGCGCCGGGGTGTTGGGCATGACCCGCACCACCGCCACGCCCTCGGGCACCCGGGACTCGATGAACGCGGTCGTGATGCCGGCGGCGAGCGAGACGACGAGCTGGCCCGGACGCAGCACCCCGGAGATCTCGTCGAGCAGGTCGCCCATGTCCTGCGGCTTGACGACCAGCGCCAGGGTGTCGGCCTTGGCGGCCGCGTCGACGTTGGAGACCACCGCGACGCCGTACCGCTCCTCGAGCTCGCGGGCGCGCTCGACGCGCTTCTCGCCGACCAGCAGCCGGTCGACCCGGCGGCCGGCCCGGACGAGGCCGGACAACAGGGTCTCGCCCATCACGCCGGCGCCGATGATGGCGGTCTGCGGGTCGGCGGCTGCGGTGCTCATGCGAGCAACCTACTTCTTCGAGATCAGCGACCTGAGGAAGAACGTCAGGTTCTGCGGGCGCTCGGCGAGGCGACGCATGAGGTAGCCGTACCACTCCTGGCCGTAGGGCACGTAGACGCGCACCGTCTCGCCGGCCGCGGCCAGGCGACGCTGCTCGTCGGGGCGGATGCCATAGAGCATCTGGTACTCGTAGGTGCCCGGTGAGCGCCCGTAGCGGCTGGCCAGCGACGCGGCGATGGACACCATCCGTGGGTCGTGGGTGGCGATCATGGGGTAGCCCGCGCCGCCGAGGAGCACCTTGAGGCAGCGCACGTAGGACTTGTCGACGTCGATCTTGTCCTGGAAGGCCACGTCGTCGGGCTCGTGGTAGGCGCCCTTGCACAGCCGCACCCGCGAGCCCTCGTGGGCCAGCGCCCGACAGTCGGCCTCGGTGCGGTGCAGGTAGGCCTGCAGCACCGCACCTGTCTCGGGGAAGTCCTTGCGCAGGTCGCGCAGCACCGCGAGCGTGCGGTCGGTCGTGGTGTGGTCCTCCATGTCGAGGGTCACCGTGGTGCCGGCGTTGCGGGCGGCCCGGCAGATGGTGCGGGCGTTCTCGAGCGCCGTCTTGTCGCCGACGTCGGGCAGCGCCTGGCCGATGGCCGACAGCTTGACCGACACCTCCGCGTGGCGCGAGAGACCCCGGTCAGACAGGCTCTTGAGCAGCTCGACGTAGGCCGCCACGGTGGCGTCGGCCTGCTCGGTGTCGAGGGTGTCCTCGCCGAGGAAGTCGAGGGTGACGGCCAGGCCGTCGGCGACCAGGCGGCCGGTCGCGTCGACCGCGGCGCTGGTGGTCTCACCGGGGACGTAGCCGGTCACGACGCCCGAGGTGACGGGCATGGTGGTGACGAGCTTCTTGACGCCGCCGCTGCGCGCGAGCAGCAGGATCGGCTGGCGGAGCAGGGACATGGCACCAGGTTACGGCGGCAGCGGTGCGAGCGGGGGCCGCGGGGCGTACGCCGCCAGGAGTACGACGCGTGCGCGACCACCGACGAGGTCACTCCCCCAGCACGACGCGGGCGACCCCCCGCGGCGGCGAGGCTCACCGACATGACCCAGACCCGCACTCCCCGCCTGGCCAGGATCCTGCAGGCCATCCACGCACACCCACGGCGCGCCCTGGTGGCCGTCTTCCTCCTCGTCGTCGTGGCGGGCGCCCTCGGCGGTCCTGTCGCCGGCGCGCTCGACACCGACGGCGGCTTCGCCCCGGCCGACGCCGCCTCGGCCCGCGCGGTCGGACGCATCGAGGCCGCGACCGGCCTCGAGGCCTCCCCCGGACTGGCCGTCCTGGTCGACGGCACCGACCCCGCCACCGTCCGGGCCGTCACCGACCGGCTCGGCGACGTCCCGGGGGTCGCCGAGGCCACCCCGGCCGGGACCGCCCGCGACGGCGGCTCCTCGCTGGTGCTCGGCACCATCGAGGCCTCGGCCGCCAGCGACGACGTCGCCTCCGCGGCGATCGACGCCTTCGCCGACGACCCGGCCGTCACCGTCGGCGGGGGCGCGGTCGCCGGCCTGCAGATCGGTGACCAGGTCGGCGAGGACCTGGGGCGCGCGGAGCTGATGGCCTTCCCGGTGCTGCTGCTGCTGTCGCTGCTGATCTTCGGAGGTCGCGCCGCCGTGCTGCCCCTGGCCGTCGGCGTCACCACCGTGCTGGGCACCTTCCTCGCCCTGGCCGGTATCAACCAGGTCCACGGGCTCAGCGTCTTCGCCCTCAACCTGGTGATCGGCCTGGGGCTGGGCCTGGCGATCGACTACACCCTGTTCCTGCTGACCCGCTACCGCGAGGAGCTCGACCGGCAGGGACCGACGTACGGCGCTGTCCTCACGACCATGGCCACGGCCGGCCGCACGATCGTCTTCTCCGCCGCCACGGTGGCCGTCGCCCTGGTCACCTTGACCGTCTTCCCGCTGGGCTTCCTGCAGTCGATGGGCATCGCCGGCGCGGTCGTCGCCGTGGTCGCCGCCGTCGCCTCCCTGGTCATCACCCCCGCCCTCCTGGGCCTGTGGGGTGCCAAGCTCGCCCGTCGCCGCAGCAAGGCCGCCGAAGGACGCTGGTACCGCCTCTCGCACGCCGTCATGCGCCGCCCCGGTGCGGTGGCCGCCGTCACCGCGGTCGTGATGGTGGCCCTCGCCGCCCCCGCCCTGCGCGCGGAGTGGACGCCGGTCGACTCCTCGGTCGTGCCGGAGAACCTCAGCGCCCGCGTCGTCTCCGACACCCTGACCGCGCAGTACGACGGCGCCGGCAGCACCCCGGTCACCGTCGCGGTCGAGACCGACGACGCCGCGGCGGCCACCGACCTGGCGCAGCGAGCAGCGGCCCTGCCCGGGGTCGTCGCGAGCACCCCGGCCCGCCGGCTGGACGCGCGCACCTGGCAGATCGACCTCACGGTCTCCGGCGACGCTGCCGGGGACGACGCCCAGCGGGTGGTCGGCGAGGTGGAAGGGCTCGCCGACGACCTCGGCACCGACGCCCTGGTCGCCGGACCCGCGGCGGAGTTCCTCGACCAGCAGGACGCGATCGGCTCGCGCCTGCCGCTGGCCGTGGGCCTACTGGTGCTGCTCACGCTGCTGGTGCTCTGGCTGATGACCGGGTCGGTGGTGCTGCCCCTCAAGGCGGTGGTCATGAACACTCTCACCGTCGGGGTCTCGCTCGGGGCGCTGACGTGGGTCTACCAGGACGGGCGGCTGACGGGCCTGCTCGGCTACACGCCCAACGGCGGGATCGAGCCGACCGACTTCCTGGTCGCCGCCGCGCTGGTCTTCGCCCTCTCGACCGACTACGGGGTCTTCCTGCTGGGCCGCATCAAGGAGGCCCGGGAGTCCGGGCTCGACGAGCGCGAGGCCGTCGCCACCGGCCTGGGCCGTACCGGCAGCGTCGTGACGGCCGCGGCGCTCCTGCTGGCCGTCGCGATCGGCGCCTTCAGTACCAGCGAGATCTCCTTCATCCAGCAGATCGGCGTCGCGACCGCGGTCGGCGTCCTGGTCGACGCGTTCGTCGTCCGCTCGCTGCTCGTGCCCGCGCTGATGGGCCTGCTGGGCAAGTGGAACTGGTGGGCGCCGATGCCGCTGCGCCGGCTGCACGACCGGATCGGGTTCCGCGAGGAGCCGGTCGTCCTGGAGGAGCGTCCTCCCACGCTCGCGAATACTCCCTGAGGACGACGCCGGGCGGGCCGTGACGCGGCTACCGTCGTCCCATGAGCCTGCCCGCGCTGCCGCCACGCGTCCTCGACGTCGTGGCGGCAGTGCTGTGCGGGGTGGCGATGCTCGTGGAGCTCGACCGCAGCACGCAGTCCGAGGTCGCCGTCGCCGCCGTCACTTCCATCGTGCTCGCCTGTCTGCCGGTGCTCGTGCGGCGCGAACGGCCGGTGATCGCCCTGACCGCGGCAATGGTCACGATCGTCGCGATCACCAGCACCTCGCAGATCTACCAGACCATCCCGATCCCCGCCGTCCTGTGCGCCTACGCCCTGGCCAGCCGGCTCGGTCGTCGGGCGGCACTGTGGGCCGCGGCCGCGACGTTCCCCGCTGTCATCGCGATCCTGCTGACCTACAGCCCCCACAGCATCACCGACTGGGACACCGCCAAGAACCTCTCCCTCGTGGCGCTCCCGCTCGCCCTCGGGGTCGCCGCCCACGACCGACGGGCCTGCACCGCGGCGCTCGTCGAGCGGGCCGAGTCGGCCGAGCGGACCCGCGAGGAGGAGGCGTTGCGCCGCGTCGGCGAGGAGCGCCTGCGCATCGCCCGCGACGTCCACGACGTCGTGGCCCACGCGATGGTCGCGATCAACGTGCAGGCCGGGGTCGGCGCCCACCTGCTCGACCGCGACCCCGAGCAGGCCCGCGCGACCCTGCGCGACATCAAGAAGGTCAGCGGCGACGCGCTCGACGACCTGCGCTCGATGCTCGGGCTTCTGCGCCCGGACGGCGAGCCCGACGACCCCCGCGGCCCCGACGCCCCCGCACCTGTGCAGCCCACGCAGGGCCTGGCCGAGATCGGCGACCTGCGCGCGGGGCTGGGCTCGGCCGGCATCGACCTCGACGTCGAGATCGACCCGGGGATCGGGCACCTCCCGGCCACCGTCGGCGCGACCGGCTACCGGATCGTGCAGGAGGCCCTCACCAACGTGATGCGCCACGCGGGGCCCACGTCAGCCCGGGTGCGGGTCACCCGTCGCGACGACGGCGTGCACGACGTGGTCGTGATCGAGGTCGAGGACGACGGCGGCACCGCCCCGACCCCACTGGGCGCCACCGGCGCCGGCCACGGCCTGCGCGGGATGCGCGAGCGCGCGGCCGCGGTCGGCGGCACCCTCGAGGCGGGTCCACGGGCCGACGGCGGGTGGCGCGTCATCGCGTCGCTGCCGGTCTCGCTGCCCGTGGGGGCCCGGTGACGATCCGCGTGCTCCTGGTCGACGACCAGCGCCTGGTGCGCGCCGGGTTCGGCGCCCTGCTGGGGTCCGAGCCCGACATCGAGGTGGTCGGGGAGGCCGTCGACGGGCTGGAGGCGATGGCGATGGCAGCCGACCTGCGCCCCGACGTCGTGCTGATGGACATCCGGATGCCGCGCGTCGACGGTCTCGAGGCCACCGCGCGGATCACCGCCGACCCCGCGCTGGCGGGCACCAAGGTCGTGGTGCTGACGACCTTCGAGCTCGACGAGTACGTCTTCGGCGCCCTGCGCGCGGGCGCGGCGGGGTTCCTGCTCAAGGACGTCGAGCCCGAGGCCCTGATCGACGCCGTCCGCGTCGTCCACGAGGGGCAGGCGCTGCTCGCGCCGCAGGTGACCAAGCGGCTGATCGAGGCCTACGTCGCCGCGACCCCCGTCCCGTCCTCGCCGGCCACGGTGGTGACGACCCCCGACCAGGCCCGGCTCGCCGACCTCACCCCGCGCGAGCGCGAGGTGCTCGCCCTGGTCGGGCGCGGCCTGTCCAACCACGAGATCGCCGCCGAGCTGGTCCTGTCGCCCTTGACCGCCAAGACCCACGTGTCGCGACTGTTCCTCAAGCTCGGTGCCCGCGACCGTGCGCAGCTGGTGGTGACGGCGTACGAGACGGGCGTCGTCGGTTCCTGAGCCGTCGGGAGCAGCGATCCGCGACGACGTCGTCGGCGCGCGCAACGTGACCGGGTGCTCGGTGCGTCTGCTCTGGTGAAGGTGGTCCACGGACCACGTACTGCTCGACCCACTCGGGAGGCTCCACCATGCACCGTCCTCACCACCGCCCCTGGTCCACCGCGGGACTCGTCGGCCTGATCGGGGTGCTGGTGCTCGCGCTCGCCCCCGTGGCCACCGCGCAGGTCACGCACGTCGACGACAAGAAGAGGGACGGGGTGCGGATCCTCGGCCAGGGCACCACAGGTCCGAGCAGCGCCGGCGACATCCGCAGGGTGCGGGTGGACCACCGCCCCCGCACGATCACGGTCAAGGTCGTCCCCTACCGCACCGAGCGGGACAACGGCGTCGCGGCGATCTACGACGTCTGGGTGGACACCACGGGGGCCGGCTTCCCCGAGTACGACATCCGGTGGAACCTGGAGACCGATCGCGTCTACGTCTACCGCGCCGGCCGGTTCACGGTCGTCGAACAGCTGTGCTCGCAGCCCTTGGGGCGGTTCGACTTCCGCACCGCGCGGCTCCGGGTGCCTCGCTCCTGCCTGGGGCGTCCGGCGCGGCTGCGCGTGAGCGTCCAGGCCAGCGACAACGACGCCACCGTGCGCTCGGACTGGGCGCCGGGCTTCCACCGCTACGGCCGGTGGACGCGGCGCGGCTGAGGCTCGCGGCGCCGGCGCCTGCGGCTGGCTCCGGTGGGTGCCGGGTCAGTGCGACGCGACCTTGAGCAGCGCCACCAGCACCCCGAGGGCGGCTCCGATCGCAGCACTCGCCACACGACCCCAGCCGCTCAGGCCGCTGCGGACCCCTGCCAGGTAGCTGTAGGTCGCGAGCCGGACCACGGTCGCCAGCAACGCCGTCCGTGCGGCCGCGGCGAGCGACGCCCCGGCGAGGTCGGTGACCACCAGCAGCAGGACGGGCAGGGCGGAGGCACCGATCGTGCTCGCGTGCAGGTGCGCCAGCCAGTAGGCGGTCACGATCCCGAGGATCACGACGCACAGGTCGCGGGTCGAGCCGACGTGCCCTGCGCTGTAGGCGATCGCGGCTGCACACACGACGGTGCCCGTCAGCAGCCCCTCGCCCCCGCTGACCAGGCCCAGGGGATCGGTACGCCGAGAGGGTGCGCCGACCTCGTCGGGCGACGCGCTGGGGCAGCGTGTGTCGCCGGCTCGGCGCCGGGCCTCATCCGCTGCGGATGAGGGCGTGCTCAGGGAGTGCCGACGGCGAAGTGCTCGCGCGCGAAGAGCAGCGACTCCCGCAGGTCGGCCTCGCGCTCGTCGCGGTTGGCGCACTTGCGGGTGTTGATCTCGACCACGATGTCGCCGGCGAACCCGGTGCGCGCGAGGTGCTGCAGGAAGGCCTGTGCGCCCATGGAGCCGCGTCCGGGCACGAGGTGCTCGTCCTTGGCCGAGCCGCTGCCGTCGGTGAGGTGGATGTGGCGCAGCCGGTCGCCGAGGCGCTCGGCCATGGCGATCACGTCGGAGTGGGCGATGGCGGCGTGACTGAGGTCGATGGTGGTGTTGGCGTAGGGCTCGGCCGACGGGTCCCACCCGGGGAGGTACATCTCGGCGCCGCGCTTCTTGGTGGCCCGCCAGGGATACATGTTCTCGACGGCGAAGCGGATGCCGGTGGAGTTCTCGAGCGCGGCGATGCCGTTGACGAAGTCGCGGGCGTAGTCCTTCTGCCAGCGGAACGGCGGGTGCACGACGACGACCTCGGCGCCGACCTCGGCCGCCATCTCGGCCGAGCGCTCGAGCTTGCCCCACGGCTCGGTGCCCCAGACCCGCTGGGTGAACAGCAGGCACGGCGCGTGGATCGCGCAGATCGGGATGCCGTGGTGCTCGACGAGCTGGCGCACGGCCGCGGTCTGCTGGCTGAGCGCGTCGATGCCGACCATCACCTCGACGGCGTCGTAGCCGATGGCGGCGGCGTAGGTGAAGGCGTGCGCCGTCGACTCGGGGTAGACCGAGGACGTCGACAGACCGATCCGGGTCATCGGGGGTGACCCGGGTGGCCGGTCGGCACGTTGGAGACACTGAACCGGTCGATGCGCTCGAGGATGACGCCCTCGCGCAGCGCCCACGGGCAGATCTCGAGCGCGGAGAGGTCGAAGATGTCCATGCAGGCCTCGGCGACCAGTGCGCCGGGCACGATCTGGTGGGTCCGGCTCGGGGAGACCCCGGGCAGCGCGGCCAGCTCGTCGGCGTCCATCGCGACGAGCTTGGGGATCCAGCTGCGCAGCGACTCGAGCGGGAGGCTGCGCGGCACCAGCGAGCCCTCGGTCGACGAGGCCGCACCGCAGATGCGGGCCAGCGAGCGGAAGGTCTTCGACGTGGCGGCGGCGCGGTGGGGGGTGCCGGCCCGCAGCAGGTTGCCGGCGTCGCGGGCGATCTCGGCGCGGATCCGCTTGCGGATCGCCTTGAGCCCGGCCTCGTCGGGCTGCTCGGCGAAGTGGGTGCGGGCCAGCCGAGCCGCGCCGAGCGGCAGGGACCAGGCGACGTCGGGGCGCTCGTCGCCGCCGCCCGCGATCTCGAGCGAGCCGCCCCCGATGTCGAAGACCGCCAGGCGTCCGGCCGACCAGCCGAACCAGCGGCGTACGGCGAGGAAGGTCAGTCGCGCCTCGTCCTCGCCGGACAGCACCCCGATCTCGACGCCGGTGCGCTCGCGCACGTGGGCCAGCACGTCGTCGCTGTTGACGCTGTCGCGCACGGCGGAGGTGGCGAAGGACAGCATGTCCTCGCAGCCCTTGTCCTCGGCGACGACCAGGGCCTCGGCGGTGAACGCCGTCAGCGCGTCGATGCCGGTCGGTGAGACCGCGCCGTCGGCGTCGAGGTGCTCGGCCAGCCGCAGCGGCTGCTTGTAGGAGAAGGCCGGCAACGGGGCGGCACCGTCGTGGGCGTCGACCACGAGGAGGTGGCCGGTGTTGGAACCGATGTCCAGGACGCCCAGCCGCATGGGCCCACGGTACTCGCGTCCCGGGCTGCGGCGTGGGTGCACCGCCCACCCGTAGGGTTGCGCCGTGCCTGAGGTCGACCCGGTGTTCCCCCGCGCGTTCGTGGAGTTCGTCAACCCCGCCGACGAGACCGAGGTGATGCGCTGCGACCTGACCTGGCTGACCAGCAGCTTCCGGTGCATCTTCGGCCAGGGCTGCCAGGGCATCTACGACTCCTCGCCCGACACCGGCTGCTGCACCCTCGGCGCCCACTTCGCCGACGCCGAGGACGAGAAGCGGGTCGCCGGCTACGTCGGGATGCTCGACGAGACGGTGTGGCAGTTCCACCCCGGACGCACGGTCAAGAAGAAGGACTGGGTCGAGACCGACGCCGACGGCGACCGCAAGACCCGGACCCACGAGGTCGACGGGCAGGCCGCCTGCGTCTTCCACAACCGCACCGACTTCCACCTGGGTGCGGGCTGCGCCCTGCACGCACTGGCGTTCACGCTCGAGAAGAACCCGCTCGAGACCAAGCCCGACGTCTGCTGGCAGCTGCCGCTGCGGCGTACGTTCCGCGAGGTCGAGCGCACCGACGGCACCACCTACACCGAGGTGTCGATCGGCGAGTACGAGCGCGGCGGCTGGGGTCCCGGCGGCCACGACCTCGACTGGTACTGCTCGGGCAACACCGAGGCGCACGTCGCCCCCGACCCGGTCTACGTCACCCACGAGCCCGAGCTGGTCGCGCTGATGGGGCGCGCGGCGTACGCCGAGCTGGTGCGTCACTGCGACGCGCACGTCCGCTCGCGCTCGGCGCTGGCGCTGCATCCGGCTGACCCGCGCTGACACACCCCCACAGGCGTGGCCGTGGCAACGCCTGATCGGACCTCTTGACGTCAAGACACCGACCCCCCGGCGTACCGGGCCGAACCGGCACTACTCACAATTGCCGGTATGCGCCTCGACCACCTCTCGTACGCTGCCGGACCCGATGGCCTGGAGGCCACGGCCCAGCGCATCGGTCACCTGCTCGGGCGCCACTTCGTCGACGGTGGCGTCCACCCGCGATTCGGCACCCGCAACCGGATCCTGCCGCTGGCCGACAACACCTACCTCGAGGTGGTCGAGGCCCTCGACCACCCCGCCTCCGACAAGGCCCCGTTCGGGCAGGCCGTCAAGGCCCGCTCGGCCGCCGGCGGTGGCTGGCTGGGGTGGGTCGTCGCGGTCGACGACATCAGCGTCGTCGAGCAGCGGCTCGGCCGCGCGGCGGTCGCCGGCAGCCGGCACCGTCCCGACGGCACCGAGCTGAAGTGGAAGCAGATCGGCGTCCACGGCCTGCTCTCCGACCCGCAGCTGCCCTTCTTCATCCAGTGGGACAGCCCGGCCGAGCTGCACCCGTCGGCGGGCTCCGACGCGACGTTCTCCCTGGCCTGCCTGGAGATCGCCGGCGACCCCCAGCGCGTCTCTGAGTGGCTCGGCGAGTCCGTCGAGGCGCCGCTGGAGGACGTCAAGGTCGAGTGGGTCGCCCCCCACGGCACCCCCGGCATCCTCGCCGCCCAGGTCATGACGCCCGGCGGTCTGGTCCGGATCTGACCGACCGGTGAGCAAGCCCCTGACCGGGGCGGTTCCCAGCCCCAACATCTGGAAGCACACCGCGACCTACGAGGTCGAGAACCGTGCCGTCGACCCCGACGGGCGGCTGTGGTCGACGCTCGAGTCGCTCGCCGGTCCTGACGGCTGGTCGGGGCGCACCCTGCTCGACCTGGGCTGCGGCACCGGCTTCCACCTGCCGCTCTTCGCCGAGCGTGCGGCGTCCGTCGTGGGCGTCGAGCCGCACCCCGACCTGCTCGCGCTCGCGCGACGTCGTACGGCGGGGCTGGGCAACGTCACGCTGCTGCCGGGCACCGCGCAGGACGTGCCCCTGCCCGACGCGTCGGTCGACGTCGTCCACGTGCGTTGGGCCTACTTCTTCGGGCCCGGCTGCGAGCCCGGCCTGGCCGAGCTCGACCGGGTGGTCCGGCGCGGCGGCACCGCCCTGGTCGTCGACAACGACGGCTCGCGATCGACGTTCGGCGCGTGGTTCCGGCGCGGCTACCCGCACCTGCCCCCACCGGCCGAGATCGAGCGCTTCTGGGCGACCCGCGGCTGGACGCGCACCTCGGTCGACATGGGGTGGCGCTTCGAGACACGCGTCGACCTCGAGGCGGTGGTGCGCATCGAGTTCAAGCCGTCGGTCGCCGAGGAGATCATCCGCCACCACGACGGGCTCGAGGTCGACTACGCGGTCAACGTGTGGTCGCGGACCTTCTGAGGGGGTGTGCACTCGCGCCAGACCGCGCCTCGGCACGACCGCACGACACGCGGCAGAGCCAGGCGGAGCCCGCTGGTCGGCCGAGTCGGGTGGATCGCTGGGAGGCAGGTGCGGGCGGTGAGTGAGCCACCCTTTCCATGCCAAGACGGGTGCGGAAGGTGGCTCACACACCGCTCGAGGGCCAGGTGGCACGGCTCGACACCGCGGCGGTGAGCCAGCCACCTTTCCGGGGGCTGTTGTCGCCGCAAAGGTGGCTGACGCACCGCTGCCGCCCACCGCACTCGAGGCGACAGAGTCGGGCGGAGCCCGGTGGGCGGCAAAGTCGGGCGGTTGACTAGGACGTGAAGTTCACCGGGTACGCAATGAGGTCTTGGGGACCAAGGCAGATGCTGCCGTTCGTGGATTCGCGGCACGGCTGATGCGTCAGGACGAGTAGCGAATCGTCGCGGCCCCAGTTGAATGTCAGCCCGGTTGGCTGCCCGGTGCGGACGTTGGACGTGGTGCCGGTTCCAGGCCTGACCTCTAGGTCCATGGGACAGGGTCCCTCGGAGGTAACGACGACTGGTGCTCCTTTCGTCATCGCGATGGGGCTAGCTGGACCAGCGAGCGAGACCTGAACCGAGGTGTCGCCTTGTGTGAGCCGGACAAAGCACTCCTCCGGTACTTCGCTGGGCTGCGCGGGGGCGGACGGGGTGTCATCGACAGAGTCCGAACAGCCCGCGCCGAGCAGAACGATGCAGGCCAAGAGCGCAAGCGAAGACGTCATCGTGCCTGATGGCGTCCTCGAAGCGTGGTCCGTACCATGCGTCGATTGGAACACGGCTGTCTAGGGTGCGCCCGACTCTCGCCATGTCCAGGCGGTTCGGCCCGTGGGAGCGACCCCCCAGCGAGGCCCGCTCCGCCGACGTCAGCTGCTGCCGCGCACCGTTAGCGTCGGGGTGAGCAGCAGCCCCTCACCGACGTACGACGGCGTGGCCAGCAGGTCCTCGAGCGAGCGCACCACGGCGATGGCGACCTCCTCGAGCGGCTGGCGCACCGACGTCAGGCCGGGGTGGACGACCTGGGCGACCTGGGAGTCGTCGAAGCCGACGACGGCGATGTCGCGCCCGGGGTGCAGCCCGCGCTCGGCCAAGGTGTGGAGCACACCCATGGCCAGGGTGTCGGAGGCGCAGACGAACGCCGACGGGTTCGCCTCGTCGAGCAGCACGGCGCTGGCCTCGCGCCCGCTCCACACGGTGTCCTCGACCCGCGAGGCCAGGCCGGTGGTCGAGTGGCCGCGCTCGCGCAGCGCGCGCGACCAGCCGGCGCGGCGGTCCTCGCCGATGAAGGAGTCCTTGCGCCAGCCGATCCAGGCGATCCGGGTGTGGCCGCGGTCGAGCAGGTGGGTCGTGGCCTGCTCCGTGCCGGCGGCACCGTCGACGTCGACCCACGGGTGCTTGGCGTCGTCGTCGCCCCAGGGACGACCGAAGGCGACGAAGGGGGCGCGGCGCTCGCGCAGCCAGGTGGCCTGCGGGTTGCCGAGGTAGGTGTCGGTGACGACGAACGCGTCGACCGCGGTCGAGCGCAACAGGTCGTCGTAGCCCTCGAGGGGGTCGGGACCCTCGCCGGAGAACAGCAGCACGTGGTAGCCGGCCTCGCGCGAGGTCCAGACCAGGGAGTGCACGAACCGGTCCATCGCGGCGTTGGCGGTGCCCTCCTGGACCGGACTCATCCGCAGGCCGATCAGGTGCGAGGCGCGGGTGCGCAGGTTGCGGGCGGCGCGGTTGGGCACGTAGCCGAGCTCGACGATCGCCGCCTGCACGCGGGCGAGGGTGTCGCCGCGCAGCAGGTCGGGGTTGTTGACGGCGTTGGAGACCGTCTGGCGCGACACCCCGGCGCGCTCGGCGACGTCGGCGAGGGTCGGCGCGACGGCGGGGTGGCGCGAGGGGGTGCGGGTGGTGCGTTCCACGTGTGACAGGCCCCTTCTGGATCGATCCAAACCCGATCGTATCGGTACGCCGCGGGCGGCGGCCTCCTTCGTGGGGGTGTCTGCGTCGTCACTGTCGGTGCCCGCGTCTAGCGTGCGGTCCATGGCGAAGACGACCGCACGACCCCCGCGCCCGCAGTACCGCTGCGCCGAGTGCGGCTGGGAGACCGGCAAGTGGGTGGGCCGCTGCGGTGAGTGCCAGGCCTGGGGCTCGGTGGCCGAGGGCAGCGCGCCGACGCTGCGCACCAGCGCCGGGCCCGTGACGACCGCCGCGGTGCCGATCGGGCAGGTCGCGGTCAACGAGGCCGCCTTCCGCGGCACCGGGGTCGCTGAGCTCGACCGCGTGCTCGGCGGCGGGCTGGTGCCCGGCGCGGCGATCCTGCTCGCGGGCGAGCCCGGGGTCGGCAAGAGCACGTTGCTGCTCGAGGTGGCCGCGCAGACGGCCCGGTCGGGGCGCCGGGTGCTCTACGTGACCGGCGAGGAGTCGGCCAGCCAGGTGCGGCTGCGCGCCGACCGCACCGGCGGGGTCCACGACGAGCTCTACCTCGCCGCCGAGACCGACCTCGGCGCCATCCTCACCCACATCGAGCAGGTGCGGCCCGACCTGCTGGTCGTCGACTCGGTGCAGACCATCGGCGTGGCCGGCGTCGAGGGCGTTCCGGGCGGGGTCACCCAGGTCAAGGAGGTCTCGGCCGCGCTGGTGCGCGTCGCCAAGACCCGCGACCTGGCCACGGTCCTGGTCGGCCACGTCACCAAGGACGGCGGCATCGCCGGCCCGCGGGTCCTGGAGCACCTCGTCGACGTCGTCCTCTACTTCGAGGGCGACCGCAACAGCCGCTTCCGCATGGTGCGCGCGGTCAAGAACCGCTTCGGTCCCGTCGACGAGGTCGGCTGCTTCGACCTGGCCGCCGACGGCATCACGGCCGTGGCCGACCCGACCGGCCTGTTCGTCGAGCACCTGCACGGTCGCGTCGCCGGCACCTGCGTCGCGGTGACGATGGAGGGCCGGCGTCCGCTGCTGGCCGAGGTGCAGGCCCTGGTGACGCCCTCCCCGCTCGAGCGTCCGCGCCGCACGGTCTCGGGGCTCGACAGCTCGCGCATCGCGATGGTGCTGGCCGTCCTGCAGCAGCACTGCGGCATCCGGCTGCACGCCCACGACGTCTTCGCCTCGACCGTCGGTGGCGCCCGGCTCTCCGAGCCGGCCAGCGACCTGGCCGTCGCGGTCGCCATCGCGTCGGCCACCTTCGTCACCCCGCCCCCGGTCGGGGTCGTGGCGATGGGCGAGATCGGGCTGGCCGGCGAGCTGCGGCGGGTGCGCGACCTCCCGCAGCGCCTGGCCGAGGCCGCCCGGCTCGGCTTCAAGATGGCGGTGGTGCCGGCCGCCGCGGCCGGCCGCGACGAGCCGACCGGCCCCCGGTCGACCCGCAGCGACCGCGTGGTCGACGGGTTGCGGGTCGTCGAGGTGCGCGACGTCCGCTCCGCGCTGCACCTGCTCCATCTCGACTCACGCACCAAGCACGCCTTGGAGGTGGTGGACGACAGATAAGGTTCCGACCATGAGCGACGGCCGCACCGAGGAGCAGGAGCAGCTGCGCGCGACCCTCGCCCAGACCGCCCCCGGCACGGCCCTGCGCGACGGCCTCGAGCGCATCCTGCGCGGCCGCACCGGTGCCCTGATCGTCATCGGCCACGACAAGACCGTCGAGTCCATCTCGACCGGGGGCTTCGCCCTCGACGTGCCCTTCACCGCCACTGGCCTGCGCGAGCTGGCCAAGATGGACGGCGGCATCATCGTCGACAAGGACCTCACCCGGATCATCCGGGCCGCGGTCCACCTGATGCCCGACCACACGATCCCGTCGGAGGAGACCGGCACCCGGCACCGCACGGCCGACCGGGTCGCCAAGCAGACCGGCTTCCCGGTGATCTCGGTGTCGCAGTCGATGCAGATCATCGCTGCCTACGTCGGCGCGACCCGCCACGTGCTCGAGGACTCCGGCAAGATCCTGTCGCGCGCCAACCAGGCCCTGGCCACCCTCGAGCGCTACAAGATGCGCCTCGACGAGGTCTCCAGCACCCTGTCGGCCCTCGAGATCGAGGACCTCGTCACCGTCCGCGACGTCGCCGTCGTCGCCCAGCGCCTCGAGATGGTCACCCGGATCGCCCGCGAGATCGAGGACTACGTGCTCGAGCTCGGCAGCGACGGGCGACTGCTGTCGCTGCAGCTCGAGGAGCTCATCACCGGCGTCGACGCCGAGCGCGAGCTCGTCATCCGCGACTACGTCCCCGGCGGGCGCCGCACCAAGAGCCCCGAGGTGCTCCTCGGTCGCCTCGAGGCTCTCTCGGCCACCGAGCTCGTCGACCCGGCCTCGGCCGCCCGTGTGCTCGGCCTCGGCACCGCCGAGCACCTCGACGGTGCGGTCGCGCCGCGCGGCTACCGCCTGCTGGCCAAGGTGCCGCGGCTGCCTGCACCGGTCGTCGACCGCCTCGTCGAGCACTTCGGCACCCTGCAGAAGCTGCTCTCGGCCGGCATCGACGACCTCCAGATCGTCGACGGCGTCGGCGAGCTGCGTGCTCGCAGCGTGCGCGAGGGGCTCTCCCGCCTGGCCGAGTCGACGATCCTCGAGCGCTACGTCTGAGGACGGACGCACGACGACGGACTGCGTGCCGCCCTCGAGGGTGGTCGAGCGTCCGGGTCGCCGACCGAGGAACGAGGTCGCGAACCGGCCTCGAGACCTGGTGAGGTCAACGGATCCGGGCCGCGGTCCAGGTGTGTCCTAGCCCGTCGCCCTGTCTTTCTTCTTGTCCTTCTTGCCGCCCGTCGCCTCCGGCACCGGCGGACCCACCGGCCCCGCGGGCTCGACGTCGGCCGGGTCGGTGAGCGTGAACGGCACCACCGCCGAGGGCTCGCCCCCGATGGCGGCCGCCTGGACGGCGTAGTCGCCGGGGGCGGCGTAGCCCATCGACACCGGGCAGTCGCGGCTCGACCGGCGGCCACTCCAGGCGAGCCGGTAGGTGGTGGTGAGGTCGCGGCGTACGACGACCACGTCGTCGGGCACCTGGCGCGGGCAGTGGCTGCTCGACCAGACGTCGTCGCCGTCGGCGGTGATCTTGTAGGCCAGGCTGGAGCTGTTGACGGTCCACGTGCAGGCCTCGGCCTCGCGGGTGCGCAGCTCGAGGGTGACCAGCACCGGCCGGCCGGCCACAGCCGGGCCCATCACCGGCGTCATGGCGACGTCGGCGTCGTCGCAGGGGCCGTCGGGCTCGGCCGGTGGGGGCGGGGGCGGGGGCGTGTAGGTCGGCACCAGCGGCGCCTGACCGCTCTTCGCACCCTCCTTGCGGCCCTTCTTGCCCCGGGGGCCGCTCGGGCGAGGACCGACGACGACCTCGTCGCCCGGGGCGGCCTGCGGAATGCCGGCGACCTGCTGGGCGGTGTCGGTGCGGGGGGCGGCGTCGTCGCCATTGACCAGGTCGACGGTGGCCACGACCAGGAGCACGGCGGTGAGCCCCACCATCGCCCGACGCCGTCGGTAGACCCCGCGCGGCAGTGGCGCGCGCGCGGGAGGCCGCGGGGGCCGGCGGGTCGACATGGCACCAGACGCTAACCAGCCACCCGCCGCTGACGGCGGTGCCACACCGCAGGGACAATCATCAGGTGCCTGAGTCGTCGCTCCACGAGCCCGTCCTGACCTGGTACGCCGAGCACCAGCGCGACCTGCCGTGGCGTCGACCCGAGGCGTCGGCCTGGTCGGTGCTCGTCTCGGAGCTGATGCTGCAGCAGACGCCCGTCGCCCGGGTCCTGCCCGTCCACGAGGCGTGGCTCGAGCGCTGGCCCACCCCCGCCGACCTGGCCGCGGAGCCGACCGGCGAGGCGGTGCGCGCCTGGGGACGCCTCGGCTACCCCCGCCGGGCCCTGCGGCTGCACGGCGCGGCCGTGGCGATCGTGGAGCGCCACGGCGGCGTGGTCCCCGACGCCTACGACGAGCTGATCGCGCTGCCCGGCGTCGGCGACTACACCGCGGCCGCGGTGGCGAGCTTCGCCTACGGCCGCCGCCACGTCGTGCTCGACACCAACGTGCGGCGGGTGCTGGCCCGCGCGGCCTCGGGGGTCGAGTTCCCCGGCACCTCGGTGACCCGCGCCGAGCGCGAGCTCGCGACCTCGCTGCTGCCCGACGACGAGGCGACCGCCGCGACCTGGGCGGTCGCGGTCATGGAGCTCGGGGCCCTGGTCTGCACCGCCACGACCCCTCGCTGCGCCGACTGCCCGCTCGCGGAGCAGTGCGCCTGGCGGGCGGCCGGGCGCCCGGCGTACGACGGCCCGCCGCGGCGCGCCCAGGCCTGGGCCGGCACCGACCGGCAGTGCCGCGGCCGGTTGCTCGCCGTGCTGCGCGACAGCGACGGACCCGTGCACCGCTCCGCGCTCGAGGCCGCCTGGGCCGACGAGCCGCAGCGCGTGCGCTGCCTGGCCGGCCTCGTCGACGACGCCCTGGTCGCGCAGGTCGGTCCCGACACCTACGCCCTGCCCTGACCTGGCCGGTTTTTGGTCTGTCGCCGACGATGTCGAGAACCGCGTGGCAGCTCCGTCCCAGGGATGAGGCGGCCAGGATGGGCCGCACCTGACGAGGAGGAGATCGACCATGGCCAAGTACCTGCTGCTCAAGCACTACCGCGGCGCACCCGCGGGCCGCAACGACGTCCCGATGGACCGGTGGACGCCCCAGGAGGTGTCCGACCACATGAGGTACATGCAGGAGTTCGCCGACCGGCTCGTGGAGACCGGTGAGTTCGTGGATGCCCAGGCGCTGGCGCCCGAGGGGCTCTGGGTGCAGTACGGCGGGCAGGGCAGGCCGCCGGTCACCGACGGCCCGTTCGCCGAGACCAAGGACCTCATCGCGGGCTGGATGGCGATCGACGTCGACACCCCCGAGCGGGCCTACGCGCTGGCCGCCGAGCTCTCGGCCGCCCCGGGCGCGAGGGGCGAGCCGATCCACGAGTGGCTCGAGGTGCGGCCGTTCATGTCCGAGCCGCCGACCATCGAGGAGTGAGGACCAGCCAGTGAGGACCGGTCGGTGAGCTCACCGGTGGACGAGGCCCTGCTGCGCACCCTGACCCCCCGGGTGCTCGGTGTCCTCGTCCGCCGCGGAGCGGAGTTCGCAGCCGCCGAGGACGCCGTCCAGGACGCCCTGGTCGAGGCGCTGCGGACCTGGCCGACCGAGCCACCCCGCGACCCCCAGGCGTGGCTGGTCACCGTCGCCTGGCGCCGGTTCGTCGACGCGACCCGGTCCGAGGCCGCGCGGCGCCGTCGCGAGGAGCGCGTCAAGGACGAGCCGGCCCCCGGACCCGTGCCGGGGACCGACGACACCCTCCAGCTCTACTTCCGCTGCGCCCACCCGTCGCTGACACCGTCGTCGGCGGTGGCGCTGACCCTGCGCGCCGTCGGCGGACTGACGACGCGTCAGGTCGCGGCCGCCTACCTGGTGCCCGAGGCGACGATGGCGCAGCGCATCAGCCGGGCCAAGCGCACCGTCTCGGCCGTGCCGCTCGACCAGCCGTGCGACGTCGCGACGGTCCTGCGGGTGCTCTACCTGGTCTTCAACGAGGGCTACTCCGGCGACGTCGACCTGGCCGCGGAGGCGATCCGGCTGACCCGCCAGCTCGCGGCGGTCGTCGACCACCCGGAGGTCGCCGGCCTGCTGGCCCTGATGCTGCTCCACCACGCCCGGCGCGCCGCGCGGACCACGCCCGACGGTGCGCTGGTGCCGCTGGCCGAGCAGGACCGCAGCCGCTGGGACACCACCGCGATCACCGAGGGGGTCGCCGTCCTGCAGGCGGCGCTGGCACGCGACCGGCTCGGTGAGTACCAGGCGCAGGCCGCGATCGCCGCGCTCCACGCCGACGCCCCGAGCACCGCCGCGACCGACTGGGTCCAGGTCGTCGAGTGGTACGACGAGCTGGTGCGGCTCACCGACAGCCCGGTCGTCCGGCTCAACCGGGCCGTCGCGGTCGGCGAGGCCGACGGCCCGCGTGCCGGCCTGGCGGCCCTCGCCGCGCTGGACCCCGCGCTCCCCCGCCACGCCGCGGTGGCGGCGTACCTCCACGAGCGCGACGGCGACCTCGCCACCGCCGCCCGCCTGTACGCCGAAGCGGCGACTCGCGCGCCGCACCTGGCCGAGCGCGACCACCTGACCCGCCAGGCCGCCCGCCTCAACACCGCCCGAGAAGCACGCTGACCCGCCTCCCGGAGGAGGCGGGTCAGCGCGAGGACCTCAGGTGGTCAGAGGGCGCCGCCGGCAGCGCCACCCTCGACCTCGCCGGGCGGGGCCTTCTTGATGTCGACCGGGCCGTCCTCGGCAGGCTTGCCGAGGTCGACACCGCCGACGTCGGCGGTCTCGAACGGAGGCAGGTCGGGCAGCTCGCCCATCTTCTGGCCCTTGAAGGTGAAGGTCGCGGCCGGACCCTCGCCGTCGACGTCGACCAGCACGATCTGACCGGGGCCGACCTCGCCGAAGAGCATCTTCTCGGCCATCGAGTCCTCGATCTCGCGCTGGACCGTGCGGCGCAGCGGACGCGCACCGAGGACGGGGTCGAAGCCCCGCTCGGCCAGCAGGTCCTTGGCCGCCTGGGTCAGCTCGATGCGCATGTCGCGGTCGCGCATGCGCAGCTCGACCGAGGCGATCATGTTGTCGACCATGTGGACGATCTGCTCCTTGGTCAACGGCGGGAAGACGACGATCTCGTCGACCCGGTTGAGGAACTCGGGCCGGAAGTGCTGCTTGAGCTCGTCTTGGACCTTGCCCTTCATCCGCTCGTAGGAGCCCGCCGCGTCACCGCTCTGGTTGAAGCCCAGGTGGATCGACTTGTTGATGTCGCGGGTGCCCAGGTTGGTCGTCATGATGATGACGGTGTTCTTGAAGTCGACGACCCGGCCCTGCGAGTCGGTCAGGCGACCTTCCTCGAGGATCT
The DNA here is from genome assembly GCF_008087085.1 of Nocardioides rubriscoriae. Taxonomy (GTDB): domain Bacteria; phylum Actinomycetota; class Actinomycetes; order Propionibacteriales; family Nocardioidaceae; genus Nocardioides; species Nocardioides rubriscoriae. Next base: position 254,408 of record NZ_VIYJ01000003.1, on the reverse strand, counting down.
GCAGCAGCGAGTTGAAGATGTCGGGGTGGGCCTTCTCGACCTCGTCGAAGAGCACCACCGAGAACGGCTTGCGGCGCACCTTCTCGGTGAGCTGGCCGCCCTCCTCGTAGCCGACGTAGCCGGGAGGCGAGCCGAAGAGCCGCGAGACGGTGTGCTTCTCGCTGAACTCCGACATGTCGAGCTGGATGAGGGAGTCCTCGTCGCCGAACAGGAAGTCCGCCAGCGTCTTGGACAGCCACGTCTTGCCGACGCCCGAGGGCCCGGCGAAGATGAACGACCCGCCAGGGCGCTTGGGGTCCTTGAGGCCCGCACGCGTGCGCCGGATGGCGCGGGAGATGGCCTTGACGGCCTCGTCCTGGCCGATGACGCGCTTGTGCAGCTCCTCCTCCATGTTGAGCAGCCGGGTCGACTCCTCCTCGGAGAGCTTGACGATCGGGATGCCGGTGGCGACGGCGAGGACCTCGGCGATGAGCTCCTCGTCGACCTCGGCGACCTCGTCCATGTCACCGGCGCGCCACTGCTTCTCGCGCTCGGACTTGCGCAGCATGAGCTGCTTCTCCTCGTCACGCAGACGCGCGGCGGCCTCGAAGTCCTGGCCGTCGATGGCGCCCTCCTTGCGGGAGCGCACCTCGGCGATCTTGTCGTCGTACTCGCGCAGGTCGGCGGGTGCCGTCATCCGGCGGATGCGCAGCCGCGAGCCGGCCTCGTCGATGAGGTCGATGGCCTTGTCGGGCAGGAACCGGTCGGAGATGTAGCGGTCGGCCAGCGTCGCGGCGCTGACCAGCGCCTCGTCGGTGATCGTGACGCGGTGGTGCGCCTCGTAGCGGTCGCGCAGGCCCTTGAGCATCTCGATCGTGTGGGCGATCGACGGCTCGGCGACCTGGATCGGCTGGAAGCGGCGCTCGAGCGCGGCGTCCTTCTCGAGGTACTTGCGGTACTCGTCGAGGGTCGTCGCACCGATCGTCTGCAGCTCACCACGCGCCAGCATCGGCTTGAGGATCGAGGCCGCGTCGATCGCGCCCTCGGCCGCACCGGCACCGACGAGGGTGTGGATCTCGTCGATGAACAGCACGATGTCGCCGCGGGTGCGGATCTCCTTGAGCACCTTCTTCAGGCGCTCCTCGAAGTCACCGCGGTAGCGGCTGCCGGCCACGAGCGCGCCGAGGTCGAGGGTGTAGATCTGCTTGTCCTTGAGCGTCTCGGGCACGTTGCCCTTGACGATGTCCTGGGCCAGGCCCTCGACGATCGTGGTCTTGCCGACGCCGGGCTCGCCGATGAGGACGGGGTTGTTCTTCGTACGGCGCGACAGGATCTGCATGACCCGCTCGATCTCGGTCTCGCGACCGATCACGGGGTCGAGCTTGCCCTCGCGGGCGTCCTGGGTCAGGTTGCGGCCGAACTGGTCGAGCACCAGCGAGGACGACGGCGCGTCGCCGCTGCCCGACTGGGCGGCGGCCTGGGCGGTCGACTCCTTGCCCTGGAAGCCCGAGAGCAGCTGGATGACCTGCTGGCGGACCCGGTTGAGGTCGGCGCCGAGCTTCTGCAGCACCTGGGCCGCGACGCCCTCGCCCTCGCGGATCAGGCCGAGCAGGATGTGCTCGGTGCCGATGTAGGAGTGGCCGAGCTGCAGCGCCTCGCGCAGGGAGAGCTCGAGCACCTTCTTGGCGCGCGGGGTGAAGGGGATGTGGCCCGACGGCGCCTGCTGGCCCTGGCCGATGATCTCCTCGACCTGGGCGCGCACCGCCTCGAGCGAGATGTCGAGGCTCTCGAGCGCCTTGGCGGCGACGCCCTCCCCCTCGTGGATCAGCCCGAGCAGGATGTGCTCGGTGCCGATGTAGTTGTGGGAGAGCATGCGGGCCTCTTCCTGGGCCAGCACGACCACCCGGCGAGCTCGGTCAGTGAACCGCTCGAACATGCGCAACTCCTCATAAGTCCCGGTGGGGTCCCCGTCCGCTCCTGGGTGGAGAGAGGGGTACGGGATGTCCAACCCCAGCATCAGCCTACGCGTTCCGCGTATCACCCCAACGGCGTCCGCTATGAGCGAACACGCGGGTCGGCCCACGCTCGACGGCCGGGGACGTCACAGGCGCGCCACGGCCGTCGCCGGGTCCACCACCACGAGACCCGGCACGGCCTCGAAGTCGAGATCGGTCGTCACGATCTCGGTGAACCCATGGGCCAGGGCGGTGGCTGCGTGCACGGCGTCACGACCGCGGATCTGGCACGTGTCGACCAGCAGCATCGATCGGTGGAGGACGTCGACGTCGAAGCCGTGCAGGACCGCTGTGGCGCTCAGCGCCCGGCCGCTGGCCAAGGCCGCGGCACGGGTGCCGACGCGCATCCGGTGGAAGACGACCTCCTGGACCGCCTCGACACTCAGGTGCAGCGTGCAGCGTCCCTCCCCCGAGGCCCGCAGCAGTGACTGGCACGCCGGCTTGGCCGGGTGCGGCCCCCCGAGTGCGAGAAGGACGACGCTGGCGTCGAGGAACAGCGCCGTCACCGCAGGAGGCGATCCTGGTGGGCTGCGAGGTCGTCGTCCCACCTCTGCTTGTAGTCGAGCGGGCCCTCGCCCGGTGCCGCGTCGTCGCCGTCGGCGAGTGCGAGCAGGTCCTCGACCGCACCGCGTCGCAGCTGCACGCAATCGTCGAAGCGCAGGTCGATCGCCTCACGAATGACGGCAGCGACGCTGCGGCCCGACCGCGTCGCCTCGGCGGCAACCCGGTCATAGCGCTCCTGGTCGAGAAGCAGCTGCAGGCGCCGCTCCATCGTGGACATGCTCATACAGTAGCATGTGTAGCAGTGGTGTACCCGACGATTTGAGGTACCTGCCGGCGCAGGGATCAGCACATCAGCCCGCGCTCGTGGGCGAAGACCACCACCTGGACCCGATCACGCAGGGCGAGCTTGCGCAGCACCTCCGCGACGTGACTCTTGACCGTCTCGACCGAGACGACCAGGTCGCCCGCGATCTCGGCGTTGGAGCGGCCCCGCCCCAGGTGCAGCAGCACCTCGGTCTCGCGCGCCGTCAACCCGTACGCCGCCAGGTCGGTCCGCGAGGCCGGGGTGGGCACTCGCGCGAAGTCCTCGACGAGCCGCCGGGTGACGTTGGGGCCCAGGAGCATCGCACCCTCCGCCACCAGGCGGACCGCCTCGACCAGCCGCGCCGCGGTGACGTCCTTGAGCAGGAAGCCGCTGGCCCCGGCCCGCACGGCGTCGAAGACGTAGGCGTCGAGGTCGAAGGTGGTCAGGATGAGCACCCGAGTCGAGTGCGCGGCGACGACCTGCCGGGTCGCCTCGATGCCGTCGGTGCCGGGCATCCGGACGTCGACGAGGGCGACGTCGGGACGCTCACGCTCCACGAGGGCCACCAGGGCGGCACCGTCGGCCGCGGTGCCGACGACGTCGAGGTCGTCCTGGGCGTCTAGGAGGGCCGCGAACCCGTCGCGGATCACCTCCTGGTCGTCGGCCACGACGACCCGCAGCGACGTCATGGCGCCTCGGCGGGGATCGAGGCCTCGACCCTCAGCCGGCCCTCGCCCGACGAGACCGAGAGCGTGCCGCCGAGGGCCTCGACCCGCTCCCGCATGCCGGCCAGTCCGTTGCCGTCGACGACGAGCCCGTCGGCGGCCAGGGCGTCGTCCACCAGCTCGTTGTCGACGCGGACCAGCACACCACCGCCGACGGCTGTCACGTCGAGCCGGATCGTGGCTCCAGGGGCATGCCGCCGGGCGTTCGTCAGGGCCTCCTGCACAACGCGGTAAGCGACGTACCCGGGGGCGGCAGCGACACCGCTCAGGTCGGTCGGGACACACACGACGTCGTCGCCGCCGCGCCGCGCCGCCTCGACCAGGGCCGCGATGTCGGTGGCCCCCGGTTGCGGCGCCAGCTCCGCGCCGACGGTCGAGCGGCCCAGGATGCCGAGGACCCCCCGCAGCTCGTCGAGGGCACGCCGGGAGTCGTCGGCGATCTCGGACAGCAGCGCGGCCGCGCCGGGCGACAGGTCCGTCACGGTGTAGGGCGCGGTCTCGGCGCGCACCGCGATGAGCGAGACGTGGTGGGCCACGACGTCGTGCAGGTCGCGGGCCAGCCGCGCCCGTTCGCCGACGACCGCGGACTCGCGCTCGACGGCCTCGGCGCGCCCGGCGAGGGCGGACGCCGACTGTGAGGCGAGGTAGGACGCCCGCATCCACGCGCCGAGGCCCACGGCTGCCGCTGCGACGAGGGCGTAGAGCAGCAGCTGGAAGGCCAGGTTGGGCAGGCTCGCTGCTCCCCGCTCGACCTCGAAGCCGTAGCCGGTCACGATCGTGGTCCGCCCGGCCGCGTAGGTGGCCACCGGCACCATGGCCGCGCCTGCCAGTACGACGGCGGCGCGTCGGCTGCGCCAGGTAGCGGTCACCGCGCAGGCCAGCAGCGACACGAACAGCACGAGCGGCCAGGTCTTGGCGCTGTCACCGAGCGTGATGAGGAACGGCATGGCCGCGACCGTGCCCCCGACCGCAGGACGCCAGAGCGCGAGCGCCGGCGCGACTGCCCAGAGGTACATCGACACCGACGCGGCGAGGTCGGACCAGCCCGTGCCGCTGAGGGAGGTGAGACCGTCGTCCCAGGGCACCCACTGGCTGTTGAAGCCCATCACGAGCAGCAGCGCGGAAGCGGCGACCGAGAACACGAGGTAGCGCCACGGCACCGGCGGGGCCAGCCAGGTGAAGAGGGGGCGGGGCGGGGCCACAGCGGTCATGCGCCCAGCATCAGTCACCGCGACTGCGCCCCTCCACCCTCGCGCGAGGGAACTCGACGCGTCAGTGCGCGGCGTCGTAGGCCTCGCGGATCTCGGCCGGGATGCGGCCACGCTCGGGGACCTCGTGACCCTCGGAGCGTGCCCACTCGCGGATCTCGGCGGCGCTGGTGCCGCCGTTGGAGGAGCTGGCCGCCGAGGATCGGCGCGTGCCGCCCGAGCGGCGGGCCGAGGCCGGGACCTTGCGGGCATAACCGATATATCCGGCCAGGGAATCGCGCAGCGCCTGGGCGTTCTTGGTGTTGAGATCGATTTCGTACGACGTGCCGTCGAGACCGAAGGTGACGGTCTCGTTGGCCTCGGAACCATCGATGTCGTCGACGAGAATGATGTTGACCTTCTGTGCCATGGCTTTGATCCTTCTACCTGTGCATGGGGGATATCGAGAATTACCACTATGGCACAGGTGAATGTGATCTATCGATTGCGTCTGAACACCAGTTCCAGGCCTTTGAGCGTCAACCACGGATCGGCGTGCGTGAAACAGTCGCACTCGTCGATCACGAGCGGCGCAAGATATCCGGTCGCGATCACCGACACCTCGTCGGGCGCACTTCCCAATTCGTCGATCATGCGCTCGACCAGGCCCTCGACCTGCGCGGCGACCCCGAAGACCATGCCCGACTGCAGCGCCTCCACGGTGTTCTTGGCGATCACCGAGCGCGGCCGGACCAGCTCGACTTGGCGCAGCTGCGCGCCGCGCTGACCCAGCGCCTCGAGCGCTATCTCGATACCGGGACTGATCGAGCCACCGACATACTGCCCGTCGGCATTGACGACGTCGAAAGTCGTGGCGGTGCCACCGAAGTCGACCACGATGGCAGGACCGCCATAGACGGTCGCGGCCGCGAGGGAATTCACGATGCGGTCGGTGCCGACCTCGCGGGGGTTGTCCATGAGCACCGGGATTCCGGTGCGGACCCCGGGTTCGACGACCAGGTGCGGGACCTGCGAGAAATGCCGCACCAGCATGTCGCGACCGGCCTGGGTCACCGCAGGAACCGTCGAGCACACGACGATGCCGTCGATATCGTCGAGGTGACGCCCCAGGAGTCCGCGCAGCAGCACCGCCCACTCGTCGGCGGTGCGGTGCAGGTCGGTCGACACGCGCCAGTCGTGCGAGACCTCGCCGTCGTCGATCAGGCCCAGGACGGTGTGGGCGTTGCCGACGTCGACCGCGAGGAGCGGCACGGTCAGTCCTGGCCCTGCAGGTCGTCGTGCGGGTGGTCCTGCAGGTCGAGACCCAGGTCGAAGACGACCACCGAGTGGGTCAGCGCCCCGACGGAGATGAAGTCGACGCCGGTCGCGGCCACCTCGCGGGCCCGGTCGAGGGTGAGGCCGCCGGACGCCTCGAGCGAGGCCGGCGTCGGTGACGCGGCGGTGATCGCCACGGCCTCGGCCATCATCTCGGTGCTCATGTTGTCGAGCAGGATCTCGGTGCACCCGACTTCGAGGAGCGCGCGCAGCTGGTCGAGGTCGGTGACCTCGACCTCGACGGGCAGGTCGGGGTACGCCGCCCGCACGGCCCGGAAGGCCGGGACCACACCGCCGGCCGCGATGACGTGGTTGTCCTTGACCATTGCCTTGTCGGTGAGCCCGAACCGGTGGTTGACGCCGCCGCCGCAGCGCACGGCGTACTTCTGCAGGGCGCGCAGGCCGGGCAGGGTCTTGCGGGTGTCGAGGACGCGGGCGTTGGTGCCCTCGAGGGCGGCCACCCAGTGCGAGGTCGCCGTGGCGACTCCGGAGAGGTGGCAGGCGAGGTTGAGCGCGGTGCGCTCGGCGGTGAGCAGGCCGCGGGTGGGCCCGGCGACCCGCATCACGACGTCGCCGGCCTCGACGCGGCTGCCGTCGGGCAGGCGGTCGGTGACCTCGACGTCGTCACCGAGCACGACGTGGAAGACCAGTGCGGCCAGGCCCAGGCCGGCCACGACACCGCTCTCACGCGCGCCGAAGACCCCGCTGGCGCGCGCGTCGGCCGCGATGGTCGCCTGCGAGGTCGCGTCGACGGCGTCGCCGGGCAGGTCCTCGTGCAGGGCGCGGTGGACGGTGTCGAGGATCTCGTCGAAGGGCAGTCCCGCGGCCTCGATCTCGGCGCGCAGCGCGGCCGGCGGGGTGTGGAGCCTCACGACAGGCCTCCGTCGCTGGCCGGCGCCGGGTGGAAGGTCACCTCGGCGACCCCGTCGGTCATCACGGTGTCGACGTGACCGGCCCATGCCGCGTCGTCGCGCTCGGGGAAGTCGTCGCGCCAGTGCGAGCCGCGCGTCTCCTGGCGCAGGGCCGCGGCCTCGGTGAGGGCGGCCGACACCATGAGCAGGTTGGTCGTCTCCCACGCGGCGAGGTCGACCGCGGCGGCGTCCTTGCCGACGAGCTTGTCGAGCACGGCGGAGGCCTCGGCCAGTCCGGCGGCCCCGCGCAGCACGCCGACCCGCGACGTCATCACGTCCTGGAGCTCCTCGCGCACCTCGCCGGAGACCAGGCCCTCGGTGCGGGTGTCGACGGCGGGCTCGCCCCAGGGACGCAGCTCGCCGGGCAGCACCTGCGCGATGCGGCGCGAGAAGACCAGGCCCTCGAGCAGCGAGTTGGAGGCGAGGCGGTTGGCGCCGTGGACCCCGGAGCAGGCGACCTCGCCGGTGGCGTAGAGGCCGGGGACGTCGGTACGGCCGTGCAGGTCGGTCCGTACACCGCCCGAGGCGTAGTGGCAGGCCGGGGCGACGGGGATGAGCTGGGTGACCGGGTCGACGCCGTGGCTGCGGGCGGTGGCCAGGATCGTCGGGAAGCGACGCTCCCAGAACTCCGCACCGAGGTGGCGCGCGTCGAGCCACATGTGCGGGTGGCCGGTGTCGAGCATCCGCCGCATGATCGCCTTGGCGACCACGTCGCGGGGGGCGAGGTCGGCGAGCTCGTGGACGCCCTGCATGAAGCGCTCGCCCTCGAAGTCGACGAGGAAGGCCCCCTCGCCGCGCACGGCCTCGGAGATCAGCGGCTGCTGGCCGTGGGAGTCGGGCCCGAGGTACATCACCGTCGGGTGGAACTGCACGAACTCGAGGTCGCGCAGCGTCGCCCCGGCCCGCAGCGCGAGGGCCATGCCGTCACCGGTCGAGACCGAGGGGTTGGTGGTCTGGCTGAAGACCTGGCCCAGCCCGCCGCTGGCGAGCACGACCGCGCGGCAGTGGACAGCGCCGACGCCGTCGCGCTGGCCCTCGCCCATGACGTGCAGGGTCATGCCGGCGACCCCGCCGTCGGCGTCAAGCAGCAGGTCGACGGCCAGCGCCCGCTTGATGACCTCGATCTCGGGGGCGGCACCGACGGCCGCGATCAGCGCCCGCTGGATCTCGGCCCCGGTGGCGTCACCGCCGGCGTGGGCGATCCGGTCGCGGTGGTGGCCGCCCTCGCGGGTCAGGGAGATCTCGCCGTCGGCGTCGTGGTCGAAGACGGCACCCAGGGCGATCAGCTCGCGCACGGCCTCGGGGCCCTCGTCGACGAGCACGCGCACCGCCTCGGCGTCGCAGGCTCCGGCGCCCGCGACGAGGGTGTCGACCGCGTGCTCCTCGGGGGTGTCGCCGGGGCCGAGGGCGGCAGCGATGCCGCCCTGGGCCCACTGGGTCGACCCGGCGGAGAGCCGGTCCTTGGTCACGACCAGGACCTTGTCGACGCCGGCGGCCCGCAGGCGGAGTGCGGCGGTCAGGCCAGCGATGCCGGAGCCGACGACGACGACGTCGGCCCGGGTGGTCCAGCCGGGCGCGGGGGCGGTCAGCCGGCCCGGGAGGCGGCGTACGACGGTGGGCATCTGATCAGGCTAGTGCGCGTCAGCGCGCGACCACGTCCCCACGGGTGAGACCCGGGTCGCCGAACGTCTCGGCCGGGTCGAACCCGGTGGCCATGATCTTGTTGTCGGCGTCGACGAAGACGACGTGCGGCTGGTGGGCCTTGGCCTCGGCGGTGTCCATCTGGCCGTAGCCGATGAGGATCACCAGGTCGCCCGGGTGGACCAGCCGCGCGGCGGCCCCGTTGATGCCGATCACGCCGCTGCCGCGCTCGCCGGCGATCGTGTAGGTCTCGAGCCGGGCCCCGTTGGTGATGTCGACGATGTGGACCAGCTCGCCGGCCAGCAGGTCGGCCGCGTCGAGCAGGTCCTCGTCGACCGTGACCGAGCCGACGTAGTGCAGGTCGGCCTGCGTCACGGTCGCGCGGTGGATCTTGGACTTCATCATCGTGCGGAGCATCAGGGCCGTCCGATCGTGAGGGGGAGGTTGTCGATGAGTCGCGTGGAGCCGACGCGGGCGGCGATCAGGGCGCGGGCCTCGGTCCCGGCGGGGACGTCGTCCGGCAGGGGCGCGAGGTCGGGCAGCACGAGCTCGAGGTAGTCGAGGTCGACGCCCGGTGCTGCGCGCAGCTCGGCCCGGGCCGCGTCGAGCGCCGCCCCCACGCCGTACGGCGCCGCCTCGGCGGCCGCGCGCAGCGTGCGGCTCAGGGCGAGCGCGTCGCGGCGCTGCTCGGGGTCGAGGTAGCGGTTGCGGCTGGACAGGGCCAGCCCGTCGGGCTCGCGGACCGTCTCGGCGCCGACGACGTCGACCCCCAGGCACAGGTCGGCCGCCATCCGGCGGATGAGCACCAGCTGCTGGTAATCCTTCTGGCCGAAGACGGCGACGTCGGGGCGCACGAGCCCGAAGAGCTTGGCCACGACGGTGAGCACGCCGGTGAAGTGGCCCGGCCGGCTGGCGCCGTCGAGCACCGAGCCGAGCGGACCGGGGTCAACGGTGACGGCCGGTGGCCAGGTCGGGTAGACCTCGTCGACCGCCGGGGCGAACACCAGGTCGACGCCGTGGGCGGCGCAGACCTCGAGGTCGGCGTCGAGGGTGCGCGGGTAGCGGTCGAGGTCCTCACCGGGCCCGAACTGCAGCGGGTTGACGAAGACCGAGACCACCAGCGGGCCGGTGCCGACCTCGGTGCGCGCGCGGGTCATGAGGCTGGCGTGCCCCTCGTGCAGCGCCCCCATCGTCGGCACGAACCCGACCCGCTCCCCCGCGCGGCGGCGCGCGGACAGCGCGTCGGCGAGCTCGGTGCGGGTCGTGACCAGGCGGCTCACGTCGTCCAGCGGACCGGGCGGGCCGCGGCCGCGGCCTCGTCGAGCACCTCGCGCATCTTCAGCGCGCGGATCGGCACCAGGCGGCCGTCGGTCACGGCCCGGCTCAGGGTCGCGCGGGCGAGCGTCAGGTAGGACGGCAGCGTCTGCGGGGCCTCGGCGAGGATGCCGTCGAGGTGGGCCTGCACGGTGCCGACATCGCCGCGCACGATGGGGCCGGTCAGGGCGGCGTCGCCGTGCTCCAGGGCGTTGTCGAGCGCCGCGGTGAGCAGCGGGCGCAGGGTCGAGGCCGGGTCGTCGGCGCCGGCGGCCGCGAGGATCTCCATCGCCTCGGTGACCAGGGTGACCAGGTGGTTGGCACCGTGGGCGAGACCGGCGTGGTAGAGCGCACGGCGCGACTCCGGCACCCACAGGCAGCGGCCGCCGAGGTCGCTGACGAGCCGGGCGGCGAGCTCGCGCTCCTCGGGCTCGGCGGTGAGGCCGAAGACGCAGCCGCCGAGCCGGTCGAGGTCGACGGCGGTGCCGGTGAAGGTCATCGCGGGGTGCAGCGCGACCGGCCGCGCCCCGACCGCCGTCGCCGGGGCGAGCACCGCCAGGCCGTGGCGGCCGCTGGTGTGGACGACGTACTGACCCTCGCGGAGCGCACCGCTGTCGGCCAGCACGCGCACCACGTTGGCCAGCATGTCGTCGGGCACCGTCAGCAGGAGCAGGTCGCAGGCCCGGGCCACCGCGCTCGGCTTGTCGACCGGTACGCCGGGCAGCAGGTCGTCGAGGCGGCGACGGGACGCGTCGGACTCGCCGGCGGCTGCGACGATCTCGCGACCGGCGGCGCGCAGACCGCAGGCGAGGACGGCTCCGACACGGCCGGCGCCGACGACGCCGATGCGGAGTCGCTCGGCGCGTGCGGGCGTGCCCGGGAGGTGCGACATCAGGAACCTTTCGTTCCAGTCCCCGAGGGGTACCGGACGATGTGCTCGAGTTGTGTGTCAGCAGTGCAACGTCAGGCTAGTGGCAATGTTTCCGGCGCGTCTCGCGATCGTGACGTGACCCATCCGACACCCCACCCCCCTGTCCCTCGGGCCCGATCCGGCGTACAACCACGCCGACCCGTCGCGTCTACGCGACGGGTCGCCGGTCCTGGTCGTCGGAGGTGACGACGGTGCCGACCTGGAGGGGGCGGGGTGCGCGCGGCAGCCAGACCCGGGTGACGTGGTCGACGACGTGGACGCCGTCGGGCGCGACGATCTCGTGCACGCCCTCGGGCACCACGCCGTCGTTGAGGGAGTTGAAGACCTGCCACTCGCGGCGCTTGCGCTTGTTGCGATAGCTGGTGGCGAAGGACGCCGGGTCGGTCCAGTGGGCGAACTCGTCGCCGTCGAGGTACTTCAGCTCGACGCAGAGACCGTGGGGCAGCCCGATCGAGATGACCGGCTTGGGCGTCGTCCGGACCTCCCACTCGAAGGCCTTGGTGAAGACGAAGTCGGGCCCGATCGGGAAGCCCCACTCCTCGGCGTTGCGCAGCCCCAGGTCGAGCCACCCGCGCTGCGGGGAGCGCGAGTCGAGGTAGAGCCCGTGCCGGGGCACGCGGACGATCGCCTGGACGTCGCCGACCTGCCAGGCGAGGTCGGCCAGGGAGGCCTCGCCCTCGGCTGTGAGCACCATGTCGCCGTCCCACTTGAAGGAGTAGCGGGTGCCGACCTGGGCGAAGCACCAGTTGTAGAAGTAGGACAGCGAGTGCACCGACAGCTCGTGCACGGCCCGGTGCTCGGCGCCGGCACGCGCGACGGCGAAGGGGTACGCCGCCTGCGTCAGCTTGTGCGCCAGCCCGGCCGACTCGGCCGTGGCGCGAGCGACCTCGGGGGTGCCGTCGGTCGAACCGTTGTCGACGACGAGCACGTGGTCCATCGCGCGCAGCAGCGGCGGCAGCACCCACGGCAGCGACAGCGCCTCGTCCTTGACCCGCAGCACCGCGGTCGAGCCGGCCCGCAGGCCGCCGGGGCGGGTCCACGGCCAGGTGATGTCGAAGTCGGTGTGGCCCTCGAGGTTGCGGATCCCGGACACGCCGGAGTGGGCGGTCACCTCTCGCGGCCGGCCATCTTGCGCAGGCCCCGCCGCACCGACGGCGGTACAGCGGCGCGCAGGCCGTGCGGGAGCCGGTCGGCGCCGCGCGGGGTCTCGACAGGCTCGACCACCGAACCCGGCTCGACCACGGACGTCGCTGGTCGAGCTTGTCGAGACCTGAGCACGTGCTCGGCGTGGACGACCGAGGAGCGCGAGATCGCCTCGGCCTCGGCGTACAGGTCGGTGTAGGCCTCGCGGAGCTGGTCGAGGGTCGCGTGCGCGGCCGCGGTGTCGCCGCCGGGGTCGGCCAGCCCGTTGAGCTCCGACCAGGTCTCGGCGACCAGCTCGTGCAGCCGCGGCGGCAGTCCCAGGTCGTCGAGCGTCTGCGTCATCCGTCGCAGCGACGGGTCGACGAAGCGGTGTCCGTCGCGGATCTGCTCGCTGTTGGCGTGCAGCACGCTCTGCAGCTGCAGCCGCTCGCCGACGTCCATGGTGACGCGGGTCCAGTCGTCGAGCAGGTCGGCGTAGCGGACGAACACCCGGCCGTTCTCGCCGACACCCTCACCCACCGTGTCGCGGGTGCCCCGCTCGGTGTGGAGCAGCATGTTGAGCCACGAGGCGGCCAGGTGGGCCGAGCCGAGCTTGTTGGCGTAGTAGGTCTGCTTGCTGCCGACGACCTCGGCCGGCGGCCGCAGCATGGTCACGAAGACGGGCCGGGCACCGGTGCGGATCGCCGCGACCCGCCACAGACCGAGGAACCAGCTCAGCCGCGGGTCTTTGACGACCAGCTCGGGGTTGACCGCGAAGTGCTCCTCGAGCCAGGCCGCGGTGGCGATCCGCTCGGGCTCGCGAGTGCTGATCCGCCCGGTGTCGAACCACGCGTGCGGCCGGGAGTCTGAGACCTGGACGACGGCCTCGCGCAGCAGCCGGTCGTGGTGGTCGACCACCCACTGCGGCTCCCCGAAGCCCTTGGGGTTGGTCGCGTCGGCGGCGACCTCGGGCTGCGGCACGTGCAGGCCGAGGATCTTGGCGAGCCCGGCCATCGTGCTGGTGCCGGAGCGGCCGGCGCCGGCCACGAAGAGCACGGTGCGCGGGTAGTCGGCGCTGGGCTCGAGGATGGGGGCGGTCACGGTCGGTGAGCCTACTAACCTCCGCCCATGAGGTTTGGACGGCGCACGCCCCCACGGATCAGCGTCGTCGTGCCCGTCTACGACGTCGAGGCCTACCTCGCCGAGTGCCTCGACTCGGTGCTCGCCTCGACCTGGACCGACCTCGAGGTCGTCGTCGTCGACGACGGCTCGACCGACGGGTCCGGCGCGATCGCCGACGAGTACGCCGCCCGCGACCCGCGCGTGCGCGTCGTGCACACGACCAACCGGGGCCTGGGCGCGGCCCGCAACGAGGGCCTGCGGCACACCACCGGCCCGCTGATCACGTTCGCCGACTCCGACGACGCCGTCCCGGCGACGGCGTACGACGTGCTGCACCAGCAGCTGCACCGCGCGGGCTGCGACTTCGTGACCGGCTCGATCGCGTGGTGGCACCCCGAGGTCGTCGGCACCGAGCACGAGAGCACGCACGCCGAGCTCGTCGAGCCGCCCTGGATGCGCCGCCTGCACAAGTCGCGCGCGGCACTCGCGATCGACCAGAGCCCCGAGATCCTGGGCGACGTCTTCGCATGGAACAAGCTGTTCCGTCGTGACTTCTGGGACGGCACCGGCCTGACGTGGCTCGAGGGCCACCGCTACGAGGACCAGCCCACGACCACCACGGCCTACCTGCGCGCCCGCCGTATCGGCATCGTGCCCGACGTGGTCTACCACTGGCGCATCCGCAGCGACGGCACCTCGATCACCCAGCAGCGGGCCTCGCTCGACGACCTGCGCGACCGCTGGGAGACCAAGCGCCTGTCGCGCCAGAGCGTCACCGACTACGGCTCCGACAAGGTCTCGAAGGTCTTCGCCGACAGGGTGCTGCCCGGCGACCTGCACCGCTACTTCGCGCTGATCCCCGAGGCCGACGACGCGTGGTACTCGCTGCTGGAGTCGGGGGTGCGTGAGTTCTTCGGGGCCCGCTCGCTGGTCCACAGCGGCCTGCCGCCGGTGCACCGGCTGACCGGCTGGCTGGTCGAGCACGGGCGGCGCGACGACGCCGCCCTGGTCATGCGGTACGTCGCCTCGCTGGGCCCCGGCGAGCGGGTGCCCCGGGTGAGCGACGCACGCGGGCCGCGGATCGACGTACCGGGGTTGGACCCGGCGAGCGTCGACCACGCGGCCCTGGCGCTACGCGACCACGAGGTCTGATGAGATCGCGACGCGGGGAGTCAACACCCGGCGCCGAGTGACACCTGGTAGGAGATCGTGCCCTTGCGATAGCGAGTGTGCGGGCACTGGACGGCACCGCTCTCGTCGATGGGGTTGAAGGTGGTGAGATTGCCGTAGTAATCGTTCTGGCCGGACCGGTCGCACGTCCGCAGGTGGGCACGCATCTGGAACAGGTCGACACCGTCGTAGAACACGAAGACGCGCTCCTTCGACGACGCAGGCAACGTAAAGGTGTCGGTGACCGACGTGGTGGAGGTGTGCTGGTAGCGGCCCGCTAGCTCGATGCCAGCCTCGACCTCGGCCTTCGCGAAGAACGCGCCCGCCTCAGCCTTGACCTTCGCGGTGGCCTTGATTGAGGCCTCGACCACGTTCTGCTTGGTCATCGACACCGCGTGCGAGAACACGACATCGGCCGGGATGCGGCGCCGCGTGGCGTGGGTCATCTTGAACGGCTGGTGCAGCAGGTCGATGCTGCGCATGGTCTTGCCGTTGTTGATCTCGTCCGAGGTGCAGGTGTGCATCTCGCGACTGCGTGACTTAGTGGGGTCAGAGGAGGCAGCCGAGGACGACGGCGTTGTGAGGCAAGAGGCGCCAAGCGCCACGCTGGCCAGGGTGAGTCCGAGAACCCGAGAAGGTGTCATGGCGCACATCGCGTCACAGGCCCGCCCGACGACTGCTGGCGCCGACCGAGGACGCTACGTACTCCACGCACGCACACGAGGGCCGCGGATCGACGTACCGGGGTTGGACCCGGCGAGCGTCGACCACGCGGCCCTGGCGCTACGCGACTACGAGGGCTGGACTCAGATCAGGCCCTCGGACTCGAGGAAGTCGCGGGCGACGTCCTCGGGCTTCTCGCGGTCGAGGGTGACGCGACCGAGCAGCTCGTTGACGGTGTCGTTGTCGAGGGCGGCCATCAGGTCGTTGAGGGGCTGCTCGATGTCGCCGTGTGCGGCGAGGAACTCCGAGGACACGGCCGGCACGTAGTTCTGAGCCGGCTGAATGCCCTTGTCGTCGTCGAGGAGCACGAGGCCCTCGTCGTCGAGGTTGGGGTCGATCGTGCCGGTCAGGCCGAGCTGGGCCTCGCCGTCCTTGACCGCGGCGTAGGTCTCGGGCGAGGCGAAGCCGAGCGGCAGGATCTCGCTGATGTCGATGCCGTAGGTGCCGGTGAGCCCGCCCTCACAGTCGGAGCGGCCCTTGCAGTCGGGCGAGCCGGCCAGCACGACGCTCTGCCCGGTCAGGTCGGACAGCGTGCTGAGCCCGCCGTCGGCCTGCTCCTGGGTGACGAAGAACGCGTTCTGCGAGTTGGCCTCGGACAGGTCGAGCAGGGTGATGCCCTTGTCCTTGGCGAGCGGCTCGACGGCGGCGAGGGTGGCTTCGGAGTCGTTGGTCGCGACGGGGGCAGCACCCTCGCCGTTGGCGGCGGCGTTGAGGGCCTCGCCGAAAGCACCGAGGTATTCGGGGACGACGTCGACGTCGCCGGGGAAGGTGCTGAGGTAGGCGTCGCGGGTGTCGACCGCCTTGAGGTCGACGTCGTAGCCCTTGGCGGAGAGCAGCACGTCGTAGAGGGAGCCGACGAGGTTGGCCTCGGGGAAGTTCTGGGTGGCGATCGTCAGCGGCGTGTTGTCGCCACCTCCGGAGGCGGCGCCTCCGCCGTCGCCGTTGTCGTCGCCGCAGGCGACGAGCCCGGTGAGGGCGAGGGTGAGCAGGGCAGCGGTGGCGAGGGGCCGGCGAAGCGACATGGTGTGGAGACCTTCTGTGTCCCGTGACCCGGAGATGGTCACGCGTGTCCGGTGGAGCGAGCCTTGGGGCTCAGCTGTCGGTGGCGGCAGCCGGGGCCACTGTAGACGCGATCGGGGACAGGTCGCGTCCACCCCGACGGCCGGGGTCGCGCGGCACCGGGTCGGCAGCGCGCTGGGCCGAAGCGGCGAGCAGCTCGAGCACGAGCGCCACGGCGGCGACCAGGAGCGCGCCCGCGATGCCCTCGCTACGCCGGTCGACGTTGGCGAAGCCGAGCCGGATGACGTTGCCGAGGCCGGGGCCGCCGACGAGCGCCGCGATCGTGGCGGTGGCCCACACCTGCACCAGGGCCAGGCGTGCGCCGGACAGCACGAGGGGCAGCGCGAGGGGCAGCTCGACGCGCCAGAACTGCTGCGGGCCGGACATGCCCATGCCGCGGGCCGCCTCGCGGATGTCGGCCGGCACCTCCCGCATCCCGACGTAGGCCTGGGTGATGATCGGCGGCAGCGCGAAGAACAGCAGGGCCACCAGGGTCGCGAGGCCGGCGCGGCCGTAGGGACCGAACTCACCGCTGCCGGGCCACGAGAAGCGCGCCAGCAGAGCCAGCAGGGCGAAGGTCGGGACCGCCCGGCCGATGTTGGACACGTTGATGGCCAGGAACCCGAACCGGCCGAGGTGCCCGAGCCAGAGCGCGATCGGCAGCCCGACCGCGAGGGCGGCGACGAGCGCGGTGACGGACAGGAGCAGCTGCTGAACCAGCTGCTCCGAGAGCCCACCGGGCCCGGACCAGCTCGCACTGTCAAAGAGGTAGGAGAAGACGTCGCTCATGCGGTCCGCACCCGCCGGGTCCAGGGCGTCAGGCCCCGCTGGGCCAGCACGAGGACGACATCGAGCACCAGGGCCAGCAGGACGCACAGGACTGCGCCGGTCATCAGCTCGGCGTTGAACTCCGTGCTCTTGCCGTCCGCGATGAGCTTGCCGAGGCCGCCCTCGGAGACCACGGTGCCGATGGTCGTGAGTGCGACGGTCGACACGGTCGCGACGCGCAGACCCGCCATCAGCACCGGAAGCGCAAGGGGAAGCTCGACCCGCAGCAGCAGGCGGGTGCGCCCGAACCCCATCCCCGTGGCCGACTCGCGCACCTCGTCGGGCACCGAGCGCAAGCCGTCGAGCATGGCGCGCACCAGGATCGTCAGGCAGTAGAGGCCGAGGCCGATCACGACGGTGGTCTTGGTGAGACCGGTGAGCGGCACCAGGAGCGGTAGCAGCGCCAGCGACGGGATCGTGTAGACGAACGTGCTGAGGCCCAGGACCAGCGCCTCCAGCCGGGGCAGTCGCCGCGCGAGCAGGGCCAACGGGAAGGCCAGCGCCAGCCCGAGGAGCACCGCGGTGACCGTGATCTGCAGGTGGGTCGTCGTGGCCTGCTGGATCTCGTCGCTGCGGTCGCGCACGTAGTCGAGGCAGAACCAGTCGTTGACGTCCTTGGAGTAGCACTTCGGCTCTCGAGCCGCCAGGTCGGCGACGACCGCGCTGCCCGCCAGTAGGGTCACCGCATGGAACCTACCGGCTCTGAGTCGCGTGAGGCACCCGACGAGGTGATGATTCGCCTGACGGGCGTCGGCAAGACCTACCCCGACGGCACGACCGCGGTCCACGAGCTCGACCTCGAGGTCCGCCGCGGCGAGCTGGTCTGCCTGGTGGGGCCGTCCGGGTGCGGCAAGTCGACGACGCTGAAGATGATCAACCGGCTCATCGAGCCGACGACCGGGACGATCGAGATCGACGGCACCGACGTGATGCGGCAGGACCCCGTCAAGCTGCGTCGCGGGATCGGCTACGTCATCCAGGCGGTGGGGCTCTTCCCGCACCAGAAGATCGGCGCCAACGTGATGACGGTGCCACTGCTCTACGGCGAGTCGAAGACCACCGCGCGCCGCCGCGCGCACGAGCTGCTCGAGCTGGTCGGCCTCGACCCCGCGCAGTACGCCGACCGCTACCCCCACCAGCTCTCCGGGGGGCAGCGACAGCGCGTGGGCGTGGCCCGGGCCCTGGCCGCCGACCCGCCGGTGCTGCTGATGGACGAGCCCTTCGGTGCCGTCGACCCCGTGGTGCGCGTGCGGCTGCAGGACGAGTTCCTGCGCCTGCAGCGCGACCTCGGCAAGACCGTGGTGCTGGTGACCCACGACATCGACGAGGCGGTGCGCATGGGTGACCGGGTCGCTGTCTTCGCCGCCGGCGGCCACCTCGCGCAGTACGCCACGCCCGCCGAGCTGCTCGGCCACCCGGCCGACGACTTCGTCGCCGACTTCGTCGGCTCCACCCGGGGCCTGCGCCGGCTCACCGTCACCCGCCTGGAGGCCCGGCACCTCGAGCCGATGGACGGCGTCAGCGCCGGCGAGCTCGGAGCCGCGATCGACCTCGACTCCAGCCTCGAGGAGGCGCTCGCCGCCCTGATGCGCGACGACAAGCCGATGATCGGCGTCAGGGACGGGGCCCGCTTCGTCGGCGTGCTCACCCCCGCCGGGGTACACCGGGCGCTGCGGTCCAGCCTCGTCGAGCAGGACACCTGACCCTGCCCGCCGCCGTGACGGGCCCTAGTCGCCCGCCACCGGCACGTCGCGGTGCCAGCTCTCGGTGACGTACTTGGTCACCCAGCCCATCGAGGTGTAGAGCCCGTCGGCGCCGGTCGAGGAGTCGGCGTCGACCTCGAGCCCCACGCGGTCGCGGCCGCGACCGGCGGCGTCGGCGATGATCGTGCGCAGCAGGCCCTTGGCGACGCCCCGGCCTCGGGCGGCCTCGCGCACGCCGATGTAGGAGACGTAGGACCCGTCGGGCGCTGACGAGCCGGGGCCCGACTCCGAGACGGTGCCGACCAGGGCGCCGACCGGCTCGGGGACGTCGGGGTCGTCGAGCAGCTCGGCCAGCCACCAGTGGTCCCAGCGGTGGCCGGGGTCCTCGCGCAGCCGGTGGAGGAACTCGTCGAAGGTCTCCTCCCACGAGTTGAAGTGGTCGAGGAACGCCTCCTCGAGCACGTCGTGGACGGCGCGCAGGTCGGCCTCGTCGGGCAGGCCGTCGCCGGCGCGGCGTACCTGGCGGAAGCGCACGCCGCGGTCGGCCCACTCGTCGACCGAGGGCACCAGGTCGGCCTCGTCGGCCGTGACCGGGCGCGACATCTGCCACCAGGTCCGCACCCGCTCGAAGCCGGACGCCGACAGCCACCGGGCCTGGCGCTCGTCGCCTGCGAACGAGCCGGTGTCGATCTGCTGGACGTCGAGACCACGGGCGGACCCGACGGCCACCGCCTGGCCCACGGCCCACTCGACGAGCAGGTCGGAGCAGGCGCGGGCGACGCTGCCGGGCAGGTCGCGCTCGACGACGTGGACGAAGAGCATCCGTCCGCCGGCGCGGTCGTGGACGCTGCCCCAGGCCCGGATCTGGCCCGCCTCGTCGCGCACGACGACGTTCTCGCGGGTGCGCAGCCCGGACTCGGACACCTCGACGAGCACGTCGTCGACCCCGGCGCCGGCCCAGCCACGGCCGTGGCGCTCGTGGTCGCGCAGCAGGGTCGTCAGCCGGGCGAGGTCGAACCGGTCGGCCGGGTCGGGCGAGCCGAGCGTCCAGTCGTCGGGCAGCGCGGCGGGGGGCTCACCGACGATCTCCTCGGGATTGGGCTCGAATCGGTTCTCGTCGGGGATCACGACAGGCGATTGTGCCCGGTCACCTGCCGGAGCAGGCCACCACGTCTCCCGACGGGTGAACCAGGGGCGTGCGTCAGGCGTGCTTGCGGCGCAGCGCGGCGCCGGTGGACTGCCAGGCCAGCAGCTCGGCCTGCACGACGTCGAGCTCCTGCTCGAGCTCGACGACCCGGACCACGGCCGTGGCGGCGCGCTCCTCGGCGTCCTCGAGCCGGGCCGCCACGCGGCGCATCTCGTCGGCGGAGGCCTCCTGGACCGCGAGGACGCGGGCCTGCTCGGCGGCCAGGGCGTCGCGGGTCGCCGCGACCTCCGCGGCGGCGTCGGCCAGGCGCAGCTCGAGGCGGCTGATGGTGGCCTCGTGACGGGCCAGGCGGCCGCTGGTGTCGGCGACGTAGAGGGCCTGCTCGCTGGTGCGGGTCTCGGTGAGGGCGGCGTAGGCCTGGGCCTGCTCGGCCCGGTCGCGCGCCCAGGCCCGACGGGTGTCGGCGACCTCGGTGTAGGTGATCCGCGTCGCGGCGACGCCGAGGACGGCCGCGACGGCTGCCGCGAGGGTGGCCACGAGCCACGAGCCGCTGGCGGCGGCCGCGACGACACCCGCGACGGCCACGGCGAGCAGCGCCCCGGAGACGACGAGACGGGTCGAGCGCTGGCGGCGCCGAGCAGCGGGGGCAGCTGAGGCAGGGGTGGGTCGGGCCGGGCCAGACGGGGAAGTCATGCCCGCAAAACTACGGGTCGCGGTCACCGGATCGGACGCGACACGCACGCTCGAGCAGCAGCGATGCGACCACCGTCAGCAGGCCACCGAGGGCGGCGAGCCCCCCGCGCAGGATCCGGTCGTCGGCCAGTGGCGAGGCGTCACCGAGCCAGCTGAGGGCGTAGCCGAGGTAGCCGCCCCCGACGACCGCCCCCACGATCGCGCAGGCGCGCGCCAGCACGAGCCGGTTGACCGCACGGTGCGGCTCGAGGCGCTCGTGCCGGACCTGGACGGTGCGCCACGTCGACCAGGCCGTGCCGGCAACGACGGCCGAGACGAGCAGCAGGCCCAGCGGCTGGGCCCAGGTGACGATCGGGGCGGTCGTGTCGAGCCGCTCCCACACCGGTCGCACCAGCAGGCCCAGGACGAGCCCGGCGACGGCCCAGCCGGCGAGGACCGGGAGCCGGGTCGGCTGCAGCCGACCGGTCCCGGGGCCGTCGGGGCCTGCGGTCACGCGTGCGTCACTCGACGTCGAGGACGAGGTCCTCGCGCAGGATGAGGCCCTCGACCCCGATCTTGGCGAGCAGCTCGCCGATCGGGCCATGCCCGGGCAGCTCGGCGTCGGGCTCGAGGTCGAACCACGGCTTGAGCACGAAGGCCCGCTCGGCCGCGCGCGGGTGGGGCAGCTGGAGGGTCTCGGTGTCGCTGCGCCGGTCGCCGACGACGATCAGGTCGACGTCGAGGGTGCGTGGGGCGTTGGCGACGTCGGTACGCTCGCGCGCGTAGGCGTCCTCGACGGCCAGCGCACGCTCGAGCAGCCGGTTGGCGGCGAGCGTGGTGTCGAGGAGCAGCACGGCGTTGAGGAAGTTCTGCGAGCCCGGCGGGCAGTTGACCGGCTCGGTCTCGTAGACCGGGGAGACGCTGGTCACCCACACGTCGGGGGTGTCGGCGATGGCGTCGACCGCACCCTGCAGGCTCGACATCGAGTCGCCGAGGTTGGAGCCGATCGAGAGCACGACGCGCCGGATCGGGCGCATCTCACCGGTGAGGGTGTCGGCGTCGACGATGTTGGGGTTGGGGGTCTCAGTCACGGGTGACCTCGCGCTTCCTGCTGATCGTCAGCGCGACGTCGGCGAACGTCGCGTCGATGGGGGCATCGGGCTTGTGGACGGTGACCCGCGCCCATTCAACACGAGCGTCCAAGAGGCAGACGTCCGCGATCCGCTGGACGAGGGACTCGATCAGGTCGACCGGGTCGTTCTCCACGGCGGACTTCACCGAGGCCACGAGACTCCCGTAGTCGACAGTGTCGTGCAAGTCGTCCGACGCCGCCGCCGGGCGGGTGTCGAAGCCGAGGACGAGGTCGATGATGAAGGTCTGGCCCTCACGCTTCTCGAACTCGAAGACACCATGATGGCCCCAGCACTCGATGCCGAGGACAGCCAGCTCGTCGGTCACAGGTTCGCTCGTTCCTTCATCGTCGGCTCGTTCTCTCCCACACGCGCAGCACATCACGAGTGCCCCGCACGTCGTGCACCCGGACCCCCCACACGCCGCGCTGGGCCAGCACGAGGGTGAGGGCGTGGCCGGCGACCTCACGCTCGGAGACCGGTCGCGGGGCACCGTCCGGCGCGGCCAGCAGGGCGCCCAGGAACGACTTGCGGCTCGCGCCGACCAGCAGCGGGAAGCCCAGGGCGGCGACCCGGTCGAGGCCCTCGAGCAGCTGCCAGTTGTGCTCGCCGCGCTTGGCGAAGCCCAGGCCCGGGTCGAGGACCACCTTGTCGTCGGCGATGCCCGCCGCGCGCGCCGCCGCGACCCGTTCGGCGAGCTCGCGACACACGGCGTGCACGACGTCGTCGCGGCCACCGGGCGTGTCGTAGGTCGCCAGGTCGTTCATCCGGTCGCTGTGGGCCCGCCAGTGCATCGCGACGTACGTCGCCCCGCTGCCGGCCACGACCCCGAGCATCGCCGGGTCGGCCAGGCCGCCCGACACGTCGTTGACGATGCTCGCCCCGGCCGCGAGCGCGGCGGCCGCGACCTCGGCGCGCATCGTGTCGACCGACACCCGCGCACCGTCCGCGGCGAGCGCCTCGATCACGGGCACGACCCGGTCGAGCTCCTCGGAGACCAGCGGCCGGGTCGCGCCGGGACGGGTGGACTCGCCGCCGACGTCGAGGATGTCGGCCCCGTCGGCCAGCAGCCGGCGCCCGTGGGCCACCGCGGCGTCGGTGTCGGCCCACCGCCCGCCGTCGGAGAACGAGTCCGGGGTGACGTTGACGACGCCCATCACCACCACGCTGCGCAGACCCCGGGTCACCGGACGAACCTACTGCCCAAGACCCGACGAGCAGCAGGGTCAGCCGGTCACGTCGACGAACGCCCACCCGCTGAGCAGGTGGTGGTCGCTCGACGTCGGGACGACGCGCAGCCGCCGCGGCGAAGGGGTCGAGATCCGGTTGCCCGAGAAGAAGATGTAGTCGATCTTGATCTTGCCGCCGTCGATCGTGGTCCCCAGCGCCCGGCGGCAGACCTCGAGCGAGCGCGGGCAGCCGGTGGCCTCCTGGAAGAGCCCGCTGCCGTCGACGGCGTACAGCGGGTCCATGGTCCGGCTGCGGGGGGCGGCGTTGAAGTCGCCCCCGAGCACGACGAGGTCCCCGCGCCGCACCCAGCCCCGGGTCAGCCGGCGCACCTCGCGCGCCTGACGGAACTGGGTGCCGCGGCGCGAGTGGTAGCGGGAGGCGTTGACCAGGTGGGTCGAGCAGGCGTGCCGGACCACCCCCGTGGCACGCCAGGCCACGCAGACGATCCCGTCGTCGAGGCTGCGGCGGCCCGCGCCGGGCCCCTTGCGGGCCGCTTGGTGGCGAAAGACGTGGGCGCTGACCCGGCCGCGCGCCCCGCCGGTCCACACCGCGACCACGCCGGAGTCGTCACGGTCGCGGTCGGCCAGGGCGGTGAGGCTGGGGGCACGGCGGCACGTGGCGGTCTCGCGGCCACGCAGGTAGCCCACGGTCCACCGCGGGTGCTGCTCGCGGATCTGGCGTGCCTGCCACCAGCAGACCTCCTGCAGCAGCACCACGGGAGCCTTGGTCTGCGCGGCACGGCGCAGCGCCGAGGTGATCGCGGACTGCTTCAGCTCGACGTTGTGGTCGACGACGTCGAAGCGCGCCAGGCCCGCGCGTTGCTGACCGGCCCCCTCCCGGACGGCCGGGCCCCCGGCCGCAGCCGTCGCCGCGGTCGACGCGGGGCCGGGCAGCGAGACCACCAGCGAGACCACCAGGGCCGCGACCACGACCGCGACCACGACCGCGACCAGGGCCGCCGCCGTCGCCGGGGACGGGCCGGGCAGGCTCGCGCGCCCGGGGCGTCGTGACGTCATGGCTGCTCCTGGTGGGGGTCGCGTCGGCGACGAAATCTAGCGGCTCGGTGAGCCCCGCGCGGGCGCTTTGGCGCAGGAGTGACCAGGGGCACGCGGCGGCGCCGCGAGTGTGGTTCGCTGTGTCGTGTGCCTCCCATCGCGACCGCCGTGACCGCCCGTCCCGTGGAGGCCGTCGCGAGCTACGCGCGGCGGGTCGGAGACGACGTCAAGATCGTGCTCACGCTGCCCGACGACCTGCGCGACGAGGTGGGCGACGGCCTCACCCGCCGGCGCGTGTGGCTGCGGCTCGGCCGCAACGACGGCACCGGGCCGCAACGCGTGCGAGCCCTGGCCCAGGTGACGCCCGGCGCCCGCCCGCGCCTGGAGGTGCGGGTGCCCGCCGACTCGCTGACCCCGGGCACCTACAAGCTCGCCCTGCGCGTCGGCAAGGGCGGCGCGATCGTGCCGCTCGAGGCGCGCCTGCTGATGACCGACACCGACGTGCAGCCGCTGGCCCTGCTGGCCGGGCCGCGCCCGCTGACCCGGTTGCCGGAGCCTGAG
Source organism: Nocardioides rubriscoriae (assembly GCF_008087085.1). Classification (GTDB taxonomy): domain Bacteria; phylum Actinomycetota; class Actinomycetes; order Propionibacteriales; family Nocardioidaceae; genus Nocardioides; species Nocardioides rubriscoriae. The sequence goes on along the minus strand of NZ_VIYJ01000003.1, from coordinate 230,100 downwards.
CCGCGCTGAGCCGCGCGGCCGCGCCGTACGCCGTCAGACGGCGCGCAGCGGGGCCACCGCCTGCGTGACCCGGGCCCGGGCATCGGCCACGGGCAGGTCGCGCGCGGCGACCAGCTCGCCCCAGACCGGCAGGTCGAGCAGGGCCTCGGGCTGGTGGGCGCGGCGGCGGTCGAGGATCGCGGCCGGCACGTCCTGGGGGTCGGGCACGACGTAGGACTCGACGACGTCGTCGGCCGCCTCGAGCAGCGCACGGTTGGTCGGGTCGGGGTTGATCACCACGACCGTGCCGGTCGGGGCGGTGTCGACCTCGAGGCACACCAGGTCGGGGCGCAGCTCGCGCAGCGTCGCGAGGATCTTGTAGACGTCGCCGGCCCAGGCCGTGCGGCCCGACGGCACCGACCGGTCGCGCCGGGCCTCGGGCACGTCGCGCGGGAGCATGTCGTCGATGACCACCACCGAGCCCGGGTGGGTGAAGCGCTCGACGTTGACGAAGTCGCGGAAGGCGTACTCGGCCAGGTGCATGCCGTCGATGAACGCCAGGTCGATCAGCGGCTCGTCGAAGTGCGCCAGCGGGTGCTCACGGGCGAAGAACTCGTCGCTGGAGGTGCGCACCAGGTGCACGTCGCACAGGAGCTCCTGGGTGAGGGAGTAGTAGGGGTCGATCCCGATCGACCGGGTGCGTGACAGCGTCATGCTGCCCCCGACGTTGACGCCGATCTCGAGGTAGCTGCGCGGGGACAGCAACCGGTGCAGCTCGGCGAGGAGATCGTGGCGACGCATGGGCGCACCCTAACCGGATGCGGGCGCGCCCCGGCGACGGCGTGGGGAGCGGCGCGGCTACCGGACGCGGTGGATCAGCGCCATCGCCTCGGCGCGGGTGGCGGCGTCGGTGCGCATGGAGCCGCGGACGGCGGAGGTGAGGGTGCGGGCGCCGGCCTTCTTGACCCCGCGCATGGTCATGCAGAGGTGCTCGGCCTCGATCACGACGATGACGCCGCGGGCGTCGAGGATGTCCATCAGGGCGTCGGCGACCTGGGTCGTCAGCCGCTCCTGCACCTGGGGGCGCTTGGAGTAGACGTCGACCAGGCGGGCGAGCTTGGAGAGACCGGTGATCTTGCCGGTCTCGGCCGGGATGTAGCCGACGTGGGCCACGCCGGTGAACGGCACGAGGTGGTGCTCGCACATCGACCACAGCTCGATGTCGCGGACCAGGACCATCTCGTCGTGACCCAGGTCGAACGTCGTGGTGAGCACGTCCTGGGGCCGCTGGCGCAGGCCCTGGGTCAGCTCGGCGTAGGCGCGCGCCACCCGGGCCGGGGTGTCGAGCAGGCCCTCGCGGTCGGGGTCCTCACCGATCGCGAACAACAGCTCGCGGATCGCGGCCTCGGCGCGCGCGTGGTCGAAGTCGGGCACCTTGGCCGGGTCGACTGATTGTCCGCTGATGGGGTCGACCATGTCGGGCCACATCCTTCGCTAGCAGGTAGGTGCCTGCCTCGAGCAGGCTGCGCAGGTCGCGCAGGTCGTGCGGGTGGAGCGGGTGGAGCGGGTCATGCGGGTGCTCGGTGGCGGCCGCACCGGCCGCCACCGCGCGCGAGGTGGACTAGGAGCCCGGGAGCGGGGGCGTGGGCTCGCCGCCGTGGCCGCCGCCCAGGGACGGGTCGTGGACGTCGCCGCCGGGCCCCGGCGGGGTCACGACCGCCCCGCCACCGTGCTCGGGCTGCTTGGCCAGCAGGCCGTTGACTGCAACCCGGTCGCGGATCGCCTGCGGGATCTCGACCGCGGGGATCTGCGACGGCTTGCGGGTCGGCGAACCCGTCCAGGCCGGACGCTCGGGACGACGGCGCAGGGGCGCGAAGATCTCGGCGACCTGCTCCTTGTCGAGGGTCTCCTTGTCGAGCAGCGCGAGCACCAGGGCGTCGAGGACGTCACGGTTGGCCTCGAGGGCGTCGAACGCCTCCTGGTGGGCCGTGGTCAGCAGCTTGTTGACCTCGTCGTCGACGATCGCGGCGACGTCCTCGCTGTAGTTGCGCGAGTGTCCGAAGTCGCGGCCGACGAACGGCTGCTCGTTGTCGTTGCCGAGCTTGATCGCACCGAGCCGCTCGGTCATGCCGTACTGGGTGACCATCGCGCGGGCCAGGTTGGTGGCCTTCTCGATGTCGTTGCCGGCACCGGTGGTGGGGTCGTGGAAGATCATCTCCTCCGCGGCCCGGCCACCGAGCATGTAGGCCAGCTTGTCGAGCAGCTCGGAGCGCGTCTGGGAGTACTTGTCCTCGTCGGGCAGCACCATGGTGTAGCCCAGGGCCCGCCCCCGCGGCAGGATCGTGATCTTGTGCACCGGGTCGGTCTGCGGCATCGCGGCCGCGACCAGGGCGTGCCCGCCCTCGTGGTAGGCGGTGACGAGCTTCTCCTTCTCGCTCATCAGCCGGGTACGGCGCTGGGGACCCGCGATGACGCGGTCGATGGCCTCGTCGAGGGCCTCGGCGTCGATCGTCTTGCGGTTGTTGCGCGCGGTGAGCAGCGCGGCCTCGTTGAGGACGTTGGCCAGGTCGGCCCCCGAGAAGCCGGGGGTACGGCGGGCGGTGTCCTCGAGCTTGATGTCGGCCGCGAGGGGCTTGCCGCGCGCGTGGACCTGCAGGATCTTGGTGCGCCCGGCCAGGTCGGGGGCGTCGACGGAGATCTGGCGGTCGAAGCGACCGGGGCGCAGCAGCGCCGGGTCGAGGACGTCGGGCCGGTTGGTCGCGGCGATGAGGATGACGCCGCCGCGCACGTCGAAGCCGTCCATCTCGACCAGGAGCTGGTTGAGGGTCTGCTCGCGCTCGTCGTGGCCGCCGCCCATGCCGGTGCCGCGGTGGCGCCCGACCGCGTCGATCTCGTCGATGAAGACGATGGCCGGGGCGTTCTCCTTGGCCTGCTCGAAGAGGTCACGGACCCGGCTCGCGCCGACACCCACGAACATCTCGACGAAGTCGGAGCCCGAGATCGAGTAGAACGGCACGCCGGCCTCACCGGCGACGGCGCGGGCCAGCAGGGTCTTGCCCGTGCCGGGCTGGCCGTAGAGCAGCACGCCCTTGGGGATCTTGGCGCCGACGGCCTGGAACTTGGCCGGCTCCTGGAGGAACTCCTTGATCTCGCCGAGCTCCTCGATCGCCTCGTCACACCCGGCGACGTCGGCGAACGTGGTCTTGGGCATGTCCTTGGAGATGAGCTTGGCCTTGGACTTGCCGAACTGCATGACCCGGCCGCCACCGCCCTGGACGCTGTTCATCAGCCACAGGAACAGCACGATGATCAGCACGAACGGGATCAGGGTGAAGAAGATGCTGGCCAGCGTGCTCGGCTGGGGGTTCTCGGACTCGAGCTTCTCGATGGAGCCGCCGTTGGTCTCGAGCTTGGCCTCGGCCTGGGCGATCAGCCCCTGCTGCTGCCCGAGCACCCACGAGGTCGACACCTTCGACCCGCTGTCGCGGACGCCGTCCTGGAGCGTGATCTCGATCTTCTGCTCACCGTCGATGAACTTGATCTCTTTGACCTGGTCCTTGGCGATGTACTCCTGCGCCTGCGAGGTGGGGACCTCGTCGTAGCCACCTCCGGACGCGAGGAACTGCAGAGCCAGCACGACGGCGATCACCGCCACGCCGATCCAGACCCAGGGACCCTTGAAAATCCGCTTCACGACCACACTTCCGCACGTAGCACGATTGAGCCCTCGACGGTACAGGGCGCCGGGGACGCCTTCATCCTCTCAGGCGAGTGGGTGGACCGCCTCCCCCGGGCGTGAGGTCGTCCGGTGGCGTCCGTACGCCGACCGGCGGGCTCACGTCGGGCGAGGAGGTCGCGCTGGCCAGACTGACATTGAGTCACGAGACCCTCGCCCGCCGCAGGTGCAGGTCGACCCGCGTGCGTCGGTGGCGGTCGGGAGGTCTCGTGACGCTCCCTAGCGGGAGCTCCTCGACCGACCTTTGCTTGCGTCGCGTCCGCCGAACCAGGCCGGCGGCAGCCCTACAAGAGAGGAGCGGGTCCGCTGACCGAGCCCGACCGGTCCGCGCAAGCGGGCACAGGCGCCCGGGCCCCAGCGCAAGGCGACCACAGGGCGCACGTCGCGGCCGGTCGGGCCCCCGGTCAGGTCGGGCCCGCCGAACCAGGCCGGCGGCAGCCCTGCAAGAGAGGAGCGGGTCCGCTGACCGAGCCCGACCGGTCCGCGCAAGCGGGCACAGGCGCCCGGGCCCCAGCGCAAGGCGACCACAGGGCGCACGTCGCGGCCGGTCGGGCCCCCGGTCAGGTCGGGCCCGCCGAACCAGGCCGGCGGCAGCCCTGCAAGAGAGGAGCGGGTCCGCTGACCGAGCCCGACCGGTCCGCGACCAGTGTCAGGAGTAGACGTGGGGGGCGAGGGTGCCGATGTCGCGCAGGTTGCGGTAGCGCTCGCGGTAGTCGAGGCCGTAGCCGACGACGAACTCGTTGGGGATGTCCCAGCCGACGTACTTGACGTCGATCGGCATCTGCTGGGCCTCGGGCTTGCGCAGCAGGGTGCAGATCTCGACGCTCGCGGGGTTGCGCGAGCTGAGGTTGGAGGTGAGCCACGACAGGGTCAGGCCGGTGTCGATGATCTCGTCGACGATGACGACGTGGCGGCCCGAGATGTCGGTGTCGAGGTCCTTGAGGATGCGCACGACGCCGCTGGACTTGGTGCCGGAGCCGTAGGACGACACCGCCATCCAGTCCATCTCGACGTGGCGGGTCAGGGCGCGGGCCATGTCGGCCATCACCATCACCGCGCCGCGCAGGATGCCGACGATGAGGAGGTCCTGGCCCTCGTAGTCGGCCTCGATCCGGGCGGCCAGCTCCCCGACCTTCTCGTGGATCTGGGCCTCGGTGAAGAGGACGTTGACGAGGTCGTCGTCGACGTGGGCTGCGTCCATGGCGATCAGGCTAGTGGTCGGCGCCCGGGGGTGGGGCCGTGGGTCGAAAGCGCAGGAGATCGCCCTCGACGTAGGCCGTGACGTGGCCCGGGAGCTGGATCTCCCCCACCTGCCCCTCGCTCGCCACCAGCCCCAGCAGCGCCTTGACGTGCACGTGGAACAGCTCGGACGCCGGGCTGCCGGCGTCGAGGGCGGCCTGCCGGACCAGGCGCGGGCGCAGCGCGTCGGCGACGCCGTGGAAGGTGTCGACGTCGAGCCCCTCGGGACGGCGCCGCGCGGCGTACTCGGCGGCGGCGAGGTCGTCGAGGGCCTCCATGTCGGGGCGCAGCTGCTCGGCGGTGCGCGCGAGGGTCTCGACGACGCCGGGCCCCAGCTCGCGCTCGAGCATCGGCAGCACCGTCCGGCGCACCCGGGCGCGTGTGAAGCGCTGGTCGGCGTTGTGGGGGTCGGTCCAGAACTCGATGCCCTCCGCGCGGCAGGCGGCCTCGGTCTGCGCCCGTCGTACGCCGAGCAGCGGGCGCCGGAAGATCGGGTCCTGGACGGGGCTCCACTCGCGCGCCTGCCCCTCGTGCAGCATGAAGGCGGGCCGCATGCCGGCCAGCGAGCGGCCGCCGGAGCCGCGGGTCAGCCCCAGGAGCACGGTCTCGGCCTGGTCGTCGAGGGTGTGGCCGAGCAGCACCGTGGGGGCGCCGAAGTGGCGCGCCATCTGGTCGAGCACCTCGTAGCGGGCCTCACGCGCCGCCGCCTCGGGCCCCAGCCCCCCGGGGTCGACCTGCACCCGCGCCGAGACCGTCTCGTCGACCCCGAGCCGCGCCATCTGCGCGACGACGCGGGCCGTGTGGTCGGCCGAGCCGTCCTGGAGCCCGTGGTCGACGACGGCGCCGACCACGCGCACCGGGGCGCGCTTGAGCTCGAAGACCGTGGCGGCCAGCAGGGCCAGGGAGTCGGCGCCGCCCGAGCAGGCGACCAGGACGGTGTCGGTCCCCGGCACCCATGGCTCGGCCTTCGAGCCACGGACGAGCTCACGTCGTACGGCGAGGCGTACCGCCGCGACGGACGGGTCGAGCGTCATCAGCCCAGGACGCGGCTGACCCACGCGTCGGGGTCGGCCAGCTCGGCCTTGGAGGGCAGGTGCTCGGCGCGCTCCCACACGACGTTGAACTCGGTCATGCCGACCTTGTCGACGACGGAGCGGACGAAGTGGGCGCCGTCGCGGTACTGCGCCATCTTGGCGTCGAGGCCGAGCAGGCGGCGCAGCAGCCGGTCGAGGGCGCCGACGCCCTTGCGGCGCTCGGTGAAGCTGCGACGGATCTTGTCGACCGACGGGATGACGCTGGGCCCGACGCCGTCCATGACGACGTCGGCATGGCCCTCGAGCAGCGACATCATGCCGGTGACGCGGTCGAGGATCTCCTTCTGCTCGGGGGTGCTGAGCAGCTCGACGATCCCGCCCTTGCCGATGCCGCCCTTGAGACCCTCGGTGACCCGCTTGAGGACCTCCTCGAGGCCCGAGGGGCTCACGGTCGACGAGAGCGCCTGGACCTCGGAGAAGAGGTGGTCGCGCATCCACGGCACGGCGGTGAACTGCACGCGGTGGGTCTCCTCGTGCAGGCACACCCACAACCGGAAGTCGCTCGGGTCGGCGCCGATCTCGCGCTCGACGTGGACGATGTTGGGGGCGACCAGCAGCAGGCGGCCGTCGGGGGCGTGGAACGGGTCGAACTGGCCCAATACCTTGCCGGCCAGGAAGCCGAGCAGCCCGCCGACCTCGACGCCGGTGATGCGCGAGCCGACCGCGAGGGCCAGGCCGGTCGGGGGCTTCTTGCTGTGGGTGGTGATCTGGTCGACCAGCGGGGAGACCAGGTGGCGAAAGGCGTCGGCGTTGGCCTGGACCCAGCCGGCGCGGTCGACGACGAGGACCGGGGCGGTGTGGTCGGCGGCGACCAGGCCGGTGAAGTCGCGCACCAGTGCGGTCGACCGGTCGGCGCCGGCGCGCAGCTCGGCGACGGCCGACGACGCCTCGGCCGGCGACACGACAGGCCCCTGACCCGCGAGCCGGGAGGCGATCCGGACCGCGAGGTCCCAGTCGACCATCTCGTCAGCCCTCTCGACGGAGGGCGTGGGCTCGGTCGGCGTCATGCGCAGAACCTACCCGGGCGCTGGGTCGGCGTCCCCCGGCCACCGGGGCGCCAGGGGTGACCAGAGAGGTGCAAAAACGCGAAGACCCGCTCGAGGCCACGCTCCCTCCCAGAAGCGGCCGAACGGGTCAACACGTGTTTTCACAGGTTCAGCGAGACGTTCCGCGATCCCCCCAGATGCGCGGTGCCGCCAAGCTGTTGACACAACGGTAGGCAGCCGCGCGCCACGCCCCGGGCACGCGGGATCCACGGGAGCGACAGCGTTGGGTAACAACCTGCGGCCCCTAGGAGCAGGCGCACGCACCGAGGGCCGCCGCGGCGTCGTCGAGGACGACCCGGGCGACCACGCCGTTGGGGTCGGGCACCCGGTCGGCCATCAGCACGAAGACGAGCACGTTGCCGTCGAGGTCGGTGGCGAGGCCCGCCAGGGCCGTCACGTTGCTCAGCGTGCCCGTCTTGGCGCGCACCCGGCCGCGGCCGGCGGGCGGACCCTGGTCCATCCGGTCGGTCAACGACCCGGTGAACCCGGCGACCGGCAGCCCCGTGACCACCGCGCGCAGGTCGGGCCGGTCGTCGGCCGCCGCGAGACGCAGCAGCGCGACGAGGACCGACGGGTCGAGACGGTTGTCGCGCGACAGACCGCTCCCGTCGAGCAGCACGCTGTCGCCCATCCGCACGCCGGCGGTCCGCAGCAGGCGGCGTACGCCGGCGACCCCGGCGTCGATCGAGCCCTCGCCGGACGTGGCGACCCCGACGTGGCGCAGCAGCACCTCGGCGGCGTCGTTGTCGCTGACGTCGAGCAGCCGCTGGACGACCTGCGCCAGCGGGGCGCTGTCGACGGTGGCGATCGCCGAGGTGCGGGGCGCCCGCGCCGGGGCGGGGGCGCCGCGCACGGTGACGCCGGCCGCACCCAGCGCCGAGGCGAACGCGCGGGCGGCCTCGGCCCCCGGGTCGGCCTGCCGCCCGAGCTGCCCGGGCACGCGCCCCTGGTCGACCCACAGGGCCGAGGTCGGGCTGACCTCGCCGGACGAGACGTAGTCGTCCTCCCAGGCGGCGTTGACCTGCGGTCCGCTGAAGAGGGTGTCGTCGTAGGTCAGCCGGACCCGGCGCACGCCGCCGAGAGCAGCGGCGGTCTGCTCGGCGAGGGTCTCGAGGTCGGCGCGCGCCGGGTAGGGCCAGGGCTCGCCGTCGTCGAGGGGGGTGCGCTCGAGGTAGGGGTCGCCGCCGCCCACCAACGTCAGGGTCCGGCCCTGACGGCGTACCTCAGTGGTGAAGACGTGGTCGGGGCCGAGCGCGAGCAGGGCCGCGGTGCTGGTGACCACCTTGGTCGTCGAGGCCGGGATCGCGACGTCGTCGGGCCGCTGCCCGCGGGTGAGGGTCGGCGCTCCCCCGGCCAGGGGCGCGACCTCGGCCAGCACGTGCGGGCCCAGGCGCCGGTCACGCAGGTAGGGCTGCAGCGTGCGGCGTACGGCGGCCGCGTCGACGTCCCGGGTCGGCGTCGAGGCCGGCGCCACCGGAGGCGGGGCGGCGACCTCGGGCAGGTCGACGCCCGGCGGCGGGGCGAGCGTGGCCGGGTCGGTGGTCGGCGAGGCCGACGGCTCGTCACCGCCGCGCAGCCTGTCGACGAGGTCGTAGCGCCGCGCTGCCAACCCGCCCGCCACGAGGGCCAGGAGGAGCACCAGGACGAGGGTGCGGCGAGCCGCTGAGCGGTCCGCCGGTCGACCACGACCGCGGCGTACGGGCGTGCGCGCCACTCGCCCTCCTCTCCTCGGGTGCTGCCCCAGGTGCACGGGCACGGACATTGTGCGGGACACTGGACCCCGTCGCGCGGAGGCCCTCCCTGGTCACCGCCCCTGATCGCCCCGCAGGGGCAGACCGACCGGAGGATGCACGTGCTGGAGTTCGACGTACTGGTGGAGATCCCCAAGGGCGAGCGCAACAAGTACGAGGTCGACCACGAGACCGGCCGGATGCGCCTGGACCGGATGCTCTTCACCTCCACGCAGTACCCCGCCGACTACGGCTACATCGAGAACACCCTCGGCCTCGACGGCGACCCCCTCGACGCCCTGGTGCTGCTGCAGGCGCCGACGTTCCCGGGCTGCCTGATCAAGTGCCGCGCCATCGGCATGTTCCGGATGACCGACGAGGCCGGCGGCGACGACAAGGTCCTCTGCGTCCCGTCGACCGACCCGCGCCAGGAGCACATCCGCGACATCAACCACGTGCCGAAGTTCGACCGGCTCGAGATCCAGCACTTCTTCGAGGTCTACAAGGACCTCGAGCCCGGCAAGTCCGTCGAGGGCGCTGACTGGGTCGGCCGCACCGAGGCCGAGGCCGAGGTCATGGCCAGCTTCGAGCGCGCCAAGACCGAGGGCTACCACCACGCCTGACGCGCTCGTGGAGGCTGGGCGGCCGCGGCGGCGGGAGTTTCACCGCTGAAGCGGTGAAACTCCCACTGATGCGACGAACCTTTGTCCTAGAAGTGCCAGTTTTGTCGTAGAAGTCCCTGCTGGCGCGGACCGGTGCTGACCACCAACCCTCCACAGGTACGGCGGACAAGCTCGATTTCCGCAGCCGAGCCGCGACAGGTGGGTCGGCGGCGGTCCGTGGGGACCGTCGTCGGCATGATGAGACCTCCTCCACAACCCGCCATCGCAACGTTCTGCGACCCGTACGGCATCCTGCTGCGTCGCGAGGCGATCGAGCTGGGCATCGACGACAACGCACTGCGCCGACTGGTCGATTGCGGGACCCTCGTAAGGCTGCGACAGGGCGCGTACTGCCTGCGCAGCGTCTTCCTCGCGGCCGACGACGCCGAGCGCCATCGGCTGCTGGCACGTGCGGTCATGCGGCTGTACGGCGATCACGTCGCGCTGTCCCACGCGAGCAGCGTCGTGATGCAGCGCGGCCCGGACTTCGGGCTCGACCTGAGCAGCGTCCACCTCACGCACTTCGCCGGGGGCGGCCGCAAGGGCAGCCGGGTGGTGCACCACCTGGGCGAGACCCGTGTTGGCGACGTCCGGCGCCAGCACGACTTCTGGCTCACCGTGCCGGCCCGCGCGGTCGTCGAGGTGGCGTGCACCGACGGCACGGAGGCCGCGCTGGTGCAGGCCAACCATTTCCTCCACCAGGGCGCCATGACCGTCGATGAGCTCCACCTGCAGGTGGCGACGACGGACCGCTGGCCCGGCTCCTTGCATCACCATCCCCTGCTGCTTCTGGCCTCCGCGAAGAGCGAGTCTGTGGGCGAGACCCGCAGCGACCTGCTCTTCTGGCGCAACGGCCTGCCTCGACCCGAGCTCCAGTACGAGGTGACCTTCCCCGACGGCACGTTCGCCGCGCGGGTCGACTTCGCCTGGCCGGCACTGCGGGTGATCGTCGAGTTCGACGGTAGGCAGAAGTACCACCGGTTCCGCCAACCTGGCGAGTCGATCGAGCAGATGGTCGAGCGCGAGAAACGGCGCGAGGATCTCATCCGCGAGCTCACCGGGTGGACCGTCATACGGCTCGTCTGGGCCGACCTCGACCTGCCGCAGCGGACCGTTGCGCGTATCCGCCGGGCCATGCACCCGCTCGCTGCCTGAGCGGCGTACTTGTCGCTCGGAACTCACACTTCTAGGACAATCCTTTGTGATAGGAGTGGGAGATTCACCGCTCCAGCGGTGAATCTCCTGCCGGCATCATGCCTTCACACCCCGGAAGTACGCCATCGCCCCGGACCGCTCCAGGGTCGCGTCGGGCAGACCGCGCGCGCCGAGCCAGTGCAGCAGCTCGGGGCCGGTGCAGCCCGGGCCGAGCAGCCCGGCGAGGCGGCCGCCGCGGCGCATCGGCTCGTGGCGCAGACCGGAGTCGTTGAGCAGCGTGCTGCCCGTGATGACGCCGCCGGGGCGAAGCACCCGGGCCATCTCGACGACCGCGCGCGCCGGGTCGGGAAAGCAGTGCAGGCCGGTGAAGGACACCACCAGGTCGAAGGAGTCGTCGTCGAACGGCAGGTCGCCGACGTCGGCGACCTGCGTGCTCACCTGGTCGGCGACCCCGCGCTCGTGCGCGGCGCGGGTGGTGCGGTCGAGCATCGCCTGGGCGATGTCGGCGGCGACGTAGTCGACGCCCTGGCCGGGGCGCAGCCCGCGCAGGGCCACCCCACCGCCGCAGGGCACGTCGAGGACCCGCGATCCCGGCGCCAGCGCGGTGAGCTCGTCGGTGGCGGCGTAGAGGCGCTGCAAGTCGCTCTGGATGCCGATGCGCCACAGCAGGCCGCCGGCCCGCGGGTGCTCGACCGACCAGTCGTAGACGGTCGCCCAGAGCGGGTCCTCGCTCCAGCCGCCGAGTCCGGGCACCTTCACGCGCATCTGGTGAGCCTCTCGAGGAAGTCGGCGGCCGCGTCCGCGGCCCGGGCCAGGATGGCGGGGGAGACCAGGCCGTCGCCGGTGCTGCTCAGGGCGTGGTCCGCGCCCGGCAGGACGACAGCGACGCTCACCCGACGAGCTCGGGCGAGCGCAGCATCGCCACCGGTACGCCGAGCCCGTCGACGAGGTCGTCGGCCAGCGGGCGCACCCGGCGGCACAGGTCGCCGATCTCGCGGCTGATCGCCTTGCTGCGCGTCGAGGTCAGCCGCCCGTGCTCCATGAACCAGGCGCGGTCGCTTTCGATGCCGCTGAGCGCGTGCAGGTCGCAGAGCAGGCCGAGCGCGACCTTGTTGTCGCCGTCGGGCATCGCGCGCACCTTGCCGACGAAGGCCTCGAGCACGAGCCGCTCCATGTGGGCCCGGGCCGCGCCGATCACGTGGTCCTGCACGCGCGAGAACACCGTGGCGGGGTTCATCCCTTGGTCGATGCCGCGCTTGAGGCGACGCGCGACCCCGGAGATCATGTGCTCCTCGCGGAAGCGGTACATCGCCAGCTGGTAGTCGGGGTCGAGGAGTCCGGCCTCCTGGTCCCAGCCGTCGGGGCCGCCGGGCAGCACGTCCTTGAGACGCTCGAACAGCTTGTGCACGCTGGTCTTCTCGATCACCGTCTCGACGGCCAGGCCGGCCACGAAACGGACCATGTCGAACTGGTCCATCTCCTCGAACTCGCTGGAGTACGCCGTGAGCAGGCCCTTGGCCACCAGTTGCAGCAGCACGTGGTTGTCGCCCTCGAAGGTCGTGAAGACGTCGGTGTCGGCCTTGAGCGCGGCGAACCGGTTCTCGGCGAGGTAGCCCGCGCCACCGCAGGCCTCGCGGCACTCCTGGATGGTGCGCGTCGCGTGCCAGGTGCCGAGGGCCTTGGTGCCGGCGGCGCGCGACTCGAGCTCGCGGCGGGCCAGGTCGGGGTCGGCGCCGGGTTGCAGGGTGCCGGAGAAGATGTCGTGCACCTGCGCGGCCACGACCTCCTGGGCGAAGTGGAGCGCGTAGGTGCGCGCGAGCAGCGGGAACAGACGCCGCTGGTGCAGACCGTAGTCGAGGAGCAGCTCCTCCTCGGTGTCGTCGGTGGCCTCGAACTGGCGGCGGCGCAGGGCGTACTTCGTCGCGATCGTGATCGCCACCTTGGACGCGTTGATGCCGGCGCCGCCGACGCAGACGCGCCCCTGCACGAGCGTGCCGAGCATGGTGAAGAACCGCTTGTCGGGGTTGTCGATGTCGCTGACGTAGAGCCCCTCGGGCGTGACGTCGGCGAAGCGGTTGAGCAGCGCCTCGCGCGGTACGCGCACCCCGTCGAACCACAACCGCCCGTTGTCGACGCCGTTGAGCCCCATCTTGAGACCGTCGTCCTCGATGCGTACGCCGGGCGCGGGCTCGCCGTCGACGCGGATCGGCACCAGCAGCGCGTGCACGCCCTTGGACTCGCCGCCCACGACGAGCTGGGCGAACACCACGGCCATCTCGCCGTGGGCCGCCGCGTTGCCGATGTAGTCCTTCCACGCGTCGGAGCGCGTCGAGGTGACCACGAACTCCTGGGTCGCCAGGTCGTAGGTCGCCACGGTGCCGAGCGCCTGCACGTTGGAGCCGTGCCCGGTCTCGGTCATCGCGAAGCAGCCCATCAACCGGCCACTGACGATGTCGGCGAGGTACTTCTCGTGGTGGCGCTCGGTTCCCAGCTGCAGCACCGCCCCGCCGAACAGCCCGAACTGGACGCCGACCTTCACCAGCACGCTCAGGTCACCCAGCGCGAGGGTCTCGAAAGCGGCCAGGCTCGCCCCGATGTCGCCGCCCCCGCCGTAGTCGGTGGGGAAGCCCATGCCGGTCTGGCCCGTGCCCGCCATCTCGACCACGACGTCGCGCACCCGGTCGCGGAACTCGGCGCGCGTCATCTCCTCGGCGTCGACCAGCACCTGCGCGTGCGCGACCAGCTGGTCGCGCACTCTGCGGCGGACCTCGGCGTAGCGTCCGCCGAGCAGCGCCGTCAGGGCCGGGACGTCGACCGTGGGCGGCACGGAGCCGGTGGGGGTGGGGAGCACGGTGTCGGTCGCCATGCCGTCACGCTAGCGAGCGCCGCCCCCCGGCACACCCCCGCGCGCCGTGGGCCCTCAGACGCGGGCCGCGCGCTCGGCCGGCGGGGAGACGAGGGTGCCGGCGGGCTCGGTCGGCGGGCGGGGGCCCAGACTGTGCCGGTCGAAGCGCTGCCCGGTGGCCAGCCCGCCGAGGTAGAACGAGACGAGGGCGATCATGATGCCGGCGACGTCGTCGGTGAGGTAGTGCCAGCCGAAGTAGATGGTCGCGACCACGACGAGCCCGAAGTAGACCCAGAAGACCCGCTTGACCCAGGCGCTGCGCACCGTGAACTGCACCATCAGCGCCCACAGCAGGGTGATGCCGCAGTGCAGGCTGGCGAACCCGGCGACCGAGTTGACGATGCCCTCGACGCTCTGGCCGTCGTAGCTGCCGTTGAGCAGGGTGGCGCGGCTCTTGTAGAGCGCGGCGAGCAGGTCGGTCGTGCCGGTGTGGGCGAGGTCGGTGTAGCCGGGCTTGTAGTAGAACGCCGGGCCCAGCGTGGGCAGGGCGTAGTAGGACGCGGTGCCCAGCGCCCACGCGAAGCACTGCGAGGCCACGAACCAGTAGCCGAAGGAGATCCGGCGCGACCAGACGATCCAGGCCATCACCAGCAGCGGGACCATCGCGACGAAGATCAGGTAGATCGCCGAGAGCACGTGCGCGGCGACGTCGGTGCCGAGCAGGTTGTGCAGCACCGGACCCGGGCGGTGGCCGAAGAAGAGCACCCGGTCGACCAGGGTCAACTCGCGGTCGAACATCTGGTCCTGGTCCTGGAAGTCGCGCACGAACGGCAGCGCCGACTTGAGGTTGCGGTAGCCGACGTAGGTCACGTAGAAGCAGGTGACGCCCAGGACGACGAGCACGACGCGGTCGCGGGTCCAGTGGGTGGCCAGGCGCTCCTTGACGACCGGCACCATCGCGCTGCGGCGCAGCCGCGAGTGCCACAGCATCCGGGGCACGATGTCGAGCACCAGGCACAGGCTCAGCAGCAGCGGCAGCCGGATCCACGACGGGCCGAGGAAGGAGCCCTCGGGGTCGAGCAGCGGCTGGTCGTAGCGCCGCGCGATGACGAACGCGAGGAGCCCGGTGGTCGCCGCGACACCGATGCAGGTGGCGATGGCGCGGCGGTACACCCCGTCAGTCTAGGGAGCGGGTCGGCTCACCGGGCATCGGCCGCGGTCACGGCCGCGACCCGGGCGGCGTCGACCGCGAGGCCCACCTCGTCGCCCGGCCCGGCGTGGGTCCCGGGGCCGGCGACGGCGTCGAGGTCGCCGGCACCGTCGACGGCGACGACCAGGCGCAGGTGGTCGGGCGTGGCCCGCGCCGAGCGAACCACCCCCCGCAGCACCCCGGTCGGGGCGAGCGTCAGCGCCGAGCGGCGTACGGCGACCGCGGGCGCCCCGGGCAGGCCGGCGGCGTCGAGCACGAGCGCGGCGGCCCGACCCTCGAGGACGCGCGCGTAGCCCAGGAACAGCGCGGTGGCCGCGTCGGCCGGACGCGCCCAGACGTCGGCGATGTCGCCCTGCTGCACGATGCGGCCGTCGCGCATGACGACCAGCCGGTCGGCCAGCGCGAAGGCCTCCTCCTGGTCGTGGGTGACGACCAGGGTGGTGGTGCCGGCGGCGCGCAGGATGTCGTGGAGGTCGCCGGCCAGGCGCTCGCGCAGCCCGGCGTCGAGCGCCGAGAGCGGCTCGTCGAGCAGCAGCAGCCGCGGGTCGGCGGCCAGCGACCGGGCCAGCGCGACGCGCTGCCGCTCGCCGCCGGACAGCGTGGCGGGCAGCCGGTCGGCGTACCCCTCGAGGCCGACGAGCCCGAGCAACGACGCGACCCGCTCGGCGTCGGCCGCACGCCGGCGCGGGCGCCGCAGGCGTAGCGCGTAGCCGACGTTGCGGGCCACGGTGAGGTGGCCGAAGAGCTGGCCCTCCTGGAACATCAGCGCGAAGCCGCGCTTGTGGGTGGGCGTGCCCCCGAGGTCGACACCGTCCCACGAGATGGTGCCGGCGCGAGGGCGCTCGAGCCCGGCGACCGCGCGCAGCAGGGTCGACTTGCCGCAGCCCGAGGGGCCGAGCACCGCGACGACGCTGCCGTCGGGCACCTCGACGGTCGCGTCGACGACGGCGGGCACACCGTCGTAGTCGACGTCGACGTGGTCGAGGCGCAGCACGGTCACCACGCTCCCAGGGCGGGCACGCGCAGGCGTTCGACCGCCAGCATCACGAGCGCGGTCGTCGCGGCCAGGACCACCGAGGCGGCCAGGGCCGCGCCGTAGTCGCCCGCACCGGGGCGGCCGATCAGGCGGAAGATCACCACGGGCATCGTCGGGGCGTCGTCGCGCACCAGGAACGACGTCGCGCCGAACTCGCCCAACGACACGGCGAACGCGAAGCCGGCGGCGGCGAGCAGCGGCCGCCAGGTCGCCGGCAGGTCGACGGTGGCGAAGGCGCGCAACGGACCCGCGCCGAGCGAGGCCGCGGCCTGGCGCTGCCGGTCGTCGAGGCCGGCGAGCACCGGCACCAGCGTGCGCACCACGAGCGGGAGCGCGACCAGCGCCTGGGCCAGCGGCACCAGCAGCGGCGAGCTGCGCAGGTCGAGCGGTGGGGAGTCGAGGGTGATCAGGAAGCCGAACCCCAGCGTCACCGCCGACACCCCGAGCGGCAGCATGAAGAACCCGTCGAGCGCTCCGCGCAGCCGCCGCTCGGCGCGCCCGCGCGAGCGCCGGGTGACGACCACCGCGACCAGCCCGCCGAGCAGCAGCGACATCCAGGTGGCGTCGACGGCGATGCGCAGCGAGTTGAGCAGCGCCTCGGTCACCGGTACGACGAGGGTCGGGTCGCCGGGCTCGCCGCCGCGCCCGCCGAGCGCGCGGTAGGAGTCGAGGGTCCAGGCGCCGTCGCGGCGCAGGGAGCCCACGACGAGCGCGACGACCGGGGTCGCCACCGCGGCCAGCAGCACGACGGTCACGGCCACCTGGGGCAGGTCGCGGCGTCGTACGGGCTGGGCGCGGGCGGTGGAGCGCTGCACCTGCGCGTCGGGCGTACGCCGGGCGCGGCCGGCCACGACCAGCAGGGCGACCACGACGACGAGCTGCAGCACCGACAGCGCGGCCGCGGCCGGCAGGTCGAGCAGCTCGGTGGTGAGCAGGTAGATCTCGGTCTCGACCGAGGAGTAGCGCGAGCCGCCGAGCGTGAGCACGACCCCGAACGCGGTCGCGCAGAACAGGAACACCACGCTGGCCGCCGACACGACCGCCGGGCGCAGCGCCGGCAGCGTGACGGTGCGGAAGACGGTGACCGGACCGGCGCCGAGCGCGGCCGCGGCCTCGGCGGGACGCCGGTCGAGGCCCTCCCAGGTGGCGCCGACCGTGCGGATCACCACCGCCACGTTGAAGAACACCAGCGCGCAGACGATGCCGGTGGGGGTGCCGTCGAGCCCGAGGCCCCCGAGGAGCCCGCCCTCGCGCAGCAGCTGGCGGAACGCGACGCCCACCACCACGGTCGGCAGCACGAACGGCACCAGCAGCAGCCCGCGCACCAGCCCGCGCCCGGGGAAGCGCAGCCGGTGCAGGACGTAGGCCGCCGGCAGCCCGAGCGCGACACTGACCACGGTCGCGACCGACGCCGACCACAGCGTGAACCACAGCACCCGGTGGACCCGGGGCCGGGTCAGCACGTCGAGCACGGCACCGGGGTCGAAGACTCCGTCGGGCCAGACGCCGCGCCCCACCATGCCCGCGACCGGCAGCACGAAGAAGACCCCGAGCACGGCCAGCGGGAGCGCGGCCAGCCCGAGGAGCGTCGCGAGGCGCCTCATCACCGGCGGGATCACTGGCTCGTCACTGCGTCATCGGGTCGTGATGTCGGTCCACTCCTGCAGCCACTCGTCGCGCCGGTCGGCGACCTCGGCCGGGTCGACGGCCTTGGGGTCCGTCGGGCGCTGGGCGAAGGTCGCCCACGCCTCGGGCAGGGCGACGCCGTCGGCGACCGGGAAGACGTACATGCTGTCGGGCAGGGCCGCCTGCACCTCGGGGCTGACCAGCCACTCGAGGACCTTCTTGGCGCCCTCGGGGTTGGCCGCGCCGGTCAGCACGCCGGCGTACTCGACCTGCAGGAAGCAGGTGTCGAGCAGCGCGCTGGTCGTCGAGGTGTCGCTGCCCTTGGCCACGGTGAAGGCCGGGCTCGAGTCGTACGACGTCACGATCGGCTTGTCGCCGTTGCCGCCGCCCTGGGTGAAGTCGACCTGGTAGGCATCGGTCCAGCTGCTCGCGATCCGCGTGTCGTTGGCCATCAGCCGCTCCCAGTACGCCGGCCAGTCGTCGCCGTACTCGGCGATGGTGGCGAGCAGGAAGGCCAGGCCCGGGCTGCTGGCCGCGGCGGACTCGGTGACGAACAGTCCCTTGTAGGCCGGGTCGGTGAGGTCCTCGAAGGTCTGCGGCGGGTCGATGCCCTTGTCGGTGAAGTAGGTGTCGTCGACGTTGACGCACACGTTGCCGTTGTCGACCGGCACCAGCGCCCGCTCGTCGTCGCCCGCGAGCTCGTAGGCCTCGGCGCCCGCCGGCAGCGTCACGTCGGCCGGCGCGAAGACGTCGGCGTCCAGCGCCCGGCTCGCGAACGCGTTGTCGACGCCGAAGCTCACGTCGCCGATCGGGTCGCCCTGCGTCAGCACCAGCTTGTTGGTCAGCTCGCCCGCGTCACCGGACTGCCGGATCTCGAGGTCGATGTCGTTGGCCTTCTCGAACGACGCGACCAGGTCGTCGGGCAGCGCGAACGAGTCGTGCACCACCAGCACGACCTTGCCGGACCCGTCGCTGGTCGTAACGCTGGACGGCGTCGACGCGGCGCCCGAGCCCGCACCCGACCCGTCGTCCTCCCGCGCCGTCAGCGAGCACGACGTCACCGTCGCGCTCACGACCGCCGCCGTCGCGACCGCACGCCACACATGCCTCATCCTGGACTCCCTTCGCCGGTGCTAACCGGAGCAGGTTCGTAGGGTCTGCGGCTCTTCCGCACTCTCAGCACGCGTCTTCCGTGCTCCCCTGTCTTGTGCCCCGACCTTAGCGCGTCCCCGGGACGGTCCTCACCCCACCAGACCCACGGTGGTCGAGGAGGTTGCGCCAGCCGTCACGAGACCACTCAGACGCAGCAACGAGTCCAACCTCATCCACAGGCCTCCAGATCAGCCTGGTGCTCACCCCCACCAGGAGGCATCGTCCCGCCATGCCCTGGACCTACCTGCTCCGCTGCGCCGACGACGCCTACTACGTCGGCAGCACCTTCGACCTCGAACGACGTGTCGCCCAGCACCAGGCGGGGGAAGGGGCGGCCTACACCCGTCACCGGCGGCCGGTCGCGCTGGTGTGGGCCGCGGAGTTCGCGTTCATCCGCGACGCGTTCGTGTTCGAGAAGCAGGTGCAGAACTGGCGACGCAGCAAGCGTGAGGCGCTGAGCGACGGCCGCGTCGACCTCCTGCCTTCGCTCGCGAGCCGGTGCTGGTCGGCACGACAGGCCGTCGCTGACGACCCTCCACGCGCCAGCGAGAGCCAGCGTGCGGTGCCGCCGGTCATGCCCTGGGACGTCGAGCACGAGGTCGTTCACGATCCCGACGATCCGTGGGCGCCGCTGCGGCAGGTGGAGAAGGCAGCCGATCAACAGGCGGGGGCGCGTTGCACGCGGATCCTGCCGGACGGATGGTCTCGTGTCGCTCCCTAGCGGGAGCTCCTCGACCGACGTGTGGTGGCGTCGTACGACGGCCGTCACCCCCGTGGGCTCGGGCGGCGTGACAGGCTGGTGGGGTGCCGAGCCTGCTCCACTCCCTCTACGCGTACGCCGTGCCGAAGGCCCGTGGCGCCGGGGACGTCGACGTCGCGTCCGAGCGGGTGCGGATCGAGCGGTGGCACGCCCAGCCCGAGTTCTTCTTCCGCACCCTGCCCACGAGGTTGGTGCCGGGGTTCGCGCGGCGCTTCGAGGTCGGCACCCGCAGGATCCCGTTCCCGGTGCACACGATCCGACCGCGCGGCCGCACGCCGCGCACGACCGTGTACTACCTGCACGGCGGCGGGTTCGTCGCGCCGGCCGACCCCGTGCACGTGCGCTACGCGACGCGGCTGGCGCGCCACCTCGACGCCGAGGTCGTGCTGCCGTTCTACCCGCTCGCGCCCGAGCACACCTGGCGCGACAGCCACGACGCGCTGGTCGACGACCTGGCCGAGCACACGGCCCGCCGGGACCGGGTCGTCGTGGTGGGCGACTCCGCCGGCGGCGGACTGGCCCTCGCGCTGGTGCAGTCGCTGCGCGACCGCGGCGCCACGCTGCCGAGCCACCTGGTGCTGATCGCGCCGTGGGTCGACCTCACGACCAGCACCCCCGACCGCCACGCCCTCGACGCGATCGACCCGTGGCTGTCCCTCGGCAAGCTCACGTCGTACGCCGGGTGGTGGGCCGGCGACCCCGCCGACCTCGGCCGCCCCGAGGTCTCCCCCGCGCTCGGCGACCTGCAGGGCCTGCCGCCCGCACTCGTCGTGTGCGGCACGCGCGACGTGCTGGTCGCCGGGTGCCGACTCCTCGTCGACCGCGCGGCGGCCGCCGGGTGGCCGGTGACCTACCTCGAGGCCCCCGACCTGATCCACGTCTTCCCGCTGCTGCCCGGGCTGCCCGAGGCCCGCCGGGCGTGGCGCCACACGGTGGAGTTCCTGCGATGACCACGCTCGCCTTCACCGACCTGACCCCGCTGCAGGTCTACGCCGTGGCCCGGCTGCGCCAGGACGTCTTCGTCGTGGAGCAGGAGTGTCCCTACCCCGACCTCGACGGTCGCGACCTCGAGCCGGGCACCCGGCACGTGCTGCTCGACGACGACGGCGACGTGGTCGGCTACGCGCGGGTGCTCGACGACGGTGACGTGTGGCGGATCGGCCGGGTGCTGCTCGCGCGCCCCGCCCGTGGCCGGGGCCTGGCTGACACCGTCATGACCGAGGCCCTCGCCCACTGCCGCGGGCGCGACGTCGTGCTCGACGCCCAAGCCCCGCTGGCCGCCTGGTACGCCACGTTCGGGTTCGCGGTCACCGGCCCCGAGTTCCTCGAGGACGGCATCCCCCACCTGCCGATGCGCCGGGTCAGCAGGCCGTGACCACCCGGTAGACGACCCCGTCGGTCGCGACCGCGCTGTCGTCGCTGACCAGGTCGCCGCGCGCGACCAGGAGGTCGAGGTGGGCCTTGGTCTCCATCGCGGCCATCCCCCGGCTGAACCAGTCCAGGCCGTCGAAGGCGTGCAGGTGGCGGGTCCAGCCCAGCCCCCGCGCCACGTCGTACGCCGTCGAGCCGCCGTCGGCGACCAGCGCCAGGCTGTCGGCGAGCCGGGTCTCGTGGTGGGCCAGCAGCTCGTCGACGCGCTCGTGCGTCGAGGGCGTGACCGGGCCGTGCGCCGGCAGCACGCGCAGGTCGGGCAGCGCCCGCACCTTGGTCAGCGAGGCCATGAAGTCGCCCAGCGGCTGCGGGACCGGCGGCACCGTGAAGCCGATAGACGGGGTGATCGTCGGCAGCACGTGGTCGCCGGCGAAGAGCAGGCCGTCGGCACGGTCGGCGAAGACGAAGTGCCCGGGCGTGTGACCGGGCGTGTGGACGGCGTCGAGGGTGCGGGCGCCGACCGGGATCTCGTGGTCGCCGTCGAGCCAGGTGGTGGGGTACTGCCACAGCGGGCGCAGGTCCTCGTCGACGTCCTGCAGGCGCTCCCACTCCTCGGCGATCACGCCGGCCCCGGCCGAGCGGAGCACCGCGTGGAAGGGGTTCTCGGTCAGCTCGTGGCTGTTGTTGAGCAGCTCGAGCGCGGGCTGGTCGCCGAGCCCGAGGGCGACGTCGATGCCGAGCTCGCGCCCCAGGACCGTGGCCATCGTGAAGTGGTCGCGGTGCACGTGGGTGACCAGGAACCGCTTGATGTCGCCGAACCCCGAGCCGATCGAGCGCAGGCTCGCGTCGAGCAGCTCGCGGGCCACCGGGATGTGCCAGCCGCCGTCGATGAGCGTCAGTCCGTCGTCGGTCTGGATCGTGTAGACGTTGATCGCCCGCAGGCCGTCCATCGGCAGCGGCAACGGGATCCGGTGGACGCCGGGCGCCACCTCCCACGCACCCTCGGCGGTCCAGTGCTCGCCGGAGTCGGGCGAGACGGCGTGCGCGGTCGAGATGCCGGGGTCTCTGCTGGGGGGAGCCACCCTGGGACCCTAGGGCGCGAGGTCCGGGAACCCCAGGTCGAGGGTCGGTTGCTGGATGCCGCCGTCGATCTCGATCATCTTGCCGGTGACGTAACCACCGGCCTTCGACGCGAGGTAGAGCACGCCCGAGGCGATGTCCTCGGGCTCGCCGACGCGGCCGAGCGGGGTCTTGCCCTCGAGCTGCCCCATCATCGCAGGATCGCCGGCGACGAACTCCAGGGCGCTGGTCATGATCGAGCCGACGTAGATGCCGTTGACACGGATCCGCGGCGACAGGTCCTGCGCGGCCATCCGGGTCCAGTGGGCCAGCGCGGCCTTGGCCGTTCCGTAGGCGACGAAGCCGCGGTCGGCGGTGCGGCCCATCATCGAGCTGATGGTGACCACCGACTTCTGCGCGCCGTCGTCGTCGGCCAGCATCAGCGGCACCGCGGCCCGGGTCAGTGCGTGAGCAGTGCTCACGTTGAACGAGAACGACTCCTCCAGGAAGCGGGGGCTGGTCTTGAGGAACTCCCGCGGGAAGGTGCCACCGACGTTGTTGACGACCGTGTCGAGCCGGCCGAGCTCGTCGTACGCCGTCTGCGCGAGCCCGGCGACCGCATCGAGGTCGCTGAGGTCGGCGGCCACGACCACGCACCGGCGGCCGGTGGCGCGGACCTGCTCGGCGACGACGTCGAGCTGCTCGGCGGTGCGCGCCGAGATGAGGACGTCGGCGCCGGCCTCGGCCAGGGCGACGGCGGTGGCCGCCCCCAGGCCACGGCCCGCGCCGGTGACGATCGCGACGTGGTCGGTGAGGGCGAAGCGGTCGAGGATGCTCACTTCTGCTGCCCCTTGCTGCCCGCGACGAGCCCGCGGCCGGTGACCAGCGGCAGGTCGATGGCCCGCACGATGCCCGGCTTCGCCGCGACGACGGCCGGCAGGGCGTTGACGATGCGCTGGGCGGTGGTGATCATGCCGCTGACGTTGTGGTCGCCGTGCTCGCCGTGGTGGGTGAAGTCGACCTGCATCATCGGCTCGCCGGTGATCTTGACCCGGTAGCAGCCGTCGGTGCCGGCCGGCGGGGTCTCCCACTCGGGCTGGGACGAGGCGTCGGTGCGGGTGATGTGCTCGAGCACGACGCGCGGGACGCCGTCGACCTTGCCGATCAGCTGGAAGCGGACCGCACCCATCGTGCCGGCTGCGACGTCTCCGGACACCGAGGGCGTGTCGCGCTCGGCGGCACGGCGGTCGACCTCCTCGGTCAGCGGCTCGTCGAGGACGATGTCGAGCCCGGCCGCGATCTGGCGCACGACGCTGCCCCAGGCCATGGTGAGGATGCCGGGGTGCCACAGCATGCCCAGCTCGTCCATCGGCTTGCCGAAGCCGAACAGGTCGCCCATCACCACGGGCTGGTAGTAGGTCGAGTAGTCGCAGATCTCCATCACCCGCACCTCGTCGATGCGCTGGCTCAGGCTCGTCATCACCAGCGGCAGGATGTCGTTGGCGAAGCCGGGGTCGATGCCGTTGATGTGCATCGAGGCGTTGCCGGCGGCGCAGGCGTCCTCGATGCGCGCGATGAACTCCGGCGGCAGGATCTCCTCGGGCCACTGCAGCAGCACCGGCCCGCTCGAAGTGACGTTGATGCCGGCCTCGACGAACGAGATCAGGTCCTCGATGCACTCGAAGACCCGGTCGTCGGCCATCGCGGTGTGCACGATCGCGTCGGGGGCCAGCGCGATCAGCTCGTCGCGGTCGGTCGTGGCCAGGATGCCGAGCTCGCGGCCGAGGTCGGCCAGCACGCCCGCGTCCAAGCCATGCTTGTCGGGGTTGCTGACCCACACCCCGACGAGCTCGAGGTCGGGGTGGGCGTCGACGCCGGCGATGGCGTGGCGGCCGATCGTGCCGGTGGACCAGACGACGACGCGGAGGGGCTTCTCGGGGACGACCTGTGACATGGCGCTCACACTAGAACACGTTCTACTTCTGCGCCACGGATCAGCCGAACGAGGTGCCGTCGCACCGGTAGGCGGTGCCCCCGAACGGCCGCCAGGTGCGGCCGTCCAGGCGCAGGAAGCGGAAGCACTCCCCCGTGCGGTGCGGGCCGGGTCGCTGCGGCGAGTGCAGCCCGTTGGCGGTCCACGACGTCGTCGCCCGCAGCGCCGACACCAGCGAGGCCCGGGTCAGCCTCCCGCCGAGCGCGGTCGCCTTCTCCACGAACAGGCGCGCGGCCGACCAGGAGAACACCCCGAAGAACCCGGGCTCGGCGCCGGGCCGGACCTGCTCCAGGTAGCTCAGGTAGAGCGACAGCTCGGGGTTGCGCCCCGCCTCCTCGAAGGGGGTGAAGTTGGTGTAGATCACGGTGCCGTCGACGGCACTGCCCCCGGTCTCGACGTAGGTGCGGTTGTAGTCGGTCGGCTCGCGCATGTAGACGACCGGCTCGTACCCCTGCTGCTGCATGGTCTGGCGCAGCCGCACCGACATCGAGGTGGCCCCGGTGAAGAAGACCGTCTTGATGTCCTCGTCCTTGAGCTCCTGCACGTAGGGCGTGTAGTTGAACTCCGAGGTCTCGATGCCCCGCACCACCTCGAAGTCCAGGCCCCGCTTCTCGAACGCCTTCGCCTGGCGCGGCGCGTTGGCGGCCGCTGCTCCTGCGTTGACGTAGAGGAAGGCCGAGCGCTTCGCGGTGTCGCCGTACTGCTCGAGGATGAAGTCGGCCGTGGCGTTGGCGACCTCGCCGGTGCGCGTCGACTGCGCCCCGAAGCAGGTCGCGCAGTCGTTGCGCTCGGGCGTGACGTTGGCCGAGCGGATGTCGGGCAGCCCGCACTCCTCCGCCGTCTTGGCGCCCCCCGAGTTGAACGCCGACATCGAGCCGACCATGGCGAACACCTCGCCGCACGCCGCGGCGTAGGCCTGCTGGTCGGCCGCGGCGTCGGTGCGGGAGTCGTAGGTGCGCAGCACGAGGCGCCGGCCGCAGATGCCCTCGGGGTTGGCGGCGTTGAAGTAGGCGACGAAGGCGGCCGTGGCGTCCCGGCTGGCCTCGAACAACCCCGGGACCGGCCCGGAGATGTCGGAGGAGTTGCCGATGGTGATCGTGTCGTCGGTGATGCCCGGACCGTTGCGGAAGCCGGTGCAGTCGCCGGCCCGGTCCGGGTCGACGGCGGGCGGCGCCGAGGCGTCGCCGCCACCACCGGCCCCGTCGTCCGGCGCCGAGCCCGGTGCCGCCGGTGCCGCACCCGGGCCGTCCGAGCCGTCGGGGGCCACCGGAGCCGGACCACCGTCGGCGCCGTCGCCGGGCGCCGCCGGAGCCGCACCGAGCCCGTCGTCCGTGGCGTCGCCGGCTCCCCCGTCGCCGGCGGTCTGCACCCCGCCGCCGTCGAGGCCCGCGACGTCCTGCGGGTCGAGGCTCGAGCCGCACCCGGCGACCGGGCCGAGGAGCACGGCGACGAGCAGCGCCACCCGGGCGACCCGGCGGCGGCGCACACCCGCGGGCCCCACCACCGGCCCACCCACAGGCCCACCCACCGGCCCCATCACCGGCTCCCCGACCGGCCCGGCTCGACGAGCGGCGTGCCGTGGAGGTGCTCGTAGCCGGCGTCGAGCAGGGCCACCAGGTCGCTGCCGGGGTCGCTGATCCACTCGCCGAACGCCGCCACCCAGGTGGCGACGGCCGCGGCGGCGGTCACCCGGTGGGCGAACGTCGGGTGGTCGAGACCGGCGCGCTCGGCGAGCACCGCCGCGAGGGTCGCCTGCCAGGCGAGCAGCGAGTCGGCCGCCCGACCGCGCAGCGTCGGGGACGAGGCCAGGGCGGCGGCCCGCAGCTCGACGCGCTCGCGCTCGGCGAGGAAGTCCTCGGCCATCGTCCGCAGCACCCAGGCCGCAGCCGCCGCGTCGTCAAGGTCGCGCGGCAGGGCGCTGAGCCGGCTGACCAGCTCGGCCTGCCGGCGGTCCCACCCCATGTCGAGCACCTCGTCCTTGGCCGCGAAGTAGCGGAAGAACGTGCGCGGCGACACCTCGGCCTGCTCGGCGATGGCCTCGATGGTGGTGGCGTCGTAGCCGCGCTCGGCGAACAGCCGCAGCGCGGCGTCCTCGAGCGAGCGGCGCGTCGACACCTTCTGCCGCTCGCGCAGCCCGGCCACGTCTCAGTCCCCCGCGACCGCGGCGTTGAGCCGGGCCACCGTGTCGTCGTGGTCGGCCGAGCCGCCGCTGCGCAACCGCACGCGGTGCAGCGTGCCGGTGAAGGCGAACGGCGGGGTGTAGTCGTGCGAGAGGGCGAAGCCGCGGTCGCGGCCGACGAGCATGCCCGCGGCGGCCGACGAGAGGTTGGGCAGGAACATCAGCCCCAGCACCGGCTCGCGGGCCACCTCCTCCCCGTCGACGCGGACCACGGCGTGGGCGGGCCCGTCGGCGCCGGCGGCGACGTAGGCCAGCTCGAGGACGTGCGACCCCGGGGCCAGGACGTGGTCGGCGGCGATGCGGGTCTTGATGTCGAGCAGGGCGAAGACCGCGACGGGACGCCCCTCGAGCACGTAGAGACCCCAGCCGCCGTGCCGGTCGCCGGCGGCGGTGACGACGCCCTCGACGCCACCCTCGGGGACCTCGATGTCGGCGGAGAGCACGAACCCGCCGCCCGTGGTCGGCAGCTGCGGCTCCTGGATCGGGCCACCGCCGGGCGTGTAGACCGCGCTGCGCGGCGGCGGGTACTCGCCGGGGTGCAGGTGGGCCAGCGAGTCGGGGAACTCGAAGAGCGGCAGCACCTGGTTGCGTCCGGCCTCGGCCCACCAGAGGCCCTCGAGCCGCCGGACCACCCCGGGGTGGTCGTCAGCGAGATCAGTGCTCTCGGAGAAGTCGGCGGCCAGGTCGAACAGCGACCAGCGGTCGGTGTCGAAGTCGAAGCTGCCCTCGAGGTGCTCGCGCTCGCCGAACTGGTTGGCGACATGGTCGGTGACCGCCTTGTAGCCGTCGGCGTAGATCGCGCGCGAGCCCATCATCTCGAAGTACTGCAGCGTGCGGTGCTCCTCGGCGTCGGGGTCGGTCAGGCTCGCGAGGAACGACGCCCCGTCGACGGGCTGCTGGCTGACGCCGTCGACCGAGGCAGGTACGCCGACGCCCGCGGCCTCCAGCAGCGTCGGGAACAGGTCGACCACGTGCGTGAACTGGCGTCGTACGGCGCCCGGGTCGGCGATGCGACGCGGCCAGCGCACGACCAGCGGGGTGCGGACCCCGCCGAGCCAGGCGTAGCGCTTCCACAGGCGCAGCGGGGTGTTGCCGGCCCAGGCCCAGCCGAAGGGGTAGTGGTTGAACGCGTCGTGGCCACCGAGGTCGTCGATGGCGGCCAGCGAGACCGACTCGTCCTCCTGCAGCCCGAGCCAGCCGGCCGCCTCGTTGATCGTGCCCGTCGGACCGCCCTCGGCGCTCGCGCCGTTGTCGGAGAGCACCATCACGATGGTGTTGTCGGCGACGCCGCGCTCCTCGAGGCTGTCGAGCAGCCGCCCGATGTGGTGGTCGGTGTGGGTCATGAACCCGGCGAAGACCTCCATGTAGCGGGCGTAGAGCCGACGCTGGTCGGCGGTGAGGCTGTCCCACGGCGGCACCCAGGAGGGGCGCGGGGTCAGCACGGTGTCGGCGGGCACCGCGCCGGCGGCGACCTGGCGCGCGAACACCTCGTCGCGATAGGCCTCCCAGCCCTGGTCGAAGCGGCCGCGGTAGGGCTCGACCCACTCCGGTGGCACGTGGTGCGGCGCGTGGGCCGCGCCGGTCGCGAGGTAGCAGAAGAACGGCTTGCGGGACTCGGCCTGCTGCTGGTCCTGGATCATCCGGATCGCCTGGTCGACGAGGTCCTCGGTGAGGTGGTAGCCCTCCTCCGGGGTCTTCGGCGGGTCGACGTGGGTGTTGTCGCGCACCAGCTCGGGGGCCCACTGGCTCGTCTCGGCGCCGAGGAAGCCGTAGTAGCGCTCGAAGCCGAGCCCCAGCGGCCAGCGCTCGAACGGCCCGGCCGAGGAGTACTCCGTGCGTGGCGTGAGGTGCCACTTGCCGACGGCCATCGTGTTGTAGCCCTCGTCGCGCAGCAGGCGGGCCATGCTCGCGGCCGAGCGCGGGATCCGGCCGGTGTAGCCGGGGAAACCCATCGCGGCCTCCTCGGTGACGCCCATGCCGACGGCGTGGTGGTTGCGGCCGGTGAGCAGCGCCGCGCGCGTCGACGAGCAGACCGAGGTGACGTGGAAGCGCTGGTAGCGCAGACCCTCGGCCGCCAGGGCGTCGATGCGCGGGGTGTCGAACCCGGCGCCGAAGCAGCCCAGCTGGGCGAAGCCGACGTCGTCGAGCACGATCACCACGATGTTGGGGGCGTCGGGGCCGGGGACCCGGTACGGCACCGGGCGCCCGTCGGAGCCGGCGACGCGGTCGCTGATGCGCTGGGGCGGGGGGAGCTGGTCGGACATGGGCACACCTTGAGGGTCACGGGCCGAAATGACAACCCGTTGACACTTGGCAGTCGACTGACACAGAATCCGCCCATGTCGCAGCCCGGACCCCGCGCCGGGTGGCGTACCTCCCCGGTCCTGGTGCTCTTCGGGCTCAACCTGGTCGACGAGCTCGACCGGCTCGCCTTCGCGGCCTTCACCCCCGAGATCCGCGACGCCTTCGGGCTCACCGACGCGCAGGTGGTCGGGGTCGGGGCGGTGGCCGGGTTGTGCATCATGCTCGGCGCGCTGCCCCTCGGCTGGCTGGGCGACCGGACCTCCCGGGTGCGCATCGTCGTGGTCGCCGCGCTCGTCTGGAGCCTGATGTCGGTGCTGACCGGCCTGGCCTGGGCGCTGTGGGTCGTCCTGGTCGCCCGCGCCGCGTCGGGCATCGCGCGCACCTCCAACGAGGTCGTGCACCCGAGCCTGATCGCCGACTACTACGAACCACGCGACCAGCCGCGCGCCTTCCAGTGGCACCGCTCGGCCACTCCCGTCAGCACCGCCCTCGGCCTGGTCGTCGGCGGGATCGGGCTGGTGCTGGGGTGGCGCTGGACCTTCGTGGTCATCGCCGTGCCGACCTGGCTGCTGCTGGTCGCCGCGGCTCGGCTCCGGGAGCCCGCCCGTCGCGGCGCGAGCCCCTTCACGGACGCCACGGCCGCGCGCCCGACCCTGCGCGAGGCCCGGCGGCTCGTGGCCCGGCCCGCGACCATCCGCCGCTGCTGGGCGGCCGGCTTCCTGCTCGGGGCGGCGTTCTTGACCATCACCCAGCTGCTGTCGCTGTTCTTCGAGCG
The DNA here is from genome assembly GCF_008087085.1 of Nocardioides rubriscoriae. Classification (GTDB taxonomy): domain Bacteria; phylum Actinomycetota; class Actinomycetes; order Propionibacteriales; family Nocardioidaceae; genus Nocardioides; species Nocardioides rubriscoriae. Next base: position 201,149 of record NZ_VIYJ01000003.1, on the reverse strand, counting down.
CGAGCACGGCTTCGACACGCTCGGTCGCGGACTCGTGCAGACGACGTACGGCGTGGGGACGGTCCTCGGGATCGTCCTGGGCGCCCGCGCGTCCGGGCGCGCCGTCGCCCGCGACCAGTGGGAGCGTCTGCCGGTCGTGATGGCCGCCGGCGTGCTCGCCACCGCGGTCGGGCTGCTGCTGCTGGCCGTGACCCCGTGGGCGGTGCCGAGCGTCGCGGCGACGGTGGTCGTCGGGGTCGGCATGGGCGCCTGGCAGCCGGCGTTCTACCCCCTGGTCGGGCGCCTGGTGCCGGCCTCGGTGCGTACCCAGGCCTACGGCTGGACGCTGCTGGTGTGCGGGCTCGGCGCGTTCTTGTCGGTGCCCGTCGCCCGGCTCGGCGAGAGCGCGGGCTACCGGCCGGCGTTCGGAGTGCTCGCCGCGGGGGTGCTGGTGTCGGCGGCGCTGCTGCGCTCGGCCAGGCGCACGGTGCCCAGCGACATCGTGCCCGAGGGCGACGGCGTGACGACGGGGCAGCGCGTGCCGGAGTAGATCGTCGGCATGCACCGGTTGCAGTGGATGCACTTGCCCGGCTGGGTGCTGCCGGCGGCGAGGCGGTTGACCAGGTCGGGCTCGCGCAGCACCGCGCGGCCCATGGCGACGAAGTCGAACCCGTCGGCCATCGCCTGCTCCATGGTCTCGCGGCGGTTGATCCCGCCGAGCAGCATCAGCGGCAGCGTGAGGGCTTCGCGGAAGCGCAGGGCGCGCTCGCGGAAGTAGGCCTCCTCGAAGTCGTAGGACTTCAGGAACGACCGACCCATCGGCGTCCTCATGCCCCACCGCACGAGCGGGGGCATGGTCGCGGCGAACTCGGCGTGCGGCACGTCGCCGCGGAAGAGGTACATCGGGTTCATCAGCGACGACCCGCCCGACAGCTGCAGGGCGTCGAGGTGGCCGTCGACCTCCAGCAGGCGGGCGACCTCGATCCCCTCGTCGGTCGTGACCCCGCCGCGGAACCCGTCGCCCAACGACACCTTCGCGGTCACCGCGCACTCGTCGCCGACCTCCTCGCGCACCGCTCGCGCGACCTGGCGCGCCAGCCGCGCGCGGTGCTCCAGCGGGCCGCCCCACCGGTCGCGCCGCTTGTTGAGGCCCGGCGCCAGGAAGGACGAGACCAGGTAGGAGTGCGCCATGTGGAGCTCGAGCACGTCGAAGCCCGCGCCGACCAGGGTGCGGGCGGTGGCGACGTAGGCGCGGGTGATGCGGGTCAGGTCCTTCTCGCTCGCCGTGCGCACCATCTGCATCGACAGCGGGCTCGGCATCCGGCTCGCCGCGAGCGCGCGCACCCCGTTGGAGCGGCCGTTGGCGACCGGGCCCGCGTGGCCCACCTGACCGGCGATCGCCGCCCCCGCGTCGTGGACGGCGTCGGCGAGCCGGGCCAGCCCGGCCGCGGTCGCGTCGCCGACGACGACCTGCTCCCGGTGGGTGCGCCCCTCGGGGGCGACCGCGAGGTAGGCGACGGTGGTCAGCCCGATGCCGCCGCGCGCCACCGCGAGGTGGTAGTCGACCAGCCCGTCGGTGACCTGACCCTCGGGGGTCCGCCCCTCGAAGGTGGCGGCCTTGACGGTGCGGTTGCGCAGCGTGACGGGGCCGAGGGTGGCGGGGGCGAAGACGTCCGGGACGACCATCCCGGAACTGTAACCTGTTCTAGTTTCGTCGGGCATCCCTAGAGTCGCGGCCATGGACCTCGTCGAGCGGCTGCGCGCCGCAGGCTGCGTGTACGCCGAGGACGAGGCGGTGCTGCTGGTCGAGGCGGCCGAAGGCGACGGTGCCGAGCTCGAGCGGCTCGTCCGCGAGCGCGTCGCGGGTCGCCCCCTCGAGCACCTGCTCGGCTGGGCCGAGCTCGACGGCCTGCGGGTCGTCGTCGCCGACGGTGTCTTCGTGCCGCGCCGGCGGACCCTGCTGCTCGTCGAGCTCGCCGACCGGCTCGCCCCCGAGGGCGGCACCGTTGTCGACCTGTGCTGCGGCAGCGGGGCGCTGCTGGCCGCACTGGTCTCCCGGCGTCCCGACCTCGACGGGCACGCCGCCGACCTCGACCCCGACGCCGTCGCCTGCGCCCGGGTCAACCTCGCGCACCTCGGGCCCGACCGGGTGCACGAGGGCGACCTCTTCGACGTGCTCCCGCACCACCTGCGGGGCCGGGTCGACGTGCTGATGGTCAACGCGCCGTACGTGCCGTCCGACGAGATCGACCAGATGCCGTCGGAGGCCCGCGACCACGAGCGCCGCCTGTCCCTCGACGGCGGCGGCGACGGGCTCGACGTCCACCGCCGGGTGGCCGCCGACGCGACGACCTGGCTGGCCCCGGGCGGCCTCTACGTCGTCGAGGTCGCCCCCATGCAGGTCGACGCGATGACGGCGGTGATGGCCGCCGCCGGCCTGGAGCCGGCCGTCGCCGAGGACCCCGATCTCGAGGCGACCGCGGTCATCGGCCGTGCCCGTGGCTGAGCCTCGGTAGGATCGACGCCGGACATGGGGTCCCTCCCTGCACGCGGGCGCCCACGACACGACCGGGAGCCGGCGAGGAGGACGAGGAGGACGAGGGTGAGCACCACCGCACACCGCTGCCTCGGCGCCCTGCTGGCCGTCGCGCTGGCCACCGTCCCGACCGCGTGCAGCGGTCGGCCCTTCGCGGCCCAGGCCCAGGAGGCGTCTGCCGGGGGCCGGGCCGCCCCCACGGTCGCCGTGTGGACCGACGGCGTCGCCGTGACCGCGGGAGGCAGCCTCGTCACCGGCCGCGTCACCACCGACCAGGGCACCCGACGGGTCCGCGTCGAGCTGCGCAACGCCTACCCGGTCGCGATCCCGGACCCCTGCGAGCAGAGCACGGTCAAGAACCTCCACTCCTACCTCGACGGCCGCACCCTGGTCTGCGAGCTCGACGGCGACACCACGGCACTGACCTTCACCGCGATCGTCGACGGCGGGGTCGCCTCGCGGGTCGGCGGCAGCGTCACGACCCGCACCGACAGCGCGACGAGCACCGGCTCCCTGCCCGAGCGGGTCGTCACGAGCGCCTCCGACCTCACCCCCGACACACGGCTGCTGTCGAGCCCCGACTTCCTCAACGCCGACGTCGGCGACCTCTCCCGGGGCCCCAACCGCTGGGACCCCAGCCGCTCGACCAACGGCACCAACGCGTCGTACGACGCGGCCCTCGGCCTGGTCCTCGACGACTGGGCCGCGCTCGACCCGGCCGCCGTGCTCGTGGCCGGCGACCTGGTCAACGGCCGCTGGGGCGCCGACGACCAGGACACCGGCACGTTCGGCCCGGTGGGCACGCTGGCCGACAAGCGGGCCGCGGTGCGCAGCGCCGCGCGCACCTACTACCCCCAGTGGCAGCAGCGCTTCGACGACCACGGCCTCGCGGTGTTCCCCTCGATCGGCGACCACGAGCTGGGCGACAACCCGTTCGGCCCCGGCAAGCGCGACCTCGCCGCGACCTTCCGCAGCGAGTTCGCCCGCCAGTTCACCACCGACGCCGACGGCACCCCGCGCTACGGCGAGCGCCCGCCCGGCCCGGCGCGAGGCACGGCCTGGGCCGCGCGCCCCTCCCCCGACGTGCAGGTCGTCTCGCTCGACGTCTTCGACGTCACCCGCGACGGCGTCCGGATCCGCCTCGACCCCCAGCAGCTGCGGTGGCTCACCCAGGTCCTGGCCAAGGCCCAGCGCGACCAGGTGACGTGGACGATCGTCGAGAGCCACGTGCCGATCGTGTTCCCGGTCCGCCACCGCGCGTCCAGCGCCCTGCACTACGAGGGCGGCACCCGGTCGGCCCTGTGGAAGGTCCTGCGTCGCTACGACGTCGACCTCTACCTCAGCGGCGAGGTGCACGACACCCAGCTCGTCGCCCGTGACGACATCGTCCAGGTCAGCCACGGCGGCGCGTTCCAGTTCGGTCTGACCACCGCCCTGGTCCTCGACTTCTACGGCGACAACCTCTACCTCACGCTGCGCGACTACGACATCCGGCGCCGCGACGTCGGCGAGCGACTCTGGGAGACCCGGCGCTCCGGGCTCTACGGCGAGCTGACCACCCAGCGGGCGCCCCTGGTGATCGGCACCGCGAGCCTGCACGACGACGGGGTCGTCGACACCAGCGGCATCCTGACCCCGGTCGACTCACGCGTGGACTGACGGGTGCGCCCGCGGTGCGGTCCGGCGTACGCTCACGTCGCATGAAGCGGGTGCACCTACCGTCCTACAAGTCGGCCGACCGCAGCGCCGGTCTCGACCCGGAGGCCGACTGCGTCGCGATCTACCGGTCGCTGCTGATGTCGGAGTTCCCGTGGGACCTCAACCAGTCCCTCAGCCTCGCGCTCTTCCGCACCTACGCCGTGCCGAGCATCGGGCGGCTCCTCGACGCGACCGGTGGGTTCACCACGGCCTGCCAGAAGCGCTACGACGACACCGTCCTACTCCTGGAGGCGCCGGTCCTGCACGGCTTCGACAGCCCCGAGGGCCGCGCGGGCATCCGACGGGTCAACCAGATGCACGCGATGTACGACATCAGCAACGACGACATGCGCTACGTGCTGTCCACCTTCGTCGTGGTGCCCAAGCGCTGGCTCGACGACTACGGCTGGCGACCGCTCAGCGAGGGCGAGCTGACCGCCTCGGTCCACTACTACCGGGCGCTCGGACGGCGGATGGCGATCAAGGACGTCCCCGAGACCTACGAGGGCTTCGCCGACCTGATGGACGCCTACGAGCGCGAGCACTTCGGCTACGACGAGGGTGGACGCCGGGTGGCCGACGCGACGCTCGACCTGATGGCGTCGTTCTACCCCCGGGCCGCCGCGGCCGGCGTCCGGCTCTTCAGCCGGGCGCTGATGGACCAGCCGCTGCTCGACTCGTTCGACTACGACGCCGCGCCGCCGCTGGTGCAGCGGGTCTCCAGCGGCGCGCTCAAGGCCCGGGCGCGAGTGGTCGGGCTGCTGCCCCCGCGTCGCCGGCTGCGGCACGCGATCGACACCCCGCGCATCCGCAGCTACACCGTCGCACCCGACCTGTCGGCCATGGGCACCTTCGCGCCGGGCTGCCCGGTCGGTCCGGGTCTGGCCCGGGCGACGGCCCACACGGCGACGGCCGTCTGACCGGGGATCGCGCCACCGGGCTCAAGGCTCGTCGCGCTCGAGCACGCCGTCCCAGGCGTCGTTGAGCGCGCGCAGGCCCTCGATGACCGACGCCGTCCGCGCGGGCCCGAGCGCGTCGAGCGCGGCGCGGATCGTGCCGGCCCGGACCAGCCCGTCGTGGCGGTAGGCCTGGGCACCGGCCGCGGTCGGGCGCACCAGCCGGCTGGCGCTCCCGGCGACGTCGTAGCGCTCGAGCCAGCCGGCGGCGATGGCCGCGTTGACCTGGCGGTTGACCGTCGACTGCTCGAGGTCGAGGTCGTGCGCCAGCTGGCGCAGCGTGCGTGGCTCACCGTCGTCGAGCACCCAGAGCAGCCGGAAGGCGGAGTTCTCGAGGACCACCCCGTCGTAGACGTGGCGGCGCCGCCGTTGCAGCCGCAGCAGCTGGTCGCCGAGCGCGGCGACCTCGGCGAGCGGGTCCGGCTCGTCTGCGGGCATGGTCTGGGATTCTTTCAGGTGAGGAGCCGATGTGTACCGTACACATCGTGGACGCCCGCGACTCCCGTGCCCTCCTGACCGTCGTCGTGCTCTGCTTCGGCGGGCTCAGCGCCTCGCTGACCCAGACCCTGGTGATCCCGATCCAGGGCCGGCTGCCCGAGCTGCTGCACACCTCGCCGTCCAACGCCGGCTGGGTCGTGACGATCACGCTGCTCGCCGCCGCGGTGACGATGCCGATCAGCGGCAAGCTCGGCGACCTGTTCGGCAAGCCCGTCGTGCTCATCTCCAGCGCCGCCATGCTCGCCGCCGGGTCCGTCGTCTGCGCGCTGTCCGACACCCTGTCCCCGATGCTGGTCGGTCGCGCGATGCAGGGCCTGGCGATGGGGTTCATCCCGGTCGCGATCGCGCTGATCCGCGAGGTCGTGCCTCCCGACATGGCCAACACCGGCATCGCCGCCATGAGCGCCACCCTCGGCGTCGGCGGGGCGATCGGCCTGCCGCTGGCCGCCTGGGTCGTGCAGACCTTCGACGTCCACGCCCTGTTCTGGATGGCCGCCGGGTTCGCGGCCCTCCTGCTCGTCGGCCTGCTCACCCTGGTCCCCCGGGTCCGCGACGCCCGGGGCGGACGCGTCGACCTCGTCGGTGCCGCCGGCCTGGCCGTCGGCCTGGTCGGCGTCCTGCTCGGTGCCTCCAAGGGCCGCGAGTGGGGCTGGCTCGACGGTCGCACCGTCGGCTCGATCGTCGTGGGCCTCGTCGTGCTCGGCGTGTGGGCCGTCTTCGAGCTCGGCCAGGACGAGCCGCTGGTCGACCTGCGGGCCACGGCCCGGCGCCCCGTGCTCCTCACCAACGTCGCCGCCGTCGCCATCGGCTTCGGCATGATGGCGCAGGCCATCGTCGTGCCCCAGCTGCTGCAGCTGCCCACGTCCACGGGCTACGGCCTGGGTCAGACGGTCCTGCAGGCCGGGCTCTGGATGGCGCCCGGCGGGCTGATGATGCTGGTGTTCGCCCCCGTCTCCAGCCGGATGATGACCACCGTCGGGCCTCGGGTCACGCTGATGACCGGCGCCGCGGTGCTCGGGGTCGGCTACCTCGTCGCCACCTTCCTCATGGACGCCCCCTGGCAGCTGCTCGTCGCCTCGATCGTGATCAGCTCCGGCGTCGGCATCGGGTACGCCGCGATGCCGGCCCTCATCATGGGTGCGACCCCGCCCCACGAGGCTGGGTCCGCGCTCGGCGTCAACGCGCTGTCGCGCTCGGTCGGCACGACCGTCGCCGCGGCCGTCATGGCCACGCTGCTCGCCGGCTCGTCGGGCCGCAGCGGTTTCGAGCTGTGCTTCGTCATCGGTGCGGCCGCCGCCTTCGTCGGCCTCGTGATCACCGCGCTGGTCCCCCACGTGCACCAGCGCGCGGGCCAGGCGGAGGCCGCGCAGACCGTCTCCGCCTGACGCGGGTCGGTCGCACCGGCTGCGGGAGTCAGGCCGACCCGGCCAGCACCGCGCGCACGGTCGGCTCGACCGCGTCGGCGATGGCGGCATAACCCGCGTCGTTGGGGTGGAACCAGTCGGCCGCCAGGCGGCCCTTCCAGGAGTCGGGACCCGAGACGCGCAGGTCGAGCATGACGACCCGGCCTGCGGCCGCGGCCCGCTCGACGTGCGTGTTGGCCTGCCCGGCGACGCCGGTCGGCTGCGGGAGGGTGGCGACCACGGTCCCGGTGGGCACGGCGTCGACGAGCTCGGCGAAGGCCGCCGGCAGCCGCTCGCGCCGACCTCGCCCGCCGAAGAGGTCGTTGGAGCCGACCATCACGGTGACCAGGTCGTCAGGTCGCGAGCCGACCTCGGCCAGGGCCGGCAGCTGCTGCTGGAGCACGTCGTCGGTGCGCGCGCCCGTCGCCGACAGGTTGAGCACCTGCAGCCCGTCGCCGGTCGCGGCCAGGCGGCGGGCCAGCTGGCCGACCCACCCCGCGTCGTACGACGAGGCCCCGACGCCCTGCGACATCGAGTCGCCGAGCACGACCCACCGGCGACCGGAACGACTCGTGTCGCTGAGGGTGGCGAGGTTGTGGGCGTGCCACGCGTCGGCGTAGGGATCGACCTGGCGCCAGACGCGGGCGACGCCCGGAAGGACGGCGCTGCCGACCCGCACGACCCGGCCGGGCGGTCGTCCGGTGCGGTTGTCGTACCTCACGAGCGCGCCGGGTCGAGCAGCTGGGCCAGGTGGAGGCTCGGCCGCTCGCGCAGGTCGGCGACCTGGGTGCGGCAGGAGAAGCCGTCGGCCAGCACGACCGAGTCGGGGGCGGCGTCGAGGGCGGGCAGCAGCTGCTGCTCGGCGACGGCCACCGAGACCTCGTAGTGGCCGATCTCGACGCCGAAGTTGCCGGCCAGGCCGCAGCAGCCCGAGACCCGCGAGACCAGCGCGCCGGTCGAGGCCAGCAGGGCGGCGTCCGCGGCCCAGCCCATCACCGCGTGGTGGTGGCAGTGCGGCTGGGCGACGACGGTCGTGCCGCTGAGGTCGGGCGGCTGGTAGGACGGGGTCTCGGCGAGCAGCTCGGCCAGGGTGCGCACCGACGCGGCGACGACGTCGGCGTCGGGGCCGGGCACCAGCTCGAGGGCGTCGCTGCGCAGGACGCCGGTGCACGACGGCTCGAGCCCCACGATCGGCACGCCGTCGCGTGCGGCCACGGCGAGCGAGGCGACGGTCCTCCCGAGGATCTTCTTGGCGGCGTCGAGCTGGCCGGTGGTGATCCAGGTCAGGCCGCAGCACAGGCGCTCGTCGGGCAGCCGCGGGGCGTAGCCGGCCGCCTCGAGCACCCGCACCGTCGCCGCCGCGACCTCGGGGTCGAAGGAGTCGCTGAACGAGTCGACCCACAGGATCACGGGCCTGCCGCCGGCCGCCGCGGGTGACGGGCCGGCGTACGAGCGACGAAAGGGGCGCCGCGCGAAGGCCGGCACCGTGCGCCGACGGTCGACCCCGGCCAGCCACAGTGCGAGCGCGCCGAGCAGCGGCAGCCGCATCATCAGGTTGGCCAGCCGCGGCACGCGGCCGGCCAGCTGCGACCACATCGGCAGCCGCCCCAGCGAGTAGTGCGAGCGCGGCCGCAGGCGGCGGCGGTAGGTCTGGTGGAGCACCTCGGACTTGTAGGTCGCCATGTCGATGCCGGTGGGGCAGTCCGACGCGCAGCCCTTGCACGACAGGCAGAGGTCCATCGCGTCGTGCACCTCGGGCGCCGACCACGCGAGCTCGCCGCGCACGACGTCCTGCAGCACGCGAGCGCGGCCGCGGGTGGAGTCCTTCTCCTCGCGGGTCGCGAGGTACGACGGGCACATCACGCCGCCGGCCGCTGCATTGTCGGCGCGGCACTTGCCGACGCCGGTGCAGCGGTGGACCGCCTGGGCCAGGTCACCGTCGTCGTGGGGGTAGGCCATCGCCAGGCGCGTGCGCCGCCCGGTCAGCTCGATCGGGAAGGACCCGGCGTAGCGCACGTCGGCGTCGACGGGGTCGGGGTCGACGAGCACGCCGGGGTTGAGCAGGTTGGTGGGGTCGAAGGCGTGCTTGATGCCGGCGAACATGGCGATCGCCTGCGCGGAGTACATGTGCGGGAGCAGCTCGGAACGGGCGCGACCGTCGCCGTGCTCACCCGACAGCGACCCGCCGTACTCGCCGACGAGCTTGGCGGCGTCGGTGAGGAACGCCCGCAGCACCTGGGTGCCGTCGGGGCGATCGAGGGGGTAGTCGAGGCGCACGTGCATGCAGCCGTCGCCGAAGTGGCCGAACGGCGCCGACGTCATGCCGTAGGACGTGACCAGCTCGTCGAAGCGGGCGAGGTAGGAGCCGAGCATGTGCGGCGGTACGGCGGCGTCCTCCCAGCCGGGCCAGGCGGGCCTGTCGACCGGCGAGCGGCCGGCCATGCCGGCGCCGTCCTCGCGGATGCGCCACAGCCGGGCCTGCGTCGCCGGGTCGGGCACGACGAGCGCGTCGACGCCCAGGCCGGCGGCGGCCAGCCGCTCCGCGCGGCCGCGCACCTCGTCGGCGTCGTCGCCGGCGAGCTCGACGAACAGCCAGGCTGCCCCCTCCGGCAGCGGCGGCACCGCACCCTCGCCGCGACGGGCGCGCAGCACGGACAGCAGCCGGGAGTCGAGGCCCTCGCAGGAGGTCGGGCCGTGGGTGACGACCGCCGGGGAGGCCTCGCCGGCCGCGACGATGTCGTCGAAGCCGAGCACGACGACCACGCGGACCGGGGCGTCGGTCACGAGCTTGACCGTGGCCTCGGTGATCACGCCGAGGGTGCCCTCGGAGCCGACGAGGGCCTGGGTGAGGTCGAAGCGCTCGGGCAGCAGGTGCTGCGCGGCGTAGCCCGACACCTGCCGGCCGAACCGGTCGAGCTCGGTGCGGGCCGTGGCGAGGTGGTGGCCCATCACGTCGCGGACGCCGGCCAGCACCGCGTCACCCCCGCTCACCGTGGGGCGGCCCGTGGCGTCGTACCCGGTGGCGACGGAGTCGCCGGCGGCGGTCAGGAAGCGCAGCGCGGCGACGTTGTCGGAGGTGCGGCCGTAGGCCAGCGACCGGGAGCCGCAGGCGTTGTTGCCGATCATCCCGCCGATCGTGCAGCGGGGGTGGGTCGACGGGTCGGGGCCGAACCGCACGCCGTGCGGCGCGACCGCCTTCTGCAGCACCGCGTGCACCGTGCCGGGCTCGACGACGGCGGTGCGCGCCTCAGGGTCGACCGACAGCACCCGGTTGAGGTGGCGGGAGAAGTCGAGCACGATGCCGCGCCCGACGGCGTTGCCCGCGACCGACGTGCCGGCGCCGCGCGAGGTCAGCGGGACGCCGGTCTCGCGCGCCACGGTGAGGGCAGCGGCGACCTCGTCGACGCTGCGCGGGCGCACGACGGCGAGCGGGGGGATGCGGTAGAGCGAGGCGTCGGTGGCGTACATCGCGCGGGTGCCGGCGTCGGACCGCACCTCCAGGCCCGCCGCCGTCAGGGCACCCACCACGTCCATCACGTCGTCCACAAGTAACATGTTACTCATGCCCGTCCTCACCCTTCCGGCCGACGCCGCCTCGCTGACCGACGCGGTCGTCGAGGCCGTGCGGATGGGGGTGCAGCAGCAGGAGCTGGTGCCCGAGGAGGTCTACTCCGTCTACCAGCTGGCCGACCTGCTCGGCGTCTCGCGCAGCCCCGTGCGCGAGGCCATGCTGCGACTGGCCGAGGTGGGGCTGGTCGAGATCGCCCGCAACCGCGGCTTCCGCATCGTCCTGCCGACCGCCCACGACGTCGAGGAGATCTTCGAGATACGCCTGGCCCTGGAGCCGGCCGCGGCCGGCCGCGCCGCCGAGCGCGGGTGCCCCGACGTCGCCACCCACCTCGACGCGATGACGCGCGCCGTCGCCGACCAGGACGAGCCGGCCTTCTGGGACGCCGACCGGGCGCTGCACCGCGCGCTCCTGGTCGCCGCCGGCAACCGCCGCGCCGCCGAGGTCGTCGAGCAGCTGCGCGCCACGACCGCCCTCCTCGGCCCACCCACCACCGCCACCGGCCGCTCGCTCGCCGAGATCCTGGCCGAGCACCAACCGATCGTCGACGCGGCCCTGGCCGGCGATGCGGCGCTCGCCGAGCAGACGATGCGCGAGCACCTCGTGCACACCCGCGACCTCCTGACGGGCTCCTGACGGGCCCCTGATAGGTCGGGCGTAACCAAGGTCACGCCAAGTTCACCCCTTGGTGTTTTGCACTGTTACCACCCCAAGTGCAGACTGCACTTTATGATTAAGAGTGCAAAGCGAGACCGTGCGGCGACGTCGCAGCACATCACGTTGTGCGCCCTGCGGCTCACCGACGAGCACGGGCTCGACGGCTTCACCATGGACGACCTCGCCGCCGCGGCCGAGGTGTCACGACGCACCCTGTTCAACTACTTCCCGGGCAAGCTCGACGCGGTCCTGGGTGAGTGGCCGACCCTCGACGACGACGACGTCGACGAGTTCCGCGCCGGCGGCCCGGCCGGTGACCTGCTGCTCGACCTGCGCACCCTCGTCCTGCCGCTGCTCGGCGACACCAGCGCCGACCGCGAGATGCTCGCGATGAGTCGCCGTGCGCTGCGCTCGAACCCCCGCCTGATGGGGGCGATCCACGAGCGCTACGAGGCGATCAGCCACGACGTCATCGACCACGTCGTGGCGCGCGAGGGCTCGGGCTTCGGCAAGGCCAACGCCAAGATCGCCGTCACGATCCTGGCGGCCCTCTTCGACGCCTCCTTCGACTCGTTCCTCGACGACCCCCGGATGCGCCCGTTCGCGCACCACTTCGACCAGAGCCTGACGACCGCTCGGTCGCTCCTCGGCGCCTGACCGCGCCGCCCACCCGACGCACCCCGCACCCACCCCACCCCCCCCCTTCCCCACACCCCTTCGCGGACCCACCAGGAGACCCTGTGGCCACCTACCTCTACCGACTCGGTCGTACGGCGTACCGCCGCTGGCCCTTCTTCATCGCCGGCTGGCTGACGCTGCTCGTCGTCGTCGCCGGCGCGGCCGCCGGGTTCGGCAAGCCGTTCAACGACGCGTTCACCATCCCGGGCATCCCCTCGGAGAAGGCCGCGACGCTGCAGTCGGAGCTGTTCCCCGGCTCCGAGGACGCCTTCGCCCGGGCCAACGTCAACGTCGTGGTCGCGGCCCCCGAGGGCGACACGCTGTCGCAGCCGAAGTACCAGGACGCGATCGCGACGCTGGTCGACGACCTGTCCGCACTGCCCCAGGTGTCGTCCGCGGAGGGGGCCAACCCGCAGCTCGGCAACCCCGTCGACCTCGCGAAGGCACAGTCCGACGCCGCGCTCACCGCGGCCGACAAGGCCGGCACCGACCCGCAGGTGGCGCAGGCCAACGCCCAGGCGCTCTCCCCGCTGTCCGCCGACGGCCGCGCCGGCATCATCGCCTTCGACCTCGACGTCGACTCCCCGACCGACGTCGAGCAGGCCACGATCGACGCCCTCGACGACGCCATGCAGACCGCGCGTGACGCCGGACTGACGGTCGAGGCCAACGGGTCCGGGTCGCAGGTGCAGGCCTTCGGTGGCGGTGCCGCCGAAGCCATCGGCATCGCGATCGCCCTGGTCGTCCTGCTGCTCACGTTCGGTTCGCTCGTCGCAGCCGGCATGCCCATCCTCACCGCCGTCTTCGGCGTGGCCATCGGGCTGACCGGTGTGACCGCGATGACGGCCCTCATGGACCTCAACTCGAGCACCACCGCACTGTCCTCGATGATCGGGCTCGCCGTCGGCATCGACTACACGCTCTTCATCCTGGCCCGCTACCGCTCGGAGCTGCGGCACACCGACGACCGCCAGCAGGCGGTCGGCATCGCGGTCGGCACGGCGGGCTCGGCGGTCGTCTTCGCCGGCCTGACCGTCCTCATCGCCCTGTCCGCCCTGTCGGTGGTGCGCATCCCGTTCCTCACGTCGATGGGCCTGGCCGCGGCCGGCACCGTGCTGATCGCCGTCCTGGTCGCCCTGACCCTGCTCCCGGCCGTGCTCGGCATGACCAAGTCCAAGGCGTTCGGCGGCCAGGTGCGCGAGTACCGCCCGGCCCACGAGGCCGACGGCCAGGTGCTCAACAACGGCGTCCGCTGGGCCCGCGTCGTCGGGAAGCGCCCCCTGGCCGCCGCCCTGCTCGTCGTGGTCGCCCTCGGCGCGCTCGCCCTTCCTCTCAAGGGTCTGCACCTGGCCTTCCCCAGCGACTCCACCGCCGCCAGCGAGACCACGCAGCGCAAGGCGTCGGACCTGATGAGCGCCGAGTTCGGCCCCGGCCGCGAGGGCCCGCTGCTCGTCGTCGTCGACGGCCGTGGGGCGACCGACCCCTCCCAGGCCTTCGCCGACGTCGCCGCCTGGGCCTCGGGTCAGGACGGTGTCGCGAACGCCCAGGTCGTCGGCACCAACGCCGACCCGAGCAACCCCGACGCCGTCGCCACCGGTGCGCTGATCCAGGTGCTGCCCGAGGCCGGACCCGACGACGAGGCCACGCAGGACCTGCTCGACTCCCTGCGCGACGGCCAGTCCGGCATCGAGCAGCAGACGGCCACCACGATCGGGGTCACCGGCCTGACCGCCATCACCACCGACGTGTCCGACCGCTTGGCCGGGGCACTGCCGATCTACCTCGCGATCGTCGTGGGGCTGGCGTTCATCCTGCTGATGATCGTCTTCCGGTCGCTCCTCGTGCCGCTCACCGCGACCGCCGGCTTCCTGCTCTCGGTGCTCGCCACCCTCGGCGCGACCGTCGCGATCTTCCAGGAGGGCACCTTCGGACTCTTCGAGCCGCAGCCCATCGTCAGCTTCATCCCGATCTTCCTGATCGGCGTGGTGTTCGGACTGGCCATGGACTACCAGGTCTTCCTGGTCACCCGGATCCGCGAGGCCCACGTGCACGGCATGAGCACCCGCGACGCCGTGGTCGACGGCTTCCGCAACAGCGCCCGTGTCGTGGCTGCCGCCGCGGCGATCATGACCGCGGTGTTCTCGGGCTTCATCCTCGAGGACGACGCGATCATCAAGTCCATGGGCTTCGCCCTGGCCGCCGCCGTCGTCTTCGACGCCTTCGTCGTGCGGATGGTGCTGATCCCCGCGCTGATGTACCTGATGGGCGAGAAGGCGTGGTACCTCCCGGCCTGGCTCGACAAGGTCCTGCCCAACGTCGACGTCGAGGGCGAGCACCTCCCCCGCCCCTACCTCACCGACCGCGAGGTCCTCGCCGACGACGGCGACCACGAGCCCGTCCTCGTCGGCTGACCCTCCCCACCCCGTCGACCCGTCGCGTACACGCGACGGGTCGACGAGCTCTTTCGCTGACCCGTCGCGTATACGCGACGGGTCAGCGAGATGTGGTGGTGACCCGTCGCGTACACGCGACGGGTCGGCTCAGGGGCGGGGCACCAGGCGGTGCAGGGCGGTGACGTGGCCCGGCTCGAGCTCGTCGAGCGATGTGACGCCCAGCAGGCGCATCGTGCGCTCGACCTGGCCGGCGAGGATCTCGATGGCGCGGTCGACGCCCTCGCGTCCGCCGGCCATGAGGCCGTAGAGGTAGGCCCGTCCGATCAGGGTGAAGTGGGCACCGTGCGCGATCGCCGCGACGACGTCCTGGCCCGACATGATGCCGGTGTCGAGGTGGACCTCGACGTCGGAGCCGATCTCCTTGACGACCTGCGGGAGCAGGTGGAACGGCACCGGCGCCCGGTCGAGCTGGCGGCCGCCATGGTTGGACAGCAGCACGGCGTCGACCCCGGCGTCGGCCAGGCGTACGGCGTCGGGCAGCGACTGCACGCCCTTGACCACGACCTTGCCCGGCCACTGGGCCCTGATCCAGGCCAGGTCGTCGTAGGTCACCGTCGGGTCGAACATGGTGTCCAGCAGGTCGGCCACGGTGCCCGACCACGCGTCGAGCGAGGCGAACGCCAGCGGCTCGGTGGTGAGGAAGTTGATCCACCACGCCGGCCGCGGGATCGCGCCGACCACCGTGCGCGGGGTCAGCGACGGCGGGATCGTCATGCCGTTGCGCACGTCGCGCAGCCGCGCCCCGGCCACCGGCACGTCGACGGTGACCAGCAGCGTGTCGTAGCCGGCCTTGGCGGCGCGGTCGACCAGCGCCATCGAGCGGTCGCGGTCCTTCCACATGTAGAGCTGGAACCAGTGCCGCCCGCCCGGGTCGGCCGCGGCGACGTCCTCGATCGAGGTCGTGCCCATCGTCGACAGCGCGAAGGGGATGCCGGCCGCGGTCGCCGCAGTCGCACCGGCGACCTCGCCCTCGGCGTGCATCATCCGCGTGAAGCCGGTCGGCGCGATGCCGAAGGGCAGCGCGACCCGCTGGCCGAGCACCTCGCGCGAGGTGTCGACGGTCGAGACGTCGCGCAGGATCGAGGGGTGGAACTCGATGTCGGCGAACGCCTGACGCGCCCGGGCGAGCCCGACCTCGCCGTCGGCAGCGCCGTCGGTGTAGTCGAAGGCCGGCTTCGGCGTACGCCGCTTGGCCACCCTGCGGAGGTCGTCGATGGTCAGCGCCTTGTCGAGCCGGCGCTTCTTGGGCGACAGCTCCGGCTTCTTGAACTGCATCAGGGGCGCAAGGTCGTGGCGCTTGGGCATCTGGCGCTTCATGGGACGACTCCATCACGGTGGGTCGGCCGAGGGGTAGGGGTGTCGGGCGGGCGCGCCTCGGCGGCGACCACCGTGACCTACGGGGCACCCGGCCCGGCCCCGCGGGACCCGTGGTCGAGAAGGTGCCCAGGTGCGGCTGGGGTGGTCTCGAGACGGTCGCGGGCGACCTCCTCGACCACCGTGCGCCCGTCACCGGACGGACAGGTCCTCGTCGAGGCCGAGCAGGGACTCGCGGTCGCCGGCGGGGACGGCGAAGCAGGTGCCGCCCGAGCGCAGCACGAGCCGCGAGCGCGGGTCCCCTTCGGTGAGGCCGACGCTCAGGCCTGCGCGGGCGGCACTGAGGCGCTGGCGACCCCGGTCGAGGTGGGGCTGCTCGGTGAGCGTCCACCCGTGGCCCTGCAGGAGCGCGACCACGGTGGCCAGGTCGGGGTCGGGGCGGGTGCCGACGATCGTGGCGGTGACGGCGTAGTCGTAGGCGGTGGTCTCGTCGGCGCGGAAGCGGCAGCCCTCGGGCCCGGCACCGAGGAGGTCGACGCGGCCGCCGAGCGCCTCGCCGATCGCCGCGGCGAGCTCGGGGACGGCGCGGCGGGCCTGGTCGCGGGACAGCAGGTAGTCGGCGTACTGGTCGGGCTCGGTGAGCGTGGCGTCGTCGGGCCGGCCGCACCCTGTGAGCAGCAGCAGCGTGAGCAGCACGGCGGGGAGCGTCCTCATCGTCGCGGGATCCCGTCGGTGTCGCCGTCGCCGTCGGTGTCGTAGAGGTCGGAGGGCGCCTGGTCCTCCGGGTCGAGGGCCGGTCCCCACCACGGGTCGTGGACCGACCCGGCGAGGGTCGGGTCGTGGCCGGCGAGGATCTCGCCGAGGTTGTGCAGCGACTCACTGTCGTTGTCGTAGTAGCCGGAGTGGTCGTCGTGGCCCGGCCCGGCGTTGGCCTGGAACCGTACGCCGCCGAAGCCGTCGTCGGCCGGGTCCTGGCCGTGGCCGAGGCCCCCGAGACCGAGGGCGCCGTTCTGGCCGAGGCCCGCGACCGCATCGTCGTGGTTCTGCCCGACGTAGAGCTGACCCCGGGGGACGTCGAGGTCGCCGACGTCGTCGATGCCCTCGCCGAGGCCGGGGCTGCCGACCGCGACCGCCCGGTCGACGTCGACGTGGTGCTCGGACAGCGCGGCCCCGAGGGCGACTGACCCGTAGGAGTGGCCGATCGGGACGATGTCGGCGTCGCTGCCACGCACGGCGCGCAGGCCGTCGATCGACTCCGCGAGCAGCGCGCCGCCGTGGTGGGCCGCACCGGCCGAGGCCGCGGTCCGCGCGGCGTCGACGCCGTCGACCTCGGCCGGGGCGTCGTAGCCGATCCAGGCGATGCTGGCGTAGTCACGGTCGGGGTCGGCGGTCGTGGCGGCCTGGTGCAGCTCCCACGCCCGGTCGGTGTAGGTGCCGATGTCGTCGGCCTCGGTCTTGATGCCCGGCACGTTGATCGCCACGGCGTCGGCGGTGTCGGGGTCACCGACCGCGACGGCGACCCGGCCGTCGACCCCGCCGTCGTCCTGCACGTAGGCGCCCGGGTCGTAGATCCACAGCAGCACCGGGACGCGGTGGCCGTGGGCGTCGACGTCGTGGGAGTGGCGGTCGAGCGCCTCCTCGACCGCCTCGGCGTTGTCGAGGGTCTCACGCTCGCGGAGGGTGAGCTGGCCGAGGTCCTCGAGGTGTCGCAGCGTGGCCAGGTCGCGGCTGAGCCGGACACGGTTGGCGGCGTCACGGTCGACCGCCGGGACGCCGTCGAGGTCGCCGATCGCGCCCGGCGCCGCCGCGACCAGGGCCAGTCGTTGCGCCCGGGTCAGGCCACGCCACCAGGCCAGCACCTCGCCCGGCCCGGCGTCGGGGCCTGGTCTGGTCGCGAGGGCCGCGTCGGCCGGGTCGGCGGCGCCGCCGTAGCGGGACTCGGCCTGCTCGACCTCGAGGACCCGGGTGAACGCGTCGATCATCGCCTGCTCCTCGGCACCGACCCGGGTCCACCAACGGTCCTGCCGGGCGTCGAGGGCGTGGACCCGGCGGGTGAGGTCGGCCGACCGGTGCCGCAGCTCGGCGAGCGCCGCGGCGCCCAGCAGCGACTCCCGGGCGTGGAACGCGCGGACGTCGTCGACCAGGACGAAGGTCTCGTCGACCAGCGCGCGATTGGCGGCACCCAGGTCGTCGAGCTCGGCGCGCAGCCGCGCCATCCGGTCGCCGTGGTCGTCGACCCGCCGGGCCACCCCGCGCAGGGCCAGCGACATCGCGTCGGCGCGGTGCCCGTACGGCGCGAGAAGGCCGCGGTAGGTCTCGGCCGCGACCCCCACCCAGTCCAGCAGCCGACCGGCGCCGCGGGCGAGCTCGCCGGTGTCGTCGAGCCGCGCCGAGGCGGCGAGCAGCCCGGTGGCGAAGTCGGCGATGGGGGACGCGTCGACGCTCAGCCGCCGCAACGGCCGCGGGAACGGCGGGAGCGGGACGGCCGTCACCGGTGCTCCTCGAGCAGGCCCTGCAGCAGCCACGACGCCACGACCGACGTCTCGTCGGAGTCGAGGTAGTCGCGCAGCGCGTCGCGCAACCCGTCGGCGCGGACCTCGGACTCCTCGCCCAGGTCGGACAGGTGCTCGGCCCACCGCAACCGGAAGAGGAGCGCGACGACCGCGACCCGCGGCGAGAACCCGAGCGGTGGGGCGTCGGCGACCTGGGTCGAGGCCGCGACGAGGTCGACGTGCTGCTCGTCCCACGCGCGGGCCGCGCGCCCGACCTGCTCGTAGCTGACGGCGAGCTCGGTCATGACCGGGCTCGCAGCCGCCGGGACTGATCGCGCGTGACCGCCAGCGGGGCCGACACGACGGTGACCACCAGCACCCCGCCGACGTACGACGCCTCGACCGCGCGCGGGCCGAGCCGGGCCTCCAGCCGCTCGACGCGGCCGGGCGTGCAGGTGAGGTCCCAGCCGTCCAGCGCCTCCGCGACCCGCGCCAGCTGGGCGGGGCCGTCGGGCCGGTCGCGCACGACCACGGTCGCGGCCGCCTCCACGGTCGAGCGCGACCGGCCGGGCCGCAGCCGTGGCCGGCCCACCGGCTCGTCGGCGCCGAGGCCCGCGCACAGCGACCGGACCAGGGCGGCGGTCTCGTCGCGAGCCCGCTCGGCGTCGGCGTCGGCGACGGGCTCACCCGCCGGCACCGGGAGGCCCGGTGGGGGCGGCGCGAGGAGGACGGGGGTCAGGCCGGGGTGGCGACGGACCACCTCGTCCCAGAACGGGTCACCGGCCTGCCCGGTACGGCGTCGGTATCTCATGGCGCCGTGCTGCCCGACGACCCCGGGCGCAAACACCGGTCCACCGAGCCTGTGGACAGCCGCCTGGATCGGCCGCGGGTTCGGCCGAGGGGTGGCAACTGGTTGGAAGTCCGACTAATCTGGTTGGAAGTCCAACCAGTTGTGTCGCCCGCCGATCAGGAGTGCCCCGTGGCCGAGCTCTACGTCCCCACCAACCCCGTCCGGCTGGTGACCGCCTCGAGCCTGTTCGACGGCCACGACGCCTCGATCAACATCATGCGGCGGATCTTCCAGAGCCAGGGCTGCGAGGTGATCCACCTCGGCCACAACCGCTCCGTGCAGGAGGTCGTCGACGCGGCGCTCGAGGAGGACGTGCAGGGCGTCGCGGTGTCGTCCTACCAGGGCGGCCACATCGAGTACTTCGAGTACCTCGTCGAGTCGCTGCGCGAGCGCGGCGCCGGTCACGTGCGGGTCGTCGGCGGTGGCGGTGGCGTGATCGTCCACGACGAGATCACCCGCCTGCGCAACAGCGGTGTCACGATCTTCAGCCCCGAGGACGGCCAGCGCATGGGCCTGGCCGGCATGATCAACTCGGTGGTCCGCGACTGCGACCTCGACCTGTGGGCCGATCCCGAGGTAGGGCGCCAGGTGAGCGCCGAGCAGGTCCTCAGCGGCGATCGTACGGCGATCGCGCGGGCGATCACCGGGGCCGAGCAGGGCCGGCTCGGCGACGACGTGCTCGCCGCGGTCCGCGCGGCCGCCGCCCGGTCGACCACCCCGGCGTTCGGCATCACCGGCACCGGCGGCTCGGGCAAGTCGTCGCTGACCGACGAGCTGGTCCGCCGCTTCCGCGTCGACCAGCACGACAAGCTGCGCATCGCGGTGGTCGCGGTCGACCCGACCCGCCGCAAGGGCGGCGGAGCCCTGCTCGGCGACCGGATCCGGATGAACTCCCTCGACGGCGACCGCGTCTACTTCCGCTCCCTGGCCACCCGCGGCGCCCACGAGCTTCCCGAGTGCCTGCCCGACGTCATCGACATCCTCAAGGCCGCCGGCTTCGACCTCGTCGTCGTCGAGACCCCCGGCATCGGCCAGGGCGACGCGGCCATCGTGCCGTTCGTCGACGCCTCCATGTACGTCATGACGCCCGAGTTCGGCGCGGCCTCCCAGCTGGAGAAGATCGACATGCTCGACTTCGCCGACGTCGTGGCCATCAACAAGTTCGAGCGCCGCGGCGCCGCCGACGCCCTGCGCGACGTCGGTCGCCAGCTGGTCCGCAACCGCGAGGCCTTCGGCCAGCAGCCCGGCGACATGCCGGTCTTCGGCACCTCCGCGGCGCGCTTCGACGACGACGGGGTGACCGCCCTCTACCAGCACCTGCGCGACCTCCTGGCCGAGCACGGCCTGCCCGTCGACGAGGGCGCGATCAAGCCCGTCGAGGGCAAGGTCTCCACCGAGATCCACCCCACGATCCCCGGCGACCGGGTCCGCTACCTCGCCGAGATCGCCGCCACCGTCCGCGCCTACCACGCGACCACCGACGAGCTCGTCGCCCAGGCGCGCCGCGTGCAGCGGCTCGAGGCCGTCGCCGCCGAGCTCGAGTCGCGCGACGAGGTCGACCGGCTCCTCGCCGAGGCCCGCGAGGCGCTCCCCCGCACCGTGCGCGACCAGCTCGACGCGTGGCCGTCGGTCGTGGAGTCCTACTCCGGCGACGAGCAGGTCGTGGTCGTGCGTGACAAGGAGATCCGCACGTCGCTGACCCGCGAGTCGCTCAGCGGCAACAAGATCCCCCGCGTCGCGCTCCCGTCGTACGACGACCACGGCGAGCTGGTCCGCTACTGGCGGCGCGAGAACCTCCCGGGCCACTTCCCCTTCACCGCCGGGGTCTTCCCGTTCAAGCGCGAGGGCGAGGACCCCGCGCGGATGTTCGCCGGCGAGGGTGACCCGGCCCGCACCAACCGCCGCTTCAAGGTGCTCTCCGCCGACGGCGAGGCGACCCGGCTCTCGACGGCGTTCGACTCGGTGACGCTCTACGGACGCGACCCCGACGAGCGCCCCGACATCTACGGAAAGGTCGGCACCTCCGGCGTCTCGGTGGCCACCCTCGACGACATGAAGATCCTCTACGACGGCTTCGACCTGCTGTCGCCGACGACGTCGGTGTCGATGACCATCAACGGCCCCGCCCCGACGGTGCTGGCGTTCTTCCTCAACACCGTGCTCGACCAGGCCCGCGAGAAGGGCGTCGACGAGGCGACCGCGCTGGCCACTGTGCGCGGCACCGTGCAGGCCGACATCCTCAAGGAGGACCAGGGCCAGAACACCTGCCTGTTCTCCACGGAGTTCTCGCTGCGGATGATGGCCGACATCCAGGAGTGGTTCATCCAGCACCAGGTGCGCAACTTCTACTCCGTCTCGATCTCCGGCTACCACATCGCCGAGGCCGGGGCCAACCCCCTGAGCCAGCTGGCGTTCACGCTCGCCAACGCGTTCACCTACGTCGAGTCCTACCTCGCCCGCGGGCTCGACATCGACGACTTCGCGCCCAACCTGTCGTTCTTCTTCTCCAACGGCATGGACCCCGAGTACACCGTGATCGGCCGCGTCGCCCGCCGCATCTGGGCGGTCACGATGCGCGACCGTTACGGCGCGGGCGAGCGCTCGCAGAAGCTGAAGTACCACGTGCAGACGTCGGGCCGCTCGCTGCACGCGCAGGAGATGGACTTCAACGACATCCGCACCACCTTGCAGGCGCTCATCGCGATCTACGACAACGCCAACAGCCTGCACACCAACGCCTACGACGAGGCCGTCACGACCCCCTCCGAGGAGTCCGTACGCCGCGCGCTCGCGATCCAGCTGATCATCAACCGCGAGTGGGGCCTGGCGATGAACGAGAACCCGCTCCAGGGCTCCTACATCGTCGACCAGCTCACCGACCTCGTCGAGGAGGCCGTGCTCACCGAGTTCGAGGCGATCAGCGAGCGCGGCGGCGTGCTCGGCGCGATGGAGACCGGCTACCAGCGCGGCCGCATCCAGGACGAGTCGATGCTCTACGAGCACCGCAAGCACGACGGCTCGCTGCCCATCGTCGGCGTCAACACGTTCCTCAAGCCCGACGCCGGTGACGGCACCCCGGCCCACGTCGAGCTGGCCCGGGCCACCGACGAGGAGAAGGCCGGTCAGCTGCAGAAGGTCCGCGCCTTCCAGGCCGAGCACGCCACCGAGGCCGAGGAGGCGCTCACGCGCCTGAAAGCCGCGGCCACGTCGGACGACAACGTGTTCGCCGTCCTCATGGACGCGGCGCGGGTCTGCAGCCTCGGGCAGGTCACCGAGGCGTTCTTCGAGGTGGGCGGGCAGTACCGGCGCAACGTCTGAGAGGAGAGGGGCCCACCCGCCCGCAGCGGTGTACGCCGCGGTGCGCGGGCCCGGCACGCTTGCGCCATGGGTCTCCTCGGTTCTCTCTCCCGACGTGGCGGCTTCCTCCTGGCCCCCCGCATCGGCACGATCGCCCCGGGCTTCACCGCCGGCTTCCTGCAGAAGGTGCTCGACGTCGCCGTCGCGGGCATCGGCCCGTTCGCGAGCGCGGCGGAGGTGGCCGACCACGCGCTCGCCGAGGCCGGGGGCGACGTCGACCGCGCCGTCGCCGTCGTCGTGCGCTCGCACACACGTCTCTCGGGCGCCCAGGGGTTCGTGACCAACATCGGCGGGCTGATCACCCTGGCCGTGTCGATCCCGGCCAACGTGGTCGGTCTGGTGCTGGTGCAGCTGCGGCTGCACGCGGCCATCGCGCGACTGCACGGCCACGACCTCACCGACCCGGGCGTGCGCGCTGCGGTGCTCGTGACGCTCCTGGGCCACGACGAGACCGAACGCCTGGTCCGCTCGCGAGACCTGCCCGGCAACGCGCTGGCTCGCCGAAGGCGGGGGCACCGGTCCGCAGACGATGCAGCGGGTGTCCGCGCAGGTCGCGGCGACGCTGGTGGGGTTCCTCGGGGGCAAGCAGCTGGCGACCGTGGTCGGCAAGCGGATCCCGCTGTTCGGTGGCGTCGTGGGGGCGGCCACCGACGCCCGGGCGACCAGACGCCTCGGTCGCGACGCCGCGCGTGACCTCACGACCAATCGGGCCAAGGGTGAGCGGGAGGCCCGTCGTACGGTCTAGGATCTCTGTCGATGGTTCGTGGTGATCGGCGATGGGGCGGTTGCTCGCACGACTTCTCTCTGTCTGCCTGTGTCCTCCACCCCTTTCCCCAAACCCCGCGCAAGGCCGGCCTGCCCGGCTTGCACGCGGTGACCACCAGGAGCACGTCGTGAGCACCGCACCCATGTCTCCCAGCGGGGACGCGACCACCGGTCCCCCGACGCCCGTCTCGTGCTGGGTAGGTGAGGCCCCCTTCGTGCGTCTCTACGACGAGACCTCGTCGCGGGTCTACGGGCTCGTACGACGCATCGTGCGTGACCCCGTGCTGGCCGAGGAGGTCACCCGCGAGGTCTTCCTCCGGGCGTGGCACGCCGTCCCCGTCGGCGACCAGGACCCGGCCGACGCGGGCTGGCTGATGGCGACGGCCCACCGCCACGCGGTGGACACCGTGCGCGCCGCGGAGACCGATCCCACCCCGGTCGTCGTACGGGACCCCGCTGTGTCGGCGCCCGCGGCCACCCCTCCCACGACACTGCCCGACACGCCCGAGGCACGACGGGTCCTGCGCGCCCTCGCGATGCTCACCCACACCCAGCGCGAGGTCCTCGAGCTCACCTACTTCGGCGGCTACACCCACGCCGAGGTGGCGGTGCTCGTCGGCGCGCGCCTCGGCACCGCTCAGGCGCTGGCCCGCGAGGGCCTGCACCGGCTGCGGGGCCTGCTGCTCGAGCCCGCCTGACCCGCGCCCGGAGCCGGACGGCTAGAACGCGCCGCGCCGCCGCAGCGGGGCCGGGCGCCCGTCGGGGTCGTGCGCCCAGAGGTAGACCGGTGCCGCGACCGCTCGCGCCGTCCGACCGAGCACCGGGGGCCGGAGCCGCCGCAGCCGGCCCGGGGGCCGCGGGCCGCGCCGCCCCTCGTCGTACCACCGGTCGAGCGCCGCGGCGCTCTCGGCGTAGACGGTGAACATCGCGTCGGGGTCGTCGCAGTCGTCCATCGGCGCGTCGGCGGCCCGGCCGAGGTGCTCGGCGGCCAACGTCAGGCGCAGCCGCCGGGCGTAGTCGCCTGCGGTGTCGACGACCACGGCGGACAGCTCGGAGTCGTGCGTCCACGAGCGTCGGTTGAAGTTGTCGGAGCCGATGGTGGCCCAGGTGTCGTCGACCATGCAGGTCTTGGCGTGCACGTAGATCGGGGTGCCGGCGTCGTTCTCGATGCCGTAGACCGCGACCCGGCCCGGCGCCGCCGCCTCCATCGAGGCCATCGCCCGCCGGCGTCCCTCCCGCTGCGCGAGCCGGTTGACCCCGCCGACGTCCGGGTACAGCGGCACCACGGCGATCACCTTGAGGTCGGGGTGGGCCTCGAGCGCCTCGACGAAGACCCCGCCGACCTGGCTGCCCCACAGGTACTGATCCTCGACGTAGACCAGGCGGCAGGCCTGCTCGACGGCCTTGGTGTAGCCGCGGGCCACGCTGCGCTCGCCGCCGCGGGCGAAGACGTAGTCGCGCCCGTTGCGCAGGTCGGGGTAGGTGCGCAGCAGCTGGACGACGTGGGTGCCGCCCTCGACCGGCGGGGGCGGCGGGTTCTGCGGCGGCAGCGGGTCGGGGGTGGTGTCGAGCCCCCGCAGCCGGTCGCGCGTGAGGATGATCGGGCTGCGGCGCAGCGTGGTCGGGTCCTCCCAGCGCTCGCGGAACACGGTCTCCACGTCGTCGACGGCCGGCCCGGTGATCGCGGCCTGGATGTCGTGCCAGGGCGGGGTGGCGCCGTACTCGTCGGGCATGTTGTCGAGGGCCTGCGGGTCGCCGCCGTGGTCGCGGTCGTCGCGGCGCGAGTGGGCCAGGTCGATGCCGCCGACGAAGGCGATGTCGCGGCTGGGGTCGTCGCCGTGCCGGATGACGAGCATCTTCTGGTGGTGCGAGCCCGCCACCCGGACCCGCATGTCGAGGATCGCCTCGACCCCGCGCTCCTGCAGCGCGCGCCCCAGGGCGAGGTTCTCGCCCGAGGTGAACCCGGCGGCGCTGCTGTGCGAGCGCCAGATCAGCCCGCGTACGTCGGCCCCGCGCTCGTCGGCCCGGGCGAGCACCTCGGCCACCTCGCTGTCGGGCGAGTCGGTCAGCCGCTGGTCGGCGTCGCCCTGCCAGTCGGTGAAGAGCACCAGGTCGCCGGGCCCCGTCGCCTCGAGCCGTTCGCGCAGCTCGGCGAAGTAGGTGGCCCCGTGCACCAGCGGGCGCACCAGGTTGCCGTACGACCAGGCCGTCTGCCCCGGGTGGTGGTCGTCGAGGCGGGTCCAGGGGTTGCCGCGCTCGCGCTGGGTGAGCAGCCACTGGGCGGGGTCGGGTGCGGGCGGGGCTGCGGGGGGCATGGGCCTCACCCTGCCACCCGTCCGACCGCCGGGCGACGGCTCAGGTCGCCGGCGTCGCCTCGAGCCCGGCCAGGTCGGGGTCGCGCAGCCCCACGCAGTCCAGCGCCCAGAACGGCTCGGCGTAGACCAGGCGCCCGGTCATCCACGGCTCGTGGGTGGCCAGCAGCCGCACCTGGAAGGCCGGGTCGGGGATCCGCGTCGACGGACGTCCGAAGCCGAGGTCGACGGCCCGCGTGAACCCGCGCGCACCGTAGTAGCGGGGAGAGCCCTCGAGGAAGAGGGCCGGCGCACCGATCGTGTCGGCGTCGGCGATGGCCGCGCCGACCAGGGCGGTGCCGATGCCCTCGCCCTGGCGAGCCGGGGTCACCGACAGCGGGCTGAGGACGAGTACGTCGAGCAGCCGCTCCCGGGCGTCGAGCCAGGAGTGGTTGAGCTGCACGTAGCCGACCACCTGGCCGTCGGCCTCGGCCACCAGGCTGCTGCGGACGTGGCCCGAGACCTCGAGGGCGGTGACGAGGTCGGCGACGCCGTGCCGCGCCCCGGGGTCGTCGTCGCCGAACGCGGCGGCGACCACCCGGCGTACGGCGGGAGCGTCGGCAGTCGTCGCAGGGCGGATCCGCAGGTCGTCCATGCCCTCCACGTTGTCACGGCCCGCGTCGACCACGCACCCGGATTGACGGCGTGGCACGATGACCGGCGTGGACCGCGCCCTGAGCTTCGGATCGGCGGCGGCGGACTACCACCGCTACCGCCCCGGCTACCCCGAGGCGCTCGTCGAGCTGGTGCTCGCCCACGTGACCGGCCCGCTGTCACGGGCGATCGAGGTCGGCGCCGGTACCGGCAAGGCCACCGCCGTCTTCACCACCCGCGTACCCGCGATCGTCGCGGTCGAGCCCGACCCGGAGATGCGAGCAGTGCTCACCCAGGAGGTCATCCGGCACGGCTGGGGCGTCGAGGTCGTCGGGTCGACGTACGAGGAGCTCGACCCGGAGCGCGTCGGCACCTTCGACCTGCTGTACGCCGCCGCCTCGTTCCACTGGACCGACCCGATCTCCCGGTGGGACCGCGCCGTGGCGCTCCTGCGTCCGGGCGGGACGCTCGCGGTCTTCGGCGCGGCGCGCGACCTGGCCGACCCGGGGCTGCGCGACGCCGTCGACGCCCTCACCGCCGACACCCTCGGCTCCGCCCCTGGTCTCGGCTGGACCACCGCCGACCTGGAGGCGCACCCCGGGCTCACCGCCGTGGTCGAGGCCTCGCTGCCCCAGCACGAGAGCCTCAGCGCCGCCGACTACCTCGCGCACCTGGCCACCGTCTCGGCCTACCGCGTGCTCGCCGACGACGCGCGCGCCGACCTGCTCGCCCGGGTGCGTGACCTGCTGCCCGACCCGGTCGAGACCCTCGTCCGGGTGCCGGTCCACCTCGCCCGTCGTACCGCCTCCCCTCACCCCAGGAGCACCCCGTGACCGCCAGCCGCTCGGCCCGCCAGCGCAAGGCCGCGTCCGAGGCCGGACCGCTCGCCACGGTCCGGATCGACCTGGGCGCCGACCAGCAGCTCGTCTACAAGATCAGCTGCACGGTGTGCAGGGCCCGCGGCGACAAGAACAGCGACAAGGCGTGGTCGGCGTACCGGCCCGGCGGCGACAACGGCTACCTGGCCGCGATGGACCGCTGGACCTTCCACCTGCACGAGAACCACCGTGGCAGCGACGCCCCCTGCCTGGCCTACCTGCCCGAGGCGCAGCAGCGGCTGCACGAGCGTCGCGAGCAGCAGGACGGCGCGCAGGACCGGGCGTAGCCTGCCGGTCGTGGCCCTCACGTTCGCCGGCACCCTCGACCGCACCACCCTGCTCCGGGCGAGCACCGCGGTCCGTGCCCTCGTCGTCGACGAGCGGGTCGCAGCCCGGTGGGACCACGACTCCGCACTGCCCGGCATGACCGTCGGCGGCCTGGCCCGACACCTGGTCAGCCAGCCCGAGTGCGCGGTGGAGTTCCTCACCGCCGAGCAGCCGGCCGACGCGGACGTGGTCTCGTTGGTCGAGTGCTACGAGCGGGCCGACTGGTTCCACGCCCCCGTCGACCACGAGGCCAACACCTCGATCAGCGCCGGCTTCAACGCCATGGCCGCCGGCGGCGCCGCTCACTCGGTGGCGGTCCTCGACGCCGCGCTCGCCTCCCTGCCCGGAGCCGTCGCCGGCGCCGTCCCCACGACGTACGTGCCCTGGCAGGACTGCGCGCTCGCGCTCGACGACTTCCTCGTCGTCCGCCTGATGGAGACCGTGGTGCACGCCGACGACCTCGCGGTCTCGGTCGGCGCCGACCCGCTCACCTTCGACGACGAGGTGCTGCACCCGGTGCTGGCGCTGCTCGCCGTGCTGGGAGCACGGCGCCACAGCGCGACCGCGGTGCTGCGCGGCCTGTCGCGCGCCGAGCGGTCGACGGGGCCGGTCGCCGCGTTCTGACGGGTCGCCTCGGAGGTCGGGAGCGCGTTCTCGGCGGCCGTCGTCCGGCGGTGTCCAGATAGATGGTCGCGAGGTAGGTTCCGGTCATGACACCGGAGCCGGCGGCCCCACTACCGGAACGCTGGTCGTTGCGGTGGACGCGGTGGCGGATGTCTGTCCCGGTCGTCGTCACCGCTGCGCTGATGGGCTGGACCCTTGCGGCGGCGTGGCAGGTCCCGTCCCCGTGGTCCGAGTTCTGTTGGGCCCTGGCGGCGCTGCTGCTCGCACCGATGGTCTACGCGGTCGACGGAGTCGTCCACCCCACCGTGGGTGTCAGCCTCGACAGCGTGGGCTTCGAGGTCCGACGCATGTATCGGTCGGGCGCCACGGTCGCCTGGGACGACGTGGCGGGGGCCGAGATCGTCAGCGTGTTCCGCGGGGGCTACCGGATGAGGGTGCACCTCAGCGGGCACGCGCGAGACCGACGAGCGGGGCACGTGACGCCGTTCGCCGCGGGAGATCTCGACGTGCCGGTCAGCGACGTCGGCCTCGACCCCGAGCAGCTCGTCAGGCTCGTGTCGCACTACGGCGACATCGACGTCAGGTCGTCCCCGACCCGGCCCTCGCCGCGCTGAGGACATGGGGTCGGAGGAGCCCACTGCGTGACAGGGTCGGGCGGACCGCTGGGCGGCAGGTGCGGCGGTGGGTGAGCCACCATTCCCATGCCGTGACTGGTGCGGGAGGTGGCTCACGCACCGCTGCCAGGGTGACGACCCGGGTTGGCAGCGTCCCTCACCGGGCCTCGAGGCTCCTCGCTGGCGCTCGTCGCACCTCGACCACCGTGGGGGCACCTCGACCACCGTGAGGGCACCTCGACCACCGTGGGGGACCCGTCAGGGCACCTCGACCTGGCCGCTCACCGTGCTGGAGTTGTCGCCGTAGTCGGTGACCGACAGGTCGATCTGGATGACCGTGCCGGGGTCGAGCGGGGTGAACTCGTAGGTGAGGTTCTCGGTGTCGGCGTACAGCCCGACGTCGGTGGTGGGGCCCCAGGTCTCGGTGCCGTCGTTGGCGAGCGTCGGCACGTTGGGCACGATCAGGCCATCGGGGTCGGGGACGAGCTCGCCGTAGGCGCCGGTCTCGGGGTCGAGCACGTAGTAGGTCTCGCTGGTGATCTCGTCCTCGAGGGTCAGCGCGAGCAGCACGTCCTGCGGGTCCGCGCGGTCGACGTCGGCGGCGGCGTAGTAGGTCAGCGGGACGGTGAGGGTGGAGACCCCGCCGTCGTCGTCGGCGTACTCGAGCGCGGTGTAGGCCAGCGCTGAGTCCTCGCCGTCGCTGATGGTCAGCGAGGTCATGTCGTAGTAGCCCACGGCGGTCGGCTCGTCCTCGACGAGGAAGCCGGTCTCCTCGCCGATGTAGGTGAGCGAGCCGTCGTCGCCGACGACCGCGTACTGCATCAGCGAGCTCGCCAGGTTGTCGGTCGCGACCGCGGCGTAGGTGCCGGTGATCGAGAAGCCCTCCCCGTCGTACTCGATGTCGGCCTCGCCGTCGGGGTTGGTGAAGCGCGGCTGCTCGGCGGCGGGAATCGCGTCGCCGGCGCTGTAGTAGGCCGACAGGAAGTCCGCCCAGGGGGCGGCGGTCGCGACGTCGCGGTAGGCCCCGTCGGCGAGGTCCTGCGCGGGCGGGAAGTAGATCGACAGGCCGGTCGCACCCTTGGTGGCCTGGCCGTCGACGCTCTGGACGACGGCGTCGTTGATGGCGCGCACGAGGCCGTCGGCCTGGTCGGAGACGTCGAGGGCCTCGACGCCGATCGTCGAGGCGAGCAGCCCGAGGTCGACCATGTGGCTGGCCTGGGTCTCGTCGGGACTGCGCGCGAAGCCCAGCGTCTGGGCCTCGACGCGACCCACGACGGGCGCCACGGTCGCGGCCCGCTCGGCCAGGGCCCCGCTGAACTCGGCCAGCGCGTCGTCGACCGCCGGCATCTGCGTGAGGTCGATCAGCGCCAGGGTGATGGTGTCCTGGGTGCCGGCCGAGCCGGCCTGGGCGGCGAAGCCGTCGACGATCGCCGCGCCGAGGGTGTCGGCGTCGGTGGCCGGGTCGTCGGCGAGCACCTGCAGCGAGCTGTAGTCCCAGCCGTGGCCGGGCTCCAGCTCCTCCGAGGCGACCAGCCGGTCGGCGTACGGCGCCACGGCGCTGGCGACCTCGTAGCTGGCCATCAGGCAGGCGTCGAAGCCGAGCAGGTCGAGCTTGTCGACCCCGGCCTGCTCGAGGCCGTCGGCGATGCCCCCGGTGATCTCGTCGAGGTCGAGCACCGAGAGTCCCGCGCCCTCGTCGGGCCCGATGCCGGGCCACGACGCCCCGTGGTCGCTGATGATCAGCGCGTAGTGCGCGGCGGGGTGGGCCTCGATCCCGTCGGCGATGAACGACGCCAGGGTGGCCGGGTCGGCGGAGTCGACGTCACCGAGGTCGTCGACCAGCTCGGTCGTGCCGGGCTCGGCGATGTCGAAGACGCGGGCCCCGACCCAGCTGCCCTGGTCGAGCACCTCGTCGTCGCCGTAGTCGGCCGAGCGGTCCATCAGCTCGCGCAGGTGCAGGTCGTCGGTCGAGCCGACCGACCCGAGCTCGTTGACGTCCTCGACCATGAACGGCTCGAGGTCGGTGTCGGCCATCGAGTAGTGCAGCACCGTCCAGCCCTCGCCCTGCGGTGCTCCGGCCGCACCGCTTCCTGCGGACGACGAGGCGTCACCGCCCGGGTCGTCGCCACCCCCGCTGCAGGCCGTCGCGAGCAGGGACAAGCACAGGACGGCGCCGAGAAGCCGCGCGGGGACAGGCGTCATGGCTCGAACCTAGGGACCCCCCGACCCCGTCGTACGCCGAACCCGCGGACACGGCCGACCGGTCTGGTCCGGGCTTGGCTAGCGTCGTCCCGTGACCTCCCTCCCCACCCTCGACCAGGTCCGGAGCCTCCCGGCCTACTACGGGATGACCGTCCCGGACGACTACATCGACCAGAACGGCCACATGAACATCAGCAGGTACTTCGAGCTCGGCGCGTGGGCGCCGTGGCGGCGCCTGGAGGAGATGGGGGCCGACGATTCCTACATCCCCGAGCGCGGGCTGTCGTTCTTCACCGTCGAGCACCACATCCGCTACCTCGCCGAGCTGCGCCTCGGCGAGGCCTTCTCGGTCCGCCCCGCCATCGTCGCCCGCACCGGCAAGGCGGTGCACGGCATCTCCTTCGTCGTCGACGAGGGCCGCGACAGGATCGTGTGCACCATGGAGCTGCTCTGGGTCCACGTCTCGATGCAGGCGCGGCGCGCGGCCCCCATCCCCGACGACGTCGCCGCGGCGCTGGACGGCGAGATCGCGCAGCGGGCGTGGGCGCGCGACGCCGCCACCGGCCTGACCCTGCGCCGTCCGGCATGATCACCGACGACCTCGGCACGCCCGTCGACCTCGCCGCGCCCGTACGCCGCGTGGTGTCGCTGGTGCCGTCGCTGACCGAGGCCCTGTTCTCCGTCGAACCCGGAGCGATCGTCGGCGCGACCGACTGGTGCACGCACCCCGCCGACCTCGACGACCTGGGTGTGACCCGCGTGCGGGGCACCAAGAACCCCGACCTGGCGGCGATCCGCGCGCTCTCCCCCGACCTGGTGGTGGTCAACAAGGAGGAGAACCGCGAGCTCGACGTACGCCGGCTGCGCGAGTCGGGGGTGCCCGTGTGGGTCACCGACATCGAGACCGTGCCGGCCTCGGTCGCCTCGATGGAGCGGCTCCTGGAGGCCCTCGGCTGGGCGCGCCCGCAGTGGCTCGTCGAGGCCCGTGAGCTCTGGTGCGGTCCGCTGCCACCGGTGACCCGCACGGTCGCCGTACCGATCTGGCGCGACCCGTGGATGGTCGTCGGCGCCCGCACCTTCACCACCGACCTGCTGCGCCGCCTCGGCTGGGCCAACGTCCACGCCGACCACGCCGACCGCTACCCGGCCGTCGACCTCGCCGACCTCGACGCTGCCGGGGCCGACGTCGTGCTGCTGCCCGACGAGCCCTACGTCTTCACCGCCGACGACGGCCCCGAGGCGTTCACGCAGACCCCCACCGAGCTCGTCAGCGGGCGGTTGCTCACCTGGTACGGGCCGTCGCTGGTCGAGGCGGCCGCGCTGCGGTCCTGACGCGAGCGTCGGGCCGCGGTCCTGGTCCACCACCTGGACCGCGATCGCAGGCCGAGGCCGGTCGTCGTCCACAAGCACCGGCGGACGGTGATTGCGCCCCCGCCCACCGGGCACGTCACCGGCATGACCGAGCACGAGCCGGAGGGCGCCGACCGCGCTCGCACCTTCGACCACGAGCACTACCGCGTGCTGATGAGCCTCGTCCAGGACGGCGTCGTGTCCCGCCGCCAGCTCGAGGAGCTCGGGGCTGCGCCGCACGACATCAAGCGGATGGTGCGACGCCACGAGCTCCACCGCAGGCTCCCGGGCATCTTCGTCGAGCACAACGGCCCCCTGACGCCACGGCAGCAGGAATGGGTGGCGGTGCTGGCGCACTGGCCCTGAGCCCTGAGCCGCGAGTCAGCCCTGCCGGTACCTGTCCCGTCGGCCGTCGTGCACGTCGCGATCGCGTCCCACCGCACCGTCACACCGGTACCGCGCGTGTGGGCGCCCCGTACGCCTGACCTCGCCAGCCGCGTCGACTGGACGAAGTCACCTCCGAGGCAGCGGATCGAACACGCACTCATCGACGTCGCATCGGCCCGGCGCCACGACCCGTTATCGGTGTTCCAGCTGCTCGCCGACGTCGTGCAGACCAAGCAGACCACCGCCGAGGAGGTGGCCGAGGTCCTGCGGTCACGCCGGGTCGTGGGCCGCACGATGATGCTGAGATGCTCGACGACCAGCAGTCGGGGGCCTGCTCGGTGCTCGAGCGCGAGTACCTCCGCAGGGTCGAACGGGCCCACGGTCTTCCCGTCGGCCGACGGCAGGCGCCGGAACCTCCGCCGGTCGACCGACA
Organism: Nocardioides rubriscoriae; assembly: GCF_008087085.1. Taxonomy (GTDB): domain Bacteria; phylum Actinomycetota; class Actinomycetes; order Propionibacteriales; family Nocardioidaceae; genus Nocardioides; species Nocardioides rubriscoriae. Next base: position 168,185 of record NZ_VIYJ01000003.1, on the reverse strand, counting down.
CGGCGCGACGTCTCGTACGACGAGCACGCACTCCTGGTCGAGCTGGACGGTCGTGCGCTCCACGACAACGCGAGGGCCTGCGACGTCGACGCCGACCGTGACCTCGACGCCCGCGTGGACGACGACACGACGACGGTGCGGCTGACCTGCGGCCTGGTGCTCGGTTCGCCCTGCCGTACCGCGGCGCGGATCGCCCGCCTCCTGCGCAGGGGCGGATGGGCGGGGCGACCGCACGGCTGCGGGGCCGAAGGTTGCGACCTCGGCCCGTGATCCTGGTCTGGAGGACGGACCGGGATCGAGGATCGAGATCGCTGCGACCTCAGGTCGCCATGAACAGGATCATCTCGCGCTCGTACTCGCGGCCGGGGTGCTCGGCGGCGAGGTGCGACTGGGCCTTCTCGACCAGGTCGTCCTCGTCGGCACCGCGGACCTCCTCGCCGCACGGGCAGCGCAACAGGGTCTTCATGGCGACAGGCTAACGAGGCCTGCCGGGGTCGCTGACGAGGAGATGCTCGCTCGGGGCACGCGCCGAGGACAGGTCCGAGGCTGACCCACCCCTAGTGGTGGCGTGTCGGGTCGCCATCGTGGCTACGTTCGAGGCATGGCTACCAACGGCAAGCTTCGCTACACGACTCCCGGGATGGAGCAGGCCGACGCCGAGCGCGTCGTCGCCCTCCTGCAGGAGCGTCTGGACGCGACCACCGACCTCCACCTGACCCTCAAGCACGTCCACTGGAACGTCGTGGGCCCTCACTTCATCTCGGTGCACGAGATGATCGACCCGCAGGTCGACGAGGTCCGCGGCTTCAGCGACGACCTCGCCGAGCGCATCGCGACCCTCGGCGGCTCCCCGCTCGGCACGCCCGGCGGGCTCGTCGAGCGCCGCAAGTGGACCGAGTACTCCATCGGCCGGGCGACCACCCAGGAGCACCTCGGCGCCCTCGACCTCGTCTACCAGGGCGTGATCACCTCCTACCGCGAGGCGATCAAGGAGCTCGACGACCTCGACCTGGTCACCCAGGACATGCTGATCGGGCAGACCGACAAGCTCGAGCTGTTCCACTGGTTCGTGCGCGCCCACCTCGAGGACAAGGGCGGCAACCTCAGCACCACCGGCGCCACCAGCGAGGGCGCGGCCTCGGCCGCCGCCCAGCAGGACGCGACCGAGGCCGCCTCGGCCTGACGCACCCCGGCACCCCCAGCACAGCCCGTCGACCCCGGTCGGCGGGCTGTGCTGCGTCTCAGGGACGCGGGTCAGCGCCGGGTCAGTGAGACCGGCTGCCCGTCCTTGGGGAACGGCAGCGACCGGTTGTCGAGCGGGGCGACGTACGACGTCGGCACGGTCCACTCGTAGGTGCGCAGCAGCTGGTGCATGACCGCGGTGACCTCCATGCCGGCGAAGACCATGCCGAGGCACTTGTGGACGCCGCCGCCGAAGGGCTCCCACGCGAAGCGGTGGCTCTTGTCCTCGCGGCGCTCGTCGGAGAAGCGCTCGGGGTCGAACGCCGTCGGGTCGCTCCACAGCTCGGGCATGAGGTGGGAGAACTGCGCCGCGACCGTGACGAACGTGTCGGCCGGGATGCGCACCCCCTCGATGACGACGTCCTTGACGGTGCGGCGGATGACGACCGGCACCGGTGCACGCAGGCGCAGGCACTCCTTCATGACCAGGTCGAGCGAGGTGAGCGTGTCGAGCTCGGCGAGGGAGGCGCGCGCAGGTAGCGCGTCGGACTCGGCGCGGCAGCGCTGCTGCCACTCGGGGTGCTGGCCGAGGAACTGCAGCATCGTCGACAGCGTGATGGTCGAGGTGTCGTGGGCGGCCATCATCAGGAAGACCATGTGGTTGACGACGTCGTCGTCGGAGAACCGCTCCCCGGTGTCGGACTCGATGTGGCACAGCTGCGAGAACAGGTCGTCGGTCACCCGCTCGCGCCGCGACGGCAGGTAGTGGCGCAGCCACTCCTCGAGCACCTCACGACCCCGGTGGCCCCGCCCCCAGCGGGTCAGCGGCAGGTCCTTGCGCACCAGCGCGGAGGCGGCCTGCACGCAGGCGATGAAGGCCTTGTTGACGCGCTCCATCTCCTCGGGGCTGGAGTCCTCGGCGCCGCCCATGAAGATGTCGGCGGCGACGTCGAGGGTGAGCTGCTTGAGCGCCGGGTAGGTCCTGAACGAGTCGTCGCGACCCGGCCACGTCGCCAGGCCGCGCTCGATCGCCGGGTACATCCCCGCGGCGTACCCCTCGAGGCGGGGGCGGGTGAAGGCCTCCTGCATGATGCGGCGGTGCAGGTGGTGCTCCTCGTGGTCGAGGAGCATCAGCCCGCGGTCGAAGAACGGCCCGACCAGGTGGGTCCAGGCGGGCCCGTTGACGAAGGCCTTGTCGCGGTTGGTCAGCGCCGCCTGGCAGGCGTCGGGGCCCAGCAGCATCACCCAGCGGTCGCCGACGATGCGCAGCGGCGACACCGGACCGTAGTGCTCCCACTGGCGCTGGAAGAGCGCGACGGGGTCCTTGGCGTAGTCCAGCGCGCGGCCGAGGAGCGGCAGCCCGCGGTCGTCGCGACGGATCGCGGGGAGGTCACGGACGGGTGCAGCGGTGGCCGACGTCACATACTCACGGTATCCCACGGCGCCAGCCCCACGGCGTGTCTCACCGGAACGTGCGCAGGCGCAGCGAGTTGAGCACCACGAACACCGACGAGAACGCCATCGTCGCGCCGGCGATCATCGGGTTGAGCAGCCCGGCCGCCGCCAGCGGGATCGCCGCGACGTTGTAGCCGAAGGCCCAGAACAGGTTGCCCCGGATGGTGCCGAGGGTGCGGCGGGCCAGCCGGATCGCGTCGGCGGCGACGCGCAGGTCACCGCGCACGAGCACCAGGTCACCGGCCTCCATGGCGACGTCGGTGCCGGTGCCCATCGCGAGCCCCAGGTCGGCCTGGGCGAGGGCGGCGGCGTCGTTGACCCCGTCGCCGACCATGGCGACGGCGTGCCCGTCGGCCTGCCAGCGGCGTACGACGTCGGCCTTGTCGGCCGGCAGGACGCCCGCGACCACGTGGTCGGGGTCGATGCCCACCTCGGCCGCGACCGCGCGAGCGACGTCCTCGTGGTCGCCGGTCAGCAGCACCGGGGTCAGCCCGAGGTCGCGCAGCCGGGCGACCGCCTCGGTCGAGGTCGGCTTGACGGTGTCGGCGACGACGAGCACGCCGCGTGCGGCGCGGTCCCAGCCGACGGCCACGGCGGTGCCGCCGGCGGCCCGCGCCTCGTCGACGGTGCGGGCCAGCTCGTCGGTCAGCGGCAGCCCGCGCTCGGCGAGCAGGCTCGGGCGGCCCACGACGACGTCGAGGCCGTCGACGCGGCCCTCGACGCCGAGGCCCTCGAGGTTGGCGAAGCCGTCGACCGGCAGGAGGTCGTCGACGCCGGCGGCGATCGCGCGAGCGATGGGGTGCTCGGAGGCGTGCTCGAGCGCCGCCGCGAGCTCGAGGGTGCGCTCGTGGCCGTGCACCGAGCGCAGGGCCATCTCGCCGGTGGTGACGGTGCCGGTCTTGTCGAGCAGGACCACGTCGATGCGCCGGGCCTGCTCGAGCGCCTCGGGTCCCTTGACCAGGATGCCGAGCTGGGCACCGCGGCCGGTGCCGACCAGCAGCGCGGTCGGAGTGGCCAGGCCGAGGGCGCACGGGCAGGCGATGACCAGGACGGCGACGGCGGCGGTCACGGCGGACGCGGTGCCGGCACCGGTGCCGATCCAGAACCCCAGCGTGGCGGCCGAGATCGCCAGGACGGTCGGCACGAAGACCCCCGAGATGCGGTCGGCGAGCCGTTGGGCGGCGGCCTTGCCGCTCTGGGCGTCCTCGACCAGGCGGGCCATCTGCGCCAGCTGGGTCTCGGCCCCGACGCGGGTCGCGCGCACCACGAGGCGCCCGCCCACGTTGACGGTCGCGCCGACCACCGCGTCGCCCGCCCGCACCTCGATCGGGACCGACTCGCCGGTGAGCAGCGAGGTGTCGAGCGCCGAGCTGCCCTCGACGACCTCGCCGTCGGTGGCGACCTTCTCGCCGGGGCGTACGACGAAGTGGTCGCCGACCGCGAGGTCCGTCGCCGGGATGCGGGTCTCGCGCCCGTCGCGCAGGACGGCGACGTCCTTGGCCCCGAGGTCGAGCAGCGCGCGCAGCGCGGAGCCGGCCCGGCGCTTGGAGCGCGCCTCGACCCACCGGCCGAGCAGGACGAGGGTGGTGACGCCGGCGGCGGCCTCGAGGTAGATCGTGCCCGCGCCGTCGGTGCGCTCGATGACGAGCTGGAAGGGGTGGGTCATCCCGATCTCGCCGGCGGTGCCCCACAGCAGCGCGTAGAGCGACCACCCGAACGCTGCCAGCACCCCGATCGACACCAGCGTGTCCATCGTCGCGGCCCCGTGGCGCAGGTTGGCCCACGCGGCGCGGTGGAACGGCAGCGCGCCCCACACGACCACCGGGGCGGCCAGCGTCAGCGAGAGCCACTGCCAGCCGTCGACCTGCGCGGCCGGCCACATCGCCATGACGACGACCGGCAGGCTGAGCACGGCGCTGATGACCACCCGGTCGCGCAGGGTGTCGCGCTCGGGCGTCTCGGAGTCGGTCTCCGTCTCGGCGTTGGGCTCGGGCGGGAGGGTGGCGGCGTAGCCGGCGGCCTCGACCGCGGCGAGCAGGTCGGCCGGGCCGACCGGGTCGGCGTAGGAGACGCGGGCCTTCTCGGTGGCGTAGTTGACGGTCGCGTGGACGCCGTCGATCTTGTTGAGCTTGCGCTCGATGCGGTTGGCGCACGAGGCGCAGGTCATCCCGGTGATGGCGAGCTCGGTGGTGGTGAGGTCGCCCTGGTCGGTGGTGCTCATCGACTGGCCTCCGTGGTGAACGCGGCGGTGCGGACGACGCCGTCATGCTCGAAGTCGAGGTAGAGGTGGTAGCGCCCGGCGCTCGGCACCTCGGCGCCGAACTCGAGCGCGGGCCCGGCGGGTCCGTCCTCGGGGTGGACGTGGAGGTAGGCGAGGTCGCCCTCGCGCAGCGCGACCAGGTGGCCGTAGGCGCCCAGGTAGGGCTGGAGGTCGATGACCGGGCGGCCGTCCTGCGCGACGGTCAGGGTCAGCATCGAGTGCTCGCCGGCGACGAGGTCACTGCCGAGGGTCACGGTGTAGTCGTCGACGGTCGCGCTGCGCGTCGGCGGCGTGCGGGGCGCCGGGTCGGTGGGCCCGGGCACGGCGACGTCGGCCCCCAGCACGACCCCGTCGGCCCCGGCGGGCACGAAGTCGGCCAGGACCCGCCACGCACCGGGGGTGAGGTCGACCGGCACGCGCCACGTGCCGGTCGCGTCGAGCGTGGGGTGCACGTGCTGGAACCCGCTGAAGTCACGGCGTACGACGACGAGGTGGAGCAGCTTGTCGTGCTTGACGTCGTAGTCGGTAACGGGCCGGCCCGCGTCGTCCTCGACCCGGAAGGCGAGCTCGCGGGTGCCGGGGCGGTACGTCGTCTGGTCGAGCACGAGGGTGTAGCCGTCCTGGCTGGTGGCCAGGCCGCCCGGCAGCTCGTCACCGGCGGCGTGGTCGTGCGCCGCGGCGGCGTGGGCGACGTGCCGCGCGGGCTCGGCCGGACCGATCGGCCCGACCGGTCCGGTGGCGCGCCCGACGCCGACCGCGGCCGCGAAGACCGCGACCAGGCCGGCGACGAACACGCCGAGGCGGAAGACGATGCTCATGGGGTGCTCATGACAGTGAGTAGCCGGCTTCCTCGACGGCCGCGCGGACGGTCTCGTCGGGCAGCGCGTGGTCGCTGGTGACGGTGAGCGCCCCCGACGCGAGGTCGACGACGACCTCGGTGACGCCGGCGATCTCCGAGACCTCCTCGGTGACCGAGGCGACGCAGTGCTGGCAGGTCATGCCGGTGACGGTCCAGCTCTGGGTGCTCATGACTTCACCAGCCGGGCGATCGCGGCGGAGGCTTCCTTGAGCTTGGCCTCGGCCTCGGGGCCGCCGGCCTTGGCGGCGTCGAGGACGCAGTGGCCCATGTGCTCGTCGACGAGCCCCAGCGCGACGGCCTGCAGCGCCTTGGTCACCGCCGAGACCTGGGTCAGGATGTCGATGCAGTAGGTGTCGTTGTCGATCATGCGCTCGATCCCCCTCACCTGCCCCTCGATGCGCTTCATCCTCTTGAGGTAGTCGTCTTTGCGGCTTGCGTAGCCGGGTATGGCGTGGTCCATGTCAGCTACCATACCCCCCTAGGGTAGTTGAGCCGAGTGGGGGTCGCCGTACGACGCCACCACACGTCGGTCGAAAAGCTCCCGCTAGGGAGCGTCACGAGACCACTCACCGCAACCGACGTGGCCGAGCCGACCTGCGGCTGCGGGCCGTGGGTCTCGTGACGGTTGCCAGCGCAACCTCCTCGACCACCGTGGGGCCGGCCGGCGGGGTGGCCTACGACTCGTGCCGCGTGCCGTCGTCGTCGTACTCGATGCGGTTGAAGTCGATCGAGCGGCGCGCGTTGACGATCGAGGTCATCACGACCTCGCCGATCGGGCCCTCGCGGTCGAAGACGGCGGCGGTGCCGACGGCGATGCCGTCGTGCTCGACGCGGTCGAGGGTGACCAGGCCGACCTCGACGCCGTGCGGCAGGCGGGCCAGGGCGAGGGTGATGTCGGTGTTGATGTGCTGGACACCGTCGGAGCCCCAGTTGGTGACCAGGCTGGCGCCGTCGGCGGTGGCGGCGACGGCCTGGAACGGGGTGAGGGTCTCGCCCGCGACGACCGGCACGGCGGAGTTCCACGAGGTCTTGCGCGAGGCGTTCTGGTGGTCGCCGAAGCGCTGCGACCACCCTGCGTCGCTGTGCACGAACGGCACCCGCGGCTGGTCGGTCGGCGGGGCGACGTCGAGCGGCGGGGGCTGGTGGGCGGTGCGGTCCTCGGGCGACCAGGTCCGGCCCGACGCGGCGGCCGCGACGGCGAGGAACAGCACCGAGGCCCGGGCGACCCGCTCGCCGTCCTGGCGCAGGGTCACGTCGACCAGGCAGATCCGCGGCCCCTCACGGACCACCTCGGTCGTCAGGTGGAAGGGCTTCATGGCCGCCGGGCGGAACAGGTCGACCGAGTGCCGCGCCGGCCTGAGGTCGTCGCGCCCCAGCGCTGCGAGCGCCTGCTCGGCGGCGCGGGCCAGCGCGCCGCTGACGGCGACGCCGTGCACCTGCCCGGTGCTCCACGAGCTGCGGGCGAGGTCGGTCGGGAGCAGCGCGTCGTCCGGGGTGTCGGGGCCGCGGGTGAAGAACGAGACGGAGGAGAGGTCCACCCGCGCACGCTAGTCGTGTCACAAGCGGTCAAGTGGTCTGGACCCGTGGCATCACCCGCCGACCACCGGGCACGGGCGTGGTGCCGGACGGCCGTCCCCCACAGGTGGCTGGTCGGCGACTGCAGGAGCGGCCCGCCGCGGGGAGCGGCGGGCCGCTCTCCTGCCCCCGCGGCGTACGGCGCAGGATGGCCCCGTGACCCTTGCCGACCAGCTCGTCCTGACCCACGGCCCCTCGTGGCGCAACCGCTTCGCCCTCGCCCCGCTGACCAACCTGCAGAGCAACCCCGACGGCACCCTCACCGACGACGAGCGCCGCTGGCTCGTCGCCCGCGCCGAGGGCGGCTTCGGCCTGACCCTCACCTGCGCGGCGTACGTCGCCCGCGCGGGCAACGCCTGGCCGGGCCAGCTCGGCGTGGCCGACGACACCCACCTCCCCGGGCTGCGCCGACTGGCCGACGAGATCCGCGCGGCCGGCAGCGTCTCGTCGGTGCAGCTGCACCACGGCGGGATCCGCGCCAGCAGCGAGGTCTCCGGCGAGCAGCTCGTCGCGCCCTGGGACGACGAGGCCAAGGGCGCCCGCGCCCTCACGACGGCGGAGGTGCGCCGGGCCGTCGACGACTTCGTCGCCGCCGCGGTGCGCGCCGAACGGGCCGGCTTCGACGGCGTCCAGGTGCACGGCGCCCACGGCTACCTCGTCGCGCAGTTCCTCGACGCTCGCAAGAACCACCGCACCGACGAGTACGGCGGCGACCTCGCCGGCCGCTCGCGCTTCCTGTGGGAGGTCCTGCGGGGCGTGCGCGAGAGCACCGGGGCCGAGTTCCAGGTGGGCCTGCGGCTCTCGCCGGAGCGCTTCGGCATCGACCTCGGCGAGGCCGTCTCACTGACCGGCGACGTGCTCGCCTCCGGCCTGGTCGACCACCTCGACCTGTCGCTGTGGGACGTGCGCAAGGCCGTGCACGGCAGCACCGACGACGACCTGCTGCTCGCCCACTTCACGCCGCTGCCCCGCCACGGCGTGGCCGTCGGCGTCGCCGGCAAGATCCTGTCGGCCTCCGACGCGGCGTGGTGCCTGGAGCACGGCGCCGACTTCGTCACCGTCGGGACCGGCGCGATCCTCCACCACGACTTCGCCACCAAGGCGATCGCCGACGCGGGGTTCGTGAGCCTGGCCCAGCCGGTCACCCGCGAGCACCTCGCCGCCGAGCACGTCGGCCCGGCGTTCGTCGACTACCTCGCCACGAACTGGGACGACTTCGTCGTGGGGTGAGGTGGTGCCGCGACCCCCCGGGGGGTGCACCAGCCCGCTGTAACTCACCGTTACATCCACTTCCCCACCCGTAGACCGGTGGGGAAGTGCACGTAACAGTGAGTTACAGCCCGGCCGACCCACGCCGACTCATATTTGAACAAGTTCAAATAGGGCGTAGGCTCCCACCATGAAGGTCGTCATCCCGGGAGGGACCGGTCACGTCGGGGCCGTGCTGCGCCGCGCGCTCGTCGCGCAGGGCCACGAGGTGGTGGTCCTGAGCCGCAGCCCCCGGACCCTCGAGGACGGCGTACGTCACGTGGTCTGGGACGGGCAGACGCTCGGCGCCTGGTCCGACGAGGTCGACGGCGCCGACGCGGTGGTCAACCTGGCCGGGCGCAGCGTGAGCTGCCGCTACACCGACGAGCACCTGCGCGAGATGATGGACTCGCGGGTCCGGTCGACCCGCGTCGTCGGCGAGGCCGTCATGAAGGCCGAGTGCCCGCCGCGGGTGTGGCTGCAGATGAGCACCGCGACGATCTACGCCGACGCCACCCACCGCACGACCGCGCACGACGAGGCCACCGGCGAGATCGGCGGCGACGAGCCCGACGTGCCGCTCTACTGGGAGTACAGCGTGCGGATCGCCCGGCACTGGGAGGCGGCGCAGGCCGAGGCCGACCTGCCGCACACCCGCCGGGTCGCCGTGCGTACGGCGATGGTGATGAGCCCCGACCGAGGCAGCGTCCTGGACTACCTCCTGTGGCTGGCGCGGCTCGGGCTCGGCGGGGCGGTCGCCGGTGGCCGCCAGCACGTGTCGTGGATCCACGGCGACGACTTCGCCCGCGCCGTGCTGTTCCTGCTGGAGCGCGACGACCTCGAGGGCCCGGTCAACCTCGCCGCCCCGGACCCCGTCCCCCAGCGTGAGCTGATGCGCACGCTGCGCCGCGCCTGGGGGCGCCGACCCGGGCTGCCGGCCACGCGGTGGATGGCCGGACTGGGCGCGTGGGCGCTGCGCTCCGACCCCGAGCTGCTGCTCAAGAGCCGCCGCGTCGTGCCGGGGCGGCTGCTCGAGGCGGGGTTCGTCTTCGAGCACCCGACCTGGGACGGCGCTGCCGCCGACCTGGTCGCCCGGGTGCGCGCCGACCGCTGACCCGCCCCGACGTAGCCTCGTCACCATGACCGTGACCACCTCCGCCACCCTGCCGGTCACCCTCAGCCACCACTTCGCCGACGACCTGCCCGAGCTGGCGCTCGACTGGCAGGCCGAGGAGGCCCCCGACCCCCGGCTGCTCGTCCTCAACCAGCCGCTGGCGCTCGAGCTGGGCCTCGACCCCGAGTGGCTGCGCACCGACGACGGCGTGCGGTTCCTGGTCGGCAACCTGCTGCCCGAGGGCGCACGGCCGGTCGCGCAGGCCTACGCCGGCCACCAGTTCGGCGGCTACTCCCCCCGGCTCGGCGACGGGCGGGCGCTGCTGCTCGGCGAGCTCACCGATCCCGCGGGGCGCCTGCACGACCTCCACCTCAAGGGCTCGGGCCGCACCCCCTTCGCCCGCGGTGGCGACGGCCGCGCCGTCGTCGGGCCGATGCTGCGCGAGTACGTCGTCAGCGAGGCCATGCACGCGCTCGGCATCCCCACGACCCGGGCGCTGGCCGTCGTCGCGACCGGACGCACCGTGCAGCGCGAGACCGCGATGCCCGGCGCCGTGCTGGCCCGGGTCGCGGCCAGCCACCTGCGGGTCGGGTCGTTCCAGTACGCCCGCGCCCTGGCCCAGGAGGGCCCCGCCGACCTCCTGCCCCGCCTGGTCGAGCACGCCACCACCCGCCACCACCCGCAGGCGGCCGACGCCGACCACCCGGCCCTCGCCCTGTTCGAGGCCGTCGTCGCCGCCCAGGCCGACCTGGTGGCGCAGTGGATGCTCGTCGGGTTCGTGCACGGCGTGATGAACACCGACAACGTGACGATCTCGGGCCAGACCATCGACTACGGCCCGTGCGCGTTCCTCGAGGCCTTCGACCCCGCCACCACCTTCAGCTCGATCGACGAGGGCGGCCGCTACGCCTACGGCAACCAGCCGCAGATCGCCGAGTGGGACCTCGCCCGGCTCGCCGAGGCCCTGCTCCCGCTGCTCCACGACGACGAGGCCGCGGCCATCACGATGGCCACGACCGCGCTGCGCGGCTTCGCACCGCGGTACGCCGCCGCGTGGGACGCCGGCTGGCGCGCCAAGCTCGGCCTCGTCGGGGACGACCCCGCGCACGCGGCGGTCGTCGACGACTTCCTGACGATCCTGCAGACCGAGACCCCCGACCTCACGTCCTTCCTCGTCCGGCTCGCCGACGGCACGGCGCGCGACCACGTGCTCGACGTCGCCGCCTTCGACGCCTGGCACACCCGGTGGCAGGCCCTGGGCCCCGACCTCGGGCTGATGGCGCGCACCAACCCGGTGCGCATCCCGCGCAACCACCTCGTCGAGGAGGCGCTGGCCGCGGCGACCGACGGCGACCTCGGCCGGCTGGCCCCGCTGCTCGCGGCGGTCACCGCGCCGTACGGCCAGGCGCAGGGTCTAGACCGCTTCGCGCTGCCCGCGCCCGCAAGTGCCGGATCGTACGTCACCTATTGCGGTACCTAGGTACTCTGGAGGAGTTGGTCTCATCGGTGGGGCCAGCAGGAGGCGGCAGATGCCCAGCACCATGACCAGCGCCTGCGCGCTCGTCGACACCGTCGAGCGACTCTCGAGCGCTCGCACCCTCGCCCAGGTCACCCAGGTGGTGACCGAGGCCGTCCGCACCACGCTGGGCTGCGACGGCGCGACCTTCGTGCTGCGCGAGGACGGCAACTGCCACTACGCCGACGAGGACGCCGTCAGCCCCCTGTGGAAGGGCAGCCGCTTCCCGCCGGGCTCCTGCGTCAGCGGCTGGGCGATGGGGCACCGCCAGACCGTGGTGATCCCCGACATCTACGTCGACGACCGGGTCCCGCACGACGCCTACCGCCCGACCTTCGTCAAGAGCCTGGCGATGGCGCCGATCCGCGACACCGACCCGATCGGCGCCCTCGGCGCCTACTGGGGCAGCGGTCACGCGGCGGACGCCGAGGAGGTCCGGCTGCTGCAGGTGATCGCCAACAGCGCCGCGGTCGCCATCGAGAACCTCGAGCTGCGCGGCGCCATCGAGCGCCGCAGCGCCGAGCGCGACTCGCTGAGCGAGCGCGCCGACGAGCTCGAGGCGGCGATCCACACCCTCGCCCACGACCTGCGCAGCCCGCTCGGCGCGATGCTGGGCTACGCCGAGCTCCTCGAGGACGCCGTCGACGACGGCCGCGAGGAGTCCGAGAAGGCCCGCGTCTTCGCCCGCACGATCGGCACGTCCGGGCGCCGGATGGCCGAGCAGATCGACACCATGCTCGCCCTCTACCGGATCACGCAGCGCGTCATCGAGCCGTCGTACGTCGACCTGAGCGCCGTGGCCCGACGCGTGGCCAACGACCTGGTCGCCCACCGCACGGGCCCGGCCGCGACCCGCGACGTCGACATCGACGTCCAGGACGACCTCATCGCCGTCGTCGACCCGGTCCTCGCGGGGCTCATGCTCGAGAACCTGCTCGGCAACGCGGTCAAGTACACCGGCAACAAGGCACAGGCCCGGATCTGGCTCGGCAGCGTCGACCTGCCCCACATCGGCCCGAGCGGCCCGTTCACCACGTTCGTGGTCCGCGACAACGGCGACGGGTTCTCCCCCGAGGACGCCGACCGGCTCTTCCGGCCGATGTCGCGCCTGCACTCCGCCGACGAGTTCCCCGGCACCGGGCTGGGCCTGGCCTCGGTCGCCCGCATCGTGGAGATGCACGGCGGCCAGGTGCGCGCCGAGGGCGAGAAGTCCGTCGGCGCGTCGTTCTACTTCTCCCTGCCCACCGCGGTCTGAGACCGGCCGAGCCGGTCGAGCCGCACGAGCACCTCGTAGTGCCCGGTGTGGGGGAACATGTCGAGGACGCGCGCCTCGCGCGGGGTCCACGTGGTCAGCTCGGCCAGGTCGCGCGCGAGCGACCCGCTGTGGCAGCTCGAGTAGAGCAGGGTGGTCGCCGGTGACGCCTCGAGCGTCGCGCACAGCTGGGGTCCCAGGCCGCGCCGCGGCGGGTTGACCACGACCAGCTCGGCGTCGCCCAGGGCTGCGGTCGCGTCGCCGACCTCGAAGGTCGCGTCCAGCCCGAGCTCTGCGGCCGTGGTCCGGGCGCTCGCGACCGCCTGGTCGCTGACCTCGACACCGTGGACGCGGCGACCCGGGCCCGCGAGGTGCAGGGCGAAGCCACCGACCCCGCAGTAGAGGTCGAGCACGGTCGCCGGAGCGGCCTGGTCGGCCCAGGCCCGCGCCTGCCGGTACAGCGCAGCCGCCACCGCGGTGTTGGTCTGGAAGAAGCTGCGCGGCCCCAGGTGCAGGCCGATGCCGTCGACGTCGACCGTGAGGGTCTCGCGCTCGGTGAGCACGACCTCGTCGGGTCCCTCGAGCACCGCCTTGTGCTCGGGCTGCACGTTGGCGCTGACGACCACGACCTCCGGGTGCTCGGCCAGGAGCGCCGGCAGGTGCTTGCGCAGCCGCGGCAGCGGCTCGGTCGACCGCAGCACCCAGCGCACGAGGAACTCGCCGCCCGGCGACTCGGTCACCAGGACGTGCTTGAGCTCGCCGCGACGCGCGGGGACGTCGTACGGCGTGAGCGCGGCGTGGGTGACCAGGCGCGCCAGCGCCGGCAGCAGGGCGTGCATCGCGGGCGAGTAGAGCCCGCACGCACGCAGGTCGACCCCGCGGCCGTCGGTGTCGAGGATGCCGAGCGTCGGCGCCTCGACCGACCCCCCGACCACCATCTTGGCCTTGTTGCGGAACCCCGCTTCGGCGCTGGCCACCGGCGGCAGCCAGACGAGCGCGTCGCTGTCGGGCAGGCCGGCCAGCGCGGCGCGGGCGTGGGCGTCCTTGGCGGCCAGCTGGTCGTCGTACGGCGTCAGCAGCTGGGTGCAGGAGCCGCAGAGTCCTGCGTCGAAGTAGCCACACTGCACCTGGCCCAGCGTAGGCCGGACGACCGAGGGCCGGGAAAACTAGAACGTGTTCTTGACGCGCGTCAATTGATGCGTAGGCTCGTGGCTCGTGACCCAGACCACACGAACTCCGACCGTCGCCGTCATCGGTGCCGGCATCAGCGGGCTCACCTCCGCCAAGATGCTCGCCGACTACGGCGTGCCGTTCACGGTCTTCGAGACCTCCGACCGGGTCGGCGGCAACTGGGCGTTCGGCAACCCCAACGGCCACAGCAGCGCCTACCGCTCGCTGCACATCGACACCTCCAAGCACCGGTTGTCCTTCAAGGACTTCCCGATGCCCGAGGACTACCCAGACTTCCCGCACCACACCCAGATCAAGGCCTACCTCGACTCCTACTGCGACGCGTTCGGGCTGCGCGAGCACATCGAGTTCGAGAACGGCGTCCAGCACGCGGCCAAGGACCCCGCGGGCGGGTGGGACATCACCGACCAGCGCGGAGCCACACGCCACTTCGACCTGCTCGTCGTCGCCAACGGCCACCACTGGGACCCCCGCACGGCGCAGTTCCCCGGCGAGTTCACCGGCACGTCGTTCCACTCCCACCACTACATCGACCCGCAGACCCCGCACGACCTCAGCGGCAAGCGGATCCTGGTCGTCGGCCTCGGCAACAGCGCCGCCGACATCGCCGTCGAGCTGTCGAGCAAGTCGCTGCAGAACGAGGTGACCCTCTCCACGCGCAGCAGCGCCTGGATCGTGCCCAAGTACGTCTACGGCCTGCCGGCCGACAAGTACTTCGTCACCTCGCCCCACGTCCCACTGCACTGGCAGCGCTGGGTGATCCAGAAGATGCAGTTCATGACCGGCTCCAACCCCGAGCTCTACGGCCTGCCCAAGGCCAACCACAAGTTCTTCGAGGCCCACCCCACGCAGTCGGTCGAGCTGCCGCTGCGCCTCGGCTCCGGCGACATCACCCCCAAGGGCAACGTCGCCCGCCTCGACGGGCGCACCGTCCACTTCGAGGACGGCACGTCCGGCGAGTTCGACGTCATCGTCTACGCCACCGGCTACAACATCACGTTCCCGTTCTTCGACCCTGGCTTCATCAGCGCTCCGGGCAACCACATCCGTCTGTTCAAGCGCATGTTCAAGCCCGACGTCGACGACCTGGTCTTCATGGGCTTCGCCCAGGCCACGCCCACGCTGTTCCCGTTCGTCGAGGCCCAGGCCCGGCTACTCGCGGCCTACGCCGTGGGTCGCTACACGCTGCCCGACCCGGCCGAGATGGAGCGCGTGATCGACGCCGACCAGCAGCTCTACACCGGCCACGTGCTCGACCGTCCCCGGCACACCCAGCAGCTCGACTACTTCGTTTACGAGCACGACCTGCGGGTCAAGGAGCTCCCCGCCGGGGTCGCGCGCACCGGCCGCCGGGCGGTCCACGCGTGAGCGCACACACCAAGGGCGACGCCCGGCGTACGGCGCTGCTCGAGGCCCTCGACCTGCAGCTGCAGGAGTCGAGCCTGGAGTCGATCACCATCGCCGACATCTCGCGTCGCGCCGGGGTGACCCGCTCGGCGTTCTACTTCTACTTCGAGAACAAGGCGCAGGCGACCGCCGCGCTGATGGAGGAGATGTACGACGAGTCGATCGCCGCGGCCGCCTTCCTCGACGGCGACGGCGAGCCGGCCGAGCGCGTCGAGGCGATGGTGCGCGGCCTGTTCGGCGCCTGGGAGCGCCACCAGCACCTGTTCCGCGCGATGCTCGACGCGCGCGCCACCAGCACCAGCGTGCGCGAGCTGTGGGACGCCGACCGTCAGTCGTTCGTGCCCCACCTGGCCACGGTCATCGAGGCCGCCGGCGGCCACGACAACCCGGCCGCGCTGGCCTCGGTGCTGCTCGAGCTCAACGACCGCATGCTCGAGCGCCTCGCGCTCGGCGGCGACCTCACCCGCGACGAGCTGGTCGACACCGTCGTGTCGATCTGGCTCCGCTCGATCTACGGAGTCCACGCATGAGCCCCACGACCACGACCTTCCTCTCCGGCGGCGACACGATCGACGCCTGGCACTTCGCCGGCGCACCCGACCGGCCGGTCGTCGTGATGGCCCACGGCCTCGCCGGCACCAAGGACTCCGGCCTGGCCGCGTTCGCCGCACCGCTGGCGGCGGCCGGCTACCACGTGCTCGCCTTCGACTACCGCGGCTTCGGCGCCTCGGGCGGCACCCCCCGCCAGACCGTCTCGGTCGCATCCCAGCAGGACGACTACCGCGCCGCCGTCGACGCCGCCCGCAAGCTGCCCGGCGTCGACCCCACGCGGGTCGTGCTCTGGGGCGTGTCGCTCGCCGGCGGGCACGTGCTCGCGGTGGCGGCCGGCCGTGACGACATCGCCGCCGTCGTGGCCCTCACCCCGCTCGTCGACGGCGTGGCCGCCGGCCGCCTCGCGCTGCAGCACCACCCGCTCCGGTCGATCGCCCGCACCACCGCGCTCGGCGTCCGCAGCAAGGTCGGGAGCACTCGGATGATCCCTGTCGTGGCCCGCCCCGGCGAGCTCGGGGCACTGACCCTCGACGGCTGCCTCGAGGACTACCTCGCCATCGCCGGGCCCACGTGGGTCAACGAGATCGACGCGACCGTCGGGCTCGAGCTCGGCAAGCACCGCCCGGCCAAGGTCGCCTGCGACGTCGTCGCACCGGCGCTGGTGCAGGTCGCCGACTTCGACCGCAGCGCTCCCCCGCAGTCGTCGATGAAGGCCGCCTTCGCCGCCCGGGCGCTGGTCCGCCACTACCCCGGCGACCACTTCGACGTCTACGCCGGCAAGCCCTGCCACGACGCCGTCGTGCGGCACCAGGTGGAGTTCCTGGACCGCACCTTCCCGCCGGGCAGCTAGCGGCTGCACGGACGGCTACTGGGCGTGTCTCACCTCCATCTCCGCCAGGGTGCCTCCGTGGTCGCTCAGTCGCAGACCGTCGACGTCGCGGTTCCAACCCTCGACGGTGTGCGTCAGCGTCCGGTCCGCGCCGGGCGACGCACAGACGTGGTCGATCGGGGGGTGGTCGAGCTCCCCGTCGCCGAACGAGCCCGTCCCCGTGAGACACACCAGACCTGCGCTTCGCAGGCCTGAGCGGAGGATCTCGCGACAGGCCTTCGAGCCGTAGTAGTGCTGGCCCCGCAGGTCCTGGTTGAGGTCACCGGCGACCACCAGCAGGGCGTCGGGGAACCCCTCTCGCAGCGCGCGTCACTCGGCAGCCTGGACCGGGGTCACACGCGCGAACTCCGACCAACCGCGTGCCGGACGGTCCGGGTCCGGTCCTGCATCGCCGAGCCACGGCAGCACCGTCCCGTAGACCACGACGTCCGACGACCCACCGTCGAGGCGAACAGCGACGCAGCGATGGGGGTCCCCGACGTCGAGCGTCTCCAGCACGGGCCAGGACGACCAGATCGTCGTCCACCGCCCGCCGGCCCGGGTGTACCGCTGCGACGAGTGCACGGGCCGGTGGGTCGAGGAGAGATCGAGCTCGTCGTGGGTCTCGGTCAGGACCCACACGTCAGCGCGACGCGACTCGAGCAACGCCCTGCGGTGCGCGTTGCGCTCGACCCCACGTGCGTACTGGACGTTCCAGGTGCCGACCCGAATCCTCACGACACGAAGGTAGAGCGGCGGATCGACCGCCGCGCAGGCTCGCACCCGGCGTGGGTGAGGTGGGCCGGTCCCCACCCTGGCACGCTCGACCCCATGAGCACCGCGCCCGGCCTGCCCGACACCGACGCCGTCGTCGTCGGCTCCGGCCCCAACGGCCTGGCCGCGGCCGTCCGCCTCGCGCAGGCCGGGCACCGCGTGACGGTGCTCGAGGCCGCGGCCACGATCGGCGGCGGCACCCGCACCGAGGAGCTCACGCTGCCCGGGCTGCTCCACGACGTCTGCTCCGCGGTCCACCCGTTCGCCCTCGCGTCGCCGTACCTCGCCTCGCTGCCGCTGGCCGACCACGGGCTCGTGTGGCGGTGGCCCGAGATCGACCTCGCCCACCCCCTCGACGACGGCACGGCGGGGGTGCTGGTGCGCGACCTCGACGAGACGTGCCGGGGGCTCGGGCGTGACGGCGCGGCCTGGAAGGGGGTGTTCGGACCGTTGATGCGCCACTTCGACGCGCTGGCCGACGACATCCTCGGGCCGGTCGTGCGCGTGCCCGACCACCCGGTCTCGATGGCGCGCTTCGGGCTGCGCGCCGCCCTGCCCGCGACGGTGCTGGCGCGCCGGTTCCGCACCCCGCAGGCCCAGGCGCTGTTCGCCGGCTCGGCCGCCCACGCGTTTCGCCCGCTCTCGCGGCCGGTCACGGCCTCGGTCGGGGTCATGCTCACCGCGGCGGGCCACCGGCACGGCTGGCCGGTGCCCGAGGGCGGCTCGGCTGCGATCTCGCGGGCGCTCGCGTCGCTGCTGACCGAGCTCGGCGGCGAGATCGTGACCGGGCACGCGGTGCGCACGTCAGCCGACCTGCCGAAGGCCCGGATCACGATGCTCGACACGGGTCCCCAGGCCGCCGCCGAGATCCTCGGCGACCGGCTGCCGGTACGCCGGCAGAGGACCTACCGCCGCTGGCGCTACGGGCCCGGGGCCTTCAAGGTCGACCTGGCGGTGCGCGGTGGCGTGCCCTGGACCGCCGAGCCGGCGCGTCGCGCCGGCACCGTCCACGTCGGAGGCACCCTCGAGCAGATCGCGTCGGCCGAGGCGGCGGTGTGCCGCGGCGAGATGCCCGAGGCGCCGTTCATCCTCGTCGCGCAGCAGCACCTGGCCGACCCGACCCGCTCGGTCGGCGACGTCCACCCGGTGTGGGCCTACGCCCACGTGCCGGCGCGCTGGGAGGGTGACGGCGAGAAGGTCATCCTCGACCAGCTCGAGCGCTTCGCTCCCGGCCTGCGCGAGCTCGTCGTCGCCACCGCCGTCCGCACCCCGGCCGACCACGAGGCCGACAACGCCAACTACGTCGGCGGCGACATCGCCGGTGGCGCCAACGACCTGCTCCAGCTCGTCGGGCGACCGCGCCTGTCCCCCGACCCCTACGCCACCGGCGCACCCGGGGTCTGGCTCTGCTCCTCGGCCACCCCGCCCGGCGCCGGCGTCCACGGCATGTGCGGCTTCCGTGCCGCCGAGCGCGCCCTCGCCACCACGCAGCCGCCGAGATAGTCCCTGACGAAGATCAACGATCCAGGGCCGATCTCCTTGATTTTCGTCAGGGACTATCCCGCCGCGGACGCAGGACCGGACACCTGTCCAGGGTCACCCCCGACGTGGTCCAATGGTGGGGTGACCTACGACACCATCATCGAGGGCGGCCGCTGGTTCGACGGCACCGGCGCCCCGTCCGCCGTGCGACACCTCGGCATCCGCGACGGAGTCGTCGTCACGGTCTCGGCGACCCCGCTCGAGCCCGGTCCCGACACCCGGGTCGTCGACGCCCGCGGCCGCTGGGTGATGCCGGGCATGGTCGACATCCACACTCACTACGACGTGGAGGTGCTCGAGGGCCCCGCCCTCGACGAGTCGGTCCGCCACGGCGTGACGACGGTGCTGCTCGGCTCGTGCTCGCTGTCGACGGTCCACGTCGGCGGCGTCGACGCCGGCGACCTCTTCGGCCGCGTCGAGGCGATCCCGCGCGAGCACGTCATCGCCGCGGTCGACAAGCACCAGGACTGGAAGACCCCTACGCAGTACGTCGCCGCGCTCGAGCGCCTCCCGCTCGGCCCCCACCTGGCAGCGTTCATCGGCCACTCCGACATGCGTACGGCGACCATGGGCCTCGACCGAGCCACCCGCCCCGAAGTGCGCCCGACGGCCGCCGAGCAGGCCCGGATGGAGACCATGCTCACCGACGCGCTCGATGCCGGGTTCGTCGGGATGTCGGCCCAGCAGCTGCTCTTCGACAAGCTCGACGGCGAGACCTGCCGCTCGCGCACCCTGCCCTCGACCTACGCCAAGGCCAAGGAGATGCGCCGGCTCAACGGCATCCTGCGGCGCCGCGGCCGCGCGCTCCAGGCCGGACCCGACGCCAGCCACCCGCACACCATCCTCACCCAGGCGTTCGCCTCGATCGGCGTGCCCGGGACCCGCCGCAAGCCGCTCAAGACCAGCCTGCTGTCGGCCGCCGACATCAAGGCGATCCCCTTCGTCATCCACCTGATGAACGGCCTGGGCGGCGCGGTCAACAAGCTGGGCGCCGACTTCCGCTGGCAGCACCTGCCGGTGCCGTTCGAGGTCTACGCCGACGGCATCGACCTGGTCATCTTCGAGGAGTTCGGCTCGGGAGCGGCCGCGCTGCACCTCAACGAGAAGGTCGCTCGCGACGACCTGCTGCGCGACCCCGACTACCGCACCCGGTTCCGCAAGGACTACGAGACCAAGTACGGCCCCCGGGTCTGGCACCGCGACCTGTTCGACGCCGAGATCGTCGAGTGCCCCGACGCCTCGGTGATCGGCAAGTCCTTCGGCCAGGTCGGCGTCGAGCGCGGCACGCGCGGCAACCCGGTGCACCCCGTCGACGCGTTCCTCGACCTCGTCCTCGAGCACGGCACCGACATCCGCTGGCGCACGACCATCAGCAACCACCGCCCGAAGGTGCTGAAGAAGATGGCGCAGAGCCCGCACGTGCAGATGGGCTTCTCCGACGCCGGCGCCCACCTGCGCAACATGGCCTTCTACAACTTCGGCCTGCGCCTGCTGCGCCACGTGCGCGACGCCGACCTGGCGGGCCGGCCGTTCTTGTCGGTCGAGCAGGCCGTGCACCGCCTGACCGGCGAGCTCGCCGACTGGTACGGCATCGACGCCGGTCACCTGCGCGAGGGCGACCGCGCCGACCTCGTGGTCGTCGACCCCGCCCACCTCGACGCCTCACTCGAGCAGTACGCCGAGTCGCCCGTCGCGCAGTACGACGGGCTGCCGCGCATGGTCAACCGCAACGACGCCGCCGTGCCGCTGGTGATGATCAGCGGTCGCGTCGTCGTCGAGGACGGCGTCCCGACCGACGTGCTCGGTCGAGAGCGCACCGGCTCGTTCCTGCGCGTGGGCCAGCGGGTCGCCCCCGCCACGGCGACCACCGAGGTGCCCCAGCCGGTCTGAGGCTCCCCCCGGCGGACGAGTCCCGGTCGACGGCGGCGCTGCTACAACGGACCATGCCCCACGACGTCTTCACCCCCCACCCCCTCGTCCGCCTGCTCGGCAAGCCGTCGGCCGCGTTCACCTGCGCCGACCTGGTCGAGGCGGTCGCGCAGCTCGAGCTGCAGCAGGTCAACCTGCGCTACCTCGGCGGCGACGGCCGCCTCAAGACGCTCGCGTTCCCGGTCGACTCGCGTGAGCACCTCGTCGAGGTGCTCGCGCGCGGTGAGCGGGTCGACGGCTCGAGCATCTTCGAGGGCACCGGGGCCGCGACCAGCGACGTCTACGTCGTCCCGCGCCACCGCACCGCGTTCGTCAACCCGTTCGGCGAGCGACCCTCGCTCGACGTGTTGTGCTCCTTCTACGACGAGGACGGCGCGCCCCTGGCCTACGCCGGCGAGCAGGTCGTACGCCGGGCCGCCGAGTCGCTGACCCGCGAGACCGGGATGGTGCTCGAGGCCTTCGGCGAGCTCGAGTACTACCTGGTGGGCGACGTCGACGCGCTGTTCCCGGTGGAGCAGGAGCGCGGCTACCAGGAGTCCACGCCGTTCTCGAAGGGCCAGCGGGTGCGTGAGCAGGTGCTGGGTCACCTGACCGCGATGGGCGTCAGGCTCAAGTACGCGCACGGCGAGGTCGGCAACATCAAGGAGCCCGACCGTCAGCTGGTGCAGCACGAGATCGAGCTCTGGCCGGTCCCCGTGGAGGAGGCCGCGGACGCCCTCGTGCTGGCCAAGTGGGTGGTGCGCGAGGTCGCCCACGCCCACGGTCTCGAGGCCACCTTCGCCCCCTCCGTCAGCAGCGACGGGGCCGGCAGCGGCCTGCACGTCCACAGCCGCCTGGTGCGCGACGGCGCCAGTGCCATCGTCGACCCCGACGCCGAGGCGATCAACGACACCGCCCGCCGCCTGGTGGCGGGCTACCTCGCGACGTCGCGGGCGCTGACCGCCTTCGGCAACACCGTGGCCACGTCCTACCTCCGCTTCGCCGAGGGAGACGAGTCACCCGAGGGCATCTGCTGGGGCGAGACCGACCGCACCGGCCTGGTGCGGGTGCCGCTGGCCTGGCTCGGCGGCGTGGTGGAGGGCATGGCCACCCACGCCAACCCCGGCACGGACAACCCGGTCCCGGCACCGGCGATCCATCCGCAGACCGTCGAGCTGCGGCTGGCCGACGGCTCGGCCGACGTCCACCTGCTGCTGGCCGGGATGGCCGTCGCCGCCCGCCACGGGCTCACCGACCCCGACAGCCTCGAGCTCGCTGAGCGGCTGCGCACCGACGACCACGACGACTTCGAGCAGCTGCCCCGCTCGTGCGCCGAGTCCGCCGACGCCCTGGAGGCGCAGCGCACCCTGTTCGAGGCCGACGGCGTCTTCCCCGCCGAGGTCGTCGACGCGGTGCTGGCCCGGCTGCGCTCCGACGAGGACGCGGCACTGGTCAAGAAGATGGTCAGGAGCGACGACGCCCGTGCCGAGCTCGTGCGTCGCCACTGGCACGTGGGCTAGGGGCTAGGACGGCGTCACCGTCGGCGGTCCCTGCTGGGTCAGCGACCCGACGAACTGGCACACCGGCCGGTTCTGCCGGGTGTCGCGGGTCGCGTACATCGCGAACGTGTAGACTACGCCGGCCTCGGAGACGACCCACTGCGCCTGCAGGGTCCCGTGGGTGCCGCCGTTCGCGGTCGTCGACTGTGGCGCGGCGGGGCTGTTGGTGACGTCGAGGGGGGCGCTGGTGCTGTTGACGGTCGAGGACTCGTTGTAGAGCGTCCTGGTCGTCGTCCCATGTACCTCGTCGGCCCCGAAGAGGACGACGTCGACCTGGGACGAGCCGATCCGGTTGGTGCCGCACTCCAGGGAGATCTCCATGCCGCCGAGTGCGGGGAGGTCGTGCGAGTCGGCGCTGGTCGCGGCGTACGACACGTTGACCGGGGTCGACGCCAGGGCCCCGGGCGGACCGGCCGGACCGGTCGCACCGGTCGCGCCGGTCGCGCCCATCGCCCCGCGAGGGCCCCGGGCCGCCCAGGCGACCTTCTTCTCGGTGGCCTTGCAGACCGGCTTGGCCAGCCGCAGCTGGCCGGTCCTCTTGCTGGCGCACGCCTGGATCGTCGAGAGCGCGACCTTGGGCTCGTCGGCGACCGCGACGACGGTCATGGTGCCCGCGGCGACGATGCCTGCGGTCGCGAGGGTGAGCCATCTCCACACTGGTGCCTGGGTCATGCTCCGAACCTGGCGTGCCCGACGCCTGCGGCACATGGCCCGTTCGGGCCTAGCGCGAGGTCGACGAAGGCGCCTCGGTCCGCGGGCAGACGGTGCAGGCCAGGCGGACGGGTGAGTCGGCGAGCAGCGGGGCACGACCGTCGCGAGCGGCGCTGTGCGCGCCGGCGTCGAGCACGGGGACGAGCTTCTCGCCGCAGCGAGGACAGGTGTCGGGGTCGGTCGGGTTCATCGATCGCAGTCCTGGGGTGGGGGTGGACATGACGTCGAAGGGAGCACCCTTAGTAGACCGCTGCCCCGGGCCAGTTCCATCACCCCGGAAGGCGACGCGCGCTCGCGCGCCGGTCAGGGCCCGGTCACCGCGGGGCCGAGGAAGTCGAGCACGTGGGCGGCGACCACCTCGGGCTGCTCGACGGTCATGAAGTGCCCGGCGTCCTCGACCAGCACCGCCCGGTGCGCGCCGGTGAGCCGCGCGGCGGCCAGGTCGAGGAACCGGCGGTCGAGGCAGCCGTCCTGCGCGCCGTGGAGGTAGAGGGTGGGCACCAGCGGCGGGCCGTGCCGCAGCGACCGCAGCCCGCGCGGGCGGGCGGCGGCGCGGTAGTAGGACACGACCGCCCGGGCCCGGACGCGGTCGGACACCGACTCGAGCAGGTAGGCCAGGTCGGAGCGGGCGTCGTGGCCCGGCGACCAGTCGTGCCACAGCCGGCTGGCCAGCCGCGCGAAGACCCGCTCCGAGAGCCCGGGCACCTGGTTGGCCAGGATGTACCAGCTGTTGCGCGGTTGTCGTGCGACGCCGCCGAGCCACGGCCCCCACAGCCCGCGCCCGGGGCTCATCGTCGGCAGCGGCGGCACCGCCATCGCGACGACCCTGGCGAACGGCGAGGAGGGGGCGGCGCCCAGGCCGTTGACCGTGATCGCGCCCCAGTCGTGCCCGACGAGCACCGCGCGCTCGTCACCGCCGAGCGCGGCGTGCAGCGCGACCGTGTCGGCCATCAGCGCGCCGACCGTGTAGTCGCCGTCGCTGGGGATGCCCGAGGGCCCGTAGCCGCGCAGGAACGGCGCCACCACCCGCCAGCCCTCCGCGGCCAGCAACGGACCGAGGGACCGGTAGGTGTGGGCGGTGTCGGGGAAGCCGTGCAGCGCCAGGAGCAGCGGCCCGTCGGCGGGACCCCACGTCAGGGCGTGGACGTCGTGGGTCGGCAGCGTCGCGACGAGCGTCACCGGACCGGCGCCTCGGGGTTGACCTCGATCAGGTTGACGTGGACGCCGCGGGGCGCGCCGACGACGAACGCGATCGCGTCGGCGAGGGCCTGGGGCTTCATGAAGTGCGGGTGGCGGGCCAGGCCGAAGCGCTCCCACTCGGTGATGACGTGGGCCGCCGCGTCGGCGTCCCAGTCGGTGCCCATCTCGCTCCAGGTCGGACCCGGGCGCACGATCGAGGCACGCACCCCGGTGCCCTCGAGCTCCATCTGCATGGCGTGGGCCATCCCCTCCAGGCCCCACTTGCCGGCGGCGTACGCCGACATGAAGGGTCGGGCGCGGACCGCGACGTCGGAGGAGACGAAGACGACGTCACCGCGGCGGCGCTCGACCATGGCGGGCACGAACGCGCGCACCAGCCGGTGCGCGCCGGTGATGGCCAGGTCGACCTCGCGGGCGAAGCGGTCGGAGCCGACCTCGTGGATGGTGCCGGGGGCCACGGCACCGGCGTTGGAGACGACGGTCTCGATGTCGCCGAGCGCCGCGGTCACCTCGGCGGCGAACGCCGTGACCGAGTCGGCGTCGGTGACGTCGAGGGAGGAGACGACGACCTCGCCGCCGCTCTCGCGGATGGAGTCGGCGAGGTCGGCGAGCCGGTCGACGCGGCGGGCGCCGAGCGCCACGGGGTAGCCGGTGGCGGCCAGGGTGAGGGCGGTCGCGGCCCCGATCCCCGACGACGCCCCGGCGACGACGGTCGGGCGGCGGTCGGGTCGGTCGTAGGTCGCCATCAGGTGTTGCCGCGCAGGATCGTGACCACGACCTCGTCGAGCCGCTCGCCCAGGTCGGCGTAGGTGATGACGCCCATCCCGGCCTGCAGCAGGGCGCCGGAGAAGGCGAGCACCAGGGCGTCGACCAGGGCAGGGGTGCTCTGCTCGCCGAGTGCTGCCTCGAAGCGCCGGACGAACACCGCACCGATGCGCACCCGCAGCTGGGCGACGTCGGGGTCGGAGCTCAGCAGCGCCGGCGTCGCCGCGGCGGCGAGCTCGGGCGCGGCCGCGAGCAGCTCGGCCATCCGCCGGGTCACGCTCTGCACGCGTGCGGTCGGGGTGGGGCCCGAGGGCTCGTGGGCGTCGTCGTCGACGAGGTAGCCCAGGAAGAGCTCGGCGAACAGATGGTTCTTGGAGGCCAGGTAGGTGTAGGCCGTCGCCGGGGACACCCCCGCGCGTGCGGCCACCGTGCGGACCGTGAGAGCCTCGTGCCCGACGGCCCGCAGCTCCTCGTCGCCCGCCGTGAGCAGCTTGGTCAGGGTCTCGGCCTGTCGGCTCCGCAGACCCGACCGCGACGACTTGAACACCTGACTGGACATGTGTCCAGCCTAGGTGGTCGTCCCGGCCGGGGGCAAGCGCCGGTCCGGGACCTACGACGCCTCGCCACCGCGAGCGCGGCCCAGGGCCCGGACCGCCAGCACGACCACGAGCGGGACCACGCTGACCGCGGCGGCGGCGACGTCCCAGACGTACTGGTCGCCGGCGGTGCTGGACACCGCGAGCGCCGGGTCGTTCGCGATGCCGGGGGCCATCATCACGACGAACCCGACACCGGCACAGGCGGTGAAGATCGACAGGCCGAGGCTGGCGCCGGCCCGGGTCTCGGGCGACGCGAACGAGAAGCAACCGGCGAGGACGAGGTCGATGACGCCCACGACGACCGCGGCGGCCACCAGGAACAGCACCATCAGTCCGTACAGCGGGTCCAGGTCGGGTGCGCCGTCGGAGAGGACGAAGAAGCTGTGGACCTGCAGCCAGCACGTCGCGGCGACGGCGGGCAGGGGCAGCCAGAGCAGGAGACGAGAAGCAGCGGGACCGGCGGACGAGCCCTGGCGGGCGGGGCCGGGGCCCAGGGTGGCGGGGTCGACGTAGGGGCTGGGGTACGGGCTCGTGGTCATGCGGCGACCCTGCCCGCGCCCACCGTGCCGGGGGAGGGTGCAGATACTCAGACGTCCTAGTGTTCAGGCATGGCACCCGAGGACGAGACGTCGGTCGAGATCACCGAGAACCCGGCGGAGCACCGCTTCGAGATCCGCTACGGCGACCGGCTCGCCGGGTTCACCGTCTACGAGGTGGAGGACGCCGGCTACGCCTTCATGCACACCGAGATCGAGCCCGACCTCGAGGGCCACGGGCTCGCCTCGCGCCTGGTGCGGGTGGCGATGGACGCGATGACCGAGCGCGGGGTCGCGGTGCTGCCGTTCTGCCCCTACGTGGCCTCGTGGCTGACCAAGCACCCCGACCACCTCGACCTGGTGCCGGCCGACCGGCGCGCCGGGTTCGGACTGCCGACCGGCTAAGCCGACCGGCCCGGCCGACCGCGTCGTCAGGCGTAGGAGCGCCCGCGCTCCTCGCGCGTCCACAGCACGCCGTTGCCGGCGGTCGGCCCCTGCGCGGCGAGCTCGCGCTTGATCACCTTGTTGGTGGCGGTCGAGGGCAGCGACGGGGCGATTCGGACGTAGCGCGGCCAGGCCTTGGGCGACAGGTCGGCCTGGTCGGCGAGGAACGCCTCGAGCTCGACCGGGGTGAGCTCGGCGTGGTCGGCGAGCACCAGCGCCGCCATCACCTGGTCGCCGACGTGGGCGTCGGGGACGGCGTACACCGCGACCTGGGAGACGACGGGCAGGCGCATCAGGACCCGCTCGATCGGGGCGGCGGCGAGGTTCTCACCGTCGACGCGCATCCAGTCGGCGGTGCGGCCGGCCAGGTAGATCCAGCCGTCGGCGTCCTTGTAGGCGAGGTCGCCGGACCAGTACATGCCGTGGCGCATGCGCTCGTCGTTGGCCTGGTCGTCGTTGTAGTAGCCCTGGAAGTAGCCCGCACCCTGGGTGTTGACCAGCTCGCCGATCGCGACGTCGGCATTGACGAGAGCACCGCTCTCGTCGAACTCGGCCGGAGGGCACTCGGTGACCGTCTCGCTGTCGTAGATCGCGACGCCGTCGAGGCCGACGCCGATCGAGCCCGGCGGCGTGCCCTCGGCGCGCGTGACGATGACGGCGAGCTCGGTGGAGCCGAAGCCGTCCATCACCTGGCACCCGAAGCGGCGTGAGAACTCCGCGATGTCGCGGTCGCTGGCCTCGTTGCCGAAGGCCTGGCGCAGGGTGTTGTCGGCGTCGTCGGGCTGCTCGGGGGTCGCCAGCACGTAGGCCAGCGGCTTGCCGACGTAGTTCATGTACGTCGCGCCGTAGCGTCGCACGTCGGCCAGGAAGCCGGACGCCGAGAACCGGGCCGGCACCATCGCGGCGCCAGCACCGACCGCGACGGCCCAGCCGGCCACGACGGCGTTGGAGTGGAACAGCGGCATCGAGAGGTAGCAGACGTCGTCGGCGGTGACCGAGAAGCGCTCGACGAGGTTGAGCCCGGAGAAGAGCACCATCAGGTGGGCCACCTGGACCGCCTTGGGCTCGCCGCTGGTGCCCGAGGTGAAGATCATCATGAAGGTGTCCATCGCCTCGACCTCGCGGTGCGCGACGAGGTCCTCGACGGTCGTGGCGGACGCGGCGAGCAGGTCGGCCCACTCCGGCGAGCCGGTGTCGAGCACCCGGACCCCGGTGAGGTCGAGGCCGTCGACGAGCTCGCGGTGCTCGGCGTTGACGACCAGCACCTGGCAGTCGGAGCGGCGTACGTCGGCCAGCAGCGCCTCGCCACGACGGGTCGTGTTGAGGCCGCACAGCACGTAGCCGCCGAGCGCGGCGGCCGCCATCGCCCGCAGCATCGCGGGGGTGTTGCCCAGCAGCACGCCGACGTGGAGCGGGCGCACGGGGTCGGCCAGGCCGATCACGGCCGCCGCCTCCGTGGCCGCCTCGTCGAGGTGCTCGCGCCAGGTCTGCACGACGTCGTCGTGCATCAGACCGACGCGGTCTGCGTGCGGGCCGCCCGCCAGCTCGCGCAGCAGCTGCTGGACGTCGTCGGCCACGTCAGGCCCCCAGCCCGAGCCGCGCGGCGAGGCGGTCGAGGTAGGCGACGACCTCGTCGGCGGGCTTGTCGGGCACCCCCCAGATCAGGTCGGTGGCGCCCGCCGCGGCCCAGGAGGCGACGTCCTCGGGCGAGGGCTTGGCCGCGATGAGGACGTGGATCTCGGGGTCACCCGTGCGCCCGGCGTCCTTCCAGGCGGCGCGGAGCGCGTCGGCCTTGTCGCCGATGCCCTGCTCGACCGGGGTGGTCATCCAGCCGTCGGCTGTGCGGGCGATCCACTCGAAGGTCTTGGGGCCGCCGCCGGCGCCGATCACGACGGGGATGTGGGGCTGCACCGGCTTGGGGTAGGCCCACGACTTGCCGAACGAGACGAACTCGCCGTCGTAGGACGCCTCCTCGTCGGTCCACAGCGAGCGCATCGCCTCGACGTACTCGCGCAGGACCGTGCGCCGCTTGGCCGGGGGGACGTGGTGGTCCTCGAGCTCGTCGGTGTTCCACCCGAACCCGGCGCCGAGGGTGACCCGACCGCCGG
Source organism: Nocardioides rubriscoriae (assembly GCF_008087085.1). GTDB lineage: Bacteria > Actinomycetota > Actinomycetes > Propionibacteriales > Nocardioidaceae > Nocardioides > Nocardioides rubriscoriae. The sequence continues at coordinate 139,560 of NZ_VIYJ01000003.1, read as the reverse complement.
AGAGGTGGTCGAGGGTCGCGATCTGCTTCGCCAGGGTGATCGGGTCGGACTCGACCGGCAGCGCCACCGCGGTCGCGAGCCGGATCCGCGAGGTGACCGCGGCCGCGGTGGCCAGGGAGATCCACGGGTCGAGGGTGCGGGTGTAGCGGTCGTCGGGCAGCGACTCGCCCCCGGTCGGGTGGGCGGCGTCGCGCCGCACGGGGATGTGGGTGTGCTCCGGCACGTAGATCGCGTCGAACCCCCGCTCCTCGGCCGCGACGGCGAGCTGGGCGGGGGTGATGCCGCGATCGGACGAGAACAGGACGAGACCGTTGCGCATGACCGGAATTGGAACAGGTTCTAGTTCTGTTCGTCCAGTGTCGGGTCGATCGGCGGGTCGACGAGGGTCTGGATGGAGTCGCCGTAGAGCACCACCAGCTGGTCCAGCGACGCCTCGGTGATGCGCGCGTCCCCGAGCACGGCGACCGCGTCGAGCAGGCCCGAGATCTGCGCCGCGACCAGCCGGGCGCGCAGCTCGGCGTGCGGGCCCACCAGGCGCGGGGCCAGCGGCACGATGAACATCTGCTCCATCGCGGTGACGAGCCGCTCGCGCACCAGGTCACTGTCGGAGGCGCGCAGCATGGAGCGCCAGATGCTGAAGGTCAGCTCGGGCGCCTCGGTCAGCAACGACGTGACCAGGCGCCGACCCAGGCCCTCGAGCGGGCCGTGCGTGACGTGGTCGAAGCGGCCCTCGACCGGCATCGTCTCGAGGAACAGCCGCTCCTTGGAGCCGAAGTAGCGGATCACCAGGGCCGGGTCGGCGCCGGCCTCGGCGGCGATCTGGCGCACCGACGTGGCGGCGTACCCCTGGCGGTTGAAGAGCCGGCGCGCGGCCCGGCCGATCGCCTCGCGGGTCGCCGAGGCCGACGCGGCCCGCGCCGACACGACCTCGCTCACCTGGCGCTCCTCACGGCTCGGACGGTAGCCCACCCGGATCGTGACCGTTGACACACCGCGCGCTGCGGACGTAGCGTCCCCCGCGTGTCAACACTGTTGACCGAAAGGTCTCGAAGGGCCACCGCCGGGGGGCTGGCCGGGCTGGTCTGCATGCTCGCGGGCGGGTGCGGCTCGCAGCTCGACCCCTATCAGGTGGCCGCGGCCCGGGAGGGCGGGGCGGCGCAGGTCGCCGGTGCCGCCGCGGCGCCACCGGCCGGGGGCGAGGTCGCGGCGCAGCCCGGCGACGCGCCCGGCGCGGGTGCCGGGACCCCTCCGGCCGCCGACGCCCCGCAGGACGCCACCGGGCTCGGGGCCCCCGCCGACCCCGGCGCCCCCGACGCCCCCGCCGCCTCCGGTGGTGGCGACGTTCCCGCCGACGTGCCGGAGGCCAACGCCCCGGTCGGCGACGGGCCGCAGGGCACGTGCGAGGGGTTCGCCAACGGTCCCGGCATCACCGACTCGACCATCACCATCGCCAACGCCTCCGACATCACCGGGCCGGTGCCGGGGCTCTTCCTCGCCGCACGTCAGGGCACCGAGGCGTTCGCCGCCTACTACAACGCCACCGAGAAGCTCTGCGGGCGCTCCCTGAAGGTGCTCGAGCTCGACAGCTCGGCCGACGCCGGCGCCGACCAGCAGGCCTACACCCGGGCGTGCAACGAGGCGTTCGCCGCCGTGGGCTCGGTGTCGTCGGCCGACGCCGGTGGAGCCGCGACCGCCGCGGGCTGCGGGCTGCCCGACGTGCGTGCCTTCACGGTCACGCCCCAGCGGCAGGGGTGCGGGACGTGCTTCGCGTCGTACTCGGTCGACTCGTCGCAGATCGCGGCCTCGCAGCCGCAGTACTGGTTGAAGAAGGAGCCCCAGGCCAGCCAGCACGTCGGGATCTTCTACGTCGACGTGGCCGCGGCCAAGACCAACGCCGAGTCGTTCGGACGCGGTTTCGAGAAGGCCGGCATGAACGTCGACGTCGTCCAGGGCATCCAGACCTCAGAGTTCAACTACGTGCCCTACGTCGAGACGATGAAGCGCGAGGACCTCGACTTCATCATGTACTTCGGGCCCTACCAGTTCGCGATCAGGCTGCAGAAGGCCATGCAGCAGCAGGGGTTCAGGCCCACGGTCTACCTCCAGGACCCGACGATCTACGACGCCGGCTACGTCGCGCAGGCCGGCGGGGCCGGCGAGGGGTCCTACGTCTACTCGACCAACGAGCTCTTCGACAGCCAGGCGGCGGAGATGAAGCTCTACCGCGCCTACCTCGACCAGGTCGCGCCCGGGGCGACGCCCAACTACTACGGCCTCTACGCGTGGTCGGCGACACGGCTGTTCGTCGAGCAGGCCACGGCTCTCGGCGGCCGGCTCGACCGCGCGTCGCTGGTCGCCGCGCTGCGCAAGGTCAAGGGCTGGACCGGCAACGGGCTGCACGCGCCGATGAGCGTCGGCACCGGCGACACCTCACCGTGCATCAGGATCATCCGGCTCACCGGCTCCACCTGGAAGCAGGTGTCGCCCGGCGACTACGTGTGCGGGGGGCTGATCGGCACGTGAGCGCAGCGGTCAGCTGGCGGGCTCGGCGGCGAAGCCGTGCTGCAGGCACCACACGACGGCCTGCGAGCGACTGGTTACGCCGATACGCCGGTAGGCGCTGCGGATGTAGGTCTTGACCGAGTTGATCGACAGGTAGCTCTGCTCGGCGATCTCCTGGTTGCTCAGGCCCTGGGTGATCAGGGTCAGCACGTCGATCTCGCGCGGGGTGAGGCCGACGTCGTGGCCGAGCCGGTGCTCGACGGCCTGGTCGCGCGTCGTGACGACGACGCTGCCGTCGTCCTCGGCCAGGCTGGTCGCCGACAGCACGGCGCGCAGCAGCTGCTCGTCGTCGACGCCCAGGGAGAAGAACCCGTCGGCGCCACGGGCCAGCGCCCGCGAGGCGAGGTCGGGACGCAGGTCCTGCGACACGACCAGCACCGCGGCGCTGGTGTCCTTGACGAAGGTCTCGAGGTCGGAGCCGTCACCCTCGTGCAGGCCGATGGCGTCGTAGAGGATGACGTCGGGGTCGTCGGCGCCGAACCCGGCCGGCAACCCGACCACCCGGACCTGGTCGGGATGGTGGTCGAGCATGGCCGCGAGCCCGGTGGCCACGATGTCGAGAGGACTCACGATGGCCACCCGACTGAGGGATTCAGTCATGGTCTCGTTGTAGTCGATCCGGCTCCCGAGTGGCACCATCCTCACCCGCGCGGGTGACGACGTGGGAGGCCCCGGTGACGGGCGCCTCACGCGGCGATGGCGCTCGGGAACCCGTTCTGGACGCACCACACGACAGCCTGCGCCCTGCTGGTGACGCCGATGCGGCGGTAGGCGCTGCGGATGTAGGTCTTGACCGAGTTGATCGACAGGTAGCTCTGCTCGGCGATCTCCTGGTTGCTCAGGCCCTGGGTGATTTGCGACAGGACGTCCACCTCGCGCGGGGTGAGGCCGACGTGGTGGCCCAGGCGCAGCGGCACCACCCTGGTGGCGCGCGACTCGCGACCGTCCCGAGCGGCGTCGACGACGGCCCGCACGAGGCCGGCGCGGTCGATGGTCACGTCGACCGAGGCGTGGGCGCCGCGAGCCACGGCCTCGGCACCGAGGGCGGGGCGCAGGTCGTGGCGCAGGGCGACGACGACGGAGGTGGTGACGGCCAACCAGCGGTCGAGGTCGGCACCGTCTCCGAGGGTCAGGGCGTGGGTGTCGTAGAGGACGACGTCGGGGTCGCGGCGCGTGCTGCCGGGGCCGGGGACGCGCAGGTCGACCACCTCGATGTCGTGGTGGCCCGCGAGCATCCCGGTGAGGCCGTGCTCGACCGCTGGGATCGGGCTGACGACGGCAACGGTGAGAGGAGAGGTGTTCACGCTTCCGACCCTCGTCGCCACGGCGCCCGCACTGCCCACCCCCGCAGGTGGCCGGGTGTCGCCCCAGGGGTGAGAGAACGGGTCGTCGGCCGGGGCCAAGGGTGCAGTCGGACCCGCTCACCTCGACGGAGGTGCGGGAGTCACTACGCTGGCCCCATGTCCTCCGGTCCCGTGCGCGTCGCGATCGTCAACGACTACGACATCGTCGTCGCCGGGACGGCCGCCGTGCTCGAGCCCTTCGCCGACCGGGTGCAGGTCGTCGAGCTCGACAGCCGGATGCCGGTCGTCAGCGACGTCGACGTGGTCCTCTACGACTCCTTCGGTCAGGTCCAGGGCGACTCGATCGACGTCAAGGACCTGGTGCGCCACGGCGACGGCAAGGTCCTGGTCTTCAGCTGGAACACCGACGAGGAACTGGTGACCCGGGCGATGAAGGCCGGAGCCGCGGGCTACCTGCACAAGGGGGTCTCCGCCGAGGAGCTGGTCGCGGCGATCGAGGCGGTCCACCGGGGCGAGCAGGTGCTGCCCGTCGGTCAGGACGCCGACACCTTCGGACGCTGGCCCGGTGACGAGCACGGCCTGAGCGCCCGTGAGTCCGAGGTGCTGGCACTGATCTGCCAGGGCCTGAGCAACCAGGACATCGCCGAGCGGGCCTTCCTGGGCATCAACACCGTCAAGACCTACATCCGCACGGCCTACCGCAAGATCGGCGCCGGCAGCCGCACCCAGGCGGTGCTCTGGGGGATGCAGCACGGTTTCGAGCCCGACCGGCGCCGGGTCGTCGTCGACGACTGAGGCTCGCTCAGCCGACCAGCGAGCCCGTGCGCCGCAGGTGCTCGGCCAGCGCTGCCGGTGAGTCGTACGCCGCCACCGCGCCTGCGTCGCGCAGCTCGGCCTCGCCCACCCCACCGGTGAGCAGGGCGACGCAGGGGACGCCGGCGTCGCGGGCCGCGGCCACGTCCCAGACGGAGTCACCGACCACCACGGCCCGGCCGGCGTCGACGTTCTCGAGCGCGACCGCGACCAGCTCGCCCGACGGCTTGCTCTGCTCGGCATCGGAGCCGGTGACCAGGTCGCCGAGCAGGTGGCGGACCTCCCCGAGCACGTCGAGGAGCCGGTCGGTGAGGTCGGCGTCGCTCGAGCTGGCCAGCACCAGCGTGCAGCCACGCTCGCGCAGCGTCTCGAGCAGCTCGGCTGCGCCCTCGGTGGGGACGATCCGGCCGAACAGCCCGTCGAGCTGCTGAGGGTGTCGGGCCCGCAGCTCGTCGCCCAGGGCGTGCTCGACCGCGTCGCCGGCTGCCGCAGCGACGAGGCGGTCACCGCCCATCCCGATCAGGCCGTGCAGACGGTGCGAGGGCACGTGCAGGCCGACGTCGCGGAACGCGGCCTGCCAGGCCAGCACGTGCACCGGCACGGAGTCGACCAGGGTGCCGTCGAGGTCGAGGACCACGGTGTCGGGGGCGGGCGGCGTGTCAGGCACGGGCGACCCCCGTGAGGTCGGCGAGCTCGACCTCGAAGCGGTCGAGGTCGCGCAGGGTGAGCGTCGCGCCGGGGTGCGTGATGCGACGCGTCGGGTCGATCGCGGGGACCGGCTGGTGGAAGGTGAGGCAGACCGCCTGGTCGCCGTTGGTCGCGAAGGTCACCCCGCGGTCGGCGAACGACAGGTGGGGCGGTCCGGCGGTCTTGAGGAAGGCGAAGTCTCCGGTGCGGTGCACGGCGGCGACGTTGGCCAGCGGCGTACGCAGCCGCCACAGCCCGAAGCGGACCGTCAGGGCGTCGGGGCCGAGCTCGGCCCAGGCGGTCGAGCCGGTGATGCCGAGCAACAGCGCGGGGACCCGGTAGGACGGGGCGAACGCGAAGTCGAAGCGGTCGGGTCGCGGCGAGGTCACGGGGCGGCCGCCCGCAGCCTGTCGAGCAGGGGGCCGGCGGCCTCGTCGAGGAAGCGCTGCTGCCAGCGGTCGCCGACCTGCACCAGGGCGACGTCGGTGAAGCCCGCCTCCCAGAACGCCGACACCGACTCGACGACGGCGTCGAGGTCGGGTCCGCAGGGGATCGACCCCGCCACGTCGTCGGGCGTGACGAACTGCGTGGCCCCGGCGAACCCGGCCGGGGTGGGCAGGTCGGCGTTGACCGCCCAGCCGCCGGCGAACCAGCGGAACTGCTCGTGGGCCAGTGCCGCGGCCTCGTCGGCGTCCGGGCCCCAGCAGATCGGGATCTGCCCGACGGCACGGGCCGGGCCGCCGCCGCCGATGCGGGGTGCGCCGTCGACGGCGTTCCACGTCGTCACGAGCGAGGCGTCGGGCTCGACGGCGACGAGGTGGTCGGCCAGCGGTGCGAAGCGCTCGATGCTGCGCTCGCCCGAGACGGCCACGGCGAGCTCGACCGGCTCGTCGGGCAGGTCCCACAGGCGGGCCGACTCGACGCGGAAGTGCTCGCCGTCGTGGTCGACGAGGTCGCCTGTGTGGAGCGCGCGGATCACCTCGATGGCCTCGGCCAGCATCGACTGGCGCCGGGCGACCCCCGGCCACGACTGCCCGACCACGTGCTCGTTGAGGCTCTCGCCGCTGCCCAGGCCCAGGGTGAAGCGGCCCTCGGCCAGGATCTGCAGGGTCGCCGCCTTCTGGGCGACCACGGCCGGGTGGTAGCGCATCGTCGGGCAGGTCACGTAGGTCATCAGGTCGACCCGCTGGGTGGCCTGGGCCACGGCGCCGAGCACCGTCCAGGCGTAGGGCGCGTGGCCCTGCTCGGTCAGCCAGGGCGAGTAGTGGTCGCTGGAGACCTCGAAGTCGAAGCCCACGCGCTCGGCGTGCTGCGCGTAGGAGACGAGGTCGCGGGGCCCGCTCTGCTCGGTCATCAGCGTGTAGCCGAAGCGTGTCGTCATGTCGTCGACGCTGCCACCCTGGCCCGGACCGGTCCTCACCCGAGGGCGTGAGCCCGGCAGGGCTCGCCGGCACCGGGCGTGTGTGGGAAAACGGTCCGCGGCCGCCCTCGTTCTGGGAGGGTTCTCGCTCGTGAGCAGTGCACCCCGGGACGGCACGCGACCACCGCGACCACTCCGCATCGCGATCGCCAACGACTACGAGATCGTCGTCGCCGGCATCGCCGCCGTGCTGGAGCCGTACGCCGACCGCGTCGAGGTCGTCGAGCTGGTCGCGGGCCTGTCCCCGATCAGCGACGTCGACGTCCTGCTCTACGACACCTTCGCGCAGCGCCAGGGCGAGTCGGTGCCGGTCGCCGACCTGGTCGGCGACCCGGCGCGGCTCGTGGTCTTCAGCTGGAACGGTGACGCCGCCCTGGTCGCGGCCTCGCTGGCGGCCGGCGCGTCCGGCTACGTCTCGAAGGGCGCCACCGCCGGCGAGCTGGTCGACGCCCTCGAGCGCGTCCACGCCGGCGAGCAGGTCGTGCCCGTCGACATGGCGGTCGCGCACGGCGACGTCGTACCGGCCGACCCCGACCACGGGATCGACCAGGAGCAGGAGCTGGGTCGCTGGCCGGGAGACGAGCACGGGCTGAGCGCGCGGGAGTCGGAGGTCCTCGCGCTCATCTGCCGCGGCCTGAGCAACGACGAGATCACCCGTCAGGCCTTCATCGGCATCAACACCGTCAAGACCCACATCCGCACGCTCTACCGCAAGATCGGGGTCGAGCGGCGCACCCAGGCGGTGCTGTGGGGGCAGGCCCACGGCTTCGCCCCCGACCGGGTGCGCGACCTGACCTGACCGACCTGAACCGACCTGACCTGCCCTGAGGAGGGCCGGCGGTCAGGCGGACAGGTGCTCGAGCGACTCCTGCAGGCTCTCGGCCACGAAGTCGCCCAGGCGGCGCATCGACGGCAGGTCGACCGGGGCGGGGCCGACCCGGCGGCGGAAGCGGGCCTCGTAGGTCACCTGGCTGCCGCCGGCCGGCGTGGGCTCGAGGGTGAAGGTGTCGACGACCTCCAGGCCCGTGGCGTCACCGCGCAACCGCAGCCGGCGTCCCTCGACGTAGTCGGTCACGACGTAGTCGACCTCGGTACGACGTCCGCGGAACTTGGCGACGCTGTGGTAGGTCGTCCCCACGCCGCCGTCGCCGCTGATGCGCTCGGTGGACACCGTCGGCGGGTCCCACTCCTCGGTGGTGGTGAAGTCCGCGAGGAACCGCCACACGGTCTCGGGTGACTGGTCGACGGTGATCGTGCGTTCCACGACGGGCACGTGGACGCTCCCTCCTCACACAGGTACTGCGTTTCGACTGGTCCCTACGACCCTTGCTGGCGGCGTCGGCGACGAAAGCACCCGCAGGGGTGGCCGGGGGTCAGGCGGCTGCGGACGCGCCCTGGTCGCCCGGAGCCGCCACGGGCTCGAGGGCCCCGCGGACGACGTCGAGCACGTCGGCCACGACGTGCACGGTGAGCGCGTCGAGCACCTCGGCCGGGACGTCGTCGAGGTCGGGCTCGTTGCGCAGCGGCACGAACACCTCGGTCAGGCCTGCGCGCCGGGCGGCGAGCAGCTTCTGCTTGAGCCCCCCGATCGGCAGCACCCGGCCGTTGAGGGTGACCTCGCCGGTCATGCCGACCTCGGGACGCACCGGGCGGCCGGTGGCCAGCGACGTGAGCGCGGTGACCATCGTGATGCCCGCGGAAGGGCCGTCCTTGGGGGTCGCCCCGGCCGGCACGTGCACGTGGACGGCCCGGTCGAAGAAGGCCGGGTCGACGCCGAGCTCGGCCGCGTGCGCGTGCACGAAGGTCAGCGCGATCCGGGCCGACTCCTTCATCACGTCGCCGAGCTGGCCGGTCAGGGTCAGCCCGCCCCGACCACCGTCGCCGGTGTCGTGGGCGCTGGCCTCGATGAAGAGCACGTCGCCGCCCAGGCCCGTGACCGCCAGCCCGGTCGCGACGCCGGGCACCGCCGTACGCTCGGCGCTCTCGGGGGTGAAGCGGGGCCGTCCGACGAGGTCCTGGAGGTCGGCGACGTCGACGTCGACACGCTCCTGCTGGCCGGTGGCCAGGCGGGTGGCCGCCTTGCGCAGCGTCCGGGCCAGCAGCCGCTCCATCTGGCGTACGCCGGCCTCGCGGGTGTGGTGGGCCGCGAGCTCGCGCAGCGCGTCGTCGGTGATCGAGAACTCGTCGTCGGTCACGGCCGCCCGCTCGAGCTGTCGGGGCAGCAGGAAGTCGCGGGCGATGGCGACCTTGTCGTCCTCGGTGTAGCCGTCGATGGTGACCAGCTCCATGCGGTCGAGCAGGGCCGCGGGGATCTGCTCGACGACGTTGGCGGTGGCGATGAACAGCACGTCGGACAGGTCGAGGTCGAGCTCGAGGTAGTGGTCGCGGAAGGTGTGGTTCTGGGCGGGGTCGAGCACCTCGAGCAGCGCGGCCGCGGGGTCTCCGCGGCGGTCGGAGCCGACCTTGTCGACCTCGTCGAGGAGCACGACGGGGTTCATCGAGCCGGCCTCCTTGATCGCGCGCACGACCCGGCCGGGCAGGGCGCCGACGTAGGTGCGGCGGTGGCCGCGGATCTCGGCCTCGTCGCTGACCCCGCCGAGCGCGACCCGCACGAACCGGCGGCCCAGCGCGCGGGCGACCGACTCGCCGAGGCTGGTCTTGCCGACCCCGGGAGGTCCGGCGAGCAGGACGACGGCGCCCGAGCCGCGACCGCCCACGACCTGCAGGCCGCGCTCGGCGCGGCGCGCGCGGACGGCGAGGTGCTCGATGATGCGGTCCTTGACGTCCTCGAGGCCGTGGTGGTCGGCGTCGAGCACCGCGCGGGCGGCGACGACGTCGGTGTGGTCGTCGGTGGTGGTGCCCCAGGGCAGGTCGAGCACGGTGTCGAGCCAGGTGCGCAGGTAGCCGGCCTCGGGGTTCTGCTCGCTGGAGCGCTCCAGCTTGTCGACCTCCTTCAGCGCCGCCGCGCGCACGGCGTCGGGCAGGCCCTCGTGGGCCTCGACGCGGGCGCGGTAGTCGTCGGCGCCCCCCGGCCCGTCCGTCTCGCCCTCGCCGAGCTCCTTGCGGATGGCGGCGAGCTGCTGGCGCAGGAGGTACTCGCGCTGCTGCTTCTCCATGCCCTCGCGCACGTCCTCGCCGATCTTGTCGGTCAGCTCGACCTCGGCGAGGTGCTCGCGGGTCCAGGTCGTGAGGAGCTCGAGGCGCTGCTCGACGTCAGGGGTCTCAAGGACCTCCCGCTTGCGCTCGTCGGAGAGGTACGGCGCCCAGCCGGCCGCGTCGGCCAGCGCGCTCGGGTCGCTCATGCGCTGCACGGTGTCGACGACCTGCCACGCCTCGCGGCGCTGCAGCACCGCGACCACGAGCCGGCGGTAGTCGTCGGCCAGCTCGCGGGCGCGCTCGGAGACCGGGGCGTCGTCGTCGACCGGCTCGACGTCGACCCACAGGGCCGCGCCCGGGCCCGTCGTACCGCTGCCGATGCGGGCGCGCCGACCGGCGCGCAGCACGGCGGCCGGGCCGCCGGAGCTCAGGCGCCCGGTGCGCTCGACGGTGGCGAGCACGCCGTACGACGCGTAGCGGTCGCCGAGGCGCGGCGCGAGCAGGAGGGTGCCGTCGCTGCCGGCACCGGCCGCGTCGATGGCGGCGCGGGCGGCGTCGTCGAGCTCGACGGGCACGACCATGCCGGGCAGGACGACCAGGTCGGTGACGAAGAGGATCGGGAGTGCCGTGTGGGTCATGTCGCCTCAACGGCGGGGATGTGACGACCTGTTCCGGTGTTCGTCGTGGGCGAACGCGGGGTGGGTCGCGGGCGCTAGCCGAGCCGGCGGACCAGCTCACGCCCCAGCGCCGACCCCGACACCCACGCCGTCTCGACCTTCGACGTCGGGCCCCAGCCGTCGCCGCAGGCGGCGACGAGCCGGTCGCCGGCCTCCTCGAGCAGGTAGGGGTCCTCGCGCTCGCCGGTGGGGCGGGCGATGCTCCACCGGTGCAGGTAGGTCTCGACGGGCTCGTCGAGACCCAGCAGGTCGCGCAGGGCCGCGGTCATCGGGTCCGCCGCGGCCTGCGGGTCGTCGAGGTGGGGCTGCGCGAAGGCAGGCGTCGAGTGCGCCACCAGCACCGGGGCGTCGTCGCCGCGGCGGCGACCGTCGTCGGCGACCCAGGCGATCGTGTCGTCGCCGTTGACGAACGCGCCGTCGAGGTCCCACGTGCGACCGGGCCAACGGGCCGACAGCGCCAGGACGGGCTCGTAGTCCCTGTCGAGGCGGCGGCGTACGGCGGCGAAGGAGGGATCGTCGGGCAGCAGCCGCACGGCCTGCGGGTCGGGCATCGCGAGCACCACGGTCGGCGCGTCGGGCAGGGCCTCGACGTGGGAGCCGAGCTCGACCTCGAGGCCGTCGGCGAGGTCCTCGACCAGCGAGCGCAGCCCGCCGGGGGCGCCCCAGCGCACCGGTCCGGTCTTGGTCTCGGGGGCCGCGCCGGCCTCGAGGACGGTGAAGGTGTCGGTCCACGGGGTCGCGAGCCCGCGGCGCTGCCAGTCGGTCACCACGGCGCCGAAGCCGTCGTCGGTGACGGTGAAGTACGACGCCCCGAGGTCGACCGGGCGCCCGTCGAGGCGCCGCGAGGCCATCCGCCCCCCGACGCGCCGGCCGCGGTCGACCAGCCGCACCGCGACCCCCGCTGCCGCCAGTTCGCGCGCGCACGCCACGCCCGACAACCCCGCACCCACCACGACCACCGACGGCTCCATGACCGCGATCCTGTCAGCCCGCCGGCACCCACCGGGGTGACCCGTCGCGTCTACGCGACGGGTCGGCGCAATTCCTCGTCGACCCGTCGCGTCTACGCGACGGGTCGGCTCAGAGGAGGGCGCAGGCTGCGGCCAGCGCGCCCACGACCGCGCCGGCGCAGCGGACGCGGTCGACGACCAGGAGCCGGGCGCGCAGGTCGTCGGTGTCGGCGCGCAGCCGGCCGTGCAGCGGGGCGGCGGCGACCGCCGTCGTGGCGAGCGCGACCGCCACGCCCGCCAGGCCGACCCAGCCGAGCACGCCGGGCCCGTGGACGACGAGCGCGACCCCGGTCGCGACGAGCCCGGCGTACAGGACGGCGACGAGGGGGACGATGCGGCGCGAGTGGTGGGCGTGGGCGACGTCCCACGCGGCGGGGCCGACCTCGACCAATGCGGGGTAGACGAGCGCGGTGACGGTTGCCTGGAAGCCCGCGTGGGCGGCCGCGACGAGCGCGAAGGCGACCTCGGGGCTCATCGCCGCCTCACGACAGCGCCGCGACGACGGCGGCCGCGGCCCGGCGTCCGCTCACCATCGCGCCCTGGATCGAGCCGGTGTCGCGGTGGTCGCCGCACACGTAGTGGCCGGCGCCGAGGGCAACCGGCCGGGTCGCGGAGTACGGCGCGGGCTGGGCGGGCAGGGCGTGCGGCACCTCGTGGCGGGCGACGACCTCCCAGGAGGTGGCGTCGAGCCCGAGGAGGTCGGCGGCGTGGCGGCGCACGGTCGTCTCGGAGGTCTCGCGTCCCGGCCCGAGCAGGGCCGAGGCCTGGACCAGGTGACGACCGTGGGGCGCGTAGGTGGGCGCTGCCTCGGACACGACCGCACAGTTGACCACGGGGCCCGTGGCCCGCGTGCGGCCGTCGACGTGGAGGAGCCGGCCGCGGTCGGGCACGTCCTCGACCGACCACCAGGTCGTCACGACGCCCTTGGTGGGGGGCGCGTCGACGCCCACGAGGTGGGTGGCCTCGGGGCCGCCGGTGGCCACGACCACCGCCCGCGCGTCGTACGTCGCCCCGCCGGCGTGCACGGTGCGCCCGGTCACGGCCTCGGCCGGCGTCTCGAGCAGCACCGGGCGCGCGAGCCGGCCCGCGAGCTGCTCGGGCAGGGCTTGCATGCCCTCGCGGGGCAGGCCGGGCACGCCGGTGGCGAACATCCAGAGCAGCAGCATCACGTAGTCGTCGGCCGTCGAGCCGTCGTCCTCGAGCAGCACCCCGGCCAGGAACCGGTCGAGCACGCGCCGCAGCAGCCCGTCGACCCCGGCCCGGTCGAGCGCCTCGCCGCGAGAGCGCTGCTCCCGGTTCGCCAGCACCTGCGACAGGGGGCGACGCCGTCGCGGCACCGCCAGCGGGCGCACCCACCGCGCGACCTCGGCCAGCTCGCGTGGTCGTCGTACGGCGGCCGCGAGGCTCGACGGGATCAGCCCGGGGGCACGCAGGGGGTGGCCCAGCCGGACCCGCGACCCGTCGTCGGTCGTGGCGACCACACCCGCGGCGAAGGACTGCAGGCCCAGCGCGTCGACGTCGACGACCCGGGCGACCTCGGGGTAGGCGGGGTTGAGCAGCTGGAAGCCCCGGTCGACCCTGAACCCGTCGACGACGTCGGTGCGGATCCGGCCGCCGACCGCGTCGCCGGCCTCGACGACGACCACCTCGAGCCCGGCGTCCTGCAGCGCGACCGCGCACCTCAGGCCGGCGAGCCCGGCTCCGACCACGACCACGTCCGCATCCACGGCATGCACCCTCTCAGTCGGCCCCTCGCGGGTGCCTCACCCCCCGGCGAGCACCTGCTGGCAGTCCGGGCAGGTGCCGAACAGCTCGACGGTGTGGCTGACGTCGGCGTAGCCGTGCTCGTCGGCCTGCGCGGCGGCCCACCGCTCGACGGCGGGCCCGGCGATCTCGACGGTGCGCCCGCAGTGGCGGCACACGAGGTGGTGGTGGTGGCTCTGGCTGCAACGGCGGTAGACCGCCTCGCCGCCGTCGGTCTTGACCATGTCGACCTCGCCGAGGTCGACCAGCGTCTGCAGGGTGCGGTAGACGGTGGCGAGCCCGACCGACTCGCCCTCGCGGCGCAGGCCGTCGTGGATCTCCTGGGCGGTGCGGAAGTCGTCGGTGGCCGTCAGCGCGGCCTCGACCGCGCGCTTCTGCCGGGTCGAGCGCGTGCCGGAGGCGGCACGGGCGACGCTCTGGTCGTTCACAACGGGTCCTTCGGATCGACGGTCCACCCACGGTACCGGCCGGTCGGGTCGTCCCCCGGCCACGCACCGCCGCGCACCACCGGGGTGAGCCGTCGACCCGGACCCGGGCGGATGCTGTGGTCCAGGTCACATTTCCCTCAGGAGGTCCCATGTCGGTCAGCAGCCAGTCCCCCGACGGCACCAGCGGCGAGGTCGTCGACTGGGCCGACCTCGGCCAGAAGATGTGGTCGTTCCTGACCGGTCGTCAGGCGGCGATCCACTACACGTTCAAGGACATGCGCGTCGAGGTCCCCCGCGACACCGGCGTCAACGCCCCGCGTGCCACGTGGAAGCTCGACGGCACGCTGACGGTCACCACCGACGACAACGCCTCGAGCTGAGCCCGCGGTGGCGACCTACGTCGACGCCGACCTGCGCTTCGAGCTCGACCGGCCCGGCTCCGAGCCGGTCCGCGGGCACCTGACGGGCAGCCGCAACCGGCTCGTGCTCGAGGTCGACGACCCCGGCGCGTTCGCCGGTCCGCAAGACGCACCCGTCGTGCGCTCGGTCGCCGCCGTCCTCGCCTCGCGCGGGATGACGGTCGAGGTCCGCCACGACGACCTGCTGCTCATCACCCTGGGCCGGGTCCGCGTCCCGTGGTGGCAGCGCCGCGTCACCGGCTCGCGCCACATCCGGCTCGGCGGGCTGCGAGGCGCCTGGACCGCGGCCCGCTCCCGCACCCGCGGCGTGGGGCCGGCGCTGCCGACGTCCGACCTGCTGCCCCCGCTCACCCTGTGGCCGATCGCGCCGACCTTCGCCCGTCGCGACCGGCGCCCCAAGACGACCACCCACGGCGGCGGCGGCGCTCCCCGGCTCGTGCTCGAGAAGGAGCACCTGTGGGCCGGCGAGCGGATGCCGATCTACTGGCTCGACGACGAGACCACCATCGGCTCGGGCCCCACGTGCGACGTACGCCTGCCGGGCCTTGCCCACCTGCACGCCGTCGTGCGCCACGACCCGGACGACGACGAGTACGTCGTGGAGCCTCGTGACGGGGGCGCACGCGTGCACGGCGCGGCCGTCGGTGGCCGGGTCGTGCTGCGCACCGGCGCCCGCCTCGAGGTGGGCGACCACGTGCTGGCCTACTTCCGCGAGGAGTTCGCCGACCACGGCCGCCCGCACGGCGGCCGGCTCGGCGGCGAGCTCGGCACCCAGCTGCCCCAGGAGCCTCGTCCCGGGCGCCAGGGGCGCGACTGGTAGGACCGCCGCTCACGTGCCGGGCCGGACGGCGCGGTCAGGGCTGGAAGACCACCTTGACCATGCCGTCCTGCTTGTCGCGGAACGACTTGTACGCCGCCGGGGCCTCCTCCAGCGGCAGGCGGTGCGTGGCGAAGTCCTCGACACCGAGCACGTCCTCGTCACGCTGCAGCAGCTCGAGGATGTCGTCGCTCCACCGGTGCACGTTGGCCTGTCCCTGACGGATCACCAGCTGCTTGTCGAACAGCTGCAGCATCGGCATGGGCGACGCGGCCCCGCCGTAGACGCCCGAGATCGAGACGGTGCCGCCGCGTCGTACGGACTCGAAGGCGGTGTAGAGGGCGTCGAGGCGGTCGGAACCGGTGTGCTGCATGGCGAGCTCCTGCAGCTTCTTGGGCAGGAAGCGCAGCGCCTTCTGGGCGGTCTCGGCCACGGGCGAGCCGTGGGCCTCCATGCCGACGGCGTCGATGACGGAGTCGGAGCCTCGGCCGTCGGTCAGGTCGCGGACGCGGTCGGGCACGTCGTCGGGGTCGATCTCGGTGGTGTCGATGGTCTCGCCACCGCGGGCCGTGATGCGGGCGAGCCGCTCGGGGACCAAGTCGACGACGATCACCCGGAGCCCGCGGTGCTTGGCGATCCGGGCACACATGTCGCCGATCGGCCCGGCGCCCATGACCAGCAGGGTGCCGCCGTCGGGGGTGTCGGCGTACTCGACGGCCTGCCAGGCCGTCGGGATGACGTCGGACAGGTAGAGGAAGCGGTCGTCGGACGGGCCGTGGGGGATCTTGATCGGCAGCGTGTTGCCGAACGGCACGCGCAGCGCCTCGGCCTGGCCACCGGGCACGGCGCCGTAGAGCTTGGAGTAGCCGAAGAGCGACGCGCCCGTGCCCTGGTCGCGGTTCTGCGTGGTCTCGCACTGGCTGTGCAGCCCGCGCTCGCAGGTCCAGCAGGTGCCGCAGGAGATGTTGAACGGGACGACGACCCGGTCGCCCGGCGCGACCGCGGTCACGTCGGCGCCGACGGCGTCCACGACGCCCATCGGCTCGTGACCCACGATGTCGCCGGGGGTCATGAAGGGGGTGAGCGGGTCGTACAAGTGGAGGTCGGACCCGCACAGGCCGGTCGAGGTGATCCGGACGACGACGTCGGTCGGCTCCTCGATGCGCGGGTCGGGGACGTCGATGACCTGCATGTCGGTGCGGCCCTGCCAGGTGACGGCTCTCATGGGTCCTCCTCGGGTTCGGCGGGTGATCGGTCCCGCCCGGTACCCACCGCGACGCCGGGGACGTTCACCCGTCCGGGCGCACCTTGACCCACTGGTCGCCGTCGCGCCGGACCAGGCCGCGCGCCTCGAAGTCGCGCAGCCACCCGAGCATCGGCCACTCCCCCCACCGCTGGTGGTAGGTGCGGCCATTGCGCAGGATCGCGTCGAGGTGCTCCACCGGGGGCGAGCTCACGCGGTGGTGCTGGTGGTAGGCGCGCGCCGACCCCAGCCACCACGACCGCACCCCGGCCGCCTCGGCCCGGCGCGCCAGGTCGGTGTCCTCGCCCCCGTAGCCGACGTAGGCCTCGTCGAAGCCGCCGATGCGCTCCCAGGTCGTGGGGGTGACGGCGAAGGACAGCGACCAGAACAGCTCGGGCCGCGTCGACTCCTCGACCTGCCCGGGCCTCGGCGCCGGGCGGGCCGGGTGCGGGGCGTCGTGCGCCGCGAGCTCGGCGGGGTGGCTGACGAACACGTCGGGTGGGAGGTAGGTGACCGGGCCCGACCAGAGCCGGTCGGGGTGGGCGCACGCTGCGTCGGCGTACGCCGAGACGAGGGAGAAGCCGGCCAGGCAGTCGACGTCGAGCAGGACGACGACGTCGGCGCCGCGGTCGACGAGGTGCTCGACGCCGCGGTTGCGCGCCGTGGCGAGCGGGAGCCCGTCGGCCGGCACGTCGACGTGGACGACGTCGCGGTGCAGACCGCGGTCGTCGGACTCGCGGATCAGCGGGTCGCCCATGGCCACGACCGTGTAGAGGTCGGGCCGGCGGCGGCCGAGGGCCAGGGTCAGGTGCTGTGCGGCGAGCCGGTCACGGCGTCCGTGGGCCAGCGTGAGCACCCCGATGGTGGTCGTCGACCCGGTCATCGCGCCGCCACCTCGCAGACCACGGCGGCGTAACGCTCGACGGCACGGCCGTCGCACCAGCCGGACCAGCCGGACCCGTCGAGGGCCACGGCCTGCTCGAGCGGCCCGTCGTCGCGCGGCCACGCGTCGAGCACGACGGCCGGCCAGTCGCCGTCGCGCAGCACGGCGGCCGTGGCGAGCTGCTCGTCGTGGGGGCGCACCTGGGGCACGACGACCACGGGGCGGCGGGAGGCGGCCGCCTCGGCGAGCGCGTTCTGGCCGGCGTGGGTGACCACGACGTCGGCCTCGTGCAGCAGGCGCGCGGGGTCGTCGACCCAGCCGCCGTCGCCGCCGAGGGTGGTCCAGTGCCAGTCGCCGTCGGGGACGGCGGGGTCGGCGTGGCCACCGGCGCCGAGCAGCAGCACGGCGTGGCGACCGGCCCGTCGGCCGGTGGTCGGCGCCGGCGAGGCGTGCACCGGGAAGCGCGAGAGCGCCCCGACGCACCGCAGCCGGTCGCGGGTCTCGGGCGCGACACCGAGCAGCATGCCGTGGGCCTCGGCCGGCCAGAACGCGACCAGGGCGTCGGCGGCGTCGAAGCCGAGCAGGTGGGCGGGGTCGTCGCGGCGCCCGGGCTGCACCACCGAGACCACGGGCACGCCGTGCAGCCGGGCCAGCAGCACCACCTCGACCGAGACGTCGACGACGACGGCGTCCGGGCGCGCCGACTCGATCCAGGCCGAGACCTGCGCGGTCCGCGTGCGCAGGCCGTCGTGGTGCCGGGGCGCCCAGTGCAGCCGGCCGCGGGCGGTGGGCTCGCGGGTCTCGCCAGTGTCGTCGCGGGCCAGCTCGACCCAGTCCCCGGGCCAGTCGTGCGGCCGCGGGAGCGAGGAGAGCCCGGTCAGCGAGGGACCCCCGGTCGCGGCCAGGTGGCGGGCCAGCGCGGTGGCGCGGTGCTGGTGCCCGCGGCCCACGTGGTGGACGTAGTAGCCGACGGTGGCGCTCATGCGGCGACCGACTCGTCGACGAGCGCGGCGTAGAGGTCCTCGTAGGCGTCGACCATCCGCTCCAGCGAGCACGTCAGCTCGGCGTGGCGGCGTACGGCGGCGCGGTCGAGGCGGCGGGCCGAGCGCACCGCCGCGGCCAGGGCGACGACGTCGCCCCCCTGGACCAGGACCCCACCGGTGGCGCCGACGACCTCGGGCAGCGCGCCACGGGCGTAGCCGGCGACGGGGGTGCCCGACGCCATCGCCTCGGAGGCGACCAGGCCGTAGGGCTCGTCCCAGCCGGGGGTCACCACGGCCACCGACGCGGCACGCAGCAGGTGCGTGAGCTCGCGGTGGTCGAGGTGGCCGCGGTACTCGACCCCACGGCCGAGACGTGGCTCGACCTCGTCGCGGTAGTAGCGGCGGTCGTGGACCGGACCGACCAGCACCAGGGGCACGCCCGCCAGGCGGCAGGCGTCGATGGCCTCGTGCGGGGCCTTCTCCGGCACCAGCCGGCCCGACCACACCGCCGGGCCCCCGCCGAGCCCGAAGCGCCAGCGGGCCAGGTCGATGCCGTTGTGGATCACCGAGCTGCCCACGACGTGCGACCAGGCGTCGGCGGTGAAGGCGCTGACCGCGACGAAGGCCGACGCGACCTCCTCGAGGTGGATGGCCGACTCGACGAACGGCAGCGGCGGCGTGTGCAGGGTCGTCAGCAGCGGCAGGCTCAGCGTCGAGGCCATCGCCACCGGCAGGTGGTGCAGGCTGTTGTTGTGCACGACGTCGAACTCGTCGGCACCGGTGCGCGACAGGCGCAGCATCAGCCCGAGGTAGGCGTGGTGCTCGGCCAACCAGGTCGCGCTCGGGGCGTGGGCGTCGGCCAGCGCCGCCGCGCTCGGGGTGAACGTGTCGGGCGCGAGCAGCTCGACCGGCAGCGCGGGGTCGGAGCCGGGCGCAGCGAACAGCGTCACGTCGTGGCCGCGCTCCAGCAGGGCCGTCGCGAGCACGTGCGTCATCGACTCCAGCCCACCGGCGAAGGGCTCGCTGATCGGGAAGCGGCTCGAGGCCACCAGGCAGATCCGCACGTCAGGCCCGCCCGGCCGTCGTCGTGTCCGCCGTCGTCGACAGCAGCGAGCGGTAGAGCCGGTCGTGCGCGTCGGCGACGTCCTGGCGCTGGCGGCGCCGGTCGGCGACCGTGGTGCCGAGGTCGGGCCGCTCCGCGTGCGCCCGGCGTACGGCGGCGGCGAGCGTCGCGGGGTCGTAGCCGTCCTCGTCGAGGCGGTAGCCCAGCACCGGGCCCTGGTCGGCGTAGTAGCCGCAGCTCGGGGCGACCACGGTCGTGCCGAGGTCGCGGCACGTCTCGAGCCAGCCCGAGTGCGTCCCGAAGCGGTAGGGCAGCACGGAGACGTCGAGCCGGGCGAGGTAGGAGAACAGGGCGGCGTCGGAGAGGTAGTCGTGCACCTCGAGCTCGAGGCGCCCGGCGTCGAGGTAGCCACGCAGCAGGCGCGCCAGGCCCGCGTCGTGGCGGGCCCCGGCGGGGTCGAGGACGTCGCGGTGCGCGTTGACCTGGAGCACGGCGTCGGGCAGGTCCGCGACGGTGTCGACCAGCGTCGGCAGCACCGCGACCGGGTCCATCGAGGCGCGCAGGCTCTTGAGGTGGAGACCGACCCGGAAAGGGCGGTCCGCGCGGACGTCACGGGCCTCGCGCACCTCACGCATCGTGTCGAACGGCACCACGTGCGGGTGCGGCACGACCAGGGCGTCGCGGCCCCAGCGTCGGGCGATCTCGTCGGCGGCCCCCGGGGTGAGGGTGACCAGAGCGTCGGCGGCCGGCACCAGCACGTCGAGCAGCGCGTCGTGCGCGGCGCGGTCGGGGTGGTGCGGGTTGCGCAGGTCGTGGACGGTGTAGACCAGTGGGGTCGCGGTGCGGCGCAGCGCCGCGACGATCCGCTCGAGGTCGCGCGAAGCCAGGGCGTCGAACCCGAAGTGCAGGTGGAAGACGTCGAGCCCGTGGCCGTGGGTGTCGACCCAGCCGGGGTCGAGCATCGCCGGCGGCCACCACTGCCCGCTGGGGGCACGGCGTACGCCGAGGGGCGGCGGGTCGACGAGGCGAACGGGCCCGTCGCCGGACTCGGGAGCGAGGTGGCGGACGTAGACGTGCCCGGCGGGCACGGAGGCGACGACGACCCGGCGCGGGGTCGTGTCGGGAACGGCGAGGGAGGTCACGCCAGCCGGTACCCACGATCAGCGCCCGTGCACTCACTCGGACGGGTGACGCCCGGGCTCGCTCAGGTGGTGCGCAGCGCCTCGATCAACTCGGCCTTGGTCATCGACGAGCGGCCCTCGACGCCGAGCTCGGCGGCCCGCTTGCGGAGCTCGGCCACGGTCCAGTCGTCGTAGGACCCGGCTTGGCCGCCGCGGCGCCCGACCGCCTCAGCGCCGTCGCGGGCCTTGGCGTTGGCGATGCGGGCCGACTTCTGCTTGCTGTTGCCCTCACGACGCAAGGCCTCGTAGGTCTCGTCGTCCTTCACGCTGGGTCCGGGCTTGTCGGCTGCAGGCATCGCTGGTCCTCTCGTCACTTCCCATCGTGGGCGCGCGCAACCCGGTGCGACAGACACCGTCGGGTGAGAAGGGTCCGGGCCCCCACCCGTGGCGGTCGTGGCCCCTCCGGCTGTGGCGGGGGTCACCGCGCCGAGAGCGACCAAGTCCCCGGGTGCGGGTACCGGGCAGCACGAGCACCACACGTGTCCCGCCACCCGATGCTCGCGGGACTGGCACCGCCGGGGCCGCACCAGAGGACGGAAGATCACATGACCGACAACCACCTGAACGACCACCACCTGACCGACAACGGCCGGCGCATCAGCACCGAGACCAAGTCGTCGACCAAGACGACAGAGCTCTACGCCTACGTGGCCGCGGTCCTCGCCGTCATCGTGACCGCGGTCGTCATCGGCGACAACGGCGACGCCCCGGGCGGGGACTCCTTCGGGGGCTCCGAGGCCATGCGCTACATCACCTACCTGACCATCGGCTACATGATCGCCCGGGGCCTGGCGAAGGCCGGGAGCCGCGACTTCTTCGACGCCGACCGGCACGACGCCGCGGGCGTGCGCACCACCCGCTGAGCCACTCCCGCCCGTCGAGGGCGGGACGACGTACGACGACCCCGTCAGGTTCTTCCTGGCGGGGTCGTCTGCACGATGGATCCGTGCGGTGGATCCGTGCGGGCCTGCGCCGCAGGTCAGTGCGGGTCGACGGTGCGGCGGCGCGCCGGCTGCGGCACGGGTCCCGGGCTGAGGGGCGACGACACGTCGTCACCAGGGTCCCCGGCACGGTCTGCGGTGACCGACCCCACCGGTTGCGGGAACCGCGGCGCCGGGCTGCCGGGTCCGCGGTCCGGGGCCAGCAGCAGGGCGACGACGAAGGCGGCCACCGGTCCGGCCCACAGCAGCACGTGGCCGGACCGGGCGCCCGGCTCGACCGAGGCGGTCGTCCCCGGCGCCCGCACGCGGTCGCGCTCAGTCACCCAGTCCGGTCCGGTCCACCGAGCGGTGGAAGCGCATGCCGAGCACGCCACCGAGGAGGGCGCCGACGAGGCTGGCAGCGGCGACGGCGCCGAGGGCCACCAGGCCGCCGGTGGTCACGTCACCCGCGTCGAGCGGGATCCGGGGGAAGCTGTTGAGCTGGGAGAGCACGTCGTACCTCGAGCCGGCGACCGCCGCGACGACCGCGACCACCACCGCGACCAGGACGGCCCAGAGCCAGACCGCGAGACCCTGGCGCAGCCCGTCGAACCGAGCCATCCGCCCGGCCACGTAGCCGCCGCAGACGTAGGCGAGGAAGACCACCACGAGCAGGGCGATGCCTCCGACCAGCCCGATCGTGTCCACCTGGTCGGAGGCGCTGTCGGTGACCTGGTCGAGGTCGTCCACCGCGGCCAGGCCGATGGCGGTCCCGGCGGCGACCAGGACGGCGGTGAGCAGGACAGCGATGCCGGTGGCAGTCACCCAGCCGAAGAACGCGGAGCCGACCTTGACCCCGCCGTGCTCCTGCTTCTCCCGGTCCACGACCTCGCGCCGGCCCTGTGTTGTGATGGCGGTCGGGGGCACGGGCTCGCTGACGGCGGGCTGGTGCGTGGTGCGGTCGGATCCGGTCGGGGTGGTGCTCATGGGTCGTGTCCTCACGTGGAGACGGGTCGGGGGTGGGACGGCGCAGGGGCTCCCGTCGACCAGGTCGACGGGAGCCCCGCGTGTCAGATGTGGCGTGCGTCGGTCATGGGGCCACCTCGCTCCCCACCGAGGCAGCCGAGGACCGCCCCTCGTCCTTGACGGTGCCCACGGCGTCGGTACCGACGTCCTTGACCTGCTGGGCCGAGGAGGCGGCGCTGTCCTTGAGGTCCGCACCGAGCTCGGTCGCCGCCTGCTTGGCGTCGTCCACGAGCGGCTGGGCCTTGTCCTGCACGGCGTCCTTGACCTGGACGGCGGCACGGGACTCGGCCTCGCTGGCCGGCACGAGCGCCGCGACGACCATGCCGAGCCCGAAGGCGGCCAGACCGGCGGCCAGGGGCGCGCCCTGGAACTGCTGCCTGGCGGTGTCGGCCGCGTCGGACGCCGACGGCGTGGCGTCGTTGGCCGAGCGCGCGGTGCCGAGGGCCTTCTCCCTCAGGCCCCCGACCTTGGCGCGGGCGGCCTGCTTGCGCCGATCGACGATGGCCGCCGGGCTGACCTTGTCCTGCAGCTCGTCGAGGTGGGTGCTCATCCGGTCGCGGGTGTCCGCGATGTCGGTGGTCAGCTGGTCTGTGTCTTGGCCCATCGTGCGTCCTCCTGGAGTGTCTGCTGCGTCTTCGGCAGCTGCGGGTTGGCGTTCTTGAGGTGCTTGCGACCGAGCACGGCCAGCGTCGCGGCCACGGCACCCCAGAGCAGGGCGACGATGAACGCCGCGAGCTCGAGCATGAGGAAGTCGTCGAGGAGCCACATCAGCGCCAGCGACAGGAAGACGAGCAGCATCAGGCCGCCGAGGGCGGCGCCGACGAGCATGCCGGCGCCCTTGCCCGCCTTGGTCGCCTCCTGCTTGAGCTCGACCTTGGCGAGCTCGAGCTCCTGCTTCATCAGCGTGCTGAGGTCGTCGGTGACCTCGCCGACGATCTCGCCGAGGCTGCGGGTGCCGGCGGAGACGTCGGGATCGTGCGTCGCGCCGACGGCCTGGCTGCCGGCGTACGGGTCGGCCGCGCTCACGCAGGCGACCCGGGCTGGGTGCCGAAGCCGTCCGCCTGACCACCGGCGTACGCCGGCGGGGTCGCGAAGGCGGGGGCGGCGGCGGGCGGCGGGAAGCCCGGCTCGGAGGTCACCGCAGGGCTGACCGGCGGCGTGGTGCCGAAGGTCGGTGCGGGCACCTGCGGCTGCGCTGGGCTGGACGGCGACGAGGTGGGGCCGGCGTCCTTGACGCCGCGCGCCAGCCGACCGGCGACGACGCCGGCGGCCAGGGCCCCGAGCAGGAAGGTGCCCGGACGGCGACGCGCGAAGTCGCGCACGTCCTCGAGCAGGTCCCCCGGCTCGCGGCCGTCGAGGTAGGAGGTCAGGGACCGGGCGTGCCCGGCGACCTCGCGGGCCACGTCGGCGGCCAGGCCGCCGTTGCCGCGCTCGGCCATCTGGTCGAGGTCGTCGCCCAGGGAGCCGAGCGTGCCGACGAGCTTGTCGCGCTGTACGCGGGTCTGGTCGGCGACCTGCTCGGCGACCTGGGTCGTGGCCTCGCCGGCCAGCGACCGGGCCTGGGCGGCGGCCTCGCCGACGACCTTGGTGGCCTCGCCCTGGGCGACGCCGGCGACGTGCTTGCCCTCGTCGGCCGCGGTGGCCGCGGCGGCCCGGGTGTGGTCGGTCATGGTGGTGTCAGTCATGGGGCATCCCTTCGGTTGACGTGGGGTCCCGGTGCCCAGCGCCGAAGGGCTGACCCTCACCTGCGCAGGTGACTGCGGTGGTGCAGCAGCGCGGCCCGCGCCGCGTTGGCCCCGGGTGCGCCGTGCACGCCGCCACCGGGGTGGGCCGAGGCCGAGCCGAGGTAGAGCCGTCGTACGCCGGTCTCGGGCCGTCCCCACAGGGCGGGGACGGGGCGCAGGACGAGCTCCTGGTGCAGCTGGGCCGTGCCGCCGTTGAGCGAGCCGCCGATGAGGTTGGCGTCGCGCGCCTCGAGCTCGCGGGGTCCGAGCACCCGGCGTCCCACGAGGCGGGAGCCGAACCCGGGAGCCAGGCGCTCGATGCGGGCCTGGATGCGGTCGCCGAAGCGCTCGCAGTCGTCGCGGTCCCAGCGTCCGGTGATCTCGCCGAGCTCGTCGGTGACGGGGGCGTCCGACTGCGGCACGTGGGTGTAGGCCCAGAAGGACTCGGTGCCGGCGGGCGAGCGGGTGGGATCGCTGGTCGTCATCTGACCGGTGAGCAAGAACGGGTCGGCCGGGATGGTGTGGGAGGCCACCTGGGCGAGCGCTCGTCCCATCTGGTCGACGGAGTCGGCGACGTGCACGGTCCCCGGGGCGTACGGCGGCGGGCTGGCCCACGGCACCGGGCCGCTGAGGGCCCAGTCGACCTTGACGGTGCCCGGGTCGAGCTCGAAGGACCTCATGCCGCGGACGACCCGGGGCGGCACGTCGCCGGGGGCCAGGAGCCGGTTGAACAGCCGCAGCGCGGACACGTCGGCGACGACGGCCCGTCGTGCGTCGTGTCGGACGCCGTGCTCGGTGAGCACTGCTCTCGCTGTGCGGTCCTGGACGAGGATCGAGGTGACCTCGGCCCCGGTGACCACCTCCCCGCCGCGCGACTCGAGCCGCCGACGCAGTGCGGCCGACAGCTCGCCCGCGCCGCCGACGGGCACCGGGAAGCCCACGGTCTGCCCGAGCATCGTCAGCAGCAGACCGAAGAGTCCTGAGCCGGGCGAGCCGATGGGGATGTCGGCGTGCCCCGCGTTGCCGCTGAGGAGCAGGCCCGCGGCGTCGCCGCCGAAGCGGTGCTCGCCGAGCGCGGTCGCCGGGGTGAGCAGGGTGCGCACGAGGTCGAGGCCTCCGGCCGAGCGCAACCGCGCGAGCATCCGCAGTCCGGCCCGGACCGGCGGGAACGGGCCCGTCAGGCCGGCCACGACCGGGTCGCCGATCCGGTCCCACAGCGCGCACAGCTCGTGCCAGGCCTCGCCGTCGCCGGGGTGCTGCTCGTCCATCAGTCCCGCGGTGATCTCACGGTCGCGGTGCAGGACCGCCCAGCGCCCGTCGGGCAGCGGGTGGCCGAGCACGGCGGGTGCGTGCGACCAGGCCAGGCCGTGCTCCTCGAGCCGCAGCGGTGCGAGGGCCGCCGACGCGGGCGACAGCGGGTAGAACGCGCTGAACGTGTCCTGCACGAAGTCGGGGTGCAGCTCGCGGTCGCTGCGGACCGCTCCCCCGACCTCGTCCTGCGCCTCGACGACGAGCACGGACCAGCCGGCGTCGACCAGGTGGTTGGCCGCGACCAGACCGTTGGGCCCGGCGCCGACGACGACGGCGTCGTGGGAGGTCATCGCAGCGAGTCGGCGCGGTTCTCCGCGATGAAGGCGAGCCGTTGCAGGGTCTCGACGTTGCGCAGCCCGATCGCCAGGTCGCGGGCGGGCTTGGGGAGCAGCCGGCCCGGGCCGCTGACGGCGTCCTCGGTGATCGAGACCTCGCTGCCCTGGTCGTGGGCCTCGATCCGGACGTCGACCTGGGCCTCGCCCAGCGGCCACCCCCGCGCCCGCAGACGCAGGTGGGCCGGCGGGCGTGACAGCAGCACCTCGGTGTTGTCGTCGATCATGGCCGGCCAGACCCCCACGGAGTGGTGGAGCCTGGCGCCGGCGACGGGCCAGTGGTCCTCGACCTCGCGCATGCGGGAGGCCCCGACGACCCAGACGGGGTAGAGCCACCCGTCGGCGAGCACGTCCCAGACCTGCTGCGGGGTGGCGTGGACGATCCTGCGGCGGGTGCTCATTCTTCGAGTCAACCGCGGCTCGCGTGCTCGTACCCTCACCTGCCGAGGGGAACGACGACCGGTGACGTCGGCGTCGGCGCTACGTGACCGTGCGGCTCCGGTCGGGACGGAACCCGTGCTCGAGGCCCCAGAGGACGGCCTTGGTGCGGGTGTCGACGTCGATCTTGCGGTAGCACGTGCGGATGTAGGTCTTGACGGTGTTGACCGTGACGAAGAGGCGCTCGGCGATCTCGTCGTTGCTCAGGCCCTGGCAGATCAGCGCGAGCACCTCGGACTCGCGCCCGCTGAGCCCGACGTCGGCCCCGGGCCACGCGCCGACGTCGTCGCGTGCCGGCGGGTCGGGCTCGGGGGCCACCCGCTCGCCGGCGTGCACCCGCAGCAGCGCGTCGACCAGGCCCTGCGGGGTCACGCCCTTCGAGACGTAGCCGTGGACGCCGGCGTCGAACGTCTGCCGCACCAGGTCCGGCGAGGTGTTCCAGCTGAAGACCACCACCTTGGCCGGGCCCCCGCCGACGAGGTCGTCGAGGTCGATGTCGGGGCCCTGCACCTGCGCGAACGAGTCGTAGAGCACCACGTCGACGTCGGAGATCACCGGCACGTTGCTGTCGAGCTCGACGACCTCGACCCGGTCGGCGAACGGCGACAGCAGTGCCGCCAGCCCCGCGACCACGATCTCGTAGTCGTCGACGATCGCCACCCGGACGCGAGACCCTGCCACGGCGCCATCCTAGGGACGAGCGACCGACGGCGGGTGAGCGTCCCCACGCTCCCGGGGGTCCCACGGGGTGGTCCCGGGCGGTCGGGCCTGCGGTGACAGTGGAGGCATGTCCTCCTCGTCCTCCCAGACCACCGCCCCCGTCGTCGTCGTCACCGGGGGCACCGCCGGCATCGGACGGGCCTCGGTGCGCGAGTTCGCCGAGGCCGGCTACGACGTGGCGGTGCTGGCCCGCGGGCAGGCCGGCCTGGACGGTGCGCGCGCCGAGGTGGAGGCGCTCGGACGCCGCTGCCTGGCGCTGGCGGTCGACGTCGCCGACACCGCGGCGGTCGAGCGTGCAGCCCACCGGGTCGAGGCCGAGCTCGGCGCGATCGACGTCTGGGTCAACAACGCGTTCGTCGGCGCGCTGAGCTACTTCTGGGACACCTCCGTCGAGGAGTTCGACCGCATCACCGCGGTCACCTACGGCGGCCAGGTCAACGGCGTACGCGCGGCGCTGTCGGTGATGCGACCTCGCGACCGGGGCGCGATCGTCAACGTGTCCTCGTCGTTGGCCCACCGGTCGATCCCGCTGCAGTCGGCCTACTGTGGCGCCAAGCACGCGACCAAGGGCCTCACCGAGTCGGTGCGGACCGAGCTGCGGGCGACCGGCAGCGCGGTCACCGTCGACCTGGTCACGCTCCCCGGGGTCAACACCCCACAGTTCACCTGGAACCTCAACAAGATGCCCGGGCACCCGATGCCGGTGCCGCCGCTGGTGCAACCCGAGGTGTGCGCCCGCGCCATCCGATTCGCCGCCGAGCACCCCCGTCGCAACTCGTGGGTCGGCGTCGCCACGGTCTACACGGTGCTCGGCAACCGGGTCGCCCCGTGGTTCCTCGACCGCTACCTGGCCCGGACCGGGGTGGACGGGCAGCAGACCGACCAGGTCACCCACCCGACCGACGCGCACAACCTGTTCGACCCGCTGGACGCCGAGCACGACGCCGGCGCCCACGGACCCTTCGACGACGACGCCTCCTCGCACGACCCGGTCTCGGCGCTGGCCCGGGTGGTCACCCGCGCGACCGGCACGGTGCGTCGGCTGGTGCCGGGGCTCGCCTGAGGGGTCCGCGGTCGAGGATGTCGCGCCACCCACCGTCACCCCACGGTGGTTGAGGAGGTCGCGCTAGCGACCGTCACGAGACCCACCGGGCGAGGCCGTACGACGACCCGACCCCACGGTGGTCGAGGAGGTCGCGCTAGCGACCGTCACGAGACCCACCGCCCCCACCTACCCCCGAATACTCATCCACAAATTCGTCGCTCACACTTTCGAATATATGCCGTCGGGCGTAGAATGAATCCATGAGCACCCGCACCCGGACCCCCAGCAGCGACCCGCTGCTGGAGTCCGTGCGCGCGCACCGCGACGACGAGTCCAGGGTGCAGGTCGCCAAGCTCAACGCGGTCCTGGACTGGGCGATGGTCAACACCGCCGACGAGTCCGAGACCGCGGTGTTGTTGGACCCGATGGAAGAACCGGCCCTGCACCTGGGCGGCCCCGGGTGCCCCGTGATCGGCGAGTACGCCGCCCTCGACCTCGCCCTGTCGCTGGGCATGTCCACCGACGGTGGTCTGGCCTACCTGGGCAGAGCGTTGGAGCTGCGCTACCGGTTGCCCAGGCTCTACGCCCGCGTCGTCAAGCTCGAGGTCCCGGTCTGGAAGGCGTTCCGGGTCGCCGAGCACACCACCGACCTCCCTGTCCTAGGTGCAGCCGAGGTCGACAAGGACATCGCCCCCTTCCT
The DNA here is from genome assembly GCF_008087085.1 of Nocardioides rubriscoriae. Taxonomy (GTDB): domain Bacteria; phylum Actinomycetota; class Actinomycetes; order Propionibacteriales; family Nocardioidaceae; genus Nocardioides; species Nocardioides rubriscoriae. The sequence continues at coordinate 110,994 of NZ_VIYJ01000003.1, read as the reverse complement.
GCGCACCTGCTCCTGGGCCCAGGTCGACCGCGCCGTCGACGCCGCCCGCGCCAAGCACGACCCCGACGAAGCCGAACGCCGCCGCAAGAAGGCCGCCGAGAACCGTCACGCCGACGTCCACCTCGGCGACGCGTCGACGTCAGGGACCGTGGAGATGACCGCGACCCTGGACCTGGCTGATGCGATCGACCTGGAAGCCGCCCTGAAGAACGGCGCCCAGGCGTTGGCCGACCTCGGGTCCACCGAGACCCTGGACGTACGCCGCTCCCAGGCCCTGGGTGAGATGGGCCGCCACCAGCTCGCCCTGGACCTCCTCACCGGTGAGATCACCGGTGGCACCGGTCGTGGGATCACGCTCTACGCCCACCTCGACGCCGAGCACCCCGACCTGCCCTGGTTCCTCGACAACACCCGGTCCCCGGTGCTGGTCGAGCAGATCCGCGCCTGGTGCCAGCAAGCGGGTACCAAGGTCACCGTCAAACCGGTCGTCGACCTCGCCGCCGACCCCTCGACCGAGGCCTACGAGCCCACCGACGCGATCCGTGAGCTCGTACGCCTCAGGGACCACACCTGTGTGTTCCCCGGCTGCACCCGACGCCGGGTCGACCTCGACCACATCATCCCGTTCACCGCCGGCGGACCCACGTCAGCGCACAACCTCGCGATGCTGTGCCGCAGACACCACCGCGCCAAGACCCACTCCCGGTGGCGCTACGTCATGCTGCGCCCCGGGCTCTACCACTGGACCAGCCCCACCGGCGCCACCTACCTCGTCGACCGCAGACCCCCACCACTCCGCCCACCCCGTCCACCCCGTCGACGACCCTGACCGCCCCGATGACCCCGCCCAGCACCACCACGGCGGGGTCACCGGCACGCCCAGCGGTCCTCACCCCACCGTCTGGTCGGAGCAGGCTGCACCACACGGAGGTTGAGGAGGCCGCCCGCGGCCGTCACGAAACCACCCAGCCGCAGGGTGCAGACCAAGTCACCCAGACCCGCTGCGGTGAGCGGGTCTCGAGACGGTCGCGGGCGACCTCCTCGACCACCGTGGGATCGGGTCGGATGCGCCGGCTGCGGTCGGCAGGCGACCTCCTCGACCACCGTGCCGTGACGTCGTACGACGACCGGGCCCCACGGTGGTGGAGGAGGCCGCCACGGCCACGTGGTAGCCATGGCGCGTGAGCGACACACCGCAGCAGGTCGTCCAGCAGGACTGGACCGACGCCGACGACCAGCCCCAGCGGGTCCCCGACGCCACGGTCGAGCGGGTGCTGGCGGTGATGGGCGAGCCCCCGGCCGACCTCGAGCGCACCGCTCCGCTCGTGACGCGACGCGGGCGGCGTACGGGACTGGCGGGCGAGGTGCGGCTCGAGGACGGCGGCAGCGCGCGCCTCGATGACGTCGTGCCCGATGACCTCCCGTTCGGCTACCACGTGCTGGTGCCCGACGACGACGCCCCAGAGCGCCGGCTGGTGGTCTCCCCCGGACGCTGCTGGGTGCCCCCGGAGCAACGGTGGGGCTGGGCCGTCCAGCTGTACGCCGCGCGCTCGGCCGGCAGCGCCGGCGTCGGCGACCTCGCCGACCTGCGGGCGCTGCGGGAATGGACCGAGTCGCTGGGCGGTGGGTTCCTGGTGGTCAACCCGCTGCACGCGGTGGCACCGGTGCTGCCGCTGGAGGCCAGCCCCTACCTGCCGGCGACGCGGCGCTTCCGCAACCCCGTCTACCTGCACGTCGACGAGGCCCCGGCGGTGCCGGTCGACGGCATCGACCGCGACACGGCCTGGACCCACAAGCTGCGGGTGCTGCGCGAGGCCTTCACCGCGCGCGACGACGACACGGCCTTCGACGCCTGGCGGGCCGACGTGGGCCGGCCGTTGGAGGAGTTCGCCACCTGGATGGTCCTCGCGCAGGAGCACGGCGGCGACTGGCACGAGTGGCCGGCCGAGCTGCACGACCCGCACGGCGACGCCGTACGACGCCTCGCCGAGGAGCGCGCCGACGACGTCACGTTCCACGCCTGGCTGCAGTGGCTGCTGTCGGAGCAGCTGCGCGAGGCCACCGGCGACCTGACGGTCGTGCAGGACCTGCCGATCGGGGTGTCCGGCGGCGGCGCCGACGCGTGGGCCTGGCAGGGCGTGATGGCCGACGGCATCACCGTGGGCTGCCCGCCCGACGCGCTCAACAGCGTCGGTCAGGACTGGGGCTCGCCGCCGTTCGTGCCGTGGCGGCTGCGGGCGGCCGACTACGAGCCGTTCGTGCAGTCGGTGCGCGCGACCATCGCCGGCGCCGGTGGGCTGCGGATCGACCACGTGATGGGCCTGTTCCGTCTGTGGTGGATCCCGCAGGGCGCCGGGCCGCAGGAGGGCTGCTACGTGCGCTACCCGGCCGACGACCTGCTCGACATCGTCTGTCTCGAGTCGCACCGTGCCGAGGCCGTCGTGGTCGGCGAGGACCTCGGCACCGTCGAGGATGGCGTGACCGAGGCGCTCGCCGAGCGCGGCATCCTGAGCTATCGCGTGCTGTGGTTCGAGGACGACGACCCCGCGACCTGGCCGGCCGGGTCGCTGGCCACGGTGACCACCCACGACCTGCCGACGGTCACCGGGCTGTGGAACGGCTCCGACGTCGACGACCAGCTGGCCTCGTCGGACCAGGCCGAGGCCGACGTACGGGCCGGCGCCGACCACCTGCGCGCTCAGCTGCAGCGCGACGGGCTGGCCGACGACGCGTCGGCTCAGGAGGCCGTGGCGGCGGCGTACGCCCAGCTCGGCCGGGCCCCGTCGCTGCTGCTGTCGTTCTCGCTCGAGGACGCGGTGGGCGAGCAGCGCCGTCCCAACGTGCCGGGCACGACGCCGCAGGAGCGGGACAACTGGTCGGTGCCGCTGCCGGTGCCGGTCGGGGACCTCGCCGACCACCCCGGCCCGGCCGCGCTGCTGCGGGCCGCGGGCGTGGGCCCGGCAGCGCAGCGCGAGCCCCTGCACGGCTGAGGAGCGCCGGCAAGGAGCGGCTCAGGCCGTACGCCGCTGTGTGCCGGCCGTGGCCTGGGTCTCGTCGGTCCCGACGGTTCGGCGCAGCGTGCGCAGCACGCGCTCGAGGATGCGCGAGACCTGGGCCTGGGTGAGGCCGAGCTCGACCCCGATCTCACGCTGGCTGCGCTCCTCGTAGAACCGCAGGAACAGCACCTGACGGTCGCGCAGGGCCAGCCGGCTCATCGCCGGTCCGACCAGGCAGCGTGCCTCGACGGCGTCGTGCGCGCTGCGACCGTCGACGAGCAGGTCGCCCATCGTGGCCGACCCCTCCTCACCGAGCGGACGGTCGAGCGACGGCGGGTTGAAGCAGCCGAAGGCCGTGACGACCTCGGCGTACTCGGCGGCGTCGATGCCGAGCCGGTCGCGCACCTCGGTGTCGGTCGGCTCGCGGCCGACCTCGCGGCGCAGCTCGACGGTCGCGTGGGTGGCCCGGGCCTGCAGCTCCTGCACCCGGCGCGGCGGGCGCACCATCCACGACCGGTCGCGGAAGTGGTGCTGCACCTCGCCCCTGATCGTCGGCACTGCGAAGGTCAGCAAGTCCTCGGCCTGGGTCGGGTCGTAGCGGTGCACAGCCTTGACCAGACCCTCGTACGCCGCCTGCTGCAGGTCCTCGATCGGGACGCCGCGGTCGCGGTAGCGGGAGGCCACCGCGTCGGCGATGCGCCGGTTGAGCACGACGACCTCGCTCCGGAGGTCCTGACGCTCCTGCTCGTCGGCGGTCTGCCGGGCGCGGTGCAGCAGCTCGCGGGTGCTGTCGGCCCGCTCGGCTCGATCGGTGACGCAGGGACGCGCGAGGATGCTCAGGGACATGACGGTGATAGGCCTCCGATGGGCGCAGGGGAAGACGGACGGCGCGACGACGGCGTCACGCGGTGGTCCAGAAGGGCCGATGGACGGCAGCCGAGAATTCAGTGGAACGGGGCCCGATGGGGCGCATCCCGTTCCTCCACGTTAGGGGCCCGGCGGCGCGAGGACCCCCATCCGCGCGGGTGATCGTCAGGGAGCGGGCCGGTCCAGGGTGGCGAGGAAGGCCGCGAAGCCGCCGGAGACGCGACCCTGCAGGCGCGAGGAGGTGAGCACCGGCCGGGTCGCCGCGCCGTAGCGGGCGCCCGTGGCGAGGAGTCGCCGGTAGAGGTCGAGGTCCTCGCGGTCGGCGAGGTGCGCCCAACCGCCGGCGGCGTCGTACGCGGACAGCCGGAATCCGAGGTGCGCCCCGTGCACGCCCACGCGGCCGTCGTCGTGCAGCGCGTGCCACGCGGCGACGACCGCGGCGGCGGCGGTGTCGTCGGGCTCGACGCGCCCCAGGACGACGTCGGCACCGGCCCGGGCCACCGCGAGCTGGTCGGTGAGCCAGTCGACCGGCACCCGGGAGTCCCCGTCGGTGCAGGCGATCCAGGTCGCGGCGGGGGCGACGGCGTCCGCTGCGGCCAGCGCGGCCGCACGGGTGGTGCCGGCGGCCCGGGCGGCGCCGACGTTGCCGGCCGCGGTCACGACGACGTCGACGTCGCGACCCGCGCAGACCTGGGCGCTGTCGTCGGTGCAGGCGTCGAGGACGACGGTGAGCCGCGCGGTCACCCCGGCGGTCGCGTCGCGGACGTGCTCGAGCGCCGCGGTCAGGGAGTCGAGGGCCGCCGGAAGCAGCTGCGCCTCGTCGTGGGCCGGCACCACGACGTGGACCACCTCGACGGTGTCGGTCGGGTCGCTGGCCATGCAGCGAACGTAGCGGCCGTGGCGTGCCGGTCCTCCTCGGTCACCCGCTCGAGGGAGTTCGACGCACCACCTGCCCGGGTGACGGAAGCCGCGTTGCGGGCGCGACGTCGTAGGTTGCCAGGACGTGCTCGACGACAACGACCGGACGACGACAGGGGAGACGTGTGGACGCGGGAGACGGCAGGACGGTGCTGGTCACCGGCGCGACCGGCTACGTGGGCTCGCGCCTGGTGCCGGCCCTGGTCGAGGCAGGTCACCGGGTGGTGGCCGCGAGCCGTGACACCGCGAGCACCGACGACTACCCGTGGGCCGACGACGTGGAGACGCGCGCGTTCGACGTCACCGACGACGACCTCGTCGCCCGCGCCGTGCGGGACGTCGACACCGTCGTCTACCTCGTGCACTCGATGGAGTCCGAGGACTTCGTGCGCCAGGACCGCGAGGCGGCCCAGCGGGTCGCCGCCGCGTGCGCCGACGCCGGGGTCGGCCAGGTCGTCTACCTCTCGGGACTGGTGCCCCACGGCGACCTCTCCGACCACCTGCGCTCGCGCCTGGAGGTCGAGGAGGTCTTCCTCGACGGCCCCGTGCCCGCGGTCGTGCTGCGGGCCTCGATGGTCATCGGCGCCGGGTCGACGTCCTACGAGCTGCTGCGGCGGCTCAGCGAGCGCATCCCGCTGGTGACCCCGGTGCCGCGGTGGATGCGCAGCTCGATCCAGCCCGTGGCGGTCGAGGACGTCGTGCACGTCATCGTCCGCGCGCTCGGGTCGCCCGGCACCAACCGGCACTACGACGTCGGCGGCAGCGAGGTGCTCTCCTACCCCGAGCTGCTCGCGGCGTACGCCGAGGTCGCCGGCCTCCGCCGTCGACGGCTCCTGGTGCCCGGCGTCCCCCAGCGGCTGGTCGGCTGGGCCTGCGCGCGCATCAGCGGCCTGCCGGTCACCGAGGTCTCGTCGCTGACCGAGAGCCTGCGCCACGACATGGTGTGCCGCGAGGACGCCGTACGCCGCGACCTGCTCGAGGACGGCTACCGCTTCACCGGGGTCGCCGAGGCGCTGCGGCGTTCTCGCGACGGCAACGGTGCCCCCGGCACGTCCGTGCGCGGCGACGTGCAGTCCGCCGCCGCGACGGACCCCGCGTGACGGCCACCGTGGCGAGCCCGGTGCTGCTGTCCCCGGGGGGCGCCCCGGACCCGCTCCTCACCGACGTCGCCGCGCAGGCGCAGGCACTGGCCGGCGCGGACGTCGCCGAAGCCCTCGCCTGGGCCGCCGACCTCGCCGACCTGGTGCCCGACCCCGGCAGCGGCGCCACCCGCCTGCGCTGGGAGGTCCTGGCCACGGTGGCGGCGCAGGACCTCACCGTGGCCCGGACGATCGAGCCGCACCTCGACGCGGTGTCGATCCTGCACGAGGCGGGCGGGTCCGCTCCCGCCGGCAGCACGTGGGGGGTCTACGCCGCCGAGGGCCCGCCACCGCGCCTCGAGGCGGTCGCCGACGGCCCCGGGTGGTGGGTGCTGACGGGGCGCAAGCCCTGGTGCTCGTTGGCCTCCGTCGTCTCGCACGCGTTGGTGACCGCGTGGGTGGAGCCCACCCGCCGCGGACTGTTCGAGGTCGACCTGAGCCACCCCGGCGTCTCCGGCGACGACGGCGTCTGGGCGGCCCGCGGGCTGACCGCGATCACCTCGACGGCCCTGGTGATGGGCGCCGTTCCCGCCCACGCGGTCGGCGGTCCGGGGTGGTACCTCTCGCGCCCGGGCTTCGCCTGGGGCGGCATCGGCGTCGCCGCGGTCTGGTACGGCGGCGCCGTGGGGGTCGCGCGCCGACTGGCCCGCGCGGTCCGCGACCGCGAGCCCGACCAGGTCGGCCTGATGCACCTCGGCGTCGTCGACGCCGCCCTCACCTCGGCCCGCGCCGTGCTGGCCGAGGCGGCGGGCCTGGTGGACGGGGTCGACGGCGTCGAGGGCGGCTCCCTGACGGGCGACGGCGCGGCGCTGCTGGCCGCCCGGGTCCGCCACGTGGTGAGCTCGGCGGCCGAGACGGTGCTCACCGAGGTCGGGCACGCGCTCGGACCCGCACCGTTGAGCCAGGAACCCGATCACGCGGCCCGCGTCGCCGACCTCACCCTCTACCTGCGCCAGCACCACGCGGCACGCGACTCCGCTGCCTCCGGGCGCCTGCTCGCCGACGGGGACTCCCCGCCGTGGTGACGTTCCGCCACGACGACGCGTCCGGCACCTCCGCCTCCGGGTGGCGTGCGGAGACCGCGCGCCACGACCTGCCCGCGGTGGACCTCGCGGCCCTGACGCGGGTGGTCGTGCTCGCCGCACACCCCGACGACGAGACACTCGGCGCCGGCGGGCTCGTGGGTCGCGCGCACCGGCTCGGCCTCGAGGTCGTCGTGGTGGTCGCGACCCGAGGCGAGGCCTGCCACCCACGCTCCCCCACCCACTCCCAGGAGCAGCTGGCCGCCCTGCGCGCCGTCGAGCTCGACGCCGCCGTCGCGCTGCTGTCGCCCGGCACCCGCCCCGTGCTGCTCACGCTGCCCGACGGCGGGGTGCGCGACCACGAGGACGCCCTGGTCGCCCGGCTCGTCGACCTCGTCGGCGACGGCCGCGACACCCTGCTCGTCGCGCCCTGGCGCGGTGACGGGCACGCCGACCACGAGGCCGTCGGGCGTGCCGCGGCGGCCACGGCCGCCCGCAGCGGCGCCCGGCTGCTGGAGTACCCCGTCTGGTTCTGGCACTGGGGCGACCCCGCCGCCGCCCCGTGGGCGAGCGGACGACGTCTCGACCTCGACCCGGCCGAGCAGACGACCAAGCAGGCCGCCGTCGCCGCCCACCGCACCCAGGTGCGTCCGCTGTCACCCGCGCCCGGCGACGAGGCGCTGCTGTCAGCCGACTTCCTGGCGCACTTCGCGGCGTCGTACGAGGTGTTCTGGGAGGGCGCGGCCCGCGACGACGCCCTCGACGCGCTGCACGAGGCCCAGGCCGACCCGTGGGGCGTCGACCGTCGTTGGTACGAACGCCGCAAACGCGCTCTGCTGCTGGCGATGCTGCCGCGCGAGCGGTTCCGGCGCGGGGTGGAGGTGGGGTGCTCGACCGGCGCGCTCGCCGCCGACCTCGCTGCCCGCTGCGACTCCCTGCTCGCGCTCGACGCCAGCCCGTCGGCGACCACCGCGGCCCTCGCCCGGCTCGCCGGGCTCGACCACGTCGACGTACGTCTCGGGTCGGTGCCCGTCGACTGGCCCGACGGCGCCGTCGACCTCGCCGTCGTCAGCGAGGTGGGCTACTTCCTCAGCCCGGCGGCCCTCGACGGGTTGGCCGCCCGTCTCCGCGGGAGCCTCACCCCCGACGGCGTCGTCGTGCTCTGCCACTGGCGGCACCCCGTCGTGGGGTGGCCCCTCGACGGCCCCGGCGTGCACGCCCGGCTGCGCTCAGCCGGGCTGCCACCGGTGGTGGCCGAGTACGCCGACCGCGACGTCGAGGTCCTCGTGCTCGCGGACCCCGCCCAGCTCCCCGACCCCCACGCCGGCTGACTAGCCGCGACCGCGGCGGATCGCGGCGGCCTCCTCGGCCTGCTTGCGCTCCTTGTTCGCCTTCTTGTCCAGCCCCCGGGTGTCGCGGTGGGGCAGCAGGATGTCGTCCTCGGCGGGCTCGCCGCGCTGCAGCTGGCGGCCGCGTTCGAGCTCGGCGTCGAGCTCGCCGCCGAACAGCAGCGCGATGTTGGTGATCCAGAGCCACAGCAGGAAGACGATGACGCCGGCCAGGGCGCCGTAGGTCTTGTCGTAGGAGGAGAAGTTGGCCACGTAGAAGCCGAACGCCACGCTGGCCCCGACCCAGACGAGGATGGCGACGACCGCACCGACGCTGATCCACCGGAACGACGTCGGCCGCACGTTGGGGGTGAAGTAGTACAGGAGCGCGACGATGACCATCACGATCCCCAGCAGCACCGGCCACTTGGCGATGTTCCAGACCAGGACGGTGGTGTCGCCCAGGCCGATCGAGTCGCCGACCGCCTGCGCGGCCGGGCCGGTGAGCACCAGCGCTGCCAGCACGACGGCGACCAGGACGACCAGCACGGCGGTGAGGAGGAGCATCGCCGGTCGCAGCTTCCACACCGGGCGCCCCTCCCCCTTCTCGTAGATCCGGTTCATCGCGCGACCGAAGGCACCGACGTACCCGCTCGCCGACCAGAGCGCGCCGGCGAGGCCGAGCACGAAGGCGAGCCCGGCGCTCTGCGAGCCGCTCAGGTCACCCAGGGTCGGACCGATGGAGTCGACGACGCCACCGGCGCCGATCTGGTCGAGGATCTTGAGCACCTCGTCGACGGCCGACGGTCCCTGCCCGACGAGTCCCAGGATCGAGGTGAGCGCGATCGCGGCCGGAAACAGTGCGAGCACGGCGTAGTAGGTCAGCGCGGCGGCGAGGTCGGTGCACTGGTCGTCGGAGAACTCCGAGAGCGTCTTGCGCAGCACGAACTTCTTCGACCGACCGGTCAGCTCGGTCGGCGAGTCGGGCTCGCGCTCGTCCGCCGACACGTCGCGACTGGTGGCTGCGGCGGGCTTGCGGTGAGCACTGATCTCGGTGGCCGTGGTGCTTCGTTCTTCTGGCATGGCATCTCCTCGCGTCGTGCCGCAGCGGCGGTAAAACGACTGAGACCCCTCCGCCCGCCGAGCGGAGGAGGAGCCTCAGACGAACCCCGGCACGGTTCGGTCGGACAGAGCCGGGATCGAGCGTCGGCGACGGCGGGACTGCGTAAGTCCGACTCCATCAGCGACACCACTGACGTTACGTCGGTCGGCGCCTGGCCACCCCCACCCCCAGGAATGACTGCGGTCGCTCAGGACCCCCGCTTGCGCGACACGAGGTCGAAGAGAGGGCCGACCACGTGGTCGTAGGTGCGCGGCGCCAGCCGGAACGCCGCCATCATCCCGTAGTTGAGATAGGCGGTCTGCACCTCTCCGGAGCGGTGCAGGCGTGCGTCGACGCGGTCGAGGACGACCCGCGCGACGCGTTCGGGACTGATGGTCGGCGGGGGCGGCGAGTTGACCCCGCCGGCGTCGTCGAGCGCGTTGTCGTAGATCGGGGTGTCGACGCTGCCGGGCGCCACGTGGCTGATGCGCACCCCGGGCTTGTCCACGTTCTCGATCACCAGCTGGCGCGCCAGGGCGCGCACGCCCCACTTGCTCACGACGTACGGCGTCATCTCGGGCACGGCGATGTGGCCGAGCAGCGACCCGACCAGCACGAGGTCGCCGCGGCCCTGCTCGCGCATGACGGGGATGACGTGCCGCGCTACGGACGCAGCGCCGAGCAGGTTGATGCCGACGACCTGGGCGAAGTCGTCGGCGGTGGTCTCCTCCGTGCGGCCGTAGCTGACGATGCCGGCGCAGTGCAGCACGGCGTCGATGCGTTGGTGCAGGGCGAGCACCTGCTCGACCATCGCCGCGACCGCGGCGTCGTCGGAGACGTCGGTGACCACGACGTCGGCCGACGCGGCGCCCGCCTCGCGGCACGCGCCGGCCACCTCTTCGAGCACGTCCGCGCGGCGGGCCACCAGGACGAGGTGGTGGCCCTCCCCCGCGGCGCGCAGCGCGGTGGCCTCACCGATGCCGCTGGAGGCGCCGGTCACCACGACGACCATCTCGTGACGGCGGCCGTGACCCACCAACCGGGTCAGCACGAGGGCGCCCGTCGGGGGGAGTCGGCCGCCGCGAGGGCCGCACTAGCGTCGAGGACATGAGCATCAGCAAGGGCGACAAGGTCCACTGGAACACCTCTCAGGGCAAGACGGTGGGCAAGGCGGTCGAGAAGAAGACGAGGGAGTTCCAGCACGACGGCCAGAAGTTCAAGGCGAGCGACGACGAGCCCTACTGGATCGTCGAGTCCGACAAGACGGGAGCGACGGCTGCCCACAAGGAGTCGTCGCTCGAGAAGGGCTGAGGCGTGCGTTCGGTCGTCGTCGTCGGCGCCAGCAGCGGCATCGGACTGTCCGTCGCGCAGCAGCTGAGTGCCCGCGGTGACCGGCTCGTGCTGGTCGCGCGCGACGAGCAGCGGCTCCACGCCGTGGCCGAGAGCCTGCCCGGACCGACCGTGGTCGCCGCCGCCGACGTCACCGACGCCGACGCGGTCGAGCGGGCGGTGGCCGCCGGCGTGGCGGCGTACGGCCGGGTGGACGGCGCGGTGACCACGGCCCAGGCGATGGCCTACGGCTCGGTCGAGGACCTGCCCGCCGAGGTGCTGCACCACCTGGTCGACGTCGCCGTCGGCGGCACCGCCAACCTCGCCCGCTCGATCCTGCCGCGCTTCCGCGAGGCCGGCGGCGGTCACCTGGTCGTGGTGAGCTCGCTGCTCGCCGAGATCGCCGTGCCGTCGATGGGCGGCTACTGCGCCGCGAAGTGGGGCCAGCTCGGGCTGGTGCGCGTGCTGCAGACGGAGGTACGCCGCGAGCGCGGCCTGCACGTCAGCCTCGTGCTGCCGGGCGCCGTCGACACCCCGATCTACCGCCAGGCCGGCACCTACGCCGGCCGCCTGGGCTCCGCACCGCCGCCCGTGGTCACGCCCGAACGCGTCGCTGCGGCCTGCGTGCACCGCCTCGACCGTCCGCGCCGGATCGACCACGTCGGGCCGGCCAACCTGCTGGCCGTCGCAGGCTTCCGCGGCCTGCCTGCCGTCTACGACCGACTCGTCGGCCCCATGGTCGACCGCGTCGTGCTCCGCGGTCCTGAGTCGGCCGACGACTCCGGCAACGTCTTCGAGGCGGACCCGTCCGACGAGGGCCTGCGCGGCGGCTGGACCACCGGCGGGCGTCTGCGCGACCGGCGGACCGGACGGGCGAGGTGGCGCGGGTAGGAAGGGCATGAGGTGGTCGACGTTGTCACGCCGACCACCTCACGGGCTCACCCCGACAGCGAGCCCCCCGATGGGTGAGCACTGCTCACCCTGACGACCTACTCGGCGAGCTTGGCGATCGCCTGAGCCCACAGGAAGTACTTGTTGGTGCCGAGGTCACCGATCGTCTTGATGCCCAGGGCCTCGGTCAGCAGAGCCGCCTTCGCGTCACTGATGCCCTGCAGCGCTGCCACCGGAGCGTCCACCAGCTCCTGCACCGGCTTGGTCTCGTACGCCTTGTCGAGCTTGTCCTCGATGCCTGCCACGTCATGTCCCTTCGGTGGGTGGTGCGCGCCGCGCGGCGCGCGACCCGATTCAACACCCGTACAGCCCCGGCGCACGGACAAACGCCCCGAGGCGCGACCCGACCACACGGTGGTCGAGGAGGTCGCCCTGGCGACCGTCACGAGACTCACCCCCACCGATCCCGAAAACTCCTCCATAAACCAGTCGCTCACACTTTCGAATATAAGACATCGGGCGTAGAATGAACGCATGACCACCCGCACCCGGACCCCCAGCAGCGACCCGCTGCTGGAGTCCGTGCGCGCACACCGCGACGACGAGTCCAGGGTCCAGGTCGCCAAGCTCACCGCCGTCCTCGACTGGGCAGCGGTCAACACCGCCGACGAGTCCGAGACCGCAGCCCTGCTCGACCCCATGGAAGAACCGGCCCTGCACCTGGGCGGCCCCGGGTGCCCGGTCATCGGCGAGTACGCCGCCCTCGACCTCGCGTTGTCACTAGGGATGTCCACCGACGGCGGCCTGGCCTACCTCGGCAAAGCCCTCGAGCTGCGCTACCGCCTCCCACGCCTGTACGCCCGGGTCGTGCGGCTCGAGGTGGCGGTGTGGAAGGCCTTCCGCGTCGCCGAGCACACCACCGACCTCCCCTTGGCTGGTGCGGCCGAGGTCGATAAGGACATCGCCCCGTTCCTGCACTCGTGTTCGTGGGCCCAGGTCGACCGGGCCGTCGACGCCGCGCGGGCCAAGCACGACCCCGACGAAGCCGAACGCCGCAGGAAGAAGGCCGCCGAGAACCGTCACGCCGACGTCCACCTCGGCGAGGCCAACACGTCGGGCACCGTGGAGATGACCGCCACCCTGGACCTGGCCGACGCGATCGACCTCGAAGCCGCGTTGAAGAACGGGGCCCAGGCGTTGGCCGACCTCGGATCCACCGAGACCCTGGACGTCCGCCGCTCCCAAGCCCTGGGAGAGATGGGCCGCCACCAGCTCGCCCTCGACCTCCTCACCGGCGAGATCACCGGTGGCACCGGGCGTGGGATCACGCTCTACGCCCACCTGGACGCCGAGCACCCCGACCTGCCCGGGTTCCTCGACAACACCTGGTCCCCGGTCCTCATCGAACAGATCCGTCACTGGTGCCAGGCCGCCGGCACCAAGGTCACCGTCAAACCCGTCGTCGACCTCGCCACCGACCCCGCCACTGAGGCCTACGAGCCCACCGACGCGATCCGCGAGCTCGTACGACTCAGGGACCACACCTGTGTGTTCCCCGGCTGCACCAGACGCCGGGTCGACCTCGACCACATCATCCCGTTCTCAGCGGGTGGGCCGACGTCGGCTCACAACCTCGCGATGCTCTGCCGGCGCCACCACCGCGCCAAGACCCACTCCCGCTGGCGCTACGTCATGCTCCGACCCGGGCTCTACCACTGGACCAGCCCCACCGGCGCCACCTACCTCGTCGACCGCAGACCCCCACCACTCCGCCCACCCCGTCCAGCCCGCCCATCACGTCGACGACCCTGACCGCCCCACCGACCCCGCCCAGCACCACCACGGCGGGGTCACCGGCACGCCCAGCGGTCCTCACCCCACCCTCCGGTCGAGCAGGCTGCACCACACGGTGGTTGAGGAGGCCGCCCGCGGCCGTCACGAAACCACCCCGGCCGCAAGGTGCAGACCAAGTCACCGAGAGCGGCTGCGGTGAGGGGGTCTCGAGACGGTCGCGGACGACCTCCTGGACCACCGTCGGGTGACGTCGTACGACGACCGAGCCACACGGAGGTTGAGGAGGCCGCCCGCGGCCGTCACGAAACCACCCCGACCGCAGGGTTCGGACCAAGTCATCGAGGCCCGCTGCGGTGAGTGGGTCTCGAGACGGTCGCAGGCGACCTCCTCGACCACCGTGGGATCGGGTCAGATGCGCCGGCTGCGGTCGCAGCCCACACACCTCGACCACCGTGAAGGTCAGTCGGGTCGGCCCGGCTCCAGCGCGACGCGCGGGCGGCTACCCCCGCCGCACCCTCAACCCGTCGCCCTCGGACTGCCCCTGTCGCGGGGCGCGGTCGACGTAGAAGTAGGACGCCTCATTCACTGGAGCGTCCGAGACCGCACCGACGACGCTGGCGTCGACGACGCGAGTGGACTGCAGGCACCGGGCGGGGAAGCTGATCCGGAAGGTGTTGCGGCGGTAGTCGATCCGGTGGCGGACGTCGCGGCAGGGCACGCGTCCCCGTTGACGTGCGCGCGGCCCTGGAGGTCGGTGGGACTGACCTCCACCTCGGCCTCGAGGTACTCGAGCTGGACGTCGGACTCGTAGCGCAGGTTGACCGACAGGTAGCGCGAGGGCACGTCGCGACGCAGGTCGCGGAAGCGGACGACGGCCGAGAACCGACGGTCGGTGTAGGTGAACCGGTAGCGCAGGATGTCGCCGTCCGCACGGTCGACCAGGTGCGCCCGCTCCCCCCTGCTCGAGTGGCGCACGTCGTGGGAGCGGTCGCGTCCGCGGAGGGTCTCGGCCGAGGCGGGGGCCGGGGTCGCGGCGCTCGCAGCAAGGAGGGTGGTCAGGACGGCGAGGAGGACGCGCTTCACGCGCTGACCGTACGTCGCAGAGTCCGGGGTCGGTGCCGTCGGGACCAAAGACCCCAGTCGAACCCTGACCGAGATCGAGGGGTCGGTGATGGCCCGAACGGGCCATGCGTGATGCATGATCGGCCATCAGCAAGGACTACGGCTCCCTAGGGTGAACCGTTCATCCTCGGGCGCCGGGCTCGGCCGGCACCAGGAGCCACAATTGGGGGGGAACAACATGCACGCACGCACCTACGGCCGGCTCGGCACGACTCTGGCAGGGATCGCCGTCTCGGTGATGGCCCTGTCCGGCGTGGCCAACGCCGCGGCCAGGACGATCTCGGTCCCGGACGGCTTCGTCAAGGGTCTCTCGGACACCCGCGCGACGGGCCACTACGAGGTGACCAGCACCGGCGGGCTCCACGTCTACACCGAGGGCGCCACCGGCACCGACAAGGTCGCCGAGTACGTCGCCACCGACGTCGCGCTCAAGGGCGTCGGGGAGCCGAGCCTCGACTACACCAACACCGCGGGCGGTCTGCCCGGTTTCCAGCTCGTCGTCGACTTCAACGCGGACGGCACCGACGACGGCATCCTCGTCGGCGAGCCCGCTGCCTACGGCAACGACTGGTGGCTGAGCAACGGCTCGCAGCAGTTCGTCAAGGACGGCGCCCCGTCGCACACCGGCGGGTCCGGCAGCGACAACCACGGCACGCTCGACCAGTGGCGCGCTGCGTTCCCGACCACGGTCGTCCACGCCTTCGGCTTCTCGCTGGGCTCGGGCGTCAAGGGCGACGGCGTCATCAACGCGATCAACTTCGCCGGCGACACCTACACCTTCACCCAGCCCGTCGTGCTCACGAGCAAGGACCAGTGCAAGAACGGCGGCTGGGCCACCAGCACCAAGCCGGTCTTCAAGAACCAGGGCGACTGCGTCAGCTCCTTCGCGACCGCGAAGTAGCCGACCTACCGACACACCGCCCCGGCCGTCTCGGCCGGGGCGGTTCGTCATCGCAGCAGGTCGACGAGCGGCGCGGCCCGCTCGAGCGCGGCCGCCAGCATCTCGGGGCGCGCGGCGTACCACTGCCGGTGGGCCGCCGTCACCGCATCGGTGGTGACCGGCTCCCCGTCGACCGTCCAGACCGACGTCGGTGATGCCGACAGCGCGTGCGCCGCGACCACCTCGGGCAGCAGCGGTGCGTGGATCGACGTCAGCAGCGGTCGTCGTACGCCGGGCGGGCGCGGGGGCAGGCCGAGCGCCGACCGCACGCGCGCGGCCAGCGGCTCGAGGACGGTGTTGCCGGGGTGGTTGATGGTGCGCATCGAGTCGGCGACGGGAGCGGCGAGCAGGTCGCTGACCCGGACGGTGTCGTGGACGGCCTCGCGGCGGGCGAGCTCGGCGACCGAGGCCTCGGCGACCGCCCGGACGGCCGAGACCGTCAACGGCGGCAGGGGCGGCAGACCGGCGGCGGCGAGGATCGTGCGGACGTCGTGGTACGGCGCGACGGGCGGGTCAGGCTTCTCGAGCCCGGGTGGGTGCACCAGCAGGTGGTAGGGGTGCAGGCCGGCGTAGCGGACCGGCGGGACGAGCGCGGTACGCGCCCCGGGCGGCAGGTGCGCGACCAGCTGACGGGTGCCGACGGGCAGCCCGCGGTAGTCGTCGCCGACAGGTTGGGCGACGAACAGGTCGGTGCGCGCCAGCAGCTCCTGCAGCGGCGCGACGTCGGCGGCGGTCAGCTCGAAGACCGGGGGCAGCCGCTGGGAGACGACGTCGTCGGCGTCGAGCAGCAGCCGCAGCGACTCAGCCTGGCAGTTGCCCAGCACCACGAGGGTCAGCGTCACCGCGCCCAGCCGCCCAGCCACGCCTCGAGCGTGTGCCGCGGAGCCCACGGCGTCAGGTGCTCGTCGGCGACCGGGTGCACGGGCGCCAGCTCGAGGCGCCCCCACCGCTCGGCGCGCCGTGCGAGCCGCAGGTCGGTCAGGGTGCCGACCCCGAGGTCACGGTGGGCGTGACCGTCGAGGCTCCCGACGGCCGCCCGCCAGTCCCCCAGCGCCCCGTGCCGCAGGTCGAGGTGCAGGCGCGCCTCGTCCGGCACCCCGGGCACGAGCCGCGGGTCGTCGCCCACGAGGGCACGGTGCTCGGCCGACAGCACCACCCGCGCGGTCGGCACCGCCGCCCACAGGCCGTCGACGGTGACCAGCAGCTCGGTCGGCGTCATCACCGGCGCGCACGACACCACGAGGTCGGCCGGTCCGCGCACCAGGCCGCGCCACCCGGTGCCGGGCACGGCGACGTGGTCGGCGATCGCCACGGTCTCGCCGAGCAGCGCTGCGTCGGACCGCGAGCGGGCCCCGGCGTCGGGGCCGTCGTGCCACGCCACCGCGTCGCGCCGGTGGGCGACCAGCCCGCCGTGGCGCCAGGAGCGTGCGGCGAGGTCCCAGTCCTCGCCGCCGTAGGCCGTGAACGACTCGTCGCAGCCACCCAGCTCGTCCCACCACCAGCGGCTGCACCCGACGATCGCGCCGATCACGAAGCGGTGGCTCGTCTCGTCGGCGTCGAGCAGCTCGCTCGAGGCGGCGTAGGCCTCGGTCAGCCAGGCCGGCTCGGGCAGCTCGGTGCGCGACCCGTCGGCGGCGTACGACGCGTGGCGGCGGCGGCCGACGACCAGGCACTCGGGCAGCCGCGACGGCAGGTCGGCCAGCGCCTCGACGCAGCCGGGCTCGGGGGTCGTGTCGGCGTCGAGCAGCACCAGCAGCTCGCCGGTGGTGGCCTCGACCCCCCGGTTGCGGGCGGCCGCGACCCGGAAGCCGCGGTCGTCCTGCCGCACCAGCCGTACGCCGTCCGGCACCGTGGGCGCGACGGCCGAGCCGTCGTCGGTCACCACCACCTCGTCCGGCGGTCTCGTCTGGGCCCCGAGCGCCGCCAGGGTGCGCGCCAGCTCCTGTGGCTGCTCGAAGTGGCTGACGACCACCGACACGCGCAGCCCCGGCACGGCCGGACCCGCGAGGTCCCACCGGTTGCCGGTGACCGTGCCGCCGAACGGGGGCGGCCTCACGTGGTGCGCCACCACTCCTGGTAGGCCAGCGCGACGTCGGGCAGGTGCGGGGCCAGGTCGAGCCCCGGCCGGGTCCAGGTGGTCTCGGGGCGGCGCAGGGCGTCGGCGACCCGTTCGGCCAGCGTGTCGTCACGAAACAGCGTCAGCGTCCCCGCGCGTAGCGCCGCCATCTCGCGGGCGTAGGCGCCGTCACGCACGAGCGGGCGGCGCCCGGCGGCGAGCCAGGAATTGAGGCTGCCCGAGGCCGAGACGTTGCGGTGGGCCACCACCGGCACCGCCACCGACCGCAGGGCCGCTGCGACCTCGTCGTCGGGCAGGTGCCCGGTCACCTCGATCGAGACCCCCAGGGCCGAGGCGATGCGGCAGAGGTCGGCGACCTCGTCGGCGTGGCCGTCGGCCGCGCGCCCGATGACCCGCACGCGCGCCGGGGTGCCGTCGCGGCACAGCCGGGCGGCGGCCCGCACGACCTCGCGGTGGCCCTTGCCGGGGTAGACGAAGCCGAAGACGCCGAGCACCGGCTCGAGGTCGAGGGGCACCAGGCCCGCCTGCGGCGAGCGGTCCACCGGCAGCGGCACCACCGCGCCGCGGGCCTCGGGGGCGCACCACCGCGTGACCAGGTCGTGCTCGTGGTGGGAGCTGGTCGCCCAGGCCCGCACCGCGCGCACGATCCGGCCGTACGCCGCCGCGCGGGCCTCGAACACCGGCCCGTCGGTCGGCTGTGGCACGTCGTGCAGCGTCACGGTGAGCGCGACGGCACCGGCCAGCCGCTCGACCGCGCGAGCCGCGTCGTCGGGGGTGGGCCCGAGGAGTCGGTCGGTGAGATGCAGGTGAACCGGCCCGTCGTGGGCGGCAGCGGTCACGAGGTCGCGCACGACGCCGGCCCCGCACGCGGAGGCGACCTCGCCGGCATAGCGGGCGACACCGTGCGAGGAGTCGCCCAGCACGAGGTGGAGCGGGACGGCGCGGTCGGTGCGGGCGAGGGTGGGGGTGGGGACGGCTGCGGGGTCGCGGAGCCGTTCGGCGGCCTGGCTCATCCGTACGACGCCACCATGCCGCGGTGCATCACCCGGTCGCCCACGACACCGGCGTGGTCGGCGCGGTGCAGGACGCAGGCGTTGTCCCAGATCACGAGGTCCTCGGGCGCCCAGGCGTGGTCGTAGGTGTTGTCGGGGCGGGTCGAGTGGGCGAACAGCTCGGCCACCAGCGCGTCGGACTCGGCCTGGTCGAGGCCGCTCACCGACGCGCAGCGCGCCGGGGTGGTGAGGTAGAGCGACTCGCGACCGGTGACGGGGTGGGGTCGCAGGATCGGGTGCGCGGCCTCGGTCTCGCCGCCGGCGTCGGCGTCGACCCCGGTGACGACGTGGGTGATCGCGCGGCCCTCGACCCGGCGGCGCAGGTCGTCGGGGAGCGTCGCGGCGGCGGCGTACTGGTTGGTGAACTGGGTGGCGCCGCCCTGCGCGGGCACCGTCACCGCCCGCAGCGCGGTGTAGGCCGGGGGCGTGGAGACATAGCTGGTGTCGACGTGGAAGGAGCTCTTGGGCGGCGCGTCGGTGCCCCACCGCCCGACGTTGCTGATCACGTTGAGGTCGGGGAACCCGTCGAGCGGGGTCTCGCCCGCGGTGAAGGCCAGGTCGCCGAAGCCACGCAGGAAGGCCAGGAACGCGTGGTCGTCGAGCACCTGGCCCGGCAGCACCGCGACGCCGTGCTCGGCGAGCAGCCCGCGCAGCACCGGCACCAGGGCGGTCGGGTCGTCGGCGACCTGGACGCCGGTCACCCGGACGCCGATCGGGTCGAGCACGTCGGTCTTCACGTCGGTCTTCACGTCGGTCATCGGGCCACCTCGGGGATCGCTTGGCGCACGGACAGGTCCAACAGGTCGAGGAGCTTGATGCCCGCCGCCTCGGCCATCACCACGACCACGGACGTCGGGGCGAACGAGCAGTAGAGCGAGGCCTCCAGGAAGTAAGGCTGCCCACCAGGGTCGACGCGGAAGTCGAAGAGCCCGTGGTGGCGGCAGCCGAGCGCCGCGTAGGCGAGCAGCGCGGCCTGCTGCACAGGGCCGGTCACGGGGTCGGCCGGGTCGACGACCCAGGCGTGCGCGGCGTCCTTGGCGACCAGACCGAGATCACCGCTCTCGTCACGGGCGAGCTTGTCGGCGTGGTCGCGCACCGGCTTGGTGGTGGCGTCGACGGCATACTCCTCCAGCGGCAGGCAGACCAGCCCCTCTGGGGTCTCCACGACCCCGCAGCGCACCTCGCGGCCCAGCTCGACGAAGGTCTCCACCAGTGCGCGGTCGCTGTGCTCGCAGGCCAGCCGTACGGCCTCGTCGAAGGCCGCGGCCTCGCGGACCAGCGTGAGGCCCAGGGAGTTGTCGGCGTCGGCGGGCTTGACCACCACCGGCAGCTCGAGGCGCAGCGGGTCGCCGGGCCGCACCACCTGCGAGGCCGGGACAGCGACCCCGGCCGCACCCACGACGGCCGAGGCGCGCGGCTTGTCGGCGCCGACGGCCATCACGTCGGGGCGGTTGCCGACGTAGGGGATCTCGAGCAGGTCGAGCAGCGAGCGGTACGTCGTCATGCCGGGCCGACAGAACATCTGCGGCAGCGCGACGTCGACGTCGAGCCCGTCGAGGTGGGCGATCGCCTCGGCCAACGACAGGGCGGGAGCAGCGGCGAGCGCCTCGTCGTCGAGCGCAGCGGGGAAGCGCCACGCACCGCCCGGCGAGACGTGGGCGACGACGTGCTCGTCGCCGCCCCCGCGCGCGGCCACGGCGTCGAGGCAGCCACGGGAGTAGAGCCGGGAGACGTCGTCGAGCAGCGGGTCGACGGCCGAGCCGGTCAGGTGGAGGTAGCGCATGCTCAGTCCCCCGCCGGCTCGACGAGCTTGCCGATGTTGACGTCGACCTTGAGCCACGGGCGCCCGGCGCGCAGGTTGGCCAGCAGCAGCGACGGCAGGTGCAGGTGGTGCAGGGCCAGGAAGGGCAGCGGGTCGTGGCCGTCGAGGACCGCCTCGGTGCCGCGCGCGATGGTGCGCAGCCGCCCCGGCGCGGTCGAGGGGTGGCGCAGGGCCTGCCACAGCTCGTGGTGCAGCCAGTAGGTCGGGCGCCCGCCCAGCGGCGGCTCGACCGGGTCGGCGTCGTCGTCGAGGTAGGCCGCGGCGACCTCGGGACGCCCGGCCAGCAGGGTGATCGCGGAGTGGGTGCGCGGGTTGCACTCGATGGCCCGCACGGTGCCGTCGGACGCCTCCATGAAGTCGAAGGACACCTGCCCGGTCAGGCCGTACGCCGCCACGAACCGCTCCACCCAGTCGCGGATCACGGGGTGCTCGACCTGCTCGTAGGTCAGCTGCCAGGCCGAGGACCGGCAGCACGCCCAGACCAGGAGCCGGCCGTCGCGAGCGGTGCCGTGGGTGCACCACTCGGTGCCGGCCAGCAGCTCCTGCAGGATCCACGGCTGCTCGGGCGAGATCGGCAGGTCGCGCACGAACGCGGCCGTCTCGGCCGGGGTCGGGCGCGGCAGCGGCGTGAGGTCGAGACGGCGCACCGGGTCGTAGGGGATGCTCTTGAGCACCCACGGCCCGGGGTGGGCGGCGAAGTCGAAGTCGAGCACCTGCCGGGGATCGGTGATCCGGTGCGTCGCCGGCACCGGCAGGCCGACCGCGGCCGCCATCTCGGCGAAGGCGTGCTTGTCGTCGACGCGGCGCAGCGCGTCGGTGTCGAGGTGCACGACCTCGCAGTGGCCGTCGAGCAGCTCGGCGGCCTGCGCCTCGGGCAGGCTCGACGCCGGGCTCGACACCGGCACCCACACGTCGACGCCCTCCTCCTTGACGATGCGGAGCAAGGCGTCGGCATAGTCGGGGGAGGTGAGGTCGGGCACCACGTGGAAGGCGTCGACGGCGTTGCTGAACCGGTGGCCGGTCAGCCGGTAGCGCGCGGTCTCGACCAGCACGACCCGGTGCCCCGCGGCATGGAACAACCGCGCCAGCACGAGCGCCTTGGTCATCTTGCCGCCGCTGACGAGCACCGTACGACGCTCGCCGCCCGGCACGGCCGGTCGCGAACCACGCCGCAGCACCGCCGCGCCCACCAGCGCCAGGTTGATCGGCAGCGTCGCCTCGAGCAACGCGATCGCGGCGAGCGACCTCGCACGCGCGGCGGTGGTCGCGACGAGGGTCACGAGACGCGCCGGATGAGCGTCACGCCGTCGCGCAGCGGCAGCAGCACCTGCTCCAGCCGGTCGTCGGCGGCGACGCGGGCGTTGAAGGCGGCGATCGCGGCGCCGTTGGTGGTCGGCGACAGCGACGCCCAGGGCTCGCCCTGCAGCAGGGTGTTGTCGACGCACACGACCGCGCCCGGGGCGAGGAGGTCGAGGTCGAGCAGCAGGTCGAGGTAGTCGGCGTACCCGGCCTTGTCGGCGTCGATGAAGACCAGGTCGAACCACTCCCCGTCGGCGCCGAGCTGGCGCAGCGAGTCGGCGGCCGGGCCCACCCGGACGTCGATCAGGCCGCCGGCCGGCGAGGCCGCGAAGCCCTCACGGGCGATCGCCGCCGCGCGGTCGTCGAGCTCGCAGGCGACCAGGTGGGCGTCGGCGGGCATGGCCTCGGCCATCGCGAGCGCCGAGTAGCCGGTGAACATGCCGATCTCGAGCACCCGCCGGGCTCCCGTGATCGCCACCAGCATCCGCAGGAACGCGCCCTCGACGTGGCCGGAGAGCATCTCCTGCTCCAGGTGGCCCTCCCACGGCTCGGCGCGGGTGCGGTCCTCGAGCGCCACCAGGGCGGGTGAGGCCGGCGAGGTGCACCGGGCCACGTAGTCGTCGAGGCCGTGGAGCAGGGTGCGGGCGCGGGCGAGGTCGGCGAGCACGTCCGGGTCCGCTCCGTCGAGCCGGGACTCGACGGAGGTGAGGAGCGCCGCGGCGATCCCGACCGGGGTCACCGGACGTGCTGCCGCGACGGTCACGACTCGCGCGCCGTGTACTGCTCCACGCCCTCGCCACCGCGCGGGTAGCCGGCACAGATCTTCTTGTGCTCGCCCAGCACCCGCACGAGGTCGGCGACGGTGAGGTCGCTGAGGAAGTGGCAGGTGCCGATCGGCTTCGGTACGGCGGCGCGCAGCTTGCCGTCGCGCGTCTGCATGATCGACGGCGTGGCCTTCTCGAGCAGCTCGGGGGTGAAGAACGGGCTGTCGATCGCCAGGCCCACCGCGCTGAACAGGCCGAGGATCCGGTCGCGGTCGGCGGTCGTGATGTGACCCTGCTGCTCGGCCAGGGTCGCCGAGAACGCCATGTCGACGCTGATCGCGTGGCCGTGGAACAGCGGCGGGTCGGGCGTCAGCTCGAGCGTCGGGCTCCAGGTGTGGCCGTAGGCGATGACCCGGTCGAGGTCGAGCTCGTGCAGGTTGGGCACCTCGAGCTCGAGCATCGTGCGGATCGCGTCGTAGGTGATCCGGTCGGCCTCCTCGCGCAGGTGCTCGGCACCCTCGGCGTAGCCGAACGACGTGTGCAGCAGGTCCTCGGCGTACTTCTCGAGGCCCTCGAAGATGCCGAGGTTGGAGACCACGGCGATCTTGATGATCTCGGCGATGCCGTTGCGGATCTGGTCGACCGGCAGCGTCTGCAGCAGCGAGAAGTCGAGGAAGACCTGCTTGGACGCGTGGTAGGCGCCCAGGCGGTTCTTGTGCTTGCCGTGGTTGGCGCCGACCTTGATCGACACGCTGGCGTCGATCAGGCCGATCAGCGTGGTGGGGATGCGGATGTAGTCGGTGCTGCGCTTGTAGGTCGCGCACGCGAAGCCGGCCACGTCGGTGGTCAGACCGCCGCCGACGATGAGCACGCGCTCCTTGCGGTTGAGACCGAACTCGGCGAAGGCGTCGACGATCTTCTCGAGCGTGCGCAGCGACTTGGCGGTCTCGGCGATGCGCACCGGCACCGTCGTCAGGGCGATGCCGTGCTCGGCGAAGTAGGCCTCGGCGCGGTCGCCGTGCAGGCGCAGGACGTTCTCGTCGATGACCATCAGCACGCGACCCTGCTCGCGGAACGCGTCCGCGAGCTCGGCGTTGGCGGCGTCGAAGACCCCGTCGACGTACTGCAGGGTGTAGTCGATCTTCTCGTAGGCCTCGACGTGGAAGGCCTTGTCCGTCGCGGTCAGGCGCGCGGTCGGCGCGGCGCTCATCGGCGCAGGTCCGCGAGGTCGAGCGCGTCCACGCGGCGTACGTCGCCGAAGTCGTGGGTCACGGTGTTGCCGTTGGGGAACGCGACCACCGGCACGCCGGCGGCCTTGGCCGACTCGACGCCGCCCAGGTTGTCCTCGATCGCGACGGCCTCGGAGGCGTGGGCGCCGATCTGCGCCAGGGCGTAGGAGTAGGCCTCGGCGTCGGGCTTGCGGGCGCCGACCTTCGACTCGTCGACGACGACGTCGAACTCGGCGAAGTCGACCTTGCCGGCCAGGGCGTCGCCCAGGGCGGCCACGTTGTCGGCCGAGGTGGTGGTGACCAGGCCGACCTTGAGGCCCTGCTCCTTGGCGGAGCGGAAGGTCTCGACGACACCCGCGCGCGGGGCGACGTCGGTGGAGCGCAACGTCTCCTGGTAGATCCGCGACTTGGTCGCGTGCACGGCGTCGGCGTCGACGGTCTCGCCGCGGTCGGCGGCGTAGGCCGCGACGCGGTCGCGACCGCCGTTGGAGCCGAGGAGTCCGGCGTACTCCTCCTGGTCCCAGGTCCAGTCGAGGCCGTGCTCGGCGAACGCGCGGTTGAACGCGTCGCGCTGGATCTCGGACGTGTCAGCCAGGGTGCTGATCGATCCGAAGAGGATGGCGGGCATGGGTAGTCCGTTCCGCGCGTGGTCGCGCTGCGTTGGCAGTGAGGTGCCGGGCGTGAGGACTCGCCCTGGCTGCGCGTGCGGTGTGGCCGGAGGTCACTCGACGCTTGGCCTCGAAGGCTGTCAGCCCCCACCGGCAGGGGGACCACCCTTCGGTGGAGGGGACGCGATGTTCACCCGTGCGGGCGAGGCCGTTCACCCCGGGCGTTCGCCCGGACTCGGTGGGGCCCGGGTCAGGACCGGCTGATCGCGAACGCCACGATGAAGCCGGCGGTGCAGATCGCGCCGTTGAAGACGTGGGTACGCTCGAACGCCTCGGGCACCATCGTGTCGGCCACCATCGCCAGGATGGCGCCGGCGGCGACGGCGGTGATCACGGCGACCACGTCGGTCGGGGCGCCGTCGAGCAGCGCGTAGCCGAGCAGCGCGGCGATCCCGCTGGCCACCGCGATGGCGCCCCACACGCCGAAGACGAAGCCGGCGCTGCGGCCCTTGCGCTTCATGCCGGCCGAGCTCGACAGGCCCTCGGGCAGGTTGGAGATCACGATCGCGGCGAGCACCGCCACCCCGACGCCGTGCCCGGCGGTGAGCGACAGGCCGAGCACCGTCGACTCGGGGATGCCGTCGAGCAGCGCCCCGACGGCGATGGCGGTGCCGCTGCCGGCCTGCTCGTCCTCGCTGGGCTGCTGGTCGCCGGAGCGCTTGCGGTGGCGCGCCCCGCGGGCGTTGAGCACGAGGTTGGCCGCGACGTACGTCGTCGCCCCGAGCGCGAGGCCGCCGACCGCCGGGCCGAGGCCGCCGGTGGTCTCGGCCTCGTCGACCAGGTCGAAGGCCAGGGCCGAGATGAGCACGCCGGCCCCGAAGGCCATCACGCCGGCGATGACCAGGCGCGGCACCCGCACCCACCACGCGACCGCCGCGCCGACCACCAGGGTGCCGCCGGACAGCAGTCCCCAGAGACCGGCCTGCGCCCAGAGCGGCATCAGCCGACCGGTCGGGCCAGCGCGTTGACCGCGAGGGAGAAGACGGGAGGAAGGACGCGGGCAGCCGGCACGATGACCGACCGTAGCGGTCGCGGCGTGGTCGCGACGACCAGCCCGGCGGTGAGCCAGCGGTAGCGCCGGGTGACCCGTCGCCACTCCGCCTCGTAGTCGTCGGGGCGGTCGGCGGCGACGGCCCGGACCGCGGCGGCCGACTGCCCGAGCGCGAGCGCCACCCCCTCGCCGGTCAGGGCGTCGACGTAGCCCGCGGCGTCGCCGACCAGCAGCACCCGCCCCGCCGTACGACGTCGCGCCGACTGGCGCAGCGGTCCGGCGCCGCGCACGTCGCTGGCCGCCTCGGCGTCCGCGAGCCGGGCGCGCAGCCCGGGGAAGGCGGCGAGGTGGTCGTCGTAGGAGCGGCGGGTGGTCGACAGCACGGCGACCCCCACGAGGTCGTCGGCCACGGGGGTCACGTAGGCCTCGGCGTCGCGGGCCCAGTGCACCTCGACCCGGTCGGTCCACGGCGCGAGCGCGTAGTGACGGCGCTGGCCGTAGCGGGCGGTGCCGCCGTGGGGCCTGTCGAGCCCGAGCGAGCGGCGCAGCGGGGAGTGCAGCCCGTCGGCGGCCACGAGGTAGCGGGCGCGGACGCCGTCGACGGTGACGCCGTCGTCGTCCTGCTCGACGGCCTCGGCCTTCGTCTGCACGACCTCGACCCCGGCGGCCTCGACCACGTCGCGCAGCGTCGCGTGGAGCACGGTGCGGCGCACGCCCCGACCGGGGCCCTCGCGGAAGGCTGCCGTGGCCTGGCGGCCGGGCGCGCAGTAGGCGATGCCCGAGATCGGGTGGCCGGAGGGGTCGACCCCGAGGTCGTGCAG
The DNA here is from genome assembly GCF_008087085.1 of Nocardioides rubriscoriae. Classification (GTDB taxonomy): domain Bacteria; phylum Actinomycetota; class Actinomycetes; order Propionibacteriales; family Nocardioidaceae; genus Nocardioides; species Nocardioides rubriscoriae. The sequence continues at coordinate 84,823 of NZ_VIYJ01000003.1, read as the reverse complement.
CGCGGCCAGGGCGCCCGGCATCAGCCCCTCGCCGCAGGCCTTGTCGATGACCGCCGTACGGGGCTCGAGCACCCGCACCGACAGGCCGGCGCGGGCCGCGTGCAGCGCCGTGGCGAGGCCGGCGGGACCGCCGCCAGCGACGAGGAGGTCGACGGTGGGGGTCATGGGGTCGTCCCTCTGGCCCCAGGATTCACCGGCCGGCCGGTGAATGCGTGACCGGGCCGATAAGATTTCAGCGTCCCGGTCGGGGTTTCACCGGCCGGCCGGTGAAACCCGGCACCCATGCGACGCACAGGACTCATCATGCCGCGGCCGGCAGACTCGCGAGCGCCTCGTTCTCGACGCGCAGCCGCACCCGCAGCAGCCCGGCGTTGACGACGGTGAAGACCAGCGCGGTGATCCACGCACCACCGATCAGCGGGAGCGCGACCCCCTCGACGACGACGGCGACGTAGTTGGGGTGGGCGACGTACCGGTACGGGCCGCCGGTGACCGGGGCCAGGCCGGGCACGATGATCACGCGGGTGTTCCAGCGCGGCCCGAGGGTCGTGATGCACCACCAGCGCAGGGCCTGGCTGGCCGCGGCGAGCACGAGCAGCGTCGCGACGAGCCACGCCGGCGGGTCGGGGCGCAGCACCCAGACCTCGACCAGCGCGCCGACGAGGAAGCCGGTGTGGAGCACCACCATGAACGGGAAGTGCTCGCGGCCGGTCTCGACGCCGCCACGCTCGAACGACCAGGCGGCGTTGCGCTTGGAGACGACCAGCTCGGCCAGCCGCTCGAAGCCGACGGCGAGCACCACGACGGTGAAGAGGACCTCGGTGCTCATGCTCACGCCCTCAGCAGGACGAGCTCGGAGCAGAAGCCGGGGCCCATGGCCAGGAGCAGGCCGTAGGAACCGGGCTCGGGCGGGTGGTCGCGCAGGGTGTCGGCGAAGACGTGCAGCACCGACGCCGACGACAGGTTGCCGATCGCGGCCAGGGAGTCCCAGGTGACCTGCAGGGCCTCGCGGCCGACACCGAGGGTCTCGGCCATGGCCTCGAGCACCTTGGGGCCGCCGGGGTGGGCGACGTAGAAGCCGATGTCGGCGCGGGTCAGGCCGTGGTCGGCGAGGAAGCGGTCGACGTCGTCTCCGAGGTAGTGGCGCACCACGTCGGGGACGCTGGAGTCGAGGACGATCTTGAGGCCGCCGGCGCCGACGTCCCAGCCCATGGTGCGCTCGGAGTCGGGGTAGAGGCGGCTGCGGCTGTCGAGCACCTCGGGCTGCACGCCGTGGCCTCCGACGAGCTCGCGGGCCCGGTCGGCTCCGGCCGCGACGACCGCGGCGGCACCGTCGCCGAAGAGCCCGCTGGCGACCAGGTTGGCGACCGACACGTCGTCGCGCTGCAGGGTCAGCGAGCACAGCTCGACCGACATCAGCACCGCGATCTGGTCGGGGTGACCGACGAGGTAGTCGTGCAGCCGGGCGATGCCGGCCGCCCCGGCCACGCACCCCAGCCCCACCAGCGGCACCCGCTTGACGTCGGGGCGCATCCCGATGAGGGCGGCGACGCGCGCCTCGAGCGACGGCACGGCCAGCCCGGTGACGGTGGCGCTGATGATGAGGTCGACGTCGGACGGCGCCAGGTCGACGGCCTTCAGGGCGTCGACGACGGCGCGCGCCCCCAGCGCGACCCCGGCCTCGATGAAGGCGTCGTTGGACTCGCCGAAGTCCTTCAGCGCGCCGTAGCGCTCGAGCGGGAGCGCGGTGTGGCGGGTCTCGACGCAGGCGTTGCGGTGGAAGCGGTCGACGACCCGGCGGTCGAGCGCCCCCCGGATCATGGTGGTCGCGAACGACTCGGTGATCTCGGCCTGCGTGTAGCGGTGCTCGGGCAGGACACCCCGCACGCTGAGGACTCTCATGGCTTCTCCTTCATGGTCGTCGTCGTGGTCATCGTGTCGGAGCCAGGTACGACGTGGCGAGGGCGCGCGCCAGCGACGGCGTGATCCGGCCGCGGGCCAGGCCCAGCTCGACGAGGTCGTCGAAGACCCGCTGGTCGCGGGCCGACGCGCGCAGGCCGGCGTCGAGCACGCGGCCCGAGCGGCACAGCCGTGAGGCCAGGGCGGTGTGGCGCAGGTGCCGGGCCAGGATCGGCCGGGTGGCGCGCGCGTAGCGGCGTCCGGCGCTGGCCGGGTCACCGGCCGCGATGGCCTCGGCGGCGGCGCGACCGGCGGCCAGGCCGGTCGCGACGGCGTAGAAGATGCCCTCGCCGGTCATCGGGTTGACCAGGCCGGCGGCGTCGCCGACGAGCAGCACGCGGCCGTCGGCGGGGTGCCAGTGCGCGGTCGACAGCGGCAGGTGGTGCCCGACCCAGTCGGTGCCGCCGGCGGTGCTGCCGGGCAGCAGCTCCTCGAGCCGCGCCAGCAGCCGCGCCTTGGTCGGGGCGCGGTGGCCGTCGCGCAGCAGCTCGCCGTAGCCGACGTTGGCCAGGCCGTCGCCGCGGTCGAAGGACCAGGCGTACGTCGGCTGCGGGCCGCCCCGCCCGTCGGCACCGTCGGCACCGCCGAAGACGATGCGCTGGGTGCCCTCGTGGCCGGCCGGCGTGGGCGCGTAGCCACGGATCGCCAAGGCCGTCGCGCCCTGCGGTTGGCCGAGCGCCTTGCGCAGCACGGAGTGCGCGCCGTCGGCACCCACCACCACCGCGGCCTCGTCGAGCTCGGCCAGGTCGCGCACCCGGTGTCGGACCAGCGTCGCCCCGGCGGCCTGGGCAGCCTCCACGAGACGGGCGTCGAGCACGGTGCGCGGCACGACGTACGCCGGGCGCGCCATCAGGCGCTCCACCCCGCGGCCGCCCCGGGTCAGGCTCAGGGTCGTGACGGGCTCGCGGTCGTCGAGCAGCCCGGTGACGCCGACGCCCTCGAGCAGGTCGAGCACGTGCGGGGCGACGCCGTCGCCGCAGGACTTGTCGCGGGGGAAGTCGGCGCGGTCGAGCAGGGTCACCTCCAGCGAGGGGTCGGCGGCCCGCGCCCCGAGCGCGGCGGAGGCCCCCGCCGGTCCGGCGCCGACGATGGTCAGGGCGGTGACGGGGCTCATCGCGCGCCCGCCACGAGCAGGGCGACGTCGACCAGGGCGATCACGATGGCGGCGCGGAAGGGCCACCGGCCGCGGCCGACGGCGGCCAGCACCGCGAGCACGGCGACGACACCGAGCGCCGTCCACGTCAGGGCCCCGACGGAGGCCGGGCCCAGCGCCGCCAGGGCCGAGGCGGTCAGCAGCACCGTGGCGGCCGCGACCCGCGAGGCCCGCTCCCCCATCCGGTGCGGGAGCCCGCGCACACCGGTGCGCGCGTCGTCGGCGAGGTCGGGCAGCGTGTTGAGCAGGTGGGCCCCCACCCCGAGGGCCGCCCCGGCGCCCACCAGCCACCACGCCGGCAACGGGTGACCGTCGCCGGCGAGCGACACGACGGCGGGCAGCGACCCGAACGCGACGGCGTAGGGCAGCCACGACAGTGCCGTGGCCTTGAGGCCGAGGTTGTAGGCGTGTCCCATGCCGACCAGGAGCACCAGGTGCACCACCCCGCTGCGCCAGCCCGCCGCGAGCGACAGCACCACGCACGCGAGGGCCGCGACGACCAGGCAGCGCTGCACCAGGCCGCGCGGCAGGGCACCGGTGGCGATCGGCTTGTCGGTGCGGCCGACCTCGGCGTCGCGACGGGCGTCGAGCAGGTCGTTGCCCCACCCGATCGTCAGCTGGCCGGCGAGCACGGCCGCCGTCACCACGACGAGCCGACCGGGGTCGAGGTCGAGCGCGACGCCGATCAGCGCGGCCAGGGTGGTGACGGCGACGCAGGGGCCGCCGTGGGCTGCGGCTGCGAGCGCGCCGAAGGTCCCCGCCGCAGCGGGGACCGTCTGCGGAGCCGGCGCGTGTGGAGCAGGTATGCCTGTCACCCTCGCACGAGTGCTGCTCGTGGTCCTCACCCCTATCGTGGTGTGCGATGACCACTCCTGCCCCCGCCGCCGAGCTCGTCGACGTCGTCGTCCTCCTCGACGACGCCGGTCAGCCGATCGGCACCGCGCCCCGTGCCACCGTCCACTCCACCGAGACCCCGCTGCACCTGGCCTTCTCGTGCCACCTGCGTGACGCCGCCGGCCGCACCCTGGTGAGCCGCCGGGCCCTGTCCAAGCGCACCTGGCCGGGGGTGTGGACCAACTCGTTCTGCGGCCACCCCCGCCCCGACGAGAGCTTCGAGGACGCCGTACGCCGCCACGCGCGCCACGAGCTCGGCCTCGAGGTCACCGACCTGCGCCCCCTGCTGCCCGACTTCCGCTACCGCGCGGTCGACGCCGCCGGGATCGTCGAGAACGAGGTCTGCCCCGTCTTCACCGCGGTCGCCGCCGGCGAGCCGCTGCCCAACCCCGACGAGGTGGCCGAGCTGCGCTGGGTCGACGTCGCCGACGTGCTCGCCGTCGTCGAGCGGGCCCCGTGGGCGCTGAGCCCCTGGCTGGTCGAGCAGGCCCCCGCGCTGCGGCTGCTGCTCGCGGAGCAGTCGCCGTGACCACCGTGAGCACCACCGGCACCGCGACCGGCGTCGACGACCAGAGCCTGGCGCGCCTGCGCCGCTGGAACCTCGGGCTCACCGCGCTCCACGGCGTCCAGGCCGTGCTCGTGCTCGTGCTGGCCACCGACTTCAGCATCACCGTCACCTCGTCGTTCCCCGACGGACCGCCCGGCAGCACCGTGCCCGCCCCGACCGACCAGTTCGACGTCGCGATCGGCCCGGCCATCGCGGTGTTCCTGGCCCTGGCCGCGCTCGACCACCTGCTCACCGCCACGGTCCTGCGCGGCCGTTACGAGGTCGACCTGCGACGTGGCATCAACCGCTTCCGGTGGGTCGAGTACTCGATCAGCGCGACGATCATGGTGATCCTGATCGGGTTCTACAACGGCGTCACCGGCATCTCGGCGATCCTCGCGATCGCCGGGGCCAATGTGGCGATGATCCTGTTCGGCTGGCTGCAGGAGAGCGTCAACCCGCCGGGGCGCGCGACCGTCACGATGATGCCGTTCTGGTTCGGGTGCTTGGCCGGCGCGACCCCGTGGGTGGTCATCTTCGTCAACCTCTTCGGGGCCAACGCCAACGGCGACCTGCCCGGCTTCGTGTGGGGCATCGCGATCTCGCTGTTCGTCTTCTTCATGAGCTTCGCCGCCAACCAGTACCTCCAGTACCGCGGGATCGGCCGGTGGGCGAGCTACGCCTACGGCGAGAAGGTCTACCTCGTGCTCTCGCTGGTCGCGAAGTCAGCCCTGGCCTGGCAGATCTTCGGCGGGTCGCTGGCCGGCTGAGCGTGGGCCGGGCCCAGCCCGGCTCAACCGGCCACGACGGCCCGGCCTACGCCGTCGCCGGAGCCGGCTCCCCCGTGGTCGTCGCGGCGACGACGCGGGGCACGACCTGGCTGCCCGCCCACCCGTAGGCGTTGCCGACCAGGAACGAGATCAGCATGACGGTGAAGGGGCCGGTCGGCAGCGAGAAGTCGGTGCCCGAGGCGCCCGTCAGCAGACCGAACAGGACCGTGGTGGCGAACCCGATCACGGAGCCCGGGACGAACCCCAGCGCGTCCACGAGCGAACCGAGGATGAAGACGGCCGTCATGCCGCCGACGATGAGCGCGACCACGATGTCGCTGGTGGTGTGGCTGAGCATCACCAGGGCGACCGTCCCGCACACGATGCCCCACACGTTGGTGGCGGTCGACGAGGCGAGGGTGGCGGTCGTGCCACCTGCGGCGAAGTAGCTGGCCGCCCCGAGGAACGTGGCCGGGACAAGCAGACCGAGGCTGGCGAACGGGCCGACGTACAGGTAGGTGATCACCACTCCCACGAGTCCGACCACCAACGCTGACGCGACTGGAACCTTCATTGACTGACCTTCTTCCCCATGGCCGGGGGCGTCTGGCTGACGCGTCCCTACGGCGCTCAAAGCCTGTGGGCCATCAGGACGGCTCGACAATGGGAGGGGACGAAAGTTTTCCGCTGAGAACCCGCCCGAAACAGAACCGGCCCTTCAGACCCCGACGGCGCGCAGCCGTTTACCTCCCGGTCGCACGCGCCGGGGGGTCAGCGGGGGGCATCGGGGGTCAGCGCGGCGGCGCCGGGAGCGCGTCGGTGGCCTCGAGCTGCCCGAGACCGGTGAGCATCAGCAGGTCGACGACGACCGAGCGCAGCTGGGCGAGCACGACCTCGGCGGTCATCTCGTCGGCGCGCTCGACCTCGCCGGTGGCCCGCCCGATGGCGACGAGTCCGTCGCGCTGGTCGTCGGGCATCCGGTCGTCGCGCAGGTCGGCGACCATCCGGTCGACGGTGGCGGCGAGGTCGCCAGCGAGGACGGCGTACGCGTGCGGGACGGGGCGGCGCCGGTAGGCACTGACCGCGACCTGGCGCACCAGCACCCGCGTCGAGCGCAGCGCCCGGTCGAGCGGGTCGACGATGTCGGCCACCCGGCGGATGCCGGGGCGGTGCCGGATGCGGAACGGCGAGGACGCGACGACCGCCATGCCCTCGTCGGCGGCCGACTGCAGGCGGCGCACGAGGTGGTCGGTCGCGCGGGCGTCGACGAGCAGGTCGAGGCCGCGCTCGGCGTCGCCGTCGACCATGACCTCGGCCGCGGCGCGCAGCAGCTCGGCGACCTTGCCGAGCACGGCGGCGGCCTGCTCGCGCGGACGGCGCAACGGCGCCGACGGCACGACGGTCGCGGCGACCAGGGCCACGAGGCCGCCGACGACGGCGTCGGTCCAGCGCAGCAGCGAGTCACCGGTGCCGGGCACCAGCGCCGCGACGAACAGCGACTGCACCGCCGCCTGGTTGACGAAGAGGGTGCCGGCGTCGAGGAGCACCGCTGCGGTCATGGCCAGGCCCACGATGAGCGCGATCTGCCAGGCGCCGGAGCCGACCCAGATCACCAGCAGGTCGCCCAGGAACACCCCGATCGCCACGCCCGAGGTGACCTCGACGACGCGCCGCAGGCGCTGGGCGTACGACGTCCCGAGCGCCACGACGGCCGCGATCGGCGCGAAGACCGGCACCTGGTGTCCCAAGAGGTCGTGGGCGACGAACCACGCGACGCCGGCCGCGACCGCGCACTGCGCGACCTGCCACCGCTTGTCGCGGAAGCGGTCGAGCCGCTGGGCCAGGCTGCGGCGTCCGCGCTGCCGTCCGCGCTCGAACGACGCCAGCTCCATGGGGCGATCGTGCCACCCCGGACCGGTGGCGCGGTCAGGCCTCACTCTGCGTGGTCAGCCGGGCGAGTCGCTCGGCGGCGTCGGGGTGCTCGTCGCGCACGTCGATCGCGAGGACACGGTCGAGCGCGGTGAGGCCGAGCACCGTCGACACCGGGTGCGAGGGCCGCCAGATGACCATCTCGACCCGCAGCACGCGCGCTCGGCGCCAGGTGGCGACCAGCGCACCGAGCCCCGTCGAGTCGAGGAAGGTCACGCCGGCGAGGTCGACGACCAGCATCCGGCAGCCGTCGATGAGCACCTCGGCCAGCGTGCGCCGCAACGCCCCGACGCTGAGCAGGTCGACCTCGCCGGTGACGGTCGCCGTCACGCAGTCGAGCTCGCGCTCGGTCACGACCGAGAAGGCTGCAGGACCCATGTCCCCCTCCTGACGGTGTCGCACTCCGAGCGGACGCCACGATGTTGGAGGACCAGTCTTACCCGTCAGGGAGGCTTGCGCAGCACCCGTGCAGGTGATACAGGCTGCGCCTACTCGGCGACCAGCGCGTCGTCGTACTCCTGGCGCGGGCGGCGTACGGCGGCGAGCAGGTCGGGCTCGCCGGCGGCCTGGTCGAGCACGACGAGCGTGCTGCGCACCGCGTGGGCCGGCAGCGCCGCGAGCTCGTCGGCCCACTCGCGGGCGGCCTGCGCCGCGGCGCCGGCGGGCGCGACGCGGTTGACCAGCCCGAGGGCGAGGGCCTCGGCGGCGTCGACGCGGCGTCCGGTGACGGCGAGCTCGGTGGCGGCGCGCGGGCCGACGAGGCGGGGCAGGCGCACGAGCCCACCGTTCTCGGCGAGCCGGCCGCCGGCGACCTGGTCGAGCGCGAGCCCGACCGGCTCCTCGAGCACCACGAACGGGCAGGCGAGCAGCGCTTCGAACCCACCGCCGCGTGCGTCACCGGCGACCGCGGCCACGACCGGCTTGGTCAGCCTGCGGGCGGTCAGGCCCGCCCAGCCGGTGCGGGGCAGGTGCTCGGGCTGGCCGGTGAGGCCTTCGGGCAGCAGCAGCACGAGCACCCGCGCGGCGGCGTCGGCCTCGAAGGCGTCGAGCACGCCGGAGAGCTCGTGGTGCCCGTCGGCGGCGAGGACCCCCGGCACGTCGACCTCGACGACGGGGCTGCCCGTGTCACGGCGTACGACGACGTGGTCGTAGGCGTCGCGCCACCCGACCGGCGGCCGCGGGACCAGCTCGTCCATGCGCTCGCGGCTCAGGGCCACCCGGTTGGCCGGTCCGGTCGCGCGCACGAAGAGCCGCTGCCCGACGGGCTCGCGGTCACCCTCGAGCCAGTCGGCGACCTCGTCGTCGCCGGGCACGTTGGCGGCCACGAAGCGGTGGCCCTCGGCGGTGCGGGCGACGACGACCGCGGTGCGGCCCGAGCGGCCGTGGCGCACGGTCCACGACTCGATCGTGCCCCACCCGTCGGCCGGCTGGTCGTCGAGCGGGACCGGACGGCGCTGGTCGATCGCGGCCTGGAGCACCGCGTCGTCGCCCTCGCGCCACGGCGCCGGGTCGGCGGAGTAGACGCCGACCGAGACCTTGGACAGGGTGCCGCCGTTGGCGCTGACGACGCCGATCGAGCCCGGCTCGGCGCGGGTGCGCTCCACGACCTCGGCGATCGCGTGCATCGAGTAGTTGTTGCCCGGCCCGCCGAAGAACGGCAGCCCGCCGGTCAACGTGAAGCCGCGCGGGTCGTCGGGCTCGAGGCCCAGGCCGTCGAGCAGCTGGGAGACGGCGACCGGGAAGCAGGAGTAGAGGTCGAAGAAGTCGACGTCGTCGAGCGACATGCCGGCCATCGCGAGCGCGGAGTGCACCGCGACCGGCTGGGTGGGCGCCGAGGCCAGGTCGGGGCGGTCGAAGAAGTCCTGCTCGCGCAGGTCGCAGCGCCCGTGCAGGAAGACCCACCGCGACTCGTCGATGCCCAGCCGCCTTGCGGTGTCGACCGAGGTGAGCACGAGCGCGGCGCCCTGGTTGACCAGGTCGCGCGAGACCACGAGCCGGGTGTACGGCGCGGCGATCACCCGGTTGCGCTCGTCGACCTCCATCAGCTCGGCGCCGGTGATCTCGACGGGTGCGACCGCGTGCGGGTTGGCCGCCGCGACCTGGGTGAAGGGCGCGAACAGCTCGCCCATCGATGCGGCGTACGTCTCGCGCGACTGGCCGTGCTTGGCCCGGCGCGCGTTCTCGGCCAGCGCGTAGATGCCGGCGACCTCGTGCAGCCCGTGGGCGAGCGCACGCCGGCTGACCATGCCGCGCAGGCCGTAGCCGCGGTCCTCGAGCGACCCGCCCGGGTCCTCGGACCAGTCGGGCCGCTCGGCCCCCTCGAGCCCGGCCAGGTGGCGCGCGGTCGACATCGCCTCGCCACCGGCCAGGAGCACCACGTCGGCCCGACCCGCAGCGATCTCACGCGCCATCTCGGTCACGAGCTTCTGCGGCGACTGCCCGCCCCCGATCTCGAGGACCGCGCGCGCCGGGTCGGCCCCGACGCGCTGCGCGATCGAGCGGGGCACGTTGGTCGAGCGTCCGAACGGCACCGCGCTGAGCGGTGTCGACACCTCGAACTGCCGGGTCGCCGCCACCACGTCGACCGCCTGCGCGAGCGTCGCTGCGTCGATGCCGGTGTCCTCCAGCGCCGCGCGCGCCGCCCTCGCCGCCAGCTCGACCGGGGACAACCCCTCGTAGCCGGGGTCGTCGATGCGCTCGGAGCTCTGCCCGGCGCCCACCAGCACGGGCGTCCTCGGGTCCACGTCAGTCACGCGAGGGAGCCTAGAGGCCCGCGCCGATCGCCGTACGACGCCACCACACGTCGGTCGACGGGGGGTCAGGTCAGGGAGATGCGGACCTCGGGCCGCAGGTCGCCGGACGACGACACCCAGCCCAGCCCCGGCTCGTAGCCCCGCAGCACCCGGGCCGGGGAGCCCCCGACGACGGCGTGGTCGGCGACCGTGCCGCGTACGACGGAGCCGGCGGCCACGACGACGTTGCGGCCGATGGTCGCGCCGGGAAGGATGATCGCGCCGTGGCCGATCCAGGAGCCGGCACCGATGCGCACCGGGGCGTGGGCCCCGAACTGGCGGCCGATCGGCACGTCGGGCTGCTGGTATCCGTGGCTGGCGTCGCAGACGAAGACGTCCTGGCCGAGCCACACGTCGTCGCCGAGCTCGATCGACTCGTGGGCGGTGAGGCTGCAGCGGGCGCCGATGACGCACCGCTCGCCGACGACCAGCCCGCGCGCGGGGGCGCCGGGGTCGCCGGGCCCGTAGCCGACCGACAGGGTGACGTGGCGACCGACGAGGGTGTCGCGGCCGACGTGGATCGAGGCGGGGTTCATCACGCTGGCGGTCGGGAAGCCGATCGCGACGCCCTCGCCGAGGGTGCCGAACCGGTCGCCGGCCCGCGTGCCGGGGGTGATGTCGCCGACGCGCTGCGTCCACTCCCAGGCGGTGTGGACGGCGCGGTTGAGCAGGCGTCGGGCGGTCACCTCGGAAGGGTAGTGGTGATCGCGACGCCCGGCAGCGGAAGTCGTACGTCGCCGGTGCGGCCCGAGAGGCGCAGCGACCCGGCACCGCAGGACCGGCCACGGCCCACGGTCGCCGACGACGGCAGCGACCGCGACGACGACCCGGCAGCGAACCGGTAGCAGCCGCGTACGACGCGGAAGCCCGCGCGGTCGCCGACCCAGCTGGCGAAGCTGCGCTCGTCGAGCGGGAAGGACACGCGCACCGTCCGCCCCCGCGGCACGTCGACCGAGGCGTAGCCGACGAGCTGGCGGCGTACCTGGTCGACCCTGGCCGTGCGCGGCTTGGAGACGTAGAGCTGCGGCACCGCGACCCCGGCACGGCGGCCGGTGTTGGTCACCGTCATCGTCGCGACGGCCACCCGGTTGTGGCCGGGCGCGCGCCGGATCGTCAGCGGCCCGTAGCGGAACGACGTGTAGGACAGGCCGTGGCCGAAGGGGTACGCCGGCCGGTGGCCGCGGGCGTCGTACCACTTGTAGCCGACGCGGATGCCCTCGTCGTAGAAGACCTCCTCGGCGACGCCGGGGTAGAGCCGGCGGTCGCCCGCGGTCGGCACCTGGCCCGCGCTCGCGGGGAACGTCGCGGGCAGCCGGCCGCCGGGGTCGGTGTCGCCGTAGAGCATCCGGGCGATGGCGGTGCCGCCCTCCTGGCCGGGGTACCAGGCCTCGACGAGGGCGGCGACCCGCCCACGGAACGGCGTGAGCACCGGCCCGCCGGTCTCGAGCACGACGACCGTGCGGCGGTTGGCGGCGGCGACGGTGGCGACCAGCCCGTCCTGGTCGGTGCCGTTGAGCGGGCAGGTCTGCTGCAGGCACGACGAGCCCTGCAGGAACAGCACGCCGTTGCTGTTGACCACGTCGGTCGTGGGGCAGCTCAACGACAGGCATCCCTTGTCCTGCCCCTCGGTCTGCACGTCGCCGGTCACCACGACCGCGACGTCGGCGGCGCGCGCGAGCCGGGCGGCGGCGGCCGGGTCGCTGCCGTCGGCGTAGGTCACCGTGACCCCGCGGCCCGCGCGGCGGCGCAGCGCGTCGAGCACGGTGACCGTGCGCTCGGCACGCACCGAGCCCGACCCGCCGCCGACCGGCACGCGGTCGGCGTACGGCCCGATGACCGCGATGCTCCTGACGTCCTTGCGCAGCGGCAGGACGCCGTCGTTCTTGAGCAGGGTGATCGCGCGGGCCTCGACGTCGCGGGCCACGCGGCGGTGGGTGGGCTTGTCGATGCGGCTCGGGTCGTCGGCGTACGCCGGGCGGTCGAAGACGCCGTGCAGGAAGAAGGTGCGCAGGATCTTGCGGACGTGGTCGTCGATCGTGGCCCGCGTGACCAGGCCGGACGCGACCGCGGCGCTGATGAGCTCGGGGCTGTAGGACTGGTCGGCGACGCCCTGGAACGGCACGAAGTCGAGGCCGCGGTTGAGGTCGTTGACCGTCGTCTTCGACGCGCCGTAGTCGGCGATCGTGAAGCCGCGGAAACCCCACTTCGTGCGCAGGATCTTCTGCAGGGTCAGGGAGTTCTGGCAGGCGTAGGAGCCGTTGATGCGGTTGTACGAGCACATGATCGTGCCGACGTGGCCCTGCTTGACCGCGGCCTCGAACTGCGGGAGGTAGGTCTCGTAGAGCGGCCGGTAGCCGATGTTGACGTCGACGAGCATCCGCCCGCCCTCGACCGAGGTGAGCGGGGGCACGCCGCCGAAGCCCTCCTGGTTGTTGGCGGCGTAGTGCTTGACGTTGGCGATCACGCCCTGCGCCTGCGCGCCGCGGATCCACTCGACACCGGTGCGTGCGACGAGGAACGTGTCCTCGCCGTAGCCCTCGAAGGTCCGGCCGTTCTGCGGGGTGCGCATGAGGTTGACGGTCGGCGCGTAGACCACGTCGTTGCCCTTGTGCTTGGCCTCGTCACCCACCACGGCGCCGTACCGACGCGCGTGGCGGGGGCTGAACGTCGCCGCCAGCGCCATCGGGATCGGCATCAGCGTCGCCCGCCCCTGCCGTACGCCGACCGGCCCGTCGGTCAGGTAGACCTCCCGCAGCCCCAGCCGCGGGACCGCGTAGGTGCCGCCCGTGTGCGGCGCCGCGCCCATCCCCTGCCCGCCCAGCAGCCGGATCTCCTCCTCGAGCGTCATCGCCTGCTGGAAGAGCACGGCCCGCCGGTCCGGGCCGAGCGACCGGTCGCACCACGGGTGGCTCTGCTGCGTCGGGCAGGGCTGGGTCGTGGCGCGTGCCACCGTCGGTTGTGCGGCCGACTGCCCCGGGTCGACTCCCAGGCCGGCCGCCAGCACCGCTGCGAGGAGACCGACCGTCACGCGTAGACGCACCATGCCGGGACAACGCTCGGGTGTGACGACGGTTACGCCGACCGGCGACGGTGGGCTGGTCCGCCCCGGGGCGGATCCGCCCGCACATGCCGAGAGTCGGGTGTTGTCCAGTGAACGCGTAGTTGGACTGGCATATCGGCACGCCACAGGCCGCAGTCAACACGGGTCAGAAGCGCCGGGCTCGGCGAAGGTGAGCGTGACAGTGGACCGATACGCACCTGACGGTCCGGTTTCGTCGGGAGTGCTGGATGTCGGTTCTTGGCCCGTGGGCCACACCTCATCGGTTCTGAACCGGTACCCGTCCTGTTCGGCAGACGTGAACTCGAACGTCACTTCCTGACCCACCGCCAGCGTCGCGAGGCCGTCGACGCGGACCGAAGAGAAGTGCGTCCAGCAGCCAGCCGGAGTCACAGGCGAGTCGATGACGCCCCAGCCCTCGTCTTCATGCCAGGCACGAACCACGCCGGTTGCCCTCATACCTAGAGCATCGCAGGCAAGACCCCGTCCATGCAGCCCGGCAGGCACCCGCCCGACTCTGCCGCGCAGAAGGCGGATGGGTGGGCGCGACTTGGCGTGAGACTCTGCGATGCTTACGGCGTGTCGCTCCGCACCCAGATGTACAACTGCGTGTTCGGCGTATTCGTCTTTGGCATGGCGACGGTGTCATTCTCGGGGCAAGGAGAGCACGTGCTGGCCAAGGTGTTCGGGGTACTGATGACCGTCTTCCTTGCGTTCGGCGTTGTCACCGCCTTAGCACTCGTCCGTGCTCGACAACGCCGACCCTGACTCCGCCGCACGTCGTATCGATTGCCGGACGGCGCTGCTAGCGGCCCAGTTCGACTACAGCGGCTTTTGTCGCTGCCAGTTCCGTCGCAATGCGCTGCCTCTCACGGTCCGGCATCCGGCGGAACTGCATGTCGAGCACGAGGCTGGCCTGTGCGTCGGTGAACCCGAACTCGTGCTGCACACGTTCTGTCGCGTCAGCAACGTCGGCGGCTCCCAGAACTACGTCGAGCAACCGATGCGGTTGCTCGATGACCAAGGCCACCGCTTCGAGCAGGTGGACACGCTCCCCAGCCCGCCGGAGTTCATCACGGCGCGTCTCGTCGTCCATCTGCATGAGCCCGATGTTGTCACGCGCTGACCGACTCAGAACCGCCCGACCATGGCGCCTTCCGAGCACAGTGATGCCGAGAGTCGGGCGTATCGGCTACGACGGCGCTTCGCCCCACCATGGCTCGGTGACTTCCACGTCGTAGTGGTCGCCGACAGCGGCTCGCGATTCTGCGAGCAGCCTCTTCCCCTCCGACAGCCAAGACGTGTCGCCCGGGCCTTGTAGTGGCACTTTGTCCTCTTCGTAGGCGCCGTTCCATGCGGTGATTCGCGCAGCGAGGTCTGCACTGATGGGCAACCCCGTCGGGTCAACGACTCCACCCTCCTTGGCCCACAGAGGTCCCGGGCCGTAGTCAGGCCAGAACTCGATGAGGGACATGGCGACAGCCTGCCTCACGCGCCTGACCATGCCGCGTCTAGGGCGCCCGATGCCGAGAGTCGGGCTCCGATCAATCACAGCCCGAGAAGTGCGGGAGGTAGCAGTCGACGGGCGTCCAGAACCTCGACGCCGAGGATGCGGCCATCAGCGCCTACGTCGATGTTGACCATCCAAGGATGCTCCCCGCCATCCACGGGGACGGTCCTGACCGCCTGACCGAACTCGACGTCCGGCACGAAGTAGATGTACGCGGCGTCCGCCTGCGCGTCGTAGGTCACGCGCAACGGCTCAACCGAGTCCTTCATGAGTTCAGCATGGTTCATGCAGCGACCTGCCCCTACTTTGCCGCGTTTGAAGCGCTCTCGTGCCGATGGTCGGGCAGGCTAGGTGCCGCGTGCGACCCTGTTGCTCCACTCGTAAGGTCTGGAGCCCGCGTGCGCAATCTCGGATACCCGCTCTTCACCGCAGTGCTTGTGGTTCCCGCCGTCATTTCCGAGGCTGCCCCGACCCAAGCCGGAGCAGCAGCCACATGCGGTGGACAGCCCGCCACCATCGTCGGAAACCCCGGCCAGGCTCGACTTTCAGGGACCCCCGAACCGGACGTCATCATCAGCAACGGCGCGAAACTCGTGTACGCCGACGAGGGTGCAGACCTCGTATGTCTGACCGGAGGAGACGCAACCGCAGTACTGGACGGTTACGAGGAGTACGACCACAACTTCGCCTGGGCGGTGGATCGGGTGATCGGCAGTGACGGCAACGACTTGATCGTGAGCGGTGCCGGCGCCGACGACGGCATGGACATCGACCAGCGCACAGAAAACGGCGACCTTGTCAGCATGGGGACCGGACACAGCACCCTGACGATGGATGGTGTCCCGGTGGGTGTCATTCAAGGCGGCCCGGGCCGCGACCGGCTCATCCTTCGCAGCTCAGGGAACCTGATGTCAGCAGATGCCGGCGCATCCGTGGCGGTCGACGAGCACCCTGCGGCGACGCTCAACGGAATCGAGTCTTTCCATCTCGAGGGAACCAACCTCAACCAGATCCGGTTCAGAGGTACCCCTGCCGCTGAGAGCCTCTACGCCAACGCTGGCGAAGCACCCCTCATCGGCGACGACCCAGACACCCTCACAGCCACGCTCGGAGGCGGCAACGACGTCGTGTCGGTCGCCGCCGGGACCAACGGCTCCGTGGCAGGCGGTGAAGGGGCGGACGAGGTCCGATACACGCCGACCTTCCGCGGATCGCGCAACGTCGTCGTCAGCCTACGAAACGGCTCAGTTGACGCCACCCAGCTGGCGGTGACCGCGACGTCGTTCACCAACGTGACCGCGAGATCCATCTCAGTCACCGTGAACGGCGACACCCAGTCCAACGTCATCCGGGCCATGGGTTGCACCGTGCGCGTGTCGGGCGGCTCGGGCAACGATCGAATCACCGCAAGGTCAACCTCGGATTGCACGCGAAAGCCGCACGTCGTTCGCGGCGGACCCGGCAAGGACACTCTCGTAGGTAGCGGGGGTCGGGACAACATCTATGGCGGACCCGGACGAGACATCGCCAACGGTGGTCCTCGCCTAGACCTGTGCCTGGCAGAAGTTCGACGCAACTGCGAGCGGTGAAGACTGGGGCTCGACACATCCGCCCGACCAGGCCGCGAGTCGTGCTGGGGGCCGGATAGGTCGATGCCGCTGTCGGGACCGGCTCAGAGCTGCAGCACTGCCGCCTGGCACCAGCGCGTCCTCACTCGGTGTCGTGGCCCTGTCAGTCGCCGTCGATGTCCTTGATGGCGCGCAACGACTGCCACGGCCGGTGCGCGGTGTAGCGCCCGCTGCCGTCGTGAGGGTCCATCACACAGTCGACCGCCCACCACCGACGATGGACCTCGACGACCTGCTGCTTGAGGTAGCCCGGCCGCGTCTCGTAGCAGCTCTCGGCCGCGTGGCTGAGCGCCACCTCCAGACCGCCCCAGGTCAGACCCAACGGGGGCAGGACCAGCGCGAGGGCCAGGACCAACCGGCGACGGGACGACACGACGCCAGTATCCCGGGCCATGACTCCGACGGACGCGCTGCACTGTGGAGGAGCACCGCCGCGACCACCACCAGACCGACGTTTTGTCTCGTCGTCACTCTGATCGAAAACTGTCGGTGGTCGCGTCTAGGGTCGAAGACATGACCAGCACCCAGACCCTGCTCGACCCGGCCCTGGCCGCGGTCGCGCAGGCCCGGGACTGGAAGCGTCAATCTGAGGTCGCCGAGCTGGTCGCGGTCCTCGACTGGACAGGCGCCCACCAGGTCGGCGATGCACTGGTGGCGACCCCGGGGCTGCGGCTGGGTGGGGTCGGGTGCCCGGTCATCAGCGAGTTCGACACCTGGGACCTGTCCTGTGTCCTGGGCCAGTCCGCCGACTCCTGCACCACCTACGTCGGCAACGCGTTGGAGCTGCGCCACCGCCTGCCCCGGCTGTGGCAACGCGTCCTCGACCTGCAGGTTCCGGTGTGGCGGGCCTTCCGGATCACCGCCCGCACCCAGTGCCTACCCCAGGCCGGTGCGGCTGACGTCGACCGGGCCCTCGCGCACTGCGCCCACACCATCACCCTCGGCCAGGTCGACCGCACCATCGCCGTCGCGCTGGCCACCCACAACCCGGCCGAAGCCGAGGACCGGCGCAGACGCGCCGACGAAGCCCGCTGCTTCGACATCGACCTCACCGACAACCCGATCGTGCTCGGCGGGACCGTCGAGGTCCACGGCGTCCTCGACCTCGCCGACGCCCTCGACCTCGACGCCGCGGTGTCAGCCGCCGCGGCCCAGCTCGCCGACCTCGGCTCCGACGACACCCTCGACGTACGCCGCGCCGCAGCCGCCGGCGAGATCGCGCGCGGCCAGCTCGCCCTCGACCTCCCCACCAACCCCGACACCGGCACCAGCGCCGGGACTGGCCCCGGGCGCGGGGTCACCCTCTACGCCCACGTCGACGGCAGCGACGTCGCGACCGTCAACGGCACCCCGGTCCTGGTCGACCAGCTGATCACCTGGTGCACCCGGCCCGGGGTCAAGGTCACCATCAAACCCGTCATCGACCTCAACGCCGACCTCACCACCCACGGCTACGTCCCCGACACCCGCCTGGCCGAACAGGTCGACCTACGCGACCGACGCTGCGTGTTCCCCTTCTGCACCCGCCACCGCACCGACCGCGACCACACCGAGCCCTACGACCACGACACCGATGACGACGACGGGGATGATGACGCCGGGGATGACGACGCCGGCGACCTCGAAGCCGACGCACAAACCCGCTCCAGCAACCTCGCCCGCCTGTGCCGCGGACACCACCGCGCCAAGACCTTCAGTCTCTGGTCCTACGAGTCACCAGCCCCAGGGGTCTACCTGTGGCGGTCCCCCGCCGGCGCGACCTACCTCGTCGACCGCACCACCGAACCCTGACCACCCCGCCCCCACACCCCGCCCACCCGGGCGGGGCTACAGGCATGTCAGGACGTGGGTTCGGTGGGTGCGACCGGGTCCGGTGCCGCTGAGGGCTGCGGCGGCGCTGCGGGCGGTTGCTCGACAGCCGGCGCCGGTTCGGGCGTCGACGGAGGCGTCGGCTCGGGTGCCGGCTGAGACGTCGGCTCGGGAGCGGTCGGGGTCGACCGCTCCGTCACCGGGGCCGACTCGGTGGCAGCCCCCGCAGGCTCGACGGGCCCAGAGGCCCCGGCGGTCTCACCGGACTCGGGGGCAGCAGGCTTCTCCCCGCGCGGGCCACGCCCACGACGTCCACCACGACCACCCTCACCACGGCCGTCACCACGGCCCTCACCTCGGCCACGGCCACCCTCGGGCCGACCGCGACCGCCACCGTCGCGACCGCCACCCTCACGACCACCCCGCTCGGGGCGCGTCTCGGCGCGCCCGCCGAGGAACAGGTCGGCCGCGCCGGTGACCAGCGGGCCGGCCAGCGCCTCGGGCGAGAGCCAGAGCTGGGTGAGGGCGTCGTCCTCGAGCACGGGGACGGCGACGCGCACGTCGGTCATGGTGACCTGGTGGTCGAACATCTCCAGCACGAACTCGTCGACGGCGCGCAGCGACGTGATGACCTCGCCGACCGGGCGCTTGCGGGCCGAGACCAGGCGCTGGACCAGCGACTCGGTGGCCGACGACGTACGTCCACGGCCCTGGGGGCGGCTGCCGCCGTCGAGCTGGTGCATGGCGGCGCTGACGGCGTCGAGGGCGGTCTCGAAGACCTCGGTCCAGCCGTCGGCACGCAGGACGACCTCGACGGGTCCGCCCTTGCCGCCGCGGGCGAGCTCGTCGGCGCTGCGGCGCCGCGGCTTGGTCAGCGCGACGGGGACCTGCAGCCACCCACCGCCCTTGCCCGCGGGCGGGGTGACCAGCGAGACCGGCGTGACCCGGCCGCCAGCGAGGACCAGCGCATCGGCGCGGGCGAGCTGGCGGCGGTCGAGCTTGCCGAGGTCGACGGCACCGTGGTGACCCGAGGTGATGGCGTCGATGACGGCGGTGACCGTGGTCGAGGTGCGCACGGCCGTCCAGAACTCGTCACCGGCGCCGGCGGGGACCCGGTCGAGCCCGAGGGCGACCATGACCAGCGGCTCGCGGCCGGTGACGCCGAGGCGCCGCAGGGCGTCGCGCAGCGGGTCGACCGCCGCGGGCACGCCCGCGTTGACCGCCTCGACGACGCCGAGACGGAACGCCTGGGCGGCCAGGCCGGCGTGGGGACGGAAGAGGGTCGCGACCTGGCCGAGCGTGGCCTGCTCGCCCTGCTCGCCACCGGAGCGCTCGACCTGCGACCGCAGCACGGCGGCGACGGCGAGCCGCACGACCTGCTGGGTCACCCACTCGCGCGGCGTCGCGCTCCACACGTCGGGGCTCTGCGCGGCGGCCGCGGCCAGCTGACGGTCCGACGGCTTCTCGGGCACCGCCAACCGACGCGCCGGCAGGATCAGCTCACGCGACAACGACTCAGCCATGCAGGGAACCGTAACCGTGACGTCGTACGCCGGGCCGGTGAGGGTCGGTCAGCCGGCCAGCGGGTCAGGCGTCCAGCGCGGCCTCGAGGTCGAGCAAGGCGTTCTCGACGACCTCGGCGAGGCTGGGGTGGATCCAGTACTGGCTGCGCGCGAGGCCGCGCACGGGCAGGTCGTGCGCCATCGCCTGGATCAGCGGCTGCACCAGCACCGACGCCATCGGCCCGATCAGGTGCGCGCCGACCAGGAGCCCGGTCGAGCGCCGGGCGAGCAGCTTGACGAAGCCGGTCGCCTCGGCGTCGTCGTCGAGCTCGCCGGCCAGCGCCCAGCCGAAGGCGACGTCGGCGATGTCGTGGCGGGCGATGACGAGGTCGTCGCCGTGCTCCTCGCGCGCCTCGGCCTCGGTGAGACCGACGGAGGCGACCTGCGGGTGCGCGAAGACGGCCTGCGGGACGAAGCGGTGGTCGCTCACGACCAGCTCCCCGGAGCCGGAGAGCACCGCCAGCAGGTTGGCCTGCACGGTGCGGGCGTCCTGGTTGGCGACGTGCTTGAGGGGCTCGTGGCTGCTGGCGTCACCCAGCGCCCACACGCTGTCTGCGGTCGTGCGCTGGTGCTCGTCGACCACGATCAGACCGTGCTCGTCGGTCTCGACACCGGCCTTCTCGACCTGGAGGAGGTCAGAGTTGGGCACGCGGCCCACGGCGACGAGCAGCACGTCGACCTCGGCGGTGGAGCCGTCGTCGAGGTGCATCGTGATGCCACCGGGGCCGTGCGAGACCCGCTCGAGCTGGACGCCCAGCCTGACGTCGTAGCGGCGACGCGCGCCGGCGGTGAAGTGCGCGGCGACGTCGGCGTCCTGGCCGGCGAGCAGCCGGTCCTCGCCCTCGACCTGCACCACCTGGCTGCCGTACGACGCGAACACGTGGGCCAGCTCGCAGCCGACGTAGCCCCCGCCGAGGACGCCGAGGCGTGGGGGCAGCGCCGGGATCCGCATGATCGTGTCGCTGGTCTCGAAGGCGACGCCGGCCAGGCCGCCGATCGGCGGCACCACCGGGCGCGACCCGGAGGCGAGCACGACGTGGTCGGCGGTCAGCTCGACCGAGCCGCCGTCCTCGAGCTCGACGACCAGGCGCCGCTCGCCGGTGAAGCGGGCGGTGCCGACGTGGACGTCGACGTTGTCGGCGCTCCGGCGCTTCTCGCGCCCGCCCTGCGCGTTGGCGTCGACCCGGGTGAAGATCCGGTCACGGATCGCCGCCCAGTCGGCCGGCCCGACGTCGGTCGGCACGCCGAGCACGGGGCCGCGCAGGGCGGCGACGGTGGTCTCGGCCGGGTGGATGAACATCTTCGACGGGATGCAGCCGCGGTTGAGGCAGGTGCCGCCGAAGGGGCCCCGCTCGACGATTGCGACCTTGAGGTGGTCGAAGCGGTCGTCGACGATCGTGTTGCCGGAGCCGGCCCCGATGACGACGAGGTCGTAGTGGTCGGTCATTCGGGAAGGCTACGGGTGGGCAGGTCGCCCAGCTGGGCGAAGTGGTCGAGGTAGGGCGTGACGTCGCCGGCGACGACGTAGGACCGCAGCTGCGCGGCCGTACGACGGCTCGACACCGCCCGGAAGAGGTCGAAGCCCGACGCCTCGAGGACGACCCCGGACTCGCCCTCACCGGACGACCACGACCACGCGTCGGAGCGCAGCTCGAGCGGCGCGAGCCCGTCGAGCGACCCGGCCAGCCGCGTCGCCAGCGTCTCGCGCACCGAGGCCACGCCGGCGCAGTCGCGGGCGCCGGGCCGTTGCAGCGCGCCGCGCAGGTCCTGCTCGTGGATGATCGCGTCGTTGAGCGGGCGCGTGCTGCGCTCGCGCAGGTAGGTGTCCATCCGGTCGGCCAGCCCGGCCCACTCGTCGAGCACCTCGAGGCTGGTGCGACCCCGACGGGCGACGACCTGGGCCTGGGTCCAGTCGGGGTGGTGGTCGTCGGGCTCATGGCCGTCGAGCACGTCGGCGACCAGGCCCACCATGTGGCAGAGCAGGTCGTGGGCCGACCAGTCGGGGCAGGCCGGCACGGTGAGGTTGGTCGCCTGCACGCCGTCGTGCTCAACGGCGTCGATGACGAACCCGCGCACCCGGTCGAGCACCCCGCGCCACTCGACGGCCGCGTCGGGCCCCTCCAGCTGCTGGGTCATCCGAGCCTCCCGTCGAGGTTGGTGGCCGCGCTGATGAGCGAGAGGTGGGTGAAGGCCTGGGGGAAGTTGCCGAGCTGCTCACCGGTGAGACCGACCTGCTCGGCGAACAGCCCGAGGTGGTTGGCGTAGGTGAACATCTTCTCCAGCGCGAGCCGGGCCTCGTCGAGCCGACCCACCCGGGTCAGGGCCTCGACGTACCAGAACGAGCAGAGCGAGAAGGTGCCCTCGGCCCCGTCGACGCCGTCGGTGGCCTCGCCCAGGTCGTAGCGGAAGACCAGGCTGTCGGAGACCAGGCGCTCCTCGATGACCTTCAGTGTCGACACGAAGCGCGGGTCGTGGGGTGCGACGAACTTGACCATCGGCATCAGCAGCACCCCGGCGTCGACGGTGTCGGAGCCCTCGCTCTGCATGTAGGCGCCGACCTCGGCGTCCCAGCTGTGCTCCTGGATGCGGGCGTAGATGTCGTCGCGGACCTTCGACCACGCCGAGACGTCGCCGGGCAGGCCGCGCTGTCGGGCCGTGCGCATCATGCGCTCGACCGCGACCCAGCACATCAGCCGCGAGGTGGTGTGGGCCTGCGGCTCGTCACGGATCTCCCACATGCCGGCGTCCTTGCGCTCCCAGTTGGCCATCACCCACTCGAGCACGCGACACAGGTCGGTCCAGGCGTCGTGGCTGATGCCGGGGCCATACTTGTTGAACAGGTAGACCGAGTCGATGAGCTCGCCGTAGATGTCGAGCTGCAGCTGACCGGTCGCGGCGTTGCCGACCCGGACCGGCTGGGAGTCGCGGTGGCCGCGCAAATGCTCGAGCTCGGTCTCCTCGGGGATCTTGCCGTCGATGTCGTAGGCCACGCGCAGCGGCCCGAGGTCGTCGACGTCGTGGGTGGCCTCGCCCATCCGCTTCGAGAGCCACTCCATGAAGCGCGCGGCCTCGTCGGTGAAGCCGAGCTTGAGCAGGGCGTAGAGGCTGAACGCCGCGTCGCGGATCCAGACGTAGCGGTAGTCCCAGTTGCGCGGTCCGCCGATCTCCTCGGGCAGGCTCGTGGTCGGGGCGGCGATGATCGCGCCGGTCGGCTCGTGGGTGAGCAGCTTGAGGGTGAGCGCGGAGCGGTGGACCATCTCGCGCCACCGCCCGGTGTAGGTCGACTGCGACAGCCACTCGCGCCAGAACGTCGCCGTGCGCGCGAGGAGCACGTCGGGGTCGTGCGCCCCGGCCTCGGGCCGGGAGTCGGGGTCGTCGGGGTCGAGCACCTCGAGCACGAAGGTCACGACGTCGCCGGTCGCGACCCGCACCTCGGCGTGCACGTCGCCGCCGTCGACCTCGAGGTCGGCCGACGTCGTCAGCCCCAGCCTCACGCCGTCACCGGTGATCAGCAGCCCGTCGTCGGTCTCCTCGATCTCGGGGGTGACCCGCCCGTAGTCGGGCCGGGCGGCCAGCCGCGTGCGGACCGTCGTGGTGCCGCGTACGCCGACCACGCGGCGCACGAGGCGCTGGCGGTGGTCGGGGTCGTCGGGGCGCAGGACCGGCATGAAGTCCTGCACCTCGGCGACGCCCTCCTCGGTGAGCAGGCGCGTGATGAGGATGGTGGAGTCGGGCAGGTAGAACTGGTGCGTCGAGGTCGCCCCGTCGACAGGCTCCATCGTCCACGAGCCGGCGTCGGGGTCGAGCAGGCTGCCGAACACGCTGGCAGAGTCGAAACGACCGGCACAGAACCAGTCGATCGTGGCGTCGATGCCGACCAGCGCGCAGGTGCGCAGGTCGCCGACCAGGCCGTGACCGGCGATCGGCAGCCACTCGCTCACGCCGTGTGCTCCCACGGCGGCGTCGGGCCCCAGGAGCCCGGCTCGTAGGTCTGCGTCTGCGGCGGGTCCTCCAGCAGCGGCTGACCGACCTGCCACAGCCGGTCGACCTCGTCGGCGCGGGCGAAGAGCAGCTGGTCGCCGTGGAAGACGTCGAGCAGGATGCGTTCGTAGGCGGCCAGCGGGTCGTCGTCGGGGAAGTCGTCGGCGTAGTCGAGGGTCAGCGTCGCGGGCGCGACCTCGAGCTCGGGCCCGGGGCGCTTGCCGCGCACCTCGACGGCGACCTTGGCGTCGTCGCTGAGGTCGAGGACCAGCTCGTGCGGGTGCCCGCCGTCACCGGTGCTGCCGAACAGCGCCGGCTCGGGCTCGCGGAAGCGCACCGTGACCGTGCGCCGGTCGTCGGCCATCGCCTTGCCGGTGCGCAGGTGGAAGGGCACGTCGCGCCAGCGCTCGTTGTCGACGTACGCCGTGAGCGCGACGAGGGTCTCCACCTCGGAGTCGTCGTCGACGTCGTCGTCGTCGCGGTAGCCGTCGAACTGCCCGAACACCGCGTGCTCCTTGGAGAACGGGCGCAGCGCCTGGAAGACGGCCGCCTTGGCGTCGCGCACCGCCTCTGCGGTGAGGTCGGCGGGCGGGTCGAGGGCGACGAAGCCCAGGATCTGGCTCAGGTGGGTGGTCACCATGTCGCGCAGGCAGCCGACGGTCTCGTAGAAGCTGCCGCGGCCCTCGAGCTCGAGGGTCTCGGGCACGTCGATGTGCACCGACTCGACGTGGTCGCGGTGCCAGAGCGTGCCGAAGAGGCGGTTGGCGAACCGCAGGGCCAGCACGTTCTGCACGGCCTCCTTGCCCAGGAAGTGGTCGACGCGGAAGACCTCGTCCTCGTGGACGACGTCCTTGAGCGCGGCGTCGAGCTCGCGGGAGGTCTCCAGGTCGAGGCCGAACGGCTTCTCGACGACCAGTCGGGCGCGGTCGGTGATGCCCTCACGACCGAGCATCGCGACGATGTCGGTCATCGAGCCGGGCGGCACCGAGAGGTAGACCAGACGGCGTACGTCGTCGACGTCGACGCCGGCCTCGGCGGCGACCTTCTGCTCGGCCTCCTGCACGGCCTTGGCCAGGTCGGCGCCGTCGTCGGCGTCGGAGGTCTGAAACGTCGCCCGCTCGGCGAGATCAGTGTTCTCGCCGTCGGTAGAATCGGCGATCGACTCGCTGATCACGCCGGCGTAGTCGTCGACGTCGTGGCGCCCGGTGCCGACCACGGCGTACGCCGCGGGCAGCCGCCCGGCCGCACCGAGCCTGGCCAGCGCGGGGTAGATCATCCGCTTGGCCAGGTCGCCGTTGGCCCCGAAGAGGACCACGACGTGCGGCGCGGGCGTGCCCGGCTCGGTCACCTGGTCGCGCCCAGGGTGGCGACGTCGATGACGGCGCGGTAGCGGACGTCGCCGGCGACGACCTTGTCGTAGTAGTCACCGACCTGGTCGGCCGAGATGACCTCGACCGTGGCGGTGATGTCGTGCTCGGCGCAGAAGTCGAGCATCTCCTGGGTCTGCGCGAGGCCGCCGACCATCGAGCCGGCCACCGCGCGGCGCATCCCCAGCAGGGAGAAGGCACCGATGTCGAGCGACTCGCTCGGGGCGCCGAGGTAGACCATCGTGCCGCCGCGGCCCAGCGTGCCGAGGAACGCGTCGAGGTCGACGGCGTCGCCCACGGTGTTGATCAGCAGGTCGAAGTGCCCGGCGAGGTCGTCGAAGACCGACTCGTCGGCGGTGGCGACGTAGTGGGTCGCGCCGAACTCCTTGCCGTCGGCCTCCTTGGCGTCGGTGCGGCTGAGCACGCTGACCTCGGCGCCGAGGGCCGCGGCGATCTTGACCGCGACGTGGCCCAGGCCGCCCATTCCGATGACGCCGACCTTCGACCCCTCGCCCACGCCGTAGCGCTTGAGGGGGTTGTAGGTCGTGATGCCGGCGCACAGCAGGGGCGTGACGCCCGCGAGGTCGTCGTCTGCGTAGGAGGCGGGCACCTTGATGACGAAGTGGTCGCGGACCACGACCTGCTGGCTGTAGCCGCCGGCGGTGACCTCGCCGTCGTAGCCGCGCGAGCTGTAGGTCTGGATGACGCCCTTGCTGCAGAACTGCTCCTCGCCGTCGCGGCAGGCCTCGCACTCGAGGCAGGCGTCGACGAAGCAGCCGACCCCGACCCGGTCGCCGACGGCGTGGTCGGTGACCGTGGAGCCGACCTCGGCGACGGTGCCGACGATCTCGTGGCCGGGGGTCATCGGGTAGATGCCCTGGCCCCACTCGTCGCGGGCCTGGTGGATGTCGGAGTGGCAGATGCCGGCCCAGCTGACGTCGATGCGGACGTCGTCGGGTCGCAGGTCGCGACGCTCGAGGTCGACGGTCTCGAAGGCGGCGCCCGCCTCCGGGACGGACAGGGCGGTGACGGTGGTGGTCATGCGTTCTCCTTCTGGGGGCGGATCCGGCCGACGAGGTCGTGCGCGTCGGCCGGCCGGGTGTGGGAGGCGAGCAGGGCGGTCGCGTCGTCGAGACCCCCGTCGCAGTCCCAGAGCAGGACACCGACGACCTCGTCGTCGGTCAGGTAGTAGACGACGACGCTCTCGTCGTCGTCGTCGCCGCCGTCGCCGCTGGCGAAGCGGTCCTCGACGGTCTCGAGCGAGGAGTCGAGGGTGCCGATGGCCTCGTAGCCGTGACCGAAGAGGTCGGAGTAGAACATCGGGGTGTGGTCGTAGGTCTCGTCGGAGCCGGCCATGATGCGGCCGACCGCCGCGCCCATGGAGTCGGCGTTGTCGACGTGCTCGACGCGGCGGCGACCCAGGATCTTGTCGGGGTACTGCGCGACGTCGCCGGCGGCGTACACGTCGGGGGCGGTGGTGGCCAGCCGCTCGTCGACGACGATGCCGCCGTCGTCGGCGCGCTCGACGGCGTCGCTGATCGGCTCACCCGACGGGCGGATGCCGAGACCGAGGACGACGACGTCGGCCTCGAGGGTCTCGCCTCCGGGCAGCCGCAGCGAGACGCCGTCGTCGGCCTGCAGACCGCCCTCGACGCGGGTGCCGCCGCGCACGTCGACGCCCGCGTCGGTGAACAGCGCCTCGAAGTCCTGCGCCAGCCGCGGCGGGTAGGTCGACTGCCCGAGCACGTCGTCGGGGTGCAGCAACGTGACGCGACAGCCCTCGCCGACCATGGCTGCAGCGATCTCGGAGCCGATGTAGCCGCCGCCGACGACCGCCACGTGCGGCTTGGGGTCGACGTCGACGAGCTCGCGCAACCGGTGGTAGTCGGTCAGGGTGCGGTAGTAGAGCACCCGGTCGCTCGGCTCGAGGCCGTCGAGTCGCGTGGGGTGGCCGCCGGTGGCGATGAGCAGGGCGCCGTAGCCGACGGTCTCGCCGGCCTCGGTCGTCACCTCGTGGGCCTCGGGGTCGACGCTGATGACGCGGGTGTCGAGGGTGACGTGGGCGCCGGTCTCGTCGGCGGTGCCCGGGTCGGCGTCGGCCACGGTGAAGTCGGGGTCGGTCCAGAGCTTCTTCGACAGCGCCGGACGCGGGAACGGCGGCGTCGGCTCGTCGCCGAGGACGCCGATGCTGCCGGTCGAGCCCTGCTCGCGGATGCCCCTGGCCGCGGCGTCGGCCACCATGCCGCCGCCGACGATGAGGAAGTCGTAGTGGGTCACCTGACGAACCTAGGCAACCCTTTCGGCACGTCCGGACACCTGTGGGGGTGACCACGCGCGCGTACGGGTGAGCCACGGTGGGGTGATGGACCTGGGAATCAGAGGCAAGACGGCCGTCGTCACCGGTGGCGCCGGAGGCATGGGCCGCCACATCACCCGGATGCTCCTCGAGGAGGGCGTGCAGGTGGTCATGGTCGACCTCGACAAGGACGACCTCGACGACGCGGCGGCCTGGTTGCCCGAGGGTCTGCCCCGACCGCTGACGGTGGCGTGCGACCTGTCGAGCGACGCCGCGGCGCAGGACCTCGCCGCGACGGTGGCCGACCTGGCCGGTGAGGTCGACATCCTCGTGAGCGGTGCCGGGATCACCGGTGCGACCGGCCCCTTCCACGAGATCAGCGACGACGACTGGGTCGAGGCCATCAACACCAACCTGCTCTCGGCCGTCCGCGTGACGCGCGCGTTCCTGCCGAGCCTGCGCCACGGCGGCTGGGGCCGGATCGTCTACATCAACAGCGAGGACGCCGTGCAGCCCTACGACGACGAGCTGCCCTACTGCGCGTCGAAGGCCGGCCTGCTCTCCTTCGCCCGCGGCCTCGCCCGGTCGTACGCCGACGAGGGCCTGCTCATCAACTCGGTCTCGCCGGCGTTCGTCGAGACCCCGATGACCGACAAGATGATGGAGAAGCGCGCCGACGAGAAGGGCACGTCCTTCGACGAGGCCGTCGAGTCGTTCCTCGCCGAGGAACGTCCTTACATGGAGCTCGGCCGCCGCGGCCAGCCCGAGGAGGTCGCCGCCGTCGTCGTCTTCCTCTGCTCCGCGCTCGCGTCCTTCGTCAACGGCGCCAACTACCGCGTCGACGCGGGCTCGGTCGCCGGCCTGTAGGTCGGCGTACGACGTCACCACACGTCGTACGACGACCGGGCCACACGTCGGTCGAGGAGGTTGCGCTCGCAACCGTCACGAGACCACCGTGGCGTTACTTGCCGGTCCACCTCGGCGGTCGCTTCTCGGCGAACGCCGTCGCGCCCTCGGTGGCGTCGGCGGAGCCGAAGACCGGCATCATCATCTCGCCCTGCTTGGCCCAGCGTTCGGCGTGCGACCAGTCAGGAGACTCGAGCGCGACGCGCTTGGTGGTCGCGACGGCGAGCGGCCCGTTGGCGGCGATCGCCTTGGCCAGCACGAGCGCCCCGTCGAGGGCCTCGCCCTGGGGCACGACGCGGTTGACCAGGCCGAGCTCGGCGGCGCGCGTGGCGGTGATCGGGTCGCCGGTGAGCAGCATCTCGAGCGCGATGGCCGGCGGGATCCGCTGCGGCAGCAGCATCGCCGCACCGGCGCCGGCGACCAGCCCGCGCTTGACCTCCGGCACCCCGAGCTTGGCGGTCTCGGCGGCGACGACGAGGTCGCAGGCCAGCAGCAGCTCGAAGCCGCCGGCGACGGCGTACCCCTCGACGGCGCCGATCAGCGGCTTGCGCGGCGGCCGCTCGGTGATGCCACCCAGGCCGCGCCCCTCGACCAGCGGCAGGTCACCGGTGAGGAAGCCCTTGAGGTCCATGCCGGAGCAGAACGTGCCGCCGGCGCCGGTGAGCACCCCCACCCACAGCTCGTCGCTCG
This sequence comes from Nocardioides rubriscoriae, assembly GCF_008087085.1. Lineage (GTDB taxonomy): Bacteria > Actinomycetota > Actinomycetes > Propionibacteriales > Nocardioidaceae > Nocardioides > Nocardioides rubriscoriae. The sequence continues at coordinate 55,972 of NZ_VIYJ01000003.1, read as the reverse complement.
CGTCGAGCTCGTCGACGGCCGCGGCGATGCCGCGTGCGACGTCCCCGTTGAGGGCGTTGCGCGCCTCCGGTCGGTTGATGGTGATGACCTGGACCCCGTCGCGGGCCTCGACCAGGACGGCGGGCTGGGCTTCGTCGCTCATGAGGGCACTCAACCAGATCCGGACGGGCGGGTGGCGGCGGCTAACCTCGGAGGCATGCCTGCACGCCGAGTCCTCGACACCGAAGAGCACGCCGACCTGCTGCGCCTGGTGCGCGACATCTGCACCCAGGAGCTCGCACCCCAGGTCGCCGAGGCCGAGGCCACCGAGACCTTCCCCCGCGACGTGTTCCGCATGCTCGGCAAGACCGGGATCCTCGGCCTTCCCTACCCCGAGGACGTCGGCGGCGGCGGGCTCTCCTACGAGGTCTACCTCCAGGTGCTCGAGGAGATTGGCGCGGTCTGGGCCTCGGTGGGCGTCGGGGTGTCGGTGCACGCGCTGTCCTGCTTCGGGCTCTACACCCAGGGCACCGAGGAGCAGAAGCAGCAGTGGCTGCCCGACATGCTCGCCGGCGACCTGCTCGGCGCCTACTGCCTGTCGGAGGCCCACGCCGGCTCCGACCCCGCCGCCATGCGCACCACCGCACGGCGTGACGGCGACGGCTACGTGATCGACGGCGCCAAGGCCTGGACCACCCACGGCGGCAACGCCGACTTCTACAAGGTCATGGCCCGCACCTCCGACGACGGCGCCCGCGGCATTTCGTGCTTCCTGGTCCCCGGCGACGCTCCCGGGCTGTCCTCGGACCCGCCCGAGCGCAAGATGGGCCTGACCGCCTCCCACACCACGACCATGCGCTTCGACGGCGTCCGCGTCCCCGCCGAGCGCCGCCTCGGTGCCGAGGGCGACGGCCTCAAGATCGCCCTGGCCGGCCTCGACGCCGGCCGTCTCGGCATCGCCGCCGTCGCCACCGGCCTGGCCCAGGGAGCGCTCGACCACGCCCTGGCCTACGCCCGCGAGCGCACCACCTTCGGCAAGCGCATCCTCGACCACCAGGGTCTCGGGTTCCTCCTGGCCGACATGGAGGCCACGATCCAGACCGCGCGCGCCACCACCTTGCACGCCGCCCGCCTGCGCGACGCCGGCCTCCCGTTCGGCCGCGAGGCGTCGGTCGCCAAGCTCGTCGCCACCGACGGCGCCATGAAGGTCACCACCGACGCGGTCCAGGCGCTCGGCGGCGCCGGCTACACCCGCGACTACCCCGTCGAGCGCTACATGCGCGAGGCCAAGGTCATGCAGATCTTCGAGGGCACCAACCAGATCCAGCGCATGATCATCGCCCGCTCGCTCGACAAGAAGACCGGCGGCGACGGGGAGATCAGCTCGCTCTGAACGACTACCTGTCGCATCGCTTGATGCGTGATGTAGTCATGTGACTGCTAAGATAGTCATATGGACTTCGCGCAACCGTTGAGCGCTCTCTTCCCGGGGGCGTCGGCTTCGGTGTTGACGGTCCTGCTGCGCACCCAGGTCCCCTTGTCGGGACGCCAGGTGCACGCGATGGTCGCCGACCGACACAGTCTGAGACCCGTGCAGGAGGCCCTGCACCGGCTGTCGGCAGCAGGCGTGCTCGAGTCCCAACGGGTAGGGGCATCAGTCATCCACCGGGTCGCGGACGACCACTACGCGATCGACCTGCTCCGGCGCCTCGCCGACCCGCTCGACGCGCTCCGCCGAACGGTCGCGACCTGGTCGCAGGACCTGCCGGCCGATCGGGTCGACTCCGTGCTGCTCTTCGGGTCCACGGCGCGCGGCGAGAGTGGCCCGACGAGCGACGTCGACCTGGCCGTCGTCGCAAGCGACCCCGACACCGACAACGAGCTCGCCACCACGCTGTCGGACCTGGTGAGCTCACGGTTCGGCAACGACTGCGACGTGCTCGTGTTCACCCCCGCCCAACTCGCCACGATGCACGCAATGGGAGAGCGCGTCGTCGTCGACATCATGCGTGACGGCATCGTGCTCCATGGTGACAAGCCGTCCTTCACTCGGACCGCCGCCGCGTCACGATGAGCACTGCAGAGCACCGCGCGACCGCCCGCGACTACCTGGACAAGGCGCGTCAGTTCCTCCTCGTCGCCGAGTCCGCCCTCAACGGCGCTGACAACGCGGCTGCCTCCAACGCGGTGCACGCCGGCATCAGCGCCAAGGACGCGATCTGCACAGTACTCAGCGGGCGCACCGCCAAGACCGACGACCATCGGCAGGCAGTCACCGAGCTCAGGACCGCACTCGGTCACCGACCGGAGGCAGCCGGAGCAGCGAAGGCACTGAGATCCCTTCTGTCCACCAAGACTCCGGCGCAGTACTCGAGCAAGCTCGTCGACCACACCAAGGCGAGCAAGGCGGTGTCGGACGCCGAGTTGCTCGTCGAGCTCGCTGCTCGCGTCCTGGCCGGGTCCTGACCGGGTCCTGACCGGGTGGGTGTCCTTGCTCGCACAGCTACTGACCAAAGTCGGCACACACCGTCAGCGGAGGTCAGCGCATGCTGACCCGTACGGCGGCCGCGGCCTCTCGCGCCCGCTCGCGCGCCTGGTCGATGGTGTCGCCCTGGGCGAGTGCGACGGCGAGCCGGCGTCCGGGGTGCGAGGTCGGCTTGCCGAAGACCCGCACCTGCGCGGTCGGCACCGCCAGCGCGGCGTCGAGGCCGGCGTACGACGGGGTGCCGGACTCGGTGCCGAGCACGACCGCGGAGGCCGACGGGGTGGTCACGGCGACGTCGTCGGGGCGCACCGGCAGGCCGAGGATCGCGCGCACGTGCAGCGCGAACTCGCTGGTCGGCTGGCTGATCATCGTGACCATGCCGGTGTCGTGGGGCCGGGGCGATACCTCGCTGAAGAGCACCTCGTCGTCGGCGGTGACGAAGAGCTCGACGCCGAAGAGGCCGTGACCGCCGAGGGCGGCGACGACGGTGCGGGCGATCTCCTCGCCGCGCTCGAGCGCGACGGCGCTCATCGGGTGCGGCTGCCACGACTCGCGGTAGTCGCCGGCCTCCTGCACGTGCCCGACCGGCGGGCACACGGTGATGCCGCCGGCGTGGCTGACGGTGAGCAGGGTGATCTCGTAGACGAAGTCGACGAAGCCCTCGACGATGACCGGCCGACCCTGCACCCGAGCGTTGTCGCGGGCGTAGGCCCAGGCGGTCAGCGGGTCGTCGCCGGGGCGCACCGTCGACTGGCCCTTGCCGCTGGAGCTCATCACGGGCTTGACCACGCACGGCGTGCCGATCTCGGCGACCGCGGCGACGTACTCTTCCTCGCTCGAGGCGAAGCGGTACGGCGAGGTGGCCAGGCCCAGCTCCTCGGCGGCCAGGCGCCGGATGCCCTCGCGGTCCATGGTCAGACGGGTCGCCCGGGCGGTCGGTACGACGTGGGTGCCGGCCTCCTCGAGGGCCAGCAGCGCCTCGGTGGCCAGGGCCTCGACCTCGGGCACCACGAGGTCGGGCTGCACCTCGTGGACCAGCGCGCTCAGCGCCTCGGGGTCGGTCATGTCGAGCACGCGGCGGTGCGGGGTGACGAGCATGGCGGGCGCGCCGTCGTAGCGGTCGGCGGCGACCACCTCGATGCCGAGGCGGGCAGCCTCGAGGGCCACCTCGCGGCCGAGCTCGCCGGAACCGAGGAGGAGCAGTCGCGTCATGGGGACAAGCCAACCAGATGGCGTCAGCGGGTGGGTTCGGCCACCGTCATCCCGGCCACCGTGGCCCGGTCGAGGTCGGGCAGCAGCGACGCCGCCTCCTCGAGCCCGACGGTGCGCTCGACGAGCAGCTCGGGTCGCAGCCGCCCGATCTCGATGAGCGCGAGCATCGCGGGGTAGTCGGCCGCGGCCATGCCGTGGCTGCCGAGCAGGTCGAGCTCCCACGCGATCACGCGGTCCATCGGCACCCGTGGGTGGCCCGCGACGGGCGGCAGCAGGCCGACCTGCACGTGTCGGCCGCGCCGGCGCAGGCTGTGGATCGCGTCGGCGCAGGTCTGCTCGCTGCCGACGGCGTCGACGGCGACGTGGGCGCCGCCGGTGAGGTCGGTGACGGCGGCAGGCACATCCACCCCGTCGGCGAGGACGACGTGCTCGGCGCCCAGCGTCGTGGCCACCGCGAGCGCCTCGGCGGTGCGGTCGACCGCGACGACCCGGGCGCCCAGGGCCCGCGCCACCATCACCGCGCTGAGCCCGACACCCCCGGCGCCGACGACCGCGACCCACTCCCCCTGGAGCACCCGCGCCCGTCCGACCAGCGCGCGGTACGCCGTCGCGAACCGGCACCCCAGGCTCGCCGCCGCGACGAACCCGACCCGCTCGGGCAGGGCCACGAGGTTGACGTCGGCGGCGTGGAGCGAGACGCGCTCGGCGTACGAGCCCCAGTGGGTGAAGCCGGGCTGCTGCTGGTCGGGGCAGACCTGCGCGTCGCCCGCGCGGCACCAGTCGCAGCGCCCGCAGCCGCAGACGAACGGCACGGTGACGCGGTCACCGACTCCCCACCGCTCGACCCCGGCGCCGGTCTCGACGACGACGCCGGCCAGCTCGTGGCCGGGCACGTGGGGGAGTGCGATGTCGTCGTGGCCGGCCCAGGCGTGCCAGTCGCTGCGGCACAGCCCTGTCGCGCGCACCTCGACGACCACCCCGCCCGGCGGGGCGACGGGGTCGGGCACCTCGCGCACCTCGGGTCGGGCTCGGACGGCGTCGACGACCACGGCTCGCACCCGGCGAGTCTCGCACCCTAGTCAGCTGGACACGTGTCCAGATACGTTGGACAGGTGTCCAGCCCCCCGATCGACCGCCTCCCGATCGACTACGACCCGACGGACGCCGCGCTCGACGTGGCGCCGTACGACGTGTGGCGGCGGATGCGCGACGAGGCGCCGGTCTACCACCACGAGCGGCTCGGCTTCTGGGCGCTGTCGCGCTACGACGACGTGGCCATGGCCCTGCGCGACACCGCGACCTTCAGCTCGGCGCACGGCAACGTGCTGGAGTTCCTCTCCGAGCAGGAGCTGCAGTCGGGGATGATGATCCTGACCGACCCGCCGGCCCACACCCGGCTGCGCTCGCAGGTCGCCCGCGCCTTCACCGTTCGACGCACCGCCCGGCTCGAGGGCGAGATCGCGGCGATCTGCGACGACCTGCTGGCGCCCTGGACCCCCGGCGAGCCCTTCGACCTCGTGCAGGACTTCGGCGCGCTCCTGCCGTCGATGGTGATGACCCGGCTGCTCGGCGTCCCCGAGGACGACGGCGAGCAGGTCCGCACGGTCATCGACACGATGTTCTACGCGCTGCCCGACGTCGGCATGTTCAACGACGTCGCCGGGGCCGCGATGGGCGAGCTCGACGCCTACCTCACCGACCTGCTCGAGCGGCGGGCCGCCCTTCCGGCCGACGACCAGGCCGACGACCTGCTGTCCGGCCTCCTGCGCAGCGACCTGACTCGGCGCGAGTGCGTCGAGTTCGCGATGCTCCTGGCGACCGCGGGCACCGAGACCGTCGGCCGCCTGATCGGCTGGGCCGCGGTGCTGCTCGACCAGCACCCCGACCAGCGCGCCCTCCTCGCCGCCGACCCGTCCCTGGTGCCCCGCGCCGTCGAGGAGCTGCTGCGCTTCGAGGGGCCCTCCCCGGTGCAGGGGCGCTGGACCAAGCGGGCGATGACCCTGCACGGCGTGACGATCCCGGCCGGCTCCAAGGTCCTGCTGCTCACGTCGTCGGCGGGCCGTGACGAGCGCGCCTACCCCGACGCCGACCGGTTCGACGTACGCCGGGTGATCGAGCACCACGTGTCGTTCGGCTACGGCGTCCACTTCTGCCTCGGGGCCGCGCTGGCGCGTCTGGAGAGCCGGGTCGCCCTGACCGCACTGCTCGCCCACCACCCGACGTGGGTGGTCGAGCACGAGCGCTCGGTGCGCGCCCACACGTCCACCGTCCGAGGCTGGGAGCACGTCCATGTCCACTGAAGCCCTGACCGAGCTGGGGTTCTACGGCCTGGCGGGCCACTCCGCCTCGCCGCGCGACCTGCTCGACGAGGTGCGCCTCGGCGAGCGGCTCGGCCTCGGCAGCGTGTTCCTCTCCGAACGCTTCAACGTCAAGGACGCAGGCGTGCTGGCGGGCGCCGCCGTGGCTGCGAGCAGTGCTCTCGGGGTCGGCACCGCCGCGACCAACCACTCGACACGCCACCCGCTGGTCACCGCGACCATGGCCACGACGCTGCACCGCATGTCGGGCGGGCGCTACGCCCTGGGCCTCGGCCGCGGGTTCGACCTGCTGTGGGACGTGATGGGGCTGCCGCGGATCACCTCGGCGCAGCTCGAGGACGCGATCGGCATCTACCGACGGCTCTGGCACGGCGAGGGGTTCGGCCACGACGGCCCGGCCGGCCACTACCCCTACCTCAGCCAGGACAGCTCCTTCGACGAGGACGTCCCGGTGATGCTCATGGCCATCGGCGACCGGTCGCTCGAGCTCGCCGGCCGGGTCGCCGACGCCGTCGTGCTGCACACCTTCCTCACCGACGAGACCCTCGCCCACTCGGTCGCCGTCGTACGCCGCGCGGCCGAGGAGGCCGGCCGCGACCCCGCCTCGGTGCGCGTCTGGGCGGTGCTCGCCACGGTCGAGGAGTCGATCCCCGAGGAGCAGCGGCTGCGCAAGCTCGTCGGGCGGCTGGCGACCTACCTCACCGGCTACGGCGAGGTCCTGGTCAGGGCCAACGGCTGGGACCTGGCCGACTACGAGCGCTTCCGCGGCGACCCGCTGGTGCAGGGCTACCCCGGCGCCTTCGACGCCATCGGCACGACCGACGAGCTGCTCCACCTCGCCGAGGTGCTGCCCGACGCCTGGCTGGCGGCCGCCGCGACGGGCTCGGCCGCGCAGTGCGCGCGCCGGGTGGTCGACCAGCTCGACGCGGGCGCCGACAGCGTGATCCTGCACGGCGCGACGCCCACCGAGCTGGCGCCGGTCCTCGAGGCCTACCGGGCGATCCGGCCCACCGCGCTGGAAGCATCGTCAGCACTGCCCGCCAACCCCGGCTGGGGCCGACGGTGATCGCGGGCGTCGACGACCTCGACGCGGCGTGGCTCTCAGAGGCGCTCGGCGCGAGCGTCGACACCGTCACCGCCACCCGGGTCGGCACCGGGCAGATGGGCGAGTGCCACCGGCTCACGCTGACCGGTGACGGGGTGCCCCCGAGCGTGCTGGCCAAGCTGGGCTCCGCCGACCCGGCCGCCCGCGCACTGGTCGGCGGCGCCTACCGCGGCGAGGTCCGCTTCTACGAGGAGATCGCGCCGACGGTCGCCATCCGGGTGCCGGCCTGCCACCACGCGGCGTACGACGAGGCGAGCGCGCAGGTCGTGCTGCTGCTGGAGGACCTCGTCGACCACGAGCAGGGCGACCAGCTCGCCGGCTGCACGCCCGGGCAGGCCCACGACGCGGCCCGCAACCTGGCGGGCCTGCACGGCCCGCGGTGGTGCGACGCGTCGCTGCTCGACCTCGAGGGCCTGAGCCTGAGCCAGCAGGAGGACGCCGACCTGCTCGCCGAGATCTACGCCCCGTCGGTCGAGCTCTACCTCTCCGACGCCGGTCGTGGGCTGTCGGCCGAGGACCAGGAGACCCTGCGCGCGAGCGCCGTGCGGGCCGGCCCGTGGCTGCTCGCGCGCGCCACCCGATTCGCGCTGGTGCACGGCGACTACCGGCTCGACAACCTGATGTTCCGCACCGACGGCGGGCCCGGCTGCGTGGCCGTCGACTGGCAGACCACGTCGCTCGCACCCCCGCTGCGTGACCTCGGCTTCCTGCTCGGCACCGGCCTCGACCCGAGCCTGCGCCGCGCCCACGAGGCGGCGGTCGTGGCGACGTACCACCAGGGCTTGCTGGGCCACGGCGTCACCGGCTACGACCTCGACGAGTGCTGGCTCGACTACCGCACCTCGATGCTGCAGGGCCCGCTCATCGCGGTGCTCGGCTGCGTCTACACCGGCCGCACCGAGCGCGGGGACCGAATGTTCGCCACGATGGTCGAGCGGTCGTGCGCCGCGATCCGCGACCTCGGGACGCTCGAGCTCGTGGGTGGGTGACGGCTCGTCGGTCGCCCGACTCCGGTCAGTCCTCGTCGACCGGACGGACCTCCACCACCGGGTGCACCCGGGTGAGCACCCGCGCCGCCTCGACGAGGGTGTCGAGGTCGTCGCAGGTGACGAGGAAGAAGCCCGCCAGCTGCGCGGGCCCCGCGGCGTGAGGGCCGTCGGTGACCACCGGGTCCGGCCCCGACCCGCGGCGCAGGGTGCGGGTCGCGCTGCTCGGGGCGAGGCCGGCACCGCCGGTGATCCGGCCGCCGGCGGCGGCCAGGAGGCGGGCGAACTCCGCGTCGGTGTCGTAGGTGACCTGCTGCGTGGCCTGGTCGGCAGCCTGCCACTCGACCTCGTCGTCGGCGGGGAACAGGACGACGTACGCGGGCATGGCGGGTTCCTTCCACGGGGGTGCGGTCGGCACCATCCGACACCACGTAGGTTCGCGGCGTGAAGCAGACGTCCCGCGAGCAGGTCGAGCACACCCTGGCCCGTATCGCCGAGATCGACCCCCACATCCGTTCCGTGTGCACTCTCGACCCCACGGCGCTGGACCAGGCCGACGCCTGCGACCGCGAGGCGGCCACCGGGGTGCGGGGCCCGCTGCACGGCCGGCCGGTGCTGGTGAAGGACAACATCGACACCGCCGGGCTGGCCACGACCGCCGGGTCGCTCGCGCTGGCGGCGGCCGACCCGCCGGCCGCCGACGCCCCGCTCGTACGCCGCCTGCGCGCGGCCGGGCTGGTCGTCGTCGGCAAGGCCAACCTCAGCGAGTGGGCCAACTTCCGCGACGACGAGTCGACCTCGGGCTGGAGCGGCTACGGCGGCCTGACCCGCAACCCCTACGCCCTGAACCGCTCGGCCGGGGGCTCGAGCTCGGGCAGCGGCGCGGCGGTCGGTGCGGGCCTGGTGCGCCTGGCCGTCGGCACCGAGACCGACGGCTCGATCACCTGCCCGGCGGCGTTCAACGGCTGCGTCGGGCTCAAGCCCACCGTCGGCACCGTCTCGACGCGCGGCGTCGTGCCGATCGCGGCGTCGATGGACTCCCCCGGCCCGATGACCGCGACCGTCGCCGAGGCCGCCGCCCTCCTCACGGCCATGGCCGAGACCGGCGTCGACTACGCCGCGCACGCGGTCGAGGGCCGCCTGGCCGGCAAGCGGATCGGCGTACCGCGCGCCCCGTGGTGGGGCTACTCCGCCGGCGCCGACGCCGCGGGCGAGGAGGCGCTGCGCCTGCTCTCGGCGGCCGGCGCCGTCGTCGTCGACGACGTCGACCTCGGCGCCCTGGCCACGGTCGGCTGGGACGACGAGCTCGCGGTGATGCTCGCGGAGTTCCCCGCCGGCCTGCTCGACTACCTCGCGACCCGCACCGGTGACACCCCGCGCACCGTGGCCGACGTCATCGACTTCAACCTGCGCCACGCCGACCGCGAGCTGTCGCGCTTCGGGCAGTCGCTGCTCGAGCGGGCCCTGACCGTGCCCGGCGTCAACAGCAGCGAGTACGCCGCCGCCCTGGCCCGCTGCCGCCAGGTCTCGCGCACCGACGGCATCGACCGCGCACTGGCCGCGCACGACCTCGACGCGCTGCTGACCCCGGCGTACGCCCCGGCCCCGCCGATCGAGACCGCTGACGACGAGCTGCTCGATGCCGGGTCGTGCTCGCAGCCGGCCGCCATGGCGGGCTACCCGCTGCTCACGGTGCCGGTCCAGCTCGCGGACGGGCTGCCCGTCGCGGTCGCGTTCTGGGGCACCGCGGGCAGCGAGCCCACGCTGATCGAGGCCGCCGCCGGCCTCGAGGCCGCCCGTGACCGCTCGCTCGGTCCGCTCCCCGCGCCCGACCTGGTCGCGGGTCAGGACCTGCCGGCGGGCTGAGGCTCCCTGCTCTCGACCACGAACGACCAGGAGATGGTCGTGCTGCCGTCGCCGGTGGCCCCGCAGGAACACTCGCCGATCCTCGACCTGAACTCGTAGGTGTCGGTGCCCTCGACCTGCCACCGGCAGGCGGTGGGGGTGCACCCGTCCAGCGCGGTCGTCGTGGCGTCGGAGCTGGCCAGCCTCGCCTGGTCGGGCGACCACCAGTAGCTGTTGGCCGCCAGGTTCTCGAGGTTGAGGTAGTAGACGTCGCTCTGCCACGGCTCCCAGCCGCACGACGCCGACCCGGAGTAGGAGTCCCGCAACGGCACCCGGGGGTACTCGTTGGCGTAGTCGGTGTCCCACGCCCCGAGCGACCACCACCACCACGTGTCGGTCCAGTCGCCCACCGGCAGGTCGTTCCAGCCGTAGCTGTAGTCGAGCAGGTCCGCCTGAAGTCCCTGGTCGGCCAGCGGGGCGGTCGCCACCCCGGACTGCCAGAACGCTCCCCCGAACTGCACCGGCCCGACGGTCTGCTGGGTCCAGGTCTCGCTGCAGCCGTAGCCGCTCCAGTGGTAGCCCTGCTGCGCGTCGTAGCTCCAGGAGTCGAAGACCATGGGCGCCTGCAGGAAGTCGCGCACGTCGGGGTCGCTGGCGAAGCGCGGCACCCAGTCACCACCGCCGTCGGCCACCCGCAACGACGCGGCGCTGGTCTCCGACGAGGTGGAGCTGTACGACGTCTCGGGGTCGGAGTCGTCGCAGTAGCCGTCGTTGTCGCACCCGCCCGACCAGCTCGACGAGACCTGCACCGAGCCGCTGGCGATGCGGTACTCCGCCGGGGCGCAGGTGCTGGGATAGGTCCAGGGGCTGCTGCCCCAGTCGGCGCTGCCGTTGAGGAACGGGACGTCCAACGACGTGGTGACCTCGTGGTCGCCGAGCCACGCCTTGGCCTCCAGCCCCACGCTGACGCTGCGCTGGGCGCTGACCTCGAGGCAGTTCTGCCCGAGGACCGCGGTGGCGTGGGCGTCCAGGGCCGTGAACGTCGCCTGCGCCCCCACCAGGGCACCGGCCTTGGGGTTGCCGCTGCCGATGCCGATCTCGATGACGGCGCCGATGTTGAGCGACAGGTCGCCGGCCACCGTCACGTCCGCGTGCGGGTCGATCGAGGTGACCAGGCGCCCGTCGATGTAGTCGTCGCCGCCGAGCCCGAAGTAGCCGTCGAACTCCGCACCGAGGCTCGCCGTGACCCCGACGCTCTCGTGCACCGTGCCGCTGACCCCGACCGACCCGGTCGGCTGGGCGGTGAGGACCATCGGCACCGGACCGGCCATGAACCAGATGGCGAGCTTGGGGAGGTCGAGCTCGCAGCCGGCGCTGCCCTCGATCGTTGCGCTGGCCTCGAGGTTGGCCACCACCCCGAACTCGCCGTCGAACGACGCCCCGACCGGGATGTTCTTGCCGAAGATCTCGGTCGTGGTGAGTGTGGCGTGCAGGTCGCCGTACGGGTCGAGGTCGCGGTCGATGGCGAGGGTGCCCTCGACACCGCTGTCGCAGGAGATGACGCCGCGGTCCGCGTCAGGTCCCCGCGCACCGGGCCCGGCCGGCCCGAGCCGCCGGCCCGGCAGCGACGCGAAGCTGGGCACGTCGATGTCGAGGTAGTCGAACGCGTCCGCGAGCCCGGCCGGCACGAGCGCGACCGATCGACCGTCGGCCGCGACGCTGCTGACCTTGCCCAGGTAGCCGGTCGGCAGGTCGGTGTCGGGCGGGAGCACCCAGCTCTGGCCGACCACCGGAGTGCGGCCCGCCGGCACGGAGACCGTGACCCGACCCGCGGCCGCACTGGTCACGACCTGGTCTGGGTCGGTGATCATCACCGTGGCCGGGTCGGTCACCACGGCTGCCGTCTCGCCCGAGACGACGACGGGAGGCGGGGTCACGACCGTCGACACCGGCCCGACCCAGCTGCTCGACCCGGGCGACTGGGCGAAGACGGAGTAGGTGACCGTCTGGCCCGCGATCACCTCTGTGTCGGTGGCGGTGAGGCCGTCGACCGGGACCGCGCTCCCGGCCGTCGCCGACGCCGGCGCGACCGTGCCGGGTGCCCGGCGTACGACGTAGACGGCGCCGTCCGCCGGTGCGGTCCAGGCGAGCTGAACCCGGGTCGGCTCGATCGCCGTCACGTGGAGGTCACGCACCGAGGGCACCGCGCTGTAGGCGACGGTCGCCGTCGCCGTACCCCCCGGGGCCACCGAGAGCACCGCTCTGTCGGCGATGCCGGCGTAGAGCGCTGACTCGCCGACCACGTCACGGGGCGCCACGCGCCAGCTCCCGGCCGGGACCGAGAGCCGCACGGTGGCAGACGTGCCCGCGGGGGGCTTGGTCGCGACCCGGGACTGGCTGCCCGACTGCAGGCCCACGGTCCCGGGCACGCCGTCGGGGGCGTCGATGACGAGCACGAGGGTCCCGGTCGACGCCTTCTTGGTGTAGCTGACGGTGAGCGCGCTGGTCCTGCCCGCACGGACCTGGACGACCTGCCTGGTCGACGAGCCGGCGTAGAGGGCCGAGCCGGCGCTGACCTGCTGCGGGGACACGCGCCACCGGCCCACCGGCACCTGCATGCGCACCCGGATCGTCGTGCCGCGGGCCGCCTTGGTGAACGTCCTGGTCTTGCCCGCTGACGTGAGCCGCACCTTGCCGGGCACCCCCGCCGGCGTCCTGATGGTCATCACCACGGTCCCGACCTTCGGCACCGCGGCCCTGGGGATCGGACCGGCGGCGGTGGCGGTCAGGTGGGTCACGCTGACCAAGGCCGTCAGCAGCGTGAGAGCGACGGCCCTGCTGAGCCAATGCCGAACGTCCATGACAGCCCCCCGTCATCACGTACCAGCTAGGCCCGAGAGGCGCGTGTATGTGACGAACGTAACACGATCTCGTCGCGTCGGCGGTGCCTGATTTCTGCCGTCCGGGAGGGCACCGTCGGCGGACCGGGCGCGGGCCTGACCCGGGCGGGTGGGTGAGGAATGGCCGGTCGGCGGCGCCACTGCCCTACAGAGGACCCGCGGACTGCCGATCCTCTCCTTGCACGACCCGACCAGAGCCAACCGGAGGTGAGCACGATGAACCGACCACGACGAGGCCGTCCCGCGACACCCCAGGGCAGCACCGGACGCCACATCTTCGTGCTCTCCGGAGGCGGGTCTCGCGGCGGTGCGCAGGTCGGCATGCTGCGAGCCCTGATGGGCGCCGGGATCGTGCCCGACGTGCTGGTGGGGGCCTCGGTCGGCTCGCTCAACGCGGCATTCGTCTCCCGCGCACCCACCCTGGACCGGGTCGACGAGCTCGCGGGGCTGTGGCGGGGCATGAGCGGGCGGACCCTCATGGGCCGCCGACACGTCGCCGCCCTCAACGTCGCCCTGCGCCGGCCCTACCTGTTCCAGCCCACGGCGCTGCGCACGCTCATCACGACGTGGGTCGGCGACGGCCGCATCGAGGAGCTGCCGACGCTGCTGCGGATCGCCACGACCGACCTGTCGACCGGACGCGCCGCCCACCACGACGTCGGCGACCTGACCGACACGATCCTGGCGTCCGCGGCCCTGCCCGCGGTGTTCCCTCCCGTCCACCTCCCCGGCCCCGACGGTCCGAGACTCCACGTCGACGCCGGCGTCTCGGCCAACATGCCGTGGGCCGGAGCCTTCGAGATCGCCCGGCCCGGCGACACCGTCTGGGGCCTCGACGTGACGCGGACGGCGCCGCTGCGGGTCATGCACAACCCGCTCGACGTCCTCATCGCCTCCCTCGTCGCGACCGTACGCCGCCAGGAGCCGCCCGCCGCCCCGGCCGGCGTGACGGTGCGGCACCTGCACCTCGACAACGACTTCGACTGCGGTCGCGTCTTCGACTTCAGCCACACCGGCACGTTGTTCCGGCTCGGCGAGCAGGCTGCGACCGCGGCGCTGGTCGCGACGGCTGCGGCGGCCTGAGCAGCAGTCGTCGGTCGGTTGATGGTCGCGGACGTGCGGCCCCGCCTGAGTCTTGCCCCCAGTGACGTCGAATTTTCGAGTCCGGGGCACATCAATGCGCCGCGAGTGAGATAGGACCAGTCCTTGGCCAAACCTCTAGTTGCTCTCGCCTGTGGTCTCTAGCAGCGGATACTGCCAGACTCGGTCTGGGAGGTTCTCATGACCAACTACACCCGCGCGGTCTATGACCACCTGCGCACACAGGGCGTTGTGGGTGGGCCCGAGTTCAAGACCGACATCCACCCGTGGCTCATGCACGAGTTCGACCTTGGTGCCGACGAGGCGCACTTAGTCCGCGCGCGAGTGATGCGCGAACTCAAGGAACGAGGAATGGTCGAGCGCATCAATATTCGTGGCAACCTACGGATCCTGACCGAGTACTACCCGGACCCGTGCAGCGAGCCCGACGGCAAGTTCGTCGACAGTGGCTTGAGACCCGTCGAGACGTGACCCACCCTGGCAGCGGTTGACGGACCTCGCGACTACATCGGCCCCCGGACCAGGCGCGGGCGAAGCGCGTGGCCGCAATTGACGCCTAACCGGCCCTACCCCCCGACCCGCCCGGTCTCGTACGCCCACATCGCGACCTCAACGCGGTTGCGGGCGCCAAGCTTGGTCATCAGGGCGGCGACGTGGGTCTTCACCGTGCTCAGGGTGATGTGCAGCTCGTCGGCGATCTCGGCGTTGGTGCGGCCGCGGGCGACGGTGAGGAGCACCTCCTCCTCGCGCTCGGTGAGCGGCTCGATCGGCTGAGCAGGCGGGGTGGCGCGCTCCAGGCCGGCCAGCGTGGTGAGCAGGCGGCGGGTGATGGTCGGTGAGATGAGGGCGTCGCCGTTGGCGGCCGCGTGGATCGCCTGGACCAGCAGCTCGGGCCCCGCGTCCTTGAGCAGGAAGCCGCGGGCGCCGGCCTTGAGGGCGCCGTGGACGTACTCGTCGAGGTCGAAGGTCGTGATGACCACGACGGCCAGGGGGTCCTCGACGCCGGGGCCGGCGAGGATGCGGGTGGCCTCGACGCCGTCGAGGCCGGGCATCCGGATGTCGAAGAGGCAGACGTCGGGGCGCAGCTCGCGGGCCACGGCGACCGCCTCGTGACCGTCGGTCGCCTCGCCGACGACCTCGATGCCGGGCTGGGCGTTGAGGATCATGGTGAGCCCGGTGCGGATCAGGGGCTGGTCGTCGGCGACGACCACCCGGATGGTCACCGCCGCACCTCGCGCGCCATCTCTCGCGGCAGGGTCGCCTCGACGGTCCAGCCGCCGAGCGGGTCCGGCCCGGCCTGGCAGGCACCGCCGAGCAGCCTGGCGCGTTCGGCCATCCCGAGCACGCCGTAGCCCACGCTCGTCGCGGGGCGGGCGGCCTGGCCGTCGTCGTGCACACGCAACCGTACGACGTCGACGTCGCCGGTGACCTCCACGCTGATCGCCGTGGGGTGCAGCGCGTGGCGGATCGCGTTGGTGACCGACTCCTGGCAGATCCGGTAGACCGCCGTCTCCACCGGTTGCGGCAGACCGGCGAGGTCGCCGCCGCGGTGCACCTGCACGACGTGGCTCATCCGGGTCAGCTCGTCCAGGTCGCCGACGCCTCGCTGCGGCGCGTAGTCGGCCGCCTCGCCGTCGCGCAGCACTCGGACCATCGTGCGCATCTCGTACAGGGTCCGCGACGCCTCCGCCTCGATCACCGCCAGCGCCTCGACCGCCGAGGCCGGGTCGGTGGCGGCCACCGCGCGGCCCGCCTGGGCCTGGATCGCGATGGCCGACACGTGGTGCGCGACGGTGTCGTGCAGCTCGCGGGCGAGCTCACCGCGCTCGAGCGCCCGGACCTGCTGCACCTCGCGCTGGCGCGCCACCGCGCGGTAGCGCATCGCGGCCCCGAGGGCGAACGACGCGACCAGCACGGTGGTGCCGCCGATCACGTCGCCGGCGGTCTCGCTGGTGGCGAGACCCACGACGGCCGGGACGGCGACGATCGCCGTACCGAGCAGGGCCTCGGGGCCGGACGCCCAGCGGTACAGGGCGTAGGGCAGCAGCAGCAGGCTGACCATGGCGTAGAGCATCACGTCGTCGGTGTCGCCGAGCAGCATCGGCAGGTGCAGCACCATCGCGCCGCCGAAGCCGACCGCGGTCGCCAGGAGCGGGTGGGTACGCCGCCACAGCAGGGCCGGGATCACCAGGACCGCGACCACGGTGGCCAGGGGCCGCGCCGGCACGTCGGAGCGGAAGATCGCCTCGCCCGCGGCCGCGACCAGCAGCGCGCCGACCAGGGTCCAGTCCCACCACGCCCGCGGCGGCGGGTCCGGGGCACGGGGCTCGGCGAGGACCGAGCGGATCGAGGCGGCGAGCACCGCTCCAGCCTAGAGAGCGGGAGCCCTCGTCGTACGGGTCGCGAGGAGGAGCCGCGTGTCGTCCTTTCGGCCGAGTCACCGCTCCCTCGAGGGCCCGATGTACGCCGGTCCGCGCCGGGCCACCGTGGAGGCATGTCGCACCTCCTCCACCGGCTCGGCCGGTCTGCTGCCACCCGGCCCTGGCTCGCCATCGGCACCTGGGCCGCGCTCGCGCTCGTCGTCATCGCCTCCTCGGTCGCCTTCGGGCGCGACCTCGAGGAGAGCTTCGAGGCCCCCGGCCTCGACTCCTACCAGGCGGCGCAGCTGCTCGCCGAGGCCCGGGCCGACGAGGGCGGCGTCACCGCCCACGTCGTCGTCGAGGCCGAGGACGCCGCAGCGCAGGTGGCGACCGTGGAGACCGCCCTCGAGGCGCTCCCACGCGTGCTCGGCACGACCAGCGAGGTCTCGCCGGACGGCACGATCGCGCTCGTGCGCGTGCAGTACCCCACGGTCGACCGGCTCGACGCCACCGACCTCGACCACCTCAAGGACGCCGTCGCCGACCTGCGGGACGACTCGTCGCTGACGGTGGACTCGGTGGAGGCCGGTGGCGACCTGTTCTTCGCGTTCGAGGAGGCCCCCACCGGGCTCGGCGAGGTCGCCGGGCTCGTCGTCGCGATGATCGTGCTGCTGGTCGCCTTCGGCTCCTTCGTCGCGATGGGCCTGCCGATCGGGATGGCGTTGTTCGGCCTGGTCGTCGGCATCACCTCGATGAAGCTGGTGACCTACCTGATCGACATCCCGGCGTGGGCTCCGCAGCTCGCGGCCATGGTCGGGGTCGGCGTCGGCATCGACTACGCGCTCTTCCTGGTCACCCGGCACCGCGAGAACCTCGCGCGGGGGATGCCGGTCGCCGAGTCGGTCGGCCGAGCCCTGGCCACCGCCGGACAGGCGGTGATCTTCGCCGGCGGCACCGTCGTCGTGGCGATCCTCGGGTTGCTCGTCGCCGGGATCCCGTTCGTGACCGGTGGCGGGGTCGCCATCTCCGCGATGGTGCTCGTGATGGTGCTCGCCTCGATCACCCTGCTGCCGGCCCTCCTCGGCCTGGCCGGGCACCGGATCAACGGGCGCCGACGACGCGACGACGACCGCGCGCACCGGCCGAGCACGAGCTGGTACCGGTGGGGCGCCCACGTGACCCGCCACGCGACGGCGTACCTCGTGGGCGCGGCGACCCTGATGGTCGCCCTGGCCACTCCCGTGCTCGCGCTCGACCTGGGCTTTCCCGACGACGGCACCAAGCCCGCGTCGAGGACCGAGCGCCGGGCCTACGACCTGATTGCCGACGGGTTCGGCGCCGGGGCCAACGGACCGCTGGTGGTCGCGATCGACATCTCCCGGGACAGGTCCGTCGTGGGCCCGCTCGCAACGGCCGTGGCCGCCGACCCCGGCATCACCTCGGTCGCCGAGCCGACCGTCGACCCCGAAGCAGGCGTGGCGACCCTGGTGGCGCAGCCGACCACGTCGCCCCAGGACGAGGCCACCCAGCAGACCATCGCAAGACTCCGCACGCAGGTGCTGCCGACGGTGCTCGACGGCACCGCGGCGACCGCCCACGTCGGCGGCCAGACCGCCACCTTCGCCGACCTCGGCGACCGGGTGCAGGAGCGGATGCCGCGCTTCGTGGCGGCGGTGCTGCTGCTGTCGTTCCTGTTGCTGACGCTGCTGTTCCGGTCGGTGCTGGTGCCGCTGAAGGCGGTGGTGATGAACGTGCTGAGCGTCGGCGCGGCGTACGGCGTGTTGGTGATGGTCTTCCAGTGGGGCTGGGGGGCCGGCCTGATCGGCGTGGAGTCGACGGTGCCGATCGTGTCGTTCATCCCGCTGTTCCTGTTCGCGATCCTCTTCGGGCTGTCGATGGACTACGAGGTGTTCCTGCTGTCGCGGGTGCGCGAGGAGTACCGCCGCCACGGCGACAACACCGGCGCCGTGATCGCGGGGATCGCCG
Source organism: Nocardioides rubriscoriae (assembly GCF_008087085.1). GTDB lineage: Bacteria > Actinomycetota > Actinomycetes > Propionibacteriales > Nocardioidaceae > Nocardioides > Nocardioides rubriscoriae. Next base: position 37,695 of record NZ_VIYJ01000003.1, on the reverse strand, counting down.
GCACCGGGCGCACCATCACCGCGGCCGCGCTGATCATGGTGGCGGTCTTCTCGGGCTTCGTCCTGGGCAGCGACCCGGTGGTCAAGATGATGGGCGTCGGCCTGGCCACGGCGATCCTGCTCGACGCGACCGTCGTACGCCTGATGCTCGTCCCGGCCACCATGAGGCTGCTGGGCGATGCGAACTGGTGGCTGCCGCGCTGGCTGGACCGGCTCCTGCCGCACCTGGACGCCGAGCCGGCGGGCGAGCCGGTGGAGGAGCCGGTGGGGCAGTCGGTGGCGGTGCCGTCCTCGAAGGTCGGGCCACCAGCCGGGTCCTAGGATCGGCGGCATGACCCACGAAGAGAACGCCCGCCAGAACGTCACCTTCCCCAGCAACGGCGGCCACGCCCACGGCTACCTCGCCACCCCGGAGTCCGGCTCCGGCGCCGGCGTCATCGTGATCCAGGAGTGGTGGGGCCTGGACGACCACATCGTCGACGTCTGCGACCGCCTCGCCGCCGCGGGCTTCGTGGCGCTCGCCCCCGACCTGTACGGCGGCAAGGTCGCCCACGGCACCGACGACGCCGGCGCGATGATGACCGCACTGCCCGTCGACGGCGCCGCCCGCGACCTCGCCGGAGCGGTCGACTACCTGCTGGGCCACGACGCCGTGACGTCCAAGACCGTCGGTGCGGTCGGCTTCTGCATGGGTGGAGGCTTCGTCCTCATGCTCGCCGCGCAGCAGGGCGACAAGGTCAGCGCCGCCGTCCCCTACTACGGCGTCGGCCCGGCCGTGCCCGACACCTACACCGGCCTGACCGCCGCGGTGCAGGGCCACTACGGCGAGCGCGACGACTTCTACCCGGTCGAGGACGCCAAGAAGCAGGAGGCCCAGATCCGCGAGGAGTCCGGCGCCGAGGTCGAGTTCTTCTACTACGACGCCGCCCACGCCTTCAACAACGACACCGACAAGATGGGCACCTACTCCGCCGACGACGCCGCCACGGCCTGGTCGCGCACTGTGGAGTTCCTGGGCGCCAAGGTCCGCTGACCCCTGGTCGCCCATCGGCGAGGCCCTCCGCGGCGACATCGGCGCGTTCGTCGCGCTGTCGCGGAGGGCTTCTGCGTCCGACGACCGCCGGGGGCGATGCGCACCGCCGAGCCGGTCAGGCGAGCCTGGCGACGCGGATCCGCCCTCGCATACCGATGAGCGAGGGCAGCGTCCCGCTTCGATCAGGGGAACCGGAGTGACTGGACCAACTTGTCGAACGCGTCGTTGACAGGGGCTCGCGTGCTCGCATCGAGCTTCGGCACGAAGGTCAGCGCCTGGACGTTGACGAGCGCGCTCCCCTCAGTGAGCGTCGCCATTCTCCAGTAGTTCATCGAACCATCGGTCGCCTGGAAGGACAGGGTCGCCCCAGTGCCCTCGCCGGAGTCGGCTGAGACGGGACGTAGGTTGCTCAGGTCGACGTTCTTCGCACCGGTCTGTGTCAGCTGCCGCGCCATCTGCTTGTAGGTAGCAGGGGCGTCGTAGTCACTGGAGTCCGTGCCGTCTGCCACCGTGACGGCGACTGCGACCTCATCCCCCTCGGTCTGGTAGAGGCGCAGCTCCAGAGGCTGCCCATCAGGGGCCGGCTTGGTCGTGGCAAGTGGCTCGACCTGCTGGGGAAGGGAGAACGTGAGTCCGCTCGTGTCCAATACCGTCGCCCACCCTCGGCCCGAAGGGTCGGAGGCCAAGGAGGAGGGCGAGGGCGACTGAGGCGCGCTCTTCGCCTCGGTGGAGCTCGAATTCGCACTGCCGCAGGCACCGAGAAGCATCAGGACCGAAAGAGACACGGCCGCACCCGAGAGTCGATTCACGGCCCGAAGACTAAGCGCTCAGGACGGTCCGCGTACGTGCTTCATCCGAGACATCGCGCCCGACCATGACGCCAGGAGCGCTCCGCCCGACCGTTCCGCGCTGCGGGCACGGTCATGTCGATGGCCGGGCGGCCCGCGGCGAAGCCCAGGTCCTGAGGTGGCACTCGCGGGCGTTTGGTGCCCGTGACAGCCTGAGAGCGGTCGCAACCCTGCGACGACGACCCGAAGGAGCCCCCGTGGCCAGCCCGGATGCTGCATCGAACCCGAACCCGACTCCGGCCCGGTCGGCGGCCGCTGCCTCCCGCGACGCCAAGCCGGTGCCCATGACGGGCCCCGCCAAGACCGGGGGCGACCCCTTGAAGGCGTCGGGCAAGAAGCCCGACGCCCCGCTCGCGGAGCCGCCGGCGAAGCAGGACCCGCCCACGGCTGGGTGAGGTCGGCGCAGCTGAGGGTGATGCCTGGGATCACGAGGCCGGCCTTGGCCATCGGTGGTGCCTGGCTAGCATCGCGGCATGAGTGATGCCGCACCTCGGGTGCCCCACCACACCGCCGCGCTGAGCCAGGGCGCCACGATCCCGCTGCTCGGGTTCGGCACCTGGCAGATCAAGGGCGAGGACGCCGTACGGGCGACCGCGGCCGCGCTCGACAGCGGCTACCGCCACCTCGACACCGCGACGGTCTACGGCAACGAGGGCGAGGTCGGGCGGGCCTTGGCCGAGAGCGGCGTGGCGCGCGAGGACGTGTTCGTGACGACCAAGTGCCCGCCGATGCGCGCCGGGCAGGAGCTGGCGACGCTGCGCGAGAGCCTCGAGCTGCTGCAGACCGACCACGTCGACCTGTGGTTGATCCACTGGCCCGGCGAGGGGTCGGTCAACACCGAGATGTGGCGGGCGTTCGTCGAGGCCCGCGACGCGGGCCTGGCCAAGGAGATCGGCGTCAGCAACTTCGACCCCGCGCTGATCGACGAGATCACCGAGGCGACCGGGGTCAGGCCGGCGGTCAACCAGATCGAGTGGAGCCCGCTGCTGTTCGACGCCGAGGTGCTGGCGGCACACCTGGAGCGCGGCGTCGTCCTCGAGGGCTACAGCGCGCTGCGCGGCGGCACGCTCGATCACCCCGTGATCGTCGAGATCGCCGAGCGCCTCGGCCGGACGCCGGCGCAGGTCATCATCCGGTGGCACCTGCAGCACGGGGTGATCGTCATCCCCAAGTCGGTCCACGCCGAGCGGATCCGGTCCAACGCCGACGTCGACGGCTTCGACCTGTCCGACGACGACATGGCCGCGCTCGACGCCCTCGGTGGCGCCTGAGACAGGTCAGCGCGGGTCAGGACAGCCCGACGACCGTCCCGTCGGGGAGCAGGTCGATCCGGGACGCGGCCGGTACGGCGGGCAGGCCCGGCATCGTCATCACGTCGCCGCAGACGAGCACCACGAAGCCGGCCCCGGCGGCCAGCCTGACCTCCCGCACGTGCAGGTCGTGGCCGGTCGGTGCCCCGCGCAGGGTGGCGTCGGTCGAGAACGAGTACTGCGTCTTGGCGATGCAGACGGGCAGCTCGCCGTACCCGTCGGCCTGGAGCCGCTCGATGCGCCGCCGGGCCTTCGCGTCCCACGTGACGCCGGAGGCGCCGTACAGGCGGCGGGCCACGGTCGCCACCTTGTCGACCAGCGGCAGGTCGTCGGGGTAGGTGAGGGCGACCGTCGGCGGATCGGTCCCGTCGAGCAGGTCGAGCACGCCGCGGGCCAGCTCGGTGGCGCCCTTGCCGCCGTCGACGAAGTGGGTGGCCGGGTAGGCCTTCACGCCCAGCCCGGCGACCAGCTCGACGGTCCGGGCCACCTCGGCGTCGGTGTCGGTGGGGAAGCGGTTGAGCGCGACGACGCACGGGACGCCGAAGACCTCGCGCACGTTGTGCAGGTGTCGCTCGAGGTTGACCAGGCCGCGCTCGACGGCGTCGAGGTCCTCCCGGTCGAGGTCGGGTACGTCGACCCCGCCGTGGTACTTCAGCGCCCGGACCGTCGCCACCACGACGGCGGCGTCGGGTCGCAGGCCGGACGTGCGGCACTTGATGTCGACGAACTTCTCCGCGCCGAGGTCGGCGCCGAAGCCGGCCTCGGTGACGACGTAGTCGGCCAGCCGCAGCGCCGCCCGGGTGGCGACCACCGAGCTGCACCCATGGGCGATGTTGGCGAACGGGCCGCCGTGCACGAAGGCCGGGGTGTGCTCGAGGGTCTGCACCAGGTTGGGGGCTAGCGCGTCGCGCAGGAGCACCGCCATCGCGCCGTCGGCGTCGAGGTCGCGGGCGGTGACCGGCACCTTGTCGCGGGTGTGGCCGACCACGATGTCGCCGATACGGCGCTTGAGGTCGGCCCACGACTCGGTGAGGCAGAAGATCGCCATCAGCTCGGAGGCCACCACGATGTCGAAGCCGTCCTCGCGGGGCTGGCCCCCGAGCCCGACCACCGTGTGTCGCAGCGCCCGGTCGTTGAGGTCGACGACGCGCTTCCAGTCGACCGCCGCGACGTCGAGGCCCAGCGCGTTGCCGTGGTGGAGGTGGTTGTCGACCAGGGCGGCCAGCAGGTTGTGGGCGGCGGCGATCGCCGCGAAGTCGCCGGTGAAGTGCAGGTTGATGTCGGTCATCGGCACGACCTGCGCCCAGCCACCGCCGGCCGCGCCGCCCTTCAGGCCGAAGACGGGACCCATCGACGGCTCGCGCAGGCAGGCCATCGTCCGGCGGCCGAGCCCGCGCAGGGCGTCAGCGAGCCCGACGGTGGTCGTCGTCTTGCCCTCACCGGCCGGCGTCGGCGACATGGCCGTCATGAGGATCAGCGACCCGAGCGGGCGGTCCTCCAGCGACTGCAGGTAGCGCAGGTCGACCTTGGCCTTGTGGTGGCCGTAGGGCACGAGGTGGGCCGGGTCGATCCCTAGCTCGTCCTGGGCGACTCGGGCGACGGGGCGCAGCTCCGCGGCGTTGGCGATCTCGATGTCCGACAGCACTGCGCGAGGGTAATGCGACAGGCCCCCGCCCGGACCACCCTCAGCGCATGCTCTTCTTGAACAGCGTCAGCAGACGGTACGCCGACGCGGCCGGCAGGCCGGGCACCGCGTCGCGCTCCTGCAGGAACGGGTTGAACCCGTCGGGCCTCTCGACGTCGACGGGGCCCACGTCGCGGAACCCCATCGACCAGTCGGGGAAGGACCGCTCGGTGACCGGCTCCCGCAGCAGCTCGATCACCCCCCGGTGGCGCGGGTCGGCGCAGATCGTCTCGAAGGTCGCCTCGACCTCCGACGGTGGGCCCTCGAGGGCCTGGATGATGTTGCCGCCGCTGTAGAGCAGCATGCCCGTGAGCCCGCGTCGGTGGTTGCGCGGGCGCCAGCTCTCGAGCTGCTCGAGGAGCTGGGCGCCATCGAAGAGCGTGGTGGCCGAGCTGACGTAGGTCAGGGACAACAGCGGCTCCACGGCGCCAACCCTAGGGCGTCCTACCGGTTCGCGCGCCCAGTCTTGGCGATCGTGTCCTCGACCAACGAGTTGAGCCGGGCACCGTGCGGCCAGCCGGCGTAGTGGCAGACCATGATCACGATCTCGCGCAGTGCGTCGGCGTCGAGGTCGCCGGACGACAGCGCGGCCGGCACCTGGATGCCGAGCACGTCGTGCTGGCCGGTGCCGGCGAGCATGCCGATCAGCAGCAGCCGACGGTCACGGTCGGAGAGCCCGGGGCGTTGCCAGACGTCGCCGAAGAGGTGGTCGGCGGTGTAGGCGAAGAAGTCGCCGGTGCCGTCGGTCATCTCGAAGCCGTAGACCTCCTCCATCTTCTCCAGGCCACGGCGGCGCTGCTCGGGGAGGTCGGCGAACTTGTCGGTCATGTCAGAGTCCTAGTCCGGTGCGCAGGCGGGTCAGGGCCAGGTCGGCCAGGGGCACGTCGACGCCGAGCTCGTCGGCCAGCGCCGTGGCGAAGCGCAGGTCCTTCTCGCCCAGGTCGGCGACGTGGGTGAAGACGGCGTGCCAGAAGTCGTCGGCCGCGATCGGCGCCGTCGTGTCGCGCCACATGATCGCTCCAGGGCCGCCGGTGATCGCGTCGGTGTGGCGTACGACGTCACCCAGGTCGGTCAGGCTGAGCCCGGCCGCCTCGGCGAGGCGCTGCGCCTCGGTGACGGCGGTGAAGGCCACGAAGTGCATCAGGTTGCGGGCCAGCTTCATCCGGGTGCCGGAGCCGACGGGCCCGGCGTGCACCACCTTGCTGCCCATCACCTCCAGGGCGGGCCGCGCGGCGGCGTACGCCTCGTCGGACCCGCCGACCATGATCGCCAGCGTGCCCTCGGCGGCGCCCATCGGTCCGCCGGAGACGGGGGCGTCGACCAGCAGGACGCCGTGGCGGGCCGCGGTGTCGGCGAGGTCGGCGGGCGTGGCGGGCGCGACGGTGGAGTGGATGACGACGGTCTGGCCCTCGCGACCGGCACCGAGCACCTCCCCGAGCACGTCGCGGACCTGGTCGTCGTCGCGCACCATCACGCACACGACGTCGACCGCCGCGGCCAGCTCGGCCACCGACGCGGCGGACGTGGCACCGGCGGCGACCAGCTCCTCGACCGGCGCCGCTGCGACGTCGTGGACGAGGAGGTCGAGGTCGGAGGCCGCCAGCTGCAGCGCCATCGGCTTGCCGATGTTGCCGAGGCCGACGAAGCCGACGGTGGTCATCGGGCGGAGCCCGGTCGTGTGGTCGCTGCGGGGGTTTCGAGGCTCGTCGCTAGCGCTCCTCGCACCTCAACCACCGAGGGGGTGGTCATGCGCGGAACGTCTGTCCGCCGTCGACGGCGATGATCTGGCCGGTGATCCACGAGGCCTCGTCGGACAGCAGGAACAAGCAGGCGCCGACCATGTCGTCGACCGTGCCCATCCGCTTGATCGCCAGGCTCTGCCGCACGATGTCCTTGGCCGCGTCGCCGGCCTGCACCCGCGTGGCCTCGGTGTCGGTCGGGCCCGGCGCGATGGCGTTGACCCGGATCCCCTGCCCGCCGAGCTCGTGCGCGAGCTGCTGGGTCAGGCCGTTGACGCCGACCTTGGCCAGGCCGTAGAAGCCGGAGTAGAGGTAGGCCGCGGTCGAGCTCTGGTTGACGATCGCGCCACCACCGCGCCCCGCGATCGAGCGGTAGCAGGCCCGGGTCATCACCAGGACGCCGTCCATGTTGACGCTCATGAACTTCCGGTAGTAGTCCCAGTCGACGCTGATCAGCAGGTCGAACTCCATCGTCCCGTAGATCGCGGCGTTGTTGACCAGCAGGTCGATCCCGCCGAACGCCGCCGTGGCCACCTCGACCATCGCCTCGGCCGACTCGTGCGACGACACGTCGGTGCGCACGAACAGCCCGCCGATGTCGGCTGCGACCTTCTCGCCGGCCTCGACGCTGACGTCGGCCACCACCACCGACGCCCCCTCGGCGGCCAGCGCCCGCGCGTAGGCCTCGCCGATGCCCTGCGCCGCGCCCGTGACGACCGCGACCTTGCCCTCGAACCTCATGTGCGTCTCCTGGTCAGGTGGTCTCGTGACGGTTGCTGCGCAACCTCCTCGACCTCCGTGTGGTGGTGGTGGGTGGTTGCTAGGCCGGGAAGGCCAGGGTCTTGGTCTCGAGGTACTCCTCGAAGCCGGCCACGCCCATCTCGCGGCCGACGCCGGACTGCTTGTAGCCGCCGAACGGCGCGTCGGGGCTGAACCACACGCCGCCGTTGACCGCGAGCGTGCCGGTGCGGATGCGCGCCGCCACCGCCGTCGCACGCTCGAGGGAGGCCGAGTCGACCGAGCCGGACAGTCCGTACGCCGAGTCGTTGGCGATGCGCACCGCGTCGTCGTCGCCGTCGTGGGCGATCACGACGAGCACGGGGCCGAAGATCTCCTCCTGCGCCAGGCGCGAGGAGTTGTCGAGCCCGGCGACGACGGTCGGCTCGACCCAGAAGCCGTCCTGGTCGATGACCGAGCCCCCGGTCGCGAACCGGCCGCCCTCCTCGACGGCGAGCCGCAGGTAGGCCTCGACCCGGTCGCGCTGGACGGCCGAGATGACCGGTCCGCAGATGGCGCCGGGGTCCTCGGGCGACTTCGCACCGATCGACTCCATGGTCGCCGCCGCGACCGACACCGCCTCGTCGTACCGGTCACGTGGCACGATCAGCCGCGTCGTGATCGCGCAGCCCTGGCCTGCGTGGATGCATGCGGCGAAGGCGGTCGCGCCGGCGACCGCGGCCACGTCGGCGTCGTCGAGGGCGATCGCGGCGGACTTGCCGCCGAGCTCGAGGAAGACCTTCTTGAGCGTGGGTGCGGCGGCGGCCATGATCGCGCGGCCCGTCGCGGTGGAGCCGGTGAAGGAGACCATGTCGACCCGCGGGTCCGACGACAACTCCGCGGCGACCTCGTTCGACGACGGCGTGACGACGTTGAGCACGCCGGGCGGCAGGTCGGTGTGCTCGGCGACCAGGCGGCCCAGCTCGCAGGCCACCCATGGGGTGTCGGGCGCCGGCTTGAGCACGACCGTGCAGCCGGCGGCCAGCGCCGGGCCGATCTTGGCCAGGTTGATCTGGGTCGGCACGTTCCATGGCGTGATCGCCGCGACCACGCCGACCGCCTCGCGGCGTACGGTCCGGCGGCTCGCGATGCCCATCGGCGAGGCCACACCGAGGTCGGTCTCCCAGGCGTAGGTCTCGGCCAGGTCGGTGACCCACCGCAGCCCGTCGACCGGTACGTCGAACCCGGCGGCCCCCATCATGAAGTCGGGCATGCCGACCTCGGCGCGGGTCAGCGCCCGGAACTCGTCGGCGTGGTCGAGCAAGGCCTGGTGGAGCTGGCGCAGGCAGCGCACCCGCAGCGCCACGTCGGTCGACCAGTCGGTCTCGTCGAAGGCCCGGCGTGCCGCGGCGATCGCGGCCTCCACGTCGTCGGCGCTGCCGTCGGGAGCCCGGCCGATCTCGGCGCCGGTGGCGGGGTTGAGGATCGGGTAGGTCGTGGCCGCACCGACGAGCTTGCCGTCGACGAGCTGCTGCGGGGGCGGGGGCAGGGTGCTCACGAGCGGGTCTCCTCGACTGTGATCAGGTAGTGGCCGGCCTCCACCGGCGGCGGCCAGACGCTCGAGGGCAGGTCGGCGTGGTGGTAGTGCCCGGGCACCCCGTGACCGGCGACCGACATCCGCTCGAGCAGCGTGTCGGGGGCCTTGCCGGCCTTCATGATCTCGACGAACGTGTGGGCGGTCGACGGCATGTCGAACCAGTCGCGCTGCCAGGCGAACTTGAGCATCCCGTCGTCGGGCCCGCCCACCTGCCGCTCGACCCCGAACCACGACCCGCCGATGCCGAGGATCTCGAACTCCTGGCCGGTCCGGTCGTCGACGATGCCCGACTTCTGCTTCCAGAACCCCACGATCATCGCGTTCTTCTCGTCGATCACCGACGCCTGGTAGTCGTAGTGCCAGCCGTCCAGGCCGTCCATCTCGATGCCGATCGCCCAGTCGCGGATCTGGTCGCGCCCCACGGCCATGAAGTGCTCGTCGGGGCTGTACATCCAGCCGTACGACGCGTCCTCGGCGTACCACTCGGCCATCACCCGCCAGTCACCCTGGCGCTCGGCCTCCCGGTTGATCGCCAGCCAGCTCTGCCAGAACTCCTCGATCTCGATCCTGGTCAGGCTCATCGGTCCTCCTCCACGGCCAGCGCCATCGCTGGGCAGTACTGCACCGCGGCCGCGACCTGCGCCCGCTGGGACTCGTCGGGGTGCTCCTGCAGCACCACCACCCGGTCGGCCTCGCCGTCGTACCCGAACACGTCGGGCGCCTCCCCGGTGCACATCTGGTGGCCCTGGCACAGGTCGAGGTCGGCGGTGACCTTCATGCGGCACTCCCCACGGTGGTTGAGGTGCGAGCGAAGCGAGCCTCGAAACCACCTGGCTGACGCTCATCTCCACAGGCCCGCGATCGCCGGTTGCCGCCAGCAGCCCCGGCGTCCGAGGTCCCGGCATGGCCTGGACCTACATCCTCATCTGCAGCGACGACAGCTACTACGTCGGCAGCACCGTCGACCTCGAGCGCCGGCTGCGGGAGCACAACTCCCCCGACCTGGGCGCGACCTACACCCGACGGCGACAGCCGGTGCGGCTCGCGTGGGCCGCTCAGTTCGACTCGGTCGCGGCAGCGTTCGCCTTCGAGAAGCGTGAGCAGGGATGGGGGCGCAAGAAGCGTGAGGCCCTCATCCGCGGCGAGTACGACGAGCTCGTCGCGCTCGCGCGTCGCGAGGCGGTCCAGGACCGCGAGGCTGCGGCACAGGTTGGCAGGGACGGGCCTGGAGGCCTCGAGGCTCGTCGCTAGCGCTCCTCGCACCTCGACCACCGTGGGGCTCATCGGGCCCTCCGGCGGTAGCGGACGCGACAGGGCTGGGCGAGCTGGATGACCATCTTGGAGACGTCGTCGCGGTAGTCCTCGGACGGCTGGGTCATCTCGAAGGTGTAGTCGCGCAGCAGGACCGAGAAGATCGCCTTGAGCTGCATCATCGCGAAGGCGTTGCCGACGCAGCGGTGCTTGCCGGCGCCGAAGGGGATCCAGGTCCAGCGGTTCTGCAGGTCGGCCTGGTGGCCGTCGAGGTAGCGGCCGGGGTCGAAGGCGTCAGGGTCGGGGAAGTCCTCGGCGATCCGGTTGGACACCCGGGGCGAGGCCGCGACCATGGTGCCCGGCGCGATGGTGTGCCCGGCGAGCTCGATCTCCTCCTGCACCACGCGCAGCAGGATGACCAGCGGCGGGTGCAGGCGCAGGGTCTCCTTGAGCGCCGCCTCCAGCCGCGGGATCGAGCGCAGGGCCTGGAACGACACGTCGGACCCGTCGGCGTAGAGGTCATCGAGCTCCTCGACGATGCCGGCCAGCACGTCGGGGTGGCGCATCAGCTCGATGAGCGCCCACGCCGCGGTGCCCGAGGAGGTGTGGTGGCCCGCGAACATCATCGAGATGAAGATGCCGGTGATGTAGTCGGCCGTCATGTCGATCGAGATGAGGACGTCGAGCAGGTCGCGCTCCTCGCGCGGCACGGTCCCACGCTCGACGCGGCGGTCGATGATGTCCTGCACGAGCGCGACCAGGGCCTCGCGGGCGGTGTCGCGGACGCGGAACGACTCGATGTCGAGGTAGGGGTCGACGTAGGCCAGGGCGTCGGTGCCGCGCTCGAGGTCGTGGTAGTGCTGGGCGAAGCGCCCGTCGAGCTCCTCACGGAAGGGCCTGCCGATCAGGCACGCCGACGTCGTGTAGATGGTGAGCTCGGCGAAGAAGTCGAGCAGGTCGATCTCGCCGCTGTCACCCGGTTCGTCGCCCCAGTCGGCGACCATCCGGTTGATCTCGGCCTCGATGGTCGCGGCGTGCCCGCGCATCATGTCGCCCTTGAGGGCCTGGTTCTTGAGCATCTGCTGACGCTCCTCGGGCGAGGCGTCGAAGACGACGCCCTGGCCGAAGATCGGCGTCATGAAGGGGTAGGCCGCCGCCTGGTCGAGGGTCGAGTCGGGCGCGCGGAAGAACTGCTCGTTGGCCTCGGCCCCGCTGACCAGGACGACGTCGCGGTCGGCGAGACGGAAGCGGCCGATGTCGCCGCACTCGTCGCGCACCCGCTGGAACAGCGCGATCGGGTCGACGCGCATCTCGGCGAGGTGGCCGTGGCCGTCGTCGGGGACGGCGTACGACACCTCGGGGATGGCGGTCATGCAGACCTCCGGTGGACGCGGATCGGCAGGCTCGCGAAGCCCCGCACGTTGGTGGAGTGCACCCGCACCGACCGCTCGGTGTCGACCTCGACGCGGTCGACGCGGCGGACCAGCTCGTCGAGCACGATGCGCGCCTCGAGCCGGGCGAGGTTGGCCCCCAGGCAGTAGTGGCGCCCGCCGCCGAAGCTGAGGATCTGGCCGAGCTCGGCCTTGTCGCGACGCACGTCGTACGCCGCCGGGTCGCTGAAGACCCGCTCGTCGCGGTTGGCCGACCCGAGGGACACCAGCAGCTTGGCGCCGGCCGGGGCGGTGCGGCCGTGCAGGTGGACGTCGGCGCGCAGGTGCCGCGCGAGCAGCTGCGACGACGTGTCGTGGCGCAGCGTCTCCTCGACCCACGGCACCAGCAGGGCGTCGGGGTCGGCGAACACGGCGGTCATCTGGTCGGGGTGGGCGGTCAGGTGGTGCAGGGCGTTGCCGAGCAGCTTGGTGGTGGTCTCGTTGCCGGCCACGACCATGAGGAAGAGGAAGGCGATGATCTCGCCGTCGTCGAGCCGGTCGCCGTCGACCTCGGCGGCGAGCAGCGCCGAGGTGAGGTCGTCGCACGGCTGTCGCCGGCGCTCGGCGAGCAGGTCGGCGTAGTAGCCGAAGAGGGTCATCGCCGCCTCCATGCCGGCCGGGGGCACGTCGTGCAGCCCGTCCTCGCGGTGGACCAGCAGGTCGGAGAGGCGGCGTACCTCGTCGCGGTCGGCCTCGGGCACGCCCATCATCTCGGAGATGACGTCCATCGGGAGCCGGCCCGCGAGGTCGGTGATCCAGTCGAGCTCGTCACCGTCAGCGAGGGCCGCGTCGAGGTAGCGGTCGGTCAGGCCCTGCACCTGCGGGGCCAGCTCGCGCACGCGGCGCGGCGTGAAGGCCCGCGAGACCAGCGACCGGACGCGGGTCTGCTCGGGGGCGTCGAGCGCGAGGAACGACATCACCCGGTGGGCGTCGGGGTGCCACGACGAGGCGTCGAGGCTCACGCCCATCCGGTTGGAGTACGTCGCGTCGTCGCGCAGCGCGGCCGCGACGTCGGCGTGGCGCGAGAGCACCCAGAAGTCGTGGACGGGGTTGTGGTGCAGCGGGTCCTCGTCGCGCAGCCGCTGGTAGACGGGGTAGGGGTCGTCCTGGGTCGCGTAGTCGTAGGGGTCGAAGACCAGCCCCCGACCCACCGACGATTCGGACACCTGACTGGACACGTGTCCATTCTGTCTCAACCGGGTGCGTTGTCAAGAGAGCACGGAGCCCGGCCACGCGTGTGCGTGACCGGGCTCCGAGGCTCGAGGGTTGAGTGGCGCGTCAGCCGACGGTACGACGCTGCCGCGCCACGACCTCGCCCGCGCGCACCCACGTCAGGACGACGACGTGACGGCCCGGGCGCAGGGCCGCGCCGAGGGCGAACCGGTCGCTGCCGTGGCGGGTGACCACCGAGGTGGTGTCGACCCGGCGTCCGTCGACGGTCAGGACGACCCGGTCGTCGGCGCGGCCCGGGCACCCGTCGGCCGAGACCGAGGCGGCCGCCGGGCAGCGGTCCTGCTTGTCGAGCGTGCCGTCGCCGTCGGTGTCGGGGCAGCCGGCGCCGGCGCTCGGACCGGCGAGGAAGCGACAGCGGTCGGCGACGTCGGGCACGTGGTCGTGGTCGCGGTCGGCGCGCACGGTGGTGACCTTGGAGGACAGCGAGTAGGTCACCGCGCCCAGGACCTGCTGGGGGTCGACGGTGATCGACAGGTCGCGACGCGCCCACGGCACCGTCACGACGACCTTGCCGCTCTCGGCGACGACCCGCTGGCCCGACCCGCCGTTGACCGAGAGCCCGAGCGTCGACGCCGGGTCGTCCCACGTGAGCGTGGTGGTCACGGTCGCCTGCCGGGGCACGGGCAGCGACAGGTAGTCGCGGCTGTCGACGACGCTGACCAGGCCGACGCCCAGGGTGCTGTCGGACGGCACGAAGGTGCTGTCGCCCGGGGCCCGCAGCGTGACGGTGCGGGTCGTGACCCGGTCGGCCACGGGGGCGTCGCGGGACTCGGGGGCCATCGGCGGGGCGGCCAGGGCGAGACCGCGGGCGTCGGGCACGGCGTCGGTCGTGGTGATCCAGTCGTTGGCGCGCGCGTGCAGCCCGGTCTCGGCGAACACCGTGTAGGGAGCAGTGATCTGCTGGTCGGCCAGGTAGTCGCGCCGCAGGTGGAAGGTGACCTGGTTGTTCGCGAAGTCCCAGCGGGCGGTGCCGGCCGGCAGGTAGTAGCCGGTGCCGTTGTCCATGACCACCGGGACCCCGTCGGTGGTGCCGGTGCCGATGAAGGAGTCGAAGCGGCGGCCCGACACCAGCAGGCTGTACGCCGTCACCGACCCGGCCTGCGCGACCGGCCACAGCCGCGAGACCGACATCGTGGCGTCGACGGCTTGCCGGGTGACCTTCACCTTCACGCCGGTGAGGTCGGTGATCGGCGTGATCGAGTCGGACGTCGCGTCGGCGGCGGTGCCGACGAAGGCGGTCGGGCGGGTGCCGAGCGGCACCCGGGACGCCGTACCGGTGACGCGCAGGCGGCCGTCGCGCACACCGGACCGCCAGGCCAGTCGGGGTCGGGTGGTGTCCCTGGCCTTCGGCACGAAGTCGCCGTAGGAGCCGGGCACGAGGCTGTTGCTCGGCTGCGGGCAGTCGCCGGGCTCGCCGGTCGGTGAGGCGTAGTGGTGGTCGTCGGGGTGCTGCACCTGGAACGCGTTGGCGCCGTCGCCCTCCGGGTCGTTGGGCTCGAGGTGGTCGACGGCGGTGACCTTGCCGTCGCCGTTGACGTCGAGGTAGTGGCTCATCCGCAGGGCGAAACCCTCGACGTCGAGGGTGGAGACGCACTTGCTGATCCCGGGCGGGTCGGTGCTGTAGGCCATGATGTCGTTGGTCGGCGTGGGGCCCCAGGGCCCGTCGGCACCGTCGCCCACGTGTCCCACGGTCAGGCAGTGGCCGAACTCGTGGCTGATCAGGTCGAAGAGCCCGAAGAAGTCCGAGGCGCCGGGCACGGGGTCGACCGCGCCGTTGACGGCGAAGCACACGTTGCCGCCGACACCGCCGCAGTCCTCGACGTAGACGCCACCGTTCTCGCCGCCGTGCTGCTCGAAACCCTGCTTGTGCTGCCAGGCCGCCATGCTGAACGGGTCGGCCACCCGGGCGCACGGCAGGCCCTCGCCGTCGGTCACGCCGAGCTGCGAGACCAGGTTGGACGGGTCGACGCCGATCCCGATGCCGCCGACGGGGTTGCTGGCGACGACCACGATCTCGGGGTCGACCAGGTCGAGCGGCGCCAGCAGCGCGCCCGCCGGGTCGACGGCCACCTCGTGGGTGCGGATCCTCATGTCGAGCCCGCGGTCGAGCCAGCCCAGGTCCATCTGGTCGGCCAGGTAGTGCAGGCCGGCGTTCCACATCTGCACCGCCTGCTCGGCCTGGCGCAGGTCGCGCTCGGCCGCCGGCGAGACCGGCACCAGGATGTCGACGTCGACCTGGGGGCTGTCGAGCGCGTTGAGCCCGACCTTCATGTGGTAGCAGTGGTTGTCGGGGTTGAGCGGGTCACGGTCGAGCACACAACCGGCCGGCAGGTCGGCCTTGCCGTAGTGCGGGCCGACGTAGTCGTCGGACGGGCTGCTCTGGGCCGCAGGGGTGGCGAGGCCGAGCAGCGCGAGCAGCAGTCCGAGGAGGACCAGGAGCGGGCGACGGATCATCACGACCGCTCCAACGAGCGTGTGCGACCGAGGTGACGCGGCCTCAGACCACCGTGAGCGGTAGCGCCCGTCGCGGCTCGAACTCCCACGCGACCCCGGTCGAGAAGCGGGTGACCGCGACCTCGTCGGCCACCGGACGCGCCTCGCCGACCACCACGGCGGCGCGCCACTCGTCGGCGTCGCCGCTCACCTCGACCGAGAAGCGCGGGTCCACCGCGTGCACGGCGGCGTTGAGCGCGGCCGTCCAGCCCGGTCCGAGCAGGCCGAGCCAGCCGCCGTCGTCGTGGGCGGGCGAGCGGCGCACGACGAGAGCCCCGTCCTCGACCCGCGCGTCGACGTACGCCGTCGGGCCGAGCATCGGCAGCAGCCGCAGGACCTCGAGCGCGGCCGTCTGGTCGCTGCCGAGACCCAGGCTGGAGCGCAGGCGGGCGGCGGCGACACCGGCGATCCCGACGAGCTGCTTGCGCAGGATGCTCGTCAGCTGCTCGGCGTCGGCCGCCCGGGCCCGCACGGCTTGGGCGAACGACAGGTCGAGCAGCTGCATCTGCAGGCAGAGCTCGTCGGCGATCCGCACGAGCGCGGAACGGGAGAAGTCCTCGGCCGGGAAGTCCGACATCACCGGCCCGGTGTAGTCGGCGTGGCCCTCGTCGGTCGGGTCGATCGGCGCGAGAGCAGTGCTCGCGGCGACACTCGCCTCGATCGCGGCGAGGCCGGGCAGGTCCTGCGCCTCGGGGTGCTCGTCGGCGATGACGATCGTCCAGTGGCAGACCTTGCCGCCGCGCGGGGCGTCGTACGGCGGGCGGTGCAGGGGGCGTATCTGCGCGCGCCGGTGGGTGGCGACGGCGGTGGCGTCGAAGGTGGGGTCCTCGATGTCGTGGCACATTGCGCGCACGTAGTCCTCGCCCATCGGCGCCACGTCGGCGAGCGCGCCGCAGTGGTCGAGCCAGAACTCCCCGTGCCGGGCGTCGAGCACCTTGAACCGGAAGTCGAGGAACTGGTGCGGTGCCCCGATGTCGAGCTGCAGCCCCTTGAAGATGGTCGGCACGTCGTCGCCGACGAACCCGAGCGCCCGCTGCATCCGCCGGGTGTAGACCGGACTCGCGCAGCCCCACTCCTCGATCGCGATCTGCGCCATCTGCTCGCGGCCGAACGCCGAGATGCACCACGCCATGCCGGACCGGTCGATGAGCTGGCCGATCAGCAGCAGCTCGCGCACCAGGCGGGCGAGCTCGTCGCGGGTGAGGTCGGCGTACTGCGAGCAAGGGATGGACAGGTGATCAGACACGTGTCCAATGTAAGTGGCGGATCGAGCTCGGCGCCACCGGTTCGTATTCGGACTGGCACAACGGGGCGACACGCCGACGGACGGGCGGTCTCGCCCGGCGTGTCGTCCCACTGTGCACGTCCGAGTACGAGCGCGTCCCCGAGTCAAGGCGCCACACTGTCGCCCGTGACCGACGACGCCGTCCTGCGCACGCCCGACGACCGGTTCGTCGACCTGCCCGACTTCCCGTTCGCACCGCACTACGTCGAGGTCGCGGCCGACGGCGTGCCGGGCCTGCGGATGCACCACCTCGACGAGGGTCCGGCCGACGGCCCGGTGGTGCTGCTGCTGCACGGGCAGCCGACGTGGTCCTACCTCTACCGCCACGTCGTGCCGGTGCTCGTCGACGCGGGGCTCCGGGTGGTCGCCCCCGACCTGGTCGGCTTCGGTCGCTCCGACAAGCCGGCACGCCACACCGACTACACCCTGCAGCGGCACGTCGACTGGGTCCGCTCGTTCGTGGCCGCCCTCGACCTGCACGACGTCACCCTGGTCGCGCAGGACTGGGGCGGGCCGATCGGGTTCAGCGTGCTGGCCGCCGAGCCCGACCGGTTCGCCCGCGTCGTGGCCGCCAACACGATCCTGCACACCGCCGACCCCTCGCTCGCGGGACGGCTCACCTGGGCCCTGCACGGCGAGGGCGAGTCGCGGGTGGTGATCGAGCAGGCCCTGGTCGACTACCTCCTCCACACGCAACGCGCGCCGGAGCTCCGGGCGAGCGACTTCGTGGCCGTGAGCGCCAAGGAGCCGCCGTCGGCCGCCGTGCTGGCGGCGTACGACGCACCGTTCCCGGACCAGCGCTTCACCGCCGGGCTGCGCCAGATGACCGCCCTGCTGCCGCTGACGCGGGGCGACGTCGGCGCCCGGATCGGGCGACGCACGATGCGCGCGCTCGAGGCCTGGGACAAGCCGTTCGTGACGGCGTACTCCGACGGCGACCCGGCGACGCGGGGCTGGGACGCGGTCTTCCAGGAGCGGGTGCCGGGCGCGCGGGGTCGCGACCACGTGACGATCACCGGCGCGGGTCACTTCCTGCAGGAGGACGCGGGCGCCGAGCTCGGCCGGGTGGTCGCTCAGGTCGTCGCGACGACCTGAGCCCAGGAGGCCAGCAGGGGCAGAGCCTGCGCGCTCGCCGACCCCGGCTCGACGGTGTAGACGATCAGGCGCTGCTCGGGGTCGTGCGGGGTCGTGAGGGCCTCGATGCCGAAGCTCAGCGGCCCGAAGGCCGGGTGGGCGATCTGCTTGGCCACCGAGGTGCGGTCGGTGACGCCGTGGTCGTCCCACCACCGGGCGACGTCGGGGTCGTGGGCGCGCAGGTCGGCGACGAGCTCGGCCAGCCGACGGTCGTGGGGGTGCCGGCCGGTCTCGTAGCGCAGCGCGCCGACGGCGGCCGCGGCGAAGTCGGCCCAGTTGACGATGCGCTCGCGCGCCCCCGGGTCGAGGAAGAGCCAGCGCAGCAGGGAGTCCCCGGGAGGCAGCGTCGTCCCCAGCACCGCCGGCAGCAGGGCGTTGCGGGCCAGCACCTCCCCGCGGCGACCCAGCAGCAACGTGGGCACGTGGTCGAGCGTGGTCATCAGCCGCAGCAGCCCCGGGTCGGCCTGCTGCTGCGACTCCCACGTGGCGTGCGCGCGGCGTCGTACGGCGGGGGCGGCGAGGTCGCGCAGATGTGCGCGCTCGATGTCGTCGAGGCGCAGCGCGCGGGCCAGCGCGTCGAGGACGTCGACGGTCAGCGTCTGCTGGCGACCCTGCTCGATGCGGCTGTAGTGGTCGGCACTGAGGCCCGCGAGCACCGCGAGCTCCTCCTTGCGCAGCCCGGGCACCCGGCGGGGTCCGGGGAAGGCGTCGATCCCGGCCTGAGCCGGGGTCAGCCGGTCGCGCCGGGAGCGGAGGAACGCCCCCAGGGCGGAACGGTCTGGTCGAGCGGGCACCCGGCCAGCCTACGAGCGCCCCGCCCGGGCTGCCTGGTCACGCCGTGCCCCGGCAGCACTCACCCTGGTGCCGGCTCCCGCGGACCGGTCGACTTGCGGCATGACCACCACCGACCCGTCCCTGTCCCTCGCCGGCCGCCGCGCCGTCGTCACCGGCTCCACCAGCGGCATCGGCGCCGCCACCGTCCGCCTCCTCGCCGCCCGCGGCGCCCACGTCGTCGTCACCGGCCGCGACAAGGCCCGCGGCGACACCGTCGCCGACGACGTACGCCGCGAGGGCGGGTCGGCGGTGTTCGTGCCGTCGGAGCTCACCGGCTCGCCCGACGCCCTGCGCGACACGGCGCGGGCCTGGTCCGACGCGCTCGGCGGCCCCATCGACCTGCTCGTGCACAACGCCGCCCTCTGCCCGCCCGTGGACACCTTCACCCTGACCGACGCCGACCTCGAGGCGACCCTGGCCGTCAACGTGCGCGCCCCGCACGTGCTGACCGCCGCGCTCGCCCTGCCGATGATCGAGGCAGGTGGCGGCGCGATCGTCGTGATCGGCTCGTGGATGGCGACCGTCGGCCACGCGTTCGTCGGCCTCTACTCCGCCACCAAGGCCGCCGAGGAGCAGCTCGCCCGCAGCTGGGCCGCCGAGCTCGGCCCCCGCGGCGTCCGCGTCAACACCGTCTCCCCCGGCGCCACCTGCACCCCGATCAACGCCGACGCCGACGCCGACGAGGTCGTCGCCCGGATGACCGCCGGTACGCCCGCCGGCCGCCCCGGCACCCCCGACGAGATCGCCGCCGCGGTGGCCTGGGTCGTCTCGGACCAGGCCGCCTACGTCCACGGCACGACCATCGCCGTCGACGGCGGCATCACCGCGACCCGCACCGCCTGAGCCCTCCGACGTACGACGCCCCACACGTCGGTCGAAGAGCTCCCGCTGGGGAACGTCACGAGAGCACCCCGTGCACCTGCGGCCGCATGGTCTCGTGACGGTTGCTAGCGCAACCTCCTCGACCACCGTGGGGTGACGGCGTCGTGCGTCGTGAGGTGACGGTCGTCGTACGACGTCACCCCGACGGGGTGGTCACCCCACCCCTAGGCTGGCGCCATGAGCGAGCAGACGATGACCGGCAGGACCGTGCTGGTGACGGGGGCCAGCGACGGCATCGGGGCCGAGGCGGCCAAGGTGCTGGCGGGCAAGGGGGCGACGGTCCTGGTGACCGGGCGCTCGGCCGACAAGCTGCGGCCGGTCGCCGAGGCCGTCGGCACTGAGCCGCTGGTCGCCGACTTCTCCCGCCTCGACGACGTACGCCGCCTGGCCGCCAAGGTGGCCGAGCGGGTGCCGACGCTCGACGTGCTGCTCAACAACGCCGGTGGCACGTTCTCGCCGTCGAAGAAGACGCACGACGGCCACGAGCCCAACTTCCAGGTCAACCACCTGGCGCCGTTCCTGCTGACCAACCTGCTGCACCCGCAGCTCAAGGCGGCGGGCTCGTCGCTGGTGGTCAACACCTCGAGCATCGGCAACCTGATGGGCAAGATCGTGCTCGACGACCTCGACTACGAGCACCGGCGCGCGATCGAGTTCCCGGCCTACGGCACCGGCAAGCTGATGAACATCGTCTTCACCCGCGGCATCGCCCAGCGCTGGGCCGACGACGGCATCGTCTCGGTGGCCGTGCACCCGGGCCCGGTCGGCAGCTCGTTCGGCCGCGACTCGTGGATCGTCGGGCTGCTCTACCGCTCGCCGCTCAAGCGGTTCGCGACCATCAGCGTGCCCGACGGGGCCGCCCCGCTGGTCGCCCTGGTCGAGCGCGGTCCCGACCCGGCGATCGACGGCCACTACTTCAGCCGCTTCACCGACAACGGCCGCGAGAACAAGCAGGCCCGCGACCCGAAGATCATCGACGGCCTCTGGGAGCGGTCCGCAGCGCTGGTCGGCCTTGCCTGAGGGCCACTCGATCCACCGACTGGCCGGCCGGCACCACAAGCTCCTGGTCGGCAGACGGGTGTCGGCGAGCAGCCCGCAGGGTCGGTTCGCCGAGGGCGCCGCGATGATCGACGGCCAGGTGCTGGCCGCCACCGACGCGTGGGGCAAGCACCTCTTCCACCGCTACGACGACTACTGGCTGCACGTCCACCTCGGCCTGTTCGGCCGCTACCCCGACGGGCGCGGCGAGCCGCCCGAGGCCCGCGGGGCGCTGCGGCTGCGCCTGACCACCGGCGACGCCTGGGCCGACCTGCGCGGCCCCACCGCCTGCGAGCTGCTCGACGACGCCGGCCGTGACGCGCTGCTCGAGCGGCTCGGGCCCGACCCGCTGCGCCCCGACGCCGACCCGGCCCCGGCCCGCGCCCGGCTGGCCCGCTCCCGGCGCACGGTCGGCGAGCTGCTGCTCGACCAGGCCGTGCTGGCGGGCGTCGGCAACGTCTACCGGGCCGAGATCCTGTTCCGCCACGGCGTCGACCCCCTGCTGCCCGGGCGCGACCTCGACCCCGCCGTGTTCGACGCGATGTGGCACGACCTGGTCGTGCTGATGGACGCCGGCGTGCGCGCCGGGCGCATCGTCACCACCGAGCCCGACGACCGCGAGCGTCCGCACGGACGGCCGCGCCGGGCCGACTCCACCTACGTCTACGGCCGGGCCGGGCAGCCCTGCCGGCGCTGCCTGACCGTCGTACGACGGGCCGAGCTCGGGGCCCGGACCCTCTTCTGGTGCCCGGTGTGCCAGGCCTGACGCGCACCGCGGTCGCCGAGACCGGAGGGGAGGACGGCCGTCGGGCCGCCCGCACCCTCGCCCGGCGCCTGGTGACCGAGGCCACCGGGCACGCCGACGTGCGGTTCACGCAGGTCTGCGCGCAGTGCGGTGGACCCCACGGGCGACCCACGGTGGTCGGCGGCGACGCGCACGTCGGGTGGTCGCACACCGCGGGGCTGGTGGCCGCCGTCGTCGCCGACGCCCCCTGCGCGATCGACGTCGAGTCGCTCCCCCGCGTGCGCGAGCGCGACCTGCCGCTCGACCTGCTCGCCACCGACGAGCGGGCGTGGGTCGCAGCGCAGCCCGACGCGGCGCGCGCGTTCGCCGAGCTATGGGTGCGCAAGGAGGTACTGGTCAAGCTCGGCGAGGTCACCCTCGACGAGGCGCTGGGCCTCGACGTGCTGGCCGCGCTGTCCGGCGAGCCCGTGCTCGGTCACACGCTCGTGCCGCTCGACGTGACGCCGTACGACGCCGTGGGCGCCTGGGCGGTCGCGGCTACTGCACCGGCAGCGTCGACCCCGACGACGACGCGTAGCCGGTCGCGGGGGTGAGGGTCAGCTCGACCTCGGTGGCGCCGGCCGGGGATGCGGTCGGGAAGTGCAGCATAGTCGTCGACTCCTCGGTCATCTCGTAGGGGACGGTGCCGAGGGTGGTCGAGCCGGCCGTGAGCGTGGCCGTGCCGACGCACCCGTCGGCCCCGGTGCCGCAGCCGAGCTGGACGCCGACCCTGCCCCGGGCGTCCACGGCCGCGGTGGTGCTGATGACGCTGGTGACCGACGGGAAGGTGTGGCCGGTCGGGGTGTCGTCGCCGCCCGGGTCGAAGCAGCCGTCGAACTCGAAGGCCGGGTTGGAGACCTCGCGGCCGCGTGTGTCGGTGAGCGTGAGGTAGCCGGTGAGCTTGGACGGTCCACCCGCGGTGTAGCAGTCGTTGGAGTGCACGTTGAGCTCGAACTTGCCGTAGCCCTCCGAGGGCATCGGCACGTTGGTGTCGGTCCAGCTCATCAGGCACACCCAGGTGGAGCCCGGGCCGACGTCGGCGCTCTGGGCGCCGCCCTTGTCGCACATGGCCTGCGCGTCCAGCGAGGCCGGCGTGACCCCGGTGTGGCCGAGGAGGCGCGCCTGCTCGGCGTAGACGTTGGCGAAGACGACGGGCAACGAGCGCTCGAGACGGGCCCGGGTGACGGTGCTGGAGCCCGGGCCGCCGTTGGCCGCGACGGCGATCGCGCCGAGGCCGACGACCGCGAGCAGCACGGCGAGGGCCACCCCGACCGCGCGCGGGGTGAGGGAGCGGAGCGTGGTCATGGCGGTCAGCCTCCGGTGATGTCGCGACGGCGGAGCAGGACGTACGCGACGGTGAGCGAGACGACGACCCACACCCCGCACACGACGACTCCCTCGACGAGGGGTCCGGTGAAGCGCGGCGCCGTCAGCAGCCCGTGCCACGACTCGAACGACGTGGTCAGCAGGAACGGTCGCAGGCCCTCGATGCCGCCGAGCGAGCCGACCAGCTGCATCACCATGGCGACGACCACCGGCGCGGCGATGCCGACGGCGGGGTTGCGCGACCAGACCGACAGCAGGATCGCCAGGGCGGTGAAACCCAGCGTCGGCGCCAGGACCGTGGCCCAGCTCGCCGAGACGAGCGCGAGCGCCGACGCGCTGGGCACGGTCTGACCCGAGAGGCCGATGACGGGCTGGTGGCCCACGATCAGCAGGGCGGCGGCGATGGTGGAGGCGGCCAGGACCACCAGCACCAGCACGGCGAACGCGCCCGCGACCAGGGTCTTGGCCCAGAACAGCAGGCCGCGGCCGGTCGAGCGGGTGAGCACCGTCTTCCACGTGCCGTGCTGGTCCTCGCTGGCGAAGATGTCGCCGGCGACAATCGCGGTCAGCAGCGGCAGCACCCACTGTGAGGCGAAGCCGAGCACCAGCAGCGCGAGCGCGAAGCCGTTCTCGGTGGCGAACCTCCCGAAGAGCGAGTCCTTGGGCGGGCGCGACTGCGCGCCGATGACCATCACGACCGGGACGGGGCCGAGCAGGGCGCCGAGCAGGACCGCCCAGGCGCGCTTCTGGTGGCGCAGCTTGCGGGTCTCCCACCGCACCACCCCGCCCAGGCCGGGACGGACGGCGGGTGGGGTCGTCACGGCTACCGTGGGGGTCGTGGTGCTCATCGGGCCCCCGTCGTGGCCCCGGCGGGCCGGCCGGCGGCGCCACCGTCCGGGTGGGCCCGGTCGTCGGTTTCGGGCTCGTCGGTGAGCATGAAGAACAGCGCCTCCAGCGGGGTGCGGGTCGGCACGAGGGCCCGCAGCGCGATGCCGCGCGCGCACAGGTCGGCGACGTACGCCGCCGCGTCGGTCTCGGTGGCGGTGACCACGAGACCCAGGTCGTCGCGCAGGTCGACCTGCACGCGTGGGTGGTCGGCGGCGACCAGCAGGGCACGGTCGTCGGCGTCGGTGCGCAGATCGTAGCCCGGCGCCGGGGCCATCGCGCGCAGGTCGGTGATCGAGCCGTGGAAGGCGACCCGGCCGCGCGTCATGATCGTGACGTTGTCGCAGATCTCCTCGACCTCGTCCATGTGGTGCGAGCTCAGCAGCACGGTGAGGCCGCTGGCGGCCAGGCGCTTGACCAGCGCCCGCATGTCGCGGATCCCGGCAGGGTCGAGGCCGTTGGCCGGCTCGTCGAGCACCAGCAGCCGGGGCTCGCGCAGCAGGCTGGCCGCGACGCCGAGCCGCTGCCGCATGCCGTAGGAGTAGCCGCCGACCTCGAGGTCGACCCGGTCACCGAGGTCGACGAGCTCGATGACCTCCTCGAGCAGCCCGGGCCGGACCCCACCGTCGAGCAGCACGAGGCCCTCGAGGTTCTGCCGCCCGGTCAGGTAGGGGTAGAACTTCGGGCTCTCGATGAACCCGGCGACGCCGTCGAGGACGGCGACGTCGTCGTGCTCCCAGGTGCGTCCGAAGACCCGGATCGTGCCGTGGTCAGGACGGATCAGGCCGAACAGCATCCGCAGGAATGTCGTCTTGCCGGCACCGTTGGGCCCCAGGACGCCGTACACCTCCCCCTGGGCCACGCGCACGGTGATGTCGTCGACGGCCCGTACCGTCCCGAACGTCTTGCTCACATCGGTCGCCTCGACGGCCAGCACGTCAGTCACCTCGGGGACGGTAACGACGCCAACCTGCGCGCAACCTGAACGCGTCCCCGCGCTGGTGCCTAGGATGACGCCGGTCCAGCACTCGTCCCAGGGGGAGGTCGCGATGCGACGCAGGTCCGTCGCGGTGGCGCTCGCGCTCGTGGCCCCGTTCCTGGCCGCGACCACCTCACCCGCCCCGGCCTCGGTCCCGGCCTCGGTCCCGGTGGCGGTCACGGCCGCGGTCCCGCCCGACCCGGCGACGGCCCTGGTCCTGGGCCAGCAGGCCTACGACTACGGCTTCCCGCTGCTCGAGTTCCTCCGGGTGCGCCGCGAGGAGACCAGCGTGCGCTGCCCCGACGCCGTCGGCAACGCGCCCGTCAACTCCTTCTCCCACGCGCGCCGGTTCGCCGACGCCTCGTTCCGCGACGTCGTGGCGGTCAACACCGACACGCTCTACTCGATCGCCCAGCTCGACCTGGGCCGGGGCCCGGTCGTCCTGCGCCATCCCGACATGGGCCGGCGCTACTACAGCTTCGCGATGCTCGACCCCTTCACCAACGTCATCGCGACCCCCGGCACGCGCGAGGACGGCGGGCGGGCCGGCGCCATCCAGGTCCGGTGGAGCGGGAACCCCGGCCCCCGCAGCGCGGCGCGCGACCGGGGGGTCACGCGGGTCGTGACCTCGGCCTACCGGAGGGTCTGGGTGATCGGGCGGACCCTCGCCACCGACCGCGCCGACCAGCGCCGCGCCTACACGCTGATGAAGCGCTACTCCCTCACGCTGCCCGACGGCACCCGGCGTCGCTTCCCCGACGGCTGCCGACCCGGCGCACCGGAGGAGCACCCCACGCCCACCACCGGCCCGGCCTTCGTGCGCCGGCTCAACGCGGCGCTCGCCCACAACCCGCCCCCGCGCCGCGACCGGCCGCTCCTGGAGCGCCTGCGCCCCTACGGCATCGGGCCCGGGCTGTCACCGGAGCGGGCCGGTCTCGACCCGCTCACCCTGCGGTCGCTCTACGCCGGGATCGAGGCCGGGGCCGCGACCCTGCTCACCGCGACCAAGGGCGACGCGCTGGCCACGGCCGTGCGCCACGACGGCTGGTACGACCCGCCCGACGACATCGGCGACTACGGCACCGACTACCGGTTCCGCGCCCAGATCGCCGCCGCCGGCCTCGGCGCCAACACGCGGGCCGAGGCGACGTACCCCGTCGGCGTCACCGACGGCCACGGCGTCCTCTACACCGGCACCCACCGCTACCGGCTCACCTTCGCACCCGGCGAGCTGCCCCCGGTGCGCTACTTCTGGTCCCTCACGATGTACGACGCCGACGGCTACCTCGTGCCCAACGCGGACGACCGCTACTCCGTCGGCCCGAGCCACCCGCCCCTCGTACGCCGGCGCGACGGCTCCGTCGTCATCGCCGTGCAGCGCACCGAGCCCACCGGCACGCGCGTCAACTGGCTGCCCGCGCCCTCCGGCCAGTTCCGGCTCAACCTGAGGCTCTACGGCCCCCGCAGGGCAGTGCTCACCCGACGGTGGACGCCACCCCCCGTCCAGGACCTGGGAGTGTCCCGATGATCCCGTTACCCACCCGCCGGCACCTCGCCGTCCTCGGCCTCGTGGGCGCAGTCCTCGCCAGCGGGCCCGCCGCGGCCACCCCCGCACCGACCGCCGCGCCACGCGCCGAGGCCCCCACCTGCCGTACGCCGGTCGGCCGGCACGAGCCCCCGTGCAATCCCCACGTCGCCGAGTCGGGCTGGGGCGGCAGCCACCGCAACTCCTACGCGTCGGGCTCGTCGCCCTACCCGGCGCCCCACCGCGGAGACGCCGTGACCCGTGACCGGGTCGCCCTCCCGGGCTCGCCGTCCGCGACGCCCATCTCGGTCGCCTTCTCCTCCCCCTACCGCGACGGACGGCGGGTGGCGTGGATGTCGACGGTGACGCCGTCGGCGATCCACAAGGTCGACACCCGCACGGGCGACGTCATCGACTCGGTGCTGCCGGTGCCCACCTCGCAGTCGAGCTTCAGCATCTCGGGCGCCTACAACCTCCTCGACCGCGACGACCACCTCTTCGTCGGCCTGGCCGACGCGATCGAGGTCTACGGCGACGCGCAGGTCGGCCGCCGGACCTCGCCGATCGCACGCCTGGCCCGGCTCCGGCTGCCCGCCCGGGCGCTGTGCGGCAGCGACGACCGGCTCGTCGGGATCACCATGACCTACGACGGCCACGTCGCCTTCGCCACCGAGCGCGGCGTGGTCGGCGTCGTGCCCCGACGGCTGGGCCGCTTCGATCGCGAGCACCTGCGCACCCTCAACCTCAACGCCGGCCGGTGCGACCAGCCCGACGGGCGGGTCCAGGTTGTCTCCAACTCCATCTCCACCGACGAGGGCGGTGGCATCTACGTCGTCAGCTCCAAGCGGATGAACCGCGTCCAGTGGAACGGGAAGCGGCTGTCGCTGAGGTGGAGCGCGGGCTACAACGTCGGCCCCCCGCCCAGCGGCGTACGGCTCGGCGCCGGGTCGGGCTCGACCCCGGACGTCATGGGCACCAGCGCCGACCGCGACCGCTTCGTGGTGATCACCGACGGTGGTCCGCTGATGAACCTGGTCCTCATGTGGCGCGACGAGATCCCCGCGGACTGGAAGCCGGTCGCGCCCGGCAAGAGCCGGCGGATCGCCTGCGAGGTGCCGGTGACCTTCGGCGACCCGTCGGCGACCCGCACCATCTCCGAGCAGTCGGTGCTGACCAGCGGCTACTCCAGCGTCATCGTCAACAACAGTCTGCGCGACGAGAGCGTGCTCGACCTCGTGCCGGCGCGGATCCGGCCGCTGGTGGCCGCCGAGCTGGGCGGCGATCCCCGGCAGGCGCCGCACGGCATGGAGCGCATCGACTGGCACCCCCGCACCCGCACCTGTTCGGTCACCTGGGTCAACGAGACGGTGTCGATCCCCAACGCGATCCCCACCCTCAGCACCGAGTCCGGCCTGATCTACGGCCAGGGCCAGCGACGCGGGGTCTGGGGGCTCGAGGGCGTCAGCCTGCGCACCGGCCGGGTCGTGCTGCACGAGGTCTCGGGCCCGACCCCGGCCGGCAACTCCTTCTACGCCGCCACCGAGGTCGGCCCCGACGGCGACGTCTGGCAGGGCACCAGCGGCGGCATCGACGTCTACCGCGGGCCGGACCGACCCGGCCCGCGGCTGCGCTGACCGGTCCGGTACAGCCGGGGTCAGGACCCGGCGACCACCGCGTCGCGCAGCTCGGCCAGGCGGGCGACGTCGCGCACCCGCGCCTCGGGCGTCTCGGCGACCGGGTTGAGCAGCAGCGTGGTGACCCCGGCGGCGGCGAGCGCCTCGAGCTGGCGGGTGACGTCGTCCTCGGTGCCGATCAGCGACACCGCGCTGACCAGGTCGTCGGGCACGGCCGCGGCGGCGTCGGCCTTGCGGCCGTCGAGGTAGAGGTCCTGGATCTCGGCGGCCTCGCTCTCGTAGCCGTAGCGGCAGGCGAGCTCGTTGTAGAAGTTCTTGCCACGCGCACCCATGCCGCCGATGTAGAGCGCGAGCTGGTTGCGCACCGAGGCGATCGCGGCCGGGTCGGGCTCGCCGAGGGCGAAGCTGATCTGCAGCTGGATGTCGAGGGTGCCCAGTGCCGGGTCACGCTTGGCCAGCCCCGCCTGGAGCGACTCGCCCCAGGCCTCCTGGGCGCGGCCGGGGTGGAAGAACAGCGGCTGCCAGCCCTCGGCGATCTCGGCCACGAGGGCGACGTTCTTGTGGCCCAGCGCGGCGACCGAGATCGGGATCCGCTCGCGCAGCGGGTGGTTGATGAGCTTGAGCGGCTTGCCCAGGCCCGTGCCCCGGTCGGCGGGCAGCGGCACCTGGTAGTGCTTGCCGTCGTGCACGAGCGGCTCGCGCCGCCACACCTGGCGGCAGATCTCGACCACCTCGCGGGTGCGACCCAGCGGGGCGTCGTACGGGACGCCGTGGAAGCCCTCGACGACCTGCGGGCCCGACGCGCCCAGGCCGAGCGTGAACCGGCCGTCGGACACGAAGTCGAGGCCCGCGGCGGTCATGGCGAGCAGCGCGGGGGTGCGCGAGTAGATCTGCAGGATGCCCGACATGATCTCGACCTCGCGGGTGCGGGCCGCGATGTAGCCGAGCTGGCTGACCGCGTCGAACGAGTAGGCCTCGGCGACCGCGACCAGCTCGAGCCCGGACTTTTCGTAGTCGACGAGCTGCTCCACGGTGGCCTCGAAGCCGCCTGCGTAGTCGAGGATCATGCCGAGCTTCATGTACGGGTTCCTTCGTCCTGGGGCTGGTCGGTCCTCGCAGCGTACGAGAGGCCCGCTGCGACCAGGTCCGCGCCCGGGTCCGTGCCTGGGTCGCACAGGACTAGGGAGCGTCGGGCGACCCGGGCTCGTAGCTGAGCAGCAGCAGGGCGAGGTCGTCGTCGAGCCGGTGCCCGGCGGCGGCCGTCAGCGCCGAGAGCAGGTCGTCCAGCGCGGTCGCCAGCGGTGCGCCGGCCACGGCCGGGAGGAGGTCGTGGGGGTCGATGAAGGCACCCGCCGAGGTACGCGCCTCGATCAGGCCGTCGGTGTGCAGCAGCAGCCGCTGCCCGGGCTCGAGCCGCCCCGTCCTGACCACGGGCAGGACCCCGAGCCCGAAGCCGAGCGGCGGCGCGTGGGACAGCTCGAGCGTCTCCACCCGGCCACCGGGGCCGAGCAGGACCGGGGCGGGGTTGCCGCACGACACGATGCAGTAGCGGCCGTCGTGGGCGACGTCGACGAACACGCCGGTCACGAACTCCTCGTCGTCGTGCAGGTAGGGCAGGAGCCTCACGTCGACCTCGCGCGCGAGCTCGGCCGGGTCGTCGACGCCGGCGGCCGCGGCCCGGAACGCGCCGAGGACGACGGTGGCCGTGCGTACGGCGGCCAGCCCCTTGCCCCGCACGTCGCCCACGAGCAGACGCACCGTGGTCGGGGTGGTGACCACCTCGTAGAGGTCGCCCCCGACCTGGGCCTCGACCGTCGCCGAGTGATAGCGCGCCGCGATCGCGAAGGGCCCCACGCGCTCGGGAGGCGTGGCGAGGATGGCTCGTTGCGACGCCTCCGCGATGCGGGTGACGCCGGCGAGACGCGCGGACTGCTGCTCGAAGGCCGCGGCGGTCCCCAGCGCGACCCCGACCCGGCTGGCGATCTCCTCGACGAACACGACGTCCTCGTCGGTGTAGCTGCGCCCTGACTCGGCGTGGATCAGGGTCACCGCGCCCACGACGCCCTGACGGTCGCTCAGGGGCGCGACCACGGCGCTGGCGACGCCGAGGCGCCGCAGCAGCGCGCGGTGCTCGTCGTCGACGGCTGCGGCGTCGACCAGGTCGGCCGGGACGAAGGGGTAGATCTCGCTGCGCCCGGTCCGCACCACGTGGGGAGCCCAGCTGGTCAGGTCCATGTCGGTGGGGAAGGCGTCGCGCAGCTCGTTGGCCCGCCGCGTCGTCGCGTCGTCACGGTGCCGGATGGTCACCGTCTCGAGCCGGCCCTCGCGCAGCAGCTGCACCATGCACCAGTCCGCGAACCGCGGGACGAGGAGCCGTCCCACCTCGGCAACGGTGTCGGCCGTGCTCAGGCTGCGCGACAGCGTCAGCGACGCCTCGGCCAGCAGGGCCGTGCGCTGGGTGGCCGCGTCGCTGGCCTGCAGCTCACGGGCGCGGACCACGGCACTGGTCAGGGCGGTGGCGACCGAGTGGAGGAAGCCCTCCTCGGCGCGGGTGACGAGTCCGACCGGGAAGGTCAGGGCGAGCACCCCGAGGACCTGGCCGCCCCGGTGCAGGGGCAGCACGTGCAGGCTGCGGTCGGCCGGGTAGTAGCCGGCCAGGTCGGGGAAGGCCGCGACGATCTCGGAGCGCGAGTGGTAGTGGAGGTCGACGCGCTCGCGAGCAGCGACCGCCCCGGGCAGGTCGCTGGTCAACGGGACCTCCTGGAAGCGGTCGGCGCCCGAGCCGGCCCGACCGTGCCACGTCACCGATCGCAGGACCCCGTCTGCGTCGAGGGAGAGGTACATGGCCGAGGTGGCGCCCAGGGTGTCGGCCGTGTGCCCGACGAAGCCCTCGGCGACGTCCTTGACCGTGCGCGCGCCGGTGAGCTCGAGGGCCAGGGCGTCCAGGACCCGCTGGGCCACGGTGGTGATGCGGATCAGCTGCGCGCGCCGATGACCGTTGGCCGCGGCGGCCGCCACCGCGACGCCGCACAGCAGCACGCACACCGCGAGCCGCGCCGCCCACTCCGGGGAGCCGAGGTTGTCGTTCCACACCCCCGAGGCGACCGACGTCACCGTGGCGAGCGCCGCGACCCCCGCCGTCTGGCGCCAGCTGGCCCGCATGCCTGCGACCACGGCAGCACCGGCGTAGACCCCGTTGATCTGCCGGTCGATCGTCAGCTCGGCGACGACGAGCACCGCGAGGACGACGACGCCCGTCCACCACCAGTGGCGCTCGACCGCGCCGCTCGGTGCGCTCCACACGGTGCCGCCCCCGCTCGTGAGGACCGCCGCTCGTGCGGCGGCCGGTGGCGGGACGTGAGGTGCCCCGTCGTCGAGAATGATAGGGCGGCTCGTCCCCGACGACACAGGTAATCGGCAGGGCCGGCCTGGGTCAGGTGGGCCCCGTGCGCACCTCAGGCGGCGGTGACGTGGGTGGTCGTCGTCGCGGGCTCCGGCTGGGTCTCCCCGGACGAGGGCGTGACGAGTGCGGTCAGCTTGACCGACAGCAGGCCGAGCACACAGCCGCACAGCAGGCTGACGGTGATGTTGAGCCACACGAAGCCGTACGGCGTGGAGATGACGCCGCCGAAGGCACCGGCGCCTGCGGTGGTCGGGTCGGCGAGGCTGGTCAGGCTGTTGCCGATGCCACCGCCGTCGGGGGCCCAGTAGTCCAGGCCGGTCGCGGTCCACCAGAAGAAGACCGACGCGAACGCCCCGAAGGCCGCCGGCACGTAGTGCCAGTCCCCCAGGGCACTCATCAGGACCAGCACGACGGCGAAGACCCCGACGAAGAGCGCGATCGCCCAGAAGTCGGGGAGGTCCGCGGTGGCCGAGGACGCCGCCATCGCGCCGAGCGCAGCGAGGCCGCCGACGACGGAGGCGATGGCGACCTTGACGAACGCGGCCATGTCGGCCCCGGCCGCGAAGAAGAACCCCCACGCCACGAAGGCCGCCGGGACCACGAGGTGGAAGTTGCTGGGCAGGGCCAGGCCGTTGCCGAGGTCACCGTCGGTGACCCAGTGGAAGGTGAAGTTGAGCGCGACGTCGGTCCACGCGACGGCGAGGACGCCGATGACGAGGGCCAGCGGGACGGTTGACTTGAGACGGTCGAGCATGACGGTTCTCTTCTCTGCTGGGTGTCTGCGGGGTGGGTGGGGCGTGGACCGTCAGGGCACGAGGATCGCCCGACCCCGGACCCGGCCGGCGTCGAGGTCGTCGATGGCTGACTGGAAGTCGTCGAGGCGGTACTGCGCGGTGTGCAGGGTGACGGCGCCGCGCGCGGCGAGGGCCATCAGGTCGCACAGGTCGTTGTAGGACCCGACGAGGTTGCCGATCACGTTCTTCTCCGACGAGATCAGGTCGATCGTGGGCACGACGACGTCCTCGCCGTAGCCGACGACGTGGTAGTCGCCGGCCTGCCGGGTCATCGCGAGCCCCTGGGCGGTGGAGCCGCCCTCGCCGACGAAGTCGAGGACCACCTCGGCCCCGAGGCCGCCGGTGAGGTCGAGGACCTCCTCGACCTGCTTGCCCTCGGCGACCACGCCGTGGTCGGCGCCGATGCTCAGGGCGAGCTTGGTGGCGTCGGGGTTGCGGTCGACCACGATGATCTCGGCGGGGCTGAGCGCCTTGAGCACCTGGATGCCGATGTGGCCCAGGCCGCCGGCGCCGATGACGACGCACCGGTCGCGCGGGGTCAGCCGACGCGCCGCCTTGGCCACCGCGTGGTACGCCGTGAGGCCGGCGTCGGCCAGGGCCGCGACGTCGGCGGGCTCGAGGCTGTCGTCGAGCCTGACCACGGAGCGGGCCGAGGTCTTGAGGTACTCGGCGTACCCGCCGTGGGTGTCGATGCCCGGGAACTGGTTGCTCTCGCAGTGCACGTCGTCGCCCGAGCGGCACGCGCGGCACAGGCCGCAGGTGATCAGCGGGTGCACGATCACCTTGTCACCCTCGGCGACGTTGGTGACCGCGGCGCCGACGGCGTGCACCCAGCCGGCGTTCTCGTGGCCGATCGTGTAGGGCAGCGCGACCTGCGACTTCTCGGCCCACTGCCCCTCGAGGATGTGCAGGTCGGTGCGGCACACGCCGGCGCCGCCGATCTTGACGATGACGTCGAACGGCCCGGTTGGTTCGGGGACGGCGACCTCGGTCATCTGCAGGTCCTGGTGGTAGCCGACGACCTGGACGGCCCTCATCGTGCTCATGCGATCTCCTGGGTGTGGGGTGCGGGTGTGTCCGACGGCGGGGTGAAGAGGGACTCGGGGCTGAAGAACGCCGCGTCGGCCCGAGGGGCCTGGTCCTGCTCCGAGCCGGGGTAGCGCGTCTGCAGCAGGCCGCGGCAGAAGTGGGCGTTGCCGTCGATCGAGATGCGCGTCGACCGCGCCCGGCGCAGCGCCATCGGCACCTGGTCGGGCGGGTAGGTCACGCCGTGCGCGTCGACGAGGACCGGCGCCTGCGGGTGGTTGCCCAGCCCGATCGCCGTACGCCGCCGCAGCAGCGACGCGGTGTGCTCGTCGTCGGGCAGGTCGGCGAGGACGACCGTGCCGACCTCGGACTCGGGCAGGTCGGGCCGGGCCCGGAGCAGGGCGGTGAGCACCCGCTCCATGGCCGCCGTGTGGGCCTTGCGCTGGAACGTCGCGCGCAGCTCGTCGAGGTCCTGGTCGGCCTCGTGGCGGAAGGTCCCGACGTAGCCGGCGTCGGCGGCCAGGCCCCGGTTGATGATCTCGGAGTCGTGGTGGTCGTCGAGCTCCACGACGACGTGGGTGACGCCTGCGAGAGCAGTGATCGCATCCTTGGCGTCGGAGGCCATCAGGTAGGCGAAGTTGGGCGCGCAGAACGACGTGGGCAGGCGCAGGTGCACCTCGACGAGGCCGTCGTCGACCCGCACTGACCGGACGAACCCGAGGTCGGTGATCGGCTCGTCGAGCTCGGGGTCGATCACGACGTCGAGCGCCCGGCGTACGGCGTCCTCGGTGAGGGCCGGGGCCCCCAGGGCGGTCGCCGTCATCACACGTGGGCCAGGTCGGCCCGCTCGGGCTCGCGGGGCCCGGTGGCGGTCTCGTCGGCGTTCGGCAGCTGCAGGTGGGCCGGCACGGCGATGTCGTACATCTTGGCCGCGTTGAGACCGAGGATCTTCTTCTTCTGGTCGGTGGTGATCGGGCCGTACTCGGTCATGTCCTCGGGGATCTGGAAGTCGACGAACGCCTCGACCAGCCAGCGCGGCGTCCACAGGGCGTAGTCGGAGGCGAACTGGATGCGGTCCTCGCCGATCCAGTAGAGGAGCTCGCCCATGATCTGGGCGAAGTAGCGCGGACGGGTGTGGATGAACGGCATCGCGACCGCGAGTCCGCCGTGCACGTTGGGCTCCTGGGTGGCGATCCAGCAGAAGTCCTCGAGCCGCGGCAGGCCGCAGTGCTCGACCACGAAGTTGAGGTCGGTGAAGTCGGTGGCCACGTGGTCGATGTCGGCGACGTCGAAGGCGTCGCGGTCCAGGGGGCGGATCGTGGGGCCCTTGTGGATGTGGATGTTGCGGATGCCGAGGTCGCGGCACGCCTCGAGGTAGCGCATCGCCCACGGGTCGGTGAGCTTGTAGCCGCGCGAGTCGCCGTGCCACTCGGCGGTGTAGAGCTTGACGCCCTTGAGGTTGAACCGCTCGGCGTCGGCGTGCAGCTGCTCGAGGCCCTGCTCGCCGTTGCGGGGGTCGAAGCAGTGGTTGTAGGTGAGCTTGTCGGGGTGCGCGGCGGCCAGCGCCGACGCCTCCTCGGTCTGCCCGAAGCCCCGGTGGTAGAACTCGCCGAGGTAGGCCGGCTGGAAGATCGCGTGGTCGACGTAGCCGTCCTCGAAGAGGTCCTTCATCAGGCGGGTGCCGCCCTGGTAGAGGTACTCCTCGTAGGTCCACTTCTCCGACTCGGGCGACAGGTTGGCGTGGTAGTCGTAGAAGCAGTCGATGAACTGCTTGCCGTGGATGTTGCGCTGGTTCTCCGGTCGCGCGTCCCACAGGGCGATGTGGGCGTCGACGATGAAGTAGCTCTCGCCGTTCTTGGTGTACATCCTCAGGTCCTCCGTCCGAGAGTGACGGGCGTCACTCGCCGTGGCGAACGTAGGACCGCTCCAGCCCCCCGCAACCCGCTGCGGCGTCTCAATCAGAGACGCCGCGCCGTCTCAATCTGAGACGGCGACCGACCCGGGGCCGTCCGCGCCGGATGTAACGTGGATCACAGGTTGCAGGAGCGGATCGGAGGTCGGCGTGCACGAGCACCCCCTCCCCCAGCGCGCGCAGGTCCACGACGCACCGGTCGCCGCGATCCCCAGCCGGCTGCTGGCCTCCTGGCAGCGCAGCGAGGACTACGGCGTGTCGCTGGAGGAGATCCAGCCGGTCTTCACCGGCACCCTCGACGACGAGTCGCTGTTCTTCCAGTGCGGCAAGGAGGTGCTCGCCGACCTGCACCGCACCCTGGCCTCCGAGCCGGTCAGCCTGATGCTCACCGACGCCGACGGCCTCGTGCTCAACCGGATGAGCGGCGACACCTCGTTGCTGCGTGCGCTCGACGCGGTCCACCTGGCGCCCGGCTTCTCCTACTCCGAGCGCGAGGCCGGCACCAACGGCCTGGGTCTCGCGCTGGCCGACCGCGCGCCCAGCCTGGTGCGCGCCGAGCAGCACTACGCCCTGAGCCTGTGCACCTACACCTGCGCGGCCGCGCCGGTGCTCGACCCGCTCACGGGCCGGCTCGAGGGCGCGGTCAACCTCACGACCTGGTCGACGTCGTCGAGCGAGCTGCTGCTGGCGCTGGCCCAGTCGGCGGCCGGCAGCACCGCGTCGCTGATGCTCGCCCGCGCCCAGGGCCACCGCCCCCGGCAGACGCCGCGCGGCGAGGTCTTCCGCGTCGAGGCGCCCCGGCTCGAGCCCGGCGCCGGCAGCCTCGACGACCTGTCCCCGCGCTGGAACGAGACCCTGCAGGAGGCGCTCGTCGCGCTACGGGCCGGCCGGGTGGTCGCCGCCGTCGGCGAGCCCGGCTGCGGCCGGGCGACCCTGCTCGCGCAGGCCGAGCGCCACCTGCGCCCGCGCGACCGCATCCTCGCTGCCCGCGCCCCGGCCCCGCAGGACGCCGAGGCCTGGCTGTCGCTGTGGACCCCCGAGCTCACCAAGGGCCACACCGCCGTGGTGGTGCGCGACGTCGACGCTCTGCCCGCCTGGGCCGCCGAGCGGCTGCGCGACCTGGTGCTCGCCGCCGGCGACGCCGCGATCTCGATGACCGCCGAGCGCTTCGAGGACATCCCCGCAGCCCTGCGGCCGCTGGTCGAGACCGTCGTGCAGGTGCCGTCGCTGCGCGAGCGCCCCGCCGACGTGACGCCGATCGCCCACCAGGTCGCCCGCCGGGTCCGCGGCCGCGACGTCGCCCTGACCCCGGCCGCCGAGCGCGCGCTGCACGACCACGCCTGGCCGGGCAACGTGGCCGAGCTGGTCGAGGTCGTCCGCAGCGCGGCGACGCGGACCGACCTGATCGACGTACGCCACCTGCCGCCGTCGGTGCTGTCGGGCACCACCCGGCGCCTGTCGCGCATCGAGGCCTTCGAGCGCGACGAGATCATCCGGGTCGTCACCCAGCCGGGCACCTCCATGAAGGAGGCCGCCGACGAGCTCGGCATGAGCCGGGCCACGATCTACCGCAAGATCGCCCACTACGACATCCACGTCCCGCGGGCCTGAGCAGCGAGCGTCATCGGCGGACGCCGGTGGGCGCCTCCACGGACTCGAGGGCGTGGAGCACGTCGTGCACCACATCGGCCGTGGCCTCGATGCCGACGCTGAGCCGGATGAACCCGGGGTCGATGTCGTCGCCTCCCCACCGGGCCCGTCGTTCGGCGGTGCTGTGCACGCCGCCGAAGCTCGTGGCCGGGATGACCAGCAGCAACGCCCCGAGCCACCGCTCGGCGGCGTCCTGGCCGGCCAGCGTGAAGGACAGGACGGGACCGAAGTAGCGAAGCTGCGACGCGGCGAGCGCGTGGCCGGGGTCGGAGAGCAGCCCGGGGTAGCGACAGGCACTCACGGCGGGGTGCTCGGCGAGCGCGAGGGCCACGGCGAGCGCCGTCGCGCTGGAGCGCTCGAGGCGTACGTCCAGGGTGGCCAGGCCCCGGTGCGCCAACCACGTCTCCATGGGCCCCGGGACGGCACCGGTACGGGTCCGCTGGGCACGCAGCAGCTCGGCGTCCTGCGGGTCGCGCGCCGCGACGTGGCCCAGGAGGAGGTCGGCGTGCCCGGCGACCGCCTTGGTGTCGCTGCCGAGCGAGAAGTCGGCGCCGAGCACCAGGGGCTTCTGCGCCAGGGCGGTCGCGGTGGTGTTGTCGACGACGACGGACGCACCTGCGGCGTGGGCCGCCCGGATCCAGTACGCCAGGTCGTGCACGTCCAGACCCGGAAGGTGGGCGACTCCAACCAGACCAGGCGCGCCCCGGCGAGCACGGAGGGTCGTGCCGGGTGAAGTCGGCCGTCCGCACCTCGACACCCAGGGGTGCCAGGTGCTCGAGGGCGTGGGCCCGGATCGTGTAGTAGCCGTCGCGGGGCAGCACCAGGCAGTCACCCGGTCGCAGCGTGGCCCCGAGGACCGCGACCGCGGCCGCCATGCCCGAGGCGAAGGCGACGACGGGCCCGCCCTCCAGGGCCGCGAGTGCGGCCTCGTAGGCCGACCAGGTCGGGTTGCCGAACCGGCCGTAGCCGAGGTCGGCGCGCCCCGGCTCGACGACCGCCGGGTCACCCAGGTGCCGGTAGGTGGACGCGAACACGGGACCGGGCAGGAACGGGTCGCCCTGAGCGGTCACCGGCGAGCCGTGGACCACCAGGGTGGCGTCGTCGTGCACCGTCACCTCACCGCTCCCCGGCCCAGGCGGGGTCCCAGCCGTCGACCTCGTCGGCGCTGCGGGAGGCGGGGCCGGTGTAGACCGCGGAGGGGCGGATCAGGCGGCCGGTGCGCTTTTGCTCCAGGATGTGGGCCGACCAGCCGCCGGTGCGCGCGCAGGTG
>NZ_VIYJ01000002.1 GCF_008087085.1 Nocardioides rubriscoriae | reverse complement strand
GTATGCGGGCGGAACGACCCCGTGTCGCACCACGTGTGCTGACCGCAGCTCGACTGCCTTGGCGGCGCTCCGCCCGCACCCACAACAAACGCGGGTCCCCACCCCTGCTTGTTCAGCAGGCTCCTAGGCCCGAACCTCGAGACTCGGTGTGTGGCGCTGCCAGGCGGTGTCCGACGGTGGAGGAATGTCGGCGTATGGCGCGGGCGATCCTGCGCTAACGACGTGTGCACAGGCTCGAGAAGTCAGCCCCGAACGTTCGTGCCACCAGGTGGCACGAACCTTCGGGGCTTGTTCAGGTGCTCATCCACCCGACGCCGTCGCCGTTGAGGATCAGGCGAGGATCGCGTGCACCAGGTTCACGCGAACCTCGCTTGATACGTCGGAGGTCGAACCGCCCGACTCTGCCGAGAGTCGGGCGCCTGCTCAGCGGGGCTCTGCCCGGCGGGTGCGACGATGGCGGAATGGGGACCACCGCTTTTAGAGAGGCTGCGGGTCTGGACAACGAACTGAGTCGTTGGCTGCACTGCCAGGAATCCCTGCTTGTCGAGATGGCTCTGACGCATCACGGCTATGCAGTGAGACTTGCGTTCAACCTGACTTGGGCCTCGGAAGGTGTCCTTCGTCCCGACCTCGATACACGCGAGCAGCGTCTAATCATTGAGATGCACGGCGTCCAGCGGCTCCATATGGAGGGCGCGCTGTCGCCAGCGATGCTTGACCACCCTGAGGCCATCAACTGGGGCCTCTCCGAGGTGGCACAGCTGCGCGCTGAGACGTGCCTGGCTGGAATCCAACTCCAGGTGCTCTGGGAGAACGAACGAAGCATCGTCATCGACGCTCAGTCGGCAAGCGTCACGGAGCCCGAGGACGCACTTCCCCAATCCTGATCGCCCGGCCATGCCGCGGAGAGCGCGCTCGTGCCGACGATCGGGTACACCTCCCCACGGTGGTTGAGTCCGCGACGCGACGCGGCGCGACCCGAGCTCGGTGAGGATCGGTCCCACTCAGCCACGCTGGGCGGCCGTTCCTAGACCCGCCGCGGGCGGTGTCGGATCCACTCCTCGGGTGGTGGATCGCCTCGACGTCGTGGCGGTGGTCGGAACTCGGGTCGCCCGTCGACCGGGGAGAGACGCACCTCCCACGGGCTGTGGTGGATCACGCGGTGGTGCGCCCCGCAGAGCATCACCAGGTTGTCGAGCGCGGTCGCGCCGCCGTCGGCCCAGTGCCGGACGTGGT
Source organism: Nocardioides rubriscoriae (assembly GCF_008087085.1). Taxonomy (GTDB): domain Bacteria; phylum Actinomycetota; class Actinomycetes; order Propionibacteriales; family Nocardioidaceae; genus Nocardioides; species Nocardioides rubriscoriae. Next base: position 670,016 of record NZ_VIYJ01000002.1, on the reverse strand, counting down.
GGCCGTGGCACATGACCGGCGGACGGCTGCAGCCCGGGAAGGCGCAGTGTCGGTCGCGGGCGATCAGCGCGAGCCAGAGGGCCATGGTCACGAGGCGGTGGGTGCGGCCGACGTCGAGGACCTGGCCCTCGGTGCCGAGGCAGACCGGAAGGATGTCGGCGTCGCACGCGAGGCGGCGTACGGCGGACACCGAGAGCGTCAGACCGTCTTCGGTGGTGCCGGCCGTGCCGGTGCCGTGGCGCAGGTCGTCGAGGTCGATGAGGACGCCGACCCGGGGCCGCGCGCCGTGGCTCGCGGGCTGGAGGTCGGTGTCGAGGGAGTGCTGGGCCAGGCCGACGAGGGCGTCCCACATCCGGGCGCCGTGGTCGCGCGGGTCGACGTGGTCGGGCTCGTCGGGCTGCTCGGGGTCGACGGCCGGGGAGGGCTTGGTCAGCGGGATCAGGGCCGCCCTGAGGATCGCGGCGTCCTCGACCGACCCACGGCCCTTGATGCGGACGCCGCCGGCTCCGTCGTCGGTGACGGCGAAGAAGCGCTTCAGGTGGGCGGCGCGCTCCTCACGGTCGAGCTCGGCCTCGGCCTTGCGCTCGGCCCGGTCGGGGTCGACCACGTCGGCCAGGTGGCGGGCCGCCTTGCGCAGGTCGGTCGCGTCGAGCCGGGTCGCCTCGGCCAGGAGCGTCTGCTCGGCCTGCGCGCGCAGCGCCGGACCGGGCGGCAGGTCCTCGACCGCGTCGCAGACGATGCCGGCCTGGCGCGGAGAGACCTCGCCGGCAGCCAGCGCCTCGAACGTCGCGGACCGCTCGGAGGTGAGTGCCCGCGCGTGGACCACGGCCTTGCGCGCCTCGCCGACCGTGAGGCCGGCGAGGTGGGCGTACCACTCGTGGGTCGAGGCCCAGGACAGCTGCCGACGGGGGATCTCCCGGTGGTCGACCTCGGTGAGCAGCTGGGCTCGGAGCGCCGCGGCCTGCGCCGTGAGCGCCTCGAGGGCCTGCAGCCCGTCGACGAGGTCCTCGTGGCCCACGCCGGCCCACAGCCGCTCCCGCAGCTCGCCGAGCTGCGACCCGGCGGTCGCGAGGACCGCCGCGGGCGAGAGGGTGCACGGGGAGAGCATCTGACTGGCCTGTTTCGATCGAACCCTGCCCGGGGACCCACCCCCGGGACGACGAGGACCGCGATGCCAGCGCGCCATGCTTGGCGAGCTCCGGAGCACACCCGGAGGACTACTGCATCTGAGGCTGATCATCTCAGCCGTGCTGCTGTATTAGAGCACATGTTCGACTGATGGGTCAAGGCCTCGTGCCTGCTCAGCCCGGCGTGCTCGCCACCAGCCGGGCCCGCCGCCGCCGGGCCGAGAGTCCTCGTCCCAGCTCGCCGGCCACGAACCGCGTCGCGGCGACGGCGGCGTTGAGGCCCGGCTTGACCTCGAGGCCCGCGCCCATCCGTCCGATCTGGGCCTCGTACCACTCCGACTCGCCGGCGAAGCCGATCGCCGTGGGCAGGGTGTAACGCGGCAGCGTGGTGCCGGGTGCGCCCGCGAGCAGCTTGGCGGGGAGGTCGGGGTCGATGGCCACCGGCCGGCCGAGGCCGATCAGGTCCACCCCGCCGTCGGCGAGCAGGGCCTCCATCACCGAGCGGGTACGGATGCCGCCGGTGAGCATGACCGGTACGTCGCCGGCCGCTGCACGGGCGCGGCGGGCGAACGCCGCGAAGTAAGCCTCCTTGGCGCTCGCGCCCGAGCCGAGCTCGGCCACCTCGCCGAAGAGCGCCGGGCTCTCGTAGGTCCCGCCGGAGATCTCGATCAGGTCGACGCCCTCGGCGACGAGCAGCCGGATCACCTGCTCGGCGTCGTCCTCGGTGAAGCCGCCGTGACGGAAGTCGGAGGAGTTGAGCTTGACCGCCACGGTGAAGCCGGGGCCGGTGCGGGTGCGGGCGGCCCGGACCGACTCGACGAGGGCGCGGGAGCGACCCGTGACGTCGCCGCCCCAGCGGTCGGTGCGTTGGTTGACGTGGGGGGACAGGAACTGCGCGAGCAGGTAGCCGTGGGCCGCGTGCACCTGGACGCCGTCGAGCCCGGCGTCCTGGCACAGCGCGGCAGCGGCACCGAACGCCGCGACGATCTTCTCGATCTCTACCGCCTCGAGGGCCCGGGGCCGGGCGAACATCCCCATCATCGGGACCGCCGCGGCGGCGCTGGGTGCGACCGGGGTCGAGGCCAGGAAGCGGTTGGTCTGACGGCCCGGGTGGTTGAGCTGAGCGATGACGGGGGAGGGCCGGGCCGCCTCGCGCACCCGACGCAGGCGGGCGACGTCGAGGTGGGCGTCGGCCACGATGTTGCGGCTGCGCTCGAGGTAGCGGCGGTCGACCATCAGGTTGCCGGTGACCAGCAGTCCACCGGCGGCGCCCTGCGCCCAGCGGCGGTAGAGGGCCTCGTGTCGTGTCGTGGGCTGGTTGTCGGCGTCCGAGAGGTTCTCGGTCATGGCCGCCTTCACGATGCGGTGCGGCAGCACCAGCCCGCTCGGCAGGGTCAGCGGGGACTCGAGCAGCGTCACGTGCACTCCTGGATCACGCGGCCGATGCTTCCACACCACGCGGCCGACGGGCGGACCGTCCACGGCCGCCCCGAGACGGACGTAATCCCCCCGAAATGCGCGGATCACGACCCGGGAACCTCCGGCTCCTACGTTTCGCGGGACCGCACGGTCGAGCTCGGCGACCAGCACCACCCGCGCCCAGGAGGCACCGCATGACCACGAACCCCCGCAGGCCCCGTCCCTCCCGAAACGGGGCCCACCACTGGGCCCGACGCTGGCAGGCGGCCACCGCGCTCGTGGCCGCCACCCTGCTCCTCGCTGCCTGTGGCGACGACGGCGGCGACGGCGGCGGCAACGCCTCGGCTGCCGGCAGCGGCGCGGACGGCGACGGGTTCGGCAGCATCGCGGTGCAGCTGTCGTGGATCAAGAACGCCGAGTTCGCCGGCGAGTTCATGGCCGACGACAAGGGCTACTTCGCCGACGCCGGGTTCGACGGGGTCGACCTGCTGTCCGGTCCGGTCGCGACCGAGGAGCTCGTCGCCACGGGCAAGGCCGACTTCGGGCTGAGCAACGCGATCTCGACCGGCGCGGCAGTGGCCAACTCGGACTTCCCGCTCAAGATCATCGGCACGACGTACCAGAAGAACCCCTTCTCGATCCTCTCGCTGGCCGACGGCGGCAACATCGCGACCCCGCAGGACCTGATCGGCAAGAAGATCGGTGTCCAGGACCCCAACCTCAGCCTGTTCAACGCGCTGCTCGCGGCCAACGGCATCGACCCCGACGACGTCGAGGTCGTGCCCAACGGCTTCGACATCGCCCCGCTCGAGGACGGCCAGATCGACGGGCTCGTCGCCTACGTGACCAACGAGTCCCTGCTCGTGAAGGGCGACGGCTTCGACACCGTCGACCTCGGCTTCGCCGACAACGGCCTGCCCTTCGTGGCCGAGAGCGTCATCGCCACCGACGACACCATCAAGAACGAGCCCGACATGGTCAAGGCGTTCCTCAAGGCCGAGATCCAGGGCTGGAACGACGCGTGCGCCGACCCGGAGGCCGGTGCCGAGCTCGCGGTGGAGAAGTACGGCGTCGACATCGACCCGCCGCTGGAGCTGGACAAGGAGGTCGCCCAGGCCGAGCAGCAGTGCGACCTGCTGGTCAACACCGACGAGACCGCGGCCAACGGTCTGTTCACCATCAGCGACGACCTCGTCCAGGCCAACCTGGACTCGCTGGCCGCCGCCCAGATCGACCTCGAGGCCGACGACCTCTTCGACCTCAGCCTGCTCGCCGAGGTCTACGAGGAGAACCCCGAGCTCAAGCCGTGACCCCGAAGGCCCCGGCAGCCGAGGCACCCGACCTGGCAGGCCTGGCACCGACCGACACCGAGCTCAGCGGCACCGGCCTGCACGTCCAGGACCTGTCCAAGACGTTCACGGTCGGCCGGCAGCAGGTGGTCGCGCCCGAGGGCGCGACCCTGCACACGGACAAGGGTGCGTTCCTCTCGCTGCTGGGGCCCTCGGGCTGCGGCAAGTCCACGATCCTGCGGATCCTCGCGGGGCTGGAGACCGCGACGAGCGGCGAGGCCCGGGTCGACGGCAAGACGCCCGCCGAGCTGCGTCGCGACCACCGGCTCGGCATCGCGTTCCAGGACTCGGCGCTGCTGCCCTGGCGGTCGGTGGAGTCCAACATCCGCCTGCCCTTCCAGGTCTCGGGCACCAAGCCCGACGACGCTCTGGTCCGCGAGCTCATCACGCTCGTTGGCCTCGAGGGCTTCGAGAAGGCCCGACCGGCGCAGCTGTCGGGCGGCATGCGTCAGCGCGTGTCGATCGCCCGCTCGCTGGTGGTCAAGCCGTCGGTGCTGCTGCTGGACGAGCCCTTCGGGGCGCTCGACGACATGACGCGCCAACGTCTCAACCTCGAGCTGCTGCGCATCTGGACCGAGAAGCCGGCGACCACGCTGATGGTCACCCACGGCATCTCCGAGGCGATCTTCCTGTCCGACCAGGTCGCGGTGATGAGCGCCCGCCCCGGGCGGGTCAAGGAGGTCATCACCGTCGACCTGCCACGCCCGCGCACCCCCGAGATGATGCGCACCCCGGAGTTCCACGCGCTGCACGACCACGCCTCCGAGCTGCTGTTCGGCGACCCCGGTACGGCGACGGGGACCGACCCCTGATGCGTCGACCGACCCTGTCGGCCGAGCAGCGCCGCACCCTGCTGCTCGGCGTCCTCGGCACCGCCGTGACCCTCGCGGTCTGGTGGGTGTCGGCCGCGACCTGGCTGGCCGGCCACCAGGTCCCGACGCCACCCGACGTGCTCGACGTCTTCCGCGAGCGTGGCCCGTCCTACTACCGCGAGATCTTCTCGGTCACCCTCGGCGAGGCCGTGCGCGGCTACGTCGTCGGCGTCGGGGCCGCCCTCGTGCTCGCCACGCTGGTGCTGCTGGTGCCACGGCTGGAGCCGGTGGTGATGCAGCTCGCCGTGGTGACCTACTGCCTGCCGGTCGTCGTGCTCGCGCCGATCCTCATCATCGTCCACGACCTGCCCGAACCGGGCGGCCACTCGGCCACCGCCGTCGACCTCGCCGCGGTGTCGGTCTTCTTCACGACCGTCGTCGGAGCCGTGCTGGGCTTCCGCTCCGCCGACCCGGCCGCGCTCGACGTGGTCTCGGTCTACGGCGGCGGCAAGCCGCAGCAGTTCTTCCGGGTGCGCCTCGTCTCGGCCCTGCCCGCCCTGTTCACCACGCTGCAGGTCGCCGCCCCGGCGGCCTACCTCGGTGCCCTGCTGGGCGAGTACTTCGACCGGCACCTCGAGGTCGGTGTCGGACCCTCGCTCATCCTCGCCCAGAACAACCGCGAGACGGCGCTGGCCTGGTCCCTCGGCATCGCGTGCGCCGTCGTCGCCGGGGTCGCCTACCTCGCGATCGGGCTGCTCGGCCGGTTCGTGACGCCGTGGTCGAAGGGCGTGGCGAGGTGACGGCGCTCCGGCTGGTCGGTCGCCCGGCGCTCAACCTGGCCTTCGTGCTCGCCGTCGTCGTGGGCCTGTGGGCGCTGCTCCTCCACGTCTCGGACGTCAGCGACCTCGTCGTACGACGCCCTGCCGACGTGTGGGCCTGGCTGGTGACCGACCCCGACGCCGCCGAGAACCGTGCCGACGTGCTCGGGCCGCTGCGCCGGACACTGCTCGACGCCGGTATCGGCTTCGTGGCCGGCCTGGTCGCCGCGACGCTGCTGGCGACCGGGATGGTGCTCTCACGCGGCGTCGAGGCCGCCACGCTGCCCGTCGTCCTCCTGCTGCGCACCGTGCCGCTCGTGGCGCTCGCCCCGATCATCACGCTGATCTTCGGCAACGGGTTCCTCTGCGTCGCGGTGATGAGCGGGATCGTGGTGCTCTTCCCCGCGCTGGTGACCATCGCCTACGGGCTGCGGTCGGTCACCCCGCAGATGCGCGACGTCGTCACGGTCTACGGCGGCTCGACGATCGACGTGCTGCGGCGCGTCGCCTACCCGACAGCGCTCCCGTCGCTGTTCGCCGCGGTACGTATCTCGGTGCCGGGTGCGATCACCGGCGCCCTGATCGCGGAGTACTTCACCACCACCGACAGCGTCGGCAAGGCGGTCAACACCTCGCTCGCGCTCTACCAGTACGACAAGCTCTGGGCCCTGGTCGTCGTGGTGACCCTGGCCTCGATCCTGCTCTACGTGCTGGCGCAGCTGGCCGAGCGGCTGGTGCTGCAGCGGTTCGGGGTGGCCGTCGTCTGAGCCGTGCCAGGAGGAGCCGCGCCCTAGTTGAGTCCGCCGGTCGCCGTGGCGGGGTAGGTCGTGACGGTGTTGCCGGAGATCGAGATCTCCATGGTGGCGGTGTTGTTGGACTCGTCGCCCTCGACGACCGCACCGAGCGCGTCGGCCGTGATGCCCACCCGGTAGCGGCCGTCCGGCAGACCGGTGACGTCGATCGCCTGGTCGGGCAGCGTCAGCGGGTAGGTGTCGCCCCAGCCGCGGCTCAGGCCCTCGATGACCGTCAGCGCCTGGGGAAGACCCTTCCCGCACGACGTGGCGCCGAGGTAGACCGGGCTGGTGGGCACACCCGCGGCGCCGGCGAGGCCGGCCCAGGTGGTGTTGTCCTCCAGGCAGTAGCCGTGCTTCTCGGCACTGCGCAGGTCGGTCCCGCCCAGCGTCTCGATCCAGTAGTCGTCGAAGTCGGTGAAGTGCCAGTGGTTGTGACCGTCGCCGGCGTAGTGGAACTTCACCCCCGGGGAGACCACGGACTGCCGTTCGCCGTTCGGGCGCTAGAAGGTCTGGTACGCCCTCCAGTCGGTCTGGTCGGTCGAGGTGCGGTCGGCGATGACCTCGGCCGGTCCGACACCGACGTTGAGGGTGATCACCGGGAACTTCAGCAGCTTGCGGCCCTGCAGCTGGGGGAAGTCCTGGTTGTACGGGGCGGGGTTCACGATCAGGAAGCAGCTGCCGCCGGTGGCCGTGCTGTCGCCCGTCCCGCACTTGTTGAGGCCCTTGACCCGCAGGTCCGGCAGCAGCGCGTCCGCGGGAGGTGACGCCACCACGTGCACGCAGTCCGCGGCCGTGGCGGGCCGGGTCGACGTCTCGCCCGTGGGCGCCCAGGCGCTCCAGCTGGGGACCCAGGCCGTCCCGTCCCACTGCCACGTGTTGGTCCGCTTCTCGGTCCGCACCTGCACGGTGAGGGTCTGGCAGGTCGCGGTCCCGTCGACCTGTCGGGTCTCGACGACGGGAGCCGGCGGGCTGCCCGGACCGCCACCACCGCCGTTGACGACGACCGTGGCCCCGACCTTCGCGTAGGCGACGAGCCAGGTCCTGGCGGTCCCGTGCCCGGACAGGACGAACCCGCCGGACGGGATCGCCATGTTGCCCACGCCGTTCTCGACCCTGGTCACCAGTCCGCCGACCACGGCCGCCTCGTAGCCGTAGGAGTTGGTGCCGGTGGTGGCGCCGGTCCGGTACAGCACCAGGGCGTTGGTGGTCCGTGGGACGTCGGTGCCGGTCAGGGCCAGCGTCTGGCCGGCGACGGTCACGCTGGCGCCGGTGGGCGGCGGCGGGGGCGGGGGCGGGGGAGCGGTGCCGCCGATGGTCACGGTGGCCCCGACCTTCGCGTTCGTCTGCAGCCAGGTCCTGGCCGTGCCGTGACCCGACAGCACGTAGCCGTTGGCGGGGATGGCCATGTTGCCCACGCCGTTCGCGACGGCGGTGATCTTGCCGCCCACGACCGCAGCCTCGAAGCCGTAGGAGTTGGTGCCGGTGGTGGCGCCCTTGGCAGCGGTGTACTGCACGAGGGCGTTGGCCGAGCGGTAGACGTCGACGCCGGACAGTGGCAGGGACGCACTCCCGATGACCACGTCGTCTCCTGCGACCGCCGCCGACGCGGGGCCGGCCGTGCTGGGCGACAGCGCCGTCAAGGCCGTCAGGGCCAGCACCAGCGCCACGATGAATCTCTTCATCAGGATGCCTCTTCTCCGTCTGATCACGAAGCGGCAGGCCCCGTGGGCAGGACGCCGTCCCGGATCTGTCTGTGCCCCGTCAAGGGGCCACCCTCCCAAGACACGTCGCTGGTCTCGTAGAGGCTCAGTCCACTTGCGCCAGCGCCGCGACGGTGGTAGGCGGCGGGTCCCCAGACGAGCGGTCGGCGCGCGCCTAGGGTGCGTACATGGTGAGGCTGGGTCTGCGCGGATGGGTGGCACGCCGGCGGCGTCCCGGAAGAGCCTCGGCGGAGCCGGCGAACGCCGCCTACCGCGGCGACTACGAGGGGCGCGCCACGATCGAGTACGCCCCTCGGGCCGACGGCGACGCCGACCCCGGCGAGGTGGTGTGGGCCTGGGTGCCGTTCGAGGAGGACCCCACGCAGGGCAAGGACCGCCCTGTGCTGGTGCTCGCCCGCTCGGGCGGCGACCTGCTCGGTCTGATGCTCACGAGCAAGGACCACGACCGCGACCCGCGCCGACCCGACGGCCCCGTCTGGTTCGACATCGGCACGGGTGCGTGGGACCGCCAGGGCCGGCCCAGCGAGGTGCGCCTGGACCGGGTGCTGCGGCTCGCCCCCGGCGACGTACGCCGGGAGGGTGCCGCGCTCGACCGCACGCGGTTCGAGCAGGTCGCCGCGGCCGCCCGCGACACCCTCGGCTGGTAGCCGTCGGCGGCGGGCCGCCCTCCCTCGCGGTGCGACCACCTTGCACGCGGTCCGCATGATGGTCCCCATGACGACGTACGCCGCGGGGGAGCCTCGGTCACCGGCGTCATCGGGGTCACCGTCGCTCCCGAGCCGACGCCTGCTCGTCGTCGAGCTGTTGATCGTGCTGTCGCTGTCGCTGGGCCGCAGCGCGGTCTACTCCGTGGTCTCGCTCATCGCCGCGGCGACTGAGCCGGGCGGCCTGGCCGCCCAGACCACCACCCTCAACGGCACCTACACCCCCGAGCGGCCCCTGCTCGACCTGACCTACCAGCTGCTCGGCATCGTGTTCGCGCTGGCGCCGGTCGCCCTGGCGGGCTACCTCCTGGTCCGCACGGGGTCGGTGCTGCGCGACGTGTGGTTCAAGGGCGCCGGCTGGCGCGACGTGCCGACGGGTGCGTTGATCGCGGCGGGCGTCGGGTCGGTCGGTCTGCTGTTCTACCTCGGGATGCACGCCCTCGGGCTCAACCTCACCGTCGCCGCGTCCGGCCTCGACACCTCGCCGTGGTGGAACGTGCCGGTGCTGGTGCTGCAGGCGGTCAAGAACGCCGTGCTCGAGGAGTTCGTCGTCCTGGGCTACGTGCTGGTCCGGCTGCGCCAGCTCGGCTTCTCCGACATCAGGGCGATCGGGCTCGCCGCGCTCCTGCGTGGCAGCTACCACCTCTACCAGGGGCTCGGCGGCTTCGTCGGCAACCTCGTGATGGGCCTGCTGTTCGGCTGGCTCTACCGGCGCTGGGGCCGGGTCACGCCGCTGGTCGTGACGCACACGCTGCTCGACGTCGGCGCGTTCGTCGGGTACGCCGCCCTGGCCGGGCACGTGTCCTGGCTCCCGACGTAGGCGTCCGCCTGCGGCGCCGCCGTCGCCCGCTCGGGCACAGTGGCCCCGACGTCGACCCGCGGCTCCACGGTCACGGTGCCGTCGGTGTCGAAGCGGTAGAGCTGGTAGCCGGTGACCAGCCGGGAGCCCCGGTCGAGGAACAGCACCGGGAACGACGCCTCCTGCTGCGGGCGCGACCACGGGGTCGAGAAGTTGTTGATCGTGGGGGTGTCCACCGCGCCGCCGGTGGTGTCGAGCTCCATGAGCAGGGTCCAGGTGCCGTCGGAGTTCCAGAGCACCCGGGGGTCGATCGAGCGGTGCCAGTGGCCGTAGAGGACCGCGCCGGCCGGCACGTCGCCCACCCCGTCGTCGTCGGGGTCGGCCGGCGGCCGGGTCAGTGAGGGCACGTGGGACAGCACCAGGGTGTCGACCGAGTCGATGTCGAGGAACGCCTGGGCGGCGTAGGCCTCGTGCACCATGACCAGGCTGGGGCGCTCGTCGGGGTCCGCGTCCGCGGCGACCTCGCGCAGCCGTCGCCCCTGGCCGTCCTGGCCCTCGTCGCCGCGCAGCGCCGTGGCACCGAAGAGCTCGGTGCGTGACGGGTCGCCGTCGCCGAGCACGCGGACCCCGCCGACCTCCTCGACCGACCCGTCGAGCACCGTCATGCCCGCGTCGGACATCTGCTCCTCGCTCACGGCCGACTCGTGGTTGCCGGTGATGGCCGCCACCGGGGCGTCGCCCGCGATCGCCGCCTCGTCGGCGATGCAGGTGCCCTCGGCCGCGGTCCCGTTGGTGGTGAGGTCGCCCGTGACGGCCAGGAGCGACGGGGCGTCCCCGGCCTCGGCCAGCATCGAGAACACCCGCCGCTGCAGGCGGATCATGCTGGTGCTGCAGTGCATGTCCGACTGCATCATCACCGCCACCTCACCGTCGGCCGGGCCCTCGAACAGGTCGGCCTGGTCGTCGAGGCCGGTCTCGGCGACGCTGCGGAACGCCTGCTCGCCGGCCTCCTGCCGGTCCACCAGCGTCTGCGCCTTGGCCAACGCCCCTCCCAGCAGCGCCCGGACGACGGGGCTGTCGGTCGTGGCGCCGTCGGCCAGGGTGCCGTCGAGCGAGGCCAGCTCGTAGGTGCCCGCGGTCGGTCCGCGACCGCCCTCGGAGCCCTGCAGCTGCACCGAGGCCAGGCCGGTGGTCATCCCCAGCACGAGCAGCGCCGCCAGCCCGACGCGCAGGGTGTCGCGGCGTCGGTCGCGGCGCAGCTGCACCGGCAACAGCTCGTGCAGCGCGAACAGCCCCACCCCGCCGACCAGCGCGACCACCGCGGTCGACACCAGCAGCTGGTGGCGCAGCTCGGCCTCGACGAGGTCGACGTACTGCGCGACCGCGGCAGCGGGGTCGTGGAACAGCCCGGCGTAGAGCTCGAGCATCTCGGGCCGCACGTAGTTGGCCAGGTCGCCGTCGCCGGCGCCCGGGTCGCCGGGCCCGTCGACGGTCGCCACGAGACCGATCGGGCCGCGCGACTCGGGCAGGTAGACGGTGCCGGCGATGCCGAGCCGCACCTCGCTGTGACCCTGGGTCGACAGGGTGAACGTCGTCGGCGACGTCCCGATCTTCTCGGTGACCTCGGTGTGGGTGACCGCCCACGAGAAGGCGAGGGGCAGTCCGAGGACCCCGGCGGCCAGCACGCACAGCAGCAGCCGCCGCGACCCCACCAGTACCCGCTCCATCACCCCACGGTACGGGCCCGGTGAGGGCGCCGGGGTCGAACCGATCGGCTCAGCGACCCGTGAACACCGGTGCGCGCTTCTCGGTACGCGCGGTGGCCGCCTCGCGGACGTCCTCGCTGGCCCAGCACACCGCGAACGACGTCTCGGCCGTGGCGTCGTCGGCGCCGTTGAGGACCGCCTTGTTGTGCGCCAGCGACAGCGGTGCGAGAGCGGCGATCTCGTGGGCCCAGGCGAGCGCGTCGTCGAGGGTGCCGGCGCGGTCGGCGAGCCCGCAGGCGAGGGCCTCGTCACGGTCGACGGTCTCGGCGGCGATCATCAGCCGCCGGGCGACGCCGCCCCCCGCGACGTCGGCGAGCCGGCGGATCGTCCAGGCGTCGACGGCCATCCCGTTGCGCGGGGTGGGCACGGCGAACTTCGCGGTCTCGTCGGCGACGCGCAGGTCGCTGGCGAGCGCGAGCTGGGTGCCGGCCCCGATGGCGGGACCGTTGACCGCGGCGATGACCGGCACGGGCAGCGAGGTGAGGCCCTGGGGGCCGTGCAGCATGCCGTAGAGCGCCTGCAGGAAGTCGTCGCCGTAGACGCCGGTCAGGTCGGCGCCGGAGCAGAACGACGTGCCGCCGCCGGTCACGACGAGCACCCGGGCCCCGGCCGCCACCTCGGCACCGGCCGCCGCGGTGATCGCCCGGCACAGCTCGAGGTCGAGGGCGTTGCGACGCTCGGGGCGGCGCAGCTCCAGGACCGAGACGGCCCCGTCCCGGCTGGTGTCGAGCACGCTCATCGGTCGCTGACGGGGGCGGGCGCGATGCCCTCGACGATCCGCATGTCGCGCACGGCGCCGTCGCCGAGCGCCTCGAGCGCCTCCTGGTAGGCGGCGCTGTCGTGGGCCGCCACGGCCGCCTCGGCCGACTCGAACTCGATGAGCACCGTGCGCATGTCGCGCCCGGCCTCGTAGACCGCCGCAGGCGTCGAGCGCGCGAGGAAGGTGCCGCCGGCGCTGGTGAGCGCCGGGAACGCGAGCTCGGCATAGGCCTTGAGCCTGGTCTCGTCGGTGACCTCGAGATAGCTGCTGATCCAGTACGCCGTCATGGCCTCATCGTGCCAGCACGTCGCGGAAGACCGGACGGAAGTAGGCCGCCATGGTCGCGGTCAGCCGCGCGCCGAGGTGGATGTCGTCGTAGAACGTGTTGGCGTCGCCGACGTGGGCGAAGCAGGTCCGCGTGTCGCAGTAGGTGTCGGTGGCGTCGATGAGCCGCGGTCGTCCGGGCAGGACCGACATCAGGTTCGAGCGGATCCAGCGCCGGTTGTCGGCCTCGTCGAGCAGGGCCCGCCGGCGCGGGAGGTCGCACTGGTAGGGCTCGCGCCCGGCGGCGCAGCGGCGCGGATCGAGCGGCACCGTCGCGGCCTGGCCGATCATGTCGACCGGGACGCCGAGGCGACCGATCGCGCGGAACATCGGGCGCGAACGCTCGACACCGAGCCGGGCCATCTGCTCGCGGTAGTCGCTGAGCCCCGACGGCACGCCGGTGCGCTCCTCCTCGCGCACCAGCGCGTAGGCCTGGCGGTAGCCGGACCAGAACCCGCCGATGACGATCCGCACCCGGCTGCGGCGCTGAGTCAGGTCGCGGACGTAGGCCAGCGACCGGACGTTGTGGTCGTCGCAGCCGGTGCGCTGGAAGCCGGAGCTGCGCGGGTAGGGCGTGCTGATCGGGCAGCCGCCGAAGAGAACCGCCGTCAGGTTGATGCGCTGGTGACGGGCCACCTGCCGCAGCGCCGGGAGGTACATCTGGGCGTGCGAGTCACCCCACAGCACCACCATCGGCCGCCCGGGGTAGCGCGTGACGCGGCACGGGCTGGTGATGACGTCGTGGGCGTCGTAGCAGCTCGCGGGCAGCCGCGGGAAGTCGTCGCCGGTGCCCGGGCCGGCGCGTCCGACCGGTGCCGCGGACGATGCCGTGGACGGTGCCGTGGACGGTGCCGTGGACGGTGCCGTGCCGGACGCCGCCTGGGACGGGGATGCCCCGAGCGGGAGCAGCAGCGAGACGACGAGGAGCAGGGGGAGCAGCAGACGAGGAGGGAGGCCCATGATGTCGGGATTTTCGCACGGATCAGGCGATGACGAGGTCGCTGTCGTTCCAGAAGGCGCGCATCGAGGTGATCAGGCCGTCGTCGTCGAAGGTCATGACCTCCAGCGGCGCCATCGTCGAGGTCGCACCGCCGCCGAGGTCGACGACGATCGAGAAGTGGAACGCCGCCTGGCCGGTACACGCGCGCAGCGTCACCAGCTCGGTCGTCTTCGGCAGCGCCTCGATGGTGGCGTAGAAGGCCTCGATCGCCTCGTGGCCCGAGATCGGCGTCGCGCCGACCGGGTCCTCGATGGTGGCGTCGGCCGCGAACAGCGCCCGGACGTCGGCGGCCGTGCCGGTGGCGACGGTGTCGAGGTAGCGCTGCACGCCGGAGGCCACGGCCTCGTTGCTGAGTGTCATGCGCTGTTTCTATAACAGGTTCTAGTTCTGCGCGACACCGGGGGACAGGTCAGCGACGGTGCAGGTCACGTACTGCGGGCTTGAAGAACCTCGCGAGGGCGCGGGTGCGGGTGGCCGACAGGTGCAGGTCGTCGAAGTAGGTCTCGATCGCCCCGATCTTGCCGTGGCAGACCGTCGCGGTGCAGTAGCCGGGGGTGGCGTCGATGAGGCGCGACCGGCCGCGCACCGTGATCTTGTCCTGCTGGTGGTGCAGGTAGCCGACGGTGCGCCGCTCCTCGGGCAGGGCCCGCCAGCGGGGCAGGTCGCAGTTGTACGGCGCGTCGCCGGCCGGGCACGACGGGCGACGCTCGGGCACCGTGGCGGCCTGGCCGATGATGTCGACGTCGACGCCCATCCGCCCCAGCCGCGTGAACAGGTCGGGGGTGCCCTCGTGGGCCAGCCGGATCATGTCGGTGGTGTAGGCGTCGTAACCGGAGGGGACGCCGGTGACCGACTCGAGGTAGACCCGGCGGTAGGCGCGCCGGAAGCCCGACCAGTTGGAGCCGAGGACGACCTTGAACCGGGCCTTCTCGCGCACCAGGGCCTCCACGGTGCGCAGCGCGACGTAGTTGCTGCGACGGCACGCGCCGTCGTGCAGGTCGCGGGTGATGAGCACCGGCGGGCACGAGCCCGCAACGAACGAGACCAGGTTGACGCGCTCGCCCCGCACGGCCTCGCGCAGCGCGGGGATCCACTCGTAGGCGTGCGAGTCGCCCCACAGCAGGATCGTGGGGAGCCGAGGACGGTACTTGTTGAGCGGGCAGGGGAACGGGTCGATGCCCGAGCGGGCCGGCCCGAAGCAGCCCGGGGGCAGCACCGGCGCGTCGTAGCCCGCGAGGTCGCCGCGCGCCTCGAGGCGGGGCGCCGGGGGCGGTGTCGCGGTGCTGTCGCGGGTGCTGTCGCGGGTGGTGTCGCGGGCGGTGTCGCGGCCGCCGGCCGACGCCGGCACGCCGCCGAGCAGGGTGGCGGCGAGCAGGGACGTCAGCACGAGCGCGAGGGCGCGCAGGACGCGAGAACCGAAGAGGGGAGCGCTCATGGTGGGCCTATGGTGTCACAGCGTCGCGCCGTGGGAGAGGGGTTCGGGTGGCGGGTCCCGAGGTGCCCGGTGAGGGCGTGCACGAGGTCGTGCGTCAGGTCGTGCGCGAGGTCGTGCCGACCGAGCACGCCGGCGGGTTCGTGGTGCGCGTCGGCGGTCACGACCAGTCCTACGTCGACCTGGGGGACCCGACGCGCCTGGTCTTCGACTACGTGCGCCGGATGGGCGACGTCGTCGACGCCCTGCCGGCCGGCGCGCTCCGGGTGGTCCACGTGGGCGGGGCCGGCCTCACGCTGCCGCGCTACGTCGCCGCGACGCGACCGGGCACGTCCCAGGTGGTCCTGGAGCCCGACGAGCTGCTCACCGCCCTGGTGCGCGAACGGCTGCCGCTGCCGCGCGGCAGCGGGATCAAGGTGCGTCCGGTCGACGGCGTCAGCGGGGTCGCCGCGCTGCGCGACGACCACGCGCACCTGCTCGTTCTCGACGCCTACGACGACGGCGAGGTGCCCGCCGACCTGCTGACGGCGGCGTTCCTCGGTGACGTCGCCCGCGTCCTGGCCCCCGGCGGACTGGTGCTGGTCAACCTCGCCGACCGGGCGCCGTTCGGCCGGGCGCGCGACGTGGTGGCCCGGCTGCGGGCCGCGGTGGGCCCGGTGGTGCTGAGCGCCGAGCCGGCCACGCTGCGTGGACGTCGCCCCGGCAACCTGCTGCTCGTCGCCGGGACGACCCCGCCCCTGGAAGCGTTACGTCGCAGTGCCGCGACCTCGGCGGCGCCCTACCGCGTCCTGGACCCGCGCCAGGTCAGCGACTCCTTCGGTGGCGGCCGCTGAGCGACGGGGCCGGCTACGACGAGCGGACGCCGTCGAGGCGGAAGAGCAGCCAGATCGACGCGTCGGCCACGCGCTGCACGGCGCTCTCGGCGGTCGCCGCTACGCGGGCGCCGGAGGGACGGCCCGGTCGTGCGGTGGTCGTGCTGGTGGTGGTGCTGGGTGGTGGTGCTCACCGAGGCCTCCCTGGTCTGGTCTCCCGAGAGGTCGGCGCGGTGCCGACCTGGTGCGGTCAGCAAGCCCGGGGCCGGCCGGCGTCAAACTCGGGGAGCCGCGGCCTGCGCGCCGTGGGGGAGCGTGGCGCGATGCCCTAGGCTGGCCCTTCCCTGTACGACGACCCGGAGGCCCAGAACCGCCCGATGGACGGCTCTCAAGATACGTTGCCACTGCCCCCAGCCCCGGCCCAGCAGGCGACTCGATGACCGCGTGGATCCTGCTCGCGGTCGCCCTCGGCCTCATCGTGCTGTGCGGTGTCTTCGTGGCGGCCGAGTTCTCGCTGGTCACCGTCGACCGAGGACAGGTCGACCGGGCCGCCGACGACGGTGACACCGCGGCCGGCGGCGTCCAGGCGGCCCTGCGATCGTTGTCGACGCAGCTGTCCGGCGCCCAGGTCGGCATCACCGTGACCAACCTCGGCATCGGCTACCTCGCCGAGCCCGCGATCTCGCAGCTGGTCCGCGGCCCGCTCGAGGCGGCCGGCCTGGCCGGGGGAGCCGTCGCACCGGTCGCCCTGACCCTCGGCTTCGTCGTCAGCACCGTGCTGACCATGCTCTTCGGCGAGCTGGTGCCCAAGAACCTCGCGATCGCGCTGCCCATGGCGACGGCGCGCTCCACCCAGCTGCCGATGCGGGTCTTCACCGCCACCATGCGCGGCCCGATCCGGGTGCTCAACGGCTCGGCCAACGCGATCGTGCGGCGCCTGGGCATCGAGCCCCAGGAGGAGCTGCGCTCGGCGCGCAGCTCCACCGAGCTCGCCTCGCTGATCCAGCGCTCGGCCGACGAGGGCACGCTCGACGCCGACACGGCCGAGCTGATGGAGCGCTCGGTCGAGTTCGGCACCCGCACCGCCGGCGAGATCATGACCCCGCGGGTCCGCACGCGCAGCCTCGAGGCCAACGACCGTGCCAGTGCCGTGATCGAGCTGACCCGCCACACCGGGCACTCCCGCTTCCCGGTCCTCGACGACGACGACGTGGTGGTCGGCACCGTCCACGTCAAGCACGCCGTGGCGCTGCCGATGCACGAGCGCGCCACCACCAAGGTCAAGCACCTGATGGCCAAGCCGATCGTCGTTCCCGACTCGCTGCGGCTCGACCCGTTGCTGGCCCTGCTGCGCGCCGACGGGTTCCAGATGGCCGTGGTCCTCGACGAGTACGGCGGCCACGCCGGCATCGTCACCCTCGAGGACGTCATCGAGGAGATCGTCGGTGACATCGCCGACGAGCACGACCGGCTCGGTGCGCGCGTTCGGCAGCGCCGTGACGGCAGCTGGTCGGTCTCGGGCCTGCTGCGCCCCGACGAGGTCGAGGACCTCACCGGCATCGAGCTGCCCGAGAGCGAGGACTACGACACCGTCGCCGGCCTGGTGCTGCAGGTGCTCGGCCGGATCCCGACCGTCGGCGACATCGCCGAGGTCGAGGTGCCCGACCGCAGCGACCCCGAGGAGCCCGGGCGCCAGCTCGCGGTGCTGACGGTCGAGCACATGGACGGCCTGCGGGTCGACCGGCTGGCGCTGCGCCTGCACGGGGCCGACCCCGACCCCGCCACCACCGGCGACGACCCGACCGCGCGGCGCGACGCCGCCGCCGGCGACCCGGCCCACGCGAGGGGCGAGCTGTCGTGAGCGACTACGCCGCCCTGCTCGTCGCGGTCCTGCTGCTGGCCTTCAACGCCTTCTTCGTCGGCGCCGAGTTCGCGCTGATCTCGGCCCGGCGCAGCCAGATCGAGCCCCGCGCCCAGGCCGGGTCGCGCATGGCCCGCACGACGCTGCACGCCATGGAGAACGTGTCGGTCATGATGGCCGCCGCCCAGCTCGGCATCACCATCTGCTCGGTCGGCCTGGGTGCCGTCGGCGAGCCGGCCCTGGCCCACCTCATCGAGCCGCTCTTCGAGCGCCTCGGGGTCCCCGAGGGGTTCGTCCACCCGGTCGCCTTCGTGCTGGCCCTGACCGTCGTGGTGTTCCTGCACGTCGTCCTGGGCGAGATGGTGCCCAAGAACATCGCCCTGGCCGGGCCCGAGCGCTCCGCGCTGGTCCTGGGCCCGATGCTCGTCGCCGTCGCGACGCCGCTGCGACCGGTGATCCGCGCGCTCAACGCGATCGCCAACGCCACCCTGCGGCTGCTCAAGGTCGAGCCCCGCGACGAGGTGAGCTCCACCTACACCCGCGAGGAGGTCGCCGCGCTCGTCGAGGAGTCGCGCGGCGAGGGCCTCATCGAGGCCGACGAGTACGACCGGCTCGCCGGTGCCCTCGGCTTCACCGAGAAGTCGGTCGAGCTGGTGTGCCTGCCGTCCGGGAGCCTGACCACCGTGGCCCGCGGGTCGAGCCCCGCCGACGTCGAGGCCCTGTGCGCGAGCACCGGCTTCAGCCGCTTCCCGGTCTCGGCCGACGACGGCGAGCTGCTGGGCTACCTCCACATCAAGGACGTCCTCGAGCCCGACGCTGAGCGCCGCGCGCGGCCCATCGACGACAAGTGGGTCCGCCCGTTCGCGACCGTCACCCAGCAGTCCCCGCTGCACGAGGCCCTCGAGGTGCTCCAGCGCCGCGGGTCCCACATGGCCCGCGTCGTCGACGACGGCGGTCGGACGCTGGGCGTGGCCACGCTCGAGGACGTCATCGAGGAGCTCGTCGGCGAGATCCGCGACGCCGCCCACCTCGAGGAGGGCTCGTCCTGAGCCGGACACGCGGTCCGTCCGCCCCCGCGTTGCCGGGCGCGGAGGGGCGCGCCACTAGGCTCTGTCACCGTGAGTGAGACGGGCGTCGGCGCCGCGAGCGTCCCAGGTCCACGTCCACTCGTGTGGACGGTGCCCAACGCGCTGAGCGCGTTGCGGCTGCTCGGCGTCCCCCTCTTCCTGTGGCTGGTCCTGGGCCCCGAGGCCGACGGCTGGGCGCTCGCCGTGCTCGTCGCCTCCGGGCTGACCGACTTCCTCGACGGCTGGCTGGCGCGCAAGCTCGACCAGCAGTCGGTGGTGGGCCAGATCCTCGACCCGGTCGCGGACCGCCTCTACATCCTGGCCGTGGTCGTGGGGCTCGCGCTGCGCGACATCATCCCGTGGTGGATGGCGGTCTCGCTGCCGCTGCGCGACCTGCTCATGTGGGGCCTGGTGCCGCTGCTGCGCACCCGCGGCTACAGCGCGCTGCCCGTGCACTTCCTGGGCAAGGCCGCGACCTTCAACCTGCTCTACGCCTTCCCGCTGCTGCTGCTGGGCGACGGTGACGGGACCGTCGCGACCCTCGCCGAGGTCTTCGGCTGGGCGTTCGCGATCTGGGGCATCGGGCTCTACTGGTGGGCCGGGATCCTCTACGCCTGGCAGGTGCGCAAGCTGCTGCTGACGACCGAACGGCGCCCCGCCCGGGCCAGTGCCCGGGGCCCGGCCCGCGACGGCTGAGACCGTGACCGTGCCCGACCCCCTGCCCGACCCCGTGCCTGATGCCGTGCCTGATGTCGTGCCCAAGCCCGCGCAGCCCGACCGCGCCCCGGTCCCCGACCGGGTGCGGATGCCGCTGCTGACGCTGATCACCCAGCAGTCGCTCGACGAGGACTACCAGCACGCCGCCGACCGCAAGATCGCCGGCGCACCGCGCCCCCCCGCCGGGTCGACCGGCCCGGGTCGCCGCGCTGGTGGTCCTGGTCTTCGGCCTGCTGGTCGCGACCGCGTTCGTGCAGACCTCGCGCAACGCCGACGTCACCTCGGCCAGCCGGGCGTCGCTGGTCGACCGGATCGAGGCCTCCAGCGCGCGCCGCGCCCGGCAGGAGGAGCGGGTCGTGGCCCTGCGCAGCCGGGTCGCCCAGCTCGAGCGCGGCACCCGGCGCCTCACCGAGGAGCAGCAGACCGACGCGGTCTCCGAGCGCCGGCTGCAGGCCCTCACGGGGTTCGTCCCGGTGCGCGGCGAGGGTGTCCGCGTCACCGTCACGCCGGCCCCCGACGCCGACGAGACCTCCCAAGTCAACGACCAGGACCTCCGGCTGCTGGTCAACGGGCTGTTCGCGGCCGGCGCCGAGGCCGTGGCCGTCAACGGGCAGCGGCTGTCGGCCACCAGCGCCATCCGGACCAGCGGCGACGCGATCGGGGTCAACTTCGTCGGGATCGCCCCGCCGTACGTCGTCGAGGCCATCGGCGACACCCGCACCCTCCCCGCCCGGTTCGTCGACACCTCGACCGGGCAGTCCTTCGCCTCCAACGCCGAGTTCTACGGCTTCACCTACAACGTGGATAGTGTCGACGACCTGCGCCTGCCGGCCGCACCCGCCTCGCGCGAGGTGCTGCGCTCGGCACGGTCGCTGACCCCCGACGAGACGACCGACGACAAGAGAGGGCCGACATCGTGATCGCCGCACTCGGACTGCTCCTAGGAGTCGCGCTCGGGCTCTTCTTCCGCCCCGACGTGCCGCTCAGCGTCGAGCCCTACCTGCCGATCGCCGTCGTGGCGGCCCTCGACGCCGTCTTCGGTGGCCTGCGCGCCTACCTCGACGGCATCTTCGACGACAAGGTCTTCGTCGTCTCGTTCGTCAGCAACGTCGTCATCGCCGCCGGCATCGTCTACCTCGGTGACCGCCTGGGCGTCGGTGGCCAGCTGTCGACCGGCGTGATCGTGGTCCTCGGGATCCGGATCTTCTCCAACGTCGCCGCCATCCGCCGCCACCTCTTCCACGCCTAGGCACGAGACAAAGATGAGCGAGCAGGAGTCCGGTCGGTCACGGCTGCGTCGAGCCCTGGCCCGGCCCTCGCGCAGCCAGGCCGTCGTCGGCGTGCTGCTGGCCGTGGTCGGGTTCGCCGCCGTGACGCAGATCCGCACCAACGAGACCGACTCGACCTACTCCGGACTGCGCGAGCAGGACCTCATCGACGTGCTGGACGGCCTCGCCGGCACCACCCAGCGCACCCAGGCCGAGATCGACCGGCTGACCCGCGAGCGCCAGGACCTGCTGTCCGAGACGACCCGGCGCGAGGCCGCGCTCGACCGCACCAAGCTCGAGGTCGACCGCCTCAGCGTGCTGGCCGGCGCCGTGCCCGTGACCGGGCCGGGCGTCCGGGTCACCATCACCGAGAGGACCGGCGTCGTGTCGGTCGCGACCTTCCTCGACGTGATCCAGGAGCTGCGCTCGGTCGGCGCCGAGGCGATCCAGGTCAACGGCGAGGTCCGGCTGCTGGCCCAGTCGTCGTTCGAGCAGGGCACCGGGGGGATCGTCATCGACGGCACCCTGGTCGAGCCGCCCTACGTCATCGACGCCATCGGCGACCCCGACCCGCTCTCGGGGGCCATGGTGTTCTCGCTCGGGCCGGCCCGGCAGGTGCGCCAGGACGGCGGTGAGCTCACCGTCGAGCAGCTGGCCTCCCTCGACATCGACACCACGGTGAAGCCGACCGACCCGGCGTTCGCCGAGCCTGACCCCTAGGCCGACCCGTGGGCCGCCCCCGCGGCCACGCGGCCCGGTCCACGACCCGCTAACCTCCGAACCGATCCGGACACCGCAGTGATGAGGAGCCCCCGTGTACCCCGAGGACCTGAAGTACACCGTCGAGCACGAGTGGGTGCGCACCCCCGGCGAGCACGAGGGGTCGGTGCGCATCGGCATCACCGACTACGCCCAGGACGCCCTCGGTGACATCGTCTACGTCTCCCTGCCCGAGATCGGCGACACCGTCGAGGCCGGCAGCACCTGCGGCGAGCTCGAGTCGACCAAGTCGGTCAGCGACGTCTACGCGCCGGTCAGCGGCGAGGTCGTGGCCCGCAACGAGGCCCTCGACGCCACGCCCGAGCTGGTCAACAACGACCCCTACGGCGGCGGCTGGCTCTTCGAGATCGTGCCGTCCGCGTCGGGCGAGCTCGACGGCCTGCTCGCCGCCGACGCCTACGTCGCGACGCTCGAGGGCTGAACCGGCGCCGCTCCGCCCGGACCACCGCCCGGGGCACCGACCGGGGCACCGACCGGGGCACCGACCGGGGCACCGACCGGGGCACCGACCGGGGCCAGCGCCCAGGTGCCCCGATCCGGGTCCAGGTCACCCGACAACTGATAGGTTCGACCAACCGTCACCCTCACCTGCGTGGTGAGGGTTGAGGCGACCAGGGTCGAACCGGAGGGAACACGCGCCATGATCTTCTGCACGAGCTGCGGCCGGCAGAATCCGGACGACGCCCGCTTCTGCGCACAGTGCGGCACCCGGCTGCTCAGCCTGGCGCCGTCCACGCCCACGTCGGCCGGTGACCCGGTCGGCGAGTCGACCGCGACCATCCAGATCGGCGTCGGCGTCGACAAGACCGAGACCTCCGACCGGGCGCTCAACCCCGTCGACGCCGCGGCGGTCGACGCGCTGCCCCTGGGGCACGCGCTCCTGGTCGTGCAGAAGGGCCCCGGTTCCGGCAGCCGGTTCCTCCTCGACGCCGACGAGGTCCACGCCGGGCGCCACCCCGACAGCGAGATCTTCCTCGACGACGTCACGGTCTCGCGCCACCACGCGGTGTTCCACCGCGACGGCGAGACCTTCACCGTGAGTGACGCCGGCAGCCTCAACGGCACCTACGTCAACCGCGACCGCATCGAGAAGGTGCGGCTCAAGGACAGCGACGAGGTCCAGATCGGCAAGTACCGCCTGGTGTTCTTCGCCGGCCACGAGGCCTCCTGAGGTCTGGGACGTGGCCCGTGCACTCCCGGGTGCCGACCCGGACGACCCGTCCACCCGACCTGCCGTCGATCACCGAGCCGACCACCAGTCCGACCACCGGGCCGACCACCGGGCCGACCACCGGGCCGACGGCTCCCGGATGAACATCGGGCAGGTCCTCGACCTGCTGCGTCCCGACTTCCCGGCGATCTCGATCCCCAAGATCCGCTACTGGGAGGAGGAGGGGCTGATCCGCCCCGAGCGGACCCCGTCGGGCTACCGCAAGTTCAGCACCGCCGACGTCGAGCGCCTGCGCTACGCGCTGACGATGCAGCGCGACCACTACCTGCCGCTGAAGGTGATCGCCGAGCACCTCGACGCCATCGACCGGGGCCTCGAGCCGCCGCCGATCGAGCCGGTCGTCCCCGTGGTGCCCCAGGTGGCGCTCTCGGGCGACGGGACGCCGTCGGCCGCGTCCTACGCCCGGCGCGACCAGCTGCGCCTGTCGCGCCGCGAGCTGGTCAAGATCGCCGAGATCACCGACGAGCTGCTCGAGCAGCTCGAGCAGTTCGGGCTGATCGTGCCGCGCACCGGCACCGGCCACTACGACACCGACGCACTGGTCATCGCCCGCACCGCACGCGAGCTGGCCGACTTCGGCCTGGAGCCGCGTCACCTGCGGGCCTTCCGCGCCGCGGCCGACCGTGAGGTGGGCCTCGTCCAGCAGGTCGTCGCCCCGTTGCGCGGTGCCCGCGACGCGGGCGCGCGGGCCCGGGCCGACGAGGTCGTCCACGAGGTCGCCGCCTTGTCGGTGCGCCTGCACGCCACCCTGGTCAAGGCCGGGCTCAAGCGCTCCTGACACGGGGCTGACCGTGGCGCTGCCGGTCTGCCGGCGTCGTGGGGGCGCGAGTACTGTGGAGGCATGCGCGAGGTAGACGTCATGGGTGTCAGGGTCGAGATGCCGTCCAACCAGCCCATCGTGCTGCTGCGCGAGGTCTCTGGCGAGCGGTACCTCCCCATCTGGATCGGTGCGGTGGAGGCGACCGCGATCGCCTTCGCCCAGCAGGGGGTCGTGCCCCCGCGCCCGTTGACGCACGACCTGTTCAAGGACGTCCTCGAGGCCACCGGCAACGCGCTGACCGAGGTCCAGATCACCGACGTCAAGGACGGCGTGTTCTTCGCCAACCTGGTCTTCGTCTCCGGGGTCGAGGTCAGCGCGCGGCCCTCCGACTCGATCGCGCTCGCGCTGCGCACCGGCACCCGCATCATGTGCGCCGAGGGCGTTCTCGACGAGGCCGGGCTGGCGGTGCCGGCCGAGCAGGAGGACGAGGTCGAGAAGTTCCGCGAGTTCCTCGACCACGTGACGCCCGAGGACTTCGAGGCCGGGACCGACCCGGCCGGCTGACGGCCACGGGTCGCCGCAACGACTGACCCTCATCTGGAGGTTGAGGGTTGCGACACGCCGCCGGGTTCTTTGACCGGCCCTGCCGCGAGCCGTACCTTGAAGTCCTTCGCTGTAACTCCACACGTGTCGTCACGGCACCTTCCCCGGAGCGAAGAAGACCCACGGAGGACCGTGTGAACGAGCAGAAGCCGCACCACGACACCCACGCTGTCGACAGCGTGGTCGTCGAGTCTGCCGAGGAGCAGGGTCTCCTCTTCACCGACGACGTCTCCCCGCTGCCCAGCGACCTGGGCTACCGCGGTCCGACCGCGTGCAACGCCGCCGGCATCACCTACCGCCAGCTCGACTACTGGGCGCGCACCGGGCTCATCGAGCCGACCGTGCGCGGGGCCAAGGGCTCGGGGTCGCAGCGCCTCTACTCCTTCCGCGACATCTTGATCCTCAAGGTCATCAAGCGCCTGCTCGACGCCGGCATCTCGCTGCAGCAGATCCGCACCGCCGTCGAGCACCTGCGTGCCCGCGGCACCGACGACCTGACGCGCGTGACGCTGATGAGCGACGGCGCCTCGGTCTACGAGTGCACGTCCAACGACGAGGTCATCGACCTGCTGCAGGGCGGCCAGGGCGTCTTCGGCATCGCGATCGGCGGTGTGTGGCGCGAGATCGAGGGCACCCTCGCCGCGCTGCCCAGCGAGCGCGCCGACGAGCCCGCCGCCGGTGCCACGCCGTCGGCCGCCGACGAGCTCTCCGCCCGACGCCGGGCCCGCCACGCCGGCTGACTCGTTCCGGCTCACCGACCCGTCGCGTCCACGCGACGGGTCGGCGTCATTTCGGGCGCGGGATTCCGGGCGACCGCCGCGCGTCCGCTAGATTGGGCGCGCTGACGATCCCGCGCGGGAGAGTCTTCAGCAGCACCGAAGCGCCGAAGGGGCAATTCCTCCCCGGAACCTCTCAGGCACCCGGACCGCGCGGAGCAGGCACCTGTGGAGCTCACCGGCCAGATCCTGGGCGGGGGGTGACAGAGGGGGAGGGCGTCCATCCGTGATCTGTCGATCCCAGGAGCCCTCGTGTCCGACCACCTCAGCCTCACCGAGCTCGACGCGGCGCTGCCGTTCGTCGACCGCCACATCGGCCTCGGCCCCGACGACGTGGCCCGGATGCTCGCCACCTTGGGCTACGCCTCGCTCGAGGAGCTGATGGCCGCCGCCGTGCCCGGTGGCATCCGCAGCGCCGAGGCGCTCGACCTGCCGGCCCCGCTGACCGAGGCGGCGACCGCGGCCGCGCTGCGCCAGATCGCGGCTTCCAACCGGCCCGGTGAGCCGATGATCGGCCTGGGCTACCACGCGACGATCACGCCGCCGGTGATCCGGCGCAACGTGCTCGAGGACCCCAGCTGGTACACCGCCTACACCCCCTACCAGCCCGAGATCAGCCAGGGGCGCCTCGAGGCGCTGCTCAACTTCCAGACCGTCGTCGGCGACCTCACCGGCCTGCCGACGGCCAACGCCAGCCTGCTCGACGAGGGCACCGCGGCCGCCGAGGCGATGACCCTCGTCCGCCGCGGCAACCGCAAGGCCAGCGGCCCGTTCGTCATCGACGCCGACGCCCTGCCGCAGACCATCGAGGTCGTGCGCACCCGCGCCGAGGCGATGGGCATCGAGATCGTCGTCGCCGACCTGGCCCGGGGCCTGCCCGACGGCGAGCTGTCCGGCGTGCTGGTCCAGTACCCCGGCGCGTCGGGCCGCATCCTCGACCCGGCCCCGGTGATCGCGGCCGCCCGCGAGCGTGACGCGCTCGCCGTGGTGGCAGCCGACCTGCTCGCCCTGACCCTGCTCGAGTCGCCCGGGTCGATGGGCGCCGACATCGTGGTCGGCTCCAGCCAGCGCTTCGGCGTCCCGCTGTTCTACGGCGGTCCCCACGCCGGCTACATGTCCGTCGCGGCGGGCCTCGAGCGACACCTGCCCGGCCGCCTGGTCGGGGTCAGCATCGACGTCGACGGCAACCGGGCCTACCGCCTGGCCCTGCAGACCCGCGAGCAGCACATCCGGCGCGACAAGGCGACGTCCAACATCTGCACCGCCCAGGTCCTGCTCGCCGTGGTCGCCTCCATGTACGCCGTCTACCACGGTCCCGAGGGCCTCAAGGCGATCGCGACCCGCACCCACCGCTACGCCGCCGTCCTGGCCCGCGCCCTCAGCGAGGCCGGCCTCACGCTCGGGCACGAGGCGTTCTTCGACACCCTCCAGGTGCAGGTCCCCGGCCGCGCCGACGCGGTCGTGGCCTCGGCCCGGGCCCTCGGCATCCAGCTGCGGCTCGTCGACGCCGACACGGTCGGGATCTCCACGTCGGAGACCACCACGCGCTCGACCATCGACAGCGTGCTCAAGGCCTTCGGGGTCGCGACCGGGTCGACCGGCGAGGGCGGGATCGACGAGATCGACCAGGTCGTGGCCGACGCGCTGCCGACCGGGCTGCGCCGCGAGACCCCCTACCTGACCCACGAGGTCTTCTCCAGCCACCACAGCGAGACCCAGATGCTGCGCTACCTGCGCCGGCTCTCGGGCCGCGACTACGCGCTCGACCGCGGGATGATCCCGCTGGGCTCGTGCACGATGAAGCTCAACGCCACGACCGAGATGGAGCCGGTCTCGCTGCCGGGCTTCGCCGACCTGCACCCCTTCGCCCCGGCCGAGGACGCCCAGGGCTACCGCCGCCTGGTCGACGAGCTCGAGGGCTGGCTGGCCGAGGTAACCGGCTACGACCGGGTCTCGATCCAGCCCAACGCGGGCTCGCAGGGCGAGCTGGCCGGGCTCCTGGCCATCCGCGGCTACCACCACTCGCGCGGCGACCAGAAGCGCGACGTCTGCCTGATCCCCAGCTCGGCCCACGGCACCAACGCCGCGTCGGCGGTGATGGCCGGCATGAAGGTCGTGGTGGTCAAGGGCACCGACGACGGCACCGTCGACCTCGACGACCTGCGCGCCAAGTGCGCGAAGCACGCCGATGACCTGGCCGCGATCATGGTCACCTACCCCTCGACCCACGGTGCCTACGAGCACACCATCAGCGAGCTCTGCGAGATCGTGCACGCCCACGGTGGCCAGGTCTACGTCGACGGCGCCAACCTCAACGCGCTGCTCGGCTACGCCAAGCCCGGTGAGTTCGGCGGCGACGTGTCCCACCTCAACCTGCACAAGACCTTCTGCATCCCCCACGGCGGTGGCGGACCGGGCGTCGGACCGGTCGCGGTGCGCGCCCACCTCGCGCCGTTCCTGCCGACCCACGCGCTGCACCCCGAGGCCGACAAGCGTGTCGGCATCGGTGCGCTGAGCGCGGCGCCGTACGGCTCGGCGGGCATCCTGCCGATCTCGTGGGCCTACATCCGGCTGATGGGCGCTGCGGGGCTGACCCGGGCCACGGCCACCGCGGTGCTGGCGGCCAACTACGTCGCTCGGCGACTCGGCGACCACTTCCCGGTGCTCTACACCGGACAGGGCGGCCTGGTCGCCCACGAGTGCATCCTCGACGTGCGCGGGCTGACCAAGGACACCGGTGTGACCGTCGACGACGTCGCCAAGCGGCTGGTCGACTACGGCTTCCACGCGCCGACCATGTCGTTCCCGGTCGCCGGCACCCTGATGGTCGAGCCCACCGAGTCCGAGGACCTGGCGGAGATCGACCGGTTCTGCGACGCGATGATCGCCATCCGCGGCGAGATCGACCGGGTCGCCGCGGGGGAGTGGACCCCCGAGAGCTCCCCCCTGCGCGGGGCCCCGCACACCGCACGCGTCCTGGTCGGCGAGTGGGACCGGGCCTACTCCCGCGAGCTCGCGGTCTTCCCGACCGGCGTGTCCGGCCATCTCACCGGTGACAAGTACTGGCCGCCCGTCGGGCGCATCGACCAGGCCTACGGCGACCGCAACCTGGTCTGCAGCTGCCCCCCGATCGAGGCCTTCGCCGAGTCGGCCGGACCTGGCGAGGAGTGACGCTGCAGGCGCGGCTCACCGCGCTGCAGCACGCCGGCCGGCTGCCCTCGGTGGTCGGTGGCGTGCTGCGCGACGGCGAGCTGGTCGAGACCGCCGGTGTCCACGCCGACGTCGCGACGGCCTACCGCATCGGGTCGATCACCAAGACCCTGACCGCGGTGCTGGTGCTGCAGCTGCGCGACGAGGGCCTGCTGTCCCTCGACGACCCGCTCGGCCGGCACCTGCCCGGCGTCGGGTACGCCGAGCTGAGCGTCGCCGACCTGCTCGGCCACACCGGCGGCATGCAGAGCGAGCCCGCCGGGTCGTGGTGGGAGCGCTCGACCGGTGGTGACTTCGCGGCGCTGGCCGCCGCCAACGACGGGTCCGGCGCCGTCGCCGGTCGTGGCGAGTGGTTCCACTACTCCAACCTCGGCTACGGGCTGCTCGGCGAGGTCGTGGCCCGGCTGCGCGGCGCGACGTGGTGGGACGTCGTCCAGCAGCGGCTCCTCGCGCCGCTGGCGATGACCCGCACCACCTGGGGTCCGGTGGCGCCGCACGCCCAGGGCCACAGCGTCGGTCACGTCACCGGGGTCCTGACCGACGAGCCCCACACCGACACCGGGGCGATGGCGCCGGCCGGCCAGCTCTGGTCGACCCTCGCGGACCTCGCCACCTGGGCCGGCGTGCTCGCGGGTCGGCGGCCCGACGTCCTGGACCCGGCCACCCTGGCCGAGATGGGCACCCCCCGCCTCGACCCGGGCTACGGCCTGGGCCTGCGCCTGGTCGACCTCGACGGCCGGACCCTGGTCGGTCACACCGGCTCGATGCCCGGCTTCCTCGCCTCGCTCTTCGTCGACCCCGCCACCGGCGACGGTGCCGTCGTGCTCGCCGACGCCACCACCGGTCTCGACACCGACGACGTGCCCGCCCGCCTGCTGACCGGCGAGCCGCCGACAGGTCCCGCTCCGTGGCGGCCGAGCACTGGTGTGCCGGCGTGGGCCGAGCCCCTGCTCGGCCTGTGGTTCTGGGGCAACACCGCCACCGAGTGGCGCTGGCAGGACGAGCGCGTCGAGGTCCGGGCCCTGCAGGGCGGCGCTCTCGCCTACGCGTTCGCGGCCGGTCCCGACGGCACCGTCGTGGGCGTGTCGGGCTACCACCGCGGCGAGACCCTGCACGTGCACGACACCCACCTCGAGTGCGCGACGTTCGTCTACACCCGCAGTCCCTACGACCCGCGTGCGCCGATCCCGGGTCCGTGACGGTGGCCCACCGGTGCGCCGTTCACCGGCATCGGCTACTACTGGGACGTGAGCGAGCACCACGAGGTCGAACGGGCCTACGCCGTCGGACCCGATGACGTCCTGCCCGACCTTGGCGCGCTGCGCGGGGTCGCGTCGGTCACCGAGCCGCGGACGGCGACCCTCGTGGCGACGTACCTCGACACCGATGACCTGAGCCTGTTGCGCGCCGGGGTGACCCTGCGACGCCGCACGGGGGGCGACGACGAGGGGTGGCACCTCAAGGTGCCGGCCGGCGACGGACGTGACGAGGTGCACCGTCCGCTGGGCACCGAGGGCGTCCCGGCCGACCTGGCACGGTTGGTGCTCGGGTGGACGCGCGGTCGTGTGTTGGGCCCGGTGGCGCTGATCGAGACGGTCCGGACGACCACGCAGCTGCGCGACGACACCGGTGCGGTGCTCGCCGAGGTGGCCGACGACGTCGTGGTCGGGACCCCCGCCGACGGTCGGGAGGCGTTGGCCTGGCGCGAGCTAGAGGTCGAGCTCGTCGGCGCGGGTCCGGACCTGCTCGACGCCGCCGACGACCTGCTGGCGGCGGCCAGCGACATCCACCCCCGCACCGAGCAGCGCAAGATCGGGACGGTCCTGGCCGAGCGCCTGGCTGCCGTGCCGACGCCACCGGTCGCCGACCGCGACGGCGCGGCAGGACCCGTCCTG
The DNA here is from genome assembly GCF_008087085.1 of Nocardioides rubriscoriae. GTDB lineage: Bacteria > Actinomycetota > Actinomycetes > Propionibacteriales > Nocardioidaceae > Nocardioides > Nocardioides rubriscoriae. The sequence goes on along the minus strand of NZ_VIYJ01000002.1, from coordinate 640,211 downwards.
CTGGTCCGGCTGCACGAGCAGGTCGCCGCCCTGCAGCGCAGCGACTGCGACGTACGCCGCGGGGTCGACGACGGCGTCCATCAGCTGCGCGTCGCGTGTCGCCGGCTGCGCGGGGCGTTGGCGACCTTCCGCCCGCTGGTCGACCGTGCGGTGACCGACCCGGTGCGCGACGAGCTCGGGTGGCTGGCCCGCACGCTCGGGGAGGGCCGTGACGCCGAGGTGGTGCACGACCGGCTGCGCGCCCTGGTCGACGACCTGCCGGCCGACCTGGTGGTCGGGCCCGTGCGGGCGCGGCTGGACCGCAGCTTCGCCGACCGTCGCGGCAGCGCCGACCGCGACGCGCAGGAGCTGCTCGACTCCGAGCGCTACCTCCGGCTCCTCGACCGGTTGGCCGAGCTCACGACCGCCCCGCCGTGGACCGACGTCGCCGACGAGCCCGCGGACACGCTGATGACGCAGCGGGTCGCGCGTGACTACCGGCGCCTGCGACGGTGCGTCGACCACGTGGACGGCTCCGACCCCGCGGCCCACGACGTGGCCCTGCACGAGGCGCGCAAGGCCGCCAAGCGCCTGCGCTACGCGTGCGAGGTGCTCGAGCCGTGGTGGGGCAAGGACGCGACCCGGCTGCGCAAGGCCGTGCAGGAGATCACGCGGGTGCTCGGCGACCGCCAGGACGCGGTCGTCGGGGCCGTCGACCTCGTCCGGATCGCCCACGAGGCCACCGCCGCCGGCGAGAACGCCTTCACCTACGGCGTGCTCCACGCCCGCGACCAGGCACGCAGCCGCGAGCTGGAGGCCGAGTTCGAGCTGGTCTGGGCCTCGGCCTCGCGCCGCGGGCTGCGCGACTGGCTCGAGGCCTGAGGTCGGGGCCTGGCTACCGCGTGCGCTGCAGCCCGGTGACGACGCCGTCGCCGACGACGACGAGCACGTCCTGGTCGGAGTACAGGCCCACCCAGTAGATCGACTTGCGGGTGGTGCTGATGGTGATCGCCCGGTCGGCCGGCACGGTGCGCGAGGCATCGGCGCGTCCCGACGACGCGCTGCCCCAGCTGACCTCGACGGCGACGTCGTTGGGGTTGCTGAAGACGACCCTGCCCCGGGTGCCCTTGCGCTTGACGGCGCGCAGGTCCTGCAACCGGGTGACGGCCAGCGTGACCGTGCCCTGGTCGCGCTGGTCGCCCTGGCACACCTCGTAGGAGAAGCGGGTGGTGCCCTGGAAGGTGTCGGAGACCTCGACGACCAGGCTGTCGCCGGACTGCTCGACGTAGACCCGCTGCTGGTCGACGCCGCTGACCCCGCACAGGCTCAACGGGCCGCTGCTCGGCGGCAGGCTGAGGACCGTGTCGTCGTTGGCGATCGGGTCGACGGTGTAGGTGCCGCCGGCGTACAGGGCGAACGAGTCGGCGGCGGCGCGCGGGGCCGCCTGCGCCGGTGCGGGGGTGGCGAGCAGGGCGGCGACCACGGCCCCGGTCAGCGCCACGGCGGCGCGGGTCGGGCGACGGGTCGTGCGGCGGGTCATGCGATGGGCTCCCGGGAGGGTAGGAGGGGCGGGTAGACCGTACCGGTGCGCGGCCCGGGCCGTCCGGCGAACCCGGTCAGCGCGCCGTGGGCCAGCGCCGCGGGTCGCGACGACCCGTCGAGGTCGCTCCGGCGGGGCCGTGGTCGCCGCGCAGGCGGACGCCGCGGATCGTGCCGTGGTTGACCAGGCGCCCGCTGCGTTGCAGCACGGCCATGAAGACCACGCGGCGGCGCTCCACCCGGACGGTCCGGGACCCCCCGGGGGGCACGGCCACCCGGCCGTCGGCGTCTCGCTCGCCCCGCCCGCCGTACAGGACGACGACACCGTGCTCGCCGGGGTTGGTGAAGCGGACCCGACCCGGCCTGGTGACCGCGGTGCCGCGCACGCGGGGCGTCGGGGTCACGACCACCGTCACCGTCGCCGGCGTCAGGGAGTCGCGGTCGCAGGCGTAGTAGGTGAAGGTCGCGGTAGCGGCACGGTTGACGTCGACCCCGACGAGCAGCTGCTCGCCCCCGGTGTCGGTGCCGGCGGCCGGGTCGCCCTCGACCAGCTCCTGCGCCACCGAGAGCGGGGACCCCTCGGGCAGCACGACGCGGCAGATCTCGAGGTCGTCGCCGTCGGGGTCGCTGTCGTTGGCCAGGACGTCGAGCAGGGTCGCGGGTCCGGGCACCGGGGTGGCGAGGATCGTCAGCCGGTCGGCCGCCGCGACCGGGGCGCCGGTGCCCTCGGCGGGGCCCTCGCCGGGGCCCGGGTCGGCGGGGCCCTCGTCGGCCTGCGCCGGCAGAGCCGCGAGCGCGCCCAGGGCGGCCAGGGCCGTGAGCGTCGTGACCGCGCGCCGTACGTCAGCCACGGGCCAGGCCCCGCAGGTAGCCTTCGCCGGCGGGATCACCGGTGCGGGTGGCGGTCGCCGTCCAGGACAGGTGGCGCCCCGGGACGCGCAGGCGTCGGCCCTCGCCGGCCGGCAGCCGGACGCTTCCCTCGACGAGGCCGTCCAGGCCGCCGCCGAAGGAGTAGAACGACACGAGCACCGGCCGGTCGTCGGGGTTGGTGAAGCGCACCACGTGGGGAGCGATCTTGCGCAGGCGGACCGGCTGGGTGCGCGTCACCGTCACGGTGACGGTGCCCGACGTGAGGTAGGCGAAGTCGCAGGCGAAGTAGGTCACGGTGTAGGTGCCGGGCTCGAAGGAGGTGCTGGTCAGGGTGAGCGGCTGCGGCAAGGAGGTGCCGTCGCCGTCCGCCGCCTGGACCTGGTCGCGCTGCTGCTCCAGGGGCACCCCGTCGGGCACGTCGACGCGGCACAGCTCGAGGGGGTCGCCGTCGGGGTCGCTGTCGTTGGCCACGACGTCGACGACGCCGGTGCCGCCACCGCGGAGCGTGACCCGGTCGGCGACGGTGACCGGCGCGCTGGAGACCCCGTCGGCGTGCGCCGGCCCCTCGGGCAGGGCCGCGGCCAGGGTCGCCAGCACGGCGGCACAGGATCCGGTGAGCACGAGAGCCGAGCGGCGTCGTCGTGGGGCCATGCGGGGGTCTCCGAGTCGTTCACCGTGGGGGGAGGACGTCGTGGAGGCGACTCTACGGGCCGGGGACCGGCTGGCCCCGGCGACACTCACATGGCCTGGGACACGCTCGACATGTTGAAGTCGGGGACCCGCAGGGCCGGGGTCGCGGTGCGGGAGAAGTAGTCGTCGCCCCACTCCCGGCTGAAGCTGGGCACCGTGGCCGAGGCGTGGCTGAAGCGTCGGAGCAGGTCGATCGGGCTCTCGTTCCAGCGGAAGTTGTTGACCGAACCGGTGATCTCGCCGTCCTCGACGAGGTAGACCCCGTCGCGGGTCAGCCCGGTCAGCAGCAGCGACTGCGCGTCGACCTCGCGGATGTACCACAGGCACGTCAGCAGCAGGCCGCGCCGGGTGCCGGCGACCAGGTCGTCGATGGTGCCGCTGCCGGAGTCGACCTCGAGCACGAGGTTGTCGATCGCCGGGGTGACCGGCTGGCCGGTCATGGCAGCGGTGTGCCGGGTCTGCAGCAGCGCGGTGAGCTCGCCGTCGCAGATCCAGTCGGTACGCCCCAGGGGCAGGCCGTTGTCGAAGACCGAGCTCTCGCTTCCCGACGCCGTGGCGACGTTGAACGGCGCGCACTGCAGCCGGTCGTGGGCCGGGTCGCTGAAGAGATGGACCCCGGGGGAGACGATGGCCTCGCCGATGCGCGTGCCGGTGGGGCGTCGGCTGTAGACCGACTGGCCCTCCCAGGCGTCACGGGCCCCGGCGTACCAGTAGGCGTCGATCATGACGTCGGCGACGGCCGACGGCGGCAGGATCGTGTCGTAGCGGCCGGCCGGCAGGTCGACCCGACGTCGGCCCCAGGCCAGCCGCTGGGCGACCTCGGCGTCCATCGCCAGTGCGTCGACGTCGGTGAAGTCGCGGGTCGCACCGCCGACCCAGGCGCTCTCGGTCAGCGCGGAGTTCTTGCCGGTGCAGCCGTAGTGACCGGTCGGTTGGGCGTGCCGCAGCCGCAGCCCGGTCGAGGAGCCGAGGTAGGTGGTGGTGACCTCGTGGTTGACGAAGCCGTAGAGGACCCGCCCGCCGGCCTCGGCGCGTCCGAAGGCCTCGCCCAGGGCGGGGGCGAACGCGTCGTAGACGTGGATGTCGGTGGGCTCGGGCGCGTCGTCCCAGTCGGTGCTCGGCGCCACCTCGTCGGAGGTGACCAGCGGCTGGGCGTCCTCGGCCGGACCGGCCGCGCGCGCTGCCGCGTCGGCGGCCCGCACCAGCTCGGCGACCTGCTCCGGCGTGGTCGCGCTGCCGGTCACCGACCCCGTCGCGGTCGCGACGAAGGAGATCACGGTGACGCCCACCCCGTGCATCACGCCGTTGGTGGTCAGGGTGTTGTTGGCCCAGCGCAGGTTGGCGCTGGTCTTGTCACGGACGATGACGACGCACTCGTCGGCCGTGCTCGCCGCGAGCGCCTGCTCGACCAGGCTCTGGGGGTTGATCGCCGCGCTCATGCGCCGCCCTCCTCGAGGGTGTTGAGGATCCGGACGTCGCGGAACAGCGACGTGGGGCAGCCGTGGCTGACGGCCGCGACCTGCCCCGGCTGGGCCTTGCCGCAGTTGAACGCACCGCCGAGGACCCAGGTGTCGCGGTTGCCGACGGCCTCCATGGAGCCCCAGAAGTCGGTGGTCGTCGCCTGGTAGGCGACGTCGCGGACCTGGCCGACGAGCTCGCCGTCCTTGATCGTGTAGAACCGCTGCCCGGTGAACTGGAAGTTGAAGCGCTGCATGTCGATGCTCCACGACTTGTCGCCCACGACGTAGAGGCCGCGCTCGACGCGACCGATGAGGTCGTCGGTGCTCGGGCCGGCCGGGTCGGGGTCGGGCTGCAGCGACACGTTGGCCATCCGCTGGATCGGGATGTGGCCGGGGGAGTCGGCATAGGCGCAGCCGTTGGAGCGGCCCCGGTAGTCGAGCCCCCTGCCGTCGGACACAGCGAGCTCCGGGAGCATCACGGCCATGGGACGGTCCAGCTGGTAGCCGACCAGCACGCCGTCGCGCACGATGTCCCAGGTCTGCGTCCGGACGCCCTCGTCGTCGTAGCCGGTGGTGGCCAGGCCGTGCTCGACGGTGCGGTCACCGGTGACGTTCATGACCGACGAGCCGTACTGCAGCACCCCGAGCTTGTCGATCGTGGCGAACGACGTGCCGGCGTAGTTGGCCTCGTAGCCCAGGGCCCGGTCGAGCTCGGTGGCGTGCCCGATCGACTCATGGATCGTCAGCCACAGGTTGCTCGGGTGGATCACCAGGTCGTAGGTGCCGGCCTCGACGCTGGGGGCCTTGAGCTTCTCGGCGAGCAGCTCGGGCACCTCGTCGATCTCGGCGTCCCAGTCCCAGGCACCCTGCCCCGACGACCCGGACGACCCCACGACGTACTCCCAGCCGCGGCCGACGGGCGGGGCGATGCTCGCCATCGAGTCGAACGTGTCGGCGCCCGCGCCCATCGCCTCGAAGCCCGGCTGCAGGCGCACGCGCTGCTGGGTGGTGCGGGTGCCGGCGAGGTCGGCGTAGTACTTGTTCTCCTGCACCTGCTGGACGTACGCCGTCGCGTGGTCGACCGCGGCACCGGTGCGCAGCCGCTCGGTCCAGTCGACGAGCACCGCGACCTTGTCGGCCGTCGGCACCTCCAGCGGGTTGAGCTCGTAGGCGCTGACCCAGGTGACATCGTCGTAGACCGGTTCGGCCGCGATCTCGACCGGCCTGCGCGTCATGCCCGCCGCCACGGTGGCGACGGCGACGGCCGTCTCGGCCACGCGCACCGCCTCGTCGGGGGTGAGGACCACCCCGGAGGCGAACCCCCAGGACCCGCGGTGGATCACCCGGACCGCGAAGCCGAGGTCCTCGGAGTCGCTGGCGCCCTGCAGGGCTCCGTCGCGCACCCGGACGTTCTGGTAGCGCACCCGCTCGAACCGGAAGTCAGCGTGGGTCACCCCGAGCTCGCGGGCTCGGGACAGGGCGGCATCGCCGAGCGCCCGGTAGGGCAGCGCGGTGAAGGTCGGGTCGAGACCACTCATGGTCGGGAACCTATCCGCATCGCACTAGGGTCTGCGACATGGTTGCACGGTCACAGCAGAGCGGTCCGTCGTGGCTCGGCATCGGCGCCCAGCGCAGCGGCACCACGTGGTTGACCGACCTGCTGGTGCAGCACCCGCAGGTCGGGCTCGGCACCAACGGCAAGAAGGAGCAGCACCTGCTGCAGAAGGTCGGCGATGGCCGCCTGCCGGCCGAGGACTACCTCGGGCTCTTCCCCGCCGACGGGATCCGCCGCGGCGACTGGACCCCGCAGTACCTGCGCCACGCCTCGACGCCCGCGATCGCGGCCCGGCTGCTGCCCGACGTGCCGGTGCTGGTGGTGCTGCGCGACCCGGTGGAGCGCTTCCGCTCCGCGATGCGGCTCGCCGCGACCCGTGAGCAGTCCGGCAAGGCCCCGCCGTGGCCCTACCCCGTGCCGATCACCGTGCAGACCTGGACCGGCATGTACGCCGACCAGCTCGACGTGTGGGCCGCGGCCGTCGGGCGCGAGCGGATGCACGTGATGGTGTTCGAGTCGGTCCGGCTCGACCCGCAGGCCACGATCGACCGGCTCTGGGGCGTGCTCGGGCTCGACCCGGTGCCGCTGAGCGGCGTCGAGGAGGCCTCCGGGTCGTCGTCGCGCGCCGACTGGGACTGGACCCCCGGGCTGCGCGAGTCGCTCCAGGTCCTCTACCGCCCCCAGCTCGCCCGGCTCGCCGACGACTGGGGCCTCGACGTCTCCTCCTGGCGCTCCTTCGCCTGAGCCCGGCCGCCGTCTCGCGAAGTCACCCCACCGGGCGGAGGCCGCCACGCCCGGCCGACCTACCGTCGAGACATGGCCACCACGAAGATCGCGTTCCTGACCGCCAACGAGGGCATCGAGAGGGTCGAGCTCACCGAGCCCTGGGCCGCGGTGCAGGAGGCCGGCTACGAGCCGGTGCTGCTGTCGCTCGAGCCGGGCGAGGCCGTGCTGTTCGACCACCTCGACAAGGTGGGCTCGCAGGCCGTCGACCTGGTGGTCGCCGACGCCGACGTCGACGACTACGCGGCCCTGGTGCTGCCCGGCGGGGTCGCCAACCCCGACGCGCTGCGCCTCGACGACGACGCCGTCGACTTCGTACGGAGCTTCGTGGAGTCGGGGCGCCCGGTGGCGGCCATCTGCCACGCGGCCTGGACCCTCGTCGAGGCCGACGTGCTGACCGGACGCACCCTCGCGTCGTGGCCGAGCCTGCAGACCGACATCCGCAACGCCGGCGGCAGCTGGAAGGACGAGGAGGTCGTCGTCGACGGCAACCTGATCACCAGCCGCAACCCCGACGACCTGCCGGCCTTCAACGAGGCCCTCGTCGCGGCGCTCGACGCCGGCTGAACGAGCACGGGCTCAGCGGCGCAGCGAGACCGACGAGCCCTGGCGGGCCTTGGTGACGACGAGCTGGGTGGGGATGCGATCGCGCATCTCGGCGACGTGGCTGACCACCCCGACCACGCGGCCGCCGTCGCGCAGGGAGTCGAGGGTGTCCATCACGTCGTCGAGGGTGTCGGCGTCGAGGGAGCCGAACCCTTCGTCGACGAAGAGGGTGTCGAGCCAGGCGCCCCCCGCCTCGTGGGCGATGACGTCGGCCAGCCCCAGGGCCAGGGCCAGCGAGACCACGAAGGTCTCGCCGCCGGACAGGGTGGCGGGGTCGCGTGACTCGCCGGACCAGTCGTCGCGGACCAGCAGGCTCAGGCCGCCCCGCGTCTCGCCGGCGCCGCGGCGTCCGGAGTGCTCGAGGGAGTAGCGCTGGTCGCTCATCCGGGCCAGGCGCTCGTTGGCGGCGTCGACCACCTGGCTGAGGCGGTAGGCCAGCACGAAAGCCGACAGCCGCATCCGCAGCAGGTTGTCGGTCGAGCGCCCCTCGACGAAGGCCGCGAGCCGGGTCGCGACGTCGAGGTCGTGTCGCAGCGGGGTCCACACCGCGAGCGCGTCGTCGAGCTCGCCGAGGAGGTCGGCCAGCCGGGTGGCGCGGCTGCGGTGGACCTCGGCGTCGGCCGCCGCACGGCGCGACGCGGCGACGGCGGTCTCGTGCGCGGTGAGGGCGGCCGCGAGGTCAGGCAGGGGACCGGTGTCGTCGGGTCCGGCCTCGCGCAGCACCTCGGTGACCGCGGCGAGCCGCTGCTCGTGGTGGGCGACGGTGTCGGCGAGCTGCTGGAGCAGCGACGGGTCGAGGACGGCGGTCTGCGCCTGCTCGACCCCGGGGAAGCCGGCCTCCGACGCGGCGTCGGTCAGGGCCTGGTGGGCGTGGGCTGCGGCCTGTGCGGCCTCGTCGGCGTCGGTACGGGTGCGCAGTGCGTCGGCACAGAGCTCGGTGGTGCGTCGGTGGGCGGCGGCGAGGGTGTCGAGGTCGCGGAGGTCGGCTGCGCCCAGGGTGGCGAGCTCGTCGCGCAGCCCGGCGCCGTCGGCGAGCGCGGCGGCGTGCTCGGCGTCGAGCCCGGCCTCCTGGGCCATCAGGCCGGTCAGGCGGGCGTTGAGGTGGTCGACCTGGGCCTCGAGCGAACCCAGGCGGGCCTCGAGGTCGGGCAGCCGGCCCGCCGCGCGATGGGCGTCGGCCAGGGCGGTCTGGTGGCCGGCCAAGCGCTCGACCAGGGTCTCGGCGTCGAGGTCACCGGCCCGCGCGGTCGCCGCCGCCAGGGTGCGCTCGAGGTCGCGGACCTGCTGGTCGAGGGCGTGCTCGACGACCTCGGCGTCACCGACGTCCTGGCGTGCGGCCTTCTCGGTGGCGGCGTCGGGGGCGCCCGGCGCCGGGTGGGCCAGCGACGGGTGCTCGGCTGAGCCGCACACGGGGCAGCAGCCACCGACCGCGATGGCGCACGCGAGCTCGGCGGCCATGCCGTCGACCCGGGCGAGCTGCACGCTGACCAGGGTGTCCTTGGCTCTCAGGGTGTGCTCGCGGGCTCGCAACCAGCGCTCGCGCGCCTCGTCGCGCCGCGCGCGCAGGGTCACCGCCTGCTCGTGGGCGTCGAGACGACCGCGGGCGTCCTGGGCCAGGACCGTGAGCGCGTCGACGCTCGAGGCGAGGTGCTGGACGCCGAGCACCTCGGCGCGCAGCTCCTCGGCCTCGGCCGGACGGGTGGCGTGGGCCCGCTGCACCTCGGCCAGCTCGGTCGCCAGGCTCCGGCGGCGCCGCTCGAGCGCGTGCACGCGGTCGTCGACCTTCGCCAGTGCCTCGGCCCGGGGACGCAGGGCCCGGGCGGCGGCGGCGGCCTCGGCCGCCCGGTGGGCCAGGTCGCGAAGGTCGCCGGGGTCGAGGTCGGGCCCGAGGTCGGGCAGGTGGGCGCGCAGCGCGCGCTCGGCGTCACGAGCGCGCCCCAGGGCCGACACGACGCGGGCGTCGGCGGACCGGGCCAGTCGCAGCCACGGCACGACCGTCGCGGCCCGCCGGGCGGCGTCGAGGCGCGCGACGTCGTCGGCGTGGGCGTCGGCGCGGGCGTCGAGCCCGGACCGCTCACGTCGCGCGACCTCGAGACGCTGTCGGCGGGCCACCTCGGCGCGCGTCTGCTCGAGGGCCGTGCGCAGGCCCTCCTCCTCGAGGGTCGAGGACTCCGCTCGGCGTCGTGAGGTGTCAGCCGCGACCTGGCTGGCGGCGTGGGCCTCGGCCACCCAGGCGCGCAGCGTGCCGTCGACGGCGGGCTGGCCGAGCGCGTGGAGGTCGAAGGACTCGGGCAACGGCGTGGCCGCGACCTCGGTGGCGCGACTGACGACGTCGGCGACCCGCTCGTGGTGGCGGGCGTCGTCGCGCCCGAGCTGTTGGCGACGCTCGACCAGCCAGCGCTCGACGGCCTCGAAGCGCCCGGTGCGGAAGAGCTGCTGGAGCAGCCGGTGACGGTCGTCGGAGCGGGCGCGCAGGAAGGTCTGGAACTTGCCCTGCGGCAGCATCGCCACCTGGGTGAACTGGGTCTGGGTCAGCCCGAGCACGCGCGTGACGAGGTCGCCGGCCTCGTCGAGGCGGCTCGACAGCGGCACCCAGGTGCCGTCGACCAGCTCGGAGACGCTCACCTTCGCGGGCTCGGTCGTGGTGCCGGTGCCGCGCTTCTTGGGTCGCTCCCAGGCCGGGGACCGGACCAGGCGGAACCGTCGTCCGGACAAGGTCGCCTCGAGCTCGACCTCGGGCGGGAGCCCGGGCGGTGCCTGGTCGCAGCGCAGCCGCTTGGCGCTGCTGCGGTCGCCCGGCACGTCGCCGTAGAGGGCGAAGCAGACGGCGTCGAGGACGCTGGTCTTGCCGGCGCCGGTGGCGCCGGACAGCAGGAAGAGCCCGGCCTCGGACAGCTCGTCGAAGTCGACGGAGGTCGACGTGGCGAACGGGCCGAAGGCCTGCACGCGCAGCTGGTGCAGCCTCACCGGACCGCCACCTGGTCGGGGTCGCGGACCAGGGTGTCGACCTCGGGGTCGTCGCAGCAGGCGTCGACCGCGCGGTAGAGCAGCTCGACCTCGGCCGGGTCGGGCTCGGCGCCGCGCAGCTCGACGAGGAACTCGTGGGCGACCTCGTGGTCGCGCCGCGACCGGGTCGGCGACGCCGGTCGGGCCCCCAGGGCGGGTCGGGACCCGGCGAAGGACAGGACCAGGGCGTGCGGGAAGCGCCGGCGCAACCGCTCCATGGCTTGCAGCGGGCGCCCGGGATCGGTCAGGGTCGCCTCGACCCACGCACCCTCGGCCCAGGTGTGGGCCGGGTCGGCCAGCAGCTCCTCGAGCGTGCCGCGCAGCCGGGCCAGCGGGCGGGGCACGGGTGCCTCGATCCACGACGCGTGGACCTCGCCGCGCGCGCCCAGGTCGATCAGCCAGGAGCCCTTGCGGTGCGCGGCCTCGGAGAACGAGTAGGCCAGGGGGGAGCCGCTGTAGCGCACCCGGTCGGACAGCACGTGCGGTCCGTGCAGGTGGCCGAGCGCGACGTAGTCGGCGCCGTCGAACACGCTCGTGGGGACGCGGGAGACCCCGCCGACGGTGATGTCGCGCTCGGAGTCGGAGGGCTGGGCCCCCGCGACGAACGCGTGGGCCAGGACCACCGAGCGGGTGCCGCGACGGCCCGCGAGGTCGCGCCGGACCCGGGTCATGGCCTCGGCCAGGGCGGCCTCGTGGGAGCGCTGGGGCAGCGACCACGGCTCGGCCACCGCGTGCGGGTCGAGGTAGGGCAGGCCGTGCGCGGCGACGGGACCGTGCACGTCGTGGAGCAGGACCGGGGTGCCGACCTCGGTGAGGTCGGTGCGCAGGTGGATGCCGGCGGCGTCGATGAGGCGGGAGGAGAAGCCGAGGCGCTGGGCGGAGTCGTGGTTGCCGCTGGTGAGGACCACCGCGGCGCGTGAGCGGGCCAGGCGCACGAGCGTGTCGTCGGCGAGGCGTACGGCGTCGACCGGGGGCAACGCCCGGTCGTAGACGTCGCCGGCCACCACGACCAGGTCGACGCGCTCGGAGGCGACGACCTCGAGCAGGTGGTCGACCCAGGCGGCCTGGTGACCGAGCATCCCCTCACGGTGGAACGACCGGCCGAGGTGCCAGTCGGAGGTGTGCAGGATGCGCATGGCTCGAACGCTAGGGGTGATCACCGACAACACCTCGGAGCACGCGCCGTCGGGGCCGGGACGCGCCTCGCGGAGTGCCTCACTCGGCGCCCGGTTCCCGAGGGTCCCGCGGGTCCCGCGGGGGCTCAGGCGTAGCGGACCGCCCGTTGCGACGAGGTGAACCCGTAGAGCACGAGCCCGGCCCGGGTAGCGAGGTCGACGGCGAGGCTGGTGGGCGCTCCCACGGCCACCAGGGCGCCGGTGCCGACGGTGACGGCCTTCTGCACGAGCTCGAACCCGGCCCGGCCGCTCACCACCAGGCACGACCCTGCCGCCTGCTCACCGGCCAGCAGACGGGCACCGGTGACCTTGTCGACGGCGTTGTGGCGCCCGACGTCCTCACGCACGACGAGCACCTCGCCGTCGGCGGTCGCGAGGCCGGCGGCGTGGACCCCGCCGGTGCGGTCGAACAGCTTCTGGTGGGGACGCAGCGCGTCGGGCAGACGGCGTACGACGTCGGGCTCGGGCAGCGGTCCGCTCCACCTCGGACCGGTGGTGGCCAGGGCGCTGCTCACGCTGTCGGACCCGCAGACCCCGCAGGCCGACGAACCGGCCGAGATGGCCTCGTGCTGGTGGGGGACCGCGGCCGGTGGGGCTTCGAGCGTCACCGTGACGACGTTGAACTCCTGCTCGGGGGCCAGCGTGGTGTCGGTGCAGTAGGCGACGCCGCGCACGGCCGGGGCGAGGCCCTCGTGCACCACCCATCCGGCCGCGAGCTCGAAGTCGTGCCCGGGGGTCCGCATCGTCACCCACACCCGGCGCGCGTCGGCGCCGGGCCACTGCAGCCTGATCTCCAGGGGCTCCTCGGTGATGACGCGGTCCTCGCGCTCGCGGTCGCCCTCGCGCACCCGCACCCGCACCGACGGGCCGGGCCGGCGCGCCTTCACGACGCCGGCCCGGTCGGGTAGGCCGCACGGACGGCGAGACGTCGGCGCAGCGTGTCGACCTGGTCGACCACCCGGCGCTGGACGGCCGGCTCGAGCCGGCCGCTGTCGAGCAGCTCCTGGCCGCGGGCGAGGGTGGCGTCGTCGACGAAGGTGCGGGGGAAGTAGGCGTCGGCGGCGAGCGCGAGCACCCAGCCCGAGCGCACCTGCGAGGTGGCGGGCAGCTCGGCGAAGTAGCGCTCGACGTAGGGCGCGGTCAGGTCGTGCTGCGCGCCCTGCCACAGCCCCTGCCCGGCGGCGACGAGCTCGTAGTTGGGGGCGTCGACGACCCCGGTGAACATCTGCCACGCCAGGGCCTTGGCCTCCGCGGTCGGCAGGGCGGTGGTCGCCTGGGTGTGGGAGACCCGGGTGGCCGCGGTCTTGTCGGCGGCCAGGGCGGCGTCGAGCTCGGCCGGGTCGGTGCCGCCCAGGGCGGCCAGCTGCACCAGGAGCCGCCACCGCACGTCGGAGTCGAGCTCGATGCCCCGGGGGGTCGTGGTCAGCCAGGCACGCAGGACGTCGACGTCGTCCGCGGTGCTGACGGCCGCGCGGAACGCCGACAGCTGCAGCTCGGACCCGGGCTCGCCCGAGGCCACCAGGTCGACCGCCGCAGCGTGCACGCGGGCCGTCGACCCGGGTGAGGCGGCGGGCAGGACCTCGCCGAGCACCCAGGGCATGGTGTGGCGCCCGGTGTCCTCGGTGTCGTGGACCGGCAGCGCCGCGACCAGCAGCTCGACGACGTCGTCGGGGGCGACGAGGGCCTCGTTGAAGCCGCTCTTGAGATTGTTCCAGGTCGCGGCGCGCAGCAGGTCGTCGGTCACCAGCGGCAGCTCCTCGCGCAGCGCTGCGACCGTGACCGCGTCGGGCGCGTAGACGCCCCAGCTCTGCTCACGCGGGTCGATCACCACCGCGCCGGTCGCGCCGACGAGGGCCGGCACGGCCGTCTCGTCACCGGTGACGTCGACGACGGTCGCCTCGGGGGCACCACCGGCCAGCGTGACCACCTCGAGACGGTGGGCGCGGTCGGCGGGGTGGTCGGCCGGCGCCTGCCGGTGCAGCACGCCGCGGGCGCGGTCGAGGGTCAGGACGTCGGCACCCGCGACCCGCAGCCACTGGTCGACGACCGGGGACAGGTCGCCGGCGCCGGCGCGCTCCCAGCTGGCGAACAGGTCGTGCATGGTGGCGTTGCCGAAGCGGTGCCGGGTGAAGTGGTCGACCGCGCCGGCGAAGAACACCTCGTCGCCGAGCGAGGTGCACAGCTGCTTGAGGATGCTCGAGCCCTTGGCGTAGGAGATGCCGTCGAAGTTCTGCAGTGCCGCGACGGCGTCGACCGCCCCGTTGCCCGCGACCGGGTGCGTGCTGGGCCGCTGGTCGGCCAGCAGCCCCCACTGGCGACGCGACCAGGCCACGTGGGTCCAGGCGTCGGCGTACTCGGTGACGTCGGCGGTGACCCGGTTGCCCATGTACTCGGCGAAGGACTCGTTGAGCCACAGGTCGTCCCACCAGGTCGGGGTCACGATGTTGCCGAACCACTGGTGGGCCATCTCGTGGGCGATCGTCGTGGCGCGGGCGATGCGCGTGCCGCGGGTCACCCGGGTGTCGAACACGAGCTGGTCGCGGAACGTGACGCACCCGGGGTTCTCCATGGCGCCGGCGTTGAACTCGGGCACGAACGCCTGGTGGTAGTCGCCGAACGGGTAGCGGATGCCGAACAGCCGGTGGAACTCGTCGAAGCACTGGCGCGTCAGCGTCAACAGCTCATCGGCGTCCTTGTCGAGGTGCGCGGCGAGGCTCTGACGTGAGCTGAGGCCCAGCGCAATGCCGTCGTGCTCGTCGCGGACCACGTGGTAGGGCCCGGCGACGAGGGTCACGAAGTAGGTCGAGAGCGGCTGGGTCGGACCGATCTCCCACCGGCCGGGCTCGGGGTTGGTGGCCGGCGCGTTGCCGATGACCACCCAGTCGTGCGGTGCGCGCACGTGCAGGGTGTACGGCGCCTTGAGGTCGGGCTGGTCGAAGCAGGCGAAGATCGTGGGAGCGGCGTCCATGAACGACATGCCGTAGACGTAGCGCCGCCCGTCGGCGGGATCGACGTGCGCGTGCAGGCCCTCGCCGTCGTTGCGGAACGGCATCCGGGCGTCGACGACCAGGACGTTGGTGCCGGTCGACGTCTCGATCGGCAGCCGCCCCCCGGTGAGCAGGTCGGGGTCGAGCGGGCGGTCGTTGAGCCGCAGCGAGCGCACCGAGACCGGCTTGAGGTCGACGAAGGTCGGCCCGCCGGTGCTCTCGAACACGATCGTGGTCACCGACCCGAAGGTGGCCTCGTCGCCGTCGGCCCCGGCCAGGTCGAGCACCACGTCGTACGACGTGACGTCGAGCTGGTCGCGACGGGCGACGGCTTCGGTGCGCAGGAGGCTTCGGGAGGACGCGACGCTCATGTGGCCCAGCCTAGGAGCCGACCCACGGGGCGGGGCCGCACGGGCCCCGCGGGCCCCGCGGCACTACCGCGGGCGAGCGAAGTCCTGGACCCAGTAGTCGCCGTAGTCGGAGTCGGCGCGGTAGGCGTGGCCGAGCCCCACCTCGGTGTAGGTGCCGTTCATCAGGTTGACGCAGTGGCCGGGGCTGTCGAGCCAGCCCTGGACGACCGCCGCGGCGGTCTCGTAGCCGGCGGCGATGTTCTCGCCGTAGGCCTGCCAGCGGTAGCGCGCAGCCGTGATCCGGTCGCCCGGGCCCGACCCGTCGGGCGACTCGTGGGCGAAGAAGTCGCGCTTGGCCAGGAGGCGGGCGAACCTGGCAGCGGCCCGGTTGAGCTTGCGGTCCAGGCGCACCGGTCGGACCGCGGGGTAGAACGTGTCGCCGCACGTGTAGCCGGTCGCTCGCGTGGCGTTGACCAGTCGCAGCACCACGCGCAGCGTGCGGCGGACCACCACCTTGGTGCTGGTGCTGGTGCCGGTGCTGGTACTGGTGGTTGGTGCGGCGGCCGGGGCCGGGGCGGCGTACGACGACGGTGTCGCGACCACCAGGGCGAGCAACGCGACGAGGGCGAGCAGGGCGCCCAGGACTCCTCGGACGGTGCCGGGGGTGCGGGTGCTTCGTGCGCCGTGGGGGTGTCGCATGTGGGGAATCTCGACGCGGCCCCACGCCGGATTGACCCCCTACCCGCGGCTTCCACCCGTCCGCGGGTGCGAGTGGTCGCGAGTGACCAGGCAGCAGTGACCGAACGGAGGATGCGCCGGGGCGGGCCTCCGCCCCGGCGCCTACGCCGCGTCGTTCAGCCCACGCGGATGAGCATCTTGCCGGTGTTGGCGCCGGTCGCGAGGCCGAGGAAGCCCTCGACGGTGCGGTCGAGGCCGTCGAGGACGGTCTCGCGGTAGCTGATGTCGCCGTCGGCCAGCCACGGCCCGACCGTGCGGTAGAACTCGCCGGCCAGGTCGGCGTGGTCGCTGACGATGAAGCCGCGCAGGGTCAGGCGCTTGGAGATGGCCATCATCAGGTTGCGCGGACCGGGGACGGGGGTGTCGTAGCCGGCGATCGCCCCGCACAGGGCCAGGCGGCCGAAGTCGGCCATGTGGAGGATGGCCGCCTCGAGGTGGTCACCTCCGACGTTGTCGAAGTAGACGTCGACGGGGCCGTGCTCGGCGAGCTGTCCCGCGACCGGTCCCTGGTGGTAGTCGAAGGCGGCGTCGTAGCCGAGGTCGTCGACCAGCCAGGCGACCTTCTCGGCCGACCCGGCCGACCCGATGACCTTGCCCGCACCGAGCCGGCGGGCCAGCTGGCCCACCATGGAGCCGACAGCACCGGCGGCGCCGGAGACGAAGACGGTCTCTCCCTCGCGCAGCCCGGCGATGGCGGTCAGGCCCACCCAGGCGGTCAGGCCCGGCATGCCCAGCGCGCCGAGGTAGGCCGAGGCCGGAGCGACGTCGACGTCGACGACCCGGGCCGCGGCCTCGTCGAGCACCGCGTGCTCGCGCCACCCGGCCATGTGGAGCACGGTCGCGCCCACCGGGACCGTCTGCGACGTCGACTGCTCGACGACGCCGACGGCGCCGCCCTCCATCGGCGCGTCGAGCGTGTAAGGAGGCACGTAGGACTTGGTGTCGTTCATGCGGCCCCGCATGTAGGGGTCGACGGACAGGAACGTGTTGCGCACGAGCACCTGGCCGGGAGCGAGGTCGGGCAGGGTCGCCTCGACGGTGCGGAAGTCCTGCGGGGTGGGGGTGCCCTGGGGCCGGGCGGTGAGCTGGATCTGGCGGGTCGTCGTGGTCATCTGGTCACCCTGCCACGCCCGACGCGACCGGCTGGTCCCGCCCGGGACCGCCCGGTCCCGGCCGGTCCCGGCCGTCGCCCGGGCCGGTGGCCTGGACCGTGCGGAGGGCGTGACGTCGGCGTGGCAACCTGTGCGTCATGACGAGCACCGACTCCGACAGCCTGCGCAGCGTCTCCCTGACCCGGGTGGGCCCGGGTGCCTTCCGGATCACCAACGCCGCCGGCGGCACCCTCGACGTCGGTGTCGGTGACACCGACTTCACCCCGGTCGAGCTGCTGCTCGCCGCGCTCGCCGGCTGCGCGGCGGTCAACGTCGAGGAGCTCACCGGCCGCCGGGCCGAGCCGGTCCGCTTCGACGTCGTCGCCGAGGGCCACAAGGTCCGTGACGAGACCGGTGGCCGGATGCAGGACCTGCGTCTGCTCTTCGACACGGTCTTCCCCGACGGGGAGGGCGGCGACGCCGCGCGGGCCAGCCTGCCGCGCTTCGTGCAGCAGACCCACGACCGCATCTGCACGGTCTCGCGCACCGTCGGGCTCGGCACCGACGTGGCCTACGTCGTCGCCGGCACCGACAGCACCGACAGCACCGACAGCACCGACGGCACCGACGGCACCTCGGACTCGGGCCACTGATGGCGCGGGCCGGGCGCGCGGGTCCGTGGTCCGCCGTACCAGGGCAGGACGGGCGTCGCTTCGTCGTGACCGGCGCCAACAGCGGCGTGGGCCTCGAGACCGCGCGCACCCTCGCGCAGCGCGGTGCCCACGTCGTGCTGGCCTGCCGCAACGCCGACAAGGGCGCCGCGGCGGCACGTGACATCGGCCGGGTCGACGGCAGCGTCGAGGTGCGCGTCCTCGACGTGTCGGACCTGTCGTCGGTGCGCCGCTTCGCCGACGAGGTCGGCGCGGTCGACGTGCTGGTCAACAACGCGGGCATCCTCGGCGTCCCGTTCACGCGCAGCGTCGACGGCGTCGAGCTGCAGCTCGCGACCAACCACCTGGGCCACTTCGCCCTGGCCAACCTGCTGCTGCCACGGTTGACCGACCGCGTGGTCGTGGTGTCCTCGCAGAGCCACCGGCACGGCGACCTGCGCCTCGACGACCTCGACTGGCAGCAGCGGGGGTACTCGCCCTACGGCGCCTACGGCGCGTCCAAGCTGGCCACCATGCTGTTCCTGGCCGAGCTGCAGCGCCGGCTCACCGCGGCGGGCTCGACGCTGCGTGCCACCGGTGCCCACCCGGGCAGCACCGCGACCTCGATCACCTCGAGCAGCGGCGACGGGTGGTTCGCGTGGGTCGGCTCGTGGGGGCACGGCCTGGTCGGCATGAAGCCGGCCCAGGGTGCGCTGCCGACGCTGTACGCCGCCACGATGGACGTGCCGGGCAACACCTACGTCGGGCCCCACCGCCTGCGCGAGATGAACGGGTGGCCGACCGGGGTCGGCCGCAGCCGCGCCGCGCTCGACCCCGACCTGGCCAAGGCGCTGTGGGTGCGCTCGGAGGAGCTCAGCGGCGTCACCTGGCCGCTCTGACAGGGGCGGTGCGCCCCGCTGGCAGGAGGGTCGAGCACCGCGGCGATCGAGGTGCCGGCTACGGCCGACCTCGACCGGCGTCGCGGGGACCGCTAGGAGATCGCGACCTTGGTGAAGGTGATCGGTGTCTTCGGGGGGCCGTCGGACCCGCCGCCCTTCACCCCGGCCGCCGCGACCTTCTCGACGACCTTGACCCCGGACGGTGCCACCGTGCCGAACACGGTGTACGACGGCGGCAGCGGCGTCTTGCCGTAGACGATGAAGAACTGCGACCCGTTGGTGTCGGGTCCGGCGTTGGCCATGGCGAGGGTGCCGGTCGGGTAGGTCTCGGTGCCGGAGAGCTCGTCGGGGAACGAGTAGCCCGGACCGCCGCCACCGGTGCCCGTGGGATCGCCGCACTGCAGGACGAGGATGCCCTGCGTGGTGAGGCGGTGGCACGCGACGCCGTCGAAGTAGCCCTGCTCGGCCAGCGAGACGAAGGAGCCGACGGTGCAGGGGGCCTGCTTCGCGTCGAGGGTGATCGGGATCCGGCCGACGTCGGTGGTGATCACGCCGGCCACCTCGCCCTTGACGGTGGGCTCTGCCGGCGGGAGGTCGACGGCGTCGGCGCCGGCGGTGCCGTCGGGGGTGTAGGTGCACGTGCCGGCCGGTGCGGTCGTCGCGGAGTCGGCGTCGGACGGCGGCGCGTCGGTCGCCTGACCGACCTCGACGAAGGAGATGTCGACCGCGGTCTTGGGAGCGCCGTCACCGGGCCCGTTGGCGTCGTCGGTGCCGGCCTTGGCCACGTCGGCGACCACGGCGACCGAGGCGTCGTCGATCGTCCCGAAGACGGTGTAGCTCGGGGGCAGCGGGGAGTCCTGGTAGACCACGAAGAACGGCGACCCGTTGGTGCCGGGCCCGGCGTTGGCCATCGCGAGCGTGCCGGCCGCGTAGGTCTCCGAACCGGTCAGCTCGTCGCCGAAGGCGTAGCCCGGGCCACCGGCGCCGGTGCCGGTCGGGTCGCCGCACTGCAGCACGTAGATGCCCGACGTGGTGAGCCGGTGGCAGGACGTGTCGTCGAAGTAGCCCTGGCTCGCCAGGGAGGTGAAGGAGTTGACCGTGCACGGGGTCGCGGCGGCGTCGAGGGTGGCCGCGAGGTCGCCCACACCGGTCTCGATCGTGACCGCCACCGAGCCGGAGTACGCCGCGGTCGTCGCCGGCGGGTCGACGGGCTTGGCCGGCTCGCCCGTGGGGGAGTAGGTGCACGGGGCGCCGGCGGGGTCCTCGGGCTGGGCGGCGTGGGTGCGCTGGGCCGCTGGGGCGTCGGACGCGGTAGAGCCGCCGTCGCCGTCGCCGTTGTCGTCGCCGCACGCCGCGAGGCCGGACGCGAGCACCAGGGCTGCCACCACTGCGAGGGAACGGGACCAGCGTCGCTTCACCATGGCGGTGATCGTAGGTGAGCAGGCTGAGGGTCCCGTGAACGGTCCCGCACGCGGTGGTGGTCAGGCGTCGACGTCGTCCGGGGTCGCCTCGTGGCCCGCGCGCCCCCGGGTGCGGCGCAGCTCCTTCATCTCGGCCTCGAACAGGTGGCGCTTGCCGCCGACGAGGTCGTCGATCGCCTGCTGCTGGATGCCCTTGGCCGCGGCGTAGTAGCCGTCGTCGTAGGCCTCGACCATCTGGAACGACCACATCCCCGGCAGCGGGTTGCGGCCCAGGACGTCGCGGTCGAGGGCGTCGGCGACGTCGTCGTGGCCAGCGGCACGGATCATCGCGGTGGCCTCCTCCAGGGTGGTCTCGGCGCTGCCGCAGAGCCGGTGGAAGGCGTAGAGGTGTCCTCGTGCGTCCTCGACGTGGTCGAGCGCGGCCGACAGCTTGCCCAGGGCCTCGACGGTGGCGTCGGTGACCCCGTCGGGTCGCTGGTGCTCGGGGTCGGGCTGTCCGTGGTCGTCTGTCATGGGTCGAGCCTGGCAGCAGCGACGCCGGTCCTCTACGTTCCTAGGCATGAAGCCGAGCAGACGAGAAACACTCCGGGGGAGTGCTGGCCGGCCCTAGATTGCGGGTCACCGCCTCCCGAAGGACCACTGATGTCGTCTGCTCCGCGCTCTCGTCCCGTGCTCTCGTCCGTCTTGGTCCTCGGGGTCCTGGCGGGCCTCGCGTCCGTCGTCCCGGTCCCTGCCGTCGGAGCCCCCGCCCCGGCGCCGGTGGCCCTGGCCGCCGACCCGGGTGCCGTCTGGAGCCCCGTCGCCCAGCCGGTGCAGGCGCGCCACGAGGGCCTGCGCCGGCGCGTCGCGCCGTCGTCGTACGCCGCCTATCACCTCGACCTCGCCGGGCTGGTCGGTCGCCTCGACCGCGCCCCGCAGGAGGGCGCGTCGGCGCGCGCCTCCGGCGCGTTGACGATCGAGGTCCCCGCGCCGACCGGTGAGCTCGTGGAGTTCGCGATCGTGGAGTCGCCGGTCATGGAGTACCCCGTCCGCGGGGCGACGTCCCTGGCCCTGGTGCTGAGCAACGGCCGCGACCTCGGCAGCGTCGACGTCTTCCTCGGCCGGACCCGGCTGGCGACGATCTCGGGTCGCGGGGCACCGCGCACGCAACGGATCGCCGCGATCAAGAGGTTCGCCTCCCCGGCGACGGGGACGCTGCGGATCGTGACCCGCAGCAAGGCCCCCGTGCGCGTCGACGGCCTCGCCCTCCGCACGAGCGCGGCCACGCCCCGACCGGTCGGACGTCCGGGAGAGAGCACCGCTCCCTGAGCGGGCCCGTCCTGGTCACCCCGCCGCGAACGGGCCCGCGTCGGCGAAGGCGTACGCCGCGAACCGCTCGCCGATGAGCCGGTGGGTCGCGGCGTCGGGGTGCAGCCGGTCGGGCAGCGGCAGCCGTTCGTGGTCGGCCTCGCCGTAGAGGTCGCGCCCGTCGAGCAGGACGAGGTGGTCGTCGGCGCGCTGCGCCACCACGGTCGCCAGCTCGTCGCGGACCACGGCCAGCGTGAGCTTGCCGGCAGCGACCTCGGCCGGGTCGCCGGCGGCGCTGAAGGCCAGTGAGCCCGCGGCCAGGGCCTCGGGGTCGGGGACGCTCGGGCCGGGCGTGGTCTCGTGGATCGGGCAGAGCACCGGCGAGACGAGAAGCAGCGGTGTGTCGGGGTGGCCCTCGCGGATCGTGTCGAGCAGGCCGTGGACCGCGGGCCCGAACGCGCGCCTGCGCATGAGGTCGGTGTTGACGACGTTGATGCCGAGCTTGAGGCTCAGCAGGTCGGCGGGGGTGTCGCGCAGGACCCGCCCGACGAACGGGTCGAGCAGCGCGCTGCCACCCAGCCCGACGTTGACGAGGTCGACGCCACCGAGCGCGGCGGCCACCGCGGGCCAGGTGCCGGTGGGGGTGGCGGCACCGGACCCCTGGCTGATGGAGCTGCCGTGGTGGACCCACGTACGACGGGCATGGTCGGGCAGCGGCACCACCGGGGCGTCGGTGCGCAGGGCGACCAGCTCGGTGCGCTCGTCGTGGGGCAGCCAGACCTCGACGTGCTTCGTCGCGCCGGGCAGGTCGGACCAGCACACCGTCCCCGACGGGCCCGGCTCGACGGCCGCGGCGCCGGTCATCAGGTCCACCGTCATCACGTCGCCGCCGGGCACGCTGCCCCGGCCGGCCGGGACCCCGTCGACGACCAGGTCGTAGACGCCGTCGGGCCGCGGTGGGGCCCCGGCGTACACGCGCTTGGTCGGCACGGCCTCGAGCTCGACGCGGGTCGCGGTGGTGGCGAAGGCGACGCGCACGCCGGAGGGCTGCGCCTCGACCAGCGCCAGCTGGCCGTCGGGGCACTGGGCGCGTGCCCACGCGGGCAACCGGTGGGGGAGGAGGCCGCGCGCGGTGGGCTCGAGGTCGCCGGCGCCGCGCACGAGCGCGGCGAGGGCGTCCCCGGTGGTGGTCGTCAGGTCGGCAGGGGCGTTCATCGGGTGCTCCATCCGGTGAGGGTCGCGTCGAGGGCGGTCAACGACCACTCCCACGAGACCTCGGGCGAGGGGTCGCTGTGGTCGAAGGCGCCGGCGAGCTCGAGGGTCACGAAGCCGTGGACCAGCCCGCCGAACAGGCGTACGGCGTGGGTCTCGCCGTCCGCGTCGAGGCCGTAGCCGCGCAGGGCGGCCCGGGTGAGGTCGGCGTGCCGGGGCCCGGCACTGGCCGCGGCCGTCGCCGGGTCGAGCCGGTGCCGCATCGCGGCGTAACGACCCGGGTGCGCGCGGGCGTAGTCGCGGTAGGCGCCGGCGAGCGCGGCCAGCGCCTCGGCACCGGCCCGTCCGGCCACCGCGGCGGACGCGCGGTCGGCCAGCTCGTCGAGGGCGAGCAGGCAGACCAGCGCACGCAGGTCGTCAGCGTCCCTGACGTGGGAGTAGAGGCTGGCGACCCGGACGCCGCAGCGTCGGGCGACCTCGGACGCCGTGACGTGCTCGAAGCCGACCTCGTCGGCGAGCTCGGCGCCGACCGTCGCCAGCCGGGCCCGGGTCAGCGGGGTGCGGGTGGTCATGGATCACGTCCTTACCTAACAGTATTAGGTATCAACCTACAGGACGTAGCCGGACGGGTGCGCACAGGCGCGAGGTGCCCCGCGACCGGATCTGGGCGATGATGCGCGAATGGTGGGTCGCCAGCGTCGTCAGCGTCGTGGGGGTCGTGAGGCTCGCCGCGCCCGAGCGGTCCCGGTCGCCCGGCAGATGCTGGTGCTCCAGGTCGGCGTGGTCGTCCTGCTGGTGCTGGCACTGCTCGGCGTCGCGTCGTACGACGCCCGCGGCGACGCACGGTCCGAGGCGACCGACCGGTCGCTGGCGGTCGCGCGCGCGGTGGCCGACTCGCCGACGGTGCTCGACGCCCTGGCCGACGCCGACCCGTCGGCGCGGCTGCAGCCGTTCGCCGAGCAGGTGCGCGCCGACACCGGCGTCGACTTCATCACGATCATGGCGCTCGACCGGACCCGGTTCGCGCACCCCGACCCCGCCAACATCGGCAAGCCGTTCATCGGCGACCTGGGCGACGCCCCGCAGGGAGGCACCTTCACCCAGGAGTACGCCGGCACCCTGGGACCCTCGATGCGCGCGGTGGTGCCGGTGCGCGACAGCGCCGACCGGGTGGTCGCGCTGGTGTCGGTCGGCATCACGATCTCCTCGATCCAGGACCGTCTGGTCGACGACGTCGTCTCGATCGGCGCGGCCTCCGCGCCGGTGCTGGGGTTCGGCCTGCTCGGGGTGTGGCTGCTGAGCCGGCGGCTGCGACGCCAGACCCACGGCATGGGCGAGCTCGAGATCACTCGGATGTACGAGTACTACTCCGCGGTCCTGCACGCCGTGCGCGAGGGCCTGCTGCTGGTCGACCCCGACGGCGAGGTGCAGCTGGTCAACGACGAGGCGCGCCGGCTGCTCGACCTGCCCGACGACGTCGTCGGTCGCCGGGTGCAGGACCTCGGGCTCGCGCCGGGCCTGGTCGCGGCGGCGCTGAGCCGGCAGGCCGAGTCCGACGACCTCTACGTCGCCGGCGACCGGGTGCTCGTGGTGAGCGCGGCCCCGGCCCGCTGGAACGGTCGTTCGGTCGGCGCCGTCGTCAGCCTGCGCGACCGCACCGAGCTGCAGTCGGTGACCGGCGAGCTGGCCGCCGTACGCGGGCTGACCGAGGCGTTGCGCGCGCAGAACCACGAGGCGGCCAACCGCCTGCACACGGTGGTGTCCCTCTTCGAGATCGGCGAGCCGCAGACCGCCATCGAGTTCGCGACCGAGGAGCTCGAGGGGGCCCAGCAGCTCACCGACCTGATGGTCGGCGTGGTCGGCGACCCGGCGGTCTCGGCTCTGCTGCTCGGCAAGTCGGCGGCAGCGCGCGAGCGGGGGATCGAGCTCGTGGTCAGCGGAACGATGGTCGGCGACGTACCGGGGCGCGACCTCGTGACGGTCGTGGGCAACCTGGTCGACAACGCGTTCGACGCCCTCGACGGGCAGGCCGGGCAGGCAGGCCTGCGTCGCGTCCGGGTCGTCCTGGGCGGCGAGGACGGCGTCCCGGTGGTGACCGTCGAGGACAGCGGGCCCGGGCTCAGCGCGCAGGAGGCCGACCACGCCCTCGAGCGCGGCTGGTCGACCAAGGCCGAGGGCCGTGGCATCGGCTTGGCCCTGGTCCACCAGGTCGCACGCAGGCACGGGGGAGTGGTCCGGGTCGGGCGCTCCGACCTCGGGGGCGCGGCCTTCACCGTCGTGCTCGGCGCGCGGCGCGACGAGGAGGTCCGGGCGTGAGCGACGTGCGGGTGCTCGTCGTCGAGGACGACCCGCTCACCGCCCGCGCGCACGCGGCGTACGTCGAGCGGGTCGACGGCTTCGCGCTGGCCGCCGTCGCGCACAGCGCCGGGGAGGCGGCCCGCGCGCTCGACGTCCGGGGGAGCGTCGACCTCGTCCTGCTCGACATGCACCTGCCCGACGGCCACGGCCTGGGCCTGCTGCAACGCCTGCGGGCCTCCGGCGACCTCGTCGACGTGATCGCGGTGACGGCGGCGCGCGAGACCGAGGTCGTGCGCCGCGCGATGGCCCACGGGGTCTCCTCCTACCTGCTCAAGCCGTTCACCTTCGCCACCTTCCGGGCCCGCCTCGAGCAGTACGCCGAGTTCCGTGCCCGGCTCGCGACCGCGCCCGACGAGGTGGTCCAGGACGAGGTCGACCGGATGCTCGGGGCGCTGCGACCCGCCGCCAGCCAGCTGCCGAAGGGGATGAGCGCCGAGACCCTGCGGGCGGTCGTGTCCGTCGTCCGCAGCTCCGACGGGCCGCGCTCGGCCAGCGAGGTGGCCGCTGTGCTCGGGGCCTCGCGGGTGACCGCGCGCCGCTACCTCGAGCACCTGGCCGAGTCGGGGATGCTCCAGCGCGGCCAGCGCTACGGCACGGGCCGACCCGAGGTCGAGTACGGCGTGGCCTAGGGGCTGGCGACGGGCTTGCGCCACACCGAGACGTGGCTCTCGCTGTCCTGGGTGAAGGGGGTCGCGTCCCAGTCGGCGACGCGTCGTTCGAGCTCGAGGCCCGCCAGGTGCGCCATCAGGTCGCACTCCGCGGGCCACACGTAGCGGAAGTTGCTCTGGCCGTAGCGCACCGTGCCGTCGGGCTCGCGCGTGTAGTGGTGCGAGGTGCCCTGCTGGGTGGTCAGGTCGTAGGTGTCGAACCCGACGTGGCGGCTGCCGACGTGGAAGGGCACGGCGTCCTGGCCCGGCGGCATCCGTCGGATGCCGGGGATCCACAGCTCGATCACGAAGCGGCCACCGGGGGACAGGTGGCGGGCCGCGTTGCGGAAGCACGCGACCTGCTCGGCCTGCGTGCGCAGGTTGCCGAGGCCGTTCCACACCAGGTAGACGAGCGCGAACTCCCCGGGCGCCGTGCTCGTCGCCATGTCGCCCACGACCACCGGCAGGTCCGGCGCCTTGAGGTGCAGCCGGTCGACCATCGGCTGCGACAGCTCGATGCCGCTGACCTCGACGCCACGCCCGACCAGCGGGACCGCGACCCGACCCGTGCCGACGGCCAGCTCGAGGGCCCGGCCCTCGCCGGCCAGGTCGGCCAGGAACGCGACCGCCGGGTCGAGCACCTCCGGGGCGAACATGAACGCCGAGCTCTCGTCGTAGCGCTCGGCCGTCTCGGCGTCCCAGTAGTCGCTGCTCGTCATGGCGCCACCCTCGCCCAGCCGGCGGTGTCGCGCGAACGGGTTTCGTAGGGTGCAGGGGTGACGGGTGGTCGGGGGATGCTGGTGGTGGTCGCCCACCCCGACGACGAGGCCCTCGCGACGGGAGGGTTGCTGGCTCGTGCCGCCGACGAGGGGTCCGCCGGGGCCGTGGTCACGGCGACTTGGGCGGCAGGAACGTCCCGGGTCGAGGAGCTGGCTGAGGCGCTGGCAGTGCTGGGTGCGGGGGAGCCGCGACTGCTCGGCTTCGCCGACGCCCGCGTGCCCGAGTCGGCGCCTGCTCGCCCGCGCCTCGTGGACGCGCCGCTCGATGACGCCGTACGCCGGCTCGTGGCCCACATTCGCGACGTCCGACCCGAGGTGGTGGTCACCCACGACGCCTACGGAGGCCTCACAGGTCACCCGGACCACCGCCACACCCACCGGGTCGCCGTGCTGGCCGCCCAGGCTGCCGGGCTCGACCAGATGTACCCCGACGTGGGGGAGCCGTGGCAGCCGGAGGCGGTGTGGTTCGCCACCCACCCGCGCTCGGCGCTGCCGATGCTCGCCGAGGTCGTCGGGTCCCGCAGGTCGGTCCACACGATGCCCGACACCGCCGTGACGCACGTCGTCGACGTGAGGCCGTGGCTCCGCGTCAAGCTCGCCGCGATCGCGGCCCACCGCAGCGAGGTCGGGCGCGGCGCGCTCCCGGGCGTCGTGGTCGGGCTGGACGATGCCACGCAGCAACGCCTGCTCGGTACCGAGTGGTACGTCGAGCAACGCCTCGCGCCGGTGACGGTGCCGTGACGTCGCCACCGATGCTCGAGATGCTGTGGGAGGCCGACGACCCCGCCGAGGTGATCACGAACCGGTTCGGTCTCGCCGACGCAGCGGCCGCCCGCCGCTGGGTGACCGAGGCGCTCGCCCGTCACTGGTCGGTCGACGTCACCTCGTGCGAGCGGATCGTGATGAGCCACACGAACGCGCTGGCCTGGGTCGACACGCCGTCGGGCCGGATGATCGCGAAGTGGTCGGTCGCGCCCGAGCGCTTCGCACGGCTGGCCGCGCTGGCGCGGCTCACGGTCGAGCTCGAGGCCAGGGGAGTGCCGGTCTCCGCGCCGGTCGCGGCTCCGGACGGTCGCCTGCAGGTCGAGGTCGACGGCGTCTCGCTCGCCGTGCAGCACGTCGTCGCCGGCGACCTCCTCGACACCGGCGACCTCGGACTGGTCCGGGCTACCGGCGCGGTCCTGGCGCGGCTCCACGACGTCCTCGCGACGAGCACCGCGGCTGGCGAGCTGCTCGCGCTCGTCGACCCGCCCGCGCTGCTCCCGGACCGGGTCACCGGCTGGCTCGACGCTGCGCCTGCCCACCTGGCGACTCCGGCGTGCGACACCCTGCGCCGGCTGCTGGTCGACCTGCCCGCGGGCCCGCTGCCCACGCAGCTGGTGCACGGCGACGTCCGCGCCGCCAACGTCTTGTGCACGAGCGATGCGGTCGCCGCCGTCCTCGACCTCGAGGAGGCAAGGTGCGACCACGCGGTCGTCGAGATGGCCCGCGCCGCCGTCCTGCTCGGGACCCGGTTCCACGACTGGGGCCCGGTGACGCCCGACGTGCACGACTCCTTGCGCGCCGGCTACGAGTCCGTACGCCCGCTGACGCCGCTCGAGGCGCGGTGGTGGGACGTGCTGGTGCTGTGGACGTCGCTGGCGATGATCCCGCCGGGGGAGGACCCCACCGGCTGGGGCCCGGCCGCCGCCGACCTCGCCGTACGCCTCGACGGCCCGTCTCCTGACCCCGACGCGCCGACGACCTGACCTCCGTCGATCCGGCTGTCGGCCGACCTAAGGTCCATGGACACGCCACACGAGGGGATCACGGGACCACGATGAAGGCCGACCACTACGACGGGTTCGCTGAGAGCTATGCCCGGCAGAACGAGACCGGGCTGTTCAACGCCCACTACGAGAAGCCGGCGATGCTCGCCCTCGCCGGCGACGTCGAGGGGCGCCGCGTCCTCGACGCCGGCTGCGGCGCGGGACCGCTCGCGGCAGCGCTGCGCGACCGTGGCGCGCACGTGACCGGCTTCGACGCGAGCCCGGCGATGGTGGACCTGGCGCGGGAGCGGCTCGGGGACGACACCCGGGTGCTCGTGGCCGATCTCACCGAGCCGCTGCCCTTCGGCACGGGGGAGTTCGACGACGTCGTCTGCTCGCTGGTGCTGCACTACCTCGAGGACTGGACAGGTCCGCTGGCCGAGCTGCGACGCGTGTTGCGGCCGGGTGGGCGGCTGTTGATCTCGGTCAACCACCCGGTGATCCGCCCGGTGGTCTACCCCGACGAGGACTACTTCGCGACCTCGCCCTACACCGAGGACTACACCTTCGGCGAGCAGACGGTGTTCCTGACCTTCTGGCACCGGCCGTTGCACGCGATGACCGACGCCTTCGCCCGCGCGGGCTTCCGGATCTCGGTGGTCAGCGAGCCACCGTTCGACCCCGACACCCCGCGCGACCTGCTGCCGCCCGACCTGGGGGACCGTACGGCGTTCCTGTGCTTCCTCTTCTTCGTCCTCGAGGCCGTCTGAGGCGATCCGGAGAAAGGCGAGCTCGCCGGTGGCTCATGAGCGTGTCGTCCGGATCTGGTATCAGCCGGTATCATGTGCTCCATGGCCATGACATTGCGACTGGACGACGCCGAGGCCGAGTTGCTCCGCCGGGCGGCCGAGCGCGAGGGCGTGTCGATGCAGACCTTCGCACGACGCGCTGTCGTCGAGGCTGCGACTCAGCGGACTCGCCGTCGAGACGAGCTGATCGCACAGATCGGTGCAGACCGGCGCGACTTGCTCGACCGTCTCGGTCAGTGAGCGAGGAATCGTACGAGCCGCGTCTTGTGTCGACTACCTCACCGACGAAGACGTGCTGGCGGTCATCGAGAGCGAGATGGGTCCGGTCCACGTCATCCGGGACCCCGGGCTGCTCGCCGCGGCGATCGCCCGTCCGCAGGCGACCATATTCGGGGAAGAGGCCTGTCCCGGACTGGCAGGCAAGGCGGCGGCCCTGATGCACTCCATCGTGAGCTCGCATCCGCTGGTCGACGGCGACAAGCGCCTCGGTCTGAAGGCGGCCATGCTGTTCCTCGGACTCAACGGCCGGCGACTCGACGCCAGCGACGACGACATCTACGACCTGGTGATCGCTGTTGCTGCAGGACAGATCACCGAGGTGCAGGACATCTCCGACCGTCTGCGCGCCTGGGGGGCGCCGTTGCGCGACGGTGACCGACTCTGAGAGCCTTCACCTGACATAATGTCACTTATCGGCGATCTTTGGAATGTCGGGGGATAGTCGTATCGAGGACCGTCGAAGGATCTCGTCGACGACCTCGGCCAACGATCTGGTGTCGTCGATCCTGGTGCCGTTTGGTGGGGTGTCCGCACCAGAGGCCTGCAGCCTGACCCGCCGCGGCAGCAGTCCACGTCGACTGACGCGCTCACGAACCAGAACTGACGCGCTCACGAACCAGAATCGTTCGGGTGATGGCGCCGGAGCGCCTCCTCCGCCACAATGAGAACGTGTTCTAGTTCTCCACCGCCGGTGGCGCACGTTCCAGGAGGCTCCATGTCCACCACCCAGGTCCACTCCTTCCCGGTGCTCCGGGCGATCGAGGAGCGCGCCGACGAGATCGCCGCGCTCGGTCCGCAGAACGAGGCCGCCGGTCAGCTCACCGACGAGACCGTCCGGCTGCTGCGCGAGGCGCGTGTCATCAAGATGCTGCAGCCCGCCAGCCACGGCGGCCTCGAGACGCACCCGCGCGAGTGGGCCGAGGCGACCATGAAGCTGGGCTCGCTCGACGGCGCGACCGGCTGGATCTCCGGCATCGTCGGCGTCCACCCGTGGGAGATGGCCTTCGCCGACCCGCGCGTGCAGGACGAGGTGTGGGGCAACGACGACGACGTGTGGGTCGGCTCCCCCTACGCCCCCATGGGCGTCCTGAAGCCCGTCGGCGGCCCCGACGACGGCTACGAGTTCTCCGGGCGTTGGCAGTTCTCGTCGGGCACCGACCACTGCGACTGGCTGTTCCTCGGGGCGCTGCTCGGCGACGCCGACGGCGTCCCGCTGCTCGACCCGCCGCAGCTGATCCACGTGCTGATCCCCCGCAGCGACTACACCATCGTGCCCGACTCGTGGGACGTCGTGGGGCTCAAGGGCACCGGCAGCAAGGACGTCATCGTCGACAAGGCGCACATCCCGTCCTATCGCACGGTGACCTACGACAGCCTGGTCGACGGCTCGGCCTGGCGCGACCGCGGCCTGACCAACCCGCTCTACCAGATGCCGTTCTCGGCGATCTTCCCGCTCGGCATCACCTCCGCCGTGATCGGCATGGCCGAGGGAGCCCTGGCCCACCACATGGCCTACCAGCGCAGCCGCGTGCAGATCACCGGTCGTAAGGTCAAGGACGACCCTTACGTGATGTCCGCGATCGCTGAGGCCGCCGCCGACATCCACGCCTCGCGCGTCGCGCTCCTCGACGGCGTCTCCCGGATGTACGACGCGGTCGCCACCGGCAAGGAGTACGAGTTCGGCGAGCGGTCGCTCTCGCGTCGCAACCAGGTCGCCGCCGCCCACCGCGCCGTGCGCGCCGTCGACGACATCGTGGCCCGCTCCGGCGGCAACGGCATGCGGATGGACCACCCCCTGCAGCGGTTCTGGCGCGACATCCACATGGGCCAGGTGCACGCCATCCACGTGCCCGGGCTGGTCTACCACGCCTCGTCGCTGTCGATGATCGACGTCGAGGCGCCGGGCTACATGCGCCCGATGATCTGAGCCTCGCGGCCCGCTGCCACGGTCAGCGGGCCGCGAGGCCGTCGAGGCGCAGGGTGGCGCTGTCGTCGCGGTGGGTGCCGCCGGTGCCGACGTGCTTGTCGTCGATGACCGGCCCGTTCTCGATGACGTGGACCCAGGCCCATGGCATGCCCACGCCCGACCCCGTAGCTCTCCTGCAGCCAGTCCACGACGGCGGCCGCCTCGACCGGTGGGACATCGAGGCCCAGGGCCGCCGCCTCGTCGAGCAGCTGCTGGGGCGTGCGCCCGGACTTCTTCTCCATGGTGTCCAGGTGGGCCTGGAACGACATCTGCTTCCTCTTGGTCGTCGGTGTGGTCGGTCGTGTCTGACTGGTCGACCCGCCACGGACCCCGAACTCATCGGGGCCGGGCGCGACGTCGTGGCTCAGGACCGCAGGTCGAGGGCCACGAGGGTGCCGGCGGCGTCCTGGTCCCCCGTGGCCAGCGCTCCCCCGTCGGTCACGACGTACAGCGTCCTGGTGCCATCGGGCCCGGTCACCAGGACGCAGTCGGTCGCGCCGGTGACGTCCTGGCGCTCGTCGGCCACGACGCTACGACGGCCGTCGGGGGTCACGCGCACGACTGTGTTGTAGATGTGCGTCGTGAGGTAGATCGTGCCGTCCTCGTCGACCGCGAAGTCGTCGGCAGGCACCCCCCGCACCAGCACCTCGGGGTCGTGGAGGTCGCCGCGCGAGTCGATGGTGAAGCGCAGGAGCTCACCCGAGTCGGAGTTGGTGACGTAGGCGTGCTCCCCCACCAGGTGGATGCCGTTGGCGCCCGGCGGGAGCGCCACGAAGCGCCGCGCACGCAGGACGTCGCCCTCGTACGCGCGCTCGGTCTCCCCCGACGCCGTGTCGACGCGCCACACGGTGCCCAGGGCGCTGTCGGCGACGTAGGCGGTGCGGCCGTCCTGGGAGAGCGTCACCCCGTTGGGGAAGGAGTCGTCCGGCAGCGGCGCGAGCAGCCGTCCCTCCCCCGTCGCGTCGACCTGCCACAGGCCCTGCAGCCCGCCGGTGACCGAGAGGTAGAGCGTCCCGTCGTCCGCCACGGCCATCACGCCGGCGGTGGACCCAGTCGGCAGGGTGAAGAAGCTGCGTTGCGACCCGTCCGTGGCGCGGGCGATGACCTGGGCCTCCACGTCGCTCTTGTCGCCGCGCGCGTAGTCCTCCCCGGTGCTCTCAGCGAGGTAGAGGGTCCCGTCGGGGCCCTGCTCGATGCCCTCGAACCACATGCCGTCGTCGAAGGTGCTCACCACCCGGCTGGCGGCGACGGGGTCGTAGGGCAGGTCGTCGGGGTGTGGCAGCAGCAGCACCTTGAGGCCGAGGGGTTGCAGGACGCCGAGCCCGACGGCCGCCGCGGCCAGGCCCAGGAGGGCGACCGGGCCACGGGCGCCGGCGCTCGGGCGCCGCACGACCGAGGCGACCAGGACCGGGACCAGGGTGAGCACGAGCAGGCTGGCGGCGAAGAAGGTGACGAACGGGACCCGGTTGCCGACCAGCAGGCCGACGCCGGACAGCGTCACGAGCACTCCCCAGGGCCAGCGGACGAGCCGGCGTCGGAGCCCGAGCTCGCGGACCGGCCCGACGCCGGCCAGGGCCGAGACGCCGAGGCCTGCCGCGAGCAGGGCGACGACCGACTGGAGCAGGATGTTGACCACGAGTGGTTCCTTCCGAGTGGACGGCGGACCTTGCGCCGGTCCGCACTTGGTGATGGTGATAGTTGAGCACCTCAAGTAGTTAGTACCGTAGCGCAATGATTGCGAGTGTCAACCTTTCGAGCAGGTGCAGTACGGTGCGGACATGTCCACGTCGCGTCGGATGCAGGGACGAGCGGACGCCGAGATCGTCCGGCTCGTCTTCGACCTCACCGAGAACCTGCAGCACCGCTACGAGGCGGTCGCGGCCGAGCACGGCCTCACCCGGCAGCAGGCATCCCTGCTGGGGCTTCTCGACGAGCCCCGACCGATGAGCACCCTGGCGACCCTCCTGCAGCGCGACGCCAGCAACATCACGGGCCTGGTCGACCGGCTCGAGCGTCAGGACCTGGTCCGGCGCGAGCGCGACGAGCGCGACCGACGGGTCACGCTCGTGGCCCGCACCGCTTCCGGCGCCGACCTCCACGCGCGCTTCGAGACGGCCCTCTACGGCAGCGGGCTGCCGTTCTCGGCACTCTCCGAGGACGAGCGCGCCACCTTGTTGAGCCTGCTCACCCGGGTGGTGTGAGCGGTGCCCGTCTCCACCGATGAGTCCTCGTGCCGCCTCGGGTCGACACGTCCATGAGCCAGCTGCTGAGGGGCCACAACATCACCGTCTCCCGCGACGGGTACGCCGCCGGCGAGGGGCAGAGCCTGGAACGGCCGTTCGGGCACGCCGACCCCGGCACGATGTTCGCGTGGGCCTTCGGCACGGCGAGCTGGCCCAACCGCACCGAGCCCGGGGGCAGCCGCGGCCTCGAGGACTACCTGACCCGCGAGTTCCACCGCAACATCGGCGCCGAGATCATGGGGCGCCACAAGTTCGGCCCGCAGCGAGGTCCGTGGACCGACCACGAGTGGCAGGGCTGGTGGGGCGACGAGCCGCCGTTCCACACGCCGGTCCTCGTCCTGACCCACCACCCGAGGCCGTCGTTCACGCTGTCCGACACGACGTTCCACTTCGTCGACGCCGATCCGCAGACCGCCCTCGAGCTGGCGCGCGAGGCCGCCGACGGCAAGGACGTGCGCCTCGGCGGCGGCGCCACGACCATCCGTGCCTTCCTCGACGCGGACCTGGTCGACACCCTCCACGTCGCCGTCGTCCCCGTCGAGCTGGGTGCGGGCACCCGGCTGTGGACCTCCCCCGACGAGCTCGCCGACCGCTACCACGTCGACGTCGTGCCGCGCCCCGACGGGGTCGTCCACCACCTGTTCTGGCGGCGCTGACGAGGTCGGCCGTCGTTCAGCGCGTGTGGGTCACCCGCACGAGGACGGCGCGGCCCAGCTCGGGCGACAGGTCGAGCTCGAGCACCGGTCCGACACCCCGGGCGTAGAACTTGTTCTCGAGCACGTCGGGCTCCAGCGGGCTCGTGTTGGCGGTCTGCACGACCCCACGGTGCAGGCCCGTGGGCGTGCGCAGGACCTCGTGGGTCGACAGGATCCGGGCCCGGTCCTCGGCCACGCCGGCGCGGTACTCCTCGCGGTAGCCGCACCCGGGACGCGGACGGGCCGGCAGGATCATCCCCGCCTGGGCGCCGTCGCGGCCGTGCACCCACGACCCCTCGGTGCTGACCGGTACGCCGTCCTCGAAGGTCTGCGAGAACTCCCCCAGGTACCACAGGCTGCCGGCCGACTCCTGGGCGTACCAGTCCCAGGTGGCCTCGACGACCTCGCCGCCGACCCGCGCCACGTCGTGGACGACGCGGGCGCGCACCCCCTCGATGAGCCGGGTCCGACGGGACACCGTGACCCGGACGCGCGCCACCTCTCCTCCCCCGTGCTCGACGTAGTGCCAGGTGGTGCCAGGCCGCATCGGCCAGTACGGGTGGTCGATGCGCGCGGTGAAGTCCTCGGGACGCAGCCGCACCGCCTGCGACCCGTGGGGCAACTCGTAGGGGCCCGGCTGGGCGCAGTGCCGTGCCGCTGCCGGCCGGGCCTCGCCGGACGGCGCGGCAGGCGGTCGCGCCGCCGACGCTCCTGCGGTGACGGTGAGCGCCATCGCGGCGCTGGTCGCGACGAGCGTGACCCTGGTCCTCATGATCGGCTCCGGTCGGTCGGGGGCGTCTGTCCCCGCCACCCTCCCCCCGATCGCCGGTCGCCGCCAGGGTCCGGGGCCCCGGTCTCAGGAGGCGTTGACGAACCGGTCGCGTCCGGCCCGCTTGGCGTCGTACATCGCGGTGTCGGCGGCCACGAGCAGGTCGTGGGCGCTGGTGGTCGCGTCGGTGACCAGCCGCACCCCGACGCTGGCGGTGACGGCCCCGGTGATCTCGGGCACCCCTGCGGTGTGGCGGCGTACGACGT
The DNA here is from genome assembly GCF_008087085.1 of Nocardioides rubriscoriae. Lineage (GTDB taxonomy): Bacteria > Actinomycetota > Actinomycetes > Propionibacteriales > Nocardioidaceae > Nocardioides > Nocardioides rubriscoriae. Next base: position 605,354 of record NZ_VIYJ01000002.1, on the reverse strand, counting down.
CGACGACGCGTTGGGCGACGCGGACGGCCACCTCGGCGTCGGCGTCGCGCAGCAGCACCGCGAACTCGTCGCCGCCCAGCCGCGCGACCACGTCGGTGTCGCGCAGGGCCGTGACCAGCAGCTGGGCCACCGACACGATCAGCCGGTCGCCGACGTGGTGGCCCAGGGCGTCGTTGACCCGCTTGAAGTGGTCGATGTCGAGGACCAGCACCGCCCCGCACGGCCCGGTCCAGCCCGGGTCGGCGCACGCCGCGAGGTGGTCCTCGAGGATCTCGTCGAAGGTGCGGCGGTTGACCAGGCCGGTGAGCGGGTCGCGCTCGGCGAGGCGGCGCAGCTCCTCGACCGAGCGGCGGGCCTCCATCTCGCGTCGCTGGGCGAGCCCGACGTCACGGGCCACCACCAGCGCGGCAGGCTCTCCGTGGAAGCCGAAGGGGACCACCGTCACCTGGTGCGGGGTGCCGTCGGTGGTCGAGTTGATCTCGCACTCCCCGGGCCGGCCCTCGAGCGCGCCACGGTAGAGCGGCTCGAGGACGGCGACGTTGTCGGGCGTGGAGGTCTCGGCCAGGGTGCGCCCGAGCCAGCTCTCGAGATCGTGGCGCAGGGCCCCGGCCCCGGAGACCTGCTGGTAGCGCAGGTCGGCGTCGACGACGAGCACGACCGTGTCGGGCAGCTCCTCGCCGAACCGCTCCCACTGGTGTTGGATCGCCGTCAGCTCCTGGGTCAGGGCGGTCAGGCGTTCCTCACGCTCGCGCAGGCGCCGTACGACGGACTGGATGCCGGGCCCGACCAGGCCGGCCACCGCCATCCAGAGCACGGCGCGACCCCAGTCGGCGGCGGGGTAGGACGGCTCCCCGACCACGAGGAGGGGCACGACGAAGATCAGGCCGGTCCCCACCACGGCGGCCGCCAGCGCGCGCGGGCCGCCGTGCAGGGCGAGCCAGAGCACGGGCAGGCTGACCAACGGGGCCAGGGCGGTCGTGGCGCCCGAGGCGTCGCGCAGCAGTGCGATGACCGCGAGGTAGGCGATCGGCGGGATCGCCCAGGTCCACGGGGGCCACCGACCCCAGGGCAACAGGCCCGCGGCGACGACGATCGCGGCGAACAGCAGCCCTGCCTCGACCAGACGCCCGTCGCTCTCCCCCGACGGCGGCAGCAGGAGCACGACGAAGCCGAGCAGCGCGCACGCCAGGAACGGCAGTGCCGCGCGAGTGCTCAGCGCTGGTCGTGCGTCCCGGTCGTCCTGGGCCATGGCTCTTCTCCCACGAAGCCGGGCGCCCCTCACGCCCGGCGCCCCCACCGTAGCCGGGACCACCACGACCCAGGTCGCGACTCAGGTCACGGCTCAGGTCTGTGCGCCGCGCCCGGTGGCGTCCTGCAACCGGTCGATGTGCTCGGAGGCCTCGGCCTTCGTGAGGTCACCGGACAGGGTCTCCCCTGCCTCTCGGGCCAAGGTGTCGAGGTAGCTGCGCTGGGCACCGGTCATCGGCTCGTCGCCGGTCACCCAGTCCTCGGGGTCCTTCTCGGTCGTGGTCGGGGTGTCGGCGCCCAGCAGCTCCTGGGGCTCGTCGGTCGAATGCGTGTTCGATTCAGTCATGGCACGAACCTACGTCGCTGATGCGCCCGGCAGGCCACCCCGACGGACGACCTGGCAGTGGGGCGGGGCCGACCGGACAGTCCCTCTGGTCCCTTGTGACCAGTTCCGACGCGAAGTATCACGACCGGCCCCCGAGGAGTCCTACCGTCGAAGGACAGGCCCAGACCCGCCACCGGCACCGCGAGAGGAGGTGGACCCGATGTGGGACACCCGGCAAGACGACCAGCCCGGTCACCTCACCCACGACCTGCCGTGCAACCGCTGCGGCCACGCCGTGCACACGTTCCTCGCGTGCAGCGACACCTGCGGCTGCGAGCCGTGCGTCATGCCCGGCAGCACCGGCGCGTTGCTCCTCAGCGCCTGACCCCGACCGGGGCCGGACCGGACCCGCGGCCTACGGGCGCAGCAGGACCTTGATCGCGGTGCGCTCGTCCATCGCCCGGTAGCCGTCGGCGACCTGGTCGAGGGGCAGCGTCAGGTCGAAGACCAGCCCGGGGTCGATCGTGCGGTCGAGCACGAGGTCGAGCAGCTCGGGCAGGTAGCGACGCACCGGGGCGATGCCGCCGGCCAACCCGACGTTCTTGCTGAACATCAGGCGCAGGGGCGCCTCCGCACCGTGCGGCACTCCGACGAACCCGACGGTCGCGCCGGGGCGGGCCACGCGGAAGGCCTGCTCGAACGCCGGGCCGTTGCCGACGCACTCGAGCACGGCGTCGCCGCCGACGCCACCGAGGATGTCCTTGACCGCGGCGACGCCGTCCTTGCCGCGCTCGGCGACCACGTGCGTGGCGCCGAACCTGCGGGCGAGCTCCTGGCGGGGCTCGTGGCGCGACATCGCGATGACCGTCTCGGCGCCCATGTGGGCCGCGGCCAGGACGCCGCACAGGCCGACCGCGCCGTCGCCGACCACGACCGCGGTGCCGCCCTTGCGGACCCCGGCGGCGACCGCTGCGTGCCAGCCGGTCGCCATGACGTCCGACAGCGTGAGCAGCGAGGGGATCAGGTCGTCGTCGGGCACGCCGTCGGTCTTGACCAGCGAGCCGTCGGCCTGGGTGACCAGCGCGTACTCTGCCTGGCCGCTCTGGGTGATGCCGAAGTTGTCGCAGGCCGACTGGGCGCCGTTGCGGCACGCCGGGCAGGTGTTGTCGCAGTGGTCGAACGGCACGACCACGAAGTCGCCGACCTTGAAGTCGCGCACCTCCGACCCGACCTCCTCGATGACGCCGAGGCACTCGTGGCCGATCGTGTGGGCGCTCTCGGTCTTGTCGTCGCCGCGGTAGGGCCACAGGTCGGAGCCGCAGATGCACGACGCGGTCACCTTGACGATCGCGTCGGTGGGCTTGCTGATCGTGGGGTCGGGGACCTCCTCGAAACGGATGTCGCGGGGTCCGTGGATCATCGTCGCCTTCATGACCCCGATCCAACCAGGACCCACCACGTCGACTCCACACGAGCCGTCCCCGGCGGTCGCCACGCCCGTCGCACTTTCCCCGATATCTCACATGTGAGTTACGGTGGGCGGCATGGCAGTCGACTACAAGGGCCGCATCGGCAACCTCATCCGCGACGCGCGCAAGCACCGCGGGCTCACGCAGGCCCAGCTGGCCGACCTCCTCAGCACGAGCCAGAGCGCGATCAACCGCATCGAGAAGGGCCACCAGAACCTCTCCCTGGAGATGCTGGCCCGCATCGGCGAGGCGCTCGACTCCGAGATCGTCGCCCTCGGCGCCGGCCCCACCCACCTGCGGGTGCAGGGGCCGACCAGCCTGTCGGGCTCGATCACGGTCAAGACGTCGAAGAACGCCGGTGTCGCGCTGCTGTGCGCCTCGCTGCTCAACAGGGGCCGCACCACGCTGCGCAAGGTCGCGCGCATCGAGGAGGTCAACCGGCTGCTCGAGGTGCTCAACAGCCTCGGCGTGCAGACGCGCTGGATCGGCGACGAGGGTGACCTCGAGATCGTGCCGCCCAGGGACCTCGACCTGAGCCGGATCAACGAGGAGGCCGCGCGGCGCACCCGCTCGGTCATCATGTTCCTCGGTCCCCTGCTCCACCGCGCCGAGGCCTTCGACCTGCCCTACGCCGGGGGCTGCAACCTCGGCGAGCGCACCGTCGAGCCCCACATGACCGCCCTGCGGCCCTTCGGACTCGAGGTCAAGGCCACCGACGGCAGCTACCACGCCCAGGTCAACCGTGCCGTCGAGCCGACCCGTCCGATCGTGCTCACCGAGCGCGGCGACACCGTCACCGAGAACGCCCTGATGGCCGCCGCCCTGCACCCCGGCGAGACGATCATCCGCAACGCCTCGTCCAACTACATGGTCCAGGACCTCTGCTTCTACCTGCAGAAGCTCGGGGTCCGCGTCGACGGCATCGGCACCACCACGCTGCGCATCACCGGTCTCGAGACGATCGACGTCGACGTCGACTACGCCCCCAGCGAGGACCCCATCGAGGCGATGTCGCTGCTCGCCGCCGCGATCGTCACCAAGTCGTCGATCACCATCAAGCGGGTCCCGATCGAGTTCCTCGAGATCGAGCTCGCGGTGCTCGAGGAGATGAGGTTCAACTACGACCGCTCCGACGAGTACGTCGCCCTCAACGGCCACACCCGACTCGTCGACCTCCACACCAAGCCGTCGCAGCTGATCGCGCCGCTCGACAAGATCCACCCGATGCCGTTCCCCGGGCTCAACATCGACAACCTGCCGTTCTTCGCCGTCATCGCGGCCGTCGCCGAGGGCCAGACCTTCCTGCACGACTGGGTCTACGAGAACCGCGCGATCTACCTCACCGAGCTGACCAAGCTCGGCGGCCACGTCAAGCTCCTCGACCCCCACCGCGTGATGATCGAGGGCCCCACGTCGTTCTCCGGCGCCGAGCTCGTCTGTCCCCCGGCCCTGCGCCCCGCCGTGGTCATCCTGCTGGCCATGCTCGCCTCCAAGGGCACCTCGGTGCTGCGCTCGACCTACGTCATCCACCGCGGCTACGAGGACCTCGCCGAGCGCCTCAACACTCTTGGCGCCAACATCGAGACGTTCAGAGACATCTGACCCGATTGGTCGCGGCTCCGGCGCGCACGTGCGGCGCCCCCGCGCCACCCTTGTAGGGCTCCGCGACGTGGCCCGGCGGGGCCGACCCGCACGAGTGCCCACCGGACCGCGAGGTGCGCCGTGTGGTGACGTGGCCGTGGGGCCGGGGCGCCTGTGCCTGCGCACGGGTCTCCCCTCCGCTCGGTGGCTGCGCCGTTCGCCAGGGCGCCATACTTCGTCGGTGACCCCACGCACCGGCCGGCCCTACCTCGACGAGGTGCTCGAGCAGCCGGGGGCGGTGCTGGCCCTGGCGCACCGGGGCGGGGCCTACCACCCCGAGATCGAGGGCCTCGAGAACACCCTGGAGGCCTTCCAGCACGCGGTGGCGCTGGGCTACCGCTACCTCGAGACCGACGTGCACACCACGGCCGACGGGGTGCTGATGGCGTTCCACGACGACGTGCTCGACCGGGTCTGCGACCAGCAGGGGCCCATCGCCGGGCTCACCCACGCCGACGTACGCCGGGCCCGGATCGGGGGGCGCAGCGAGATCCCCACGCTGGCCGCCCTGGTCGAGGGGCTGCCCGGTGCACGGTTCAACATCGACCTCAAGTCCGACGGTGCCGTGCACGCCCTGGCCGCCTTCGTCGCCGCACGCGGGCTCTGGGACGACGTCCTGGTCGGGTCGTTCTCCCGGGCCCGGCTGCGGGAGTTCCGTCGGCTCACCGCCCGGCGCGTGGCCACGTCGGCCGCACCGGCCGAGGTCGTCGCCTTCGTCGGCGGGCTGCCCGGTGGTGACTTCGACGCCCTGCAGGTGCCGCACCGCCGCGGCCGTCTGACGGTCACGACGGCGCGGCTCGTGCGCCGCGCCCACGCCGCACGCAAGCATGTGCACGTGTGGACGATCGACGAGGTCGAGGAGATGAGGGAGCTGCTCGACCTCGGCGTCGACGGTCTGGTCACCGACCGCACCGACCTGTTGAAGGACGTGCTCGTCGAGCGCGGCCAGTGGCTGACCGGCCGATGAGCCCTGGGAGGGGACACATGACGGGATTCGCGGACCTGGCGCCGCTCGAGCGCGCGCAGGAGCAGAAGGCCTGGTACTGGTACGACTGGGCCAACAGCGCCTACTTCACCACCGTGCTCTCGGTGATGTTCGCGCCCTACATGATCGAGGTCGCCGGCAACGCGGCCGGCTGCCCGGACAACCTCAAGGACGCCGCGACGTGCGGCAACACCGTCGGCGTGCTCGGGCTCAACCTCGCTGCGGGGTCGCTGCCCTTCTACCTGACCAGCTTCGCCACCATCGTCAGCGCGTTCGTGCTGCCGGTGGTCGGGGCGTTCGTCGACCGGTCGGCCCACAAGAAGAGGCACATGGCGTTCTTCGCGTGGGCCGGGGCCGCATTCGCGTCGCTGCTGTTCCTCATGCAGGACGACCAGTGGCAGGTCGGCGCGGTGGCCATCGTGTTCAGCAGCGTGCTGGCCGGCTGCTCGTTGGTCAGCTACTCAGCGATCCTGGTCGACATCTCGACCGAGGCCGAGCGCGACCACGTCTCCTCGCGCGGGTGGGCGTTCGGCTACCTCGGCGGCGGGACCCTGCTCGCCCTCAACCTGGCGATGTTCCTCGGCCACGGCCAGATCGGCCTCAGCAGCGCGTTCGCCGTGCGGCTCTCGCTGCTCTCGGCTGCGGTGTGGTGGGCAGGCTTCACCGTGATCCCCTTCCTGCGCCTGCGCGACCGTCCCCCGGTCGACCTGCTCCCGATCAGCGGCAGCGTGCTCGACCGCGGCTTCGGACAGCTGTGGCGCACGCTCAAGCAGCTGCGCGGCTACCCGATGACGCTGACCTTCCTGGCGGCGTACCTGTTCTTCAACGACGGCATCCAGACCGTCATCTACGCCGCCTCCACCTACGGCTCCAAGACCCTCGGCTTCGGCAACAGCGTGCTGATCGGCACCATCCTGCTGATCCAGTTCGTGGCTTTCGGCGGAGCGCTGCTGTTCGGCTGGATCGCCGCACGGGTCGGCAGCTACCGACCGATCCTCTACGGCGTGTTCGTCTGGATCGCCATCGTGGTCGTGGCGTTCTTCCTGCCTCGGGGCAACGTCGCGCTCTTCATGCTCGTGGCCGTCGCCATCGGGCTGGTCCTCGGCGGCACGCAGGCGCTGTCGCGCTCGTTCTTCAGCCTGCTCATCCCCCGCGGTCGCGAGGGTGAGTACTTCGCGCTCTACAACGCCGCCGAGCGCGGTACGTCGTGGCTCGGCACGTTCGTCTTCGCGCTCGTCTTCCAGCTCACCGACTCCTACCGCCCTGCGCTGCTCGCGCTCATCGCGTTCTTCGCGATCGGCGCCGTCTTCCTGCTCCGTCTCGATCCCCAGCGGGGTATCGAGGAGGCCGGCAACGTGGTGCCCGACTCGCTCCGGCGGGGGTTTCCTCCGCAGGGGTGAAGGCCCTGACCAGGGGTGATGCCGGAGTCCCACTTCTGCATGACAGGTGTTGACATTACGTCGTCGACATACCGAAGGTCTGTCGCCCATCAGGCTTGGAATCTTGTCGCGCTGGGTACCGTTGAACCACATGGTCGGGCGTCCCGCTCGACCACGACGTCCACGCTTACTGGTTTGGAGGTGCCTCATGGCAGAGCGCACACTGCGTGGTGCACGGTTGGGTGGTCAGAGCTTCGAGGACGAGCGCGGCATCGAGTTCGCCGCACGTCAGCAGGTCGGCTACCGGTGTCAGCAGGGTCACGACTTCGAGATCACCATGTCGGTGGAGGCCGACGTCCCGGCGGTGTGGGAGTGCCCCCGCTGCGGCGCGGAGGGCCTGAGCACCTCGGGCATCCAGCGCGAGGAGAAGGTCGAGAAGCCGGTCCGCACGCACTGGGACATGCTGCTGGAGCGCCGCTCCGAGAAGGAGCTCGAGGACATCCTCAAGGAGCGCCTCGAGCTGCTGCGCGGGGGCGAGATCGGTCCCGCCCACCTGCACCGCCCCGCACCGAAGAAGAAGTCGCGCGCGACCGCCTAGCGCCGGCGCCGGCTGGCCGCCGCCGTGTCGCAGCGTCAGTCGTCGATCACCTCACCCCGGACCACCGGTCCGGGGTGTTGTGCGTCCCGACGGCCCGTCGAGGCTCCGAACGGACCGCGCGGCCCGAGTGGCCCGACCACGGTCAGGCGCCGTGCCACGACCCCGGCGAGCAGCCGCCGGAAGACCGGACGCGTGAGCGGCAGGATGAGCAGGATGCCCGCGACGTCGGTGACGAAGCCGGGGCTGAGCATCAACGTGCCGCCGATGAGGATCAGCGCCCCGTCGGCCAGCTCGGTGGCCGGCATCCGCCCGCTGTCGAGGGCCGAGGTGAGTCCGCGCCAGGCCCGCCCGCCCTCGCGCTTGATCAGCCAGCTGCCGAGGATGCTGTCGGCGATCAGCAGCGCGATGGTCCACCAGGCGCCGATCACCTGGCCGACCTGGATCAGGACGTAGATCTCGAGGATCGGCACCACGACGAAGGCGGCGACCAGCACCCACGAGAGACGACGTCGGGCGGTGGCCATGTCTCCACTGTAGGTCGGCGCCGGTCAGCGACGTCGCAGGCCGCTGACGGCCCGATGCACCTGGTCGCGCCGCTCGCGCAGTCCCCACAGGGTGATCCGCCGCAGCGACTCGGTGGCGACGGCGCCGCTCATCTTGGACTCCCCGCGCACCCGCTCGACGAACTCGATCGGCACCTCGCGCACCACGAGCCCCGCGTGCAGCGTGCGCGTGACCAGGTCGGTCTGGAACACGTAGCCCGTCGACCGCACCTGGTCGAGGTCGATCTTCTCCAAGGTGCTGCGGCGGAACAGGCGGAACCCGGCGGTCGCGTCGCGCACGTCGATGCCGAGCAGCAGCCGGACGTAGAGGTTGCCGCCGCGCGACAGGGCCTCGCGCCGCAGCGGCCAGTTGACCACCCTGCCCCCGGGCACCCACCGCGACCCGATCACCAGGTCGGCGCCGGGCAGGGCCGCGAGCAGGCGGTCCAGCTGCTCGGGCTGGTGGGAGCCGTCGGCGTCCATCTCCCCCACGACGTCGTAGCCCTCGTCGAGGGCCCAGGCGAACCCCGCGAGGTACGCCGCACCGAGCCCGCCCTTGGCGCTGCGGTGCAGGACGTGGACGCGGGGGTCCGCGCCCGCGAGCCGGTCGGCGATCGCACCGGTGCCGTCAGGTGACTGGTCGTCGACGACCAGCACGTCGATGCCGGGTTGGGCGGCGTGCAGGCGCCCGACGATCCACTCGAGGTTGGCGGCCTCGTCGTAGGTCGGCAGCACCATGACGGTGCGCGGCTCGTTCACACGCGTAGGTCCTGGTCGTGGCGCGGCGTCTTCGGCTCGGCCGCTTGGGGCGCCCGGCTCGGCTGCCCGTCGGCGTGCGAGGCGCGTCGGCGTACGAGGATCCCCCACAGCACCCCGACGACGGCGATCCAGGGGGTGGTGGCGCGCAGGACCTCACCCACCTCCAACCCCGGCGTGACGCCGCTCTTGAGGTCGACCGTCTCGAGCACGACGTCCTGCGTACGGCGCTGGGTCCGGTCCACGACGGTCCCGTCGGGGGCGATGACGCCCGAGACGCCGTTGGTCGCGGCCACGACCACGTAGCGGCCGGACTCGATGGCTCGGGCCCGGGTGATCGCGAACTGCTGCTCGACCTGGTCGGTGAAGATGAAGCTGGCGTTGCTGGTCTGCACGGTGAGCAGCTGGGCGCCGCGGTCGACCTGCACCTTGATGCCGTCGTCGTAGGCGATGTCGAAGCAGATCGAGTCGGCGACCTTCACGCCGGCGATGCTCAACGGCGTGGTGCGGCTGCCGCTGAGCATGTCGCGCGGGATCCGCGCGAGCTGGCCCGAGTTGACGAGGCTGTCGGGCAGGACGCTGCGCAGCGGGATGTACTCGCCGTAGGCCACCGGGTGCCGCTTGGCGTAACGGTCGCCCGCGCCGGTCACGGGGTCCCAGACGATGCCCTCGTTGAGCACGTGCTGCTCCCCGGCGTCGACGATCGCGCCGACGAGCACGGGGACCCCGATGGCCTGGGCGGCCTGGCGGATGCCGGCGTTGATCGAGGCGTCCTCGAAGGGGTCGCGCGCCGTGGAGTTCTCGGGCCAGACCACGAAGTCGGGCCGAGGCGACTCCCCCGAGCTCACGCGCTCGGCCAGGGCCACCGTGGCGTCCACGTGGTTCTGGGTGAGCTGCTCGACATCGAGCAGCACGTCGTCACCGCGCCCGGGCACGTTGCCCTGCACCGCGGCGACCGTGGTGCGGCCCGTGGTCGCGAGGGTCCACGGCACGAACGTCGGGGCCGCGGCCGCCGCGGTGACCAGGACGACGGCGGCGAGGCTGAAGCGGCGCTCGTCGCCGCGCGACGACACCACCACCCGCGCCAGGAGGAAGCCCATGAGCGCGACGAGCAGGCTGACGCCGTTGACGCCGACGTAGGCCAGCGCCGGGGCGAGCGGGGTGTCGACCACGCCGAACCCCAGCCGTCCCCACGGCATCCCGCTGAAGGGCCAGGTAGCGCGGATCGTCTCCATCGCCACCCACGCCGCCGCCAGCCACGCCGGCCACGACCGCAGGCGTTGGAGCACGGGGGACACGGCGCCGAGGGCGCCGTAGAACAGGGTCTCGACGAACGCCAGCGCAAGCCAGGCGGGCAGCCCGATCGAGGGGCTCATCCAGTAGATGTGGGGGAAGTAGAAGGCCGCGCCGAACACCAGCCCGACCGCGAGACCCGCCCGCGACCGCACCTCGCGGGTGCACAGCGCGTACGCCGCCAGGCTGAGCGGCATGAGGTAGGCGACGGCCACCGGCTCGTAGGCCAGCGCGAGCGCGACCCCGGCGAGCGCTGCGACGAGGAAGCGTGCGAGCACCTGCAGAGGCTACCCAACGGGCCCTGGCGGGGTGGGACGAGGCCGGATGCGGCGATGCCGCGTGACGGGCCCTGCGATGCGGGCGTCGGGAGGGCCCACCGGGGCTCCGGCCGCCCCCGGCCACGGCTGGCTGCCGTGACGGGATCGTTGTCTCGGCCCGGATGGACCCTCCCGCGTCGCTCTCGCGGAGCGGACCGACCTCCGCGAACCATGGTCACCGCGATGTTGGCGCTACACCTGGTGATCAACGGCCACTCGGACGTCGGTCCGCCGGCCACGACCTGCACGAGCGAACGGCGGCAAGGTTTCCCTCACTGCGCCAGGGTGTCAACAGCCCTCTGACCTGGGAGAACAGGCAAAGTCGCAGGTCAGCGAAGACTCCCTAGTCCGGAAATAGTCCTCGAAATAGTCATTTGCCTCGGCGTGTCGCGGCGGACTCGCCGATGGTCGCGTGTACACGAGAGCCGCGGCTCACCCCTGCGTAGACACCGCGCCCGCCGGGCCGACCACAGCTCAGGCCGACCACAGGGCGGACGGAGCCGGAGGGTGGCCCGCAGGCGACCAGGTCAGGACGGCACGACCACGGTGCCGGTGGCGGTGGTGGCCAGCAGCGGCGGGTCGAGCACCTCCGCGCGGCCCGGCTGGGCGTCGGTGGCGGCGCCACGGGCGACGACGTGGACGGCGAAGTCCATGACGCGGGAGCGGGTGCCGGCGCGGACGAGCTCGGCGGTCACCTCGAGGACGTCACCGGCGCGGACGGGCGCCTTGAACTGAACGTCGGAGTAGGAGGCGAAGAGTCCCTCGTCGCCGTCGGTGACGATGCACAGCTCGGTGGCGACGTCGCCGAAGAGCCCGAGGCTGTAGGCGCCGTCGACGAGGTTGCCGGCGTAGTGGGCGTGGGCGTAGGGGACGTAGCGCTTGTGCACGACGCGGGTCCCGACGGTCGCGGTCATGACGCCACCTTGGCACCGGCGAGGCGGTGGGTGATGAAGGAGGCGACCTCGCCGGGGGTCGTGCCGCGGCCGAAGACCCGGTCGACGCCGAGCTCGTCGGCCATGGTCTCGTCGAAGCGGGGACCGCCGACGATGAGCAGCGGACGCCGGCCCGCGGGGTAGGACTCGCGGAACGCGGCCGACATCTCGCGGGTGTTGAGCAGGTGGGCGTCGCGCTGGGTGACGACCTGGGAGACCAGGACGGCGTCGGCCTTCTCGGCCCGGGCCCGCTCGACGAGCTGGGGCACCGAGACCTGGGCGCCGAGGTTGACCACCTTGAGCTCGCGGTAGTACTCGAGCCCCTTCTCGCCGGCGAAGCCCTTGATGTTGAGGATCGCGTCGATACCCACGGTGTGGGCGTCGGTGCCGATGCAGGCGCCGACGACGGTCAAGCGGCGCCGCAGGGAGCGCTTGACGGCGGCGTTGACCTCCTTGGGCGTCAGCAGTGGGTAGTCGCGCTCGACGACCTGCACGACGCTCGGGTCGACGACGTGGTTGACCCGGCCGTAGACCACGAAGAACGTGAAGTCGGGGCCCATGGGCTTGGCGTGCACGACCAGGGCGGGGTCCATCCCCATCTTGTTGGCCAGCTGCTGGGCCGAGCCCTCGGCGATCTTGGAGTGCGGCATCGGCAGGGTGAAGCTGAGCTGCACCATGCCGTCACCGGTCGTGTCGCCGTACGGCATGACGACCTTCATCGGGTCCTTCAGCGGGTCGCTGGTCGGCTCGCTCATCACAGCACCTCCTGGGCGTCGAGGATCTCGGTCGCCGGGTTGTAGTAGACGCTCGACTTGGCCGCGACACCGTCGAGGCCGCGGCCCGCGTCGGCGGGCCGCTTCATCAGCCCGAAGGTGCCGTCGGCGATCGCCTCGAGCAGGCCCTCGTCGACGATGCGGTCGAGCAGCTCGATCGACTCCCCCAGCACCTGGCGGGCGCGCTGGTGGATGACGCCGCCGGGCGCGGGGTGGAAGTCCTCGTGCAGGCGGCCGGCGGCCTCCATGACGTAGCGGACGTTCTGCAGGGCGATGTCGCGGTCGGAGATCCACGGCGTCACGACCGCCTCGGTCATCATGCCGACCAGCAGGATGCCCTGGCCGGTGAGCGCCCCGGCGAGGTTGAAGAACCCGTCGAGCAGGTTGCCCTTGAAGACGTCGCCGGTCATGTGGCGGGTGGGGGGCATCCACTTCAGCGGCGCGTTCGGGAAGACCTCACGGGCCAGGAGGGCGTGGGCCAGCTCGAGGCGGAAGGAGTCGGGCACCGCGGGGTCGATCTCGAAGGCGTGGCCCAGGCCGAGCTGCCAGTCCTCGAGCCCGGCCTCCTTGGCGAAGTACTCGTTGAGCAGCTGGCTGGTGGTGACCGTGTGGGCGGCCTCGATGGCGTCGGCGGTGGTGAGGTAGTTGTCCTCGCCGGTGTTGATGATGATGCCGGCGCGGGCGTGGACCTGGCGGCTGAAGCGCTGGTCGACGAAGGTGCGGATCGGGTTGATGTCGCGGAAGAGGATCCCGTACATCGAGTCGTTGAGCATCATGTCGAGCCGCTCGAGCCCGGCGAGAGCAGCGATCTCGGGCATGCACAGGCCGCTGGCGTAGTTGGTGAGCCGCACGTAGCGGCCGAGCTCCTTGCTCGACTCGTCGAGCGCGGCGCGCATCAGGCGGAAGTTCTCCTGGGTGGCGTACGTGCCGGCGTAGCCCTCGCGGGTGGCGCCCTCGGGCACGAAGTCGAGCAGGCTCTGCCCGGTCGAGCGGATGACGGCGATGACGTCGGCACCCTCGCGCGCGGCCTGCTGGGCCTGCGGGATGTCCTCGTAGATGTCGCCGGTCGCGACGATGAGGTAGATCCACGGCTGGCGGGGCGCGTCGCCGTGGCGCTTGATCAACCGGTCGCGCTCGGCGCGCCGCCGGTCGACGGTCTTCAGGCCGCGGGCGACCTGGCGGCGGCTGGCGGCGCGGGCGCGGGCGGCGTCCTTGCCCTCGGGAAGGCGGAAGGTGACCGACCCGGCGGCCGCCTTCTGGGCCAGGGTGGTGAGGTCCTCGGCCTCGTGACGCAGCAGGGCGTCCCAGACGGGCAGGGAGACGCCGTGCTCGAGACCCCCGACGTCGTGCAGGTCGGCCCGCACGGTGTCCATCAGGCGGTTGACCCACGGGGTGCCCTCGTCGTCGGCGCCACCGAGCCCGGCCAGGCGCAGCGTCGCGCGCTCGACGGCCACGGTCGTGTGCTTCTTGGCCATCGTCACGATGGGGCGCCCGGCCTTGCGGGCCAGGCTGCGCGCGTGCTTGACGGTGGCGGGGTCGAGGTCGAGCTTGCCGGTGGGCCTGCTCGGGCGGGGGCTCATGCGGGTGCTCCTTCGTGGACGGTGCGGCCGGCGGCCAGGAGCCGCACGAGCGTGGGCAGCTCGGTGCCGGGGGTGAGGTCGGGCAGGCCGTCGACCAGTGCGGCGGGGGTACGCCAGACGGCGAGGTCGGCGACGTCGCCGGCGCGCAGGTGGTCGGCCCGGTCGTGCTGGCCGGCAGCGGCCCACCCGCCCCGGGTGTGGGCGGCGAACGCCACCGCCGGGGTCAGGGCGTGCTCCGGGGCGTGGTGGTGGACGGCGGCGCGCACCGCGGCCCACGGGCCGAGCGCCGTGACCGGCGAGTCGGAGCCGAGGGCCAGCGTCGTGTGGCGGGCGAGCTCGGCGAACGGGTTGGTCTGCGCCCACCGCTCGCCGAGGCGGTCGGCGTACATGCCGTCGGGTCCGCCCCAGAGCGCGTCGAACACCGGCTGCACGCTGCAGACCACGCCCAGGCGGGCGATGACGTCGACCACCCGCGGCGACGGCAGCTCGACGTGCTCGAGCCGCAGCGCGCACAGCGCGTCGCCGACGACGGCGGCCGCGAGCTCGAAGCCGGTGGCGATCTCCTCGAGCGCGGCGTCGCCGATGGCGTGGAAGCCGGCCTGGAGCCCGGCGTGCGAGCAGGCCACGACGTGGTCGCGCACCTGCTCGGCGGTGACGTAGCCGTGTCCGCAGGTGTGGGGCGCGTCGTCGTACGGCGTGGCGAGGGCTGCGGTGCGGGAGCCGAAGGCCCCGTCGGCGATGAGGTCGCCGGCCAGGCCCGCGACGCCGAGGCGACGGGCCGTGTCGGCGGCCATCAGCTCGCCCCAGTAGACGACGGCGTGCAGGCCGGTCTCGGCGGCGGCCTGGCGCACCAGCGCGATCTCGGACTCGGGGCCGATGTGGGGTGCGGCGTTCTCGTGGAGGGCGACGATGCCCTGCGTGGCCATGGCGCGGCAGCCGGCGCGGGCGGCGTCGAGGCGCTCGGCGTCGGAGATCAACGACTCGAGGGTCGCGCGCACCGCGTGGTGGGCGTCGCGCTCGACGCGGCCGTCGGGGGTCCAGCCGTCGAGCTGCTCCAGGCCGGGCACCAGCGAGGCCAGCGCCGGCGAGATGACCGAGGAGTGCCCGTCGACCCGGGTGACGTAGGTACGGCGGCCGGGGGCGGCGCGGTCGAGCTCGGCACCGGTCGGGGGACGCGACTCGGGCCAGTCGGTCTCGTCCCAGCCCTGCCCGACCAGGACGCCGGCGTCGGGCGCGGCCGCGGCGTGGGCGGCCAGCGCGTCGAGGGCGCCGACCAGCGTGGGCGTGCCGGTGAGGTCGAGCCCGGTGGTCGCGAAGCCGGTGCGCACGGTGTGGACGTGGGCGTCGACGAACGCCGGGGCGACCAGGGCGCCGTCGAGGTCGGTCACCACCGGAGCGCCCTCGCCCGTCCCGGTCCAGCGGTCGGCGTCGACCTCGCTGCCGACGAACGCGATCCGGCCGCCCTCGACGCCGACCGCGGTGGCGGGCTCGCCGCCGACGAGCACGACGCCCCCGCGCAGGACCTGGCGCGCGGGCGCGGCGGGCAGGTCAGCCATCGAGCCGGCTCTCGAAGAGCCGGCGTACGCCGTCGTGGCTGCGCAGCAGGTCCATGGCGTACGCCGCGTGGCCCGGCACGTAGCCGTTGCCGACGAGCATCCGCACGTCGGCGGCCAACCCCTCGGCGCCCAGCGCGGCGGCGGAGAACGAGGTGGCCATGGAGAAGAAGACCACGGTGCCGCCCTCGGCGGTCGCCAGCACGGCACCGCCCTCGCAGCCGGGCACGTCGACGCACACGACGGTGACGTCGGCCGACCCACCGGCCTTCTGCACCGCGTCGCGCAGCGCGACGGGGTCGCGGGCGTCGGCGATCGCCACCTCGTCGGCCAGGCCGGCCCCGGTGAGCAGGTCGGCCTCGCCCTGGTGGGGCACGACGCCGATGGTGCGGGCGGCGCCGGCGTCGGTCGCGGCCGCGAGCGAGAGCGAGCCCGACTTGCCGGCTCCCCCGACGACGGCCACGACGGGCGCGCGCCCGGCGGCGACGTACTCGCCGACGACGCGGGCGGTCAGGGCGGGGGCGCCGCAGACGTCCATCACCGACAGGCTCAGCGGGACGGGGAGGTCGTCGGGGATGACCGCGGCGATCGACCGGCCGAAGAGCACGGCGTAGCCGTCGCACGGCACCTGCTCGCCCCGCCCGTCCCAGGCGGCGAGACCGTCCTCGATGACCAGCGGGGTCAGGGTCAGCGAGACCAGGGTGGTGACCCGGTCACCCACGGCGAGGCCGAGGGGCGAGTCGGGGCCGACCTCCTCGACGGTGCCCACGAGCATGCCGCCGGAGCCGGTCTCGGGGTTCTGCATCTTGCCGCGGGTCGCGACGATGTCGAGGACCGCGCGGCGGATCGCGTCGCCGTCGACGCAGCCGTCGACGGTGTGGGTGCGCTCGAGCTGGCGGAACGACGCCGCGTCGAGGTTGAGCCGCTCGACGCGGATGCGCACCTCGTCGGGCCACAGCTCACGGCGGGTGTCGAGCTGTTGCGCGGCCTGCGGCAGCACGACGGGCCGGTCGAGCACCCGGTGCAGCCCGGTGGGGTCGCTCTCACGCGTCACGGTTCGTTGTCCTTCGTGATGATCCTGTAACAGGAGGATTTGCGGCGTGTAGTTGCACAAGCCGGACGATCTGCACGTACTCTAGGTCACACGGCGCCCCTGGCGCAGGTCAGCGAGGCACGGAGAGTCGCCATGAGCATCGAGACGAGCATCGGTCTGGAGACCGGTCAGCCCTATCCCTACCAGCGCGTCGAGCTCGTCGAGCCCGACTGGACCCGGTTTCCCGGCTGGAAGGACGTCACCGCCCTCGAGTGGGCGTCGGTGCAGTGGCAGCGCGCCCACTGCGTCAAGAACCTCAAGCAGCTGCGCGAGCTGCTCGGCGACCTGGTCGACGAGCGCTTCTACGCCGACCTCGCGCGCGACCAGGCCGAGCGCGCCACCATGTCGATGCTCGTGCCGCCGCAGATGATGAACACCATGGTCCCCCACGCGACCGTGGGCGGGCCCGGCTCGCTGACCGAGGCGTTCTACGCCGACCCCGTGCGCCACTACATGATCCCGGTGTTCAGCGACCGTCGTACCGACTGGTCCTCGCACCCCCACGCCACCCGCGACTCGCTGCACGAGCACGACATGTGGGTCGCCGAGGGCCTCACCCACCGCTACCCCACCAAGGTGCTGGCCGAGCTGCTGCCGACCTGTCCGCAGTACTGCGGCCACTGCACCCGCATGGACCTCGTCGGCAACTCCACGCCCACCGTCGAGAAGCTGAAGTTCGTCGCCAAGCCGACCAACCGGCTCGACTCGATGATCGACTACCTGCGTCGTACGCCGTCGGTGCGCGACGTCGTGGTCTCCGGCGGCGACGTCGCCAACATGCCGTGGGCCCGGCTCGAGGACTTCCTCACCCGGGTGCTCGAGGTCGACAACATCCGCGACATCAGGCTGGCGACCAAGGCCCTGGTCGGCCTGCCCCAGCACTGGCTGCAGGACGACGTGCGTGAGGGCATGGCCCGCGTCGCCGGCATCGCCCGCTCGCGTGGGGTGTCCATCGCGATCCACACCCACGCCAACCACGCCAACTCGATCACGCCGCTGGTCGCCGACGCCTCGCGCGCCATGCTCGACGCCGGCGTGCGCGACGTACGCAACCAGGGGGTGCTGCTCAACGGCGTCAACGCCGACCCGCACGCGCTGCTCGACCTGTGCTTCCGCCTGCTCGACGGTGCGCAGGTCATGCCCTACTACTTCTACATGTGCGACATGATCCCGTTCTCGGAGCACTGGCGGGTCTCGGTCGGTGACGCCCAGCGGCTGCAGCACCACATCATGGGCTACCTCCCGGGTTTCGCGACGCCGCGCATCGTGTGCGACGTGCCGTTCGTCGGCAAGCGGTGGGTCCACCAGCTCTCGTCGTACGACGAGGTGCGCGGCATCTCCTACTGGACCAAGAACTACCGCACCTCCATCGAGGCCACCGCGGCCGACGCCCTCGAGCGCACCTACGAGTACTACGACCCGATCCACACCCTGCCCGTCGAGGGCCAGGAGTGGTGGGCGGCCCACGCCGACCTCGACACCTCCGCGCTGAAGGCGGCCGAGGTCGCCGAGGCGTCGCGACGCATGGCGGCGCTGCAGGCCTACTGAGGCGGTGCCGTGATTCCTGGGCCGGCCGGGGAACGAGATTTCCCCGGCTGACCGGGGAATTCTGAACTTGTGGGCCGATGTATTGACCCACAAGCTCAGGTTTCCCCGGTCGACCGGCGCGATCTGGACGACCGCCGCTCGCCCGCCCCGGCGCCTGCCACCCGGGTTGTCCACAGGCCGACGTGCAGGCGAGTGCGCGGTCGCCGTCGGCAGGACACGATCGGGACATGGATCCCGCGCTCGTCCAGATCTGCGACCGCTACGGCGTGTTCCTTCGCCGCGAGGCGGAGGACCTCGGCTACCACGACCACGCCATCAGCTCGCTGGTCAAGACCGGTGTCTGGCACCGCGTCCGTCACGGCGCCTACCGCGACGGCGCGACCTGGGCCGAGCTGAGCGACACGGAGCGCTACGCGCTGCTGTGCCGCGCCGCCGTACGTCAAGCCCGCACCGAGGTGGTCCTCAGCCACGTCAGCTCGGCCAACGAATGGGCGGCACCGCTCTGGGACGTCGACCTGTCCTTCGTCGACCTCACCCGCCGTGACGAGAAGGCCGGTCGCAAGGAGGCGGGGATCCGGCAGCACCGGGGCGTGCTCGTCGACGGCGACGTGGTCGAGCACGGCGGGCTGTTCGTCATGAGCGCGACGCGCACCGCCCTCGAGGTCACGACCCTGCTCGACATCGAGCACTCCATGATCGTGATCGACGACCTCCTGCACCGCGGTCTCACCGATCCCGAGCGGCTCGCCACCCGGTACGCCCTGATGAACCACTGGCCCGCGACCCTGCACACCGACCTGATCCTGCGGCAGGTCGACGGGCGCGCCGAGTCGGTAGGCGAGACGCGGCTGCGCTACCTCTGCTGGGCGCAGAGGCTGCCGGCGCCCCAGGTCAACTACGAGATCCGCGACGCCAGCGGTCGCGTCGTCGCGCGGGTGGACCTGGCGTGGCCCGAGCTGGGTGTCTTCGTCGAGTTCGACGGCATGATGAAGTACGGCCGGTTGCTGAAGGACGGCGAATCGGTCAAGGACGCCGTCGTGCGCGAGCAGCGGCGTGAGGAGATGATCTGTGGGCTCACCGGATGGGTCTGCGTCCGGGTCGTCTGGGCCGACCTGGAGCGCCCCGTCGCGACGGCCGACCGCATCCGGGTGCGGTTTCGCAGCGCCGCGGCCTGAGCCGGCGTCGGTCAGCCTCGCTGAGGCAGCCCGTCAGGTTTCCCCGGTCAGCCGGGGAAACCTGATGTTGACGGGCAATGCATTGCCCATCAACGTCAGACTTCCCCGGTCAGCCGGGGAAATCTCACCCCGTCCGACCGCACCGTCACCCAGCCCCGCCGAGCACCGACCGGTTCTCGTACGGCGTCGACAGCACGATCGTGGTGCGCGTCGACACGTTGGCCGCGGCGCGGACCCGGGCCAGCAGGTCCTCGAGGTCGCCGGGCGTGGCGACGCGGATCTTGAGGATGTAGGACTCCTCCCCCGCGACCGACCAGCACGACTCGATCTCGGGGATGCCGCGCACCCGCTCGGGCGAGTCGTCGGGCTGCGAGGGGTCGATGGGACGGATCGAGATGAACGCCGTGAGCGGCAGGCCGACCTCGTCGTGGTTGACGGTGGCGCCGTAGCCCAGGATCAGGCGCCGCTGCTCGAGGCGCTTGACCCGCTGGTGGACCGCCGAGGTCGACAGGCCCGTGGCCTTGCCCAGGTCGGTGAACGACATCCGGCCGTCGGCGGCGAGAAGCTCCAGGATCTTGCGGTCGGTGGCCTCGAGCTCGGTCGTCACGGGCGTCACAGTAGTGGCACCGCGCCGCGGTGGGGCGCGCTGATCGAGACGTGTGCCGCGGGGTGGCAGGATGCGCCGGGTGACCGGCACCGACCCCGCGGGGCGCCTGCTCCTGCTCGACTCCGCCTCCATGTACTTCCGGGCCTTCTTCGGCATGCCCGAGTACGCCGCCCCCGACGGCACCAACGTCAACGCCGTGCGCGGGATGCTCGACTACGTGAGCCGGCTGGTCGAGCAGTACCGCCCCACCGACCTGGTGTGCTGCTGGGACGACGACTGGCGTCCGCAGTGGCGCGTGGACCTGATCCCGTCGTACAAGGCCCACCGGGTCGTCGAGGAGGTCGCCTTCGCGCCCGACGTCGAGGAGGTGCCCGACCCGCTGGAGGTGCAGGTGCCGATCCTGCGCGAGGTGCTGGAGGCCTTCGGGATCAGCGTCATCGGCGCGCCCGGCTACGAGGCCGACGACGTGATCGGCACCCTGGCCACCGGCGCCGGACAGGCCGTCGACGTCGTCACCGGTGACCGCGACCTCTTCCAGCTCGTCGACGACGGCGCGGCCGGCGGCCCGGTCCGGGTGCTCTACATCGGCAAGGGCGTCGGCCGCCACGAGCAGGTCACCGAGCAGTGGGTGCGCGACAAGTACGCCATCGAGGCGCGCCAGTACGCCGACTTCGCCACCATGCGCGGCGACGCCTCCGACGGCCTACCCGGGGTCGCCGGGGTCGGTGAGAAGACCGCGGCCACCCTGCTGCAGACCTTCGGCGACCTCGACGGCATCATTGCCGCGGCGCAGGACCCGCGCTCGGGGATGGCCGCCGGCCCGCGGGCCAAGATCAACGCGGCCCTCGACTACCTCGCCGTCGCACCCGCCGTCGTGGCCGTGGCCCGTGACCTCGACCTCGACCGCACCGGCACCGCGCTGCCGACCGTCCCGGCGCAGCCCGAGCGCCTCGTCGAGCTGGTCGAGCAGTGGGGTCTCGACACCCCCACCCGACGCCTGCTGGGCGTGCTCGCCGGGTGAGCGACCACGCCGTCCTCGAGCTGAGGACCCACCCCAGCAGCGGTCTGCGCTGGCTGACCGGGCTGGCCGTCGCCTTCACGGCGTTCATGACCTTGATCGCCGTGGGCTGCGTGCTCGGGCTGCTCACCCAGGACGTCCCCGGCATCGACGCCTTCGCCGCGACCGTGGTCGGGGCCGTGGGTGCCTACGGCGCCGTGGTCGGCGCGCGCACCACGCGCGGCCTGCGCGAGGCGGCGGAGCCCGAGGTGGTCGCCCGCCTGGACGCCGACGGGGTCCACCTCCACGAGGGCCTGGGCGTGGCCGACCTGCCCGATCACCTGGGCTGGACGACGGTGCCCTGGGGCTGGGTGAGCGCGGTGACCCACACGACGCTCGACCTGAGGTCGACCAAGACGCTGGGCAACGACGTACCGCTGGAGGTGCTGCGGTTCAGCCTCGCCGACGACCGGCTCCTCGACGCCACCCCGTTTGACGGCCCGCACCTCACCCAGGCCGCGCGGATCCTCGCCCTCACCCCGGCGCAAGCCCGCACCGTGCTGGTGGGCGAGGTCGGGGCGACCGACTTCCCGGGCGCCGTCGAGTGGCTGCGGGTCCGGCAACCGCAGGTGCCGGTGCTGAGCGGTACGTCGCTGCCGTGGTCCAACCCGGCCGTGCCGGACGCGTGGCCCGACAGCGCCCGGGTCGCGGTGGTCGGGGCCCACGGCCGGCTCGGCCGGCTGGTCGTGGAGGTGCTGGCACGGCGCGACAAGACCCCACCGGTGGCGCTCGTGCGCAACGAGGCGCACCGCGCCGACCTCGAGCGCCTCGGCGCCGAGGTGCGCATGGTCGACCTCGACCAGGGCGCCCGGGTGCTCGCCACCGCACTGCGCGGGTGTGCGGCCGTCGTCCACCTGGCCCCGACGTCACCGGCCGTCGTCGTCGAGGCCGCCCGCCACGCGGGGGTCGAGCGGTTCCTGCTGGTGCCCGGGGTGTGGAACGGCGACGAGCAGGTCGCCCTGGCCGCCTCGAGCGGGCTGTCCTGGACGGCGTTCCGCCCGACCCTGCTCACCGACGACCCGCCCACCGGCGAGGTCGCCCTCGGCCTCGACGTCGAGCCCGGCGCGGTTCCGCGAGCCGACCTCGCCGAGGTGCTGGTCGCCGCGATCCGTGACGAGGACTCGGTGGGCGCGGCCTGGCAGATCGCCGGAGCCCCCAGCCCCGGATAGCGAGGGCTCAGTCCTCGGCGAGGCCGGAGTAGGCGACGACACCGCGCTTGACCAGGCCCGTCACCTCGCGCGCCGTACGACGCAGCGGGGTGTCGCCCGCCGCGTCGGCGACCTGACCCGCGAGGTCGAGCAGCTGCTTGGTCCAGCGCACGAAGTCACCCGCCGAGAGGTCGCTGGGGCCGAGCAGGTCGTCGAGGTCGTCGCCCTCGGCCCACCGGTAGGCCAGCCAGGCGAAGCCCGGGTCGGGCGGTCGCAGGAAGTCGAGCTTGTGCTCGCGCTCGAGGCCGTCGAGGTCGACCCACAGCCGCCGGGTCGCCTCGATGGCGTCGCCGATCTCCCCGCCCGGGATGCGGGGCACCCGTCCGTCGTCGGCGCGGCGCGTCTCGAAGACCAGCGTCGACAGCGCCGCGGCGAGCCCCGACGGCGAGAGGCCGTCCCAGACGCCGAGCCGCAGGGCCTCGGCAGCGAGCAGGTCGGTCTCGCCGTAGAGCCGCTTGAGGTGTCCGCCGCGGTCGGTGACCTCGTCAGCGTCGAGGTAGCCCAGGGTGGTCAGCACCTCGCAGACCCGGTCGAACTGGCGGGCCACGGTGTTGGTGCGCTGCTCGATGCGCCGGCGCAGCGTGGCCGCGTCGCGGTCGAGCTTGTAGTAGCGCTCGGCCCAACGGGCGTGGTCCTCGCGCTCGGGACAGCGGTGGCACGGGTGGGCCCGTAGCTGCTCGCGCAGCGCCTCCACCTCGTCGGAGGCGCCCTCGCCGGCCGGGCGGGTGCCGCCGGCGCGGGCGGCCCCGGGCGGCGGTGGCACCAGCCCGTGGGTCTTGTCGCGCAGCGCGCTGGCCAGGTCGCGGCGCATCTGCGGGTTGCGGCCGTTGAAGCTCTTGGGCACCTTGAGCCTCGCCAGCGCCGCCACCGGGGTGGGGAAGTCGATCATCGCCAGCCGCCGCGCCTGGCGGTCGGCGGTGACCACCATCGGGCGTGGGTTGTCGGGCACCCAGCCCGGGTCGACCACGACGGCGTACCCGGCGAACTTGCCGACCGGCACCTGGATCACGTCGCCGACCTTGAGCAGGCGCAGCGACTCGACGACCTCCTCGCGCCGGTCCGTACGACGCGACCGGCTGGCCGACTTCTCGACGTCGTTGATCCTCTGGCGCAGCCCGGCGTACTCCATGAAGTCGCCGAGGTGGCAGTGGGCGGCCTCGGCGTAGCCCGCGAGGGCGTCGTCGCTCTTGGCGAGCTGGCGGGCCAGCCCGACCACGGCCTTGTCGGCCTGGAACTGGGCGAACGACTGCTCCAGCAGCTCGCGCGAGCGCTCGCGGCCGAACTGGTGGACCAGGTTGACCGCCATGTTGTACGACGGCCGGAACGACGAGCGCAGCGGGTAGGTCCGCGTGGAGGCCAGGCCCGCCAGCTCGCGCGGGTTGGTGCCCGGCTGCCACAGCACGACGCCGTGGCCCTCGACGTCGAGCCCGCGCCGTCCGGCGCGTCCGGTGAGCTGGGTGTACTCCCCCGGCGTGATGTCGGCGTGCGTCTCGCCGTTCCACTTCGAGAGCTTCTCGATGACCACGGTGCGTGCGGGCATGTTGATGCCGAGCGCGAGGGTCTCGGTGGCGAACACGACCTTGCAGAGCCCACGCAGGTAGAGCTCCTCGACCACCGACTTGAAGGCCGGCAGCATGCCGGCGTGGTGGGCCGCGACGCCGCGCGACAGGCCCTCGAGGAAGTCGTGGTAGCCCAGCACGTGCAGGTCGTCGGGCGGCAGGTGCCGACAGGCGCCCTCGACGTAGGTGATGACCTCGTCGCGCTCGGCCGGGGTGGTCAGGTGCACGCCCGCAGCCAGGCACTGCTGGACGGCGGCGTCGCAGCCGACGCGGCTGAAGACGAAGACGATCGCCGGCAGCAGTCGCTCGCGCTTGAGCCGGTCGATGACGTCGGGGCGGCTCGGGATCCAGATCCTCCGGTTGTTGGCCGGCTGCCGGGGCCCGCCCTGGCGTCCCTTGGGGGTGCGCCGGTCCTTGATCCGCGAGGCGGCCCAGTCGTCGCGCGCGACCTTGAGCAGCTCGTCGTTGACCGGGGCGCCCTCCTTGACGAAGCCGGCGGCGGCGTCGACGTCGGAGGAGGCGAACAGGTCGAGCAGCCGGCGTCCGACCATCACGTGCTGGTAGAGCGGCACGGGGCGGCGCTCCTCGACGATCGTGGTCGTCTCGCCCCGCACGGTGGCCAGCCACTCGCCGAACTCCTCGGCGTTGGAGACCGTCGCCGACAGCGACACCAGCGTCACCGACTCGGGCAGGTGGATGATCACCTCCTCCCACACCGCGCCGCGGGCGCGGTCGGCGAGGTAGTGCACCTCGTCCATCACCACGAACCCGAGGCCGATGAGGGTCCGCGAGCCGGCGTACAGCATGTTGCGCAGCACCTCGGTCGTCATCACGACGATCGGTGCCTCGCCGTTGACGACGTTGTCACCGGTGAGCAGGCCGACGTTCTCGGGGCCGTAGCGGGTGACGAGGTCGTGGTACTTCTGGTTGCTCAGCGCCTTGATCGGCGTCGTGTAGAACGCCTTGCGCCCGGTGCTGAGCGCGAGGTGGATGGCGAACTCGCCCACGACGGTCTTGCCCGAGCCGGTCGGCGCCGCGACGAGCACGCCGCGGCCCTCCTCGATCTCGCGGCACGCGTGCTGCTGGAAGTCGTCGAGCGGGAACGCGTAGTGCGCCGCGAAGTCCTTGAGCACCGGGTGCTTGGCCGTACGCCGGGAGGCGGCGTAGCGCTCGGCGGCGGTCAGCTCGTCGTCGGACGCGTGACTCATGCGAGAACCTCCACGGCGGCAGGGACCGCCTCGATGGTGAGTGGCAGCGGTCCGAACCGCTCGCCGTCGGCGTAGGCCACGATGCCGGGGGCCGCGACCGTCACCCGGCGCACGCGGTGGTGCTCGTACTGCGGGTGGGTGGTGTGGGTGCCCCGGAACAGCCGCGGGTAGGTGCGCACCAGGTCGGGCTTCGACATGGGCTTGATGATCACGACGTCGAGCAGCCCGTCGTCGAGCAGGGCGCCCTCGGTGATGCGCAGCCCGCCGCCGAACGACGGGCCGTTGCCGACCGCGACCAGCATCGCCCGGGTGGTGAGCTCGCGGCCGTCGAGGTCGAGCACGTACGACAGCGGGGTGAAGGTGCGCAGCTCGAGCAGGGTGGCGAGGTTGTAGCGCATCTGGCCCTTGGGCCAGGCCATCGCGTTGGCCCGCTCGTTGACGACGGCGTCGAAGCCGGCCGCGAGCACCGTGGCGTAGTAGCGGCCGCCGGTGCGGGCCAGGTCGAGGGTGCGTCGCTCCCCCGTCGTGAGCGTGCGCACGATGCGGTCGGCCGCGGCGAGCGGGCCCAGGCCGTGTAGCCCGACGTAGCGCGCGACGTCGTTGCCGGTGCCGGCCGGCACGAGCCCCAGCGGGGTGGACGTCGTCGCGGTGGCCTGCAGGCCGATGTTGACCATCCCGTCGCCACCGACGACCACGAGGCCGTCGGTGCCGTCGGCGACGGCCGCACGGGCCAGGTCGAGCGACTCGTCGGCGTCGCGGCCGGCCAGCTCGCGGACGGTCAGTCCTGCGGCACGCAGCCGCGACAGCGCCACGGCGACGCCGCGGCCCGCCCGGCCCTTGCCGGCCGTCGGGTTCACGAGCCACGCGATCTCACGACGGGACGACGACACCACCCGAGCCTAGTCCGGCTCCCCCCACGCCCACCCGTCGCGTCTACGCGACGGGTCACCGAGATCTTCGGTCGACCCGTCGCGTCTACGCGACGGGTCGACGCGAATTCTGATCGACCCGTCGCGTCTACGCGACGGGTCGGCGTGGGTCAGTCGCCGAGGCGGAGGAGGACGGCGTAGGAGGAGGGTCGGGCGCCGAGGGCCTTGGCGAGGCGGCCGACCGAGTCGAGGACCAGGGCGGCCGTGAACGACGTACCGGGCACCAGGACGGTCAGGCGCCCGTCGTACGACGCCAGGTGGACCTGGCCGTGGCGCCAGGCCTGGTGCACCAGCAGGCGGGTGGCCTCGTCGGCGACGGGTGCGGGGAAGGCGTCGTCGACGGCGAGCAGGTCGCACGTCAGCGCCTCGCCGCCGACGGGCTCGAGCCGGCCACGGACGCGGTGGCCGGCGAGCCCGTCGTCGGCACGCCACACGACGTCGCTGGTGCCCAGCACCTCGGGCAGGTCGAAGGGGTCGACCGCGCTCGGGTCAGGCATGGGCACCGGGCCGCATCAGAGGACGGAGACCTCGTCGGGGTCGAGACCGGCGAAGGGGTTCTTGCGGGCCCGGCGCCGGTCGTTGTAGCGGGCGATGACCTCGGACAAGAAGAACAGCAGCACCATCGGCACGGCCATGAGGGTCATGGTGAAGGGGTCGGCCGAGGGCGTCGCGATGGCGGCGAAGATGAAGACGCCGACGATGATCCACGGCCGGTAGGCGCCGAGGGTCTTGCCCTTGACGATGCCGGCCAGGTTGAGCAGCACCACGAACAGCGGGATCTCGAAGGCGATGCCGAAGACCAGCAGCGTGCGGCTGAAGAACGACAGGTAGCCGTCGAACTCGACCAGGTTGGTCAGCCCGTCGGGGTTGAACCCGATCAGGATCTCCAGTCCCTTGGGCAGCGTGACGTAGCCCAGGGCGATCCCGACGAAGAACAGCGGGCCGGCGATGGCGGCGAAGATGCGCGTCCACTTGCGCTCACGCGCGTGCAGGCCCGGCAGGATGAAGGCCCAGATCTGGTAGAGCCAGTAGGGGCTGGTCAGCACGATCGCGGCCAGTCCGCACAGCTTGAAGTAGAGCAGCAGACCCGCGCCGGGGCCGTTGGTCGTGGCGAAGGTGCTGCCGTCGGGCAGCTTGCTGGCGGCCTCTTCGTAGGGGTTGAAGACGAAGGCGTAGATCTGGTCGAAGAAGACCAGCGACAACGCCCCCACGATGATGACGGCCAGGACCGACTTCAGCAGGCGGGCGCGCAGCTCCCGCAGGTGGTCGGACAGGGCCATCCGACCGTCGTCGCCGACGGGGTGGACGGGCTTGCCGACGAAGAGCTTCGCGACGCCGACGATCGACATGGGTGCAGGTGTTCCGCCCGGCTCAGCTGGAGGAGGGACGGACGTCGGTCTCGGGCGTCACCGGGACCTCGTCGGTCATCGACGTGGCCGGCGCGGGGTTCTCGGCGGCGGGCGCGGAGATCTCGGAGGCCGGGGTCGGCTTGGGGGTGGGCTTGGTGTCGTCGTCGTCGTCGCGCAGACCCTTGGTCTCGTTCTTGAAGATCCGCAGCGCCTGACCGGTTCCCCGGGCGAGGTCGGGGAGCTTGGCGGCACCGAAGACCAGGATCACGATCGCGAGGATGACGAGCCACTCGGCGCCCTGCGGCATGCCGATCAGCGGGTTGATCATGGGTTCCCCATCTGTTGGAAGGTGTACGGGTCCGATGGTACGCGGTCCCTCACCGGTAGAGGCTGAGAGCATCCTGTGCAGCTCGGACGAATCCCCCGCCGAAGGTGGCGGGTGCCGTCACGGAGGCATTCGGAGCCAACCGCAACAAGAGCTTGGTCAACCAGCGCTCGTCGGCCACCAGGAGGTCGACCTCGACGTCGCCGCTGCCGTCGGCCAGCGGCCGGACGTCCTCGACCGGGTAGTACTCAGTGACCCAGCGGGCCGCCGGCGCCAGGCGCAGCGTGACCAGCGTGGTCTCGTCGGAGCGGGCGAACATGCCGTCGGACAGGTCGCGCGGGGCGGCCGGCCCGGTCGTCACCGGGTCGTCGAGCACCCGGGCCGCGGCGACCCGGTCGAGCCGGAACAGCCGCGGCGCCTCGGCCGAGTGGCACCACGCGTCGAGGTAGGCGTGCCCGCCCTGGCGGACCATGCCGCGCGGGTCGACGACGCGGTGGGAGAGCTCGTCGCGCGCCGGCACGTAGTAGTCGAGCTCGACCTGGACCTGGCGGCGTACGGCGTCGTCGAGACGGGCGGCCAGCGCGGTGAGGTCCGAGCTGTCGGGCGCGTCGGGGGCCGCGTCGACGACACCGCTCACGGGCCCTGCGGCCGCGGCGCCCTCGAGCTTGGCGAGCACCCGGTCGACGATCTCGGCGGTGTCGGGGGCCGACCCGGAGCGCAGGGCGCGCAGGGCCACGATCATCGCGGAGGCCTCGACGGGCGTGAGCCGCAGCGGCCGGTCGAGGTAGTCGGCGTTGCTGACCCGGATCACGCCGTCGCCGTGGACCCGTCCCGCGTCGTCCTGCAGCGCGTCGAGGTCGACGTCGATCAGCTCGTCGGGGTAGCCGCCCGGCAGTCCGCACATGAACAGCACCTTGAGGTCCTTGAGCAGCACCTCGGGACGCGTGCCGAGCGCGGCCGCCGCCTCGGCGAGGCGCACGCTGCCGCGGGCGTGCAGGTAGGGCACGAGGGTGAGCAGGCGGCCGACCTGCTCCTTGGCGCCGGCACCCGAGGCGCCCGGGAGTGCGGTGCCGGTCATCGGGCGAGCACCGCCTCGAGCCGGGCCACGACCTGCTCGCGCAGGGCGGCGGGCGCCTCGACGTAGGCGGCAGCACCGAAGCCGAGCACCTCGTCGGCGATGCCGACCGACGCGCGGGTCAGGGTCAGCCGGTCCCAGGTCGTCGCCTCGTCGGGGCCGGGCACGCCGGTCTCGACCGTGTCGGCGGCGCGCCGCAGCGGCAGGGCGGCGCCCGCGCGCACGAGGAGCACGACGGGCTCGGTGGACAGGTCGGGGGCCAGGCGCCGGGTGGTGGCGGAGATGTCGGTGCCGTCGGGGATCGTGTAGGCCCCGGGGCGGCCGACCTTGCGGGCCTCGCCCTGCACCCGCGAGAGCCGGAAGACGCGTTGGTCGTCGCGGTCGAGGTCGTGGCCCACGACGTACCAGCGCCCGGAGTAGCGGGTGACGCCCCACGGCTCGAGGCGACGGCGCGCCGGGGCGTCGTTGCCGGAGCGCCAGTAGTCGAACTCGACGACCGAGCGCTCGAGGATGGCCTCGAAGAACACGTCGAACGTCGGCTCGTCGGCGGGCAGTCGGGGCTGCGCGATGTCGAGGGCGCTCAGGTCGATCTCGGCACCGGCCGCGGTCAGCTTGCGGACCGCCTCGGTGGTCGCCCGGGCCAGGCGCTGGTGGTCCCACACACGCGTCGCGAGGCCCACGACGGCCGCCTCGTCGGCGGCCAGGTCGATCTGGGGCAGCGCGAACTCGTCGGGCTTGATCCGGTAGCCGGGCTCGTCGTCGAAGTAGGCGTCGAGCTGGCCGAGCTCGACGGGGACGCCGAGGCTGCGCAGCTCCTCCTTGTCGCGCTCGAACATCTTGTCGAACGCCTCGTCGGAGGCGTCGGCGTAGAGGATCTCGCGGATGCGCGACTTGGGCACGAACCGGGTCGTCACGAGCAGCATGATGAGCAGGTTGAGCAGTCGCTCGGTCTTCTGCGCGCTCATCTGCTGCCCCGGGACCTGGTGAGTCGGACGATCAGACGGCGGCGAGGATGTCGACGACGAAGTAGAGCGTGGAGTTGGCCGGGATCTGCTTGCCCTGGGCCTGGTCCTTGTAGCCCAGCGCCGGCGGGATGCGCATCAGGATCCGGCTGCCGACGGTCTGGCCCTCGAGCGCCCGGTTGAAGCCCTCGACGAACCCGCCCACCGGCGAGGAGATGGGCTCCTTGCTGTAGGACTCGTCGAAGGGCTTGGTGCGCCCGTAGACGGCGCCGAGGTAGTCCAGGACGACCAGGTCGCCCTTCTCCACCTTCTTGCCGGGGCCGGTCTTGAGCGCGGAGTAGACGAGCTTGGCCTTCTCGGCGGGCTCCTCGACGCCGGCGAAGTCGAAGCCGGTGGGGCCGTTGCCGTTGAAGACGAGCTGGGGCGCCCAGCCGGGGCTCTTGCCGACGGTGCCCTCAGGCCCGTCGAGGACCTTCACGTCCTCCACGTCGATCACCACGACGAGGCCGTCGGCGTTGCCGATGCCCTGGGCGACCAGGCCCTCGGCGACCACCTGGGCCTCGGACAACGGCCCGAGGACGGCCTTCGGGTCGCCGGTCACCGCGATGCGGGAGCCCTTGGTGACGCCGGCCTTGACGAAGGAGCCGATCGCGTTGGTGAGCACGTCGTCGAAGCTCTGGGGGGTGTCGTTGGTGGCTCCCACCGTCACCTCGACGGCGGGCGCGTCCGCGCCGAAGCTGTCGATCGCGGCCTTGCGGGTGTAGCCGTCACCGACGACGTAGTTGACGAAGACCTTGTCGCCGTCCTTGAGCGCCGCCCCGGTGCCGGTGACCAGGGTGTCGGACTCGACCTCGTCGGCCGACATCCGCTGCTTGAAGTCGAGCTTGGCGTCACCGATGTCGCCGGAGATGGTCACGGCGTCCAGCCGGTCGGCGAACTCCAGGCCGGTGCCGGGCGTGTCGGAGCCGCCGCACGCGGTCAGGGCCCCGGTCAGGACGACCAGGGACGCCACGAGCGTGGCGGTGGGACGGGTACCTCGGAGCACGGGTTCAACCTTCGATGCTGGCTTCGGGTGGACGACCCGCCGGCGGCGCGGGGCCGCGCTGGCGAGCGTCGGCAGCCTACCCGGCGGTCCTGTGGCCGCCGTACCCGACGCACAGGGCGGCGCGGAACCGACGCGGCCGCGCTCTCACATGCCGTCGATGAGCCGCTGCACCCGCTCGTCGGTGGCGCGGAAGGGGTCCTTGCACAGCACCGTGCGCTGGGCCTGGTCGTTGAGCTTGAGGTGGACCCAGTCGACGGTGAAGTCGCGGCGCTTCTCCTGGGCCTTGCGGATGAACTCGCCGCGCAGCCGGGCGCGGGTGGTCTGCGGGGGCACCGACTTGGCCTCGAAGATCTTCAGGTCGGTGCTGACCCGCGCGACCTGGCCGCGCTTCTCGAGCAGGTAGTAGAGGCCGCGGCTGCGGTGGATGTCGTGGTAGGCCAGGTCGAGCTGGGCGATGCGGGCGTGGCCCAGGGGCAGCCCGTGCTTGGCGCGGTAGCGCTCGATGAGCTTGAGCTTGATGACCCAGTCGATCTCGGTGTCGACCAGGCCGAGGTCGTCGGACTCGACGGCCTTCAGGCCGCGCTCCCACAGGTCGAGGGTGCGCTCGATGAGCGGGGTGCTGATCTGGCGGCGGTCGACGAAGTCGCGGGCCTTGGCGAGGTACTCGCCCTGGATGTCGAGGGCGCTGGCCTCGCGGCCGTTGGCCAGGCGCACCTTGCGGCGCCCGGTGACGTCGTGGGAGATCTCGCGGATCGCGCGGATGGGGTTCTCCATGGTGAGGTCGCGCATCACCACGCCCTCCTCGATCATCCGCAGCACCAGGTCGCAGCTGGCGACCTTGAGCATCGTGGTCGTCTCGCTCATGTTGGAGTCGCCGACGATGACGTGCAGACGGCGGTACTTCTCGGCGTCGGCGTGCGGCTCGTCGCGGGTGTTGATGATCGGACGGCTGCGGGTGGTGGCGCTCGAGACGCCCTCCCAGATGTGCTCGGCGCGCTGGCTCACGCTGTAGGACGCCCCGCGCGGGGTCTGGGTGACCTTGCCGGCGCCCACCACGATCTGGCGGGTCACCAGGAACGGGATCAGGATGTCGGCCAGCCGGCTGAACTCGCCGGCGCGCCCGACCAGGTAGTTCTCGTGGCAGCCGTAGGAGTTGCCGGCGGAGTCGGTGTTGTTCTTGAACAGGTAGATCTCGCCGGCGATGCCCTCGTCGTGCAGGCGCTGCTCGGCGTCGAGGAGCAGCCCCTCGAGCACCCGCTCCCCCGCCTTGTCGTGGGTGACCAGCTCGGCGACGTCGTCGCACTCGGGCGTGGCGTACTCGGGGTGGCTGCCGACGTCGAGGTAGAGCCGAGCGCCGTTGCGCAGGAACACGTTGCTGCTGCGCCCCCAGCTGACGACCTTGCGGAACAGGTAGCGGGCGACCTCGTCGGGGCTCAACCGACGCTGCCCCTTGAACGTGCACGTCACGCCGTACTCGTTCTCGATGCCGAAGATGCGCCGGTCCATGACCCAACACTACGGGCCCGGACCCACTCCGGAGGGGTGTCTGGCCAGGCCGTCCGCAACTTTCCCGCAACGCGACCGCACCGGCCGGCGTACGGAGCGGTCGGAGGGCTCCCGCGCGGGTCGGCCGCGCACGACCAGACCGCGGCAGCCCTCCGCGAGCAGCGCGCGGACGTCGCGCGAGCCCACCGACGAGCGACCGGTCCTACAGCAGCCCGGCGTGGTCGAGAGCGAGGTAGGTCTGCTCGGTGGCGCCGAGCCGACCGGTGGGCAGCCGCCGCCGCAGCTCGGCGACCGGGATCAGCACGACGTCGATCTCCTCGAGCTCGTCGAGGCGCTGGGCCCCGACGTGGTGGGCCCCGCGGGCGAGCACCACGTGGCGCGGCTGGGTGTGGCTGGGCGGATCGATGCTGGCCACGAGCTCGGCGGCGCCGACGGCGTAGCCGGTCTCCTCACGCAGCTCACGCAGGCCCGCCGCGACCGGCTCCTCCCCGTGGTCGACCAGGCCGCCGGGCAGCGACAGCACGACGCGGTCGGGGCCGGGGCGGTACTGCTCGACGAGCACGACGTGGTGGTCGTCGGTCAGCGCGAGCACCGAGACCGTCGGCGGGCTGTCGTGGATGTCCCAGACCGCCTGACGGCCGTCGGGCAGCAGCAGCGGTCGGCGCAGGATGCGCGCGAAGCCGTCGTAGGCGACCTCGTCGTCGCCGGCCCGCTGCCAGGGCGTCGGCCCCGGGCCGTGGGTCACGTGGGCGGGGCGATCGGCGGCTCGCCCGAGGTGGGGTCCTCGAGCGGGGCGACGCTGCCGCTGACCTGGTCGGTGGGGTCGGCCGGGTCGTCGACCAGCGGCACCGACGACCCACCGCCCTCCCGGCGTCCGTCGCCGGAGGTGCGCTCGCCCGGCGTGGCGGGTCCGCGCTCGCCGAGCAGGGCGTCGAGTCGCGCCGGCGTGAGCCGGACGAACTTGCGGGTCTGGGTCCGGGTGCGGTCGAGGACGGCGACCTCGAGGTCGCGGGTCGGGATGATCCGCTGCCCGGCCTCGCCTTGGCCGAGCGCGCTGACCGCGCCGGCCAGCGCGTCCGCGAGCGGGGCGCGCTCGGTGAACGTCGACTCCAGAGCGGTCGCGACCTGCTCGACCTGGCCGCCCATGACCGCGAACCCGTGCTCGTCGGCGACCTGACCGTCGTAGGTGAGGCGGAAGAGCTGGTCGCCCTCGGCGGAGTCGCCGACCTCGGCGACGAAGATCTCGACCTCGTAGGGCTTCTCGCCGCCGCTGGAGAAGATGGTGCCGAGGGTCTGGGCGTAGGCGTTGGCCAGGCCGCGGCCGGTGACGTCGCGCCGGTCGTAGGAGTAGCCGCGCATGTCGGCGAGGCGGACCCCGGCGATGCGGAGGTTCTCGAACTCGTTGTAGCGCCCGACCGCGGCGAAGGCGATGCGGTCGTAGATCTCGGAGACCTTGTGCAGTGCCTGCGAGGGATTCTCGGAGACGAACAGCACGCCGTCGGCGTACTGGACGGCGACCACGGAGCGACCGCGGGCGATGCCCTTGCGGGCGAAGTCGGCGCGGTCCTTCATCAGCTGCTCGGGCGAGACGTAGAACGGCGTGCTCATGCGCGGTCACCTCCGGTCAGGGGGGCCGTGGGCCCGTCGGGGCGGGCCATGCGGGCGTTGATCACCCGGTCGGCGATCGCCGCGACCTCGTCGTCAGGCATCCGGTGACCGCCCTCGGCAGTGATGACCTGGACGACCGGGAAGATCCGGCGCGTCAGGTCGGGGCCGCCGGTGGCGGAGTCGTCGTCGGCGGCGTCGTAGAGCGCCTGGACGACCACCTCGACGCACGACGTGGCGTCGAGGTCGTCGCGGTAGAGCTTCTTCAGCGAGCCACGGGCGAACAGCGACCCCGAGCCCACTGAGTGGAAGGCGGTCTCCTCGTAGCGACCGCCGGTGACGTCGTAGCTGAAGATGCGGCCCTGGTCGGCGCGCACGTCGTAGCCGGCGAAGAGCGGGACGACGGACAGGCCCTGCATCGCCATCGCGAGGTTGCCGCGGATCAGGGCCGAGAGACGGTTGGCCTTGCCGTCCATCGACAGCGTCGAGCCCTCGATCTTCTCGTAGTGCTCGAGCTCGACCTGGAACAGCCGGACCATCTCGATCGCGAGCCCGGCGGTGCCGGCGATGCCGACCGCGGAGAACTCGTCGGCCGGGAAGACCTTCTGGATGTCGCGCTGGGCGATGATGTTGCCCATCGTGGCGCGCCGGTCACCGGCCAGCACGACGCCGCCGGGGAAGGTCGCTGCGACGATGGTGGTGCCGTGCGGTGCGAGGTCGCCGGCGTTGCCCTGCGGCACCGCGCGGGTGCCGGGCAGCAGGTCGGGGGCCTGCTCGGCGAGGAAGTCGCTGAACGACGACGTGCCGGGTCGCAGGTAGGCCGACGGGAGTCGGGAGTCGTTCACTCCGTCACTCCCCGCCCTTCTGGATGAAGGACTTCACGAAGTCCTCGGCGTTGGACTCGAGGACCTCGTCGATCTCGTCGAGGATGTCGTCGACCTCGCTGTCGAGGGCTTCCTTGCGCTCGGCGACGTCGGTCTCGGGGGCCACCTCGGTGGTCTCCTCGGTCTCCTGCGACTTGCGCGGC
Organism: Nocardioides rubriscoriae; assembly: GCF_008087085.1. GTDB lineage: Bacteria > Actinomycetota > Actinomycetes > Propionibacteriales > Nocardioidaceae > Nocardioides > Nocardioides rubriscoriae. The sequence continues at coordinate 570,685 of NZ_VIYJ01000002.1, read as the reverse complement.
TGCTTCTGCTCCTGGGCCATGGTCCGACCCTACTCAGTAGGCCCGACGGTTTCGACGGACATCTCGCACCCGGAGGGAGAGTCGTCGAGATCGCGGCCCCGATAGTCGTGGACCTTCTGCACCGACCCGGGGTCGGTGCAGAACGTCCACGACTATCGTCCTAGGTGCGTGTCAGGGCCGAGAACAGCTGCTCGGCGGTGTCGCAGCGGTCGAGCAGGTCGCCGACGTGGGCGCGGGAGCCGCGCAGCGGGTCGATCGTGGGGACCCGCTGCAGAGACTCGCGCCCCGGGAGGTCGAAGATCACCGAGTCCCACGAGGCGGCCGCGACGTGCTCGGCGTACTTCTCCAGGCAGCGGCCGCGGAAGTAGGCGCGGGTGTCGGTCGGCGGGTCGTGCATGGCGTCGTCGACCGACTGCTGGTCGAGCAGCCGCTCCATCCGGCCGCCGGCGACCAGGCGCTGGTAGAGGCCCTTCTCGGGGCGGATGTCGGAGTACTGCAGGTCGATGAGCTGCAGCTTGGCGTCGTCCCAGTCGAGGCCGTCGCGCGTGCGGTACTGCTCGAGCAGCTTGAGCTTGGCGACCCAGTCGAGCTCGCGGGCGCAGAGCATCGGGTCGCGCTCGAGGCGGTCGAGCACCGACTCCCACCGCGCCAGGACGTCGACGGTCTGGGCGTCGGCGTCGGCGCCGTAGCGGTCCTCGACGAACTTGCGCGCCAGGTCGAGGTACTCCATCTGCAGCTGTACGCCGGTGAGCCTGCGTCCGTCGTGGAGGGTGACGGTCTGCTGCAGGGTCGGGTCGTGCGAGATCGCGCGCAGGCCCGCGACCGGCGAGTCGACGCCGAGGTCGACGGAGATGAACTTCTCCTCGATCATCGCCAGCACGAGCGCGGTGGTGCCGACCTTGAGGTAGGTCGAGACCTCGGACAGGTTGGCGTCGCCGATGATCACGTGGAGCCGGCGGTACTTGTCGGGGTCGGCGTGCGGCTCGTCGCGGGTGTTGATGATCGGGCGCTTCAAGGTGGTCTCGAGCCCGACCTCGACCTCGAAGAAGTCGGCACGCTGGCTGACCTGGAAGCCGTGCGTGCGCCCGTCCTGGCCGATGCCGACGCGGCCGGCGCCGGTGACGACCTGCCGGCTGACGAAGAACGGGGTGAGGTGGCGCACGATGTCGGCGAACGGCGTCGAGCGCCGCATCAGGTAGTTCTCGTGGGCGCCGTAGGAGGCGCCCTTGTTGTCGGTGTTGTTCTTGTAGAGCAGGATCTGCGGCGCGCCCGGCAGCTGGGCCGCACGCAGCGTCGCGTCGAGCATCACCTGCTCGCCGGCCTTGTCCCAACGCACGATGTCGAGGGGCGTGGTCACCTCGGGCGTGGAGTACTCGGGGTGGGCGTGGTCGACGTAGAGGCGCGCGCCGTTGGTGAGGATGACGTTGGCCAGGCCCATGTCCTCGTCGGTGAGCTGGCTGGGGTCGGCGATGCCGCGCGACATGTCGAAGCCACGGGCGTCGCGCAGCGGCGACTCCTCCTCGAAGTCCCAGCGGGCCCGTCGCGCCTTGACCGTCGAGGTCGCGTAGGCGTTGACGACCTGCGACGACGCCACCATCGGGTTGGCCAGGGGTTGGCCGACGACCGAGATGCCGTACTCGATCTCGGTGCCCATCACGCGGCGGACGCTCATGATGTCGAGCGTACGGGGTCGGTGCCGATCGGCTGCCGCCCGTCCGGCTCGCTCAGGAGGCGGGCCGGTCCTCCTCGCGCAGCCGCGGCGGGGTGGTGAGCTCGGGGCGGATGCCGGTCTTGTCGGCGTAGAACGCGCGGATGCGGTCCATGTCGGCCCCGACGTCGCCGGTCAGGCTGAACGTCGGGCCCCACCCGACGGTGCGCGACGGCTTGTCGAGGTAGGCCAGGGTGACGGGGATGCCGGTCTGCTGCGAGATCCGGTAGAAGCCGGACTTCCAGTAGTCCGTCCTGCTGCGGGTGCCCTCGGCGGCGATGCCGAGCAGGAAGGTCTCGTCCTCCTCGGCGTCGGCGAGCAGGGTCTTGATGGTGGCGCCCGGGTTGGCGCGGTCGAGCTCGACCGCGCCGGTGGCGCGCATGAACACGCCCAACGGGCCCTTGAAGAACGAGTGCTTGACCAGCAGCCGGATCTGCACGCTGCTGTCCCACGCGAGCAGCATGGTGAGCACCCAGTCCCAGTTGGACGTGTGCGGGGCCCCGACGAGGATGCCGCGTCGCGGCACCTCTCCGGCCGTTCGCCACCGGGCCAGCCGGAGCAGGGTGCGCGCGAGGGTGCGGCGGAGCAGGAAGTGACGGCGCATCCGGCGAACCTACCGGGCGGTCGGGCCTACGGTGAGACCGTGTGGAACGAACGCGTGGTCCCCCGCCTCACCGACCGCGCCCTCTCGGTGGGGCAGGTGATGAAGCAGCGGCAGCTGGTCTGTGCCGGGCTGGCCGGACGGGTCCTCGAGATCGGCTTCGGCAGCGGCCTCAACCTGGAGAAGCTGCCCGCCGCGGTCGTGTCCCTCGACGCGGTCGAGCCGTCCGAGGCCGGGTGGGACCTCTCCGCGCAGCGACGCGCGGCCGCGCCGGTCCCCGTGCAGCGCGTCGGCCTCGACGGCCAGCACCTCGCGGCCGCGGACGCGTCGTACGACGCCGCGCTGTGCACCTTCTCGCTCTGCACGATCCCCGACCCGGCCCTGGCCCTGGCCGAGGTACGCCGCGTGCTCGCCCCGGGCGGGTCGCTGCACGTGCTCGAGCACGGCCGCTCCCCCGACGCCGGGGTCGCGCGCTGGCAGCGCCGCCTCGAGCCGGCTCAGCGCCGCGTCTTCGCCGGCTGCCACCTCACCCGCGACGTACCGGCCCTGGTGACCGCGGCCGGGTTCGAGGTCACCGCCGTCGATCAGTTCTACCTGCCCGGCCCGCGCCTCAGCCGTCCCTGGGGCTGGGCGACCCGCCTGATGGCCATTAGCCCAGCCTGACCCCACGAGGAGGCCGTCCTGACCACACGGTGGTCGAGGAGGCCGCCCGCGGCCGCCACGAGAGCCCCGACCGCAGCCTGTGGGTCAAGCCGGTCCGTACCTGCGGTGGGTGGTCTCGTGACGGTTGCTAGCGCGACCTCCTCGACCAACGTGGGGTCAGAGGTATTGACCCGTGTTGGCGACGGTGTCGATCGACCGGCCCGGCTCGGTGCCCTGCTTGCCGGTGATGAGCGTGCGGATGAAGACGATCCGCTCGCCCTTCTTGCCGGAGATGCGGGCCCAGTCGTCGGGGTTGGTCGTGTTGGGGAGGTCCTCGTTCTCCTTGAACTCGTCGACGCACGCCTGGAGCAGGTGCGAGACGCGCAGGCCGCGCTGGTCGTGGTCGAGGAGGTCCTTGATGGCCATCTTCTTGGACCGGTCGACGATGTTCTGGATCATGGCGCCGGAGTTGAAGTCCTTGAAGTACAGGACCTCCTTGTCGCCGTTGGCGTAGGTCACCTCGAGGAAGCGGTTCTCCTCGGTCTCGGTGTACATCCGCTCGACGGTCGCCTGGATCATCCCGGCGACGCAGGCGTCGCGGTCGCCACCGAACTCGGCGAGGTCGTCGGCGTGCAGCGGCAAGGACGCGGTGAGGTACTTGCTGAAGATGTCGCGGGCCGACTCGGCGTCGGGGCGCTCGATCTTGATCTTCACGTCGAGGCGGCCGGGGCGCAGGATCGCGGGGTCGATCATGTCCTCGCGGTTGGAGGCGCCGATGACCAGGACGTTCTCGAGGGTCTCGACGCCGTCGATCTCGCTGAGCAGCTGCGGGACGATGGTGTTCTCGACGTCGGAGGAGACCCCGGAGCCTCGGGTGCGGAACAGCGAGTCCATCTCGTCGAAGAACACGATGACCGGGGTGCCCTCGCTGGCCTTCTCACGGGCACGCTGGAAGACCAGGCGGATGTGCCGCTCGGTCTCGCCGACGTACTTGTTGAGCAGCTCGGGGCCCTTGATGTTGAGGAAGTAGGACTTGCCCTCCTGGCCGGTCTTGGCCGCGACCTTCTTGGCCAGGCTGTTGGCCACCGCCTTGGCGATGAGGGTCTTGCCGCAGCCGGGAGGGCCGTAGAGGAGCACGCCCTTGGGCGGCTTGAGCTCGTGCTCGATGAAGAGCTCGGGGTGCAGGTAGGGCAGCTCGACCGCGTCGCGGATGGTCTCGATCTGGCTGAAGAGGCCGCCGATGTCGGAGTAGTCGATGTCGGGCACCTCCTCGAGCACGAGCTCCTCGACCTCGGACTTGGGGACCCGCTCGTAGACGTAGCCGGCCCGGGAGTCGAGCAGCAGCGAGTCACCGGCGCGCAGCTTGGTCGCGCGCAGCGGCTCAGCGATGCGCACGACGCGCTCCTCGTCGGCGTTGGCGATGACCAGGACGCGGTCGCCGTCGGCGAGCACCTCCTTGAACATCACGACCTCGCCGACCTGCTCGAACTCCATGGCGCCGACGACGTTGAGGGCCTCGTTGAGCATGACCTCCTGGCCACGCTGGAGCGTGTCGAGGTCGACGCCGGGGCTGACGTTGACGCGCAGCTTGCGACCACCGGTGAAGACGTCGACCGAGTCGTCGTCGTTGCGGGCCAAGAAGGTGCCGAAGCCGGCAGGCGGCTGGGCCAGGCGGTCGACCTCCTCCTTGAGCTTGGTGATCTGGTCGCGCGCCTCGCGCAGCGTCTGGGCGAGCCGCTCGTTCTGCGACGTCACCGCCGCCAGCGACCGCTGCGTGTCTGCCAGACGCAGCTCGAGGCCTCGTGCGGACACCGGGCCGTCGGAGAGCCGACGACGCAGCTCACCCACCTCGGCCTCGAGGAACCGCACCTGAGCCACCAGCTCGTCCGCGTTGCGTCCACCCGTGCTGGAACCGTCACCCGTGCTCGACATTCGGTCCACCTCCTGTCCTTCTGACCATACCCGCGCCGACGTCGCCCCGAGGGAGCAATCCCACCCCGGTGGGTCACATTCTCGTCACCGTCCGGGTCAGGGCGGGTAAACCGAAGGGTCAGCGGCCGTAGCGGCGGGCGAAGTTGCGAAGCATCGTCATCGGGTGGGTGACGTCGACCTCGGCCCCGGCCGCGCGCAGGGTGGCGGCCTCGGAGGGGTCGAAGTAGCCGAACGTCGCGTAGGTGTCGATGCGCGTGTGCAGCCCGGCCAGGTCGAGCTCGGGGTGGAACTGGGTGGCGTAGACGTGGCGGCCGACCCGGAAGGCCTGCACCGGGCACGCGGGCGAGGTGGCGAGCACGACGACGTGGGCGGGCGGGCGGGTCAGCGCCTCCTTGTGCCCGCCGTACGCCGTGAAGCGGCGGGGCACCCCGGCCATCAGCGGGTCGGCGAGCCCGACGTCGGTCAGGGTGACCGTCAGCGGGCCGACGGGCTCGGGGTGGCTGCGGTCGACCAGCCCGCCCTGGTGGCTGCCGAGGGTGCCGATGCCGTAGCAGGCGCCGAGGAAGGGGTGGTCGGCCTCGACCACGGCGTCCAGGACCGGCGTCAGGTCGCGCTCGGCGCGGTGCTGGACGGCGGACTTGGTCTCCGGCGCGTCGGACCAGGTGAACGACCCGCCACCGAGCAGGACGCCCGACCAGTCGTCGAGCCGCCCGGCGACGTCACCGACGTCGTCGACGCCCAGGTGCCGGCGCTCCACCTCGTGCGGCTCGACCTCGAGGAACCGGGCGAACGCCGCGTGCTCGTCGTCGGCGGCCGCCTGCTCGGCGCGGATCGAGAGCAGCAGGAACGGCCTCACGGCTCGTCGACGTAGACGTCCGGTGGCAGGTCCAGCGGGACGTCGGCGGGCCGCGGGCCGGTGTAGTCGGCGCCGTAGGCGCCGGGCGCCGGCCGACGCTTCTTCATCGGCGCCTTCTGGCCCGGGGCCATCCGGCGCGCGGTGACCAGGAACGCGGTGTGCCCGATCATCTTGTGGCCCGGCCGGACCGCGAGGCCCTCGACGTGCCAGTCACGCACCAGCGACTCCCACGCCTGCGGGTCGGTGAAGCCGCCGTGCACCCGGACGGTCTCGGTGAAGCGCGACAGCTGGGTGGTGGTCGCGACGTAGGCGCAGACGATGCCACCCGGGCGCAGCGCGTCGGCGGCGGCGTCGAGGCACTCCCAGGGGGCGAGCATGTCGAGGATGATCCGGTCGCAGCGGGCACCGGAGGCGGGCAGCTCCTCGGCCAGGTCGCCGAGCCGCAGCTGCCAGGCGGGGTGGTCACCGCCGAAGAACTGGCGCACGTTCTGGCGGGCGACGTCGGCGAACTCCTCGCGCCGCTCGTAGGACGTCACCGTGCCGTGCGGGCCGACCGCGCGCAGCAGCGAGCAGGTCAGCGCCCCCGACCCGACGCCGGCCTCGACCACGTCGGCACCGGGGAAGATGTCGGCCATCGCCACGATCTGGGCGGCGTCCTTCGGGTAGACCACCGCGGCGCCGCGCGGCATCGACACGACGAACTCCGAGAGCAGCGGCCGGAAGACGAGGTACTCGCCACCGGTCGAGGCCGTCACGGTGAACCCCTCCTCGCGCCCGATCATCTCGTCGTGCTCGACGTGGCCGCGGTTGGAGAAGAACCGCTTGCCCGCCTCGAGCGCGATGTTGTGGCGCCGCCCCTTGCCGTCGACCAGGCGCACCCACTCACCCTCGCGCAGCGGACCGCGGTGCACCCCCGACCAGGCCTCGGGCGTGACGTCCTGGTGGTCGGACGGGCGGTCAGCAGGACTCTCGGGCACCGCGGAACCCTACCGGCCCCGACGGGGTCCCTCCCCAATCCGTGCTCACCCGCGTGCTCACCCGCGTGGTCACGCGCGTGGTCACCGGCGGCGCAGCCGGACCACGTGGTCGAGGTCGCGCAGCGACAGCACGCCCAGGGGGGCTCCCGCCGGGTCGACCAGCAGGTAGGCGGGCGCGGGCCGGCGGCGTACGGCGGCGAGCAGCTCGTCGCCGGTGACGTCGACCGGCAGGCTCAGCCCGTCGTCGAGGTGGGAGGCGACCGAGCGGACCGCACCGCGGGCGACGTCGTCGGCCGTCGGCGTCTCGACGAGCCCGAGCGCGCGACCCGCGGGGTCGACGACGACGATGCCCCCGGCGTCCTGCGCGTCGGCGAGGCTCAGCGCCTCGGCCAGCGACGTCTCGGGGGCGACCGTGAGCGGCGGGCGGGCCACCGAGGCCAGGTCGATGCCGGCCAGGCGCAGGCGCATCCGGTTGACCGTGAGGTCGTTGGTCGCCGTCGTCCACAGCAGCAGCGCCAGCCCCACGCACACGACGTAGTCGACGACCCGGGGCTCCCGGCCGGCGAGCGGCGCGACGACCAGCAACGGCACGAGCAGCAGGACGCCGGCCACGCCCCGGCCCACCCACGCAGCGGCGATCGCGCCACGACGCGGCGACCCGGCCAGCTGCCAGGCGACGGCCTTGACGACCCGACCGCCGTCGAGCGGCGGCGCCGGCACCAGGTCGAGGACCCCGATGACGAGGTTGGCCAGCACCAGCGCCTCGAGCGTGAGGGCCAGGACGCCGTCGTCGACCGTCAGCCGCGCACCGAGGCCCACGAGGCCCAGGGCGAGCGACGCCAGCGGCCCGACCACCGCGGTCACGGCCTCCTCGACGGGGGTGGCCGACTCACCGTCGACCCGGGTGCGGCCGCCGGCCATGCTGAGCACGATCGCCGGCACGGGGTGCCCGTGGCGGCGGGCCACGGCCGCGTGGGCGGCCTCGTGCGCGAGCGCGGCGGCGTAGACGAGAACCCCGACCAGGGCGCCGACGACGTAGGCGGTCGCGCCCAGCCCGGGCACCAGGCGCTCGGCCCGGGGTGCGAAGGCGACGGCGATCAGGCCGACCACCGCCAGGCACGAGCCCGACACGAGGACCTCGGTCGATCCGAGGCGGCCGACGCGCACGGCTCCGCGGGCTCGCGCCACGTCCGGATCCATGGGCCCAGCCTATGTCGGTGCACCGCTCTACGCTGGGCGGCGTGACGAGCGACCAGCAGACCCGCGGCGGCCGGCCGTCCCCGGCCGAGCGCGTCTCGACCAGGGTCGACGGCGTCGACGTCCTCGGCGCGCTGTCGCCCAGCCGCGCCGCCGACTTCCTCAGCTGCCCGCTGCTCTACCGCTTCCGCACCGTCGACCGGCTGCCCGAGCCACCGTCGGTCGACGCCCTGCGCGGCACCGTCGTCCACCAGGTCCTCGAGGACGTCTTCGACCTGCCCGCCGCCGAGCGCACCCCCGAGCGGGCCGAGGCACTGGTGCAGACCGCGTGGCAACGGCTGCTCGACCAGGAGCCCGAGGCCGGCCTGCTGTTCCCCGACGGCGACGCCCCCGACGTGCTCGAGTGGCTGCTGTCGTGCCGCCGCTCCGTGCGGCGCTGGTTCGACCTCGAGGACCCCACGCGCCTCGAGCCGGCCGAGCGCGAGCTCTACGTCGAGGCGCTGCTCGACTCCAAGCTGCTGCTGCGGGGCTACGTCGACCGGGTCGACCAGGCGCCCGACGGCGCGCTGCGGGTGGTCGACTACAAGAGCGGCAAGGGACCCCGCGAGGGTTTCGAGGGCAAGCCGCTCTTCCAGCTGCGCTTCTACGCGCTGGCAATCTGGCGCACCCGCGGCGTCGTGCCGCGCCTGCTCCAGCTCGTCTACCTCGGCAGCGGCGAGCTGATCACCTACGAGCCCGACGAGGCCGACCTGCTCGCCACCGAGCGCAAGGTCGAGGCCATCTGGCGGGCCATCCGGCTCGCCGAGCAGACCGGTGACTGGCAGCCGCAGCGGGGTCCGCTGTGCGCCTGGTGCGCGCACCAGGCGCTCTGCCCGGCCTGGGGCGGCACCCCTCCGCCACTGCCGGAGCGGGTCGAGACCGTGGTGTCCGACCTCGCGGTCGACGTGGCCGCTCCCTAGGAGCCACGGTGGTCGAGGAGGTCGCCCGCGACCGTCTCGAGACCACACCGGCCGCACCGCGCACGCGTGCTCGACCCCCCGAGGTCACACCGGCAGCAACAAACCCGCGAGGTCGGCCGGCCCGAGCCCGACCAGCGTGTCGGCGAACACCCGGCGCTCCCCCGGCTCGACGGCCACGTGGTGGGGCACCGCGAGTACCGTGCAGCCCGCGGCCTCGGCCGAGCGGCACCCGGTGTCGGAGTCCTCGATCGCGAGGCAGTCGGTGGCGTCGACCCCGAGCAGCCGGGCGGCGTGGAGGTAGGGCTCGGGGTGGGGCTTGCCGCGCTCGACCTGGTCACCGGTCACCACGACCTGGAACGACCCGGCCGGCAGGGCCTGGAGGATCGGCGCGACGAACCGCTCGTACGACATCGTCACCAGCGCGCACGGCACCCCGGCCCGACCCAGGTCGGCCAGCAGCTCGCGGGCGCCGGGGCGCCACGGCACCTCCTGCTCGACCAGGGCCACCACGCCGTCGAGCAGCCGCTCGACGATCTCCTCGGGGCTCAGCGGCAGGGGCATGTGCTCGCGGATGAATCGGCCCGACTCGAGCAGGTCGTTGCCGACCAGCTGCAGCGCGAGCTCGTGGCTCCAGGTGCCGCCGTACTCGGCGGCGAGCGCGTGCTCGGTGGCGATCCAGTAGGGCTCGGTGTCGACGAGGGTGCCGTCCATGTCCCACAGGACCGCATTCATCGGTCGTGCCCCGCCCTGAGGGCGCCGACCGGCAGCGCCGCTGGAGAAGACGGTCGTCACGATGTCCCTCCGCCACGTGTACCGCGACGCGGGTGTGCGTCGTCGCGGTCACGCTACCGAAGGGGCTCGCTCCTGCGGTCGCTGGCGCCCGGCCAAGGTGAGGTGGGTCACCCGTCCTCGTCGGGCGCGCCGGGGGGCCGGCAGAGCGGCGCCGACCGCGGCCTGGACCGGGATCCGGCCGCTGGCGGCCAGCTGGCCCCCGGCGTGGCGTACCGCCGATCCGAAGGGCGCTGCCCAGAGGTTCTCCTACACGAGCACGGCGGCCGAGCTGCCCGGCTCCAGGGTCTCGACCAGGTCGGTGACGTCCTGCTCGCTGAGCAGCATCGCCAGCTCGGTCTCGAAGGACCGCAGCTCCCCGATGTCGCTGTCGTCCATGTCGGAGGCCTCGAAGACCTCGTAGCCACGGGTCAGGTCCCGGGTCAGGAGATCAGGTCCAGGACCTGGAACAGCTCGCGGTCGACGAGGTCCCGCAGGGCAGGGGCGATCGTGCCGTGGAACTTCTGCGCGGGGAACTCCACGACGATTCGAGGTGCTCCGGGCGAGGGTGCGGGCGGGGTCGGGGGTCTACGACTCCACGTATTCCAGCCGCGGGACCACGGGCGCAGGGCCAAGGACCCGCCGGCCGACGGCGGTGTCCCGACCAGCCGCGTCAGTCCTCGGGCTCGTAGCCCAGGTTGGGCGACAGCCACCGCTCGGCCTCGGCGAGGGTCCAGCCCTTGCGCTCGGCGTACGACGCGACCTGGTCGCGACCGAGGCGGCCCACGACGAAGTACTGCGACCGCGGGTGGCTGAAGTACCAGCCGGAGACCGAGGCGCCAGGCCACATCGCCATCGACTCGGTGAGCGTGATGCCGGTGGCGGCCTCGACGTCGAGGAGCTCCCACAAGGTGAGCTTCTCGGTGTGGTCGGGGCAGGCGGGGTAGCCGGGGGCCGGGCGGATGCCCTCGTAGCGCTCGGCGATGAGGTCGGCGGCGGTCAGCTGCTCGTCGGTGACGTGGCCCCAGAACTCGGTGCGCACCCGCTGGTGCAGGCGCTCGGCGAAGGCCTCGGCGAGCCGGTCGGCCAGCGACTCGAGCAGGATGGCGTTGTAGTCGTCGAGGTCGTCCTTGAACGCCTGGACCCGCTCGGGGAGCCCGATGCCGGCGGTGACGGCGAACCCTCCGACGTGGTCGGCGAGGCCGGTGTCGGCGGGGGCGACGTAGTCGGCCAGCGACTTGTGGGGCACGCCCTCACGGTGCTCGCCCTGCTGGCGCAGGTGGTGCAGGGTCGCGCGGACCTCGGTGCGGCTGTCGTCGGTGTAGACGAGCGTGTCGTCGACGTGGTCGGGGTCGCCCGCGGCCGGCAGGAAGCCGTAGACGCCCTTGGCGGTGATCCACTTCTCGGCGATCACCTGGTCGAGCATCGCCTGGGCGTCGTCGTAGAGCTTGCGGGCGGCCTCGCCGTGGGTGGGGCTGTTGAGGATGTCGGGGAACTTGCCCTTCATCTCCCACGCGTTGAAGAACGGCTGCCAGTCGATGTAGTCGCGCAGCTCGGCGAGGTCGTAGTCGTCGAGCACGTGGATGCCCGGCTGGGCGGGCGCCGGCGGGGTGTACGACGACCAGTCGACCACGGTCGCGTCAGCCCGGGCCTTGTCGTAGGAGACCAGCTTGCGGTCGCCCTTGTTGGCGTGGCGGGCGCGCAGGGCGTCGTAGTCGGTCTTGAGGTCGGCCAGCAGGGTCTCGCGCTTGGTCTCGTGCAGCAGCGCGGCGGCCGTCGGCACCGAGCGTGACGCGTCCTTGACCCAGACGACCGGCCCGTCGTACCTGGGGTCGACCTTGACGGCCGTGTGGGCGCGCGACGTGGTGGCCCCACCGATCAGCAGCGGGATCGTGAGGCCCTGGCGCTGCATCTCGGAGGCGAGCGTGACCATCTCGTCGAGCGACGGGGTGATCAGGCCGGACAGGCCGATGATGTCGGCGCCGACCTCGGCGGCGGTGTCGAGGATCTTCTGGGCGGGCACCATCACGCCGAGGTCGATGACCTCGTAGTTGTTGCACTGCAGCACGACCCCGACGATGTTCTTGCCGATGTCGTGGACGTCGCCCTTGACGGTCGCCATCACGATCGTGCCGTTGGTCTCCTTGTCGCTGGAGGCGACGCCCCCGGCGGCGACGAAGTCGGCCTTCTCCTGCTCGATGAACGGGATCAGGTAGGCCACGGCCCGCTTCATCACGCGCGCGGACTTCACCACCTGCGGCAGGAACATCTTGCCCGCGCCGAAGAGGTCGCCGACGACGTTCATGCCGTCCATGAGGGGCCCCTCGATGACCTCGATCGGACGGCCGCCGCGGTCGGCGATGAGCTGGCGCAGCTCCTCGGTGTCGGACTCGACGTGGGCGTCGATCCCCTTGACCAGGGCGTGGGTGATCCGCTCGCCGACGGGCAGCTCGCGCCACTCCTCGGTCGCGGCCTCGACGGCCTCGCCCTTCTTGTTGTGCGCCTCGGCGATCTCGAGCAGTCGCTCGGCGGCGTCGGGCCGGCGGTTGAGCACGACGTCCTCGATGCGCTCGCGCAGCTCGGGCTCGACCTCGTCGTAGATCATGAGCGCGCCGGCGTTGACGATGCCCATGTCGAGCCCCGCCTTGATGGCGTGGAACAGGAAGACCGCGTGGATCGCCTCGCGCACCGGGTTGTTGCCACGGAACGAGAAGCTGACGTTGGAGATGCCGCCGGAGACCTTGGCGCCCGGCAGGTTGGCCTTGATCCATCGCGTGGCCTCGATGAAGTCGAGGCCGTAGGACGCGTGCTCCTCGATGCCGGTGGCGACCGCGAAGACGTTGGGGTCGAAGATGATGTCCTCGGGCGGGAAGCCGACCTCGTCGACCAGGATCCGGTAGGCGCGCTCGCAGATCGTCTTGCGACGCTCGAGGTTGTCGGCCTGACCGTCCTCGTCGAAGGCCATGACGACCGCCGCGGCGCCGTACTTCTTGACCAGCGTCGCCTGTTCACGGAACTTCTCCTCGCCCTCCTTCATGGAGATCGAGTTGACGATGGCCTTGCCCTGGACGTTCTTGAGCCCGGCCTCGATCACCTCCCACTTGGAGGAGTCGACCATGATCGGCACCCGGCTGATGTCGGGCTCGCTGGCGATGAGCTTGGTGAAGCGGTCCATCGCCGCGACGCCGTCGATCATCCCCTCGTCCATGTTGACGTCGATGACCTGCGCGCCGTTCTCGACCTGCTGCAGCGCGACCGCGAGGGCGGTGTCGTAGTCGCCGTCCTTGATCAGGTTGCGGAACTTGGCCGAGCCGGTGATGTTGGTGCGCTCCCCGACGTTGACGAACAGGCTGCTCCCGTCGATCGTGAACGGCTCGAGGCCCGACAGGCGCATCGCGGGGTCGACGTGCGGCACCGGGCGGTGGGGCTGCTCGGCCACGGCGGCGGCGATCGCCTTGATGTGGTCGGGGGTGGTGCCGCAGCACCCACCGGCCAGGTTGACGAAGCCGGCACCGGCGAACTCGGCGAGCATCGCCGCGGTCTCGTCGGGGGCCTCGTCGTACTCGCCGAACGCGTTGGGCAGACCGGCGTTGGGGTAGCACGACACGAAGGTGTCGGCGATGCGGCTCATCTCGGCGATGTAGGGGCGCATCTCCTTGGCGCCCAGGGCGCAGTTGAGCCCGACCGCGAGCGGGCGGGCGTGGCGCACCGAGCTCCAGAACGCCTCGGTGACCTGGCCCGAGAGCGTGCGTCCCGAGGCGTCGGTGATGGTGCCGGAGATGATGACCGGCCAGCGCCGTCCGCGCTCCTCGAAGAGCGTCTCGACCGCGAAGATGGCCGCCTTGGCGTTGAGGGTGTCGAAGATCGTCTCGATGAAGATCAGGTCGCTGCCGCCGTCGACGAGCCCGTTCGCCGCCTCGAGGTAGGCCGCCACCAGCTGGTCCCACGAGACGTTGCGGGCGCCGGGGTCGTTGACGTCGGGGCTGATGCTCGCGGTGCGCGTCGTCGGGCCCAGGGCGCCACCGACGTAGCGCTTGGTGCCGGTCTCGGCCGCGACCTCGTCGGCCACCGACCTGGCCAGCCTGGCCGCCTCGACGTTGAGCTCGTAGGCCAGCTCCTCCATGCCGTAGTCGGCCAACGAGACCCGGTTGGCGTTGAAGGTGTTGGTCTCGATGATGTCGGCGCCGGCCTGGAGGTACTCGCGGTGGATGCCGGCGATGATGTCGGGCCGGGTCAGCGTGAGCAGGTCGTTGTTGCCCTGCAGGTCGCTGGGCCAGTCGGCGAACCGCTCGCCGCGGTAGCCGGCCTCGGAGGGCCGGTCGCGTTGGATGGCCGTGCCCATGGCTCCGTCGAGCACGACGATCCGCTCGGTGAGGAGCGCGGTCAGCTCAGCAGTGGCGTCGGGGCGCAGGTCGGGCAACGTGACTCCTTGTCGGTCCGCGTCACAGCGTAGGAACCTGCGTCCACGACGCGGACAGTGTTCCCAAATCGTGACACCGCCCGCTGGCGCCGCGAAATCGCGGCCCGGCACGGGTCGGGTGGTCGGATGGCGTGAACGCAACGGCTACCCGAGATGATTCCGCGCCGGCGCGGCGCCCGGCCACCCCTGCGGGTGGCGGTGGACGCGGGCACGGACGCGGGCACGACGCGCCTCTCGACGCCGTCGACGCGGGCGCAGCGGACCGAAGTAGATTGACCGCGTGATCGAGATCGACGAGACACCCGACCTGGTCGACCCCCTGGTCATCGCCGCGTTCGAGGGGTGGAACGACGCCGCCGACGCCGCGTCCTCGGTCATCGACCACCTCATGGTCGTGTGGAACGCCCGGGTCGTGGGCGCGATCGACCCGGAGGAGTTCTACGACTTCCAGGTCAACCGTCCGATGGTCGGCACCGACGACCTCGGCCACCGGCGCCTCACGTGGCCGACGACACAGATCGCCGTGGCCTCGCCGCCCGACCTCGACCGTGACGTGATCCTCATCCGCGGCATCGAGCCCAACATGCGCTGGCGGCAGTTCTGCGCCGAGCTCCTCGCCGCGTGCGACGAGCTGGGGGGCGAGCTGGTCGTCACCCTGGGGGCCCTGCTGGCCGACACCCCCCACACCCGGCCGATCCCCGTCACCGGCACGGCGACCGAGCCGGAGCTCGTCGACCGGCTCAAGCTCGAGCAGTCGACGTACGAGGGTCCGACGGGCATCGTCGGGGTGTTCCAGGACGCCTGCGTGCGCCTCGACGTGCCCGCAGTCTCCTACTGGGCCGCGGTCCCCCACTACGTCGCCCAGCCCCCGTGCCCCAAGGCGACGCTGGCGCTGCTGGGCCAGCTCGAGGACCTGCTCGAGGTCTCGATCCCGCTGGGTGACCTCCCCGAGGACTCAAGGGCCTGGGAGCGCGGGGTCGACGAGCTCGCCGAGGAGGACGAGGACGTCGCCGACTACGTGCGCTCGCTCGAGGAGACCCGCGACACCGCCGACCTCCCCGAGGCCTCCGGCGAGGCGATCGCGCGCGAGTTCGAGCGCTACCTCAAGCGCCGAGGCGACGACCAGCCGCCGCCCACCGGGGCCTGACCGACGCCGTACGCGCGAGGCGTCCGGTCAGAGGCTCAGGCCGAGGGCGGCGTCGACGACCGCGTGGATCGCCACGGCGGCCTCGGGGTCGGAGGTGTCGGCGAGCCCGGCGGTGCCGAGGGTCGCGTCGACCCACGCGTCGACCGCGGCGACGGCCCGGGGGGCGTCGAGGTCGTCGGCGAGGGCCGCGAGGACCTCCTGGACGACGGGGGCCGCGGGGGCGCCGGCCCCGAGCGCGACGGCCTTGCGCCACCGGGTGACGTCGTCGACGGCCTCGAAGAGCTCGGCGTCGACCCACTCCCAGTCGCTGCGGAAGTGGTGGCGCAGCAGGGCCAGGCGGATGGCCATCGGGTCGATGTCGCTGTTGCGCAGCGCGGAGACGAAGACCAGGTTGCCGCGCGACTTCGACATCTTCTCGCCGTCGTAGCCGACCATCCCGGCGTGGCTGTAGACCTGCGCGAAGCGGGTGCCCGGCTCGACGACCTGGGCGTGGCCGGCGCACATCTCGTGGTGCGGGAAGACCAGGTCGCTGCCGCCGCCCTGCACCTCGAACTCGCCGCCGAGGTGGTGGCGGGCGATGGCGGCGCACTCGATGTGCCAGCCGGGCCGTCCGGCGCCGAACGGGCTGGGCCACGACGGCTCGCCCTCGCGCTCACCGCGCCACACGACGCAGTCGAGGGGGTCCTGCTTGCCCGGGCGACCCGGGTCGCCGCCGCGCTCGCCGAAGAACCGGAGCATCGTCTCGCGGTCGTAGCCGGACTCGGCGCCGAAGGCCGGGTCGGCGTTGACGGCGTAGTAGAGGTCGCTCTCGACCCGGTAGATCGCCCCCGCCTCGTCGAGCGCCTCGATCATCTCGATGGCCAGCGGGATCGACTCGACGGCGCCGATGTAGTGGTCGGGCGGGAGCACCCGCAGGGCCTGCATGTCCTGGCGGAAGAGCTCGGTCTCGCGCTCGGCGAGCTCGACCCAGTCGACCTTCACCTTGGTCGCGCGCTCGAGGAGCGGGTCGTCGACGTCGGTGACGTTCTGGACGTAGCGCACCTGGTGGCCCGCGTTGCGCCAGGCCCGCAGGAGCAGGTCGAATCCGACGTAGGTCGCCGCGTGGCCGAGGTGGGTCGCGTCGTAGGGGGTGATGCCGCAGACGTAGAGGCGGGCCGGGCCGCCGTGGGCCGGCGTCACGGTGACCGGGCCCCCGCTCGCGGTGTCGTGGAGGACCACCGGCGGGCCTGTCACGGGCAGGGTGGGGACCTCAGGAGCCGACCAGGAACGCATGAGGGAACTCTAGGGCGTGGCTCGACTCCCGACCCAGGCGCGGGGTGCGTCGCCGACGGGCCCGGCACGAAGTGGCGTGCGACCCCCACATGGCACAGGCGCCCGGGCCACACGAAGAGCCGACCACACGGCGCACGTCGACGACGGCGGTCCGCCGAGCCGGTCACGCCCGCCGGACCAGACCGGCGGCAGCGCCTCCAGGCAGTGCGGGCGTGCGGCTCGAGACCGCCGTCAGGAGACCCAATTGACTCAGAATGGCGGCCAGGGGATCTGGGGCCACTCGCCGCGGGGTGCCGGCATGACCGCCCGGTCGAGCAACCGGCGGCAGCGCCGCGAGAACGTGTCGATCTCGAGATCGGTCAGGTGGTCGGCCAGGGTGTCGCCGAGCTCGCCGGCCAGCGCGGTGAGCACCCGCTCGACGCCCGCGACGTGCTCGTCCTCGAGGGCGTAGCCGTGCCAGCCCCACAGCACCGTGCGCAGCTTGGGCTCGTGGTGGAAGGTCAGGCCGTGGTCGACGCCGTAGCGGTGGCCGTCGGACATCTCCAGGACGTGGCCGCCCTTGCGGTCGGCGTTGTTGGTGATCACGTCGAAGACCGCCATGCGTCGCAGGGCCGCGGAGTCCTCGTGCACCAGCGTGACGTCGCGGTCGTGGTCGTCGAGGCCCTCGAAGACCGGCAGCATCCCCTCGGGGACGGTGCCGGTGCGGATCAGGGTGACCGCCTCCTGGTCGGGGTCGGGCTCCTGCCACTCCTGCACCATGCCGGGGCCGTGCGGACCGTCCCCCAGCCACGTGCGCGGGACGACGTCCCATCCGATCGCCTGCGAGACGGCGTACGCCGCCACCTCGCGGTCGGCGAGGGTGCCGTCGGGAAAGTCCCACAGCGGGCGCTCGCCGCGGACCGGCTTGTAGACGACCTTGACCCCGTCGAGCTCGCCGAGGAACGTCGCGTTGGACGCGGGCATGATGCGCCCGCGCAGCTCCAGCTCTCCCACGCCGTCGACCGGCCTCAGGGAGCCTGCGGGTCGCGTCGCCGGAAGCCGTTGGCGCGCACGCAGAGGTGGCCGTCGGGGTCGATCGGGTTGCCGCAGAACGGGCAGCTGGGCCGTCCGGCCTCGAGCACCTGCTCGGTGCGCTGCACGAAGGAGCGGGCCGCCGCCGGGGTGATGCGGACCAGGAACAGCTCCTCGGGCTCCGGCTCCTCGAAGTCCTCGTCGACCTGGTCGGGCGAGACCACGGCCGCCTCGGTGAAGGGGAAGACCTCGATCACCACCCGCTCGTCGGCGGGGTCCCACGACAGCGTCATGGTGCCGGCGCGGAACTCCTCCTGGATGGGCTGCTCGAGTGGGGCGCTGTCCTCGAGGCCGAGCGGCGCGACCGCGGGGACCACGGACGAGGTCTGCGTCGACATCACCTCGTCGAGGAGCTCGTCGATGCGTTCGGCGAGGGCGGCCACCTGCTGCTTCTCCAGCGACACCGAGGTGACGCGCACGCCGGTGCGGGCCTGGAGGAAGAACGTGCGGGCGCCGGGCTCGCCGACGGTGCCGGCGACGAAGCGTTCCGGCGGGTCGAAGGCGTGGATGATCGGCATGTCTCCCCTAGCCTAGGGCGCGGTCGAGGGGCCCGCGCCACCCCCGACGGGGGCGTCGTCGGTCGTGGCCGTGCTACGACGTGAGCGCGACTTCTTCTTCGGTGGCGGCGGCACGAGCCACGACAGGTCGCCGGCGTGGGTGTTGGTGGCCAGCACGTAGGGACGGGTCCCGGTGTAGCGGATGATCGACACCGACGCGGGGTCGACGTTGAGTCGCTGGAACAGGTCGAGGTGCATGCCGAGCGCGTCGGCCAGCACCGACTTGATGATGTCGCCGTGGCTGACCGCCACCCACACCGCGCCGGCCCCGTGCTCGGCCTCGATGGCGGCGTCGTGGCGTCGTACGGCGGCCACCGACCGGGCCTGCATCGTCTGCATCGACTCCCCGCCGGGGAAGGCCGCGGCCGACGGCTGGGTCTGGACGGTCTTCCACAGCGGCTCCTTGGCCAGGTCGCGCAGGAGCCGGCCCTGCCACTCGCCGTAGTCGCACTCGCTGATGCCCTTGTCGGTCGTCACCCGCGGCGCGGTCTCGCGGGCCGCCACCAGTGCCTTCGCGGTCTGCCGGCAGCGCTCGAGCGGGCTGCTGACGATCGCGGCCAGCGGCACGGGGGCGAGCCGCTCGCCCGTGCGCTGCGCCTGACCGGTGCCGACGTCGTCGAGCCGGACGCCGGGGAGCCGCCCGGCCAGGGTGCCCGACGCGTTGGCCGTCGTCCGGCCGTGTCGGACGAGGATCACGGTTGCCATGAAACGGACTGTAGAGGCACTACCGTGACGGCGTGATCGTGGACAGCGCCGTGTACAAGGGCGGGGCCCGGGTGTCGCTCGACTGCCACGTCCACGACTACGCCACGCTGCGGGGAGCGGCCGCCGACCGCGACGGGTTCGTGTGGGTCGGGCTCTACCAGCCCAGCCAGATGGAGCTCAACGAGGTCGCGGAGGCCTTCGGGCTGCACCGCCTGGCCGTCGAGGACGCCTTCAAGGCCCACCAGCGCCCCAAGCTCGAGCTGTTCGACGACAGCCTGTTCCTGGTGCTCAAGACGCTCTGGTACGTCGACGAGGACGACGCCGTCGAGACCGGCGAGATCAACATGTTCGTCGGTCACGACTTCGTCATCACGGTGCGTCACGGCCGTGGGTCGCAGCTGCAGGACGCCCGCAAGTTCCTCGAGGGGTCCGAGGAGGTCCTGACCCACGGGCCGTCCGCGGTCGTCTACGCCGTGTGCGACACCGTCGTCGACGCCTACCTCGCCGTCGTCGAGGAGCTGCAGGTCGACGTCGACGAGGTCGAGGAGTCGGTCTTCTCCGACCAGCGCACCCAGGACTCCGCCCGCATCTACACGCTCAAGCGTGAGATCGCCGAGGTACGCCGCGCGGTGCTGCCCCTGCGCGAGCCCATGCGGCGGTTCGCGTCGGGCCTGGTGCCGGGGGTCGACGGCCAGGCCGCGCCGTTCTACCGCGACGTGGTCGACCACCTCACCCAGGCCGCCGAGATCGTCGACAGCCTCGACACGCTGCTCTCGACCGCCTTCGACGCCCACCTCGCGTCGATCTCGGTGCAGCAGAACGACGACATGCGCAAGATCTCGGCCGGCGCCGCCATCGTCGTGGTCCCGACCCTCATCGCCGGGGTCTACGGCATGAACTTCGAGCACATGCCCGAGCTCTCCTGGCAGTTCGGCTACGGCTACGCGTTGCTGCTGATGTTCGGCAGCTCGGGCCTGCTGTTCTGGTTCTTCAAGCGGTCGGGGTGGCTGTAGCCAGGCCGGTTCAGGCGGTGAGCACGCCCGCGCCGAGCAGCAGCAGGGTCGCCGTACCGAGGGCGATGCGGTAGACCACGAACGGCGTGTAGGAGCGGGTCGAGACGTAGCGCAGCAGCCACGCGATGGCGGCGTACCCGACGACGAAGGACACGACCGTGGCCACCGCGGTGGGGACGGCGCCGTAGCTGTTGGCCTGGCCGCCGATGTCCTTGAGCTCGAACAGCCCGGCCCCGACGACGGCGGGGATGGCCAGCAGGAAGGCGTAGCGGGTGGCCGCCTCGCGGTTGTAGCCGAGGGCACGACCCATCGAGAGCGTCGCGCCGGACCGGGAGACACCGGGCACGAGCGCGAGGGCCTGGGCGCCGCCCATGAGCAGCGCGTCGCGCAGGGTGATCTGCTTGATCTCCTTGTCCGTCTCGCCGAAACGGTCGGCGACGCCGAGCACGACGCCCATCACGATCAGCAGGACACCGATGACGTAGAGGTTGCGGAAGTCCTGCTCGATGACGTCCTTGAGCAGCACGCCGAGCACGACGATCGGCAGCGACCCGACGATGATGAACCAGCCCATCCGGGCGTCGAGGTGGCCGCGCAGCTCGGGCTTGACCAGCGAGCGCAACCACATCGACGCGATCCGCAGGATGTCCTTGCGGAAGTAGATGAGCACGGCCAGCTCGGTGCCGATCTGGATCACCGCGGTGAACGCGGCACCTGGGTCGCCCCACCCGAACAGCTCGGGGAAGATCCGTAGGTGAGCGCTGCTCGAGATCGGCAGGAACTCCGTCAAACCCTGGATCAGGCCCAGCACGACAGCCTGCAGCACGTCCACCACGAGACGAACGCTAGGGCACCGGTCCGCGTGCCCCCGCATCCGCGCCGGGGCCGGTCGTCTAGGTTTTCGCCATGCAGCAGCGATCCCTGGGCAGCACCGGTCTGCGGGTGTCGCGCCTGGGTCTCGGCACGATGACGTGGGGCCGCGACACCGACGAGCACGAGGCCCGTGACCAGCTGATCGCCTTCGCCGAGGCCGGCGGCACGCTGGTCGACACCGCCGCGGGCTACACCGACGGAGACTCCGAGCGGCTGATCGGCACCCTGATCGGTGACGTGGTGTCGCGTGACGAGATCGTGCTGGCGACCAAGGCCGGCATCTCGCGGCGCGGCGGCGAGCGCGTGACCGACACCTCCCGCGGGGGCCTGCTCCCCACCCTCGACGCCTCCCTGCGCCGGCTCGGGGTCGACCACGTCGACCTGTGGCAGGTCCACGTGTGGTCCGACCGCACGCCGCTCGAGGAGACCCTGACGGCCCTCGACGTCGCCGTGACCTCCGGCCGCGCGTCGTACGTCGGCATCAGCAACTACCACGGCTGGCAGACCGCCCAGGCCGCGACCTGGCAGCGCGCCGTGCCCGGGCGGGCCACGCTGGCCTCGACGCAGGTCGAGTACTCCCTGCTCAACCGCGCCGTCGAGCGCGAGGTCCTGCCCGCGAGCCACGCGCTCGGCCTCGGCGTCCTGCCGTGGTCGCCGCTGGGCCGGGGCGTGCTCACGGGCAAGTACCGCGGGGGCACGCCGTCGGACTCCCGCGGCGCGTCCCGGGTCTTCGCCGGGTTCGTCGAGCCCTACCTCGACGACGAGAGCGCCCGCGTGGTCGAGGCCGTCGTCCGCGCCTCCGAGGGCCTGGGGTGGACGCCGCTCGAGGTCGCCCTGGTCTGGGTGCGCGACCGCCCCGGCGTCACCGCCCCGATCGTCGGCGCCCGCACCGCCCAGCAGCTGCGCGGCTCGCTCGACGTCGACGACAAGGAGCTGCCCCCCGAGCTCGTCGCCGCCCTCGACGACGTGTCCAGCGCCTCGAGAGGAGCCACCTGATGCCCCGTCAAGAACGCCGAGCACCCCGCCCGGGCGTCGAGTGGGAGTTCGACAAGGTCTCGTTCTCGCGCGAGTTCCCGCGCGGCGTGGTCACCAAGCTGCTCGTCGAGCGTGCCGAGCACGGCGGCTGGGAGCTTGACCGGGTGCGCATCGGCAACGACGGCGTGCGCCGGGTGATCCTGCGCCGCAAGATCATCCGCGCGGTCCGCACGGCCTGAGCCAGCCCCCGCCTCGTCCTGGCCGACCAGTCCTAGAGGTCGCCCAGGAACCGGTCGAAAACCCGCGCCCCGAACTCCAGCGCGTCGACCGGCACCCGCTCGTCGACGCCGTGGAACAGCGCGGTGAAGTCGAGGTCGGCGGGCAGGCGCAGGGGCGCGAAGCCGTAGGAGCGCAGGCCGAGCCGGCGGAAGTGCTTGGCGTCGGTACCGCCGCTCATCGTGTACGGCGCCACGAGGCCCTCGGGGTCCTCGGCCAGGATGGAGCGCGTCATCGCCCCCACCAGGTCGCCGTCGTACGGCGTCTCCCAGGGCTGCTGGTGCGACAAGTAGTCCCACTCGATGCCGTCGCCGCACAGCTCGCGCAGCGTGGCGAAGAACTCGTCCTCGTAGCCCGGCAGGAAGCGGCCGTCGAGGTGGGCCGTCGCGTCGGTCGGCACCACGTTGACCTTGTAGCCGGCGCTGAGCTGGGTGGGGTTGACGGTGTTGCGGATCACCGCGCCGAGCATCCGCGCCGCTCCCCCGAACTCCTCGACCAGCGCCGGCGCGTTCTCGGGGGTGGCCTCGGTGCCGGCCAGGTCGGCCACGGTCGCGAGCAGCACCTCCATGGTCGGGGTCAGTCGCACGGGCCACTCGTGGGCGCCGATGCGCGCCACGGCCGCGGCCAGGCAGGTCACCGCGTTGTCGCGGTTCATCATCGACCCGTGCCCCGCGGTGCCCCGGGCGGTGAGCCGCATCCAGGCCATGCCCTTCTCGGCGGCCTCGATGAGGTAGAGCCGACGACCGCGCACCGTGGTCGAGAAGCCGCCGACCTCGCCGACCGCCTCGGTGCAGCCCTCCAGCTCGTCGCGGTGGTGCTCGACCAGCTGCTCGGCACCGTGGTGGCCACCGGCCTCCTCGTCGGCGGTGAAGCACAGCACGATCGGCCGGTCGGGCACGGCACCGGCGCGCTGGCGGGCCCGCACCACCGACAGCAGCATCGCGTCGAAGTCCTTCATGTCGACCGCACCGCGACCCCAGACGTAGCCGTCCTGGACCTCGCCGCTGAACGGGTCGACCTTCCAGTCCTCGGCCGCCGCCGGTACGACGTCGAGGTGGCCGTGCAGGAGCAGCCGGTCGGTGCGGGCGTCGGCCCCCGAGCCGCCGCCCCAGTGGGCGACGACCGAGGTCCGACCTGGGGTCCTCTCGTACAGGCGCGACTCGATGCCGACCTCGTCGAGGAGAGCGGCGACGTGCTCGGCGGCCTCGCGCTCCCCCGGGCCGCCCGAGCCGTCGCGCTCGCCGTAGTTGGTGGTGTCGATCCGGATCAGGTCACGGCACAGCTCGACGACCTCCGCGGCCGGGTCGTACGACGGGGCGGCGAGATCGGGTTCCATGCCCCCATCCTGGCACTGGCCGTCGTGACCCCCGATGAGGTCCCCGGGCCGCGTCTTTGCTAACGTTCGACCGCACTCGTCCGGGTGGCGGAATTGGCAGACGCGCTAGCTTGAGGTGCTAGTGCCCGTATTAGGGCGTGGGGGTTCAAGTCCCCCCTCGGACACTCAGAAGGCCCCGGCTCCACGGGGCCTTTTGTTCATTTCGTCCAATGACAGCGGCTCCCACCGGGCTTCATCGGGCCTTCACGGACCAGCGGTACCGTCGAGGAGTGGCGCAGCCGAGGGTCGTGGGGTCGTGAAGGTCCTCGTCGCCGACGACGAGCCCCGCCTGGCGAGCCTCCTCGAGCAGTCGCTGGTCGAGCTGGGCTGGACGGTCGACGTCGTGGCCGACGGCCGCTCCGCCTACCTCGCGGGGCTCGGCGACGCGGGCTACGACGTGCTGCTCCTCGACTGGATGCTGCCGGGCATGGAGGGCATCACCGTGTGCCGCCGGCTGCGTGAGGCCGGGGTCCGCACCCCGATCCTCGTGCTGACCGCCCGGACCACCGTGCCGGACCGGGTCGCCGGCCTGCGAGCCGGTGCCGACGACTACCTGCCCAAGCCGTTCGACCTCGACGAGCTGGTCGC
Organism: Nocardioides rubriscoriae; assembly: GCF_008087085.1. GTDB lineage: Bacteria > Actinomycetota > Actinomycetes > Propionibacteriales > Nocardioidaceae > Nocardioides > Nocardioides rubriscoriae. Next base: position 546,773 of record NZ_VIYJ01000002.1, on the reverse strand, counting down.
CCGGCTGCAGGCGTTGCACCGCCGGGCGCGCGACGAGTACGACGAGCCGCTGGCCGTCGGTGACCTGGTCCTGGACCCCGGCTCCCGGCGGGTACGGCGCGGCAGCACCGCGATCGACCTGTCGGCCCGCGAGTTCGACATCCTGCGCCTGCTGATGTCGCGCGCCGGGCGACTGGTCACCCGCCTGGCCATCCTCGACGAGGTGTGGGACGGCGACACCGACGTGCGGAGCAACGTGATCGACGTCCACGTCGCGTCGGTGCGCGCCAAGATCGATCGTCCCTTCGGCACCAGCACGATCACCACGCTGCGGGGTTCGGGCTACCGGATCGACCCGGGATGACGCTGCGCCGCCGCCTGGCACGGCTGCCACTGCGGGTCCGGCTGGTGGCCGGCTTCTCGGCGACGATGCTGCTCGTCCTCACCGCGATGGGCGCCGTCGTCTACTGGCGCGTGCAGTTCGCCCTCGACCGCCAGCTCGACGGCGACCTGACCTCGCAGACCCGCGCGCTGGCTCCGCTGGTCGGGCCGGACGGCCAGGTGTCGTCAGGGGTCAGGGGTGCCGTCGAGGGCGACCTCTACCAGGTGCTGGACCGCGACGGAGACGTCCTGGCGGCAAGCCCCGGGCTCCCGTCCGGCGCGCTCGTCCTGCCCGCGACCGCCGCCGCGGCGCTGCGGGGCCCGGTGCTGCGCGACGTGGGGGCCCTGCTGCCCACCACCCGCGACCCGCTGCGCGTCTACGTCACCGCGCTGCCCGCTCCCGGGGGGCAGGACGCCGCCTTCCTGGTGGTGGCGATCCGTCGCAACCATCGCGACGAGGCCCTGCTCGAGCTCCTCGTGCAGCTCAGCGTCGCCGGCTTCGGGGCCCTCCTCGCGACGGCGTTCGTCGGCGACCGATTGGCGCGGTTCGCCCTGCAGCCGGTGGAGCGCTACCGCGCCCGAGCCGAGGAGATCATCGCCGGTGACACGAGCGTGCGGCTGGAGGTGCCCGCGGAGCGCCACGACGAGGTCACCCGCCTCGGCGACACGCTCAACACGATGCTCGCCGCGCTCGAGGGTGCGCTCGAGCGGGAGCGCCAGTTCGTCAACGACGCGAGCCACGAGCTGAGGACCCCGCTCACCCTGCTCACCACCCGCGTCCAGCTGGCCCGCCGCCGGCCGCGCACGGTGGCCGAGCACGAGGTCGTGCTGGCCGAGATCGAGACCGACGTGACCCGGCTGGTCGCCCTGGCCGAGCACCTCCTCGACGTCGGAGGGGCCCAGGACACCGCGGACCGCAGCGCCGACCTCGCGGCGCTCGCCACCGAGGCCGTCAGTCGCCGCAACGCGCTCGACCGGCAGCCCGGGCCGTGCCGGGCCTCGACGACGGCGGCCGGGCCCGTACGGGTGCCGCTCTCCGACGCCGCGGCCGAGCAGCTGATCGGCAACCTGCTCGACAACGCGGCCAAGCACGGCAGGCCACCGGTGCGGGTCACGGTCGACCATGTCGACGCCGTCGCCCGCATGCGCGTGGTCGACAGCGGCGAGGGCATGGATCCCGACCTGCTCGCCACGGCGACCCGGCGCTTCACCCGGGCCGCGGGCGCACGCTCGCGCGACGGGTTCGGCCTCGGTCTCTCGCTGGTCGAGCGCCTCGTGGTCGGCGCCGGCGGGCAGCTGCGACTGTGCTGCTCCGGGCACCACACCCGGCACGACGGTGGGTCCGGACGTCTCGACGACGTGGCCTGCGACCACGCCGACACCATGACGGTGACGGTGCTGATCCCCCTCGCGACGCCCGACGTCAAGCCCTGACGCAGATGATTCATCCAGGCTTCACGTTGCGTTCGTAGTGTCCCTCTCGCGTTCCCTGCGAAAGGACCTTGATGCTCCAGACCGTGATGACGGGTGTGCTCGACCACCTCAACGGACCCGCCCGGCTCGGCCTCGACGTGCTGTCGATGCTGCTGCTCGTCGGGGTCCTCTACCGCCGACGGGTCGCGGCGCCCGAGATGATCCTCGTCTTCACCGCGCTCAACATCGGGCTGTTCGCCGCCGTCTCCGCGATCGGCTCGGGCAGCTTCCCGACCGGCATCGGGTTCGGGCTCTTCGGCCTGCTCAGCCTGGTGCGGCTGCGCAGCACGGCCTTCACGCTCAAGGACGTCGCCTACACCTTCGTCGCCCTGGTCCTGGCCCTGATCAACGGACTGCCCGAGCGCAACCTGGCGCTGGTGGTCGGCCTGGACGCCGTGCTCCTGGTGGCCATCTGGCTCACCGACGAGTCCCGGTCCGCCCCACCGACACGCATCATGCGGGTGACCCTCGACCGGGTCCTCACCGACTCCGAGTCGATCGGCGCGCTGGTGCGCGAGCGCATCTCGGTCGAGCCCGTCAGCGTGACGGTCGACGAGGTCGACTACGTGCGCGAGACCACGCGGATCGCGGTGCGCTACGTGGTCGACGACGGCTGGTGGAGCTGGTCGGACGCCCAGCGGGCCAGCGACCGGGCCGACGTGGCCGAGAGCGAGGCCACCGGTGCGCGCTGACCCGGCTCCCCCGCTGCTCGGCGTGCCCCTCCCCGACCCGCTCGCCCTTCGCGGTCGCGGACGGGTCGGCCTCGAGGAGGTCGTCGAGGAAGCCGCCCGGATGACCCGGGTCGACCGCAAGTACCTCGTGTCCCGAGCGGTCGCCGAGAGCTTCCTGGAGCGGCTCGCGTCGTCGTTCCGGGTGCTCTCGATCGGCGGACGGGACAGCACCGCGTACTCGTCGGTCTACTTCGACACCGCACGGCTCGACGCCTGCCGCGACCACGTCCAGCAGCGTCGCCGGCGGTGGAAGGTCCGCAGCCGGCTGTACGTCGAGGACCAGCTGTGCCGCTTCGAGGTCAAGACGCGCGACGGACGCGGGGTCACCCACAAGACGGTCACCCCCAGCGAGCCGGCGCGCCACGGCCGGCTGGGCCCGGTCGAGGCCGCCTTCGTGACGAGGACCCTCGACGACCGCGGGCTCGACGTCGACGTCGCCTCCCTCGGCGCGACGATGCGCGTCGACTACCGCAGGCTCACCCTCGCCGACACCGACGACCACCTGCGCGTGACTCTCGACCTCGGGGTCCAGTGCACGCTCGAGGGCGGACGGGTCTGGGTCGACGAGGCATGGGTGCTCGTGGAGACCAAGGGCGGACGTCGCCCGTCGCCGGCCGACGTCCTGCTCGGCTCCCTGGGGGCCCGCCCACGGTCGTTCTCCAAGTACGTGTCCGCAGCCTCGCTGCTGCGTGCCGACATCCCCGACAACGACGTGCGCCAGCTGCGCGGGCGCCAGCTGCACGCCCGGGAGGCCGTCGCATGACGCCCACGTCGAGGCCGCCGCGCGCACCACGCACGGCCCGGTCGCGGGCGTTCCGCGTCGTGACCGTGCTGGCGGTGCTCGCCGTCGTGGCGGGGGGCATCGCCCCGTCGCTCCACGCGGCGTTCGCCGGCACGTCGGCGAAGGACCGGATCGCGGCCGACCCGCCGCCGCCGCTCTTCCCCGACCGCGACATCGCCCCGATCGGCGACCAGGTCGCGCTCCAGCAGTCGGCGGCCCGGCACTACCTGGCCAGCTGGTGGGCCGACCACGGCGCCGAGGCCGACGACACGGCGTTCGTGGCCTGGCTGGAGGACACGCTGCCGGGACCACCGTCGGCCACGGCCCGGGCCGCGGAGATCGACCAGGAGCGGCGGATCGCCCTCACGCGCGACACCGCCGGCGTCGCGGCCGCGAGCTGGCTGGAGGCCTACGGCAAGAAGGACGTCTGGAAGCTCGCCGCGCACGACCAGGCCGAGCTGTTGCCCGCCGCCGCCGGTGTCGCGCTCAAGTCCGACGTCGACGCCATGCTGTCGATGTCGAAGACCGTGGCCGACGCCCTCGGAGCGCGCTACCAGCAGTCCGCGCCCTACGTCGTGGACCCCTCGTTGCGCCCCGACCACGTGGTCGCACCCGGCGACGTCTGCCCGTGCTCCTACCCGTCGCGACACGCCACCTCGAGCGCGGCGTCGGCGACGTACCTCAGCGCGACGGCGCCGCACCGGGCCGAGGAGTACCGGTGGATGCAGGACGAGATCGACTGGTCGCGCCTCTACATGGCCGGCCACGTCACCAGCGACATCACCGGCGGGACGCTGCTCGGCGACATGATCGGCGAGTACTTCCTGGTCACCCGCGGCCACGAGCCGGTGCCCGTCCCCGCACCGGCACCCGCACCGGCCCGCGCACCGGTTACCGGCACCGGGGTCGCAGCGCGACCGCACTGAGCGGATCGGTGACCGGCACGGCGAACGGGTGCCGTTGGTCCCACCCGCGGCGGGGCCTGCGGCCGTGGCGGCCACGCGAGCCCCACCGCAGCGTGGTCGCATGACGATCACCCCGCCGCGCCCCGGCTCGATCACCGTGGGGCTCGACGGGCCCGACTCCTCCGACGGCTCCTCCGCGGCGCTCGCGTGGGCGGCTCGGGAGGCCTCGCTGGAGGCCCGCCAGCTGCGCCTGGCGCACTCGACCCGGGCCCACGTCCCGTGGACCGCGGCCGAGTCGGAGCTGGTCGAGCTGAGCGAGGCCGCCGAGGAGCAGGGCGAGCGGGTGCTGGACGCGGCCGTGGGGTGGGTCACGCGGCACCACCCGACGTTGTGGGTCACGACCATGCACCTGCACGACCACCCCGCGCGCGACCTGGTCCGGATGTCGCACGACGCCGCCATGGTGGTGCTCGGGTCGCGGGGGCGCAGCGCGATCGTGGCGATGCTCGACGGGTCGGTGGGGGCTGCGGTCGCCTCGAGGGCCGAGTGTCCGGTCGTCGTTGTCCGGTCCCCGGACGACCGGGGCACCGGGGTCGTGTGCGCCGTCGAGGGAACCGGCGACGCCCACCAGGTCGTCGAGTTCGGCCTGCGCTACGCCTCGCTGCACCGGCTACCGCTGGCCGTGCTGCGCTGCCACGCGAGCAGCGACGGCTCGTCGCCCGACCTGGTGGCGGTCAGGGCCGACGTGCCCACCGACGACGACCGGGGCATCGCCGAGATCCGCCGGCTCGTGGGCGAGGTCGTGGGCGACCTGGCGCAGAAGTTCCCCGACGTCGACCTCACCCTCGAGCTCGAGCACGGCCGGGTCCGCAGCGTGCTGCCGCGCCGTACCCGGACCGCCGACCTCGTCGTCGTCGGCCGCACCCGGCACCACGGGGTGCTCTCACTGCTCCACCCGGCGGTGGCCGGACCGCTCGTCGAGCACGCCTCCGGGACGATCGCCGTCGTCCCGGTGCCGGGCTGACGTGGGCTGACGTGGGCTGACGTGGGCCGACGACGACCGACGGTCAGCGCGACTCGGGCCGATATTCTTGACTCGTTCAAGAAAACGAGGGAAGGTCGTGACGTGCCCGTCCCCACCGATCCTGCCGCCGTCCTGCGGACGGCCGGGCTGCGCGTCACCCGCCCGCGCCTGGCGGTGCTGGAGGCGGTCCACGCGCGTCCCCACGTCGACACCGACGCGGTGATCGAGGCCGTGCGCGCCGACATCGGCGTCGTGTCCCACCAGGCCGTCTACGACGTCCTGCGCGCGCTCACCGACGCCGGGCTGCTGCGCCGGATCCAGCCCACCGGCTCGGTCGCGCGCTACGAGGCGCGCGTCGGCGACAACCACCACCACGTCGTCTGCCGCTCCTGCGGCGCCGTCGCCGACGTCGACTGCGCGGTCGGCGAGGCACCCTGCCTCACCGCCTCCGACGACTCGGGCTTCGTCATCGACGAGGCCGAGGTCACCTACTGGGGCTCCTGCCCCGCCTGCACGTCCCGCTGAAACCGACCCCAACCGGAAGGACTCCCGTGTCCGATCACGAGACCGTCGAAGCCGACATGAACACCGAGGGCGCCGCCGGGTGCCCTGTGCACGCCGGCCGGATGGCGCACCCCACCGAGGGCGCCAGCAACACCGACTGGTGGCCCAACCAGCTCAACCTGAAGATCCTGCGCAAGCACACCCCCGTCGCCAACCCGATGGGCACCGACTTCGACTACACCGAGGCGTTCAAGACCGTCGACCTCGACGAGCTGGCCCGCGACGTCGACGCGATCATGACCGACTCGCAGGACTGGTGGCCGGCCGACTTCGGGCACTACGGCGGCTTCATGGTGCGCATGGCCTGGCACAGCGCCGGCACCTACCGCGTCGAGGACGGCCGCGGGGGCGCGGGCGCCGGCATGCAGCGCTTCGCGCCGCTCAACAGCTGGCCCGACAACGGCAACCTCGACAAGGCCCGCCGGCTGCTGTGGCCGGTCAAGCAGAAGTGGGGCGCCAAGGTCTCGTGGGCCGACCTCATCGTGTTCGCCGGCAACCGCGCGCTCGAGACCATGGGCTTCAAGACCTTCGGCTTCGGCGGCGGCCGCCCCGACGTGTGGGAGCCCGACGAGGACGTCTACTGGGGTCCGGAGCGCACCTGGCTCGGCGACGAGCGCTACACCGGCGACCGCGAGCTCGAGAAGCCGCTGGGCGCCGTCCAGATGGGGCTGATCTACGTCAACCCCGAGGGTCCCAACGCCAACCCCGACCCGGTGGCCTCGGCCCGCGACATCCGCGAGACCTTCGCCCGGATGGCCATGAATGACGAGGAGACGGTCGCGCTCATCGCCGGTGGCCACACCTTCGGCAAGACCCACGGCGCGGCCGACCCCGACCAGTACGTCGGCGCCGAGCCTGAGGGTGCTCCCCTGGAGGAGCAGGGCTTCGGCTGGAAGCAGGGCTTCGGCAAGGGTGGGGGCCGCGACACCATCACCAGCGGCCTCGAGGTCACCTGGACCCGCACCCCGGTGCAGTGGAGCAACGACTACTTCGACCACCTCTTCGGCTACGAGTGGGAGCTCACCAAGAGCCCCGCGGGCGCGTGGCAGTGGGTGGCCAAGGACGCCGACGACATCATCCCGGACCCCGAGACCGGCGAGCTCAACCGCAAGCCCACGATGCTCACCACCGACCTGGCGCTGCGCATGGACCCGGTCTACGAGCCGATCTCGCGACGCTTCCACGAGAACCCCGAGGAGTTCGCCGACGCGTTCGCCCGCGCCTGGTTCAAGCTCACGCACCGTGACATGGGTCCGATCCAGCGCTACCTCGGCCCGCTCGTGCCGCAGGAGGAGCTGCTGTGGCAGGACCCCGTGCCGGCCGTCGACCACCCGCTGGTCGACGACGCCGACATCGCCTCGCTCAAGCAGACGATCCTGTCCTCCGGCCTCACCGTCCCGCAGCTGGTCAAGGCCGCCTGGGCCTCGGCCTCGACCCACCGCGTCAGCGACAAGCGCGGTGGCGCCAACGGTGGTCGGATCCGCCTGGAGCCGCAGCGCGGCTGGCCGGTCAACGACCCCGACGAGCTCGCGCAGGTCCTGACCACGCTCGAGCGCGTCCAGGCCGACTTCAACGCCGCCGCCACCGGTGGCAAGCGGGTCTCGTTCGCCGACCTCGTGGTCCTCGGTGGCGTCGCAGCCGTCGAGAAGGCGGCCGCTGACGGTGGTTACGCCGTCACGGTGCCCTTCACGCCCGGTCGGACCGACGCCACCCAGGAGCAGACCGACGTCGAGTCGTTCAGCTACCTGGAGCCGACCACCGACGGGTTCCGCAACGTCCTGGGCAAGGAGGGCCACCTGCCGGGCGAGTACCGCCTGGTCGACCGGGCCAACCTGCTCGGTCTCACCGCCCCCGAGATGACCGTCCTCGTGGGTGGCCTGCGGGTCCTGGGCGCCAACACCGGCGACAACCCCAAGGGCGTGCTCACCGACCGGGTCGGGACGCTGTCCAACGACTTCTTCACCCACCTTCTCGACATGGGGGTCGAGTGGCACGGGATCGACGGTGACGACGACGGCTTCGAGGCGCGCGACCGCAAGACCGGCGAGCTGCGCTGGACCGGCAGCCGGGTCGACCTGGTCTTCGGTTCCAACTCCGAGCTGCGTGCGGTCGCCGAGGTCTACGCGAGCGCCGACGCCGCCGAGAAGTTCGTGCACGACTTCGTCGGTGCCTGGACCAAGGTCATGGAGCTCGACCGCTACGACGTGAGCTGACTCCTGCACGTCCGACACCACAGGACGGCCCGGCCCCTCGGGGCCGGGCCGTCCTGCGTCAGCCGGGTCCGCCGCGAGTCATCGGTCCGGCTCACGCCACACGGGGTCGCCCGCCAGGCTCACCAGGGCCAGCATGGTCAGCGGCGGACCGCTCGCGGGCGAGGTCGCCCGGCCCCCGCTGCCGGCCCAGGCCTCGGCCCGCACCTCGACGCCGTCATCGACGACGACGGCCAGGGTCGACGGCGGACGACCGCCGCCGCCGGGGCTGTGCACGACCCGGACGCACGAGGCTGGCGCACACGGGGTCGACGAGCGGCGTACGTCGACGCGCACCAGCGCGGGGCCCCGGCGGGTCTCGAGCATCACCGCGCCGGTCTGCACGGCACGGTGCAGCGAGCCGGCCGCGCCATCGACGAGCACCTGCTCACCGCCCGGGGCCGGCCGGGCCGTGCGGCTCCCGGTCGCGGCGACCAGGTCACGCAGCGTCTCGTCCATGTCACGGGCCGCCACCGCGAACCCGCCGGAGGGCGGGACCACGGGGCTGATCATCACCGCACGGGGTCCGTCGCCGGCGTCGCGGTACCCGACCAGGGACGCCGCGCTCGCCGTGGTCACGACCGCGGCCACACCGAGGACGGCCATCCGTGCGAGGGACGCGCGGCGGGGGTGTCGCAGCCAGCGCCGGGGGCTTGGTCGGAGCAGGCGTCCGGGGTGCTGCACGACCGCCACCTCGAAGGCCCGCAAGACCCCGGAGGAAGCCGTGGAGGGGGCTCCGAGGGGCCCTTCCGGCCCCTCGATCGCACCGCGGGCGGCCCCAGCAGCCCCTCCGGACCCGACGCCCGGTGGGGCCGGTGGGACTGCTGAGGCGGATGAAGCTGATGAGGCGTCGTCGCATCGACGTCGGGACGTCATTTCCACGAAAATCCTCAATTAGTCGTTGCGATCGGGGACGTTTGCCTCTTTCTTTGACAGAATTATCCCCACCGCAAGGCGGGCTGACCACCAGCCGGCCATCCCAAGGAGAAAATCATGTCGAAGTTCCGCGCCCTCCTCGTCTCCTCGCTGCTCGCCACCGCCCTGCTCGGCTCCGTGGCGACCACCGGTGCTGCCACCGAGGCCAAGGCCCCGACGCAGACGCTGCGCGACGGCTCGCAGTGGTGCTGCTGACCACGAGCTGATACTTGTCTAGCCCGACCGTGGCGCGACCCGCGCTGTGGTCGGGATCGAGGACGTCGTCAGACCGGAAGAAGCCCCGGCACGCCGGAACGCCTCCATGGCCTCGTCTACCGCGCCGTAATCACGCAGCAGGTTGGCCAGCTCAAACCAGAGTTGTGCCGCTTCGCGATCGGCGCCGACACCGTCCAGTACGACGAGCGCGCGCCGGAATCGACGCACCGCCTCGTCGACCTCGCCTCGTGTCGCCGCGACCTGCCCCATGACGGTCAACGCCTGAGCACTGAGCATGAGGTTGCTCTCGCGCATGGTCTCGAAGCAGTCCTCGGCCAGCCTCTCAGCTTCCTCGGCGTCTCCCAGGAGCAGCCGGCAACGAGCACGCCCGAGCTCGTTGCGTCCGAAGTCGTAGGTGCTGGCCTCGTTGAACTCCATCTCCTGCCGCGCTCGCTCCAGGTTGAGCGACGCCCCCTCGACCTCAGGCGGATTCTGAGCCAGCTGGAGCAGTCCCAGCTGGCTACGCAGGCGCGCCATGCTGCGCGCGTCGTGGGTCTGCTCGAGAAGCACGACCGCCTTCTGCGCCAGCGGCAACGCGTCGGTGATGTTGCCCTGGCGCTGGTGCACGATGCTGCTGTTCCAGTAGGCCGAGGCACGGGCGCTGGGCGACTCGATCTTCTCGGCGCTGGCGACGGCGCGCTCACACATGCGCAGGGCGAAGTTGACGTCGCCGCGCTCGAAGTGGGCGGCGGCGACCGTCACGGCCAGCTGGATGCCCTCGGCGCTGCCCTCGAGGTCGGACGCGCTGACCAGCTCGGCCGCGCGCTCCCCGATGTCGCACGCACGCGTCAGGTCGCCCTCCTCGCGGTAGCACCGGCTCAGCGCGAGCAGCGCCCGGATGCGGAACAGGGCATCGGTGCTGAGGGAGAGCAGGTCCTCGAAGGTCTTGATGGCCGCGGTGAGGTCGCCGGTCGACTCCAGGGCCTGCCCGCGCAGGTAGCGGGCCTTGACCGACAGGGCCGTCGGCAGCTCGGGCTCCCCGAGCAGGGCCTCGACCCGCGCCAGGGCCGATGCCGCCTGCCCGGTCCGCAGGTCGAGCTCGGCGTAGTCGAGGTCGAGCCGCAACCGGTCGAGGCGCTCGCGCTCGGCGGTGTTCTCGTCGGGGGCCAGCAGCTCCTCGGGATCACACCCCATCCGGTTGGCCAGTGCGACCAGCAGGTCGGCGCTCGCGCGTCGCTGGCCGGCCTCGATCCGGGAGATGTACGCCGTCGACATCTCGTCGCCCGCAGCCTCACCCTGGGTCAGCCCGGCTCGTTGACGTGCGAGCTTGATCCGGGCGCCGACCAGGGCGGCATCGATGTTCTTGGCCCTCACCCGGAGGTCGGGCGTGACCTGGGCTGGCTCTCGTGTTTGTTCCACCAGATCAGTGTGCCCGAATATGACATCAGGTATGCGCAATCTGTTCAGATCAGTCATCCGGGGTGTCACAAGGGTGCTGGCATGCTCCTGGCATGACCTCCGACACCAGCGCTCCCGACCGTGCCTCCCAGCTGCTCGCCCTGCACCGCGACCCCGACCTGCTCAGCGTGGTCAACGTGTGGGACTCCATCAGCGCCACGGTCGTCAGCGACCTGCCCGGCACCCGCGCCCTGGCCACGGCCAGCCACTCGATCGCAGCCTCGCGCGGCTACGAGGACGGCGAGAACATCCCGCTCGACGAGATGATCGAGGAGGTCCGCCGCATCGTCGTCGCCACGAGCCTGCCGGTCACCGCCGACCTCGAGGGTGGCTACGGCGACGCCGCCGAGGCGGTCCGCAGGGCGATCGGCGTGGGCGTCGTCGGCGCCAACGTCGAGGACCAGATGAAGCCGCTGTCCGAGGCCGCGGCGCAGGTCGAGGCGATCATGGCGGCTGCGGCCGCCGAAGGCGTGCCCGACTTCGTGCTCAACGCCCGCACCGACGCCTTCGTCAAGGGCGCGCCCGACCCCCTCGCCGAGGCCCTCACCCGCGGCAAGGCGTTCCTCGACGCCGGCGCTCCGGTCGTCTTCGTGCCCGCCAAGCTCGACGAGGAGCAGATCTCGACGCTCGTCGAGGCCTTCGGCCCGCAGCGCCTCACGACGATCGGACTGCCCGGGACGCCGTCGCTGGCGCGCCTGGAGGAGCTGGGCGTCGCGCGCGTGTCCTACGGGCCGATGTCGCAGCGGGTCGCGCTGACGGCGCTGGCCGAGCTCGTGGAGGCGGTGCACGCCGGCGGCGGCGTGCCCGCCTCGATGCGCCCCCTCAACTGACCCGCCACGGGCCAGGTCGACGGCTCACCCGAGCGTCGTACCGACCCAGTCGGGATCGCTGGAGGCCTCGCCCTGGACGTCACCGTCCAGGGACGTGGCCGCCGTGTCGCCGGCCAGCGAGCGGACCAGCGCCTCGTCGAGGGGCAGGTAGGGCACGCCCGGCGCCAGCGTGCGGCGTACGTCGTCCTCGCGGCACACCATGTCGTGGGTCAGGCTCCTGACCAGGGCCCGGATCGTCGAACGTGGGATCCCCGTCAGCAGCGCGACCCCCTCACCGACCAGCGACATCGGGGCGAACAGCAGCGGGACCTGCGGTCGCACGAGGCCGGCGGCCGCGGCGAAGCGGGTCAGCAGCTCGCCGTAGGTGAGCACCTCGTTGCCGCCGACGTCGAAGGCCCGGTTGCGGGGCTCCCCGGTCAGGGCCGCCACGAGCAGCCGGACGACGTCCTCGACGGCGATCGGCTGGATCCGGCTCGACATCCAGAGCGGCAGCGTCAGCACCGGGAGCCGCTCCGACATCCGCCGCATCACCTCGAACGACATCGACCCGCCCCCGATGACCATCGAGGCGCGCAGCACGGTCGCGGGCGTCGGGCCGGCCAGCAGGATCTCCTCCACCTCCAGGCGCGACCGGAGGTGGTCGGAGAGGTCGTCGGCCGGCACGTCGGGGACGAGCCCGGACAGGTAGACCACGCGCTCGGTGCCGGCGTAGGCACAGGCCGCGACCAGGCTCTCGGCGGCCTCGCGGTCACGCTTGAGGAACTCCCCCGCGCCCATCGAGTGCACGAGGTAGAACACGGCGTCGAGGTCACGGACGGCGAGGTGGACCGAGACGGTGTCCTCGACGTCGAGGTGGCGCCGCTCGACCTGGTCGGCCCAGGCGAACCGGTCGAGCCCACCGGTGTCGCGGGCCGCCGCCACCACCTCGTGGCCGGCTGCCAGCAGGGCCGGGACCAGGCGGGAACCGACGTAGCCGCTGGCTCCGGTGACGAGAACACGCATGCGGTGAAACTACGGGAGGGACCCACGGCGATACTGCACGCATGACGCTTCGGCTCGGTTTCGTGGTCGGTGCCACCCCCGACAGGTGGGCCCGGGCCTGGCGCGAGCGCAGCCGTGAGCCGATCGAGCTGGTCCCGCTGACCGAGGCCGAGCAGGTCGACGGGGTGCGCGACGGCGAGCTCGACATGGCGCTGGTGCGCCTGCCGGTCGGCTCGGTCGGAGACGTCCTGCACTGCGTGCGTCTCTACGACGAGGTGCCGGTCGTCGTGGCGGGCCACGAGCACCTGGTGGCCGCGGCCGACCCCGAGGGCGTGAGCCTGGCCGACCTCGCCGACGAGCAGCTGGTCCTGCCCCACCCGTCGGGCTGGACGCCCGCGGCCGCCCAGCTCGACTGGCCCCCGATGACGCCGGCCGAGGCCGTCGAGACGGTCGCCGCGGGCACCGGCATCGCGATCCTGCCGATGTCGGTCGCCCGGCTGCACGCGCGCAAGGACGTCGTGAGCCGCCCGGTGACCGACCTGGAGCCCACGACCGTCGCCCTGGTCTGGCGCATCGACCGCGACTCCGAGCGCACCCAGGCGTTCGTCGGCGTGGTCAAGGGCCGCTCGGCCAACTCCTCGCGCGGCTGACTCCCATCACCCGGGCGGCGCCGGCTACCAGCTGGTGGTGAGGGGCCGGCCCTCGTGGAACCCGGCTGCCGACTGCACGCCGACCACCGCCCGCTCGTGCAGCTCGGCCAGCGACGCGGCGCCTGCGTAGGTGCAGGCGGAGCGGACCCCGGAGCAGATCTGGTCGATGAGGTCCTCGACGCCGGGCCGGGCCGGGTCGAGGTACATCCGCGACGACGAGATGCCCTCCTCGTACAGGCCCTTGCGGGCCCGGTCGTACGACGACTCGGTGGCGGTCCGGGAGGCCACCGCGCGCGCCGACGCCATCCCGAACGACACCTTGAAGGCGCGGCCGTCGGCGTCGAGCATCAGGTCGCCCGGTGACTCGTGGGTGCCGGCGAACCACGAGCCCACCATCACCGACGACGCCCCGGCGGCCAGCGCGAGGGCCACGTCGCGGGGGTGGCGCACCCCGCCGTCGGCCCACACGTGCGCGCCGAGGTCGCGTGCGGCGGCGGCGCACTCGAGGACCGCGGAGAACTGCGGGCGGCCCACGCCGGTCATCATCCGCGTCGTGCACATCGCGCCGGGACCCACGCCGACCTTGACGATGTCGGCGCCGGCGTCGACCAGAGCCCGGGTGCCCTCGGCCGAGACCACGTTGCCCGCGGCGACGGGCACCTGCGGGTCGAGGGCGCGTACGGCGCGCAGCGCCTCGACCATCCGGTCCTGGTGGCCGTGGGCGGTGTCGACGACCAGGCAGTCGACGCCGGCCTCGAGCAGCGCCTCCGCGGTGGTGGCGACGTCGCCGTTGACGCCCACCGCGGCGGCGATGCGCAGACCACCGCGGGCGTCGGTGGCCGGGGTGTAGAGCGTCGCGCGCAGCGCGCCGGTGCGGGTGAGCACCCCCACCAGCGAGCCGTCGTCGGCGACCGCGACCGCGAGCCGGGCCCGGGCCGCGTCGAGGCGGTCGAAGACGGTGCGCGGGTCGGTGTCGTCGTCGACCACGACGGCGGGCGGGCGCATCACCTGCCCGGCCTGGGCGAAGCGGTCGACGTCGCGGCAGTCCGCCTCGGCGACCACGCCGACCGGCCGCCCGTCCTCGACCACGACCGCGGCACCGTGCGAGCGCTTGGGGATCAGCGACAGGGCCTCGGCGACGGTCTGGTCGGGCCGCAGCGTGATCGGGGTGTCGAAGACCAGGTGGCGCGACTTGACCGACGTGACGACCCCGGCGACGACGGAGGCGGGGATGTCCTGCGGGACGACCGTGATCGCCCCGCGCCGCGCGACGGTCTCGGCCATCCGCTTGCCGGCGATCGCCGTCATGTTGGACACCACGACCGGCAGCGTGGCGCCGGTGCCGTCGGTCGTCGTGAGGTCGACGTCGTAGCGACTGGCGACCGTCGAGTGGCGCGGGACCATGAAGACGTCGTCGTAGGTCAGGTCGTGCGCGGGCGGGCCGTCGAGGAACTCCACCGACCCGACTCTAGGCTGTCGGCCGTGGAACACACGGTGGTGGTGCGGGCTCCCGGACGCGTCAACCTGATCGGCGAGCACACCGACTACAACGCAGGGCTGTGCCTGCCGGTCGCGATCGCGGCCTCGACCACCGCGACCGCGACCGTGCTCCCCGCCGGACCCTCGCGCCTGACCAGCGCCCAGCAGGACCAGACGTGGGAGGGCACCGCGTCCGACGCCGCGCCCGGGCTCGTCTCCGGCTGGGCGGCGTACGCCGCGGGCGTGCTGTGGGCCCTCGAGCAGGCCGGGTACGCCGTGCCGCCGTTGGAGCTGCACGTCGACAGCACGGTGCCGCTCGGGTCGGGCCTGTCGAGCTCGGCGGCGCTCGAGGCCGCCGTGGCGGTCGCGGCCGTGACCGCTGCCGGCCTGACCCTCGACGACACCCTGCGCCGCAGCCTGATCGCTGTGTGCCGGCAGGCCGAGACCGAGGTCGCCGGCGCACCGACCGGGGGGCTCGACCAGTCCGCGATCCTGCTGGCACGACCCGGTCGGGCGCTGCTCCTCGACTTCGCCGACGGCTCCGCGGTCCACGTCCCCGTCGACGTGCGGGCCGCCGGGCTGGAGGTCCTCGTCGTCGACACGCGCGTCTCGCACGCCCTGACCGACGGCGGCTACGGGTCGCGCCGCGCCCAGTGCGAGCAGGCTGCGGGACTCCTCGGCCTCACCACGCTGCGCGAGGCCACGCTCGCGGACGCAGCGACCCTCGCCGACGAGGTGCTGGGCCGGCGCGCGACCCACGTCGTCAGCGAGATCGTGCGGGTCGAGCAGGCCGTCGAGGCGCTGCGCGCGGGCGACTGGGACCGGGTCGGCGGGCTGTTCACCGCCTCCCACGTCTCGCTGCGCGACGACTTCGAGGTCAGCTGCGCCGAGCTCGACCTGGTCGTCGACACCGCCCTGGAGGCCGGGGCCCTGGGTGCCCGGATGACCGGCGGCGGGTTCGGCGGCTCCGCGATCGCGCTGGTGCCGGCGACACGTGCCGAGGCCGTGCGTCGCGCGGTCGACACCGCCTTCGCCCGCGCCGGCCTCGCCGCCCCTGGCCACCTCGACGGCACCCCGTCGGCGGGCGCTGGCCCGGTGGACCCGGTCACCCCGTCGCGGTGACCCCGATCCGCCCCTCGCGGAAGGCCTGCACGAAGTACGCGTGGTCCTCACGCACGCGGGCGGCGTACGACGCCCCGAACCGCGTCACCCAGTCGACCAGCTCGTCCTCGCGGTCCCCCACGGCCTCGGTGATCGCGTCCTCGACCTGGAACTCGACGAGGTCCTCGTCGCTGTCCTCGTCGGAGGCGCAGTGGATCTTGGCCGTCGCACGGCCCAGCAGCGCGACCACTTGGGCGATGTCGTCGGGCTCGGTCAGGCCGGACCAGTCGAGGTCGACCTCGTAGGGAGACACCTCGGCGACGACGTAGCCCACGCCGTCGAGCTCGGTGTAGCCGAGCAGCGGGTCGGTGTGCACCTGCAGGGCCCGCTGGCTGACGACCGTGCGGTGCCCCTCGTGGTCGAAGTAGCGGTCGACCTCGGCGGCGTCGACGAACCGGCTGATCGCCGGCACGTTGGCCTGCTTCATCGACAGCAGGACGTCGTTGTCGAGGGCCTGGCTGAACCCCTCGACCAGCACGTTGTACGCCGGCAGCCCGGCGCTGCCGATGCCGAAGCCCGACGTGCCGACGACGTCGCGCAGCTCGTAGAACAGGTCGCGCTCGGAGCGCCGGCGCGGCGGGATCGTGTCGAGGTAGGCCTCGAACGCCGCCACCACCCGCGCCTGCTCGGTCACGCCGAGACGGCGTACGGACGGGTGGTCGGCGAAGCGACGCACCCCGTCGACCAGCTCGGTGTTGGCGTCGAGCAGGTCGGCACGCCGCTGCAGCCGCGCGGCCACCAACGCCTCGCGGACGGGGCCGTCGGTGTTGTCGAGGTGCAACGAGAAGTCGTCGTCGGTCTCGCTCTCGACGTAGGAGCGCACCTGTGCGAGGTAGGCCCGCACGTAGGCCTCGGTCAGCGCGGTGACGTCGTCCTCGGGCAGCGCCTTCTGCCACCCCATGAGCGCCAGCGAGGCGGCGAAGCGCAGCAGGTCCCAGGTGAACCGGCCCAGGTAGGCCTCGTCGAAGTCGTTGACGTCGAAGACCAGCCGCCCGTCGGAGTTGAGGTAGGTGCCGAAGTTCTCGACGTGCAGGTCGCCGTGCACCCAGATGCGCGCCGCGTCACCGGTGGCGAACGGGTCGTCGACCGCCCCCTGTCCCCGGTCGCCCGCCACGTCGTGGAAGAACAGGCAGGCCGTGCCGCGGTAGAACGCGTGGGGGTCGCTGGCCATCGTGCGGAACTTGGCGCGGAACGCGGTCGGGTCGGCCTTCATCAGCGGTGCGAAGGCGTCGGTCAGGACGGAGACGATGACGTCGGTGCGGGCCTTCGCGGCCTTCTCGGTGGCGGCACTCATGCCCCCACCGTGCCAGACCGCGCCGGACACGACCGGTGTGACCGGTGCGACCGGGCCTGCGTACTCAGTCGGGGTCGAGTACGCCGGCCGGCCCGGGCCGCCGCCCGCGCCGCCAGGGTTCTCGGCATGACGAACCCCGGCCCCGCCGCCCCCGCCAAGAACACCGCCGCCTTCTTCGCCATGGCCGGCATCTCCTTCGCCGTCGCCCTGCTCTCGCTGCTGATGGCGGTCCTCTACCTCGACGCCGAGCCGTGGGCCAAGGCCTTCTTGGCCCTCGGCACCCTGTTCCTCACGACCTCGGCGTTCACCCTCGCCAAGTGCGTGCGCGACAACCAGGAGACCCAGTCGGTGGTCCACCGCCTCGACCAGGCCCGCGTCGACCGCCTGCTCGCCGAGCACGACCCCTTCCGCGCCGTCTCCTGACCCCGATCCCCCGACCCACCCCCGACGGGCCCGCACCTCTCCGGTGCGGGCCCGTCGTCGTCCTTGCCTTCGACGCCCGCGAAGACCAGCCAGGTGTGCTTGGATCGGTGACCCCGGCCCGTGTCCCCAGGAGCAGCCCCGTGGCCCCCTCGCCCGCCCTTCCGGACCCCGCGCTGGTGGTGCTGGTCGGGCCCAGCGGCGCCGGCAAGTCGACCTGGGCCGCGGCCCGGTTCCGAGCCGAGGAGATCGTGTCGTCCGACGCGCTGCGCGCGCTCGTCGGCAGCGGCCCCGCGGACCTCGATGCCTCCATCGACGCCTTCGACCTCCTCGAACGCATCGTGACCGCCCGACTGTCGCGCAGGCTCACCACGGTCGTGGACACGTTGGGCACCGACGCCGACCGGCGCCGCCGGTGGCTCGGTCTGGCCCGGGACGCCGGCCTGGCGTGCGTGGTCGTCGTGGTGGACACCCCGGTCGCCGAGGCCCGCAGGCGCAACGGCCTGCGGGACCGATCCGTGCCCGCGGCGGTGCTGGCGCAGCAGCACCGCCGCCACGCCCAGGTCGTACCCGCGCTCGCCGACGAGGGATGGGACCTCGTGGTCACGGTGCCGGGCTCCGGAGGCGACGTCGGGTCCGGCGGGTCGAGCACGTCGAGCGGGGACAGCCTCTCCACGGGTGCCGACCCGCCGTCCTCCCCGGCGTCCGGCGAACGACGCAGCTCGCAGGGCCTTCGGATCGTGCTGCAGCTCTCGCGGTTCCCCTGGGGCGAGGACCCCCGCACCTGGCTGCGCGACGTCGCGCTGGCCGCCGACGACGCCGGGCTCGCCGGCATCGCCGTGATGGACCACCTGATCCAGATCCCCCAGGTCGACCGGGCCTGGTCACCGATCCCCGAACCGTGGGTCACGCTTGGGCTGATGGCCGGGCTCGGCACCGGCCTCGACCTCGGCACGTTGGTGACTCCCGTGACGCTGCGGCCCGCCGGCGTGACCGCCAAGGCAGCCGCCACCCTGAGCGCGCTGACGGGCGGCCGCACCTTCCTCGGGCTCGGCGCGGGCTGGTGGGAGCGCGAGCACGCGGCGTACGGCGTGCCCTTCCCGCCGGCGCGCGATCGGCTCGACGCCCTCGAGGCCACGATCGAGACGGTGCGGGCCCTGTGGGGCGCGGGCACCAGGCCCTACGACGGCGAGCGGGTCTCGTTGCCCGAGACCACCTGCTACCCGAGACCGGTCGCGCCGATCCCGGTCGTCGTCGGCGGCACCGGTACCCGCTCGCTGCGGGTCGCCGCGACCCTCGGGGACGCCGCCAACGTGCCCTCGACGCTGCCCGCCCTGGACGACCACCTGGCCGTGCTGCGCGGGCATCGGCGCGACGTCGCCGTCACGGTCCTCGACCTGCCGACCATCGGCACCGACCGCGACGACACCTGGGCGCGCGTCGAGCGCCTGCGCGGGCGGTCGGCCGCGGCGGCCTACGCCGGCCGGACGCACGCAGGTACCCCCGCCCAGCACCGTGACCGCTACGCCGGGCTCGCCGAGCGTGGCGTGGACACCGTGTTCGTCGCCCTCGCCGACCTCGAGGGTCCCGACGACCTGGCCCGTGTGGCGCCGCTCGCCCGGTGACCCCGGCCACCCCGGCGGGCGGCGTGCTCGCGGGCAGGGGGTGCGAGGGTGGGCCCATGGCTCTCCTCCACACGATCAGCTCCGTCGTCCGACTCCCGCTGCGCGCGGTCGGGACGGTCGTCTCCACGGCCGTCTCCCTCCTGCCCGGGCACACGAGCGCCCCGACTCCCTCGCCCACGGACGCGGCGCCCGTCGCGCCGGCCACGCCGGTCCCGGCCGCGAGGGCCACCGCGCCGGCGGCCACGGGACCGACCCCTGACCCGGCGGCTCCGGCGGCGCCGTCCGCCGCGGCGACGAAGGCCCCCGCCAAGAAGGCCCCCGCCAAGAAGGCCGCGGCGAAGAAGGCCGCGGTCAAGAAGCCCGCCGCCGCCAAGCCCGCCGCGGCGCCCGCCGCCACGCTCCCGCCGCCGGTCGTCGAGCCCGAGCCCGCCCCGGTGACCGACATCGACGCCAAGGCGGCCGACGAGGTCGTCACGGTCACCCCGGCCGACATCGCCGCCACGATGGGCACCGCGCTCGACGAGGAGTCCACCAGCTCCTCCTGACCACCCCGACGTATGACGACGGCCCCGCGCACTCGCGCGGGGCCGTCGTCGTTGTCGCGGGTCGGGCCGGGCTACTTCAGCTCGCTGCTCGACAGTCCCAGCACGCGCCGGGCCACGATGAGCTGCTGGATCTGCTGGGTGCCCTCGAAGATGTCGAGGATCTTGGAGTCGCGCGCCCACTTCTCGAGCAGCTCGGCCTCGCTGTAGCCGATCGAGCCGGCCAGCTCGACGCACGAGAGCGTGATGTCGGACCCGACGCGGCCGGCCTTGGCCTTGGCCATCGAGGCCTCGAGCGAGTTGGGCTCGCGGTTGTCGGCCATCCAGGCCGCCTGGAGGGTGAGCAGGTAGGCGCCCTCCCAGTCGGACTCCATCTGCAGGAACTTGGCCGCGGCCGCGCTCTGCAGCACCGCCGGGCGGTCGTAGTCGACCTCGATGCCGGCGTCCTTGAGCAGGTCGCGGGTCAGGTCGAGCGAGGCACGGGCGCAGCCGACCGCCATCGCGGCGACCAACGGCCGGGTGTTGTCGAAGGTCGCCATGGCGCCGGCGAACCCCTGCTTGACGTCGACCTCGGGCGAGCCGAGGAGGTTGTCCTTGGGAACGCGGCAGTTCTCGAAGATGATCGTCGCGGTGTCGGACGCGCGGATGCCGAGCTTGTGCTCGAGCCGGTCGACCCGCATGCCGGGCGTGCCCTTCTCGACCACGAACGACTTGATCGCAGCGCGACCCAGGTCGCGGTCGAGGGTGGCCCACACGACGATGTGGTCGGCGCGGTCGCCGGAGGTGACGTAGATCTTCTCGCCGTTGATGACGTACTCGTCACCGTCGAGGACCGCGGTGGTCTTGATGTTGGCCGAGTCGGAGCCCACGCCGGGCTCGGTGATCGCCATGCCGGCCCACACACCGTCGAGTCGCTTCAGCTGCTCCTCGTTGGCGACCGAGGCGATCGCGGAGTTGCCCAAGCCCTGGCGCGGCATCGACAGCAGCAGGCCGACGTCGCCCCAGCACATCTCGGCGATCGACATCACCGAGGCGAGGTTGGCGCCGTTCTTGACGGTGGTGTCGCCGTCCTTCTCCTCACGGCGTACGCCGGCCGCACCGGCGCCCTCGCCGGCGCCGGACTCCGACAGCCCGTCGATCATGGCGGCGAGCATGTCGAGCTCCTGGGGGTACGCGTGCTCGGCACGGTCGTACTTGCGGGAGATCGGGCGCAGCATGTTCATCGCGACCTGGTGGGCCTGGCCCACCAGCGGCTTGAACTTCTTGGGGTCGTCCAGGTTGATGGCCATTACACAAGCACCGAACCTTCCATGATGCCGATGGCCCGCAGGTCGCGGTACCAGCGCTCGACGGGGTGTTCCTTGACGAAGCCGTGGCCGCCGAGCAGCTGGACGCCGTCGAGGCCGATCTGCATGCCCTTGTCGGTGCACGCCTTGCGAGCCAGCGCGACCTCGCGGGAGAAGTCCTTGCCGGCGGCCGCCCGGGAGGCGGCCTTGTAGGTCAGCAGCCGCATGGCCTGCAGCTCGATCGCGATGTTGGCGACCATGAACGCCACCGACTGGCGGTGGGCGATCGGCTCGCCGAAGGCCTGGCGCTCCTTGACGTAGGGCGTCACGTAGTCGAGCACGGCCTGGGCCGTGCCGACGGCCAAGGCGCACCAGGCGAGCCGGGAGAGCCGGACGCACTCGGTGTAGGTCGAGCCGTCGGTCTCGCCGAGCACGGCGTCGGCGGGGACGGTGACGCCGGTGAGCGTCAGCCGGGTCAGCGAGGCGGCGCGCACGCCCATCGACGGGTCGCCCTCGACCTCGAGGCCGGCGGCGCCGGACTCGACCAGGAACAGGACGGGCCTGCCCTCGAGCGAGGCGCCGACGACGAAGAGCTCGGCCTGCGCGCCGCGGGGCACCAGGGTCTTGACGCCGTCGAGCACGAAGCCGTCGGCGGTGCGGCGGGCGGTCGTCGACGGGCTGAGCACGTCGAACAGGACGGTCGGCTCGACCAGCGCGAGCGCCGCGGCGGGGACGTCGCCGCCGGTGAAGGCGGGCAGGTAGGTCTGCTGCTGCGCGTCGGTGCCCCACAGGCCCAGGGCCGTGGCGACCGAGCCGGGCGCGAGGTTGGCGACGGCCAGACCCATGTCACCGCGGGCCAGGGCCTCGGCGACCAGGGTGCCGGCCACCGCCGAGCGCTCCTCGGAGATGCCGCCGAGCGCCTCGGGGACCCCCAGGATCGGCAAGCCGAGCTCGAGGCCGGCCTTGAGGACCCCCTCGGGGGCCTCGCACGTCTCGTTGGACTCCGACGCCGCCGGGCGCACGACCTCGTCGGCGTACTCGGTGACGACGTCGACGAGCATCTGCTCGTCGTCGGTCGGGGTGAGGTCGAAGACGCCCTTGGGCGTCGAGGCCGGCACCGGTCGGGCGCCGGGGACGCCGACCCGGCCGGCCTTGGCGAACGTGCGGCTGGCCGAGGTGAGCACCTTGAAGCCGTCACGGGTCACGGAGAAGACGGCGTGCTCGGCCGGCTTGCGCAGACCGACGCGGTCGATGAGGTCGCTCTGGGCGAGGCGGTTGAGACCGGCGACGAGGTAGCCGATCGGGTCGCGGGACTCGGAGGTCGGGATGCCGTAGCGGCCTCCCGGGCGCAGCCCGTCGAGCCTGAGGCTGGAGATGAAGGACATGCGGAAACTGTAACTGAGAGTTACACAGTGCGCTACAGCAACCTGGGGTGCGCGGGGTCACAACCGCCTCCCTAGGATCGTCGCCATGTCCGACGACGCTCCCCGCGCGCCCCACGGCCCCCTCCCGACCGGCGGCACGGTCCGCCCGATCACCCGCTGGGGCACCCCGGTGATGCACCGCCCGCAGGCCCGCGTCACGTCGTACGACGACGACCTGCGAGCCCTGGCCGCCGACATGGTCGCCACGATGTACGCCGCCGACGGGGTCGGCCTGGCCGCCTGCCAGATCGGTGAGGACGTGGCGATGTTCGTCTTCGACTGCCCCGACGACGACCACGTGCGCACCGTCGGCCTGGTCTGCAACCCCGTGCTGACGCTGCCCGAGGGCAAGGACCGTCACCTCGAGGAGGACGACGAGGGCTGCTTGTCCTTCCCCGGAGCGTTCGTCGACTGCGCGCGACCCGACCGCGCCTCGGTCACCGGGTTCGGGCTCGACGGCGAGCCGGTCTCGTTCGAGGGCACCGGCCTGCTGGCGCGCTGCCTGCAGCACGAGACCGACCACACCCTCGGCACCGTGTTCGGCGACCGGATCCCGACCAAGGCCCGCAAGAGGCTGCAGAAGAAGCACGACGAGGTCGCCGACGAGTTCCCGCCCGACTGGCCCGTCGGCGCCGCAGCCGCCGAGGACTGACTCCCCCCATTCTCCACAGGACCACGCCGACCCGTCGCGTAGACGCGACGGGTCGGCGAGGTTGTCCACAGATCCAGGTCGACCCGTCGCGTAGACGCGACGGGTCGGCTCAGCGGCGGGCGGTGAGGTAGCAGGCGATGGCGCTGGCGGCGGCGACGTTGAGGGAGTCGATGCCGTGCTCGGAGCCGCGGGTCATCGGCACGATCGCCCGGCGGTCGGCCGTGCGCTGCCACAGGGGCGACAGGCCGTGGCCCTCGGAGCCCAGCACCAGGGCGACGCGGTCGAGACCGGCGACGGCGTCCTCGATCGGCACGGCGTCGTCGGCGAGGGTGAGCGCAACGGTGGTGAAGCCCGCGGTCGAGAGGTCGGGCAGCGCCGTGCGCCAGTCGGGCAGGCGGGTCCACGGCACCGAGAAGACCGCGCCCATCGCGACCTTGACCGAGCGGCGGTAGAGAGGGTCGGCGCAGCGCGGCGAGAGCAGGACGGCGTCGAACCCCAGCGCGGCGCCGGAGCGGAAGACGGCACCGACGTTGGTGTGGTCGACGAGGTCCTCGAGCACCAGCACCGAGCGGGCGTCGGCGATGACCTCGGCGACCGGGCGCAGCGGCACGCGCTCGAGGGACGCCAGCGCACCGCGGTGCACGTGGAAGCCGGTCACCTGCTCGGCCAGGGCCTCGGCGAGCACGAAGCACGGGGCGTCGGTCGTGGCCAGGACGTCGGCAAGGCCGTCGAGCCAGCGCGGCGCCATCAGGAACGAGCGCGGGGTGTAGCCGGCGTCGACGGCGCGGCGCACGACCTTCTCGCCCTCGGCGAGGAACAGGCCGTGCTCGGCCTCGAGGTGCTGGCGCAGCTGGACGTCGCGCAGGTCGCGGTAGTCGGCCAGGCGCGGGTCGTCGGGGTCGCTGACCTCGACGACCTCAGCCACCGGCGGAGTCCTCCCCCAGCCCGACGGGGGCGGGGTAGCGCTCGGGGTGGGCCACGGCGACGACCTCGCCGACCACGATGATCGCCGGCGGCCGGACCTGCTGGGCGTCGAGGTCGTGGGTGAGCTCACCGAGCGTGGTGAGCACGGTGCGCTGGATCTCCATGGTTCCGTCGGAGACGACCGCGACCGGCGTGGCCGCCGGGCGGCCGCCGGCCAGCAGGGCGGCGGCGATCTGCGGGCCGTGCTCGACGGCCATCATCAGCAGCAGGGTGCCGCGCAGGCGTGCGAGGGCGTCCCAGTCGGTCAGGGACTTCGGGTGCCCGGGCGGCAGGTGGCCCGAGACGATCGCGAACTCGTGGGCCACTCCCCGGTGGGTGACCGGGATGCCGGCGATCGCGGGGACGGCGATCGGGCTGCTGAGCCCCGGGATGACGGTGACGGGCACACCCGCCTCGCGGCAGGCGATGACCTCCTCGTAGCCGCGGCCGAAGACGAAGCTGTCACCGCCCTTGAAGCGCACGACGCGGTGGCCGGCGAGGGCGCGCTCGACGATCATCCGGTTGATCTCCTCCTGCAGCGCCGATCGCCCGCGCGGCAGCTTGGCGACGTCGACGAGCTCGACGTCGCTCGGCAGCTCGCCCAGCAGCTCGCGCGGGGCGAGCCGGTCGGCGATGACGACGTCGGCCTCCATCAGCGCACGGCGCCCGGCGAGCGAGATCAGCTGCGGGTCGCCGGGGCCCCCACCGACGAGGGTGACGCCGGGGGTCGTGGTGCGCTCGCGGTGGTGCTCGGCGCTGATCCGGCCCTCGCGGAGCGCGTCGAGGATCTCGTCGCGCACGGCGACCGAGCGACGCGGGTCGCGGACGCCGTGGACCGCGACGGTGACCCCGGCCGCATGACCCACGGCCGGTGTCCAGGCCGTGGCGAGCGCGGCGTCGTCGGAGCGCACGCAGAAGACCCGCCGCGCCTCCGCGGCGTCGCCGACGGCTGCGTTGACGGCCACGTCGTCGGTGGCGGCCACGACGTACCAGGTGTCGTCGAGGTCGGACTCGACGAAGCCGCGCTCATGCCAGGTGGCCTCCCCCGCGGCGATGATGCCCTCGAGCGCCGGGGTCACGGTCGGCGAGACGACCACGACCCGGGCGCCGGCCGCGATCAGGGTCGGGACGCGTCGCTGGGCCACGTGGCCACCGCCCACGACCACCACGCGTCGGTCGGTGAGCTTCAGGCCGGTCGGGTAGAGCCGGTCGTCCGGGAGAGCGTCGTCCACGCCAGGCATCCTCCCGCACGGCGCTCCCGTGGTCCTCGAGAGCCCCGTCACGTGCCTCGACCCCGACTCCTCATCGGCCGTCGGGCCGCGTCCCCTCAGCGCGGCATGGGGGTGGTCGCGACCCAGGTCACCCGCCTGTTCTGCAGGTGCCGGAAGGCGTCGGCGTACGAGCGCGGCTGCTTGCCGACCGGCCACGGGTCGGTCTGCTCACCACGCTCGTCCTCGCTGAGCCAGGTCTCGAGCTCCTCGACCAGCACCCGGACGTCGCCGTGCCTGCCGTCGGCCACGTCGGGGACGACGACCATGACCTTCTCGAACCCCTTGCCGTTGGCCAGGGCCCGCTTGGTGGCTGTGCTGACGGTGTCCCAGCCGAGGTCGTCGCCGGCGCCGCGCACGGCCTTGACCTGCAACGACACCTTGAGCACCGGCGGCGAGGTGCTGAGCGGGCCCCGGTGGGACGGGCCGGTGGCCGCCACGACCACGACGTCCTGCTTGGTGATCCGGCGCCTGCTGACGGTGAGCTCGCGCGGGGGCAACAGCTGGACGGGGTCCATGGCGATGATCCGCGACAGGTTCGACAGCCCCTTCGCGACCTTCGGCTGGTAGCGCGCGACCGCGAGGCGCACGAAGGTCCCCGCGGGCTGCGGGCGCAGCTGGACCTCGGTGTAGTAGAGGTCGCGGGTGGCGTCGTAGAGCACGTCGTGGACGCGGGCGGTGTAGGTCGCCCCCACGGGCACGGCGAGCTCGTCGAGCACCCCGGTCACCGTGGTGCCCGAGGTGAGGTCCTGCTGGAGCACGGGGCTCGCGCCCGGGTCGAGGGCCGGGTCGGCACCGTAGAGACTGGTCAGGCGCGTGGTCGGCGCGGTGCCGCCGGGGTCGGCGGACGGGTCGATGCTGGTCCGCACGATGACGGCGAGCTGCTCGCCGTCGCCGCTGCTCCACCACGGCCGCTCGAGGTAGAGGCGCAGCCGGCTCGCGCCGCGCCCGGCGTGCCAGTCGCCCCCGTCGTCGCGCTCGGGAGCGGCCACGGCGAAGGCCGGGACGGCGTAGAGCACCTTCGGCGGTGTCGGGCGCACGGCGGCCGGGACGACCACCTTGGTCGCGCTGGGCGCCGAGGTGGCCAGCACGGTGCCGACCACGCCCTCGACGACGACGGCCGACCCCAGCAGGCCGACCAGGGTCAGCCGCCAGGCGGAGCCCTCGGCAGTGATTCGGTAGTCGCGGTCCAGGGTCAGCGGCGAGCGGTCGCCCGCGCCGAGCACGACGACGCTCTCGGGGTCGACCCCGACCGGCAGCAGGCCGGTGGTGCCCTTGAACGGGATCTGGGTGCGGAACTCCTCGACGAAGCGGCTGGTCGCGACGGCCGTGAGGGTGAGGTCGCGCCGGCGCAGGTCGTCGAGGGGCACGACGCCCTCGAGGCTCAGCGAGCGCAGCGGGCTGGTGGGGTCGACGTCGATGATGGCCTCGACGACGCGGGTGCGTGGCACCGTGCGCAGCGACGGCTTCACGATCCCCTCGGCCACCAGTCGCGGCCCGTCGTCGATCCGCTCGGTCCACGAGGCGAACAACGTGATCCGCGCGGAGCTGTCGGCGTGCACGTCGACCGGGACCAGCAGGCGGGGGTCCTTGGTCCCCTGGGCACGGGTCACGATGACGTCCGGGGCGTGCACCACCGGGTCGCTCAACGGCTGGCGCACCGCGTGCACCATGTCGACGTACGTCGTGGGCGTGAGCTGCGGGAGCTGGCCGGCACGCACCGCGGCGACCGTCGTGGCGAAGCTGTCGGAGTCGTGCCAGTCGACCAGGCCGTGCAACGCCAGGGTCTCGTCGTGGGGCAGCGCCCGCAGCGCGACCCGCGCGGCTCGCGCCGGCGGAAGGCCGATCGTGACGATCCGGTGCGGCGTCGCTGTCTCGGCCTGCGAGATCGTGGGGTAGGCGCCCGTGGCGACGCCCTCGACGAGCAGGGCGACCGACTGCCAGGAGCCGAGGCTGGCACGTCCGGTCCCGTCGGGGTCGGCCGGAGGCAGGAACCCCGGGCTGCGGCCGTCGACCTCGGTGCCGTCGGCGCCCAGCAGGCCGATGCGGACGTCGGTGAGCATCGGGTCGGGCAGCCAGTCGACCACCCGGGCTCGCGGCTCGCGGGTCGGCCCGTCCGGGGCGGGCCCGACCGCCGGGACCGTCGCGCTGTCCAGGGCGCCGATCAGCGGGTACGCCGCGGGGTCCGGCGCGCCGGCGTCGTCGAACCACCCGTGAAGCAGGCCGGTGTCGACGCTCGCGCGCGGCGGCGCGAGCGTGCGCGACGACTTCACGGTCGGCAGCACCCCGCTGCGCGGGTCGCTGCGCACGACCACCGTGCGGGCGCTCTCGCCGCGGGTCAGTGACTCGTCGGGCGGAGGCAGCACCAGCGGGGTGGGCGCGGGGTCGTAGCGCCAGTAGGTCGTGGCCGAGGTCGACGGGGCGCCGTCCCAGGCCGGGTAGCCGCCGGTGACGTCGACGGCGCGGCCCCGCACGGCGTAGGTCTGCCCGTAGCGCAGCACGGGCAGCCGGGCGTCGTCGCCGTCGGCGCTGGTGACGGGGAGCGTGGTCTCGAGGGTGAGCGGTGTCTCGGGCGGTCGGCCCTGGACGGCGTCGACCGAGGCGTTGGCGGGGTCGTCCTGGAGCAGGTGGACCCCCGGTCGCGGCACGGCCAGGCTCCAGCCGTCCCAGCGCATCACGACGTCGCTGACCAGCAGGGTCGACGCGTCGGAGGGGTCGGCCTGGCGCGCGGCGACGGTCACCGCGGCCTCGTCGACGGCGGTGAACTCCAGCGGTTCCTGGCCGTCGCGCGCCACGACGTAGCGCACCTGGCGGTGGCCGAGGCCGTGCCAGCGCTGGTCGGGCCCGACACCGACCTGCACGTGGTGCCCGACGACGAGGTCCTCGGCGTAGCGGTCCGGCGGGGCGGCCGGGTCGGCGACGGTGCCGCGGGCGGTCTCCTCGGCGGCGGTGAGGTCGTCCTGGACCCGCCGCATGCGGCCCGCGAGCGCGAGGGTGAGTCCGCCGCTGGTGGGCGCGGCGCCGGTGTCGCTGGAGCCACCGACCGCGACGCCGACGTTGCCGGCGGTGGCGGCGTCGACGTGCAGCGAGTGCGTGCTGAAGACCCGGCTGCCGGTGGCCAGGTGCAGCAGCTCGGTGTGCTCCGACGAGGTGGTGCTGCGCCGGCGCGCCACGAACGCCGACGCGGCGGGGTCGTAGACCGCCTGGGTCCGCGGCGTGACGACCTGGGTCTGCACGTCGCTCCCGGGGGTCCAGGTCGGGACGACCTGCACCGTGCTCTCGCGCGGTGCGGTGATCATCGGGATGTCGAGCACGACGACCAGGCCGAGCCGCTCGAGCAGCGGCGCGTGGTCGCCGACGAGCGTGAGCCGGTCGTGGAAGTCGTCGTCGAGCGCGCCCCGCTCACCACCGGTGCGGCCGCCCGCCGCGGGGCTCCAGAAGCCGAGGTAGTGCTCGAGGGCCTCGTCGACGGTGGCGGCGGTGTCGCTCCCGGCCTGCCACCGCGTCCGGGTGAGAGCCTGGACCGCGGCGGAGGCGAACGCGGAGCGTCCGAAGCCCGCAGGGTCGACGTAGGCCTGGCGCAGGTAGCCCGCCAGGGCGGCGTAGGAGTAGCCCTGGACCGTGCGGGCGGGGCCGGGGTCGCCGGTGAAGGAGTCGACCCGGAGCGTCGGTCGGAACAGGGCGCGCCACAGCGCGGGGTCGGGCGCTGCGCTGACCACGGTCGGGGTCAGCGCCTGCCCGTTGACGAGCACCTGCCACGAGATCGACTGCTCGGGCCACGCGACCCAGTCCGGGAAGGACGCGAGCGTGCCCCCGTCTCCTGCGTAGGACAGGCGCGGCGAGACGTGCGCGCCGACCCGGAGCCGCGAACCGTTGCGCTGCTGGACGACGCCCCGGGGCACGGCGGTGACCAGGACCGTCTGGCGCAGGCTGGTGGCGCTCATGAGCGGCCTGCCCGGCTCGGCGGGGCGAGGATGATGCCGGTGGTGGGGGCGAACGCCGCGGCGTAGGCCTGCCAGGGCGCGGCCTGGGGGTAGGTGTCGAGGAACCCGACCCGACGGTCCGGGGGCGCGGCGATGGCCGCCCGCTCGGCACCACCGACGCCGCGGGATGCCGGTGGCGGCTGCCCGATCGGCGTGCCGGGGTTGCCGCCCGCGAAGGTGCGTGACACCGACGCCTTGACCGTCTTGCTGCAGCACAGCACCTTGACCTTGAGCTGGAGCGTGGCCGTGCCGGTCAGGGTGCTGGGCGAGGTGTCGACGAACTGCAGGGCGATCTCGAAGACGACGCTGAGCGAGACCAGGCCGAGCACCTCCAGCGACCCGCTGGCCCGGAAGAACGCGGTGACGGCGACCGGCTGGCCCGCGGGCAGCGCGAGCACGAACCCCGCCTGGACCGCGATCGCGCCGGCCGCCACCCCGAGGTTGACCCCGACGCCGCCGGCGACCAGCAGCGACACCTCGAGGTTGTCGACCTCTCCCCCGCGCAGCCGCAGCGCGAGGTAGCCACCGCCCCCGAACGGGCCGAAGGTGACCACGAACGGGTCGTCGTGGGTGGCGAAGGCGAGGTCGACGACCAGCTGGGGCTGGCTGAACGGGATCTCGACGCCGAGCCCGAAGCGCAGGCCGCCGAGGGTGAAGACCCCGACCGCGACGTCGGACAGGGCCAGGCCGAGGCCGAGGTGGATGCCACTGAGGCTGACGTCGACGTCGGGGTCGAGCGTCCTGGCCGCCGGACCGGGCAGGGCGATCACGCGCTGCGTCGGCGCGGGGCGGGCGGCGCCCTCGGGCCTGAGCAGCCTCGCCACCAGGGCCGCGAGCTGCTGGACGAACGCGAGCGGGCCCAGGAACGAGACGTCACCGGGCCGGAACATGACGTCGAGCGGGTGACCGCTGCTCGAGGCCAGGCGCAGCTCGTCGATCGGGAGCACGACGACCCCGCCGAGCTGGAGCGCACAGCCGGTGAGCCGGGCCTCGAAGCGCTCCTCGGCCGGTCCGGGGCCGCCGCTGAGGACGCTGACGTCGACGCTGAGGGCCCCGGCGACGAAACGCAGCTCGACGCCGCCGGCCAGGGCGATGGAGGCATCCATCAGCGGCGGGGTGATCGTCATCCGCACGCTCTGGCGCCCGTCGACGGTCTCGTGGCGCACCTGCGGCAGGGCCGCGGGGAGGACGTCGAGGCCGTCGCTGATCTCGGGGATGATCGCTCTGAGCGGGATCCCACCGAGCAGGGTGAGCCCCGAGAAGACCGCGCTCGGGTCCAACAGGCCGCTGGCCGCCCCGGTGACCGCCGCGGGGTCCTGCGCCAGCAGCGCGCCGCCGAGACGGCTGAATCCCTGGTAGGGCGGCAGCGAGAACATCCCGCCGGTACGGCTGATCGGCAGGATGCCGGTCGGCGCCCGCCGGGCCGCGGCGGTACGGCGTGCGGCACCACCGGTCGAGACGGCGAGCACGATGCCGCCGACGTTGTCCTGGTTGGTCAGGTAGGCCGGGTGGTAGGTGTGCGGGACCGCACCGGTCTCGGTGCCGGGGCCGGCCAGCGCGCCGAGGCCGGGCAGCTGCGCGTCGAGGGTGTCGACCTGGGGTCGGAAGCGGGCTCGCCTCGGGTCGACAGCGATGACCTGGCCCGTCGTGAGCCCCTGGACCGAGACGACCACCCGGCTCACCGGGAGCGTGGTCGAGCCGTTGCTGCCCGGTGCGACCGCCGTACGCTGCCCGAGCAGGTCTACGGTGCGGGTGGAGCTGTTGAGCTGGTTCCAGGCCAGGTCGTCGTCGATCGACTCGACCCACATCACGCGGGAGACGAACGGCACCTCGCCTCCCGACCAGTCGGTGCCGACGAAGGGCAGCGTCAGCGAGGAGGCCGTGCCGTAGAGCAGGGGCACCTGGCCGGAGCCGAAGGGCGTGAGCCGTCCGGTCACGGCGACGGTCGAGCGCACCCGCTGGAAGGGCAGCGCGCACCCGGTGGTCGCACCGCCGGCGCCACCGGTGCGCAGCTTGACGAGCGAGGTGTCGACCACCGGGTCGAGCAGCACGATCGTCATGAAGCCCTGCTGCACCGCCACGGCCCGGCCGTCGCGGCTGGTCATCGTGCGCCAGGTCTCGGTGACCTTCGCGGCGCGGTGGCCCCACGGTGCGAGGAAGCCCGACTCGACGGTCTTGACGTACTGGTCGCGGCCCAGGGTGCTGCGGTGGTCCCAGGCGAGCAGCCCGTCGGTGTCGGGCCACCGCCCGTGCAGCTCCAGGGTCGAGCCCAGCGACGACAGGATGAGCCGGTCGGCGCTGACGGGGGTGGCCTTCGACTTCGCGACGATCTGGGCACGGTGGCCGGAGGTCAGCGGCATGACCAGCGACGTCGTGAGCGCCGTGGTGACGCGGACCGTGCGGAAGGTCGTGGACCGCTGGTCGGGCTTGCCCGATCCCGGGGTGCGCCCGGTCAGCCGGGTGTGCCAGACCTCGGTCGTGCCGGCCCCGACGCTGCGCCTCACGGGGTCGACCGCGTGCTGCCAGACCGTGCGGCTGTCGGGCTGCAACCGCAACCGGTACGGCGCCTCGATCCTGCTCTGGGGCTCCTGGCCCGGCGCGGACCAGACGGGGGTCAGGCCGCTCCAGTCGAGCAGCCGGGGCAGGTCGTAGGGTGCGCGCCACCCGCGGGGCAGCCGGAAGGCGAGCACCGAGGGGAGGGCGAGCCTGGTCTGCGACAGGGGCGTGCCCGCCGAGCGGCCCAGGGTCTCCCCCACGTTCTGGCCGGGCAGCACGACCGCCAGGTAGGCCCGCTTGCCCGGGTCGGCGATCTCGAGGAACAGGGTGCTGCCGGACTTCTTGGTGGCCAGGTTGACCAGGACCAGGTCGACGACCAGGAGGTCCTCGGGGCGGCGTACCTGCTCGACGCGGACGCCGCCCACGAACGGCTTGCCGAGGGACCCGGCCGGCGCCGGGTCGTCGAACCCCAGCGCCTGCAGGACCTGCCGGCCGACCGCGGTGCTCTGCAGCATCGCCCCGGTGAGCACGACCCCACCGCCCGCGACCACGCTGCGACGACGGAACCTGCCGGCGGGGATCGGGGATAGCGGGTCGCTGGACGGGCCGGGAGCATCGGTCACGCGGTGACGCTAGGACGCGACCACGGGCGCCGACATGGTCACAACGGGCCATGTTCGGCGCGGCAGGACCGAGATCGGCCCGGGATTAGTACGGATCCCCATCTTGATCTCGGTCGCCGGGTGTGAGGTCGCAGCCCGGGGCTCACGTAGGGTGCCGCGGTGCGGTTGTACGTGGCGGTGGCGAGGGGATCGTTCCGCCGCTACGCGACCTACCTCGGTGCGACCGTCGCCGGCACCTTCGCCAACACCGTCTTCGGGCTGGTCCTCTGCTTCGTCTACACCGCCGTGTGGCGCGCCAACCCCGAGGCCGGCGGGTACGACGTCGCGGACGCGCTCACCTACGTGTGGATCGGGCAGGGCCTGATCATGGTGGTCGCCATCTGGGGCGGCGGCAGCCCCGACGACCTGGCCGCGCGCATCAGGTCGGGCGACGTGGCGATCGACTTCTACCGGCCCGTGTCGATCCTGGCCTGGTACCTCGCCGCCGACCTGGGGCGGGCGGCGTACCACCTGCTCTCGCGCGGGGTCGTGCCGTTCGTGCTGGGCGCGCTGCTCTTCGACCTGCACCGGCCGAGTCCGTCCGGGGCGGCGCTGTTCCTGCTCGCCCTGCCCCTGGCCGTGGTGGTCAGCTTCGCGCTGCGCCTGCTCGCGGCCCTGAGCGCTTTCTGGCTGCTCGACGACACCGGCCCGCGCAGCCTGCTGGGCTTCGTCGCGCTCTTCTTCAGCGGCCTCACCCTGCCGCTCGTGCTCTTCCCCGACGGGCTGCGCCACGTCGCGCTGGTGCTGCCGTGGCAGTCGTTCGTCCAGCTGCCGGCCGACCTGTTCCTCAG
Source organism: Nocardioides rubriscoriae (assembly GCF_008087085.1). GTDB lineage: Bacteria > Actinomycetota > Actinomycetes > Propionibacteriales > Nocardioidaceae > Nocardioides > Nocardioides rubriscoriae. The sequence goes on along the minus strand of NZ_VIYJ01000002.1, from coordinate 513,590 downwards.
CAAGCGCACCGGTCTCGACGCCGTGGCCGGGTTCGGACTGGCCGCGGCGTGGGCAGCCGTGCTGCTGCTCGCGTGTGCCGCCGTGCTGCGGCGTGCCGAGCGACGGGTGGTGGTGCAGGGTGGCTGACCTCGCCGCGCGGGTGCTGGAGCCCGTGGTCGACTTCGGTCGCATCGCCCGCCTCTGGATGCGCGCCACGATGGCCTACCCCGCCTCGTTCTGGATGCTCGCGGTGAGCAGCCCACTGACGACCGGGCTCGACTTCGTCGCCCTCGTCATCATCTTCGGCAACGTCGATGACCTCGGCGGCTTCAGCCTCACCGAGATCGGGTTCCTCTACGGCGCCACCGGGGTCGGCATCGGCGTCGCCGACCTCGTGGTCGGCCGGGTCGGCAACCTCGGCGAGCTCGTGCGCACCGGCCGGCTCGACACGATGATGACCAAGCCCGTGCCGCTGCTCGTGCAGGTCTGCGCCGACGGGTTCGCCCTGCGTCGGCTGGCGCGGGTGCTGCAGAGCGGCGCCGTCCTCGCCTGGGCCGCGACCTACGTCGACTGGAGCCCGGCGCGGGTGGCCACCACGGGCGCCATGCTGGTGTCGGGGTCGCTGATCTTCGCCGCGCTCTTCGTCGGGATGTCGTGCCTGCAGTTCTGGACCACCGACACCGCCGAGGTCGCCAACGGCTTCACCTACGGCGGCAACACCGCGACCCAGTACCCGTTGACGGTCTTCCCCGTGGAGGTCGTCAAGGCGCTGACGTTCGTGCTGCCGATCGCCTTCGTCAACTGGTACCCCGCGCTCTACGTGCTCGGCCGCGACGACCCCTTCGGGCTGCCGTCGTGGCTGCAGCACGCTTCTCCCCTGGCCGCCGTCGTCTGCCTCGGCGCGTGCGCGCTCGCCTGGCGCAGCGGCGTGCGCCACTACACCTCGACAGGATCGTGACCCCATGGCGCTGATCGAGGCCCGCGACCTCAACCGCACCTTCTCCGTACGCCGCCGCGGCGCCGGACGCCGTGACGTCGTGGCCGTGCGCGACGTGACCTTCGACGTCGAGCCCGGCGAGATGGTCGGCTACATCGGGCCCAACGGCGCCGGCAAGTCGACCACCATCAAGATGCTCACCGGCATCCTCGTGCCGACCTCGGGCCACCTGCGCGTCGCCGGGGTCGAGCCGAGCCGCGACCGCCGGCGGCTGGCCCGGCAGATCGGCGTCGTCTTCGGTCAGCGCACCTCGCTGTGGTGGGACCTGCCGCTGCGCGACTCCTTCGACCTGCTGCACCGGATCTACCGCACCGACCCGGCCCGCCACCGGGCCAACCTCGCGGAGTTCGTCGAGCTGCTCGCGCTCGGCGACCTGCTCGACACCCCGGTGCGCCAGCTCAGCCTCGGTCAGCGGATGCGCGGCGACATCGCGGCCGCCCTGCTGCACGACCCGGCGATCCTCTACCTCGACGAGCCCACCATCGGGCTCGACGTCGTCAGCAAGGGGCGGCTGCGCGAGTTCCTGCGCGCGCTGAACGCGACCCGCGGCGTGACGCTGCTGCTGACCACCCACGACCTGCAGGACATCGAGGCCCTGTGCGACCGGGTCGTGGTCATCGACCACGGCACCCTCGTCTACGACGGCTCGCTGCCGGGCCTGCACGAGGTCGGCGGGTCCACGCGCACCCTGGTGGTCGACCTGGCCGACGCCGCCCCGCCCATCGCGGTGCCCGGCGCCGACACCGTGCGGGTCGAGGGCCCGCGGCAGTGGTTGCGCTTCCCCGCCGAGGCGAGCGCCGCGCCGGTCGTGGCGGCGGTCGCGGCGGCGTACGACGTGGCGGACCTGTCGATCCAGGAGCCGGCCATCGAGGACGTCATCCGCAGCCTCTACGGCTCAGGTTGAACGTCTCAGGCTGAACGAGTCAGCACCAGCACGGCGCGGTCGTCGTCCCCGGCCGCCACCTGGCGCACGACCCGGCGGGCGACGCCGGTCGACCCGTGGACCATGGCCGCCGCCGCGGTCTGCTGCAGCCAGCGGATCCCGTCGTCGATGTCGGTGTCGCGCGACTCGACGACCCCGTCGGTGTAGAACATCAGCGCCTGGCCGGGTCCCAGGACGCCGGTGCTGGCCTCCAGGTCGGCGTGCGGGAGCACCCCGAGCGCGGTGCCCCGGGCGCCGTCGACGACCCAGGCGCCCTCGGCCGGCTCCCAGCGCAGCGCGGGCGGGTGCCCGGCGCTGAGGATCGTGTAGGAGCCGTCGGCCAGATCGATGCTGACGTGCACCGCGGTGGCGAAGGTCTCCTCGGTGTAGCGCTCGTCCTGGCGCAGCAGGAACGCGTTGGCGGCCTCGAACAGCGCGGGTCCGCGCAGCGCTCCGACCATCCCGCCGAGAGCCCCGGCCAGCAGCAGCGCCGACGGCGCGGCCTTGACCCCCTTGCCGACGACGTCGACCAGCACCAGGTCGAGGCGCTGGGCCTCGTGGTCGAGGTCGGCGACCATGAAGTCGCCGGCGTAGCCCACGCCGTGGGCCGCGATCATCGCGGTCTCGCACGTCCACGGCCCAGGCAGCTCGGGCACCCGGCCCTGGGCGTTGAGCCGGTCGCGCAGGTCGGAGAGCAGCGCCGCGCTGAGGGGGCCGGGCAGCCCGCTGCGTTGGCGACCGGAGGCGTAGAGGACCAGCACGGCCGCCAACACGAGCAGCACGACGCCGGCGATCCGACCTCCCGCGGCGTCACCGTGGTCGAGGCGGGCGACGGCACCGGCGACGGTGATCACCACGGCGAGCGCGACGAGCTCGCGGAAGCGCAGCAGGAGCAGCCCCAGCAGCAGCCAGACGAAGAAGCCGGCGAGCGGGAACAGGTCGTAGCTGGCGAGCGAGACGGCCATCGAGACCAGCACTGCGAGCACGAGGATCGCGAGCACGAGCTGCTGGCTGCGTCGCGTGCCGCTGCGCCAGCCCGCGATCGCGTCCTTCACCACTCGAGCGGTCACCCCGGAACCGTAGTGCCCGCAGGGCCGCGGTCGCGGGCACCTGGGAGGATCGGGCCGTGAGAGCCGACCAGACCGTCGACGTGCTCGGCGCGCCGTGGGTGGCCGAGACCATCGGCCTGCCGCCCGACGAGGAGGGCCCGGTCGTCGCGACCCTCGTGTCGCGCCGGGCCGAGCGGTCCACCGGGCGTGCGGTGCTGCACGTGCACGGGTTCGCCGACTACTTCTTCCACACCGAGTACGCCGCGTGGTGGCTGGCGCGGGGCTACGACTTCTACGCCGTCGACCTGCGCAAGTACGGCCGCTCGCTGCGGCCCCACCAGACCGCGACCTACGTCGACGACCTCACCGCCTACTTCGCCGAGCTCGACCTCGCGTGGTGGCGGATCACCGAGCGCGACGGGCACGATCAGCCCGGCAGCGTCGTCCTGAGCGCCCACTCCACCGGCGGCCTGACCGCGTCGCTGTGGGCCGACGCCCGCCAGCCCGCCACCCTGGGCGGCGTGGTGCTCAACTCCCCGTGGCTCGACCTGCAGGGGGCGGCGTGGCTGCGCAGCGCCGCCGCGGGACGGGTGCTCGACCGGCGCGGCCGGCGCCACCCGCTCAAGGAGCTCAGCCGCGACGTGTCCGGCATCTACGGGCGTAGCCTGCACCGTGACCACGACGGCGAGTGGGACTACGACCTGACCTGGAAGCCGATCGAGTCGTTCCCCGTGCGCTACGGGTGGCTGCGTGCGGTGCGCCGGGCGCACGCGCAGGTGCACACCGGGCTCTCGGTGCTGGCGCCGGTCCTGGTGCTGTCGTCGGCCGCGACCAAGCGCCCCCCGCAGATGCACGACGACGTGCACACCCACGACATCGTCCTCGACGTGCCGCAGATCCGGCAGTGGGCGACCTCCCTGGGCCCCCACGTCACCTACGTCGCCGTCGACGGCGCCCGGCACGACGTCGTCCTGTCGCTGCCGCACGTGCGCGAGGTCGTCTACGACGAGCTCGAACGCTGGGTGACGGCCTACGTCGAGCGGTGAGACCGCCTGATCGGTCCCGGCGCCGTCACAGCCGGGCGAGCGCGTCGACCAGGAGCGCCTCGAGGGCCTGCTGCTGCGCGGGCGCGGTGAAGAAGGCGGGCCGCCCCGGCGGGGGCAGGAAGCCCACCACGTCCATCACCTCCCAGTAGGGCTCGCGGGCCCGGCCGGTGTGGGCGGCGTACGCCGCGGTGAACGTGCGCGCCCGCTCGACCCCGGCGCGGACCGCGACGTTGCTCGCCGCGTGCGCGACGTCGAGCCAGGCGGGGCCCGTGGAGGTCTCCACCCAGTCGACGACCCCGGTGAGCACCTCCCCGGCCCACAGCACGTTGTGGGGGCCGTAGTCGCGGTGCAGGAACGTCGGCTCGTGGGCCGGGGGCTCACCCCGCAGCAGGTCGAACGCCACCCGCCACGCGGCGGGCCGCGCGGCCCAGGCCGGCACGACGTACTTGGCCTCCCAGGCCCACGACTGGTAGCCGCGCGGCGGCACCTCGGGTCGTACGTCGTGGACGGCCGCGAGGGTCTGCGCGAGCAGGCGCAGCGACGCGTCGTCGGCCCGGTGCTCGTCGGCGGTGCCGGGTAGCAGCGTCATCAGGTGGGCCCCGCGAGCCGCGTCCAGGGCCACCGAGCGTGGCGCCGCGACGCCCGACCCGACCAGGGCCCGCTGGGTCTCGTGCTCACGCGTGGCCAGTGCGGCCCGGTGCGTAGCCCACGGCTCGCGGTCGATCACGCGGAGCACCGTGTCGGTGCCGTCGGCGTGGGTCAGCACCCGCATCGTCGAGGTCCGTCCACCGGTGAGCGGGCGTTCGCCAACGACGGCGGACCCGACCCGATCGCCGGCCCAGTCGAGCAGCAGGTCGTGCGGCACGAGGGTCAGTCGAAGGCGTTCGGGTCGGTCGCTGCGACGATGATCACGATCACGATGTAGCCCAGCACCACGGCGAGCCCGAGGTAGCCGATGATCAGCCCGGCCAGGGCCATGCCGCCACCCTGCTCGCCGGTGCGCTTGATCTGGCCGCGCGCGATGTGGCCCAGGATCACCGCGGCGATGCTGCCCAGGCCGCACACCCAGACCAGCGACGTCACGAGCGAGGCGATGGCCAGCCCGTTAGTGCCCTGGGGCTGGGCGTAGCCGTAGGGCGGCTGGCCGTAGGGCTGCTGGCCGTAGGGCTGCTGGCCGTAGGGCGGCTGGCCGTAGGGCTGCTGGCCGTAGGCCGGTTGGCCGTGCGGCGGCTGCTGCCCGTAGGGCGTCGGCGGGTAGGGCTGGTAGCCAGGGTCGCCGGCGCCGGGCGCGACGGTCGGCTTGTCGAGGTAGGGGTTGCCGGGCTCTTCGGCACCGGGAGGCGTCGTCACCGGACCATTGTCGGGGGTCGGAGCCCGCGGCGGGAGCAGGCTGCGATATTCGCTGTGCCGCGTCGCTCCGTGACCGATGATGTCCGGGTGCGACGACGTCTCGGATCCCTGACCACCCTCTTCCTGACCCTCCTGCTCGTCGTACCCGCCTCGGCGTGGGCCGACAGCTGGACCGGTCCCGACCCGGCGGGCGACGCGACGGTCTACTCGTTCGACCCGCAACCCGAGCCGTGCGGCACGGTCACCCGGACGCCGAGCACCGAGGGTGACGTCCGGAGACTGCGGGTGCGTCACACGCCGGACCTGGTCGTCGTGTCGGTCGACGTCACCGGCCTGGTCAACCGCTACCGGACCTCGACGATGTTCGACGTGGTGACCCCCGATCGGGAGTGGACCGTCGACGTCTCGCACTACCAGGGTCGGACGGAGGTCGACTACTTCCGCACGCCGCGGATCAGGCAGGACCAGGTGGGCGAGTGCGGGTCGTACGCCTACGCCGTCCGTCCGCGCACCTGCCGGGGAGCCGTCGGAACCATCGACGTCAGGGGCGGCCGCATCACGGTGTCGGTACCGCGCCGGTGCCTGGGCACCCCGCGCTGGGTCCGGGCCGGGGCCTCGGTCTACTGCGGGCGGGGTCACGGGTCCTCCGACGGGTGGAGGCCGGCCGGCGCGGACGACGGCGACGTCACCACCGCGGTGGTCGGCCGCCGGGTCTACGCCGGGGCGAGGCGCTGAGGTCGTCGGGCCGCATGCCCTAGGTTGGCGGCCATGAACACCGTGACCAGCCTGTCCCTCGGCCGTATCGGCATCGGCATCGCCTCGCTCGCCAAGCCCGAGCTCGTCGCCGCCACGATGGGGGTCCCGTCCAGCCACCCGCTGCTCACCCAGTGGTTCGGCACCCGCGAGGTCGCCCTCGGCACCGCCACCCTGCTCGCCTCCGGGTCGGCACGTCGCAACCTGGTGCTCATCGGGATGGCGGTCGACGGTGCCGACGCCGTGACGTCGTACGCCGGGGTCGAGGCCGAGAAGCTCCCGCGCCAGCTCGGCCTGGCCCTCACCGGGGTCGCCGCCGTCGCGGTCGTGTCCGGGCTGCTCGGGCTGCGGGTCAAGAAGTCCACCGCGCTCACGACGGTCTGAGGGCCCCCTACGTCGCGAGGATCGCGACGAACGCCGTCAGGCCGACGACGACGATCACCGCCCGCAGCGCGAGCGGGGGCAGCCGCTTGCCGATGCGGGCGCCGATCAGGCCGCCCACGACGGAGCCGGCCCCGATCAGCGCGACGACGCGCCAGTCGACGTCGGCGACGAACACGAAGATAAGGCCGGCGACGCCGTTGACCCCCGCGGCCAGGACGTTCTTGACCGCGTTGCTGCGCTGGAGCGACTGGGCGACCCCGATGCCGAGCACGCCCATCAGCAGCACCCCCTGCGCCGCACCGAAGTAGCCGCCGTAGACGCCGGTGAGCAGCACGGCCGGCCACACCCACCAGGCGCGGTCGACCTGCTCGACCCCGCGGGCCTCGGCGCGCCGGCGTACCCAGGACGACAGCCGCGGCTGCACGACGACCAGGACCACGCCGAGCATGATCAGCACGGGCACGACGGCCTCGAACGCGCCCGGCGGCAGCTGCAGCAGCAGCACCGCGCCGACCGCACCGCCGAGCAACGACGCGCTGAGCAGCCGGAGCACCCGGCTGCGCTGCCCGACCAGCTCGTCGCGGTAGCCGATCGCGCCGGTCACCGACCCGGGCACCAGGCCGATGTTGTTGGACACGTTGGCCGTGACCGGGGGCACGCCGAAGGCCAGCAGGGTCGGGAACGTGATGAGGGTGCCGGACCCCACCACCGTGTTGATCGTGCCGGCGGCCGTGCCGGCGAGGGCGACCAGGACGGACTCGAGCGGGCTCACTCCTGCGGAGGTCCAGGCGGCGGGTCGCTGAGGGCAGGGTCGGTCATGGCGGGGTTGGCCGCGACCTCGGCGGCGGCGATGGCCTGCGCGACCGCGTCGTTGGCCTTGCTCAGCTCGGGGTCCGACGACCCGGCGGTGCGCACCCGCGGCTCGGTCGGTCCCATGTCGACGCGCGTGCGCGGCCCGTCGACGTCCTGGGGGATCCCGCGCAGCTGGTTCATCGTCGAGCCGAGGCCCTCAAGGGCCTTGCCGATCTCGCTGGGCACGATCCAGACCTTGTTGGCGTCGCCCTCGGCGATCTTGGGCATCATCTGGAGGTACTGGTAGGCCAGCAGCGACTGGTCGGGGCGCCCGTCGTGGATCGCCTGGAACACCGTCTGGATCGCCTGCCCCTCGCCCTGGGCACGCAGGATCTGAGACTCGCGCTCGGCCTGGGCGCGCAGGATCTGCGACTCGCGCTCGCCCTCGGCGGTGAGGATGGCCGACTGCTTCTGCCCCTCCGCGGTGAGGATCGCGGCCTGCCGGCCACCCTCGGCGGTGAGGATCTGCGCGCGCTTGTCGCGGTCGGCGCGCATCTGCTTCTCCATCGAGTCCTTGATCGAGGGCGGCGGGTCGATGCCCTTGATCTCGACGCGGTTGACGCGGATGCCCCACTTGCCGGTGGCCTCGTCGAGCACCCCGCGCAGCCCGGAGTTGATCGACTCGCGGCTGGTCAGCGTCTCCTCCAGCGTCATGCCGCCGACGATGTTGCGCAGCGTCGTCATGGTCAGCTGCTCGACGGCCTGGATGTAGTTGGCGATCTCGTAGGTCGCCGCGACCGGGTCGGTGACCTGGAAGTAGATGACGGTGTCGATGGACACCACGAGGTTGTCCTCGGTGATCACCGGCTGCGGCGGGAAGCTCACGACCTGCTCGCGCAGGTCGATGAGGTAGCGCACCTTGTCGACGAACGGCACCACGGTGTTGAGACCCGCGGGCAGCGTCTCCTTGTACTTGCCGAACCGCTCGACGATCCCGCCCCGCGCCTGCGGGACGATGCGGATCGTCTTGGCGAGCAGGACCACCAGGAACGCGAACAGGACGCCCGCGACTATCAGAAATGCCATCGGTCAGGCCTCCAGGCTGGGGATCGGGTGGACCAGGGCGGTCGCCCCGCGGATCTGCAGCACCTCGACGGTCCGGCCCGCCTCGATGCTCGACGTCTCGTCGTACGGCGCGGCCGACCAGATCTCGCCGCCGATGCGGATGCGGCCGGTCTCGTGGGCGCTGATCGCCTCGGTCACAATGGCCTGCTGGCCCACGAGCTTGCCGTGGCCCAGCCGCAGGTCGGGGCCCGCGTGCAGGCGCTTGACGACCGACGGGCGCACCAGCAGGAGCATCGCCGCGGCGCTGCCGCCGGCCAGGAGCAGCTGCAGCACCAGCGGGGCACCCGCGAGCGCCACGACGGCGCCGACGAGCGCGCCGACGGCGAGCATGATCAGCACCAGGTCGAGGCTCAGCAGCTCGGCGACGCCCAGGACGGCGGCCGCGGCGAGCCACACGCTCCACACGTTGTCCGAGAGCCAGTCCATGGACGCAACCCTAGTCGGCGGCGCGGTCGGTCAGCGGTGGCGCACGTCGCGCCGCGCGGCCCAGCGTCCGTCGGCGTGCTCGAGGCGCAACGGCATGCCGAAGGTCGCCGACAGCGCCTGCTCGGTCAGGACGTCGTCGACGGGCCCCTCGGCCACGACGGCGCCGCGCCGCAGCAGCAGGGCGTGCGTGAAGCCGGGCGGGATCTCCTCGACGTGGTGCGAGACCAGGACGGTCGCGGGCGCGTCGGGGTCGTAGGCCAGGGTCGACAGGGTCGAGACCAGGTCCTCGCGCCCGCCCAGGTCGAGCCCGGCGGCGGGCTCGTCGAGCAGCAGCAGCTCGGGGTCGGTCATCAGCGCGCGGGCGACCTGCACCCGCTTGCGCTCGCCCTCGCTGAGGGTGCCGAAGGTCCGCTCGGCCAGGTGGGCCACCCCGACCTCGCGCAGCAGGTCGGCGGCGCGCTCGTGGTCGAGGTCGTCGTAGTGCTCGCGCCACCGCCCGAGCACGCCGTAGGCCGCCGAGACGACGACGTCGCGCACGAGCTCCTGTCGTGGGAGCCGGTCGGCGAGGGCGGCGCTCGTCAGGCCGATGCGCGGACGCAGCTCGAACACGTCGACGGTGCCGAGCAGCTCGCCGAGCACCCCGACCAGACCGGTGGTCGGGTAGAGCTGGGCCGAGGCGATCTGCAGCAGCGTCGTCTTGCCGGCGCCGTTGGGCCCCAGAACCACCCAGCGCTCACCCTCGCGGACCACCCAGGTGACCCGGTCGAGCAGCGTCGAGGACCCGCGCCGCACCGTGACGTCGGCGAGCTCGAGGACGGGGGCCATGCCGCCCACCCTAGGACGTGTGCGCAGTCCACCCGGGCAGCGGCTACCGTCGGCGTGTGCCCACGGACACCACGAGCCCCCTGCCCGTCTCGGGTCGTCTGGCATGGTGGGCCACGGCCTGGCTGCGCGGTCACGTCGGCCCCGACGACCTGCTCGACGGCGTCCTCGACGGCGACGTCACCCACGTCGTGCTCGGACCGGACCCCGGCCTGGTGTCGACGCTGGCCGCCCTGCGCGCGGCGGGCGCCACCGGCTTCGGGGCCGCCTTCCCGGCCGAGGGCGACCTGGTCGGGCTCGGCGGCCCGCGCGAGCTCAACGCCGCCGCCCTCGACGCCGGCGAGGCCGTCGTCGCGGTCGGCGCCGAGGCCGCGCTGGTGCCGGCCCGGGTGGGGCCGACCATCGAGTGGACGCTCCTGCCGGGCCGGCGCCGGCCGCTGCCCGACGTCGGCGAGGCCGACCGCGAGCTGCGCGGGGTGCTGCTCGAGTCGGCCGAGCGGCTGGCCGCGCTCGACGTGGCGCGCTGGCGCCCCGAGGTGGCCGACCGGCTGATGAACCTGCGTCACCGGCCCGCGGTGGTCGCTCCCCCGGGCATCCCGGCGCGGTGCGTCGACCTGGCCTCGCGCGGCCTCCAGGCGCTTGGCATCGCCGAGCTGGCCCTGGAGGACGACGGCGGCGCGATCACCGTCCACGAGGCCGAGCAGCGCCGGGGCGCCCTCGCCCCCCTGGCTCGCGCCGGCCGCCGGGCCCTCGTCGCGGCCTGCTCCCCCGAGGTCTGGCCCCCGGGCTGACCACGGAGTGACCACGGGCTGACCACGGGCCGGTCGCACCCTGGGCTCCGTCGGTCACGACGACGCCCACACGCCCAGCCGGTTGCCGTCGGGGTCGTGGAAGAAGAACCGCCGCCCGCCGGGGAACGCGTAGGGCGTTTCGACGACCGTGCCGCCCGCGGACTCGACGGCGGCCACGGTCGCGTCGAGGTCACCCGACCAGAGCAGCACCGTGACACCGCTGGAGCCCCCGACGGCCGGGGCGGCACCGACGGCCAGCCCGCCGACCCCCCCGTCACCGTCGAGCCAGCGGATACCGGCGTAGTCGGGGCCGTAGTCGCGGAACTGCCAGCCGAAGGCCGCGGCGTAGAACGCCTTGGCGCGGTCGAGGTCGGTGACGGTGATTTCGACGTAGTCGATCGCGTGGTGGACGTGGGCCTCGTCGTCGCTCATGGGGTCTCCTGGAACTCGGGGGTCGTCGGACCAGCATGGACGTCGGCACCGACACCGCGACGGCACCCGATAGCGTCTGCCCCGATGAGCACGCGACCAGGAGCAGCGGACGGCACGCCCGACACCCTCCTCGTCACGCTGACCGGCAAGGACCGGCCGGGCGTGACCTCGTCGGTCTTCGCGGCCCTGACCGCCGTCGGGGTGGAGGTGGTCGACGTCGAGCAGATCATCCTGCGCGGCCGGCTGATCCTGGGCGTGCTCGTGACCGCCCCGCGCGACTGGAAGAAGGTCGCGCACGCCGTCGAGGAGACCGCGGCCGGCCTGGGCATGCAGGTCGAGATCGAGCGCGGCACCGGCGACAACCGCTCCCGCGCGGCAGGGCGCTCCCACGTGACCGTCATCGGCAGCCCGCTGAAGGCCGGTCACATGGCAGCGGTCGCGGGCCGGATCGCCGACACCGGCGGCAACATCGACCGCATCGAGCGGATGGCGCGCTACCCCGTGACCGCGATCGACCTGCACGTCTCCGGGGCCGACCCCGACCACCTGCGCGCCCTGCTGGCCACCGAGGCGTCGGCGCAGGGCATCGACATCGCCGTGCAGCCCGCGACCCTGCTGCGCCGCGGCGTACGCCTGATCGTGATGGACGTCGACAGCACGCTCATCCAGGGCGAGGTCATCGAGATGCTCGCCGCTCACGCGGGCCACGAGGCCGAGGTCGCCGCGGTGACGGAAGCGGCGATGCGCGGCGAGCTCGACTTCGAGGAGTCGCTGCGCCGCCGGGTCCGGCTGCTGGCCGGGCTCGACGCCGGCGCCCTGGACCGGGTCTACGACGACATCGTGGTCACCCCCGGCGCCCGCACCATGGTGCGCACGCTGCGCCGCCTGGGCTACCGCTTCGCGATCGTCAGCGGCGGCTTCAGCCAGATCACCGACCGGCTGGCCGTCGACCTCGGCATCCACTTCTCGCGCGCCAACGAGCTCGAGGTCGTCGACGGTCGCATCACCGGCGAGATCGTCGGCGACGTGGTCGACCGGGCCGGCAAGGCGCGCGCGTTGCGCGAGTTCGCCGCCGAGGTCGGGGTGCCGATCGAGGCCACGATCGCCATCGGCGACGGCGCCAACGACCTCGACATGCTCAACGCCGCGGGCCTCGGTGTCGCCTACAACGCCCGCAAGATCGTGCAGGAGGCCGCTGACACGACCGTCAACGTGCCCTACCTCGACTCGATCCTCTACCTGCTCGGCATCTCCCGCGAGGAGATCGAGGCGGCCGACGCCGCGGCCGGCATCGTCACGCCCGCTCCCCCGGTCTGACGGCTCACGCCAGGACGACGCGCTCCCCGAACGCCGGGGTGAGCGCGACGGCCGTCAGGCCCGACTCGAGCACCGCCCGGTGGAAGCGTTGCGGCGGGGTGACGAAGAGCCGGTGGTGGTTGGCCGGCTTGAGCCGCCGCAGGGCCAGTGGCCAGTAGGTCCCGTAGTGGACGGCGACCGCCCAGCGCGCGCCCACCGCCGCCACGGCCGCCACGGCCTCCTCGGGGTCGAGGTGCTCGTCGCCGAGCGTCGGGCCCCAGCCCCCGATGGGCACCGCGGCCAGGTCGACCGGCTCGACGTCGGCGAAGTCGGCGCGGACCCCGGTGTCGCCGGGGTACCACACGCTGGTCTCCCCGTCGTCGAAGCGGAAGCCCAGGGCAGGGACGTCGTGGTGGTGCCAGGGGAAGGTGTCGCGCCGGCCGTCGTGGGTGGCCGGCAGCGCCTCGACGCGGACGCCGGCGACCTCGACCACGTCGCCGGGTGCGACCTCCACCAGCTCACGCCCCGCCAGGCCGCGCACGGCGGCGGCCGCACCACGGGGCACGACCACCGGCACGTCGACGGCGAAGCGCCGCAACGAGGGCAGGTGCAGGTGGTCGTGGTGCAGGTGGGAGATGAGCACCAGGTCGGCCCGCGTCGCCGCCTGCGGTGGCTCGGGCACGGCCCGCCGCAGGTGGTAGAGCCGGCGGGTCATCAGCGGGTCGGTCGCGACCCGGGCGCGGCCGAGCTCGACCGTCATCGACGCGTGGCCCCACCACGTCACGGCGGCCGATCGCGCTGCACCCACGGGCGCACCCTAGGCCAGCAGGGGTGCGCCGGCGGCCGACGGTCAGGCGCGGCCGACGTGGTAGGCCAGCAGGCTGGCGGTGCCGGGACCCAGGTCGGCCCAGGAGCCGGGCACGGCGAGGACCGCGGTGGCGCTGGTCGGGAAGGTGTCGGCCGCCATCGCGTTGGTCGCCCCGACGTCGCCCTCGCCGTCGTCGAGGCTGTGCGCCAGGGAGGCCATGGTGGGGTTGTGACCCACGACGACGACGGTGCGCAGGTCGTCGTCGAGCAGGCGCACCAGGTCGAGCGCGGTGTCGACGTCGGCGGCGTACAGACCACGGTCGAGCTCGGGCGCGAGGTCCCAGCCCGCACCGCGGCACACGTGCTCCCAGGTCTCGGCAGTGCGCCGCGCGGCCGAGACCAGCGCCTTGTCGGGCGCGATGCCGGCGTCGCGCAACCAGGCCCCCAACCAGGCCCCCAGCGCGGCGGCGTCGCGGTGGCCCCGCTCGGCCAGCGCCCGCTCGACGTCGGTGGGGCCGGCCTGCTCGGCCTTCGCGTGCCTCATCACGACCAGAGTGCGAGTCCCGTGTGCCATGGCCCACAGCCTAGGAGAGACGGCGGACCGGCGCTCGGCGGCGGCGTCCGCGGGTGGCCGGCGGGCACGCCCTAGGGTTGTCGGCATGCTCCCTGCCCCGCGGCCCGGCCCTCTCATGATCATCGGGGGTGCCGAGGACAAGCTGCGGCGCCGGACCATCCTCAAGGAGTTCGTCGCCGCGTGCGGCGGACCGCAGGCTCGCATCGCGGTCGTGCCGACGGCCTCCTCGCTCGGCCCCGAGGTCGTCGAGGTCTACGACGCCCTCTTCCGTCGTGAGGGCGCCGCCGACGTCGTGGCCGTCCGTCCGGAGTCGCGCGAGGACGCCCACGACCCCGGGCTGGTCGCCCGGCTCGGCGACGTCACCGGCATCTTCATGACCGGGGGCAACCAGCTCAAGCTGTCGGCCATCGTGTGCGGCACCCCCCTCGGCGACGAGATCCTCGCGGCCCGCGAGCGTGGCGTCGTGGTCGCCGGCACCTCGGCGGGTGCGAGCATCCAGTCGAGCCACATGGTGGCCTTCGGCGGCCCGGGTTCGACGCCCAAGCAGCGGATGACGCAGGTCGCGGCGGGTCTGGGACTGCTCCGGTCGTCGGTGATCGACCAGCACTTCGACCAGCGCAACCGCTACGGACGGCTGCTGATGATCGTGGCCCAGTCGCCCCAGCTGCTCGGGATCGGCGTCGACGAGGACACCGCGGCCATCGTCGACACCGTCGCCGGCGCCGGCGCCGGGCCCGGGGACGCCGACCACGAGGTCCTGCGGGTCCTGGGGCGCGGTGCGGTCACGATCATGGACCCCTCGCGCATCACCACCAACGCCTTCGAGGCCAAGCGGTCCACGGCGATCCTCGCCAGCGGGGTGGTGCTCCACGTGCTGCCCGACGGTGCGGCCTTCGACCTCACGACGCGCACCCTGGTCCCCCACACGGCCACGGTCGACGCGACCGAGGCGGCCGACCTGGCCGAGGCCGGCCAGGACCTGCGTCAGCTCGCCCGCGACATCGCCGCCGCGGACGCCGACCCGACCACCCTCAAGCGCCGCCTGGCGCGCAGCCGCGGCAAGAAGAAGGACGGAGCAAGCACATGAGCGAGCGTCCCACCCCCGACCTGACGATCGTCGAGACCCGCGTCTACCGCGGGGCCAACATCTGGTCCTACGACAAGGCCATCCACCTCGTCGTCGACCTCGGCTCCCTCGAGGACCACCCCACCAACACCCTCCCCGGGTTCACCGACCACCTCCTCTCCATGCTGCCCGGCCTGCGCGAGCACTCCTGCTCGCGCGGCAAGCGCGGCGGCTTCGTCGAGCGGCTCAACGAGGGCACCTGGCTCGGCCACGTCGCCGAGCACGCCGCCCTGGCCCTGCAGCAGGTCGTCGGCCACGACATCCGGCGCGGCAAGACCCGTGGCGTCAAGGGCCACAAGGGCCTCTACAACGTCATCTTCGGGTACGCCGACGAGCAGGTCGGGCTCGCCGCGGCCCGCCTGGCCGTGCGCCTGGTCAACCACCTGGTCGAGGCCGACCCCGAGTTCGACTGGGACGCCTCGCTGGAGGAGTTCATCAAGCGCGCGCAGCGCACCGCGTTCGGCCCCTCGACCCAGGCGATCCTCGACGAGGCCGTTTCCCGCGACATCCCCTGGATCCGGCTCAACCAGTACTCGCTGGTCCAGCTCGGCCAGGGCGTCCACGCCAAGCGGATCCGCGCCACGATGACCTCGGCCACCAGCGCGATCGCGGTCGACATCGCCTCCGACAAGGACCGGACCACCTCGTTGCTCGGTGCGGCCGGCCTGCCGGTGCCCAAGCAGGAGGTCATGCGCACCGCCGACCAGGCGGTCCGCGCCGCGGAGCGGATCGGCTACCCGGTGGTGCTCAAGCCCCTCGACGGCAACCACGGCCGCGGCGTCATCCTCGACAACGAGAACGAGGCCGACGTACGCGCTGCGTTCGAGGTCGCCCAGGCCGAGTCCCGGCGCGGCGTCGTGCTGGTCGAGTCGCAGATCGTGGGCAAGGACTACCGCTGCCTGATCATCGACGGCCGGGTCGCCGCGATCGCTGAACGCGTGCCCGCGTCGGTGACCGGTGACGGCACCGCCACCGTCGAGCAGCTGGTCGACACCGCCAACGCCGACCCGCGTCGTGGGGTCGGGCACGAGAAGGTCCTCACCCGGATCAAGGTCGACGAGGCCGCCGTCCAGCTGGTGCGCGAGCAGGGCTACGAGATGACCGACGTGCCGCCCGAGGGCGCCCACGTCAAGCTCGCCCTGACCGGCAACATGTCGACCGGCGGCATCTCGATCGACCGCACGTTCGAGGCCCACCCCGAGAACGTCGAGATCGCCGAGGAGGCGGCCCGCATGGTCGGGCTCGACATCGCGGGCATCGACTTCATCTGCCCCGACATCACCGAGCCGGTGCGCGAGACCGGCGGCGCGATCTGCGAGGTCAACGCCGCCCCCGGCTTCCGGATGCACACCCACCCGACGATCGGCGAGCCGCAGTTCATCGCCAAGCCGGTCGTCGACATGCTGTTCCCGCCGGGCGCGACCAGCCGGATCCCGATCGTCGCCGTCACCGGCACCAACGGCAAGACCACGACGTCGCGGATGATCAGCCACATCTTCAAGGGCATGGGCCGCAAGGTCGGCATGACCTCGACCGACGGCGTCGTCATCGACGAGCGCCTGCTGATCCGCTCCGACGCCTCCGGCCCGCGCTCGGCGCGGATGGTGCTGCAGAACCCCCGCGTCGACTTCGCGGTCTTCGAGGTCGCCCGCGGCGGCATCCTGCGCGAGGGCCTGGGCTACGAGCGCAACGACGTCGCCGTCGTCCTCAACGTGCAGCCCGACCACCTCGGCCTGCGCGGCATCGACACCGTCGAGCAGCTCGCCGACGTCAAGGCGGTCCTGGTCGAGGCCGTGCCGCGCGACGGGCACGCCGTGCTCAACGCCGACGACCCGTTGGTGCGCGACATGCGCCGTCGGTGCTCGGGCCAGGTCGTGTGGTTCTCGATGGAGGAGCCCGGCACCGAGACCCGCGACATGATCGACGCCCACTGCCGTCGTGGCGGCAAGGCGCTGGTGCTCAACCCCAGCGAGCGCGGCGAGATGATCGTGGTCAAGCACGGCCCGCGCGAGATGCAGCTGGCCTGGACCCACCTGCTGCCGGCGACCTTCAACGGCCGGGCTCGGATGAACGTGCAGAACACGCTGGCCGCCGCCGCGGCCGCCTTCGCCGCCGGCGCGCCCCTGCACGACATCCGCCAGGGTCTGCGCACCTTCTCCACCAGCTACTACCTGTCCCCCGGACGCCTCAACGAGGTCGAGGTCAACGGCGTCAACGTGATCGTCGACTACTGCCACAACGCGCCCGGCATGAAGATGCTCGGCGACTTCGTCGACCGCACCGGCGACTCGATGGCGTCGTCCCACGACCTCGCGCGCCCCTCGCGCATCGGCGTGATCGCGACCGCCGGCGACCGCCGCGACCAGGACATGCGTGAGCTCGGCGAGATCGCCGCCCAGCACTTCGACGTCGTGGTCGTGCGCGAGGACGAGAGCCTGCGCGGACGGCAGCGCGGCGAGGTCGCCGGGCTGGTCGCCGAGGGCGTCCGCACCGCCATGGCCGCGGGCTCGCGCTGCAAGCAGGTCGAGGAGGTGCTCGACGAGATCGAGGCGGTGCGCCACGCCATGGCCCGCGCCAACCGCGGCGACCTGCTCGTCATCTGCGTCGACAAGCACGCCCAGGTGATGGGCGAGCTCGAGAACTGGTCCTCGGTCGCCCAGGCCGGCTCCGGCGCGAGCGCCGACGCCCCGGCCGCCGACCCCGACTTCGTCCCCACGCCCCCCGAGGCCTGAGGTGCGCATCCTCGAGCTGTCCGCGGCCCCCCGACGACCCGTCGAGGCCCACGGGAGCCTCGGGGTCAGCATCGGGGCCATCGGGATCACCGCCGAGGCCCACCTGGTGACCCTGGCGCTGCGACCCGGTGGTGCCGTCGGGCGGCACCCCGCCGCCGGCCGGCAGCTGCTGGTCGTGCTCGACGGCGACGCCGAGGTCTCCGGGAGCAACGGCGACCCCGTCGTCATCGGCCCGGGCCAGGCCGCCGTCTGGGAACCCAACGAGCTCCACCAGACCCGCACGACGTCAGGCCTGCTGGCGCTCGTGGTCGAGGGTGACGTCGACCTCGGGGCCCCCGGCCACCACGTCGACCCAGGCGACGTCTGAAAGGTGCCATCCTGAGGCGATGGACCAGTTCGGCGTCGCCCACCAGCTCATGCTGGCGCTGTGCGTCGTCGGGCTGCCGGGCGCCTGGCTGCTGGGGCGCCACGAGCGGCTCTCGGGCTCCCGACGCCTCAGCCGGGCGGCGGCGATCGCCATCCCGGTGGTGCACGTGCCGACGCAGGCCTACGACGTGCTGGTGCGCTTCGACGTCGACGTGTCGCTGCCGTTCCACCTCAGCGACCTGGCCTGGATCGCGGCCGCGGTCGCACTGTGGACCCACCACCGCTACGCCGTCGCGCTCACCTACTTCTGGGGGCTGGTGCTGAGCAGCCAGGCCGTCGTCACCCCGTCGCTGGGCGAGAACTTCCCCGACGTGCGGTTCCTGGCCTTCTGGTTCATCCACCTGCTCGTCGTGTGGGCCGCGGTGTTCCTGGTCTGGGGGCACCGGATCACCCTGACCTGGAACGACTACCGCTTCACCATGGTCGTGACGCTGGTCTGGGCGGTGGCGGCCTACACCTTCAACGAGGTCGCCGGCACCAACTACGGCTACCTGCAGCGCAAGCCCAGCGGCGGGTCGCTCCTCGACCTGCTCGGCCCCTGGCCGTGGTACGTCGTGGCCGAGATCGCCATCGTGGCCGGCGTGTGGGCGCTGATGACCTGGCCCTGGGTCCGCAGCGGTGTGCGGCACCGGGACCGCGACCGGAGCCCGGCCTAGTCACGGGTGTTCAGGGCGTCGCGGCGGCCCTTCGGACCTTCAGCGCCAGGTCGTCGCTGGTGTCGGGCGCGCCCCCGTGCTCGGCGATCCAGTCGTAGCACTCCTGGCGCTCGGCGTGGCACATGAGCCCGACGACGTCGCCGGGCAGCGCCTGACCCACCAGGGCGGCGAGCACGGCGACCTCCGTGGGGTACGCCGGCACCCCGGTCACCCCGACCCGCTCGGCCCCGGCGCGCATCAGCACCTCGAGCTCGTCGGTGGTGCGCCCGCGCAGGTAGTGCTCCTTGTGGCCGATCGCGACCACGTCGCTGTCGCGCGCGGCGATCTCGCCGAGCTTCTCGATCAGCTCGTCGGTGCGGTCGCCGACCACCCCCAGCCCCAGCAGGATGCGCCGGCCGGGGGCGCGGACGCCGTTCATGATCTCGACCATGGCCTCGAGCCCGGCCTCGTTGTGGGCGAGGTCCATGACGACCGAGACGTCCCGGGGCATCGTGAAGAAGTTCATCCGGCCCGGGTTGTGCTCGGCGTCGGGCCGGAAGGTCCGCAGCCCCTCCACCACGACGTCGCGCGGGATGCCGACCGCGAGGGCGGCCGAGGCCGCCGCGAGGGTGTTCTCGACGTTGAACCGCGACAATCCGGCCAGCGTCATCGGGACGTCGAGCAGCTCCACGAGCGGGTCGGGGTCGGCGTCGGGCAGCAGCACCGACACCCAGCCGTCGATCACCACGGTGGCGCGGCCGCCGTCGGTGAGGGTGTCGCGCACGCCCGGTGAGTCGACGTCGCGGGAGAACACCCACGGCCGGGCCTTGATCATCGAGCGCATGGCGTAGACCCGCGGGTCGTCGGCGTTGAGCACCGCCCACCCCGAGCGGCGGGTGATCCGCGGCACGACGGCCTTGACCTCGGCGAGCTGGTCGACGGTGTCGATGCCCTGCAGCCCGAGGTGGTCGGCGGTCACGTTGGTGACCACGGAGACGTCGTTGCGCACCAGGCCGATGCCCTTGAGCAGGATGCCGCCGCGGGCCGTCTCGGTGACGGCGAGCTCGACCTCGGGGAACGACAGCACGCGACCGGCGCCGCTGGGGCCGGAGTAGTCGCCGGACTCGACCATGACGCCGTCGACGTAGACGCCGTCGGTGTTGGACCAGCCGACGTGGAGCCCGTGGGTGCGTGCGATGTGGGCGACCATGCGCGAGGTCGTGGTCTTGCCGTTGGTGCCGGTCACGGCCACCACCGGTACGCGCGGCAGGATCGTGGTCGGCGCCGGGCCGCCCTCCGCCGCGGCGACCCGCTGCGCCGCGGCGCTGACCGCGGCCTCGATGTCGGCGCCGGGCACCGCGTCGAGGACGTCGCCGACCGCGCGTCCCATCTCCTGGGCGCGGGTGCGGTTGCGCCACGGGAAGGCGACCACCACCTGGTGCGGGTCGCTGGTCGAGCGCACACGCACGCCCAGGCGCGACGTGCCGGACTCCTGGGCGACCGCGCGGACCAGCCGTCCGACCGCCCGCAGCGCGAAGCGCTGCCGGAAGCCGGTGTCGGGGGCGCCGGGGCGGGGGTTCTTGAGCCCGATGCGCGTGGCGAACCGGCGTGCGGTCTCCTCCGAGGCGACGCTGAGGCCGCTGACGTCGAGCGTGAGCTTGATGGCGGCCCGTGGGAAGTAGAGGTTGGGCCCTTCGAGGACCCGGAGCTCGAGGAGGGAGGACGGCACCCGCGCACGTTACCGAGTGTCGGCTGTACACACGCGGCCCGGTCGTGTGTGGTGGAGGGCGTGGCCCCCTCCGACGAGCGCACCCTGCTGCTGTCCCGCCTCGCCTCGCAGCGCCGTCACGTGCTCGCCCAGCTCGAGGGCCTCGACGACGAGCAGCTGCGCCGACCGGTCCTGCCCTCGGGGTGGTCCTGCCTGGGACTGGTGCGTCACCTGACGTTGTCCGACGAGCGCTACTGGCTCGAGGTCGTGGTCGCCGGGCGACCGCTCGACTTCTGGCCCGACGGCGACCGCGCCGACTGGGTCGTGGCGCCCGAGGAGTCGAGCGACGCGGTCCTCGACGCCTACCGGACCGCGATCGCCGCAGCCGACGCGATCATCGCCGAGCGCTCGCTCGACGACCAGCCGGCGGCCCCGGAGGCGTGGTGGGCCGAGGCCGGCCTGGCGTTCCCCGACCTGCGGTCCGTGCTGCTGCACCTGATCGTGGAGACCGCCATCCATGCTGGGCACCTCGACGCCGTGCGCGAGCTGATCGACGGGCGCCAGCACCTCGTGCTGTGACCGTCGGCGCGGTCGTGGTGGGGGTCTCAGGCACCCATGGCGTGGAAGCCGCCGTCGACGTGCACGATCTCGCCGGTCGTGGCGGGGAAGAAGTCGGACAGCAGGGCGCACACCGCCTTGGCGGTGGGCTCGTGGTCGGCGTTGTCCCAACCGAGCGGGGCCCTGGTCTCCCACAGCGCGTCGAGCTCCTCGAAGCCGGGAATGGCCTTGGCGGCCAGGGTCTTGAGCGGACCGGCGGAGACGAGGTTGACCCGGATGCCGTCGGGGCCGAGGTCCCGGGCGAGGTAGCGCGAGGTCGACTCGAGCGCGGCCTTGGCCACGCCCATCCAGTCGTAGACCGGCCAGGCGGTGGTGGCGTCGAAGGTCAGGCCGACCACCGAGCCGCCGTGGCCCATCAGCGGGCGCGCCGCCATGGCGAGCGACTTCAGGGAGTACGCCGAGACCTGCACGGCCTGCGCCACGTCGGGCCAGGGCCCGGTGAGGAACTTGCCGCCCAGCAGCGTCTCGGGGTTGCCGTAGGCGATCGAGTGGACGACGCCGTCGAGGTGGGCGTCGACGCCGAGGTGCTCGCGCACCTGGTCGGCCAGGCCCGCGAGGTGGTCGTCGTCGGTGACGTCGAGCTCGAGCACCGGGGCCGGGTGCGGCAGCCGCCCGGCGATGCGGCGGGTGATGCCGAGCGCGCGGCCGAAGTTGGAGATCAGCACGGTCGCGCCCTGCTCCTGGGCGACCTTGGCGGTCGCGAAACCGATGGACTTGTCCATCGTCACGCCCGCCACGAGGATCGTCTTGCCGTCGAGGATGCCGCTCATGTCCGTCCTTCCTAGTGGCCCATGCCGAGTCCGCCGTCGACGGGGATCACGGCTCCGGTGACGTACGCCGCGCCGTCGCCGGCCAGCCAGGTGACCGCCGCCGCGACCTCGGTCGGGTCGGCGTACCGGCCCAGCGGGACCTGCGCCTTGATGGCGGTCTTCTGGTCGTCGGTGAGGACGTCGGTCATGTCGGTGTCGACGAACCCGGGGGCCACGACGTTGGCGGTGATAGCGCGCGAGCCCAGCTCGCGGGCCAGCGACCGGGCCATGCCGACCAGGCCGGCCTTCGAGGCCGCGTAGTTGACCTGCCCGGGCGAGCCGAGCAGGCCGACGACCGAGGAGATGAAGATGATCCGGCCGCGCCGCAGGCGCAGCATGCCCTTCGCCGCGCGCTTGGCGAGGCGGAACGAGCCGGTCAGGTTGGTGTCGATGACCCGCGACCAGTCGTCCTCCGACATGCGCAGCACCAGGGTGTCGGCGGTGACGCCGGCGTTGGCCACGAGCACCTCGACCGGGCCCAGCTCGGCCTCGACGGTCGCGAAGGCCGCGTCGACCGCGGCCGGGTCGGTGACGTCGCACCGCACGTCGAGCGTGCCCTCGGGAGCGCCGCCACCCCGGGTCGTCACCGCCACGCGGTCACCCTGGGCTACGAACGCCTCGGCGATCGCACGACCGATGCCGCGGTTGCCGCCGGTGACCAGCACGACGCGGCCGGTGGGTGCCTCGGGGGTTTGCGTCACCCCGGCGACGCTAGTGATTACCCGGGGGTAGGCGAAAACCGACCTACTCGTCGTCCTCGAGGCGGAAGCCGATCTTCAGGCCGACCTGGTAGTGCTGGACCCCACCGTCCTGGATCTGGCCGCGCACCTGGGTGACCTCGAACCAGTCGAGGTGACGCAGGGTCTTGCTGGCGCGCTCGATGCCGTTGCTGATGGCCTGCTCGATGCTCTCGGGCGAGGTCCCGACGATCTCGGTGAGGCGGTAGGTGCGGTTCGTCATGAGGTCACCATAGGGGTGTCCGTCCCAGCGGCGCGCGCGACGTAGGCTGAATGCATGGCCCGCAAGGAAGCAGTCGACGACGTCGTCCGCATCACCACAGCAGCCGGCAACCGTGCCGACGACATCCGGGCTCGCCAGAAGCGCTACCTGCTCTCGATGAGCCTGCGCACCCTGTGCTTCGTCGGCGCGATCATCGCCTCGATGGCCGGCATCGGCTGGCTGTGGCCGATCCTCATCGCTGGCGCGCTGGTGCTGCCCTACATCGCGGTCGTGATGGCCAACGCGGCCGCCAACCTCTCCGACGGCTTCCAGCTGCGCGAGGCCGACTTCAGCCACCGCGAGATCGAGTCGGGCCGGCGCCGCGAGCTCTGAGGTCTCACACCTCCGCGGTCGGTACGCCGCTCTCGTGCGGCACGACGTCCTTGAGGAACTGACGCGCCGTGAGGAAGTCGCCCAGCGACACGCGGTGCTCGTCGCAGGCCAGCCACACCTTGCGCCGCTCGGGCGTGTGCAGCTTGGGGTTGTTCCACAGCAGCTGCCAGGTCGCGGGGGCCTGGCAGCCCTTGGCCGAGCAGACGTCGGGCTGCACCTCTAGCCGCCGATGGCCGACATCGGCCGCGACGGCTGCAGGAACGACGGGTCGTCGATGCCGTGGCCGGCGAGCTTGCCGCGCATGGCCACCAGCCACCGCTCGGCCAGGTCGGCGTCGCTCGCGCCGGCGCGCATCGCGCCGCGCAGGTCGGACTCCTCGCGGGAGAACAGGCAGGTGCGAACCTGCCCGTCGGCCGTGAGCCGGACGCGGTCGCAGTCGCCGCAGAACGGCCGCGTCACCGAGGCGATCACACCGACGGTGGCCGGACCGCCGTCGACGAGGAACAGCTCGGCGGGTGCGCTGCCCCGCGGCTCGGTCGCGGGCGTCAGGTCGAAGGCCGCCTCGAGGGAGGCCAGGATCTCGTCGGCCACGATCATGCCGTCGCGCGACCAGCCGTGCTGGGCGTCGAGCGGCATCTGCTCGATGAAGCGCAGGTCGTAGCCGCGCTCGAGGCACCACCCGAGCAGCTCGGCCGCCTGGTCGTCGTTGATGCCCCGCATCAGCACCGCGTTGACCTTGACCGGGCCGAGCCCGGCGGCCGCCGCGCCCTCGAGCCCGGCGATCACGTCGTCGAGACGGTCACGTCGGGTCAGCTGCAGGAAGGTCTCGGCGCGCACCGAGTCGAGGCTCACGTTGACCCGGTCGAGCCCGGCCTCGGCCAGGGCCGCGGCGGTGCGGGCCAGCCCCAGGCCGTTGGTGGTCAACGACGTCTCGACCGTGGGGTCGATGCGCTTGGTGCGCGCGACGATGTCGACGAGCCCACGGCGTACGAGGGGCTCACCGCCGGTGAACCGCACCTCACGGACCCCCAGCCGCTCGACGGCCACGCCGATCAGCCGCACGACCTCGTCGTCGGTGAGCTGCTGGCTGGTGGGCATCCAGTCGAGCCCCTCGGCGGGCATGCAGTAGGTGCACCGCAGGTTGCACTTGTCGGTCAGCGAGACGCGCAGGTCGGTGGCCACGCGTCCGTAGCCGTCAGCCAGAGGCAGTATGGGTCCCGTCACAGTCTGAGTGTACGGACCGGCCCCTGGGCCTCGGCCCCTCCCTGGGGAGGGCCCACCCTCCTGGGCCCTCACCCGCCCACGGCCCGAGGCCCACCCGATAACCTCGGGGCGTGGGTTCCTACCGCTTCCTGCTCAGCCGGCGCTGGGTGTCGTTCGCGGTCGTGGTGGTGCTGCTGGCCGGTCTGGCGTGGTGGCTGGGCGAGTGGCAGTTCGGTCGGCTCCACGACCGCCAGGGCCGCAACGAGGTCATCCGCACCAACGAGGCCCGTCCGCCCGCCCCGGTCGACGCGGTGCTGTCGACCGACCGTGGCCTCGCCATGTCCGACGAGTGGCGTCGGGTCGAGGCCACCGGCACCTACGACGTCGACCACACCGTGATCGTGCGCTACCGCAGCAACGACGAGGGCGCACCCGGCGTCGACGTCGTCGTCCCCCTGGTCACCGACTCCGGCGCGTCGCTCATCGTCGACCGGGGCTTCCTGCAGACCGACGCCCGCTCCCCCGACATCGGCGACGTGCCGCCGCCGCCGACCGGCGTGGTCACCGTGGTCGGGTGGGCGCGCGTCAACGGCACCGGCGACAGCACCGAGATCGACACCAGCGGGGCCCTGTCGACACGGGCCGTCTCCTCCGACGCCATCGGCGCGGCGATCGGCAGGCCCGTCTACGACGGGTTCGTCGACGCCGTCACCGAGAACGGCCAGCCGGTCCCCGACCTGGCCGACCGCGAGCTGCCCGAGCTCGACAACGGACCGCACTTCTTCTACGGGCTGCAGTGGTGGTTCTTCGGCGTGCTGGCCGTCTTCGGCTTCGGCTACCTCGCCTACGACGAGCGCAAGCGCGGCCCGCGCGGCGAGCGCGAGCAGGACCGCAAGAGGACCGACAAGGTCGCCAAGGTCAAGCAGACCAACGTCCCGGCGCAGTACCAGCGACGCTGACGTCGTACGTCGAGGTCGAGGATCGACATCGAGGCCATCGACGAGATCGTCACGACGCTCGACGACCTCGAGGACGTCGGCGCCTTCGGCACCGAGGCCTGGTGGTCTCGCTGGTCCTTCGCGTGGGCGCAGGTCCTGCGCGACCACACTGCAGGCCGGCTGCAGGCTGCGCTGGCCGCCCAGGCCACGGTGGACCCCCGCGAGGCCCGCTCGATCCTGACCAGCGGTGACCGGCTCGACGGCTTCGTGAACTTCGCCTATCGCGCTTTGAACTCCGACCGTGACGGTCGACCCCTGGAGCGCCGGCTCGACTCCGCCGAGGCGGTCGCCTGGCTGCTCGACACCGTGTTCGTCATGGAGGGACGTGTGCGCCCCTACAACAAGTACCTCGCATGGGAGCTCCACGAGCACCCTCTCGCGCCCGGCAGCCCGCACGCCCCTCAGGCGGTGCGTGAGCCACCGGACCCAGCGTTTCCGATCGCCGGAAAGGTGGCCTGCTCACCGCCCGGCAGGCCACACGTTCAGTCGACCGGGACGACCACGTCGTCGGTGAAGAACTGCGTGCGGTAGAGGTCGGCGTAGAGGCCCTCGCGCTCTAGGAGCTCGGCGTGGGTGCCGAACTCGACGATCCGGCCGCCCTCGAGGACGAGGATCTGGTCGGCGTTGCGCACCGTGGAGAGCCGGTGGGCGATGACCAGGGACGTGCGCCCCTCGAGCGCGGCGTCGAGGGCGCGCTGCACGGCGGCCTCGGACTCGGAGTCGAGGTGGGCGGTGGCCTCGTCGAGGACGACGATCGCGGGCGACTTGAGCAGCAGGCGCGCAATGGCGAGCCGCTGGCGCTCGCCACCGGAGAGCCGGTAGCCGCGGTCGCCGACGACCGTGTCGAGGCCGTCGGCCAGCGAGCGCACGAGCTGGGCGATCTGGGCGGCCTCGAGGGCCTCCCAGATCTGCTCGTCGGTCGCGTCGGGGCGGGCGTAGCGCAGGTTGGCCCCGATGGTGTCGTGGAACATGTGGGCGTCCTGGGTGACGTAGCCGACGACGTCCTCGAGGGACTCCAGCGTCACGTCGCGCACGTCGTGGCCCCCGACCCGCACGGCACCGCCCCCGACGTCGTAGAGGCGCGCGACGAGGTGGGTGACGGTGCTCTTGCCGGCGCCGGACGGTCCGACCAGGGCGATCATCTCGCCGGGCTCGGCGACGAAACCGACGTCGGTGAGGACCTGCGGCCGCTCGCGCGACTCGGTGCGGGCGAGGTTCTCGAGCGACCCGAGGGAGACCTCGTCGGCTCCGGGGTAGCTGAAGGAGACGTGCTCGAACTCGAGGCGGCCGGCGTCGCGCGGCAGCACGATCGCGTCGTGCTTCTGGGTGATCAGCGAGGGGAGGTCGAGGACCTCGAAGACCCGCTCGAAGCTCACCAGGGCGGTCATGACGTCGATGCGGACGTTGGACAGGCCCTGGAGCGGGCCCAGCAGGCGCAGCAGCAGGGTCGCCAGGGCCAGGAGGGTCCCGACGGTGAGGGTGCCGTCAACGGCCAGGTGGCCGCCGACGCCGTAGACCAGTGCGGTCGCGAGGGCGGGCACGAGCATCATCGAGGCGCCGAAGACGCGGGTGATCAGCGAGATCCGGATGCCGAGGTCGCGGACCCGGGCGGCCTTGGCGGCGAACAGCTCGTCCTCGTCGCCCCGACGACCGAAGAGCTTGAGCAGCATGGCGCCGCCGACGTTGAAGCGCTCGGTCATCACGTTGCCGAGGTCGGCGTTGCCGTTCATCTGCTCGCGGGTCAGCCCGGCCAGGCGGGAGCCGACCCAGCGGGAGACGAAGAAGAGGATCGGGAACATCACCAGGCACAGCAGGGTGACCTGCCAGCTCAGGGCGAGCATCGCGATGCCGACGACGACGACGGCGATCGAGTTGGAGACCGTGCTCGACAGGGTCGAGGTGAAGGCCCGCTGGGCGCCGATGACGTCGTTGTTGAGACGCGAGACGAGGGCACCGGTCTGGGTGCGCGTGAAGAACGCCAGCGACTGGCGCTGGACGTGGCCGAACACCTTGGTGCGCAGGTCGAAGATCAGTCCCTCGCCGATCCGCGACGAGAACCACCCGCCGAAGACGGCCAGGACGGCGCTGAGCACGGCGGCCGCGGCCATCGCGAGGGCCAGGAGGGTCACCAGGCCGGTGTCGCCCGCGATGATGCCGTCGTCGACGATGCGCTGCACGAGCAGCGGGGTCACGATGACCATCGAGGAGTCGACCACGGTGATCGCCAGGAAGATCGCGATCAACCGCCGGTGCGGCCGCGCGAAGGCGAGGACGCGGCGTACGGTCTCGCGCGAGACGCGCTGGTCGACGACGCTGCGGTCGGAGCGCAGCGACCGCCACGCGGCGGCGTTGGGGGACATGAGGGACACGGGTCCACCTCCTGTGAGGCTGGGGTGCTCGCTGGGGTCAGGTGGCCATCAGCGCGGCGAGCTCGCGGAAGCGGCGGGACTGCGCCTCGCGCTCGAGGCGGCGTTGGGTGTCGAGGTCGTGGTGGGCGGCACCGAGCACGAGTGCCTTGGTCTCGCGGACCGCACCGACCATCGGTGCGGTGAGGGCGGTGACGAGGTCGGCGAGGCGGGTGTCGAGCTGGTCGGCGGGTACGGCGTCGAGCGCGAAGCCGATGCGCACCGCCTCGTCTGCGCCCACGTTGCGGGCGGTGGCGCAGATCTCCAGCGCCCTCGGGTAGCCAACCGCGTCGACCAGCGGTTTTGTTCCCGTGAGGTCGGGGACCAGACCCAGCGCCGCCTCCTTCATGCAGAAGTAGGCGTCGTCGGCGGCGAGCACCAGGTCGCACGACAGCGCGAGCTGGAAGCCTGCCCCGATCGCGTAGCCGTGGACCACCGCGATGGAGACGAAGCGCGGGTCGCGCAGCCAGGTGAAGCCCTGCTGATAGGCGTCGATGGTCGCGGAGATGTCGTCGTCGGACTGGGCGAGCAGGTCGGCGACGCTCTCCTGGCCGTCGCCGCCGCCCGGGGTGAGGAGCGTGCGGTCGAGACCGGCCGAGAACGTCGCGCCGGCACCGCGCAGCACCACCACGCGCACCTCGTCGGGCAGCTGGGCGCCGATCGCGGCCAGGGTGCGCCACATCGTCGGCGTCTGGGCGTTGCGCGCCTCGGGCTTGTCGAGGGTGATGGTGGCGACGGCGCCCTCGACCTCGTAGCGCAGGCGGGCGGCAGCGAGCTGCTCGGGAGTGAGGGTGCTGGT
The DNA here is from genome assembly GCF_008087085.1 of Nocardioides rubriscoriae. Taxonomy (GTDB): domain Bacteria; phylum Actinomycetota; class Actinomycetes; order Propionibacteriales; family Nocardioidaceae; genus Nocardioides; species Nocardioides rubriscoriae. The sequence goes on along the minus strand of NZ_VIYJ01000002.1, from coordinate 485,253 downwards.
GACGGTGCTGGTGACGGTGCTGGTCATGCCGCGAGTCTAGGGACGAGCACCGACCGCCTGCGGGCTCAGGCCAGCGAGACCAGGTCGGCGTAGTCCTCGGTCCACAGGTCCTCGTCGCCGTCGGGCAGCAGGAGCACCCGGTCGGGCTCGAGCGCGCGGACGGCGCCCTCGTCGTGGGTGACCAGGATGATGGCGCCCTCGTAGGTGCGGATGGCGGCGAGCACCTCCTCGCGCGAGGCCGGGTCGAGGTTGTTGGTGGGCTCGTCGAGCAGCAGCACGTTGGCGCTCGAGACCACCAGCGACGCGAGGGCCAGGCGGGTCTTCTCGCCGCCGGAGAGCACGGAGGCCGGCTTGGAGGCGTCGTCGCCGGAGAACAGGAACGAGCCGAGCACGGAGCGCGCCTCGGTGTCGGTGAGCTGGGGCGCGGCGGACTGCATGTTCTCGAGCACGGTGCGCGAGGTGTCGAGCGTCTCGTGCTCCTGGGCGTAGTAGCCGAGCTTGAGCCCGTGGCCGGGGATGACCGCACCGGTGTCGGACTGGTCGACCCCGCCCAGGATCCGCAGCAGCGTCGTCTTGCCGGCCCCGTTGAGGCCGAGGATGACCACGCGCGAGCCGCGGTCGATGGCGAGGTCGACGTCGGTGAAGACCTCCAGCGAGCCGTAGGACTTCGACAGCTCGGTGGCGGTGAGCGGCGTCTTGCCGCACGGCGCCGGGGCCGGGAACTTGATCTTGGCGACCTTGTCGGCGGCGCGCTCGCCCTCGAGGCCCGACATGATCTTCTCGGCGCGCTTGAGCATCGACTGCGCGGCCTGGGCCTTGGAGGCCTTGGCGCGCATCCGGTTGGCCTGGTCGGTGAGGGTCTTGGCCTTGTTCTCGGCGTTCATCCGCTCGCGCTTGCGGCGCTTCTCGTCGGTCTCGCGCTGGGTGAGGTAGTGGCGCCAGCCCATGTTGTAGAGGTCGATGACCCCGCGGTTGGCGTCGAGGTGGAAGACCTTGTTGACGGTCTGCTCGAGCAGCGCGTTGTCGTGGCTGATCACGATGAACCCGCCGCTGTGGCTCTTGAGGAAGTCGCGCAGCCACACGATCGAGTCGGCGTCGAGGTGGTTGGTGGGTTCGTCGAGGATCAGCACCTCGGCGTCGGAGAACAGGATGCGGGCCAGCTCGACGCGGCGCCGCTGACCACCCGACAGGGTCTTGAGCGGCTGGCCGAGGATCCGGTCGGCGATGCCGAGGGACGCAGCGATCGTCGCGGCCTCGGACTCGGCGGCGTATCCCCCGCCGGCCTGCATCTCGTCGGTGGCCCGGGTGTAGCGCTTCATGCCCTTCTCGCGCAGCTTCGGGTCGTCGGAGCCCATCATCTCCTCGGCCTCGCGCATGCGTCGTACGACGTCGTCGAGGCCGCGGGCCGACAAGATGCGGTCGCGCGCGAGGACCTCGGGGTCGCCGGTGCGGGGGTCCTGGGGCAGGTAGCCCACCTCGCCGGTGCGCGTGACCGAGCCGCCGGCGGGCTGGGCCTCGCCCGCGAGGATCTTGGTGAGCGTGGTCTTGCCGGCGCCGTTGCGCCCGACGAGGCCCACCTTGTCGCCGGCGGCGACGCGGAACGTGACGTCCTGCATCAGGAGCCGGGCACCGGCCCGGACCTCGAGCTGGTGTGCGCTGATCATGGTGGTCCGATTCTAGGGAGGCAGCGCCTGTCTCCCCCCATCGCGGCGAGGGTGCCGGCGCCCACATGGCCTAGATTGCCGCCATGCGCTTCAACCCCAAGGCCCGTCTCGACACCAGCCGGGTCGGCGACGCCGGCCGTGGCTCCGGCGGCGGTGGGCTCGGGCGCGGCGGCGGTGGTCGGCTCCCGATCCCCGGTGGGATGGCCGGCGGCGGTGGCGTGGTCGGGGTGATCGTGGTGGTCGTGTTCATCGCCATCCAGCTCTTCTCCGGCAGCAACGCCGGCGGCGGGCTGGGCGGCGGGGGCACCGGTCTCGACGCGAGCCGGTTCAACGACACCGGCCGCTACACCTCCTGCAAGACCGGGGCCGACGCCAACCGCAGCAGCGACTGCGCCCGGGTCGCGGTCGAGAACTCCCTGCGCGACTTCTGGGGCGACGAGCTCGGCAGCGACTTCCGGCCCGAGGAGAAGGTCGTCACCTTCACCGGGAGCGTGTCCACCGGCTGCGGCGGCGCCGACTCGGCGGTCGGGCCGTTCTACTGCCCGTCGGACCAGACCATCTACCTCGACACCGGCTTCTTCGACGACGTGCTGGAGAGGCAGCTCGGCGGCCCCGACGGCGGCTTCGTCGAGCCCTACGTGCTGGCCCACGAGTACGGCCACCACATCTCCAACCTGCTCGGCACCATGGGCCAGGTCACCGGTGACACCGGCCCGCAGAGCACCGGCGTACGCCTGGAGCTGCAGGCCGACTGCTTCGCCGGCATGTGGGCCAAGGCCGCCACGCAGACCCAGGACGCCGACGGCAACGTGCTGTTCGCCGAGCTGACCCAGGACGACATCGACCTGGCGCTCGAGGCGGCGGCGTCGGTCGGCGACGACCGGATCCAGAAGAAGACCACCGGGCAGGTCGACCCCGAGACCTGGACCCACGGCTCGGCGGCCAACCGGCAGAAGTGGTTCGGCATCGGCTTCAGCCAGGGCTCGATCGACGCCTGCGACACCTTCTCGGTCCCGCGGGTCTGACCGGGCCCACCCGCCTCACCAGCCGAGCAGCGCCTCCACGTGGGGCGACTGCCGCTGCAGTGCGCGCAAGTAGGGCGCCACGGACGGGTGCCGGTACTTGCCGGCGAGAGCGCCCTCGCCGCCCGCGACCCGCGCGAGCGCCCACTCGGCGCGACCGAACGCCGTGTAGACGGCCGTGATGCGCGCGCCCAGCAGGACGTCGTCGGGCGCGGCCACCTCGTCGGGCAGGCCCATCAGGTAGGCGTCGAGCAGCGGCTCGAACTCCTCGCGGGCGGTCAGCGAGAAGTAGCCGAGGTCGCCGCCGACCGGACCGACCCCGAGCGTGGCCCAGTCGATGGCCACGGCGTCGTCGCCCACGCGCCCGGGGATGTTGTCGTGCGAGGGATCACCGTGCTGCGGCACCTGCGGGAGGGAGTCGAGCACCGAGAGGAACTCGCCGCGGCGCTTCCACAGGTGGTCGGCGACGTCGGCCGCGGTCGTGCGCGCCAGCGTGGGCCAGCCGCCGGCACGGTGGTCGGTACGCGCCAGCCGCTGCCGCAACTGCCCGACGGTCAGGAAGCGGGGGCGGGCCAGGTCGCTGCCGGCGAAGCGCCCGAGGGCGACCGCGACGAACAGCCCGCTCAGTGCGGCGTCCTCGACCCACTCGCGGGTGATCGTGATGCCGGTGTCGTCCTCGTCGACCGCGGCGACCACGGCGCGCAGGCCGCGGGTCGCCAGGGCGATGCCGGTGTCGAGCACGTCGGCCTCACGCCGCCAGTAGGCGAAGTGGCTGCGGTCCGACATCTCGGCCGGGTCGTCGTGCGCGGGAGCGCCGAGCCGCTTGATGACGACCGGCTGCTCGCCGTAGGCCGTGCGCCACAGGCCCACCGTGGACGCACCGGCGCCACGGGGCAGGGCGTGCCACCCCGGGTCGGGCTCCCACATGCCTGGGACGCTACTGGAACCGAGGGGCCAGACGGTGGACAACGACGTCCTCGAGCGCGCCGTGGCGCGCCGTGAGTGTCACGTAGGTGCAGTGGGGCTGGCGCCGGCGGTCGGTCGGTGAGCCGGGGTTGAGCAGCCGCAACCCGCGCGGCGTGGTGGTGTCCCAGGGGATGTGACTGTGGCCGAAGACCAGCACGTCGACGTCGGGGTAGGCCGCCTCGCAGCGCGCCTCGCGACCTTGCGTGCCGCCGGTCTCGTGCACGACAGCGAACCGGACGCCGCCCAGCTCGGCGGTCGCGACCTCGGGCAGCCGGGCCCGCAGGTCGGGGCCGTCGTTGTTGCCGAACACCCCGACGAGCCGCCGCGCCCGGGCCTCGAGACGGTCGAGCGTGGCCAGGTCGACCCAGTCGCCGGCGTGGACGACGACGTCGGCCTCGTCGACGCGGTCCCAGACCGCCGCCGGCAGGTCGCGGGCCCGCTTCGGTAGGTGGGTGTCGGCGAGGAGGAGGACCCGGGTCACGCGTTGACCACCTCGACCTGCAGCGCGGTCGCGTCGGCCACCGCCTGCTCGAGCACCCCGCGCCGTGGGTCGGGGACCGCCAACCACGGGGCGACGACGACGAAGCCACGCAGCCGCAGGTCCTCCAGCACCTCGTCGACCGCGCCGTGGTCGCCGCCGGTCACGACCGGAGCGTGCCTGCCGGCGAGGCTGCCGAGGATCCGGGCCGCGTGGTCGGCCGCGGCCTCGTAGGCCTGGCGCGCCTGGTTGTCGCGGCGCCGCGCGAAGCGCTGCTGCGACTGCCCACCGGCCTTGGTGCGGCCCTGGACGTGGCGCTGCCCGGTCTTGGACTCCCCCATCGTCGCGCCACGCATCCGCGCCACCGCGAAGCCGCCCTTGCGCACCAGCAGCACGCCCCAGTCGTCGGGCACCGCCACCGCCGCGCCCAGCGCGTCGGGCGTGGCCGGACCGTCGTACGACGCGGCGAAGGGCAGCCGGACAGTGACGGTCGACCCGTCCTGGGCGGCTCCGGCCAACGCACCGTCGACCACGGCGTACGACGTCGCGCCGTGGCTGCGCTCGAAGTTGTCGACCCAGCGCGCCCAGCGGGCGGTCGGGACGAGGACGAGGGGCACGGTGCGAATCTATTCAATCCACGCTGGTCGAGCCGGGCGAGCCCGAGTCGAGACCACGGCAGCCGACCTGCTGAGGTCGACCTGTGCCTGCGGGGGTCTCGAGCCGCGCCTTGCGCCTGCGCGACCTCAGGCGCAGCGCTCCCTCGACCTCTTCGGGTCGGTGGCGGCGCTCGTTCCTCGCGCCGCTACGCCTCAGACGTTGAAGCCGAGGGCGCGCAGCTGCTCGCGGCCGTCGTCGGTGATCTTGTCGGGGCCCCAGGGTGGCATCCATACCCAGTTGATCGCTACGTCGTTGACCAGACCCTCGAGGGCGGCGTTGGTCTGGTCCTGGATGACGTCGGTCAGCGGGCAGGCCGCGGACGTGAGGGTCATGTCGATGACCAGGTTGGTCGAGTCGTCGAGGTGCAGGTCGTAGACGAGGCCGAGGTCGACGACGTTGATGCCCAGCTCGGGGTCGACGACGTCCTTCATGGCCTCGTAGACGTCGTCCTTGCTCACGGTGGTGGTGCCACCGCCGGAGCCGGTGACGGCCTCGGGGACGTCGGGCAGGTCGCTGTGGTCGGGTGCGGCTGCAGTCATGACTGGGTCTCCAGGGATTGGGCGGTGGCGTCTTTCCAGGCCATCCACGACAGTAGTGCGCACTTGACGCGCGCCGGGAACTTGGCGACGCCGGCGAACGCGATGCCGTCCTCGAGGACGTCCTCGTCGGGCTCGACCTGGCCCTTGCCCTGCATCAGGGTGAGGAACGACTCGTGGATCGCCATGGCCTCGTCGACCGGCTTGCCGATGACGAGGTCGGCCATCACCGAGGCCGACGCCTGCGAGATCGAGCAGCCGACGGCGTCGTAGGACACGTCGGAGACCAGGCCGTCGGCGACGTGGACGCGCAGCGTCACCTCGTCGCCGCAGGTCGGGTTGACGTGGTGCACCTCGGCCTCGAAGGGGTCGCGCAGGCCTGCGTGGTGGGGGTTCTTGTAGTGGTCCAGGATGATCTCCTGGTACAGCGCATCGAGTTCGCTCATGACATCAATCCAACTTGAAGTAGGAGCGGGTGTATTCCAGCGCCTCCACGAGGGCGTCGATCTCGCTGGGGGTGGTGTAGAGGTACGACGACATGCGCGTCGAGCTCTGCACGCCGAAGCGCGCGTGGGCCGGCCTGGCGCAGTGGTGGCCGGCGCGCACGGCGATGCCGCGCGAGTCCAGCACCTGCGCGACGTCGTGGGGGTGCACCCCGTCGATCTCGAAGGAGATCGCTCCCCCGCGCCGGGTCGGGTCGAGCGGGCCCAGCACCCGCAGGCCGGGGATCGTGGCCAGGCCGTCGAGGGCGTAGGCGGTGATCGCGTGCTCGTGGTCGCGCACCGCGGCCAGGCCCAGGTGGCCGAGGTAGTCGACAGCGGCACCGAGGCCGATCGCCTCGGTGATCGGCGGGGTGCCGGCCTCGAACTTGTGCGGGATCGGGGCGTACGTCGAACGCTCCATGCGCACGGTCTCGATCATCTCGCCCCCACCGAGGAACGGGGGCAGCTCACCGAGCAGCCCGGCCCGGCCCCACAGCACGCCGATGCCGGTGGGCCCGACCACCTTGTGACCGGTGAAGACCACGACGTCGGGACGCTCCTCGGGCGCCATCGCCGCCAGGTCGATCGGCAGCTGCGGCGCGGCCTGCGAGGCGTCGACGACCACGATCGCGCCCACCTCGTGGGCGCGGCGCGTCAGCTCGGCGACGGGGTTGATCGTGCCGAGCATGTTGGAGACCCACGTGAACGCGACGACCTTGGTGCGCTCGGTCACCAGCGTGTCGATGTCGGCCAGGTCGAGCTGACCGTCGTCGGTGAGACCGAACCACCGCAGCGTCGCGCCGGTCCGCTCGGTGAGCAGCTGCCAGGGCACGATGTTGGAGTGGTGCTCCATCTCGGTGATGACCACCTCGTCGCCCTCGCCGACCTGGCGCGGACCCTTCCAGGCCAGCGTGCCGGCGATCAGGTTGAGCGCCTCCGAGGCGTTCTTGGTGAAGATCACCTCGTCGCGGCTCGGAGCGCCGAGAAAGGCCGCCACCTTGTCGCGCGCCGCCTCGAACGCCTCGGTCGACTCGGCCCCGAGGGTGTGCATGGCGCGCGCGATGTTGGCGTTGTGGTGCTCGAGGTGGTCGACCATCGCGTCGATGACGACCTGCGGCTTCTGCGAGGTGTTGGCGCTGTCGAGGTAGATCAGCGGCAACCCGCCCGAGACGGTGCGCTCGAGGATGGGGAAGTCCTTGCGGATGACCTCCAGCTCAGGAAGCAGACCCTTCATGTTTCACATCCCTGGTCGGCGTTGCGAGAAGTGGTGCTGGGCAAGGCGGAGGAGCGAAGGCGGCCTTGGAGCGAAGCGGGCCGTCGAGCGACGACAACGCCGCCCAGTGCCGCTTATCGCACCGCCGAGAGGTACTTGTCGTAGCCCTCGGCCTCTAGGGCCTCGGCGAGCTCGGGGCCACCCTGGTCGGCGATCCTGCCGTCGACGAACACGTGGACGTGGTCGGGCTCGATGTAGCGCAGGATGCGGGTGTAGTGGGTGATCAGCAGGACACCCTTGCCCTCTTGCGCGCGGAAGCGGTTGACGCCCTCGGAGACGATCTTGAGCGCGTCGATGTCGAGACCGGAGTCGGTCTCGTCGAGGATCGCGACCTGGGGGTCGAGCAGCTCGAGCTGGGCGATCTCGTGGCGCTTCTTCTCACCGCCGGAGAAGCCCTCGTTGACCGAGCGCTGCCCGAAGGTCGGGTCGAGGTTGAGCTTCTCGAGGGCGGCGTTGACGTCCTTGACCCAGGTGCGCAGCTTGGGGGCCTCGCCGTCGAGGGCGGTCTTGGCGGTGCGCAGGAAGTTGGACACCGAGACGCCGGGCACCTCCACGGGGTACTGCATGGCCAGGAACAGCCCGGCACGCGCCCGCTCGTCGACGGTCATGGCGAGCACGTCGGCGCCGTCGAGGGTAACGGTGCCGCCGGTGATGTCGTACTTGGGGTGACCGGCGATCGAGTAGGCCAGGGTCGACTTGCCGGAGCCGTTGGGCCCCATGATCGCGTGCGTCTCACCGTCCTTGATGGTCAGCGTCACGCCCTTGAGGATCTCCTTGGGGCCGTCGTCGGTCTTGACCGAGACGTGCAGGTCCTTGATCTCCAGCGTGCTCATGTGGGAACAACTCCGTTCAGGGTGGTGGCGGTGTCGACGTAGACACCGTCGTCGCGGACCTCGACAGGGAAGGTCGCGACGGGTTCAGTGGCGGGCAGGCCGGTCGGCTTGCCCGTGCGGAGGTCGAAGCGCGAGCCGTGCAACCAGCACTCGACGGTGCAGGCGTCCACCTCGCCCTCGCTCAGGGAGACAGCGGCGTGGCTGCAGAGGTCCTGCAGGGCGAAGAACTCGTCGCCCTGGTCGGTGGCGTGCCGCGCGATGGCCACGTCGACGTCGCCGATCGTGACGCCGAGGGCCTCGTCGGTCGGCACGTCGGACGTCGCGCAGGCCAGCAGGAACGTCATCAGTCGAGCTCCCTCAGGACGTTCTTGGCCAGCTCGGCCTCCACGGTCGCGGTGAGGCGCTCCTCGATCTCGGGGACCCCGACCTTGCGGATGAGGTCCTGGAAGAAGCCGTGGAGCACCAGCCGGCGCGCCTCCTTGTCGGAGACGCCGCGCGAGCGCAGGTAGAACAGCTGCTCGTCGTCGAAGCGGGCGGTGGCCGACGCGTGGCCGGCTCCCTCGATCTCGCCGGTCTCGATCTCGAGGTTGGGCACCGAGTCGGCCTGGCAGCCGTCGGTGAGCACGAGGTTGCGGTTCTCCTCGTAGGTCTCGATGCCCTCGGCGACCTTGCGAATCAAGACGTTGCCGATCCAGACGGTGTGGGCGCCCTGGCCCTGCAGCGCACCCTTGTAGAGGACCTTGCTCTTGGTGCGCGGCTGGTTGTGGTCGGCGAAGAGCCGGTGCTCGAGGTGCTGGCCGGCGTCGGCGAAGTAGAGGCCGAGCAGCTCGGCCTCGCCGCCGGGGGCGGCGTACTCGACGTTGGCGTGCATGCGCACGACGTCGCCGCCGAAGGAGACCGAGGTGTGCCGCACGCTCGCGTCGCGGCCGACGAGGACCGCGTCGCGACCCAGGTGGACGGCGTCGTCGTCCCAGTCCTGCAGCGACACGACGTTGACCTGGGCCCCGTCGCCGACGAGCACCGAGGTGGTGGCGGCGTAGCGCGCGCTGCCGGTGTGGACCAGCACGATCGTGGCTCGCGAGAAGCGGCCCACGCGCAGCACGAGGTGGCCGTAGACGAGGTCGTCGACGTTCTCACCGTGCAGACGCAGCACGACCGGCTCGTCGAGCTCGGTGTCGGCGGGCACGTCGAGCAGCGTGGCTCCCCCGGCCAGCGCGACCGCGAGGGCCGAGGGCCGGTCGCCCGGGGCCAGCTCGCCGAGCTCACGGGCCTCGTCGACCGAGATGTCGCTCAGCGTCACCCCGTCGGGAAGCGTGGTGTCCCACGTCAGCGAGGCGTCGGAGGCCTCGCCGTCGAGGAGCCCGCGCAGCCGCTTGAGCGGGGTGAAGCGCCAGATCTCCTCGCGGCCGGTGGGTGCCGGGTGGTCGGCGAGGTCGTAGGACGGCGGCGGGTTGAGGTGGGAGGTGATCTGGTGCTTCACCTCGAGGCCCGCCTCGAGGTTCTCGCGGGCAGAGTCGGTCAGGGTCACGTGTGGGTCTCTCTACGGTCGGTGCTGTGCGGGTGCGGGTGGGGCGGCGTCAGCCGACCGCACCCTCCATCTGCAGCTCGATCAGGCGGTTGAGCTCGAGGGCGTACTCCATGGGGAGCTCCTTGGCGATCGGCTCGACGAAGCCGCGCACGATCATCGCCATGGCCTCGTCCTGCTCCATGCCGCGCGACATCAGGTAGAAGAGCTGGTCGTCGGAGACCTTGGAGACGCTGGCCTCGTGACCCATCGAGACGTCGTCCTCGCGGATGTCGACGTAGGGGTAGGTGTCGGAGCGGCTGATCTGGTCGACCAGCAGCGCGTCGCACAGCACGTTGGACTTGGAGCCGTGAGCCCCCTCGTTGACCTGGATCAGGCCGCGGTAGGAGGTGCGGCCACCGCCGCGGGCCACCGACTTGGACAGGATCGAGGACGACGTGTGCGGCGCGGCGTGGACCATCTTGGCGCCGGCGTCCTGGTGCTGGCCCTCGCCCGCGAAGGCGATCGACAGGGTCTCGCCCTTGGCGTGCTCGCCCATGAGGTAGATCGCGGGGTACTTCATCGTCACCTTGGAGCCGATGTTGCCGTCGACCCACTCCATGGTCGCGCCGGCCTCGCACGTCGCGCGCTTGGTGACGAGGTTGTAGACGTTGTTGGACCAGTTCTGGATGGTCGTGTAGCGGCAGCGGCCGCCCTTCTTGACGATGATCTCGACGACCGCGGAGTGCAGCGAGTCCGACGAGTAGATCGGCGCGGTGCAGCCCTCGACGTAGTGCACGTAGGCGTCCTCGTCGACGATGATCAGCGTGCGCTCGAACTGGCCCATGTTCTCGGTGTTGATGCGGAAGTAGGCCTGCAGCGGGATGTCGACGTGGACGCCCTTGGGCACGTAGATGAACGAGCCGCCCGACCACACCGAGGTGTTGAGGGCCGAGAACTTGTTGTCACCGACGGGGATGACGGTGCCGAAGTACTGCTGGAACAGCTCGGGCTGCTCGCGCAGGGCGGTGTCGGTGTCGAGGAAGAGCACGCCCTGCTGCTCGAGGTCCTCGCGGATCGAGTGGTAGACGACCTCGGACTCGTACTGGGCCGCGACGCCGGAGACCAGGCGCTGCTTCTCGGCCTCGGGGATGCCGAGCTTGTCGTAGGTGTTCTTGATCTCCTCGGGGAGGTCCTCCCACGTGGCCGCCTGCTTCTCGGAGGAGCGGACGAAGTACTTGATGTTGTCGAAGTCGATGCCACCGAGGTCGGAGCCCCAGGTGGGCATGGGCTTGCGGTGGAAGAGCTTGAGGCCCTTGAGGCGCTGGTCGAGCATCCACTGCGGCTCGTTCTTGAGCGCGGAGATGTTGCGCACCACGTCCTCGCTGAGACCGCGCTGGGCGGTCGCGCCGGCCACGTCGGTGTCGGCCCAGCCGAACTCGTAGCGACCGATGCCCTTGAGCTCGGGGTTGAGGTCCTCGATGGAGGTCATGTGGTGACCTTCTCCTTCGTCGTCGATTCGGTGGTCGAGCCTGTCGAGACCGGCAGGTCGGGGATGCACGTGGTGCAGACACCGTCGCCGTGGGCGATGGTGGCAAGACGTTGGACGTGGCGGCCGAGCACGCGGCTGATCGCCGCGGTCTCCTCCTCGCACAGCTGGGGGAACTCGTGGGCGACGTGGGAGACCGGGCAGTGCTGCTGGCACAGCTGCTCGCCCACCGGCGAGTCGCGGACCGAGGCGGCGTAGCCCTGGTCGGAGAACACCTGCGCCAGCACCTGGGCCGGCCCCAGGTCGGGGGCGGCCGCCGAGACCTCGCCGAAGCGCTCCTCGACGAACGCGGCGCGGCGCTTGGCGAACGCCCGGACGGCCTCGTCGCCACCGGTCTCGTCGAGGAACCGCAGGGCGGCGACGGCCAGGTCGTCGTACTGCTGGTCGAAGAGGTCGCGACCGGTGACGGTCAGCGCGAACTCCTTGGCCGGACGGCCGCGACCGCGAGTGCCGGACGGCCGGGCGTCGCGGGCCACGACGTGGCCCTCGTCGACCAGCTGGTCGAGGTGACGGCGGACGGCGGCGGGCGTCAGGTCGAGCCGCACGGCGAGCGCGGCGGCCGTGGAGGCACCGTTGACCAGGATCGACCGCGCGACGCGCTCACGCGTCGTCTCGTCGGTCCCGGTGAATTCCACAACGCCAGTGTGCCTATATTGCCGACGGCACTTCAAGCAAGGTCTGCCTAAGTCGCCCCCGCGGCGATCCGGCATGCGGTTGGATGCCGGGGTGCCGACACCCATCGTCCCCGTCCCCCCGCTCGCCGCGCAGGCCCTGCCGTGGCACCGCGAGGTCGCCGACGCCGTCGCGACGGTCGCCGAGGCGCGGCGCGAGCACGGGGACACCTTCGCAATCTCCCACGACCGCGACCACTACCTCTTCACCTTCTCGGCGTCCGGGGTCGAGGCGTTCTACGCCCTCCCCGAGGACGTCGCGAGCAAGGGGGTCGCCGACTACCTGATGCTGCGCCGCAAGCTGCCCGACAGCCTCTTCGAGGGCCGGCGGACCCTGCCCGGCACGCTGTTCCGGCGCGACGACGTGGCCGACTACCTGGCCCACCTCGACGCAGCGCTCGACGTGACCCTGGCCGAGATGGGCGAGCGCGGGGAGGTCGACGTGTTCGACCTCACACGCCGTCTGGGCCACCGGCTCGGCCTCGCGTCCTGGGCCGGGACGGCAGCCGCCCGCGGCGAGGCCTTCGAGCGGCTCGTGGTCGCCTTCGACGTGCTCGACGGCTCCGACGCGTTCGTGCACCCCGATGCGATGGCCGCGGTCGCGGCCTCGGGCAAGGCCGCCGAGCTCGCCGCGCTCGAGGAGGTCGTCGAGGTGCTCGTCCCGCTCGCGCCCGACGACGGGCTGTCCGGCCGGGTGCACGCGGCCTGGGCCGACGAGCCGGACGACGCCGCGCGGCGCCGCGGCATCGCGCTCGACGTCGCGCTCCTGCACGTCGCCTCGATGTCCAACCTGCACGCCGCCCTCGGCTGGGCGCTGGTCGACCTGCTGTCGCACCCCGCGTCGCTCGCCCGGCTGCGGGCCGGCGACACCGACCACGCGTCGCGCTGCGCGCTGGAGTCGACCCGGCTGGCCCAGCGCTCGATCATGGCGCGCACGGTCCTGGCGCCGGTGTCGTTAGACGACGGCACCACGACGTACGCCGTGCCGCCCGGCTGGACGATCGCCACCCTGCTGCCCCTGCTGAACACCTCGGCCGCTCCCGGCCTCGAGGGCTGGGACCCCGACCGCTGGGACCGCCACCGGCTGCGCGACGTCGAGGGTCTCGCCTCCCCCCGGCTCGTGACCGCGTTCGGCCACGGGCGCCACACCTGCCCGGCCCAGCCGTTCTCGCTGGCCGCGATGTCGACGGCGATGGTGCGCCTCGTAGAGGCCTACGACCTGACGCCGCTGTGGGGCTCGCACCCCGCCCCGGTGCCGGCCCAGATCGGTGGGGTCGCGCGGGCCGCGGGGCCCGTGCCGGTGGCCTACGCCGCCCGCTGAGCCCCGGGACGGGTGCTGCGCAGCCAGGCGAGGCCGAGGAACGGCAGGACCAGCGGCAGGAAGCCGTAGCCCTGGCCGAAGTGGGACCAGACGGTCTTGTCGGGGAACAGCGCGGTGTCGACGTAGGACAGCACGCCGATCGTGAGCACCCCCACGAGCTCGACCACGCAGGAGACGACGGCCACGCGCCAGGCGCGTCGCCCGCCGAGCAGCAGGCAGGTGGTGGCGACCAGGTAGATGATCGCCGCGACCAGCGACAGTGAGTAGGCGAACGGCGCCCGGCCGGCGTCGGTGCCGAGCTGCACCAGCGAGCGGCCCGTGGCGGCGACGGCGAAGACGCCGTAGACGAAGACCAGGACGCGTCCCGGGCCCGACGACAGCTCGTGGCGGGGCGCTGCGGGGTCGCCGGCGGGCTCGGTGGCCCGGGTCTGCTCAGGCACCGACACCACCCCAGATCGTCTCGAGCCGCAGCTGCAGCGCCACGACGGTGAGCACCGCGACGAGCAGCACCGCGGTGCCGGCGCGCGTGCGCTCGGCCAGCGACCAGAACACGCCGATCGGCAGCGCCAGGACGATGCCGACGAGGTAGCTCACGAACAGCACTCCCTCGACGTCACGGTCGGTGCGCCCGAGGGCGATGCACCCGCCGACCAGCTGGGCCACGAGCACGAGCTCGATCACGGCCAGGAAGCCGAACGTGCGGTCCTGCGCCGCGACGTCACGGATCATCAGCACCGCGAGCGATCCGCCTGCCACGAGGCTGAGCACGATCACCGCACCCGTCACCCATTGGTTCACACCACGAACCCTAGACTCGGGTCGTGTCCGACCAGCCAGCTGTCCTCGTCGACGCGCTGGTGATGCGCTACGCCGACAAGGTCGCGGTCGACTCCTTGAGCCTGACGGTGGAGCCCCACACCATCACCGCCGTGCTCGGACCCAACGGCGCCGGCAAGACCACGACCCTCGAGACCTGCGAGGGCTACCGACGCCCGCAGCAGGGCACCGTCCGGGTCCTCGGCCTCGACCCGGTCCGCGACCGCAGGCAGCTGCTGCCGCGCATCGGGGTGATGCTGCAGAGCGGAGGCGCCTGGGGCGGCGTCCGCGCGGTCGAGATGCTGCGCCACGTCTCGCGCCTGCACGCGCACCCGGTCGACGTCGACCTGCTGGTCGAGCGCCTCGGCCTCGGCGACTGCGGCCGCACGACCTACCGCCGGCTGTCCGGCGGCCAGCAGCAGCGCCTGGGCCTCGCCATGGCGATCGTCGGGCGACCCGAGCTGGTCTTCGTCGACGAGCCCACCGCCGGGCTCGACCCCGCCGTACGACGCGACGTCTGGGAGCTGCTCGAGGAGCTGCGCACCGACGGGGTGACCGTCGTGCTCACGACCCACTACATGGACGAGGCCGAGCGGCTCGCCGACCGGGTGCACATCCTCGACAAGGGCACCCTCGTCGCCTCGGGCAGCCCCCTGGAGCTGACCCGCGGCGGCTCGGTCGCCACGATCCGGCTCGTCGTCACCCAACCCTTCCCGCCCGGCTCCCCCGACTCGCTGGCCGTCGAGCTCGGCCCCGGCACCGAAGTGCGCCAGCTCGACGCCGTGAGCCTGCTGGTCACCGGCCCGGCCGACGCCTCGACGCTGGCCAAGGTGTCGCGCTGGTGCGAGCACCACGGGGTGCTGCCCGAGTCGCTGACCCTCGGCCAGCGCAACCTCGAGGACGTCTTCCTCGAGCTGACCGCCTCCGCCCAGCCGTCCGCCCAGCCCGAGGTCAGCGCATGAGCACCTTCGCCCCCGCGCCCGGAGCCGCCCCGGTGGCGCGCCAGGTGCTGACGCAGGCCTCGATGGAGGCCCGCCTGATGCTGCGCAACGGCGAGCAGCTGCTGCTCGCCGTGGTGGTCCCGGTGATGGTGCTGATCGGGGGCGTGCGCGGCGCCGAGCGCGTCAACCTGTCCTACGGCGTCGACACCTTCGCCCCGGGGGTGCTGGCCCTGGCGGTGATGTCGACGTCGTTCACCGCGCTCGCGATCTCGACCGGCTTCGAGCGCCGCTACGGCGTCATCAAGCGCCTGGGCACCTCGCCGCTGTCGCGCACGGGGCTGCTGTGCGGCAAGGTGCTGGCCCTGCTGGCCGTCGAGGCGCTCCAGGTCGTGGTGATCGGCGCGGTCGCCCTGGCCCTGGGCTGGGAGCCTTCGGTCGACGCGGTCGGCGCCCTGCTGACCCTGGTGCTCGGCACCTCGGCGTTCGCCTCGCTCGGCCTGTTCGTCGCCGGGGCGCTGCGCGCCGAGGCGACCCTCGCCGCCGCCAACCTGGTCTACCTGCTGCTCATGGCCGGTGGCGCGGTCGTGCTGCCCGCGACCGCCTACGGCTCGTTCGGCGACGTGGTGACCTGGCTGCCTTCGGGAGCCCTCGGCGAGGCCGTCCGCGCCGCGCTGGGCGCCGCCTCGGTCCCCTGGCACGACCTCCTCGTCCTCGCCGGCTGGACCGCCGTCGGCGCCGCCCTGACCGCAAGGACCTTCACGTGGGAGTGACCTCAGCCCCGACCCACCGGCCCGCCCGGTTGGCCCGCTACGTGCGGCCGCTCGGTGTCGCGTCCCTGGTCGCCAACATCGCCATCGTCGTCACCGGCGGCGCGGTGCGGCTCACCGGCTCGGGCCTCGGCTGCCCGACCTGGCCGCGCTGCACCGAGGAGTCGCTGACCCCGCACGGCGACCTCGGCTTCCACGCCGCGATCGAGTTCGGCAACCGGATGCTGACCTTCGTGCTCGTGGCCGTCGCCGTCGCGACCTTCGTGGCCGCCTGGCAGACCGGTCGTCGCTCGCTGCGCCGCCTCGCGCTCGTCCTCGCG
This sequence comes from Nocardioides rubriscoriae, assembly GCF_008087085.1. Lineage (GTDB taxonomy): Bacteria > Actinomycetota > Actinomycetes > Propionibacteriales > Nocardioidaceae > Nocardioides > Nocardioides rubriscoriae. The sequence continues at coordinate 469,453 of NZ_VIYJ01000002.1, read as the reverse complement.
CTCGGCGTACCCGCCCAGGCGGTGATCGGCGGCATCACCGTGCTGACCGACCTCAACTCGTGGCTCGTCTCGCTCCACCTGCTGCTGTCGATGGCGATGGTCGGCGTCGCCGTGCTGTTCCTGCGCCGCGTCGACGAGCCCGACGCCACCCCCGACGCCTGGACCCGCGGGTCCGTCCCGACCCTGGCGTGGCTGACGTTCGGCGCCACCTGGGTGGTGCTCTACCTCGGCACCGTGGTCACCGGCGCCGGGCCGCACGCCGGCGACGCCCAGACCAAGCGCAACGGCCTCGACACCGTGCAGGTCAGCCAGCTGCACGCCGACTCGGTGTTCCTGCTCGTCGGTCTCACCGTGGGGCTGCTGATGGCGGCCGGTACGGCGCGGCGCGCGGTCGCCGTCCTGCTCGCGGTCGAGCTCGGCCAGGGACTGATCGGCTTCGTCCAGTACTTCACCGGCCTGCCCGAGCTGCTGGTCGGCTTCCACCTGCTCGGCGCTGCCCTCACCTCGGCGGCCGCGACGTACGCCGTGCTGGCCGTGGTGCTCATGCCCGTCGACACACGCACGGAGTCACGTGACCTCGTCCCCGCCGGCTGACGCCGACGCCGGTCGGCACCGGCCACGTCGGCGCTAGCGTGGGCCTGTGGACCGGAACGCCGAGGCGCTGGGGAGCTTCCTGAAGGCCCGGCGTTCCCTGACCCGGCCCGACGAGGTCGGGGTGGTGTCCGGGGCCCGACGACGGGTCGCGGGGCTGCGACGCGAGGAGGTCGCCGCGCTCGCCGGGATCAGCGCCGACTACTACGTGCGCCTGGAGCAGGGCCGTGGTCACCGCCCGTCCCCCCAGGTGCTGGACGCCCTCGCGCGAGCCCTGCAGCTCGACGGCCCGACGCGGGCGCACCTGCACCGCCTCGCCAGTGCCACGGGCACCGGCGCCACCGCGACGACGACACGGGTCCGCGCCGAGCAGGTGCCGCTAGGCGTCATGCACCTGCTGGAGACGCTCGACGCGAGTGTCTCGGCGTTCGTGCAGGGCCGCTTCATGGACGTCCTCGTCGCCAACCGCACGGCCACCGCCCTGTCTCCCGCCTTCGCCCCGGGCTCCAACCTGCTCGAGGCCGCCTTCCTCGACCCCGCGATCCGCGACCTCTACGACGACTGGGACGTCGTCGCACGTGAGGCTGTCGCCGGTCTACGGGCCTCGGTCGGGGCCCGGCGGGACGACCCCCGGTTGGAGGAGCTCGTGGAGCGGGTGTCGGCGCGCAGCCCCGAGTTCGCGCGCCTGTGGGCGCGTCACGACGTCCTGCCGAAGGTCGGCGGCGCACGGCGGGTCACCCACCCGCGGGCCGGGGCGATGGACCTGCTCCACGAGAAGCTGGCGATCACCGGCACGAGCGGGCTGCTGCTCGTGATCCACCACGCCGAGCCCGGCACCGCCTCGGCCACGGCGTTCGCCCGTCTGCGCGCGGCGCCCGACGACGCCGGCTAGCAGGGCCGGCAGGACGACTCAGGACAGCAGGTCGACCGACAGGTCCCACAACCGCTCGGTGTTGGCGGCGTCGACGGCGTACGACGCCACCCCGACCAGGTCGTCGCTGCGGCGGGTCACCACGACGGCCTCGTTGTTGTCCTCCAGGTAGCGGCCCCCGACCCCTTCCAGCAGCGGTGAGGTGGCGGCCAGCAGCGTGGTCGAGGCGCCCTGCTCGGGGGTCTTGCGGCGCTCGACGGGCGTGCGGAGTCCGCCGGTGTGGCGCTGCAGGTTGGTCGCGATGGCGCCGGGCATCACGGCGTTGGCGGTGATGCCGTCGCCCGCCCACCGGTCGGTGACCCCGACCGCGAGGAGCGTCGTCGCGGTCTTGGACTGCCCGTAGGCCACGATCGGGTCGTAGGGCGTGAACCGGAAGTGCGGGTCGTCGAACAGCACGGGCGAGAACAGGTGCCCGCTCGAGCTCACCGACACGATCCGCGCCCCGGACGCGGCCGCCAGCGCGGGGCGCAGCTTCACAGTGAGCTCGAAGTGCCCCAGGTAGTTGGTCGCCAGCTGCCGCTCCCAGCCGTCGGGGGTGCGCTCGAGCGTGGGCACGGCCATGATCCCGGCGTTGTTGACCAGGACGTGGAGCGGACCGCGCCAGGAGCCGACGAAGTCGTGGATGCCCCTCGGTGACGTCTGCGGTGGTGGAGGCGAAGCCGAACGGTGTGGTGATGCGGTCCATGGCGGGGCCCTTCGGGTCGGGACGGGTGGTGTCCGTCCCAACGGCGACATGGCGCTGGCTCCTCCCGCTGAGGGTGGCCCGGCAACACCTAGGAACGCCAGGGCCAGGCAACGCACGCCCACACCGGCGGCAGCAGGACCAGGCAACGCGGGGCGGCGGCGCGAGGCCGCCGGTCAGCGACAGATCAGAACAGCAGCGGGTCGAGGGCGACCGCGACGAACAGCAGCGAGAGGTAGAGGTTGCTGTGGTGGAACAGCCGCATCGGCTGGATGACGCTGAGGTCCTCGGTGCCGCGGGCGCGGGCCCACATCTTGTGGGCCTGTACCAGGAAGACACCGCCGAGCACGGCGGCGACCGCGGGGTAGACCAGGCCGGTGCCGGCGACCGGCCACAGCAGCAGCGACGTGGCGACCATCACCCAGCTGTAGAGCACGATCTGGCGGCCCACCTCGGCGGCGGGGCGCACCACGGGCAGCATCGGCACGTCGACGTTGGCGTAGTCCTCGCGGTAGCGCAGGGCGAGCGCCCAGGTGTGGGGCGGGGTCCAGAAGAAGACGACGGCGAAGAGGACGACCGGCACCCACGACAGCTCGCCGGTGACGGCGGTCCAGCCGATGAGGGCCGGGAAGCACCCGGCGATTCCGCCCCAGACGATGTTCTGCGTCGTACGACGCTTGAGCAGCATGGTGTAGCCGAAGACGTAGAAGGCGTTGGCGCCCACCGACAGCGCGGCCGAGAGCGGGTTGACGAAGACCCACAGCACCGCGGTCGACACCAGCATCAGCACGGTCGCGAAGACCAGCGCCGAGGTGGGGGTGACCACGTGGCGCGGCAGCGCCCGGCGGCGGGTACGGCGCATCTGCTCGTCGATGTCGCGGTCGTAGACGCAGTTGTAGGCCGAGGCGGAGCCCGCCGACAGCGCCCCACCGACCACGGTGGCGACGACCAGGCCGAGCCCCGGCACCCCGCGCTGCGCGAAGAACATCACCGGCACGGTGGTGAGCAGGAGCAGCTCGATCACGCGCGGCTTGGTGAGACCGACGTAGGCCGACACGACGTCCTTGAACGTGGCCTCGCCCGTCGCGGGATCGGGCTGCTGAACGGCAGGTCGTGACTCGCCGACGTACGTCACGGAAGTCCTCAGGGGCTAGGGACGGCCGGGCCCGGGCCCGACCTGGAGCGTGGATGCCTCGATCAGATCAGATTTCGCCGGCCGCGGGTTCCCCCCGCGGAGGCGGTATCAGCCTATCGCTCGGCATGGGTAGGCTCGGCATCGCCCGACGCCCGACCCGTTGGACCGTTCCAATCCGCCTAGGAGACCTGTGAGCACCACCCCCGCCCTCGACTGGACCGAGCTCGACGAGAAGGCCGTCGACACCGCTCGCGTGCTGGCCATGGACGCCGTGCAGAAGGTCGGCAACGGCCACCCCGGCACCGCCATGAGCCTGGCCCCGGTGGCCACCCTGCTCTTCCAGAAGGTGATGCGGCACGACCCGGCGCACCCCGACTGGATCGCCCGCGACCGCTTCGTGCTGTCGTGCGGTCACTCCAGCATCACGCTCTACACGCAGCTGTTCCTGGGCGGCTTCGGCCTCGAGCTCAGTGACATCCAGGCGCTGCGCACCTGGGGCTCCAAGACCCCCGGCCACCCCGAGCTCGGCCACACCGCCGGCGTGGAGGTCACGACCGGCCCCCTGGGCCAGGGCATCGCCAACGCCGTCGGCATGGCGATGTCGGCGCGCCGGGTCCACGGGCTGCTCGACCCCGACGCCGCTCCCGGCGAGAGCCTGTTCGACCACCACGTCTACGTCATCTGCTCCGACGGCGACCTCGAGGAGGGCGTCAGCGGCGAGGCGTCGTCGATCGCCGGCACCCAGGAGCTCGGCAACCTCACCGTCATCTACGACCGCAACCGCATCTCGATCGAGGGTGACACCGACGTCGCCTTCACCGAGGACGTCGCGAAGCGCTACGAGGCCTACGGCTGGCACGTCCAGACCGTCGACTGGACCAACGGCGGCACCGACTACGTCGAGGACGTCCCCGCCCTGCATGCCGCGATCGTGGCGGCCGGCGAGGTCACCGACCAGCCGTCGATCATCGTGCTCGACACGATCATCGCCTGGCCCTCCCCCAACGCCCAGGGCACCGAGCAGGCCCACGGCAGCGCCCTGGGCGACGCCGAGGTCGAGGCCACCAAGGTCATCATGGGCTTCGACCCGAAGGAGAGGTTCCCGGTCTCCCCCGAGGTGCTCGCCCACACCCGCAGCCTCGGCGAGCGCGGTGCCGCGGCCGGCGCCGCCTGGGACGAGAAGTACGCCGCGTGGGCGGCCGCCAACCCCGACAAGGAGAAGCTCCTCCACCGGCTCAAGGCCCGCGCGCTGCCCGACGGGCTCGCCGAGGCCCTGCCGACCTTCGACGCCGACACCAAGGGCGTCGCCACGCGGTCGGCCTCGGGCAAGGTCATCAACGCCCTGGCCCCCCTGATGCCCGAGCTGTGGGGCGGCTCGGCCGACCTCGCCGGCTCCAACAACACGACCATCACCTCGGCGCCGTCCTTCGTGCCCGCGTCGCGCACCACCGAGCAGTGGTCGGCCGACCCCTACCAGGGCCGGGTGCTCCACTTCGGCATCCGCGAGCACGGCATGGGCGCGATCATGAACGGCATCGCCGTCGACCACCTCACCCGCGTCTTCGGCGGCACCTTCCTGACCTTCTCCGACTACATGCGCGGCGCGGTCCGGGTCGCAGCCCTCAGCGGCCTGCCCGTCACCTACGTGTGGACCCACGACTCCATCGGTCTCGGCGAGGACGGCCCGACCCACCAACCGATCGAGCACCTCGCCGCGCTACGGGCGATGCCCGGGCTCGACGTCGTACGCCCCGCCGACGCCAACGAGACCGCCGCCTGCTGGCACGCGATCCTCGGCCACACCGACCGGCCCGCCGCCCTGGCCCTGACGCGCCAGAACGTGCCGGTCTTCCCGCGCGGCGTCGACGGCTACGCCGACACGACCGACGTCCACCGCGGTGCCTACGTGCTCGTCGGCGCCGAGGGCACCCCCGACGTCGTCCTGCTGGCCACCGGCTCGGAGGTCCAGGTCGCGGTGGCGGCCCGCGAGCTGCTCGCGGCCGACGGCATCAGCGCCCGTGTCGTGTCGATGCCGTGCTTCGAGTGGTTCGAGGCCCAGGACCAGTCCTACCGCGACAGCGTCCTGCCCCCGACCGTCAAGGCCCGCGTCTCGGTCGAGGCCGGGGTCAAGCAGGGCTGGCGCGACTACGTCGGCGACGCCGGCCGGATCGTGTCGATCGACCACTACGGCGCCTCGGCGGAATACCAGCGCATCTATCAGGAGTTCGGCATCACTGGTGAGGCAGTGGCGCAAGCCGCCAAGGACAGCATCGCGGCCGCCGGCTGAGACCCGGTCCGGCGACCGCCCACCCCGCACGATCTCGTCCCCGACTCCCAGGAGGAACCATGACCGATCGACTCAAGGCGCTCGCCGACGCGGGTGTCAGCATCTGGCTCGACGACCTGTCGCGCGAGCGCATCGAGAGCGGCAACCTCGCCGACCTGGTGCGGGAGAAGTCGGTCGTGGGCGTGACGACCAACCCCACGATCTTCGCCGCCGCGATCGCCGACGGCGAGCGCTACGACGAGCAGGTCCGCACGCTCGTCGCCGACGGCCACGGGGTCGACCGGGTCGTCTTCGAGCTCACCACCCAGGACGTCCGCAACGCCTGCGACATCCTGGCCCCCGTCGCCGACTCGACCGGGCAGGACGGCCGCGTCTCCATCGAGGTCGAGCCCACCCTGGCCAACGACACCGCGGGCACCATCGCCTCGGCCCAGGCCCTGTGGGCCGCGGTCGACAAGTCCAACGTGCTGATCAAGATCCCGGCCACCAAGGAGGGTCTGCCGGCGATCACCGCGGCCATCTCCCAGGGCATCAGCGTCAACGTGACCCTGATCTTCTCGACCCAGCGCTACCGCGAGGTCATGGACGCCTACCTCAGCGGCCTCGAGGCCGCCCGGGACAACGGGCTCGACCTCGGCCGCATCCAGTCCGTCGCGTCGTTCTTCGTCTCCCGGGTCGACACCGAGATCGACAAGCGTCTCGACGCGATCGGGTCGGCCGAGGCCACCGAGCTCAAGGGCAAGGCCGCTGTCGCCAACGCACGGCTGGCCTACGCCGCCTACGAGGAGGTGCTGGCCAGCGACCGCTGGAAGCAGCTCAGTGACGCGGGCGCCCACGCGCAGCGACCGCTGTGGGCCTCGACCGGGGTCAAGAACCCCGACTACCCCGACACCCTCTACGTCGCCGACCTCGTGGTCGCCGACACGGTCAACACGATGCCCGAGAAGACCCTCGAGGCGTTCGCGGACCACGGCGAGGTGGTCGGCGACCAGGTCACCGGCAAGGGCCCCGAGGCGCAGGCGGTCTTCGACCGGCTCACCGCCGTCGGCGTCGACCTCGACGACGTCTTCCTGGCCCTCGAGGCCGAGGGGGTCGACAAGTTCAAGACGTCGTGGACCGAGCTCCTCGAGACCGTCGAGGCCCAGATGGAGAAGGCCTCCGCGTGAACCCGCCCGTGGACGCCACCACCACCGACGCGTGGGGGCGGCTCCGCGCACTGGCCGACGGGTTCGCACCCGACCTGCGGGCCTGGTTCGACGCCGACCCCGGTCGCGTCGACCGGCTGACTTTCACCGCGGCCGACCTGCACGTCGACCTGTCGAAGGGACTCTTCGACGACGACGTCCTGCACGCGCTGCTGGCCCTGGCCGACGAGGTCGGGCTGGTCGAGCGTCGCGACGCCATGCTGCGCGGCGACCACGTCAACGCCACCGAGGACCGCGCGGTGCTCCACACCGCCCTGCGGCTGCCCGCCGACACCACCGGCGCCCGTCGGCTCCACGTCGACGGCCAGGACGTCGTCGCCGACGTCCACGCGGTGCTGGCCCGGGTCTACGCCTTCGCCGACAAGGTCCGCAGCGGCGAGTGGACCGGCGCGACGGGCGAGCGCATCCGCACGGTGGTCAACATCGGCATCGGGGGCTCCGACCTGGGGCCGGTGATGGCCTACGAGGCGCTCGCCCCCTACCGCCAGCCCGGTCTCGAGTGCCGCTTCATCAGCAACATCGACCCGACCGACGCCGCGACCACCCTGGCCGGACTCGACCCGGCCTCGACGCTCTTCATCGTCTCCAGCAAGACCTTCGGCACCCTCGAGACGCTGACCAACGCCCGGCTCTGCAAGGCGTGGCTGCTCGACGGGCTGCCCGACGCCGACGCCGACACCGCGGTGGCCCAGCACTTCGTGGCCGTCTCGACCGCGCTCGACAAGGTCGCCGAGTTCGGCATCGACCCCGACAACGCCTTCGGCTTCTGGGACTGGGTCGGTGGCCGCTACAGCTTCGACTCCGCCATCGGCACCTCCCTGGTCGTGGCGATCGGACCCGAGCGGTTCGCCGAGCTGCTGGCCGGCATGCACGCCGTCGACGAGCACTTCCGCACCACCGACCTCGCGCACAACGTGCCCGTGCTGATGGGCCTGCTCAACGTCTGGTACGCCGACTTCCTCGGCTCGCAGACCCACGCGGTGCTCCCCTACTCCCAGCTGCTGCACCGGTTCCCGGCCTACTTGCAACAGCTGACGATGGAGTCCAACGGCAAGGGCGTGCGCTGGGACGGCACCCCCGTCACCGCGGGAACCGGCGAGATCTTCTGGGGCGAGCCCGGCACCAACGGCCAGCACGCGTTCTACCAGCTGATCCACCAGGGCACGCGGCTGGTGCCGGCCGACTTCATCGCCTTCGCCACCCCGGCGTACCCGCTCGCCGACGAGGTCGACGGCCGCCGCCAGGACGTCCACGAGCTGTTCCTGGCCAACTTCCTGGCCCAGACCCGCGCGCTCGCCTTCGGCAGGACCGCCGACGAGGTGCGCGCCGACGGCACCCCCGAGCGCATCGTCGCCGCGCGGGTGTTCACCGGCAACCGGCCCACGACCTCGATCATGGCGCCCGAGCTGACGCCGTCGGTGCTCGGTCAGCTGGTCGCCCTCTACGAGCACATCACCTTCACCCAGGGTGTGGTCTGGGGCATCGACAGCTTCGACCAGTGGGGCGTCGAGCTCGGCAAGAAGCTGGCCCAGCAGGTCGGCCCGGCCGTCGCGGGCGACGAGACCGCCCTCAGCGCCCAGGACGCCAGCACCCGGGCCCTGCTCGCCTACTACCAGGAGCACCGCCGCCGATGAGTCCCACCAACCCGCTGCGCCAGGAGCAGGACCGCCGCCTGCCGCGCATCGCCGGTCCCTGCGGCATGGTGCTCTTCGGGGTCACCGGCGACCTGTCGCGCAAGAAGGTGATGCCGGCGATCTACGACCTGGCCAACCGCGGGCTGCTGCCCCCGGGCTTCAGCCTCGTCGGCTTCGCCCGGCGTGACTGGGCCGACCAGGACTTCGCCCAGATCGTGCACGACTCGGTCAAGGCCCACGCCCGCACCGAGTTCCGCGAGGAGGTCTGGAACCAGCTGGCCGAGGGGTTCCGCTTCGTCCCGGGTGCCTTCGACGACGACGAGGCCTTCGACCGGCTGCGCCGTACGATCGAGGAGCTCGACGAGGTCCGCGGCACCGGCGGCAACCACGCCTTCTACCTCGCGATCCCGCCCGGCGCCTTCGGCACCGTCGCCCAGCAGCTGCGCGAGCACGGCCTGGCCGAGGCCCCGGAGCCGTCCGCCGGCCCGACGCCGTGGCGGCGCGTGGTCGTCGAGAAGCCGTTCGGCCACGACCTCGCCTCGGCGCGCGTGCTCAACGACCAGCTCGACGCGGTGTTCCCGCCCGGCTCGATCTTCCGCATCGACCACTACCTCGGCAAGGAGACGGTCCAGAACATCCTGGCGACGCGCTTCGCCAACACGATGTTCGAGCCGCTGTGGAACAACAACTACGTCGACCACGTCCAGATCACCATGGCCGAGGACGGCGGCATCGGCGGCCGGGCCGGCTACTACGACGGCATCGGCGCCGCCCGCGACGTCATCCAGAACCACCTGCTGCAGCTGATGGCCCTGGTCGCGATGGAGGAGCCGACGTCGTTCGACGCCGAGGCCCTGCGGCGCGAGAAGCAGAAGCTGCTGTCGTCGATCAGCCTCCCGCCGCGCCTCGACACCGCCACCGCCCGGGGCCAGTACGCCGCGGGGTGGGCGGGCGGCGCCAAGGTGCTCGGCTTCCACGACGAGGACGGCATCGCCGCGACCTCGCGCACCGAGACCTTCGCCGCGGTCACCCTGCACGTCGACAACCGTCGGTGGGCCGGCGTCCCGTTCTACCTGCGCACCGGCAAGCGCCTGGGTCGCCGGGTCACCGAGGTGGCCGTGGTCTTCAAGCGCTCGCCGCACCAGCCGTTCAACGCCACCTCGGTCGAGGACCTCACCCAGAACGCGCTGGTCATCCGGGTGCAGCCCGACGAGGGGATGACCCTGCGCTTCGGCGCAAAGGTGCCCGGCACCCAGATGGAGATTCGCGACGTCAACATGGACTTCGCCTACGGCGGCACCTTCACCGAGTCGTCGCCCGAGGCCTACGAGCGGCTGATCCTCGACGTGCTGCTCGGCGACCCGCCGCTCTTCCCGCGCCACGAGGAGGTCGAGCTGTCCTGGAAGATCCTCGACCCGATCCTCGAGCGCTGGGAGGCCAAGGGCGCCCCCGAGGCCTACCCGCCCGGCACCTGGGGCCCGGCGTCGGCCGACGCCATGCTCGCCCGCGACGGTCGTGTCTGGAGGAGGCCCTAACCCATGATCGAGCTCACCGACACCACCTCGTCCGCGATCGCGGCCGAGTTCGTCCGCGCCCGGACCCGCGCCGGCTCCCCGGCCATGGGCATGGTCATGACGCTGATCGTCGTCGTCGACGAGGATTCGTCCGAGGAGGCCATGGCCAACGCCCGCAAGGCCACCCACGAGCACCCCGCCCGGGTGCTCGGGGTCGTGCTCGGCGACGCCCGCGGCCAGGGCGTGGTCAACGCGCAGGTCGGCACCGGCGCCGGCTGGGGCGGCGAGGCCGCGGTGATCCGCCTGTCCGGCGAGGTCGTCAAGCACGCCGACTCGGTCGTGCTCCCCCTGCTGCTGCCCGACTCCCCCGTCGCCATCTGGTGGCCGCACGACCCGCCGGCCGACCCGGCCGCCGACCCCCTCGGGGCGCTGGCCAAGCGCCGCATCACCGACGCGGTCGAGGTGCACCGCCACAAGACCAAGGCCCTCGAGACCCAGTGCGCGTCGTACGTCGCCGGCAACACCGACCTGGCCTGGACCCGGCTCACGCCGTGGCGGGCGCTGCTGGCTGCCAGCCTCGACCAGCACCCGCTCAAGGTCACCTCGGCGACCGTCACCTCCGAGCGCATCAGCCCGAGCGCCGACCTGCTGGCCGCCTGGCTGCGCCACCGGCTCCGGATCGAGGTCACCCGTCGGGTCTCGGCCGGGCCAGGCATCACCGAGGTCGTGATGGAGACCCGCGAGGGTCCGATCCGCATCTCCCGCACCGACGGCCGCCTGGCGACGTTCACCTCCCCCGACCGGCCCGACCGACCGATCGCGCTCAAGCGCCGCAAGCTCCCCGAGCTGCTCGCCGAGGAGCTGCGCCGCCTCGACGAGGACGACGTCTACGCCGCCACCATCACCTCCTTGTCGGGGCCCGCACCCAAGCGCGCCCGCGCTGCCAAGAAGTCGGCGACGAGATGAGCGCGCTGGTCGAGGTCCACGAGTCCGCCGCGGCGCTGGCGAGCGCGGCGGCCGGCGAGCTGCTGTCGCGCCTGGCCGACCTGCAGTCCGCCGGCCAGGAGCCCACCATCGGGCTGACCGGTGGCACGATCGCCGACGCGATCCACCACGAGGTCGCCCGACTGTCGGCCGGCTTCGAGGTCGACTGGACCAGGGTCAGCATCTGGTTCGGCGACGAGCGGTTCGTGCCCGCCGACTCCCCCGACCGCAACGCCGGCCAGGCCCGTGCCGCGTTCCTCGACGCCGTCGGCGCCACCCAGGTCCACGAGGCACCGTCGACCGACGACGTCGCCACCGTCGCCGACGCCGCCGAGCACTACGGCCGCAGCATCCGCGAGCACGGCGCGGGGGGCTTCGACATCCTGATGCTCGGCGTCGGACCCGACGGCCACGTCGCCTCGCTGTTCCCCGGCCACGCCGCCCTGCACGCCACCGACGCGATCGCGGTCGGCGTGCCCGACTCGCCCAAGCCGCCACCGCAACGGGTCAGCCTGACCTTCGAGGCGATGGAACGCGCCGACGCGGTCTGGTTCTTCGCCAGCGGCGAGGGCAAGTCCGAAGCCGTCGCTCGTGCGCTCGCGGACGAGGGCACCGTCGACGAGACCCCCGCCCGAGGCGTCGTCGGCACCACCGAGACCCTCTGGTGGCTCGACCGCGACTCCGCCTCCCGCCTCTGACCCGACCCCGGGCCAGGTCAGCGCTGGGTCGAGGTGACCGCCGAGTCGAGCACGGGGGCGGTCGGCTCGTCGTCCGGGAGGGCGACGACGACCGCGAGGGTGAAGAACAGGGCGGCGAGAGTGCCGCTGATGACACCGGTCGCGATGTCGACGGGCTGCAGACGCTGGCCGGCCACGGGGCACCTCTTCTCAATAAAATTAACTGACTCAGTCATGTTAACCGAGAAAAGACCGCGCCGACACCCCTGGGGCGCCGGCGCGGGCCGAGGGACCGATCAGGTCAGAAGATGACCTCGCCCGACTTGCGACGGGTGCGGAGCAGCTGGATCGCCTCGTCGAGGATCACCTCGGCCTCCTTGTCGGAGCGGCGCTCCTTCACGTAGGCCAGGTGCGTCTTGTAGGGCTCGATCTTGGGCGCCGGGGGCGGGTTGTCGGAGTCGAGCGACGCCGGAAGACCGCACTTGGGGCAGTCCCAGTGGTCGGGGACGGTCGCCTCGACCGAGAAGGTGATGACCGACCGGTGCTCGTGGGAGCAGAAGTAGGTGACGGCCTGCCGGGGCGCGGACTCCCCGCGCTCGGCCTCCCCCATCGGTCCGGCGCCGACGCGACTTCCGCGTATGGCGTTTCCTCCACCAGCCATGGGTGTGACTCCTCAGTGTTTTCTCGGGGGGTTGCGGGACGGTGGTGCGGCCTCAGTAGGCCTTGAGCAGTCCCAGGGCGATGACACAGGCGAACCAGATGACGCCCGTGCCGACCGTGAAGCGGTCCAGGTTGCGCTCAGCCACGGACGAGCCACCGAGAGAGCTCGACACGCCACCGCCGAACATGTCGGAGAGACCACCACCGCGACCCTTGTGGAGGAGCACCAGCAGGATCATCAGGATGCTGGCCATCAGGAGAAGGACAGTGAGGATCAGTTCCGCGTTCACAGGGGGAATCCTACGTCAAAGGGGTGAGAGCTCAGTGATCGGCGACCCGATCAGAGCGTGGGCATGTCGTAGAAGCGGCAGATGCCGCTGAACTCGTCGACCTGCAGGCTCGCGCCTCCGACCAGCGCACCGTCGACGTCGGGCTTGGCCATGATGCCAGCGACGTTGTTAGCCTTGACCGAGCCGCCGTAGAGCACGCGGACGGCGGCAGCCGCCGCCTCACCGTGGGCCTCCTCGATCTGGGAGCGGATGGCCTGGCAGACCTCCTGCGCGTCGTCGGGGGTCGCGACCTCACCGGTGCCGATCGCCCAGACCGGTTCGTAGGCCACCACGAGGCCCGCGACCTGCTCGGCGGTGAAGCCCGCCAGCGAGCCCTCGACCTGCGCCATCGTGTGGGGCACGTGCTCGCCGGCCTGACGGACCTCGAGGCCCTCGCCGACGCACACGATGGGGGTCATCCCGGCCTTCAGCGCGGCGTGCGCCTTGGCGTTGACGACCTGGTCGGTCTCGCCGTGGTGCTCGCGGCGCTCGGAGTGCCCGACGACGACGTAGGAGCACCCGAGCTTGGCGAGCATCGCCGCCGAGATCTCACCGGTGTAGGCGCCGGACTCGTGGACCGACACGTCCTGGGCGGCGTACTTGACCGACAGGCGGTCGCCGTCGACCAGGGTCTGCACCGAGCGCAGGTCGGTGAAGGGCGGGACGACGACGACCTCGACCTTGCCGTAGTCGTGGCGCTTGTCGCTGAGGGTCCAGGCGAGCTTCTGGACCAGCACCACGGCTTCCTGGTGGTTGAGGTTCATCTTCCAGTTGCCCGCCATGAGCGGGACGCGGCTGTGCTTGGCCATGCGTGGTTGCTTCCTAGCTCTCGAGGACGGTGATGCCGGGGAGCTCCTTGCCCTCGAGGTACTCGAGGCTGGCACCGCCCCCGGTGGAGATGTGGCCGAACGCCTCGTCGGCGAACCCGAGGGCCCGGACGGCGGACGCCGAGTCGCCGCCGCCGACGACGGTCAGGCCGCCGGCCGCGGTGACCTGGGTGAGTGCCTGGGCCACCGCACGGGTGCCGTCGGAGAACTGCGGCACCTCGAAGACCCCCATCGGCCCGTTCCAGAAGACCGTGCGGGCGTCGGCCAGGGCGGCCGCGAAGTCGGCGCCGGAGGCCGGCCCGATGTCGAGGCCGAGGGCGTCGGCCGGGATCTGGTCGGCGGGCACCACGCGTGGGTCGGGCGTGGTGTCGCCGGACGGGAAGGCCGTGTCGACGACGACGTCGCCCGGCAGCAGGATCTGCACGCCGGACTCCTCGGCGCGCTGCAGGTAGGCGCGGCACACGTCGAGCTGGTCGTCCTCGAGCAGGCTCTTGCCCACCTCGTGGCCCTGGGCCGCGAGGAAGGTGAAGACCATGCCGCCGCCGATCAGCAGCTTGTCGGCCTTGCCGAGCAGGTTGTCGATGACGCCGAGCTTGTCGGAGACCTTGGAGCCGCCGAGGACGACGACATAGGGCCGCTCAGGGTCGACCGTGAGCCGTCGCAGCACGTCGATCTCGGTCGAGACCAGCCCGCCCATGGCGTGCGGCAGGCGCTCGGCGACGTCGTAGACGCTGGCCTGCTTGCGGTGGACGACGCCGAAGCCGTCGGAGACGAAGGCGTCGGCGAGCGCGGCGAGCTGGTCGGCGAAGGCGCCGCGCTCGGCGGCGTCCTTGCTGGTCTCACCGACGTTGAAGCGGACGTTCTCGAGCAGCGCGACCTGGCCGTCGGCGAGGCCGTCGACCGTCGCCTTGGCCGACTCCCCCACCGTGTCGGTGGCGAACGCCACGTCGGCGCCGAGGAGCTCACCGAGGCGTGCGGCCACCGGGGCCAGGGAGTAACGGTCCTCGGGCGCGCCCTTGGGGCGGCCGAGGTGGGCGGTGACGACCACCCTGGCCCCCGCGTCCGCGAGGGCCTTGATGGTCGGCACGGACGCACGGATGCGGCCGTCGTCGGTGATGCGGGAGCCGTCGAGCGGCACGTTGAGGTCGCTGCGGACCAGGACGCGCTTGCCCCCGACCTCGCCGAGCCCGGCGTAGTCGCCCACGGTCAGAGGGTCTTGCCGATGTAGTCGATCAGGTCGGCGAGGCGGTTGGAGTAGCCCCACTCGTTGTCGTACCAGCCGACGACCTTGACCTGGTTGCCGATGACCTTGGTCAGCGGGGCGTCGAAGATGCACGACGCCGGGTCGGTGACGATGTCGGACGACACGATCGGGTCGGTGGAGTACTTCAGGAAGCGGCCGTCGGCGGCCTTCTCGATGATCGCGTTGACCTCCTCGACGGTGGTCTCGCGGCCGGCCTCGAAGGTGAGGTCGGTGGCCGAGCCGGTCGGGACAGGCACGCGCAGCGCATAGCCGTCGAGCTTGCCCTTGAGCTCGGGCAGCACCAGGCCGATGGCCTTGGCGGCACCGGTCGAGGTCGGGACGACGTTGAGCGCGGCGGCGCGGGCGCGGCGCAGGTCCTTGTGGATGTTGTCCTGGAGGTTCTGGTCGGCGGTGTAGGCGTGGATGGTCGTCATCAGGCCCTTGACGATGCCGAGGTCGTCGTTGAGCGCCTTGGCCATGGGGCCCAGGCAGTTGGTGGTGCACGAGGCGTTGGAGATGACGTGGTGCTGCGTGCCGTCGTAGTCGGTGTGGTTGACGCCCATCACGACGGTGATGTCCTCGTTGGAGGCGGGCGCGGAGATGATGACCTTCTTGGCACCGGCGTCGAGGTGGGCCTTGGCCTTGGTCGCGTCGGTGAAGAAGCCGGTGGACTCGACGACCACGTCGACGCCGAGGGCACCCCAGCCGAGGGCGGCGGGGTCACGCTCGGAGAACGCCTTGATCTCGGTGCCGCCGACGACGATCGCGTCGTCGGTCGACGACACGTCGGCGTCGAGGCGCCCCAGGATCGAGTCGTACTTGAGCAGGTGGGCGAGGACGGCGTTGTCGGTCAGGTCGTTGACGCCCACGATCTCGATGTCGAGACCGGACGCACGGACGGCCCGGAAGAAGTTGCGGCCGATGCGGCCGAAGCCGTTGATCCCTACGCGAACGGTCACTGCGATGCTCCTGAAAATCGTCGGTCTGAGGCCGTGGACGACCCTACCGTCACGCGACCCCGGGCACGGTCGCGCGTCCCGGGGTACGTGCCGGTAACCCCCGTGGCTGTCCGAGCGGGTGTCTCAGCCGACGCGGGTCGCGCGGTCCGGGTGGTCGGTGACCAGGCCGGCTGCGTCGAGGGTGAGGGTGCCGTCGACGCCGAGGTCGGGCGCCGCGCACGAGACGACGACCACGTCGTCGGTCTGCGTGACGAGCTCGTAGGTCCAGGTCACCCGCTGGACCCGCAGGTCGCGACGGACGTGTGCGACGTCGACCTGCATCCGAGCCCCGGGCGCCAGGTCGAGACGGCGCACCGGCAGCGTGTGGCTCACCGCGGACGCGTCGAGGTGGACGTCGAGCACGCCGTCGAGGTCGCCGCGGTGGACCCCGTCGAGCGACCACCGGTGGTCGGTGTCGCGCTCGAGCAGCAGCTCACCGGACCCGTCGCGCCCCGCGACCTGCACCTGCGCCACCCGCGTGCGCCAGTCGGGGCCGACCTCGACGTCGTACGAAATCGTCCACCCGTCGCCGTCCTGCACGCCCGTGGACGCACCGCGCAGGCGGTGGATGGCCCCGATCGACACGGGCCAGCACACCTCGAACCCGTCACGCGAGCCCTCGAGACGCCAGCAGGCCTGGGAGGGAAGAGCACCAAGACGCACGAGGAGATCCTCCCGCAGGGCAGCAGGGCGGCACCAGACCGCACCAGACCGCATCAGACCGCACCAGACCAGGGCAACCAGAGACCTGGATGGAAGGAAGGAAGCGGGCAAAGGCGCCCGGGCCCGGGACCGAGACGACCACACGGCGCACGTCGCGTGGTGGCGGCCGCCGAGCCGGCCCGGCTCGCGGTACCAAGCCGGCGGCAGCGCTACCAGGAAGCGCGGGACGGCGGCTCGAGCCGCCACCACAGCGACCAATGCATCAGTCGTCGTCGGCGAGCATCTCCGGCGTCAGCGACGCCTCGGTGTCGGGGACGCCGAGCTCCTCGGCCCGCTTGTCGGCCATGGCGAGCAGCCGGCGGATGCGTCCGGCGATGGCGTCCTTGGTGAGCTGGGGCTCGTGGAGCTGCCCGAGCTCCTCGAGGGACGCCTGCTTGTGCTCCAGGCGCAGGGTGCCGGCCAGGCGGAGGTGGTCGGGGACCTCCTCGCCGAGGATCTCCATGGCCCGCTCGACGCGGGCGCCGGCGGCGACGGCGGCGCGGGCGGAGCGTCGCAGGTTGGCGTCGTCGAAGTTGGCCAGCCGGTTGGCGGTGGCGCGGACCTCGCGGCGCATCCGGCGCTCCTCCCAGGCCATCAGGGTCTCGTGGGCCCCGAGCCGGGTGAGGAGCTGACCGATGGCGTCGCCGTCACGGATGACGACACGGTCGATGCCGCGCACCTCGCGGGCCTTGGCCTGGATGCCGAGACGGCGGGCGACCCCGACCAGGGCGAGCGCGGCCTCGGGGCCGGGGCAGGTGACCTCGAGGGAGGAGGAGCGGCCGGGCTCGGTGAGCGAGCCGTGGGCCAGGAAGGCGCCGCGCCAGGCCGCGACGGAGTCGCACCCACCGCCGGAGACCACGGCGGGCGGCAGACCTCGCACGGGGCGGCCGCGCTGGTCGAGAAGGCCGGTCTGGCGGGCCAGCGACTCGCCGTCCTTGACCACGCGCACGATGTAGCGGCTGCCCTTGCGCAGGCCGTTGCCCTGGACCATGACGACGTCGGACTTGTGCCCGTAGACCTCGTCGATGTCGCGGCGCAGCCGGCGGGCGGCCGCTCCGGTGTCGAGCTCGGCCTCGACGACGATCTTGCCGCTGACGATGTGAAGGCCACCGGCGAACCGGAGGGTGGTGGCGACCTCGGCCTTGCGGCAGCAGGTCTTGGTGGTCTGGGTGTTGGCGAGCTCCGCCTTCACCTGAGCCGTCATCGCCATGGTGGCGATCCTCCCACGGGCGTCAACAACCCTCGCAGGCGCCCGTGGGGTGCCGCAATGTCCTGCCCTGGTTGGGCAAACCGACCCTTAGGCGTCGTCGTCCATGATGCGGGCGTAGACGGCCGCGAGCTTGTCGGGGTCGTGGCGCGGGGTGCCGTCGTCGCGTGCGACGTCGTCGAGCACGAGACGTGCGCCGGTGGCGTTGACCACCTGACGCAGCTCGTGGGCCTGCTCGTCGGTGAGGTTGGAGGCGTCGGCCAGGACGGTGTGGACCTTGAGGTCGGGAGCGTGCTCGAACAGCACCGCGAGGTGGTCGGCCGGGGCGAACCCGCCGGTCTCGCCGGCCTGCTCCTCGAGGTTGAGCACGACGACCAGTCGCGCGTCGGTGGCGGCGATCGCCTTGCGCAGGGCGGGCACCCGGACGTGCGGGATGACCGAGGAGAACCACGAGCCGGGTCCGATGAACGCCCAGTCGGCCTCGGCGATCTTGGCCAGCGCGACCGGGCTGACCTCGGGGTCGGGCGGCTCGAGGTCGAGGGAGGCGATGACGCCCTCGGTGGTGGCGACCTCGACCTGCCCCCGCACGGTGGTCAGTGCGTCGGGGTCGCCGTCGACCAGCCCGCGCACCTCGGCACGGATGTCCATGGGGGTCAGCGCCATCGGCAGCACCCGCCCCTTGGCCCCCAGCAGGCGCCCGATCCAGTCGAGGGCGTCGACGTGGTCGCCGAGGAGCTCCCAGAGGCTCACGATGAGCAGGTTGCCGACGACGTGGCCCCGCATGTCGCCGTTGCCCTCGAACCGGTGCTGCAGGACGCGCGCCCAGGTGTCGCCCCAGGTGTCGGAGGCGCAGAGCGCGGCCAGGGCCATCCGCAGGTCACCGGGCGGGAGCACCCCGAACTCGCCGCGCAGGCGTCCGGAGCTGCCGCCGTTGTCGGCGACCGTGACGATCGCGGTGAGGTCGTCGACGGTGAGGTCGTCGACGAGCAGGCGCAGGGCCGACAGGGAGGCGTGCAGGCCGTGACCCCCGCCGAAGGCCACGACCGCCTGGGCACGCGTCACGGCCCGGTCACCCGGGGTGCTCACTCGCGTCCGAGGTCGCGGTGGACGGGCTTGGCGTCGAAGCCGGCGGCTCGCAGGCGGGCCGTGATCTCCTCGGTCATGGCGACGCTGCGGTGCTTGCCGCCGGTGCAGCCGATCGCGACCCGCATGAAGCGCTTGTTCTGGCTGAGGTAGCCGTCGCCGACGCCGGTCAGCACCGGCAGGTAGGCGTCGAGGAACTCCGCGGCGCCGGGTTGCGACATCACGTAGGCAGCCACGTCGGAGTCGCGTCCGGTGTGGTGGCGCAGCTCGGGGATCCAGTAGGGGTTGGGCAGGAACCGCATGTCGGCCACGAAGTCGGCGTCGACGGGGATGCCGTACTTGAAGCCGAAGCTGATGACGGTGACCTTCAGCGCCGTGGTCTCGGGGGTGCCGAACGCCTCGGCGACCCGCTCGGTGAGCTGGTGCACGTTGAGGCTGCTGGTGTCGATGGTGAGGTCGGCCTCGGCGCGCAGCTCCGCGAGGACGCGCCGCTCGCGGTGCAGGCCGTCGAGCAGCCGGCCCGAGGCCTGCAGCGGGTGGGGACGCCGGGCCGCCTCCTGGCGGCGCACGAGCACGTCGTCGGTGGCGTCGAGGAACAGCAGCGTCGTACGGCGGCCGCCCGCCTCGGCGACCTCGCGGCGGTGGGCGAGGTGGGTGCGCAGGCTGGCGAAGAACGAGCCCGAGCGCACGTCGACCACCACCGCCATCTTCTGGCGGGGCCCGTGGCCCTCGTCGACCAGCCGCACCACGTCGGGCAACAGGCTCGGGGGCAGGTTGTCGACGACGAAGTAGCCGAGGTCCTCGAGCTCCTTAGCGGCGGTGCTGCGGCCGGCGCCGGTCATCCCGGTGACCACGACGAGCTCGCCGCGCACGGGCGCGGCGTCGGGCTCGGGCACGCTCACGACTCCTCGATCTCGCCGGTGGCGGTGTTCACGGAGACAGTCTTGCGGCTCGCGGCCGCGGCCTCCACCGCAGCCTTGATCGACTCGGCGGTGCGGGGGCCGATGCCGGGGACCTGGGCGATCTCGGCGACGTCGGCCTCGCGCAGCTTCTTGAGGGAGCCGAAGTGCTTGAGCAGGGTCTTGCGGCGCACCTCGCCCAGCCCCGGGACGTCGTCGAGCGTGCTCTCGACCATCGTCTTGGACCGGCGTCCGCGGTGGTGGTTGATCGCGAAGCGGTGGGCCTCGTCGCGGATGCGCTGCAGGAGGTAGAGGCCCTCGGAGGAGCGGGCCAGGATCACCGGGTCGTCCTCCCCCGGCAGCCAGACCTCCTCGAGGCGCTTGGCCAGCCCGCAGACCGGGATGTCGGTGATGCCGAGCTCGACGAGGGCCTGCTGGGCGGCGGCGACCTGGGGGGGACCGCCGTCGACGACGACGAGGCCGGGCGCGTAGGCGAACTTGCGGGGGCGACCGGTCTCGGGGTCGACCAGCATCGGCCCCTGGTCGGTGTCGCGGGTCTCGGAGCGGGTCTGCTCGTCGAGCAGGCGCTTGAAGCGCCGGGTGATGACCTCGTGCATCGAGGCCACGTCGTTCTGGCCGTCGACGCCCTTGATCACGAAGCGGCGGTACTCGCTCTTGCGCGACAGGCCGTCCTCGAAGACGACCATCGACGCCACGACCTCGGTGCCCTGGAGGTTGGAGACGTCGTAGCACTCGATGCGCAGCGGGGCCTCCTCGAGGTCGAGGGCCTCACGGATCTCGTCGAGGGCGCGGTTGCGGGTGGTGAGGTCGCTGGCGCGCTTGGTCTTGTGCAGGGCCAGGGCCTGCTGCGCGTTCTGCGCGACGGTCTCCTGCAGGGTCTTCTTGTCGCCGCGCTGGGGCACCCGGATCTGCACCCGGCTGCCCTTGCGGTCGCTCAGCAGCGTCTCGAACGTCGCGACGTCGGGAGGCAGCGTCGGCACCAGGATCTCGCGCGGCACGGAGTCGCCGTCGGAGCCGTCGGGGCCGTCGGGGCCGTCGGAGCCGGCGTAGAGCTGGAGCAGGAAGTCCTCGACCAGCTCGGGGGTCTCGGCGTCGGTGACCCGGTCGGCCACCCAGCCGCGCTGGCCGCGGATGCGACCGCCCCGGACGTAGAAGATCTGGACGGCGACCTCGAGGGGGTCCTCGGCCACGGCGATCACGTCGGCGTCGGCGCCGTCACCGAGCACCACTGCCTGCTTCTCGAGGGCCCGCTGCAGGGCCCCGAGGTCGTCGCGCAGGCGTGCGGCCTTCTCGAACTCCATGGCGTCGGAGGCGGCGTACATCTCGCGCTCGATGCGCTTGACGAACGGCCGGGTCTGCCCGGCCATGAAGTCGCAGAAGTCCTCGACGATCGCGCGGTGCTCGTCCTCGCTGACCTGGCCGACGCACGGCGCCGAGCACTTGCCGATGTAGCCGAGCAGGCACGGGCGCCCGATCTGGGCCGAGCGCTTGAACACGCCGTTGCTGCACGAGCGCATCGGGAAGACGCGCAGCAGGATGTCGACGGTCTCGCGGATCGCCCAGGCGTGGCTGTAGGGACCGAAGTAGCGGGTGCCCTTGCGCTTGGCCCCGCGGCCGACCATCACCCGCGGGAAGTCGTCGCCGACGGTGACCGCGAGCCAGGGGTAGGACTTGTCGTCGCGGTACTTGACGTTGAAGCGGGGGTCGAACTCCTTGATCCAGGAGTACTCGAGCTGCAGCGCCTCGACCTCGGTGTTGACGACCGTCCACTCCACGCGGGTCGCCGTGGTCACCATGGTGGCGGTGCGCTGGTGGAGGTTGGCGATGTCCTGGAAGTAGGACGACAGGCGGGCGCGCAGGTTGTTGGCCTTGCCGACGTAGATCACCCGGTCGCGGGCGTCACGGAAGCGGTAGACGCCGGGCTGGGTCGGGATCGTCCCGGGCTCCGGCCGGTAGGACAACGGGCCCCGGGCGGGGCGGCTGGGACGGGTCGGAGGCACCCCTCCACCCTACGAGCGGGCACCGACAGGACCGGTCGGAGGTCACCCCCGCTCGACGCTCCCGCCGGCGCGGGAACGCACGCCCATCAAGTCGCGTGCCTTACTCTACTTTTATGCTCCCCCGCGACCGCTACGGACTCACCCTCACCACCGGACACGACGCCGCGGCCGCCTACGCTCGCGGCCTCGACGACCTGCTCGCCCTACGCTCCGGATCGGCGCACGGCTTCGCCACCGCGGTCGTCCTGGACCCCACGTTCGCCCTGGGCCACGCCGGGCTCGCCCTGGTGGGCCACGACCTGTGCGTCGAGGTCGACGTGGTCGGGCGGATGCGCGACGCCGAGCGGTGGGCGCACCGGGGCACCGAGCGCGAGCAGAGCCACGTCGCCGCCGTGCTGGCACACCTGCGCGGCGACCCGAGCCTCGTGATCGACCACCTGGCGCGCTACCCCGTCGACGCGCTGCTGCTCTCCGCGGCGGTCCCCACGATCGCGTTCGCGGGGGTGACCGAGGTCCCCGAGCAGGCCTGGTCGATCGTCGAGTCGGCCGGGCCGGCCTACGGCAACGACTGGTGGTACGCCGGGCTGCTCGCCTTCGTCCGTCAGGAGCAGGGGCGCTTCGACGAGGCCATGGACCTCGCGTGCACCTCGCTCGCCGAGCAGCCCGACGCGGGCCACGCCGCGCACGCACGCGCCCACGTCCACTACGAGACCGGCGACCACACGGGGGGCCTCGGCTGGATGGACGCCTGGGTCACCGGCGACGGCGCGGCGATCGAGAGCCTCAGCCACTTCTCGTGGCACGCCGCGCTTCACGAGCTCTCGCTCGGCGACCTCGACGCCGTACGCCGCCGCTACGACGCCCAGCTGTGTCCCGAGCGCGCTGCGGGGTGTCGGGCCCTGGTCGACTCCGGATCGCTGCTCGTGCGCTGGGCGCTGACCCCCGACGCCGCGGACGTCCCCGGCCTCGAGCGGGTGGCGAGGGCGGTCGGACGCGACGTGCTCGAGCGTCCCGCGACGCCGTTCCTCGGCATGCACTCCGCGGCAGCGCTGCTGGCGCTGGGCGACGGTCCCGGGCTGGTCTCGCTGGCCACCTGGGCCGGCGCCCACGGCCACGCCACGCACCGCGAGGTGGTCGCCCCGCTCGCCCGGGCGCTGCACCAGCTGCACACCGGCCGGGCCTCGGCGTCCGCCGACGCCCTGGCCGCGCTGACCGCCTCGGTACGCCGGGTGGGCGGCTCGGACGCCCAGCGCGAGCTGGTCGAGGAGATCCACGTCGCGACCCTGCTGCGCGCCGGGAGACTCGACGAGGCCCGCGACCTGCTCGACCGCCGGCTCGACCGGAGGCCGTCGCCGCGCGACGCCGCCTGGCGCCGGCGGTGCGGGAACCCGGGGCGGGCTCAGAGCGAGCCGAGCACCGCAGCCAGGCCGGCGCGGTCCCGGTAGCCCACGAACGCGGCGAGGTGCCCGCAGGCGGCGTCGATCATCCGCTGCGAGGCCATGGGCTGCGCGGGCGAGCGCTCGTCGCCGACCTCGAGCACCCGGGTGCCGGGTGCGGCGAAGGCCGACAGGTGCAGGGCCGAGCCCGAGGAGCCCGCGAGCACGGCGGCGCCGCGCACCAGCGCGACCTGCTCGGCGACGGGCAGCGTCTCCGGGTGCACGACCAGGAAGCCCGCGGCCTCGAAGGTCTGGTCGAGGTGGGCGTCCCAGGCGTCGTCGGAGCGGTCGCGGCGCGGGTTGTCGGTGGCGCGGTGGAAGGCGGCCCGGGAGAAGAAGACACGCTCGTGGCCACCGCGCTCGCCCACCGCCTCGCTCACCCGGCGCCACAGCGCCACCGCGGGCGCGGCGGCCCAGCTCTTGATCACCACGGGTCGCTCGGGGACGACCAGGTGCTCCACGCGGACCGCGCGGTGCCGGACGACCTGGACCTCGAGGCCGGCGTACCCGGCGAGGGCGACCAGGTCGGCCTGCCACGGGCGCAGGGTCATCGGCTGCGACCCCGGGCCGGCCGGCGGCGGCACGACCGGGCCGCGGAAGGAGCGGTGCGCCACGATCCCGACCGGGCCGGCGTGCTGCGGGTCGGGCCACAGGTTGGTGAGCACCTCCACGAGGAAGTGCCCGAAGTGCAGCGCCCAGTGGCCGGCGTAGAGCCAGGTGCCCTCGAGGCGCGGGGCGCGGTCGGGCACCCGCACCGCGTCGGGGTCACCGGCCGCCGGGGTCGACCGGTCGCCTTCCCACCAGCGCTGGGACGCCGGCACCAGCAGGCCCTGCACGTCGTGGACCGCCCCGGTCATCACCGTGGCCGGGCCCGACGACGAGCGCAGCCGGGCCCGCACGAACGGCGTCAGCACCGCGTCGTCGACGGTGACCAGGTCGCACTGCTGCGGCGCCTCGCGGGGAGAGGTCGCCGGCGCCCAGGTCATGCCCCGACCCTAGGGCGCGTCGCCCCGACCGGGGCGCAGCAGGTCCTCGACGCCGTTGGTCAACCGCACGGCGTAGAGCCCTGAGCTCGCGTCGGAGTAGTAGACGAGACGGCGGCGGACGTCCCAGGCGGGCTGGGAGAAGGCGGCGGCTCCGTCGGACGACGGCATGTTGAAGTAGGCCGCCTCGCGGGGACGGCGCAGGTCGGTGAGGTCGAAGATCCGCAGCCCCGAGCCGATCATCGAGCAGGCCGCGATGCGTGGACCCTCGCGGTAGGGCACCGAGCAGTAGTGGGCGGTGTAGCCGCCGAGCGGGGTGCCGGCACCGGGGTCGCCGATCGACGCCGCGCGGGCGGCCGGCTGCTGGACGCCGAGCCGCAGGTGGGACACGACGCTCGGACGGCGCGGGTCGGTCACGTCGATGATGCGGGCCGCCCCGACCGTGGCGTCCTGGGGCTTCACGCTGCCGTGGTTGAGGCCGGCGGTGGAGAACTCGTCGACCTCGAGGACGTAGTCGCGCCCGTCGCGGGTGAAGGGCTGGGCGACCTGCGGGATCGAGCCCTCGCGCCAGGTCAGGTCGGCCAGGACCTCGACCTGCGGGTCGGGGCGGCGGTCCTGGATGTCGCCGACGTCGAGGATGCGCAGGCCCTCACCGGGCAGCGTCGCTCCCGACAGGTCGTTGCCGATGTGGGCGGCGTACAGCGTGCGACCGTCGTCGCTGAGCCGCAGCCCGTGGTAGTTGACGCCCCGCTGGCTGAACAGGATGCTCGGGCGGGCCGGGTCGCTGACGTCGAGCGCCACGAACGTCTGGCCACCCGAGCTCGCGACGTAGAACGTGCGTCCGTCGGGCGACCACCCGCTCTCGTGGCCCAGCACCGCCTCGGTCGTGCGCGACACCAGCCTCGGACGGCGGCAGTCGGTGCGGACGTCGTAGAGCTCGAGGACGCCCGGTCCGGCGTAGGCGTTGCCCAGGACGGCGGCGAGCAGGCCCCGACGGTGGTGGAGCAGCAGCGACTCGTGGGGGCTGAGCATCGTCGGCGTGGTCAGGGTGGTGGTCACCCGGGGGCGGTCGGCGCGGGTCACGTCGACGACCACGACGCCGAACCCGCTCTGGGCCTGCTCGAAGACGTCGGTCGGGAAGGTGCGGGTGGAGTCGTAGTAGACGCAGCGGTGCCCGGCCCGGTCGGTGTAGCGCAGCACCTTGTAGCCCCCGGTGCCCGGGCGGTGTGCGACCTGGCGGGCGTTGCACCGGTAGCCGCGGGCCGCCCGTCCGGAGTCGTAGTCGGCCGCCGGCACGCGCCCCTGCACCTTGCCCTCGGGCAGCGACCCCGGACCGCACTGCGCTCGCGGCGTCGCCGACGGGAAGCTCGCGCCCTCGGCGAAGCCGAGGTCGGTGGCCACCGTGAGCAACGTTGCGATCGTGGCGACCAGGGCTACGACCAGCTGACGGACGGCGGGGGCGCGCGACTCGGAGACCGACATGCCCGGGACAACGACGCGGCGTGACCGACGTCACGTCACGTCGTCGGCCCGACGCCGCCGGTCTGGCAGGCCCTAGGCCGTGAGGATGTTGTCGCCGTCGACCTTGATCGCGATGGGCTCGAGCGGCGAGCTCGCCGGCGGGTTGGTCACCGAGCCGTCGGTGATCGAGAACCGGCTGCCGTGGTTGGGGCAGACGATGTCGGTGCCGTCGATGGCGTTGACCTGGGTGCCGGTGTGGGTGCAGGTCGCCGAGAAGGCCTTGAAGTCGCCCGCGGTCGGCTGCGTGAGCACGAGGTTGGCGTCGGGCAGGACGATGCCGCCGCCGACGGGCACCTCGGACGTGGTGGCCAGCACGGAGCCGGCCTCGGGGACCGCTCCCCCGCCGCCGCCGTCGCCGCCGGTCGCGGCGCCACTGCAGCCGGCGAGCGCCGCGGCCACGCCGAGGGCGCCGAGGCCCTGGAAGACGATGCGCCGGGTCGGCCGGAAGTCGGCGGCGCTCACGACACCACGACCCGGTCGCCCTGGACGGTGAAGTCGACCGGGGCCAGCGGCGCGGGCGCCGGCCCGCCCAGCACGGCGCCGGTCGCGGCGTCGAAGGTGCTGCCGTGGCAGCGGCAGGTGATCACGCTGCCCTCGATGTCGGAGACGGGGCACCCGGAGTGGGTGCAGATCGAGCTGAACACCTTGATCTCGCCTTCTGTCGGTTGGGTGACGACGACCTGGGGGTCGAGCACGACCACGCCGCTGCCGACCGGGACGTCGGCGACCGGGATCGACCCGTCTGCGCCGGGCGGCTCGGTCGTGGGCTGGCTGGTCGGCTGGGTCGTGGACGCAGTGGTGGAAGTCGGGGAGGCGCCACCCGTCGCCACGCCCTCACCGCCGCACGCGGCCAGGACCGGCAGCGCCAGACCCGCGCCGGTGACCCCGGCGAGCGCGCTGCGACGGGTGAGGGCGGAACGGGGGACGGTCACGACGGACTCCTCGAGCAACCGGGGACGGGACGGTCGTTGAATCCGACACTAGTCCGCGGTGATGAGACGAGCATGAGAGAGATCGCTCAGGCCCCGCGGCCAGGACGCGTGCTGGTGCGGGCGGTGGTCGAGGCCGCCGACGTGCGCGCCGCCGAGGTCTTGGTGGCCGCCTTCTTGGTCGCTGCCTTCTTGGTCGCTGCCTTCTTGCTCGTCGACTTCTTGGCGGCCGCCTTCTTCGACGTCGTGGCCGGCGTCTTGGCGACGGCTCCCCGACCCGCCGGGGCCGTGGACGCGGCCTTCTTGCGGGCCGGCTGCTGGGCCTCGCGACCCGCGAGCAGCGGAGCGAGGTAGTGGCCGGTGTAGCTCTCGGGCACGGCGGCGACCTCCTCGGGCGTGCCCTCGGCCAGGACCGTGCCACCGCGAGAGCCGCCCTCGGGACCCATGTCGACCAGCCAGTCGGCGGTCTTGATCACGTCGAGGTTGTGCTCGATGACCAGCACGCTGTTGCCGGCGTCGACGAGCTTGCCGAGCACCAGCAGCAGCTTGCGGATGTCCTCGAAGTGCAGGCCGGTGGTCGGCTCGTCGAGCACGTAGACGGTGCGTCCGGTGGAGCGCTTCTGCAGCTCGGCCGACAGCTTGACGCGCTGGGCCTCACCGCCGGAGAGGGTGGTCGCCGGCTGACCGAGTCGGACGTAGCCGAGGCCGACCTCGACCAGGGTCTTCATGTGGCGCGCGATCGGCGGGACCGCCGCGAAGAACTCGACGGCCTCCTCGATCGGCATGTCGAGGACCTCGGCGATCGTCTTGCCCTTGTAGTGGACCTCGAGGGTCTCGCGGTTGTAGCGGGCGCCGTGGCAGACCTCGCACGGCACGTAGACGTCGGGCAGGAAGTTCATCTCGATCTTGAGGGTGCCGTCGCCGGCGCACGCCTCGCAGCGACCGCCCTTGACGTTGAAGGAGAACCGGCCCTGCAGGTAGCCGCGCATCTTGGCCTCGGGGGTCGAGGCGAAGAGCTTGCGGACGTGGTCGAAGACGCCGGTGTAGGTGGCCGGGTTGGACCGTGGGGTGCGGCCGATCGGCGACTGGTCGACGTGGATCACCTTGTCGACGTGCTCGAGGCCGGTGATCTTCTGGTGGCGACCGGGGACCGCACGCGCGTGGTAGATCTGCTTGGCCAGCGAGGTGTAGAGGATGTCGTTGACCAGCGTGGACTTGCCCGAGCCCGAAACGCCGGTGACCGCGACGAACAGGCCGAGCGGGAACGAGACGTCGACGTTCTTGAGGTTGTTCTCGTAGGCGCCGTGGACCCGCAGCTCGCGGCCCACGGTGCGCGGGCGGCGTACGGCGGGCACGGGGATCTCGCGGCGACCGGAGAGGTACTGGCCGGTCAGCGAGTCGCGGTGGGTCAGCAGGTCGGCCACCGAGCCGGAGTGGACGACCTGGCCACCGTGCTCGCCGGCACCGGGGCCGATGTCGACGACCCAGTCGGCCACCTTGATCGTGTCCTCGTCGTGCTCGACGACGATGAGGGTGTTGCCGAGGTCCTTGAGCCGGACCAGGGTCTCGATCAGACGCTGGTTGTCGCGCTGGTGCAGGCCGATCGACGGCTCGTCGAGCACGTAGAGGACGCCCACGAGGCCGGCCCCGATCTGGGTCGCGAGCCGGATGCGCTGGGCCTCGCCGCCCGACAGCGAGCCCGACGGCCGGTCGAGCGAGAGGTAGTCGAGGCCGACGTCGAGCAGGAAGCGCAGGCGCTCCTGGATCTCCTTGAGCACCCGCTCACCGATCTGGCGCTCGCGGGCGGTGAGGTCGAGGGTCTCGAGGAACTCGGCGGCCTCGTTGATGGGCAGGGCGCAGATCTCAGCGATGTTCTTGCCACCCAGGGTGACCGACATCGAGACCGGCTTGAGCCGGCTGCCGCGGCACGTGGGGCAGGGCACCTCGCGCATGTAGCCCTCGAACCGCTCGCGGCTGGTGTCGGACTCGGCCTCGCGGTGCCGGCGCTCGATGTAGGGGCGCACGCCCTCGAAGCGGGCGTCGTAGGACCGCTCGCGGCCGTAGCGGTTGCGGGTGACGACGTGGACCTTGGCCGCGTGGCCGTCGAGGATCGCGCTGCGGGCACTCGCGGGCAGGTCGTCCCACGGGGTGTCGAGGTCGAAGCCGAGCTTGTCGCCGAGGGCACCGAGGAGCTTGCGGAAGTATTCGCCGACGCTGACGTTGTTCCACGGCTGGATGGCGCCCTCGGCCAGGGTCGCGCGGCTGTCGGGCACGACCAGCTCGGGGTCGACCTCCATGCGGGTGCCGAGGCCGCTGCAGGCCGGGCAGGCGCCGAAGGGCGAGTTGAACGAGAACGACCGGGGCTCGAGGTCGTCGGTGTCGATCGGGTGGTCGTTGGGGCACGACATCTTCTCGCTGAACTTCAGCTCGCGCTCGGGGTCCTTCGCGTCGCGGTCGACGAAGTCGAAGACCACCAGGCCCGAGGCGAGGTTGAGCGCGGTCTCGACCGAGTCGGTGAGCCGTCTCTTGGACGACTCCTTGACTGCGAGGCGGTCGACCACGACCTCGATGGAGTGCTTCTTCTGCTTGTCGAGCTTGGGCGGGTCGTCGAGCGTGTGGGTCTCCCCGTTGACGCGCACGCGACCGAAGCCCTGGGTCTGCAGCTGCTTGAAGAGCTCGACGTACTCGCCCTTGCGGCCGCGGATCACCGGCGCCAGCACCTGGAAGCGGGCGCCGTCCTCGAGCCCGAGCACCCGGTCGACGATCTGCTGGGGGGTCTGGCGCTCGATCGGCGCCCCGCAGGTCGGGCAGTGCGGGCGGCCGGCGCGGGCGAACAGCAGCCGGAGGTAGTCGTAGACCTCGGTGATGGTGCCGACGGTGGAGCGGGGGTTCTTCGACGTCGACTTCTGGTCGATCGAGACCGCGGGCGACAGGCCCTCGATGAAGTCGACGTCGGGCTTGTCCATCTGGCCCAGGAACTGACGGGCGTAGGCCGACAGCGACTCGACGTAGCGGCGCTGGCCCTCGGCGAAGATCGTGTCGAACGCCAGGGACGACTTGCCCGACCCGGAGAGCCCCGTGAAGACGATGAGGGAGTCGCGCGGCAGGTCGAGCGACACGTCCTTGAGGTTGTGCTCGCGCGCTCCGCGGATGATGAGCTGGTCAGTCACTGAGTCCCCTGGATCGACCGGTGGGTGTTCGAACAAGTGTTCGTCATGGGCGCCGGCACGGCAACCTGCCGCGCCGACCGGGCCAGCCTAGGCGCCGCCGCCGACAGTTCTGTTTCCGGCGGCTACCCAGAAGGGTTGCGCCACCCCTGAGGATGGGACCCATGGCACCGCCCGACGCCCAGACCGACGCCCAGCCCGGCACCCGGCCCGACCCGCTGCAAGTCGCCACCGACCGCCTGCTGCGCGCGGTCGACGCGCTCGACGACGCGGCGTACGCCGGCCCCTCGCTGCTGCCCGGGTGGTCGCGCGCCCACGTCGTGGCCCACCTCGCGCTCAACGCCGAGGCCCTCGCAGGCGTGCTGCACGGCGTGATCGAGGGTCGGCCTGTTGCGATGTACCCCGGGGCCGAGGCCCGCGACCACGACATCGACGTGCTCGCGGCGGCGACCCCCGGTGCGCTGCGCTTCCGCCTGCACGCCGCCACCGCCGCGTTCGCCGACGCGGTCACCACGGTGCCCGAGGACCGGCTCGGGACCGTGGTCGAGCGCACGCCCGGCAGCGACCGGACCTTCCCCGCCGGGGCGGTCGGGTCGATGCGCCTGCACGAGGTCGAGATCCACCACGCCGACCTCGCGATCGGCTACACCGCGGCTGACTGGTCCCCGGACTTCGCGGTCCGCGTGGTCGACCGGTTCGCCCCCCAGGTCCGTGCCACCCTCGTCGCGACCGACGCCGGGCGCACGTGGGAGGGTGGCACCGCAGCGCCCACCGTCTCCGGGACCGCCGCAGCCCTCGGCTGGTGGCTCACCGGACGTGGCGAGGGCGACGGACTGACGAGCGACGGCGAGCTGCCGGGGATCGAGGCATGGTGAGCGGGAACGACGGTTACACGGGGAAGGTCACCGTCGGCGGTGGCGCCGCGACGCGCGAGCTGACCCACCTGAGCATCACGAAGGTCGCGGTCGACCCGAAGATGAGCAACAACTGCTACCTGCTCACCTGCCGCGACACCGGCGACCGGGTCCTCATCGACGCGGCGGCCGAGCCCGACACGCTGCTCCCCCTGGTCGCCGACGGGTTGTCGACGGTCATCACCACCCACCAGCACTGGGACCACCACCGGGCGCTCGCCGACGTCATCGGCGCGACGGGGGCCGAGGTCGCGGCCGGCGCGCCCGACGCCGACGCGATCACCGAGCAGACCGGCGTACCGGTCGCGCGTCGCCTCACCCACGACGACACGGTCTCGGTCGGGTCGTGCACGCTGCAGGTGATCGCCCTGGCCGGGCACACGCCGGGCTCGGTCGCGCTGCTGTACGACGACCCCGACGGCCACGCTCACCTCTTCACCGGCGACTCGCTGTTCCCCGGCGGGGTCGGAGCGACCTTCGGCGACGCCGCGGCGTTCGCCCAGCTCATCGACGAGGTCGAGACCAAGGTCTTCGGCCGGCTGCCCGACGACACCTGGTTCTACCCCGGCCACGGCGACGACTCGACGATCGGCGCCGAGCGGCCGCACCTCGGCGAGTGGCGCGAGCGCGGCTTCTGACACGGACGGCGGCTCAGGCCGCGACGCCACCCTGACCGAGGCGGGTGCGCGGCGGCGTCGGCGGCTCGCCCGGCCAGCTGCCGGGCTCGTGGATCGCGGGCAGCGGGACGCGTCGCGGCGCGGTGAGCCCCGAGTCGACCAGGACCCGGCGACGCGGGGTCCGCACCGGCGGTCCGGCGATGTGGAGGCCGTTGGCCGCCGCGAAGACCTTGAGCTCCTCGAGGTCGGGCACGGTGCCGTTGCTGATGTGGGTGAGCAGGTCGCGGTGGGACAGGTCGGCGGCCACGACGATGCCGAGGGCCTCGGCGTCGAACTGCTGGACCCAGAGCCACATCGTGAAGGGCTTGATGCCGTGCTCGGCGGCCTTCTCGGTGATGAAGCGGGCCTGCGACAGTGCGACCCCGTCGCGCACCAGCTGGGTGCGGATGTCGTGGGAGTTGACGTGCGTGGGGTTCTGCTCGACGAAGCGTCGGCGACGCGCTGCACCGCGCTGGAGCCCGCGGTCGCCGGCCGGCTGCGCGGCCGCGCAGGCCACCAGGACGACCGCGCCGACCAGTCCGATCACGAGGAACGTGGTGATCATGGGCGTTCCTTTCCGGTGGGTGGGCCGCGCAGCTGCCCGGGCGTGAGGGAGACGGGGGGCGGACGGCGTCGGCCCCGGCGAGGGGCCGTCCGACCGGCCGGTGGGCAAAGTCAAACCCACCGCGCGGAGGTTGACCTAGCGTTACCCGAATTTGGATCTTTCGGTCTAGACCGGCGTCTGGATGTTACTGAATTGTTGATCTAGTCCGTTCGTCGAGCGTCGTTGAACCGCTCGGTCTAGTCCTCGGTGACCGAAAGGTCTGACTTGAGGACTTCGCCGGACTTTGTCGCCGATCAGGAGTAGGTCGCGCGCACCACGGGGGTGGTCGGCGTGGCCTGGCAGGCCAGCCGGATGCCCTCGGCGAGGTCCTCGTCGTCGAGCACGTCGTTGTGCGCCATGGTCACGTCGCCCTCGAGCAGCCGCACAGCGCACGCCGAGCATTCCCCCTCGCGACACGAGGAGGGCGCCTTGATGCCGCGGGCCTCGAGGTGGTCGAGCATCCGGGTGGCGGGGTCCCAGTCGTCGAGGACGTGGGTCTCCCCGTCGAGCTCGACCTCGAGCCGCACCGGGCCCACGAGGCCGGCAGCGTCAGGGCGGCCGTCGGGCTCGGGAGCCTCGCCCTCGGCGGCCGCGATCTCCTCGGCCGCCTGCTCGGCCTGCGGCAGGTCGCCGAAGGGGTTGCCCCCCAGGGAGACGAACTTCTCCTGGTGGCGGCGCTCGCGGGGGAACCCGAGCTCCTTGAGCACCGCGACGGTCATCTTCATGAACGGGCCCGGCCCGCACACGAAGGCGTCGTACGACGTCCGGTCGGCCGCGAAGGCCCGCACCTGCTCCGGGGTCGGCAGGCCCTGCACCGACTCGAGCCAGTGCACGACCTGCAGCCGGTCGGGGTGCGCGGCGGCCAGGGCGGTGAGCTCGCGGGCGAAGATCACCGAGCGCTCGTCGCGGTTGGCGTAGAAGACCACGATGCGACCGGTCCCCCGGGCCAGCGCGGTGCGGGCGATCGACATGATCGGGGTGACGCCGCTGCCGCCGGCGAACAGCAGCAGGTCGGCGTCGAGGGAGGCCGGGGTGAAGATGCCCGACGGGGGCAGCACCCGCAGGGTGTCGCCCTCGCGCAGGTGGTCGCACAGCCAGTTGGACGCGTAGCCGTCGGCGGTGCGCTTGACCGCGATCGTCAGCGTGCCGCTCTCGTCGGCGGGGCTGCTGCACAGCGAGTAGCAGCGCGCGGCGAGCCCGGTGACGTCGCTGGGCACGGCCACGGTGAGGAACTGGCCGGGCCGGAAGGCGAAGTCGGCCTCGGCGCCCGCGGGCACCCGGAAGGTGATCGAGTGGGCGTCGGCCGTCTCCTCGACGACGTCGACGACCTCGAGCTCGAAGGACTGCGTCGTCACGGTTCTCTCTCAGGGTGGGGAACGGGGCGGGGTGGGCGCACCCGGCTCAGTAGCCGTCCTCGGCGCCGATCGGGATCCTGCCGTCCCGCACGGCCGCCTCGATGCTGGCGACGAGGCGTGGACAGGCCGGGTGGGCGCTGCGGCCGTCGGCCCGGCTGCGTCGGGCGAGGTCAGGGCAGTGCGCGGCGGCCTCGGCCGTCCACTGCACGGAGGTGTGGTGCTCGCTGTTCTTCTTCACGCCCACGCGGGCCAGGCAGTCCAGGCAGGAGACCTCGGTCTGCCGGGCCTGGGTGTAGAGCTGCTGGTCGACGAGGGTGTCGGGGCGGGTCGGGACGAAGGAGGCCACGCTCAGTGCCCCGCCGTGACCCCGGCGGCCTCGTCGGCCTCGGCCTTGAGCCGGAGGTTCTCGGCGACCTCGTCCTGCCAGAACTCGTTGGCCTTGGTCGTGTCGACCTCGAACTCGAACCGGTCGACCATCTCGGGGGTGACGTCGGCGCGGTCGACGTAGAACTGCTCGTACCAGCGGCGCAGCTGGTAGACGGGGCCGTCCTCCTCGCAGAGCAGGGGGTTCTGGACGGGGACCTTGTTCTTCCAGATGTGCACGTCCTGCAGGAACCCGCCGCCGAACATCTCGGCGTACTTGTCGGCGATGAACTGCGCGGTGGCGTCGTCGAGGCCCTCGGGCTTCTTGACCGTCAGACCGTACTGGAGCGTGAAGGAGTCGGGGCCGGTCGGGATGTGGCAGTTGATGAGGATGACCTCGGTCTGGAATCCCTTGTAGTCGACGTCGAGCCAGTTGATCATGTACGACGGCCCGTAGTAGGTCGCCTCGGACTTCAGGAACAGGTCAGAGTCGCCGTAGCCGCCCGACATGTCGGGGCGGCCCTTGGACTCCATGAACTGGGTCGCGACGTGACCCTCGAAGACGTTGCGGAAGCTCGTGGGGAACGAGAAGTGCACGTAGTAGAAGTGCGCCATGTCGACCACGTTGTCGATCAGCTCGCGGCAGTGCGAGCCCTCGATCGGGACGACGTTCCAGTCCCAGGCGGTGTAGGCGTCGGTCATCACGCCGGGCAGCTCGGGGGGCAGCAGGTCGTGGTCGGCCGGCGAGCCCTCGACGTCGTGCCAGATCAGCAGCTGGCCGTTGCGGATGGCGGTGGGGTACTTCTGCGTGCGCGCGCGCAGCGGGACGCGGCGCGCGTAGGGGATCGCCTTGCAGCGGCCGTCGCCGCCCCAGCGCCAGTCGTGGAAGGGGCAGGCGACCTCGTCACCCTTGACCGAGCCCTGGGTGAGGTCGCCGCCCATGTGGCGGCAGTAGCCGTCGAGGACCTGCAGCTCGCCCTGGGAATCGGCCCACACCACGAGCTTGGTGCCGAAGGCCTCGATGCCGTGCGGCTTGCCGTCGTCGAACGCGGTGGCCAGCCCGAGGCAGTGCCACCCCCGGGCGAAGCGCTCCGGGGCGGTGCCCTGGTCGAGAGTGCGGACGTCGCTCATGGGGAGAGGCTAGCCGAAAACGAGAACACGTTCTAGTCTGGCGCCCATGCACCTCGCCCTCGCACCCGAGCACCACGCGCTGCGTGCCGAGCTCGCTGACTACTTCGCCCAGCTCGTCACCCCCGAGGTCAAGGCCGGCCTGGCCTCGGCCACCGGGGAGTTCGGTGAGTTCGGCGAAGCAAGCGTCTACAAGGACGTCATCCGCCAGGTCGGCCGCGACGGCTGGCTCGGCATCGGCTGGCCGAAGGAGTACGGCGGCCAGGCCCGCTCGGTCGTCGAGCAGCTGATCTTCACCGACGCGGCCGCGGTCGCCGGGGTGCCGATCCCCTACCTGACGCTCAACACCGTCGGGCCGACGATCATGCGCTACGGCACCGACGAGCAGAAGGAGTTCTTCCTGCCCAAGATCCTCGCCGGCGAGCTGCACTTCTCGATCGGCTACTCCGAGCCGGGCTCGGGCACCGACCTGGCGTCGTTGAAGACCAAGGCCGTCCGCGAGGGCGACGAGTGGGTCATCAACGGCCAGAAGATGTGGACCTCGCTGATCCAGTACGCCGACTGGATCTGGCTGGCCTGCCGCACCGACCCCGACCTGCCCCGCCACAAGGGCCTGTCGATGATCCTGGTGCCGGCCGACGCCCCCGGCGTGTCCTACACACCGGTCCACACCGTCGCCGGCGTCGGCACCAGCGCCACCTACTACGAGGACGTCCGGGTGCCCGTCACCAACGTCGTCGGCGAGGTCAACGGCGGCTGGCACCTGATGACCGACCAGCTCAACGCCGAGCGCGTCTCGCTCACCTCGGCCGCGCCGACCATCCACTCCCTCAAGCTCGTGCGCGAGTGGGCCCAGCACACCAAGAACCCCGACGGCCAGCGCGTCATCGACAGCGAGTGGGTGCAGATCGCGCTGGGCCGCGCGCACGCCCGGGTCGAGGCG
Source organism: Nocardioides rubriscoriae (assembly GCF_008087085.1). GTDB lineage: Bacteria > Actinomycetota > Actinomycetes > Propionibacteriales > Nocardioidaceae > Nocardioides > Nocardioides rubriscoriae. The sequence goes on along the minus strand of NZ_VIYJ01000002.1, from coordinate 433,845 downwards.
CTCACCCTGCTCAACTGGAAGCTCGCCGCCGACGCCGACGCGGGTGTCGGCCTCTCGCCCGCCGAGGCCTCCGCGATCAAGGTCTACGGCTCCGAGCTCAACACCGAGGTCTACCGCTCGCTGATGGAGATCGTCGGCCCGATGTCCGGGCTGACCGCCGACTCCGAGGGCGCCGTCCTGGCCGGCCGGCTGGAGCGGATGTTCCGCTCGTCGCTGGTGATGACCTTCGGCGGCGGCACCAACGAGATCCAGCGCGACATCATCGGCTACGTGGGCCTCGGCCTGCCCGCCGCCAAGCGCTGACACATCCGACCTGACCACCCGGTGGTCGAGGAGGTTGCGCTGGCAACCGTCTCGAGACCACGAGCAGAAATCGAGACGCACCATGGACTTCTCCTTCACCCCCGAGCAGGACGAGGCCGCGCAGCTCGCGGCCCAGATCCTCGGCGACCGCGCCACCAACGACCGGCAGAAGGCCGTCGAGGCCGGCGGGTCGCGCTTCGACGCCGACCTGTGGCGCGAGCTCGACGAGGCCGGGCTCACCTCGCTGGCCCTGCCCGAGGCCCACGGCGGCGCCGGGCTCGGCCTGGTCGAGCTCGCCCGCGTGCTCGTCGAGGTCGGCCGCACCGTCGCGCCCGTGCCGCTCGCCGTGCACGGACCCGCGTCGCTGCTGCTGGCCGAGCTCGGCACCGACGAGCAGAAGCAGCGCTGGCTGGGCGCCGGCACGATCCTCACCGCCGCCGTGGCCGAGGAGCGCTCCCACCTGCCCGCCCGCCCCACGGTGGTCGCCCGCGACGGCCGCCTCACCGGCACCAAGGTGCTCGTGCGCGCGGGCAGCGTGGCCGGGGCCTTCCTCGTCACCGCCTCCCTCGACGAGGGCACGGGCGTCTTCCTGCTCGACGCCGCGGCCGAGGGCGTGGTCGTGGTCGAGGGCCACAGCAGCGACCGCGACCTGGTCGTGCGTCTCGACCTCGACGGCGCCCCGGCCGAGCAGGTCGGCGGCCCGGCCGCCGTCACCCGCCTGGGCCAGCTGCTCACCGTCTGCGCGGCCGCCGAGCAGCTCGGCGTCACCGAGGGCGCGCTGCACCTGACCGCGTCGTACGCCAAGACCCGCGAGCAGTTCGGACGCCCGATCGGCACGTTCCAGGCCGTCTCGCAGCGCCTGGCCGACGGCTACATCGACGTCCTGGCCCAGCGCCTCACGCTGTGGCAGGCCGTGTGGCGCCTCAGCGAGGGCCTGCCCGCGGAGACCGAGGTCGCGACCGCCAAGCTCTGGGCCGCCGACGCCGGGCACCGTCTGGCCCACACCACCGTGCACGTGCACGGCGGCGTCGGCATCGACCTCGACGGCGAGGCCCACCGCTACTTCACCTCGGCCAAGCGCTTCGAGTTCCTCCTCGGCGGCGCCACCGAGCAGGCCCTGGCCGTCGGGCGGGTGCTGGCGAGCGAGCCGGTCTGAGCATCACAGGTCGGTCGCGGAGGTTCTCGCCCAGCCGGGAGTTCCCCGACCGACGTCACCCCACGTCGGTCGAGGAGGTTGCCCTGGCAACCGTCACGAGACCTTCCGGCCGCAGGCACGGGTCACCTCGCGCTGCCGCTGCGGTCGGGTGAGTCCTACAACGATCGCGACGCGCGCCACTCGTCGGCGAGCAGGGCGTAGGTGTAGCCGTCCTGCCAGGTGCCGTCGCGGTGCAGGCCGGAGCGCACGGTGTGGGCCTCGCGGCGCATGCCGACGCGCTCCATCAGCCGCCACGACGCGGTGTTGGCCGCCATGCACCCGGCCGTGACGCGGTGCAGCCCGAGGCCGTCGAAGCAGACACCGAGCAGCGCGCGGACCGCCTCGGTGGCCAGGCCCTCGCCGCGGTGGGCCGGGTCGAGCACCCAGCCGATCTCGGCCTGGCGGTCGACGGCCAGGTCGGCCACCTCGGCCTGGGCGTAGGCGTCGTGCACCAGGAGCATCAGATCGCCCACGGCCCGGCCGTCGCGCTCGAGCACGACCGTGCGCGCGAGCCGGTCGGGCTCCGCGAGACGTGCGGTCTCCTCCGCCTCGGACCCGGGGACCCGGGTGAGCCAGTCGGAGACGCCCGGGGTGCTGCGGATCCGCCACAGGTCGTGGGCGTCGTCCGGGGTCGCCGGGCGCAGGGCGAGGCGCTCGCTGGCCACCGGCCAGGTGGTCACGCGAGCGTGCCGTCGTAGGGGATCTCGGTGCGCCAGGTGTCGGCCGGCTGGTCGAGCGCCGTCCTCAGGGCCTGCGCGACCCGGTCGGGGGTGAAGGCGCCCTCGCGCGACAGGCTGCCGCGCACCGTGACCGAGACCGCCCGGATGCCGTCGCCCTTCAGGGTCGCGTCGAGGCTGTGCACGAGGTTGCGCACCCCGGCCTTCTGCACGCCGAGCGACGCGGCCCGGTTCCAGGGCTGGTCGGCGGCCATGCTGCCGGTCACGGTGACCCGGCTGCCCTCGCGCAGGAACGGCCGCGCCGCCTGCACGACGGTGAGCAGCGCCCCGACCCCGAGCGCTATGTCGTCGAGCAGCTCGGCGACGCTCAGCTCCAGCGGGTCCTTCTCGCGGAAGGCGCTGGGGTTGAAGTGGAGCAGGTCGACCACGCCACCCAGGCCGCTCGCGAGCTCCTGCACCGCGGCGGTGGCCGCGTCGACGTCGGTGAGGTCGGCGTACGCCGTGGCGACGGTCGCGCCACCGGCGCGCAGCTCGTCGGCGAGCGCCTGGACCTGCGCACGGTCGACGCCCAGCAGCCCGACGGGACGCCCCTCGGCGGCGAGCAGCCGGGCGAACGAGCCACTGACGCCGGGTCCGGCCCCGGTGATGATCGCGCTGCCAGTCATGGGCCCACCGTAGCGATCTCCTAGCCTGGTCAGCGTGACCGTCGCGCTGCACACCACCGAGGTCGGCACCACCGGGGAGCGCGTGGTCTTCCTCCACGGCCTGTTCGGCCAGGGCCGCAACTTCACGCAGGTCGCCAAGGCCCTCGAGCCCGACCTGCGCTCGCTGCTCGTCGACCTGCCCGACCACGGCCGCTCCGGGTGGACCGAGCGCGTCGACTACCTCGCGATGGCCGACGCCGTCGCCGAGGCCCTGCGGGCGGGGTACGCCGACCCGCGGTCCGGCGGGCCGGTGCACCTGGTCGGCCACTCGATGGGGGGCAAGGTGGCGATGGTGCTCGCGCTGCGCCACCCCGACCTCGTGCGCCGTCTGGTCGTCGTCGACATCTCCCCCGTGCTCAGCGACGGTGAGAGCGAGTTCGGCCACCTGCTCGACAGCCTGGCCGGCCTCGACCTGACGCAGGTGCACCGCCGCGACGACGCCGACCGCCTGCTGGCCGGCCCGATCCCCGACGAGCGCGTGCGCGGGTTCCTGCTGCAGAACCTCCGCTCCGACCCGGCGGCCGACGCCGGCTGGCGCTGGCAGGCCCACCTCGCGCTGCTGCGCCGCGACCTGCCGACGATCGCCGCGTTCCCCGACGCCGCGCTGGGCGAGGCGACCTTCGACCACCCGGTGCTGTGGCTGGCGGGCGCGCGGTCGCCGTACGTCCGGCCCGAGCACGCCGCGACCATGCGCCGCTACTTCCCCCGCACCACCCTGGTGACCATCAAAGACGCCGGGCACTGGGTCCACTCCGAGCAGCCGGCGGCGTTCGTCTCCGCGCTGCGGGTCTTCCTCGGACCGCGCTCGGGCTGACCCGCAGCGGGTGCGGGCCCCTCCCCCTCGGGGTGTGCTCGGGGCCCCCTGGTGCAGGGCACGCTGCGGTAAGGTCCAACTTGCACAACTTTGATGCCGCGCCTGCCTTCAGGTTGGAGTACCAGTGAGCTCACCCACCACCGACCAGGCCCTGCAGAGGCTGCTGGCGCAGGGCCGGGCGCGCGCGCGGGCCACCGACCCCGACCACGCCCGCCTGTGGGACGCCCTCATCTCGGCGACCGAGGGCGGCAAGCGCTTCCGTCCCGCACTGGTCGTCGCCACCCACGACGCCCTGGGCGGCGGCGCAGGGTCGGCGGCTGCTGTCACCGGGGCGGCCGTCGAGCTCCTCCACACGGCGCTGGTCGTCCACGACGACGTCATCGACGGCGACGACGTGCGCCGCGGGCGGCCCAACGTCAACGGCACCGTCTGCGCCGGGGCGCTCGCCGGCGGGGCGACGCTCGACCAAGCCCTCCACCTGGGCCGCACCGCCGGTATCCTGGCCGGCGATCTGGCGCTCGCCGCGGCGATCCGCGCCGTCGCCACCTGCGGGGCCTCCCCCGCGGTGACCCACCGGCTCCTCGACCTCTTCGACGCCGCCCTGCACACCACCGCGGCGGGCGAGCTCGCCGACGTGCGGCTCTCGCTGCGCAGCGGGGCCGCGTCGCTGGCCGAGAGCCTGGCGATGGAGGAGCAGAAGACCAGCGCCTACTCCTTCGCCCTGCCGCTGCAGGCCGGAGCCGTGCTCGCGGGCGCCGACGACACCACCGTCGAGCGCCTGGGTGAGGCAGGCCGGATGCTGGGCGTCGCCTTCCAGCTGGTCGACGACCTCCTCGGCGTGTTCGGCGACCCGGTCCGCACCGGCAAGAGCGCCACGAGTGACCTGCGGGCCGGCAAGCAGACCCCCCTGCTCGCCCACGCGCGCTCCACCCCCGAGTGGGTGCACATCGCGTCGTACGTCGGGCGCGAGCTGACCCAGGACGAGCTGTCCGAGGCCCGGCGGCTGCTCACCGACTCGGGTTCGCGGCGCTTCGTCGAGGACCTCGCCGCCGCCCACCGCGAGGCGGCCCGGGCGGTCGTCGAGGAGCTCGGCATCTCCGCCGACCTGCTCGAGGCCGTCACGATGCTCCCCGTGGGCCTGGCCGACAGCCACGAGGTCGCGGTGTGAGCCCCGACGCGGCGAGCCAGCCGGTGCGGCCGACATGAGCTCCCTGCCGCACTGGTCCTACGTCGCGATGCTGGCCTTCTGCCTGGCCGGCACGCTCCCGCTGGTGCCCGCCTTCCGGGTCAAGGTGCTCCAGCAGCCACGCCGCCTGGTGCTGACGATCCTCCTCGCGGGGTCGCCGTTCCTGCTGTGGGACGTGCGTGCGACCGACCTGGGGCACTGGAGCTTCGACCCGGCACAGACCCTGCCCTGGCGCGTCGCCGGCCTCCCGCTCGAGGAGGTCGCCTTCTTCGTCGTCATCCCGCTGGTCTCGGTGCTCACCTACGAGTCCGTCCGCGTGGTGCGCCGCGCCCGTGACGCCCGTCGTGCCCCGCGTGACGTCGGCGGTCATGACCAGCGCCGGGACCGGCGTCCGGACCGCGAGGTGGCCCGATGACCTACACCGCGGTCGCCGTGGTGATGGTCCTGCTGGCCGTCGTGCTCGATCAGATGCTGGTCCGGACCCGGCTGACCGCCACGGCGGCGTGGTGGACGGCGTACGGCATCGTGGTGTTCTTCCAGCTGCTGACCAACGGGTGGCTCACCGGCCGTGGCATCGTCCGCTACGACCCCGGAGCGATCCTCGGCGACGCGCAGGTGAGCTTCATCGGCAACGGCCGGCTCTTCTACGCGCCCGTCGAGGACCTCGCGTTCGGGTTCGCGCTGGTGCTGACCAGCTGCTCAGTGTGGGTCTGGCTGGGCCGGCGTCGCGACGCCGACGAGGTCTGAGGCCCGGGTCCGGTCGAGCCAGGCGACGACGAGCCCGTGGGGGACGGTCAGCGCCGCCAGCAGCCAGATCTGCTCCGACACGAAGCTCAGCGCGTCGCCGCCCGCCCACCACCACAGCCCGGCGAGGGTCAGCGCGGCCGCGAGGGTGGGCGCCGCGGCCCGCACGGCCAGCGACCGCAGCGCGCGGGACCCGGTGACGGCGCGCTCCTCGGTGACCAGCACGGCCGTATGGCGCACCGCGTGCCACCAGCCGACGTAGGTCGCGACGGCCACAGCCGGGGGTGCCGCCACGGCCAGGACGACCAGCAGGACGACCTCGGCGGCCACGACGCGGTGCCCGCACAGCAGGGCCGCGAGCGCGGTGAGCAGTGCGACGGCCAGCACGGCCGCGACGAGGGCGGCCTCCCACGCCGGGCCCAGCCGGCCGTCCCAGCCCGGCGCCATAACGTGGAGGTAGGGCGCCGCCTCGCGGGCGTGCGTCAGGATCGGCAGCAGCACCGCCACGAGCCCGACCCCGAGCCCGGCCGCGCGGAGGGCGGACCCCGGGGCGGGTCCGCTGCGCAGGGTGTGGAACGTCGCCTCACCGAAGCCGAAGTGCACCACCGAGAGCACCAGCAGCACCACGAGCCCGAACAGGGGCCAGGTGCGCAGGACCGCCCACGCCACGGCCGCCAGGGCGGCGTACCCCAGCATCAACGGGACCAGCGGGACCGTGCGCCGGGACTCGCGCCAGCGCGGGGCGAGGTGGTCGACGGCGCCGTGCGGCAGCGCGACGAGCAGCCCGCCGACGACGAGCGCGGTCTGCGCGCCCGACCAGTCGACGTCGAGCACGCGCAGGACGACGCTGCTCGCAGCGACCGCGGCGACCACTCCCCACGACACCCAGGCAGCGACGTCGAGGTCGCGGGCCGCAGCCCGCACCTGACCCGTCTGCGCCGTGACCACCACGACCCGATCCTACCGAGACCCAGACGCACGGGACCCGGGCTCGCACACCCCTTCGGGGGCGGGCCCGGGTCCGCGCACGGGGACGACTAGTACTTCTCCAGGCGGCTGACGGTCTCCTCGAACTCGCGCACCAGGTCGGCCATCACCTCGGCGACCGGCCGCACCTCGTTCATCCGACCGACGACCTGGCCCACGGGCATCGAGATGACGTCGGGGTCGTTGGACGCCGAGATCCGGTTGTGGGCGTCGGCGACCAGGAGGTTCTGCAGCGGCATCGGCAGCGGGGACGGAGCACCCTCCTCGGCCCAGGCCTCGGTCCACTTGGTCTTGAGCAGCCGCGCGGGCTTGCCGGTGTAGACGCGGGTGCGCACGGTGTCGCTGGAGGTGGCGCGGGTGAAGGCGGTCTCCCAGGCCTCGCTGTTGCCGGTGCCCATCTGGCGGTACTCCTCGGTGCCGAGCCACAGCGAGCCCATCCAGACGCCCTGCGCGCCCAGCGCCAGCGAGGCGGCGATCTGGCGCCCCGAGCCGATGCCGCCGGCGCCGAGCACCGGGACGTCGGGGCCCACGGCGTCGACGACGTCGGGGGTGAGCACCATCGAGGCGACCTCGCCGGTGTGGCCACCGGCCTCGTAGCCCTGGGCGATGATGATGTCGACGCCGTTGGCGACGTGGCTCAGCGCGTGCTTGGCCGCACCCGCGAGAGCACCGATCTTGATGCCGTGCTCGTGGCACTTCTCGATGACGTCGACCGGCGGTGAGCCCAGCGCGTTGGCGATGAAGACCGGACGGTGCTGCAGGGCGACGTCGAGGTGGGAGCGGGCCACCGAGTGCAGCCAGCCGAGCACGCCGTCGCGCCCCTCGCCCTCGGGCAGCGGCGGGACGCCGAGCTTGAGCAGGGTCTCGTCGACGAACCTGCGGTGCTCGTCGGGGATGTAGGCCGACAGGTCCGTCGAGGTGCCCTCGGTCGGGACCTTCATCGGCATCACGATGTCGACGCCGTACGGCTTGCCGTCGGTGTTGTCGTCGAGCCAGGTCAGGACCCGCTCGAGCTCCTCGGTGTCGTTGAACCGGACGCACCCCAGCACCCCGAGGCCGCCGGCGCGCGACACGGCCGCGGCGACGTGCTCGGAGGGGGTGAAGGCGAGGATCGGGTACTCGATCCCGAACTCGTCACAGATCGGCGTACGCATCAGGCAGGTGCTCCTTCTTTGGACTGCAGGGCCAGCTCCTTGGCCCGCGGGTACTGCGCCTTGCCCGTCGCGTTGCGCGGGATCTCGGGCACCAGGGTGAGCTGGCGAGGCAGCTTGTAGCCGGACAACGACGTGCGCAGGAAGGTGCGCAGCTCCTCGAGCTCGACGCTCGCCCCCTCGCGGGGCTGGACGACGGCGGCGACGGTCTGGCCGTAGGTGTCGTCGGGCAGCCCGACGACCAGGCAGTCGTAGACGGCCGGGTGAGCCTTGATGGCCATCTCGACCTCCTCGGGGTAGACCTTCTCGCCGCCGGTGTTGATGCAGTTGGACCCGCGGCCCAGCAGGGTCACCCGGCCCTCGGTCTCCACACGGGCGAAGTCACCGGGCACGGAGTAGCGCTCGCCGTCGACCTCGAGGAAGGTCTGGGCCGACTTCTCGGGGTCCTTGTAGTAGCCGATCGGCACCGACCCGCCGCGGCCCAGGCGGCCGACCCTGCCGACGCTGGTGGCGAGGTCCATCGGACGGTTGTCGTCGTCGAGCACGACGCTGTTGGGGCCGAGCCCGACGACGGGGCCGTCGGTGCTGATGTTGTCCTTGTCCTGCATGCCCATGCCCTGGAAGCCGGTCTCGGACGCGCCGACGGAATCGGTGAAGATGCCGTTCGGGAAGGCCGCCATCCAGCGCTGCTTGACCGACGCGCTGAAGATGGCGGCGCTGCTGCTGATCACGAACAGGCTCGAGGCGTCGTAGGGGCGGTCGGTGGCGAGGGCCCGCTCGTACTCCTCGATCAGCGGCCGCGCCATCGCGTCCCCGGTCATGAAGATCAGCTGCACCTTGTCGCGCTCGATGACCTCCCACACCCGCTGGGCGTCGAACTTGGGCTCGAGCACGGTCAGGTGGCCGGCGAACAGGTGCATGAGCAGGCCGGCCTGCGCGCCGCCGTGCATCAGCGGGCTCATCGGGAAGGTGACCATCCGCGGCTCGACGGCCTGCCGGGACTGGTCCATCTCGTCGAGCGCCACTCCGGAGTGGAAGTCGATGCCACCACCCAGCACGCGCCAGAAGTCCTCGTGGCGCCACATGACGCCCTTGGGGAAGCCGGTGGTGCCGCCGGTGTAGATGATGTGGACGTCGTCGGCGCTGCGCGGGCCGAAGTCGCGCTCCGCGCTCTGCCCCGCGAGCGCGTCGGCGTACAGCACGCCGCCGTAGGACGAGACGTCGGACTCGTCGTCGGGCTCCACGACGTCGGGCACCACGACGAAGGTCTTGAGCTTGGCGTGCTGCGGCGCGCAGGCGGCGACCAGCGGCGCGTAGGTGCGCTCGTGGATCAGGGCCACGACGTCGGCGTTGTCGAACAGGTAGTTGAGCTCGCCCTCGACGTAGCGGTAGTTGACGTTGATGTTGACCGCGCGGATCTTGACCACGGCCAGCACGGCGACCACGTGCTCGATGCTGTTCTTGGCGTAGACCGCGACGTGGTCGCCCGGCCCGACCCCCTGGGAGGTCAGGTAGTGGGCCAGCCGGTTGGCGTCGCGCTCGAGGTCGGCGTACGTCGCGACGCGGTCGCCGACCTTGACCGCAGGGTTGTCCGGGACGGCGTCGACGGCGTGCTCGAAGAGGTCTGCGATGTTCTTGGCCACAGCGGCGAGACTAGAACACGTTCCACTTTTTCGCTAGCGTCCGCGCCATGGCTGAAGCAACCGGCGCACCGACCGTCGAGCGGACCACTCCCGACTGCCTCGTCGAGCAGGACGGGCACACGCTCGTCGTGACGATGAACCGTCCCGAGCGCCGCAACGCGCTCTCGAGCGAGATGCTGCGGATCATGGAGGACGCCTGGGACCGGGTCAACGACGACCCCGAGATCCGGGTCTGCATCCTCACCGGCGCGGGCGGCTACTTCTGCGCCGGGATGGACCTCAGGACCGCCGACGCCAAGCCGCCCTCGGAGAGCTTCGAGTCCGGCGAGTTCGACCCCAGCGTCATCAAGGGCCTGCTCAAGGGCTTCCGGCTCACCAAGCCCCTCATCGCCGCGGTCGAGGGTCCGGCGATCGCCGGCGGCACCGAGATCCTGCAGGGCACCGACATCCGCGTCGCCGGCGAGTCGGCCAAGTTCGGCGTCGCCGAGGCGCGCTGGTCGCTCTACCCGATGGGCGGCTCCGCGGTCCGACTCCCCCGCCAGATCCCCTACACCGTGGCCGCCGAGCTGCTGCTCACCGGACGCACCCTGCTGGCCCCCGAGGCCAAGGAGCTCGGCCTCATCGGCCACGTCGTCCCCGACGGCCAGGCGCTGGCCAAGGCGCGCGAGATCGCCGACGCCATCAGCGCCAACGGCCCCCTGGCCGTGCAGGCGATCCTCAAGACCATGCGTGACTCCGAGGGCAAGCACGAGGAGGACTGCTGGGCCGACGATGCCCGCGTGGGGGCCGCGGTCTTCGCCTCCGACGACGCCAAGGAGGGCCCGCGCGCGTTCCTGGAGAAGCGCAAGCCGGAGTTCAAGGGGCGCTGACCGACGGCCCGCCGCCGACCTAGGCTGTCCCCGGGACCCGGCCCGAGGGAGCGAGACTGACATGGACCTGCTCGTCGGCGCGGCGTGCCTGCTCGTCCCGCTCGCCTTCATCGCCCTGGTGGTGGTCGCGATCGTGGCCTCGGTGCGTGCCCGGCAACGGCGGATGGACACCCTGGCGTCGTACGCCGCCCAGCGCGAGTGGCGCTACCGCCCCGACGGCACCGGGCTGGAGGACCGTTTCCCCGGCGACCCGTTCGGCCGCGGCCACGCCCGCAGCGCGACCAACGTCGTCGAGGGCACCTACGAGGGTCGGGCCTTCCTGGCGTTCGACTACCACTACACGACGGGCTCGGGCGACGACTCGACCAGGCACGGCTGCTCGGTGGTGACCATGCACCTCGGCGGCCTGCGACAGCCGGTGCCGATGTTGCAGGTCGCCCCCACGCGCGGTCTCGCGAAGTTCTTCCACGGGCTCCTCGGCCACGACCTCGCGATCGGCGACCCCGTCTTCGACGACCTGTTCCTGGTGCGCACCGACAGTCCGGAGCTGGCCCGCGACGTCCTGCACCCCGACCTGCGGGCCATGCTCGCGGCCTACCAGGACCGCGCCTGGCGGTTGCAGGGCGACTCGCTGCTGATGTTCCGCAGCGGCCAGCACTCCCCCGGTGAGATCGACGCCGTGCTGGCCTCGATGAAGGCGATCCTCGACCGGGTCCCGCCCGTCGTCTGGCAGCGGCTGGGCGGTGGCGAGGCGCCGCGCTGAGCTCGGTGGCGGCGGCCGGTCAGGCGTCGAGCCAGCGGCGTACGGCGGTGCGCACGAAGTCGAGCTCGTCGGGCAGACCGGCGGGGCTGCCGGCCCGGTGCCCCCAGATGCCCGGGATCGGCAGCAGCTCGGCCGAGGCCAGGTGCGGCAGCTCGGCGGCATTGTCAGCGACGCGGAAGTAGAGGTCGGTCTCGCTCGGCATCAGCAGCACCCGGGCACGGATCGCGGCCAGGGCGGCCGGCAGGTCACCACCGAGGCTGATGTCGGCCTCGGACCACGTCATCGCCTGGGCGTACAGGTTGGCCGCCCGGCAGTCCGCGAAGCCGGCCTCCCAGTCGTCGCGCAGGTAGGTCTCGAGGTCGGGCGCCCCGAGCACCGTGCGCCACAGCTCCTCGCGGTAGAAGTCCTGGCTCAGCCCCCAGCCGGCGTAGACGTGGCCGAAGGCGCGCAGGGCCGCCACCGGCTCGGCCGAGAACCGGCCACCGCCGAGGTGCTCGGGCGCGGCCTCCAGGATGCGCAGCAGCCCGGACAGGAACACCTTGTTGTGGGGTGCGGTGCGCGCGCTGCCGCACACCACGATCGCGCGCTCGACCGTGTCGGGGAACAGCGAGGCCCAGTGGTAGGCCTGGATCGCGCCCATGGAGAAGCCGTGGACGGCGGCGACCTGGTCGATCCCCCACTGCTCGTCGAGCAGCCGGCGCTGGGCGCGCACGTTGTCACCGGCGGTGACCAGCGCCGGGAAGTCCTCGATGTCCGCGGCGCTGGACGACAGCCCGTTGGAGAACATGTCGGGCACGACGATGAACCACCGCTCCGGGTCGAGGACCAGGTCGGGGCCGATCAGCTCGGCAAGGTCGTCGTGGGTCGCGGTGTAGCTGCACGGGTGGACGATCACGTTGTCCTTGGCGGCGTTGAGCGTGCCGTGGGCCTGCCACGCGAGCCGCGCGTCGCGGATCACGCCGCCCCGCTCGACCTCCAGGTCGCCGAGCTCGAGGACGCCTTCGGTGACCGGCCAGCTGCGCATGAGGCGACTATGGCACCTGCCCGGTCGGCCCGGGACCACCTAGTCGAGGATCTGGGCCCTGCCCTGCCGCCGCAGCTCGGCGAGCCCGTCCTTCATCGCCTGGAGTCTCTCGGGCGGGTGGCCGACCCAGTCGGTGAGCTCCCCGACGACCCGCAACGGCTCCCGGGTGCGGTAGGAGCGGGTCGGGTTGCCGGGGAACTTCTTGTCCGTGACGTTGGGGTCGTCCTCGAACTCGCCGGTCGGCTCGACGACGTAGATGCGCTCGCGGCCGTCGCCGGACGCGAGCTCGGCGCCCCAGGTCGCGGCGTCGAGGGTGGCGGTGAAGTAGACGTGGTTCATCACCCGGCCGTCCTCGAAGTTGGACTCCCGCCCGGCCGTCAGCAGGTCACCGGGTCGCAGGTCGGCCCTGGTCCCGTGCAGGTAGACCCCTTCCTCGTGCACCTCGAACGGCACCGGCTCACGTGGTGTGCTCATGGCGCGACAGTAGTTTCCGCCGCAGCGCCGAGGGGGTGACCCGGCCGGAGGCCACACCGTCGATAATCGCCGCGTGGTCGACCTGGTGACACCGAGACGGACGGTGATGTCCGCGCGCCGCGCCCGCCCGGGTGCGCACGCCCAGTACGACGCCGTCGCCGACGCCAGCGCGGCCGTGGTCATCGGGGCCTACTCCTCGTCGTTCGGGGCGGCGTCGCGCCTGCTCAGCGAGCCGGTGCGCACCCACGTGCGCAACCTCTACGCCCTGGTGCGCGTCGCCGACGAGATCGTCGACGCCCCCCGCCCCGGCGCGACCCCGGCGTCGCGGGCCGCCGTGCTCGACACCCTCGAGCAGGAGACGCTCGACGCCCTCGCGGTCGGTCACAGCAGCAACCTGGTGGTGCACGCCTTCGCCCGTACGGCGCGTGCGTGCGGGGTCGACGAGGCGCTCGTGCGGCCCTTCTTCGACTCGATGCGCGCCGACCTCGAGACCCGCGTCCACGACGACGAGAGCTTCGCGCGCTACGTCTACGGGTCGGCCGAGGTCGTCGGGCTGATGTGCCTGCGCGCGTTCGTCGCGGACCTCCCCGACCGTGACCGCCGCTACGAGCGCTGCGCACCGGGCGCGCGCCGGCTCGGGGCGGCGTTCCAGAAGGTCAACTTCCTGCGCGACCTCGGCGACGACGCCGACGTGCTCGGGCGCCGCTACTTCCCCGGCATCGACCCCGACCGGCTCACCGACGCCGACCGGGACCGGCTGCTCGACGACGTCGACGCCGACCTCGCCGCCGCGGCGGCGGTCGTGCCGCTGCTGCCGCGCGGCAGCCGGGTCGCGGTCTGCGCCGCCCACGACCTGTTCGCCGAGCTGTCGGTGCGGCTGCGGGCCACCCCGGCGGCCGAGCTGCGCCGCCGTCGGGTGCGCGTGCCGGGGGTCGTCAAGGCCCGGATCGTCAGCGGCGCCGTGGCTCGCCGCGGCCGGCCGCACCAGCCCCAGCCCCAGCCACCGCACCAGGAGGTCACGCGATGAGTCGCGTCGTCGTCATCGGTGGAGGAGTCTCCGGGCTCGCCACCGCCGCCCTGCTCGCCCGCGACGGGCACGACGTACGCCTGCTCGAGCGGGGTGAGCTGCTCGGCGGTCGCGCCGGCCTGTGGGAGCGCGACGGCTTCCGCTTCGACACCGGGCCGTCGTGGTGGCTGATGCCCGAGGTGTTCGACCACTTCTTCGCCATGATGGGCACCACGACCGCCGAGCAGCTCGACCTGGTGACGCTCGACCCGGGCTACCGGGTGTGGAGCGAGGGCTATCCCGAGCCGCTCGACGTGGTCCTCGACGAGGCCGGCAACAAGGCGCTGTTCGAGTCCGTCGAGCCGGGGGCCGGTGCGGCCCTGGCCGCCTACCTCGACTCCGCCCGCGAGGTCTACGACCTGGCGGTGCGCCAGTTCCTCTACACCAGCTTCGACTCCGTCGCGGCGTACGCCGGGCGGCAGGTCCTGGTCAACGGCCCCCGTCTGGCGGGGCTGCTGTCGCGCTCCCTGGAGTCCTTCGTCGACAGCCGCTTCCGCGACCGGCGCCTGCGCCAGGTGCTCGGCTACCCCGCGGTGTTCCTCGGCTCGTCGCCCGACCGGGCCCCCGCGATGTACCACCTGATGAGCCACCTCGACCTCGCCGACGGGGTCCGCTACCCGATGGGCGGCTTCCGGGTGCTCGTCGACGCGATGGCCGGACTCGCCCGCGGCGCCGGCGCCGAGCTGTCGACCGGCTGCACCGTCACCGCGGTGCAGACCGCGCCGCTCGACACCACGACCCGTCGTCGCCGGCTGCGCGGGCCCCGGGCGCGCGTCACCGGCGTCACCTACCGCGACGCCGCCGGCGCCACGCACACCGTGGCCGCCGACGTGGTCGTCGGGGCCGCCGACCTCCACCACGTCGAGACCCGGCTGCTCCCCCCCGACCTCCAGACCTACCCCGAGCCGTGGTGGGACAAGGCGGTCTCGGGGCCGGGCGCCGTCCTGGTCCAGCTCGGCGTGCGCGGCGAGCTGCCCGAGCTGGCCCACCACTCGCTGTTCTTCACCGCCGACTGGCACACCAACTTCGACGCCATCTTCGGCACCCCGACGCGGGTGCCCGACCCAGCGTCGATCTACGTGTGCCGGCCCTCGGCCACCGACGCGTCGGTCGCGCCGGCCGGCCACGACAACCTGTTCGTGCTGGTGCCGGTGCCGCCCGACCCCTCCCTGGGGCGCGGCGGCGTCGACGGGGCCGGTGACGCCACGATCGAGGCGATCGCCGACCGCGCTGTGGCGATGGTCGCCGACTGGGCGGGCGTGCCCGACCTCGCCGAGCGGGTCGTCGTACGCCGCACCGTGGGGCCCGGTGACTTCGAGGCCGACCTCAACTCGTGGTCGGGTGGGGCCCTCGGCCCGGCCCACGTGCTCAAGCAGAGCGCGTTCTTCCGGGCGAGCAACGTCTCGCGCAAGGTCGACGGCCTCTACTACGCCGGCTACGGCACGGTGCCGGGCATCGGGCTGCCGATGTGCCTGATCAGCGCCGAGCTGGTGCTCAAGCGGCTGCGCGGCGACCGGTCGGTCGGACCGTCGGTCGAACCGGTGCCGGCGCGGGCCTGAGGTGGACCGCCGGGCCGAGGCCCTGGCCCACTGGTCGCGCCTGCACGGCGGGATCGACCCGAGCGGCTCGGTCTGGATCTCGGCGTGGGTGCGGCTCTCGCACGCGTGCGCGCGACCGCTTGCGCGCCGCGGCGTACGGCCTGGCGCGGTCACCACTGCCTCCGCGGCGGTGGTGGCCCCGGTGCCGGTGCTGGCCGGTCTGGGGCACGCCTGGCCCCTCGCCGCGCTGCTCCTCGTGGCGGTGAGCGCGGTGCTCGACGGGGTCGACGGCGCCGTCGCGGCCCAGACCGGGACCGACACGGCGTGGGGGCGGGTGCTCGACCCGCTGGCCGACCGCGCGGTCGACGTGGTGCTGGTCGTGACCCTGGTGGTGCTCGGGGCACCGCTCTGGCTCGGCGCCGCGCTCGCCGTGCTGACGCTGCTGCTCGAGTCGGTGCGCGCCACCGCCCAGGCCGCCGGTCTGGCTGGCGCGGGCGCGATCACGGTGTGGGAGCGTCCCTCGCGGGTCATCGTCACGGTCCTCGCCCTCGCCGCCACCGCGTCGGTCGGCCTGGTGCCCGCGGTGGACGCGGCGGTGCCGGCGAAGGTCGCGGTCGCCGTGGGGCTCGCGCTGGCCGTGGTGGGGCTGGTCCACCTCACCGTGGCCGTCCGCCGACAGCTGCTCGCCCCGAGAGCTCAGGCGGGCCCGACGAGCCCCGCGACGATGCGCGCCGACAGCACCACCAGCGGCAGCCCGCCGCCGGGGTGCGACGAGCCGCCCACGAGGTAGAGACCGGGCAGCGGCGAGCGGTTGGCCGGCCGCTGGAACGCCGCGCGGGCACCGTTGGACGACGTGCCGTAGATCGAGCCGCCCGGGGTCAGCGTGCGGCGCTCGAGGTCGGCGGGCGAGACCAGGGTGCGGTGCCGCACCCGGCTGCGCACGTCGAGCCCGCGCTCGGCCATCAGGTCGAGCACCCGGTCGGCCTGGTCCTCGGCCAGCCCGGGCTCGTCCCAGTCGACGCCGTGCCGGGGATCGTGGCGCGGGGCGTTGACCAGCACGAACCACGCGCCGGTGCCGGCCTCGGGCACCACGGCGGGGTCGCGGGGGGCGCTGACGTAGACCGTCGGGCGCTCCACCGGGCGCGGCGGCCCGTGGCGCCCGAACACGGCGTCGAACTCCGCGTCGTAGTCCTCGGCGAACAGCACCTGGTGGTGGGCGACCTCGGGCGGGTCGTCGACCGCGAGGAGCAGGGCCAGCCCCGACAGCGACGGCGTCGTACGACGGATACGGCGCGCCGATCGGCGCGCGACGCGCCCCGGGAGCAACCGGCCGTAGACGCTCGCCGCGTCGGCGTTGGCCACCACGACGTCGGCCTCGAGCACCGAGTCGTCGGCCAGGCGCACACCCGCCGCCCGGCCGTCATGGACCAGGACCTCGACGACCTCGGTGTCGAGCAGCACCTGCGCGCCCTGGGCGCGGACCCGCTCGAGCAGCGAGGTCGCCAGGCGACCGAGCCCGCCGGGGACGTACCAGGACCCGAAGGTCTGCTCGGCGTACGGCACGGTCACGAGCGCGGCGGGCGCGCGCCGCGGGTCGGACCCGGTGTAGGTGGCGTAGCGATCGAGCAGGGCCCGCAGTCGCGGGTCGTGGAGGTGGTCGGCGGCCAGGCCCCGCAGGGTGCGCCAGGGCGCGACCGTGGCGACGTCGCCGAGCCGGTAGGACAGCCGGAGCATCTGGCGGGTGGTGAGCGGCGACTCGAGGAACGGCTCGCGGGTGATGTCCCAGATGCGCCCGGCGCGGGCCATCAGCCCGGCCCACTGCTCCCCGCGACCGGTGCCCAGGGCGGCGTCGAGGGCGTCGGGGATGCGGGCGGGGTCGCCGGGCAGGTCGAGCAGCGTGCCGTCGGCGAAGCGGTAGTGGCAGGCCGTCTCGAGGCGTTGCAGGGGCAGCGCCTGCGACAGCGGCGCCCCGGTGGCGGCGTACAGCTCCTCGAGCACGTCGGGCAGGGTCAGCAGCGACGGGCCGGTGTCGAAGACGAACCCGTCGCGGCGCAGCGTGCCGAGCTTGCCGCCGACCTCCCCGGCCTGCTCGACCAGGGTCACCTCGTGGCCCAGGGCGCACAGCCGCGCGGTCGCGGCCAGTCCCCCGACCCCGGCACCGACGACGACGACCCGGCTCACCGGGCCACCCCGCGCACCCCGGAGACCTCGACGGGTCGGCCCTTCCAGCGCAGGGTGCCGCGCCGGCGCTGGCGCCAGGAGTCGGCGGTGAGCGCGAGCAGGGCCAGCACCGAGGCCGGGTGGGTCCAGGCGTCGCCGACGACCCCGCCCGTACGCCGGGCGACCAGGGCCCGCGACGCGACCGAGGCGGCGTAGCCCAGCAGGCCCGTGCGCGAGCCGCGCAGCGCGGCGGCGGCCGGCACGACGTGGGTCACTCCGAGCAGCAGACCGACCCCGATCGCGCCGGCCGGCGACCCGAACGCCGCCCACAGCGACTTGGTGTAGCCGGCGCGCAGGGCCGTTGGGCCGTCGTACATCCGGCAGGAGGCGACGCCGCTGCCCTCGGCCACGACCCCGCGACCGCCCGAGGCCTTGACGGCGCGCAGCAGCGCGAGGTCCTCGAGCACCTCGCCGCGCACGGCCGCGTGGCCGCCGGCACGGCGGTACGCCGCGGCGTCGACCGCGAGCAGCTGCCCGTTGGCCGCACCCAGCGACGGGCGGGAGGAGGTCTCGGCGAGCCCGAGCGGCAGGGTGCTCATCCACGACCACTGCAGCAGCGGCTGCACGAGTCGCTCGGTGAGCCCGCCGACCTCCTGGCGCGGGTAGGGGCACAGCAGGTCGAGCCCGGCTGAGCGCAGGAGCGCGACCGTCGAGGTCAGCGCGTGGGGCTCGACGGCGACGTCGGCGTCGACGAAGACCAGCACCGAGGCGTCACCGGCGGCCTCGGCCAGCTGGTGGCAGGCCCACGGCTTGCCCAGCCAGCCCGGCGGCGGCGTCCGGCCGGCGACGGTGGTCACGTCGGGCAGCCGGCGCAGGACCTCGGCGGTGCCGTCGGTGGAGCCGTCGTCGAGGACGACGACCCGCACCGGGCCGGGCCAGCGGGCGGCGGCGGCGAGCAGACGGCGTACGCAGCGCTCGACGACGTCGACCTCGTCGCGCACGGGCAGCAGCACGGCGAGCGGCTCGGGCCGTGCGACGGCCCCCGGGTCGGGCGTGCGGACGCGCCGCAGGTTGTCGACCGTGAGCCCGAGCGAGGCCACGGCGAGCGCGGTCCCGGCGGTGGCCAGGTGCCTCACGGACGCCGGCCTGACCGAGGTGCGGGTCGCAGGGCCCGCCGCAGGGCCACCGGCACCGCCACCACCCCCATGACCACGGACCCGACCACCGCCACCGACGGGCGCCCGAAGAACGCCGCGTGCGCGAGCACCGAGCTGGCGTAGGTCCACAGGTAGACCGCCAGCGGCAGCCGGGCCAGGCCCACCGGGACCGGTCGCGCACGGCCGACCACCCGGTCGAGCACCGCGCACAGGAGCAGCGACACGAGCAGCCAGCCGGCGAAGTTGGTGAGCGGGATGCCCTCGACCCCCGGCAGTGCCGGGTGCGGGTCGGCCCAGGTCCAGTGGCCGTCGTCGACCATCTGCGGGTCGAGGAACACGTCCCACGAGACCAGCGCCCACGCCCCGACCACCGCGGTCCGGACCCGGTGGCCACCACCCAGCAGCCGGCCGACGTGCAGGGCCGGCCAGGTCATCATCACCCACGCCAACGGCACCAGGACGGGTACGCCGGCGACTTGCGGCCCGAGCGTCCCGGCGTAGGAGTAGGCCCCGAAGGGCACCCCGGTGCGCACGCCGACCACCTCGACGAGCAGGCCGCCGCCACCGGCGACGAGCACCAGGGCGGCCGCAGCCCGGACCCCGTGGGTCACCAGGGCGTGGCCGATCGCGGCGCCGGCCAGGAGCAGCACGCTGGCCGCGGTCATCGCGAGCGTCCCGCCGTCGGTGAAGGGGAACGCCATCTGCACGAGCACCGCCGCCGCGGCGAGGGCGACGACCACGGCGCGTGGCCACGACCGGCCGGCGTCGACCCGTGTCGGCGCAGCGGTGGGGGCCGACCGGGTGGCGCTCACGGCCGACCTCCTCGGTAGGTGCCGGTGACCTCGTGCACGGCCAGCCGGGCGAAGAGGTCCTCGGCGTACCAGCGGGCCGGCTCGGTGCGGGCCACCACGTCGCGGTGCGCGGCGGTGCGGTAGGCGAAGTCGGTCAGGGCCCGGTCGGAGTCCCACAGGGTGAAGGTGCCCTGGAGCAGCACCGGCGCCTCGCCGACGCCGATTGCGAGCCGCAGGCCCGGCGCCCGGGCCACGTCGGCGACGACCGGCGGCACGGCCCGCCAGAACGACACCGCGCGCGTGGGGCGCAGCCGCGCGCGGGTGATCGCCGCCACGGGTCCGGTGTGGCTCCGCGTGCTGCCGGGTGGTGCGTCGAACGGGGCCTGTCCCGACCACCGCCCGCGCGAGGTGAGCGGCGTCATCCGCACGCGCAGGCTCTCGGTGGCGGCGTCGTCCCAGGGGCCGAGCAGCCGCGGGTCGGGGCCGCCGTCGGCCGAGGCGGTGTCGTCCCAGACCGTCAGCAGGGCCCAGTGGTGCGGGTCGGCGTCGCCGACGGTGAAGGTGCGGCCCCGGCCGGTGCCCAGCAGCTTGGCGAAGCGCAGACCGGGCCGGCCGTGGAGGTGGCGACGCCCCGAGGCCATCCTGGCCAACGCGGGGGCGACCCGGTCGACGTGCCACAGCCGCAGGTCGACGACCGGGCTCACGGCGCAACCACCGTCGCGGCCGCACGCCAAAGGGCGATACCGCCACGGGAGCGGGCGCGGTTGAATCGCGCCATGCAGCACCTGACGTACGTCGCCATGCTGGTCTTCGTCATCGTCGCCACGCTGCCGCTCGAGTCGGTGCTGCGCGTGGGCGTGTACGCCCGGCTGCGTCGCCTCGGCCTGGTCGTGCTGTGCGCCGGGGTGCCGTTCGTGGTGTGGGACGCCGCGGCGACGCGAGCCGGGCACTGGCGGTTCGACACCTCCCAGACGCTCGGGCTGGTGCTGCCCGCGGGGCTGCCGCTCGAGGAGGTGCTGTTCTTCGTCGTGGTGCCGCTGGCCTCGGTCATGACTCTCGAGGCCGTGCGATCGACCCGCCCGTCGTGGCCGGTCGGTGACGAGGTCGAGGCCCCGGAGCACCACCGGGACCTCCCGTGACCCACACCACGGCGGTGCTGCTCGGCGTCGTCGCGACCGTCGTGCTCGACTTGGTCGTGCTGCGCACGCGGCTGCTGACCCGACGCTCGTTCTGGACGGCGTACGCGATCGTGCTGTTCTTCCAGCTGGTGACCAACCAGTGGCTGACCGCACGCGGGGTCTTCGTGTACGACCCCGACGCGATCATCGGCTGGCGCATCGGCACGGCACCGGTCGAGGACTTCCTCTTCGGGTTCGCCCTGGTCACCTGGTCGATGGCGTGGTGGGTGTGGTGGGGGCGTCGCGGCGTCCAGCGCTCCGCGCCGCGGGGACCGCGCCCCGCGGTCGTGCGGCTCGCCACGCGCAGGCGCCGCTGGCCGGCAGGCACCACGAGCAGATCAGGCACGGCTCGACGTTAGAGGAGCCGCGCGCCGGTCGCCTCACCCGTTGCGTGCGCGCAAGACCACCGTGCGGGAGCTCACGGCAGGACCGCGACCCCGTCCCGATAGCTGATGACGTAGCTCGGCGGCTCGAACTGCGCCTTGTCCGGACCACAGTTGGCGGGGTCGTCGGGCGGGGTGGCGCACGGCAGGATCCCGTCGACCGCGTCCCCGGCCCCGTTGACGACGTGGTTGATGGTGCCCGGTCCGCTGAGGTTCTTCGTCATGACGTGGGTGAGGACCACCCCTGGCGCGTCGGGGACCTCGAAGCCGTTCTCGGTGACGACGGTGGGGTCGAGTCGGTTGAAGACGTAGACCCCTCCACCCCACAGGTGGTGGACCTCGACGTCGTCGGCGACCTTGTAGCCGGCCCAGCCGAGCGTTCCGTCGGGCTGCGTCCAGTCGGCCTGCGTCGGCGGGTCGTAGGGGAGCTCGTTCTGGTAGAGCAGCACGCGGCCGTTCTCGCCGTTCCAGATCGTGTTGTACTCCTGGAAGTGCTCCACGAACAGCCCCGTCGCGGTGACGTCGTCACCGTTGACGACCAGGCCGTTGCGGCCCGTGTTGGTCGCCCACCGAGCAGTGTCACCGAAGTCGCTGTCGGCGACGTCGGTGGGGACGGTGGGGAAGCCCTCGACGCCGTGGTCGGCGCGCCACACCCAGGTGTGGTCGATCAGCACGTCGTCGCTGTTGACCACCAGCGCCACGTCGACCTTGCCGACGTGGGGTCCGCCGACGCGGAAGTAGACGTCGGAGAGCGTGATCGGGTCGTTCGATCGGCCCGGTGCGTGGCGGGACCCGCGCCTGTCGTGGTTGCGCTTGCCGACCCGCAGGAGCGCCGGCGACTCGACGCGACCGGCGTCGATGGTCACACCGGCCACGACGATCCCCGGCTTGTCGGCGATCGTCATCGGGGTGGCACCGCCGACCGCGGTCAACGTCGGCAACCCGATGCCGAGCACGACGGTGCCGGCCCGTTTGACCTCGATACTGCGGGCCGTGTCGTAGAGACCCGGGGTCAGCAGGAGGTTCTTGCCGCGGGCCAGCTGCGTGTTGATCTCGCGGACCGAGTCGCCCGGTCGTGCGACGAAGAAGTCGCGCAGCGCGATCGTCCGGCCGGGCGTCGTCCCGTTGGCCCAGCTGACACCGCTGGTGTTGGTGCGCGCCGAGGGGACCCGCACCTGCCAGGCGCCCCGGGCGTCGACGAAGAGGTAGGGCTTCTCCCGGCTGAGCGGTGTCTTCTCGAGCACGGTGTAGGGAGGATCGGGGTAGTCGGCATCCTGGGGTGCGGCCCCGGGGTCGGCGAAGGACATGCCGGAGAACACCTGGTTCCACACGGCGTTCGTCCAGACACCCACGTCGGAGTTCCG
This sequence comes from Nocardioides rubriscoriae, assembly GCF_008087085.1. Lineage (GTDB taxonomy): Bacteria > Actinomycetota > Actinomycetes > Propionibacteriales > Nocardioidaceae > Nocardioides > Nocardioides rubriscoriae. Next base: position 411,674 of record NZ_VIYJ01000002.1, on the reverse strand, counting down.
CGCGTACCACTGCTGCTGGGAGCCGTTGATGACCAGGCCGGCCCGGGAGTCCGCCATGAAGCCGCCGCTCGCGAACGAGGGGCTGGTGCAGTAGTCCATCAGCGAGAGGTTGCCGCCGGTGACGTCCACCCGGCGCATCGAGACCGCCTGGGAGACGGCCCAGAAGTTGGCCGAGGCGCTGCAGCCGTCCTGGCCGGCGCCGTTGACCTTGATCGTCAGGTTGGACAGGCCGCGCCAGAAGTTGTTGAGCGCGAAGCAACCGGTGAACTCCGGGTCGTCGTCGAAGCAGCGGTTGCGGACCTCGACCTTGCCGTTGATGGTGACGTCGCCCGGGGACGCGCCCAGTCCGGCGACCTCGGTGTAGTACCCGACCTTGATCTGCAGGGGTTGTGCGTCGGTGCCGTAGGTCCCCGGCGCGAACAACAGGGCGTAGCGGTTGCTGCCCATCTCGTCGTCGACCTGAGCCGCCCAGATGGCGTCGGCCTTCGCCTGGATCTGCGCGGTCGGCATGCTGGGGTCGAAGACCGTGACGTGGGACCCGAGGTCCGGGGCCGGCGGGGTCCTCCTCACCGGCTGCGTGGGCTGCGTCGGCTGCGCCGCCACGCCGGCGACGGGCACGGCCGCAGCCGCCGCGGTGGCGGGTCCGGTGACGGCGCCGACACCGACGCCACCGAGCACGACGGTGAGCAGCACGAGCGCGTCGGCCAGCAGGCCTCGACGGCGCCCCATCACCCCCGGCGACCAGTCCCCTGCGGGGCGTGACGAACCGTGTCGTGGTCGCATGTGCGTTCCTCCCGAGATTGCTGCCCGTCACCTGTTGTCAAGGTGCAGGCACAGACTGCCACACGCGACAGACCGTGGGTCGCTCAGCCGACCGAGCGCTCCCCCGTCCAGTACTGCGCGCGCAACGCCTTCTTGTCGGGCTTGCCCAGACCGGTGAGCGGCAGCGCCTCGGTGGCGATGACCTGCTTGGGCACCTGCACCGATCCCTTGCGCTCCTTGACCATCTCCTGGATCTCCGCGACCACCTCGTCGGTCAGCTCGTGGCCCTCGCGCAGCACGACGATGGCGGTGACGGCCTCGCCGAACTTCTCGTGCGGGGTTCCGATGACGCCGACCTGGGCGACCGCAGGGTGCTCGGCGACGACGTCCTCGACCTCGCGCGGGAAGACGTTGAAGCCACCGGTGACGATCATGTCCTTGGTGCGGTCGACGATGTACCAGAAGCCGTCCTCGTCCTCGCGGGCCACGTCGCCGGTGTGCATCCACCCGTCGGCCCGGTAGGTCTCGGCCGTCTCGTCGGGCAGGTTCCAGTAGCCGCCCGAGAGCAGTGATCCCGACACGCAGATCTCGCCCGGCTCGCCGACCGGGACGGGCTGCCCGTCCTCGCCGAGCAGCGCCGTACGCACGAACGCCGAGGGACGGCCGCAGGAGGCGAGGCGGGCGTCGCCGCCCGTCACGTGGTCCTTCTTGGCGAGGTAGGTGATCGCCATCGGGGCCTCGGACTGACCGTAGTACTGGGCGAAGATCGGGCCGAAGCGCTCGATCGCCTCCTTGAGGCGGACCGGGTTGATCGCCGAGGCGCCGTAGTAGACGGTCTCGAGGCTCGACAGGTCACGCGTGTGCGAGTCGGGGTGGTCCATCAGCGCGTAGAGCATCGACGGCACGAGCATCGTCGCGGTGATCTTCTGCTCCTCGATGGTGCGCAGCACCTCGGCCGGGTCGAAGCGCGCGAGCACGTAGAGCGACCCGCCCTTGATGACGGTCGGGGTGAAGAACGCAGCGCCCGCGTGCGACAGCGGGGTGCACATCAAGAAGCGCGGCTCCTCGGGCCACTCCCACTCGCTGAGCATCACCTGGGTCATGGTGGCCATCGCCTGCGACGTGCCGATGACGCCCTTGGGCTTGCCGGTCGTGCCGCCGGTGTAGGTGATCGACACGATGTGGTCGGGCGGCAGCGTCGCGGCCGTCAGGGGCTGCGGCTCGAACTCGGCGGCCTTGGCGGTGAGGTCGGTGGCACGGCCCTCGAGCTCGGGCGGCACGGGCCCGATGGTGAAGACGTCGGTCAGCCCGGGGCACTTGTCGAGCAGCGCGAGGGCGCGCTCGGTGAAGTAGGGGTCGATGGTCAGCGTGGTGATGCCGGCGTCGTTGATGACGTAGGCGTGGTCGTCAGCGCTGCCGAGGGGGTGCAGCGACGTGCGCCGGTAGCCCTGGGTCTGCCCGGCGCCGATGATGAACAGCACCTCGGGCCGGTTGAGGGCCAGCAGCGCCCCGGCGGTGCCGGCGCCGGCGCCGAGCGCCTCGAAGGCCTGCACGTACTGGCTGATGCGCTGCGCGACCTCGCCCCCGGTGAGGGTCGTGTCGCCGAGGTACATCACCGGCTTGTCGCGGTGGCGCTTGAGCGCGGCGACCATGAGGTTGCCGTTGTGGGTCGGGGTGCGCAGGTCGTGGTCGGCCGAGGTAGCGGGCATGAGGGCGAGACTAGAACGTGTTCCAGTTCCTGTCACGGAGGGTCCGTGTCCGCGCGCCCACCCCGTACGCTCTGGCCATGGCCGGGACCGGGGGTACGACGCGTGCGCGCGACGCCCTGCTCGCGGCCGTGGCCGTCCTGACCGGCAGCCTCGCCTTCCTGCTGCCGACCCTGGCCGCCGGGCTCGACGGCACCGCGACCCTCACCGGAGCCGTGCTCGCCGTGGCCCTGGCCGCCCTGCTGCGCACCGCCCACGAGGGCGGGCGGCTGGGTGTCCTCACGGCGTCGGCACGGCTCTCGACGCGCCGGCCGGTGCCGATCGTGCTCGCCACCCGGGCCACCGACCCCACGCACCACCCGCTGCGCCCCCGGGCTCCTGGGACTCGCTGACGCCCACCCGGCCCCGAGGGGTCAGCGGTGGGCAGATGACGTCCGCCCCGCCCGACCCCAGGAGCCCCTGTCGTGTCCCTGCTCGAACCCGTCCAGCACGCCCTCGCCGCCGTCGTGGCCGGCGTCCACACCGGCCTGACCAGCCTCGGCGCGGACGCGTCGTCGGGCGCCACCTGGTGCCTGTCGATCGCGGCCGTCGTCGTGGTGGTGCGCACGCTGCTGCTGCCACTGACGGTCCACACGGTGAAGATGGCGCACGCGTCGTCGCGCGCCCGACCCCACCTCAAGGAGCTCGCCGAGCGCTACAAGGGCAGGACCGACGCCGAGAGCATCCGCGCCATGATGGAGGAGCGCCGCGCGGTCTCCGCCGAGCACGGCGTCTCGCGGCTCGGCTGCCTGCCGGTGCTGCTGCAGATCCCGATCTGGATCGCGCTCTACCACCTGCTGCGCAACGTCGCCGACGGCCAGGCCGTCGGCGCCCTCGACGCCGGGCAGGTCGAGTCACTGGCCCGCGCGACCATCGCCGGCGTGCACCTCACCAGCCACGGCTACACCGGTGCCGGCGCGGCGCACCTGGCCGTCGTCCTCGGCCTCGCCGGCACCGCCGCCGTGCTGTCCTTCGCCACCCAGCGCTTCCTGGTGCAGCCCAACTCCGCGGCGACCGACCTGCCCGAGGCGATGGCCAGCGCCCAGCGCATCGTGCCGTTCATGTCGGCCGGGGGCATGCTCCTGGCCGGCACCGTCGTGCCCGTCGCACTGCTGTTCTACTGGGCCTGCGGGGCGGTGTGGACGTTCAGCCAGTCGGCCGTCGTGTGGCGCTTCTTCCCGACGCCGGGCTCCCCCGCCGCGGCGCGGTGGGCGCCCGACGCCTAGGCCAGCAGCTCGGCGACCCGGCGCAGCTCGGCGGCGTCGCGGAAGGAGAGCAGCAACGTCGTGACGCCGGTGGCCTCCCAGGCGGCGACCTTGTCCTTGACCTCCTCGGGCGAGCCGATGATGTGGAGGTCGTGGACCAGGTCGTCGGGGATCAGCGCGGTCGCCTCGTCCTTGCGTCCCTCGAGGTAGAGCTTCTGCACCTGGGCGGCGAGGTCCTCGAAGCCCATCCGCACGAAGACCTGGTTGTGGAAGTTGGCCTCGGCCGCCCCCATGCCGCCCATGTAGAGCGAGACCGACGGCTTGAGCGCGTCGACGACCAGCTGCGTGATCTCCGGGGTGTCGCAGATCTGCAGGTGGCAGGTCGCGGCGATCTCGAAGTCGGCCCGCGTACGCCGGGCCCCCGGCCGCGCGAAGCCCTCGTCGAGCCACGGCTGGTACATCGCAGCCGACTTGGGGGTGTAGAAGATCGGGATCCAGCCGTCGGCGATCTCGGCGGTCTGGGCGACGTTCTTGGGGCCCTCGGCGCCCAGCCAGATCGGGATGTCGGAGCGCAACGGGTGCACGATCGGCTTGAGCGGCTTGCCCAGGCCGACGGCGCCGGGCCCGGTGTAGGGCAGCGAGTAGTGCGGCCCGTCGTTGGTCACCGGGGCCTCGCGGGCCAGCACCTGGCGGATGATGTCGACGACCTCGCGGGTGCGGGCCAGCGGCTTCTGGAAGGGCTGCCCGTACCACCCCTCGACGACCTGCGGGCCCGAGACGCCCATGCCGAGGATGACCCGTCCGCCGGTGAGGTGGTCGAGGGTCAGGGCGTGCATGGCGATCGAGGTCGGGGCGCGACCCGACATCTGCACGATCGAGGTGCCGAGCCGCACGCGCGAGGTGCCGCGGCCCCACCACGTGAGCGGCGTGAACGCGTCGGAGCCCCACGCCTCGGCGGTGAAGATCGCGTCGAAGCCCGACTCCTCGGCGGCCGCGACGAGCTCCTCGACGCCCGAGGGCGGCTGCGCGCCCCAGTAACCCAGCTGCAGTCCAAGTTTCATGGCGACATCGTGGCACGGCAGTTGCCGTGCGCCTAGAACGTGTTCTAGTTTCGTGCCATGCCTCGCACCCTGTCCGCGCCGGTCGCCGTCGCGTTCGACTACACACGTTCGACGGGACCGGTCCTCGGCCGCTTCCTGACCGGCCTGCGCGACGGGGTCGTCGTCGGCGCCCGTACGTCGGACGGTCGGGTCGTCGTCCCGCCGCCGGAGTTCGACCCGGTCACCCACCAGGCCACGACCGACTTCGTCCAGGTCGCCTCCACCGGGACCGTCACCTCGTGGGTCTGGGTGCCCGAGCCCGTCAAGGGCCAGCCCTTCGACCGGCCGTTCGCCTGGGCCCTGGTCACCCTCGACGGCGCCGACGTGCCGCTGCTGCACGCGCTCGACGTGGCGTCCCCGGCCGACGTGTCGACCGGCATGCGGGTGCAGGTCCGCTGGGCCGACGAGCGGGTCGGCGCGATCACCGACATCGCCGGCTTCGAGCCGGTCCACGACGGCGGTCGAGGTGCGAGCGGAGCGAGCCTCGAGGCCCCGTCGGACGACCCCGTCACCGGCGTCATCACCCCCGTCGGGCTCGACTACGTCTACGCCGCGAGCCCCGAGGAGTCGCTGTTCTACCGCAGCCTCGCCGAGGGCAAGCTCGTCGGCCAGCGGTGCCCCACCTGCGAGAAGGTCTACATCCCGCCGCGCAGCGCCTGCCCCGCCGACGGGAGCCCGACGGTCGAGGAGGTCGAGCTGCCCGAGACCGGCACCGTGACGACGTTCTGCATCGTCAACGTGCCGTTCCTGGGCCAGAAGATCACCCCGCCCTACGTGTCGGCCTACGTCCTGCTCGACGGCGCCGACATCGCCTTCCTCCACCTCATCCTCGACTGCGCGGCCGAGGACGTGCACATGGGGATGCGGGTCAAGGCCGTCTGGAAGCCCCGCGACGAGTGGGGCACCACCATCGAGAACATCAGCCACTTCGCGCCGATCGACGAGCCCGACGCGGACTACGAGACCTACAAGAAGTACCTGTGAGGGGCGAGCTGTGAGAGACGTTGCAGTCGTGGGCTTCGCCCAGCGACAGATGAAGGACTTCGACGGGTCGCCGACCTGCGTCGAGCTGCTGGTCCCGCTGTTCAAGGAGTGCTACGAGCAGACGGGCTGGACCCGCCACGACGTGGGGTTCTGGTGCTCGGGCTCGTCGGACTACCTCGCCGGGCGGTCGTTCTCGTTCGTGCAGGCCGTCGACGCCATCGGCGTGATCCCGCCGGTCAACGAGTCGCACGTCGAGATGGACCTGGCCTGGGCGATGTACGAGGCCTGGCTCAAGATCCAGACCGGCGAGGTCGACACCGCTCTGGTCTACGCGTTCGGCAAGAGCTCGGCCGGCGTGCTGCGCCGCACGCTCGCGCTGCAGCTCGACCCCTACACGATGACGCCGATCTGGCCCGACACCGTGTCGCTGGCCGGCCTGCAGGCCCGCGCCGGCATCGACGCCGGGCTGTGGGACGAGCGCGCGATGGCCGAGGTCGCGCAGCGCTCGCTGACCGCCGCCGAGTCCAACGACTACGCCGTCCGCAAGGGCGGCTCGTCGGTCGACGACCTCCTCGCCCGCCCGATGTACGCCGACCCGTTGCGCAAGCACGACTGCGCGCCGGTCACCGACGGTGCGGCCGCGATCGTGCTGGCCGCCGGCGACAAGGCCCGCGCGGTGCGCGACAACCCCGCCTGGTTGACCGGGATCAGCCACCACGTCGACCCGCTCAGCATGGGCACCCGCGACCTGACCCGCTCCCCCAGCGCCCAGCGCTCGGGCGCGGCGCTCGACCTCACCGGGGTCGAGGTGGCCGAGCTGCACGCGCCGTTCAGCCACCAGGAGCTGGTGCTGCGCCGCGAGCTCGGCCTGGCCGACGACGTGGTGGTCAACCCCTCGGGCGGGGCCCTGGTCTCCAACCCGATGTTCTCCGCCGGCGGCATCCGCGTGGGCGAGGCCGCCCGCCGGATCTGGTCGGGCGACACGTCGAAGGCCCTGGCCCACGCGACGTCCGGCCCGGCCCTGCAGCAGAACCTCGTCTGCACCCTCTCGAGCACTCCCGAAGGGACGATCTGATGGGCAAGAAGCCCGCCGCCGTCATCGGCATCGGCCAGACCCACCACCGCGCCAAGCGCCTCGACGTGTCGATGGCGGGGCTGTGCCGCGAGGCCATCGACCGGGCCCTCGAGGACGCGGGGATGACCCTCGACGAGATCGACGCGATCGTCGTCGGCAAGGCCCCCGACCTGTTCGAGGGCGTGATGATGCCCGAGCTGTTCCTGGCCGAGTCGCTCGGCGCGGCCGGCAAACCGCTGCTGCGGGTGCACACCGCCGGCTCGGTCGGTGGCTCGACCGCGATCGTGGCGGCGTCCCTGGTGCAGGCCGGCATCCACCGCAAGGTGCTGACCGTCGCCTACGAGAAGCAGTCGGAGTCCAACGCGATGTGGGCGCTCTCGGTGCCCGTGCCGTTCAACATGCCGGTGCACGCCGGCGCCGGCGGCTACTTCGCGCCTCACGTGCGCTCCTACATCCGCCGCTCCGGCGCCCCGACCCACGTCGGCGCCATCGTGGCCGCCAAGGACCGCAACAACGCGCTGAAGAACCCCTACGCCCACCTGCACAACGAGGGCACCACCGTCGAGTCGGTGCTGGCCTCGCAGATGCTGTGGGACCCGATCCGCTACGACGAGACCTGCCCGTCGTCCGACGGCGCCTGCGCCCTGGTCATCGCCAGCGAGGACGTCGCCGACGCCTCCCCCAACCCCGCGTGGATCCACGGCACGATCATGCGCTCGGAGGCCACCTCGGCCGCCGAGCGCGACCAGGTCAACCCGCAGGCCTCCCGTGACGCCGCCGCGGCGCTGTGGAAGCAGGCCGGCATCACCTCGCCGATCGACGAGATCGACGCGGCCGAGATCTACGTGCCGTTCTCGTGGTTCGAGCCGATGTGGCTGGAGTCGCTGGGCTTCGCTGCCGAGGGCGAGGGCTGGAAGCTCACCGAGTCGGGCGCCACCGCCCTCGACGGCAGGCTCCCGGTCAACGCCTCGGGCGGCGTGCTGTCGTCCAACCCGATCGGCGCCTCCGGCATGCTGCGCTTCGGCGAGGCGGCCCTGCAGGTGCGGGGGCTCGCCGGCGAGCACCAGGTCGACGGCGCCCGCAAGGCCCTGGGCCACGCCTACGGCGGCGGGTCGCAGTTCTTCGCGATGTGGGTCGTGGGGGCCGACAAGCCCTAGGCGCCGGTGACCACCCGCAGCGCCCGGACGACCTCGTCGACGGGCGCGCGGGCCTCGTCGGTCGTGCCGGCCTCGTCCCACAGCTCGCGCCACTCCGACGACGTGCCGGTGGCCAAGGAGACCGCGGCGAGGGCCGCGGTCGCCTGCGTCGCGGTCACCGGTCCGGCCGGTGGCATGTCGAGCACCTCGTCGAGGGGCGGCCCACCCACGCCCGAGGCGAGCCAGGCCGCCGCGGCGATGGCCGCACCGGCCACGTCGGCGTCGACGTAGGCGTCCTCGCGCATCGCCAACGAGATCGCGGCGAACGCCTGCATCGCGAACGCGGTCGGGTCGTCGCTGTCGCGCAGGTCGCCGGCCCAGTCACCCGCGTCGTCGTTGTCCCAGATCCCGGTTCCCCATGCGCCCATGTGCGGAGTCAACCCGCAGCCGACCGCGAGCGCCACACCTGGGTCAGGTGTAGAGGCAGAACGGGTGGCCGTCGGGGTCGAGCAGCACCCGGACGTCGTCCTGCGGCTGGTGGTCGGGCAGCACCGCGCCGAGCTCGAGCGCGTGCTCCACCGCGGCCGGCAGGTCCTCGACCTCGAAGTCGAGGTGCAGCATCATCTGCTGCTGCCCCGCTGCCGCCGGCCAGGTGGGGCGGACGTAGGCGTCGTTGCGCTGGAAGGACAGGTAGCCCACTCCCTCACCCAGGTCGAGGGCCGCGCCAACCGGGTCCTCGGGCCGACCGTCGTCGGGCACCCACACCGGCCAGCCCAGCAACGCGGAGTAGAACGCCGCCAGCGCGTGCGGGTCGGGGCTGTCGAGCACGACGCCCCACCAGTCCTTGCGCGACCACCGGTCCTGGTCGGCACTCCCGCTCGTCCGTCCTCGCACCCGCGCACGCTAACCCCGTTCGCCGGTCGCGAACACCCCTCGCGCCCGGCGTACGGCGGCGCCTAGGGTCCGGACATGGGTGAGGTCGTCGCGTTCCCGAAGTCTCCGCAGCAGCACTGGCTCGGACCGGCCACGCGCGAGCCCGAGCCGTTGTGGCGCGAGCTGGTCGGCCGCGAGCTGCGCCAGGAGCGCACCCGGCAGGCGCGCACCCTGGCCGACGTGGCGGGCGAGGCGGGCATCTCGGTGCAGTACCTGTCCGAGGTGGAGCGTGGCCTCAAGGAGCCGAGCTCGGAGGTGCTCGGCGCGGTGCACGGCGCGCTCGGTCTGCGCCTGGTCGACCTGACGCTGCGGGTCTCGCGCGAGCTCGGACACGTGACGGGGCCGCTGGCCCTGGCGCGCTGACGCGCTGGGGCGGTCGGCTCAGTAGCCCGCGAACACCCGCCGCAGGTCGTCGAGGGTGACGTTGCCCGACACCGCGACCTCCTCGGGCGTGTGCGCGGGCCCCAACCGACCGGCGATCAGGCGGACGGCGGCCTCGACGGGCCCGGTGAAGAACGCCGTCGGCGCCATCGGCGGCTCGGCCACGAGCGCCACGTCCTCGGCGATGGTCAGACCGTGGTGCTCGAAGGCGACGACCGCGACCTCGTCGAGCGCCTCGGGCCTGCCGACCCAGCCGAGCAGCACCGCCAGCGGGCCGCAGAAGAGCTCGAGCAGCACCTCGGCGGCGTCCCGGTCGAGCGTCGCCGTGGCGTCGAGGCCGGCGACCACGTCCCAGTGGTGCAGGGCCACCTCGTTGAGCCGCATGCCGGCGGCGACCACGAGCGGGACCGGCGTCGGCAGGAAGCCCAGGTCGACGAGCAGCGAGGCGCGGACGTCGTGGTCGAGCCCCTCGAGCGTCTCGACGAGCCGACGGTCGTGCTCGACGAAGCCGAGCGCCTGGTCGACGGGCGACAGCGCGTTCCACCGGTCCCAGACCTCCTGGTTGGCGCCCTCGGGCACCGGGGTGCCGGCGACGGCCGCCGCCAGCGGACGCAGCATGATCTCTGCGCCGCTGCCCAGGTGGGAGAGCACGTCGCACACGCGCCACTCGGTCGCGGCGCTGGGCCTGGTCAGGCCCGCCTCGTCGAGGGTGGTGACCAGCGTGGCGAGCTGGTCGTGGTGGGCGCGCAGCGAGTGGATCACGCGGTCGACGAGGTTCATGCGGTCAACCTACGCGGCGGGCGGCGCCTTGCGACTGCCCAGCACCGCGTCGGCCACGCCGTAGTCGACGGCCGCCTGCGCGGTCAGCACCAGGTCACGGTCGGTGTCGGCGCGCAGCCGCTCGACGGGCACGCCCGTGTGGTGGCTGAGCAGGGACTCCATGGCCGCGCGCAGCCGGACGATCTCCTTGGCCTGCACGGCGAGGTCGGGCAGCGTGCCTTGGCCGCCGCCGGCCGGCTGGTCGAGCACGACCCGGGCGTGCGGCAGGAGCGTACGGCGCCCGGGCGCCCCGGCCGCGAGGAGCAGCGCCGACGACGACCCGACCTGGCCGACGCACGTCGTGGCGACCTCGCAGCGGATGAACTGCAGGGTGTCGTAGACGGCGAGCACGGAGGTGACGTTGCCGCCCGGCGAGTTGAGGTAGAGGCTGATCGGTCGGTCGGGCTCCTCGGACTCCAGGTGCAGCAGCTGGGCGATGACGACGTTGGCCACGCCGTCGTCGACCTCGGTGCCGAGGTAGACGATGCGGTCGGTGAGCAGGCGGCTGTAGACGTCGACGGCCCGCTCGCCGCGGATCGTCTTCTCCACGACGCTGGGGATCGTGTACGACGACATCAGAGCACTGCTCCGAACGCGATGCCCTGGCGCGACGGCACCACCGAGGCCACCTCGGTGAGCACGTGGTCGACGAACCCGTAGTCGCGCGCCTCCTCGGCGGTGAACCACCGGTCGCGCAACGCGTCGCGCTCGACCTTCTCGACCGGCTGGCCGGTGTGCTCGGCGGTGATCGACATCATCACGTTCTTCATGTGCTCGAGGTTCTCGGCCTGGATCTCGATGTCGACGGCGGTGCCGCCGATGCCCGCGGAGCCCTGGTGGAGCAGGATCCGGCTGTGCGGCAGCGCGAACCGCTTGCCCGGCGTACCGGCGGTGAGCAGGAACTGGCCCATGCTCGCCGCCATCCCCATGGCCAGGGTGGCGACGTCGTTGGGGATCAGCCGCATGGTGTCGTAGATCGCCAGGCCCGCCGACACCGAGCCGCCGGGGCTGTTGACGTAGAGGCTGATGTCGCGGTGGGGGTCCTCGGCCGAGAGCAGCAGCAGCTCGGCACAGATCCGGTTGGCGATCTCGTCGTCGACCTGCTGGCCGAGCACGATGATGCGTTGGTGGAGGAGCCGGTCGGCGGCGCTGAGGTTGGTGGTGGTCATGGCGCCAGCGTGCGTCGCGACGGTGCCGGGCTCCAGCGATTCCGCCCGGGGCGGATCCGCTCACGGCGGACTGGTCCGCGGCGGCTACCGTGAGGCCCGTGATCGAGCTCAGGACTCCCGCCCAGATCGAGGAGATGCGCCCTGCCGGACGCTTCGTGGCCTCGGTGCTCTCCGCCCTGGCGGACAAGGCCGACGTCGGGGTCAACCTGCTCGAGCTCGACGCGCTGGCCCACGACATGATCCGCGAGCGCGGCGCCGAGTCCTGCTACATCGACTACCACCCGTCGTTCGGCGGCTCGAAGTTCGGCAAGGTGCTCTGCACCTCGGTCAACGACGCGGTCCTGCACGGGTTGCCCCACGACTACGTGCTCCAGGACGGCGACCTGCTGTCGGTCGACTTCGCGGCCTCGGTCGACGGCTGGGTCAGCGACTCGGCCCTCTCGCTGGTCGTCGGCACCCCCCGCGAGGAGGACCTGCGGCTGATCGAGGTGACCGGCCGCGCCCTCGAGGCCGGCATCGAGCAGGCCCGGGCGGGCAACCGGATGGGCGACATCTCCCACGCCATCGGCGAGGTGGCCCGCGCCGCCGGCCTCTCGGTCAACCTGCAGTTCGGCGGCCACGGGGTGGGCCGCACCATGCACGGCGACCCTCATGTGGCCAACGACGGCCGTCCCGGGCGCGGCTTCAAGCTCAAGGCCGGCCTGGTCATCGCGATCGAGCCGTGGTTCATGCACACCACCGACCAGATCTTCACCGACCCCGACGGCTGGACCCTGCGCAGCCAGGACGGCTCTCGCGGTGCGCACATGGAGCACACCATCGCGATCACCGACGACGGCCCGATCGTCCTGACCGCCCGCGACTGACCTGCCGGCCGTCGCGCTGAATCCCTGCTCTAGGCGTACTTGACCGGCAGGGTCTTCAGGCCGTTGATCCAGGCGTGGCGCAGCCGGGCCGGCTCGCCGAGCTTGGTGATGTTCGGGCAGTGGTCGGCCAGGGCGTTGAAGATCAGCCGGATCTCCTGGCGGGCCAGGTTGGCGCCGACGCAGAAGTGCGCACCGTTGCCGCCGAAGCCGACCTGCGGGTTGGGCGAGCGCGTGATGTCGAAGGTGAACGGGTCGGTGAAGACGCTCTCGTCGTTGTTGGCGCTGGCGTAGAAGAGCGCGGCACGCTCGCCCTTCTTGATCGTCACGCCGCCGATCTCGACGTCGTTGAGCGCCGTGCGCTGGAACACGGTGACGGGGGTGGCCCACCGGACCACCTCGTCGACCATCTCGGCCGGGCGCTCCTTGACCCACAGGTCCCACTGGTCGGGGTTCTCGAAGAAGGCGTTCATGCCGTGGGTGATGGCGTTGCGGGTGGTCTCGTTGCCGGCGACGGCGAGCAGGATGACGAAGAAGCCGAACTCGTCGTCGGTGAGCCCCCGGCCGTCCTTGTCGGCGTTGATGAGCTTGGTGAGGATGTCGTCGCGCGGGGTGGCCTTGCGGTCGGCGGCCATCATCATCGCGTAGCCGAGGATCTCGGCGGCGGCGATGTCGGGCTCGCCCACGATGTCGGGGTCGTCGCTGGCGAGCATCTGGTTGGACCAGTCGAAGATCTTGGAGCGGTCCTCCTGCGGGACGCCGATCAGCTCGGCGATCGCCTGCAGCGGCAGCTCGGCGGCGATGTCCTCGACGAAGTCGCCCTCGCCCTTGGCCAGGGCGGCCTTGACGATCTGCTCGGCCCGCAGCGTCATCACCTCCTCGAGCGCGTTGATCGAGCGCGGGGTGAAGCCGCGGCTGATGATCGCGCGGTGGGAGGTGTGGTGGGGCGGGTCCTGGTTGATCAGGATCACCCGCTGCATCTCGACCTGCTCGCGCGTCATCCCCTCGGAGAACCGGATGATCGCGCCGTTCTCCTCGGTCGACCAGTCCTTGGAGTTCTTCGAGATCGCCATGACGTCGGCGTGGCGCGTCACGGCCCAGTAGCCGTGCCCGGACTCCTCGGCCATGCCGTCGTGGGTGCCGGCCGCCTGGGGCACCCAGTGGATCGGCGAGGTCGTGCGCAGCCGCGCGAACTCCTCGTGCGGGATGGCCGCCTGATTGGTGTCGGGATCGGTGAAGTCGAACCCCTCGGGGAGGACGTCGTTCATGGTCACGGGTGGGTCTCCCTCGCGAGCGGATCTGGAACCTGTTCTAGTCGGACACTACATAGTCTCTGCCGAAGACGAAAGTGTTTCGTTCCGCGTAGCGAGACCGCGGTCACATCGAGGGCCGGACGCTTGTGCGTACAACGAGAACACGTTCTACTTTGCCGCATGGGTACCCCAGTGATCGTCGACGCCGTCCGGACTCCCCTCGGCAAGCGCAACGGCTGGCTCGCCGGCCTCCACCCCGCCGTCCTGCTCGGCCTGACCCAGCGTGAGGTGCTCAGCCGCGCCGGCCTCGACCCCGAGCTGGTCGAGCAGGTCGTCGGTGGCGTGGTGACCCAGGCCGGTGAGCAGTCCAACGGGATGGTGCGGCGCGCCTGGCTGCACGCCGGGCTCCCCCAGCACACCGGCGGCACCGTGGTCGACGCGCAGTGCGGCTCCGGCCAGCAGTCGGCGCACCTGGTCCACGACATGATCGCCTCGGGCACCATCGACGTCGGCGTGGCCTGTGGCGTCGAGGCGATGTCGCGCATCCCGCTGGGCGGCAACGTCCCGTCCGGCCTGGGCGACCCGCGCCCCGACGACTGGTCGATCGACATGCCCAACCAGTTCGAGGCGGCCGACCGGATCGCCCGCCACCGGGGCCTCACCCGCGCCGACCTCGAGGCCTTCGGCCTCGCCTCGCAGCGCAAGGCCCGCGTCGCGGTCGACGAGGGCCGCTTCAAGCGCGAGGTCTTCGGCATCGACGCCCCGGTCCGCGACACCGACGGCAACCTCACCGGCGAGACCCGCCTGGTCGACACCGACCAGGGCCTGCGCGAGACGACCCTCGAGGGCCTCGCCCAGCTGCGCACCGTGCTGCCCGACGGCCTGCACACCGCCGGCACGTCGTCACAGATCTCCGACGGTGCTGCTGCGGTGCTGATCATGGACGAGGACAAGGCCCGCTCGCTCGGCCTGACCCCGCGCGCCCGCATCGTCAGCCAGTGCCTGGTCGGGTCCGACCCCTACTTCCACCTCGACGGACCCGTCCAGGCGACCCAGCGGATCCTCGACCGCACCGGCATGGCCATCTCCGACTTCGACCTGTTCGAGGTCAACGAGGCCTTCGCCAGCGTCGTGCTGTCGTGGGCCGGCGAGCACCGCGTCGACATGGACAAGGTCAACGTCAACGGCGGCGCGATCGCCCTGGGCCACCCGGTCGGCGCGACCGGCGTCCGCCTGATCACCACCGCGCTGCACGAGCTCGAGCGCCGCGACCAGAGCACCGCTCTCATCTCGATGTGCGCCGGCGGGGCGATGGCGACCGGCACGGTCATCGAGCGGATCTGACCCCGGGCGCGTCAGCGACGTCGGCCGGCCCGCCGGACCCGGGCCAGGCACGCGCGAACCCGCTCTCGGGTGGCCCGGACCCGACGCGAGCCGCCAGTCGTAGCGGCGCACCCACGGCGCGGGCGAGCAGGACGCCGGCGCGTCGGACCAGGCGCCCGGCGACCCGCAACGGGGCGAGGAGCGCACGCCCGAGGGCGCGCACCACACCCGAGGCGACCTCGGTCACCGCGATCCAGGCCGCGACCGTCCAGACGATCGGGAGCTCCCACAGTGCGGGGCGCTGCTCGGCGGGGGTCCGCAACGTTCGGGTCGGACCACTGTCGGCTCGTCGTACGGCGTCCAGGCGGCCGGGCGGCGGGTTCGGTCGGCACGACGACCCTGTGCCTCGGCGGGGGGTGCGACGAACCTCCGGCGCTGCGCTCAGGCGCCGTAGACGGGCTCCGGGGTCGGGGCCTCGGCGAGCAGCTCGCGCAGCGCGGGGCCGACGGCGGCGACGTCCCAGCGTGAGCCGTGGTCGCGCGAGGGGCCGTGGGCCCAGCCGTTCTCGACGGTGATCGTGCTGCCGTCGATCTCGATGACGCGACCGGTGACGTCGCCGGCCTCGACCGAGGCCAGCCACGCGACGACCGGTGAGTTGTCCTCGGGCAGCGCCATCGCCGAGGTGTCGAAGGCACCCTCGGTCATCCGGGTACGAGCGACCGGGGCGATCGCGTTGACGGTGACGCCGTAGCGCCCCATCTCCTGCGCGGCGACCAGGGTGAGCCCGGCGATGCCGGCCTTGGCCGCCGAGTAGGTCGCCTGCCCGACCGAGCCCTGCAGGCCCGCGCCGGACGACGTGTTGATCACCCGGGCGGCGCGCTGGCGGCCCTCCTTGGCCTCGGCGCGCCAGTAAGCACCGGCGTGGCGCAGCGGCGCGAAGTGGCCCTTGAGGTGGACGCGGACGACGGCGTCCCACTCCTCCTCGGACGTGTTGACCAGCATCCGGTCGCGCACGAACCCCGCGTTGTTGACCAGCACGTCGAGACCGCCGTAGGTGTCGATCGCCTGGCGGACCATCGCCTCGGCCTGGGCGAAGTCGGCCACGTCGGCACCGTTGGCCACGGCCTCTCCCCCGGCCTCACGGATCAGCGCGACGACCTCGTCGGCGGGCGACTCGCCCGTGCCTTCGCCCGACAGCGAGACGCCGTAGTCGTTGACGACGACCTTGGCGCCGTGGCGGGCGAGCTCGAGCGCGTGGGCGCGGCCGATGCCGCGGCCGGCTCCGGTGACGATCGCGACGCGACCCTCCAGCAGTGCGGACAAGGTGGTGCTCCTTCTCGGTGGGTCCAGGGGTGTCTAGGTGATGTGCAGGAAGACGGGGGGCTCGCCGCCGCCGTCGCAGGCGACCCGGGCCCCGGAGACGTAGGAGGCCAGGTCGCTGGCGAGGAACACCGCGACGTGACCGACCTCGAGCGGGTCGGCCATCCGGCCCAGCGGGATGGTGCGCTCGATGGCCGCGACGCGGTCGTCGCCGCCGTAGTGGTCGTCGGTCTGCTCGGTGCGGCACAGGCCGACGTCGATGGCGTTGACCCGCACCGCGGGCCCCCACTCCATCGCCAGCGAGGTCGTCAGCGAGTCGAGGCCGGCCTTCGCGGCGGCGTACGCCGCGATCGTCGGGGCCGGACGGTGCGCCGAGATCGAGGAGATGTTGACGATCACGCCGCCGCCGTCCTGCTGCTGCATCACGCGGTTGGCGGCCTGGGCGACCAGCAGCGGGCTGAGCAGGTTGAGCCCGACGATCCGGTCGTGGAAGCGCGGCGAGGCGGTGGCCGCCTCGGTCGCTGGCGCCCCGCCGGCGTTGTTGACCAGCACGTCGAGCCGGCCGTGGGTCTCGACGACCGTCGCGACGAGCGCCTCGACGGCCTCGGGGTCGCGCACGTCGCAGACGTGGTGGGCGGCGCCGTCGAGGGTCGGCGCGGCCGAGCGTGCGCAGGTCACGACGGTCGCGCCGGCGGCCTGGAAGGCCTCGGAGATGCCGCGGCCGATGCCCTTGGCGCCCCCGGTGACGAGGACGACGCGTCCGGTGAGGTCGAGGGCGAGCGGCATGGCTGGTACCCTACCAAGCACTTGCTTGGTTGGTCACGACAGGAGCCCCATGACGATCACCTCGACCCTGCGCGACGACGGGATCCGCATCGTCACGATGGAGCACCCCCCGGTCAACGCCCTCACCGTCCAGGGCTGGTACGACGTCGCTGCCGCGATGGACGAGGCCGCCGGCGACCTCGACACCTTGGTCGTCGTGCTGCGCGCCGAGGGTCGCGGCTTCAACGCGGGCGTGGACATCAAGGAGATGCAGAGCACGACCGGGTTCGACGCCCTCCTCGGCGCCAACAAGGGCTGTTTCGCGGCGTTCAAGGCGGTCTACGAGTGCGCGGTGCCGGTGATCGCCGCGGTCAACGGGTTCTGCCTCGGCGGTGGGGTCGGCCTGGTCGGCAACGCCGACTGCATCGTGGCCAGCGACGACGCGTTCTTCGGCGTCCCCGAGGTCAAGCAGGGCGCCCTGGGCGCCGCGACCCACATGGCGCGGCTGGTGCCGCAGCACATGATGCGCACCCTCTACTTCACCTCCCGCACGATCAAGGCCGCCGACCTGGTGCAGTTCGGCTCGGTGCTCGAGGTCGTGCCGCGCGGCGAGCTCGACGACGCCGCGCTGCGCGTCGCCGCCGACATCGCCGCCCAGGACACCCGCGTGGTGCGTGCCGCCAAGGAGTGCCTCAACGGCATCGACCCGATCGACGTCAACAAGTCCTACCGCTTCGAGCAGGGCTTCACCATGGAGCTGAACCTGATGGGGGTCAGCGACGAGCTGCGCGACGGGTTCGCGGGAACGGACAAGGCGAAGAAGTGAGCAAGGGACCCCGCGACAAGCAGATGAGCATCGACGAGGTCGTCGCCTCCCTCGAGGACGGCATGACCATCGGCATCGGCGGCTGGGGCCCGCGGCGCAAGCCGATGGCGCTGGTCCGCGCGATCTACAACAGCGATCTCAAGGACCTCACGATCGTGAGCTGGGGCGGCGCCGACGTCGGGCTCCTCGCCCGCGCCGGCAAGATCCGCAGGCTGGTCTACGCGTTCGTCTCCCTCGACACCGTGCCGCTCGAGCCCAACTTCCAGAAGGCCCGTCAGGAGGGCACGATCCCCGAGGTCGTCGAGCTCGACGAGGGGATGTTCCAGACCGGCCTCAAGGCGGCCTCCGAGCGGCTGCCGTTCCTGCCGATGCGCGCCGGCCTCGGCTCCGACGTGCTGGTCAACAACCCGTGGATCAAGACCGTCGCCTCGCCGTACGACGACGGGGAGGTGCTCGTGGCCGTGCCGGCCCTCACCCTCGACGTCGCGCTGGTCCACCTCAACCGCGCCGATGTGCACGGCAACGCGACCTACCTGGGGCCCGACCCCTACTTCGACGACCTCTTCGCGATGGCCGCCGAGCGCACCTACCTCTCGGTCGAGCAGGTCATCGACACCGCGGGCCTCACCGTGGACACCCCGGTGCAGCGCCTGCTGCTGAGCCGGATGCTGGTCACCGGCGTCGTCGAGACCCCCCACGGCGCCCACTTCACCGACTGCCGCCCCGACTACGCCCGCGACGAGAAGTTCCAGCGGGCCTACGCTGCCGCGGCCGGCGGCAGCGACGACGACTGGGCGGCGTTCGAGGAGCGCTTCCTGGCCGGCGACGAGGCGGCGTACCAGGCGGCCGTGCAGGCCTTCACCGAGGAGCAGGCATGAGCGGGACCCAGACCACACCGACGCGCGCCGACGTCTGCGCGGCGGCCGTCGCCGACGCCTTCAAGGACGACGGCGAGATCTTCGCCAGCCCCATGGGCACGATGCCGATGCTGGGGGTGCGGCTGGCCAAGCTGACCTCCAACACCGACCTGGTCATCAGCGACGGCGAGTCGCTCTTCCTGGCCGGGACTCCCCCGCTGTTCGCCAAGGCGGACGTCGTCGAGGGGTGGATCCCCTTTCGCAAGGTCTTCGACGTCGTGGCCCACGGCAAGCGCCACGTGATGATGGGCGCCACCCAGGTCGACCGCGACGGCAACCAGAACATCTCCGCCATCGGCCCCTTCGCGCAGCCGAAACGGCAGCTGCTCGGGTCGCGCGGCGCCCCGGGCAACACGGTCAACAACCGCACGTCCTACTGGGTGCCCAAGCACTCGACCCGCGTCTTCGTCGAGGCCGTCGACATCGTCTCCGGCGTCGGACCCAAGCGGGCGGCGGCGGCCGGTCCGGCCGCCGAACGGTTCAACGACATCCACCGCATCGTCACCAACCTCGGGGTCCTCGACGTCAACGGCCCCGACCGCACCGTCCGGCTCGTGTCGGTGCACCCGGGCGTCACCACCGCCGAGGTGCAGGAGGCCACCGGCTTCGACCTCGGCGACCTGACCGACGTCCCCGAGACCCGCCTGCCCACCGCCGAGGAGCAGGTCATCATCAGCGAGGTCCTCGACCCCCAGGGCTTCCGTTTCAAGGAGGTCCCCGCATGATCGAGCAGCTGATCCGCACCCCGTTCACCGACCTGGTCGGCGTACGCCACCCGGTCGTGCAGACCGGCATGGGCTGGGTGTCCGGGCCGCGCCTGGTCTCCGGCACCGCCAACGCCGGCGGGCTCGGCATCCTCGCCTCGGCCACGATGACCTACGAGGAGCTCGAGAAGGCGATCCTCGAGACCAAGAGCCGCACCGACCAGCCGTTCGGCGTCAACCTGCGCGCCGACGCGGGCGACGCCGGCGACCGCTGCGACCTGCTGATCAAGCACGGCGTCAAGGTCGCGTCGTTCGCGCTTGCGCCCAAGAAGGAGCTCATCGCCAAGCTCAAGGACCACGGCATCGTGGTGATGCCGTCGATCGGCGCCGCCAAGCACGCCGTCAAGGTCGCCTCGTGGGGCGCCGACGCCGTGATGGTG
Source organism: Nocardioides rubriscoriae (assembly GCF_008087085.1). Lineage (GTDB taxonomy): Bacteria > Actinomycetota > Actinomycetes > Propionibacteriales > Nocardioidaceae > Nocardioides > Nocardioides rubriscoriae. The sequence goes on along the minus strand of NZ_VIYJ01000002.1, from coordinate 391,954 downwards.
CAGGGCGGCGAGGGCGGCGGTCACACCGGCGCCGTCCCGACCACGCTGCTGCTGCCGACCGTGCTCGACGCAGTCGACATCCCGGTGATCGCCGCCGGCGGGTTCTTCGACGGGCGCGGCCTCGCCGCCGCGCTGTCGTACGGCGCCGCCGGGGTCGGCATGGGCACGCGCTTCCTGCTGACCCAGGACAGCGCCGTGCCCCAGGCCGTCAAGGAGCTCTACCTGTCCTACGACCTCACCGGCACCGTCGTGACCGCCAAGGTCGACGGCATGCCCCACCGCATGCTGCGCACCGACCTGGTCGAGTCGCTCGAGGGCACCAGCGCCGCCAAGCGCCTGGGCCCGACGGTGCGCCGCACCCTCGACTTCAAGCGCGACAGCCAGATGAGCTGGGTCCAGCTGGCCAAGGACGGCCGGGCGATGAAGAAGACCCAGGGCCGCACCCTCGGGCAGATGGCCCTGGCCGCCAACACCCCGGTGATGCTCAAGGCGGGCCTCGTCGACGGCGACACCGGTGCGGGCGTGCTCGCCTCGGGGCAGGTCGTCGGTGTCATCGACGACCTGCCGACCTGCGAGGAGCTCATCGACCGGGTCGTGACCCGCGCCGCGGACGAGCTGCGGCGCGGGTCGTCGTACGTCGTGCAGCCGGTCGACCAGCCGGTCGACCAGCCGGTCGACTAGCCCGCGACGATCCCGGCGAGGGCCGCGTCGAAGCGGTCCTGGAAGGTCCGGGCCGGCAGCACGTAGCTCTGCGGCTTGGCGGCCGCCGCCTGGTCGGCCCCCCACTGGGCGGCGCGCTGACGCTGCAGCGGCGTGCCGTGGTGGCCCGGGCTGGCGAACTGGCAGTCACCCACGGTGTAGAAGCTGAGCAGGGCGTCGACGACGCGCTTCTTGTTGAGCGCAAGGCCCAACTTGTGCACGCCGTAGTAGGACGCGTAGGCGTCGGCCATCAGCTCGGTGCGGCGGGTGGCCTCGGCGGGGTCGGCCGGTCCGCTGCCGAAGGTGCCGATCTCGAACTGGACGTGGTGCCCGAACTCGTGGGCCATGATGACCCTCGGTCCGACGTCGCCCAGGCCGATGGCGTCGTAGGCGTCGAGGATGCCGTCGCCGAAGACCAGCTTGTCGGGCAGCGCGGCCACGACCGGGTCGGGGTCACCCGCCCCGCTGAATGCGAAAGCGTTGAAGGTCCACAGCGGGTTGTCGACGAAGTCGCCCTGGGTGGCCATGAAGCCCGCGACGGTCTCGGCCTCGGCCTGGATCGCCGCCGGCGACGTCGGCGCGATGACGCCGGCGGCCTGCATCGCGGTCAGGGTGCGGGTGATCCGGCTGACGCTGAGCAACGACTCGCCGTGCATGGCGATGAGCTGGATGTCGTCGGACTTCACGTCGGACCAGAAGCCCTTGACGTCGCGGAAGGTGTGCTGCAGCTGCGCCGCGTGCGCGTCGAGCGCGAAGTCGGGATCGCCGACGGTGCCGAAGAAGAGCGCGTCGTAGGTCGGGACGTTGAGCAGGGTGTCCTGGTGGTCCACCAGGAAGCTGAACTGCTCGTCGGTGAGGGAGGCGAACACGCCGTCGAGGTACTGGTCGAGCAGCGTGGTGCCGCACGGGCTGGGATCGACGGCGTCGCGCAGCGCCGCCTGGGCCGGTACGTCGACCAGCTGGCGCTCGGTCTGCGCAGCCGCAGGGCGGGGCGAGGTCGAGGCCACGGCGGTCGGGGTCGTCAGGCCCACCGAGAGGAGGGCGGCGGCGCTGAGCGCCACGAACCCTCGGGACAATCTGGTCACACGGATCTCCTTGGTCGTGGACCGGGCCGCGCGCGGCCCGAGCCGGCTGGTCCGGTCAACCTAGGACGACGCCGGCCGGGTTGGCCAGGGGTGCCACGCCAGCCCAGGGGGTGACTGCCTCGCGCGTGGGGGGCTCGCCACTCGCCGGTGCCGCCGCCCGACGGTGCCGCATACTCCTCGCATGAAGGACCAGGCCGCCCGGGACGACAAGACGCTGGTGATCGCGACGACACTGCTCCCCGTCAGCCTGGCGGGCCTCGTCGTCGTCATGGCCTTCTCCGCCGCCGGGCCCGTTGCCGGGTTCGTCCTGCTCGCCGCGCTGCTCGTCCTTCGCACCCTGGTGCTCCGCCGGTCCTCCGCATCGTGAAGGTGCTTGATCAGGTCGTGCGGGACCGGATCGCTCCGGTCCTCGTCCCCGCGGGCTTCCGGCGAAGGGGCCGCCGGTTCGTCCACGAAGGACCTCGGGGACAGATCGTGATCACGGCACGATCGTTCTCGTTGGGTAGGCACGACGCGGAGTTCGACATCGAGGTGCTGGTGTCGCCCGCCGTCCACCTCCGGTTCTGCAGGTGGCGCGACGGCTCCGACGACGACGGATTCCTGCTGCAGTGCACGATCGCTCCCGATCGACGTCCGGGCGACTACGTCCGCTCCTGGGGGCTCGACGTCGACGACGAGGTCGCCGGCGCACGCCTCAGCCACAGGATCGCCGACGGACTGTCCACCATCTTCTCGATGCTCGATCCGGACGTCCTGCTGGCCGCTCTGGAAGGTTCCGCTCTCCCCTACGTGGGGCCGACGCACGTCTCCTTCAGCATGGGAAAGCGCATCGTGAAGGTCCTTCTCATGTCCACCCACGGCCGCTCGCGCGACCTCGACGCGGAGTTGCGGGCGCTCGAAGAGGTGGACCCGGACCACCCCGCCCTCGAGCTGATCAGCGATGTCGTCACCTTCATCAGATCAGACGGGGAGGCGTCCACCGTGGACGGTGCTCTCGCAACACATGATCTCGGTCGGTCGGTGAACGTCGAGCCGTCTGCCACCATCGTTGTCGCGGCTGTGGACGACACGGCTGATGTGACCTGGATCGGGGAGCCCACCGATGTCGTCATGCGTCGCGCGTCCGGCCGTCGCTGGCTCGTCGCCACCTTCGACCATGACGTGTTCTGGCAGCATCACGCCGTGCTCGAGCGCCTCGTCGAGCAGACCGAACGCCCTGTCATCCTCGGCCAGACCATCACGGGCGAGTTCCTCGGCTTCGTCGGCCTCTGCCCAGACGGCCGTCGATGGAGTGGGGCTGTGGACCCGGAGGCGGCCGCACGCTTGCGTGAGGACGGACTGGCGGACGGCTACGACGACGTGATTCCCGTGTACGCCCCCGCTGATGACGCTGCCGCGGGAGCCACGAAATGGGCCAGCACCGCCGGCATCGAGCCGGACCCCGCCCGTCTCCGTGTCCTGTTCTCGCCCCGCGAGCTGGACCGCCCGGCCTACCTCCATCTCGACGCCTTCCTGGAGGCCGTAGGTCTGGCAGGACCCGGGTGACGGGTCATCGCCACGACACGGCGCGGATGTCAGCCCCGTCTTCGCAGCCCCGACAGTGGCTGCGGTACCGCCATGCGAAGCTCGAACGAGAAGGGCGTGATCCCTCTCCACTGCCCGGCCTCAACCGCCCGAGAACTGTCGGTGGTCGCGTCTAGGGTCGAAGACATGACCGGCACCCAGACCCTCCTCGACCCGGCCCTGGCCGCGGTCGCGCAGGCCCGGGACTGGAAGCGTCAATCTGAGGTCGCCGAGCTGGTCGCGGTCCTCGACTGGACAGGCGCCCACCAGGTCGGCGATGCGCTGGTCGCGACCCCGGGGCTGCGGCTGGGTGGGGTCGGGTGCCCGGTCATCAGCGAGTTCGACACCTGGGACCTGTCCGCCGTGCTGGGCCAGTCCGCTGACTCCTGCACCACCTACGTCGGCAACGCGTTGGAGCTGAGGCACCGCCTGCCCCGGCTGTGGCAACGCGTCCTCGACCTGCAGGTTCCGGTGTGGCGGGCGTTCCGGATCACTGCCCGCACCCAGTGCCTACCCCAGGCCGGTGCGGCTGACGTCGACCGGGCCCTGGCCCACTGCGCCCACGCCGTCACCCTGGGCCAGGTCGACCGCACCATCGCCGTCGCCCTGGCCACCCACAACCCGGCCGCAGCCGAGGACCGGCGCAAGCGCGCCGACGAAGCCCGCTGCTTCGACATCGACCTCACCGACAACCCGATCCTGCTCGGCGGGACCGTCGAGGTCCACGGCGTCCTCGACCTCGCCGACGCCCTCGACCTCGACGCCGCCATCACCGCGACCGCCACCCAGCTCGCCGACCTCGGCAACAACGACCCGCTGGACGTACGCCGCGCCGCAGCCGCCGGCGAGATCGCCCGCGGCCAGCTCGCCCTCGACCTCCACCCCGACACCGGCACCAGCGCCGGGACTGGCCCCGGGCGCGGGGTCACGCTCTACGCCCACGTCGACGGCAGCGACGTCGCGACCGTCAACGGCACCCCGGTCCTGGTCGACCAGCTCATCACCTGGTGCACCCGGCCCGGGGTCAAGGTCACCATCAAACCCGTGGTCGACCTCAACGCCGACCTGACCACCGACGGCTACGTGCCCGACGCCCGGCTGGCCGAACAGGTCGACCTGCGCGACCGACGCTGCGTGTTCCCGTTCTGCACCCGCCACCGCACCGACCGCGACCACATAGAGCCCTACGACCACGACACCGATGACGACGACGGGGATGATGACGCGGGGATGACGACGCCGGCGACCTCGAAGCCGACGCACAAACCCGCTCCAGAAACCTCGCCCGCCTGTGCCGCGGACACCACCGCGCCAAGACCTTCAGCCTGTGGACCTACGACTCACCAGCCCCCGGCGTCTACCTGTGGCGCAGCCCCGCCGGCGCGACCTACCTCGTCGACCGCACCACCGAACCCTGACCACCCCGCCCCGACACCCCGCCCACCCGGGCGGGGCCACCGGCGTGTCGGGGGTCACGGCCGTAGGACCGTCCGGCCCTGGGGACCCAGGACGGGACCGCCCTACCCTGGAGGCATGACCCAGGAACCGGTGCCGCGCCGGGCCAAGCACCTCATCGACCCGTCCGTCCCCCGTCAGCGCGCGACCCCGGAGGACGTCGCTCGCCTGGAGCGGGTGCAGCGCACGGTCATGTCGGTGCTGGTCGGCACCACGATCTTCCACCTCTCCGTCGGGCTCGTGATCGCCGCGGTGCTCATCGACGACTCCGAGCGGGTCGCCCAGGTCGGGTTGTGCCTGTTGGGTGGGGCCTTCGGGGTCGTGGCGATCGCCGCGGCGTTCGCCATCCACCGCCGGTCGTTCGCGAGCCCGTGGCTGCTGCTCGGGTTCGTGCCGACCGTCGTAGGACTGGTCTTGATCCTCGGCTGAACCCGGCGAGGGGTCCTCAGCCCTCGAGCCCGGCCGGCCGGTAGCCGAAGGGCGGTGCCCACCAGCCGTCGTCGGCCAACTGGTCGAGCACGTCGTACTCGGGGGCGAACCAGGCGCGCAGCTCGTCCTTCAACGCGTCGGGCAGGTCGACGGGCTGCCGGGCCGAGGCCCGGTTGCGGCGCGGCACCTCGACCGGCGCTCCGACACGCTCGGCGAACCACGCCGTCCACACCTCGGGCCGGTCGACGGCGAAGATGCGGTCGATCCGGGCGCCGCGGTCGACGTCGCCCGCGACGAACTTCGCCGGGCGCCCCTTGATGCCGGTCGCGTCCTTGTCGTCGAGGAACAGCCGGGCGAACTCGGCGAAGGTCAGGTCGCCGGTGAACCGCTCGGCCTTGTGGTCACGCACGTCGGGCCGCTGCCGGTAGCGCCACCACGACTCGAGCCACGACACCGGGTCGCGGAAGAGCGCGACGACCTCGTAGGCGTCCCGCTCGAACCCCAGCCTGCGGATCCTGGGCACCGTGTGGCGGTGGAAGTTCAGCACGTTCTGGTGCTTGGCCGGGGCCTTGCCCGGCACCGGCTCGTGGTAGCCCGCGAGGGCCTCGTCGAGCGAGGTCGAGGCGACCTTGGGCACCGAGAGCAGCACGAAGCCGTGCGACGGTGCGATGATCACCCACCCAGCCTAGGGGCCACCGGACCAACCTTTCGCGTTCACCTCCCTGTCGCGCGGACGTGGTGGGATCGGGGCGTGTGCGATGACCTCACCCACGCCCATCCGGAGCCTCCCGCGGGCCTGTCGCGTCGTGCGGTAGCCGCGGCCGGACCCGGTCTGCTCATCGCCGGAGCCCTCGGGCCGGTCGTCGGCGCGATCGCCCCGGGGGTCGGTTACGGCGCCACCACCGCGCCGCGGGCCGGCGCCAGCCGGACCTCACGGATCAGCCGCGGCACGAGGTTGGTGCACGCCGACCTGCACAACCACACCCTGCTCTCCGACGGCGACGGCGACCCCGCCCTGGCGTTCGCCTCGATGCGCAGCGCCGGTCTCGACGTGGCCGCGCTCACCGACCACGCGACGCTCTCCGACAACGTGCTGGGCGAGGTGCTCGACGGGCTGCTGCCCCCGGAGTACAAGCAGGTCGCCGGCATCACGCCGTCCGACTTCGCCCGCACCGGTCGCCTGGCCGACGCCGCCAACCGCGACGGCCGGTTCACCGCGATCCGTGGCTTCGAGTGGTCCGAGCCGCTGCTGGGCCACGTCAACGTCTGGTTCACCGAGCACTACATCGACGTCGTGCAGGCCGGGGTGATGCAGCCACTGCTCGACTGGCTGCGACGCGAGCCGGGCCTGGTGCTCGACGGCGGAGCGGGTGGACTGGCCGGCTTCAACCACCCCGGCCGCGAGCCGGGACGCTTCCAGGAGTTCACCTACGACGCCCGCGTCCACGACCGCGTGGTGTCGCTCGAGCTGTTCAACCGCGGCGACGACTACCTCTTCGAGGGCTACGCCGACGGGCTCACCTCGCCGCTGGTCGCCTGCCTCGGCGCCGGCTGGCGCACCGGCATCGCCGGCGTCACCGACGAGCACGGCACCGACTGGGGCTTCCCCGAGGGCAAGGGCCGCACCGGCCTGTGGGTCAAGGAGCACAACCGCCGCGGCGTCAAGGAGGCCATGCGGGCCCGCCGGTTCTTCGCCACCCGTACGTCGGGGCTGCGCGTCGACGCTGTCGCCCGCTCGGCGACGTCCGGGCACCACGCGCGGATGGGCTCACCGCTGCGCCACGACCGGGGCCGGGTGGAGATCCGCCTCGACGTCGCCCGCGACCGGGCCTGGCGCGGGCGCCGGCTGGAGGTGCAGGTGCTGCGGCCCGGGCCGGACGTGCCGCGGGTCATGGAGGTCGAGGAGCTCCGTGTCGGCGACGTCCTCGACCTCCGGATGGCGATGAAGCGCGGCGGCGACGACTGGTTCGTGCTGCGCATCGCCGACCCCACCCAGCGCAACGCGACCCCTGGACCCGAGGGACACCCGGCCAACAACTTCGCGATCGCCTACACCAGCCCGATCTGGCTGACCCCAGCCACCTAGGTCCCGACACCACCCCGATAGTCGTGGACCTTCTGCACAGGTGCGGAACGTCCACGACTATCCGCGGTGGTGGTGCCGCCGAGGTCTACAGGCGCTCGATGATGGTGACGTTGGCCTGGCCGCCGCCCTCGCACATGGTCTGCAGGGCGTAGCGGCCGCCGGTGCGCTCGAGCTCGTTGAGCATCGTGGTCATCAGGCGGGTACCGGTGGCGCCGATGGGGTGACCGAGCGCGATGCCGCCGCCGTTGACGTTGACCTTCTCGTGCGGCACGTCGAGCTCCTTCATCCAGGCCAGGACGACGGAGGCGAAGGCCTCGTTGCACTCGAAGAGGTCGATGTCGTCGACCGACAGCCCGGTCCTCTCCAGCGCGTGACGCGTGGCGCGGATCGGTCCGGTGAGCATCCAGACCGGGTCGTCGCCGCGCACCGAGAGGTGGTGGACGCGGGCGCGCGGGGTCAGGCCGTGCGCGGCGACCGCGGCCTCGGAGGCGATGAGCATCGCGGTCGAGGCGTCGCAGATCTGCGACGACACCGCGGCGGTGATGCGCCCGCCCGGCGCGAGCGGCTGCAGGCCGGCCATCTTCTCCAGCGACGTCTCGCGCGGGCACTGGTCGGTGTCGAACACGGTGCCGTCGGGCAGCGTCACCGGCTCGATCTCGTTGGTGAAGCGACCCTCGGCGATGGCGGCGCGGGCGCGGTCGTGGGAGGCCAGGGCGAAGGCCTCCATGTCCTCGCGCGAGATGTCCCACTTCTCGGCGATCATCTCGGCGCTGCCGAACTGCGAGACCTCGACGTCGCCGAAGCGGGCCAGCCAGCCCGGCGACTCGGCGAACGGCGTGGTGAAGCCGTACTGCTGGCCCACGAGCATCGCGGCGGAGATCGGGATGGCGCTCATGTTCTGCACGCCGCCCGCGACGACGAGGTCCTGGGTGCCGGACAGCACGCCCTGGGCCGCGAAGTGCACGGCCTGCTGCGACGAGCCGCACTGGCGGTCGATGGTCACGCCCGGCACGTGGTCGGGCAGCCCCGCGACCAGCCATGCGGTGCGGGCGACGTCGCCGGCCTGCGAGCCGATGGTGTCGCAGCAGCCGAGGATGACGTCGTCGACGGCACCGGGGTCCACGCCCGTACGACGCACCAGCGCAGCGATCGAGTGGGCGGCGAGGTCGGCGGAGTGGACGCCGGCCAGCGCGCCCCCGCGCTTGCCGACCGGGGTGCGGACGGCGTCGACGATGTAGGCCTCGGGCATGTCAGGTGTCCTTTGCGATTCCGTCGAGGAGGATGGTCAGGTACTGGCGGGCGATGACGTCGTGGGTGAGCTTGCCTCCGGGGCGGTACCACCCGACCGCGACCCAGACGGTGTCGCGGATGAAGCGGTAGGTGAGCTCGACGTCGAGGTCGGTGCGCAGCGCACCGGTGGCCACGCCGTCGCGGAGCAGGGTGATCCAGACCGACCGCGACTGGGCGTTGCGCTCGGCGAGGTAGGCGAAGCGCTCGAAGTCGCCGAGGTAGGCCGCCTCGTTCTGGAAGATCGCCACCTCGTGAGGGTGCTGGTCGATCGCGGCGAACGACACCTCGACGGCCCGTTCGAGCCTGCTGCGGGCGTCGTCGTCGGAGCGCAGGATGGCGTCGTACTGGCCGAAGAGCTCGTCCTGGAAGGTTCGCAGGATCTCGTCGACCATCGACTCCTTGGAGTCGAAGTGGTGGTAGAGGCTGCCCGACAGGATGCCGGCGGCGTCGGCGATGTCGCGCACGGTGGTGTTGCGGAAGCCCTTCTGGGCGAAAAGGCCCGCGGCGATCGCGAGCAGCTCCTCGCGCCGCGTGGGGCCGGCATCCGGCTGGGCGCTCATCACGCCTGCTGGCTGCTGACGGCGACGACCTCGCCGGTCATGTAGGACGCGTAGTCGCTGGCCAGCATGATCATCACGTTGGCCACCTCCCACGGCTCGGCCGCCCGCCCGAAGGCCTCGCGCTGCTTGAGCTCGGCGAGCAGCTCGTCGCTGGTCACCTTGGCCAGGAACGGGTGCATCGCCAGGCTCGGGCTGACCGCGTTGACGCGGATGCCGTGCGGGGCCAGGTCGATCGCCGCGCACCGGGTGAGCGCCATGACGCCGGCCTTGGCGGCGGCGTAGTGGGCCTGGCCCTCCTGGGCCCGCCAGCCGATGACCGAGGCGTTGTTGACGATGACGCCCCGCTTGCCCGAGGCGACGAACCGCTGACCGGCGGCCCGCACGCAGCGGAAGGTGCCGGTGAGGGTGATGTCGAGGACCTTGAGCCACTGCTCGTCGGTCATCTCCAGCACCGAGGCGGTGCCGCCCAGGCCGGCGTTGTTGACCATGACGTCGACGCCGCCGAGCTCGTCGGCCACGTCGAGGAGCGCCGCGACCTGGCTCTCGTCGGTCACGTCGCAGACCAGCTGGCGCACGCGCTCGGCGCCGAACTCCGCGGCCAGCGCCTCCTCGGCCTCGGCCAGGCGGCGCGCGTGGGTGTCGGAGAAGACGACGGCCTGGGCGCCCTCCTCGAGCGCGCGGCGTACGACGGCCGCACCGATGCCCGCGCCCGCCGCAGCGGTGACGACCACGACCTTGCCGCGCAGCAGGTCGTGGCCGGGCACGTAGTCGGGGGCGGGCTGCTCGGGTCGGTGCGTGCTCATTCAGGCGCCCTTCGGTTCGCGTGGGAGACCGAGCACCCGCTCGGCCAGGATGTTCTTCTGCACCTCGTCGCTGCCGCCGTAGATGGTGTCGGCGCGCGAGAAGAGGAAGAGCCGTTGGTGCTCGTCGAGGTCGTACGCCGCGGGGTCGGCGCCCTGGGTGAGCAGCCCGTCGGCACCGGCGACCTGCATGGCCACCTCGCCCAGGCGCCGGTGCCACCCGGCCCACACCAGCTTGAAGATCGACCCCGCACCACCACCGGCGGCGGAGTCCTCGCCGCCGGCCAGCTGCGAGAGCCCGCGCAGGCCCTGGGAGCGGATGACCGACAGCTCGACCTTGAGCGCGGCCAACCGGTCGCGCACCACGGGGTCGTCGATCGCGCCGTTGGCACGGGCCCGCTCGACGACGCCGGCGAGCTCGCGGGCGTAGTCGACGGTCTGGGCGAGGGTCGACACGCCGCGCTCGAAACCGAGCAGGCCCATCGCCACGCCCCAGCCCTGGCCCGGCGCGCCGACGACGTGGGCCGCCGCGGTGCGCGCGCCGGTGAGGAAGACCTCGTTGAACTCCGAGCCGCCGGTCAGCTGCTCGATCGGGCGGACCTCGACGCCCTCCTGGTCGAGGGGCACCAGCAGGAACGACAGGCCCTGGTGGCGCCGCGAGCCGGGCTCGCTGCGCGCGATCACGAAGACCCACTGCGAGAAGTGGGCGTTGGACGTCCACACCTTCTGACCGTCGACCACCCACTCGCCCGTGCTCTCGTCGAGGACCGCCTTGGTCTGCACGTTGGCGAGGTCGGAGCCGGCCCCCGGCTCGGAGTAGCCCTGGGCCCACAGCTCGTCGACGGCCAGGATCGGCGGGAGGAAGCGCGCCTGCTGCTCGGGGGTGCCGAAGGCCATCAGGGTCGGGCCGACGAGGGTCTCGCCGAGGTGGTTGACGCCGTGCGGTGCGTCGGCGCGCGCGTACTCCTCGTGGAAGATCACCTGCTGCCACAGGCTCAGGCCGCGACCGCCGTGCTCGGTCGGCCATCCGACGCAGGTCCAGCCGTGCGCGGCGAGGTGGCGGTTCCAGGCGAGGCGCTCGTCGATGGCCTCGTGGTCGCGCCCCGGACCCCCCAGCCCCTTGAGCCCGGCCCACTCGGCGGAGGCGAGCTGGTCCTCGAGCCAGGTGCGGATCTCGGAACGGAACGCGACGTCGTCGTCGGAGTAGGCCAGGTCCACGGGTGCTACTCTACCAAGCAAATGCTTGGTTTGCTGTCGACGCCCACGGCGCTGCCCGCCCTGCTCCGCAACGCCGCGGAGCACTTCGCCGACCACCCGGCCTACGTCGAGGGGTCGGCCCGCCTGTCCTACGCCGACCTGCTGACCCGCGTCGAGGCGGTCGCGGCGTCGTACGTCGCGCGCGGGCTCGAGCCCGGCCGCGCGGTCGGCGTGTGGGCCCCCAACAGCACGGCCTGGGCGGTGGCGGCCCTGGCCGTCACCTACGCCGGAGGCGTGCTGGTCCCGCTCAACAGCCGCTACACCGCCCACGAGGTCGCCGACGTGCTCGCGCGCACCGACGCCGCGCTCGTCGTGGTGGCCGACGGCTTCCTGGGCCGCTCGCAGGTCGCCGACCTCGCCGCGCTCGGCACGTCCGCGCAGGTGGTCGACCTGGCCGACCTCGCCCGGCCCGACGGCGGGCCGGCCAGCGACACCGACCTGGCCGAGGCCCGGCGCCGCGCCGACGCCGTCGGCCCCGACGACGTCGCCGACGTGCTCTTCACCTCCGGCACCACCGGCCGGTCCAAGGGCGCGATGAGCGCCCACCGCCAGACCATCGGCGTGGCGCGGGCCTGGGCCGAGCTGGGCGGCGTCCGCGCCGACGACCGCTACCTGGTGGTCAACCCGTTCTTCCACTCCTTCGGCTACAAGATCGGCATCGTCGTCGGGCTGCTGACCGGGTGCACGCTCTACCCCGTCGCGACCTTCGACGTCGCGGCCACGATGCGGCTGGTCCAGGACGAGCAGATCACCGTGCTGCCCGGGGCGCCGACCATTTACCAGTCGATGCTGACCGCACCCGAGCGCGCCGACCTCGACCTCTCCTCGCTGCGGCTGGCCGTCACCGGCGCCGCCGTCGTCCCGGTCGTGCTCATCGAGCGGATGCGCGCTCCGGAGCCCGAGGGGCTGGGCATCGACCAGGTCGTCACGGCGTTCGGCATGACCGAGGCCGTGGTCGTCACCATGTGCCGCGAGGGCGACCCGGCCGAGACGGTCGCGACCACCTGCGGCCGCGCCATCCCCGGCATGGAGACGCGCACCGACGAGGCGACCGGCGAGCTGCTGGTGCGCGGCGAGCACGTGATGCTCGGCTACCTCGACGACCCCGAGGCCACCGCGGCCGCGATCGACGCCGACGGCTGGCTGCACACCGGCGACGTCGGCGTCCTCGACGAGGCCGGCAACCTGCGCATCACCGACCGGCTCAAGGACATGTACATCTCTGGCGGCTTCAACGTCTACCCCGCCGAGGTCGAGCAGGTGCTGATGCGCCTGGACGGCGTCGACGACGTGGCCGTGGTCGGGGTGCCCGACGAGCGGCTCGGCGAGGTCGGCAAGGCCTTCGTGGTCGGCACCGCCACCGCCGACGACGTCGTCGCGTTCGCCCGCGAGCGGCTGGCCAACTTCAAGGTCCCGCGGTCGGTCGCCCACGTCGACGTCCTGCCGCGCAACCTGTCCGGCAAAGTTCTCAAGACCGCCCTTCGAGAAGCCCAGGAGTCCTGAACCGTGGACCTGCAGCTGTCCGAGTCCGAGCTGGCGTTCCAGGCCGAGGCGCGTGCGTGGCTGGCGGCCAACGTGCCGGCTGAGCCGCTGCCCTCGCTCGACACCCCCGAGGGGTGGGTGCTCCACCAGGAGTGGGAGGCCCGGTTGGCCGCCGCACGGTGGTCGGTCGTCTCCTGGCCGCGGGAGTACCACGGCCGCGAGGCCTCGTTGGTCGAGTGGGTGATCTTCGAGGAGGAGTACTACCGCGCCGGCGCACCGCTGCGGGTCAGCCAGAACGGCATCTTCCTGCTCGCACCGATCCTCTTCGACCACGGCACCCAGGAGCAGCAGGACCGCTTCCTGCCGAGCATGGCGACCGGCGAGCAGGTGTGGGCGCAGTGCTGGTCGGAGCCCGAGGCCGGGTCCGACCTCGCGAGCCTGCGCTCGACGGCCCGTCGTGACGACGTCCGCGGCGGCTGGGTGCTCAACGGCCAGAAGACCTGGTCGTCGCGGGCCGCGCTGGCCCACTGGGGCTTCGGCCTGTTCCGCTCCGACCCCGAGGCCCAGCGCCACGCCGGGCTGACCTACTTCCTCTTCCCGCTCGACGCCGACGGGGTCACGGTGCGGCCGATCGCCCAGCTCGACGGGGAGGCCGGTTTCGCCGAGATCTTCTTCGACGAGGTCTTCGTGCCCGACGCCGACGTGCTCGGCGGGGTCGGTGCGGGCTGGAACGTCGCCATGAGCACCGCCGGCAACGAGCGCGGCCTCTCGCTGCGCTCCCCCGGCCGGTTCTGCGCGGCTGCCGACCGGCTCGTCGACCTGTGGCGCGCGTCCGACGACGCCACGAGCCGCGCGGTCACGCAGGCGGGCGTGGTCGACGCCTGGGTCAAGGCACAGGCCTACCGCTTCTACACGTGGGGCACCGTGACCCGCCTGGCCGCCGGTGGCGACATCGGTGCGGCCGGCTCGGCCAACAAGGTGTTCTGGTCCGAGCTCGACATCGCCCTGCACGAGACGGCCCTCGACGTGCTCGGCGCCGACGCCGAGCTCGAGTCGCGCTGGCTCGACGGCTACACGTTCTCGCTCTCGGGCCCGATCTACGCCGGCACCAACGAGGTGCAGCGCAACATCGTCGCCGAGCGCATCCTCGGCCTTCCCCGCGAGCCGAAGGGGGTCCAGAAGTGAGGTTCGAGCTCACCGACGACCAGCACGACCTGGCCCGGGCCCTCGAGGGCCTCCTGGCCTCCAGCGACACCGTCGCGGTCGCCCGTGCCTGGGCCGACGACGACACCGGTCCCGGGCTCGGGCTCTGGAAGCGCGTGGCCGATCTCGGGGTCACGATGCTCGCCACGGAGGCCTCGCTGGTCGAGGTGGCGGTCGCGTTCGAGGCCTTGGGCCGCCACGCCGTGCCCGGCCCGTGGGTCGAGTCGGCGGCGTACCTCCCGGTCGCGCTGGGCCACGAGGTCGAGGGCGTCGCGACGCTGGCCCTGCCGCCCCACGTGCCCCTCGCGCTCGACGCCGACGTCGCCGACCACGTCTACGTCGGCACCACCCCCGTCGCGGCCGACGCCGTGGGCCCGCGGCACGTCTCCGTCGACCGGACCCGCCGGCTCTTCGAGGTGTCGGGCACGGGCGAGACCGACCCGGCGGCGTTCGACGCCGCCGTGCTGGCCACCTCCGCACAGCTGCTGGGGGCCGGCGAGCGGGTGCTCGCCGACGCGGTGACCTACGTCAAGCAGCGCAAGCAGTTCGGTCGCGAGATCGGCAGCTACCAGGCGATCAAGCACGCCCTCGCGGACGTGCGCATCGCCCTCGACTTCGCCCGGCCCCTGGTCTTCGCCGCCGCCCTGGGCGAGGTGTCGCCGAGCGCGGCCAAGGTCGCCTGCGCCGACGCGGCCTACCTCGCATCGCGCACCGGCCTGCAGGTGCACGGCGCGATCGGCTACACCGCCGAGTTCGACCTGAGCCTGTGGATCACCAAGATCCGCGCCCTGGTCACCGCGTGGGGCACCCCCGCCTTCCACCGCGAGCGGCTGCTGCAGGACCTCGTGGCGGGAGGGACCCGCTGATGGAGTTCGGCCTGTCCGAGGAGCAGCAGGAGCTCGTGACCACCGTCCGCGGGCTGCTGGCCAAGCGCGCCGACCCCCGCGCGGTGCGCGCGGCGATCGCGTCGGACGCCGGTCACGACGAGGCGCTGTGGCAGACGCTCGTCGAGCAGATCGGCGCGGCCGCCCTGGCGATCCCCGAGGCCTACGACGGCGCCGGCTTCTCGCTCTTCGAGTCTCTGCTGGTGCTCGAGGAGGTCGGGCGCTCCCTCGCGCCCAGCCCGCTGCTGTCCTCGCTGATCACCGCCGAGGCCCTGCTGGCCGGGGCCGACGCCGACGCCAGGGCGCGACTGCTCCCCCGCATCGCGGCCGGCGAGGTCGCCGCCTTCGTCGACGGGTCGGGCGCCGCCGTCCTCGACGGCGACCTCGCGACCGTGCTGGTCGCCGCCACCGACGCCGGGCTGGTCGAGGTCGACCCCGCCAGCGCGCGGTGTATGCGACTGGGCTCGGTCGACCAGACCCTCCGCCTGGCCCAGGTCGACCTCGACGGCGCGACCACGACGCCCATCGGCGACGCCGACGCCTCCCGTGCCGCCCGCGAGCGGGCCACGCTCGTCGGCACCGTCGGAGCGGCCGCGCTGGCCACCGGCGTCGCCGCCCGCGGGCTCGAGATGACCGTGGCCTACAGCAAGACGCGCGTGCAGTTCGGGCGACCGATCGGGTCGTTCCAGGCGCTCAAGCACCGGATGGCCGACATGCTCGTGCGGGTCGAGATGGCGCGCTCGGCGTCGTGGGCGGCGTCGTACGCCGTGTCCTCGCGTCACGACGACCAGGGCGAGCTGGCCCACGTGGCCGGGTCCTACTGCGGCGAGGCCGCGGCCCACGTGGCCGGTGAGACGGTCCAGCTCCACGGCGGGATCGCCATCACCTGGGAGCACGACGCCCACCTGGTGTTCAAGCGCGCCCACGCGGTCGGCCAGCTCTTCGGCCAGCCGCACCAGCACCGGGCGCTGGTCGAGCTCTAACGCTTGATCGCGCAGGACGCGGCGCGCCCACGCGTCGCGATCAGCCCCATCACCCAGCAGGTCGGGCAGCCGCGCCACAGCACGACGGTCAGCGGCAGCAGCAGCAGCCACCAGCCCGACTGGGAGGCCAACGCGATGCCGGTGACCAGCGCGACGAGGCCCAGCAGGCCACGGACCAGGTGGACGGCCACCGAGCGGCTCGCGAACATCAGGAACGTCGGGTCCACCTCGGGCTCCGGACGGAGCGGGCGGACAGGGGCCTGGGTCACGTCGCGATCCTAGCCACCAGGGGGTCGGCGCAGCGTCGTCGCGCGCGGTGTGACCAAGACGACAGGCGATGTTGCCCGGTTGTAGCCGTTTCGAGTCGTCGCCGGACACGTGCGCTTCCTAGGGTGGGGCCATGACTCTCGACGACGCCCAGAACCGCACCGACGCCGCCGACACCACCGAGACCGTCGAGGCCGACGGCGACAGCTACCCCACCGGGATGCTCGCGAGCCCCACCCGCACCCGGCTCTGACCCTGCTTCGTCAGGCGGCGAGGGCCGCGCGGAACCGTTGCTCGCCTGCTGACGCCGCCGTTGTCGTGCTCGCCCGCGCCGGTCGCGGCGGAGACGGCGCGATGGACACGTGGCGGTGCCCGGTGGGCGTGACGGTGTCGACCCGGTGGCGGCCGCTGGGGTCGTCGACGACGACCTGCTGCCAGCCGGTGGCCTGCTTGGCGTAGTCGCAGGCCTCGCACAGTCCTTGGGTGTTGGCCTCCGTGGTCGGCCCGCCCGCGGCGGCGGACCGGACGTGGTCGTCGTGACGGATGGGCGCGTCGCACCAAGGGGTGCGGCAGATCCCTTGGTCACGGATGCGGAGGAACGTCGACAACCCGTCGGTGGTCAGCCGCTGGTTGGTGGCCATGGCGACCAGCCGGCCGGACGGGTCGGCGTAGAACCGCCGGACCCACGCGGCGCCGACGTCGACCGCGTGGGCGACCAGGTGCCGCGCGATCTCAGCAGGTATGTCGCCGTGACCGGGGACCAGCGCCGGATCGGTGCCTCCGCCGAGCAGGGTGGTGTCGGACAGCACGAGGTCGACCTGCACGGCGACGTCGTCGGCTGCGGTCTGACCGGTGACGCGCTCGACGAGCACGTCGGCCATCACCTGGCTGCGGGTGCGACCGAGCGGGTCGCCGGCGCCGACGACCTGGTCGGCGGCCTTCTTGAGCGCGGCGTACATGGCGACGCCCTGCACGAGCGGGACCAGCGCGGAGAAGTAGACCATCCCGTCCGGAGCGGGACGGGTGGACACGTGGCGGTCACCGACCGCTCGTCGGTTGCGCCGCACCGCGGCCGCGGGGTCGAGCTGCTGCGCGGCACGGCGTGCCATCCCGGCGAGCCGGCGGGTGCCGACCCCGTCGAGGGTGCGGGGGTCGGCGCACAGCTGCTCGTCGACCGCCGAGCGCAGGTCGGAGGCGAGGCCCGAGGTCTCGGTGACGATCAGCTGGGCGCGGTACTCGCTCAGGCGCCCCTCGCGCATCGCCGCCAGGGTGTGGGGCAGCTCGGCGACGAGGTCCTTGGCCATCCCGAGCAGCACCTGTCCGCGGTGGGGCGACTCCCGACGCGCCAACGCGACCTCGTGGGTGACGCCCCGACCCTGTCGCTCGGCGCGCTCGCCGGCCGCCGACCGCTGGGACCTCCGCGACGCGTCGAGGTCGACCGCCAGCTCGGCCTGCAACGCGCACGCCGCAGCCTTGAGCTCCTCCAACGCGCGCAACGTCTCGACGCGCCGCTGGTCGGCCTCGAGCGTGCGGTCGACGTCGCGGTCGTTCGCGAGCAGGTGTCGACGGAAGTCGTCGATGGTGCTGCTCGGCGTGGTCATGACAACATTGTAGTCGATGATGTGTTCGATTACTAGTCGAATCCGAAGGGTTCTCGTGCGCTCCTCGGGTTCGCAGCAGATCCCGAGACCGCCCGATCATGCCGAGAGTCGGGCGGAGTTCTGTACCGGCTGTTGACGACCTGAGCTCGGCGATACCGTCCCGGAGTGACAGAGAGACGGAACGGCATTGTTCTCGACGAGGACGGCCCCTGGACTGCGGCCTGCTATCTCCTCAGCGACTCCGAGTTCGCCGGGACACAGCACGGCGTCTACAACCAGGGAACCTTGTGTGGGCTCGCAGCGAGTGCAGTGGTGGTCGTGCGAAATCCGTTCCACGGCGACGGGAGTCGAGACTGCGAGGATTGTGCCAAACGGCTATCTGAACTTGCGGAGGGGAAGTAACGCACCGTCCGACCATGCCGCACAGCGGGCTCCGCCCGACCATGCCGCAACCGGTGCACTCGTGCCGACGGTCTAACGCCACTGCGGCTGTGCTCCAATCGTGCTTGTGAGTGATGGGGCGCTGGTGCCGCGAAACCTCAGTCTTGTTCGACGGGCTAACACCGCACGCCTGCTCGTGGCCTTCTTCGTACTGGTGGGCTGCGGTGACCCCGGCACCCAGGAAACAGCGACCCCACGAGAACAGGTGAGTGAGCGACCCGCCGAGACGGATGGGAGGGCGGCACCATCTCTCCCCAGTTGCGACACGGTGTGGCGCACGGGCAAGAAGCTGCCAGCCGACTACAGCGGTTGTCAGGACGCGAACGGACCTGATGACTCACTGACACTGCCGTGCGGGGATCGCACGATGCGGACCTACGTTGACACCTACTGGGCCAGGACCGGAACCCCGATCGAGCAAGCCAGAGGCGGATTGCGTGACAGCGTGGACTTCCGAACCGCGGCACTCATCTGTGAGGCCAACTCGAAGGACTAGAGGCCGCCCGAGTCTGCCGCACAACGGGCTCCGCCCGACCATGCCGCGTCCAGTGTGCTGAACTACCGATATGCGGTCGGTTTCTAGGCAGTGGGAGACCGCACCTGACGCACGAGGTCGTCGATGACCTCGACAGGTAAGGAGAACGCGACATCCCAGGTCTCGTCGTCGTGACCGAGCATGATCGTTGCGGTCTTACCGTCCGAGCACCAAAATACGTTGGTTCCGGCGCAGCGACCGACCTTAGTGGCGCGACGCTCGTTCCAATCGAACGATCGGATGTCGCTCAGAGTCAGAAACTCGGATGCTCGGGCGCGGACGTTGACCTCCCAATTCTCGTCGGAGAACTTCGCCAGAATCTCCTCGCCCGAGTCGTCGTAGGTCGTATCCACGTCGACGCTGATCACGGTCACACCCTGTCATGTGGGACAATTGGCTCGTCCCGCACCCCGGGCTCCGCCCGACCATGCCGCCAGGAGGGCTGCGCCCGACCGAGGTCGCCCCGCGGGCCAACCGCGCGGAGCAGAGTCCAACTGCTCGATGAGCCCCGGCACGAGGTAGCTGCCTTCCGAGAGCTGCAACCCGCAGCGGTCGCCGCGTGAGGGAATGACGAAAGCAACGACGGAGTCGTCCTCCAGCTGCGCGACCACCAGGCTCACAGCGGTGGCTGCGGAGACGGTGAGCTCGCACCGGCTCGGAGCCGCCACGGCTTCTTCGAGCAGAGGTTGCAGCTGCGTCGCGGTCGACCGCGGGAGGCTCACCTGGCTCACCGGGTCAGTGCGGGAACCCTCGAAGGTGCACGTGACCGCGCGCCTCACGGGGGCGGCCCGCAACGCCCTGAGACTGGCCAGACGGTTGAACCACGTGCCGGCCTGGACGGTGCCGTCCGAGCACGGCTTCCACTCGACCGCGTTCGACGGAGGTGAGTCCGAGGCGTCACCACACGCGGCAACGGCCAGGACGCTGGAGACAGCGACTGCGACGAAGCCCGCGCGGCTGCGACGGCGACTCTCGCGCCGTCGTCACCGATCCTTCGTGACACCGACGGACCCACACCGACATCCAGCACCCCGCCACCGCTCAACGACCGTCCGGGGCGTCGACGTTGACGGTCGGGACCCCGCCGCCGACCCGGGCGATCACGGCCAGCGACGGCTGGCGTCCGGGGTTGGACTCGCGGTGCACGGTCCAGGCGGGCACGTGGACGAAGTCGCCCGGGCCGGCCTCGAGGTAGCCCTCGAGGCCCTCGAACTCCAAGCGCAGCACGCCGCGCACGACGTAGAGGCTCGACTCGTTGCGGTCGTGGTGGTGCCAGCCCGAGACCGCACCGGGCTCGGTCTCAACCTGACCGGCCCACAGCAGCGGCAGCTCGAAGGCCAGGGCACGGTGCATGCCGGACGTCGGGTCGGCCGGCATCAGGTCGGCCGGGGTGAAGACGCGGACCGGCCGCGGCAGCTCAGTGCTCACGGGCCCAGGGTGCCACAGGTCACAGGACGGGCACCTCGACCGCATGTCGAAGTTTTTCCACATTTCCTCAACTGCCTGTGGAGATTGCCGATCATCAGCTCACAGCCCCACGGGCCGCCACCAAGAGGAGACACGATGACCCTTGTCCTGCCCCCGTCCCGCGATGTCGTCGAGCCGCTCCCCCGAGCTCTGCGCGGGGTGCGGGAGCAGTGGGAGGGATCGTCGTGCTGCGTCGTGGTGGTCGACCGCGACGGTCGCGTCGAGTACGCGAACCCCGCGGTCCGGGGCCGGTTCGGTGTCCAGGCGGGTGACGGGGTGCGCGACCTCGCCCTCGCCCGGCTCCTGCCGGCGACCAGCGAGCGCGTCATGGAGGACAGCTTGGGGGTCGGGCTCGACGGGGCGCGGGTCTCGCGCGGCGACGAGGTGCTGCTGCTGCGCGAGACCGGCGTCCCGGGACAGCGACGCTCCCGGAGCCGGGTGCTGGTCTGGGAGGACGTCCGCTCCCCCGAGACGGCCAGCGCGGCGCGCCTCGACGCCGAGGCCGACCTCGGGGCGGTGACCGAGGTGATGATCGCCCTGTCGACGGCGCGGGGCGTGCAGGAGGCGGCCCAACTCGCCGTCGACGCCGTACGCCGCGCCTTCGGCTGGGCCTACGCGTCGTACTGGTCGGTCGGTGCGGACCGCACCCTGCGCTTCGTGCTGGAGTCGGGCGAGGTGAGCCCCGAGTTCCGCGCAGTCACCCTCGAGGCGTCGTTCCGCGAGGGCGTCGGCCTCTCGGGCCGGGCCTGGGCGGCCCGCGACCTGGTCTTCACCCCCGACATCGGCGAGATGACCGACTGCGTGCGGGCGCCCGCGGCCCAGCGGTGCGGGGTGCGGTCCGGCGTCTGCTTCCCCATCCTGGTGCGCGGCGAGGTCGTCGGCACCATGGACTTCTTCGCCACCGAGACCCTCGAGCTCAGCCGCCAGCGCCTCGACGCGCTGCGCAACGTCGGCCGTCTCGTCTCGGCCGCGCTGGAGCGGCTCGCTCGCGAGGAGGCCCTGCGCCAGGCCGCCGCCGCGCTCGACCTGCAGGTGCTCGCCCGGGCGGTCGAGGAGATGCGCAGCAGCATCCAGGAGATCGCGGTCAACGCGACCGGCGCCGCGACCGTGGCCGGTACGGCGGTCACCGCGGCCGACCGCGCACGCTCGTCGGTCGAGAGCCTCGGGGAGGCCTCGGGCGAGATCGGGCAGGTGATCGGCACCATCACCGGGATCGCCCAGCAGACCAACCTGCTCGCCCTCAACGCCACCATCGAGGCCGCGCGCGCCGGTGAGTCCGGCAAGGGCTTCGCGGTCGTGGCCAACGAGGTCAAGGAGCTGGCCCGGGAGACCGCGTCGGCGACCACCGAGATCACCGCGAAGATCGACGCGATCCAGCTCGGCACCGCCGCCGCGGTCCAGGCCATCTCGGAGATCGCCGACATCATCGACACCATCGACCGCAGCCAGACGACGATCGCGGCCGCCGTCGAGGAGCAGACGGCCACGACCCGCAGCATCGCCGACAGCCTCGCCGGGGCCGCGTCCGCGGCCGACGCCATCACCCGGGAGCTGGCCGCGACCGACCGGCACCCGGCCTGAGCACCCGGCAAGGGCAGGGTCAGGGCGCGAGGACCCGCGCCAGGAACGCCGCCTGCCGGTCCAGGCTGTCGCCGACCCCGCGGTAGAGCGCGAAGTGCGCGCAGTCGTAGGACGCCACCTCGGCCGCCGGACCGATCCGGCGGGCGACCTCGAGCATCACCCCGGGCGGGGCGATCTCGTCGTGCTCGGCGACCACCAGCAGGGTCGGGCAGCGCACGTTGCCGGCCAGGCGCACCGGCCGGTTGCGGGCGATCCGGGCCACCCCGCGCGCGCACATCTCGTTGCGGAACGACGGCCCGGTCAGCGCCGTGAACTCCACGGCGCCGGGCCCCGACATGAGCGCTCCGGAACCGACCTCGCCGAGCAACGGGATCATCACCGGGTCGCGGCGCGTGACCGCCCGCACCGCGTCGGCCGCGACGGCGCGCAGCACCCGTCGGGCCTTCGCGGGGTCACGGGTCGCCGGGTCGCGCACCCGGCCCTTGCCGGTCAGGACCGCGAGCCCGTCCATCGCCGCACCCTGGCTCACGACGGCGGCGATCGACGGGTCCTGCGCGGCGACCGCGACCACGTGACCGCCGGAGTACGACGTGCCCCACAGCGCGATCCGGGCGGCGTCGACGTCGTCGCGGGCACGCGCGAACGCGACAGCCGCGTGGTAGTCCTCGCGGTGGCGCCGGTGGTCGACGTCCTGGCGCGGCCGCCCGCGCGGGGCCTCGGAGCCGCCGAACCCGCGGTAGTCGAGGACGAGCACGTGGCAGCCGACGGCCGCGAACCGCTCGGCGAAGGGCAGCAGGCCGCTGTCGCGGGTCGTGCCGAAGCCGTGGGCCATCACCACGCAGGGCGCGCCCGCGGCGGTCGTGAGGTCGTCGACGGCGGCCTCGACCCACCACGCCTCGCAACGCGAGCCGTGGCTGGGGAACGTGACGGTCTGCACGTCAGGTCGTCGTGCGGTAGGAGCCCTGGAAGTACAGCAGCGGGTCGCTGACACCCTCGTCGCCGGCGACCAGGTCGACGACCCTGCCGATGACGACGTAGTGGTCGCCGGCCTCGTGGACGGCGTGGATCGTGCAGTCGACGTGGCCCAGGGATCCGGCGAACGTCGGCGACCCGGTCACCGCCGACGGTGTCCAGTCGACCCCGGCGAACTTGTCGATGCCGCGGCTGGCCATCGTGTTGCTGAGGTCGGTCTGGTCGTGGGCCAGGAAGTTGACGCAGAACCGGCCGGCCCGCTGGATCAGCGGCCACGCCCGCGAGGTGCGGGCGGGCACGAAGAGCACCAGCGGCGGGTCGAGGGACACGCTGGAGAACGACTGGCACGTCAGCCCGACCGGCTGATCGCCGCTCATGGTGGTCACCACGGTGACGCCGGAGGCGAAGCGGCCGAGCACGTCACGGAAGTGGCGTGCGGCGGCGACGACCTCGGGGTCGTCGGAAGCGATCGTCGTGGCCTCGCCCGGGCGCCACTCAAGGTCCTGGTCGAGGTCACCGAGCCACGAGCTGATCAGGTGGGGGCTCGGCCAGGTCTCGCGCGCGTCGTCGCTCATCCCCTCGGGGATCTCGGGCTCAGGGAGGTCGGGCATCGCGCTCAGGGTAATGACTACTGCCCGCCGCCGAAGTCGTGACCCCAGTACGAGACGGCCGTCGACTCGCGCGCGACCCACCGGGCGTCGTCGACGGTCAGTCCCTCGGTGCCGAGCTCGACGTCGAAACCGCCGGGCGAGCGGACGTAGAACGACACCATCTCGTCGTTCATGTGGCGCCCGAGCGTGGCCGACAGCGGGGCCTTGTGCTTCTTGACCCGCTGCAGCGCGCGGCCGACGTGGTCGAGGGTGTCGACCTCGAGCATCACGTGGACGCACTTGCTCTGGTTGGGCATCGGCAGGAACGCCAGGGAGTGGTGGCGCGGGTTGACCCCCAGGAAGCGCAGCCAGACCTTGGAGCCGGGCTCCTTGCCGACGAACTCGCCGGGCATGCTCATCGAGTCGCGCAGTCGGAAGCCCAGGACGTCGGTGTAGAACCGCAGCGCCTCGACGTCGTCGAGCACGGGCAGCACGATGTGGCCCATCCCCTGTTCGCCGGTGACGAACGTGGCGGCGTACGGCGTCACCAGCGGGTGGGACTCGTAGGTGATGCCGTGGAAGAGCTCGAAGACGTTGTCCCACGGGTCGCGGAAGCGGACGAGGTCCTGCACGCGACGCTCCGCGAGCTCGTCGGGGGTGCCCTCCTCGAAGGCGACGCCGGCCTTCTGCAGGTGCTCGCGGGCCTCCTGCAGGGCGCGGGGGTCGGCGACCTCCCAGCCGACGCAGTCGAGCTGGTCGACGTCGGAGGGGAAGACGACCAGTCGAGCCGAGACCTCGTCGATGCGCCAGTACTGGTGG
Source organism: Nocardioides rubriscoriae (assembly GCF_008087085.1). Lineage (GTDB taxonomy): Bacteria > Actinomycetota > Actinomycetes > Propionibacteriales > Nocardioidaceae > Nocardioides > Nocardioides rubriscoriae. The sequence continues at coordinate 367,905 of NZ_VIYJ01000002.1, read as the reverse complement.
TCGGGGTGAGGGCCGCGGCCCGCAGCGAGCCCGAGCACCTTGCCGGCGAACGTCGCCCACGCGCCGAGGTCGGTGGCGGCGACGCGGACGTAGCCCATGGAGCGGATGTCGATGGTCATGGTGCTCCGGTGGTCGAGCTCGTCGAGACCCGCTCGACGTGGCGGGCCAGGAAAGCGGTGGTGATCTCGGCGAACTCTGAGGCCGCCTCGATCTGCGCCCAGTGACCGCAGTTGGGGAAGACGTGCAGCGACGCCTTGGGGATCAGCTTGAGCGCCACCATCGCGCCATCGAGCGGGTTGACGCGGTCCTCGCGGCCCCAGGTGAGCAGGGTGTGCTTGCGCAGCCGGTGGGCCTCGCGCCACAGCATCCCGTCCTCGGCGGTCTCCGGGTTGAAGAAGCTCATGCCCATCGAGCGCATCGCCTCCTGGGCGCCGGGCGCGGTCGCGTCGGCAAAACGCTCCTCGACCAGCTCGTCGGTGACCAGCGACTGGTCGACGACCATCGTGGAGATGAAGGCCCGCAGCCGCTCGCGCGTGGGGTCGGCCCCGAACTCCATCAGCCGCTGCACGCCCTCGGTGGGGTCGGCGTGGAAGAGGTTGAGGCTCAGCCCGCCCGGCCCCATGAGCACCAGCCGACCGACGCGGTCGGGGTGGGTCAGCGCCAGGCGCATCGCGGTGCCGCCGCCGAGGCTGTTGCCGAGCAGGTGCACCTTGGCGATGCCGAGCTCGTCGAGCAGGCGTACGACGTGGTCGGCCGCGTGGCGGTAGAAGTTGCCGACGACAGGCGGCTTGTCGGAGCCGCCGAAGCCCGGCTGGTCGACCAGCAGGGTGCGGAACGTCGCGGCGAAGTGGGGCAGCGCCGGTCCGAAGTTGCTCCAGGCGCTGGCACCGGGGCCGCCGCCGTGCAGCATCACCAGCGGCAGGTCGCCGCCGACACCGGTGGGCTCGCCCGCCTCGTGGTAGTTGAGGGTGAGGTCGCCCGCCTTGGCGGAACGACGGGTGGCTTGCTTGCTGAGAGGGGTCACGTCGGCCATCGGATCAGTACATCCCGGGGTCGACCTTGTGGCCGAACTCGTGGGCGCCGAACATCTGCAGGGCCCGCTCGGGGTCGTTGGCGGCGTGCACCCGACCGGCGTGGGCGTCGCGCCAGGCGCGCTGCAGGTAGGTGCCGTTGGCCAGGGCCCGACCGCCGGAGGCCTCGAAGAGCGCGTCGATGGCGTCGATCGCGCGCTGGCTGCCGAGCACCTGGTCGCGGCGCACCTTGAGCCGGGTGCGCAGCGGGATCTGCTCGCCCTTGGCGACGTAGGACTGCGCCTCGCGGATGTTGCCCACCAGCAGCGCCCACGCGGCGTCGATCTCGGAGGACGCCTTGGCGATGCGGACGGCGGCGAACGGGTCGAGCGAGGCCTTCTCGCCGAGGTAGGCGGCGCGGCTGCGCTTGCGCTGCATCTCGACGTGCTCGGCGTAGGCCCCCATGGCCAGGCCGATGATCGGGGTGGTGATGGTGCCGGTGAAGATCGAGTGGAACGGCAGCTTGTAGAGGTCGGAGGTGTTCTGCTGCTGACCCGGGCCGCGGCACTGGCCGGTCTCGCCCATGCTCAGCGTGAACGCCTCGGGGACGAACACGTCGTCGACGACGATGTCGTTGGAACCGGTGCCGGCGAGCCCGACCATGTGCCAGACGTCGATGATCGTGTACTTGTCGCGCGGCACCATGAAGGTCTTGAAGTCGACGACCTGGCCCTCGGCGTTGAACACCAGGCCGCCGAGCAGCACCCACGAGCAGTGGTCGGCGCCCGACGAGAAGCTCCACTTGCCCGACAGCTGGTAGCCGCCCTCGGCGACCGTGGCCTTGCCGGTCGGCGCGTAGGAGGAGCTCAGGCGGGTGTGGGTGTCCTGGCCCCACACGGCCTGCTGGGCCTCGTCGGAGAACAGCGCCACCTGCCAGGGGTGGACCCCGACCACGCTGGAGACCCAGCCGGTCGACCCGCACGCGCCGGCGATGTCGCGCACCGCGGTGTAGAAGTCGATCGGGTCGGCCTCGAACCCGTCGAAGCGCCGGGGCTGCAGCAGCTTGAAGAACCCGGTCTCCTCGAGCTCCTTGATGGAGGCATCGGGCACCACGCGCAGTCGCTCGGTCTCGTCCGCGCGCTCGCGCAGGCTGGGGAGCAGGTCTCGAACGCCATCGAGGACGGCCTGGGACATGGTGGTGCCTCCTGTGGCATGGGCGGGTTCTGGGACAAGACTAGAACACGTTCTAGTATTGGTCCAGCGCGCCCCGCGGCACAGGCGCCCGGCGACCGCGTTGCACCAGGCGGCGCTAGGCCGTGTCGGCCCGGTCGGCCCCGTCTGACAGCCGGTGGACGCGCACGTGCTCGAGGATCGTGGCGGCCACGCGGTCGGGGTCCTCGAACATCGGGATGTGGCCGAGCCCCTCGAGCACGACGACGTCGGCCGCCGGCATCGCCTCGACGTACGGCGTGCCGTAGCGGTCGGGAGGCAGCAGGAGGTCCTTCTCGCACAGGACCAGGCGGACCGGGACCTCGGCGTCGAGGCCGGTCACGTCGGTCGTCACCGCGCCGCGCAGCTCGGACAGGATGAACGCGAAGAACGACGGGCACCGGGTAGCGGCGCGCAGCAGGTTGTCGGCCCGCTCGCGCGAGACGCGACCGGGTCGGTGGCTCACGGCCTTGAGCACGACCGGGCGCAGCGGCAGTCGGGTGACGTGCTCGCCGAGCGCGTTGCCGAGCAGCGAGGCGCCGTAGAGGCCGAGGAACTTGACCCCCACCACGATCTCCTCGCGCGACCAGCGCGTCCAGCTGCCGGCCGGGGCGATCGCGGTGACCGAGAGCGCGCGACCGCGGCGGGCCAGCTCGAAGGCCAGCCACCCGCCGATCGAGTTGCCGACCAGGTGCGCCGCCTCCCAGCCGAGCTCGTCGAGCAGCGCCTCGACCCCGTCGGCGTACGCCGTGAGCGAGACGTCGCGGCGCCGCAGGGCGGGTCCGCCCCAGTGGCCCGGGAGCGTCGCGGCGACGACCTCGTGCTCGTGTGCGAGGGTGGGGACCACCTCGGCCCACACGTCGTGCGAGGTGGTGAACGGGTGGAGCAGCAGCAGCGGCTCCCCGCGGCCGACGCGCACGGTGGGGGCCGGCACGGGCAGGGCGAGGCGGCGGGAGAGGGCGAGGCGACGTTGCCTGGTTGTCTGCGACACGGTGTGACGCTAGCAAGCGTGCTAGCGCCCGTCCAGCACCTGCGGCGCCCGGCTGCCGCGCGCCCCTCGGGCCGGGGCCGTAGGGTCCGGCGCATGGAGGCGAGCACAGGGTGGAGTGCTGGATGGAGCCCTGCCGAGACGGCGTACGAGCCCACGGGTGACCCGGTCGAGCTGGTCACGGTCGACGAGGCCGTCGTGACCGGGTTCGCCCAGGGGCCGCTGCGCACCGAGGACGGGCCGCAGCGCTGGATCCGCGGCGCCGTCCACGACGCCGACGGCACCCTGGTGCGCGCCTCGCAACGGCGCTGGCACGGCGACCGGCTCAACCCGATCGCCGCCGACCCCGAGCAGGTCGACCCGCCCACCGACGTACGCCGTCTCGAGGGCACGTGGCTCTACGCCGGCCACGTCGCCGGGCACTTCGGGCACTTCCTGCTCGAGCACCTGACCAACCTGTGGCCCGACCCCGCCGACCTGCCGCCGCTGGCCGGGGTCCTGGCCCACCGCCCGGCCCGCGGCCCGCTCACCGACCCGCACCGTCGTCTCCAGACGCCGCGGCTGGCGCCTTGGCAGCACGACCTGATGACCCTGGCGGGCTACGACCCGGCCGGGCTGCGCGTCGTCCACGGCCGCGACCTGCGCGTCGAGCGCCTCGTCGTGCCGTCACGGCCGGTGCTCCTCAAGCGCTGGGCCCACGAGGAGGCCGTCCGCCTGTGGCAGCGGGTCTCGGGGGCCGTCGGCACCCGTGGCCCCGACCGACGCGTCTACCTGTCGCGCACCCGCTTCCACGCCGAGGACAGCGCCGAGCGGGCCCGCACCGAGGCCGAGGACGACGCCCGCCTCGACGCGCGGTTCGCGGCCGCCGGCTTCGCCGTCGTCCACCCCGAGACCCTGTCGATCGCCGAGCAGGTGGCCGCCGTCCGCGGCGCCGAGGTCCTCGCCGGGCTGTCCGGGTCGGCGCTGCACCTCTCGGTCTTCGCCGCCCCCGGCACCCGGGTGCTCACCCTCGGCGACCGCCGCTCCCCCACCCGCCCGACCAAGGCCCAGGTGGTGGTCGACGCGGCGTGCGGCCACGAGACCGCGTTCGTCGCCGACGGCGATCACGAGACGCTCGACCGGCTGCTCGTGGGGCTCGACCGGTGACCGGGTCGACGACGGGGCCCGTGGCGTCGGCACCGACCCCCGACGGGGGCGTGGTCACGTTCCTCGACGGCGGCGACCCGGCCGGCTTCCCGGTGCTCGGCCTGCACGGCACCCCGGGGTGCCGGCTCTCGCGCTGGCCCGACGACGACGTCTACGCGCGAGCCGGCGTCCGCTACGTCACGCTCGACCGCCCGGGCTACGGGCAGTCGTCGCGTCAGCGTGGTCGCTCCGTCGCCTCCGCGACGACCGCGGTGCTCGCGGTCGCCGAGCACCTCGGGCTCGACCGGTTCGCGGTCACCGGCACCTCCGGCGGCGGACCCCACGCCCTGGCCTGCGCGGCCCTGCTGCCCGACCGCGTCGTCCGCGTCGAGAGCCGGTCCGGCCCGGCGCCCGTCGGGCCCGGGGGCCTGCAGCGCCGCGACTGGGTGGCCGACCTGCCCGACGGCGAGGCGATGCTGCAATGGGTCGCCGAGAGCGAGATCCGGGTCGTGCGCGAGCGCCAGGCCCAGCAGGACGAGCTGGTCGACACCCTCGGCCAGGACCTCGGCTCGCTCGACCCCCGCGTCGCCGAGCGGTTCCGCGAGATCGTGCGCGAGCAGGCGCTGCAGGGCGTCTCCGGGGCGGTCGACGACACCTTCGCCCTGACCCGGCCGTGGGGCTTCAACCTGTCGACGGTCGACGTCCCCGTGCTGCTGACCCACCGCACCGCCGACGCCGCCGCTCCCCCGTCGCACACGCGGTGGCTGGCCGCACGTCTGCGCGGCGCCGTGACGTCGTACGACGAGGACGCGGGCGACCGCAGCCCCGAGGACGACGTCGCCGCGGCGATGGGGTGGCTACGCGGCTGACCGGCGCTGTCAGCTGTTGGCGGCGGCCTTGTCCTGCTCGGCCTTCAGCATCAGCGCGATGTCGATGAGCTGGTCCTCCTGGCCGCCGATGAGCTTGCGGCGCCCGGCCTCGAGCAGGATCTTGGCGCCGGACACGCCGTAGCGCTCGGCGGCGTTGCCCGCGTGTTTGAGGAAGCTGGAGTAGACCCCGGCGTAGCCCATCATCAGCGTCATCCGGTCGAGCTGGCACTCCTCGGGCATGGCCGGCTTGATGACGTCCTCGGAAGCGTCGACGATGGTGAGAAAGTCGATGCCGGTGCGCCAGCCGAGCTTGTCGCAGACCCCGACGAACGCCTCGAGCGGCGTGTTGCCGGCGCCGGCGCCGAAGCGCCGCACCGAGCCGTCGATCTGGGTCGCGCCGGCGCGGGCGGCGATGACGGTGTTGGCGACGCCCAGGCCGAGGTTCTCGTGGCCGTGGAAGCCGACGGTGGCCTCGTGGCCGATCTCGGCGACGACGGCGGCGACGCGGTCGGCGGTCTGCTCCATGACCAGGGCACCCGCGGAGTCGACGACGTAGACGCACTGGGTGCCGGCGTCGACCATGATCCGCGCCTGCTTGGCGAGCACCTCGGGCGGCTGGGTGTGGCTCATCATCAGGAAGCCGACGGTCTCGAGCCCCAGCTCGCGCGCCAGGCCGAAGTGCTGGATCGAGGTGTCGGCCTCGGTGCAGTGCGTGGCGATCCGACAGATCTGGCCGCCGTTGTCCTGCGCGGCGCGGATGTCGTCCTTGGTGCCGACCCCCGGGAGCATCAGGAACGCGATCTTGGCGCGCTTGGCCGTCTCGGCCGCGATCTTGATGAGCTCCTGCTCGGGGGTGCGCGAGAAGCCGTAGTTGAACGACGAGCCGCCGAGGCCGTCGCCGTGGGTCACCTCGATCACCGGCACGCCGGAGTCGTCGAGCGCCTCGACGATGTCGTGCACCTCCTGGGCGGTGAACTGGTGCCGCTTGTGGTGCGACCCGTCGCGCAGGCAGGTGTCGGTCAGGCGCAGGTCGAGGTCGTCGGACCAGGTGCGGGGCAGGGTGTCCCTGGTGGCGGCGTCGTGGGTCATGCGGAGGCTCCCAGCTTGTGACGGGCGATGTTCTGGGCGACCTGGGTGGCGGCCGCGGTCATGATGTCGAGGTTGCCGGCGTAGGGCGGCAGGTAGTCGCCGGCGCCCTCGACCTCGACGAAGATCGAGACCTTGACGTCGCCCCGGGTGGCCGCCGACGGCTCGTCGATCTGCGGCTCCTGCAGCAGCCGGTAGCCCGGGACGTACTCCTGGACGGCCTTCTCCATGGCGAACACCGACGCCACGATCGCGTCGCGGTCGGCGTCGGGCGGCACGGCGCAGAAGATGGTGTCGCGCATGATCATCGGCGGCTCGGCCGGGTTGAGGATGATGATCGCCTTGCCCCGCTGGGCCCCGCCGATCGTCTCGACCCCGGCGGCGGTGGTGCGGGTGAACTCGTCGATGTTGGCGCGGGTGCCGGGGCCGGCCGACATCGAGGAGACCGACGCGACGATCTCGGCGTAGGTGACCGTGGCTGCCCGCGAGACCGCGGCCACCATGGGGATCGTGGCCTGCCCGCCGCAGGTGATCATGTTGACGTTGGGCGCGCCCACGTGCTCCTGGCCGTTGACCGGCGGGATGACCGCAGGGCCCACGGCCGCCGGCGTCAGGTCGATCGCGACGATGCCGGCCTCCTCGTAGCGCGGGGCGTACTCGCGGTGCACGTAGGCGGAGGTGGCCTCGAAGATCAGGTCGGGCAGCACGTCCTGCTTGAGCAGCCAGTCGACGCCCTCGTGGCTGGCCTCGAGGCCCTTCTCGGCGGCCAGGCGCAGACCCTCGGACGAGGCGTCGACGCCGATCATCCAGCGCGGCTCGATCACGTCGGAGCGCAGCAGCTTGTAGAGCAGGTCGGTGCCGATGTTGCCGGGCCCGACGATCGCGGCGGTGAGCTTGTGGGACACGTCTACTCCTCGAACTGCACGGTCAGCGGGGCGAAGCCGCTGATGGACGCCGTCACCCGGTCACCCGGGGCGAACGGCACGAAGGGGCCCAGGGCCCCCGACAGGACCAGGTGACCGGCGCGCAGCGGGTCACCGAACCGGAAGGCCTGGACGGCGAGCCAGCGCAGCGCCTCGAGCGGGTCGCCCAGGCAGGCGGCGCCGTTGCCGGTGGAGCGGACCTCGTCGTTGATCGTCAGCGACATCTCGACGTCGCGCGGCTCGACCTGCGACAGCGGCAGGCCGTCGCGGCCCACCACGTAGAGGCCGCTGGAGGCGTTGTCGGCGACGGTGTCGGTGAAGCCGATGTCCCACCCGGTGATGCGGGAGTCGACGATCTCGAGCGCCGGCAGCGCCACGTCGACGGCGGCGCGCACCCGTTCGAGGGTGATCTCGCCCTCGGTGTCGGGTGCGATGTCGGCGCCCAGGACGAAGGCCACCTCGGCCTCGACGCGCGGCTGCACCAGCGTGCGCATCGAGATCGGCCTGCCGCCGTCGCCGACCGGCAGGGCGCCGTAGGAGACGTCCATGTCGTCGAGCAGGTAGCCGAAGTCGGGCTGGTCGACGCCGAGCTGGTCCTGCACGGCCTTCGAGGTCGCGCCGATCTTGCGGCCGACCACGGTCGCTCCCCCGGTGAGCCGGCGCTGGACGAGGCCCTGCTGGACGGCGTACGCCGCCTCGAGGTCGTCGGTGCCGATGAGGTCACGCACCGCGGCGCACGGGACGCGGGTCGCCAGGGCCGCGTCGAGCCGCTCGACCGCGGCCTGGATGTCGCCCGCGAGGGTGGGCTGAGAGGTCACCGGTCAATACTAGAACCTGTTACAGTTTCGCGCCATGAGCACCCCACTGCCTGCTGAGGTGGACGTCGTCGTCGTGGGCGCCGGTGGCGCCGGTATGAGCGCAGCACTGGCCGCGTCGAAGCAGGGACTCGACACCGTCCTGCTGGAGAAGTCGGCCTACTTCGGCGGGTCGACGGCGCGCAGCGGCGGCGGCGTCTGGATCCCCGGCAACTACGCGCTGCACGAGGCCGGGCAGGCCGACAGCCTCGAGGAGTCCAAGCGCTACCTCGACTCGATCGTCGGCGACGTGGTGCCCAAGGTGCGCCGCGACACCTTCATCGAGCGTGGCGCCGAGGTGATGGACTTCGTCAAGGCCCACACCCCGCTGCGCTTCGAGTGGGTCAAGGACTACGCCGACTACCACCCGGAGGCCCCCGGCGGCCGGCTCAAGGGCCGCAGCTGCGAGCCGATCCCGATCGACGCGCGCTTCCTGGGCGACGAGCTCGACCGGCTCCACCCGCAGTACGCCAAGGCACCGGCCAACATGATCGTCACCCAGGCCGACTTCCGGAAGATCAACCTCGGCATCCGCACCCTGCGCGGCCCGGTGACGATGGCCAAGGTCCTGCTCAAGCGGATCGTCAGCCTCGCGCTGCGGCGCCGGATGTACGCGATGGGCAACGCCATCGCGATCGGCCTGCGCAAGGGCCTGATCGACGCCGGCGTGCCCGTGCACTACGAGACCGAGCTGACCGGGCTGCTCATCGAGGACGGTCGCGTCGCGGGCGTCAAGGTGCTGCGCGGCACCGGCGACGACCGCGTCGAGCACGTCGTGCGCGCGCGGCGCGGGGTGATCCTCGGCAGCGGCGGCTTCGAGCGCAACCTCGAGATGCGCGAGAAGTACCAGCCGCAGCCCACCTCGGTCGACTGGACGACGGGCTCGGAGTTCAACACCGGCGGCGGCATCCTCGCCGGCATCGCCGCGGGCGCGCAGACCGGCCTGCTCGACGACGCCTGGTGGGGCCCGACGATCCCGCTGCCCGGCGGCCCGTGGTTCTGCCTGGCCGAGCGCAACCTGCCGGGCTCGATCATCGTCAACCAGGACGGCAAGCGCTACATGAACGAGGCGCTGCCCTACGTCGAGGCCGTGCACGCGATGTACGACGGCGAGGCCACCGGGGTCGGTCACGTGCCGTCGTGGATGGTCATCGACCAGCGCTACCGCAACCGCTACCTCTTCGCCGGCCTCATGCCGCGCCAGCCCTTCCCGGGCCGCTGGTACAAGCACGGCACCGTCAAGAAGGCGGCCACGATCGAGGCGCTCGCCGCCGAGATCGACGTGCCCGCCGACAACCTGCGGGCCACGCTCGAGCGCTTCAACGAGTTCGCCCGCACCGGCGACGACGCCGACTTCCACCGCGGTGTCTCCGGCTACGACAAGTACTACTCCGACCCGACGGTCAAGCCCAACCCCTCGTTGCACGTGATCGACCAGGCGCCGTTCTACGCCGTCAAGATCGTGCCCGGCGACCTCGGCACCAAGGGCGGACTGCTCACCGACGAGCGGGCGCGCGTGCTGCGCGCCGACGGCTCGGTCATCGAGGGCCTCTACGCCGCCGGCAACGTGTCGTCGGCCGTGATGGGCCACACCTACGCCGGGCCGGGCGCGACGATCGGGCCCGCCATCGTCTTCGGCTACCTGGCCGCCGAGGACATCGCGCGCACCGCCGTGCCCTCGGTCGCCGAGAAGAAGACCGCCTGATGCCCATCGATCCCTCGGTCGCGATCGGCGCCGACCTCGGCGAGCGCACCTTCTCGTGGTCGGCCAGCGACGTGCTGCTCTACCACCTGGCGATCGGCGCGGGATCCCGTGACGGTGACAACCTCGACCCCGCGGCGCTGGCCTACACCCTCGACGGCCCCGGGTTGCAGGTGCTGCCGTCGTTCGGCGTCGTGGCACCGACCTTCCACGAGACCGACCCGCCGCCCCTCGACCTGCCCGGGTGCGACATCAACCTCGCGCAGGTGGTGCACGGCTCCCAGTCGGTCACCGTGCACGGACCGCTGCCGACCTCGGGCACCGCGACCGTCTCGACCACGCTCACCGACGTCTGGGACAAGGGCAAGGCGGCGGTCATCTGGCAGGAGGCCGTCGCCCGGTCGGGGTCCGGCGAGGCCCTGTGGACCACGCGTTCCTCGATCTTCGTCAAGGGCGAGGGCGGCTGGGGCGGCGACCGCGGCTCGTCGACCCCGGTCGAGGTGCCCGACCGCGCCCCCGACGCCGAGACGACGTACGCCGTGACGCCGCAGCAGGCGCTGCTCTACCGGCTGTGCGGCGACCGCAACCCGCTGCACGCCGACCCCGACTTCGCCAAGGCCGCCGGCTTCCCGGCGCCGATCCTGCACGGGCTGTGCTCCTACGGCATCGTGCTGCGCGAGCTCACCGACGCCCTGCTCGGCGGTGACGCCACCCGGGTCGGCGGGTTCGCCGCGAAGTTCGCGGGGGTCGTGTTCCCCGGCGAGACCATCGCGGTGCGCGGCTGGCACGACGACGGCCGCATCGTCGGCACCGCGACGGTGTCCGGCGGCGACCGCGACGGCGCTCCCGTGCTCGGCGACGTGGTGCTCGACCTGGCCTAGGCCCTCCCTCGGGGCACTAGCCGGGGAGGTGTCGCCATTCCCCCTCCGAGACGACGTCGACGACGCCGTCCACGACCCGGATCGCGCTCTGGTCGTCCATGACGTACGACGGCCCCTCCAGCCCGGCGGCCCAGCTCTCGGCCGCCGCCATCGTGTTGGACGGGAAGACGTCGAGGTGGGGGAAGATCGAGAAGTCGACGACGCCGAGGGTGCGGTCGTCCTGCGCCCCGCCCCACTGGACGAAGTCGTCGCCGATCCGCGGCGTCATGACCATGCTGCCGGCGCTCACGCCGACCCAGGTCGTGTCGGTCAGCGACGGCAGCAGGTCGGCCAGGCCGCACTCGCGCAACCAGTGACACAGGTAGGTCGCGTCGCCCCCGTCGACCAGCAGCACGTCGGCCTCGCGCACCCACGGCACCCAGCGCTCGGCGTCCATCGAGGGCAGCGCGGTGAGCTCGAGCAGGCCGACCGAGCGCCATCCGAGGTCGCACATGGTGCCGGTCCCCCGCCCCGCCACGAACCGGAACGCCGAGGCCGGCGAGCACATCGGGTGGCCCCACTGCGCGGTCGGGATGCACAACGCGTCGGCCTCGGAGACCGGCTTGCCCAGCAGGTCGACCAGGGCGGTCTCGATGCTGGGGTTGGTGACGCCCCCGGACGTGAGAAGCAGCTTCATCGGTGACTCCTGGGTCTCGAGGTGCTGACGGCGTGCAGACCGGCGAGGAGGGCCGGACTCATCGCGATGCCGGGGCGCGCTCGCAGGTAGGCACCAGGCGAGGGTAGTGGCAGGATTTCCCTGTGAACGACGACATGCCGCTGCTGGGGTTCGGCCTGCCGGCGTCGGGCAGCTGGGCGACGCCGACGACGATGCTGCGGGTCGCCCGCCGCGCCGAGGAGCTCGGCTACGCGTCGCTGTGGACCTTCCAGCGGGTGCTCTACCCCGCCGACGGAGGGCTCGACCCGTCGTGGGACGCCGCGCACAACCCGACGGCCCGCCCGGCCGACGACGCGTCGTACCGCGCGGTGCACGACGCAGTGCTGCCGCTCGCCTACGTCGCAGGGCACACCGAGCGGATCGGCCTCGGCACCGCGACCCTGTGCGCGCCCTTCACCGCGCCCGCGGTGCTGGCCAAGGCCATGACCACGCTGGACCACCTGTGCGCGGGCCGGCTCACGGTCGGCCTCGGGATCGGCTGGCTGCCGCACGAGTACGCCGCCGCGGGCGTGCCCTACGAGCGGCGCGGCGCGCGGATGGAGGACTACCTACGCTGCCTGACGGCGCTGTGGACCCAGGACCCGGTCGAGCACAGCGGCGAGTTCTACACCGTCCCCCGCTCCCACACGGGCCTGCGACCGGTCCAGCAGCCTCACCCGCCGGTCCTGCTCGGTGGGTCTGCGCCCGCCGCGCTGCGACGGGCCGGACGGCTCGCCCAGGGCTGGATCAGCAGCACCCGCGAGGACGTCGGCCGGCTCGGCGACCAGGTCGCGCTGGTGCGCGCCGGCGCCAAGGAGGCCGGGCGCGACCCGGCGGCGCTGCGGATCCTGGTGCGGGCCGTGGTCGACCTGGTCGACACCGACCCCGGGCCCGGACGGCAGCCCTTCCACGGCACCCGCGAGCAGGTGCTCGACGACCTGGGCCGCCTCGGCGCGCAGGGAGTCACCGAGGCCTTCGTCGACCTCAACTTCTCCCCGCGCGTCGGGTCGCCCGACGTCGACCCGGCCGAGGCGACGGCGTACGCCGAGTGGGTGCTCGACGCCCTCACCCCGGCCCAGCCGGCCTAGCCGGCCTAGCCGGCCTAGCCGGCCTAGCCGGCCTCGACCTTCGGCATGATGTCGTTCTTGAGGCGCTTGAGGTCGTCGAGCGTCTTCGACACCGGTACGTCGGCGAACGGCGGCCAGATCAGCGGCATCGCCATGCCGGCCTCCTGGTAGGCCTTGAGCCGGTCGGTGATCTGCTGCTCGGTGCCGACCAGCAGGTTGGTGAGCTTGAGGTTGTCGGTCTGGTCGACCTCGGTGTCGGTGATGGTGAACCAGATCATGCTGCACATCTCGACGTCGTCGATGTTGCCGCCGAGCGGCTCGAGCTCGTCGCTGATCGCCTTGCGCCAGTTGGCCAGCTCGGTGGGGGTGTCCTGGATGCCGATCCAGCCCTTGAGTCCGTACTTCGAGATGCGCAGCGCCGAACGCTTGGGGTCCTTCAGACCACTGAAGTAGATCGGCGGGCCAGGCTTCTGCAACGGCTGGTGGCCGAACCCGGCGGGCTCGAAGTCGGCGAACTCGCCGTGGTACTCGAAGATCTCGTTCTGCCAGATGCCCTGGCAGATCTCGATGGTCTCGCGCACGTGCGCGTGCCGCCGAGGGAAGAGGTGGGTGGCGCTCGAGGCGGCGAACTCCTCGGGCATCCAGCCGGCCCCGACACCGACGTTGAGCCGCCCGTTGGACAGGTGGTCGATGGTCGCGCACTCGGCGGCGAAGACGGCCGGCGCGCGGTACGGGGTGTCGGTGATGCTCATGCCGATACGCACCTTCTCGGTACGGGCGGCCAGCCACGGCAGGATCGGCCAGCCCTGGAACCACTTGCCCTTCGACTGCACCGGCATCTGCAGCGGGAACTGGTCCATCATCCCGAACGGGTACTTCATCTCCCCGCGGTCGGAGGCCTCCGGGACGATGATCCGGTCGAGCGTCCAGACCGAGTCGAACTCGAGCTCCTCGGCCAGGTCGGTGAGGTCGGCCAGCTCCTGGACGGTCACGTGGTTGCGGAAGGTGGGTAGGTAGAGGGCGAGCTTCATCTGGGCGACATCTCCTCGGGCGGACGGGGGCCTGGGGTGGGGCGAGGTCGTCGGTGAGCCTCGACACGGCCCTTTGTGACGTACCTAACAACCGGGGCGGAGGGCGCCGCAAGGGTCCTTCGGATCATGGTTTCCTCAACGCTGCCCGGACCCCGGCTGCGGCCCCGGTCAGCGCGCGCCCGTCTCCTGCGCGAGCCGCTCGCGCAGCTCACGCTTGAGGACCTTGCCGTAGTTGTTGGTGGGCAGCGCGTCGACGAACCGGTAGTCCTTGGGGCGCTTGAACCGCGCGATGTGGTCGGTGCAGGTCGTGTCGAGGTCCTCGACCGACGGCGGGTCCCCCGCGGGCACGACGAAGGCGACCACCGCCTCGCCCCACTCGGGGTCCTCGCGTCCCACCACGGCGACGGCCTGCACCCCCGGGTGGCGCAGCAGCACCTCCTCGACCTCGCGGGGGTAGATGTTCATCCCCCCGCTGATGATGAGGTCCTTGGAACGGTCGCGCAGGGTGAGGAACCCGTCGTCGTCGACGCTGCCCAGGTCGCCGGTGTGCAGCCAGCCGCCCCGCAGCGTCTGCGCGGTGGCCTCGGGCTGCTGCCAGTAGCCGGCCATCACGACGTCGCCGCGCACGACGACCTCGCCGACCTCCCCGGCCGGCACCTCGCGGTCATCCTCGTCGACGACCCGCACCTCGACGTCGGTACGGGGGAAGCCGACGCCCTGCACGCGCTCGCGCCAGCGCGGGTGGTCGCGGTCGGCGTGGTCGGCCTTGGACAGGCCGGTGATCGTCATGGGGGTCTCGCCCTGCCCGTAGATCTGGGCCAGGCGGGGCCCGAACGTGTCGAGCGCGGCCTCGAGGTCGGCGAGGTACATCGGCGCCCCGCCGTAGATGATCGTCTTCAGGCCGGACAGGTCGGCCCCCTGCAGCGCCGGGTCGGCCGCGAGCCGTCGCACCATGATCGGCGCGGCGAAGAACGACAGGCCCGGCCACCGCTCGAGCAGGGCCAGCAGCTCGGCGCCGTCGAGGGCCCCCGACGCCGGGAAGACGCTGACCGCGCCGCGCGCCACGTGCGGCAGCCCGTAGAGGCCCGAGCCGTGGGAGAGCGGCGCCGCGTGCAGGACGCTGTCGTGGGCCGACACCGGGTCGATGTCGGCGAAGTAGCTCAACGAGGCCATCAGCAGGTTGCGGTGCGTGAGCGTCGCGCCCTTGGGGCGCCCGGTGGTGCCGCTGGTGTAGAACAACCACGCCGCGTCGTCGGGGGCGCGGTCGACCAGGCCCGTCGGCGGCGTACCGGTGAGCCGGTCCCACCCGGGCCCCGGGGCGTGCACCGAGGCCTCGACCGACGCGACGGTTGCGACGAGGGCGTCGACGTCGGTGGCGTGCTCGTCGTCGGTGACGACCACCCGGGTGCCGCTGTCGCCGAGGATGTAGGCGACCTCGTCGCGGTGGAGCCGCGCGTTGACGGGCACGGCGACCAGGCCGGCGTGCCACACGGCGTAGAGCACCTCGAGGTACTCCGGCCGGTTGCGCATCACGATGGCGACCCGGTCGCCGGGCGCGAGGCCGAGCTGGTCGCGCAGACCCGCCGCGGCACCCGCGACCCGCGCCGCCAGCTCGGCCCAGGTCGCGTGGACCCGGTCCCCCTCGGCCAGTGCCGGTCGGTCCCTGAGGTGTCGGCCGTGACGCTCGACCCACGTGGCGAGGTTCATCCCGACAACCTCGCCCGCTCCTCGCCGACCGGTCAAGGGACCTGCGTCAGCGTTGAGGAACGCATGATTGTCCGGGGTGGTGTCATCGGCGAGGCTGGACCTTGTCCGCCCACCGTCCACGACCCTGGGAGCAGCGCGATGAGGTTGAACGAGGAGAAGGCCCGGGCCCGCCTGGGCGAGCACGTGCACGGCGTGCTCTGCACCCTGCACCCCGAGCGGGGCCCCGACCCCCAGCCGGTCGTCTACGCCGTCAGCTCCGACGGGCACGTCGGGGTGCCGATCGACCGGGTCAAGCCCAAGGCGTCGTCGCGGCTGCAACGCGAGGACAACCTCGCCGCCGACCCGCGCGGCTCCCTGCTCATCGAGCGCTGGGAGACCGAGGACTGGTCGCGGCTGTGGTGGGTGCGCGCCGACCTCGAGCACGTCGAGGACCCGCCGGCCGCGCTCCTCGACGAGCTGGCCGACCGGCTGGCCACCACCGTCCCGCAGTACGCCGACAAGCCGTTCCACCGCGTGCTGGTCTGCCGGATCGTCCGCGTCACGGGGTGGGCCGCGAGCGAGGACTCCAGCGTGGACTGAGGTCCAGCGCGGCCACCCGGGCCGCGGTCTGCGCGCCCAGTCCCAGCATCGTGGCGGCCCGCAGGTCGTCGAGGGTGTCGACGTCGTGGCGGGCCCGGACCGGGGCGCCGCGCAGCGGGTCCAGCCCGGCGGCACGGTGCTTGTCGGCCGACCCTGGTCCGTAGTGCAGGGGCACCTCGCCGCCGGGCGGGTGCACCAGCAGGGTCGTGCCGGTCGCCGACCGGTCCGGCACGAAGGCGCCCCCGTGGGCCGAGCCGACCACGGCCGCGACGTCGACGGACCGCAGGCACGGCAGGTCGGCCGGGACCACGAGCACCCCGGCCGCCGGGCGCCACCGCGTCGCGACCTGCACGCCGCGGTGGACCGCCGCCCCCAGGCCGGCGCCCACGTCCGGGACGATCCGGACCGCGAGCCGTCGCAGGTGGTCGGTGACGACCGGGTCGGAGGTCACCACGAGGACGTCGGCCACGCCGGACCCCTGAGCCCCGTCGGCCCCGTCGGCCCCGTCGGCCCCGTCGGCGCTGCCCAGGAGCGCGGTGACGGTGTCGAGCGCGAACGCCAGCGCGAGGGCCTGCCGCTGCTCGGCGGGCAGGTCGAGCCGCGTCTTGGCGCGGGTGAGCGCCTTGACGGGCACGACGGCGGTCACGGCGTACGGCCTCGGCTCCGAGGCCGCGTCCCAGGCCGCGTCCGGGGCCGCGTCCGGGGCACAGCGGGGCAGGGTCGTCACGACGCCGGGATGCCGGTGGGCCTCAGAGGTAGCTGGTCGTCGACCCGGTCATCAGGTCGACCCCGGCGCCGGCGAAGTTGGCCAGGTCGGCCACGGCGGCGGCTCCCTCGGGGCCCGAGAGGGCGGCGTTCATGGCCGCGTCGTCGTCGAAGGCCAGGGCGGCGACGAAGTAGTAGGCCGGTGCCGCCCCGTCGGGCCCGGGGCCGGGGTGGGTCCCGGTGAATGACCGCAGCCCCGGCAGGGCCAGGCCCAGCGGGGCGTGGGTCTCGGCGTAGTGGCGGTCGAAGGCCTCGGGGTCCTCGGGGTGGCGGTA
This sequence comes from Nocardioides rubriscoriae, assembly GCF_008087085.1. Classification (GTDB taxonomy): domain Bacteria; phylum Actinomycetota; class Actinomycetes; order Propionibacteriales; family Nocardioidaceae; genus Nocardioides; species Nocardioides rubriscoriae. Next base: position 351,140 of record NZ_VIYJ01000002.1, on the reverse strand, counting down.
GGCGGCGTAGAGGGTGCTGGTCATGGGTGGTCGCTTCCCTTCGGTGGGTTCCCGCGGCCGGTCCGGCCCGGGCTCGGCGCGACGTCGGCGCGCGCGAGGTCTGTGGGTGTCACGGTCGCGGGGCTCCCGCGCGCGGGAGGCGCAGCTCCATGCAGGTGCCGGCGCTCGTGGAGCAGCCCACGCGCAGCTCCCCGGCCATGGCGCCGACGAGCCCGTGGGCCAGGCCGAGCCCGAGCCCGACGCTCTCCTCGACACCGGGCTCGTCCGCGGTCGCGCGGCGCGACGCCGTGCCCGGGTGGGCGTGGGCGAACGGCGTGAAGATGCGGGGCAGCAGCTCGGGCGGGATGCCCGGGCCGTCGTCCTCGACGAGCACGCACAGGTCGGCCGGTTCGGGTCCCGGGGCCGACCTCACGACCACCCGACCGCCGACGTCGCCGTGCCGGATCGCGTTGCCGACGAGGTTGAGGAGCACCTGGCGCAGCCGCCGTCGGTCGGCGTGGACGACCTCGTCGCCGACGCGGCACGACAGCGTGACCTGGCGCTGCTGCGCCTTGGTCGAGAGCAGGCCGAGGACGTCGCCGACCACCTCCTCGACGCCCACGGGCTCGAGCACCAGCGGTAGGGCGTTGGCCTCGACGCGGCTGAGGTCGAGCACGTCGGTGAGCAGGTCCATCACGTGCCCGGCGGCGGCGCCGATGTGGTCGAGCGCCTCGTGGCGGCGTGCCTCGTCGAGGTCGATCGTGCCGAGCAGCTCGGCGAAGCCGACGATCGCCTGGATCGGTGTGCGGGCCTCGTGACCGACGGCCGCGAGCAGCTGCGAGCGGGCGTGGGCGAGGTCCTCGGCGGTACGACGCGCGGTCTCGGCCTCGAGGCGGGCCCGTCGGTCGCGCTCGGCGGCGCGACGCTCGGTCAGGTCGAGGACGTTGACGACGTACTGCGCGGGGCGGCCGTCGCGGCCCGGCAGCTGCGACAGCGTCACCTCCACCTCGACGTCGGTCCCGTGGGTCTCCTCGGTCCGGCCGGCGCGGTCAGGCCCGTCGACGTGCACCGTCGCCTCGAACGCGACGAGCGCCGTACCGGTGCGGTCGAGCTGGTCGACCCACGACGCCAGCGACCGGCCCCGGGGCGTGAGGAGGTCGTCGAGGGGCCGGCCGACCACGTCGGACCTCCCCCGGGTCAGGGACACGAGCGCGTGGTTGCTGCGCACGACGGCCAGGTCGAGACCGAGGATCGCCATCCCCAGCGCGTTGTCGTCGAACGAGCGACGGAAGCGCTCCTCGCTCTCGACCAGGTCGCCGACGAGCCCGGCGTGGTCGATGGCCACCGACGCGAGGTGGGTGCACCGGTCGACCAGCAGCTCCTCGCGCTGGGTCGGGTGGTGCGGCTGGTCGTGGTAGACCGCGAAGGTGCCGATCGGCTGCCCGTCGCGGCCGCGGATCGGGGTCGACCAGCAGCTGCGCAGCCCCACCGCGGTGGCCGCGGCGCGGAAATCGACCCAGCGGGGGTCGGTGAGGACGTCGGTCGCCACGACGGCGGCGTCGAGCGCCGCGGCCGTGCCGCACGAGCCGGCCCCGTCGCCGATCGACATCCCGTCGATGGAGGCGACGTAGGCGACGGGCAGGCTCGGCGCGGCGCCGTGGTGCAGGGTGCCCCGCTCGCGGTCCAGCAGCAACACCGAGCACCGCGCGCCGGGCATCAGCTGCTCGAGCGAGACCAGGATCTCGGCGAGCACCTCGGGCAGCGGGGCGGCCCGGGCGATCAGCTCGAGCACCGCCGTCTGCCGGTCGAGCAGAGCGCGTGCGTCGTCGGTCGAGAGCTCCGGCTCGGGCACCGCGGGAGCCGGCGACAGCACGGCCCTCACGCCTCGTCCGAGAGCTGGTAACCCACGCCCCGCACGGTGAGGAGGATCCGGGGGCGCGACGGCTCGCGCTCGAGCTTGAGCCGCAGGCGGTGCACGTGCTCGGTGACCGTCGCCTCGCCCAGCCAGTCCGACGACGAGTGCCACACCCGGTCGAGCAGCTGGGGGCGGGTGAAGACGTGACGGGGGTGGGTGGCCAGGAAGGACAGCAGGTCGAACTCCTTGGGCGTGAGGTCGACGTCGGTCCCGTCGAGCAGCACGCGCCGGCTGGCCGGCTCGATGCGCAGCGGGCCGACGACGACGGCCTCCTCCCCGGCGTCCGCGCTGCTGCGCCGCAGCACCGAGCGGACCCGCGCGGCCAGCTCGCCGGGCGAGAACGGCTTGACGAGGTAGTCGTCGGCCCCCAGGTCGAGCCCGACGATGCGGTCGCTCTCGCCGCTGCGTCCCGACAGCACGATGACGGGCAGGTCGGACCGGCCGGTCTGCCCCCCGCGCACCGACCGCAGCACGTCGAGGCCACCGAGACCGGGCAGCGACAGGTCGAGCACGACCAGCGTGGGGCGGTGCTCCTGGATGCGGCGCAGCGCGGACGGTCCGTCGTCGGCCTCGACGACCCGGAACCCCGCGTCGTCGAGCTGCCAGCGCACCACGGTGCGCACGGCGGCGTCGTCGTCGACGACCAGCACCACCGGTGCGTTCGCGTGCGACGCATGCTCGGCCGCGATCTGGCTCACGTGTGATGGCTACCACATCGGTGGTCGCCCGGTCACGGGTCTGCGGCGTCGTTGAGGTCGCGTTGTGGCAGCGTCGTGGTTCGGGCGGCCTCTAGCGTGACGGCATGGACCTGCCGACCGATGTCGCCGCTTCGCTCGAGCCGTGGGTCGCCGGAGCGCGCGCCGCGCTGGGCGACCGGTGGGTCGGCGCCTATCTCGTCGGCTCCTTCGCCCTGGGCTGCGCCCACGAGTGGAGCGACGTCGACGTCCTCGCCGTGACCGACGGCCGTCTCGACGACGCGACCACCGCTGCGCTGCGCACGCTCCACGCGCGGCTGCCCGACGCCGGCGGCTGGGCGGCCCACCTCGAGGGGTCCTACGCCGACCTCGCCGACCTGCGCAGCCCGATGACCCTGGGCCGCCGCTGGCCCTACGTCGACCACGGGTCGCGCGAGCTGGTCGACTCGAGCCACGACAACACGGCCCACGCCCGGTGGCTGCTGCGCGAGCACGGCGTGGTGCTGGCCGGGCCCGACCCGCGCGACCTGGTCGCGGAGGTCACCGCAGCCGCCCCGCGCGCCGAGGCCCTGGGCCTGGCCCGGGCCCGGGCCGAGGAGCTCGAGGACGACCCGGCCCCGTACGGCGACGCGTGGTGGCAGCCCCAGTACGTGCTCACGTCGTGCCGGATCCTCTACACCGCCACCGTCGCCGAGGTCACCGGCAAGGCGGCAGCCGCGCGCTGGGCGCTCGACCGGCTCGACGCCGTGCACCACCCGGTCGTCGAGGCGGCCCTGGCCGACCGGGCGCACCGGTGGGAACGCGTGCACCAGCAGGCCGACCCCGCCCTGACCGCACCGACGCGGGCGCTGGTGTGGGACGTCGTACGGCTGGCCGGGCAGGCGGCGCTGGAGGCGCGCGACTAGCGGCGCGACCGGCTAGAGGTCGTCGTCCTCGAGGGCGGCGTGGGTCGCGTCGGTGACCCGGCGCAGCAGCCGCTGCAGGGTCACGAAGTCGCGCTCGTGCAGGCCGACCGCGTCGGCGATCCGGCACTGCACGTCGTCGCGGTGCACGCGCAGGGCGTCGCCGGCGGGGGTGAGACGCAGGAGCACCGTGCGCTCGTCGTCGGCGCCGCGGGTGCGGGTGATCAGCCCCGCGGTCTCCATGCGCCGCAGCAGCGGCGTCAGCGTGCCGTGGTCGAGGCGCAGCGCGGCGGCCACGTCGCGCACCGCGCACTCACCGCGGCCCCACAGCACGACCAGCACGAGATACTGCGGGTAGGTGAGCCCGAGAGGACCCAGCACCGGGCGGTAGGCCGCGGTGACGGCGCGCTGGGCGGCGTAGAGGTCGAAGCAGAGGAGCTCGTCGAGCTCCTGCGCCGTGGGGGGCAGGGTGGCGGGCATGGACCCATGCTACTTCGTCCGCTAGTATCTTGTGCACAAGTTAGTTTCCTACGTCGCAAGGAGCTCCCCATGCCCACTCGTACCGCTCGTACCGCCTGGAACGGCTCGCTGCAGGAAGGGTCCGGTCAGGTCGAGCTCACCAGCTCGAAGGTCGGCACCTACGAGGTCTCCTTCCCCAAGCGCGCGGCCGACGAGGCCGGTGGCACCACCAGCCCCGAGGAGCTCATCGCCGCGGCCCACTCGTCGTGCTACGCGATGCAGCTCTCGGCGATCATCGCCGAGGCCGGCGGCACCCCGCAGTCGCTCGACGTGACCGCCGACGTCTCCCTCGGCCCCGACTCCGCCAACGGCGGCTTCAAGCTCACCGGCATCAAGATCACCGTCGTCGGTGAGGTCGACGGGCTCGACGAGGCCGGCTTCCAGCAGGCCGCCGAGGCCGCCAAGCAGGGCTGCCCCGTCAGCAAGGCGCTCACCGGCGTCGAGATCACCCTGGACGCCTCGCTCGAGAGCTGAGGCGGACGCGTTCGTCCGCCCCGGCGTGGGGCCACCACGCCGGGGCGGGAGCACGTTCGCATCAGGGCTTGCGACCGACCACGTAGAGCCGCTCCGACGTCTCCCCACGTCCGGCCACCGGTCCGCGGCGGTACCACTCGACGTCGACCAGACCCGCCGCCTCGACCACCGCGACCACGTCGGCCGGCTCGTGGAGGACGACGTCGAGGTCCACCTCGTGGTCGAACCACGTGGTGTGGTGGCGCACCTGCGAGCCCGCGTGCAGCGCCAGCACCAACCAGCCGTCGGCAGCCAGCGGTCGCACCAGCGCCCCGATCGCCCCCGGCAGCTCGGAGGCGCCGAGGTGGATCAGCGAGTACCACCCCAGCACCGCTGCCCACCCCGGGCCGTTGACCGGCCGCATCAGGGTGCGCAGGTCGCCCACCTCGTAGACCCCGTCGGGGTAGCGCCGGCGGGCCTGCTCGACCATCTCGGGCACCAGGTCGAGGCCGGTCGCGTCGGCCCCGGCTTCGGCGAGGTGGGCCGTGACGTGTCCGGGTCCGCAGCCGACCTCGACCACCGGACCGGTGCCGGCGTGCGCGGCGACCCGGTCGAGCAGCCAGCGCTCGAAGGGCAGGTCGGCCAGCTCGCCGGTCAGCGCCTCGGCGTACGACGCGGCGACGGCGGCGTAGGCTGCGCGCACCTTGGCGTCGCGGGCCTCGGCTCCTCCGGCCAGCACCGCGTCGCGGTCGACGGCAGGCCCTGCGGCCGGCGCCCCGGCGGTGGGCAGGTCGACCGGGCCCAGCAGGTGGATCCACCGCGCGTCCTGCTCGCGCGGCTGGCGCGGCAGCTGCTCGACCAGGGGCCGCTCCCGCTGCGCGAGCCGGGTCAGGCACGCCTCGACGGCGCCGCGGTCGGCGAAGGCGTGCAGCCGCTCGGTGCGGCTCTTGAGCGCCCCCGGCGCCTGGGCCCCGCGCAGCAGCAGCACCGTGAGCAGCGCCCGCTCGTCGTCGGCGAGGTCGAGGCGCACCGACACGGTCTGCACGTACTTCAGCGTGCGGCGCCCGCGGTCGTCCCAGGTCACCGCGACCAGGTCGCGCTGCTTGAGGTCGCGCAGCGTGTGGTGCACGAGGTCCTCGTCGTAGTCGACGACGGGTTCGCGGCTGCTCGTCTGGTTGCACGCCGTGCGCACGGAGTTGACGGTCATCGGGTAGCTCGCCGGGACCGTGACCTCCTTCTCGAGCAGGCTGCCGAGGACCCGCTGCTCCTCGGGCGTCAGCACTGGCAGGTCGGCCGGCCGGCTCGTCTCGCTCACGTTCGATGACCCTAGTCGACGCCCATGGGGCCCAGCGGGCTCAGAGCAGGTCGCGCAGCCGGTCGAGCAGAGCGTCCTCGACCGCCTGGGTGACGGCGGCCTGGACCTGCGCGTCGAGCTCGTCGGGGTCGTCGAGGTCGGCCAGCAGCGCGCGCACGTCGAGGTCCTCGATGGCGCGGGTCAGCACGTCGTCGGTCGTGAGCGCGCCGTCGACCACCGAGTCGGGCAGGGCGCGGATCGCGGCCTCGAGGAAGCCGTTGAGGTCGGCCTGGTCGAGCGCCTCGTCGAGCAGGTCGGAGACGGGCGGCAGGGTGCCGGTGGCGTCCAGCTGCCTGACTGCCAAGAGCAGACCCTGGCGCAGGGCGTCGACCTCGGCGTCGGTGCGCTCGCCGGGCTGCGCGAGCCGCAGGGTCAGCGCCTCCCGACTGACCCGCAGGGTGCACGCGGCGTCGTTGACCCCGAGCAGCACGAGCCGCTCGGTGAGGCCCTCGATGCCGTCGGCCCGCGAGGTGACGCGACGCTCGGCGCAGGCGTCGGCCGGGCGCAGCGGCTCGAAGTCGCCTCCTCCGTGCGCGACCTGCACACCGAGGACGGCGGCCACCATCGCGAGCGCGACCAGCGGCAGGCCGAGGACGCGAGCGAGCCGGTTCACGCGGTCACCTGCTCGACGCGTCGTTGCGGCACCAGCAGCGTCAGCAAGGCCAGCAGCGCGAGGCCCGCGCCGATCAGGAACGAGTCACGGAAGGCGCGGGTGGCGGCGCGCTCGAGCTGGGCGTCGAGGGCGCGCTCGAGCGCGTCGACGTTGGCCTGCTCGCCGGGGTCGACGTCGAGCGAGGCGAAGGCGGGGCGCAGGTCGGGCACCTGGTCCTGCTGGTCGGCGAGCGCACCGCCCAGCGCCTCGGCGACGGCGATCTTGTCCTGCGGCTGCAGCGGCGCGTCGATCACCAACGACGTGATCGCCTCCTGCGCGGGCACCTGGGCGTCCTGCAGGTCGGCGGTGAACACGGGGGTGAGGATCGCCAGACCGACCACCACCCCGAGGTGGCGGGCGCCGATGCTCCACCCGGCGTGCCTCGCCCTCGGGAGCCGCATCTCCATGGCCTGTGCGGTGAGGCGGTCGACGGTGAGGCCGAGGCCGCGACCCACGAGCGCCTGGGGCGCGACGGTCCACACGAGGTCGGCCGACGGTGGGACGGCGAGCCCGACCAGCCCGCCGGCGACCAGGAAGCAGCCGACCGCGACCTCCACCTCGGCCGGTGGGCGCAGCAGCCGGGCGAGCGGTCGCGCGGCCAGGGCGGCGATCGGCACGACCGAGACCGTGAGGGCCGCCGTACCGGGGTCGTGGCGCCAGCCCTCGACCAGCAGCAGCACCAGCAGGAACAGCGCTGCGGTCAGGGCGGCCGACAGCAGGGCGAGGGTGAGGTGGGGACGCAGGACCGGGCGGTGCCGGTCAGGAGCGGTGACCGCCCGGACAGGTACGGCGAGCGCGGCGGGCACGGCCAACACGGCGAAGGGCACCTGGACCACGAAGATGGCCTGCCACGAGAACACCTGGGTGAGCAGCCCGCCCGCGAACGGCCCGACCGCCGTGCCGACCACGCCGGCGGTGATCCAGGTCGCGATCCCGCGCCGCTCGCCGTGCTCCTCGACCAGCAGCTCCAGGCACCCGACCACGGCCAACGCGCCGCCCAGGGCCTGCAGGCAGCGCGCCGCGATCAGCACCTCGATCGTGCCCGCCACGGCACACGCCGCGGAGGCGGCGGCGAAGACGGCGATGCCCGCCGCGGCCAGGAGGCGGGGCTGGGCCCGGGTGAAGCTCATCGCGGTCGGCACGGCCGCGAGCCCGAGCACGAGGTTGAAGGCGATCAGCACCCAGGCGACCTGGGTCACCGTGGCGTCCAGGTGCTGCAGGATGTCGGGCAGGGCCAGCGTGACCACCGCGGAGTCGGCCAGCACCAGCGCCACCGTCACCGCGAGCAGGGGACCGACGGCGTGACGCATCGCCCCATCCTGGCAGGGGTGCTGGTCGAGGTCGGCCGGGCGCCGGCCGTCACCCTCGTGCATCGAGCTCCCGGTCGAGCCGGAACAGCAGCGCAGCGATGCCGGCGGACCCCTGCATCCACCCGGGTTCGGGCGCGAGCAGCGGCTCGGGCAGCCGGTGCTCGACGAAGCGCCAGCACACGCCCGGCCCGTCCGGGACCGCGCGCTCGACAAGGGCGTCGCCGCAGGCCACGGCCAGGTCGACCTCCCCGGCGGTCAGGGCGAGGTCGGCGACCCCGGCCGTGCCGCAGCAACGACCGTCGTTGTCCCACGAGCCCGGCTCGAGACGGGCCGGCAGGCCACTGGCGGCGACCGCCCGCCAGCACCGTGCGGCCCACGTCGCCGGGTGCTCCCCGGCCACGGAGGCGACCCCGGCGGCGGCCAGGGCGGTGTACACCTGCGAGGTGCCGCTCGGGCCGTGGCACCAGCCGTAGCTGAAGTCGGCGATCCCGGCCTCGTCGGCCGCCTCCGGCTTGGGAAGCAGGTGGCGCACCCGCAGCGCGCCGCCGGTGTGGTCGCCGATCGCGACGAGCCGCTCCCCCGCGTGCCGGGCGAGGTCGACCCAGTCGGGGCGGTCGAGCGCGGCGCCGGCGTCGGCGAGCGCGTGCGCGATGCCCGCCGCACCGTGGGACCAGTTGGGCATCTCGGTCGCTGGGTCGGTCCGGTAGCGCAACGGCACGAACGGCCAGGTCAGGCCGTGCTCGTCCTCGATGGCCTCGCCGACCAGCAGGTCACCGGCCACGGTGGCCAGTCGGGCGGCGCCGGGGACGTCGTCGGCGTGGGCGGCCACGGCGGCGTGCAGCACCGCGGCGGTGCCGAGGGTCGCGTCGTTGACCCGGGCGTCCGGGAGGAAGCGCGGGGGTCCGAACCACGGGGTCGGCCACCCGGTAGGTGTCGCGACCTCGAGCAACCGCGCCACCACCCGGTCGGCCCCGTCGGCGCCGAGGGCCCGGAGGACCTCGAGGTGCCCCGGGAGGCCGTCGAACCACGACGCGTCCGTCGTGACCTCGACGTCGGCACGGACCGCCACGACGACCTGCTCGGCGAGCGTCGCCTCGGGTTCGGTCCACGGGCGGGTACGACGCACCTCGGCGAGCGCGAGGCCCAGGCCGCCCACCCCGCTGTGCAGGCCCGCCCGGGGGCCCAGCTCCTGACCGGGTTGCGTCGGGGCGGGCAACGAGGGTCCGTCGGCGTCGTACGCCACGTGGTCGAGGGTCCAGGCCCAGCCGGCCTCGGCGGTGTCGCGGTAGCCGTTCCCATGACTGTTCCCACGTGTGTTCCCATGACTGCTCATCGGGGCGAACGCTACGAGGCACCCCTGCGGGTGGCCAGTGGGTTGTGCGGACCCACCAGGGTGGGGCCATGGCCGACTCCACGCCGATCGCCCCTGTGCAGGGGATCCACCACGTCCGGATCACGGTGACCGACATCGCCCGCTCCAAGGACTTCTACTCGAACCTCTTCGGCCGCGAGCCGCAGATCGACGCCACCGAGCACCACGGCGAGCCGGGCGCCGCCGAGGACCCGCAGCGCTTCTACGGCGGGTGCATCTTCGCGGTGGAGGGCCAGCTGTTCGGGCTCCGACCGGTGGCCGCACCCGGTGACCGCTTCGACTCCACGCGGGTCGGCCTCGACCACGTGTCGTTCTCCGTGGCCACCAAGGCCGAGCTGACGGCCGCCGCCGAGCGGCTCGACGCGGCCGGGATCGTCAACGGCGGGGTCACCTCGCTGACCGGGTTCGGCATGTCGATCCTTTCCTTCCAGGACCCCGACGACATCAACCTGGAGCTGCTGGCCCCCGAGGAGTAGGACCCGCAGGAGCAGGACCCACACGGCGACCGGCCCCCGGACCTCCCCACCTACGATGGGGGCATGGCACCGGACCCGACGCGCGGCGAGACCGCTGGCGTGCCGGTCGGGGTGCCGGTCGGGGTCGCGGCGGCGCGGCTGGGTGTCACGACCAGCACCCTGCGCAGCTGGGGCACCCGCTACGGCGTGGTGCCGTCCCTGCGGACCAAGGGCGGGCACCGTCGCTACTCCGAGGCCGACCTGGCCCGGCTCGACCAGGTGCAGGCGCAGATCCGGGCCGGGGCCGCGCCCGCGGCGGCCGCGGCGGCCGCCCTGACCGACGCCGACGGTCCCCCGACGGCAACCCGACCGGCATCGCGCCGCCGCGCCGGGCCGGGGGGCCGCGTCCTCGCCGTACCGGGCGCCGACGACACCACTCGTGGCCTGGCCCGCGCTGCCGGCCAGCTCGACCTCGACGCCGCCGAGGAGATCATGCTGGAGGTGCTGCGCGAACGTGGCGTCGTCCGGGCCTGGGACGAGCTGATGCGCCCGGTCCTCACCGCGGTGGGCAGGAGGTGGGCGGAGTCCGGCGAGGCCATCGAGGTCGAGCACGTGCTGTCCGAGGCCTCGCTCGGCGCCCTGCGCCGGCGCCGCGTCGAGCTGCCGGCGGCCGACGACCGCCCGCCGGTCCTCCTCGCCACCGCGCCGGGCGACCAGCACACGCTCCCGCTGCACGTGCTGGCGCTGGGGCTTTCCGAGCAGCGGTGCCCGGCCCGGGTGATCGGCGCGCAGGTCCCGGTCGCCAGCCTGGCCACCGCAGTACGCCGCATCCGCCCGGCGGCGGTGTTCGTCAGTTGCGTCGTGTGCGACGACGCCGACCCGGCCACCCTCGTGGCGGCGCTGCCCCGCACCCGGCCCGCGACCGTGCTGGTGCTCGGCGGTGACGGGTGGCCGGCCGACCTGCCTCCCGGCGTGTCGTACGCCTCCGGGCTGCGCGAGGCGGTCGACCTGCTCGGCGGTCGGTGACCCTCCGCCCGCGGGCGCAACTCACCCCAAAGGCAAACTTGTGCAAGTTGAATTTGCGCGAGTAGGTTCGGAGCACTGCTCCCGTGTCGGCCGAACTCCCGACGATCCAGGGAGCAAGGTCCGTTCGCTGCATCGGAGCAGCGCTCACCCCTTGAGGATCCTGATGATTACGACCTACGCAAGTTCTGGCCCGGACTACATCGAGTCACTGACGTCCGGGCAGTACGCGGCCGTCTACAACGTGCTGTCCCTGGCCATCGCGAGCCTCGGCTTCACGGTGTTCTACCTGCTGCTCATGCAGCGCACGGTCGCCCCTCGCTTCCGCTCGGCCATCATCGTCTCGGCCACGGTCTGCGGCATCGCGACGTACCACTACTTCCGCATCTTCGACAACTTCAAGGACAGCTACCCCGCCGGCGCCACCGTGGACGCCGCCCACATGCTGTCCAACATCGAGTTCAACGAGGGCTACCGCTACGTCGACTGGTTCCTGACCGTCCCGCTGCTGCTGGTCGAGACCGTCGCCGTCCTCGCGCTCACCCGCGCCGCCTCGCAGCGCCTCCTCGTCCGGCTGGTGCCGGCCGCGGCCCTGATGATCCTGCTCGGCTACCCGGGCGAGATCAGCCTCGACGACGGCACCCGCGTCCTGTGGGGCGTGCTGTCGACCATCCCCTTCCTCTTCCTGCTCTACGTCCTCTTCGTCGAGCTGACCAAGGCCCTCGACGGCAAGTCGGCCGAGGTACGCCAGCGGATCTCCAACCTGCGCTGGCTGCTGCTCGCCTCGTGGGGCGTCTACCCGATCGCCTACGCGTTCCCGCTCCTGGGTGGCGACTTCTTCAGCGGTGCCGACGGCTTCGTGGCCAAGCAGGTGGGCTACTCGATCGCCGACATCGTCGCGAAGGCGCTCTTCGGCATCCTGATCTTCCGCCTGGCGCAGCTCCAGAGCATCCAGGAGGACCCGGCGACGTACGGCGACCACCACGACGTCGTGGCGCCCGGCAAGGTCGCTGCCTGATCCACCTGCACCACCCCGGACGGGCCGGACAGCGAGAGCTGTCCGGCCCGTTCGTGCGTCGCTGGGTCCGGGTCAGGTCAGCCAGCGAGAGGCCGTGCGGGTGTGCGCGGCCTTCTTGGCGGGGTCCATGCGGTCGTAGGCGCTGGTCACGAACTGGGAGCGCCCGTTGGCCTCGAACACGTCACGGTGGTCGCGGACGAAGGTCCAGTAGAGCGCGTCCCAGTCGTCCTGCCAGTCGCGGCCCCACCCGGCCGAGCCGTAGTCGCCCATCTTGCGCAGGTAGTTGCTGCCCGAGACGTAGGGCTTGGTGGTGATCGAGGCGCCTGCGGCGAACTGGCTCATCGCGTACGTGTTGGGCACCATCACCCAGTCGTAGGCGTCGACGAACATCTCCATGAACCACTCGTAGACCGCGTCGGGGTCGACCCGCAGCAGACACATCGCGTTGCCGAGCACCATCAGCCGCTCGATGTGGTGGGCGTAGCCGTGCTCGAGCACGCGGTCGACGACGTGGTCGACCGGTGCCAGACCGGTCCGCGCCGTCCACCACCCCTCATCGAGCGGGCGCGAGTGGGCCAGGTGGTTGCGGCTGCGCATCCGGCGTCCCTGCACGACGTACGTCGCCCGCATGTACTCGCGCCACCCGATCACCTGGCGCACGAAACCCTCGAGACTCGCGAGCGGCACGTCGTTGGCCTCCCCCACCTCGAGGGCCCGGTCGAGCACGTGCCGCGGCGACAGCAGCCCGATGTTGAGGCCGGGCGTCAGCAGCGAGTGGAAGACGAACGGGTGCTCGACGGACAGGGCGTCCTCGTAGGGGCCGAACTCGTGGAACCGGTCGGCCAGGAACTGCTCGAGGCCGGCCTCGGCCTCGGCGTGGCTGGTGGGCCACGCGAACGACGCCGCGCGACCGGGATTGTCGGGGAACGCACGGCCCACCCAGGCGATGGCCTCCTCGACGTGCTCGTGCCGGTCCTGGCTGGTCGGGGCGGGGTCGGCGGCCGGGACCGGATGGGCCTTGGGCAGCTTCTTGCGGTTGTCCTCGTCGAAGGACCAGCGCCCGCCGACCGGCTGGTCGCCGTCCATGAGCACGTCGAGCCGGCGACGCTGGTACTCGTAGAACGCGCTCATCCGCGAACGGCGGCCGGTGAAGAAGTCGGCGACCTGCGCGCGGGTGGTGAGGAAGTTGGGGGTCTCGAGCACCTCCTCGGCTCGCAGCTCGTGCCCGGCGTCGGCCAGGGCGTGCGTCAGATCCTGGCTCAACCAGTCGTCGACGACGTCGTGGACGGTCACCGAGGTCGGCGCGAGCCGGGAGATCGTGCGGGCCACGGCGGCGCGCGAGGTCGTGCGCCCGTCGGTCTCGACCACCTCGACGTCGAAGCCCCGCTCGCGCAGGCGGTCGGCGAAACGACGCATGCTCGCGCGGTGGAGCACGAGCTTCTGGGTGTGGAAGCGGTACTGGCGGAACATCAGGTCGTGCTCGACCAGGACGAACGTCGTCCCCTCCTCGGCGTCGAGGTGGGACTCGAAGAGCTGGTGCGGCAGGACGAGTCGGACGTGGTGTTCGGCCATGAACCGCAACCTAGAGGTCGGTGGCGGCCCTAGATTCACCCTCATGAGCCTCCTCGCCTCCTGGACCCTCGGTGACCACACCGACGCCGACGGCACGACCCACCCGACGTACCGCAAGGGCAGCGGCCCGGGCGTCATCGTCATCCACGAGATCCCCGGCCTCACCGCCGACGTGATCGGCTTCGGGGAGGAGGTCGTCGCCGCGGGGTTCACGGTCGTGATGCCGCACCTGTTCGGCAAGCCGGAGACCGGCGCCGGACCGCTCGCGATCGCCGGCACGCTCCGCCAGGTCTGCGTCAGCAAGGAGTTCACCAAGCTCGCGACCCGCGAGACCAGCCCGGTCGCCGGGTGGCTGCGCAGCCTGGCCCGCGAGCTGCACGCCGAGCTCGGCGGACCCGGCGTCGGGGCACTCGGCATGTGCTTCACCGGCGGCTTCGCGCTCGCCATGATGGTCGACGACGCGGTCGCCGCACCCGTGCTGTGCCAGCCGTCGGCACCGTTCCCCGTCGGCAAGGCCCGCGCCGCCGACCTCAACCTCTCCGACGCCGACCTCGCCACGGTCAGGCGACGCGCCGCCGGTGGCTGCCAGGTGCTGGGCCTGCAGTTCGACAAGGACCCCGCCACCGGGACCCGCTTCGACCGGCTGACCAGCGAGATCGGCGACGCGTTCATCCGGGTGGAGTTCCCCGGCCGCAAGCACTCGACGGTCACCGCCCACCGCCAGCAGGAGGGCGTCGACCGGGTGCTCGCGTTCTTCAGCGACAAGCTGCAGGTCGGGTAGCCGTGGGTCGTGCCCGCCGGGGGCTGTTCGTCGCCCCCTTCGACGCCCTGGCCGACCCGCGGGTGGTCGGTGACCTCGCCGCCACGGCGGAGGCGGCCGGCTGGGAGGGCTTCTTCGTCTGGGACCACCTCCTCTACGGCGACCAGGTCACGGCGATCGCCGACGTGTGGACCTGCTGCGCGGCGGTCGCGATGCGGACCGAACGTCTGCTGCTCGGCCCGATGGTCACCCCGCTGGCGCGCCGCCGCCCGCAGGTGCTGGCCCGCCAGGCCGCCAGCCTGGCGGTGCTGTCGGGCGGACGGTTCGTGCTGGGCCTGGGCCTGGGCGACGACTGGGTGGGCGAGTTCAGCGCCTTCGGCGACGAGCCCGACCCACGCACCCGCGGCCGGATGCTCGACGAGGGCCTCGAGGTGCTCGTCGGGCTGCTGAGCGGCGAGCCGGTCGAGCACGCCTCGGACCACTTCACCGTCCGCGGCGCGCGCTTCCAGCCGGCTCCCACCGTTCCGATCTGGTTGGCCGGTCGGTTCGGCAACCGGGTGCCGCTGCGCCGCGCGGCACGACACGACGGCTACTTCGTCATCGGCCTCGACACCCCCGACGACCTGCTCGAGGTGACCACCGGCCTCGCCGTGCACACCCCTGCGCCCGGTCTCGAGGTCGTCATCGACCTGCAACCGGAGCAGGACCCGCTCCCCTGGCTCGACCTCGGTGCCTCCTGGGTGCTCACCCGCATCGGGCCCTTCGACCTCGACCTCGACGAGGTCCGTCGGCTCATCGCGGCCGGCCCCTGACGCGGTGGCTTCTCACGGTGGTCGAGGAGGTCGCGCTGGCGCCCGTCACGAGCCGTGCGACAACCGGGCCACAGGGTGGTTGAGGAGGCCACCCGTGGCCGTCACGAGACCCACCCACCGGAACCGGCCCCGAAAACCCATCCATAGATGCGTAGTACACACTTTCGAATACAAGCCACAAGGCGTAGAATGAACCCATGAGCAATCGCACCCGGACCCGCAGCAGCGACCCGCTGCTGGAGTCCGTGCGCGCGCACTGCGACGCCGAGTCCAGGGTCCAGGTCGCCAAGCTCAACGCCGTCCTCGACTGGGCAGCGGTCAACACCGCTGACCCCGACGAGACCGCAGCCCTGCTCGATCCGATGGAAGAGCCGGCGCTGCACCTGGGCGGCCTCGGGTGCCCGGTGATCGGTGAGTACGCCGCCCTCGACCTGGCGTTGTCGTTGGGGATGTCTACTGATGCGGGTCTGGCCTACCTCGGCAAGGCCCTCGAGCTGCGCTACCGCCTCCCACGGCTCTACGCCCGGGTCGTGAAGCTCCAGGTCCCGGTGTGGAAGGCGTTCCGCGTCGCCGAGCACACCACCGACCTCCCCCTCGCCGGTGCGGCCGACGTCGACAAGGACATCGCCCCGTTCCTGCACACCTGCTCCT
The DNA here is from genome assembly GCF_008087085.1 of Nocardioides rubriscoriae. GTDB lineage: Bacteria > Actinomycetota > Actinomycetes > Propionibacteriales > Nocardioidaceae > Nocardioides > Nocardioides rubriscoriae. The sequence goes on along the minus strand of NZ_VIYJ01000002.1, from coordinate 335,698 downwards.
GGGCCCAAGTGGACCGCGCCGTCGACGCCGCCCGCGCCAAGCACGACCCCGACGAAGCCGAACGCCGCCGCAAGAAGGCCGCCGAGCACCGCCACGCCGACGTCCACCTCGACGGCGCCACCACCTCCGGCACCGTGGAGATGACCGCCACCCTCGACCTGGCCGACGCGATCGACCTCGAAGCCGCGTTGAAGAACGGCGCCCAGGCGCTGGCCGACCTCGGGTCCACCGAGACCCTCGACGTCCGCCGCTCCCAGGCCCTTGGGGAGATGGGCCGCCAGCAACTCGCCCTCGACCTCCTCACCGGCGAGATCACCAGTGGCACTGGTCGTCGGATCACGCTCTACGCCCACCTGGACGCCGAGCACCCCGACCTGCCCGGGTTCCTCGACAACACCTGGTCCCCGGTCCTCATCGAGCAGATACGTCAGTGGTGCCAGACCGCCGGCACCAAGGTCACCGTCAAACCCGTCGTCGACCTCGCCACCGACCCGTCCACCGAGGCCTACGAGCCCACCGACGCCATCCGCGAGCTCGTACGACTCAGGGACCACACCTGCGTGTTCCCCGGCTGCACCAGACGCCGCGTCGACCTCGACCACATCGTCCCGTTCACCGCCGGCGGACCCACGTCGGCGCACAACCTCGCCATGCTCTGCCGCCGGCACCACCGAGCCAAGACCCACTCCCGGTGGCGCTACGTCATGCTCCGACCCGGGCTCTACCACTGGACCAGCCCCACCGGCGCCACCTACCTCGTCGACCGCAGACCCCCACCACTCCACCCACCCCGCCCACCGCGCCGACAACCCTGAACGCCCCAAAGACCCCGCCCACCACCACCACAGCGGGGTCACCGGCACGCCCACACCCACCCCACGGTGGTGGAGGAGGCCGCCCGCGGCCGTCACGAAACCACACAGCCGCAGGGGGCCGGTCAAGTCACCTACGTCGGCTGCGGTGGCGTGGTCTCGAGACGGTCGCGGGCGACCTCCTCGACCACCGTGGGGTGACGTCGTGCGTGTGAGGTCAGGCGAGCTGGTCAGGAGGGTCGAGGTCGACCGGATCGCCGACGACGACCGCCCCACCCTCGAGGACACGGCACACCGAGCCGCCGCGGTGGCGCATGGCGTGGTGGGCGCCGGGACCGATGGTGTCGTCGAGGAGCTTGCAGGGGGCGGCCACGCGGACGACCTGGAGCAGCACCGGCCCGACCCGGATCAGCGCGCCGGGCTCGCGGGGCACGGTGCCGTGGTCGAGGGTGAGGTTGCGGCGGGTCAGGTGGGCCGGCACGCCGGCGCCGTAGACCTCCGCGGCCTCGGCGAGCGTGGACAGGCTCTGCACGGTCACGTGACGGTGCTTGGTGCCGTGGTAGCGGTCGCCGACGATGCCCTTGCCGGCCTCGACCTCGACGCGGTCGACCGTGCGCATCGGGAGCCGGGTCGCCTTGGCCACGTGGATCGCGTGGACGGTGGGCCCGGTCGGCTCGGACGTCATGGGTCCATTGTCAGGTGGCGACCAGCACCAGCGAGACCAGGGACACCGACCACGACACGAAGCTGCCGACCAGGAAGTACTCGGTGACCTCGTGGATGCCCGGGCCCGCGGACGACGGGGAGGCCCGCGCCGACTGCAGCTCGGGGAAGCGCAGCAGCCCCTTGGCCGCGATCACGATGCTGGCGGCGGTCACCTGGCCCGCGAGGCCGAGTCCGACGATGAAGAGCCGCTCCATCGGTCCGAGCAGGCGCCCGCCCTTGAGCGCCGGCGCGGGCCCGGTGGTGGAGCGCATCGGGTTGGTCGTGCCGGTGACCCCGAGGACCAGCCGGACCACGACGTTGCCGGTCGACAGCTGGACCAGCAGGGTGCCGGCGACGAGCAGCGCGCGCCCGGCGTCGAGGTCGGCGAGCGCCGGCAGCGTCGAGGAGTCGAGCCAGTCACCGAGCCACGAGTCGTCGGGTGACGCGGCGACCGAGGCGAGGACCCCTGCGACGACGACGCCGCCGAGCACGACGAGCGGCAGCGCGTAGCGCCTGGCCCCGAAGCCGTAGGTCACGCTCTCGCCCCACACGACGACCGCCACGACGACGGCGACGACGCCGAGCAGGCCGGGCAGCCCGAGCCCGCCGACCCCGGCCAGCAGCGCGACCACGACGGCTACGACGGCCGACAGGCCCTCGGCCAGGCGCGGCCGCCCCCACCAGGAGTAGACGAGATCGGTCGTGCCGACCCCGAGGAGCACCAGCCCGAGCCAGGTCATCGCGTCATTCCAGGCTCTCCAGCCACTCACTCATCGTCACGACGACGCCGATGCCGTCGCGGCGCACCCGTTGAGAGACCGCCGACTCCGAGACCTGCTCGTCGGCGGCGACCTCGCGCTGGGTCCGCCCGGACAGCAGACCACGCAGCACCGACGAGGAGCGGGACGAGAGCCGCCCGACGAGCTCGTCGCGGGCGAGCAGGGCCGCGTCGAGCGCACCGACCGGTTCGGTCACGTCGGTCGAGCGGTACGCCGTGCGCGCACCCCGGGTCGCGGGCCGGTCGGCCAGCGCCTCGACGGCCTCGATCGCCGCACGGGCGGCCCACCAGCCCGGGCCGTCCTCGATGCCCGACGTGGCGTCGAGCACGGCGGTCGCGCCCCGGCCGATGCCGCAGCGCAGGTCGTGGTCGGGCAGCAGCGCGAGCCGCAGCGCCAGCGTGATCGACGTGGCCGCGCCGAGCGAGGGCACGGTGCCCTGGAACTCGTCGCCGACGGTGATCCGCAGGTCGGTGCCCCACCGGTCGTTGACCGCGCTCAGCGCACCGGCCAGCACGTGGTGCAGGCCTGCGCGGTCGGCGACGACCCGCGACCCGACGAGGTCGCCGATCACCACGACCGGCGGCGACTGCTTCAGGTCCGACACATGAAGATCATACCTTCATCTGTGAGAAATGAAGATATGGGCTTCAGGCGCTGAGAATCAGGCCGCTCGTCGGCACCCCGGTGCCGGCCGTGACCAGCACGTGCGAGTCGGCCGCGGCCGCGACGGGGTTGACCGAGGTGCCCCGGATCTGGCGCACGCCTTCGGCGATGCCGTTCATGCCGTGGATGTAGGCCTCTCCCAGCTGCCCGCCGTGGGTGTTGAGCGGCAGCCGACCGCCCACCTCGATCGCGCCGTCGGCGACGAACCCGGGAGCCTCGCCCCGGCCGCAGAACCCCAGCTCCTCGAGCTGCATCAGCACGTAGGGCGTGAAGTGGTCGTAGAGGATCGCCATCGGCATGTCGGCCGGGGTCAGCCCCGACTGGCGCCACAGCTCGCGCCCGACGACGCCCATCTCGGGGATGCCGATGTCGTCGCGGTAGTAGGACGTCATCACGAACTGGTCGCGTCCGCTCCCCTGGGCCGCCGCGGCGACGTACGCCGGCTTCTGCGGCAGGTCGCGGGCCCGCTCGGCCGAGACCACCACCAGGGCCTGGGCGCCGTCGCTCTCCTGGCAGCAGTCGAGCAGGTGGAGCGGGTCGGCGATCATCCGCGAGGCCTGGTGGTCCTCGATCGTGATCGGCTTGCCGTGGAAGAACGCGGCCGGGTTGGTGGCGGCGTGGCGTCGGTCGGCGACGGCGACCGCACCGAAGTCGGCGGAGGTGGCGCCGTACTCGTGCATGTAGCGGCGCGCCTGCATCGCCACGGTCGCCGCGGGGGTGCCCAGGCCGAACGGGTAGGACCAGGCGTTGTCGAGACCGTTGGTGTTGACCTGGGTGGCGGCCGCCACCGAGAACTGCCCGAAGCGGCTCTCGGAGCGCTCGTTGAAGCCGCGGTAGGCCACGACGACGTCGGCGACGCCGGTCGCCACGGCCATCGCCGCCTGCTGGACGGTCGCGCAGGCCGCGCCGCCGCCGTAGTTGATGCGGCTGAAGAACCGCAGCTCTGACAGCCCGAGCTCGCGGGCGACCGCGATCTCCGACGAGGTGTCCATGGTGAACGTCGTCAGCCCGTCGACCTCCGCCATCGACAGCCCCGCGTCGGCGACCGCCGCGCGGACCGCCTCGACCGACAGCTGCAGCTCGGAGCGACCCGACGCCTTGGAGAACTCGGTCGCGCCGATGCCGACGATCGCGGCGCGGCCGGACAGCCCGCCCGACGGGCCGCTCACACCGCCACCTTGACGGTGCCGGTGACGTGGTCGCCCATCGAGACCCGGCCGACGACGCTGATGGTCGCGACCCCGTCGGTGACCTCGGTGACCTCGCCGCTGAAGGTGAGGGTGTCGTAGGGGTGCGCCGGGGCACCGAGACGGATCGCGATGCCCTTGAGCTCGGTGTCGTGGCCGGCCCAGTCGACGACGTAGCGCTCGACCAGGGCGTTGCTGGTCAGGATGTTCATGAAGATGTCCTTCGACCCGGCCGCCTGCGCGACGTCGCGGTCGTGGTGGACGTCCTGCCAGTCACGGGTGGCGATCGCGGTGCTCACGATCGTGGTGGGGGTCAGCGGCAGGCTCCACTCGGGGATCACCTGACCCGCCTCGAGCGTCTTCATGCCTTCCTCCAGACCGGCAGCGTCAGGTCGTCGTCGACGCGGTTGTAGTCGACGCGCAGCCGGTCGCAGATCGCGATGTCGCCGTCCGACGCACCAGCGCCGACGACCTCGCCGACCATCCGCACGCCCTCGTCGAGGTCGACCAGGGCGATGACGATCGGCAGCTCCTTGCCGGGCACCGGCGGGTGGCGGTGCACGACGTAGGAGAAGACCGTGCCCTCCCCCGACGCGACCTCGAAGCCGCGGTCGTAGGCCTCGCAGGACTGGCAGGCCGGGCCGGGCGGGAAGCGCTTGGCCCCGCAGGCGTTGCACACCTGGATGCGCAGCTCACCGACCTGGGTGCCGTCCCAGAAGAACTGCGAGTCGCGGTTGACCATCGGGCGCACGGTCATGCGGACTTCTCCTTCGGTACGAACTTCAGCACGCGGAAGAGCATCGTGGCGACCTTCTCCGCGGTGCCGTCGGGGTGGTCGACGTACCAGGTGTTGCGCGAGGTCACGAAGTAGCCGACGCCCATGCCGGTGCTCTTCGGCCCGACGACCGAGTCGAGAGCACTGGTCACGCGGACCTCCTCGCCGACGCGCAGGTAGCGCTCGTAGGTCTGCTCGCAGTTGGTGCCGAGCACGGCGGTGTAGCCCTCGGCGGTCAGCATCTCGGTCATCCGGCTCAGCGGGTCCTCGGGAGGACGCCGCCGCCCGAGGCCGGGCATCGTCCAGACCTGCGCCATCGACGGCGGGGCCTCGCCCTGGCGGAAGCGGTCGTTGTCGTAGCCCATCGCGTCGAGCCAGGTGCCGATGGTGGCCTGGTTGACGGCGTACGGCGCCCGCGACTCCGACGCCTCGCCGAGCGCCTTGATGCGCTCGGCCTCGGCCATGATGCGCTCGTGGACCTCGCTCAACGCGGGACCCGCGGGAGCCCGAGGCCGAACATCGCGATGAGCTCGCGCTGGACCTCCTGGACGCCGCCGCCGAAGGTCAGCACGAGGTTGCGCTTGGCCTGGTCGTCGAGGTAACGGAGCAGTGCTCTCGTCTCCTCGTCGGCCGGGTCGCCGTAGCGCTGCACGATCGCGACCAGGTCGGCCGACAGGTGCTGGACCTGGTCGGCGGCGAACACCTTCGACGACGACGCGTCGCCGACCGAGATCTCACCGGTGGCGGCCGCCCGGGCGACCTCCCAGTTGAGCAGCTCGTTGACGCGGAAGACCGCGGTCACACGACCGAGCACGTCGCGGACGTCGGCCCGCTCGGCGACGCCGGCCTTGGTCGCCCAGTCGACGATCCGATCGCGCAGGCCCTCGATGCGGCCCGCCGGGCCGAGCATGACGCGCTCGTGGTTGAGCTGGGTGGTGATCAGCTTCCAGCCCTGGTTCTCCTCGCCGACGAGCATGTCGACCGGCACGCGGACGTCGTTGTAGTATGTCGCGTTGGTGTGGTGGGCGCCGTCGGCGGTGATGATCGGCGTGAACGAGTAGCCCGGGTCGGTGGTGTCGACGATGAGGATCGAGATGCCCTTGTGCTTGGGGGCGTCGGGGTCGGTGCGCACGGCCAGCCACACGAAGTCGGCCTGGTGGCCGCCGGTGGTCCACATCTTCTGGCCGTTGACGACGTAGTGGTCGCCGTCGCGGCGGGCGGTCGTGCGCAGCGCCGCGAGGTCGGTGCCGGCGTCGGGCTCGCTGTAACCGATCGCGAAGTGCACGTCGCCGGCCAGGATGCGGCGCAGGAACAGGTCCTTCTGCTTCTGCGTGCCGTGCCGGATGAGGGTCGGGCCGACGGTCTGCAGCGTCACGGCCGGCAGGTGGACGTCGGCGTGCTGGGCCTCGTTGGCGAAGATCGTCTGCTCGATCTCGCCGAGCCCGTGCCCGCCGTACTCCTTCGGCCAGCCGACGCCCATCCAGCCGTCCTCGCCCATCTGGCGGATGAGGCGCTGGTAGGTCTCGCCGTGACGGTCCTGGACCATCTCGACGTGCTCGTCGTGGGAGGCCAGACCGTGGAAGTAGCTGCGGATCTCGGCCTTGAGGGCGCGCTGCTCGGCGCTGAGCTCGAGGTTCTTGGTCGTGGGGTCCTCGACCGCGACGTCGCCCGGCAGGGTGCCGAGCGCGTGGCTGATGTCGACGACCCACGAGTAGTAGTGGTGCAGCGGGTAGGTCGTGTCGACGCCCATGCCGCCGTGCAGGTGGTGGCAGGTGCGCAGCGCCTTCGGCGCCTCGGTGCAGACCCAGTAGGCCGCCACGGCCAGGTCGTCGGTGGCGTCGAGCCCACTGCGCACGCGCCACGACACGTTCTCGGCGACGAGGTCGAGCGTGCGGGCGGCGATGTAGAGGTCGGCGGCCTGCATGGCCACGGCCTGGAACTGCGCCAGCGCGCGGCCGAACTGCTCGCGACCCTTGATGTAGTCGGCGGTCAGGTCGACCGCACCCTGGACGACCCCGGCCGCGAGCAGGGCCAGGCCCGCGACGGCGTGCTCGACGAGCACCCCCGCGGCACCCTCGGCGCCGGCGCCGCCGAGGAGGTCGGCGGGAGCGTGGTCGAGCACCACGGTGTGCTGGGTGATCCGCGCCGACGAGCCCGACTCGACCAGCGTGACGCCGGGGCCGGCCGGGTCGACCAGGACGACCACGTCGCGGTCGCCGTCACGCGCGGTGACCAGCAGCCGGGTGGTGCTGCCGACCGACGAGGCCGCGTAGGACACGCCGATCTTGCGCCCGGTCACCGTGCCTTCGGCGTACGACGTCTCGGGGCGGTCGGTGAGGCGTCGGCCGACCTCGCGCAGGGCCGGGGTGAGCACGACGTCGCCGGCGGCGACGCCGGGCAGCAGCGCCGCCTGCTGCCCCTCGGTGCCGCGCGCGGCGAGGGTCAGGACGCCGCAGCACAGGGTCTCCCACACCGGCAGGTGCACCGCGCGGACACCGGTCTCGCGCAGCAGCACCCCGACCTCGGCGAGGCCGAGACCCTCGCCGCCGTGGGACTCGGGCACCGGCAGCGACAGCAGGCCGGCTTCGGCGAGCCCCTGCCAGGAGGGGCCGGAGTCAGGTGCTTTCGCGAGCACCGAGGTGATGACGGACCGGACGGCCTCGACCGACTCCTGGTCCGCGGGCGCATAGCCTTCGACGGAGGTCACGGGCGAAACTGTAACCTGTTCTAGTTCTTCCTGCTACGCCCTCCGCACCACCCGTTCGGCACCCGCACCACCCCGCACCGCCCCGCGCCACCCCCGCACCACCAGGAGTCCGCCATGGCCCCACCCTCGCCGCTCGGGCTGGTCCGCAACCGCTTCTACGTGCCGTGGGTCGCGATCCCCGGGGGCCGGCTCGTCGAGCTGCCCGGCCGCGGGACGACCTACGTCACCGACACCCCAGGTCCCTCCCCCGACTCCTCGACGGTCGTGCTGCTGCACGCGCTGGGGTGCACCGGGCTGCTCACCTGGTTCCCCACGATCGCGCGGCTGGCGCAGAAGCACCGCGTCGTGACGATGGACCAGCGCTGGCACGGCCAGGGCATCCGCAGCGACGAGTTCTCCCTCCACGACTGCGCCGACGACGTCGCCGCGCTGGTCGAGGTGCTCGGCCTGACCGAGGTCATCGTCGTCGGCTACTCCATGGGCGGCGTCGTGGCCCAGCGCGTGTGGCGCCAGCACCCGCAGGTGGTGCAGGGGCTCGTGCTCTGCTCCACGACCGACCGCTTCCAGCTCAACCCGGCCGAGCGGCTGTTCTTCACCGGGATGGGCGCCACCATGCTCGGGCTGCGCGAGGTCTCGCGCTCGCGCACCACGCTCCGGGCGGCCCGCGCCGCCGCCGAGGCCGTCCTACAGCCCAGCGACATCCAGGAGTGGGCGATCGCCGAGTTCCGCTCCACCAGCCCCTGGGCCGTTGGGCAGGCCCTCGCGGCGCTGGGCCGTCACCACTCCCGACCCTGGCTGGGCCGCATCGACGTGCCCACCGCGGTCGTGGTCACCACCTCCGACCGGGTGATCCCCGCGGCCCGCCAGGTGGGCCTGGCCCGCGCCATCCGCGGCGCGACCATGCACGAGGTCGACTCGGGACACGCGGCGTGCGTGCTCGAGTCGGAGAAGTTCGTGCCCGCGTTCCTCGAGGCGGTCGCGACCGTCAACGCGCGCAGCCGCGACTTCCGACGCCCCACCACAGGCTGATCCGGCCGTCAGGCCGGTTCCAGCGGCAGCCGTCGCGGGCTGACGAAGCGGCGTACGCGCCCGTCGACGGGGTCGGTGAAGTCGAGCTCGGCGGCCAGCAGCTGCAAGGGTCGTGAGAAGTCGTCGACGTCGACCTCGAGGTCGACGGGGTAGAGCGGGTCGTCGACGATCGGCGCACCGAGCCCGAGCAGGTGCAGCCGCAGCTGGTGCGTGCGGCCCGTGCGCGGGCTCAGGCGGTAGACGCCGAGGTCCCCACGCTGCTCCTCGAGCTCGACGAGGGTCTCGGCGTTGACCGGCGCACCGGGCACGACCCGGGCGCGTCCGGTGCGCGGGACCGGCGCGACGTGGTCACGCACGGTCACCGGCGTCGTCAGGTCGGCCCGCCACGGCGCCAGCGCACGGTAGGTCTTGCGCACGGTGCCGTCGGCGAACATCGCCTGGTACGCCGCCCGCCACCGCCGCTGGGTCGCGCACAGCACCAGGCCCGACGTCACCCGGTCGAGGCGGTGCATCGGCGTGAGCTCCGGCAGGCCGAGCTCGTCGCGCAGCCTGACCACCAGGCTCTGGGTCACGTGGCGGCCGCGGGGCACCGTCGACAGGAACGCGGGCTTGTCGACGACAACCACCCGCTCGTCGCGGTGCACCACGCTGAGCTCGCCCGGGACCACCGGCTCGTCGCGCAGGTCGCGGTGGAACCACACGAAGACGTGCGGCCGGTAGGCGTCGCCCTCGCGCACGGGTGCCGCGTCGGCGTAGACGAAGCGCTCCTCGGCCAGCAGACCGGCCACGTCGACGCGCGCGTCGACGTGGTCGCGCAGCCAGGCGCCCATCGTCGTCCAGGGCTCGGGCCGCGCCGGGTCACGGTGGGGCGTCACCACCCACGCCGCGCTCAGGCCGTGGCGTGGGGGCAGGGGCGAGCGGGGTGGCACGGCACCAGCCTGGCACCGCTGCCGAGCGGGACGCACTGGCGGGCTTGGCTCAGCCGGAAGGTCGAACCCAGTGACCCGATGACCGGCTCACCGCGCGTCACCTGCGGACGGGCAGGTCTGAGCCGTTCGCTCTGGAGACACCACGTCCCTAGGTGCTCGCCGAGCCTCGAAACGACTCAGCCGGCGCTGCGGGCAGTCACCCGGCTCCCCGGCGAGGCGCGCCGTAATCGGACGTACACAATGCGCGATCTTGCGGTACCCGGGTCGAGACCCGAGCGTGGGACAGCCAGGGCCGACGCATCTCTGTACGTCCGGCTACGGCCCCGACCACCTCAGCCGAGCCCGGCGAGCTCGGCGAGCCGAGCCAGGCCCGGACCGGTGTGGGCCTGCAACCGCGCGAGGGCGTCGTCGAGCGCGGGCGAGCCGGGGTGGTCGGGCGGGATGCGGGCAGGGTTGAGGGCGACGCCGCGGGCCCAGTCGGCGATGTCGGGCTCGGCCCCGAAGGACGCGGAGGCGCGCATCCCGAGGACGTTCATCTCGGCCCACTGCACCAGCGTGTTGCCGTACGACGACGGCGGGCACAACCGGTTCTTGTCGGTGTCGTCGTCGCGGGTCGCCTCGACGTAGCCGGTCAACGCGGCGCCGAAGCACGGGAAGCCGGCCCGCACCGGCTGGACGGTGATGACCTCCGGCCGCCAGATCGGGACCCGTGGCGGGTTCTTGAGCCCGTCGGCCGCGCAGTTGACCACGAGCGCGTCGTCGGCGACCGGCACCGACCCGTCGTCGAGGTCGAGGTGGCCGCGGCGCACCGAGCGGATGCGCCCCCGGCGTACGACGTGGGTGACCGAGCGCAGGAGGTCGAGCTCCCACGTGCCGAGGGTGGGTGCCTTGGCCATCGTCGGGGTCACCGCACGGTCGATGCGCAGCATGATGCCGGAGTCCTCGAGGCGGCAGAAGACGTCGTCGAGCGAGGAGCCGGCGGCGGCCGCGGCCATCAGGTCGGCGACCATGCCGAGGTACGTCGCGGCGTCGGGCTGCACCAGGGCCCGGTTGAGCATCCAGGGCTCGCGCGGGCGGACCCAGCAGATCGCGTCGGGGTCGGTGCCGTGGGTGAGCAGCCAGACGATCGCGTCGGTCGCGGTCTTGCCCGACCCGACCACGACGTAGTGACGCTCGTCGGGGCCCGCCGCCACCAGGTCGTTGACCGGCACGACCCGGACCCCGTCGCCGACCGCGAAGCGCGGCGGCGTCTCGGCCGGGATCTCGGGGGCCAGGTAGCGCGCGTCGACGACCCGGCAGTGCTCCGGCACGGCGTACCGCTCGCCGGTGTCGAGCGACACGAACGTGCGGTCGCCGAGATAGTCGCAGCCCGCGAACAGCTCGACGCGCCCGGGCCCGACCATGCGTTCGGCCAGCACCCGGTCGTAGTAGGCCGTGATGGCGGTCTGGTCGGCGCGTTGGTGCAGCCCCGCCTCGGGCCCGTCGACCTGGAGCTCACCGCCGAGGACCGTCGAGGCGACGCCGTAGAACATCGACGCCTGGTGCAACCGCACGAACGGGTAGGCCTCGCGCCAGTGACCACCGACCCCGCGCCGGCGGTCGACGAGGCCGACGCGCGCGTCGCGGTGGTCGATGAGGGCGTCGGTGAACGCCATGCCGGCCGCGCCGGCGCCGATCACCAGGTAGTCGACCTCGACCGTGCGCGTCATGCGCACCACGCTACGACTCGCGCGTGCGGGCCTTGCTGATCGGGGTGACGGCGTCCTGGCCGGCCACGGCCTCACGCAGGCGGGCCAGCTCGGTCGGGAAGTGCGACACCAGCGCCTCGGCGTCGGGCATCGACTCGCGGCACGCGATGACCCCCACGTGCACGGTGCCGTTGTTGCTCATCACCGTGATGTTGAGTCCGGCGCCGTGGAAGACGGGGCCCAGGGGGTAGAGCCCCACGACCTTGCCGCCGAGGAAGTAGATCGGCACTGGGGGGCCCGGGACGTTGGAGATCACCAGGTTGATCGCCGGCGGGTGCTTCTCGGCGAGCCGCAGCCCGGCGTACGCGCGCACGGCGAGGCCGAAGGTGCGCGGTGCGGCGAACTCGGCCCAGTCCTGCAACGAGTCGGCGCTGATCGCCTGGTGGTGCTCCTTGGCCTGCCGGTTGGAGACCGCCATCGCCTCGAGGCGCTCCAGCGGGTCCTCGACGTCGGTGCCGAGCCGGGCGAAGAGGGTCGAGACCTTGTTGGCGCCCACCTCGCGCCGCGACTGCTCGCGCACGCTGACCGGGACCGAGGCGAGCAACGAGGTGTCGGGCAGCTCGCCGCGGTCGTCGAGGTAGGCCCGCAGCGCCCCACCGGCGAGGGCCAGGACCACGTCGTTGACGGTGGTGCCGGTGGCCGTCTTGACCGCGCGTACGTCGGCGAGGTCGAGGTCGGCCAGGGCGATGCTGCGGTGGCCGGTGATGGTGCCGTTGAACGACGTGCGCGGGGCGGTGAGCGGGGCAGCCATCGCGGTGCCCGCACGAGCCCGACCGATGGTGTTGACCACTCCGCTGAGCGTGGGGGCCACGATCCTGGCCATGTGGACCGGTAGCGCGGCCCGGCTGACGACGGCACGGCCGAGCAGCTCGCGCGAGCTGGCGTCGCGGCCGTGCTGCCGCGGCTCGGCGGGCACCAGCGGCGCCGCGTCGGGCTCGAGGGAGCACAGGTGCGAGAGCAGGTTGTTGCCCGAGACCCCGTCGACGGTGGCGTGGTGCATCTTCATGAAGACCACGACCTTGCCGTCGTCGTAGCCCTCGATCACCCACATCTCCCACAGCGGGCGCGAGCGGTCGAGCGGCAGGCCCGCGAGGTGGGCGGTCAGCGCCATCAGCTCGGCGTAGCCGCCGGGGCTCGGCAGCGCCAGGCGGTGCACGTGCCGCTCGACGTCGAACTGACGGTCGCGCACCCAGATCGGGTGGTCGAGCCCGAGCGGGACCCGGCGCAGCTTGCGGGTGAACTCGGCGACGTCGCGCACGTGGGACTCGATGCCGGCCTGCAACGTGTCGAACGAGTACGGCGTGGTCATCGTGCTCGGGTCGAGGACGATCACGCCGCAGACGTGCATCAGCTGGGCGGGCGTCTCGAGGTAGAGGAAGCTCGCGTCGAGTCCGGACATGCGGTCCATGGGGGTCCTTCGCAGTAGAACGAGCAATAGAACGTGTTCTGGTGCCAACGTCTCACAACCGACGACGTCACGGCGACGGCCGTCACGTCCGCTCGGTAAGACGTCGGCTTAGCCCGGCTAGGCTCGCGGCATGGGGTTCCTCCGTCGTCAGGTCGTCACCGCCGCCCTCACCGCCAACGCCCTGCGCCCGATGCCTGGCTACGGAACGGCGATCCCGGCGTTCTTCGCCGGCTGGCTGACCACCGAGCTCGCCCCGCACGTGCTCGCGGTGACGGTCGCGGACGCCGTCAAGCACGCCACCGGGCCCCGCCGCGACCGGCGTGCCCTCGCCCTGGCCGGCCTCAGCACGGCCGGGCTGGCCTACGTGGTCCGACAGAGCCTGCAGGTCGGCACGGTCGTCGAGGACGCGCTCGTCGACGGCCTCGGACCCGACTACCTCGACCGGCTCGACGCGCTGCCCACCCCCGCCGACCTCGCGGTCCCCTGGCGCCGGCTCGTCTACCCGTTCCGCGTGCGCAGCAAGGACGTCCACGTCGAGCGCGACATCGCCTACAACGAGCACGGTCGGCGTGGCCGGCTCGACATCTACACACCCGCCGCCGGAGTGCCCGAGGGCGGCGCACCCGTGCTGCTGCAGGTCCACGGCGGAGGCTGGACGATCGGCAAGAAGGAGGAACAGGGCATCCCCCTGATGACCCACCTCGCCGCCAAGGGTTGGGTGTGCGTGGCCATCAACTACCGGCTCGCGCCGCGCGACCCGTTCCCCGCGCACGTGATCGACGTCAAGCAGTCCATCGCCTGGATCAAGCAGCACATCGCCCACTACGGCGGCGACCCGTCGTACGTCGCCATCACCGGCGGCTCGGCCGGCGGCCACCTCGCGACCCTGGCCGCGCTGACCCCCGGTGACACCGAGTGGCAGCCGGGCTTCGAGGACGCCGACACCTCGGTCGCCTGCGCGGTCCCCCACTACGGCGTCTACGACTTCGCCGGCTCCACCGGCCTGCGCTCGGCCGAGCTGATGCGCGACGGCTTCCTGGCCCGCCGCGTGCTCATGAAGCGCTGGGCCGACGACCCCGAGGCGTTCGAGGCGGCCTCGCCCCTGCTGCGGGTCACGCCCGACGCCCCCGACTTCTTCGTGCTGCACGGCTCCCACGACAGCCTGGTCGACGTGGCCGAGGCCCGGCTCTTCGTCGACGAGCTGCGCCGGGTCTCCCGCCGGTCGGTCGTCTATGCCGAGCTGCCCGGCGCGCAGCACGCGTTCGACGTCTTCCCCTCGATCCGCTCGGCCCACGTGGTGCGCGCGATCGACCGCTACCTGCACTGGCACTGGAACACCTGGCGCGCGGGGCTCGACCGCACCGACCAGGTCGGCGCCACCGACCGCTAGTTCCGACGCCCTAGCCCCGGGGCAGGCCGAGGATCCGCTCGCCCGCGACGTTGCGCATGATCTGCGTCGTCCCGCCGGCGATGGACAGGCAGCGGGTGTTGAGCATCTCCCACGTCGCCGCGGCCACCTCGTCGTCGTCGACGGCGGTCAGCACCCGCTCGCCCAGCAGGCGCACGACGAGCTCGGAGCCGTCCTGGCGGTTGCGGACGCCGAGCAGCTTGGCGACCGACGACTCGGCGCCGGGGCCCTGACCGCCCAGCGAGCGCAGCACGGTACGCACACCGAGCAGCGCACACACGGTCGACAGCGCGACCGAGCGGCCGACCGCGACCTGCTGGGTGACCGGGAGCCCGCCGTCAGCGGCCAGCGCGACGGCACGCTCGGTGCTCTTGTCGAGCCGCGAGGTCGCCATCGCGACCCGCTCGTTGGCCAGCGTGGTGCGGGCCAGGCGCCAGCCGTCGGTGGGGCCGGCGACCAGGCAGTCGTCGGGCACGAAGACGTCGTCGAGGAACACCTCGTTGAACAGCGCCTCGCCGGTGATCTCGCGCAGCGGGCGCACCTCGATGCCGTCGCTGTTCCTCATGTCGACCAGGAAGTAGCCGATGCCCTGGTGGGGCTTGGTGTGCTGGGTCTCCGGGTCGGTGCGGGCCAGGCAGATGGCCCAGTCGGCGCGGTCGGCGACCGAGGTCCAGACCTTCTGGCCGTCGAGGCGCCACCCGCCGTCGACCTTGGTCGCCCGGGTGCGCAGCGAGGCCAGGTCGGAGCCCGAGCCGGGCTCGGAGAACAGCTGGCACCACACGAGGTCGCCGAGCAGCGAGGGCGTCACGAAGCGCTCGCGCTGCGCGTCGGTGCCGTGCTCGAGGATCGTGGGCAGCGCCCACCCGGCGATGACGATGTCGGGGCGGGTGATCCCGGCGCGGGCCAGCTCCTCGTCGATGACGACCTGCGTGACGGCGTCGGCCGCCAGCCCGGCGGGGGCCGGCCAGTGCGGGGTGAGGTAGCCGGTCTCGACCAGGGCGCGCCGGGTGTCGGCGGCCGCGGCGATGGTCGCGACGGTCGCCCGCACCTGGGGGCGTACGGCGTCGTCGCGGCCCTCGAGGTCGACCTCGACCTGGCGACGGGTGCCCGACACGGCCCTGGCGGTCAGGGCGACGGCGGCCTGGTCGGCGTCACCGACCAGCGCCCGCAGCGCCAGGGCGCGGCGCAGGTAGAGGTGGGCGTCGTGCTCGTAGGTGAATCCGATGCCGCCGAGCACCTGGATGCACGACTTGGCGATCTCGACGGCCCCGTCGAACGCGGTCACCCGCGCCACGTCGGCGGCGAAGGCCCACTGGTCGTCGTCGGGACCGAACGCGACCGCGGCGACGTCCCAGGCGGCGGCCGTGACGGCCTCGGCGGCCTCGAGCATCTCGACGCACAGGTGCTTGACCGCCTGGAAGGCCCCGATCGGCTTGCCGAACTGCTCGCGCACCTTCGCGTGCTCGACCGCGGTCGCCAGGCACCAGCGCGCGACCCCGCTGGCCTCGGCGGCGGCGTACGTCGTCAGGGCGCGGCGCACGAGGTCGCCCGTGGCGCCCTCGGCGCGGGTCGCGTCGGCCAGGTCGACCGTGGCACTTGAGAAGCGTCGCGTCAGGTCGAGGCCGGGCGACGTCGTGGCCGACAGCGCCGAGGCCGGCACCACCCACCAGGCGTCGTCGGCGTCGGGCAGCAGCACGTGGGTCGCCCCGGGCAGGTCGAGGACCACGCGCAGGTCGGGGTCGAGCGCGAGCGCGCACCGCTCGTCGCGACCCAGCAGCGCGGCCGTCACGGCGTTGCTCAGCAGCGGACCGGGGACCAGCTCGCGTGCGCACGCCTCCAGCGCGACGGCGACGTCGAGCGGCGAGCCGCCGCCACCGCCGGCCGACTCGGGCAGCCCGATCGTCGCCACGCCCATCTCGCCGACGGCCTTCCAGGTCTCGTCGAAGGTCTCCTCACCGTCGGACTCGGCCAGCCGCGCCGCCTCGATGCCGCCGAGGGACGCCGCCCACCTGCGCAGGCTCGCGGCCAGCTCGACGTGCTCGTCGGTGATCCCGATCGACATCCCCACTCCTGAAAACTAGAACGTGTTGCAGATTCTAGCCGAGGTCGGGCGCGGTGCCGAGGTCGTCCGCCACTAGGGTCCGGTGCGTGCCCGAGATCCCCACCGCCATGCCCGCCGACCTGCTCGCCCACGCCCTGGCCGCCAAGGGCTTCATGCCCGAGGACGAGGGTGCGCTGCTCTTCCGTCACGCCGCCGAGCGGGCGGGCGCAGGTCCGCTGCTCGAGGTCGGCACCTACTGCGGCAAGTCGGCGATCTACCTCGGCACCGCCGCCCGGCCGGTGGGCGGCACGGTGTTCACCGTCGACCACCACCGCGGCTCGGAGGAGAACCAGGCCGGGTGGGAGTACCACGACCCGACGCTGGTCGACCCTGAGACGGGCCTGATGGACACGCTGCCGGTCTTCCGCCGCACCCTCCAGGCCGCAGGCCTCGAGGACACCGTCGTCGCCGTCGTCGGGCGCAGCACCACGGTGAGCAGCCACTGGCGCACCCCGCTCAGCCTGCTCTTCATCGACGGCGGGCACGCCGAGGAGCACGCCCAGAACGACTACGCCGGCTGGGCGCCCTGGGTGATGCCCGGTGGCCTGCTGGTCATCCACGACGTCTTCCCCGACCCCGCCGACGGCGGGCAGCCGCCCTACCACGTCTTCCTGCGCGCCCTGAAGAGCGGCGCGTTCGCCGAGGTCGAGACGGTCGGCTCCATGCGGGTCCTGCGCCGGGTGACCGGCGACGCCGGCCACCCCGTCGGCTGACCCCACCCCCGGCCCTACTTATCCACGATCCCACGCCGACCCGTCGCGTCTACGCGACGGGTCGGCGATCTCTGGGGACATGGCCTGGGGGTTGTCCACAGGCTGGGTCAGCCGGGGACGCGCTCGCTCTCGCAGCCGCACTCGAGGGCGAGCTCGGCGAAGTGGGGGGCCAGCGAGGTGCCGCGCATGATGCCGGAGCCCGGCGAGCTGTGCCCGTAGGTCTCCCCCAGGGCGTCGACGGCCAGGATCATCGCGGCCGCGGTGTAGGTCGTGTGCTCGACGGGCCAGTAGACGTCGCTGGGCTCGTCGGGCTTGCCGTCGGGGGTCGCGTAGACCCAGCCGGTCCAGTAGGCGCCGCCCTCGCCGCGCGTGTGCTGCATGTCCTGCAGCAACGTCAGCGCGCGCTTGTGGTCACCGATGCTGTCGAGCGCCATCGCGAGCTCGCACGTCTCGGCCCCGGTGACCCAGGGGTTGGTGTCGACGCAGTGGATGCCCAGGCCGGGCACGACGAAGTCGTCCCAGCGGGTGGCGAGCAGGTCGAGCGCCGCCTGGCCGCGCACGGCGCCGCCGAGCACCGGGTAGTACCAGTCCATGGAGTAGGTCGACTTGTCCTCGAACAGGTCGCGGTGCTCGCGGATGGCGTGGCCCAGCCGACCGCCGGCGAGCTCCCACTCGGGCTGCGGGTCGTCGAGCAGCTCGGCGAGCGCGACGCCCGCGCGCAGCGACTGGTAGATCGAGGAGGAGCCGGCGAGCAGGCAGAAGTCCTCGGTCGGGGTCCAGCCGATGCCACCGAAGGCGACCTGCTGCGACACGACCCAGTCGAGACCCGCGCGCACCGACGGCCAGTGGCGCACGACGTAGGAGATGTCGTGACGCACCAGCCAGTGGTGCCAGATGCCGACCGCGAAGTAGGCGCTCATGTTGACCTCGCCGCGCGGGTCGTCGACCTCGCCGGCGACGATCTTCATCGGCCACGAGCCGTCGGCGCGCTGCATCGTGGGCACCCAGTCGAGCGCGCGCTCGGCGGCCTCGACCTCGCCGCCGACGAGCAGGGCCATCGCGGCCTCGACGTGGTTCCAGATGTCGACGTGCTCGCCGGGGGTCCACGGGATCGCGCCGCAGGGCTCCTGCATGGCCGCGATCGACGCGGCGGTCTCGGCGAGCTGGGCGGCGCTGACGACGCCGGTGACGTAGGGCAGCGGCTCAGGCATCGGCGACCGTGACGTCGGGCTTGCGGAAGTAGAGCACCATCGACTTGCCGATCAGCGGGTCGAGCACCTTGCCGGCGTACCGCAGGGCCTTGGGCTGCTTCATGATCTCCCACACCAGGAGCTTGTGGTAGGCCCGCGCGGCCGGGTGGTCGTCGTTGGTGACGCCGACCGCGCACTTGATCCACCAGTACGGCGCGTGCAGGCCGTGGGCGTAGCTCTTGCCCTCGAAGACCATGGCGTCGCCGGGGGTGCCGTCGTTGAAGCGGCCCGCCTTGGTGACCTTGTCGATCAGCTCGTGGTCGGTGTAGATGCGGATGTGGCCGCCCTCGGCGTTGTGGTAGTCGTCGGAGAGCTTCCAGTTGATGACCTCGGGCAGCCACCGCGGCACCGAGACGGCCAGGGTGCCGCCCGGGCGCAGCACGCGGACGAGCTCCTTGATCGCGTCGACGTCGGCGTGGATGTGCTCGAGCACCTCGGCGGCCACGACGCGGTCGAACTCGCCGTCGGCGAAGGGCAGCGAGAGTGCGTCGCCCTGCTTGATGTCGGCCTCGGCACCCTCGGGGACCTCGCCGGCCTCCTTCATCGCGCCGAACAGCTCGAGCACCCCGGACAGCTCGTCGGCGTCCATGTCGAAGGCGACGACGTCGGCGCCGCGGCGGTACATCTCGAAGGCGTGGCGCCCCGCGCCGCAGCCCATGTCGAGCACGCGGTCGCCGGCGGTCAGTCCCAGGCGGTCGAAGTCAACGGTCAGCACGGTTCAGTCCTCCTCGGTGGTCTTGCTCGTCGCGGCCCCGCGCTCGCGCGCGAAGTCGGCGATCACTTCTTCGTACGCCGCGGCCACCTTGACGGCCACCGCGCGCCAGCTGAAGAGCTCCTGGACGCGACGACGTCCGGCCTCACCCATCCGGGCCCGGCGCTCGGGGTCGTCGAGCAGCGCGGTGATCGCCGACTTGAGCTCCTCGACGTCGCCGGCGGTGACCAGGTCGGCGCACTCGCCGTCGGGGCCGACCACCTCGGGGATCGCCCCGGCGCGCGAGACGACCAGCGGGGTGGCGCAGGCCATCAGCTCGGCCGTGGGCAGCGAGAAGCCCTCGTACAGCGACGGGACGCACGCGAGCTCGGCCGACCCCATCAGCGCGACGAGCTCGGTGTCGCTGATGCCGTGGACGAACCGGACGTGGGGGCCGATGCCGAGCCGCTCGATGAGCTTCTCGGTACGACCGCCGGGCGACGGCTTGGTGACCAGGACGAGCTCAGCGTCGCGCTCGGTGCGGATCTTGGCGAAGGCCTCGAGGAGGGTCGCGATTCCCTTCATCGGCGCGTCGGCACTGGCCATCGCCATGATCCGACCGGGCACCCGCGGCGCGGCCACCGGGTCGGGCGGCACGAACATGTCGTCGACGCCGAGCAGGATGGTCTGCATCCGGGCCGGGTCGACGCCGAAGTCCTTCGCGATGTCGCGCCGGGAGGTCTCCGAGGGCGTGAGGATCTTGCGGGCCTGGCGCGCGACCTTGCCCTGCATGGCCACGAAGCCGTACCAGCGGCGCAGGGTGAGCTGGCGCCACGGGTTGCGGGTCTGGGCCAGGTCGATGCGGCGGTCGTAGGTGATCGGGTGGTGGATCGTGGTGATCAGCGGCAGGCCGTAGCCTTCGATGTCGAGCATCCCGGTGCCGAGCACCTGGTTGTCGTGGGCGATGTCGAACTCGCCCGCGCGCTCGGCGAGGATCCGGCTGATCCGTTTGGAGAAGGTCCGCGGCTCGGGGAAGCCGGCCACGCACATGGTGGCGAACTCCTCGACGTCGATGCGGTCGCGGAACTCGCGCAGCCTGGGCACGCGGAACGGGTCGGGCTCGCGGTAGAGGTCGAGGCTGGGCACCCTGGTCAGCACCACCCCCTCGTCGAGGACGGGGTAGGGCTGGCCCGAGAACACCTCGACCTCGTGGCCCAGGGCCGTGAGCTCGCGGCTCAGGTGACGCAGGTAGATCCCCTGCCCTCCACAGTGTGGCTTGCTGCGGTAGGACAGCATGGCGATGCGCATATGCGGCTCGACCCTCCGGTGCTGGGTACGACACAGGGCCGCACGACGTAGAACGTGTTCCTATTATGGCCCACCGAGCGATAGCCTAGTGGGGAAGATCAGACAACGAGCAGCCGTCCCCGGCGCATTCACGGTTCAACGATGATGCGCGAGTGCCGTGGGCGACCCTGATGACCATGGGGGTCCCGATGAGCACGACCAACTCCCTGACCGCGGACGACCTCGGCTCCGCGGCTCAGCGCGAGCGCCGTAAACGCATCCTCGACGCGACCTACGACCTGGCCCGCGACGGCGGTTTCGACGCCGTGCAGATGCGCGCGGTCGCCGACTCGGCCGAGGTGGCCCTCGGCACGCTCTACCGCTACTTCCCCTCCAAGATCCACCTGCTCGTCTCGGCGCTGGCCCGCGAGTTCGAGCGCAACGAGGCGCTCTTCCGCAAGATGGAGATCCCCGGCGACACCGCCGCCGAGCGCGTCATCTTCGTCATGAAGCGCACCACCCGCGGCCTGCAGGGCGACCCCAAGCTCACCGAGGCCCTGACCCGGGCCTTCATGTTCGCCGACGCCTCGGTCGCCACCGAGATCCACACCGTCGGCATGCTGCTCACCTCGATGCTCACCCGGGCGATGCACCCCGACGACGACCACGAGCCCACCGACCAGGACGTCGCCATCGCCCGCGTCATCGGCGACGTGTGGCTCTCCGCCCTGGTCGCCTGGGTCACCGGCCGCTCCACCGCCGCCGAGACCGGCGCGCACATGGAGACCGCCGTCGGGTTGCTGCTGCGCGACTGACCGCTCGTCAGTCGCACGCGCCTCAGTATTCACCGGCCGGCCGGTGAATGCCTCACCGGGACGCTGGAACTTCGTCGTCCCTGTGCGGCTTTCGTCGTCCCGGTCGGCCAGTATCCGCGAGGGTCGGGTCGCCACGCCTGGCTGAGTACAGCGAGGTGTTTGCACCGAACCGACGGACGATTCACGCTTCCGTCCACAGGCGCAGAAGCGCGGCTGGCCGACACGCCCTACGACCACGCACCCTCCACGGCATGATCGAACACTTCATCGACCCCAGGGGCACCCTGCTCCGCCGAGACGTCATCGCGGCCGGCTTCGACGACAGCCTCATCACGCGGGCCGGCAGGGACAAGCTCATCCTCCGGATCCACCACGGTGGTTATTGCCGGTTCCACGTCTGGGAAGAGGCAGACCGTGCGGAGCGACATCGTCTGAAGTCACACGTGGTTCAGCGGTTGTACGGTGACGACGTAGCGCGCTCGCACATTTCGGCACTGCTCGAGCTCGGCGGACCCGACTGGGGCATCGACTGCTCGAAGGTGCACCTGACCAACCTGAACGGCATCGGCGAGCGCACCCAGTCGTCCATCGTCCACCACCGTGGCCTCACGCTCGTCGACGACCTGACCAGGAAGGACGGCTCCTGGATCACCGCGCCTGCCCGCACCGTCCTCGACACGGCTGCACTCGCCGGCCGCGACCCGGCGGTGGCGGTGCTCGACTGGGCACAGTCGAGTGGTCAAGCAAGCCGCGAGCAGCTGGAGCACGGAATCGAGCGCATGGCCCGGTGGCACGACGTGGCGGGGCTGCGCTACAAGCTGAGGCTGAGCAACGGCCTCGCGGAGTCGCCGCTCGAGACCCGCGGTCACCTGCTGTGCCGCGATCGAGGCATCCCGATGTTCGAGCCCCAGTACGAGGTGTTCCACCCCAACGGGAGGCTCGCGGCGCGCCTCGACGGCGCCTGGCCGCAGTTCAGGCGATGGATCGAGTTCGATGGATTCACCAAGTACCTCAAGCTACGACGTCCGGGCGAGACGATCGAGCAGTGCATCCTGCGCGAGAAGAGGCGTGAGGAACTCGTCCGGCGACTGACCAGCTGGCAGCCGATCCGGGTGATCTGGTCCGAGATGGAGCGACCGGTGGAGACCGGGGACACGATCAGGGACTTCTTGTTTCGAGCGGACGCCGCATAGTCGTCGAGCCAGCAGCGGGACGCTGAAACCCCCACCTGAACGCTGAAATCTTGTCGTCCCGGTCAGGGATTCACCGGCCGGCCGGTGAATCCTGGGACGCGCGTGACGTCCTCCTCGACCACCGTGGGCGGCTAGAGGAACTCGGCCGTGGTGCCGCCCAGCTCGATGGGGGGCAGGCCGAGCTTGCGGTGGTCCCAGCTGCGCACCCGGTCGGCGTCGAGGCGGACGACGACGCGGTTCTTGGCCATCAGCTCGACGATCGGCTTGAGCTCCTCGGTGTACGGCGCGTTGTAGCGCTCGAAGATCTCCACGCACACGTCCCAGACGACGTCGGGGTCCTCGACGACCACGCCGGTGCCCTCGATCGCGACGCCGCGCAGCTGGTCGTAGGTCTCGCCGGCCTCGACGAGGAAGCTCATCCGCGGGTCGCGGCGCAGGTTGACCACCTTCTGCGACTTGGCCTTGGTCTCGATCCAGACGTGGCCGTCGCGCCACGCGTACCACATGGCGACGAGGTTGACCTGGCCGCCCTTGCCGACGGTGGCGACGGTCGAGGACCGCTGCTGGGTCAAGAAGGTGTCGACCTCGGGGTCGGACATGACGATCTGCGCACGCTGGTTGGCCACGTTGGAGAACCTAGCGACCTAGCCGCCGAAGCCGTGGGTCGCGGTGACGCCGCCGTCGATCGCGATCTCGGCGCCGTTGATGTAGGTGGCCTCGTCGCTGCCGAGGAAGACGTAGAGCGGGGCGACGTCGTCGGGAGTGCCGACGCGGCGCAGCGGCACCTTGGAGGCGCCGTACTCCATCGCCACGTCACCACCGTGGACCCGGGTCATCGGGGTGTCGATCATGCCGGGGTGCACGGTGTTGGTGCGGATGTTGTAGCGGCCCAGCTCGTGGGCGGCGGCCTTGGTCATGCCGCGGATCGCGAACTTGGTCGCGCCGTACGCCGCGGTGTTGGCCATGCCGGCCAGCCCCTCGGTCGACGAGGAGTTGATGATCGCTCCCCCGCCGTTGGCCTTCATCGTCGCGACCACCGACTGCATGCCGAGCCAGCAACCGAGCTGGTTGACGCGGAACAGCAGCTCGACCTCGGCCAGCGGCATGTCGGCGATCGAGCCGAAGCGCAGGATGCCGGCGTTGTTGGCCAGAATGGAGACCGGGCCGAACCGCTCGTTGGCGTCGGCGACCAGGGCGGTCCACGAGGCCTGGTCGGAGACGTCGTGGTGGGCGAAGTGGGCGAGCTCGCCGAGCTCGTCGGCGAGGGCCTGACCCTCGTCCTTGGCGACGTCGGCGATCACCGTGCGTGCACCCTCGGCGACGTAGGCACGGCAGATGCCGGCCCCCTGGCCCATCGCGCCGCCGGTGACGATGGCGACCTTGCCGGCTAGACGACCGGTCACGTCACACCTCGAGCTTCATGATGGAGTCGGCGGCGAAGCCGATGGAGGGGTCGCGGTCGGCGAAGTAGCCGCCCAGCTGGTCGGAGAGGTCGTCAGCGGTCCACAGAGCACCGCTCTTGTCGAAGCGCTGCTCGACGACGGGGGCCGCGACGAGGGCGACCATGCCGCCGTAGACGACGAACACCTGCCCGGTGATGGCGTCGGCCGCCGGGGAGGCGAGGTAGGCGACGAGAGGGGCGACGTGCTCGGGCGAGTAGGGGTCGACCTCCTGGCCGGAGGTGTCCTCACCGAAGACCTGCGCGGTCATCGCGGTACGGGCGCGCGGGCAGATCGCGTTGGCGCGGACGCCGACCCTGCCGAGGCCGCGGGCCGTCGACAGCGTGAGCGCGGTGATGCCGGCCTTGGCGGCGGCGTAGTTGGCCTGACCGGGCGAACCACCGAGGAACGCCTCGGAGGCGGTGTTGACGACGCGGGCGTAGACGGGCCCGTCGGCGGCCTTGGAGGCCGCGCGCCAGTAGGACGCGGCGTTGCGCGAGAGCAGGAAGTGGCCGCGCAGGTGCACGCGGATCACGGCGTCCCACTCGTCGTCGCTCATGTTGAACAGCATCCGGTCGCGGGTCATGCCGGCGTTGTTGACGACGACCTCGAGCGAGCCGAAGCCGTCGACGGCCGCCTTCATCATGGCCTCGGAGACCGACGAGTCGGAGACGTCGCCCTCGACGACGGCGACCTCGGCACCGAGCGCCTTGATCTCGTCGGCGGCGTCGTCGGCCGCGCCGGGCAGGTCGTTGAGGACGACCCGCGCCCCGGCCCTGGCCAGCGCGACGGCCTCGGCCCGACCGAGCCCCGCACCGGCGCCGGTGACGATCGCGACGCGTCCGTCGAGGCCGGTGTCGCTGCTGCTCACTCAGTCCTCCACGAGGGTGATCGCCGCGCGCGGGCAGGCAGCCACGGCACGCTTGACGTCGTCGATGTTCTCCGGCGTCGTCTCGTCGGTCTTGACCACGAGGTAGTCGTCGTCGTCCAGCTCGAACACCTCGGGGGCCATCGCCTCGCACAGCGCGTTGGACTCGCAGAGGTCGAAGTCGACCTTGATCTTCATGACAGTTCCTTTCACGAACCTTCGGACGAGTGACCCGGGAACACCTTCGCGCTCGGGTCGATCGCGACGGTGGCGTTGTTGACGGCGGTGGCGGCCTCGCCGAACCCGACGGCGATCAGGCGCACCTTGCCGTCGTACTCGGTGATGTCGCCGGCAGCGAAGACGCGCGGCAGGTTGGTCTGCATCGACGGGCTCACGCAGATGTGGCGCTTGTGCACCTCGAGCCCCCACTGCTGCATGGGGCCGAGGTCGGCGACGAAGCCGAGCGCGGCGACCACGGCCTGGCAGGGGCGGGTCGTGACGACGCCGTCCACCTCGATGTCGACCGCCTCGACCACGGTCTCGCCGCGCAGGGCGGTGACCTGCGCCTTGGTGATGATGTCGACCGGCATGGCCTGGACCTGCTGGACGGTCCGCTCGTGGGCCCGGAAGGCGTCGCGCCGGTGGACCAGCGTGACCGACCGGGCGATCGGCTGCAGGTGCAGCGCCCAGTCGAAGGCGCTGTCACCGCCACCGACGATGACGACGTCCTTGCCGGCGTACGGGGCGAAGCTGGGCACGAAGAACTCCAGGCCGCGCCCCACCCAGCCGTCGCCGGCGGGCAGCGGCCGCGGGGAGAACTTGCCGATGCCGGCGGTGATGATGACCGCGCCCGCCCGCACCTGGGTGCCGTCGTCGAGCCCGACGGTGACGCCGTCGTCGTCGCTCTGCAACGTCGTGGCCGTGCGGTCGAGGAGGTACTCGGGCTGCGCGGTGTTGGCCTGGTCGACCAGGCCGGCGACGAGGTCGCGACCCTTGACCGCCGGGAAGCCCGCGACGTCGAAGATCTGCTTCTCGGGGTACATCGCGGTGACCTGGCCACCCAGCTCGGGCAGCGAGTCGACCACCGCGATGCGGTGGCCACGGAACCCGGCGTAGTAGGCGGCGTAGAGGCCCGTGGGCCCGGCACCGATGATGAGCAGGTCGACGTCGACGGTGGTCACGCAGGCGATCCTTCCGTCGTCGTCAAGCCCCGGGGGGAGAACTGGAACGTGTTCTAGTTCTGACCGAACACTACAGCGCGACCAGGTCGGAGACCAGCCACCCGTCCGCCGTGTCGACCATCGTCACCGTCACGCGGTACTGCACCGGCTTGACGCCGCCCCGGGTGCCCTTCTGCGTGGTCTGGGTGAGGAACAGCAGGGCCTTGATCTCCTGGTCGCTCGCGCTGACGACGCCCTGCGCGGAGATGTCGACGACGACCTCGGTCTGCGCGGCCACGAACTCGTCCTTGATGTCGGCCTTGGTCTGGCGGTACTTCGCCGCGAACGGGTCGGTCATCGTGGCGGTCGCCTTCGCCACCTGGCCGTCGTAGTCCTTCGAGGACGCCGACAGGATCAGGTCGGCCGCGGTCGCGGCCTGGTCGACCACCCGGCGCACCTCGAGGTCGGCCACCTGCACCGGCCGCTCGGCCGAGAGCGGCGTGCGCGACGGCTCGGGGTCGGAGCGGAGGTAGACGACCTCGGCCACGCCGAGCCCGAGCAGCAGCACGATCGCGACGACGAGGCCCACCAGCGGGCCGCGGCCGGCCGGCTGCTCGTCGTACGACGCCACGTCGGGCTCGGTGGGCTCGGTGGGCTCGGTGGGCTCGACGGGCCCCGCCGGGGCCTCCGCCGGCTCGCCCGGCGCCACGTCCGGCACCACCACCGGCGCCACGGGCTCCGGGCGCTGCTGTCCCGCGATCTTGCGCGGGCGCGAGGTGGGCGTGCGCGCGGGACGCACGGGCCTGCGGGGGGTCTGGGACACGGGTGCGGCCTATCCGACGAACTGGAGGTCGTTGGCCAGCCAGACGCCGTCCTGGCGCACGAGCTTGACCAGCAGGCGGAAGTTGCGGACCTGGGTGGTCTCCCCGGTCTGGGCGTTGCTGACCTTGCCGTCGGTCGCGACCAGGACGCTGGCGCTGTCGGCGTCGATGTCGTCGACCGCGGAGACCGCCACGGTGCCGGTGAGGACCGACTTGAACGACGTGACGAGCTTGACCAGGCTGTCGGCGGAGGCCTGGTACTGGTCGAGGAAGGTGCCGGTCGCGGTGGCCGCCACGGCGTCGAAGCTCTTCTGCGGGTCGCGGTAGTCGATGTTGACCAGGGCCGTGGCGGTGGCCTCGGCCGCCAGCTTGACCTCGCCGTAGCGGTCCTGCTCGGCGGCGGTGGGAGTCTGCGCACCCGACCCGCCGGCACGGTCACGTGCCTCGCGCACCACCAGGACACCGCCCACGACACACGCACAGGCGAGCACGAGGGCGACGACGAAGAGCACGGGGACCAGCCGCCGGGACGACGTCGTCACGGGCTGGCCACCGGGCCGATGAGCAGCCACTTCCAGGAGTCGCTGCCGAGGATCGACAGGTCGCCGGCGGAGCCGACGCGGACCGGTCGGCCGTCGCGGTCGACCACGCCGGCCACGAGGCCGGTGGCGGGGTCGTAGGAGCCGGGCACGGCACCACCGTAGGACCTCGCCGAGGAGTTGTTGCCCGGGTTGGCTGGGGTGCCGGGCACGTTGGGCGTGCCGCGCTGGACGTACGGCGCGCCGCTGGTGCAGCGGGCGGGGAAGATCGGCGCGTCGGTGAGCTCGTCGCCGCGACGCCACTCGTCGCGCGGCTTGTAGCCCTCGGTGCACGGCGGGACGCTGTAGTCGAGCTGGAGGTTGACGTGGCCGTAGCCGTCGGGCGGCGACCCGGTGAAGCCGCCCGCGATCACCCGGGGGAACGTGACGAGCAGCTGCTCGACCCCGTCGAGGTGCGAGACGACCGTCTGGTTGACGGTGATCAGGTCGCTCAGCAGCACCGGCAGCGTCGGTCCGAGGTCTCGCAGCAGAGCAGTGATCTCGCGAGCCGCCGGCGGCGTCTGGTCGAGGACCGTGCGGAGGTCGCCGTCGGACTCGCGCAGCGCGTCGGTGAGGTCGGCGAGGTCGCGGGAGAACGAGGTGATGTTGTCGGCGTTGTCGCGCTGGGTCCGCAGGGCGGTCAGCGCCGAGTCGAGCAGCCGGACGGTGTCGTCGGTGCTGGCGGCCGCGGCGTCGATGAAGGTGCCGCCGTCGTCGATGAGCTGCTGCAGCGGGCGCCCGGTGTCGGCGAACATGTCGCCGAGCTCCTCGATGAGCACCTGCAGGCTGCGCTGGTCGACGGAGCCGACGAAGCTGTCGAGCTCGACGAGCAGGTCGGCCTCGTCGACCGGGAGTGCGTCGGCCGACCCGGCCATGGTGTCGCCGTCCTCGGCGTACGGCGGGTCCTGGTCGGGCGGCTCGAAGTCGAGGTACTGCTCCCCCACCGCCGAGAGGTTGTGCACGTACATCGGCGAGTCGAGCGGCAGCCGGGTGCCCTCCTGCAGGGTCAGCGTGAGGTCGACGCCCTCGCGGGTGGTGTCCATCGCGGTGACCTTGCCGATCTTGGTGCCGCGGTAGGTGACCTCGCTGCCCTCGAACAGCCCGCCGGACGTCGGCAGCGTCACGTGGACGGCGTAGCCGCGGCCGAGCACCTTGTCGACCAGCCCGAGGTAGGCGGCGGCGACGTAGACGATGCCGACCGCTGACAGCACGACGAAGGCGAGCAGGCGGACCCGGACGACGCGCGTCATGCGGCACCCCCGAACAGGGTCGTGGTGTCGGCAGTGGGTGCCGGGTCTCCGCTGCTGAGTGCCGCGCTCAGGCGGCTGAGCGCCCCCAGGTCGGGGACCTTCACGCCCAGTCCTCCGAGACCGCCCAGGAGGTCGTCGACGGGGCCGAGGCCCCGGCAGACCGCGTTGTCGTCCCACCGGCGGGTCGCGCAGCGGGTGATCAGCGCGGGCATCAGCCGGACCGAGCGCAGCACCACCCGGCACGACCGGGAGCCGATGGCGCCGCTGCGCAGGCACGACAGCACCTGGTCGAGCGCGTCGCCCACGACCGGTACGTCGGGCAGGTCCGGCAGCCCGGGCAACCCGGACTGCCCGCCCTGCGGCAGGAGGTTCTCGAGGCTGATGTCGGCGCGGATCGCGGTGTTGGCGTAGTCACCGCGCACGATCTCGGAGGCCTCCTTGGGGAAGGGGAAGCTCACCAGGAGGTTGAGACCCGGCGCCAGCGAGTCG
The DNA here is from genome assembly GCF_008087085.1 of Nocardioides rubriscoriae. Taxonomy (GTDB): domain Bacteria; phylum Actinomycetota; class Actinomycetes; order Propionibacteriales; family Nocardioidaceae; genus Nocardioides; species Nocardioides rubriscoriae. Next base: position 306,893 of record NZ_VIYJ01000002.1, on the reverse strand, counting down.
CCGGCCGCGCTGAGGTTGCGGACGATCGGCTGCAGGTCGCGCAGCTGGGCCAGCAGGTCCTCTCGACTGGAGCGGATGACGCGGGTGCCGACGACCCCGAGCCGGTCGAGCGCCGACAGCATGCCGACCAGCTCGTCGGTCTGCTGCCCGAGCACGTCGATCGCGGGGCCGGTCACGTCGAGGGCGTCCTGGATGGTCGTCTTCTCGCGGTTGAGGGTGGCGGTGAGGTCGTTGAGCGACTCCAGGGCGCGGATGATGTCGCCCTTCTGGTCGTCGAGGGTGCCGACGAAGCGGTCGAGGCTGCCCAGGAGGTGGCGCAGCTCGTCCTCGCGACCGTCCATCGCCGCGTTGAGCTCGCGGGTGATGGTGCCCAGCTGGGCGACCCCGCCGCCGGTGAGCAGGCTGGCCAGCGCGCCCAGGACCTCCTCGACCTCGGGGTTGCGGCCCGTGCGGTCGAGGCCGATCGTGTCCTGCGGGCTGTCGCCGAGCCGGCCGACCGGCGCCTGGTCGGTGGGGGCCTCGAGGGCGACGTACTTCTCGCCGAGCAGGCTCACCTGGCGGATCTCGGCGATCGCGTTGTCGGGCAGCACGATGTCGTCTCGCACGCGCAGGGTGACGCGCGCGTGCCAGCCGACCCGCTCGACCTCGGTGACCTCGCCGACGGTCACGTCGTCGACCATGACCGGCGAGCGCGGTACGACGCTGAGGATGTCCTCGAAGTCGGCGGTGACCTCGAAGGCCCGGTCGGCGTCGACCGGCGAGCCCGGCAGCGGCAGGTCGTAGGCGCCGTCGAAGTCGCACGCGCCCAGGCCGCCACTGAGCAGCGCACCGGTGAGCAGCGCGGTCAGCAGGCGCCTCATCGGGTGCCTCCGGCGAGCAGCTCGGCGAACGTCGGGGCCTCGTCGCTGGTGTAGGCGTCGACCTGAGCAGGGGACGGGGCCCGGCCGCCGGTCGCCGGTCGGGGGGACGTGGTGGCGGTGCTGCGGGGGGCCGGCGGGAGGGTGGGCAGCTGGTTCTCGGCCGGCTCGAGGAGCGCGGCGAAGAGCTGGCAGGCGAGGTCCTTGCTGACGGTGGGGATCGAGGACTGCTGCACGATCGAGCAGAGGAAGCCGTCGGCGTCGAAGGCGTTGCCGCTCACGCCGACGCGCGAGCCGATCGAGCCGGACTCGACGTTGAACGCCAGCACCAGGTTGCCCATCGCGACCGGGGCGACGTCGAGCGCGTCGTCGAGGCTGCTCTTCTCCGACGCGATGGTGCGCACGATCCGGCTCAGCTTGCGGACGTCGGTGACCAGGGCCCGGCGGTTGTCCTGGACGAACCCGCGCACGCTGCCGACGGTGTCGGCGACGGCGGCGAGCGTGGCCTGCAGCTCACCGCGCTCGTCGGAGAGCTGCCTGGAGACCCCGGCCAGGTCGGCCATGAAGGCCCGGACGCGCTTGTCGTTGTCGGCCAGGGTGCTGGTGAAGTCGGCGAGCTGGCTCACCGTCGCGAACAGGTCGCCGCTGCTGTTGCCGAAGGTCGTCGCCGCAGCGGCGAGGTTGCGCAGCATCGCGTTGCCGGCCTTGCCCTGGCCCTCGAGCGCACCGGCGCCGGCCTTGACGAGGTGGTTGAGGGTGCCGTCGGCGTTGACGCCGTTGGGCCCGAGTGTCGCGGTGAGGTCGCGCAAGGAGGCGTAGATGCGGTCGAGCTCGACGGGCACGGCGGTCTGCGGCAGGGGCAGGTCGTGGCCGTCGGCCATCACGTCGTCGCCCTCGACCCACACCGGCGTCAGCTGCACGAACCGGTCGGCGACCAGGGTCGGGGTGACGATGACGGCACGCGCGTCGGCCGGGAGCCGGACGTCGCCGTCGTACTGCATCTCGACGCGGACCGACGCACCCTCGGGGGTCACCTCGGTGACCTTGCCGACCGAGACGCCGAGCACCTTGACGTCGGTGCCCTCGTAGATGCTGACGGCGCGGTCGAAGTGGGCGGTGAGCCGCTTGGGCGCGACCTCGTCGCTGCCACGCACGAGCAGCAGCCCGGCGACGACGGCCACGACGACCAGCAGCACGGCCGTGCGGGTGGTGACCAGGGCCCTCACTTCAGCACCTCCGGCGTGCCGGGCAGGAACTCGCCGGTCGGGATGGCCAGCAGGTTGACGGCGTAGGCGTCGAACCACGGGCCCGTGCCGATGATGTTGCTGAGGATCTGGGTGTAGGGGCCGAGGGCCGCGAGCGTGGCCTTGAGCTCCTTCTCGCGGCTGATGAGGGTGTCGAGCAGGTCGTCGACCTGCCGCAGGGCGGGCCCGACCTGGGCCTGGTTGTCGGTGACGACGCCGCGCAGCTCGCGGGCCAGGAGCCGGGCGTTGACCAGCAGCCGGTGGATTGCGTCCTTGCGCTTCTGCAGCTCGTCGAAGACCAGGTCGGCGCTGCCCATCAGGTCGACGAGCTCGTCGCTGCGGTCGGCCAGCACCTTCGACACGTCGTCGGAGCGCTCGAACAGCCGCCGCAGCTGCTCGTCGCGCGACGAGATCGAGCGTGACAGCCTGCTGAGGCCGCGGAAGCTCTCGGCGATCTCGGGGGCGGCGGAGTCGACGGTGTCGCTCAGGACGTCGAAGGCGTCCTTGAGGGCGTCCTTGTCGATGTCCTCGGTCGTGGTGGTGAGGTCGCCGAAGACGCCGATGATGTCGTAGGCCGACCGGGTGCGCTCGAGCGGGATCGGCTCGTCCTGCGACAGCTCGCCGCCGCCGACCGGGGTGACCCGGAGGTACTTCTCGCCCAGCAGGTTGAGGACCTCGACGGCCGCCGTGGTCTCGGTGCCCATGTCGATGCCCTGGTCGACGCTGAAGGTGACCAGCACCTGGGAGTCCTCGAGCTCGACGGCCGAGACCCGGCCCGAGCGGATGCCGCCGACCTGCACGCTGCTGCCCTTGCGGATGCCGGACGCGTCGGTGAACCAGGCCTGGTAGGTCTCGCCGCGGAAGCCCGGGAACTTGGAGAGGTTGAAGGCCGCGCTGACGACCAGCAGCACCAGCACCAGGGTGAGGGCGCCGTAGCGCATCACGCGACGCTCGTCCTTGCGGCCCGTCATTCGGGGTCCCCGGGGCGTTGTGGGGCGGAGGAGCGCAGCGGAGGAGCCCCAGAACGTCCTGGGGTGATCATGGATTGCACCTGGGGGCCGTGGAGCGGAAGTCGATGCTGTTGAGCTGCTGGTTGAGCTGCTTGATGATCGGCAGCCCGCTGATGACCGGCAGGGTGATCTTCCCGGAGAAGCCGCAGATGTAGTAGTTGTACCAAGAGCCGTAGGTGCCGGTGCGGGTCTGGTCGGTCATCGACTCGGGCAGCCGGTCGAAGATCTCGACGACGAGCTTCTTGTTCTCCGGCTCGTTGAGCAGGCGGGAGAGCGTGCGCAGCTCGGCGATGTCGCCCTGGAGCAACGGGCGCCCCTCCTGCAGCAGGTCGGCGACCACGGCGGTGAGGTCGGAGATGCTGGCCAGCGAGCGTCCGATGGTCTGACGGTCGTCGGCCAGGTCGCCCATCCAGTCGCGCAGCTCGACGATCAGTCGCTCGAGCTGCACGTGGCGCGAGTCGACGGTCTCGAGGGTGGTGCCGAGGTTGTCGACGACCTCGCCGATCAGCTGGTCGCGGTCGGCGAGGGTGTTGGTGAGCGAGGCGGTGTTGGCCAGCAGCGACGCGACGGTGCCGCCCTCGCCCTGCAGCACCTGGACGATGTTCATCGACAGCTCGTTGACGTCCTCGGGCCGCAGCGCCTGGAAGAGCGGCTTGAAGCCGTTGAACAGCGCGGTGAGGTCGAGCGCCGGCTCGGTGTGGTCCATGGTGATCAGGCCGTTGTCACCGAGCCTGCTGGCGCCCTTGTCGACGCCCTCCTCGAGCGCGAGGTAGCGGTCGCCGACGAGGTTGAGGAACTTGACCCTGGCCAGCGACGCGGTGGTCAGCGGTACGTCGGCCTCGACCCGGAAGGTCACCAGTGCGTTGGCGTTGTCGTCGCCGTAGTGCTCGACGGCGGTGACCTCGCCGACGCTGACCCCGGCCACGCGGACGTCGTCGCCCTTCTCCAGCGAGCTGGCCTCGACGAACTCGGCCCGGTAGGTGCGGCTGTCGCCGAAACCGATGTTGCCCATGATCACGGCGAGCAGCCCGGTGACCAGCAGGGACACCACCGTGAAGACGCCGAGCTTGATGCCGGCCGCGACGGTCGTGCTGTTGCGGGTGGAGGCGCCGGTCATCGCGCACCCCCGCGCACGACGGGGCCGTAGAGCAGGGAGCCGAGCGAGCCGTAGGCGTCGGCGGGGCGGCCGGTGCGGTCGGACAGCAGCGCGTTGACGACCTGCTGCTCCCCCGCGGTGCCGGCGTACCCGCTCGACATGCCGACGCCGAAGCCGCTGCGCCGGGTCCACCCGGGCGCGCTGCGCGGCAGCGGCAGCACCGGCACGTCGCTGGTGGGCGGGTCGTCGTCGATGTCGGTGCCGTCGTCGAACCGGACCGGGCCGATCGGCACCGGCGGGTAGGGCAGGCCCGAGCACCAGGGGCCGTGGCCGATCTCGCCGTACTTCGGCAGGTCGTCGCGGGTGTAGGCGCCGTACTGGGCGGAACCGATCTCGATGTACTGCTTGACCTGGTTGCCCTCGAAGGTTCGCGACAGGATGGGGGCGTAGCGCGCTGCTCCCTTGAGCAGGCACGGCAGCTCGGGTGAGTAGGTCGCCAGCAGCTTGAGGACGGGGGCGCCGACCTCGCCCACCTCGATGAGGTCGGACTCGTTGGCCGCCAGGATCGTGCGGCTGGTGTCGGCCAGCCCGGTCAGATCGCCGAAGAAGACGTCGAGCGACTGCTTCTTCTGCAGCACGGTGCGGCTGGTGACGGTGAGGTTGCCGAGCACGCGCAGCAGGTCGGGGGCTGCGAGGTCGTAGGTGTCGGCCACGTCGGCGATCAGCCCGAGGTCCTGCTTGAGCGTGGGCAGGGAGCCCTGGATGCCGGTGAGGTAGCGGTCGAGGTCGTCGAGGGTGCCGCCGAGCTGGTCGCCGCGGCCCTCGAGGGCGTCGGACAGGGCGTTGAGCGTCGCGTTGAGGTCGGCGGGGCGGACCGCGCGCAGCAGTGGGAACAGGTCGGCCAGGATCCGGCTCAGCTCGACGTTGGTCTCGACGCGCGACGAGGGGATCACCGCGCCGGGCGCCAGCGCGGTCGGTGACGGGGTGGCGGGGTCGACGAACGAGACGAACTTCTGGCCGAACAGGGTCGTCGGCAGGATCTGGACGGTCGCGTTGTCGGGGATGTCGCGCGCGGCGGCCGGGTCGAGGGCGACCTCGATCTCGGCCTCGCCGTCGACCTCGGAGACGCTGCGGACCTGCCCGATCAGGACGCCGTGGCGGCGTACGTCGCCGAACGTGGCCAGCTGGAGGCCGGCGCGGTCGGCACGGATGACGACGGTGGTCACGTCGACGAACTTCTTGTCGTAGATCGCGATCGACAGCGCCACCAGCAGGGCCATGCTCGTGAGGAAGGCGATGCCGGCGACGAGCAGGCGCCGGTGCTCGCGCGCGGTGTCGTGGTGGATGTTGACCAGCAGCGGCATCAGGGGGCCCCGCTCATCCGGTGATCCGCACCGTGGTCGTGGAGCCCCAGATGGCGAAGCTCAGGAAGAAGTCGGCGACCACCGTGAAGACGATGCTGGTGCGGATGGCTCGGCCGACCGCCTGACCGACGCCGGCCGGCCCGCCGGAGGCCGTGTAGCCGTAGTAGCAGTGGATCAGGATGATCGCCGCGGCGAGGAACAGCAGCTTGGCGAAGGACCACAGGATGTCGATCGGCGGCAGGAACTGCAGGAAGTAGTGGTCGTAGGTGCCGCTGGACTGGCCGTAGACGTGGACGACGATCAGGCGCGGCGACAGGTACGACGCGCTGAGCGCCACGATGTAGAGCGGGATGACGGCGACGAACGCCGCGATCATCCGGGTCGTGACCAGGAACGGCAGCGACGGGATGCCCATCACCTCGAGGGCGTCGATCTCCTCCGAGATCCGCATCGCGCCCAGGCGGGCGGTGTAGCCGCACCCGACGGTGGCGGCCAGGGCGATCGAGGAGATCAGCGGCGCGACCTCGCGAGTGTTGAAGTAGGCGGAGATGAACGCGCTGAACTTCGCGACGCCGATCTGGCTCAGCGAGGCGTAGCCCTGGATGCCGACCTCGGTGCCGGCGAAGAAGGCGAGGAACGCGATCACGCCGACGCTGCCCGCGATCAGGGCGAGGGCGCCCGAGCCGAAGGTCACCTCGGCGAGGGTCGCGGTGATCTCGCGCGGGTAGCGGCGGATCGCGCGCGGCACCCAGACCAGGGCGCGGACGTAGAACAGCAGCTGGTCGCCGTAGCCCTCGAGGGAGCGCCGGGGAGCCTTGAGGGCCGCGCCGGCGACCGATCCGAGAGAGGCCATCAGATGCCCACCGGGGGGACGACCTGGAAGTAGATCGCCGTGATCACCGCGTTCATGAAGAACAGCAGCATGAAGGCGATGATCACCGACTCGTTGACCGCACGCCCCACGCCGCTGGGGCCGCCGCCGGCGTTGAGACCCTTGTAGGCGCCGACGATCGCGGCCATCGCGCCGAACACGACGGCCTTGATGATCGCGATGTAGAGGTCGCTGATCGAGGCGAGGGCGGTGAAGTTCGACAAGAACGCCCCGGCCGAGCCGCCCTGGACGATCACGGTGAAGAAGTAGCCGCCGCCGATGCCGGCACCGATGACGATGCCGATGATCATCAGGGCCACGAACATCGTCGCCGCGACCCGGGGCGCGACCAGGCGCTCGAGCGGATCGACGCCGAGGACCTCCATGGCGTCGATCTCCTCGCGGATCTTGCGGGCGCCCATGTCGGAGCAGATCGCGGAGCCCGCGGCCCCGGCGATGATCAGCGCGGCGGCGATCGGTGCGGCCTCGCGCACCACCGCGAGCACGGCGGTCGCCCCGGCGAAGGACTGGGCGCCGAGCTGGCCGGTGAGGTTGCCGACCTGGAGCGAGATGACCGCTCCGAACGGGATCGAGACCAGGATCGTCGGCATCAGGGTGACGCTGGTGATGAACCACGCCTGCTCGACGAACTCGCGGAACTGGAAGCGCGTGGTGAACAGGCGCTTGACCACGTCGACGGTCATCACCGCCACCTCGCCGGGCCCGCGGATGACGCCCGCAGCGCTGAGCGCCATCGCCGCCACCCCTTCCCCACGAGTCCCGTCGGCACGAAGGCCCCGACCATAGAACGTGTTCTCGTTTTGGACAACGAGAGCCGTCTTAGGGGTGTGGTGGGCACCTCTGTGGTGACCGCCGTCACCCCGTGCCGACCAGGGTAGGTGGGGGCCGCTCTCTAGGATGCGGAATGTCGGATCGTCGTCCCGGACCGGCCGGGACCGCCGTGGACGGGCCCGGGCACCCGGGAGGGGAGGTATCTCGATGGCGCACGGCGTCGACCTGTGGTCCACGTTCCCCCTCGACCCGCGCGACCGCGCCCACGCCGGGCTGCGCGCCTCCGACGAGGACCGCGACCGCATCACCGGCGTGCTCACCTCGGCCTTCGCCGACGGGCGGCTCGAGCGCGACGAACTCGAGGAGCGGATGGCCGACGTCGCTGCCGCGCGGACCCTGGGCGAGCTGCCGCCCCTGGTGTCCGACCTGGTGCCGCTCAAGCCGCCGGCGATCGTCCGGCCGAGCTCCCTGGCCCCCCTGTCGCCCGCCGAGATCCACGACCGCGCGGTCGAGACGTGGCACAGCCGTCGACGCAGCGCGGTCTTCTCGTTCCTGACGGTCCTGGTCGTCACGGGGTTCGTGGCCTCCTTCGACATCTACTGGCCCCTGGCGTTCGCGGCCCTGTCGCTGCTCAACCTCGGACGCGTGCTGGCCTCGCGCGACGAGATCGTGCGCGACGAGGCCCGTCGTCTGGAGAAGAAGCAGGCCCGCCAGCAGCGCTGGCCCAAGGGTCTGGCGTAGGCGCTCGGTCCCGGTCCGCGGGGACGGGCATGAACACCTCAAGGAACGGGCACGGCCTGCCGATAGACAGGCTGGGGCAGAGCCGCCCTGCCCGTCTGCTCGACCCGTCACCCCGACGGGCTCGTGCGCAGCGATCTCGAGGAAGGCGACCACGATGACGTCCGGTGCCCGTACGGAGGCCGTCGAACGGCACCGGCAACGGGCCGTCGAGAGCCTGCAGCTGCTCGACGACCCCCAGACCGAGCGCTTCGACCGGCTCACCCGGATGGCCCGCACCATGTTCGGCGTCCCGCTGTCGACCATCACGGTCCTCGACGGCGACCGCGCCTGGTTCCCGGGGTCGGCCGGGCTCGACGTCACCGAGGCCCCGCGCAACGAGACCTTCTGCGACCGCACGACGGCCGAGGACCAGCTGATCCTCGTCGAGGACGCCACCCAGGACGAGCGCTTCAAGGACCTCCCGGCCGTGCGGGCCGGCGCCATCCGCTTCTACGCCGGCCAGCCGCTGCACGACCCGGCCGGGCACGTGATCGGCACCTTCTGCCTCTACGACAGCCGACCCCGCACGCTCGAGGGTGACCTGCTGGTCGCCTTCCTCGACCTGGCCTGCTGGGCCCAGCAGGAGCTGACCGCGTCGAGCGAGATGAGGCAGGCCGGTCAGGTTCAGGCCTCGATGCTGCCCGCGCACCCCATCCGCGCCCACGGCTGGGAGATCGCCGGGGCCTGCGTGCCGGCGCTCGCGGTCGGGGGCGACTTCTACGACCACGGCCTGGCCGGCGACGTCGCCCACCTGAGCCTGGCCGACGTCATGGGCAAGGGCACCGGGGCCGCGCTCGTCGGTGCCGGCGTGCGCGCCGCGCTGCGCGCCACCGACGACGAGGTCGCCGGCGGGGCCGACCTGGGCGCCACCACCACCCGGGTCGCCCGCAGCCTGATCTCCGACCTCGAGCGGGCCACCTCGTTCGTCACGCTGTTCCGCGCCGTCCTCGACCTGCGCGACGGCACGGTGCGCTACGTCGATGCCGGGTCGGGGCTGTGCCTGCTGGTCGAGCCCGACGGCACCACGCGGCGCCTGAGCAGCCGGGACCGGCCCTTCGGCATCCTCGACGACGACTCCTGGACCGAGCACACCGCCACCATGGCGCCCGGGGCGCGCCTGCTCGTCCTCAGCGACGGCGTCCTCGACCTCCTCGACGACCCCCTCACCTGGTGGGAGCCGCTGGCCGAGCTGGTGAGAGCCGCGCGCGACACCACCGACCTCCTGGCCGCCCTGGCCCGGCTCTCCCGCGACGGGGTCCCGCTCGACGACGTGACCGCGGTGGCGGTGTTCCGCGGCACGGAGGGCGGGCGGTGAACCTCCGGCTGCTCGTGGTCCGGGTGATCGTCGTCCTGACGGCGCTCCTCGGCGTCAACTACGTCGCCTGGCGGTGGCTGGTCTCGGTCAACTGGGACGCCTGGTGGATCGCGGTGCCCCTCGTGGTCGCCGAGACCTACAGCCTCGTCGACTCGTTGCTCTTCGGGCTCACCATGTGGCGCCTGCGCGACCGCGACACCCCGCCGCCCCCCGAGCCGGGCCTGACCGTCGACGTCTTCATCGCGACCTACAACGAGCCCATCGACCTGGTCATGCGCACGGCGCGGGCCGCCCAGGCGATCACCTACCCGCACCGCACCTACGTGCTCGACGACGGCAACCGCCCCGAGATGCGCCGCGCCGCCGAGGCCGAGGGCATCGAGTGGCTCACGCGCTCCGCCGACTGGGCCGGCATGCCGCGCCACGCCAAGGCCGGCAACCTCAACAACGCCCTGCTCGCCACCGAGGGCGAGTTCTTCCTCATCCTCGACGCCGACCAGGTGCCGCTGCCCGACATCCTCGACAAGACGCTCGGCTACTTCGCCGACGAGAAGATGGCGATGGTGCAGACCCCGCAGTGGTTCGAGAACGTGCCCGACCACGACCCGCTCGGGAGCCAGGCGCCGCTGTTCTACGGTCCGATCCAGCAGGGCAAGGACGGGTGGAACGCCGCGTTCTTCTGCGGGTCCAACGCCGTGATCCGCCGCGAGGCGATGATGCAGCTCGGTGTCTCACGCTACGTCGGCGAGGTCGAGCTCGGCGTCCACCGCGCCCTGCGCACCGCCCGCGCGGTGCTGCGCCAGGCCCGCCGCTCGGTGGCCCGCGACGACGTCGTGGTGCGCGAGGCCCTCGACTCGATCGCCCGCGAGGTCACCGAGGCGCGCCGCGCGATCAGCGGCGGCGCCGCGCTGTACGACGTCACCTACCGCTTCCAGCAGCGCGTCGCCGACGTGCGCCGACAGCTGGTGGCGGCCGACCTGCAGACCCTGCAGTCCGACCTCGCCGCCATCGCCGAGCTCGAGGGCATCGGTGCCGACCCCGACCTCGTGTTCGCCGACGTCGACGAGGGGGTCCTGCAGCAGCTGGCCCACCGCGACTGGTCGCCGCTGGGCGCGGTCGAGACCGTGCAGGCGCTGGTCGAGGCCGTCGACGTCGACCGGTCCGGCGAGGCGCAGGCGATCATGCCGCTGGCCACCATCTCGGTCACCGAGGACATGGCCACCTGCATGCGGCTGCACGGCCTGGGGTGGCGATCGGCCTACCACGACGAGGTCCTGGCGCACGGGCTGGCGCCCGAGGACCTGCAGACCATGCTCACCCAGCGGCTGCGCTGGGCCCAGGGCACGATGCAGGTGATGTTCCGCGAGAACCCCCTGGTGCAGCGCGGCCTCACGATCGCCCAGCGGCTGATGTACTTCGCGACCATGTGGAGCTACCTCGCGGGGTTCGCCGCGCTGGTCTACATCGCGGCGCCGGTGGTCTACCTCACGCTCGGCATCCTGCCCGTCTCGGCGCTGAGCACCGAGTTCTTCATTCGGCTGGTGCCCTTCCTGGTGGTCAACCAGCTGCTGTTCTGGGTCGTCGCCGACGGCCGGCCGACCTGGCGCGGCCAGCAGTACTCGCTGGCGCTGTTCCCGGTGTGGATCGCGTCGGTCACCACCGCGTTCGGCAACGTCTTCCGCGGTCGCAGCCTCGACTTCGCCGTGACCCCCAAGACGCGGCGCGAGCCACAGGGGCCCGCCTGGCACCTGGTGCGTCCCCAGCTGTGGGCCATGGCGCTGCTGGTCGTCGCGGCCGTCGCCGGCGTCGTCCGGGTCGCGACCGGTCAGGCCAACGTGCCCGGGACGGCGTTCAACCTCGTGTGGGTCGCCTTCGACCTGCTGATCTTCTCCGTCATCATCCAGGCGGCGCGCTACCGCGGATTCGCGCCCGTTGCGGGCGTGGACGACGTGCCTGAGGTCGCCGACGACGATCACACCTCACCCCGCACCACCGACCGCACCACCGACCGCACCACAGAAGGAGCATCATGACCGAGTTCGGCGTCGAGACCCGGGCCGACGGGGTCGGGGTGGTGACCCCCGAGGGTCGCCTCAACATGGTGTCGGCACGCCGCCTGCGGGAGGTGCTGGTCGGCCTCGTCGAGCGGGGCACCTCACGGATCGTGGTCGACCTGGGCGAGACGACCTTCGTCGACTCCTCCGGTCTCGGGGCGCTCATCGGCGGTCTCAAGACCGCCCGGCAGGCCGGCGGTGACCTCCGGGTGGCCCGGGTCTCCCCCGCGGTGCTGTCGGTCTTCGAGCTGACCAACCTCGACCGCATCCTGCGGCCTCGTCCCTCCGTCGACGGCGCCTTCGATGACTGACCCCGTGCCCGACTACACCGGACGCGACGGTCGCCTGGAGCTCTCCGCCCCGGCGACGCCCGAGATCCTCGAGCTGGTGCACGCGATGATGGCCCACCTGTGGACGACCCACGAGGTCACCGCGCAGCAGCGGGTGAGGTTCGAGACCTCCGTGATCGAGATCCTCGGCAACATCGTCGAGCACGCCCTGGTCGGCAGCGCACCCGGCGACGGACGCCGCTTCGACATCGTCCTCGACGTCGGCCGCGACGACGTCGTCGCACGACTGGGCGACAACGGGATCCCGGTCGAGATGGACCTCAGCAAGGCCACGATGCCCGACGAGCTGGCCGAGGACGGTCGCGGCCTGGCGCTGGCGAAGGCGGCTCTCGACAGCCTGTCCTACCGACGCATCGACGGGCGCAACCTCTGGGACCTCGTGGTGCTGCGGGGCGGCAGCTGACCGTGGCGTCGCCGTCTCGTCGCGCCCTCGGTGTCCTGCTGTCCCCGCTGCTGGCGCTCTCCCTGGTCGTGCTGCTGGGCACCTCGGCCGGCAGCGCCGCCGGCGCCGCCGACGGCGACGCGACGATGCCGCGACCGGAGCCCGGTCACCCGTGGTTCGGGCCCGAGCTCGACATCGAGACGGCCGTCCCGGCCGACTACGCCGACGACCTGGGGGCCTCACCCTCGTCGTTCACCTTCCAGATCGACTACCCGGTCGTGGCCGACGACCAGGTGTTCCTCGAGCGCCAGGTGCGGGCGATCTCGACGCTCGGCTCGGTCGTCGTCCTCGACCTGCAGCCGCGCGCCGGGCTGGCCGGGCTGACGACCGCCGACGCCGAGGACCTCGGGCGGATGCTCGACACGCTCCACGACGAGCTCGGCACGTGGTTCCTGGTGCGGTTCGCCGCGGAGATGAACGGCTCGTGGGAGCCATGGGGCCAGCAGCCCGACGCCTTCATCGCGGCGTTCCGCACCCTGGCCGCCGCCCTGGCCACGACCGCGCCCCACGTCGAGACCGTGTGGTCGCCGGTCTACGGCTCCGGGTACCCCTACCGCGACGCCGACGGCGCCCGCGACCTGTCCGAGCAGCGCGAGTCGGGTCCCCTCGACACCGACGGCGACGGGCGCCTGACCCGGCGCGACGACCCTTACGGCCCCTACTTCCCCGGTGACGACGTCGTCGACTGGGTGGGCCTGACCCTCTACCGCTTCGGCCAGGACCAGGGCATCGAGCGCAACGTCGTCCCACGCGGCGAGTTCACCGCCCGGCTGCAGGAGACCTGGGGGTACGGCGACGACGCCGGCCGCGCCAGCTTCTACGACCGCTTCGCCGCCGACGGCGACCGGCCGATGCTCGTGCAGACCTCCGCGTTGTACAACCCGGCGGTGCCGGGGGCCAGCGAGCTCGCGCTGAAGCGGTCGTGGTGGCGCCAGGTCTTCGGCTCGGCCGCCGACCACCCGCTGATCGGGCTGATCAGCTGGCTCGAGGTCAACCGCATCGAGCCCGAGGTCGCCACCCAGGCCGTCGACTGGCGCGTGACTGTCGACCCCGAGATCGCGCGCGCGATCCGCGCCGACCTGTCGACGTCCTCGGTCGACCTCGGCCCGGTGAGCAAGGTCGTCGAGGACCCGTACGGGACCGGCGGGACCGGCGGTCCCGGCGGCACGGGCGGGCCGGGCGTGCCCGGTGGGCCGGGTGACGGCGCGCGCGAGCTCCCCGATCCGACCAGCGACGTCGTGCCGACGGTGACGCCCGCGCCGACTGCGCTGGGCATGACCCTGGCGGCCGGGGTCCTGCTGCTGCTCCTGGCGGCCGTCGTGGTCCGGCGCTCGCGCCCGACCTCGGCGACGCCGGATCCGGGGCCGGCGCCCGGAGGCGAGGCCGGGGCGCGCGACCCGCGGCTCGACGCGGTGCGGGGCCTGCTGGTGGCCGTCGCGCTCGTGGGCAGCGCCGTCGTCCTGCTCGGCGAGCGCGACGCCGTGCGCACGGTCCTGGGGTCGGTGCCGGTGCCGGAGGGTCTCGTCGTGGTCTCGGGCCTCGCCCTGGCGGTGGCGCCGGCCGTGCCGGCGGTCCGCCGGGCCCTGATGCTCTACCTCGCGGCCGTGGCCACGGCGCTCGTCGTGCACGTCGTGTCCGTGGTGCCGGGGGTCGACCTGGGGCGCCTCACCTCGATCACCGACCCTGCCACCAGGGAGCGCCGACAGCTCTTCCCCGACGCCGACCGCCTCTTCGACTACCCGACCCCGTGGGGACCGGCGCGACGCCTGCTCCTGCTGGAGGTCGGCCCGTGGGTCACCTCGATGCTCGGCCTGTTCGTGCTGCTGGCGGTGGTGACCCCCGCCGCGCTGTGGCTCGTACGCCGGTCGTGGTGGCTCGCGCTGGTGCTGTCGTGGGCCCTGTGGGCCGTGGGCCGGGCCTGGGACCCGCAGTGGTCGCCGGCGCAGGTCGTCGACGCCTTCCCGCCCCTGGTGTGGCAGCTGCTGCTGGTGCACGGGCTCGTGCTCGGCGTCCACCGGCGCGCCGTCGGGGCGTTCCTGGCCTCGCGGGCCGGGGCGGTGACGCTCACCGCGGCCGTGGTCGCCTACGGCGCCGTCGGCGCCTGGCTGCTGGCCACCGGTCGCACGCCCGACCCCGACCTGCTCGCGGGCGTCGACCTCCCGGTGGGCCGGCTCCTGGTCGTCGCGGCCACCGGCGGTGTGGTGGCGGCAGCGCTGGCCGGGACCGGGACCGCGACTGGGACCGGCAGCACGACGTCGCGGGGCCCGGCGCAGGCCCTGGCCCCCCTCGGCCGTCACGCACTGCTGGTGGGGCTGGCCGGCGTGGCCGTGCTGGTGGTGCTCGCGGCGATCGCCGGCTGAGGCCTTACGAGAGCACTGCTCACGCCAGGCTGCGCGCCACCCCGACCGCCAGGCCGACGGCGGCGCAGACCCCCAGCGTGCGCAGCACGCTCCACCGCGCCCCGAGGACGAGCGCGAAGCCGAGCCCGGCCATCGCCACGGCGTCCCAGCGCACGGTCGCGAGGCGGGGCACGTCGAACGACAGCAGCCACGGCGAGAGGTGACGGGTCTGGTCGAACAGCGTGTGCAGGGAGAAGTAGAGCGCCAGGCTCGCGATCACCCCGACGACCGCCGCGGTGATGCCCGCCAGCGCGCAGGCCAGGGCCCGGTTGCCCCGCAACCGCTCGACGTACGGCGCCCCGAGCAGGATGAACACGAAGCTCGGGACGAAGGTGACCCAGGTGGTGAGCAGGGCGGCCAGGACGGCCGCGACCCACGGGGCGAGCGCACCGGGGTCGCGGTAGGCGCCGACGAAGGCCACGAACTGCACCACCATGATCAGTGGCCCCGGCGTGGTCTCGGCCAGCGCGAGACCGCGCACCATCTCCCCCGGCGCGAGCCAGCCGTAGACCTCGACGGCGCGCTGGGCGACGAAGGCCAGCACCGCGTAGGCGCCGCCGAAGGAGACGACCGCGGTGCCGCCGAAGAACAGGCCCTGGTCGACCAGGATGCTCTGGCGGCCGAGCACGGCCCCGGCCAGGAGCACCGGGGTCGTCCACAGCAGCAGCCCGACGACCAGCACCAGCACCGAGCGCCGCACCGTGGGCCGCTCGCTGTGCAGGGCGTCGTCGGGGACGAGCGGGGCGGGGCCGTCGGCGGCGCCCACCGGTGCCGGCCGCGCGAACGACGGGTAGCGCCGCCCCAGCACCCAGCCGGTCGCGGCGGCCGCCGCGACCACGACCGGGAACGGCACCGCAAGGAAGGTGAGGGCCACGAACGACGCGGCGGCGACCGCCACGAGGGCCGGGTGGGTCAGGCCCTTGCCCGCGACCCGGACCACCGCCTGCACGACGATCGCCAGCACCGCCGGCCCCAGGCCGAGGAACAGCCCGTCGAGCACGGTCGTGTCGCCGTAGGAGACATAGACGACCGACAGGGCCATGATCGCGACCACGCCGGGCAGCACGAAGAGGATCCCGGCCACCAGGGCGCCGCGCAGGCCGTTGAGCAGCCAGCCGACGTAGGTCGCCAGCTGCTGCGCCTCGGGGCCGGGCAGCAGGGTGCAGTAGGACAGCGCGAAGAGGAAGCGCTGCTGACCGACCCACCGGCGCTCGTCGACCAGCGTGCGCTGCATGACCGCGATCTGGCCGGCGGGTCCGCCGAAGGTCTGCAGGGAGATCAGGAACCACGCCCCGGCGGCTGTCCTCAGCGAGATGACGTCGTCGGGTCGCCGTGCCGTGGTCACCGCCGAAGCGTCCCAGACCGAGGTGGACGACCGGTGCTGGACCGGACCGATCGGGGTCCGAGGCGTCGCTCACTAGGCTGGCGGTCATGGAGTCGGGTCCCGGGCACTCGTGCTGCGCCCCCTCGCGCACCGAGGACCCGGAGACCGCGCCAGCGTCAGCTGCGCCGGTCGCGCCCGTCGCACGAGCCGCCCGGGTCCGCGCGACCGGTCTGGTCGACGTACCGGCCGGGACGTTCGCGATGGGCGACGACGGCCTCCTGGTCAACCCGGGAGAGGGCGAGGGACCGGTACGCGACGTCGAGGTCGCGGCCTTCCGGATCGGCGCGACGACGGTGACCAACCAGCAGTTCGCGACCTTCGTCAAGGCCACCGGCCACGTCACCGAGGCCGAGCGGACCGGCTGGTCGTTCGTCTTCCACCTGCTGGTCGCCGACCCCGCGGCCGTGCGCGGCCGGGCCGGTGGGGCCGAGTGGTGGCTCGGCGTCGACGGCGCCGACTGGCGCCACCCCCACGGCCCCGGCAGCGACGCCGGGCGGATGGCGCAGCACCCCGTCGTGCACGTCTCGGTCGGTGACGCCGAGGCCTACTGCGCGTGGAGCGGCACCCGGCTGCCGACCGAGGCCGAGTGGGAGCGCGCGGCGCGCGGCGGTCTCGAGGGGGCGACGTACCCCTGGGGCGACGAGCACCCCGAGTCGCTGCGGACGCCGCCGTGCACGATCTGGCGCGGTGACTTCCCGGTGCGCCACGAGGGCGGACCGGCCGCCGTGGGCACCACCCCGGTCAAGACCCACCGGCCCAACGGCTACGGGCTCTACCAGGCCTCCGGCAACGTCTGGGAGTGGACCGCCGACCCGTGGTCGCTCGACGGCGTCGTCGACCCCGAGCAGCGGGTCCGGCGCGGTGGTTCCTACCTGTGCCACGACTCCTACTGCAACCGCTACCGCGTCGCGGCCCGCGACAAGAACCTGCTGACCGACCACACCGGCAACATCGGCTTCCGCGTCGCCGCGTGAGCGCGGCTCACCGCACCCGGAACTGCCCCCCGCACAGCGAGACCGGCTTGTTGTAGGTGTCGCCGGGCACCACGACCCGCCACACGTAGGTGCCGCGCTTGCCGAGCGCCAGCGGCTCGGTGCGGTAAGTGCCGGCGGCGTCGACGACCACCCGGCGCTGCCGGACCAGCGACCGCGGCCGGCACCGCGGGTCGGGCTCACCCGCGACGACCGGCTCGGACGCCAGCGGCCCGAAGACCTGCACGGTCGCCGTACGCCGGCCGGGGTAGGCAGCGCCCAGCCGGAACGTCGTGCGGAACTGCGTGTTGCGGTCCACGGGACCGACCGCCAGCAGGCGCAGCGTCGGCTGACCCTGCACCACGACCGTCACGCTGCGCGGGTAGGCGTCACCGAGCTTGAGCCCGGCCTGCACCACGCGCGACGCGCCCCGTGCCCGGGGCACCAGCACCCGCAGCGCGGTCGACGGCAGGCGCCGCGTCACCGTCGCCGGGGTCAGCGGGCCGGAGGAGCGCGGGGTCACCGCGACGGTGGTGGTGCCGTCGGACCCGGTCACCACGTCATAGGGCGGGCTCCCGTCGCCCGGCGTCACCCCGACGGTGACCCCGGCCACCGGGAGTCCGGCGCGCGAGAGGACCGTCGCGGTGAGGTCGACCCGGTCACCGACGTCGACCCGGTCCGTCGCAGCCTCCAGCCGGACGCGGTAGGGGCCGGCCTGGTCACAGCCGGCGAGGAGCTCGCGGGCGTAGGCACGGATGAGCGGGCCGTTGCGGCGCTGGTCGGTACGCCGCCGCTGGGCCAGCCCGTCGTAGCGGTAGCCGCGCCCGAAGAGCAGGTGCAGCACCGCCACGTCGACCGCCGCGGCCTGGAGCCGTCGCTCGGCGGGGGTCGAGGACCGCGCCGGGACGCCGTAGCGCCCCAGCAGGAGCGCGGCGCACGCCGTCCGGGAGGGACCGACCCGGCGGCCGCCGCCGGCGCGGAAGCTGCGGGTGGTCCGGGCGCCGACGAAGGCCCGGGAGGTGGCCCTGCGCCGGGGGTCGGTGCGGTAGACGACCACCGCGCCGTGGAGGCGGCGGGCGCCGATCCAGCCCGAGGCGGCGCGCCCGGTCCGCGGGATCGCGAACCCGGTCCACGGCCGGTCCGCGGGTCGCACGCGCGCGGCGGTCGGGGGCGGTGGCTCGGCCGGTGACGGGGCGGGCCCGGCGAGCACCGCCAGGACGGTCGCGACCACGGCCGCCACTGCGAGGGTGGCGCGTCGGGGAGAGGGGTGCATCGGCGCTCCTGCCTGCTCAGGGGTGGGGGTCGACGGGGTCGGGGATGTCGTCGGGGCCGATCGTGTCGGCGGGGTCCTCGGGCTCGGCCGACGGACTGCCGTGGCGGCGTGGCCCCCGGTGGTGGCGCGGGCCGGTCGGGTCGGGCGTGCCGGCCGGGCTGGTGGGTGCGGTGGGTGCGGTGGGTGGGACGGGTAGGGCGGGTGGGGCGACCGGTGGTGGGACCGGCGCCGGGAGGACGGGCGGTACGACGGCGGTGCCGTGGCGCGGGCGACCGGCGGCCACCGGGAGGACCCGCCACCGGTAGCGCCCGGGCGCGAGGCGGGCGACGGTCAGCCGGGTGGGTCGCGGCCCGACGACCAGCACCCGGCGGTCGCGCACGCGTCCCTGCGGGCCCCGCAGCAGCCAGCGCACGGTCCCGCGGACCGGCGCGGACAACCGCACCCGCAGCGCCCCGTCGTCGGCACGCACCCGCACCCGGGGTCGCAGCGGCACGGGTCCGGGGCGCGCAGGACGCTCGACCGCCGGCTCGGTCGTGGCCGGCGCCGCGTCGGCCACGAGGACGGGGGCGTCGTCGGCCCCGGGACGCAGGACCCCCAGCGACGCGTCGTGGCGGTCACGGACCACGGGGACGACCGCGGCCGCCCCGGCGGTCCCGACCACGAGCGCGACGAGGAGGGCCGTCACGAGCGCCGGTCGGGGCCGCCCGCGGCGGCGCCGGGGCGGGGCGACCTGGGCGCTGGGCGCGTGGGCGAAGGCGGGCACCGACCGGACCGCCGCAGGGACGTCGTCGGCACCGGGACCGCCCGGTGAGGCTGGGACCTCTGGATGCACGGCGCACCTCGATCTGCGTGCCGCGCACCCCGATGCGCACGGCCAGGCCGAGAATGTAAGCCGCCGCCCGGCTGCGGGTCAGCACCCGGGAGGTAAAAATCTGGGGTCTACGGCTCGGGGACCTCGGTCTCCCAGCGGGCCCGGCGCTCGGCGTCGGTCTGCTCCCACCAGGGGTCGCCGCGCTCCCCCAGCGCCACCTTCGCGGCCTGGACGCCGTCGCGGGCGCGCCGCTCCTCGTCGGTGCCCTTCGTGCGCCGCACCTCGCGTCGCCAGGCCATCAGCACGTGCTGCAGCTCGTCGCGCCGTACGTCGGGGATGTCGGGGTCGGTGGCGCGCCAGCGGCGGCCGTCGATGACGACATGGTGCCCGTCGGGGGTGTGCTCGACCTGCGGGCGCGGCTCGCTCACGTCACGGCCAGGCCGGCCTCGAGGGCCGACCGGTCGATGACCCGGCGGGCGCGACGCCGGTAGCGCACGATCTGGGCGAGCCCGACGGTCCACAGGACGTACTGCGAGCTCATGGCCCACCGGAACGCGTCCGGGGTGTAGTCGCTCGACCCGCTCGGCGTGCGCCAGTCGAGGATCAGCCCGACCGAGACGACCAGCGTCAGGCTGGCGGCGAAGCCGGCCTGGTTGATGATGCCGGTGGCGCTGGCCAGCCGCTCGGCCGGGTTGGAGGTGCGGGCCAGGTCGAAGCCGATCATCGAGGCCGGGCCGCCGATGCCGACCACCTGCGTGAGCACCACCAGCAGCCACAGCGGCGCCGCTCCGGGCCACAGCAGCACCGCGGTCCACACCACGACGATGGCCGCGACGATGCCGATCACCATCGACGACCGGTGCCACGGGTGGCGCCCGACGAGGTAGCCGAGCACCGGGCCGGAGTACATCGCGGCCACGACGATGAGGCTGAGCAGCACGCCGGCCGTCGCGTCCGAGAGCCCTTCGCCCTGCACCAGGAACGGATAGCCCCACAGCAGCCCGAGCGTGGTGCCGCTGAACTGGGTGGAGAAGTGCATCCAGAACCCGAGCCGGGTGCCGGGGTGGGCCCACGAGGCCGCCAGGCTGCGGCGTACGACACCCAACGACAGCTGCGGCCCGACCAGCCGTCGGGTCTCGGGCGAGTCGCGCACGACGACGACCAGCCCGATCGCGAGGAGCACCCCGATCGAGGCGGTGGTGAGGTAGGCGCCGGTCCAGCCGAGCTCGCGCAGCGCGATCGTCATCGGCACCGCGGCCAGCACGGCCCCGAGCTGGCCGAGGGTGCCGGTCAGCTGGGTGATGAACGGGATCCGCCGGGCCGGGAACCACCGGCTCACCAGGCGCAGCACGCAGATGAACGTCATCGCGTCGCCCATGCCGACGAACAGCCGCGCGACCAACGCCGCCGGGTAGGTCTCGGCGAACGCGAACCCGGTCTGCGCCCCCATCAGCACCAGGGTGCCGGCCAGCATCACCGCGCGCGGCCCGAACCGGTCGACCAGCAGCCCGACCGGCACCTGCATCAGCGCGTAGACCAGCAGCTGCATCATCGTGAACGTCGCCAGCTGGGCGGCCCCGATGTCGAAGCGCTCGGTCGCCACGAGGCCGGCCACGGCCAGCGAGCTGCGGTGGAAGACCGCGACGAGGTACGTCGCCAGCCCGACCGCCCACACCGCGTAGGCCAGACGCCCGCCGGGCTGTGGCTCGCGTCCCGTCACCCCACCCACCTTAGGACTGTGGGCGGCCCCGGCGACCACGGCCTCGACCGGCAGGCGCCCCACCACCGCCAGGCGCCCCTACCCCCCACCCAGGCCGGCCACACGGCGCACGAAGCGCAGGGGCGGCCGCCGTGCCGGTCGGCCCCGCACAGCCAGGCCGCGGCAGCCCTACAAGAGCGGCGCGGGGCCGCGGCACGAGCCGCCCCGGAGCGACCAGATCAACGCTGGGCTTCGAGCATCTGGCGCAGCTCCTTCTTGAGGTCGTTGACCTCGTCGCGCAGCCGGGCGGCGAGCTCGAACTGCAGCTCGGCGGCGGCGGTGCGCATCTGGTCGGTGAGGTCCTGGATGAGCTGGGCGAGCTCGGAGCTGGGCAGGCCGGCGAGGTCCTTGGCGTGGTGGCCGGCGGCCTTGTCGCCGAGGACCGGGACGGTCTGGCGCGCCTTGGCTCCCCCGGCGCGGCCCTTGGCGGCCGTGCCGGCCCAGGTCTGCAGCAGCGCCTCGGTGTCCTCGTTGTCTCGCTGCAGCATCTCGGTGATGTCGGCGATCTTCTTGCGCAGCGGCTGGGGGTCGACGCCGTGGGCGGTGTTGTAGGCGACCTGCTTGGCGCGGCGCCGGTTGGTCTCGTCGATCGCCTTCTCCATCGAGGGCGTGATCTTGTCGGCGTACATGTGGACCTGGCCCGACACGTTGCGGGCGGCGCGGCCGATGGTCTGGATCAGCGACTTGTCGGAGCGCAGGAAGCCCTCCTTGTCGGCGTCGAGGATCGAGACCAGGGAGACCTCGGGCAGGTCGAGGCCCTCGCGGAGCAGGTTGATGCCGACCAGGACGTCGTACTCGCCCATGCGCAGCTCGCGGAGCAGCTCGATGCGGCGCAGCGTGTCGACCTCGGAGTGGAGGTAGCGGGTGCGGATGCCGGCGTCGAGGAGGTAGTCGGTGAGGTCCTCGGACATCTTCTTGGTCAGCGTGGTGACCAGGACCCGCTCGTTCTTGTCGGCGCGGGTGCGGATCTCGTGGATCAGGTCGTCGATCTGGCCCTTGGTCGGCTTGATGACGACCTCGGGGTCGATCAGGCCGGTCGGGCGGATGATCTGCTCGACGACGTCGCCCTCGACCTTGTCGAGCTCGTAGTCGCCCGGGGTGGCGGACAGGTAGATGGTCTGCCCGATCCGCTCGAGGAACTCCTCCCAGCGCAGCGGCCGGTTGTCCATGGCGCTGGGCAGGCGGAAGCCGTGGTCGACGAGGCTGCGCTTGCGCGAGGCGTCGCCCTCGTACATGCCGCCGATCTGGGGCACCGCCACGTGGGACTCGTCGATGACGACGAGGTAGTCCTCGGGGAAGTAGTCGAGCAGGCAGTTGGGTGCGGACCCGGGGGTGCGGCCGTCCATGTGCATCGAGTAGTTCTCGATGCCGGCGCAGGAGCCGACCTGGCGCATCATCTCGATGTCGTAGGTGGTGCGCATGCGCAGCCGCTGGGCCTCGAGCATCTTGCCCTGGCGCTCGAGCTCGGTGAGGCGCTGCTCGAGCTCGGTCTCGATGCCACGGATCGCCCGCTCCATCCGCTCGGGGCCCGCGACGTAGTGGGTGGCCGGGAAGACGTAGAGCTCCTTGTCGTCGGTGAGGACCTCGCCGGTCACGGCGTGCAGCGTCATCAGTCGCTCGATCTCGTCGCCGAAGAACTCGATGCGCACGGCGTGCTCCTCGTAGACCGGGAAGATCTCGAGGGTGTCGCCGCGGACCCGGAAGGTGCCGCGGGTGAAGGCCATGTCGTTGCGCGTGTACTGGATCTCGACGAGCTGGCGCAGGATCGAGTCGCGGTCGCGCTCCTCGCCGACGCGCAGCCGCAGCATGCGGTCGACGTACTCCTGGGGGGTGCCGAGGCCGTAGATGCACGACACCGTCGAGACCACGATCACGTCGCGCCGCGTGAGCAGCGAGTTGGTCGCCGAGTGGCGCAGCCGCTCGACCTCCTCGTTGATCGAGGAGTCCTTCTCGATGTAGGTGTCGGTCTGCGGGATGTAGGCCTCGGGCTGGAAGTAGTCGTAGTAGGAGACGAAGTACTCGACCGCGTTGTCGGGGAACAGCTGGCGCAGCTCGTTGGCGAACTGGGCCGCCAGCGTCTTGTTGGGCTGCAGCACCAGCATCGGCCGCTGCACCTGCTCGGCCACCCACGCCACCGTCGCGGTCTTGCCGGTGCCGGTGGCACCGAGCAGGACGACGTCCTGCACGCCGCCGCGGACCCGTTCGGTGATCTCCTTGATGGCCGCCGGCTGGTCGCCCGACGGCGAGTAGTCGGAGATGACCTTGAAGGGGGCGACACGGCGCTCGAGGTCGGTGACAGGACGCATGCCTCGAGCCTAGACGCGGCCACCGACAGTGTTGGATGGCCGCCTCCGGACGGCCCGCGTCTCGCTGGCCGACCCTGCCTGGCATCGCTGCCGCCCGTCTGGCAGTCGGCCGCCGATCCGCTGGGGCCGTCCTCCAGCGACGTGCGCGCTGTGGTCGGCCCGGCTTCGGGTCAGGGCGCCGTCGCGGCACCGGACCTCCACCCCGGTCGGTCGGGCATTTCCGAAGCCCCTCAGCCGGGCCACACGTCGGTCGAGGAAGTCGCGCCAGCGACTGTCACGAGACCACCCCGCCGCACCAGCACGTCGACCCGACCCCACCGGCTGCGGTCGAGAGGTCTCGTGACGGTCGCGGGCGACCTCCTCCACCGTGCGGTCGGTCGACCGCGCCGACGTCCTCAGTCGAGCGAGTGGCGCACGTGCAGGGCGAACCGGGTCGCGACCCGGCCCGGCGGGGTGGCGAGGAGCGCCTCGACGGGGGCGACCGGGACGGGGAGCCGGCGCTTGCGGGTGGTGGTGCGGGTGCGGGCGAAGGTGCGCAGGCCGGTCTCGCCGGCGAAGGGGCCGTAGCCGCGGGCCCCGAGCGCCTCGCGCGGCAGGCCACCCCCCTCCCCGGCGTACGACGCCCCGGGCAGGTTGACGGTGACCTCGGCGGCCGACAGCAGCGACGCCAGGTGGGCGCCGTGGCGGGCCGAGTGCACGGCCACCTGGGCCGAGGGGTGGGCCTGGAGCCGCTCCAGCAGCACCTCGAAGGCGGGGGCCGTCTCGACCCGCACCGGCCCGGTCGGCGACGCCAGCTCGGCCGGCCCGGACCGGCGGCCCAGCGCCCGGGCGACAGCACCGCGCCGTCCCGAGGCCTCGCCGCCGACCCGCAGCAGCGCGGCCCGGAAGTCGTCGAGCACCGAGGGCGCGACGAAGACCTCGGGCGGGGCGTCCTGGTCGCCGGCGCGGCCCGGGCGCGCGAGCCGGGCGACCGCCGCCGCGGCGACGTCGAGGTCGGCGTCGGGGGCGACGAGGGTGACCGGGGCGAGGACCGGCACGACGGTGACCGGCACCAGGGCCCGGGCCGCCGCGGTGCTCACGCGCACCCCGGCGACGGGGGCGCCGAGGAAGCAGACCCGGTCGACCGGGGCGCCGGCGAGGGCGACGGCGGTCGCGTCGTCGCCGGTGAGCACCTGCAGGACGCCCGCGGGGGCGTCGGGGTGGGCGGAGGCGAACGCCTCGACGTAGGCCACGAGGGTCGCGGTCACACGGACGCCCGGCTGGAGGACGACGGTGTTGCCCGCGGCCAGCGCGCAGGCGACGGCCGAGGCGGCGGCGTACAGCGAGGGGCGGCCCGACGAGACCACGCCGACGACGCCCTCGGGCACCCACGCCGAGGTCGAACCGAGCTCGGGGCTCAACAGGCCCCGGGCGACCGAGGTCGTGGCGAGCGCGCGGCCCGCGTGGCCCTCGACCCAGCGCAGGTGCTCGACGGTGCGCAGCACCTCGAGCATCGCGTCGTCGAAGCCCAGCCCGCTCTCGCGGTGCAGCAGCTCGGCCAGCCGCGACGACGAGCGCCACAGCTCGCCGCGCCACGAGCGCAGCACGCGGCAGCGCGCCCCGACCGAGGCGCCCGCCCAGGCGCCGGCGGCCTCGTGGGCCCACGCCAGTGCGGCGTGCACCTCGGCCTCGCCCTGCACCGGGAAGGAGCCGAGCACGGTCCCGTCGCTGCGGTCGACGGCGTCGAAGGTCGTGCGCACGGCCCTACCGTGCCACAACCGGGACCGGCGTCGGGGCACGACTCGCCCCGTCGGCCGGGGCCTGCCGGGTGGCGCCGGCGGTGGGTCAGAGCAGCGGTCGCAGCGGCGCCAGGACGTACTCGGTGAACTTGCGGTGCAGGTCGCGGGTCTCCCACTCGCCCTTGGTCAGCGGCACGCAGTTGGACTCGTCGGCGCGGAAGATGGTCTCGAGCTGGGCGGCGAGGCCGGCGTCGATGACCTCGACGTTGATCTCGTAGTTGCCCTGCAGGCTGAGCCGGTCGATGTTGGCGGTGCCGACCGTCGACCAGGTGCCGTCGACGGTGGCGGTCTTGGCGTGCACCATCGCGCCCTTGAAGCGCAGCACCTTGACCCCGGCGTCGAGCAGCTGCGAGAAGTAGCCGCGCGAGATCCAGTCGGCCACGATGTGGTTGGACTTCAGCGGCACCAGCAGCCGTACGTCGACCCCGCGACGCGCCGCGGCCTTCATCGCGTCGACGAAGTCCTGGTCGGGGATGAAGTAGGCGGTGGTGAGCCAGACGTTCTTGCTGGAGCGGTTGATCGCCTCGAGGTACATCGAGCGGATCGGGAACATCCACAGCCGCGGCACGTTGCGCTGCACCCGGATCCGCGGCTCCCACTGCGACGCCGTCTCGAGCAGCAGCGGGCGCTCGCTGTGGCGGATGCGCCGGCGGCGGTGCAGGTTCCAGAAGTCCGCGAACGCACGCTTGAGGTCCCAGACCCCGGGGCCGGTGATGCGGACGTGGGTGTCGCGCCACTCGGTCTCGTAGGCGTCGCCGATGTTGTAGCCGCCGACGAACCCGACGGTGTCGTCGACGACGAGGATCTTGCGGTGGTCGCGGCCGTAGCGCCGCAGGTCGAAGAAGCGCCACCCCGCGGCGTAGACCGGGAACCTCAGGACCTTCATCGACGACGGGAACCGCTTGAACACCGGCGACACCACGAGGTTGGCGAAGCCGTCGTAGATGCAGTAGACCTCGACGCCGCGCGCGGCCGCTGCGGCGAGCGCGGTCTTGAAGCGCTCGCCCGTCGCGTCGCCCTTCCAGATGTAGGTCTCGAAGAGGATCTGGCGCTGGGCCCCCTCGATCGCGGCGAGCATGTCGGCGTAGAGGTCCTTGCCGAAGGTGTAGGTCGTCACCGAGCTCTCGCCGATCTGGACGGCGTGCGGCGAGGTCAGCGGGAACGGCTTGGACTTCTTGCCCCGACGACGGTAGGAGTCGACGAGCGACATCGTCACGGCGATCACGACCTGCAGCCCGAAGACCCAGAGCAACGTGCGACGCACCAGGGCGAGCACCCTGTCGACGTCCGGCCAGCTGCGCACGCGCCCAACCTATCGGGAGCGCGTGCGGGACATCTCACACGCGCCGCCGTGAGACCGGCTCGTCGTACGACGCCCCGCCGGGTTTAACTCAGGAGGTGAGCCTCATCGTCGAGCCGACCACGATCGGTGCCGCGCGCCGCTGGTCGATGCTCGGCGCGAGCACCCTGGCCCAGGCGGCGTCGGCGGTCGCGGCGCACGGTCCGGCGTTCCTCATCCCGGCCCTGCGCGAGCAGGAGGGGCTGACCCTGGCGCAGGCCGGTCTCGTGGCCGCCGCCCCGACGTTCGGGGTGATGCTGACCCTGGTGCTGTGGGGCGTCGTGACCGACCGTCGCGGGGAGCGTGTGGTGCTGGTCGTGGGCCTCTCGCTCACCGCAGCGCTCAGCCTGGTCGCCGTGCTCTCCCGCGGACCCGTCGCGCTGGCGGTCGCCCTGTTCCTGGCCGGTGCGGCCGCGGCCAGCGCCAACGCCGCCTCGGGCCGGGTCGTGGTCGGGTGGTTCCCGCCACGACGGCGCGGGCTGGCCATGGGCATCCGGCAGATGGCGCAGCCCATCGGGGTGGCCGTCGCCGCGATCTCCATCGCCGTGGTGGCCGACCGGCACGGCGTCGAGGCCGCCCTGCTCGTGCCGACCGCCGCCGCCGCCCTCGCCGCGGTGGTGGTCGCCCTCGTCGTGGTCGACCCGCCGCGCCCGCCCGCGGTCGAGGGCGGCGCCACCAACCCCTACCGCGCCGACTCGTTCCTCGCGCGCATCCACGGCGTGTCGGTCCTGCTCGTCGTGCCGCAGTTCGTGGTGTGGACCTTCAGCCTGGTCTGGCTCGTCGAGGAGCGCGGCTGGTCCCCCGCCGCCGCCGGCACCCTGGTGGCCGTCGCCCAGGTCGTCGCCGCGTTCGGCCGGATCGCCGCCGGCCAGCTCTCCGACCTGGTCGGCTCCCGGATGCGACCGCTGCGCTGGGTCGCCGTCGCCGCCGCGGCGACGATGGCGCTGCTCGGTCTCGCGGCCGGCCTCGACCTCGCGGTCGCCGTGCCCCTGCTGCTGGTCGCCACCGTGCTCACCGTCGCCGACAACGGCCTGGCCTTCACCGCCGTCGCCGAGCGCGCAGGCCCGTTCTGGTCGGGTCGGGCGCTGGGCCTGCAGAACACCGCGCAGTTCCTCACCAGTGCGTTCGTGCCCCCGCTGGGCGGGTTGCTGGTCACCCACGCCGGGTACGCCGCGACGTTCGCCCTCGCCGCGGTGCTGCCCGCCGTCGCGGTCGCGCTG
The DNA here is from genome assembly GCF_008087085.1 of Nocardioides rubriscoriae. GTDB lineage: Bacteria > Actinomycetota > Actinomycetes > Propionibacteriales > Nocardioidaceae > Nocardioides > Nocardioides rubriscoriae. Next base: position 279,478 of record NZ_VIYJ01000002.1, on the reverse strand, counting down.
GTGCCGGTGGCTGCGGAGCAGGAGCTGAGCTAGCGGCCCTAGCCGCGGGGCCTGGTCACACTCGCGGGCAGGTGGGTGCGCGGGGACATCCGCGCGCCGTGCCGGGGCCGGTGCAGGCCCATCATCGCGACCAGCGCCGGCACCCGGCCGCGCTGCGGGCGCCAGGGCTCGAGGAACTCCGCGAGCTGGTCGTCGTCGAAGGGGGTGCCGGTCAGGGCCCAGCCGACATCCTTCGCGACGTGGTAGTCGCCGAACGACACCGCGTCAGGGTCGCCGAACGTGCGCTGCCGCACCTCGGCACTGGTCCAGTGACCGATGCCGGGCAGGCTGCGCAACCGTCGGTCGGCCTCCTCGGGGCCGAGCGCGACCGAGCGCTCGAGGGAGTCGGCGACGCGCGCCGCTGTCACGAGGGCACGCGAACGCGCCGGGTCGACGTGCATCTTGAGCCACTCCCACGACGGCACGGTGCGCAGGGTCGCGGCGTCGGGCTGCACCCACAGCCGTCGCTCGGCTCCCGGCCCCGGGGCGCGCTCGCCGAAGCGGTGCACCAGCATCCGGAACCCCGCGAACGCCTCCTGACCGGTCACCTTCTGCTCGATGATCGCCGGCACCAGGGCCTCCATCAGCAGCCCGGTACGCCCGAGGCGGGCGTGGGGGTGGTGGCGCCGGGCCTCGACCAGCACCGGGTGGCGCGGTTCGAAGCCCTCCCAGCTGTCGTGGGCCCCGAGCATCGCCGGCACCGACTCGAGCACCCAGGCCGCACCCGGGCCCCAGGCCTCGGCGTGCACCTCGCCGTCGGCGGGACGCACGTGCAGGGCCAGCGTGGCCGGGCCCTGCGGCGTACGGACGCCGCGCCAGGTGCGACCGCCGTCACGCGGGTCATCGGTGCGGAACGTCGGGTCGCCGCCACCGCGGCGGTGCAGGCGCAGCACGCCCAGGCTGCAAGGCCAGTCGGGTCGCCAGACCCGCACCTGTGCCTCGCCCATGCGGACAGCGTAGGCGGCGCCGCCGACAGGTCCCTAGGCTCCGCGCATGACGCTGCTCATCTCCGACGAGGCCCGGGTGCGCACCCTGACCCTGGACCGGCCCGAGGCGCTCAACGCCTTCAACGAGGCGCTGTACGACGCCCTCGCCGACGCCCTGCTGGCCGCGGCCGCCGACCCGTCGGTCGCGGTCGTGCTGCTGACCGGGTCGGGGCGGGCGTTCTCGGCCGGCACCGACCTGCTCGAGATGCACCGGATCGCGACCGACCCCACCTTCGAGCGCGGCCGCCACGGGTTCCCCGGGCTCGTCGACGCCCTGGTGGCCTTCGACAAGCCGCTGGTGTGCGCGGTCAACGGGCTGGGCCTGGGCATCGGCGCCACGGTGCTGGGCTTCGCCGACCTCGCGTTCATGTCGACCACGGCCCGGCTCAAGTGCCCCTTCACCTCGCTCGGCGTGGCCCCCGAGGCGGCCTCGTCCTACCTGCTCCCCCGGCTCGTCGGGCGTCAGGCCGCGGCCTGGATGCTGCTGTCGGCCGAGTGGGTCTCGGCCACCGAGGCGCTCGAGATGGGTCTGGTCTGGCGGCTCTGCGAGCCCGAGGACCTGCTCGCCGAGGCCCACAAGCACGCCGCCGTGCTGGCCGCACGGCCGATCTCGTCGCTGGTCGCGGTCAAGCGCACGATGACGGCCCCGCTGCGCGAGGGCATCGTGGCCGCGCGCGAGCTCGAGAACGCGGCGTTCGCCGACCTGATGGGCGGCCCGGCCAACCTCGAGGCGCTCTCGGCGTTCGCCGAGGGGCGTGAACCCGACTTCACTGGCTTATAGTCCTTCGTGTCCGCACGAAATAGTTTCGCGCTCGACATGGGGAGTCAAGGACGTCATGAGCAGCCCTGCCACCGAGCGCCGCAGCCGGTTGGACCGCGAGACCGTGGTGGTCACCGCCGAGACCATCGTCGACCGTGAGGGCTACGACGCCCTCTCGATGACCCTGCTCGCCGCCGAGCTCGACACCCGCGTGTCGTCGCTCTACAACCACGTCACCAACCTCGAGGACCTGCGCGCCGAGATCCAGCTGCGCGCGATGCGCCTGCTCGGCCGCCAGGTCCAACGCGCCGCGATGGGTCACGCCGGCGCCGACGGCCTGCGCGTGCTGTGCCACGAGCTGCGCGCCTTCGCCCGCGCCTACCCCCAGCGCTACGCCGCCCTCACCCGCACCCCCCTCGACCGCGAGGGCTTCTTCGCCGCCGCCGGCGACGTCATCGAGGCCATGGGCGTGATGGTCCGCTCGACCGGCCTGCCCGAGGAGCGGATCCTGCCCACCGGCATGGCGATTTTCTCGGCCCTGCACGGCTTCGTCGCCCTCGAGTCCAGCGGCTACTTCGACGGCGTCCCCCAGCTCGAGGAGGTCTTCGCCCAGGTCGTGCGCGGGGCCGTGACGGCCGCGGTGCTCGAGGTCACGAACCCCCGCGCGTAGCGGCCACGGTGGTCGAGGAGGTCGCGCAACCCGCACCGACGAACCGGACTCACTCGGCCGATGAGACCGTGACCGGGACGATGAAGTTCCAGCGTCCCGGTCGAGGTTCCAGCGTCCCGGTGACCCCACATGTGACCGATGGAGCAACCTCCTCGACCACCGTGTCGTGACGGTCGCCGGCGCAGCTCCTCGACCACCGTGCCGTGACGGCCCCAGGACGAAGGACCGCGGCCTACCGCGGCTCGGTCACCCGGATCGTGTAGGACGCGCCCCCGCCGTAGATCAGCAGGAACCCGCTGTAGACGGCCCCCGGCGGGATCACCACGCTCTCCCCGTCGAGGACGAAGCCGCCGCCGGCGAGGGGGGCGCAGTTCTCGTCGTAGAAGTAGAGCATGAACTCACCCAGCGGCACGTCGGCGCTGACCTCGGCGACGTGCTGACCGTCGCCGGCCCCGGCCGGGAGCTCGGCGAAGTGGGCGTCGCCACCGTTGGCGGTGGGCAGGTCCGGGCAGGACCAGGTCAGCTCGGTCACGCCGGGCTTGTAGGGGTCGAGGCCGAGCAGCGAGCCCTGGGCGGGGTTGCCCACGGCGACCGAGCCGGAGTAGGTGACGGGCTTGTCGGGCTTGGGCAGGCGGGGCGTGATGCCCGGGGCCCGACCGAACGCCTGCACCTCCGCGACCACGGCGGTCGAGGCGTTGGTCGCGGCGCTGCCGAAGACCTCGGCGGCGACGGCGCGCACGAACCGGGCGCGGACCCCCCGACCGGGCAGCTGGTAGGTCTTCAGCTCGAGGTCGGAGACCGCGGGGCGCGGCGCGGCGAAGCTGAACCGGGCGACCTTGACGGTCCGCCACGTCCGGCCGTCCATCGAGGTCTGGACGAGCACCTTCTTGGCGGCGGCGAAGCGGGGCACGCCGATCGGCTTGACGACGCTGACCGCGACCGTGTTGATGCGCGAGGTCTTCTGCAGCCGTACGGCGACCGAGCGGTCGGGCCCGGCGTTGTAGGCCTTCGCGGAGGTGTCGGTACGCCAGGCGGTGGTCTCGGTGTCGTCGACCAGGTTGGCCGCGGGGAAGGCGCCGGCCTGGCTGGTCGCCTTCACGACGCGCGCGCCGGAGGCCAGCGAGAGCAGGTTGGGACGCAGGCGGATCGTCGTCGCGGTCGTGCGGCCCTTGGTGACGGCGACCTTCACCCGCTGGATGCCGAAGCCCGGCGCCTGCAACGTGAGCGTGTAGGGGCCCGCAGCGAAGCGCGCCCGACCGGTGCCCTTCGCGTTCGTCGTGAACACGGGGGTGCCGCGGCCCTCGAACAGACCGCCCAGGACCCGCACGCCCTTGACCCGACCACCGGTCGAGGCGTTGACGACGGTGAGCTCGAGCGTGCCGTTGAGCGACTTCCTGCGGACGTCGAAGCCCGGCACCGGGTCGGTGTCGGTCTCGCCCTTGGTCCTCGCCGAGACCCCGAAGCCGCGCTCGGCGAAGGCGTCCCAGACGAGGTCGGCGTAGCGCTTGCCGTAGCGCAGCTCGCCGGCCTTGACGATGGCGTCGCGCATGTCGAGCATCGAGGGGCTCGGGGGCGAGAGCGGCATCGCGTCCATGACGAGGTGCTCGGCGATGTCGGAGGCCTTCTTCTGGTCGCCGCCGACGGCCTTGAGGATCTTGGTCCGCAGGGTCCAGAGCGTGGCGGTCCAGATCTCGCCGTCGGAGTGGACCTCCGGTCCGCTCATGTCGTAGCCGTAGTCGCCGTACGTCGCGGGGCTCACGGCGTAGTTCCAGTTGCGGATGCCGCGGTTCTTGTCGCCGACGTAGGGCGCGGTGACCGCGGTGCGCGACAGGCCACGGCGGAACAGGTCGTTCATCGCGAACCAGTCGCCCCAGCCCTCGCCCATGGCGCCGGACTGAGTGGTGCCGAGGGAGCCGAGCCCGCCACCGCCGACGTAGCGGTTGGACAGGCCGTGGCTGTACTCGTGCTGGATGATCGTGGCGTCGAAGTCGCCGTCGCGGATGGGGCCCTCGAAGACGTCGTCGACGAACTCCCACAGGTACATGTTGGTGAAGCCGGGGATGCCGTCGGGCAGCGTCAGCATGTTGGCGTTGTTGCGGCCCAGCGCGAGCGCGGCCTCGGTGAGGTTGAGGGCCCCGGACTGCGCGCCGCCGAAGACCGGGTCGCCGGCCACGCCGGAGGCGCCGGGCTCGTTGACGAGCTGGAAGTTGCCGCCCGACTCGGTGAAGCCGAACTGGTAGTACTCGTCGTGGATCCGGTTGTGGTGGTAGAAGAGGTTGGTCGCCGCCGCGTTGGCGTCGGCCTGGTAGCCGGTCGTCGAGGCTCCCGACTTCGCCCAGCTGTTGGTGAACGGGTAGCGGAACGTGCCGGTCGGGCTGACCGGGCGGTTGTACTGGTCGACGGCCACCAGCGGCACCGTCCAGGCGATCGCGGTGTTGGCGTTGTTGCCCACCGTGGTGACCCCGGGCAGGCCGACCAGGCCGGTCGGGTCGAGGTAGCCGCCCGGCGAGGTCGCGGTCGGACCGAAGCTCTTGGTGACCGGCGTGCCGCCCTCGGCGGCGCCCGGGTAGTTCTCGTAGACGGTGCCGTCGCCCTCGCTCTGCACGAGCGACTTGCGCAGCAGCGGCCGGCCCGTGGCCGCGTCGACGATGGTCGCCCAGGCCTGGTCGAGGCTGAGGACCGACAGCACGGCGTACGCCGCGCGCCCGCCCTGGGCGGTCGGGAACGCGATCTTGCGCACGAGCTGGTCGGGGCCCAGGACGCTGCCCCCGAACACCTCGTAGCCACCCTTGCGCTCGCCGGTGCTGCGCGCGACGAACGCGCTGCCGGGCACCAGGCCCTGCACGACCCGGGTCAGCGCCTGGGCCGCGGTGAGCCGGAACGACCCGGTCAGGGCGGAGCTGCGCACGGGGTCGCCGGTGTAGGACACGACGCGGCCCTGGCGGTCGACGACGACGGTGAGGATGCCGCCGATGCCGGCCGGGACGCGGGCCGGGCCGAAGGTCTGGGCGAAGCTCAGCACGCGCGCGTCGATGCCGGGCAGCTCGTGGTTGCGCACGACCTCGAGCGCGGCGACGTCGTCGCCCGACAGGCCGAAGGCGGCGCGGTGCGTGGCGAGCCAGCCGCGGGCGATCGCGAGCGGGTCACCGCCGCGCGGGGCGCTGAGGAAGCCGTCGGTGACGCCGAGCGAGCGGGGCGTCCCGGACGTGTTCCAGGTCGCGACCGCACCCGGGATGCGGGCGACGGCGGCGCGCTGCGCGGTCGTCGGCGCGAGCGCCCGCGCCAGGGCCCGTGAGTCGAAGGACAGGTCGGCGAGGTTGTCGCCGGCCGGCGGCACGATGCTGCTGTCGCCGCCGAGCAGCGCGGGGCGCGCGGCCGGGGTCAGGCCGGCCGCGGTCACGTCGGCCGGGCCGCTGGCGGCCTGGGCCAGCGACGGCATGCTGAGCGCGACGGCGGACACGGCCGCGACGGCGGCGGTGCGGGTGGTTCTCGAGCGGGTCACAGGGTTCCTGTTCGGGTCGTCCGGGGGCCAGGGGCCACGATCGGTGGCGTGCCGACTCAACGAGGGACCGTCGTCGGGGGTACGCCCGTGTTTGATACGACCATGTTGCTTTCCGATGTCGTGGCCACCTCCGCGACCCTGGCCGCGACCCGCTCCCGCAAGGAGAAGGTCGCCGCGATCGCCGACCTCCTGGGGCGGGCCGCCGCGTCCGAGCCGACGCAGACCGGGCTCGTCGAGGTGGTGGCCTCCTACGTCGGCGGTGCGCTGCGTCAGCGCCGTACCGGCGTCGGGTGGCGGGGCCTGTCGTCCCTGCCCGACCCCGCCCCCGAACCGACCCTGACGGTGACCGGGGTCGACGCGGCGTTCGACCACATCGCCGCCATCGCCGGCGCGGGGTCGCAGGCCGCGCGCGCCGACGCGGTGACGGCGCTGTTCGCCGCGGCCACCGCCGACGAGCAGCGCTGGCTGCGCGGCCTGGTCACCGGCGAGGTGCGCCAGGGCGCCCTCGACGCGCTCGTGCAGGAGGGCGTCGCCCTCGCGGCAGGCCTCCCCCTGGCGTCCGTGCGCCGCGCGGCGATGCTCGCCGGCTCGACCCTGGCGGTGGTGCGGGCGGCGTTCGTGGGCGGCGAGGAGGCGCTGGCCGCGTTCGGGCTCGAGGTGGGGCGACCGGTGCTGCCGATGCTGGCGTCCTCCGCCCCGACCGTGGCCGAGGCCCTGGTCAAGGTCGGCGGCGAGGGCGCGGTCGACACCAAGCTCGACGGCATCCGGGTGCAGGTGCACCGCTGGGCCGACCCCGAGGGCGACCAGGTGCTCGTGGTGACCCGCAGCCTCGACGACATCACCACCCGCCTGCCCGAGGTCGTCGAGGTGGCCCGGTCGCTGCCCGCGTCGTCGTTCGTGCTCGACGGCGAGGTGCTCGCGCTCGACGAGACCGGGCGGCCACGACCCTTCCAGGAGACGGCGTCACGCACCGCGATGGCCGAGTCGCTGCCCGGCGGGGTCCGGGTGACGCCGTTCTTCTTCGACCTGCTCCACGTCGACGGCCGCGACCTGCTCGACGCCCCCGGCGCCACCCGCGCCGCCGCGCTCGACGCGCTCGTGCCCGCCGAGTTCCGGGTGCCCCGGCTGGTCACCTCCGACGCCGCCAAGGCCGAGGCGTTCGTCGCCGACGTGCTCGCCGCGGGCCACGAGGGCGTCGTGGTGAAGGACCTCGCCGCGCCCTACGCCGCGGGCCGCCGCGGCGCGGCCTGGGTCAAGGTCAAGCCCGTCCACACCCTCGACCTGGTCGTGCTCGCCGTCGAGTGGGGGTCGGGCCGGCGTCAGGGGCTGCTGTCCAACATCCACCTCGGTGCGCGCGACCCCGAGCGGCCCGGTGAGTTCGTGATGCTCGGCAAGACCTTCAAGGGCATGACCGACGAGGTGCTCGCCTGGCAGACCGAGCGGTTCCTCGCGCTCGCCGACGGGCCGACCGACGGCTACGTCGTGAGGGTGCGTCCCGAGCAGGTCGTCGAGATCGCGGTCGACGGGCTGCAGCGCTCGACGCGCTACCCGGGCGGTGTGGCCCTGCGCTTCGCCCGCGTCGTGCGCTACCGCGACGACAAGTCGGCCGAGCAGGCCGACGACCTCACCGCGGTGCGTCAGCTCCTGCGTTAGCGCAAGCGCGACCCGCCGCTCCGGTCGAGCTGGCCGCGAGTTCTCGTCACAGTCGTGCAACTCGCAGTTGCAACTTCTCGTAGGATGCCGACGTGACCACTGCTGCACGCGCACCGGAGACCGACGGGCGCCGCCGCGCGGCCGCGTCCCGACGGCGGCTGCGCGAGGCCGAGATCATCGCCGCCACCCGCGCCGAGTTCGACCGCGAGGGCGTCGGCGAGATGCGGATCGAGGACATCGCCCGCGCCGTCGGCATCAACCGCGCGATCGTCTACCGGGTCTTCACCGGCAAGGAGGAGCTCTTCGCCCTCACGCTGGTCAGCTACCTCGACGAGATGCACGACGCGCTGGTCGAGGCGGCCGCCTCGACCACGGTCCCGGCCGACCGGCTGACCGCGATCGTGGGCGCCTTCGTCGACTACGGCGTGGCCCACCCGGCCTTCGTCGACTGCGCGCAGGCGCTGATGCGCCGCCGCGGCTCCGACCTGCTCGAGGAGATCACCGAGAGCGCGCTGTTCCGCCTGGGCCGCGCGATCTCGTCGTGCCTGGCCATCCTCACCACCGCCCTCGAGGACGGCGTCGCCTCGGGCGACTTCACCGTCACCGGCGACCCGACGCTGCTGGCCAACACGCTCTACGCCAGCGGCCTGGGCGCGCTGCAGCTGGCCCGCGTCGGCATCACCGTGACCGAGTCGACGCCCGGCGTGCCCGTGGTCGGCTCGATCACCGCCGCGCAGGTGCGCGAGCACCTCGTCGCCTCGGCGCTCGCGCTCGCCGGGCGCTGAGGCCGGTCCCAGCTCGCCCCACCACGACGACACCGGCCCGCCACCCGCGAGGGGTGACGGGCCGTCGTACGACGACGGTGAGGCTCAGGCGCGCTCGAGGATCGCGACGACACCCTGGCCGCCGGCCGCGCAGACCGAGATCACGCCACGGCCGGTGCCGCCCTCGGACTGGGCGAGCAGCTTGGCGAGCACGGGGATGATCCGACCGCCGGTGGCGGCGAAGGGGTGGCCCGCAGCCAGTGAGGAGCCCTTGACGTTGAGCTTGGAGCGGTCGATCGGGCCGAGGGGGGCGTCGAGGCCCAGGCGCTCCTTGCAGAACACCGGGTCCTCCCACGCCTTGAGCGTCGAGAGCACCTGCGAGGCGAACGCCTCGTGGATCTCGTAGAAGTCGAAGTCCTGCAGCGAGAGGTCCTCGCGCTCGAGCATCCGCGCCATCGCGTACGCCGGGGCCATCAGCAGGCCCTCGCCGCCGTGGACGTAGTCGACGGCCGCGGTCTCGTAGGCCGTGAGGTAGGCCAGCACGGGCAGGTCGTGTTCCTCGGCCCACTCCTCGGAGGCCAGCAGCACGACGGACGCACCGTCGGTCAGCGGCGTGGAGTTGGCGGCGGTCATCGTGGCGGCCTCGCCCTTGCCGAAGACCGGCTTGAGCTTGGCGAGCTTCTCGACGGTGGAGTCGCCGCGCAGGTTGGTGTCGCGCTCGACGCCGCGGAACGGGGTGACCTGGTCGTCGAGGAAGCCCTCGTCGTACGCCGCGGCGAGGTGCTGGTGGGAGGCGGCGGCGAGCTCGTCCTGCTCCTCGCGGCCGACCTGCCACTCCAGCGCCGTCAGTGCGGCGTGCTCGCCCATCGACAGGCGGGTGCGGGGCTCGCCGTTCTGGGGGATCTCCAAGCCGATGTCGCCGGGGCGGATCTGGCCCAGGGCGGTCAGGCGCGACTTGGTGTCGCGGGCCGCGTTGACCTTCATCAGCTTCTTGCGCAGCTTGTCGCTGATCGCGACCGGCGCGTCCGAGGTGGTGTCGGTGCCGCCGGCGATGCCGACCTCGATCTGGCCCAGGGCGATCTTGTTGGCGACCTGGATGGCGGCCTGCAGGCCGGTGCCACAGGCCTGCTGGATGTCGGTGGCCGGGGTCTCGGGCGACAGCTTGGAGCCGAGCACCGCCTCGCGGGTCAGGTTGAAGTCGCGCGCGTGCTTGAGCACCGCGCCGGCGACGACCTCGCCCAGGCGCTCGCCCTCGAGACCGAAGCGGGCCACGAGCCCGTCGATCGCGGCGGTGAGCATCTCCTGGTTGGACGCCTCGGAGTAGGGGCCGTTGGAGCGGGCGAACGGGATGCGGTTGCCACCGATGACGGCGACGCGGCGAGTCTTCTCGATCATGCGACCATACTGACCGGTAACCACGAGTGGTCCAAGCCACTGAGGGCCACGTCACCAAATGTGGACAGTGAGTTACACACCGGGTTACATGATCCCGACCTGCACCTGCTGCACCCCGCCGCACGCCGAAGAGAGCGAGAGCACCCCGCGCATGAGCGACAAGTACCAGGGCTTCACCAGCACCCCCGTCGGCAAGATCCTCGTCAAGAACCTGGGCCTGCCCAACCCGACCCCGCTGGAGCGGTGGACCGAGGGCGCCCCGCTCGTCGACGGCACCGTGCTGGTCGGCGGCCGCGGCCGCTTCGTGGAGTCGCTCCCGGGCCTGCTCGACACCCTCGGCATCGCCTCCACCGCGATCAAGCCCGACGAGGGCCGCCTCAAGGGCCTCGTCTTCGACGCCACAGGCCTCACCACGGCCGCCGAGCTCGTCGCCCTGCGCGACTTCTTCACCCCCGTGCTGCGCAGCCTCGAGGCGTGCGCCCGCGTCGTCGTCATCGGGACGCCGCCCGAGCAGGTCAAGGGCAGCGAGCGCGTCGCGCAGCGCGCCCTCGAGGGCTTCACCCGCAGCCTCGGCAAGGAGATCGGCAAGGGCAGCACCGTCCAGCTCGTCTACGTCGCCGACGGGGCCGAGGCCGCCGCCACCAGCACCCTGGCCTTCCTGCTCTCCCCCAAGTCGGCCTACGTCTCGGGCCAGGTCGTGCGCATCGGCGCCCACGCCGCCAAGGGCGCCACGGGTGCCGAGGTCGGCCAGGTCGCCGACCCGGCCCAGCCCCTGGCGGGCAAGGTCGCCCTGGTCACCGGCGCGAGCCGCGGCATCGGCGAGCAGATCGCCCGGGTGCTCCACCGCGACGGCGCGACCGTGCTGGGTGTCGACGTACCCCAGGCCGCGAGCGAGCTGCAGGCGCTGATGAAGGAGCTCGACGGTGACTGGCTCACCCTCGACATCACCGGCAAGGACGCCCCGCAGCGCATCGCCCACCACCTCAAGACCCAGCACGGCGGCGTCGACGTCGTCGTCCACAACGCCGGCATCACCCGCGACAAGAAGCTCGCCAACATGGACGAGGCCCGCTGGGAGTCGGTGATCGCGGTCAACCTGACCGCCCCCGAGCTGATCACCCGCGAGCTGCTCGACCAGGGCCTGGTCCACGACCACGGCTCGATCATCGGCGTCGCCTCGATCGCCGGCATCGCCGGCAACGTCGGCCAGACCAACTACGCCGCGTCCAAGGCCGGCGTCATCGGGTTCGTCGACTCGCTCGCCGACGAGCTCGGCGAGGCCGGCAACGGCATCACCATCAACGCCGTCGCACCCGGCTTCATCATCACCCAGATGACCGCCGCGGTGCCGTTCGCGACCCGCGAGGTCGGCCAGCGCCTCAACGCGATGGCCCAGGGCGGCCTGCCGGTCGACGTCGCCGAGACCATCGCCTGGTACGCCCACCCGGGCTCCAGCCTGGTCAACGGCAACGTCGTGCGCGTCTGCGGCCAGATGATGCTGGGCGCCTGAGTCATGTCCGCGATCCCCACCCTGCTGCGGGCCGCGCTGCCGTCGATCCCGGTCGTCAACCAGCTGCCCGGCGTCAAGAAGGCCCCCGTCGAGGGGTTCTCGGGGCTGACCCGCACCCGCCCGCCGGTCACCGTCGAGCGGGCCGCGGTCGACGCGTACGCCGCGGTCTGCGGCTTCCCGCGCAAGGACGTCGTCCCGCTGCCGTACCCGCACCTGCTGGTCTTCGACCTGCAGATGGCCATCATGAGCGACCAGGCCTTCCCCGAGCCCGCCATCGGCACGGTCCACCTCGAGAACTCGATCACCCAGCACCGCCCGATCGCCGTCGGCGAGACGCTCGACGTCGTCGCCCGGGTCGGCGCCCCGGTCCCCCACGCCAAGGGGCGGGTCTACGAGTTCGTCACCGAGGTCCGCTCCGGCGGCGAGGTCGTCTGGGAGGAGACCTCGGCCTACCTGCGCCGCGGTCGCGGTGCGGAGGGGGCGTCGTACGGCATGGCGCTGCCCGACGCGGCCCCCTCACCGCTGCGGTGGCCGCTGCCGGCCGACCTCGGTCGCCGCTACGCCGCCGTGTCCGGTGACGCCAACCCGATCCACCTCTACCCCGTGACCGCCAAGGCGCTGGGCTTCCCGCGCCAGATCGCCCACGGCATGTGGACCATGGCCCGCTGCGTCGCCGCGCTCGAGAACCGGCTGCCCGACGCCGTCCGGGTCGACGTCGCCTTCAAGAAGCCCGTGCTGCTGCCCGGCACCGTCGTCTTCGGGTCCACCCCGCTCGACGACGGCTTCGCCTTCGGCCTCACCAGCCCCAGCGGCAAGCCCCACCTCGCGGGCCGCACCACCGCCCTCTGACCACCCCGCCCTAGGTCGACCCGTCGCGTCTACGCGACGGGTCGACGTCGGTGGTGGGTCGACCCGTCGCGTCTACGCGACGGGTCGGCGTGGATCTCGATCGACCCGTCGCGTAGACGCGACGGGTCAGCGCGTGCGAGGGCGGATGAGGCCTTCCTGGGCGGCGGTGGCGACGAGGCTGCCGTCCTGGGTGAAGACGCGCCCGAAGGACAGGCCGCGGGCGCCGCGGGCCGAGGGCGACCACTGGTCGTAGAGCCACCACTCGTCGACGCGGAACGGCCGGTGGAACCACAGCGTGTGGTCGAGCGAGGCCATCTGCACCGAGCTGGGGTTGGTGTCGTGGGCGGCCAGGGAGGCGCCCAGGAGCGAGACGTCGCTGGCGTAGACGAACACCGCGAGGTGGTCGAGGGGGTCGTCGCCCATCTCGCCGAGGACCCTGATCCACATCCGGGCCTGCGACGGGTGGGCCGGGTCGGGCTCGAGGCCGTGGCGCGAGTTGCCCAGCCAGCGCACGTCGAGCGCGGCCCACTCCTTGCCGAGCGCGTCGGCGTCGGGGTTGCCGCCGCCGCGCATGAGCGAGACCAGGTCCATGCCCTCCTCGGGCGCCTTGACCTCGGGCATCGCGTCCTGGTGCTCGAAGCCGTCCTCGTCCTTCTGGAACGACAGCGTCTGGTAGTAGATCGGTCGCCCGTGCTGGCGGGCCATCACGCGTCGGGTGACGAAGGACCGGCCGTCGCGGATCCGCTCGACGTCGTAGATCACGGGGACCTGGTAGTCGCCGGGCAGCAGGAAGTAGGAGTGCAGCGAGTGCACGTGGAAGCCCTCGGGCACGGTGCGGGCGCCGGCGACCAGCGCCTGCGCGGCGACCTGCCCGCCGTAGACGCGCTGGCGCGTCGACTCGGGCTGCTTGCCGCGGAACAGGTCGACGTCGAGGTACTCGAGGTCGAGGAGCGAGATCAGCTCCTGGGCCGGGTCGGTGGTCATGACTCGTCCTCCGGGTGGTCGGTCGGGTCGGTGGGGTCGGGGCCCTCGAGGCCTGCGAGGAACTGCTCGAACTGACGTCCGATCTCCTCGCCGGTCGGGATCGGCTGGTCGTCGGCGAGCAGGTTGGCGCCGGCCGCCTCGGCCTCGGCGAAGGAGTCGTACTGCCGCTCGAGGGACGCCACGACCTCGCCGACCTCCTGGTTGGCGGCGAGGTAGCGGGCGATCTCGCCCTCGCGGTCGTCGGCGGCGGCGCGCAGGTCCGTGAGGTCGACGGTCAGCCGGCCCGAGCGCTCGACGTGCTCGAGCAGCATCACCGAGGCGCGCGGGTAGTCGAGCTGGGCGAGGTAGTGCGGGATGTGGGCGACGAACCCCAGGGCGTCGCGGCCCCACTCGCCCAGGCGCATCTCGAGCAGCGCCTGGGCGCTGCTCGGCACCCGCAGCTCGCCCTGCCAGGGGTTGGTGGCGGTGATCAGCGACGGGTCGTTGGCGTGGTGGGTGATCGCGATCGGGCGAGTGTGGGGCACCGCCATCGGCACCGAGCCCATGCTCACGACCAGCGTGACGCCCAGGCGCTCGACGACCTCGCGCACCGCGCGGCAGAAGGCCTCCCAGCGGTTGTCGGGCTCGGGGCCCTGCAGCAGGAGGTACGGCGTGCCGCCGGTGTCGCGCAGCAGGCGCACCACCAGCCGCGGGGCGTCGTAGGCCTCGTAGTGGTCGCGCAGGAACGTCACTGCAGGACGGCGGGCGCGGTAGTCGTGGAACTGGTCGACGTCGAAGGTCGCCACCACCGACCCACCGTCGTCGAGCCCCGCGAGGTGCTGGGCGGCGATCGCCGCCGAGCTGCCGGCGTCGAGGAAGCCGTCGAGGGCCACGACCATGGTGAGCGAGTCGAGCCCCTCGAGCGCCGGCACCTCGTCGAGGATGTGGACCAACCGCTCTGCGCTCACCCGACCACCTTAGTGATGCGCCGGCCCGCGGGGGCGGGTGGCACGAGACCGACGTGACGCAGGCGACTCCGCGCGGTCACCCCTCGTCGGTGGCGTCGCTGCTCGGCGTGCTCGGGACCTGGTTCGGGGCGGGCGTCGGGGCGGCGTACGTCGACGCCATCAGCGCGGCGCCACGACGGGCCAGCTGGTCGACCGACAGGCCCAGCAGGTCACGCACGACGTCGCGCGGGTCGTCGCCCGCGCGCGTGGCGAAGGTGTCGAGCACGGTCCAGGGGGCGTCGGGGCCGTAGGTCTGCGCGAGCCACTCGCAGACCCACCAGGCCAGGGCGTAGTGGACGGCTGCGTCGTCGTCGTTGAAGGACGCGTCGGACGGCATCTCGTCGATGTCGGCCGCCGCGGCCAGGGCGCGGTCGGGGACGTCGCGGCGGTCGGGCGGCAGGGCCTGCACCGAGACCCACTCGGCGAGGCCCTCGCGCAGCCAGACCGGGGCGGCGTCGTCGTGCTCGGCGAGCGCGACGTGGACGAGCTCGTGGCGCACCAGGCGGTCGACCTCGGGGTCGACGCGGCGCGCGGAGACCGCTGGGAGCAGGTCGGGGCTGAGGGCGAAGCGGGTGGAGGCGATCGTGCCGTCGTCTCGGCCCGGCACGGTGAAGGCGACGCCGTCGAGCGCCTCGGGGTCGCCGCCGGGCAGGTCGTCGAAGCCGGCGAGGAACCGCGGGTCGGACAGGACGTAGACGACGGCCCGCGAGCCCCACTCGGAGTAGGGCACCCGCGCCGCGACGTCGGTGACCCCGCGCTCGACCGACGCCACGATGCCGGCGGCCTCGCGGCGGTCGGCGGTGTCGAAGACCCCCAGCACGCCGAGGCCCTCGCGCACCCGGACGGGCTCGGTGTCCCACGGCTGCTGCACGCCGAGGTGGGCGGCCTCCCAGCGCGTGTCGGTCGTCGAGCTGATCCGGTACGACGTGGCGCCGGCGGGCACGAAGCGGAAGCGGTCGATCGTGCGGACCGGCGTTACGTCGTACGGCGTGAGCTGCAGGGTCACCTCGACGACGGCGGAATAGGCGTCACCGGTGCGCACCAGGCTGGACGGGACCAGGCGGTAGGAGAACACCGACACCGGCAGCTGCGCGAGGTTGTCGAAGTAGCCGCCCTCGGTGACGCGCAGGCCGGGCGAGCGGGTCAGGCCGCGCAGGAAGGCGGCGCGGTCACCGGCGAGGACGGCGGCGGCACGCGTGTCGAGGACCCGTTGCAGGTCGCCGCTGAGGTCGAGGCTGACCCGCGGCAGCGCGGGCGCGTCCGTCGGGGCGGTGGCGGTGCCGGGGGGCGCGCCCGGGGACGAGCCCGGCGCTGCGGCCGGGGAACGGCCCGGAGCGTCGGCGGGGGCCGGTGACGACCCGGGGCCCCCGCAGCCGCCGAGCACCAGGCTGAGGGTGAGGCCGAGGGCGAGGACGCCGCTAGGGCGCGTCGACACGGTCGACCGGGACGCCACCGTCGGCGAGGGCGGTGATGTCCTCGACGATGCCGCGGGCCAGGGCCTGGGGCGTCAGGCCGATCCGCTCGAGGATGGCGGCCCGCTTGGCGTGGTCGAGGAACTCCTGCGGGATGCCGTGCAGCCGGAAGGGCGTGGTGACGCCGGCCTCGTTGAGGGTCTGCAGCAGCACCGCGCCGCAGCCGCCGACGCGGCCGTTGTCCTCGATGCTGACGACGAGCTGGTGCTGGCGGGCGAGCTCGACGATCGCGGGGTCGACGGGCTTGACCCAGCGCGGGTCGACGACGGTCACCCCGATGCCCTGGTCGACCAGCCGCGCGGCGACGTCGACGGCGACCGTGGCCATCGACCCGACCGCGACCACCAGCACGTCGAGGGCGCCCTGGCGGACCAGGACGTCGGCCCCCCCGGCCTTGTCGATCGCCGGGACGTCGGCCGGCGGCGGGCCCTTGGGGAACCGGACGACGGTCGGGGCGTCGGCGACCTCGACGGCCTCGTCCATCAGCTCGCGCAGCCGGGTGGCGTCACGCGGCGCGGCGATCCGGAGCCCGGGCACGACCTGCAGCACCGACATGTCCCACATGCCGTTGTGGCTGGCGCCGTCGTCGCCGGTGACGCCCGAGCGGTCGAGCACGAAGGTGACCCCGCAGCGGTGCAGGGCGACGTCCATCAGCACCTGGTCGAAGGCGCGGTTGAGGAACGTCGCGTAGACGGCGACGACGGGGTGCAGCCCGCCGAGCGCGAGACCGGCGGCCGAGGTCGCGGCGTGCTGCTCGGCGATGCCGACGTCGAAGGTGCGCTCGGGGTAGGCGGCGGCGAACTTGTGGAGCCCGACGGGGTGCATCATCGCGGCCGTGATGGCCACGACGTCCTTGCGGCGCGCGCCCAGCTCCACCATGTGGTCGGCGAAGTGGTCGGTCCAGATCGTGCCCTTGGGGATCTCGTCGCCGCTGTCGACGTCGAAGGGACCCGGGGAGTGGAACTGGTCGGCCTCGTGACGCTCGGCGGCGTCGTAGCCGAAGCCCTTGTGGGTGATGGCGTGCACGATCACGGGGCCGCCGAACCGCTTGGCCTTGGTCAGCGCCTGCTCCATGGCGACGCGGTCGTGGCCGTCGACGGGCCCGACGTATTTCAGGCCGAGGTCCTCGAAGAGGCCCTGCGGGGCCAGGGCGTCCTTGAGCCCCTTCTTCATCGCGTGCAGCGCGTCGTAGGCCGCGGGTCCGACGCCCTTGACCGAGGTGAGCCGCTTCTTGACCAGGTCGAGGACCTGCTCGTAGCGCGGGTTGGTGCGCAGCGTGGTGAGCGCCGTGGCCAGGCCGCCGATGGTGGGGGTGTAGGAGCGGCCGTTGTCGTTGACGACGATGACCAAGCGGCTGTCGTGGGCGACCGCGATGTTGTTGAGCGCCTCCCAGGCCATGCCCCCGGTGAGCGCGCCGTCGCCGATCACGGCCACGACGTGGCGGTCCTCGCCCCGGATGCGGTAGGCCTTGGCCAGGCCGTCGGCATAGCTCAGTGCCGTGGAGGCGTGGGAGTTCTCGACGATGTCGTGGGGCGACTCGGCCTGGCTGGGATAGCCCGAGAGCCCGCCCTCGGTGCGCAGGGTGGCGAAGTCGCCGGACCGGCCCGTGAGCATCTTGTGGACGTAGGCCTGGTGGCCGGTGTCGAAGACGACACGGTCGCGCGGGGAGTCGAAGACCCGGTGGATCGCCATCGTCAGCTCGACGACGCCGAGGTTGGGACCGAGGTGACCACCGACGCGCGAGCAGCTCACGACGAGCAGGTCGCGGATCTCGCTGGCGAGGCTCGTGAGCTGGTCGTCGTCGAGACGACGCAGGTCGCGCGGTCCGGTGATCGACTCCAGCAGGCTCATGTCGGGGAGTTTACGGTGTCGCGGCCCCCGGACCCCTCACCCGCGGTGGCCGTCGGGGACGTCTGACGCGTCACAGGTCGACGACCGCGACCGCCGCCTCGTGCAGGCTGCCCATCCAGACCCGGCCCTCGTGCTCCCGGACGCCGGTGACCATGTGGTAGGCGGTCTGCTGCTGCGTCGGGTCGATGTCGATGTCGTGGACCAGGCGGCCCTCGTCGTCGTAGGCCTGCACGCGCACGGTCCGCGCGGGCTGCGGCTGGAGCCGCTCGGGCAGCCGGGTCGCGATCTTGCGCAGCGCCATCGGACCGGTCTGGAGCCGCTCGACCAGCGGGTCGCGGGGGCTGGCGAGGGTGACCCAGATCAGGCCGTCGCTGCCGCGGGCGATGTTGTCGGGGTAGCCGGGCAGGTCGGAGCACAGCAGGTCGCGCATGCCGGCACGGTTGCCGGTGAGCCAGCGGCGCACGACGGTGCGGCCGCCTGTCTCGGCGACGCATACGAAGTCCTCGGCTCGCGACAGGGCGACCCCGTTGGCGAAGGCGAGCCCGTCGATCACCACGCTCACGGTCCCGTCGGGGTCGAGCCGGCAGAGCCGACCGGTGCGGGTGTGCTGGACGAAGTCGTCCTTCCACCGGTCGAGGCCGAACTTGGTCGAGGAGTCCGAGAACCACACGGTGCCGTCGGAGGCGATGGCGGCGTTGTTGCAGAACTTCATGGCGGTGCCGTCGATCTCCCCGGTGACCGCCTCGACCGCACCGCTGCGGGTGTCGACGCGCAGCAGCCCGCGGCGGGCGTCGCAGACCAGCAGCCGTCCGTCGAGGTCGATCTCGAGCCCGAGCGGTCGGCCCTGGGTGCGCGCGACGAGGTCGACCCTGCTCCCGTCGTGGCTGACCCGGAAGACCGAGCCGTCCTCGGTGCCGGTGAAGACCGCGCCCTCGTCGGGCCCCGACAGCCCGACGACGACGTCCTCGGCTCCGTGGGCGGGGACGGCGTGGACGTCGAGGGTGCGGGTCATCGGATCAGCTCCTGGTAGAGGTCGGACTCGAGCAAGGCGGGCAGCACGAGGGCGGTCGCGCGCGCCATCGGGAGGGAGGCGGCGGTGACGGGGTCGACGAACACCATCTGGCGCCCCTCGTGGCACTCCACCTGGGCGTCGACGAGGTGCGTGGCGGCGGCCCAGACCTCGAAGTCGGCGGCGGGCCCCTGGGCGGAACGGTCGATCGCGAACGCCCCGACGAGGTGCAGGTCGTCCGCGTCGACGGCGACGCCGGTCTCCTCGGCCAGCTCGCGACGGGCGGCGTCGGCGTACGACTCCCCCGGCTCGAGACCGCCGCCGGGGAGCGACCACGCCTCGGGGGCGACCGGTGCGTGCTCGTCGCGTTCCTGCAGCAGGATCCAGCCGCGCCGGTCGACCAGGGCGACGCAGGAGTAGCGGGTGCGACCGTGGGCGGCCCAGCGCAGCTCGCGGTGCGCGTCGGTGTCGAGCAGCCCCGGCAGCGCCTGGGCGGCCGAGTGCGTCAGCGGCAGGTCGCCGATCGTCGCGGGGTCGACGAAGACGATGCGTCGACCCTCGTGGCACACGACGTCGGCGTCGGTCAGGTCGACGCCGGCGACGTAGACGTCGACGGGATCGGTGGTGCCGTGGTGCTCGTGGAAGACGTGCAGCGTGGTGTGGTGGCGCAGGGTGCCGGGCGGCAGGTCGAGGCCGGTCTCCTCGCGCAGCTCGCGGTAGGCCGCGGCCTCGGGCGACTCGCCGTCCTCGACGTGGCCACCGCTCATGCCCCAGCACTCGGGGTCGATCGGGGCGTGCTCGTCGCGCTCCTGCAGCAGCACCCACCCGCGGCGGTCGACGAGGACCACGCAGGCGAACGACGGCATCGGGCCAGCGTAGTGGTGGGGGTGCTGCCTACCGGTGCTCACCGCCGTCGACGGCGCTGCGGATCCTGGAACGCACCCACACCCGGATCGCCAGGGTCGCGACCCGGACGCCGAACGCCTTGGCCCGGGTGACCAGCCCGGCGGTGTCGGGCAGCGTCGGGTCGTGCGACGTGGCGGCCTCGAGCACGACGCCGACCGACGGGATCTCGCCGAGCACCTCGGGCACGGTGTCGGCGAGCAGCCAGATCGCGTCGGCCTCGCCGTGGGGATCGTGGTGGGCGAGGTCGTCGAAGAGCTCGGCGGGCGTCTTGTCGTAGGCCTTCTGCGCCCCGGCCGCGAGCTCGGCGGGGCTGGTGCCGTCGGCCGCGAGGATGGCGGCCGCCAGGGCCTGGCACAGGGGGTCGTCGCGGAAGCCGGGCCCGACGAGGTACTCGCACAGCGCGCTCGCGCCGTCGAGGCGGCCCCACAGCCAGTCGTGGGCGCGTCCCTCCGAGGAGCCGAACGCCCCGAAGTGGTTCCAGCGCTGGCCGTAGAGCTTGCGGGCCGGCCACTCGCCGCGACCGGTCACGTCGGTGGGCACCAGGGCGTGCGCCGCGGGCGTGACCTGGCGGTAGCGGAACGCCGGCCGGTCGCCGGTGTCGGGCGCCAGGGCGGTGCCCGCGACCTCGACGTCGAGGGCGAACTGGGCCAGCTCGGCGCCGGTGGTGAGGCCCGGGAAGCAGGCCGCGACGGCGTCGGTGACCGCGACCACGAGGGCCGCGACCTCGGGCCCGCTGTCGAGGGCGGCCAGGGCCGCGGCGACGACCTCGAGGCGGGCGCGCGGGGTCAGGTCGGGAGTGACCACGACCTCGATCCGGTGGTCCTCGACCCGGCGCAGGGTGCGCACCCGGCGCTGCGCGTGGTCGACGGCGGCGAAGGCCGGGCGGAGGTCGGTCTTGAGGGCCGGGCTCGCGCTGCACGAGACCAGGGCCCGGCCCCACCAGCGCAGGACCCGGCCGGCCGCCGGCAGTCCCCACGCCCAGTCGGCGGGGTCGTGCAGCCCGTCGAGGGGTACGCCGGGCGGGTCGGCGCCGGCGAGCTCGAGCGGCGGGGGCGGCACCAGGTGCGGCACCCGGCCGATCGCGGTGAGCCAGCGCTCGACCTCCTCGAGCCGCCGGGTCCGGTAGACGCCGAACAGCGCGTCGGCCGCAGCCCGGGCCGGCACGGTCCCGAACGGCGTCGGGACGCCGCCCGCCAGGTCGACGAGCAGGTCGGACATCAGGCGGTGCGGGCTGGAGCGCACGAACCCGGCACGGGTGAACGACTCCTCCAGGGTGGCCAGGTCTTCGCGCTGGTCGGGCTCGCGGACCGCCCCGACCACCGCCCCCATCACGGTGGCGACGTCGGGGGCGCCCCCGTCGGTCAGCGGGTCGGCGGCCGCCTCGACCCCGGGGGTCAGGTAGAGGACGACGCGGTCGAAGGGGCGGCTCACGCTGCGGTCGCGCAGCGACTCGAGCAGGGGCTCGAAGGGCGCGTTGTCGAGCACGCCACCGTCGATGAGCCAGGTCTGGGGGTCGTCGTCGCGTCGGTCGCGGCGGCGCTTGCTCAGCTCGTCGGTCTCCCAGACCGGGGTGAAGGCCACCGGGAAGCTCGCCGAGGCTCGCGCGGCGGCCGCGATCGCGGAGGTGCCGGCGGGGTCGGTGACGGCGAAGTCGTCGCGCTCGGGCTGTCCCTGGGCGTCGTGGAGCCGGCTGAACTGGTAGACGCGGCGGCTGTCGACGGCGTGGGCGTCGAGCTCGCCCTCGAGCACGTAGCGGCGCGCCTGCGGCTTGAGCGCGGTCGCGGTGACCAGCAGGGTGCACTCGGCCGGGTCCAGGTCGTGGCGCGGGGTGATGGCGTCGACGACCCGGTCGACCTGCCGGGCGAAGAACTCGCCGTCGAGCACCGACGGGGCACCGCGCGGGTCCGCGCGCAGCAGCTTGCCGCGCTTGAGCGAGGCGATCTGCGACCAGGTGCCCTTGAGGGTCTGCAGGTCGGCCCCGCGCGCGATGGCGGTGGCCAGCAGGGTGCCGTTGAGCCCGCCGGCGCTGGTGCCGGCGACCGCGTCGATGACCACCGAGCGCCCCGTGGCGTGCAGGATCGCGCGCCACGCCTCGTGGACGGCGGTCTCGGCCGGGTCGTCGGGCCCGGGGCCGCGGGCCAGCCGCACGCGGTTGAGCTCGTGGACGACCCCGCTCATCCAGATCGCGAGGCTGACACCGCCGTTGAGGACCAGGGCGAACCGGGTCTCGTGGGGCTCAGAGGGCCCGGTGACGCCGGGGGCGACGGGGTCGACGTTCATCCCTCCATCGTGCGCCGCTCGCGCGGCATCGGCATAGCCCCATCGGGCCCCCGTGTGACCGCCTTGGGGCCCTGCCGTGACAGGACATGCCACCACCGGGTCACAGCCGTGCGCGGTAGCGGGTGCCCCGGAGGGCGTCCTCGACCAGGCCGACCTCGCGGCGCACGGCGGACAGGCGGGCGTCCTCGCGCAGCCAGGTCTCGACGGCCTCGTCGACGACGTCGGGCGGGGCGAGGTCGCGCAGCTCGGCGCGGGCCTCGCTGAGCCCGCGGTGGCAGGCGGCCTGCATCGCCTCGACGTGGAGCAGCGCGAAGCGCGCGAGGACCACGACGTGGCGACGCAGCGTGGGGTAGGTCCGGAACTCCGGCGGGCTCAGGTCGAGCAGCCACGCCTCGGCGGTGAGCTCCCACCGGGGTGCGTCGGGAGGACGGACCGCGGCAGGCCATCCGGGCGGGACCACGAGGCTCGGCATCCCCTGATGCTATCGAACAGATGTTCGATCAGGCCAGCCCTCATGCGAGCAGGCTGAACCGCACCTCGCGCACGTCGTTGTCGACGTTGAGGTCGACCAGGCAGATGCTCTGCCAGGTGCCGAGCGCCAGGCGCCGGCCGAGCACCGGCACGGTCGCGTGCGGCGGCACGATCGCCGGCATCACGTGGGAGCGGCCGTGGCCGGGGCTGCCGTGGCGGTGGCGCCAACGGTCGTCGGCGGGCAGCAGGTCGCCGAGCGCGGCGAGCAGGTCGTCGTCGGAGCCGGCCCCGGTCTCGATGACCGCGATGCCGCAGGTCGCGTGCGGGACGAACACCTGGAGCAGTCCGTCGACCTCGTCGCCCGCGCTGACGAACGACGCCGCGTCGGCGGTCAGGTCGACCACGCGCTCACGGTCGCCGGTCCGGTAGGTGCGGGTCTCGGAGCGCACCGGGCTCAGAGCCCGTACTGCTGGGCGATCTGGGCGGCCTCGGCCGCGTCGACGCCGCCTGTGCAGGTCACCAGGCCCGACTCGGGGGCGATGGGGTTGTTCTCGTAGGTGTCGACGAACGTCCTCAGGCGCGGGTCGTCGACGCCGTCGAGCGCGACCTGCCGCTCCCACGAGGTCACGACCACCGGCGCGTCGAGCCCGGCGTACGGCGTCATGATGCCGTTGTCGGGGACCTGGTCGGCCAGCGCGGCGACCTGGGCGTCGTCGAGGGCGTCGGGGTCGTAGGCGATCCAGATGCCGCCGTGCTCGATGTTGTGGACGGCCAGCTCGTCGGCGACCTGGGTGTCGTAGACGCCGCAGTCCATCCAGGCGGCGAAGTGGTCGCCCCCGGCGGGCGGGGTGTGGTCGTAGGCGACGTTGCCCTCGACGTGGGTGTTGGTGAGGCCGGAGAAGGTCTGCAGCCCCTCGATCTGGGCCTCCGGCCCCGCCTTGTCGTCGCGCAGGAACGTCGTGAGCGCCACGACCACGATCAGGACCGCGACCACGCCGACGATGCTCAGCACTGCCCGTCGGTTCACGCGCCGCCCTCCGTGGCCTCGGGGCTCGCGGTGATCGCCTGCTCGAGCCGGTCGAGCTTGGCGGTCATCTCACCGGTGCGCCCGGGGCGGATGTCGGCCTTGAGCACGAGCCCGACGCGCGGCGACACCGCCGCGACGACGTCGACGGCGCGCTTGACCACGGCCATGACCTCGTCCCACTCGCCCTCGATGTTGGTGAACATCGCGTTGGTCTCGTGGGGCAGGCCGGACTCGCGGACGACGCGCACGGCGGCGGCCACGGCGTCGGCCACTCCCCCGTCGGCGTCCCCGGACGTGGGGCTGATGCTGAAGGCGACGATCATGGGACCACGCTACCGAGGCCCTTCAGCCGGCGGTGAACACCGTGTAGTCGTCGGGCCCGAGGAAGAAGCCGCTCGTGTGCTGCGGGTCCAGGCAGGTCACCCCGATGGCCTCGACGAGGCACTGGATCCCCGACGCCGAGGAGGCCCCGACCGAGTCGACCGCGAGCCGGGGCGCACCCGGCTCGCGAATCGTGTCGCTGTTGCACTCCGGGGTCGGGTCGCCGGAACCGTCGAGGGCGAAGGTGACCCGACCGACGTTCTGGCTGGGGCCGTCGCCGCAGTAGTCGGGGTCGGGGATGCCGCCCCGGGGCAGCTCGCAGCCGATCGCGAAGTCGGAGTCGAGCAGGCAGTAGATGCCCGTCGAGCTCTCGAAGCGCACCAGCTCCTGCGGCTCCTGACCCTGGGCGTCGAAGCGCGCCTGCGCGGCGTCGTACGTCGTGGGTGGGGCGTCGGGGTCGACCGGCGGCGCCGGGATCGGGGTGGCCGTGGCGGTCGGCGTCGGCGTGGGGGTCGGGGTGGGGGTCGGCGTGGCGGTCGGGGTGGGGGTCGGCGTGGGGGTCGTGGTCGTCGGCTCGGAGGTCGGGGTCTCGGTGGACGTGGGCGAGGCGGTCGGCTCGGTGTCGTCGCTGCAGGCCGACACCCCGAGCGCCAGCGCGGCGAGGAGGGCGAGGTGGGGAAGTCTCTTCACCCCGTCATCGTCGCGGTCGCGACCGTGCCGGTGCGGCAACCGGGCCGCCCCGGCGCGCCGCACGACGACGCCGGGCCGGTCACCGTGAGGTGACCGGCCCGGCGTGCGGGATCGTGCGGGTCAGCCCTTGAGCAGGTTGCGCAGGACGTACTGCATGATGCCGCCGTTGCGGTAGTAGTTGGCCTCGCCGGGGGTGTCGATGCGGACGACCGCGTCGAACTCGACGTCCTGCCCGTTACCGGTGGCCGTGACCTTGACGGTCTTGGGCGTGCGGCCCTCGTTGAGCTCGGTGATGCCCGAGATCGAGAAGGTCTCCTCGCCGGTCAGGCCGAGGGACTCGGCGTTGTGACCCTCGGGGAACTGCAGCGGGATGACGCCCATGCCGATCAGGTTGGAGCGGTGGATGCGCTCGTAGGACTCGGCGATGACGGCCTTGACGCCGAGCAGCGCGGTGCCCTTGGCGGCCCAGTCACGCGAGGAGCCGGAGCCGTACTCCTTGCCGCACAGGACGACGAGCGGGGTGCCCGCGGCGGCGTAGGCCTCGGACGCCTCGTAGATCGTGGTGACCGGGGCGTCGGCCTGGGTGAAGTCGCGGGTGAAGCCGCCCTCGGTGCCGGGCGCGATCTGGTTGCGCAGGCGGATGTTGGCGAAGGTGCCGCGGATCATGACCTCGTGGTTGCCACGGCGCGAGCCGTAGGAGTTGAAGTCGCGCTGCGCGACGCCGTGCTCGGCGAGGTAGGTGCCGGCGGGGCTGTCCTTCTTGATCGCACCGGCCGGGCTGATGTGGTCGGTGGTGACCGAGTCGCCCAGCTTGAGCAGCACCCGCGCGCCCTCGATGTCGGTGACGGGCGTCGGCTCGGCCGGCATGCCGTCGAAGTACGGGGGCTTGCGGACGTAGGTCGACTCGGCGTCCCAGGCGAAGGTCTTGCCCTCGGGGGTGGGCAGCGACTGCCACGCCTCGTCACCGGCGAAGACGTCCTGGTAGGAGTCGTCGAACATCTTCGAGCTGATCGCCATCGCGATCGTCTCCTCGACCTCGGCCGGGGTCGGCCAGACGTCCTTGAGGAAGACGTCGTTGCCCTCGGTGTCCTGGCCCAGCGGGTCGTTGAAGAGGTCGAGGTCCATCGAGCCGGCCAGGGCGTAGGCGACCACCAGCGGCGGGGACGCCAAGTAGTTCATCTTGATGTCGGGGTTGATCCGGCCCTCGAAGTTGCGGTTGCCCGACAGCACCGACACGACCGCGAGGTCGGCCTCGTTGACCGCAGCCGAGACCTCGGGGATGAGCGGGCCGGAGTTGCCGATGCAGGTCGTGCAGCCGTAGCCGACGAGGTTGAAGCCGAGCTTGTCGAGGTAGGGCGTGAGCCCCGACTTGTCGTAGTAGTCGCTGACGACCTTGGAGCCGGGCGCGAGGGTGGTCTTGACCCACGGCTTGCGGGTCAGGCCCTTCTCGACGGCCTTCTTGGCCAGCAGGGCCGCGCCGATCATCACCGACGGGTTGGAGGTGTTGGTGCACGACGTGATCGCTGCGATCGTGACCGCACCGTGGTCGAGGGTGAACCTCGTGCCGTCCTCGAGGGTGACCTCGATCGGGTTGCTCGGGCGCCCGCCGTCCTGGGGTGCGGCCGACAGGTGGTCGGTCGGCGGGGCGGAGGTGCCGTGGCCGTTGCTGGTGACGGGGTCGGAGGCCGGGAAGGTCTCGGCGACCGACTCGTCGTAGCCGTCCTCCTCACCGGACTCGTCGACGTAGTCGGCCAGCGCGCCGCGGAAGGCCTGCTTGGCGTCGGACAGCGAGACGCGGTCCTGCGGGCGCTTGGGGCCGGCCAGGGACGGCACGACCGTGGAGACGTCGAGCTCGAGCTTCTCGGAGTAGCGCGGCTCGGCCTCGGGGTCGTGCCACAGGCCCTGCTCCTTGGCGTAGGCCTCGACGAGCGCGAGCTGCTCGGCGGAGCGGCCGGTGAGCCGGAGGTAGTCGATGGTCTGCTCGTCGATCGGGAAGACCGCGATGGTCGAGCCGAACTCGGGGCTCATGTTGCCGATGGTGGCGCGGTTGGCCAGCGGCAGCGCGGAGACGCCCGGGCCGTAGAACTCCACGAACTTGCCGACGACGCCGTGCTTGCGCAGCATCTCGGTGATCGTGAGCACCAGGTCGGTCGCGGTCGCGCCCTCGGGCAGGTCGCCGTTGAGCTTGAAGCCGACCACGCGCGGGATGAGCATCGAGACCGGCTGGCCGAGCATCGCGGCCTCGGCCTCGATGCCGCCGACGCCCCAGCCGACCACGCCGATGCCGTTGACCATCGTGGTGTGGGAGTCGGTGCCGACGCAGGTGTCGGGGTAGGCCTGCAGCTCGCCGTCGACCTCGCGGGTGAAGATCGTGCGCGCGAGGTGCTCGATGTTGACCTGGTGGACGATGCCGGTGCCGGGGGGGACGACCTTGAAGTCGTCGAAGGCACCCTGGCCCCAGCGCAGGAACTGGTAGCGCTCGCGGTTGCGCTCGTACTCGATCTCGACGTTGCGCTCGAACGCCTCGGGGGTGCCGAACACGTCGGCGATGACGGAGTGGTCGATGACCATCTCGGCCGGCGCGAGCGGGTTGATCTTGGACGGGTCGCCACCCAGGTCGGCCATCGCCTCGCGCATCGTGGCGAGGTCGACGACGCAGGGCACGCCGGTGAAGTCCTGCATGATCACGCGCGCCGGCGTGAACTGGATCTCCTTGCTCGGGTCGGCGTCGGCGTCCCACCCGGCGATCGCCTTGATGTCGTCGGCGGTGATGTCGGCGCCGTCCTCGGTGCGCAGGAGGTTCTCCAGCAGGACCTTGAGGCTGAACGGCAGGCTGTCGACGTCGAGACCCTCGCCCTTCACCGCGTCCAGGCGGAAGATCTCGTAGGACGTGCCATCGACGTCCAAGGTGCTCTTGGCGCCGAAGCTGTTGTTGCTGGGCATCAGCCGTCTCCTCGTGGGTGCTCGTGTGGCCGCCGCCCATCTTGCCGCCGTACTGCGCGGCTCGGGAAGTAAGGCGGGCCTAAGTGCTGGTGGAATTGTCTCTTGACATCAAGATACACGAGGTCGAGAGGTTCGGGTGGGGTTTCCCCGGCTGGCCGGGGAAGTCTGAACTTGTGGGGCAATGCATTGCCCCACAAGTTCGGGTTTCCCCGGCCGACCGGGGAAATCCGGCTCCGGCCCGGCCTCCCCCGGTCCGGCCGCTGGTCGGACCGAGCCCGGGTCAGACGACCATGCCGAGGCGGCGCGCCTCGGCGACGTACTCGCCGTACTCGTCGAGCAGGGCCTCGATGAGCGCCTCGTCGGACAGGGCGTCGATCGAGCCGATCGGCTTGTAGTCGGCGTTGTCGATCACGCGCTCCTCGAGGTCGTCGAGCTTCTGCAGGAAGTCGAACGACTCGGCGCCGATGGACAGGAACTTCCAGAAGATCGGCGCGGTCGAGACCTCGATCAGCGCCTGGACGGCCTGCGGCTTGGAGTTGGGGGCGCCGTCGGTGAGGAAGATGGCGAAGACCGGCTCGTTGGCCGGACGCAGGCCGTCGGGCAGCGCGACGTCGACGGCGCCCTCGACCTTCTTCTTGCGGCCGAACAGGCCCTTCTTCTCGCCGCCCGTCTGCTGGACGAGCTTGGGCGGCGCGAAGCCGAAGTGGTCGCGCACGGCGCGGAAGGCGCCGGCGTAGTCGGTGGTGCCCATCCGGCGTCCCTGGGTGAGGCGGGTGACGGCACCGGCGTAGTTGTCGAGCGGCACCTCACCGAGGTAGGCGGCGCTGGAGTCGAAGACGAAGAAGTCGATCGCGCCGTCGTCGTCGAGCTGGGTGGCGAGCGCGAGGATGCGCTCGGTGAGGTTCTGCACGCGCCCGGAGCTGTACTCGCGCGACATCGAGCCGCTGAAGTCCATGACGACCGCGACCTTCGCGCGGCTGCCGAACAGGTTGCGCTTCTCGAGGCTGACCTTGGCGGTCTTGGCCAGGGAGACCAGGCCGGGGGCGGTGGACTCGACCTTGTCGAGGGAGATGGGCATCGGTGACCTTCCGTCGGGGTGGGGACGCGCCCATCCTGTCCGGGACCACCTGAGGGAAACCTCGACCCGACGTGGTGGTGGCTAGCCCTGGGCGAGCACCGCGTTGTCCTGCCACTTCTCCCAGGTCTCCAGGCGCGAGGCGTAGTCGGCCTTGGCGATGCCGAGCGGGGCCTCGCCGAGGAAGGCGCGCAGCGGCGGCTCGTCGGCGTCGACGAGGTTGAGCACCGCGGCCGCGGAGGCGGTCGGGTCGCCCGGGGTGCCGATGCGCTGCTTGCGCTGCTCGACGACCTGCTCGTGCAACGCGGCGTACGCCGGGTGCTCGACCGACCGGCTCGCCGACGAGCCGCCCCAGTCGGTGGCGAAGCCGCCCGGCTCGATGAGCGTCACCTTGACACCGAAGCCGGCGACCTCCTGGGCCAGCGCCTGCGAGAAGCCCTCGAGCGCCCACTTCGACGCGTGGTAGGCGCCGACCAGCGGGAACGCCGAGATGCCGCCGATCGACGACACCTGCAGGATGTGGCCCGAGCCCTGCTCGCGCAGGAACGGCAGCGCCGCCTGCGTCACCCACATCGCCCCGAAGACGTTGGTCTCCATCTGGGCGCGGAACTCGGCCTCGGTGACCTCCTCGACGAAGCCGAAGTGGCCGTAGCCCGCGTTGTTGACGACGACGTCGAGACGCCCGAAGTGCTCGTGCGCGCGGGCGACGGCCGCGAAGTCGGCCTCGCGGTCGGTGACGTCGAGCTGCAGGGGCAGCAGCGCCTCGCCGTACGTCGCCACGAGGTCGTCGAGGGTCGAGGTGTCGCGGGCGGTGGCCGCGACGCGGTCGCCGCGCTCGAGGGCCGCGACGGTCCACTCACGGCCGAAGCCGCGGGAGGCACCGGTGATGAACCAGGTCTTCTCAGTCATGGTCTCGACGCTAGGGACTGGAGCGCGCTCCAGGTCAAGCGGGGACGATTCGGTAGAGTCCGAGCCCCCTTCCACCGCCAGCGCTGGCACGTCCCCGTGGAGATCGCCTTGCCCCTCGTGCGCCCTCACACCACAGCGGCCCTGCGGGACCGCGTGGCCGTCCTGGTCGGTGTCGTCGCGCTGACGGCCTGTTCGGCCGATCCCTCGCCCGGCGAGGTCGGTGCGGGTCCGCCGTTCGCTCAGGGCGTCGCCGTCGCCCAGGCCTCCCCCGGGCTCGACGCGTCGGTGCGGTCCGCCGGGTTCGACGCAGCCACGGCGTACGTCGCGGCGACGACCTTGTCGAGCCTGGAGGTCGCCGACGCCCACACCTTCGTCGTGACCCACGCCTTCCCCAACGGGGCGACCGCGGACCTGACCTACCGACTGAGCGCCGGTAGCGGCAAGGTGCAGCCCGACGACGGGGTGACGCTGACCGCGCAGCAGGACGGCGACCGCTACCTGCTGTCGATGGCCTACGCGATCGACGCGGCCACGCTCCCGGAGGACATCCGCGCCCGGGTCACCGACACCGACGGCGCGACCGCCGCCCCGCTCGAGGGCGAGGGCGACAGCGAGGTGGTCGTGCAGCCCGTGGCCTACGCGGCGGGCGGGTCGCCGTCCACCGTCGACGTGGTGGTCTCGGGCGTCGTGTCGCAGGCTCAGGAGAGCTACATCGACACGTGGGCCGACCGGGCCGACAGCAAGGTCGCCACCGGCTCGTGGGAGGCCTGGAAGGCCGGCAACAAGGTCTGGGACGCCGTCAACGCCAACGACATGATCGCCCAGGCCCTGGCCAAGCTCGACGCGCTCTCCACGTGCGCCGAGAACCCGACCAACCCTCTGACCAGGAGCCAGTACGCCAACGACCCGTCGGCCAAGAAGAAGGTCACCGACCAGTTGACCGACCTCAAGCAGGAGATCAAGGAGAACGCCGCCGCGCTGTTCCTGCAGCTGCTGGTCGACACCGGGTCCTCGCTGGCCGGGTCGGCGAAGTGGCTCGGGTTCATCGTGTCGCCCGCCACGGCCTACGTGAAGGAGACCCTGAGCAGCTCGATCACCGAGCGGGTCCGCGAGGCTGAGGCGCTGGTGCCGAAGTGCAACAAGCAGAGCTATGCCATCAGCGGGTCGATCCCCTCGGTGCCCAGCGGCATCAGCGTCAGGGGCACCGCCTGCTCGCTCGAGAAGCGCTTCAACGTGCAGACCACCGGTGACCTGGTCGGGTCGTTCTCGTTCCGCCCGAACCGCGAGACCGGCGGCACCTACGCCTTCAAGGGCACGGTCGGCAACGCTCCGATCTCCGCGACCGGGTCGGGGGCCTACACCATCACGCTCTCCGGCGATGCGTCGACCGCGACCCTGGACTTCACGTTCAACAGCACCATCCAGATCCCCAACATCGGTCCACGAAGCGGATCAGCCGAGGCGCAGCTCGACCTCGTTGCCATCGCTCCCTGCTCGGACTGAGCACGCGCGGCCCACCCGGCGGCTCGATCGCTGCCTCCCCGCCGCCCTCGTCTCCTCGCGAGCAGCGCGACGCACTCGACGTGGTGCGTCGTCGGGAAGGGCCCGTGGGGCCTGAGCGTGGACGCGATTCTCGTGCCCGCTCCCAGTCGACGGGCGAGACTGCCCTCTCACCTGCGCCGACGCTCTCACAACGTACTGGGGGCGTCAGTACGCGATTGCGGACGTGAGCGAACCTGGACCGAGCCCATTGCACTTCGAGCAACCGCGCGATGAGGTTGGCGGTCCGCAAAGGCTTGGCTCGCCGCACACGGCGTGAGGGCATCCACGCGGCCTCAGTCGTCTCCGGGGCGTGCATCCTAAGCGATGATGTGACAGATCTGGGTGTCGGTGCAGTCGGCGGGATCGAGTCGGGCACTGCGGCTGATGAGGCCTTCGAGCTCCGCCTGGAGCACGGCGAGCTCACGTTGCCGCTCCTGGATGTCGTCCAGCTTGGTCACGAGCAGCGACTCGACATGCGCGCACGGCACGGCTCCGTCGCGGCGAAGGTCGAGGATGCTGGCGACCTCGACCAGGGTGAGCCCCGCAGCCTGTCCGCTGCGGATGAATGCGAGCCGGGTGAGGATCGAGTCGTCGTACTCACGGTATCCGTTGGGGCCCCGCAACGGCTGCGGAAGCAGACCCCGGCGCTCGTAGAAGCGGATGGTCTGGGTCGGCACGTCAGCCGCGGCGGCTACCTCTCCGATGCGCATGACTGCACTCTACGCCTTGACCTTGCACCATGGATCAAGGTTTAGCGTCGTCGGCATGGACATCACGCTGCTGTACTTCGAGGACTGCCCGAACTGGAAAGTCGCCGACCAGCGGCTTGCTGCGCTTGCCGCTGAGCGCACGGACATGCGGGTGACCCGCCACCTGGTCGAGACTCCGGAGGAGGCCGAGCGGACCCGGTTCCACGGCTCACCCAGCGTCCTGGTCGAGGGGGTGGACGTCTTCGCCGAGCCCGGCTCCGAGGTCGGGCTCTCCTGTCGCAGGTACCTGACACCGGACGGGTACGAGGGTGCGCCCACGCTCAACCAGCTTCGGGCGGTGCTGGCCGATGCGTGACCGGATCGCGATCGTAGGTCCGATAGCAGCAGCCGCCGGCGCCCTCGGACTCTGTTGTGGCCTGCCGGTCCTGCTCTCACTGGGAGTCGCCGGCGCAATCGCCGGATGGTCGCTGCAGAGCTGGGCCCTGATCGGGCTCGGGCTCGTGCTGGCCGTCCTCGGGTGGGCACGGATCTCGCGAGGCCGGTGTCAGGACAAGTCCTGCCACCGTTCAGAAGCGACTGAGCCCGGGGCGGCAGCGACCGCCCAGACCACAGACAGCACCACTGAGGCCTCCGCCACGAAGAGGGAGAGCCCCCTGTGAGCCAGCACTTCGACCTGATCGTGATCGGCGCCGGCATGGCCGGTGTCGCGGCCGCGCACAAGTGCGCCGCCCAGGGCTGGCGGGTGGCCATCGTCGATGCGCTCCCCTACGGCGGAACCTGTGCGTTGCGGGGGTGTGACGCGAAGAAGATCCTGCGTCGCGCCGCCGAGGTCATCGACAGTGCGCGACTGATGCGCGGCAAGGGCATCGACGATGCGGACCTCTCGATCAACTGGGCGGATCTGATGAAGCACAAGCACGGCTTCACCGACCCGGTCCCCCAGAACATGGAAGACGGGCTGACCGGTGATGGCGTGACCACGCTGCACGGCCACGCGAGGTTCACCGGTCTACGCCAGCTGGAGATCAATGGGCTCCCCTATGACGCAGACCGTTTCCTGGTCGCCACCGGTGCGCGACCCCGGCCCCTGGAGTTCCCGGGACACGAGCACCTGATCGACAGCACCGACTTCCTGGACCTCGAAGAACTCCGTGCCCGGATCCTGTTCGTCGGAGGCGGGCTCATCTCCTTCGAGTTCGCTCACGTCGCCGCCCGGGCCGGCAGCTCGCCGGTCATCGTCGACCGCGGCGAGCGCCCGCTGAAGGGCTTCGACCCCGACCTCGTCGAGCTCCTCGTCGATCGCAGCCAACAGGCCGGCGTCGAGCTGCGACGCACCACCAACATCGTCGACGTGCAGCCCTCCGACGGCGGCTACCGGGTCACCCTGGAGAACGCCGGGTCCCAGGACACGATCGAGACTGACCTCGTGGTCCACGGCGCGGGACGCGTCGCGGCCCTGGCCGACCTGGCCCTCGACGCCGCCGGCGTCGAATGCGGCGAGCGCGGCATCCAGGTCGCCGGCTTCCTCCAGAGCACGACGAACCCGGCCGTCTGGGCCGCCGGAGACTCCGCCGACACCGAAGGCATGCCTCTCACTCCGGTCGCGGTCTCGGAGGCCAAGGTCGCCGCGTCGAACATGCTCAAGGGCACCGCCACGACCCCGGACTACGCAGGGATCCCCACCGCGGTCTTCACCATTCCCGAGCTCGCCCGCGTCGGCGTGCTTGAGTCCGAAGCACGCGCCGCCGGGATCGACCTCGCGGTCCGCTACTCCGACACCAGCGGCTGGTACTCCAGTTACCGGATCGGGGAGACGACCGCGGCCTCCAAGATCCTGATCGACCAGTCGAACGACCAGATCGTTGGCGCCCACCTCCTCGGCACCGAGTACGCCGAGATGATCAACACCCTCGGTCTGGCCATCAAGCTCGGCCTCACCACCCGCCAGCTCAAGTCCGCCACCGCGGCTTACCCCACCGCCGGGTCCGACCTCGGCTCCATGCTCTGACAGATCCCCCCCCCTCCCCCTCCCCGCTTCCAGATCGTTCGGTACGTGTCACCACCCACGGGCCCGATCACCGATCCCTGCACGGTCACGGCACAACCAAGCAGCGCAACGAGGCGCTCGTCGAGGACCCGACCCGCCTCGTCAGGCCCGGATCGCGCGCCGGAGTCGGCGGCTGATCACCTCGCTGGCGAGACTGACCGCGAACGATGCGATCAGCAGTGTCGTCACGACAGGGAAGCGGAAGAAGTTGAGGTTCTCCGCGAGCAGGCGGCCAAGGCCGGCAGCTCCGACGATGCCGACAACGGCCGTTTCACGGACGCAGATCTCGAAGCGGTAGAGCGTGTAGGTCACCAGCTGTTGCGCCGAGGCCGGCACCACAGCGGCGAGCGTCGCGATGGCGCCGGGCACGCCGCTGCGCCTGAGCGCCTCGCGAGGGGCGGGACTCACGCTCTCCCACGACTCCGCGACGAGCCGCCCGAGCACTCCGCCCGTGTAGACCCCGAGGGCCAGGGCCCCCGGCAGCACGCCCGGGAACAGGGCGAGCAGGGCGATCACTGCCCAGACCGTCGGGGGCACCGATCGCAGCACGAGCAGCACGATCCGTGCGACCGCCCAAGCGAGCCACCGTGCGGATCGCACCGGGAGCGGGGCGGGTGGGCCTCCGCCCCGTCGGGCTGTCACCGCCCATGGGGACACGACCACGGTGATGAGCACGGCGATGGCCATGGCCAGCACCGCCATGGCCAGCGTGTCCAGCACGGCAGAGATCACCTCGCCGGCACCGCCGCGGGGCAGCGCCGGCGGGATGAGGTCGTCGAGGAGCCGACCGGTCAGCATCCGGGTTCGGTTACTGGTCAATCCCGAGAGCGAGACCCCTGATGCGACCCACGCGATGATGAGCCCGGGAACGACGGCGATCGTCGTCCATCGCGCCCATGTCGAGCGCGAGCGGCGTCTTCCCGCAGCGCCGACGCCGCCGGTGCTGTCGCCGGCCGACCACTCCGAGCAGCTCGCGACGGCCATGTCAGTGCGCAGTCGTCCGCTCCAGGCGTCGACGAGTGCCGAGAGGACGATGACTGCCGCGATGAGGGTCCAGACCTCGTCCCAGTTGCGCGAGCTGAGGCTGACCACCAGCTCCTGACCGAGTCCACCGACGCCGACCGCACCGAGCAGCACGGTGGAGCGCACCGCGCACTCGAAGCGGTAGAAGGAGTACGAGAGCATCAAGGGCCCGGCCGGGGGTAGCAGCGCGAACACGACCGCCGGCAGCGCCGGGGCGCCCGCCCCTCGCAAGGCCCGCAGGGCGCGGGTCGGCAGGGCATCGAAGGTGTCCCCGAAGACCTGCGCCGTCTGGGCACCGAACGGCAGCGCGATCGCGAGCACCGCCACCAGGGGGTCGAGGCCGAGCACGCTGACGAGCAGCAGCGCCCAGACCAGCTCGTGGATCGAGCGGACCGCGACCAGGAGTCCACGCAGGCCGGCACGCAGCAGGCGTAGGGGCCACGGGGGACGTCGCGACCAGGCCACGTCGCTGAGCACCAACCCGCCCAGCAAGCCGATCACCAGTGCCCCGGCCGTGCCCAGTACCGCGAAGGCGAGGGTGGTGCCCGCGGCCTGCAGAACGACGTGCAGGAACTCGCCGTCCGAGCGGGGGCTCAGGGCCTTGCCCAGAAGGTCGCCGATGAGCGGGGCCCCACCGCTGTTGACGACCGTGCCATCGGGCAGCGCACGCCGCATCGACCACGCGAGGGGCAGGAGCACGGCCAACGCCCCCACACCCCGGCGCAGGGCCACCTGCCGTCCGGACACGCGGCGCGCTGGTGGGGAGTGGTCGCCCACCGGGCGCGGCCCCGAGGACGGGTCCGACGCGGGGCGGTCGACGTCGAGCAGGTCAGTCAAGGCAGCCCATCACCGTGTTCAGGCCCGTGCGTAGAGCTCGTCGAGCAGCGTGGGCGCGAGATCACCGATCGCGGCATCGAAGACGAGTCGTCCCTCGCGCAGTCCGATCGCACGGGTGCAGTGCTCTCGTGCGAGCTGAGGTTGATGGAGGGCCACCAGCATGGTGCCCGACACCTCGGTCACGCGACCCAGGAGATTCAGGACCTCGGCGGCGGTGGTCGGGTCGAGGCTCGCGACCGGCTCGTCGGCGAGCACCAGCTCGGGTCTTTGGATCAGCAGGCGCGCGATCGCGACCCGCTGGCGCTCGCCTCCGGAAAGGCGCTCGGTGCGCTCGTGCACCGCCCAGCCGAGCCCCACTGCTTCGAGCGCGCTGGTCGCCCGCTCATCCGGACGGGGCCACACGAGCGACGCCAGCGACCTCGACGCACCCCACTCGGCGAGGCGACCGGCGTTCACGTTGTGCAGCACCCGCACCTGCTCGATGAGGTCGAGCCCCTGCGAGATGGTTCCCACGCGCCGTTGCAGCTCGCGGCGAGGGCCCGAGGAAAGTCCCGCTACGGGCGCGCCGAAGAGTTCGATGCTGCCCTGGGACGGCTCCAGCGAGCCGTTGAGCAGCGACAGCAGCGTGCTCTTGCCAGACCCGCTCGCACCCAGGACCGCAACGCGCTCGCCCGCCCCTATCGTCAGGTCGACACCGGTCAGCGCCGCGATGCCGCCGAAGCTGCGCCCGACCCCGGCGAGACGTACGACGACTTCGTTCACGCGAGCAGGCCCAGCTCCTCGGCGACCTCACGGATCTGGTCGTAGTTTCCGTTCTCCGTGGGGACGAACGAGGCGGCGCCGAACAGGTTGAGGAGCGTGGCGTCCTCGGGCACCGACGGGTCGAGGCCGAACAGCAGTTCCTTGACCGAGTCGAGCGTGCCCGCACCGTAGACCTCGTCGACATCGGGTCGCGCCAGCCAGTGGTAGTCGTAGTAGGCAGGGGTGCGGAAAAGCACGACGACGCCGGAGAGGTCGACCTCTCCGGCCTCGACGGTGGCTTTCCACACCTGCTCGTTGACGGCTCCCACCTCGAAGCTGCCGGAGGCGACCGCTTCGATGGTCGCGTCGTGGGACCCGGAGTAGCCCGGCTCGCCCTCGAGGTCGTCAAGCGAGAGCCCCGCTCGGTCCATGAAGTATTGCGGCATCAGGCGCCCGGACGTCGACGTCTCGGAGCCGAAGGTGAACGAGTGGCCGGCGAGCCCGCTCAGCCCGTCGACGTCGTCGAACGCTGTCAGACCGGACTGCTTGGTGGCAATGAAGAGGCTGGTGAACTCGGCGTCGATGTCGCGCTGGGCGAACGCGGTGGCGCCCTCGACGCGCTGCGCGGCCTGGACGCCGGTGAGGCCGCCCATCCACGCGATGGCGATGTCGCCGACCTCGAAGCCGCGCACGACTGCGGGGTACTCCGTCACCGGGGTGTAGCTGACGTCGAGCCCGGTGACCTCGGCGAAGCGGGCGGCCACGTCGTCGTACAGCCGGTTGAGCACCTCCGGGTCCTGGTCGGGGATCGCCGAGATCGGCAGCGGTCGTCCAGTCGATGCAGTCCCGCCCGCGGCTCCGCCCGCCGACTGCTCGTCGTTGCCGCAGGCAGCGAGGAGCACCAGGCCCGAGGCACCGATGAACAGGCCACGGCGACTGGTCGCGAAGATCGTGGACGGTGGACGGGTGAAGCTCATGGCTGGGTGCTCTCTGTTCGGGCGGGCGAGGGGGTCTGGGCGATAGAACCGGGCGATGGTGCCCGCCCCACGAGGAAGGCGATCAGGGCGAGGGAGAAGAAGACCGCGGCCGACG
Organism: Nocardioides rubriscoriae; assembly: GCF_008087085.1. Lineage (GTDB taxonomy): Bacteria > Actinomycetota > Actinomycetes > Propionibacteriales > Nocardioidaceae > Nocardioides > Nocardioides rubriscoriae. The sequence continues at coordinate 242,434 of NZ_VIYJ01000002.1, read as the reverse complement.
TGGGGTTGCCGCCGATGACCGGGTCACTGAAGCCCAGCTGGGCATGGAGCGAGAGGCCGGCGAGGAGCCCGAGGGCAGCCGCAGCCTGGAGGGCCCAGGGCAGCGTGAGACGTGCACCGACCAGCAGCAGCACCCCGACGGTGACGAGCACCAGGGAGCCGACGAGGTTGTAGGAACCCAGCGACAGCGACGGGTCGCTGTTGCCGAGGTCCGGGCCGCGGGCCGCGAACGGCTCGCTCAAGGACCGCACCAAGGAGACCAAGCCGGCGACGAGCGCCACCCCGGCCCAGACGTGGCCCAGGGTGCGGGCCGACGTGTCACCCGTACGCACGCCGTCGGTGCCCAGGACGCGACCGGCCACGGCGAAGATCAGCACCAGGTGGGCACCGACCATGAGGAAGTAGGACCAGGGCCACTCGTGGGGCGCGTAGGCGACCGACAGCCCGATCGCCAGCGACTGCGCGAGACCGATGAGAGCGGCGAGGCGGACGAGCGTCCCGGTCAACAGCATCACCGCAAGGGCCGTCTCGGCGATCAGCACGACCCAGCCGAAGACCGGGAACACCGGGAGGATCAGGTGGTCGGTCACCCAGGCGTACGGCGCCAGCACGGGATAGTCGACCGCGTAGGTGGTGAACTTGTAGAGCCCGCTGCCGGCGTCCTTGCCGAAGTCCGGTGCCCGCTTCCAGGACACGTTGTAGAGCCACATCAGACCCAGGAGGACCCGCAGCACGGTGAAAGCGATCGACTGAGCACGGGGATTGTCGGCCGGGTTGGGGTCGAGCGCCCACCCCAGTCGGGCCCTGGCGTTGGTCAGCGGTGACTCACGCACAGCGGAACACCTCCCGACCGGCGGCGGACGCAGCATCATGCACCTGCAACGTGTCACGAACGACCCCGAAGATCTCGTCGAGGTCCAGGGGTGCGTCGGCGATCCTCATGTTCGGGTTCGTGATCGCGACCGGGTGCCACCACGCGCCGTCGGCGGTGATGACGGGTTCGGGCTCGAGCGAGTCGATGGACACGTGGATGCCGCCCTCGGCAAAGCCCTCGGCTGCGACCGGGCGGATGACCCTGTCCTCCTGGGCAATGCCTTCCTGGTCGAGACGCTCGTGCAACTCCCTCACCCCTTCCGGGTCCTCGTCGAACCGCGTGGCTGCGATCTTGACCCGGAAACCCAGTGAGTGGGCCAGACCAATCCCGTCGAGCGCGCGGGCCCACGACCCGGCTCCGCGCATCTCGTCGTGGATCTCGGGGCTCGCGGAGTCGAGGCTGACCTGCATCACCACGTCCCGGTCGATCGACTCGAGCAGCTCGCGACGGCGGCCACGGCCGAAGATCATCGCGTTGGTGAGGATGGTGCGTTCGAGGCCGGCGGCGGCATCGACGAGCTCACCGAGCTGCGGGTGCATGAACGGCTCGCCACCGGTGAACAGCAGCTCCCTGCCCCCCTGCTCGCGGAACCGCGCGAAGAGCGGCCCGACGACGTCGGGATCCAGGCGCCGCGGCGAGGCCTTCGGGGACGACTCCGCGCAGCAGTAGAGGCAGGCAAGGTTGCAGTCGAAGTTGGTGTAGGTCCACAGCCGGTGGCCCACCGGCGTCCGGCTCCCGGTGCTGAAGACGGTCCCCGCGTCCGGTCGAACCGCCCCGTCCGCGCTGGCGCCGTCCTTGCGCACGGTGAACCACCAGGGCCCCGTGCCGGTCTCGGCCAGCTCGTCGACGATCTCGTGGCCGACGAGCTCGGCCCAGACCGGCAGATCGGTCACGACGCTGGACTCGGCGCTTCGGATGGCGAGCAGGTCACCGCCGTCGAGTCGTCGCATCGCGCGAGTGATGAGGAGCAGCAGTCCGCTGCCGCAATCCATGTCGCCCCCGTCGATGAGTCGGGCTACGTCACCCAGCGGGGTACTGGTCGGGGCCGTACCGGTGGAGACCATGGGCGCAATCTACGCTACGAGCTCGCCCGCGACCCCAGATCGACAGGCAACGAACCAATGACAGTTCACGGACTCCCGGAGGAGACCACCGGAGGTAGCGTCGCCCCATGGAACCTGCACCCGCCACGCCGCTGCGACCGACGGACGCGACCGCCCGCTCCGACTACTGGGAGAAGGTCCACGACGGCAAGGACGAGGACGGCGTCTCGTGGTGGCAGTCCGTGCCGGAGCTGTCCCTGGGACTGGTCGACGAGACCGGCCTGGGGGTCGGCCGCCCGGTGATCGACGTGGGCGCCGGCTGGTCGACGTTGGTCGACCATCTCGTCCAGCGCGGCTACACCGACCTGACGGCGATCGACCTGTCGCAGACGGCACTCACCACGGTGCGCGAAAGAGTCGGTGAGGTCCCGGGACGCCTCGACCTCGACGTCGCCGACGTCCTCGACTTCCGTCCGCCGCGTCAGTTCGCGCTGTGGCACGACCGCGCCGTCTTCCACTTCCTGACCGAGGAGGACGAGCGCGACGACTACCGGCTTTCTCTGGAGCACTGTCTGGAGCCCGGAGGGTTCGTCGTGGTCGCGACCTTCGGTCCCGACGGTCCGCTGACCTGCAGCGGCCTGCCGATCGTGCGCTACACCCACGCAGAGCTCGCTGCGGAGTTTCCCGGTTACGAGTTGCTGTCGACCAGCGGCGAGGACCACGTCACGCCCTGGGGCACGCGCCAGCAGTTCACCGCGATCCTGCTCAAGCGCGAAGCCTGAGTGTCCTCAACCAAACCGCGAGCTGTCGCCTGTCCCGATCGCATCCCGCAGGTCACGCGTCGCGTGCCGATCCCGCCGTGCCATGCGACGCAGTGCAGCCGTCGTGTGGCCGGGCCGCGAACGTCAGTCGGTGCTGTCCAGGATCAGCCGGACGGCTTGGCTCGGTGCGTCCCACTGTGGAAAATGACCGCATCGTTCGAACCAGTGCAGCACCGCGTCGGGGAACAGCTCCGTGACACGTGCGGCCTGGCTCGGCACGGTCACCAGGTCACGACGACCCCAACCGATCGTGACCCGGCCGGGCACCGTGCCGGCCGGGGCTCCCTGGTGCTGAGGCCCCTTGGTCAGGGCGCCCAGGGCCGCGCCGACAGCTGAGCGAGCAGCAGCGTCCGTCCCACAGCGCTGCCGAGCAACGACGGCAGCATGCCGCGCAGCGCTCGGACCAGAGCGATCGACGGCCGCAGCGTGGCGCCAAGACGACGAGCTCGCGGTCGCTCCAGAAGCCGCCCGGGTCCAACGCCACGGTGTCGCCGCCGACGCCTCGCCGTGCGAGCTCGAGCACCATACGGCCGCCCATCGACTGGCCGACGGTCGCGACCCCGTCCAAGCCTGTTCGCGGATGAACTACGCGGCGGAGTCGGTCAGGGCGTTCGCGACGTCCTCGCGTGTAGGTGGTGCGGCCCTTTCCCAAGGCCGTCCGGCTGTCGTGCCCACCGCCTGGAGTGCCTCACGGTGGCCCAGCCATCCGACGAGCCGGCCGTCCTGGCCGGTGACGGCGACCGCGGCCGTTCCCAGGTCGAGCAGGTGCAGGGCATCGGACAGCGGGGCGCCCGCCGGGAGGCCGACCGGGTCGGCGAGGTCACCGACGCTGAGCTCCTCCCCGGCGGTCAGTGCGTCCACGAGCGCGCGGGCGCCCACGACGCCCGCGAGGGTCCCGTCCTCGTGAAGCACCGGCAACGCGGCCTCGTCCGCCTCGTCCGCCTCGGCCAGCCGGGCCGCCACCACGGGCAGCGGCGCATGGCGGAAGACACAGGCCGCCGGCCGAGTCCTGGGTCGGCGGGCGCCTCGAGGTCGATGCCGCGACGCAGCAGCTTGCGGGTGTAGACGGTGTCGTGGGAGACGAGGTGACTCACGCCGGTCGCGAGCACGATCGCGAGCATCAGCGGCAGGATGATGGTGTACTCCCCCGTCAGCTCGAAGAGGATCACCACCGCGGTGACGGGAGCGCGCGCCGCGCCAGCGAACAACGCCCCCATCCCCACCAGGGCGTAGGCGCCGGGCGAGCCGCCGGCGCCCGGCAGCAGCCCGTGGACCACCGCGCCGTACGCCGCCGCGAGCATGGCGCCGCAGAACAGGCTGGGTGCGAACACGCCGCCCGACCCGCCGATCCCGATGGTCAGGCTGCAGGCGACCACCTTGCCGACCAGCAGCAGGATCAGGAAGCCGACGGCGTAGTCGCCGTCCACGGCCCGCCCCAGGACCAGGTACCCCACGCCGTACATCTGCGGCAGCACGAGCAGCACCACCCCGAGCAGCAGCCCGCCCACCGCCGGTCGCAGCCACTCCGGCCCGCGCCAGACCCAGTCACAGGCGTCCTCGATCGCGTACAGCACCCTCGAGAAGCCGACGCCGAAGAGGCCGTCCGCGGCGGGGCCGGCCCGCCTCGACCCCGGTCTAGGGTGAAGAGATGGACGCCGACATCAACTTCTACTTCGACCCGGTCTGCCCCTTCGCCTGGATGACCAGCAAGTGGGTGCGCCAGGTGCAGTCGCAGCGTGACTACACGGTGGACTGGCGGTTCATCTCGCTGCGGCTGATCAACGCCGACGTCGACTACGACGCCCAGTTCCCGCCCGAGTACGAAGCCGGGCACACCGCCGGGCTGCGTCTCCTGCGGGTGGCCGCCCGGGCGAGGTCGGAGCACGGCCGCGAGGCGATGGCGCCGCTGTACGCAGCGTTCGGGGCACACATCTTCGACGTCGCGCCCGCGGCGGAGGAGCGCCGCACCGAGACGCAGGTGCGGGAGGTCCGCGGCACTCGTGAGTTCGTGGAGCCCATCCTGGCTGAAGCGGGGCTCCCGCTCGAGCTGGCGGATGCTCTCGACGACGAGTCGTGGGACGCCGAGATCAGGCAGGAAACCGACGAGGCCCTCTCACTGACGGGCAAGGACGTGGGCACGCCCATCATCCACTTCGAGCCGCCTGCCGGTGTGGCTTTCTTCGGGCCGGTGATCAGCCGTCTGCCGCGCGAGGAGACAGCGGTCGAGCTGTGGGACCACGTGGTCGGCCTGGCCCGCTTCCCGGGATTCGCCGAGCTCAAGCGCAGCCTGCGCGAGCAGCCCCAGCTGGCCGCGCTCGGCGGCGACGCCGAGACCGCCGGCAAGCAGGAGGACTGGCACGGCGGCAGCCGCCGGCTCAAGAAGTGAGCATGTCTGAGAGGTTGGGGTCATGAGCAAGGCGAGCGTCCGCAGCCACCAGGAGTCCATCAAGGTCGATGCGTCGGCCGAGGCGCTCTACGACCTGGTCTCGGACATCACCCGCACCGGTGAGTGGAGTCCGGTCTGCACGTCGTGCTGGTGGGACGACGAAGCCACCGCTGGCCGGGTCGGTGCGTGGTTCACCGGCCGCAACGAGCTGCCGCACCGGACTTGGGAGACCCGGTCCGTGGTGGCGGCCGAGCACGGTCGCGAGTTTGCCTGGATCGTCGGCGGCGGGTTCGTGCGCTGGGGGTTCGCCCTCGTGCCGGCGCAGACGGGGACGAAGCTGATCGAGTCCTGGGAGTTTCTCCCGGCAGGGATCGCCATGTTCGAGGAGAAGTTCGGCGACGACGCGGTCGCCGAGATCGCGGACCGCACCCAGCAGGCCCTCGACGGCATCCCGACGACTCTTGCGGCGATCAAACGGATCGCCGAAGCCCCCGATCCGCTTCGGGGATGACCGGAGCGCTCCGAAAGGCTGACCTGCCTCAGAGGTGGGCGACCGTGGACCGGCGCACTAGGTCGTCGAGGCCCTTACCCAGGCAGACGAGATCGTGCGGTCATTGACCGCCATCAGCTTCTCCATCCGGCGACCTCGCGTCTGAGCGGCTGACAGCCAGCAGCCCTGAGACGTCCTGAGGCGCCGGCCCCGATGCGGTCTCGCGCCTCGTCGGCCCTCGGCACGACGCGTCGTCCGGTATTGAGCACCAGTGCCCGCTTGACGGAGGTGGCCCGACCGAGCAGCGAACGGAGTCGATCTCGCGCCGCGTCACCCGCGTCGCTCTGCTGCCGGGCCTCGGCGATGGCCTCCTGGGCAACGAGACCCCCCGTACCCAAGCGTCGTCGGTCGGGCGACCTCCTCCAGCACACCGCTCACGCCGTACGGAGGACGTCCAACGCGGCGTCCCCCGTACGCAGGCGAACGCTGCGCCCTCCATCCGGGGTGCCGTGCGTCAGCCTTGGCCGTCGTCGGGGGGCGCTCCTTCCGCCTGGGCGGCCAGATTTCCAATGCCCCCGGGTCTGCCGGCCCGCACCCAGGTCCCGAAGAGCACGGCCGCCACCAGCAGGGCCGCGCCGAGGCTGACCAACGGCACGCCCCGGGCCAGGTTGATCGCCAAGGTGAACGCAACCACGACTGCGCCCCCGAGGTTCAGAACCAGGGAGCCGGTGTGGGCGTCCCGGTGGGAGAACAGCGCCATCGCGAGCAGCCCGGCCAGAAAGCTCAAGAACACCGAGACCGCGTAGAACAGCACCAGCTCCTGGTCCCGTGCTCCCGCGGCCGCCACCACCGCGGCGGAGATGGTGGTGAACAGGACGACGCCCCAGTACGGCGTGTGGTGGGCATTCGTGCGGCCCAGCCCGCGCGCAAGGATGCCGATCGTCCGGCCTTCTTGGTTCTCGTGACGCGCCAGAGCCTTCAACAGACCGGGACCGGCCTGGAACGAGGAACTGGCTGCGGACAACAGCAGCAGAGCGGTGACCAGCTGGAACGCGGCGAAGACGGGACCCGGCGCGGCGACGCGGGCCAGTTCCGCGATCTGCGTGGTCTCAGCGTGCGGGATACCGATCCGCAGGCGGTGGGCCTCGACCGCCAGCCCCACCGTGATGCTCCCGACGATGCCGAGCGTGAGCCACAGGGTGACGCGCCCGAACTGTCGGCGCCCCACGTCGTCAAGCTGCCCCAGCTGCGCAATGGCCGAGGACGGGGCCTCGACCCCGGTGGCCAAGGCCATGGCCACCGGGAACGCCAGCGCGACGGCCAGCAGCGACTCCCGTCCGGACGTCTGGGTGATGGTGCCCACCTGGTGGGGTGTTGCACCGAGCCCGAAGACCAGCACGACGCCGGCCACGACGATGAACGCGAGGGTCATCAATGCGAAGAACAACCGGCCGAGGTGCCCGAACCAGGTGATACCGCCTACGACGACCACCAGCAGAAGCGCCAGCGGCACCCGCCAGGGCGCCAGCCCCGGGAAGTAGGCGATCGTTGCAGAGGCGCCCGCCGAGACGCTGATCGCGATCGTCAGGACGAAGTCCACGATCAGGGCGCCAATCGGAATGAACGCCCACGCCTCGCCGAACGCCTCTCCGGCCGCCGCCGAGGCACCCCCACCGTGGGGGTAGCGGGTGATCAGCTGTTGGTAGTTCACGATGATCAGCGCGATGATCGCGACCACCAGTCCCATCGTGGGGACGAGCAGGGCCAGGTCACCGTCCAGGGCCCGCAGCGCCGCCTCCACGGCGTAGGCCACCGACGACACCGGGTCCGCCATCACGGCGAACGCGAACGCGAGCATCAACACGGACCGTCGGTGCAAGAAGCCGGAAGGCCCAGACGGCAAGACCAAGGACGCAGTGGTCGGGGACGAAGTGCGCACGGATGCTCTCTTTCGGGGTTGGTGAGCGGGAGCCGACCAGACTTCCCGGCACACCGTTGCAGATCTTAGCCGCAGCTCGGCCGCGTCTGACTGCCGGTGAACGACCGTGAGCTGTGGCAGACGCAGGCCGAGCGCCACCTGAGATGGACATCCCCTGGGCTAGAGCTCGGTAGTGCGGTGCGCGAGGGCCCCGGCATCGAGAATCTGTACCTTGCCGTAGCCGATCTCGACCATGCCTGCGCGAGCGAACTTCCGGAGAATCCGATTGACGGACGCGCGGCGGACGCCGAGGAGCGCGGCCACGGTCGTCTGGCGAAGGGACACCACGTCGTCCACCCGTTCCTCCAACAGCAGTTGTGCCACCTGGATCTCGAGTGGCTGTCCGAGCAGGCTCGTCAACCGGGAGTGAGATCGAGCCAGGCGCTGAGACACGCTCGTCAGCCACCTCCGCGACACCGGGGGATGACTGGCGAGCAGCTCCTCGAAGTGGCTACGACTCACCATCAGACAGGTGGTCTCGGTGTTGGCCCGGGTTTCGTACGGCATCGGCAACCCGAGCAGGATCTGGATGTCACCGTCGATGTCACCTGGTCGCAGGGTCTGGATGACCATCCGTCCCGACGGGCCTTGCACCGCCAGCTCCAGGCAACCCTGGCGGACGATACTCACTGCCTGCGGCACCTCCCCCGCGCGCTGCAGCGGCTCTCCTGCCGCCAAGGTCCGTACCTCGATGAACCGGGCCAGGCCCTCCACGTCCTCGAGCCGCAGGGGCGTCGTCTCCGCGTGCCCCACGCACCGTGAGACCCAGAGGGCGTCGCGGAAGGAGGCCGACTGTTCGTCGTGCCTGCGCATGGTTCTCCTGCGTGCCGGTTGCGAAGGGAAGAGCCAACATTGTCGTCCAGGTGACACTCCGGGACGAAAGGGGGGTACGGCGTTGCTGACACCGACGTCAGGAACGCATCCACCCCGCAGAGGAGAATCACCATGGCCCGGATCCCCGTCCACACGATCGAGAGTGCCCCGGAGCAGAGCCGTGACGAGCTGAAGGCTCTGGAGGCGAAGTTCGGCAAGGTCCTCAACATTCACGGCGAGATGGCCCACTCGCCAGTGGTGCTGCAGAGCTACGTCGCCGTCCAGCAGGTCATCGCCGACTACGGGACGTTCGATGCACGGACCCGAGAGGCCATCGCCCTGGCCGTGGGCAACGCGGACGGGTGCAGCTACTGCCAGGCCGCCCACACCGGTGGAGGCAAGGCTGCTGGCCTGAGCAACGACGAGATGATCGGCATCCGGCGAGGCGACGCGGGCTTCGACGCCAAGCTGGACGCGCTGCTCGTTCTCGCTCGCCAGTACACGACCAACATCGGCACGGTCGACGACGCCGCCTGGCAGGCGGCGCTCGACGCGGGATGGACCGACGACCAGCTCACGGAGCTGTCCGCGCACGTCACCCTGAACCTGCTCACGAACTTCTTCAACCACTTCGTGAAGACCGATCTCGACCTGCCGGCGGCCCCGGCGCTCTGAGAGCTCGACCTCCGCGGTCGCATCACGCTGCGGTGCCGCCCGGACGTCCATGTCGTCGGGGCGGCACCGCTGGTGCACCCGGGACCTCGCTGCGACGTTCGGGCTGTTCCGCGGTGTTGCGCAGCCGGGCCCGGACGGCTGCATCGGCTCAGCGGAGCTGGTCGGCGAGGTCGGACAAGGATGACGTCCGGAGGTCGGGGGCTGTGAAATACGCAGGATAGGGACCACCCGTCCGGTTCAGCCACGCGGTGGCCAGACCTGCCCGAGACGCCCCGTCGGTGTCCCACGGGTGAACGGCGACGAGCATCGCGTCCTCCGGGTCGACGCCGCACTGCTGCAAGGCGTACGCGTAAGCCTCTGGCGCGGGTTTCCAGCGGCCGGCATCCTCCACCGTCAGCAGGCACTCGAAGTAGTGCCGAATGCCGGCACGGTCGAACAGCGCCTCGGCGACCGAAGCAGACCCGTTGCTGAGGGTCACCAGGCGAATCCCGAGATCACTGAGCGCACGGATGCCGTCGGGCACATCGGCGTGGACGGGGAGTCCGCTGAACCCGTGCATGATGTGAGAGACCGCCTCCTCCAGTCCGCGGTTCAAGGGCACCCCGTGGAGGCCGCCCCGCAACGACTCGGCTGCGATGCGGGCGAACGAGTCACTGGCGTCGACGGATGTCAGCGCGAAGCCGTCGCGCAGCACACCCGCGAACCAGCTGGTCGCGAAGTGAGCAGGAGCTCCGACGTTCGCGAAATGACCCGCCATGGGCGACATGTCCGACAGGGTCTCGTTGACGTCGAAGATCAGTAGCCGTGGGAGCCGCGGACCGTCGGGGCTGGCGGCGTGGTCGACACTGGGCAGTGACTGGTCCAGGAAGGCGCGCGACATGTCGTTCACCGTAGCCCTCGCGGCTTGACGACAGGGGGCGACGAGGGGCCGGCGCGATGAAGGCACCTGTTCTTGGGAGGGGCAGGACTCATTCCACAGCCCGACGAGGTCAGGGTCTCGAGCACGGTGCTCACCTGGTGGTGAGCATGCTCGTGCTGGACCGCTCTGCGACCTGGGGCGACGCGCCGCTGACGACCCACAGCCCTTCGGGTCCCGGCAGGACCACGCCCGTGCGATCGCCCGGGCGCAGGGTCGTCCCGAGTCGCACCTCGACCGTGAGCCTGGTCGCCGCCACGGGGCGCGATGACGCCATCTCCACGATCACGTCCTGGTGGGGGCCCGACTGGCGAACCTCCACCACCAGACCGGTCGCCGTGCCCGTCGTGTGCGGTTCGGTGAGAGCAAGTCCCTCCTTGCGGGCCAGCAGCACGGCAGGGCCGTCCGCAGCGAGAGAGGTGGGAAGCGCAGCCGCCCCGAGGATGGAGTGATGGACGCCGGACCTCACCACCCCGGGCAGCTCGTTGAAGCCGCCCACGAGCCGCGCGACCGCCAAGGTCTTCGGAGCCGTGTAGAGCGTCTGGATGGTGTCGCAGTGTTCGATGCGTCCCTCGACGAGTACGGCGACCCGGTCGGCCAGGGCAGCCTCGTCGAGGTCGTGCGTCACGAGGACGACGGTGGGGTCCAGGGCGGCGCGCACCTCGACCAGCAGTTGGTGCATCGACGTGCGGAGGTGGTTGTCGAGGGCGCTGAACGGCTCGTCGAGGAGCATGACCCGTCGGGTGGCGGCCAGCGCCCGTGCCAGGGCGACGCGTTGCTCCTGTCCGCCGGAGAGCGCCCGGGGTCGGCGGGGGCCGAGGTCACCGAGGTGGACGAGGTCGAGGTATCGCTGGGCGGTGGCCCTGCTCTGCGAGCGACTCTGGCCGCGTAGTCGATCCGCGAAGGCGACGTTGTCCAGCACGCTCAAGTGGGGGAAGAGGTGCGGCTTCTGGAACATGACGGTGAGGTCGCGCCGCTCCGGCGCGACGTCCAGGACGCTGGTGCCGTCGAGCAGCACGTCCCCGGCCTCGGGCTGCTCCAGGCCGGCCGCGACCCTGAGCAGGGTGGTCTTGCCGGATCCGGAGGGCCCGAGGACCGCGAGCATCTGCCCGTCCTGGACCTCGAGGTCGATCCCGGCGAGCGTCGGCTGCGCGGCACCGGGGTGGCGGTGGCTGATGCCGGAGAGGGTCAGGGCGGCGGTCATGATCGGGGAGCCGTTCTGCGGCGTGAGGCCGCGTAGGTGAAGACCGCCAGGGCCACGAGCGGCGGCAGGCTGGTGGAGACGGCAAGGGTCGAGGTCAGGGCGTCGTTACCGGATCCGGCTGCCGAGGAGCCAATCAGTATGGGAGTTGTGATGATCTGTCCGCCCCCGATGAGCAGGGTGACCGCGTAGTCGCTCCAACCGACCAGGAAAGCGAGTCCGGTGGCGGTGACGAATCCGGCGGTGGCGGCCGGGAGCGTGACTCGATGTCGGGCTTGGCGCGGGCTGGCGCCGAGGACCCGTGCCTGCTCTTCCAGGTCGGGGTCCAGGGCGAGATAGGTGGCTCGCATGGTGTAGGTGGTGTAGGGCAGCGCGAACACGCTGAGGACCAGAACCACCGCGACTTCTTCGGGGATCCCCACGCGCAGGATGACGACGTCAAGACCCATCGCGACCGCAAACGGGGCCAGTACGACCGGCCCGAGCAGGACGATCGACGGCAGCGCAGGTCTGCGTAAGAGCCGCCACCCCAGCGCCCGACCGGCCATCACCCCCAGCGGCGTCGCGATCAGCGCGACCGCGGTTCCGAGCAGACCGGAGTGGACCAATGCCGAGATGACGCCGGTGTCCACAGCCTCTCGCCACCCACGAACACCCAAGTCCTGGGGCAGCCGCGCCGTCCCGGACCAGCGTGTGGCGCCTGCCCACAGCACCAGTGGAGTCAACGGGATCACCAACCAGAGAACCAGAAGCGCCGGGAGGACACCGCGACGAGTCGCGGTCGCGACTGAGCCCGAGGTGGTCGGCCGGCTCACCGATTGGCTCATCGGTCGGCTCCGAGTCGTCGTACGAGCGGAAGCGTGATGGCGGCCGCCGACAGGGCGAGCCCGGTGGCGACCACGGCGGTCGCGGCGGCCTGTGGTCGAGCAGTGACGTCGATGCCGGTGAAGAGCCGGTAGGCCATGACCGGCAGCGGCTCCGGGTAGGCGCGGCCGAGCAGGCGGGCGACCTCGTAGGTGCCGAGCGAGTAGACGAACACGATGAGCGAGGACGAGGCAAGAGCAGGCGCGGCCAGGGGCAGCAGGACCCGCCACCACTGTGCTCGCGGTGCTGCTCCGAGCACGACGGAGACCTCGCGCAGGTCGGCGTAGCGTCGTCCCAGCGAGGCCGTGACGACGAGCGCCACGAAGGCGGACTCCTTCCAGGCCAGCTCCAGCACCGTTGCCCAGGGCCAGCGCCCGCCCACCAGCTCGGGCCACGAGGCCGGACTGATCCCCGACCAGCGCTGGGCCAACCCGACATCGGAGAGCAGCAGCCCCGTCGCCGCTGCACCGACCAGGTGCGGCACCGTCAGCACCGTGACAGCCAGCGCGACGACGAGTCGCACACCGTGGCCCGCACGAACGATGGTGGTGGCGATGGTGAGACCGATGGCCGCAGCCAGCAAGGTCGCTGCGATGGCGATGAGGAGTGACTCCTGGGTGGCAGCGCGCAAGTCACCGGCCAGTGCGGTGAATCCGTCGGCGCTCAGGCGGGGCTGTCCCACCAGGGGCAGCAGCCCGAGACTGGTGGCGACCACGGCGCCGATCGCCGTCCCGGTAACAGCCACGATGAGGATCACCGCAGGCGCGACGAGGCGTGCCCCCTCGGACTGCCGGCCGGCTCGGAGGTGAGCGGTGCGCGTGAGGGGTGGGGTCACGATCCGGATCCGAGCACGGCCCGTCGCCAGCCTTCGTCGAGCTTCGGTACCCAGGACGAGGCGAGCTCGGGATTGGCGTTACGTGAGAGAACGGCGTACGGCGGCACGACATCGGAGGCGGGAAGATCGTCGAACCGTGCCCGATCGGCCTCGCTGAGCAGGGTGGTGTCGAGGACCGTGAACTGGCCCCACGTGCCTGGGTCGGCCTTGAGCCCCTGCTGGGCTGGCGAGAGAGCGAGGTTGGCCACCACCATGGCGCCCTCGGGGTCGCCGGCCGAGGCGGGGATAGCCAGGAAGCTGGCGTTGCCGATCGTTCCCTCGTCGAGCGGGAGGACACGCGTGGTCTTCGGGAAGGTGCCGTCGGCGACGAGCTTGGTGAGCGTCGCGGGCCCGTAGGTCATGGTCATGTCGACCTCGCCGTCGGAGTAGAGCCGGTCCAGGGCCACCGCGTCGCGGGGGTAGGTCCTCCCCTGGCGCCACAGCGACGGTGCCACGTCCTTCAGGGCGGCCCAGAGCGGGGGGGTCAGCTGGTCGTAGGAGTCCTGGTTGAACTGAGCCGGGATCTGCCCGTAGCCGCCAGAGGTGCTGTAGAGCGCCTCGCGGACGAAGACGGACCCGGTGAAGTCGGGCGGGGCCGGGTAGGTGAACCGTCCTGGGTGGTCCTTGGCCCACCGCAGGACGCCCTCCAGGGAGGTTGGCGGCTCGGCGACGCGCGCCGAGTCGTAGACGAGAGTGAATTGTGCCTTGTGCCAGGGTGCCTCGCAGCCATCGACCTGGGTCCCGAAGTCCTGGGCGACGAGGGCGTCGTCCGGGGCGACGTACTTCATGTTGGGCAGCTGGGAGGACCAGCCACAGCGCCAGGAATCGGCCTGCTTGCCGGTGGCGAAGTTGTCGCCGTTGACCCACACGAGGTCCACCGCGCCGTCCGTCCTGCCGGCTTGGCGCTCTGCCAGGATGCGCGTCATGGCGTCCTTCGTGTCGGCCACCGGAACCCTTCGTAGGGTCACGCCGAGCTTGGCGGCGGCGGGGGTCAGGACGTCGTCGACGTAGGCGTTGCCCTGCTGGTCGCCGCCGTACATCCACAGGTCGACCGTCTGACCCTCGGCCTGGTCGGTGATCTGCGACCAGGAGCGGTTCTCGGTCGAGGTGCCCGCCGGGGCGCCGGGGGCGGCGCAGGCGGTGGCGGCCAGTCCGAGCAGCGCGGCGGGGAGGAGCAGACGGGCAAGGCGCGGGTACATCGGACCTCCGAGTCAGGGAACATGTCACGTCGGGAACACTTCGAGATGCTCAGGGACTTCCCGATGCAGAACGTCCACTTCCCGACAAGTCAGGATGCCGCATGAGTCGAGCCGCCCTCGCCAAGGCAGGCGCTCTGGGCCTGATCCTGGTCGGTGCCACCACGATGGCCCTGGTGCTCGGGACCCCCAACATCGGTGCGATGAGGTCTCGCCTCGACGCAGCCGGGGTGTGGGGGCCTGCCCTGTTCTTCACCCTCTACGTGGGCCTGGCCCTGATCCCTTGCCCCAAGGCGCTCCTGACTGCCGCGGGCGGAGCAGTGTTCGGTCTGTGGCTCGGCGCTGCACTCGCCTGGGCTGCAGCCCTGGTCGGCGCGGTCATCTCCTTCGGTCTCGGGAGACTCCTGGGGCGTGAGGCAGTCGACCGTCTCATCCGTGGCCGCGTGGCGCGCGTCGATGCTCTCCTGGCTGACCACGGCTTGTCGGCAGTCCTGATCGTGCGCCTGGTCCCGTTGGTGCCGTTCATCGCCATCAACTACGCCTCCGGACTCTCAGCGGTCCGGTTGCGTCATTTCGTGCTGGGCACCGCCATCGGGATGATTCCCGGCACCCTGGCCTACGCCGCGTTGGGGGCCTACGGAACCAACCCCTGGGGCCTGGCAGCCGCCGGATCGGCCCTGGTCGTCCTGGTCCTCGGCGGATCCCGCTGGGCGCGGCTGATCGAGGCGCGCGCTGCCGTTCACCACGCTGACGGCGAAACCCGTGTTTGACGCGCCTGTCCGACGTGCTCTCGACCGATCGTTGACGCGGCTGGCACAGATCCTGGACCGACCCCTCGTGACTCCCAACCGGCTCACCATGCTGGGCCTGGCCACTGGCTTGGGTAGCGCCGCCGTAGCGGCGACGCAGCTGTGGTGGTGGGCTTTGGGGCTGTGGTTGTTCTCGCGTGCCATGGACGGTCTCGACGGTCCGCTCGCCCGACGACGCAAGGCCCATCTGCCCGGCACTCTCGAGAAGTCACCCAAGTCGGAGGCGGGCGGATTCTTGGACATCACGGCCGACTTCGTCGTCTACGGGGCGACGGTGGTCGGGGTCGCCATCGGTGTCAGCGCCCGCTACGGCGCCGACTGGCTGCCGTTCCTGCTGGTGCTCCTGGCCTACTACATCAACGGAACCGCTTTCCTGGCGTTCTCCTCCATCGCCGAGCGCACGGGACGACAACGCGAGGACGGTCGCTCGTTCAGCTTCCTCGGGGGACTCGCCGAGGGGACCGAGACCATTGCGGTGCACTCGTTGTGGCTCGTCCTTCCAGCGCACGCCGAGCTGATCGCCATCGTGTGGGCCACCATCGTGGGGCTCAGCGCCACCCAGCGCATGACGGCGGGGTTTCGCGACCTCTTGTGACCATGAGGCGAGGGATGCTCAGTCGTCCCGGCTGACCCACCACGTTCGGACCCGTGCCAGCGCCCCCAAGGCACGCCGTGTGCCAGGTCGCTCGAGCTGGTCCTGGACATCGGAGATCGCGACGTTCCAGGGCCCGTCGTTGTACGTCGGGTAAGCATGGGTCACGCCCGCGAGATCGCGAGTCGTGAGCCCTCGGGTGATCGCCAGGGTCAGCTCGCCTACTGTCTCCCCCGCTCGCGGCCCGACCACCGTGGCCCCGAGGATGTGGCCGCGCTTGTCCACGACGAGCCGGGTGAAGCCGTCCATTGCCCCCTCGGCGACTGCGCGGTCGACGTGCGAGTGCGCCCAGTCGATGGTGCGCAGGGGTGAGCGGGGCCGTTGCGTCGACAGGCCGACCGCGGCGAGCTCGGGGTCGGTGAAGGTCACCCGTGGCACGGTGGTCAGGTCGACCTTGCGGCGTACTCCGAGGATGGCGTTCGACGCGGCCAGGCTCGCGTGCACGCCTGCTGTGTGGGTGAATTGCGGGTGTCCGGTGAGGTCGCCGGCGGCCCAGATCCGCGGGTTGGTAGTCCGCAGGAGGTCGTCGACCACCACGAATCCGCGATCGTCCACCTCGACGCCTGCCGCGGCGAGCCCGATGTCGTTGGTGCGCGGTGCTCGTCCGACAGCGACCAGGAGGCACGAGAAACGCACCCGATCCCCGTTCTCCAGGTGGAGCACCCCGGTCGCCGCCCCGGTCGCCTCGACCCTGGCGACCCCGGAGCCGGTACGCAGCTCCACGCCGTCGTGAACCAGAGCCCGGGCGAGCCGGGTCGCGGCGAGAGAGTCCTCGCGGGGCAGGATCGAGGGTGCGCCCTCGACCACAGAGACCCTGCTGCCCAAGCGGGCGAAGGCCTGGCCCAGCTCGCACCCGATGCTTCCGCCACCCAGCACCACCAGGTCATCGGGCAGTTCACTGAGCTCCCAAATGGTGTCACTGGTCAGGTAGTCGACCTCGCTCAGGCCTGGAACGGAAGGCACCGCGGGCGAAGCCCCGGTGGCGATGAGAGCCTGTCGGAATCTCACGGGGGTCCCGTCGATCTCGGCCGAGCACGCCCCGGTGAAGCGGGCGGTCGCGTTGCGAACAGCGACCGACGCCTCGTTGAGCGCCTCGACGGAATCGACCGGCGCGATGTGCTGGATGGTGGCTCGCACGTGGTTCATCACGCGCGTGAAGTCGACCGAGACCTCCCCGACGTCGATGCCGAACCGGTGCCCGTTGCGCGCGCTGGCCGCTACACCCGCGGCAGCCAGAAGCGCCTTGGACGGGACGCAACCAGTCCACAGGCAGTCGCCACCGGTGCGATCACGTTCCACGAGCAGGACTCGAGCCCCCAGACGGGCGGCGGTCTTGGCGCCCACGATCCCGGCTGTGCCTCCCCCGACGACCAGGAGGTCCCACGGCTGGACGTGCAAGCCGACTACAGATGGTGTGACGGTTGCCCGGTCGACGCTCACGCGGTGTCCTTGTCGTGGATGGCGGCCAGAAAATCACGGACCCGGTCGACCGATCGTGGGTCGACACCCGTCCCGCCTGACCACAGCGACAGCGCCCGGTGCAGGGCACGGTGCTCGGCTGCGACCCGGGTGCACTTCTCGCACGTCGCGAGATGTCCCTCCAGGCGCGAGATCTCGCCCGGTGTCAACCGTGCCGCGGGGTCGGCGTCGAGATAGCGCTGGATGCGTCGCGCGGACCAAAGACAGGTCAGCATCTGCTGCAGAGTCCCAGTCATGAGAGGTCTCCTCGGGTGAGTGGGCTGGATCGAAGTGCCTTGCGGACCCGGTCACGGGCGCGACTGAGTCGAGACATCAAGGTTCCGACGGGGACTCCCATGACCGCGGCCGCCTCGGAATAGCTCAGGTCGTGTACGTCGACGAGGATGAGGGCGGCCCGAAATCGGGGGTCGAGTGCTCGCACGGCGGCATCGAGATCGGCGTGAAGTTCCTCATGCACGAAGCTGTCCTCGGCACTCGGCAGCTCCGGCCGTCCGAAGGCCGGCCGGGCGGTCCGGATCAGCTCCCAGTCGCCGATCACGCCCGGCCGCTGACGTCGGTGCATGTTGGCGTTGGTGTTGCGCAGGATGGTCAGCAGCCAGGCTCGCGGATGTCGGCCATCGAAACGGTCGATGGCCCGGTAGGCGCGCAGCAGCGTCTCCTGCACGAGGTCCTCGGCATCGGCCGCGCCGTTCGTGATGGTCAACGCCACCCTGAGCAGCACCTCGATCTCGGGTTCCACCAGCTCCCGGAATGCGGGCCCCTGGGCGGAGTCGTCCGAGTGCCGTGGATGTGTCACGACGGAGAAACCCACTGACGTCCCGCGGACCTTCCCGGGTCCACCACCTGGTACTGCGCCAGCCACCGCCGGTCGATGCGCCGCTTGAGTCGCAACGCCGAGGCGCCGCACCACCACCAGCGCCCCCGCACCGCGAGCCCGACACCCTCACCGAGGTCGAGCACCGACAGGGCGTGACGTCGGGGTTCGTACACCGGCAGCGGCCGTCCCCGCCGCCTGTCGAGGAGGCTGCGGAGCAGGACAGGTCCCTGCCGCACCCCGTGGACGCCGATGCGGGGCAGCGCCTGGGAGGTGAAGTGAGCACAGTCCCCCACCGCATAGATCTCGTCGAGGTCGATGTGTTGGAGGGTGTCTCGCACCGGCACACCGTGTTCATCACCCAGGCCGAGCTCGGTGATCAACGGCGGAGCCGACAAACCGGTCGCCATCAGGGCGACGTCGTGCGAAATCTCTGTCCCGTCGGCGCAGACGACGCGACGCTCACGGACATCGGTGACCGCACACCGCGTCCGCACCTCCACTCCCCGCTGGGCGAGGAGCCGGTTGAGGCGTCGCCGGGCACCCGGGGGAAGGCCGGCGCCGACGTCTCGTCCCGACTCCACCACCCGGACCCTGCCGACGTCTCGACGCACCGCAAGGTGTGCCGCGAGCTCCAACCCCGTGGCGCCGCCACCCACGATGGTGACGTCGGCGCCCAACCGGGCCGGATCGCGCAGGCGCTCGTCGAGCTCCGCCAGACCGCTCAGCGGCTTCACCGTCACGGCGGTGGGGTCGACGCGCATGCCGGGCACCGCCGCGACCACGCTCCCGATGTTCAAGGAGAGCACGTCGTAGGACAGCGCCGCACCGTCCGACGTGACGGCGATCCGCGCGTCCAGGTCGAGCCGGACCAGGGTGGCCTCGTAGAGCTCCACCCCGGAGGCCCGCGCGAGCGCCCTGACATCGATCCGCCCCGCCTCCTGCGGGAGCACCCCGGCAGCGGTGGCCGACGCGACCGCGCTGTAATGGAAGAACGGGGGAGACAAGAGTTGCACCCTGTATCCCGCGGCAGCCAACTCCCGTGCGCGCTTCACGACGTAGAGGTGGGCATGACCAGCGCCCACCAGGAGGAGGACCGGCACTCTGCGACCCCCGTCCTTCGAGCGCAATGGGATACCTCCGCGGCTACAGGAACGGAGCCATCGAACGCGAGCCGACACTACCCGGACCGCGATGCGGCGGGTCCGCAAGCGCGCACGACGGTGCCCACCCTGCGGAGAGCCAGTGAGGGCCGGTGGCGCCATCCCTGGTCGACGTCGAGTGATGTACGTCCTCCGGCTCGAGTCGTCGGGCGTCGTGCAGCTGTCCTCAGCGTGTTCGCCACCGACGGACCGGCCACAGCGACGGTCGCGATCCGAACGACCCCGTCGAGAGAATCATCGACGGCGTCCCCGGACTCGATCCCGACGCCTTGTCGTCGTTGCCGACATCGAGCTACCCGAGCTTGAACGGGTCCCGGGTGCCACCTGTGAGCTCGACGAAGACCGACTTGTTCTCCAGGTACTCGTCGACGGCGGCCGAACCGTTCTCGCGACCGATGCCGGAGAGCCCGAATCCACCGAAGGGCATGTTGGGGGCGACAACCCGGTAGGCGTTGATCCACACCGTCCCGGCGCGGATGGCAGACGCCATGCGGTGGGCACGGTGCACGTCCTTGGTCCACACCGCCCCTGCCAGGCCGTACAGGGTGTCGTTGGCCAGCCGTACCGCCTCGTCCTCGTCGCGGAAGGTGTAGGCGGTCAGCACCGGACCGAAGACCTCCTCGCGGGCGATGGTGGCGTCGGGCCCGGCGAGGACGACCGTCGGACGCACGAACAGCCCGCCCAGGTCGTCGTTGGGGACGCCACCGGTCGCGATGGTCCACCCCTCGTCACGCGCACCCTGCAGGTAGCCGAGCACCTTCTCGTACTGGGCTCGGTTGGCCACCGGTCCCATCTCGGTGGCGGCCTCGGTGGGGTCGCCCTGGACGATGGCCTCGGCCCGGGCCACGACGCGGGCCACGAGCTCGTCGCGCACGTCCTCGTGGACGATCAGCCGTGAGCCGGCCATGCAGGTCTGGCCCGTGGCCGCGAAGACGCCGGCGACGAGACCGTTCGCGGCCGCATCGAGGTCGGCGTCGGGGAAGACCACCTGGGGCGACTTGCCACCGAGCTCCAGGGTCACCTTGTTGATGTTCGCGACAGCCGCCTGCGCAACCTTCGCGCCGGTGGCGGTGCTGCCGGTGAAGGCGACCTTGTCGAGCCCCCGGTGGGCGGCGAGGGCCTCGCCCGTCGAGCGGTCCCAGCCGGTGACGACGTTGAGGACCCCGGGCGGCAGCCCCGCCTCGTGGAGGACCTCGGCGAAGGCCACCGTGGAGGCGGGTGCGTGCTCCGAAGGCTTCACGACGCACGTACAGCCAGCCGCGAGGAGTGGGGCGAGCTTGAACGTCAGGAGCAGCAGCGGACTGTTCCACGGCGTGATCGCACCGACGACGCCCGCCGGCTCCCGCAGGGTGTAGCCGAAGTACGCCGACGGGTCGAGGGCCGGCACCGTGCGACCCTCCAGCTTGTCGGCGAGCCCGGAGAAGTAGGAGTACCACGTGCCCAGGCCCAAGAGCTGGCCGCGCATCTCCCGCATGAGCTTGCCGGAGTCGCGTACCTCGAGCAGGGCCAGCCGCTCGGCATTGTCGGTGATGGCCTCTGCGACCCTGCGCAGGATGGCTGCGCGCTGGAACCCTGACATCGGGCGCCAGGTGCCCTCGAAGGCCGCTCGACTCGAGGCGACGGCCCGGTCGACGTCCTCGTGGGAGCCGTCGGCGAGCACCGCCCACGACCGACCGGTGTAGGGGTTGTTCGACTCGAAGGTCTTCCCGGATGCTGCGGGCACCTGCTCGCCGTCGATGAAGAGGCCGAAGGTCTCGAGTCCGTCGGTGTCACGGGTGGGGCTCTCGGTGGCAATGTCGGACACGGGCTGCTCCTCGCTCGAGTGGTCTGTCTCGACGGTACGAGCGCGTCCCTGCGCCGACTATCCGCTTCCTGCTCGCTGAGGTCCGCTGGGCGCAGCGTGGCGTGCGTCCCGCTCAGCTCTGCAGCGTGGCGCTGGGCAGCTCGCTGAACTGCTCCCGGTACTGCTGCGCGAAGCGCGACTGGTGGAAGAAGCCCCACCGAAGGGCCACGTCGGTGACTCGGGTGCGCTGGGGGTCGGCCCGCAGGAGGTCGGCCCGCACCTTGCCGAGCCGGATCCGGCGGACGTAGGCCATCGGCGACTCGCCCAGCTGATCCTGGAAGGCGGCGTGGAGGGTGCGCACGCTGACACAGCCCACGCGGGCGAGGAGCTCGGGCGTCAGCTCGGTGTCGGCGTGCTCGTCGATGTAGCGCACGACCGGCGCGAGCCGGCCCAGCCGAGCGGTGTCCTCGTGCCCGCACAGCGCGTCGGAGTACTGATGGCGCCCGGCGTGCAGGAGGTTGGTGAGGACGTAGGCCTCCAGCTGAGATCGGGCGAGCGGCATGTCGCGCACTCCCCCGGGCTTCTCCAGCTCGGTCGCCAGGAACTCCACCGAGCGCAGCAGGGACTGTCCGGACGACGTGGACAGGTCGAGGCCGAAGTCGAAGTTGACGATCTCGGTGACCGGACGCCCGATGAGGTCGGACAGGTGCGACTCGAGGCTGCTGCGCGACACCTTGAGGATGAGCTGCTCGGCATCGGCCGACCAGCGCACGGTGTTGGCCTGCTCGGGGTTGAGGATCAGGCCGCGGTGCTGGGCGGGCGTGTGCTCGCGCTCGCCGCTGCTGCGCGAGGCCCATGTGCTCCCGGTGAGCTGCAGGTTGATGTGGTACCACTGCTCCGCCGCCGGCATCCGCAGCTCGGTCTCGGCCTGGTAGGTGAGGTACCCCAGGGTGAGGTAACGGTCGCTCGTGGCGTTGAGCCGCATGTCCATCGCGTCCTGCGGACCGATGAGGTCGTGCGGCAGGTAGACCCGGGTGACGGCGTCACGAGCCTCCTCGAGGCTGCGTGTCGACATCACCGCGTCACCCGCCAGGTACTCCCTCATGCCCACCTCCCACGCTCGACAGTGACGTGGGTCACCCTACGACCCGAGCGGGAGCCGGAACTCACAGTCCCAGCAGGTCGAGAGCCGCCTCCACGATCGAGGCGGCGTCGATCCCGTGGATCGCGTAGGCGTCCGCCAGGTCGCTGGACTGGCCGAACTCGCTGACGCCGAGGCAACGGATACGGTCGCCGCGCGCGCCCGCGAGGAAGGCCAGGGTGTGCGGGTGCCCATCGAGGACCGTGACGAGCGGGCTGCGGTGCGACGGCGGCAGCAGCAGGTCGAGGATCCCGGAGCCCTCTCCGGCAGCACGGCTCCCGCGCTGCTGGAACGACCGGAACACCAGGTCCGCACTGGTGAGGCACACGACGCCCGCCACGACGCCTCGCTCCTCCAGGGTCCGTGCCGCGCCGAGCACCTCGGTCATCACCGCGCCGGTCCCCACCAGGGTGACCTGCTCGTCCACCGGCGGGTGGTCGGTGATGCGGTAGCCACCGCCGATCACCTGGCGCCGGCGCCGCTCACGAAGCACGTCGTCGTGGGGAACGCGCGCCAGGCCCGGGTCGACCGGTCGAGTGGAGAGCCGGAAGTAGGCGGACGTGCCGTCCGGCACCCCGACCTGTCGCATCGCGTGCAGGAAGGTCCACTCGAGGTCCTGGGCGAAGGCCGGCTCCCAGGCGATGCACGCCGGCTGCTCCAGACCGATCGACGGCGTGGACACCGACTGGTGGGCGCCACCCTCCGGAGCGAGAGTGACGCCGCTCGGCGTGCCGACCAGGATCGACTGTCCGCCGGCATACAGGCCGAACGACCACGGCTCGAGCGCCCGGCTGAGGAAGGGGTCGTACAGCGTGGCGATCGGGATCAGCCGCTCGCCCCAGCGCGACCACGTCGCGCCGAGCTCGCCGAGAAGTCCGACGAGGTTGACCTCGGCGATGCCCAGCTCGATGTGCTGCCCGCTCTGGGACTCCGACCAGCGCAGCAACCGTTGCTCGTCGTCGGCGAACCAATCGTGTCGCTCGGCCACCGACCACACCCCGGTCTTGTTGATCCAGCCACCCAGGTTGGTGGAGGACGCCACGTCGGGGCTGGTTGTCACCACCCGTGACGCCAGCTGCGGGGCGTCGCGTACCAGGTCGGCCAGCAGACGCCCGAGGGCCGCCTGCGTGGAGATCTCCTTGCGCGAGGGCCGGCCGAGCGACGTCGGCACCGAGACCGCGCCGGTGTGGGCGACTGGCGGGCGCGCCAGCTCCTGACGTCTGCGCCCGGCGAGTACGGCGGCGGGCGAGTCCTGCGGGAGCGGGGCCCAAGGGGAGGCGAGGTCAGCTCCCGTGGCGTCAGCGAGCGCATCCATCTGCGACTCGGTCAGGAGCACCGAGTGGTTGTTGGGATGGCCCTCGGTGGGCAGTCCACGACCCTTGACGGTGTAGGCGAACACCACGGTGGGCCGGTGGTCGTCGACCGCCGCGAAGGTGTCGACCAGCAGGCCGAGGTCGTGGCCGCCGAGGTCGCGGACTGCCGCCGCCAGCTGCCGCGCCGGCACGGACGTCAGCAGGTCGGCAAGACCCGGCGCCGGGTCGGCACCGAGGATCCGCGCGGCCACCTCGGCCGGATCCACCCGTAGCATCCGCTGGTACTCCTCGTTGGGCATCGCCTCGAGCCGGGTCCGCAGGGCCTGCCCGCCGGGGCGCTCGAAGAGCTCAGAGATCAGTCGCCCCCACTTGAGCGTGACGACCTGCCAACCGGCGGCCTCGAACATCGCTTGGAGCCGCTGGATCTGGATGTCAGGGACGACCCGGTCGAGGGACTGCCGATTGAGGTCGACGACCCACAGCAGCTCGCCGAGGCTCGCCACCTGCGGGTCCGCGACCGCCTCCCAGATGGCTCCCTCGTCGAGCTCGGCGTCACCGAGCAGGCTGATGAACCGCCCCGCGGGCGGGGCGTCGGGGAACTGGCTGCGCACGTAGCGGTGGGCGATCGCGGCCCACAGGGTCGCAGTCGCACCGATACCGACCGAGCCGGTGGAGAAGTCGACCGGATCAGGATCCTTCTGGCGCGACGGGTAGCTCTGCAGCCCACCCTTCTGCCTCAGCGTCGGCAGGTAGCGGGCGTCGAGGTGTCCGAGGAGGTGATTGACGGCGTGCAGCACGGGCGAGGCGTGCGGCTTGACCGAGACCCGGTCCAGCGACGTGAGGTCGTGGAACCACAGCGCCACCATGATGTCGACCATGGAGGCGGAGGACGCCTGGTGGCCACCCACCTTGACACCGCTCACGTTCGGCCGGCCACGGTTCGCGGCGTCGACGATCGCGCTCGAGAGCCACAGCACCCTCCGGGAGACCGCACGTAGCACCTCGATGTCGGGTTCCTGCACCCGCGGGATCTCGCTCACGTCAGGACTCCTCCTCCAGGCGCTCTCGCAGCCAGTCGTTGTCAGCGCCCAGGTCGGGGCCCAGGTGGGCGACCGGCAGTGAGGTGTCGCCCAGCAGCGGCACCACACCGGGGAACGCGACGGCGCGCACCCGCCCATCGATCTCGACCGGCAGCTCCTGCACCATCTTGCGCGCACGGTACTGCTCGTCGTCGACGATGTCGGCGGCACGGTAGATCGGCCCGGCCGGCACCGACGCCTCCTCGAGCCGACGCAACACCTCGTCGCGCGGACGCGTGCGGGTCCAGGCCTCGATGGCCTCGTCGAGCTCGTCACGACGCGTCCAGCGGCCGGCGTTGCCGGCCAGGCCGGCGTCCTCGGCGAGGTCGTCGCGCCCGATGGTGCGCATCAGCCGGACGAAGATCGAGTCCCCGTTGCCGGCGATCACGACCGACGAGTCGTCGGCGCACTCGTAGGCGTTCGACGGGGCGATCCCCTCCATCCGACCGCCGGTGCGCCGTCGGAGCACCTGGTAGGCGGAGTAGTCGGGGATGAGTGACTCCATCATCGAGAAGACCGCCTCGTGCAGCGCGACGTCCACGTGGCGCTGCACGGGCGTGACCGGGGCGGCCGCCACATGGCGGCGACGCTCGCGGTCCAACAGGCTCATCACGACACCGAAGGCTGCGTAGAGGCCAGCGATCGAATCACCGATCGAGACGCCCACGCGTGCCGGTGGTCGGTCGGGGTCTCCGACCAGGTCGCGCATACCGCCGAAGCCCTCGGCCACGGCCGCGAACCCAGGACGCTCGGCCATCGGTCCGGTCTGACCGAAGGCCGAGACCCGGGCGACGACCAGCTCGGGATTGGCCCCCGCGAGCACCTCGGCGGTCAGGCCCCACCGGTCCAGGGTGCCAGGGCGGAAGTTCTCGATCAGCGCGTCGGTGGTTCGCAACAGCGTCAGTATCGTGTCGCGTCCCTCCTCGGTGCTCAGGTCGACCTCCACCGAACGCTTGTTGCGGTTGATGGTGCGGTAGAGCAGCGAGGTGTCGCCGCCGTAGAGCCGCCAGGTGCGCAGCTCGTCGCCTGTGTGCGGACGCTCCACCTTGATCACCTCGGCGCCGAAGTCGGCGAGCAACCGCCCGGCTGTGGGCGCTGCGATGTAGTTCCCCAGCTCGACGACGCGCAGCCCGGTCAGGGGCCGTAGGGGGTCGAGCGGCCACGGTTCGCGGGCCGGCCCCCCGGCGGTCACCGGCGCTCCCGGGGTGGGAAGTCCCCGGCCCTGCCCAGCAGCGCCTGCACCGGGCTGCCGAGCCGCTGGGAGAGCCACGACGCGGCATCCGCGAGCGCGCCGAGGTCGTTCGGGTCGGCGCCCGTCACGGCGACTCCGGCTCGCCGCAGCAGGTGCAGCAGGTCCTCCGTCGCGATGTTGCCCGTCGCTGCCGGCGCGAAGGGGCAGCCGCCGAAGCCGCCGACCGAGGCGTCCAGCGCCACACGGTCACCGTGACGGCTCAGGTCGAGGCGAGTGGCGGCCCAGGCGTTCGCGTACCCGGTGTTGCGGGTGTTGTGGAAGTGGAAGCGCAGTCGTGGTGGTGCGACGTCTGCGGGCATCAGTGACGCCAGCGCGTCGACCTGGGGCGGCACGCCTACGCCGACGGTGTCGGCGAAGGCCAGCTCGTCGACGCCCAGCGCCACGACCGCGTCCACCACCGGCGCCACCTGCTCGGGCGCGACGGCACCCTCGAACGGGCAGCCGAACGCGACGGCGAGCGTCACCGAGACCCGCTGACCCGACGCACGAGCCGCGTCGACCACGCCGGCGGCCTGCTCGAGGAGGGCAGCGGTCGGCGCTCCCTGGTTGCGCACCGCGAACGTGTCGGTCACCGGCACGACCATGTTCAGCTCGGCGCAGCGGGTGCGCGCAGCGCGCTCGGCGCCGCGTCGGTTGAGGACGAGGCCGATCAGGTCGACCCCCGGGAGCGGTGGCAGCGCGTCGAGCACCTGCTCCGCGTGCGCCATCTGCGGCACACGGTCAGGACGCACGAAGCTCACGGCCTCGATCCGTCGGGCGCCCCCGCGGGCGAGCCGATCGATCAGCGTGACCCGCGTCTCGACGTCGAGCGTGCGGGCCTCGTTCTGGAGCCCGTCGCGCGGCCCCACCTCCACCACGTCCACCGTCACGGGAACGTTCGCCGGAACCATCCGCCTGCCTCCTCTGCCGGTTGCCAGCAGCGTCGCCGACGGCGGGGGTCGGGGGTATCCGGCCGCTGCACACTGTTGTCCGCTCGCTGCAGACTCTCGCGACGGCTCTGGTGCCGGACCTGCCGGAGGTGCACGATCCGGCGCATGGACTACGCAGAGGCACGGGCCGCCTTCTTCGGTGGCCGCGATGGTGATGTTCGCACGCTCGACTGGTCGAGCCCCGCACGCCGGCTCCGGGACGCGATCGAGCCGATCGCGACCGTCTGCTTCTGGAGCGAGCCTGCCTACGACGCCTACGCGGCGCTGGGCCTGGATTTCCTCCAGGGCTACGTCTACGGACGGGGGTGCGTGCTCGGCGACGCCGAGCCGTCCGTCGTGGCCGCCGCGTTCGGGGTCTTCGAGCCCGGCCTGGTGGCCGGGCTCTTCGTTGCCGGTCGAGCCGTCTGCGACATCGCGGACGTCCGCGCGGCCAAGGAGCGGGGGACCATCGCCGCGCTGGAGGAGTGCCTGGGCCGGCCCGACGACCTCGCGGAGGTGGTCGCGGTGCTGCGCCGCGCAACCGATGCGGCGGACCCGACGGGACGCGCACTGCACGCGGGCCTCACGGCCCTGCCCTGGCCTGAGGACCTCCTCGGCCAGCTCTGGCACGCGTGCTCGATCCTGCGCGAGCACCGGGGCGACGGCCATCTCGCCGTGCTCGTCGCTGCCGGCATCGACGGGGTCCAGGCCAACCAGCTCACCGAGCTCTGGGTCGGGTGGGACCCGTTGGCATACACGGGCTCACGGGCCTGGAGTCCCGACGCCATGAGCGCCGCGACCGGTGCCCTCGAGGAGCGTGGCTGGGTCGCAGACGGGCGACTGACCGAGACGGGCACCCAGGTACGGCGTGACCTCGAGTCGGCGACCGACCGATCGGCGCAGGGTGCGGTGGACGCCATCGGCGCCGACCTCGACGGTGTCGTGGAGCGACTCGAGGCGTGGTCGCAGCGGGTCGTCGAGCGCGGGTGGTTCCCTCCGGACCCCTACAAGCGCGCAGCGGGCTGACCGTCAGCGCAGCCACGCTGGCGTGGCCCCTTGCGGGGCACGCCTGCGTGGCGGGTGGAGATCACGGGGTGACGACGACCTTGATCGCCCCGTCGGACTTCGAGGCGGCCACCGCGAACGCCTCGGCGATGTCATCGAGTGAGAAGCGATGGGTGACCATCGGACCGAGATCGAGCCGTCCGGTGCGCACCAGCTCGAGCGCCCGCTCGTACTGGCCGCGACCGCCGTTGCCGCCGACACCGAAGACGGTGAGGGTCTTGGCCATGATCGGGATGACCGGCAGGGGCGGTAGGTCGTTGGCCCAGCCGATGTGGGCGACCTTGCCCTCCTTGCGGACGAGGTCGAGCACCATCGCCGACGACGACGGGAAGCCGGAGGTCTCGATGACGATGTCGGCACCAAGGCCCTCGGTGAGCTCGAGGACGCGGTCCCTCGCGTCGACCTGGGTGACGTCGAGGCAGTCGCTGGCGCCGTAGGAGCGCGAGACCGTGAACGGCGCCTCGCGGGCGTCGGTGACGATCAACCGACCGGCACCCGAGAGCGCGCACAGCCTGGTGAGTGCCAAGCCGATCGGGCCCTGACCCAGCACGACGACGGTCTCACCGAGCAGGATCCGGAGTCGGTCGACGGTGTTGAGTCCTACCGCGATCGGCTCGAGCAAGGAGGCCTGCCACGCCTCGACGTCGTCGGGGCGCGGGATGAGGTTCACCACCGGCACGGCGATCTTCTCGGTCAGGCAGCCGTCGGACCACAGGCCGATGAGCTTCTTCTTCTTGCAGTCGAAGGGCTTGTCCTGGGCGCACTCCAGGCACTCACCGCACGGCAGCGACGGCTTGACGGCGACCGCACGGCCCACCCAGGTCGGGTCGACGTCGTCGCCGATGCTTTCCACGCGGCCGGCGAAGTCGTGACCGGGCACGCGTGGGAAGGGGGTATCGATACGACCGTCGTACTGGTGGGCGTCCGTCCCGCAGAGCGACGCCGACTCCACCTTCACCACGACCCACCCCGGGCGGGCCTCGGGCTCGGGACGCTCCTGCAGCTCGACCTGTTCGAGGCCGACGAGCACCGCCGCCTTCATCAGAGCCCCTCGGGCGCGAACTCGCGGTCGCGCATGATCTCGAAGGCCTGCTCCGCATGACCCGAGGCGTGCCCGATGATCAGCGGCGTCCATTCCTCGACGGTCATGGTGCCGAGGTCCGGGATGGTGACGGTGCGCGCCAGCACCTCGCCCGAGACGGCCGGGCCGGCAGTGGTGAGGGTGCGACGGGTGCTGGCCAGCTGCTTGAGTGCCAGGTCGATCGTGGGCGGAGGATAGCCGAGCAGATCGTGTCCGACCTCCTCGCGGAACACGAAGTCGAGGTCCGGGTCGTTCTCGAGGCGCTTGATGTCGCCGAGCCACAGGATCGCGCTCATGTTGATGTGCGAGATCACCTGAGCGACCGTCCAGCCCCCGTCGCGGTGAGCACGGTGGAGGTCACCGTCGGCCAGCTGCCCGAGTGCACGACCGAGTCGGTCCAGCGATGCGTCCGCCTCTGTCAGGGCCTGTTCGATGGCTGCCGGAACCTGTAAGTCGCTCATGGACGTCCTCCTGTCTCACCGGCTCCTCGGAACGGAGCCACCGCCGCTCAAGCCTCACTCACTGCGCTGCTGCCCGATATCCCGCTTGCGCGCCCCGGTGTCCGCACAGTGCGAGTTCCTCGGAAAGGGCGAGATCTTCGGGCCGACGTGGGCTGGCGCGGCCCGCTCCAGATGTCTGCGCGCCGTACTCCTGGATCGCGGTGATCGAGGCTGTTGCACTACTGCTGGTGCTGGTGCTGTCTGCCGCCCTCGACAGCGTTCAACTGCCTCTCGACAACAACGCCACGACCTCAACGTGTGACGTCATGGGGAACAGGTCGAACGCCCGCAGGCTCACCAGGCCGTAGCCGTGCTCGGCGAGGATCGCGACGTCGCGGGCCAGGGCCGCGGGGTCGCAGGCGACGTAGGCGATCGCGCGCGGGGCCCGGGCGACGACCTGCTCGACGACCGCGCGCTTGGCGCCCTCGCGGGGCGGGTCGAGGACCACGAGGTCGACCGGCGCGACGGGGTCGGCAGGGAGGCCCGCCAGGACGGTCGCGACGTCACCGGTCAGGACGGTCGCGCCCGGCACGTTGTCGGCCGCGTGCGAGGCGGCGGTGCGGTCGCCCTCGACCATCGTGACGAGCGCGGCGTCACCGACCCGGTCCCCCAGGAAGCGGGCGAAGAGCCCGACGCCGGCGTAGAGGTCGAGCACGGACTCGCCGGGCCGCGGGTCGAGGACGGCGAGCACGGCGTCGACCAGGATCGCCGGCGCCCTGGGGTGGACCTGCCAGAACCCGTCGGCCTCGACGGCGAAGTCGACGCCGAGCACGTGGTGCGGCGACGGGTCGGGCGACTCGAGCAGGCACTGGTCGACGGGCACGAGGTCGTGGGAGCGGTGCTTGCGCATGGCCCGCCCGCCGTCGGGCAACCGCGAGTAGCGCTGCCTGGTGCGCCAGCCGAGGCCGCTGCCGGGAGGCGTGTCGCCAGGCACCTCCTCGACCACGACGTCGACCTCGAGCCCGGCCAGACGGCGCAGCTGCTCGGCGACGACGGCGGCCTTCAGCTCGCGCTGGTGGGGCACGGCCACGTGCTGGAGGTCGCACCCGCCGCAGGCGTCGGGGCCGGCGTACGGGCAGGGCGGCTCGACGCGGTGCGGGGAGGCCTGCAGCACCTCGACGGCGTCGGCCCGCCAGAAGCGGTCGCCCTCGGTGCCCTCGGTGACGAGCACGACGACCCGCTCCCGCGGCAGGGCGTGACGCACGAACACCGCGCGGCCCTCGTGGCGCGCGACGCAGAACCCGCCGTGGCCGACCGGGCCGACCTCGACCTCGAAGCGCGCTCCGACGCGGGAGGCGCCGCGGGGCTGGCGGGTGCGGGGCCGGCGGCCCCGGGTACCGCCGGAGGACGGGGTCACGTGCGCGGGCCGCGGGTGCGGGGGCGCTCGTCGACCTGGCCCCGACGCAGGTCGCCGGCCTTGATGCGGAACGTCTCGCGCTCCTCGCGCTCGACGGCGATCTGCGAGGAACGCAGCTGGTAGGGCACGGAGGTGACCATGACGCCGGGGGTGAAGAGCAGGCGGCCCTTGAGCCGCAGCGCGGTCTGGTTGTGCAGCAGCTGCTCCCACCAGCGCCCGACGACGTACTCGGGGATGTAGACCGCCACGACGCCGCGCGGGTTGGCCCGCCGGATCTCGGTGGCGTAGGAGACGATCGGGTTGACCAGCTCGCGGTAGGGCGAGTGCAGCAGCTTGAGCGGCACGCCCAGGTTGCGGCTCTCCCACTGCTCGACCAGCGCGTTGGTCTCGCGCGGGTCGGTGGCGACGTAGACCGCCTCGAGGACGTTGGGGCGCGAGGCCTTGGCGAAGGCCAGGGCCCGCAGGGTCGGCTTGTGCACCTTGGAGACCAGCACGATGGCGTGCACCCGGGTGGGCATGACCTTGTCGCCCTCGTCGGCCGCGAGCTCGAGCGCCA
Organism: Nocardioides rubriscoriae; assembly: GCF_008087085.1. Lineage (GTDB taxonomy): Bacteria > Actinomycetota > Actinomycetes > Propionibacteriales > Nocardioidaceae > Nocardioides > Nocardioides rubriscoriae. The sequence continues at coordinate 211,352 of NZ_VIYJ01000002.1, read as the reverse complement.
CCTTGTCGTAGTGACCGCGGATGCCGACCATCAGCGCGTAGAAGAACGCCATCGCGAGGATCGTGATCCAGGCGCCGGCCAGGAACTTGGTGATGAGCACGACCACGAGCACGACCGCGGTGAACGACAGCCCGATGGTGTTGATGACCCGGGAGCGCTGCATCCGCAGCCGGGTGACGCTGTCGCGCTCGGTGGCCAGGTGGCGCGTCCAGTGACGGATCATGCCGAGCTGGCTGAGGTTGAAGGAGACGAACACCCCGACGATGTAGAGCTGGATCAGCCGGGTGGTCTCGGCGTTGAAGATGACGATCAGGATGATCGCCATCACCGCCAGGAACAGGATGCCGTTGGAGTAGGCGAGCCGGTCGCCGCGCGAGCCGAGCGCGCGGGGGGCCAGGCCGTCCTTGGCCAGGATCGAGCCCAGGACCGGGAAGCCGTTGAACGCCGTGTTGGCGGCCAGCACCAGGATGATGCCGGTGACCACGACGACCGCGTAGAAGCCGGGCGGGAAGTCGCTGAACACCGCCTTGGCGATCTGCGCGATGACGGCGTTCTGCTCGTAGTCGGACGGCACCGGGGTGCCGTCAGCCTGCACCAACCGGTCGAGGTCGGCCGGGTCGACGTACTTCAAGCCCATCTGCTTGGCCAGGACGATGACGCTGACCATCATCGTGATGGCGATCATGCCGAGCAGGAGCAGCGTCGTCGCGGCGTTCTTGCTCTTGGGCCGCTGGAAGGCGGGTACGCCGTTGGAGATCGCCTCGACACCGGTCAGGGCTGCACACCCCGAGGAGAAGGCGCGCGCCAGCAGGAACAGCAGCGCGACCGTCGTCAGCGACCCCTCGTAGCTCGGGTCGGGCAGGATCGTCAGGTCGGCACTCTCGACGTCGGGCAGCGTGCCCTCGGCCAGTCGCAGGAACCCGAAGAGACACATCCCGATCACCGCCGCCATGAAGGCGTAGGTCGGGACCGCGAAGAACGTGCCGGACTCACGGATGCCGCGCAGGTTCATCGACATCAGCAGGATGACCATCGCCGAGGCGAAGGTGGCCTCGTGGTCGTGGAGCACAGGGATGGCCGCGCCGGCGTACTGCGCGGCGGCCGAGATCGACACCGCCACGGTCAAGACGTAGTCGACCAGCAGGGCGCTCGCGACCGTGGTGCCGGCCTTGCGACCGAGGTTGACCGTGGCGACCTCGTAGTCACCGCCGCCGCTGGGGTAGGCGTGGACGGTCTGGCGGTAGGAGGCGATCACGGCCGCCATGACGAGGGCGACGGCGATCGCGATCTTCCACGACCACACGTAGTAGGACGCCCCGGCCAGCGACAGCATGATGAAGACCTCGTCGGGCGCGTAGGCGACCGACGACAGGGCGTCGCTGGCGAAGATGGGGAGCGCGATGCGCTTGGGCAGCAGGGTCTCGCCCAGCTGCGCGGACCGGAGCTTGCGTCCGAGCAGGATCCGCTTAGAGACATCTCCGACACCCACGAGCCGAAAGAGTACGGTGCCCGACGCGATCGGTGCTCCCCGCACTAGGGTGACGTCGTGCATGTCGTGATCATGGGCTGTGGCCGGGTGGGCTCGACCCTGGCCCGCAGCCTCGAGGACCGCAACCACACCGTCGCCGTCATCGACAGCGAGCCCGACGCCTTCCGGCGTCTGGGACCGGCCTTCAACGGCGACAAGGTGACCGGCTACGGGTTCGACCAGCAGGTGCTGGAGAAGGCCGGGATCAAGCGGGCCGACGCGTTCGCCGCCGTCTCGAGCGGTGACAACTCCAACATCATCGCCGCGCGTGTCGCACGCGAGCAGTTCGGCATCCAGCAGGTCGTCGCCCGCATCTACGACCCCGGTCGCGCCGAGGTCTACCAGCGGCTCGGCATCACGACCGTCGCGACCGTCAAGTGGACCGCCGACCAGGTGCTGCGCCGCATCCTGCCGGCCGGCGCCGAGCCCGACTTCCGCGATCCCAGCGGCGCCATCCGGGTCGACCAGGTCCCGATCCCCGAGGTGTGGGTGGGCCAGCGCACCGTCGACCTCCAGCTGCAGACCGGTGGACGGATCGCCTGGATCGACCGGCTCGGCGAGGGCATGCTGCCCGACCGTCAGACCGTCATCCAGGAGAACGACCTGATCCACCTGGTCATGCGCGAGTCCGACGCCGGACACGTGTTCGAGGTCATCAAGAACGGCCCAGAGGAGCACCACGGATGAGGACCCGGATGAGGACCCGAGCATGAGAGTCGCCATCGCCGGCGCCGGCGCCGTCGGCCGCTCGATCGCCCGCGAGCTGATCGGCAACGGCCACGAGGTCCTGCTGATCGACAAGAACCCCCGCTCGGTGATGCCCGAGCGCGTCCCCGACGCCGAGTGGCTGCTGGCCGACTCCTGCGAGATGTCGTCGCTGCAGGAGGCGCGTCTCGACAAGTGCGACGTCGTCATCGCCGCCACCGGCGACGACAAGGTCAACCTGGTGACCTCGCTGCTGGCCAAGACGGAGTTCGGGGTCCCTCGCACCGTCGGTCGGGTCAACCACCCCAACAACGAGTGGCTGTTCACCGAGGCGTGGGGCGTCGACGTCAACGTCTCGACCCCACGCATCATGTCGGCGCTGGTCGAGGAGGCCGTCACCGTCGGCGACCTGGTGCGGCTGTTCACCTTCCGCCAGGGCAACGCCAACCTCGTCGAGATGACGTTGCCGGGCGACTCCCCCTACGTCGGCAAGCCGGTAGGGCTGATCCCCTTCCCCGAGAACTGCGCGCTGGTCACGATCCTGCGCGACGGCCAGGTCTACGTGCCCGACCCCGAGCAGCCGGTCGAGTCGGGCGACGAGCTGCTCTTCGTCGTCGGCGCCGAGGGCGAGGACGAGCTCGAGCGGATGCTGGCCCCGCGCCTGCACGGCGGCTGACGCAGCACGCTCGGCCCGGTCGGGTCGGCCCGGTCGGGTCAGCCCGGTCGGGTCAGCCCGGTCGGGTCAGCCCGGTCGGGTCAGCCCGGTGCGGGGCGGCCCTCAGCGGAGTCGAGGGGTGTCGCGTTGCGGGCCAGCAGCCACACCATCGCCGACCACGACGCGATCCGCAGCGGCCAGCCCAGGCCGTAGCGCAGTGCGGCGATGATCGCGACGGCGGTGCCGGTGCCGATGACGTCCTGCCAGCCGAGCAGCCACACCGGTCCCTGCAGCAGCACGCCGATCGCGCCCGGGGCACCGAGCAGGAGCGTGAGGCGCCCGCACAGCCGGACGACCTGGGGCTCGGCGTGCCAGGCGGTGGGGTCACCGGTCACGCTGCCGAGCATGAAGCCGATCGCGGGCCAGCGCACGGCGACCGAGCCGAACAGCAGGATGGTGTAGACCAGGCTGTAGATGATCCCGGGCAGGAAGAACGCCAGGGCCTGGTCGTCCGCGGAGCCACCGCCGCGGGCGGCCAGACGCACGAAGACGTAGCCGATGCCGATGGAGAACACGGCGTTGAGGACGTACTGCAGGGTGCTGCGCTGGATCAGCCGGAGCACGAGCGCGACCCCGGCGGAGACCAGGCTGACGACCAGGGCCAGGCGCAGGTCCTTGGTGGGCAGCCAGATGGCGGTGAACAGCAGACCCGGGATCGCCGCCTCCAGCATGCCGCGCCGCCCGCCCAGCGCCTTGGCCATCTGCTGGCGCACCATCGCCTCGACGGTCTCGACCATCGCGGTCGGCTCCGACGCGGCGTGCGGGGCACTGTCGGCCCGGCGATCGATCTCGTCGCTCACGTCGACAGCAGCTCGTAGCGCGGGTTGTAGATGATCCGGTGGCCGTCGTGGACGCCGATGCGCGCCCGCACCTGCACCGAGCGGCCCGGGTCGATGCCCGCGATCTGGCGCCGGCCCAGCCAGACGATCGTCAGCACGCCGGAGCCGTCGTAGAGCTCGGCCTCGAGGGCGGGTACGCCGCCGCGCGGGCGGACCGTGATCGTGCGGATCGTGCCGCGCAGGGTCACCAGCTCACGGTCGGGGGCATCGGCGATGCAGACGTTGCCCGAGCCGACGTAGGTCGCGCGCATGTCACGCGCGTAGCCGGTGTCAGGGTTGGCCCACTTGCTGATGCTGCGCCTCAGTCGGCTCTTCTCGGGCACGGGACCTCAGCCCTGCACGCGCCGTGCGCTCTCGGGGAGCACCAGGGGCAGCGGCTCGCCGACCATCATCGGGTTGCCGCCCCGGCGCACGGCGACCTGGGTGAGCAGGTCCTCCCAGTCGCCCGACGCGTCGAGGTCGCGGGCCGGGGTGCCGAGGAAGGTCGCGCGCAGGAGCCAGCGCGAGCCGTTGATGCCGATGATGCGGGAGTTCTGCACCCCGTTGCCCTCGGGGCGCTGGACCTGGATCGCGCAGACGAGCTCGGCGCCGAAGCGGCCCTCGCGCTCGGTGGCGGTGCCGCCGCGCTGGGCCATGTCGGCGGCGATCTTGGGCCGGACCTCGCTCCACAGGTCGCCGTGGCGCGGGGCGGCGAAAGCCCGCAGCTCGAGCGCCCCGTCGGCACCGGCCAGCATCACCGACTGCACCTCGCCGGTGGTCTCGTCGACCTGCATGCGCAGCTCGCGGTCGTCGGGCGGCGCGATGAGCAGGGAGCCCAGGTCGACGCGCTGGAGCCCGTCGTCGGGGAGGTCCTCGGCGTCGAAGGGCCCCACGAGCGGCTCCTGCGGCTCCTGGTCGTGCGCCGTCGCGGTCTCCACGTCGAGGGCCTCCTGCGCCTTCTCGTCGGCGGACTTGCGGCGGAACTTCACGAGGACTCTCCTGGGACGGGGACGGAGGGGGCTGGGCTGTCGTGGGGGTCTGGCGGGGGGTCGGCAGCACCGAACCCACCGGTAGAACCGTAGCCCCCGGACCCTCGCGCGCTCGCGGGGAGGCGGTCGACCTCGACGAACGCCGCGCGCTCGAAGCGCTGCACCACGAGCTGGGCGACGCGGTCGCCGCGACGCAGCTCGATCGGCTCGTGCCGGTCGTGGTTGACCAGGAGCACCTTGATCTCGCCGCGGTAGCCGGCGTCGACGGTGCCCGGGGTGTTGACGATCGACAGCCCGTGCCGCGCGGCCAGCCCCGAACGCGGGTGCACCAGGGCCACGAAGCCGTCGGGCAGTGCGATCGCCACCCCGGTCGGCACCAGGGCGCGCTCCCCCGGCGCGAGGGTGACGTCGACGGTGGTGAGCAGGTCGGCGCCCGCGTCGCCCGGGTGGGCGTAGGCGGGCAGCGGGAGGTCGGGGTCGAGTCGGACCACCTGGATCTCGAGGTCGGGCACGCCCGGACCCTAGTCGGACCTGCGTGGGGACCTCGTGGTGACTCGCGACCGGCCGGATGGGACCCTTGCCTGGTGGCCACGGTGTACGACGAGAAGCTCACCGTGCCGCTGCGTTGGTGGGTCCAGGGCTGGATGCTGGTCGCGTCGCTCTGGCTGGCCCTCGTCGTCGCCGTCCCGGGCCCCCTCGCCTGGGTCGTCACCGCGCTGGCCCTGACGCTGCTGACGGTGCTGCTGCGCAGCTACGGCGCGAGCCGGATCGTCGTCGACTACGACTCGCTGCGCGTGGGGCGGGCCCGTATCGAGGCTCGTCACCTCGGTACCGCCGAGTCCCTCGACGCCGAGCAGGCCCGCCGTGCGGCCGGGGTCGAGGCCGACGCCCGAGCGTTCCTGCTGCTGCGTCCCTACCTCAAGCGCGCGGTCCGCATCGAGATCACCGACCCGGCCGACCCGGCGCCGTACTGGCTGGTCAGCACCCGCCACCCCGACGACCTCGCCGGCGCCGTACGAGCCCTCACCGGGCACGGCTCGACGCCCTAGGTCCTCACCCCGCGGACCCGGCGCTATAGGGTCTGGGCATGGCCAAGAAAGACGCCTCAGGCGCTCCCGACAGCTCCAAGATCTGGTCGGTCTTCTCGCTCGTCTCCGCGCTCGGCGCTGCCGCCGTGGCCAAGAAGGGGCTCAACGCCACCTGGAGGACCGCGACCCGCAAGAAGCCCCCGGAGAACCCCGCCGACCCCGACGTGCAGCTGCGCGAGGCCGTCGCCTGGGCGGTCTTCAGCGGCGCCTTCGTCGGCCTGGCCCGCATGCTCGCCCAGCGCCGGGCCGCCTCCTACTACGCCCGCTCCACCGGCCACCTGCCCCCGGGCCTCCACAAGGACGGCCAGTAGCTGCGCTGGATGGTCGCCTCTGGCTGACCCGCGCCTGGCTGGCCGCCCGTCGTCGCTGAGGGCTGCCGCCGGTCTGGGTGGCGGCCGCCTGCCTCGTCGTCGGTCCGGTCGGGCAGACCGGCTGCGGTGGTTTCGAGGCTCGTCGCCAGGGCTCCTCGCACCTCAACCACCGTGGACGTACGTCGACCCGCCACCCACGAGGAGTGGCGGGCCATAGGTTCGCTCCGACCGCAGAAGCGAAGCCGACCAGCAAACAGGCGCCCGGGCCACAGCAGGAGGTGACCACAGGGCGCACGGAGCCGGAGACCGGCTCCTGCGCCCGGGCGGCCGCCACCAGACCGGCGGCAGCGCTACCAGGCCAGGTCGGCCAGCCAGGCGCGAGCCGGTCGGAGGCGACCATCACACACAGTCGCGGCAGATCATCTTCTTCTCGTCGGCGAGCTGGCTGCGGTGGTGCACGAGGAAGCAGCTCATGCAGGTGAACTCGTCCTCCTGCTTCGGCTTGACCTCGACCGCGAGCTCCTCGTGCGAGAGGTCGGCGCCGGGCAGCTCGAAGGCCTCGGCGGCCTCGGTCTCGTCCTCGTCGACCTTGCCGGAGTTCTTGTCGTGCCGTCGCGCCTTGAGCTCCTCGATGCTCTCCTCGGACTGGTCTTCCTCGTTCTTGCGCGGTGCGTCGTAGTCAGTAGCCATCGCGTCGCTCACTCCCCTCCACGTTTACGGTCCTTGGATGCCGTGTCCCCCGGCCCCGGCGCGGCAGATCATGCACCATCGGTCCACCCCAGGGAACACCGGTCCGGGAACGGGGCTGAGAACGCCCCGCCACGGCGGGCTATTCCGCCCAGAAACCGGCCTCGTGGGTGGCCGCACGCAGGTCGTCGAACCCGTGTGAGGGAGCACACAGCAGCAGGGTCAGGCCGCCGGCGCCACGGCCGGTCTCGGTGCGCGCGCCGGCGGCCCGGGCGACCAACCCGCCGGCGGCGTGGTCCCACAGGTTGACGCCCTCCTCGACGTAGCCGTCGAGCAGTCCCTCGGCCACGTGGCACAGGTCGAGGGCGCAGGAGCCGAGCCGGCGTACGTCGCGGATGCGGGGCAGCAGGGCGCCGACAGCGGCCGCCTGGACCACCTTGACGTCGGTGACGTAGGAGAAGCCGGTGCCGATCAGTCGCTCGCCGAGGGGGCGCGGCTCCCCCACCGAGATCGGCGTGCCGTCGCGCAGCGCCACGGTGGCCCCGTCGGGGCCGGGGCGGGCGACGTAGACGACGTCCTTGGCCACGTCGACCACGACGCCGGCGACGGCCTCGCCGTCGACCTCGGCGGCCAGGGAGACGGCGTACTGCGGGATGCCGTAGAGGAAGTTGACGGTGCCGTCGATCGGGTCGACGACCCAGCGCACCCCGGTGGTGCCGGCGACGTCGTCGCCCTCCTCGCCGAGGATCGCGTCGTCGGGGCGGCGGGCGAGGATCCGCTCGCGCACCAGGGCCTCGGTGGCCCGGTCGGCCTCGGTCACGACGTCGATCGCGCTGGTCTTGGTGTCGGCGACGACGACCGTGCCGCGGGCGCGGGTGCGCACGAGCACCGCGGCCTCGCGGGCCACGGCGACGGCGAGGTCGGCCAGCTCCTCGACGAGCTCGCGGGAGGCGGGGGTGCGGGCCGTCACTCCGGCATGCCGGTGAGCGTGGGCCGGTCGGCGCGCGGGTTGGGGCAGCAGCCGACCGGGCAGCGGTCCCAGCAGGCGCCGAAGGTGCCCTCGGCGGCCCGGGCGACGTCCTCGCCGCGCTCGACGGCGGCCCGCTCGAGCAGCAGGTCGCGCACGACGGCCACGAAGCGCGGGTCGTTGCCGGGGGTCGCGGCGCGGCGGAACGGCAGGCCGAGCCGCTCGGCGGTCTCCTCGGCCTCGGTGTCGAGGTCGTAGATGACCTCCATGTGGTCGGAGACGAAGCCGACCGGCACGACCGCGACCCCGGGGACGCCGGCGGCAGCCAGCTCCTCGAGGTGGTCGTTGACGTCGGGCTCGAGCCACGGGATGTGCGGCGCACCGGAGCGCGAGCAGAAGACGAGGTCGTGGTGGTGCCGGCGTCCGGTGCGCTCGAAGATCGTGTCGACGACCACCTGGGCGACGTCGCGGTGCTGGGTGACGTAGGTGCCCTCGCGGTCCGGGGGGCCGCTGGAGTCGTTCATCGCGGTCGGGATCGAGTGGGTGACGAACGCGATGTGTGCGTCGTCCGGCAGCTCGGCGAGCGCCTCCATGGTCGCGTCGACGACCGGGGCGACGAAGCCCGGGTGGTTGAAGTAGTGGCGCAGCTTGTCGAGGCGGGGCGCCGGGGCTCCGTCGGGGAGCGCGTCGACGGCGTCGAAGAGGTTCTCGCGGTACTGCCGGCAGCTCGACCACGACGAGTAGGCGCTGGTCACGAAGCAGGCCACGCGCTGGACCCCGTCGGCGGCCATCTGGGCCAGGGTGTCGCGCAGGTAGGGGTCCCAGTTGCGGTTGCCCCAGTAGAGCGGCAGGTCGATGCCGTGCTCGTCGAGGTCGACGCGCAGGGCGGCGAGGAACTCACGGTTCTGGTCGTTGATCGGCGAGCGGCCGCCGAAGAGGTGGTAGTGCTGCCCGACCTCCTCGAGCCGCTCACGGGGGATGCCGCGGCCGCGGGTGACGTTCTCGAGGAACGGCACCACGTCGTCGGGTCCCTCGGGCCCGCCGAAGGAGACCAGGAGCAGGGCGTCGTAGGGCGCCACGTCAGGATTCAGCACGCCGTCATCGTAGGGAGGACGGTCCGGCCGCACTCACCCCGAGGGTGAGGTCGACCCGGTCGAGGGCCGCGGCGACGTCGGCCAGGACGAACGGCTTGGGGACCTCGTCGTCGACCGCCGCTCCGAACCCGCCGTCGCTGCCGCTGATCGAGACGATCCGCGGGCGCGGGCCGGGGTGCTGCTCACGGATGCGGCGGGCCGCCTCGGGCCCGTCGAGCCCCGGCATCCGGCGGTCGAGGAGCACGACGTCGTAGTCGGTCGCCCCGGCGGCGGCGACGGCCGCCTCGCCGTCGCCGACCACGTCGGCGTGGTGCCCGAGGATCTCGACCATGTGCGCGAGGAGCTCCCTGCTGAGGTCGTCGTCCTCGGCGACGAGCACGCGCAGCGGCTCGCGGGTCCGCGGGCCGTCGGTCGGCGCGGGGGCGGGCTCGGGCGCGGGTTCGGGCTCTGGGACCGCCGCCGGCAGCCGGACGGTGAAGCGGAAGGTCGTGCCCTCTCCCACCGTGCTGTCGACGGTGAGGGTGCCGCCCATCGCCTCGACGAGCTGCTGGGCGATGGTCAGGCCGAGGCCGGTGCCGCCGTGGGTGCGGGTGACCGACGCCGCGGCCTGCACGTAGGGCTCGAAGAGCCCGGCCAGCTGGTCGGGGGTGATGCCCGTGCCGGTGTCGCTGACCTCGAAGGCGACCAGGTCCTCGCCCTCGGGCGGCACAGGGAGGACCCGCAGCACCACGCGTCCGCCGGCGGGGGTGAACTTCACCGCGTTGCCCACCAGGTTGAGCAGCACCTGGCGCAGCCGGGCGACGTCACCGACCACCGCGCCCGGGGCGGACCGCTCCACGCTGAGGTCGAGGCCCTTGCGACCGGCCTCGGTGCCGACCAGGTCGAGCACCGTGTCCAGGCAGCGCTCGAGGTCGAACGGCTCGTGCTCGAGGACGACCCGCCCGGCCTCGGCCTTGGACAGGTCGAGGATGTCGTTGACCACGTGGAGCAGGTGCTGGCCGCTGTCGCGGATGGTCGCGGCGTACGACGCCTGGTCGGGCTGCAGCGGGGTCTCGAGCAGCACGCTGTTGGCGCCGAGCACCGCGTTGAGGGGCGTGCGGATCTCGTGGGACATCGTGGCCAGGAAGGTCGACTTGGCCAACGTCGCGGCCTGCGCGGCGGCGGTCGCCTCCCGCAACGAGGTCGACTGCCGGTCGAGCACGACCGCGACCCGTCGCCACCGCTCCGCACCGCGCGCCAGGAGGACCACGACGACGCACAGCAGCAGGCCCAGCAGCAGCACCAGCCAGGGCACGGCCGCGGCCGAGCGCGGCACGAAGCCCTCGGGGGCGACGTAGTGGACCTGCCAGGTGCCACCGGGCACGGCGACCTCGCTGGTCGAGGTGAAGGCCGCGTCCTGCGACACCGGCAAGGGGCGCGGGGACCCGTCGGGCTCCACGCCGGCCGTGGAGTGCAGCAGCGCCGCGCCCGGGCCGACGCCGTCGGAGATCTCGAAGGCGACGTCGGTGGCGCGGGCGACCTCGAGGCCCTCGGTGAAGGCCTCCGCGAGGAAGGCCGCGGTCAGCCAGCCCAGCAACCGGCCCTCGCGGACCACGGGCAGGTAGACGATGAACCCGGCCTCGTCGCTGGCGCTGCCCGAGAGCCGCAGGCGCGGGCTCGCGACCGCGTCCCCCGTCTCTGCGGCCCGCTCCATGGCCGCGCGACGAGCCGGCTCCCGCATCATGTCGACCCCGAGGACCGCGCGGTTGACGGGCACGTCGGGGGCGACGTAGAGGATCGGCGAGTGGAGCGCGGGCGTGCCGCTCGAGCCGGCCGGCGCCCGCAGCGTGTAGGGACGACCGTCGACGGTCGCGGGCGCGGTGGCGCGGACGGCGGCCACGAAGTCGTCGAGGTCCTGCGGACGCACGGCCGGGGCGTAGCTCAGCGACTTGAAGCCCGGGTAGCGCTCGTCGAGCCGCAGGGTCGCGACGTAGCGGGCCCAGTCGGCGCGCGTCACCTCGTCGGAGGCCACGAACAGCCCGAGGCCGCCGCGCAGCACCTGCACGTAGGCCGTCATCCGCTCGGTCAGGGCCGTGTCGAGGCGCTCGGTCTGCCGGTCGAAACGCGCGCGCTGCTCGCTGCCCACGGCCCGGGAGGTGAGCACGGAGGCGGCCACGGCCGCCACGACGAGCAGCACCACGAGCACGCCGAGCGCGCGCCGCACCCGGCGCGTCGACCCCATGTCGTGCGTCATCGTGTGTCGTCCGTGCGTCGGGCCGCGACGAGCGGCAGGAGGGAGCGCACCGTCGCAGCGCCCGGGAGGGAGAGGCGCCGGCACGACCGAACCCGTCGCAGCCTACGCGGGCCGGCAGGCGGCGTCCTATGCTCCGCAGAAGATGCTTGCCACCTATCGCCGCATCCTGGGTCGCCCCGGGACGGCCCTGTTCTCCGCCACCGGACTCGTGGCCCGTCTCCCCATCTCGATGGTCGGCCTCGGCATCGTGCTGCTCGTGGAGGCGGAGTCGGGCTCCTACGGTCTCGCCGGGTCGGTCTCGGGCGTGGCGCTGCTGGCCCAGGCGGCCTGCGCGGTGCCCCAGGCGCGGTTGATCGACCGGCTCGGCCAGTCACGGGTGCTGCCGGTGGCCGTCACCGTCTGGGGCGCCGCCCTGGCGGCCCTGATGTGGTCGGTCCAGTCCGGGTGGCCCCTCGCGGCGACGTACGTCGTCGCGGCGGTCGCCGGGGCCTCGCTGCCCTCGGTCGGGTCGTGCGTGCGGTCGCGGTGGGCCCACGCGCTCGAGGACGCCGACGAGCTGCAGACCGCCTTCGCGCTCGAGGCGGTGGCCGACGAGGCCGTCTTCATGACCGGGCCGATCGTGGTGACGCTGCTGGCGACCGCCGTGCACCCGGTGGCGGGGTTGGCGACGGCGCTGGTGGCGGGGGTCGGCGGCACCCTGACCCTCAGCACGCAACGCGCCACCGAGCCGCCGGCGCACCCGCCGCTGGCCGACCGCCGCGACCGGGCGCGGATGCCGTGGGCGACGGTGCTGCCGCTGACCCTGGGGTCGCTGGCCCTCGGCACCCTGTTCGGCGCCGCCGAGGTCACCACCGTGGCCTTCACCGAGGAGCGCGGGCAGCGGGCCCTGGCCGGTGTGCTGCTGGCCCTGTGGGCGGCCGGCAGCCTGATCGCGGGCTTCCTCACCGGCGCGGTCACCTGGCGACGTACGGTGCTGGCGCGGCTGCGCCTGGGTGCCGCGGGGATGTCGGTGGCCATGGTGCCGCTCGTGCTCATCGAGCAGGTCTGGGTGATGGGCGTGGTGCTCTTCGTCGCCGGCTTCGCCATCGCCCCCACCCTCATCGCGACCATGTCGCTGGCCGAGCAGAGCGTGCCGGCGTCGCGACTGACCGAGGGCATGGCGTTCGTGCAGACCGGTCTGGTCGCCGGGGTCGCCCCCGGCGCCGCCCTCGCCGGGATCGTCGTCGACGCAGCGGGCGCCTCACCGGCCTACCTCGTGTCGGTCGGGGGCGGCGTGCTCGCGCTGGTCGCGGCGCTCGCGGTGCGCACGGGCTCGTCCACGCGCGACGCCCCGAACCTTTCCCGCGCCTGAGCGCGTCTGGGTGGGCATGAGACCTTCTCGGGACGGCGGTGCCGCCGCCTTCGACGACTTCGTCCTCGCCCGGTCCGCGGCCCTGCACCGGGCGGCGTACCTGATGGTCGGCGAGCAGGCGCTCGCCCAGGACCTGGTGCAGGAGGCGCTGGTCAAGACCTACGCCGCCTGGCCCCGGATCCGCGACCGCAGCAGGGCGGAGGCCTACTGCCGCAAGGCCATCACGACGACGGCCATCTCGTGGTTCCGGCGACGCCGGTGGACCCACGAGCGCACCGTCGAGACGATGCCCGAGCCACCGCCCGCCGACCGCGCCGACCCGGCGAGCAGCGTCACGCAGAGCCAGTGGCTGTGGGAGGCGCTGCAGTCGCTGCCGGTGCGCCAGCGCGTCAGCATCGTGCTGCGCTACTACGAGGACCTCACCGAGGCCCAGACCGCCGAGGCCATGGGCTGCGCGGTCGGCACCGTGAAGTCCCAGGTCTCCGCCGGCATCGCGCGGCTGCGCGACGTGCTCGGCGACGACGACCCCGACCTGCTCCCCTCGACGATGGTGGTGACCCGATGACCGACACGCTCAAGGCCCTGATGGACGAGCGCGCGAGCGCGCCCGACTTCGCCCGGCCCGACCTGGACGTCGTCCGCGCGGCCGGCACGCGGCGCCGGCGCCGTCGGCGTGCCGTCAACGCCGGTGGCGCGCTGGCGGGGACCGCGGCGGTCACGGCCCTGGTGGTGGGCCTGACCACCGGTGGTGGGGTCGTGGACGCCGGCCCCGACGTCGCCACCGACGTCCCCTCTCAGCCGCAGCCCCTGGGCCCCTCGTGGGCCGTGGGCACGACGATCCACGACGGCGACCGGGAGATCCAGGTCGGTCACCCGGTGCGCGCCTACGTGCGCACCAGCCTCGGGTTCGTCACGGTGGACGACCGCGGGCGGGTCTGGTCGGTGGTCGACGCAGGCGAGGAGCAGGTCGGCACGGTCGACGACGCCGAGTTCCCCCGCGTGGAGTCCGACCCGTCCTCGTCGCTGGTCGCCTGGGTCGGGTCGCAGGGCGCGCGACGTGACCCGGTCGCGGTCGTGCACGACCAGGCCGACGGCACCACGACGACCTACGGGCTGACCCCGGTGCCCCGCGGGCGCCCCTCCGACGGCACGGACCCGACGGAGGTCATCGCCCTCGCCGACGGGGTCCTCTACGTGCGTGACGACACCCGGGCCATCGCCATCGACCTCGCCAGCGGCGACCGCAGCGTCGTCGACGACGCCGTGACCTTCGAGTCCGGTCCGGTCGACGCGGCGGCCGGCCGGGTGGCCTTCGTCGACACGACCGGTCCCACGTTCTCGGTGGGGCGCACGCGGTCCACCGCGGGCCCGTCGTATGCGGTGAGCGGCTACGACGGCTCCCTGTCGCCCGACGCCGGGTTCGTCGCCTTCACCGAGGACGACGGCGGGGTCTACGACACCGCGACGGGCACGGCCGTCGACCTGGGGCTGACCGGGTTCTTCGAGCCCGTGGAGTGGTGGGACGCCACGACGCTGGCGCTCGTCGCGGAGTCGGCACCAGGCAGCGGGGTCGGGGTGCTTCTGCGCTGCGACGTGGTGGCGGCCTCCTGCCGGACCGTCGCGCAGCTCGGAACCTTCGACGAGCTCGGCGACGACTTCGTGGCCCCGACCGGCTCGAGCTGACCGGACCGACCCTCACCGGGGTGAGCAGCACCGGTGCCTGTCTGGTCGAAGATCGAGCGGTGCCCGAGCTGCCCGAGGTCGAGACCGCCCGCGCCGCGATCCAGCGGGCCGCGCTGCACCGCACGATCATCGACGTCGACGACCGCGACACCTACGTCTGCCGCCCGCACTCCCCCGGCGAGATCCGTGAGGCCCTGGTCGGGCGCCAGCTGTCCGCGGCACACCGGCGCGGCAAGTCGATGTGGGTGACGACGTCGCGGTCCGGCCCGTCGCTCGGGCTGCACCTCGGGATGGCGGGGCGGATCTTCGTGACCGAGGCCGACGGCACCGTGGTGGAGGGCGGCGACCCGGTACGCCGCGGCGGCGGCGAGCGCAAGCCCGAGTGGGACCGGTTCACGATCACCTTCGAGGGCGGGGCGGCGCTCCGGCTCTTCGACAAGCGCCGGCTGTCGCGGGCCGTGCTCGACCCCGAGATCGACCGGCTCGGTCCCGACGCCGCCGAGGTGCCGCTGGCCGTCTTCGGCGAGCGCATGTCGCGCGGCACCGCGCCGGTCAAGGCCCGGTTGCTCGACCAGTCGGTGGTCGCCGGGGTCGGCAACCTGCTGGCCGACCAGACGCTGTGGCAGGCCCGCCTCGACCCGCGGCGCCGGGTCGACACCCTGGACGCCGACGACCTCGCCGGCCTGCACCGGGCGCTGCGCAGCGCGACCCGCGCAGCCATCCGGCACGGCGGCGTCCACACCGGTGAGGTGATCGCGCACCGTCGGCGCGGCGGGCACTGCCCGCGCTGCGGCGCCGAGATGAGTCGCGGCACCGTCGGCGGGCGCACGACCTGGTGGTGCTCGGTCGAACAGGTCTGACGCTGACCGATCGGCCGGCGGGCCGGTCGGCCGGTCGGCCGGCCGGCTCAGACGCTCGCCGCCCCGGTCGGCAGCGGTGCCTGCCAGCCACGCCACAGCGCGAGCAGCCGCCAGACCAGGCAGACGAGCGCACCGGCCACGGCCACCCCCACCAGGGGCAGGTCGAGACGTGAGCCGGCCACGGCGACCGCCGCACCGGCCAGGGCCGGGGTCGCGTAGAGGTCGCCACGCAGGACGACGGGCACGCGACCGGCCAGGACGTCGCGGACCATGCCGCCGCCGATGCCGGTGACCATGCCCATCAACGCGGCCGGGACCGGACCGAGGCCGTAGTCCAGCGCCTTGAGGGCGCCGGACACGCAGAACAGCGACAACCCGAAGGCGTCGAAGACCGCGACCTGGCGCTCCATGCGGCCGACCGCGCCGTGGAAGGCGAAGGTCACCAGGCCGGCCGCCACCGGCACGGTCAGGTAGCGCCAGTCGGCCAGCGCCGCAGGCGGCGTGGCCCCGATCAGGACGTCGCGCAGGAACCCGCCGCCGAGACCGGTCGTGCCGGCGAGCACCAGCACGCCGAACACGTCGAGGTCCTTGCGGACCGCCACCAAGGCGCCGGAGATCGCGAAGACGAAGATCCCGACGAGGTCGAGCGTCACGAGGGTGCCGGGCACCACGCGAGCCTAGGGCGCGCCGTACCGTCAACGCCCCACCGCTGGCGTAGTGTCGACCGGAACGAGGCAGCAGGAGATGGGACACGAGATGGAGCGGGCCGAGCAGGTCAGGGCGCACGACGGGCCCGACGTGGTCGACGCGTCGACCCCGGCGTCTCCCGCGTCCGCCGGGTCCCCGCAGCGACCCCCGCACGAGGTGCCGCTGACCCTGGCCGGGGTGAGCGACGACCGTGCGCGCCTGCTGCTCGCCGACGACCGCGGCGGCACCTTCACCCTCGCCGTCACCCCCAGCCTTCGCGCCGCGCTGCGCGGCGATGCCTCACGCCTCGGCCAGTTGGAGATCCCCATGCAGAGTGTCCTGCGTCCCAAAGACATCCAGGCCCGCATCCGCGCCGGCGAGAGCGCCGAGGCCGTGGCCCAGGCCGCCCAGACCAGCGTCGACAAGATCATGGCCTTCGTCGCCCCGGTGCTGGCCGAGCGCCAGCACGTCGCCGAGCGCGCCCAGCGCTCCAACGTGCGCCGCCCCGCCGGAGAGTCCGCCCCCGCCGGCGGCCGCACCCTGGGCGAGGCCGTCGAGACCCACCTGCGCTCGCTCAACGTAGACCCCGACGGCGTCGAGTGGGACGCCTGGCGCCGCGAGGACGGCCGCTGGACCCTCACCGCGGGCTACGCCCTGCCGGTGCGTACCGGCACCGCCCACTTCACCTTCGACGTGCCCGGCAACTACGTGGCCCTCGACGACGCCGACGCCCGGTGGCTGGTCGGCGAGGCCGTCGCCTCCCCGGCTCCGGCCCGCGACGACCTGCAGTCGGTGCGCGAGCGACGGCTGACCTCGATCCCCCAGGACGAGCTGCCGCTGGGCGACGACGCCATCGAGCTGGTCTCCGACCACGCCGACGCGCCCGTCGACGTGCCTGACGACGTGCCCGTCGACGTGCTCCTTGACGACTCCCCCGCCCCTGCCGACCCCGTCTCGCGGGTCGAGGTGGAGGTCGAAGCCGAGGCCGAGGCCGCGCCGAGCGAGCCCGAGGAGGCACCGGTACGCCGTTCGGTGCAGAAGAAGAAGGGCCGGGCGTCGGTGCCCAGCTGGGACGAGATCATGTTCGGGCCCGGCAGCGACTGACCACGTTGCCCCCGGGAGTATCCGCGCGCACGTGACCGGCGGTGCACCGCACGAGACACTCCGTGACGGCGCTGCGGACCAGTAAGGTGCGCGCATGTCCTACTTCGTGACCGGCGCCACAGGGTTCATCGGCCGACACCTCGTCCAGGAGCTCGTCGACCACCGCGAGGGCGACATCTTCGTCCTGTGCCGGGCCGGGTCGATGGGCCGCCTCGAGACCCTGATGCGCCGCTGGGGCTCGAGTCGTGTCGTCCCCGTGATCGGCGACCTGTCCGAGGAGCGGCTCGGCGTCGACGAGGAGTGGGTCGCCGCGCACCGCGGACAGGTCGACCACGTGTTCCACCTGGCCGCGATCTACGACATGACCGCCGACGACGCCACCAACCAGGTGATGAACGTCGGTGGCACCCGCAACGCCGTCGAGCTCGCCGGGGCGCTGGAGGCCGGCTGCTTCCACCAGGTGTCGTCGGTCGCCGCCGCGGGTGACTACCACGGCCGCTTCGACGAGACCATGTTCGACGAGGGGCAGGTCCTGCCCTCGCCCTACCACCGCACCAAGTACGAGTCCGAGAAGATCGTGCGCGAGGAGAGCACCGTGCCGTGGCGGGTCTACCGGCCCGCGATCGTCGTCGGACACTCCGAGACCGGCGCGATGGACAAGGTCGACGGCCCCTACTACTTCTTCCCGGTCATGAAGATGCTGCGCGACCGGCTCCCCTCGTGGCTGCCCCTGGTCGGTGTCGAGCTGGGTGAGACCAACGTCGTCCCGGTCGACTACGTCGCCAAGGCGATGGACCACCTCGCCCACCTGCCCGGGCGCGACGGTGAGGCCTTCCACCTGGTCAACCCCGAGCCGCAGTCGACGGTCGAGATGATCAACCTGTTCTGCAAGGCCGCCGGTGCTCCGCAGTTCGCGACCCCGACGTCGCGGCTGCCGGTCCCCTCGCCGTTGCGGGCCGCCAACCTCATCAACGCCGTGGTCAAGACCCGGGCCGCCCAGTTCGCGCTCGACCAGACGCTGGGTCGCGTCGGCATCCCCGCCGAGGTCGTGGCCCACACCGGCTTCACCGCCGTCTTCGACTCCGCGCTCACCGAGCAGGCCCTGGCCGGGTCGGGCATCGCCGTCCCCGACCTGGAGAGCTACGCCCGGTCGCTGTGGGGCTACTGGGAGGAGCACCTCGACGAGTCGACCGGCAAGGACCCCCGGGTCCGCTCCGCCCTGTCCGGCAAGCACGTCCTGATCACCGGCGCCTCCTCGGGCATCGGTCAGGTCGTCGCGCTCAAGGTCGCCCAGGCCGGCGGCATCCCGGTACTCGTCGCCCGCGGCAAGGACAAGCTCGAGGAGACCAAGTCGGTCATCGAGATGCGCGGCGGCACCGCCCACGTGTTCCCGTGCGACCTGTCCGACCTCGAGGCGATCGACCGGCTGTGCGAGCAGGTGGTCGCCGAGCTGCCGACGATCGACTTCGTCATCAACAACGCCGGTCGCTCGATCCGGCGCTCGCTGCGCCTGAGCCACGACCGGTTCCACGACTTCGAGCGCACCATGCAGCTCAACTACTTCGGCGCGATCCGACTGGTCATGGGCCTGATCCCCGCGATGGAGGCCCAGAAGTCCGGCCACATCGTCAACATCTCCTCGATCGGCGTGCAGACCAACCCGCCGCGCTTCTCGGCGTACGTCGCGTCCAAGTCGGCGCTGGACTCGTGGAGCAACGTCGTGGCCTCCGAGGTGGTCGGCAACGGCATCACCTTCACCAACATCCACATGCCGCTCGTGCGGACGCCGATGATCGCGCCGACCAAGCTCTACGACAAGTTCCCCACGATCTCGCCGGCCCAGGCCGCCGACACGGTGATCACCGCCATGGTCGACCGGCCCCACGAGATCAACACCCCGCTCGGCAACGCCGGCGCCATCGCCCACACCGTCGCCCCCAAGCTGGCCTTCCGGATCCTCAACATGGCCTACCACGTGTTCCCCGACTCGGCCGCGGCCAAGGGTCAGGTCGGCACCGGGGGCACCCGCGAGAGCGAGCAGATCATGCTCGCCAAGGTCTTCAAGGGCATTCACTGGTGACACCCACCGTCGTGCCCGAGCTTGCGAGGTCACGTCGTTGGTTGTCACCAACCCGTGAATGGGGTTGAGGAGGCGGAGGCAGGGCCGCTCGCGGCACTGCCTGCGCCGTCTCGAAACCACCGCAGCGCCGGGCCGACCGCAGGTGGGACCCGAAGTTGACAATCATTCTCATCAACACTGAGAATCATTCTCATGCGACGCACTCTCGGCCTCCTCGTGTGCACCCTCGCCCTCTCCGGCTGCAGCGCGTTCGACGACGACACGGCAGGCCTGCAGGTGGCGGCGGCGTTCTACCCGCTGCAGTACGTCGCCGAGCGGGTCGCCGGTGACCTGGCGACCGTCGACAACCTCACGACGCCCGGCACCGAGCCGCACGACCTCGAGCTGACCATCCGCGAGACGGCGGAGATCGCCCAGGCCGACCTGGTCATCCACGAGAAGGGCCTGCAACCGGCCGTCGACGACGCCGTGGCGCAGAACGCCGGCGGCGACGTCATCGACGCGGCCGCGGTCGTGGGTCTCGAGCCGTTCACCGACGGCCACGCCGAGGACGACGGGCACGACCACGAGGACGACCTCGACCCGCACTTCTGGCTCGACCCGCTGCGGATGGCCGACCTCGGCGACGCGGTGGCCGACTCCCTCAGCGAGATCGACCCGGAGCACGCCGAGGTGTTCGCGGCCAACGCCGCCGACCTGCGCGACGACCTCGACGCCTTGGACCGGGCCCTGACGCAGGGGCTCGCCGACTGCGACCGGGACACGATCGTGGTCTCGCACGACGCCTTCGGCTACCTCGGGCGGTACGGTCTCGTGGTGGCACCCGTAGCCGGGCTCACCCCGGACGCCGAACCCACCCCTGCGGACCTGGCCGACCTGCAGCAGCTGATCGACGACGACGGCATCACGACCGTCTTCTCCGAGCGCCTGGCCAGCCCCCGACTGACCGAGAGCCTCGCCGACGACATGGGCATCACCACCGCCGTCCTCGACCCGATCGAGGGTCTGTCCGCCGACGACAGCGACGCCGACTACCTCAGCCTCATGCGCGACAACCTCGCCGCCCTGCGGAAGGCCAACGGATGTCGCTGACACACACCGAGACCTGCCCAATCCGGCTCACCGACGGTGCCGTCGCCATCGCCGGGCGGCCCGTGCTGCGCGGCATCGAGCTCGTCGTCGGGACCGGTGAGTTCGTCGCCCTCCTCGGCGCCAACGGCTCGGGCAAGTCGACCCTCGTGCGCGCCCTGACCGGTCTGCGCCCGCTGACCCGCGGCGAGCTGCTGCTCTTCGGGACCCCGCTCGACTCCTTCGACCAGTGGGAGCGGATCGGCTTCGTCCCCCAGCGCAGCGGCGCCGCGTCCGGCGTCCCCGCCTCCGTCCGCGAGGTCGTCAGCTCCGGACGGCTGTCACGCCGCCGCCTGCTGCGCCCCCTCGGCGCGGCCGACCGGCGCGCTGTCGACGACGCCATCGCGCTGGTGGGTCTCGCCGACCGCGCCGGTGACGGCGTGGGCACCCTGTCGGGGGGCCAGCAGCAGCGCGTGCTGATCGCACGGGCGTTGGCCGGCGCCCCCGAGCTGTTCTTCCTCGACGAGCCCACCGCCGGCGTCGACCTGCACCACCAGCAAGTCCTCGCCGACGCGCTCGGCGCGCTGAAGGCCCGCGGGTCGACCGTGGTCCTGGTCGCCCACGAGCTCGGTCCGCTCGCGCCGCTGGTCGACCGTGCCGTCGTGATGCAGGACGGCCGGATCGCCTACGACGGCCCTCCGGTCGCCGCACCCGAGACCGACGACCACCACCACCCGGCGCCCGGCGACGTACGCCGTCGCGACCACGTCCCCCACGTATCCGCCCCCCTCGAGCGCGACAGGTGAGCACCCCGTGAGCCCCGCCGAGCTGTTCAGCCTGCCGTTCATGCAGCGCGCCCTCCTGGCCGCGCTGTTCACCGGCGTCGCCGCCCCCGCCGTCGGCACCTACCTGGTGCAGCGGCGCCTGGCCCTGATGGGCGACGGCATCGGCCACGTCGCCGTCACCGGCGTCGCGATCGGGCTGCTGACCGGCTGGTCGCCGACCTGGACCGCCGTCGTCGTCGCGACCCTCGGTGCCGTCGCGATCGAGCTGATCCGCGAGCGCGGCCACACCAACGGCGACGTCGCCCTGGCCCTGCTGTTCTACGGCGGCCTCGCCGGCGGTGTCCTGGTCACCGGGCTCGGCAACCAGAGCGCCGCCAAGCTGCAGCAGTACCTCTTCGGCTCGATCACCACCATCTCCGCCGGCGACGTGGTCGTCACGCTGGTGCTCGCCGCGATCGTGATCGGCGTCTGCGTCGGACTCTCGCCCCAGCTCTTCGCCGTCGCGCAGGACCCCGAGTTCGCCCGGGTCGCCGGGCTGCGGGTCCGCGGCTACAACCTGCTCGTCGCGGTGCTGGCCGCGGTCAGCGTCACCGTCGCCATGCGCACCGTCGGCCTGCTGCTCGTCTCGGCCCTCATGGTCGTGCCCGTGGCGACCTCCCAGCAGCTGTCCCGCTCGTTCCGTACGACGCTCGGCGCCGCGATGCTGCTCGGGGCGCTGGCCTCGGTGGGCGGACTCGTGATCGCCGCCTTCGCGTCCTACCGGGCCACCGTCGCGCCGGGCCCCACCATCGTGCTGCTCTCGCTGCTCGGCTTCCTGGTCACCTGGCCCGTCGGGGTCTGGCTCCGACACCGGGCCCGACTGCGCACCCCCTTCGCCGACGAGCCGCTGGGCCACGAGGTCAGCCACGACCACGGCCCCCACCGCCACGCCCACGGCCCCGACTGCGGCCACGTCGCCGTGCCCCACGACGACCACGTCGACTACGTCCACGACGGCCACCGGCACGCCCCGCACGACACCCACTACGACGAGCACTAGTTGCTCTTTGTCCCGGGCCGGCTGCTCGGGCCGGCACGGCGGCAGCCGTCCCGTGACGTGCGCCGTGTGGTCGCCTTCTCATGCGGCCCGGGCGCCCAGCGTGCCTACCCCTCGGTGGTCGAGGACGTGCGCCCCACCCCACGGTGGTTGAGGAGGTCGCCCGCGACCGTCTCGAAACCACCCGACCGCCACCGGCGCACCCACGCCGACCGACCGTCGTACGGTCAGGCCCTGCCGTAGCGACGGTCGCGCTCGGCGTAGATCTCGATGGCGCGCCACAGGGCGAGGCGGTCGACGTCGGGCCACAGGATGTCGGTGAAGACCATCTCGGCGTACGCCGCCTGCCACAGCACGAAGTTGGACAGCCGCTGCTCACCGGACGTGCGCCACACCAGGTCGGCGTTGGCCTGCTCGGGCACGTAGAGGTGCTTGGCGAAGGTCTTCTCGTCGACCTTGTCGGGGTTGAGGCGACCCGCGGCGACCTCGCGGGCGATCGACCGTGCCGCGTCGGCGAGCTCGGCGCGGCCGCCGTAGTTGACGCACATGGTCAGGGTCAGCACGTCGTTGTCGCGGGTGAGCTCCTCGGCGACCTGCAGCTCGGTGATCACCGACTTCCACAGTCGCGGCGCCCGGCCGGCCCAGCGCACGCGCACCCCGAGCTCGTGCATCTCGTCGCGCCGGCGCCGGATGACGTCACGGTTGAAGCCCATGAGGAACCTGACCTCGTCGGGCGAGCGGGTCCAGTTCTCGGTCGAGAAGGCGTAGGCCGACACCGCCTTGACCCCGATCTCGATCGCACCCTCCACGACGTCGAACAGCGACGCCTCCCCCGCCTCGTGACCGCGGGTGCGCGGCAGGCCGCGCTGCTGCGCCCACCGCCCGTTGCCGTCCATCACGATCGCGACGTGCTGGGGCACGAGCTCCTTCGGGATCGCCGGCGGCCGCGCGCCCGACGGGTGCGGCGTGGGGGGACGGACAGCGCGCTTCACGGCTCCCACCCTAGGCAACGCCCACCGCGAGAGGGACCGCACACGCGGCGGCGGCCCGACCCGGCCTCCGCCAGGCTCGTTCCCGGCGGGGATCCACGTGGACATGACCAGGAGTCATCCACAGCCACGGATGCTCGGCTGGTTGTCCACAACCCCCGTGGTTGAGCGGGAAACTCGTCCCGGGACTGTCGGTGGCAGGTGCTGGGATGGGGTCATGGCCGAGCACACCGACACCACCACGACACCCCGATCGGGTCACCCGATCGAGGCGCTGCTGGCCACGGGGCTCGACGACCTGAAGGGTCTCGCTGACGTGCCGACCTGGTCGATGGACGCCGCCACCACCACCCGGGTCGTGGCGCTGGCGGCGCGCGTTGCTGCAGGGGTGGCTGAGGTCGAGGCCCGCGCGATCAGCCAGGCATCAGTCCTGGACCTGCCCGGTGCGGCGCAATGCCGTGACACCGCCCGGTGGATCCAACGCACCACCGGGGTCACCCGACGCACCGCACGCGCCAAGGTCAAGCTCGCCGAAGCATGCACGGACCTCGAACCGACGCGGGCGGCGACCGCACGAGGCCACCGGCGGCTGTGACGCCGACGCCCTCGCCGGACCGGGCTCGGGCAGGCGATCTGGGAACGTCTCGACCCCACCGGCTACGAAGCCCGCGAAGCCAAGGCCCTCGAAGCCCAAGAGGACAGGGCCCGCGCCAGGACCACGCTGTCGATGGCCAACGCCGGCGACGGGCTGACCCACGGCCGGTTCGCCATCCCCACCGCCATCGCCGACGCCTTCCGCACACAGCTCCACGCCCTCGCCGCCCCCAAGCACGTACGCGCAGCCCAGGGCGCCGGGGCTTATGACTGGAAGACCCCGTCGGCCGAGCGGATGGGCCACGCGTTCATCGAATGGATCGGCGGCTACGACCCGACCTGCTTGCCGAAGGTCGGGGGCCTGTCCGCGACCGTCGTCGTCATCGGCGACTACGAGATCCTCCAGGGCAAGGCCAAGGCCGCGACCCTGGAGACCGGCACCAGGATCAGCCACACCGAGTACCTCCGGATGGCCTGCGACGCCGGTGTGATCCCGGCGTGGATGAACGCCAACGGTGAGGTCCTCGCCCTGGGCCGCACCTGCCGGTTCCACACCCCCGCCCAACGGTTGGCCGCGATCATCGAGCAACGCCACTGCCAACACCACTCAGGCTGCACCGTCCCCGGCTACCTGTGCCACGCCCACCACCAAATCCCCTGGGCCCAAGGCGGCGGCACCGACCTGCGCACCACCCAGCTGCTGTGCCCCTACCACCACGCACGCGCCCACGACACCAGCACCGATCCCATGCAGACCTGAGGGCAGGCCCCCCGCTGCCGGACCGGCAGCGTCGGACTCGTGACGGGAATAGATGGAGTCGGTCTCCGCTTGCTGGCGGTGTGAGCTGCACCCTCGCCCCCCAGGCCACGCCCGGCGATCTCCTCCACGACGACGGCGCGCCGCCCAGGGAGCGTCGACGCCCGTGGCTGCGCGACCTCCTCGGGCGCGCGGCGGGGTGGACGGTCGTCGTGGTCGGGATCGTCCTGATGCCGTTGCCCGGCCCCGGCACCCTGGTCGTGGTCGCCGGACTGCGGATCCTGGTTCCTTACCACCCGTGGGCCGCCGCGAGCTACGACCGGGTGCGTGACCGGGCAGTGGCCGCCGCTCGCGCGGGAGTGGCGACCAGGACCCGGGTCGCGGTGTCGCTCCTCGGTGTCCTGTGGGTCGCCGCGCTCTCGGGCACGTACCTGCTCGACCTCTCGATCCCTCGTACGACGGTGGCTGGCCTGACCGTCGGACCCTCGCTGCCGTTCCACAGCACCGCCACGGCCGTCGGGCTGCTCGTGTCGGGCCTGGCCTCGGCCGCAGCCACCGGCTACAGCATCGCGCGGCTGCGCCCGCTGCCCGTGACCGACGCGACCTGAGGCCCCCTGACCGAGCGCTCCGCTCGGCGACCGCACGGTGATCCAGGCCGCGACGCGACGAGGTCCCGGCCACGCCGTCGGCTCGACGTCAGCGCTGGACGTGCTCCCACGAGCGCAGCTGTCGCTCGAGGTGCCAGGTGAGGAAGGCGGCGACCAGCGTGCTCGCCTCGCGCAGGGTGCGGTCGGTGGCCGCGTGGACGGCGTCCCAGTCGCCGGCGAGCAGCGCGCCGAGGACCAGGAAGGTCTCGGGCGCCGGGGAGGCGGAGCCGGGGATCCGGCAGGTCACGCAGAGGGCACCGCCCATCGAGGGGTTGAACCAACGGTGCGGGCCCTCGATGCCGCAGTGGGCGCAGTGGGTGAAGGTCGGGGCGTAGCCGGCGACCGACAGCGAGCGCAGGATGTAGGAGTCGAGCACCTGCAGGGGCCGCCGGTCGGGCGCCGACAGGGCGCGCAGGCCACCGACGAGCAGCAGGAACTGCTGCAGCGACGGCTCCTTCTCCTCGGTGACCAGGCGCTCGGCGGTCTCGAGCATCGCGGTGCCGGAGGTGTAGCGGTCGTAGTCGTGACCCATCTGGGCGTGGAACAGCGAGCGGGTCTCGGCCTGGGTGACGATGTCGAGGTTGCGCCCCTCGGCGAGCTGGAGGTCGACGTGGGTGAAGGGCTCCAGGCGCGAGCCGAACTTCGACGTCGTACGCCGCACCCCCTTGGCGACCGCACGGACCCGGCCGTGGTGGCGGGTCAGCAGGGTGATGATGCGGTCGGCCTCGCCCAGCTTGTGGGTGCGCAGCACGACCGCCTCGTCGCGGTAGAGAGGCACCTCCCGATCATCCCACTCAGGCGGTCGTGCCCCGCGTACGCCGCGCACGCGCCGGCTGCTTCCAGCAGGCGAGCGCGAACTCGACGGCGGCCCGGTCGAGCCGGGCCGGCCAGAACCGCCACTCGAGGATGCTGTGGGCGCGCACGAAGGTGGCGTGCGGCATCTCCGAGGCGAGCATCGCCGCGTCGGCCGCGGGGTGGATCGGGTCGGAGGGGTGCCCGACGACCAGCGCGGGCATGGTCATCGCGCGGCGCTCCTTCGACGCCGGGGCGACCCGGCCGAAGAACAGGCCGTGGACGACCGCGGCCATCGAGTCGGCCCGCTGGTTGCAGGTGTCGAGCACGATGCCGGCCCAGAAGGGCACGAGCCCCCGCGGCACGACCTTGGTCACGCGACGCAGGCCGTTGACGGTGAACGGCGCGAACCGCGCGACGAACAGCAGCGGCGCGAACGCGACGATGCCGGCCTCGAGGGCGTTGTCGAGCACCGGCATCTCGAGCAGCAGACCACGGACCCGCTCGGGCGCGATCGCCGCGACCTCGAGGGAGACGTTGGCCCCCAGCGACGTGCCGCCGATGACCGCTTGTGCGGCCCCGAGGTGGTCGAGCAGGGCCACGACCTGCTCGCCGAACGCCGTCATCGAGTAGACCAGCGGGTCGGCGGGCCGGTCGGAGCGTCCGTGGCCCAACAGGTCGAGGGCCACGACGTGCAGTCCCTCGGCCGCCAGCGCTCGCGCGAGCAGCTGGTGCATGCGCCGTGGCATCAGCTGCCCGTGCAGCAGGACCACCCACGCGTCGCCCGAGCCGTACTCGGTGTACTCGAGGCGGTCGCGGCCCGACCCGCTCTCGAGGAAGAACTGCCCGATGCGCTCGGAGACCAACATGACCTCGAGGCTACCGGCTGCGATCGGTCTGGACCGCTGCGTGTCGCCCGCCACGATGTGCCGCGATCGGAGCACCGCGTGGTCGAGAATCAGCGGGTGGACTGGGCATCCGCGACCGTGATCCGGCGCGCACTGGCGCTGCTCGTGGCGATCGGGGCCGTCGACGCCGTCCTGCTGCTCGGGTTCGGACCCGGGTCGGCGTTCACCTCGTGGTGGAGCAGCGTCGGTCTTTGCGTCGCCCTCGTGGCGGTGACACCGCGCCGTTCCTGGCCCGTGGCGCTGCTGGGGATCGTCGTGGTGGCGGGTGCCGTCAGGCTGGCCTTCGGAGCCTCACCAGGCACGGCGTCGGCCATCGCCGCCGCCCACGCGGTGCAGGCGCTCCTGGGCGGCGCCGCCCTCACGCGCCTGGGACGGGTGCCGGGCCGGCTGGCGAACCTGCGTGACCTGGTGGCGTTGCTCGCGGCCGCGACCACGTGTGGCACCGTCGCGCTGGCCGAGCCCTTCCTGCGGGGCTTCCCCGCCGACCCCACGGCCGCCACGCTGGCCGAGGTGGCGGCGCAGCACGCGGTGTCGACGGTCCTGCTGTGCGCGCTGGTGCTCCTGGTCCACCGGGCCAGGGTCGGGTCGCAGGCACTGCCCGAGCTGGTCCTGCAGGTGCTGGCCCTGATGACAGTGACCGCCGTGGTGTTCTCGCCGGGGCAGGCGGTCCCGCTGCTCTTCACCCCGCTGCCCCTGCTGGTGTGGGCGTGCCTGCGCTTCGACCCCGGGGTCGTCGCGCTCGAGCTGCTCGGCTTCGCGCTCGCCGCGACCCTGGCGACCTCGCAGGGCTACGGGCCCGTCCCCGCAGCCCGACTGGACGACGGTGGGACCGGCGCGGTGGTCCTCGTGCTCGTCCTGGCGGCGGCCCTCATGACGTTGCCGCTCGCCCTGACCGTGCAGCACCGGCGGCACCTGCTCGACAAGGCCTCCGCCGACGAGCACCTGTTCCGTCGCACGTTCACGGAGTCGCCGCTGGGCATGGTCCTGCTCCGCGAGGGGTCCGGCGACCTGCTGGTCGACGAGGTCAACGACGCGGGCTGCACCACCCTCGGGGCGTCGTACGACGAGCTCGTCGGCGCCCGCCTCGTCGACGTGCTCGACGCGCTCGACGGCCTCGACGGCCTCGACGGTCTGGCGGGCCTGCGGGACGGCGACGCCGACGCGTGGCACGGCCACGCCGCGGCGGTCCGTCGCCCCGGCAGCAGGATCGAGGTCGCGGTCGCCTCGATCGACCGGCGCGACGGCTCGCGGATCCTCTCGGCCCAGCTGTTCGACGTCACGCAGGAGCACGACGTGCTGCGCCGGCTCGTGGACGCCCACAGGCTCAACGACGCCACGCTCGAGACGACCGCCTGCATCGTCCTGGTCACCGACGCCCACGGCACCGTGATCCGTGCCAACGCGGCGACCAGCGACCTCACGGGGTTCAGCGAGGCCGACCTCCTCGGTCGCGACCTGTGGGACCTCACGCTCGCCCCGCTGTCGCGCCACGAGACCGAGGCCATGTTCGTGTGGCCCAACCGCTCGGGCTTCCCCATCGTCTCCGAGCGGGTCGGCCGACGGGCCGACGGCCAGCCGGTGCGCGTCGTGTGGAACAGCAACGTGGTGCGCGACGAGCACGGCATGCCGTCGTACGCCGTCCTCACCGGCATCGACGTCACCACCGAGCGCAGCATGACCGGGCTGATGTCGCACCTGCTCTCCGCCTCGATCGCGACCGCCCTGCTGGGTGTCGACGGCTCGGGCCGCATCACGCTGGCCAACACGGGGGCCGCGCAGATGCTCGGCCGGTCGGTCGACGACCTCGAGGGGAGCCCCTTCGTCGACCTCTTCGACCGGGGTCAGCTGCACGCCCGCACCGGGGCGACGGGCGACCGCGACGCGTTCATGTGCCTGGTGGGCATGATCGGCGACCGTGACGAGTCGCCGGCGCAGGACTGGACCTGGCGCACCCGACGCGGCCACGAGCGGATCGTCTCGATGACGTTGAGCGTCACCGACGACCTCGGTGCGGGTCGGGTGGGCTTCCTGTGCGTCGGTCGCGACGTGACCGAGCAGCGCGAGGGACAGGCGACCCTGGTCGCCGCGCTCGAGAAGGAGCGCACCGCCGTCGAGCAGCTGCGCACGCTCGACCGGGCCAAGGACGAGTTCGTCTCGACAGTCTCCCACGAGCTGCGCACCCCGGTCACGAGCATCATCGGCTACACCGAGATGCTGCGCGACGGGAGCATCACCGCCCCGTCGCCCGACCAGGTGCCCGTGCTCGAGACGATCGCGCGCAACAGCCAGCGCCTGGTGGCGATCTGCAACGACCTGCTGCTGCTCAGCGGGTTCGAGTCACCCGCGAGCGTGGGGGTCCGCACCCGCGTCGACCTGCGCGCCTGCCTCGCGGCGGCCCACGACCCGAGGGCGCTCCCCCAGGACGGGCAGGGCCTGAGGATCGACGTCGACCCCGGGACGACCCCGCTGGAGGTCACCGGCGACCAGGCCCAGCTCGACCGGCTCGTCGCCAACCTGCTCAGCAACGCGGTCAAGTTCACGCCCGTCGGCGGCCGGGTCGACGTCGTGCTCGGCCGCGACGGGTCACGCGCCGTGCTCACCGTGCGCGACACCGGCATCGGGATCCCCGAGAGCGACCACGAAGCGGTCTTCCAGCGGTTCTACCGCAGCGAGGAGGCCCAGAGTCGCGCGATCCCCGGCACCGGGCTCGGGCTGGCCATCGTGGCCGCCATCGTCGCGGCCCACGAGGGCGAGATCGCGATGGAGTCGGAGCCGGGTCGCGGCACCACCTTCCGGGTCTGCTTCCCCCTCGCCGCCCAGCGCGCGCCGGCGCGGGCCGGCCACTGACCTAGCTGGGTCACCCCACCCGGTTGACGGCGCTGAGCACCGCCTTGAGCGACGCGGTGACGATGTTGGCGTCCAGCCCCACACCCCACACGACCTGGTCGCCGACCGCGCACTCGACGTACGCCGCGGCGATCGCGTCACCGCCGGCGCTCAGCGCGTGCTCGCTGTAGTCGAGCACCCGGACGTCGTAGCCCTGCGGCAGCCCGTTGAGCGCGTCGCAGAACGCCGACAGCGGCCCGTTGCCGACACCCTCCAGGGTGCGCAGCTCGCCGTCGACGTGGACGCCGACCGTGAGCGCGTCCTTCTCGCCGGCCGCCGAGCTGGTGTGGACGGAGTCGAGCGAGAGGGGGGTGGTGCGGTCGAGGTACTCGGCGCGGAACGCGGCCCAGATCTCGTCGGGGGTGACCTCGCCGCCCTCGGTGTCGGTGCGCTGCTGGATCACGCGGCTGAACTCGATCTGCGCGCGCCGCGGCAGGTCGAGCTTGTGCTCGGTCTTGAGGATGTAGGCGACCCCGCCCTTGCCCGACTGGCTGTTGAC
Organism: Nocardioides rubriscoriae; assembly: GCF_008087085.1. Classification (GTDB taxonomy): domain Bacteria; phylum Actinomycetota; class Actinomycetes; order Propionibacteriales; family Nocardioidaceae; genus Nocardioides; species Nocardioides rubriscoriae. The sequence continues at coordinate 181,491 of NZ_VIYJ01000002.1, read as the reverse complement.
GCGGATGACGGCCTCGTAGGAGCGGCCCACGTCCTTGGGGTCGATCGGGAGGTAGGGCACCGCCCACGGGTGCTCGTCGACGCTGTGGCCCGCGGCGGCCGCGTCGCGCTCGAGCGCCTCGAACCCCTTCTTGATGGCGTCCTGGTGGCTGCCGGAGAAGGCGGTGTAGACGAGGTCACCGCCGTAGGGGTGGCGCTCGTGCACGGGCAGCTGGTTGCAGTACTCGACGGTGCGCCGGATCTCGTCGATGTCGGAGAAGTCGATCTCGGGGTCGATGCCCTGCGTGAGCAGGTTGAGCCCCAGCGTCACCAGGCACACGTTGCCGGTGCGCTCGCCGTTGCCGAACAGGCAGCCCTCGATCCGGTCGGCGCCGGCCAGGTAGCCGAGCTCGGCCGCCGCGACCGCGGTGCCGCGGTCGTTGTGCGGGTGCAGCGAGAGCACGACGTGCTCGCGGTGGCGCAGGTGGCGGTCCATCCACTCGATGGAGTCGGCGTAGACGTTGGGCGTCGCCATCTCGACGGTCGCCGGCAGGTTGATGATGACCGGCTTGTCGGCGGTGGGACCGAAGACGTCGAGCACCTCGTTGCAGACCCGGACGGCGAACTCGAGCTCGGTGCCCGTGTAGGACTCGGGGCTGTACTCGTAGAAGACCTCGGTCTCGGGCACGCCCTCCTCGTACTTCTTGCACAGCCGCGCGCCCTGGACGGCGATGTCGGCGATGCCGTCCTCGTCGAGCCCGAAGACGACGCGACGCTGCAGGGTCGAGGTCGAGTTGTAGAGGTGGACGATGGCCTGCTTGGCCCCCCGGATCGCCTCGTAGGTGCGCTCGATGAGCTCCTCGCGGGCCTGGGTCAGCACCTGGATGACGACGTCGTCGGGGATCAGGTCCTCGTCGATGAGCTGGCGCACGAAGTCGAAGTCGGTCTGGCTCGCGCTGGGGAAGCCGACCTCGATCTCCTTGTAGCCCATCTGCACCAGGAGCTTGAACATCGTCAGCTTGCGCGCCGGCGACATCGGGTCGATCAGGGCCTGGTTGCCGTCGCGCAGGTCGACCGCGCACCAGCGCGGGGCCTTCTCGATGCGCTTGGCCGGCCAGGTGCGGTCGACCAGGTCGACGGGGATGAACGGCTCGTAGCGCTGGTGCGGCATGCCGCTGCTGCGCTGCGCGCCCGTGTGGTGGACGCCGGGCTGGGGACGGGTGCTGGTCACGATCTTCTCCTGCAAGGTGGCTGGGCGGTTCGCCGGCGCAGCACGCTCTCCGCAGCGAGGAGGTCGGCGGTTCAGACCTCGCTGCGGCGGCTAAGGAGGAGGGGACGCGGCATCATGACTCCTCCACCATAGCCCGCCTGCGGGAGCACGAGGGGGCTAACGTGCCCGGATGGTGGACGACAGCCCGAGCGACAGCCCGCACGACAGCCCCGGCGACAGGCGCGAGAGTCCTGAGGACCGGCTGACCCGCAACTGGAACGAGCTGCTCCAGGAGCTGCGCGTGACGCAGACCGGCGCGCAGATCACGGCCGGGTTCCTGCTGACGGTGCCGTTCTCCGACCGGTACGCTGACCTCACCGACGGCCAGGTGCGGTGGTACCTCGCCGTGCTGTGCGGGGCGGTCCTGTCGACCGGGTTCGTCGTGGCCCCGGTGGCGTTCCACCGGCTGCTCTTCCACCACCACCAACGTCGGTGGATCGTCGCGGCGGCCGACAAGGCCGCCCGGGCCGGGTTGACGATGCTCGCGCTCACCAGCGCCGGCGTCCTCGGCCTGGTCTTCGACGTCACCGTCGGCACCGGCGCTGCCGTCGCGGCGAGCGGCGTCGCCCTGCTGTTCTTCAGCCTGCTGTGGCTCGCGCTGCCCGCCGTACGCCTGGAGGAGGGCTGAACGACCTGTGGCCCGCGACGTGCGTCGCGGGCCACAGGGTGGGTGCCCCCGCCCGTGCGGGCGGGGGGACCGGGGTCTGGATCAGGAAGCGGCCGGGATGTTGGCCGTGATCTTGGCGACGCCGATCTTGGTGCTGCCGCTGAGGGCGTCGACACCGAAGGTGCTGTTGAGCAGGTCGGCCGCGCCGTCGGTCAGGAAGACGCCGGAGCCCTCGAGGACGGCCTTGCCGTCGTTGAAGGTCGGGGTCATCAGGGTGCGGCCGTCGAGGCGCAGGATCGGGATGCTGGTGGCGACGACCTTCTTGTCGAGGGCCACGTCGCCGTAGACCAGCGAGACGGTGGGGTCGACGTTGAAGTTGCCGACGACGACGGTCTTGCCACCGGCGGTCAGCGACAGCCCCGAGCCCTCGTGCTGGACCTGGCCGACGACGTAGCGCGGCACGGCGTCCTTCTCGAACACGGTCACGTTGCCGCCGGTGATCGGGAAGATGATCGAGCCGTCGGTGATCTTGGCGGTACCGAAGGTGCCGGGCACGACGCCGAGGCCGTCGAGGGCCTCGAGGGTGCCGGCGTCGAGCTTGACGGCGGTGGTGCCACCGTCGGTGCTCAGGTCGCCGATCATCGCGATGGCCTCGGGCTTGCCGCCCGCGCTGTCCTCGTCCTCGCTGCCGCACGCCGCGAGCGGCAGGGCGAGCAGGGCGAGGCCGGCGATCGCGGCGAGGGTCTTCTTGGTGCGGTTGCGGGGCGTGGAGTTCATGGCGAACTCCTCTCACGTTCGGAGGGAGGGGACGTGCAGTGTTCGTCGACGACCCCCCGGGGGATTGGACCAGGGAGGAATCACCCCGCCGGTGCGACGCAGGCCACACCCCGGGGCCGCCCCTCAGGACCGCACTACCCTGCGCTGGTGCCCCGCCTGCTGGTCGTCCACCACTCCCCCACCTCGCTGGTCCGGTCGTTGACCGACGCGGTGCTTGCCGGCACGCGCGACGACGCGATCGAGCGGGTGGAGGTCGTGGTGCGGCCCGCCCTCGACGCCACGGCCGCCGACGTGCTGGCCGCGGACGGCTACCTGCTCGGCACGCCCGCCAACTTCGGCTACATGAGCGGTGCTCTCAAGCACTTCTTCGACACGGTCTTCCTCGAGGTGGGCGGCGCCCTGGACGCCGACGGCTCGGGGACGGCGACAGCGGCCGGCAGGAAGCCCTACGGGTTGTGGGTGCACGGCCGCTACGACACGACCGGCGCGGTGCGCAGCGTGCAGTCGATCGTCGCGGCCCTGCCGTGGGCGCAGGCGGCGCCGGTGCTCGAGGTGCTCGGCGAGGTGGGCGACCGGGAGCGCGAGCAGGCCTACGAGCTCGGCGGCACCCTGGCCGCGCTCCTGGCCTGACCCGCGCGGGGGCGTGTCGGTGCGCAGGTAGCATCGCCCCTCGTGGCAACCCGGGAACGCACGACTCGCGGCAGGACGTCGGCAGCGGCGGCCGCCCTGCTCGTGCTGCTCGGCTCGGGGCTGTCGGCGTGCAGCGACCCGGCAGGGCCGGCCCCGGCCGGCGCCGACCCCGAGCAGGTCGACGCGGTGGAGGCGCCCGCCCTCGGCGCGTGCCGTCAGCTCACGCTGACCGACGTGTCCGCACCGACCAACGCGACCCGGGTGGTCGACTGCAGCGCCAAGCACACGGCCGAGACCTTCGCCGTGGGCGACCTGCCGACCGGGCTGCGCGACGCAGCGTACGACTCGCCCGAGGTGGGGGCGTTCGCCTACGACACGTGCAGCTCCGGGCTGCAGACCTTCCTGGGCGCCGACGAGAGCACGGCGATGCGCACGGTGCTGAGCTGGGCGTGGTTCCGGCCCTCGGAGAAGGCGTGGGACGCCGGCGCCCGCTGGTACCGCTGCGACGTGGTCGGCGGGGGCGAGCAGAGCGCGTCGCTGGTCACCCTGCCCGAGACCGCCCGCGGCCTCCTCGAGGGACGGCCCGACGACCGGTGGGTCGCCTGCGTCGACGGCCCCTCGGTGGCCGACTCGGTCAAGATCCCGTGCAGCCAGCCCCACACCTGGCGGGCGGTGACCACCATCAAGCTCGGCGAGGTCGACGACCCCTACCCGGGCGACCGGCTCTCCGAGGTCCGCTCGCGCGACTTCTGCAAGAAGTCGGTGCAGGCCTACCTCAACTACCCACCCACCTTCAACTACGGCTACACGTGGTTCCACGAGGCCGAGTGGGCCGCCGGCAACCGCCGCTCGGTGTGCTGGGCCGCGACCGATGAGTAGGCGACAGAGCGCGGCGACCGCCCTCGCGGCGGCCCTCGTGTCGGTCGGCGCCTCGGGCGTCCTCGCGGGCTGCTCCGGTGACGACCCGACCCCCGCACCGACCGCGACACCCACCCCGAGCGCGACGCCCACGCCGACGCCGCCACCGCGGGCCACCCCGGTCACCGTCCCCGCGGACGACGCCTGCTACCGGTTGACCTACCGCCAGGCCGTGTCACCCACCAACGGCGAGTCACCGGTCCCGTGCACCGCTCCCCACACGGCCCAGACCTACCAGGTCGGCCGCATCGACAACGTCGTCGGCGGCCACCTGCTCGCCGTCGACTCCGACCGGGTCCAAAAGGACGTGGCGCAGACCTGCCCGGCCGCCCTCGGGGCGGTCGTCGGCGGCACCTTGCAGGACCAGCGCCTCAGCATGCTGCGGTCGGTCTGGTTCACCCCCAGCCTCGAACAGGCCGGCAAGGGCGCCGCCTGGTACCGCTGCGACGTCGTCGCGCTCGCCGGAGCCGAGGACCTCCTCGACGTCCGCGGGTCGTTGGCCGGCGTGCTCGACACCCCCGCGGGACGAGACCGCTACGGCATGTGCGGCACCGCCAGTCCTGCCGCCCGCACCTTCGAGCGCGTGCCCTGCAGCGCCCCGCACACCTGGCGCGCCTTCTCGGTCATCGCCCTCGACCCCGGTCGCTACCCCGGGGCGCCGGCCGTCGACGACACCGGGGCCGCCTGCGAGGACGCCGCCGCGGGCGTGGCCGCCGACCCGCTCGACTACGAGTGGGCCTACGAGGGCCCCGACGCCGAGCAGTGGGCGGCCGGCCAGACGTTCGTCCGGTGCTGGGCGCCTGACTGAGGTCGACCCGGACCGCCACCCACGGTGGTCGAGGAGGTCGCCCTGGCGACCGTCTCGAGACCACACCAGCCGCACCGGGGGCGTGGCCCGCCGCTGCCCTCGTGCGCCTCCGGCGCCGGCTAGAACCCCAGCTTGCGCAGCTGGCGCGGGTCGCGCTGCCAGTCCTTGGCGATCTTGATGTGCAGGTCGAGGTAGACCGGGGTGCCGAGCAGCGCCTCGATCTGCTGGCGGGCGCGGGTGCCGACGTCCTTGAGGCGGGCGCCCTTGTGGCCGATCATGATGCCCTTCTGGGAGTCGCGCTCGACGTAGAGGTTGGCGTGGATGTCGAGCAGCGGCTTGTCGGCGGGACGGTCCTCGCGCAGGTTCATCTCCTCCACGACGACGGCGATCGAGTGGGGCAGCTCGTCGCGCACGCCCTCGAGCGCGGCCTCGCGGATCAGCTCGGCGACGATGATCTCCTCGGGGGCGTCGCTCAGGTCGCCGTCGGGGTAGAGCTGCGGGCCCTCGGGCAGCAGCCCGACCAGGAGGTCGGCGAGCAGCTGGACCTGGTGGCCGGCCTGGGCCGAGACCGGGACGATCTCGGCCCAGTCGGTGCCGGTCTCGGCCCCGAGGGTCGCGATGTCGAGGAGGTGCTGGCCCAGCTGCTCGGGGGTCGCGAGGTCGGTCTTGGTGGCGATCGCGACCTTGGTGGTGCGCTTGACCTTGCCCATCTCCTTGACGATGAAGCGGTCGCCGGGACCGATCTTCTCGTTGGCCGGAAAGCACACGGCGACCACGTCGACCTCGGCGAGCGTGGTCTTGACCAGGTCGTTGAGCCGCTCGCCCAGCAGCGTGCGCGGCCGGTGCAGGCCGGGGGTGTCGACCAGGATCAGCTGGGCGTCGGGCCGGTGCACGATGCCGCGCACGACGGTACGGGTGGTCTGCGGCTTGGAGCTGGTGATGACCACCTTGCTGCCCACCAGCGCGTTGGTCAGCGTCGACTTGCCGGCGTTGGGCCGCCCGACGAACGACGCGAAGCCGCTCTTGTGGGCCTGCAGCTCGGGGGCCTCGGGGGCCTCGGGGGTGGGCTCGGTCATGGTCTCGTCCCTGTCTCGGTCTGTCGCACGGGGTCGACGGCGCGGGGTTGCCGGCCGGCGACCGCGCGCCAGTAGCCCATCACGTCGTACGCCGTGCTCGGCAGCTGCCGCTCACGCATCAGGTGCTTGCGGATCGCCCGCATCTGCGCGGACTCCCCCGCCATCCAGAAGTAGCCGTCACCCTGCGGCCAGACCAGGTCGGAGACCACGTCGGCCAGGCGGCTCTCGCCGTCACCGGGCTGGCCGAGCCAGTCGACCTCGGCGGCCGGGAGATAGGTCGACATGTCGTCGGGCACCTCGGCCCAGATGCGGGTGGGCACCTCGACGGTCTCGGCGATGCGGGCGATCGCGGGCAACGCGGTCAGGTCGCCGACCAGCATCAGCCACGCAGCGCCCTCGGGCATCGCGAAGGAGCCCTTGGGCTCGGTGATCGTCACCGTGTCGCCGACGCACTGCCCCGCGGCCCACTCGGTGACCAGGCCGACGTCGTGCACGACGACGTCGAGCGTGAGTCGCTCGCCGTCCCACGCGCGCACGGTGTAGTAGCGGCTCTGGAACTGACCGGGCACCACGAGCCCGACCCACTCGTCGGGGATGCCGGTGCTGGTGAACCCGGCCAGCCCCGACCCGCCGAGCACGAGCCGGACGAGGTGGGCCGCCAACGGGGTCCGCGACAGCACCTCTGCCTCGAACGTCGCTGCCTTGGTGCTCATCGGGTCGAGACTAGTGGGTGCGTCAGGAACCCCAGGTCGGGCGCAGCGCGAACCCGTCGGCGCCGTCGTCGGCGGTGCGCACGGCGAGGACCTGGTGGAGCTGGACCTCGTTGCGCTCGAAGCCCACCCGGCAGGCCGCCATGTAGAGGCCCCAGACCCGGGCGGTGCCGAGGCCGACCTCGGCGACGCACTCGTCCCAGTGCTCGACCAGGTTGCGGTTCCAGTCGCGCAGGGTCAGGGCGTAGTGGTGGCGGAGGTTCTCGGAGTGCATCACCTCGAGGCCGGCGTCCTGGGCCTCGGTGATGATCCGGCCCGAGCCGGTGAGCTCGCCGTCGGGGAAGACGTAGCGGTCGATGAACGCGCCGGTGCGGGCGGGCAGGTTGTTGTGACGGGTGATGCAGTGGTTGAGCAGCCGCCCCTCGGGGCGCAGCTTGTCGCGCAGGAAGGAGAAGTAGGCCGGCATCTGCTTGACGCCGATGTGCTCGGTCATCCCGATCGACGACACGGCGTCGAAGCCGTCCTCGAGCACCTCGCGGTAGTCGAGGTGGCGCACCTCGGCGAGGTCGCCGAGCCCGGCGGCGTCGATGGCCTGCTTGGCCCACTCGGCCTGGTGGCGGCTCAGGGTCACGCCGAGCGCCTTGACGCCGTACTCCTTGGCGGCGTGCATGACCATGCCGCCCCAGCCGCAGCCCACGTCGAGGAGCCGCTGGCCGGGCTGCAGGTCGAGCTTGCGGGCGACCAGGTCGAACTTCTCGGTCTGCGCCTCCTCGAGCGTGGCGTCGGCGGTCGGGTAGACCGCGCAGGTGTAGGCCATCGAAGGGCCCAGGACGTGGCGGTAGAACGCGTTGGACACGTCGTAGTGGTGGGAGATGGCCTCGGCGTCGCGGCTCAGCGAGTGGCGGACCCCCTCCATCACCCGGCGCCAGCGCGGCAGGTGCTCCTGGGGCGGCGGGGGCGGCGGCTTGAGGTTGGAGAGGCCGAGCCCGCGCACGATCGTCACCAGCTCGGACGCCGACGGCGCCCGGAACTTGGTGTGGTCCTTGAGCTTCTGCATCACCTCGTAGGGGTTGCCGGGGTGCTCGCCGTGGACGACCAGGTCGCCCGCGACGTAGGCCCGGGCCAGGCCCAGGTCGCCGGGGGCGGTCACGAGGTACTGCAGGCCGCGCTGGTTGACCAGCTCGAGACCGATCTCGGCGTCCTCGGGACCGGCGGCGCTGCCGTCGTAGGCGGTGAAGCGCAGCGGCATGCCGCCGCGCGTGAGATCGGCGACCACGTCGGCGATCTTGAAGGAGGGGGTGGGCAAGAGCGTGCTCACTTTCGGCTCAGAGACGGCGGACCGTCTTGTCGTAGAGGTCGGTCAGGCGGTGGTCGGGGTCGTGGCGCGCCTTGACCGCGGCCACGTGCGGCCCGTTGTAGAGGTCGTCGAAGGTCTCGCGGTCGTAGAACGCCTCGGAGTAGAGCGACTTGTGGCCGCCGAGCTCGTGGACCTTGGCCTCGATCGCGCGGTTGCGCGGGGCGTCGGGAGCGTCGGGACCGACGTGCACGGTGCCCCAGAAGCCGACGTTGACGTAGGGCTCGCCCGCCTCCAGGGGGTACGCCGGCCACGAGCGTCGGGCGACCAGCGGGCACAGCCACACCGGGCGCATCCCGACCTCGGCGTCGAACCACGTCAGGAACTCGGGCAGCCGGGCGCTGGGCACCTCGATGTCCTGCACCACGCGCTCGCGCCGGGGCCGGCCGGCGCGGCGGTCGAGCCGGTCGGCGATGTCGAAGCGGCGGTCGAGCCCGAGCAGCTTCATGTAGACGTCGGAACGGCGCAGCGAGCGCGGCCAGAACCGGCGGATCCGGGGGTTCTGCGCACCGAAGGCGCCCGAGCACCAGAACCAGTCGGTGTCCCAGCGCCACAGGTAGTCGTACATCGTGAGCAGGTCGGTCTCGCGCTCCTGCAGGGAGCGGAAGAACACCTGCTGCCCCGCGTAGTCGGAGGCCGGGCCGCGGTGGCCGCCGTGACCGACGTCGTCGGTCCAGCGCGCGAGCGTGAGGTAGAGCTCGTCGGGCGAGAAGGCGACACCGTCGAGGCCGTCGACCGGCTCGCCCTCGTGCTCGCCGCTGGCCACGATGGCCTCGATGGTCTTGGTGAGCAGGGCCGCGTCGTCGAAGCGGACGTGGCGCAGGGCGACGTAGGCCGCGACGGGCTCGAGCTCGATGCGCAGGCGGGTGGCGTAGCCCAGGGAGCCGTAGGAGTTGGGGAACGCGTCGAACAGCTCGTCGCCGGGCCGGGTCGTCACGACCTCGCCGGCACCGGTGAAGACGTCCATCTCGAGGACCGACTCGTGCGGGAGGCCGTTGCGGAAGCTCGTCGACTCGATGCCCAGGCCCGTGACCGCGCCGCCCAGGGTGATCGTGCGCAGCTGCGGCACGACCAGCGGGATCAGGCCGTGCGGGAGCGTGGCGTCGACGAGGTCCTCGTAGGTGCACATGCCCTGGACCTCGGCGGTGCGCGCCACCGGGTCGACCTCGAGGACGCCGGTCAGGCCCGAGACGTCGAGGCCCGGGGCCGTCGTGGTGGACCGCACCCGGAACAGGTTGGTCGTCGTCTTGGCCAGGCGCACCGGCTGCCCGACCGGGATCGCGTCGTACGACGCGGCGAGCCGTGCGACCGCCTCGTCGTGCTGTCGCCAGATGTCTGCGTGGTCCCGATCCCTCACTCCTCGCAACTTACTCCCGCGGCCGGGCCGATGCACCGTGGGTATCGGGGGCGGGTCGGACGACGAGAGGTTGGCCACTCCGGTGGTCCGTGCCGACCACGCGCCGCCGGCGCGGGGTCAGGGGCCGACGAGGTTGCCGCGCGCGTCGGCGAGGTGCACGACGACGTCGGGTCCGGCGTACTCCTCGAGGACGGCACGGTCGGGCAGGGTGAGCTCGGTGGCGTCGCCCAGCACCACGACGGCGGCCAGGCCCCGCGAGCCGGACGCGACGGCCATCGCGACGCACACCTGGACCGCGGTCAGCTGCAGCGCGGCGAGGTCGACGGTCGCCGCCGCGTAGGTGCGACCGTCGTGGTCGCGCACGGCCGCGCCCTCGGCGGCCTGGGTGCGGGCCCGGGTGGCGCGGGCCAGGGTGACCAGCTTGGCGTCCTCGGCGCTCAGCTCGGCCACGGGCTCGCTGGTGGGTTCGGTCGTGGGCTCGGTCATGCGCTCAGCCTAGGGAGAGCCGCAGCGGCATCGACAGGACCCCGTGGGGCACCGCGATCCCGACCGAGGCGCCCAGCCGTTCGAGCAGCGCCTCGGGACCGGTGGGGAGGACGGCACGCGCGGCCGCCGGCGACTCGCTGGACTCGGCGGGCCGCAGCCGCTGCAGCCACTCGACCGGCGAGTGCGACGGCTGGCGCACGTCGTCGGGGTCGAGCCCGGCCAGGGCGCAGGCGCGCTCGAGGGCCAGGCGGGTGCCGCCGAGGTGGTCGACCAGGCCGCGCTCGTGGGCGTCGGTGCCGGCCCAGACCCGGCCCCGGGCCAACGGCTCGAGGACGGCGAGCTCGAGGCCGCGGTCGGCGGCGGCCTTGGCGGTGAAGTCGGCGTAGACCGCGTCGAGCCAGGCGTCGAGGACCTGCCACTCGTCATCGGTGAACGACCGGCCCGGCGCGAGGAACCCGGCGCGCGGCCCGGAGTCGATCGGCTCGCGCACGATCCCGGCCCGGTCGAGGAGTCGCGCGACGACCATCTTGCCGGCCAGGACGCCGATGGAGCCGGTGAGCGTGGTGGGCTGCGCGACGATCTCGTCGCACGGCATGGCGACGAAGTAGCCTCCCGACGCGGCCGCGGTGCCCATGGTCGCGACGACCGGGCGCCCGCTCTCGCGCAGCCGGAGGACCTCGCGGCGGATGGCGTCGCTGGCGACGTAGGACCCGCCGGGGCTGTCGACGCGCAGCACAACCGCCTCGACGTCGTCATCACGGGCAGCCTCGCGCAGCCGGGCCCCGACCCGGTCGGCGCCGGCCTGGGCGCCCGTGCCGGGGCCCAGGACGATCGGACCCGTCACGTCGACGACGGCCACCACCGGTCGGTGCCGGTGGGTCAGCGCACCGAGCCGGTCGGCGGCGCCGGGGCGCTGCCGGTGCGCCCACCGCTGCACGAAGACCGGCACCCAGGCGGGCGTCCAGGTCTCGCGGGCGTGGGCGTAGACCTCGTCGCGGTAGCCGACGCGGTCGACCAGCCCGGCCTCGAGGGCCGCCGCTGCAGAGAGCGGTGCTCTCGCCATGGCCCCGCGCACGTCGTCGGTCGTCAGCCCGCGGCGTACGGCGACCCGGGCGACGGTGTCGTCGACGACGGCGTCGGCCAAACGCTGGACCATCTCGCGGTTGGGGGCACTGACCTCGGTCGCGGCGAACTGGTCGGCGGCCGACTTGTACTCGTGGCGCTGACCGAACTCGGGGTCGACCCCGAGCCTCTCCAGCCCGCCGCGCAGCAGGGTGATGCCCAGGTGCACGCCGGTGAGGCCGAGTGCTCCCGACGGCTGCACCCACACCTCGCGGGCGTTGACCGCGAGCCGGTAGCCGACCAGCCCGCTGGAGAGCTCGCCGAAGGTCGCCGTCCACGCGATCGACGGCTTGTCCTGCGAGAAGTCGGCGATCATCGCCCCGACCTCGTCGGCCAGGGCCGGCGACAGCGGGCAGGTGCCGACGTGGACGAGCAGCCCGAGGACGTCGTCGTCGGCCGCGGCCCGGCGCAGCCCGTCGCCGACGGAGCGCAGGCCCGGCGCCTGGCGCTGGCGCAGCGCCTCGAGCGGGTTGCGGGGCGCTCCGGCCTGGACGCCGTGGCTCAGGTCGAGCTCGAGCACGGTCCGGGGGCCGTCGGGCCGCAGTCCGGTCAGCAGGCGCAGGCCGGGCAGCGTGGCGGGGTTCATGCCTCAGGAGCCTAGACAGGCGCCCCAGCCACGTGGGCTGTCTCCTAGGCGTCGACCGAGGCCGGGTCGGGGGAAGCCTCGACGGGCTCGGCGACGACGCGGCGGATCAGCACGGTGCCGATCTTGTTGCGGCGCCCGGCGGTGTCCTCGGCCTCGAAGCGCAGCCCGTGGGCCTCGACGTAGGAGCCGGGGATCGGGACCCGGCCGAGGTGCTTGGCCATCAGGCCGCCGACGCTGTCGACGTCCTCCTCCTCGACGTCGAAGCCGAAGAGCTCGTCGAGGTCGTCGACGGGGTAGCGCGAGGACACGCGGTAGCCGGCGGGACCGCCGTCGGGCCCCAGCGGCAGCGCCTCGACCTCGATCTCGTCCTGGTCGTACTCGTCGGTGATCTCGCCGACGATCTCCTCGAGCAGGTCCTCGATCGTGATGAGGCCGGCGGTGCCGCCGTACTCGTCGACGACCACGGCGATGTGCTGGCGCCCGGCCTGCATCTCGCGCAGCTGGTCGTCGACGGGCTTGGACTCGGGCACCCAGGCCACGGGTCGCATGACCTCCTCGACGTGCTGGGTCAGCTCGACGTCGGGGGCCTCGAAGTCGCGGCGCACGATGTCCTTGAGGTAGGCGAAACCCCTGATGTCGTCGAGGTTGTCGCCGATCACGGGCAGCCGCGAGAACCCGCTGCGCAGGAACAGCGACATGGTCTGGCGCAGGTTCTTGTAGTGCTCGATGTAGACCACGTCGCCGCGGGGCACCATCACCTCGCGCACGGTCGTGTCGCCGAGCTCGAAGACGGAGTGGATCATCTTGCGCTCGTCGGCCTCGATGAGCGCGGAGGCCTCGGCGATGTCGACCATCTCGCGCAGCTCGGTCTCGGACGCGAACGGCCCCTCGCGAAAGCCCTTACCCGGGGTGATCGCGTTGCCGAGCAGGATCAGCAGTCCGGACAGCGGTCCGAGCACGGTCGTGAAGGCGGCCAGCGCCCCGGCCGACCAGAGCGCGACCTGCTCGGAGTGCTGGCGGCCGAGGGTGCGCGGGCCCACGCCGACCACGACGAACGAGACCACGAGCATCACGCCGATCGCGAGGAGCACGCTCACCCAGCGTTCGCCGTCGAGGGCCCGGTCGAGCTCGAGGGTCACGAGCACGGTGGCCGAGATCTCGCAGAGCAGGCGCAGCAGCAGCGCGGTGTTGAGGTGGCGGGGTGCGTCCTCGAGGAGCACCACGAGCCGCGTGGCACCGGCGCGCTCGTCGTGGACGAGCTCCTGCGCACGGGCCTTCGAGAACGACCCGAGGGCGGCGTCGACGGCGCTGAAGACGCCGGCCAGGACGATCAGCAGCGCCGCGACCAGCAGGGTGAGGGTGCCGGTCACCGCGTGGCCCTCATCGGCTGCGCCACTCCGCGAGCAGCTGGTCCTGGAGCCCGAACATCTCGGCGTGCTCCTCGGGCTCGGCGTGGTCGTAGCCGAGCAGGTGCAGGATGCCGTGGGTCGTGAGCAGCTCGATCTCGGCGAGGGTGCCGTGGCCGGCGGCCTCGCCCTGGGCGGCGGCGATCTGCGGGCACAGCATGATGTCGCCGAGCACGCCCTCCTCGGGCTCCTCGTCGACCAGACCGGGCCTCAGCTCGTCCATCGGGAAGGCCAGCACGTCGGTCGGGCCCTCCTTGTCCATCCACTTCTCGTTGAGCTCGGTGATGGTGGCCTCGTCGACGGCCTTGATGCACAGCTCGGCCAGCGGGTGCACGCGCATGGCGTCCATGACGAACCGGCTGAGCTGGGCCAGGTGCTTGACGTCGATGCCGGTGCCCGACTCGTCGAGGATCTCGATGGTCATGCGCGGCTCACCGTCGCTGCTCCTGGGCCGTGCTCAGCCCGCCGCGCTGGTCGAACTCGTCGTAGGCCGCGACGATCTTGCCGACCAGCCGGTGGCGTACGACGTCGTGGGCGGTCAGGCGCTGGAACGAGATGTCGTCGACGTCGTCGAGGATGCCCTCGATGATGCGCAGGCCCGACTTGACGCTGCCCGGCAGGTCGACCTGGGTGATGTCGCCGGTGACGACGATCTTGGAGCCGAAGCCCAGGCGGGTCAGGAACATCTTCATCTGCTCGGGCGTCGTGTTCTGCGCCTCGTCGAGGATGATGAAGCTGTCGTTCAAAGTCCTACCGCGCATGTAGGCCAGCGGCGCCACCTCGATGGTGCCGGCGGCCATCAGCTTGGGGATCGACTCGGGGTCGACCATGTCGTGCAGGGCGTCGTAGAGCGGGCGCAGGTAGGGGTCGATCTTCTCGCTCAGGGTGCCGGGCAGGTAGCCGAGGCTCTCGCCGGCCTCGACGGCCGGGCGGGTGAGGATGATCCGGTTGATGTCCTTGGCCTGCAGCGCCTGCACGGCCTTGGCCATCGCCAGGTAGGTCTTGCCGGTGCCGGCGGGGCCGATGCCGAAGGTAATGGTGTGCTTGTCGATCGAGTCGACGTAGCGCTTCTGGTTGAGGGTCTTGGGGCGGATGGAGCGACCGCGGTTGCTGAGGATGTTGAGCGACAGCACGTCGGCGGGGCGCTCGGTGGTCTCGGTGCGCAGCATCTCGATCACCCGCTCGACGGTCTCGGACGTGACGCCCTGACCGGTGCGGATGATGGTGACGAGCTCGTCGAGGAGCCGCTCGGCGAGGGCGACCTCACCGGGTTCGCCCTTCATCGATATCCGGTTGCCGCGCACGTGGATCTCGGCCTCGAAGCCGCCCTCGATGATCCCGAGGTACTCGTCGCCCGGGCCGAGCAGGCTCACCATGTTGATGCTGTTGGGGACCACGACGGTGTGCCGCGTCTGGAAGTCAGCAGAGGAGTTCGAGTCAGTCATGGGTGCCCGGGGCGGGCGGCCTTTCGTCGTGGAGTCGGATCCTTCATCCTACGTCGCCCAGGCCTGCGGGCGCCTGCGAGATCCTCACCGCTCGGGGTGGGAGTGGGCCCCGACACGTGTCCGTCCCGGCGAACGCACAGCGCCCGCACGGCCCGGGGGCATACGGTGGGGCCATGCGGGATGACTCCGTCGACCGGTTCGACGAGTTCGACGAGTTCGACGAGGACTACGGGCCCGACGACGAGACCCCGCCCTACTGGTTCCCGGGCGGGCACCTCCCGCCCGACGCACGCACGATGGGCCTGACGCACCACGTCCCCGACGGTGCGCTGCTCGACTTCGCCGGCAACCTCGACGGCACCAAGCCCCTGCACCGGATCACCGCCTGGGTGCTGCTGGTGGTCTTCGGGCTGCCGGTCGTCTTCGCGCTGATGCGGGTCTGGTACGCCTTCACCTGACGGTGGGCCGGGTCGGACCCGGTGGTCGAGCCTGTCGAGACCCTCAGCCTGGCGGCCAGCCGAGCGCACGCCCGGCGAGCAGGTGCAGGTGGGTGTGGAAGACCGACTGCCCAGCACCGGCCCCGGTGTTGAGGACCAGGCGGTAGTCGTCGGCGTACCCCTCGGCGACGGCCACGGCCGCGGCGGTGCGGACCAGCTCGGCCATGGCCTCGGGGTCGCCGGTGGCGAGCTCGGCGGCGTTGGCGTAGTGGTCACGCGGCACCACGAGCACGTGGGTCGGGGCCTGGGGGGCCAGGTCGCGGAAGGCGACGGTGCGCTCGGTCGTGTGCACGACCTCCGCGGGGATGTCGCCGGCCACGATCTTGCAGAAGAGACAGTCGTCCACCTCGCCACCGTAGACCCCGCGGGAAACCGCCGGGCCACCTCGCGCGTCGAACTAGCGTGACGTCGCGGGCCCGGGCCTCGACACGCGCACGATCACCGTCGAATAGCCGCCCGTCGACAGGAGGATGGACGTCATGAACCTCAGGACACGCACGGCCGCGCTGACGCTCGCGGTGCCCCTCGGCCTGGGCCTCCTGGTGGGCTGCGGCGACGACGACACCGAGCCGACGTCGTCGGGCACGGCCTCCGACCCCGGCGGGGCCACCAGTGCGCCGAGCAGCCCGAGCACGCCCTCCAGCGCCGAGCCGTCGTCCGCGACGCCGACCGAGTCCGGGTCCGGCACCGTCGCCGCGCCGGTCTACTTCACCGGCGAGACGCCGATGGGCCTGCGCCTGTACCGCGAGTTCCGCCAGGTCGAGGGCGACAACCCGCTCGAGGAGGCCGCCGCGCTGCTCGTCGCCGGCGACGCGCTCGACCCCGACTACGGCACCCTGTTGCAGGGCGTGACCATCTCCTCGGTCAGCCAGGAGGACGGCGCGATCGTCGTCACCCTGGGCGAGGACTCCCCGCTGACCGCCGGCAAGGGCACCTCGGCGCAGGAGGCGCGCCTGGCCGTCCAGTCGCTGGTCTACACGCTGCAGGGCACCGCCCAGACCCGTGACCCGGTGCGCGTCCGGCTCGCCGACGGCAGCCCCGCCGACCTGTTCGGCCAGCCGACCGGCGAGGGCGTCGAGGCCGCCCCCGAGCTCCAGGTGCTCTCCCTGGTCAGCCTGACGACCCCGCAGGAGGGCGCCACCGCGTCCGGCACCCTCGACGTCGAGGGCGTGGCCGCGTCGTTCGAGGCGACGGTGCCCTACGCCGTGCTCGACTCCACGGGCCGCGAGGTGCTCAGCGACTCCACGATGGCCGAGCAGTTCGGCGACAGGCTCTACCCCTTCAGCGTCCAGGTCGACATCAGCGCGCTGCCGCCCGGTACCTACACGCTCGTGGCCCGCACCGACGACCCGTCCGGCGGCGAGGGTCCGGGCGCGTTCGAGGACACCAGGACCTTCACGGTCGACTGACCGGCAGTCAGGACCAGCGGTCGGTGCGCGACAGCAGCGCCGAGACCGCCGCCACGCCTGCGGTCGAGGTGCGCAGCACCTCGCTGCCGAGGCGTACGACGTGGGCCCCGGCCTCGCTGAAGGCGGCGACCTCGGCGTCGGTCAGGCCGCCCTCGGGCCCGACCACCACGACCACCCGACCGCTCGCCGGGACGTCGAGGGAGGCCAGCGGCACCGAGGCCTCCTCGTGGAGCACCACGGCGAGCTCGGCACCGGCCACGAGCGCGACGGCGTCGGGGGTCGTCGCCAGCGGTGTGACCGTCGGGTGCCAGGGTCGGCGGGCCTGCTTGGCGGCCTCACGGGCGGTCGAGCGCCAGCGGGCCAGGGACTTGTCGGCGCGCTCGCTCTTCCACACCGCGACCGAGCGCGCGGCGGCCCACGGCACCACGGTGGCGACACCGACCTCGGTCAGCACCTCGACGGCGAGCTCGCCCCGCTCGCCCTTGGGCAGGGCCTGGACCACCACGACCTGCGGCGACGGCTCGGGCTGCCGGGTCACCTCGTCGGCCACTACCTCGAGCAGGCGCTTGCCGGTCGCCACGACCGTGCCGAGCACCGACGTGCCCGCGCCGTCGGTGAGCACGACCTGCTCGCCCGTGCGCAGGCGGCGTACGGCGACGGCGTGGTGGGCCTCGTCGCCCTCGACCGCCACGGTGTCGCCCGCGGCGACCCCGTCGAGCGTGGGGACCAGGTGGACCGGCAGCGACACGTCAGGGCCCGGTCAGTGGCCGAAGAGGCGCCCGAAGACGCCCTTCTGGTGCGCCTTGACCTGACCGGTGGGCTGCTCCTCGCCGCGCAGGGCCGCGAGCTCGCGCAGCAGCTCCTCCTGGCGGGCGTCGAGACGCGTGGGGGTCTCGACGATGGTCGTGACGACCAGGTCGCCGCGACCGCCGCGCAGGCCGGGCACGCCGCGCCCGCGCAGGACCTGCTCGGTGCCCGACTGGGTGCCCGCGGCGATCTCGAGCTCGAAGGAGGTCTCGACGCCCGAGCCCGCGCCGTCCTCGACGTCGGCCTCGAGGGTGGGCAGCGTCAGGGTCGTGCCGAGGGCCGCGGCGCTCATCGGCAGGGTGACGGTGCAGTGCAGGTCGTTGCCCTGGCGCACGAACGTCGGGTGCGGCGCGACGTGGATCTCGACGTAGAGGTCGCCGGGCGGGCCACCGCCGGGGCCGACCTCGCCCTGCTCGCCCAGCTGGACGCGGGTGCCGGTGTCGACGCCGGCGGGGATCTTGACCGTCAGGGTGCGGCGCGAGCGCACCCGACCGTCGCCGGAGCACTCGCGGCACGGCTCGGGGATGATCGTGCCGAAGCCGCGGCACGCCGCGCAGGGCCGCAGGGTGCGGACCTCGCCGAGGAACGAGCGCTGCACGTGGGCGACCTCGCCCTGGCCGCGGCAGGTGTCGCACGGGACCGGACTGCTGCCCGGGGCGGCCCCGTCGCCGTGGCAGGTCTCGCACAGCACCGCGGTGTCGACCTTGAGCTCGCGCGAGACCCCGAACGCGGCCTCGGCGAGCTCGACCTCGATGCGGATCAGGGCGTCCTGGCCCCGGCGTACGCGCGAGCGCGGGCCGCGGCCGCCGCCCGCACCGCCCTGGCCGCCGAAGAAGGCGTCCATGATGTCGGTGAACGAGAAGCCGGCGCCCTGGCCGAAGCCGGCGCCGCCGAACGGGTCGCCGCCGCGGTCGAACGCCGCGCGCTTCTGGGGGTCCGACAACACCTCGTAGGCGGCCGTGACCTCCTTGAACTTCTCCTGCGTCGTGGGGTCGGGGTTGACGTCGGGGTGCAGCTGACGCGCGAGCTTGCGGTAGGCCTTCTTGATGGTGTCGGCGTCCGCGTCGCGGGCGACCCCGAGGAGGGCGTACGGGTCCTGGCTCAACGGCTTTCCTTCGTGCGTGGGTGGGTGTGTGACGGCGGTACGACGGGCTGAGGGTCGGTCAGGACTCGTCGAGGATCCGCGAGACGTAGCGGGCGACGGCGCGGACGGCGGCCATGGTGCCGGGGTAGTCCATCCGGGTCGGGCCGACGATGCCCAGGGTGGCCAGGGCGTCGTCGTGGGGGCCGTAGCCGGTGGCCACGACGCTGGTGGCGGCGAAGTCCTGCATGGGACCCTCGGCGCCGATCCGGACGGTGACGGTGCCCGACGGGCTGGCCTCGCCGAGCAGCTTGAGCAGCACGACGTGCTCCTCGAGCGCCTCGAGCACGGGGCGCACGGCCGACTCGAAGCTGTCGCCGTAGCGGGCGAGGTTGGCGGCCCCGCCGACGGCGACGCGCTCGTCGGAGCGGTGGTCGCTCATCGCCTCGACGAGCACCTTGACGACCCGTGCCGTGTGGTCGACGGGCTCACCGGGGGTCTCGCCCACAGGCTCGTCCTGGAGGGCCTTGAGCGCGGTGACCGCCTCGGCGATCACCTCGCCGGTGGCGGCGAGGTTGACGCGGCTGCGCAGGCGGGCGAGGTCGTCGTCGCTGATCGGGGACGCGAGCTCGACCACGCGCTGCTCGACGCGGCCGGTGCTGAGGATCGCGACCGCGAGCAGGCGCTCGGGGGTCAGGGCGACCAGCTCGAGGTGACGCACCGTCGAGCGGGAGAGCGTGGGGTACTGGACGACGGCGACCTGGCGGGTCAGCTGCGAGAGCAGCCGGACGCTGCGCGAGACCACGTCGTCGAGGTCGACGGCCCCGTCGAGAAAGCTGGCGATGGCGCGCTTCTCGGCGGCGCTGAGGGGCTTGACCGACCCGAGCCGGTCGACGAAGAGCCGGTAGCCCTTGTCGGTGGGGACCCGCCCGGCGCTGGTGTGGGGCTGGGTGAGGTAGCCCTCGTCCTCGAGGGCGGCCATGTCGTTGCGCACCGTGGCCGGCGACACGTTGAGGCCGTGGCGCTCGACCAGCGCCTTGGAGCCCACCGGCTCCTCGGTCGCGACGTAGTCCTGGACGATCGCCCGCAGCACGGCGAGCCGTCGTTCCTCCTGCACCGTGACCTCCTCGCTGCTGCGTCCGTCGCGTGGACCTGCACCGGGGGTGCTGGCACTCCCCCGTATCGAGTGCCAAGCCTACCGCTCCGGCGAACCGGCCCGGACGACGTCCGGGTGACCCGGCGCGCGACGACCGCCGACGAGCTGGGCGACCTGCTGCGCAGCGTGCTGGACGCCGGGCTCTGCCAGCCGCGGACCGGCCCCCTCCTAGGGTGAGAGACATGCCGTTCACCGAGGTCGCCGACCGGGTCTGGGTCGCGCGCTACGCGTGGTTCGACGTCAACGTGACCGTCGTGGGCGGCGAGCGCGGCCTGCTCGTCGTCGACACGCACGCCTCCGAGGTCGCGGCGCGCGAGGTGGTCGACGACGTCCGCGCGCTCGGCGCGGGCGAGGTCGTCGCGGTGGCCAACACCCACGAGCACGTCGACCACTGCTTCGGCAACGGCACGCTGCGCGCGGCGTACGGCGCGGTGCCGATCCACGCCCACGAGGCGGCCGCCGCCGCCCAGGAGGCGTTCGTCGGGCAGGAGGGCGGCTTCGACCCCGACGACCGCGACCCGCGCGCCGCCGAGGTCCGCGCGACGACGCTGGTGCCCGCCGACCACACGTTCTCCTCGGCGCGCGTCGTCGACCTCGGCGACCGGTGGGTCGAGCTGCTCCACCCCGGTCGCGCCCACACCGCGGGCGACCTCGTCGTCCGGGTGCCCGACGCCGACGTGCTCCTGGCCGGCGACCTGGTCGAGGAGTCCGCCGCGCGCGACGCCACGCCCGGCTTCGGGCCCGACTGCTGGCCGTTGGAGTGGCCCCTGTCCCTCGACGTGGTGCTCGGCCTGACGACCTCGGCGAGCGTCGTGGTGCCGGGGCACGGCGCCGTCGTCGACCGCGAGTTCGTCGAGGTGCAGCGCAACGACATCGGCATCATGGCCGAGACCCTGCGCGACCTCGCCGGTCGCGGGGTGCCCGTCGGTGAGGCCCTCGCCGCCGGCGAGTGGCCCTTCCCCGCCCACCACCTCGTCGACGCCGTACGCCGTGGCTACGAGCACCTGCCGCGCGCCCAGAAGCGCCTGCCGCTGCTCTGAGCCGGCCGCCCGCACAGGTGGGCCCGCCGCCCGCGGCCCGGCGTAGGTTCGGCCCATGAGCGAGTCCGAGACCGACCCGACCCCCGAGGCCATCGACGACGACCAGCTGCCCGAGGACCTGCGGCCCGACGACAACCCGCTGGCCGCGGGGCTCGAGCCCGGCGAGACCGTCGAAGGCCTGCTGACCGACGGCAAGGGCGCGGAGGACACCGAGGACGGCGCGTCGGACGGGTCACAGGACGCCGACGGCGCGTCCTGACCGTCGTCGGGCCCGGGCGCGCCTAGCGTGTCCGGGTGGATCGCTATGGCTCCGACGTCCTGGCCGGTGACTGGCGCGTGCCCAAGCGGGGGCGCGCCACCGAGGCCACGGCCGACCTCGGCCTGGTCGTCGAGGAGGTCATGACCGACTTCGTCGGCGAGATCGTCGCCGTCGACCGCGACCTCGGCACCCTCACCCTCGAGGACCGCCGCGCCAAGCGCCGCACCTTCCCGCTCGGCCCCGGCTTCATGCTGGAGGGAAAGCCGGTGGTGCTGGCCGCGCCGGTGCACCGCAAGGCGCCGGTCAAGGCGACCCGGACGGCGTCCGGCTCGGTCGCCGTGCACGGCGCGACCGCGCGGGTCGCGCGGGCCAGCCGGATCTTCGTGGAGGGCCGTCACGACGCCGAGCTCGTCGAGAAGGTGTGGGGCGACGACCTGCGGCTGGAGGGTGTCGTGGTCGAGCTGCTCGACGGCGTCGACCACCTCGAGGAGGTCCTCGCGCGCTTCGGTCCCGGGCCCGACCGCAAGGTCGGGGTGCTGGTCGACCACCTCGTGCGGGGCTCCAAGGAGCAGCGCATCGCCGGCCGGGTCGAGGGCCCGCACGTCCTGGTCGTGGGCCACCCCTTCGTCGACATCTGGGCCGCGGTCAAGCCCGACCGGATCGGCCTGGAGCGCTGGCCCGACGTCCCCCGCGACGTCGAGTGGAAGAAGGGTGTGTGCGCCGCGCTCGGCTGGCCGCACGCCGAGCAGGCCGACATCGCCCGCGCCTGGAAGCACATCCTGGGCCGCGTCGACTCCTACGCCGACTGCGACCCGGCCCTGCTCGGGCGGGTCGAGGAGCTCATCGACTTCGTCACAGCAGACGTCTGACGACCGCGTCGGCCAGCAGCCGGCCCCGCAGCGTCAGCACCACCCGCCCGTCGGCCACGGTGGCGAGGCCGTCGGCCACGACGCCCTCGACCGCCGCCCGTCCGTCGTCGTCGAGGACGCCGAGCGCCAGCCCTTCGCGCAGCCGCACCTCGAGCAGCACGCGCTCGACGCGCCGCGTGGCGTCGTCGAGGACCTCGCGGGCGTGCACCGGGCTGTGCCCGGCACCCAGGCGGGCGGCGTACGCGGTGGGGTGCTTGACGTTCCACCAGCGGGTACCGCCGACGTGGGAGTGCGCGCCCGGCCCGACGCCCCACCAGTCGGCGCCGCGCCAGTAGGCCATGTTGTGCCGGCAGCGGGCCTGGTCGTCGCGGGCCCAGTTGGACACCTCGTACCAGCCCAGCCCGGCCGCCGACAACCGTTCGTCGGCCGCGACGTACTTGTCGGCGAGGTCGTCGTCGTCGGGCATCGGCACGACCCCCCGGCGTACCTGCCGGGCCAGGGCGGTGCCGTCCTCGACGATCAGCGCGTAGGCCGACACGTGGTCGGGCGCGCAACCGAGGGCCGCGCCAAGCGTGGCGTCCCAGTCGGCCAGGGACTCCCCCGGCGTGCCGTAGATCAGGTCGAGGCTGACCTGCTCGAACCCCGCGGCGCGCGCGTCGTCGACCACGCGCGGCACCCGCTCGGGGTCGTGGGTGCGGTCGAGCACCCGCAGCACGTGGGTGACCGCCGACTGCACGCCGAAGGAGATCCGCGTGAAGCCCGCCTCGCGCAGCGCCTCGAGGTCGGCGCGGGTCACGGAGTCAGGGTTGGACTCGGTCGTGACCTCGGCGCCGGGCGCCAGCCCGAACTCCGCGTCGATCGCGGTCAGCACCGACGCGAGGTCGCCCGGCGGGAGCAGGGTCGGGGTGCCGCCGCCGAGGAAGACCGTCTCGACGGGCAGGTCGCGCTGCCCCAGCACCCGCCGGGCCAGCCGCACCTCGTCGACCGCCTGGGCGGCGTACGTCGCGCGCGAGGCACCGGGGCCGAGTTCGTCGGCGGTGTAGGTGTTGAAGTCGCAGTAGCCGCACCGCACCGAGCAGTAGGGCACGTGGACGTAGAACGAGAACGACTGCGCACCGAGCCGCTCGAGCGACGCTTCCGGCAGCGAGCCGTCCTCGGGCGCCGGGTCTCCGACGGGCAGGGCTGACGGCACTCCTCCAGTCTGGACCACCGGGTCGTCCGCCTCACGGTGAGCCCCGGGTCACGCTCGGGCGGACGACCCGCGCGACGGCCCGGCCCGGCGGGGAGCGAGCTGCGGCCGGGGCCGGCGTGGCCCGGTTGCCCCGGGCGGTCCGGACCCGGCCGCGGGCCCGGTCGTCCGCCCAGCAGTGACCTGTGGCTCACGCTCAGGCGGACGACCCCGCCCTGGCCGGCCAGGGCGGGAGGTGGCCCTCCGCGGACCACGGACCGGGCCTGTGGATGACTGGCGCGCGAAGCGGGCGAGATGCTGATGATCGGGGGCATGTTCATCGTGAGGTCCAAGGACGCGGCCTGGCGGGCCCTCGCCGCGCAACAGCTCGACCTGGTCGCCCGCCGCCAGCTCAACGAGCTCGGCTACGACCGGTTCTACGTGGCCGCCCAGGTGCGGGCCGGACGGTGGCGGCTGGTCGCCGACGTCGTGGTCGCGACCGTGACCGGCGCGCTCAGCCGCGACCAGCTGATGTGGGCGGGCGTCCTGCACGCCGGTCCGGGCAGCGCGGTCGCCGGCCGCAGTGCGCTCGAGCTCGCCGACCTGAGCGGCTGGCGTGAGGACGACGTCCACGTGTCCCTCGCCAAGAGCCACGACCTCGAGCCGCTGCCGGGGGTGAGCTTCCGCCAGACCCGGCGCCCGATCGACACCTTCGTCACCCGCAGCACTCGTCTGCGCGGCCTCCCGGTGTGGAAGCCCGCACCGGCAGCGCTCCTGGTCGCCGGCTACGACCTCGAGCCGCGACCTGCCTTCGGCCTGCTCGCCGCCACCGTGCAGCAGCAGGTGGTCGCGATCACCGACCTCGAGCGGGCGATCAAGCGGCTCCAACCGCTGCGGCGGGCCAAGGCGTTCCGCGGCTACCTGGTCGACTTCGCCGGTGGTGTCGAGTCGACCGCGGAGCGTGACGTCGCCACGATGTGCCGCCGCGCCCGTCTTCCCCTGCCCCAGCGCCAGACCCGACGCAAGGACGCCAGTGGTCGCTGGCGCTACACCGACTGCGAGTGGGTCACCTCGCTGGGCCGGGTCGTGGCGCTCGAGGTCGACGGAGCCTTCCACCTCGACGCCGACACCTGGATCGACGACATGCAGCGCGAGCGCGACATCGTGACGACAGGCCCCACGGTCATCCGGTGCTCGGGCTACGACCTGCGCGAGACCCCGGACGCGGTCGCCCGCAGCCTGCAGCTCCTCGGCGTCCTACCGCTCGCGGCCTGACATGCCCCCGGGGCGTCCGCTCGGGTCGTCCGCCCGAGGGTGCGCCAGGACTCCCCCTGCGGCGGACGACCCGACCGGTACCGCGGGGCCGAGCCGCTGACGTCCAGCGACGACCGCGGCCGCCCCCCGGGGGGCCCCTGCGCGGGTGTCCGTCAGGCGCCGTAGAAGCTGTCGATCAGCTCCTTGTTGTTGCTCTCGACGACGTTGCGCTTGACCTTGAGCGACGGGGTCAGCTCACCGGACTCGATGGTGAGGTCGTCGCCGAGGATCTCCCACTTCTTGATGGTCTCCCACCGGTTGAGGCGGGCGTTGAGCTGCTCGACGTAGTCGGCGACCATCGCGTGCGCCGCCTCGGAGGAGACGACCTCGCCGTAGGGCTTGCCGGCCATGCCGTTCTCCTCGGCCCAGCCCGCCATCGCGTCGGGGTCGAGGGTCACCAGGGCCACGACGAAGTTGCGGTCGTTGCCGAAGACCATGAACTGGCTGGCGTAGGGGCAGATCGCCTTGAACTTGGCCTCGATCGCCGACGGGGCGATGTACTTGCCGCCCGAGGTCTTGAAGAGGTCCTTGATCCGACCGGTGATCGTGAGGAAGCCGTCGGCGTCCAGCGAGCCCTTGTCGCCGGTGTGGAGCCACCCGTCGGCGTCGAGCGCCTTCGCGGTCTCCTCGGGGTTGTTGTGGTAGCCGGCCATGATGTGCGGCCCACGGAGCAGCACCTCGTCGCCCTCGCCGATCTTGACCTCGCTGCCGGGCATGGCCTGCCCGACGGTGCCCATCTTGTAGGCGTCGGGGTGGTTGACCGTCGCGCCGGCGGCGTTCTCGGTCATGCCGTAGCCCTCGAGGATGAGGATGCCCGCGGCGTGGAACCACTGGGCGATCTCGGCGTTGAGCGCGGCGGAGCCGGAGATGAAGAAGCGCACCCGGCCGCCGAAGCGGTCGCGCACCTTGCTGAAGACCAGCTTGTCGAAGAGCAGGTGCTGCACCTTGAGCGGCAGCGGCACGGACGCGCCGGTGCGCTTGAGCTCGTCGACCTTGGTGCCGACGGCGAAGGCCTGCGTGAAGATCTTCTCCTTCAGCCCCCCCTCGCTGGCGGTCATGGTGACGATGCGGGCGTGCGCCTTCTCGAAGATGCGCGGGGCGGCGCCCATGAAGGTCGGCTTGACCACGCCGAGGTTGTCGACGATCTTGTCGACGCGTCCGTCGATGGCGGTCGCGAAGCCGCAGGCGAGCTGGGTCGAGAGCAGCACCTTGCCGAAGGAGTGGGCCATCGGCAGCCACAGGAACTGCAGGTCGGTCTCGTCGAGGATGTTCTGCGCCTTGATCGCCGCGCCCTCGTAGACCCAGGCCCGGTGGGTCAGCCGGACGCCCTTGGGGCGACCGGTGGTGCCGGAGGTGTAGATCAGGGTCGCGAGCTGGTCGGCCGGGATCTTCTCGGCGGTCTGCGCGATGACGTCGGGGTGCTCGGCGAGGTAGGCGTCGCCGAGCTCGGCGAGCTGGTCCATGGTGATGACGTGGTCGCCGTCGGCGGTGCCGTCGAAGGTGACGACCTTGACGATGTCGCCGAGCTTGGCCGCCTGCTCGGTCAGCTTGGCCAGCTGGCTGTCGTCCTCGGCGAAGACGATGCGCGACTCGGAGTCGCTGAGGATGTACGCCGTGTCGTCGGCGTTGGTGCTGGGGTAGACCGTCGTGGTCGCGCCGCCCGCGCACATCACGGCCAGGTCGGCGAGGATCCACTCGTAGCGGGTGCCGGAGGCGATGCCGACGCGCTGCTCGGGCTCGAGGCCGAGCGACAGCAGGCCCGCGGCGAGGCGCGCCACGTGGTCGCCGGCCTGCTTCCACGTCACCGACTCCCAGGCCTCGCCCCGCGGGAAGCGGAACGCCTCCGCGTCGGGTGAGCGCTCGACCCGGTCGAGGAACTGCACCGCGACGTTCTGCGCGAGGGTGTCGACGAACGAGGCATCGTGGTTGACAGGCATGTCGATCTCCGGGTGACGTCCGAGACGGGTGGGGTTTCTGGTGAGTAACCTAGATCACGGCCGGCCGGGCGCGACAGGGGATCCCGTCACCCCGAGACGGGAGGGGCCACGACCTCGGCGAACGTCGACGTCACGGTGACCCCGGTCCCGGGTCGGTGGACCACCTCGATCGGGTCCCCCGCGCAGATCGTGCCGGGGACGACGACGCGCAGGTAGGCCCCCGGTCGCAGGTCCTGCGAGAACCGCTTGACCCAGGCGCGGTCGTCGTAGCCGTTGCGGGCCAGCCAGGCCTTGAAGGTCTGGCACGGGGTGCGGAACATCGTCACCTCGACGACCGCGTGGTCGCCGACCGGGTCACCGATCCGCCACCGCTCGCCGATCTCGGCACCGTTGACGTCGAGGCCCACGGTGGTGAGGTTCTCGCCGAACATCCCGTCGGGCACCGGCAGCCCCAGCATATCGGCCCACCGGTCGAGGTCCTCGCGGGCGAAGGCGTAGACGGCCTTGTCGGGCCCGCCGTGGTGTCGGCGGTTGGAGACCTCGTCGCCGTCGAGGCCCAGCGGCGCGACCGCGACGGGACCGGTCACCGAGGTCTTGTCGATCGAGGTACGGCCTATCGTGGTCCAGTCGACGCGACGGGGGCGACCGACGTTGACCGAGTGCAGCTGCGACACGGCCCGATCCTCTCACCCCGTGGTCAGTCCTGCACGGCCTTGGCCACCGTCACGCACCGGGTGATCCACGCCGTGTCGGGCTCGGCCTCCTCGAGCTCCCACAGGGCGTTGTGGAGCATCCGCACCACGACCCAGTCGCGGGCGCGGTCCTCGTCGAGCCCCGCGGCGTCGACGGTGGCGTGGAAGCGACGTCGTACGCCGCCGCGCACGTCGCCCTCGAGCTCGTCCCAGCGGTTCCACAGCAGCGGCGCGACCTCGTAGTGGGGGTCGCCGCTGACCGGCTTGGGGTCGATGACCAGCCAGGGCTCCCGGTCGGCGGCCAGGACGTTCTCGTAGTGCAGGTCGGTGTGGACCATCGTGCCGTCGGTCGCCTCGTCGGCGACGAACGACCGCCCCAGCGAGACCGCCTGCTCGACGAGCCGGTGCGGAACGGGTGCGCTGCGGGGCAGCCGCCCCAGGCGATCGGTCCAGCGCTCGACGTACGACGACAGGCGGCGCAGCTGGGGCGGTGCGGGCACGTGGAGGCGGGCGTAGAGGCCCGCGACGACCTCGCACGCCTCGAGGTCCCAGTGGTCGGTGAGGTCGGTCGGGTGGAGCCGCTCGAGCAGCATCGCGAAGCGGCGCGGGTCGGCCCGCAGCAGCAGCACGGCACCGTCACCGTGCCAGTGCTGCAGAGCGAGGTGCTCGTGCTCGGCCTCGTCGTGCGGCCAGCCGACCTTGAGGACGGCGGCCGTCGCGTCGCCGTCGCGCACCGGCAGCACGAGTGCGCAGTGACCGTGGACCGGGTCACCCTCGGGCGTGAGCGACCACTCGTCGAGCAGGTCGCGCAGCAGGCGCGGGAGCCGGTCGACCCAGGCCGCCCAGTCGGGTCCGCGGGCGGCCATCGCGAGCACGCCGGCGGGGAGCACGACGGGCAACGGCTACTTCTTGCCCTTCTCGGAGGAGCCGGCACCGTCGTTGGAGAGCGCGGCCACGAAGGCCTCCTGGGGGACCTCGACGCGGCCGACCATCTTCATCCGCTTCTTGCCCTCCTTCTGCTTCTCCAGCAGCTTGCGCTTGCGGGTGATGTCGCCGCCGTAGCACTTGGCCAGGACGTCCTTGCGGATGGCGCGGATGTTCTCGCGGGCGATCACGCGCGCGCCGATGGCGGCCTGGATCGGCACCTCGAACTGCTGGCGCGGGATGAGCTCCTTGAGCTTGCTGGCCATCATCACGCCGTAGCCGTAGGCGGCGTCCTTGTGCACGATCGCGCTGAAGGCGTCGACGGGCTCGCCCTGCAGCAGGATGTCGACCTTGACCAGGTCGGCGGCCTGCTCGCCCGAGCGCTCGTAGTCGAGGGAGGCGTAGCCCTTGGTGCGCGACTTGAGCTGGTCGAAGAAGTCGAAGACGATCTCGCCCATCGGCAGCGTGTAGCGCATCTCGACGCGGTCCTCGGAGAGGTAGTCCATGCCGCCGAGGTTGCCGCGCTTGGTCTGGCAGAGCTCCATGATCGTGCCGATGTAGTCGCTGGGGCTGAGGATCGTGGCCTTGACGACGGGCTCGCGGACCTCGGCGATCTTCATCTCGGGGAACTCGCTGGGGTTGGTCACCTCGACCGAGGTGCCGTCCTCGAGGACCACCTCGTAGACCACGTTGGGGGCGGTCGAGATGAGGTCGAGGTCGAACTCGCGCTCGAGCCGCTCGCGCGTGATCTCCATGTGGAGCAGGCCGAGGAACCCGACGCGGAAGCCGAAGCCCAGCGCGCCGGACGTCTCGGGCTCGTAGACCAGGGCCGCGTCGTTGAGCTGGAGCTTCTCGAGGGCCTCGCGCAGGTCGCCGTACTGGTCGCCGTCGATGGGGTAGAGCCCGGCGTAGACCATGGGGTTGGGGTGCTTGTAGCCGCCCAGCGGCTCGGTGGCGCCGTGGTGCTGGGTGGTGACGGTGTCACCGACCCGCGACTGGCGCACGTCCTTGACGCCGGTGATGAGGTAGCCGACCTCGCCGACCCCCAGGTCGCCGGCCTTGACCGGCTCGGGGCTGATCACGCCGACCTCGAGCATCTCGTGCACGACGCCGTTGGACATCATCTTGATCCGGTCGCGGTGGCTGAGCTTGCCGTCGACCACGCGCACGTAGGTGACCACGCCGCGGTAGGTGTCGTAGACGGAGTCGAAGATCAGCGCGCGGGCCGGCTTGTCGGCGTCGCCGACCGGCGGCGGAGTCTCGGCCACGATGTGGTTGAGCAGCTCGGCCACGCCCAGGCCGGTCTTGGCGCTGACCCGCAGCACGTCGTCGGGGTCGCAGCCGACCAGGCCGGCGATCTCGGCGGCGTACTTGTCGGGGTTGGCGCTCGGCAGGTCGATCTTGTTGAGCACCGGGATGATGTGGAGGTCGGCGCCCATCGCGAGGTAGAGGTTGGCCAGCGTCTGGGCCTCGATGCCCTGGGCCGCGTCGACCAGCAGGACGGCGGCCTCGCAGGCCTCCAGCGAGCGCGAGACCTCGTAGGTGAAGTCGACGTGCCCGGGGGTGTCGATCATGTTGAGCACGTAGGTGCCGGGCTCGGCGGCCTCGCCGTTGTCGGCGGGCACCGTCCACGGCATGCGGACGGCCTGGCTCTTGATCGTGATGCCGCGCTCGCGCTCGATGTCCATCCGGTCGAGGTACTGCGCGCGGGCCGCGCGGGCGTCGACGACGCCGGTCAGCTGCAGCATCCGGTCGGCCAGCGTGGACTTGCCGTGGTCGATGTGGGCGATGATGCAGAAGTTGCGGATGATCGCGGGGTCGGTGTGACCCGGCTTCGGCGCGGCGGCAGGCGTGGACATGATGCCTGGCATTCTTCCAGGCTCCCCCTCGCCCGCCACATTCCCTGGCCACCAGCACGGTGAGGCGATCGCGACGACGAGGACGGGGACGACAGGATGGGGGCGTGAGCGAGAGCGTGGGGCGGCCCTACCCGGCGCCGGTGGGGCGGACCGCCAGGCGGCTGGAGTGGCAGCACCTGCCGCCCGAGCTGCGCGCGGTCGTCGAGGGGCACCTCGGGACGCCGGTCGCCCAGGCCGTCTCGCAGACCGCGGGCTTCACCCCCGGCTTCGCCTCGGTGCTCGTCGGCGAGGACGGCTCCCGGCACTTCGTGAAGGCGGCCTCGGTGAGGGCCCAGCGCGTGTTCGCCGACTCCTACCGCGAGGAGGCGCGCAAGCTCGCGGCCCTGCCCGACGGCGTACCGGCCCCGCGGCTGCGGTGGGGGCACGGGCTCGACGGCGACCGCGACTGGGTGGTGCTCGGCATCGAGCACGTCGAGGGCCGGGCGCCGTCGCGGCCGTGGACCCGGGACGACCTCGACGCCTCGCTCGCGATGCTGGCCACGACCGCCCGGGTGCTCACGCCGCCGCCGGCGGACCTGGCCCTCGACACGTTCGCCGCTGAGCTCGCCGGCTGGCCGGCGCACTGGGACTACGCCCGCGCGGCCTTCGTGCTGCCGCACGGCGAGGAGGCGGCCGCGCTCGCGGCCCGCTACACCGAGGTCGTCGGCGGCTCGACCGTGGTCCACACCGACGTGCGTGACGACAACATCCTGCTGCGCCCCGACGGGACCGCGCTGCTGTGCGACTGGAACTGGCCGGTCGTCGGCGCGGCCTGGCTCGACTCGCTGCTGCTGCTCATCGGCCCGCGCGGCGACGGCCTCGACGTCGAGGCGGTGCTCGCCGACCACCCGACGTTCGCGGGGGTCGACCCCGAGGCGGTCGACGTCGTGCTCGCGCTCGTGGCCGGTTACTTCCTCAAGACCGGTGACGACCCGGTGCCGTCGTCGTCGCCGTACATCCGTGAGCACCAGCGCTGGCAGGCCGACGTGGTCTGGGACTGGCTGTGCGAGCGGCGGGGGTGGGCGACCGGGGACGAAGCCGGGCAGGAGCCGTGAGCGAGCCGTGAGCGAGCCGTGAGCGGGCCACGGGCGGTCGGGACGCACCTGCCGTACGCCGAGGTCCCGGCACCGCTGCGGGCGTGGGTCGACGACACCCTGGGCTCACCGGTCGTGCGCACGGCCGAGCAGACCGGCGGGATGTCGCCGGGGTGCGCGACCCGGCTGGTCTGCGCCGACGGCACCCGGGCGTTCGTCAAGGCCGTCGGGGCCGACCTCAACCCCGACTCCCCCACGCTGCACCGGCGCGAGGTGGTGGCCCTGGGGCTGCTCGGCTCGCACCCGCTGTGGGCCGACCTGCTGGCGTCGTACGACGACGGGTCGTGGGTCGCGCTGCTGCTCGAGGACGTCGAGGGCCACCACCCCGACCTGACCGACGACACGACGATGGCCCGGCTGCTGGAGGCCACCGACGAGCTCGTGCGGGTGATGCACGAGCGCGTCCCGCAGCCGCCCCGCCCGCCCGAGGCCGACGGCAACCCCCTCTACCGGCCGGGGCTGACCGACCTCGGGGCCGTGTTCCGGGGCTGGTCGGCGGGCCTCGACCACGCCGGCGAGGTCCCGGGTGACCTGATGCCCCGCTGGGTCGTGGAGCGCGCGGACGACCTGCGCGCCGGCCTCGACGACCTCGCCCGGGTCGGCACCGAGCACCTGGTGCACTACGACATCCGCAACGACAACCTGCTCGTGCGTCCCGACGGCTCGTTGGTGTTCCTCGACTGGGGCGGGTGCGGGATCGGCCCCGACTGGCTCGACCCGATGCTCGCGCGGCTCGAACGGGTGCACCTGCCGTGGTTCGACGACTCGCTGGAGACCTCGCCGGCGCTGGCCCGCGCCGGCGACGACCTCGTCACCGCGGCCCTCCTCGGGCTGGGTGCCTTCCTGGCCTACCGGGCCCACACCGCGGTCGACGTCAACCTGCCCACCCTGGCGGCGTTCCGGCGCCGGGAGTCGGCCCGGTTCCTGGGTGCCGCGGCACGCCGCCTGGGGATCCCGCCGGATTAGGCCCGGGCTCGACCCCACTGGTAACTTTGTCCGTCGCGTGTCAGGCCGCTTCGGCGTGCCCACGCTCCCAGACCTGCAGCACCGTCCAGCACGATCCCATCGAGGCGAAGGCACACCGTGGCGAACATCAAGAGCCAGATCAAGCGCAACAAGCAGAACGAGAAGCGCCACGAGCGCAACAAGGCCGTCAAGACCGGCCTGAAGACCGCGATCCGCAAGTTCCGCGAGGCCGCCGAGGCCGGCGACAAGGACCAGGCGATCACGCTGGGTCGCGAGGCCAACAAGGCCCTCGACAAGGCCGCCTCCAAGGGCGTCATCCACAAGAACCAGGCCGCCAACCGCAAGTCGGCGATCTCCAAGAAGGCCGCCTCGCTCTGAGCTGAGCCCTGTCGCCACGACCCGTCACCTCGAGGTGGCGGGTCGTCGTGCTTGGCGGGTCGTGTGGTGGGTCAGTCGCGCAGGCCGGCGACCGTCAGCACCAGCCGCTCGAGCGCGTAAGCCGCGTCGCTGGCCGCGCCCTTGACGTCGGCGTCGGCCTGGGCGACGGCCCGGATCGCGCGGGCCAGGCCCGAGTCGGACCAGGACTGCGCCTGGCCGCGGATGGTCTTGAGCTTCCACGGAGGGACGCCGACGGCCTTCGCGAGGTCGGCCTCGCGCATGCCCCGCGCGGCACCCTTGTAGCGGGCCAGGCCCCGGGCGCTGCCGGCGAACGCGGAGGTGATGAGCACCGCCGCGGTGCCGTTGTCGAGGGCCCAGCGCAGCTCCTCGAGGGCCTGCTCGCGGCGCCCCGAGAAGGCGTGGTCGGCCACGACGAACGACTTGGCCTCGGCGCGGCCGCCGAAGTAGCGGGCCACCTTGTCGGCGGTGAGCTTCTCGCCGGGGAAGTCGTTGGTGAGCTGGTGCGCGGCGGCCGAGAGCGAGCGGAGGTCCTGGCCGACGGCGTCGACGAGGGTGCGTGCGGCCTCGTTGTCGATGGTCGAGCCGTGGCGACGCACCTCGGAGGTGACGAAGCCCGGGAACTCCGAGGCCTTGGGCTCCTCGGACTTGTGCTCGGTGACGGTCGCCATCTTGCGCAGCTTGGTGAGGTGGCCCGAGCCCTTGGGGCCGCCGCCGTGCACCAGCACCAGGGCGATGTCGTCGACCGGGTGCGCGGCGTAGTCGAGCAGGCCGGGCGCGGCGTCGTCGGTGAGGTGCTCGAGGGCGCGGACCACGACGAAGCGGGTCGAGGAGAACAGCGACGGCGCGGTGAGCTCGCCCAGTGTCGCGGCGCTCAGGTCGGCGGCGGGGCTCTCGGCGACCTCGGCCTCGGGGTCGTGGGCCAGCACGACCTCGCGGGCGAGGTCGACCGTGCGCTGGTTGAGGAACTCCTCCTTGCCCGTGACCAGGATGACCCGGCCCAGCACGTCGCCCGCTCGCATGCCGACACCCTGGCACATGCCGCCGACAGGACCGGAGCACCCTGCCCGGCCAGGTCAGATCAGGTCGGGTCACCCCCCGCGGCTGCGCACCTCGACCCCGCCGCCGTCGGTCGGCAGCACCAGCACGTCACCGTCCTGGTCGGTGCGGCGTACGTCGGCGCCGGCGTCGGCGAGGGCCGCGACGAGGTCGCGGGAGGGGTGGCCGTAGTCGTTGTCGGCGCCGACGGAGACCAGGGCGACCTCGGCGTGCAGCGACAGCAGCCAGGGCAGGTCCTGGTAGCGGCTGCCGTGGTGGGGCACCTTGAGCACGTCGACGTCGAGACCGGCGACCTCGACGGCCAGGGCGGCCTGACCGGGCGGCTCGACGTCGCCGGTCAGCAGGATCCGGGTCGACCCGACGTCGGCGACGAGGACCACGCTGGCGTTGTTGGCGGTGCTGCCGTCGCCGGGCCCGGCCACCGGGGGCCCGGGACGGGGCCAGACGGCCTGCAGCACGACGTCGCCGACGCGGCGGGCACCGATCGCGGGCAGGGTCGGGACGACGCCGGCCGCCCTGGTGGCCGAGACGACGTCGCCCACCGCCGCGGGCGGGTCCAGCAGCGAGGTCGTCCACACCGCGCCCACGGTGCGGCCCTCCAGGACGCCGGGGAGCCCGGCGACGTGGTCGGCGTGGAAGTGGGTCAGGACCAGCAGCGGGACCTGGTCGATCCCCAGGTCGTCGAGGCACCGGTCGACGGCGGCCGGGTCGGGCCCGGCGTCGACCACGACCCCGGACCGCGGCCCCGCGTGCAGCACCAGGGCGTCGCCCTGGCCGACGTCGCACATCGCCATCACCCAGCCCGTGTCGGGCCATCCCGGGGTCGGGAGCGGGACGGTCGTCGCCACCACCGCGGTGGCCACCAGCGGCACGGTGAGCCTGGGCGAGCGCAGCACCACCGGGGCGAGCACGGTGAGCGCGAGGCACCCCACGGTGAGCGCGGCCAGCGACCAGGCGTCGGTCCCCCAGTCGAGGGTCGGCAGCGGCAGGTCGGCACCGGCGCGGGCGACGGTGGCGATCCACCCCACGCACCAGGCCGCGCCGGTCCCCAGGAGCCGGCCGAGGGCCGGGACCACCAGTCCCGTCAGTCCCCCGGTCAGGCCGAGCACCGTGGCGGGGCCGACCACCGGTGCCACCACCAGGTTGGCCAGGACCGCGACGAGGCTGACCTGCCCGGAGAGGGCCGCGACGACCGGGGTGCAGGCGACCTGCGCGGCGAACGGCACCGCCACCGCCTCGGCGAGCCAGCGCGGCAGCCAGCGGGCCAGCGCGTCGCGCCACCCGGGGGCGAGCAGGACGATCCCGGCGGTCGCGAGCACGGACAGCACGAACCCCGCGGCGACCGCGAGGGCCGGCTGCACCAGCAGCAGGACCACCACGGCCACGGCCAGGCCCCGGGTCGCGCGGCGACGCCCGTTGGACCCCATCGCCAGCAGGCCGACCGTGCCCATCGCGGCGGCTCGCACCACGCTCGGCTCGGTGCGGGCCAGCAGCACGAAACCCCCGATGCCGAGCACCGCCACCAGCGCCAGCCACCGGCCTCGCACCCGGCACCAGCGCGCGAGGACCAGCAGAAACCCCACGACCAGCGTGAGGTTGGTGCCGCTCACCGCGGTCAGGTGGGTCAGGCCGGTCGCCTTGAAGTCGTTGACCAGCCCGGGGTCGAGCGCCGCGTCGTCACCGTCGACGAGCGCGGGGACCAGCGCCCGCTGGTCGTCGGGCCGGTGCGCGACCGACGCCCGGATCGAGGCCCGCATGGCTCCCGCGCCCCGCCACCACAGGTCCGGCTCGCGCAGTCGCTGGGGTGCCGCGGCCCCGGTCAGCAGGGCGGACAGGCCGCTGCGGTCGCCGTCCGGCACGACGAGGCGCCCGTGGGTGCGCACGGTCGCCCCCCATGGTTCGTCGGCCCAGGCCGGGTCGCCCAGCACGAGCACCGGCACCGCCACCCGGTGCACGAGCCCGCGCCCGACGACCTCACGGACCTCGAGGCGCACCGCCACCTGGTCGCCGAAGGGGCTGGAGACCGGCTGGGGGTCGGAGACGACCACCGCGACGACCTCGACCACGGCCCGCTCGCCGGCCAGGTCGGCCACCGGGTTGTGAGCCACGGCCTCGGCCCGCACGAGCGCCGAGGTCAGGACCCCGGCCGCCACCAGGAGACCGGCCAGCACCGTCGCGAGCTCTCCGGGACGGCGCCGCACGCGGGTGACCGCCAGCAGGGCCCCGCCGATGCCCAGCACCGCGGGCACGGCGACCGCGGACGGCAGGAACTGCGCGGCCAGGCCGCCGACCCAGGAGGCGACCGCGAGCAGCGGCATCCGCAGGTCGGCGGCGCCCGGACCGGGGGCCTGCCCGGGAGCCGGGCCGAGGGCCGGCACGTCGGTGAGCCGCGGCACCCTCGCGGCCTCACACCGTCACCAGCGGGGTCAACCTGGCGAGGGTCGCCTCGCCGATGCCGTCGACCTCGAGCAGCTCGGTGATCGCGGTGAACCCGCCGTGCTCCTCGCGCCAGCTCACGATCGCTGCCGCGGTGACCGGTCCGACCTCGGGCAGGCCCTCCAGCTGGGTCTGGTCGGCGAGGTTGAGGTCGACCAGGGCCGCCGGGGCCGCCGGGGCCGCCGGGGCCGAGGAGCCCCGGTCGCCACCGGCCGACCCGCTCGTGCCCGCGACGGCGGGCGGTGGGGCTGCGGCCCCCGGGACCCCGACGAGGATCTGCTCGCCGTCGACCAGCGGTCGCGCCAGGTTGAGCGTGGTCAGGTCGACCGTGGGTCGGGCCCCGCCGGCCTCGGCCAGGGCGTCGACCACCCGGGAACCGGCCTCGAGCACCACGATGCCGGGGCGGCGTACGCGGCCGGCGACGTCGACCGTCACCGTGCCCCCACCGGCCGGTGCTGCCGGGCCACCGGGCACGGTCGCGACCGTCGTCGGCACCCCGTCGACGGGCACCAGGTCGCCCGCGGTCGCGGCGCCGGCCGCGACCGGCGCCGCGACCGGCACGGCCGGCTCGGGGTCGTCGCGCACGACCTGCCAGCAGGTCCAGGCCAGGGCCACGGCGACCAGCAGCGCCACCACCGCGACCGGCCCCGGCGCGAGGCCCACCCGCCCCCGCAGGGTCTCGGGCAGCAGCGAGGACCACGCGAGCCCCCGACGATGGGCGTGGCGGCCGGGCTCGCGCACCACGACCGGCTGCGGCGAGACGGCCGGCGGCCCGGCAGGCGTCGGCACGTCCCACGTGTCGGGCTCGGGCTCGAGGCCCGGCTCGCCCCGCGGCTCGGACACCACGTGCAGCGCGGGGCGCAGCGGGGCGATCCGCGTGTGCTCGCCCCACCACTCGTCGCCGACCGCGGGCGCCTCGTCACGGGCTGCCGCGAGCTGCTCGGAGAGCAGCGCGAGACGTCGCGAGACGGCTTCCTGGTGCTCGGGGCTGGGGCGTCGACTGCGCATGCCGAGGACCGTAGGCCGCCACGGCGTTCGAGATCGCGGACCAGGGGCGGACCTGTGGAGGACCGCGTGCGCCGTTCTGCTTGTGGAGGACTCGTGGCGATCCGGGGTCGTGCGCGCGACCGGACGACTAGCGTCGGCGCAGGATGCGGATCGTGCGTGACACCGCGGGTCCCAGGTTGCCCGGGCCGTCCTGGGCCCGGACCCGGAGCGTGTGGCGACCGGGGCGCAGCTTGGTGCTGGTGAAGCGGGTGGCCGTCAGGGACCTGCCGCATCTCCCCCACGCCCTCGCATCCACCCGGCACTGCGTGCGCGAACCGACGAGGTCGACCCGGAAGCGCCACGTCGGGGTGCGGTCCTGGGTCCGGCGCGGGCCGGCCAGCCCCAGGACGTGCGGGGTGGGGTCGAGAACGCTGAGCGCGCCCGACACGCCGGTGATGGGGGGCGTCGAGCCGTCGGTCACCGGCAGGTCGGTGGCGGTGGTCGACCCGCCGAGCAGGACCCGGCTGCCGGGCAGGAGCGCCAACCGGTAGCCCGAGACGTCGCGGTCGGGGAGCACGTAGGTCGACCACCGCAGGTGCCGGGCCGCGCCGTCGAGCTTGGCGGCGTACAGGTGAGTGGGGCCGGCTGCCGTCGGCCTGCCGGGGAGGGCCGCCACCCGTGGCGCGTCGGTGGCCGCCGACGAACCGACGACGTAGAGGTCACCGAAGGAGTCGGCGCGCACCGTCTGCAGGTCGGAGGGGCCGTCGGTGCCGCCCAGGGTCGCCGCCCCCGACAGGGTGCTGCCGTCACCGGACAGGCTCACCACCAGGCCCTGGCGCTGCGTGGTCGACGCCCTCGGCAGACCCGTGCCGCCCGGGAAGTCGCTGCTGAAGGTCGCACCGACCAGGACGAACCGGTTGCCGACCGCGGCCACACCGAAGAGGTCGTCGAGGTCGTCTCCGCCGACGAGCTCGCTCCACGACAGCGTCCCGTCGGGAGCGAAGCGGCTGACGAAGCCGTCGCGGCCACCCCGGAGCACCGTGCCACCGGGCAGGGTCGCGCCGACGGTCGTGAAGTCCGACGAGCCCGTGTAGCCCACGACCACCGCGCCACCGCCGGGCGCGGCGGCCAGAGCGCTGACGCGATCGACGTTGGAGCCCCCCGAGAGCACGCTGACGGGGCGCGTCGCCAGGTCGGCGGAGAAGCGGGCCGTCCACACCTCCTCACCCTGGGCAGCGGAGTAGCCCGACGTCACCGGGAAGGCCGCGGAGGTCGTCGAGCCGGCGACCCACAGGCTCCCGTCGCGATCGACGGCGACGGCGTCGGCCTTGTCGCGGCCGGTCCCCCCGAGGACGACGGAGTCCTTGACCGTGGCGAGGTCGGCGCTGAGGACGGTGACGAACGCATCACCCTGGCCGGCCGGTGCCGTCCCCGCGTTCCCGGGCGTGACCGGGAAGTCGGCGGAGCTGGTCTCGCCCACCACCACGAGGTCGCCGGACCCCAGCAGCGTCGCCGCCACCGGCACGTCGCCCTCGGCACCGCCGAGGAACCGCGAGTCGAGCACCGCACCAGAGGCGCTCAGGCGCAGGATCGTCGCGTCGTAGCCGGCACCGGCGCCGTCGATCTCGAGGGACCCGTCGTTGTAGGAGTACCCGATGACGTAGGCCGTCCCCGCCGGGCCGGACACCATGTCGTAGACGTCGCCGGCGCCGTAGCCGGTGAAGCCCCGCACGAGCGGCGGCGCCGCGGCGGCACGGGAGTCGACGACGCCGGTCGCCGGCGCCGCGGCGGGGCAGAGCGTGGCGGCGAGGGTGAGCGCCACCGAGGCGGCGAGAGGTCGAGCGGGCATGCGGTTCCACGTCCTTGGTCAGAGCTGCGGTGTCCGAGCCTGCCCTCGGGGGCCTTGCAGGGCACTTGAACCGGACGCGGCTCACCTCCCGGAGGCCGCACGCGCGGCCCGCAGTCGTACGTCGCGCAGGCGCCCGCCCCAGCTGAAGTCAGGAGTCCCGGGCTCGACGGCGTCCACCAGCCCCAGGGCGCGGACGGGGTAGCCGGTCTCGAGCTCCGCCTCGGCGGCCAGGAGCGTCACGACCGGGTCCATCACCTTCACCCCGAGGCCGCGCCAGCGTGCGAGGACGTCGCGCAGGTCGGCCAGGGCCCGGTCGCGGGCCCCGGTGCGCCCGGGGCCCTCGGGTCGGCGGACCGCGGCCCAGGCGGCGACCAGGCGGGCCATCTCCTCGGCGACGACGAGGCCGCGTTCGGCGGCACGCACCCGACACGACTCCGCGAGCGGGTGGGCCACCTGGTGGTCGCCGCGGGCGACGTGGAGGAGCGCGATGTTGAGGACGGCGACGAGGGCCTCCGGGGCCGGGACGCGCTCGGCGCGGTTGAGTGCGTCGTCGGCGACCCGCAGGGCTCTGTCCTCCTGTCCCAGCTGCAGGTACGCGTGAGCGAGGGCGCCCTCGGCGACGACCGTCAGGTCAGCCCACGACGGGCCGTCGGCCAGCGCGCCGTCGAGCAGCTCGACCACCCGGCCGAGGTGTCGACAGGTCTCCTCGGGCCGTCCGTCGGCCGAGGCGACCAGCCCGAGCGCGAGCCGCCCGACGAGCTCGGCCTCGTGCCCGATGCCGGCGCGCCCACGGAGCAGCGGTGTCGCCTCGGCCTCGATCTGGTCGAGCTCGGCCAGGGCGAGCAGGGTCGCCACCCTGCGGCACAGCAGGTCGACGGCCTCCTGGTCGAGCCGCTGGCGTCGCGCCAGCGCCACCAGGGCGGCGACCCGGTCGCCCAGCTCTGCGGAGAACCAGCCGTGCGCCACCGCGGCCCGCGCCGCCTCCCGGCGTACGACGCCCATCAGCGCAAGGTCCGCCTCGGGCCCCGCCGGCAGTCTCCCGGCCAGCTCACGAGCCCTGGCCAGCCACACCTCGACGACGGGTGAGCGTGGCTGCGCCACGACGCTGTCGATGCCGAGGAGGAGTCCGGGCAGCGCCTCCTCGGGGGGTACGACGTCACCGGCGGCCACCAGGTGGAGCGCGACGTCCTGCGCCCGGGCGGCACCGGTGAGGCGACGAGCGAGGTCGGCGTGCCAGCGCGAGCGGACGGCCCGCGGCGTGTGGTCGAGCACGGCTGCGTGGACCAGGTCGTGGGGGAAGCGCACGAGCGACAGGCTCTCGACGACCTCGACCAGCCCGGCGGCGACGACCTCGTCGACCGCGGCGTCCACCGCGGCGACGTCGTGCCCCTGGTCGACGAGCACGCCCGTCGCGAGGGTCAGGGAGGCCTCGCGCCCGATGGTCGCGGCGAGCTCGACGAGGAGCCGTGCCGTGGTGCCCAGCGGGTCGAGGCGGGTCGCGATGAGGTCACGCACCGTGGCCGGCACCCCGCCCACCGCGTCGTCGCCACGGCCGACGAAGCGGGCGAGCTCGAGGAGGAAGTACGGGTGCCCCTCGGCCTGGGCGAGGACCGACGCGACCTGCTCGGTGGTCAGCGGCGCCGGCGTTCCGTGCGCCACCAGGGTCGTCGACGCTGTCTCGTCGAGTGGGGTGAGCGCGAGGTCGACCAGCGCGGGGACGTCCGCCAGCCACCGGCGGGCTCGCTCGGACCCGCCGGGGTCCGACCCGACGGGCCCGCGGGTGGTCACGACCAGGAGCAGTGGCCACCGCGCCGCCTGGCGCGCCAGCGCGGTGAGCACCGCGACCGAGACGGGGTCGGCCCACTGGACGTCGTCGAGGACCAGGACCAGGGGGGCCTCGGCCGTCAGGCCGGTGACCTCGTGGGCCCACGCGGCGACGAGACGCTGACGCGCCGCAGCACCGCCGTCGAGGTCGGAGGCCGATCCGGTCTGCAGCTCCCGAAGTGCGCGTCGTGCCGGCGAGTCGGGCAGCGCCGTGAGGATCTCGAGCCACGGGCTCATGACGGTCGCGCAGCGGTCCTCGCGTGCGCTCCCCCACGCCACCCGGGCGCCGGACGCGCGCGCGTCCCGGACGAGCTCGGCCACCAGGCGGGTCTTGCCCAGGCCCGCCGCACCGGTGACCAGGACGACGCTGCCGCGGCCGGCACGCGCCTGCTCGAGCGCGTGGTTCAGCTGGTCGAGCTCGACCGAGCGCCCCACCATCGGCAGGTCCGGGGAGGTGTCCATGGCCTGGCCGGGCGCCGTCACCGGACGTGGGGTGCCCGTCGCGTCGGGCAGCAGGGCGCGATCGTGGCGCAGGACCTGCCCGTGCAGGCGTCGCAGGGCGGGTCCCGGGTCGACACCCAGCTCCTCGGCGAGCCGCAGTCGTACCTGCTCGTAGGCCGCGAGCGCCTCGGACTCCCGACCGGAGACGTACAGCGAGTGGACGACCAGGGCGTGCGCGCTCTCGCGCAACGGGTGACGAGTCGCCAGCGCGGCCGACTCCGCGAGCGCAGCCGCGGCGTCGCCACGGCGGAGCAGCAGGTGCGTGCGCAGCTCGCGAGCACCCAGGACGAGCTCGTCGAGCTGCCCGGCGACCGCGCGCCCCTCGGCGTCGAGACGGTCGACGACGTCCTCCATCGTCTCGCCACGGACCAGTCCGAGCGCCTCGTCGACGAGGCTCGCGGCCGCAGCCGGGTCGTGGCGGGCGCGCTCCACGGCAGCGGCGTAGAGGCGACGGAACACCTCGGCGTCGACGCTGTCGCCTGCGACGTCGAGCAGGTAGCCCGGTGCCCGGCGCACCACGACGGGCTCGCCGCGTGATCCGTCGACGGCACGCACCTCGAGGGCGCGCCGCAGGCGCGACACGTAGACCTGCAACGTCGACAGGGCCGTGGGGCTCGCCCGGTCGCCCCACAGCTCCTGCACGAGGCGGTCGGCGGAGACGACGCGCCGGTGCTCCAGGGCGAGCAGGGCGAGCACGGCACGCTGCTTGGGTGACCCGACGTCGCACGTGGCCGCACCGCGCGAGGCCTCGACCGCGCCGAGGACGCCGATCCGCAGGCCGGGGGTCGTCTCAGCCACGCAGTACCCCCTCCCGCTCGCCCGAGCCGAGCGGCTAGCCGTCCCGGTACGCCGTCGTGAGCCGGACGCGCAGACCGGCGAGGCGCCAGGCGACGGCGTCGACCACGTCGGCGTCCACCTCCAGCAGCCACAGAGTATCGACGGCGAGGCTGACCGCGAGGTCGAACAGGTCGTCGAGCACCGAGGGCGGGAGGGCCAGGGC
Organism: Nocardioides rubriscoriae; assembly: GCF_008087085.1. GTDB lineage: Bacteria > Actinomycetota > Actinomycetes > Propionibacteriales > Nocardioidaceae > Nocardioides > Nocardioides rubriscoriae. Next base: position 139,798 of record NZ_VIYJ01000002.1, on the reverse strand, counting down.
GCGGAGGCTGTCCCAGGTGCGTGACTGCGGTCCTGCGGACTCGGTGTCGGCCAGCGCGGACGCGACGAGGTCGCGTGCGGAGCTGTGCACGGTGTCGAGGTCGATCTCGTGGAGGACCGGGGCCAGCCGCGGATCGGTGACCAGCCTGCGCACGCACCGGTCGACCAGCACGACCAGGGCGCCGGCCCCGCCGATCTGAGCCACGAGAGGGGTGCCCGTGGGGGCAGGCTGGACCCCCTCGCTTGCACGAACCTTGCGCGGAGGGCGGCCGCCTCAGTCGACGTCGATCATCAGCCGCGAGGCGACGCAGACCGCGATCATGCCGGGACCCACGTGGGCGCCCAGGACCGCGCCCACCTCGGCGCACCAGACCTCGCGGCCGTCGAGCTGCTCGGCCAGCCGGTCGGCGAGCGACGCGGCCAGCGTCGCGGCGCGCTCGGGGCTGGCCAGGTGCGCGACGCACACGTCGACCTTCGCCTCGCCCGCCGCGGCGACCGCGAGCTCGGCGAGCCGGGCGAGGGCCCGGCCGGAGGTCCGCACGCGCTCCAGGGACGACACGACACCGGCGTCGATCGTCAGCAGCGGCTTGACCGCGAGCGCACCGCCGAGCAGCGCGGCGGCTGCGCCGATGCGGCCGCCGCGGCGGAGGTACTCGAGCGTGTCGACGTAGAAGAACGACGCGCAGGCGTCCGCCTGGTGCCGCGCGGCCGCCCCGGCCTCCTCGGCGGTGGCGCCGGCGGCAACGGCCCGGGCGGCGGCCAGGGCGGCGTAACCGGTGGCGACCCCGACCTGACGGCTGTCGACGCAGACGACCGGCACGGCGGCGTCGCGCGCCGCGACCTGTGCGGACTCGAAGGTGCCGCTCATGTCGCCCGACAGGTGCACCGAGACGATCTGGTCGGCCCCCTGGGCCGCGAGGCGCCGGTAGACCTCCCGCAGCACCTCGGGCGCGGGCCTCGACGTGCTGACCGGGCGGAAGTCGCGCAGGGCGGCGGCGATCGCCTCCGGCGTCGCCTCGGGCGAGCCCTCGTCGTAGGCGTCGGCCCCGACGACGACCTGCAGCGGGACGACGGTGAGGTCGTGCGCGGCGACGAGGTCGGCCGGGAGGCTGGCGGTGGAGTCGGTGACGACCGCCACGCGGGGCGCCGCCGGGGGTGCTGACATGCGGCGGAGCCTAACGGGGCTCGACGGTGAAGCCGGCGGCGTCCAGGAGCGTGGTCACCCGCGCGGCGCGGCGCCGTCCCATGGTCGCCCAGGCGGTCGTCGTGCCGTCGCTGACCTCGAGCCAGCGGTCGGTGCCCGGGGGCTCCCACCGCTTGCGCTCGAGCCGTACGACGTCGCCCGCGTGGCGCACGGAGCGTCGGCCGCGCCGGTCGGTGAGGACCAGCGCGCCCGGCGCCACCGTGAGGTGCCCGGGCCCGCCGAGGTGTCGGCGGAAGTGGACCCCGACGAGGACCCGCGCGCCCTGCTCGCCCTGCGCGCTCCCGGCAGCGCCCTCAGACAACGACGTTGACCAGCTTGGGCTCGCGCACGACCACCTTGCGCACCTCGCGCCCGTCGATGGCGGCGATCACGGCGGCGTCGGCCAGGGCCAGCGCCTCCAGGTCGGTGGCCGAGATGCCGGGCGAGACGTCGAGACGCGCCCTGACCTTGCCCTGGATCTGGACGACGGCCACCACCGAGTCCTGCACCAGCAGCGCCTCGTCGACGACCGGCCAGGTCGCCTGGGCGACCGACGGGGCGTGGCCCAGCCGCTCCCACATCTCCTCGGCGACGTACGGCGTCACCATCGACAGCAGGATCGCGACGGCCTCGACCGCCTCCCTGACGGCGGGGTCGGCCGGGCCGCAGCCCGAGTCGATCGCCTTGCGGGTCGCGTTGACCAGCTCCATGGTGCGGGCGATCATCACGTTGAACCGGTGGCTCTCCACCAGCTCCTCGGCGTCGCGGACGGTGCGGTGCGTGACCGAGCGCAGGACCCGGTCGCCGCCGGACACGTCGACCCCGGCGGGCGAGGTGACGTCGCCGCTCAGACGCCACGCCCGCTGCAGGAACTTCAGCGACCCGGCCGGGCTCATGTCGGCCCAGTCGATGTTGTCCTCCGGCGGGCTGGCGAACACCAGGGTCAGCCGCACGGCGTCGACGCCGAACTCGTCCAGCTGCTTGCCCAGGTCGACGCCGTTGCCCAGCGACTTGCTCATCTTGCGCCCGGCGTTGATGACCTTGCCCTGCGACAGGTAGGCCGAGAAGGGCTCCTGCCAGGTCAGCAGGCCCATGTCGCGCAGCACCTTGGTGAAGAAGCGCGCGTACAGCAGGTGCAGCACCGCGTGCTCGTCACCACCGATGTACAGGTCGATGGGGCCCCAGGCTTCGGCCAGCTCGCTGCTGAACGCCTGGGTGTCGTCGTGGGGTGACAGGAAGCGCAGGAAGTACCACGACGAGTCGACGAAGGTGTCCATCGTGTCGCTGTCGCGCCGGGCCGGTCCGCCGCACGTCGGGCACGACACCTCGACCCAGTCGGTGGCCGCGCCCAGGGGCGAGGTGCCCTTGGGCTTCAGGTCGGCGCCGCGCAGCGCGGGCAGCTCCACCGGCAGCTGGTCCTCGGGGACCGGCACCTCGCCGTCGACGGGGCAGTGGATGATCGGGATCGGCGCGCCCCAGTAGCGCTGACGGCTCAGCAGCCAGTCGCGCAGCCGGAAGTTGACCGTGCCCTCGCCGGTGCCGTCGGCCTCCAGACGCGCGATGATCGTCGAGATGCCCTGGGCCTTGTCGGTCAGGCCGTCCAGCGGCCCGCTGTTGACGTAGGTGCCGTTGCCGGTGGTCGCCTCGTAGGTCTCCTCGGGGTTGGCCTCCCCGGTGTCGACGACGCGGCGCACGGGCAGGCCGAACACCCGGGCGAAGTCCAGGTCGCGCTGGTCGTGGGCGGGCACGGCCATGATCGCGCCGGTGCCGTAGTCGGCCAGGACGTAGTCGGAGGCCCACACCGGCACCTGCTCACCGGTGACCGGGTTGGTCGCGGTGACGCCCAGGTCGACGCCGGTCTTGGTGCGGTCGGTGGCCAGCCGGTCGATGTCGGAGGCCTTGCGGATCTCCTCGACGTACGCCGCCAGCGCCTCGCGCCGCTCGGGCGCGACGATCTCGGCGGCCAGGGGCGCGTCGGCGGCCACGACCATGAAGGTGGCGCCGTACAGCGTGTCGGGACGGGTCGTGTAGACGGTGACCGGCTCGTCGCGCCCGGCGACCCGGAAGCGCACGTGCGCGCCCTCGGAGCGACCGATCCAGTTGCGCTGGGCGTTGACGACCTTGCCGATCCAGGTGTCCTGCAGCTCGTCCAGGCAGTCGTACAGCTCCTGGGCGTAGGCGGTGGTGCGGAAGTACCACTGGGTCAGCTCGCGCTTGGTGACCTCGGCGCCGCAGCGCTCACAGGTGCCGTCGGCCAGCACCTGCTCGTTGGCCAGCACGGTCTGGTCCTGCGGGCACCAGTTGACCGGGCTGTTCTTGCGGTAGGCCAGCCCCTGCTCGCGGAACTTCAGGAACAGCCACTGGGTCCACCGGTAGTACTCCGGGTCGGAGGTGTGCAGCCGGCGCGACCAGTCGAAGGCCAGGCCGTACTTCCTCATCGACGCGGCCTGCGTCTCGATGTTGGCGTAGGTGTAGGTCGACGGGTGCTCGTCGTTGCGGATGGCGGCGTTCTCGGCCGGCAGGCCGAAGGAGTCCCAGCCCATCGGGTTGAGCACCTCGAAGCCGCGGAAGCGCCAGTAGCGCGCGATCACGTCGTGCAGCGCGAGCACCTCGGCGTGGCCCATGTGCAGGTCGCCGCTGGGGTAGGGGAACATCGTCAGCGCGTACTTGCGCTCCTTGGGCGAGGCGTCGTCGGCCCGGAAGGGGTCGAGCCGCTCCCACACGGGCAGCCACTTGTGCTCGACCGCCTTCACGTCGAAGGTCGCCGCGTCGCCCGCGCCGTCGGGCGCGCCCTGGGTGCTCTGCTCGCTCATCGTCTGTGCTCCTGCTCGTCTGCTGCTGCTCTGCCGGGTCCGGACATGAAAAAACCCCTCGCATGGAGGGGTGGCCGCGCGATCAACGATCGATCAGCGCGGCTGTCCAAGAAGCAGGGTGTCGGTGCTCATGGACCCATCCTACCGCGTGCTCACCCCGGGTCGCGCGCAGGCGCCAGCATCATCGGCATCAGGTCGTGGACCTGGACGGCGAGCACGTCGAGCACCTCCTGCGCCGCGGCGCCGTCGCCGGCCTGGTGGGCCAGCAGCGCCTGCTGGAAGACGCCGTCGAGCACGGCGTACGCCGCCCGCGGCGACAGGGCGGGTGGGCGGTCGGACAGCTCGGCGTAGCGGGCCACGACCCGCCAGACCATGTCCTGCAGGGTGGCGTCGACCTGGGTGGCAGGCTCTCGCAGCCGCTCCTCGAACATGGTCTGGGCCCGCAGGTCGTACCAGAGGCGGTGCATCGGCGCCTCGTCGCACAGGGTCTCGACGAGCGTGGCGGCGAAGCCGTCGAGCAGCTCGTCGGGCGAGGTCGACTCCTCGACCACGACGTCGTAGCGGGTCACGCAGCGGGCCTTGTAGAGACGGACGCTGTAGACGACCAGCGCGATCTCGTCGGGGAAGAGCCGGCGGACGGTGTCGCGATCGAGCCGCGCGTCGTCGGCGACCGCCGCCAGGCTCGTCCGGGCGTAGCCGACCTCGCCGAGCGTGCGCAGCGCGGACTCCGCGAGCAGGTGACGCCGGACGTCGTCCTGCTCGGCGGGGGTGCGGCCTGCGAGCCGGGTCTCGGGCACGGCTACGACGCCCCGGGCGCCGGTGCGAGCACCGAGTCGAGGAACGCGACCTGCGCGGCGACGGACTTCTCGAAGACCTCGCCGCGGTAGATCTCGAAGTGCCCGACGTCGAAGCGCCGCACCTCGACCCGGCCGGCCGCCTTGCGGGCCACCCTCTCGACGGCCGACGGCGGAGCGATGGTGTCGGCCGCGGCGACGACGAGCATCAGCGGCATGGCGAGCTCGGACGCCGACGTCACCGGGCGGTTGACGAGGATCGGCAGGATCCCCCACGCCCTCATCTCGTTGACGAAGGTCGGGCCCATGATGATCTCGTAGCCCGACAGCCCGTCGTGCGAGGTGATCGCGGCCAGCGAGCCGGGCGGCCCGACGATCGGGATCGTGTAGCCGCGCTGGACCACACCGCGCAGCGCGTGCCCGGTCAGCCTGAGCAGCTGGACCACGCCGGCGTACTTGACGATCTCGACCACGGCGGCCAGGCCGTCCATCGCGGCGCCCTGCGAGACCACCGCGGCGACCCGCGGGTCGCCGGCCGCGACGGCGACGACGTGACCCCCGGAGTACGACGACCCCCACAGCACCACGCGGTCGGGGTCGAGACCGTCCATCGTGCGCACGTGGGCCACGACGCTGCGGTAGTCGTCGCGGTGGCGCCGGTGGTCGACCACCTGGCGTGGCGTGCCGTCGGAGGTGCCGAAGCCGCGGTAGTCGAAGACGACGACGTCGGCCCCCGCGGCCGCGAACCGCTCGGCGAACGGCGTCAGGCCCGCGTCCTTGGTCGCACCGAAGCCGTGGGCCATCACGACCACCGGCCGGCCGGCAGGCGTCGTCCAGGCGTCGGAGGCCGCGCGGTAGTGCCAGGCGGAGAGGCGGGTGCCGTCGGAGGCGGTGAGGTCGAGGTCGGTGCGCACCCTACGATCCGATCATGGCTGTCAACGAGACCGTTCCCGACCTCTTCCGACTCGACGGCAAGGTCGCCGTCGTCACCGGTGCCTCCAGCGGCCTCGGCGTCGCGTTCGCCCAGGGCCTGGCCGAGGCGGGGGCCGACCTCGTGCTCGGCGCGCGGCGCGTCGACCGGCTGGCCGAGACCGCCGCCCTGGTGCAGGCCACGGGCCGCCGGGCCCTGACGGTCGCGACCGACGTCGCCGACCCCGACTCGTGCACCAACCTCGTCACCCTGGCCATGGAGGAGTTCGGTCGGGTCGACGTCCTGGTCAACAACGCCGGCATCGGCACCGCCGCACCGGCCACCCGCGAGAAGCCCGAGGAGTTCCGCGCCGTCATCGACGTCAACCTCAACGGCTGCTACTGGATGGCCCAGGCGTGCGGCCGGGTGATGCAGCCGGGCTCGAGCATCATCAACATCTCGTCGGTCCTGGGCCTGACCACCGCCGGCCTGCCCCAGGCGGCGTACGCCGCGTCGAAGGCCGGCCTGATCGGCCTGACCCGCGACCTGGCCCAGCAGTGGACCGGCCGCAAGGGCATCCGCGTCAACGCGATCGCGCCCGGGTTCTTCGTCTCCGAGATGACCGACCAGTACCCCGAGGGCTACCTCGACTCCCAGATGCCCCGCATCCCCGCCGGCCGCAAGGGCGACCCCGCCGAGCTCGCCGCGACCGTGGTGTTCCTGGCCTCGGCCGCCGGCGGCTACATCACCGGTCAGACCCTTGCCGTCGACGGCGGCATGACCATCACCTGAGCGCGCCGGCGCTCCGGGACGCGACGACGGCCCCACCCCGGTGTCGGGGTGGGGCCGTCGTCGTGCGAGGTCACTCGTTGACGAGCACCGGCACCGTGATCGCGGCCGAGGCGACCCGGTCGAGCAGGCGCCGTGGGACTGCGATCCGGAAGGGCGCTGTCTCGTCGGGCGGACCCTCCTCGTGGCTGGCGACCGCCTCGTCGAGGTGGTGCACCGCCTTCGCGGTCGTGAGCAGCCGACCGTCGGCGTCGTAGAAGCCGGCGACGACCTCGAGCTCGAGGAGGTCGCTGACGTCGGAGGTGACCGTCAGACGGCCGGACACCACACCGTCGGCGAGCCGCACGCCGCGCAGCACGAACCGGTCGTCGAAGGGCCCGGGCACCACCGCGACCGTGCCCGGGGCCGGGCTCGCGGTGTCGAGGCCCAGCGGGAGGTCACCGGGTCGGGCCGGCTCCAGGCCCGGGAACGACGTCTTCGCGGCGGTGAGGGGGTCGACCGCTGCGACCGGCCGCGTGCCGGAGTCGTCGGTGCCGGACCGGTCGGAGCAGGCGACGCCGGCCCCGGCCACGAGGGCCAGGGCCAGCGCCAGCAGGATCGACCTCAATCCGTCAGGCCCAGCGCGCCACCGACGATGTCGAACAGGTCGGTGTTGTCGATGCTGCCCTCGAGCTCGTCACTGCCGGGGCCGTAGGCGAAGACCGGGACGTCCGCGCCGGTGTGGTTGCCCGACAGGTAGGTCAGCCACAGGCTGGCGTCGGGCGAGCCGTCGACGACGCCCGCGGGGTCGTCGGCGGTGCGGAAGGTGGCCGGCGCGAAGTTCTTCGGGTCGCCGGCACCCGAGCCGTTGACCGGGCCGGTGGACCGGACCGGGTCCTTGGCCCCACCGCTCGGGCGCGACGGGGTCGAGTTGTTGGCGGTGTTGCCGCCGTCGGTGTTGGCCGGCGGGGTGGTCGCCTCGGCGTTGGTGAAGGTGCCCTTCTCGATGATGTTGAAGCCGGCGCACTCGTGGTCGGCGGTGACGATGACCAGGGTGTGGCCGTCGCGGCGCGCGAAGTCGCGGGCGACGCGCACGGCCTCGTCGAACGCCTTGATCTCCTCGAGCGTCTGGGCGGCGTCGTTGGCGTGCGAGCGCTTGTCGATCAGGGCCCCCTCGACCTGCAGGTAGAAGCCCTTCTTGCCCGACGACAGCAGCGAGATGGCCTTGGCCGTCATGTCGGCGACGGTCGGCTCCTGGGCCTGCACCGAGGAGGGGTTCTCACGCTTGTACTTCTCGATGGTGAGGTTGCCCTTGTTGAACAGCCCGAACACCTTCGGCGCGCTGGTGCCGGCGAGGTCGGTCTTGGTCGCCACGGTCTGGGTCGCGGGCGAGCCGAGCACGTCGTAGCCCTGCGCCTCCAGAGCGCTCTCGTCGGCGGCGTCGAAGCGGGACAGGCCGCCACCCAGGATCACGTCGGCGGTGCCGTTGCGGGCGATCTGGTCGGCGACCGGGGTGACCCGGACGTCGCTGGTCGGCAGCGCCCCGCCGGTGAGGGTGGGGTTCTGGCAGGCTGAGGCGGAGTAGGTGGGGCCCTGGCAGCCGCGCAGCAGCACGTGGCTCATCTGGCCCGCCGGGGTGGCGTCGGTGATCTCGGCGGTGGAGACGTTGCCGGTCCGCAGGCCGGCCTGCTTGGCGTACTCCATCAGGGTCGGCACCACGTTGCCCTTGGCGTCGACGCCCAGGGCCGCGTTGTAGGTCTTGACGCCTGAGGACCAGGCGGTCGCCGCGGAGGCCGAGTCGGTGACGTAGTTGGGCGCGAAGTCGGAGGACCCGGGCTGACCCGACCCCTGCTGCACGGCGTAGGTGCTGACCTGCCCGACCGCGGGCAGCGACTCCATCACCAGGTGGCCGTCGGCGCCGTAGTAGCGGGTGCGGGCCGCGGTGACGTGGGTGCGGCCCATGCCGTCGCCGAGCAGGTAGATGACGTTCTTGATCTTGCCGTTCTTGCCGTGGTCGGCCTGGTCGCCGTGCCGGCTGCTCTCGGCGCCGGCGATCCCGGCCGTCCCGGCGAGGCTGGCGGCGAGGGCAAGGGTGAGCAGCGCGGTCGTTCCGCGTGCGGGCATGCGCATGTGTCGTGTCCCTTTCGAGATGCGTCGCCCCGATGGCGACCCTCGCACGCTAGGAACCGCAGGGGAATGCGACGGCCCGTGGGCGCGTCCGGGCAGGGACCGTGAGGTGAACTCCCGGTGACATCGGCTCGGGGGCCGCACACGCTCAGGTAGGGGCGGCCCAGCGCGCCCGCGCGTGCAGGTACGCCGGCGCGCTCGCGTAGCCCAGCCGGGCGGCGAGCTCGGCCAGCGGGAGGGTCGCGCGCCCGGCCCCCAGGGCGGCCGCCATCGAGGAGCGCACCTCGTCGACCAGCTCGCGGTAGCCGACACCCTCGGCGGCCAGGCGCCGGCGCAGCGTCCGCTCGGTCCAGCCGAGGGCGGCGGCCACCTCCCCCATGGGCGCGCCGTCGCGCAGCCGCTGGGTCACCAGCACCCGGACGTCGGCAGCCAGGCCGGTACGGGCGCGGCGCCGGTCGACGACGTCGCGGCACACGGCCTCGGCGGTGCGCAGCCCCTCGGCGCTGCGGTCGGGCAGTGGTCGCTCGAGCTGGTCGGCGTCGAACGTGACGCGGGCCCGGTCGCCGTCGACCTCCAGCCGCGCCCCGACACCGCCGGGCACGAGCCCGTCGATCACCTGGCGCACGGCCTCGGCGTCGCGCTCGAGCAGGAAGCGGCGCACGTCGCGCGGCAGCGGCGTCGCGTCGTGCTCGACCACGACGCGGTCACCCACGACCTCGGCCCGTGGGAGCGCGAAGGCGAAGGAGAGGTCGATGAAGTGCGCGGCGGTCGTCATCGCGTCGAGCACCGTGCGCGAGGACTGCACGGCGTATCCGAAGGCGCCGAAGGTGCTCGCCCGGTAGGTGGCACCGACGGCGAGGCCGACCTCGCCGAGCTCGCGACGCAGCGTGCGGACCACCCGCAGCTCCTGGGCCGCGGTCACCTCGCGCTCGGGCTCGGCCAGGTCCTCGGCCCGCAGCCCGGTGCCGGCCAGGCAGCGCCGGGCCCCCAGGCCGTGCGCGCCGGCGTACCGGCACAGGACGACGACGCCGGCGACGGCGCGCGGGAAGGTCCAGTCGGTGGCAGCGGGCTCGAGGCGCAGCACCAGCACGGTCATGTCCGGAATTATCAACCACACTCCTCGGACGACCTGTCCCCCACCCCGCACGACGCCCTACGTTCGGGTCATGGCAGACAGCAGCGCGCGCAGCAAGGTTGGCAACAAGGCAGGCAGCACGGGTCCCCGGGTCATCGTCATCGGAGCGGGCTTCGGCGGCCTCGGCGCCGCGCGGGCCCTGCGCGAGCACGGCATCACCGACGTCACGATCCTCGAGCGCGCCGACTCGGTCGGCGGCGTGTGGCGCGACAACACCTACCCCAACGCCGCGTGCGACGTACCCTCCCCGCTCTACTCCTGGTCCTGGGCGGTCAACCCCGCGTGGGGCCGGCGCTACTCCCAGCAGCCCGAGATCCTCGCCTACCTGCGCGCCGCTGCCGAGCGTGAGGGCCTGACCGACCTCGTCGTCACGGGCGCCGAGGTCGCCTCCTGCACCTGGGACGACGCGAGCGCGACGTGGCAGGTGCTGTGCACCGACGGCACGGCGTACGAGGCCGAGGTCGTGGTCCCGGCGCTCGGCCAGCTCTCCAACCCGGTGGTGCCGCGGGTCCCGGGCGTGGAGGACTTCGCCGGGCCGGCCTTCCACTCCGCGAGGTGGCGCCATGACGTCGACCTGACCGGCAAGCGGGTCGCGGTCGTCGGCACCGGCGCGAGCGCGATCCAGTTCGTGCCCGGCATCGTCGACCGAGTCGGCGCGATGACGGTGTTCCAGCGCTCCGCGCCGTACGTCGTGCCCAAGCCCGACCAGGAGTACCGGCCGCGCCACCACACCGCGTTCGAGCGGTGGCCCGGCCTGCTGCGGGGCGAGCGACGCTCGTGGTTCTGGGTCAGCGAGAAGCTCAACGCCGCGCTCGGCGGCGAGGTCGCGTGGTCCAAGGCCCTGCTCGGCAGCCTGCGGCAGGTGTGGAAGCTGCACCTGCGTCGTCAGGTGCGCGACCCCGAGCTGCGCGCCAAGCTCGTGCCCGACTACCAGATCGGCTGCAAGCGGATCCTGTTCTCCAACGAGTGGTACCCCGCCCTGGCGCGCGAGCACGTCGACGTCGTGACCCACGCTGTGACCGGTGTCGAGCCCGGTGGCGTCCGCACCGACGACGGCACCCTGCACGAGGCCGACGTCATCATCTGGGGCACCGGCTTCGCCGCGACCGGCTTCCTCGCCGGGGTCACGGTCACCGGCGTCGACGGCGCCGACCTGCACCAGCAGTGGAGCGACGGCGCGCACGCCTACCTCGGGCTGAGCGTGCCGGGCTTCCCCAACTTCTTCTGCATCTACGGCCCCAACACCAACCTCGGGGGCAGCTCCATCATCGCGATGATGGAGGCCCAGGCGGGCTACGTCGCGGAGGCGGTCGCCCGGCTGCGTGCGGGGGTGCGCACCGTCGAGGTGCTGCCCGAGGTCGCGGAGGCCTACGACCGCGAGATGCAGACCCGGCTGCGCGACTCGGCCTGGAACGGCTGCGACAGCTGGTACGTCGATGGCTCCCGGATCACGACCAACTGGCCGGGCAAGGTCACGGAGTACCAGGACCGGACCGCGCACGTCGACTGGGACGAGCTCGTCGTCGGCTGAGCCCGGGCCCGACCCGCGTCACAGCGGGACGGCCACCCATTGCCCCCGGCTGGGGGTGCCGGCCGCGTCGAGGGCGAAGAGCAGGTAGGTGCCGGGCACCGACGTGCCGCGGTCGGCCGGGACGGTCAGGTCGTAGGTGTCGGGCTGCCCCGCGACCGGTGTCGCGGGCAGCGTGAAGCGCCGCTGGTCGGTGTTGATCGAGTGGGTGACGGCGCTGGTGCGCACCATCGCCCACGACGCGACCGGACCGTCGGTGGTGACCCGCACGGTCGACCCGGCCGCCATCTCGCCCCCGGGCACCGCCGAGGTGATGGCGGGGCGCTCGCGCGGGCTGCCGTCGGGCTCGAGGAGGTACGGCGGGGTGAACACCTGCACGTCGGGGTGGTTGATCGTCGCGTTGGGCTCCAGACCACCGCCGCCGCTGAGCACCCGCCCGTCGGCGAGCAGCAGCGAGAACGAGTGGTAGGTCCGCGGGACCGCCTCGGGCGCCAGGGTCTCGAACCGGCCGGTCCGCGGCGACCAGAGCTCGGCGCTGAGCTGGGCGGTGGTGTCGGTGAAGGGCACCGCGTAGGACTGGCCCCCGGTGACCAGCACCGACCCGTCGGGCAGCACGACGCTGTTGGCGAAGGCCCTGCGCTGCGCCAGGTCGGGCTGCCGGGTCACCACCGGGGCGGCGGGGAAGCCGGCGGTCAGGTCGATCGTGTAGGCCCTGGCGGTCGCCTCGGAGTAGCCGTAGGCCGGCGACCCGCCGAGGGTGAGGACCTTGCCGGCGTCGTACATCACGGCGTTGCCGTTCATCTGGTCGGGCGCGTCGGCGCGCTGCCCGGCCGACGTGGTCGTGCCCGCGCCCGTCGTGGTGAACCAGTTCATCGCCCGGCTGGGGCCTGCCTGGAACACGCGTCCGCCGGTGGTGGCGAAGAGCCAGGTGTGGTTGTCGCGCCGATAGGCCTCGCCGTCGTCGGTGAGGAGGGCCTGGTTGCTCGTGCCCGGGAGCGAGCGCCACTCGTCGGCGCCGGCGCGCAGCACCTCACCGTTCTTGACCGCGCCGTCGACGCCCTCGACGGGCCCGCTCCAGGAGCCGCCGATGGTGAAGACCCCGCCGTCGGAGAGCGTGACCGACGACTGGTAGCCGCGCGGCACCTCCATCTGGGGCGCGACGGTGAACTCGTCGGTCGCGGGGTCGTAGATCGTGGCGTTGGAGGGGCTCGACCCGCCGGTGATCAGGACCCGGCCGTCGGCCAGCACCGACAGGCCGGTGCAGAACATCTGGTGCCCGGTGTCGCTGACCGTACGCCGGGCCGGCCGGCCGCCGTCGGCCTGCGCGAGGTCGACGATGGAGACCTGGGTCAGGTGGGTCGTGTCGATGTCGTAGTCGTCGTCGAACGCCGCCGAGAAGGTGAGCACCTTGTCGTGGCGCAGCAGGGTCGCCGAGGTGGGCACGATCGGCAGCCCGATGGTCGGGCTCCAGACCCCCTGGGTGCCGGGGTCGACGACCGTGCCGACCAGCCCGACCTCGGCGGCGCTCGACCACGACCCGCGGCCCCCGGCCTCCGAGAGCGCGACCAGCCGCACGTAGCGCGCGGCGACGGGGGCGAAGCGCACGGTCTTGACCAGGCGGTCGTCGGCCCAGGTGCCGCTCGCGACGGGCGGCGACCACGACCGGCCGTCGTCGCTGACCTGCACGCGATAGCGGCCCATGGTGCCGTCGGGCGAGACGTCCTGGCGCGGGAGGTAGGTCAGGCCCGAGATGCGGTGGCGGGCGCGCGTGTCGATGGTCAGGGTGTGCGGCAGTCGCTGGCCGCCGGCGGGCGTCTGCCAGGTCGTGCGCGGGTCGCCGTCGAGGGCCAGGGCAGCGTCGTGGCCCGAAGCCGCGGCGTCGGCGGTGACCCCCCAGCCGGCCGGGTCGAGCGACGGGCCGGTGGGGGGGCCGTAGAGGTTGACCTCGGCCGCGGTCGACCAGGGCCCGCGCGACCCGGCCTCGGTGCGGGCCAGCACGCGCACGTAGCGGGCCAGGACCGGGCCCGGGCTGCTCGGTGCCCCCAGCGTGACCGTCTTGGTGGTGGCGTCGTCGGCCCACGTGCCCGTCGCCGCCCGGCGCCAGGCGCTGCCGTCGAGGCTGGTCTCGACGGCGTACGCGCCGATGCGCCCGGGCGCCCGGCCGTCCTGGCGCGGGGTGTAGCTCAGGGCGCCGACGAGCCGCGGGGCGCCGGTGTCGAGGGTGAGCACGTGAGGCAGGGCGAGCGGGTGTCCGGCGTGGCCGGCGTCGGTCGTCGAGCTCCAGTAGGTGTCGGGGTCACCGTCGACCACGAGCGCGGGGGCGCGGTCACCGGCCTGCGAGTCGGCGGTGGCGCTCCAGCCGGTGCGGGTCAGCGGCGGACCGAGCCGCGCCCCGAGCACGACCAGGTCGGGCACGGCGACCGGGCGGCGGGGGCTGTCGACGTTGGTCACGGACAGCCGGACGAACCGGGCCTCGGTGACCGCGAAGCTCGCGGTCCTGGCGTCGCCGGTGTCGGCCCACAGCCCGCGGGTGACGGTGGTGAACCGGCGGCCGTCGCGGCTCAGCTGCACCGTGTAGCGCCCGATCCGTCGGTCGGCGCGGCGGGTCTCGGGGGTGTAGCGCAGGCCCGACATGGGTTGCAGACGCCGGGTGTCGAGGGTCAGCACGTGCGGGGCACGCGCCCCGGGGCGGGTCAGCCACGAGGTGCCGCGGCGACCGTCGACCGCGGCGGCGGGGCGGTGGCCGCGGGTGGCCGTGTCGGCCCGCGCGGTCCAGCCGCGCCGGGGCAGGTCGGGGGCCGAGGCGGCGTACGACGCCGCGCTGGCCGCGACCATCTGCATGGCGTCGTGGCCGGTGTGGCCGGCCGAGGGCTGGGCTACGGGGCCGGCGTCGGACCGCGCCCGCAGGGTCACGACCACCAGCAGCAGCGCGACGAGCGCCACGACGACGCGTCCGCGTGGGCGCGCGGACGCGCGTCTGCCGGCCTGGCCCCCCACGCGCATGGCCCACCGTAACCCGGGTCAGGCCGGGTCGTCGGTGCTCACACCCGCCTTGCCGGCCTCGGCGTAGGACCGGACGACCGAGGTGGTGAGGGGGAAGTCGATGCCGATCTCGCGGAAGAGCAGACCCGCCGCCGTCGACGCGGCCTCGCCGGTCGCGGCCACGACCTCGTCGGCCAACGCGGCCGGGGTGTGCACGACGACCTCGTCGTGCAGGAAGAACACCAGGTGGGGGCGGGCCGTGAGCGGACCGTCGCCCCCCAGGCGCCACAGCCGGTTGCGCAGGTCGGCGATCCAGCACAGCGCCCACTCGGCACCGGTGCCCTGCACCACGAAGTTGCGGGTGAAGCGGCCGTAGGCGCGCCGGTAGCGGGCCTGGCTGTCGGGGTCGAGCGGCACCGCGTCGGGGTCGCGGTCCCAGGCCTCCCCCAGCCCCGGCGACCCGCGGCCCAGCAGCGTGCGCACCACCTGGCCGCGCTCGCCGGCCCGCGCAGCGTCCTCGACGAGCCCGAACGCCGCCGGGTAGCGCCGGGTGAGCCCGGCGACCATCCGTCCGCTCTCGCCGCTCGTGGCGCCGTACATCGCCCCGAGCAGGCCGAGCTTGGCGTCGCTGCGGGTCGCGACCGCGCCGTCGTCGACCATGCCCTGGTAGAGGTCGTTGCCGCGCGCCGAGCGGGCCAGCGCCCGGTCGCCGCTCATCCCGGCGAGCACGCGCGGCTCGAGCTGGGCGACGTCGGCGACCACGAGCACCCAGCCGTCGTCGGCCACGGCCGCGGGCCGGACCTGCACGGGGATCGACAGTGCGCCGCCCCCGTTGGAGGACCAGCGGCCGGTGGTCGACCCGGCCGGCTGGTACGACGGCCGGAACCGGCCGCCGCTGACCCACTGGTCGATCCACGCCCAGCCGTTGGTCGAGAACAGGTGCGCGAGGTGCTTGTAGCGCAGCAGCGGCTCGATGCCCGGGTGGTCGAGCGCCCGCAGTGACGAGGCCCGGGTGTCGGCGACCTCGAGCCCGGCGCGCCGCAGGGCGCCCAGCAGCTCGTGGCGCGAGTCGGGGTTGAGACCGGGGGCGACGAACGCCGTGCGCACCTCCTCGACCAGGGCCTCGAGCCGCTGCGGGCGGGCCCCGCGCGGCGGTCGCGGGCCCAGCAGGTCGATGAGCAGGCGCTCGTGCACGTCGACGCGCCACGGCAGGCCGGCGTGGGTCATCTCGACGGCGACCAGGGCGCCCGACGACTCCGCGGCCAGCAGCAGCCCCAGCCGGGTGGCCTCGCCGGAGGCCGCCACCGCCGCGAGCTGCCGGTCGTCCTCGAGGTCGGCGCGCAGGTGCTCGGCGGCGTCGTCGACCGAGAAGAGCGTCGGGTGCGAGGGTTGGGCCGGGCCGAGACGGTCCCAGTGCTCCGACTCCTCCCCGCTCAGCAGCGCGGCGTCGACCGCGGGCGCGCGCCGCAGCAGGTGGTGGCCCAGGCGCAGGTCGTGGCAGCGCGCGACCCGTACCCCGGCCGCCAGCAGCGACGGGTACCACCGCGCGGTGTCGTCCCAGACCCAGCGCGGCCCGTCGGGCTCGCGCCCGGCGACGTACGCCGCGAGGTCGGCCAGGGCCAGCTCGTGCGGCTCGCCGGGCCGGTCGTCGTCGATCACCAGCACCCGCTCGCCGGGCCGGCGCGAGAGACGGACCCGGGTCATGGGGACACCCTGGCAGGCCCTGGCAGGCTGGGGTCCGTGACCACGATCAAGATCAACGCCATCACCGTCCCCGCCGGCTCCGGCGACGAGCTCGCCCACCGCTTCGCCGCCCGCGCGGGTGCCGTCGACGGCGCCGACGGGTTCGAGGGCTTCGAGCTGCTCAAGCCCACCGACGACCGTGACCAGTGGCTCGTCATCACCCGCTGGCGCGACGAGGAGTCGTTCCAGGCGTGGCTGTCCTCCCCCGGCTTCGCCGAGGGTCACCGCTCGGCCGCCGAGCGTGCCGGCGGCGACGCCCCGCGCCCGGTGTCGACCCACAGCGAGGTCTGGAACTACGAGGTGGCCGGCGGCTCGACGCCGGGGGCCTGAGCATCTGGGCTTCGAGGCTCGCTGCGCTCGCACCTCAGCCACCGTGCAGCCGCAACGACGAAGGCCCGGTCCTGACGGACCGGGCCCAGCGTGTTCTGGTGGTCCTAACCCCGGTCTTTCATGACGTCGTCGACGACGGCATCGCTGCGTGAGGTGAGTCGGTGATGGTCCACAGGTACGACGTTGGACCGGCTGGCGCTGCCGGGCTGCGGTTCTCCGGGTCGTGATGTGTTTGGCGGGCGGGTCGAGTCAGGCTGGTTGCGGGATCGCAGTGATGTTCGCGAAGACCGCGACGATCGCGGCCGCCCATGGCCACGATTCGGGGATCCGCAACCGTCGTCGCCGGCCGCTGTGGATGAGGCGGGCGGGGACGTGAAGGAAGCGGTAGCGCAGCGCCTTGGGCTCACAGGTAGCGAGGATCTTGGCGTCGCCGACCAGCGCGAGGAGCCGGGTCCAGGCGGTCAGGTCGGCGGCGATCTGGACCAGCAGAAGCCAGACCTGGTTGATGTCGAATTCTCGCGAGGGGAACCGGCCCAGGCCGGAGTCCTTGGCGTGCCGGATGCGGTCCTCGACCCGAGCGTGGGCACGATGGCGCGCTTCGAGGAAGGCGAGCTGGCCGACCTTGGTGTTGGTGACGAAGACCTGGTAGCGCCACCCGTCGCGTTCCTCGAACAGCGACAACTGCGCACCGGGATGCGGGCGTTCGCGGCGCACGATGACGCGCATCCCATCCGGCCACTTGGTCAGGTCGAGCAGGCCGGTGAGCTCGGCGACGTCACCGCCCTCACGCACGCCCCCGTCGGCATCGAGTGCCGGTGCCCAGACCTTCTTGGGGACCAGGTCGATCGCGTCACGGATCTTCTCGGTGATCGCAAAGCCGACGCTGTACTCCACCCTGCGGCCACGGACCTGGTTCTGCTCGGTGAGCCAGTCCAGCAGCTTGTGGGACGCGCCGGCACCGTCGGAACGGATCAGCACCTTGCGGCGGTGGGTGCCGGGAATCTGGGCGATCGCGTCGGTGAGGACCTCGATGTGGTCAGCCGCAGTGTTCGACCCGGCGTTCCCAGCACGCAGCTTCGCAGCGAGGAACTCGCTGGTGTTGTCGCACCACACCCCGAGCGGGTGGAACCCGAAGGTCCGCTTGAACGTGGGCGCTGCGTTCTCCTTCTCACTATGGCTGACCACGATCGTGGCGTCGGTATCGAGCACGATCAGGTCGTCATCGAGGGCCGTCCCCGCCACCCGGCTGGCCGGGACACCACCAGACAGTTGGGCACAGACGTGCCGGCAGACCCGGGCCCGCGCGTTCTGGATCTTCTTCAACCCTCCAGGCGTGACCTCGTCCAGAGTCCGCCACACCGTCGGCGGCGACGCGACCGGGCCGAGCACGCTGCTCTGGTGGCGCAGCACGTCGATGTCGGCGATCGCCTCACCGCCGTCGGCGAGCATCACCGCAACATCGCTCAGCACCCGCCCGCGGTCGTGACCGGGGTTGAAGTTGCGGCGGGTCATCGCCTTGGACAACTCGTCCGTCAGCCCGGTCCGGTCGGCCAGGAGCCGAGTCGCAACGCTGCCCGCGTGGGCCACCACGCCGCCACCATCAGCGGACACGGACAAGCCTGTAGACCACGAAGTACGCTTCACCTACGGAGTGCCCTCCAGCTCGAGCTTCTTGGACTGTCGCAAGAACAAGAATCCCAAGCAGGACGGGCACTTCCGTGCTTCTACACGCCGATCAGGCCGCCGAGCCGTGAACGATCCGGGCTAACGGGACCAACTTCGAAACGACTTTGGGACGTTGTCAAAGGAGTGGCCTCCGTTCCGATTACTCCTGCAAAGCCGTCACGCCAGACTTCGACTCGAGCGTTCCGCTTCAATGAGGGGCCAGACCAGGGCAGTGATCGCGGCCTACGAAGCCGGCGAGAGATTGGCCAGATCAGCAAGCCCGTTCGACGGTCCCGAAAGAGTGCAGGTTTTGAGTTTTCGGACTGACGCGCCATGAGCGGCCCTTCACTGGCGCTTCGGTCGATCAGGCTGATGCCGCGTCCTCGAGGTCCCAGAGGATCAGGCGGGGAAGCCGAAACCCGCCCAACTCATCCTTGAAGAGGTCTTGTCTCCGGGCAGGAAGGCGAATCCGCACCTTTGGCGGGCGCAGTCAATCCTCTTCCCTCCGGAGCCACGGAGATAGCGCACTGCTGTCGCTCGTAGAGTGACTGACCCGAACGAAGTCGCACGGACCTGATAAGCGGGACCGTCATATCGGCAAGCGCTAGTCTCCACGAAGTCGATGGCCACGGGACACTGCACCAAAGACACACGCTCACCGGGCATGAACCCGGATCCGGTGACCTCGAAAGTGTCACGTGACTCTCCGGTCGTCGCATTGGTCGCCTGCAGCGTCGGCCGCGGCGTAGCTTGCGAACCATCCCACTGAATTGCTTCAGTGGTCACGAGCGCCGGACCGTTGTCTGCCTCGCCGACGGCGACGACGCAGCTCGATTCGAGACAATCGAACTCTCTCCTCCCTCCATCCACGGCCAGCAGGATCGCACCGTGCAGCCGGATGTCGGTGTTCAGTTGACCCGACTCCTCGGCCTGAACGATCCGGGACTTACTGACATCACACCGACTCAGGAGACTCGTAATTGGTTGTGACGACGCCACACACTGTGCGACGTAGTAGTAAGCATTCGGCGCAAGCGCTGTGACCTTGACTGGAGCCTGCTCGTCAACACCCACAGTTTCCGGCAGTTCAACCGTGACTCCGTCTGTCACAGTCGCCGTTGGGACGCTACTGCTGTCAGCCGACGGCGCGCTCTGCTTTGGTGTGGAACAACCGACCACGACGGCCAGAACAGCGATGAAACCTACGGACAGTTCAAATAGTCGTCGATGACATACCCGAGCGCCCACGACCACCCTCCGTCCTCTGCACCTTCACGGAGCCAGTTGACGCCACGAGCCCAAGTGTGGGCCTCCGCTTCGACATAACAGGTTACCGCGTCTACGTAATTCAGTTCGCCGAGATCCGTCTTAGAGAGCATCACGTCGTTGGGACCGGGACCCATCGGCCCAAGGTGGCTAACGATCATGTTTGCGCAGTTGCGCTGTCCCGTGTATCGATAGAGGCCAAGCGTCCCGAAAATGCTGGGATCGTTACCCGGACAATGCAGTTGGCCATCTCCCGGAGCATCGCTATGGACTGGCATGTGGACTGCGATATTCCGAGCGTTAGAATTGTTGATGTTCTCCTGCAGTAACCCGTTGCCAATCACAACGCGATAACCGCGCTCGAGAAGGTTGAACTGACCGCCACCGCCGTAGGTCGCCTTGCGAATGATGTTCCTCGAGCCGAGGTTCTCGCTATAGGTCAGGCCCGCCGCCCCATCACACCCGTAGTTCGTGATACACGCACCACTGCCGCGGTCGTGACACGCACGAGACATGTATACGACCTTGCCGTTCCAGGTGCCGCTCGGCGGGTCATACTGCTCGTCCGCTTGACTTGGGGCGACGCTCAATGTGATGAGCGCACACACCGCTACCATGAAGCTCAATGCTAGCCGTCCAAGCCGACGTACGTTCACTTCCATACCTCCGCAAATTCGCTTCGAGTCACAACCCCTGGGCATGAATCACCTCCGGTTGCGTACGCCATCCTGAGACAGTCACTGCCAGACCCAAGTCTCACGGCAGTGACTGAACGGTCCGAAAACGCGTTCAGATACAGAAGCTCCCCGATGTCCAAGGACGGCGGCATTGCCCCAACCGTCGCCGTCAGCAGATCATTGGGAGCAGTAACGATGACGCCGCCGGGCGTCGTGGTGTCATTAGTGATCCTCACACCGGTGAACAGCTGGCCGACCAGTCCAGACAACGAGTATTCGACGGCCTCCGTGATCCGACCGAGGCGTAGGGGATCTGTGGACGGAGCAACCGGTTCACAGCCAGCGAACGGCGTCGCCACGACCGTGATGGAGAAGAACCTCGCGGCACAGTCCCGGAGTGGCATTGCGGGGACCGCCAAGTTGCTCGCGTCGGACTTATCACGAGCACGTCGAGCATCCGATCCAGCTACGGACATTCCTTCGATTGCTATCGTGTATCCGTCAAGAGCATCCCCGATGGAGGCAAGCGCGCGTTCCGCCGCTGCTGCGTCCCGCGAGAAATCCAGGACCAGTCGCTTATCTGTCCGATCCACGAGGAAGGGGTTTAGCACTGTCAGCGGACCGGAGGCAAACAGCTGTGGCGGCGTCGCCTCCTCCGGTACGGCAGCAGCGGGCAGCGGGGCGCGTTGCTGACGCGAACCCGCCGGGGAGGCAGATAATTTCCCGAGTGAGACACCAAGGGCAATGACTAGACCGACCGCTACTGCGGACGCAAGGACTTTCCAGCTTGTTCTCACTTCGAGACCTACCAGTTCGTTCGCATTATGGCAGCGGATGGACACGAGATGTCACAGTCTGACTCTGTGAGCTATAGCTGCGGCCCCGAGAGTTTCAATCGGACCGCCATGGACCAGGCCAATGGCTCTAAGCGGCTGCCTGGCCCCAGCGCTGTTGTGACGTCGTTCGACCGGATCCGGTTGTTGCATTCGCGCTTCGTCCGGTTGATGCTCGGACCAACGTGCGTACGTGTCAACGCGAGCGGCAACAGGCCCCGTTCCCGACCGAGACAGAGGGGCTCTGGGCGACATCGAGCAGTGCCGCTGCAGCACTTCGACGGTCCATGGACCGGTCCGGGTTCACGCAGTTGATCATCACCAAGGACGAGGACGGCATGACGGTCACCGATGTGGAGCCGGAGCGTGAGCCCATCAGCGCAGCCGTCCGGTCGGCCGTGGCCACCCGACATGCCCAACGCGGTGCTGAGAACGACAGAGGTGAGGGGAATCGAACCCCTGACCCCCTGCATGCCCCTCCAGCACAGCCGCTACCAGCTGCGCCCCACACGCCGACCGCACCTGGGCTTCGAGGCTCGCTGCGCTCGCACCTCAGCCACCGTGGACAACGACGAAGGCCCGGTCCTGACGGACCGGGCCTCGTGTTCGGGTGGAGGTGAGGGGACTCGAACCCCTGACCCCCTGCATGCCATGCAGGTGCGCTACCAGCTGCGCCACACCCCCGCGAACTCGTCGTACTTTAGCCAACCTCTCCCGACGATGTGAAATCGGGTCCCCTCACGGCGGGTCAGGCGGTGCGGTTGTAGGCCTCGAGGCGCAGCAGGCCGTCGTGCGCGTGCTGGCGCAGGACGACCCAGCCGCAGTTGTGCAGGCCCTGCAGCGTGCGGAACTGGTGCTCGGGCCATCCGAGCAGGGCGCCGGTGGCCAGGCGCAGGGCGGCGCCGTGGCTGACGGCGAGACCGGTCTGGCCGGGCTCGAGCGCGGACAGGAGGTCGGAGAGCACCGCGACCATCCGGTCGCGCACGGCGGCGGTGTCCTCGGCGTGCGTGACGGACTCGTAGTCGCCGCGGCGCAGGGCGGCGTGGCTCGCGGGGTCGCGCGCCTCGAGGTCGGCGTGGCTGAGGCCCTCGTAGGGCCCGAACCCGAACTCACGCAGCCGGGGGTCGAAGTCGGCCTCGACCCGGCACGCCTCGACGATCGGCGCGACCGTCTGGCGGGTGCGCTCGAGGTCGGAGGACCAGATCAGGGTCGGTTCGAGCGCCGCGATCGCGGGCGCCGTACGACGGGCCTGGGCCTGGCCCTCGTCGTCGAGACCGACGTCCTGGTGGCCCTGGATGCGGCCCTCGTGGTTCCACGGCGTGCGGCCGTGGCGAAGCAGGACGAGCGTGCGGACGCCGTCGCTCACCGCTCGTGGGAGACCACGTCGGCGGGCAGCTTGATCATCGGGCAGTCGCGCCACAGCCGCTCGAGGGCGTAGAACTGCCGCTCCTCCTCGTGCTGGACGTGCACGACGATCTCGCCGTAGTCGATGAGCACCCAGCGGCCGTCGCGCTCGCCCTCGCGGCGGATCGGCTTGGCGCCGATCTCGCGCAGCTTGTCCTCGACCTCGTCGACGATGGCCTTGACCTGGCGGTCGTTGGTCGCCGAGGCGAGCACGAACGCGTCGGTGATGGCGAGCTGCTCGCTGACGTCGAAGGCGATGATCTGCTGCGCAAGCTTGTCGCTGCACGCACGGGCGGCGGCGACGACGAGCTCGAGGGCGTGGTCGGTGGCTGTCATGAAGGGGACTCAGGCTTCCGAATAGAGGTGGTGCTTGTGGATGTACTGGACCACACCGTCGGGCACGAGGTACCAGACGGGACGGCCGGCGCGCTGCCGCTCGCGGCAGTCGGTCGAGCTGATGGCCAGGGCCGGCACCTCGAGCAGGGTGACGCGGTCGCGCGGGATGGCCTCGACGGTGGCCGACGGCAGGTCGGCCCCAGGTCGGGTGCAGCCGACGAAGTGGGCCAGTTCGAAGAGCCGACCGGCGTCGCGCCAGCTGAAGATCTCCGACAGGGCGTCGGCGCCGGTGATGAAGAACAGGTCGGCGTCGGGGTACTGCTCGGCGAGGTCCTGCAGGGTGTCGATCGTGTACGTCGGCCCCTGCCGGTCGATGTCGACGCGCGAGACCTGGAACCGCGGGTTGGCGGCGGTCGCGACGACCGTCATCAGGTAGCGGTGCTCGGCGGGCGACACGGTGCGGTCGGACTTCTGCCACGGTCGACCCGTCGGCACGAAGACGACCTCGTCGAGGTCGAACCACGACTGCACCTCGGACGCCGCCACCAGGTGGCCGTGGTGGATGGGGTCGAACGTGCCGCCCATGACGCCGATGCGGCGCCGACCGGTCGGCTCGGTCATCGGGCCACCCTCACGCGGCCACCCTCATCCGGCCACCCTCATCCGGCGCACGTCAGGAGTGCTCGCGTCCTCCGCCGAACGCGACCAGCCCGATCAGCAGCGACAGCAGGATGCCGAAGGCCAGCAGGCCGATGGCCCAGGCTGGGACGGCCGGGTCGGAGAGCTGCTCGGACTCGGCGGCGGCGGCCGACAGCAGGGCCGGAAGGGTGCTCAGCGACATGACCGCAGCCTATCGCCCCGTGCGCCCGACGACCGCCACGGGACCCACCCATCAGTGCAGCGCCAGGTCGGCGCCGAGGAAGAGCAGCCCGAAGCGCAGCGAGCGCCCGACCAGCACCGTCGGCACGAACACCCACAACGGCATCCGCAGCGCCCCGGCCACGGCCGCCATCGCGAGCAGCGGCGGGACACCGGCCGAGGCGGCGATGAACATCACGCCCCCGGCGTACGCCGGTCGTCCCTCCATGCGCGCGGTCCAGCGCTCGAAACCGGCCTTGACCTTGGGCGAGCTCAGCTTGCGTTGCGCCCACGCCGAGTTCGCCCCCCGCAGGGCCAGGTGGTACCAGACGAGCTTGCCGATCGTGGCCCCTGCGCCCGCGGCGATGCCGAGCGAGATCGCGGCGGGCACGCCGGGCTGGGCCGCGGCCCCGCCCACGATGATCGCCTCCATGGGCAGGAACGGCAGCAGCGCCGAGGCGATGCTGAGACCGAACATGCTCAGCCAGAGCAGGACCACGGCGGGCTAGGCCACCACGGGCTGGGTCATCCGCTCGGGCACGGGCAGCCCGAGCTGGAGGAGCCAGCGCAGCGAGACGCACTTGAGGACGAGCAGTCCAGTGGCGATCGCCAGACCGAGCCACCACCAGCCGGTCACGAGCAGCAGCACGGCGAACAGCGAGGAGTTGACGGCCTTGGCGGGCTTGGACCAGTTCCAGGTGTAGATGCGCTGGTCGATCTCGTAGAAGTAGTTGGGGCTGCGGATGGGCCAGGCGAGGAATGCCAGCGACAAGAAGAAGTCGATGACCATGAACTCGAAGAGGTAGACCGCGACCGGCAGGATCATCTCGTGCTGCAGCGAGGCGAAGCAGAGGTAGAACGCCGCGCAGTTGATGCGGTCGCACAGCATGTCGACGACACCGCCGATGCGGGTCTCGCAGTCGCGCAGCCGGGCGTAGGCGCCGTCGGCCATGTCGCCGAGCCAGTAGACCCCGAGGCCGACGACGAGCCACGCCAGCTCCTGCTGCCACAGACCGACCAGGCAGAGCACGAAGGACGCCACCGTGCGCACGAGGGTGATCACGGTGGCCCCGGTCCAGAACCGCTCGACGGCTGGGTCGGCGTGGGTCGCGCGCTCAGCGTCAGGCACGGTAGGACCTTACCTGCCGGGCTCCCGGCCTCAGCGGACGTGCCCGTCGCCCGTGACGACGTACTTGGTCGACGTCATCTCGGGCAGCCCCATCGGGCCGCGGGCGTGCAGCTTCTGGGTGCTGATCCCGATCTCGGCGCCGAACCCGAACTCGCCGCCGTCGGTGAAGCGGGTGCTGGCGTTGACCAGGACCGCGGCACTGTCGACGGCCGCGACGAACCGGCGGGCCGACGCCTGGTCGCGGGTGAGGATCGCCTCGGTGTGCCCGCTGGAGAACCGGCGGATGTGGGCCACGGCCGCGTCGACGTCGGGGACGACGGCCGCGGAGATGTCCATCGAGAGGTACTCGCGCGCGTGGTCGTCGTCGGTGGCGGCGACGACGCCGGCCAGGCGTGCGACGGTCTGGTCACCGTGCACGGTGACGCCCGCCTCCTGCAGCGCGGTCACGACACGCGGCAGGAAGGTGTCGACGAGGTCGGCGTGCACGAGCAGCGACTCGGCGGCGTTGCAGACGCTGGTGCGGTGCGTCTTGGCGTTGAGCACGACGGCCAGCGCCTGGTCCTGGTCGGCGCTGGCGTCGACGTAGACGTGGCAGTTGCCGACGCCGGTCTCGATGACCGGCACCGTGGACCCGTCGACGACGCTCTGGATCAGGCCCGCTCCCCCGCGCGGGATCAGCACGTCGACCAGGCCGCGGGCGGTCATCAGGGCCGTGACGGTCTCGCGCGTGTCGGCCGGCACCAGCTGCATGGCGTCGGCGGGCAGGCCGCTGCCGGCGACGGCATCGCGCAGCACCGCCACGATCGCGGCGTTGGAGGCTGCGGCGCTGCGGCTGCCGCGCAGCAGCACCGCGTTGCCGGACTTCAGGCAGATCCCGGCGGCGTCGGCCGTGACGTTGGGCCGCGCCTCGTAGATCATCCCGACCACCCCGAACGGCACCCGCACCTGCCGCAGCTCGAGCCCGTTGGCCAGGGTGCTGCCGCGCACCACCTCGCCGACCGGGTCGGGCAGTCCGGCGACGTCGCGCAGTCCCTGGGCCATCCCCGCGAGCCGCTCGTCGGTCAGCCGCAGCCGGTCGACCACGTTGGCAGGGGTGCCCTCGGCCTCGGCGGCGGCGACGTCCTCCGCGTTGGCGTGGAGCACCTCGGCAGCGCGCTCCATCAGGGCGTCGGCCATCGCGTGCAGCGCGGCGTCCTTGGCCGCGCGGGTCGCGAGAGCCAGGTCGTACGACGCCTCGCGGGCGCGCGCCGCCAGCGCGCGGACGTCGTGGGTGGGGTCGGTGGTGCTCACGTCGTCGAGGCTAGTGCGGCAGGATCGGCGTGTGCGGGTCGTCTTGCTCGGTGACAGTCATCTCGCCCGGCTCCAGCGGGCGCTCCCCCGGATCGGTCCGGACGTGGTCAACGCCGCCGTCGGCGGCGCCGTCGCCACCGACGTCGCGGCGCAGGCCGTGCGCGTCCCGGTGACACCGACCGACGTCGTGGTGCTCTCGATCGGCACCAACGACGGGATGCCGGTGCACGCCATCGCCCCCGAGTCGGTGCGAGCGGCCCTGACCGACGTCGCCGCCCGGGTCCGCCCCGCCCGCTGGGTCTACCTCCTGCCCCCGCTCCCGGAGTCAGCCGCCCACGGCGGCGCCGCGGTCGCGGCGCTCGACGCCACCGGCTCGCTCGTCGTCGTCGACACCCCCGCGCTCCTCGAGCCGCTGGGCGGCGGTGCGTTCCTCCCCGACGGGCTGCACCTGACCGGCGAGGCCTACGACGTCCTCCTGCCCGTGATCGCCGAGGCTGTACGGCGCGATTGAGGGGTCCGGGCCGACTGCGCGCGGTGGCCGAGGAGGTCGCCCGCGACCGAGCCTCGAGACCGCTGTCACCGGCGCTGCCGGCTCGACTCCACGGTGGTCGGGGAGGTCGCCCGCGACCGTCTCGAGACCCCCGCCGACCGGCGCTGACATGGTCGGCCTGACCTGAGCCCTGCGGCTGGGTGGTCTCGTGACGGCCGCGGGCGGCCTCCTCAACCTCCGTGTGGTCGGGTCGGCCCACCACGTCACCCGACGGTGGTCGAGGAGGTGTGGGCGTGCCGGTGACCCCGCCGTGGTGGTGCTGGGCGGGGTCGGTGGGGCGTTCAGGGTCGTCGGCGTGGTGGGCGGAGTAGTGGTGGCCTGCGGTCGACGAGGAACGTCGCGCCGGTGGGGCTGGTCCAGTGGTGGAGCCCAGGTCGCAGCATCACGTAGCGCCACCGGGAGTGGGTCTTGGCGCGGTGGTGTCGTCGGCACAGCATCGCGAGATTGTGGGCCGACGTAGGACCACCGGCTGAGAACGGGACGATGTGGTCGAGGTCGACGCGGCGCCTGGTGCAGCCGGGGAACACGCAGGTGTGGTCCCTGAGTCGTACGAGCTCACGGATGGCGTCGGTGGGCTCGTAGGCCTCGGTGGACGGGTCGGCGGCGAGGTCGATGACCGGCTTGATCGTGACCTTGGTCCCGGCTTGCTGGCACCAGGCGCGGATCTGCTGGATGAGGACCGGGGACCAGGTGTTGTCCAGGAACCCGGGCAGGTCGGGGTGCTCGGCGTCCAGGTGCGCGTACAGCGTGACCCCACGCCCAGTGCCACCGGTGAGCAGGTCCAGGGCGAGCTGTTGGCGGCCCATCTCGCCTAGAGCCTGTGAGCGGCGCACGTCCAGTGACTCGGTAGAGCCGAGGTCGGCCAGCGCCTGGGCGCCGTTCTTCAACGCCGCTTCCAGGTCGATCGCGTCGGCCAGGTCCAACGTCGCGGTCATCTCGACGGTCCCCGAGGTGTTGGCGTGACCGAGGTGGACGTCGGCGTGGCGGTGCTCGGCGGCCTTCTTCCTACGGCGTTCGGCTTCGTCGGGGTCGTGCTTGGCCCTCGCTGCGTCGACGGCGCGGTCGACCTGCGCCCAGGAGCAGGTGTGCAGGAATGGGGCGATGTCCTTGTCGACGTCCCCGGCTCCGGCCAGAGGGAGGTCGGTGGTGTGCTCGGCGACGCGGAACGCCTTCCACACCGGCACCTCGCGGTTCACCACCCGGGCGTATAGGCGCGGGAGGCGGTAGCGCAGCTCCAACGCCTTGCCCAGGTAGGCCAGACCCGCGTCGGTCGACATCCCCAACGACATCCCCAACGACAACGCCAGATCGAGGGCGGCGTACTCACCGATCACCGGACACCCCGCGCCACCCAGGTGCAGCGCCGGCTCCTCCATCGGGTCCAACAACGCTGCCGTCTCCTCGGCGTCAGCGGTGTTGACCATCGCCCAGTCGAGAACGGCGTTCAGCTTCGCGACCTGGGCCCTGGACTCGTCGTCGCACTGTGCGCGCACGGACTCCAGCAGCGGGTCGCTGCTACGGGTCCTAGTGCGGGTGCTCATGCGTTCATTCTACGCCGTGATTGTCTGCATTCGAAAGTCTGAGCGAGAGATTTGTGGATGAGTTTCTTGGGTTGGTTGGGGGTCGTGGGTCTCGAGACGGTCGCTAGCGCGACCTCCTCGACCACCGTGGGTGACGGTCGGTCTGTCACGACCTCCTCGACCACCGTGAAGGACGGTCGTGTCAGCCCAACATGTCTGGACCACGCACGCCAGATCGCGCGCGGCCGTATCCTGAGGGGGCTCCCGGGCGATCTTCGTCACAGAACCCCGTACGCCCCCCACACACAGCCCCGGAGGCCCTCATGACCAGCTCCCCCTTCCACCGCCGTTCCGTCGCCCTCGTCGCCTCCGGCCTGGCGGCCATGGCGGCCCCGTTGGCGCTCGGGCTCGCGAGCCCGGCGTCGGCGGCCCGCGCCGACAGCGACCGCGACGGCATGCCCAACCGCTGGGAGCGGGTGCACCACCTCAACCCGCAGCGCGCGAACGCCGGCGGCGACGCCGACCACGACGGGCTGCGCAACATCGCGGAGTACCGCCGCCACCTCGACCCCCGCGACCAGGACAGCGACAACGACGGCGACGACGACGGCGACGAGGTCACCGACGGCAGCGCCTCGACCGACCCCGACGACGCCGACACCGACGACGACGGCACGGTCGACGGTGACGAGGACGCCGACCACGACGGCACCGACAACGAGGACGAGGACGACGCCACCGAGACCTGCGTCGCCGACGACCCGGACGCCGACTCCGACGGCGTCGACGACGAGGACGAGAACGAGAACGGCACCCGGGTCCACGACGACGACAGCGACGACGACGGCGTCGAGGACGGCAACGAGGACGCCGACCACGACTCCGTCGACGACGAGGACGAGGACGACTCGGCCAGCGACGACTGCGACGACGACGAGAACGAGGACTCCGACGACGACGGGAGCAACGAGAGCGACGACAACGGACGGATGCAGTCCGCGGGCGGCGCTGTCGCGATGCGCGGCTCGTCGTGGTGGACGGTCGGCTGACCAGGTGCGGCTGACGACCGCGACGACCTCGGACGGGGCACCCCTCCGACCGTGAGCGACGAGACCGACGCGAGCGCCTTCGACGCCCTCCTGCGCGCAGCACGGGAGGGCGACTCGTCGGCGCTCGCGTCGCTCTGGCACCAGTTCTCGGGGGCGGTCGCGGCCTTCGCCCGGGCCCGCGGCGCCGCCGACCCCGACGAGGTCACCAACGACGTCTTCCTCGCGGCCTTCCGCTGCGTCGGCGACTTCGAGGGTGACGTCGCCGGCTTCCGGGCCCTGCTGTTCACCATCGCCCGGCGACGCGTGTCCGACGACCTGAGGCGTCGGTCGCGACGCGTCGCCGTCGTCTCCTGGTCCCCCGCCGACGACGGGTCCGCGCTCGCGCCGAGCGCGGAGGACTTCGTGATCGGCCGGGCGGCCCAGGACGACCTGCTGCGCCTGGTCGACGACCTCACCGCCGACCAACGCGACGTGATCCTGCTCCGCCTGGTCGCCGATCTGTCCATCGAGGAGGTGGCCGGCGTGCTCGGCAAGCGGCCGGGCACGGTCAAGTCGCTGCAGCGCCGCGGCCTCGACTCCCTGCGGCGCGCCCTTGGTGCCGCTCCTGCTTCCACGCCCCCGACCCATCCCCACGAGAGGGCAGCGCGATGATCACCCACCTCGAGTCCGAGCAGGTCCTGCAGGGCGCGCTCGGCAGCACGCCCCCCGACCTGCCGCCCGACCTGCGCGAGCTGGCCGACCGGCTGGCCGCCACCCGCGCCGGAGTGGTGGCGGGCCCGGCGCAGCCCGGCCCCGAGATGCTCGCGCTGTTCGCCGGCGCTCCCCTGCTGCCCGGTCCGACCGCGTCCGGCCTGATGTCGCGGCTGGTCCCCCGGTCCGTGCCCCGCCTGGGCGGGCTGCGCCCCGAGGTGGGAGCCGTGCTGGCGGCGGTCGCCGCGGCAGCGGTCGTCGCCGCCGTCCAGTACGGCGTGCGCACCGACGACGACCCTCGGCGCCCGGACGCGCCCGGGCCGGCCCAGAGCCCGACCACCACCACGCCGACGACCTCCCCCGCGCCGTCGCCCACGCCGGCCGGGCGCCAGGACACAGTGCCCCCGAAGCCTGCCCGGGCCGGGACGCAGTCCGAGCCGCCCGCCGCCCAGGACGTGCCCGTCGGGTCGGGCGGCGACGACACCACCACCGCACCCCAGGACGACGACCCGGCCGGGCCCCGTGACACCGACACCGGTGACGCGCCTGACCAGCCCGCGACCGGCTCACCCGGGTCCGGGCCGTCGTCGTCGCCGGACGACGACCCCAGCAGCGGTCCCAGCGGCTCCGGTGGGTCCGAGGGACCCGACGACGCGAGCGAGGACCCGGGCGACCCGACCGAGGACCCCACCGACGACCTCGGCGAGGAGCCGGCCGACGACCTGCCCGACGACCTCACCGACGACCCTCGGACCGATCCGACCGAGGACCCCGGCGTCGAGCCGAGCGACGACGGCGACCTGCGCGACGCGCCCTAGACGGGCCGTAGACGGGCCGTAGACGGGCCGTAGACGTGACGACGCCCCGCCCGTCCCGGAGGACACGGCGGGGCGTCGTACGACGAGGGCCGGTCAGCCCTTGCGCGCCTCGATGGCGTCGGTGGCGGCGGGCAGGACCTTGTGGAGGTCACCGACGACGCCGAAGTCGACGAGCTCGAAGATCGGTGCCTCCTCGTCCTTGTTGACCGCGACGATGGTCTTGGAGGTCTGCATACCGGCCCGGTGCTGGATGGCGCCGGAGATACCGTTGGCGACGTAGAGCTGCGGCGAGACGACCTTGCCGGTCTGGCCGACCTGGAAGCTGTGCGGCATCCAGCCGGAGTCGACCGCGGCGCGCGAGGCGCCGACGGCGGCACCGAGCGCGTCGGCCAGGCCCTCGATCGGGGCGAAGTCGCCGCCGGTGCCGCGACCTCCGGACACGACGATGGCCGCCTCGGCGAGCTCGGGGCGACCCGAGGCCTTGCGGGGCTGCGAGGCCACGATCTGGGCCTTCTTGGCGCTGTCGGAGATGGTCGCGGTGAACGCCTCGACGGTGCCGGCGGCGCCGACCTCCTCGACGGGGGCCGAGTTGGGCTTGACCGTGATCAGCGGCACGCCGTGGTTGACCTTGGCCTTGACGGTGTAGCTGCCGGCGAACACGCTCTGCGTGGTGACCGCGCCCTCCTCGACGTCGACGGCGTCGGTGATGAGGCCGGCGCCGATCTTGATGGCGAGGCGGGCCGCGATCTCCTTGCCCTCGTAGCCGGAGACGAACAGCACCGCGGCGGGCGAGGTCTTGTCGACCAGCTGCTGCAGGGCCTCGGCCTTGGGGGCCACGAGGTAGCCCTTGATCTCGGCGTCGTCGACGACGTAGACCTTGTCGGCACCGTGCTGGCCGAGCTTCTCGGCCGCCTCGGCACCCTTGTCGGCCGAGCCGAAGAACACCGCGGACGGCTCGCCGAGGCGACGCGCGATGGTCAGGAGCTCGTAGGTCGGCTTCTTGACCGCGCCGTCGACGTGCTCGACGACGACCAGGACTTCAGACATGTGTGGCTCCTCGCGACTTCAGATGAACTTCTTGGACACGAGGAACTCGGTGAGCGCCGAGGCACCCGACCCGTCCTCGTCCTTGACGATCTCGCCGGCGGTCCGCGGCGGACGCGCCGTGGCGTCCTCGACGCTGCTCCAGGCCACCGACAGGCCGACCTGGGCGGGGTCGACACCGATGTCGCTGAGCGAGTAGGTCTCCAGCGGCTTCTTCTTGGCCGCCATGATGCCCTTGAACGACGGGTAGCGCGCCTCGCCGGTCTGGTCGGTGACCGACAGGACCAGCGGCATCGTGCCGCCGATGACCTCGGTGGCGATGTCGCCGTCGCGCTTGACGCGGACCTGGTCGCCCTGGGTCTCGACGACCGCGGCGAACGTGACCTGCGGCAGGTCGAGACGCTCGGCGAGCATGGCCGGCACGACGCTGCCGGAGGCGTCGGTCGACGCCATCCCGCACATCACCAGGTCGGGGATGCCGATCTTCTCGATGGCCTTGGCCAGCACCAGCGAGGTCGCGATGTAGTCGGAACCCGCGATGGCCTCGTCGGTGACGTGGACGCCCTGGTCGGCACCCATCTGCAGGGCCTTGCGGACAGCGTCGACGGCCTTCTCGGGACCGACGCACAGCGCGGTCACGGTGACGTCGCCGTCAGCCTTCTCCTTGATCTGGAGGGCCTGCTCCACGGCGTACTCGTCGAGCTCGGAGAGCAGCCCGTCGACGCCGACGCGGTCCACGGTGTTGTCCGACTCGAACCGCCGGTCGGCGGTGGCGTCGGGAACGTACTTCACACAGACGACAATGTTCATGGTGGTGTGGCCCGGAGGGCCCCTCCTGATGCACTCGGTGGGCAGGACGCACGCGGGCGGCCCGATCCAGATGATGCGGCTGCTAGACACCCGCAGGTTACCGCCGTGTCAACGCGTTGGGACCACCCATCCGCAGCCCGGGGCGGGTGACGTGCGCGACATCACGCCGCGGCGGTCGGTGTGAACGATCCAAGGCGGTCCGACCGGCCCGCGACGAGGCTCAGGCGCGCACGACCTTGTCGAGGAACTTGCCCAGCCCGAGCCAGATGATCGCGGCGATGCCGTAGTTGAACAGCGCGGTCTTGACGTCCTCGGCGGGGTTGGTCTCGGCGAGGTCCCAGTCCTTGACGGGGTTGTTGAGGTCGAAGAACCCCAGGTCGACGTCGTCGGCCCGGTGGATGACCCACAGGACCAGGTCGTTCTTGACGTTGGCGTCGACCGCGATCAGCAGCACGGCCACCGCCAGGATCAGCGCGAACAGCACGCACACGCCCCACAGCACCTGCGCCAGGACCGCGCGCAGCCTGGTGGCGTCGAGGGCCGGGCCGCCGGAACCGCCTGAACCGCCGGAACCGCCGGAACCCCGCTGCCACGGACGGCGCTTGGTGGCGGCCGCCGTCGCCGTGTCCTGCTGTGTCGTCGTGTCGTCTGCCATCGTCGTCAGCGCCCTTCGAACTCTGCCTTGCCCGGACCGTTCTCCAGGAACGATCGCATACCGGTGGTCCGGTCGGCGGTGGCGAACGCGGCCGCGAACTGGATCCGCTCGATCTCGAGGCCCGTGTCGAGGTCGACCTCGAGCCCGCGGTCGATGCTCTCCTTGGCCGCACGCAGGGCGTACGCCGCGGCGCGGGTGAACTGCCCCGCCCAGGCCACCGCGGCGTCGTACACCTCGGCGGCGGGGACCAGCCGGTCGGCCAGGCCGATCGCGAGGGCCTCGTCGGCCTTGACGAAGCGCCCGGTGAAGATGAGGTCCTTGGCCTTGCTGGGGCCGACCAACCGGGTCAGCCGCTGGGTGCCGCCGGCCCCGGGGATGATGCCGAGGAGCACCTCGGGCTGACCGAACGTCGCGTCGTCGGCGGCGATGCGGTAGTCGGCCGCGAGCGCGAGCTCGCAGCCCCCGCCGAGGGCGTAGCCGGTCACCGCGGCGACGACGGGCTTGGGGATGCGGGCGACCGCGGTCACCGCGGACTGCACCGAGGCCGAGATCTTGACCATGTCGGTGTAGGACAGGTCGGCCATCTCCTTGACGTCGTTGCCCGCGGCGAAGACGCGCTCGCCGCCGTAGACGACGACCGCCCGCACGTCGTCGCGCTCGGTGGCCTCGGCGGCCGCCTCGCGCAGCTCACCCTGCACCTGGACGCTGATCGCGTTCATCTTCGGCCGGTCGAGCCGGATCGTGCCGACCCCGTCGGCGACCTCCAGCCGTACGAACTCACCCATGGTCTGTTCCTCTCGTCGGTCGCTCGGCGACGCCGGGACGCACCCTTCCCTATCATTCACCGGGTGTCCCCTGGAGTCTGGAGCCAGCTCGGGGAGCGGGCACCCGTGTGGCCCGGGCGGTTCGAGCCGCTCGGCGCGACCTGGGGCGAGGAGTCGACCAACTTCGCGGTGCACGCGCCGCGGGCGACCCGCGCCTGGGTCTGCCTCCTCGACGACGCCGGCGTCGAGACGCGCCACGCGCTGACCGAGCACACCCTCGGCACGTGGCACGGCGCCCTTCCCGGGGTGACCCCCGGGACGGCGTACGGCTTCCGGCTCGACGGGCCCTGGGAACCCGCGGCGGGCTCCCGGTTCAACCCCGCCAAGCTGCTGCTGGACCCCTACGCCCGCGCGATCAGCGGGCGGCTGGTACCGGACGCGTCGGTCTACGCCCACGACCTCGCCGACCCCGGGCAGCGCAGCGACCTCGATTCGGCCGGGCAGGTGCCGGTGGCCGTCGTCGTGGGGCCCGACACGTTCGACTGGGGCGGGGAACGTCCCCGGCGCCAGCGGTGGCGCGACACCGTGATCTACGAGCTGCACGTCAAGGGCATGACCGCCCTGCACGACCGGGTGCCCGAGCACCTGCGCGGCACCTACGCCGGGCTGGCCGAGCCCGCGGTCACCGACTACCTGCGCGACCTCGGCGTCACCGCGGTCGAGCTGCTGCCGGTCCACCACTTCCTCTCCGAGCCGGCCGTGACGGCCCGCGGGCTGGTCAACTACTGGGGCTACAACAGCATCGGCTTCTTCGCCCCGCACGCGGCGTACTCGTCGACCGGCGACCGGGGCGCCCAGGTGACCGAGTTCAAGGCGATGGTCCGCGCGTTCCACACCGCCGGCATCGAGGTCTACCTCGACGTCGTCTACAACCACACCGCGGAGGCCGGCCCCGACGGCCCGAGCCTGGCCTTCCGCGGCTACGACGACCTCGGCTTCTACCGCCGCCCGGCCGACCACCCCGGCGACGGCGTCGAGGACGTCTACTGGGACGCCACCGGCTGCGGCAACACCGTCGACACCGACGACCCGTTCGCGCTGCGGGTCATCCTCGACTCGTTGCGCTACTGGACCGAGGAGATGCACGTCGACGGGTTCCGCTTCGACCTGCTGCCCGCCCTGTCGCGCACCGACCGCGAGCTCGACATGCGCTCGCGCTTCATGACCGCGGTCGGGCAGGACCCCGTGCTGCGCGGCGTCAAGCTCATCGCCGAGCCCTGGGACGCCACCATGGACGGCTACAACGTCGGCAACTGCCCGCCGCCGTGGGTCGAGTGGAACGACCACTACCGCGACACGATGCGCGACTTCTGGCGCGGCCGCACCGCAGGCATCCGCGAGGTGGCCACGCGCCTGGCCGGGTCGTCGGACCTGTACGCCGACGACGGACGCTCCCCCTATGCCTCGGTCAACTTCGTCACCGCCCACGACGGGTTCACCGTGCGCGACCTGGTCTCCTACGACCGCAAGCACAACGCGGCCAACGGCGAGGACGACCGCGACGGCACCGACGGCAACCGCTCGTCCAACCACGGCGTCGAGGGCGAGACCGACGACCCTGACGTCCTCGCGCGCCGACGTCGTACGGCGGCGAACCTGATGGCCACCCTGTGCCTGTCCAACGGCGTCCCGATGATCACCGCCGGCGACGAGCGCGGCCGCACCCAGCGCGGCAACAACAACGCCTACTGCCAGGACAACGAGATCTCGTGGATCGACTGGCGCAGCGACGACGCCTGGCTCGACGTCTACGAGGTCACCAAGGCCGCGCTGCGCCTGCGCCGCGAGCACCCCGCGCTGCGCCAGCGCCACTGGTTCGAGGGCCGCCCGACCATGACCGGCGGCCCCAAGGACCTCGCCTGGCTGCACCCCGCGGGCCGCGAGATGACGACCGACGACTGGCACGACGAGTCGCTGCGCACCCTCGGCATGTTCGTCCTCGGCACCCCCCTGCGCTCCCCCGGCCCCCGCGGCGAGCAGCAGTCGGACCGCTCCTTCGTCCTGTACTTCCACGCAGGCCCCGACCCTGTCGACGTCGTCCTGCCGACCAACCGCTGGGCCCGCTCCGGCGAGGTCGTCCTGTCCACCGACCCCGGCATCACCCACGGAGCCACCGTCACCGACGGCCAGGTCCTGGCCCTGTCGGGCCCCAGCGTCGTGGTCCTGCGCGAGACCTGAGGGGCCGGGCCTTTGGGGGCGGTCTGTTGCGAGGGGCCCGGTGTGCTGTGACCCTAGGCCGTCGCGACGACCCCGAGCTCGGCGTACGACGTGAGGAGGCCGTTGCTGGGGACGATGCGGACGGTGTAGCCGAAGGGGCCGCTGCGGGTGAGGGCGATCTCGCCGTCGAAGCGGTGGCGGCCTCCGTCGTAGGACTCGGCGCGGGTCAGCGCGACCGCGGTGGTGTCGACGAGGGTGTCGTCGGACTTGGCGCGGCCGTGGACGAGCTGGACCTCGACGTCGGCGGGGTCCAGGTCGCCGAGGCAGACGAAGGCACGCACGGTGAGGCTCACGCCGACCTCGGCGGCGTCGCCGACACCGCTGGACTCGACGTGCTCGACGCGCACCTCGGGCCACCCGGCCTTGACCTTGGCCTTCCACGCCGCGAGCTCGCGGGCGCCGGCGTAGTCGTTGTTGAGGGCGCGGGCGTTGACCGCTGCCGGGGCGTAGAGCTGGCGCACGTAGTCGCGGACCATGCGGGTGGCGAGCACCTTGGGGCCCAGGGACTTGAGGGTGTGGCGCAGCATCTCGACCCAGCGGGTCGGCACCCCGTCGTGGTCGACGTCGTAGAAGCGGGGGGCGACGTCGTTCTCGATCAGGTCGTAGAGGGCCGCGGCCTCGAGGTCGTCGCGCTTGTCGATGTCGTCGACGCCGTCGGCGGTGGGGATGGCCCAGCCGTTGTCGCCGTCGTACCACTCGTCCCACCAGCCGTCGAGGACCGAGAGGTTGAGGCCGCCGTTGAGCGCGGCCTTCATGCCCGAGGTGCCGCAGGCCTCGTAGGGGCGCAGGGGGTTGTTGAGCCAGACGTCGCAGCCGGGGTAGAGCGGCTTGGCCATCGCGATGTCGTAGTTGGGCAGGAACACGATGCGGTGGCGGACCTCGGGGTCGTCGGAGAGCCGCACGATGTCCTGGATGAGCTTCTTGCCGCCGTCGTCGGCCGGGTGGGCCTTGCCGGCGATGACGAGCTGGATCGGCCGCTCGGGGTGCAGCAGCAAAGCCTTGAGGCGCTCGGGCTCGCGCATCATCAGCGTCAGCCGCTTGTACGACGCCGCACGCCGGGCGAAGCCGATCGTCAGCACGTCGGGGTCGAGCGCCTCGTCGATCCACTTCAGCTCGGCCTTGGCCGCGCCGCGCTTCTCCCACGACCTGGCCAGCCGCTTGCGGGCGTCGACGACCAGGCGCTCGCGCAGCAGTCGCTTGACCGACCAGACGTCGGTGGCCGGCACCTTGTCGACGGCGTTCCAGAAGCTCTCGGGGTCGTCGGCGTCGCCGTCGGCGCCCTGGACGGTCGCCAGCCCGAAGACCTCGCGGGCGACCCAGGTCGGCGCGTGGACGCCGTTGGTGATCGAGCCGATCGGCACCTCGGCCTCGTCAAAGGCCGGCCACAGGCCCTGGAACATGCCGCGGCTGACCTCGCCGTGCAGCTTCGAGACCCCGTTGGCGCGCTGGGCCAGGCGGAAGCCCATGACGGCCATGTTGAAGACACCGGCGTCACCGCCGGCGTAGTCCTCGGCCCCCAGGGCCAGGATGCGCCCGGTCGGTACGCCGGGGGTCGCGCCGCCGTCGTCGTTGAGGTACTGCTCGACCAACGAGCGCGGGAAGCGGTCGATGCCGGCCGGGACGGGGGTGTGGGTGGTGAACACCGTGGAGGCGCGGCCGACCTCGACCGCGGTGTCGAAGTCGAGACCCGGCCCGCCCTCGGCCACCGTCAGCTCCCGGATGCGCTCGATGCCCAGGAAGCCGGCGTGGCCCTCGTTGGTGTGGAACACCTCGGGCTCGGGAGCACCGGTGATGCGCGAGAAGACGCGCAGCGCGCGGACGCCCCCGACCCCGAGGAGCAGCTCCTGGCGCAGACGGTGCTCGGAGGTGCCGCCGTAGAGCCGGTCGGTGACGTCGACGTAGTGGTCGGGGTTGCCCTCGACGTCGGTGTCGAGCATCAGCAGCGGCACCCGGCCGACGCTGGCGACCCAGATGCGGGCGACCAGGTCGGGGCCGTCGGGCATCTGGATCGAGATCGAGGCCCGCGACCCGTCGGGCTCGCGCAGCAGCGAGATCGGCAGCTCGTCGGGGTCCAGGACGGGGTAGGTCTCCTGCTGCCAGCCCTCACGCGACAGCGACTGCTTGAAGTAGCCGTGCTTGTAGAGCAGCCCGACGCCGACGATCGGGACGCCGAGGTCGCTGGCGGCCTTGAGGTGGTCGCCGGCCAGGATGCCGAGGCCACCGGAGTACTGCGGCAGCACCGCGGTGATGCCGAACTCGGGAGAGAAGTAGGCGATCGCACGCGGGCCGGGTCCGCCCGACCCGCCGTCGGCAGCCACGCGCCGCTGGTACCAGCGGTCGTCGGTCAGGTAGTGCTCGAGGTCGGCGCGTGCGACCCGCAGCCGCTCCAGGAAGCCCTCGTCGGCGGCCAGCTCGTCGAAGCGGTCGCGGCTCACCTCCCCCAGCAGGCGCACCGGGTCGCGCCCGGTGGCGTCCCACAGACCGGGGTCGACCTCGGCGAAGACGTCCTGCGTCTCGGGGTGCCACGACCACCGCAGGTTGCCGGCGAGGTCGCCCAACGCGGCCAGGGCCGGGGGCAGGACAGGACGGACGGTGAACCGACGGATAGCGCGCACGGGACGACGCTAGCGCCGATCCTTGGATCGATCCAAGAGAACGACGAAGTTCGGTGACGTTCATGTTTCGTCTGACAAGACGCATAACGTCTGGGCGGCGCAGGCGTTGAGACCGTCATGACCTCGATCTCGTCTCGTCGCAGCCGCTACCGGCTCGCGGCGATCGCCCTGCTGACCGCCACCCTGGTCCCGGGCCTCACCCAGCTGCCGGCGCTCGCCGACGACGCGACCCCCGCCCCGGCGCCCGCGCCCCTCAAGCCCGCCACGGGCAAGGTGCCGGACCTGTCGACCACGTTCCGCGGCATCGGCGACCCCGTCGCCGGCAAGCCCGACGTCGACACCCGCGGCCGGGCCCTCCCGAGCCCGGCCCAGCAGCGGGCCGTGGCGCGTCTGGGTGCCGTCGAGATGCGCTGGAACGCGTTCGGCACGCCCGCCTCGATCCTCCCCGCCGACGGCGTGCTGGCCCGGGCGACCTCCCAGGACCCCGTCGTCGCCGCCCGCGCCTGGCTCAGCGACAACGCCGACGTCTTCGGCATCTCGCGGGCCCAGGTCGCGGGCATGCAGGCCATCGACCAGAAGCTCGTCGGCACCGACGGGCACGCGGTGTTCTTCCGCCAGACCTTCGGCGGGCTCCTCCCGGCGATCGGCAGTGCCGTGACCGTCGCGGTGTCCGACGGCGAGATCGTCTACGTCTCCTCGTCGATCACCAAGACCACCCAGCAGATCCCGGCCGCACGGATCAGCCCGGCCGCCGGCTGGCTGAAGGCCGCTGCCGACGTCGGGGTCGCCGTCCCGGCCGACCTCAGCACCCTCACCCGCAGCGTCAGCGGCGGCTGGACCCGGCTCACGGTGCCGGGCCTGGTGCAAGAGCAGCTGGTGCGCGTGCGGGCCCTCGCCAACGCCGACGGCTCGGTGCGTCCGGTGCTCGAAGCCAACGTCATCGACGTCCAGGGCGGCAAGACCCTCGGCTACACCGTGCTGGTCGACGCCGTCGACGGCCGCATCCTGCACCGCGAGAACAAGGTCGAGAACGCCGCGGACGCCGCGGG
Source organism: Nocardioides rubriscoriae (assembly GCF_008087085.1). Classification (GTDB taxonomy): domain Bacteria; phylum Actinomycetota; class Actinomycetes; order Propionibacteriales; family Nocardioidaceae; genus Nocardioides; species Nocardioides rubriscoriae. The sequence goes on along the minus strand of NZ_VIYJ01000002.1, from coordinate 100,187 downwards.
CCCCAGCACCCTGACCGGGATGCCCCAGGGCGTCGTGGTGGCACCGCGCAGCAACGGCACCTTCCCGTTCAGCGGCTCGATCACCGCGAGCGCCTGCGGACCGAAGCACGCCTTCAACATCACCAACGGCGCCACCACGACCATCACCGCGGTCGCCGCCATGGTCAACTCCGCCGACGACATCACGATCAACCTCTACGACCCGTCCGGCGTCGTGGTGGCCTCGCAGGACCTGGCCACCAGCCCCGAGGTGCTGACCTACACCCCGGGCACCCCGATCCCGGCCGGCTCCTGGAAGGCCGAGGTCTGCCCCTTCGACGGCGCGGCCACCCTGCCGCCGTTCAACTACGCGCTGACGGTCAACACCACCGACCAGGGCGCTCCGTCGCTCGCCAACTCCTACAACCCCAAGTGGCGCTTCTTCACCGCCAACCCGACGCTCGACTCCTCCACGCAGACCCCGCGCAACGCCGTGGTCGGCTGCTGGCTCCAGGTCGCAGGCTGCACACTGCCGACCGGACAGCTCAAGAACATCCAGGCCTTCGCGCCCTGGGACGTCCTGAGCCCCTCCGGCGTCTCGAGCAACACGACCGTCGGCAACAACGCCAACTCCCACGAGGCCTGGGTCAGCCCGCTCACCCCGGGCGGGCTCTTCCAGGCCCCCGTCTCGGCAACGGGTGACTACCGGCAGACCTTCACCGACGCGTGGAACAACTCCCGCTGCAACCCGGCAGAGCTGGTCCCCGGCGGCAACGACATCAACTTCTCGGTCGCCAACCTGTTCGTCGTCCACAACCGGATGCACGACTGGTCCTACTACCTCGGGTTCACCGAGGCCAACTACAACCTGCAGACCGACAACGGCGGCCGCGGCGGTGTCGGGGCGGACGCCGAGATCGGCAACGTCCAGGCCGGTGCCCTCGGCGGTCTGCAGACCGGCCTGGGCCGCGACAACGCCAACCAGATCGCCATGCAGGACGGCGTCGCCGGCATCACCAACCAGTACCTCTTCCAGCCGATCGCCGGCGCCTTCTACTCACCGTGCACCGACGGTGGCCTCGACATGGGCATCGTCGGCCACGAGTACACCCACGCCATCAGCAACCGCATGGTCGGCGGGCCCGACGAGGGCCTGACGTCCGAGCAGGGCGGTGCCATGGGTGAGTCCTGGAGCGACCAGGACGCGGCCGAGTACCAGTTCGCGCACGGCTACTCCAACGGCGGCAACGTCTGGGCCGTGGGCGCCTACGCCACCGGCAACAAGACCGTGGCCATCCGCGACTACGCGATCAACCACAACCCGCTCAACTACAGCAACTACGGCTTCGACACCACCGGACCCGAGGTGCACGCCGACGGCGAGATCTGGAACGGCACCCAGTGGGAGGTCCGCCAGGCGCTGGTGAAGAAGTACGACAAGCAGTTCCCCTACCGCAACAAGGCGCTGCAGCTGCGCTGTGCCGAGGGCCGCGCCGACGCCAGCCCGCTGGCCGCCGACAAGTGCCCGGGCAACCGTCGCTGGATCCAGCTGGTCTTCGACTCGTTCCTGCTGCAGCAGGGTGCCACGACGATGCTCGACGCCCGCGACGGCATGATCGCCGCCGACAAGATCCGCTTCAAGGGCGCCGACACCAAGCTGCTGTGGGACGCCTTTGCCCGTCGGGGCATGGGTGTCGGTGCGCACGCCAAGGACGGCGAGGACATCCGTCCGGTGCCGAGCTTCAAGTCCATCGGCGGCGCCAAGGGCAACACCAAGGTCGTGTTCAAGATGAAGCCCGGTGCGTCGGTCTTCGTCGGTGACTACATGGCGCGGTCGCGCAGCATCGCCGACAACACGCCCAAGACCAAGACCAAGTCCAACGTCGCCTTCTTCACCCCCGGGCGCTACGACATGCTCCTGACGAGCTTCCGCCACGGCTTCATGCGCTTCCACATGACCGTGAAGAAGGGCCAGAAGGTCCAGGTCGTGCGCATCAGGACCTCGAAGAACTACGCCTCGGCCCCCTCCGGTGCCAAGATCATCCGGGCGACCGGCGGTTCTCGCCGTCCGGGCCAACTCATCGACGGCACCGAGAACTACGGCTGGGGCGTCGCGACCAGCGCCAACGTGGACGTCTCGCACCCCTCGGTCGACATCGACCTGGCCGGCAAGAAGCCTGTCGTGATCAAGACGGTGGCCGTCAGCGCCCTGCTGCGCCCGAAGTACCGCGAGGACCAGGACGCCGGGTCGCGCTTCACCGCGCTGCGCAAGTTCGCCGTCGAGGCGTGCGTCAAGGCCTGCGCCTCGCCCAAGGCCCGCTGGAAGCGCGTCTACGTCTCGCCGAGCAACGCCTTCCCGGCCTCACGGCCGCGTCCGGTCGCCCCGACGCTCAACATGCGGGCGTTCGCGATCAAGCCGACCCGGGCGGCCGCGCTGCGGCTGGTCGTGCTCGAGAACCAGTGCACCGGCTTCGCCGGCTACGCCGGTGAGCTCGACTCCGACCCGGCCAACACGACCGACTGCAAGGCCGGCTCCGACCGCGGCACCATCGCCCACGTCGCGGAGTTCCAGGCCTTCACGACGTCCTTCCCCAGCTGGAAGTCGTCGTACGGCATCGACAACCCGCAGCGGTCGTTCCGCTAGCCGGCACCGCACCACTGCACCACCGCACCGGGCGGGGTGGACCTACGGGGGCCCACCGCGCCCGGTGCGGCTTTGTGCACGCCGCCGGGGGCGGGCTGCGGTCTTCACCCCGCCTGAGGTTGCAGGTGTCGGTGGGACCAGCAAGGGTGGAACGCATGGTCGGACGCATTCCCGTCATGGACGTCCACCCCGTGGTGGACCTCGGACGGCTCCCAGCAAAGGCAACCGTCGGCGAGCCCTTCCCGGTCTCGGCGACCATCTTCCGCGAGGGTCACGACAGCCTCGGGGCGGAGGTGGTCCTCGTCTCGCCGAGCGGTGAGCGGCAGCCTCCGGTGCGGATGGTGAAGCAGGCCGACCCCGTCGACCGCTACCTCGCGTGGGCCCGGCCCGACTCCCCCGGCCCGTGGGCCTTCGAGATCCAGGCCTGGTCCGACCCGGTCGCGACCTGGCAGCACGCGGCCGGCATCAAGGTCCCCGCCGGCATCGACGTCGAGCTCATGTTCACCGAGGGGCGGCTGCTGCTCGAGCGCGTGCGCGCCTCGCTGCCCAAGGGTCCCGCGGTCGCCGTGGTCGACGCCGCGATCGCCGCGGCCGCCGACACCACGCGCCCGGCCGAGGCCCGGCTGGCACAACTGCAGGCCGACGACCTCGCGGAGGTCCTCACGGCCTACCCCCTGCGCGACCTGCTCAGCGTCGTCGGCCCCTTCCCGGCCTACGTCGACCGCGAGCGTGCGCTGTTCGGCAGCTGGTACGAGTTCTTCCCGCGCTCGGAGGGCGCCGTGCGTGACGAGGTGACCGGCAAGGTCACCAGCGGCACCTTCGCCACCGCCGCCAAGCGGCTCGAGGGCGTGGCCGCGATGGGGTTCGACGTCATCTACCTGCCGCCGATCCACCCGATCGGCGAGGTCAACCGCAAGGGCCCCAACAACACGCTCACCCCGGGCCCCGACGACACCGGCTCGCCGTGGGCGATCGGCAGCAAGGACGGCGGCCACGACGCGATCCACCCCGACCTCGGCACGTTCGCCGACTTCGACGCGTTCGTGGCCCGGGCCGGTGAGCTCGGCCTCGAGGTCGCGCTCGACCTCGCGTTGCAGGCGGCGCCCGACCACCCGTGGGTGACGAGCAACCCGCAGTGGTTCACCACCCGCGCCGACGGCAGCATCGCCTACGCCGAGAACCCGCCGAAGAAGTACCAGGACATCTACCCGGTCAACTTCGACAACGACCCCACCGGCATCTGCCGCGAGGTGCTGCGCATCGTGCGGCTGTGGATGAGCCACGGAGTGCGGATCTTCCGCGTCGACAACCCGCACACCAAGCCGCTGGCGTTCTGGGAGTGGCTGCTGCGCGAGGTGCGGCGTACCGACCCCGACGTGCTCTTCCTCTCCGAGGCGTTCACCCGGCCGCCGATGATGCACGGGCTCGGCGCCGTCGGCTACCACCAGAGCTACACCTACTTCACGTGGCGGGTGGCGCGCTGGGAGATCGAGGACTACCTGCGCGAGGTCAGCAGCGAGTCCGACCACGTGATGCGGCCCAACTTCTTCGTCAACACCCCCGACATCCTCCCCGAGCACCTGCAGTACGGCGGCCCGCCGGCGTTCAAGATCCGCGCGGCCCTGGCGGCCACGAGCGTCCCCAGCTGGGGGGTCTACGCCGGCTACGAGCTCTACGAGCACGTGGCGGTCAAGCCGGGCAGCGAGGAGTACCTCGACTCCGAGAAGTACCAGATCCGCATCCGTGACTGGGACGCCGCCGAGGCCGAGGGCCGCTCGCTGGCGCCCTACCTCACCCGGCTCAACGAGATCCGCCGCGCGCACCCCGCGCTGCAGCAGCTGCGCAACATCACGATCCACGCCGCCGACGACGAGAACGTGCTGGTGTTCTCGAAGCGGGCCGACGACGACGTGGTCGTCGTCGTGATCAACCTCGACCCGCACGGCGTCCGCGAGACCACGGTCCACCTCGACATGCCCGCCCTGGGCCTGGACTGGAACGACACCTTCGTCGCCCACGACGAGATCACCGGCGCCGACTGGCAGTGGGGCGAGCACGACTACGTGCGTCTCGACCCCCACGACGAGCCGGCCCACGTCATGACGATCAGGAAGGCTCAGTGAACACCCCTCCCGTCACGACCGAGATCGACGTCAGCCCGCCCACGACCGGCGCACCGGTGGAGCAGCCGGTGCTGCCCGCCGCGCCCGGCGAGCCGGTCAACCAGACCCCCGACTGGTTCAAGACCGCCGTCTTCTACGAGGTGATGGTCCGCAGCTTCCGTGACTCCAACGGCGACGGCACCGGCGACTTCAAGGGCCTCACCGAGAAGCTCGACTACCTGCAGTGGCTGGGGGTCGACTGCCTGTGGGTGCCGCCGTTCTTCTCCTCGCCGCTGCGCGACGGGGGCTACGACGTCGCCGACTACACCGACATCCTGCCCGAGGCCGGCACCGTCGACGACTTCCACCACTTCCTCGACGAGGCCCACGCCCGCGGCATCCGGGTGATCATCGACTTCGTCGCCAACCACACCAGCGACCAGCACGCCTGGTTCAAGGCCAGCCGCGAGGACCCCGAGGGCCCCTACGGCGACTTCTACGTGTGGTCCGACACCGACGACAAGTACCAGGACGCCCGCGTCATCTTCGTCGACACCGAGCCGTCCAACTGGACCTGGGACCCCGTGCGCCAGCAGTACTTCTGGCACCGGTTCTTCTCCCACCAGCCCGACCTCAACTACGACAACCCCGCGGTCCACGACGCGATCCTCGAGGCGATCTCGTTCTGGTTCGACATGGGCCTCGACGGGTTCCGGCTCGACGCGGTCCCCTACCTCTACGTGCGCGAGGGCACCAACGGCGAGAACCTCCCCGAGACCCACGAGTTCCTGCGCAAGGTGCGCCGCTTCGTCGACGAGAAGTACCCCGGCAAGGTGCTGCTCGCCGAGGCCAACCAGTGGCCGGCCGACGTCGTCGACTACTTCGGCGACTTCGAGTCCGGCGGCGACGAGTGCCACATGTGCTTCCACTTCCCGGTGATGCCGCGCATCTTCATGGCGGTGCGCCGCGAGTCGCGCTTCCCGATCTCCGAGATCCTCGAGCAGACGCCGCCGATCCCGTCGGGCTGCCAGTGGGGCATCTTCCTGCGCAACCACGACGAGCTCACCCTCGAGATGGTCAGCGACGAGGACCGCGACTACATGTGGGACGAGTACGCCAAGGACCCGCGGATGAAGGCCAACATCGGCATCCGCCGGCGGCTGGCGCCCCTGCTCGACAACGACGTCAACCAGATCGAGCTCTTCAACGCGCTGCTGCTGTCGCTGCCGGGCTCCCCCGTCCTCTACTACGGCGACGAGATCGGGATGGGGGACAACATCTGGCTCGGCGACCGCGACGGGGTCCGCACCCCGATGCAGTGGACCCCCGACCGCAACGCGGGCTTCTCGTCCGCGACGCCGGGCAAGTTGTTCCTGCCCGCGATCCAGGACCCCGTCTACGGCTACCAGAGCGTCAACGTCGAGGCCCAGCTGGAGAACCCCTCCTCGTTGCTGCACTGGACGCGTCGGATGATCCACGCGCGACGCCAGCACCCGGCGTTCGGCCTCGGCGAGTTCCACGACCTCGGCGGCTCCAACTCCACCGTGCTGTCCTACACGCGCGAGCACCAGGGCGACGTGATCCTCTGCGTCAACAACCTGTCGCGCTTCCCGCAGCCGGTCGAGCTCGACCTGCGCCGCTTCGAGGGGATGGTGCCGATCGAGCTGCTCGGCGGCGTGCAGTTCCCCGCCGTCGGCGAGCTGCCCTACCTGCTCACCCTCAGCGGCTACGGCTTCTACTGGTTCCGTCTGGTGCCGAGCGAGCGCCCCGACGAGGGGCAGCTGCTGTGAGCGGCCATCCGGGCATCGACCCGACCGTCTTCGGGCCCTACCTCACCCGGACCCGCTGGTTCGGCGGCAAGGGCCGTGACTTCGCGGTCAGCGACGTACGCCGCCTAGGCCTGCTGGGCGACGGCAACCCCGTCCTCGACGTGCTGCTGGTCGAGCTGACCTACGCCGACGACGCCACCACCGAGCTCTACCAGGTGCCGTTGTCCTACTACACCGAGCCCGAGCACCGGCTCGACCACGCCTTCGTCGGCTGGTGGGGGGACCCCGACCTCGGCTGGGTGCACGCCTACGACGCCCTGCACGACCGGGCCGCGACCCGGCTGTGGCTGCAGGCGTTCGGCGCGGCCGCCGACGGGCCCGCCGAGGTGGGCGGCCTGGTCTTCCACCGCACCCCCGGCCACGACCTCGACCTCGAGGCCGCCGGCACGCTCTTCACCGGCGAGCAGTCCAACTCCTCGATCGCCTTCGGCGAGGACTCGGTGCTCAAGGTGTTCCGCAAGGTGACCGCGGGGCCCAACCCCGACATCACCACCCACGAGGCGCTGACCCTGGCCGACTCCCCCGACGTCGCGCACCTCTACGGCTGGGTGGAGTGGCGTGGCCTCGAGCCGGCTGCCGGCGCAACCTCCTCGACCACCGTCCACCTCGGCATGCTGCAGCAGTTCCTGCGCACGGCCACCGACGGCTGGGACCTGGCCCTGACCAGCGTCCGCAACCTGTACGCCGACCCCGAGCTCGCCGCGCGCGAGGCCGGGGGCGACTTCTCCGGCGAGGCCGGGCGGCTAGGCGACACCCTGCGCGAGGTCCACGCCGTGCTGCGCGAGCGCTTCGAGACCTCGACGGTGCCGGCCTCGTTCACCGCCGGCCAGATGCACGCCCGGCTCGACGCCGCCCTCCCGGTGGCACCGCTGCTGGCGCCCCACGAGGCCGCGCTGCGCGCCCTGTTCGACCGGCTCGCCGGGCTCGGCGACCTCCCGGTCCAGCGGGTCCACGGCGACCTCCACCTCGGCCAGACCCTGCGCACGGCACTGGGGTGGAAGATCGTCGACTTCGAGGGCGAGCCCGCCAAGACCCTCGCCGAGCGGCTTCTCCCCGACTCCCCGTGGCGCGACGTCGCCGGGATGCTCCGGTCCTTCGACTACGCCGCGCACGCCGTCGAGCGCTCGCACGACGAGCTCGACGAGACCGCCTTGGCCGAGATCCGCCTGCGTGGGGCCGAGTGGGTCGAGCGCAACCAGCGCTACTTCCTCGCCTCCTACGCCGGTGGCGACCTGACCCCCGACGAGCGCACCCTCGTCACCGCCTACACCGCCGACAAGGCCGTCTACGAGTCCGTCTACGAGACCCGCAACCGACCGACCTGGGTCGACATCCCCCTGGCCGCCGTCGCGCGGATCGGAGCCTCCACATGAGCACCACCAAGCCCACCCCCGCCGCCACGCCCGTCCCGCTCGAGGTCCCCCGGGGCGAGCTCGACCAGATCATCCGCGGTGAGCACGGGCACCCGCACGCGATCCTCGGACCGCACGCCCACGACGGCCAGGTGACGTTCCGCGTCCTCAAGCCGCTGGCGCAGCGGGTCGTGGTCCGCTTCGGTGACGCCGACGTGCCGCTCACCCACGAGCACGGCGGCATCTGGGTGGGTGCCGCGGCGATCGCCGAGGTCCCGGGCTACCGGCTCGTGGTCGACTACGGCCAGGGCGAGATCGTCGTCGACGACCCGTTCCGGTTCCTGCCGACCCTGGGTGAGGTCGACCTGCACCTGGTCAACGAGGGGCGCCACGAGAACCTCTGGCAGGTCCTGGGCGCCCGCGTCCACCACTACGCGGAGCCGCTCGGCGGGACCGTCACCGGCACCTCGTTCGCGGTGTGGGCGCCGTCGGCGCGCGCGGTGCGGGTCAAGGGCGACTTCAACAGCTGGGACGGCCGCGAGCACCCGATGCGCCAGCTGGGCCAGTCGGGGGTCTGGGAGCTCTTCGTGCCCGGCGTCGCCTCCGGGACGTCGTACAAGCTGCAGGTGCTGGGCGCCGACGACCAGTGGCGCGAGAAGGCCGACCCGATGGCGGCCTACTGCGAGGTCTCCCCCGACACGGCCTCCCGCGTCTTCGAGTCGACCCACACGTGGGCCGACCACGAGTGGATGACCGCGCGGGCCGCCCGCAACCAGGTCGACGAGCCGATGTCGGTCTACGAGATGCACCTGGGCTCGTGGAAGCGGCACCCGGGCGGCCGTTTCTGGTCCTACGACGAGATGGCCGAGGGGCTGGTCCCCTACCTGGCCGACCTGGGGTTCACCCACGTCGAGCTGATGCCGGTGATGCAGCACCCGTTCGGCGGCTCGTGGGGCTACCACGTCACGTCGTACTTCGCCCCCGACTCCCGCTTCGGCGACCCTGACGGGTTCAAGCGGCTGGTCGACGCGCTGCATCGCGCCGGCATCGGCGTCATCCTCGACTGGGTGCCCGGCCACTTCGCCACCGACGAGTGGGCGCTGGTCAAGTTCGACGGCACCCCCCTCTACGAGGACCCCAACCCGCAGCGGGGGTGGCACCAGGAGTGGGGCTCCCACATCTTCAACTTCGGTCGGCCCGAGGTCCGCAACTTCCTCTACGCCAACGCGCTCTACTGGCTCGAGGAGTTCCACGCCGACGGCCTACGCGTCGACGGCGTGGCCTCGATGCTCTACCTCGACTACGCCCGCGAGGAGGGCGAGTGGCAGCCCAACAAGCACGGGGGCCGCGAGAACCTCGAGGCCGTGCAGTTCCTGCAGGAGATGAACGCCACCGTCTACAAGCGGGTCCCCGGCGTCTGCACCATCGCCGAGGAGTCGACGTCGTGGCCCGGCGTCACCGCACCGACGTCGGCCGGCGGCCTGGGCTTCGGCTTCAAGTGGAACATGGGCTGGATGCACGACACGCTCGACTACCTCGCGCGTGAGCCGGTGCACCGTCAGTGGCACCACCACGACCTGACCTTCGCGATCACCTACGCCTGGACCGAGAACTTCGTCCTGCCGCTGTCGCACGACGAGGTCGTGCACGGCAAGGGCTCCCTGCTGCGCAAGATGCCGGGCGACCGCTGGCAGCAGCTGGCGACGCTGCGCGCCTACTACGCCTTCATGTGGGCCCACCCGGGCAAGCAGCTGGTCTTCATGGGCGCCGAGCTGGGTCAGGAGTCGGAGTGGGCGGAGTCCCGCGAGCTCGACTGGTGGCTGCTCGAGCACCCCGAGCACCGCGGCCTGTCCGACCTGGTGCGCGACCTCAACGCGGCCTACGTCGCGACACCGGCCGCGTGGGCCGGGGACGTGTCGGCCGCCGGGTTCGAGTGGGTCGACGCCGACGACAGCGGCCGCAACACCTACTCGTTCGTGCGCCGCGCTCCGGCCGCCTCCGATGCCCCCGACCTGGTCTGCGTCACCAACTTCGCCTCGGTCCCGCACGACGGCTACCGCCTGGGTCTGCCCTCGGCCGGGCTGTGGACCGAGGCGCTCAACACCGACGCCACGGCCTACGGCGGCTCCGGCGTCGGCAACCTCGGCTCCGTGCTCGCGGTCGAGGGGCCGCACGGGTCGATGCCGGCCCACGCCGACATCGTCGTGCCGCCCCTGGCGTCGCTGTGGCTGGTCGGGCCGCGCAGGCCGGCGACCACCCGACCGGCTGACCCGGCCGACTAACCTGGCGTGGTGAGTCACCAGCGCGCCGAGCAGCCCACGCTCACCGACGGGTCGGTGACCCTGCGTCCACACGCCGGTGACGCGAGCACGGACCGGAGCGCCGACCCGGCCGACCTGGCGAGGTTCGTCGTCGAGGTCGACGGCGAGGTGGTCGGCACGGTGGAGCTGCGCACGGTCGACCAGCACACCGGCGAGCTGACCTACGCCCTCGACGCCGGGCACCGCGGGCACGGCTGGGCCACCCGTGCGGTACGCGTCGCCACCGACTGGGCGCTGACCGAGGAGCCGTTGGGGGGCCGTGGCTTCAGCCGGGTCCAAGCGCAGGTCGATGTCACGGCAGAGTCCGCGCTGCGTGTGGCGACCCGTTCGGGCCTGCGCCGCGAGGGCCTCAAGCGGGTGGCCCCCGGCACCGGCGAACGCCCCGAGACCGAGGAGTACGTCGTGCTCGCCCGTCTCGCGAGCGACCCGCCGTTGAGCGAGCCGGGGGCGTTCCGCTCGCTGCTCAACTCGTTCCTGCCGCGCAAGCGCGCGATCAGCCAGATGCTGATCCGCGACGAGTCCGGGCGGGTGCTGTGCTGCCAGCTCACCTACAAGCAGGACTGGGACCTCCCGGGCGGCGTCGTCGAGGTCGGCGAGTCGCCCCAGCTCGCCGTGTCGCGCGAAGTGACCGAGGAGCTGGCCTTATCGATCCCGGCCGGCCCCCTGGTCCTCACCGACTGGTTGCCGCCATGGGGCGGGTGGGACGACGCGCTGTGCCTGGTCTTCGACGGCGGTGTCGTCCCAGCGGCGATCACCGAGCAGATCGTCCCCCAGGCCCGGGAGATCCGCACCGCGGAGTTCCTGACGCCCGAGCAGGTCGCCGCACGCTGCGCCGACTTCACCGCGCGCCGGATCGCGGCGGCCCTGGCCAACCTGGGCTCGGGGCCGGCCTACACCGAGAGCGGGATGGGCTGACGAGCAGTCTGTCGACTTCTCCCCACCCCGGACGCCGCGACTGACCCACCCCGCGTCGACTTCGCCCCACCCCGGACACATCGACTGACCCACCCCGCGTCGACTTCGCCCCACCCCGGACACATCGACTGACCCACCCCGCATCGACTTCGCCCCACCCCGGACACATCGACTGACCCATCCCGCGTCGACTTCTGGTCCTAGAGGACGGCAGCGCAGTGTGCCTCGGGGGCTGCCTGCGGACACCGCCCGCGCTGGTCATCGCACGCCCGAGGGACCGGCCGAACACGACGCACCCCGAGTCGCCCGACCCCAGCACCACCCCCAGAACACGACGCACCCCGAGTCACCCGACCCCAGCACCACCCCCAGAACACGACGCACCCCGAGTCACCCGACCCCAGCACCACCCCCAGAACACGACGCACCCCGAGTCACCCGACCCCAGCAGCACCCCCAGAACACGACGCACCCTGAGTCACTTGGCGCCGCGCCGCGGGGGCGAGCACGACGTGGGCTGCGCGTGTCGTGGAGCCTGTGGATGACCGGAGCGCGCGGGGTGCCGATGCCGGTAGAACAGCGGCATGAAGCGGTGGGAGAGGTACGCAGCCCAGCTGGAGCTGCTGGCCGAGGCCGCGTTCGAGGTCGTCCGGCGCGAAGGACCGGCCGTCCTGAGCCGACGTGGCCTGGCCGCCGAGCTCGGGGCGTCGGACGCCATGGCCCGGCGCACCTTGGGCGACCACGTGTCCTTGCCGGCCCTGGCGGCCAAGGCGTGCGAGACCCACCGGCGCCGCAGGCGGCACCACCTCCCCGTCCTCGAACAGCTCCTGCCCGACACCGAGGCGACCGACGCCGCGATCGTCTGGCTGCGACTGCGGATCCAGCACGGGACCATTCCGTCCAAGCAGGGCGCGCACGACCTCGCCGAGCGCTACCAGGTCGCCACCCGCGGCTGGTGCGACCCCGTGACACCGGGCACGGGCGCGGCGGCGCCGGTCGAGGACGTCGACCCCGACCGGGTCGCGCTCGCCGGCTACTTCAGCGACGAGGACGCGAGCACCGTGGCGCTCGTCTCCCGGCTGGTGGGTGAGCGCGCCGACCTCGTCGACGCGGTGCATGCCCTGGTCGACGGTCTCGTGCTCGGGGTGTGCACCGGCAGGCTCACCGCACCGGCCGCACGCTCCGTCCTGGTCGACCACCTGCGCTCACAGGGGGTCGAGGTCCATACGTGAGGGGCCGCCGCCCGGTCCGCAGCGCCACCAGCACCCCGGCCACCATGGCCGCGCCACCCGTCGCCTCGGCCGCGTTGGGCCACTGGTCCAGCAGCACCGCGGCCGAGGCCATCGCCACCACCGGGGCCAGCAGCACCCAGGGCACGACGGCCGCGGAGGGGTTGCGGGAGAGCAGGGTGTTGAAGATCCCGTAGCCGACCAGGGAGGCGAGCCCGGCGGTGTAGAGCGTCGACAACGCCGCCTGCCAGCCGAACGCCGCCACGCCGTCGACCACCGTCGAGGGGCCGTCCACGACCATCGCGAGCACCAGCAGGGGCACCGGGACGACGACGGCCGACCACACCGTCAGGGCCAGGCCTCCGGACGCGCCCGACGAGCGGGAGACGACGTTGCCGATCGCCCAGGACAGGGCCCCGAGCAGGCACAGGCCGAGGGCGAGGGCCGACACCTGGCCTCCCCGTCCGACCGCGACGACCACCAGGCCGACCGAACCGACCAGGACCCCCGACGCCTGGGCCACGGAGGGACGCTCCCGCAGTACCCCGGCCGCGATCACGACCGTGAAGATCACCTGGGCCTGCAGCACGAGCGCCGCGAGACCGGGCGGCAGCCCGGCGTCCATGGCGACGTAGAGAAACCCGAACTGGCCCAGGGACATGAAGAAGCCGACGGCTGCAAGAGTGCGCCACGGCAGGTCGGGACGCGGCAGCAGGAACACCGCCGGCACGAGCACGACGGTGAAGCGGACCGCCACGAACAGCAGCGGCGGCACGTCGTCCATGCCCCAGTCGATCACCACGAAGTTGAAGCCCCAGATCGACGCCACGAGGGCAGCGAGCAGGCAGTCCCGACGACTCATGGGCCCCAACCTCGTCGCCTCGACCGTGCAGCACCAGCGAATGATCGTGCATGCCTCTCGGTAGCATCACTTCATGATCGATCTCGCCGCGCTGCGCTCGCTGAGCGCCGTCGACACCCATGGCTCGGTCGTGGCCGCCGCCGACGCGCTGGGCTACACCCCCAGTGCCGTGTCGCAGCAGGTCAAGCGTCTGGAGCGGCAGACCGGCGTCACGCTGCTCGAGCGCGTCGGCCGCGGCGTGATGCTCACCGAGGACGGACGCCACCTCCTCGACACCGGCGGCCGACTGCTCGACGACCTCGAGCAGGTCGAGTCGCAGCTGCACCGACGCGCCGGCGTCGTGGCCGGGCACCTGCGCATCGCGGCGTTCTCCACCGCGATGCGCGGGCTCGTGGCCACCGCGGTCCGGGGTCTGCTCGACGCCCACCCCGACCTGCGGGTGTCGCTGGTCGAGCACGAGCCGTGGGACACCATCGACCTGGTGGCGACCGGTCAGCTTGAGCTCGGACTCGTCCACACGTGGGGCGACGTGGCGATCGACGTGCCGGACCACCTCGTGCGCACCTCGGTCGCCCAGGACGTCGCGGACGTCGTGGTCCACCGAGACCACCCGCTGGCGCGCCGGCCTCGGGTGACCCCGGCCGACCTGGTCGACGAGGGCTGGATCGCGACCCCCGAGGGCACGATCTGCCGCCAGTGGCTGGGTCGGATGTACGACGGCACCGGACGCCGACCGCGGATCGCCCACGTCGCGATGGAGTTCGACTCCCACCTGGCGCTGGTGCGCGCCGGCCTCGGCATCGCCCTGGTCCCGCGGCTCGGGCGCGCCGAGCTCGACGACCAGCTGGTCGCCCTGCCCGCCCACGACCCGGTGCCGACCCGCGAGGTCGTGGCAGTGCACCGGAGTACGCTCGCCGACTCTCCCGCCGTCCGCGCTGCGCTCGCCGCCCTCAGCCCCGGGGCGCAGGGTCGGTGCTAGTCGCGTGCGGCCGGTAGGCGGGCCCGCGCTCGTCGGGCAGGACGTCGCGCGCCAGCACGGTCGCGCCGGCGACGGCGACCGGCATGACCAACACCCCGCCGAAAGGCACGAAGAAGCAGGCCTGCGTGGCGATGCCGAGCCCGAGCACCCTGCGCCGATGGGGGGCGAGTAGGGCCTTCTGAGCCGCTGCGTCCATCCCCCGCGCCTCGAGCGGCCGGCTGACCAGCTCGCGGGCCAGCAGCCGCCCTGAGAGCAGCAGCCCCAGGACGATGCCGAGCACCGGTCCGAGGACGGGGACGAGACCACTCAGGAGCACCAGCAGCGAGGAGGCGACGCCCACGGCGGCGAGCCTGAGACCGTCGAGCGCCGAGTGCCAGAAGCCCAGGCCGTCGCCGAGCTTGACCGGGCCGAGCATGTCCTCGACGGCCCGCCAGATCCGCTCGTAGAACGGGTCACCGATCGTGAGGGTCAAGCCCGTGAAGACCGCCGACCACAGCAGCACCGAGCCCACGACCAGGGCCAGGCCGAGGAAGAACCGCACCGCCTGACGGGCGCCGTCGACCCAGTCGTCGGCGAACGGCGTCAGCCAGGCGGCCACGTCGCCCAGGTGCAGGACGAGCGCGACGAACGCGGCGGCCAGCAGCACCCAGACCACCAGCGCCGGCACCATGCCGAGCAGCAGCAGCCGGGGCCGCTGGCCGAGGAGCCGCCAGCCACGTCCCAGGCACGCTGCCCCAGCTACGAAGTCACGCACGCCGGGCCTCGCCGCGCGGTGCCACGCTCGGCCACGACCCGGCTCAGAAGAGGGCGGAGGCGAGGTTGCGGCGGGCCGCCAGCACGAGCGGGTCGTCGTGACCGACCGCGGCGAACTGGCTGATCAGGTGCTCGCGCGCGCGGTCGCGCTCCTTGTCGGAGGTGACCCGGACCAGCTCGACGAGCCGGGCGAAAGCCTCCTGGACGCGCCCCTCGGACAGGTCGAGGTCGGCGACGAGGGTCTGGGCGTCGACGTCGGCGGGGGCGGCGTCGGCCGCGGCGCGGGCAGCGGCCGGGTCGACCCCCTGGGTGCGGTGCAGGATCGTGGCCATGGCCAGCCCGGCGGCGGCCTCGTGGTCGGCGGGGTTGGCGTCGACGAGCTTCTTGTACTCGGCGACCGCGGCCGCGATGTCGTTGCGGGCCAGCGCGTCCTCGGCGGCGGCATAGCGCGGGTCGACCGCGGGCTCGTCGCCCGCACCGGCCGGGGCGGGCGCCCCCTGCGGCTGGTGGCGTCCGGTGACGCCCTGCTGGGTCAGCTGCTGACCGAGCTGGTTGAACAAGGCGCTGAGCTCGTCGCTCGGCACGACGCCGGGGATGGGCTGGGTGACCGGGCGGCCGTCGAGCAGCACCAGCAGGACCGGGACCTGGGTGATCTGGAGGGCTTGACCGAGCTCGGGCGCGGTGTCGAGGTCGACCAGCCCGGCCAGGAAGCGACCCTCGTAGCGCTCGGTCAGCGCGGCCACGTCGGCGGCGTACGTCGCGCTCTCGGGCACCTGGCTCGCGGAGTAGACGACCATCAGCACCGGCGCGGTCATCGATGCCTCGACGACCTGCTGCAGGGTCTGGGCGGTGACCTGCACGGTGTAGGAACCAGCAGGCGCGGCACCCCCCGCGCCCGGGCCCGAGGACGGCGGCGGCGCGGCCGGGCGCTTGAGGGCCGACAGGTCGATGGCGCCACGACGGGTGAACGGCTGTTGCGTCATGCGGGCAATCCTAGGGATGCGTGCACCGGGGCGTTCACCTGGCGTTGGCCCGGGGCCCGGCCGGCCCGTGGCAGGGTGGCCGCATGACGACGCTTTCTCGGGCGCGCCTCGTCGCGCTGCCCTCCCTGCTGCTGCTCGGTGCCGGCCTGCTGACCACCACGCCCGCGGACGCCGTACGCCCCGCCGCCGGCGCCGGGCACCCCGCCCACCACCGCGCGGACGACGCGGGCCGCACCCACACGGTCCGGTTCCAGACCTTCAACGCCTCCCTCAACCGGGCGCGCGCCGGACAGCTGGTCACCGACCTGTCGACCCCCGACGACGCCCAGGCCGCCGCGGTCGCCGAGATCATCCAGCGCACGCGGCCCGACGTGCTGCTGCTCAACGAGTTCGACTACGTCCCCGACGGCACGGCGGTCGACCTGTTCCGCGACAACTACCTCGCGCGGGCCCACGACGGCGCCGCGCCGATCGACTACCCCTACGCCTACGTCGCCCCGTCCAACACCGGCGTGCCGACCGGCCTCGACCTCGACGACAACGGGACCGTCGGCGGCGGCAACGACGCCTACGGCTTCGGCGACTTCGAGGGCCAGTACGGCATGGTCGTGCTGAGCAAGTACCCGATCCGGACCCAGCAGGTCCGCACGTTCCGCCTCTTCAGGTGGGCCGACATGCCGGGCAACCTGATCCCCACCGACTTCTACACCCCCGAGGAGCAGGCCGCCCTGCGGCTGTCGAGCAAGAGCCACTGGGACCTGCCGATCCGGATCGGGCACCGGACGGTGCACTTCCTGGTGTCCCACCCCACCCCGCCGACCTTCGACGGCCCCGAGGACCGCAACGGTCGACGCAACCACGACGAGATACGCTTCTGGTCCGACTACGTCACCGGCGGCGCGGCCGCCCGCTACGTCTACGACGACCACGGGCGTCGCGGTGGCCTGGCCCAGGGTGCGTCGTTCGTGATCTCCGGCGACCAGAACGCCGACCCCCTCGACGGCGACTCCGTCGCCGCAGCCGTCGACCAGCTGCTCGACAACCCGCGCGTCGTCGACCCGCTGCCCACCTCGGCCGGCGGCCCCGAGGCGGCCGTGCTCCAGGGCGGCGCCAACGCCACCCACCGTGGCGACCCGCGCTTCGACACCGCCGACTTCAACGACTCTCCCGCTCCGGGCAACCTGCGCGCCGACTACGTCCTGCCGTCGCGCCGCGGCCTGCAGGTGCGCGACGCCGGGATCTTCTGGCCGGTGTCGTCCGACCCGCTCTCCCGCCTGACGGGCAGCTTCCCGTTCCCGTCGTCGGACCACCGCACGGTCTGGGTCGACCTCGACCTGCGCTGAACGACCCCACCCCACGGTGGTCGAGGAGGCCGCCCGCGGCCGTCACGAGACCACCCGCCCGCAACGGCCAGGTCAACTCGGTCCGTTGCTCCTCGACCACCGTCAGCCCTCGAGCAGGCGGTCGGCGGCGGTGTAGGGGTCGGACTCCCCCGCCACCACGGCCGCAGCGAGCGCGCCGATCTCGGCGTGGTCGCCGACCTGCGCCAAGCGCGCCCGCAGCGCGGCCACGGCGATGGCCTCGACCTCCGCGCGGGCCCGACGCTCGCGACGTCGTTGCAGCTCGCCGGTCGCGATCGACCAGGCGCGGTGCTCGTCGAGGGCGGTGACGACCTCGGCCACGCCGTCGCCGGACGCGGCGACGGTCTTGAGGACCGGCGGGTGCCAGGCGTCGGGGCGGCGTTGGGCGAGGGCGAGCATCGAGCGCAGGTCGCGGGCCACCTGGGCCGCACCGTCGCGGTCGGCCTTGTTGACGACGTAGAGGTCGCCGACCTCGAGGATGCCGGCCTTGGCGGCCTGGATGCCGTCACCCATGCCGGGGGCGAGCAGCACGATCGTGGAGTCGGCGAGACCCGCGACCTCGACCTCGCTCTGCCCGACACCGACGGTCTCGATCAGGACGACGTCGAAGCCCGCGGCGTCGAGCACACGCACCGCCTGGGGCGTCGACCAGGACAGCCCGCCGAGGTGGCCGCGGGCGGCCATGGAGCGGATGAAGACGCCTTTGTCGCCGGCGTGGTCACCCATCCGGATCCGGTCACCGAGCAGCGCTCCGCCCGAGAACGGCGACGACGGGTCGACGGCGAGCACGCCCACGCGGCGGCCGCCGGCGCGCACCGCCGTGACGATCGCGTTGGTCGAGGTCGACTTGCCGACGCCGGGGGCACCGGTGATGCCGACGACCTGGGCCCGCCCGGTGTGGGGGGCCAGCAGGCCCATCGCCTCACGCAGGGCCGACGACTCGTCCTCGACCAGCGAGATCAGCCGGGCGACGGCCCGGGGCTCACCGCCCCGGGCCCGCGCGACGAGGTCGGGTACGTCGAACTGACGACGGTCAGCCCGCCCCCGACTAGCGCTGCGGGACACGCACGATCAGCGCGTCACCCTGGCCACCGCCACCGCACAGCGCGGCCGCACCGACGCCGCCACCGCGGCGCTGCAGCTCGAGCGCCAGGTGGAGCACGACGCGGGCGCCGGACATGCCGACCGGGTGGCCCAGTGCGATGGCGCCGCCGTTGACGTTGACCTTGTCGTCGGGCAGGCCGAGCTCGCGGGCCGAGGAGATGCCGACGGCGGCGAAGGCCTCGTTGAACTCGACGAGGTCGAGGTCCGTGGGCTCGATGCCCTCCTTGCGGCAGGCCAACGCGGTCGCGTTGGCGGGCTGCAGCTGCAGCGAGGAGTCGGGGCCGGCGACCATGCCGTGGGCACCGATCTCGGCCAGCCAGGTCAGCCCGAGCTCCTCGGCCTTGGCCTTGCTCATCACGACGACGGCGGCGGCGCCGTCGGAGATCTGCGAGGAGGAGCCGGCCGTGACGGTGCCCGTCTTGGAGAACGCCGGGCGCAGCTTGGACAGGGACTCGGCGGTGGTGTCGCCGCGCACGCCCTCGTCCTGGGTGATGACGACCGGGTCGCCCTTGCGCTGCGGGATCGAGACCGGGACGACCTCGTCGTCGAAGATGCCGTTCTTCCAGGCGGCAGCGGCCTTCTGGTGCGACTGCGCCGAGAACTCGTCCTGCTCCTCGCGGGTCAGGTTGGCCCCGGCGGCGTTGACCTCCTCGGTGAGCAGGCCCATGGCCTGCTGGGTGACCTGGT
Organism: Nocardioides rubriscoriae; assembly: GCF_008087085.1. Taxonomy (GTDB): domain Bacteria; phylum Actinomycetota; class Actinomycetes; order Propionibacteriales; family Nocardioidaceae; genus Nocardioides; species Nocardioides rubriscoriae. Next base: position 81,087 of record NZ_VIYJ01000002.1, on the reverse strand, counting down.
CGAAGAGGGCGTCGTAGGCCATCGAGTCAACGAGCGTGGTGTCACCGAACTTGGTGCCCTCGCGCGAGCCCATCAGCAGGTGGGGCGCGTTGGTCATCGACTCCATGCCGCCGGCCACGACGATCTCGCACTCGCCGGCACGGATCAGCTGGTCGGCCATCGCGATCGCGTTGAGGCCCGACAGGCAGACCTTGTTGATGGTGATCGACGGGACGCCCATCGGCACGCCACCGGCCACCGCGGCCTCGCGCGCGGGGTTCTGGCCCGCGCCGGCCAGGATGACCTGGCCCATGATCACGTAGTCGACCTGCTCGCCGGTCACGCCGGCCTTCTCGAGGGCGCCCTTGATGGCGACGCCGCCGAGGTCGGTCGCCTTGAGCGACTTCAGGCCGCCGAGGAGGCGGCCGATCGGGGTGCGCGCTCCGGCGACGATGACGGATCCGGACATGAGGTGCCTCCGCGGGACTGTGGGTCGTGGGGTCGGGTGCTGTCTGTCGTGAGGTTACCGATCATTCACCGACCGGGGACAGGGCTGTCCGTGACCGACCACGAGGCACACGTCACACCGTCGTACGGCGACAATGGGCCCCATGACGCTCGAGATCCCCGACCACCTCTTCACCGCGATCGACCACGTCGGCATGGCCGTGCCCGACCTCGACGAGGCCATCGCGTTCTACCGCGACACCTTCGGCATGACGCTGGCCCACGAGGAGACCAACCAGGAGCAGGGCGTGCGCGAGGCCATGATGGCCGTCGGCGAGTCGGGCTCCCACGTCCAGCTGCTCGCCCCGCTGAGCGAGGAGTCGACGATCGCGAAGTTCATCGGACGCAACGGCCCCGGCTGCCAGCAGGTCGCGTACCGCGTGATCGACGTCGAGCAGGTCAGCGCGATCTTGCGCGAGCGCGGGCTGCGCCTGCTCTACGACGCCCCGAAGCGCGGCACCTCCGACTCGCGCATCAACTTCGTGCACCCCAAGGACGCCGGCGGCGTCCTAGTGGAGCTCGTCGAGCCGGCGGCCTCCGCCGCGCACTGAGCCCGTACAAGCCGATCCGTCGGCTCCGACCGACCTGCCGCGACCTGGAGTCACGGGGCCGACTGCTGCCAGGCCCGGTCTCGCTGCGCCGCGTGGGCCACTACGTCGTCCTGCGCACGACCGCCGTCGGCACCGGTCGGGTCCGGCTCACCCTGGCGGGCCACAGCATGCCCGCCGCGGTGCGCCCGGGCCAACGCGTCCTGCTGCGGGTCTGGGTCCCGCGGTTCCGTCGCGCGACGGCCGTCGCCCGGCGTACGGCGGTCGTCTCCTCACAGCCGCGCTACTTCACCGGTTGGGTGGCCGAGGGCCGCACGACCCTGTGACGCCGACGGCGTCCGTGACCGGGTGACGTCCGGCACAGTGGCCACGCCGGGGAGTTACCGACCGGTATCTTGCGGGCTGGTCGCGCCCCGACCACCTCGTCGACACGTACAGGAGACTCAGGACCGTGCAGCACATTCTTGACGCCATCCAGGCTGGTGACACCTCGAGCGAGGACTTCGCCGCCCTCGCCCTGCCCGAGTCCTACCGGGCCGTGACGGTCCACAAGGACGAGGTCGACATGTTCGAGGGCCTCGCCACCCGCGACAAGGACCCCCGCAAGTCCCTGCACGTCGAGGACGTCGCCCTGCCCGAGCTCGGCCCCGGTGAGGCCTTCGTGGCCGTGATGGCCTCGGCCATCAACTACAACACCGTGTGGACCTCGATCTTCGAGCCGGTCTCCACCTTCGGCTTCCTCGAGCGCTACGGCCGCCTCTCCGAGCTCACCAAGCGCCACGACCTGCCCTACCACGTGGTCGGCTCCGACCTGGCCGGCGTCGTGCTCAAGACCGGCCCCGGGGTCACCCGGTGGAAGCCCGGCGCCGAGGTCGTGGCTCACTGCCTGTCCGTCGAGCTCGAGGACCCCGCCGGCCACGACGACACGATGATGGACCCCCAGCAGCGCATCTGGGGCTTCGAGACCAACTTCGGCGGCCTGGCCCACATCGCGCTGGTCAAGTCCAACCAGCTCCTCGACAAGCCCGCCCACCTGACGTGGGAGGAGGCCGCCTCCCCCGGCCTGGTCAACGCCACGGCGTACCGCCAGCTGGTCTCCAAGAACGCCGGTCAGATGAAGCAGGGCGACAACGTCCTCATCTGGGGCGCCTCCGGCGGCCTGGGCGGGTTCGCGACGCAGTACGCCCTCAACGGCGGCGCCAACCCGATCTGCGTGGTCTCCAACGAGGAGAAGGCCGAGATCGTGCGCTCGATGGGCGCCACGATGATCATCAACCGCTCCGAGGAGCAGTGGAAGTTCTGGAACGAGGACGGCACCGAGCAGAACCCCAAGGAGTGGCAGCGCCTGGGCAAGCGGATCCGTGAGCTCACCGGCGGCGAGGACATCGACATCGTCTTCGAGCACCCCGGCCGCGAGACCTTCGGTGCGTCGGTCTACGTCACCCGCAAGGGCGGCACCATCACCACCTGCGCCTCGACCACCGGCTACATGCACGAGTACGACAACCGCTACCTGTGGATGAACCTCAAGCGCATCGTCTCCAGCCACTTCGCCAACTACCGCGAGGCCTTCGAGGCCAACCGCCTCATCGCCCAGGCCAAGATCCACCCCACCCTGTCGAAGACCTACACCCTCGACGAGGTCGGCCAGGCCGCGCTCGACGTCCACCACAACCTCCACCAGGGCAAGGTCGGCGTGCTCTGCCTGGCCCCCGAGGAGGGCCTCGGCGTGCGCGACCACGAGCTGCGCGCCCAGCACCTCGACGCGATCAACCGCTTCCGCGGCGTGTGATCCGGGGCGTGCTGCCCGACTGAGAGGTCTCTCACCCGGACCCGGCCGTTCCTGCGGCCGGGTCGGGGTGGGATCGGGGGCTCCGATCAGGGAGGATGGGGCCACTTCCCCACCACCCCCGACCCCCAGTGAGGTTCACCGGATGAACGACCGAGGCCTGTCCATCTTCGACGAGGAGCCGGACGAGACCGAGTCCCCCGAGGAGTCGCCGAGCCTCCAGAAGGGCGGCCCGGTGGCCGGTTCCCCAGATCCCGACTCCCAGCGCACGCAGGTCATCCCCACCGTGACCCCCGCGGCGGGCCCCTCCGCCACGACGACCCAGGTGCGGCCGGCCCAGCCGGTCGCCCCCGGCGCCGGGTCCGGCGACCCGCAGGGACGGCCCGTCCTGCCGCCCGCCGCTCCTGGGGGCACCCCCGGACCCGCGACGACCGCGGCGCAGAGCACCTTCCCCGTCGTACGCCGCAACGGCTACGACCGTGCGTCGGTCGACGCGCGGGTGCGTCAGCTCAGCAGCGAGAAGGCCGGCCTGAGCGCCAGCCTGACCGAGTCCGAGCGCCGTGCGATCGACCTCGAGAAGCAGCTCGCCGACCTGCAGCAGCAGCTGGCCGAGCAGAAGACCCCGTCGTACGCCGGTCTCGGTGGCCGCGCCAGCACGATGCTGCGCCTGGCCGAGGAGGAGGCCGACGAGATCCGCGGGATCGCCCAGCGCGACGCCGGCGAGATCCGCGCCCAGGCCGAGCGCGACGCCAAGGCGATCCGCGCCGACGCCGCGCGCGAGGTCGAGGACATGAAGATCGTGCAGCTGCGCGAGCTCGACGAGACCCGCGCCCGCCTCTCGGCCGACGCCGAGCAGGAGCGCGCGCTGGCCCGGGCCGAGGCGACCGACATCGTCGCCGCCGCCCAGCGCGAGGCCGACCAGCTGCGCCTGGCCGCCCAGCAGGAGACCAGCGAGATGCGCACCGGCGCGACCCGTGAGGTCGAGCAGGCCCGCGCCGCGGCCGACCGCGAGGTCGCCGAGGCCCGCCGTACCCTCGCGGTCGAGAAGGAGCGGCTGGCCCGCGAGGCCACCGACCACCACAACAGCGCCGTCGCCGAGACCAAGCGGCTGGTCGAGGAGGCCGAGCGTCGCGCGGCCGCAGCCGAGGAGCGCGCCGCCGCCGCGGCCAAGCAGTCGGCCGAGAGCCGGGCCGCGTCGACCGCCGAGGCCGAGGCCGCCCTGCACCGCGCCAAGCGGGAGGCCGAGCAGATCGTGGCCGCCGCTAAGCAGAAGGCCGAGGCCATCACCGCCAGCAGCGACGACGCCGTGGCCCGTGAGATCGCCGCCAAGCGCGCCGAGCTCGACCGCCTGGTCAAGCGCCGCGACTCGATCACCGCCCAGCTGGCCTCGCTGCGTGACGTGGTCGCCGGGTTCGCCGGCGACGACGACTCCGCCGAGCCGAGCGGCACGAGCGACAGTTGACCCCCGAGCCCGGTCGCGCTGCGCCCCCGCTCGCCGACGGGACCCCCGGCAAGGTGACCGACGAGGTGACCGACGAGATCACCGAGGAGATCGTCGAGGAGATCATCGGGGCAGCCGACCGGGCCGAGGACGCCGCCGACCGCGCCGAGGATGCCGCCGACCGGGCCGAGGACGCCGCCCACCTACCTCACGACGGCGGCGAGTTCGGCCCGCAGGGGGCGCCGTTCGAGAAGCGCAACCCCTTCTACCTCGGGTTCGTCGGCGGCTTCGGCGCCCTGACCGCGTGGTTCCTGTTCGAGGCGATCGTCGGCATCGGCTCGGTGCTGCTGCTCGTCGTCGTCTCGCTGTTCCTCGCCGCCGGCCTCAACCCCGCCGTCGAGCTGTTGGGCCGACGCGGGCTGCGGCGCTCGTGGGCGTGCGCGGTGGTGATCGTGGCGTTCCTGCTGACGGTCGCGCTGTTCGTCGTCGCGATCGTCCCGGTCATCACCGACCAGGTGACCGCCCTGTCCACCAACGTCCCCGGCTACCTCGACGACCTGCAGCGCAACCGGGAGATCCAGAAGCTCGACGACGAGTACGACGTCATCGACAAGCTCAAGGACTACGTCGCCAACGGCGACTTCCTCAGCGGTCTGTTCGGTGGGGCGCTCGGCTTCGGCCTGCGCGTGCTCTCGGCGTTGTTCAACGGCTTCATCGTGATCGTGCTGACGCTCTACTTCCTCGCCTCGCTCGAGACCACCAAGAAGGCGCTCTACAGCCTGGCCCCGGCCTCGCGCCGCGACCGGGTCAGCCGGCTCGGCGACCGGATCATCCGCAACATCGGCGGCTACGTCTCCGGCGCGTTCGTCGTCGCCCTGTGCGCCGGGCTCACGTCGCTGGTCTTCCTGTTCGTCATCGGGCTCGAGCAGTACGCCGTCGCGCTGGCCTTCGTCGTGGCCCTGCTCGACATCATCCCGATGATCGGCGCCACCCTCGGTGCCGTCGTCGTCACCGCGATCGCCTTCGCCACCGACGTCAACGCCGGCCTGGCCTGCATCGTCTTCTACGTCGTCTACCAGCAGCTCGAGAACTACGTGCTCTACCCGCGGGTGATGAAGAAGTCGGTCGACGTGCCCGGTGCCGTCACCGTCATCGCGGCGCTCGTCGGCACGGCCCTGCTCGGCATCGTCGGGGCGCTGCTCGCCATCCCCACCGCCGCCGCCCTGCTCCTGATCGGACGCGAGGTCGTCGTCAAGCGCCAGGACACGCGCTAGTCGGTCTGGTCGGGGCTCGGGTGCTCTCGAGCCGTGTCCCCGTGCTCGTTGGTCTGGCCGGGCCGACCCGTCGCGTCTACGCGACGGGTCGGCGTGGATGGAGATCGACCCGTCGCGTCTACGCGACGGGTCGGCGGTCGGTCAGAGCTTGAGGTCGGGCTCGACGGCCGCGACGTCGCGCTCGCCGAGCTTGACGGCGACGACGCCGAGCAGGATCAGCGCACCGCCGAGCAGCTGCACCGGGGCGGGCAGCTGGTCGAGGAGGAGCCAGGCCCAGAGCACGCCGACGACGACCTCGCTGAGCGCGACGAAGGAGGCCAGGCGCGCGCCCAGGCGGCGGGCCGCGCCGATGCCGGTGACGTAGGCGACGGCGGCGGTCACCAGGCCGAGGGCGAGCAGCGGCCACCACCAGTCGACGGTGACGCCGGCGTAGGCCACCGGGGTCGAGGCCGCCCGCACGGGCATCAGGCCGACGACACCGAGCAGGCCGAGGGCCGCCGTACCGACGACCAGGCCGCCGGCGGCCAGGCTGATCGGCGGCAGACCGGTGGAGTCGTCGCCGTTGATGATGAAGTAGGTCGCGCAGCCGACCATCGCGCCCAGCGCCCACAGGACGCCGGTCGTGCTGAGGTCGGCGCCCGAGAGCAGGTCGAGCACCAGCACGAGGCCGAGGGCGCAGACCCCGGCGCCGGCCAGGGTGATCGCCCCGGGACGGTGGCCGTGACGCACCCAGAACCACACGACGACGGCGGCGGGGGCGGTGTACTCGATCAGCAGGGCCGGGCCGACCTGCATGTGCGCGACGGCCGAGAAGTAGCCGAACTGGGCGCCGGCCACGGCCAGCAGCCCGTAGAGCCCAATGAGCGCGGCGTTGTCGCGGACCAGCGACCACTGCCCGCGCAGCGCCCGGACGCCGAAGGGGACGACGACCAGCGCGCCGAGGGCGATCCGGCACAGGACCACCGAGCCGGCGCTCCACCCGGCGTCGAGCAGGGGGCGCGCCAGGGCGCCGGACAGGCCGAAGGCGACCGCCGAGACGAGCGCGAGCACGACCCCGCCGGCCGCTGGTCCCCGACGGCCGCCGACGAGGGCCGCGTCATCAGCGAAAGTCGTCATGGCTCATGACCGTAGGGACGGTGCAGTAATCTGTCAACGTGGTATTCGCCCATGACGTCGAGCTGGCCCTGCAGGCCGCGGTCGTGCTCGCCAACAGTGCCCTCGAGCCCGAGACCCTGACCAGCCCCGAGGAGCTCTCGCAGTTCTTCACCGAGTTCGCCTACACCGGACGCCACGACGGCGACCGGGCCGAGCTCGCCGCCGTCCAGGCCCTGCGCGGCGAGCTGCGCGACCTGCTCACCGCCGACCGCGACCACGCCGTCACCCTGGTCAACCGGATGCTCGACGAGGAGCGGGCGCTCCCCCAGCTCGTGCGTCACGACGACTTCGACTGGCACCTGCACGCCACCCGCGCCGACGCGCCCTGGCCGAGCCGGATCCGGGTCGAGACCGCGATGGCCATGATCGACGTCATCCGCGCCGACGAGCTCTCGCGTCTGGGCGTGTGCGCCGACGACGACTGCGAGGGCGTCGTCCTCGACCTGTCGCGCAACCGGTCGCGGCGCTTCTGCTCCACGGCCTGCGGCAACCGCAACGCCGTCGCGGCCTACCGGGCCCGGCAGGCGGCGGGCTGACCTGCCGGCGCCCGGGCCACCCCGAGGGGGTGAGCCCGCGCGGGTGAGCCGGCTGTCGACCGGCGTACCTAGCGTCGAGGACATGACCACGATCACCCGCACGTTCACCGTCATCCCCGATCCGGCCACGGTCGTCGACTACCTCAAGGACTTCGCCCACGCCGAGGCCTGGGACCCCGGCACCGAGTCGTGCACGCAGGAGTCCGGCGGCGAGGTCCGGGTCGGCACCCGCTGGCACAACGTGTCCAAGATCGCCGGCGTGACCACCGAGCTCACCTACACCCTGCAGACGCTCACGCCCGGTCGTCTGGTCTTCGTCGGCGAGAACGACTCCGCCACCTCGACCGACACGATCACCGTGCAGGCCAAGGGCGGCGGCAGCGAGGTCACCTACGAGGCCGTGATCGAGCCCAAGGGAGCCGGCAAGCTCGGCGAGCCGCTGCTCAAGCTGCTCTTCGAGCGCATCGGCACCAAGACCGAGAAGCAGCTGACCGAGGTGCTCAACGCCCTGGCCGCGTGAACCGACCCGCGGACCGTCACCCGCGCCCGGCTCCTCTCCGCGACGATGACCACATGACCTCCACCGCGGGCCGCCCGATCGGCAGCGCCTGGCCCGACGTCGTCGACACCGTGATCGAGGTCGGCGGCCGCCCGGTCCGCGCCCTGCGGGTGGCCGGCCGGCACGGGGCCGGTGCCGGCGAGCCGCAGCTCCTCGTCCACGGCCTGGGTGGCTCGGCGGTCACCTGGGTCGAGGTGATGAGCGGCCTGGCCGAGCGCGGCCCGGTCGTCGCCATCGACCTCCCGGGCTTCGGCGCGACCTCGGTGGTCGCCGGCGAGCCGCTGACGATCGACGCCTACGCCGAGCTCGTGGTCGCCGTGGCCGACACCCTGGGCTGGGCGCGGTTCACCCTGCACGGCAACTCGATGGGTGGGCTGATCGCCACCCTGCTCGCCGCGTCGCACCCCGAGCGGGTCACCAGCCTCGTCCTGGTCTCCCCCGCACTGCCGCCCACGGTCCCCCTGCGCATCCTGCTGCCCAGCCGGGCGACGATCGCGGGCCTCGGACCCATCCTCGTGTCGACCGGGTCGGCCGCGGTCCTCGGACTGCTCGGAGCGGTGCCCGAGGCGCTCGACCAGCGGCGCAAGCGAGCGCTGCTCGGGCTGATCTTCGGCGCGCCCGACGAGGTCAACCCCGACCTGCTCGACCTGATGGCCCGCGAGTTCGCCGAGGACCGCGACCCCGACGGCGACGCCGACCGCCGTCGCGCGCTGCTGAGCGCCCTGCGCTCGATCAGCGCCTCGTGGATCGACCCGCGTCGGGTCTGGCGTGCGATCGACGCCATCGAGGCCCCGACGATCATCCTGGGCGGCACCGCCGACGCGCTGGTGCCCGCCCGGGTGCTGCGCCAGGTCCTGGCCCGGCGCGGCGACTGGCACGGCCACGTGCTCGACGAACGCCGCCACGCACTGATGATGGAGAACCCGGCCGAGTACCTCGACCACGTCTCCCGCTGGTACGCCGGGTGGGCCGCGGCCTGACCCGGGGTCGGACCTCTCACCCCCGCAGGTGGCCGGTCGCCGCCCCCGCCTCGACTACACAGGACACATGGCTTCCACGATCGACCCCGACCAGGTCACCGCGATCCAGGCGGTCCTCGACCGCGTCTCCTCCTACCAGGAGACCGCGGAGGAGGGCACGCTCGACGCGGAGCTCCGCAAGGGCCTCGACGAGGCCGGCATCCGGCTCACCGATCACCAGATCGGTGCTCTCGTGGCCGCGATCGAGGCCGATGCCGGCGAGGCCGACGCCGAGGACGCCCTGACCTGACTGACGCCCACGACCCCGTCAGCAGAACGACGGGCTGAAGGACGGGTCGAGGTCACGGTCGCGCAGCACCACCGCGTGCGTCGCGCCGTACGCCGCGCAGGCCCGCTCGAAGTCGACCCGGCGGTACTCGACCATCACGACCTGGTCGCCGTAGTGGCGCACGTAGCGGTGGCACTCGGCGTAGCGCGCGCAGGACTCGGCCACGGCGAAGTCGAAGCCCAGCCCGGTGCCGTCGTAGCCCGCGAGGTTCTTCTGACCCACCGCCAGACCGACTGCGTGCGCCCGGCGCACCAGCAGCCGGGCGAAGGCCAGCGCGTCGGCCCGGTCGAGCAACCGCCGGGACCGGGTGAAGGAGTCGAGGTTGTCGAGCTCGACGCCCTGGAACCCGTCGTGCGCGCAGCCCGCCACCCACCGGCCGACGATCGTGGCCAGCCGGTGTCGCTTGGCCGGGGTGCCGACGTCGAGCAGCCACTCGCCCCAGCCCGCGTCGATGACGGGCCGGCCCTGCTGCTTCAGCACCAGGGGCCAGTGCCGTCGCCAGAACCGCGCCTGCCCGGGCTGGGTCTGGAAGGCGTTGAGGTAGCAGACGTCGTAGACCCCCGGCACCGGACGGGCCGTCCGGTCGCGCACCACGATGCCGACATCCGCGGGCACGGTGTCCTCACCACCGAGCTGGTAGTCGACGTCGACGCCGACCGGCAGCGGCTCGACCCGTGCCGCTGCCGGCGCCGCCGGCGCGAGCAGCGCCAGCCCCACCGCCAGTGCCACTGCCAGCAGGACCCGCACGCGACGATCAGCCCACCCTGGTCGCGAGACGCACCTCGTGGTCCTCGGCGATCATCTCGGCGGCCTTCTCGCCGATCATGATCGCGGCCGCGTTGGTGTTGCCGCTGACCACCGTCGGCATCACGCTCGCGTCGGCGACCCGCAGCCCCGCGACGCCGTAGACACGCAGGTCGGCGTCGACGACGCTGCCCATCCGGCAGGTCGACGTCTCGTGGTAGACCGTCAGCGCGTAGTGGCGGAACATGTCCTCGAGCAGGGCGTCGCTCGGGACGTCGCCGGTCGTGTGACCGTGCGCCTCGGCGAGGGCGGGCGGCACCATGAGCGGTCCGATGCCGGCGCCGGGCCAGTGGTCGACGATCTCGAGCGCGCGGCGGATGACGGCCAGGAACACGGCGACGTCGTGGGGGTCGTCGAGGTAGTTCAGGTCGATCACCGGGGCGTCCGTCGGGTCGGCGCTGGCCAGGCGCACCTCGCCCTCGGAGTGCGGCTGCACCGGGTTGGGCAGCACGACGACGGTCTCGGCGTCCGGCGACAGCGCCGCCGCCGGGTCGGCGAAGTAGTCGGCCGGGTCGACTCGGAAGAGGTACTGCCAGATCTCCGGGGTGTAGCCGCAGGCGAGCAGCCCGATCTGCCCGTCGTGGGTGTGCAGGTCGCCCAGCCCGGTGGAGAAGAACGCCACGGCGTCGTAGAGGGAGGACGACGCCAACCCCTTGCCCGTGGTGGCCCACTCCATCACCCGACGCTCGGCCTCGGCCTTGAGAGCCGCGAGCTCGGGCGGGAGGTCGGCGTCGTCGGCCGGGTCGGCCGGCAGCGGCCCGGCGGGCGCGCGCAGGGCGTCGGGCCCCAGCGAGATCGCGATCTCGGTCATGGTCAGCGCGACGCCCGGGGCCGGGAACGCCATCGGCAGGTGCAGGTGGTCCTTGAGGTGCTTGCCCACGTGGGGGTTGTCGACGACGCACTCGACCCCGACCTCGGCCAGCTCGGCCCGCGGGCCGATGCCCGACAGCAGGAGCAGCTGGGGCGAGCCGATGGCGCCCGCGCTGACGACGACCTCGCGGTCGGCGTGGATCTCGTGGGTGGCGCCCTGCGCGTCGCGGTAGCGGATCCCGGTGGCGCGCGGGCCGGCGCCGTCGGCGGTGAGCAGCACCCGCTCGACGAGCGCGTGCGTGAGGACGGTGAGGTTGGGCCGGTCGAGGACCGGCTCGAGGAAGGCGTGGAACGTCGAGGAGCGCTTGCCGTCGCGAGTGGTGGTCTGGAACAACGAGCTGAGCCCGGTCGGGCCACCACGGTCACGACCGTTGTAGTCGCCCATCGGGATCCCCGCGGCGACGGCGGCCTCGACGAACTGCTCGGCGGCGAGCGTGCGCGGCGCCCGCACCGACACCCCGAGGGGGCCGCCGGTGCCGTGGGCCTCCTCGTCGATGACCACGCCCTCCGGCGGGTCGGGCGGGGCGAGGTCCTCGCTCTTCTCGAAGTAGGGCAGGACGTCGTCGTAGGACCAGCCCTTGCCGCCGTCAGCGGCCCAACCGTCGAAGTCACCGGGGTGGCCGCGCACGTAGGCCATGTAGTTGAGCCCCGACGAGCCGCCCAGCATCTTGCCGCGCGGCACCATCATCCGCCCGTCGGTCAGCCCCTTGCCCGCTCCCCCAGGGTCGCCGGTGAACATCCAGTCGACCTCGGGGTCGAGCTGCAACGACGCCACCGCCGCCGGCATCGCCTCGTGGGGCGGCGGGGTGCCCCCGGCCTCGACGAGCGCCACGCGGACGTCGGGGTCCTCGCTGAGCCGGGCGGCGATCACCGCGCCGGCGGACCCACCACCGACCACGATCACGTCGTAGCGCTCGGGCTGGTGGGGGTGCTCGGTGGAGGACGTGGTCATCAGGACACCTCTCGGATCGGTGCTGCCCGACGGTGTGACGGGCGTCACTCATCATGCCCTACGACGCCAGGCTCTCACCTCACCCCGAGCCCATCCCGCAGTCGTGCGATCCAAACATGTTAACCCCCCTGGGGGTTATCCCCCCCAGGGGTTATGATGGTCCCCTCACCACCCCACGCCCAGGAGGAAGCCCATGCGCCCCGTCGAGACCACGTCGATCCCCACCCCGTTCGCCCTCGGCGACCGGCAGCTGACCGGTTCCCGGTCCGGAGCGACGTCGTGAGCGACTACACCATGTCGGTCACCGTCGACCGGCCCTACGACGAGACCGTGACCGCGGTGCGTGCGGCCCTGCAGACCCAGGGCTTCGGCGTCCTGACCGAGATCGACGTGCGCGCCACGATGAAGGCCAAGCTCGACGTCGACGTGCCGGCGCAGGTCATCCTCGGCGCCTGCCGACCCGAGCTCGCCCACCGCGCCCTGACCGCCACCCCCTCGCTGGGAGCGATGCTGCCCTGCAACGTCGTGGTCCGCACCGACGACGACGGACGCACCGTGGTCGAGGCGATCGACCCTGACGCCATGGCCCGGCTCGAGGACTCCCCTGTCGTGCGCGAGGTCGCCACCGAGGCCCGGCAACGACTGCGGGCCGCGCTCGACGCGCTCGTCGTCGCTGGTGCGGAGGCCTGATGGAGCTCGAGCCGCAGGAGATGCGCGCCATCATCAACCGCGCCAAGCGGGCCCACGGCCACCTCGGCAAGGTGATCGCGATGCTCGAGCAGGGCAGCGACTGCGAGGACGTGGTCACCCAGCTCTCCGCGGTCCTCAAGGCCCTCGAGCGCACCGGGTTCGCGATCGTCGCGACCGGGCTCCAGCAGTGCCTCGCCCGCGGCGAGGGCCTGGACTCCGTCGACGCGAAGCAGATGGAGAAGCTCTTCCTCAGCCTGGCCTGACCCGGGTCCTCGTCGCGCCGGATGCCGGCCGCTCCGCTCGGACCGAGCGCCGGGTCGCAGCGAGCCCGGTGACGGTGGGCCAGCACGCGCGCGTCGAAGAGGCACTTGTAGATCGCGTTGCGGTTGGTGCCAGGGCGTCGGGTCAGACGGCCCCACCCCTCGTCGTCCAGTGGCGTCGTCGGCCGCCGCCAGGCGTGCCGGGTCACCTTGCTCGCGACCTCGAGCACCACGAAGCGGTAGGCCCACGTGGCGAAGCGGCTCTCGCCCCGGAAGTCGGGCAACCGGCGCAACACCGAGAGCAGCGCGTCATGAGCCGCTTGGTGTGCGACGTCGTCGAGCTCGGCCCCGGCGACGCCGTGCCGTCCCGACCGTCGACCGGCCTCGCGGCGCGCAGCGCGCAGCGCGCAGGAGCAGCGCGTGCAGGTCCTCGATGGCCTGCTCGCGCGGGTCCGGTCAGCGCCGCGACCCAGCCGTCGGACGCCGGGTCGGCGCCGTGTGGAGCGGGGGTGCCGGCCTCGTCGACCGGCCCCTCCACGCCCGCACGCCAATGGGACGCCACTACTCAGCGACCTCCGCGACCTCGGCGACCTCGGTGGCCGCGTCGGACGCAGGGGCGGCGACGGTGCGCACCTCGACCCCGGCCGACAGGGTCCGGTGGACCGGGCAGCGGTCGGCGATCTCGAGCAACCGCCCCCGCTGCTGCTCGTCGAGGTCGCCGACGAGCCGGACCGTCCGGGTGATGACCCCGGCCCTCCCCTGCCGCTCCTCGTCGTCGCAGGCCGCCGCGCACTCCTCGGCGTGCCCGTGGGTGTGGCGGAGTTCGACGTCGACCGTGTCCAGCGCCCACTTCTTGCGCCGGGCGTAGAGCTGAAGGGTCATGGCGGTGCACGTGCCGAGGGCGCCGAGCAGCAGGTCGTAGGGCGAGGGTCCGGCGTCGGACCCCAGGGGCCGCGGCTCGTCGGCGAGCAGCTCGTGGCGACCGGCCTGCACGGTCTGCGCGAGCCGACCCTCCGCGGTGCTCACCCGCACGCTCCCCGTCGGCACCGTCGGCACCGTCGGCACCGTCGGCACCGTCGGCACCGTCGGCACCGTCGGGGACGTCGGGGACGCAGGCCGGTCGGGCACGTAGCGCGCCGCCCACGTCGCGATCAGGTTCGCGGCGTGCTCGGCGTCGCCGGGCGTGGTCAGCAGGTGGTCGGCGCCGTCGAGGGCGATGAACGACTTGGGATGCCGCGCGGCGTCGAAGATGACGCGGGCGTCGTCGACCCCGACGACGTCGTCCTGCGGCGAGTGGAGCAGGAGCAACGGGCGGCGGAGGTTCGTGATGCGCTCGGCCTGGCGCTGGCCGCAGACGTCGTCGACGAACTGCCGGCGAATCGTGAAGGACCGTCCCGCCAGGCGCACCGTCGCCTCCCCGTCGGCCCGGACGGCCGCGAGGTCGTCGTCAGCGAACAGGCGCAGCACGTGGTCGGGACTCGCCGGCGCGCCGATGGTGACGACACCGCGGACGCCGGGCAGCTGCCCGGCCGCGGCCAGGACCGCCGCGCCGCCCAGCGAGTGCCCCACGAGCAGGTCGAGCGAGCCGAGCTCGCCCGCGACGTACTCACCGACGGCCACCACCTCGGCGACGTCGGAGGTGAAGTCGGTCGAGGCGAAGTCACCGCCGGAGCCGCCCAGGCCGGTGAAGTCGAAGCGCACGACCGCGATGCCCCGCTCGTTGAGTCGTCGGGTGATGCGGCCCGCGGCGACCGTGTCCTTGCTGCAGGTGAAGCAGTGGGCAAGCAGCGCCGTGGCCCGGGTCTCGTCGTCGGGGCGGTCCCACCGAGCGGCCAGGGCGGCACCGTGGGGTGACGTGAGCGTCAGCCGGGTCGTGGGCATGGGTCCTCCTGGGCTCGCGGGCTGCTGCTGTGAGCGTCGGCCCACCCGCAGATTCTTACCGGCAGGACCGTAAGACCGGGTCCGGACCGACCACGAAACCGATGACAGGGGCGCAGCGCCCCGGGAGGCGGAGGTCGTGGACGATGGTCGAGACACGGACGGGAGGCTCGGAGCCCGATCAGCCGGCCGTGGAGGCGGCCACCCGGTGATGGCCGCAGCGAAGGGCCGGGTCGAGCCGTGCCCGCGACGGGTGCGGGCCTGGCTCGGCGGCGAGCTCGTCGTCGACACCACGGCGGCGCGCTACGGCTGGGAGTTCCCCTTCTACCCGCAGCTCTACCTGCCGTGGTCCGACGTCACGCCCGGCGTGCTGGTCGACGAGGACCGTGAGATGCCGACGCCGTTCGGCCGGGCCCGGCGCCATGCGCTCCGGGCCGACGGCCAGGTGCGGCCGCACGCCGCGCGCGTCCACGACCTCGACGTCGACTCGCCGGTGGCCGGCACCGTCCGCCTCGACTGGAAGGCCCTCGACACGTGGTTCGAGGAGGACGAGGAGGTGTTCGTGCACCCCCGCAACCCCTACGTCCGCGTCGACGCGCTGCGCTCGCGCCGCCACGTGCGCGTGAGTCTCGACGGCGTCACCCTGGCCGAGACCTCGACGCCGGTGATGCTCATCGGGACCGGGCTGCCCGCGCGCACCTACGTGCCGCGCACCGACGTCGCCTGGGAGCACCTCGTGGCCACCGACACCGTCAGCGAGTGCCCGTACAAAGGCACCACGAGCGGCTACTGGTCCACGGCCTCGCACCAGGACGTGGCCTGGTCCTACCAGTTCCCGACGCTCGCAGTCGCCCTGATCGCCGGGCTGGTGGCCTTCTACGACGAGCGGGTGGACACGTGGGTCGACGGCGTGCTGCAGGCACGTCCGCGCACGAGGCACGTGTGACCGCCGGGACCTCCTTCGCCGGGCCGAGCCGACGTCCTCCTGGTCGACGACCTTCGTCGGTGCTGCGCCGGGCCGCAGCGGCCGACGGACGCACGACCTCCAGGCGGCGATCGTCGTGACCGTCGTCGTGATGACCGGGTTCCCGGAACTCCTCGACCGCACCGGGTCACCGTGGTCTGCACCCTGCCCGCGGCCTACGACCCGGTCGCGACGCGGCGGCTGGGCGAGCCCGGGCGGTGACGTGGGCGCGGTGGGAGGGGTGGGCCAGACTGGCGCGGTGACTGAGCGCAACGTCCTCGGCGGCAACCTCGAGCCGTGCGGGACCGAACCGATGACCGGATTCTTCCGCGACGGCTGCTGCAACACCCAGGGCGACCCCCGGGTAGTCCACACGGTCTGTGCGGTCGTCACCGCGGAGTTCCTGGCCCACCAGGCGTCGATCGGCAACGACCTGGCGACCCCGCGGCCCGAGTACGGCTTCTCGGGGCTGCGCCCCGGTGACCCGTGGTGCGTCACCGCGCCCAACTGGCTGCGCGCCCACCACGACGGCGCGGCGGCGCCGGTCCGGCTCGCGGCGACGAACGCGTCGGTGCTGCGGCTGGTGCCGCTCGAGGTGCTGCGGGAGCACGCCGTCGACGTCCCGACCGACCTCAGCGGGCTCGACGACTGACCCCTCCGGGCGCGGCCGCCCGCCGAGACCTAGGGCGTGGGACAGATCGGGACACGAGCACCGCCCAGGACAGCGCCGCCCGGGGCTGGCCCAGAGGCCGGCCGGCTCGGTGCGCGGTGGTCGGAGCTCGTGACGCCGACGAGAGCGGTGCTCACGAGACGGGCGTCAGGGCACCGTCGACCCGGCAGCCGTCGGGAGTGTCGGGGTTGATCGACCCGACGAACGACATGACGACCGACAGGTCGACCAGGACGGTCTGGGTGGGTGTGGTCACCAGCGCGGGCCCCAGCGTGGCGACCCGGATCGAGGGACCGACTGCGTTGGTCGAGAGCACCGGGGCGTCGGCACCCAGCGGCCCGAGCAACCGGAGGGGCTCCGCGGTCTGCTGGGTGAAGCCCTTCCAGCCCGACCCCGCGATCCTGGCCGTGGTGTCGGGCACCAGGAAGAGCTGGCCGGTGATGCCGTTCTGGTTGAAGCAGGCCAGCTCCACGTTCAGGTCGCCGAGGCGGGCGACCTGGGTGCGAGTGTCGGACGGCGTCGTGCCGACCGCGCTCAGCGCGCCGCTGACCACCACGGCGCCCGGGCCCTGTGGCCCCGTCGGGCCCGCGGGACCCCGTACACCTCGTGGCCCGCGGCTGCCCAGCACCGCCTTCGTGGTGCGTCGGGGGCACGTGCCGTCCGTGCGGGCCAGGACCAGCACGTTGCGCGCGGTCAGGCACGCCTTGGCGCCCACCGGCACGGGAGCCGACCTGGCCTGGGTGCTGTGCCCGGCGGCGTACCCGCCGACGGTGCTGATGACCACGAACGCGAGCGCCACGGCGGCGCGGGAGAGACGCATGCGCTGAGACTCGGCCGTCCCACCGCACGGCGCAAGGCCCACCTGGGCCAGGGGCGTGCCACCCGGAGGGACCATGGCCGCGTGGTGCTGCGGTCGGACGGACGTCTCCTCCCCTCAGCACCCTGGTCTCGCGATGGGGCTTGCTGGCCCTCCTCGCTCGACGGGCAGTCGTCGGACGAGCTCCGCGACTGCGACGTCAGGTGCGTGGCCCGGTCGAGCGACGCGTCAGCCTGAGGAGCAGGACGAACGACGCCAGCTGGAGCACAACCACGCAGGCGGTGAGCAGGCCTGGGCGCTCGGTCACGAGAGCACCGGCGAGCACGCCGCCGGCGATCGCGCCGACCCCCTGGACCGCGGCGAAGATGCCGTAGGCGGTGGCTCGCCGCCGGGACGGAACCAGGTCGGCGACGAAGGCCTTGACGGTCGAGTCCTGGATCCCCGTGGTCAGGCCCCACAGCACGACGCCGGCCAGGACCGGACCCAGGCTCGGCGCGAAGACGAGCGGGGGGACGGCCGCCACGATGATCGGGACCACGAGCAGCACCCTGCTGCCGTACCGGTCGAAGAGGTCACCGGTGGCCAGCGCAGCGAGGGCTTCCACGCCCATCGCCATCGCGTAGACCACGGGTGCCGCAGCCAGCGGGATCAGGCCGGCGTCCACGAACCGGAACGAGATCACCCCGAACGTCATCAGACCGGCGGTCGTCAGGGCGACCGCGAGCGAGAACAGGTGGAAGTCGCGTGGCAGGTCGGCGCCGAGCACAGCCGACCAGAGGCGGCCCGTCGGCCGGTCTGCGGCAGTCGGCTCGGCGTCCTCGGCGTCCTCGGCGTCCTCGGCGTCCTCGGCGTCCTCGGGGTCGGGCTCGACGATCGACGGGACTCGGCGGCGCAGCTGGACCAGGAGCAGCAGCGAGACCAGCCCGGGGATCGCGAGCAGCGCGAGCCCGGGCCAGAGCACCCCGGTCATCGCTGCCACGGCGGCGACCAGGAGCGGGCCGGCGAACGCGCCGACCTGGTCCAGCGCCTTGTGCACCGCGAACCCACGGCCGCGGCCGGTGGCGCTGGCCATCCGGGCGAGCAGGGCCGACTTCGACGGGCTGCGGACGGCCTTGCCCGCCCTCTCGAGCAGGATCAGGGTCGATGCCACCGCGACGCCTGCTGCTCCCAGCACAGGGGCCACTGCGAGCAGCGGCACGCACACGGCCGTCATCGCGTAGCCGACCACGGTGAGCCGCCAGTGTCGCTGGCTCTTGTCGGCCAAGGGCCCGGTCACCAGTCGTAGGACCAGGGCCATCGCCTCACCCGCACCCGTGACCATGCCGACCGTGAGCGCCGACGCGCCGAGGGTTCCCAGGAACGGGCCGGCCACCGAGCGCATGCCCTCGTACACCATGTCGGCCGACAGGCTGACCAGCCCGAAGGCGACCACGGTCCGCCACGGGCTCCAGGCCCGCGTGGCCGGCTGGGCCGAGCGCGAACCAGTGGTCTCAGGCACCGTCACATCGTCGCAGGCCGGGGTCCGGCACTGCCCGGACCACTACCTCGAGCCCAGGCGACTCGCGTGCGGACACAGAACATTCAGGCCCGGGATCCTTGGATCCCGGGCCTGAACCGTGGTAGCGGGGGGACCGCGGAGACCTGCGATCGTCTCGTTGGCCGTCGCCTCTCCCCCGCGGCGCATGGCGTCTGCCCTGGCATCTGCCCCCGGTTGCTCATTTCCGGATCGAACCAGATGGCAGGGTCAACACGATGCGCGGGGGCCACACCGATGTCGGATCCGGGATGGGCTGGACCAGGCGGCCATGCCGTCGGGTCGCGTGAGGCTACGCGCTAGCCGCCCACCCGGTCGACCCTGGGACGTGCGCCGCGAGCGCCTCGTCGGCGACTAACAGCAGCTTGCCGTGCACCCGGCCGGTCTGGCTGCGCTCGTGCGCCGACGACGCCTGCTCGAGTGGGTAGCTGCGCTCGACCACTGGGCGCAGGTCCCCCTGGCTGGCCCACGACGAGAGGGTTGCCAGCCCGACGGCGTCCGGCTGGACAAGCACAGATCGCAGCCGTCGCCCGTTCCGTGTGAACGCCAGCCAGTCCGGCGCCAGCCTCGCGGCGAAGGGATTGACGGTCACCGCCGTTCCGCCCGCGCGCAACAGCTGCCGCGAGCGTCGGAAGGGCAGCGCGTTGACAGCGTCGAACACAACGTCGTATGACCCAGGGCTGGCGAGGTCGTCGCGTTCGCGGTCCAGGACGCGAGCGGCGCCCAATCCAGCGACGAGCTCGCGGCCGCTCGCGGCGCAGGCGGCGGTAACCTCAGCGCCGAGCAGCCCGCCGATCTGGACGGCGAGCGTCCCGACGCCGCCCGCGGCGCCGTACACGAGCAGCCGGTCACCGGATGACAAGCCGGCGCGGCGGAGAGCTTGCAGGGCGGTCAGACCGCACAGCGGCAGCGCCGCAGCCGCGTCGAGCGCCAGCCCGGCCGGGGCCGGTGCCAAGCTCGCGGCATCGACGATCACCTGCTCGGCGTAGGCGCCGGCGATCTTGGTCGGCTGCAGCGCGATCACGGGGTCGCCGATCTCGAGCGAGACTCCGCTCCCGACCGCGTCGACGACGCCTGCCACGTCGCATCCAGGCACGAACGGCAAGGAGATCCGGAGGAACCGCCGGAACTGACCCGACCGCAGTCGCCAGTCTGCCGGATTCACCGACGCGGCAGCGACGCGTACGCGGACCTGTCCCGGGCCAGGGTGAGGCAACGGGAGCTCGACGACTTCGAGGACGTCCGCAGGACCATAGGTGGAGAAGGCGATGGCACGCACAACAACTCCTTTTCTTAGTAGGTCCCGACTAATTTATCCGTATCCTGTCTGCTCGTCTACAGTGAATTCATGGGACGTCCGGCGGGAAGTCGTAACCGGGACTACGAGCAGACGCGCCGCGACTTGGCACTGCGGCTTTCGCAGCACCTGGTGCGAGATGGCGGGGAGCCAGCGACGCTCGCCGACTTGGCCCAGGCGGCCGGGGTGAGTGCCACAACCCTCAAGCACTACTTCGGCGACCGCAACGGCATCTTCACCGCGGTCATGGAGTCCGTGCGCGCGGACGGCGCCATCTACCTCGAGCAGGCCCGACGGCCCGCCGGGCGCTCCCCCGAGCGCTCGGTGACCGACCTGCTCCTCGGGACCATCGAAGCCTGGCGGCGTTATGGCCTCGGCCGGTTGTTCGCCTCCAGCCTCGCGCTGAGCCTGGGGAACGGCGACCGTGGACCGGCGTTCCTGTCGGGACTCCTCGAGCCCCTCCTGGACGGGACCGAGCAGCTGATCGGTGCCCATGTCGCCGACGGCCGGTTGCCGGTCTGTAGCGAGAGGGCGGTCGCCCTCAGCCTGGTCTCACCCGTCGTCATGGCTTTGCTCCACCAGGACAACCTCGGGGGTGCCGGCACACGACCACTCGACGTCGAGGAGTTCGCTTCCACACACGCCCACCTGATCCTCGGTGGCCTCACCGGGACGCCGCGAGCGGTCCCATCATCCGGTGGCGACGACTGACGCTTCTGCGAGAGAAGGTCGCGATCACCGCCGGGCCCGGCTGGTGCTCCGCGAACTCCTCCAGCAACGCGCACCGGCAAATGCGTACGCGCGTTTGGTTGCGCACATTCGAGAGGCCCTCACAGTCAGACTGTGAGGGCCTCTCGAACTTGTAGCGGGGGCAGGATTTGAACCTGCGACCTCTGGACAAGATCGGAGGCCGGTCCCGGACTACCTGAGACTTCGGGTCCCTCTGGGAAACCTCGGGTGAGAGAGGAGGTTCCCCATTGGACGACATCAATTGTATCGGAAGCGCTCGGAACAGTTGCCGTTCGTTTCCGATGACCTTTCGATGACCGATCGATTTCAGTCGGGCCTCGTACCGTGCTCACAGCCCGGGCAGTCTTCGGTCTCGGGGTCGTTCCGAGTACGGCAGTCGTTGCAGGTCCAGTACGAGGCGTGCGGTTCATCGCCGCGGCTGCCCTTGGGACGCACGGTCAGATCCGGGTCTTGCCGCAGTTGAGTGTCGACAGAGCCGTCTGCGTCGAGTTCTCCCATGACGGACAGGCAGTATTGGGCGGCCATGCGGTACTCAGGGGCCTCGGAAGTCGCGGCTGCGGCGAACCGGTCGACGCTTCCATCGCCCGCGGAGAGGATGGCGACCATGTACAGAAGGGCTGCTCTATCGAGAGGCCATCCCGTCATGTCCGTCGCGAACAGCTGGGCGGCGTCCCAGGTCGGGACCGGAACGTTGATGAGCACCTCTGCTGCGGACCATGCGATCCAGTCCGAGTCGGCTCGGAGGCTTCCGAGCAGCGCATCGTGTTGCTCACGGGCGAGCCGTGCGACGGCATCATCGTCCAGCGCCGGGCCTCGTTGAGGAGACATGCTCGCGACGAACCAGTGATCGTTCAGCCCGTGCTCGCCGCCGATGCTCTGACTCAACTGGTCAAGGATCCACGCGGCCTCCCGGGCTGCCTCTGCCTTATCGATGCGATACGCGTCGGCTATCGCGTCGAGCCAGCCTCTGCGTGATGCCATGTCGTCGTGGACGAAGGCGCGGGAGAACTCCTGCACACTTACTCTGGCGTAGTTGGTCGCCGCCAGCAGATTTCCGACGGAGGTCAGCGACCAATACCGGTCCCTTGCGAGGGGGCTGGCCCCGGTTTCGTCGCTTGGCGCCAACGATGCGATGTCTTCTAGGAGCATCCGTTCGTAGCGGTCATGGTCATCTCGCCACGCTCCAAGTTTTCCGAAGGTGCTTCGCTCGGACCACCATTCGTTGGTACTGACCCCCTTGGCTTGTAGTGCGGCGCGGATCTTGTCCCCGTAGCCGTGGTTTGCTTTCATGCTGACGTCGAAGACCCATCGGCCGAAACCCTCCGGGAGTGCGGAGAGATGCGGGACTCCCTCGAGCGCTACCTGAGCGACTCCGGGCGCAAGCGGTGCACCGCCAACTATTGCCGATCGCCGCCGGGACTGCCGGATCAGCTCGCCGTCAGGGGGGAGCGGCTGTTGCATCACACCCTTGACCAGCTCGATGGCTCGATCATTCAGCGGCTCGCGATCTGTCTTTGCGTCGGTCAGTGCGCAGAGTGCGTTCGCGATCGCAGCGTCCGCTGCAGCGAGTTCCGCCGTTGCGAGGATCTCCCCTCGTGTCGCTCGGTCTGCTGCTGACAACAGTTTCAGGCTGCATGCGAGCTCGACGTAGTTCCAGACGGGCTGTGTCTGATAGCGACGTCCTCGAAGCATCGACCACAGGCGGCTGGGCTCACGCGGCGTCCGGTCGGGCTCGGGGTCCCCTGCCACTGCCCGCTCCACGGCCAGTCGAAGCTTCTCGAGAAGTCGAGTGGTCTGGTCCTCGTCGAGCTCAATTACCTCCCGGACCACCAACTCACCGAGCAGCATGCTGGCCGCCCCGCCCATCTCTGAAGCGCTGAGCATGCACTCAACGACCCGTTGGTTGAGACCGGCCGCCAACCCGATCGCACCGTCGGAATCCGTGTAGGGCAGAACATCCGCGAGCCAGGAGGCGATCTCATCATCGATTGCGGTGAGGGTCCACATGGCGGTTGCGATCTCGGTGAAGACCTTGCTGCGGGCGCTCATGCGATCCGACGCGTTCACGACGAACACGGCGACGTGCTCGTCCCAGAAGCGAAGGACATCTGTGGCGACCTCACGTGCTCGCCGTGGCGCAAGGTTCCAGCTATCCCGGTCCTGCAGCAGGGTCGTCAGGGCCTCGACCACCTCGTTTCTGGATGGCTCGGCACCTGAGTCCAGCAAGCGTCCAAGGACTACGTACCCGTCAAGGAGCATGCCGCCGGTAAGGTCCGTCGCCCAGGGCCTCGCGCCCGCGACGGCTCGTTGGGCCTCCCAGCGCGTCACCGATTGCTCCACGGCATTGTGCAGCAACACTGCGCGACCCTTGGGGAGTTCTGCCTCGGCGGTGTCGGCGCAGATCAGTGCCAGCAACACAGCGAGGAGTGGCACTTGAAACAGCTCGGGGTGCTGGTCGCGTGCGTCCTCGATCCACTTGCGCCGAATGGCGAGCCAGCTCTCACGTCCGCCAGCTTGGATCCGGGTCTCGGAGCACGTCCTCAGGACGCTCTGCACTGTGGTGCTCAGATCCTGGGGCGGATTCAAGTGGACGCGAGGCAGCCCTATTCGCGTCGCCGCGGCAACAGCATTGGCCCTGGTGGCGACGACAATCCCGACTCGTGGGGCGAAGCCGTCGAGAACATCCTTGATTTGTTGGGCTATCCAGGCCGCCTTGGGGCCACACTCGTCAAGACCATCGCACAGCAGAATGGCGGTGCCTGAGTCCAGCTCTTGGCGCATCGCCCGCATCAGTGGAGACCGTAATTCCGGGTTCGCGACCCGCTCAGCGGCCGAGCTGATCATGAGATCAGCGGACAGGTCGCTGGGGCTCGGCTGTAGCAGGCTAGGAAGGTGCACGACGATGGGAAGCGGCGCGTGCGGGTCGCTGGCGCATTGTGCAGCCAGCTCGCGCAGGGCGACCGATTTGCCGGTGCCGGGTTGGCCAACCAGCAGCATGCGTCGCCATCGACGGATGACGCGGAGGAAGCTGTCGCCATCTCCGCGCTGGTTCTCGGCGGTCTCGACCCGGAGGCCGTCGATGAGGTCGTCAACGGTCACCGGAGGTAGATCCTCGGCAAGCAGCGTCAAGTCGATCCTGCCGCGACGACTGATGAGGACACGCTTGTACTCGTCGAGCGCCGCAAGACTCGCGGCTAAGCGCATCCCGGTCGGGCCTGAACCGTCAGCGATGAGTGGTCGCGAGCCTTGGACTGTCTGGACCCAGTCCTCGACGGTGCTGCCCGATGCTTCGCCCGACTGACGATGGAAGGCGTCGGCGAGCAGGCTGACGACGGCGGTGCCCTTCCCGTCCTCGACCAGGTAGCTCGCCAACGACTCCATGAGCGCGCGGGTTTGGCTCGTCCCGGTAGCCATGGGGATGTGCAGCACTCGGGTTCGATTGAGCATGTCGTCGCGGAGGCCGACGGGCACGCTCTTGGTGACGGCCGTGATCGCCTTCTGGTGCCGGACTGCCAGCTCTCGACCGTCCCGGCGTCGACGCAGTGCTTCTGGAAGGTCCTTGACAGGACCTTTCAGCTCCTCGGCAGCGATCACCAGAACATCCCCACCGCGAACCGTGCTCATCTGAGCGACCCAGCCCTCAACGGTCGACTTGAGGTGTCGGTCGTTTCCGACGGCGCGTTTCGCCGAAATGAAGCAACGACTGCCGTCGGACATCGTGGCTACGAGGTCGTCGGTCGGGTCATCGGTCTCGAAGTCCAGACGAGCGGCGTGCACGTCGCTCGGAAGGTCGAGTCCCGCGACTGGCTGTTCACGGAGGGCATGTACGGCGAGATAGGCCGCCGCAACCACACGGAAGACACCTCCAACGGCGTCGGCTTGCCCTGCTCTACTCAAGTCTCAGTACTCCGAACACGGGTGCGGGTGATGGCGTTCGATCACTTCGGTGACGTTTCGATGACCGATCAGGTCGACGTGGCGAGGTGCCCAAGTATCTGAGCGAGCATCGACTCCTCGTGGACTGCCCGACCGTGCAGACGCATCGCCGCTCCGAGTTCGGCGTCCCACGTCGGCTCGATGACGTGCGGTCCGAGCGGAAGGTTCTCCCGGCGCACGGCAGCAACATAGTCGTCAGCCGCCATGAGCCATGGTTCCGCGCCGAAATTCTCTCTGACGCGATTGGCGATCCCGATTCCGGGCCAGTCGAAGTCGCCGTGGTAGCGCAGGTGCTCGCCTCCCTCGTGGAGGCGTCCCAAGATCTCCGTAACGACCAGATTGGGCTCACCGGACGTACAGACAACAACGTGACCCAAGTCGCCGGTCTCGGCGATCGCTTCTAGAACCCGCGGGTTCTCGCAGACCAGCACGTAGCGGTCCCCGACATCGAAGGCGCCCAATCGACGCAGGTCCCACTCGGTGATGTGGACCGGGTCCCCCGACTCAGCCGCGAGCCCCAGTCTTTCCCCGGCTACGCCCGGCGCGCCAAGCCCAAGGACCAGGCATGTGCGCGAGAGAAGATCTGGCTCGATCCCGAACCTCGACCACAGGCCGACGACACCCGGGGTTGCTTCAGGCACACCCACGCCGGCAGCGGCGGCCAATCCACGAATAACAACGCGGTGCAGCACGCGATCGGCATCCAATGCGTGGGCGTTGCCCAACAACCGGGCAGCGAGCTCGACGCGGGACTGCGGGCGAACCGAAGGAGCGACGAGCTCGTTGAGGACTTTGGCCGCATCCTCGACGATGCGGAGCGCGTCCTCTCTGGCCGTCAGAAGGCCGGTGCGCCGCAGACCTTCGATCCAGGTATCGGCCCAGGGAGCGTCGACCAACTCGGCCGCTCTGTCCAAGGGCCTCTGACGTGCAGCATTCCTTGTCGCCCTGGCGGCAGGTCGATCCTTGGGAGCTTCGCCGTGGATGGCGGTCAGGACCTCCAGCAACCCGCCCATTCCAGAGCGGTCTCGCAACCGCTGATCCAGGTCGGCGAGATCCACTCGCATGGCGCTTCGCGTGACTGAACGTCCCAGGAGTGCACCGAGCGCATGACGCTTGTCTCGGGTGGCGGTCTCAATCTCGACGCGCCCGACTGCTACGAGTCCTGCCTTCTCAAATCGTTCTCGGATCTTCGACCAAGCGTCGGCGAGAGCTGGGTCGGTGATCCACGTCGGAACGCCGGTCATCCGATCGAATGGAGGGTTCGGCCGTCCCAACGGGATTCGTACTGCGCAATGCCGCGCTGAGTGGGGTTACGCAACGCTTCATAGATGGCGAGAGACGGAACAGTGTCGTGGCATCCCCATAGCCGTTCGCTGGTGATGACGAAGTCGAGGTCGAGCTGGACGAGCAAGCCGAAGAGGAGTGGGTGGGTCCTGACGTCAATCTTCGGGAACGCATCGTCGAGAAGTACAAGGCGAGGAGCGTGTGGAGCTGCACCGGCAAGGGACGTGAAGTGGGCTGCAGCGGCGGCAAATAGCGGCAGGTAGCAGAGTACCTTCTGCTCGCCCTGGGAGAGGGCTGAACGCCGGTGGAGGCGTTCCCAAGTGCCCGACTTCTCCGGCCTCGTGTACCGGATCGAGAACTCCGACCAGGTCCGATAGTCCAGCGCCGACCCGAGATGCTCGCTGTAGGAGAGTTCGGGATTCAACGTTCGCGAAGTCTCGATCAGTCCGTGCAGGGCATCGCGCAGCGAAGCTCGCTCTTCCGGAACGAGGGCGCCGACTGGCTGCGCAAGCAGATCGACGGCCGCGCGCGCTTCAGCGGGTATGTCGTCGCGGAGGTCCCACTTCAGACGGAGTCGGATGCCTTGAGAGGTGCGCACCTCACCGAGGAGGTCGTTCATGGCGGTGACCAGTTCGTCTGCGTCGCGCCTGCAGGTTCGCAGAGCGTCTCCGAGTTCGCCGAGGATGTGTTGCTCGAACTGCTTCTTCTCGCGTTCGGTCAAGAGTGTCCGGTCGTGCTCGACCGCGGCGGTAACTCTGGCTGCGATTACCACCACGGGGGCCTCACCCGCGTCGTCTCGTCCCGTGACGGCAAGGAGGTCGCCGTATCGTGCCATCGCGAGCTGGTGGTCGGCCGCAGGGCCGCTCTCAGCGTCGCGGTGAGCGGCCCACACACGGTCGGTAGCCCGTGTGATGTCCCCAGTCGATGGGTCGGCGAGTTCGCGAACTATTTGCGTGATGGAGTCTGGGATGGGTGCGTCGCCAACGATGTTCTCTGCCTGGAGGAATGGTTCAGCCGAAGCCACCTCGGCGGCGGCAAGGAGTCCTGGTGCTTGGGCAAGTTGCGCAAACCATGCGAGTGCTTCGGCTCTTGCCGGGGCGTGGGATGCGAGGCGCTCCTGTGCGGTCGTCAAACCGCTACGTGCTTCGCCCAACGCTTCCGCTAGCTCGCGTACTCGCGTGTCGGCCGTCTTCTTGGCTGCCTCGTGAGATGCCTTCGACTCCCTTGCGAGAGCGATCTTGCGCTCCAACTCCTGCACCGAGGCACCAACCGCCTCACGGAGGGCGTCGAGCTCGGCCTGGGTTTGGCCAGCGCGATCGACGGCCGCGGCGTGCTCTTCCTTCTCGGATTCCAACTCGCGGAGCGCCTCATCGACGGACACCGCATCTGATGACCATCGGTCGAGGTTGCGGCGCAGGTGCGGTATTAGCTTCTCCAGAGCGTCCAGATCGGCGCGGAGGTGATCCAGCCGTTCTTTGAGAGCTGCCAGTGAGGAACTGTCCACGGGAAGGTCGTGCTCTTGGGCAAGTCGAGTGAGTGAGGAGTGTGCTTGGGCTGTCTCGTCACGCCGCCCGTGGGCCTCGCGCTGAGCGTTGCGATTGGACAACTCCTCGCGCAGCTCCGCTTCGATCTGTTCCGTTAGGCGAGTCCATGCTTCGCGCAGCCCGCTGTCGGTGGGGCGGTCGAGCACCCAGGAGTCGAGCGCCGCGATCGTGCCTGCCGCCCGTTCGGCAGACTCCTTCGCGATGTCTCGGGTGTCTCGTTGGCGTTGGAGTTCTTGGTCGATCTCGGCGAGGCGGCGTGCTCGCTCGTGTGCCCGAGCCGTTGCTCCGATGTACTGCGGCGCCTCCTTTGCGGCCCGTCCGTGTGCCGGCCCGAGGCGCCACGTACCGTCGGCGCCGATGGCAGCCTCTGCGTCAGGGTCGTCACCGAGGTGGACTGCGTCGAGCACAGCACGCACATCCTCGACCGAGACATCGGAGCCGGCCGGCAGGTCTACGTGGAGCACATCGGACAACGTCGGTTCGCTTGCCGGCGTGTGACCTACGAGCAATGTGTCGTGCAGTCCGGGGTCGAGAAGTCGGCCGCCAGGTCGGAGCCAGGCGTCGAGGAGGCCCGCGGACTGGAGTGCCGCTTCAATGGCGGCGCGAACGGGCTCGTCGAGTCCGGTCGTGAAGTCGATGACCTGCCACAAGGAGTGGCCGTCTGGCCGCGGAGTTCGACGGAGCGATGGTTGCGGCGGCGCAGGATCGCGTTCGGCCTCGACTTCGCTTCGCTTCTGCTCCAAGGCTCGGACCTGCTCGTCCGCGTTGTCGCGCTTCGTGGACTCGCTCTGAAGCTCAGCGCGAAGAGTGGCCAGCGGGCCGGACACGGCGGTTCGAACGAGTTCGGGGAAGGCGTCGAGCGTCTCTGCGTCGAACTCTGTCGGCATGTCCACGTGCACTGCTTCGGGAAGTCCCGCCCAGTTGATCAGTGATGCGCGAAAGTCGATCTCGCTTTGGATCGCCGCACCCTCCGAAGCCGAGCGTCGCTGTCGGGCGTCCTCCCAGCGGGACTCGGCCTCGTCGGCCCGCCGCTGCGCCTCTTCCTCAATGCGCCGGGCGTCCTTGTATCGTGCCGTTGCCTCAACTACCGCTGTGACTGCCGCGGCCCGAACTCCGACCGAACCGTCGGCCTTCGTGATCGTCAAGCGTGCATCGTCTAACCCGGAACCGAGGGCTGCGACGTCGGCATGGTTGGTGAGGTCGATGGCCACCAACGAAACGGGCGAGACCATGACTGAATCGGGCACAGACTCCTGATGTCGGCGAACTGTGTCGGCCAGTTCGTCGGTAAAGGCCCGGGTCATCTCGCGCAACTGTTGGGCGGCAATGGCAAGTGCCTCGGCCTTGCGCCCGTGCTCCTCGCGGCGTCGTTGGACCCGTCCGCCTGCTCGCTTCGACTCGGCAGCCTCCCGTTCGGCGCGTTCGGCCAAGTCGCTCAATCTGCGCTGATCCCGTGCTTCAGGACTCTCCTGCAGAGCACGCAGCCGCGTTCCGGCAGCCTCAGCATCGGCGGTTGACTGCTTGAGCGAGTCCTCGGCTTCCTTGCGTTCGGTTGTGACGCGTTGGAGCGTCCCTTCTGCCTTGCTCAGTTGCCGCCGCAGGTTCCGCTCGGTCGTGAGGATCTCTGCGAGCTTGGCGGTGCGTTGCGCAACGGCTGCTCGGGCGTAGTCGGCGTATGCGTCAGCGAGGACGGAGAGAGCTTCCGCTGCCGAGGCGCGACGTTCGATCTGCTCGCCGAAGGCAACCAGTTCGTCGAAGGTGTCCCCTGCCTTGCGGATGGCCAGTTCGTCGATCTGTGGGAGGGCCTGGGAGAGGTACTGGGCCAGCTTGCCGGGGTCGATGTCTTCCCCGACCTGAGGCTGTCGGAGCCAGTAGAGAAGCCGGAGCACCTCGTCGTACTGGCTCGGGTCGAGCCCGAAGAGCGTGCGACCGACGTGTTCCTTAAACGCGGCGGCCTTCTCGAAGACTTGGCCGTCAGCTCCGATTGCGTCCTCAAGACGACCTCGCGAAAGCGGTCCGCCCACGTCTTCGAGGGCAAGGTCGTGTCCGACGCGGCGGTGGGTGGCGAAGTGCCAGGCGGTGGCGGTCCGTTGGGATTCCGATGCTCGGATTCCGATGCCGCAGGTGAATGCCTCCGGCTGTCCGGCGTCGTCGGTGCGGAGGAACTCCACCCAGATGTAGCCGACCCGTGCGTTGCCCTCGAAGCCGTCCGTCATGAGCCAGAGGAGGCTGGTGTGGTGCTTGGCGGAGGCTGTGATTCTGGCCTTGTCGCCGTCGAGGGCGAACGGAAGCAGCATCTCGAGTGTCTTGGACTTTCCGGCGCCGTTGGCTCCTCTGAGCAGCAAGCGGCCGTCGGCGAAGTCGAAGACCTGGTCGTCGTACTGCCAGACGTTGAGGATGCCGGCGCGGCTGAGCCGAAATCGCCTGTCGGTGTCGGCTGTCTCCCGTACCGCGGAACGGACGAAGGTTGTGGTCATGAGTCGTCCTCGTCGAAAAGGGTCGGGGCAGCCTGCTGTGCCTCGATGAGCTGCGCTTGGGGTGCGTAGCGGGCTGCGGCGGCGTGGACGCGAAGCCCGTCTGCGTCTCGTTGGACGAGTCCTACGTCGGCAAGGATCTCGATCGCTTCGTCGAAGACGGCGTCTGGGTTCTCGCGATGTTCCTTGCGGAGTCCGCGTTTCCATGCCTGGAACACTTTGTCGCCGGCCGTTCGCGCGGTTGAGGTTGCCAGGCGTGCCCACGGGCCTGAAGTTGGGTCAGTCTGGTTGTCGGAGCGCACCTCTTCGACCAACTCGGCGAGGAGCAGGAGTGCGAAGTGGGCTGCGGATCCAGTGCCAGGAAATGCGCGGTCGGTCAGCTCTCCGCTCGGGTCGATGGCGATTGCACCTTCTGCCCGCAGCTCCAGGTCGAGACCTAGAGTACTGCTGAACCACTCGACCTCGCGGTGCCTGTTCCGGCGCCACCAGCCACGTTGTTCGTCGGTGAGGCCGTCGACGGACAGGATGGGGTGCTCGACGAGGCGTCTGCGGATCGGGACGCGGGAGCCCCCGGCCGAGGACGGGAGCGACGCGTCCTCGAAGACTTCTTCGGGTGTCGCGCATCGGCTTAGGGGCGCTGCGACGAGGACGGCCAGTCGGTCGCGGTGAACGTCGAGCAATGAGTCGGTGCGTCGCTCGGCCCAGTGCTCCAGGTCGCCGTCGCGCTCGCTCACCACGCCGATATGGATCAGCGCGATCAGCGCGGCGTGAAGTACGCGTCGCTCCGACAGTGCGTCGAGGTCAACATCTACTCCGGCGTCGACTGCCGCGGACCGGACGCCCGCGACAAGTTCGTCGATCATGATTTGCTGTCGTGACCGGGTGAGTGCTGCCAGGACGAGCGCCACCATGGCGTAGGCGCGGGGTGTGAAGTGGTTTCCGTTGCGTCGGCGAAGGCCTCGGCGTCCGTCCCGGCCGATGCCGGTCTTGTAGAGACGGGCGAGCGCCGGTTCGACGACGAGTCGGTAGCCGAGACCGTCGGCGAACAGTTTGGTCAGCTCGTCTCGGTGACGGCGAACGAGAGCAAGATCGTCGTGGTGTTGCTCGCTGTGCAGGAGTGGTGTCTGCAGGAGCGCGCGGGCAGCTCGTCGTACGTCGGCTTCGGCGTACAAGTCGGGCGCGGGCGCAGGGCGCTCGGGAACGACACTCATGCGCCGGATCCCATCTGCCTTTGACCATCGGACTCGGCGGCGATACTGACCCTGATTTCGATGTCGCGGAGAACGAGTCTCCCCGCGGGGCTGGCGATGGCGACAGTCGACCCCGAGGCACGCTCGACGGCGAGTGTCAGCCGATGTGGGCCAATGTGCGTTGTCGTTTCGGCAGTCGCACCTGCCGCGAGGGGGCGCCCGTAGCCCGTGAGTGCCGTGGAGTAGAGGTCGAGGAAGGCCTCGCGTGCGTCATCGCTGACGCGGGCTTCTCGCAGGGTGCCTGCATGGGTGGCGAGTTCGCGCAAGGCTGCCTCGCGGCGCCGCTGTTGCCTGGCGCGCTCCGCGAGCCGGGCGTTCTTGGCCGCGGTGAAGTCGACGCGTGCTCCTGCCCGTCCGCGCGCGGTGCGGTCGCCGTGGATCCGAAGTCCGACGGGCACTTCGGCGGCCGGAGCGGTCCACCAGCTCTGGGTGGCTGGAATTGGTTCGTCGTCCGACTCGGCCTTGAAGGCAAGGTGGCGCGTGGGATAGAGACCGAAGACTGCTGCCCACAGTGCATGGGCGTCCTCGTCCGAGCTGGTGTCGAACCATGCGGCTAGTCGGGTGAGATCGCCGTATCGGCTCTGCTGACGGTCTGCTCCGGCGGCGATCCGCCTGAGGTTCACGAGGAGGGATCGCATTGCGTCGGTGGCAAGTGCCCGGACGTTGTCGGCATCGGAACGTCGGCCGGGCGAACCAACGAACCACGCGTGGAGGCTTTCCCAGTCGCCCGGTTCGAGGCCGGTAGCCCGACGTGCTGCGGTGCCGTCGATGCCGACGAGCCGCTCTCCCGTGTTGGCACGCTCGCAGAGTTCCGCGAGGTTCGGACGGAGTTCTTGGAGCCGGTCGCCCACTTGGGGCATGTGCCGGGAGATCTCGTCGATGAACCGCTGGAGGTAGTCCAGGAGCGCGGTTTTGAACAGTTCGAACTCGTCTCGACCGAGGTCGAATCGGGTGAGCACTTGGGTGAGATAGGAGTAGAACTGCCGCGTGGAGTTGACCAGTACCTCGAACTGGGCAAACAGCGTGGTGATCCGTCCGGCGAGCTCACGCGGGTCGGTGTCGTCGAATCCGCGTCGCGCGTTGTTCACGAAGTCTTCGATGCCGGTGAGGATGACGGGGAGGACTTCGCTGGACACCTCGCGCGCTGACTCCGAGTGCTGCAGAAGCTCCTCGACCTGGCGGTGGACGAGTTCGCCTCGCTGTGTGAGTTGATAGCGCGCTCGGTTGGTGAGGTATTCCCGAATGCTCCGGGCTTCGGTCTCTCGTGGGCTGCGCGCCAGGTTGCCGTGCTCGACGAGGTACGAGAGGCGCTGCTCGACGGTGTCCTGGTCGAGTTCGATGCCGTCTGCGGCGAGGCGCTCTGCGATGTCGGCAGCCGATTGATCCGAGAGGAAGCCGCTCATGCCTGAGGTGAAGAGCCGCATGATGGCGAGGTAGCTCGCTGCCTCTTCGTTGACGGCATAGCGCAGCGCACCGAGCGTTTGACGCTCGCGAGGATCGAGTGCACCGGAGGTCACTCGAGGAACGCTAGCCGTTGGGTCCGACAGTAATCCTGTGAAGCCCCGATCACGGTGGTCCCGGAATCAATCTGAGGACAGGTGCGCCGTTAGGAAGTCCGTAAGAGGCGACGTAGCCCCTGCGACCGCGTGGATACGTACCCGACTGAGCAGGTCTACGTCGATGCTCGGCCAGTCGAGGTGGTAGCCGGCGCGGTGGGCGATGGCGGTGACCCAGGCGCTCTGGGTGCGGGTGTTGCCGTCGCGGAAGGGGTGGATGGGCGACCGGTCGCCCCATCGTTCGGCGAGTCGCGCTGCGAAGTCGCCGAGGTCGAGTCCGGACGATCGGGGCGGTGCGCCAGGTTCACGGGCCGGGGTCCTTGCTGGAGGTGTTCTCGAGAGCTTCGAGTGGCCGGATGTAGCGGTTGACCAGCACGCCGAGGTCTTTGTGCTGGGTCTGCGCTGCGATCCGGTTCAGCGGTACGCCGGCGAGCGCGGCGGTGGTGGCGTGTCCGGCGCGCAGGGAGTGGGCGGTGATGCGGGTGCCGTCGAGCCCGGCCGCGATGGCACGGGTGCGGAGCATCCGGGCGGGGACGTGGCCCGAGAGTCGTTCGGAGCTGATGGCGCTCCCCCAGATCCGGGTGAACAGGGCGCCGGGGGTCTCGCCGCGCAGATCCCGCCAGGCGTTGAGCGCGGCGACCGGGTCGGTGAGCGCGTGCTGGCCGTGGGCGACGGCAACCTTCTCGCCGTGGCCCTCTTGGTCTGTCTTGGATTGCCGGATGTGCAGCACGAGTCCGGCGGGCTTGTGCTCGATGTCGGCGAGGTCGAGCGCGACGAGCTCGGCTCGCCGCAGGGCGGAGGCGTAGCCGAGCAGGATGATCGCGGCGTCGCGGATCCCGTGCGGGGTGGTGCGGTCGATGCTGCCGACGATCTGGCGGATCTCCTCGACCGACAGCGGCCTGGCGAGTCCGTCGGGGTGCGTCGCCGTACGTACGACGCAGTCCACGGCGGACTTGGCGGACGGCTTCGGACGCGATCGGGTCGACGGCGCCGGTGGTGCGGTGGACGTGCCGGATGACGGTGCAGGCCATGTCCAGGGTGCCGGTGGCGCGTCCGGCTTCGGCGCGTTCGGTCAGGTAGGCGCACACGGCGAGTGGGTCGGCGGGAACGGCGGCGACGCCCCGTTCGGCGCACCAGCGTTGCCATTGGCCCCAGACGACGTCGTAGAGCCGCCGGGTGCCGGCGGTGCGGGCGGCGGCGAGGGCTTTGCCGATGCGGGCGGCATCGACGGGTGTGAGCCCCGCGCGTGTCAGGTCGGGGTCGTCGGTGGGCGTGGGCGGGATGGCGGGGCGGGCGGTGGCCGGCAGCGCGGCGAGCATGAGCGTGTTCCCCGCCCTGTCGTAGCGGCTACGCCACCCGGGACGAGGCTGGGCCGAGGTAACCCGCATCGCGAGCGCGTTGGTCACATAAGCCTGACATTTCGATGACGTGTCGAATCGGCTGACGCCAACTGCTGGCGCGACTGCGCGATGGGTCCACTGCGCTCTGGCTCCCCGCGGCTCGACTTCGAGCCACTACGGACCCAGCGTCACACCGCCGCGAGCCGGCGACTCACACGATCTCGAACCACAGCGGCGCTTGGTCGGATAGTTCCCCGCAATCACGCGCTCGCGGGACCAGCTTGCACGTCGGTGAACTCAACCGGTCGATAGCGTTGACCATGGAGTCGGGGGGTTCATTCGGAGCCAAACGTGAAAAGGGCGTGTGTTGCGTGAGGAACTACTTCATGGTCGGGACCATCCACGGCGGTTGGCACGGGCAGGGAGCACGGGAAATGCTCGACGAGTGGATTGACGCGAACGAGTGGGTCTTGGGGTGGCACGACCTGGAGTCGGACCCGAGCTACCAGAAGCAGGTGCCGAACCTAGCGCTGATGGACGTGGGCGACGTGCTCATCGCCAAGCAGATGAACAACGACTTCAAGACGATGCTCGTCAAGGCCATCGGCGTCGTGACAGTGCCATCCACCGACGGGCACCGCGTGGGAGTCAACTGGATTCGTGACTTCAGATCCTCGCCTGTCACGCTCCAGACCTCCTATCGCCAGACGCTGACGAAGGTGTCCGATACCCCGAAGTCAAGGGCACTGATCAGAGATCACATCGGCCCACTCCTGGGCGAAGGTCTCCGGGTCGCTCAGTAGTGGTCAGGGGTCGGTGACAGCGACAGCGACCCATTCAGGAACGGCTGTGGAGTCCTGCTGCATATCGCCGCCAGCCGGCGTCCTTGTGGCGCATTCGAGGACTGGTGGTCAGTGGGGTTCCGGTTGTCGGCTAGCGAGCCGCCTACGCTGCTGGCGTGGATGACTTTGTGACTCCCCGGCAGCTGGCCGAGGAGTTGGGGCTCAGCGACCGCACGGTCAGGCAGTGGCTTCGGGATCAGGGGTGGCAGGGCGTGCCGTACACACGGTGGAGATTGACCGAGGAGCAGGCGGCCCAGGTTCGGAACCATTTCCGCCGGCTCGGTTGAGCCCCCTGTCCGCGAGGGAGAGCAGAGGAGGGGACTCAACCGTGACCGATCAAGTCGCCATTTCGGTCGATGTCGCGGGGTCGCGCCGGAGGCGTCAGCGTCTGAAGCAGTACATAAAGCGAACGCTTCTGGATGACGAGTTCTTGTGCCCCCACTTCGAGTCCTGCCGGGGTTCGATCCTGCCTGGCCACCAGTTCCGCGAGGGCACGATGAGCCATGTCGGACACCGTTACGAACTCGTTCGAAAGGGCAAGCCGTTGCGGGTCATGGTGGTCGGGCAAGAGTCAGGGTTGCCGAAAGATCCTGCTTCGCAGTGGGGGCGCAAAGTCACGATGGACGCGCGGCATGACCAAGTCCTTGACTCCGGTTTGCAGCGTCGGTACTACACCGAGCCGCCACACGAGGGGCGAAACCCGCACATGCGAGGAACTACGTCCGCGCTGCGGATCGTATTCGGGAAGGGCCTTGGCTCTGACTACGACGCTGAGTTTGTCTCTCCGGTCAATGGCAGCCCGTTCCACCTGTTCGAAGGCTTTGCCCTGGTGAACCGACTGCTGTGCTCGGCGGGTCCCGTTGGTACGAGTAACGGCAAGCCCACAAAGACGATGTTCGCCCGGTGCGCTGACCACTTCTCGGCGACCGTATCGATCCTCGAGCCCACGCTGGTGATCCTGCAGGGAAGACAGGTGCGCAGGTGGGCCGAGCCCACCTTGACTCCCAACCGGTTCTTCACTGACCACCTGTACGAAGCCCGATTCAACGGCTCGCGAGTAATGGTCTGCTCGTTCTCTCACCCGTCCGCGCACGGTGCACTGCGCTGGGGCGACAAACTGGACGCGCCGTACCTGATCGAAGTCGTGGCCCCGACAATCCGCCAGGCGCTGCGACACTCCTAGCTAACGGAGGCTTTACTCAGCCTTGATCTCGCGACCGGCCTTGCGGTTAGCGAACGGACGGACGCCCCAGTCGGCAACGAACTGACTGATGAGCGCAGACTCGACGTCCTCTGGATTCTCGTCGGGGGTCTCGCGCCAAGCAACGCGCAACTCAGCGCTGTCTTGAAGTTGCCACACGTACCGGCCACCCCAATGTCCCACAGGATCACCGGCACCATGTCTGCGGAACTCGTCTAGACGCTTGCGCAGACCACGTCGACCGGTCGCTCCGGCGCTCGCCTTACCTATGTACACAACCTGAGCCTGAGCGACCCAAGCCCTCTGCAGCACCGAGCGCGAGACCGAGGGGTCCCTGGCCTTGAACCAGCCCGCCGGACTGACGTCGAGGAAACTCGGGTCGCTGTGGGAGTCCCGGAAAACCACATACACACCTGGTCCGGGCGGCACCGAGAAAGACGCGAGTTCCGAGAATCGTACGAACCCTTCGAACCCCGCGCGGGCGAGGCCTGGCCGAGTCCACTCCATCGAATCAGTCTGACGCAGGATCACTCCGTTTCGCGTCGTATCGTCGGTGCGTCGCTTCGTCGCGAACGATGGCCGGCCCCACCAACTGGTAGTACCGGGGCCCGACGCAACGGTGCAGGAGACAACTACCGAGGTCAACCGGGCGGCCTGAACCTGTGTCAGAGTTGCCGGGTGCCCGAGCTTCTGCCGATGAGCCGCCACGGCAGCACCTTGACCTCGGTGTTCTCATTGCTCGGCTCCAATGAGAACCACCTAACCGCTGCGCTCGGGTGGACGCTGCGCAATAGCCCCAGGTTGCTTGCCGCGCTGATCGGGGGTTTGGACCCGGCACCGCAAGCCGCGACCACCGCGATCGACCTCGAGGTGTCCGACGATCTCGGTCGCACCGACCTTGAACTACA
Organism: Nocardioides rubriscoriae; assembly: GCF_008087085.1. GTDB lineage: Bacteria > Actinomycetota > Actinomycetes > Propionibacteriales > Nocardioidaceae > Nocardioides > Nocardioides rubriscoriae. The sequence continues at coordinate 44,170 of NZ_VIYJ01000002.1, read as the reverse complement.
CGGCGCTGACCACGCGGTCATCATCGAGGCGAAGCGAGGATGGCTTCTCCCCACCATCGATCAGCTGGCGGCGTACGCGACGCGGTGTCGCTCGATGCCGGTCGCGCACCTGGTGACCCTTTCGGACTGCTCGCATGACTGGGCACGACTGCACCTGCCCGCCATCGTGGACGGCGTCAAGGTCACCCACCTGCCATGGAGCATCGTCGGCGAATACCTGACCGCAGCTCGTCGTGGCGCGGCTGGGCACGAACGGCTGTGGCTCGACCAGTTGAACACCTACTTGAAGGAGACGTTGCGGGTGGTTGAGGTCAACAACGCCGAGGTGTACTGCGTAGTCATAAACAAGGAACGACCCGGAGGCGGGGGGCCGCACACGTACCGGGAGATCGTCGATCAAGGCTTCTACTACTACCCGTACGGCTGGGGACACGGCTGGCCGCCCGTGCCTCCGAACTTCTTGGCCTTCCGATGGGACAATCAGGTTCAACGCGTGCACCGCGTCCTCGACTACGAGGTCATCGCGTCGCTCCAGCAGCGGTGGCCAGACATCCCGGCTCCAACTGGGGATTCGCACCAACAGGCGCGGACTGACGGAACCGATCGACCACACGTCCTGTGCCGCCTCGGACCGCCTCTTCGGATGAAGCCCCTGCCGACCTTCGTCAACTACCGAGCCGCTCGGGTGTGGGTGCTGTTGGACCAGCTCTTCACAGCTCCGACGCTTCAAGTTGCGCTGCGCGAATCCCAGCACCTGCGTGGCGAACTGTTACCAGACGAGATACCGACTTCCACTTGAGATCCCCACGGGGAGCTTTGAGGAGCCCGCGAGTCGTCGGGACGTGATAGCCGCCAACTTGTGGTTACGCGACCCGAGCGGCGACGCGGCGCGGGGAGTCAACCCTGCCGGACTCAGCCCTCGGCCTCAATGTCCCCGACAGCCTCATCCAAGGCGACGTTGACCATCTTCTGGCGCTCTTGGGTGGCGAGGATCATCTCCCGCAACTCCGAATCGATCTCGACAACGATGAGCTCCACGTCGAAAACCTCGGCAGCGCGCTTGACCCAGCCAGTGACTGACCTGAGGGCTTCTTCACTCGCGAACACAATGATGGTCCGCACTTCCTCCAAGCCGGGCTCCGTACGGAGCAGAGCTAGCTTCAGGACATCCTGGGCGATCTTCTTGAGTTGGGCGCCCTTCAGCCGGCCTTGACGGGCGTAGGCCTCCACCGCAATCTGGCCATCCGCACTACGGGCGTCGAGCTGGATGGACACTCCACCGCTCAACTTCAGAGCCCCGCCCGGGTTGAGCGGGACGCCGAGCAGGGCTCCAAGCGCATCGACGATGGCACCTTCCGCGCCCCTCTGGACCGAGGAGTCGCTCTGGTGATTGACAGTCATCCAGGCAGCCTACGACGAGCCGGCCGAACGCCGCAGGGACGATGTGAATCGCGTCTGGCCTTCGAGCGCGGAGCTCTCTCCTAACGCTTAGCGTATGCAACGTGTCAGGTTTGCACCTCGCTTGCTTTTCGGAGAGCATAGACCCAGGGTTCGACAGAACGAGGACGGAGCGATGGCAACCTCACCCAAGACAGGCGACATCGAGCTCGGGCGGAAGATCGCTACGCGTCGCGACGAACTCGGGATGAGCCGCAAGCAGCTCGCCGAGGCGACCAGCCTCTCCTATCCCTACATAGCGCAGATCGAGACCGGCTACCGGCTTCCGTCGACAAAGCACCAGGTTCTCCTGTCCAAGGTGCTGGGCATGTCGCTCGACGAGCTGTTCGGTACTGAGGACGAGCTTCCTCAAGCGCCTATGCGGCTTCAGTCAGCGGCGCCGAGCAGGCGGCGGCGGGCGTCTATTGACGAGGCCATCGAGCTTGCGGCACAAGAGATCGAGGCACTCCCCGCATCCGTCCGCTTAGAGGCCCTCTCCCGCATCCAGCTTCGCATCATGCAGAGCGTCGCCGAGGACCAGGCGAAGCAGCGCAGCTGACGAACGACCCGATGCTCCCGCGTCGGTGATGACCTACTCAGCGCTGGTGTTCGTCCATGACTCGGATGCCATTGAGAACGACCTCCGCCGCTGCCTCCATCCGAGCAGCGTAGCTGCGCTCCGACTCGTCACCGTTCAACGCAAGTGGAAGTGCGAACCAGCAGTTGCGGATGTCTTCCTTGGGGACAGGCCTCCGCCAACCGTTCGATACAAGCTTGTCAGCGAGCACCGCGTCGAACGGTTCGCCATACCCCTGCCCATCACCCGCCTCGACGAATAAGCCCTTGACCGGATCGCCCTGCCACTGGATGTATCCACCGCGCACGTCGAACCCTCCCGTGCCACTCGACTGGATTGCATCGGCCAGCATCGCGGCAATTTCAGCGACTCCAAGGCCGACCTCGCCATCACGTGGGTCGTTTAAGGGATGAGCGGACGCCGGAGCTTCGCTAGGTGCCGGCTCCTCCGCGGTCTGTGCTTCATCGTCATCGGTCGGGAGCTTGGCATAGACCGCTTCGAGTCGAGCGCGAACATTGGCTCCGAGTCTCGTGATCCCAAACAGTTCCGCGGTCTGGCGAAGTAGGTCGTCGACGAACTCCAAGTTGCACTCTTCTAGTACCGCGAGCATCGCATTGGCGATCTCCTGTGGAGCGATCTCGTCGAGAGTCCGCGAACCGTCCTGGCCGGCGATGCGGAAGCCGGCCCAGGTCTCGGGATCGAGTCGGGACGGCCATGCGAAGTCGCCAAGCTTCCGGTTCTTGCGAACCTGCGCCCGCGGGACGAGTTTGACGATGTCTTCGACGCGTGCCGTCCGGACGGCGTTAAGACCGAAGCGTCGCGCAACGATGCGGGCGAGTCGTCCCAGCTCGACGGGCCCTTCGGTTTCGATGACGTCGAGCACCTGCTCGCGCACCGTTGCCGCGGCACCGCGATCAGGTAGACGGTCGAGGACTTGTTTGGAGCCGACCACGTTGGTGTGCGCGGGCTGGAACTCGACGATGGAGTCGGTGTCCGGCTCCGCGGCGTGAGTGCCTGATGGAGTGACTGGGGCAGGCTTCGGCGGAGCGAGAGGCATCGAAGCCGCGGGCGCTTCAATCCGTCCCTGCTCCGGCAGGAAAGGCGTCGCGGCCCCGGGCTGACTTGGTCCTGGATCGGTCGCTGACGCCTGGACAGCGGCTTCCGTTCCCACGTCCCCATCGGCCTCCGGCGTGGGCGTTGGTTCTGGAGGGAGGGCCCGCTCGTTCTCGGGGCTGAGGCTGTGGAGAGGCTCAGCCGCCCCGGCCGCCGAGGAGTCAGCGGCTGACTCCGTTCTCACGGTCCTGCCGTCGAGGTGAGCCTCGGCTCGATCCACTTCGGAAACGATGCGGGCGATGACCTCGTCTCGATTCTGGAGCCACATCGGCCACCAGATGCGCGCAACGGTCGGCCAGCCCATCAGGTTCTCAAGAACCTCGACAGGTAGGACGTCACGATCGGACACCGTGTTGCGCTTCTTCCAGCTCTCGCCATCGAGCAGGACAGGGAGGATCGGGCGATCTGGAATCTCGGGTCGAGCGAGCACGAGGTCGAGCCGGAAGTTGGACAGTCCGACGTCAGACATCACGTGCAGACCGGCATCGTGAAGTGCCGAGGCGATGTCGTCACGGTGACGATCGCGGATCGCGATGCGGTGAGCCGGCTCGACCATCTCGCTCTGCGCGCCCGCCGCTTGCGCATCCATCAGGAATTGCTTGAGATCCTTCGGCCCCTGGTACGTCGACCCGGATACGTCGAGCTCGTTGGACGCGGGGTTGAAGCTGCAGAAGACCACGTTCTTGCGGCGTGCTCGGGTGACGGCGACATTGAGGCGCCTCTCACCACCGGCATTCGAGAGCGGGCCGAAGTTCGTCGGGACCTTGCCGTTGGCCTGCTTGGAGAAGGCCACCGAGAAGACGACGATGTCCCGCTCGTCGCCTTGGACCTGTTCCAGAGCCTTGACGAACAGGGCCTCGCCTCGGCCCATCTTGGACTCGTCCAGGACATCGGCGATCTTGGCATCGCCGCTTGCGTGCAACAGGTCCTCGATTAGCTGGCGCTGCTGCTCGTTGAAGGTCACGATGCCCACGGAGGGAAGGCGCTCGCTGGCGTGGACGAGTTCGTGGATGTACTTCACGATCTCGACTGCCTCGAAAGGGTTGGTGTTCGATCCGGCTATCACGCCGTTGCCGAGGTCCACCTTGTTGGCTCCCGCGCGCAGATACATCCCCTTGTCGTCATTCTCCGGCCAATGCACGGGCCGGAACTCCAGGCCAGTTTCGGACGAGAGCAGGGTGGGCGTCGGGAAGCTGCTGAGATCACCGCGGTAGTAGGTGCGGTTGCTGAAGGCGATGAGCGCCTCATCCTGGCTCCGGTAGTGCCAGTTCAGGCTGAGCGTGGGGACTCGGGCGAGTTCGCACTCGCTGAGGATGGACTCCTGGTCCTCGACAATCTCCTCAACGTTCGGGTCATCGATCTCCTCGTCCTCAGCCGCCCCACCACCGACCTTGCGAGTTGGCGGCATCTGCTTGCTGTCGCCCACGACGACAGCTGCACGTGCGCGACCGAGCGCTCCGACTGCTTCGGGCACGGTGATCTGGGATGCCTCGTCGAAGATGACGAGGTCAAACTCCATGACGCCGGGTTCGATCAGGTCGACCACAGATGACGGGCTGCACAGCACGAGCGGCGTGAGTTCTTGAACGGCTTCGCCGTACTTGCGCAGGATCGGCCGGGTTCCGAGTTTCCGGGTGGTCTTTTCCAGCTCTCGCGCGAGCCCGCCGGTGCGTGACCCGCGCCCTCCCCCGCCCCTGCGCGCAAGGAGCCGGGCTGGGCCGTCGGTGGCCCATTGCTTGCGAACTTGCTCCTGCGCCGCCGAGTACGACGTGACGCGCTGGTCGTGCGCGACCGCGTCGAACCGGTCGAGCCCTTCCGCGCTGATTCTCTCCGTGAGCGAGGCTCGTGCGACTCCGCGGGCGAGGGCGTCTTCGGCCGTGTGGGCCGGAAGCCTGCCTTCCAGGAGTTCGATTCTGGCTTCATCAAGCCCAGCGGCAGCCAGCGGCTCAAGCTTTCGCACAAGCGTGCACCATCGCTGGAGCGGAACCAGTCGTTCGTAGTCGACATCGCGACGCCAGGTCTCCTCGACGCGAGTGGTCGCGGACGACAGCGTCGCGTTGTTGCGCCAAGCATCGAAGTCGGCGTCCTGGATGGCGAGTTCGTCCCAGAGACGGTGCCAGGAGGCGGCATAAGAAGCGAGCGCGTCGCTTTGGCCGCTCAGGTGGCCATTGCGCGCAAGATCGTGGATGCGACGAGTCCACTCACCTTCGTCACGGAGGCTGGCGGTCGCCTGCGTGAGATCGTTCAGCCGACTTCGGGCGGCCACGAGTGCTCCCGCGGCGAAGGCATCGGCGGGAACAGTTCCTGACAAGCCGGGTGTCGCGCCGATCGACGTCCGGACCTCTTCGCCCGCACCCTGCGCCGCGATGAGGTCAGCCAGGATCGCTCCGGCGTTTGTCGGGTTCAGGTCGAGGTTCGGGGGTGCTGCCGCGGCGAGGGGAGCGATGGCGGCGGTCTGTCGGCCCTTGCGTCCCAAGAAGCCAGACGATGTGGCGGCGTCAAGCTGGGAGGCGATCGCCCTGAGATCCAGGGTGAGGACGTCGGGCGTGAAGCCGTGCAGCTTTTGAGACCATCCTTCGACGGCGCGCTCGCAGCCAGCGAGAGTCTCGGCCGCTCGCCTCGGCCAGGCGGCGTCGAGAACACCGGCCAACTCCTCGCCCGCGGGGAAGGCCGGGTTGGCTGCCGCCGCGAGCGCATCGAGTTGTGAGGGATGCGTCAGTGAGTCGAGCGCCTCGCGAAGCGCACCCGTGCTGACCGCGGCCCAGGCGAGACCCGCCAGGACTCCGCGCACTGCTGCACTGACGGCTTCCACGTCAAACGGGTCGCCGTTTCCAGCCCCTGCCAGCCGCCACGGGTGGTCAGCTCGGACCGCTGCCGCGGCGGTCCATCGCTGGAGGTCCTCGAACAACTCCTTGAGCGCCTCGGCCTGGTCGGCGCGGTGGGCGACGACGGTCGTCGGGATCGGCATCACAGGGCCGTCCTGCAGAACGAGCAGTTCGTCGTGAGCGCCATAGGCGGACAGGCCGGCCGCGTTTGGCTTGTGGAGGTGTTGGGGGTACTGGGTCAGCTCAAAGCGGGCATTCCTGAGCTGGCGCCGGGCGTTCTCCATCGCGAGGGTGTCGGGGTGCACGGTCGCTGTGAGCGAGCGTTTGAGCTGGGCGCGGACCTCGGCAGCGTTGGAGCCCTCGTGGTGGAGGTTCAGGGTGAATGGTCCCAGGCCGATCGCCTCCAGTCGGCGCTGAACGACCGCCAAGGCGGTGCCCTTCTCTGCCACGAACAGGACGCGCAGGCCCGTCAGGAGGCATTCGGCGACCATGTTCGTGATGGTCTGCGACTTCCCGGTTCCTGGTGGGCCCTGCAGGACGAAGGTGCGGCCTTGGCGTGCCCACAGAACGGCACGCTTCTGGGTGGAGTCAGCTGGGATGGGCGTCTCCAGCTTCTCCAGCTGCTCCTCGAACGCCTCGTCGCTGTCAGCGTCGGCGGCCGCCTCGATGGCCGGGTCCTCGAAAGTTTCGGTGGGCGTGTGAACGAGGTGCTTGACAAGCGGGCGCTCAAAGAAGTGATCTGCGTTGAGGTTGAGGTCCTGCCACATGCGGAAGGCCGAGAGGTCCAAAGTGGCGAGTCGTGCCTCGCCGGACACATCGAGAGGCAAGCCTCGTTCTGCGACTGCCTTCCGCACCTCGGCGAGAACACCGTCAACGTCGATGCCCGCTCGGTCGGCCAACGGCTCGGCGAGGCCGGGGATTGAAAGTCCGTGCTCTCGGCGCAACCACTCGATGAGAGCGGCGTTTGGCGTGGTCTGCTGGGAGGAGTCGAGTGTGAGGGTGAACTCCTGGCGCCCCCGTGCGACAGCGATGTTCACGGGGACGAGGATCAACGGTGCCTCTGCGAAGACCCCTGGCTTGTAGGGCCAGCGCAGGAGTCCGATGCACAGGAAGAGCGGATTCATTCCTCGCTCGTCACGCGCCGTCTTGGCGTTGTGCGCCATTGAGCGGATCTCTTTGAAGAACGTCGCCGGACTCAGCGCTGCCGGCTTGCCCCCAGAGCGTCCGATTCGCTGGACGTACAGTCGCCTGTCGCTGAGGTGGGAGATGAGTTCCTTGCGGTCGTCAGGAGATCCCGATTCCAAGAGCTGCAGGGCGTTGGCGATGTCCCGGGCGCGCCATACCTCTGGGATGTCGTAGCCGCTGTGGATGCTGAATGAGACGTCTTGGTTGAGCTTGTCCTCCAAGATGCCGAGGCCCTCAGGAGGAAGAGCGATCGGCTGGACTCTGGCATTGCTACCAAGGTTCAACAGCGCGTTGGTCGCGTTGAGGCTGAACAGCGAGGACTTCCAGGTGCGGTAGCGGGCAGGATGGTTGTCGACCTGGCGCTCACGCGCCCCAGCGTCCAGCTCCTCGCCCTGCACCTTGGTGACCGTCGGCGCCCCGCCGGGGCGGTACTCCACGATCTCCGTGACCCCATCTGCACGCTCGTTGACCGCAGGCAGAGGTGATACACCCGCACGCCGCGCAGCGGCAACATCGATGAGCTGGATGAACCCTTCGCCGAGTCCGCGGCTGACATTCCCCTGTCGCGCAGCCAGGCGCGCCTCACTCGCCGACATGTCCTTGCCCGCCGTGAAGGCAGTCGTCTCGATGACTCCGAGCCAACCACCCCCGACAAGCGAGTGAATCGTCGCGAGATCGTCGATAACTGGTGTGGCCGGGTACCACTCCGGCTTCGCGCCCTGCTCTGGCAGCGGATCCCTCCGCCAGTAGCCGACAAAGATATGTCCAGTGATGAGCACAAGGACTGGATGCAACCCCACTTGCTCGATCACCGCGGCGGCGAGAACGGTGGTGTCCATGCAGGTGCCGAGGCCCGCCTTCGCCACGTCACCGTGATCACGGATGCGTTGCCCCTCGCCCCGGTAGTCCCAGCCGGGTGGGGGTTCTGAGTACGCAATGGAGCGGGCCTGAAGCGCCTCATAGATAGCGGTGATGGTCGCGTCAGCGCGTTCTTCAGCCTGCGCGACGTCGCCGATCTGGTAGGCGAAGAAGGACGAGTCGCCGGTCGCCTTGCCCAGTCGTTCTGCCGCCTCACGCGCAACCGCGGCGATCTCGGGATGGTTGGGCCTGACGAACGAAGCCAGTAGGGACCGCGATAGGAGCGCGGAGCTTGCCCCCTCCGCCCTGAGCGCACGCCCGATTGCCTCCAGCTCGCGCTCGATGACCTCGACATCCGGGTGGTCCGGGTCCTCCTGGAGGAGGCCGGCCAGCTCCTCTCCACGCTGAAGCATGCGCGCCCGTTGTTCCGACCGGCGGGGATCACCTTGCCAGAACCACAGGTCGCGCGGCTGAACGTCCAGGGCTTCCTCGTATCGGGAAAGCACCCGACCAGTCGCTGCGTCTTCGAGCGTGATCAGGCAGTCGGCTCCACGGCGTTCCTCCACCTGCGACATGACTCGCGCCGAGAGCGGAACGTTGAAACTGCCCAAGGCGGTAGTTCCCGCTGGAAGCGGGCCCTCGAATGCGAGTTTGGTGCCGAACTGCACATCGGCGTCACGGACGGCGACGCTGATGCGCGCCTGCGCGAGGGACTCCGAGAGCGCGACCGTGAGGTCGGAGATCTGCGGTATGCGGGCTGCCGATGAAGCCCATGACCACTGGTCACTGATGTCGGCACGCAACTGCGCATCGATCGTAGGAGTCTCGACGTCCCCCGGCTGGTCACCCGGCTCATCAATGACGGGCTCAGCAAAGTCGACTTCGGCGATCTCGACTGCCACCGCGGGTGGGGCGACCGCTGACGGCGGTGCGGGATCTGGGGTGGTTTCCTCTGCGGAGCGCGCCCAATAGTCCAAAGCCGCATGCATAAGGTCAATGACCTGCCCGCGATCGGCGTAGCTAGAGAGAGCGGAGACGTCGGCAACAAACTCGCGCTCCCCGTCGAGCCACGACGCTCTGATGTCACGCGTGAAGGGTCGTTCGCCGATCACGTCGGCATCGCCGACGAACGGGACGATACGAAGCTCGTCGCCTTGGGCCTCGACGAACGTGATGGTGCTGGAGACCTCTTCGACAGCGAGCCAATTGCCGTCATCGCCGCGCACGATCTCGGCCCGTGATCCGGCGTCGTGTGCGAGCGCCTCGGCAAGTGCCGTAGCGGTCGGATGCAAGGTGCCCCCCCGTGCCCGACGTCACCTCATCGGTCAACCTTGTTCCCCTCGCTCTCGCCACTCTTCCTCGCGCCAGTCCATTTCTTCCGTGGGCTGGCATAGCCCGATAAATGCGCCCAGCTCGAGCACTCCCTGCGCGCTTCTCGGCATGAACGAGGTCAGTGATTCGGACCGAATGATGACCGCTCGCCATTTTGCCCGAGATGCCGCCACATTAGTGCGGTTTCGGCTGAGCAGGAACCCCATCCCCCGCGGCACGTCCCCATATGAAGACGCGGTCATGGACACGATCGCCACTGGCGCTTCCTGGCCCTGGAACTTGTCGACAGTGCCGACACGTACGCCACCCAGGCCGGCGGCTTGGAGTGCGCTCCGGATGACCGCGACCTGAACGTTGTAGGGCGCGACGACGAGAAAGTCGGCCTGTCCCAGCAGCCTCGGGGCGGTCAGGTCGTCGGGATCGGTCCACATCTTGCCGATGAAAGCCCTCACCTGCGCAACGACCTCCGCCGCTTCTTCCACGGATTCAGTGCGGTTTCCAGTGTGGTCGAGCGCGGCGACAAGGAGTCCCGGCTCGACGCCGTCGAGGCTGCGCCGTGCTGCGGCCACCGCTGAGCGAAGTCGTCCGTCGTACGACAGAGTCGAGACCTTGGCGCACAGAGCGGGGTGCATCCGATAGGACTCAGCGAGGAAGTAACCGAGGTCGGTTGGGATGGTGTCGTGCCCGTCCATGAGCCAGCCGAGGGCGGACTCGTCGACTGGTTCGGCGTGGGTGCCCTGGCTTACCTGCGGAAGCTGCTGGGGATCGCCGAGGAGGAGCAACCGCTTGGCTGCGACGGACGCACCAAGGGTTGGGGCTAGCGAGAACTGCCCGGCCTCGTCAACGATGAGCAAGTCGAGGGTGCCGCGGGCGATCGTGTTGTCATTGGCGAAGTCCCAGGCGGTACCGCCGATCACGCATCCGGTGGCGACGTCTTCGTCGAGGAACTTCGGCACGTTCTTGAGCGGTGTCCACGTGGGGCTCTTGCTCTCGGTCTTCCCCTTGCCAACGAGCGTTGGGTCGAGCTTGGTCTTCACGATGCCGGCGAGCATGTTCTCCACGACGGCGTGTGACTGAGCGACGACTCCGATCCGCCAGTGGTGCTTCTCGACAAGTTCCTTGACGACGTGCGAACCGGTGTAGGTCTTGCCGGTCCCCGGCGGGCCTTGGATTGCCACGTAGGAGGCGTTCATCGAGGTGAGTGCCGCGACGACGCTCTCGACGGTCGACTGACCCCGCGGGAGTGGGGAGCCACTGATGAGTCGTGGCGTGCGGCGAGCGACGATGTCGAGCACCCCGCGCTCAGGGAGCGAGGGCGCGGCGGCGGCGGCTGCTCCCACCTCCTTGATTGCTTCTTCGAGCTTGTCAGTTTTCGGCGGCATGCCGGGCACCAGCGCGACCGGGAAGTCGTTGAAGGTCTCGTCCGGCTTGCGGCTCTCGGTCAGCAGCAGGACACGCGGGTCTTCAGTGTCCGCTGCGACGCTCATGCTCCCGGCTGCGGCGTACGGTGCACCGTCTGGGCCGAACGAACCCGACGGCGCTGGGGTCAGGTAGACGACCTGGGCGCCGGAGGCGGTCTTGCTGCCGGGGGTCCAGTCTCCGACAAGCCGTAGGACACGGCGGGCGTTGGTCGCCTTTCCGCCCGGGACGGCCCAATCCGAAACGACCTCGGCCGACTCAACGATGAAGACGTCCCTGGCGTCGGACCAGTCGTCCACCAGGTGACTGAGGCGCTCGAAGTGCTCCCACCAGTACTGCTTGCGCTCGCGGCGGTAGTAGTCCAGCGATGTTGCCAGCATCGCGTACGTCTGCTCCTCCGGTGCGCGCTTGATTCGCTGTTCCGGACCGGACTTAGCCATGAGAGCGAGGAAGACCGGGTCCCGCTCCGACAGCTCTTCACCCTGCACGTCTTTGATGCGAGGGACGATCTGGTCGCGCACGCCGGCCTCGTCGGCGCGTTCCAGGAGCCAGTCGCGAAGCCGCAAGGTCGAGAGGCAGTCGTACTCGTTGTAGTCGGCAAGGGCGGCGAGCCGTGCTCCGGCCGCGGGAGGATCGTCGATCCGCAGATCGCGGTACTCGTGGTAGGCGACCACGGATGCTCCGCCGTCGCCGACGGCGTCCTCGTCGTCAGAGCGGAGCTGATCGCCCATGTAGAGCGGTTCGAGCTTCTTGATGCTGTAGGACGGCTGGCCAACTCGCACCGAGCCGCGCACGGTTGCATAGAGGTCGACGAAGACCTCGGACCGGAGAAGGTCGTCGAGCTCCTTCTCCTTGGTCTGGTAGCGCATCGCCAGCCGTTTGAGCGCTGTCGTCTCGTACGGCGCGTAGTGGTAGATGTGCATGTCGGGGTATAGCGCGCGCCGCTCGGCGACGAGGTCCATGAAGGAGGCGAACGCGTCTCGCTCCTCCGTCGCGCTGTGAGCCCAGATCGGGACGTAGTGTTCGGCAGTGTCGAGCACGCCCCAGAGGTATTCGAGGCCTATCCGGCTGAGGTCGCCTTCGTCGTACAGCGGATCGCCCTCGAAGTCGAAGAACAGGTCACCCTCGGAGGGAGCCGGAAGTAGCGCGAGCATCTTTGGTGCGGTGGCGGTCAGCTCGAATGCGACCGGGGCGTCCGCAGCGGCTTGCATCTGCTTCCACTGCAACGCCGCCTGTGCTCGCAGCTTGTCGAACGTTGCCTGGGTCATCGCGGCGGGCTTGGCCGTCGCAGTCGCGAGGTCGGCGATCGTGTGAATGCTTGGCACCGCCGTGTGAAGCTTGCGTCTCTGCTCCATCCGCAGCCCGGCGACACCGATGACGTCGTTGGTCGCCGTGGCGGATGCTTGACACTCGTGGCACTGGCCACACGCAACGAAGCGGTCGTCGCCCCACGCGACGGGCACGCCTCCAGCCTGGTGCGAAGTGAGCACGTGACGGAGCCGTTCGCGGCGCTCGATGAAGACTGGCCGCACGTCGGAGACGCGGAAGTCGGCTCGCTCACCGTTGCCCAGCATGAGCGACACCGTTGAGGACAGCGGCAGGTCCATCCGCTGGATCTGGTCGGCGTACGCACCGAGCTGGAGCAATGCCTTCGGCTTGGCCGACCGCGCGAGCTTCGCGTCGCACACCAGCCACCCGTCGTCAGCACGCTCGATGAAGTCGGCGTACCCGAAGAACTCTCCGTCGAAGAACGCCGCCTGGTAGATGACGTCGGGCTCATCCATGAAGGCCTTGAGCGTCGAGTCGCCTGCGGCCTCGAGCTTCTCCATCGTGTACGGCGGCTGGACGTGATCCATGACCGCAACTTGGCGCTTGGACGTGAGCTCGTCGAGCAGCCGGGCCTCGCGCCGGTCGCCGAGCCGCCCGATGTGTTCCTGGAGCGCGTCCTTCTTCTTCTCTATCGCGTCAGCCCAGCCGAGCTTGTGGTCGAGGGTCCGTAGGAGGGCGTACTCGCATTCAGCTGCAGCGGTGAGGTCGGATGCGCTCCAGTGCAGCTTGCCGTTGATCAGGAACATGCGTTTCCTGCCTCCTCGCGCCGCACGCCGTCAGCAGCCATCGAAGTCCGGTCCGAGGAGCTTCTCTGCGGCCTCGGCGTCCGTGAGGTTGCAGCCGAGATCGTGGCCGGTCTTGCGAGTGCCGTGGTAGTCACTCGACCCGGTCACGGCGAGACCGAGGTTGGCCGCGACGGCGCGCAGTTCGGCGCGATCCTCTTGGGTGTGCTGCTCGTGGTCGACTTCGATGCCGTCGAGCCCGCCGGCACTCAACTCGGCGAAGCGCTCCTCCGTGATGCCCGGGCCTCGCTTGTCATCCCGTGGGTGGGCGATGACCGAAACCCCTCCGGCATCGCGGATCGCCGCGATCGCGTCCTCGATCGTGGGACGGTAGCGCTGGATGTAGGCCGGGCCGCCTTCGTTGAGGAACCACGCAAATGCCTCGTCATCGGTCGCGACGTGTCCTTCTTTCACCAGGCCGGCGGCGACGTGCTTTCGGCTCGGGATTCCGCCGGCGAGGGAGGTGACGTACTCGCGATCCACCGAGAGGTCCAGCTCGTCCAGTCGGTCGAACAAGGCTGCGACGCGGTCTTCGCGCGAGGTAGCCCCGCGCATAAGGATCTCCGCGATCGCAGGGTGCTCCGGATCGAGGTTGTATCCGAGCAAGTGCTGACCACGACCTTCGTTGGTGGTGGAGAACTCGATCCCGAGCACGACTCTGATGCCCAGCTGTTGCCCGGCATCGGCGGCGTCCCCCCATCCCGCAACGGTGTCGTGATCGGTAAGCGCGACGACGTCGAGGTCAGCGGCAATAGCTCGCTCGACCAGTTCCCTAGGACTGTCCGAACCGTCGCTTCGTACCGAGTGGGTGTGCAGGTCTACGCGCATCGCCTCATCGCTTCCAGTTCAGTTGTTCGAGTCCCGCCGGCCAGTCTTCTAGTCAGGTCGATCCATGTCAGCGGAACGCGCCGTCCGTCGTGTCCACGCACGTGGCTCCTCACGTCCGCGGGGGAGAGCTGCACCGGGCCCTGCCGTCCGCGATCCAGGCTCGTTGGTCGCGAGTTCCGGTTTCGGTCGGGCGTCACTGATCTTCCTCGCTCTCAGGCCGCGCGGCACGGCCACGCTTGCGACTACCGCGGTGGAAAGACTCCCGACTCATCTTCGACATGAGCGGGGCGCTGCCGACGCCCATGTCGTACGACATCTGGTCCATGCGCTCGACTTCATCGATCTCGGCCCGGATCTCCGGCTTGAGAGCCTCCGGCGCTGCGCCCAGCGAGGCGGAGAGACGCGACTTCGTCTCGCCAATGAGCCTCTGCCCCTCGGTGAACTCGCCGCGCTCGAACGCCTCGGACGCCTGACGCTTCACATCCTGTGCCTCTTGGAAGAGGACCTCGGAGTGCACAGTCGGGTGAGGAATCCGCCCCGCGGCCTCGTCGCCCGGCACGACGTTCACTGTGATCGGCAGCGAGGCCACCTGCTCCACCAGCCCAGGGAGTTCGACGTAGGCAAGCTCGAGGGTTGCGATCCTGGCCAACCCGAGCGACGCGATCGCGGGGACCTTGAACTTCAGGAGCACCTTGCGGCCCTCCTGGGCATAGAGGTCGCCCAGTTCGATCATGACCTGGCCCTCACCGATCTGTGTCGCGGGCAAGTCGTTGTAGAGGCGCAAGAACTCCACCGCCGGCTCGAACTTGACCGTCAGCGAGAGCGCCTGAACGACCTTGTTGAGCAGTCCGTCGACCTCACCGGCGATCGCGGCACCCGCCGCGTCGGGGTTGTCCGCGAAGATGTGGTTGCCCGACCCGGAGCGCGAGATCGCTGACAGCAAGGTCTCGTCGTAGCCCTGGCCGTAGCCCAACGTCGAGGTCACGATCCTGTCGCCATATGCCTTCGCCGTGATCGACGCGAACTCGTCGACGTTCCGAATCCCCGCGTTGACGTGACCGTCGGAGACGACCAGTACCGTGCCTCCCGTGTCGCCTGCGACGCGACGAATCTCGCGCAGGCCGCGAAGGTAGCCCGCCGAGAGGTCAGTAGAGCCACCGGAGTGCACGCCCTCGATGAGGTGGATGACGCTCTCCTTGTCTGTAAGCGGACCGGCCGGGACGACGATCTGTGCGGAGTCGTCGAAGGTGACGAGTCCGAAGTTGTCGGACGGCTCCAGTCGACGAACAAGCGCGATGAGCGCCTTCTTCGCGCCCTCCAGTGGGACTCCCGTCATCGAGCCGGAGCGATCGAGGACGACCTGCAGGGAGGCCTGCGAGCGAGTGACCTCCGAGATCGCCGCCGGGGCCTCCAGCTCCAACAGGACAGCGACCTCATCCTCGGACTCGTGGGCAACGACGTTGACGTCGAGCAGTGCGTTGATCTTCATGTTCGGCTCCTTCCGAGCGCGTCCAGATGTTGATGACTTTGGGCTCGGGTGCCGAGCCTTGAGACGTTACGGGTGGCCGCCGACAAAGCCGTGGCAGGCAGCACGCGCGGCACGAGCCGCGACGATGCGGCACGCAGCGGCCTTGACCTCGCCCCACCGCGGGAAGGTTTGCCGGAGACGGGGTCCGCTTGGAGCTCCGCTCATAGCCTTGGCCCAGGCCGCGTAGCCGGAGTACGTACCGCTGCTGCCGTCCGCGGCGAGGTAGTCAGCGACCCAACGGATGAGGTCCGTCTCCGACCAACGACTCGAGTAGGACCGCGTGGTGTTGGCTGCGACGTCGGCGGCGTCGCACGCGGCTCGCCAAGTGCCGAAGCGGCTGATGATGCCCATGCGGCAGGGCCCACCGAAGGCAGCTCGGTACTCGTCGTAGGACTCGCCGCGGAGAGCTCCGGAGACGAAGAACGCAGCTTGGCGCACCGCGTCGAGCATGTCGTCATCGCTGTACTTGACCTTGCCGCCAACCGCCATCTGCCCGACCCCTATCCGTACCGTACACCCGATGTAATGCGCTCAGCATAGCATGATTGTGACTCGTGCCGCACCATTGGTTCTATGCTCTGAGTATCACCGAGGCCTCCGACAGCATGGTGTGGCGACGTCAGGACGCATCCTCGCGGCGAATCGACCGGATGATCCGAACGACGTCGAGTGGGTTCTCACGACGCCATTGCGCAACCCCCCGACGAGCCTCGGCCCGCTCTCGGGCCGTGGCGCCCGTGCGACCGAAGTGCCACTCAAGAGCGTCCTCGGCGTACGCGACCGCGGCGATCGGGCGAGCAGATCTGAGGGCCGCCAGGGCGTCGACGGGGTCCCACCCGAGCCGGAGCAGCACGGCGTATCCGACGCTGGGTCCGCGGTTGATGCCCATGTGGCAGTGCGTCAGAACGGCGCCGCCCGACGTGATCGCGTCCCCGGCCCACCGAGTGACGTCCTCGAACCAGCTCGCGGGCACTTTCTGGCCGGCGTCGTCGATGCCATCCCATCGATAGGTGACTTCGGGGACGTAGGACCACAGCTCGGTGTCGTCGCACTCCTGCCGGACGTCGACGACGTGGGTGATGCCGCCGTTGACGAGCTCGATGGCTTGCACCGCAGCGATTGCGTTGTCGAAGGCCAGGTCACCGCCGACCGCAAGGAACGGCGTGACGAAGTGGGCGTTGGCGAGGGTGAGGCGAGGAAGCGTCATGGCTGTTCTCCTGGCTGTGGTGCCCCGGATGGGGCGGACAGGAAGTACGACGCTGATGGTGGGCGAATCCTGACAACCGGACTTCCGTCGTTGCCGCTTACCCTCGGACTTGTGCCCAACGACGACCTCGCACTGCTGCTGCGCCTGAACAAGAGCTGGTACGACGACATCCCTCCCGACGAGCTCTACGAGACCACCCGCGCGTGGTGGGTGATGTCGGTCGCGAACGCGGAGCGCGTCGTCCGAGTGCTCGCCGTGGCCGGCGGTCTCGTGCGCGAGGTCTACGAACCGGCCGAGTGGCTGCACTCCCCTGTCGAGGGGCTCGAGAACCGGATCGGCTTCAACGGCTCCGTTGCCTCCGATCGAGACAAGTACGTCGGTCGCGACGTCGCCCATCTCTTCCGGCCTGGGTCAGCTAACCCGGTTCGCTACCTGCCTCTCAACGCGGTGCTGGCAGATTCGTCAGTTACACCGACCGGCGCCGAACCGGTCGCCGCCGAATCCGAGCCGATCGCCCACGAAGCCGTCGAACCGGGTTTGCTTGAGCGCGTCTTGCCGCTGCTCGACGCCTTTGAGCATGACCTGCTCTGGGCGCAATCTCGAGCGGGACAGGAACTGTTCCATTCCAACACCTTGGGGTGGCTGCTCCGGAAGCACCCTCAGGAACTTCGCCCCCTGCTCGAAGTGCTGGGCGGGGCAACCTATCCCGACATCGACGCCATCAGGGTCGCGCGAGAGTTGAAGCACCTCGACGTGGTGGTCGATCCTGTCGATGCCCATCCGAAGGTCGTGGTCGAGAACAAGCTGTACTCCATCCCCTATCCGGCGCAACTCCTGAAGTACAACCCTGTCGCGCTACCTTGGTCGCCCAACCACGGTGAGGCAGGGGCGTCGAACACGCGTTACGTTCTCCTCAGCCTGATGGACCCGTCCTTCGACCTGCCAGCTCCGTGGGTCCACGTGAACTACTCCGCGGTCTCTGATGCGCTCGAACTGGTTGACGCCCCTGCGCTTGGACGCACGGCCGACTTGTTCACCCGTTATCGTGCGCTGGTCCAGCGGCTGGTCGCGCTTGCATAAGCGCTCGATCCAGCGCAAGCACTCGACGAGCCGTTCTCGGCTGTGCAGGTCGTCGGCCAGATGCCCGGCGGAAGCCTCGACGGCGCCATCTACAAGACGCGAATCAGCGGCCTCGCTCAAGTCGTGCAGGCGCAACTGGATGAACCGAAGTCTTTCGTTGTCGAGGGCGGCCGCGGCGGCTGCGGCCTCATCAGCTACTGGCGGCGCGTTGCGCCCACCCGGATGATCGGCTGGCAATACCAAGTCATCGACAAGCAGCTTCGATACCAACTGACGGTCGAAGACCCTGAGTTGCAAGGCGAGAAGCACGTGACCCAACGAGCTCACATCGCCGAGAGCGAGTTCGTCGAGTTCTTCGACCATTCTGACCTCGAAGCCATCCTCGATCAGGACCTCCTTCCCAAGACCTATGCATCCGGTCAGTGGAACCGCTTCAACCCCGACTTTGTGTACCGCCATCGGCCAGTGTCTGCGTCCATCTCGACTGCGAAGCTGGCGACGGCACTCGTCGCTATGACGCGTCGGGTCGACGCATTCGCCGACAAGGCAGGCTTCGACGTCGGTTCACGCGGAAGTGTCGGTCAGTAGCCCTACGCTTTCGACCGTGGAGAAGAACGAACTGGTTGCGATCGCGAGACCCATCGTGTGGCGTCGCGGCTACCGGGCCGGACTGTCGATTGAGGATCGCCAGGACCTTTTCCAGGACGTCCTCATGAAGTACCTCCAAGCGTGGCCCGACGGCGATGCACCCGCCAACGTTGCAGCCTGGCTCGAGACTGCTACGTCGAACGCCATCGTCGACCGCGCCCGCGCGGATCAGCGGCGCCCAGCTGACAACTTCGCCGAAGGCGAGGAAGACCCGGTCTCTTTGGCGATGGCAGTCATGCGCTCGACGCAGTTCGCGTCGGCGCCGGCCGTGAGTCGAGAGGTCATCGATAACCTGTTCGCCCTCGTTTCCGCCGAGGAGGCTCACCTACTCCGCCGGCGCTACATCCATAACGACACTGCGGCAGAGCTCGCTGCCGAGCTGGGGATCTCTGTTGCGAACCTCGACCAGCGCACAACACGAGCGAAGCGTGGACTGCGGGACGCGCTTACCGCCCGGCCCGACCTCGTCGAGGCGCTGCGAAATCCTCACCCACACGTCTACTGACGACAGGCGCGTGCACCTTGGCGAGGTGAGCGGCAGACCTCTAAGTCCCATCTATGCCTCGTCAGCTCGGAGCCGAGTATCTTTCGCGACGATCGGATCGAGTCGTTATCGGAGGTGGTTGTGGGCCCTTGGTGACAGAACGCCTTCGTTGACATTCATGAGGGTCTTCTCGTCGTCCGCCGTCGCGAGGATCTTGTGGCACTTAGGCCCGCTAGAAGTCCTGACGAGAGTTCCAGATACTTGGCGAAGAGGATCTCCTGGCGCTCCAAGTCAGTGATCCGATCTGCGTGCTTCAGACCGAAAGTCATGTCCACCGCCTTGTCCAGCGAGTCGTGCGCGCGCTGCAACCCCGGGTCCATCCCTGACGCGGGGTACATGCCCGCGAGCGACACATCAGAGAGCGTTGCTCGCGCCTCAAGTACACCATGCCCGCCGTCGATGATGGCCGTTCGGTCAGCCTCCGTCAGCGTTGGCAGCGGGAAAGTGTTCCACGACAACAACTTGTTGAAGCGAATGTCTGACTTTATGCGTCCACCGACCGTTCGCTGCCACACCATGAACATCTTCGACGAGATGATCGCGAACACCATGCCGTCTGCGTCTTCACTAAGGAAGTTCGCATCGCTACAAATCACCGACGCAGGAAATCGAGCGCTCAGGAAGTACGGGCGAGTCTCGCTCACGTGTCGAGGAATGCAGAGGTATGGGACCTCGGGCTGCGAGATCTGCCGAAACAGGTGAGCCTGATCTGCATACGCACGAGTAGATGCGGCGTCACTGTCAAGCAGGAACGTCCTCCGGCCCTTCACGCGCTCGGAGATGAATGGACTGTGCTTCCTCTCTGATGGTGTGGAGTCAACCAACCACAGGCAGTGACGCTGAACTCCATGCAGCAGTTCGCGTGCACCTACGTATGGTCGCAAATACTTCGCGGCCACCGAATCCGCCCGAGCCTCGGCAAGCGCGTCATCCTCGACAATCAACCAACCACCGTCAGTCGGCTTGTTGCCGTACGTGACCTCGCCCATCTGGGGGTTTAGCGGACGGCTTACGGACTCGACCAGGACATTTGCGGCGTCGACGAGGTACGGGTTAATGGTCTTGACCCCAGTCACCTCGACTGGGCTGCTGTCGATGGTTGGGTAGTCGAAGAGCCGCTTGACCCCCGGGTCACGAGCGAACCCGATGATGACGCAGTGAACAGCGGCTTGGCCGGATGCTTCAGACGTCCACTTGAAGGTACGGTGCGCAAACTTGATCTGCCATCCGGCGTCGAGGATGGGCCGGAAAAGTGGTGCAGCTGCTTCGCCTTGCATGATCGAGTTGGTCGTGACAAATGCCCAACGAGCTGCAATCGCACCGAAGTAGCTCAAGGCACACGCATGCCACCCGGTCACGTAATCCAAGGTGCCGTGGTAGCGGGCTCCCCATACCGCCTGCAGCTCGGCTGTCTGCGCAGCTGACCGGAGCGAAATCCCTAGGAACGGCGGGTTGCCCGCCACCACAACATTCTCGGACGGCTCGAGTATCTCCGCCCACGACAGCTGAAGCGCGTTACCGACGCTGATCTTCGCGGACTTCTGGATCGGCAAGCGCTCCGGGGCGACGCCAAATCGCTCCTTCATCTTGAGGTCGCACTGGCGGTCGATGAGGAACATCGCGGTTTCGGCAATGCGCGCGGGCCACTCGTCGATCTCGATGCCGTAGAAGTGGTCGAGAGTGACCTTCAGCAGGTGCGTCCAGTCGGCGTCGAGGGCCGCGGCGTCCTCGCCTTGCTGATTGTCAGCGAGCGCATCCATGATCCGAAGCTCAAGGTCGCGCAACTCCCGATAGGCGACGATGATGAAGTTGCCACACCCACAGGCTGGGTCCATGTACCGGATGTCGCCGATCTTCTTCCACAAGGCGTTGAGGGCGTTGATACGCTTCTGTGCCGTGTCTCGTTCGCGGGCAGCATCGAACTCAGCACGAAGCTCGTCGAGGAACAGCGGATTCAGGGTCTTGAGGATGTTCTCCTCGGATGTGTAGTGCTCCCCGAGCTCGCGGCGCGTCTGCGCGTCGCGCACAGACTGAAACATCGAGCCGAAGATGGCCGGGCTGATAGTGGACCAGTCGACAGCCGAGGCATCGAGGATGGCCTTGCGAAAGTCGTTGTCGAGTTCGGGCAGGGTGATCTTCTCGTCGAAGATGCCTCCGTTGACATACGGGAACATCGCAAGTTCCGGAGCCAGCCCGGCGCGCTTGTTTGGAGCGGTATCCAATGCGACGAACAACGAGTTGAGTCGAGCAGCGATGTCGGCGCCGTCGCGGTCTGTGTGGTCCTTGATGAAGTCTTGGAACAGGTCCGGCAGGGGCTCCCCGTCCTCCGACTTCCACATCTCGGTGTCGTCGCCAAAGAGTAGGAAGAGGACCCGCGCGAGCGTCACCGAGATCTCGTGGTCTCGCTGCTTGACGTCGAAGCTTGCCGGGTAGCCCTTTTCGACGGCGGCGTACATCTGGGCCATGAGCTTTGATGCGCGTCTGGTTTCGTTCTTCGTCTCGACATCGAACGCGCCCCGGACACGCGAAAGGAGTTCGTTGACGTCGACCCCTGTCTGGGGAAGCCGGATCGCGTCGAGCTTGGCGGCGAACTTCGGGTCGGGGTTTCCGACCTTGTGGACGTGCCGGGCCGGGCGCGAGATGACGCCGCCACCCTTGCTGCTGCGTGACGGCCAGCGCCAAACCTGCTTCCCGTCGTCGTGGAAGATCACGAGACGGTTGGTGGAGTTCTTGGCTATGAGTTGGTCGAGCTTCGCCTCGCCAGCGGAACCGGGAAGGGCCGGAACCTCCCATACTCGGACGCCCTTGTAGGACGACACATTGGTGGCCGTGACCTTGGACCCATCATCAAGCTCGATCTGGATTGGCGCGTGGTCGGGACCTCCCCAGAACAGGTCGAGCCGGAAGAGGTGGTCGAAGTCCTCGGAGTCTGCCTTCTGAACCAGTGCGTCGCTCATCGTGCGGTTACCCCGATCGAGCAGAGGATCTTGATCTCTTCCTGGTCGGTTGTGCCGATCACCAGCCGCTCCTCGTCATGCAGTTGCTTGACCAAGTCGGCGAGATCCTGGTCGGCGTACTTGCTCCGCCGAGCTTGCCGAAGGCGGGAGTTCGCGTACTCGGTCAGCGGGCGCTCCATCATGGCGCTCACGGCGTCGCTGGCGTCTGCACCGAAGATCGTCCCACCGAGCCGTTCCACGGCCCACTTGCGGATGCCCCGGAGAGCACCAGCCGCGACCATCTCGGTACTGAGCTTGCCCTGCACAAGAGCTGCTTCGCGGGCGAAGTGATCCGCGCGCTGGGTGACGGTAGGCGTTGTCTCCTGGGCACGGAAGATGTGTAGCGCCTCCAGAGGTGTCAGTAGCCGCTCCAACGCGTCACCACCATCAGGGTTGTCGAACGACGCAGCGAACGCGTCGATGCCCGTTGAGGTGCTGGCGTAGGTCGCCACACCAGTCTTCGTCTCGTTGTCGTACGGGTCACGGGTGCTGTGGACCATGTCCTGCATCCTGATGACCTTGGCCGCAATAGCTGGTGTCTCTTCCTTGACCTTCGACCAGACGAGCCACGCCTCGCTGACGGCGTCGGCTTCGCCCTCCTCTTGCTCCAACTCGTCCTCTCCTGGGACCGCGCCCTTGTAGAGGTCATCGAGCACATTGACCTCCTTGGCGTCACCGAAGAACCGCTCGTCCGATCCGAATGCGGCCGCGTTATCGCCAAGGCGCTGGCGGATTCGCTGGCGCAGGCGGATGGCGTCCTCGACCTTCTCGTGCGTGAGCATGTAGATGAAGACCTTGTCCGACTTCTGTCCAACTCGGTCGACACGACCGGCGCGCTGGATGATGCGAATGATCGCCCAGGGCAAGTCGTAATTGACGACGATGTGAGAGTCCTGAAGGTTCTGGCCTTCCGACAGGACATCCGTAGCGATGAGCACATCGATCGGATTCTCGACCGGCTTCGGTTCGTCTTCCTCCCCGGGAAGTCGGTTACTGTCAGGAGAAAACCGGCGTGCGATGGCGGCCGGGTCGTCCGAGTCGCCGAAGGCCAGGCCGACATTCGCGATACCTGCATCCTTCAGTGCCTTCGCGACGTACCCCGCCGTGTCGGCGTACTCCGTGAAGATCAGGACCTTCTCGCCCGAGTGATCGTCACGGAGCATGTCGACCAGTGCGTTGACCTTCGAATCCTTTGACGGGTCCCAAGCACCAAACCGGTCGAGCATGTCGGTGACGATGCGGTTGTCACGTCCCAGGTCCTTCTTTAGCGTGGACTTGAAGACCTTGGAACTGAGCCACTTCGTCGAGGAGGGCAGGCGCCGCTGGAGCTCGCGGTAGCGGGACTCCAAGCTGCCACCCATCTCCTCGTCTTCTTCAAGGTCCTCGTCGGAGACCATGAACTGGTGGTCGCCGAAGCTTCCGAGTGGGACGTCCAAGCCGTTATCCATGGCATAGATGAACAGCTCGTTGCGGGCTCGCTGGCGCTGCAGGCTCAGGATGAACGAGTGCCCAGATGACGACAGCCGCTTGAACAGGCCGATACGGACGAAGCCACTCACGTTGCCGCGGCCTGAGCGGATGTCGGCCAGGATCTTGGTGTCGTTCGCTGAGTGCGGAGCCTTCGGGTCGTCGTACTCCGCCAGCCGGTAGCGAGGCAACATCAGATCACGAATGTCATCGAGCGTCTGGTCAGCCTCCATGAGCCTCGCCGGGTCGTCATGTGCGAAATCCAGGCTCAGCGGCTTAGGCACGCGAGTCGGGAAGTGGAACCGTTGGCCGTTCGCGAACTCCAGGTACTCGCGCTCCACGGTGGAGCCGTTCGGCAGCGTCACCGTCTCCTTCTTGGCGGTGCGCTTGATGAACGACCGGGTGCGGCGCACGAGATGGTCGCTCATCAGGCGCTTCCAGTCCTCGGGCTCCTCTGAGCGACGGAACGCAGCCAGCGTCGTGATCTTGCCGTCGACCTTGTCGACGAGGGTCGGGTCCTTTGCCATCGCGGCGGTCGGCTGGATGCCGAGATCCTCGTCATCGTCGATGTAGAGGCCGATCTGATTGGCTACGTCCGCGAAGGCAAGGTTGTACGGAGTGGCGGTCAGCAGCAACACCCTGGAGCCGTTGCGCTTGACATAGTCCTGAATGGCCTCCGAAGCCTTGGTCGTGTTGTTTCGAAGGTTGTGGGACTCATCGCAGATGACGAGGTGGAATCGCTTCAGCTCCGGCAGAACCTTGTCGGCCATCGAGTAGGGCACGACACGGGCACCGAGGAGACCGTACTTGTCGAGGTGCTTCGCCCACATGTCCTCAAGGTTCTTGGGACAGAGCACAAGTGTCGTGTAGTCCTCTGCTGCCTCCAGCATCAGCGCGGTCGCGATGGCGGTCAGCGTCTTGCCGAGACCGACGACGTCTCCGAGCATGGTCCCGCCGCGGCGGACGATCCGTCGGGCCAGTGTGCGCACCGCAGTCGTCTGATAGTCCAGGAGCAGGTTCTCAACAGACGGAGGCAGGACGTATCCCATGCCCTCGCGCGCGTCTTCGGACAACGCGTGGCAGACCTTGAGGTAGACCTCGTACGGCGTCGGCTGGGTCTCGGCCGCCCAGGATTCCTCGATCAGCTCGATGATCTCTGCCGTGATCTGTAGCGAAAACGGATCATCCCAGCGATCCGTGAACCATTGAGCCAACTTGCCGGACGCGTCATTGTCAGTGACGTCGATGTTGAGCTCAAGGTTCTTGAAGAAGCCTGCGTTCGTCAGGTTCGACGAGCCGACGTACGCGCGACGCTCAGCGAACGCGTTGCCGGGTGCGTGGAAGATGTAGGTCTTGCCGTGAAGGGGCGCGGTCGTGAACACCTTCATCGCGAGGGCGCCCGACTCAAGCTGGGACTTGAGCTGTTGGAGCGTCTTCTGCTCCGCAGCAGACGGCAGCCCTCGCATCAGCTGGGTACGCAAGTGCTTGACCAGCTGCTCCTTGGCCGCCAGGGCCTTGGACATGTCGTTGATGTCGGAGCCGTACGGCGGGGGCTGAACGACGTCCTGCAGCGCAGAGAGCATCAGTGCCGAGTCAGCCGGCATGACCATGCCGACAAGGACTCTGGCTACCGCTGGGTCCTCGGGATTCCGGGTCGCGACCTTGCTGTCGACGATGTCGGCGAAACTCGCCCAGCCGCGGAGGTCGAAGTAGCCAGTCGCAACGTCGCACGTGTCGAAGGCAGTCAAGGCCGATTGGAGGGCAGGTCCGATCGCCGACTCTGTCTTCAGATTGTCGAAGATGTCCGGCACAGATCCTCCATAGCGTCAGTTCGTCGTGTATGACCCTACCGACGTCCACCGACATGACGTGCGCAACCCGCACGATTCGCGGTCTGCTCAGGGCATAGAAATGCTATTGCCGCCCGCGTTTAGGGCGCGATGACAAGTCGATGACGTCGGTCAGCTGCTCGGACAGCAAGTTCGGCATTGTCTACGGACAGCGTCGGACCTCCCCACTAGCGTTGTCCGGACGACGAGCCGCCGAGGGGGAAGAAAATGACCAGCGATCTAACGTCATGGGTAAGTGCGCGCCTGGACGCGGACGCGAAGCTGTCCGACGAAGCGAAGCTGCTCATCCTTGCGGCATTGGAGGGTAAGACAGCGCTGGCAGACATGGCCGGATATGCACCGCCCGCACCAACGGCTGAGGTCAGCGAAGAGGCTGAGCCGGTCGGCGCCTTCCTCAAGCAGATCAAAGTGCGCGGCTTTCGCGGCATCGGCCCCGAATCGCAACTGGATCTCGACCCGTTCCCGTCACTCACCGTCGTCTCGGGTCGGAACGGCTCCGGCAAGTCGAGCTTCGCCGAAGCACTCGAAGTGGCGCTGACCGGGACCACCTATCGCTGGCATGCACGCGCGAGCCAGTGGAAGGAGCGGTGGCGCAACATCCACGATGGCGATCCGACCCGAATCGACGTGACGCTGGCCGAGGAGGGCGTCGGTCCCACACGGCTGAGCATCGAGTGGCCCAGTGCCGCCGACCTCGATGGAATGGTGACCTCACTGCAACGGCACGGCGAGAAGAAGCAGGCAGGCGCTGCGAGCCTCGGTTGGGCGGGCCCGCTGGCAACGTTTCGGCCGATGCTCACCTACGAGGAGCTCGGCGCACTTCTCTCTGCTGAGCCCAAGGTTCTGTACGACGCCATCTCGACGGTGCTCGGGCTGGAGCAACTGACGGCCGCAGTCAAGGCTCTCGACGAGCACCGCAAGGCATCAGTCGCCCCTGAGGCAGCTCTACGGAGCGACAGGAAGACCGTCTTGCAGTCCCTTGACGCACTCGAGGACGAGCGTGCGACACAGGCAGCGGCGCTCCTTGGTGCGAAGGCACTCGACACCGACGAGCTTCGCCGCCTTGCGACGGGCACGACTCCCGACACCGGCGTCGGGACTCGCCTTCGCGCGCTGCTCCCGCTTGGCCTTCCATCGGAGGAAGCTTGTCGGTCGACCGCAGAGGAGCTCCGAGCCGCCGTTGGGCACCTTGCCGATGTCGGGGACCGCGTCGGGGAGGCGCTCCAGCGACGCAGTCAACTGATCAGCGCCGCGATCGGCGTACACGACCACGAGGGCGACCAGGCGTGCCCCGTCTGTGCCGCTGGCCTCCTCGATGCAGCACGGGTCGCGGCTCTTCGTGCCGAACTTGAGAGGGACAACGAGCAGCTCTCGGAACTGCAAGCCGCCCGGGTTCGGCACTCCGCGGCGCTCAGCAGCGCCCGGTCCCTGATCAGCCCCGTACCCGGGGCACTCAAGGCCGACCTGCCCGTTCAAATAGCCGGACTTGCCGAGACCGTGACCGCTGCTTGGCAGGTATGGGCCGCGGCCCCCTCCGACCCACTCGCCCTGACCGAACATCTGACCACAAAGGTGGAGCCGGCTCGCGCGGCGCTTGCTGCTCTGCAGACGACGGCAGATGATCTCGTCGGCAACCTCGATGAGACATGGAGCAAAGTCGCTGCTCGCCTGGCTGCGTTCGCCGATGCGGCGGAGGCGTGGGAATCGGCAAAGCCTGCGGCGACTACGGCCACACTGGCCCACAAGTGGCTGAAGGACAACGAGATCGTCCTCAAGAACGAACGTGTCAAACCCATCGCTGACGAGGCGAAGAAGATCTGGGCGGGCCTCCGCCAGGAGAGCAACGTCGAGATTGCCGGGCTGACGCTGGAGAGCTCCAATACTCGCCGCCACGTGGTGATAGCGGCCGAGGTCGACGGCGAGGATGCCGGCGCGCTCGCGGTCATGAGCCAAGGCGAGCTCCATTCGCTCGCGCTGGCCCTGTTCCTTCCGAGAGCCACAATGCCTGAGAGCCCGTTCCGCTTCGTCGTACTCGACGACCCCGTGCAAGCGATGGACCCCGCCAAGGTAGACGGTCTCGTCAAGGTGCTACTTGAGATCGCGAAGACGAGGCAGGTAGTCGTCTTCTCGCACGACGACCGGTTCGCCAGCGCAGTACGTCGGGCGCCTAAGGATGTCCCAATCAAGGTGCTGGAGGTTGTTCGAGAAGCCAACTCCAAGGTAACGCCGGTCGTGACCTTCAGCCCCGCCGAACGCTATTTGAGGGATGCCTTCGGCCTGGTGAAGGACAGTGACCTTCCGGAAGAAACGCGACGTCGCGTGCTTCCGGGCCTCCTCCGGATGGCGCTGGAGGCACAGGCTCGGGAGACGTACTTCGCTCGAGAGCTGTCGAACGGCGCAACTCACGAACTGGTCGAGAAGGCGTGGGAAGACGCGCCGAAGACACGGGACCGTCTCGCGCTTGCGATCGACGACCCTTCGAAGATCGA
The DNA here is from genome assembly GCF_008087085.1 of Nocardioides rubriscoriae. Taxonomy (GTDB): domain Bacteria; phylum Actinomycetota; class Actinomycetes; order Propionibacteriales; family Nocardioidaceae; genus Nocardioides; species Nocardioides rubriscoriae. Next base: position 16,676 of record NZ_VIYJ01000002.1, on the reverse strand, counting down.
CACATGGCTCGACAAGGCCAGCTACCGGAAGTGGGCGCTCCGCAAGGCCAATTCAATCCACTTCAAGCTCGAACACGGCGATCCGATTGATGCCTGCCGCGACGTCGAGAAGACTCTTGCCGACATCAAGAACGGCGTGAAGTGACCTCCCCGCTCGATCAGGCCACCGCGCTCCTGGACGGAACGCTGCCCGTCCGAGTCCACTCCGTCCGGGCTGCCGCGTGGGTCACGAGGTCAGCGCTCGAAGAGATCCTCGGCAGGCTTGTTCGATCGAAGGGCTATGAGCCGGGAGAAGCCAACACCCGCACACTGCTCGGCTGCATCGAGGTTCTCTACCAGGACGAGGCGCCCCACCTCGCCGCGACAGCTCAATACGCCTGGGATGCCTTATCGCAGGCGTCACACCATCATGCGTATGAGTTGGCGCCGAGCTACGCGGAGATTGCGGCCCTCACTGATCTCGTGAAGGAGCTCGACTCGTATGCCCGAGCGTCTACCGACGTCTGATGCGTGCGACTGATGCGATTCCGGATCATCAAGAGGGGCGACAGCACCGCCATCCAGGTGAACTTCATCGCGTTCCAGAAGAACAGGAAGATCAGGACGTTGAGCCAACCGAGGCCGGGGCGCGAGGCGAACTGGACGCATAGCGCCAATGCCCCGAGGTAGGCGGGCGTAGCCGCCAGCGCGACGGGGATCGCCCACTTGAGGCCGCGCTGGCTCCGGAGCCAGTCGACGGCTCGGTTGCTGGGCATGTAGGCACGGAGATAGCCGCGGATCGCGGCGCTGAGGTTCCAGAGCATGGTGAGCACGGGGGTCTCCTTCGGTTGGTCTCACTCCACCCATACGACCTGACGCCCGACAGGACGGGCGCAGGTGGGACGGTCCTGTGGAGAACTCGGCAGGAACTGCCTCTGTGTAGCCCTTACCCGATCGCACGTCCGCTCCGCTCGACAGCATGGCTGCGCCCGTCCTGGGCGTTGGCGGCGCCCTCGGCAATGGCCCGGCCACGACGAATCGCCTGCTCGGCGCGGGCTGCGTCGAGCTTCTGCGCCTCGTTCTGCGGCTCGCCAAGAGCCCTGCGCCCCTCCACCGTGTAGCGATCGCGGTACGCGGCGACCGTCCTGACCTCGTGGAGCCAACGACGCCGGGCTACCTCGGTCGTCGGCGGGGTGCCCAGCCGCTTCAGCCAGGACGCCTGGTCCTCGACCGCCCTCTCGGCCAGCGTCATCGCCCGTCCTTCCATGAGATCGGCGAGTTCGCCGAGCACCTTGGCCATTTCGGGACTCATCGGGCCATCAGCGACCGGGATCAAGCCGACGACCAGCTTCGGGGACGGGCGACGCTTGCCCTTCTTCGGTTGGGCTGCCTGCTGAAGTCGGCTGATGAGAACGGCACCGATGTCCTCGGCGTCGTCGAGAGACCTTCGGGCGACGAGGGCTGGCAGGAGTCGATCGACGTCGTGGTGGTCGGACTCGGCCCGGCGCAGCTCGGCGGTGAGGGGTCCGAGCGACTGCGAGGCCAGCACCTGCTCGACCTGGGCATCGGTCAGGCCGCTGCTCCTGATCGCCGCTACCCATCGTTCGCGCTGGGCGACAGCTCCGATGGTTTCGTACTCCGCGCCGAGTTGGGCGATGGACGACCACCGTTCCTGCTCAGCAACGATCATCTGGTGCGCCGACAGCTCCCCGCCGATGTGCTGGAGGACGCCGTAGAGAACGGTGTGCGCGTTCACCTCCTCGGGCTCGGGAGGGGCGTGGCCCTCGTCGGCCTTGTCGAGCGCGACGTAGGCGATGTTGGAGTCCCGGCCTCGAGTCATGGCGACGTACAGGTTCTCCCGCGTGGTCGAGCCAGTCACCACGACATGTGAGGTGTCGACGGTCAGGCCTTGGGCTCGGTGGGCGGTAACGGCATAGCCGAGGTCGACGTGCTCGGCGACGTACGCCGCAGGCAGGGTGACCGTGCCACCGAAGGCGACGCCGAGGCGCTGGACCTGCATCGAGCCGTCCTTGTGAACTCGGGTAACGGTCCAGCGGTCACCGTTGCGGACCCAGCCGCCGCGCAGGGTGTGGAGGCGGCGGTCGTTGTGCCTGGTGATGACCAGGTCGTCCTCGGACGCCTGGGTGCCGTCGGCAAGGTTGACCTCGATGTCACCGACAGGGTTGGCGACGATGCGGTCGGCGCGTGCTCGCCGGTTGAAACGGGTCACCATCTCCATCGCCTCGGCGACGAGGATCGACGTACGCCCGCCCTTCACGTCAGCCGCCCAGGCGAGGTAGGCGGCGTCCATCATCACGTCGGTCGCGCCCTCCTGGACCCGGTCCTTGGCCATGTACGTGCTGATGACCTCCGCCCGACCGTGCCTCAAGTCCAGCGAAGCGGTCTTTTCCCACTCGTGCGTGAAACGGTGGACCTCGCTCAGTTCGGGGGTATCAGGACGGGCGGAGGCCAGCAGGCTGAACGCCCCGCCCGCATCGACTGACTGGAGCTGCGCCCAGTCGCCGACCAGCAGCACCTTCGCGCCCGCCTCGGCCGCGAGCGCTGTGAGCCGGTCGAGGGCCAGGGTGCCGGCGAGGGTGGCCTCGTCGATGATGACGAGCTGACCCTTGCGGAACTGAGCCCGCCCACGGTCGAACTCGTGAAGCCACTTCGCTGTGTTCTCGCAACCGATGCCCAAGTCCTCGGCCAGTACCTGCGCCGCGACTGCGCTGGGGGCGAGGCCGACCACGCTCCCCCTTCCGTAGGCCTTCGTCCAGGCCGTCTTCAGCGCGCGCATCGCGGTGGTCTTGCCTGCACCGGCCGGGCCGACGAGAAGGTCGACCTGCCGCCCGGACACAGCGATGCCCCCCAGGGTCTCGGACTGCTCGGCAGACAACAGGTGTTCCTTGCGGGTCACCCGCTCGATCACGGCGAGGTCGACCTCCGGGGCCGACAGGTCCTCCGCGCGAGCCAGCAGCCGGTCCTCGGCCGCTAGCAGCGCCTCGGAGGTGAAAACGACCGAGTGCCGTGGCCGGAAGCGCGTCGTGCCATCGGGTCGGCGGAAGACCTCGGGGGTGGTCACCAACTCCGGCGGGGTCAGAGTCAGCGACTCCTGCTTCGCCGCGTCGACGATCATCCCGACCACGACCTCGCGGTCCTCGGTGCTGGCGAAGCGCCAGCCCATCGTCTGACGGGATGCTTCGGCCCAGAGGTTCCAGTGTTTCCAGGTCGGGCGCTTCTCCTCGACCGCGCCGACAACGGAAACGGCCACCTCGCCGACCACGTCGAGAGGCACATCGTCGGCCCGGAGGGTAGGACGGGCGATGGGATGGAAGGTGACTTCCTCCGCCCACTCGACGGCGCCCCTCGCCAGAATCTTCTGTGCACGTCGTCGCCATTCGGTGGTGAGGTCGAACAGCGAGTGGATCTCCTTCTCGGGGCGAGTGGCTCGAGTCGCTTGTGCCCGCATCACGATGATCTGCTTCTTGGACGGTCGATGCCCGTGCGCGGCCTCGTACTCCGCGATCAATCGATCAGCTTCCTGCTCGATGTGGGAGCTGCGGCTGGAGAACTCGTGGATCAGCTCCTCGGGGACGGGCGCCAGCTCCCAAGCGATGTTGTGGTTCTTGCCCCGATCCCGCTGCTCCCACTCAACCCCGAACAGTCGGGTCATGCGGTCGGCCAGCACCGCGTTGTAGTGCTCAGAGATCGGGACATTCGCCTCGAACATCGGTCGCCCGTCCAGGCTGCGCCATCGCCCGTCCTCCGTCGTCTTGACCTTGCTGGAGATGACGACGTGGGTGTGAAGCTGCGGATCGCCCAGCCGGGAGTCCCAGTGGTCGTACGCCGTGGCGGCAACTCCGATGATGTCCGCCTGCATCACGGCACCGTCGCCGGCGGCTACCCCCCTCCTCGTGGCGATCACTTCTCGTTCCATGAAGTCGAGCACCTCGGCAACGGCCTGGTGGTGGGCCTCGACGATGAGCGCCTGGGTGCCAGCGTCGGCCACACCCCACAGTGCGGAGACTGACTTGGGCACGCTGAACGTGTAATCGAAGCCCGCCACCCCGTCTCTCTGCTTCTTCGACTCCTCGGCCTTGATCTGCGCAAGAGCAGCCTGACGCTGGTCGTCGGTGAGGTCGGACGGGAGTTCGGCCGCGCGGTCGGCCATGCGCTTGATGAGGGTCGGGAACGTGGGAAACGCCCTGCCCAGCCTCTCGCCGGTGACCGGGTCCAGCCCCGCGCCGATCAGGAGCTGGAGCTGCTGCGGCGTCACCATGTCCCCGCGCTTGATCTCGCCGTTGCCGAAGGCATGGAGTGCCGAACCCATCCAGCGGCCCGGCGGGGTGCCCGCCTCGGTGTAGTACCGCGTGACCGGGTTCGGGTCGGCCATGTTGGCGTCCCCCCGGACCACGCTCTTGAGCAGGTAGTCGTAGCCGCGGCCCGCCGAGATCTTCCTCATCGAAACGGTCACCCTGCACACCTCCTTGGCATGGAGGTGTGCGCGTCATTCCACAGCCCCCAGTTCGGGCCAAGTTGTCCACAGGCTCCGGGCCGCGGAGCCCTCCTCGTTCTGCATGAGGTGTATGTCGAAGAAGGGGCGAGGTCGACCGGGACGGGCGCAGTCGAGGCGATCGGCGCGGCGCACCTACCGAGCATGCGGCGCGCTACCGGCCGCGAGCATGAAGGAGATGCAGATGAAACGCAGCCCGGTTGTCACGTCCGATTTGTGTCGTAGGATGCGAGAGCGGCGATCAAGCCGGCCAGTCGGCATGGCGGCGTGCGCTCCCGCGCGGGGGCAAGGGATCTCGGACATGACGCACGTACGAGGAGCAACTCGGGTAGCGACTGCGGTACTGCTGCTGGTCGCGGTGACCGCCTGCGCCGACGGCGGCAATGATCCGACGACGAACCCGAGTCCTTCCCCGAGTTCATCAGCCTCGACCACAGCGACGCCGACCCCGCGATCTGACAGCGACGTTGCCTCAGAGGCGGCGTCTGCCGTCCTGCGGAGGTACTACGACGTCCGCAACCAGCTTCGCCAGGACTCCGCGCAGCCGCTGACGCTGCTCGAGGACGTCGCCACCAGCACCGAGTTGGCAGCCCAACAGAACCTGTTCAAAAAGGAACGCAAGCAGGGGCTCCACCAAGTCGGCAGGACGAAGGTGGCAGAGCTGGAGGTTCAGTCGGTCAACCTCGACAACTCCAACCCGAAGGCCGGCAAAGTCCCGACGGTTCAGATCGACCTCTGCTTCGACGTGAGCCAGGTCGACGTCATCGACGCGAACGGCAAGTCGGTCATCAGCCCCGACCGACCGGACACCGGATGGATTCAGTTTCTCGTGTCGAACTATCAGTGGGACACCGATCCCGATGGCGGATGGCGCGTTGCCTCCAGCCAGGACATCGAGCGCACGCCATGCGAAGCCTCGTAGCCCGTGTCGTCGTCACCGCACTCGCAGCCGCGGGGCTGCTAGGACTTGCCCAAGGGGCGTCGTACTCCGACACGGACTGTCAGGTCACGGACCCCGAGACGGGCGTCTGCCTGATCTGGGTCGAGGTTCCCGGGACGCCAGGTGGCCCGGGCGAGCCCGGCGGCGACGGGCCGAAAGACACCGGTTCCGGGGCGTCCTGCTATTGGGATGGCACTAGTCAAGGGATCACCAAGCCCCCGCCTGGGCCAGTCCCCTGCTCTAGTGAGTACGGCTACTGGTCCAACGGTTACAACTGCTACATCTCGCTCCTTGACCCCCAGCCACCGGCTGGTGATCCGAACTGGCAGGGGCACGAGCCCGGGGACGGCGCCGTCTACAACTGCTTTCAGCCGCAGACCGATCTCCTCATCTGGATCTGGTCTGCTGACCCGCCGCCGAACTCCGGCGCCGGACCGTCACCGGGCGAGGTCGCGCAGATCGCCATCGAGCAGATGAACCTGCGGGCCATCGACATCGGGATCACGCCAGAGCCGGCCGAAGGCAGCATCGGCATCGTCGGGATGCCCGTGTGGATGTGGGCAGCCAACCCCGACAGCCAAACGGTCGGACCGATCACAGAGTCCGCCAGCGCCGGCGGGATCACGGTCACCGCCACAGCCAAGGTCCACAAGATCACCTGGGACATGGGCGACGGCACCGAGGTGATCTGCACGACCGCCGGCACGCCGTACGAGGCGTCGTACGGCAACTCGAAGTCGCCGGACTGCGGGCACACCTATGAAGAGTCGAGCTCTCAGGAGCAAGGCGGGAAGTACACGGTGACCGCCACCTCGGACTGGGTCATCACATGGGAAGGGGCGGGCCAGACCGGAACCATCCGGCTGGACGGCCTCACACGATCGGTCGCGATTGCGGTCGGGGAAGCGCAGGTGCTCGTGCAGTAGCGGGCAGCGGAGAGGCAGCGAAGTATGAGCGGTACAGCCACCCGGATCGACGGGACTCGTAAGCAGGAGGGCCCGGCCGCCACTGCCCTCGCGCCACCACCCAAGCTGCGCCGACGGCCCGCGCTCATCGCTGCGGCAATCGGTGCCATCTGCCTTGGCGCCCTGCTGGCGGGGTGGGCATGGACTGCGACGACGAACACCCAAGAGGTCCTCGTCGCGCGGCACTCCATAGAGCGCGGCGCGGTGATCGAGGCCGACGATCTGACCCGATTGCGACTCAGCGCCGACCCAGCCCTCAAGCCGGTCGCGGCCGAGCAGTTCGACAAGGTCGTCGGGCAGCGCGCGGCGGTGGACATCGCCGCGGGCGGGATGCTCACGCCCGGCTCGTTCACCACCGAGGTCGTGCCCGGTGAGGGGCAGTCGGTGGTCGGGGTGGCTCTCACCCCGGCGCAGGCTCCGGGACTCGATCTTCAGTACGGCGACAAGGTCCGCGTGGTCGTCACGCCCGCTCAGGGCGGGGAACTCCCAGCTGAGACGCCGCTGAGCAACGACGCCACCGTGGTCGGGGTCCACACCTCCGATGAGACCGGGCAGACCGTGGTCGACCTGCTCGTCCCGAAAGCCGATGTTGCTGTGCTCGCCACGCGGATTGCCACCGGCAACATCGCTCTCGTCCTGGACTCGCGGGAGCGTTGATGGCTGTCATCGCACTCGCTTCCGCCTCCGGCTCGCCCGGTGTCACCACGACGGCGCTCGGGCTAGCGTTGATGTGGCCGCGACCAGTCCTGCTCCTCGAGGCCGATCCGACTGGCGGCTCTGGGTTGTTGGCGGGCTACTTCCGTGGCACGCGGGAGTACGACGCTGGGCTCATCGAGCTTGCGCTGACGGCGAGCAACCTGAGCGATGCCGTCGCCGACGTCGCCCGCCCCATCGAGGGAACCGCAGTCTCGTTCGTCGTAGGCACTCGCTCACACACGCAAGCCAGTGCTCTGCGAGATCTCTGGGCTCCGCTCGCCGAGGTGCTGAGCGAGCTGGAGGCGACGGGGCAGGACGTCATCGTCGATGCCGGCCGCCTCGGACTCCACGGCTCGCCGGAGCCATTGCTCGACGCTGCCGACCTGCTGCTGCTCGTCAGTCGCACGACGCTGCCCAACCTGTCGGCGTTGCGGTCCTGGGCCGAGGCGTTCCAGCGACCCGCACTCGACTGGCATCAGTCAGCTGTGCTGCTCATCGGCGAGGGCCGGCCTTACAACGCCCGAGACGTTTCCGGAGCGGTGAACCTGCCAGTGCTCGCCTCACTGCCCGACGACCCCGAGTCAGCCGCGGTGTTCTCACAAGGCGCCCAACCGCCCAAGAAGTTCGACACCGGCCCACTCCCCCGGGCGCTCAACGCGGCCATCGCCTCGATCCACTCGACGATCACCCGCCGCCGCCACGAACTGCTCGAAGGAGCCCGGTCATGACGACGGACCGCTCCGAGGACTACGGAGCCCCGCTGGCGGGGCTGCCACTGTTCAGCCAGCAGGTGTCGTCGGTTGCCGCACAGCGCGACGTCGTTCGCCCACTGACATCTGTTGCACACCTGTCGACTGTGGGTGCACCCATCGGCAGGTCCCTCGACTGGTCGCTGGTCGCTGCCTTGCGCGCCCAAGCGTCCGAGCAGCTCAGCCAGGCAGTCGCAGCCGATCGAGGACGCCTGGACAAGACGGCGCAGGAAGAGCTGGGGCGGACGATCGTGCTCGACCTCATCGAGGCGACAGTCGCTGACCGGGTGAACGCTGGGATGGCGGCCCTGCCTGGCTCCGAGCAGGACGCGCTGGCGCGGGCGGTCTTCGACTCGCTGTTTCGGCTCGGCCGGCTCCAGCCGCTCGTGGACGACGACCGGGTGGAGAACGTCATCATCACCGGGCACGACAACGTTCTGCTCGAACTCACCGACGGCTCGCTGGTCGACGGGCCTCCCGTGGCCGACTCCGACGCAGAGCTGATCGACTTCCTGGTCTTCCTCGCCTCGCGCTCGGAGGTGAATGCTCGTGGCTTCTCCGAGGCCCAGCCGAGGCTCCACCTGCGCCTCGACGGCGGCTCCCGTCTGGCGGCTGCGGCTTGGGTGACACCGCGTCCCTCCGTGGTGATCCGGCGTCACCGGCTGATGGAGGTCACCCTGGACGACCTCGTCGAGCGGCAGATGCTCTCCCCGGTTGCTGCATCCTTCCTGCGCGCTGCGGTGCGGGCTCGCAAGTCCATCGTGATCTCCGGGTCGCAGGGGGCGGGCAAGACGACGCTGGTCCGGGCCTTGTGCGCCGAGATCGACCCGTTGGAGGCGATCGGCACCTTCGAGACCGAGTACGAACTGCACCTGCACGAGCTGGGAAGGCATCGGATCGTCCACCCGTGGGAGGCACGTCCCGGCTCTGGCGAGCGAGGGGCGGACGGGCGCATGGCTGGCGAGTTCACCCTCGACGAGGCGTTGGTCGACTCTTTCCGCTTCAACCTCGCCCGCCAGATCGTCGGCGAGGTCCGGGGCAAGGAAGTCTGGGCGATGATCAAGGCGATGGAGTCCGGCACCGGCTCCATCTCCACCACCCATGCGTCCGACGCCGTCGCGGCGATCCGCAAGTTGGTCACCTGCGCGATGGAGGCCGGGCCGCATGTCACCCATTCCCTCGCGACGAGCAAACTCGCTTCGACCATCGACGTGATCGTCCACCTTGACCTCCGCACCATCACCGAGGGCGGACGGTCGACCCGTCGGCGCTGGGTGGCCGAGATCATCGCCCTTGATCCTGGCGAACGCGAGACCGGGTACGCCACCACCCACGTCTTTGCTCCCGACCTCGACGGCACGGCCGTCCCCGCGGTTCTGCCTGACGCTTACCGTGCCCTCACGTCGTACGGCTTCGACCTCAACACTTACCTGGCCCAGCAGGAGGTGCGGTCGTGATCGCCCTCGTCCCCGCTCTTGCTGGTGCACTGGTCGTCGGCGGTCTGATCGCGCTCATCGTGGGGCTGCGCCCATCCCCAGTGGTCGAGCGCCCGTCGCGGCCGCGGAAGGTCCGCAAGCTCACCCGTCGAACCCGGATGCTCCTGCTCGGCGGGGTCGGCGTTGGTCTGGTGGCGTTCCTCGTGACCGGTTGGTTGCTCGCGCTGGTCGTCGTCCCGGTGGCCTTCGTCGGGTTACCCGTCCTGCTCTCGTCATCCTCGGCCGCCCAACGGATCGAGCGGCTCGAGGCAATGGAGGAATGGACCCGATCACTCTCCGGCGTCCTCACCGTTGGTGTTGGCCTGGAGCAAGCGCTCGTCGCCACTCTCCGCTCGACCCCAGCAGCGATTGCTCCCGAGGTGACCCGGCTGGTCGCCCGTCTGCGGGCACGGTGGGTCACCGAGGACGCCCTGCGGGCGTTCGCCGACGAGCTCGACGACGCGACCGGCGACCTCGTGGCAGCGAACCTGATCCTCGGTGCCCGCAGGAGGGGCGCAGGACTGGCGAGTGTGCTCGAAGGTCTGGCCGAGTCGGTCGCCGCCGACGTACGCGCCCGCCGTCAGGTCGAGGCCGACCGTGCCAAGCCGCGTGCCACCGCCCGCTGGGTGACCCTGATCAGCGTCGGCGTGCTGGTGATCCTGGCACTGTCGGGGACCTACGTCAGGCCGTACCAGAGCCCGCTCGGGCAACTCATCCTCGTCGCACTTCTGGCGATGTACGTCGCCACGCTGGTCTGGATGAAGCGCATGGCGATGGGACGGGCGATGCCTCGGTTCCTGTCGTCCGCCCCCCTCGCGAGGGAGGGCGCTGCATGACCACCGGACTCCAAGTCGCGCTGCTGGGAGGGGCGTTCCTCGGCCTCGGCGTTGTGCTGCTCATCGCCCGCCTGATCCCGGCCGAGCCGGACCTCGCTGAAGCCCTCTCACGGCTCACACCCGCCCGCGGACGAGCGAACATCCTCGGGCCGGTCACCACGGCGAAGGGCAAGGAACGGATCGGCATGTGGGCGATCAAGGCCCTACCGCCCGCCCTCTGGATCAGGACCCCGACCCGCGAACTGGCGCTGCTGCGCATCCCGCTGGCCAGGTTCTACGGCGACAAGATCGTCATGGCACTCATGGGTCTTGTCATCCCGCCACTGCTGGCGTTCTTCTTCGAGCAGATCGGGCTGGGCTTCGCCATCGCGATCCCGGCCATCGCCTCCCTCGGCTTGGCCGTCGTGATGTTCTTCCTGCCCAACTACAACGCCGTCGACGACGCACGGAAGGCCCGACTCGAGTTCGCCCGGGCGCTGGGCGCGTACATCGACCTCGTCGCCCTGGAGCGCAACAACGGCGCCGGCGTACGGCAGGCGATGGAGTCCGCTGCTGAGGTCGGCGACTCATGGGTGTTCACCCGGCTCTCGAGGAGCTGACTCGTTCGCGCTGGTCGGGCCAGCCTCCGTGGGATGCCCTGCACGCCCTGGCCGACGAGCTGGGACTACCCGAGCTGGACGACTTCGCCGACATCATGCGGCTCTCCGGGGAGGAAGGCGCCTCGGTCTACACCAACCTGCGCGCCCGTTCCGCCGCCATGCGCACCGCGATGCTCAACGACGAGATCGCCGAAGCCAACGCCATCGGCGAGCGCATGACCATCCCCGGCTCCCTGCTCGGCGTCATCTTCATGGCCCTGCTCGTTGCCCCATCTCTGCTGCGGATGTTCAGCAACACCTGACGACCACGACCCCCACGAAAGGGAACCCATCCAGGAAAGGAAATCATCACTATGAACCGATTGCTCGCACTCCTGCTCACGCTTCATGTCGGCGTCGATGCGCGCCGGCGTGCCCGCGACGAGCAAGGCTCCGTCACCACCGAGCATGTGCTCTGGGCGGTGGCCGTCATCGCCATCGTCGGCATCGTGGTCGCGGCGATCAAGGCTTACGTTGAAAGCCAAGCCGGCAACATCAGGTAGGGCGCATCGGGACGAACGCGGCTCGGTCTCCATGGAGCTGGTCATCCTGCTGCCTGCCCTGTTCGCGGTGATGTTCCTTGGGATGCAGGCCGCGCTGTTCTACCACGCCCGGACGGTGGCGATCGCTGCCGCGCAGGAGGGTGCGAAGGTCGCTGGCGGCGAGAACGGCAAGGAGGCCGACGGTGTCTCGGCTGCCTCCTCGTTCGTCGTCGAAGCAGGTGGGGACGACGTGTTGACGCGTGCGACCGCCACCGCCAACCGCACCGCAACCACGGTCACCGTGACCGTGCGCGGGCACAGCCTGAGCGTGATCCCGGGCTGGAATCCCCTGATCGTCCAGTCGGCCTCGGTGCCCGTGGAGAGGTTGACGGCGCCGTGACGACCTGGCGACGCATAAGGGACGAGCGTGGCTCGGCCGCGGTCGAGGCCGCCGTCGGCCTGCCTGCCTTCGTGCTGTTCGTCGGGCTCATCATCTTCGGTGGCCGCACAGCCACCACCCACTCGGCCGTCGAGTCCGCCGCTTCCGAGGCCGCCCGCACCGCATCGCTCGCGCGTACGGCGTCCGAGGCGATGCAGGATGCCAAGGCTGCCGCGCAGGCGAGCCTGGCCAACCAAGACATCCACTGCCTGAGCGTCACCGTGTCGGTCGACGTCTCCGACTTCGCCAAGACCGTCGGCGAGGCCGGCTCGGTCTCCGCGACCGTGGAGTGCCTCCTCAACCTGGCCGACCTGTCCGTACCGGGCGTCCCAGGCAGTCGACCGATCAAAGCCACCAGCACTTCGCCGCTGGACACGTGGAGGGAGCGCGGATGATCCGACGTACTCGCGACGAACGCGGCTCCATCACCATCTGGCTGGCGGTATCGAGCTTCGTGATGATGATTCTGGTCGGGCTGGCCGTAGACCTCAGTGGGCAGGTCCACGCCAAGCAGCGCGCCCACAACATCGCGGCCGAGGCCGCACGGACGGGCGGTGAGCAGGTGCAGGCCGCTCCCGCGATCCAGGGCCAGTACGTCGCGATCGAGGCGGTCGCGGCACGCAACGCGGCCGAGGACTACCTCGCCGCCGCCGGCGTCACCGGGACGGTGACTGTCATCGGCGGCGACACCATCACGGTCGCCGTGACGGACACCTACACCCCCAAATTCCTGAGCGTCATCGGCGTCGGCGACCTGACCGTCACCAGCCAAGCCTCAGCACGACTGGTCCGCAGCATCGGAGGGAGCGAACAATGAGCCAGCCCACGCTTCGCCAGCGACTCCGAGGTCTCGCAGCCACGCTCGTCATCCTGCTCCTCGTCGCTGGGGTTCCGTTCCTGCTCATCGCCATCGGTGCGGCACCGTGGAAGGCCGACCTCGCAGTGCTGCGCACCCTGTTGACCATTCCCGACGACGGCACGCTGGCGATGGTCGTCATCGCAGCCGTCGCCTGGATCGCCTGGGCGTTCGTCGCCGTGTCGGTCGTGCTGGAAATCGTCTCGCAGGTGCGTGGCCTGCCAACTCCCACGCTCCCCGGTCTCGGCACTCCACAGCGTGCGGTCGGCCAACTGGTCGCGGTCGCAGCCCTGCTGTTCGTCGCTGGTCCCACCGTCGTCGCCGCGTTCCCGGCTCCGCCCGCCCGCGCTGCGGCGGCTGTGCCGGTCCTGGAAACCCCTCGCCTCGCGCCGGTCGAGGCCACGCCCGTCCTCCCCGAGGCTGCGCCCCTCCCGGCTGCTGAGGCGCCGACCAAGCAGCGGTCGACCATCGACTACACGGTCAAGCGCGGCGACAGCCTGTGGAAGATTGCCGAGCGCCTGCTCGGTGACGGCACCCGATTCACGGAGATCGTTGAACTGAACGAGGACGTGCTCAACGGGCGACCCGACTTCATCGTCTCCGGCACAGTGCTGAAGGTGCCGCAGGAGGTCACCGAGCCTGATCCCGACCGTACGGCCGAGGAGTACGTCGTGCAGCCCGGGGACACCTTGTCGGAAATCGCCGAGGCCAAGCTCGGGGACCCGATGCGCTACCCCGAGCTCTTCCAGGCATCCCGCAATGTCGTACAACCCGACGGGGCGAGGCTGACCGACCCTGACCTGATCCAGCCTGGTTGGGAGATCGCGATTCCCCGGCGGGCCGAGCACCAGGCCGAGGTGCCCCAGGAGCCACCGGTCGAGGTCATTCCACCTGTCGACGCCGGGCCCCCTGGCAAGACTCCTTCCGTCGAGCCGGCGCCGGAGCCAACAACCTCCGCGGAGCCACAGCCAGAGCAGGTCGCTGCCGACGCCACTGGCGAGGTCGAGTCGTCGGCGCCCGGCTGGCTCGTCCCCGGGCTGACTGGGGCTGGTGCCGTCCTGGCCGCACTGGTCTTGCTTGCCGTGCGCGCCCACCGCAGCACCCAACTCCGCTACCGCCGGCCCGGCCAGACCATCGCCCCTCCTCCCGAGGGATTGCTGGCAGTCGAGAAGACAGCATTCGTCTCCGGCGCTCCACTGATCACAGCAATCGCTGATCTCGACCGCGCGCTGATGCACCTGGCCGGGGAGTGCTCGGACGCGGGACGGGCGTTACCCGCAGTCGTCACCGCGACGCTCATGAAGGGCGCTGTGTCCCTGCGTCTCGACGAGGACGCTGACCTTCCGGAACCGTGGAGGGGCGCTGGCCGCGAGTGGTCACTCCCCCTCGGCGAGCCCATGCCCGAGCGTGGCGACGTGCTGCCGCCCTACCCACTGCTGGTCACCGTTGGGCAGGACAACAACGGCCTCCGCCTCGTCAACCTGGAGCACCTCGGCGTCGTGGCCCTCGCCGGGGACTCCGAGCGCACAGGGGCGCTCGCCCGGCACATAGCCGCTGAGCTGGCGCTCAACCCGTGGTCCACCATCGTCGAGGTCAACGTCATCGGCCTCGGCGAAGAGCTGGCAACGCTCGACACCCTCCGGCTGCGCCACCACGCTGACGGCGAGCAGGTCGTGCCCTCGTTCGTGCGCGATGTGACGACCTCCCTGGAGCACGGGATGGGCGACCCCGATCCTTACCGCGCGGTCATCACGGCCGGCGACGGGACGGGCGACCTCGCGCCCCTACTCGCCACGCCCCCATCCCGAGTCGGCACAGCAATCGTCTCGCTCGCAGCGCCCCTCCCCGAATCGACAGTCTTCGAGGTCGATCACGCCGGGCGACTGCGTGCGCCCACGCTCGGTCTCGACCTTCAAGCTGCCGGACTGACGAGCGAGGAAGCCAAGGCGTGCGCCGCGATCGTCGATCTGACGCGCGAGAGCGAGCCGGTGAGGGTCCCGCCCTTCGAGCAGGCCGCTGACGGCTGGCGTGCCTTCGCCGACCAGGCCGGGGCACTGCGCGACGAACTGACCGACGCACGGGAGGAAGGACCGGCCGGCGACGGGTCGCTACTACCCGACGCGGCCGAGGACTACGTCGAGGCCGCGGCGACCACCGTCCAGGACGTCGAGGCCCTGGCCCCACTGGTCCCCGACCAAGTGAGGCGGACGGTCGAGGACGCGGACCCGACGCTCGATGAGGACGTCGCCGACTGGTTCGACGCCGGAGTCGAGCGTCCCAGGCTGATCCTGCTCGGCCCGGTGAACGCCGAAGCCTTCGGCGAGGCCAAGCCAGTCATCCTGAAGCGGAGGCCCTACTTCGTCGAGATCCTCGCGTACCTCGCCTTGCACCCGAAGGGCGCGACCGCCAGCCAGGTCGCCGACGCCTTCGGCATCGCAGCGTCAAGGGCGAGGACGGATGTCAGCTCCCTTCGCGACTGGCTAGGCATGAACCCACGGACAAAGGGGCCGTACCTGCCCGCTGCCAACGAGTCGCCGGCGTACTTCGAGTCCGGCGTGAAGACCTACCAACTCCAGGACGTACTGGTCGACGTCGACCTGTTCCGCCGCCTCCGCGCCCGGGGCGAAGCCCGGGGTGCCGCTGGCATCGACGATCTAAGGACCGCGATGTCCCTGGTTCAAGGCCCGCCATTCAGCCTGCTGCGCGAGAAGGGCTGGAGCTGGCTGCTCGACACCGAACGGGTCCACGAGACCATCGGCTGCGCCATTGTCGACACGGCCCACATTCTCGTGCTCGACGCCCTCGCCAAGGGCGACCTTCATCTGGCACGCGAGGTCGCGGAGGCCGCTTGCGAGGCAGCGCCTTACGACGACATCTGCCGCCTCGACCTCGTGAAGGTGGCCGCTGCCGAGGGCCATGACGAGGCCGCCGACAAGATGCTCTACGACGACGTACTCAATCGCACCGACGACTACCTGCCGCCCATCGACCTGCCAGGCAGGACCGCGAAGGTCACCGAGGACAACGGCTGGACCGGACCTTCGCGACGTGCGAAGTGAGTCAGGGGACGTAACGGAGCCGGAAGGCTAGGCTCCACTCGGTCAACTCGGGCACGCCGTCGGCGGCGTCTAGCAGAGCTTCGATGGGTGCCCAGACGAGCCGGCTTTGGTCGCTGAGGTGCTTGCGACAGATCTTGATGGCCTCCGCTGCGCCCGGGTCGTCCTGAAGCGCAACGACCGCGACGGAACCCCGGCCGTGAGCCCTCGCCAGTTCCAGGGACGCTGCGAGCATCAGATTGCGCCAGAGCTGGTTGGACTTGCTGCCCTTCAGGACACTGGGCGCGGTCTCCGGGTCCTCGAACCATCCCGAGTTGGCCGTCACCTTGTTGTAGGTCGGGGTCTCGTACTCCTTCGCGCTGAAGGGCTCGGTGTACTTCGTCTCGATCCCCATGAACCGCGGTCCCGCAGAGGTCTCGTAGAAGACCACGGCATCGAAGGCGGTGCGGTCGGCGAGGTAGTCGTCCGGCGGTTGGGGCGCGTACTCGCACATCACGTTGATGATCCGAGTGGCCGCCGGGTCGAAGACCCTCTGGAACAGAGTCAGGAACGCGGGCTCACCTCGCAGGGAGCCGAAGAGGTTGAAGCACAGCGGCATGCTCGACAGGAGGTTCTGGCGAAGACGCACCGGGTCGAGGGCTCCGCCCTCGTCCCTGACGACGGCAGCCCTCTCGACCGCGTGCGCTTCTGCCTCGGCGGTGAGGAAGTTCAGCGACGGGCTCGACTCGACCGACTGCTTGCTGAGGTAGCTGCCCAGCGGGTCGTATGTCATGAACTTCCCCGCCTCGGCCTGGAGCACGCACTCGCGATACCAAGACTGGTGGCGCCGGTACTTCGCGATCCGCCCACGCGCGTTGGCCGGGAAGATGCTCGGGTCGTTCCAAGCCGGGCTCAGCCAGCGCGCACCAGGCCGGTCGAGATCCATTGAATCGCCCTGGGTTTGTTGGAGGCTCCATCGTTTGGAAACGAGGATGGCCTCATGCCGAAGGACGTCACACCAGGCAAGCCGACCACGCGTCGCTACAGCGCTGAGGAGAAGGCTGCTGCGGTGC
>NZ_VIYJ01000029.1 GCF_008087085.1 Nocardioides rubriscoriae | reverse complement strand
CCAGCCGTCGACCTCGTCGGCGCTGCGGGAGGCGGGGCCGGTGTAGACCGCGGAGGGGCGGATCAGGCGGCCGGTGCGCTTTTGCTCCAGGATGTGGGCCGACCAGCCGCCGGTGCGCGCGCAGGTGAACATGGCGGTGAACATGGTGGCGGGGACCTCGGCGTAGTCCAGGACGATCGCGGCCCAGAACTCGACGTTGGTCTCCAGGACCCGGTCGGGGCGGCGTTCGCGCAGCTCCTTGAGCGCGGCCTGCTCGAGGGCCTCGGCGACGGCGTAGCGGGGGGCGTCGAGCTCCTTGGCGGTGCGGCGCAGGACGCGGGCGCGGGGGTCCTCGGCGCGGTAGACGCGGTGGCCGAAGCCCATGAGCCGTTTGCCCTTGTCGAGCAGGCCCTTGACGTAGGCGGTCGCGTCGCCGGACCTCTCGACCTCCTCGATCATGGTCAGCACCCGGGCCGGGGCGCCGCCGTGCAGCGGGCCGCTCATCGCGCCGATCGCGCCGGAGAACGCTGCGGCGACGTCGGCGCCGGTGGAGGTGATGACGCGGGCGGTGAAGGTCGAGGCGTTCATGCCGTGCTCGGCGGCGCTGGACCAGTAGGCGTCGATGGCGTGGGCGTGCTTGGGGTCGGCCTCGCCCTTCCAGCGGATGAGGAACTTCTCGGCCAGCGTGGCGCCGGCGTCGACCTCCTTTTGGGGCACGACGGCCTTGTGCAGGCCGCGCGCGGACTGTGCGGCGTAGGACAGGACCATGACGGCCAGGCGTCCGATGTCCTCGCGGGCCTGCTCGTCGGTGATGTCGTAGGTCTGGCCGAACCCGAACGCGGGGGCGAGCATGGCCACCGCGGCCTGGACGTCGACGCGCACGTCGCCGGTGTGGACCGGCAGGTTGTAGGGCTCGGCCGGGGCCAGCCCGGGTGTGTAGGCGCCGTCGATGAGCAGGCCCCAGACGTTCTCGAAGGGCACCCGCCCCACGAGGTCCTCGATGTCGACGCCGCGGTAGCGCAGCGCCGATCCTTCCTTGTCGGGCTCGGCGATCTCGGACTCGAAAGCGACGACTCCTTCGAGCCCGTGGTGTACCTCGGTCATG
>NZ_VIYJ01000028.1 GCF_008087085.1 Nocardioides rubriscoriae | reverse complement strand
GAACGTCCTCCTTGAGTGGGGTTGGGACACCAAGCCCGAAACACCGCACCAGGGAGGACGTTCCCCTGTCCACCAACGACCCCGCCTGCGGCTACCTAGAACGTCTTTCTATGCCGCCCCGCGGGCTCCGCCGGACCATGCCGCCACTAGAACGCGGTCCTGCCGGCGCTTGTGCAGTCGTCACCGCAGGTCGGGAACGGTCCAGTCCGGGGCCGGATCAGAGTCGAACTGAACGGCGTCCACCTCCATGCGCCCATCGAGCCATGCCCGTGCAATCCGGTGGCCGCCATCCATCAGGCCGCCACTGCTGTTGAGGATGATGGGATGGCTCAAGTCAGCGGCCTCTATGCGGCGTGCGTGTTCAGCCACCTCGCGGCAAGTGGGAGGGGTGTCGCCGAACCAACAGTTCTGGTCGAACTCAGCGATGTTGGCGATGGGGACCGACACCGTCGACAGGCCCTCAGCCGCAGCCCAGAGGCTCTCGGTCCACCAGAACTCGCGTACGCCAGCGACGACGCGGGAATGAGTCTCTCGCTGCTTCTCCACACCGCAAGTGTCACCCAAGAGCGCCCGACCATCAGCGTGAGGTGTTCTGCGTCAAGCGTTGTCGTCGTTTCCCTGCATAGCGGTAATGGAGCTTGGTGGCTCGACAGCGTGTGATCGGGTTGTGGTGACGACGGGCCGGGGGGCCTGTGATGGTCGACGAGCTGTTGATTCTCGATGCCGCAGAAGGCTGGTCCCCGGCCCTGCTTGTGGGCGTCGCGCCTGACGCGACGAGGTGGTGGTCAGGCGGCAGTCGACGCGGTGGTGGCGCCGGTCGCGCGGGTGGCGGCGAGGAGGCCGTAGCGGGCGATGTCTGGGTCCCAGGCGGTGCGGGTGGTGACCACGGCGTGGAGTTGGCGCAGGATTGCTGCGGCAACGACGGTCTGGGGCTGGGTGGGCTTGAGCCGGTTGTCGTCTCGGGTGGTGAGGTGTCGGTACCGCTCGGCGTAGACACCGTTGTTGTGCAGCGCACCCCACACCGCACGCCAGGCTGCGACCCGCAGCCCTGGCCGGCCGGCACCGCCCAGGCGTGCGCGGCCGGTGA
>NZ_VIYJ01000027.1 GCF_008087085.1 Nocardioides rubriscoriae | reverse complement strand
GGCTCTTCACAGTTGAAGGTGTAGGTGCCGGTCAGGAGTTCGCGGCGCGTCGGTGACCGGAGATGGGTCGAGGTCTTCCGAGGATGGAAGTTCCTACACAGCCATCGGGAAGACCTCGACATGGACGACGCTACCGTCGGTGCCGGCTTTGCCTGCGCTGATCTGACCATCTTCTGCCGCCTCGACGAGCTCGGCCTCGAGGTCACCGGCCAACGACTCGAACCGGACAGAGCGCTGCTCGCGTGCCGGGTCGTCGAGCCAGATCAGTGGTGCCGGCGGTGCGGCTGTGAGGGTCACGCCCGTGACACCGTGATCCGGCGCCTGGCCCACGAACCGTTCGGGTGGCGACCCACCACGCTGGTCGTCTCGATCCGCCGCTACCGGTGCACCGATTGCGGCCACGTGTGGCGGCAAGACACCACCCGAGCGGCCGAGCCGCGTGCCAAGCTCTCGCGCCGCGGGCTGCGATGGGCCCTTGAGGCGATCGTGTGTCAGCACCTGACCGTCGCCCGGGTCGCCGAGGGCCTCGGGGTCGCGTGGAACACCGCCAACGACGCCGTCCTGGCCGAGGGCAAGCGCACCCTCATCGAGGACACCGCCAGGTTCGACGGCGTCACCGCGATCGGCGTCGACGAACACGTCTGGAGGCACACCAGGCGCGGTGACAAGTACGTCACGGTGATCATCGACCTGACCGGGATCCGTAACGAGACTGGGCCCGCGCGGTTGTTGGACATGGTCGAGGGCCGCTCGAAGCAGGCGTTCAAGACCTGGCTGAACGAGCGCCCGCAGGCCTGGCGTGACGGCGTCGAGGTGGTCGCGATGGACGGGTTCACCGGGTTCAAGACCGCCGCGGCTGAGGAGCTCCCCGACGCGGTCGCGGTCATGGACCCCTTTCACGTGGTCCGCTTGGCCGGCGACGCTCTCGACCAGTGCCGGCGCCGGATCCAGCAGATCATCCACGGCCACCGCGGCTACAAGGACGACCCGCTCTACTCCGCGCGGCGGACCCTGCACACCGGCGCCGATCTCCTCACCGACAAGCAGGCCCAACGGCTGCGCGACTTGTTCGCCGCCGACGAGCACGTCGCGGTCGAGGCGACCTGGGGGATCTACCAGCGGATGATCGCCGCCTACCGTCACTCCGACCGCAAGGCTGGTCGTGAGCTCATGGTCAAGCTGATCGACTCGCTCAGCCACGGTGTTCCTGACGCGCTCGGCGAACTCGTCACGCTCGGGCGGACGTTGAAGAAACGAGCCGACGACGTGCTGGCCTACTTCGATCGACCCGGCACGTCCAACGGGCCGACCGAGGCGATCAACGGACGGCTCGAACACCTCCGTGGCTCAGCCCTCGGATTCCGCAACCTCACCAACTACATCGCCAGATCGCTCCTGGAATCCGGGGGCTTCGGACCCCAACTACACCCCGGATTGTGAAGAGCC
>NZ_VIYJ01000026.1 GCF_008087085.1 Nocardioides rubriscoriae | reverse complement strand
CTAGGAGCCTGCTGAACAAGCAGGGGTGGGGACCCGCGTTTGTTGTGGGTGCGGGCGGAGCGCCGCCAAGGCAGTCGAGCTGCGGTCAGCACACGTGGTGCGACACGGGGTCGTTCCGCCCGCATACGCAGCCTCGCGCTGCCTGAGCTGTCTTGCAAGAGTCTGGGGCGGGGCCCGGGAGGATCCGCGGGGACCGTTGCGGCCAGCCGTTCAGGCCAGGACCCAGGTTCCGTTGTCGTTGGTCAAGCCCAGGGCCAGGAGTCTGCGTAGGTTCAGGGCGGCGACGCGGTGGTGCAGCCATTGGTTGTTCTTCGCGATGCCGCGGTAGGGCACACGGCGGTTGCCGCGGGTCAGCCAGGCGATCGAGCGTTCGACCATGGGTCGGTGTTGGCGGTAGGTCGCCTGGAACTGCTCATCTGTGGCGCGTCGGCGGTGTTGGCGTTGTAGGTCGTGGTGCTCGCTGAGGAGCACGGTGCGCCCGTTGACCGCGGTGGTGCACTGCTGGCGCAGGGGGCACTCTCGGCATGCGACTCCGAACACCACGCGGCCCTGGGCTGTGATGGTGCGAGTGACCTGGGCTGGGCAGGTCAAGGTGTTGGTGGCGGGGTCGAAGACGAAGTCGTCGATGGTGAAGCCGCCCTCGACTGCGGCGCTCAGCGGCCAGGGCTTGAGGATCGCAAGCCATCCCATCGCGTGCAGCACCGCGAGCATCTTGGCTGTGGCGTAGGCCGAGTCGCCGAGGATCTCGACCTGCTGCCCGGCAGCCAGACTCTCGGTGGTCGGGTCCTGGGCCATCAGCTCAGCCCCGACAGCGGCATCGGAGTTCTCCGGGCCGCTGGCCTTGGTCAGGGCCACGGCCGTGGTCAGGCCGGTGTCGGGCTCGACCACGACGTGGGCCTTGAAACCGTCTTGGCGGCGCTGCTGGGTCTTGTGGGCGTGACGGGCCTCGGGGTCGACGGTCGAGATCATCCGGTCTGGTGCGGTCTTGTGTGCGATGCGCCACCGGCCGTCGGTGCCATCAGAGCCTTCGGCCGGTTCGACGTCTTGGCCCGCGACCAGGGCCAGCAATGCGACCGCCTCGGCTGCCCTGCCACCAGCTTGGGTGATTACCGTCAGCCCGATCTGCTCATCGATCGCGCTCAGCAACGCCAAGGCGTCGTTGACCAACGCGGTCACCAGGTCCTCACGTGCGGCCTGGTCGTCCCAGGCGATCGCAGGCTTCGCGGTCGAGGTGTAGTCCTGCCCGGTCAACACCCCCAGCCGTGTGGTCACCGATCCGGGTCCGGTGACTAAGTCTGCTGCGCCGTCGACGTCACGTGCGACCCTGCGGATGCAGGCAATCAGCTGGGTCACGGTGTCTTGGCGCGCGACCGCGTCATCAAGGACCGTGGAGTCCAACGCGCGACGCTGCTTGCCAGCAACCGCCCCGGTGGCCGTGATCAACTCACGCACCACCTCGAAGATCCGTTGCGGGCGCTGGCTGGCTGCGAGCCTGCGCCGCCAATAGGTCAACGTCGAGGCATCAAAGCCCTTCGCATCAATCGCGTACCCACACGCGGCCTTCCACCGCAGGTCGAACGTCAACGCCTCGACCGCCTCGCGATCCGACAACCCGTGCAAGGCCTGCAGCACGATCACCGAGGCGACCACCTCGGGCGGCAACGACGGACGGCCACGACGCGTCGGGAACAAGTCCTCGAACATCTCAGCCGGGAACAACGCCAGGCGATGCTCGGCCAGAAACGCGAACACGCTCCCGGCCGGGAGTAAGTGCCCCGCGACCGACTCCACATCCATCAGATCCCGCTGGCGATCAGCCTCACCCTGCACAACCACATGATTTCAGCCCAACCCCGACGAGTCGCTCAGGCGCGCCCTTTGTTCAGCAGGCTCCTAG
>NZ_VIYJ01000025.1 GCF_008087085.1 Nocardioides rubriscoriae | reverse complement strand
GGCTCGGACCTCGAGGCCTTCGGGGTTGAGCGGCTTAGCCACTGCCGATCTTGGAAGGCCTCGACCCATCTACGGGTCATCCGGTCAACGCGTGTCGCTCACACCCCCACCTCAGGTAGGCAGAGCCGGGTTGGTCGGCCCTGGCACGAGCGTAAAAGGTGTCCTCGTACTCGTCGGGTAGGACGTCGCCTAGGTAGCCGTGGAGCCGCTGGGTGTTGTGCCAGTGGACCCACGACAAGGTCGCGAGTTCGATGTCCTCGACGGTCTTCCAGGGCTTGCCGTCTCGTGCTGGGCCGCGGATGAGCTCGGCCTTGTAGTAGCCGTTCACGGTCTCGGCCAGGGCATTGTCGTAGGAGTCACCGACGGTCCCGATCGAGGGCACTGCCCCGATCTCAGCGAGTCGTTCGCCATAGCGGATTGAGATGAATCCGGCTTGCGACCCGGCATCGGAGTGACACCGAAGCCCCTCGAGGCTTGTTCCGCGTGACCACCTGACCATCTCGAGGGCGTCGAGGACCATCGTGGTCCGCATGTGGGGTGCGGCCCGCCACCCGACGATCTTGCGGGAGTAGACGTCGGTGATGAAGCAGACGTAGGCCATCTGAGACCAGGTCGGTACGTAGGTCAGGTCGGTGACCCACAGCTGGTTGGGGCCGGTGGCGGTGAAGTCCCGGTCGACCAGGTCCGGGTGGCGTGGGGCGCCCGGATCGCGCTTGATCGTCCGCACGCTCTTGGTCCGGGTCACGCCCTCGATGCCCGCGGACCGCATCAACCGGGCGACCTGGTCACGACCGACGTCATGGCCAGCACGCCTGGCGGCCTTCCACAGCTTCCTGGCGCCGTATACCTCGTAGTTGTCCTCCACAACGTCACCAGCGCTGGGCCAACGGTGGCGTCGCGCTGCGAGCGCGCCGAGGCCGGTCGGGACTTGACGGCGTAGTACAGGCTCGGAGCGATCTGCAGGACCCTGCAGATCGGCTCGACTCCGAACTCCTCACGGTTGGCGTCGATGAACGCGACCCTCACTTGTGTTGGCGGTCGAGCTCCACCCCGAAGAAAGTCGCTGCCCGCTCCAAGATCTCGTTGGCCCGCCGCAGCTCACGGACCTCCTGCTCGAGCGCCTTGACCCGCGCTGCTTCCTCGGTCGAGACACCCGGCGCAGCGCCGTCGTCGATGTCGGCCTGCTTGACCCACAACCGCACCGACTCGGTGCCGTACCCGAGCTGCTCAGCGACCCGCTGGATCGTGCCGGCATCGGTTCCCAACTCGGCTCGCAGCGTGCGCACCATCCCCACCGCAGCCGCCTTCTCCTCAGCGCTGTACCGACGCGTGGTCGGCTTGCCTGGTGTCACGTCCTTCGGCATGGCTCCATCCTCGTTTCCAAACGATGGAGTGGTGTGTCCTGGGTTCCACGGCCTCTGAGTTTCTGGATTCTGGTGCCTGACATCAGGAGGAATAGATGGGACGACAGGGCTACTCAGCCGAGTTCAGACGCAAAGTCCTCGACCTGCTTGCCGCAGGACGCAGCGTTGCAAGCGTCGCGCACGACCTCGACCTCAGCGACCAGACGATCTACAACTGGCGACGCCAAGACCGCATCGACCGCGGCCTCCAGACGGGGCTGAGCACTGCAGAGGCTAGTGAGCTCGCGGCCGCGAAGAGGCGGATCCGCGAACTCGAGACTGAGCTCGCGGTCAGCCGACGTGCCGTCGAGCTGCTCCAAGGGGACGCCAGCCCAAAAGGCGGTACGCGGCCGTCGAGGTGATGGCCGCAGAGAACCTCCCGGTTCAGGCGGCCTGCCGCGTGGTCGGGGTATCGGAGTCCGGGTTCTACGAGCACCGCAAGCGGCCCCCGTCCGAGCGGTCGATCCGGCACACGATGCTGAGCGACCTCATCGTCCAGATCCATACCGACGCCCATGGCATCTACGGCAGCCGGCGCGTCCACGCCGAGCTAACGCTCGGTCGCGGCGTCGTCGTCGGTCACAACCAAGTCGAGCTGCTGATGCGCCGTGCTGGCCTGCAGGGCGTCACGGGCAGGCGACGGTGGAAGCGGATCAAGCCCGATGACATCGCGACTGATCGGGTCGAACGGAACTTCAACCGCGCCGGCCCGAATCAGCTGTGGGTCACCGACATCACCGAGCACCCGACCCGAGAGGGCAAGGTCTACTGCTGCGTCATCCTCGACACCTACTCACGCCGGGTCGTGGGCTGGTCGATCGACTCATCGCCCACCGGTGCGCTGGTGACCAACGCGCTCGGTATGGCCATCGACAGCCGGCTCGACAAGCACACTGTGGGCGTGGGGCCGGGCACGATCATTCACTCCGACCAGGGCGTCCAGTTCGGGTCGTGGGCGTTCACCAAGCGCGCCAAGGACTCCGGTCTGCTCGCCTCGATGGGCAGCATCGGCGACTGCTACGACAACTCGATGATCGAGTCGTTCTGGTCGCGCATGCAGGTCGAGCTCCTGGACCGCAAGAAGTGGGGCACCCGCCTCGAGCTGGTCAACGCGATCTCCGAGTATGTCGAGATTTGGCATAACAGCAAGCGCCGTCACAGCTAACTCGGGTGGCTCTCGCCGATAGAGCTCGAGCGCAACCGCATCATCACCGTGGCATGAGATCCAAGCAATCTTGACCGCGTGGAACCCGGGGCAGACCAGAGCCTCTACAGAACCCGGCTCTTCACAATCCGGGGTGTAGTTGGGGTCCGAAGCCCCCGGATTCCAGGAGCGATCTGGCGATGTAGTTGGTGAGGTTGCGGAATCCGAGGGCTGAGCCACGGAGGTGTTCGAGCCGTCCGTTG
>NZ_VIYJ01000024.1 GCF_008087085.1 Nocardioides rubriscoriae | reverse complement strand
CGTCCATGTCGAGGTCTTCCCGATGGCTGTGTAGGAACTTCCATCCTCGGAAGACCTCGACCCATCTCCGGTCACCGACGCGCCGCGAACTCCTGACCGGCACCTACACCTTCAACTGTGAAGAGCCGGCAATGTTGTTCGTGAGATGGCTACGGCGCCGATTAACTATCGGGACGATCAGGGCAAGGACTACGCGGCAATCCGTGGATGGGCTCGCAGTCAGGGTCTTGAGGTCACTGACCGAGGTCGGGTCCCCAGCGCGCTTGTCGAGCATTACAACGCTATGCACTAGCAACACTGCCGAGGGCGAAGCGTGTCTTGCCTAAATCGCTGCAGCAGCAAGAAATATCGGGTCAAAGACTTACAGGTGGGGTTGACAACACATCGGGACCAGTCGCCTTTTGACGACTGGCCCCGATACTTCTTTGGTCGCGTTTAGCCCTTTCCGAGGGTGGAACCCGCCTTCGACTTGCTCGACGTCGAAGTCGAAGCGAGCGTCTTTCCTGCCTTCGACAACGCAGCCTTGCTCGGCTTCGCGGCGCTCTTGGCCATTCCCATCACCTCCCCCGCTGACTTGAGTCACTGTCACGCCTTCCATCTGACTTCCTTGCGTCGCGGTGTGGCTGGTCCTCGTCGACCACCGCAGCCGGGGTGGGCAGGAAGACCTTGGTGAATGCCTCGACACGGTGTTGTACGAAGACGGTCACCGCCCGTGTGTACGTCTGAGGTGCCACGACGGCAACGACCAGTAGGAGGGTCGCCGCGCCCTGACGGATACGCCGGGGCGCACTGTCAGGGAGGCCCAGGACTCCGGCCAGGAAGTCGGTCATGCCGGGTCAGCCGCCGTACGGGCTGGCGGCAGCCAACAACCGGTTGACGACCTCGTGGACGTAGTTGCGGTCCGTCAGCGTTACCTCGTCGTCTGGGTGCGGTTCGAAACGCGTCGTCGCCACCTCGCGAACCAAGACGGGCTTGTTGAGAGGTGCGCCCTCCAAGACCGCGTGACCGCTCGCGGTCGTCGTCGCAGGCTCACCAATCGGGTAACCGGTTGCCGGGTCGAACATCTGGAAGACGAAACCGCCCAGCTCAGCGTTGACCGGGTTGCCGTTGACGTCGGTGACGCTCTTGCGGATGTGGATGCGACCGACACGGTGGTTGCCACCGGCAGGGGCCGGGTCGAAGAACCCAGCAGCCGGGAACCGGTCGTCGTGGGGGACCACAACGAAGAACCCGCCCTTGAGGAACGTCAACAAGCCGTTGGCGACCAACGCGTCCTGCCCGGCCCCCCTGGCGGGGAAGTCGGTGTTGAGCATCCACCGGTTCAACACAACGTCGAAGTCGTCCAGGTCGGCCTGATACGAGACGAACTGCAAACCGAAGTGCATGGCCCCGTTCTCCTCCTCCGCGTACGGGGTGCCTCGACGGAAGATAAGGGTCTTGTCGTTCACCGGACCGCGCGGGCCGGTCTTGCGCAGGTGCGCGGTGCCCATCGGGCAATCAGGGTCAGCGAAGTCGCCCTCGGTCTTTGGGTCGGACCCGGCAGGGAGGTCGAGACGAGACCCGTCCGCCTCACGACGACCGATGACCTGCTCGTGCACCTCAGGGCCCATCGCCGCCCACGCATCGATGTTCTGCTCGATCTTGAGGTACGCCCCGTAGCAACCGCCCGCCAACCAGGTCGGCTCCTCCGGCAACACGTCGAGGTCGATGCGGGTCGTGGTGCGCCGCTGCGGACTGCTCAGGTTGCGCAGGCCGTCCAACTGGCCGAAGACCTCACGGTTGTCACGGCGGGCGTACCCACGCTCGACCTCCATGGAGGCGAGGACCGGACGAGTCGCCCACAACTTCTTGAGGAAGTCAGCCAGGCTCGACTCGTTGGTGAACGTGACGTGGAGGACCACGTCGGCGGTGATGGCGGGGATCTGCATCGGCGGCAGGTTCGGCGGGGCCAGCAGCCCCTTCGGAGTGTTGGCGGCGTGCTCCGGGAACCGGGCGAAGAACGGGGCCCCGAACGCCACCACCATGGTGATGTCGGGCTCACCGGCACCGGTGCCGTGCTCGGCCTCCTCGACGTGGCCCTGCAACGTAGTGAGCCACTGCTGAGCGGTGGCCTGGTCGAGGCCTGCAGCGAGGGTGCCGAACACCAGAGCGGTCTCGGACTGGGGGCTGCGGCTGACGGTGTTCGGAAGGATCCCGAGGTCGCGCTGGGTCATGGGGCTGTTCCTCTCTAGAGGCCCAGCCAGGTAGCGGGGCTCTCACCCAGCGTGACCCGAACGACTACAGCCTGTCAAGCAATCGTCAACGTCAGTCTGCCTGACACGCTTACTTGCCTGGCGCCTTCTTAATGACGAAAGCGGGTAGCGTCTACCACCACGATACCGCTCTGTTGAGGCTCGTTCGGCTCATCCGACCGTCCCTAGCGTCGAGTGACACGGACATCAGTTCAGCGTTCACCTGTCTGCTGTCTCCCCCGAGAGTCGAGCACGGGTGTAGGCGAGGAACATGCGGATGATGCGCGGCGCAGCAACCTGCGTCCTGGTCATGACCAACGTCGGGTGTTTAGGACCAGAGGCCAAACAGAGAACCGCCGCGCGGGACAGGACACGCGGCGACCCCCGAAGACCCGGCACCCACCAACACGGTGGAAGCGCCGTTAATCAGGGGGAGCGAGGATGCCGCAGCGTTAGGAGGTGATGCCCAGATTGATGAGCCGATAGCCCATTGCCTCAGTGCTGACATCAAACATGCGCGCCAACTCCTGCTGCAGCATCTTCGGGTTCACCGAACTGGACGCATCGACAGCCTTGATGACCATGTCCTCCGGCATCAGCAAAGCCGCAGCGAACCGGTTCGCTTCCATCTCTTCACGGTCGGTTGCACGCGCGGAAGTGGCATCACGCATGTTGATCCGAACCGCCGAATCCACAATCAGAGGTCGACCACGATGCAACTTCAAGTGCCCGATCTCATGCGCCAACGTGAACCGTTTCCGGCGCGCAGAATGCGTGTGATGCAACCCCACCGTCAGAGTCTCCGCGTCACGAATGAGCATCCCCGAAACGTCGTTACCGATCTCCAGGTTGACCACACTGACACCCAGCGATTCTGCGATAGCGTACACATCGACCGGTGGAATCGAGATACCGCAATCTTCGAGAAGAGCGAGAGCCGCATTGTCAACGCGGCTCATGATGCGGCCGTGACCCGCGAACGCCTCAACGACTCCTGCTTCGCCCGCTGCACTGCACTCGAATACTTATCACCAAGCGTGTCCGCGACGCGTTGTGCTGGAACCTCACCCGAGGGCAGCACGTCGACGAGTTCGCAACCCATGGCAGCGCATATCACTGTCAATCGGAACAGTCCGGGGACCTGCTCGCCGCGCTCGATGTTCGCGATAGACCCACGCGTCAAACCTGCCTGAAGCGCGAGTTGGTCTTGGGTCCACCCAGCCGCCAACCGACGCGCCTTCAGGTTCGCACCCAACGTCTGGTTGAACAGCAACTCTTCTCCGCCACGATCCCGGATGTGACGGCGACGTCCGTCAGTCTGCCTGTCATCCATACACGCACTGTAGCCAGACACCAGCCGGTGTGTACCCCCTACGCCCACCACGGGGCTTGTGTAGGCGGCAGGTTCCTGTCTAGGTCTAGACCCGTGTCGCATGGACTCAGGTGCGGGCAGTGCGGGCCCCGCTGCGACTTGAGGGTCGATTGCGCACCAAACAGGCTCTGCCTACCTGAGGTGGGGGTGTGAGCGACACGCGTTGACCGGATGACCCGTAGATGGGTCGAGGCCTTCCAAGATCGGCAGTGGCTAAGCCGCTCAACCCCGAAGGCCTCGAGGTCCGAGCCTACGGCGTGCGATCGCGCGCGATCG
>NZ_VIYJ01000023.1 GCF_008087085.1 Nocardioides rubriscoriae | reverse complement strand
TGCGTCTGATGTTTGAGAACTCAACAGTGTGTCATAGTCGACGAATTAGTTTGATGCTCGTCTGTTTGTTGGATGGGTTTAGTTTTTTCGGCAATGATTCTGGCGATAGCTAGTAATCGTATTTGTCGGGAGTGAATTTTCTACGGAGAGTTTGATCCTGGCTCAGGACGAACGCTGGCGGCGTGCTTAACACATGCAAGTCGAGCGGTAAGGCACTTCGGTGTACACGAGCGGCGAACGGGTGAGTAACACGTGAGTAATCTGCCCTTCACTCTGGGATAAGCACTCGAAAGGGTGTCTAATACCGGATACGACCGATCCTCGCATGGGGTGTTGGTGGAAACTTTTGTGGGTGGGGGATGTGCTCGCGGCCTATCAGCTTGTTGGTGGGGTAATGGCCTACCAAGGCTTCGACGGGTAGCCGGCCTGAGAGGGTGACCGGCCACACTGGGACTGAGACACGGCCCAGACTCCTACGGGAGGCAGCAGTGGGGAATATTGGACAATGGGCGGAAGCCTGATCCAGCAACGCCGCGTGAGGGATGACGGCCTTCGGGTTGTAAACCTCTTTCAGTATTGACGAAGCGCCCGTGTGGGTGGTGACGGTAGGTACAGAAGAAGCACCGGCCAACTACGTGCCAGCAGCCGCGGTAATACGTAGGGTGCGAGCGTTGTCCGGAATTATTGGGCGTAAAGGGCTCGTAGGCGGTTTGTCGCGTCGGGAGTGAAAACACTGGGCTTAACCGAGTGCTTGCTTCCGATACGGGCAGACTTGAGGCATTGAGGGGAGAACGGAATTCCTGGTGTAGCGGTGAAATGCGCAGATATCAGGAGGAACACCGGTGGCGAAGGCGGTTCTCTGGCAATGTTCTGACGCTGAGGAGCGAAAGTGTGGGGAGCGAACAGGATTAGATACCCTGGTAGTCCACACCGTAAACGTTGGGCGCTAGGTGTGGGGCCTATTCCATGGGTTCCGTGCCGCAGCTAACGCATTAAGCGCCCCGCCTGGGGAGTACGGCCGCAAGGCTAAAACTCAAAGGAATTGACGGGGGCCCGCACAAGCGGCGGAGCATGCGGATTAATTCGATGCAACGCGAAGAACCTTACCTGGGTTTGACATACACCCTGCCGCTTCAGAGATGAGGCTTCTTTTGGGGGTGTACAGGTGGTGCATGGCTGTCGTCAGCTCGTGTCGTGAGATGTTGGGTTAAGTCCCGCAACGAGCGCAACCCTCGTTCTATGTTGCCAGCATGCCTTTCGGGGTGATGGGGACTCATAGGAGACTGCCGGGGTCAACTCGGAGGAAGGTGGGGATGACGTCAAGTCATCATGCCCCTTATGTCCAGGGCTTCACGCATGCTACAATGGCCGGTACAAAGGGCTGCGATCCCGTGAGGGGGAGCGAATCCCAAAAAGCCGGTCTCAGTTCGGATTGGGGTCTGCAACTCGACCCCATGAAGTCGGAGTCGCTAGTAATCGCAGATCAGCAACGCTGCGGTGAATACGTTCCCGGGCCTTGTACACACCGCCCGTCACGTCACGAAAGTCGGCAACACCCGAAGCCAGTGGCCTAACCACCTTGTGTGGGGGGAGCTGTCGAAGGTGGGGCTGGCGATTGGGACGAAGTCGTAACAAGGTAGCCGTACCGGAAGGTGCGGCTGGATCACCTCCTTTCTAAGGAGCACATACCCCGCGCCCACGACAAATGTTTGTGGGGCATTGGTGGTGTTCACTAGTGGAATCGTCGATGAAAGCTCTCCTGTGGGGGGCGTGTTTGGTTAGTACTGTCGCAAGCTTTGCTTGGGGCGTGGAATTCCGGGTGCGCAACTTGTGGGTGGGTGTGGCACACTGTTGGGCCCTGAGACATCAGGTCCAGATAGGCCCGGATGGGTTTGTCATGGCTGGTTGGTTTCTTGGTGTTTGTCATGTTGATAGTGGACGCGAGCATCAGCCCGCACCTGGTCTGCCCGGTTGGGTGGATGTCGGGGTGTTGGGTTGTGCAATTGTAGTGTTTTGTGTCTTTGTGTTGTGTTTGTTGAGTGTTTGTTTGGCAAGCATTAAAGGGCACATGGTGGATGCCTTGGCATCAAGAGCCGATGAAGGACGTTGGAGCCTGCGATAAGCCCTGGGGAGTTGGCAACCGAGCTGTGATCCGGGGGTGTCCGAATGGGGAAACCTGGCTGGAGTCATGTCCAGTCATCTCCGTCTGAATAAAATAGGGCGGTAGAGGGGAACGCGGGGAAGTGAAACATCTCAGTACCCGTAGGAAGAGAAAACAAAAGTGATTCCGAGAGTAGTGGCGAGCGAAATCGGATGAGGCCAAACCAGGTCCGTGTGATACCCGGCAGGGGTTGCGGTTCTGGGGTTGTGGGAGTGTTTGTCATGCGTCTGCCGGCGTGTGGGGCAGTAAGAAAGTGTGGTTGAAGTTGAAGTCCGTTGGAAAACGGCGCCGTAGAGGGTGATAGCCCCGTAGTCGTAGGATCATGCCTGCCTATAGCATTTCCCAAGTAACACGCCACCCCTGAAATGGTGTGTGAATCTGGCGGGACCACCCGTTAAGCCTAAATACTTCTTGATGACCGATAGCGGACTAGTACCGTGAGGGAAAGGTGAAAAGTACCCCTGGCGGGGAGTGAAATAGTACCTGAAACCGTGTGCCTACAATCCGTCAGAGCCCAGCCATCCGGTAGCCATATCGGGCGTGGGGGTGATGGCGTGCCTTTTGAAGAATGAGCCTGCGAGTTTGCGGTGTGTTGCGAGGTTAACCCGTGTGGGGTAGCCGTAGCGAAAGCGAGTCCTAATAGGGCGTTTCAGTAGCGCGCTCAAGACCCGAAGCGGAGTGATCTATCCATGGGCAGGTTGAAGCGCGGGTAAGACCGCGTGGAGGACCGAACCCACTTAGGTTGAAAACTGAGGGGATGACCTGTGGATAGGGGTGAAAGGCCAATCAAACTCCGTGATAGCTGGTTCTCCCCGAAATGCATTTAGGTGCAGCGTTGTGTGTTTCTTGCCGGAGGTAGAGCACTGGATAGCCGATGGGCCCTACCAGGTTACTGACGTTAGCCAAACTCCGAATGCCGGTAAGTGAGAGCGCAGCAGTGAGACGGCGGGGGATAAGCTCCGTCGTCGAGAGGGAAACAGCCCAGACCATCAGCTAAGGCCCCTAAGCGGTGACTAAGTGGAAAAGGATGTGGAGTCGCAGTGACAACCAGGAGGTTGGCTTGGAAGCAGCCACCCTTGAAAGAGTGCGTAATAGCTCACTGGTCAAGTGATTCCGCGCCGACAATGTAGCGGGGCTCAAGTCATCCGCCGAAGCTATGGCATTCACACTGTCGGAAGCGACGTCTCGGCCACTGGGTGGTCGGGTGTGTGGGTGGGTAGGGGAGCGTCGTGTCGCGGGTGAAGCTGCGGAGTGATCCAGTGGTGGACGCGACACGAGTGAGAATGCAGGCATGAGTAGCGAATCACGGGTGAGAAACCCGTGCGCCGAATGATCAAGGGTTCCAGGGTCAAGCTAATCTGCCCTGGGTAAGTCGGGACCTAAGGCGAGGCCGACAGGCGTAGTCGATGGACAACGGGTTGATATTCCCGTACCGGCAAAGTAGCGCCCATGACGAGCCCGGTGATGCTAACCATCCGAAGCCACGCTGACCGATCCCTTCGGGGTGAGGCGGTGTGGGGGAGCGTGGGATCCGATCCGGTAGTAGTCAAGCGATGGGGTGACGCAGGAAGGTAGCCCAGCCCGGGCGATGGTTGTCCCGGGGTAAGCGTGTAGGACGTGGCCTAGGCAAATCCGGGTCGCTGACTTTGATGTCGAGTTTGAGACGTGATGCCGAGCCATTATTGGTGAAGTGGGTGATCCTATGCTGTCGAGAAAAACCTCTAGCGAGCTATACGCCGCCCGTACCCCAAACCGACTCAGGTGATCAGGTAGAGAATACCAAGGCGATCGAGTGAACCATGGTTAAGGAACTCGGCAAAATGCCCCCGTAACTTCGGGAGAAGGGGGACCCGAACCGTCAACACCCTTGCGGTGGGTAGCGGGGAGGGTCGCAGAGACCAGGCCCAAGCGACTGTTTACTAAAAACACAGGTCCGTGCGAAGTTGTAAGACGATGTATACGGACTGACTCCTGCCCGGTGCTGGAAGGTTAAGAGGACCGGTTAGCTCACTTTGGTGGGTGAAGCTGAGAATTTAAGCCCCAGTAAACGGCGGTGGTAACTATAACCATCCTAAGGTAGCGAAATTCCTTGTCGGGTAAGTTCCGACCTGCACGAATGGAGTAACGACTTGGGCGCTGTCTCAACCATGGACTCGGCGAAATTGCACTACGAGTAAAGATGCTCGTTACGCGCGGCAGGACGGAAAGACCCCGGGACCTTTACTATAGTTTGGTATTGGTGTTTGGTTCGGCTTGTGTAGGATAGGTGGGAGACTGTGAAGCATTCACGCCAGTGGGTGTGGAGTCATCGTTGAAATACCACTCTGGTCGTACTAGATGTCTAACCTAGGTCCATGATCTGGATCAGGGACAGTGCCTGATGGGTAGTTTAACTGGGGCGGTTGCCTCCTAAAATGTAACGGAGGCGCTCAAAGGTTCCCTCAGCCTGGTTGGCAATCAGGTGGCGAGTGTAAGTGCACAAGGGAGCTTGACTGTGAGACAGACATGTCGAGCAGGGACGAAAGTCGGAACTAGTGATCTGGCCACGGCATGTGGAAGCGTGGTCACTCAACGGATAAAAGGTACCCCGGGGATAACAGGCTGATCTTCCCCAAGAGTCCATATCGACGGGATGGTTTGGCACCTCGATGTCGGCTCGTCGCATCCTGGGGCTGGAGTAGGTCCCAAGGGTTGGGCTGTTCGCCCATTAAAGCGGCACGCGAGCTGGGTTTAGAACGTCGTGAGACAGTTCGGTCCCTATCCGCCGCGCGCGTTGGAAACTTGAGAAAGGCTGTCCCTAGTACGAGAGGACCGGGATGGACGAACCTCTGGTGTGCCAGTTGTCCCGCCAGGGGCACGGCTGGTTGGCTACGTTCGGAAGTGATAACCGCTGAATGCATCTAAGCGGGAAGCACGTTTCAAGATGAGGTTTCCCACCACCTTGAGTGGTTAAGGCCCCCCACAGACCATGGGGTTGATAGGCCGGAGGTGTACAGCAGTAATGCCCAGCCGACCGGTACTAATAGGCCGAGGGCTTGCCACACAAACCCTCAACCAACACCACACGCGTAACACACGAAACAATTGTTGCGCTCGCGTCCACACACATGACTTACCCGCACCACCACACGCCCCTCTTGTTCGGGGTGGGGGTGTTGGGTACATAGAGTTACGGCGGCCATAGCGACAGGGAAACACCCGGTCCCATACCGAACCCGGAAGTTAAGCCTGCCAGCGCCGATGGTACTGCAATCGCGAGGTTGTGGGAGAGTAGGACGCCGCCGGACAAACATT
>NZ_VIYJ01000022.1 GCF_008087085.1 Nocardioides rubriscoriae | reverse complement strand
ACGGCTCGAACACCTCCGTGGCTCAGCCCTCGGATTCCGCAACCTCACCAACTACATCGCCAGATCGCTCCTGGAATCCGGGGGCTTCGGACCCCAACTACACCCCGGATTGTGAAGAGCCACATTGCCGGACTCGTTGACCACAGCGCGCGAGTACCGATCCCACAGAACACGATCATCCCCGTCAACCTCTGCCTGCGTCGACGGCTCCGCGTCGGATACGCCCACCGGCAAGGCAGGACCAGCCGCCACGGACCCACCACCAGTGCGCCAACGCCAGACGCATCCGAAGGCTGAACTGCGGCAACTACTAGGCTGATAGACACTGCTAAAACGACGATCGAACGAGCAGGTATCCGGATCATGATGCTCCCGAGGGAAGGGTCAAGCAAAGCCGCTCGATCCCGCCACAAGCCGGTCACAAACGGGATGGGATCGCACAAATAGGTGGCGTTCCGTGGCGTGCTGCAATTATCGGCGCGCGAAGCGCTCTGGTGATTCGTACCATCCCGTGACGGCGGCGGGGGTGTCGACGTACTTCTCTGTACTGCTCTGGGCGACGTCAATCCCGGTGGGTGCCGGCGGGTACAGCAGGGCAATGAAGCCTCGTCACCGGTAGCGACGTTAGACGACTCGCCACTCGTTGTGGGCTCGTAGGCGCGCGGAGATTACCACTACGGGAAGACCTGATGCGCGAACCCTCGCACACCGATCGAAGGTGCACCCTCGAGCTGCACCCAGCTCAGCGGTGACCAGCCGGTTGCAGACCATGGAAGAGCCACACCGAGCCTGCTGGTGGGCAGCCGCACAGAGGGCCACCGACCAGTCACCGAGGTCGCAGTCTGGCCAGACCCCGGTCCTGGGTCGAGTCTCTAGTAGCCGCCCTGCGCGCGGTCGTGCCCGGAGTCAGGTGTGCTGCATAGTGCATCACCAGGTCGTCATGGACCGGCGGACCTGCATTTTTGCCGTTGAGCCCGCCCTTCTTCCCGAACACAGACCACCAGCAAGGGTCGGAGCAGATCTTCCACGCGGCGCGTTCGGCCATCGGCTCACCGGCGTCGCGTGCCTCAACGATGAGGAACCGGTAGCAGATCCGTTGGCTGGCGAACCTGACCGGGGAAAAGATAGGCACGTCGGCTTTTCGTGGCGCACAGGGTGACCAGCATCTAAGGTATCGCGGTGAGCGGCGACGATTGCACGGACGACACGGCGGGGCCGAAGACCGACCCGGAGGAAGGCGTGTCACGCTCAGATGAGGCGGCCACCGAGCAGGTCGATGACGTGGCGGGGAACCTCAAGGACCCACCGACGGATGGCGCGGACGAGGCGGACGAGGCGGACGAGGCGGACGTTGCTGGCTTTACCTGGCGGCGTGACACGCCCGAGATGACGGGTTCCCTCGAGGTCGTCGTGGCCCTGGTGGCACCCATCGGAAGCCCGACAACCAAGGTCTACGAGATCCTAGCCAGAGCTTTCAGGGCAAACGATTACACCCCCGAGCTCATTCAGATCAGTGAAATTCTCGATTTGGCCTTAAAAACGCCCAAGAGGGACCGCAATTCGGACCGTTGGACGCGGTTGATGAACAAAGGCGACAAACTGCGGAAGAGGTACAACGATCAGGCAGCCGCAGCATTGATGGCGGCGATCGCCATCAACAAATCGCGTCGAGCGCAGGCTGGGGCCGCAAGCAACCGCCACCTGCACGTATCGATCATTAGGTCACTCAAGCGCGAGGAGGAAGTGCGCGTCCTACGCCAGATTTACGGTGAGAGGCTCATCGTAATCGGGATCAGCACCCCCGAGTTGCAACGACGCAAGATGGTCGAAAAGACGCTAAGGCGTGACTTCAATCCGAGTAAGGCGAAAGCACTCGCCGCGCGACTAATCGAACGCGACGAGGACGACGAGGTAACCGCCTCCGGGCAACGGGTCCGCGACGCCTTCGAACAGTGCGACGCCTACCTCAGTGGTCGTCCGACGGAGATCCAAACGGACGCGGTGCGGGTCGTCGAGCTGCTCTTGGGTCAACCCTGGTCGACGCCTTTGCGCGACGAGCAGGGAATGTACCACGCACACGCCGCGATGTTCAGGTCCTCAGCGGCTGGCCGACAGGTCGGCGCCGCGATCGTCGACGACCTTGGGGAGGTGGTCGCGGTCGGGTGCAACGATGTCCCGCGACCTCACGGAGGTCAGTTTTGGCCCGGCGATGACAAAGACAGACGCGACTTCCGCCTTGCCACCGACGCCAACGACGCCGGGAAGTTCGACGCCGTCAGGGAGCTCCTAACTGGTCTGGCGCGGAGCGGCTGGCTCACAAGATCCTACGAGAAACTTGACGATGAGGAACGCGCTGAACTAGCTCTTGTCAAGGCCGGCCCCCTCGGCGGTACGCGTGTCCGGAATTTGATCGAATTCGGACGCATCCTCCATGCAGAGATGGCGGCTCTGATGACCTCGGCGCGCGAGGGCCGGCCGGTGAGGGGCTGCACTCTTTACACAACCACCTACCCTTGTCACGAATGCATGCGCCTGATCATCGGCTCCGGAATTCGCAGGGTCGTCTACATAGATCCCTACCCGAAGTCACTGGCCGCGGAGCTATTCGACGAGATGATCGGGGAGACAGTTTCCCCGGAAATCGTCCAGGTCGTCCCGTTCACCGGTGTGGCCCCACGTCTCTTCCCTCGCGTGTTCGAGCTCAGCAACCGAGCGAAGGACCTACGGGGTACCTATATGGACTGGACCGACAAGTCGCTTCGAACGATCAACCCCGAGTTCAGCAGCAGCATCGTGGCCCAGGAGGAGGCCGCGATCGAGTACATGGGGAGAAGGCGGGCCGCGGACGACACGTCCGAGACTCCGGCCGATAGAAAGAACTGACGACCTCCCGCATAGTCCACATGAACACACCGACCCAAGGCTCAGGCGAGCCGCCGACACAACCAGATCCCAATGAGTCAGGATGGACCCATGGCCGACAAGCGCAAGCGCACCCAGGAGACCTCAGGAGGGAGCTTGTTCTCGCAGGGATGGCTCGATCGACACATCGATCTGGTCACTGCCGAGATCGCCCAGCGACCCCTCGCTCAGCGGCCTCATCTGACGGGCGCGCGATCCGAGGTCATGCACGCGACCCGCTGGGACCTCCCGCGCAAAAAATAGCCAGTTTGATACTGGCGGAGACTGTCCGCGGTGGCCGGTAGCGTCGTGCCATGGCCCGCGAACACTCTCAGTCGCCCTCGATCAAGCGCGTCCTGTATGTGCGCACCGACGGGCGGTGGGCTTGGAGACTCGTCGTCAATGGCAACATCGTCGCCACAGACGGCGGGCAGGGCTACGAGGACGAGGAGACGTGCCGCACGATGGCCGACCGTGTCGTCAGCGGTTTTTATGCGGACGCCAGCAAACGGATCCTTCGCCCAAAGAGCTGAAGTGACTGGTGGCCTTAGCCGACCGTCGTCATGGTCGTCGCAGCCCACCACAGCGCGTCGCCGAATGTCGTGGTGTTTGTTTCGCCGGAATCACGCTCCACGTCGATCACGGCCCGGCCGCGAGACCGATGGCTGCCACCGCCGTTCCGATGACATAGCTCGTGACGCGACCAGCGAGCGTGCTCGCAAACCCTCGGTGGAAAATCTGAGCGAACGCTAGGAGCCGCAGCCGCCGAGCGGGCCCAGCATCGGCAGCGCGATAAGAGCGACGTCGGACCAGTGCTGCCGTGCATAATCAGCGTTAGCCTCAGCTAGCCACAGCCGCGCGACGAAGTCGGCGACACAGACGGTCCAGACTGCGCCACGAAGCAAGACTTGGCCCGCTTCGAGCGAACGGGTCTGCTGCACGAACGGGTGACAGTTTTAGTTAGGCCGCCTGGATGGCAGCGGGCTTCATGATCAACTCGTATTCGACCGGGGTCAACCGTCCGAGCGCGGCCCGGCGACGGCGTCGGTGGTAGGTCCTCTCGGTCCAGGTCACGATCGCGATACGCAGCTCTTCGCGGGTGTTCCAGACGCGGCGGTCGAGGACGTTCTTCTGCAGCAGCGAGAAGAAGGACTCCATGGCGGCGTTGTCGCGGCCGCGCCGACTCGGCCCATCGAGCCGACCATCTGGTGCCGGTTGAGTTGGTGGACCAGCTTCCTGGACCGAAACTGCGACCCACGGTCGGTGTGCAGCACACAGCCGGCCACATCCGCACCTTCAGCGCGGCGGCGGGCAACGGCTTTGTCGAGCGCAGCGACGGCGATCTGTGACTTCATCCGTGAGTCGATGGAGTAACCGGCGATTTGGTTGGAGTAAGCGTCCTTGACCGCGCAAGGTAAAGCTTGCCTTCGCGGGTCCAGTGCTCGGTGATGTCGGCCAGCCACAGCCGGTTCGGAGCGTCGGCGGTGAAGTCCCGCTCAACCAGGTCGTCATGAACCGGCGGGCCTGGCTTCTTGCCGTTGCCGCCGCGCTTCTTGCCGAACACAGACCACCAGCCAAGCTCGGAGCAGATTTTCCACGCGGTGCCGCCGTCGAGGGTCACCCCGGCCTCGCGTTCAGCCATCGGCTCACCTGCTTCACGGGCCTCGTCGAGCAGGAACCGGTAGCCGAACTCGGGGTCGTCGCGGTTGGCGTCGAACAGGGCGTTTTCGCGGTAGGCGGCGATGAGTTCGGCGTCGGTGACCGGGCACTTCAGCCAGCGGTAGTAGGGCTGGCGAGCGATCTTGAGGACCCGGCACGTCACCGCGACGGGGATCCCCCCTCAGCGGCTAGCTCGCGGACGAGCGAGTGTACATGATTTTCCCGGCAGATGTGCTTGCGAGAGATAGGCGGCCGCGCGGCGCAGGACCTCGTTCTCCTGCTCGAGGAGCTTGATCCGCTGGATCCGTTTGTTCGCCTCACGTAGCGCGTCGGACTCGCTGGAGGACTGGGGCGAGTCAGACGGCCGGGTCGGGTCCTTCTCGTCGATCGCGAGCCACCGCTTCACGCACGACGGCGAGATGCCGAAGTCCTTCGCGACCTGGGCCATCGAGGCATCGGAGTCGCGGTAGACCCGGATCACGTCCTCGCGGAACTCCTTGGGAAACGCCTTCGGCATGGTGGACATCCTTCCAGCGTCGACACACATCGACGCAGATCAGAGGTCACTTATCCGTGCAGCAGACCCGCCCGATGACGCCAGTGCCCCGGGCCCACGCTTCTACGCAGGGCGATGCACAGGCGCCCTCGTGCAGGTAGGAAGTTCCTGGCGACGCCCAACGAACCGCAGGCCGCTTCATAATCGGACCATGGCTTCATAGAGCTTCATAGTTCGGGTTGACCGCGGCCAAGTTGAGAACCGATGCCGGCACGATCCAGCGAGTCGCTAAGCAGCTGGGGTACGGGTGTAGGCGTCTCGTTCGGGCAGGTCGATGGCGGATCTCCGCATCGGTCAGGCTCAGCGGCTGAACAGTGGGACGGAGGTGGCGCGAATTTCGTCAATGGCGGCACCCGCGCGGGGGTCGTCGGAAACGATGTCGACGTTGTAGCCGAGGAGCGCTTCTAGGAGCCTGCTGAACAAAGGGCGCGCCTGAGCGACTCGTCGGGGTTGGGCTGAAATCATGTGGTTGTGCAGGGTGAGGCTGATCGCCAGCGGGATCTGATGGATG
>NZ_VIYJ01000001.1 GCF_008087085.1 Nocardioides rubriscoriae | reverse complement strand
ATCTGCGACAAGGTCGCCGCGATCCAGCAGATCCGCGACCTGCTGGAGTGTGTGTGGCCCGCCGCGCTCCAGAGTGCTGCGCAGCCGTTGAAGTCCCAGACCTGGCTGGCGGCGTTGACGGTGGTGATGTGCCGCGATGGCGGCGACCTGGCCCGGACTCGACGACTCGGCGCCAGGCGGTTCGAAACCGCAGTGCGACGCGAGATCACCAGGCGGGGCTGGGCAAAGCCCTGCCTGCGGATCGTGCGGGCCATGTTCGGCGCACTGACTGACGAGGCCGGTGTGATCGCGCACCGTGCCGGTGTGTTCGAGCGGATCGGGTGGCTCATCGAGGACTTCGACACCGCGGTGGCCAAGCTCGCAGTCGTCGAGACCCGGATGGTCGCCACGCTCGACGAGCTGCAGCTGACCGACCTGGTCTGTTCCATCGAGGGCCTGTCACCGGTCGGTGCCGCAGCGATCCTCGCCGAGACCGGCGACCTGTCCCGGTTCGCCAGCGCCCGCGCGGTCGTCAAACACGCCGGCCTGGCACCCAGGGAACGAATGTCGGGGACCTTCACCGGCCGCGCCCGCCTCAGCGGTGCCGGACGCCCAGGCCTGCGGGTCGCAGCCTGGCGTGCGGTGTGGGGTGCGCTGCACAACAACGGTGTCTATG
The DNA here is from genome assembly GCF_008087085.1 of Nocardioides rubriscoriae. Lineage (GTDB taxonomy): Bacteria > Actinomycetota > Actinomycetes > Propionibacteriales > Nocardioidaceae > Nocardioides > Nocardioides rubriscoriae. Next base: position 726,478 of record NZ_VIYJ01000001.1, on the reverse strand, counting down.
CCGAGCGGTACCGACACCTGACCACCCGAGACGACAACCGCCTCAAGCCGACCCAGGCCCAGACCGTCATCGCCGCAGCGATCCTGCGCCAACTCCACGCCGTGGTCACCACCCGCACCGCCTGGGACCCCGACATCGCCCGCTACGGCCTCCTCGCCGCCACCCGCGCGACCGGCGCCACCACCGCGTCGACTGCCGCCTGACCACCACCTCGTCGCGTCAGGCGCGACGCCCACAAGCAGGGCCGGGAACCAGCCTTCAGCGGCATCGAGAATCAACAGCTCGTCGACCATCACAGGCCTCCCGGCCCGTCGTCACCACAACCCGATCACACGCTGTCGAGCCACCAAGCTCCATTACCGCTATGCAGGGAAACGACGACAACGCTTGACGCAGAACGCCTCACGCTGATGGTCGGGCGGACGCATCTAGGGTCACCGACGTGGACTTCACCTCTGACCTTGGCCTCGGTGGGTCACTCACCGTGTACGGCGCTAATAGCGACGGAGCAGTCACCAACGCGGACGTTGAACTGACGGATGCCGACGGGAAGCGATGGTCGGCCACCGTGTTGACGTTGGCCGAGATTGATCGCCTGATGGGTGTCTGGGAGTCCTCAGACGAGTGCCAGGGCGGGTCCTACCTGCGCGTCCCGGACCTGCTTATCGTGCGCGACCCCGAGCGAGACGCAGTCGTCCGGCTATTCGTGGAACTTCACCGGACGGGCGAGCACCGCCATGAGCTGAGCCCGCTGTCGGACGACTGACTCGAACCGCACGCTCATCGGCATGTGCGGGCGCAACCGGCCGTTCACCATGCGCGACCTCAGCCTTGCTGAGCCGTCCAGGCCGACTCAGCCCAGCACCACCGGCGCCAGGTCGAGCCAGGCGGCGAGCGACTCGACCTCCCGGCGTACGGCGTCGGCGCAGGCGCCCGACCACGGCTCGTCCTGGTGGGTGGCGTCGACGCGCAGCTCGCCGGCGTCGCGGTCGGCCACGGCGTCGAGCTTGCCGACCAGGCGGTCGCCCCACAGCACCGGCAGCGCCCAGTAGCCCCAGCGGCGCTGGTCGGCGGGCTTGTACATCTCGAGGTAGTACTCCGCCTCGAACAGCTCGCCGAGCCGCTTGCGGTCGGCCACCAGCCGGTCGAGGGGCGACAACAGCGCGGCGCGGCCCTCGAAGGGCGCCCCGTCGAGCACTGCACCGTCGAGCCACAGGGGATCCACGCGCCAGGTGCCCCTGACTCCCTCGACGACCGCCGGCTCGCCGGCCTCGCCGACGTCGTTGGGCTCGATCGGCATCTGCGCCGACCTCGCGCGGGCGATGCCCAGCGAGCGCAGCCGGCGGCGGTCGCGCTCAGCCCTGGCCTCCTCGACCGACGGGACCGGGTCGTCGGGGTAGATGCGCTCGGCGAGGTCCCACAGCACCTCGCGGCCGCCCTTGCCGCCGCGCCCGGCCCGCGCGACCTCGCCGCGCTCGACCAGCTGGGCGAGCAGCATCTTGACGTTCTTGTCGTTGTTCCAGCCGCTCGAGGGCCACGGCACCTCGCACGTGTCGGGGATCTGCGAGGCCGGCAGGGGACCGTCGCCGCGCAGCAGCGCGAGCACCTCGCGGCGGCAGTCGTCGTTGGCCGTGACCCAGTCACGCACGCTCTCCTGCCACGGCTTGACCGGCTCGGGTCCGGGCCAGTGCGCCATCTCGGCGCGGTAGAGGGCGAGGTCCTCGGCGGGGCGCGCGAGTTGGTGGTGGTCGATGAGGGCCTGGGTGTCGAGCAGGTCGCGCAGCTCGCCGGGGTCGTACGCCGGGCCCAGCCGGCTCCACAGCACCAGGTCGGCGCTCGGCGCGACGTGACGGGTCGGGTCGAGCTGCACGAAGGTCAGGTGCCGCACGACCTCGAGCACGTCGTCGGGACGGTCGGCGGTGAGCAGCTGCGCGCGCACCGCGACACGGCACGCGTCCTGGCGCGAGAGCCGGTGCGGGGCGTCCATGGCGCCATGATGCCGCGCGCCCGGGAGTGTCGGTGGGCCCCTCTAGGGTCGTGCCCACGATGACCCTCCACCTGCACCGCGCCTCGCGCACCGACGAGCTCGCCGACGCCCTCGGCGCGCTGCTGTCGGTGCCGCTGCCCGACCCCTTCGCCGAGGAGGTCGTGGTCGTGCCCGAGAAGGGCGTCGAGCGCTGGTTGGCGCAGCGCCTGTCGCACCGGCTGGGGGTCGGCGCGCGCGGCGGCGACGGTGTCTGCGCGGGGGTGAGGTTCCTGCGGCCCGGGTCGCTCGTCTCGCTGCTGCTCGACCGTGAGCGCGACGACCCGTGGTCGCCCGACCGGCTGGTCTGGCCCCTGCTCGAGACCATCGACGCCGCGCTCGGGGAGCCCTGGTGCGAGACGTTGGCCCGCCACCTCGGCCACGGGTTGAGCGGCGATGACGCCGACCTGCGACGCGACCGTCGCTACTCCGTCGCGCGGCGGCTGGCCGGCCTCCTCGCCTCCTACGCCGTGCAGCGGCCGACGCTGGTCACCGACTGGCGCGAGGGCCGCGACACCGACGGGGCCGGCTGCCCCCTGCCCGACGACCTGCGCTGGCAGGCCGAGCTCTGGCGCCGGGTGGTCGCCCGGGTCGGCGGCGAGGCGCCCGACCAGCGTCACGCCCGCGCCCTCGACGCCCTGCGGGCCGGGGGCCAGGGCCTCGACCTGCCCGACCGGCTCTCGCTCTTCGGCCACACCCGGCTGCCCGTCACCGAGGTCGCGCTGCTCGAGGCGCTCGCCACCAGCCGCGACGTCCACCTCTGGCTGCCGCAGCCCTCGCCGGTCCTGTGGGACGCGCTGACGGGCCTCGGCGGCGTGGTGGCCCGCGTCGACGACCCCTCGGCCGACCACGTCGGCCACCCGCTGCTGGCCTCGCTGGGCCGCGACACCCGCGAGCTGCGGCGCACCCTCGACCTGGCCGTCGCCGACGACGTGGTCCCCGGGGCACGCGACGGGGGGAGCGAGTCGGCCTCCAGCCCGACCACCCTGCTCGGCCTGCTCCAGCACGACCTGCGCGCCAACCACGCGCCGACCCCCGCCGAGCGCGCGGCCCGCCACCACGACCCCGCCGACCGCAGCCTCCAGGTCCACGCCTGCCACGGCCCGGCCCGCCAGGTCGACGTCCTGCGCGAGGTCCTGGTCGGCCTGCTCGCCGACGACCCCACCCTCGAGCCGCGCGACATCCTCGTGATGTGTCCCGACATCGAGACCTTCGCGCCGCTCATCTCGGCGGGCTTCGGCCTCGAGGACGTCGTCGCAGGCGACGCCGGCCACCCGGCGCACCGGTTGCGGGTCCGGCTGGCCGACCGCGCGCTGACGAGCACCAACCCGCTGCTGGCCGTCGCGGCCGACCTCGTCGGCCTGGCGGGCGGACGGGTGACCGCCTCCGACGTCCTCGACCTCGCGAGCACCGCGGCCGTGCGGCTGCGCTTCGGCTTCTCCGACGACGACCTCGACCGGATCACCCGCTGGGTCGGCCAGGCCGGCATCCGCTGGGGCATCGACGAGGTCCAGCGCGACCGGTTCTCGATGGGCCGCTTCCCCCACAACACCTGGCGCAGCGGCCTCGACCGCATCCTGCTCGGCGTCGTGATGAGCGGCGACGACCACCGCCACCTCGGCCGGGGCCTGCCCGTCGACGACGTCGGCAGCTCCGAGATCGACCTGGCCGGCCGGCTCGCCGAGCTGGTCGACCGGCTGGCCCGCTGCCTCGACGGGCTGGCCGCCGCCGTCGACGTGGCGGCGTGGATGGCGGTGCTGACCGAGGGGGTCCGCGGCCTGACCGACGTCTCCCTCGACGACGCGTGGCAGGTGCCCCAGCTCGAGCGCGAGCTGGCCCGCGCCGCCGGTGACGGCATCGCCGGGGTGCCGCTGCGGCTGGCCGACGTCCGGGCCCTGCTCGGCTCGCGGCTCGGTGGCCGGCCGACCCGGGCCAACTTCCGCACCGGCACCCTCACGGTCTGCACGATGACGCCGATGCGCTCGGTGCCCCACCGTGTGGTGTGCCTGGTCGGTCTCGACGACGGGGTGTTCCCGCGGCTCACGACCGTCGACGGCGACGACGTCCTGGCCCGTCGTCCGCTCACCGGTGAGCGCGACGTGCGCAGCGAGGACCGCCAGCTGCTGCTCGACGCGCTTCTGGCCGCGACCGAGCAGGTCGTCATCACCTACACCGGCGCCAACGAGCACTCCGGTGCCGGCCGCCCGCCGGCCGTGCCCCTCGGCGAGATCCTCGACGCCGCCGACCGCACCACCGCCACGCCGGTCCGCGACCACGTGCTCACCCACCACCCCCTGCAGCCCCACGACCGCCGCAACCTGCTGCCGGGCGCGCTCGTGCCCGGCGACGTGCGCCCGTTCAGCTTCGACCGTGCCGCGCTCGCCGGGGCCCGGGCCGCCGTCGCCGAGCGCGTGCCGCCCCCGCCCCTGCTCACCGGCCTGCTCGACCCCGCGCCCGGCGGTGACGTCTCGCTGGCCGACCTCAAGGCGTTCTTCACCCACCCGGTGCGCGCCTTCCTGCGCCAGCGGCTCGACGTGTCCGCGCCGCTCGAGCCCGACGAGATCAGCAACGAGATCCCGATCGAGCTCGACGCCCTCGACGCCTGGGGCATCGGCGACCGGCTGCTCACCGAGATGCTCGCCGGGCACGACGCCGAGGCCGTGATGCTCGCCGAGCAGCTGCGCGGCTCGCTGCCCCCGTTCCACCTCGGCGTCGCGTCGCTGACCACGGCCGCCTCCGAGTGTCAGCGGCTGCTCGACCGCACCGCCGACCTGCGCACCGGCGAGCCGCGCACCCTCGACGTCGACGTCGACCTCGGGGGCGGCCGCCGGCTGTCGGGCACCGTCACCGGCGTCTACGGCTCGCGGCTCTTCAGCGTCGGCTACTCCCGGCTCAAGCCCCGGCAGCGCCTGCACTCCTGGATCGACCTGCTCGCCCTCAGCGCCGGCCTGCCCGACGAGTCCTTCACCGCCCACGCGGTCGGCCGCGAGAAGGCCGGCCCCCGGCGCGCCCTGGCCGGGCCGCTCGACCACCGCGCCGCCGACTGGCTGCGCACCCTCGTCGAGCTGCGCGACCTCGGGCTGCGCGCCCCGCTGCCGCTGCCGATCGCGACGGCCTGTGCCTGGGCCGAAGGCCACCTGCGCGAGCAGCGCGGCGAGGACGTCTCGCCCGCCGACCTGGCCCGCCGCGCCTGGGAGACCGACCCCTACAACGTCTACGGCATCGAGGGCGAGGACGCCGACCCCTACCACCGCCGCGCCTACGGCGACGACGCCCCGCTCTCGGTCCTGGTCGACGCCGGCCTGCCCGACCACGCCTGGCGGGTCTGGGAGCCGTTGCTCACCGGCGCCGAGATGGTGGGTCCGCTGTGACGACCGATCGGGCGGCCGGCCCCACCACCGGCCCCACCGGGCTCACCCCCTTCGACGTCTGCGGGCCCCTGCCCGGCGTCGGCACCACCCTGCTCGAGGCCAGCGCCGGCACCGGCAAGACCTGGACCATCGGTGCCCTGGTCACCCGCTACGTCGCCGAGGGCGTCGCCACGCTCGACGAGATGCTCGTGGTGACCTTCGGCCGGGCGGCGAGCCAGGAGCTGCGCGAGCGGGTCCGCGCCCAGCTGGTCGAGGCCGAGCGGCTGCTCGCCGGCGACGGCGACGTACACCCCGACGGCTCCGACCTGCTGGCCCTGCTCCACGACGGCACCGACGCCGAGCGGGCCGCGCGCCACCGCCGCGTCGTCGAGGCGCTGGCCGGCTTCGACGCCGCGACCATCGCCACCACCCACCAGTTCTGCTCGCTGGTCCTCGGCTCGCTCGGGGTCGCCGGCGACACCGACGCCCGGGCCCGCCTGGTCGACAACCTCGACGACCTGGTCCGCGAGGTCGTCGACGACCTCTACCTGCGCGCCTTCGCGCTCACCGACACCGGGCCGGCGTTCAGCCACGCCGAGGCGATGGCCATCGCCCGTGCGGCGGTCGGTGACCCCCAGGCCCGGCTCGAGCCGGTCGCCGAGCCCCGCACCACCCGCGCCGGCCGCAAGGTCGCCTTCGCCCTCGCCGTCCGCACCGAGATCGAGGCCCGCAAGCGCCGGCTCGGCATCCTCTCCTACGACGACCTGCTCATCCAGCTCGCCGACGCGCTCGAGGCCGACGACTCCCCGGCCCGCGCCCGGATGCGTGAGCGGTGGTCGATCGTGCTGGTCGACGAGTTCCAGGACACCGACCCCGTCCAGTGGCAGGTCCTCGACCGGGCCTTCAGCGGCGTGGCCACGATGGTGCTCATCGGCGACCCCAAGCAGGCCATCTACGCCTTCCGGGGCGGCGACGTCACCACCTACCTCGCGGCGGCCGAGACGGCCACGACCCAGCAGACCCTCGGCACCAACTGGCGCAGCGACGCCGACCTGCTCTCCGCCTTCCAGGAGCTGCTCGTCGGCGCCCGGCTCGGCAGCGAGCGCATCGTCGTGCGCCCGGTGACCGCCCACCACCGCGAGCGCCGGCTCGTCGGGGCGCCCGTCGACGCGCCGTTGCGCATGCGCGTCGTGCGCCGCGAGACCTTCGGCAAGGGTCCGCGGGCCTCGCTGCCGGTGGCCGACGTGCGCCCGCACGTCGCACGCGACCTCGCCCTCGACGTCCGCCGCCTCCTCAACGCCCGACCGACCTTCGACGGCGCCCCGCTCGAGCCCGAGCACGTCGCGGTCATCTGCTACCGCCACGCCGACCTCGCCGCCGCCCAGCGCGCGCTGCACGAGGTGGGCGTCCCGGCCGTGATCGCCGGCGGGGGCAGCGTCTTCGCCACCCCCGCGGCGATCGAGTGGCTCACCCTGCTCGAGGCCCTCGAGCAGCCCCACCGCAGCCCCCGGGTGCGCGCCGCCGCGCTCACCTGCTTCCTCGGCCACACCGCGCGCGACCTCGCCGAGGGCGGCGACGCGCTCACCGACGAGGTCGCCGAGACCCTGCGGCACTGGGTCGAGGTCGTCGAGCGCCGCGGGGTCGCCGCCGTGCTCGAGGCCGCCTCGGCCGGCGGCCTGCCCGCCCGGGTCCTCGCCGAGACCGGCGGCGAGCGACGGCTGACCGACCTGCGCCACATCGGCGAGGCGCTGCACGAGGTCGCCCAGTCCGAGCGTCTGGGCCTGGTCTCGTTGCTCGCCTGGCTGCGCGGTCAGGTCGCCGAGGGTCGCGCCGGTCGCGGCACCGAGCGCACGCGGCGCCTCGACTCCGACGCCGCCGCCGTGCAGCTGGTGACGATCCACGCCAGCAAAGGCCTCCAATACCCCGTCGTCTACCTCCCGGCGCTCGCCGACCGCCACGTGCCCAAGCCGTCGCGGCCGCTGTTCCACGACGCCGAGGGTCGGCGCTGCCTCGACGTCGGCGGTGCCGGTGCCGACTGGGGCGACCACGTGCGGCGCTGGGCCGACGAGGAGGCCGGCGAGTGGCTGCGGCTCCTCTACGTCGCCCTGACCCGCGCCCAGTCGCAGGTCGTGTGCTGGTGGGCCCCCACCAAGAACGCCGTGGCCTCGCCGCTGCACCGGCTGCTGCTGCGTGCCTCCGACGAGACCGACGTGCCCGAGACCCCTCCGGTGCCCCCCGACGACGACGTCGTCGCGCTCTTCGCGCGGTGGCGCGACCGCGGCGGCCCGGTCCCCGAGCCGTCGTCGTGGGTCGACCCCGGGCCCGAGCCGGGCGAGGCCCCGGTCGCCGGGCTCGCCGTCCGCTCCTTCGGGCGCAGCGTCGACACCACCTGGCGCCGCACCTCCTACTCCGCGCTGAGCCACGTCGAGGTCGTCGCGCCGGCCGGTGTCGGCAGCGAGCCCGAGGTCACCGCCAAGGACGACGAGGAGGTCGAGGCCCTGCCCGAGGTCGGCGGGGCCGGCGCCCCCCTCGTCGAGAGCGTGGCCTCGCCGATGGCCGCCCTGCCCGTGGGGGCGACGTTCGGGTCGCTGGTGCACGCGGTCCTCGAGCACGCCGACCCCGACGCCACCGACCTGCGCGCCGAGCTGCTGGCCCACGTCGAGGAGCAGCTGCTGCGTTGGCCGGTCGACGTCGACCGCGAGGCGCTCGCCGACGCGCTGGTCGCCGTCTGCGACACCCCCCTGGGCCCCGAGGTCGGCGGCCGCACGCTGCGTCAGGTGCCGTTGCGCGACCGGCTGCGCGAGATGGACTTCGAGCTGCCGCTGGCCGGTGGCGACCTCGCCGCCGACGGGTCCGGCACCACCCTGGGCGACCTCGCCCCGCTGCTGCGCGCCCACCTCCCGGTCGGTGACCCCGTCCGCGGCTACGCCGAGGCGCTCGAGGTCCCCGCCCTGGGCGGTCAGAGCCTGCGCGGCTACCTCACCGGGTCGGTCGACGTCGTCCTGCGCGTCGGCACGCCCGCCGACCCGTCGTTCCTGATCGTCGACTACAAGACCAACTGGCTGGGCCCGCGCGACGAGCCGCTGACGGCTCACGCCTACCGGCCCGACGCGCTGGCCGACGCGATGGCCCACTCCGACTACCCCCTGCAGGCGCTGCTCTACGCCGTGGTCCTGCACCGTTTCCTGCGCTGGCGCCAACCGGGCTACGACCCCGGGCGCCACCTCGGCGGGGTCCTCTACCTCTACCTGCGCGGGCTGTGCGGGCCCGACACCCCGCTGGTCGACGACCGCCCGTGTGGCGTCTTCGTGTGGCGCCCCCCGGTGGCGCTGCTCGAGGCTGTCTCCGACCTGCTCGACGGTGTCTCGACAGGCTCGACAACCGGGGGAGCACCGTGACGACCACCCAGCCCGAGCCGTGGACTGCCCACGACCGCCGCCTGGCCGCCGGCGCCTCCGGCCTGCTCGCGGTGTTCAACGCCGCCGGGGTGCTCGAGGCCGGCGACGTCCACGTGGCCACCCGGGTCGGTGACCTGGGCGGCGAGCGCGACGAGGTGGTCCTGCTCGCGGTGGCCCTGGCGGTGCGCGGCGTCCGGCACGGCTCGGTGTGCGTCGACCTGACGACCCTCGCCGCCCTGGCCGCCGACCTGCCCTGGCCCGACCCGGCGGCCTGGACCGCAGCCGTCGCCGGCTCGACCCTGGTGTCGGCCGGCGTGCTGCGGCTCGAGGGCAGCCTCGTCTACCTCGACCGCTACCACCGTCTCGAGCTGCAGGTCTGCGACGACCTGCTCTCGCGGCTGGCCACCGCCGCACCGGAGGTCGACGAGGCCGCGCTCGAGGCGGCCCTGGCCCGGGTCCGCGGCGACCACTTCAGCCCCGAGCAGGAGCGCGCCGCGGTCCAGGCCGTCCGGCAGACGACCACGGTCCTCACCGGCGGCCCCGGCACTGGCAAGACCACCACCGTCGCCCGGATGCTCGTCCTGCTCGCCGACCAGGCCCGGGTGCGCGGCGAGCGTCTGTCGATCGCGCTCGCCGCGCCCACCGGCAAGGCCGCGACCCGGCTGCAGGAGGCCGTGCTCGACGAGCTCTCCCGGCTCGACCCCGTCGACCGCGACCTGGTCGGCCGGCCTGAGGCGCTCACCCTGCACCGGCTGCTCGGCTGGCGACCCGACAACACCACCCGCTTCCGCCACGACCGCCGCAACCGCCTGAAGTACGACCTCGTCGTCGTCGACGAGTGCTCGATGGTCGAGCTCACCATGATGGGCCGCCTGCTCGAGGCGGTGCGGCCGCAGTCGCGGCTGGTCCTCGTGGGCGACCGCTTCCAGCTGACCCCGGTCGGCGCGGGGGCGGTGCTGTCCGACGTCGTCACCGGCTACGAGGGCGCGCCGGGCTCGCCGGTCGCCTCCCTGACCGAGAACCACCGCTCCACCGAGGACATCAAGGCGCTCGCGGCGGCCCTGCGCGACGGCGACCCCGACGAGGTGCTCGCGGTGCTGCGCCGGGGCGGCCCCGAGGTCGAGTTCGTCGAGACCGACGACCCCGGTCCGGCGCTGCACGACGACGCCCTGACTTCCGCCCTCGCCGTCCGGCACGCGGCCGAGGCCGGCGACCCCGTCGCGGCGCTCGCCGCCCTCGACCGCCACCGGTTGCTCTGCGCCCACCGCGAGGGCCCCTACGGCGTGCGCCACTGGAACCGTCAGGTCGAGCGCTGGCTCGCCGAGGCGACCGGCACCCCGATCTACGGTGAGTGGTACGTCGGCCGGCCGATCCTGGTGACCAGCAACGACTACGCCCTCGAGGTCTACAACGGCGAGACCGGCGCCGCGGTCCTCGGGGCCGACGGGCGGCTGCGGGCCTGGGTGTCCGGCTCCGAGCGGCTGCGCGACTACGCGCCGGGCCGGCTCGACGCGGTCGAGACGATGCACGCGATGACCATCCACAAGAGCCAGGGCAGTCAGGCCGAGCGGGTCACCGTCCTGCTGCCCGACGAGACCTCCCGGCTGCTGACCCGCGAGCTCTTCTACACCGCCGTCACCCGGGCCCAGCAGCACGTGCGCGTCGTCGGGTCCGAGGCCGCCGTACGGGCCGTGGTGACCCAGCAGGCCCAGCGCGCCTCGGGGCTGTCGGGCCGGTTGGCCGCCGCCCGCCACGCGGACGACGGCAACGGCGGCGAAACGTGGGGCGGTTAGGGTCGGCGGATGCCTTTCCTGCTGCGCGTCGAGCTGCCCGACGTCCCCGGGTCCCTGGGACGCCTGGCCTCGGCGATCGGTGTGGCGGGCGGTGACATCGAGGCGATCGAGATCGTCGAGAAGCGCCACGACGGCACCGCGCTCGACGACGTCCTGCTCGACACCGAGCCCGGCATCATGCCCGACTCGATCGTCTCGGCCTGCAACGCGATCCCCGGCGTGCGCGTGGTGTGGATCAGCCGCTACGCCTCCGGCGGGCTGGTGCTCGACCTCGAGGCCGTCGAGGAGCTGACCTCCGAGCCGTCCGAGGCGCTCGACCGGCTCGTCGAGCTGCTGCCCCGCACCTTCCGCGTCGACTGGGCCGCGCGGGTCCACCGGGTCAAGGGGGTCCTGCACGCCACCGGCGCGGCGCCCGCCGACCTGGAGTTCGTCGAGATCGAGCGCGCCGTGCGCCTCGAGGTCGACGACGGTACCGACGGCGAGACCCTCTACGCCGGCGCGCGCATCGACGGCAACGAGGTCGTCGTCGTCGCCCGCCGCGGGGGCCCCGAGTTCCTCGACTCCGAGGTCGCCCGCCTGGGCCACCTCACGAGCCTGGCGTTCTCGATCTCCCGCGACTGACCCGCGACTAGCGGCAGCCCACGCCCGTCACGTCGCCGTCGACGACGCGGCGGCCCGCGTCGTCTCGTACGGCGTACGCCGAGCAGTAGCTGTAGGACAGCAGCGGGTCGCGACGCAGGGTCACCGGAGCCCAGCGGCCGTCACCGACCGGCTCGAGGTAGCGGAACGACCGGGCCGTCAGCCGGTCGGCGCCCCCCTCGTGCTTGACGTAGCGGTCGAGCCAGCGCTGCACGTAGACGCTGGCCAGCGCCTGCCCGTGGCGGCTGGCCGGGAGCGCGAGGGGGATGTCGGTGTACTCCAGGTGCGTCGAGGCACGGGGTACCACGAGCATCGAGTCGACCCCCGAGCGGCGCCAGGCGTCGAAGCCGGTCGCACGCTCGCGTCGCGGGTCAGGGCCGGCCGGCGACGGCTGCGGCATTAGCGACGAGCCGCCGGAGAGGTACCAGGGCGAGACCGTGAAGCCGTACTCCGACTGCACCGCCAGCGCCGGTACGACGGGCCGCGTGCCGGCCGAGGCCAGCTTGTCGAGCGCGACGACGGCCGCGACCCGGCGGTCGACGGCCTGCACCTGCGAGACCGCGGTCGCGCCGAGGGAGTGCCCGACGATGGCGATCCGGGTGGTGCGCCCGGGCGTCGCGGGGTGCGGGTCGGGGGAGCGGTCCCACAACCGCCAGGTCGGGTTGAACGCACTGACCTTCGTGCCGGCGGCACCGGGGTTGCGGTAGGGCCGCTCGGGCGTGGAGGTGAAGAACGACAGGGCGTCGCGGGTGCCGACGACGAAGTTGGACAGCTGCTGCGCGGGCACGCCCGGGCAGCCGGTCATCTCGCCGTCGGCGGGGGTGCCGAACGGGTTGCAGAACGGGAAGGCGTCACCGGTCGTGTGGGGCAGCGTCTCGCTGGTGCCCTGCCCCTGCACGTCGTAGGTCAGCACGACGTAGCCGCGCTCGGCGAGGTCCTGGGCGAGCCACTCGTACATCCCCTCCGAGCCCTGCACCGAGCCGGTGGTCACCACGACCCCCGGGAACGGGCCGCGCAGCACCCTGCCGGTGTAGGGGTCACGGGCGCCGGGAGCCGGGCGGTAGACGTGGCCGCGCAGCAGGGCGCCGTAGCGGTTGGTGAAGGCGACCGGCGTGACCCGTCCGCGGGTCCGCTCCCACCCCGCGCGCAGCGGGTTGCCGACGTTCCAGCCCGGGAAGACGTTGCCGGCCGTCAGCGCCGGGCGGGTCGGGTCGGCCACCTGCGTGAGCAGCTGGGCCGCCGACGTGGCGCCGATCTGCGACACCAGCGCCGGGAGGTAGGCCGGGTTGCGCAGCTGCCCGCCGGGACCGGTGATCCGGCCGTAGGCGTCGGCGATGTTCTGCGTGTCGCGCACGGTGTACGCCGGGTCGCTGGGCGACAGGTCGGCGACCGCGGGTGCGGGCGCGAGGGCCCAGGCGGACGCGAGGGCGGTCAGGACGGCAACAGCGGTTCGGCGCACACCCCGGTCAACGACGCGGCGTCGCCGAGGTGACGCCGTTCACACAGGCCTGGTCACACGCGCTCGAGCAGGAACACCGGGATCTCGCGGTCGGTCTTCTCCTGGTACTCGGCGTAGGGGGCGTACTGCGCCACGCAGCGCTCCCACCACTCCGCGCGCTCGGCGCCCTCGGCGACCCGGGCCCGGTAGGTGTGCGGGGTGTCGCCGTCCTGCAGGTCGACCTCGGGGTGGGCCAGGAAGTTGTGGTACCAGACGGGGTGCTCGGGGTCGCCGCCCTTGCTGGCCACCGCGGCGTAGACGCCGTCCTTCTCGACCCGCATCACGGGGTTCTTGCGCAGCTTGCCGGACTTGGCGCCGCGCGAGGTGATGACCACGATCGGCCACTCGGGGTGGCCCTGCAGCGTGTTGGCCTCGCGGCCGCCGGTGGCCTCGTAGGTCTCCACCTGGTTGCGGACCCACTCGCTGGGGCTGGGCTCGTAGTCGCCTTCGAGAGTCATGCCATCCACAACACCAGGTCGCCGGCCCGGATTCCACCCCCACTAGCCTCACCACCATGAGCGCGATCGAGGGTGTGTCCGAGACGTTCGACGAGACCGCGTGGGACGCGGTGCCCGGCTTCGACGACCTGACCGACCTGACCTACCACCGCGCCAAGGCGCACGGCACCGTCCGGATCGCCTTCGACCGGCCCGACGTGCTCAACGCCTTCCGGCCCCACACCGTCGACGAGCTGCTGCGGGTCCTCGAGCACGCACGCACGTCGGCCGACGTCGGCTGCGTGATCCTCACCGGCAACGGTCCGAGCGCCAAGAACGGCAAGTGGGCCTTCTGCACCGGCGGCGACCAGCGCATCCGCGGCCGTGCCGGCTACCAGTACGAGACCCCGGGTCACGACGACGCGGGGGCTCCGCCGAACCCGATCGACGCCGCCCGCCTCGGCCGGCTGCACATCCTCGAGTGCCAGCGGCTGATCCGCTTCATGCCCAAGATCGTGCTCTGCGTCGTGCCCGGCTGGACCGCCGGCGGCGGCCACTCCTTGCACGTCGTGTGCGACCTGACCATCGCCAGTCGCGAGGAGGCGCGCTTCAAGCAGACCGACGCCGACGTCGGGTCCTTCGACGGCGGGTTCGGGTCGGCCTACCTGGCCCGCCAGGTGGGCCAGAAGTTCGCCCGCGAGATCTTCTTCCTGGGCCAGGAGTACTCCGCCGAGGACGGCGTCCGGATGGGGACGGTCAACCGCGCCGTCCCGCACGCCGAGCTCGAGGCCACCGCGCTGGAGTGGGGCCGGCTGGTCAACGGCAAGTCGCCGACGGCCCAGCGGATGCTGAAGTACTCCTTCAACGCCATCGACGACGGCCTGGTCGGCCAGCAGCTCTTCGCCGGCGAGACCACCCGCCTGGCCTACATGACCGACGAGGCCGCCGAGGGACGCGACCAGTTCCTCGAGAAGCGCGAGCCCGACTGGTCGCCGTACCCCTGGTACTACTGAGCGGACCGGCGGTCGCTCGGCACCACCGGCGGTTCATCCGCCGCGGATGAGGCCGTCGCCCCCGCACGGGAGTGAGGTGGGGAGCGCACGACGTCGCCGGCGCTCGCACCGAGGTCGACGGACCGACGTGCCCGACCGACCGGGAGGTCTGCACGATGGCATTCGACACGTTCATGGTGATCGCGGGCGTCTACCCCGACCTCGAGTCCGCCGAGGCGGACTACGACCTGGTCGAGGAGCTGCACCGCGGCACCCGACGCGGTCCCGCCTCGGGCGGCCGCGGCTCGTCCTGGCGGTAGAGCCGTACCGCGACCAGGGCGATGTCGTCCTCGGACCGCTCCGGGGCCAGTCGGCGCAGCAGCTCGTCGCAGAGCTCCTCGAGGTCGCGGCCGTCGGCGACGAGCTCACCCAGCACCTGCGTGAGCTGCTCGATGCCCTCGTCGATGCCTCGACCGCGTCGTTCGACCAGCCCGTCGGTGTAGAGCAGGACCGTGGCGCCGCGCCGCAGGGTGACCACGACGTCCTCGCGCACGGTCCCCGGCAGGACGCCGAGCAGCATGTCGGGCTTCGCCCCCCACAGGACGTCGACCCGCCCGTCGGCGTCGACCACGAGGGGTGGCGGGTGTCCGGCGTTGGACCACCGCAGGCGGGTCAGGCCGAGCTCGAGCTCCTCGGGGGTCTGCTCGAAGCGGCCGACGGCAGCGGTGGCGATCGTGTCGATCATCAGCAGGGAGATCGCCTCGTCGACGCGGCGCAGGACCTGCGCCGGCGACTCGTCGGAGGTGACCGCGACCCCACGCAGCACGCTGCGCAGCTGGCCCATCGCGGCCGCTGCCGCGGTGTCGTGGCCGACGACGTCGCCGATGACGACCATGGTCGCGCCGCCGCGCTGCACGAAGGCGTCGTACCAGTCGCCGCCGACCTGGGCCACCTCGGCGGCGGGCTGGTAGCGGACCGCGACGTGCAGGTGGTCGGGCTCCGGGGGCGCGGTGAGCATGCTCTGCTGCAGGGCCGAGGCGAGGTCGCGCTGCTCGCGGTGGAGCCGCATGTTGTCGAGCGCGAGGCCCGCGCGACCCGCGACCTCCTCCAAGGTGGCGACCTCGACGGGGGTGAACGACTCGCGGTCGCGGTCGCGGAAGACGCTGAGCAGGCCCACCAGGCGGTCGTGCCCGGTCAGCGGCACCACGACCGCCGACCACGGGTCCAGCCGCTCGGCCAGGTCGCGGGCCCGCCCGGGGGTCAGCGCGTCGGTGAGGGCCTCGGCCGCACCGCCGGCCACCACCACCGGCCGCATCTGCCGCAGGGCGCGGGCGACGAACGAGGTGTCGCTCAGCGCCGGCAGCCGAGCCGCGGCGTAGTCGTCGAGGAGCGGGCGCAGGTCGGGGTCGTCGTGCCACCACCCGGCGTCGCGCAACCCCTGGCGCCAGTCGCGTACGGCGCCCTGCTCGCCCTCGGCGAGCGTGACGATGCACCAGTCGGCGAGCCCCGGCACCACCAGACCGGCCAGCCGTGACACGGCGTCGCGCGGCTCGAGCGAGTCCGAGAGGGCCTGCGTGACCGAGCCGAGCAGGGCGGAGCGCTGCGCGGCCCGCTCGAGCACGACACGGGCCTCGTGCTGGGCGTTGACCTCGAGGAAGTAGACCGACAGCCCGTCGGGGCCCGGCCAGCCGCGCACCTCGAACCAGCTGTCCAGAGGCGGCGGGTAGTAGGCCTCGAACAGCACCGGCTTGCCCGACTCGACCGCGGAGCGGTAGCCGGTCTCGAACTCGGTGCCGACCGCTGCCGGGAACAGCTCCCACAGCACCTCCCCGACGACGTCGACCCCGATCCCGCCGAGCAGCCGCACGGCCTCGGCGTTGGCGTAGGTGAACCGCCACTGGGTGTCGAGGTGGAAGAACCCGGTCGGCATCGAGTCCAGGACCCGCGCGACCTTGGCCTCCTGGTCCTGCGCGGCCGTGGTGTCGGAGGCCGCGCCGAGCACCTTCACGGCGACCCCGTCCTCGCCGGCCAGGGCGCGCCCGCGCGCACCGATCCACCGCACCTGACCGTCGGGTAGCCCGATGCGGTACTCCACCTCGAAGTCGCCGCACGTCGCGACCGCGCGGTCCAAGGCCTGCGCGACGCGGTCGCGGTCGTCGGGGTGGACGACCTCGTTGAACGCCTCGATCGTGCCCCCGAACTCCTGTCGGGCCAGGCCGAAGAGCTGCAGCAGCCGCTCGTCCCAGCGCAGCTCGCCGGTCAGCAGGTTCCAGTCGAAGGCGCCGACGCCGCCGGCGTCAACGGCGAGCTGCCACACCAGCCGCTCCTCCTCGCGCTCCGACTCGAGCGCGGCGAGCTCCAGCTCGGCCACCACCGGGGTCGCGAGCGCCCGGACCAGGGCGACCTCCTGCTCGCTCCAGGTCCGCGGGGCCTGGTCGAAGAGGCACAGGGCCCCGACCACGACGCCACCGGCCACCAGCGGCACCCCCAGGTAGGAGCCGACCGCCCCGGACGTGACCGGTGGGAGGCCGGCGACCCGTTGGTCGCGGGTGGCGTCGTCGATCACCACGGCGCCGCGCTCCCGCACGGTGACGGTGCACAGCGACTCGGCGGCGGGGCTCTCGGCCCCCACCGCAGCCTGAGCGGCACCGGTGGCGGCAACCACGGTCTGCACGTCCGAGATCAACGACACCTGGGCCGAGGCGCTGCCGGTGAGGCGGACGGCCAGGTCGACCAGACGACTCACCGACGGCAGCCCGGGGTGCAGGGCGAGGCGCCGTGCGAGGCGCGCCCGGTCCTGCTCCAGCCGCCCGTCGTCGGCGAACGGACCGGTCGTGGCGCCGGACCTGTCGAGGGTCACCCGCCCCACCCTAGGGCGCGTCGTGGTCGGGCAGGCCTACCACGAACGTCGCCCCACCGCCCGGGGTGTCGTCGAGCGTCAGCCGACCGCCCATCCGTGAGACCAGGGCCAGGCTCGAGGCGAGCCCGATGCCGTGCCCCGTCGCCGTGTCGCCGGCCGCGCCCCGGTGGCCCGTGTCGAAGATGCGGTCGCGCTCGGCGAGGGGCACCCCCGGCCCGTGGTCGACGACGACGACCGCCCAGCCGTCGTCGGTACGCCGGCACTCGACCTCGACGTCGGGGGCGACCGGACCGGCGTAGCGGGCGGCGTTGGACAGCAGGTTCTGCAGGACCAGGCGCAGCCCGACCGGGTGGCACCGCACGGGCTGGTCGTCGCCCAGGTGCAGGCGTACGCCGCGCAGGTCGTCGCCGAGGTCCTCGACGGCCTGCCTGGCGATCGGGCGCCAGGGCACGAGGACGGCGCCGCCCTCGGTCGTCACGGTCGAGGCGGCGAGCAGGTGGTCGATGCTGTCGGCCATCCGGTCGACCGAGCGCTCGGCCCTCTCGACCAGGAAGCCCGCGTCGCTGGCCGTCACCGTCCCGTCGGCCAGCATCCCCAGCGCGAGCCGGACGGTGCCCAGGGGCCCGCGCAGGTCGTGGCTGACCGTGGCTGCGAAGTCGGACAGCTGCCGGTTGCTGACCTCGAGCTCGCGGACCGCGGCGCGCAGCCGCCGCCCCTGCAGCTCGAGCTCGAGCACGTCGGTGACGCGGGCCGCCAGCAGCGTGAGCATGTCGTGGGCCGTGCGGTCGAGCTCGCGGGGAGCGTCGTCGAACAGGCACAGGCTGCCGATCGCGACCTTCGCGGGGGTCACCAGCTGGTAGCTGGCGTAGAACCGCACCCCCGCGGGGCCGGTGACCCAGACGTTGCGCTCGAACCGCGGGTCCTGGCTGGCGTCGGCCAGCACCACGGGACCCAGCTCGTCGATGACCTCGGCGCACATGGAGTCGGCGCGCGGGGTCACCGATCCGATGAAGCCGACGCTCTCGACCTGGTGCTGCTCGTCCTCGGTGAGCAGGTTGATCGTCGCCTTCGACACCCCTGACGCCAGGGCCGCGAGCGTGACCAGGGCCCGCAGGTCGGGCCGCGAGGGGTGCCCGGGGTCCAGCAGGTCGTAGGCCTGCAGCAGCAGCTGACGCTGCGCCTCCACTGCGGTGCCGGCGTCCGCTGTGGGCATCCTCGGGTCCTCGACCACTGCTGCCCCCTGTTCCTCGCCCGCCGGTGACACCTGATCCGCCTTCGAGGACAGTAGGACGGGGGGTCACCCGTGAGGGTGACCTTGAGTGAATCTTGCGTCACCCGCCTTGACGTCATCTGCCCGGCTCTCTGGACAAAGTGGGCATCGGGCGATGAGGGTGGGGGCATGGGACAACGACGTCCGGCTCTCGGCATGCTGTCAATCTCGGTCTCGCTGGTCACGATCGGGGCCGGCCTCCTGGCCTCCCCGTCGCTGGACCGCGCCGTCGCCGCGGAGGGGGTGGTGGCGCCCGGGGCGCCGGGTGCGCTGTCGCACTTCGGTCTGGCCCGCAAGGACTGTCTGGGCACGGCCCGCAACTCCGGGTCGAAGGTCTGGTACACCGTCGCGGGGGGTGTCCTGTCCGACGTCTACAACCCGACGATCGACACCACCAACCTCGAGACCCTCCAGTACGTCGTGACCGACGGCCGCACCTTCACCGACCTGCAGAGCCGCGACATGACCTATCGGGTGCGGTCCACCGACCGCAGCGGGATGTCGTGCCAGGTCGTGAGCACCGCTCGCAGCGGCGCCTACCGGCTGGTCACCGACTACGTCACCGACCCGCGGCGCGACGCGGTCGTCGTGTCGACGCGGCTCGAGCCGGCGCGCGACCGGCGCGCGAAGGCGACCGGCGACCTGAAGGTCTACGTCCGCTACGACGCCACGGTCAACGGCAACGGCGGCGGCGGGTCGAGCAACGGCGGGGGCGACGACGCCGTCGTCGACCCGGCCACCACCGCGCTGGTCAGCTCCGACACCGACACCGAGACCAACGCGACCAACCGCGACTACGCCGTCCCGCTGTACGCCGCGGTGCGCGCCGAC
Source organism: Nocardioides rubriscoriae (assembly GCF_008087085.1). Lineage (GTDB taxonomy): Bacteria > Actinomycetota > Actinomycetes > Propionibacteriales > Nocardioidaceae > Nocardioides > Nocardioides rubriscoriae. Next base: position 707,387 of record NZ_VIYJ01000001.1, on the reverse strand, counting down.
CGGCCGTTCCTGGCCGCGAGCAGCGGCTACGCCGGCACCCCCAGCGACGGCCTCGCCCAGCTCGACGCCGACCGCACGCTGCGCACGACCTACGACCGGGCCACCGACGGCAACGTCGTGCAGACCGGTCAGGTCGACGTCGGGCGCGACGGCCGCTTCACCCTGGCCCTCGGCTTCGGGCAGTCCGCGCGGTCCGCGATCGACGTGGCCGGTGCCTCGGCCCGGGCGCCGTTCGAGCAGACCGCCCGCGCCTACGAGAAGACCTGGCGCGACTACGACCGGGGCCTGCGTCCGCCGCCGTCCCGGTTCCCCGGGCTCTCGGACGCTCAGGCCGACCGGGTGCGCTCGGCGTACTGGCTGTCGGCCAACGTGCTCAAGGCCAGCGAGGACAAGACGTTCCCCGGCGCCGTGGTCGCCTCGCTCGCCAGCCCGTGGGGGCAGGCGGTCAGCGCCGGCGACACCCCGGGAGGCCTGCCGGTCTACTTCGGCTCCTACCGCGAGGTCTTCGCCCGCGACCTCTACGAGTCCTTCACCGGGCTCCTGGCCAGCGGCGACGTCGCCACGGCCCGGGCCACGGTGCGCTTCCTCTTCGAGCGCCAGCAGCTCGCCGACGGCCGCTTCCCGCGCAACTCGCTGGTCAACGGCAAGCAGGCGCCCGATACCGGCGGCGACCAGCTCGACGAGTCGGCCTACCCGATCCTGATGGCCTACCAGGCCGGGCTCGGTGGCGACCGTGCCCTGTGGACCGACCACATCAAGAAGGCCGCCGACTTCGTCGTCTCCCGCGGCCCGTCGTTCGGCTCCGAGCGGTGGGAGGAGCAGGGCGGCTACTCGCCCTCGACCATCGCCGCCGAGATCGCCGGGTTGGTGGCCGCCGCGCGGATCGCCGACCGCAACGACGACCCCGCCGCGGCCCGCGTCTACCGCGCCACCGCCGACCACTTCCAGCGCAGCATCAAGGACTGGACCGTCACCACCACCGGTCCCTACGGCTCGGGTCGCTACTTCATCCGCCTGGCCAAGAACGGCGACCCCGACGAGGCGGTCTCCTACGGTCTGGGCAACGGGGGCCCGAGCGCCGACCAGCGCGACGTCGTCGACGCCGGTTTCCTCGAGCTCACGCGCCTGGGCATCCTGCCCGCGAGCGACCCCGACGTACGCCGCTCGCTGTCGGTCGTCGACGCGACCCTGCGGCGTGACACGGCCAGCGGGCCCGGCTTCTACCGCTACGGCACCGCCACCGACCCGGTGACGACCGCCGGCACCGAGGACGGCTACGGCGACTGCTTCGAGCCCGACGCCACCGCGTGCTCGCCCTCGGGCAAGCCGTGGCCGACCGGCGGGTCCGGCTCCGGCCACCTGTGGCCGGTGCTGAGCGGCGAGCGCGCCGAGCACCTGCTGCAGACCGGCGACCAGGCCGGTGCGTCCCGGCTCCTGCTCGGCATGCAGCGCTTCTCCTCCGGGATCGGGCTCGTGCCCGAGCAGTCGTGGGAGAACCCCGACCTGGCCGCGTCGCCGTACGGCACCGACCCGGCCATCGCGTCGATCGGCTTCGTCGACGGCGGCGCGGCCGGCTCGGCCTCGCCGTTGACCTGGGCGCAGTCGCAGCAGGTGCGACTGACCCGGAGCCTCGGCGGGTCCCGCCCGGTCGAGCAGCCGGCGATCGTGCGCGAGCGCTACCAGCCGCGCCCGCCGGCCACGGCCGACGTCGAGGTCACCGCGCCCGCCGAGGGTGCCCAGGTCACCACCGCGACCGTCGAGGTCACCGGCCGCACCAGCCCCGGGGCCACCGTCGACCTCGCCTCCACCGCCACCGACACCGGCGGTGCCACCTCGGTGACGACGGTGACCGCGGGCCCCGACGGCTCGTTCAGCGCCACCGTGCCCAGCCCGTTCGGCACCTCGGTGGTCACCGTCGCGGTGACGACCGCCGACGGCGCCACCGGCTACGCCCGGCGCACCGTGGTCTCCGACTACATCACCGGCACGACCGTCCTCGACGTGACCGACCCGACCGGTGACGACCACGGCCCGGGCACCTTCGCCTACCCGACCGCGGCCGACTTCCGCCCCGGTGCCTTCGACCTCGAGCGGTTCCAGGTCATCGTCTCCGGCGACTCCGCGCTGCTGCGGGTCCGCACCCGCGACCTGTCGCCGACGTTCGGCTCCGCCCTCGGGGCCCAGCTGCTCGACGTCTTCGTGCACACGCCCGACGCGACGACGACCTCCACCGCAGCGCCCTACGCGAGTCGCGGCTACACGATCGCCGACTCGTCGGCCTGGAGCCGGCGCATCGAGGTGCAGGGCTTCGCCGGCCCGGAGTTCATCGACGCCGAGGGCCGCTCCCTGGGCACCGTCTCGGTGCAGGCGAGCCAGAGCTCGCGCTACATCACGGTCATCGTGCCGCTCGCGGCGCTCGGGACCCCCGGCCCCGGCTGGTCGTTCACGGTGGTGCTGCACGGGCAGGACGGGTTCAGCCCCGACCAGGCCCGCGGGTTCCAACAACTGCCGCAGGGCTACCAGTTCGGCCTGTGCAGGTCGGCCGACGTCGTGAGCCCGATCTGCGGCATCGACCCGGCCTCGGCGCCCAAGGCGGTGGACGTGCTCACGCCGGCCGGGGTCGACCAGGGCATCGAGCTCGACCCGACCCTCGGGCCGGTGCGCATCGCGGGCGTGCCGGTGGACTGAGGGCCCCGGGCGGGTCGGTCAGGTCGGTTGCTTGACGGCGACGACGGGGCAGGTCGCCTCGAGGATGACCTGCTGGGCGACGCTGCCGAGGAACAGCTTGCCGACCGCGCTGCGGCGGCGCACGCCGATCACGATCTGGGTGGCGCCGGTGCGCTCGGCCGTCGCGAGGATCTCCAGGGCCGGGGACTCGACGTGGGCCGGCTGGTGCATCTCGTGGGCCAGGCCCAGGGCGGCCAGGCGCTGGTCGAGCGCGTCCCAGTCCTTTGCGCCGGCGAAGGAGGCGTCGGCGTCGCTGCCGCGCACACCGGTGTTGACGACCACGAGGGTCTCACCGGTGCTGCGGGCCAGGCCGATCGCGTGGTCGACCGCAGCGAGCCCGGTCGCGTCAGGGGTGTAGCCGGTCACGATGGTCATCGGTGCTCCGTCATGGCCCGACGGTAGCGGATCCCGGCGGTCGTGGGCGGACGGTGAGCACCTGGGCCAAGGTGCCGATCGGGCCATCCTCGTCGTGCAGCGTGCTGCTGGTCAGGCCGTGGCCGGTGGCGCCGAAGCTGACGGTCGTGTCGAACCCCAGCCACCCCGGCTGCGGGGCGCGGACCAGGTGCGCGGTGAGGTCGACGTTGGGGAACACCACCTCGGCGGGGTCGGCGCGCACCGTCATGCCGTTGGCGATGTCGACCAGGCCGGCGGCCGCAGCGGTGGGGCTGACCGGCTCGTCGAGCAGCGGCACGTCGGTGCGCACCCAGTACGCCGCCCGCCCCGGAGCCTGCTGCTGCCGGCGTACCTCGGCCGAGGCGATGAAGCCGCCGGCCCAGGTGCCGGTGGGGTCCCACCTCGGCATGGTCAGCGGCCCGGGGAGGTCGGCGGTGCCGGTGCCGGCGTACGACGTGGTGTCGCCCGGCCTGACCAGCCAGGCACGCAGCGCGACGGCGGCCCGACCGCCCTGGCTCACGACCGCCTCGACGAGCTCGATCGAACGGCCCGGTCGCACGACGCGGACGTCGACGTCGAACGCGTCCATCGCGAGGGTGCTGAGGATGTCGTAGGACAGGCGGGTGACGTCGAACGCGTCGTCGCGGCGACCGGCGTGGTCGCACTCGACCAAGTGGCACAGCAGCCCGAGCGAGGGGGCGACGTGCTGCTCGTCGGTGTTCCAGGCGCCCCCGACGTGCTCGGTCGGCGTGAAGGTCCGGTCGGCGACGCGGTCGAAGTAGGCCATCCCGCGATCGTCACACGGGTCGTGGCATCGTGGCCGCATGGACGACGTGACGAGCGGTGACATGGCCAGGGTGGGTGTGGTCGGCGGCGGCCTGATGGGTTCGGGCATCGCGGAGGTCTCGGCGCGCTCCGGGCTCGACGTCGTGGTCGTCGAGTCGTCCGACGAGGCGGCCAAGGCCGCGCTCGGACGCCTGGAGAAGTCGCTGTCCCGCGCGGAGTCCAAGGGCAAGCTCGACGGGGCGGGCGGCACCACGGCCGCCGCGGTGCTCGACCGGATCCGCGTCGAGACCGACCTCGACGCGATGGTCGACCGCGACGTCGTCGTCGAGGCCATCGTCGAGAACGAGGCCGCCAAGGTCGAGCTGTTCAAGGCGCTCGACGGCATCGTCACCTCACCCGAGGCGATCCTGGCCTCCAACACGTCCTCGATCCCGATCATGAAGCTTGGCGTGGTCACCAGCCGCCCGCAGCAGGTGATCGGCATCCACTTCTTCAACCCGGTGCCGGTGCTGCAGCTGGTCGAGCTGGTGCCGTCGCTGCTGACGTCGTCGGAGACGACCGCCCGGTCGCGCACGTGGGTCGAGGAGTCGCTGGCCAAGAAGGCGATCGACTGCCAGGACCGCGCGGGGTTCGTGGTCAACGCGCTGCTGGTCCCGTTCATCCTCTCGGCGATCCGGATGCTCGAGTCGGGCTTCGCCACCGCCGAGGACATCGACCGCGGCCTGGTGCTCGGGGCCGCCCACCCGCAGGGCCCGCTGGCCCTGGCCGACCTGATCGGCCTCGACACCACCAAGGCGGTGGCCGAGTCGCTCTACGAGGAGTTCAAGGAGCCGCTGTACGCCGCGCCGCCGCTGCTCGCGCGTATGGTCGACGCCGGCCTGCTCGGGCGCAAGACCGGACGCGGTTTCTACACCTACGATCGGTGACCGTGACCGACGACTGGCGTGCCGAGACCCGAGAGACGCTGCGGAGCCTGATCCTGGGGGCCGACCCGGAGGTCGTCGAGGAGGTCAAGTGGCGCAAGCCCACCAACCCCGACGGCGTCCCGGCCTTCTCGTGCGCGGGCCTGCTCTGCACGCTCGAGACCTACAAGGACAAGGTCAAGGTGACCTTCGCCAAGGGCGCCTCGCTCGGTGACCCGACGGGGGTCTTCAACGCCAGCCTCGACGCCGGCACCCGCCGGGCGGTCGACGTACGGGCCGGGGAGGTGGTCGACGCCGACGCGTTCACCGACCTCGTGCGTCAGGCCGTCGCGCTCAACCGAGGCTGACGCGCTCGGCCTGCGCGGCCTGCTCAGCGGGCTCGGCCTGCTCGGCCGCCGCCTGCGGGCCGGGGACCAGGTGCGTGCGGGCCTTGAGCACCGGCACGAAGATTGCGACCAGCGCGGCTAGGGCCGAGGTCACGACGAGCACCAGGAACCCGTGGGTGTAGCCGGCCTCGACGGGCAGCCCGTCGGGGCGGGCGCCGGAGGTCACCACGCTGGCCAGCACCGCGCTGCCGAGCGCGCCGCCGACGGTGCGGATGTTGGCGTTCATGCCGCTGGCGACACCGGTCTGCGACTGCGGGACGGCGTCGACGATGAGGTTGGACATCGCCGCGAACGCGAGCCCGAAGGCGAGCCCGAGGACGGTGGTCTCGACGAGCACCAGCCACACCTGGTCGTGGGCCAGGGCCAGGCCCAGCGTGCCCACGGAGGTGAGGGCGGCGCCGACGACCAGCACGGCCTTGGAGCCGAACCGGGCGGCGAGGTGCCCGGAGTAGAGACCCGCGAGGAAGGTGGCGACCGTCTGCGGCAGCAGCATCAGCCCGGACTGCGTGACGGTGGCGCTGAAGCCGTAGCCGGTGACGCCGTCGGGGGTCTGCAGGAACTGCGGCAGGAACGCGAACATCGAGTACATGCCCATGCCGAAGAGCAGGGCGACGAGGTTGACCGTCCAGACCGTCGGGATGCGCATCATCTGCATGTCGATCAGCGGGCTGTCGCTGCGCGCCTCGGCCACGACCCAGATCGGCAGCACCACGACGGTGGCCACGAACAGGCCGATCGTCACCGGCGACGTCCAGCCCCAGCTGTGGCCCTGGCTCACGGCGAGCAGCAGGGTGACCAGCCAGGCCGACATCAGCAGCGCGCTGGTGACGTTGATGCGGCCGGGGGTGCGCTCGGGCGACTCGGGCACGAAGAAGTACGCCGCCAGGGCGGCCAGCACGGTCATGATCATCGGCAGCCAGAACAGCCAGTGGTAGCTCAGGACGTTGACGATCGGTCCGGCCAGCACCAGGCCGATGCCACCACCCACGGCCAGCAGCGCGGCCGACGTGCCGACGGCGCCGGCGACCTTGTCGCGCGGGAACTCGTCGCGGATGATCCCGAAGGTCAGCGGCAGCACCCCGCCGCCGATGCCCTGGATGGCGCGGGCCGCGATGAGCACGCCGACGGTGGGGGCGAGCGCTGCCAGCAACGAGCCGACGGAGAGGGCGGCCAGCGCGACGACGAGCATCCGCTCCTTGCCGACCTTGTCGCCGACGCGGCCGATGATCGGCGTGAAGACCGAGGCGGACAGCAGGTAGGCGGTGAGCACCCACGTGACGGTCGCCTGGTCGGTGTCGAGCGCGGCCTGGATCGTCGGCAGGACGGGGTTGACCATCGACTGCAGCAGCGAGAAGGACGCCACTCCCGCACACAGGACCACGAAGGTCACGCGGTAGTCGGTGCGCTGCTCGGTGCCTGCCATGGAGGGAGTCCTGTCCGTGTACGTCGTCTGATGAGCCCGTCGGACGCGTGGTCGTGATGACCCGCCCGACCCCGATCACAAGCCGCGGTGGGGTGACGGCATTCCGAGGCTTAGGTCACACAGGTTGACCCTGACAACCATTGTGCCAGACGGGTGCGACGGACGTCCGTGGTCCAGACTGGACCGGTGACGTGGCAGGAGCGGGTGCTGACCGACCTGCGCGCCACCATCGACACCCAGGTGCCGGTGCCCGTGGCGTGCGACCTGCTCGTGGTGCAGGCGCCGGGGTGCCTGTTGTGGACGAGCAACGTGCGGCTCCACCGGACCGGCGTGCTGTTCGACGTGTCGGTCGTGTGCACCGAGGCGTTCGTGGCCGATCTCGGGCCCGGCCGGCCCGACCTGCTGAGCGACGCCGACGACCCGTCGCTCACGGCGGCCCGGGTGGCCGTCGAGGTCGACGGGGTGAGGCTCGCCGAGCTGACCTGGCGCCCGGAGCAGCCGGCGCCGCCGGACGGCGTCGCGCTCGTGGCCGTGGAGGCGGCAGCACACGGCACCGGGGCGTGGCAGTCGTGGTGGGTGCCGCTCATCGCCCGGTACTCGATGGTCGTCTCGGTGGACTGGCCCGCGGTCGACGTCGCGGGGGAGGTCGTGTGGTCGACCGGCCACTGGGCGGAGCGCGCGCGTGACGTGCTGTCGCTCTGATCGGGCGTGTCCTCAGGCGATGAGGGAGTAGACCCCGGGTCGGGTCTGCACGTAGTGGTCGCGCGGGTCGGCCCCGGGGGGTCGGGGCTCGGTGGAGCGATGTCGGTGTCCGGTGGGGGTGGTGACCTCGACGGTGTGGGCCTCGACCACGTCGTCGGAGACGACGGTGTGCTCCCAGCCGGGCTCCTCCTTCATGAGGTTGCAGCCCAGGCAGAGCCCCTGCCCGTTGTGGCTCGAGGTCGCCCCGCCGCGCGCTACGGACCGGACGTGGTCGCCGTGCTGGATCGGGGCGTCGCACCACGGGGTGCGGCAGCGCCGGTCGCGCAGCTCGAGGAACTGGCGGAGCAACCCGCTGAAGAGTCGCGACAGCGACTCCATGGCCACCAGGTGGTCGGTGTCGGCGAACAGGCGCCGGATCACCGTGGCCTGCTCGGGCGAGGCGTGCACCAGGTCGCGGGCGACCTGGGCGGGCACCGGACCGAGGCCGGCGACCTCGCCGGGCTCGTCGCCGCCGCCCAGCAGCGTCTCGGCGGGGACCACGAGGTCGATGCGCACCGGCGTCGAGGTGGCGGTGGCCTGGCCAGTGAGTCGCTCGACGAAGAGGTCGGCGACGATCTGCGCGCGCGACCGGTCGTCGCACCCGCTGGCGCGCAGGGTCTCGGCGCGGTGGCCGAGGGACGCCATGATCGCGACCATCTGGTGGTCGGCGATCCGCCCGGACACCGTGGCGGTGCCGTCACCGTGGGTGCGCGACCACACGCGACGCTCGGCGTGCCCCCGCATGCGGCGCCGCTCGGCGGTCGTGGCGTCGATGCGGAACGCGACCCGCCGCGCCAGGTCGGCCACGTCGCGGTCGCCGAGCCCGGGCTGCTCGCGCAGCCGCTCGGCGATCTCGCGGTCCGCCGTACGGCGGTCGGCTGCGGCCAGGTCGCGGGTCTCGGTGCACACCAGCTCGGCCCGCGCCTCGTTGATCTCCCCGGACTGGAGCAGCCCCAGCACCTCGGGGTGGTCGTGGACCAGCGACCGCCCGAGACGCAGCAGACGCCGTCCGCGCGACGGGGACTCGTGGCGGGCCATCCCCACCTCGCCACCCAAGGATCTGTCGGACGACCCCGGAGACAGCTCGGCGAGCTGGGCGACCAGGCGCGCCTGTCGGGCGCACAGCGCACCCTTGAGCCGTTCGATCTCCTCGAGCTCGTCGACGCAGGCGGCAGGCGCGTCAGGGAGGAGCTCGGAGGGGATCATGTGTTCGATTATATGCTGACTTCCGCCATCGCGCCACCGCGAGGGCAGGAAAAATGGACCAATCTGGCGTTCGTTCCTCGCTGGAGGTAGTCCCGGGCGCGGTCTTGGTCGCTGCGTCTGGTCATGCCGCGCGGCGGGCGTCACGCCGGCGGTCGTGCTCCGCGATCTGCGTCGACGACAGCACCTGACCGACCTCCGGCCTAGGGTGACGATCGTTGGGATGGCTACCGGCTGAGGTAGGTGCAAGTCCCCCCGGATCTCGCACCTGGAGCGTCACCTTGAGCGGATCGAGGTCGGCACGCGCGTCGAGGCAGATCGCGAGGGGGCCTCGGTCTCGGTCACTCAGCACGAGAGCAACGAATTCTGGAAGGCCTATTCGACCCTCGGTGTGAGCGCCCATCTGTTGTCTACCACCGGAGCCGAGGCGGCCCGCTTCGAGTTCATGACCCTGGCTCAGAAGCCTGGCCAGTGGGCTGTGTCCCGCTTGGCCGACGTGGCCCCTCACAAGCCTGGACCGACCCTCGTTGCACTAGCCACAACATCCTCGAGACTCGCCTGACCATGCTGCGGGCTGAGCGGTCCTGCCGATGAGCGTTCGAGCGGCCCTCTGACACCTCGGTACTGCACTCGCGTAGCGACCCCGCTGCGCAGCGGAAGGTGCCGTGACCCGCGTGCCCCCACCTGCGGTACGCCCCACCCTGGTGCCCAGGGTGTGCGGCCACGACGAGGGGCAGGCGGGCGCGGTTCGCGCAGGTCAGCCCGTCAGGGAGACGCGATGAGAGGGGTCCGGGTCCGGCAAGGCGTCATCGACAAGACGCCGCCGTGACGAGACCGTGGTCAGCACCGCAGTTGCCCCCGCCATGCTCAGCAACAGCAGCGCCGTCCGTTCCCGCGTCTGCGCAACACAATCGGCCCGCGCCGTGACGCTGACCCTCGCCTCGTTCATGGGCATGCCAGGCCCACGATTCGTGAGCCCTGTGGGGGGCGGTTCGCATGCACGCGTGAAGGAGTCGACCGTGACGGACGCAGGAGCGAACGTGAGCACCGCGAACGCCAGGACCAGTGCGGTCGCAGTAAGGCAGACGAACGTTCGAGACATCCCTGCCCTGGGGTCACCGACGCCGGGGTCAGGCCGTCGGCGGGTGCGTGAGACCAAGAACAGAAGCACCCCTGCCAAGGCCAGGAGAGTGCACCCGACCCCGGTCGAGAGGAAAGCCTCGTGGCGACAGGCAGACAGCTGCTCAGCCGCTGTGCGCACCGGGTGGTCGAGGTCGGTGGGGTCGCGACCGAGCAGAGCCAGCTCATAGGCCCGTCCGCAGGGGCGTTGGGCGCTTTCGACCGGAGCCATCGTCAGGTTCGCGCCGGCCAGAGCCGCAAGCCATCCCCCGACGACGAGCACGACCCGAACGACCCTCACCACCGCAGGGTATGCCGACCGGCGCCCGGTCATGGCCCTCCGGTCTCACCCGAGCAGCGCGAGGTCACGGCGCACGTAGCGCAGGTGCGCCCACTCCTCCTCGAGGATGATCCGGACGCAGTCGCCGACGGTGGGGTGCCAGTCGCCGCCGCCCCACGGGTTGTCGCGCTCCTCGGCCAGCAGCTCGGGGGTCGCCGTGGCGAGGAAGTCGGTGACCAGCCGCTGCCGCTCGGCGCGTACGGCGAGGACCTCGTCGCGGGTCGGTGCGTCGGTGCGGAAGATCGAGGTGTCGAAGCCCATCTCGCCGGCGCCGGTGAAGATCTGGCCGAGCTCGTGGAACGGCTGCGGCACCCGCTGGATCGCCCCGCGCAGCCAGGCGTCGGTCGCCAGCACCAGGTGGCGCAGCGTCTGGGCCAGGGACCACTCGTCGTCGACGTGGGCGTCCCACAGCTCGAGCGGGGTGTCGGCGACCGTGGTCGCCCAGGCGGCCTGCACCGCGACCCAGCCGTCGCGCAGCCCCTCGGGGGTCTGCGACTTCTGCAGCTCGCGACCCGGGAACCGCCGATTGAGCTCGGCGTCGACCAGCGGCACCACGTCGACCCCGTTGACGACGAGGCTGCCGAAGAACAGGTCGTGGCTGTCGATGTCGAGACCGTCCACGTCGACACTGCGCATGGTGACGCCGCTGAGGTCGGAGAAGCGCAGGGTGGCGCCCTTGAGGCTCGCCTTGACGAAGGTCGCGCCCTCGAACTCCTGGGTGTCGGAATAGGTCGTCATCGCGCGAGCGCCTCCTCGATCCACCGGACCACGTCGCCGACGACCTCGTCGGTGTTGGTCTCGTTGAAGACCTCGTGGCGGGCGCCGGGGTAGACCTTGAGCGTCACGTCGGTGAGGCCCGCGGCGGTGTAGCGGTCGACGAGGGCGTGGACCAGCGAGAGGCCGCCGCCCACGGGGTCCTGGTCGCCGACGGCGACGAGGACCGGCAGGTCGTGGCGGATCGCGGCGACGGCGTCCGGGTCGGCCATCCGGCGCGCGGCGACGAACATCTGCTTGCCGGCTGCGCCGTCGAGGCCGAAGCCGCACAGCGGGTCGGCGACGTAGGCGTCGACCTGGGCCTCGTCGCGGCTGAGCCAGTCGTAGTCGGTGCGCGCCGGGGCGAAGGGCGCGTTGAACATCGCGAGGTCGAGCGGCTGGTCGAGGTCGAGCGCGGGCTCGAGGAGGTCGAGCACGGCGGTGCCGGTGAGCACCACGGCGCTCTCGTCGCCGCTGTGGTCGAGCAGGTGCTGCTGGGTCGCGAACGACCCCATCGAGTGTCCGAGCAGCACGTGTGGCAGGCCGGGGTGCGCCGCCCGGGCCAGGTCGCCGAGCCGGGCGACGTCGGCGACGAGCTCGGTCCAGCCGTCGGCGCCGATGACGCCGGGCTCGCCGTTGTTGGCCGCGATGGTGGCGCCGTGGCCGCGGTGGTCCTGGGCGTAGACGACGTACCCGCGCGCGGTCAGGGCCCCGGCGAGCGGGGCGTAGCGCAGGGCGTGCTCGCCCATCCCGTGCGTCAGCCGTACGACGGCGACCGGGTCGCCGACGGGGTCCCAGCGGTAGGCCTTGACGGTCACGCCGCCGGCACTGGGAAGGTCGAGGGGGGTGGGGCTCATCGTGGGTCTCCTGACTCCGAGTGCGAGGGTCCGGCTCGAGCCTGCCACGCGGTGACGGGAGGAGGGCTACCCTGGCGACAACTTCCTCGACGGCCACTCGACCCGACCCACCGGTGCTCCTGGACGGACGACTCCCTCGACAACCCGTGTCGGCGGTGCAGACCGACAAGTGGGCTCCCGGCATGGGCGTTGAGATCAAGATCGACCACCTGACCAAGTCGTTCGGCAAGCAGATGATCTGGGGCGACGTGTCGCTCGTGGTCCCAGCCGGCGAGATCAGCGTGATGCTGGGTCCGTCGGGCACCGGCAAGTCGGTGCTGCTGAAGACGATCATCGGGCTGCTCAAGCCCGACAGCGGTGCGGTGGTCATCGAGGGCACCGACATCGCCTCGTGCCCCGAGAAGGAGCTCTACGAGATCCGCAAGCTCTTCGGCGTGCTGTTCCAGGACGGCGCGATGTTCGGGTCGATGAACCTCTACGACAACGTCGCCTTCCCGCTGCGCGAGCACACCAAGAAGTCCGAGTCGCAGATCCGCGAGGTCGTCATGGAGAAGATGGACCTGGTCGGTCTGCTCGGGGCCGAGGACAAGCTGCCCGGTGAGATCTCCGGCGGCATGCGCAAGCGCGCGGGCCTGGCCCGGGCGCTGGTGCTCGACCCCGAGATCGTGCTGTTCGACGAGCCCGACTCGGGCCTGGACCCGGTGCGCACGGCGTTCCTCAACCAGCTCATCATCGACCTCAACACCCAGATCGACGCGACGTTCCTGATCGTGACCCACGACATCAACACCGCGCGCACGGTGCCCGACAACATCGGCCTGCTCTACCACCGCCACCTGGCGATGTTCGGGCCCCGCGAGATGCTGCTGAGCTCGGAGGAGCCCGTGGTGCGGCAGTTCCTCAACGCCCAGCGGGTGGGACCGATCGGCATGTCGGAGGAGAAGGACGCCGACGAGCTGGCGGCCGAGTCCGGCCAGGAGCTTCCGCCGCTGCCGCCCATCCCGATCCAGCAGGAGCCCTCCAACGGCATCCCCCGCCGGGGTCAGCGACCGGCCGGCACGTGGTGCCAGGAGAACGGCGTCACCCCGCCGCCCGGATCGTTCGACCCGGGCATGAACATGACCGTCGGCGCCTAGCAGGGTGCGCGGGGACGACGCCCGCGCGGCTGGTTCACTGGTCGCATGACGCAGGGCGTGCAGGGCCGCCGCGGACGGGCGCTCACCGTCCTGCCGTGGGTCGTGGTCGGCGCCGTGATGGTCTCGCTCGCCGGTGTCGCCGTCGTCCGGCTCTTCGTCGACGAGGGGGCCGCGCCGGCCGAGGCGACGTCGGTGCAGGACGTCGCCGACCTGGCGCTCACGGTGACCGAGGAGCTCGACGTCCAGGGGGGCGTCGACCTGCTCTGCGACCAGCCGATCGAGCTCTACCGGATGGCCGTCGAGTCGACCATCATCCGCTGGCAGACGCTCTCCGGCGTCCAGGCGCCCGCCGTGACCGCCGACGTCAGCGACGTCGACAAGGGGTCCTCGGGGTCCTTCGTGATCGCCATCAGCAGCGACGAGGACGGCCTCGAGGACGAGGACCGGACCTTCCGCGTGTTCGTCGAGAACCACGGCGGCCGCTCGTGCGTCGTCGGCGTCGGCGGCCCCAGGGCGCAGCGGCCGACCACGCGGTTCGCCGCGGCCGGCTACTCCGGCGTGACGTCCCCCCCGCCGATGCCCCGCTCGACCCCCAGCCCGACCCCCAACACGACAGGAGCGACCCCGTGAGCCGACGTTGGCAGGAGGTCGCCCGCGCGAGCGCCGGCGAGTCCTACGCCGAGGAGTACGCCGAGCGCTTCCGGCGGCTCGCCGCCGAGGGCGCCGACGTGCACGGCGAGGCGTCGTTCGTCGCGCGGCTGCGTCCGGCGGCCCCGGGCCGCACAACCCGGGTGCTCGACGCCGGCTGCGGGACCGGGCGGGTCGCCGTACGCCTGGCCGAGCTGGGCTACGACGTCGCGGGCTGCGACGTCGACGCCGCGATGGTCGAGGTCGCGCGCGAGGAGGCGCCGGCCCTCGACTGGCGGGTGGCCGACCTGGCCACCCTCGACCTGGGCGAGCGCTACGACGTCGTCCTGCTCGCCGGCAACGTGGTGCCGTTGCTCGAGGACGGCACGCTCGAGGCCACCTGCGTGCGGCTCGCCGCGCACGTCGCGCCCGACGGCGTGCTCGTCGCGGGCTTCGGCACCGACGCCGACCACCTGCCCGACGGGTGCCCGGTCACCGGGCTCGACGAGTTCCTGGCCGCGGCCGCCGCGGCCGGCCTGGGCGAGCTCCAGCGGTGGGGCACGTGGGCCGGTGAGACGTGGCGGGCCGACGACGGTTACGTGGTCGCGGTGCTCGGACCGGCTCCTGATCTGGTTAGGTGAGCCGGTGCGAGTCGTCGTCCTGACCGGTGCCGGCATCTCCGCCGAGAGCGGGGTGCCGACCTTCCGCGACGCCGACGGGCTGTGGGAGGGCCACCGCGTCGAGGACGTCGCGACCCCCGAGGCCTACGAGAGCCAGCCGACGATGGTGCAGGAGTTCTACGACGCCCGCCGCGCCTCGCTGGCCCACGTCGAGCCCAACGCCGCCCACGTCGCGCTCGCCCGGCTCGAGGACGTGCTCGGTGACGACCTGTTCCTCGTCACCCAGAACATCGACGACCTCCACGAGCGCGGTGGCTCGACGCGCGTCCACCACATGCACGGCGAGCTGCGCTCGGCGCTGTGCCGGGCGTGCGAGCGTCGCTTCCCGTGGGACCGCACCCTGGTCGACCTGCCGCCGTGCCCCGGCTGCGGGGTGACCGAGCTGCGCCCCGACGTCGTGTGGTTCGGCGAGATCCCCTACGACATGGACGCGATCATGCACGAGCTCAAGCGCGCGGACCTGTTCGTGTCGATCGGCACCTCGGGTGCGGTCTACCCGGCGGCCGGCTTCGTCCAGTACGCCGCCCGCCACCGCGCGCGCACCCTCGAGCTCAACCTGCAGCCCAGTGAGGGCACCTCGTTCTTCCACGAGTCCCGCCAGGGCCCGGCCGGCACGCTGGTCCCGCTGTGGGTCGACGAGATGCTGGCCCGCGTCACGCCCTGAGTCATGACCTGAGGCGTGCCCTGACCAGCGCCTCCAGCCGCGGCAGCTCGTCCTCGAGCCGCATCGTCGGCACGAAGCGGCGTACGACGTCGAGGTACATCTCGCCGCTCTCGATGACTCGCGGGTCCATGTGGCCCATCACCTCGAGGGTGACCACGCCGTAGAGCTGGGTCCAGCCCTGCATGTAGACCCAGACGAGCCCGCGCTGCTCGTAGGGGATCCGCTCGACCTTTGCCGGGATGAGCGGGTCGATGAGCGCCTCGCGCACGGGCTCGGGCAGGGAGTCGAGCGCCGGCACCGGGAACGGGCGCTGCTCCCACACGTCGTGGATCAGGTCGGTCATCAGGTGGCCCGAGGACGCCAGGGTGTTCATCTCGCGGCGCACGCACGCCGCGTCGGCGACCGGGTTGGCGAAGACGAGGCCGAACTCGCGCGGGTGGCCCAGCGCCCACATCCGGAACTCGGTCACGGCCGCGATCAGCCGGCCCGGGGCGTCGTCGGGGTCGAGCCGGTCGGCCGCGGCCCGGAACGTCAGTGTGGCGGCCTTGTCGATCTCGAAGGCGACCAGGTCGACCAGGTCCTGGTAGCTCGCGACGTAGCGGTAGAGCGCCGGGGCCGTCATGCCCATCCGGGCCGCCACCGCACGCAACGACAGCTCGGCGCCCTCGGTGAGCACGGCGCGTGAGGCGTCGACGATCTCGGCGAAGGTCGCCTCGCGCTGGCGCTCGCGGCGGGTCGGGGTCGGGTGGTCGACCTGGGTCACGGTTCTCCTGGGGTCGGGTCGGGGTCGGAACTGGGTCTTGACCAGCGTAGTTTACGCCGTTTACGGTTTACACCGTTCACTTACCTGATCTTACGTCACCGGAGTTATCTCATGATCGATCGTTGGGGCGCCCTCGTCGCCCGCCGGGCCCGCGCCGTGCTGGTGCTGGGCCTGCTGGTGACCCTCGGGGCGGCGGCGTACGGCGTCGGCGTCTTCGGTGCGCTGAGCCAGGGCGGCTTCGACGACCCGCAGTCGGAGTCGGCCCGCGAGCTCGCCCTGGAGCGCGACACCTTCGGCAACCGGTCGGTCGACGTCGTGGCGATCTACTCCAGCCCGACGCTGACCGCCGACGACCCCGCGTTCCGGCAGGCCGTCGCCGACGTGGTGGCTGCCATCCCGGCCCAGGCCGTCGCGTCGGTCGTGTCCTACGCCGACGTGCCGGCCGAGCAGGCGGCGGCGATGGTCAGCGACGACGGCCACGCCGCGCAGGTGCTGATCTCGCTGGCCGGGGAGTCGCAGGACGACTACCTCGACAACTACGACCTCGTCGAGCCGGCCCTCGAGAGCGACGCGCCCGGCATCGAGACCGACGTCGCCGGCTCGTTCGCCGTCTACAGCGACGTCAACGAGATCACCTCCGAGGACCTCGAGCGCGCCGAGCTGATCTCGATGCCCGTGGTCGTGCTGCTGGCCCTGCTCATCTTCGGCAGCCTGGTCGCCGCCTCCATGCCGGCGCTCGTCGGGCTGGTCGCGATGGTCGGCGCGCTGGCGATCGTGCGGGTCCTCACGCTGTTCACCGAGGTCTCCGTCTTCGCCGTCAACGTGGTGTCGCTGATCGGCATCGGCCTGGCGATCGACTACGCGCTGTTCGTCATCAGCCGTTTCCGCGAGGAGCTGGCGCTGCTGCCCGCCGACGACCCGCAGGCCTCCCGCGTGGCGATCCGGCGCACCATGGCGACCGCCGGTCGCACCGTGATGTTCTCCGGGCTCACCGTCGCCGCGGCCATGGCGAGCCTGCTCATCTTCCCCCAGGCCTTCCTGCGCAGCATGGGCTACGGCGGGGTCGCGGCGGTCGTCGTGGCCATGCTCGCGGCCCTGACCGTGCTGCCCGCCTCGCTCGTGCTGCTGGGTCGGCGCGTCGACGCAGGGCGGCTGCCCTGGCGGCGCGGCCGCACCACCGACGCCGCCCGCGGCCGCTGGGCCGGGCTGGCCCGCGCGGTGATGAGGCGCCCGGTGCTGGTGATGGTCGTGACGGTCACGGTGCTGCTCGCGGTCGCCGCGCCCTTCCTCGGCGCCCGGTGGGGGTCGGTCGACTACCGCGTGCTGCCGCCCGACGCGCCCGCGCACCAGGCGGCCCAGCTGCTGGACGACGACTTCGGCCCGGAGGCGTCGTCGGCGAGCCTGCTGCTCGACGGGGCCTCGCAGGCCGACGTGGCGGCGTACACCGCGGCGGTCGAGGGGGTCGACGGCGTGGTCGGCGTCGTCCCGGTGGCCGCCGCAGACGGGGTCACGCTGCTGCGGGCGTCCTGGCTCGGCAACAGCCAGACCGAGCGGTCCCAGTCGATCGTCGAGGCGCTGCGCGGGGTCGAGCCGGCCACCGGCCGGGTGCTCGTCGGTGGGCTGAGCGCCGAGACCGTCGACCTGATCGACTCGGTCGGCGCCCACCTGCCGTGGATGGGCCTGATCGTGGTGGCCGTGATGCTCGTGCTGCTGTTCCTGGCGTTCGGGTCGGTGGTGCTGCCGGTCAAGGCCGTGGTGATGAACCTGTTCTCCCTCACCGCCTCCTTCGGCGTGGTCACCTGGATCTTCAGCGACGGTCACCTCTCCGGGCTCCTGGGCTTCGAGCCCCAGGGCTACCTCGACGCGACCAACCCGATCCTGATGCTCGCCATCCTGTTCGGGCTCTCGATGGACTACGAGGTCTTCCTGCTCTCCCGCGTGCGCGAGCAGTGGGACCGCTCGGTGGCCGCCGGCAAGGGCGACAACGACCTCGCGGTGGCCACCGGCGTGCAGCACACCGGCCGCATCATCACCAGCGCGGCCCTGCTGCTCGGCGTCGTCATCGGCGCCTTCGGCACCAGCGGCATCGTCTTCATGAAGATGCTGGGCATCGGGATGCTCGTCGCGCTGCTCATCGACGCGACCATCGTGCGGGCCCTGCTCGTCCCGGCCACCATGAAGCTCCTCGGCGACCGCAACTGGTGGGCCCCGGCGCCGCTGGCGCGCTGGTGGGAGCGCCACGGGTTCCGCGAGGGAGAGGCGGCCGGCCCGGTCCCTGCCAGGACCGACGCGCCGGAACCCGCCCCGGTGTCCGCCGGGGCGTGACGCGGCCGGGCTGCGACGCCTCCTCCCAGGTGTCGCAGCCCGCCGCGTCGATCTGCTGACACCAGGACGATCGCCACGCAGACTGTGCGCGTGATCAAGCTCGAGCTGCTCTTCGGGGTCGTGACCTTCTGCCTGTGGGTCTACTGCCTCGTCGAAGTCATCCAGACCCCTGAGGGGTCGATCCGCAACCTGCCCAAGGTCGTCTGGCTGCTGCTGGTGCTGCTGTTCCCGTTCGTCGGGTCGGTGGCGTGGCTCGTCGCGGGCCGCCCCGACCACGGGCCGGGCCGCGTGTCGCCGTACGAGCGGCGCGCCCCGCAGTTCCCGGAGTACGACCGGCCCGGCCGCGCCGCGGCCGTCGACCCGGCGCGCGACGAGGAGTTCCTGCGGCAGGTCCGCGAGCGGGCCGAGGCTCAGCGCAGGCGGCACGAGGAGAGGCGGCGGGCCCGCGAGCGCGAGCGCGACGGCGACGCCTAGCGAGCTAGGGGCAGGGGTTGGGGGTGCGCTGCTCGAAGGTGCCCGAGCAGGTGCGACCGCGGGCCAGCTTCTTGCGGGCCAGGGCCAGCACCTGGCGCGAGGGCCGCTGGGCGGCGTAGCCGGGCCACAGCAGGTTCTTCTTCATGTCGGCGTCGCGGTAGAACTCGCTGCGGAGGCGGCGGCCGCGCTTGTCGTAGAACTCGACGTAGGCGAAGCGCTTGGTGCGGTACATCGACCAGGTGGGGATGCGCCCCGGCGCGTAGGCCGCCTTCGGGTAGTTCAGGCGGGCGGTCTCGTTGACGACCTCGGAGTAGGTGCCGGTGCGCCGGAAGCGGCTCAGCATCGAGTGGCCGTCGATGCGGTGGTTGGGGGCGACCCCGGTCAGGTCGTAGATGGTGGGGCCGATGTCGATGACGCCGAAGGCGCGGTGGTCGACGTAGCCCGCGCGGAACCGCGACGGCAGCCAGGCCAGCAGCGGCACGTCGGTCGTGGAGGGGTAGGGGTCGCCCTTGGTCTCCCAGCCGTTCTCGCCCAGGTGGTAGCCCTGGTCGCTGGTGTAGAAGATCGCGGTGTGGTCGAGCTCGCCCTCGTCGGACAACGCCTGGATGGTCTTGCCCATCTCGTCGTCGATGTCGTACTGCGCCCGGGTGCGTGCGGTGTAGAGGCGCTGGTAGTAGCTGCGTGACGCGAGCCTCTTGCGGAAGACGGGCAGCTTGTCGCGGGTGTCGCGCTCGGGGTCGTAGTGGAACGGCGGGACCGCCCGGTCGCGGTTGGCCGGCGTCGCGACCGGCATCCGGGTGTTGAGCGAGGTCGCGGAGTTGTCGGTGTGGGGGGCCTTGAACGCGGCGTAGGCGTAGAAGGGCCGCTCGCTGTCGCGCTCGGAGGCGATGAACGAGCGCAGGAAGTCGCCCGTGCGCGTCGTGGCGTGGACCCCGTCGTCGGGGACGTACTCCGACTGCGTCTCGTCGTCCCACAACGCGTAGCCGTAGGGCTTGGACGAGCCCCAGAAGTCCGACGCCATGAAGCCGGTCTCGACCTTGCCCGACTCGACGTCCTCGCTGGAGATGCCGTTGAGGTACTTGCCGGTGCCGTAGGTGTCGTAGCCGGCCTGGGTCAGGGCGTACTGCACGGTGTGGCGCGCGTCGACCTTGCGGGCGTCCTCCTGGCGCGGGGCGCCGGAGTTGTGGCCCATCTGGGAAGTCATCAGGGCCGCCCGCGACGGGGCGCAGGTCGGTGCGGACGCGGTGGCGTTCTCGAAGCAGGTGCCCTGGTCGCGCAGCAGGCGCGAGGTCTGCGGCATGAACCGGTCGAAGTCGCGACAGGCGATGTCGGTGCCGTCGTCGATGACCACGACGAGCACGTTGAGGTCGGAGCTCGGGACGGGCCGCGCGGTGGTGGGGCTCTGTGACGGCTCCTGGGCCCCCGGTCCGCCGCTGCAGGCCGTCGTGGTCGCCACAGCGGTCACCATCGCGCCGACCAGGAGCCTGGAGCGCACGGACGCCGCGGCCTTGCGTCGCTGAGTCATCGGTCTCCAGGTGCGTCTGATCGTGAGCGGCAAGGATACGGTCCGCCCCCGGCGTACGACGAAGCGACAGCGAGGCCAGGTCGACGGTCAGGCCAGCAGGGCACCCGCGTGGGCCGGCACCACGAGCTGCTCGCCCAGCTCGACGCCCGCCTCGGTTGCGAACAGCAGCTCGCGCTGCGCGACGTCGAGGGTCACCGGGGCGTCGCCGAAGTTGACGACCAGGAGCAGGTCACCGCGGTGGACCCGCAGCACGCGGGCCACCTCGTCGACCTCGCACCGGTTGCGGGTGAAGGCCGGGTCGGTGAGCTCGGGACGCTCGCGACGCAGCCGGGCCAGCTGTCGGTAGACCTCGAGCATCCGGGCGCCGCGGGGCTCCTCGAGCTCGGACCAGTCGAGCTTGGACCGCTCGTAGGTGGCGGGGTCCTGCGGGTCGGGCACCACGGCGGGGTCCCAGCCCATCTTGGCGAACTCCTCGATCCGCCCCTCGGCCGTGGCCCTGCCGAGCTCGGGCTCGGTGTGGGAGGTGAAGAACTGGAACGGCGTGCGCGCGGCCCACTCCTCGCCCTGGAAGAGCATCGGGGTGAAGGGGCCGGCCAGGGTGAGCAGCGCGGCGCAGGCCAGCTGGTCGTCGTCGAGGACCTCGGTGATCCGGTCGCCGACCGCACGGTTGCCGACCTGGTCGTGATTCTGGCTGCAGACCACCAGCCGCCACGTCGGCATCGCCGCGGTGTCGATCGGGACGCCGTGGTCGCGCTCGCGGAAGGAGCTGAAGGTGCCGTCGTGGAAGAACCCGCGCTCGAGCACCTTGGCCAGGGCGCCCAGCGGCTCGAAGTCGGCGTAGTAGCCGGTCGTCTCGCGGGTCAGCGCCACGTGGACCGCGTGGTGGAAGTCGTCGCTCCACTGCGCGTCGAGGCCGTAGCCGCCGGCCTCGCGGGGGGTGACCAGGCGCGGGTCGTTGAGGTCGGACTCGGCGATCAGCGTCAGCGGTCGCCCCAGGTGGGCCGACAGGGCGGCCACCTCGATCGCCATCTCCTCGAGCAGGTGGGTCGGCGACCGGTCGTGCAGCGCGTGCACGGCGTCGAGCCGCAGGCCGTCGACGTGGAAGTCGCGCAACCACATCAGCGCGTTGTCGAGGATGTAGCGGCGCACCTCGGCCGAGCCCTCGCCGTCGAGATTGACCAGGTCGCCCCAGGTGCTGCGGCCCTGCGTGAGGTAGGGGCCGAACTCCGGGAGGTAGTTGCCTGAGGGGCCGAGGTGGTTGTAGACGACGTCCTGGATGACGCCCAGCCCGGCGGCGTGGCACCCGTCGACGAAGCGCTGGTAGGCCTCGGGGCCGCCGTAGGTCTCGTCGACGGCGTACCAGGCGACGCCGTCGTAGCCCCAGTTGTGGGTGCCGTTGAAGGAGTTGACCGGCATCAGCTCGACCAGGTCGACCCCGATCGAGCGGAGGTGGTCGAGCCGGCCGAGCGCGGCGTCGAGGGTCCCCTCGGGCGTGAAGGTGCCGAGGTGCAGCTCGTAGATCACCGCGCCGGCCAGCTGTCGACCCCGCCAGGTGTCGTCGCTCCACGAGAAGGTCTCGGGGCGGTGGGTTCGCGAGCGCTGGTGGACGCCCGCCGGCTGGCGCCGCGACCGCGGGTCGGGTCGGGGCACGTCCGAGTCGTCGATCAGGTAGCCGTAGTCGACGTCTCCCTCCGTCGGGTCGGGAACGGGCCCGGACGGGGTCCACCACCCGCCGTCCGTCTGGTGCATCGGCACGGTCTCATCGGCCACCGACAGTCGCAGCCGCGAGGCGCGGGGCGCCCACACGTCGAAGGGTCCTCGGGTGGTGGCGAGCGTGGTCATCTCAGTCCTCCTTGACCAGCAGGGCGACCGGGTAGGTCGCGAGCAGCCCGGACAGGGCACCGTCGGTGGGCCAGTCGGTGAGCAGGTCGCGCCACGACCCGGGGGGCAGGCGCAGCGTCGTGTCGCCCCACCCGCCGCGGGCGGCGAGGCCGAGCGGCAGCCGGGTGGCGACGGTGATGGCCCCGCCGCGGTCGAAGGCCAGCACGTGCTCGGCGCAGTCGCCGTCGGCGACCACCCCGGCGTACGTCGTGAACAGCTCGGGCCGGTCGCGGCGCAGCCGCAGCGCGGTGGACGTCACCAGCAGCTTGGCGCGCGCGGGGTGGTCGAGCGAGCTGTCGGCGAGCAGGGCGGCCCGCAGGTCGAAGTCGACCGGGCGCCGGTTGTCGGGGTCGACCAGCGACTGCTCCCACAGCTCGGAGCCCTGGTAGACGTCGGGGACGCCGGGCACCGTGAGCGCGACGGCCTTCGCGGCCAGGGCGTTGGTCCACCCCGGGTCGACGACGGTGGCCAGCAGCACCTCGAGCACCTCGCGCACGACGGCGTCGTCGAAGGCGGCGTCGACGGCCGCGTGCACCGCGGCCTCGAAGGTCTCGTCGGGCGCGGTCCAGGTGGTGCCGTCGCCGGCCTCGCGCATCGCCTTCTCGGCGTAGGCGTGCAGCCGCGGGCGCAGGTCGGCGTCGTCGGGGGCCCAGGCGCCGAGCACGGCCTGCCACAGCAGCGAGGCGAACGCCTCGGACGGCACGGGTGCCGCAGCCTGGAGGCGGGTCAGGGACTCGGTCCACTGCCCGGGCACCTCGGACAGCACGGTGATCCGGGCGCGGACGTCCTCGCCGCGCTTGGTGTCGTGGGTCGACAGGGTGGTCATGGCGCGCGGCCACGTCGCCTGTCGGTGGGCCATGGCAGCGTGGAACGCGTCGACGCCCACGCTGAAGTGCCCCGGGTCGCCCCCGACCTCGTTGAGCGAGGTGAGGCGGTTGAAGCGGTAGAACGCGCAGTCCTCCACGCCCTTGGCCATCACCGCACCGCTGGTCTGCTCGAAGCGCGGCGCGGCCGGCTGCGAGGCGTCGGCCAGCACCGGTACGACGGCCGCGAGGGCCGTGGCCAGATCGGGCCGGCGGCGCAGCGCGTCGGCGCGCGCGGTCTCGAGGTGCTCGAGCCCGTCGGGCGCGTAGGAGCGGTAGACCGGGAAGCACGCGACGAGCTCGGCGACGGCGTCGACGAGCTCGTCCTGGCTCACGCCGGCGCCGAGGTCGGGCAGCTCGCGGACCACGCGGCGTACCTCGGAGGACAAGATGCCGTCGGCGACCGCGCGCTTGGTGCCGTGCACCATCTCGGCGTAGTCGAGCCCGGAGCCCGGCAGGGCGAGCTCGGCGGCCGGGTCGGTCAGCACCCGGTCGACCAGCCCGAGGACGTCGTAGCCGGTGGTGCCGGCGGTCGCCCACGAGGTCGGCAGCTCCTCGCCGGGCTCGAGGATCTTCTCGACCAGCACGTAGGCGTCGCCGGTGAGCGCGGCCAGGTCGCGCAGGTAGGCCTGCGGGGCCCGCAGGCCGTCGGGGTGGTCGACGCGCAGGCCGTCGACCTGTCCCTCGGCGAACCAGCGCGCGATCTCGACGTGGCTCTCGTCGAAGACCCACGGCTCCTCGACACGGATGCCGGCGAGCGTGTTGACGGCGAAGAAGCGCCGCCAGTTGAGCCGGTCGTCAGCGGCGCGCCACGACACCAGCTCGAAGCCGTCGCCGGCCGGGAAGCGGTGGTCGTGGTAGGTCACGCCCTCGGGCGTGCGCTCGACCGAGGCCTCGTCGCCGTCGCCGACCACGGGCACTCGGACCCGGCCGTCACCTGCGTCCCAGTCGACGTCGAAGGCCTCGGCGTAGCGCGAGTCGCGCCCGCGGTCGAGCAGGTCCCACCACCACGCGTTGGCCGACGGGGTCGCCACGCCGACGTGGTTGGGCACGATGTCGACCAGGATGCCCAGGCCGAGGCGCCGGGCCTCGGCGACGAAGGTGTCGAAGCCCTCGCGACCGCCGCGGGCCGGGTCGATCCGGTCGTGACGCACGACGTCGTAACCGTGGTCGGAGCCGGGCTCGGCCTCCAGCAGCGGCGACAGGTAGACCCAGTCGACCCCGAGGTCGCGCAGGTAGGGCAGGCGCCGGGCGGCCTCGTGGAGGTCGAACGACGCCCGCACCTGCAGGCGGTAGGTGTTGGTCGGGACCTTGGCCGGGACCCCACCTGCGGTGGTCGTCACCCGGTCAGCCGTTCCGGGTCTGGGCGGCCACGGAGGCGGCGACCGAGTGGTCGGGCTCGCCCTCGGGCTCGTGGTACTCGCGCAGCACCAGCACGCTGGTGGTCTCCATGTGGAACGTGGAGCCCGCGGGGCAGGCCGCGGAGGCGTCGGCGGAGCCGCCGGTGTTGACGACGACCTCCCACGCCGCGGCGTACTCCTCGGGCGGCAGCGTCACGTCGGCCGGGCCGTCGGCGTTGAAGTAGAGCAGGAAGTGGTCGTCGGTGATGGTGCCACCGCGGGCGTCCTTGCCGGCGATGCCGTTGCCGTTGAGGTACATCCCGATCGCCTGCGAGCCGCCGTCCCAGTCCTCGTCCTCCATCGGGCGCCCGTCGAGGTGCAGCCACACGATGTCGTTGAGGCGCTCGGCACCGGGCTCGCCGATGCGGACCTCGCCGCCGGTGAAGAAGCGCTTGCGGCGGAAGGTCGGGTGGTTCTTGCGCAGGCGCACCAGCGCCGCGGTGAAGTCCATCAGCGGCTTGTCGACCTCGACCCAGTCCATCCAGGCGATCTCGGAGTCCTGGGCGTAGGTGTTGTTGTTGCCGTGCTGGGTGCGGCCCCACTCGTCACCGTGCAGGATCATCGGCACGCCCTGGCTGAGCAGCAGCGTGGCCAGCAGGTTGCGCTGGGCCCGCGAGCGCAGCGCGAGGATCTCGGGGTCGTCGGTCGGGCCCTCGGCGCCGTGGTTGTAGGACCGGTTGTGGTCCTCGCCGTCGCGGCTGTCCTCGCCGTTGGCCTCGTTGTGCTTCTCGTTGTAGGACACCAGGTCGCGCATCGTGAAGCCGTCGTGGGCGGTGATGAAGTTGATGCTGGCCACCGGACGCCGTCCGGAGTGCTCGTAGAGGTCGGAGGAGCCGGCCACCCGCGAGGCGAACTCGCCCAGGGCGGGCTCGCCGCGCCAGAAGTCCCGTACGACGTCGCGGTAGGCGCCGTTCCACTCGGTCCACTGCGGCGGGAAGCCGCCCACCTGGTAGCCGCCGGGGCCGATGTCCCACGGCTCGGCGATGAGCTTGACCTGGGAGACCACCGGGTCCTGCTGCACGAGCTCGAAGAACGCCGCGAGCCGGTCGACCTCGTAGAACTCGCGGGCCAGCGTCGAGGCGAGGTCGAAGCGGAACCCGTCGACGTGCATCTCGGTGACCCAGTAGCGCAGCGAGTCCATGATCAGCTGCAGCGCGTGGGGGTTGCCGACGTTGAGGGAGTTCCCGGTGCCGGTGTAGTCCATGTAGAACTTCCGGTCGTCGTCGACGGTCCGGTAGTAGGCGTGGTTGTCGATGCCGCGCATGCTCAGCGTCGGGCCGAGGTGGTTGCCCTCGGCGGTGTGGTTGTAGACCACGTCGAGGATGACCTCGATGCCGGCGGCGTGCATGGCCTTGACCATGCCCTTGAACTCCTGCACCTGCTGGCCGAGCTGGCCCGGCCCGCCGGTGGCGGCGTAGTCGGCGTGCGGGGCGAAGAAGCCGAGGGTGTTGTAGCCCCAGTAGTTGCGCAGGCCCTTCTCGAGCAGCGTGGAGTCCTGGATGAACTGGTGGACCGGCATCAGCTCGATCGCGGTGATGCCGAGCTGGGTCAGGTGCTCGGTGACGGCCGGGTGGGCCAGCCCGGCGTAGGTGCCGCGCATCTCCTCGGGCACGTCGGGGTGCTGCTGGGTCATGCCCTTGACGTGGGCCTCGTAGATGATCGTCTCGTTGTAGGGGTAGTTGAGGCGGCGGTCGCCCTCCCAGTCGAAGAACGGGTTGATCACGACGCCGTGCGTCATGTGGCCCGCGGAGTCGTCGTCGTTGCGGGAGTCCTCGTCGCCGAAGGTGTAGGAGAACAGGCTCTGGTCCCACTCGATCTCGCCGGCGGTCGCCTTGGCGTAGGGGTCGAGCAGCAGCTTGTGGGGGTTGCACCGCAGGCCCTGGGCGGGGTCCCACGGGCCGTGCACCCGGTAGCCGTAGCGCTGGCCCGGCTGCGCCTGCGGGAGGTAGCAGTGCCAGATGTGGGCGTCGACCTCGGTCACCTCGACGCGCGTCTCGGTGAACCCGTCGGACCCGTCGGGGGTGAACAGGCACAGCTCGACCCGGTCGGCGACCTCGCTGAACAGGGCGAAGTTGGTGCCGGTCCCGTCGAACGTCGCCCCCAGTGGGTAGGCCTGCCCCGGCCACACGGCAGGTTGCTCGGGAATGGTGGGGGTCTCGGTCACGGTGCCTCCGGGTGATGCGCGGCGTACGTCTGGCGATGCATATTGGATCGATCCAAGCACACGCGGCATGCGCCGCGAACCCTTCGTAGGGGGGAGCATGACGTCGCGGAGATCACCCCGCGGGTCGGCTACCGGCCGGTAGGATCCGGCCCATGAAGCGCGAGATCTACGACGAGGACCACGAGGCTTTCCGCGGATCCGTCCGCGAGTTCCTGGAGCGGTCGGTGATCCCCCACGTGGAGGAGCACGCCAAGAACAAGGCCCTGCCGCGCGAGTTCTGGCTCGAGGCCGGCAAGCAGGGGTTCCTCGGTCTCGAGATCCCCGAGGAGTACGGCGGGGTCGGGGCCGGCGACTACCGGTTCAACGCCGTCCTGGCCGAGGAGATGAACAAGGTCAACGCGGCCCTCGGCTCCTGCTGGGGCATCCACGCCGACATCACCGCCCCCTACATCGTCGAGCTCGGCACCGACGAGCAGCGCAAGCGGCTGCTGCCCGGCGTCGCCGCCGGGGAGGTGCTCCTCGCGATCGGCATGACCGAGCCGTCCGGCGGGTCCGACCTCGCCGCGCTCAAGACCACCGCCGTCCGCGACGGCGACGACTGGGTCGTCAACGGCTCCAAGACCTTCATCACCAACGGCTACTCCGCCGACGTCGTGGTGACCGCGGTGCGCACCTCGCCCGAGAAGAAGGCCCGCGGCATCACTCTCTTCGCGCTGCCCACGGCCGCCGAGGGCTTCAGCCGCGGCCGCAAGCTCGACAAGGTCGGCCAGGACGAGTCCGACACCGCCGAGCTGTTCTTCGAGAACGTCCGCGTCACCGACGCCGACATCGTCGGCGAGCTCGACAACGGCTTCATCCACATGATGCAGAACCTTCCGCAGGAGCGACTGGGCTGCGCGATCTCCAACCTCGCGCACGTCAAGCAGATCCTCGCCGAGACGATCGTCTACTGCCAGGAGCGCAAGGCCTTCGGCGCGAGCATCGGCTCCTTCCAGCACAACAAGTTCCTCCTCGCCGAGCTGGTCACGCAGATCGACGTCACCCAGGCCTACGTCGACCAGTGCGTCATCGCCCACACCAAGAAGGAGCTGACCCCGGTCGACGCCGCCAAGGCCAAGTGGTGGACCTCGCAGGTGCAGAACGACGTGCTCGACCACTGCGTCCAGCTCCACGGCGGCTACGGCTTCATGAACGAGTACCGCGTGGCCCGCGCCTGGCGCGACGCCCGCGTCTCGAAGATCTGGGCCGGCTCCAACGAGATCATGAAGGAGCTCATCGGCCGCGACCTCGGGCTGTGATGTCTGGTCGCCTCCCCGAGGTGGGGTGCGGTCCGCTGGTCTCGTGTCGGGCTGGGACGATCGGGGCGTGACTGCTGACGTACGCCCCCTGACCCACGACGACCTCGACTGGGTCGCCGGGCTCACCGCCGTACGACGCGAGTCGCTGGCCCCTCACGCGCCGAGGTTCTGGCGCCCGGCGGCGGGCGCGACCGCCAAGCACCGCACGTTCCTGGGCCGCCTGGTCGACGACCCGGCCGCGCTGACCCTGCGGACCGAGCACGGCTACCTGATGGCGCTGGGCGACGACACCCGGCGCGTGGTCGACGACATGGCCGTCGCCGAGGGTCACTGGGTCGACGAGGGGGTCGCGCTGCTGCAGGCCGTCGTCGAGCAGGCGGCGACCGTCCGGTTCGTCGTGCCGGTCGCCGAGGCCGAGCGGCGGGCGACGGCCGAGGCGGTCCGATTGCGTCCGGTGGAGACGTGGTGGCACCGCGACCTGCCGCTGGTGCAGGTGCGTGGCGAGGGTGACCGCGTCGAGCTCAGCACCGCCGGGGCGCGCGGCCGGCTGGTGCCCGCTCCGCCGGTCTACGACCCCGGCGGCCCGGTCCTGCTGGTCGCCGACGTCGAGACCGGCGCGGCCCTGGGCCTGCTCGAGGACGAGGCCGCCGAGCGCGGTGCGACGGTGTCGGTGGTCACCCAGCGGGCCGACGACCTGATGCGCGAGCTGCTCCTGGTCGAGGCCGGCTACGTGCGCACGACCGCGTTCTTCGAGACGATCGACGCATGACCTCCGACGCCTCCGCCTCGACCGACCCCTCGGAGCTCGAGCCCGGACCCCACGCGAGCGAGCCGGCCGAGCACGAGGAGGGCATCTCCCAGCGCCTCAACTGGCTGCGCGCCGCGGTCCTCGGCGCCAACGACGGCATCGTGTCGACCGCCGGCATCGTCGTCGGTGTCGCCGGCGCCACCACCGACCGCACCTCGATCCTGGTCGCCGGGGTGGCCGGCCTGGTGGCCGGCGCGCTCAGCATGGCCGCCGGTGAGTACGTCTCGGTCTCCACCCAGCGCGACTCCGAGCGGGCCCTGCTGCGCAAGGAGCAGCGCGAGTTGCTCGAGGAGCCCGAGGAGGAGCTCGCCGAGCTCGCGGGCCTCTACGTCGACCGCGGCCTCGACCCCGACCTGGCCCTCCAGGTGGCCACCCAGCTGACCGCCAAGGACGCGCTCGCCGCGCACGCCGAGGTCGAGCTCGGCATCGACCCCCACGACCTGACCAGCCCGTGGCGCGCCGCGTTCGCCTCGATGGTGTCGTTCACCATCGGCGCGATCCTGCCGCTGCTCACCATCACCCTCGCCGCCCAGTCGCTGCGGGTGCTGGTCACGGTCATCGCGGTCGCGATCGCCCTGGCCATCACCGGGTTCTCCAGCGCCCGCCTGGGGTTCGCGCCGCCGGGCCGTGCGGTCGCCCGCAACGTCGGGGGAGGCCTGTTCGCCATGGTGGCGACCTACGCCGTCGGCGCGGCGCTCGGCACCCGCATCGGCTGAGCCGTGCGCATGTTCGTGGCGGTCGTGCCGCCCGACGACGCCGTCGAGCACCTCGACGAGTTCCTCGAGCCCCGACGCGAGCACGGCGTGTTCCGCTGGACCTCGCCCGAGCAGCTCCACGTCACCCTCGCGTTCCTCGAGGAGGTGCCCGACCGCGCCCTCGACCCGCTGGTCGAGGGCCTGCAGCGCGCCGCGGCGCGGCGTACGCCGATCGGGACGCGCGTGGCCGGCGGCGGTGCGTTCCCCGACCCGTCGCACGCCAAGGTGCTCTACGCCGGGCTCGACCTCACCGTCGACGCCCGCAGCGAGCTCGACCGTCTCGCCACCGGGGCCCGCGCGGCCGCCGGTCGCGCCGGTCTCGCGGTCGACGGCCAGCGCTTCCGGCCACACGTCACCGTGGCGCGCACCGGGCGGCCGCAGGAGGTGACCCGGTGGGTCCGTCTCCTCGACGCCTACGAGGGCCCGGCCTGGGCCGTGGAGCAGCTGGTCCTGGTGGAGTCCCACCTCGGGGAGGGGCCGCGCCGGCGTCCGCGCCACGAGGTGGTCGCGGTCCTGCCCCTGGGTCGTGCCACGTGATCGGGGTCACGCTCGGCTAGGTTCGTCGTCGTGAGACTGGCCGTGGCACGGGAGACCCGCGAGGGCGAGACGCGGGTGGCCATGGTCCCCGAGCTCGTCGCCAAGCTGACGGCGCTGGGCTACGAGGTGGTCGTCGAGCCGGGCGCCGGGCGCGGCGCGCTGGCGACCGACGACGACTACGTTGACGCCGGTGCGCTCGTCGACGAGCATGCGCTCGACTCGGCCGACCTGGTCGTGGCGGTCCAGCCCCTCGAGACCGGCGCCGTACACCGGTTGCGCCGGGGCGCGGTCGTCGTGTCGTTCCTGCCCGCGGGCCAGGAGCTCGGCCTGGTCGCCGACCTGCGCGACTGCGGGGTGACCGCCCTGGCGATGGAGCTGGTGCCCCGCATCTCGCGGGCGCAGTCGATGGACGCGCTCAGCTCGCAGAGCCTGGTCAGCGGCTACCGCTGCGCGATCGTCGCCGCTGGGCTGCTGCGTCGGTTCTTCCCGCTCAACATGACCGCCGCCGGCACCGTCCAGCCCGCCGAGGTCGTCGTGCTCGGGGCCGGGGTGGCGGGGCTGCAGGCCATCGCGACGTCCAAGCGGCTCGGGGCCGTCGTCCGCGCCTACGACGTGCGCGCGGCCGCCGCCGAGGAGATCCGCTCGATGGGGGCCAAGGCCATCGAGCTCGACCTGCCGACGCTCGAGGGCGCCGGGGGCTACGCCCGCGAGATGACCGACGAGCGCGCCGCCCTGCAGCGCGAGCTGCTCACGCCGTACGTCGCCCGCGCAGACGCGCTCATCACGACCGCCGCGGTGCCCGGGCGCCGGGCGCCGGTGCTGGTCACCGCGGCGATGGTCGAGCAGATGCAGCCTGGCTCGGTCGTCGTCGACCTGGCCGCCGACAGCGGCGGCAACGTCGAGGGCGTCGTGGCCGGCGAGGTGGTCCGCATCGGCAACGCCCAGGTCTGGGGCGGGCGCAACGTGCCGGCCCAGATGCCCGGCCCGGCCTCGCGCCTCTACGCCCAGAACGTGCTCAACCTCGTCACGCTGCTGACCCGCGACGGCGCGCTCGACCCCGACCTCGCCGACGAGATCGTCGCCGGGGCCTGCGTCACCCACGACGGCGAGATCCGCCACGAACCCACCCGCCTGGCCCTCGAAGGAGCGCAGTCGTGAACAACGACGTCACCTGGCTGACCTACTTCGTCCTCAGCGTCTTCGTCGGCATCGAGGTCATCTCCAAGGTGTCCTCGACGCTGCACACGCCGCTGATGTCGGGGGCCAACGCCATCCACGGCGTCATCCTGCTCGGCGCGATCCTCGTCGCCGGCGAGGCCGACGGGTTCGCCCTGGTCGTCGCGCTGGTCGCGGTCGTGCTCGCCGCAGTCAACATGGTCGGCGGCTTCGTGGTGACCGACCGGATGCTGCAGATGTTCATCCGCAGGCCCGCGTCTCGACAGGCTCGACGACCGGGTAAGGAGGTCTGATGCCGACCTGGGCCGAGGTCGTCTTCCTCCTCTGCGCGGTCGGGTTCATCCTGGCCCTCAAGGGCCTGTCGGGGCCCAGGACCGCCCGTACCGGCAACCTCGTCGGCGCCGCCTCGGCCGTCGTGGCCTGCGTCGTCCCGTTCTTCTACGCCGACCTCGACCACGTCGCGCTCATCCTCGTCGCGATCGCCCTCGGCACCGCGGTCGGCGCGGTCGGCGCGCAGCGCGTGCAGATGACCCAGATGCCGCAGATGGTCGCGCTGTTCAACGGCGTCGGCGGCGGTGCCGCCGCGCTGGTCGCGCTGCTCGAGCTGCAGCACTTCGCCGAGGCCGCCGACCTGGGTCTCGACGTCCAGGTGGCCTACCTCGTCGCGACCGCGTTCACGATCCTCGTCGGCGCGGTCTCCTTCTCCGGCTCGGTGGTCACCTTCGCCAAGCTGCAGGAGCTGATGACCTCGCGGCCCGTCGTCTTCCCGGGCCTGCCGGTCCTCTTCGGCGGCGGGTTCCTGGCCGCGCTGGTGCTGGCCGGGATGATCGTGGACGAGCCGGCCACGTGGGCCGGCATCGTGCTGGCCCTGGTCGGTCTCGCGCTCGGCGTGCTGCTCGTGCTGCCGGTCGGCGGCGCCGACGTTCCGATCGTCATCTCGCTGCTCAACGCCTTCACCGGCCTCACCGTCGCGGCCGGCGGCTATGTCCTGCAGAACACCGTGCTCCTGGTCGCCGGCACCCTCGTGGGAGCCTCGGGCACGTTCCTCACCCTGCTGATGGCCGGGGCGATGGGCCGCTCGGTGAGCAACATCCTCTTCGGCGCCCTCAAGGGCGGTTCCACGCTCGGGTCGGGGGAGGCCTCCGACCGCCCGGTGCGCAGCGCCTCGCCCGAGGACGTCGCGATCCTGCTCGGCTACGCCGAGAAGGTCATCGTCGTCCCCGGCTACGGCCTGGCGGTCGCCCAGTCGCAGCACACCCTGCGCGAGCTCGTCGAGGTGCTGATGGCCCGCGGCACCGAGGTCGACTACGCGATCCACCCCGTCGCCGGCCGGATGCCCGGCCACATGAACGTGCTGCTCGCCGAGGCTCAGGTGCCCTACGAGCAGCTCAAGGAGATGGACGACATCAACGGCGAGTTCCGCCAGACCGACGTCGTCCTGGTCGTCGGCGCCAACGACGTCGTCAACCCCGCCGCCCGGACCACCCCGAGCGCCCCGATCTACGGCATGCCGATCCTCGACGTCGACGAGGCCCGTCAGGTCGTCTTCCTCAAGCGCTCCATGCGTCCCGGTTTCGCCGGCATCGAGAACGAGCTGCTCTTCGAGCCGCAGACCACGCTGCTCTTCGGCGACGCCAAGGACTCGCTCAGCAGGCTGCTGGCGGCCGTCAAGGCGCTCTGACCGGATAGTCGTGGACCTTCCGCACGCGGTGCGGAACGTCCACGACTATCGGGGTCGGGCCGTGGCCGTGAGTGAGGGTCAGCCGGCGACGCCGTACAGGCGGTCGCCGGCGTCGCCGAGGCCGGGCACGATGTAGCCCTTCTCGTTGAGCCGCTCGTCCATCGCCGCGGTCACGACGGTGACCGGCACGGCGAGCCCCTCGAGCTCGCGCTCGAGGTTGGCGCAACCCTCGGGGGCGGCGAGCAGGCACACGCAGGTGATGTGGTCGGCGCCGCGGTCGGTGAGGAAGCGGATCGCCGCGGCGAGGGTGCCGCCGGTCGCTAGCATCGGGTCGAGCACGTAGCACTGGCGGCCGGACAGGTCGTCGGGCAGCCGCTCGGCGTACGTCGCCGCCTCGAGCGTCTCCTCGTTGCGGACCATGCCGAGGAAGCCCACCTCGGCGGTGGGGAGCAGCCGCATCATGCCGTCGAGCATGCCGAGCCCGGCGCGCAGGATCGGCACGACCAGGGGCTTGGGGCTGGCGAGCTTGGTGCCGGTCATGGGGGCGACCGGGGTGACGATCTCGTCGGGCTCGACGCGCACCTCGCGCGTCGCCTCGTAGGCCAGCAGGGTCACCAGCTCGTCGGCGAGCCGCCGGAACGTCGGCGAGTCGGTCTGCTGGTCGCGCAGCACGGTGAGCTTGTGGGCCACGAGCGGGTGGTCGACGACGTGGGTGCGCATGCGTGAACCCTAGTAGTGCCGGGGGGAAGTGCCGGGGGGAAGGTATTGACCGCGCGCGGGGGGAACGTGCCACTCTGGACGCATGGCCGAGCTGCTCGAGTCCGTCGACTTCGCTGTGGCCGCCTTCCGTCACGACGGTGACTGGGTGGTCCAGGAGCTCGCCCACGACCTCGAGGCCGACGTCGCCGTGCTGTCCCACGCCCTGGGTCGCTTCTCCGAGGACGCCGGCGCGCTGGCGTTCGTCGGGCTCGACGACGACTTCTTCGTGATCCTGCGGGTCTCGGCCGGTCGCACCCGCGTGCTGCTGTCCGACATCAGTGCGGCCGACGAGTGGGAGCTGGCGGCGTCGACGATCGACTTCCTCGGGCTGCCGTTCCCCGAGGACGACGACGACCAGGTGCCCGCCGGCGACCTCGACCTGCTCGGTGACCTCGGACTGCCGGCCCTCGAGCTCGAGCTGATGCTCGACGACCCCGACCTCTACCCCGAGGAGGTCCTCTCCGACGTCGCCCGCCGCATCGGCTTCGGCGAGCTGTTCGACGACGCGGTGGGTCTGACCACTGCGTGACGTCCGGGAGGTCCCCGACCGGCGGTGGCACGAGCCGATGCGCGCTGCCCTGGCCGAGGCCCACGCTGCCCTCGACACCGGCGACGTGCCGATCGGCGCGGTCGTCGTCGACGGGTCCGGCGCCGTGCTCGGTCGGGGTCGCAACGTCCGCGAGGCCCAGCACGACCCCACCGGCCACGCCGAGGTCGTCGCCCTGCGCGAGGCCGCCCGGGCCCGTGGCGCGTGGCGTCTGGACGGCTGCACCCTCGTCGTCACGCTGGAGCCGTGCACCATGTGCGCCGGGGCGTCGGTGCTGTCGCGCGTCGACCGGGTCGTCTTCGGCGCCCACGACGACAAGGCCGGCGCCGTCGGGTCGTTGTGGGACGTCGTGCGCGACCGCCGGCTCAACCACCGACCCGAGGTCGTGAGCGGCGTCCTGGCCCAGGAGTCACGCGTGCTGCTCGAGGAGTTCTTCCGCGGCCACCGGTGAGACAACCCGATTCGGCGGGCGCCGGAGGCTACCGGTAACCTCTCCCGCGGTGGCGTGTCCGAGCGGCCGAAGGTGCAACACTCGAAATGTTGTGTGGGGTCAAACCCACCGTGGGTTCAAATCCCACCGCCACCGCCAGCCATTGCGTTCCACGCACGAGAACCCCCGACCGTCTCCGGTCGGGGGTTCTCGCGTCTCAGGCGCGCCGGGTGCGGCTCGGGCACCTCCTGCTCGAGGTCACCACGATGGGCGCCGACATCGGTTCCCTCGACGTCCTCGACGACGGGGAGCAGGACGACCAGCGGCTGCACGACTTCCCGACCGTCGCGCGGCTGCGCCCCGGGCTGACCGAGGACCACGCCGCCGCCGAGTTCGAGGAGGCCCTCGAGGAGCTCCTCAACCGCATCGCCGGCATCCGCGTCGAGCTCTGAGCGCCGACCGGGCCGGGTGCGAGGATGGCCGCATGCACGCGACGTCGATGAGCTCCGGCACCTCCGACCCCGCCCAGCGCACCGGGCAGGCCGTGCCGCACCCCGTGTCGCTCCGCCTGGGCGGGCGTCCGCTGCCCGCGGTCGGCACCGCCCGCGTCTACGTCTGCGGCATCACGCCCTACGACGTCACCCACCTCGGCCACGCGGCCACCTTCGTGTGGGCCGACGTGCTGGCCTCGGTGCTCGAGTCGACCGGCGTCGACGCCCTGGTATGTCGCAACATCACCGACGTCGACGACGTGCTGACCACCGCCGCCCGCGAGCGCGGTCGCTACTACGACGAGTTCGCGCTGACCCAGGAGGCGACGTTCGAGAGCAGCATGCGCGCACTGCGCGTGGCGACGCCGGCCGCACAACCACGGGCCCGCCACCACGTCGAGGCGGTGCAGCAGCTGGCCCAGGGGCTGCTCGACCTCGGGGCGGCCTACGAGCGCGACGGCACCGTGTGGTTCCGCGGCGCCGACGTGCCCGAGATGGCGGGCGTGCCGCGCGAGCGGGCGCTCGCCCTCGCGGCGGCGTACGGCGACGAGCCCGACGACCCGGCCAAGGACGACCCGTTCGACGTCGCGGTCTGGCGCCCCTCGTCGGCCGAGCACCCGGCGTGGCCGAGCCCGTGGGGCTGGGGCCGCCCGGGGTGGCACGCCGAGTGCGCCGCGATGGCGATCGCCGTGCACGGCGCGTCGGTCGACGTGCTTGTCGGCGGCGACGACCTGGTGTTCCCCCACCACGCCTACCAGGGCGCGATGGTCGGGGCCGTGACCGGCGTCTCGCCGTTCAGCCGCGCCACGCTCCACGTGGGCGAGGTCCGGCTCGACGGCGACAAGATGGCCAAGTCGACCGGCAACCTCGTGCTCGTCGACGACGTGCTGACCTCCTGCCAGCCCGCCGCGCTGCGCACGCTCCTGGTCGACCGCCCCCACGACGAGCCGTGGAGCTACGACCCCGCCGACATCACCCTGGCCGAGGGGCGCCTCGAGCGTCTCTACGCCGCCGCCGGCAGGAGCGGTGCCTCGGCCGCGGCCGTGGGCGCCGTGGTGGCGCGGCTGCGCGACGGCCTCGACGTGCGCGGGGCCCTCGACGTGGCCGAGGACGAGGGCGGCGAGGCCGCCCGGCGCGTGGTCACCCTGCTGCGCCTGGGCTGAGTGATCGCGGGACGGGTCCGAGGACCGGCCGGTCCCCCATAGATCGGCCGGTCCTCGTCGTACCCGCTGCCGGGGCGACCGACCCCCCATGTGTCGGCCGCCCCGCGGGTGGCTAGAGGGTGCTCCTGCACACCGCGAGGAGTGATCCGTCGGCGTCGCCGGTGTAGATGGCCCAGCCGTCGTCGAAGCTCACCTGCTCGACCCGGCCGTCGCGCTCGACCAGGGCGGAGCCGGGGATGACGTCGGCGCCGAAGCCCGTGCGGGAGCAGTCGTGCGCGACCATCAGCGCGTCGAGCTCGGCCTGGGCCGCGTCGACGGACGTGCCCGGTCCCGGGACCGGGCCGGTCGCGCCCTGCGCCGCCGCCACGACGGGGCCCACGGCCAGCAGCGCCACCGTCGCGGCGACGCCCAGCTTGAGGGCGCCGACGGAACGGCGGAGCACAGGGCTCGGCGTACGCAGCATGGGGGGCTCCGTGGGTCGGGAGGAGAGCACGGGGGAGGCGGTGCGGGTCGTGCGGGCCGGACACGGTGTCAACGAGAACGTGTTCTCGAGGTCACGGGGCCGTGATGCAGGACACCGACTGGTCCGGACCAGTGCCGATGCGAGGATGGCGCCATGACGACCGTGACGTGGTTCGCCTCTCCCGCTGACGCCTC
Organism: Nocardioides rubriscoriae; assembly: GCF_008087085.1. GTDB lineage: Bacteria > Actinomycetota > Actinomycetes > Propionibacteriales > Nocardioidaceae > Nocardioides > Nocardioides rubriscoriae. Next base: position 670,932 of record NZ_VIYJ01000001.1, on the reverse strand, counting down.
CGAGCGGTTGCACGAGGTGGGCTACCTGGCCGACCCGGCGACCAGCACGACGTCCTACCTCGCCGGGGCGCTGGAGAAGCCGCTGCTCGTCGAGGGTCCGGCCGGGGTCGGCAAGACCGAGCTCGCCAAGGCGGTCGCGCGGGCGACCGGGGCCGAGCTGGTGCGGTTGCAGTGCTACGAGGGCCTCGACGAGGCGCGCGCGCTCTACGAGTGGAACTACAAGAAGCAGCTGCTGCGCATCCAGGCCTCCCAAGCCCGGTCATCGGACGGCGACGAGACGTGGGACGCGACCCACGACGACATCTTCACCGAGGATTTCCTGCTCACCCGCCCGTTGCTGAGCGCGATCCGGCGCGAGGAGCCGACCGTGCTGCTCATCGACGAGGTCGACAAGACCGACATCGAGGTCGAGGGCCTGCTGCTCGAGGTGCTGTCGGACTTCCAGGTCACGATCCCCGAGCTCGGCACGATCAGCTCGACGCGTCGGCCGTTCGTCGTGCTCACCAGCAACGCCAGCCGCGAGCTGTCCGAGGCGGTCAAGCGTCGCTGCCTCTACCTCCACCTCGACTACCCCGACGCCGAGCGTGAGCGCGAGATCGTCGCCTCCCAGGTGCCCGACCTCGACGACCGGGTGACCCGCCAGCTCGTCGCCACCATCTCCCGGCTGCGCGAGCTCGAGCTCAAGAAGGCGCCGTCGATCGCCGAGTCCGTCGACTGGGCGCGCACCCTGGTCGCCCTCGAGATCGGCGACCTCGACGACAAGGCGATCGCCGACACCCTCGGGGTGATCCTCAAGCACCGCTCCGACCACGACCGGGCGGTCAAGGAGCTGAAGCTGCGGTGACGGGAGGCTCGCGGTCGGGGTTGGTGGACCGGCACATCGCGTTCCTCGAGGCGCTGCGCGCAGCCGGGCTGCCGGTCTCGCTGGCCGAGGACCTCGACGCCGTCGCCGCGCTGACGGCGCTCGACTGGACCGACCGCACCCAGGTCAAGGAGGGGTACGCCGCGACGCTGGTCAAGCGCCAGGTCCAGCGACCGATCTTCGAGGCCCTCTTCGACCTCTACTTCCCGCGGCTCGTCGGCAGCGGCGTGGCCGGGCTCGACCGGGCGGACGCCGAGGGGCAGGCCGGGGCCGACGCGTCACCGGTGCGCGACAACGGCGCCGCGCTCGCGGAGTTCCGCGAGCAGCTGGCGCTGGCCCTCGAGGCCGGTGACGAGCAGCGCCTGCAGGAGCTGGCCGCCGAGATGGTCGGCCGTTTCGGCGCCATGCCCGGCCGCGGGCCCGGCCTGTCGTCGTGGTCGGCGTACACCGCGATGCAGCGGGTGGCGCCCTCCGAGCTCGTCGACCGCATCGTCGCGGCGCTGCTCGGCGAGGGACTCACGCAGGAGGAGGCCGAGCGTGGCGCCGGCCGGCGGGTGGGGGCGTTCACCCAGCGGGTCGAGGCCGACGCCCGGCGCCGGATCGCGGAGGAGAAGGGCGCTGACCACGTCGCCAACGTCGCCCTGCGCCCCAGCATCGACCGGCTCGACTTCTCCGCCGCCCGGCGCAGCGACCTCGAGGAGATGCGCCGCGAGATCTACCCCCTCGCCCGGCGCCTGGCGACCCGGCTGACCAAGGAGCACCACGCCCGCCGCCGCGGGCCGCTCGACTTCCGGCGTACGGTCCGGGCCTCGATGTCGACCGGTGGGGTGCCGATCACCACCCACCACCGCCCCAAGCGGCCGCACCGCACCGAGCTGGTCGTGCTTTGCGACGTCAGCGGGTCGGTGGCCAGCTTCGCCCAGTTCACCCTGCTGCTGGTCTTCGCCCTGCGCGACCAGTTCCAGAAGGTGCGGGCCTTCACCTTCATCGACCACGTCCACGAGGTCACCCACCACTTCACGCCCGGCGCCGACGTCGCCGACGTGATGGCCGACCTGGCCGCGAGCACCGCTCACGCCGCGCTCTGGGGCCGCACCAACTACGGCCGCGCGCTCACCAAGTTCGTCGAGGAGCACCCCGACGCCGTCGGCCCCAAGACCTCGCTGCTGGTCCTCGGCGACGCGCGCTCCAACTACAGCGACCTGCACGAGGGCGTGCTGCGCGAGCTGGCGGGCACCGCCCGCCACGCCTGGTGGCTCAACCCCGAGCACCGCCGCCACTGGGGCACCGGCGACTCCGCCGCCACGACGTACGGCGAGATCGTGCCGATGGTCGAGTGCCGCAACCTGACCCAGCTCGCGGAGTTCGTGCACGACCTGGCGCTGTGACGCCTCAGCCCGCCAGGTAGCCCAGCTCGACCAGCCGGGCGATCTCGCGCACCAGGGCGGGGTGGGTGGAGGCGTCGGCCGCGCGGGCCCCCGCGACGTGGCCGTCGCGGCCGCCGTCGTGGACGACGGTGACGCGGTTGTCGGCGCCCGAGCCGATCAGCGAGCCGAGCAGGGCGACGGGGTCGGAGCGGTCCTCGAGCGAGAGCACCCGGGTGGGCCCGGGGATGCGCGGCACGTGGGCCGAGGGGGCGCCGGCGGTGACGACCTGGTCGACCACGAACTCCGCCGAGGCCGCGGCGGCCGCGACCTCCGCGGCCACGGCACCCCCCTGGGCCGCCCCGACCAGCAGCACGCGGGCGTCGTCGTCGCCCTCGACGGCCGACTCGATCGAGCGCACGACGTGGGCGGCGTACGACGTCTGGTCACCACCGACCAGCCGCAGCCGTCGGCCGGTGCCGACGTCGGTGCCGACGTCGGGGCCGGGCAGGTAGACGACGTAGCGGCTCTCGGCCACCCGGTGGCAGGTGACGCTCGACGTGGCGGTCGCCAGGGCGGTCAGCAGGTCGGTGAGGGTGCGGGGGGCGGAGGTGCCGGTGGCCCCGCCGGACGCGGCATGGGTCGCGGCGGCCTCGACGACGCCACCGGCGACGTCGCGCAGCGCCGCGTCGTAGCGGGTGTCGAAGGGTGCGACGCCGATCGCGCGCAGGCCACCCTGCCCGGCGAGGCGGCCCTGGTCGCCGGCCAGCACCCCGGCGGTGAGCAGCGAGCGCATCCGCAGCCCGTCGAGCAGGCCACCGCCCCCGCTGGTGACGTGCTCCATCAGCTCGGGGTTGGAGCCGGCGAGCTCGTCGAGGTAGGCCGCGACGCCGTCGCGGTCGAGCGCGTCGGTCTCGATCAGCCCGGCCGCCACGATCGCGCCCCCGAGCGCCACCTCGGGCGCGAGGTAGCCGATGGCCCGGCCCGCGATCGAGCCCAGCGTCTTGTACGCCGCCGACTGCAGCTCGTCGATCCAGCGGTAGGTCACGACGGTGGCGCGCAGCACCAGTGCGTCGGCGTCGAGCTCGATCGAGCGGGTGAGCAGGCCGTGGCGGCCCGTGGTCGCGCCCCGGACGTCGTCCTCGGCCTGGGCCCACGTCGTCGGCGACAGCGGCTCGGACTCGGTGAAGGCGGGTTCGGCGACGACGTCGGCCCCGAGCGCGGCCCGCTGTCGCACCTCCTCGCCGGCGTCGTCGAAGAGCGCCGCGAGGCGCATCATCCGGTCGTACTTGTCGGCCAGGTCGGCGGCGCGCGCCGGGTCGGGCTCGCTCACGACACGATCCCCGGGAGCACGATGTCGGAGAGCACGGGCGCGAGGTCGGCGGCGAGGTCGGCGGGGTCGACGGTCGCCAGCCTCACGCGTGTCGTGCTGCCGTCGTGGTGGGGGTGCAGGGTCCGCCAGCCGTCGGCCAGCAGCACCCAGGAGCGCACCCCGACGACGGTGGTCTGCTCGCGCGAGACGTCGGCGACCAGCACCCGCAGCCGCCCTTGCGTCTCGGCGCCGAGCGCCTGCAGCAGCCCGGTCACCTCGGCGGCCGGCACCGTGCGGCCGGCGGCGTCGCGCACGGCTCCCTCGTGCTGGGAGGTGAGCACCGGGAGCAGGTCGGTGCGGCCGCCCGCGGCGGCCTCGACCGCGGCGTCGGCGAGCTCGTAGGGCAGGTCGACGTAGGCCGGGACGCGCGACTCGCGCAGGGACAGGTCCTCGGGGAGCACGCCGACCCGGTCCAGCTCGGCCGGCCACGCCGAGGCCGGGAACCACGCGAGCTCGAACACGATGCCGTCGCTGGTCGCCAGGGTCGCGACCGCGCCCGCGGCGGCCCGGTGCCACGCCTTGACCTGGACGTCGCCGACCGCGACGTCGATCTCGACGGCGTACGTCGGGGTGGCCAGCAGGCCCACCGCGCCGGCCACCCCCTCGTCGAGGACGTCGTCCACGAGCAGCCCGCGCCGGGCCAGGGTCGCGGCCGGGTCGTGCAGCGACGCGACCGCGGTGAGGTAGGCCCGGTCCTCGGTGGTGCCGCGGCTGACCCCCAGCCGGTTCTCGAGCGCGGGTACGTCGCCGGGCTCGGTGACGTCGAACGGCAGCGGGGCGCCACCGGCACGGGCGGCGACGAGCTGGAGCTCGGGCAGGGTGAGCGCGACGCGACGCGGCAGGGCGGCGAGCAGCGAGCCCGGGGTCGGGGTCGGGGTGCTGAGGTCGATCGTGGTCACAGGGGTCCTCTCACAGGCCGGGCAGCTCGACGGCGAGCCAGTCGCGGTGCCCGCTCGGCGGCGCCTCGAAGGCGCAGAGCGTGACGTCGTCGGGGTCGGGGCCGGCGGACGCGCGGGCCGCCCGGGCCGTCCGGGCCGTCCGGGTGCGGGCCTCGGCGACCAGCTCGCCGACCCGTCGCTCGATCGCGGCGATGGCCTCCTGCTGCGACTCGACCTCGTGCAGGTGCCGCTCGAGGGAGTCGGCGGCCGTCTCGTGCTGGGCCGCGGCCCCGCGCAGGCGGGTCGCGCGCTCAGTGACCCGCACCCGCATCGAGTCGGCGGCCCGTCCGGTCCAGCCGGTCGACTCGGTGCGGGCGACCAGCTGGTCGGCGAGCCCGCGGAGGTCGACGGCCTGCTCGCGGAGCTGGTCGACGCGGCGCCGCAGGACCTCGGTGTCGCCGTACATGTCTGTCCTTCCGCGTCCGGTCCGGTCCCCGTTCCCTGCATCGCCTGACGCGAAACGCTCGGCACGGCAGGATGGGCGGGTCACGAAGGGGTGGTCGTCATGGGTGGTGTGCGCCGTCTGGTCGCGTGGGTCCTGTCAGGCGTGGTGTCCGTGGGTGCCGGAGCCCTGACGCTACCGGCAGCACAGGCCGAGGAGGCCGACACCGGCGCCGGGGTGCGCAGCGTCGTCTTCGTCGGCAACAACTGGGAGGGCACCGCGACCCTGCTCGACCCCCGCACGTTCCGTCCGGTCGCGACGATCGACGTCGTGCCCGACTACGTCGAGCGCCTGCGCGAGATCGCCGCCGACCCCTACCGGCTCACCTACTTCCTGGCGATCCGCGCGGCCATCGGCGAGGGCAACGACCAGTTCGTCGACGACATGTACTCCTCGCTCGACGGCCGGCTCGTCGTCATCTCGCGGCCGTCGTTCGCCGACGTCGTGGCGATCAGCCTGCGCACGCGCAGGATCGTGTGGCGCTTCAAGGTCGCCGGCGTGCGCTCGGACCACATGGCGGTCTCGCCCGACGGACGGCGGGTGGTGGTGAGCGCCTCGACCGGCAACGTCGTGCACGTCCTGCGCATCCGCGACGGCAAGGAGCTGGGCCGGTTCACCTCCGGCGGGTCGCCGCACGAGAGCACCTTCATCGACGGCGGCCGCCGCATCCTGCACGCGAGCATCGGCACGGTCTACAGCCCCCTGGACGAGCCCGGCATCCCCGACCCGCTCGAGGGCGAGCGGGTCCTGCAGATCGTCAACGCGCGGACGCTGGAGGTGGAGCGGCGCTACGACCTGCGCAAGGCCCTCGACGCCCGCGGTCTCGACCAGGTCAGCACCTCGGTGCGGCCGATCACGATCTCGCCGGACGAGCAGAAGTTCTACTTCCAGCTGTCGTTCCTGCACGGGTTCGTCGAGCTCGACCGCGCCTCGGGCAGGATCACCCGGGTCGTGCGGCTGCCCAACCTGGTGCCCGAGACCCCCCGCGCGGCCTACGTCCTCGACTCGGCCCACCACGGCATCGCCATGAACCGGTCGGGTCGCCGGATCTGCGTCGCGGGCACGATGAGCGACTACGCGACGATCGTCGTGCCGGCGCGTCGCTGGGGCCACACCCGGCTCCTCCACGGCGGCCTGAAGCCCTACTGGGTCACCCCGTCGGCCGACGGCCGCTACTGCTACATCTCGTGGGCCGGCTCCGACACGGTCTCCCGGATCTCCTACAAGACCGCCCGCATCGTCACCACGACCCGTGTGGGCGACCACCCGCAGCGGGTGCGCAACGGGTTCGTCCGACGCGACTACCTGGCGGGCCTGGGCTTCCACGCCTCGTCGGCGCCCTAGGCCCCTCGCCAGCTAGCCGGCGAAGACCGGCGCCAGCCGCTCCAGCGCCGCCTCGATGTCGGCGCCCGGGCCGGCGAACGAGAACCGCACGAACCGACCGCCGTCGGCGGTGTCGAAGTCGACGCCGGTGGCGATCGCGACGCCCGTGCGGGCCAGCACGTCGTGGGCGAAGGCCATCGAGTCGGTCGTCAGGTGCCCGACGTCGGCGTAGGCGTAGAACGCCCCGTCGGCCGGCGCCAGCCCGGTCACGCCCAGGCGTGCGAGTCCGTCGAGCAGCAGCCGCCGGTTGTCGGCGTAGCGCGCCACGTGCCCGTCGAGCTCGGCGTACGCCGGCACGCTGAACGCGGCCAGGCACGCCCGCTGGCTCAGCACGGGCGGGCAGATCGTGAAGTTGCCGGTGAGCACGTCGACCGCGCGGCGCAGCCGGTCGGGCACGAGCGTCCACCCGATGCGCCACCCGGTCATCGAGAAGTACTTGGAGAACGAGTTGAACACGACCGCCTCTCGGCTGGTCTCCCACGCACTGCGGGCCAGCCGGTCGCCGGCCTCGGCGTACTCGATGCCGTGGTAGATCTCGTCGCTGATCAGCTGGACCCCGGCCTCCTCGCAGTGGGTCGCCAGTGCGGCCAGCTCCGACGGCAGCAGCATCGTGCCCGTCGGGTTGGCGGGGGAGGCGATCACCAGCCCTTTCAGGTCAGGGATCGCCGCGACCTGCTCGACGGTCGGCTGGAACCGCGTCGATGGACCGGTCGCGATCTCGACGACCTCGCACCCCAGCGCGGCCAGCACGTTGCGGTAGCAGGGATAGCCCGGCCGCGCGATCGCCACCCGGTCGCCCACCTCGAACGCCGCCAGGAACGCCAGCAGGAACCCCCCGCTGCTCCCGGTCGTGACGACGACCTCGTCGGCGTCGACCTCGATGCCGTGCGTGCGCCGGTGGTGCCCGGCGATCGCCTCGCGCAGCTCACGGATGCCGGTCGCCGGCGTGTAGCCCAACGGGTCCCCCGACTGCAGCAGCCGGACCGCCTCGTCGTTGACCGCCCGCGGCGCCCCCGTGCTCGGTTGCCCGGCCAGCAGGTCGAGCAGGTCGCCGTGCGTACGCCGCCGCTCGGACGCCGCCGCCAGCAGGTCCATCACGTGGAACGGCGGCACGTTGGCGCGTTGCGCGACCTGGAGTCGGTTCACGTGGCGACCCTACGGCGCCTCTACGGGTCCGGGTCCGTGGCCCGGTCGGTCTTCCGCAACACAGGCCCGACCGGGCCAGCGACCCAGAGGGCAAGGTCAGTGCTGAGCGGCCGCCGCGCGCCCCGCCCGGCGGCCGAAGAACGAGCCCTCGCCGAGCTGGGTGCCGGAGCAGTAGCCCTTGCCGTCCTGGGCGAGGTTGGAGGCGCAGGCGCCGGCGGCGTACAGGCCGGGCACGACGGAGCCGTCGGGGCGCTGGACCTCGCCGTCGACGCTGACGCGCAGGCCGCCGAGGGTGAAGCCGGCGTAGATCGCCTTGCCGAGGGTGAGGTCGAAGACCGCCCACGGGCCGGTGTCCTGGGGGGCGAGCCAGTCGGCGGACTTGTGGAAGTCGACGTCGTCGCCGGCGCGGGCGAGCTCGTTGTAGCGCTCGAGCGACTTCTGCACCGACCCGGCGGGCAGGGCGAGGGCGGTCTCGAGCTCCTCGATGGTCTCGAAGCCGTCGATCAGCGGCACGAGCGGGAACTTCGGGTACTCGACGTGCTCGCTGTCGACGATCAGGTAGGCCGCGTGGTCCTCCTGCTCCATCACGAACTGCGAGGTGCGTGAGTGGTAGCCGTCCTCGCTGCAGAAACGCTCGCCCTGCTTGTTGACGATGAAGCCGAACATCAGCTTCGAGGGCGGGTAGAACGGCGCGGTGATGAAGGGCTCGTCCATGTGCTTGAGCTCGGCGCCGACCGAGGCGCCGAGACGGATGCCGAGCCCGTCGTCGTACGTCGAGCCGAGGGTGAAGGGCTTCTCGGCCAGGGCGGGGGTGTGCTCGGCGACCATGTCCGGGTTCATCACGAAGCCGCCGGCGGCGATGACGACGGCGGGCGCGAGGACGAACCCGGTGTCGTCGAACGAGCGCCACGCGAGGCCGACGACCTCACCCGCCTCGCCCACGACGAGGTTGGTGGCGCCGGTCTCGTAACGCACCTCGACGCCGGCCTCCTGGACCCGGTCGCGCAGCAGGTCCATCACGAGCCTGGTGCCCTCGGTGTCGCCGGGCACCGGCACCTTGTGGCCGCGCGGCGCGGGCTTCGCGAGCTGCTGGTAGGGCCACATCTTCTCGTTGCCGGTGTACATCAGGCCCTGGGTGCCGGGCTGGATCACGGCCTTCTCGGCGTAGTAGGACCGCTCGAACTCGAAGCCGAGCGACTCCAGCCAGTCGAAGTGCTCGACCGAGCCCTCGCAGTAGGCGCGGATCTTGTCGTGCTCGGGCTCCTTGGCGGCGGCCACGAGGTAGTCGTACATCGCCTCGACGGAGTCGTCGTGGCCGGTGGCCTGCTGCACCGCGGTGCCGCCACCGAGGTAGAAGTGGCCGCCCGACAGCGACGAGGTGCCGCCGTGCACGGCCGCCCGCTCCAGCAGGAGCACCCGGGCCCCCGCCCGCGCCGCCTCGAGCGCCGCGCACCCGCCGGCGATGCCGAAGCCGACCACGACCACGTCGTACGACGGGGCGTCGGCCGGCACGGCCGAGGCGGGGATGGTCGCGGGGACCACGGTGCCCTTGGCGGGCTCGGTGCTCACGGGGCTGTCGGCGCTCACCCGGCCATAGTAGAACAGGTTCTAGTTCATGGTGACCTAACGTTCGGTGGGTGCACTTCTCCGAGTACCAGATGCGACTGGCGTCCTACGCCCTCCTCGTCGACTCCACGCACCCCGACGGCGAACGGATCCTGCTCGCCTGGTGGAACGGCGAGGGCGTCGGCACCCCCGGCTGGAGCCTTCCCGGCGGCGGCGTGGACTTCGACGAGCAGCCCGACGCGGGCCTGGTCCGCGAGGTCAAGGAGGAGACGGGCTACGACGTCGAGGTCGGCGCCCCGCTCCTCGTGCACACCTGGAGCAACCCGCACGGCCGCCCCGACCGGCCGCTGCCCTTCAAGGCCGTCCGCGTGCTGTACGACGCCACGATCGTCGGCGGCGAGCTCGGCACCCTCGAGGTCGGCGGTTCCACCGACCGGGCCGAGTGGGTCCCGATCGACGCCCTCGACGACCAGCCCGGCACGACCACCGAGATCGTGCACATCGCGGTCTCGGCCCACCGTGAGCGGTCGGGTCGGACCGCGCAGGACCGATAGACTGCGACACCGTCACCCCATGAGAGGCGACCGTGTCCTTCGACGTCCACGAGCTCGACCTGTTCGTGCTGGTGGGCTCTGCGGTCACCCTGGCGGCGATCCTGGCGGTGCGGCTCTCCAGCCGCGCCGGCCTGCCGAGCCTGCTGATCTACCTGCTCATGGGGGTCGCGCTCGGTGAGTCCGGCGTCGGCATCGAGTTCGAGGACGCCGAGGTCGCCCACGCGCTCGGCTTCGCCGCCCTGGCGGTGATCCTGACCGAGGGCGGTCTGACGACCAGCTGGCGCGAGGCCAGGTCCTCGATGAGGCTCGGGCTGTCCCTGGCGACCGTCGGGGTCGCGGTCTCCGTGGCGGTCGTGGCGGTGGGGTCGCACTACCTGCTGGGCCTGCCCTGGGAGCTCGCGGTGCTCCTCGGCGCGGTGTGCTCGCCGACCGACGCGGCCGCGGTGTTCTCGGTGCTGCGCGTCGTCCCCCTGCCGCAGCGCCTCGTCGGCTCCCTGGAGGCCGAGTCGGGCCTCAACGACGCCCCGACCGTCGTGCTCGTCACGCTCATCTCGACCGGCGCGGTCGCCGACAACGGCGTCCTCGGCATGCTCGGCATCATCGTCTTCGAGCTGGTGCTCGGCGTCGCTCTGGGCCTGCTGGTCGGCTTCGGCGGCGCCTGGGTGATGCGTCGGGTCGCGCTGCCGTCGTCGGGCCTCTATCCGCTGGCCGTGATCAGCCTGGCCTTCCTCGCCTACGGCACCACCACCGCGCTGCACGGCAGCGGGTTCGCCGCGATCTACGTCGCCGCGCTGGTGCTCGGCAACTCCGACCTGCCGCACCGCCAGACCACCAGGTCGTTCGCCGAGGGCATCGCCTGGCTCGCCCAGATCGGGCTGTTCGTGATGCTGGGCCTGCTGCTCTCGCCGGGCCGGATCACCCTCGACATCGTCGGGACCGCGATCCTCGCCGGGCTCCTGCTCACCTTCGTGGCCCGGCCCGTGTCGGTGCTGGTCAGCAGCGTCGTACGCCCCATGCCCTGGCGCGAGCTGTCGTTCCTGTCGTGGGCCGGGCTGCGCGGGGCCGTGCCGATCGTGCTCACGACCATCCCGCTCAGCGAGGGCGTCGGCGACGCCGAGCGCCTGTTCGACATCGTCTTCGTGGTGGTCGTCGTCTACACCGTGATCACCGCGCCGTCCCTGCCGCTGGTCGCCCGGGTGCTGCGCGTGACCCGGCGCTCGGAGCCCCGCGACCTCGACCTCGAGGCCGCACCCCTCGACCGGGTCCAGGCCGACCTGCTCCAGATCACCATCAGCCCGGTCTCGCGGCTGCACGGCGTCGAGGTCGGCGAGCTGCGCCTGCCCAAGGGCGCCTCGGTCTCGCTGGTCATCCGCGACGGCGAGACCCTGGTCCCCGAGCGTCGTACGGTCCTGCGCCACGGCGACGACTTCCTCGTCGTCACCCCCCGCAAGGCCCGCGAGAAGACCGAGGAGCGACTGCGTCAGGTCAGCGCCAAGGGCCGCCTGGCCCAGTGGCTGCACGACTGACCCGACGGCCGGCTCCGCCTGCGACGCAGTCTCCTGGCGCGTCGTCCTCGTCGATCCGGGTCGTGGGCCGGCGCCGTCATGGTCTACGTTCGCGCAACGTGAGTGCCCAAGCCCCCTCCGCGGTCATCCTGATCCGTGCCGACCGTTTCCGTCCCAACCCGGCGACCGCAGCCGACAACGCCTTCCAGGCCGACGCTCCTGCCGGGCAGTCCGAGGAGGAGACGGCGTCCAGGGCGCAGGCCGAGATGGACGCCGTGGCCGACGCGCTGCGCGGCGCGGGCGTGCGCGTGCACGTCTTCACCGACGAGGACCACACCCGCCCCGACAGCGTCTTCCCCAACAACTGGCTGTCGACCCACGCCGGCGGCAACGTCGCGGTCTACCCGATGTACGCCTCCAACCGGCGCCACGAGCGGCGCGCCGACGTGCTCGAGATGCTCAAGTCCGACTACCGGGTGCAGACCATCGTCGACTACTCCGGCCTCGAGCCCGACGGCATCTTCCTGGAGGGCACCGGCGCGATGGTCCTCGACCACATCTCGCGCGTGGCCTACACCGCCCGCAGCCACCGCGCCGACACCCACGTCCTGGAGCGGTTCTGCACCGACTTCGGCTACGAGCCGATGGCCTTCGACGCGGTCGACTCCGACGGGGTGCCGGTCTACCACACCAACGTGATCGGCTGCGTCGGCACCGAGGTCGCCCTCTTCGCCCTGGAGATGATCCCCGACGAGCGGCGTCGCGAGCAGGTCCGCGAGCGGCTGTCGGTCAACGGGCGTCGCGTGGTGCAGATCACCGAGGAGCAGGTCCGCGAGTTCGCCGGCAACGCCGTCGAGCTCTGCGGGCGCACGCCGGACGGCAGGCGCCGCTACGTGATGGTGATGTCGGCCCGCGCGCTGCGGAGCCTGCGCCCCGACCAGGTCGCGGCCATCGAGGAGTCCTGCACCATCCTGGCCATCGACATCCCCACCATCGAGCTGGCGGGCGGGTCGGTGCGCTGCATGATCGCCGGCATCCACCTCGACCCTCGCCCGGCCGCCGAGCCCGGGCCCAGCCCGGCCGTGGCCGCGATCAACGAGGACGCCGTGACGTCCGACGGTCGGGGTGTCGCGCAGGACGACTGACCGGGGTTGGCAGTGCCGTGCGAGCGCCTATCCCTGCATCGTAATAAGCCTTTCAGGCCGGTGACATCAAGGTTCGAACTGTTCTTCCGGGCGCCAGTGTGGCGCAGGATCGATCTCGTTCCCGGTCACCCTGCGAAAGGTAGTTCCATGACTCTCCGACCTACATCCACCCCGCGCCGAACCCGACGGGCGACGACCCTCCTGGCCGGCGGCGTGCTCGGCGTGCTCGGCGTCGTCGGTGCCTCCAGCGCCTGGGCCGACACCATCGTGGCCGCTCAGACCTCCGACCCGGGTGGCGACGCGCACGGCGCCCTGCAACGAAACGTGCCGACCGCCGACCTCCTGCGCGCCGGAGTACGGTTCAGCGCCACGCAGGTGACGTTCTTCGTCGACCTCGCCACGGCCCCGACCCAGGCCGACCTGACGTCAAGCCACTTCCGCTACGACGAGACCATCAGCTTCAACGGACACCCGCAGGTCGTCACGATCGTGTCAGCGGGTGGTCGGAGCGAGATCGTGGCCAACCCGGGCAGTGATGATTCCCAGCTCATCCAGGGGTCACCGGTGGTGGACCAGTCCGCCAACGAGATCACCTTCACCGTCGACCGCGCCGAGTTCCAGGGCAACATCGACCCCCTGGCCCCCGGGACGACGGTCCAGGTCACCGCGGTCAACGCTTCTGCTCTGAGCGGCACCGGCCTGTTCGCCTACACGGGCAAGGACAGCGCCGCACCCGGGCCGGTCATCACCCTGGGATAGGGCCGACCTGGGCGAGCCCTCCTCAGCCCCTCTCAGCCGCGCTCGCGACGTGGCAGGCGAGGGCGCGTGGTCAGACCTGCGGGGCTGAGCTCCGAGATCGGTCAGCTGAGCGCCGCCGGGCCGCAGACGGTGCCGTCGTCGGTCACCTTGACCTGCTGGCGCCCCTTGCGGACGCCGGGGAAGTCGTCGCCGACGACCACGGTGATGCCGGCGGCGCTGCTCTGGCGGTCGACGACCTTGACCTTGCCGCCGAGGTAGCTGACCACGAGGCGTACGGCGGCGGAGCGGCCCCCCGACACCCAGACCTGCGCCGAGCGCACGTCGGGATCGGGCAGGTTGTCGAGCTCGCCGCCGTCGAAGCCCTGCGCCTTGAGGTCGTCGAGGGTCGTGCGGGCCAGGCCGTTCTTGGTGCCGGCGTTGATCACGCTGACGGTGACACCGCCCGGGCGCAGGATGTCGCCCGCCGTCACGGCGCTGTCGACGCAGACCGGCGGGTCGGCGCTCTCGGGGAACGGTGCGGAGACCGCGTTGAGGCCGTGGGTGACGGCGTACAGCAGGAGCAGGAGCAGGACGACCAGCGTCGCCAAGGTGCGCAGCTGGCCTGCGAGGCGCTCGGTCACGACCCGTCCTCCAGCTGGTGGACGCGAGCGTGCAGCACGTTGCGTTGCTGCAGCGCGGCGCGCAGGGCCCGGTGCAGGCCGTCCTCGAGGTAGAGCTCGCCCCGCCAGGCCACGACGTGGGCGAACAGGTCGCCGTAGAAGGTGGAGTCCTCGTCGAGCAGGGCCGCCAGCTGCAGGGTGTCCTTGGTGGTCACCAGCTGGTCGAGCCGGACCTGTCGTGGTGGCACGGCCGCCCATGCCGCCGACGTCAGTCCGTGGGCGGGGTAGGGCCGCCCCTCGCCGACGCGCTTGAAGATCACCTCGGGAGTCTAAGCGTCCGCCGGGCACCGCCTATCCTCCTGGCATGACGACGACTCCGGCCGGTCCGGTCGATCCCGCCCCGTCCGCGCCGTCGCCGCTGGAGGCGGCCGTCGCCGCGGGCTACGCCTTCGAGGGCCCGGCGCTCGAGCTGGGCGGGCTGATGACCGACGCCACGACGCTCACGCCGGTGCACGTGCGCATCCCGCTGGCGATGCTCAACCGGCACGGCCTCGTGGCCGGGGCCACCGGCACCGGCAAGACCAAGACCCTCCAGCTGCTCGCCGAGCAGCTGAGCGCGGCCGGTGTCCCGGTGTTCGCCGCCGACATCAAGGGCGACCTCTCCGGCCTGGCGACGCCGGGGCCCGGCGGCGACAAGGTCGCGGCCCGTGCCGCCTCGGTGGGCCAGACGTGGACCGCCACCGGCTTCCCGGTCGACTACTACGCCCTGGGCGGCGAGGGCACCGGCATCCCGCTGCGCGTCACGATGTCGGCGTTCGGGCCGGTCCTGCTCAGCAAGGTCCTGGGCCTCAACGACACCCAGGAGTCGAGCCTGGGGCTCGTCTTCCACTACGCCGACCAGGCCGGGCTGCCGCTGCTCGACCTCGCCGACCTGCGCGCGGTCGTCGGCCACCTCACCAGTGACGAGGGCAAGCCCGAGCTCAAGGCGCTCGGCGGGCTGTCCTCGGCGACGGCCGGGGTGATCCTGCGCGAGCTGATTGCGTTCCAGGACCAGGGGGCCGACGCGTTCTTCGGCGAGCCCGAGTTCGAGTCGGCCGACCTGCTGCAGACCACCCCCGACGGCAAGGGCCTGATCTCGCTCGTCGAGCTGCCCAACCTCCAGGACCGGCCCGCGATCTTCTCCACGTTCCTGATGTGGCTGCTGGCCGACCTCTTCCACGACCTGCCCGAGGTGGGCGACGTCGACCGGCCCAAGCTCGTGTTCTTCTTCGACGAGGCCCACCTGCTGTTCAACGACGCGTCGAAGGCGTTCCTCGACCAGATCGCCCAGACCGTGCGGCTGATCCGCTCCAAGGGCGTCGGGGTCTTCTTCGTGACCCAGAGCCCGACCGACGTGCCCGACGCCGTCCTGGCCCAGCTCGGCTCCCGCATCCAGCACCAGCTGCGGGCCCACACCCCGAACGACGCCAAGGCGCTGAAGGCCACCGTCAACACCTACCCCGCGAGCGACTACGACGACCTCGGTTCCGTGCTGACGAGCCTCGGCATCGGCGAGGCCGTCGTCACCGTCATGAACGAGCGCGGCGCGCCCACCCCGGTCGCCTGGACCCGGCTGCGCGCCCCCGAGTCGTTGATGGGGCCCAGCGACCCGGCGGCGATGGCCGCGACCGTCGAGGCGAGCCCGCGCCACGCCAAGTACGCCGTGGTCGTCGACCGCGAGAGCGCGCGCGAGAAGCTCGCCGCGCGCCTGGAGCAGGGCGCCGCCAAGGCCGAGGCCGAGGACGCCGCCCCGACGCCCGGGTCGACCCCCATCCCGAAGCCGAAGCCGGCCCCCCAGCCGAAGCCCGCGAAGAAGGAGCCCGGGATCGTCGAGGAGGTCGTGAGCTCCAGCGCGTTCAAGGACTTCATGCGCACCGCGACCCGTGAGGTCGTCCGCGGGATGTTCAAGACCGGACGCCGCTGAGCACCGCCACGAAAAACCCAGGAGCCACGCCGTGCGTGACGACGTGGCTCCGTGGCGGATCAGAGGGGGAAGCGGTGGGTGGACCCGGCCTAGGCGGTCCAGCGGACGGACTCGTCGACGAAGTCGGCAAGGGCATGGACACCGCGGAGGTCGGTCCGCTCGTCCATGAGTCGGACCACGCTCTGCGAGTGGCGGGTCTTGAGGGCTGCGCGGGCGGCGCGACGCTGATCGAGCGTCTCTGCCTCCATCTTCTCGTTCTCGGTCATGACTCGAGAGTGGGGTCTGCACTTCTCCGCCAGGTTGACCACGGGTTACAACCACGTCTCATCTGGGGGTGATCTGCCTTACGTTGCTCCGGTGACCACCCTCGACGACCTCATCGACGCCCACGACATCAGCCAGCTCAAGTACCGCTACCTGCGCTCGCTCGACACCAAGGACTGGGACTCCTTCTCCGACTGCTTCGTGCCCGAGGCGACCGGTGACTACAACGGCCTGGTCTTCGCCGACCGCGCCGCCCTGGTCGACTACATGCGGCAGAACCTCCCCGAGGGCATGCTCACCCTCCACCAGGTCCACCATCCCGAGATCACCGTCGACGGCGACACCGCCGTGGGCCGCTGGTACCTCCAGGACCGCGTCGTCGTCGAGGCCTTCACGTTCATGCTCGAGGGCGCCTCCTTCTACACCGACCACTACCTCCGTACGCCGGACGGCTGGAAGGTCACCCACACCGGCTACGTCCGCACCCACGAGATCCACTACAACCTCGACGACCTCCCGCACCTCAAGGTCACCGGCCCCGGCCAGCACCTGCACTGATCGTCTGGTCGCCTCCGGGTGGGGCGCGTCGGGCTGGCCGCCCGTCTTCCTTGAGGGCTGCCGCGATCTGGGTGGCGGCCGCACCCGACGCTGGCCCCACCCTCCGGCTCCGTGCGCCCTGTGGTGGGCCTGGCCCTGTGGCCCGGGCGCCTCTTTGCTGGTCGGCTTCCTCTCGACCCCTCCCCACGGTGGTCGAGGCGGTTGCCCATCTCGATCCCTGCCCCAGGGGGACCGCCGGTCGGGGACCGACGCCCCACCCCACCACGGGGCCCCGGCCTGCAGGACCCCGAGCCCGCCGCAGGCGACAAACGCGCCGAAGGCGCGCACGCCAACCGCAAGCAGGAGACCGACCGGGCCACGGACCCGGTGGGCCGCCGGTCTACAGCGACGGCTCCCGCCACGCGGCCTGCACGACCTCGATTCCGCGCTCGCGGGTGATCAGCCGGCCGCGGCCCGGCGGCATCGGCGACGGTCGCAGGTTGCCGAGCAGGGGGCCCTCGTCGGGCGAGCCCGACAGCATCAGCTGCGGCATCGCCAGGTCGCGCAGCGACTGGATGACCGGCTCGTACAGCGCCCGCGAGGCGCCTCCGGAACGGCGGGCGACCATCACGTGCAGGCCGACGTCGCGGGCCTGGGCGAGCAGGGGCTGCAGCAGCGCGACCGGCGAGGTCTGCTGGGTGGCGACCAGGTCGTAGTCGTCGACGACGACGTAGACCTCGGCGCCGGTCCACCAGGACCGGTTGCGCAGCTGGTCGGGGGTGACGTCGGGCCCGGGGATCCGACTCTCCAGGTAGGCGGCGAGCTCCTTGAGCGCGGGCTGCGCCTGGGTCGCGGAGGTGAGGTAGTTGAGGAGGTACTCCTCGGGCACCTCCCCGAGCAGCGAGCGCCGGTAGTCGACGATGACGATCTGCGCCTGCTTGGGGGTGCGGGTGCGCATCACCTCGTGGACGTGGGTGCGCAGGAACGCGCTCTTGCCCGACCCCCCGTCGCCCAGCAGCAGCAGGTGCGGCTGGGTCTCGGGGTCGAGGGACACGGGGGCGAGCTCCTTCTCGTTGACGCCGAGGTAGAGGCGGCGTGCGGCCGGCTCGGTGAGGTCGTCGGTGACCCGGGCCATCTCCAGGATCCGGTCGATCCCGATCCGCTCGGGCAGCAGCCGGAGCTTCGGCCCGGCCGGTCCCTTCCACGCGGCGGCGACCCGGGCGATGAGGTCGTCGACGCCGTCGCCGAGGGTCTCGGCCGTGGCCCGGCCGTCGATGCGTGGCAGCGCGCCGAGGAAGTGGAGCTTGCCGGGCACCAGGCCGCGACCGGGCCGGCCCGCGGGCACGAGCTGGGCGACCTTGCGGTCGATCTCGGAGTCCATGGCGTCGCCGAGCTTGAGCTCCAGGCGGGTGCCGAGCTGGTCGCGCATCGCGGCTCGGAAATCGTTCCACCGGGCGGCCGCGGCCAGGACGTGCAGGCCGAAGGTCAGGCCGCGCGAGGCCAGCACCTGCAGCGACATCTCGAGGTCGTCGAAGTCCGAGCGCAGCGTGCTCCAGCCGTCGACGACCAGGAAGACGTCGCCGTAGCCGTCGTCGGCGCGGCCCTCGGCGCGGCGCCGGCGGTAGGTCTCGATCGAGTCGATCCCGTTGGCCCGGAAGTAGGCCTCGCGACGGTCGACGACGCCCTGCACCTCGGCCGCGATCCGGCGTACGACGTCGGGCTCGCTGCGCGTGCCGACGCCGGCCACGTGCGGCAGCGACGCCAGGGGCGCGAACGTGCCGCCGCCGAAGTCGAGCACGAAGAACTGTGACTCCAGCGGGGTGGTGGTCAGCGACATGCTTGTCACCAGCGAGCGCAGCAGCGTGCTCTTGCCGCTGCGGGGCCCGCCGACGATCGCGGCGTGCCCGGCGGCGCCGCTGAGGTTGAGGGTGAGGGTGTCGCGGCGCTGCTCGCGGGGGCGGTCGACGGTGCCGAGGGGCACCACCAGTCCGCCGAGGGCGCGCCAGCGAGGGGAGACCAGGCCGAGCGCGGGGTCCTCGGTGAGGTCGCCCATGAGCTGGTCGAGCGTGTCGGGCTCGTCGAGGGGCGGCAGCCACACCGCGTGGGCGGGCATGCCCTGGCCCTCCATGTGGTCGACCGCCACGTCGAGCAGCGACTCCTGGGTGTCGGTCGGCGCCGCGGCGGGCGTCTCCACCACCGGCTCCGGCTCGGCCTCGAGCGAGAGGACCTCGGAGATGGTGAAGGGCAGGATGCCGCGTACGTGGCCGCCCTCGTCGCGCGGGACCGCCCGCCGACCGGTCGTGGGAGGCCCGGACACGTAGGCCGCCTTGAACCGCGTCATCGTGGTCGGGTCGGGCTTGAGGTAGCCCAGGCCGGGCACCGCAGGCAGCTCGTAGGCGTCGGGGACGCCGAGCACCGCGCGCGACTCCTGGGCGCTGAAGGTGCGCAGGCCGACCCGGTAGGACAGGTGGGACTCGAGCCCGCGCAGCCGGCCCTCCTCAAGGCGCTGCGAGGCGAGCAGCAGGTGCAGGCCCAGCGATCGTCCCAGCCGGCCGATCGCGACGAACAGGTCGATGAACTCGGGCTTGGCCGACAGCATCTCGGAGAACTCGTCGACGACGATGAAGAGCGACGGCAGGGGCGCGAGGTCCTCGCCCGCGGCCCGTGCCTTCTCGTAGTCACGCACCGAGGCGAAGTTGCCCGCCTCGCGCAGCAGCTCCTGGCGGCGCACCATCTCGCCCGACAGGGCGTCCTGCATGCGGTCGACGAGCGTCAGCTCGTTGGCGAGGTTGGTGATGACGGCCGAGACGTGCGGCATCTGCGACATCCCGGCGAAGGTCGCGCCGCCCTTGAAGTCGACCAGCACCATGTTGAGCTGCTCGGGGGAGTGGGTCATCGCCAGTCCGAGCACGAGGGTGCGCAGGAACTCCGACTTGCCCGAGCCGGTCGCGCCGATCACCAGCCCGTGCGGGCCCATGCCCTGCTGGGCCGACTCCTTGATGTCGAGGTGGACCAGGCTGCCGTTCTCGCCCAGGCCGATCGGCACCCGCAGCCGGTCGCGGGCCGGGCGGGTGCGCCACGCGGCGGACGGGTCGAAGGTGCGGACGTCGCCGAGGCCCAGCAGGTCCATGAAGTCGGTCGGCCCGCTGATCTCGCCCGTGCCGGTCTCGGCGGGGCCGGCGACCGTCACGTTGTAGAGGGGGGTCAGCCGCCGGGCGAACGCCTCGGCGGTGGCGGCGTCGCACTGGTCGGCCTTGGCCCGGATCGGCGCCTCGCGCACCCGGACCGCCTCGACCGGCACGAGCCCGGCGGCGTCGGGGGCGCCGTGCAGCTGCAGGCGCAGCCGCGAGGCGTCCTCGAGCTCGAGCCAGCGCGTGGGCAGGTCGAGCAGCGTGACGCCGTGCAGCCCGTCGGGCGGTACGACGTGGTTGCCCGGCGGCAGCTCGACGCCGTCGGTCACGAGCAGGATGTGCGGCGTCGCCGGACGCTCGTCGGCGCCGAAGCGCGGCCGGTCGCCGAGGTCGGGGGGCAGCAGCGCGGCCAGGTCGCTGAGCGAGGTGCTGACCATCCGCATCGGACCGACCGCGTCGGTCTGCTCCTGGCTGAGGGCGTGGGGGAGCCACTTGACCCAGTCCCAGTGGGCCAGGTGCTCGTCGGAGGACAGCACGGCGACCACGAGGTGGTCGGGGGACTGGAAGGCCGTCGCCGAGCAGATCAGGGCGCGCGCCAGGGCCCGGGCCTGCTCCTCCTCGCCGCACACCTCGATGCGGTCGAAGGCCCGCAGGTCCAGGGACGCCGGCAGGTCGGGCTGGGTGCGGTGCACGACCAGCAGGCGGTGCAGCGCCGAGGCGGCGGCCGGGTCGACGTCGTCGATCGGGGCGCTCTCGGGGGGCACGAGCTCGAGGGCGAGGGGCTGCGCGCACAGCCCGTAGCGCACCTGCAGGAAGCGGCTGTCGGCCGCGTGGTGCTCCCACACCCGGGTGCGCTCCTCGGCGAGGGCCGGCAGCGCCGCCGGGGCGGGGTGGTGCCAGGTCAGGGCCCGACGCTGCTGGGCGGCGGCCTCCCGGGCGACCGTGCGGACGCCGGCGAGGTAGCGGAGGTACTCGGTGCGCGAACCGGTCACCTGCTGGTTGCGCTGCTTACGCTGCCGGTCGATCTGCACCACGATGAAGCCGACCGTGGCGAACAGGAACATGCCGGCCGCAAGGAAGCTCCGCCCGCCGCCGCCGCTGCCCGCACCCCGGCTGATGGTCGCGACGAGCACGATCGAGCCGAGGCTGCCCAGCATCGGGATCGCGTTCATCGCGATCCCGGCGGCACCCTCGCTGGGCTGGATCTGCGGCGGTGGCTGCAGCACGAGCTGGCCGCTCGGCATCTCGGGCTGCTCCACGCGTCCGCCCCGCAGGCTGGACTGCACGGCACCGGACGTGCTGCTCGACCTGGTGCTCGACCTGCTGCTCGACATGCTGCTCACAAGGACTGACCTGCCGTCGCTGTCTGGGTGACGCGGTCCCGATCGCCGCGGCTCACCGATGATAGGGACGGCCGCGGGCGGGTACTACTGTGCCCGACCAAGGGGCACCCGACCCCGCAGCCCGAGGCGCCTGGGAGACACCGTGAGCGGTACGACGCGTGCGGACGACGTCCTGTCCGTGAGCCTCCACGGGCCGTTGGGCGTCCTCGACCTGCAGGTCCCGGCCGCTGCCTCGAGCGTCGACGTCGCCACGGAGTACTCACGACAGGCCAACCTCCCCACCGTCCCGGTGCTCTACACGCGACTGGGCCGCCCCCTGCCGGCCGGTCTGTCCCTGGCCGACGCCGGCATCGTCACCGGCGCCGTGCTGGTGGCCTCCGTCGCGGGGGCTGCCGCCGACCCGCGACAGGCGCGTCGCGGCTCCGCGCGCCGCCGCCCCGGCCTGGTCCCCGGTGCGCTGTCGGCGTCGTGGTGCGTGGGTGCCGTGGCCGTCGCGGTCCTCGCGGGGCTCCTCGCGGCCCCGCTCCCGGAGTCGTCCGGGCCGCGCGAGGCGACCATCGCCGTGCTCGTGGCGGTGGCCGCCGTCGGGGTCCTGCCGCTCGGCCCCCTGGCCCGGCACCGGGTCATGGCCGTCCCTGCGTACGCCGCCGCGGCGGCGTACGTCGTCACCTGGGACCCCGCCCCCGAGCGGCTGCCCACGATCCTCGGCGTCGCCGGCCTCGCCGCGGCCGTCACCGCGGCCGTCGCACGGGCGCTCGGCCAGGCTGGCGAGGAGGGCCTGCGGGTCTGGATGGTCAGCGGGGTCTCGGTGTTCGTGCTCACCACCACCGCCGCGCTCACCGGCGTCAGCGCGCAGGTCGTCTACGCGGTCGCGCTGGTCGTCGCCATGCTCGCCGCGCGCTTCGTGCCGATCATGGCCGTCGACGTGCCCGACCAGTACCTCCTCGACCTCGAGCGGCTCGCCGTGACGGCCTGGTCGGCCCGCGACCGCCCGACCGGCCGTCGGGGCCGGATCCTGGTGCCCCGCGGTGCCGTCGCCGAGGTCGCCGAGCGCGGCAGCCGCGTCGTCACCGCAGCCTGCGTGGCGGTGCTGGTGGTCTCGGTGACCTCCGCGGCGCTGCTGCTGCGCGAGGCCTCGGTGTGGATCGACGTCCTCGGTGCGCGCCTTGAGGTCGGGCTCGCCGGAGCCGCCCTGCTGCTGGCCGCCCGCAGCTATCGGCACGCCGCGGCCCGGGCGCTGCTGCGCGTGGCGGGCCTGGGGTGCTGGCTGGTCCTCACGGTGGTCCTCCTCGCCGCGAGCGGGTCGGCCTGGGTGTCGCTGGTCGCGTGGTCCGCTATCGGGCTCGGGGTGCTCCTCGTGCCGGTCGCGGTCGCCCTGGGGCGCGGGTGGCGCTCGGCCTGGTGGTCGCGCCGGGCGGAGGTCGCCGAGAGCCTGTGCGGCGCCCTGGCGGTGGGCATCGTGGTCGTGGCCGCCGGCTTCTTCCGGCTCCTGTGGGAATTGACAGGGTGAGGTTTACCGGTTTTCGCGTCGGGTAACTCCCCGTCAGCAACAACCCGGCCATGACACCCGTCAGGCAACCCACTCAGGCAACCCCACTCAGGCAACCCCACTCAGGCAACCCCAGTCACTCGGGCGGCGACATGCCGCCGTATCGAAGGAGAAGGCACATGTCGAACGCCCCGGACTACGGACAAGGTCAGGCGACACTCAGCAAGGCGGCCGGTCTGGTCACCGACGCCAAGGCTGACTTCATCAAGGAGAGCGACACCCTCAGCGGTCAGATCGCCGACATGCAGGGCAAGTGGGTGGGCCAGGGTGCCTCGGCCTTCTTCGTCCTGCACCAGACCTGGACCGAGAAGCAGCGCACCATCCTCAACGCGCTCGACGAGTTCGCCCAGTCCCTGCAGAAGACCGAGCAGGTCAACATGACCAACGACGACGAGCAGAACGCCGTCTTCGCCCGCCTCAACGGCCGCCTCGGCTGACCGGCACCGACGAGACCAGGAGCAAGCACATGACCGACGGAATCCGCGTCAACCACGAGGCGCTCATCACCGGGGCCGACAACATGAAGTCCACGATGGAGCGCATCAACAACCGCCTCGACGTCCTCGAGAACGAGCTCGCCCCCCTGCGCAACGACTGGAGCGGTCGGGCCCAGGAGACCTACGTCGTCGCCAAGGGCAAGTGGGACGCCGCCATCGCCGAGATGCAGCAGCTGCTCAAGGAGACCTCCGACTCGGTGCGCCAGTCGCAGATCGACTACTCCAACGCCGACGCGCGCGGCGCCGCGCAGTTCGGCGGCTGACGGTTCCACCCCCGGCCGACGCGGCCGGGGCCGAAGGGGTCGACACCACCCGGTGTCGGCCCCTTCGCCGATGTCAGGATGACCCCCGGGCCACGAGCACGACGACCACGACGAGCACGACGAAGGAGCATCGATGAGCCAAGCGCCGGTCGGCATCTCCGGTCTGGTGCGGGTCACCGTCGCCTCCGGGACCCGCCGTGTCGACCTGGTGCTGCCTGGAGCCGTGCCGGTCGCCGAGCTGGTGCCCGAGCTGGCCCGCAGCGTCGGCCTGCTCGACTCCGCGACGGTCTACGGCGGCTACACGCTGGTGACCTCCGAGGGGCGCCGGCTGGCCAGCGACACCGGCCTGACCCTGCAGGGCGTCGAGGACGGGTCGCTGATCACCGTGAGCGCCGGCGTCGACGCCCCGGTGCCCCCCGTCTACGACGACGTCGTCGAGGCGATGACCGACGTCGTCGAGCACGAGCTCAAGCCGTGGGCCCCCGAGTCCGGGCGCCGTACCGCCCTCACGGCGGCGACGTTGCTGATGGCGCTCGGCGCCGCGGCGCTGCTCGCCCAGGGCTCTGCGCTGGCGTCGTACGCCGCCGCGGTCGTGTCGTTCGCCCTGGTCGCCGGCGCGATCGTGCTGTCGCGTGCCCAGCAGGAGCCCGAGGCCGCCGTCACCGTGGCCTGGATCGCCGCCGGCTACGCCGTCGCTGCGGCCGTGATGCTCGCCGAGGACGAGCGCGACTACGGCTATCGGCTCGCGGCCGCCGGCGCCGCCCTGGCCGTGGTGGGCGTCGTGTGCCTGATCGGTCTGGGAGCCGGCCGCACGCTGCTCATCCCCGCCGTGGTCGTGGGCGCCGTGCTCAGCGTGTGCGGGGTGCTCGTGGAGCAGACCGGGGCGACCCCCGAGGTGCTGCTCAGCTGTGTGCTGGCCTTCGTGGTGCTCGTCGGCAGCGTCTTCCCCTGGCTCGCGCTCGGGGTCACCAGCACCACCGTCGACCAGCTCTACTCCACCGCCGACATCACCGCCGACCCCGACGACGTCGACCCGGCGCGGGTCGCGGCCGACGCGCGCGTGGCCCACGAGATCCTCATCGCGATCTCGGCCACGGTCGGCATCCTGCTGGTCGCCACCGCTCCGCTGGCGGTCCGGCTCGGCCTCTACGGCACCCTGATGGTCGTGGTGGCCTGCGCCGTGGTGATGCTGCGCACCCGCCAGTACCGCACGGGCTCCGAGGTGCTGGTCGGACTCGGCTCCGGCATCCTGGGCCTGGTCGCCGTCGCGGTCTCGATGCTCTACTACCACCCCGACTGGCGCCCGACCGCGGCCGTCGTCCTGGCCGGTGCCGGGGCCGCGCTGCTCGCGCTGACCCTGCTGCCCTCGGGTCCCTCGGTGCGTCGGGGCCGGTTCGGCGACGTCCTCGAGACCGTGTCGCTGGTCGCCCTGGTCCCCTTGCTGGTGCTGGCGATCAGCGTCAGCGACGTGCTGCCGGGCTGACCCGCGATGGCCACCAAGAAGGACCTCGTCGAGGCCTACTCGTTCAGTCGCCGCCGTCTGGTGACGGCGTTCGTCTCGGGCGCCCCGGGCGGCCGCGAGGTCGAGCCCACCCGGCCCGGGCGCGCCGTGATCGGCGGCCTGGCCCTCGCGGTGCTGCTGGTCACCGGCGGCGCGGTGCTCGGCGTCCTGAAGTCGCCGGGCTTCGCCGACCTCGACCAGGAGGGCCTGGTCAGCGAGAAGGAGTCGGGGGCCGACTACGCCGTGCTCAAGGTCCCCGGCAGCGACCGCACCGAGCTGCGCCCGTTGGCCAACATCACCTCCGCGATGCTCCTCTTCGGTGCCGACGCGGAGTCCCAGAAGGTCTCGCGCGACGAGCTCGACGACAAGACGATCGGCGCCCCGATCGGCATCCTCGACGCACCCGCCACCCCGCCGCAGCAGGCCGACCTGGTGCAGGACGGGTGGACCGCCTGCACCGGCGTCGTCGACGGCGACCCCGTCGGCATCCGGGTCGACCTGTCGGCCGACTCCGACACGACACCGGCCCCCGAGCAGTCCTTCGTGGTCCGCACCGCCTCGGGCCGGCTGTTCCTGGTGGCGCAGTCGCTGGTCGGCGCCGACCGGGGCGTCGAGCGCGCCTACGCCTACCCCGTCCCCGACGGCGAGGCCACCGACCGCACCCTCCAGGCCGTCGCCGCGGCGTCCGCGGCCGACGCGGTCACGGTGCCCGACCAGTGGGTGACGCTCTTCCCCGACGGCGGGGCGCTGGCGTTCGAGACCTTCGGGCTCGGCGCCGACCTCGGTGAGCCATGGCCCTACCGCGCCGGCGTCGACGGCGCCCAGGAGGCCCGGATCGGCGACCTGCTCGAGGTCGGCGGCACGCTCTACCTCATGACCGGCGACGGCAGCCTCAAGCTCGACGACTTCTCGGCCGGCGTCTACCAGGCCCTCGACCTGCCGGGCCAGGTCACCGCCACCACCTACCAGGCCGCCCAGGTGCCGGGCGGCACCACCATCCGCGACGCCAGCAGCCTGCCCGACGCCAGCTGGCCGATCCAGGTGCGGCCCCGCCAGCAGGCCGCCGACCAGGTCTGCGCCCGGCTCGACGTGCCGGGCGGGCAGCCGGGCGTGGTCCTGGCGACGACCCGCACCGGGGCCGAGTCGTCACCCGACAAGGTCGGCGTCGACGACGTCTCGGTGTCGGTCGACTCCGGCGCCGGTGCCTTCGTGCAGTCCGGCGGGTGGTCCGGCGAGGGCGACGCGACCCCCGTGCTCGTCGACGCCCGCGGCTACGCCTACCCCGTCGGCCCCGGCGACGAGACCACCCGGCTCGGCTACGGCGGCGTCGCCCGGGTCGTCGTGCCCCAGGACTGGATCGGGCTCTTCCGGGTCGGGGTCACCCTGAGCATCGACGCGGCCCGCTGCCCCCCGACGTCCGAGCCCGGCGGTCCCTGCTCGTGACCCGGTCGGCACCTCGGCGGCTGGCCCTGCCGGTCGCGCTCTCGGTGGTGGGCCTGGCGGTCGCCGCTGCGCCGGGTCCTACCGCCGCGGCCGACGCCGCGCCCACCGGCGCCGACTGCACGAGCATCGACGACACCGACATCGAGCGGGTCCCCGCGACCGCGAGCAGCGCCCCGCTCGAGGCGCTGCTGGTCGAGCGGGCCCAGCAGGTCGTGCAGCGGCGTACGGGACGCGCGCCGGGCGCCGGGGTGCGGGTCGCGGTCCTCGACTCCGGCGTCCTCAACCCGCTGCTCCCCGTGGTCGGCGGGTCCCGGCCCGGCCCGCCGGTGTTCCACCAGGGCACCGCCGTGGCCGGCGTCATCGCCGGGCCGGCCCAGGACGGCGGCGTGGGCCCCGTCGGCGTCGCCCCCGGCGCCGAGATCTACGACGTGCGCGTCTACGACTCCGACGACGAGCAGGACGGTGCGACGCCGACGGCCGCCGGCCTCGCCGCGGGCCTCGACTCGATCCTCCCGCTGGTGGGCAGCGGGCGCGACGACCTCAGGATCGTCACCGTCCCGCTCGCGCTCGACCGCGACTCCCAGGCCCTCGAGGCCGCCGTCCGGCGGGTCACCGACGCCGGCGCGATCGTGGTCGCCGCGACCGGCGACCGGGGCGACGTCACGTACGACTACGGCGAGGACGTCACCCGCTACCCCGCCGGCTACGCCACCACCAACCCCCTGGTGGTCGCCGTCGGCACCACCACCGACCCGGTGGCGGAGAAGCCCGAGCTGCCCGCGGGCCTGCTGACCTCGGCCGTCGACGTCGTCGTGCCGACCTACGGCGCCGTGTCCTACGCGATCAACGCGTCGACCTGCTCGTTCTACACGTCCTCGACCGCGGTCGCCGCCGCCGAGGTCTCGGGCGTGATGGCCCTGCTGGCGGCCGCCTACCCAGGCGACACCCCCCAGCAGCTCGTCGCTCGCCTCGAGGTCACCGCCACCGGCGCGGGCCCGTCGTCGAGCGGGGCGGTCGACAAGTTCCGCGGTCGCGGCGTCGTCCAGCCCGTCGAGGCCCTCACCAGGCCGGTGCAGCCCGACCGCGACGGGACCATCCGGCCCGGCCGACCGCCGGCGCCGCGCGCCGAGCCCGCCCCGCTGCCGCAGGACGAGCCCGACCTGCTGCGCGGCACCCGCCACGACGCGGTCTGGTGGGGGCTCTTCGGCGGCGGCGTGCTCGTCGTGGCGATGCTGCTACGGCCCGTGCTGTCGCGACGTCGGTCGCAGGAAGGGGCACCCCGTGCCTGACCCGTCCCTGCTCGTCACCGCCGAGGAGCTCGCCGCGCTCCTCGCCGACCCCGGGCGTGACGTGGTCGTGCTCGACGTCCGGTGGAAGCTCGGCGGCCCACCGGGTCACGAGACCTACCTGACCGGCCACGTGCCCGGCGCCGTCTTCGTCGACCTCGCCACCGAGCTGGCCTCCCACGGTGAGCCGACCGACGGCCGTCACCCGTTGCCCGCCGTCGCCGACCTGCAGGCCGCGGCGCGCAGGTGGGGCGTGCGCACCACCAGCACCGTCGTCGTCCACGACGGTGACGGCAACCTGGCCGCAGCCCGGGCCTGGTGGCTGCTGCGCTGGGGCGGGCTGACCGACGTACGCCTGCTCGACGGTGCCCTGCCGGCCTGGCAGGCGGCCGGTCTCCCGCTCGCGACCGACGACGTGGTGCCCGCGCCGGGCGACGTCGAGCTGACCGGCGGGGCGATGCCGACGCTGGAGGTCGACGACGTCGAGCGCTTCGCCGCGACCGGCCTGCTGCTCGACGCGCGGGCCGGCGAGCGCTACCGCGGCGAGGTCGAGCCGATCGACCCGAGGGCGGGACACGTGCCCGGCGCCGTCAGCGCCCCCACCACCGACAACCTCGCCGCCGACGGCACCTTCCTGCCCGCCGAGCGGCTGCGCGCCCGCTTCGAGCAGGTCGGCGCGGGCGACGGCGTCGCGGTGGCGGCCTACTGCGGCTCCGGCGTCACCGCCGCGCACGAGGTCGTCGCTCTCGCGCTCGCCGGGTTCGCCGACGCATCGCTCTACGTCGGGTCGTGGTCGCAGTGGAGCAACCTGGACAAGCCGGTGGCCACGGGCCCCTGCGAAGAGGCTCGCCCTTGCGGACCAATAGTCCAGTAACCTTATTCAAATAACTTCGTTTGCCTGGTCATGAGCACTTCGTCGTCCATGCGTGCGGGCCGCCGTGCCGTCCTTGCGACCGCAGCCGCGGTGGCCGCCCAGGCGGCCCGACCCCGGGCCGCGGCCGCCTCAGGGCACCGCACGCGCCGTAGGGGACGCCGTCCCAACCTGATCGTGATCCTGGCCGACGACCTCGGGTACGGCGGGCTCGGCGCCTACGGGCAACACGTGCTGAGCACCCCGCACCTGGACCGGCTCGCCGCCGAAGGGATCCGTTTCACCCAGGGCTACTCCGGCGCGAGCGTCTGCGCGCCGTCGCGCACCACGCTGCTGACCGGCATGCACGGAGGTCATGCCCGGGTGCGGGCCAACGACTTCCGAGCCACCGGTGAGGAGCCGACCCTGGAGCGCAACGACACCACGTGGGCCGAGGTGCTCGCCGCCGCGGGCTACCGCACCGGGATCTTCGGCAAGTGGGGCTTCGGTCGTGACGACTACTTCACGCCCGACCCGCTCGGCGTCGCCTGTGAGGCCCCGCTGCCGGTGACACCTGCCGGTGGACTGGGAGCCCCCACCCAGGGCAGCGGGTCCTTCGGCGTCGCCAATCGGGGCGACAGCAGCCACCCGTTGCAGAAGGGGTTCGACGCCTTCCTCGGCCTGGTGACCACGGCGCACGCCCTGGACTACTGGCCCGACTACCTGTGGCGCGGCAATCGACGTGTGCGGCTGCGCGCCAACGAGGGCGAGGTCAAGGGCACCTACGCCCCCGAGGTCTACCGCGACGCGGCACTGCAGTTCATCGACGACCACCGGCATCAGGAGTTCGCGATGTACTTCGCACCACAGCTCGTGCACGGGCCTAGCCAGGTGCCCGACACGGCGTCGTACGACGACCGGGAGGGTTGGACCCCCGACATGAAGGCCTACGCCGCGCAGCACACTCTGCTCGACTCCTACGTGGGCGAGATCGTCGCCCGGCTGGAGGAGCACGGCATCGCCGACAACACCCTGGTCATCTTCACCAGTGACAACGGTCCGACTCCCAACGAGCACCTGCTGGGTGGTTCGAGCACGTGCGCCGACGTGCTGACACCGTCGCCCGACTCGGCGCTGGCCGACTACCTCTGGAACACCAACGGCGGGCTGCGCGCCGGCAAGCACAGCCTCTACGAGGGCGGTGTCCGCGTGCCTCTCGTCGTGTGGGGCCCCGGGGTGGTGCGCCGCACCGGGAAGGCGTCGGTCGCCGATCGGCCATGGGGCTCGGTGGACCTGCTGCCGACCCTCGCGGACTTCGCCGGAATCAATGCACCGTCCGACGTCGACGGTGTCTCGGTCCGCGACTGGATCACCGGCGAGAGGCGTGGGCGGGTCGTGCACCCGCCGCTGTACTTCGAACGCCCTCCCAACCGCGACCAGAACCTCGACGGTGGTCCGCCGGCTCAGCTCGTCTACACCACGGCCCTGCGTAAGGGGCGCTGGAAGGCGGTGCGACACGCACCCGGCGCCGACCCCGCGATCGCCGACCGCCGAGCCCGCTTCGAGCTCTACGACCTGGAGGCGGACCCTGCGGAGACTCGAGACGTCTCCGCGCTCCACCCTGACGTCACCTCGCGGCTGCAGCGACTGATGCGCGCCAGCCACGCACCTGCACCGTACCGGCGCAGGCCCTACCGTCCTCGGCGCAACCGGCACGGCTTCCGGCTCGGCCCACGACCCTGAGGCGCCACGCGAGAGGCGCCACATGAGAACAGCGCCGGCGGGCGCCGGCGCTGTCCTGGTGGCGGAGGATAGGGGATTCGAACCCCTGAGGGCGTTAACCCAACTCGCTTTCCAAGCGAGCGCCATAGGCCACTAGGCGAATCCTCCGTGCCGGACCTTACCCAACGAGGATCGGCGGCGACCAATCGCCTATGCTCCATGCCAACCCCCCGCGTGGCGGCATCTCGCCCAACTCCCCCAGGGCCGGAAGGCAGCAAGGGTAAGTGAGCTCTGTCGGGTGCGCGGGGGGCCTCTTGCTTCCCGGGGTCCGACGGCGTCCGGCGTAGGCGGCTGTCGGTGCCGGTGGCTAGGGTCGGGGCCGTGGACTCACCGCTCGCGCTCTACCGCCGCTACCGGCCGGAGACCTTCGCCGAGGTCATCGGTCAGGAGCACGTCACCGAGCCCCTGCGCGCGGCGCTGAGCAACAACCGGGTCAACCACGCCTACCTCTTCTCCGGGCCCCGCGGCTGCGGCAAGACCACGTCGGCGCGCATCCTGGCCCGCGCCCTCAACTGCGCGCTCGCACCGGTGGCCGACCCCTGCGGCGAGTGCGACAGCTGTCGTGAGCTGGCCCGCGGCGGGTCGGGCTCGATCGACGTCATCGAGATCGACGCGGCGTCGCACGGCGGTGTCGACGACGCCCGCGACCTGCGCGAGAAGGCGTTCTTCGCACCCGTGCGCGACCGCTACAAGGTCTACATAATCGACGAGGCGCACATGGTGACGACGCAGGGCTTCAACGCCCTGCTCAAGCTCGTCGAGGAGCCGCCGCCCCACCTGCGCTTCATCTTCGCCACCACCGAGCCCGACAAGGTCATCCCGACGATCCGCTCGCGCACCCACCACTACCCGTTCCGGCTGATCCCGCCGCGCTCGCTGTCGAGCTACCTCACCGAGCTCTGCGAGCGCGAGGGCGTGGCCATCGAGCCGGCCGCCCTGCCCCTGGTGGTCCGGGCCGGGGCCGGCTCGGCCCGCGACACCCTGTCGGTGCTCGACCAGCTGCTCGGCGGGGCCGGCCCGGCCGGGGTCACCTACGAGCTGGCCAGCGGCCTGCTCGGCTACACCCCCGACACCCTGCTCGACGAGGTGGTCGACGCGTTCGCCGCGGGCGACGGTGCGTCGGTCTTTGGGGTCGTCGACAAGGTGATCGAGACCGGCCAGGACCCCCGGCGCTTCACCGAGGACCTCCTGCGCCGCCTGCGCGACCTGGTGATCATCGCCGCGGTGCCCGACGCGCCCGCGACGGGCCTGATCGACGTCGCCGTCGACCAGGGCGAGCGACTGGTGGCCCAGGCCTCACGCTTCGGTCGCGCCGACCTCAGCCGCGCCGCCGACCTGGTCGCCGTCGGGCTCACCGAGATGCGCGGCGCCACCGCCCCGCGCCTGCTGCTCGAGCTCATCTGCGCCCGCGTGCTGCTGCCCGGGGCCGACCACACCACCCACGGCGTCCAGGCCCGGCTCGACCGGCTCGAGCGCCGCGCGTCGATCACGGTGCCCTCCGACAGGGCCGCCGCCGCGACGCCTCCCGCACCAGCCGCGCCAGCCGCACCGCCCGCACCCGTGGCCGCGCCTGCACCGGTCGCCGCGCCGCAGCCGCGGATCTCCTCGACCCCTCCGGGCCTGTCGCCGCTTCCGCCCGAGCCCGTCCCCGAGGTGACCCCCGAGCCCACTCCCCAGCCGACCCCTGAGCCGGTGCCTGAGCCGGTGCCCGAGCCGGTGCCCGAGCCGGTGCCCGCCCCGGCGGCGCCCGCAGCGCCCGCAGCGCGGGCAGGGCTCACGCTGGTCGACGTACGCCGGCTGTGGCCCGACATCATCGAGGCGACCAAGCAGCGCCGCCGGATCACCTGGATCCACCTCTCGCAGAACGCGCAGGTCGTCGCCGTCGACGACAAGACGCTCACCCTCGGCTTCGCCAACGCCGGCGCCCGCGACTCCTTCGACTCCGGCGGGTCCTCCGAGATCGTGCGCCAGGCCGTCATCGACGTCATCGGTTCCGACTGGCGGATCGAGACGATCATCGACCCCGGTGCCGACGCCGGGGCGGTCACCCCACCCGCGCCGGCCCCCGCGCCGCCCCAGCGCGAGCCCGACCCGGTGGTCGCGCCCGGTCCGCCCGGTTCGTCCGCCGCGCCCACCGGCCCGCCGCCCGCCGACGAGCCCCCGCCGTGGGCGACCGACGAGCCCGAGCCCGAGCCCGAGCCCGACCGGGCCGCCCCGCCCGACCTCGGGCCGTCGCAGGCCGCGGCGCGCGGCGCCATCCGTCAGACCAGGCCGGCCGGTGAGGCCCCCGGTGCCGCCGGACCCTCGATGGCCGAGGCCGACGCCGACGCGCACCCCGACGACCTCGACGCCGACTCCGACGAGCTCGGCACCGACGACCTGCTCGCCCGCGAGCTCGGTGCGCAGATGATCGAGGAGATCCCTCACCAGTGACCGCCGACCCCCTGCACGTCCAGCACGACCAGCACGCCCCGCACACCCAGACCCCGACCGGAAGGCCCACCCCATGACCACCAACCCGTTCGGCGCCGACGGCGGCTTCGACATGAACGCCCTGTTGCAGCAGGCCGAGGCCATGCAGGCCCAGCTCATGGCGGCCCAGGAGCAGCTCGCCGAGACCGTGGTCGAGGGCAGCGTGGCCGGGGTGACGGTCAAGGTGTCCGGCACCGGCGACCTGCTCGGCATCGACATCACGCCCGGCTCGGTCGATGGCAACGACGCCGAGTCGCTGGCCGACCTCGGCGACGTCATCGTCGCGGCCTACCGCGACGCCAAGGGCCGCGCCGACGAGGCGGCCGCCCAGGCGCTCGGCCCGCTGGCCGGCGGCGGGCTCCCGGGTCTGGGTGGCGGTGCACCGGGCGCGCCCGGTCCGCTCGGCTTCTGAGCCGCCGCGCCCCGACGGGGTGACCGGGCGCGACCGAGACGCCCTAGGGTGAGGGCGTGTACGAAGGCGTGGTGCAGGACCTCATCGACGAGCTCGGCCGGTTGCCGGGCGTGGGTCCCAAGAGCGCCCAACGCATCGCGTTCCACCTGCTCCAGGCCGACCCCACCGACGTACGCCGCCTGGCCGACGTGCTGATCGAGGTCAAGGCTCGGGTGCGGTTCTGCGCGACCTGCTTCAACGTCTCCGAGGCCGAGCAGTGCCGCATCTGCGCCGACCCCCGCCGTGACCCGACGACGCTGTGCGTGGTCGAGGAGTACAAGGACGTCGTGGCGATCGAGCGCACCCGCGAGTTCAAGGGCCGTTACCACGTGCTGGGCGGCGCGATCTCGCCGATCGACGGCATCGGCCCCGACCAGCTGCGCATCCGCGAGCTGCTCCAGCGCCTCGCCGACGACCAGATCGGCGAGATCATCCTCGCCACCGACCCCAACCTCGAGGGCGAGGCCACCGCGACCTACCTCACCCGCCAGCTGCGACCCCTGGGGTTGCGCGTCACCCGGCTGGCGAGTGGACTGCCCGTAGGTGGAGACCTCGAGTACGCCGACGAGGTGACCCTCGGACGAGCATTCGTAGGAAGGCAGGCAGCTCCGTGACCACGCCCCTGACCCCCGACGGGACCCATCCGCACGCGGGGGTCGCGCCGTCCCTCGACGGCGAGACCGAGGACTTCGCCCAGCAGATCGCCGACTCCGTGTCGTCGTTCCTGCTGGCGCTGCGCGAGATCGCCCGCGAGGCCGACGGCAGTCGCGCGATCTCGCTGCTGCTGCTCGAGATCAGCCAGGTGCTCCTGGCCGGTGCGCGCCTCGGCGTCCAGCAGGACTTCACCCCGCGCGCCGAGTACCAGCCCGACGTCGGCCCCGAGGCCGACGTCGACGACCTGCGGATGCGCCTGGCCGACATGCTCGGCAACGTCGACACCTACGGCTTCGTCTTCGACCCCTACGTGCCCGAGGTCGTCGCCAGCCAGCTCTCCGACGACCTCACCGCGATCGCGACCGACCTCGAGAACGGCCTGCGCCACTACCGCTCGGGCAACGTCGACGAGGCGCTGTGGTGGTGGCAGTACTCCTACGTCAACAACTGGGGCAACCTGGCCGGCGCCACCCTCAACGCGCTGCTGTCGGTGGTCGCCCACGACCGCCTCGACGTCGACAACGACGACGAGCTGGCCCAGATCGAGGCCGCCGAGGCCGTCTTGGACAGCGGCCGGGGCTGAGCCCCGACCCCCCGTAGGATCAAGCACCGGAACCCTTCCCCGATCCAGGAGTGAGCCCGGTGGGCATTGTCGTGCAGAAGTACGGCGGTTCGTCCGTCGCCGATCCCGACGCGATCAAGCGGGTCGCCCGACGGATCGTGGAGGCCAAGAAGGACGGCCACGACGTCGTGGTCGCCGTCTCGGCCATGGGGGACACGACCGACGAGCTGCTCGACAAGGCGCGCGCCGTGAGCCCGCTGCCCCCCGCGCGCGAGCTCGACATGCTGCTGACCGCCGGGGAGAGGATCTCGATGGCGCTGGTCGCGATGGCGATCTCCGACCTCGGGTTCAGCGCACGGTCGTTCACCGGGTCGCAGGCCGGTGTCATCACCGACTCGGTGCACGGCAAGGCCAAGATCATCGACGTCACACCCGGCCGCATCCAGGAGGCCATCGCCGACGGCCACATCGTCATCGTCGCCGGCTTCCAGGGCGTCTCCCAGGACACCAAGGAGATCACCACGCTGGGCCGCGGCGGCACCGACACCACCGCCGTCGCGCTCGCGGCGGCGCTCGACGCCGACGTGTGCGAGATCTACACCGACGTCGACGGCGTGTTCACCGCCGACCCGCGCATCGTCCCGGCCGCCCGCAAGCTCGACACCGTCACCTACGAGGAGATGCTCGAGCTGGCCGCGTGCGGGTCCAAGATCCTGCACCTGCGGTGCGTCGAGTACGCCCGCCGATACGACATCCCGATCCACGTGCGGTCGTCGTTCAGCCAGCTCGAGGGCACCATCGTCCGCGGCTCCATCGAAGACATCCCCGCCCAGGAGGGCAGCAGCATGGAACAAGCGATCATCGCCGGCGTCGCCCACGACGTGAGCGAGGCCAAGATCACCGTCGTCGGCGTGCCCGACAAGGTCGGCGAGGCCGCACGCATCTTCACCGCGCTGGCCGAGGCCCAGATCAACCTCGACATGATTGTCCAGAACGTCTCGGCGGCGGCGACCAACCTCACCGACATCTCCTTCACCCTGCCCCGCACCGACGGCCAGACCGCGATGACCGCGCTCGCCGCGCTGCAGGCCACCATCGGCTTCGAGTCGCTGCTCTACGACGACAAGATCGGCAAGGTCTCGCTGATCGGTGCCGGGATGCGCTCCCACCCGGGCGTCACCGCGAAGTTCTTCTCCTCCATCGCCGAGGCCGGCGTCAACCTCGGCATGATCTCCACCTCCGAGATCCGCATCTCCGTGATCGTCGACGAGGCTGACGTGGCTGCCGCCGTGCAGGCCACCCACACGGCGTTCGACCTCGACGCCACCGAGGTCGAGGCCGTCGTCTACGGCGGGACCGGTCGCTGACGTGGGCGCCCGTATCGGCATCGTCGGTGCCACCGGACAGCACACCCCACGACGTTCTTCCCTCCCCCGCTTCGCTCCTCCAGGAACAACGCCGCGGGGACCCCGTGCCCGACTGGAGGAGTCATGACAAGCATCGGCATCGTCGGTGCCACCGGGCAGGTCGGGGTCGCCATGCGCCAGATCCTCGAGCAGCGCGACTTCCCCGCCGACGAGGTCCGGTTCTTCGCCTCGGCCCGCTCGGCCGGTACCGTGCTGCCCTTCGCCGGCCGCGAGGTCGTCGTCGAGGACGCCGCCACCGCCGACCCCTCCGGGCTCGACATCGCGCTCTTCTCCGCCGGGGCGACCACCTCGCGCGCCCTGGCCCCGGTCTTCGCCGCCGCCGGCGTGGTCGTGGTCGACAACTCCTCGGCGTTCCGTCGCGACCCCGAGATCCCGCTGGTCGTCTCCGAGGTCAACCCCGGCGACATCGGGCTCGCCGTGCGCGAGGGCGGGCGCCGCATCATCGCCAACCCCAACTGCACCACGATGGCCGCGATGCCGGTCCTCAAGCCGCTGCACGACGAGGCCGGCCTCGTGCGCCTGATCGCCTCCACCTACCAGGCGGTCTCCGGCTCCGGCGTGGCCGGCGTCGAGGAGCTCGCCACCCAGGTCGAGGCGGCCGGCCACAAGGCCCGTGAGCTGGCCTACGACGGCACGGCCGTCACCTTCCCCGACCCCGTCAAGTACGTGCGCCCCATCGCCTTCAACGTGCTGCCGATGGCCGGCACCCTCGTCGACGACGGCCTCGAGGAGACCGACGAGGAGCAGAAGCTGCGCCACGAGTCGCGCAAGATCCTCGGCCTGCCCGACCTGCGCGTCTCCGGGCTGTGCGTCCGCGTACCGGTCTTCACCGGCCACTCCCTGGCCATCAACGCCGAGTTCTCCCGGCCGCTGACCCCCGCCCGCGCCCGCGAGATCCTCGCGACGGCCCCGGGCGTCGAGCTCAGCGACGTCCCCACCCCGCTGCAGGCCGCCGGGCAGGACCCGTCGTACGTCGGCCGGATCCGCCAGGACGAGGGCGTCGACGGCCAGCGCGGCCTCGCGCTCTTCGTCTCCGGCGACAACCTGCGCAAGGGCGCCGCGCTCAACACCGTCCAGATCGCTGAGCTGCTGCTGTCTTGAACGGCCCCGGCCCGGACGGCGCCCGTGCCGCGTCCCGCGCCACCTGGGATCGCTGCCGCCGGCCTGCGTCGGCGGGCCTGACCGGCACCCTGGCGCCTCCGACCGGGGCTCTGAACGGCCCCGGCCCGGACGGCGCCCGTGCCGCGTCCCGCACCACCTGGGATCGCTGCCGCCGGCCTGCGTCGGCGGGCCTGACCGGCACCCTGGCGCCGCCGACCGGGGCTCTGAACGGCCCCGGCCCGGACGGCGCCCGTGCCGCGTCCCGCGCCACCTGGGATCGCTGCCGCCGGCCTGCGTCGGCGGGCCTGACCGGCACCCTGGCGCCGCCGACCGGGGCTCTGACGGGCCCGGCCCGGACGGCGCCCGTGCCGCGTCCCGCGCCACCTGGGATCGCTGCCGCCGGCCTGCGTCGGCGGGCCTGACCGGCACCCTGGCGCCGCCGACCGGGGCTCTGACGGGCCCCGGCCCGGACGGCGCCCGTGCCGCGTCCCGCGCCACCTGGGATCGCTGCCGCCGGCCTGCGTCGGCGGGCCTGACCGGCACCCTGGCGCCGCCGACCGGGGCTCTGAACGGCCCCGGCCCGGACGGCGCCGGCCCTCAGTCGGTGTCGACGTAGGTGGTGGTGACCCACCACGACAGCAGGTAGGTCGCGGCGCTGAGGGCAGGGATCACGATCACCATCGACCAGTGGTCGAGGTGGTCGACCAGGAAGACCAGGCAGAACACCGCGGTCAGGCCCATCGCGAGGAAGCTCGTCGCGCCCGGGTCGGGGACGCGGAAGAAGGACAGCAGGAGGCCGCCGACGACGACGGCGGCGACGAAGACGACCGCCAGGGCGGCCATGCCGGGGCCGGGTCCGCACGAGGTGGTGCCGCGCAGTGCCTCGCAGCCCCGGAAGCCCACCCAGGTGAATCCGACCAGGGACAGGCCGGCCAGCACGCCGACCACGGCCGCGGCCTGACGGCCCGGGAGCAGCGGCTCGGTGCGGGGAGTGCGGGGAGCGCGGGGCGTCCGGGGAGCGGCGGTCGGGGTGTCGAGGGGGGCGTCGGCGACGTCGACGCCCCCGGTACGCCGGGCCTTGCGGGGTCGTCGGGCGGGCTCGGGCGCCGCGGGCAGGACCGCCGTCGGGTCGCCGACGTCCTCGAACTGCGGCTGCGGCTCGGTCACCGCGTCCGCGGGGGCCGACGAAGCCGCTGGGGCCGGTGTGCGGGCCGCGCGGCGGCGGCCGAACAACTGGGGTGCCTGCAGGCTCGGGCGGTCGTCGTCATCGTCGGCCATGGCGTCCAGTCTGGCACGGAAACCAGCGACCCCGACCGGTGAACCGGTCGGGGTCGACATGTGGTGAAGAGTCGGGCTGACAGGATTTGAACCTGCGGCCTCTTCGTCCCGAACGAAGCGCGCTACCAAGCTGCGCCACAGCCCGAACGTGCACCGACCGGAGTCGGCTCACAAGCACTGGAGCATACCCGAGCGCGGCGCCGCGCCGGCAATCGGTATCACCCCTGCGGTGCCCGCGCGACGAGCGTCAGCAGGGTCGCCTCGGGACGGCACGCCAGTCGCAGGCGGACGTAGGGGTTGGTGCCCAGGCCCGCCGACACGTGCAGCCACGCCGAGCCCGGGTCGCCGTCGTGGGAGTCGGCGGGGTGGCGGTGCAGGCCGCGGGCCCGGGCGGGCTCGAGGTCGCAGTTGGTCGTGAGCGCGCGACCGCCCGGCAGGCACACCTGGCCGCCGTGGGTGTGGCCGGCCACGATCGCGTCGTAGCCGTCGGCGGCGTACTGGTCGAGGACCCGCAGGTACGGCGCGTGGGCGACCCCCAGCCGCACGTCGGCCGCCGGGTCGGCAGGTCCTGCGACCTCGTCGAGCCGGTCGTAGGACAGGTGCGGGTCGTCGACGCCGGCGAAGGCGATCGTGAGGTCGCCGACGGTGACGGTGGCGCGGCGGTTGGTCAGGTCGCGCCATCCCGCGTCGGTGAAGCGTCGGGTCAGCTCGGGCCACGGCAGCTGCGGCGACTCGGTGTGGCGCCGGCCGTCGTCGGGCAGCAGGTAGCGCAGCGGGTTGCGCAGCGTCGGCTCGAAGTAGTCGTTGGAGCCGTGCACGAACACGCCCGGCACATCGAGCAGCGCTCCGAGGGCGTCGCAGACGACCGGCACGGCGTCGCGGTGCGAGAGGTTGTCGCCGGTGTCGATGACCAGGTCGGGCTCGAGGGCGGCCAGGCCGCGCACCCACTCCTGCTTGCGGCGCTGGCCGGGCGTCATGTGCAGGTCGCTGACGTGCAGCACCCGCATAGAGCGGGCACCCGGCGGCAGCAGGGGCACCTCGACGCGGCGCAACGTGTACTGGCGGGCCTCCCGGGCGGCGTACGCCGTGACGGCGGCCCCGGCCAGGGTGGCCGCAGCGGCGGAGCGGACGAGCAACCCGGTCGGAGACACGGCCCCAGGCTGCCACAATGACCGGCATGACCACCCTCAAGGAGCAGCTGCGCGCCGACCTCACGACTGCGATGAAGGCTCGCGACACGCTGACCTCCTCGACCCTGCGGATGGTGCTGACGTCGGTCACCAACGCCGAGGTCTCGGGCACGCAGGCGCGCGAGCTCAGCGACGAGGAGGTCCTCACCGTGCTCACCAGCGAGGCAAAGCGCCGCCGCGAGGCCGCCACCGCCTTCGAGGAGGGCGGCCGGGCCGAGAGCGCAGACAAGGAGCGCGCCGAGGCCGAGGTGATCGCCCGCTACCTGCCCGAGCAGCTCACCGCCGACGAGATCGCCCGGATCGTCACCGCCGCGGTCGAGCAGACTGGCGCGGCCGGTGAGGGCATGCGCGCCATGGGCAAGGTCATGGGCGTCGTCCAGCCCCAGGTCAAGGGACGCGCCGACGGCGGTGCCGTCGCCGCCGAGGTACGCCGCCAGCTCGGCTGAGCCTCAGGCCTTAGCGGCGACCGCGGCCGCCGTTGCCGTTCCCGCCGCCGTTGCCGTTGCCGTTGCCGCCATCGTTGCCACCGCCACCGTCGCCGCCGCTGCTGGGCGGCGGGGCGACGTAGACGCTGGTCGCGCCGTAGCCCGGCACGTCGACGGGGGCCACGAAGTCCTCGTAGTCGATCCCGCCGGCAGCGACGATCGCCTTCATCGCGTCGCCCCACATGGGCGCGGCCAGGCCGGACCCGGACGCGCTGACGGTCACGCCGTTGATGACCTGGCCGTCGAGGCCGATCGGGGTGCCGAAGTCGTTGGCGCCGGCGATCATCGCGGCGGTGGCGAGCTGCGGGGTGTAGCCCATGAACCACACGGCGGGGGAGGACTCGGTGGTGCCGGTCGTGCCGGTCTTGCCGGCGGCCGGGATCCCGAGGTACTGCGCGGAGGCGAAGCCGCCCTCGATGACGCCGGTCAGGATGTCGTTGACCGCGTCGGCGGTCGAGGTCGACATCACCTGCGAGCAGCGGGCGGGGTACTCCTTGAGGAGGGTGCCGTTGGCGTCCTCGATCGAGGTGACCGGCCGCGCGACGCAGTGGTTGCCGCGGGCGGCGAAGGTAGCGTAGGCCTCGGCCATCTCGAGCGGGCTCACGTCGGCCACGCCGAGGGTGAAGGTGGGGACCCGCTCCGGTGAGACCCCGGGGCAGGAGTCGGCCGTAGGGCAGGTCAGCCGTACGCCCATCGACCGCGCCAGCTCGTAGGGGTCACAGATGCCGGTCTGCTTCTCGAGGTTGAAGAAGAACGTGTTGATCGAGTTGCGGGTGCCGGTGTAGAGGTTCTCGACGCCTCTGGACTGCACGGAGTTGGCCATGGGGAACTCGCCGTAGCCGTAGGGCTTGTCGCCGCAGGTCTGGTAGTCCTCCTCCTGCAGCGTGATCGGGCCGTTGGGGGACGGCAGCACCTCGTTGAGCGGGGTGCCCTTCTCGATCGCGTCGGCCAACACGAACGCCTTGAACGTCGAGCCGGCCTGGAAGCCGTTGGAGTCGCCGTACTGCGAGGGCACGACGTAGTTGAGGTAGGTCTGCCCGAGGTTCTTCTTCTCGCCCATCGGCCGCGACTGCGCGATCGCCTTGACCTCGCCGGTGCCGGGCTCGACCATCGCGAGCGCGCCGATCGCCTGGTCGGTGGCGCGGACGTTGGCCTTCACGGCGTCGTCGGCGGCCTTCTGGTCGGCCAGGTCGATGGTCGTGTAGATCTTCAGCCCGCCGGACTTGATGAGGCGCTCGCGCTCCTCCTCGTTGCGACCCAGGGCCTTGTCCTTGAGCAGGTACTCGATGGCGTAGTTGCAGAAGAACGGTGCCCGGCTGTTGATGCACCCGTTGTCGCTGGGTTGCGGGTCGAGCTTGAGGCCCCGCGCCTTGACGGCGTCGGCCTTGTCCTGGGTGATGACGTTGAGCTGGGCCATCCGGTCGAGCACGACGTCGCGGCGGTCGAGGGCCCGGTCGGGGTGGTTGGTGGGGTCGAAGCCCGTGGGGTTCTGCACCAGGCCCGCGAGGATGGCGGACTGGTTGAGGTTGAGGTTGCGGGCGTTGACGTCGAAGTAGTGCTTGGCCGCCGCCTGGATGCCGTAGGCGCCGTCACCGAAGTAGACGGTGTTGAGGTAGCGCTCGAGGATCCAGTCCTTGGAGTGCTTCTTCTCCAGGGCGATCGCGTAGCGCAGCTCCTTGATCTTGCGGGCGTAGGTGTCGTCGGTGACCGCCGCGCGCTGCTTCTTGGTCTTGGCGGCGTTGAGCAGGGTCTGCTTGACCAGCTGCTGGGTGATCGACGACCCGCCCTGGACGACGCCGCCCGAGCCGAGGTTGGTGACCAGGGCGCGGGCGGTGCCCTTGAGGTCGATCGCGCCGTGCTCGTAGAAGCGGTAGTCCTCGATCGACACCAGGGCCTCGACCATGGTGCGCGAGATCTGGTCGAGCGAGACGACGATGCGGTTCTGGTCGTAGACGGTGGCCAGCACGCTGCCGTCGCTGGCGAAGATCGTGGTCTTCTGCGGCAGCAGCCTGGTCTCGAGCTCGAGGGGCAGGTCGTCGGTGGCCTCGGCGGTGCTGCGGGTCGCGAAGCCGAGCACCCCGGCGAACGGGATGGCGAGACCGGACACGACGACACCGAGGACGACCGAGACGACGACCATCACTGCGAGGTGCGAGAGGACGGTCGTGGCTCGAGGACGCTCTGACCTGGGCCTGGACACGGAGCCCAATGTACGTGAGGGTGCCGTGCCGGGCAGATTCGCGCGTCCGTCACCCCAGCAGGGGGGTGGTCAGAGCGGACTAGTCATTTAGGACTAGGGAAGTTGGGTCGAAAGAGGTCTGTCCTCAAGGACTTTGGTTCTTTACCTTGGAACCTGTTACGGGGACGGGTCGGCGTCATGGGGATGCGGATCTCTCTATCAAAGATGTGGGGACATCATCATGTGGGTTGAAGACTGGGCGCCTCGCGCCGCCTGCAAGGCCGAGCAGCCGGACAAGCTCTTCGTCCGTGGCGCCGAGCAGAACAAGGCCAAGACGCTGTGCCAGGGGTGCCCCGTGCGCACCGAGTGCCTCGCCGAGGCGCTGGACAACCAGATCGAGTGGGGCGTCTGGGGCGGCATGACCGAGCGTGAGCGCCGCGCGCTGCTGCGCCGCCGGCCCACCGCCTCGTGGCGCGAGCTCCTCGAGACCGCCCGCCGCGACGCCTCCACCCGCGAGTCCGTCACCGTCTGAGCACCGTGTGAGCACCACCCCACGACCGGCCCGTCGCCCCTGGCGACGGGCCGTCGTACGTCTCGGGGCCTGTCCGGGGGC
The DNA here is from genome assembly GCF_008087085.1 of Nocardioides rubriscoriae. Lineage (GTDB taxonomy): Bacteria > Actinomycetota > Actinomycetes > Propionibacteriales > Nocardioidaceae > Nocardioides > Nocardioides rubriscoriae. Next base: position 628,476 of record NZ_VIYJ01000001.1, on the reverse strand, counting down.
TACTGCTCCGCGAGCAGCTCGCCCACGCGCCGCAGACCGGTCAGGTCGTGGACGTCGGAGGCGAGCGCCGGTACGACGGCGGTGGCGACCTGCGGGTGGGCCGCGGCGAACCGGCTGCGCAGCCGCTGCTCGCGCTCGACCAGGCGCACCTGGTCGGCGTGCAGCCGCAGCAGCCCGGCGGTCGTCGAGGTCGGCTCGTCGCGGCGCAGCCGGGCCGCGGCCGTCATCGCCTCGTCGGCGCTCAGTGACCCGGCCGGGGCGGCGCCGGCGCGGTTGACCACGAGACCGGCCAGCGGCATCTGGTCGGCGCTGAGCCGCTCGACGAAGTAGGCCGCCTCGCGCAGCGCGTCGGGCTCGGGCGCCGCGACCACGACGAACGCCGTGCCGTCGGCCTGGAGCAACGCGTAGGTCTTCATGGCCCGCTGCCGGAACCCGCCGAACACGGTGTCGATCGCGGCCACGAACGTCTGCAGGTCGCGCAGCACCTGGGCGCCCAGGATCTTGGTCAGGGCGTTGGTGATGAGGCCGAAGCCCGCGCCGATGAGCCGGGCCGGCCCCCGGGTCGGGGCCAGCATCAGCCGGATGAACCGCCCGTCGAGAAAGCTGGACAGCCGCTCGGGGGCGTCGAGGAAGTCGAGCGCCGAGCGCGACGGCGGGGTGTCGACGACGATCAGGTCGTAGCGGCCGTCGCCGCCGGCGGCCACGGAGTCGGCGTGGATCTGGCCCAGCTTCTCCATCGCCATGTACTCCTGGGTGCCGGCGAACGAGCTCGACAGGGCGATGTAGAAGGGGTTCTCGAGGATCTGCTTGGCCTTCTCGGGGCTGGCCTGGCTCTCGACCACCTCGTCGAAGGTGCGCTTCATGTCGAGCATCATCGCGTCGAGATGGCCGCCTGCGGCCGCGTCGACGTCGACGACCGGTCGGGGGGTGTTGTCGAGCGCGTCGATGCCCATCGCCTGCGCGAGCCGGCGGGCCGGGTCGATGGTCAGCACCACGACCTTGCGGCCGCGCTCGGCGGCGCGCAGGGCCAGGGCGGCCGACGTGGTGGTCTTGCCGACGCCGCCCGAGCCGCAGCACACGATGATGCCGATGCCGGGGTCGTCGAGCAGGGCGTCGACGTCGAGGGTGGGTGCGGTCGGGCCGGCGGGACCCACGCGTGGGGGTTGGTTCATGCCAGGCCCTGCTCTCTCAGCGTCGCGGCGAGCTCGTAGAGGGCGCCGAGGTCGACGCCCTGGGGCAGCCGCGGCAGCTCGTAGGTGGGGACGTCGAGCCCGGCGACGATCGCGCGCTGCGAGGTCTCGAGGGCGCGCCGCTCGGCGTGCTCGTGACCCTCGCTGATCAGGCTCTCGACGAGCGCGTCGTCGGCCTCGACCCCCGCGGCCTTCAGGTCGGCGGAGACGGTCTCGGGATCGGTGGCGTCCAGCTGCTCGGCGGTGAGGTCCTGCGGTCGGACCAGGTTGACCACCACGCCGCCGACGGGCAGGTCGACGCTGCGCAGCTCGGCGATGCCGTCGACGGTCTCCTGGACCGGCATCTCCTCGAGCACGGTGACCAGGTGGACGGCGGTGCGCGGCGAGCGGAACAGCGTCATCATCGTGTCGGCCTGCGACTTGACCGGCCCGACCTTGGCGAGCCCGGCGAGCTCGTTGCTGACGTTGAGGAACTGCACGATCCGGCCGGTGGGCGGCGCGTCGAGGACGACCGCGTCGTACTGGATCGCGCCCTTGTTGCGGCTGTTGCGCTCGACGGCCTCGAAGACCTTGCCCGTGAGCAGCACGTCGCGGACGCCGGGCGCGATGGTCGTGGCGAACTCGATGACGCCGAAGCGCTCGAGGGCGCGGCCCGCGCGCCCGAGCTTGTAGTAGAGGGCGAGGTACTCGAGCAGCGCCGACTCGGGGTCGATGTGCAGCGCGTGGACGACGCCGGGTCGCCCGTCGGGGCCGGGCAGACCCGTGGTGAGGCGGCGCTCCTCGAAGGGCAGCGGGTCGACGTCGAACATCCGGGCGATCCCCTGACGGCCCTCGACCTCGCAGAGCAGGACGTTCTTGCCGCGGGTGGCCAGGGCCAGGGCCAGGGCCGCCGCGACGGTCGACTTGCCGGTGCCGCCCTTGCCGGTCACGACGTGCAGGCGCACCTTGGGCCAGTCGGTCATAGGACTGGACCTTAGTGACCGGCGCCGGGCTTGGCATCGCCCTCCCGGTCGGCCGGGGACGTGACGCTCGCCTCACGACGGGGCCGCGGGCGGGCTACTGTGCCCGGCATGGACAAAGTGGTCTCGTCGGCGGCGCAGGCCGTGGCCGACATCGGGTCAGGGTCGACTGTCGCGGTCGGCGGTTTCGGGTTGTGCGGCATCCCCTCGGTGCTCCTCCAGGCGTTGCACGCCGCGGGGGCCACGGACCTCGAGGCCGTCTCCAACAACGCCGGCGTCGACGGCTGGGGCCTCGGCATCCTGCTCGCCGACGGCCGGCTGCGACGGATGGTGGCGTCGTACGTCGGGGAGAACAAGGAGTTCGCCCGGCAGTACCTCTCCGGCGAGCTCGAGGTCGAGCTGACCCCGCAGGGCACGTTGGCCGAGCGGATGCGCGCCGGTGGGTCGGGCATCGCGGCGTTCTTCACCCGCACCGGCGTCGGCACGCAGGTCGCCGAGGGCGGGTTGCCGTGGCGCTACGACGCCGACGGCAACGTCGTGAAGGCGTCGCCGCCCAAGCAGACCCAGGAGTTCGACGGGGTCGAGCACGTGCTCGAGGAGGCGATCGTGGCCGACTTCGGCCTGGTGCGGGCCTGGAAGGGCGACCGGCACGGCAACCTCGTCTACCGCGCCTCGGCGCGCAACTTCAACCCGCTCGCCGCGATGTGCGGTCGCGTGACGATCGCCGAGGTCGAGCACCTCGTCGAGCCCGGCGAGCTCGACCCCGAGCAGGTGCACACCCCGGGGGTCTTCGTGCAGCGGGTCGTCGCGCTGACGCCCGAGCAGGCCGCCGACAAGCGGATCGAGAAGCGCACCGTGCGCACGCGGGAGGGATCGAAGTGAGCTGGACGCGTGAGGAGATGGCCGCCAGGGCAGCGTCCGAGCTGAGCGACGGCTCCTACGTCAACCTCGGCATCGGCTTGCCGACGCTGGTGCCCAACTACGTGCCCGAGGGCGTCGAGCTGGTGCTGCAGTCCGAGAACGGCGTGCTCGGCACGGGCGCCTACCCGTTCGAGGGCGAGGAGGACGCCGACGTGATCAACGCCGGCAAGGAGACCGTCACGCTGCGGCCGGGGGCGTCGTACTTCGACTCCGCGACGTCGTTCGGGATGATCCGCGGCGGCAAGATCGACGCCGCGATCCTGGGCGCCATGCAGGTCAGCGCCGCCGGCGACATCGCCAACTGGATGATCCCCGGCAAGATGGTCAAGGGCATGGGCGGCGCGATGGACCTGGTCCACGGCGCCAAGCGGGTCATCGTGCTCATGGAGCACGTCGCCCGCGACGGCGGTCACAAGATCGTCGAGGAGTGCACGCTGCCTTACACCGGTCGCGGGGTCGTGCAGCGCATCATCACCGACCTGTGCGTCCTCGACGTCACGCCCGCCGGGCTGCAGCTGGTCGAGCTCGCCCCCGACGTGACCGTCGACGAGGTGCGCGCCAAGACCGGCCCCGAGGTGCTGGTCGGCTGACCTGCGGTCGACCACGGACGCGGCGATGTCACGTCCGATGGCCCCTGTCTCGTCCACCTGTCATGAGCGAGAGCAGCCGAGCATGAGCAGCATGAAGGTGGCGGTGGCCGGTGCCACGGGGGTCGTCGGGCGTCACGTCGTCGACGTGGCGACCGGGCGCGGGCACGAGGTGGTGCCGCTGGTCCGGTCGGTCGGGGTCGACCTGACCACCGGTGAGGGGCTCGAGGGGCGCCTCGCCGGGGTCGACGCGGTCGTCGACGTGACCAGCATGCCGACGCAGGACCGGGCCGAGGCGGAGCGGTTCTTCGGTGGCGTGACCCGCTCGCTGGTGGCCGCCGAGCAGACCGCCGGCGTCGGCCACCACGTGGCGCTGTCGATCGTCGGCATCGACGACGTGCCCAGCGGCTACTACGCCGGCAAGCGTCTCCAGGAGCGGCTGCTGGCCGACGGCGACCAGCCCTGGAGCGTGCTGCGCGCCACGCAGTTCCACGAGTTCGCCGAGCAGGTGCTGCACTTCGTGCGGCTCGGACCGGTGTCGGTCGTCCCGCGGATGACCAGCCAGCCGGTCGCCGCGCGGGAGGTCGCCGAGGCGCTGGTCGACCTCGTCGAGGTGGGCCCGTCGGGCCGCGTGCCCGACCTCGCGGGGCCGGAGGTGCTGGCGATGCACCGGCTCGCGCGTCGGGTGTCGAGGGCCCGGGGGCTCAGACGGCTCGTCGTCGCCGTGCCCGTGCCGGGAGCCGCGGGGCGAGGCATGCGCGACGGGTCGCTGACGCCGTCCGGCGCGGGGTCGCGGGGCCGCACCACCTTCGACGAGTGGCTGCGGGCGTGAGCGCCGAGGCCCTCGCGCAGGCGTACGACGAGCACCGCGCGCGTCTCACCCGCGTCGCCTACGCCCTCCTCGGCAGCCACGCCGAGGCCGAGGACGTCGTGGCCGACTGCTGGCTGCGCCTGGTCGCGGCCCACGAGCGCGAGCCGGTGCGCGACGTGCTCGGCTGGGCGACGGTCGCGGTGTCGCGGGCCGCGATCGACGTGCTGCGGTCGGCCCGGGTGCGCCGTGAGGCCTACGTCGGCCCGTGGCTGCCCGAGCCCGTCGTACGACACGCGGGGCCCGACCCCGCCGACCGGGTGACCCTCGACGACACCGTCCGCTACGCGCTGCTGGTCGTGCTGGAGCAGCTCACCCCGGCCGAGCGGACGGCGTGGGTGCTGCACGACCTGTTCGAGATGCCCTTCGACGACGTGGCCCGGGCGGTGGGGCGCAGCCCGGAGGCCGTGCGCCAGCTGGCACGTCGGGCCCGGGCCCACGTGGCGGCCGGCGTCCCGCGCGTCGACGTCGACGCGACGACCCACGAGCGGGTGGTCACGGCGTTCGTGACGGCGGCCGCCGGAGGCGACCTCGCCGGCCTCGTGGCGCTGCTCGACCCCGCGGTGGTGCTGACCAGCGACGGCGGAGGCGTCGTCAACGCGGCCCGGCGGCCCGTGCTCGGGCCCGACCACGTCGCCCGTTTCATGGCGGGCATCGCGACCAGGCACGACGCGGCGGCGTACGTCCCGGTGCAGGTCAACGGTCGGCTCGGACTGGCGGCGGTGACGGCCGGACGGACCTGGGCCGTGCTCTCCTTCACCGTCGACGACGCCCTGGTCCGGCGCATCGACATCGTGATGGCCCCGGACAAGCTGCCCGGCGGCCCAGACTGAAGCGCGCGGCGTCGCGGTCGGTGGGTCTGGTGACGGCCGCGGGCGGGATGGTGCTCGACCGACGTGGGGCGGGGTCATCGGTAGGGTGCAGTCATGACGACCTGGGAGTACCAAGTAGCACCGATCCCGCTCCACAACGAGGCCCTGATGCTCAACAACTTCGGGCAGGACGGGTGGGAGCTGGTGGCGATCCACACCAACGCCCAGGGTGGGCTGGTGGCGTTCCTCAAGCGGCCCCAGGCCTCGTGATGGCAGGGTCCGCGGTGGGCAGCACCCCTGAGGAGCGGCTGGCCTCGCTGGGCCTCGCGGTGCCCGAGGTGGCCAAGCCGGTGGCGGCCTACGTGCCGGCGGTGCGCTCGGGCGACCACGTGTTCACCTCGGGCCAGCTGCCGATGCGGTCGGGCGAGCTGATGGCCACCGGCAAGGTCGGTGCCGAGGTGAGCGCCGAGGAGGCCTACGCCTGCGCGCAGCAGTGCGCGCTCAACGCGATTGCCGCCGTACGCGCGGAGGTCGGCGACCTGGCCCTGGTCAAGCGCGTGGTCAAGGTGGTCGTGTTCGTGGCCTCGACGCCCGACTTCACCGGCCAGCCCGGCGTCGCCAACGGCGCCTCCGAGCTGCTCGGCGAGGTCTTCGGCGACACCGGCGTGCACGCGCGCTCGGCGGTCGGGGTGTCCGCCCTGCCGCTCGACGCCCCCGTCGAGGTCGAGATCATGGTCGCGGTGTGAAGATCCCGCTGCCGCCGGTGCCGCTGCCCGAGCACCTGGTCGCGCTCGCCCGCGAGTACGCCGACGGCACCAGGACGCCCGTCGAGCCGCGCAACGCGGCCACCGTCGTCCTGATGCGCCACCACCCCGACGGCCACGCCGCCGGGCCCGACGTCTACTACATGCGCCGCCACGTCTCGATGGACTTCGCCGCCGGCATGGCGGTCTTCCCCGGCGGTGGCGTCGACCCCCGCGACTTCGACACCGAGGTCGCCTGGACCGGCCCGACCGCCGACGAGTGGGCCGACCGGCTCGGCTGCGACGCCGAGACGGCGCGTGCGCTGGTCTGCACCGCGGTGCGCGAGACGTTCGAGGAGTCCGGCGTGCTGCTGGCCGGCCCGTCGCCCGACGAGGTCGTCGCCGACACCACCGGCAACGACTGGGAGGCCGACCGGGTCGCGCTCGAGACGCGCGAGCTGTCGATGACCGACTTCCTGCTGCGCCGCGGGCTGGTGCTGCGCACAGACCTGCTCGGTGTGTGGGACGCCTGGCTGACGCCGGTCTTCGAGCCCAAGCGCTACCGCACGTGGTTCTTCGTCGCGGCGCTCCCCGAGGGCCAGCTGACCCGCGACGTCTCGTCGGAGTCGTCGTCGGTGGTCTGGCTGCCGGCCGGTGCCGCGGCCGACCAGGCCGACGCCGGTGAGCTCGCGATGATGCCGCCGACCTACCTCACCTCGCTCGAGGTCGGCACCTTCGCAACGCCCGAGGAGGTCCTGGCCGAGGCTGCGTCGCGCAACGCCGAGATGTTCACCCCGTCGCTCGAGGCCCTCGACGACGGCTTCACGCTCTCCATGCCCGACCGTCTGCGACCCCTCGTCCAGCAGCGCCGGCCATGAGCGCGGCCTGGGCCGGGGGCGGCTTCGGGGAGCGGGGGCGCTGCCTGCTCGCGCCCAACCCCGGTCTGATGACCCTCGACGGCACCAACACCTGGGTGCTGCGCGAGCCGGGCTCCAGCACGTCGGTCGTGGTCGACCCCGGTCCCGTCGAGGACGGTCACCTCGACCTGCTCGACGAGACCACCGGCGACGTCGGGCTGGTCCTGCTGACCCACCACCACTACGACCACTCCGAGGTCGCCGCCGCCCTGGCCGAGCGCAAGGGGTGCGCCGTCCGGGCGCTCGACCCGGCGTACTGCGTCGGCGCCGACCCGCTCGCCGACGACGAGGTCGTCGACGTCGGGGGCCTGCAGCTGCGCGTGGTCACCACGCCCGGCCACACCGCCGACTCGGTGTCGTTCGTCCTGCCCGCCGAGCGGGTGCTGCTGTCGGGCGACATGGTGCTCGGCCGCGGCACCACCGTCGTCGCGCACCCCGACGGCGAGCTCGGCGCCTACTTCGCCTCGATCGAGCGGATGCGTGCCCTGGTGACGGCCGGCGAGGTCGACGCCATCTGGCCGGCCCACGGCCCGGTACTCCCGGAGGCCGGCCCCGTGCTCGACTTCTACCTCGCCCACCGCCGCCAGCGCCTCGACCAGGTGCGCGCCGCCCTCGAGCAGCTGCAGGACCAGCCCCACCCTGAGGGCCTCGCCGTCGACGAGCTGCCCCGTCGCGTCGTCGAGATCGTCTACGCCGACGTCGACGAGTCCCTGTGGGACGCCGCCGAGTGGTCGGTCCGGGCCCAGCTCGCCTACCTGGGCGAGCGCGGCTGACGGCGTCGCGCCCACCGCAGCGCGAGGAGTGCGGCCAGTGCCGCGACCACCGCCGCGACCACCGCCGCGACCGCCGCCGCTGTCCGGGCGGTGTCCGACCAGGGCCAGTCGGGCGCGGGGCGACGGACGGTGGGCTGCTCGGCCGACACAAGGTCGACCGCGATGCTCGGTGTCGGAAGCCCGTCCTCGAGACGGGCCACGGTCTGCACCCCGTCGGGCCCGGCGATCGCGAGTGCTGTCGGGGTGGTGAACTCACCGCCCTTGACGACCACGAGGGTCGTGTCGTCGTCCTCGAGCCAGCCGACCGGATCGAGGTACGGGCCGTCGTTGACGACCTCGGTGATCCGACCGGTCGCAGGGTCGAGCCTGCGCAGGGCGGTCCCGTCGCTGCCGGAGACCGCGAGGGCCGAGCCATCGAGGCGGACCGCGATCGGTCCCAGGAGCTCTTCCGCGAGTCGTCGTCGGGACAGGACCCGTCCGTCCCATGCGACCAGGCTTCGGTTCGTGAGGACCTGGACCACTCCCCGGTCGTCGATGCCGACGTCACCGGCCATGTCGGCCTCGACTCCTTTGCCCAGGCCGGTCATCGCCTCGGACGTGGTGGCGCCCGGTGCGATCCGACCCGCCACCGACGTTCCACCGCCGATGCTCCCCTCGGTCCACGAGGCGAGTCGGCGCCCGACCCACACGAGCCACCGGCCGTCCGGGGAGAAGCGGAGGCGACCTACGACGGTGCCCTCGCCGCCTGTCACGGGGATCGTGCGCACGTCACCCGACTCCAGGTCGATGACGCGGACCCCGCTGGGCACCGGGCGGTCGTCGTCCTGGGGGCCGGGGTCGCCGTAGCCGTAGGCGAGCCGCCGCCCGTCGGGCGACAGGGCGAGGCCGGGCTGCTGCGCCAACGTCGTCAACCGGTCGTTGCCGGAGAACCCAGGTAGGTCGAGCAGGTGGTAGGCGCCCTCCGCGGCGTCGACGACGACCGGCAGCCCCTCGGGCATGACCCAGGCGGCCGCCCCGCGACCGATGGTCAGGTCGTTGGTGACCTCGGACCGCGCCCACGAGTCGTCGTCGCGTCGCGCGGCCATCCGGTCGGGCACGGCGTACAAGCGGTCGGGGACGGCGAGCCCGTCGCCCGACGCGACCGGTGTGCCGGCGCGGTGGGGAAGACCCGTGACGGCGAGGCCACCGACGAGCACGACCACGGCGATCACCGCTGCGACTCCCACGACCCGGTCCCGGGTGCGTGCACGCCGAGCCCGCCGCCACGTGTCAGGGGCGATCCTGGCGGTCGGTCCGGCCTCTGCGACGCGGGACAGCTCGTCGCGCAGCCGCTCGGTCGTCACGACGGCTCCCCGATCAGCTCGGCCAGCTCCGGCACCAGGGTGCGCAGGCGCCCCAGCGCCTGACGGGTCGTGGACTTCACGGTGCCGGTGCCGATGCCGAGCGCGCGGCCCGTCTCGACCTCGGTGAGGTCCTCGAAGAAGCGCAGCACCAGCACGGTGCGCTGCTTGGTGGTGAGTCGCGCGAGGGCGTCCTCCAGCGTCAGCCGCAGCGCCACGTCGGACTCGGGGCGGGCCGGTCGGTCGTGGTCACCCAGCGGGGTCTCGGCCAGGCGGCGCTGTCGCCACCAGGAGACGTTCTGGGTGTAGAGGATGCGCCGCACGTAGGGGTCAGGGTCGCCGTCGATGCGGTGCCAGGCCTTGGCGGCCTTGTAGAGCGCTGTCTGCACCAGGTCCTCCGCGAGGTGAGCGTCCCCGGTGAGCAGGTACGCGGTCCGCGACAGGGCAGGCGTGCGCGCGGCGACGTACGCCGTGAAGTCGTCCTCGTCAGTCACACCGACCCCCTTCCACTCGACATACGCACGTAGACCCTCCTCCGGGGGGCACCGCGACCCAGGGAGATCCTGCGTCGTTGTTCCTCCGGACGTATCAGTGCCCCTCCCCGGGCCCTCCTTCCCTCGAACGCGCGGTGGTCGTGCCGTGCCAGGAGCGAAGGACCAGCCATGATCGTCACCCCCCATCCCCATCGCCGTACCCGACGGCGGCGCCGTGCCTCCGTCGGTCTCGCCGTGCTCGCGGTCGCGAGCACGATGCTCGCCCTCGGCGGCCCGGACGTCGCGCAGGCCGCCCCGGTGCCCACCCCGCCGATGCGCGGCTTCGAGCTCTCGGGCGAGGCTCCCGTCTACGAGGTCCTGCGCACCGGGCTGAGTCCCGAGGAGGCCAAGGACCTGGCCGACCGAGCCGGCGTCTCCGCCGGCGCCCTGCGGAAGGACGGCAGCTTCTCGTTCGTCGACGCCCGCCGCGCCGGGCTGGTCCCGACCAGGGCCGGCGTCAAGGCGCGGGACGAGCACGGTCGGACGGTCCAGGCCCGCACGCTCGACCTCGCGGCCCTGCGCGCGACGAAGGTCCTCGACGCCGAGCGTGCGCTGGGTCGGGCCGCCGACCTGCTCCCCACGCCCGAGGGGTTCGAGGCCCGACCCGTCGTGAGCCACACGCGGGTCCAGGTGTCGGTGCCGCGGCGCAGGATCCGGGCCGACGTCGCCGTCGACACGGCCGTGTCCTACCGGCTGAACCTCGACGGCGTGCCGGTCGTCGGGCCCGGCGCCAAGAGCCGGATCACCTTCGACGGCGACGGCAGGGTGCTCTCCCTGGTCGACACCCACCGCGCCGTGCAGAAGGTCGACACGGTCGGGATCATCGGCCCCGAGACCGCGCAGCGCGAGTGCGCCCGGATGTACGGCGAGCGGGTCGACCAGGGTCTGCCGCGCCTGGTCTACCCCGCGCCCGCGCTGGGCGACGGGTCGGTCCGGCAGCTGCTGCCGGCGTACGCCTGCCAGCCGGCCGGCGTCGCGCGTGACGCCGTGTCGGCCGTCAGCGGCCTCCTGGTCCCCGCCTCGCCGGACCGCGCGCCGCAGGTCGCGCTCGGTGCCGAGCGGGCCGACGGCCAGGTCCGCGCCCGGATCGCGGTCGACGGCGGCACGGCGCCGTACTCGATCGCCTGGAGCAGCTCCTCGACCCCGCTCGCCACGGCCGGCGACACGGTCTCCTACGCCGTGCGCGCCCGTCGGGGCAGCAGCGGCTCGGAGACCCTGTCGGTCCAGGTGACCGACGCCAACGGCGTCGTCTCCGCGGCCTCCGTCGTGCTGGCCGAGGCGTCGTCCTCGGCGGAGGCCACCGGCTTCGGTGGCGGCGGCGGGTCGTTCGCCGAGGTCGGCATCGAGCAGACCGTCGACGAGTGGCAGTGCGCCCAGGACAGCGCGATCGGCTTCAAGGCGGTCATGCAGGGCCGGGGCCACAGCGTCAACTTCGACTGGCGGGGCGCGTCGGCGTGGGAGCAGGACTTCCACGAGCGCTCGACCGGCGGCCACGACGACCAGTGGGTCGACTCCGTCGACGCCCAGTGGTACACCGGCCACGGCTCGCCGGGCAGCTTCACCTTCAAGTCGAGCAAGCCCGACGGCAGCATCGTGCCGAGCGAGGCCCGCTGGGGCGACGACGACGACCTCGAGTGGATGCAGCTCGAGTCGTGCCAGGTGCTCAAGGACACCGCGGGTGGTTCCTTCGGGGGCTGGGCGCAGTCCTTCGACCGCCTGCACCTGCTCAACGGCTTCGTGACCAACGCCCAGTGCGTCGGCGGCGGCACCGGGGGCCGGTTCGCCGAGTACCTCTTCCCGACCTTCTGGCGCCCGGCGCTGCCGGTCTCGTCGGCCTGGGCCCAGATGGCGCAGGACCTCGAGCCCAGCGGCACGATCTACCGCACGGTCAGCCCCATCGGCGCCGGGTTCACGACCAACCTGAGCGACCGGTTCTGGGGCCAGGGCGCCACCACCCCCGACATCGCGGCGTCGCAGCGCATCGGGTTCATCTGGATCACCGGCACCGTCTGATCACACCGCGCCGAGCGGCGTACGACGCGACAGCGCCCCCGGACCGAGGTCCGGGGGCGCTGTCGGCGTCGGTGCGGGCCGCCGGGTCAGCGGGCGCGGCGCGCCAGGCGCTCGACGTCCATGATGACGACCGAGCGGGGCTCCAGGCGCAGCCAGCCGCGCGAGGCGAAGTCGGCCAGCGCCTTGTTGACGGTCTCGCGGGAGGCGCCGACCAGCTGGGCGAGCTCCTCCTGGGTGAGGTCGTGGTGGACGTGGATGCCGTCGTCGGCGGTGCGGCCGAAGCGGTCGGCCAGGTCGAGCAGCGCCTTGGCCACGCGGCCCGGAACGTCGGAGAAGACCAGGTCGGCGACGACGTCGTTGGCCTTGCGCAGGCGGCCGGCGAGCTGGGAGAGCAGGCCGCGGGCGACGACCGGGCGGCCCTCGAGCCAGCGCAGCAGGTCCTCGTGGGACAGCGAGGCGAACTCGGCGTCGGTCACGGCCGTGACGGTCGCCGAGCGGGGGCCGGGGTCGAAGAGCGACAGCTCGCCGAACATCGAGCCGGGCCCGAGGATGGCCAGGAGGTTCTCGCGGCCGTCGGCGGAGGTGCGGCCGAGCTTCACCTTGCCCTCGAGCACGATGTAGAGCTTGTCGCCGGAGTCGCCCTCGTGGAAGAGCACGTCGCCGCGGCGCAGCCGGGTCTCGCTCATCGAGGACCGCAGCGCGAGGGCGGCCTCGTCGTCGAGCGCACTGAACAGCGGCGCCTGACGGAGTACGTCGGTGTCCACGGGTCCTCCTGGAGGTATTAGGTGCGAGCGCACAACGCCCGTGAGCCGAATCCTAGAGGGTGCTGCACCTCACAGAGAAAGCGAACCGCCCGATTCCGTGCCGTTCCTGAGCGGTCCGCGAGGCTCCCGGCCCACGAGGGTGTCGGTGCCGAACCGTAGGCTGGGCGCGTGCCGACCCGTGTGCCGACCGCTGCGAAGCCCGCAGCGACGCCCGAGCCCCCGTCGACCTCGCTGGTCCGGCGGGCTCGCAGGATGGACCGGATCCTGGCCGAGACCTACCCCGACGCCCGCTGCGAGCTCGACTTCGACAACGCCTTCGAGCTGCTCGTCGTCACCGTCATCAGCGCCCAGACCACCGACCGCCGGGTCAACGCGGTCCGCCCGACCCTCTTCGCCGCCTACCCCGACCCCGCGTCGATGGCGGCCGCCGACCGCGATCGCCTCGAGACGATCCTCGGCCCGCTGGGGTTCTTCCGGGCCAAGACCGACGCGCTGCTCAAGCTCAGCGCCGCGCTCGTCGAGCGCTTCGACGGCCAGGTCCCCGGGCGGCTCGACGACCTGGTGACCCTGCCCGGCGTGGGTCGCAAGACCGCCAACGTGGTGCTCGGCAACGCCTTCGGCGTCCCCGGCATCACCGTCGACACCCACTTCGGGCGGCTCTCGCGGCGCTTCGGCTGGACCGACGAGACCGACCCGGTCAAGGCCGAGCACGCCGTCGGGGCGCTGTTCCCCAAGCGCGACTGGACGATGCTCAGCCACCACGTCATCTGGCACGGCCGGCGCTGCTGCCACGCCAAGGAGCCCGCGTGCGGCGCCTGCCCCCTGGCCAGGCTGTGCCCCGCCTTCGGCGAGGGCCCGACCGACCCCGAGGCCGCGGCCACGCTCCTCAAGACCCAGGGGCCGGCGTGAGGCGGGTCCTGGCCGGGCTCGCGGCCCTGACGGCCGGGCTCGTCCTGCTCAGCGGCTGCGACGGGGCCGTGCCCTCCCCGGGCCCCAGCAAGGTCGACGTCGACACCCCCGCGCTGCGCGAGCAGAAGGCCGCGGCCGGCATCGAGGACTGTGTCCCGGGCAGCGGCACCAGCGACCTGCCCGCGCTGACCCTGCCGTGCCTGGGCGGCGGTCCCGACGTCGACCTGTCGACGCTGAAGGGGCCGATGCTGATCAACCTCTGGTACTCCGGCTGCGGGCCGTGCCGGCGCGAGATGCCGGTGCTGCAGCAGTTCCACGACACCTACGCCGACCAGGTGCCGATCGTCGGCATCGACATCGAGACCTACCCCGACTACGCGATCTCCTTCGCCGACGAGGTGGGTGCCACCTACCCCCAGCTCGCCGACCCGGGCGGCACGATCTTCGACGACGCCGGGCTCCGCCTGGCCCAGGCGTTCCCGCAGACGATCTACCTCGCGGAAGACGGCAGCGTCGCTGCGATCGAGGCCAAGGAGATCAAGTCCCTCGACGCGCTGGTCCGGTCGGTGCAGACCAACCTCGGGGTCACCCTGTGACCTTCGACGAGCACCCGGGCCTGCCCGACTGGCTGCGCCCGGTCGAGGCGGCGGCGCGCGCGATCACCGTCCACGACCTGACCCGCTTCATGGTGCCCGACGACGCCGACGGCGTACGCCGCTCGGCCGTGCTGATGCTCTTCGGCGAGGGCGGGTCGGGGCCCGAGCTGCTGCTCACCGAGCGGGCCCACCACATGCGCTCCCACCCGGGGCAGGTGTCCTTCCCCGGCGGCACGGTCGACCCGGGCGAGACCCCGCACGAGACCGCGCTGCGCGAGGCCGAGGAGGAGACCGGGCTCGATCCCGCCGGGGTCGAGGTCTTCGCCGAGCTGCCCGAGCTGTGGCTGCCGCCCAGCAACTTCGCCGTCGTGCCCGTGCTCGCGTGGTGGCGCGAGCACAGCCCGGTCTCGGTGCGCTCGCCCGACGAGGTCCACGCCGTGTGGCGGGTGCCGATCCACGAGCTGCGCGACCCCGCCCACCGCATCACCGTGGTCGGCCCGCGCGGCTGGAAGTCGCCGGGGTTCCTCATCGGCGACGACAAGGACGTCATCCTGTGGGGTTTCACCGGCGGCATCGTGGCGCGGCTCTTCGAGTTCCTCGGCTGGATCGAGGACCTCCCCGACGCCCCCGAGCGCGAGCTCCCGTCCTACATGCTGGGGGGCCGGCCGCCGGCCAACGTCGACGTCCGCCCCAACACCGAGTTCGAGGAGCGGCGCCGCGGATGAACGTCCTCGACTGGCTCCTGGTCCTGCTCCTGCTCGCCTACGCCCTCTCCGGGTACTGGCAGGGCTTCGTCACCGGCGCCTTCGCCACCGCCGGTCTGCTCGCCGGCGGTCTGCTCGGCATCTACGTCGCGCCGCTGCTGCTCGGCGACCGCGAGCCGTCGCTGACGGTGTCGCTCGGCGCGCTCTTCATCGTGATCGTCAGCGCCTCGCTGGGCCAGGCGCTGCTGCAGTTCCTCGGCGCCAAGATCCGCGACAAGATCACCTGGCAGCCGGCCCGCGCCGTCGACGCCATCGGTGGGGCGCTGCTCAGCGCGACCGCCGTGCTGCTGGTGGCCTGGGCCCTCGGCGTCGCGGTCACCGGCACCCGGATCGGCTCGCTGACCGCGATGGTCCGCGAGTCGACGGTGCTGCGCACGGTCAACAGCGCCCTGCCGGCCTCGGCCCCCAACGCCCTCAACGCCTTCAACGACGCTGTCGGCACGTCCTTCCCGCGCTACCTCCAGCCGTTCGCCGACGAGAAGATCCGCGACGTCAGCCCCGGCGCGCAGCGGCTGCTCAAGGACCCCGACATCGCCGACGCCGAGCGCAGCGTGCTCAAGGTGCGCGGCAACAACGACTGCGGTCGCGGGGTCGAGGGCAGCGGCTTCCTCTACGCCGACGACCGGTTGA
Source organism: Nocardioides rubriscoriae (assembly GCF_008087085.1). Taxonomy (GTDB): domain Bacteria; phylum Actinomycetota; class Actinomycetes; order Propionibacteriales; family Nocardioidaceae; genus Nocardioides; species Nocardioides rubriscoriae. Next base: position 613,157 of record NZ_VIYJ01000001.1, on the reverse strand, counting down.
TGACCAACGCCCACGTGGTCGCCGGCGTCGACGACCCCGACGTGATCATCGACGACCAGCCCGTCGACGCCACCGTCGTCTACTACAACCCCGACCTCGACATCGCCGTGCTCCAGCTCGACGACCGCGACCTGCCCACCCTGCCGCTGGTCGACAGCGCCGCCGAGGAGGACGCCTACGTCACCGACGCCAAGGACGGCGTCGCGATCCTCGGCTACCCCGAGGACGGGCCCTACGACATCCAGCGCGGCCGTGTCCGCGAGGAGCGGCGTCTCGAGTCGCCCGACATCTACGGCCGGGGCAGCGTCATCCGTGAGGTCTACTCCCTGCGCGGCCTGATCCGCCCCGGCAACTCCGGCGGCCCGATCGTGACGACCCAGGGCCACGTCGCCGGGGTCGTCTTCGCGGCCTCGGTCACCGACGGCGACACCGGCTACGCCCTGACCTGGGAGCAGGTCACCGACGCCGCTGACCAGGGCCGCACCGCCACCCGTGAGGTCTCGACCCAGGACTGCGCCGGCTGAGACCGGGCGACCTGGGGTGCGCGCGACGTGGGGCCGACTGGTCAGAGGGGGCGGGAGGCCGACGTCGTCCAGGCCATGGGTCGGTAGCCGAGGCGGGCGTTGACGGCGAGCACGGGGGCGTTCGCAGCGTCGTTGCCGGTGCTGCAGCGCGTCACCCCGGCGCCGGCCAGCGCGACCAACGCGGCCGTCTTGACGCGCAGGGCCAGGCCCTGGTCCCGGTGGTCGGGCCGGGTGCCGGTGAAGGCGTTCCAGGCACGCGCGCCGGCGACGGTGACCATGGCGAACGCCAGCACCCGGCCCTCGGTGTCGACCACGGCGCGGCCGAGGTCGGGGCGATGGGTCGGCAGGCGCCAGTCCTCGCGCAGGAATTCCTCGAGCGCGTGGGCCTGGCTCAGCCCCGACGGGTCGTCGCCGGCGCACGCCACGAGGCAGTCGTGCACGGCCGTCGGGTCGAGCCCGTCGAGCGGTACGCCGTCGCCTGCCGCCTCGACCAGCCGCGGGTCGACCGCCGAGATCGTGTGGCGGCGTACGGGGGCGAAGCCCCAGGCGCGGGCCGCGGCCTGGCTGGCGTCGTCGCCGGCCACGATGCCCGCGACCTCGCCGGCCCCGGTCGAGGCGGCGCGGGGGAGTGCGGCGGCCAGGAGCGCGCCGCCGACGCCGCGTCGGCGGTGCTCGGGGGCGACCTGCACCATGAGCATCGTGCGGTGCCCGTGGTCGCGCACCCGCGCGATCCCGACCACGACGCCGTCGACCTCGGCGACCAGGCGCGCCAGGGTGCGCTGCTCGGTCTCGGTCTCGTGGCGCACCGACGCCTCGCTGACGACGAGGTACGGCGTCGCCGCGGCGACCACCGCAGCCCAGGCCGCGGCGTCGTCGACGCCGGCGGCCCGGACGAGCGTCACGTCCTAGCTCTTGCCCTTGAGCGCCTTGGGGATCTCGCGACCCTGCTCCATGGCCTTCTCGGGGGGACCGACCTGCTTGACCTTCTTGATCCCGACGAAGACCAGCAGACCGGCGATCAACAGGTAGACGAAGGTGACGATGAGGAAGGCCCAGTGCAGGGCGAGCCCGTCGCCGTTCCAGTTGATGAGGTAGGCGAACGCCACCGAGAGCATGATGACGGCGAGCACGGCGACGAAGCCCGCCGCGGCGAACATGACGATGCCGGCGACGCCGAGCTTGACGCTCACCTTGAGCTCGGACTTGGCGAGCTGGATCTCCTTGCTGATCAGCGTGGAGATGTCACGACTGGCGTCGTTGACCAGCTTGCCGATCGTGGGCTCGTCGACCTGGGGCTGCTGGGTGGCCATGCGGTGATCCTCGGGGTGGGTGACGGTGCGGGCGAGAGACCCGGCGGAACCCCCCTGACCCTACTGGTAGACGTCGGGGATCCCGTCCTGGTCCTCGTCGAGCGTCTCCTGCTCGCACAACCGCCGATACACCCGGTTGCGTGCACGCAGCACCACCGCGGCCAGCGTCGCCGCGACCAGGGACCCCACCAGCACCCCGACCTTGACGTGCTCGTCGGCCTGGCTGCCGGCGCCGAAGGCGAGCTCGCCGATGAGCAGCGAGACGGTGAAGCCGATCCCGGCCAGCATCGCCATGCCGATCACGTCGACCCACGAGAGGTCGTCGTCGAGGTCGGCGCGGGTGAAGCGGGCCAGCAGCCACGTCGACCCGGCGATGCCGACCGGCTTGCCGAGCACCAGGCCCAGGACGACGCCGAGGGCGACCGGGTCGGTGATCGAGTCGGTCAGGCCCGCGAACCCACCGACCGTCACCCCGGCGGCGAAGAACGCGAACACGGGGACGGCGAACCCCGCCGAGACCGGGCGCACCAGGTGTTCGAGGTGCTCGGCCAGACCGGGTCCGGCGTCGGGGCCGCCGGCGGCCTCGCTGCGCACCACCGGCACGGTGAAGCCGAGCACGACGCCGGCGACCGTGGCGTGGATGCCCGACTCGTGCATCAGGGCCCAGGCGGCCAGCGCCAGGGGGATCAGCAGCCACGGCCTACGGATCCGGCGCTGGACCAGGACGCCGAACGCGGCGATCGGGACCACCGCCGCCGCGAGCGCGACCAGGTCGACGGTGTCGGTGTAGAACAGCGCGATCACGGTGATGGCCAGCAGGTCGTCGACCACGGCGAGGGTCAGCAGGAAGGTGCGCAGGCCCGACGGCAGGTGGGTGCTGATGACGGCCAGGATGGCCACCGCGAAGGCGATGTCGGTCGCGGTCGGGATCGCCCAGCCCTGCAGGTCTCCGTCGGCGCGGGCGTTCCAGGCGACGTAGACGAGGGCCGGGACGATCATCCCGCCCACGGCGGCGGCCACGGGGAGTGCAGCTCGCCGCGGGTCGCGCAGGTCACCGGCGACGAACTCGCGCTTGAGCTCGAGGCCGGCGACGAAGAAGAAGATCGCCAGCAGCCCGTCGGCCGCCCACGTCGCGAGGCTCAGGTCGAGGTGCAGCCCGGCGATCGCGTCGGTGCCGACGTGCAGGTCGCCCAGGGCGGCGTACGACGACGACCACGGGCTGTTGGCCCACACCAGTGCGACGGTGGCGCCGAGGATGAGCAGCATCCCGCCGGTGGTCTCGGCGCGCAGGATGTCGGCGACCCGAGAGGCCTCGGGCCAGGTCCCGCGCTGGAAGAGACGGGTCGGTGAGGGGGGCACGATGCTCCTGGTGGGGTCGACGACAGCGTTGCCGACCAGACTTCCCGGCGCACCGCGGCCACCTTAACCTGTCTGGTCCGGCATACCCGGGGGCGTAACCACCGTCAGGGACGGCCGTTGACCGGGGTGTGACCCCCTTCACGCGCGCTGTCGCGACCCTCGGAGCCCTGGCCGGACTCGCGCTGACCGCTGCCGGCGCCGGCAGCACCGCCGTCGGCGCCGTCCCCGCCGAGGGGGCCGTCTCGGTCGTCACCAGCGACCCGGCGCGCAACCCCGTCGGGGCACTGACGTCCTACGCCCGGCTCATGGCCATCCCGTCGCTCGACTCCGGCGCGGTCCCCGACAGCCGGGCCCCGCGCGAGTCGGGCAGCGACCCGTGCCCGCCCGACCGCTGCGTGGACCGGCGCGTGCCGGTGCCGGCGGGGGTGAAGGTCTCGGACAACCGGGTGCGCATCCTGCTGCCCACCGGCTACTCGGCGCCGCGCAACGCCGGGCGCCGCTACCCGGTGATCATGCTGCTCAACGGCGCCCGCGGCCAGTACGACGGCTGGTCGGTCAAGTCCGAGATCGTCGAGATGTCGCGCCGCTGGCCGGCCATCCTGGTGATGCCGGCCGGCGGTACCGGGGACCTGGCCGGGATGTTCAGCGACTGGCACGACGGCTCCTACGACTGGGAGACCTTCCACACGAAGGTCGTCGTGCCGTGGGTCGACCGCACCTTCCGCACGCTCCCGGGCGCCCGCGGCATCGCCGGGGCCTCGATGGGCGGCATCGGCGCGTTCACCTACGCCGCCCACCACCCGGGCATGTTCAAGGCCGTCCTCAGCATCTCCGGTGACGTGGACACGACCTCGCTCGCGACCGGCGCCGTGGCCCCCGACCTGCTCGGACCGCTCGGGGTGTCGTTCCCCGGACCCGACCTGCGCCGTGTCTGGGGCGACCCGGTGCGCGACCGGGCCAACTGGGACTTCCACAACCCGACCAAGCTCGTCGACCGGCTCCGCGGCGTCGAGGTGCTGGTCACCTCCGGCACCGGCTTCTCCGGCGGCTCCGGCATCTACAGCGGCACCTTCGAGCGCAACCTGTGGAACACGCACCGTACGTTCCTCGCGGCCCTCACCGAGGCCGGGATCCCCTACCGCGCCCGGGTCTCGGTCGGCGGCGTCCACGACTGGCGCTACTTCAACCGGCCGCTGCGCTGGGCTGCCCCTCGGCTGATCGCCGCCGTCCTGCGCTGAGCCGGGCCGCCTGCGACCCCGGCTGCCGTCAGAGGGCGGCGTACAGCGCCTCCTCGAACGCGCCGTAGACCCCGAAGGCCTCGGGCGTCACGAACGGCAGCGAGTTGGTGTAGATCGACGCGCACACGCCGGTGGTGCGGTCGATGAAGAAGTGGGTGTTGAACAGCCCCGCCCACGCGCCGGTGCCGGCCCGGCGGCGGCCCGGGACGTCGACGGTGTTGAGGAGCAGGCCGTAGCCCCACTTCCAGCCCGGCCCCGCGTTGAACGACGCGGTGGTCGCCGGGTCGGCGGTGGGGATCTCGGCCGGGAAGTCGAGGTCGCCGATCTGGTTGCTGAACGCCGCGTCGACGGTCTCCTGACGCAGGATGCGGACGCCGTCGAGCTCGCCCCCGCGCAGCAGCGCCCGCTCGAAGCGGATGTAGTCGCGCGGGGTGGAGTAGAGGCCGTGGCCGCCGGCCCACCAGTCGGGCTGCGGGTTGAGGATGCTGCCCGCGGAGGCCCAGGCGCCGTCCTCGCCCTTGACGTGCACCATGACGGCCTGGTCGCGCTGGGCGTCGTCGGGGTGGAAGGTCGTGCTCGTCATGCCGAGGGGGCCGGCGATGCCCTCGTCGACGACCTCGTCGAGCTTCTTGCCGGCGACGGCCTCGACGACCTTGCCGAGCCAGTCGGTGTTGATGCCGTAGACGAACGACTCGCCCGGGTGGGCGGTCAGGGGGGCCGTGAGGGCCTGGGCCGAGCCGGGCACGACGTTGGGGATGCCGGTGGCCGCCTCGTACTTCACCAGCTGCTCGTTCCAGAACCAGTAGCCCAGGCCGGTGGTGTGGGTGACGAGCTGGTGCACGGTCGCCCTGCTGCGCGGCTCGACCAGGATCGGCTCGTCGCCGTCGAAGCCCTCGAGCACCTCGAGGTCGGCGAACTCGGGGCAGTAGTCCTCGACCGGCGCGGCGAGGTCGAGCTCGCCGTGCTCGACCTGCTGCAGGGCCGCGGTCGTGCAGACCATCTTGGTCATCGACATGATCCGGAACGTCGTCGACGTGTCGACGGGGTCGTCGGACTCACCGGCCACGCGTACGCCGGCACCGCCCTCGTAGAGCACGCCGTCGGCGTCGGCGGCGATCGCCGCCACGTGGGGCAGCGCGCCGCTCCCGACCGCGTCCTGCAGGACCTTGTCGATGCCTGATCCGTCGATGCTCCTGGCCACGAGGCCTCCAGCGTGAAGGGGGTCCGTCCCGTTGCGTGACCCCGGTCACATCACCGTGGACCCTCGTCGAGGGGAACGCAAGACCTCCCGTCTCAACGTCGCGTTGAGACGGGAGCCGTCAGCAGGTGGTCAGTCCTCGCCCTTGCCCGAGCCGAGGCCCTGGGAGATCAGGTCCATCACCGAGGAGTCGGCCAGCGTGGTGACGTCGCCGACCTCGCGGTGCTCAGCGACGTCACGCAGCAGCCGGCGCATGATCTTGCCCGACCGCGTCTTGGGCAGCTCGGCGACGACCATGATCTGACGCGGGGTCGCGATCGGGCCGATCTCCTTGCGCACGTGCTGGCGCAGCTCGGTGAGGATGTCGGCGCCGCCGTCGCCGGCGCTCTCGCGCAGGATCACGAAGGCGCAGACGGCCTGGCCGGTGTCCTCGTCCTTTGCCCCGACGACCGCGGCCTCGGCGACCTTGGGGTGCGAGACGAGCGCCGACTCGATCTCGGTGGTCGACAGGCGGTGGCCCGAGACGTTCATGACGTCGTCGACGCGGCCCAGGAGCCACACGTCGCCGTCGGAGTCCTTCTTGGCGCCGTCGCCGGCGAAGTAGTAGCCCTGCGTGGCGAAACGCGACCAGTAGGTGTTCCGGTAGCGCTCGTCGTCGCCCCAGATGGTGCGCAGCATCGACGGCCACGGACCCTTGACGACCAGGTAGCCACCGGAGCCGTTGGGCACCGAGTCGCCGTTCTCGTCGACGACGTCGGCCGCGATGCCCGGCAGCGCCTTCATCGCCGAGCCCGGCTTGCCGGCGGTCACGCCGGGCAGCGGGCTGATCATCATGGCGCCGGTCTCGGTCTGCCACCACGTGTCGACGATGGGGCAGCGGTCGCCGCCGATGACCTCGCGGTACCACATGTAGGCCTCGGGGTTGATCGACTCACCGACCGAGCCCAGCAGCCGCAGCGAGGACAGGTCGCGCTGGTCGGGGATCTCGCGGCCCTGCTTCATGAACGACCGGATCGCCGTCGGCGCCGTGTAGAACAGCGTGACGCCGTACTCCTCGATGATGTCCCACCACCGGCCGCGCTCGGGGCTGTCGGGTGTGCCCTCGTAGAGCACCTGCGTCGCGCCGTTGGCCAGCGGGCCGTAGACGATGTAGGAGTGGCCGGTCACCCAGCCGATGTCGGCGGTGCACCAGTAGACGTCGGTCTCGGGCTTGAGGTCGAAGACCGCCCAGTGGGTGAAGGACGTGCCGGTCAGGTAGCCGCCGGTGGTGTGCAGGATGCCCTTGGGCTTGCCGGTCGTGCCGGAGGTGTACATGACGTACAGCGGGTGCTCGGCGTCGAAGGCCTGCGGGGTGTGCTCGGTCGGGGCCTGCTCGACCGCGTCGTGCCACCAGACGTCGACGGCGTCGTCCCACGCGACCTCCTGGCCGGTGCGCTTGACGACGAGGACCTTGGTGACCGTGTGGCCCAGCGTCTCGGCCTTGGCGCGGGCCTCGTCGACGGCGGGCTTGAGCGCCGAGGCCGCCCCGCGGCGGTAGCCGCCGTCGGAGGTGACCACGACCTTGGCCTGGCAGTCCTCGAGCCGGGAGGCGAGGGCGTCGGAGGAGAACCCGCCGAAGACCACCGTGTGCGGGGCGCCGATGCGCGCGCACGCCAGCATCGCGACGACGGCCTCGGGGATCATCGGCATGTAGATCGCGACCCGGTCGCCGGCCTCGACCCCCAGGTCGGTCAGGGCGTGGGCGGCCTGCGAGACGAGGTCCTTGAGCTCGGCGTACGTGATGGAGCGTTTGTGGGCCGACCCGGCGGCCGACCCAGCGGCCGGGTCGTCGTCGACCGGCTCGCCGACGAAGTGGATCGCGACCTTGTCGCCGCGGCCGGCCTCGACGTGGCGGTCGACGCAGTTGTAGGCCGCGTTGAGCGTGCCGCCGACGAACCACTTGGCGAACGGCGGGTCGTCCCAGTCGAGGACCCGGTCCCACTTCTTCGTCCACGAGAGCCGCTCGGCCTGCTCGGCCCAGAAGGCCTCGACGTCGGCCTCGGCGCGCTCGTAGGCCTCGGCACCGAGGTTGGCGTGCGCGGCCAGCTCGGCCGGCGGCGCGAACGTGCGGTCCTCCTGGAGGAGGTTGGACAGCATGGCCTCGGGCTGGGTCTCTTCGCTCACGGTGGCTCCTGGTCTCCTACGACGGTGCTGGCTACGGGTCGGGGTGGCGACGCTCGTCACACTAACGAGGTCGGGTTGCGCCCGCGTTGGACCGGCCCGGCGTCACGAGGGACGACGGGCCGGTCCGGCGGGCGTGGCCGGGGTCAGTGCGTGCTCAGTGCGCCGTGGCCTTCTCGGCACCGGCGCCGGTCAGGGCCCGCACCTCGAGCTCGGTGTAGCGCTCCTCGGAGGCCGCCTCACGCTTGGACAGCGTGCCGATGATCCCGAAGAGGAAGCCCAGCGGGATCGACACCAGGCCGGGGTTCTCCAGCGGGAACCACGAGATGTCGATGCTGGTCGGGAGCAACGACAGGTTCTTGCCGGTGGTCGGGCTGATCCCCTTGCCCGACATGACGGGCGAGAAGATCACCAGGCCCACGGCGGAGACGAGGCCGCCGTAGATGCTCCACAGGGCGCCGCGGGTGTTGAAGCGCCGCCAGAACATGTTGAGCACGATCGTCGGCAGGTTGGCCGACGCGGCGACCGCGAACGCCAGGGCGACCAGGAAGGCGATGTTGAGGTTCTGCGCCGGGATGGCCAGCAGGATCGCGACGAGGCCGATGCCGGCCGCCGCCATCCGGGTCACCTTGATCTCCTCCTTCTCGGTGGCCTGACCCTTCTTGATCACGTTGTTGTAGACGTCGTGGGCCACCGAGGCCGACGAGGTCAGGGTGAGCCCCGCGACCACCGCGAGGATCGTGGCGAACGCGACCGCCGCGATCAGCGCCAGCAGGATCGCGCCGCCGGTCGAGTCGGCGCCACCGCCGACCACCTCGGCGAGCTTGGGGGCGGCGAGGTTGCCGGATGCGTCGAGCGTGGTGACGTCGAGCAGCGCCGCCGCACCGAAGCCGAGGACCAGCGTGAAGAGGTAGAACACGCCGATCAGGCCGATCGCCCAGAGCACCGACTTGCGCGCGTCGCGCGCCGTCGGGACGGTGTAGAAGCGGATCAGGATGTGCGGCAGCCCGGCCGTGCCGAGCACCAGGGCGATCCCGAGGCTGACGAAGTCGAGCTTGCTGGTCAGGGTGCTGCCGTACTTCAGCCCGGGCTCCAGGAACGACTGGCCCTTGCCGCTGTTGTCGGCTGCTGCCCCGAGGAGGTCGGAGACGTTGAAGTCGAACTTGGCCAGGACCAGGACGACGATCAGTGCCGAGCCGGCCATCAGCAGGACCGCCTTGATGATCTGGACCCACGTGGTGCCCTTCATGCCACCGACGGTGACGTAGAAGATCATCAGGGCCCCGACGCCGAGGATCACCAGGTTCTTGACGCCCTGGCTGTCGACGTCGAGCAGGAGCGCCACGAGGGCGCCGGCGCCGACCATCTGGGCGAGCAGGTAGAAGATCGAGACCACGACGGTCGACGTGGCGGCCGCGACCCGGACCGGCGTCTGCCGCATCCGGAAGGCGAGCTGGTCGGCCATCGTGAAGCGGCCGGCGTTGCGCAGCATCTCGGCCACGAGCAGCAGGGCGACGAGCCAGGCGACCAGGAAGCCGATCGAGTACAGGAAGCCGTCGTAGCCCGACAGCGCGATGATGCCGGTGATGCCGAGGAACGACGCCGCGGACATGTAGTCGCCCCCGAGCGCGAGCCCGTTCTGCACCGGGGTGAAGGAGCGGCCCCCGGCGTAGAAGTCCGACGTGCCGGACGTCGAGCGGCTGGCGCGGACGGTGATGAAGACCGTCAGGGCGACGACCGCCAGGAACAGGACCGTGGTGAGCACCTGGTGGTCCATCAGCGCTTCCCCTCCTCGTACTGGTGGTTGAGGCTGTCGGCCAACGGGTCGAGACGCGCGGTGGAGTAGCGGCTGTAGACGTAGGCGATCAGGAAGGTCGTGACGAACTGCAGCAGCCCGAAGACCAGGGCGACGTTGACGTTGCCGACCACCTTCGTCGACATGAAGTCGCCGGCCCAGTTGGACATCACGACGTAGAGCAGGAACCAGCTCAGGAAGAGCGCGGTGGCCGGCAGGACGAAGGTCCGGTAGCGCCGACGCAGCTCGATGAAGTCGGCTGAGGACTGCAGGGTGTCGTACACGGGGTCGTGGCGCAGGGCTGTGCCGCGCGGTTGCTGGGTGTCGTTCGACATTCGGGGGCGCCTCTCGGTTGACGTGACGCCGGTCACGCTAGGAGCGCGTCGTCGGGCTGTCAGGGCCGCGGGGCCGAGCCTGCGCCTAACGGGGACGCGCCTGCGCCGAGCGGTCGTGCCGGTACGACGAGTGGTCGCGGGCGGGTCGGACCGCCGCTGTCAGTCCTGGCCGCGCAGCAGCGGGCGTGCGAGCTTGCGGCCGTGATGGATCTGGGCCTTCACCGTGCCGAGCGGCACGCCGAGCAGCGCCGCGATCTCGTCGTAGGCCATGCCGTAGACGTCGCGCAGCAGCAGCGGCTCGACGTACTGCGGGTGGTCCTTCTCGATGGTCTCCATCGCCTCGAGCAGGTCGAGGCGGGTGCCCGCGATGACGCTGGTGGTGCGGGGGTCGGGCTTCTCGCCGAGCGGGTTGTGCTCCTGCGGGTCGTAGGCCGCGGCCTGGTTCTTCATCCGCCGGTAGGTCGTGCGGGCGCTGTTGACGGCCACCACGTGGGTCCAGGTGGTGAAGCGGCCGCGACCGCCCCACGAGCCGATCTTGGTCGCGATGTTGAGCAGCGCCTCCTGGCAGGCGTCCTCGGCGTCGGGGGTGTGGGGCAGCACCCCCCGGCACACGTTGAGCGTCCGCGGGCGGATCGCGGTCAGCAGGGCGTCGAGCGCGGCGGCGTCGCCGGCCTGGGCGCGGTGGGCCAGGTCGTCGATCTCGTCGGGCGTCGTCTCGCCGCCGTACGACGGTCGGTCGTGTGCAGAGGACATGCCGTCCACCTTCCCCACCCGAGGAACTTCAGGCCTGTGCACGATAATGCACCGGTGTCCGAACCGAGCCCGCCCCCGACCAGCGGGCCGAGCCACTTCGGACGCTACGCCGTACGCCGCCGGATCGGCAGCGGCGGGTTCGCGACGGTGTGGCTCGGCTACGACGAGCAGCTCGACGCGCCGGTCGCGATCAAGGTGTTGGCCGACAACTGGGCCGAGCAGCACGAGGTGCGCACGCGCTTCGTCGAGGAGGGTCGCTACCTGCGGCGCGTCGAGTCGCCGCACGTCGTGCCCGTCTACGACGCTGGCACCCTCGACGACGGTCGCCCCTACCTGGTCATGGCCTACGCCGACCAGGGCTCGCTGGCCGACCGGCTCGGCGCCGACCAGGGCGTCACCGTGCCCCAGGCGCTCGAGGTCGTCGCCCAGGTCGGGGCCGGCCTGCAGGCGCTCCACGACCGCGGCATCCTCCACCGCGACGTCAAGCCGGCCAACGTGCTCTTCCGCACCGTCGACCCGACCGCGGGTGCGAGCGGGGTGCGCGCCATGGTCGGCGACCTCGGCCTCGGCAAGGCCCTCGACGTGTCGTCGCGGCTGACGATGATCGCCGGCACCCCCGCCTACGTCGCCCCCGAGCAGGCCCAGGGCGAGACCCCCGACGCGCGCGCCGACCAGTTCTCGCTGGGCGTGCTGACCTTCCTGCTGCTCAGCGGTCGACTGCCCTGGAACCACGCGTCGCTGCCCGCCGCCGCGGCGGGCGCGGAGCCGGTGGCGCTGTCGGTCCCGGGGCGTGACTTCCCGGTGGCCGTCGAGCAGGTGGTGCGTCGCGCGCTGGCCCATGACCGGGAGGACCGCTGGCCCTCGGTCACGGCGTACGTCGACGCGCTCGGCGGTGCCCTGCGCGACTGGAACGGCGCGACGACCGACCCCGGCACCCGGGTGCTCCCGGTCGACCCCGCGCTGACGATGCCCGGGCCCCGACCCTCGCCGCTGACGACCGACGAGCCGCTGCCCGACCCGGTGCCGCCCCGCCGCCGGCGGCGGGTGGGGTCGGCCCTCGCGGTCGCCGCCGCGGTGCTGGTCGCGCTGGGTGGTGGCGCGGTGGCGGGCTACTACGGGCAGGACGTGCTCGACGCGCCCCCCGCCGTGGCCACGCAGACCGAGGTCGTCGACTCCACCGGCACCCTCTCGGTCGAGGTGCCCTCGGCCTGGGACGCCGTCGCGCGCGACGAGTGGGTCCCCCCGATCGGCCAGGACGACCAGGCCTACGCCGCCCTGTCGGCCGGCACCTCCCGCACCTGGACCACCGACGGCGACGGCGTCTTCGTCGGCCTGGTGCCCGGAAGCGAGCTGCCCGACACGGTCCCGCAGCACCCGGAGTGCGAGCGGGCCGGGCAGCCCGTGCGCGACAGCGCCGACGCGACCCCGTCGGTCACGGTGCTCTTCAGCCGGTGCCCCGGCGGCGTCGTGACCGCCGAGCGGGTGGTCAAGCTCAACGACGACCAGCTGCTGTGGGTGCAGGTGCGCGCCCACGACCAGGTGCTGGCCAACCGCACGCTGGCCTCGGTCCGCACGCTCTGACGGGCGCCCGTCGCTCAGCCGGGTCGCAGGCCCTCGGAGATCCGGTCCACGAGGTACTCCATGCCCTGCAGGTCCTGCTGGCGCCCGACCACCGCCACCGTCACGTAGGCGACGTCGGGGTCGGGGCCGGAGAAGAACCGCTCGAGCGAGTAGCGGCGGTAGCCGTCGAGGATGTAGTCGGCCAGGAACCCGTCGTCCTGCTCCTCAGCGAACCCGAGGTCCTGGAAGTTGCCCTCGGTGTCGGCCGAGCGCATCGCGGCCTGGCGGGCCCCGACCGCCCGCTCGACGGTGATCGGTGGCCCGGTGAAGAGGTCGACGCGCAGTCCGTACGAGTTGGTGTCGTTGAGCGGCACCCGGAACTGGAAGCGGACCGGGTCGTCGGGGTCGGGCATGGCGACGGCGCCGCCGACCCAGCCGACCGGGACGGGCAGCGTGACCCGCAGCGGACTGGGTCGACCGTCGACAGGCGGCGCCTGGAGGGTGCGGGTCTCCAGGGCCAGGCCCGGGGCCAGCGGCGGGTCGTCGGGATCGGGCTCGGTGACCTGCACGGGCAGGCTGGGGCTCTGGGCCGGCACGGGCGCGGGGTCGGAGAAGGCGACCGGGTGCCCCGGCTCGGGGTCGGGCCGCGACGCGGCGAGCGCCCAGCCACCGGCGGCACCGACGGCCAGCGCCAGTAGCACCGCGACCAGGACCCGGACCTTCACAGGCGCGACCCTATGTCAGCCGGTACGCCGGGCGTTGGCTAGCGTCGTCGCGATGCCTGACCAGATGACCGGCCTGCTGCTGCGAGAGACCCGGATCGTGCCCTTGACGGGCGACCCGGTGTTCGGCGCGCCCGTCGACGTCCTGGTGACCGACGGGGTCGTCACCGCGGTCGGTCCGGGACTGACCCGGCCCGACGGGGTCGAGGAGGTCGCGGCCGGCGGGCGCTGGCTCGTGCCGGGGCTGTGGGACCAGCACGTCCACCTCGGCCAGTGGACCCTGAGCCAGCAGCGCGTCGACACCTCGGCCCTCACCTCGCCCGAGCAGGCGCGGGCGCTGGTGGCCGGGCTCGTCGCCGAGCGGCCGGGGCGCCCGGTGATCGGCTTCGGTCACCGCCCCGGGGTCTGGACCCGCGAGGTCACCGTCACCGAGCTCGACGAGGTCTCCGGGGTGACCCCGGTCGTCCTCATCGCCGGCGACGCCCACCACGCCTGGCTCAACAGCGCCGCGCTGGCCGCGCTCGGGCTCGGCGTGCGCGACGAGGTGGTGCGCGAGAACGAGTGGTTCGCGGCCTACGAGCTGCTGACCCGGCTCACCGGCGAGGCCGGGGACGGCCCCGCGGCCTACCGCTCCACGCTCGCGGCCGCGGCCGCGCAGGGGGTGGTCGGGCTCGTCGACTTCGAGTTCACCGGGGGCGCCGACGAGTGGCGCGAGCGCTGGCACGACGGCTGCGACCTGCTGCGCGTGCGCATGGCGTCGTACGCCGACCGCCTCGAGTCGGTGATCGAGGCCGGGCTGCGCACCGGCACGCCGTTGGTGCCCGGCGACGACCGGCTGGTGATGGGCTCGCTCAAGATCATCAGCGACGGCTCGCTCAACACCCGCACGGCCTGGTGCTGCGAGCCCTACGCCGACGGCGACCGCCTCGAGCAGCCGACCGGGGCCGCCAACCTGCCCGCGCACGAGCTGTCGGCGCTGCTCGCGCGCGCCCACATGTCCGGGCTCCAGGTCGCCACGCACGCGATCGGCGACGCTGCGCTGTCCGCCGCGCTCGACGCCTACGCCGCCACCGGCGCCCGCGGCTCGATCGAGCACGCCCAGCTCGTCGCGCGCCCCGACGTGACCCGGCTCGCCGACCTCGGGCTGCGCGCCTCGGTGCAGCCCGCGCACCTGCTCGACGACCGCGACCTGACCGAGCTGATCTGGCCCGGTCGCGGCGACCGGTCCTTCGCGTTCCGCTGGATGCTCGAGGCCGGCGCCCGGCTCGTGCTCGGCTCCGACGCCCCGGTCTCGCCGCTGGACCCGTGGCTGGCGATCGCCGCCGCCGTCCACCGCGGCCGCGACGACGACGACCGCGACGCCTGGCACCCCGAGCACGCCCTCACGCCGCAGGAGGCCCTGGCCGCCTCGGTCGACGAGCAGCCGACCGTGCGGGTCGGCTCGCTGGGCGACCTCGTCCTGCTCGACCACGACCCCCTCGCCCCGGCCGGCTCGGCCCGCGAGGCCGCTGCTGCCCTGCGGCGTACGAGCGTCGCGCTGACGGTCGTCGGGGGGCGGGTCGTGCACCGGTCGGGCGACATGTAACTCACCGTTACGTGCACTTGCCCACCCGTAGACCGGTGGGGGAGTGCACGTAACGGTGAGTTACAGCGGGTCGGGTGGCGCCTCGGTCAGAGCATCCCGAGCACGAGCGAGGCGACGGCCTCCTGCTCGGCGGGGTAGGGGTGCAGGCCGGCGGCCCGGTTGTCCTTGCCGCGGATGCCGGCGACCCACGGCTGCTCGGCGCAGATGTCGTGGCCCTGGCTGGCGGCGACGAGGTCGACGTACTCGGCGCCGGCGGAGACGCCGCCGTTGCGGACGGCGCGCGCGAGCTGCAGGTTGAGGTCGCGGGTGTAGGCGTAGTCGCCGACGGCCAGCGGCAGCCGCGGACGGCAGGTGCCCTGGTCGGGGATGATCTGCGGGTAGCCGACGAGCAGGATGCGGGCGTCGGGCGCGCGCTGCGCGATCGCCTCGACGACCTTCTTGACGTTGGTGCGGATCTTGACCAGGTTGCGGCGCAGCCGGTCGCGGCCCTCGGCGTCGGTGTTGGACTCGCGGCAGGGGGCGCCCTGCACGTCGCGGTCGGCCACGGCCAGGCAGTCGAAGATCATGTCGGAGAAGAACGTGAAGTCGTTGGCCCCGATGCCGACCGTGACCAGGTCGGCGTCGGGCGAGAGGGCGTCGATCTGCGGCGGCTGGGTCTTGGTCGTGAACCTCTGCTCGCTGAAGATGCTCGTCGTCGAGGCGCCCGAGCAGCTGACGTCGTCGACGGTGATGCCGAGCTCGTCGGCGACCAGCGTCGGGTAGTTGGAGTCGGAGCGCAGGCAGTCGTCGATGACCCGGGCGTCGTCGAGCGGGAAGAGCGGCGCCGCGGTGTAGGAGTCGCCCATGGCGACGTAGACGTCGAGCGCGTCGTCCGGCGTCGGTGCCGTCGAGCCGGCCGACCCGGTCGTGGGGGCGGCCGGGGAGGCCGCGGGGGCGTCGGGCAGCGCGCCCTGGTCAGCCCGGGCGGCGCACCCCGCGAGGGTCGCGACCACCAGCGCGGCGGCCAGCAGCAGGCGCGCGGGAGGGCGTCGTCGATGGAGCACGGGCAAATCGTACGAGGTAGTCGGACGTCCTACAGAAATGTCGTGATGATCCCGGCGACGGCCCGCTGCTCGGCGGCGAAGGGGTGGAAGGGGATCGTGCCGTCGGGGGCGACGGACACGCCGTTGACCCACGGGTCGGCCGAGCAGATGTCGTGGCCGCGGCTGGGGCGGGCCAGGTCGACGAACTCGAAGTCGTGGGCGGAGGCCTGGGTGCGCAGGGCGCCGGAGAGACGGTCGGTCACCTCGTTGAGCAGCGGGTAGTCGCCGGCGGCCAGCGGGACCAGGTCGGGGCACGAGCCGGAGGTCGGCAGCAGCCGGGGGTAGCCGACCACGAGCACCTGGGCGTCGGGCGCGGCCTCGGCGATCGCGTCGAACAGGGTGCCGAGGTCGGCCTCGGTCCGGGGCAGCGTCTGGTCGACCTGGGCCCCGATCGCGTCGGAGCACGGGGTGCCGCCCGGGTCGGAGGAGGCCAGTCCGAGGCAGCTCTGCAGCAGCGAGGTGAACAGGTCGGAGTCGTTGCCGCCGATGCCGACGGTGACCAGCTCGGTCTCGGCCGACAGCGACGGGACCTGGCGGGTGAGCACGTCCTGGGTGGTCGCGCCGCTGCAGGTGACGTCGGTGACCGACAGGCCGGTGCGGGCGGCCACCAGCTGCGCGTAGTTGCCGCTGGAGCGGAAGCACCCGTCGGCCCCCGACGTCGCGGGCACGCCCGGGGCGGCGGCGTAGGAGTCGCCGAGGGCGACGTACTGCGGGCCGACGGCGGGTGCCGACGGGCTGGCCGGCGTCGTCGGGCTGCCGGAGGTCGCCGGGGTCGCCGGGGTCGACGGGGACGACGGGGTCGACGGGGTCGACGCCGCCGACGGCGGCACGGCCGCGGCCCCGTCGTCGGGGTCGCCGGAGCAGGCGCTCAGCGCGGCCAGCAGGGCGGCGGTGGCAACGGCGGCGGCTGCTCGGATCACTCGTCCGAGGCTACGGGGGGCACCCCGAGCGCCAGGGTCAGCGCCAGCACCACCTGGGGGTCGTCGAGGGTGTCGCCGTAGGCCTCGCGGACCTGGCCCATGCGGTAGCGCACGGTCTGGGGGTGCACGAACAGCGCGGCGGCGACCTCGTCGCGCCGCCCCTGGAGCAGCAGCCAAAGCCTCAGGGTCTCGGCGAGCTTGTCGACGGTGCCGGGCCGCAGGTCCGCGAGCGGCGCGAGCGCCCGGGTGCGCAGGTCGGCGAGCGCCTCGGGGTCGGCGGTGAGCACGAGCGCGGGCAGGTGCTCCTCGGTGTCGGGCCCCAGGCCCAGCGTGCGCGCCCGCAGCGCCCGTTCGTACGACGCGCGCACGGCCAGCCACGGGCGGGGCGGTCCGGCGGTGGCCCCGCGCTCGGCCACGGCCCGCAGCAGGCGGGCGCGCGAGCGGCCGTGGGCGTCGGGCACCAGCAGCAGGACCCCGTCGTCGAGCCCGGGCGGGTCGGCGGCCTGCAGGGTCAGGGGAGAGAGCGCCGCCAGCAGCGGCCGCACCTGCGACTCGGGCGTCACGACGGCCGAGAGGGTGCGTGGCGCCGGCCAGTCGGCGCGCTCGGCGGCGGCCCACACGGTGTCCTCGGGCGACCCCGTGACCAGGTGGTGGGCCAGGCGCTCGAGGCGCTGCTCGCGCACCCGGCCGGTGGTGGCCAGCTCGTCGGCGTGGCCCGCCACGCTGGCTGCCGAGAGCTCGTCGATGTAGGCGAACACGAGCGCGGCGAAGGAGGCGAGGGTCTCGGCGTCGAGGCCCGCGCGCACCGCGCCCTGCGCCATCTGCTGCCACGACACCCGCGCGCCGATGCGGTACGCCGACAGGATCGCCTCGGTGCTGCGGCCGCTGCGGGCCTCGCCGCGGCCCAGCTGGTAGGCGCCGTCGACGGCCGGGGCGGTCGGCGTACGGGGGTCGGTGCCGCGACGTCCGCTGGCCAAGGACAAGAAGCCGCCCAGCGCGATCTGCACGGCCTGGCGGATGGTCTGGCCCATCGGGCCGTTGAAGGCGTCGGTGTAACCCGGCACCTCCTCGATGATCGCGGCGACCACCGCGTCGGCGACCCCGGGCAGCCCGTCGCGGATCTGGGTGGCGACCGCCGCGGGCAGGAGCAGGCCCTGGGGACCGGTGGGGCGGGCGGACCGGGCGCGTGACGGCATTGTTGTCTCCTACGAACAAAAGCGACGCCGATCTTCACGTCGAGTGGTCAGGAGTTTAGCGCCTGGGATCGGCAGACTAGGGGCATGACCTCCCCCGCTCTGTACGGACCCTCCGGCGGCACCCGCCGCGGTGGCCTCCGCCAGCGCCTGCGGCGCCTCGCCGACGCCGCCGTGACCCCGCTCGACCTCGACGACGTCCTCGACGTCTTCCACCCGCTGCGTGGTGGCCTGGGCGACACCGGCCTGCGCGGCCGGATCGTCGAGGTCCGCCCCGAGACCGCCGACTCCGCCACCGTGGTGCTCAAGCCGAGCAAGGACTGGGCCGGTCACGTGCCCGGCCAGTACGTCCGCGTCGGGGTCGACGTCGACGGCGTGCGCCTGTGGCGCACCTACTCCCTGACGCACGGCCCCCGCCGCGACGGCTGCCTGTCGATCACCGTCAAGGCGATCCCCGGCGGCGTCGTCTCCGGCTATCTCGTACGACGCGCCCGCGCCGGCCAGATGGTGCAGCTCGCCCAGGCCGAGGGCGACTTCGTGCTGCCCGACCCGCTGCCCGCCAAGCTGCTGCTCGTCACGGCCGGCTCCGGCATCACCCCGGTCATCGGCATGCTGCGCAACCTCTTCTCCCGCGCCACCACGCCGGCGACCGACATCACGCTGGTCCACGTCAACGTCAACGAGGACTCGGCCATCTTCCGCGACGAGCTGCGCGCCCACGCCGCGGCCGGCCACCTCACGCTCGTCGAGCGCTACGACGACCGCGACGGCATGCTCGACGTCGATTCCCTCTCCACGATCGTCCCCGACCTCGACGAGCGCCTCGCCTACGCGTGCGGCCCCGCCGGCCTGCTCGACGCCCTCGAGGCCCACCACGCCGCGCGCGGCCTCGACCTGACCACCGAGCGCTTCCGCACCCCGCTGCTCGAGGCGTCCGGCGAGGGCGGCTCCCTCACCCTCGCCACGACCGGCGTCACCGTCGACGCCGCCGGTGACACGCCCCTGCTCGACGTCGCCGAGGCGGCCGGGGCGCTCATGCCCAGCGGCTGCCGCATCGGCGTGTGCTTCGGCTGCGTCCTGCCGCTGCGCGAGGGCGTCGTCCGCGACCTGCGCAACGGCCAGGTCACCGTGGCCACCCCCGGCGACGGCGTCGCCATCCAGACCTGCATCAGCGCGGCCGCCGGCCCGTGCACCATCGACCGCTGACCCACGCTCGATCACCCGAGGAGTCACCATGACCGTCATCACCAAGCAGGACGTCAACCCGACCGCCCACCTCACGCCCGAGGACGTCGAGCAGATCGGCGTCGAGCTCGACGCGATCCGTCAGGACGTGCTCGACGCGCGCGGAGAGAAGGACGCGGCCTACATCCGCAAGGTCGTCGACGTGCAGCGCAAGCTCGAGCTCGGCTCGCGCGCGGTGCTCCTCGGCTCGGCGCTGCCGCCGCTGTGGGTGCTCGGCACCCTCGGGCTGTCGGTCGCCAAGATCCTCGAGAACATGGAGATCGGCCACAACGTCATGCACGGCCAGTGGGACTGGATGCGCGACCCCAAGATCCACTCGACCACCTGGGAGTGGGACAACGCCTCGACCGCCGAGGGCTGGAAGCACTCCCACAACGAGGTCCACCACACCTACACCAACATCGTGGGCAAGGACAACGACCTCGGCTACGGCATCATGCGCATCGACGAGGACCAGCGCTGGCACCCCTTCCACCTCGGCCAGCCGCTGTGGAACTTCATCAACGCCTGCTTCTTCGAGTACGGCATCGCGGCCTACGACCTCGAGCTCGGCAAGAACCTGTCGATCCCGAAGGAGAAGCGCAGCGAGAAGTTCAAGTCCGACCTCGCCAAGACCCTGCGCAAGATCCGCCAGCAGGCCACCAAGGACTACGTCGTCCACCCCGCGCTCGGCCTGCCGTTCGGCGCCACGCTGCCGATCCTCACCGCCAACTTCACCGCCAACCTCGTGCGCAACCTGTGGTCGCACTCGGTCATCATGTGCGGCCACTTCCCCGAGGGCGTCGAGACCTTCGAGCGCAAGTCGATCCCCGAGGACGAGACCCGCGGCCAGTGGTACCTGCGCCAGATGCTCGGCTCGGCCAACATCTCCGGCTCCAAGGCCATGCACCTGATGACCGGCAACCTCTCGCACCAGATCGAGCACCACCTGTTCCCCGACCTGCCGTCGAGCCGCTACGCCGAGATCGCCCCCCGCGTCGAGGCGCTGTTCGACAAGTACGAGCTCAACTACCACGAGGCGCCGCTGCCGAAGCAGGTGCTGTCGGCCTGGCACCGCGTCGTGCGCCTGTCGCTGCCCAACGGGTTCCTGGCCACCACCACGCCCAAGAACCTCCCCGCGCAGGCCAAGTTGCTGTGGGCGATGAGCACCAAGGGCCCCAAGGTCCGCCGCGCCGCCCAGGCGCGTCTGGTGCAGCTCGAGAAGCGCCAGAAGGCCGAGAAGGCTGCGGTCTGACCGACGGTGCTCGCGTGGATGGGAGTTTCACCGCTGAGGCGGTGAAACCCCCGCCGGGCTCGACGCGCCGGCTCAGCCCAGCGCGGCCGACACCACCTCCCGGGCGGCGTCCTGCACCTCGGCGAGGTGCTCGGGCCCGCGGAACGACTCGGCGTAGATCTTGTAGACGTCCTCGGTGCCCGACGGTCGCGCGGCGAACCACGCCGACTGCGTCGTCACCTTGAGGCCGCCGATGCGGGCGCCGTTGCCGGGGGCCTCGGTCAGCTTGGCGGTGATGGCCTCGCCGGCCAGCGACGTCGCGGTGACCGCGTCGGGCGACAGGGCCGCGAGGGCGGCCTTCTGCTCGCGGGTGGCCGGGGCGTCGATGCGGGCGTACGCCGGGGCGCCGTGCTGGTTGACCAGGTCGGCGTAGTGCTCGCTCGGGGTGCGACCGGTGCGCGCGATGATCTCGGCGGCCAGCAGGCACAGGATCAGCCCGTCCTTGTCGGTGGTCCACGTCGAGCCGTCCTGGCGCAGGAACGACGCCCCGGCCGACTCCTCGCCGCCGAAGCCGAACGACCCGTCGATCAGGCCGGGCACGAACCACTTGAAGCCGACCGGCACCTCGACCATCGGCGTGCCGAGCCCGGCCGCGACGCGGTCGATCATCGACGACGACACCAGCGTCTTGCCGATGCGGGCGCCCTCGGGCCAGCCGGGGCGCGCGCCGCCGAAGAGGTACTGGATGGCGACGGCCAGGAAGTGGTTGGGGTTCATCAGCCCGGCGTCGGGGGTGACGATGCCGTGGCGGTCGGCGTCGGCGTCGTTGCCGGTGGCGACGTCGAAGTCGGCGCGGCGCGCGACCAGCGACGCCATCGCGTCGGGTGACGAGCAGTCCATCCGGATCTTTCCGTCCCAGTCGAGCGTCATGAAGCGCCACGTCGCGTCGACCAGCGGGTTGACCACGGTCAGGTCGAGGCCGTGGCGGTCGGCGACCTCACCCCAGTAGTGCACCGACGCGCCCCCCAGCGGGTCGGCACCGATCCGCACCCCGGCCTGCCTGATCGCGTCCAGGTCGACCACCGACGGCAGGTCGTCGACGTAGGTGCCGAGGAAGTCGTAGGAGCCGGCCGCTCGGCGGGCCCGCTCGTACGGCGTACGGCGGACCTCGGCCAGGCCGCCCTTGATCAGCGCGTTGGCCCGGGCCGCGATCACCGAGGTGGCGTCGGTGTCGGCCGGGCCGCCGTGGGGCGGGTTGTACTTGAAGCCGCCGTCGGACGGCGGGTTGTGCGACGGGGTGACGACGATGCCGTCGGCGAGCCCGGAGGTCCTGCCGACGTTGGCGCGGATGATGGCGTGCGAGACCGCGGGCGTGGGGGTGTAGGCGTCGCGCGAGTCGACCAGCACCGTCACGTCGTTGGCGGCCAGCACCTCCAGCGCCGTGGCCCAGGCCGGCTCGGACAGGCCGTGGGTGTCGCGACCGATGAACAGCGGGCCGTCGTAGCCCTGCTGGCGTCGGTAGTCGCAGATCGCCTGCGTCGTGGCCAGGATGTGCGTCTCGTTGAACGACGTCTTGAGCGACGACCCGCGGTGGCCGCTGGTGCCGAAGGCGACCTGCTGGTCGACCCAGTCGTCACCGTCGGGGTCGGGCACGCCGGTGTAGTAGGCCGTCACCAGGTGGGCGACGTCGACCAGGTCGGAGGGGGCGGCGAGCTGTCCAGCGCGGGGGTCGGCCATGCCGGTCATCGAACCACGGCCGCGGCCGGGGTCCGAGGGGCCGGTGCGGCGTGACCCCGACAACAGGCCCTCGTTGAGGAGGTGACGGTCGTCACCCGCGACCCGGAACGGAGTCCCTCGTGTCCCTGCGCGCCCGCCTCTCGGCCGCTTCCCTGCTCGTCGCGCTCGCCGCGACGGGCCTCCCGCTCACGCCGGGGGCGACCGCCGTCGTACCGGTGCCCGACCGTCCGGCCGCGTCCGTCTCGGCCAAGCCCGCGGCGCCGAAGCCGCTGCGGGTCTTCACCACCTCCAACCGGCCCGACCTGATCTCGGGCGGCGACGCGCGGGTGGCCGTCGAGGTGGTCCGCGAGCTGCGGCGTACGACGCTGCGGATGACGCTCAACGGGCGCGACGTGACCGGCCGGTTCGCGCTGCGCAGCCGCGGTCGCTACGAGGCCTACCTGACCGGCCTGCGCGTCGGCCGCAACGTGGTCACCGCCACCGCCCAGGGCTACGCCGGGCGCCTGGTCATCACCAACCACCCGGCCGGTGGTCCGCTCTTCTCCGGTCCTCAGACGCAGCACTACCGCTGCCAGGCCGGGGCGCGCGACGCGCAGTGCAACCGGCCCGCGACCTACCGCTACCTCTACCGGTCCACCGACCCGCTCCAGCCGGGGCTGCAGCCCTACGACCCCCAACACCCGCCCGCCGACGTCGCCACGACGACGACCGACCGGGGCGTCGAGGTGCCGTTCGTCGTACGCCGCGAGGACGGCTTCCAGGACCGTGACCGCTACACGATCCTCACGCTGTGGCAGGTCGGCAAGCCGTGGTCGCGCTTCGCGCCGCAGCCCCAGTACAACCACAAGGTGCTCGTCACCCACGGCGGCGGGTGCGGGGCGTCCTACACGCCGGGCCAGCCGCCGCTCGACGACTACTCCGGCACGATCCCGTCGGGGACCCCCGGCCTGACCCCGTCGTACGTCACGGCGCTGGGGCGCGGCTTCACCGTGCTCTCGACCGCCCTCGACAACACCGGGCACAACTGCAGCGTCGCCATGAACGCCGAGTCGGTGCTGATGGCCAAGGAGCGGGTGGTCGAGCAGTACGGCAGCATCCGCTACACCATCGGCACGGGCTGCTCGGGCGGCTCGATCGCCCAGCACACGGTGGCCAACGCCTACCCCGGCATCTACCAGGGCCTGGTCACGACCTGCTCCTACCCCGACACCTTCAGCGCCGGCGCGCAGTTCGCCGACTACCACCTGCTGCGGCTCTACTTCGAGGACCCGTCGCGCTGGGCGTCCGGCGTGCTCTGGTCGCCGACCCAGTTCGCCGCCGTCGAGGGCCACCTGACCCACGTCAACGCGGTCGTGGCCGACGAGGGGCTCTTCAAGGCCGCCCTCGACCCCGAGCACGCCTGCCCCGGCACGCTCGACCCGGTCGCCGGCGACGTGACCACGCGCTACGACTCCGAGACCAACCCGAGCGGCGTGCGCTGCTCGGTGCTCGACCTGCTGGTCAACCAGCTCGGCCCGCGCCCGCCGTCGGTGTGGACCCCGCAGGAGAAGGCCGCCGGTCACGGCTTCGGCGGTGTCCCGTTCGCCAACACGGGCGTGGTCTACGGGCTGGGCGCGCTGCGCGACGGGCTCATCACCACCGCACAGTTCGTCGACCTCAACGTCAAGGTCGGCGGGCTCGACGTCGACTCCCAGCCCACGGCCGGGCGTATCGCCGGCGACCCGGCCTCGGTCGCCCACGCCTACCGCACCGGGCTGGTCAACGAGGCGACCAACCTCGACCAGGTCGCGATCATCAACCACGGCGGGCCCGACCCGGGCATCGCCCACGACTACGCCCACGCCTTCTGGACCGAGGACCGGCTGATGCGCGCCCAGGGCCACACCGACAACCGCGTCATGTGGTTCGGCGTCACCCCGCTGATCGGCGACCCGCGCTGGGCCACCGACGCGTTGCTGCAGATGGACCGCTGGCTGCACGCCGTCGAGCGCGACCACTCCGCGGCCCCGCTGGCCCGCAAGATCACCGCCGCCCGCAAGCGGCTGGCCATCACCGACCGCTGCGCCAACGTGCCCGGCGTCCTGCAGACCACCGACGCCGACGGCGAGGTGACCTGCGTGCTGCCCGACGCGGCCCAGCTGCGGCTTTCCACCCCGCGCGAGGTCGCCGGCGGCGACCGCTACAACGACGTCCTGTCCTGCCGGCTCACGCCGCTGACCCGGGCGGCCGTCGACGTGGGCCTGGTCCCGCTCAGCGACGCCGAGTACGCGACGCTGCAGGGGGTCTTCCCCGACGGTGTCTGCGACTACTCCCAGCGCGGCCTGGGCCAGCAGGGCGCCCAGACCTGGCTGACCTACTCCTCGCCCACCGGCGGCGTGGTCTACGGCGGGCGCAACCTGCCGCCGGTCGCCCCGCGCCAGGCCGACGCCGTCCTGGCCCGGTCGTTCCGCTCGCAGCTGCGGCAGTAGTCGGAGGCTGCAGGTGGGCTAGTCCCTGACGAAAATCACGGATCCGGTCGCGCGATCCGTGATTTTCGTCAGGGACTATCCCGACCCGGCGGCGGCTACGGGTAGGTGATCCCCGTCGTGGACTCGCTGAGCTCCCACAGCGCCCGCGCGGCGTCAGGGTCGCGCGAGGCGCGGTTGCCCACGGTGACCTGGGGGGTGCCGCCGAACTCGGCCGGACCGCTCGGGCCGACGTACGACGTGCCCGGCAGGTCGGCGGTGGCCGCCATCAGGGTCGGCCAGGCGCCGGCGGCGGCCGACTGGGAGACCAGGCGGATGGCGGCGTCGACGACCGAGGCGATGCCGCCGGACGAGCGCCCGTACTGGCCGTTGGCGGCCAGGTGGGTGCCGGCGAAGCCGGGGTGGGCGGCCAGCGCCCTGACGGGGACGCCGCCGGCCCGGCAGCGCCGGTCGAGCTCGGCGGTGAAGAGCAGGTTGGCGAGCTTGGACTGCCCGTAGACGCGCCAGGTGCGGTAGAGGCCGCGGCTCGGTCGGGTCGGGTCCGAGAGCGGTGCTCCGCCGGCGTAGCGGTGGTAGATCGACGACACCGTCACCACGGTCGCGTCGCTGCTCGCGACGAGCTGGGGCAGGAGCAGACCGGTCAGCAGGAACGGCCCGAAGTGGTTGGTGGCCAGCTGCAGGTCGAGCCCGTCGCCGGTGCGGCGGCGCTTGGTGCCCATCACGCCAGCGTTGTTGACCAGGACGTCGATCGGTCCGAGGCGGGCGGCCTCGGCGCCGGCGCGGCGTACGGAGCCGAGGTCGGAGAGGTCGACGACGAGCTGCTCGAGGGCGGCCGCGGGGACCTCCGTGCCGATCGCGGACGCCGTCTCGTCGAGCTTGGCCGGGGTGCGGCCCGCGAGCACGACGCGCGCCCCGCGCCGGGCGAGCTCGAGCGCGGTGTGGTGGCCGAGGCCGCCCAGCGAGGGGCCGGTGACGACGACGGTGCGACCGGTCTGGTCGGGGATGTCGGCGAGGGTCCAGGCCGCGGCCGGGCCCGTGGCGGGGGCGCTCACGGGGTCGTCGCCATGACCGAGACGATCCGGGCGCCGAGCTCCTGGTCGCCCTCGACCGTGACGGACCCCTGCGGCGCCGTACGCCGCCCGCCGGCGAGCAGCACGAACGTCTCGCGGTCGGTGCGCAGCGTGACGGTCGCGTCGGCCGGGACGGCGGGCAGCCGCTCGCCGCGGCCCGCGTCGTTGACGGTGAACGCGATCGTGGGGCTGCCCGCGACGTCGAGCACCGCGGTGGTGCCGGGGGCAGCACCGGCCTTCTTGGCCACGACGAAGCCGAACGACTCGGTGAGGTAGTCGGCGGTGTGCTGCGCCGCACGGGAGTCGAGGCCGCCGGGCCGGCCGACCGCGCGGCGTACGTCCTGCTCGTGCATCCACACGTCGAGGGGGCGGTTGCGCAGCAGCACCTCCCAGGTCCACGGGACGCCGCCGAAGACGACCGCGGGCCGCGCCGCACCGTCGGTGGGCGGGTCGGCGAGCAGCTGCTCGTGGCGCAGCGAGGTGACCTCGCGGATCTCGGCGACGATCTGCTCGGGGGAGTGCTCGCGCCGGTTGACCACGCCGATCTCGGTGTAGAGACCCATGAACCCGGTGACGTGCGGCGGCTCGCCGACGTCGGCGGTCTCCTCGGGGCGGCCGGCCAGGATGCTCTCGAGGTGGGCGGTGTGGGACGCGACGGCCCGCACGTCCCACCCGGCCAGGTCGGTCGGGGTGCTCCACTGCTCGGCCGGCACCTGCTCGAGGACCGCGAGGAGGTCCTGCACCGCCTGCCACCAGGTCTCGACGTAGCCGGCCAGGCGTGGTGCGTCGCTCATGCGGGGAACTCTAGTGAGGTGGGGTCACTCCGCGTAGGAGTTGTCGTAGACCTCGACCTCGTCGAAGTCGACGAGCTCGACACCGTAGGTGCTGCACTGCAGCCGGACACTGCGTCCGTAGGCGATGTCGAAGACGCCGTTGCAGCCCACCGATGCCTGTTGCTCGTTGGCCAGGTAGAAGCGGAAGTTGAGGTAGGCCGAGGTGGCGTCCTCGTCGTCGCGGTTGTTGGTGGCGCGCAGTCCGTCCACCACGACCTCGCCGTCGCGGTTCTCGACCGTCCAGCCCGCGGCGTAGTCGAAGCCGCGGATGGAGAACGCCTCGCCCTCGGCGACCGTGAGCGGCTCCTTCTCGGAGCCGGGGAAGTCGGGGTCGAGCGCGTCGTCGACGTTGTTGACCACCCACACGAAGAAGGCGACGATCCCGCCGCAGAACAGCAGCACGACCGCACCGACGATCAGCAGCACGTTGCGGGTCGTGTTGCTCTTCTGCTGAGGCAGCTGCGCGTAGGGGTTGGGGTAGGCGCCCTGGCCGTAGGGCGGGTAGGGCTGCTGGGGGTAGGGCTGCTGGGAACCCCCGTAGGGCTGCTGGGGGTCCTGGCCGTACGGCGGCTGCTGCGACATGTCCCGCATTGTGTCCTGTCCGCCGCCCGCCCGACCACCGGTCACGCTCCGAGCGCGAGCCCGGCCGCGATCGCGAGCATCGTCAGGCCGATCAGCACGTCGAGGACCTGCCAGGCCCGGGCCGTCGACAGGGCCCGGTGGGCCAGGCGGGCGCCGTACCCCAGGCCGGTGAACCACAGGACGCTCGCGGTGCACGCGCCGGCGGCGAACCACCACCGGGCCTCGTGCGTGTTGGCGATCGACCCGAGCAGCAGGACGGTGTCGAGGAAGACGTGGGGGTTGAGCCAGGTCAGGGCGACCGCGGTCCGCACCGCGCGACCCAGCGTCGCGTCGTCGCCCGTGGCGGCCTGCAGCGAGTCACCGCCCCGGGCCCGGCGCAGCGCGCTGACGCCGTACCAGGTGAGGAAGGCGACGCCCGCCCAGCGGACCACGTCGATCACCCAACCGGCCTGCTCGACGACCGTCCCGATGCCGGCCACCCCGGCGACGATGAGCACCAGGTCGCTGAGCGCGCAGACCGCCACCACCGGGCCGACGTGGCGGCGGGCCAGGCCCTGGCGCAGGACGAAGGCGTTCTGAGCGCCGATCGCCACGATCAGGCTGAGACCGGTGACGAGCCCGGCGAGGGCGGAGGTGAGCACGCTCCCACGCTAGGTGTCGCACCAGATGTAGGCCAGCGAAACAATCTGCACACCGTTTAGGATCACTGCATGCAGCCCGACCAGCTCGCCGCCCTCGCCGCGATCGTCGAGCACGGCACCTTCGAGGCCGCCGCCCGGAGCCTGCACGTGACGACCAGCGCCGTCAGCCAGCGGATCCGGGCGCTGGAGGCGTCGGCCGGCCAGGTGCTCGTACGCCGCACGGCGCCGTGCACCCCCACCGCGGCCGGCGAGCCCCTGGTGCGGATGGCGCGTCAGTGGGCGCTGCTCCTCGCCGAGGCGAGGTCCGAGCCGGACGCCGTGGTCGACCTGCCCGTCGCGGTCAACGCCGACTCGCTGGCGACCTGGTTCCGCGGGGTGGTCGGCGAGGTCGCCACCTGGGAGGGCGTGCGGCTGCGCCTGCACGTCGAGGACCAGGGCTGGTCGGCCGACCTGCTGCGGCGCGGCGACGTGCTCGCCGCCGTGACCTCCGACCCCGTCGCGGTGCAGGGCTGCACCGTCGAGCCCCTCGGGTCGGTGCGCTACCGCCCGGCCGCGTCCCCGGCGTACGCCGAGCGCTGGCGCAGGGCCCGCGGCTACGACTGGGCGCGGATGCCGGTGGTCGTCTTCAACGAGAAGGACGCCCTGCAGCACGACCTGCTGGTCGCGCGGGGCCTGTCGGCGCCGCCGGTCGTGCACCGGGTGCCGACGTCGGCGGACTTCCACGAGGCCGTGCGGCTGGGGCTGGGCTGGGGACTGCTGCCCTCGGCCCAGCTCGACCCGGACCTCGCGACGGGGCGGCTCGTCGTGCTGTCGGCGCGCGACCACGTCGACGTACCCCTGTTCTGGCAGCGGTGGCGGCTCGAGTCGGCGGCCCTGTCCCGCCTCACCACCGCCGTCCGGGCCGCAAAAAGACGCCGACCCGTCGCGTAGACGCGACGGGTCGATCAGAAGAACACGCCGACCCGTCGCGTAGACGCGACGGGTCGGCGGGGGTGGATCAGAAAGCGGCCTCGTCGAGGTCCATCAGGGAGTTGTCGACGGCCTCGGCGATCGCACGCTCGGCGCTGACCTTGGGCAGGTTGTACTGGGCGAAGAACTGCGCCGCGGCGACCTTGCCCTCGTAGAACGCCTTGTCCTTGTCGGAGACCTCGCCGCCGAGCTTCTGCAGGGCGACGTCGGCGCCGCGCAGCAGCAGCCAGGCGCAGACCACGTCACCCAGGGCCATCAGCAGGCGGGTGGTGTTGAGCCCGACCTTGTAGATGTTGCGGATCTCGTCCTGGGCCGACATCAGCTCGTTGATCATGTGGCCGACGATGGCGTTGGCGTCGTCGAGGGCCGTGGCGAGCAGGGCGCGCTCGTTCTTGAGCCGGCCGTTGCCGCCCTCGGCGTCGAGGAACTCCTGGATCTCGGCCGCGATGGTGCCGAGCGCCTTGCCCTGGTCCTTGACGATCTTGCGGAAGAAGAAGTCCTGGCCCTGGATGGCGGTGGTGCCCTCGTAGAGGGTGTCGATCTTGGCGTCGCGGACGTACTGCTCGACGGGGTACTCCTGCAGGAAGCCGGCGCCGCCGAAGGTCTGCAGCGACTCGGTGCCGAGCAGCACCCACGAACGCTCCGAGCCGTAGCCCTTGACGATCGGGAGCAGCAGGTCGTTGACCGCGCTGGCGAGCTTGGTGGTCTCGCTCGTGCCCTCGCCGGCGTGCTCGGCGACCTGGATCTTGTCCTGCCAGGACGCGGTGTAGAGGACCAGGGCGCGCATCGCCTCGGCGAAGGACTTCTGCACCATGAGCGAGCGGCGGACGTCGGGGTGGTGGGTGATGGTGACGCGGGGCGCGGTCTTGTCGCCCGACTGGGTCAGGTCGGCGCCCTGCTCGCGGGTCTTGGCGTAGTCGAGCGCGTTGAGGTAGCCGGTGGACAGGGTGGCGATGGCCTTGGTGCCGACCATCATCCGGGCGTTCTCGATGACCTGGAACATCTGAGCGATGCCGTTGTGCACCTCGCCCAGGAGCCAGCCCTTGGCGGGCTCGCCGCCACCGATGGCGGGGTCGCCGAAGGTCACCTCGCAGGTGTTGGAGACCTTGATGCCCATCTTGTGCTCGACGTTGGTGACGTAGACGCCGTTACGCTCGCCGGTCAGCTCGCCGGTCTCGTGGTCGAAGTGGATCTTGGGCACGAGGAAGAGGCTCAGGCCCTTGGTGCCGGGGCCGCCGACACCCTCGACGCCGACCGGGCGGGCCAGCACGAGGTGCATGATGTTCTCGCTCATGTCGTGCTCGGCCGAGGTGATGTAGCGCTTGACGCCCTCGATGTTCCAGGAGCCGTCGTCGTTGGGGGTGGCCTTGGTGCGGCCGGCGCCGACGTCGGAGCCCGCGTCGGGCTCGGTCAGCACCATCGTGGCGCCCCACTGGCGCTCGACCATGATCTGGGCGATCCGCTTGTCGCGGTCGTTGCCGTTGCGGTGCACGACGCCAGCGAAGGCGGGCCCGGCGGCGTACATCCAGATGGGGGCGTTGGCGCCGAGCACCATCTCGCCCAGGGCCCAGACCAGCGACGAGGGGGCCGGCGTGCCGCCGAGGTCCTCGTTGATCTGCAGGCGCCAGAACTCGGAGTCCATCCACGCCTGGTAGCTCTTCTGGAACGACGCGGGGATCGGTGCCGTGTGGGTCGCGGGGTCGAAGACCGGCGGGTTGCGGTCGCTGTCCTCGTACGACGCGGCGAGGTCCTCGCGGGAGAGGCGGTCGACCTCGGCGAGGATCGAGCGGGCCGAGTCGGCGTCGATCTCGGCGAACGGACCGGTGCCGAGGACGTCGTCGCGCCCGAGCACCTCGAAGAGGTTGAACTCGATGTCGCGCAGGTTGCTCTTGTAGTGGCTCATGGACCCACCGTTTCTGTGTCAGATGTTGGGAGGGCGCGGACGCAGGTACTACCGGCCAGTAACTTCTATGTTACTGGGGGGTACATGGCCGTGCAACATCCGATCGGTCACAGTGCGGGGTCTCGACAGGCTCGACCAGCGGACCGACTCGGTGGTCGAGCTCGTCGAGACCTACACGAAGGCGCTCTCGCCGGTGATCGCGCGGCCCACGATGAGGGTGTTGATCTCGCGGGTGCCCTCGTAGGAGTAGATCGCCTCGGCGTCGGCGACGAAGCGGCCGACGTGGTGCTCGAGCAGGATGCCGTTGCCGCCGAGGACCTCGCGGGCCCAGCCGACCGTCTCGCGCATCCGCACGGTGCTGTGGGCCTTGCACAGCGAGGCGTGCTCCTCGCGCAGGCTGCCGGCGTCCTGCAGCTGGGAGGCGCGGGCGTTCATCGCGGTCGAGGCGGTGACGTTGCTGAGCATCTTGACCAGCAGGTCCTGGACCATCTGGAACGACGCGATCGAGCGGCCGAACTGCTCGCGCTGCTTGGTGTAGCGCAGCGCGTGCTCGAAGGCGCCGCGCGCGCAGCCCGCGGCCTGCCAGGCGACGTCCATGCGCGTCACGCGCAGCACCCGGGCGGTGTCGGCGAAGGTGTGGGCCTCCTGCAGCCGGTCGGCCTCGGGCACGAACACGTCGACCAGGTCGATCTCGGCGTTCTGCACGACCCGCAGGGCGATCTTGTCCTCCTGCTTGGTGGCGGTGAAGCCCTCGGCGTCGCCGCGCACGACGAAGCCCTTGACCTCGCCGTCGGCCTCGTCCTTGGCCCAGATCACGACCAGGTCGGCGAAGGTCGCGTTGCCGATCCACTTCTTGTGCCCGTTGAGGACCCAGCCGTCGCCGTCACGGCGCGCGGTGGTCGTCATCCCCTGCGAGATCGCCGACCCGGTGTCGGGCTCGGTGAGGCCGAAGGCGCCGATCAGCTCCATGCGCGCCATCGCCGGAAGCCAGCGCTCGCGCTGCTCGGGGGAGCCGCACAGCATGATGGACCCCATCGCCAGGCCGCCGTGGACGCCCATGAAGGTGCCGATCGAGGAGTCGACGCGCGACAGCTCCATGGCGACCAGTCCGTTGACCAGGGCGCCCCGCGCCGGGCAGCCGGGGCCGTCGTAGGTCAGGCCGGCGATGCCGAGGCTCGCCAACCCGGGCAGCAGGTCGTGGGGGAACGCAGCACGGGTCCAGTAGTCGTTGATGACCGGCTCGACCTCGCGGGTCATGAAGGCCCGCACCGAGCTGAGCAGCGCGCGGTCCTGCTCGTCGAGCAGCAGCTCGAAGCCGAGGAAGTCGGAGAACGGGGTGTCGGTCGGGTCGGTCTCGGGGGTGCTCAACGCAGGGACTCCTGGAGGAAGGTCTCGATGACGGGGGCGAGCCGGTCGGCCTCGGTGAGGATGCCGAGGTGCCCGCCGCGGTAGACGTGGAGGGTGGAGCGGGGGAGCAGGCGGGCGATCACCTTGGCGTTGACCAGCGGGATGATCGGGTCGTCGTCGCCGGCGAGCACCAGCACGGGCTGCCTGATCAGCGGCAGCCCCGGCAGGCTCGACCAGCCGGCGCCGGCCAGCAGCTGCAGGTAGTAGCCGCGCTGGGGGCCGGCGCGGGTCACCGAGTGCAGCAGCCGGGCGCCGCGCTCGGGGTCGGTGCGCATCGAGCCGCCGTAGATCGTGGCGGCGACCCTGGCGGCGTAGTCGGGGTCGCGGTGGCGGCGCGGGGTGAGCATGATGCCGAGCACCCGGGGCCGGGCCGGCACCATGAGCGAGCCGGTGCCGGTCGCGGCCAGCACCACGCGGCGTACGCGACGGCGCTGCTGGAAGGCCAGCTGCTGGGCGACCCCGCCGCCCCACGACAGGCCGAGGACGTCGTACGTCGGGTGGCCCAGGCGGGTCATCATCGCGCCGAGCCAGGACGCGAGGCCGGCCATCGTGTAGGGGAAGGGCGGCGGTGGGGAGCCGCCGACGCCGGGGACGTCGAAGCGCACCAGGCCGCGGGCCGGGTCGAGCTCGTCGACCAGCGGTTGCAGGGCCTCCAGCGAGGCGCCGATGCCGTTGCAGAGCAGCAACGGGGGCACGTCGGCGAGGTGGCCGGTCGCGGGGCGGACCGAGACGCGCACCGGGATCCGGCGTACGGCGATGGTGCGCAGCTGGTCGGGCTCGGCGGTCACGGGCTCAGCGGTCATGGACGTAGGTACCCGGGGCGTCGCAGACCGGCTCGTGCCGTGCCGAGCCGAGCCTGCGGGGCTTGCCGCGCTCGGGCCCGCTGCGCTCGCCGAGCCACGCGGCGTAGTCGTCCCACCAGGTGCCGGAGGTCTTCGACGCCGAGGCCAGCCAGTCCTGGGCCTCGGGCGGGTGGTGGGGCGCGGTCTGGAAGCTCGCCTTGGGGTTGCCGGGCGGGTTGACCATCGCGGCGATGTGGCCGCTGGTGGACAGCACGAAGCGGCTCTCGCCCCCGAACAGCTGGGTGGTGCGGTAGCAGGACTCCCAGGCGCACAGGTGGTCGGCGATGCCGGCGACGACGTAGGTGTCGGTGTCGATCTTGCCGAGGTCGATCTCGGTGCCGAGCAGGGTGGCGCCGCCCGCCTCGGTCAGCGAGTTGTGGATCGCGAGCTCCATGAAGTCGCGGTGCATCGCGGCGGTCATCCGCACCGAGTCGGCGTTCCAGTAGAGGATGTCGAAGGCCTTGGGGGCGTGGCCGAGGAGGTAGTTGTTGACCCAGTAGTTCCAGATCAGGTCGTTGGGGCGCAGCCAGGCGAAGACCTCGGCCAAGGCGCGGCCGTCGAGGTAGCCCTTCTCGGCGCTGGCGCGGGTGGAGGCGGCTGCGGCCTTGTGCGAGAGCAGTGCACTCGGAAGTCCGGCCTGCTCCTGGTCGAGCACCGTGACGGCAAGGCTGAAGGCGGCGACCCGGCCGAGGTCACCGGTCGCGGCCAGGTGGGCCAGCACCATCGAGGCGATCATCCCGCCCGAGCAGATGCCGAGCAGCGACACCTGCTCCTGGCGCGAGATGTCCTGCGCGACGGTCATCGCCTCGAGGATCGCCTGGGCGTAGGTGTCGAGACCCCAGGAGGCGTGGCGCTTGTCGGGGTTGCGCCACGAGATGCAGTAGACCTGCTGGCCCTGGGCGACCAGGTGCTCGACCAGGCTGCGGTCGGGGGCCAGGTCGATGACGTAGTACTTGTTGATCGTCGGCGGCACGATGAGCAGCGGCACGCTGCGCACCTGCGGGGTCTGCGGGGTGTACTGGATCAGCTCGAAGACGTCGGTGCGCAGCACCACGGCCCCCGGCGTCACCGCGAGGTCGGCGCCCACCTCGAAGGCGTCGGGCTCGACCATCGACGGGACCCGCGGTGCGGTCGCGAAGTCGCGGACCAGCCGGCGGGTGCCCTCGACGAGGTTGCCGCCGCCGGTGTCGACGACCCGCTTGAGGACCTTCGGGTTGAGGAACGGGTTGTTGCTGGGCGAGGACGCCTCGACCAGGTTGTCGACGATGAAGCCGATCCGCTGGCCGTCGCCCCAGCCGAGGCGGGTGTCCTCGACGACCCCGCGCACCGCGGCGCCTGCGGCCAGGTAGGCCTGCAGGGTGCGGCGCAGGAACGGGTTCTTGGACCAGCCGTCGTCGGTGAACCGGCGGTCCTTGGGGTCCGGCGCCCGCTCGGAGCGGCCGACCAGCACCTGGCCGAGCTCTCTGGTCAACCCGACCGTGCGGCGTACGACGGGGGCGGGACGGCGCACGAGCGCGCCGGCGAACCGCACCCCCGACATGCCGGGCAGGAAACGGCGTACCGGGCTGCTGGCCGCGTCGGCGAGCAGCAGGTCGAGCGGGGTGGAGACGGCGGCGGCGCGCTCGGCGGCGTCGGTGTCGTCGACGGCGTGGATGCGGGACTGCGCTGCCGCGGCGCTCTTCGCCGAGCCGGACGGGTGGGACATGGGGGCCTCCGAGGCGGCACAGGCCGCGTCACGCTGACCGCGACACGTGACCGGCACCACACTCACGCTCTCACGGTGGCCGTGCCTTCTCCCCATGCGCAGGGGTGGGGCGCAGGGGTGGACGCGATGGGCTTGTTGGTCCAGTGTCCGAGGCGACATATCTGACACACTGGCCTCATGCGAGTTTCCGCCAAGTCCGACTACGCGCTGCGGGCTCTCATCGAGATGGCGGGGCGCGAGGACGGCAAGGCCGTCAGCGCCGAGGAGCTGGGCCGGTTGCAGGACATCCCGCATGGCTTCCTGCAGGCGATCCTCGCCGACCTGCGTCGTGCCGGCATCGTGATGTCGCAGCGCGGGCAGTCCGGCGGGTGGCGGATGGGCCGCCCGGCCACCGACGTCTCCGTCGCCGACGTCATCCGCGCCGTCGACGGCCCCCTGGTCTCCGTCTACGGCCTGCGCCCCGAGTCCGTCACCTACAACGAGCGCGCCGACGTGCTGCAGCACGTCTGGATCGCCGCCCGACGCTCGCTGCGCGACGTCTTCGAGCAGGTCTCCCTCCAACAGCTCTCCGACGCCAAGCTGCCCAAGGCCGTCACCTCCCGCACGGCCGACGAGGACGCCTGGCAGCCGCACTGATCGATTGGTCGCTGAGCGCCGGCTCGAGCCGCCGGCCCGCACTTCCTGGTGGCGCTGCCGCCGGTCTGACACGGCGGGCCGGACCGTCTCCGCGGCCGGCGCCCACCGACGTGCGCCGTGTGGTCGAGTCGGTCCGTGGTCCGGGCGCCCAGATGGGGATGGCGCCTCAACACCCCACGGTGGTTGAGGAGTGAGGAGCGCTAGCGACGAGCCTCGAAACCACGCAACCGATCCCGCAGCCCCGACCGTGGCTCGGCGGGCCGCCTGCGTCGGCGTGCGCCGTGCGGTGAGGTTGGAGGCCCCGCCCCACGGTGGTCGAGGAGCTCCCGCTGGGGAGCGTCACGAGACCGCCCGACCGCAGCCGGCCGCCCGACCTGACCCGGGTCAGCGCTGCTCGGCCAGCTTGCGCTTGAGCTTGAGGCGCTTGCGCTCGACCTTGGCCAGGCGCTGGGTGAGCTCGTCGTTGCGCTGGCGCAGCCGCTCCAGCTCGTGGTGGGCCTGGTCGAGGGCGCGGCCGGCGGCCACCACCACGTCGTCGTCGTACGACGCCACGTCGAGCACCGCGGGGTCGCCGACGACGTCGTAGTCCGAGGCTCCGAGGAGCTCGCGCCAGGCGGCGGCGAGCCGGGGGTCGGCGGGCGTGGCCCGGTCGGGGGCGTCGAGGTCGACTGCCGGCACGCGCAGGGACGAGGTGCCGAAGTCGGCGACGCGGCCCAGTGACCTCCACGTCGTGGCGGCGTCGGCGCCGAGGAGCACGTGCACACGGTCGGCGGCGCCGACCGCCCCGGCCCAGCGGGGCAGCACGTCGGCGAGGTCGCGGCCCGGGTCGCCGGGACGCACCCAGGCCACGGGTGCTGCGGCCGTCACGACGGCGTGCACGTCGAAGCCGTCGAGGGACTCGACCACGGCGCGCGCCCGCTCGGGCGGTGCGGCCGCCAGCAGCGTCTGGCTGAGCACGATGGTGTCGCGGCCCTTGCGGGCCCGCTCGACGAGGTCGGCCCAGGCGCCGTCGACCTCGTCGCGGTCGTAGCCCCAGTCGGCGTGGGCGTCGAGCACGTCGAGGACGGCGCGGAAGGTCGCGCCCGACCCGGCCGGGCGGCGTACGTGCAGGTCGAGCAGGGCGTGCTCGTGGGCCTCGAGGGCGTCGCCGACCACCCGACCCGATCCGTCGTCGAGACCGACATGGAGGAACGCGCGCCGCCGACTAGCCACCCCACCAGCGTGGCACCTGCGCATGAGCGCAGCATGAACGCGGGATCAGGCGGGGGTGAACGACGCCATCGTGCGCTCGGGCTCCCAGAAGGCCTTCATCGACAGGACCAGGCCGTCGTCGTCGACGACGTAGACCATCACCAGGTCGGTCGTGGTGTGGGAGCCGTCGGCGAACGACGTCTTGATGCTGCCGACGTTGGCGCAGGTGTTGCTGCCCGGGTTGGCCAAGGACTCCGTGATCGTGAACTCGAACGTCGCGATCGGGGCGATCGCCTTCTCCCAGAAGGCGGAGATGCCGGCGTGGCCGTGGTGGCCCTTGCCCTCGGGGTCGAACATCGAGGGTCCGACGGGGTCCTCGAGCACGGCGTGCTCGGAGTAGACCGTGAGCCACTCGGCCAGGTCGCCCTTCGCGACCGCCGAGTAGGACCGCTGGCTGGCCGCGCGGGCCGGGTGCGGGTCGTCGGCGGCGAGCCAGGTGATGGCGTCGGAGGTGATCATGCGGGCATCGTACGACCAGAACTGCAACGTGTTCTAGTTCTGCGTGAAGCCGGCCGCATGGGGGAGTGTGTGACGCGGGAGCGGGTGACGGCGTCCTTGCAGTGTCGCCGACGTGACGCCGACCGGACACCAGGAGTGAGATGTCGACCAGGACGCAGGAGTTCGAGGAGTTCGCGCTCGCGCGGACCCCCGCGCTGCTGCGGTCGGCGCGCCTGCTCAGCGGTGACGCCCACCTCGCCGAGGACCTCGTCCAGGACACCCTGGCCAAGGTCTACGTGCGGTGGCACGCCACGCTGCGCGGGCCGATCGACAACCCGGTGGCCTACGCCCACACGGCGCTGACGCGCACGTTCCTGAGCAACCGCCGCCGACGCAGCAGCACCGAGCGGCCGTACGCCGACCTGCCCGACCGGCCCGTCGCCGACGCGACCGGCGCGGCGGAGACGCGGATGGCCCTGGACGAGGCGCTCGCCGGGCTCGCCCCGGCCGATCGTGCCGTGCTGGTGCTGAGGTACCTCGAGGACCTCAGCGTCGAGGAGACCGCCGCCCGCATGGGGGTCTCCTCGGGTGCCGTCCGCAACCGCAGCATGCGTGCGCTCGAGCGCATCCGTCCGCTGCTCGACACCTCCCTCACCATCACCCCTGAGAGAGGTACCACCCGTGAATGACCACAGCTCGGCGTCCCGGCTGCTCCGCGACGCCACCCGACACGACGACCTCACGATCGACGTCGACCGGGTCGTGCACGGCGGCATCAGCCGCGGGCGCGCGCTCCGCCGTCGCCGACGTGTCGGGACCTCGCTCGCCGCGGCCACCCTGGTCGGCGCCATCGGCGTCGCGGCGAGCGTGGGTCCGGGGCTGGTCGGCGAGCGGGGCACCGCCGTCGTCCCCGGCCCGGGGTTCGCCACCGACGGATCCGCGTCACCGACCCCGTCTCCGAGCCCGACCCCGACCCCGGGCCAGGTCGACGCAGCGCTGACCGTGGCGGCCGCCGACGTGCCGGCCGTCGTCGGCGGCCTGCTCGGAGGCGAGGTCGGCGAGGTCCGCACCGAGGCGCCGTTCGGCCTGGTCGACGAGCCACAGCGCAGGACCGTCCACTTCACCTACGACGGCACGCTGACGACGTTCGTCATCGAGCGCGCCGACACCCTCGCCTCGTGCGCGGCCCAGGTCGACCCGGCCAACCAGCCCGACGGCCGGCCTGGTGGCGAGTGCGTCGTCCGCGACGGCGTCGAGCTGCTGCTCTCCCCGCCCGAGGAGGCCGACGGTGTCACCGCGCAAGGCGTGTCGGCCTGGCGGCACGGCTACGTGGTGAGCGCGGTGTCCTACGACGCCGCCGACGGCAAGGACGTGGCGCCGGTGACCGACGCGCCCCCGATCTCGATGGCCGAGCTCGAGGAGCTGGTGACCAGCGACGTCTGGTTCACCGGATCCTGAGGTCCTCGGGCACGCCCTCGACCGCGCGCTGCAGCCACGTCACCAGGGGCTTGAGCGCGCGCCAGTCGTCGCGCACGAGCGTCTGGACGGCGGGGGTGTGGATGACCTTCTCGAAGCCGTACGGGCGCCCCACGACGATCTGCTTGTGCCGGAGCAGGTCGATGCGCGGGTGGTCGGCGGAGTAGCCGCGCGGGGTGGTCTTGAGCTGCTCGCCGCCGACCTCGAAGCCGGCCTTCTCGAGCTTGGTCAGCAGCCTCTGGAGCGCCGGGCCGGTCCTGTCGTCGTCGATGGCGTCGCGGATCGCGCCCAGCCGGGCGCCCGAGGCCTCGTAGAAGCCTCCGCCGACGCGGACACCGCGCGGGGACAGCTCGACGTACCAGCCCATCGACGGGCCGGCGGGGACGAACGCGCCCTGGTGGGTCTTGTAGGGCGTCTTGTCCTTCGCGAAGCGCACGTCGCGGTAGGGCCGAAAGATCTTCGCCGGCCCGAACTCGGGCTCGAGCGCCGCGCACAGGGCCACGAACGGCTTCTTGACCGCCTCGTCGTAGACGCCCTTGTGGGCCTCCCAGAACGACTTGGTGTTGTCGAGCTCGAGGTCGTCGTAGAAGTCGAGGGCGGCGACGGGGAAGCCTTCGAACTGCATGTCTGCCACGCGCCCGAGGGTACGACGCGGGTGCGTGGTCGGGTCGCGGGCCCGGCTGCGGTGGTC
The DNA here is from genome assembly GCF_008087085.1 of Nocardioides rubriscoriae. GTDB lineage: Bacteria > Actinomycetota > Actinomycetes > Propionibacteriales > Nocardioidaceae > Nocardioides > Nocardioides rubriscoriae. The sequence goes on along the minus strand of NZ_VIYJ01000001.1, from coordinate 574,319 downwards.
TCGTCCAGCTGGCGTGGGCTCGTTCCTTACCCGCGCGCTCGCTCGACCTTCGCACGCAACGGCCCCCCGCTCGTTCCTCGCGGGGGGCCTGCGTGCTGGAGCGGATGACGAGACTCGAACTCGCGACATCGACCTTGGGAAGGTCGCGCTCTACCAACTGAGCTACATCCGCAGTGCGTGGCCGATGCTAGCCGAGACGGGTGTAGGTCGCATGGCGAGGGTCGAGGCCGTCGCCCGACGAGCGTCCGGTGAGCCGGCGGTGGACCCAGGGGGCGGCGGACGTCCGGACCCAGGTCGCGTGGTGGCGCAGGGCGGCGACGCGGCCCGGGCCGCGGGCGGCGGTGGGGTCCAGCGGCTCGAGGTCGTGGGCCACGCCGAGGGTGTCGAGGACGGCGGCCGCCATCCGCTGGTGGCCGGCCGGACCCATGTGCATCCGGTCGTCGTCCCAGTAGCCCCACTCGCGGTACTCACGCATCCGCCAGAAGTCGACGACCGTGGCGCCGTGCCGCTCGGCGCTCTCGCGCGCGTGCTCGCTGTAGAGCGCGAAGCGGCCGCGCAGCATCTTGTAGGTCGCCGACCCGCCGGGGTCGAACGCGGTCCACACGAGCACCCGCGCGCCGGCGCCGGTGAGCCGGGCGATCGCGTCGTCGTAGGTCGTCATCAGCGCGTCTAGGTCGACCTGGGGGCGCAGGATGTCGTTGGCGCCGGCGTACATGGTGACGAGGTCGGGCTGCAGCGCCAGCGCGGCGGGCACCTGGTCGTCGACCACCGCGCCGAGCTTGCGGCCGCGGATCGCGAGGTTGGCGTAGCCGAAGTCGGGGACGTCGCGGCCGAGCACCTCCGCGACCCGATCGGCCCAGCCGCGTACGCCGTTGGGCCGGTCGTCGGCGGGGTCGCCCACGCCCTCGGTGAACGAGTCGCCCAGGGCGACGTAGCGACGATAGGGATGCGGGGTCACCCGGCGATTGTGCGGGGGTGGTCCACGCCGGCCGGCACGGGGGTGGCGCAGAACCGCTGCGGGCGGAGCCTACCGCTTCGGTAGGGTTCGTCCGTGCTGCTGTCAGACCGCGACATCCTGGCCGAGATCGACGCTGGCCGGGTCGCGCTCGACCCGTGGGACCCGGGCATGGTCCAGCCGTCGTCGATCGACGTACGGCTCGACCGCTACTTCCGGGTCTTCGAGAACCACCGCTACCCCCACATCGACCCGGCGGCCGACCAGTCCGACCTGACCCGTGAGGTCGAGCCCGAGGGGGACGAGCCGTTCATCCTGCACCCCGGCGAGTTCGTGCTGGGGTCGACGTTCGAGGTGGTCTCGCTGCCCGACGACATCGCGGCCCGCGTCGAGGGCAAGTCGTCACTGGGTCGCCTCGGGCTGCTGACGCACGCCACCGCGGGCTTCGTCGACCCGGGCTTCTCGGGTCACGTGACGCTCGAGCTCGCCAACGTCGCGACCCTGCCGATCAAGCTCTACCCGGGGATGAAGATCGGCCAGTTCTGCTTCTTCCGGCTGTCGTCGCCGTCGGAGCACCCGTACGGCTCGGCCAAGTACGGCTCGCGCTACCAGGGCCAGCGTGGCCCGACGCCGTCACGGTCGTTCCAGAACTTCCACCGCACCCCGATCTGACGACGCCACGGGGGCAGGCCGTTCAGCCCTCGAGGCGGTCGGCGACCGAACGGACCCGCTCGGCCAGCCGGTGGCGGCGCGCCTGCCGGCGGGCGGTGAGGACGTCGGCGCGGTTGCGCGCCTCGCGGTCGGCGGCGCGGCTGGTGCGGCCGCGGTAGAGCTCGTGGTCGAGGATCTCGTTCATGGTGGTTCTCCTGTCGCTGTGTGATGCGGGGGGTGGGCTCAGGCCTGGGTGAGGACGATGTCGCCGCTGACGGTCTTGGCCCGCAGCTCGACGTGGTCGGCGCCGGGCTCGGGCTCGCCGGCGCTCTGCAGGGAGGAGCGGATGTGACCGGAGACCGTCGAGACGTCGGTCCAGACGGGGACACCGGCCGGTACGCCGACCTGCACGTCGCCCGACGCGCCCTTGACCTGCACGCGGCCGGCGGCGATCGAGCCGATCCGCAGGTCGCCGCTGCCGGTGACCAGGCCGACGTCGCCGCCGGCCCGGCCGATGCGCAGGTCGCCCGAGCCGGTCTTGACGGCCGTCTGGCCGGAGGCGTCGCGGATCTCGACGTCGCCGGAGCCGGTGGACACCGAGACCTCCGCGACCGCCGTACCGATGGCGATGTCGCCGGAGCCGCTCTTGACCCGCAGCTCCTGGCCCGCGTGCTCGACGGTGACCTCGCCCGAGCCGGTCTCGACCAGGCAGGCCCCGGCCAGGACGTCGAGGGTGACGTCGCCGGACCCGGAGCGGACCTGGGCGGTGCCGACCTGACCGGTCACCCGCAGGTCGGCGCTGCCGAGCTTGGTGACCAGGTCGCTGTTGCTCGGCAGGGTGACGACGATGTCGAGACGGCGGTCGCCGGAGAAGAGTCCGCCGCGCTGCTGGGGGGCGATCACGGTGAGGCGGCGGCCGTCGAAGTCGACCATCGTGTCGTCGGCGTCGGGGCCGGTCAGCTCGACGCGGGTCTCGGTGGTGTCGGTGGCGTGGACGACGACGGCGCCCTTGCCGTTCTCGACGTAGAGCCCGATCGGCTCGTGGGTCTCGAAGTGGTGGTCGGTCATGGTAGGTCTCCTGGGTGAGGGTGTGCGGGTCCGCGGGGCCGGCGGTGGTGCCGGTCCCGGGGTCGTGCTGGTGGGGTCAGACCCAGCCGTTCATCCGCTTCGGGCCGGAGCCGCGGGTGCTGGGGAACGGGTGGGGTCCACCGAAGAACGGCAGGCTCGAGAGGTCGATGTCGACGTTGATGGCGCCCTCGCCCGTGCCGCGGGTGGCGGCGCGGACGACATTGACCAGCCAGGTGTTGAGGGACTGACCGGCGGCGGCCGCGGCGTCCTCGGCCCGGGTCTTGACCGACTCGGGCAGGCGCAGGGTGATCCGCGCCGTGGTGTCGTCGTCGGCGTCCTCGGGCGGGGCCGGGGGGGCGGGCGGCGCAGGGGGCGTCGGCGGGGTCGGCGCGACGGGGGCCGCGAGGGCCGAGTCGACGACGAAGGCGAGGTCGCGTCCGTCGAGGCGGACGTCGACGCCCCCCGACGGCATCTCCGCGGTGATCTCGGAGCACGCCTGGCTGATGGCCTCCATCAGGGCGAGGCGGGCCGCCGGGTCGAGGGCGAAGCCCAGGCGCTCGGCGGCGGTGCGCAGCTCGTCACCGGCACCCTCGGCGGCCGCGAGCAGGTCGCGACGCAGGTGGTCGACGTACGGGGTGAGGTCCATGCGCACCACTCTGACATCATGATGACATCACGTCAAGCATTTCTGACATCATTATGATGTCTCGCTGACGCTCACGTGGTGTCGCCATGGCGTCGTACCCGTCGACCCGTCGCGTCTACGCGACGGGTCGACCCGAAATGACGCTGACCCGTCGCGTAGACGCGACGGGTCAGCGGTGGCCGGGGTCAGAGGTCGAAGAGGGAGCCTTCGCCGATCTCGACGTCGGTGCGGGGCTGGTGGGCCTCGCCGCTGCTCTGCGGCGTCGACGTCGGCTCCGCGGTCGCCTGCGGCTCGGGCTCGGGCTCCGGCTCGGCCGGGGTCTCCTCGACCAGGGCGTCGGCCTCCTCGACCGTGGCCGTCTCGGGCTCGGGGGTCGGGGCGTCCGAGGCGATCGCGGTGGCGGCGGCGCTGACCGCGGCGCCGCCCGACAGCGTGCCGGGCTGGCCCTCGGTGTCGGTCGGGGCCGGCGTCGGCTCCGGCTCGGACTTGGGCTCGGGCTCGGTGAGCTTGTCCTCGACGGGAGCGGCGGCTGCGACGGGCTCCGGGGCCTGGATGTCGAACAGCGACCCGCCGTCGGGGATCTCGGCGGAGGGTGACGCCGTCGCCGCGGGCGTCGCGGCCGGCTCGGGCTCGGGCTCGACGGCGGCCACGGGCTCGGCGGGCTCAGCAGGCTCGGCGGGCTCGGACGCCGCGTGGGCGGCCGGCGCCTGCGGGGCGGCGATGTCGAACAGCGACCCGCCGGAGCCGAGGTCGGCGGCCGGGGCGGCCGGGGCGGCCGGGCTGGCCGCCTCGGGCGCGGGCACTGCCGCGGGCTCGGGCGCCGCAGCGGCCTTCGCCTCGGGCTCGTCGGCCTGCAGGTCGAACAGCGACCCGCCCGAGCCGAGGTCGGCAGCGGGCTCGCTGTCGGTCTCGGTCTTGCTCTCGGTCTTGGCCTCGGTCTTGGCCTCGGCCTTCGCGGGCTTCGGCTCGTCGCCGCCGAGGTCGAACAGCGACCCGCCTGCGGGCTTCTCGTCGGCCGGCTCGTCGGCGCCGAGGTCGAAGAGGGACCCGCCGGAGGAGGCGGGCTTGGCGGCCTGCGCCTCCTCGGCAGGGGTCTTGTCCTCGTCGGCGGTGGCGGCGGGCTCGTCTCGGACCGCCGGGTCGTCGAAGAGCGACGAGCCGCCGGACGCCTTGGCCAGCGGGCCGGCGTCCTCGGTGGCGACCACGGTGTCGTCGGTGATGGTCACGTCGCCGGCCTCGGGCTCGGCCTTGGTCGCGACGTCCTGCTCCGGAGCGGCAGGCGCGGCCTTGGCCTCGGCGGCCTTGGTGGCGGCGCCGGCACCGGGGGCGAGCTTGGTGGCCTGCTCGCCCTTGACCGAGGCGAGCAGCATCTGGGCGACGTCGAGGATCTCGACCTCCTCGCGCGCCTCGTCGCGCGACTGCTTCATCGTCAGGCCGTCGGACAGCATCACGCGGCAGAACGGGCAGCCCACGGCGATCTGGTCGGCGCCCGTGGCGACGGCCTCGTCGGTGCGGTTCATGTTGATCCGCGAGCCGATGTTCTCCTCCATCCACAGCCGCGCGCCGCCGGCGCCGCAGCAGAAGGACCGCTCGCTGTTGCGCTCCATCTCGACGTACGTCGCCCCGGGCAGGATCTGCAGGAGCTCGCGCGGCGGCGTGTAGACGCCGTTGTGACGGCCGATGTAGCACGGGTCGTGGTAGGTGATGGAGCGCTTGTGGGCGCCCGCGCCCTCCTTGACCGGCGTCAGCTTGCCCTCGCGGACCAGCCGGTTGAGGAGCTGGGTGTGGTGCACGACCTCGAGCTCGATGCCGAACTCGCTGTACTCGTTCTTGAGGGTGTTGAAGCAGTGGGCGCAGGTGGAGACGACCTTCTTGGCCTTCGCCTCGGTCAGCACCTCGACGTTCTGCTGGGCCAGGCCCTGGAAGACGAACTCGTTGCCGGCGCGGCGCGCCGGGTCACCGGTGCAGGTCTCGCCGTTGCCGAGCACGCCGAACGAGACACCGGCCATGTCGAGCAGCTCGGCGACCGCGCGGGTCGTCTTCTTGGCGCGGTCCTCGTAGGCGCCGGCGCAGCCGACCCAGAACAGCCACTCGACCTCGTCGAGGGACTCGATGGTGTCGCCGACGACCTTGACCTCGAAGTCGAGGCCCTTGGCCCAGTCCAGGCGCGCGGTGGGCGACATGCTCCACGGGTTGCCCTTGTTCTCGAGGCCCTTGAACAGCCCGTTGAGCTCGGCCGGGAAGTTGGACTCGACCAGCACCTGGTAGCGGCGCATGTCGATGATGTGGTCGACGTGCTCGATGTCGACCGGGCACTGCTGCACGCAGGCCCCGCACGAGGTGCAGTTCCACAGGACGTCCTCGTCGATGACGAACGCCCCGCCCTCGGGGTTGTAGAACCAGTCGGCCGCCCGCTCGTCGGAGCCGTCACCGTGGGCGTCGCGGTCGCCGGTGCCGATGAGTGTGCGGCCCTGGGCGGACTCGTCGCCCGCGGCCATCGCGTAGGCGTGGTCGCGCAGGCCCGTGATGAGCAGCTTGGGCGACAGCGGCTTCTCGGTGTTCCAGGCCGGGCACTGCGACTGGCAGCGGCCGCACTCGGTGCAGGTCGTGAAGTCGAGGATGCCCTTCCAGGAGAAGTCCTCGAACGAGCCGACGCCCAGCGTGGCGTCCTCGTCGAGGTCGTCGATGTCGTCGAGGGTGATCGCCTTGCCCTCGGAGGTGAGCGGCTTGACGGCGCCCAGCGCGGTGCGGCCCGAGCCTTCGCGCTTGAACCAGATGTTGGGCCACGCGGTGAACCGGTGCCAGGCCACGCCCATGGTCAGGTTGCGGGAGATGACGATGAGCCAGATCATCGCGAGCACGATCTTGAACAGCGCGACGCCGAAGATGATGTTCTCCAGCGCGCCCTCACCGTCGGGGTAGAGCGCGTCACCGACGTACGACGACAGCGGGAAGTGTCCACGGCCGCCGTGCTCCCCGCCGTGGTAGAGCTCGGTGAGCTTGTACTCGGCGCCGCGGATGAACAGGATCGCGCCGCCCTCGAGCAGGGCGAACGCCTCGACGAAGTAGGCCTGCCACATCGTCGAGCCGAAGAAGCGGCTCTGGCGCCCGAGGCTGCGCGGGTGGTGCTTCTGGCGGTAGATGATCAGGTAGATGATGCCGATGGTGCTCAGCAGGCCGATGAACTCGAGGGTCCACTCCACGGGGTACCAGTGGCCGATGATCGGCAGCACGAACTCGGGGTCGAACAGCTGCACGTAGGCGGTCGCGACGGCTGTGCTGAGGATCAGGAACGCCGCGTAGACGAACCAGTGCATGATGCCGACCCAGGTCCACTGGAGCATCCGGGTGTGGCCGAAGGTCTCCTTGAGCATGGTGACCGTGCGCTGCACCGGCTGGTCGCGACGCCCGATCACGGGCTGGCCCTGCCGGAGCACCCCGAGCATCTGGCGCACGGCCAGCGTCGTGATGGTCACCGCCACGGCCGTGATGGCCAGGGAGATGATGATGGCGACGGTCTGGAACATGGGGAGGACTCCACTCGATCGGCGGCCCAGGGGTCAGCGCCACGGGCTGGACGAGCCTATTGCCCGGCCCCGCCCACGTCAGCGCATCTCAGGGTGAGAAGGATCCTACCGATGGGTAACCTGCGGTCGCTCACCCCGGTGGACGCCGGCCGCGGTCAGGTGACCCGGGTGACGCGGCCCCGCGGGGAGAAGGTGATCGTCACCATGACCCGGGGCCGGTCGGCGGCCGTGGCGCAGACGCCGTACGTCGAGCCCAGTCGGCTGTAGGGCTGGCCGACCGCGCGCATCACCTCGACGGTCGTCATGCCGCGGCGGACCTGCCGCCGGACCTGGCCGACCGTCTTGCGCAGACCGGGGTTGCGGCAGGAGTCGGGCCGGATGCCCGTGGCGCGCTCCCACATCTGCAGGTAGGCCTCGGCGCCGCGCGACATGTCGTCGAGGATGGCGGCCCCGTCGGCCGGCCGCGTCGTGCCGGCGACCTGGGCGAGGTCCTGGATCCAGTCGGGATAGAGGCCGTACTGGGCGACGCCGTCGCGGTTGATGTCGTAGACGCGGCGCCCGGCGTGCTGCTGGCGGACCAGGACGCCGCCCAGGCCGCGGAAGGGGTAGGTCACCGGTCGCCGCGCGTCGGCACCACGGGCCGCACCCTGGGCGCCGAGGCCGTTGATGTCGGCGCCGAAGCCGATGCCCCAGTAGTAACGGGGGTCGGCCCACCGGACGTGGGTGCGCCACTTGTCGACGAACCCGGTCGAGTCGCCGGCGTAGGGGGTGATGAAGCCGCCGGCGCGGTAGATGCGGGGGTAGGCGTCGGGGGTCGACCAGGAGTGGCTCGACAGCACGCCGGGGTAGCGCAGCCGCTCGATCACGTCCATCGCGCTCGCGCGGGCCTTGACGCTGAGGTGGTCGGGGTCGAAGAGCATGTGGCGCTTCACCAGCTCGCGGACGGTGTGCTCGCCGAGCGAGGTCAGTCCGCGCGCATTGCAGTGCTGGGGCGCCGGGTAGACCGGGGTGGCGGGCAGCAGGCCGCCGAAGAGCTGCCCGATGGCCCCGAAGATGGCGTCCTGGGCGGGCGCGGCGGGGGTGCCGCCGGGCAGGGCGTACTGCGTCCGGTCGTGGTCGGGGGTGGTGGCCGGCGAGCAGGTGCGCATGTCCCAGAAGGTGCCGGTCTCGAGGAAGTTGGCGCCGTTGACGACCACGCCCGTCGTGCCCTCGTCGCCCGCGACCCCGCCCAGCGCGTTGTCGAACTTGTTGACCAGCTCCATCTGGCGCACGCCGAGCCCGTGCATCTCGTCGATCTGCCGGGTGATGTCGGCGGCGGTGCAGGCCGGGACGTCGGAGCCGGCGACCGCCTTGAAGGTGCAGCCGAAGGGCACGCTGGTCTCGATGCCCATGACGACGGCGAGCTTGCCGGCGTTGATGACCCGGCGGGCCTCGAAGGGGGTCTTCACGATCCGGTAGAAGCCCTTGCCGGGCCCGCCGAACTGGGCGTCGATGTAGTTCTGGAAGGCGTACATGTCACGCGCCTGCAGCCGGATGGAGTCCATGTCGTCGCAGCTGTTCTTCTTCAGCGGGTAGACCTCGCACAGCTTGTTGTTCTCGACCAGCAGGTTGACGAAGATCCGCTGGCCGCCGCGCCACGCACGCTCGAGCCAGCGGTAGTAGGTGCCCTCGTGGGTCAGCGACTCCGGGGCCGGCCAGTCCTTGAAGGTCGGCCACCCGACGGGGTCGTGGCTGGGCTCGCCGGACAGGAACGCCTCGAGCGCCGCGCCGTTGCCGCCGGTGGCTGCGTGGTCGGGGCAGTCGACCAGCGCGTAGGCCACGCCGTAGGGGTGCCACGGACGGCCGCAGTGGGCCCGTCCGCCGAGGAACTCGAAGGCCATGCCGTGGGTGTGGGCGTCGATGTAGCCGCGCACCTCCTGGATCGCGGTGACGCCCGCGTGGGGGTCGCCGGACACGTCGACCTGGGCCTCGGGATAGGGCAGGCAGGGGTCGACCCGGCGCAGCGCGAAGGGGGTCGGCGTGGCGCCGAGGCCCAGCGTCGACCCGGAGGCGCGCAGGGACCGGCCGTCGGGCAGCCGGAACGTGAAGCCTGCAGCGGTGCGGGCGACGGTGAGCTCGGCGTCGCGACTGGGTCGCGCGTCGAGGCCGAGACCGTCGCTGCCGGCCAGGAAGCGGCGACCGTGGGTGAAGAGCAGGTAGGTGCCCAGCCGGGTCGCCTGGAAGCGGAACCGGGTCGCCTGTCGCAGCCCGACACGCTCGACCCGAAGTCCGCCGGCGGTGCGGCGTACGAAGCGGCCCGGCGAGGGACTCAGGGTGTAGCAGCCGCCGGCCATGGCGAAGCGGTCCTGGGGGACGTCGAGTCGCTCCTGAACCACCGGCACGGTGGTCAGCCGGGGGTCGGGGAGACGGCGCTGCGAGGCGACGTAGGCGGCGGCGGTGCGGGCCTGCGCCGCCGTCGTCGGGTCGCGGGTCTCGTCGCCGGTCTCGCCGCTGCGGGCCAGCATGTTGTTGAAGCGCGGGTCGTGCGTGTGGGGCGGGGTGCCGTAGGGATCGACGTGGGGGAGCCCGGCGGCCGCCTTGCGCTGCTCGTGGGCCTCGCGCAGCGACGTGGTCCGGCCGTCGGCCGACGACGGCAGCAGGAGCGCTGCGACCACGACCGCGAGGGCGGTGGTCGAGGCGGCGCAGGCCGAGCGCAGGCGGCGGGGCCGGTGCGGCTGGTGATCTGGTCTCATGCGGGTCCACCTCGGGAGCACGGGTGTGACGGGGGCGACAGCGGGACGGCTCATCGTAGGGTCGGGCACCGACCGTCGTGGGAGAACGACGACCGCCCGCCTCCTGCGACGAGGAGACGGGCGGCGCGTGCGTGGTGCGTGAGCGCGGGGCGCTGGCGTCAGCTGCCGGCCTTGACCCCGGGACGGATGCCGAGCTGGGCGACGCCCAGGTCGAGCACCGCGCCGGTGCCGTCGAGCAGCGTGATGCGCAGGCCGATGACCTTCAGACCGTTCTTGGTCCTGATCTCGATGCGGTCCTGCAGCTTGACCAGGCCCGGGATCTCCAGCGAGCCGATCGCCGGGATCTGGTAGCTCTGGCCGTCGATGATGATCTCCAGGACGGTGCTGCCCTTGCTGTTGCGCGTGATGACGCCGCGCTCGCGCTTGACGTTGGCGACACCGAGGATGCCGTTGACCTCGACGCGTCCGCCGAGCAGCGAGACCTGGGCGACGCGGCCCGCGACGGTGCCCTTGGCGACGCGGGCGAAGTTGCGGGCGTTGACGCCGGAGGCGACGCCCTTGAGGTCGCCGAGGTCGCCGAGGCCGACGCCGGCGATGTCCTTGCCCTCGTCGACCCCGTCGGTGCCCGGGCACGGGACGATGGTGAGCGGGGTGCGGCCGACCTTGAGGTTGTCGGCGAGGCCGCGAGCCTCGACGCCGGCGGCGTAGCCCTTGAAGACGCCGTGCCGGATGCCGCCCTGGATCGCGGCGTTGGTCTGGGCGACCCGGACCCGGGTGCCGAGCGGGATCACGCTGACGTCGACGACGTTGGCGCTGACGCGCGCGAAGTCGCGGGTGACCTTTTTGTTGGACTTGCCGAGCGAGATCGTGGCGATGCCGGGGACGGTGAGGGTCTGGCCCGGGGCCGGGATCGCGAGCTCCTGGACCGGCGCCCCGGCCGCCTTCAGCACGATGCGGGCGATGTCGTTGTGCACCGACGTGCCGTAGCGGCCGTCCTTGTTGAAGGCCTGGCTCAACGAGGTGACGCCCTGGAGCTCGAGGCTGCCGAGCGCGGAGCTCCCGATGATGACGCGGGCGATCGAGTGCTTCGAGTAGGACGAGACGGTGTTGCCCAACTTCGCGGTCCAGACCCGGGTGTGCACCCCCTCGACCTTGCCGAGACCGGGGATGGTCTGCTCGGCGACGTAGTTGTTGAGGTCGGTGCCCGCGACGTTGGTGCAGCCGATGCGCTGGTAAGCGGTGTCGCGGGAGTTGGCCGGCACCGAGCCGCCGTCGACCCGGCTGCCGTAGGCCGAGCTCGACAGGGCGAACTTGGTGCGGACCTTCTGCGCGGCAGCGGCCTTGGCCGAGCCGGCGGAGGACTGACCGAGCGGGATCGCTGCGGTGGAGGTCGGAAGCTGGCTGAAGCAGAGTGCGGCAGCAGCGACGGCGACGGGGAGTACGCGACGCATGGATTGCTCCTAGGGGGAGGGAGCGTCCGCTGGGGGAGCGAACGAAATGGGGGGACTGGGGGTTGCCCCGGTACCCGAGCCACCTGGGGCGATGTGGTGGTCCAGACCGGTCGGGACCGTTCCGGACGTCGTGCTGTGGTGCGTCCGATCTGCCACGTGAGCCCACATGCCAGGCCGATCGGATACCCGGAGGGTACGCCGAAAACAGCGGGGTCCGGGGTTTCTGGCCCCATCTGGGACACGACCCACCTGTCGGGGTGAGAGACGTCGGGCGTTGACTGGGGCCATGTCCCCCTCTCAGACGGTCGTCGTCGGCACCGGTCCGGTCACCGAGGACGACGTGGTCGCCGTGGCCCGGCACGGTGCGTCCGTCGTGCTCGCGACGAGTGCCCGCGAGGCGATCGGACGGGCGCGGGCGGTGGTCGACGACCTCGCCGCCGGCCCCACCCCGGCGTACGGCGTCTCGACCGGGTTCGGCGCGCTGGCCACCCGGCACATCGCGCCGGAGCTGCGCGACCGGCTGCAGCGCTCGTTGGTCCGCTCGCACGCCGCCGGCTCCGGTCCCGAGGTCGAGCGCGAGGTCGTGCGCGCCCTGATGCTGCTACGCCTGTCGACGCTCGCCACGGGACGCACCGGGGTGCGACCGGCGACCGCGCAACTGCTGGCCGACCTGCTCGCCCACGGCATCACGCCGGTGGTGCACGAGCACGGCTCGCTCGGGTGCTCCGGCGACCTCGCGCCGCTGGCCCACTGCGCGCTCGCCCTGATCGGCGAGGGCCCGGTGCGCGACGCGAGCGGCGCCCTGACCGACGCGAGCACCGCTCTCGCGGCGGCCGGCCTGGCACCGGTCGAGCTCGGGCCCAAGGAGGGCCTGGCGCTGATCAACGGCACCGACGGGATGCTGGGGATGCTCGTCCTCGCGCTGCACGACCTGCGCCGGTTGTTGCGTACCGCCGACGTCGCGGCCGCGATGTCGGTCGAGGGGCTGCTCGGCACCGACCGGGTCTTCGCCGCCGAGCTGCAGGCGTTGCGCCCCCACCCCGGACAGGCCGCCTCGGCCGCCAACCTGGTGCGGCTGCTGGCGGGCTCCGGGGTCGTCGCGTCCCACCGCGGACCCGACTGCAACCGGGTGCAGGACGCCTACTCGTTGCGGTGCGCGCCGCAGGTGCACGGTGCGGCGCGCGACACCGTCGACCACGCCGCACTGGTCGCCGGTCGCGAGCTCGCCTCGGCGATCGACAACCCGGTGGTGGTGGAGGACCGGGTCGAGAGCAACGGCAACTTCCACGGGGCGCCGGTCGGCTACGTGCTCGACTTCCTGGCCGTCGTCGCGGCCGACGTCGCCTCGATGAGCGAGCGGCGTACGGACCGGTTCCTCGACCAGGCCCGCAACCACGGGCTGCCGCCGTTCCTCGCCGACGACCCCGGGGTCGACAGCGGGCTGATGATCGCGCAGTACACCCAGGCCGCGATCGTCTCGGAGCTCAAGCGGCTCGCCGTGCCGGCGTCGGTCGACTCCATCCCCTCCAGTGCGATGCAGGAGGACCACGTGTCGATGGGGTGGTCGGCCGCCCGCAAGCTGCGCACGGCCGTCGACGGGCTCACGCGGGTCGTCGCGGTCGAGGTGCTGACCGCGGCCCGGGGCCTCGAGCTGCGAGCGCCGCTCACGCCCTCGCCGGCGACGGGTGCGGTCCTGCGGCTGCTGCGCGAGGCTGGGGTGCAGGGCCCCGGCCCCGACCGGCACCTGGCTCCCGAGATCGAGACCGTGGTCCAGCTCGTCGCCGACGGCGCCGTCGTCGGTGCCGTCGAAGCAGTGATCGGAGAACTCCAGTGAACGACAGGCTCCCCATCCGTGCGGCCCGCGGCACCGACCTCACCGCCCGCTCGTGGCAGACCGAGGCGCCGCTGCGGATGCTGATGAACAACCTGGACCCCGACAACGCCGAGCGGCCCGAGGACCTCGTGGTCTACGGCGGTACCGGCAAGGCCGCGCGCGACTGGCCGTCGTACGACGCCCTGGTGCGCACGCTGACGACGCTCGGCGACGACGAGACCATGCTGGTGCAGTCGGGCCGGCCCGTCGGCGTCATGCGCACGCACCCCTGGGCACCCCGCGTGCTGATCGCCAACTCCAACCTGGTCGGCGACTGGGCCAACTGGGAGGAGTTCCGCCGGCTCGAGGACCTCGGGCTGACGATGTACGGGCAGATGACCGCCGGCTCCTGGATCTACATCGGCACCCAGGGCATCCTCCAGGGCACGTTCGAGACCTTCGCGGCCGTTGCCGACAAGCGGTTCGGCGGCACGCTGGCCGGCACCATCACGCTGACCGCCGGCCTCGGTGGCATGGGTGGCGCCCAGCCCCTGGCCGTCACCATGAACGACGGCGTCTGCATCTGCGTCGACGTCGACCAGGCGCGCATCACCCGTCGCATCGCCCACCGCTACCTCGACGAGCAGGCCGACTCCGTCGACGACGCCGTACGCCGCGCGGTGGCGGCGCGCGACGGGCGCCGGCCGCTGTCGATCGGGCTGCTCGGCAACGCCGCCGAGGTCTTCCCGCTGCTGCTCGAGCAGGGGGCCCCGATCGACGTCGTCACCGACCAGACCTCGGCCCACGACCCCCTGTCCTACCTGCCGATCGGGGTCTCGGTCGGCGACTGGAAGGACGCCGCCGACCGCGACCCCGCCGGGTTCACCAAGCACGCGCAGGCCTCGATGGCCGCGCACGTGCGGGCGATGGTCGGGTTCCAGGACGCCGGTGCCGAGGTCTTCGACTACGGCAACTCGATCCGCGACGAGGCCCGCAAGGGCGGCTACGACCGGGCCTTCGACTTCCCGGGGTTCGTGCCGGCCTACATCCGCCCGCTGTTCTGCGAGGGCAGGGGCCCGTTCCGCTGGGCCGCGCTGTCCGGCGACCCCGCCGACATCGCCGCCACCGACCGGGCGATCCTCGAGCTCTTCCCCGACAACCAGCGGCTGAGGAAGTGGATCACCATGGCCCAGGAGCGGGTGCAGTTCCAGGGCCTGCCCGCACGGATCTGCTGGCTGGGCTACGGCGAGCGCCACCTCGCGGGCCTGCGCTTCAACGAGATGGTGGCCTCCGGCGAGCTCACGGCGCCGATCGTGATCGGTCGCGACCACCTCGACTGCGGGTCGGTCGCCTCGCCCTACCGCGAGACCGAGGCGATGCTCGACGGCTCCGACGCGATCGCCGACTGGGCCGTGCTCAACGCCCTGGTCAACACCGCGTCCGGTGCCACGTGGGTGTCGTTCCACCACGGCGGCGGGGTCGGCATGGGCCGCTCGCTGCACGCGGGCCAGGTCTGCGTGGCCGACGGCACGGCGCTGGCCGCCGAGAAGCTCGAGCGCGTGCTCACCAACGACCCCGGCATGGGCGTGGTCCGCCACGTCGACGCGGGCTACGAGCGTGCGGCCCAGGTGGCGGCCGAGCGCGGCGTACGGGTGCCCATGCGCGAGGGTCGTGCGGGTGACGCCGATGCCTGACTACCTGCGGATCGGCGAGGTGGCCTCGGCCCTCGGAGTCAGCGTCGACACCCTGCGCCGATGGGAGGTCGACGGCCGGGTCGAGTTCGAGCGCCAGCGCAACCAGCGGGTGCTGCGCGCCGACAAGCTCGCCGACCTCCTGCGGGTGCACGCCGCGAGCCCGCGCACCAGCAGTGCGCGCAACCGGATGACCGGCATCGTGGTGTCGGTCAAGAAGGACGCGGTGATGGCGCAGGTCGAGATGGCCTGCGGCGACTACCGGATCGTGTCGCTGATGAGTCGCGAGGCCGCCGACGACCTCGGGCTCGAGCCGGGCTCGCCGGCGACCGCGGTGGTCAAGGCGACGACGGTGATCATCGAGGCCTGACCCGGGCGGACTATACCTAGGAAGTGCCTAGGTGGCAGGATGGTGACCATGCTCTCGCGCCGACTGCTCCCAGCCCTTGTCCTCGCGCTCCTGGCGCCGGTCCTCGTCGCGTGCGGCGGTGACGACGACGGTGACACCACCCTCACCGTCTACGCCGCGGCCTCGCTGAAGAAGACCTTCGAGCAGCTCAAGGCCGACTTCGAGGAGACGCACGACGGCGTGACCGTCGAGCTCGTCCTCGGCGGTTCCTCCGACCTGGTCAGCCAGATCCAGGGCGGCGCCGGCGCCGACGTCTTCGCCTCGGCCGACACCGCCAACATGGACAAGCTCGTCGGGTCCGACGACCAGGGCCAGGACCCCCAGGACTTCGCCACCAACACCCTCGAGATCGCCACCCCGCCGGACAACCCGGCCGGCGTCGCCACGCTGCAGGACCTCGCGGGGCCCGACGTCGACCTCGTGCTCTGCGCGCCCGAGGTGCCGTGCGGGGCCGCGGCCCAGAAGGTCGCCGACGCCGCCGGCCTCACCTTCGACCCGGTCAGCGAGGAGCAGTCGGTGACCGACGTGCTCGGCAAGATCACCTCGGGCCAGGCCGACGCCGGCCTCGTCTACGTCACCGACGTGCTCGCCGCCGGAGACACGGTCAAGGGCATCGAGTTCCCCGAGTCGTCCTCGGCGGTCAACACCTACCCCATCACCACGGTCAAGGGCAGCGACCACGCCGACCTCGCCGGTGAGTTCGTCGACCTCGTGCTCAGCGACAAGGGCCAGAAGGTGCTCGCCGACGCGGGGTTCGGTGCGCCGTAGGAGCCGGATAGGTTCTGGCGCGTGAGCGGTGCGCGTGCGGTCGGGCTGCCACGGTGGGTCCTGGTGCCGGCGCTGGTCGGCGCGCTGTTCGTGCTGCTGCCCCTGGTGGCGATCGTCGCGCAGGTCGACTGGAGCAACTTCTGGGGGCTGATCACCTCGGAGTCCTCGCGCACGGCGCTGCTGCTGAGCCTGCGCACGTCGACCGCGAGCACCGTGGTGTGCGTGCTGATCGGGGTGCCGATGGCGCTGGTCCTGGCGCGCACCAGCTTTCCGGGTCAGGGGGTCGTGCGGTCGTTGGTGCTGCTGCCCCTGGTGCTGCCGCCGGTGGTCGGCGGGCTGGCCCTGCTCTACACGTTCGGCAAGCGGGGGCTGATCGGGCAGTCGATCGAGGTGGTCGGCACGACCGTGGCGTTCTCGACGCTCGCGGTCGTGATGGCGCAGGTGTTCGTGGCGCTGCCGTTCCTCGTGGTCAGCCTCGAGGGGGCGCTGCGCACGGCGGGGGAGCGCTACGAGGTCGTGGCGGCCTCGCTCGGCGCACGCCCCACGACCGTGCTGCTCCGCGTCACGCTGCCGCTGGCGCTGCCGGGACTGGTGTCCGGGGCGGTGCTCGCGTTCGCCCGCTCGCTCGGGGAGTTCGGTGCGACGGTCACCTTCGCCGGCAGCAGGGAGGGCGTCACCCGCACCCTGCCGCTCGAGATCTACCTGCAGCGCGAGACCGACCCCGACGCCGCGATCGCGCTCGCCCTCGTGCTCGTCGTCGTCGCGGTGCTGGTCATCGGACTGGCCCGCACGGGGCGGACCGCGCTGTGACCCTGTCGTTCACCGCCACCGTGCCCGACCGTGGGGTCGAGGTGGCCTTCGACGTCGCCGACGGCGAGACCGTCGCGCTGCTCGGTCCCAACGGCGCCGGCAAGTCGACCGTGCTCTCGGTCGTGGCGGGCCTGCTGTGCCCGACCAGCGGTCACGTCGAGCTCGCCGGCCGCACCCTGTACGACGCCGCAGCGCGGGTCGACCTCGCACCGCACCGCCGGCGGGTCGCGCTGCTGGCCCAGGAGCCGCTGCTCTTCCCCCATCTGACGGTGCTCGACAACGTCGCGTTCGGGCCCCGCAGCGCGGGTGCCTCCCGGGCCGGGGCGCGCGCCCGCGCCCAGGGGTGGCTCGACGAGGTCGGGGTCGGTGACCTGGGCGGACGCCGTCCGGCGCAGCTCTCGGGTGGTCAGGCGCAGCGCGCGGCCGTGGCCCGGGCCCTGGCCGCCGAGCCCGACCTGCTGCTGCTCGACGAGCCGATGGCGGCGCTCGACGTCGCGGTGACGCCGGCCCTGCGCCAGACCCTGCGCCGGGTGCTGGCCGACCGCACCTGCGTCGTGGTCACCCACGACGCGCTCGACGCGCTGCTGCTGGCCGACCGGGTGCTGGTGGTCGAGGGAGGCCGGGTCGTCGAGACCGGGCCGACCCGGGAAGTGCTGACCCGGCCGCGCAGCGCCTTCGCCGCCCGCCTTGCCGGGCTCAACCTCGTCGTCGGCCGCTGGTCCGAGGCCGCGCTGCGGCTCGACGACGGCAGCACGTTGTCGGGCCTGGTCGTGGGCGAGCAGCCCGTCGACGGCGAGCCGGTGGTCGCGGTGTTCCGCCCGACCGCGGTCGCGGTCTACCGCAGCGCGCCGCACGGCAGCCCCCGCAACGTCGTACCCGTCACGGTGACGACCGTCGAGCAGCTCGGTGACCTCGTGCGCATCCGCGCGGGCGACCTGAGCGCCGACGTCACCCTGCCGGCGGCGGCCGAGCTCGAGCTCGTGCCGGGCTCCGCGGCGTACTTCAGCGTCAAGGCCACCGAGGTCGAGGTCTACCCGGCGTGACACCTCGTCCCCACCTACAGTGACCGCGTGACGACGCAGCCGACCCGTTCGCGGGTGACCCTGAGCGGCATCAGCTCCCGTGCCTGGGAGCACCCGGCCGACCGTGGCGCGCTGGTCGCGCTGCGCCGGCTCAAGGGCTTCGACACCGTCCTCAAGGCGGTCTCGGGCCTGGTCAACGAGCGCACCACCCGGCTGCTGCTGCTGGGCACGATGGTGCGCGTCGACGAGCGGCAGTTCCCGACGCTGCACTACCTGCTGCGTGACGCGGCCCGGGTCCTGGACGCCGAGGAGGTCCCCGAGATGTTCGTGCGGGCCGACCCGACCCTCAACGCGCTCACCGTCGGGCTCGGCAAGCCGATCATCGTGCTCAGCTCGGCGCTGGTCGACCTGCTCGAGGAGGACGAGCTGCGCTTCGTCGTGGGCCACGAGCTCGGCCACGCCCTCAGCGGCCACGCCGTCTACCGCACGCTGCTCGACCGCCTGCTCAACCTCACCGGGGTGCTCGGCTCGATCCCGCTCGGAGGGCTGGGCGTCCGCGCGATCGTCGCCGCGCTGTACGAGTGGTCGCGCAAGTCGGAGCTCTCCGCCGACCGGGCCGGCCTGCTCGCCACGCAGGACCCCGCGGCCGCGATCCGCGCGCACATGCAGCTGGCCAGCGGCGGCCTCATGGGCGAGCTCGACCTGGCGACGTTCATGGAGCAGGGGCGCGAGTACCTCGACAGCGGCGACCTGCGCGACTCCGTCATCAAGCTGCTGCTCGTCGAGCGCACCACTCACCCGTTCGCCGTCGTGCGCGCGGCCGAGCTGCGGCGCTGGGTCGACTCGGGTGACTACGCCGCCGTCCTCGGCGGCGCCTACCCGCGTCGCGCCGACGACGCCGACGCCAAGGTCAGCGAGGCCGCCAAGGACGCGGCCACGTCGTACGCCGAGGTGTTCGCGGCATCGCAGGACGCGCTCGGCAAGCTGGTCCACGACGTCGCCGGGGTCGCCGGCAGCATGAAGCTCTGGCTCGACGAGCGGATCCGTCGCGGCGGGTAGCGGGTCGGTGGGGGTCTCAGCGCCCCCAGCGCTTCTTGCGCCGGGGCGGCTCGACGGTCCACAGGGTGGGGACGTCGACGACGAGGTAGCACAGGCCGGCGACCGTGCTGCCGGTCCGGGGGGCGTCGGGGTGCTCCGACCCGGCGAGGCAGACGGTGGCCTCGAAGCCGACGGTGCGGACCCGGGCGACGTGGAAGACCTGGCCGGTGACGCCGTGGGTGTGCGTGTCGGCCGCGATCACGGTGCCGGCGAGGAACGCCGTCGGCTCGGGGTCGCCCTCGGTGGCGAACTGGCCGTAGGACACGAACGACTCAGCACCCCACCGGGTCGGCGCCTGGCCCGGCTCGGGGGTGCCCAGGACGCTGTCGTCGGAGGCGGCGAACGCGGCAGCGTCGGCGTGCACCGTCATCTCGATGCCCAGCGCCACGACCGACCCGCGCAGCGGCCCGCCGACGACCCCGGTCAGGTGGCGGTGCTGCTCGAGGTCGACCGCCATCCTCGTGACGACCTCGCCGGTGTCGTCGCGCACGTCGGCCTGCACGACCGCGCCGAGCGGGCCGAGGTCGGCCAGCTGGGCACCGGGGCGCGCGTCGTACGACGGTACGAGGTCGATCGTGTCGCCGTCCTGGTCGAGGGCGACGACGACCCGCGCGCCGCTCGCGTCGGTGTAGCGCACCGACTCGACGCCGCCGATGCGGCCGACCAGCGAGGACGGCATCGCGGAGAGGTGGAGGTTGAGGGTGTCGAGGCTGTCGACGTCGAGTCCGATGCACGCGAGGGTGGACGCCATGACCGACACGCTAGTGGGCCGTGTTAACAAGACTAAGTTGATCGAGTTATAGTGATCGGCATGCCACGCGTCGACGTCCACCAGCACGCGTGGCCGGACGCCCTCGTCGAGGAGCTCAGGCGACGGTCCCGCACGCCGCGGATCGTCGATGACCGCCTGCTCCTCGACGGGGAGCCCGCGTTCGCCCTGGCGCCCGACGACGGCGTCCTCGACGGCCTCGACGACCGGCGGACCCTCGACGCCGCCGACGGCATCGACCTGGCCCTGCTGGCGCTCTCGAGCCCGCTCGGCATCGAGACCCTCGCCCCCGACGAGGCCGCGCCGCTGCTGGCCGCCTGGCACGGCACCGCCGCCGACCTCGGACCCGGTCACGGGCTGTGGGCCGCGGTCGGCCTCGTCGAGCCCGACCTCGACGCACTGCGCGCCACCTTGTCCGAGCCCGCGGTGCGCGGCCTGCAGGTGCCGGCCACCGCCCTGCTCGACCCGACCGCGCTCGAGCGGCTCGCGCCGGTGCTCGCGGTCGTCGAGGCCGCCGGCCGCCCCGTGCTGGTCCACCCCGGCCCGGCCCCCGCGGCGCCGACGGCCGACCTCCCCGGCTGGTGGCCGGCGCTGACGTCGTACACCGCGCAGCTGACCAGTGCGTGGTTCGCCTGGCACGTCGCCGGCCGGGCGCTGCTGCCCGACCTGCGGGTCTGCTTCGTCGCCCTGGCCGGGCTCGCGCCCCTGCACCACGAGCGGCTCGCGGCCCGCGGCGGCCTCTTGGGCGCGATCGACCGCCACGTCTACTACGACACCTCGTCCTACGGACCGCGCGCGGTCGACGCCGTGGTCCGGGTGGTGGGCGTCGACCCGCTCGTCCACGGCTCCGACCGGCCCTACGCCGAGCCGCGCGACCCCGGCCTGGGCGAGGCCTTCTCGCACTCCCTGTTCGTGTCCAACCCCCACCACCTGCTCAACGGAGGCACCCGATGACGCTCGCTCCTTCCCCGGCGACGACCATCCTGACCCGCGACGACCTGCCATCCCTGCCCGGTCGCGCACTGACCTCGCGCGAGCTGCGCGCCTGGGTCCGCGCGCTGGCGGCACGCCCCGACCTGTGGGAGCAGCACGTCCACCACGACCCCGCGAGCGGCCGCCACTACGTCTCGCTCTACCGCGACGCCGACATCGACGTCTGGCTGCTGTGCTGGAACCTCGAGGACGACACCGGCTGGCACGACCACGACACCTCCTCCGGCGCCGTCGCCGTCACCCGCGGCGCCGTCACCGAGAGCCGACCCCGCCTGGGCGGCGCGGCCCAGGTCAAGACCGTCCGGGCCGGCCGCACGCTCGCGTTCGGTCCCGACCACATCCACCGGATGGGTGGCGCCGTCGACGGCTCGGTCTCCCTGCACGCCTACTCGCCCCCGCTGTGGCGGATGGGCCAGTACGCCGTCAGCGACTCCGGCGTGATGCGCCGCTTCTCGGTGTCCTACGCCGACGAGCTGCGCCCGCTGTCCTGACGGGCCGGGTCGGTCGACGTCAGCCGACGAGGGCGGCGGGGACGATCGTGACGTCGTACGGCGCGGACGCGGTCCACGACTCGCTGCCGCTCACGTCGGCGACCTGCACGTAGTCGCCGTCGACCAGCTCCCAGGCGGTCAACCGCCGCTCCACGGGGTCGACGACCCAGTACGACGCAGCGCCGGCCTGCTCGAACCGTGCCCTCTTGAGGTTGAGGTCGATCAGCCGGGTGCTGGGCGAGAGGATCTCCACGGCGAGCAGGGGGGCGCCCGGCAGGTTCGCCGCCGTGAACTGGGCGCGTGGGGCGACGACGAGGTCGGGTTGGAGCTGGGTGCGGTCATCCAGGACGACGTCGAGCGGTGCGGCCAACAGCTCGAGGTGAGGCGGGCAGGCTGCGGCCAGGACGAGCGTGAGTCGCAGCGAGGCTCGCTGGTGTGCGACCGACGGAGCAGCGCTCACGAGGAGGGTTCCGTCGAGCAGCTCGTAGCGCCACCCGTCGTCGGGGAAGCCGTCCAGGTCAGCAACGGTCAACCCTCTGCCGGCCCTCGGCATCGTCGTCATGGCCTCCATGGTGCCCCACCTCCGGATCCATCGTCATGGTCTGATCCTGGTCGAACCGGGACACCGCCCGCGGTCGTCCTCCACAGGCCCGGCACACTGACCCGGTGAGCGAGCGAGCATTGGTCCTGGGCGGCGGCGGTATCACGGGGATCGCCTGGGAGACCGGGCTCCTGGCCGGACTGGCCGAGGCGGGGGTCGACCTCACGACCGCCGACCGGGTGGTCGGCACGTCGGCGGGCTCCATCGTGGGGGCGCAGATCACCTCCGACATCGGGCTCGAAGAGCTCTACCGGCGCCAGCTGCTCTCGCCCGCCGAGCTGGGCGACACCGCCCCGCTGGCCTCGATCGGGCCGTCGGTGGCCCTGCGCTTCGCCGCGGCGCTGCTGCGGGCCCGCGGCGACGTCGAGCGGTTCGGTCGGATCCTCGGCCGGCAGTCGCTGGCGCTGAGCGCCAAGGGTCGGACGCCGACCGTCGCCGAGCGCTACCAGCAGGTGGCCCAGCGCATCGGTGGCCTCCAATGGCCCGACCGCGACCTCGTGGTCACCGCGGTCGACGCCGCGACCGGCGAGCTCGCCGCCTTCGGGCCTCGTGGACCGTTCCCCGACGTGTCACTCGAGGACGCCGTCAACGCGTCGTGCGCGGTGCCCTGCGTCTACCCGCCGATCCCGGTCGGTGGCCGGGTCCTCATCGACGGCGGAGTCAGGTCCGGCGCCAACGCCGACCTCGCGGCCGGCTGCGACCCGGTCGTCGTCCTAGCCCCGCTCGACCGCTCGGTCGGGCTGATCCGCAGTGCGGCCCAGCAGCTCACCGAGCTCGGCGTACGCCACGTCGTGATCACCCCCGACGCCACCTCGCTGCGCGCGATCGGCAAGAACGTCCTCGATCCCGCCGCCCGCCCGCCCTCGGCGCGCGCCGGTCGGGCCCAGGCCGCCGCGCACGTCGATGAGCTGCGCGCGCTCTGGGGCTGACCCGGATCGGGTCGTCCGCCCCAGCGGGCGCCCTGGCTCACCCTGGGGCGGACGACCGGGGAAGACCCAACCCGGCGACGACCTGCTCGGCCGCGTCGGCCGGTGACAGGTCGTCGTTGTCGACGCGCAGGTGCGGGTAGCGACCGGCGAAGGGGAACGGCTGGTCGGGTCCGGTGCTCAGTCGGTGGCGACCGTCCCACTCGCGCAGGCTGCCGCGGGCCCAGGCGACGTCGCGCTTGGACGCCTTGTGCTCGAGCCGCAGCGGCGTGCCCTCGCGCGCGAGCCGGGTCTCCTGGCTCGACCAGAGCTCGACGAAGTCGACAGGGTGCCCGGCGTCGACCACCGGAGCGATCATCTGCTCGACGATCTCGGAGTCGCTCGCGTCGTCGAGGGCCCAGACGACGGTGAAGACCAGTCCGGGAAGTCCGTGAGCCACGGCCTCCTGGAAGACCCGCGTGCGGAACTCGTTCTTGAGCCTGTCGAAGGGCGGGGTGCCGAAGTCGAACACGCCCAGCAAGGGCTCGATCGTCGCGTGGTTGTGGAACAGGCGATACGACGTCAGCCGCGCGATCTCGCGTCCGACGGTCATCTTGCCGACCGCCGGCGGACCGAACAGCATCACCAGGTGCATGGGATCAGTCGAGCAGGCGCGGTGGTGGGGGGCGAGGGGTTTTCGGTGGCGGTGCCCGATCCGTCCCAAGTTTCACCGGCCGGCCGGTGAAGCCCCGACCGGGACGATGAAATTCCATCGTCCCGGTCATGCATTCACCGGCCGGCCGGTGAATCCTGGGGCAGGTGGGACTCAGCCCTCGAGCGCCGCGATCGCCTCGGCGATCGACAGCGTGCGCCGGGCCGACTCGACGTGGAGGTTCTCGACCATGCGGCCGTTGTAGGTGACGACGCCGGAGCCCTTGCCGTCCTCCCAGGCCGCGATCAGCCCGCGGGCGTCCTCGATCGCCTTCTCGGACGGGGCGAAGGCGGTGTTGGCGCCCTCGACCTGGCCGGGGTGGATGAGGGTCTTGCCGTCGAAGCCCATCTGGCGGCCCTGCTCGCACTCGGCGAGGAAGCCCTCGGTGTCCTTGACGTCGTTGTAGACGCCGTCGACGATCGCGATGCCGGCCGCGCGGGCAGCGAGCAGGGCGGTGTGCAGCGAGGGCAGGATCGGGGCGCGGCCGGGCACGTGCTCGGCGTACAGCTCCTTGACGAGGTCGTTGGTGCCCATCACGAGCACCGTCAGCCGCTCGGAGGCCCGGGCGATCGACAGGCAGTCGAGGATCGCGACCGGCGTCTCGATCATCGCCCAGAGCTTGGTGTGCTCCGGCGCGCCCGCCTTCTCCATGGCGGCGACCAGTTCGTGCACCTCGTCGACGCTGCCGACCTTGGGGACGACGACCGCGGCGGGTCCCGCGGCCGCTGCGGCGGCGATGTCGTCGTCGTGCCACGCGGTGCCGAGGCCGTTGACGCGGATCGTGAGCGTCCTGCGGCCGTACTCGCCCGACCGCACCGCAGCGCACGCGGCCTCGCGTGCGGCCGGCTTGGCGTCGGGGGCGACGGCGTCCTCGAGGTCGAGGATGACGGCGTCGACCGGCAGGGTCTTGGCCTTCTCGAGGGCCTTGGCGTTGGAGCTCGGCATGTAGAGGACCGAGCGCAGCGGGGTGAAGTCGCTCATGCGGACGCCTCCTCGGCGGCGGGGATCGCGTCGTACTGGGCCTTGAGCTCGGGGTCGATCGCCGCGAGCTGGTCGGCCAGGGCGACCATCACCAGGCACTGCTTGAGCGAGGCGTCGTCCTCCATCTTGCCGTCGATCATCACCGCACCGGTGCCGTCGCCCATCGCCGCGACGACGCGCCGGGCGTGCGCGATGTCCTCGACGCTGGGGGAGAAGACACGGTTGGCGATGGCGATCTGCTTGGGGTGCAGGCTCCACGTGCCGACGCAGCCGAGCAGGAACGCGTTGCGGAACTGGTCCTCGCACGCGACGGTGTCGGCGATGTCGCCGAACGGGCCGTAGTAGGGGTAGATGCCGTGCATCGCGCAGGCGTCGACCATGCGGGCGATCGTGTAGTGCCACAGATCCTGCTGGTACGTCGTCCGCGCGGCGGCGATGGCCTCCGGCGAGCCGTCGGTCGGGTCCTGGCGGACCAGGTAACCGGGGTGGCCGCCGCCGACGCGGGTGGTCTTCATGCGACGGTCGGCGGCGAGGTCGGCCGGACCCAGCGACAGGCCCTGCATGCGCGGCGAGGCGCCGCAGATCTCCTCGACGTTGGCCATCCCGCGCGCGGTCTCGAGGATCGCGTGGACCAGGATCGGGCGGTCGAGCCCGGCCTTGGCCTCGAGCTGGGCCAGCAGGCGGTCGACGTAGTGGATGTCCTCGGCGCCCTGCACCTTGGGCACCATGACCACGTCGAGCTTGTCGCCGATGCCGGCGACCAGCGTGGTGAGGTCGTCGAGGGCCCACGGGCTGTCGAGCGAGTTGATCCGGGTCCACAGCTGGGTGGGCCCGCCGGCGCCGAGGCCCTCGGTCTCCTGCCCGATGCGTACGAGGCCCTCGCGGGCGGCCAGCTTGTTGTCGGCCTTGACGGCGTCCTCGAGGTTGCCGAGCAGTACGTCGACGGTGCCGACCATGGCCGGGATCTTGGCGGCCATCTTGGCGTTGCTGGGGTCGAAGAAGTGGATCGCGCGGCTGGGACGGAACGGGATCTCGGTCAGCGGGGCGGGGGCCCCGACAGCGAGGGGCCGGAAGAAGTCCTTGGCGCTCTGAGAGGCGGGCATGTCGCGGAAGTTAGCAGTTGCTAACCCCCGTTGGTATGACCGATCTCTCGCCGGGACGGTCGATCGCCCGTAAGGTCGGGAGATGACGAACCCGGGGAGGGTGTTCGTCGTGCTCGGCTGCCTGGTGTCGGCGCTGCTGGTGGGTGTCGACGGCGGGCCGGTCGTGGCCACGGCGGCTTCCGCGCACACGACGCACGACGCGCGACGCATCGCCGCGCCCACGCACTCGATCGTCGTCAGCGGCGACGGTGCGGCGACCTACCCGGCGTACGACCCCGCCGTGACGCGGTACGGCGTGACCACGACCGCCGCGACCGGCGGCACGCTCACGGTCGGCGCGACGACCACCGACCCGGCCGGGACCGTGCTGGTCGACGGCAGGCCCGCCCCCGGCGGCGTCGCGACGGTCACCGGTCTGGTCGCGGGCGACGAGGTGGCAGTGTGGATCGTCGACGCAGGAGGCACCGAGCGGCACTCCTACGTCTACCTGCCGGACGGCTTCCCCACGCTCGAGCGGACCACGGGGTCGCTGACCGGCGGCCAGGTGATGCTGACGCTGAGCAACCAGTGGTTCGAGCGGCCGCCGGACTTCTTCGAGACCGTCGTCGACGGCAACGGCGTCCCGTCGTGGGTGCACGCGCGGCGTGGTGGGCGCAGCATCGACCTCGACCGCCAGCCCGACGGGCACTACACCGTCGCCCGCGTCGGCTACCCGGCGACGCCGAGCGGCGACACCTACGTCGAGCTCGACCAGCGGTTCCGCCCGGTGCGCACGATCCGCACCAAGGACCTCGTCAACACCGACGGGCACGACCTGGTCGTCGAGCCGGACGGCACGACGTGGCTGATGGCCTACGAGCCCAACGACGTGACCGGCATGACCGACTCCGTCATCCAGCGCCTCTCGCCGTCGGGACGGGTGACCTTCCAGTGGAGCACCGCCGGCCTCGAGGGCGAGACCGTCACCCCGGGCAACCCCGACTACGCCCACCTCAACTCGCTGCAGCCCGTGCTGGGCGAGGACGCGGTCATCGCCTCCTTCCGGCACTTCAGCTCGGTCTTCAAGATCGACACCTCGACGCCGACCGGCCGCGTGGTGTGGAAGCTCGGGGGGCGCGACAGCTCCTTCACGTTCGAGGACGCGGGCGGCGACCCCGACGGCGGTCCGTGCGCCCAGCACACCGCCCGGCTGACGCCCGACGGTGACGTCATGGTCTTCGACAACGGCTCCGGCGGGCTCTACGACCCGTTGTGCGTCGACCCGGCCGACCCGTCGGGCCCGCCCGTCGCGCGCCCCCAGACCCGCATCGCCACCTTCTCCCTCGACCAGGCCCACGGGGTCGCGACCCTGGTGCGCTCCTACGCGCCACCCGGTCGCTACGCCTGGTTCGCGGGGTCCGTCCAGCCGCTCGCCGGCGGGCACACGATGGTCGGGTGGGCCTCCGCGGCCGTCGACGCCCACCACCCCCAGGTCGCGACCGAGCTCGACGCGGCCGGCGACGTGGTCTGGGAGCTCGCCAACCCGGTCGACCCGGGGCCCAGCCAGAAGTTCTTCTCCTACCGGGCCCACAAGGCGGTCGTGCCCGACGCGATGCCCCCGCGGGTCGCCGTCACCCGCCCGGCCGCCGGGGCGTCGTACGCCGAGGGCGCCCAGGTGCGGGCGTCGTGGACGTGCCACGACCGGGGCGGCTCCTCGCTGCGGACCTGTGCCGGCACGACCGGCAACGGCGCCCTGCTCGACACCCGGCCCGGCACCCACCGCGTGCGGGTCAGGGCCGTCGACGGGGCCGGCCTCGTCACGACCGTGACCCGCACCTACACGGTGCGCCCGGTCTCCCGCCCGCACGTCCGGGTGCGGCTGGGGCGTGACCGGACGTGGTCCGAGCGGCTCGCCGTAGCCCTGCGCAGCGTCGGCGCGACCGCGGTGGTCAGGGTGCGCGTGCGCAACGGCGGCGCCCGCCCTGATCAGCTGGGGTGGGTCGTCGACGGGACGGCCCGCGGGTTCGCCGTCGTGGGCGACCGCGCCGGGCGGACCCCCGTGCTCGCGCCGGGCGGGTCCGTCGTGACCACGCTGCGGGTGACCCGTCGGCGCGCGGCGCGGCCCGGCGACGCGGTGGTGCTGCGGGTGCGCGTGACCTCCCTGCTCAGCGGCCGCCTCGACGACGCGGCGGTGAGGGTCGTGGCCCGTCGGCCCTAGGAGCCCGACCGGCGGCGGCGCTGCCACCAGCGGCGCGGTGGGGCCGCCGCCTCGGCCGCGGCCTGCTCGGCCGCCCGGGCCGCGCGCCGGGCGGCACGTCGTCCGGCCCAGGCCGCCACGGCCTCGTCGACGTCGCGCGGCATGGTGACCAGCGGCGGGCCCTCCGGCGCGCGATAGCGGGCCGCGACGACCCGCTCGTTGAAGTCGGTGACCACGCGACGCACCTCGGCCTCGAAGCCGATCGCGTCGAGGCGCGCGTCGAGCTCGGCGTCCTCCTTGCGCAGCTGCACGCTCAGCGGCAGGACGGCGATCTTCTCGCGCTCGACGAGCTTCTTGAGCCACCAGTCGGGGTCGTGGGAGTCGCCGAGACCCTCGATCGGCTTGCCCGCGCCGGGCAGGTCGTCGAAGTCGCCGCGCTCCATCGCGACCCGGATCTGCTCCTCGACCCAGCGGTCCTTGCGGGCCATCCGGGCAGCAGCAGCCGCCTCACCGGTGCGCTCGTCGCGCTCGGGCTCACGCTGCCGTCGGTCGGCTGGTCGGTCGGTCATCGGCCATCACCTCACCCCTGAAGGTTACGAGGCCGCACTAGCGTCTGCGCCATGGATCTCATCGACATCCCTGCCGCCGACGGCACCACCCAGGCCTACGTCGCCCGCCCCGGGTCCGGTCACGGGCCGGGCGTGCTGTTCTTCATGGACGCCATCGGCCTGCGCCCCCGCATCGCCGAGATGTGCGACCGGATCGCGTCGTGGGGCTACGTCGTGCTCGCGCCCAACGTCTTCTACCGCGACGGCGACGTCGACGCCGTGCGTCCCCACACCGACCTGCGCGAGCCCGGGGCGCGCGACGCGTTCTTCGCCGAGGCGATGCCCCGCGTCGGCGCGCTGACCAGCGACCTCGCGGTGCCCGACATCGCGGCGTACGTCGCGGCCCTGCGCGGGCTCGACGGCGTCGCCGACGGCCCGATCGGGGTCACCGGCTACTGCATGGGCGCCCGGCTGTCCGTGCGTGCGGCCACCGGTCACCCCGACGACGTCGCGGCCTGCGGCGGCTTCCACGGTGGCGGGCTGGTGACCGACGAGCCCGACAGCCCGCACGCCGGCCTGGCCACGGCACGCGCCCAGTTCGTCTTCGGCCACGCCGACCACGACGGCTCGATGCCCCCTGAGGCCGTGGCCACCTTGGGCGAGGAGCTCGCCCGCCACGGGCTGACCGCGAGCAACGAGGTCTACGCCGGCGCCCCGCACGGCTACTCGATGGCCGACACCTCGATGTACGACGAGGCCGCCGCCGAGCGTCACTTCACCGAGCTCGAGGCCCTGCTCGCCCGCAC
The DNA here is from genome assembly GCF_008087085.1 of Nocardioides rubriscoriae. Taxonomy (GTDB): domain Bacteria; phylum Actinomycetota; class Actinomycetes; order Propionibacteriales; family Nocardioidaceae; genus Nocardioides; species Nocardioides rubriscoriae. Next base: position 545,593 of record NZ_VIYJ01000001.1, on the reverse strand, counting down.
CCTCGACTGAGTCGGGTCCGCTGAGCGGACCCGCTGACGGGGTCAGGCCTTCTCGCAGGCGATGCCGTCGTTGTCGCGGTCGAGCGTGCCGTTGTGGCGGTCGGCCTCGTTGTAGGCCGCGGTGTTCTTGTAGAAGTTGCGCACCGGGGTGCCCGAGGTGTGGTCGCGGGCGTTGCTGCGCCCGACGCCGTGGGGCCACTTCTTGTTGAGGTTGGTGCAGTTGTCGTGGATCCCCGTCGTGTGCGCCTGCGCGCTCACCACGGCGGGTCCGGCGAAGGTCACGGACAGGGCGAGGGCGAGCGCGAGGGCTCGTGCGGTCGGGGTCATGTGCAGAGGGTCACACAGTGACGGCAGGTGCGTGTGCGGAACGGTCAGTCCTGCACACGGGACCAGTGCCCGCGGTGCACGACCTCCTGCCACGGCGTACGACGCCGTCGCGTGGGGGAGCCGCCGGACCCGCCGGGGGCGGGGTGGCCGATCGTGATGACGCCGATCGGGTCGTGGGTGTCGGGGATGCCGAAGACCTCGCGCAGCGCGGTCTCGCGGTCGGCGACCAGCCCGAAGAAGCAGGCGCCGAGGCCTGCGTCGGTGACGGTCTGCAGGATCAGCAGCGAGGCCTTGGCCGCGTCCATGTGCCAGTAGGGCATCGACCAGCGTGACTCGTCGCGGTCGGTCCAGCCCTTGTCGGGCTCGGCGTAGCGGTCGAGGTAGGCCGCCTTGCTGCTGCACGGCAGCACGACCACCGGGGCGCGCATCATGCCCTCGAGCCACCGGCCGGGGTGGTCGGCGTCGTCGCTGCTGAGCTGCCAGAAGCGGCGTACGTCGGCGGGGGTGTCGAGCACCAGGAACGCCCAGCCCTGCGTGAACCCGGCGCTGGGGGCCCGGGTCGCGTTGGCGAGCGCACGGTCGATGATGGCGGGGTCGACCGGTCGGTCGGCATAGTTGCGGACCATCCGGCGGCGTCGTACGACGTCCTGGAACTCCATGCGCGCAGGATAGGAGCACCGGTGCCCGACGACCTCGAGCAGATGTGGGCCGACCTCGCGCCCGTCGGCCGGTCGGCGGTGTCGGGGGGCTACTTCCGCCAGCCGTTCCTCGACGCCGAGCGCGAGCTGGCGGCGTGGTTCGTCGAGCAGGCGGCCGCGCGCGGGCTCGCGGTGGAGACCGACGGCTTCGGCAACCAGGTCGCCTGGTGGGGCCCGCCCGACCACGACGCGGTGCTGACCGGCAGCCACCTCGACTCGGTCCTCGACGGCGGGGCCTACGACGGCCCGCTCGGCGTCGTGTCGGCGTTCGCGGCACTCGACCTGCTCCGCGAGCGGGGGGTCGTGCCGCGGCGTCGCGTCGGCGTCGCGGCCTTCGTCGAGGAGGAGGGGTCGCGCTTCGGCCAGGCCTGCCTGGGCTCGCGGCTGGCGACCGGGGCGATCTCGTGGGAGACCGCCCGCGCGCTGCGCGACCGCGACGGTGTCGCGCTGGGCGACGTGGTCGAGGGCGTGGTCGAGGGCGTGGTCGAGGGCGGGTCGTCGACGCTGCTGGCCGGCGTGTCGGCCTACGTCGAGCTGCACGTCGAGCAGGGCCGCGACCTGGTCGACCGCGGTGAGCCCGTGGGCGTGGCCAGCGAGATCTGGCCCCACGGTCGGTGGCGCCTCGACGTCACCGGCGAGGCCAACCACGCCGGCTCGACCCGCATGGAGGACCGCTCCGACCCGATGCTGACCTACGCCATGACCGCGCTCGCGGCCAACAAGCGGGCCCGGCTGACCGGGCAGCGGGCGACCTTCGGCCGCGTCGAGGTCACCCCCAACGGCACCAACGCGATCGCCTCTCGGGTCACGGCGTGGCTCGACGCGCGGGCCTCCACCGACCAGGCCCTGGCCGACCTGGTCGCGACCGTCGAGCGGCAGGCCGTCGAGCGTGCCGGGCGCGACGGCACGTCGGTCGCCCTGACCGCCGAGTCGGTCTCGGCGGCGGTGGCCTTCGACCCGGCGCTCACCGCCGGGCGGCCGTGGCCGGTGCTGCCGACCCAGGCCGGCCACGACGCCGGCATCCTCTCCGCGGCCGGCATCCCCAGCGCCATGCTCTTCGTGCGCAACCCCACCGGGGTCTCGCACTCCCCGGCCGAGCACGCCGAGACGGCCGACTGCCTCGCCGGCGTGGTCGCGCTCGCCGACGTGCTCGAGGGGCTGGTGGGCCGGTGACCTCCTACCTGCTGGAGCGGGCCTGGGTCGACGGCGCCGTCCACGACGCCGTGGGCGTCGAGGTCGTCGACGGTCGGTTCACGTCGGTCACCCCCGGGGCCGGCGGCGGCGAGCCCGTCCCCGGCCTGACGATCCCCGGGCTCGCCAACGCGCACAGCCACGCGTTCCACCGGGTCCTGCGCGGCCGCACCCAGCGCGGTACCGGCTCGTTCTGGACCTGGCGCGCGCAGATGTACGCCGTCGCCGAGCGTCTCGACCCCGACTCCTACCTCCGGCTCGCCACGGCCGTCTACCGCGAGATGGCGGCGGCGGGCATCACGACGGTGGGGGAGTTCCACTACCTCCACCACCAGCCCGACGGCACGCCGTACGACGACCCCCACGTCATGGGTCACGCGCTGCTCCAGGCCGCCGACGTCGCCGGCATCAGGATCCGACTGCTCGACACCTGCTACCTCAGCAGCGGGTTCGGCGAGCCGCCCGAGGGCGTGCAGCGGCGCTTCAGCGACGGCGACGCCGACGCCTGGGCCCGACGGTCGAGTGCGCTGCCCGGGTCGGGAGCCGCGATCCACTCGGTGCGCGCGGTCCCCGACGACCAGCTCGCCACCGTCGTCGCGGCGGCGGCCGGCCGACCGCTGCACGTCCACCTCAGCGAGCAGCCGGCCGAGAACGACGCCTGCGTCGCGGCGTACGGCGCCACGCCGACCCAGCTGCTCGCCGACCACGGCGTGCTCGGCCCACTGACGACGGCCGTCCACGCCACCCACCTCACCGCTGACGACGTCCACCACCTCGGCAGCACCCGCACCCACGCCTGCTTCTGCCCGACCACCGAGCGCGACCTCGGCGACGGCGTCGGCCCCAGCGCCGCGTTGCGCGACGCCGGTGCGCGCCTGACGCTCGGCTCCGACAGCCACGCGGTCATCGACCTGTTCGAGGAGATGCGCGCCGTCGAGCTCGACGAGCGCCTGGCGACCCGCCGCCGCGGCACGTGGCTCACCGCCGACCTGCTCGACGCCGCGACCGCGACCGGACACGCCAGCCTCGGCTTCCCCGACGCCGGTGCCATCGCCGTCGGCTCCCGCGCCGACCTCGTCACCCTCGACACCACCAGCCCCCGCACCGCCGGCACCGGCGCCGACGAGCACACGGCCGTCTGGGCCGCGAGCGCCGCCGACGTCACCTCGGTGATGGTCGACGGCCGGTGGCTCGACCTCGACCGGGCGGCGGTCGGTCGCGACCTCGACGCCGTGGTCGCGGAGGTCCTGCGATGAGCAGCACGCTGATCACCGGGATCGCCGAGCTGACCACGTGGGACGACGACCGGCCGATGATCGAGAGCGCTGCTCTCGTCATCGACGGTGCGCGCGTCGCCTGGACCGGCCCGGCCCACCTGGCCCCGGCCACCGACACCGCCGTCGACGTCGGCGGGCGCGCGGTGCTGCCCGGGTGGGTCGACTCCCACTCCCACCTGGTCTTCGCCGGTGACCGGGCGGCCGAGTTCGAGGCGCGGATGTCCGGCACGCCGTACGCCGCGGGCGGCATCCGCACCACCGTCGCCGCCACCCGCGCCGCGACCGACGAGCAGCTGACCGCCCACGTCGCCGCCCTGGTCGCCGAGATGCGCCGCCAGGGCACGACGACCGTCGAGATCAAGAGCGGCTACGGCCTGACCGTCCACGACGAGGCGCGCAGCCTCGCGGTCGCGAGCCAGTTCACCGACGAGACGACCTTCCTCGGCGCCCACGTCGTGCCACCTGAGTACGCCGACGACCCGGCCGGCTACGTCGACCTGGTCACCGGCGCGATGCTCGCGGCCGCCGCGCCCCACGCCCGGTGGATCGACGCGTTCTGCGAGGAGGGTGCCTTCGACGCCGACCAGGCCCGGGCGGTGCTGGCCGCGGGCGAGGCGGTCGGGCTGCGCGGGCGGCTGCACGCCAACCAGCTGACCCACGGCGCCGGCGTACGACTCGCGTGCGAGCTCGGCCTCACGGCCGTCGACCACTGCACCTACCTCGCCGACGCCGACGTCGACGCCCTGGCCGCCTCGGGCACCGTCGCGACGCTGCTGCCCGGCGTCGAGTTCTCAACCCGCCAGCCCTATCCCGACGCCCGCCGGCTCCTCGACGCCGGCGTCCGGGTCGCGCTGGCCAGCGACTGCAACCCGGGCTCGTGCTTCACCTCGTCGCTGCCGTTCTGCGTCGCGCTCGCGGTGCGCGAGATGGGGATGACGCCCGCCGAGGCCGTGCACGCGGCGACCGCCGGCGGTGCCGCCGCGCTCGACCGCGACGACGTCGGGCGCCTCACCGTCGGCAGCCGCGCCGACCTCCTGGTCCTCGACGCCCCGAGCCACCGGCACCTCGCCTACCGCCCGGGCGTGCCCCTGGTCGCCGCGACGTGGGTCGGCGGGCGGCCCGCCACGTCGTGAGGGGGTCGGGTGGTGAGCCGCGTCACGCCCCTCTGAGGTACCCCCTGTTCACACCTAGGGCACGCGACCGATGTGCGGTGCTACCTCAGGGGGCGAGTCTCGTCCACAGAGGCCGGCACCAGGTCGGCCCTGAGGTAGCGAGGAGCACCGCCATGTTCGACCGCATGACCGTCCAGGCCGAGGTGGACTACCGCCGCGAGCGCCTCTCCCGGAGCGTCACCGTCAAGCGCCACCGCACCGACCGCACCCGGATCCCCTTCGTCGGGGACCAGACCGGACGGCGCGCCCGCTGACCGTGCACGGGTGCCCGGCCGCGACCACGGCCCCACCCGACCCCCGGAGCGCACGAGAGTGACGCCGAGCAGACGAGGAGTACCTCCGCTGCTCGGCGTCCGTCGTTTTCCGGCCGGCCCCGCTCGCCGGCGACGGGCCGCGGACGACCAGGCGCGTCCGCTGACGCGCGCGGCCGGGTAGAACACAATGGGCCCCGTGATCCAGTCCAGCGCCACCATGGTCGGACGAGACACCGAGCTGGTCGAGATCGCCGCGTCGCTCGGCGTACGCCCGGCGCGTCCGGCCGACCGGCTGGTCGACGTGCTGCTGGCCGGTGACGCCGGCGTCGGCAAGACGCGCCTGCTGCGGGCGCTGCGCGACGTCGCGGTCGAGGAGGGCTGGCAGGTCTTCGCCGGCCACTGCCTCGACTTCGGCGACAGCGCGCTTCCCTACCTGCCGTTCTCGGAGGTGCTCGGCCGCCTGGCCACCGAGCAGCCGGACGTCGTCGCCGAGGTCGCGGCCGCCCACCCCGCCCTGGCCCGCCTGCAGCCCGTGCGTCGCCAGATGGCCGACACCGACCCCGTCGACGCCGAGGCCTCCGCGCTCGACCGTGCCGACCTCTTCCGCGCGATGCTCGCGGTGCTCGAGGGCGCCGCCCGCCGGGCCAAGCTGCTGCTGGTCATCGAGGACACCCACTGGGCCGACCAGTCGACGCGCGACATGCTCAGCTTCCTGCTGTCGCGGGTCGACTCCGGCGGGTTCGCGGTCGTGGCGTCCTACCGCTCCGACGACCTGCACCGCCGCCACCCCCTGCGTCGTCAGGTCGCCGAGTGGTCGCGGCTGCGCGGCGTCGACCGGATCAACCTGTCGCCGCTGGACGACGACGACGTGCGCTCGCTGGTGCGCCAGCTCGTGCCGGGCGGCCTGCCCGAGTCGGAGGTGGCCGACGTCGTCGCGCGCGCCGAGGGCAACGCGTTCTTCGTCGAGGAGCTCGTCAGCGCCGCCGCCGAGCCGGGCACGTTCATTCCCGCCGACCTCGCCGACGTCCTGCTGGTGCGCCTGGACCGCCTCGACGACGACGCCCGTCAGGTGGTGCGCGCCGCCAGCGCCAGCGGCCGCCGGGTCACCCACGAGCTGCTCGAGGCGACGTCAGGGCTCTCCTCGCAGGCCCTCGACGCCGGCCTGCGCGGCGCGGTCGAGATGAACGTCCTGGTCGCCGAGCGCGGTTCCTACGCCTTTCGCCACGCCCTGCTCGGCGAGGCCGTCTACGACGACCTGCTGCCCGGCGAGCGCGCCCGGCTGCACGCCCGCTACGTCGCGGTGCTGCGCGACGGCAGCGCCCGCGGCACCGCCGCCGAGCTCGCCCGCCACGCCCGGCTGGCCATGGACCGCACCACCGCCCTGCAGGCCAGCGTGCGTGCCGGCAACGAGGCCAGCGCCGTCGGCGGGCCCGACGAGGCGGCCTACCACTACCAGCAGGCGCTCGAGATCCTCAGCGGTGACCTGGCCCGCGGCGACGGCGGCGACCTCGGCGACCTCGGGATCGACCTGTCCAAGCTCGTGGTCAAGGCCGCCGACGCCCTGGTCACCTCCGGCGACCCCGAGCGGGCGATCGCCGTCATCGGCGAGCAGCTCGAGCGGCTGCCCGCCGACGCCTCCGACACCTGGCGGGCGCGCATGCTCAGCGCCCAGGCGGCGGCCCTCTACATCACCGAGACCGACAGCGACGCCGTCGCGATCTCGGCCCAGGCCGTCGCCCTGGCCCCGCCCGGCGAGAGCGGCCTGCGGGCCCGGGTGCTCGCCAACCACGCGCGCATCCTGTCGGCCTACGGCCGCTTCGAGGAGGCCGAGGTGGCCGGCGTCGACGCGCTCGAGCTGGCCGAGCGGCTCGACCTGCACGAGCTGGCCAGCGACGCGATCACCACGCTGTCGGGGCTGAAGAAGGCCGGCCCCAAGGAGGGCCTGCGCGCCGCCCTCGAGGAGGCCGTCGCCCGGGCGGTCGAGTCCGACGCCCTCGACGCCGAGCTGCGCGGCCGCTTCCTGCTCGGGCGCTCCTACGAGGACTGGGGCGAGTTCGACGAGGCCGAGCGCTGGTTCGCCAGCGGCATCGACCGCGCCACCGAGGCCGGGGTGCCGTGGGCGCCGTACGGCTTCGAGGCGCGGTGGCAGCTGTCGTGGATCCACCTGGTCCGCGGTGAGTGGGACCGCGCCCTGGACCTGTTCGTCGTCGAGGGGCCGTTCCCGCCGCCGATCCCGCGGGCCCTGCTCACCTCGATGCGGCTGCAGATCCTGCAGCACCGCGGCGAGGACGTCGGGGCGCGCGCCGTCGGCCTGCGGCCCTTCTGGCGCCGTGAGGGGGCCGTCGCCATCCACGCCGCCGCGATCGAGATGGTCGCGGCCGGCCGCAAGGGCGAGCCCGCGGCCGCGGTGGCGGCGTACGACGAGGCGGTGGGGGTGCTCTCCCGCATCTGGCACGAGTGGTTCAGCGCCCGCATCCGGCTGGCGGCCGTGGCGGTCGGCGTCCTGGCCGACGCGATGGCCCACCGCAGCGGCGCCGAGCGCGAGGTGCTGGTCAAGGACGTCGACCGGCTCCACGCCGACGGCCAGATCGTCCTCGAGCGCTACGCCGACCCGTCGGGCCACTGGGGCCCCGAGGGACGAGCGTGGGTCAAGCGGCTCGACGCCGAGACCCTGCGCGCGCGCTGGCAGGCCGGCACCGACTCGCCCCCGCTCGACGTGCTGATCGAGACCTGGCGCGAGACCGAGACGCTCTTCGCCGACTTCGGGCACGTCCACGAGCTCGCGGTCGTCCGCACCAAGCTGGCCGGCATCCTGCGGGCCGCAGGAGACCTCGCCACCGCCCGGGTGCTCGGCGACCAGGCCCGCGTCGTCGCCCACGCGCTGGGGGCCCAGCCGCTGCTCGTGGAGCTCACGGCGATCGGCTCGGCCCCGGCCCCGCGCTCGGTCGAGGCCGCCGAGCGCGTCACGCTCACCGCCCGTGAGCGCGAGATCCTCAGCCACGTCGCCGACGGGCGCACCAACGGCGAGATCGCCAAGCTGCTGTTCATCAGCGCCAAGACGGTCTCGGTCCACGTGTCCAACATCCTCGGCAAGCTCGACGCCTCTGGCCGCACCGAGGCCGCCGCCATCGCCCGCCGCCGCGGCCTCCTCGACTGACCCGCCGATAGTCGTGGACCTTCTGCACCGCACCCGGTCGTGTGCAGAACGTCCACGACTATCGGGGGTGGGGTTGGCTACCGCGCAGTAGCCTCGGGGTCGTGACCGCCCTGGACGACGTCCCCGCGCTGACCCGGCAGCGGTTCCGCCAGACCAACGTGGTCGGTGGCGGCACGCCCGCGCCGCCGCCCGACGCCGACCTGCCGCCCGGTCCGCGCTGGCCCGCGCTGGTGCAGACGGTCGCGCTGATGCGCTTCCGGCACCGGTTCCACCCCTACCTGCGCCGGAAGTACGGCGACACCTACACCGTCCGGCTCCTCCCCGGCGGCCGGCCGCTGGTCATGGTCACCCGGCCCGAGCACACCAAGGAGGTCTTCGCGGGCGACCCCGAGGTCTTCCACGCCGGGAAGGGCAACTCGATCCTCGGGCCGATCATGGGCCTGCACTCGCTGCTGCTGCAGGACGGCGCCGAGCACAAGCGGGCGCGCAAGCTGATCATGCCGGCGTTCAACGGCCAGGCCCTCAAGGGCTACGCCGACCTGGTCACCGACATCGCGCGCGACGAGGTCGCCCACTGGCCCGACCACGCGACGTTCCGCTCGCTGGACCGGATGAACGCGCTGACCCTCGAGGTCATCCTGCGCGTCGTCTTCGGCGTCAGCGACGAGGAGCGGCTGCGGGCGCTGCGGCCACGCGTCAACGCCACCGTCGACGTGCCCCCGCTGGTGCTGCTCGGCTGGGGCTACCCCCGCCTGCAGAAGGTCGGCATCTGGAAGCGCACCGTCGACAACCAGTACGCCCTCGACGAGCTGATGTACGCCGAGATCCGCGAGCGTCGGGTCGCCCCCGACCTCGCCGAGCGCACCGACGTGCTGTCGCGGCTGATCCGCGTGGGCACCGAGCCCGGCGACGACCCTGAGGACCGGCTCAGCGACACCGAGCTGCGCGACCAGCTCGTCACCCTGCTGCTGGCCGGCCACGAGACCACCGCGACCGCCCTGTCGTGGGCGCTCTACGAGCTCGGCCGCCACCCCGACCTGCACGCCCGCACGGTCCGGGCGGTCCGCGACGGCGACGACGCCTGGCTCGACGCGGTGCTGAAGGAGTCGATGCGCCTGCACCCCGTCATCCCGATGGTGGTGCGCACCCTGATGAAGCCCGCGACCATCGCCGGCCACGACCTGCCCGCCGGCGTCACCGTCGGCCCGTCGATCATCGTCAGCCACCAGCGCTCCGAGGCCCACCCCGACCCGTGGACCTTCCGCCCCGAGCGCTTCCTGGGCACCAACCCGCCCACCAACACCTGGATCCCCTTCGGCGGCGGCGTACGCCGCTGCATCGGCGCCGGCTTCTCGCTGATGGAGGGCGTGGCCGTGCTGCGCGAGGTGTTCGCGGCGATGGACGTCGAGGCCGTCGGCGACGACGAGCCCCAGGTCCGCAACATCACCTCGGTGCCGCGCCACGGGGCGACGATCCGGGTCGCCCGCCGGGGCTGAGGCCCACTACGGCCTCGGCGACCGGCTCACAGCCACTCGACGCTGGCGAGGATCGACTCGACCGACTCGCGGGTGCGGGCGTCGTCGCGAGGCGTCTTGACCGACAGGTTGACCAGCGACCCGCCGTGGATGGCGCCGAAGGTGTAGACGAACCTGTCGCCCCGCGACTCCAGCACGAAGCCCTCGACCCCGGCGACCGTGCGGTTGTCGAGGCGCCTGACCTTGGAACCGAGGTCCCGGTCGAGGTCGCTGGTGATCCGGGCGTAGTGGTCGAGGTCGTTCTCGGGGTAGGCCTTGACCGTGACGGCCTCGACCGAGATGGGGTCGGTGTCCGGGTAGTCGCCGTAGGCCGCGTCGCCGCCGGGCTGGAGCCGCCACTCGACCTCGTCGGGCAGGCGCAGCCGCAGCAGGGGAGGACCGAGGTCCTTGACGACCAGGGCCGGGCCGGTCGCCGGAGCGGTGGTGGGACCGGTCGTCGGGGTGGCGGGGGCGGACGAGGTGGAGGTCGCGGAGGTCGCAGAGGTCGCGGAGGTCGCGGCACCGTCCGGTGGTTGCGCAATGGAGTCGGAGCTGCACGCGCTGAGTCCGAGGAGCAGCACGACAACACCGACAGCAGCCCGAGATCGCATGTGCCGTCCGCCTTGGTCGTAGGGTCGGGCTGGATGCTACATCCCGGCGGTTCGGCGCCGGAGACCTGTTTGGCCCCGTGGGGGCGTGGGTAGTCGGAGTCGGACAGCTGCCCGCACCCGAGCCTCGATTGGTCATCACTCGCCATGGGTTTCTCGCTAGACCTCGCCGCCTTCGTCGACACCGAGCCCACCGGACCCCAGGGGCTCGACCTCGCCGAGGACGCGATCAACAACGTCATCGACCAGATCGACACCGAGCTCAAGACGCTCCGGCCGGTCGACTTCGAGTCGGAGGGGGCGATCCGGCCGACCTCGTTCGGTGGAGCCGACGCCGCACCCGAGCTGGCGCTGCACCACAGCCGGGCCCACGAGGTGACCTACAAGACGCTGATCGGGCTCAAGGACGACCTCGTCGCCTTCCAGGAGGCCTGCCGCAAGGCCAAGCAGGAGGTCGTCCTCGCCGACCAGGACGCCGCCGAGCGCCAGCGGCGCACCCTCCAGGCGGTGGAGCTCCTCGAGGTCGGCGCCTCCCAGCAGCAGAGTCGCCGCGACCACGAGCAGGCCCAGCAGGACCAGGACGTCACCGGCGGGAGTGACGCCTGATGGCCGGGCACAACATCGCGCGCCTGGCGGCCGCGGTCGCGGGCATGAGCGTCGACGACGTCGAGGTCTCGCGCGACGCCTGGGAGCGTGGTGCCGCGTCGCTCGAGGCCGTGGCGCTCGCCCTCACCGACGCGGCCCCGCTGATCAGGAGTGGGTTCGGCGTGCACTCCCGGGCGGGGGAGGCCGCCGAGCAGGTGCTGACGGGCATGCGGACCGAGGTGGTCGAGCCGCGCCGGCTCGACATGCAGCGAGCCACCGCCGCCCTCGAGGAGGTGCGCGCGGCCATGGTGAAGGCGACGGCCGCGCAGACCGCCATGCCGACCTCGGCCCCCGGCGCACCCCCCACCTACACGGGAACGGCCGGCGAGACCCACGAGGACATCACCGCGCTGAAGATCTACGCCAGCAAGATGCGCCTGCACCACCAGCAGGTGGCGGCCTACGGCGAAGCCGACGAGCAGGCCCGGCAGCAGGTCGAGCAGGTCAACACGACCTACCGCGAGGCGGCCTCGGTCATGGCGGCGATCCACGGCGAGCCGATCGACACCGGCGGCGGGGGCAGCGGCGACGGCGGCACCGGTGGTTCTGGCGGGTCGGGTGGCGGCGGGTCGAGCAGTGCCCCCACCTCAGGCTCGGGCAGCGGGTCGGTCTGGGAGGTCCGCTCGCCGACCGTGGTCTACGGCCAGCCCCCGACGGAGGGGCCGCACCCGCCGACGCCCACCCCGACGCCGACGCCGACGCCCGGCCCGACGCCCGGCCCGACGCCCGGCCCGACCCCTGGCCCGACCCCTGGCCCGACCCCTGGCCCGACCTCTGGCCCGACGCCCGGCCCGACCGGGTGGCCCGACCCGTCCGGCGCGGGCCCCTCGTCGGGGACCGTCCCGTTGTCCGGTGGCGGGTCCCACGCGGTCGCCCTCGGAGCCGCCGGAGCCGCCGGCGCCGGCGCGCTCGGTGCTGCGGGCGTCAGCAACCTGTTCGGCCGTCTCAGCAGCGCCGCCCTGGGTCGCTCGGTCACCCCGGGTTCGGTCGGGGTCGGCGGGCGGTCGGCGGCGGGCGGGGTGCTCGGGCGCAGCAGCGGTGCCGCCGGCGCGACCCAGCCCGGTCGCGGGGGGATGTCCTCGGGAGCCGGCACCGGCCAGCGCGGCGCCGCAGGACGCGGCTCCGGAGCAGGAGGTCGCGGTGCCGGGGGCCGTGGTGCCGCCGCGGGTGGCGCCGGCGGGCGCGGCCGTTCCGCGAAGGACGACGACGAGGCCCGCGACCATGACTACGACGTCGAGGAGGACTGGCTCGACGACGAGGGCAGTCCCGGCGTCCTGGCCTGAGTCGGGCCGTCGTAAATCGGGTGCGCGTGGCCCGGGGTCGCTGCGACCCTGGGTCCTCGTGACCTGGACCGAGCGGCTGCGTGGCCTGCGCGTCGACACCACCCCGCTGCGCACGTCACGTGACTTCCGGCTGCTGTTCCTCGCTGGCACGGTCTTCTACCTCGGCGCGATGGTCAGCTACGTCGCCGTCCCGTTCCAGGTCTACGACCTGACCGGGTCCAACCTCGCGGTCGGTGCGATCGGGCTCGTCGAGCTGGTCCCGCTCGTCGTCTTCGGGCTGTACGGCGGGGCGCTGGCCGACCACGTCGACCGGCGCCGCCTGCTCGTGTGGACCGGCCTCGCCCAGGCCGCCGCGACCGCCGTCCTCGCGCTCAACGCGTTCCGCGACGAGCCGAGCGTCGTCGTCGTCTTCGTGGTCGCCGCCGTGCTGGTCTCGACGGGCTCGCTGCAGCGACCCAGCCGTGAGGCGCTGATGCCGCGCACCGTCGACCACGACCAGCTCACCGCCGCCAACGCCCTCTTCAGCCTCGGCATGCAGGTCGGCCTGCTCGTCGGACCGGCGATCGGCGGCCTGCTCATCGCCTACGCCGGGATCGGCTGGTGCTTCGTCGTCGACGTCACCGGCCTGCTCGTCGCGACCGCGCTCTACCGCGCGATGCGGCCCTACCCGCACCGGGCCGCGACGACGCCGCCGAGCCTGGCCGGCATCGCGGAGGGGATGCGCTACGCGATCTCGCGGCGCGACCTGCTCGGCACCTACCTCGTCGACATCGCCGCGATGCTGCTGGCCTTCCCCGTGGTGCTGTTCCCGGCGCTCGTCGACGAGGTCTTCGACAAGCCCGAGCTGCTCGGGCTGCTCTACTCCGCCGAGACCGTCGGGGCGCTGGTGGCCACCGCCCTCAGCGGCTGGACCTCGCGCGTCCACCACCACGGCCGGGCGATCGTGATCGCCGCGGCGGCGTACGGCGGGTGCATCGCGCTGGCCGGCCTGATGCCGTCGTTCGGGCTGGTCGTGGTGTTCTTCGCCCTGGCCGGGGCGGCCGACATGATCTCCGGCGTCTTCCGCGGCACCGTGTGGAGCCAGACCATCCCCGAGTCGATGCGCGGGCGCCTGGCGGGCATCGAGATGCTGTCCTACTCCCTCGGCCCGCTCGGTGGGCAGGTGCGCGCCGGGGTCACCGCCGACCTGTGGTCGGTGCGCGGTGCGATCACCAGCGGCGGGGTCGCCTGCGTGGCCGGGGTGACGCTGACCGCCGTGTGGCTGCGCGACTTCTGGTCCTACGACGCCCGTACCGACGTGCACGCGGTCGCCGAGCGGCAGGTCAGGCAGGCCGACGACCCACGAACCCCATCAGCCGGCTGACCGGGTCGGCGTCGGCCGGCACCTCGACCTTGGCGCCGTACTGGCCGCTGTGGCGCAGCATCTCGTCGAGCGGCTCCATGCCGGCGAGCAGCGTCGCCGCGAGGTCGGCGTCCATGCCGTGCGGCCGCCCGGTCGCGGTCGCGAGGTCCCAGGTGTGCATGAAGACGTCGGGGGAGTAGAACCGCGACACCGCGTCGGGCACCGGCACCTCACCGAGGTGCGGGTTGCGCAGCACCAGGTCGGCACTGGCCGGGTCGTCGAGCATGGTCTGCACGCCGTCGACGTGCACCCGCCACGCGCGCACCGGGTCGTCGTCGACCGACGGGCCGGAGGGGATCGTGACCCCGGCCCCCGACTCGAGCAGCGCCGGCAGCCACTCCACCAGGTGGCGTACGACGTCGCGCGCGGTCCAGCCCTCGACGGGCGCCGGGGCGTCCCAGTCGTCGGCGGCGGTGGACTCGACCAGGGCGGTGAAGCCGGCCGCGACCCCGCGGTGGAACGCTGCCGGGTCGCCGTCGGGACGCAGGGTGGTCGGGTGGGACGTCATGGCTGGGACCCTACGACCGCCACGTCAGCAACCACGATCAAGCGCGCCGGGCCGTGCCGGGGCAGGCTGGGCCCGTGATGACGACCGACGCCCTCGCCCGGATCCTCGACCTGGCCCAGGCCGGCCTCGACGACCCGTCCGCGAGCGCCGAGGACCTGGCGGCCCGCGCCACCTGTCGCGCTTCCACTTCGACCGTGTCGTCACCGCCGCCGGTGGTGAGCCGCCGGGGGCCCTGCGCCGCCGGCTGCTGCTCGAGCGGGCGGCGTACCACCTGGTGCGACACCCCGAGCGCACCGTCCTCGACGTCGCCGTCGAGGCGGGCTACGGCTCGCACGAGGCGTTCACCCGGGCCTTCGCGCGAGCCCACGGCGTCACGCCGACGGCCGTGCGGGCCGACCCGCCGGTCACCTTCCGCTCGCTCGAGCTGCCCGGCGCGAGCGGCGTGCACTTCCAACCACCCGGTGGCCTGCGGCTGCCGGCCCAGCGCAAGGAGAGCTCCATGGACGTCCTGCAGCAGCTCGTCGACCACCACGTCGACGCCCTGACCACGATCATCGCCTCGGCCGGCACCCTGGCCGACGACGTGCTCGACCAGCCGATCACGCAGTCGGTCGAGGGCGTCGACGACAACCCGACGCTGCGCGGCCTCCTCAACGCGATGGTCACCCAGGAGGAGCACTGGCTCAACGCCCTGCGTGGCGGCGACTGGCCCGACGAGAGCGACCAGAGCGTCGCCGGTCTGGCGGCGCGCCACGCGGTCGCGGGTCGCGGCTACCGCGCCTTCGTCGCGCAGTCGATCGCCGACGCGGCCATGGCCGACACGTTCGTCGACACGACCTGCGAGCCGCCCGTGACCCACACCGTCGGGGGCACCATCGCCCACGTGGTCACCTTCGGCGCCGTATGTCGCACCCTGGCCGTCGGTGCCCTGTGGACCGCCGGCATCCGCGACCTCGACCAGGCCGACCCGCGACCGCGGCTCGACGGGCTCGCCACCCGCTGACTCCCGCCCGTCCCGTCGGCCCCGCCTCAGGCGGCCCGCCGACCGACCTCGACGGTCTCGGCGACGGCCTCGAAGACGTCGCACCAGTCGAGGTAGTCGACCCGTGCGGCCGAGCAGGTCAGGGTCACCCCGACACCGTCGACCAGCCACGACCACTGGTCGCACAGCACGTCGGCGGTGCCGACCCGGTGGGCGAACCGGTGGTAGTGCACCTCGTGACCGTCGAGGTCGAAGACGTCGTCGTCCTCGAGCGCGAAGTCGGTGAGCACCGCGGCGAGGTCGCCGAGCGCCTCGAGCCGCCAGACGAGGCCGTCGTCGTGGTCGACGCTCGCGGTGCGCACCACGAGCTCGGGACGTACGCCGCTGGGTGGCAGCGACGGCGCCCGGGCGGCGACGACGACGCCGCGCGCGGGGTCGCGCCGGTGGCGCCAGCGGGCCGGGACGCAGACGGACAGGGACAGCGAGGCGAGGGCGATCCTGGTCATGCCGTCGTCCTTGCTCGCGACCGGGCTGGGGACAAACCTGGCCCGCACGGACCTGTGGAGGGCCGCGTGGATCAGCGGATCGTCCCGACCCCCGGCACCAGCGGCAGGTCGAGCGCGGTCACCCAGCCGGCCGGCAGGTTGTTGACGGCGGGCACCGCGTTGAGCGCGCGCATCCCGGTGGCCAGGCACCCCGCGACGGCGGGCGCGCGACCGGTGCCGTCGGTGAAGCGGAACGCCGTCTCCTGCCAGATCGACGGCGAGCCGACGATGTCGACGCGGTAGACGTCGTCGGCGCTGCCGGCCGGCCACTCGGGCGCGGCGTCGGTGCCGATGCGGTTGACGTGCTCGAGGGTGATCACCTCGCGGCCCCGGAAGACGCCGTTGATGGTGAAGCGGACGGCGGCGACGTGGCCGGCCGCGACCACGCCCTTCACGGTGGGCCGGTCGGTGGGGGTCACCCACTTCTCCCAGGTGGTGGTGATGTCGTCGAGCTCGAGGCCGACGGCCGCGGCCATCATCGGCACGGTCGCGCCCCAGGCCATGATCAGCAGGTCGGGGATCTCGAGCAGCGGGGTGAACTCCGGCGGGCGGCCGATGCCCATCTCGTCCTCGTAGTCGCCCTCGTAGTCGGTGTAGTCGACCAGCTCGCTCGCGCGCACCGAGTCGACCCGCCCGCACAGCCCCATCAGCGTCATGGGGAACAGGTCGTTGGCGAAGCCCGGGTCGACCCCGGTGGTGAAGCAGCTCGCGCCGCCGGCCGCGCACGCCTCGGTGATCGGGTCGATCCAGGCGGCGGGGTTCTGCTTCATGGCCGGCCAGACCCACGGCGTCATCGCGGTGGAGCAGACGTCGATGCCGGCGCGCAGGAAGGCGCTCATCACGCGGATGTTCTCGTCGGCGAACTGGGCCGTCGGGCCGTAGTGGACCAGCGCGTCGGGCCGCAGCGCGACGAGCGCGTCGACGTCGTCGGTCGCCAGGACGCCGGACACGAGGTCGAGGCCGGCCAGCTCGCCGGCGTCCTTGCCGACCTTGGCCGGGTTGCTCACACCGACGCCGACCAGCTCGAAGAGCGGGTGCCCGTCGGTCGCCGGCGACAGGATCTCGGCGAGGACCATGGAGCCGACGACGCCGGTGCCCCACACGACGACGCGCTTCTTGGGTGCCCCTGCGCTCATCGGTCGAAGGCCCTTCGCACGTCGTCCTCGGTCAGGTCGTAGTCGGCCAGGTCGTAGCGGTGCGACGGCGCCTTGCCGCCCTGCTTCTGCTCCCGGTCGATCGCCTCGACCGCGGCCAGGGCCTCGGGGGTGAGGTCGAGCCCGAAGTGGTCGTAGATGCCGCGCACGGTGCCGATCGGGTCGCGCACCAGGTCGGCGAACGCGACGTCGGCGAACTGCGCGTCGTCGTAGGCCGGACGCGCGTCGTGGTAGGCGTGATAGCTGCGCGACCACAGGTCGAGCTGGGTGCGGCCGATCGTCGCGGCGTCGTACGTCGTGGAGTGCCCGACCGTCGTCTCGGCCGACAGCGAGCACGACGAGGCGATGCACACGACCGGGTCGCGGTGGGTGTGGACGACGAGCGCGTCGGGGTAGACCGCCATCAGCGCGTCGAGGGCGGTCATGTGGGACGGGTTCTTGAGCACCCAGCGCTTCTCGGGGTCGTTGAGGCCGACGAGCTGGAGGTTCTGGCGGTGCCGGGCGTAGGCGTCGGTCCAGTCCTGGCGCTGCAGCCACTCCGTGTAGCGCGGCACCTGGGCCAGCGACTCGTAGGAGTTGGACTTGCCGGTCTGGCGCAGCAGCCGCCAGCACTCCTCGACCGTGGTCGCGTCCATGTAGTGGATCCCCATGAAGTCGGGGCTCGCCACGTGGTGCGCGGCGAAGCCCTGCTGCATGGCCTGGAAGATCGGGTCGTCCTCCCAGGTCTCGCGGGGCGGGCGCGGCTGGGGGTACTGCGTCAGCCACATCTCGAGCCCTTGCGCCATCGGGTCGGCGTGCAGCAGGCGGTGCAGGGCCGTCGTGCCGGTGCGGGGCAGGCCCATCACGAAGATCGGCCGATCGATCGCGACGTCGGCGTGCTCGGGGAAGCGCTGGAACGCCGCGTGGGTGAGCAGCACGCCGACCAGGGCGCTCTTGACCTCGGAGCGGTGGAAGTAGTTGCCGCGCGGGGTCAGGCCGGCCTCGGGCGAGGCGAGGTCGTCGGCCAGGATCCGCAGGCCCTCCTCGTGCAGGTCGCTGCCGAAGTCGGTCAGCCCGGTCGTGCGCTGCGCGGCGGCCACGATGTCGTCGTAGGAACCGACGTCGGGGCGCTCGCGCGTCATCACGTTGTCGCTCATGGTGGCCTGCTCCCTCAGGAGTGGAACTCGCCGCAGTCGACGGTGAGGGTCTGACCGGTGACGGCCGACGCCAGGTCGGAGGCGAGGAAGAGCGTCGCGCGGGCGACCTCCTCGGGCGAGGCCAGCCGCTTGAGGTCGCAGGGGGCGGCCTTCTCGGCGTAGACGTCCTCGTGGGTGGTGCCGGCCTCGGAGGCGAGCCAGTCGAAGTAGGCCTTGTTGACGTCCTCGTAGATGTAGGACGGCGCGACGCTGTTGACTCGGATGCCGCGCGGACCGAGCTCGGTGGCCAGCGAGTGGGCCAGGTGGGCCAGCGCGCCCTTGGAGAGCTTGTAGCCGGCGTACTCGGGCTGGCTGCTGAACTGCACCGCGCTGTTGAGCATGATCACCGAGCCGTGGGTGGCGGCGAGGGCGTCGGCGAAGAGCGCGCTCAGGCGCAGCGGCGCGAAGACGTTGGTCTCGTTGGCCGCGCGCAGGTCCTCGACCTTGATCGTGGTGATCGGGTCCATCGGCGGGATGCCGAAGGCGTTGTTGAGCAGGCAGTCGACGCGCCCGAACTCCTCCAGCGACTTCTCCACCAGGGCCTGGCGCGAGGCCTCGTCGGTGATGTCGGTCGGGACGACGAGCGCCCGGCCGCCGTGGGAGCGGACGACCTCGGCCATCTTCTCCAGGCGCCGCTCGGTACGGCTGACCAGCACGAGGTCGGCGCCCATCCTGGCCGCCTCCTCGCCCAGCGCCCGACCCAGGCCGGGACCGACGCCCGAGAGCACCAGGACCTTGCCCTTCAGCAGCGGCTGAGGCGTGTAGGCGTCGGCGACGGGGGTCTGGTGCGCGGCGGCGGTGGTGCTCAAGGCGACGTTCCTTCGTGGAGGGCGGGCCTCGGCGCCCGCATCAGGAGAACAGTAGAACGTGTTCTAGTTTTTGGCGAGGGGTGTCGTCAGCTGATCATCCGACGCGCGACCGCGCGCTGCCGCGCGGCGATGCGCTCGGCGTACGCCGCGGGCGTGATCGGGGCGTGGAAGGGCAGGTGCTGCGCCACCTCGTCGAACGGCACGACCCGGACCGTCGGGCCGTCGGCCTCCTGGGTGAGGTCGCGCTCGAGACGCTGCCAGCGCAGCATCATCGAGCCGGTGCGGTGGCCGGTGGTCTCGAGCCAGTTGGCGATGCCGGGGTTCTGCTCCGACACCACGACGCGGATCATGCCGTCGGGGTCGGTGACGGCCTGGGCCTTGGTGAGCGAGGTCTGGTGGGTCTCGTAGTCGGTCGAGGCGTACCAGTCCGAGCCGATCTGGATGCCCTGGTAGGAGCAGTCGTCGCAGCGCGGGACGGTGAGGATCATCGCCTCGTCCTCGCCCAGCTCGTAGTGGCCGATCGACGAGCGCTGGGAGGCCAGGCCGCCGGGGGTCGACTGGGGGGCGGTGAGGGTGTTGACCGGCTCCTTGCGCTCGAACCACTTCGGGAACTCGAACCACGTGAGGATCGAGCCGGTCAGCGAGCGGGCCGCGACCTCGTACTTCTTGCGCAGCAGGGCCTCGGTCAGCGGGCGGGCCGGCTGGTCGATGGTGTCGGGGCGCTCGATGGTGAGGGTGCCGCGCTCCTCGGTGTCCCAGTCGCAGAAGACCTCGCGCACGATCATCGTCTTGGCGCCGGGCTCGGCGACGTAGGTGAACTCGAAGGTGCCGTCGTCGGCGATCTCGAGCTCGCGGTCGTCGAAGGCCATCAGGCTGGTGGCCGCCGAGGTCGCCGAGTAGGCGCCGCCCATCACCTGGAACGACAGGTCGGCCGACGTGCCGCGCCGCCCGCGGACGACGTACTCGACGCCCTCGCGCAGGTAGGCGTTGAAGTAGATCGCGTCGGGGTTGTCGAGCCCCTGGCGGGAGAACTGGTGGGTGGGGTTGATGAACAGCGGCCGGTCGAGGTCGTGGTCGAAGGCCATCTGCATGGCCATCCGGATCCGGCCGGAGAGGTAGTCGTAGCCCTCGAGGCGGTCGGCCTCGGTGCGGATGAACGGCGCGTTGGCGATGAGCTCCTCGGCTTGCGCGATGGCGTCCTGCAGGGGCTGGGTGAGGTCGAGCGACTCGGACACCGGGTCAGGCCTTGGCGATGATCGACTCGGCGTACTGCTCGAGGTGCTTGATCTTGGTGTCGAGCGGCTCGGTGTCGGGGCCCTTGATGTAGGGCACCCGGAAGCCGACGATGCAGTCGGTGACGCCCTTGTCCTCGAGGCGCTTGACGCCGTCGAGGGTGTAGGCGTCGTAGGAGATGACGTGGATCTCGAACTCGTCGGGCCCGCGGGTGTCGCCCTCCTCGGCGCGGATCTCGGCGAGCCGGGTGAGCAGGCGGTCGAGCTCCTCGCCGTCGCCGCCGGCGTGCATCCACCCGTCGCCCTTGCGGACGGCGCGACGCAGCGCGGCGTCGGCGTGACCGCCCACGAGCAGCGGGATCCTCTCGGTGGCGCCGGGGCACTGCTTGAGCTCGTCGACCTCGTAGAACTCGCCCGAGTAGGAGAAGAACTCGCCGGTGGTCAGGCCGCGCAGGATGTCCATGCACTCGTCCATGCGCTTGCCGCGCTTGGCCCAGTCGACGCCGAGGTTGGCGAAGTCCTCGGGCCACGGCGAGATGCCGACGCCGAGGCCGAGCCGGTTGCCGGACAGGAAGGCCAGCGACGAGGCCTGCTTGGCGACCAGCACCGGCGGGCGCACCGGCAGCTTGAGCACGAACGGCGTCAGCCGCAGCGTCGAGGTCACGGCGAACAGGTGGGCGCAGAGGATCATCGTCTCGATGAACTCCTTGCCGTCGAGGAACTCGCGGTCGCCGGTGTCGGTGTAGGGGTACTTCGAGTCGGAGTCCTTGGGGTAGATCAAGGAGTCGGCGACCGTCATCGACGTGTAGCCCGCCGCCTCCGCCGCCTGCGCGAGCGGGGCGTAGTAGTGGGCCTGGGTCATGGCTTCGGCGTACGAGAATCTCACGCCCGCCAGACTAGAACGTGTTTCAGTTTTCGGCTAGGTCCTCGCGGGTGCGTCCGCTGTAACTCACCGTTACGACGACTTCCCCGCCCGTAGGCCGGCGGGGAAGTGGTCGTAACGGTGAGTTACATGCGGGGGTCGCCCGCGCCGTCCGACTACTAGAACGTGTTCCAGTTCCGGGTTGGATCTGCCAGAGTGCGCGGTGTGGACCTCCAGGAGATCAGCGACCGGATGGAGATCGCCGACGTCGTCACGCGCTACACGCGCGCCATCGACACCGGCGACTGGGACAAGCTCGACACCGTCTTCACCGAGGACGCGCAGATCGACTACACCGAGTCCGGCGGCATCGTCGCGGGGTTCGCCGAGGTCAAGCCGTGGCTGGCCGAGATGCTGCCGGCCTTCTTCCCGAAGCGGATGCACACGATCGGCCAGGTCGAGATCACCTTCGACGGTCCCGACGAGGCGGCGGTGTGCGCCTACTTCGACAACCCGATGCCGATGGACGACGGCGCCGGCGGCACCAAGATCGTCGAGCTGGGCGGGATGTACCACCACGACGTCGTCCGGACGCCGGCCGGCTGGCGCAGCCGTCGCCTGCACGAGCAGGTCGTCTGGAAGCGCGGGCTGTGAGAGCCGGGACCCCGACGTGCCGGACCTGACCCCCGAGCAGCGCGAGAAGCGCCAGAAGGCGCTCGCCAGCCCGACCGCGGCCAAGGTCATCAAGGCCATGGCGCGCGCCCAGGTCCGCGTCTTCCGGCTCACCGACGGCCGCATCGGGTCTCAGTGGCGCATCGGCGCGGGGTTCCGCAAGCCCGTCCCCACGCTGCTGCTCGACCACGTCGGACGCAAGAGCGGGACGGCGTACACGACCCCGCTGCTCTACCTGGCCGACGGGCCCGACCTGGTGGTCGTCGGGTCTCAGGGCGGGCTGCCGAAGGACCCGCAGTGGGTGGCCAACCTCGTCGCCCGGCCCGAGACGACCGTGCACCTGCGCGGCGAGCGGGCTCGTCCGGTCCGGGCCCGGGTCGCCGGTCCCGATGAGCGGGCCGCGCTGTGGCCCCGCCTGGTGGAGCTGTACGCCGACTTCGAGACCTATCAGGCGACGACCGACCGGGTGATCCCCGTGGTGGTGCTCGAGCCCCGCTGAGACGGCGCCGGCTCACATTTGGCCGGCGATCACCGGTCCCACACAATGGGCGGCGTGAGCGAGCAGCTGCCCGACGAGGCCGACCGGCGCGAGCGCCGTGACCTGCCGGTGCTGTGGGGCCTGCTGGCCCTGGTCGCGACGGCGGTGATCGTCGGCGGCGTCCTGGCTGTCGGTGCGGCGGTCGCCAGCAAGGCCACGGGCCTGGCCGGCAGCGATGCGTCGACGGCCGACGCCACGGGCAACGAGACGCTCTACCTGCCCGAGCCGAGCGAGACGTCCACCGAGCCCGTCCCCTACATCACCCTCTCCGACGTGCCGGAGCCCGCGCCGCCCACGTCGACGTTCTCCGACAAGCCCGCCGAGCCGGAGACCAAGATCACCCTGGTCTCCGGGCAGACCGCGGTCGGGGCGATGGAGCCCATCGACCTCAGCGGCACCTACGTCGGCGGCGACGGCGCGGTGCTCCGCGTCCAGCAGTTCCAGTCCGGGGCCTGGGCCGACTTCCCGGTGACGGTCCCGGTCAACGGCGGCTCGTTCTCGACCTACGTGCAGGCCAGCGCCCTGGGCGAGAACCGCTTCCGCGTCCTCGACACCGACACCGGTGAGGCGTCCAACGAGATCCGGGTCACGATCTCCTGATCCGCTGGTCCTCGCGACCGACCCAGTACGCCGTCCACGCGGTGCCCGCGAGACCGAGCAGCCCGACCGCCACGCAGGCGACCGCGAGGGGGGCCAGCGCCGCGAGCGCGCTGACGACCAGCGGCCCGCCGGACAGGCCGACGTCGCCGCACAGGCGCCAGCCGCCGAGGAACTGGGCGCGGCCCTCGACCGGTGCCGCGTCGGCGCCCAGGACCATCACGATGCCGGAGCCGAGCCCGTTGCCGACCGCGATCAGGACCACGACCGCGGCGACCGACCACGCCGAGGTCGCCAGCGGCAGCAGCAGGGCGCCGACGGCCACGGTGAGGACGACGGGGACGGCGACGACGGTGCGGCCGCGGTGGTCCATCAGCCAGCCGCCGGGGTAGAAGAACAGGATGTCGATCGCCCCGGCGAGCGCGAAGATCAGCGAGGTGGTGCTGGGGGAGATGCCGACGTGGTCGGCCCACAGGGGCAGCAGCCCGGTGCGCACCGACCGCGACGCGGAGATGACCGCGACCACGACGCCGAGGGTCAGCAGCACGCGGCGGTGCTGGGCCAGCACCCGCCAAACGCCCAGGTGCCCGCGCGCGCGTTGTGCCTCGCGGCGCTCGGAGCCGAGGTCGGGCATCCTCCAGGCCAGGGCCGCGGCCGCCAGGGACGCCGCGGCGGCGAGCACGAAGACCGAGCCGAGGCCGGCGACCGCGATCAGGCCGGCACCCAGCAGCGGGCCGACGAACACCCCGACCCGGTGCGACCCGCCCAGCGTCGACAGTGCGCGGGCCCGGTGGCTGAACGGGACGACGTCGATCATGAAGCCCTGGCGGGCCATCAGGAACGTCGTCCACGTCATGCCGCTGACCAGCACCGCCAGCCCGAGCAGGAGCACCGACCCGGCGACCGCGCCCAGCACCATCGCCACCGCGTCGACCAGC
The DNA here is from genome assembly GCF_008087085.1 of Nocardioides rubriscoriae. GTDB lineage: Bacteria > Actinomycetota > Actinomycetes > Propionibacteriales > Nocardioidaceae > Nocardioides > Nocardioides rubriscoriae. The sequence goes on along the minus strand of NZ_VIYJ01000001.1, from coordinate 522,053 downwards.
CCGGCGCCCACGAGCGCCCGGCGCTCGCCGACCCGGGCGACCAGGGCGCTTGCGGGCAGCGAGGCGATCAGCATGCCGACGCCGAGCGCGGCGACGACGGCCGCCGCGGTGCTGACGTCGGCACCGAGGTCGCGTGCGCGCAGCGCCAGGACCGGCATCACCGCGCCGTAGCCGGTCGAGCTCACGATCGTCGGCCCGTACGCCGACAGCGCGACGTCGCGCAGCCGGAAGTCGGTCTCGGCTCGGGTCGCGCTCACCGCCCCATCCTGCCCTCGCCTCAGCGCGTGAGCGCGACCTCCGGGTCGGTGGCGGGCGCCGGTGTGGCCCGCGCCACGGTGGCGGTGCGCCGCTGCCCGGCGACCACGCCGCCCAGCACCAGCGTCATCCCCAGGGCCTGCAGCCAGCCGAAGGCCTCCCCGGCGACCAGGACCCCCAGGGTCGTGCCGGTGACGGGGTTGAGCAGGCCGACGAGCGACACGGCCCCGGCAGGCATCCGGCTCAGCCCGTGGAACCAGCACGCGTAGGCGAGGATCGTGCCGGCGCCCCCGATCCACACGAACCCGCCCACCGCGCCCGCGTCGAGGCTCGGCGGAGCGCCCTCGACGACCAGCGCGAGGGGCACCAGTAGCAGTCCGCCCGCGAGCAGCTGCCACGACACGAACGTCAGCATGCCGACCCCCTCAGGTCGCCCCCAGCGCTTGACGAGCACGAAGCCGAGCGCGGAGACGAGGACCGACCCGAAGGCGCCAGCCAGCCCCAGCGCGGTCACGCCGTCGGGGGAGCGCAGCACCAGCAGCCCGACGCCGGCGAGCCCCACGAACCCGGCCGCGACGCGTACGGCGCCGGCCCGCTCGTGCAGCAGCAGCAGGGCGAGCAGCATGACCGCGAGCGGCGAGGCGGCCTGCACGGTGGCGGCCAGGCCCCCGGGCAGGTAGTAGGCGGCCAGGAAGATCAGCGGGAAGAACAGCCCGATGTTGCACGCGCCGAGCAGCCCGGCGCGCCACCACCACTCGCCGCGGGGCAGCTGCCGCACGACCGCGAGCAGCAGCAGCCCGGCGGGCAGGGCCCGCACGGCCGCGGCGAACAGCGGTCGGCCGGGCGGCAGGAGCTGCTCGGTGACCAGGTAGGTGGTGCCCCACGCCAGCGGGGCGACGGCGGTGATCGCGACGGTGCGAACAGAAGTGCCTTCCACGGAAGACAATGTATCTTCCACGTGAGATATCTTCCAGCCATGGACTCGGAGCCGGACCACGTCGGACGCATCCTCGAGCAGTGGCGCGTCGAGCGGCCCGACCTCGACATCTCGCCGATGGGCGTCATCGGACGGCTCCACCGGCTCGCCGACCGCCTCCACGCCGAGCTCCGGCCGGTCTTCGCCGAGGCCGGGCTCGGCGACGGCGACTTCGACGTGCTCGCCTCGCTGCGACGCTCGGGGGCGCCCTACGAGCTGACCCCGGGTGAGCTCGGCGCGTCGACGATGGTCACGTCGGGGGCGGTGACCAAGCGGGTCGACCGGCTCGAGGCGGCGGGCTACGTCGAGCGACGCGTGTGCGCCGACGACGGGCGGTCGCGCCGGGTCCGGCTCACCGCCGAGGGTCGGGCGCTGGTCGACGACGTGCTCGACCGGCACGTCGCCAACGAGCACCGGCTGCTCTCCGGTCTCAGCGACCTGGAGCGCAGCCGGTTGGCTCGTCTGCTGGAGACGTGGGGACGGGCCCTCGACGAGTGAGGCCCGACGGGCGGGGCGGGCGGGGCGGTCGGGTCAGTCGGGGACGTAGTCGAACGTGTCGGGGTTCGGGCCGGTGCGGCCGGCCTCGCCCCGGTCGAGGCCGCTGATCGCGGCCATCTCCTCGTCGCTCAGCTCGAAGTCGAAGATCGCGAAGTTCTCCGCCATCCGCTCGGTCGACATCGTCTTGGGGAAGACGATGTCGCCGCGCTGCACGTGCCAGCGCAGCGTGACCTGCGAGGCCGTGCGGTCGTGCGCCGCCGCGACCATGCCGATGGTCTCGTCGTCGAGCACCGCGCCCTGCGCGATCGGCGACCACGCCTCGACCAGCGCGCCGTGCTGGTGCGTCGCGGCGCGGGCCTCGTCGTTGAGGAAGAACGGGTGCGCCTCGATCTGGTTGACCGCGGGCACGATGCCGGTCTCGGCGGCGAGCCGCTCGAGGTGGGCGGGCTGGAAGTTGGAGACGCCGATCGCGGCGGCCCGGCCCTGCTCGACGAACTCGGCCAGGGTGCGCCACGTCGAGACGTAGTCGCCGTCGTAGAGCGTCGGCAGCGGCCAGTGGATGAGGAACAGGTCGATCTGCGCCAGGCCGAGCTTGGCCAGGGTGTCGTCGAAGGCGCGGCGGGCGGCGTCGGGCTCGTGGAAGCCGTTGTTGAGCTTGCTAGTGACGAAGAGCTCGTCGCGCGGGATGCCGGACGCGGCGATCGCGACGCCGGTCTCCTGCTCGTTGCCGTACATCTGGGCGGTGTCGATGTGGCGGTAGCCCGCGGCGAACGCCTTGGTCACGGTGTCGGCAGTCTGCGCGGGTGGGACCTGGAAGACGCCGAACCCGAGCTGGGGGATCGTCGTGCCGTTGTTGAGGGTCAGGGACGGAACGGTCGTAGCCATGCCTAGGACCACACCACGCGCGCCGTGGTTGTTCCCAGACCCGTGGGGATGTGACGTGGTCGACCGCTCGCCGTGGTCAGGCCGGCGCCGGCTCGAGCGCAGGCTCCAGGGCCGGCTCGAGCGCGAGGTCGACCAGCAGCGACGCGTGCGCGACCGCCGAGTCGACCACCGGCAGCGGCGCGTCGGCCGTGTCGACGAGCAGGCCGATCTCGGTGCAGGCCAGCACCACGGCGTCGGCGCCCCGGTCGGCGAGGTCGCGCATCACGTCGACGTACGCCGCGCGCGACTCGTCGCGGAAGATCCCCTGGGTGATCTCGTCGAAGACCACGCGGTCGACCAGCTCGCGTCCGGCCTCGTCGGGCACGACGACGCGGATGCCGTGGGTGGCCAGGCGGTCGGCGTAGAACGTCTCCTCCATCACCCAGCGCGCGCCCAGCAGGCCGAGCGTCGTCCAGCCCTCGCGGTGCGCGACCGCGGCCACGGCGTCGGCGATGTGGACGGCGGTGACACCGGACTCGGCGGACGCGGCCTCGAGGGCGGCGAAGTTCTTGTGCATCAGGTTGGTGCACAGACCCACGAGGTCGGCGCCCCCGGCGACGCAGCGTCGGGTGGCCTCGGCGAGCAGGGCGGCCGACGCGGTCCAGTCGCCGCGCAGCTGGCAGTCGCGGACCTCGGCGAAGTCCAGCGACTGCAGCGAGACGCGCGCCGACGCGTGGCCGCCCAGACGAGCCGCGACCTGCTCGTTGATGAGTCGGTAGTAGGTCGCGGTCGAGTGCCAGGACATGCCGCCCACGAGGCCGATCGTCTTCATGGACCCAGCCTCCCTGCCGTGCGCGTTCGTAGGAATCCCTGTCCTCGTAAGGCGAGGCATAATCTTTGCTTATGACCCTCGACCCTCGTCGGATGTTGATCCTGCGGTCCGTGGCCCGGGCGGGGTCGATCAGCGCGGCCGCGCGCCAGCTCGGCTGGACCCAGCCGGCCGTCAGCCAGCACCTGGCGCGGCTCGAGCGCGAGGCCGGCGGCCCGCTGCTGCTGCGCGGCCCCGGCGGTGTCACCCCCACCCAGGCCGGTGCGGCCCTGCTGCGTCGCGCCGACGTCGTCGCCGCCGAGCTGCACGCCGCCGAGGAGGAGCTCGCCGCGCTCACCCAGCTGCGGGCCGGCCGCGTGCGGCTCGTGGCCTTCCCGTCCGGCGCGGCGACCCTGGTCCCCGAGGCGATCGGCGCCCTGGCCGCCGCCCACCCCGACGTCGAGGTCGGGCTCGACGAGGCCGAGCCGCCCGAGGCGCTGGCCGCCGTCGCCGCGGGCGACGCCGACCTCGCGCTGGTCTTCGGCTACGACGGCCCGCCCGAGGGCCTCGGCACGCTCGCCTGGCGCCGGCTGCTCGACGAGCCGGTCCACCTCGTCGTCCCGCCCGGACGTCGCGGACCGGGACGCAGGGGGCTGGCTGCGTTGGCCGACGACAACTGGATCGGTGGGTGCGTGCGCTGCCGGACCCACCTCGTCGCCTGCTGCGAGGACGCCGGCTTCACCCCCACGATCCGGCACACGACCGACGACTACGTCGTGGTGCAGAACCTCGTCGCGCGCGGGCTGGGGGTCACCGTCCTCCCGGCCTCGGCGCTGGCGGCCTACCGCCACCCCGACGTGCGGGTCGTGCCGATGACCTCGCTCGGACGGCGTCACGTCGGGCTCGCCTTCCGGACCGGTGCCGACGCCGTACCGGCCACAGCGGCCCTGGTGGCCCAGGTCGCGCGGGTCGCCGTTCCGTCGTAGCGACCCGAATGGCAGCGGGAACAACCCCGGTGGGTCGTCAGTTGGACCCTGTGTCAGACTTGAGCCATCGGGACTCAACTTCTCTGACTCCCCACCGCGAAGCATTCATCCATCAACACGGAGGAACCACCATGGCACGAGCTGTCGGTATCGACCTGGGGACGACCAACAGCGTCGTCTCGGTCCTCGAGGGCGGCGAGCCCACGGTCATCGCCAACGCCGAGGGCGCCCGCACCACTCCCTCGGTCGTGGCGTTCGCCAAGTCCGGCGAGGTCCTCGTCGGCGAGGTGGCCAAGCGCCAGGCCGTCACCAACGTCGACCGCACCATCCGGTCCGTCAAGCGCCACATGGGCGAGGACTGGAAGAAGGCGATCGACGACAAGTCCTTCACCCCCCAGCAGATCAGCGCGTTCATCCTGCAGAAGCTGAAGCGCGACGCCGAGGCCTACCTCGGCGAGACGGTCACCGACGCGGTCATCACCGTCCCGGCCTACTTCTCCGACGCGCAGCGCCAAGCCACCAAGGAGGCCGGCGAGATCGCGGGCCTCAACGTCAGCCGCATCGTCAACGAGCCCACCGCGGCCGCGCTGGCCTACGGCCTCGACAAGGGCGACGACCAGACGATCCTCGTCTTCGACCTCGGTGGCGGCACGTTCGACGTGTCCCTGCTCGAGATCGGCGAGGGCGTCGTCGAGGTCAAGGCGACCTCCGGCGACAACCACCTCGGTGGTGACGACTGGGACAACAAGATCGTCGAGTGGATGGTCACCAAGTTCAAGAACGCCAACGGCGTCGACCTGGCCGCCGACAAGATCGCCAAGCAGCGCCTGCAGGAGGCGGCCGAGAAGGCCAAGATCGAGCTGTCGAGCTCCAGCGAGACCACGATCCACCTGCCCTACATCACCCACGGCGAGTCGGGCCCGCTGCACTTCGAGGAGAAGCTCACCCGCAGCGAGTTCCAGAAGCTCACCGCCGACCTGCTCGAGCGCACCAAGACCCCGTTCCGCAACGTGCTCAAGGACGGCGGCGTCGCGATCGACAAGATCGACCACGTCGTCCTGGTCGGCGGCTCCACCCGGATGCCCGCCGTCAGCGAGGTCGTCAAGGAGCTGCTCGGCGGCAAGGAGCCCAACAAGGGCGTCAACCCCGACGAGGTCGTCGCGATCGGCGCGGCCCTGCAGGCCGGCGTCCTCAAGGGCGAGGTCAAGGACGTGCTGCTCCTCGACGTCACCCCGCTGTCGCTCGGCATCGAGACCAAGGGCGGCGCGATGACCAACCTCATCGAGCGCAACACCACGATCCCGACCAAGCGCTCGGAGATCTTCACGACCGCCGACGACAACCAGCCGTCGGTCGAGATCAAGGTCGCCCAGGGCGAGCGTCCCTTCTGGCGCGACAACCAGCCGCTGGGCAACTTCGAGCTGACCGGCCTCCCGCCGGCCCCGCGCGGCGTGCCCAAGATCGAGGTCACCTTCGACATCGACGCCAACGGCATCGTCCACGTGACCGCCAAGGACCAGGGCTCCGGCAAGGAGCAGTCGATGACGATCTCCGGCGGCTCCGCGCTGTCGAAGGACGACATCGACCGGATGGTCAAGGAGGCCGAGCAGTACGCCGAGGACGACGCCAGGCGTCGCGAGGCCGTCGAGACCCGCAACCAGGCCGACCAGCTCGTCTACACGACCGAGAAGTTCTTCGCCGACAACTCCGACAAGATCCCCGAGGACGTCACCACCGAGGTCCAGGCCGACGTCGACGCGCTCAAGGCGACGCTCGAGGACGCCGAGGCCTCGTCGGAGACCATCACCGCCGGCATCAGCAAGCTCAACGAGTCGTCGCAGAAGATGGGCGCCGCGATGTACGCCGCCGCCGAGGCCGACCAGGCCGCCGCGGGTGGCTCGACCGGCGCCACCGGTGAGGCCGACGACGACATCGTCGACGCCGACGTGGTCGACGCCGAGGTCGTCGACGACGAGAAGCCTGGCGACGACAAGTGACCGACGTCCCCCAGGAGCCCGTCGAGGGCCCGCCCGAGGACGAGGGGGTGGCGGCTGCCGAGGCGGCCGCCACCGCCCCCGACCCGGGGGGCGACGGCGTCATGGCCAACGAGACCGAGGTCGAGGCGCCGCTGGAGCCCGAGTCGCCTGGTGACCGCCTCGTCGTGGCCGAGCGCCGCGCCGAGGAGCTGGTCGCCGACCTGCAGCGCCTGCAGGCCGAGTACCTCAACTACAAGCGACGCGTCGAGCGCGACCGTGAGCTGGTCAAGCAGAACGCGACCTACGCCGCGCTCGCCCCGATCACCGAGGTGCTCGACACGATCGACCGGGCCCGTGAGCACAGCGAGCTCGACGGCGGCTTCAAGAGCGTCGCCGACCAGCTGGAGCGCACGGTCGCCGCAGCCGGGCTCGAGAAGTTCGGTGAGGTCGGCGATGCGTTCGACCCGACGATCCACGAGGCCCTGTCCCACATCGGCGAGGACCCCGACGTGACCGTCACGACCTGCAAGGTCATCGCCAAGGCCGGCTACAAGATCGGTGACCGCGTCGTCCGCGCGGCGCAGGTCCTCGTGGTCGACCCGGCCTGATCATCGACTAGCGGAGAGGAGGAGGGATGGCCACCACCGACGGCTTCAAGCCCGAGTGGGCGCAGAAGGACTTCTACGCCGTGCTCGGCGTGAGCAAGGACGCGCCCGCGGCCGACATCAAGAAGGCCTACAAGCGCCTCGCGCGTGACAACCATCCCGACACCCACCCCGGTGACGACGAGCGCCTCGAGACCTTCAAGGCGGTCGCCGAGGCCTACGACGTGGTCGGTGACGCCGACAAGCGCGCCAAGTACGACGAGATGCGACGCCTCTATGGGTCCGGTGGTGGCTTCACCGGGTTCGGCGGCCCCGGGGGCGGGGGAGGCGGCGGGTTCAACGACCTGTTCGGTGACCGCGCCCGCGGGGCCGGCGGCAGCGGCGGCCTCGGCGACATGTTCGGCGACCTCTTCGGAGGTGGCGGCCCCCGACGTACCCAGCAGGGGCGGCGGGCCGCGAAGGGCCACGACGTCGAGACCACCGCGACGATCTCGTTCCTCGACGCGCTCGACGGCGTGACCATCTCGCTGCGGCTCACCTCCGACGCGGCGTGCCCGACGTGCTCCGGCACCGGCGGCAAGCCCGGCACCAAGCCGCACATCTGCCCCGAGTGCGAGGGGGCGGGCTACGTCGTCGCCGGCGTCGGTGGCGCGTTCTCGATCAACGAGACCTGCCCCGGCTGCGGCGGGCGCCAGCTGGTCTACGACGCCAAGTGCCCCAGCTGCCGCGGCAGCGGTCGCGGCACCTCCGCCCGCACCATCCAGGCCCGCATCCCCGCCGGCGTCAAGGACGGCCAGCGGATCCGGCTGCGCGGCAAGGGCGCGGCCGGTGAGCAGGGTGGCCCCGCCGGCGACCTCTACGTCACCGTGAAGGTCTCGCCGCACCGGGTCTTCGCCCGCAGCGGCGACAACCTCACCCTCGACGTCCCGGTCTCCTTCGACGAGGCCGCGCTCGGCGCCGAGATCAAGGTGCCCACCCTCGGTGGCGCGCCGGTCACCCTGCGCATCCCGCCGGGCACCCCCAACGGCCGTACCTTCCGGGTCCGCGGCCGGGGCGCCCCCAAGGCCGACGGCACCAAGGGCGACCTGCTGGCCACCGTCGAGGTGCACGTGCCCGCGGTGCTCGACCCGGCCGCCCGCGAGGCCGTGGAGGCCTACCGGGCCGCCACCGCCGGCAAGCCGCTGCGCGCCGGACTCTTCGAGGACGCCCGATGAGCCTCCCGTCACCCGACGCCCCGATCTACGTCATCAGCGTCGCCGCCCAGCTGACCGGGCTGCACCCGCAGACGCTGCGCACCTACGAGCGGCTCGGGCTGATCACGCCCGGGCGCACCGGCGGAGGTGGGCGCCGTTACTCCCACCGCGACCTCGAGCTGCTGCGCTCGATCGCCGACCTCACCGCCGCGGGCATCGGCATCGAGGGCGTCCGACGCATCCTCGAGCTCGAGAACCAGGTCGCCGCCCTCAGCGCCCGCAACCAGGAGCTGCACCACGAGCTGTCCGCCACCCGTGAGGCGCTACGCCTCGCCATGGCGTCACGGCCCCCGGCCACGCCGCCGTCGCGGCTGCCGGCCCTGCGTGACCCCCGGACGGCGAGTCAGTCGCTCGTGGTCTGGCGTCGCGGCCACTGACCTTCGCGGCGCCCGGGCCCGCGCCAGCGGGATACCGTTCGCGTCGTGCTCCCGCTCCGTGCGACCTCCCTCGTCATGGCGGCTGGGCTCGCCTTGTCCGCCTGTTCGGGCGCGCCGAAGGACCCGCAGGAGTCGTCGCGGGTCTCCTCCTCGCCCTCGGTGACGTCGTCCACCGCACCATCGCTGAGGGCTGCGCCGGCCGACGACGGGCCTGCCGAGGTGCTCGCGGCGTTCCCCGAAGGGATCTGCCAGGCGATCACGGTCGACGAGCTCGCGGGCGCGCTCGGAACCATCGAGCCCGCTGACGTGACGAAGAAGACGAGCGAGGGCGACCTGTGCGACTTCGTGGTGTCCGGGGGTGCGGTGACGATCCGCTTGCGAGACGTCTACCGCTTCGGCGACGACCTCCGTGATGTACGACCGGGCTACGAGCAGACCTACGGCCGCACCGAGACCCTCGACCTGCCCGTGCCGGCGCTGATCGTGGTCGGCAGGCACAGCGGGCGCGGCCCGGTGGTTGCGGCCGGCGCGGTGCGTCGTGGGGCCTACGTGACGGACATGGTCCTCATCCCGTCGGTGCCCGGGGCTCCCGAGACCCTGTTGCACCAGGTGGGCGACAGGTTGCTGGCGCTGGTGGCCGCGCAGTAGGTCGGCCACGACCGCATGCGCCGCTGATGCGCCGCAGTCGCGGCTGCCGGCCCTGCGCGACCCGCGGACGGCCGACCGGGTGCTCGTGGTCTGGCGCCGCGGCCGCTGAGCCGACGCCGGGCGGGCACCAGGGTCAGTCGGCCGGGAGAGCCTCGACCAGGGCGGCGATGCGCTGCGCGCGGGTGGCGGGGCGTACGGCGTTGTCGACCGGCACCAGTAGGCGTCGTCGGTCGGGGGCGGACCTGCGCTCGAACGCGTCCCTGCGACCGTTCCGCTCGAGGGCCTCGGCGACGTCGTCGGGCACCGGGATGAGATCCGGGTCGACGGGGGCGAGGGCGCACCGGACGACGGCGCCGGCGCCCAAGCCGAGCCGCCGCTGCAACCCGGCGCCGGCGTAGACGAAGGTGTCCTCGATGACGTCCGCCCGGTTGAGCCCCACGTTGACCGCCAGGTCCTCGAGGGTCCCGGCCACCCGTCGCGTCGACGCGTCCCGCGCCGCGTCGGCGAGCTCAGCTGGGACGCGGATGATCGTGTAGACGTTGCGTCCCCAGGCCATCGGCTCCAGGGCAGCGTCGAACTCGACTGTCGGGTCCCCCATGGCGAGCAGTGTCCCGCGGTTCCCCAAACGCGGAGTCTCCTTGCATTCGAACAGATGCTCGATTATACTTGATGCATGTCCACTGCTCTCGCTGACGCCGCCGTGACCCCGGCGCTGCTGCTGGAGCAGGTCCGTGCGGCACGGGTCGCAGCCGATGCGGCCGAGGCGCGGGTCCTCGAGGTCGCGGTGGGGTGGGCGCAGGCCCACCCGGTGCTCGACGGTGGCGATGGTTGGCGGATCACCGCGGCATCGGCGCAGCCGATGGAGCAGCTCGACGGCACCGCCCTGGCCCTGGGGTTCGCCGACCTCGAGACCGGCGAGGTGGCCGAGGAGCGTCTGGCGTGGTGCGGGATCCCCCCGGTCGCGTGGGACGCCCCGGCTGCGTTCGCCGCGGCCAACCGGATGTCGACCGCGGCCGGCAAGGCCCTGATCCGTGACGCCCTGGTGCTGTGTCACCGGCTGCCGAGGATCTGGGCCCTGGTGTGCACCGGGCAGGTCCCTGCCTGGCGGGCCCGGCGCATCGCGCAGGCCGTGCTCGGGTCCCCGGCCGACGTGGTGGCCTACCTCGACGACCACCTCGCCCCGGTCGCGGCGACCGTGGGCCTGACCACCCTGGACCGGGCGATCGCCGAGGCGATGCTGCGTCTGCACGCCGAGATCGTCGAGCTCGAGCAGGCCGTCGCCGAACGCGGCCACCACGCCTCCTTCCACCTCGACCCCCAACCCGACGGCAGCGCCGAGCTCCACGCCCGCGGCGACTGGCAGGACCTCCACGCCCTGGCCGCCACCGTCGCCCGCATCGCCGCGGCCCTGAAGACCAACGACGACCCCGACGCGCCCGGCGACGAGGTCGACCCTCTCGACGCCCGCCGCGCCCACGCCCTCGGCATCCTGGCCGACCCCGCCCGAGCCCTCGCCCTGCTCAACCAACACCCCGCACCAGCACCCGCGCCCGCCGAGACGCCCGCCGAGACGCCCGCCGAGGCGCCCGCGGCGGCACAGGCCCCCGCGCCCGCGGAGTCCCCCGCACCCGCACCCGCACCCGCACCCGCACCCGCGCCCGTCCCGTCGCCGGCGCCGGCAGCGCCACCGTCAGCAGCTCCGGGCCGGGCTCCGTCACGGGCCCCGGGCAAGCAGGCCGTGGTCTACCTCCACCTCACCGACCTCGCCCTGCTCGGCCTGGACCCCGTCGCGCTCAACGACACCCCCGGCACCCGCCCCCACCCACTGCTGGTCCAACAGGTCCACCAATGGCTGTCCACCAATGGCTGTCACGAACCGACACCCACGTCGCCGTCTTGCCCGTGCTCGACCTCAGCGCCGAGCTGCACACCGAGTCCTACGCCATCCCCGACCTTCTGCGCGAGCAGGTCCGGCTGATCAACCCCACCTGCGTGTTCCCCTGGTGCACCACCCCCGCGCGCCGCTGCGACCTCGACCACCTCGACCCCTGGTGCCCCCACCCCGGCGGCGGCACCACCAGCAGCTGCAACCTCGCCCCCCTGTGCCGACATCACCACCGACTCAAGACCCACACCACCTGGACCTACCGCAGGCTTGAACCCCGCGTCTTCCTGTGGACCGACCCCACCGGCCACCACTACCTGCGCGACAAGGCCAGCACCACCGTCGTCGAGCGACCACCACCCTGAGCGCGTCCGTGCTGACGACGGTCATGCCCACGGGCGAGCGACGGGTCCCGCTCCGCCGCGGACTTGCTGCGCTGGGAGGTCTTCGTCCAGGAGTTCCTCCTGGCCGAGGACCGGGTCGAGGTCGAGACGACCTTCGACGCGCTGCGTGACGGCATGCGCGCCTGCCAAGGAAGGATCCCGGCGGGGGAGTAGGTCGACATCGTGATGGGACGCGGTGTGCGAGCCGTCGCCGCGACCGAGGACGTCGCCGCGTTGGTCACCACGGCTGCCGAGCGGCTTCCCTAGCCGACGCGCACCGGCGTGCGCAGCTCCGGCTCGGGCCCGAGCAGCCGGGCCCACACCCGCAGCACCACGACGACCAGGCAGAGCAGCAGCGCGGCGAGCACGACCGGCGCCAGGACCAGGGCCGTGCCGGTGAGCCCGAACGGGCTGGGCGCGTCCACCAGGCGCAGGTAGACGGCCGCGGTGCCGACGAGGGACACCAGGATGGCGCAGGCGAGGGCGAACTGGGTGAGCACCTGTCGCCACCGGCCGGGCTCGGTGTCACCGCGCACGGTGCGGACGACCTCGACGACCGGCATGCACAGCGCCAGCAGGAGGTAGAACAGCCCGCCGATCCCGGTTCCGGGGAGTCCGGCGTTGTTCATGTCAGTGTCCCTTCTCGTAGACGAGCAGCGGTCGGCGCAGCACGACCTCGGTGATCAGCGCCTCGAGCATGAAGAAGCCGTTGACGGTCCGCAGCACGAAGAAGCACGGCAGCGAGAGCAGTGCTCTGCCGACCTCGCGGCGGCGTCGCGCGGCGACGAGCACCGGCACCAGCACCGCCGGTACGTCGATGACGTAGACGAGCAGCAGCAGCGGCGCTCCGAGCGCGACCGCGAGCACGGGCAGGACCAGCAGATAGATCAGCGACGCGACGACCGCGTCGAAGAGGGCGACACCCACGACGGTGCTCAGGAACGGCAGTCGCAGGATTCCCTTCCAGTGCAGGCCGACGTTCTGGACGAACCCGTGCGACCAGCGCTTGAGCTGCTTGGTCATGAAGTCCAGGTCCGGGGGCTCGATCGGGTAGCAGACCGCGTCGGGGACGAACCGGACGCCATGTCCGGCCCGGTAGAAGCTCCAGGTCAGGTCCATGTCCTCGGCGCGGGTGCGCTCCGACCATCCGCCGGCCTCGCGCAGCCGGTCGGTGCGGTAGGCCGAGAAGCACCCTGAGGAGATCAGCGGGTTGCCGTAGTAGTCCTGGGTCGGCTTGTAGAAGGTGAACGACAGCAGGTACTCGACGTAGCGGCCGCGCTCCCAGACGGTGCTGACGTGCCGCGGGACGACGAAGCCGCAGGCCGCCGCCACCTCCGGGTCGTCGGCCAGCGGCACCATCAGCCGCTCGATCGCGTCCGGGGCGAGCGTGGTGTCGCCGTCGATCGCCATGCAGTACGGCGTGTCGACCACGTCGAGCGCGAGGTTCTGGGCGCCCGCCTTCGACCCGGTGTTGGTGGGCGGGCAGATGACCTCGGCGCCCGCGGCGCGCGCCAGGGTGCCGGTCGCGTCGGTGGACCGGTCGTCGACGACGATCACGCGGGCCGGCGGCGTCGTCTGCTCCAGGACGCTGCGGACCGTGTCGGCGACCGAGGCCGCCTCGTTGTAGGCCGGGATGATCACGGTCAGCTGGTCGGCCAGGGGCGCGGGCACGGAGGTCCTTCGGGGAGACGAGACGGGGAGGGCGGCGTGACGGGCCGGGTGTCGCTCGAGGCGGGCGGCGCGCGTCACGGTCTTCCTCGGCAACTGGTCGTCCGGCGGAGGCGGCCAGGTCCAGACCGTGGCCGTGGTGCTGGGCAACGCGCCCGGCACGACCACCGACGGCTCGCCGGTGCGACCGGGGCAGGTGCGGGTCCCGGAGGTCCGCCGCTGACGGCCCCAGACGCGACGCGCGCTGACGAGGGACGCGGGCCTCACGCCCCGTAGAGTGGGGTGCTGCCCACGCCACCGCAACCGCAAGGACGTCATGACACTCGAGGAGTTCCGGGTCGCGGTCATCGTGCCCTGCTACAACGAGGAGCTCACGATCGGCACGGTCGTGGCCGACCTGCGCGCCGCCGTGCCCCGCGCCGAGATCTACGTCTACGACAACAATTCCTCCGACCAGACCAGCCGCGTCGCGGCCGAGGCCGGGGCGATCGTGCGCTTCGAGAGCCGCAAGGGCAAGGGCAACGTCGTGCGCCGGGCCTTCGCCGACATCGAGGCCGACGTCTACCTGATGATCGACGGCGACGACACCTACGACGCCGCGGCCGCGCCCCGCCTGATCGAGGCCCTCGTGTCCGGCCCGCTCGACCACGTCGTCGGCGTCCGCGTCGACACCAACACCGACGACGGCAGCTATCGCCCCGGCCACGCGATGGGCAACGCGGCGTTCAACCGGGTCACCACCATGATGTTCGGCGAGCAGGTCAGCGACATGTTGTCGGGCTACCGCGCGTTCTCGCGGCGCTACGTCAAGTCCTTCCCGGCCAACTCCCAGGAGTTTGAGATCGAGACCGAGCTGACGATCCACGCCGCCAACCTGCGGGTCCCGCAGACCGAGGTGCCGGTCGGGTTCAAGGACCGTCCCGAGGGCTCGGAGTCCAAGCTGCGCACCTTCCGCGACGGCTTCAAGATCCTCGGCCTGCTCGGCCACCTGCTGCTGCACGAGCGGCCGCTGCTCGTCTGCGGGTACGCCGGCCTGTTCAGCGCGCTGGTCGGCTTGCTGCTGGGCATCCCCGTCGTCCTCGACTACGTCGACACCGGGCTCGTCGAGCGGTTCCCGACCGCGATCCTGGCGTCGTCGCTGATGGTGCTGGCCGTGCTGCTCGTCGGCATCGGCATGCTCATGAACGCCGTGCTGCGCGGCACCCGCGAGACGCGGCGGCTGTTCTACCTCCAGCTGCCGGCGATGTCGGCCGACCGTGCGTCGGTGCGGTCCTCGGTCCACACCCGCGGCTGACGTGCTGAGCAGCAGCACCCACCGCTACCTGGTCGTGGGCGTCGCCAACACCGCCCTCGACCTGCTGCTCTTCACCCTGCTGGCGGTCGCTGCCGGGGTGCCCCCGGTCCTCGCCAACGTGGTCTCGACCGCCGTGGTGATGACGGTGAGCTTCTTCGTCAACCGGGCCTGGGTCTTCCGCGCCGAGACGGCGGGGGTGAGGTCCTACCTGGGGTTCGTCTCGGTGACCCTCTTCTCGGCGCTGGTGCTCCAGTCGTTGGTCATCCTCGGCGTCATCGCCGCGGCCGCGGCCCTGACCCCCGACCTGTCCGACGGGCTCGTCGAGCCGGGCGCCAAGCTCGCTGCCGTGGCGGTCGGGATGGTGTCGAACTTCCTGGGCTACCGCTACGTCTTCACCGGGTCGCGGTCCGGCACCGACGCCGGGCGGTCCTCGACCGCGAGCAGCAGCAGCACGACCGCCAACCCGTAGGTGAAGGCCAGCACGTAGCGACCGCCGGCGCTCAGCGGCGACACCCCGGCGATGGCGAGCTGCAGGGCGAACGGCAGTGCCCACAGCCAGGCGAACCGGCGCCGTACACCGATCGCGGCGGCCAGCAGCAGCACGACGACGATCGTCCGCAGGCCGTGCGAGATCACCGGCCGGCACACCGACACGGCGTAGCAGTCGAAGGCGCGGTCGCGCGTCCAGCCGCGGGCGGCCAGGTTGAGGTCGAGCGGCGCGACCCGGTGGCCGTCGATCGTCCGGTCGTACGACGGCGACCACGGCGGGTACCAGTCGGTGCCCTCGTCGAACGGGTCGAGGTAGCGCGAGGACTTCAGGAACAGCGCGTCGACCGCGGTGGCGGGGTAGCGCGAGGCGACGTCGAGCACGATGGCGTCGAAGGTGTCCCAGTCCTCGGGCCGCACCGTCTGGTAGCGGAAGCTCGCCGTCTTGCGCGCGAGCGGTCCGGTCGACTTCAGCGGGTCGGTGCTCGACGGGTCGAAGCTCGCGACGAACGCGTCGAGGTCGAAGATCCGCGACAGGTCCTCGCGCTGCGTGGCCGTCAGCGCGTCGGGGTGCTCGGTGAGCTCCAGGGCCAGCACCTGCAGCTGCACGCCCTTGGTCTCGACCGGGTCCGAGGGGATCAGCACACCGGCGGCCGTCGCGGCCGAGATGCTGCCGTAGACCAGCACCGCCGGGACGCCGACGGCCACGAGCACCGCGACCCGCTCGCGCTTCATCAGGACCATCGCGAGGGTCTGGGCGACCAGCAGGATCCAGCCGAACTGCACGGTCGCCGCCATGACCAGTGACACGGCGAACGTCTCGACGTACCAGCGTCGGCCGAGCAGACCGACCGGCCCGACGGAGTGGACCAACCGGGCGAGCAGTGCCAGCCACCAGACGAACGCCGCGCAGAACAGCTGGTTCTTGTGCTCGGCCATGCTCCACAGCGCGATCAGCGGGCTGAGTGCGAGCACCAGCAGCGCCAGCGCGCGCGGCCGCCAGCCGGGCACCAGCGTGCCGAGGATCGCCAGGGCCCGTCCGAAGGCCAACAACGTGAACGCGGCCGAGGCCGCGGACAGCACGACGAGGGCCGGCACGAGGCTGTCGAAGAGCGCGACGCTCACGGCGCTCACCGAGCCGTAGCCCAGCATCAGGAAGAACGGGTGGTGGTTGGACCACAGGCTGTCGCCGTCGGTGAGCAGGTAGGACGACGTGGGGTAGTCGACGTACGGCGCGGTGTGGCTGCCGTCGCCCAGCAGCGGCGCCCCCGCGAAGTCCGACCGCCGCGACAAGAACTCGGTGATCATGTTGGACGGGTCGGGGCTCGGCTGGCCGGGGAAGGAGCTGACGAACCACGGCAGCCACAGCACGGCGAGCACCAGCGAGACGCGCCACCACCGCGCGAAGGTCCAGTCGACCAGCGCCACCAGGCGCGCGGCCCGACCTACGGTCGGACGGGGGGACGGCGCGGGGGTGCGCCACGCGTCGACGAGCGTGCGCAGCGCGACGAAGACGGCCGCGTAGGCCGCCAGCGACAACCACAGCATCGCCAGGACGAGCAGCGGGTGGTCGCCGACCTCCCGGCTCAGCAGCGGGTACGGCGCCCCCTCGGGCGTGAGGTAGCGCGCGCTGAGGCCGGCCGTCGTCGCGACCGCGACGAGCACCACGACCAGCCACGAGACCACCGGTGGGACCCACCGCGACGCACGCACCCGCCGGACTCTATACAGCGACCGCGACGGCGCCCTCCCTAGGATGGGCCGCGCCATGAGCCGACTCCTCCCGACCCGCACGCGTCACCGCGTGGCGGTGCTGGGAGCCCTGGTGGCGCTGGTGCTGCTGCTGATCAGCCCGGCGCTGGGCCGGGCGCCGGTCAGTGGGCAGTACCGCCCGCTGCTGCCCCCCGACGGCCTGACCAACGGCTGCTACCCGCTGCCGGGCGACGTCGTCCCCGACTTCGCCTACGTGCTGCGCCGCGACGGTGACACCGTCGACGCTCACGGCCTGCACCGCCGCACGGTGCTGCAGCTCGACCGGGTCGACGCCGCCGAGGCCGTCCGTAGGATCCAGGCGCAGCTCGCCGCGGCCGGGGTGGCCGCCGCCGACGTGCGCGTCACCGCCCGCGACTTCGAGGGCGTCCCCGACGACGCCGTGGTGCGCGGTGAGATGGTGCTCGACCTGCCCACGATCGCCGCGCAGTCCGACGACCCGGTCTGCGACGACGCCAACTCCACCAAGCGCTTCACCCCCGACCTCCCGGACCGCTCGTGACGGGGCTGCGCGACCGGGTGCGCGACCGGGTGCGCGAGCGCTGGCACGGGCTCGGGCGGCCCGAGCGGGTCCTGGTGTGGTTGTTCCTGGCCACCGTGGCCCTCAAGGTGTTCGTCTACGTCGGGGTGGCCGGCGACGTGCTGGTCGGCGACGAGGCCTACTACCTCGACTCCGGGCGGGCGCTGTCCAACGCGCTGCGCGACGTCGTGTGGCTGCGCGCCCCCGATACCGCCGAGATGGACCGCATCGTCGTCGGCAGCGGCTGGTTCATGCCCGGCATGTCGGTGGTCCTCACGCCGTTCTACCTGCTCTTCCCCACGGCTCCCCTGGCGGCCGCGCGTCTCTACCTCGCCGTCCTCACGTCGCTGCTGCTCCTGGTCACCGCCCTGCGGGTCCGGCGCACGCTCGGCAACGCCTCGGCGGGGGCGATCCTGGTCTACCCCGGCCTCGTGCCGACCTACGCCGCCTTCGGGGCCGCGGGCTGGGGCGACAGCGCCGCCGGGCTGATGGCGGTGATCGTGATCTGCCAGGCGATCGACATGCTGCGCACCGTGCGCGAGCACGGCTCGATCTCGTGGCGCGCCGGCCTCGCGCTGGGGGTCTACGCGATCGTCGCGGTCTACTTCCGCTCCAGCGTGAGCCTGCTCGTCGTGGGCGTCCTCGGGGTGACGTTCGTGGTCTCCATGATGCTCGCGGCGCCGCGCGAGCGCGGTCGGGTCGTGCTGTCCTACGTCGCCGCCGGCGTCGCCTTCCTGGCGATCCTCGCGCCGTGGAGCGTCGGTGCGTCCCTGGCGCTCGACGCGCGCGTGGTCACGACCGTGTCGGTGCCGACGGTGCGGGCCAACACCTTCGGTGACCGCGACCGGCTCTGCTTCGGCGAGTGCGACCCCGGCAGCAGCATCTGGTTCTCGCCGCTGCGCTACTCCCGCGAGCAGGCTCGCGCCACCGGCCTCAGCGAGGTCGACATCGCCGACGAGATGTCGGCCTACGCGCGCCAGGACGTCACCTCGACGTCGTACGCCCGCGACGTCGCCATCAACACCGGGCGCTACTTCGGCCAGCCGGCCCGCTTCGCGACGCTGCTGCGCTGGCAGGACAGCCCGGTCGACATCGTGCCCCTGGCCGAGGTGGTGACCCTCGGGCTGTTCTACCCCGCGAGCCTGCTGATCCTGGTGGTGCTCGGCGCCTGGACGCGCCGCTCCTTCGACCACCAGCTGCAGCTGGTGCTGCTCAAGGTCAGCGTCCTGGCGTTGATGGTGCAGCCGTTCGTGCACATCGCCGGCCCCCGCTACTGGACCACCATGGCCCCGTTGCTGGGGCTCGGGGCCGCGTTGTTGTGGGCGCTGCGCCGCGACCGTCTGGCCGACCTGCCGCGGACCGACGGCACCGTCGCCCGCCTGCTGTACGCCGCCCAGGTCGGCCTGGGCCTGTTCGCCCTGACGGTGGTCGTCGTGGTGGCGCTGCTCGCCCTGTGACCCGACCGTGATCCGGGATGTGACCAGCACCTCGTCCGTTACGTGCGACACGGTGTCACAGCGTGAGGGTTGCCACTAGTCTTCGCTGCGTGGCGGTGATGGGGCCGCCCACGGCGAAGGGTGGTCACGGTGGACTGGCTCAGTGACTACGTCCATGAGGTCGACTGGTGGGCCTTCGTCACCATCCCGGTCTTCACCGGGGTCATCGGCTGGGCGATCAACTGGTCGGGCCTGGTCATGCTCTTCGCGCCGCTGCGCTTCCACGGGGTCCGGGTGCCCGGCATGAAGGAGCTCGCGTCGGTCCTGCCGCGCAAGATCCAGGAGGTCCCCGGCGTGCTGCAGGGCGGCATCGGCTGGCAGGGCATCGTGCCGGCCCGGGCCGCCAAGATGGGCAGCATCGCCGTCGACAAGGCGATCGCCAAGCTCGGCACCCCCGCGGAGTTCTACCAGCAGCTCGAGCCCGACCAGATCGCCGAGCACATCGTCACCGTCTTCCGACCCGAGATCCCCGAGCTCGTCGACCAGGTCATGGAGGCCGAGCACCCCCGGCTGTGGCACGACCTGCCCGAGTCGGTGAAGACGGCGGTCTACCAGCGGGTCCAGGCCCAGCTGCCCAGCGTCGTCGGCACGGTGACCACCGAGATCGGCATCCACATCGACCAGCTCCTCGACCCCAAGATCATGGTGATCGACCACTTCCAGGACAACCCTGGCCTGGTGGTGCGGATCTTCCGTGACTTCGGTCAAAAGGAGCTGGACATGATGGTCCGGTTCGGCTTCATCTTCGGGTTCCTGCTCGGCATCCCGGTCGCCCTCATCGACTCCCTCGTGCACCAGGCGTGGCTGCTGCCCGTCATGGGCGTGGTCGTCGGGTGGATCACCAACGCCCTGGGCATGTGGCTGATCTTCGAGCCGCCGGAGCCCAAGAAGATCCTCGGCTTCACCTGGCACGGCCTGTTCCTCAAGCGGCAGAGCGAGGCCGCGGAGGTCTACGCCCAGATCATCGCCGACGACGTCATCACCCTCGAGCGCATCGGCAACTTCCTGCTCGACGGACCCCGCGGCGACCGGACCCGCCAGATGTTGGCCACCGCGCTGCGCCCGGCCATCGACCTGGCCGCCGGTCCGGCGCGCGGCGCCCTGCGGGTCGCGATCGGCAGCACCCGGTTCGACACCATCCGCGACCAGGTCGCGCTCGAGGCCGTGGGCCGGACCCTGACGCCGTTCAAGGACCCCGAGTTCAGCGCCCGGCAGGCCGACAAGATCCGCACCCTGGTGGCCACGCGCACCAAGGAGCTCCCGCCGCGCGACTTCGTCGACATGATGCGCTCGGCGATCAGGGAGGATGAGTGGATGCTCTACGCCCACGGCGCGATCATGGGAGCCGCCGGAGGCTTCCTCCACCTGGCGATCTTCGGCGTCCAGGGGGGCTGATGACCGACGCGCACCTGCCCGACGACCCCTCCCGCCAGCGCTCGCTGCTGCCCGACCTCCGGGCCGACCTGCGCGCCGGGAGCGAGTCGCTGCCCGGCCTGGCCCGGGTCGCGGCCTCCGCCGCCTGGCACACCGCCGGCTGGGGCGTGAAGAGCTCGGCCAAGGGGTGGCTGCGGGTCGGCCGCGCCGCCACCAGCCGCCACGAGGCCGTGGCCCTGGCCCGCGAGGCCGGCACCGCCCTGGCCGCCGTCGGCGAGATCGCCAAGGCTGCCTCGTCCGGCACCCCCCTCGGCAAGGCCCTCGTCTCGACCGGCGCCGCCCTCGGTGGACTGGTGCCCGAGCCCGTCACCGAGGCCGTCAACGGCCAGGTCGACGCCCACCGGGCCGCGGTGCCGCCCAAGAACCTCGAGCCGACGCTGCGCGAGCGGGGCCAGGAGCTGCTGCACCAGTCGCGCGACGTGTGGAGCACCGACCAGGGCCACCCCGCCTTCGGCCGCATCCTGTCCGAGGTGGCCCCCGACGAGGCCCGCATCCTGATGCTGTTGCTCAACAAGGGCCCCCAGCCCAGCGTCGACGTCCGCACCGGCGGGCCGGTCGGCATGGTGTCGTCGCAGCTCATCGCGCCGGGGCTGACGATGATCGGCCCCCGCGCCGGATGCCGCTACGTCGACCAGGTGCCCTCCTACCTCAACAACCTCTTCCGGCTCGGCCTGATCTGGTTCAGCCGCGAG
The DNA here is from genome assembly GCF_008087085.1 of Nocardioides rubriscoriae. Classification (GTDB taxonomy): domain Bacteria; phylum Actinomycetota; class Actinomycetes; order Propionibacteriales; family Nocardioidaceae; genus Nocardioides; species Nocardioides rubriscoriae. The sequence goes on along the minus strand of NZ_VIYJ01000001.1, from coordinate 501,179 downwards.
TCGCTGCGCGACCCGATGGAGTACCAGGTCGTCGAGGCCCAGCCCGACGTCCTGGCCGCCATGCACTCGGTCAAGTTCGCCAAGGTCGTCCGCCGCTCCATCCACCTCACGCCTTTCGGCGAGGACTTCTGCCGCACCTGCCTGGTCGAGGAGGACGCCGCCACCGCCGACTTCCCCGAGCACGGCACCCCCGGCGACGGCGAGGCCATCTCGCCGTCCTCCTGACCCAGTCGCCTGACGACCACCGTGTGGTGGCGTCGTACGGCGACCGGTGACTCAGTCGCCCGACGGGACCGTGGCGGTGATGACGGTGCCGTCGGCGCGGCGGGTGCCGACCGGGTTCTTGGGCTCGCCGTCGATGCGGGGGCCGTGGCCGTCGAGGGCGACGGTGGCGGGGGAGCCGGGGGCGACGGTGGTGGCCGTGCCGCGCACGTCGAAGGTCAGCTCGCCGGTGCCGTCCTCGACCTCGAGGTCGAGCTCGTCCTCGCGGACGGTGACCCGGACCCGGGTGCCGCGCAGGGTGAGGCGGAAGGTCAGGTGGTCCCAGCCGTCGGGCAGGCGGGGGTCGAGGTACCACGTGCCCTGGTCGTGGGCGCGGAACCCGCCGAAGCCTGCGACCAGCGCGCTCCAGACGCCCCCGGTCGAGGCGACGTGGACGCCGTCGGCGGTGTTGGCGTGCCGGTCGGCGAGGTCGACGAACAGGGCGGCGTGGAAGTAGCGCAGCGCGAGGTCGTGGTAGCCGACCTCGGCCGCCACGATCGACTGCACGACGGCCGACAGCGTCGAGTCACCGGTGGTGATCGGGTCGTAGTAGTCGAAGTCGGCCTTCTTCTGCTCCAGGGTGAACTCGTCGCCGCGCAGGAACAGCGCCAGCACGACGTCGGCCTGCTTGAGCACCTGGAACCGGTAGATCACCAGCGGGTGGTAGTGCAGCAGCAGCGGGCGCTTCTCGACCGGGGTGTGCCCGAGGTCCCACATCTCGCGCTCGAGGAAGTGGGCGTCCTGCGGGTGGATCCCGATGTGCTCGTCGAACGGGATCATCATGCCGTCGGCGCAGCGCTCCCACTCGTCGACCTCGCCGTCGCGCAGCCGCACCCGTGCAGCCATCTCGCGGAAGTTCTCGGGCCGGTTGGCCTCGATGAAGCGCACGGCCTCGGCGGCGCGGCGCAGGTTGTAGCGCGCCATGACGTTCGTGTAGAGGTTGTCGTTGACGACGGTGGTGTACTCGTCGGGCCCGGTCACCCCGTGGATGTGGAAGGTGCCGCCGTTCTCGTCGCGCCAGAACCCGAGGTCGGCCCACAGCCGAGCGGTCTCGACGAGGATGTCGACCGCCGCCCGGTCGAGGAACTCGTAGTCGCCGGTCGCGCCGACGTACTGGCTGAGCGCGAAGGCGATGTCGGCGTCGATGTGGTACTGCGCCGTGCCGGCCGCGTAGTAGGCCGAGGCCTCCTCGCCGTTGATCGTGCGCCACGCGTAGAGCGCGCCGCGCTGGGCCAGCGCCCGGGCCCGCACGCGCGCCGAGTCGAGGAGCTCGTGACGGAAGCGCAGGGCGTTGCGGGCCGCCGTCGGGCTCGTGTAGGTGAGGAACGGCATCACGTAGATCTCGGTGTCCCAGAAGTAGTGACCGCCGTAGCCGGAGCCGGTCACCCCCTTGGCCGGGATGCCGGACCCGTCGGCGCGCGCCGAGGCCTGGGCGATGCTGAAGAGGTTCCAGCGCACCGCCTGCTGCAGCGCCGGCTGGCCGCCGACCTCGACGTCGGAGCGCTCCCAGAAGTCGCTGAGCCACTCGCGCTGGCGGCGGCGCATCGTCTCGAGGCCCTCGGCCCGCAGCCGGTCGAGGGTGCGGGTGCAGCGGTCGAGCAGCTCGCTGGTCGGCACCACGCGGGCGGTGTAGTAGCTGACGGTCTTGGTGAGGCGGATCGTGTTGCCGGGCTGGGCGTCGACGAGGTAGACCGCCCGCAGCAGGTCGTCGCTGCGCTGGACCTCGTGGTGGTGGGCGTCGACGGACTCGAAGTCGTGGTCGACCGCCAGCGCCATCGACATGCCGCTGTTGGCGCACTTGTAGCGCAGCGCCATCCGGTCGTCGGGCAGCACCCCTTCCGACGACGCGACGTCGTTCTCGGGCTCGAGCACCCGGTGCTCGAAGCCGTTGGCCTTGCGGGGGTCGAAGTCGGCGGCCATCTTGGCCATCTCGACCGACGCCCCGCGGTCGGCGTCCTGGCGGTTGATGACCTGCGAGCTGATGATGATCGGCGCCGCCTCGTCGAGCAGCGTGACCTCGAAGGTCATCACCGCGACGTGGCGCTGGTGGAAGGACACCATGCGGGTGCTGTCGACCTGCACGCGCTTGCCGCTGGGCGTGCGCCACACGACGTGGCGCGACAGGACTCCGGTGCGGAAGTCAAGGCTGCGCTCGTACTCGACCAGGTCGGCGGCCGACAGCTCGAGCGGCTCGTCGTCGACGTAGAGGCGGATCACCTTGGCGTCGGGGGCGTTGACGATCGTCTGGCCGACCTTGGCGAAGCCGAACGCCTCCTCGGCGTGCTGGATCGGCCAGGTCTCGTGGAAGCCGTTGACGAAGGTGCCGTTGGCGTGGAAGTCGCGGCTCTCCTCGTAGTTGCCGCGCAGCCCGAGGTAGCCGTTGCCGACGCTGAACACCGACTCGGTCGTCCCGAGGTCGGAGTCGTCGAAGCGGGTCTCGACCAGGCGCCACTCGTCGACGGGGAACCGGTCGCGGTCGAGCGGGTCGACCGCCGGCGGCGCCTCGTGGCTGGCGCCGTGACGGTCCTCGAGGTGGGGGTCGGTCGTGCTCACCGCTGGGCCCCGTCCACGAGCTCGTCGAGGTCGGCGACGACGACCTGGGCCCCGGCCTCGGCGAGGGCCTCGGGCCCGGCGCCGCGGTCGACGCCGATGACCAGCGCGAACCCGCCGGCCGCGCCGGCCCGGACGCCGTTGATCGCGTCCTCGACGACCACCGCGCCGTCGTCGGGCACGCCGAGCTCGCGCGCGGCCTCCTCGAACATGTCGGGCGCGGGCTTGCCCTTGAGGTGCTTCTCGGTCGCGACCCCACCGTGGACGACGACCTGGAAGTAGTCGGTGACACCGGCCGCGTCGAGCACGTCGGGAGCGTTCTTGGACGACGACACGATCGCCAGCGGCATGCCCTGGGCCCGCAGCTGGTCGAGCAGCCGGCGCGAGCCGGGGTAGGCCTCGACCCCGTCTCGACGCAGCACCTCGCCGAACGCGTCGTTCTTGCGGTTGCCCAGGCCGCACACCGTCTCCTGGCCCGCGGCCTGGTCGGCCGGGTCGTCGGGGCTGCCGTCGGCGAGCTCGATCCCGCGCGACGCGAGGAAGTCGCGCACGCCGTCGTAGCGGGGCTTGCCGTCGACGTGCTCGAAGTAGTCGTCGTCGGTATAGGGCTGCTGGCCCTCCCGTGTGGCCAGGAAGGTGTTGAACATCGACGACCACGCCCGCATGTGGACCTCCGCGGTCGGCGTGATCACCCCGTCGAGGTCGAAGAGCACGGCCCGGTACGTCGTCCAGTCGACGGTCATGACCAGGAGCCTAGGGGGTGACGGCGGGCCCGAGCCGGTCGACGTCAGCAGGCCAGCAGCTTGATCGTGAAGACCGAGCCGCCGTGGGGGCCGGGGGCGTAGGAGATGGCGCCGTTCTGGGCCTTGGCGAGGGTCTTGACGACGTAGAGCCCGAGGCCGGTGCCGGTGGCGACGGCGCCGTGGGCACGGGCGAACTCGTGGAACAGGTCGTCACGGAACTCCAGGGGCACGCCCTCGCCGTGGTCGATGACCTCGATGGCGACGTAGGCGCCCTCGGCGCGCACGCGGACGACGTACGGCGCGGCGCCGTACTTGTGCGCGTTGCTCAGCAGGTTGGTGAGCATCTGCTCCAGGCGCAACGGGTCGGCGCGCACCGAGCGCTCGTCGTCGATGGCGACCTCGACGTCCCACCGGCCCTCGATGGCGCCGAGGATCAGGGTGCGGGGCTCGACGACCTGGAAGTCGATGCGCAGGGTGCCGCGCTGGATCTGCGCGGCGGTGAGCAGGTCGGCGGTGATGCGGTCGAGGATCCTGGCCTGGCGCGCGACGGACTCCATGAGGCGCCGGGTCTGCTCGAGCGCCATCTGGTCGCCGTCCCAGGCGAGGGTCTCGGCGATGCCGCAGAGCACGGCGACGGGACCACGCACCTCGTGGGCGGTGGTCGCGATGGCGCGCCGCAGCAGGCCGACGTCCTCGGCGGTCGAGTCGAGGAAGACCATGATCGACCAGCCCGTACGCCGCAGCGCGACCTTGACCCGGCCACCCTCGACCTGGGTCTCGAACGTCGCGTCGGCGTCGAGGCGGTGGTAGGACACCAGCGAGGCCAGGTCGGGGGCGACGGTCGCCAGGGGGGTGCCGGACTTGTCGGTGCCGAGCAGGCGCGCGCCCACCGGGTTGGCGTGGATGACACGGAACAACGGCTCGTCGGCGAGCTCGACCACGCCGTACGGCGCCATCCGCAGCGCCTCCCACGCCGACACGTTGCCGGGCCCGACGGCCGGTCCGGCGGCGGCGGCCGGTGCGGCGACCCGGGCCTCGGGCTGGTCGACCTGGTCGGCGCTCGGGGTCGCCGTGGCGGGGTCGGCGACGGGCACGACCGACAGCCCGCGGCTCGGGCGGCGGCCGCCGGCCGACATGTCGCGGACGTAGTCGAGGATCGTGTTGAGGGGGGCGCCCTTCTGGACGTAGCCGTCGGCGCCGGCGGCGACGGCGCGCGCCGACATCTGCTGGGCCCCGAAGCCCGAGAGCACCACGATCTTGGCGGCCGGGCACAGCCGGCGGATCGAGGGCAGCGCCTCGAGTCCGTCCATGACCGGCATCGCGAGGTCGAGCAGGACCACGTCGGGTCGGTGCAGGCGGACGACGTCGATGCCCTTGGACCCGTCGCCGGCCTCGCCCACGACGTCGAAGCCGCCGCGGGTCAGCGCGATCCGCAGCAGCTCGCGCAGGTCGGGGGTGTCGTCGATGATCACGACCCGCAGTGGTCGGGTGGTCGCGACGGCACTCATCACGTCTTCTCCTCGGTCGGCCGGTCCAGGGTCAGGGTCGGGCCGTCATGGTCGAGCTCGACCGCGGCGGGGTCGCTGCGAAGCAGCCGGATGCGGAACTGCTCGTCGCCGAGCAGGTTGGTGATGATCCGGCTCGCCGAGTCGATCGAGGCGCCGAGTGCGGCCCGGGCCTTGTCGACGTCGTCGAGGTCGAGGGCCATCTTGGAGACCACGAGCCCCTGCAGCACCGAGTCGTTGAGCTCGAGGGCCTGCTGCTCGCGCTCGCGGATGTCGCTGAAGAGCTGGGCGCGGTCGGCCGGGGCGCCGTAGTGGCGCCGCAACGACCAGTAGTAGACCGCGACGAGGGCGCCGACGACGTCCCAGAGCGCCAGCGGCCACCCCCACGCGGCCCGCATCGCGAGGCCACGGTCGTCGCCGTCGAAGAACGTCGGCACCAGCATGTGCACGGCGTGCGAGCCGTGGTGGATGGTGCAGGTGAGGAAGATGGCGCCGGTCGCGGCTCCGAGCGGATTGGTCCGCAGCTGGTTGCTGCGCGCGAGCGGCACCACGATCGCCAGGCAGATCAGCAGGTAGGCGACGGCGATGACGGCGTTGGCCACCATCCCGATCTGCCAGGTCTCGGGGGCGCTCATGCGTGTGCTCCGCTCGAGGTGAGGAGGACCAGGACGGCGGCGGCGAGGCCGACGGCGGTCCGGGTGGACGGGTGCCAGGCCGACCAGGCCGGGCACCGTGCGGGTACGCCGTCGTGCAGGGTGCGGGCGCAGGCGACGACCGCGGTCAGCTCCCAGGCGACGCAGGTCAGGTCCCAGGGGCCGACCGGGTGCGGGTCGGCCTGGAGCCCGAACGGCAGGCCCGCGGTCCGGCTCGCCGCCCAGGTCGCGACCAGGGCGAGCTGGAGGACCAGGCCGAGCCGCAGCAGGGCCGGCGTCGGCCGCAGGGCGGCCACGGCCCAGGCGAGCTGGGCGATCGCCGCCGCCAGCAGGAAGCCCCCGGCCGCCACCTCCTCGGCGAGGTGGGCGGGGGCGACCGCGGCGTGGGTGCCGGCGGCCGCGGCCGACGCGACGAGTGCCAGGGGCAGCCAGACCGCCCCGGCCACGGGGGCGGGGCGGGGCCGGGTCAGGGTCTGCGCGGGGGCGGTGCCCACGGCGCCGGACGCCAGCGCCGCGCGCAGCTCGGCGACCCGCCAGGAGTGCTCGTCGGTCGGCGGCGGCGCGCCGAACCGGGTCAGGCCGTGGGGAAGGAGCAGCGCTGCCAGGCCCCACAGACCCGCCAGCACCAAGACGTAGTGCAGCCCGTGCGAGAGCATGCTCGCGCTGACCGCGGTCGACATCGCTGTCACCGCTTCCCTCCCTACGCCGCCCTCCCAGACAGCACCTGCTTGGCTCTCACGGTAGGCCCGGTCGCCGCGGAGCGCCCGGGGTTCGTCGGGATCGTGGCCTGCTGGTCTAGACAGTCGACGAGCCAGACTTGAGTGGAACAGACTCAACTTTCTGATCGTTGGACCCAGCAGGACCATCCACACCTCACCACGGAGCACCCCCATGTCCCAGTTCGGCGCCGAGAAGTTCACGACCCGCAGTCGCGAGGCCATCGAGGCCGCACAGCTGTCCGCGACCGCCTCCGGCCACAGCACGGTGGAGCCGCTCCACCTGCTCGCGGCCCTGCTGCGCGACCCCGAGGGCGCAGCCCGCACCCTGGTCACCACGTCGGGTGTCGACGCCGCGGCCCTGGCTGCGACGACAGAGGCCGCCGTCGCGGCCCTGCCCAGCGCGAGCGGCGCCACGGTCAAGACGCCGGCGTCCGCGCCGGCCCTGACCCGGGTGCTGGCCGGCGCCCTCGACCTGGCGGCGGGCCTCAAGGACGACTACGTCGCCACCGAGCACCTGCTGATCGCGCTGGCCGGCACCGACTCCGCGGCCCAGCGCCTGCTGTCCGACGCCGGGCTGAGCGAGAAGGGCCTGCGCGAGGGGCTGACCGCGGTGCGCGGCAACCGCCGCGTCACCAGCCAGGACGCCGAGTCGACGTACGAGGCGCTCGAGAAGTACTCCGTCGACCTGACCGCCGCGGCCGAGGCCGGGTCCCTCGACCCGGTGATCGGGCGCGACGCCGAGATCCGCCGCGTCATCCAGGTGCTGTCGCGGCGCACCAAGAACAACCCGGTCCTCATCGGTGAGCCCGGGGTCGGCAAGACCGCCGTCGTCGAGGGCCTGGCCCAGCGCGTCGTGGCCGGCGACGTGCCCGACTCGCTCAAGGGACGGCGCGTGCTCAGCCTCGACCTGGCCGCGATGGTCGCCGGGGCGAAGTACCGCGGCGAGTTCGAGGAGCGGCTCAAGGCCGTGCTGGAGGAGATCAAGGACGCCGGCGGGCAGGTGATCACGTTCATCGACGAGCTGCACACCGTCGTCGGCGCGGGCGCCGGCGGCGACTCCGCGATGGATGCCGGCAACATGCTCAAGCCGATGCTCGCCCGCGGCGAGCTGCACATGATCGGCGCGACCACCCTCGACGAGTACCGCGAGCGCATCGAGAAGGACCCCGCGCTCGAGCGCCGCTTCCAGCAGGTCTTCGTGGGCGAGCCCTCGGTCGAGGACACCATCCAGATCCTGCGCGGCATCCGCGAGAAGTACGAGGCCCACCACAAGGTCCGCATCACCGACGCCGCGCTGGTGGCGGCCGCGACGCTCTCCGACCGCTACATCACCGGCCGCCAGCTGCCCGACAAGGCCATCGACCTCGTCGACGAGGCCAGCTCGCGCCTGAAGATGGAGATCGAGAGCAGTCCCGAGGAGATCGACCAGCTGCGCCGCCAGGTCGACCGGCTCAAGATGGAGGAGTTCGCCCTCGACAAGGAGGACGACGCCGCGTCGGTCGAGCGGTTGGCCGTCCTGCGCGCCGACCTCGCCGACAAGCAGGAGGAGCTGCGCGCCCTCGAGGCCCGCTGGGAGCGCGAGAAGGCCTCCCGCGAGGGCGAGGGCGAGCTGCGCCGCCAGCTCGACCAGCTCACGACCTTCATGCGGCTGCAGGAGAACGCGCTCCAGGAGGGCCTCGACGAGGAGGAGCGCGTGCCGATCCTGCGGCGGATGTCGGAGCTGGCCACCGAGCGCCAGGACCTCGCGCGGCGCATCGAGGCGGCCGCGTCGGCCGACCGCTCCGAGGTCGACCCGCTGGTCGGCGACTCCGTCGGGGCCGAGCAGATCGCCGACGTCGTCGAGGCCTGGACCGGCATCCCCACCGGCCGGATGCTCGAGGGCGAGACCGCCAAGCTGCTGCGGATGGAGGACGTCATCGGCGAGCGCCTGGTCGGTCAGCGCGACGCCGTGCGGGCGGTCAGCGACGCCGTACGCCGCTCGCGTGCGGGCATCGCCGACCCCGACCGGCCGACCGGGTCGTTCCTGTTCCTCGGCCCCACCGGCGTCGGCAAGACCGAGCTGGCCAAGGCCCTGGCCGACTTCCTCTTCGACGACGAGCGCGCGATCGTGCGCATCGACATGAGCGAGTACTCCGAGAAGCACTCCGTCTCGCGCCTGGTCGGGGCCCCTCCCGGCTACGTCGGCTACGACGAGGGCGGCCAGCTCACCGAGGCCGTGCGCCGGCGCCCCTACTCCGTCGTGCTGCTCGACGAGGTCGAGAAGGCTCACCCCGAGGTCTTCGACCTCCTGCTGCAGGTGCTCGACGACGGCCGGCTGACCGACGGCCAGGGCCGCACCGTCGACTTCCGCAACACGATCCTCATCCTCACCTCCAACCTCGGCTCGTCCTACCTCGTCGACCCGACGCTGGACCCCGAGAAGAAGGCGGAGTCGGTGCTGGCCGTCGTGCGGGCGTCGTTCAAGCCCGAGTTCCTCAACCGCCTCGACGAGATCGTCCAGTTCGAGTCCCTCACCCAGGACGCGCTCACCCACATCGTGGGCCTGCAGCTCGCGCTGCTCGAGAAGCGACTGGCCGTGCGGCGGATCTCCATCCACGTCAGCGACCGGGCCCAGTCCTGGCTGGCCGACGTCGGCTACGACCCGGCGTACGGCGCCCGCCCGCTGCGCCGGCTCATCCAGTCGGCCCTCGGCGACCCCCTGGCGCGACTGCTCATCAGCGGCCAGGTGACCGACGGCGGCACGGTCGAGGTCGACCTCGCCCCCGAGGGCGGCGGCCTCACCCTGTCGACGTGACCCTGTCGACGTGACCCTGTCCACCTGACCGTTCCACCTGACCGGGGTCAGGGGGTGCCTGGGACACTGGGGCCGTGAGCGACACGACCCAGCCCAGGCCCCCGCAGGCCACCTTCTGCGGTGGCACGCTGGTCGTGGGCTCGGCGCTGGTCATCCTGCTGGCCTTCAGCCGGATGTCGTCGCTCGGCACGATCGAGGCGCAGGAGCAGGCCCAGCTCTTCGCCGACTCCGTCGGCAAGGGCGTCGGCCTCGACGCCGACGAGTGGCAGTCGGTGCTCCGGGTGCTGTGCATGGTCGCCGCCGGGCTCGCCGTGGTCACCGGCTACCTCGGCTGGCGGGTGCTCCAGCGCGACCGCACCGCGCGGCTGGCGCTGAGCGTGCTGGCGCCGGTCGGCCTGGTCGCCGGCATCGCCGTGGCCGACTTCGTCCCGGCCATCATGGCCGTCGCCGTCCTGCTGCTCTGGCGCCCGCCGACCCGGCAGTGGCTCGACGGCGTCGCCGTCTCCGAGCACCCGGCCCTGGCCGGCATGCGGGCCGGGCCGGTGCAGGCCCCGGCCCCCGGTGCGTCGAGTGCCCCGTTCGCCCCGGCGTACCCGGCGTACCCGGCGTACCCGGCCCACCCGTACCAGCCCGTCGCGTCCTGGGCCCACGGTGCGCAGCAGCGCCCCGGCGGTGTCGTGGCCGCCGCGCTCGTCACGGTGGCGAGCTCGACCCTGGTGGCCCTGCTGCTGGGGATCGGGCTGCTGGTCGTGCTCGGCGACCGGGCCCGGTTCGAGCGCCAGATCGCCGACGAGATCGCCTCGCAGCAGGCCTACCGTGACGCCGGTCTCGACGCCGGGGTCCTCACCGACGTCATGGTCGTCGCGATGGCCGTCCTGGTCGTCTGGGCGCTGGCGTCGATCGTCCTGGCCGTGCTCACCCTGCGGGGCAGCAACGCCGCCCGGATCACCCTCGTCGTCTCGGCGATCGGCGCCGCCCTGGTCAGCCTGGTCGGGGTGCTCGCGGTGCTGCCGCTGGCGATCACCGCCGCCTGCGTCACGGTGGCGGTGCTGCTCCTGCGCCGCGACGTGGCGGCGTGGTTCACGACCCGCCGCCCGGGGTCCCCGGCCGACCGGCCCTGATCCCGGTCCGCGATCCCGCGCGGTCGGCGCAGCGGACGCTCAGGCGTGGTCGAGCAGGTCGGCGAGCAGCTGGACGGTCGCCGAGAGCTGGGTCTTGTCCGCCACGACGACGTCGAGCCGGTCGGCCTCGTCGCGGTCGACGGTGCCGCTCCATCCGGTGCACAGGACCAGCGGCAGGGTCAGCCCGCGGCGCCGTGCCTCGTGCGCGACCTCCATGCCGAGCACCGGTGGCATCTGCTGGTCGAGGATCGCCGCGTCGACGTCGGTGTCGGCAAGCCGGGCGAGGGCCTCCTCGCCGTGGTTCGCGGTGACCACCGACCACCCACGACGAGCCATCATCGCCGACAGGACCAGCCGGATGTCCGGGTCGTCGTCGGCCAGCAGGACCCGCATGTCAGGGTTCCTCGAGTCGGGCGGCCGGCAGGTGGAGGGCGAAGGTCGTGCCGGTGGCCGAGGTCTCCTCCAGGACGAGGTCGCCGCCCTGGGCGCGGGCCGCCTCGCGCGAGACGTACAACCCGAGCCCGTGGGACCCCGGTCGTCCGATCCCCGTGAACGGGTCGAACAGGGAGGCCGCCACCGCCGCGTCGATCCCCGGGCCGTCGTCGCGGACCCGGACCACCATCTCGGATCCGGTGGTGTCCACCTCGATCGCGACGTGGGTGGCGGCCCGACAGGCGTTGTCGACCAGGTTGTGCAGGGCCGCCTCCGTGCGCAGCTCGTCGCAGCGGGCCCACGCCCGGGTCGAGGGCAGCGTCAGCGTGACTCCCGGCCGGCCGGCCGCCACCGCGCCCAGCAACGGGGCCAGGTCGACGACCGACACGGCGATCGGCAGCCCCTCGTCGACCGACAGCCGCGACCAGTCGAGGAAGCGCAGTACCAGTCGGCGCAGGTGGGCGACCCGGGGCTCGGCCCGCACGAGCAGGTCGCGCCGAGTCTCCTCCGGGATCTCCGGGTCGGACGCGAGCTCGAGCGCGGCCCCGACGATCGCCAGAGGGGTCTGCATGTCGTGGGAGACGCCCGCGAGGATGAGGGTCCGGGCGTGGCGTCCCGCCTCCTGGGTGCGCAGGCCGGCCAGCTCCAGCGCGGTGCGGCAGCGCACGAGCAGCTCCTCGGAGCCGAAGGGCTTCACGACGTAGTCGTCGGCCAGCAGGCTCATGGCCTCGCTCGCGGCCTCGCTCCCGGCGCGGGCCGACAGGACGACGACCGGCAGGCTGCGCAGGCGTGGGTCGGCGCGCACCCGTCGTACGAGCTCGTGGCCGTCGAGGCGGGGCATCATCACGTCGGTGACGACGAGGTCGACGTGCCGCCCACCGTCGAGCAGCTCCCACGCAGCCTGCCCGTCCTCGGCGGTGAGGATCGTGCCGAGGGGGGACAGCGTCCGGGCCACCCGGTGGCGCAGCGCGGCGTGGTCGTCGACCACGAGGACCACGGGCCGGGAGCCGTCCGTGGGGGCCTCGGCGACGTCGGGCTCGGTCACGTCGTCGGGCACGAAGGCCGACGCCGAGAGCGGCACCAGGCTCTCGGCCATCGAGGCGGCCCGCCGGGTGGCCGCCCGGGGCCGCGCGTCCTGGGTCGACGCCAGCAGCGGTACGACGGCGGTGAACGTCGACCCCTCGCCGGGGACCGAGTGCACCGTGAGCTCGCCGCCCAGGGCACGGGCCGACTCCAGGGCCACGGCCAGCCCGAGGCCGCTGCCCTCGATGCTGCGCGCGCCGGGGGTCTGGATGCGGTGGAACCGGTCGAAGACGGCCGACTGGTCCTCGGGGGGGATCCCGGGGCCGGTGTCCTGCACCTGCAGCACGAGCGAGGAGCCGGCCGAGGGGTCGGGCGCGGTGCTCAGGGAGACGGTGACCTGTCCGGCCTCGGTGAACTTCAGCGCGTTGGCGACCAGGTTGATGAGGATCTTCTCCCAGAGGTCGGCGTCGAGCTCGACCACCTCGATGTCGGCCTGGAGGGCGGTGACCAGCGTCAACCCGGCGCGGTCGGCGGCCAACCGGAAGGGGCGCAGGACCTCGGCGGTGATCGCCCGGACGTCCGTGGGTCGCCACTGGGCCGCCAGGCCCACGGTGTTGGCCCGCGAGATGTCGAGCAACGCCTCCACCAGGCCGAGGAGCCGCTCGGCACTGCGGTACATGTCGAGGACCTCGTCGGGGTCGAGCGCGTCGCGCCGTCCGTTGACGACGTCCTCGAGGGGCCCCAGCACCAGGGTCAGCGGGGTGCGGAGCTCGTGGCTGACCGTCGACAGGAACGCGGTCCTGGCCGCGTCGAGACGGTCCAGGGCGGCGAGCCGCTCGGTCTCCTCCTGGCGCGCGTGCCCCAGGGCCAGCAGCTGCCCGGCCGTTCCGGCCAGGAGGTCGAGGAACCGCAGGTGCTCGTCGTCAACTGGTCGCAGCGGGTGGGGGTCGACCACGAGCACGCCGACGACCTTGTCGCCGTCACGGACGGGGCAGGCGACCCGGGTCGCGCGTCCGCGGCCGGGTACGTCGATCACGTCGACCTCCTGCTCACCGGAGGCCAGCGCCCGCGTGGCGAGCAGGCGCGGGCTGGCCCTCACGGAGTCGGCGTCGGGTCGGTCGACGGCCTCGCCGGTGTCGTCGAAGCCCATGACCAGGGTCGGCCCGTCGTCGAGGGTCAGCAGCAGCGCGGCGCCGACCAGCTCGGTGCTGGCCCCCGCCAGCACGGCGTCGAGCGCGGCGGTGGCCTGGTCCACCGAGCCGATGGCGGTCGCTTGTGAGGCCAGCGCGTTGAGCAGCGCGATCCGCCGGGCTCCCACGACCTTCTCGGTGGTGACGCTGAGGACCGCGAGCACCCCGCCGGGCCCGTCGTCGTCGGGGACGTGGGAGTAGGAGAAGGTGAAGAACGTCTCCTCCGGGCCGTGCCCCCGCTCGATGGGCAGCGGGAGGTCCTCCTCCCAGGTGGCGGAGCCTCCGGCGAGGACCGCACGTTGGAGCGGACCGACGTCGTCCCAGATCTCGGCGAACTCGTGGGTCAGCAGTCCGCCCAGCGCGCCGGGGTGCTTGCGGCCGAGGGTCGGGATGAAGGCGTCGTTGTAGATCATCACGAACGACGGTCCCCAGCTCAGGATCATCGGGTAGCGCGTGCGCAGCACGATGGCCACCGCGGTGCGCAGACTCGCCGACCACGTCTCGACCGGGCCCAGCGGCGTGGTGGCCCAGTCGAACTCGCGGGCGCGTCGGGCCATCTCGCCGTCGCACGCGAAGACGCCGTCCCTCCCCAGGGCTGTCATGTGTCGATGATGACTCATCCCCGTGCCTCGCGCACCGACTTGCGGATGCAGCGGGAGCAGGGACCTCAGCGCGTGAGGTCGACAGACCCGAGCCGGGCCACCGCCTCGGCCAGCACGGTCCGCCTCTTGCAGAAGGCCCAGCGCACGAGGTGACGACCGGGGCCGGCGGGGTCGTCGTAGAAGACCTGCGCGGGGATCGCGACCACCCCCGCACGCTCGGGCAGGGCCAGGCAGAAGGCCAGGCCGTCGTCCCAGCCGAGCTCGCGCACGTCGGAGGTCGCGAAGTAGGTGCCCTGCGGCGTCGAGGTCGGCAGGCCGGCGGCGGTCAGCCCTGCGACCAGCAGGTCGCGCTTGGCCTGCAGCTCGCGCGCGAGGGCCCGCGGCCAGTCGGGGTGCTCGGTGAGCGCGACCGCGGCCGCCGGCTGCAGCGGGGCACCGGAGGTGAAGGTCAGCCACTGCTTGGCGGCGACCATCGCGGCGACGAGGTGGACCGGCCCCGTGGCCCAGCCGACCTTCCAGCCGGTCAGCGAGTAGGACTTGCCGATGCTCGACAGGCTCAGGGTCCGCTCGGCCATGCCCGGCAGGGTCGCGACCGGGACGTGCTCGGGGTCGCCGGGGCCGTCGAAGACCAGGTGCTCGTAGACCTCGTCGGTGATGACCGTCAGGTCGTGCTCGATCGCCAGCGCCGCGACCGCCTCGACCTCGGTGCGGGTGAGCACCGTGCCGGTCGGGTTGTGCGGGCTGTTGAGCAGCACGAACCGGGTGCGGGGGGTCACCGCGGCTCGCAGCTCGTCGAGGTCGACGCGGAAGTCGGGGGAGCGCAGGGTGACCGGGCGGCGTGCGCCGCCGGCCATCTGCAGCATCGCGAGGTAGGAGTCGTAGTAGGGCTCGAGCACCACGACCTCGTCGCCGGGCTCGACCAGCCCGAGCAGGGCGGCGGCCACGGCCTCGGTGCACCCGGTGGTGACGGCGACCTGGGTGTCGGGGTCGAGGTCGAGGCCGTAGTGGCGGCGCTGGTGGTCGGCGATGGCCCGCCGCAGCGCGGGTACGCCGATCCCGGGGGCGTACTGGTTGGCCCCGCCCTCCAGCGCGGCGACGGCGGCGGCGAGCACCTCGGCCGGACCGTCCTCGTCGGGGAAGCCTTGGCCCAGGTTGACCGAGCCGGTGCGCGCTGCGAGGGCCGACATCTCGGCGAAGATCGTGGGCGCGATGCCGTGCAGACGGGAGGCGGTCACCCCTGGGAGACTACTGACGTGACCACCACCGACGACTCGCTCGCTGCCGACATCGACGCCACGTGCCGCCTGAGGGGCGAGTTCACCCTCCGCTCCGGGCAGGTGTCCGACACCTACTTCGACAAGTACCTCTTCGAGGCCGACCCGCTGCTGCTCGGGCGTGTCGCCCGGGAGATGATCCAGCTCCTCCCGCACGACACCGACCTGCTCGGCGGGCTCGAGATGGGCGGCATCCCGCTGGCCACCGTGGTCAGCGCCATCACCGGCACCCCCGCGCTGTTCGTGCGCAAGCAGGCCAAGACCTACGGCACCTGCAAGCTCGCCGAGGGCCCGTCGTACGACGGCAAGCGGGTCACGCTCGTCGAGGACGTCATCACCACCGGCGGCGCCGTGCGCGACGCCACCCGCGCGCTGCGCGAGAGCGGCGCGATCGTCGAGGTGGTCGTGTGCGCGATCGACCGCTCACCGGCCGGTGAGAACCCGCTGGCCGACGTGGGCCTCGAGGTGCGCTCGGTGCTCACCCGCGCCGACCTCGACGCGGTGGCCGCGGCCGGCTGAGGCCGGCTGGGGCTCAGGCCTCGACGGCGCCGGGGAGGTCGCCCGACGTCTCGGCGGTCGTGTCGGCGGTCGGGGCCGCCTCGTCGTCCTCGTCGTCGAACCCGAGCTCACGGCGGTGCCGGATGCCCTCGTAGAGCAGCGGGGCGATGGTGAAGATCGCGATGGCGATCGCGGCGTAGTCGATGTTCTCGCCGATCACCGGGAACGCGGCGCCCAGGAAGTAGCCGATCAGGACGATGCTGAACACCCACAGCAGCGCTCCCACGAAGCTCCAGATGAAGAAGCGGCGGCGCTGCATCTGGGTCACGCCGGCCACCACGGTGATGAAGGTGCGCACGAAGGGCACGAACCGGCCGATCACGAGGGCCTTGTTGCCGTGCTTCTCGAAGAAGGCGCTGGTGTTGTCGAAGTACTTGCGCTTGAGCAGCCGGCCGTCGCGCTCGTAGAGTGGTGGGCCCAGCCTGCGCCCGATCTCGTAGCCGACGACGTTGCCGAGGAAGGCCGCCAGGGTGAGCACGAGCAGCGCCATCACGAGCTCGACCGGCTCGTTGGAGACGCCGATGACCTCGATCTGCTGCCCGGCGATGAACAGGCCGAGGGCGAACAGCAGGGTGTCACCGGGCAGGAACGGGAAGAACAGGCCGCACTCGACGAACACGATCGCGAGGCTGAGCCAGATGAACCCCGCGCCGTACTGGTCGAGCAGCCAGTTGGGGTCGAGCCACTTGATGCCGAGCAGCATCGGAGCCAGGTGGTCGGCGGCAACGGTCAGGCTCACGCGCCCACGGTACCTGCCGTAGGGTCGCGGGCGTGCGGGAGACCGACCCTGAGATCACCCCGGATCCCGCCGTGGGTCCACCGGCGCGGGCGCCGTACGACCCGATGCCGCACGGCCGGCCCGAGGTGGGTGTCGGGCCCTGGGAGGGCCCGTGGCCCAGCGGCCCGGGCAGCGAGGTCTACGACGCCGCGCTGCTCGCCGACGGCGACCGGCGCAACGTCGTCGACCGCTACCGCTACTGGAGCCTGGAGGCGATCCGCGCCGACCTCGACACCCGGCGCCACGGGTTCCACGTCGCCATCGAGAACTGGCAGCACGACTTCAACATCGGCACGATCGTGCGCACCGCCAACGCGTTCCTGGCCGCCGAGGTGCACATCGTGGGGGAGCGGCGCTGGAACCGGCGCGGTGCGATGGTCACCGACCGCTACCAGCACGTGCGTCACCACCCGACGGTCGCCGACCTGGCGGCCTACCTCGACGGGCTCGACGTCCCGGTGCCGTTGTGGGGCATCGACAACCTGCCCGGCTCGCGGCACCTCGAGACGATGGAGGTGCCGCGGCGCCTGTGCTTCCTCTTCGGTCAGGAGGGACCCGGTCTGTCCGACTCCGCCAGGGAGTCGTGCGCGGGCACGTTCTCGATCGCGCAGTTCGGCTCGACCCGCTCGATCAACGCCTCGGCCGCCGCCGCGATCGCCATGCACGCCTGGGTGCGGGTGCACGCCGACCTCGGCGGCGGTGACGCGTGGCGGGGGTGAGCCGGGCGGTCAGCGCCGGGTGGCGGTCGTGCAGACGAAGTACTTGAAGCCGGCCTTCCACTGCTCCTGGGACGGCCCGAACACGGTCCACCGCTGACCCGCCACCGGCCTGCACCGACGCTCCGCGACGCGCTGGCGCTTCGCCTGGGAGGGGTAGGCGCGCCCCGTCATCGAGTAGACGCTCCTGGCGCGGAACCGGTGGGCTCGGCTGCAGGACAGCGGGCGGAAGCCGCCGGCCCGGCCGGTGTAGCAGCGGGCCTCGACGTCGGGGAACGGGGTCGTGCCCAGCGCGGGGGTCTTGGCCTCGGGCAGCGGCACGAGGCTCTTGCCGCCGCTCAGAGCGAGGTCGCAGCGCACCCACCGCGCACCGGCGTCGATCTGCTGCTGGGTCGGGGCGAACCAGACGTAGAAGTAGGCCGAGAGCAGTCGCTTCTTGATGTTGGTGCTGACCGCCGTCGCGTAGGCGGGGACGCACTTGCGGGTGACCACCTTGCTCAGGGCGTCGTTGTCGCCCATGTCGACGCCGTCGGGCACCGACGGGACCGCGAAGGTCCGCGAGGTGTGCGACGTCGCGCAGTCGACGACCGGGTCGGGGTCGGTCGCCTTCGCGGCCTCGGCCAGCGTCAGCGCGTGGCAGCTGCCGACGGCCGGCTTGTCGGCCGTGGCGCGGGCCTGGACGGTCGCACCCGCGGCGTACGACGCCGCCGGGGGGTTGAGCAGGGCGCCGGCGAGGGCGGCGACGAGCACCGCGCCGCCGAGGGCGCGCAGGGGGGAGGTCTTCACGAGATGTCCTTCTGTCCGAGATGGCCGAGTCGCAAGGACCCTAGACGAGGACCACCCGCGCGCGGAGGAGAACGCCCGATCGTCGTGGCGGACGATCAGCACGCCGCGGAGGTCGCGTCACGGCGGCGCAGCACGGTGAGCAGGTGCAGCATCAGCAGCTCGCTGACCGCCTCACGCGCCGGCAGGTCGACCAGCTCGTAGACCCGCCCCACGAGACCACGCGGGCTGAGCGTGACGGTCAGCTCGACCTCGGCGCCCTGGCCGTGCGGCCGGGTCCGGACCTCGAGGGTGACGCGGCCCGGCGAGCGCACCCGGGCGACGAGCACGAGGTGGCGGGAGCGGTGGTCGGCGTCGACGACCTTCCAGAACCCCACCTCGTCGCCGGTCGCGAGCCGCGGACGTCCGGGTGGCTCGCGGCGCAGCGCCGGGCCCAGGGCGAGCCGGTCGATCCAGCGCCGCACCACCAGGGGTGCGGCGTCGACGTACCACTGCGGGCCGCTCTCGCCCGACACGACGACGTCCCAGGCGGCGGTGGGGTCGAGCGCGACGACGGCCGAGCGTCGTGACGTGTGGAGTGTTCGGGCGCGACGCATGACGATGAATCTACGCAGGGGTTGGCACTAGGTTGGGGTCATGCCTATCGCCACCCCTGAGAAGTACGCCGAGATGCTGGACGCCGCGAAGGCGGGCTCCTACGCGTTCCCGGCCATCAATGTGTCGTCCTCGCAGACCCTCAACGCGGCCCTCCAAGGGTTCGCCGACGCCGGGAGCGACGGCATCATCCAGGTTTCCACCGGCGGCGCGGAGTACCTCTCCGGCCCGCAGGTCAAGAACATGGTCTCGGGCTCGCTCGCCTTCGCGGCGTACGCCGCCGAGGTCGCCAAGAGCTACCCCGTCAACATCGCCCTGCACACCGACCACTGCCCCAAGGACAAGCTCGACGGCTTCGTCCGCCCGCTGCTCGACCTGTCGATCGAGCGGGTCAAGGCCGGCCACGCCCCGCTGTTCCAGTCGCACATGTGGGACGGCTCGGCCGTGCCCCTCGACGAGAACCTCTCGATCGCCGCCGAGCTGCTCGAGAAGTGCATCGCGGCCAGGATCATCCTCGAGATCGAGGTGGGCGTCGTCGGCGGCGAGGAGGACGGCGTCGAGGCCGAGATCAACGACAAGCTCTACTCGACCCCCGAGGACGCCATCGCCACTGCCAAGGCCCTGGGCTACGGCGAGCAGGGTTACTACATGACCGCGCTGACCTTCGGCAACGTGCACGGCGTCTACAAACCGGGCAACGTCAAGCTGCGGCCGTCGGTGCTGCGTGACGCCCAGGCCGCGGTCGTGGAGGAGTTCGGCCTCGAGAAGGGCGCCAAGCCCTTCCACCTGGTCTTCCACGGTGGTTCGGGCTCCTCGCCCGACGAGATCGCCGAGGCCCTCGACTACGGCGTGGTCAAGATGAACGTCGACACCGACACGCAGTACGCCTTCACCCGCCCGGTCGCCGCCCACATGATGATCAACTACGACGGCGTGCTGAAGATCGACGGCGAGGTCGGCAACAAGAAGATGTACGACCCGCGCGCCTGGGGCAAGGCTGCCGAGGCCGGCATGGCCGCCCGGGTCGTCGAGGCGTGCGAGAACCTGCGCTCGTCGGGCAGGTCCCTCGGCTGAGCCCGTGAGGTCCCGGCCGGCTCAGTCGGCCGGGACCCCCGCGGTGGCCGGGGGCCGGGCGGCGGTGGGCGCGAACCCCGCGTGCTGGGGGCGCTCGAAGAACAGCACGGCCACCAGCCCGATGAGGAACGCGAACGCCGGCAGGTAGAGCGACTGGCCCATCGCCTCGGCGTACGGCGCCTGCACGACCTCGGGCAGGCGCTGCAGTCGGCCCTCGCCGCTGCCGCCGGTGCCGAGGCCCTGGGCGACCAGACGGGCGTCGATGAGGACCGCGATGCCGGCGGCGCCGACGACGGCACCGAGCTGGCGGGTGGCGTTGTAGACGCCGGACCCGGCGCCGGCGAGCTGGCCGGGCAGGTTGCGGGTCGCGGTCGCGGAGTTGGGCGCCCAGACGAAGGCGTTGCCGACGCCGAAGAGGGCCATCGGGGCGATCACGGTCCAGATCGCCGAGTCGGGGGTGATGCCCTGCACGAGCCAGATCAGCGACACGAACAGCGACACGAAGCCGAAGCTGACCAGGTAGCGGGGGTGCACCCGGTCGGTGAGCCCGCCGACGACCTTGGCGAGCCCGATCGTCATGATGGCCATCGGCGCCAGCAGCAGCGCGGCCTGGGTCGGGCTGTAGCCACGGACCAGCTGGGCCCACAGCATCAGCGGGATCGCGACCGAGGTGATCGAGAACCCCATGACGGTGATCGCGACGTTGGCCAGCGAGAAGTTGCGGTCGCGGAACAGGTGCAGCGGCACCAGCGGCTCGGCCTTGTTGCGCGCCTGCCAGAGCACGAAGCCTCCGAGGACGACCAGGCCGCCGGCGATCATGGTCCACACCAGGGTGCTCCAGTCGAGCTGCTCGCCCTCCTGGATGCCGAAGACGAGCAGGAACATGCCGACCCCGGACAGCGCCACCCCGAGCCAGTCGAAGCGGTGGCTGCGGGTCTCGAGGGTCGGCACCAGCCGCCAGGCCAGGACGAAGCCGACGACGCCGATCGGCACGTTGATGAAGAAGATCCACTCCCAGCCCGCGACGTCGACCAGGACGCCGCCCAGGATCGGTCCGACCAGCGTCGCGACGCCGGCGGTCGCGCCCCACAGCGCCATCGCCTTGCCGCGGCGCTCGGCGGGGAAGATCCGGGTGATGATCGCCATCGTCTGCGGGGTGATCATGCTGGCGCCGAGACCCTGGACGACGCGGGCGATGATGAGGCCCTCGATCGTGCTGGTCAGGCCGCACGCGAGGCTGGCCAGGGTGAACACCGTCAGGCCCGCGAGGTAGAGGTTCTTGGGGCCGTAGCGGTCGCCGAGACGGCCCGTGATGAGCACCGGGACGGCGTAGGCCAGCAGGTAGGCGCTGGTCACCCACACCACGGCGTTGACGTCGGAGCCGAGGTCCTCGATGAGGGCCGGGGTCGCGACCGACACGATCGTCGAGTCGACGAGGATCATGAAGAAGCCCAGGCACAGGGCGAAGAGGGCCGGCCAGGGGTCCTTGTCCTGGCGCGCGAGGTCGGTGGTCATGGGGTCGGTGCGGGTCACGATCGCAGTGAACACCCTGGCGGGGACATTCCTTCCCACCCCTCGGCATTCCTTCTGCGGGGGCGCCCGGCCGGGCAGGCGTCGCGACGTAGGCGCCATGATGGGGCCATGAGCTCCTTCGGCGACCTGATGGCCGGCCCCCCGCCGACCCACCTGCCCCCCGACCCCGCGGCCGACGCCCTCGCGTCCGGCTCCACGCCCATCGACGTCGTGCGGACCCACCCCGCCTCGCCTGTCGCCTGGGCCGCCCTGGCCTCGGAGTCGGTGGCGGCCGACGCCGACGCGGTGACCGTCTACGCCTACGCCCGCGTCGGCTACCACCGCTCCCTCGACATGTTGCGCCGCAACGGCTGGAAGGGCCACGGCCCGGTGCCGTGGGAGCACGAGCCCAACCGCGGCTTCCTGGTGTGCCTGTCCCTGCTCGCCAAGGCCGCCCGCGCCATCGGCGAGGACGACGAGTGGGAGCGCTGCTCGGAGTTCCTGCGCGACTCCAGCCCCACGGCGTACGACGAGCTGCTGGGCTGAGCGGGCGGCGGCCGCGGCGTGCCGGTCGCGCATGTAACTGACTGTTCATCACAGATCCTGGGCGCTCTAGCGCTCGACCTGTGCCGCGAACAGTCAGTTACATCTGCTCGTCGACGTCAGGGACCCTGCGCAGGACCGGCTCACGAAGCGTCCGGCCGGTCCTCGCGGGCGCGGATCTCGCGGGCGACCCGGTCGAGGCGGTCGGGCAGGACGTTGTCGCCGAACCGCTCGATGGTGTGGGCGACCTCGGCCCGCACGCGGGCCTGCGCCGCGACACGGTTGCTGCCGAAGAAATCGGCCCAGTAGAGGTTGCAGAGGGCCAAGCCGTCCGTGGCGACCAGCCGCTCGCGCTTGCGGTCCTCCCAGAGGACCTCTGCCGCTGACGTCGAGGCGACGCCGCCGTCCGCGGGCGACAGAACCTTGATCTTGCCGTGCACCTCGAAGACCACGCGTCCGATCCGAAGGTCGCACCACGCGATGCGGCCGTCAGAGCGTTGCCTGGGCCACTGCAGGTCGACGTCGCCCAGGCCGAGCTCCTGCAGGAAGTCGCGGGCCAGCACCTCGGCGGCGCTCTGCGAACGGTGGTCGGCATGTTCGATGACGTCGCGGACGACGGTGATGTGCCGCCAGCTCGCCATGGCGTCGGCGACGTTCCACAGCGCCGCCTTTGGCAGCCCCCGGCGCAACGCCGAGTCAGCCGTGACGAGCCCCGCGCGGTAGCCGTGCTCGCGGGCGATGTCGACGACGGTCCTGGCCTCGCCGAGCACCTTCAGCCCCCCGACCTCGACCACGTCGTCGTCGGCGAAGCGGGCGAGGTGGTGCTTGACCCGGCCCCGGACCCACGCGTTGGCGCTGCCGCGGCCGGTCACGTGGACGAACGGCCCCGGTGGTCCGTACGGCGCCAGGTAGTCCAGTCGCAGGGCGTGCACGCTGGAGTCGTGGCTGAGCACGACGTCGCGCTTCATGACCATCAGGGCTGCGCGGGCCCGCAGGAGCGGCTGACCGTGCCAGGGGTCGAGCGCGCGCCAGACCACGGCGTCGACGTACACGCCGCGGTGCAGGACCAGCCACAGGCGCTCGCGCAGCATGTGCGTGATGTAGGTCTGCGACATGCCGAGGTCGCGTGCCTGTCCGGGCGTGATCAGACCGTGGTGGGACGCGAGGTGGGCCACCACGCGCGGGTTGAGGTGCGTCATGGGTGCTCTGGTGCCGCACTCGTCGCCGGTTGAACCCTGCGCTTGTCCGGCCTGTGGAGAACCTTCTTGGGGGGCCCGGGACGGCGAACATGTAACTGACTGTTCGGCGTACATCCTGGGCGCTCTACCGCTCGACATGAGCGATGAACAGTCAGTTACATGCGCTGGCCGCCGCGGGCCTAGCGCGCCTCGCGCCGCAGGTGCGGGAAGAGGATGGTCTCGCGGATGCCGACGCCGGTGAAGAGCATGATCATCCGGTCCAGGCCGAGGCCGAGGCCGCCCATGGGCGGGGCGCCGTACTCGAGGGCGCGCAGGAAGTCCTCGTCGACCTGCATGGCCTCGGGGTCGCCGCCGGCGGCGAGGAGCGACTGGGCCTCGAGCACCTGGCGCTGGATCACCGGGTCGATCAGCTCGGAGAAGGCGGTGCCGCGCTCGACGCCGCCGATGATGAGGTCCCAGGCCTCGATGAGGCCGGGCTTGGAACGGTGCGGTCGGGCCAGGGGCTGGGCCGAGGCGGGGTAGTCGCACAGGAAGGTCGGCTGGACCAGGGTCGGCTCGACGAGCTCGGAGAGCAGCTCGAGGACGAGCTTCTCGGCGCCCCACGCGGGGTCGAACTCGAGCGAGTGCTGCGCGAGCAGCTCGCGCAGCCGCGCGGCGGGGGTCGTGGTCGTGACCTCCTCGCCCACCGCGGCGGACACCGCGTCGTAGACGGGCAGCCACGGCCACTCGCCGTCGAGGTCGACGAGCCCGGCCGGCGTCTCGACGCGGCGCGAGCCGATGGCGTCGGCGGCGGCGAGGAACATGTCGCGCATCAAGGCGGCCATCGTGAACTGGTCGCCGTAGGCCTCGTAGACCTCGAGCATCGTGAACTCGGGGGAGTGCGTGGAGTCGGCGCCCTCGTTGCGGAAGATCCGCCCGATCTCGAAGACCCGGTCGACGCCGCCGACGACGGCCTTCTTGAGGTTGAGCTCGAGCGCGATCCGCAGGGTCATGTCCTGGTCGAACGCGTTGTGGTGGGTGTGGAACGGCCGCGCGTTGGCGCCGCCGTGGACCAGCTGCAGGACGGGGGTCTCGATCTCGAGGTAGCCCTGCTCCTCGAGCGTACGACGCACCGCGCGGGTGATCGCCGAGCGCTCGCGCACCATGTCGCGCGCCTCCTGGCGCACGATCAGGTCGGCGTAGCGCTGGCGGACGCGCGCCTCCTCGGACAGGTCCTTGTGGAGCACCGGCAGCGGGCGCAGCGCCTTGGAGGCCATCTGCCACGACGACGCCATCACCGACAGCTCGCCGCGGCGCGAGGAGATGACGCGACCGGAGACGAAGACGTGGTCACCGAGGTCGACAGTGCGCTTCCAGGCCTCGAGGGCCTCCTCGCCGACCTCGGCCAGCGACAGCATCACCTGCAGCCGGGTCCCGATGCCCTCCTGCAGCGTGGCAAAGCACAGCTTGCCGGTGTTGCGCACGAACATCACGCGCCCGGCGACGCCGACGACGTCCTGGGTCTCCTCGCCGGTCTCGAGGTGGGCCCACTGCCCGCGCACCTGCGCGAGCGTGTGGGTGCGGGGCACCGCGACGGGGTAGGGCTCGTGGCCCTCGGCCAGCAGCCGCTCGCGCTTGTCGCGGCGGACGGCTTCCTGGGACAGGTCGTCGTCGGCCGGGGCGGCGTCGGGGGTGGCGGCGGGCTCGTCACTCATGGGCGCGAGGCTATCGAGCGGGCAGCACCATCTCGTACGCCGCCCGCTGCAGTCGCCAGGACCGGTGCCGCTCGGGGCCGGAGATCTCGCCGTCGGCGCTGATCCAGAACTCCTCGCCGGTGACGGTGACCGACTGGCCGCGCAGGTAGTCGACGTCGGCGTGCTCGGGGTGGCTGCCCAGGGCCAGGCGGGAGGCGTAGACGAGCCGGGAGACCGGGCCGGTCGCCCGCGAGACCATCAGGTCGAGCCGGCCGTCGTCGGCCTCGGCGTCGGGCACCAGGTCGGTGCCGCCGCCGACCGACGAGCCGTTGCCGACCGCGACCTGCAGGACCTGGGTGTCGAGGTCGGTCACGACCTCGCCGTCGAGCTCGACGCGCAGCCGGATGACCGGCGGGTTCCACGCCGTGATGGCAGCACCGATCGGGTAGCCGAGCTTGCCGAGGTTGAGGCTGCCCACCCCGACGGAGCCCAGGCGCTCCTTCCACCGGTGGGCGCGGCGGCTGGCGGCGGCACCGGCGCCGACGTGGACGTTGTTGACGACCACCTCGCCGACCTCGTCGACGATCAGGTCCATCGCGCGCGGGGTGCCCTCGAGCAGGACCTGCGCCGCGTCCTCGACGTCGAGGGGGAGGCCCAGCCCGCGGGCGAAGTCGTTGCCGGTGCCGAGGGGGAGCAGGCCGATGACGTTCTTGCCGAGGTCGTTGCGCTTGTGCAGCGCGGAGATGACCGCGTGCATGCTGCCGTCGCCGCCGGCCACCACGATCGTGCGCGAACCGGCGCGGTGCAGGACGCCGTCGAGCTCACCGGGCTCGGAGGTCGCCTCGACCTCGACCGAGGTGTGCGGGCGCAGCACGGCCAGGGCGCGCTCGAGGTTCTCCTCGTCGGACGTGCCGGCCGAGGAGTTGGTGATGACGAGCAACGGGTCCACGTCGAGAACCTAACGGACGCGGTCGGCCCGGGGCTTGGTAACGTACCGACGCAAGAGCCCCGGCCGCTGTTGCCCCGGGGTTCCGACGTTTTTCTCTCAGCTTTGGAGTGTGCACATGCCCGCGATCGCGATCATCGGCGCCCAGTGGGGCGACGAGGGCAAGGGCAAGGCGACCGACCTGCTCGGCAGCCGCGTCGACCACGTCGTCAAGTTCAACGGCGGCAACAACGCCGGCCACACGGTGGTGATCGGCGACGAGAAGTACGCACTCCACCTGCTGCCGTCGGGCATCCTGAGCCCCAACTGCACCCCCGTGATCGGCAACGGCGTCGTCATCGACGTCGAGGTGCTCTTCGAGGAGCTCGACGCGCTGTCGGCCCGTGGGGTCGACGTCAGCAAGCTCAAGGTCAGCGCCAACGCCCACGTGATCCCGAGCTACAACAAGGCGGTCGACAAGGTGACCGAGCGCTTCCTCGGCTCGCGGCGCCTCGGCACCACCGGGCGCGGCATCGGGCCGACGTACGCCGACAAGATGAACCGCATCGGCATCCGCGTCCAGGACCTCTTCGACGAGAGCATCCTGCGCAAGAAGGTCGAGGGCGCCCTCGACCTCAAGGGTCAGGTGCTCACCAAGATCTACAACCGCCGCGCCCCCGAGGTCGAGGAGATCGTCGAGGAGCTGCTGGCCTACGCCGAGCGCCTCGCGCCGATGGTGTGCGACACCGGGCTGTTCCTCAACCAGCGCCTCGACGCCGGCGACACCGTGCTGCTCGAGGCCGGCCAGGCCACGCTGCTCGACGTCGACCACGGCACCTACCCGTTCGTCACGTCGTCGTCGTGCACCGCCGCCGGCGCCTGCACCGGCTCGGGCATCCCGCCGATGCGGCTCGACCAGGTCGTCGCCATCGTCAAGGCCTACACGACCCGCGTCGGTGAGGGCCCGTTCCCGACCGAGCTGTTCGACGACTCGGGCGAGCACCTGCGCAAGATCGGCGCCGAGTACGGCACGACCACCGGTCGCCCGCGCCGCTGCGGCTGGTACGACGCGGTCATCGCCCGCTACGCCGCCCGCGTCAACGGCGTCACCGACTTCGTGCTCACCAAGCTCGACGTGCTCACCGGCATCGAGCAGGTCCCGGTGTGCGTGGCCTACGACGTCGGCGGCGTGCGCCACGACGAGATGCCGGTCAACCAGAGCGACTTCCACCACGCCGTGCCGATCTACGAGTACCTCCCCGGCTGGTGGGAGGACCTCTCCGAGTGCCGCACCTTCGAGGAGCTGCCCGCCAACGCGCGCGCGTATGTCGAGGCCGTCGAGGCCATGTCGGGCGCGCGCATCTCGGTCGTCGGCGTGGGCCCGTCGCGGGCCGCCACCATCGTGCGGCACGACCTGCTGCCGGGCTGACGACTCAGCGGGCCCTAGACCTCCAGCCCGTCAGGGCACGCTCGGGCCGAGCAGGCCGAACGTGGTGTCGCCGACGCGCAGCGGCCCGGCCCACTCCAGGGCCGGTGTGAACGTCTGCCCGTCGCTGAGGAACGCGCCGCTGATGACGTAGTCGAAGTTGTCGTCGGAGCCGAGGGTCACGATGTCGTCGAAGCCGTCGCCGTTGACGTCGCTGATCGTCCAGTCGGTGATCGACACCGGGTCGACGGTGTCGGAGTTGTCGTACCACGAGGGCTGCTCGAAGGTGCTGCCGTCGTAGGACAGCACGTTGATGGCGGGCCCGTAGCTGGCGAAGCTCACGAGCTCGTCGGCGCCGTCGCCGTCGACGTCACCGACCTTGACCGAGTTGGTGGCGTAGCCGCCGTTGTCGAAGGTGAACGCGCTGCCCGCGACGGCGAACGACGCGCCGTCGCTGGTGAGCAGCTCGCCCATCGGCGTCGCGGAGTCTCGGTCGGTGGTGTTGTGGAACAGGTCGGCGTCGCCGTCGCCGTCGACGTCGGCCAGCGCGATGCGTCCCTCGGAGGCGAACAGGTCACCGGCGAACCAGGTCGTCGTCGCCGCGAACCGGCCGGTGCCGTCGCCGAGCGCCACGTCGACCTGCACCTTGGTCTTGGTGAGCGGGGTGAGCGCCGCCAGGTCGAGGTCGCCGTCGCCGTCGACGTCGCCCAGCGCCATCTGGACGTCGAGGCTGCTGATGACGTCGGGCGTGTCGGGGGTGGCGACGGGTGAGACGGCCGAGCCGGCGACCGAGACCGTGGCGGCCATCCGTGGCGGCGACCCCTGGATGCGCACCAGGTCGAGCCGGCCGTCGCCGTCGACGTCGCCGGACATGCCGGTCAGGCCGCTGCGGTTGCGGCGCACCTCGGGCTTGCCGAACGACGACGTGCCGTCGGAGGACAGGACGAACAGTCCGTCGAAGCTGAGCAGCGTGAGGTCGCCGAACCCGTCGCCGTCGATGTCGCCGCGCACGGCACCCGACGTGTCGGGCGTGACCGGCACGGGCGCGGTGGTCTCGGGCTCGGTCGGACCGGTGGCGGTGGGGTCGGCGGGGTCGGTGGTCGCCGGGTCGCTCGTGCTGGACGTCGGCACGGGGTCGGCGGGCCCGGCGCTCGGGGCGGGGTCGTCGCCGCCGGCGAGGACGGCGACCACGACGCCCACGACGAGCAGCAACGTGAGCGCGGCGGCGCCGGCCACGAGCAGCAGGGTCCGGTTCTTCTTCGCGCCGTTCGCGCCGTTCGCGCCCGCGGCGGGGTACGCGGCGGGGTACGCGGCGTACGGCGGGGCCTGGGGGACGCTGAGCGACTGGTAGGCGGGCGGGGGCGGCGGGGGCGGCGCGTGGACGGGAGGTGCGGGGACGGCGGGGGGGTGCGGAGAGGAGACCGGCGAAGGCCCGCAGCTCGGCGCGGACCTCAGCGGCCGAGGGCCGCTGCGCGGGGTCCTGGGCCATCGTGCGGGCGAGGACCTCGTTGAGCCGTCGGGTGGCGTCGTCGGTGCCGGGCACCTGGGGCACCGCACCGTCGTCGTGGGGCGGCCGTCCGGTGACGGCGTGGTGGAGCAGGGCCCCCAGGGCGAGGACGTCGTCGGCCTGGGTCGGGCCCTGGGTCCGGTCCTGGGCCGGGTCCTGGGTGGGCGCGACGCCGACGTCGCAGACCAGGACGTGGGGGCGGTCGAGGCGCTCGTCGCGCAGCAGCACGGTGCCCGGGTCGAGGTGGCCGTGCACGAGCCCGGCCTGGTGGACGTCGCGCAGCGCCTCGGCGACCTGGGAGGTCACGGTGGCCGCGACCGGGAGCGGCATCGGGCCGAGCCGGGCCAGCAGGGTGCCGAGGTCGCCGCCGGCGGCGTACTGGGTGGCGAGGAAGGGTCGCCCGTCCACGACCCCGTGGTCGAAGACCTGCACCACGTGGGACGACTCGACGCGGGCCAGGGCGGCGGCCTCGCGCTGGAAGGGCCCGGCGAGGTCGGGGCCGGACGTCGGGGCGGACGTCGGGGCGGACGTCGGGGCGGACGTCGGGGCGGTGACGGCGACCTTGAGCGCGACGGGGCGGCCCAGGCGCTGGTCAGTGGCCAGGTAGACGACCTCGGTGGGTCCCTGGGCGACGACCGAGTCGATCCGGTAAGGCCCGAAGGTCGTTCCGGGGCTCGGGGGCGGGGTTGCGGGGTTCACCATCGTGCGTCCTCCAGGAGCTCGAATCGTTCGTCGTCACCGTTGTCCTCGGCGGTGAACAGCTGGTCCCAGGCGAGCCACAGGCTGCTGGTGAAGGTGGTGCCGTCGGACAGGCCGGCCTGCACGCGGGCCGTGCCGCCGGGGCGGACCAGGCTCAGGGCCACCACGTCGTCGGTGTGGTCGCCGTCGACGTCGCTGACGGCCAGGTCGAGCGGGGTGGTGTTGACGTAGCGGATGCTGCCGGCGTTGCCGCGGGGGGTGATGGCGCCGTCGTCGACGTCGAAGAGGTTGAGCACGACGATCCGGGTGTCGAGGTCGGCGACGACCAGCTCGTCGAGACCGTCGCCGTCGACGTCGCCGCTGCGCAGGAAGAGGGTGGCCCCGGCCGAGGTGAAGGGGGCGCTGATCGGCTCGGCGAACCCGCCCGCGCCGTCGCCCAGCCGGATGTCGACGCTGCCGGGGTAGCCGTTGTCGTAGGTGCCGGTGAGGACCAGCGTCGCGAGGTCGACCCGGCCGTCGCCGTCGAAGTCACCCGGACGGATCCAGAGCAGGTCGAGGTCGTCGTCGAGGGTCAGCCGCTCCTGCGCGGGTCCGAAGCCGGTGCCGTCGAAGGTGCGGGTGCTGAGCACCAGCCGCTCGTCGACGACCTCGAGGTGGAGCAGGTCGTCGAGGCCGTCGCCGTCGAGGTCGGCCAGCGCGTCGTTGCTCGACACGTCCTGGCCGGGGTCGAGCTCGGCGTCGACGCGGCCGCCGCCGCTGAGGTCGCTGGACACGCTGATCGGGCCCTTGCCGCCGGGCCGGCGCAGGACCAGGACGTCCTCGGTGTCGTCGGCGTCGAGGTGGCCGCGCACCCGCCACGTCGGCAGCCCGGTGCGCGGGCCGAGGTCGTCGGTCCGGGGGTCGACGAGGGTGGACCCGTCGGAGGACCACGTCGTCGTCAGCAGCGCGTCGCCGTCGGCGGGGTCGTAGTCGGCGCTGACGTCGCCGAGCCCGTCGCCGTCGAGGTCGCCGGTGACCGGTCGGTCGCCCGGGGGCGGCACGGTGGCCGGGTCGGACGCCGCCCCGGACGTCGCCCCGGACGTCGCCCCGCTCGGGTCGGCGGTGCCGGGGTCGTCGGCGCTGTCGCCGCGGGTCAGCGCGAACGCCGTGACCCCACCGGCGACCAGCAGCGCCGCGGCGGCCGCGCCGGCCAGCGCCGTACGACGTCGGCCGGACGGGCGGCGGGGGGCGGGAGGTGGTGGGGTGGCCGGTCGTGGGGTGGCCGGTGGTGGGGTGGTCGGCGGTGGGGTCGAGGGGCGCACGCCGGTGTGCGGGGGGACCGTGGGGTCGTGCTGCACGACGGGCGGCAGCGGGGCGTCGGCCCCGGGCAGGTCGGCCGCGGCGAGCAGGGCGGCACGCATGGAGGCGGCGTCGGGGAAGCGGTCGGCGGGGTCCTTGGCCATGCTGCGCGTCAGCAGGTCGTTGACGGCGGTCGCCAGCGCCGAGCCGCCGACCAGCCGGGGCACCGGGTCGCGCTGGTGGGCCAGGGCGATCTCGACGTCGGTGCCGCGGTAGGGCGGGTGGCCGGTGAGGGTCGCCCACAGCAGGCAGCCGAGGGCGTAGAGGTCGGAGGAGGCGGTGGCCGGCACCCCGCGGCCGTTCTCGGGGGCCAGGTAGCTCCACGTGCCGGCGACCGCGCCGACCGCGGTGAGCCCGTCGGTGCCGGTGCGGGCGATGCCGAAGTCGCAGAGGTAGACGTGCGGCTCGTCGGCGGCGCGGTCGCGCACCAGCACGTTGGTCGGCTTGATGTCGCGGTGCACGATCCCGGCCCGGTGGGCGTCGTCGAGCGCGTCGGCCACCTGGGCGCACACGCGCAGCGCGTCGCCGGGCCGCAGCGGGCCCCGGTCGTGCAGGAGGGCACCCAGGTCGCCGCCGGCGACGTATTGGGTGGCGATGTAGGGGCAGCCGTCGAGGGTGCCGTAGTCGTAGATCGCGATGACGTGGGGCGAGGCGAGCCGGGCCAGGGTGGCGGCCTCGCGCTCGAAGCGCGTGCGGAACTCGGCGGCGCCGCCGAGGTCGGCCGCCACGACCTTGAGCGCCACCCGGCGTCCCAGGCCGGTGTCGGTCGCTCCCAGCACGACGCCCATGCCGCCGCGACCGACGACGTCGTCGATGCGGTAACGACCGAAGACCTGACCGACCTGGGGAAGTGCCACGAGACCGCCCTTACCCAGGATGTCGACGATCGACCCTCCGAGCGGGGTCGATCGCGGCACATCATGCCTCAGCACCCCCGGTGGGACGACGCGCCACTAGGGTCGTGTGCCGTGAAGATCCTCGTCATCGGACCCGGAGGTCGTGAGCACGCCCTCGCCCGGGCGCTCGCCTGCGACCCCACCGTCACCGAGGTGCACTGCGCACCCGGCAACCCCGGGATCGCGGCGGTGGCGACCCTGCACGACGTCGACCCGATCGACGGCGAGGCCGTCGCGGCGCTCGCCGACGCGCTCGGGGTCGACCTGGTCGTCGTCGGGCCCGAGGGTCCGCTGGTCGCCGGGGTCGCCGACGCCGTGACGACGCGCGGCATCCCGGTCTTCGGCCCGAGCGGTGCCGCGGCGCGGCTCGAGGGGTCGAAGGCCTTCGCCAAGGAGGTCATGGCGGCTGCCGGCGTACCGACGGCGGCGGCGCGGGTCTGCACCACGCCCGAGGAGGCCGCAGCGGCGCTCGACGAGCTCGGGTCGCCGTACGTCGTCAAGGACGACGGGCTGGCCGCCGGCAAGGGCGTCATCGTGACCGAGTCGCGCGACGAGGCGCTGGCCCACGCCGCCGGCTGCGAGCGCGTGGTGATCGAGGAGTTCCTCGACGGGCCCGAGGTGTCGCTGTTCGCGATCACCGACGGTCGCACCGTCTACCCGATGCAGCCCGCCCAGGACTTCAAGCGCATCGGCAACGGCGACCAGGGCCCCAACACCGGCGGCATGGGCGCCTACACGCCGCTGCCGTGGGCGCCCGAGGGCCTGGTCGACGAGGTGCTGCGCGACGTGCTGCAGCCGACCGTCGACGAGATGGCGCGTCGCGGCACACCGTTCGCCGGGCTGCTCTACGCCGGGCTCGCGCTGACCTCGCGCGGCACCCGCGTCGTGGAGTTCAACGCCCGCTTCGGTGACCCCGAGACCCAGCCGCTGCTGGCCCTGCTCGACGCGCCCCTGCTGCCGCTGCTGCTCGGCGCCGCCACCGGCACCCTCGCCGACGTCGCGCCGCCGGTGTGGAAGCCCGGCGCCGCCGTCGGCGTCGTGATGGCGTCGGCCGGCTACCCCGCCTCGTCGTCCTCGGGCGACGTGATCACCGGCGTCGACGCGGCCGAGGCCGTGCCCGGCGTCCACGTCATCCAGGCCGGCACCGCCCTGTCGGCGTCCGGCGACCTCGTCACCGCGGGCGGCCGGGTGCTCGCGGTCGTCGCGACCGGCGGGTCCGTCGCGCAGGCCCGCGCCGCGGCGTACGACGGGGTCGCGGCGATCTCGTTCGCCGGCGCCCAGCACCGCACCGACATCGCTGCGGGGATCTGAGTCCCGCAGCCTGTGGATGACCGCCGACGGGGGTCGGTGGGCTGCGCCAGGGTGGTCCCGGCCTCGTCCGGGGTCCACACTGGAGGGAGCACCGATGTGTCCGAGCCGATCGTGGGAGTTGCGATGTCCGTCGCCGAGGAGGGCCTGCAGCTTCTGCGCATGTCGTGGGACGACTACCTCCTGCTGCCGGAGAAGCCCAAGGCGGAGTGGGTCGACGGCGAGGTCGTGGTGAGCCCGCCGGTCTCCTACGAGCACGGCGATGCCGTGATCTCACTTGCGGTCGCCCTCCGCACGACGCTCACCGGGCTCCGCGTCGTCACCGAGGTCGGCGTCTGGTTGCCCCGCAACCGGTTGCGCGCCCCCGACCTCATGGTCGTGCAGCGCAGGCCGGAGGGCCGGTGGGTCACCGACCCGCCCGTGCTCGTGGTGGAGGTCCTCTCGCCGAGCACCCGCTCGGAGGACACGATGCGCAAGTCGGGCGACTACCTCTCCGCCGGCATCTCCCAGTACTGGGTCGTCGACCCCGACGCGCGGGCGATCGACGTGTTCGAGGCCGTCGACGGGGCCTGGGAGCGGGTGCTGCGCCTCGACGACGCGGCCCCGAGCGGTGACGTCGTCGTCGGCGGGCACGGCACGGTCCCGCTCTCCCTCGACGAGGTCTTCTCCGTCTGAACGTGTCGCGGCCGTGGCGATCGGGTACGCCTGGGTGCCCGCCACGTCGTAATAGTCCCTGACGGAAATCAACGATCTCGACCCCGGATCCTTGATTTTCGTCAGGGACTACCGCCACGGGAGGATGAGGGGCGTGACCGTCCCCAACGTCCTGGCCACCCGCTACGCCGGGGCCGACCTCGCCGAGATCTGGTCGCCCGAGCACAAGATCGTGCTCGAGCGGCAGCTGTGGATCGCGGTGCTCAAGGCCCAGCGCGACCTCGGCATCGAGGTGCCCGACGGGGTCGTGGAGGCCTACGAGGCCGTCGTCGGCACGGTCGACCTGGCCTCCATCGCCGCCCGCGAGCGGGTCACGCGCCACGACGTCAAGGCCCGCATCGAGGAGTTCTCGGCCCTCGCCGGTCACGAGCAGATCCACAAGGGCATGACCTCGCGCGACCTCACCGAGAACGTCGAGCAGCTGCAGGTCAAGCAGTCGCTCGCCCTGCTGCGCGACCGCGCCGTGGCCACGCTCGCCCGCCTGGCCCGGTTGGCGGCCGAGCACGAGAACACCGTGATGGCCGGGCGCTCCCACAACGTCGCCGCCCAGGCCACCACGCTCGGCAAGCGCTTCGCGACGGTCGCCGACGAGATGCTGATCGGCCTGGAGCGGGTCGAGGAGCTGCTGGCGCGCTACCCGCTGCGCGGCATCAAGGGCCCGATGGGCACCGCCCAGGACATGCTCGACCTGCTCGACGGAGACGAGAGCCGCCTCGAGGAGCTCGAGCGCCGGGTCGCCGCCCACCTCGGCTTCGACCGGGTGCTCACCAGCGTGGGCCAGGTCTACCCGCGCTCGCTCGACTTCGACGTGCTCAGCGCCGTCGTCCAGCTGGTCGCCGGCCCCTCCAACCTCGCCACGACGATCCGGCTGATGGCCGGCAACGAGATCGTCACCGAGGGCTTCAAGGAGGGCCAGGTCGGCTCCTCGGCGATGCCCCACAAGATGAACACCCGCTCGTGCGAGCGCGTCAACGGCCTGGCCGTCGTCACCCGCGGCTACCTCTCGATGGTCGGCGAGCTGGCCGGCGACCAGTGGAACGAGGGCGACGTCTCCTGCTCCGTCGTACGCCGGGTGGCCCTGCCCGACGCGTTCTTCGCCGCCGACGGGTTGTTCCAGACCTTCTTGACCGTGCTCGACGAGTTCGGCGCGTTCCCGGCCGTCATCCAGCGCGAGCTCGACCGCTACCTGCCCTTCCTGGCCACCACCAAGGTGCTCATGGCCGCGGTGCGCAACGGGGTCGGCCGCGAGACCGCCCACGAGGCGATCAAGGAGGCGGCGGTCGGCACGGCGCTGTCGATGCGCCAGGGCCAGGCCGACAACGACGTCTTCGCCAAGCTCGCCGCCGACGAGCGCCTCGGCCTCACGACCGACCAGCTCGCGAGCCTGGTCGCCGACCCGATCACCTTCACCGGTGCCGCCGTCGCGCAGACCCAGGCGGTCTGCCGCCGGGTCGCCGAGGTCGCCGCCCGCCACCCGCAGGCGGCGGCGTACTCGCCTGGCGCGATCCTGTAGGTCGGCCGGTCCGCTCGGTCGTCCGCCCCACCGTGAGCGATGACTCACCCTCAGGCGGACGACCCGGGCGTCCGACACGGGACGATGGGGGCATGACTGCTCCCGTCACCGTCGCGATCACGCGCCACCTCGCCAACGGCCACGAGGCCGAGATGCGCACGTGGCTCAACGCCGGCATCGGGCTGGCCGAGAAGTTCCCCGGCTTCCTGGGCGCCGGCTGGGTGCGCACCGAGGCCGACTCGGAGGAGTGGCACATGCTCTACCGGTTCGCCGACCAGCAGTCCCTCGATCAGTGGGAGCACTCGGCGCAGCGCCAGTGGTGGCGCTCGGCGGCGTCCGGGCTGGGTGTCGTCGAGGCCCGCGTGGAGAAGCGCACCGGCATCGAGGGCTGGTTCGACGTACCGGCCTCGACGGTGCTCGAGTCCGCGGCCGCGCTGCCCACCCCGCCGCCGCGCTGGAAGCAGGCCACCACGATCTTCGTCGTGTTCTTCCCGCTCAGCGTGCTCGCCAACTACCTCTCGCGCGACCTCCTCGCCGACGTGGTCCTGCCCGTGCGGGTGCTCGCGACGGTGCTGGTGATGACGCCGCTGATGACCTACGTGTTCCTGCCGTGGATCACCCGCCGGCTGCAGTGGTGGCTGCAGGGCCAGCCGCCGCCGTGGCGCGCCTGAGCGACGCGGCGCACGGCGACGGCCGGCTGGGGCTGCGCGTCAGAGGTCGATGGGACGCAGCACCCGGTTGATGCCGTGGGCGACCTGCTTGTTGCCCCGGTCGAGGTCGAGCAGGGGCAGGATCGCGCGCGGGCCGGTGTCGTCGCGGTCGAGGTCGGCCAGGCGCACCGTGTCGCGGTCGGGTCGCACGCCGATGGGCGCGCCGATGGCGGTCTCGACGCTGGCCCGGTCGGCGGCGGCCGCCAGGACCTTCGGCGACGACCAGGGGCTCGGTGCCCTGGGCGGCCTGGGCCGTGGGCGAGCGGACCTCAGGCCCGGGCGTCGCCGCCCCAGTTGGCGAGCTTGGTCGCGACCAGGTGCAGGTCGGCGCGCCAGACGTCCTCGGGACCCGGCGGGATGATGTCGTCCCAGTCGACGGCGGTCGAGCCCAGCACGTGGGGCAGGCGCGCGGTGCGCGCGAAGAACCACTGGTGGAAGTGCGACCCTCCGTCGCCCCAGCGGTTGACGTGGACGCGCCCGATGTGGGGGAGGTTCTCGATGATGCGCACCAGGCGGTTGGTGATCCGGCCGAGCTGGGAGGCCAGCTCGTCGTCGAGCTCGCCCATGTCCTGGTGCTCGCGGGTGCTCAGCGTCAGCACCAGCGGCAGGCCGGAGGGGGCGCCGTGGTGGGTGAGCACCCAGAGCTCGTCCTCCCACACCACGCGGGCGGCGTCGACGCCGTCCTGGCACAGGCCGCACGGCTTGTCGGGGGACTCGCCGTAGCGGGGCTCCTCGTCGGCCGGCGGCGCGAGGGTGCGTGGTGCGATGACCCCGTCGACGACGGTCCACGGGAAGATGTCCCACCCGCCCTGGGCCGGCATCGGCAGGTGGCCGTCGGGTCCGACGGCCTCGACGATGCGTGCGTAGACGTCCTCAGCAGGCTCCGGCATGGCGACCATGCTGCCACCTGTCGGCAGGGGGTCGACGCGAGGGTCTTCCCCGATGCCCCCGGGTGCGAGGTCGTGTGAGCGTGGGTCCCATGACCCCTGTCTCCCGCACCGTCACGCTCCTCACCATCCTCGTGCTCGCCCTGGTCGGGCTGCTCGCCACTGCGGGTACGGCGTCGGCCGTCACCCAGTCCAGCGCCGAGTCGCAGCTGCGCGCCGCCGGCATCACCTGGTCGTCCTCGGGCGGCTGCACGACGCGCAGCGTCTCGACCTGCACCTCCTTCGAGGGCCTGCGCCAGACGTCGATCGACGGCGCCATCACGCTCAAGCGGGCCAGCGGCTGCGCCCTCAACATCACCGGGGGCACCGAGGTCGGCCACGCGTCGGGCACCTACAGCCACTACAACGGCTACAAGCTCGACTTCACCCGCACCACCTGCCTGACCAGCTGGGTGCACAGCACCTACAGCTACCAGGGCCTGCGCAGCGACGGCGCGCCCCTGTACAAGGCGGCGTCGGGCAACCTGTACGCCGACGAGGGCAACCACTGGGACGTCACCTACTTCTCCTGCGGCTGCTGACCGGGGCGCCGGGTCGCAGGGGTCGGCCCCTAGGATCGGGTCGTGCTCAACATCCCCGAGGCGCCGGTCATCGACGGGGCGACCCACCTGCACTCGGGCAAGGTGCGCGACCTCTACGAGCTGCAGGGCGGCCCGCACGACGGCCACCTGCTCATGGTCGCCAGCGACCGGATCTCGATCTTCGACTTCGTGCTCGACTCGACCATCCCCGACAAGGGCGAGATCCTCACGCGGATGTCGCTGTGGTGGTTCGACCAGCTCGCCGACCTCGTCCCCGGTCACGTCGTGTCGACCGACGTGCCCGCCGCCGTCGCGCGACGTGCGGTCGTGTGCGAGCGCCTCGACATGTTCCCGGTCGAGTGCGTGGCCCGTGGCTACCTCACCGGCACGGGCCTGCTCGACTACGACGCGACCGGCGAGGTCTGCGGGATCCCGCTCCCGGCCGGGCTGGTCGACGGCAGCCGGCTCCCCACGCCGATCTTCACCCCTGCCACCAAGGCCGACCTGGGCGACCACGACGAGAACGTCTCCTACGACGCCGTCGCGACCGAGGTCGGGGCCGAGGCCGCGGCGACCCTGCGCGAGCTGACCCTCGCGGTCTACGCGCGGGCCGAGACCATCGCCCGTGAGCGCGGCATCATCCTGGCCGACACCAAGCTCGAGTTCGGTCGTCGGCTCGACGGTCCCGGCACCATCGTGCTCGGTGACGAGGTGCTGACCCCCGACTCCTCGCGGTTCTGGCCCGCCGACGCCTGGACGCCCGGGCGTCCCCAGGCGTCGTACGACAAGCAGATCGTGCGCAACTGGGCGCTGTCGCCCGAGTCGGGCTGGGACCGTGCGTCGGGGCAGGCACCGCCACCCCTGCCCGCTGAGGTCGTCGAGCGCACCCGCGCCCGCTACGTCGAGGCCTTCGAGCTCCTGACCGGGGAGAAGTGGTAGCCGTGGTCGCTCCAGTGCGGTTCGAGGTCTCCTGCGAGGACGCCTACGACTACCTGATCGACCCGGCCAACCGGGCGCAGTGGCAGTCGAGCCTGCGCGACGTGGTCGACGTGGTCGGCCCCGACGGCGTGGTCGGCCAGACCTGGACCGACGTCACCACGGCGCGGGTGCGCCCCCACATGGAGCTCACCGACGCCGACCGCCCGCACCGCTGGTCCGAGCGCGGCACGTGGCGCGGCTTCTTCGCCACCCTGACGCTGACCTTCACCCCGGTCGGCACCTTCTGCGACGTCGGGGTGTCGATGCACGTGGGCGGCACCGGGGTGGCCCGCCCGGTCGCCGCCGTGCTCAACCGCCTGGCCCCGGCCGCGGTCCGCTCCGACCTCCGGCGCGCGGCCAAGATCGTCGCCCGCAAGGAATAGTCGGCGCCTACCCGTCCCGGTGGGCGGCGATGTCGTGGCGGGCCGCGACGGTCGCCGCAGCGACCTGGTCGAGGAAGTCGGCGATCAGGGCCAGCTCCTCGTCCGAGCGCTGGTCCAGGACGGGCGCGAGGTGGGCGGCGAGCCGGCCGAACATCCGCCCGCCGACGTCGAGCGCGTGGTCGGTGACTCCGACGACGACCGAGCGGCGGTCGTCGGGGTGGGGGCTGCGGGTGACGTGGCCGGCCCGCTCGAGGCGGTCCAGCAACGCCGACGTGGCCGGGGCGCTCAGTCGCATCGCCGCGCTCAGGCGCCCGGGAGTCGCGGTCTCGCCGACCATCCCCCAGTCCATCACCAGCGCCAGCGCGTTGAGGTCGGTGCGGTGCATCTCGCTGTCACGCGAGGCGTCGGCGACGTAGAGGTCCGACTCCGTGGCGTAGCGCCGCAGGGCCCGCACGACCTGCCGAGCGGTCTCGGTACGGCCGGGATCCGGAGGGGGGGTCGCGCCGGGCACGCGCCCACCTTACTCTTTCGTCCGTGGAAATACTCATCTCATCGAAGTATCGCCTGCCGCACCTCGTCGGTCGCCGGCTGAGCTGGCTCGTCGTGGTGGTCGCGATCCTCTTCTCGGGTGCCCTGCTGGGGGCGGGCATCGAGGCCAAGGTCGCCGACAACTCGACGTCCAACCTGCCGACCGACGCGGAGTCCGCCCAGGCGGCGCGGCTGCAGGACCGGCTCGGCACGGCCGAGTTCACCCCCGCGATCGTCGTGCTCGACCGGGGCGGCGTCCCGCTCACCGAGGCCGACCGGGCCGCGGTCGCCCAGCAGGCCCAGGCCCTGCAGCAGTACGCCGCCGCGGGACAGCAGACCTTCCCGGTCTTCGCCGACGACGGTGCGGCGGCGTTCATCGGCGTCCCGATCGCCGCCGACACCTCCGAGGAGGACCTCGGCACGATCGTCGACGACCTGCGCGCGGCCGCGGTGAAGGACCTGCCCGACGGGCTCGACGCGCAGGTGACCGGTGGGCCGGCCTTCGTCGCCGACCTGTCGAAGGTCTTCGACGGCGCCGACACCCGCCTGCTCACCGTCACTGCCGGCGTCGTCGCGCTGCTGCTGCTCATCACCTACCGCAGCCCCTGGCTCTGGCTCGTCCCGCTGGCCGTCGTGGGCGTCGCCGACCAGGTCGCCGCCCAGCTGGTCGCGGTCGGCACCCAGGTCTTCGGCTTCCCGACCGACGGGGCGTCGACGGGCATCACCTCGGTGCTGGTCTTCGGCGCCGGCACCAACTACGCCCTGCTCATCATCGCGCGCTACCGCGAGGAGCTGCGTCGCGTCGAGGACCGCTAC
Source organism: Nocardioides rubriscoriae (assembly GCF_008087085.1). Taxonomy (GTDB): domain Bacteria; phylum Actinomycetota; class Actinomycetes; order Propionibacteriales; family Nocardioidaceae; genus Nocardioides; species Nocardioides rubriscoriae. The sequence continues at coordinate 461,673 of NZ_VIYJ01000001.1, read as the reverse complement.
GACGCCATGCGCGCCGCCCTCGACGCCGCGGCCCCCGCCATCCTCGCCAGCTCCGGCACCGTGGTGCTGGCGCTGCTGTGCCTGGGGCTGGCCGACAACCCCAGCAGCCGCAGCATCGGCTTCGGCGGGGCGATCGGCATCGCGACCGCGGTGGCCTACGCGCTGCTCGTGCTGCCGGCCGCGATGACGTGCTTCGGACGCCGGCTCTTCTGGCCGTTCGTGCCCCGCGTCGGTCAGCAGGACCCGACCCGCGACGGCTTCTGGGCCCGCGTCGGGGCCGGCGTGACCGCCCGACCCGTCGTGGTCAGCGTCGTCGGCGTGGTCGTGCTCGTGGCGCTGGCCCTGCCGCTGGTGGGCCTCAAGGTCGGGTTGTCCGACACCGAGCAGTTCCGCGCGACCCCCGAGTCGGTGACCGGCCAGGAGGTGCTCGCCGAGCACTTCGCCGCGGGCTCGTCGCAGCCGACCACGGTGGTGCTGCCGGCCGGCTCGAGCGACCGGGTCGCCGAGGCCGTGCGCGGCGTCGACGGCGTGCAGCAGGTCGAGCCGGCCGGCGGGGCCGACGGCACCGCGGTGCTCTCGGTCGTGCTGACCACCGACCCCGCCTCCGAGCAGGCCTTCGACGCCGTGCGGGCCGTGCGTACGGCGGCCCACGCGGTCGAGCCCGACGCGCTGGTCGGCGGGCCGGACGCCGAGTCGCTCGACGCCGCCGACGCCGCCGACCACGACCAGCGGCTGATCGTCCCGCTGATCCTCGGCGTCGTGCTGCTCGTGCTGCTGGTGCTGCTGCGCTCGGTGGTCGCGGCGGTGGTGCTCGTGCTGACCGTCGTCGCGACGTACGTCGCGAGCCTCGGCGCGAGCTGGTGGGCCTTCACCCACTGGTTCGGGTTCCCCGCGCTCGACCTCAGCGTGCCGCTGCTGTCGTTCCTGTTCCTGGTCGCGCTCGGTGTCGACTACAACATCTTCCTGACCACCCGCGCCAAGGAGGAGGCCGAGGCGGCCGGCACCCACGAGGACGAGGACACCGCCGAGGCGATCCGGGTCGCGCTGGCCGTCACCGGTGGCGTCATCACCAGCGCCGGCATCCTGCTGGCGTCGGTGTTCACGGTGCTCGGCGTGCTGCCCCTCATCGTGCTCACCCAGATCGGCGTCATCGTCGGGTTCGGCGTCCTGCTCGACACCCTGCTGGTGCGCAGCGTGCTGGTCCCCGCGCTGGTGGCCCTGCTGGGTCGCCGGTTCTGGTGGCCCGGGGGCCTGTCGCGCCACGACGCCACCACTGCCGCGTCCACGAGACAGGGTGTGGTCCCGGTCACCGACGTCTGAGTAGGTTGTCCGGCGTGACGGACTACAACCTGGCCAGCCTTCTCGAGGACACCACCGCCGAGCACCCCGAGCGCGAGGCCCTCGTGTTCGGTGACACCCGGCTCACCTACGCGCAGGTCGACGGCGCGGCCAACCAGGTCGCCAACCTCCTGGCCTCGCGCGGCATCGTGCGCGGCGACAAGGTGGCCCTGAGCTGCCCCAACCTGCCCTACTTCACGATCGTGTACTTCGGCATCCTCAAGGCCGGCGGCACCGTGGTGCCCCTCAACGTGCTGCTCAAGGGCCGCGAGGTCGCCTACCACCTCGCCGACTCCGACGCGAAGGCCTACTTCTGCTTCCAGGGCACCCCCGAGCTCGCGATCGGCCAGGAGGGCCACGCCGGGTTCGAGCAGACCGACTCCTGCGAGCACTTCTTCATGATCACCGCCGACCCGACCGCTGCGAGCCCGATCGAGGGCACCGAGACGCTGGGCCAGGCCACGGCCGGGCAGCCGCCCACCTTCGACACCGTCACCACCGACGAGGACGACACCGCCGTCATCCTCTACACCTCCGGCACCACCGGGCAGCCCAAGGGCGCCGAGCTGCGCCACCGCAACATGCGCGACAACGCCCTGGCAGGCAAGGACCTGTTCGGCGCCGACGCCGACAACCCCGACACCTACCTGTGCGTGCTACCGCTGTTCCACTCGTTCGGCCAGACCTGCATCCAGAACGGCGCCTTCGCCTTCGGCGGCACCGTCGTCATGCTGCCGCGCTTCGAGGCCAAGGCCGCGCTGCAGCTGATGCTCGACAACGAGGTGTCCTACTTCGCCGGGGTGCCCACGATGTACTGGGGCCTGCTCGGCGCGGTCGAGGAGGGCGTCGACATCAGCGCCATCGCCAAGAACCTCCGCGTCGCCGCCGCCGGCGGCTCGGCGCTGCCGGTCGAGGTGCACAAGGCGTTCGAGAAGAAGTTCGGCGTCACCATCCTCGAGGGCTACGGCCTGTCCGAGACGTCGCCGGTCGCGAGCTTCTCCAAGTTCGGCGAGCCCGTACGCGTCGGCTCGATCGGCACGCCCATCCCCGGCGTCGAGATGAAGCTCCTCAAGGACGACTCGTGGGACGAGGTCGAGCCCGCCGAGGGCGAGGACCCCGAGCAGGTCATCGGCGAGATCGCCATCAAGGGCCACAACGTGATGAAGGGCTACTACGGGCGCCCCGACGCGACCGACGAGGCCATCCAGGACGGCTGGTTCCGCTCCGGCGACCTGGGCCGCCGCGACGCCGACGGCTGGTACTACATCGTCGACCGGTCCAAGGACATGATCATCCGCGGCGGTTTCAACGTCTACCCGCGCGAGATCGAGGAGCACCTGCTCACCCACCCCGACGTCTCGCTGGCCGCCGTCATCGGCGTGCCCCACGAGAGCCACGGCGAGGAGATCAAGGCCGTCGTCATCCGCGAGAAGGGCTCCACCCTCACCGAGGAGGAGCTCGTCGCCTGGGGCAAGCAGGAGATGGCCGGCTACAAGTACCCCCGGATCGTGGAGTTCGTCGACGCGCTGCCGATGACCGCGACCGGCAAGATCCTCAAGCGCGAATTGTCGTAGGGCCGCAGCGTGCTCGCCAAGACCGCCGGGCTGACCCTGGCGTTCCTGCTCGTCGCGGTCGGGGTCGTCTGGACCTTCCAGGGCCTGGGCTACATCGAGGGCAGCTTCATGACCGGCAGCCGGACCTGGGCGACGATCGGACCGATCGTCGCCGGGTTCGGCCTGGCCCTCGGCATCGTCGTCGTACGCCGGCGGGAGTAGCGGCTCGGTCGCCCTACTCGAACGGGTTGGGCAGGGCGCCGGGCAGCCGGGCGAGGATCTCGCGGGCCTGCGCGGCGACCTTGTGCTCGACCAGCACCTCGTAGCGGGTCGCCACGACCGAGGTCACCGACTGGAAGTCGCGCTGGCCGCGGGTCATGGCGTAGCCGAGGAGTCCCCAGATCACGAAGAACGCGATGCCGAACAGCATCGTCGAGACGATGATGCCCAGGGTGCCCTCGGTGGAGAACAGCGAGAGCACCACGCCGATGAACAGGCCGAACCAGGCCCCGGACGCGGCGGCACCGGCGGCCACGCGGCCGGTGGTGAGCCGGCCCGTGATGCGTTCGATGCGCTTGAGGTCGGTGCCGACGATCATGCAGTTCTCGACGGGGAAGTGCTCGTCGGACAGGAAGTCGACGGTCTTCTGGGCCTGGGCGTAGTCGTCGTAGACCGCCAGTGACTGGGGGAACTCCAGACGCATCGCGTGGGGGACCGGGCGACCCGGGGGACCTGTGGGGGACGACATGCTCATGCGCCCAGTGTGCCCTGTCCGCCCACGGGCTCCGCGGCCTCCGCTGCGTCCGCGCCCTCCGGCAGCGCGCAGGTCGTGGAGCCCGACCACCGCGATGACGTCGACGACCCATAGGATCAGGGCGTGCCCAAGGTCGTCGTGGACGTGATGCCCAAGCCCGAGATCCTCGATCCCCAGGGGAAGGCCGTGCTCGGCGCGCTGCCCCGGCTGGGGTTCGACGGCGTCGTCGACGTCCGCCAGGGCAAGCGCTTCGAGCTCGAGGTCGCCGGTGAGGTGACCGACGAGGTCCTCGCCCGGGTGCGCGAGATGGCTGGGACGCTGCTGTCCAACCCGGTCATCGAGGACTTCACCGTGCACGTCGACGCCGGGGACCCCGCGTGAAGGTCGGTGTCGTCACCTTCCCGGGCTCGCTCGACGACGTCGACGCCCAGCGTGCGGTGCGCATCGGCGGCCACGAGGCCGTCGCCCTGTGGCACGGCGACCACGACCTGCAGGGTGTCGACGCGGTCGTGCTGCCCGGCGGCTTCTCCTACGGCGACTACCTGCGCTGCGGGGCCATCTCGCGCTTCTCGCCGGTGATGACCGAGGTCGTCGAGGCGGCCGCCAAGGGCCTGCCGGTGCTCGGGATCTGCAACGGCTTCCAGATCCTGTGCGAGTCGCACCTGCTGCCCGGTGCGCTGATCCGCAACGACCACCGCAAGTTCGTCTGCCGCGACCAGCGGCTGCGCATCGAGAACGTCTCGACCCCGTGGACCTCGTCGTACGCCGAGGGCCAGGAGGTCACGATCGTGCTCAAGAACGGCGAGGGCGGCTTCGTCGCCGACACCGACACCCTCGATCGCCTCGAGGGAGAGGGCCGCGTCGTCGCGCGCTACCTCGGCGACAACCCCAACGGCTCGCTGCGCGACATCGCCGGCATCACCAACGAGCGCGGCAACGTCGTCGGCCTGATGCCCCACCCCGAGCACGCCGTCGAGGACCTCACCGGGGCCGGCACCGACGGCCTCGGCTTCTTCACCTCGCTCGCCGCGGCGACGTTCGCCTGATGACGCCCCAGGCGCTCTTCCGCCGCGTCGCGGTCGCCGAAGCCGTCACCTGGGCCCTGCTGCTGGCCGGGATGTTCCTCAAGTACGTCACCGACACCACCGAGCTCGGGGTCCGCGTCGCGGGCCCGATCCACGGCGTCGCGTTCGTCGCCTACTGCGTCACCGCCGTGGTCGTGGCCGTCGACCAGCGCTGGACGCTGCGGCGTACGGCGCTGGGGCTGCTGTCGTCGATCCCGCCGTTCGTCACGGTGGTCTTCGACCTGCTCGCCGAGCGGCGCGGTGCCTTCGGCCCCTGGCGGCTCACCGTCGACGCGCCGGCGCGTGCTGCGGACCGTCCGGTCGCCTGGCTGCTGCGCAACCCGGTGCGCGGGCTGGTCGTCGGGCTTGCCGCCGTCGCGGCCCTCACCGGCCTCGCGCTGCTGGTCGGTCCGCCCGTCGGCTCCTGACGCCCGCCCACCCCTACGCCTGTGGGGACGGGCCCCGGCTCGTGCCGCGCTCACCAGAGCCGCCGGACCTCCTGCGGCCATCCGCACGCCTCGGCGATGCGGCCCGCCCACACCCGAGCAGTGGCGTCGTCCTCGACGTCGATGATCGTCAGTCCGCCCACCCGCTGCTCGTCGGGCGCGTAGGGGCCCTCGCCCACGACGAGTGCGCCGCTGGTCGCATCGGCGTGAGCTGCCTGGGCGTCGTCCTCCTCCAGGCCGCCGGCCGCGACGAACGCCCCGGCCGCCTTGATGTCGTCCACGACAGCTCTCGCCAGCGGCCCACGGCTCCCGAACCACTCCGCCGAGTGGTCGCCCACCCACTGCTGGTTGAAGAAGATGACGTACTGCGACATGAAAGCTCCTCTGCTCGACGTATGGAGACAACGACCGCCGCCGGCGCCGGTTCTCATCGGTCCTGTCCCTCACCGTCCGCCTCCGGCCCCGCTCTCCACATTTGTTCGTCAGGCCTCCCCGACGGTCGTCAGGTGCGGTCTAGGCTGCAGCCGCTTCATCACCGACTCGGGATGTGTCCACGTGTTCGAACTGCACCACACCGACATCGACGGTGTCGCCTGCTACTGGGTTGCCACGGGGCGCCCCACGCTGGCGGCTCAGCTGATCTTCCGGCAGGGGGTCGCCGACGAGCCCGTGCACGAACGGGGGTGGCTCCACCTTCTCGAGCACGCTGCTCTCGAGGGCCGAGGCGGTGGGGCCTTGCAGGTCAATGGCTCGGTCTCCCTCCTGCACACAGCCTTCGATGCGCATGGCCCCCGCGACGCGGTCGTGGATCACCTCGGTCATCTGGTCGACTGGCTGAGCCGGCCCTCGCTGCACGACCTCGAGCACGAGCGTGAGGTCCTCCGCGCGGAGGCAGCGCTGCGTGGGGGGCCGGTCGTGCGGGCGCTCGGCTGGCGGTACGGCGCTCAGGGGCCCGGGACCTTGTCGCAGGGCGAGCCCGGCCTCGGCAGAGCAGCAGCGGAACCGCTGGTGGCGCGTGCCGCTCGGGTGTTCACCCGCCAGAACGCGGTGCTCGTCCTGGATGGGCCGCCGCCGCCCGGTCTGCGTCTCTCACTGCCCGAGGGCTCCCTGCTCCCGCCCGCGCAGGCCCGCCCGTTGGAGCAACCGACACCGGCGGCCTACGTCGATGAGGGCGGCCCGGTGCTGAGCGGGACGGTCGGGCGTTCGCTGGCCGCGACGATCGCTGTCGAGATCCTCCAGCGTGCGCTCCACGACCGGCTGCGAGCGACGGGAGGGGCCTATGCGCCGTGGGCGACCTACGAGCGGGTCGACCGGACCCGAGCCGTGCTGCTCGGCGGCAGCGACGTGCTTCCCGAACGCTTGCCGGACCTCGTGGACACGCTGCTGAGCATGTGCACCGCCATCGACACAGAAGACGTCCCTGGGCCGTGGCTGTCGGAGGTCCTCCAGGCCCGTCTCCAGGGGATGAACGATCCCCTCTTCGGGCCGGCGCTCGCCGTTCGTGCGGCGCACGACCACCTCGACGAGACCACGGTGCACTCCCACGACGAGCTGCTGGCTGAGCTCCACGCCGTGGACGGTCCTGCGGTCCGGGACTCCCTGCGGGAGTTCACCGGATCTTTGCTGCTGGGCGTGCCGGGCAAGACGACCTGGAACGACCAGCTCCCGATGCTCCGTTACCCGATCGCGCCGGCCAGGGCTGAGGGCCGCACCTATCGCAGCGCCGACTGGCCTGCCGACGAGGGCACCCTCACGGTCGGTGCCGATCGGGTCGAGCTGCGAGTAGGAGCCGCCGCCCAAGCGGTCCGCTTCGACGACCTCGCGGGCATGCTCACCCGAGCTGACGGCAGCCGTCACCTCATCAGACGCGACGGCTGGGCCCTGTTCGTCCAGCCGAGCGCTTGGCGCCAGGGCCACAGGGCCGTTGCGGCCCTGGACGCAGGCGTGCCGGCGTACCTGCACCTTCCCCAACCGCCCGACCCTGGGCTCGGAGCAACGCGGATGCCCGCCGCACGACGCTGGTGGCTCGGCTTCCGGCGCTTGCTGCGCAGCGTCGCGGCGCTCTGGATCTTCCTGCTCGCGATGGTGACGGTCTGCATCGCGGGACTGGCGACGTCGAACGGCCTGTTGATCGGGTGCGGCGGGTTCGTGGCCGCCACCGCCTACCGCGAGCTCAAGGCGCGCCGAGCGCGACCGGACATCGCGTACGACGAGACCTAGGACCCGGCGCGGGGGGCCACGTCAGGCGGTGCCCGTGACCAGCCAGACGGCCGCCGGGAAGCGGAGCGACCCGTCGACGAGGTGCCCGCGCAGGTGGGCACGCACCTCGTCGAGCAGCAGCGCCCACCCGTCCGGCCCGAGTCGTGGCCGCAGCTGCGCCTGCACCCGTTGGCCGGTGGTCGTGGCGAGCATCGTGGCCATCCGGTGCTCGACACCGTCGCTGCCGTCCCAGCCGTAGTCGCAGTCGAAGTCGTACGGCGTCACCGCGACGTCCGACCAGCCGGCGCCCGTCAGCACCGCGCGGACCCGGTCGGGGTCGGCGAAGGCCATCGGTCCGGGTGCGTCGGCGGGCAGGTCGACCGGGGGCTCGCCGAGGCGAGCGAGCAGGAGGTCCTGCCCGAGGGTCATCATCGGGTTCTCCGCGAAGGTGCGCCAGCAGGCGAACGTCAGCAGGGCGCCGGGCGCGCACGCGGCGCGGATCGAGGAGAACGCCGCCACCGGGTCGTCGAAGAACATCACGCCGAAGCGGGAGACCACCCGGTCGAAGGGGTCTCCCGGGGCCGCCGCGAGCAGGTCGGTGGTCTGGGCGTCGGCGAGCAGCACCCGCGCGCCAGGCACCCGGGACCGCGCCGCGGCCACCATGCCGGGGGAGACGTCGACGCCGACGGCGAGCGCCCCGGCGTCCACCGCCGCCGCCAGCAGGGAGCCCGAGCCGCAGCCCACGTCGAGGACCCGGTGGCCCTCGTCGAGGCCGGCGCGCGCCAGCAGCGCGGTGGTCACCGGGGCGAAGATCGCGTCGAAGATCTCCTGGTGCTCGACCCAGCCCGCCGCCAGCTGGGTCCAGGTCTGCTGCATGCCCTCGTTGACCATGGGTCGCACCCTAGGTGTCGTGCGAGGTCGTGCGCCGAGGGGTGTGGGCTAGCGGATGCCGGCCTGCAGCTTGGCCCACGTGGGGAGGTCGACGATGCCCGACTGGGTCAGCCCGACGCGGCGCTGGTAGCGCTTGACCGCGGCGGTGGTGTCGGTGCTGAAGGTGCCGTCGACGTTGGTCTTGGCGCCGATGTCGGCGGCGTTGACCGCCCGCTGCACGCGGCGTACGTAGGGGCCGTAGGCGCTGGCCGAGCCGAGCTTGAGGATCGGGCGCGAGCCGCCGGAGAGCAGCGCGGTCCAGTCCTTGCGGAACCAGCGGTCGTCGGCGGGCTGGCTGCGCTCGGCCTTCCACCGGCGCACGCTCGCGATGATGCCGGAGCCGTAGGTGCCGTCGACCGGCCCGTCGTAGTAGCCGCGCTCCTTCATCAGGCACTTGAGTGCGGCGACCCGGTCGGCGGGGGCGACGTAGCCCTCGCGGGCGGGCTCGAGGGTGCCGTAGTCGACGAAGTCGACCTTGGTGGAGCCGCAGTGGGCCTCGGGGGCGGCGACCATGCCCTTGCCGAGGTCGAGGTAGTTGGTGTCGATGTTGATCCGCACGCCGCCCCAGGTCTCGTCGTGCCCGCCGCGGTACTGCTTGACGCGGCCACCCGGGCGCCAGCCGTCCTCACGGATGTAGGACGTCGAGGTGTTGGCGACGCCGTCCCAGCGGGCCAGCCAGATCCGGTCGGGCAGCCGGTACGCCGAGGGGCGGGTCGCGCGGACCTCGTCGAGCACCTGGATGCCCGACCCGGCGCTGGAGTAGACGCCGGTGACGAAGCCCGCGGCCTTGACGGTGGTGACCCAGTCGGACAAGAACGCCAGCGCCGACTCGCGGCAGGCGGTGTTGGTGGAGTCGAAGCCCTCGAGGTCGTACCACAGGGTGCTGCCGGCGGGGATGCCCAGCTTCTGGGCGTCGGCGACGGTGCTCGCGCCCGAGGCGCGGCCCATCTCCCGGGCGCGGGGGTAGCGGCCCTTGCCGCGGAACGGGTCGATGGTGAAGTCGTCGCTGTAGCGCGGGAAGCGAGGCTGGCACGACGCCTGCGGACCGAGCGTGATCGGCAGCAGCTTCCAGCCGTTCTTCAGCTGGGTGCGGATCCACGTCGGGGTCAGGTGGGGCTGGTCGCGGCACGCGCGGGAGTCGCCGGAGATGTAGATGCCGACCGCGAGGTACGGCGAGCTGCTCAGCCACCGGTTCATCGTGGCCTGCGTCGGGGCCAGGCACTGGTCGAAGCCGTAGCCGGTGAAGTCGCCGGGGGTCGGGGGCAGGGCGGTGGCGCGCGCGGCGGTGCCGGCCGTCGTGCTCGTGCTGACGTCGGTGGTCAGGACGGTCGGGCCGGCGGCCGTGCTCGCGACCCCCGAGGCGAGCAGGGCCGTCGCGGTCACGCCCAGCAGGGCGGGGCGCAGCAGGTGTCGGGACAGGGCCGTACGCATGGCGGAGCTCCAGGGGGAAGAGGCGGGGCGGGACCGTCGTGTGCGGAACCCTAGCCTCACGAGTCACACCCGTAACAGGCGTTCGCGACAACTACAACGCTGTAATTCGAGATCAGGGTCGGCGTACGGGCACCGAGCGGGCGCCGACACACCGGCTGCCCGGCACCTCAGCGAGACCGAGCGCGCGCAGCGACACGTTGGCCAGGTCGCAGTTGCGGATCGGCTGCGGACCGGCGTACGACGGCCGCCCGGTGCCGGGGTCGCGCAGGCCGGGCGACAGGTCGTAGAGGTCGCCGGCGGGCACGCCGTCACCGGCCACCACGAACGGGATCGTGTAGTCGTCGGCGAGCGCGGGGTCGCCGTGGTCGAGGCCGCGGCCGCCGTGGTCGGCGGTGAGCACCACGACCGTGTGGTCGCGCAGCTGCGGCGTCGCGTCCACGACCTCGAGCAGGCGGCCGACGAAGGCGTCGGAGCGCCGGACGGCGTCGAGGTAGGCCGGGGAGAGCCATCCCTCCACGTGGCCGACCAGGTCGGGCTCGGCGACGTGCACGAAGGTGAACGTGCGGTGCTGGTCGGCGAGGTCGGCGGTGACGTCGGTGGTCAGCTGCGGCAGGTCGTCGAGGATGTCGATCGTGTCGATGGCGTCGGGCCACGAGGCCTCGAGCAGGTCGAACTTCGTCTTGCCCGCGAACACCGCGGTGCTCCCGCCGGCGTCGTGGACGACGTCGAAGACCGACGCTACGGGCTCGCCGGCGGCCTGCTGCACGGTGCGGCCCGGGAGGTCGTCGTTCCAGGTGACGCCGTGGCCGCCGGCCGCGGGGTCGATCGGACGGCCGGTGACCATGCCGACGTGGTTGGGCAGCGTCACCGTCTGCTCGACCTCGGCGCGCGCGTCGAGCGTGGCGGTGCCGCGGTCGATCAGCGACCAGATCGCCGGGGCACCGTCGCGGCCGAGGGTCCGCAGGGCGTCGGGGTTGAGGCCGTCGATCGAGATCGCGACCACGTGCCGACCGCCGAACGGCGCCGCCTGAGCCGGGGTCGAGGTGGGTGTCGGTGTCGGCGGCCGGGTCGACGAGGGCGTCGGGGAGGCCGGGGCCGTCGCGGTGGTGGCCGGGGCGGTCGGGGCGCCCGGTGCCGCGCCGGGTGCGTCGGCGCCGTCGTCGCCACCGCCGCACGCGAGGAGCCCGCCGAGGAGGACCGCGCCGAGCGCGATCGGGGCCAGCGCCGAGCGCAGGGACGACGGGCGCAGTGACATGGCCCGACCGTAACCCGCGCCCGGGGTCGACGACGGTCAGACGGGCCCGGGGTGGCCCGTTCGGGGGATCCCTGCGTCCGTTCGGTCGGCGTGGCCCGGTTCGCCGGACGTGGGTCGGGCCGCGGGATCACGCTGGTGTTCCCCCACCGAGGCGAGGAGCCGGACCATGAGCGAGGACACCTGGACCGAACCAGCCGTCCTGGCCTGGGCGCCGGCCTTCCAGGCCGACCCGTGGCCCGGCGGTCCGCCCGTCTTCAGCTGCGACGGGCACTGGTGGTGGGACGGCGAGCACTGGCAGGTGCGCAGGCCCGAGTCGGCCTGAGCCCGGGGGCTGCCCGACCCGCTCTCACCCCCCTGCGACTCGACCGCCCGTCCGCACGCGCGGACGGACGGTCGAGCCGGAGCACGAGGGTCAGGCAGCCTCCACGGCCACGACTCGCGGCTCGTCCGCTCCCGCCCGGCCCCGTGCCGTACGACGGCCCTGCAGGTGCAGGGCGACGCCGACCGCCAGGGCCACGGCGGCGAAGCCCGCCGAGGTGAGGAACGCCGCCCGCGCGCCGGGCAGGAACTCGCCGGGCACCGCGCCCACGGCGTACACCGAGACGATGACGGCCAGGCCGATGGCGCCGCCGAGCTGCTGGAAGGTCTGCAACAGCCCGGAGGCCGAGCCGGCGTGCTCGGGCTCGACGCCGGCCAGGACGATGGCGGTGACGGGCATGAAGGCCAGGCCCGCCGACAGGCCGTTGAGCAGCATCGGGCCGAACAGGCCCGAGAGGTAGTCGTCGGAGGCCGAGAGCGTGCTCAGCCACGCGAAGCTGGTGGCCAGGCCGGTCGCGCCGACGATGATCATCGGGCTCGGGCCGAAGCGGGCCAGCAGCCGCGGGGTGACCCGCGACATCGCGAAGATGCCGAGCGTCAGCGGCAGGAAGGCCAGGCCCGACTCCATCGGGCCGAAGCCGAGCTCACCCTCGATGAACTGCACGGCGAGGAAGAACATCGACAGCTGGCCGCCGACGACCAGGGCCATCACGGCCAGGCCGCCGACGCGGCGGCCGTCGCGCAGGAGCTCGGGACGCAGCATCGGGTGGGCGACCCGCAGCTCGGTACGGGCGAGCAGGGCGATCAGGGCGGCGCCGAGCGCGAGCCCGCCGAGCACGCGGGCCGAGGCCCACCCGTGCTCGGGGGCCTGGATCAGCGCCCACACGACCGACACGGCACCACCGGTCGCGGTGAGGGCGCCGACGACGTCGAAGCGACCAGGACGGCGGGTGGTCTCGTCGAGGACGCGGCGGGTGAGCGCCAGGACGGCCAGGCCGATCGGCACGTTGATGAACATCGTCCAGCGCCACGAGCCGAGGTCGGTGAGCGCGCCGCCGAGCAGCAGGCCGATCGACATGCCGCCCGACGACACGGCCCCGAAGAGCGCGAGGGCGCGGTTGCGGGCGGCCTCGTCGGGCGCGCTGGTGGTGAGCAGGGCGAGCACCCCGGGGGCGGCGAGGGCGGCGCCGACGCCCTGGAGGGCGCGGGCACCGACGAGCATGCCGGGGGTCTGGGCCAGGCCGCCGAGCAGCGAGGCGACGGTGAAGAGCGCGAGGCCGGCCTCGAACATCCGGCGGCGCCCGAAGACGTCGCCGAGCCGGCCCCCGAGCAGCAGCAGGCCGCCGAAGGCGAGGGTGTAGGCGTTGAGGACCCACGACAGCCCGGCCGGGCCGAAGGACAGGTCGGTGGCGATGTGGGGGAGCGCGACGTTCACGACGGTCGCGTCGAGGACGAGCATGAGCTGGGCGACCAGGACCAGGGCGATGCCGGCCGCGGCGCGGGTGGCGTCGGGCGGCAGGTCGTCGGGAAGGGCCTGGTGGGCAGGGGACAGTGTCTGGTGCGACATGGGAGGAGGAGGTCCTGTTCTGGCCGATCGGCCGAGGGGGACGTATAGTGGAGACGTTCTCCGGTTCTTGCACCACGATACGGAGACACTCTCCGTTTAGCAAGTGGAAAGAGGAAGATTGCCGTGCGCGCCGACGCCAAGCGCAACCGCGACCGCATCGTCGAGGTCGCCCGCGACGTGTTTCGCGAGCAGGGCTACGACGCCTCGCTCGACCTGGTCGCCAAGCGCGCCGGGGTCGGCGCCGGCACCCTCTACCGCCACTTCCCGACCCGCGACGACCTGATCGACGCGCTCATGCAGAGCTGGGTCGACCGGGTCACCGAGTCGACCGACAAGGTGCTGGCCTTCGAGGGCTCCGACCGCGACCTGCTGCTGCGCTGGTTCGAGACCTACGTCGAGCTGATCAGCCTCCACAAGGGCGGGCCGGCCAAGATCACCACGGCGATGGGCAACCCCGAGTCGCCGATCCGCAGCAAGTGCCAGGTGCTCTCCGGGGCGGCCGACCGCGTCATGGACCAGCTCGCCGCGCGCGGTGCCCTGCGCCCGGGCGTCGACTCGGTGCAGGTCTGCCGCCTGGTCGGCGGGGTCGCGGCGGTCGCCGACCAGTCCGAGCTCGACGCCGACGCCGTACGCCCGCTGCTCGAGGTCGTGGCCGACGGGATGCTCGCCCGCGCCTGACCTTCGGGCGTATGTTCGTCGACGTGACCCACGGACAGCTCGGACCCGACCTGCTCGACGCGTTCAGCAAGCAGCGGGCGGCTGATCCCCAGCACCAGCTCTGGCAGAACGCGCTGACCGCCCACCCCGTCGACACGGTGGCGCTCGACCGGCGGCGCGCCCTGGCCGTCGACCGGTCGATGTCGCACCGGCTCGACGCCTGGGCCGTCACCAACCAGCAGAAGAGCGGTCGGTGCTGGCTGTTCGCCGGGCTCAACCTCCTGCGCGTGGGCGCGGCACGCCAGATGGGCCTCAAGGACTTCGAGTTCTCGCAGAACCACCTGCTCTTCTGGGACAAGCTCGAGAAGGCCAACCACTGGCTCGAGGCGGTCATCGCCCTGGCCGACCGCGACGTCGACGACCGCACCGTGGCCCACCTGATGGCCAGCCCCACCGAGGACGGCGGGCAGTGGAACATGTTCGTCGCGCTGGTCGCCAAGCACGGCCTGGTGCCCCAGTCGGTGATGCCCGAGACCGCCTCGTCCGGGGCCACCCACCAGCTCAACACCCGGCTGGCCGCCGTGCTGCGCCAGGCCGCCCGCGACCTGCGCGCGGCGGCGGCGGCCGGTGACGGCCTGGAGCAGCTGCGCCAGCGCAAGGAGGAGACCCTCGACGTCGTCCACAAGATGCTCTCGCTGCACCTCGGCACGCCACCCGAGCGCTTCGCGTGGCAGTGGACCGACAAGGACGACGTCTTCCACCGCGAGCCCGAGACGACGCCCCTCGAGTTCGCCGCCCGCTGGGTCGACGTGCCGCTGGACGACTACGTCTGCGTGGTCCACGACCCGCGCCCGAGCAGCCCGCTGGGCCGCACCTTCACCGTCGAGCACCTCGGCAACGTCGTCGGGGCGCCGCCGGTGGTCTACCTCAACGTCGACATCGCCCAGATCAAGACCTGGGCGCAGGAGGCGATCGTCGGCGGCGAGCCCGTGTGGTTCGGCTGCGACGTCGACCAGATGCACCACGGCGACTCCGGGTCCTGGGACGCCGAGCTCTACGACTACGACGGGGTCTACGGCACCACGACCGACCTCGACAAGGCCGACCGACTGCTGCACGGGGCGACCGCGATGACCCACGCGATGATGCTCACCGGCGTCGACGTCGTCGACGGCCGCGCCCGTCGCTGGCGCGTCGAGAACAGCTGGGGTGCCGAGAAGGGCGACCAGGGGTTCTGGACGATGACCGACGGCTGGTTCGACGAGTACGTCTTCGAGACCGCCGTACGTCGCGACCGGCTGCCGGCCGACCTGCGGGCCGCCCTCGACACCGAGCCCATCGTGCTGCCGGCCTGGGACCCCATGGGCGCCCTGGCCCACGACCGGCAGCGCGACCGGTAGCGCGACCGGTAAGGCACCGGCGGGGGCGCCAGCGGGCCCCGGTAGATTTCGCCTGTGACCGAGCCCGCTGCGCCGACGTCCGCCCTCGACACCGTGGCCGTCGCGGCCACCGACCCCGGTCGCGAGCAGCCGTGGGCCGACCTCGGCCTCAAGGCCGACGAGTACCAGTCGATCCGCGAGATCCTCGGACGGCGCCCCACCAGCTCCGAGCTGGCGATGTACTCGGTGATGTGGAGCGAGCACTGCTCCTACAAGTCGACCAAGGTGCACCTCAAGCAGTTCTCCGAGATCCCGCAGCACACGCCGATCGGCGGCATGCTCGCCGGCATCGGCGAGAACGCCGGCGTCATCGACATCGGCCAGGGCTACGCCGTGACCTTCAAGGTCGAGTCGCACAACCACCCGAGCTTCGTCGAGCCCTACCAGGGCGCCGCGACCGGCGTCGGCGGCATCGTGCGCGACATCCTCGCCATGGGTGCGCGCCCGGTCGCCGTCATGGACCCCCTGCGCTTCGGCCCGCTCGACGCCCCCGACACCCAGCGCGTGCTGCCGGGCATCGTCGCCGGGGTCGGCGGCTACGGCAACTGCCTGGGCCTGCCCAACATCGGCGGCGAGGCCGTCTTCGACGAGACCTACGTCGGCAACCCGCTGGTCAACGCCCTGTGCGTCGGCGTGCTGCGCCACGAGGACCTCCACCTCGCCAACGCCTCCGGCACCGGCAACCAGGTGATCCTGTACGGCGCCCGCACCGGTGGCGACGGCATCGGCGGCGTCTCGATCCTCGCCTCGGAGACCTTCGAGTCGACCGGCCCGGCCAAGCGCCCGAGCGTGCAGGTCGGCGACCCCTTCATGGAGAAGCTCCTCATCGAGTGCACCCTCGAGCTCTTCGCCGCCGGCGTGGTCGCCGGCATCCAGGACCTCGGCGGCGCCGGGCTGTCCTGCGCGACGTCCGAGCTGGCCTCGGCCGGCGACGGCGGCATGCACGTCGAGCTCGACCGGGTGCCGCTGCGCGACTCGACCCTGGCGCCCGAGGAGATCCTCATGAGCGAGAGCCAGGAGCGCATGATGGCGGTCGTCACCCCCGACGACGTCGAGCGCTTCATGGCCATCTGCGCCAAGTGGGACGTCGAGGCCGTCGTCGTCGGCGAGGTCACCGACACCGGACGCCTCGAGATCGACTGGCACGGCGAGCGCGTCGTCGACGTGCCCCCGCGCTCGGTGGCCCACGACGGCCCCACCTACCAGCGCCCCTACGCCCGCCCCGACAGCCAGGACGTGCTCCAGGCCGACGGCGCCGAGTCGCTGCCGCGACCGTCGACGGGTGACGAGCTGCGCGCCACCCTGCTGAGGCTGGCCGCGAGCCCCAACCTGTGCGACAAGTCGTGGATCACCGACCAGTACGACCGCTACGTCCGTGGCAACACCGTCCTGGCCCAGCCCAGCGACAGCGGCATGATCCGCGTCGACGAGTCGACCAACCTCGGCGTCGCCGTCTCCACCGACTGCAACGGCCGCTTCGCGCGCCTCGACCCCTACGCCGGCGCCCGGCTCGCGCTGGCCGAGTCCTACCGCAACGTCGCCACCGGCGGCGCCGTTCCGCTGGCCATCTCCGACTGCCTCAACTTCGGCTCGCCCGAGGACCCCGGTGTCATGTGGCAGTTCGCCGAGGCCTGCCGCGGGCTCAAGGACGGCTGCCTCGAGCTCGGCATCCCCGTCACCGGCGGCAACGTCTCGCTCTACAACCAGACCGGCGAGACCGCGATCCTGCCCACCCCCGTCGTCGCCGTGCTCGGCGTGATCGACGACGTCACCCGCCGTACGCCGTCCGCGTGGGCGGCCGTCGAGGGCGACCAGACCGGTGACCGGGTGTTCCTGCTGGGCGAGACCCGCGAGGAGCTCAGCGGCTCGGAGTGGGCCCACGTCGTCCACGGCCACCTCGGCGGCCTCCCGCCCGTGGTCGACCTGGCCGCCGAGAAGCGACTGGCCGAGCTGCTGGTCGACGGGGTCGGCCTGCTGACCTCGGCGCACGACCTCTCCGACGGCGGCCTCGCCCAGGCGCTGGCCGAGTGCGCGATCCGGCACATGTGCGGCGTGACCGTCGCCGTCGAGAGCGTCGCCGCCGACCCGTTCGTCGCGCTGTTCTCCGAGTCGGCCGGCCGGGTGCTGGTCACCGTCGCCGACCGCGACACCGACCGGCTCGTCGAGCTCGCCGGGCGCCACGGCGTACCCCTCGTCGAGCTGGGCGTCACCGGGGGTGACGTGCTCGCGGTCGAGGGTCAGTTCGAGGTCAACCTGCTCGAGCTCCGCTCGACCTGGATGGCGACGCTGCCGGCCGCCCTGGCCTGAGGCGCACGACCCGGACGCGGGCGTCACCGCCCGTGCGAGAGGATCAGGGCCGTGGACCGACGACGCTTCCTCGCCCTCAGCGCCCTCGCGGCGCTCGGTCCGACCCTGACCGCGTGTGGAGAGGACGATTCCGTGGCCGATCCTGCCCTGCCGGGGCCCAGGCGGGTGCCCTACGGCGACGACCCCAGCCAGTACGGCGAGCTCCACCTGCCGGTGGGCAAGCCCCGTGGTGTGGTCGTGGTGATCCACGGCGGCTTCTGGCGCTCCGAGTACAACGCCGAGGACCTCGGCACCCCGCTGGCGGTCTCGCTGGCGGGTGCGGGCTGGGCCGCGTGGAACCTCGAGTACCGCCGCATCGGTGACGGCGAGGGGGGCGGCGGCGGGGCCCCGGCCACCTTCGACGACGTCGCCGCGGGTATCGACAAGCTCGCCGACCTCGGTGTCGGCACCGCGAGGGTCGTCACCCTCGGGCACAGCGCCGGCGGGCACCTCGCCGCGTGGGCGGCGGCCCGCGGCCGCTACGGCTGGACCGACGAGGTCCCGGTCACCCACGTGATCAGCCAGGCCGGGGTCCTCGACCTGGTCGAGGCCGAGGCGCAGAACCTCGGGGGAGGGGCCGCCGGGTTGTTCCTCGGCCACCAGCCCACGGTCGCCGACGAGCGCTACGACCCCGCGCAGCAGCTGCCGCTCGACGTGCCCGTCTGGTGCGTGCACGGCACCGACGACACCATCGTCCCGCTGAGCCAGTCGACGTCGTACGTCGACCGGGCGACGGCCGCGGGGGCGACGGCCGAACTGGTCGAGGTCGACGGCGACCACTTCACCGTCATCGACGTCGAGTCCGACGCCTGGACGCGCACGCTCGAGGTGCTCGACGGGATCGGGTAGCCACCCTCGGGACCGTCCTCAGAGCCGCGAGAGCAGGGTGATCTTCTGCCAGATCTTGCGGCTCATGCTGGTGGTGAGGTTCTCGATGCCGGCCACGGCGTCGAGCACGACGGCGTCGCGCGACTCCTCGGCCACCAGGGCCGCGGTCTTGCCGACCAGGCTGAGGATCTCGGAGCAGTAGTCGAGGTAGCGCTCCATCTCCGCCGGCGTGAGCCGCGGGTCGACCGAGCGCGCGGTCGCCACGAAGTCGGGGCGGAACCGCTCGGGGTCCTTGGTGAGCTGGTGCATGTCGACCACGTGCGCCAGCGAGCGCAGCCGGTGCAGCAGGGCCAGCGACCGCCCGCGCTGCAGCCGCTCGGGGATCGAGTAGAGGAAGAACAGCGCGATCGCGGCGAACACGAGGTCGTTGATCGTCGACTCGATCAGCGGCAGCCAGTCGACGGTGCGCTCGACCCCGTGGTCGAGGGCGTCGCGCAGCGCGAGCCCCATCGCCACCACGGTGGCCACCAGCACGAGCGCCGCGACGACGCGCGACGCGAGCCGGGCCTGCCGCTGGCGCCGGTTGCGGTCGGGTGCACTGGTGTCGACGTCGTCGACCAGCGCGCCGAGCCGCACCACGAGCCGGCCGATCCCACGCCCCGGGAAGCGGGCGGCGATGCGCTCCTCGAGCCGGTCGACGGTCAGGCGCACCTCGCGCGCAGCCAGCCGGTCCAGGTCTGCCATGGCCGCCAACCTAGCCATCTCCTGTGGACAACGACGTCGACCCGTCGCGTCTACGCGACGGGTCGACCCAGATCTGTGGACAAGCAGGTCGACCCGTCGCGTCTACGCGACGGGTCGACGGGGATCTGTGGAGGACGGGGGCCAGGGCTAGCCCGGTCGGGGGGACGGCACGCGGGTCTCGGGGCCGGGGCCGGGTTGGCAGTGCGGGCACCACCACGTACGCCGGTGGGCCGCGTCGTCGGGCAGCTCGGCGACCATCAGCACGGTCGTCCCGCAGCGCAGGCAGGGGCGGCGCTGGCGGCCGGCGACCCAGTGGCTCTCGCCGCGGCGGGCCAGGCCGGTGGTGACCTGGTAGGCACCCGGCACGGTGGCGGAGTGCTTGAGGGCGGTGGCGGCCCGGGTCACGAGCCGCTCGACGTCGACCTCGCCGATCGGGGTCCATGGGCTGACGCCCATGAGGAAGGCCAGCTCGTTGGCCCACAGGTTGCCCAGCCCGCAGACCCGCGTCTGGTCGAGCAGCGCCGAGACCAGCGGGGTCGACGGGGTCGCGCGCAGGCGGCGTACGGCCTCGGCGGGGTCCCAGTCGCCGCGCAGGGGGTCGGGGCCGAGGTGGCCGACCCAGCGCGCCTCGTCGGTGGTCGGCGCCAGGTCGAGGTCGTGCAGCCGCAGCCCCCACGCCGTCGAGCCGGAGTCGAGCTCGAGCACTAGGCGCACCTCGGGCATCAGCCGTCGCGGCAGCACCTTGCCGGGCCGCGTCACCGACCACTCGCCGTCCATGCGCAGGTGGCTGTGCAGGGTCACCGGCGCGTCCCCGGCCCCGGCCGAGAACCGGGTCAGCAGGTGCTTGCCGTACGTCGCGTGCTCGACCACGGTGCGCCCGGCCAGGTCGCGGGTGGCCAACCGGGGCACCCGCAGGTCCGAGCGCACGACGGTGCGGCCCGGCAGCGACCGGTCGAGCCGGCGCGCGAGCTGGTAGACGCTGTCCCCCTCCGGCACGGTTCCATCATGCCGACCGCAGGGGCCGCGACCGGCCACCCGTACGGTCGGGACATGGACCTGCGCTGGCGCACCGTCGTCGTGACCGGGGCCGGGACGGGCCTGGGCCGCGAGGTCGCGCTGCGGTTCGCGCGGGTGGGCGCGGGCGTCGTGGCCGTCGACCGTGACGCGGCTGCCGCCGACGAGACCGCGGGGTTCGCCCGCGCCTGCCGGGTGCAGGCCTGGTCGGTGCAGGCCGACGTCACCCGCGACGACGACCTCGGGCTCCTCGCCGCCCGGCTGCGCGACCTCGGTGGCGCCGACGTGCTGGTCGACACGGTGGCCGCACCGACCCGCCTGACGCAGCTGTTCCTCGACGGCCTCGACCAGCGCCGGGGCCGGGCTCTCGAGCCGGGGGTGGTCGTCCACGTCGCGTCGGGCGCCGAGGCCGCCGGCCTGGTGCGCCTCACGTCCCCGAGGGCGCGGGTGACGTGCGTCGTGCCGGGCGGGGCGCCGGCGTCGCGGGTCGCCGTTGCCGTCGTCGACCTGGCCCGGCGGGGCGCGGCCGGCGCGGTCGTCGAGCTCGGCTGACTCCGACCCTCAGGCGAAGACGCCCTCGGGGAAGGCCCCGGCCGCGAGCGCCGTCATCACCAGCGGCTTGCCGATCTCCTTGAGCCGGGCACGACCCTCCTCGCCGAGGGTCGCCCACGGCGCGACCGCCAGCTGGTCGGTCGCGGCCTCGATCGAGACCCGCTGCTCCTCGCCGGCGGCGGTGAGTCGACCGTCGTCGGTCATCAGGCCTCTGGCTGCGAGCGAGGCCACCGCCCCGGCCCACTGCTCGTCGGACCACCCGCGGGTCAGCTTGGCCGCCGGCTCGGTGAAGCCCTTGCCGGTCGCGGTGTGCGTCACCAGCGCCTCGAGCCCGGTCAGTCCGTGCGCGAGGAGCGCCGCGACGTGGCCGTCGCCGCGGTACTCGCGCAGCAGCGTCAGCCCGTGCCACAGCGCCAGGTGCGGTGCCTGCGGCCAGTCGAGGTCGGCGTGCCCGGCGTACAACGGGCGGCCGGCGGGGTCGCAGCCGGCAACGGCGGTGCGGGTGAGCTCGGCGGCCTCGGCGACCTCGGGGGAGTCGAGGATCTCGTCGCCGAGGAGCCGGCGGTAGGCCGCGTCGATCCCGCGCAGGCGGGCCGCGACGACGTCGGCTGGCGAGGCGGCCTCCCACACGGCGGGCACGAGCTTGGCGACCAGCGCCGGGTTGAAGACGAAGAACGTCGCCGCCACCGGGCCGGCGCCGACGGCCCCCATCGCCGCGGAGCGCGACGCGAAGTAGGTCGACCGCCCCGTGCGGACCCCGAGGGCGGCCACCTCGGCGTCGACCTCGGGCGCGAAGTAGCCGAGCGCGTGCAGGGTCTCGAGGGTGCGGGCCGTGCGGCCGGCGACGGTAGCGTCCACGGGGCCTGTCTACACGGTCGCCGGCGCTGATGCCGCCGGGGCGACCTCGGCCCGCCAGACCTCCGGGCGGGGCACCGAGCGCACGGTGCGGCTCAGGGTCGGGACGAGCGCCGCGACGCCCAGGAGCGCCCCGAGCGCGAGCACCGCGCCCGCTCCGCCCAGGACCGTCAGCGCCGTGCCGGCCAGCACCGGCGCCAGGGGCATCGCCGACATCGAGGCGAAGGACATGAACGACTGGCTGCGCCCGAGCAGGTCCGGCGGGGTCACCGCGATCCGGTAGGCCCCGATGCCCGCGTTGCCCGCAGGATTGAGCAGCATCACCGACCCGAGCGCTACGGCCACGACGGCCGGGTCGCTCCACAGCGCGAGCGGCACCAGCACCGGCAGGAAGCTCCACGCGATCACGATGGTGAGCCACCCGGTCGCGAAGCGCTCGATGACCCACGGTGCCACGACCGCCCCGGCGATCCCGGCCGCCCCGGCGGCGGTCTCGACGAGCCCGAGGTGCACCGGGTCGACGTCCGCCGAGATCAGCCGCAGCACGGCGACGAAGAACAGCGCGTTGGCCAGCAGGTTGGTCAGCGCCGACCAGGTCAGCAGCGTGCGGAACAGCGGCTGCCCCAGCACGAACCGCGCGCCGGTGGCGAGGTCGTCGCGCACCCGCGCCCGTCTGCCCTCGTGGGGCATGGGCGACAGGTCGGTGCGGATGCGGCCCAGCAGCACCCACGAGACGGCGTAGGTCACGGCGTCGGCGGCGAAGGGCAGCCACCGCGTCACGGCGTACAGGGCTCCGCCGAGGGGTGCGCCGAGCAGGGCGGCGACGTGCTCGCGGGCCTGGTTCTGGCTCAGCGCGGTCGTCAGGTCGTCGGTCGCTACGACGGCACGCACCGCCGAGGTCTCGGCCGGGGCGAACAGCCCGGCGCAGACCCCGGTCAGCAGCGCCACGACCAGCAGGTGCGCCAGCACGAGGTGGTCGGTGAGGCCGGCGACCGCCAGCGAGGCGTGGAGCAGGACCCCGGAGCCGCTGGCCAGCCGCATCAGCCGACGCCGGTCGACGCGGTCGGCGAGCACGCCGGCGGGCAGCAGCACGCACACGACACCGAGCAGGTGGAGCGCCTCGGCGACCGCTGCGACCACCGCCGAGCCGGTCAGCGCGTAGGCCAGCAGCGGGAAGACGAACAGGCTCATCCGGCTGCCCAGGCTGGAGACGGTCTGGCCGACCCAGAGCACGGTGAAGTCGTGGTTGCGGGCGAGGCGGCGGTAGGACGGCATGTTGCGCACCATATGTTGCGCATTATGTGTTGCGCAATACATGGTGCGGGATTGGTTAGGATGGTGCCGTGGCCGACCCGATGCACCTCCGCGACCCCCAGGTGCTCCGGGCGATCGCCCACCCGATGCGCAACCGGATCCTCAACGAGCTCAGCGCCCAGGGGCCCATGCGGGCCGCCGACGTCGCCCGCACCCTCGACGTACCGGCCAACCAGGCCAGCTTCCACCTGCGCCAGCTGGCCAAGTACGGCCTGGTCGAGGAGGATCCCGCTGCCGCGCGGGACCGACGCGACCGGGTGTGGCGCGCCGTCAGCGACAGCGGCTTCACGATCAACATCGAGGAGATCGAGGCGGCGCCCGGCGGTCCCGCCGCGGCCGACGTGTTCCGCCGCACCGCCTCCGCGTGGGCGCAGTACGTCGTCCAGCAGGCCTACGAGGGCGAGCGGGTCGAGGGCACCCTGCGCACGGTGGGCGACGTGCCCGTGCGGCTCACCCGCGACGAGGCCCGCCAGCTGGCCGCCGAGGTCACCGAGGTGCTCGACCGGTGGGTGACCCGGACCCGTGACGACCGCAGCGTCGAGCGGCGCACCTACCTCTTCCTGTCGGCCCTGCAGCCCTACCCCGAGCGGCCCGGCGCCGTCGTCCCGCCGACCGACGCACCGCTCGACGCACCGACCGAGGCGCCGACCGACGCACCGACCGACGCACCGCCCGACGGGGAGTAGCGATACTCACCCGAGCGCCCGCGCGCTCACCTAGCCTCGGATCCATGCCTCGCCCGTCCCCGGACGTCCTCCCCGCTGCCCCCGCTGCCCCCGTCCCCGTCCGTGTCGGCATCACCGCCGCCGCCCACGTCCTGCCCCCCACGGTGCTCACCACGACCGACCTGCAGGCCCGCGTCGAGGCCGCCTCCGGCTTCACCCTCCCCGCCGGGCTGCTCGAGCGGATCACCGGCATCAGCGAGCGCCGGGTGGTCGTCGAGGGCGAGCAGTGGGCGTCGTCGCTGGCGATCGACGCCGCCCGGGTCGCCCTGGCCCGGGCCGGCCGCGAGCCCGAGGAGGTCGACCTGCTGCTCTTCGCGAGCGCCACGCGCGACTTCGTCGAGCCGGCCACGGCCCACGTGGTCAACCACGCGCTCGGCATGCGCGCGCACTGCCTCGACGTCACCAACGCCTGCAACTCCTTCCTCAACGGCCTCGACCTGGCCCGCGCGATGATCGAGTCGGGCCGCGCGAGCACCGCTCTCGTCGTGACCGGTGAGACGCCCTCGCTGTCGACGCGGTGGTCGGTCCGCGACGTCCGAGACGCCGTCCACCACTTCGCCGGCTACACGTTCGGCGACGCGGGCGCCGCCGTGGTCGTCGAGCCCGTCGCCACCGGCGGGTTCGGGCGCACCGAGACCGAGACCCACAGCGAGCACTGGGCCGTCGGCGGCATCTTCGGCGGTGGCAGCCGCTACCCCCGCGACCACGACAAGCTCTACTTCACCGGCGCGGGCGCCGAGCTCAAGCGCGTCTTCGAGAAGATCGGGCCCGCCATCGTCGACTCGACCATGGCCCACGCCGGCCTGGAGTGGAGCGATCTCGCCGCGGTCCTCGTGCACCAGGTCACCGCGCCGTACGTCGACCGCTTCTGCGAGGTGACCGGCGCGCCGCGCGACCTGCTCGACGTCACGATCGAGACCCACGGCAACGTCGCCTCCGCCACGCTCCCGCTGCAGCTGAGCGGGCAGTGGGACCGGCTGCGCCCCGGCGACACCGTCATGCTGCTCGGTCTCGGCGGCGGCGTCTCGGTCATGTCGACCCTGTGGACCAAGTCGTGAGCGGCCCGACGCCGAGGGAGCAGATGGACCTGTGGGTCGTGGTCCCGGCCTACGACGAGGAGGCGACGCTCCCGGCCACGCTCGCAGCCCTGGCGCGGCAGAGCGACGACGACTTCACGCTCGTCGTCGTCGACAACGGCTCGCGCGACCGCACCGGTGCGGTCGCCCGTGAGTTCGCCCGCACGGTGCCGTTCGTGGTGCACGTGCTCGACGAGCCCGAGAAGGGCGTGGGGTGCGCGGTCGACACCGGCTTCCGCGCGGCGATCGCGGGCGGGGCCACCCACCTCGCGCGCACCGACGCCGACTGCCTCCCACGGCCCGACTGGGTCGCCGAGGTGCGTGGCGGGTTCGCCGACGGGGCCGAGCTGGTCTGCGGCCACCTGGTCGCCCGCCGCGACGAGAACGGTGCTCTCGCCCGTGCCGCCTTCCGCGGGATGGTCGTCGGTGCGGCCCTCTTCGGTCGTTACCGCGCCAAGAACCGCGGTCCGGACTACCTCGTGCCCTACCAGATGCACGCCGGCAACAACATGGCGATCACGGCCGACCTCTACGAGCGCTGCGGCGGTATGCCCCGCATGCCCTCGCCCACCGACCGCACCTTCCTCAACCGCGTGCGCCGCTGCACGACCGCGATCCAGCAGCGCCGCACGATGGTCTCCGAGAACTCCATGCGCCGCATCGACGCCTACGGCGTCGTCGGCGCCGCCCGCTGGTACCTCGACCGCGGCCCCGGCCGGCTGACCCCCGACCCCCGGTGAGCGTCGACGAGCTCCTGCCGCGGCTGCTCGCCACGCCGGGCGCCCCCGCGTTCGTCACCACCCGGCGTACGACGCTCACGCGGGGCGACCTCGCCGCGCGGGCGCTCGCCGTGGCCGCCGAGCTGCACCGGCGCGGCCTGGGGGAGGGCGACACGGTCGCGCTCGCCGTCCGGCCGGGGCCGGCCGCTCTCGCGGTCGTCCTGGCCTGCGTGCGGCTGCTCGTGCGCGTCGCGCTCGTCGACCCGGCCGTGCCGCCCGCCCTGCTCACCGCCCGGCTCCGCGCCGCCGACGCGCGGCTGGTCGTCGCCGACCCCCTGGTGCGCGCCGCGGCCGGCTGGGCCGCGCCGATCGCCCGGTGCGCCGGCCTGCGACTGGCCCCCCTCGACGCGATCGCCCCGGTCGCGGTGCTCCCGCGCCGCCTCCCCGCCGGGCCGTCGCCCGACCGCTGCGGCGACGGGCCCGACCGCGCCGCCGAGGCGCTGGTCATCTTCACCTCCGGCACGACCGGCGACCCGCGCGCGGTCGTGCACACCACCGCGTCGCTCTCGGCCGGGCTCGCCGCGGTCACCGACCTCGCGGACGTGCGGCCCGGCCGTCCCGTCGTCGGCAGCACCTTCTTCGCCATGGCACCCGCACTGCTCGCCGGCGCGCCGGTCGCGACCCACGCTGGGCGCCGCACGATCCAGGCGTTGCGACCCCAGCTCACCTACGTCACCCCGCCCCAGGCCCGCGACCTGCTCGCCGGCGGCACCCGCTTCTCCGGGCGGGTGTTCGCCGGCTCAGCGCCGGTCTCGGCGCGCCTGCTCGAGCGCCTGCGCGACGCAGGGGCCGAGGAGGCGTGGGGGGTCTACGCGATGACCGAGGCCTTCCCCGTCGCCGCGGTGGAGGCGCGCACCAAGGCCGCGCACGCCGCCGAGGGCCGCGACGGCGACCTGGTGGGGGAGCTCGTGCCCGGCATGACGGCCCGCACCGACGACGAGGGCCAGGTGGTGGTCGCCGGCACGGGGACCGCCGCCCGCTACCTCGGCGGCCCCGACCTCGACGAGGTCGCCACCGGCGACCGGGGCGAGGTCGTCGGGCGCTCGGTCGTGCTCCACGGGCGGCTCAAGGACATGGTGCTGCGCGGCGCCGACAACATCTACCCCGGTCTGCACGAGCCGTCGCTGCAGGTGCCCGGCGTCGCCCTCGCCCTGCTGGTCGGTGTGCCCGGGCACGACCTCGACGAGCGCCTGGTGCTGGTCGTCGAGCCCGAGCCGGGCGTCAGCGAGGCCGACGTACGACGACGGCTGCGGGCGCCGGTGGCGGCCCTGGGCCGGGCCCGGCCCGACGACGTCGTGGTCGCGACCATCCCGACGAGCGGGCGGTCGCGCAAGCCCGACCGCGCCGCGACCGCCAGGATGCTCTCGTGACGAGCCCGAGCCGCCGGACCGCCCGGCGCTGGCGCGAGCTGCTGATGGCCTCGCACCGGCGCTACACGCGGGCCAACGGCGACGCGCTCGCGGGCTCGGTGACCTACTCGCTGCTGGTCGGCCTCGTGCCGGTGCTGCTGCTGGTCGGCACCGTGCTCGGCTGGGCCGGCACCGACCACTCCACGGTGGCCCGCGGGGTGCGCACCGCCGCCGACCGCACGCTGCCCACCGAGGTGGCCCAGGTCGTGACCACCGCGAGCGCCGACCTCGACCGCAGCCTCACCTGGGTCTCGGCCGCGATCGTGCTGTGGCTCTCGGTGCGGTCGGTGCGGGCGCTGCGCACGGCGTTCCGGGCGGTCTGCGGCCAGGACAACGGCTCGGGCAACCCGGTGCTCGACAACCTGCGCGACGTCTGGCTCGCCGCCGCGCTGTACGCCGCCGCGACCGTCGCGGTGGTGGTCGTCGTCGCGATGCCGACGCGCGTCTCGGCCGAGGTCGCCGGCGCGGTCCTGCTCGGGGGGCTCGTCGGCGGGCTGATGTGGCTGCTGCCGTGGCCCGACGAGCGGCGTCCGTCGCCGGCCCGCACCGCGTGGGCCGCGGTCGCCGCGACGGTCGTGGTCCTGCTCCTCGGCACCCTGGGCGGCACCTATCTCGAGCACACGATGCCCGGTCGCAGCGCGGTCTTCGGGGCCGTCGCGACGCTGGTGGCGACCGCCCTGTGGGTCGCGCTCTCGGTGCGCGCCGTGCTGCGCGCGCTGTCCATCGCCTCGGTCGTCGAGGAGTGGTCGCACCCGGCGCTGCCCGACGACCGGCCGCTCTGGGTCGTCGTACCGGCCTACCAGGAGGCCGCCGGGATCGGCGCCACCCTGGCCGCGCTCGCCGCGCAGGACGACACCCGCTTCAGCCTCGTCGTCGCCGACAACGCCTCGAGCGACGCCACGGTCGCGGTCGTCGAGGCCTTCGCCGCCACCGCCCCGTTCCCCGTGCACGTCGTCGTCGAGCCCGAGCGGGGCGTGGGGCACGCCGTCGGGGCGGGCGTCCGCTTCGCGCTCGACCACGGTGCCCTGCTGATCGCGCGCACCGACGCCGACGCCCTGCCCCGCCCCGACTGGGTCAGCGCGATCCGCGACCGGTTCGCCCGCGGCGCCGAGGTCGTCTGCGGCGCGAGCGTGCCGCGCCGCGACGAGCACCCGACGTGGGCCGAGCGCTTCGTGCTGCCCTCGGTGCAACGGCTGCTGGCGCTCTACGGGCGCTACCGGGGCGAGCACCGCGGTCCCGACTACCTCGCGCCCTACGTGCTCACCCACGGCCACTCGTTCGCGATCACCGCCGACGTCTACTCCCGTGCGGGAGGCGCGTCCCTGCAGCGGCTCGAGGAGGGCTCCGAGGACGTCGAGCTGCTCAACCGGGCCCGTCGCGTCACCCCGCACGTCGTGCGCGCCGACGAGGTCGTCGTCGAGAACAGCCTGCGGCGGCTGCGTGAGTGGGGCGTGCGGCGCACCCTGCTCTGGTACTGGGACCGCCGCTACGTCCCGCCCACCTCCGACGAGGTGCACGTCCGGTGAGGACCACCGCGCGCAGCCGGGACCGTCGTGTCTACCTCGCAGGCCACCCTCTCCTGTTCGCCCTGATGGCCGGCGTGCGCCGCAAGCCCGTGCAGCGACTGGGTTCCCGGGTCGTCGTGAACGGCCACGACGAGGTGAGAGCAGTGCTCACCTCCGTACCGCTCGACCGCACCGACACCCGCACGACCGGGGGCGCCATCCGCAAGCACGAGGGTGCCGGCGCCCTGTTCGACGAGTCCGGCAGCGAGCACCGCGCCTCGCGCCGGGCCCTGGCCGAGCGGCTCGACTCGCGCGGGGTGGTCGCCCTGCGCCCGGTGTGGCGTCCGGTCCTCGACGAGGCCGGCGCGCTGCTGCGCGCCGGCGGCGAGCTCGACGTCTGCCGCCTGGCCGACGCGGTCGCGGGGCGCACGGCCGCCGCCCTGCTCGGCCTCGACCTCACGCCCGACGAGTGCGCCGCGCTCGCCCGGGCCGCCCGGCGTACGGCGTCGAGCGCGGCGGCCGCCGAGCTGCCGTCGCTGCGCCGGACCCGCTACCGCGACCACCTGGCCGACGCCTGCGGCGGGCGCGTCGACCCGCTCGGCAAGATGCTGGCCCTCGCGGCGGTCACCACGACGTACGCCACGGTGCCGCGGGCCGTGGCCTGGGTCGCCGACGAGGGGTGGTGGTCCGACGCGGGCGACGACGCCCGCCGGCCGGTCCTGGTCGACGAGCTGCTGCGCGTGCTGGCCCCGACCCCGCTGCTGCCCCGCGTCGCCGCCGCGCCGGCCGTCGTCGGCGGCCACGACGTCGGCCCCGACGACCAGCTGCTGCTCGTGGTCCGCCACGCCGTCGACGCCCACCGGCGCGACCCGTCGGTCGTTCACCCCGCGCCGGCGGCGGTGAGCCGGCTCGTCTTCGGCGCCGGACCGCACGCCTGCCCGGGGGCCGCCCTGGCCCGGACGCAGCTCGACGACGTGCTCGCGGCGCTCGCCCCGCAGTCCCCGCACGTGGTCCGGGCCCGGCCCGACCGGCGCGCGGCCCTGCCCGCCTGGCGCCAGCTGGTCGTCCGGTGTGGTGACGTGGGGGTCCGGTGAGGGTCGCGGTCACCGGCGCCACCGGCTTCTGCGGCGGGGGCGTCGCCCGGCTGCTGGTCGCGCAGGGCCACGAGGTGGTGGCCCTGGGACGCCGCCCCGCCGACGTGGGGGAGTGGCGACGCTGGGACGCCGCGGTCAACGAGCCCGACCTCGACGGCACCGACGCGGTGGTCCACCTCGCGGCGGCGGTCGGCGACCCGCGTCCGGGCACCGACGCCCGCGAGTTCGAGCGCGTCAACGTCGACGGGGCCCGCCGCCTGCTGGCCGCCGCGGGTCAGCGGCGCGTGGTCTGGGTGAGCTCGTCGAGCGTCTACGACCCGCGCCCCGACCGCAGCCTGGTCACCGAGGACCACCCGACCGGCAGCGGCCACCTCAACGCCTACGGCCGCACCAAGGCGGCCGGCGACCGTCTCGCGCTCGCCGCCGGGGCCGTGGTCGTCCGACCGCGCGCCGTCTACGGGCCCGGCGACACCCACCTGCTGCCGCGGCTGCTCCGGGCCTGCCGCCGCGACCGGATCGTGCTGCCGGGCGCCGACGTCGCGCTCTCGCTGACCCACGTCGACAACCTCGCCGCCGCGTGCGTCGCCGCGCTCGGCTGGCCGCCGGGTCCCTACAACGTCGCCGACCGGGTGCCGGTACGCCGCGACGAGACCGTCGCCGCCGTCCTCGGGGCGGCGCTGGCCCGGCCGGTCACCGTCGCCCACCTGCCGCTGCCCGTGGCCCGCGGGGCCGCGCGCGGCCTCGAGGCGCTGGCGGGGCTGACCCGCCGCGAGGCGCTGCTGACGCCGTACGCCGTCGACACGCTGGCGCACCCCGTCTGCCTCGACACGACCCGTGCCCGGGCCACCGGCTGGCGCCCCGGCGACCTGATGGCCGCCTACCTCACTAGTCTCGGGGCGTGCCCGCCCGACTCCGTCCCGCCGACCCGCTCGCGGTCGCCGCGGCGACCGACCGGCTGAGCGACGGCACGGCCGAGCGGGCCGACCTCAAGCTGCTCGTCAAGCACTACCTGGCCCTGCTCGAGGACAAGGCGCCGGGCGCCTCGGTCGAGGTGCGCGTCCCGCCGTACGCCGCGGTGCAGGTGATCGAGGGGGTCCGCCACACCCGGGGCACCCCGCCGGCCGTCGTCGAGACCGACGCCGAGACCTTCATCGCCCTGGCCACCGGCGCCCTCGCCTGGGTCGACGCCCTCACCGACGCCAGGGTCTCGGCCTCCGGGGAGCGCACCGACC
This sequence comes from Nocardioides rubriscoriae, assembly GCF_008087085.1. GTDB lineage: Bacteria > Actinomycetota > Actinomycetes > Propionibacteriales > Nocardioidaceae > Nocardioides > Nocardioides rubriscoriae. The sequence continues at coordinate 431,249 of NZ_VIYJ01000001.1, read as the reverse complement.
TCACCTCCTACCTCCCCCTGGGATAGTCGTGGACCTTCTGCACACGACCTGGCGCTGTGCCGGGTCGCCTGCAGAAGGTCCCCGACGATAGTACCCGGGCCCCCGCTAGGTTGATCGGCATGAGCGACGACATCCGCCGCAAGGTGACCGAGCTGCTGCCGCAGATCCGCCAGGACCTCGAGGACCTCGTCCGCATCGAGTCCGTCAGCGCCGACCCGGCGCGCGCCTCCGAGGTGCAGCGCAGCGCCGAGGCCGTGGCGGCGCTGTTCCGCGCCGAGGGGTTCGCCAGCGTCGACATCGTCAGCGCCGACGGCGGCGCGCCCGCCGTGATCGCCCACAAGCCCGGCCCCGAGGGCGCCCCCACCGTGCTCCTCTACGCCCACCACGACGTCCAGCCCGAGAACGACCACGCCGAGTGGGACAGCCCGCCGTTCGAGCCGACCGAGCGCGGTGACCGCCTCTACGGCCGCGGCGCCGCCGACGACAAGGCCGGCATCGCCGCCCACCTCGGGGCGCTGCGCGTCTTCGGCGACGACCTGCCGGTCAGCGTCACCATGTTCATCGAGGGCGAGGAGGAGGTCGGCTCCGACACCCTCCCCGCGCTCCTGGCCGAGCACCAGGAGGCGCTGCGCGCCGACGTCATCGTCATCGCCGACTCCGGCAACTGGGACATCGGCGAGCCCGCCCTCACCACCAGCCTGCGCGGCCTGGTCCGCGTCGACGTCGAGGTGCGCACCCTCACCCACGCCGTCCACTCCGGCATGTGGGGCGGCCTGGTGCCCGACGCGATCATGACGCTCACCACCCTCCTCGCCACCCTGTACGACGAGCAGGGCGCCGTCGCGGTCGCCGGTCTCCACCACGGCCCGGCCGCCGACGTCGAGTACCCCGAGGCGCGGCTGCGCGCCGAGAGCGGCGCGGCCCCCGGCGTCGAGTGGATCGGCCGCGGGCCCGTCGTCGAGCGCCTGTGGACCCAGCCCGCGCTCACCATCACCGGTCTCGACGCCCCCAAGGTCGACGGCGCGAGCAACACCCTCACCCCCGCCGCGCGCGCCAAGCTCAGCCTGCGGATCGCGCCCGGCGACACCACCGCCAACGCCCTGGCCTGCCTGACTGCCCACCTCGAGAAGCACGTCCCCTGGGGCGCGACGATGACCGTCACCACCGTCGACACCGGCGAGCCCACGGCCATCGACGCGACCGGGCCGGCCTACGAGGCGGCCCGCGCGGCGTTCGCCGAGGCCTGGGACGGCACGGCCCCGGTCGACATGGGTGTCGGCGGCTCGATCCCGTTCATCGCCGAGTTCCTCGAGGCCTTCCCCGAGGCCAGCGTGCTCGTCACCGGCGTCGAGGACCCCGACACCCGCGCCCACGGCGCCAACGAGGGCCTGCACCTGGCCGAGTTCGAGAAGGTCGTCCTCGCCGAGGCGTTCCTGCTGCGCAACCTGGGCCGGCTGTAGGCACCACGCCCGTGCGCGCCGCGACCCTGGACTTCCTGGTCAGTCACCGACGCGAGCGCGCCGACGTCATCAGCGACCGGCTCGTCGACACGATCCAGCGCGACAACCCGACCTACCGCGGCCCGCAGGTCAGCCGTTCCGACCTGCGCCACTCGTGCGTCACCAACGTGGTGCGCATCCTCGAGCTGCTGGCCGACGCCGTCGGCTCCGGCGTGCGGCCGCACCAGAACGACCAGGACCCCGCCTACGACGCCGCGCGGGCGACGGGCACCCGCCGCGCCGAGCAGGGAGTCCCCCTCGACGACGTGCTGCGCTCCTTCCGGATGGGCGGCCGGCTGATCTGGGAGGACCTCATCGAGCGCGGCGAGGAGGTCCTCGACGCCGCCGCGCTGCGCGACATCGGCACCCAGCTGTGGGAGGTCGTCGACGCGACCTCCGCCCAGGTGGCCACGGCCTACCACGCCCACGAGCGCTCCCTGGTGCGCGCCGACGAGCAGCAGCGCGCCGAGCTGTGGGAGGGCCTGCTGGCCGGACGGGGTCGCGAGCCCGGGTTCGCGCGCGACGCCGCGCTGCGCCTCGACCTGCCCCAGGCGGCCGACCTGCTCGTCGTGGTGGCCCCCCGGCTCGGCGTCCGCGCCGTCGACGACCGGTTGTCGCCCCACGCGACCGCCTGGGTACGCCGTACCGAGGGGCTGGTGGGGCTGGTCGCCCTGCGCGACGACAGCGCCAAAGAGGCCAACGCCGCCCTGGACGCCGCCGCCCGCGCCGACGGCGTCCCGGTCGGGGTGTCCGCGGTGGTGTCCGGGCTGGCCTCGGCCGACGACGGCTACCGCCAGGCCGTGCTCGCGCTGCGGGCCCAGGGCGCGCAGCCCGGGCTGGCCGTGCTCGACGAGCGGCTGCCGGAGGCGCTGCTGCTGAGCTCGCCGGTGACCGCGTCGCGCCTGGTCGCGCGCTGGGTCGAGCCGCTCGACGCCCTGCCGGCGGCCGAGCAGCGGGTCCTGGTCGAGACCCTCACCGCCTGGGTGGCCCACGCCGGCTCGGCCACGCGGACCGCCGCCGCGGTGCACTGCCACCGCAACACGGTGGTCAACCGGCTGCGCCGGGTGGCCGACCTGACCGGCGTCGTCCTGACCGACGACGCCCCGCCGGTCGAGCTCGACCTCGCCCTGCGCGCGCGCCGGATGGGCTTGGGTTCCACTTCCCACCCACCTGGGTGAAATCCAGTGCACTGTGCACAACGACGCCGGTGTGATCATGGGCACTCGCGGCATGGTGCCGTCCGGTGATCGCTGTCACAGTGGTCGCACGAACGCTGCTCACCCGGGCTGCCTCCTGCTCAGAGGCCCGGGTCGTTCGCCACCATGGGGATTCACATGACTCAACTCTTCGACGCCTCCGTCCCGTCCAGCGACCTGCACAACGCCTCCGGCGGGTCCGGTGCGCTCAACCGTCGCACGTTCCTCGGCTACGTGATGGCGGGCAGCACGCTCGTCGTGGCGGCCGACCTGGCCACCGGCCGGCCGGCACGCGCCGCCGTCCCGTCGGGTCCGCAGATCCCGTCGTTCTACGACCTCGAGGACCTGCAGACTGACTCCGCGCTGCCCACCTCCGCGCTGATCTCCGTCACGATCACCAAGCAGGGCCGCGCCCAGTTCGCGCTCCCGCGCACCGAGGTCGGCCAGGGCATCATGACCTCGACGGCGATGATCCTCGCCGACGAGCTCGACCTGCCCTTCGACAAGGTCGACGTCACGCTGGCGCCCGCACGCCCCGAGCTGCTGCTCAACCAGCTCACCGGCGGCTCCAACACGACGTTCTCCACCTACACGCCGATCCGCGTCGCCGCCGCCATCGCCCGCCAGCAGCTGCTCGAGGCCGCGGCCATCCTCTTCGGCACGTCCGCCGACCGCCTGACCACGATCGGCGGGGTCATCACCGACCCGGCCGGCAACCAGGTCGGCTACGGCGACCTGGCCGAGGCGGCGGCGAGCCAGGTCGTCAAGGCCGTCGAGGTCACGCTGCGCCCGCGCAAGGAGTTCAAGGTCGTCGGCCGCCCCCGCAACCGCATCGACGCCCGCGACGCGGTGACCGGCAAGAAGAGGTTCACCACCGACCTCCAGGTCCCCGGCGCCCTGCCCACCATGGTCTGCCGGGCACCCGAGCACATGGGCACCCCGAAGCGGCTCAAGAACCGCTCGAGGATCCTGCGGATGCCCGGGGTGACCCACGTGGCCCAGGTGCCGACCGGCATCGCGGTGCGGGCCAAGACGTTCGGTCAGTGCATCGACGCGATCCGCGCGATGGACGTCGACTGGAACCCCGGCACCGTGTCCGGCGAGTCCGACGCCACCATCTTGTCCAAGCTGCGCGCGGCCGAGCTCCCGCTCGCGGTGCCGGACGTGCCGATCCTCGCCGAGACGATCGAGACCGACTTCGCGTTCGCCTTCCGCAGCACCGCCGCGCTGGAGACCTACTCGGCCATCGCCGACGTCCGTCCCGACCGGGCGACGATCTGGGCCGGCCTCAAGGTGCCGATCCTTGCGCAGCAGCGCGTGGCCGAGGCGGTCGGCCTCACGCAGGAGCAGGTCAAGGTCAACGTCATCACCAGTGGTGGCTCCTTCGGCCACAAGCTGTTCGGCGACCACGCCATCGAGGCGGCCCAGATCTCCAAGGCGATGGGCGTCCCGGTCAAGCTGATGTGGCACCGCGCCGACGAGCCCCGCCAGGGTCGCCTGCACCCCATGGCCACCTCGCGCTGCCGCGCGACCGTGCTCAACGGCCAGGTGCTCAGCTTCGAGCAGCGCCACACCAGCGTCACCACCGACTTCAGCCACGGCCTCGGCGAGATGATCACCTCGCAGGCCGACGAGCTCGACCCGCTCGGGCTCGGTGGGCTGAGCTTCGCCGAGAGCATCTTCACCCTCACCCAGGAGCTGCCCTACAACTTCGGCCTGGTCACCCAGCTGCTCAACGAGCCGCTCGAGTTCGAGGACAAGTTCAGCACCGGGTCGATGCGCAACATCTACTCGCCCGACACCGCCACGGCGACCGAGCTGACGATCGACCAGATCGCCAAGAAGGTCGGCAAGGACCCCGTCGCGTTCCGGCTCGAGATGCTCAAGGACGAGCGCGTCAAGACCGCGCTGCGCAAGGTGGCCGAGGAGGGCAACTGGGGCCGCACGATGCCCGCCGGCATGGCCCAGGGTGTCGCCATCCACAAGGAGTACAAGGGCTGCACGGCCGTCCTGGTCGAGATCGACTGCCGTCCCCGGACGGTCAACCGCGACCTCGGCAAGGAGACCGTGACGGGTCCGCGGGTGACCAAGGTCGTCATCGCGGTCGACCCCGGCCTGGTCATCAACCCGCGCGGTCTGGAGGCCCAGATGCAGGGCGGGGCGATGGACGGCATCGCCATGACGCTGACCAGCAGCTGCCACCTGCGCGACGGCCACTTCCTCGAGGCCAGCTGGGACAACTACTTCTACACGCGCCAGTGGAACGTGCCGCCCAAGGTCGAGGTGCACATCATCAAGTCCGACTCCGAGACCCCCGGTGGGGCCGGTGAGGCGGCTGTCGGCTCCACCGCGGCCGCGGTGGCGTGTGCCTACGCCCGGGCGACCAAGACGATGCCGAAGTTCTTCCCGATCAACCACGGGGAGATCAGCTTCAAGCCCAAGACGTTCGTGCCGCCGATCCCGCCCTCGCCCACCAACGGCCTCAAGCTCGCCCGCTGACGGCGAAGGAGACTCGAAGAACATGCCCAAGCAGACCTTCATCCTCAACGGCAAGACCGTGACCGTCAACGTCAACGACGACGTCCGGGTCCTCTGGGTCCTGCGCGACCTCCTCGGTGTCACCGGCCCCAAGTACGGCTGCGGCATCAACGTGTGCAAGGCGTGCACGTCCCACATCAACGGCAAGGCGTTCAACCCCTGCGCCGTCCGCGTGGGTGACCTCAAGCCCAAGGACCGGGTCACCACCATCGAGGGGCTGGCCAAGACCACCCCCGGCGACCTGCACCCGATGCAGCAGGCCTGGATCGACCGCGACGTCTCCCAGTGCGGCTACTGCCAGCCCGGCCAGATCATGGCCGCGGTGGCCCTGGTCAAGCGGGTGCGCCGCGAGGGCCGCGACATCCGCGAGTCCGACCTCGACACCATCCGCAACATCTGCCGGTGCGGCTCCTACGTCCGCATCCGCGAGGCCATCGAGGCCGGCGCCCGCGCGATGCGCTGACGCAGGTCGATCGGGTCGCGTAGTGCAGGACCCCCGCGAGCGTGCTCGCGGGGGTCCTGCGCGTCTCGAGACCCTCGGACCAGGCGATGACTCGGACCCGCTCCCACACACCCTCACCTTTACCCATTGAGTCACCTTTGTTTGTAGACTTTGGGGATGGTTACCCACCCCCGCCCGACCCCTGCCGCGAAGCCCACCGCGTACCCCGGCGGTGACCACCACCGGGTCGCGGTGATCGGCGGCGGGGCCAGCGGCGTGCTCACCGCGATCAACCTGCTGGGCCGCAGCGCCGACCCGGGGCTGCGGGTCGAGATCCACGAGGCCACGGGCATCGTGGGGCGCGGCATCGCCTACGGCACCAACGACGCGCGGCACCTGCTCAACGTGCGGTCGCGTCACATGAGTGCCTTCCCCGACGTCCCCTCGGACCTGATCGAGTGGGCCCGGCGCACCGGTCGCAGCCTCGACCCCCAGGCCTTCCTGCCCCGCCTCGACTTCGCGACCTACCTGCAGGACCGGCTCGCCGAGGTCGCCGACCACCGGCTGCGCATCTGCGCGGGCCGCGTCGACGACGTCGTCGCGGTCGACGGCTGCTTCGAGGTGCGGACCGCGGGTGACGTGAGTCGCGCCGACAGCGTGGTGCTCGCCCACGGCCACCAGCGGCCGCGGCCGCTGGTCCTCGACGGCGACCAGCTGCCGCCGGCGTCCTGGTACGTCGCGGACCCCTGGGACCTCGGTGCCCTGCGCGTGCTCGCCGACGACGCGACCGTCGTCGTCGTGGGCACGGGCCTGACGGCCGTCGACGTGGTCGTCACCCTGCTCGAGGAGGGCCCGCGTCGTCGGGTCGTCATGGTCAGCCGCCGCGGTCGCCTGCCGGCGGCCCACGTCGCCGCGTCGTCGACGGCGTGGGTGCAGCCCGTGCCGGAGGGGCCGCTGACCGCCGACCTGCTCGCCGACCACGTCCGCGACCAGGTGCGCGCCGCCGCCACCCAGGGGGTCGGCTGGCGTGCGGTCGTCGACGGGCTGCGCGCGGCGACGACGCCGTTGTGGAAGCGCCTGCCGCTCGACGAGCGCCGTCGCTTCCTCGCCGTCCACGCCCACGAGTGGGAGGTACGGCGTCACCGCATGGCCCCCGAGGTCGCCGCCCGCATCCGCGGCTACCAGGACGAGGGGCGGCTCAGCGTGCTCGCCGGCGGCCTCACCTCGGTCGCCGACCGGGGCGGGCACTGCGAGGTCCGCATCGGCGACCTGCCGACCGCCGTCACCGCCCAGGCCCTGGTCAACTGCACGGGCCCGGCCACCGACGTCACGCGCAGCGACGACCCGCTGCTCCTCGCGCTGCGCGAGCGCGGCCTGCTGACCCCCGACCCGCTGCTGCTCGGCATCGACACCCTCGACGGCGGAGAGCTGGTCGGCGAGCACGGTGAGGCCGTCCCCGGCCTGTACGCCGTCGGTCCGTCACGCAAGGGCACCCTGTGGGAGTCGACCGCCATCCCCGAGATCCGGGCGCAGGCCGCGGCGGTCGCCGACCGGATCCTGGCCCGGACGTCGTCGCCCGCGCGGTCCGGCGCCGTGCGGGCCGTCACGCCCGCCTGAGCGCGCCCGTCGGGGGGGGGTGCGGCTACCGGTCCCCGGCGGGCAGGAAGACCCGGAAGGTGCTGCCGACGCCGAGCTCGGACTCGACCTCGATGCGGCCGCCGTGGCGCTCGACGATCCGGCGGCAGATCGTCAGGCCCAGTCCGGTGCCCGGCTGCGCGAACGCCCCGGGGTTGGTGGAGCGGAAGAACTCGGTGAACAACCGCTCCTGGTCGGCCGCCGAGATGCCGATCCCCTCGTCGGTGACGGCCAGCTCGACCTCGTCGCCCCGGTCGGCGAGCGTGACGCGGATCGTCCGGCCCTGGGGGGTGTACTTGACCGCGTTGCTGAGCAGGTTGGTGAGCACCCGGTCGAGGTCGCCGGCGTCGCACCGGACCCGCACCTCGCCCTCGGGCGCGATGACCTCCAGGCGCTGCTGGCGCCGCTCGGCGGCGACCCGGGTGAGCTCGAGCGCGTCGAGCAGCACGGGTACGGCGTCCATCGGCTCGGTGGGCCGGACGCTGTCGGGGTCCTCGACCGCGGCGAGGAGCAGCAGGTCGTCGACGACCCGCACCATCCGGCGTGCCGCCCGGTCCACGGCGTCGATCGAGCGGCGCGCGTCGCCGGTGACCGACGGGTCGGACTCGAGCATCTCGAGATAGCCGGTGATGGCGCTGAGCGGGTTCTTGAGCTCGTGCGACACGGTGCTGAGGACCTGGGACTTGTAGGTCGCCAGGCGGCGCAGCTCGGAGACCAGCTGCTGCTCCTGCAGCAGGTTGCGCGAGTTGACCACCGCCTGCCCGATGTCACGGGCGATGTCGAGCGCGCCGCTCTGCTCGTCGGGGCTCCAGTGCAGGTCGGGGTCCTTGCGGCCCAGGATCACGTGGCCGAGGCTCTCGCGACCGGCGCCGAGCGGCACCAGCATCACCGTGCCCAGGCCCGTCATGGCCATGGCCTCGGTCATCGCCCGGTGCTCGGCGGTGTCGACAGCGCCGGCCTCGTCGCCGCCCCCGGGGCGTCCCCCGACGATCACGACCTCCTGCTGCGCCCAGGCCCGCCGGGCGCGGCTGCGGATCTTGTCGACGTGGTCGGACGGCAGGTTGCTCGACGGGCTGCCGGCGGAGGGGACGCCGGCACTGGGGTAGGTCCGGATGCTGAGGTAGTCGGCGCGGAAGCCCTCGAGCAGCGGCTCACGGCAGTCGTCGAGCACGCTCTCGAGGTCGTCCTGGGAGGTCGCGAACCGCACGACACGACGCGCCGCCTCGGCCAGCCGGATCCGCTCGGCGAGCTCGTCGCGCTCGACGGCCATCCGCAGCGCCCGCTCGGCCTGCCCGACGTAGCGCTCGAGCAGGTCGCGCTGGGTCGGGCCCGGGCGCCGGCCGCTGCTGGGCACGTCGATCGACAGCAGGCCGATCATGTGCGACGCGTCGTCGTACAACGGGGCGATCAGCAAGTCGAGCGGGTGCCAGGCGTCAGGCGCGTCGATCGGCTCCATGTCGGGGATCCACCCGATCGGGTCGACGTCGGACTCGATCCGCTCGTGGGGGACGAAGTGGAAGCGGCCCCAGTCGTCGGCGCGCTCGAGCTCGGGCAGCACCATCGAGATCGGCGTGGCCAGGCCCAGCATCGCGTCGGTCGCGCCGCTGCTGCCCTCGACGGAGACGGCGTACATCTGCTCGCCGCGCACGACGCTGATGATCGCGATCTCGAAGCCGATCATCTCCGCCACCGAGGACGCCACCAGGTCGAGGGCGTCACGGGACCCGGCGTCGGACCAGGTGGTGACGTCGATCTGTGGGCGTGCAAGGGATGAGCCGTCGGTCAAGACGTGGCCTCGTCGTTTGTCGTGGGTTGCCTCACCCTACGTCGGACGGCCGGATCCGGCGGCAGATCGGGCAACCGTCCGAGTGTCGGGCGGGGGCGACTACGATGAGCCCGTGCCTTTCCAGAGCAGTCGCTCCCGGCCCGGTGGTGACGGTCGGCTGACCGCGGCACTCGACCCTCACGACCAGGGACCCCAGGACGCCTGTGGCGTGTTCGGTGTCTGGGCCCCGGGGGAGGAGGTCGCCAAGCTGACCTACTTCGGGCTCTACGCCCTGCAGCACCGCGGTCAGGAGTCGGCCGGCATCGCGGTGAGCAACGGCCGCCAGATCCTGGTCTACAAGGACATGGGGCTGGTCTCGCAGGTCTTCGACGAGACCACGCTGGCCTCCCTCAAGGGCCACCTGGCCGTGGGCCACGCGCGCTACTCCACCACCGGGGCCAGCACCTGGGAGAACGCCCAGCCGACCTTCCGGGCGACGTTCGACGGCTCGATCGCGCTGGGCCACAACGGCAACCTGATCAACACCCACGAGCTGCGCGAGATGGTCGAGGCTCTCCCGGGCCCCGACGACGAGCTCGAGCTGCACACCCGCCCCGGCAACGCGGCCACCAACGACACCAGCCTGGTGACCGCCCTGCTCGCGCACCACCCCGACACGACGTTGGAGGAGCGCGCGATGGAGGTGCTGCCGCTGCTGCGGGGCGCCTACTGCTTCGTGTGGATGAACGAGAACACCCTCTACGCCGCCCGCGACCCGCAGGGGATCCGTCCGCTGGTCCTGGGGCGGCTCGACCGCGGCTGGGTCGTCGCGAGCGAGGACGCCGCCCTGGCCACCATCGGCGCGAGCGTCGTGCGCGAGGTCGAGCCGGGCGAGATGATCGTGATCGACGAGAACGGCCTGCGCTCGCACCGCTTCGCCGAGGCCGACCGCAAGGGCTGCGTCTTCGAGTACGTCTACCTCGCGCGACCCGACGCCACCATCAGCGGCCGCAGCGTCCACGAGTCGCGCGTCGAGATGGGTCGCCAGCTCGCCCGCGAGTTCCCCGTCGAGGCCGACCTGGTCATCCCGGTGCCCGAGTCGGGCACCCCCGCCGCCGCCGGCTACGCCGAGGAGAGCGGCATCCCGTTCGGCCAGGGCTTCGTCAAGAACGCCTACGTGGGCCGCACCTTCATCCAGCCCAGCCAGACCCTGCGCCAGCTCGGCATCCGGCTCAAGCTCAACGCCCTCGACCACATGATCCGCGGCAAGCGCGTCGTCGTCGTCGACGACTCCATCGTGCGCGGCAACACCCAGCGGGCCCAGGTGCGGATGCTGCGCGAGGCCGGGGCTCTCGAGGTCCACGTCCGCATCTCCAGCCCCCCGGTGAAGTGGCCGTGCTTCTACGGCATCGACTTCGCGACCCGCGCCGAGCTGATCGCCAACGGCCTGAGCCCCGACGAGATCGCCGCCAGCGTCGGTGCCGACAGCCTCGGCTACATCTCCCTCGAGGGGATGATCGGCGCCACCAGGCAGGCCCCCGACACCCTGTGCCGCGCGTGCTTCACCGGCGAGTACCCCGTACCGCTGCCCGACGAGAGCATGCTCGGCAAGCACCTGCTCGAGACCTCGATCCAGTCGCCCACGCACGGCAAGGCCCTGCCCGTGCTCAACAACCCGTGAGGACGGCCTCGTGACCGAGCAGCCCCAGAACGCCTACGCCCGCGCGGGCGTCGACATCGACGCCGCCGACACCGCGATCGAGCTGATGAAGGGCTGGGTCGCCAAGGCCAGCCGTCCCGAGGTCATCGGCGGGCTCGGCGGGTTCGCCGGGCTCTTCGACGCCAGCGCGCTGACGTCCTACACGCGCCCGCTGCTCGCGACGTCGACCGACGGCGTCGGCACCAAGGTCGCGATCGCCCAGGCCATGGACAAGCACGACACCATCGGCTTCGACCTGGTCGGCATGGTCGTCGACGACCTCGTCGTGTGCGGTGCCGAGCCGCTCTTCATGACCGACTACATCGCCACCGGCCGCGTCGTCCCCGAGCGGATCGCCGCGATCGTCAAGGGCATCGCCGAGGCCTGCATCGAGGCCGGCTGCGCCCTGGTCGGCGGCGAGACCGCCGAGCACCCCGGTCTGCTGGCCCCCGACGAGTACGACGTCGCCGGCGCCGCCACCGGCGTCGTGGAGGCCGACCGGCTGCTGGGCCCGGGCCGGGTGCGCCCCGGTGACGCCGTCATCGCGCTGGCCTCCTCGGGCCTGCACTCCAACGGCTACTCGCTGGTGCGCCACGTGCTGCTCCAGGAGGCCGGGTGGGCCCTCGACCGCGACGTGCCCGAGCTCGGTCGCACGCTGGGCGAGGAGCTGCTCGAGCCGACCCGGATCTTTGCCAAGGCGTGCCTGGCCCTGGCCGACCACACCGAGGTCCACGCCATGGCCCACGTCACCGGTGGCGGGCTGGCCGCCAACCTGGCCCGGGTGCTGCCGGTCGAGCTGCGCGCCACCCTCGAGCGCGGTACCTGGAACCCCCAGCCGGTCTTCGACCTGGTCCGTCGTGTCGGCGACCTCAGTCAGGACGACCTCGAGGCGACCCTCAACTGCGGCGTCGGCATGGTCGTGCTCTGCCCGCCCGACTCGGTCGACCCCGCCCTGCACCTGGCCGAGGGCCTGGGGCTCAAGGCGTGGGTCGCCGGGCAGGTCGACGTCGACCCCGACCAGGCCTCGACGGTGCGCCTGACGGGTCAGCACCCCGACTGGTGACGTACGACTCTTGAATTAATGGCACCAAACCGCGAACCCGCGTGCCGGAACAGACACGCAGCAGGTAGCGTTGTCCTCACGAGATCCTGTTGAGAGAGCCCGGGACGCGGACACGCGCCCGGCCAAGTGTGCGAGGGGGCTGGACCCTATGGGCCGCGGCCGAGCGAAAGCCAAGCAGACGAAGGTCGCGCGCGACCTGAAGTACCGTACTCACGAGACGGACTTCGGGGCGCTGGCCAAGGAGCTGCACGGCGACGAAGTCCATTCCGACCCGGTGGCAGACGAGCTCCCCGACGAGTGGTCGGACTACGCCGACCGCTCCCGGGACTGACCTCTCCCCTCGGTAGGACCCTCGCGCATCGTCGCGTGGGCCGACTCTCGCGTGCGCGCACACCGTGCTCGAGTAGCTCCCGCCAGGAAGCGCCACGACTGCACCCCACGGTGGTCGAGGAGCTCCCGCTAGGGAGCGTCACGAGACCACACCGGGCCGCACCGGCACGCCATCTCGTGCCACAGGGCCTTCGGGTCCGGGGCGGACGGCCGCGCCCGTCCGTCCCCGACCCGCACCTGCCCCGGAGGTCGCAGCGGCGGGCACCAGGTGGGGCACCCGCCGCCGGACGCTCAGCGCAACCAGATGCCGCGCAGCCGGCCGACCTCGCGCATCCGCTTCTCGGCCAGCCGGTCGGCCGCGACGGCGGGGGTGACCCCGTCGGCCGCCGCGAGCTCGAGCACGGCGCGGGTGGTGTCGTAGATCGTGGTCGCGCGCTGCTGCGCGCGCTCGAACGAGAAGCCCTCCAGCTCGTCGGCGACCTGGATCAGCCCGCCGGCGTTGACGCAGTAGTCGGGCGCGTAGACGACGCCGCGGTCGGCCAGGGTCTTGTCGACCCCGGGGTGGGCCAGCTGGTTGTTGGCGGCGCCGCAGACCACCCGGGCCGAGAGGACGTCGACGACCTCGTCGGTCAGGGCGTGGCCCAGAGCGCAGGGGGCGTAGACGTCGAGGGCGGAGGCGACCAGGGCCTCGGTGGACTCGGCCACCCGGACCGACGGGTGCTCGTCGAGCACCCGGTCGACGGCGGGCTGCCACACGTCGGTGACGACCACCCGTGCGCCGGCCTCGAGGAGGTGGCCGACCAGGTGTCGGCCGACCTTGCCGACGCCGGCCACGCCGACGGTGCGACCCTCGAGCGCGCCGCTGCCGGCGGGGGTGCCCCACGCGACCTCGGCGGCGGCCAGCATGCCGCGGAAGACGCCGTACGCCGTGAGCACCGAGCTGTCGCCGGCGCCGCCGTGGGCGACCGTGCGGCCGGTGACGTAGTCGCACTCGCGGGCGACCTGGTCCATGTCCTCGGAGTAGGTGCCGACGTCGCAGGCGGTGAGGTAGCGGCCCGAGAGCGACTGCACGAAGCGGCCGTAGGCCCGCAGCAGGGCCTCGGACTTCAGCGTGGCGGGGTCGCCGATGATGACGGCCTTGCCCCCACCGAGGTCGAGGCCCGCGAGCGCGGCCTTGTAGGACATGCCGCGCGAGAGGTCGAGCACGTCGGCCAGGGCGGCGTCGGTCGAGGCGTAGGGGTGGAAGCGGGTGCCGCCGAGGGCCGGGCCGAGGGCGGTCGAGTGGATCGCGATGATGGCGCGCAGGCCGGTGGCGGGGTCGTGGGCGAAGACGACCTGCTCGTGGTCGGGGCCGAGCTCGAAGACGTCGGAGGAGGGCATGGGTGGTGTCCGTTCGAGGTGGTGGGCGACCACGGGGTGGGTGGTCTCGGAGGGCTCGCAGGGGTGGCGCGGGCCTGGTCCCAGGGTAGTGCCCACGACAGGTCGACGTGTGCTCGCGAGGGCCGTGGGCGGTGCGGCCCGGTGGTCAGGGCCCGCCGACGGCGATGAGGGCGTCGACGCCCTCGGTGACCGCGTCGCGCAGCGTCGCGAGCAGGTCGTCGGCGCCCGTGAGGTCGCCGGTGAGGGCGAGCTCCTCGATCGCGGCCGCGGCGGCCCCCACCCGCACCAGGCCGAGGTTGAACGCGCTGCCCTTGAGCTGGTGGGCGTCCGCCCCGGTGCGCTCGACGTCGCCGTCGGCCACGGCGGTGCTGATCTGGGCCACGGCGCCGTCGATGCGCGAGAGGAACGAGGTGCGGGTGCGCTCGAAGAAGGTGACGCCGTCCTTGACGAGCTCTCGCAGCAGCTCGACCCGCTCGAGGTCGAGGGCGCCGGCCGGAGGAGCGCTCACGGGAGCGGCGGGGGTGGCCGCGGGGGCGCGGTGCAGGCGCCCGGGCGCCGCGGCCCGGGACACGGCCGCCGCGAGCTGGGCCGGGTCGACCGGCTTGGTGAGGAAGTCGTCCATGCCGGCTGCCAGGCAGCGGTCCCGCTCACCGGGCAGGGCCGAGGCCGTCATCGCGATGATCGGCACCCGCCGCCCGGGCCGGGCGGCCTCGCGCCTGCGGATGGCGCGGGTCGCGGCGAAGCCGTCCATGCGCGGCATCCGGCAGTCCATCAGCACCACGTCGATGTCGTGCCCCTCGGACAGCGCGTCGACGGCCTCGGCCCCGTTGCCGACGGCCGCGACGGTGCAGCCGAGGTTCTCAAGCAGGCCCGTCGCGACGAGCTGGTTGACGGCGTTGTCCTCCACGACGAGGACGTGCAGGCCCAGCGGCGCCCTGGTGGGGAGCGGGGGGCGGTCCTCGACGACCCGGTGCGGCTCGTGGCTCGCGCCGAGGAGCGCGGCACGCAGCTCGGAGGTGCGCACGGGCTTGCTCACCCGCGTGCGGTAGCCGGCGGCGCGCATCTCGTCGTCGGTCATCGCACCGTCACCCGCCACGAGGACGAGGTCGACCGATCCGACGGTCGGGTCGGCGCGCACCCGACGGCCGAGGTCGGGGCCGGCGTCGCCGGAGACCGGGAGGTCGACCAGCGCCACGTCGTAGGGGGTGCCGGCGTCGGCGGCCTCGGCCAGGGCGGCCGACGCCTCCTGCGCGGAGGCGACGTGGTCGACCCGCAGCTGCCACGCGGTCAGCTGACGCAGCAGGAACGACGCCGTGGACGGATGGTCGGCGACGACGAGCACCCGCCGGCGCTCGGGCGGACGGTCGTCGCGCGGCGGGTCGGCGTCGGCCTCGACGGCCCCGAAGCGGGCGGTGAACCAGAAGACGCTGCCGGCGCCCGGGACGCTGCGGACCCCGATCCGCCCGCCCATCCCGTCGACGAGCTGACGGGAGATCGCCAGGCCCAGGCCGGTGCCACCGTGCTGGCGGGTGGTGGAGCGGTCGGCCTGGGTGAAGGCGTCGAACAGGCCGTCGAGGTCGTCGTCGGCGATCCCGACGCCGGTGTCGCGCACCTCGACCCGGAGCAGGACCGACGGGCCGGCCCCGTGCTGCCCGCGCGGCTTGTCCTGCCCGTCCTGCCCGTCCTGCCCGTGCTGGTCGTCGGGATCGACCCGGACGTCGATGACGACCTCGCCGGTCTCGGTGAACTTCACGGCGTTGCTGCCGAGGTTGGTGAGCACCTGTCCCAGGCGGACCGGGTCGCCCAGGACCAGCCGGGGAACCTCGGGGTCGCAGCCGACGACCAGCTCGAGCCCCTTCTCGGCCGCGGGACCGGCCAGGATCGTCGCGGTCTCGTCGACCACGCGGCGCACGTCGAACTCGATCGCCTCGAGCTCGAGCTTGCCCGACTCGATCTTGGACAGGTCCAGGACGTCGTTGATGAGCGAGAGCAGGGTCAGGCCGGCGCCGCGCAGGCCCTCGGCCAGGCGCCGCTGCCGGTCGTCGAGGTCGGTGCGCAGGAGCAGGTCGGTCAACCCGATCACGCCGTTCATGGGCGTCCGGATCTCGTGGCTCATCGTGGCGAGGAACTCGGACTTGTGCCGCGAGGCCGCCATCGCCTGGTCGCGCGCCTCCTCGAGCTGGTCGGCCGCCCGCTCGCGCTCGGCGACGCTGCTGAGCTGCTCGCTGACCTGGGCCATGAGCGACCGGGTGTAGTCGTCCTGGCGGTCGAGGTCGGCGACGACCTGGACCACGCAGGCCATCTGGCGCCCCGCGCGGACCGGGAGGCTCAGCAGGAGGCTGCCGGACGTGCCCGGCAGCCGCGTGAGCACCATCTCGCGGGTGCGCCAGCACTCGCCGGCCGCGTCGAGGTCGGGGGCGGGCAGGCCGGGGGCTGCGGGCTCGGGGAGGCGCAGGACGCTGAGGGGTGCCCCGCGCTCGGCGCGCACGACGACGCACAGCGGGGTCCACTCGCGCGAGCCGGCCAGCAGCCGGGCCGAGCGGACCAGCGCGTCGGCGAGGGTGCTCGAGCGGTTGGCGGCCTCGGCGAGCTGCTGCAGCAGCGTGAGACGTCGGGTCGCGGTGGTGGCGGCGTCGAGGGCCTGGCGTCGTTCGGTGACGTCCTGGCCCGTGCCGCTCAGCCGGACCGCGCGGCCCGTCGCGTCGCGCTCGACCTCGGCGACCCCGCGGATCCAGCGCAGCTCGCCGGCGGGGGTGATCGCGCGGCCCTCGAGGACGAAGCCGTCACTGGTCTTCATCGCGCTGATGACCGAGGACCGGACCGTGGCCAGGTCGTCGGGGTGGATCAGCTCGGCGATGCTGTCGGGCGTCGGGGTGAAGTCCTGCGCGCTGACGCCGTAGACGTCGAGGAGCTCGGGGGACCACCAGAGGTGGTCGGTCTCGAGGTCCCACGTCCAGCTGCCGAGGCGGGCGATGCGTTGGGCGTTGGCGAGCTGCAGCTCGCGGTCGCGCAGCGTGTCGAGGAGGTGGCGCTGCTCGGTGTGCTCGGTGAGCCGGTGGAGGTAGCCGACGACTCCCGTGCCGGCCGCGTCGGGGACCGGGGACCAGCTCGACAGGGTCCAGATCCGGGTGCCGTCGCCGCGCACGACCAGGACGTCCTCGTTGGTGACACCGGGGTGGCCGGCCCGCATCGCCTCGAGGTGTCGCGCGAAGTCGACCCGGCCCTCCTCGTCGGCGATGTCGAACCCGGAGATGCTGGTGATGGTCTCGTACGGGTGGCCGACCAGGTCGGCGAAGCGCTGGTTGGCCATCAACGTCTCGCCGTCGAACCCGACCAGCCACATCGCGTCAGGGGTCGCGTCGAAGAGTCGGCGCCACAGGCTGTCGCCGCCGTCCGTCATGAGCCACCTCCGATCGCCATTCTCGCCTGGCAGGACCCCCGGCGGAGCCGATTCGGCGCGAGGCCGTGCCGTCGCGCAGACCCGGCGGAGCCGGTCGCCCCTACGAGGAGGGCCGACCGGCTCCGGGTGGAACGGGGGTGGCTCAGCTGCCGGAGACGGCCTTCTTGAGCGCGGCGCCGGCCTTGAAGGCGGGCGCGGTGCTGGCGGCGATGTCGATGCTCTCGCCGGTCTGCGGGTTGCGCCCCTGGCGCGCGGCGCGCTCACGGGTCTCGAACGTGCCGAAGCCCGGCAGGGTGACCTTGTCGCCCTTGGCCAGGGCGCCGGTGATGGCGTCGAGCACAGCGGTGAGGGCCTGGTCGGCCTGCGCGCCGCTGAGGCCCGTCTCGGTGGCGATGGCCTCGCGCAGCTCGGTGCGGTTCATGGGGATGACGTGTCCTCTCGATGGTGGTCAGGGTCGTGGCCACGACGGGCCGCGGCTGCCGACCGTAGCGCAGCCCGCCGCCACGCCGGACGACCGGGCGGGTCGCGCGGCGTGACGGGAGGGTGACGGGAGGGGGACGGACGCGCGGGGCTCAGGCCGGCAGCGCGGTGCGAGCCAGGAAGCACAGGGCCGTCAGGGCCAGGATCGCGAGCATGCTCAGCACCGCGACCAGGTCACGGTCGAGGTCGGCTCGCCGCGACTCGCGACCGCGCGTCGGGAGGTCGTCGAGGCTGCGGTGGGGGGCGCGTACGGTGCTCATCGCTGACTCCTATATCTACTGAGACACTACAGATAATAGGGGGCCGGGCCGTGCCTGCCAACCCGCAGGAGGGGCTCAGTCCTCGCCGGCCCGCTGCACGACCAGCGCGCCGTGCGTCCCGTAGCCCAGCAACGGGCCGCCGTACGCAGCCCCGTTGAACCCGACCAGCAGCGGCCGGCGTCCGGGCAGGTCGACGAGGCTCGGCCACGGCAGGTTGGTGGGGTACGCCGCGTCGAGGTGGCCGTGCTGGTGCAGGTCGAGGTCGAGCACGGGGTAGCGGGCCCGGTGGGCGCGGGGCCCGTCGCGACCGTCGGAGGCGAGCACCCACCAGCGGTCGTCGCGCCGGACCAGGGTCGGGCCCTCGGTCGCCGTGCGGCCGGTGGCCGAGGCGCGCAGCGACATCCGGTCCAGGGCCGGGCCCTGGGCCACGACCGGGTGGAAGCGGAAGAAGCGGCTCGCGCTGACGTAGGTCGCCCACCACCCGTCACCGTCGCGGACCAGGTGCGGGTCCCACGACCCGACCGAGTCGGGCGGGGTGGGCAGCCGCAGCGCCACCGTGTCGAGCACGTGGCTGCCGCGGGTCACGTCGGTCGTGGCGGGGACGGTGGCCACGGTGGTGGTGACGCGCGCGCGGCGGCGCCGGTCGAAGTCGCCCCAGGTGCTGGTGGCGACCAGCCAGCGGTCCCCCTCGACGCCCCCGTCGACCCCGCGGTCGCGCACCAGGTGGGTCGCGTGGTCGCCGAGCACCCCGGGTCGTTCGGGGCGCCGGAAGAACAGGTCGCCGCGGTGCCCGAGGTCGAGGGTGTCGGGGTCGAGCGACCACACCGAGGTGTGCCCGGTGCGGAAGCCGCCCGGCCCGGCGCTGGTCGCGGTCAGGAGCACCCGGCCGTCGTCGGTGCACGGCGTGCCGTCGGCGTCGGTCACCACGCGGACGTCGCGCAGGCCCAGCTGGCCGAAGCAGCCTGCGCGGTCGCCGTCGGCGGTGAGGCCGGCGAGCCAGCCCTCGTCGTGCGGGTCCGGACCGCCGGGCGCACCGGGCTCGTCGAGGTCGACGACGGCCCGCGCCACCCACCGCTCGCCCTCGCGCGTCCAGGCCGTCAGGAACGGGCCGGTCAGGCTCAGGGCCAGGCCGGTCGGGTCCTCCGCGCGACCGTGGCGACGGCTCACGTGCGGGCGGGTGCGGCCCGCGACGGTGGTGACCAGCCCGACGCGCGTGCCGTCCCAGGTGGCGGCGTACCGGGTGGGGCCGGAGCTCAAGGAGACCTCGGCGGCGAACCCGGCGTCGGGCAGGTCGCGCTCGACGGCGGCGTACGGCGCCCCGGGCAGGTCGGTGCCGGGCTGGACCAGCGCGACCGGACGCAGCCGTGCGACCGGGGCGAACCGCGGGAAGGGCGGTGAGGGCCGGGGAGCGTTCAGCGCAGCGACCCGGGCCACATCCGGTCGACGGAGTAGCGGTTGCCGATCGAGAAGTCGTACTGGACCAGGCGGGCGTCGTTGAGGATCCTGGTGCCCTGCCGGTCGAGGTCGTCGACGGTGATCTGCTGCCCGGTGGGGTCGAGCATCCGGCCCTGCTCGAGGGCGGCGATCTTGGTGCGCAGCCGGTCGAGCAGTGCGAAGTAGGGCGGGATGGGGGCGTTGGCCAGGTCGTAGAGCATAGGCAGGAACTGGGTCGGGCTGCTCTGTGGCAGCACCTTCTGGGGCGTGCCCTCGCTGCTCCACAGGAAGAACGGCGTGGTGTACATGCCCAGGCCGGGGTTCTGGTCGATGGTGTCGGAGCTGTAGATGCCGGGCAGGTGGTCGCCGTAGAACACCACGACGGTCTTCTCGTCGGAGTCCTTGAGCTTCTGCAGGAAGTCGGCGAGGGCGTCGTCGGTGTGGGCCAGGCCGCGGGCGTAGTTGCCGATCCGGTCGGCCTCGGCGCCGTCGACGCCCTGGACGCCGATCGGGTCGTGGTAGTTGCCGTCGACGGGGATGTGGTTCTGCATCGTGACGAGGTTGACCATCAGCGGTGAGGCGGACGCGTCGATCTGGCGGCGCACCTCGTCGAAGGCCGACTGGTCGTCGATGAACTCGTTGTCGTCGATGCGCTCCTGCTCGGCCATCGTCGTGTCGTGGATAAAGCTGTCGAACCCGAAGACCTTGTAGACCTGGTCGCGCTTGTAGAAGCTGGTGATGTAGGGGTGGACCGCGATCGGCGTGTGCCCGTGCGAGCCGAACCACCCGACGGCCGAGGGGTACTGGTCGAACCCCGGCACCAGCATCTGGTACGGCGAGCTGAGCTGGGGCGCGAACAGGCCGATCGACTGCCCGGTCAGCATCTCGAACTCCATGTTGGCGGTGCCGCCGCCCAGGAGCTGGGGCATCATCGTGCCGGACGTGCCGGCCTCCATCAGCGCGCGCGTCTTCGGGATCGGGTCCTCGTCGAGCTGGAAGCCGTTGAGGCGCGTCGGGTCGGAGAACGACTCGCTGAGGACCAGTACGACGTTGACGTCGTCGAGGGACCCGGTGCGGGTGCGGTTGACCCTGGCCGCCAGCCGCTCGTAGCGCGTGGCGAGGGCGTCCATCGTCTGCTCGCTGTAGCCCTCGGGGGTCTCCATCGCGACCGTCGGCATGTTGTAGAGGAAGCCGCCGACGAAGCCGTTGGAGTTGTAGTTGGCGCGCTGGTCCCAGTAGCGCCACTTCTGGCCGTCGCCGACCTCGTAGATGCCGCGCCACGGGTTGCCGGGGCTGTTGAAGTGGGTGGTGTCGACGAGCAGCGCGAGCGCCAGCGTGACGACGCTGGCCCGCACCAGGACCGCGCCGAACTGGCGGCCGAGCGAGAGGTGGGAGGGCCAGATGGGCACCATCCGCGGCTCGTACCTGCGGCCGAGGAACCAGGCGGCGAGCACGATCGCGGCCAGGCCGATGCCCGCCACGACCATCATGTGGGGGGCCACCATGGTGGCCAGGAACTTGGGCTGCTTGAGGAAGTCGACGTCGCTGGGGTAGATCGGCTCGGAGCGCAGCCCGAGCTTGACCCGGTTGGCGACCGCGATGACCACGGTGAACGCCACCACGATGCCCAGCGACAGGATCACCCGGTTGGTCAGCGCGATCAGCACCAGCAGGACCAGCCAGATCACGAGGCTGTCGGCGACGTAGCCGAGGCCGTTGACGAAGGTCGCGCGCCACCAGCCGGCGTCCTGGCCGATCAGTCCGGAGAGCTCGAGCACCAGGGCGCAGGCCATCGCGCCGAGCCAGGAGACCCGCTGCGCCCACAGCACCGCCTGCCAGGCGGTGCGCTCGGCAGGCTCACGACGCAGCTCACCGGCGGGTTCGACCGGTGTGTCGATGAGCTGCTCGGACACTCGTTGACCCTGCTTCCGCGACTGGTGGAGGGGGTGGGAGGATGATGTGGGACTGGGCGCACCGCAGGTGAGCGGCACGGTGGCCGTGCCCGAGTTTATCGACTCAGACGTCCCGCGCTCATTTCCCGTTCCTTACGCCGTCAAACTCACGCTCGCCGGGTGACCGAGGTCACGGCGGGCCGACCGGTCGGGGCGTCGTGGCCCGTCGTGACCAGGGACGCCGGACGATCGGTCAGACCTCGGTCGCGTCCCTGTCGGTCCGCCGGTGGCGCGCCTAGCGTGGGACGACCTCGCCGTCCCCCACCGGCGTCCGGTCTCCCAGGAGTGCTGCGTGTCCCAGTCACGGTCCCGGCCACCCGTCGACGCCGCACCGCCGCGCCGCCGCGGCCGGCCGGCCAGCGTCTACCGCGCCTCGTCACCCTCGCCGCTGCCGGCGCGAGAGCGCCACCTGGTCCGCCGCTTCAGCTGGGGCCTCACGCCCCAGCTCGCCGCCGACGTACGCCGGGCCGGTGGGGCGCGCGCGTGGTTCGAGCAGCAGCTCGTCCCGGCGCGCGTGCTCGACCCGGCCGGGGCCGCCGTCGACGGCTGGTTCCCCTCGGTCGCGCAGACGCCGCAGCGGATCTTCCAGAACCAGGTCGACGACGTCCAGGGCGCGTGGGAGGTCGCGGTCGACCTGAGCCGCTGGACCGTCGCCCGGCGTGTCCACGGTGCGCGCCAGCTGCACGAGGTGATGACCGACTTCTGGTCCAACCTGCTCAACGTCACGCTGTTCCACGACGACGCGATCTTCTGGCGCGCCCACTACGACCGGGTGGTCCGGGCCAACGCGCTGACCAGCTTCGAGGCCCTGCTGCGCGCGGCCGTCATCCACCCCGCCATGGGCCTCTACCTCGACAACGCGTCCTCCACCAAGCAAGCCCCCAACGAGAACCTCGGGCGCGAGCTCCTCGAGCTGCACACCGTCGGCGTCGACGGCGGCTACGCCGAGGCCGACGTCAGGGCCTCGGCCCGGATGCTGACCGGCTACCGCGTCGACCTGTGGTGGCCGGAGTTCCGGGCCTACTACAGCCCGGCCGACCACGACACGAGTCCCGTGCGGGTCCTGGGCTTCCGCCACGCCAACGACGCGGCCGACGGTCGGGCCGCGACGACGGCGTACCTCTCCTACCTGGCGCGGCACCCTGCGACGGCCCAGCGGCTCGCGCGGCGGCTGTGCGTCAAGTTCGTCTCAGACACCCCGACGCCCGCGATCGTCAAGGCGGTGGCCAAGGCCTACCTGGCCCACGGCACCGCCATCAGGCCCACGCTGCGCGCGATGGTCGACCACCCCGACTTCGGTGCCGACCCCCTGGGCAAGGTGCGGATGCCGATGGAGGACTGGATCGCCTCCGTCCGCTCGCTCGGCATCAGGATCCAGCGGCCCACGACCGACGAGTCGTTCGCCCGCTCGATGTACTGGCAGTACTCCGGCAACGGGCAGGCCCCCTACGAGTGGCCGGCGCCCAACGGCTACCCCGAGTTCGGCGCGGCGTGGGCCGGTGCCGGCCGGGTGCTCACCAGCTTCGGTCACCACCAGGACCTCGCGGCGCGGTGGTGGCCGAGCGAGCAGGCCGCCTTCCCCAGCGAGGAGTCCCTGCTGCCGCCGATGCCCGCGACCCTGCAGACGGTCATCGACACCGTCTCGCTGCGGATGCTCGGACAGAAGCCGGGCACGGCGATCTGCACCGGCATCGCCCAGGTGCTCGGCATCGGTCTGGCGCGACGACTGACGCGTGACGACGTCCTCGTTGACTACTGGCTGCTGCGCCGCATCCAGGCCTCCCTGCTCGACTCCCCGCTCCACCTGCACCGCTGAGGACCCCGACATGGACCCGACCGCCTCGACCACCAGCGCCGGCACCCCGTGCGGGTGCCCGGACTTCCGCCTGTCGCGACGCCGGATGCTCGGCACGTCGCTGGCCGCGGGCGGCGTGCTCGCGGCCGGCCAGGTGTTCGGCGACGCCTTCCGGCAGGTCGCGTACGGCGCCGAGCCCGGCGGCAACGTCGTGGTCGTGCTGAGCCTGCGTGGCGGCGCCGACGGCCTCTCGGTCGTGGTGCCCCGCGGGGTCGACCACGACCGCCTGGCGGCGTACCGCCCCGGCATCGTGGTGCCCGAGGGCAGCCTGCTCGGGGCCGACCCGCGCTTCGGCCTGCACCCGGCTCTCGCGCCGCTGATGGGCATGTGGGGGGCCGGCACCATGGGCGCGGTCCACGCGGTCGGGCTGCCGGCGCCCAACCGGAGCCACTTCGCCGCCATGGAGCAGATCGAGGACGCCGACCCCGGGTCGGCTGCCCGGGTCGGGTGGATCAACCGGGTCACCGGCCTCGACACGACCGCGGCCCCCGAGACTGCGGTGTCGCTCGGGGAGACCCTGCTGCCGGTGTCGATGCTCGGACCCGCCGCCGCCCTGGGTGCCTACCAGGTGGGCGACTTCGCGGTGGCCGACCTCGGCCAGAGCGGCGCCGTACGCCGTCGCTCGATCAGCACGATGTGGGGCCCGAGCCGCACCCCGCTGGGTCAGGGGGTCCGGTTGGCCGTGGGCGCGGCCCAGCGCTTCGCCCCGCTGGTCGACCAGGCGGACACCAAGGTGCGCACCGCGGCGTACCCCGAGGGCCCGCTGCAGACCGTGCTCGCCAACACCGCCGCCCTGGTGCGTGAGGACCTCGGCACCTCGATGATCGCGATCGACTACGGCGACTGGGACATGCACGAGGGTCTCGGCGCCGCCGACGGCGGCTGGATGCACGACCACCTGACCCACTTCGCCGCCTCGGTCAGCGCCTTCTTCGCCGACCTTGGTGCGTCGGCCTCGCGGGTCACCGTGGTCACGATCAGCGAGTTCGGGCGCCGGGTCGAGGAGAACGGCAGCGGCGGCGTCGACCACGGCTACGCCAACGCGATGCTGCTGCTCGGCGCCGGGGTCGACGGCGGCAGCGTGCGCGGTGCCTGGCCCGGGCTGGCCCAGGCCGACCTCGAGGACGGCGACCTCGCCCTGCGCCACGACTTCCGCGACGTGCTCTGGGAGGTCGTGTCGTCGCGCTTCCCCGCGATCTCGGGACAGCGCTCGACCGTCTTCCCCGGTCTCGCGCCCTCGGCCCCCATCGGCCTCATGGCCTGACCTCCGCCGCCACCCACGGTGGTCGAGGAGGTCGCCCGCGACCGTCTCGAGACCACACCAGCCGGACCGGGGTGCCTTCTGGCTCCGGGTCTTTCGGGGTCCGGGTCGGGCGGCCGCGTAGGTCACGCGGTGGTCCCACCGGGACGCTGAACCTGTGACAGGGACGCTGAAATTTCATCGGTCCTGTCACTGCTCCATCGTCGGGGTCGGACCAGACTGACGAACCAGACCTGGGCCCGAGCCCCGACCACGCACAGGCGCCCCGACCCGACGAGAAGGTGACCACAGGGCGCACGGTCGACCCCGGTGGGCCGCCGGGCCGGTCGGGCCTGCGAGGCCAGGCCGGCGGCAGCGCTACCAGGCAGCGCAGGTCCGCGGCCCGAGCCACCGGGTGTCGACCCATCACATATGCGTGCCGCCGTCGACGCGGATCTCGGTGCCGGTGATGTAGCGGCCGTCGTCGCTGACGAGCATGGCGACCACGCCGGCGATGTCGTCGGGTCCGCCGAACTTCCCGCGGCGCAGCGTCGGCATGAGCTTGGCGAACTTGTCCCAGTCGACGTCGGCGGGCAGGTTGGCGGGGGTGGCGCCGGTGATGGCGGTCTCGATGCCGCCCGGCACGAGGCTGACCGCGCGCAGGCCGCGGTCGGCGTACTCCAGGGCGATGGCGTGGGTGAACGACATGATCGCGCCCTTGGTCGCGGCGTACGCCGCCATGTAGGGGTGGGCGAAGAACGCCGAGGTGGAGCTGAAGTTGACTACCACACCGCCGTGCTCCGACTCGAGCAGCGCGGGCAGGGCCTCGCGGGTCATCAGGAACGTGCCGGTGAGGTTGACGTCGATGATCCGCTGCCAGCGGGCGAGGGTCGTGGTGTGGGTGTGGTCGCCGTAGTGGATCGCGGCGGCGTTGACGATCGCGTCGAGGCCACCGCCGGCCTCGACGGCTGCGCTCACCGCCGCGACGACCGACTGCTCGTCGGAGATGTCGACCGGACCGGTGTGGACCCGCCCGTCGACGCCGGGGTCGGCCGCGGCCTCGGCCTCGAGCTCCGCGAGGCCGGCCGGTACGACGTCCAGGGCGGTCACGCGCGCGCCCTCGCGCGCCAGCCGCAGGGCGGTGGCCCGGCCGATCCCGGAGCCGGCGCCGGTGACGACCACGCGACGCCCGGCGAGCCGGGAGGTCGGCACGGCGGGGGAGGCGGCGGGGGCGGAAGGAGACGGGGAGGCAGGTGTGTCCACGGCCACAGCATGGCGGGCGACGGCGCTGGTGTCCGCCGGTCCCACGACTAGGACACGTGCTTGATCGCGAGGTGATCGGACGTCGTACGGCCATCTCGGGTTCACCTGGGCCTAGAGTTTCGTCATGACGACAGCGCCCTCGGTGCCGGCGGTCGGCGACGAGCCGACGGGGGGAGCCGCGCCCGCCCGGCCCGTCACCCGGCCGGTCACCCGGCCCGTCACCCGGCCCGTCACCCGCTCGGTGGCGGTGGGGGTGTGGATCATGGCGCTGGTCGCGTGGTCGGCCTCGATCGGCATCCCCAACGACCCGTGGGCGGTCCTGATCACGCTGTGGCTGCTCACGATCGCCTGGCACGTCGAGGCGCCGTGGCGCCACCACCTGGGCTTCCCGCGCGACTGGTCGATCCCCGCGCTGCTGCTCGCGGTCTACTTCTACAGCCGCGGCTGGGTCGACGAGTTCGACATCACCGTGCACTGGACGATGCCGATCGACGTCGACCGGTGGCTGTTCGGGGGCACCCTGCCGACCACCTCCCTGCAGCAGGCGTGGTGCGGCGACCCGTGCACCCTGCAGTCGCCGGTGCGCTGGTACGACACGTTCTTCACGACCGTCTACGCCTCCCACTTCGTGGTGGGGCTCTCGCTGGCGGTGTGGCTGTGGGCGCGCAACCGCGGCGAGTGGCTGGTCTGGATGCGTCGCTACCTCGGTCTCAACTTCGCCGGCCTGGCCATCTACATCCTCTACCCGATGGCCCCGCCGTGGATGGCCTCCGACGAGGGCTACGTCGAGACCGTGGAGCGGATCACCTCGCGCGGCTGGGGCGAGCTCGGCCTGCACCGCGCCAACGTCGTCCTCAACGGGGTCGGCAACCCGGTCGCGGCGATGCCGTCGCTGCACGCGGGCACCGCGGTCCTCGTGGCGGCGTACGGCATCTGGCGGCTGCGCACGGCCTGGCGCTGGCTGCTGCTCGCCTACCCGGCGTCGATGTGCGTCGCCCTGGTCTACTTCGCCGAGCACTACGTGATCGACGAGGTCGTCGGGGCGTTGCTGGCCCTGGCCGTGATGGTGGCCGCGTGGGCCTGGGAGCGGTGGCGCGGGGCGCGGTCGGCCTCCGCCCCGGGGTGATGGAGCGCACGCACACGAGTTGAGCGGGCGCGGTATGGTGAGGCTGTCCTAACCATACGAAGGCTGTGAAGGTCCCGTGACTCGTCTCCTGCTGCCCCTGGCTCTCGCGCTCTCGCTGCCCTTCGCCCTCGCCGGGTGCGGCGGCGACGACGGCCCGAAGATCGTGGTCTACAACGCCCAGCACGAGCAGCTGATCGAGGAGCTGGCCCCGGCCTTCACCGAGGAGACCGGCATCGAGGTCGAGCTGCGCAACGGCTCCGACCTCGAGCTCGCCTCGCAGCTGGTCGCCGAGGGCGACGCGTCCCCGGCCGACGTCTTCCTCACCGAGAACTCCCCGGCGATGGCGGCCGTCGAGCGTGCCGGCCTGCTCCAGAAGCTGCCGCAGGCCGACCTGGGGGCCATCCCGGCGCAGTACCGCCCGGCGAGCGGCGAGTGGACCGGGTTCGTGGCCCGCTCGACCGTGCTGGTCTACAACACCGACCAGGTGCAGGAGTCCGAGCTGCCCGACTCGCTGCTCGACCTCGCCGACCCCGAGTGGAAGGGCCGCATCTCGTTCTCCCCGACGGGCGCCGACTTCCAGGCCATCGTCGCGGCCGTCCTCGAGCTCGAGGGCGAGGACGCCACTCGTGACTGGCTGGCCGGCATCAAGGCCAACGGCACCGTCTACGACGGCAACAACGTGGTGCTCGAGTCGGTCAACGCGGGCCAGTCCGACCTCGGGATCATCTACCACTACTACTGGTACAGGGACCAGGCCGAGTCAGGCGAGGTCAGCGACAACACCCAGCTGCACTTCTTCGGCGACCAGGACCCGGGCGCGTTCGTGAGCGTCTCGGGCGCGGGGGTGCTCGCCTCCAGCGACCACCAGAGCGACGCCGAGAAGTTCATCGCCTTCCTCACCAGCAAGGCCGGGCAGCAGGGCCTGGCCGACAGCTACGCGCTGGAGTACCCCCTCGACCCGAGCGTCACGCTGGGCGACGGGGTCAAGCCGTTCAGCGAGCTCGACCCGCCGCCGGTCGACGTCTCCGACCTCGACAGCGAGAAGGTCGTCTCGATGCTCACCGAGGCCGGGTTCCTCTGAGCGCTACCGCCGTGGCGGTCCGGTCGCCCGCCGGACCGCCCCCGGGGGCCCGCGGCACGGCGTCGGTCCCGCTGCTGGTGGCCGGGCTCGTCGTGGCAGCGGCCTGCCTGGTCCCGCTCGGCTACGTCGTGTGGTCGGCCACCGACCAGCCCCCCGGCGAGGCCGTCGACTTCCTGGTCCGGCCCCGCATCGGCGAGCTGCTGTGGAACACCACCCGGCTGCTGGTGGCCGGGACCCTCCTCAGCGTGGCGCTCGGGGTGGGTGCGGCCTGGCTGGTCGAGCGCACCGACGTGCCGGGCGGCCGGCTGTGGCACGGCGTCATGTGCGCGCCGCTCGCGGTCCCGGCGTTCGTCAACGGCTACGCCTGGGTCTCCACCACCCACGCCGTGCAGAGCTTCCCCGGCGCGGTGCTCGTGATGAGCCTGTCCTACTACCCCCTGGTCTACCTGCCGACGGTCGCCGCGCTGCGCCGCCTCGACCCCAGCCTCGAGGAGGTCGCCGCCTCGCTGGGCCACGGCCCGTGGACGAGCTTCCTGCGCATCGTGCTGCCGGCGATCAGCCCGGCCGTGCTCGGCGGGGCGCTCCTGGTCGGGCTGCACCTGCTCGCCGAGTACGGCGCGCTGCAGCTGCTCAACTACCCCACCCTGACGACCGCGATCCTGCAGCAGTACGCCAGCGCCTTCAACGGCCCGGCCGCGACGCTGCTCGCCGGCGTGCTGGTGGTGTTCTGCCTGCTGCTGCTGGGCCTCGAGCTGGCCCTGCGGGGCCGGCGGCGGCGTTCGCGGGTCGGCGGCGGCGCGTCGCGCGCCGCCACGCAGGTCCAGCTCGGCCGCCGCGCGCCGGCGGCCGCCGCGGGCCTGGGAGTGCTGGCGCTCCTCGCGCTCGCCGTACCCCTGGTGAGCCTGGGGCGCTGGCTGCTGCGGGGGGCGTCGACCTCGCTCGACCTGGGCGCGCTGGCCACCGCCGCCGGCACCACCGTGGGGCTGGCCGTCGTCGGCGGCGCCATCGCCACGGTCGCCGCGCTGCCCGTCGCCTGGCTGGCCGTGCGCCACCGCGGGTGGCTGAGCACCGTGATCGAGCGCTTCACCTACACCGCGAGCGCCATGCCCGGCATCGTGGTCGGCCTCGCCCTGGTGACGGTGTCGATCCGGTCGGTCCCGGCGCTGTACCAGACCGTGGTCCTGCTGCTCCTCGGCTACGTCGTGCTGTTCCTGCCGCGCGCCGTCGTCAGCGTCCGGTCCACCCTCGAGCTCGCGCCGCCCGTGCTCGACGACGTCGCCCGCTCGCTCGGCTGCTCGGGCCCGCAGGCCACGGTGCGCGTCACCCTGCCGCTGGTCGCCCCGGGGCTCGCGGCGTCGGTCGCCCTGGTCTCGCTGGCCGTCTCGACCGAGCTCACCGCCACCCTGCTGCTCTCGCCGACCGGCACGACGACCCTCGCGACCGGCTTCTGGCAGGACGCCTCCGCGGTCGCCTACGGCGCCGCGGCCCCCTACGCGCTGACCCTCGTGGTGCTCTCGGTGCCCGCGACCTGGTTGCTGGGCCGCATGACGCTCGGGCGCAGCGCATGACCGCCCTGCGCGTCGACGGCGTCTCGCTGTCCTACGGCGACCGCCCGGTCCTACGTGGCGTCGACCTCACCGTCGAGAGCGGCGTGACCGCGGTCCTCGGGTCGTCGGGCTGCGGCAAGACCACGCTGCTGCGGGTCGTCGCTGGGTTCCTCAAGCCGGCCGCCGGCACCGTGACCGTGGCCGGCACCGCGATGGTGTCGCGCGGACGCACGGTCCCGCCGCGCCGCCGCGGCATCGGCTACGTGCCGCAGGAGGGTGCGCTGTTCCCCCACCTCGACGTCGCGGCCAACATCGGCTTCGGGCTGCTGCGCTCCGAGCGTCGGGGCTCGGTGGTCGCCGAGATGCTCGAGCTCGTCGAGCTGCCCGCCGACCTCGCGCACCGTCACCCCCACCAGCTCTCCGGCGGCCAGCAGCAGCGCGTCGCCCTGGCCCGGGCGCTGGCGCCCCGCCCGGCACTGGTGCTGCTCGACGAGCCGTTCTCCTCCCTCGACGCCGGGCTGCGCGAGGAGACCGGTCGCGCCGTCACCCGCGCCGTGCGCGCCAGCGGAGCCGCCGGCATCCTGGTGACCCACGACCAGGGCGAGGCGCTGTCGCTGGCCGACCAGGTTGCCGTGATGGACGGCGGCCGCTTCCGCCAGGTCGCGACGCCGGCCGAGGTCTACCTGTCGCCGGCCGACCCCGTGGTCGCCTCGTTCATCGGGCACGCCACGCTCGTCGGCGGCGTCGTCACCGCCGGGGCGCCCGGCTCCGCGACCAGCCCGCTCGGCGTCGTCGCGCTGCGCGACCACCACGCCCCCGGGGCCGTGCGGATCGCCGTACGCTCCGAGCAGGTGCAGCTCGTCAGCGACGACGACCCGGCCCACGGAGCCCGGGTCCGGGTCCTCGACGTGAGCTTCTTCGGCCACGACGCGACCGTGCGGGTCCGCGTGGAGGAGACCGGCGACCTGCTCACCGCGCGCACCCCCAGCGGCACCATCCCCGAGGTCGGCTCGATCGCGCGGGCCAGGGTCGTCGGACCGGCCGTCGCCTTCGCCCCCGACGACCAGACCCCGTCGTGACCACGCGGCCGGTGGCCCCCGGGCCCACCACCCGACCCCGGCGTGGCCATGCCCTGCCGCTGCTCGGCGGCGCCCCGGAGGCCGTCGCCCTGGTCACCCCCGAGGGCACCACGACGTACGCCGAGCTGGCGGCCGCCGTGCGGGCCACCGTCGAGGCGCTCGGGCCCTCGCGCCGCCTGGTGCTGCTGGAGGCCACCCGCGACCTGCGCACCGTGGTCACCTACCTCGCCTGCCTGGCCGGCGGCCACCCGGTGCTCGTCGTCGGCCAGGCCGACGGGGC
Organism: Nocardioides rubriscoriae; assembly: GCF_008087085.1. Taxonomy (GTDB): domain Bacteria; phylum Actinomycetota; class Actinomycetes; order Propionibacteriales; family Nocardioidaceae; genus Nocardioides; species Nocardioides rubriscoriae. The sequence continues at coordinate 400,705 of NZ_VIYJ01000001.1, read as the reverse complement.
GCGCGCCGACGACATCCGCGCCACCTACGCTCCCGACGTCGTCGCGACCCCCGCCGGGCTGCAGGTGACGACCCGCCCGCACGACCGCGACGACCTGCACCCCGACCTCGCCCAGCTGCTGTCGACCTCCGGCTCGACCGGGTCGCCCAAGCTGGTGCGGCTCAGCCTCGACAACGTGGTCTCCAACGCCCACGCCATCGCCGACTACCTCCGGCTCTCGCCGCGCGACCGCGCGATCACCTCCCTGCCGCTGCACTACTGCTACGGGCTCTCGGTGCTCACCAGCCACCTCGCCGCCGGTGCCGGCGTCGTCCTCACTGAGCTGTCGGTGGCCGACGAGTGCTTCTGGGACCTCGTGGCCGAGCACCGCGTGACCGGGGTCGCGGGCGTGCCCCACACCTTCGAGGTCCTCGAGGCCAGCGGCTTCGCAGAGCGCGACCTGCCGAGCCTGCGCTACGTCACCCAGGCCGGCGGGCGGCTCGCGCCCGAGCGCGTCACCCGCTTCGCCCAACTCGGGCAGCGCCGCGGCTGGGACCTCGTCGTGATGTACGGCCAGACCGAGGCCACGGCCCGCATGGCCTACCTCCCGCCCGACCTGGCGGCCGGTCGGCCCACCGCGATCGGGGTCCCCGTGCCGGGCGGGTCGCTGCGCGTCGACCCGGTCGAGGGGCTCGACCCCGACGACCTCGCCGACGGCGTCGGCGAGCTCGTCTACGCGGGTCCCAACGTGATGATGGGCTACGCCACCTCGCCCGCCGACCTCGCGCGCGGCCCCGAGCTGACCGAGCTGCGCACCGGCGACCTGGGTCGCCGCGCCCCCGACGGGATGTGGGAGGTGACCGGTCGGCTCGGTCGCCAGCGCAAGGTCCTCGGCCTGCGGCTCGACCTCGACCGGCTCGAGCAGCAGGCCGACGTGCCGACCGCCGTCGTCGTGCACGACGACGCCCTGCACGCCTTCGTCACGCGCAGCCGGGTGGCCCACCGCGTCCGGGCCCGGCTCGTCGCGCGCACGGGGCTGCCGCCCGGCGCTGTACGCGTGCACCGGCTCGAGCGACTCCCGCTGACCGGGTCGGGCAAGGTCGACCACGCCGCCCTGGCCCGACACGCCGCGGCCCTCGCCGAGGCCCGCGCCGGCACCCCCACGCCGGCACCCCGGGTCAGCGCCGCCTCGCTGCGCGACCTCTACGCCGCCGTCCTCGGCCGGCCCGACGCGACGCCCGACGACACCTTCGTCAGCCTGGGCGGCGACTCGCTGTCGTTCGTCGAGGTCTCGACCCGGCTGAGCCAGGTGCTCGGCCACCTGCCGTCGCACTGGCAGGCCCTGCCGATCCGCGACCTCGCCGCCACCGCGCGCCGTCCGCGCCGCCACACCACCTCGCTCGAGCTGCCCGTGGTGATCCGCGCCGTCGCGATCGTGATGATCCTGGCCACGCACGCCGACCTCGTCCTGGTGCCCGGCGGTGCCCACGTGCTGCTCGCCGTCGTCGGCTTCAACCTGGCCCGCTTCCCCCTGGCCGTGGCCGGACGCCGGCGACGCGCGGGTCGGCTGCTCGCCTCGGCGGCCGCGGTCGCCGTGCCCGCCTCGCTGTGGATCGGGGGGTGCGTCGTGCTGGTCGGCGACTACCGGCCCGCCACCGCGTTCTTCCTCAACGGGCTGCTCGGCGACCAGCGGTGGACCCCTGACTGGCAGCTGTGGTTCCTCGAGGTCGTGGTCTGGGTGCCCGTCGGCCTCGCGGCGCTGCTCGCCGTCCCCGCGTTCGACCGGCTCCAGCGCGCGCGTCCCTTCGCGACGCCGTTGGCGCTCGCGGTGGGCGCGCTCGCGCTGCGCTACGTCTGGACCGGCGTCACCGCCGGCCCCACCGAGCGCTACTCCGTGCCGCTGGTCCTGTGGTGCGTGGCCGCCGGCTGGGCGGCCGCCGAGGCGCGCACGACGCCGCAGCGCCTGGCCGTCGGGGCCTTCGCCGTGGTCGCCAGCCACGGCTTCTTCGCCGACCCCCAGCGCGAGGCGGTCGTCGCCGTCGGCCTCGCCCTGCTGCTGTGGGGCCGACCCGTGCGCCTTCCGGCGCCGCTCGCGGCCGTCGTACGCCTGGTCGCGGCCGCGTCGCTGTGGATCTACCTCACGCAGTGGCAGGTCTACCCCGACCTCGAGGACGCCGGCCACCCCTACCTCGCCGTCCTGGCCTCGGTGGCCGTCGGCGTCGCCGCCTACGGGCTGCACCGTCGTACGAGCGCCGGGCTGGGGTGGGCGTGGCGGACGCTGCGCCCCCGCCGGCATGAGAACACCCCCGCCGGCTGACCGACGGGGGTGCTGTGCTCGGTGGGCAGGGGCGGGGTCGAACCGCCGACCTATCACTTTTCAGGCGATCGCTCGTACCAACTGAGCTACCTGCCCCGAACGACGAGAACCTTACCGGAGCCGTCCGGCACCGATCGAATCGGTATCAGGTCCGGTATCAGGTCCGGTCTCAGGTCCGGTCGCGCTCGGTGACGCGCCGGGTCACGGCGTCCTGCACGCGCTCGGCGACGAAGGGGTCGTCGGGGCCGAGGTCGGGGTGGAAGACCCAGCTCACGCCGCCGTAGGAGTCGACCAGGTCGCCCCCGGGGGCGGTCGGCACCCGCAGGCAGAGGTCGTGGACGAGGTCGAGCACGGCGATGCCGAGGCTCTCGGGGCGCCGGCCGGACAGCACGACGTTGACCCCGCAGTCGGCGCCGTGGGCCACGAGCTGGTGGACGGCCGCCACGGAGGAGTCGTCGAGGCCGCCGGGGAAGTCGGGGACCAGCAGCACGCGACCGGGCCGGTGCTGGGGCGGCAGGTCGTCGAGGGCCTGCGAGCGGCGGGCCATCGCGACCATCCGCAGGTGCTCGACGTGCTCCTGGAGCACGCGCGACGCCTCGCCGGGATCGGTGGCGGGCGGCTCGGAGGTCGGCAGGTGGCCGAGCATCGCGCGGTCGCCGACGTCGACGACGGCCAGTCGCGGGGCGCGGGGGAGGCCGACGACGAGCCGGGTGGTGAGGGCCGCCATCATCCGGGCGGCGACCACCTCGCCGCCGTCCTCGGTCTCGATCCACAGGGCGGGGGCCAGCGGCAGGGTGCGCACCATCGGCAGCCGGAAGTCGGGGGCCGAGGGCAGGGCCAGCTCGCCGAGCCGGACCGCCCAGGCCGCGGGGGCCGCGTCGGGCCGCGGCACCTGCCAGCCCGGCGCCGTCCACGGCGCCAGCGAGGGCGGCAGCACCCGGGCCAGCGTCGCCAGCTCGTCGCCCAGCTGGGCGAGGTCGGTGCGGTGTCGCGCCCGGGCCTCGACGACGAGCTGGTCGCGACGCTGCTGGGCCGCCGCCCGGGCCGCCTCGGCGGCCGGCCCGACCCGCAGCGACGGGTCGCCGACCAGCTGCTCGAGGTCGCGCTCCAGGCGCTGCTCGGCGAAGGCCTGTGACGACTCGAACGACGCGGTCGTGCGCGAGGCGTCGTCGAGGATCATCCCGATCTGGCGGACGGGGTCGTCCAGCACCGGGCTCGGGGCGGCCGGGGCGGCCGATGCGGGTGCGGACGTCGGCGTCGCGGCGCCGTACGCCGCGGCGAGCGCGGCGAGGCCGCCGGCGTAGCCCTGGGCGAGGGCGCGGACCTTCCAGGCGCCGTCGCGCCGGTAGACCTCGACCATCACCAGGGCCGTCTCGGTCGACAGCGCGGCCGGGGTGACCGTGAAGGCGACCGCACCGTCGGAGGTGAGCACCTGCGCGGTCGGCGCACCGTCGAAGCCGGTCGCCACGACCAGCACCCTGGCCACGGCCGGGTCGACGTCGGCGAGCAGCGCGGTGACGCCCTGCACGGACCCGGCCACGTGCGCGACCGCCCCGCGGGCCGGGGTGGCCGCGTCGACCCAGGCGGCCGTACTGAGGGCGCGCCCGTCGGGGCCGAGCAGGAGCGCGCCGACCTGCGCCCCGGCGACGTACGCCGTCACCCGCGCGTCGGGCCAGGGCCGGTTCTCGCCGCTGCGCAGCTCGGTCACGGCGGGTCGGGCTACTTGGAGAGGTAGCGGTCGAGCTGGGGCAGCGCGTCGAGGGGCGTCTTGGCGTTGATGCCGTCACCGATGGCGGTGAACTGCCAGCCGCTGGGCGTGCGGCTGATCTTGGCCATCACCATGCCGGTGAAGGGCATGCCGCCGGTCAGCGTGTAGCGCGCGAGCTCGCCGTCCTGGTGGTCGATGAGCCGGCAGAAGGCGTTCTGGATCTGCTCGAACGTCTGGCCCTGGTAGCTGGTGACGATGAAGAAGACGGTGTCGACGTGGACGGGCACCCGGGTCAGGTCGACCGCGACCACCTCGTCGTCGCCGTCGCCCTCACCGGTGCGGTTGTCACCCATGTGCTGGATGGAGCCGTCCTTGGTGGTGAGGTTGTTGTAGAACGCCAGGTCGGCGACCTGGCCGCCGGCGAAGAGGACCGCGGAGGCGTCGAGGTCGACGTCGACCTCACGGCTGCCGAAGAAGCCGCCCTTCTTGATGGCGTCCCAGCCCAGGCCCATCCGCACCATCGTGAGCTTCTGGTTGCCGTCCTTGACCAGGTTGACGCTCTGGCCCTTGGTGAGGTTGACCGGACGGCCCTTGGTCAGGTTGACGCCACCCGTGCTCGGGGCGGGCGGCGGCGGAGCCGGCGTGGAGGCCTGGTAGCCCGGGGGCGGGGGCGGCGGCGGCGCGGGCGTCGAGGACGGGGTCGGGTAGGCCGGCGGGGGCGGCGGCACGGGGGTGGACGTGGGGGCCGCGGAGGGCCGCGGGGGCGGCGGGGTGCTGGCGCCGGGGGTGGGCTCGTCGGTGGCGTCGATGCCGTGGTCCTTGAGCAGCGCGGCGAGCCCGCCGGCGTAGCCCTGGCCGACGGCGCGGACCTTCCAGGCGCCCTGGCGGCGGTAGATCTCCAGCGGCATCACGATGATCTCCGACGACAGGTCGGTCATCGCGAACTCGACCAGGGGCGTGCCGGAGGCGTCGGCGACGCGGGCGACCGGCTGACCGACCTGGCCGAAGGTCCTGCCCCCGTCGTCGAGGGAGGTCACCAGGCGCACGATCTCGACGTCGGCGGGCACGGCGGCGAGGTCGACGGTGACCTGCCAGCCGGCGCCACCGGCCGGCGGCCGGCACTGCACCCCGGGGCCGTGGGGGGCGTTGTAGAACACGAAGTCGTCCTCGGTGCGCACCTTGCCGCCGGCGGCGAGCAGGAGGGCGGACAGGTCGGCGGTGGCGTTGATGTCGACCGTCACCGTCACCTGCGTCGCGTCGAGCGGTGCGTTGGTGCCCTTGGTCAGCTGGATCATGCGTGCGTGGTCCTCGCTCGTGTCGGAGCCCTGGGGTGGGGTGGGTCGGGCCAACCTACCGGCGAAGCCCGAACGCGTGTGAGGGATCGCGTGGCCGCCCACTACGATGGTCGGGCAGTCCGGCCCCCATCGTCTAGCGGCCCAGGACCCCGCCCTTTCACGGCGGTAGCACGGGTTCGAATCCCGTTGGGGGTGCCACATCACCGTCGTCCTCTTCGTCGTCGCGCACCCGATCGGCACCCGATCGCCATCCGATTGGGTGCTCGCGGTGGGCGTGCGTTAGAGTTCCCACGCTTCACCACGCACGTCCAGCAAGGCCCCGTAGCGCAGTTGGTTAGCGCGCCGCCCTGTCACGGCGGAGGCCGCGGGTTCGAGTCCCGTCGGGGTCGCACAGCAACGAAGGGCCCTGGCCCGGCACACGCCGGCCAGGGCCCTTCGCGCGCCTGCGCCGACGCGCCGAGGGTTGACCGGTGCGGGCACGATGGCGTCGTGCCGATGCAGATGGAGCGCGACGCCTTCGAGGCCCTGGTCGACCGCGCCCTCGACCAGATCCCCGACGAGCTCGCCTCCCACGTGCACAACGTCGTGGTCCTGGTCGAGGACGAGCCGCCGCCCGACGAGCCTGCCGACCTCCTCGGCCTCTACGTCGGCGTCGCGCTGACCGAGCGCAACGACATGTGGGGCGGTGCCCTGCCCGACCGGATCTTCGTCTTCCGCAAGCCCCTGCTCGACTACTGCGACGACGCGGCCCAGCTCGAGGAGGAGGTGCGGGTCACCGTCGTGCACGAGGTGGCGCACCACTTCGGCATCGACGACGACCGGCTGCACGAGCTCGGCTACGGCTGAGCCGACCCTGGTGCCTCGAGCCTCAGCCGACGGTGTAGCCGAGTGCGGCGGCCGCGACCGACACGACGATCGTGGCGGCGGCGTACGCCGTCCCGCGGCGTCCGAGGCGGGCGGTCTGCACCGCGAAGGACGAGTAGGTGGTCAGGCCGCCGCAGAAGCCGACCCCGAGCAGGGCGTAGGCGTCGGCGTCGACGGAGAGGGCGACGAGCAGCCCGAGCACGAACGAGCCCACGACGTTGACCGTGAGCGTGCCCCACGGGACCTCGTCGTCGAGCCAGGTCGCCACGACGAACCGCAGCGGCGCGCCCACGGCTGCGCCGAGGGCCACGAGCAGGACGGTCATGGGGCGTCGACCGGCTCGCGGCGCGACGTGAGGGTGTCGGCGAGGGCCACGGCGACCAGGCAGGCCAGGAGGGTGCCGAGGACGTAGGCCGCGGCGAGCGGGACCCGGCCGTCGTCGAGCAGGGCGCGCGCCTGCTCGCTGTAGGCCGACAGCGTGGTGTAGCCGCCGAGCAGGCCGGGGCCCAGCGCCGCGCCCCAGGCGGGGGAGCGGCGCACGAGCGCGAGGCCCTGCAGCAGGGCGAGGAGCAGGGCGCCCGAGACGTTGATGGCGAAGGTCGTCCACGGGAAGCCCGAGCCATCGGGCACGACCTCGCCCGCCGACCACCGCAGCACCGCACCGACCGCACCGCCGGCCGCCACGCACGCGCAGAGCGCGGCGCTGGCCCTCACGAGACGCTGGCGCGGCGGGTGGCGGTGGTGGTGCCGGTGCCGGTGCCGGTGTCACGGTCACGGTCACGGGCCTCGGCCGGCTCGCTCCACGGCAGCGGTTCGGCGCCCTCGGCCTGGTGGACCAGCTCGCCGAGCAGCCACGTCTGGAAGGCGACCTGCCGGGCGCTGCGGGCCAGCGCCAGCATCTTCTCCTCGCGCGCGAAGGCGTCGGTGAGGGCGAGCAGGTCGATGAAGCGGGCGATGCCCCGGGCCTCGTCACGACCCATCAGCACGTCGAGGTCGGTGGACGACTGCCCTCGGGACTGGGCGCGGTCGACCTCGTCGCGCACGGTGCCCAGGGTCAGGGGCCGGCCGAGCCGGGTGAACACCTCGGCCAGGTCGCGCGCCAGCGGGTAGTCGTCCTCGTTGGCCATCGCGAGCAGCCGCACCTCACGGCGCAGCTCGCGGAAGTGGTTGTGGAAGGAGACGTAGTCGCGCACCGGCACCCCGAGCAGCCGGAACCGCTCGGGGTCGGCGGGGTGCTCGCCGGTCGGCTCGCTCGCGCCGGGGGTGCCGGTGACGATCCCGGGAGTGCCGGCGTCCTCGGAGAACTGCGACGACGGGGTGAACCACACGGTCTTGCCGTCGTCCTCGATCTCGGCGCCCCAGGCGTCGGAGGCGCGGGCCACGATGCTCAGGCCGCGGCCGAAGGTGAGCAGCATGTCGTCGAGCCCGTCGAGGTGGAAGTCGTCGATCGCGGCGAGGTCGGGCGGGTACGACGGCAGGGCGGGCGGCTCCTGCGACCCGTCGCTGACCTCGACCCGGGGGTGCTCGCGGGTGCCGCGCACCCGCACCTGGATGGGCGGTGCGCCGTGGAGCAGTGCGTTGGTGACCAGCTCGGAGACGGCCATCTCCGCGCACTCGACCAGGTCGTCGCGGTCGATGTCGCGGAACGTCGCTACGACCCAGCGCCGGGCGTGCTGGACCCCGCGCGGGCCGGTGCCCAGTGACAGGGCGGGCCTGTTCAGCGGCACGAGCGGTCTCCGGACGTCGGCGAAAGTGGCGGGCAGGACGTGGGGGGGGAGAACGACCCACCTCGGGCCGATCCCGACTCGTGTACCCGACCGAGTCCGGAGCAAACGCGAGCCGGAAAGATTGTTCCACCCGGGGCCTTGTGACGCACCCGACGCGCCCGCGGGCTGGGCGTCTCGGGCCGTGAGGCGGAACACTATGCTCGAAAGGCAGTCCGCACCCTAGATGGAGCGTCAGATGTCGACCAGCACCAGCAACGAGACCCCCCGGTCCGACGACCAGCCCGACAGCACGCGCCACCGCGTCGTGGTGGTGGGCTCGGGCTTCGGCGGTCTGTTCGGGACCAAGGCCCTCAAGCGCGCCGACGTCGACATCACCATGGTGGCCAAGACCACCCACCACCTCTTCCAGCCGCTGCTCTACCAGGTCGCGACCGGCATCCTGTCCGAGGGCGAGATCGCGCCGCCGACCCGGGAGGTCCTGGCCAAGCAGAAGAACGCCCGGGTCCTGCTGGGCGAGGTCACCGACATCGACCTCGAGGCGCGCACCGTCACCTCGCACGTGCTCGGCCGTACGACGGTCAACCACTACGACTCGCTGATCGTGGCCGCCGGCGCCGGCCAGTCCTACTTCGGCAACGACCACTTCGCCGAGTTCGCCCCCGGCATGAAGAGCATCGACGACGCCCTCGAGCTGCGCGGACGCATCTTCGGGGCCTTCGAGATGGCCGAGCTCGGCGCCTCGCGCGGCGAGAACGTCGACCACCTGCTCACCTTCGTCGTCGTCGGGGCCGGCCCCACCGGCGTCGAGATGGCCGGTCAGATCGCCGAGCTCGCGACCCGCACCCTCAAGCGCGACTTCCGGGCCATCGAGACCCACACCGCCCGGGTGGTGCTCATCGACGCCGCCCCGCAGGTGCTCCCGCCGTTCGGCCGCAAGCTCGGCCTGTGGACCAAGGAGCGCCTCGAGCGCCTCGGCGTCGAGGTCATGCTCGGCGCGATGGTCACCGGCGTCGACGAGCGCGGCCTGCAGGTCAAGTTCAAGAACGGGCGCGAGGAGCGCATCGAGGCCGTCACCAAGGTGTGGGCCGCCGGTGTCCAGGCCTCGCCGCTGTCGAAGCGCCTGAGCGAGCAGACCGGTGCGCCGCTCGACCGCGCCGGCCGCATCGGCGTCAACCCCGACCTCACGCTCCCCGGTTACCCCGAGGTCTTCGTCGTGGGCGACATGATCGCCCTCGACAACCTGCCCGGCGTGGCCCAGGTCGCCATCCAGGGCGCCAAGTACGCCGCCAAGGAGATCGACGGACGGCTCAAGGGCAAGCCGGCCCAGAAGCCGTTCAAGTACTTCGACAAGGGCTCGATGGCCACCATCAGCCGCTTCAACGCCGTCGCGACGATCGGCAAGATCCGGCTGACCGGCTTCATCGCCTGGCTGATGTGGCTGGCCGTGCACCTCGTCTACATCACCGGATTCAAGAACCGGACGACCGCGGTCCTGCACTGGTTCGTCTCGTTCCTGGGCCGTGGCCGGTCGGAGCGCACCGCGACCGAGCAGCAGATCTTCGGCCGCACCGCCCTGGCCCGCCTCGGCCGTGGCGCCACCGACCTGGTCTCCGCGCCGGGCGAGCTCGACGCCGAGGCCGAGCGCCTGCGTCGTACCGAGCTCGAGGCGCAGGCCGCCGAGGAGGTCCGCCTCACCGACTCCAGCGCGCGCGGCACGAAGGTCGGCGCCGGCAAGGCCTGAGGCTTCGTCCTCCGGCCCTCGCCCGCGACGGTGACCCCACGGTGGTCGAGGAGCACCGCTGTGCCTTGTCGCCCGGGGTCTCGCGGGGTCCGGGTCGGGCGGCCGCGCGTAGTCGATCGCGTCTCGGCGTCAAGGACGTCGCTTCGCTCCGCCACTTCGTGGGCGCTGTGCGCTCCTTGACCCCGAGCCTCTCGCGATCGACTGACGGCGCGGCGGAGCCTCGCAGGCTCGGCCCGCCGCCGCTGGCGCGGCCGCCTGACTCTCACCTGCCTCAGGAGTCACACCGTTGACCACCGGGACGCTGAACCCATGACAGGGCCGCTGTTGTGTCAGCGTCCCTGTCATTGCGTCAGCGTCCCGGTGGCATGGGTGGGGCTGGCGGTATGAGTCTCCGGTCGTCCGCGCCGACGAGGGCGCGGCTTGCCGCTGCCCGCGTTGCTAGGCGCGCGGACGACCCGAGGCACCGAGACCCCGGCGCCCCTACTCGAAGAACCTCGGGGTGTCGCCGTCGCCGGCCGCGATCCGGTCGCGCGCCCACCGCGGCAGGATGAAGACACCTTCGGCCTCGACGGTGACGCCGTCGGGGCCGATCAGGTGGCCCTTGGCCCAGGTCTTGATGCCGTCGACGCGGTCGATCCAGGCCTCGGCGCGCAGGTCGCCGAGGGGCGTGCCCTGGCGGTAGCGCAAGGTGAGGGTGCCGGTCATGCCGGGGCGGCCCCCGGCGCCGGCGGACTCGCCGAGCATCTGGTCGAGGACCAGTGCCGACACGCCGCCGTGCACGAGCCCCGGGGGCCCCTCGTACGGCGCACCGAGGTGGAAGTCGCACCACACCCGGCCGTCGGCGCTGGGGTGGTGCTCGGTGACCAGCGGCGGGGCGACCGGGTTGCGCAGGCCGACCACGGTGTTGCCCCACGGCCGGCCCCGGCCGTCGGGGCCGTAGCTGACACCGAGGGCGCCGGGCAGCTGACGGGCACGCAGCCGGGCGGTGACCGCCTCGATCTCGGCCTGGGCACGGCGGATCTCGTCGTCGTCGACCGTCGTACGGATGGTCACGTCGACCAGCTCGCGCACGGCGGCGGTGAAGGGGCCGTAGAGGGCGGCCCGTCGGGCGACCTCGTCCTCGGAGAGGTCGTCGCGCGTGAAGCCACCGGTCATGACGGGCAGCCTAGAACACGTTCTAGGTGGCGGGTCAGGAACCCTGGGTCGAGCCGGGGCGGTGCCGCTCGAGCGCCGCGGTGAAGGACGCGGGGTCGACCATGGAGGAGTCGATGACCAGCGGGTCACGGCCGAACCGGGCCATGAGCACCTTCCAGCCGCGACGCCCGGGCTTGCCCACGACCTCCATCCGCGTGAAGCGGCTGGTGAGGTCGAAGACCTCGCGCTGCTGCCCGCGCACGACCTCCAGCTGACCGCTGCGGATCGCCAGGTAGGTCGGCGTGGCCCCGACGCGCACGCCGTACGTCGCGAGGGTGGCGACCACGAGGGTGCCGGCCAGTCCGATGGACAGGGTCGTGCGGTCGCGGTAGGCGAGGTAGCCCAGCAGGATCGTGGCGGCCAGCAGCACGAGCAGCAGCAGCCCGAGGACCCGGCGCAGGACCACGCGCGGGGGGAACACGACGTCGGTCGACCGGCCCGCTGCGCTGTCCGGGCGGGTGTCGCGGCGGCGGTCGCGCCGCAGCGCGGTGGCCGCCGGGACGGGCTTGCGGGCGGGCCCGGGGTCGGGCGTGGGGTCGGGCCTGGCGTCGGGGTTGGGCTCGGGTGCCGCCGCGGACACGGGCTCCGGGGCGGCCAGGAGCGCCTCGACGACCTCGCGGCCGGCCTCGGTCTGGTCGAAGCCGCGCGCGGAGGGCGGACGGGTGGGTGGGGGGGCGAGCCGGGCGGCCGCGTGGCGGGGTGCGACCGCCCGCGGCGCGGTGGTCCGGCTGCCGTCACGGTGGTGCGGCTGGTCGTGCGAACGGTCGGCGGTGGCGTCCGTTGCCCGCGAGGTGTCGCCGGAGGCGTCCTCGGGGTTCGGTGGGGGCGGTGAGGGTGCCGGACCGCCCTGGTGGTGCGCCTGCCAGCGTCCGAGGAGCTCCGCGGCGGTGTCCGGCTCGTCGCCGGGCTTGCGCGAAGGCATGCCGTCACGCTAGCCCGTCGTCACGGCTTCGTCCCCCGGTTGGTCGAATCCTGGTGGCCGGGAGTGACCAGTCGTGTCGACCGTCCGTGCCGACCGTCCGCCGGGCAGGCTGGTCCTGGAAGACTGCTGGCGACCTGGTCGCCGGCCGCACGCCGGCTGATCGCCGGCGTACGACGACGTACAGGAGAAGCCATGCCCTTCGGGCCGTCCGGGATGTACCCCGCCTATCCAGTCCCCAGCGACGCCGCGCGTCGTCACTACGACGCGATGCTCGCGTTCATGCGGGAGGAGGTGTTCCCGGCCGAGGCCGCCTACGACAGGTTCCGCCACGAGGCCGGCGAGGGCGACCACACCGTGCCGCCGGTGATCGAGGAGCTCAAGGCCAAGGCGCGCGAGCGCGGGCTGTGGAACCTCTTCCTGCCGTCGGAGAGCGGGCTGACACAGCTCGAGTACGCCCCCATCGCCGAGCTGTCGGGGTGGAGCAACGAGCTGGCGCCCGAGGCGATCAACTGCCAGGCGCCCGACACCGGCAACATGGAGCTGCTGCACCTCATCGGCAACGCCGAGCAGCAGGAGCGGTGGCTCAAGCCGCTGCTGGCCGGCGAGATCCGCTCGGCGTTCGCGATGACCGAGCCGCGGGTGGCGTCGTCCGACGCGACCAACATCGAGACCCGCATCGAGCGCGACGGCGACGAGTACGTCATCAACGGCCGCAAGTGGTGGATCTCGGGGGCCGCCGACCCGCGCTGCGCGGTGCTCATCGTGATGGGCAAGACCGACCCCGACGCCGCCACGCACCGCCAGCAGTCGATGGTCATCGTGCCGACCGACACCCCCGGCGTCGACATCCAGCGCTCGCTGCCGGTCTTCGGTCGCCAGGACCAGCACGGCCACTGCGAGGTCGAGCTCACCGACGTGCGCGTGCCGGTGACCAACATCCTCGGCGAGGAGGGCGGCGGGTTCGCCGCCGCGCAGGCCCGTCTGGGCCCCGGGCGCATCCACCACGTGATGCGGGCCCTGGGGGCCGGTGAGCGGGCGCTGGCGATGATGGTGTCGCGGGCCCAGGCCCGCACGGCCTTCGGTGGTCCGCTGGCCGAGCAGTCGGCGGTGCGCGAGCGCATCGCCGAGTCTCGTGTCGAGCTCGAGCAGGCCCGCGCGCTGTGCCACCACGCGGCGTACGTCGTCGACAGCGAGGGCAACAAGGCCGCGCGCCACCTGATCGCCGCGGCCAAGGTCGCCGTACCGCGAGCGGTGCTCTCGGTCATCGACCGCGCGATCCAGCTGCACGGCGGCGCCGGCGTCACCGACGCCACCCCGCTGGCGATGCTCTACGGCTGGCACCGCGCCATGCGGATCTTCGACGGCCCCGACGAGGCCCACCTGACCACACTGGCGCGCGCCGAGCTCAACCGTGAGCCGCTCTTCGACCTGCCGCCGTCGCTCTTCGACCAGCTGCGGACCTCCTGATGCGCGCGGTCGTCTGCCAGGAGGGCGAGCTCGACGTCCGCGAGGTGCCCGACCTCGTGCCCGGCAAGGGGCAGCTCCTCCTCGACGTGCTCGCCTGCGGCATCTGCGGCTCCGACCTGCACGCCCGCCACCACGCCGACGCGGTCGCCGACGCGGCCGCGACCGCGGGCTACGACGACCTGATGCGTCCGGCCGACGCGGTGGTGCTCGGCCACGAGTTCTGCGGCACCGTCGCCGAGCGTGGCAAGGGCACCGGCCGCGGGGCCGGCCGCACGTCGGGGCCGGTCGTGGCGATGCCCATCCTGCGGGCCGCGGGCGGTGTCCACCTGACGGGCCTCACGACCCGTGCGGCCGGCGGGTACGCCGAGCAGGTGCTCGTGCAGGAGGCGCTGACCTTCGCGGTGCCCAACGGCCTCGCACCGTCCACGGCGGCGCTGACCGAGCCGATGGCGGTCGCGCTCCACGCCGTACGCCGCGGGCAGGTGGGCAAGGGCCAGACCGCGATCGTCATCGGGTGCGGCCCGATCGGCCTCGGGGTGGTGGCGATGCTCAAGGCCGCCGGGGTGCGCACGGTCGTGGCCAGCGACTTCTCCCCGGGGCGCCGCGCGCTCGCCGAGACGATGGGTGCCGACGTCGTGGTCGACCCCGCGCAGGACTCGCCCTTCGACGCCGCGCGCGCGGCCGGAGGCCGCTTCCTCGACGCACCCGCGCTCTTCGAGCTCGCGGTGAGCAGCATGGAGAAGCTGCGCTCGGTGCCGTTCCTGCCCTGGCAGCACGTCTTCCGCGCCGCCGAGCTCGCCGGCGCGACGCCGTCGGGCCCCGTGGTCTTCGAGTGCGTCGGGGTGCCCGGGATCCTCGACCAGGTCATCGCGGCGGCGCCGCTGTCGACGCGCGTCGTGGTGGTCGGGGTGTGCATGGGCGACGACACGATCCGGCCGTCGGTGGCGATCAACAAGGAGGTCGACCTGCGCTTCGTGCTCGGCTACACGCCCGCCGAGTTCCGCCAGGCCCTGCACCTGATGGCCGACGGCAGGATCGATCCGTCGCCGCTGGTCACGGGCACGGTGGGGCTCGCGGGCGTGGCTGACGCCTTCGAGGCGCTGGGCGATCCCGAGACCCAGGCCAAGATCCTGGTCGACCCCCGCCTCACCTGAGGGTGACCTCCCTCACCCCTGCGGGTGGATGTGTGGACAGCGTGTTGAACTTTGGTCTAGATTCTTAGACATCCCGTCTAAGTCTGGAGATCATCATGACCGGCACGCTCCCGCTTCGCATCACGCTCGTCGACGACTCCGATCTGGCCAACGCCGGCCTCCGCACCCTGTTGGCGCCGTACGCCGACCGGGTCGCCGTGGTCGACAACCGGGACGCACTCGCTGCTCCCGACAGCCTCGACGTGGTCCTCTACGAGCCCATGGGCCAGACCAGCATGTCCCGCTCGCTGCTGCGCGACCTGCAGTCGATGAGCGCGGCCCAGGCCGCCGTGTTCAGCTGGGCCGGCCCCGACCAGCTGCCCGCCACCCCCGCCAACCCCCACCTCGCCAAGTCGCTGACCGCCTCGCAGCTCGTGGTCTCGGTCGAGCGCCTGGTCGAGGGCCGCTTCGAGACCGCCCCGGTCAGCCGCCGAGTCGTCCTGGCGCCGGTCGCCGAGGAGCCGGTCGAGGAGGAGCCCACCCCCGAGATCGAGCCCGAGACCCACTTCGAGCACGAGGACGTCGGCCTGACCCCGCGCGAGAGCGAGATCGTCAGCCTCATCGTGTCGGGTCTCAGCAACCGCGAGATCGGTGACCGGCTGCAGCTGAGCATCAACTCCGTCAAGACCTACATCCGCAGCGCCTACCGCAAGATGGGTGTCGAGCGCCGCACCCAGGCCGTGCTGTGGGGTCTCGACAACGGCATCCACGTCGACCGCGGGCACGCGCTCGTCGGCTGACCCCCGCCTGGACAGTCTCCACAGCCTTCTCCACACTATGTGGAGATTTCGACCAGTCAGGTGAACACAGTGTCCAACTCCGAGACCGAAGCCGCGCTCAGCATCGGCGATCTCGCTGACCGCACCGGTGTGAGCGCCGCGACCCTGCGGGTGTGGGAGAGCCGGCACGGCTTCCCCGTGCCCCACCGGCGCGAGAGCGGCCACCGCCGCTACGACGAGCAGCACGTCCTCGTCATCCGTGACGTCGTACGCCGCCGCGACGACGGCGTGCGCCTCGACGTCGCCATCGAGCAGGCCGTGGCCGCCCGGCGTCCGACCCTCGACGCCCCGGGGGCGCCGTCGGTCTACGCCCGGCTGCGACACACCCACCCCGGCCTGACGCCGCAGCGCCTCACCAAGCGCACGCTGCTGGCCTTGTCCTGGGCGATCGAGGACGAGTTCGCCTCGCGCGTCCAGCCCGCCCACCTCTTCGGGGCCTTCCAGCGCACCCAGCACTACCAGGCCGCCGAGCCGCGCTGGGACGACCTGGCCCGCACGATGGGCTCGACCTACGTCTTCGCCGACTTCGAGCCGACCGGGGCGACCCACCACGAGCCGCGCACCCCGGTGCCGGTCGCCCTGCCCAGCCACCACCCGATGGCCCGCGAGTGGGCGGTCGTGTGCGACGGCCCCGAGCTCCCGGTCGCCCTCACGGCCTGGGAGATCCCCGGCCAGGCCGGGGTCCGCGACGGCGACCGGCTCTTCGAGTCGGTCTGGACCGTCGAGCGCGACGCGGTACGCGAGGCCTCCCGGGTCTGTGCCCTGGTCGCCCGCGACTTCGGTGCGGCGGGGGCCGACGAGGTGACCGACGAGCTCGCGGCCCCGCTGCCGACCGAGCCTGTCGACCTCGCCCAGGTCACCTCGCTCTTCAACCGCGTCGTCGCCTACACCGACCGCAACGTCCGGGCGTCCTGAGCCGGGTCCGCCTCGCTCGAGGTGGGGTCCTGGTCCGCCAGACGGGTCGTGATCACACGTCGAGTGCTCGGTGAGCAAGGGCACGACCTGCCCCAGCGTGCCCGTCCGCGCGCGCTCGTGCGCCCCGGTCAGGCCTGCGGCCACTCCTTCGCGACCAGGGTCAGCACGTCGTAGGTCGCGACGGGCTGGTCGTCGGCGTTGGTGACGACGGCGTCCCAGCGGACCTCGCCGTAGTCGGCGTTGCTGCGCGGGGTGATCTGCTTGACGGTCAGGGTGACCGCGATCGTGTCGTCGGCCTTGACCGGCGTCAGGAACCGCAGGTGGTCGACGCCGAAGTTGGCGAGCACCGGGCCCGGGTCGGGGTCGACGAACAGCCCGGCGGCCAGCGAGACCACGAGGTAGCCGTGGGCGACGATGCCGCCGAACAGCGGGTTGGCGGCTGCGGCCTCGGGGTCGGTGTGGGCGTAGAAGGTGTCACCGGTGAACTCGGCGAAGTGGTCGATGTCGGCGAGGGTGACCGTGCGTGAGGCGGAGGCGATGGTGTCGCCGACCCGCAGGGTGGCCAGGCTCTTGCGGAACGGGTGCGTGCCGTCGTCGCTGCGCTGCGAGCCGGGGGTCCAGCGGCCGGTGATCGCGGTCAGCATGTCGGGCGAGGCCTGGATCGCGGTGCGCTGCAGGTGGTGCAGGACCCCTCGGATGCCGCCGAGCTCTTCGCCCCCGCCGGCGCGGCCGGGGCCGCCGTGCACGAGCACCGGGAGCGGCGAGCCGTGCCCGCCGGCCGCGGTGGCCTCCTGCGCGTCGTCGCGGTCGAGCACCAGGATCCGGCCGTGCCAGGGCGCGGTGCCGAGGACGACGTGTCGGGCCACGGCGGGGTCGTGGGTGACGACCGAGCCGACCAGGCTGCCCTTGCCGCGCGCGGCCAGCGCGACCGCGTCGTCGAGCCCGTCGTAGCCGATGACGGTGCTCACCGGCCCGAACGGCTCGACGTCGTGGGCCTCGACCGCGCCGTCGTGGGCGCGCAGCAGCACGGGGGACAGGAACGCGCCGCGCTCGGCGTCGGCGTCGATCGCCTCGACCCGGTCGGGGTCTCCGTGCACGAGGTCGGCCGAGGCGCGCAGCGACTGGATCGCCTTGCGGACCTCGTCGCGCTGCTCGAGGCTCACCAGCGCCCCCATCCGTACGTCGTCGGAGCGCGGGTCGCCGACCGTGATGGTCGCCAGCCGCGCGGCGAGGGCGTCGGTGACGGTGCCGACCAGGGGGCGGGGCACGATCACGCGGCGGATCGCCGTGCACTTCTGGCCGGCCTTGACGGTCATCTCGGTGACCACGGCCTTGACGAACAGGTCGAGCTCGGGATCGTCGGCCGCGACGTCGGGACCGAGGATCGAGCAGTTGAGCGAGTCGGCCTCGACGGTCAGCTCGACCCCGCCGTGGAGCACGTTGGGGTGGCCGCGCAGCAGGCCGGCGGTGTGGGCCGACCCGGTGAAGGCGACCCGGTCCTGCACGGTGAGCTCGTCGAGCAGCCCGGCGGGGCTGCCGCACAGCAGCTGCAGCGAGCCCTCGGGCAGCAGGCCCGACTCGATGATGCGGCGGACGACGAGCTCGGCGAGGTACGCCGTCTGCGCGGCGGGCTTGACGATGGTCGGCGACCCGGCCAGCAAGGCCGGGGCGAGCTTCTCGAGGAAGCCCCAGACCGGGAAGTTGAACGCGTTGACCTGCACGGCCACACCGGGCCGGCTGGTCCACACGTGCTGGCCGACGAAGGTGCCGGCGCGGCCCAGGGGCTCGAGGCCGCCGTCGAGGTGGACGGTGTCGTGGGGCAGCTCGCGGGTGGCCTTGCTCGCGAGCGAGAAGACGGTGCCGATGCCGCCGTCGATGTCGACGGCCGAGTCGCGGCGGGTGGCGCCGGTGCGGAAGGACAGCTCGTAGAGCTCGTCCTTGACCTCGGTCAGGTGCTTGGCCACGGCCTTGAGCAGTGCGGCGCGCTCGTGGAAGGTCAGCGGGGCCAGGGCGGCGACGCCGACGGTGCGGCCGTGGGCGACCATCGCGCCGAGGTCGAGGCCGGTCGAGCTGATCCGGGCGACCTCTTCGCCGGTGACGGCGTCGAGGACCGGGCGGCCCTCGTCGTCGGCCCGGTGCCAGCGTCCGGCGGCATAGCTCTCCAACAGTGCGCTCACGAGCTGACTCCGTCCTCAGGGTGCTTGCGCGGGGGTGCGCGGCCGTGTCAAGGTATTACAGACCGAACGGTCAGTAAAGCCCTGTCGAGGAGGACCCGCCGTGACGACGACCGACGTGAGCGAGGCCGGGCTGCTGGCGCAGTTCGAGGCCACGGTGGCGCGCAACGACCGGATCGAGCCGCGCGACTGGATGCCCGACGGCTACCGCCGCACGGTGCTGCGCCAGGTCGCCCAGCACGCCCACTCCGAGATCATCGGCATGCAGCCCGAGGGGGGCTGGATCACCCGCGCGCCGTCGCTGCGCCGCAAGGCGATCCTGCTGGCCAAGGTGCAGGACGAGGCCGGCCACGGTCTCTACCTCTACTCGGCGGCCGAGACGCTCGGGGTCTCGCGCCAGGAGCTCACCGAGATGCTCGTCGACGGCCGCCAGAAGTACTCCTCGATCTTCAACTACCCCACGCTGTCCTACGCCGACGTCGGCACCATCGGCTGGCTCGTCGACGGCGCCGCGATCTGCAACCAGGTGCCGCTGTGCCGCACCTCCTACGGCCCCTACGGTCGCGCCATGATCCGGGTCTGCAAGGAGGAGTCCTTCCACCAGCGACAGGGCTACGAGCTGCTCGCGACGATGATGCGCGGCACCGACGCACAGCGCGCGATGGTGCAGGAGTCGGTCGACCGGTTCTGGTGGCCCGCGCTGATGATGTTCGGCCCGCCCGACGACGACTCGCCCCACACCGAGCAGTCGATGGCGTGGGGCATCAAGCGCAACACCAACGACGACCTGCGCCAGCGCTTCGTCGACATGAGCGTGCCGCAGGCCGAGGCCCTCGGTGTCACCTTCCCCGACCCCGACCTGCGGTGGAACGCCGAGCGCGGCCACTACGACTTCGGCCAGCCCGACTGGACCGAGTTCATGCAGGTGGTCAAGGGCAACGGGCCGTGCAACGCCCAGCGCATCGCCCACCGTCGCCGCGCCCACGAGGACGGCGCCTGGGTGCGCGACGCCGCGACGGCGTTCGCCCGGCGCGAGCAGCAGGAGGCCATCGCGTGAGCGCCGAGTGGCCTCTCTACGAGGTCTTCGTGCGCGGCAAGCGCGGCCTCAACCACGTGCACGTCGGGTCGCTGCACGCCGCCGACGATGAGATGGCGGTGCGCCACGCCCGCGACGTCTACACGCGTCGCAACGAGGGTGTCTCGATCTGGGTGGTGCGCGCCGACGCGATCACCGCGTCGAGCCCCGACGAGAAGGACCCGCTCTTCGCGCCCAGCGGCGACAAGGTCTACCGCCACCCGACCTTCTACGACATCCCCGACAACGTCCCCCACATGTAGCTGGAAGAGTCCATGACCCCGACCCCCGACCCGTCCCACGAGGCCGGCAGCGCCTACGACGGGCTCCTCGAGCACCACGAGGTGGCCGGCGACGACTCCCAGTGGGCCTTCGGCACCGACTTCGAGGACCCCCTGGCCGGCGTCGACACGACCGTGCCCGACGACGTCGACGCGGCCGCGCTGGCGACGTACTGCCTGATGCTCGGCGACGACGCGCTGGTGATGTCGCACCGGCTGAGCGAGTGGACCAGCAACGCCCCCGACCTCGAGGAAGACATTGCGCTGGCCAACACCGCGCTCGACCTCCTCGGCCAGGCGCGGCTGCTGCTCGCCCGGGCGGCCGCGGCCGACGCCTCGGTCGTGCCCGCCCTGCCCGCGGGCTCGCCGGTGCCGGCCGAGGACGCGCTGGCGTTCTTCCGCGAGGCCGGCGCCTTCCGCAACGTGCGGCTGGCCGAGGTGCCCAACGGCGACTTCGCCCACACGATGGTGCGGCTGCTGCTCTTCTCCACCGCCCGCCTGGCGGTCCTGGGGCGACTGGTCGACAGCCGTGACCCGGTGCTGGCGGCGATCGCGGCCAAGGGGGTCAAGGAGCTGACCTACCACCGCGACTACGCCGGCCGCTGGTTCCTCACGCTGGCCCGTGGCACCGACGAGTCCCACCGACGCCTGCTGGCCGCGCTCGATGAGCTCTGGCCGCTCTACCCCGAGCTGCTCGCCACGCACCCGGTCGAGGCGGCCGTCGCCGCCGCCGGGGTGGGCGTCGACCCGGCGTCCGTGGCCGCCGAGGTCGACGTCGTCCTCGAGCAGGTCCTCGCCGTCAGCGGCGTCGAGCGACCCGACAAGGCCGCCCTGGCCGGCGTCCGCGGACGCACCGGGCGCGACGGGCTCCACACCGAGTCGCTCACGCGGCTGCTCGCCGAGATGCAGGTCGTGGCGCGCGCCCACCCGACGGGCCTGTGGTGAGCCGCCCGTGACCACCACCGCCACGGTGGCCCGCGAGATCGCCGCCGCGGTCACCGACCCCGAGATGCCGATGCTGACGCTCGAGGACCTCGGGGTGTTGCGCGACGTGCGGGCCGACGACGGCGCCGGCGAGCAGGGCGTGGTCGTCACGATCACCCCCACCTACTCCGGGTGCCCGGCGATGGCCACCATGCGCGACGACCTCGTGCACCGGTTGACCGACGCCGGGTTCACCGCGCGGGTCGAGGTGTCGCTGACCCCGGCCTGGTCGAGCGACTGGATCACCGAGCGCGGTCGCCAGGCGCTGCGCGACCACGGGCTCTCGGCGCCCGGCCCCGCCCCGCGCACCGGCGGGCCCGTCCCGCTCACCCTGACCCCCACCCGCCGGGCGATCGACTGCCCCCGCTGCGGCTCCGGGCGCGTCGAGCTGACGTCGGAGTTCGGGGCGACCGCGTGCAAGGCGCTCTACCGCTGCACCGCCTGCCTCGAGCCCTTCGAGCACGTCAAGGAGATCTGAATGACGCTCGCTCCCGACGCCCCGCCGCGCCCCGCGCGCTTGGCGGCCTTCCACACCCTCACCGTGGCTGCGGTCGAGCGGCTGTGCGACGACGCGGTCGCCGTCACCTTCGACGTGCCGGCCGACCTCGCCGACGACTACGCCTTCGCCCCCGGCCAGTCGCTGACCCTGCGGCGCACGGTCGACGGTCGCGAGGAGCGCCGCTCCTACTCCATCTGCGCGCCCGCCGGCGCGCGGCCGCGCATCGGGGTCCGTGAGATCCCCGACGGGCTCTTCTCCCGCTGGCTGGTGCGCGAGGTGCGGCCCGGCGACGAGGTCGACGTACAGGTCCCGAGCGGCAGCTTCCGGGCCGACCCGGGCGCCGGTGGCCGCCACCTCTGCATCGCCGCGGGCTCCGGCATCACCCCGATGCTCTCCATCACCAGCTCGCTGCTGGCCGGCGGCGACGCCGAGGTGGCCCTGCTCTACGGCAACCGCACCAGCGCGTCGGTGATGTTCGCCGAGGAGCTCGGCGACCTCAAGAACCGCTACGGCTCCCGGCTGCAGCTGGTGCACGTGCTCTCGCGCGAGCCCCGCGACGCCGAGCTGTTCTCCGGCCGCCTCGACGCCGACCGGCTGCGCCGGCTGTTCGCGGCGCTGCTGCCCGTCGAGCGGTTCGACGACGTCTGGCTGTGTGGGCCGTTCGCGATGATCAACGACGCCCGCGAGGTGCTGGCCGAGCTCGGGGTCGCGCCCGACCGGGTCCACTTCGAGCTGTTCTACGTCGACGAGCCGCCGCCCGAGCTGCGACGTGAGGCCGCGGCGTACGACGGCGCCACGACCGACGTCACCGTCGTGCTCGAGGGCCTGTCGGCGACCGTGGCGCTCCCGCGGGACCGGACCGTCCTCGACGGCGCCCAGGCCGTCCGCTCCGACCTGCCCTTCGCCTGCAAGGGCGGGGTATGCGGCACCTGCCGGGCCAAGGTCACCGACGGCGAGGTCGACATGCGCCGCAACTACGCGCTCGAGCCGTCCGAGGTCGAGGCCGGGTTCGTGCTGACCTGCCAGTCCTACCCGGTGGGCGACGCCGTGACGGTCGACTTCGATGCCTGACCCGGCCGAGACGGCCCGCGCCATGTGGGCCGCGGACGCGGCGTCGCAGGCGCTCGGGATGGTGCTGGTCGACCTCGCTCCCGGCCACGCGACGGTGGCGATGACGGTGCGCGCCGACATGGTCAACGGCCACGACCTCGCCCACGGCGGCCTGGTCGCCACGCTCGCCGACAGCGCCTTCGCGCTGGCCTGCAACTCGCGCGGGCGAACGACGGTGGCGTCGGGCTTCGACATCACCTTCCTTGAGGCCGGGCGCCTGGGCGACGAGCTGGTGGCCGTGGCGCGCGAGACCGCGCTGCGCGGGCGCTCGGGCCTCTACGACGTCACCGTCAGCCGTGCCGCCGACGGCGTCGTGGTCGCCGAGATGCGCGGCCGCAGCCGGGCCGTCGCCCTGACCGGGAGGCAGTGACGTGCACGACCTGAGCCCCCGCCCCGGTGATCTCGAGCCGGTCGAGACCTGCTCGGTCGACGAGCTGCGGGCGTTGCAGACCGAGCGGTTGCGGTGGTCGGTGCGCCACGCCTACGACCACGTGCCCCACTACCGCGCCGCGTGGGACGCCGCGGGGGTGCACCCCGACGACGTGCGCGAGCTCGCCGACCTCGCACGGCTGCCCTTCACGACGAAGGCCGACCTGCGTGACAACTACCCGTTCGCGATGTTCGCGGTGCCGCGCGAGCAGGTCGTGCGCGTGCACGCCTCGTCCGGCACGACCGGCAAGCCGACCGTGGTCGGCTACACCGCCGACGACATCGACACCTGGGCCACGGTGGTCGCCCGCAGCATCCGCGCGGCCGGTGGTCGCCGGGGCCACGTGCTGCACAACGCCTACGGCTACGGGCTGTTCACCGGCGGGCTCGGGGCCCACTACGGCGCCGAGAAGCTCGGGTGCACCGTCGTGCCGGTCTCGGGCGGGATGACCGAGCGGCAGGTGCAGCTGATCCTCGACTTCGAGCCCGACCTGATCATGGTCACGCCGTCCTACATGCTCTCGATCATCGACGAGATGGAGCGCCAGGGCGTCGACCCACGCACGACGTCACTCAAGGTCGGCATCTTCGGCGCCGAGCCGTGGACCAACGACATGCGCCGCGAGATGGAGCAGCGCCTCGACATGCACGCCGTCGACATCTACGGGCTGTCGGAGGTCATCGGCCCGGGGGTGGCGTCGGAGTGCGTGGAGACCAAGGACGGCCTGACGGTCTGGGAGGACCACTTCTACCCCGAGGTGATCGACCCGGTCACCGGCGAGGTGCTGCCCGACGGTGAGGAGGGCGAGCTGGTCCTCACCTCGCTGACCAAGCAGGCGATGCCGGTCATCCGCTACCGCACGCGCGACCTGACCCGGCTGCTGCCCGGCACCGCCCGCACGATGCGGCGCATCGAGAAGATCACCGGCCGCACCGACGACATGATCATCCTGCGCGGGGTCAACCTCTTCCCCACCCAGATCGAGGAGCTCATCCTCGCCACCCCGGCGCTGTCGCCGCACTTCCAGTGCGTGCTCGACCGCGACGGCACCCTCGACTCCATGACGGTGCTCGTCGAGCGCCGCGAGGCGGCGACCCGCGACGAGGCCGACGCGGCCGGCGCCCACCTGCGCCACCTCGTCAAGGCCTCGATCGGGGTGACGGTGGCCGTCGACGTCGTCGACCCCGACAGCGTCGAACGGTCGGTCGGCAAGATGCGCCGCATCGTCGACAAGCGGCCCCGGCGCTGACGCCGAGCCGGCGGTCAGGGGGCGGCCAGGCCCTCGAACGACAGCGCCGCGACAGCCGTCGCGACCTCCTCGGTCGAGACCGGACCGCTGGGGCGGTACCACTCGACCAGCGAGTTGACCATGCCGAACAGCAGCCGGCTGACCAGGTCGGGGTCGAGGTCGCCTCGCAGCGCTCCCTCCTGCGCGGCCTGGCGCACCAGCGCCGCGAGCTGGGCGTCGATCGCGCGCCGGCGCCGCTGGGCCGCGCGCTCGGTGTCGCTGTTGCCGTGCACCCGCAGCAGCAGGGTCACCGCCGGCTGGTGCTCGACGAGCACCTCCACGCTGCGGCGTACGACGCCCCGCAGCTGGTCGTAGGCCGAGCCGTCGGCCGCCACCGCCGCTGCGACGGTCGCCTCGAGCTCGACGAGCGCCTCGTCGAGCGCCTCGGCCAACAGCTGCTCCTTGCTGGCGACGTGGTGGTAGATCGCGGACTTCGTGACGTGGAGCGACTCGGCGATGTCACCGATGCTGGTCGCCTGGAAGCCCTTGCGGTTGAACAGCTCGATGGCCGCGGCCAGCACCGCGGCCTGGTCGTGGCCGGGTCGCCCACGTCGCGCCCTGGCTGCCGGTTCGGTCACCGGCGAAGCCTCGCACACGGGGCGCCCGGCCCCACTCTGGTCGAAGCGGCGACCTCGGCTCGAGGTCGCAGGACCACTGGACCGCACGTCGATCGCGCCTACTGTGATCACATGGCAACCGTGCTGGTCATCGAGGATGACGAGGACACCCGCGCCTACCTGACCCAGCTGTTGAAGACGTACGGGTGGGACGTCGTCGACGCCCCGTCCGGGAGGGCGGGCTTGGTCGCCTACCAGGACCGACGACCTGACCTGGTGCTCCTCGACCTCGGACTGCCGGACCTGTCGGGACTCCAGGTGATCGAGCAGCTGCGCTCAGCAGGCGACACGCCGGTGATCTTCCTGTCCGGCACCAGTCGCCACGTCAGCCGCATCGATGCGCTCGACGCCGGCGCCGACGACTTCATCACCAAGCCTTTCAGGGCCGCCGAGCTCGCCGCTCGTGTCAGGGCCGTGGTCCGTCGATCCGAGGCCGTCGCTCCGGGTGTGACCGAGCGCCACTTCGGCGAGCTGAGCATCGACACCGCCTCCATGACCGTGCGCCGCGCGGGTCACGAGGTGCGACTGACTCCCCTCGAGTGGCGACTGCTCGAGGCGGTGTCACGGCGGCCGGGCCGGGTGGTGACCCATCGGTGGCTCGCTCACCAGATCTGGTCGACCGACCACGGGCCCGAGGTCAACGGGGCCCTGCGGGCGCACGTCCGTTCGCTGCGGCACAAGCTCGGGGACGACGCCACCGACTCGCACCTGCTGCGGACGGAGAGCGGGATCGGGTACCGGTGGATCGCGGAGAGCGACGCCGACAGCCCCCACCCGCAGGTGACGACGCCCGACCGTGACGGTGAGGCGTCGCCGGCCGACGATGCGCCGGCCCCCGACGCGTCGTCCCTGGTCTCGTTGGCGGAGAGGGTGCTCGAGGTCGTGCGTACCGAGCAGCTCGGCGGGTCGGCACGAGGACAGCTCGCCGACCTCCTGCAGCAGGCCTGGGCCGTCGCCTCGAATCTCGAGTGTCGCGAAGGCGATGGTCCTACCATCGTCTGATGACGCTGCGGTCATCCGTCTCCTGGGTCCAGCGGCCTCGACGACCGGGTCCGACGGCCACCGCCGGGTGGGCGGCGGTCCACGGCGCACTGCTGCTCGCGGGCTGGAGTGCTGGCGACTCGGCGGCCAGGCCGGCGCTGGTGTGGCCCGCCGCCGGCTCGGCGTTCCTGTGGCTGCTGGTGCAGCCCTCCCGGCGCCAACGCGTCGCCGTGGTGGTGCTCATGACCGCAGAGACGCTGGTCGTCTCCGGACTCGTCGCGACACCTGCGCTGCCTGCAGTCGTGATCTCGGGAGCAGGGGTCGTCCAGGTGGTGATCGCGACGACCCTGGTGCGGCGATGGTGCCCCCGGCTCCTGGGAGCGGGTGGTGGCGAGAGCGTGCACGACCCGTCCACCCTCGCCCTGGGCACGCTGGCGGTCACGCTCGCCACCGCGGCTGGGGCCCTGGTGGCGGGCCTGGCCTCGACCCCGCAGTCGGTGGCCGACTACGTCGACGGCTTCACGATCTGGTGGGCGACCAACGCGACGGGCATCGTGGTCGTCGGCGCGTGCGGGCACCTCCTGCTGGAGCGGTGGCAGTCATCGTGGCGGCCACGGGCGCCGTCCAGGGCCCGGGTCGCCGAGGCGACGCTCCTCCTGATCGTCTCCCTCATCAGCTACCTCGTGATCTTCGTCGCCTACGACCTGCCGCTGGCGTTCTTGGGGGCCGTCAGCGCGACCTGGGTCGCGACCCGCTTCTCCACGCTGGCCGCTGCCTGGCACACGGCCCTGTTCGGGACGCTCGCCGTCGTCGCGACCCTCGTGGGCAGTGGTCCGTTCGCCGGCATCGGAGGCGCCGAGAGCGAGCTGGTCGTGACGCAGGCCTACCTGCTCACCATCATGTTGATCGCGCTCGCGCTCGCCTCTGGTCGCGACCAGCGCGACACGCTCACGGCCGCCCTCCACGCGGAGCAGCGGGAGGCGACGGCGCGCGCCGAGCTGCTGGACACGATGACCGAGGCCCTCGACGAGGGCATCGTCATCGTCAACCCCGCCGGGCAGCTGACCCGTGCGAACTCCGCTGCGCGAGCGATGCTGCAGTCGACCACGACCGGGTACCAGCACCAGGCCGAGGACTACGTCGTGGAACATCCCGACGGGCGTGCGATGGATCCGAGCGAGCGCCCCTCGCACCGAGCGCTCTCGGAGGGACGGGTGCTGGCCCACGACCTGTGCGTGCGTCGTACGGACGGCGCTCGACGAACACTGTCGGTGTCGGCGGCTGCCCTGGCGAGGCCGGGTGGTGACGGGAGCCCCCTCGGTGTCGTCGTCGTCTACCGCGACGTCACCGACCTGCGACGTGAGCGGCAGGGCCTTCTGGAGTTCGCCGAGAACGTGTCCCACGACCTTAGGTCGCCGCTCACCGCAGCCCGCGGGTGGCTCGACCTGGCTTCGATGGCTGCGTCCGTGTCGCCGGTCGACGTCGATCGCGAGACGCTCTCGGTCGCGCTCCTGCGCGCCGTCGGGTCCATCGACCGCATGACCGGACTTATCGAGGACTTCCTGGAGCAGGCCACCGCCGAGGGAGCCGAGCTCGAGCTCGAGCCGCTCGACCTCAGCGGCCCGCTGGGTCTCGTCGGCGAGCTGCACGAGTCGTTGCCGAGGGAGGTCGTGATCGACGTCCACCCCGACATCCCCGCGGTCATGGCCGACAGGCAGCTCGTCGGCCGGCTCCTGGCGAACCTCCTCGGCAACGCGGCGAAGTACGTCGCCACTGGGACGGTGCCCCACATCACGATCAGCGGGCACGCCGTCGGGCCCCGGGTGGTCGTCCGCGTCACCGACAACGGGATCGGGATCCCGCCGGCGGACCGCGAGCTGGTGTTCTCACGGCTGTTCCGGTCGCAAGACCACGCAGGCCAGTACGCCGGGACCGGCCTCGGGCTCGCCCTGTGCCGCACCATCGTCGAGCGTCACGGGGGGATGATCTACGCCGAGGACGTGGGATCTGCGACGTCAGGCACGACGTTCGTCTTCGACCTGCCGCTCGCCCCCGTCTGAGCCGTCACATCGCGGTGGCGGTCCCGCGGCCCAGGAGCGTGTCGATCTGGCCGATCAGACCAGCACAGGTGAACGGCTTGGTCATGTAGGCGTCGGCACCCGCGTCGAGCCCTGCCTCGACGTCGTGGCGTGACCGCAGCGCCGACAGCATGATGACGGGCGGCCGGTCGGCCATCTGCGCGTCGCGGCAGGCGACGAGAACCTCGATGCCCGTCATCCTCGGCATCGTGTTGTCGAGCACCACCAGGTCGTAGCGCCGTGCCTGGATCTCGGTCCACGCCGCCATGCCGTCGGGCACCGCGGTGACGTCATAGCCCGCGCGCACGAGGAACAGGGTGATCAGGTCGCGCAGGTCGTCGTTGTCGTCCGCGACCAGGATCTTCGTCATGCCTGCCAGCATGTCGAGACATCGGAGTCGTCACACGCGTCACGGGTCGGCCGTTGTGAAGTAAGCGTGAAGATCCTTTCCCGGGGGATCGGCCTGCCCCGGGGCGACGGCGTACGACGCTGGTAGGCCCCGTGGGACTCGAACCCACAACCTAAGGATTAAAAGTCCTCAGCTCTGCCAATTGAGCTAGGGGCCCGGGTGGGGAGCCCCCGGAGCACGCACACTGCTCCGGATCGCCCCCAGGCCTGGAGGATAGTGCGAGACGTCGCGGTTCGTGCGGGCGGGCGCGGTTGCGGCCGCGAGCCCACGCTCGTCCAGACCGGCCACCGCGACCGCCCGCGCTGCCCCGGGGGCGGTGTCGGTCACCCGCGCGTCGTGGGAAGTTCACACGGACGAATCGGATCCGAGGGGTGCGAACTCTTTTCCTGGCCGGTGCAGTTGGTAAGGTCATGAATGCAACAGGCGCAAGTTCTCAGCTGGTCTGACGCCTAAGGAGTACGTGATCCAACGGCGTTTCTGGTTTGTGGTGTCATCCCATGGGTCGGAGCGACGTGTCACCGCACCTGTTGCGGGTCGCTGACGTGGCGGCTCTCGCCCCGATACAAGGAGATATGAGCAATGGCTCAGGGCACCGTGAAGTGGTTCAACGCCGAGAAGGGTTTCGGTTTCATCGCGCAGGAGGACGGCGGCGACGACGTCTTCGTGCACTACTCGGCGATCCAGACCCAGGGTTACAAGTCCCTCGACGAGAACCAGAAGGTCGAGTTCGACGTCACCCAGGGCCCCAAGGGCCCGCAGGCGGAGAACGTCCGCCCGGTCTGACACCGGCTGGTCTGTAGACCACACCACCGAGGCCCCGCCGTCCCTGACGGCGGGGCCTCGGCTCGTCCCGGGCCGGTGGGGTGGGGCATGGCCCAGGCGGAACCGGGCGAACCACCCGTAATGACCATCACGGTCGCGACCCCCGACCGCGTAAGGTGTCACAAGGGGTCACACGAGCATTCGGGAGCAGGGAGACCACGGTGTACGACCAATTCGACGTCTCTCTTGAAGACGTCGACCTGCTGGGCGAGGTCGAGCTGACGACCAACCTGATCATCGCGGCCAGCGAGGCCGACGACCGGCTGACGCCCGACGAGATCGACCGGATCCTCGGCGTCGTCCCGGTGCCGCCGCACCCGCGCCGCGAGGCCTGAGGTCCAGGGGGCCTGTGCTCCTTCGGCTCAGCAGGTCGCGAACAGCACCGGGCCGTCGCTGAGCTCGGACACCACGAACTGCCCTTCGACCGGGTCGAGCTCCATCGTCACGACGTCGCCGTCGACCTGCACCGGCCCGAGGGTGAAGCGGTCGGTGAAGTCGCCGCCCTGGCCGGGAGCCGGGCCGGAGGCGAGCTGCCCGCGGCTCAGCGCGTTGGCGCCGGCCTGGTCCTCGTTCTCGAACCCGAGGGCGACCCGTACGAGCCCGCCCGGCTCGGCGCCGATCGCGTAGCCGGTCAGCGGGTTGATCCGGCCGGCCTGCGCGACGAGGGTGTCGGCCTCGGCCTGGTCGTCGGGATCGGCACCGGCCATCGCCAGCGCGCTGCACACGTAGGTGCTGTTGTAGGCCACCGCCGACAGCGGCGAGCCGAGCCCGGCGACGACCTCGTCCGGCACCGGCTCGGAGTCGGCCGCGGCGGCGGCCTCCACCGCGGCGTCGACCCCGGTGGGCTGGTCGGAGGCGAAGACCAGGTCGTGCGCGCGGTCCAGGGCGATGAAGGTCAGCTCGGGGGTGACGTCGCCGGCGACGGCGAGGTCGGCGTCGCCGCGCCAGACCCCGTCGGGCTCGGCGGGCTCGGCGTACTGCAGGGCGCGCAGGGCCTCGGCGACGTCGTCGGTCGTGACCCCGTCGCCCAGGTGCATGGTGAGGGTGGCCGCCTGGGGGGACTGGGTGAAGAGCTCCCACTCGAGGGTCGCGGGGGAGAAGCCGAACGACTCCTGCAGCGTCGACGCCGAGGACTCCAGTGCCGTGGTGGCGGTCAGGTTGGCGTCGAAGCCCCGGTCGAGCAGGTCCTCGACCTGCTCCGGGGTCGAGGACGCGTCGAGGTCGACGCCCAGCTCGTCGCGGATGCCGGCCCAGTCGGTCCACAGCACGCGCTCGGCGTCGCCGGGGGCCAGCAGGACGGCGTCGTCGAACGACGCGCCGGCCGAGCGGGCCGCGCGGACCCGCTGCTCGCGCGTGTCGTCGCCGAACGGGTCGACGACCACGACCACCGCGACCGCGAGCAGCACCAGGGCGACGACCCCGCCGACCACCCACCAGCGCCTGCGTGTCCCCTGTGGTGTCACGTGTGCCCTTCCCGGCCGACTTCCCGCGGAGCGCGAGGTGGTGCGAGAGTAGCCGTCGTGTCCGCCCCCGCAGCGAAGGACGTGCGCGCTGCCGGCGTCGTCGCCTTTCGTCCAGGTCGTCGTGTGCTGCTCGTGCACCGGCCCAAGTACGACGACTGGTCGTTCCCCAAGGGCAAGCTCGACCGCGGCGAGCACGCCACCGCGGCCGCCGTGCGCGAAGTCGCCGAGGAGACCGGTCTGCACGTGCGGCTGTGCCTGCCGCTGCGCGACCAGGGCTACCCGGTCGAGGTCGGCCACAAGACCGTGCACTACTGGACCGGCCGGGTGGTCGGCGACGACGACGTGAGCGGTTACCGGCCCAACGCGGAGATCGACGGGGTCCGCTGGGTGGCGGCCGACGACGCGGTCGACCTGCTGACCTACGACCACGACCGCGAGACCCTCGCCGAGGCCGTCAAGCGCCGGCGGCGCACCCAGGCGGTCGTCGTGCTGCGCCACGGCCGGGCCCGCTCGCGCCGGGCCTGGCGCGGCGACGACGCCGAGCGCCCGCTGCTGCGCGCCGGTGAGCTGCAGGCCCAACGGCTGGTCCCCCTCTTGGCGGCGTACGGGGTGACGCGGCTGGTCAGCTCGTCGAGCCGCCGGTGCCGGCAGACCCTGGAGCCGTTCGCCGCCACCACCGGCTGGGACCTCGAGACCCGTCGCCGACTCTCCGAGGAGGGTGCGAGCCCCGCGGGCGTGCGCGCGGTCGTCGACGACGCGCTCGAGGCCGCCGACGCCGGTCGGTGCGTCGCGCTGTGCACCCACCGACCGGTCCTGCCGGAGGTCTTCGCGGCCCTGGGGCTCGCCGACCCCGGCCTCGAGGCCGGCGAGATGCTGGTAGCCCACCTGCGCAAGGGGTTGGTGGTGGGCACCGAACGCCATCTCGTGCTCTGAGTCAAGTCCTCGGCGTACGAGTTCATCCACCTGTTGCCCAGGTCACAGGTTCTCGTCGCCCACTGGGTGGTGTGAGTTCACCCGTCGTTCACCATGGACGGTCGATCCGTCCACCTGGCCTCACCACAGTGGCCGTGTCACCCTCAAGAGGAAACAGGAGACACGAAGTGATTCGCACTTCCCTTCGCCGGGCGCTCGTTCCCGGCCTGGCTGCAATGACCCTGCTCGTCACGGCCTGCGGCGCCGACAACGAGACCAGCTCCGGCGGCACCGACTCGACCGGCGGTGGCGACGCCCCGTCGGCCTCGGCCGGCCTGGAGGGCACCCTCGACGGTGCCGGCGCCACCTCGCAGGAGAAG
Organism: Nocardioides rubriscoriae; assembly: GCF_008087085.1. Taxonomy (GTDB): domain Bacteria; phylum Actinomycetota; class Actinomycetes; order Propionibacteriales; family Nocardioidaceae; genus Nocardioides; species Nocardioides rubriscoriae. The sequence continues at coordinate 369,101 of NZ_VIYJ01000001.1, read as the reverse complement.
GCCCAGGACGCCTGGAAGACCACCGTCCAGGGCTTCAACGGCGGCAAGCTCACCATCAACTACGGCCTGGTCGGCTCCACCGACGGCCGTAGCCAGTTCATCGCCGGCACCACGGCGTTCGCGGGCTCCGACTCCTACCTCAAGGAGGACGAGGACGAGCTCGCCAAGGCCAAGGAGCGCTGCGGCGGCACCGACCCGATCGAGGTGCCGGCCTACGTGTCGCCCATCGCGATCGCCTTCAACCTGCCGGGCATCGACACGCTCAACCTGTCGCCCGGCGTGATCGCCGACATCTTCAACAACAAGATCACCACGTGGAACGACCCGGCCATCGCCGCCGACAACCCCGACGCCGACCTGCCCGACGCCGACATCTCGCCGGTGCACCGCGCCGACGACTCGGGCACCACCAAGAACTTCACCGACTACCTCGGCAAGGCCGCCCCCGACAACTGGCCCTACGAGGCCGAGGACGCCTTCCCGGTCTCCGGTGGCAACTCGCAGGCCGCCCAGGGCACCTCGGGCGTGATCGACCTGATCACCGGCACCGAGAACACCATCGGCTACGCCGACGAGAGCCAGGTCGGCGACCTCGGCAAGGTGTCGGTCGGCGTGGGCGACGCGTTCGTCGCGCCGAGCGCCGAGGCCGCGGCCAAGACCGTCGCGGTCTCCACCCGGGTCGAGGGTCGCTCCGACGTCGACATGGCCACCGACGTCGACCGCACCACCACCGAGGACGGCGCCTACCCCGTCATCCTGCTGAGCTACCTCATCGCGTGCCAGCAGTACGACGACCCGGCCGACGCCAAGAACGTCAAGGGCTACCTGTCCTACATCGTGTCCGACGCCGGCCAGAAGCTCGCCGCCGAGGAGGCCGGTTCGGCCCCGCTGACGCCCGAGGTCGCCGCCGAGGCGCAGGGCATCGTCGACAAGATCGTGGTCAACTGATCCATCTCGTCGTCCGGGTGGCGGCCACCCCCGCCACCCGGACGCCGGACCGGTCACCCTGACCGGATCACCCCGCACCCCCAGCCGGACCAGGAGAGGCCCGCACGTTGACCACCACGAAGTCCGACCTGGACGCGGCCCCCGCCTGGGCCACCCGCAAGGCGGGTGGCGGCGACGCCGTCTTCAAGGGCACCGCGTTCGCCTCCGCGTGCGTGATCCTGCTCGCGCTCGCCGGCGTGTTCGTCTTCCTGAGCCTCAAGGGTGCCCAGGGCTTCACCCAGCCCACCGAGGTCTACCAGCGCGGCTACGGTGACAGCTTCATCGGTTACGTCCTGCCGCTGCTGGGCGGCACCGTCATCGCCGCCGTGATCGCGCTGATCATCGCGGTCCCGCTGGCCATCGGCATCGCGCTGGTCATCACGCAGTACGCCCCCCCATGGCTGGCGAGCCCCGTCGCCTACGTCATCGACCTGCTCGCCGCGGTGCCCTCGGTCATCTACGGCCTGTGGGGCGGGCTCTTCCTGGCCCCCAAGCTGGTCCCGGTCTACCAGTGGTTCCACGACACCCTGGGTTTCATCCCGCTCTTCGGCAAGGTCGCGACCAGCGGACGCTCGATCTCGACCGCCGGCGTCGTGCTGGCGATCATGATCCTGCCGATCATCACCGCGATCTCCCGCGAGGTGTTCGCGCGCACGCCGCGACTGCACCGCGAGGCCGCGCTCGCCCTGGGCGCCACCCGGTGGGAGACCATCCGGATGACGGTCTTCCCCTACGGCCGCTCCGGCGTCGTGTCGGCCGTGATGCTCGGCCTGGGCCGCGCGCTCGGCGAGACGCTCGCCGTCGTCATGGTGCTCTCGCCCGGCACGATCTTCACCATCGACCTGTTCAGCGGTTCCAACACGCCGTCCATCGCGGCTAACGTTGCGCTCAAGTACTCCGAGCGGTCGCCCGGCACGCTCGAGGTGCTCATCGCCACTGGCCTCGTGCTGTTCGTGATGACGTTCGTGGTCAACTTCGCGGCCCGCTACATCGTGGCCCGCCAGGAGAGGAAGTTCGCGGTATGACCTCCCTCGACCAGCCCACGCGCACCAGCTCCGACCGGGTGGCCACCTCGATGGTGTCGGCCCGGCTGCCCCAGCGCGCGCCCCTCATGGTGGCCGGCATCGCCGTCGCCGTGGGCGCCCTGTGCCTGCTGCTCGGGCTCGGCCTCGTGCCCGCGGTCCTGATCGGCGCCCTGGTCTACCTCGTCGCGCTGCCGGTGTGGTCGTTGAGCATCGAGGGTCGCCGCACGGCGACCGACCGGATGATGACCGGCCTGATCTGGGCGACGTTCGCCATCGCGCTCGCGCCGCTGATCAGCCTGGTCTGGCAGGTCATCGCCCGCGGGGTCCCCGCGATCAACAGCACCTTCTTGACCTACTCCGGGTTCAAAACCTCGCTCGACGCCCCGACCGGCGTCTACCACGCGATCATCGGCACCCTGATCATCACCGCCGGCGCCGCGATCATCTCGGTCCCGATCGGCATCATGACCGCCGTCTACCTCATCGAGTACGGCAAGAAGAACTCCTTCGCACGCACCGTCACCTTCCTGGTCGACGTCATGACCGGCATCCCCTCGATCGTCGCAGGGCTCTTCGCCTTCGCGATGTTCACGCTGCTCTTCGGCCCCGGCTACAAGTCGGCGATCGGCGGCTCGGTCGCGCTGTCGCTGCTGATGGTGCCGACCGTCGTGCGGGCCACCGAGGAGATGCTGCGGCTGGTCCCCGACGACCTGCGCGAGGCGTCGTACGCCCTGGGCACGCCCAAGTGGCGCACCATCACCAAGGTCGTCCTGCCGACCGCCATCGGCGGCATCATCACCGGCGTCACCCTCGCGATCTCGCGCGTCATCGGCGAGACGGCCCCGCTGCTGCTGATCGCCGGCGCGACCGACATCACCAACACCAACCCGTTCTCCGGCGACATGACCACGCTGCCCGTGCTGATCTTCGGCAAGCGGACCAGCGCCGGCAACGAGGACATCATCTGGGGCGCTGCGCTGGTGCTCATCGTCATCGTGATGCTGCTCAACCTCGTGGCACGCGTCCTCGGCAAGGTCTTGTCGCCCAAACAGGGCTGAAAAGGAAAGATCACCCTCATGGCCAAGAGCATCGACGTCTCCGACCTCGACATCTACTACAGCGACTTCCTCGCGGTGCAGGGGGTCAACATGACCATCCGCGCCCGCGCCGTCACCGCCTTCATCGGCCCCTCCGGCTGCGGCAAGTCGACGTTCCTGCGCTCCCTCAACCGCATGCACGAGGTCATCCCCGGTGCCCGCGTCGAGGGCAAGGTCGTCGTCGACGGCCAATCGCTCTACGACCCGATGGTCGACCCGGTCGCCGTACGCCGCCAGATCGGCATGGTCTTCCAGCGGCCCAACCCGTTCCCGACGATGTCGATCTACGACAACGTGCTGGCCGGCAACCGCCTCAACTCCAAGAAGATGAAGAAGTCCGAGGCCGACGCGATCGTCGAGAAGTCGCTGCGCAGCGCCAACCTCTGGAACGAGGTCAAGGACCGGCTCAACAAGCCCGGCATGGGGCTGTCCGGCGGTCAGCAGCAGCGGCTGTGCATCGCCCGCGCGATCGCCGTCGAGCCGCAGGTGCTGCTCATGGACGAGCCCTGCTCGGCCCTCGACCCCATCTCGACCTCGGCGATCGAGGACCTCATCCACGAGCTGAAGTCCGATTACACGATCGTCATCGTCACCCACAACATGCAGCAGGCCGCACGCGTCTCCGACGAGACCGGCTTCTTCAACCTCAAGGCGACCGGCGAGCCCGGCCACCTGGTGGAGTTCAACCCCACCAAGAAGATGTTCTCCAACCCCGACGAGCCCTCCACCGAGGCCTACATCTCCGGCCGCTTCGGCTGAGCCCCCTCCGTCCGGCCGCCCGGGATAGTCCCTGACGAAAATCAAGGAAGTCATCACCAGATCCTTGATTCTCGTCAGGGACTATCTCGCCGCGACGGACCCTGTGGAGGAGCGGTCGCGGCGTCGGCGTCCGGCGCCGATAGTGGCGTCATGTTCGATCCGCAGCCCTGGCACCCGGCGCGTCCGGGGCTCTACCGCCCCGGTGCGCTCGACCCGCGCGGGCTGACCGGGCCCACCCGGTCGCAGGCGCAGGGCGCGCTCGTACGCCGTACCTCCCACGGTCTCTACGTGCCGAGCTGGGTGGAGCAGACGACGCCCCAGCGCATCGTCGAGGCCTCGATGGTCATGCGTGGCGCTCACACGATCACCGGCTGGGCTGCCCTCCACTGGCGAGGGGCGCACTGGTTCGACGGGGTCGACGCCTCGGGTGACCCGCTGCCGGTCGAGATCGTGATCGGCACCCACGACATCCGGCCCCGACCCGGCCTCGCCCTCTCGGGCGAGGGCCTCGACCCCACGCTGCGCGGTGTCGTCGACGGCCTGGCGGTGGCCGACCCGCGCAGTGCGGTGTCGTTCCTGATGCGCTACGCCGGATCGGTCCGCCAGGCGGTGCGGGTCCTGTCGATGGCGGCCTACGACGACCTGGTGTCGATCCAGGAGATCGACACCTTCCTCACCCCGGGCCAGAACTCCTGGACCGGCGTGCCCCAGGCCCGGGCGGCGGTCCCGTTGGCCAGCGAGAGCTGCTGGTCACCCGCCGAGGTCGACCTCGTCTTCGTCTGGGTCGTCCTCGCGGGACGGCCGATGCCCCTGTGCAACGCGCCGATCTTCGACCTCTCCGGCCGCCACCTCGCCACCCCGGACGTCTTCGACCCGGTGCCGGTGTCGCCGGCGAGTACGAGGGGATGGTCCACCTCGAGCGGGCCGTCCGCGCGGGCGACGTACGGCGCGAGGGGGTGCTGCGCGCACACGGGATCGAGTCGGTGACCATGCTCGCCGACGACCGCTACGCCTGCGAGGCCTTCGTCGCCCGGCTGGACGACGCCTACGCGAGGGCCGCCCGTACGCCGCGTCACGCCCGGCTGTGGACGGCCGACCCGCCCGCGTGGTGGGTCCCGACGATGACCGTCGAGCAGCGACGCGCCCTCACCCCCGACCAGCGCGCCCGCTTCCTGCGCTACCGGGCGTCCTGATCGGGCATGCGCTCCCGGTCCGTCGGGACAGTCCCTGACGAAAATCAACCGTCCGGGGCCCGAGTCCTTGATCTTCGTCAGGGACTATCGCGGCGTCAGGTGGGGACGACGACGGTGAGGAGCTCGTAGGACAGCCAGGCGACGAGGCCGGCCATGGGGAAGGTGAGGACCCAGGCGACCAGGATGCTGCGCACCACGCCCCAGCGCACCGCGGACAGGCGCTTGGTGGCGCCGACCCCGATCACGGCCGAGGTGATGGTGTGGGTGGTCGAGATGGGGGCCTGGTAGACGTACGCCGTCGTGTAGAGGACCGACGCGGCCACCGACTCGGCGGCGAACGCGCGCGGCGGGTCGAGGTCGATGATCCGACGCCCCAGCGTGCGCATGATGCGCCAGCCGCCCGAGAAGGTGCCGAGGGAGATGGCCGCGGCGGCCGCGACGATCACCCAGACGGGCAGGCTGCCGCCCTCGCTCACCGGCGTCTGGTAGCCGCCGACGACCAGCGCCAAGAAGATCACGCCCATCGTCTTCTGAGCATCCTGCAGGCCGTGGCCCAGCGCCATCGCGGCGGCCGAGACGGTCTGGGCGACCCGGAAGCCCCGGTCGGCGCGGGCCGGGTGGGCGCGCCGGAAGGCCCACAGCAGCGCGACCATCGCCGCGAAGGCGGCGGCGGAGGCGACCAGCGGGGACACCAGCATCGGGATCACGACCTTGTCCATGACCGTGTCCCAGCGGACCGACACCCCGGCGGCGAGCGCGGCGCCGCCCAGTCCGCCGATCAGGGCGTGGGTCGACGACGACGGCAGGCCGTAGAACCAGGTGGCGACGTTCCAGGCGATCGCCCCGAGCAGGCCCGCCAGCACCACGATCAGCGCGTGCACCGGCTCGGTGTCGAGCATCGAGGCGGGGAACTCGATCACCTCCGACACCGTCCGGGCGACCTTCTGGCCCAGGAACGCGCCGATGAAGTTCATGACGGCCGCCAGGGTCAGGGCCACCCGCGGGGTCAGGGCGCGGGTGGAGACCGACGTCGCGATCGCGTTGGCCGCGTCGTGGAAGCCGTTGGTGTAGTCGAAGACGAGCGCGACGACGACGACGGCGACGACGATCGCCAGGGTCAGGGACACCGACTCAGCTCCCCTTGACGGCGATCTGCTCCACGGTGTTGGCGACCTTCTCGAACGCGTCGACGGCGTCCTCGAGCGCCTCGACGACGACCTGGAGCTTGAGCACCTCCATCGTCTTGAGCTCCCCGGAGAACAGGTGGGCGAGGGTACGGCGGTAGAACCGGTCGCCGGCGTTCTCGAGCCGGTTGATCTCGATCCAGTACTCCGCGAGCGAGCGCGGCGACATCAGCTGGGGCATCCACTCCGCGGTGAGCTCGGCGCAGCGCTGGAGCACCTCCACCTGCTGCGACAGCGCGGCCGGCATCGCCTTGACCTCGAAGAGCAGGATCAGGTCGACGACCTTGTCCATGGCGTCCATGACGTCGTCGAGGCTCGAGGCCAGCGCGTAGATGTCCTCGCGGTCGAACGGCGTCACGAACGTGCTGTTGACGCGGCGCACCAGGGCGTGGGTGGTCTCGTCGGCGTCGTGCTCGGCGGCTCGCATGCGCGCTGCGACGTCGGCCTTGTCGGAGGTCTCCCCCAGCATCTCGGCGAGCAGCCCCGCCCCGGTCACGAGGTGCTGGGCCTGCTCGCCGAAGAGGTCGTAGAACGCCGTGTCGACCGGCCGGAACCGCAGACCCACGTGAACTCCTGGTGAGAGGGACGCAAACGCCGATCAGCGTAGGGGGTGGGTCCGGGCGCCACGCAACCCCGGAGGGTCACCCCGCCGGTCACCCCGCCGGTCACCCCATCTGGGACCCCGTCGTACGCCGCTTGCGCTGGCGCTCGATGAGCATCTCCTGCAGGTGCTGCTCGGCCCCGTTGTTGGTCCAGGTGCCGTCGGTGTGGAGCTCCCAGGCGTTGGTGGTGGGGGCGAAGGACAGGTCGAGCAGGGCGCCGACCGAGGCGATGCTGTCGGGGTCGGGCAGGCGTACGAGCACCTCGACGCGACGGTCGAGGTTGCGGTGCATCATGTCGGCCGAGCCGAGCCAGGCGGTCGGGTCGCCGCCGTTCTCGAACCAGAAGACCCGGCTGTGCTCGAGGAAGCGGCCGAGGATCGAGCGCACCACGATGTTCTCCGACAGGCCGGGCACCCCGGGGCGCAGCGCGCAGATGCCGCGCACCAGCAGCTCCACGCGCACCCCCTCCTGCGAGGCGAGGTAGAGCGCGTCGATGACGGCCTCGTCGACCACCGAGTTGGCCTTGATCCGGATGCCGGAGGGGCGCCCGGCGCTGTGGTGGGCGATCTCGCGGTGGATCTGCTCGACCAGCCCGGTGCGCACCGAGTCGGGGGCCACGAGCAGCTGGCCGTAGGACGGCTTGCGCGACCAGCCGCTGAGGTTGTTGAAGAGGTGGGCGACGTCCTCGCCGATCGACTCGTTGGTCGTGATCAGGCCGAGGTCCTCGTAGGTGCGGGCGGTCTTGGAGTTGTAGTTGCCGGTCCCGATGTGGGTGTAGCGACGGATGCCGTAGCCGTGGTGGGCCTCGTCGCGCACGACCATGGCGAGCTTGCAGTGGGTCTTGAGCCCGACCAGGCCGTAGACGACGTGGCAGCCGGCCTGCTCGAGCTTGCGGGCCCAGCGGATGTTGGCCTGCTCGTCGAAGCGGGCCTTGATCTCGACGATCACCAGCACCTGCTTGCCGGCCTCGGCGGCGTCGATGAGGGCGTCGATGATCGGGCTGTCGCCGGAGGTGCGGTAGAGGGTCTGCTTGATCGCCAGCACGTGCGGGTCGGCGGCCGCCTGCTCGATGAAGCGCTGCACCGAGGTCGCGAACGAGTCGTAGGGGTGCTGCAGCAGCACGTCGTGGCGCCGCGCCGCCTTGAAGACGTCGACCGGGGCAGCCGACTCGAACTCGGCGAGCCGGCTGTGCGTGGTCGGCAGGAACGTCGGGAACTTCAGCACCTCGTGGCTGAGGTCGGCGATGCCGTGCAGGCCGCGCAGGTCGAGCGGCCCGGGCAGCCGGAAGACCTCCTCGTCGACGACGCCGAGCTCCTCCTTGAGCAGGTCGAGGACGCCGCTGGAGATCGACTCCTCGACCTCCAGGCGCACCGGGGGACCGAAGCGGCGACGCAGCAGCTCCTTCTCGAGCGCGGCCAGGAGGTTCTCGGCGTCGTCCTCCTCGACCTCGAGGTCCTCGTTGCGGGTGACCCGGAAGGTGTGGAACTCCAGCACGTCCATGCCGGGGAACAGGCGCTTGAGGTGGGAGCCGATCACGTCCTCCAGCGGCACGAAGCGGGCCCCGCGACCCGAGGCCCCGGTCGTGCCGAGGGGGACGAAGCGGTCGAAGATCGGCGGCACCTTGACGCGGGCGAAGTGCTCCTTGCCGCTCTGCGGGTTGCGGATCAAGACGGCGAGGTTGAGTGAGAGCCCGGAGATGTAGGGGAACGGGTGGGCCGGGTCGACGGCCAGGGGGGTGAGGACCGGGAAGATCCGGTTCTTGAACAGCTTCTTGCAGGAGCGCTGCTCCTCGAGGTCGAGGTCGTCCCAGCGCACCAGCTCGATCTCGTGCTCGCGCAGCGCCGGCACGATGGTGTCGCGGAAGACGGCGGCCTGGCGCTCCTGCAGCTCGCGCGACGTCGTCCAGATGTGCTCGAGCACGTCACGCGGCATCAGCCCCGACGCGGCGCGTACGGCGAGGCCCGCCGCGATCCGGCGCTTGAGCCCGGCGACGCGGACCATGAAGAACTCGTCGAGGTTGCTGGTGAAGATCGCCAGGAAGCGGGCCCGCTCGAGCAGCGGCAGGCTCTCGTCCTCGGCGAGCTCGAGCACGCGCTGGTTGAAGTGCAGCCACGAGACCTCGCGGTCGAGGAACCGGTCCTCGAACTTCTCCACCGCCGCGACCATCTCGGGGTCGGGGACGTAGGGCGCGTCGACGTCGTAGGCCTCGTCGGGCACGCCGGCGGTCGCCGGCGACGTGGTGGGATCGGGGACCATCTCGAGCGACATGGACGGAGTCTGTCAGCCCACGGTGAACCGCAGGTGACGGTAGGTTGCGACGGTGACCTACCGTGACCGTGCCGAGGCCGCCCTGCTGCGCGCCACCATGGCGCTCCCTGAGCCCGTGCAACGCCGTCTGGCCGGGCGTCCCGTCGTGCTCGACGGCCAGACCCTGGCGACCGAGACCCAGCTGATGCTGCGCCTGCAGCGCGCCGCTCGCATCCCCGGCGCCGAGACCCTGCCCCTGGCCGAGGGCCGCGCCGCCATCGAGCACCAGGCGAGCATGACCGGCGGCACCCAGCCGATCGGGTCGGTGCGCGACCTCACCGTCGACGACGTCCCGGCCCGGCTCTACACCCCGCGCGGCGCGGCCAGCACGACCCCGCTGCTGGTGTTCTTCCACGGGGGCGGCTTCGTCTACGGCGGGCTCGACAGCCACGACGCGAGCTGCCGCGTGCTCGCCGAGGGCGCCGGCGTACGGGTGCTCGCCGTCGACTACCGCCTGGCCCCCGAGGCGCCGTTCCCGGCGGCGTACGAGGACGCGCTGGCGGCGCTGCGCTGGGTCGTCAAGAACGCCGACACCCTCGGCGCCGACCCCACCCGGCTCGCGGTGGGCGGCGACTCGGCGGGCGGCAACCTGGCCGCCGCGGTCGCCAACGAGGCCGCGCGCGAGGGCCTGCCGCTGGCCTTCCAGCTGCTCGTCTACCCCGCCACCGACAACACCCGCGCGACCCGCAGCCTCGAGCTGTTCGGGGAGGGCTTCTACCTCACCCACGGCTTCATGGCGCTGGCCACCGAGAGCTACCTGCCCGACCCGAGCACCCGCCTGGACCCGCGTTCCTCGCCGCTGCACGACACCGTCCCCGACGGGCTGGCCCCGGCGTACGTCGCCACGGCCGGCTTCGACCCGCTGCGCGACGAGGGCGAGGCCTACGCCCGCCAGCTCGCCGACGCGGGGGTGAGCGTCGAGCTCAAGCGCTTCCCCGACCAGATCCACGGGTTCTTCAACATCGTGGGGGTGGGGCGGCGCTCGCGCGCCGCGGTCGACGAGATCGCGGCGGCGCTCAAGGCCGGCCTGGCCTAGAGGTTGGGGCGGACCTCGCGCAGGCGGGCCATGAAGTCGGCGGGGTCGACCATCGAGGCGTCGACGTCGACGGGGTCGAGCGCGCGGCGGTAGAACCGCACCCGCCAGTAGGCGTCGCCCGGGGTGCCCTGCACGTCGACGCGGACCCCGTCGTTGCGCAGGTCGAAGGTGCGGGTGGTGTCGCCCTCGACGACGCGGACGATCCCGTCGACGACCTCGACCGACCGCCGGGTCACCCGGGTCTGCACCGCGGCCCACGCGAGCCCGCCCGCGACGGCGAGCACGAGGACGGTCAGGAACGAGAAACGGCCCGACGCGATCATCACCAGGCTGACGAGGAAGGCGACCACGGCCGTCGCGGCCAGGGCGATCGGCAGGACGGCCTGGTCGCTGCCGTCGGGGGCCAGCGGCCCGCCCGCGGACTCGGGGGTGGCGTCGTCGAAGAGCGTGAGGTGCCGTGGGTCGTCGGAGTCGCGCCGGTCGTGGTGGTCGTGGTGGTCGTGCTGGCCCGCGTCGTGCCAGGCGGTGGCGCGCTCGGCCAGCCGGCGCTGGGCGTCGGCCAGGGCGTCGGCGAGCTGCTCGGCCATCGCCTCCGCCTCGAGCGCCCGCTGCTCGAGGTCGTCGCGCTCGGCGCGCAGCGCCGCGACCTCGGCGGCGTACGGGTCGCCGGTGCCGCTCGCGGGCTCGCTCACCGGGCGCTCACAGCTCGGGGCGCCACTGGCGCACCGCGTCGGTGAACCGGGGCGGGTCGACCGAGGCGGAGGTGACGGTCAACCGCGACGCACCCGGCCGCTCGATGTCGACGGCCCAGTCGCGGGTGCCCGGCTCGCCGCGCATCTCGACGACGGTGTCGTCGTCGGCCAGCGAGACCGTGTGCTGGTGCGGGCCGAAGGTCATCGACAAGGTGCCGTCCTCGGCCAGGTGGACCAGGCTCGTGCGGCCGATCCGACGGAAGGCGAACAGGCCGGCCAGGACCCCGACCACCCCGATCGCGGAGGCACGCAGCGGCTCACCGGCCAGGGCGCCCACGGCGCCGAGGACGAAGATCAGCACCGCGCTCAGCAGCGCGACCCCGACCGCCAGCCAGCCGGCCCACCCGCGGCGCACGGTCTCGTACGGCGCGTGGGTGACGGTGCTGCGGGCGGGGGAGGGCTCGGGCTCCGGGCTCGGCGCGGCCTCGACGGCCGGCTCGGCGACCGGCTCGACGACCGGCTCGACGACCGGCTCGACGACCGGCTCGACGACCGGCTCTGCCACGGGCTCCTCGACGACCGGTTCCTCGACAGGCTCGGCGACGAGGGCCTCGGGTACGGCGGGCTCCGGTGCGGGCTCCGGCTCGGGAGTCGGCTCCGGAACCACGACGGCTGCCGCGGGCTCGACGGGCTCGACGGGCGTTGCGGGCTTGGCTGGTGCGGTCGGGGCCGCCGCGTCGTTCTGGACGCCGGCTGACTTGCGGCGCTCACGACCGAGCCCGCGGGAAAGCAGCGACCGTGCCGACGGCAGAGCCAGGTCGCGGGCGGGCGGTGCGGGCTCCGGCTCTGGGACGGGGTCCGGTTCGGGCTCTGGGACGGGGTCCGGTTCGGGCTCGGGCTCGGGCTCCGGTTCGGGTTCGGGCTCTGGTTCGGGCTCTGGGACGGGGTCCGGCTCGGGCTCCGGTTCGGGCTCGGGCTCCGGTTCGGGCTCGGGCTCGGGCTCCGGTTCGGGATCTGGTTCGGGCTCTGGGACCGGGTCCGGCTCGGGCTCCGGTTCGGGTTCGGGCTCCGGTTCGGGTTCGGGCTCGGGTTCCGGCTCGGGCTCAGGTTCGGGCTCTGGCTCTGGCTCGGGCTCCGGATCGGGTTCTAGTTCGGGCTCGGGGTCGGGCTCCACGGCAGGCGGGTCCGCCAGCGCGGGCGCCCGGTCGGCGAGCTGCGAGGCGAGCTCCTGGGCGCGTACCTCGGCCTCGGCCCGGGCGCGGGCCTGGTTGGCCAGGTCCTCCTGGGCGCGGGCCAGCTCGGCGCGCAGGGCGGCGATCGCCTCGGTGGCCTCGCGGGCCGACGCCTCGGCCTCGGCACGCACCCGCGCGGCCTCCGCAGCCGCGGCCGCCGCCTCGGCCTCGGCGTCCACGGCCTGCCCGTGCCGGACCTCGTCGGCCTCGGCGCTCGCACGGGCCTCGGCCTCGGCGCGGGCCCGGGCCTGCTCGGCCAGCTCGGCCTGGGTGCGCGACAGCTCGTCGCGCAGTGACTGCACCACCGACGTCGCCTCGCTCGCCTGCGCCTCGGCGTCGGCGCGTGCCTCGTCGGCCTCGGCGGCGGCCGTGGCGGCCGCCTGCGACGCCTCGGCGACCAGCTCGCGCTGGGCCCGCTCGTCCTCCTCGGTCGCGGCGACGGACTCCTCGATGTGCGAGGTCGCGCCGGCGGCCGTGGCCGCGCGCTGCTGCTCGGCCAGGACGGCCCGGACCTCCTCGAGCTCGGCCATCGCGCGCTGCGCCGCCTCGGCCTGCTCGGCCGCGAGCTGGTCGGCCACCCGGGCCCGGGCGTCCGCGACGGCGGCGGCCTGGGTGGCGGCGCGGATCGCGTCACGCTCCGCGGCGGCGTCCACGAGCGGCTCGGGCTCGTCGGCCGGCTCGTCGGCAGGCTCCTCGTCGGCCGGACGCCGGCTGTAGGCCGCGACCCGCGCCATGACGTCGTCAGACGTGTCCGTTGCGTCCGCGGTGACCTCGACCGCCGGCTCCGTGTCGACGTCGGCGACCAGCGCCGGGGCCGGCGCGGCCGGGGCCACGGGTGCGGCCGGTGCGGTGACCTCGCCCGGGCGCCGTACGAAGCGTCGGCGGCGACTGCGTGCGTCGCCGCTCGGGCGCTCGTCGGGGTCGGGGCTCATGCGGCGGATGTTACTCAGCGCGGTCCTCGCTCCGGGGGACGTGTCAGCGGGAGTACTGCACGTGGGTGTCGCGCGCGGCGTGCGCGAAGCCCAGGGAGGAGTAGAGCCGGACGGCGGCCGTGTTGTCGGACTCGACGTAGAGGAGCACCTCGGCGACCCCGGCGTCGGCGAGGTGGTGCAGCCCGGCGAGGGTGACCACGCGGCCCAGCCCGCGGCCCTGGGCGGCCGGGTCGACCGCGACGACGTAGACCTCGCCGAGGTCGGCGTCGTGGCGCTTGGTCCAGTGGAAGGCCAGGACGTCGCCGGTGTCGTCGTCGACGGCCAGGAGGAGTCCGGCGGGGTCCCACCACGGCTCGGCCATCCGCTCGGCGAGGCCGGTGGCGTCGAGGGAGCCCTGCTCGGGGTGGTGGGCGAAGGCCGCGGCGTTGACCGCCAGCACCTGCTCGGCCTCCCCGTCGTAGCCGCGCACGGTCACACCGTCGGGGACGACCAGCGCGGGCAGCGGCAGCGAGGTCGGCCGCCGCATCACCCACAGGTCCCGCGTACGACGCCAGCCCGTCGTCGCGGCGAGGGCGGCGGCTCCCGGGTGGTCGCCGTGCGACCAGGCCCGCCAGGCCGGCCCGACCTCCGCGAGGAGCCGTCGGGCCAGGCCCCGGCGCCGCGCTTGTGGCGCGACCGCGAGGGTCAGCTCCCCGCCGCGCACCAGCGCGAACCCGTCCTCGGCGACCGCAACGGCGGCGCCTTCGGTGCCGTGGTGCTTGAGGGCCAGGGCGGCGGCCTCGTCGAGCGGGTCGTGGCCGTCGTGCTCGAGGACCGCGGTGCGCACCGCCGAGATCGTCGCGAGCGGGTCGGGCCGGTCGGGGCCGGTCATCAGTAGACCAACGCCTGCACGCCCTCGCGCAGCACGAGCTCGGTGAACGCCACGGCCCCGGCCACGCGGGCACCCTCGATCAGGTCGTCGGCGGTGATGCCGCGCCGGGCGGCGCACTGCGAGCACACCGTCACCTCGCCGCCGCTGCGGATGGCCTCGACCAGTGCGGCGGTGGGGGCGGCGTGCTCGAGGGCGAGGTCGGGGCAGCGGCCCTCGACGCCGAACCACACGCCCTCACCGGTCAGCCACAGCGACACGGTGGCACCCGCCGCGACGGCGGACGCGGCGACGGACAGGGCCTGGTTGGCCCGCTCGGCGGCCTCGGCCCCACAGGTCAGCTTGACGGCCAGGGATCGACGCACGCTCGCAGCCTAGGACCTGTCGTGCACCGCCCGTCGGAATCGGTCGACGCAGTAAGACGTTCTGCGAGAGTGGAACCCATGAGCAGTCCCCTCCTCGACCTGCCCGGAGCGGTCGCCGGCAACGGCGTCGACGCGCCGGTCGCCGCCCACTACGGCTCGTTCAACGGCGAGCAGCGCACGCTCGAGTCGGGCGAGGGGTTCGTCGACCTGTCCCACCACGACGTGCTGCGCATCGAGGGCCCCGACCGTCTGACCTGGCTGCACAACATCACCACCCAGCACCTCACCGACCTCCAGCCCGGCGTGCTCACCCAGGCGCTGGTGCTGAGCCCGCAGGGTCACGTCGAGCACGAGTTCCGCGGCACCGACGACGGCGAGGCCCTCACCGTGTGGACCGAGCCGGGCCGCTCGGCCGCGCTGGTGGAGTTCCTCGAGCGGATGAAGTTCATGATGCGTGCCGAGATCACCGACGTGACCGGCACCTGGGCCCTGACCTGGCGTCCGACCACCGGCCACCGCCTCGTCCCGCGCGACCAGCTGACGACGTACGCCGCCGCGGCCGGCCCGGCGGCCGGCCACTGGGCCTACGAGGCGCTGCGCATCGCGCGCGGCGAGCCGCGCTTCGGCGTCGACACCGACCACCGCACGATCCCCAACGAGGTCGGCTGGATCGGGCCTGCGGTCCACCTCGACAAGGGCTGCTACCGCGGCCAGGAGACCGTCGCGCGCGTGCACACCCTCGGCCGCCCGCCGCGCCGCCTCACCCTGCTCCACCTCGACGGCTCCGAGAACCGGCTCCCGGCCGCGGGGTCCGAGGTGACGCTGGCCGACAAGGCCGTCGGGTTCGTCGGCTCGAGCGCCCGTCACCACGAGCTCGGGCCGATCGCGCTCGCGCTGCTCAAGCGCAACACCCCCGTCGACGTCGACCTGATGGTCGACGGCGTGGCCGCGGCCCAGGAGGTCGTGGTCGACCCCGAGGTCGGGCTCCACGTGCGGCCCAAGCTGCGCTGATCGCTCCGGGGGCAGTCCGAGGGCCCCGTCGCGATAGTCCCTGACGAAGATCAAGGATCTCGAGCCCGGATCCTTGATTGCTGTCAGGGACTATCGCCGGCCTGGGTCAGAGGCTGCGCGGGTGAAAGCCTTCCTCGTCGCCCTCACCGCCGCGCTCGCCATCGCCCTATCCGGGCTGCCCGGGCTCGTCGTACCGGCCCAGGCGCGGCCGGCACCGGTGAGCCGGGACTGCAACCCGCAGTACCCGGCCTGCGAGCCGGCGCGGGTGGGTCTCATCGGTCCCACGACGGCCAAGCCACGGACGCGGGTGCCGTTCACGTGCGTGGTCCGCCTCATCGGTACGACGGCCCGACCGGTCGGGACGGTCACGCTGCGCGTGGGCCGCGCGGGCCGGACCTACTCGGTGTCGGGCCGCCACCGGCTCGGCGACACCGGCAGGGTCGTCATCCGGACCCCGCGCCTGCCCCGCGGCAAATACAACGTCAGGTGCCGCCACACGCCGCGGGGAAGCACGATCTTCGCGCCCGGCATGTCGGGCAACCGGCGCCTGCTCGTACGCCGCGGGGCCTGACCCCGAGGTCGGGCACCACCTGGGCCCCCGGGGTCGTCCTGATAGTCCCTGACGAAAATCAAGGATTCCGGGCCCGGCTCCTTGATTTTCGTCAGGGACTATCGCCGCTGTGGCGTCAGGCGTCCTGCGCGGCGCGCTCAGCGACACGGGCGGAGTCGGCGGCGGCCGAGTCCTTGTCCTTGGCCGGCAGCACGAAGCGGTAGCCGACGTTGCGCACGGTGCCGATGAGGGTCTCGTTCTCGACGCCGAGCTTGGCGCGCAGGCGGCGGACGTGGACGTCGACGGTGCGGGTGCCGCCGAAGTAGTCGTAGCCCCAGACCTCCTGCAGCAGCTGCTGGCGGCTGAAGACGCGGCCGGGGTGCTGGGCGAGGAACTTGAGGAGCTCGAACTCCTTGAACGTCAGGTCGAGCGCACGGCCACCGATCTTGGCGGTGTACGTCGCCTCGTCGACGACCACCTCGCCGGAGCGGATGACGTGGGCCTCGGGGTCAGCGGCGTTGCGGGCCGCGCCGAGGCGACCGATCGCGAGCCGGATGCGGGCCTCGAGCTCGGCGGGGCCGCAGGTGTGGAGCACGACGTCGTCCATGCCCCAGTCGTGGCCGACGACCGACAGCCCGCCCTCGGTGACGACCAGCACGACGGGGACGTCGGTGCCGGTGGTGCGGATCAGGCGGCACAGGTCGCGGGCGCCGGCGAGGTCCTGGCGGCCGTCGACCAGCAGCAGGTCGGACTCGGGTGCCTCCAGCAGGGCGCTGCCCTCGGCGGGCAGGATCTTGACCCCGTGGCCCAGCAGCGCGAGCGCGGGCAGCACCTCGGCCGACGGCTGCAGGGCGCTGGTCAGAAGAAGGAGCGTGCTCATGGTGGTCCCCTCCCACAGGATGCGGGTGTGAGACCGGGACACGTCGTCGGGTACCGGCCGGTTTACCTGAGGGTGAAGAATACCGAAACGTGAGCGACACGGGCACCGGAACCGACACATCTGAGACGCAGGTCATCCACGTCCGCTACTGGGCCTCGGCCCGTGAGGCCGCCGGCACCGACGCCGAGCAGGTCGTCGTCGACGGACCGCTCACCCTCACCGATCTCGTACGCCGCCTGGTCGACGCCCACGGCGACGACCGGTTCCGGACGGTCGTCGACGCGTGCTCGGTGCTGGTCGGCGACCGCCCGGTCCGCTCGCTCGACCCGGCGACCGTCGTGGTCGAGGCCGGCCAGAGCGTGGAGTTCCTGCCGCCCTTCGCGGGGGGCTGAGCCGGAATGCCGACGCCCGCCGACCGGTTGGGACCCACGTGAGCACCGGAGCCTACGTCGCGATCGCGGCCGTCGTCCTCGCCCTCGCGTTCGGTCTGTGGCGCCGGCGCGTCGACGGTCGGTTCGTCGCGGCGACCGACGCCGTCACCGACGCGGCCGACGTGCCTGCCGAGTCTCTCCTGACCGACACCCCGTGGGCCGACGCCCTGGGGGAGCGCGCCACGCTGGTGCAGTTCTCGTCGGCCTTCTGCGCGCCGTGCCGCACCACGCGGGTCGTGCTCGCCGACGTGGCGCGGGCCGAGGCCGGCGTACGCCACCTCGAGGTCGACGCCGAGCAGCACCTCGACCTGGTCCGCCGTCTCGGTGTCATGCGTACGCCGACCACGATCGTCCTCGACGCCGCCGGCCGTGAGCTCGGCCGTGCGGCCGGGGCGCCGACCAAGGAGCAGGTGCTCCGGTCACTGCCCGCCTGACCCACGAGGGGACGCCCCGTCAGGGCAACAGGTAGTCGACCGACTCCTCGACGCCGGTCTCCAGGCGTCGGATGTCGCTGCGCACCATGTGCTCGACGATCTGCTCGAAGCCGACGGTGGGGGTCCAGCCGAGCTGCTCTCGGGCCTTGGTCGGGTCGCCGTAGAGATCGGCGACGTCGGCGGGCCGCATGAACGCGGGGTCCTGGAGCACGTGGGGGGCGGGGTCGTCGATGCCGACCGCGGCGAACGCGACGCGCAGCAGCTCCGACAGCGCGTAGGACCGGCCGGTCGCGACCAGGTAGTCGGTGGGGTCGTCCTGCTGCAGCATCAGGTGCATCGAGCGCACGTAGTCGCCGGCGAACCCCCAGTCGCGGCGTACGTCGAGGTTGCCGAGCGTCACGCTCTCGCGGCGGCCCAGCGCGATCTCGGCGACGGCCCGGGAGATCTTGCGGGTCACGAACTTCTGCGGGCGCAGCGGGCTCTCGTGGTTGTAGAGCGTGCCGGTGCTGGTGAACAGGCCGTAGGACTCGCGGTAGTTGACGGTGAGGTGGTGGGCGAAGCTCTTGCTCACGGCGTAGGGGCTGCGCGGGTGGTGGGGCGTCGACTCGGTCTGGGGCATGTGGTCGGCGGTGCCGAACATCTCCGAGCTCGAGGGCTGGAAGAAGCGGGGGGCCGAGCCGTGTCGGTCGCGGTGGCGCACCAGCGACTCCAGGATGCGCAGCACGGCGATGCCGTTGGTCTCGGCGACGACCTCGGCGTGGCCCCAGCTGGCGCCGACGGAGGTGAAGCCGGCGAGGTTGTAGATCTCGTCGGGGCGCAGGTCGGCCAGCAGCCGGTCGAAGCCGGCGCCGTCGCGCTGCTCGTGCTCGACCACCTCGACCCCGGCGAGGTAGGCGGCGACCGCCTGCGACGCGCTCGCCCCGGGGCGGATGGTGCCGACCACCCGGTAGCCCAGGGAGACGAGGTGCCGGGCCAGGTAGATGCCGCTCTGACCGCCGGCGCCGGTGACCAGGGCGGTCCGTGAGATCGTGTTCATGGTGGGCCGAAGCGTATCGGGTCCCACATGGTGGAAGGCGTGTCCATCCATTGAGACGTCGAGGGGAATGAAACGCGCGGTTTCCGTACTGTTGCTGACGTGGCAACGACCTGGCTGACGAAGCGACGCGCGGTGGACCACTGCCGCACGCGTTCCGCCCTGTGTCGCGCTCGCTGACGCCCGGACCCAGATTTTTCTCCGTCCCGGCCACGGCCCCTCTCGCAGGGCCGGTCCGTCAGTCCGCCCGCCACCTCCCAGGAGCTCGCCATGTCCGCACCCGGACCCCAGCACGGGATCGACCCCCGTGGCCCGCAGTTCACCGCCTCGCTCACCGCCGTGGTGCTCGTGGCCGTGCTGCTCACCCCGCCCGCCGTCGCCGCCCCGATCCTCGCGGTGCAGGCGGCGCTGTTCGCGTGGGGTGCGATCGCCGGCGTCCAGCACACCCCCGTCGCCTGGCTGTTCCGTACGGCGGTGCGCCCGCGCCTGGGCGCGCCCGACCACCTCGAGGACCCCACCCCGCCGCGCTTCGCGCAGACGGTCGGCCTCGGCTTCGCCGTCCTCGGACTGGTCGGCTACCCCACGGGCGTCGAGACCCTCGCCCTGGTCGCCGTCGGGTTCGCCCTCGTGGCGGCCCTGCTCAACGCGGTCTTCAGGTTCTGCCTGGGCTGCGAGCTCTACCTGCTCCTGCGCCGGGTCGTCCCGGCGTCCACCTCCGCTTCTGCTTCCACCCCTGCCGCCACTCACTGAGCTGCACCCAACCGAAAGGCACCACCACATGAGCCGCGAGAACTCACTCGTCACCACCCAGTGGGTCGAGGACAACCTCGACACCCCGGGCATCGTGATCGTCGAGGTCGACGAGGACACCACCGCCTACGACAAGGGCCACATCAAGGGTGCGATCAAGCTCGACTGGTCGACCGAGCTGCAGGACCAGGTCCGCCGCGACTTCGTCAACAAGCAGCAGTTCGAGCAGCTTCTGTCGAGCAAGGGCATCGCCAACGACGACACCGTCGTGCTCTACGGCGGCAACAACAACTGGTTCGCTGCCTACGCCTACTGGTACTTCACGCTCTACGGCCACGCCGACGTCAAGCTGATGGACGGTGGCCGCAAGAAGTGGGAGCTCGACTCCCGCGAGCTCGTCGACGAGGTGCCGACCCGCCCGGCCACGTCGTACACCGCGCAGGAGCAGGACCGCTCCATCCGCGCCTTCCGCGACGACGCGATCGCCGCGATCGGTGTGCAGAACCTCATCGACGTGCGCAGCCCCGACGAGTACGCCGGGCGCCTGCTGGCCCCGGCCCACCTGCCGCAGGAGCAGTCGCAGCGTGCCGGTCACGTCCCGACCTCGCTCAACGTGCCGTGGAGCAAGAACTGCAACGACGACGGCACCTTCAAGTCCGACGACGACCTCAAGGCCCTCTACGCCGAGGCCGGCATCGACGACTCCAAGGACACCATCGCCCTGTGCCGCATCGGTGAGCGCTCGTCGCTGACCTGGTTCGTGCTCAAGGAGCTCCTGGGCCACGCCAACGTCAAGAACTACGACGGCTCGTGGACCGAGTACGGCTCGCTGGTCGGCGTCCCGATCGCCCTGGGCGACGAGCCCGGATCGGCCGACGCCTGATGTGCGGCGCCACTGAGGGCGGCCTGTCGCTCGACGGCGTCAACGTCGCCAAGGAGGCCCTGATCCAGGGCCAGGTGCTGCGCGACGGCGAGCCCGTCGGCAACGCCTACGTGCGCCTGCTCGACAAGACCGGTGAGTTCACCGCCGAGGTCCCGACCTCGGCCTCGGGCCACTTCCGGTTCTTCGCCGGCGAGGGCCAGTGGACCCTGCGCACCCTGGCCCCCAAGGCCGACCCGGTCGACAAGCAGGTCCAGGCCGCCGTCGGCTCCGTGGCCGAGGTCGTCGTCGCCATCGGCTGACCCGCCTCCTCCCGTACGACGACCCGCCGGCCCCACCGCCGGCGGGTCGACGTCATTTCGGCGTTGTCTCGGTGGGTTCGCGGCTTGTTGCGCTCGCACCAGCGACGAGCCTCGAGACCCTGCACCGGCCGATCACCCCACCGCGGGCCGGCTGCCCAACCAGCTGAGCACCACGCCGCCGACCAGCTCGACGGTGTAGCCCTGGTTGTGGACGGCGGAGATCTGCAGGGTCGCCCACGTCGTGCCCGGCGCCGAGGCGCACACGGTGTCGCCGACCGCGCAGACCGACAGCACCCGCCCGGCCAGCGCCGGGCCCACGTCGTCGCGGTCGTCGGCGAGGAACCCGTCCTCGGCCGCCACCCCGCCGGGGTCGACGTGCTCCACGTCGTCGTCGGCCCGCCGCCGGGTCGGGTCGCCCAGCAGCACGATGCCCAGCACCCGGTCGCGCACCGGGGCGAGGGTGTCGTCGGCGGCCAGCCGGGCCGCGATGCCGTGGACCACGGCGGCGCCCTGGCTGCTGCCGATGACGACCAGGCGGGTCGAGGGGCACGAGGTGACGGCGTCGCGGGCCGCGGCGAGCCCGTCGTCGACCCCGGCCTGCACGCTGGTGTCGAACGCCGCGGGGTCGGCGCGGATGGTCGGGACGTCGACTGCGGGGTAGTCGATCGCGACGTAGGCGGTGCGCCAGCTGCGCGGCGGGTTGGTGGCCGCGTCGCCGACGGCGACCGCGAGCTCGCCGGCTTCCTTGCCGAAGCCGCGCGGCCGTGCGCTGTCGACGGCCTGGCCCGAGCCGCGGCCCCCGATGACCGTCAGCTCGACGCAGGTCGCGGAGGTCTCGTCGCCCGACGAGCCGTCACCGCACCCGACGAGTCCGAGCACCAGGGCGACCACGGCCGCGAGCACGCCGAGGCCCCGCCCGAGGGCGCTCATCGTGCGCCGAGCACGACCCCGGTCAGCGCGCCCGCGGCGACCGTGACCCTGACCCGCAGCACGCGGTCACCGGCCGGCGCCAGCACCGTGACCGTACGACGGGCTCCGGGGTTCCACAGCAGCACCGACGCCCCGCCGCCGGGCCGGGCGAAGGCGCGCGCCCGGACCGGTCCGACGACGCGCACCGGGGTGGCCCGGACACCGGGCTGCACGACCCGCGCTGCGACGGCGTACGCCGCCCCGCGGGCGGTCAGGACGGGTTGGTCGTCCTCGAGCGCGAGCAGGCCGCCGGGGGAGCGGGCGGCGAGCAGGGCCGGGGCCAGGGGCACGTGGCCGGCGTCGAGCTCGGGGAGGATCTCCTCGGTCACGACCCGGGCGACGGTGCTGGCCTCCCGGGTCCCGCGACCCGAGGCGCCGGCCTCCAGGCCGCTGGCGCCGGCGACGTCGGCGGCGTCGGGCCCGGGCGCGTCGGAGCCGAGCAGGGCCGACAGGTCGGGCCGCACCTGCGACCAGACCTTCAGCAGCCGCGCGACGTCGCGGTGGGCGTCGAGGGCGTCGCGTGCGGAGGCCGGGCTGCCCCGGCGTACGACGGTGACGTCACCGGTCGCCGGTCCGTCGACGGCGGTGACCGACAGGGCGGCCCCGTCGGCCTGGGCCAGGAAGCCGACGACCCGGGTGCGCAGCGGCTCGGGGAGCGCTGCGAGGTAGGCGACGTCGCCGGCGGTGATGACCGACCCGACCCCCAGCAGCGGGACGTCGCTGGGAGCACCGACGAGGGTGACCGTGGCGCGGTCCTTGCGGGCCGCGGCGACCGTCGCCTCGGCGTAGGTGAGCGGGGTGACCGGCGGCTCGGGTCGCTCGTCGCCGCCCGGGAGCGCCTCGGCGGTGTCGACGACGCCGACGGGCCAGACGGGCAGCCGGGGCGCGGCGGCCGGGTCGTCGACCAGGTGGACGTCGAGGATCGACGGGGGAGCGTCGCTGGCCAGGTAGTGCCGGGCCGGCCCGACGCTCAGGGCCACGACCGCGCCGACGGCCCCGAGGGCCTTGACGCCGCCCCGCACCCGGACCCTCACGGTCGCCCACCCACACGGTCACTCGCGACCACCGTGATCGCCGCACCCTGGTGGCCGGAGCCCGCGAGCACCTCGTCGCGCAGCCGCGGTCGGCCGGGCTCGACGGTGACCGCCTGCAGGGAGGGGCCGGGGCGGGCGTGCAGGTAGAGGTTCTTGCGGCCGCCGCCGCGCGACTGCAGGGCGCCGAGGTCGATCCAGGGTTCCTCGACGGTGCGGTGCAGCACCCACGCGGCCAGCAGAGTGAGCGTCACCGACACGGCCAGGTTGAGCAGGTAGCGGTCGGGGTCGGGGGAGAGCAGGCCGGCCTTGACGAGCACCAGGATGACCGGCTCGTGCACGAGGTAGACGGTGTAGGCGACGATGCTGAGCCTCACGAACAGCCAGTTGTCGACCCATCGGGCGGGGCGGTCGCTGCGGGCGGTCATCACGGCCAGGAGCAGCAGGCACCAGCCGGCGGCGGCGACCGGGTGGCGCAGGATCACCAGCAGGGAGTCGGGGTCGGCGTCGAGCCGGACCCGCGCGGCGTACACGAGGGCGACGCCGGAGGCGGCCAGGCCGACGGTCGCGAGGGCGGGCAGGCGGCGGTTGCCGAGGACGACCATGACCACGGCCAGCGCCATCCCGAGCGCGAAGTCGTCGGCCTTGGCCATCGGTCCGAAGCGCCACGCCCAGTCGGTGACCGGGATCTGCCACACGACCTGGACGTTGATCTTGAACAGCATCGACACCGCGGCGACGACCGTGAGGGCGCCGAGCATGCGGACCACCCTGACCTGGGTCGGGGCCGAGCGGCGGATCGAGCGCACGAACGCCGGGCCGAGGGCGGCCAGGGACAGGTAGAAGATCCACTCGATCGACAGCGTCCAGGCCGGGCCGATCGTGTAGAAGATCGTGTCGGAGTCGAACGACTGCAGCAGCGTCAGATGGAGCACCAGGTCCTTCCACTCGGCCGTGGCGAACCCGAAGTTGCGCGTCGCCCAGCACACGAGCACCAGGAACCAGTAGACCGGAAGCAACCGCAGGCAGCGCCGCCACAGGAACTCGCGCCAGGCCGGCACCGCGCGCCGGTCGTCGAGCGCGGCGTGCGCGAACGGCAGGAAGAGCAGCAGCCCGGACAGCACGAAGAACAGGTCGACCGCGACGTCGACGCTGAGGATGGCCGAGAGCGCGCTGCCGGAGCGGCCGGGCCCGAGGCCGTCGCCGTCGGTGTCCATGTTCTGCCAGACGTGGAAGCCGACGACGACCAGGCAGGCGACCCCGCGCCACCCCTCGACGCCGCGCAGCTTGAGCGAGGCGCGGGCGCCGGGCCGGCTCGACCCGCGGCCGAAGCCGTGGTCGAAGCGCTCCGCGGCGGGCGGACGCAGGCGCAGGCTGCGTACGCCGCTCACGACCCGACCCCCGAGACGACGGGTTCGGGCGTCAGGGCCGCGCTCGTGGCCTGCTTGGCGGAACGGCTGGTGACGTCCCAGGTGTGGGCCCCGAGCACGTGGCGCACGACGCTGCCGCGGGTGACCATCATCCGCAGCTCGGCGTAGAAGACGAGGCTGACCAGGGTGAAGCGGGTGAACAGCCACGGCCGCCCGCCGACGCCGGGAGGGCCGAGGCGGTTGGCGGCGACCGCCTGCAGCACGGGGATGCCGTTGATGCCGGCGGCGGAGAACACGAAGAACAGCAGCAGCCACGGGATGTCACGGCCCGGCACCAGCGACATGGCCAGCAGCACCGGGGCCATCTGGGTGGCGATCCAGGGGTGCACGATGCGCCAGCCGAAGAGCATGACCACGCCGCGGCGCTGGGCCAGCGAGAGCCGGGGGTTGCGCACGAGCGCGCTGGCGTGGCGCAGGCTGACCTCGAGCCAGCCCTGCGACCAGCGCATCCGCTGGCGCCACCACGCCGACCACGTCACCGGGGCCAGCTCGTAGGACAGGATCCGCGGGTCGGTGGCCAGGCGGCGTCCGTCGGCCAGGGCGCGGGCGCTGACGTCGATGTCCTCGGTGAGCATGGTGGCGTTGAGGCCGAGCTCGGTGATGACCGGTGCGCGCCACCACCCGTTGCTGCCGCCGAAGATGCCGAAGTCGTGCACGACGGTGCGCCCGGGGTGCGCCACGGCGTACAACGTGGCGAACTCGGCGGCGACCGTGCGGGTCACCCGGGACTCCTCGACGTTGCGCACCGCGCACTGGCCCTGCACGACGTCGAAGCGCTGGTCACCGGCGGCGTCGCCGAGCCACTGCGCGACCCGGCGCGGCGCGGTCGGGTGGGGGTGGTGGTCGGCGTCGAAGATGCCGATCACGTCGACCCCGTCGCCGAGCACGGTGAGGGCGGCGTTGACGTTCTCGACCTTCGAGGTCGACCCCTCGACCCGCAGCACGATGACCCGCGGGTCGTGCTCGGCCAGCGCCTCGAGCCGGCTCTCGATCGGCAGCGGCTCGGGGGTGTTGTAGGCCAGCACCAGCAGGTGCCGGTCGGCGGGGTAGTCGAGGGCGAGGTGGGCCTGCAGCGACTCCATCAGGGTGTCCTGCTCGTTGGGCAGGTACGCCGCCACGATGGTCGCGATCCGCGGCAGCTCCCGGTCGGGCACCTGCCGACTCAACGGCGGCTCGGGGAAGCGGTAGGCCCGCGCGCACTCCATCGCGATGAGGAACGACGTGACCGCCATCGACACGAAGACGACCCAGAACACCACCTCAAGCACGACGGGAGCGGTGAACGCCAGCGGCGCATAGATCAGGAACCCGACGACCAGCGGCCCGGGCAGCGCCACGAGGGCCTCGACGGTGGTCTGCCCGCGGCGCGACAGCCCGCGGTACCACCGCCCCAGGCGGCTGGCGCGCAGTGCGCGGGTGGGACGGGACAGGTGGGTGCTGTGCTCGGGGGTACTCATGGGGGGAACTGCCTCTCGACAGATGTGCTCCGAGCAGCACACGGGGGGACGTCAAGAGCGGACGATCCTCCCTGACCGCCACTCATGCTCGAATTCGAAACGAATTGTCCGCGAACCCGTTACGGGCACGGGTATCCCGGTCTAGACCTCAAACCCCCCGGGTGGTCGACCCGACCCAAGCCCACCCAACCCCACCCCACGTTGGTCGAGGAGGTTGCGCTAGCAACCGTCGCGAGACCACCCCCACGCCGGTCACCGGACCCCACGTTGGTCGAGGAGGTTGCGCTAGCAACCGTCACGGGACCACGCTCACGCCGGTCACTGGACCCCACGTTGGTCGAGGAGGTTGCGCTAGCAACCGTCACGAGACCACCCCCACCGCGAGACCCCTGCAGGGACCCCACCCCAACCCCATCGACCTACCGCTCCAACCACACCGTGAACGGCCCGTCGTTGACCGACGTAACCGTCATGTCCGCACCGAAGACCCCCCGCTCGACCCGCGCCCCCAGCCGTACCAGCTCGTCGCACACCGCGTCGTACGCCGGCTCGCTGACCGCCGCCGGGGCCGCGGCGACCCAGGTCGGGCGCCGCCCCTTGCGGGCGTCGCCGTAGAGCGTGAACTGGCTGACCACGAGCACCGGCGCCCCCACATCGGAGGCCGACTGCTCGTCGGCCAGGATCCGCAGGTCCCAGACCTTGCGGGCCATCCAGGTGATCTCGGCGTCGCCGTCACCGTGGGTCACGCCGAGGTAGACCAGCAGCCCGGGCTCCTCGATTGCCCCGACCACGGCGCCGTCGACGACCACCGACGCCGACGTGACCCGCTGCACCACCGCTCGCACCAGGGAAGTCTCGCATCAGACCTGCCCTAGTCACCGTGACGCGGTGCGCCGACTCCTGGTTGCAGTTAGGCGGTCTGCGCAGACGGCCGCAGCACACACGTCGAAGCAGCAGCGGGGGCGGCCGGCACCGATACGGGCACAGTGAGAGATCCGGGCAATGACGGCGACGCTGAACGTTGTTCGTCGTTTCCTAGCGGCCCAGCCACGTCGGTGACGGTCCTCTAAGACGCGCCGCTGTTCTGGTCGCCGAGGCTACACCTCGCCGGTCGCGCGGACGCGCTGGAGCAGGGGTCGCGACCTGAGCGTCCGCAGTTGAACGCCCTAGGTGAAATGTGTGAGCGGCGATGCTGCTCCACCTGTCGCGGTGATGGTGACTCCGCTCCGCGGAGGCCCTGGACGACCCAGTGCCGTCGGAGAGGACTTGCTCCCAGAGTCCACGCGCCCAAGATGGCCCGATCTCGATGCGAAAAATCGCGGGTCGACTCTCTGAACCTCAGAACTAGTCAATATGACGTGGTCCAAACCGCCTCATCTGGCCTTCGTGAAGGTTTCGATCGGTCCACGGTCCGGGGTATTGGCGTCAGTGGCCTAGTGTGCCTGCCATGCCCACATTCAAGCGGCGCGCCGCAGACTTCTTGGAAACAGTCATCGGTGCTCGCGTAGTCCGGCCCGACCAGGTTTCCGTGCTCTACGAACAAGAATTTCTGAGCAAGTTCTTAAGGGAATTCCAAGTCGACTTCGTCCTTGACGTTGGTGCCAACGCCGGTCAATACGCTCAGATGCTCCGTCGGCGTGCCGGCTACAAGGGTGTCATCGTGTCCTGCGAGCCGATTCCAAAGCTCGCGTCCTTCCTTCGGGAACAAGCAGCAGCGGACCCTTTCTGGTATGTCGAAGAAGTGGCGCTCAGCGAAGCTGCTGGACTTTCGACGTTCAACGTTATGGAGCGGGACGAATTTAGTTCGCTTCACGCGCCGAGCGCAGATCAGGTTGCGGCCACCGTCCAAAAAAACCGCGTCTCTAGGACCATCCAGGTGCGACTTGATACTGCTGCGAGCCTGTTCGCGAAGTACAAAAACGAGGTCGGCTTCACGCGCGCATACCTGAAGATGGACACCCAAGGCCATGACCGTGAGGTGGTCATCGGTGCTGGAAAGTGGCTAGAGGAAATCGTAGGGCTGCAGAGCGAGCTCGCAATTCACAAGTTATACGATGGTTCGCCGCGCTACGACGAAGCGCTGGCTGACTACACCGCTCGGGGCTTTGCCTTGAGCGCTCTGTTCCCCAACAATGCAGGGAACTTCCCCGACATGCTTGAGATGGATTGCGTGATGTACCGCCGAAGCTTTGTGGGCTAGTCAGCGTACTTGCTCAACTCAGTTCACCATGCCCGTCTATCACCAGCAGGCGGTCGGCACGCCGGCGCCATCATTGGATGGCCCGTCGAGTGGCGTGTTGCCGATGTCGAGTGAGCGGGGGCTGGTGGATCGCAGTGCACAACCAGGACCCGTTAGCCGTATAAGTTCTCATCGGGATGAGGTCGCCAGGGGCTAGCAGGGTTACCTGGTCGGGGGGCGTTGAGGGGGAACGGTCATCGGCGCAACATGACCCAGGGTCGGGCATAGGCGCCGGTAGACCGGCATCTCACGACGTTGATCGCCCCGACGACGGCACCGTCGACGACCACCGACGCCAACGTGACCGCTGCACGCACCACCGCTCGCACCGGGGAAGTCTCGCACCAGGCCGGCCCTGGTTACCCTGGCGCCGTGCGCCGGCCACCTGCCTCCGTGTCGGCTGCGGCGACGGCGCTGGTCCTGACCCTCTTGGCCGTCACGACCCTGCTGACCGGCTGCCAGGCAACTACCGCCCAGGAGCCGCCGGCCCGAAGCGTGGCTCCGTCCCTGCCCCCGCTGCGGGTGCTGCTGGCGGGTGACTCGATCGTCGACGGCTACTACACGACGGTCCCCGAGCACGCGTTCTCCCCGTTGGTCGAGGCGTCGTTGTCGAAGGTCCGCGACGTCACCCAGGTCGAGGTCGGCGTCTCCGGGGCCCGGGCGTTTCGGGTCGCGGCCGCGGTCGAGACCGACACCGTGGGGCAGGCGCCGTTCGACGTCGCGGTGCTCGAGGTCGGCGCCAACGACGTCGGCAAGTCGACCCTGCGGGAGTGGCGCGCGGGTTTCACCCGCCTGCTCGACGCGGTCGCCGCGACGTCGCCCGACGCCCAGGTGGTCTGCCTGGGGCCGTGGAACGCCCAGCGCCCCACCCGTCCCTACCTCGACGTGCTGCGCCGTCTCTGCGCCGACGACCTCGTGATCAGCCTGGGCGACCTCTTCGCGCGCCCCGGGCTGCGCGGCCCGGCGGGCCAGGAGACCTACCTCGGCACCCGCGACGACTTCCACCCCAACGACGCCGGCCACGCGGCGATCGCCGCCCGGGTGCTCGACGGCCTGGTCCTCGACTGAGGCCACGGCGCGACGCCGTGCCATGATCCCGCCATGGAACCGGGTCCTGGACGACGCATAGCCGACCTGCTTCTGGTGGTGTTGGCGGTCGCGGTGATCGGTTTCGCCGGCTGGCTGGTCCAGCGTGACCCGCCCGCCTCGCCCCCGGCGGCCCCGACCTCGGCCGACCCGTCGGCCGACAGCTCGCCCTCGGCCGGGTCCGACGACCCGACCGACGACCCGATCATCGACCCTCGCGGTCCGCTCGACGTGCTGGTCCTCGGCGACGAGAGCGTGCGCGGCGCCCGGTCGGCCGGACGCTGGATCGGCGAGCTCGGCGGCACCGACGGCACCGAGGTCACCAACCGCTCGCGCCCGATGGTCGGCTACGTCGCCGACGCCACGCCCGACGAGTGCGGGCTGCCGTCGTGCCCCAACCTGCCGGCGATGCTGCGGCTCGTGTCCGCCGAGCAGCCCGACCCCGACGTCGTGCTGATCAGCGCCGGCGCCCACGACGACGGCATCGAGCGCACGGTCCTGACCCGCGCGATCACCACGTTCCTCGAGCAGGTGCGCATGCGCTTCCCGACCTCGCAGGTCGTGGTGCTCTCGCCGCTGGTGCTCGACAAGCCGCTGCCGGTCACCCTCGACACCGTCACCGACGTCGTCCGCACCGTCACCAAGGGCGCCGACGCCGTCTACGTCGAGGTCGGCCAGCCCTACCTCGACGCGACCGGCGGGTCGGCCAAGGACCGGCTTGCGCAGGCCGGCCAGGTGCTGCGCACGACGGTGGGCGACGCGCTGGCACGATGACGGTCATGTCCGACCGCCACCAACCCCAGACCGACGCCGCCACCCCCGGCGTCCCCCCCGAGGCCCTGCTCGTCACCGTCGCCCCCACCGGGGCCGAGACGACCAAGGCCGACTGCCCCCAGCTGCCCACGACGCTGGCCGAGCTCGTCACCGCCGCCCAGGAGTGCGAGGCTGCCGGCGCCGCGATGGTGCACGTGCACATCCGCGACGACGACCACCGCCCCAGCCTCGACGCCCAGCGCCTGGCCGACACCGTCGCCGCCCTGCACGCCGAGACCGACCTCGTCGTCCAGCTGTCGACCGGCGGCTCGGTGCACGACCCCCTCGACCAGCGCCTTAAGGTGCTCGACGCCGCCCCCGACTCCTGCAGCCTGACCATGGGCACCACCAACTTCGGCGACGACGTCTTCTCCAACCCCTGGCCGTTCGTCTGCGACCTCTACCAGCTCAGCCAGGAGCGTCAGGTGGTCCCCGAGTTCGAGCTCTTCGACCTCGGCCACGTCGCCGCCCTGACCCGCCTGCTCAAGACCTACGGCCTGCCCTACGGCGGCAAGGTCCACTGCGACTTCGTGATGGGCGTGCCGGGCGGCATGCCCGGCACCGCCGACGCCCTGGTGGCCGGCGTCGCGGCCCTGCCGCCCGAGGTCACCTCCTGGGGCGCCACCGGCATCGGCCGCACCACCCTCGCCGTCGGCCTCGCCGCGCTCAGCAAGGGCGGCCACCTGCGCGTCGGCATGGAGGACGTCCTCACCCTGGCCCGCGGCGTCCCGGTCGACAACAACCGCCAGCTCGTCGAGCGCGCCGTCGCCATGGGCGCCCTGGCCCAACGCCGCCCGATGACCACCACCGAGGCCCGCACCCTCCTCGGTACTCGCCCCCGCCCCTGACCCACCCCCACGGTGGACGAGGAGGCCGCCCGCGGCCGTCTCGAGACCACGAGACTGGACCTACGCTGGTCGAGGAGGCCGCTCGCGGCCGTCTCGAGACCACGAGACTGGACCCACGCTGGTCGAGGAGGCCGCTCGCGGCCGTCTCGAGACCACTCGACCGCAGCCCACCCCACCGACCCCCACGACCAGCCCTAGACTCCACACCCATGTTCAACATCCCCGACAACCTCCACCCCCAGTGCGGCCCGGTGGTGTGGCTGCTGGGCACCTGGCGGGGCAATGGCCACGGCGACTACCCGACGATCGAGCCCTACGAGTTCGGCCAGGAGCTGGTCTTCCAGCAGGACGGTCGCCCGTTCTTCCACTACTTCTCGCGCTCCTGGGTCCTCGACGCCGAGGGCAACAAGGTCCGCGAGGCCGCCCAAGAGACGGGCTTCCTGCGCTGCCTGCCCGAGGGCAAGCTCGAGCTGGTGCTGTCGCACAACACCGGCTTCAGCGAGATCTGGTACGGCGTGGCCGCGGCCGGCAAGATGGAGCTCCACACCGCAGGGGTCGGCTTCACCGAGACCGCCAAGGAGGTCACGGCGGGGCACCGCCTCTACGGCAACGTCGAGGGCGACCTGCTCTACGCCTACGACATGGAGGCCATGGGCCAGGAGCTGCAACCGCACCTGTGGGCCCGGCTGCAACGTGTCTAGCGTGTCTGATGTGCCTGAGGAGCCCGTCGGCCACGGCCACGGCCACCCCGAGACGACGCCTGACACCGACTGGCGCGCCGAGCTGCGCGCAAAGGGCTACCGCCTGACGCCCCAGCGCGAGCTGATCCTGGGCGCGATCGACGAGCTGGGCCATGCCACCCCCGAGGAGGTCCTGGCCCACGTCAAGACCCAGGTCTCCTCGGTCAACGCCTCCACGGTCTACCGCACCCTCGAGGTGCTCGAGGACCTCGGCCTCGTGCGCCACGCGCACCTGTCCGACCGGGCCCCGACCTACCACTCGGTGGCGGGTCACGAGCACTTCCACCTCAAGTGCCGCACCTGCGGCGAGGTCGTCTCGGTCGACGTCGAGGTGGCCTCGGCGCTCACCGACCGGCTGCGCTCCGACCACGGATTCGTCGTCGACACCGGGCATCTCACCGTGTTCGGGCAGTGCCAGGCGTGCACCGCAACGTAAGTTCACCCGCACGGGTGACACCGACACACACTGTTAACACAGGGCCGATGCCTCTTGCGCTCAACGAGTCACGGAGTCCGCGATTTGTGTGATTGACTGCGCGGACACGTCCACCCGAGCACCGCGTCAGGGAGATTTATCCACATGAAGAAGCTTTTCGCAGGCCTGCTGGCCGCGTTCCTCCTCACTGCCGGCCTCGTCGCCGCCACTGGCTCGCCGGCCCAGGCCGCCTGCGGCAACCCGCAGTACCCCGCCTGCTTCGAGACCAAGACGGGCCTGACCGTCAGCCCGACGGGCAATGGCCCCGCGCGCCGCACGTTCAAGGCCACGGTCCGCGCAGTCGGCACCACCGCCCGTCCCGTCGGTACCGTGACCTTCCGCTTCAAGCGCGTCGGCGGCGGCGTCTCGTTCGCGACCCGCACCCTGGGCTCGACCGGTCGCGTCACCATCACCCGCAAGTTCAAGCCGGGCAAGTACAACGTGACCGCCACCTTCACGGGCAAGAACGGCTCGATCTTCGACGACTCCAAGAGCGGCAACCGCCAGTTCCGCGTCAAGCGCTGATCGACCGTCCTGCCGCAGCAACTCTGATCCGTACCCCGGCGTCCACGCCGGGGTACGGATTGTTTTTGGAAGGGTCAGCATCACTGTGAAAGACAGCGTCTTCACCCTGCGTCGCCTCCTGATCGCCGTCGCCGTACTGGTGGTGGCCGCCGTGGCCTGGAGTGCCTGGCTGGGGTGGCGCACCGAGCGTGACCTCCGCGCAGCCGACGCAGCCGTCGACCGCCTGCAGGCTGCCGTCACCGACGGTGACGACGCCGCCCGCGATGCTGCCGTCGACGACCTGCGCGACGCGGCCGCCTCGGCTGCCGACCGCACCGATGGCTTCTGGTGGGCCGGCCTGACCAACCTCCCCGTCTACGGCGACGACGCCGCCGGCGTCGAGGCGCTCAGCGCCTCGGTCGACCTGGTCGCCCGGGACGCTGTTACGCCGCTCGTCGACACCGTCGACTCCCTTGACGGCATCGTCGCCGACGGACGCATCGACGTCGACCAAGTGGCGGCCTTGCAGCAGCCGGTCAACGACGCCGCCACTGCGATGCGTCAGGCCGTCGACCTGGTGGAACCGTTGGACTCTCGCGACTTCGCGCCGGCGCTGCGCACGCGGTACGACGACTACACCAAGCGGTTGGCCGAGGTCGCGGGCGACTTCAAAGCTGCTGGCACTGCGGTCGACGTGCTCCCCGCCATGCTTGGTGCGGACGGCCCACGTGACTATCTCTTCATCTTCCAGAACAACGCCGAGATTCGCTCAACCGGCGGTCTCCCAGGCTCATGGGCCCGCATCCATGTCGAGGACGGCAAGGTCGAGCTGCTCGAGCAAGGATCGGCCGGTGATCTCAACACCGACGAGCAGGTCGTCGAGCTCACCGCCGAGGAGGACGCCGTCTACGACGAGCTGCCGGCACTGTTCTTCCAGGATCCCAACTTCATCCCCGACTTCCCGCGCGCCGCCGAGCTGTTCGAGGCGTTCTGGGATCGAAAGTACCCAGACACCGACCTCGACGGCGTGCTGGCCCTGGACCCCGTGGGAATGTCCTACCTCATGGACGGTACCGGCCCGGTTCAGGTCGGTGACCTGACGCTAACAGCCGACAACATCGTCGATGAACTGCTGAGCAATACCTATCTCACGATCAAGGACCCGGCTGAGCAGGACGAGCGATTCCAGGCCGTCGCTCGAGCAATCTTCGAGGCGGCCACCGGCGACCTGGCATCGCCGATCGACTTCGTCCAGGGTTTCGCCAAGGCGGCCTCGGAGCGGCGATTCCTGGTGTCGCCGTTCGATCAGGATGACGCTGCTGTGCTCCGCGGAGCAACGATCCTCGGCGCACTCGCCGGGGACGACGGCGCAACGCCCCACGTGGACATCGGCCTCAACGACGCCACCGGATCGAAGATGTCTTACTACCTCCGCTACTTCACTGAGGTCAGGTCCCGCGGTTGTGAAGCGGGGACACAAAGCCTCACTGGCAGCATGACCTTCAGCCAGACCATCGGACCTAGGGCAGCCAAGGAGCTTCCGACCTACGTGACGGGCGGCGGGCAGTACGGGATTCCAGTGGGTACGCAGCTGGTTGCGCTGCGGATCTACGGGCCGTTTGGAGGCTCGATCAGCAATGTGCGCGTCGACGGGAAGAACATCGACACCGACTACGGCCTCGAGATCGATGGGCGCCCCGTGGTGACGACGGCGCCGATCATCGAGACGCTGGACAACGTCATAGTGACTTGGGACATGAAGACCGGCCCCGGGCAGGTTGGCGACGGTCGGACGACCGTGACGCCTGGGATCGCACCCGGACCCGGGTCCTCTAGGTTCCGGTCGGCATGCTCATGACCGGGAGTGAGAGCGGCCAGTCGACCGGAGATCTGACCGGTGGCGCTGGTGCTGCCAACGGTCGCGTCGCACGGCCGCGTATCGCCATTGCCCACGACTACCTCACGCAGCGAGGCGGCGCAGAACGGGTGGTCCTCGCGCTCTCCCGCATCTTCCCTGATGCCCCGATCTTCACGACGCTGTACGAGCCCGATCAGACCTACGACGAGTTTCGCGGTCTCGACATCCGAGTTTCGGCGCTGAATCAGGTGCGACTCTTCCGACGGGACCATCGTCGCGCCCTTCCGTTCCTGGCGTGGGCGGCGAGTTCAGTCCACATCGACGCTGACCTGGTCATCGCGAGCAGCAGCGGGTGGTCCCACGGATTCAGGACCCAAGGCCGCAAGGTTGTCTACTGCTACGCCCCGGCACGTTGGCTCTACGAGTCTGATCGCTACCTCGGCGATAGCGCGGGGATGTCTACCCGTGCTGCGCTCCGCGTACTCAGTCCGGCCCTCCGGCGATGGGACCGCCGCGCGGCGAGCAGTGCGGACGCCTATCTGGCGATCTCATCGGTCACGCAAGGTCGGATCAAGCGGGCTTACGGCTTCGACGTCGACGTTGTGCCCGCGCCCCACACTGTTGATGTTGCGCTCGTCCCCGATGATCGGCGGCTGCCGGCTCCCGGCTACTACCTGGTTGTCTCTCGACTGCTGCCGTACAAGAACGTCCGCGAGATCGTGGAAGCCTTCAGGGACCGTCCGACTCAACGTCTGGTGGTCATCGGTGCCGGCCCCCAGAAGGCCGAGCTGCAGCAGGCGGCGGCATCCAACGTCATCTTCCTCGAGGGGCTTACTGACGCCGAGATGGCCGGAGCCTACCGAGGGTGCCGCGCGCTCGTCGCCGCCAGCCACGAGGACTTCGGGCTCACTCCCTTGGAGGCTGCCGCCCACGGCAAGCCGTCGGTCGTCCTCCGGTGGGGTGGATTCTTGGACACTGTCATCGAGGGCTCGACGGGCATCTTCTTCAACGAGCCCCGTCCAGACTTGATCGCTGCGGCCCTTGACGAGTGCGGAAGCCGCACCTGGGATGCGGATGTACTTCGTCGTCGTGCCGATGACTTCAGCGAGCAGTCATTCGCGGCCCGCATTCGGTTGTGCGTTGACGAGATGTTGCAACAGGCTCCCCCATCAGTACGTCGAGAGGACAGTAGATGAATGAGACGCGCCGCGCTCTGATCACCGGGATCACAGGCCAGGACGGCGGCCACCTCACCGAGTTGCTCCACGAGAAGGGCTACGAGGTCTTCGGATTGATCCGCGGACAGCGGAACGCCCGGAAGGAGGCACTTGAGGCGGAGTTCCCTTATGTCAACATCATCGAGGCCGACCTGACGGACCAGACCTCACTGATTCAAGCAATGCTGACCTCGCAGCCCCATGAGGTTTACAACCTGGGTGCAATCAGCCATGTCGGATACTCCTTCCGCAACCCCCAGCTCACCGCCGACATCACGGCCAAGGGCGTGCTGAACCTGCTTGAAGCGGTGCGCGTGACCGGCATGGCGGACACCGCGCGGGTCTACCAGGCATCAACGTCGGAGATGTTCGGCGGCCTGGATTACAACCGGCCCGGTGCGGGCTACAACGAGGAGTCGCTGTTCCACCCTCGAAGTCCCTATGGCGTGGCGAAGCTGTACGCCCATTGGATTGCCCGGAACTACCGCGAGAGCTACGGGATGTTCGTCGCCACGGGAATTCTGTTTAATCACGAGGGCGAGCGGCGTGGCCTGGAGTTCGTCACACGCAAGATCACCAACGCCGTCGCAGCCATTCACCTTGGGCAGCAGGACCACGTCACCCTCGGTGACCTGTGGCCCAAGCGCGACTGGGGCTACGCAGGCGACTACGTCCGCGGTATGTGGCAGATGCTGCAGCACGATCAGCCGGACGACTTCGTCCTTGCGACAGGGGAGACGCACTCGATCGAGGAGTTTCTGACTCTTGCATTCGGTCAGGTTGGCATCGACGACTGGCGTCCCTACGTCAAGCAGGACCCCGAGTTCATGCGGCCCGCCGAGGTCGACATCCTGCTGGGTGACCCCAGCAAGGCTGAGCGGGTTCTGGGCTGGCGGCGTGAGGTGGACTTCCCGGGTCTGGTCAAGCGAATGGTCGACCACGACATCGCCCTGCTGTCGGGGCGCGCCCAGCCGCGCGTCGCTGAGCGCTGAGGGGGAGACACGATGAGGGTGGCCGTCACCGGCATCAACGGCTTCGTTGGCCGGCACCTGGCTGCAGAGCTCGTATCATCTGGGCACGAGGTCGTGGGAGTGGGCTTGGGGAGTCCTATCCCTGAGACAGCCGGTCTGCTCAGTGACCACATCCAGCACGACCTCACCGAGTCGTGGCCCTCCATCGACGTCGCGGCCGTCATCCACCTGGCCGCTCTGTCATCCGTGGGCCCGTCCTTCGATGACCCGCAGGCCTACATATCGGCCAACAGCCAGATGGTGACCCACCTGGGGGAGGCGTCCTTGCGGTCTGCGCAGCCGCCCAGGGTGCTTCTGGTGAGCAGCGGGGCTGTCTACTCGCCCGACCAGCAGATGCCCATCGACGAGGATGGTCAGATCGCCTTCGCCTCGCCGTACGCTGTGAGCAAGGTGCTCAACGAGAACCAGGCAGGTTATTACGCGCATCGTGGCTTGGCGTGGACGGTGGTCCGGCCGTTCAACCACATCGGACCTGGGCAAAGGTCGGGGTTCCTGCTTCCTGACCTGTATGACGCCGTAGCCCTAGCAGCGCGGAGCGGCGAGCCAGCGCTCGTAGGCGATCTGACGACGCAGCGCGACTACACCGACGTGAGGGACGTTGTGAGGGCCTACCGCCTGTTGGTCGAAGGTGGTGGCGCAGACGTCGGACCATTCAACGTCTGCTCGGGTCGCGCGGTGAGTGGCCAGGCCCTGCTTGGAGAGTTGCTCTCCGCGATGGGCGCGGAGAATGTGCGGATCGAGGTCGACGAGAATCGACTCCGGCCTACCGACCCTCGTTTGATCGTCGGGGACCACAAGCGTCTGCGTGATCTCTGTGGTTGGGTCCCCATCGTCGACACCGCAAGCACCGTTCGTGATTTCGTTGCGGAGTGCGATCGGGCCACGAGCCGCGGGGCCGCGCTGTGAGGGTCGCGTTCGTCGCGTTGGAGCCGATCGAGCCCGCGCGGTCCGGTGGTCAGATCCGGATGGCGGGGTTGGTCCAGGGGCTCGAGGCTGCCGGTCATCACGTCAAGATCTTCGATCCAGAGACGTACGGTATGGCGGCACGGGCCACCGCACTTCGACATTTTGTGAGCCCGAGACCGAGGCAGGGAAACATCAGAATTCTCGACGCGCTCACAGATGCCGTCGAGGAATCCGATCCGGACGTAATCCTGCTCAGCATCTCGTACTTGGCGCCGATGTTTCGAACCAAGACGCCGGTGGTCATCGATTTCCAGAACATCGAGATCGACCGCTACGCGTCCCTCGCCGCTCTGGCATCCGGACTGCACAAGGGCAGCGCGATACTTGAGTCCCTCAAGGCAAGGCGCTGGGAACCCCGAGCTGCGCGTGATGCCGCGCTCTGCATTGCTTGCACTCCCGAGGAGGAAGCGCGCCTCAAGGCGTGGGGCGCACGAACGTGCCTCGTCCCACACTCGTGTGACCCGCCTGCGGATTTCGCGCACTCGTCGCTGGATGCGCCTGTGCTCTTTCTCGGGTCCGGTGGGTA
This sequence comes from Nocardioides rubriscoriae, assembly GCF_008087085.1. Classification (GTDB taxonomy): domain Bacteria; phylum Actinomycetota; class Actinomycetes; order Propionibacteriales; family Nocardioidaceae; genus Nocardioides; species Nocardioides rubriscoriae. Next base: position 331,361 of record NZ_VIYJ01000001.1, on the reverse strand, counting down.
TGCGCCGAACGACGATGCAGCCATGTGGCTCGTCACTACGGTTTGGCCCCACGTGCTCCGCCGACACCCGAAGGCTCAGTTACGAATCGTTGGACGTGGAACCGATCGATCGTGCCGGTCCTTGGCCAGCGATTCCGTCACGGTCGTGGGCGAGGTGGAATCGATCGATGACGAGCTTCGCTCGTGCGCCTTGACGGTTGCGCCGGTGAGGCGAGGAGCTGGCGCGCAGCTCAAGGTGGTGAGCGCCCTCGCGCACGGCCGCTCCATGGTCGCAACGCCGTACAGCATGCGCTCGGTGCCTTCCGAGTGCCGGCAATACGTCGCGCAGGCAAGTTCGTCGGAAGAATTTGCGGATCACGTGGTCCGCTTGCTGACCTCGCTCGATGACAGGCATGACGCGGAGAGCGGTCTCACCGCCGTGGATTGGGGCTGGAAAGCCGCGACCTCGTCCCTCATCCATGACCTCGAAGGTCTCTGCCGGCAGGGCTGATCGATTCACTGCTCCGACGCCAGTCGTTTGGATCGGGCTCGGTGGGGCTGTTGGCCATTGAGTAGAACTTGGTAACTCCCTGGCCGCTCACAGCCCACTGCACCGACCAGTAGGCCAACCACGGCAGGGCTAGACGGATGCCGTAGGTGATGTCGAAGCTGCCCCCGCCGATGAAGAATCGGAAGCAGATGACGGCCATCGCTACCGCAAGCAGGCCAGCACATTTCCGGTTGGCGAACGCAAACAGAACGCAAAGCAGGCCAAGGAGTGCCAGCCCGGCGAGGTAGCTGCCGCCGGCTAGTGTCAGGTAGCCGACCGGGGACAGGAACTGCCCGCTGTTGCGATACCCCAGGTATTTCCGCGAGATGTCGACCGAGAGATCCTGTGGCTTGTCGGGCCAGATGGATCGTGGAACGAAGGATCCGACCGCCAAGAGCAGATCAGCCGGGCGTGCCGGCTCGACGGGCGAGAGACGTTGAGACAGACGGTACCCATCGAGGGTGTCAACTCCGCCTTGGTACGGCGCCTCCAACGGGTTCTCCAGAACTGCGCCCACTGTCCCGCTGGCGGTGACGGCCTCGTCTCTCAAGGCAGCGCCGCGAAGTGCGGACATCACACTTGAGCCGAGGACCGCGATGATGGCGACGACGGCGATGACCAGGAAGACACGCTTTCGCCGAAGTCCGCCGCGATGAGCGACGCCGACCACAACGGCGAGGCCGATCACGACTAGCGGGCTGCGGGTCAAGGATGTTGCTTGGTACACAACACCGAGAGCAAACACCACTCGATGCACAGTCGCCAGCGAAGCGAGGTGGTACCCGAGAATCGCTAAGCCCGATACGTAAAAGGAGGCGATCAGATTCTGTACCCCGAGACCGCTCGTGCCTCGCGCTTCCGTCCCGGACACCAGCGTCGCGAAGGCGAAGAGGCCGGAACCGACACAGGCGTACGCCAGGACGAGGATGCCGGTCGACGGAGGGCGGTAGGTGCCCTCAAAGGCTCCGCGCGAAACCCGACTCATGACGAGGATCTCACCTGCGACGACGATGGCCAGCTCGACGGACCAGCGAACCAGCAAGTCGCTCAGCTCGCGGTCCGTGACGCCATTGAGCACACCGGCTGCGGTCAGCTTGCTTCGCAACTGAGAGTGGACGGCTAACTCTGCGGGCACGAACAGGCAGGTGATGTAGACGATGCAGGCCGTAGTCGAGAGGAGCACGCGACTGAGCTCACCCTGCGAGACCCATCGCCACGAACGAGTCAAGATCGCCGCACTGACGATCACGAAGAGCAGTAGCTCCATGGTGGGAATGCTCCGAACGTTGCGGCCGATGTCTGTCTCATTGTGCCCCAGGGAGACTGATGCCTCAGCTGAGTCGAGAGAGCCACCCCTGAGGATCGAGCGGGACGTCGGTCCTGACACAGTAGGCACATGTTGAGCGACCGCCGCGCGAGGCTGAATTGCCTCACTGTGACTTCTTGGAGTTCCGTCGCAATGAGCCAGGTGGAAGGTGCTTCGCGGTGATTAGGGTTCTCATCTGCGCACCCAAGCTGTTCGAGCCCGGCTCGTCGGGCGGCGGGGAGCGCTACGTCTCGGAGTTCGTCGCTGCCATGCGGTCGCAGCCGGGCATCGAGGTTACCGTGGTGTCTGGAATCGGTTACCGCGGATTGATGAAGCATGCGGATGATTCGGGTGACGACGAGCGGCTCGATGCGCGAGAACTGCGCCGGCTGGTCGCGGGTGCTTCCGTCGTGCATCTCTTCCAGCTCGACTCCCACGTCGCAGATCTAGTCTTGGCCTCGAGCCTGCGCACAGGTACGCCCGTTGTGCTCAGCGACCTGGGCGGGGGATGGCGGTCGATCGGGCGCGTCCTGGGCGCGCAGCGTTTGCGGATGATCGATGGGTTGGCCGCCATCAGCCACGTGAGCGCCCTTGATCTCGGTTGGCCGTTGGCGAAGCCGTTCCGCGTGATCTACGGGGGTGGGGACCACATCCTGCGATCGGTTGACCCAACCTCCCGACCAAACCATGGCGACTGGGACGTCGCCTTCGTGGGGCGCCTGATACCGCACAAGGGTCCCGACCTGCTCCTCCGGGCCCTGCCGGACAGCGCCCGATGCGTCGTCGCTGGCTCCGCCATGGACCACGACTACATCGACTCACTGCGGCGGCTCGCAAGTGGTAAGGACGTCAAGTTCGTCTCATCGCCCGCTGACTCCGATGTAGCCGCGGTGCTCGCCGGGTCACGGATCAGCGTGTCACCCACACGGTCTGTTATGAACGGTAAGCGGTTGCGCCGCCCGGAACTGCTCGGCTTGTCGGCCATCGAGTCCATGACCCTCGGAACGCCGTGCGTGCTGTCCGACATCCCTGCCTTCGGCGAGCTGGCCACGATCACGGGGATGCCGACGTTCACTGCTGACGACGTCGACTCGTTACGAGAGGTCCTCCAAACCGCCCTGAGCGACCCTCCCCCCATCGACCACCGGCGGCTGGCTACCCTCACCTGGGGGGGAGCTGCGCAGGAGTGCGTGCGCCTCTACGCGGAGGTTATTGCGAGCGCTGCTCGCTGACCCGGCGCGCGAAGACCTTTGCGGTCTCGTCCCATCCAGGGATGGTGACGGAGACGGGACGTATCCACTCTTCCCGCAGGACAACGTCGCGCAACGACTGCGCGTCCACCAGCCTGATCCGCTCCTCCCCGAACTCCGTCCAGAGCGACTGCAGCGCCTCCGTAGCGCTCGATCCGATGACCGGCCTGTTGCTCGCCAGGCACTCGAGAGCGAAGAGCGGGCGTCCTTCGCCCGGGTCCGAGGAGAGGAGTATCCCGAAGTCGACGGTGTTGATGAGGCCGACGACGTCGTCTGAGTAGCCGACGTAGTTTAGGGACTCCGGATGCAGGCGTGCTAACTCGGCCACCCGGTCGCTCAACGTGCCGGTGCCAGCGACTGTGAGGGAGAACCCCGGACTGCGCAACACCAGGTCGATGGCCTCGAGAACCCCCTTGTTCGTTTCCAAACGGCCCGCATAGAGGCCACGCCTGCGACCCGGCGCTGCGACGACGTTCCGCGGCGCGTCGACGCCTGCTGGCAGCAGGCACGGCTCGGCTCCCGCGGTTCGCAGGTCACGCGCGGCCACCGTCGAGGCGGCAAACGTCGCGTCGGCAAGCCGTGCGCTTCGCCTGTAAGCGCGCCGGACGACTGGAAGCTTGAGGATTGGACCGGGGACGGGGCCATGCTCGAGCAGTACGAATCGCGGTCCGAGCCGCCGTCCGCCCCACAGCAACTGCTCGAGCTTGTACTGCAGTAGGACGACGTCCGGCTTCTCAGACGTGATGAGGCGGTCGAAGATCTCCCTTTGTTGGCGCCAGGTGCCGAGGTTCGCGACCGCCGTGCTCCGACCGAGCTTCGGCCCCAGTTGCGTTGTCACCGACCGGATCCCTGGTCGCTGCGCCAGGTCGTCCGCGAGCGGCCCTGGCCGCGTCGCGATCGTCGTATCCCATCCGTCGGCCGCGAGTTCTTCGACCAGGCGCACGAGGTAGCGCTCACCGCCGCTCATCACGTCGGTGACGCACAGGGCGAGCAGCCGGCGACTCATCGTCGCTCCAAGACCAAGCGCTCAAGTGAGTCGAGGACTTCCGGTGCGGGAGGGACTGGTGTCCGCGGAACTTCCTTCCGGGGTGCCGACGCGAGGCGCTCAAGCGCGGCGGCCCAGCTGCGCTCTTCGAGGTCTGGAACGACCACGTCGGCCTGCTCGGCAAGACCACCAGCGCCGGACGCCAGCACCGTGGCTCCGTAGGACTTCGCCATTACAGCGACCGCTGACTGGCTCGCCACCGAGTAAGGCAGTGCGACAGCGCCTACGCTGGCTACGATCGCTGCCATACCCGGCAGGTCGAGATATCCGGTGTGCAGCAGCACGTTGGACCGGGGGCTTCGGGCGATCTGCTCTCGCAGAGAGTCGACGACTCCGAGGTCTTCGCCGGCGAGGACCAGTCCCACTCCTGCAGCCTCGGCTGCACGGACGAGCATGCCCAGGTTTTTGTCGGGTCGTAGCTGGCCCACCGCGCAGACTCGGAGATTCCGCTCTATTGTCATCTTGCGCCAGTAGGTCATCGTTGACTCGTCGATCGTGGGCGCGTACATGACCAGCTCGACCTGCTTGCACGGGCGGCCCGCTGACCTCAGCGTTTCCGCATCAACCCCGTTGTAGACGACGACGCAGGTGGCGGCTTGTGTGCAGAGGTCGAGTGCGCGCTGGGAGAGTCGTCGCCCACCGCGTTCGAACAAGTTGTGCGGAGAGAAGAGGACCCGTCGACACGTCAGGCGCGCAGCGACGATGAGCGCGAGGAACAGTGGTGGCTTGAAACCGCCCTGCACCCAGAGTGTCCTGCCTGAGGTGCGTAGCAGGTGCGGCACGGTACGCCCGAAATAGCCTAGAAGAATCCGCAGCGAGCGTCCGCGTGCAGTGTCACGGTGCCAGTCGAAGCACCGGCAGAAGTCGAGGTCGACGTCGGCCAGCTCGTGGTCAGTCGCTGTGTGCACCCGAGCACGCACCCCGCGGGATTCGAGCGCCTGCGCGACCGCCACCGTGTGCTGGAACACCCCACCTCGTCCGCCGGGCTCGAAAAGGTCGACCCTCGCAGGAGTGTGCCCGCTCATCGAATCCCAACCTCGCTCTTGGCCGGCGCGATCCGACGTGGATTGGTCCTCAGCAAGACGAGCGCCCCAGCCACGGATGCAGCGATCTGAGCCACCGCGGAAATCAGCGCGGCGTCGGTGGAGGACACCCTGCCCCACATGGCAGTGAAGCCGATCAGCGTGATGAGCACTGCTACCAGCGGCGAGATGGCCGACGAGCGCGGTCGAGCGCGACCCGCGAGGACCGCTGACTGGAACACGACAGCCGCAGTGCCGATGCTTCCCACCAGGAGGATCTGCACCGCAGCAACGGAGGGCTGGAAGGCCGAACCGAACGCCAAGGGCACCAACCAAGGTGCCGACACGACCACCACTAGGCACATGCCGAGTAGGGCGAACCAGTAGAGCCTGCCATCAGCGACGATCTCCCACGTGGTCTTACCAGCAGCGGCCAACGGCAGGGCTTCGCGACCGATGAGCGTAGTCACAATCAGCGGGACCTCAGCGACGGTCGCCGCGACGGCGTACAGGCCGAGCTGCTCCACCGACGACGCCGCCGGCATCAATGCCTGGTCGAGTCGCGAACCAACGAAGAGGGCAACAGACATCGGCCACGCGTAGACGGCGTAGCGAGACAGGCTTGCCCAGCTTGCTGGCTCGCCCTCATCATCACGTTCGCGTCTGCGAATCAGGATAGAGCTCGCCAGCAGCACGGCGAGGACCGCACCCAGTGAGTACCAGGTGGCGGAGGTCACAACCAGGGCTGCCGGGATAGCGATCGCCAGGACCCGGAACACTCCTGACAGGACACGCTCCAGGTCCAGCAACCCCCAAGCGGCCTTCGCCTGCCAATAGCCGCGCAGTACCTGCACGTAGGCGCCCAGCGGGATCAGTAGCCACGCGACTAGATAGACCGCGAGTGGAACCCCGGTCTGTGTGCTCAAGTGGCCGGCGACGAAGACCATCACGATGTAGGTCACGACACCGGGCGCCGTGACCAGGAGGAGTGATCGCCGTAGCGTGCCCGACGCTTGCGAGCCCGAACTTGCGAAGTACGTCATCGCCGTCGGGACACCCATGCACGCCAAGCCGGTGACCACCGTCATCGGTTGCAGCACGGAGGCGAACTCGCCGCGACCGTTGGGTCCCAGGGCGCGTGCCAGCAGAGGGGCCGAGATGAGCCCTAGCGCCGGAGCCGAGCCGTAAGCGAGAAGGCTGCGTATCCGAGAGGCCTGTGAGGTGCTGGCGCTCATGCCGTGCACAACTCGTCGACGAGGGCGCGCGCTGATTGCATCCGGGCGGACCACGTGTGAGGCGCAGACGCGGCCGACAACTCACGGGCGTGATCCTCGGAGAACTCCGAGATCAGGCGAACAGCCGTGCGACCGAACTCGGACGGCTCCATCCGCTCGAGGCCACGGACTTCGACGCCGTCGAGGCTCGGCATGCGAGTCGACAGGATGGAGAGACCTGCTGCCTGGTACTCGTAGACCTTCATCGGGAAGATGCCCGCTGTGTGCGTGTTCCGCAGGTAGGGGATGAGCCCAACCATGGAACGTGCCACTTCGCGGGCGAGCTCCTGAGGCGTCAACAAACCTAGATAGCTCACTCTCGGATGGTCCAGGAGGGCGAGGTCTCTCTCAGCGATCGGGTCGCCGTCAGCCGCCACCTCGCCGGCGATGACCACGTCGACGTCATGCGCGAGCAAGTCCCGCAGGCAGGCGAAATCAAACTTCGACGAAGCAAGGTGACCAGCGAAGATCGCGCGGGGTTGTCGTGGCTCGCAACCGATCGCCGAGGCGTAGAGATCCGTGTCGGCGACGTTGGTCCACACTCGCGCCTCGACGTCAGCCGACGCGCGGAGATGATCGCCGATCACCGAGCTGCTCACGATGACTGCATCAGCACGGCGAGCGAGCGTGCGCTCGGCCTCGAGCAAAGCCTCGGTCGGTACCCGCGGCAAGTGGTGCAGCAGGTCGACAGACTGATACACGGTTCGACCGACGTGGTCCTCCCAGCCGTAGGTCAACGGGCTGAATGTCCACAGGACGTCTCGATCATTAAGGGCCAGTCGGCGAGCGAGCCGCCGCATCAGCCGGCCATTAATGCGTCGCGCCATCGCGCTGCCGTGGAAGGGCAGGACGGTCGGGCTGACGACTGCCAAGTTGGGAGGCCGCACCCGAGGTCCTGACCGTGAGGTCGCCCCGGCGAGCCCGAGTGCGCGCCGTACTTTCAGCAACAGCCTTGCGAGATCTCGCCGCCCGAGTGTTGGGCGACGTAGGCCCAGCGAGTCGACGTACACGACGTCGAAGGACTCGGCCAGCCCAACGGCGATGTACTGCTTGTTGGTCCAGACCTCGCGATCGAAGTCCGCCGTGGAGAGTACAACTACTCGGGTCCGTGCTTCCAGTCGTTGGGTGTCGTCGTCATGACTCATCGAGGGCTCTCACCGTCACAGTATGCGGGCAGCAATGCGAACAGCTCAGTCACTGTCAGTCGCGCCCAAAGAGGTCGCGCGTGTAGACCCGGTCGGCCACGTCGTCGAGCACGTCGGTGTTGCGGTTGGTGATGATGACGTCGGAGCGCTTCTTGAACTCGTCAAGGTCGACCAGCACCTGGGAGTTGAAGAAGAGTTCGGTGTCCATGGTGGGTTCGTAGATCAGTACCTCGACGCCTTTGGCCTTCAGCCGCTTCATGACGCCTTGGATGCTGGAGGCGCGGAAGTTGTCGGACCCGGACTTCATGATCAGCCGGTAGATCCCGACCGTCGTGGGGTTGCGGCGCAGGATGTCGGCGGCGATGAAGTCCTTGCGGGTGCTGTTGGCCTCGACGATGGCGCTGATCAGGTTCTGCGGCACGTCGGTGTAGTTGGCCTGCAGCTGCTTGGTGTCCTTGGGCAGGCAGTAGCCGCCGTAGCCGAACGACGGGTTGTTGTAGTGGGTCCCGATCCGGGGGTCGAGACCGACCCCGCGGATGATGTGGGCCGAGTCGAGACCGTGGGTGGCCGCGTAGGTGTCGAGCTCGTTGAAGTAGGCGACGCGCAGCGCCAGGTAGGTGTTGGCGAACAGCTTGATCGCCTCGGCCTCGGTGGGGTCGGTGATCACCAGTGGCACGTCGTCGTCGAGGGCGCCCTCGGCGAGCAGCGCCGCGAACTGGCGCCCGCGCGGACTGGTGTCACCCACCACGATGCGGCTGGGGTGCAGGTTGTCGTGCAGCGCCCGACCCTCGCGCAGGAACTCGGGGGAGAAGATGACGCAGGCGCCCGGGTGGGCGGCCCGCAACCGCTCGGTGAAACCCACCGGCACCGTCGACTTCACCACGACCGCTGCGGTCGGCTCGGTGGCCAGCACGGCGGCGATCACGCTCTCGACCGAGGAGGTGTCGAAGTAGTTGGTGGTCTCGTCGTAGTCGGTCGGGGTGGCGACGATGACGAAGTCGGCGCCGGGGTAAGCCGCCTGCGCGTCGGTGGTCGCCGTCAGGTGCAGCGGCCGGTTGGCCAGGTAGTCCTCGAGCTCGGTGTCCTCGATCGGGCTGACGCCCTTATTGACGAGGCTGACCCGCTCGTGGTCGAGGTCGACCGCGACCACTTCGTGGTGCTGGGCCAGCACGACCGCGTTGGACAGGCCGACGTATCCGAGGCCGACGACGACGATCTTCATGTGGGGAAGCCTAGGTGGGATCTGGCGCAGGTGCTGGGGGAGTGGGGGATATCTCGTGTGCTGGGGGGTGGGTTGGGCGGCTGCGGGGGTGGGGTCTCGTGACGGTCGCGGGCGACCTCCTCGACCTCCGTGTGGTTGCGGGGGTGGGGTCTCGTGACGCTCCCTAGCGGGAGCTCCTCGACCAGCGTGGGGTTGCGGGGTGTCGACCAGCGCGTGGGGACGTGCGAGGGGCCCGGTCCTGGTGGACCGGGCCCCTCGTCGTCGTGCTGGGTCAGCTGGCGGAGTTGATCATGCCGGCGCCGACGGTGATGCCGGTGGCCTCGTCGATGAGGATGAAGGAGCCGGTGGTGCGGTTCTGCGAGTAGGGGTCGCACAGCAGCGGCACGGTGGTGCGCAGCTGGACGCGGCCGATCTCGTTGACGCCGAGCTCCTTGGTCTCCTGGTCGCGGTGCAGCGTGTTGACGTCGAGGCGGTACTGGATGTCCTTGACCAGGGCACGGGCGGTGCGGGTGGTGTGCTTGATGGCCAGCTTCTGCCGCGGCTTGAGCGGGGTGGTGGTCATCCAGCAGACCATCGCGTCGATGTCCTGGCTGGGGACGGGTGCGTTCTTGACCCGGGCGATCATGTCGCCGCGCGAGACGTCGACGTCGTCCTCGAGGCGCACGGTGACGCTCATCGGCGGGAAGGCCTCGGTGATCTCGCGGTCGAACAGGTCGATGCCGGCGATCTTGGAGGTCATCCCCGAGGGCAGCACGACGACCTCGTCGCCGGGCTTGAGGATGCCGCCAGCGACCATGCCGCCGTAGCCCCGGTAGTCGTGGTGCTCGTCGGACTTGGGGCGCACGACGTACTGGACCGGGAAGCGGACGTCGACCAGGTCGCGGTCGGAGGCGACGTGGACGTGCTCGAGGTGGTGCATGAGCGTGGGACCGGAGTACCACGACATGTTCTCGGAGCGGTTGACGACGTTGTCGCCGGCCAGCGCCGAGATCGGGATGACCTCGAGGTCGGGGATGTTGAGCTTGGTCGCGAACTGGGTGAACTCGGCGTGGATCTTCTCGTAGACCTCCTCGGAGAAGTCGACGAGGTCCATCTTGTTGACCGCGAGCACCAGGTGGGGCACCCGCAGCAGCGACAGGATCACCGCGTGGCGCCGCGACTGCTCGGTCAGGCCCTGACGGGCGTCGACGAGCACCAGGCCGAGGTCGGCGGTCGAGGCGCCGGTGACCATGTTGCGGGTGTACTGCACGTGGCCCGGGGTGTCGGCGATGATGAACTTGCGGTTGGGCGTCGCGAAGTAGCGGTAGGCCACGTCGATGGTGATGCCCTGCTCGCGCTCGGAGCGCAGACCGTCGGTCAGCAGCGCGAGGTCGGTGTAGTCGTAGCCCTTGGACGCGCTGGTGGCCTCGACGGCCTCGAGCTGGTCGGCGAAGATCGACTTGGAGTCGAGCAGCAGCCGCCCGATGAGGGTGGACTTGCCGTCGTCGACGGAGCCGGCGGTGGCGAAGCGGAGCAGGTCCATGTTGGTGGGCTGCGTGGTCTGCGTGGTCTGGTCGGCCATCAGAAGTAGCCCTCCTTCTTGCGGTCTTCCATGGCTGCCTCGGAGAACCGGTCGTCGCCGCGGGTCGCGCCACGCTCGGTGAGGGTGGCGACGGAGACCTCTTCGATGATCTCGGCGATGGTGGACGCGGTCGACTCGACGCACCCGGTGAGGGTGATGTCGCCGCAGGTGCGGAAGCGGACCGTGCGCTCCTCGACGACCTCGCCGTCGCGGGTCGGGTTGAGCGGGGTCTCGCTCATCAGCATGCCGTCACGCACGAAGACGCGGCGCTGGTGGGAGAAGTAGATGCTGGGGATCTCGATGCCCTCGCGGCCGATGTAGTCCCAGACGTCGAGCTCGGTCCAGTTGGAGATCGGGAAGATCCGCATGTGCTCGCCGGCGTGGATGCGGCCGTTGTAGAGGCTCCACAGCTCGGGGCGCTGCATCTTGGGGTCCCACTGCCCGAACTCGTCGCGGTGGGAGTAGACGCGCTCCTTGGCGCGGGCCTTCTCCTCGTCGCGCCGCCCGCCACCGAACAGGGCGGTGAAGCCGTTGTCCTCGATGGCGTTGAGCAGGGTCGCGGTCTGCATGCGGTTGCGGCTGGTCTTGCCGTCGTCGACGACCACGCCGTTGGCGATGGCGTCGTCGATGCTGGCGACCACGATGCGCACGCCGAGGCGGTTGACCCAGCGGTCGCGGGTCTCGAGCACCTCGGGAAAGTCGAGCCCGGTGTCGATCTGCAGCAGCTGGAACGGGATCTTGGCCGGGTAGAACGCCTTCTCGGCCAGCCGCAGCATGACGATGGAGTCCTTGCCGCCGGAGAACATCAAGACGGGCTTCTCGAACTCGGCGGCGACCTCACGGAAGATGTGGATCGACTCCGCCTCCAGCTGGTCGAGCTGGCTGAGCCGGTAGTCGGCGTGCGTGGTGGTCATGGGAAGGGAACAGCGCCTCTCGCAGGGGACAGCAACGAGCATCGTAGCCGCGGATCAGGTGAGGAGGCGAAGCGACCAGTTTGTCGAGACGCTCACACCACTTAGCGGGCTCACGCGGACCCTCCCAGACTCCGCGGGCGCGTGCCAGGTCTGGACCGGCGTCGGGTGGGTACGGGCGTCCCATGGTTCTCGGGAACGGTGACGGTGGGGGCTCGGTGGCGACGCCGTTCGAGCTGTGGTGCGAGCGCAACGGGCTGTGGCCGGACGATCCGGACGCCTGGGAGCGCTATTGCCTCTCGGACGAGGGGGCCCGCGTCAGCGGCGTACGCGCACCGACGTGCTGACCTTGACCACGGTCACGTAGCCGGGCTTGGTGGCCCGGGTCGCGACCCGGACCGGCAGGCCCCGGTCGCGGCGCCGTAGCTGGAAGGTCCGCGCGGTGGCACCGCGCACGACCTTGCCGTCGACGAGCCACTGGACCCGGACCGTCACCCCGGGGTCGTGGGCCCCGACGACGGCGCGCAGGGTGCGCCCGACCCGGGTCACCCCGCTGATCCACGGCCGGGGCCGCCGGGCCTGCACCCCACGGGCCACCGTGACGGGGGCGCTGGTGCGACTGGCGGCGGCGTAGCCGGTGCGGGTGCCGGTGACGGTGACCGTCAGCGCCTTGTCGACGTCGCCCGCGACGGGCGCGTACGTCGCCTCGGTCGCGCCGGTGATCGGCGCGCCGGCGCGCCGCCACTGGTAGGTGAGGGTCGCGTCGGGGTCCCAGGCGCCGGGGAGGGCGGTGAGGGTCTGGTCGACCCGGGCCACGCCCTCGACGGTCGGGGTGGCCGACGCGACGTCGGTGAGGCTGACGGTGAGGGTGGAGGCGCACGCGCCGCAGTCGGCGCCGAGCGTGCGCCCGCGGGCGCCGACGGCGAGGGGGCCGGCGACGGGGTGGTCGAGCGTGGCGGTGACGGTCGTCGTCGCGGTGCTCCCGACGGCGGTCGCGGGCACGGCCCAGACCAGGGTGTCGCCCGAGCGGGTCACGCCGGCGGGCAGGGCGCCGAGGGTGCCCTGGGCAACCAGGTCGGTGACGTCGACCTCGACGGTCGAGGCGCCGGTGGGGACCTTGCCTGAGTTGACCGCGCGCAGCGTGTAGGAGACGGCGCTGCCGCCGCCGACCGTGGCGCCGGTGGCGGGGCTCGAGGCCAGCGACAGCTCGTAGGCGACCGGCCAGGCCGCGGGCTTGGTGGTGCCGTAGACCCAGGTCTGGAAGAAGTCGGTCAGGTCGTAGCCCGACACGCTCTCGGCCAGGGCGATGAACTGGGCCGTGGTGGCGCTGCTGCCGCCGTAGGTCTCGATCCACGTGCGCATCACCTCGGTGAAGACGGCGTCGCCGAGCGAGGAGCGCAGCGCCTCCAGCGCGATCGCGCCGCGGGCGTAGACCTGGCTGCCGAACAGGTCGGCCGGGTCGGTGAAGCCGGCGGCCGGCGTCGCCCAGAACGCGGCGTTCGACGAGCTCCAGTCGGCGTAGTACGTGTCCTGGGTCGAGGCCGAGCCGTTGAGGTCGGCGGCCAGCTGGGTCTCGAGGTACGTCGCGGGGCCCTCGTTGAGCCACACGTCGCCCCAGTCGGCGGGCGACACTGCGTCGCCGAACCACTGGTGGGCCAGCTCGTGGAAGAGGGTCGGCTCGTCGATGGAGTTCTCGAAGTAGGGCCGGTCCTGGGTCTCCAGGGCGTAGCCGAGCGAGGAGACGTCGAGCACGAGGCCGGTGCTGCTGCCGGGGTAGGGGCCGTAGTGCTTCTCCAGGCCCTTGAGGATCGCCGACAGCTTGCCGCGCGAGGTCGCGAACTGGGTGCTGCCGGCGGCGGTCGGGTCGGCGTAGGACCACTCGTGGGTGGTGCCGGAGGTCAGCGCGACGTCGGACTCCGAGACGGTGTACTGCCCGATGCCGACCATCGCCAGGTAGGTCGCCTGCTGCTTCGGCTGCTCCCACGTGAAGGTGCGGGTGGTCGCCCCGGTCTCGGTCGAGGTGAGGACGCCGTTGCTGACCGCCACCCGGTTGACGGCGACCGGCAGGGTGCTGAAGGGCACGGTCACCGTGGTGGTGAAGGTCGCCTTGTCGCGCGGGGTGTTGTTGTTGGGGAACCACGTCATCGCGCCGACCGGCTCGTTGAGCGCGACGGCGCCGCTCGCCAGCCCGGTGGTGGCGACCCAGCCCTCGCTCGAGCCGTCGGGGTCGGTGTGGCTGGTCGGGGTGCCGGCGTAGGTCACCTCGACGACGAACGCGCCGCTGACCGGGGTGGCCGGGGTGACGACGAGCTTGAACGCCGGGTCCTGGTTGATCCGGCTGAAGGCGGCGTCGACACCGTCGACGGTGACCCTGCTGACCGTGAGGCCCTCGAGGTCGAGGGAGAGCTGCGACAGGGGCTCGCCGGTCGTCGATGCGCTGATCCGCGCGGTCGCGGCGATCGCGCCCGACGTCTGCCAGGCGAGGTCGAGGTCGTAGTGGCTGACGTCGTAGCCGCCGTTGCCCTGGGCGGGGAACAGGCTGTCCCCGCTGGTCTGGGCCCCGACCACGGCCGGCGTCGCCGCGACCGACGGGCTGGTCGTCGGGGCGAGGAGGGCGGCCGCGACGGCGAGGCCGACGGCCGCACCGGTCCAGGCGCGGGGGTGGGACATGCGGGGCCTCCTCGTGGTGGCCCCGGGATGGCGCCGTCCGCCAGTCTCAACGATCGAGCACGGCCGTGGGTAGGGGACCGGCTGTTGCGACTGGGTTACGCCCGGTGCTCGCGGCGCACCCACAGCGCGGCGAGCGCGGTGGTGCCGACCAGCCAGATCGCGATGATCGGCAGGTCGGAGGCGTGCACCCCGTGCTCGTTGGTCAGCGTGAGGATGACCGGGCTCGACTCCGGGCCGTCGGTCAGCACGAACGCCGCCGCGAGCAGGAAGTGGGTCACGACGGCGGTCGCGAGGAGCAGGCGGTCGAGCACCCTGACGAGGATAGGCCGGGCGGGGTGGTGGCTCGGGCCTGACGTCAGCGGGTGGCGTGCGACGACTTACCGGACATGCCCTCCGCGACGCCGATCAGCAGGACGGCGGCGATGATGGCCACGACCGCGCCGAGGACGTTGAGCTCGAAGATGTCGCCGGTGCCCAGGGCACTGGCGACGACGCCGCCGATGACCGAGCCGACGAGGCCGAGCAGGAGCGTCGCGACGATGGAGAGGTTCTGGCGGCCGGGCTTGATGAGGCGCGCGAGCGCGCCCACGACGAGGCCGAAGACGATGAAGCCGAGGATCGCGAACATGGGGGTTCCTGACGTTGGGTGGGGGGGTGGTGCGACGAGCAGACCGGCGTGCCCGATGCTCCACTGTCGCGCGCGGGGGCGGTGGGGTGCCCACCCGTGTGGACGAAAGGGGGCTGCGCTGCGCTTGGTCTGGTGCTGCGGGGGTCTCGATGCTCGGCCGCGGGCGGCCTCGCACCTCGACCGGCGTCGTTGGGTGGTCAGACGGGGACGGAGCCGATGGCGACGCGGGCGTCGCCGGTGAGCTCGACCGGGCCGTCGGCGTGGGTGACGAAGACCGACTGGCCGCGGGTGGCGGTGACCGGGGGCGTCGAGGCGTCGCGCAGGGCGACGGTGACGCTGCCCTCGAGGACCAGGATCGTGCGCGGGCCCGTGGGGGGGACGCGGCGCAGGGGGGTGCGGCCGACGGTCAGGCTGAACTCGGTGACCGGTGGCTCGAGGCGGCAGAAGTCGCGGGTGCGCTCGGCGGGGTCCCAGCGCGGTGGGGCGATCGGGGCGAAGCTGGTGATGCGCAGCAGCTCGGGGACGTCCATGTGCTTGGGGGTCAGACCCGCGCGCAGCACGTTGTCGGACGACGCCATGATCTCCACGCCCAGCCCCTCGAGATAGGCGTGCACCACCCCGGCGTTGACGAACATCGCCTCGCCCGGGGCGAGCACCACGTTGTTGAGCAGCAGGGTGACCAGCACCCCCGGGTCGCGGGGGTAGGCGGTGACCAGCTCGCCGACCCGGGTGAAGGTGCGCGCGGCCTCGGGCAGCAGCGCGGCCGGGCCCCGGCGATGCGTGGGGTGCTTGCCCTGCTCGCGGGCGGCGCGGGCGCCGGCGTGGCGGGCGGCGTCGCCGACGTCGCGCAGCAGCCGCGACAGCGGGCGCCCCTCGAGCGCGAGGGTCTCGGTGACGACGGCGCGCAGCGCCTCGGGGGCCGGGCCCTGCTCGAGCCGGTCGGCGACCCTGTCGGCCCACCCCACCTTGAGCAGGCGCAGCATCGCCGCCGAGGTCGCCACGTCGCGGAAGCCGGCCAGGCCCTCGAAGCGGCTCAGGGCGAAGACGAGCTCGGGCTTGTGCCAGCGGTCCTTGTAGTTGCGGTGCCCGGCGTCGACGGGGATGCCCTCGCCGTCCTCGTGGCGGTGACCCAGGCGGGCGCGCTCGCTGCTGGGGTGCACCTGCAGCGACAGCGGCTGGTCGACCGCGAGCACCTTCATCAGGTAGGGCAGCCGCTCGCCGAAGGCGTCGCGGACCCGGCTGCCGAGCACCGGGTCGGGCTCGGCGGCGATGACGTCGTTGAGCCGGCGCCCGTCGGGCAGCGCGGACGGGTCGCCGTCGTGGGCACCGATCCACAGCTCGGCCTCGGGGCGTCCGCTCGGCACGCGCTGCAGGAAGCGGGCCAGCTGGTCGCGCGACCCCCACGCGTAGTCACGCACGGGGTTGTCCATCACGAACACGAGGTCAGCCCGGCGGGCCGGTCTCGGCGCCGGTGGCGGTGCCGGTGCCGGTGCGGTCGCCGTACGACGTGCCCTCGAGCTCGGCGACGTAGGGGGCGCCGAACATCGGCAGGCCCTGCTCACGTCGCAGGACCCCCCAGATCAACGGGACCAGCACGACCATGGCCACGCCGACCCCGCCGATGAGGAAGGGGTGGGTCTCGTCCTTGCCGAGCGGCGCCCAGCCGGCCTTGTCGAGGAGCGCGACGCCCGACATGGTGAGCACGACCACGATGCCGCGGCGGATGAACGACTGCGGCACCCGCGGCGCCAGCCGGCTGCCGAGGATGGTGCCGGGGACCGACCCGATGACCAGCGGCACCAGCAGGGCCCAGTCGAGACCGTGGAGGGCGACGTTGGAGATCGCGGCGGCGAGCACCAGCGGGACGGCCTGCACCAGGTCGGTGCCGACGAGCTTGACCGCCGACAGGCCGGGATAGAGCATCAGCAGCGCCACCATGATGACCGAGCCGGAGCCGACGCTGGTGACGCCGACGAGCAGGCCGCCGAGCGCGCCGACGAGCAGGGTGACGAGCGGGCGGATGTGGGGGTCCTCGTCGCCGAGGAAGCCACCGTTGCGCACGCGGCGCAGGTTGATGTAAAGGCGCAGCGCGTAGGTCGAGGCCGCCAGGAGCAGCGCGAAGCCGATCGACATCTTGAGCACGAAGTCGAGCTGCTCGGGGTCGTCGGTGAGCGCCTTGACGACGTAGGGGCCGGCCAGCGCGAACGGCACCGACCCGAGGATCAGCCACTTGGCCAGGGTGAGGTTGGGCGAGCCCTCGCGGGCGTGCACGACCGCGCCACCGGTCTTGTAGATCGCGGCCGCGGTCAGGTCGGCGGCCACCACCGTCGCGGCCTCGCCGGCCCCGGCGCCGAGGAAGAGCAGCGCCGGGGTCATCAGCGCACCACCGCCCATGCCGGTCAGGCCCACGACGATGCCGACGAGGAAGCCGGCGGCCAGGATGGACAGGAAGTCGCCGGTCAGGAAGTCGAGCACGTCTCAGACCCTCTCAGAGTGGGGGGCGTGGGGCTGGGACGTCGAGAGCCTGGCCACCACCACGTCGAGCAGGTCGTCGACGTGCCGGGCGCACGCCTCGGCGGCCTCGTCACCACGGCCGTAGGGGTCGCTGACGTCGAGGAACGTCGCGGCGGTGCCGCGGCGCTCGCCCAGCGTGGCGAGCAGCTCGGCGCGGTCGAGGCCCTCGGGCAGCTGCTTGAGGGCCTCGGCGAGCTGGCCCAGGGTGAAGGTCTTGCGGAAGGCGCCGGGCACGTCCTCGAGCACGAACGTGCGGTGCGAGGCCTCGGCGGTCACGACCAGGTCGGCCTCCTCGACCATGGCCCGGGTCAGGGGGCGGCTGCGGAAGCTGAGGACGTCGCCGGCGGCCGACGGGGCGTGGCGGGCCAGCGCCGCGGCCATCGGGGGGTTCATCGGCTGGTCCTGGCGGCCGTGGGTGCCGGCGCTGGTGAAGACCAGGTCGCTGGCGTCGGCGCGGGTGCGGGCGGCGAGCTCCATGTAGGGGGAGCGGCAGATGTTGGCGGTGCAGACGAAGAGGACCTGGAGGGGGTCGTGCTCGGGCTGTGGGGTGGGTGGTCTCGTGACGGTTGCTAGCGCAACCTCCTCGACCACCGTGGGGTTGGGTTGTGCGTCGGTGCGGAGGTCGAGGTAGCCCTCCTCGGCCAGGACGTCGAGCACGTCGCCCAGGGCGTCATCGATGGTGCGGCCGGTGGTGTCGACGCGCACGTCGGCGTCGTCGGGCTCCTCGTAGGGCGACGAGATGCCGGTGAACTCGGGGATCTCGCCGCGGCGGGCCTTGGCGTAGAGGCCCTTGCGGTCACGGCGCTCGCACTCCTCGAGCGGGGTCGCGACGTGGACGAGGAAGAACGCGCCCCCGGCCTCCTCGACCATCGCCCGCACCTGCTGGCGGGTCTCGTCAAAGGGGGCGATGGGGCTGACCACCGCGACCCCGCCGTGGCGGGCGATCTCGGCGGCCACCCAGCCGATGCGGCGGATGTTGGTCTCGCGGTCGGCCTTGGAGAAGGTCAGGCCCGCGCTGAGGTGGCGGCGTACGACGTCGCCGTCGAGGGAGGTGACCGTGCGGGTGCCCTGCTCGAGGAGCCGGTCCATCAGCGCCCGGGCCAGGGTCGACTTGCCGCTGCCGGACAGGCCGGTGAAGAACAGCACCAGGCCCACGCGGTCGGCGGGGGGCTGGTCGGCGTCGACGATGTCGGCGAGCTCGGGCAGCGGGTCGCCGTCGTCGTCACCCGCGTCGGCGGCCAGCCCGACGACCGGGTCGCCGGCGGCGTAGGTCGACACGACCTGGACGCCGAGCGCGTGGTCGACCTCGGCGTCACCGCGGGCGGCCAGCGGTACGGCGACCACGGCCGCCCCGAGGGCGTCGGCCACGCGCAGGGTGGCGCGCAGCAGCGCGACCGGCGACAGCTCCGGGGTGCCGTGCCCGACCAGGGCGAGCAGCACCGCGCGGGAGCCCAGCGCCTGCAGCTGGGCGAGCTGGGCGGCGGTGACCGGGCCGGTGACCGGGACGAACGTGCGCCCGGCATAGGCCTCGCGGACCTGGTCGGGGGAGAGGTAGAGGTGGCGGAACGGGCCGTGCTGGGCGGTCGTGAGCGCCTCGACCCGGCGGCTGCCGTCGGCCTGAAGGTGCGCCAGCGCGAGCGGCAGGCCCTCGGGGTCGACCAGCTCGACGGTCCCGGCGTCGGCCAGCTCCGGGGGCAGGGTCAGCGTGACCGGCGAGCCCGGCACGTCGTACGACGCCAGCGGCGCGAGCGCCCCGGACACGAGCAGCTCGAGGTCGTCGAGCTCGCGCGGGGTGGGGCAGTGCTGCGGTACGGAGGGGCTCGACACGGGTGTCATCCTGCCAAACTCGCGTCGATAACCTGACTTCATGGGCCAACCCGAGATCGTCGCCGAGATCGTCCGCTCCGGATTCGTGGAGGGACACCACTACGGCTCCGTCGTCGCCCTGACCGCCGACGGGTCCGTCGACTGGTCGGTCGGCGCGGTCGACGTCGCGATGCTGGCGCGCTCGTGCAACAAGCCGCTGCAGGCGCTCGGCATGGTCCGGCTCGGCCTCGACCTGCCCGACGACCTGCTGGCGCTGGCGTGCGCGTCGCACTCGGGGGAGGACTTCCACCTCGACGGCGTACGCCGCATCCTCGCCTCGGCCGGTCTCACCGAGGCCGCCCTGCAGACCCCGCCCGACTGGCCGCTCGACGACGTCGCCCGCGAGGCCGCGATCCGCGACGGGCGGGCCAAGGACCCGATCTCGATGAACTGCTCGGGCAAGCACGCCGCGATGCTCGCCACCTGCGTGCTGCGCGGCTGGGACACCGCGACCTACCGCGAGGCCGACCACCCGCTGCAGGTCGCGATCGCCGCGACCTTCGCCGAGGTCACCGGCGAGCCGGTGGAGGCCGTGGCCGTCGACGGGTGCGGGGCGCCGTTGCTCCCGACGTCGCTGACCGGCCTGGCGCGGGCCTTCCGCGCGCTGGCCGTCGCCACGCAGGGCGAGGAGAAGCGGGTGGCCGACGCGATCCGCGCGTTCCCGGCGTACGTCTCCGGCACGCGGCGCGACGAGCTCGCCCTGCTCACGGCCCTGCCCGGGGCGATCGGCAAGGCGGGGGCGGAGTCCTGCTACGCCGTCGCGCTGCCCGACGGTCGCGCGTGGGCCCTCAAGACCGACGACGGCGCGCCGCGGGTGCGCCCGGTGCTGATGGCGGCCGCGCTGCGCCGCTCGGGGGTGCACGACGAGGCCGTCGACGCGACCGGGCGGCTGCCGCTGCTCGGCGGCGGGGCACCGGTGGGGGAGATCCGCGCGGTGATCTGACCGGTGACCCGGGCCGACCTCGGCTCAGGCCTCGCCCGGCTCGGGCCCCGCCTCCGGCTCGGAGGCGTCGTGGCGGCGCGCGAGTCGGCGCAGCACCGGGGCGACCAGGGCCATGGTCGCCGGGACGCCCGAGACGACCTCGAGGGTGTCGTAGCCGCCGTTGGCCCAGCGGCGCTTGTAGGCGTCGTCGCCCAGCAGCAGGTCGACCGACCGCACCCCGTGGCGGGCGGCCCAGTCGAGGCCGGCCCGTTGCAGGAGGTGGCCGGGGGAGTAGGTCGAGGCCCACGGGGCGTAGCGGCCGACCCAGGCGTAGAGCCGGTCGTCGCAGCGGAAGAGCAGGTCGAAGCAGACCGGGCGCTCGTCGAGGTAACCGACGTGCACGACCACGCCCCCCGAGGCCACCCCCGACCGCAGCAGGTCGAGGGTGAAGGGCTCCCACTCCCCGCGCAGGAAGTGCAGCCGGTCGCGGCCCTCCTCGGCCTCGTCGTAGACCGCGCGCACGTCGGGCAGCAGCCGGTCGAGGTTCGCAACGTCGGTGGCGGTCTCGACGTGGAGCTCGAGCCCCGCCTCGGCGACGCGCTGCGCCGCGACCCGCAACGTTCGCCGGATGCGCCGGCGGCCCGACCCGGCCAGCACGTCGGTGGCCGGGTCCAGGACGACCACCGGGCACCGGTTGCGCGGCACGCACGACGTGGTGCGGGTGGTGTCGTGCACGAGGGCCTCGAGCCCGCCGGCGCCCTCGCGGGTCTCGGTCAGCTGCAGCACCAGGCCCGGCGAGCGCAGCGCCGCCCACATCGACGCGGCGGCCTCGGGGTGCTGCGGCGACACCAGGGCCTCGGCGACGGTCCCGAGGCCGTGCCCGAGCCAGCGGCCCACGCGCAGCGGCCCGACCCGGCGGGAGTGCAGCGGCGCGAGCGCGACCAGGGCGCCGTCCTCGTCGTGGACCACGCAGACCAGCAGCCGGCCGTGCCCGGCGTGGCGCCACCAGGTCAGGGCGTAGCCCGGTCGCGAGAACGGCCCGGCCCGGCACGCGTCGGCCAGCGCCTCCCACGCGGGCGCCAGCGCCTCGACCTCCGCGAGCGAGGTGACGACGCGTGCCTGCATCCGCGATGCTCCGCGAGCACGTGACCGCGTCCTGCGCACTGGTCCTCCTCGACCCGACCGCCAGGCGCGGCCCTGTTGTGAGCGGGCCATCATGCCAACGCCGTCCGCAGATCGTGGCACCGATGCCCCCGGGGCCTCCGCCGACGGCCTGTCCGACGACCGTCCGAGAGGTGATCCGGGTGCTCCCGGGAGGTCGCGCAGACGAAACCCGGGGTCGTCGACCCCTTTCGCTGATGCAAAATTCGGCAATTCTTGAGACGTGACGCAGACCTCAACGCCTTGTGGCGAAGGCGTTGTCCTTCTGTGGACGAGTTGTTCGGGGCGCTCCGACAGCCTTGTCATGTCCACGGGGGACAACCCGCTAGCGGCGGGAGATGACAGAGGTGTGTTGTGTCGGTATCCGAGCTTTCCCTCCCCACAGAGCTCTCGGTGCTCGCTCAGGATCGTCCGCTCGAGGTCGTCGCGACCCGGCCCCGCACGTGGCCGACGGTCCGGCCCTTCCTCATCGCCGGTGACGTCGCCGCCGTCGTGGTCGCGCTGCTGGCGACCCGCACGGTGACCTCCCTCGGTGGTCTGCCGGTCGCCGTGGTCGCCGCCGTCGCCGTGCTCGCCGTCGTCGGCGGGCTGGGCGCTCACCGCTCGCGGCTGACGCTCTCGGTGCTCGACGACGTCCCCGCCCTCGCCGCCGCCGGCCTCACCAGCGCCTTCGTCGGCTCGCAGCTCGCCGGTGGCTCGATGCTCCGGCTCCTGGTCGTGGTCGTCGCGCTCCTGGTGGTCGTGCGTGCCGCGCTGTACGCCGTGGTCCGCTCGGCCCGCCGCCGTGGCGTCGTGACCCACCGGGCGCTCGTGCTCGGTGCCGGTGAGATCGGCCAGCAGCTGGCCCGCGCCGCCCTGGCCCGCCCCGAGCACGGCATCGTGCCGGTCGGCTTCCTCGACGACGACGCCCCCCGCGACCCCGCCGGCCTGCCGGTGCCCCACCTCGGCGGCTACGGCGACCTGGCCGCGCTCGTCGAGCGCGAGGGCGTCAGCGAGATCATCGTGGCCTGGGGCCGCACCCACGACTCCGCCCTCATCGACACCGTGCGCGAGTGCGACCGCCTCGACTGCGAGATCTTCGCGGTCCCGCGCTTCTTCGAGCTGCAGCACCGCAGCCGCGACATGGACGAGCTGTGGGGCATCCCGCTCATGCGCTTTCGCCGTGCGACCTGGCGCAGCGGCTCGTGGCAGGCCAAGCGGGCCTTCGACATCTTCGCCTCCGGCCTGGCGCTGCTGCTGCTCGCGCCCCTGCTGCTGCTGGTCGCGCTCGCCGTCCGCATCGAGCTCGGCGCCGGCATCATCTTCCGCCAGACCCGCGTCGGCGTCGACGGCGTACCCTTCACCCTGATGAAGTTCCGCTCCCTCCGTCTCCCCGAAGGCCCCGGCTCCTCGCCGGTGTGGTCGATCAACGGTGACGCGCGCCTCGGGCCGGTCGGCCGCTTCATCCGCTCGACCTCGATCGACGAGCTGCCCCAGCTGATCAACATCCTGCGCGGCGAGATGAGCATCGTCGGGCCGCGCCCCGAGCGCCAGGTCTTCGTCGACCAGTTCTCCCGCGACATCCCGCGCTACCACGACCGCCACCGCATCCCCGCCGGCCTGACCGGCTGGGCCCAGGTCAACGGCCTGCGCGGCGACACCTCGATCGCCGAGCGCTCGACCTTCGACAACAACTACATCCAGAACTGGTCCCTCTGGCTCGACCTCAAGATCATCGCCCGCACCGTCGGGACCGTGGTGTTCCGACGGGGGTCATGACGCTGCTGCTGGCCCTGCCACTGCTCGTCGTGGCCGGCCACCTGGGCGTCGCCCTCGTCCAGCGACCCCAGCGTGGCCTGCTCGCCCTGGCTGCCCTGCTGCCCTTCGACGGCCTGCTCCAGGTCGTCCCGGGCGGCGAGAGCGTCGGACCGTGGAAGGAGGCGCTGGTCCTCGCGACCGTGCTGGCGATGCTGGTCTCCCCGGCCTCCGCGCGGCGCCAGGAGCCTGTCGGCGTTCCGCCGTGGCTGCCCCCGACGATCGCGTTCGTGGCGCTCGGTGCGGTCTCCGCGCTGGTCACCGGCGGGATCGTCGGTGTCTGGGGCTTCAAGATCGGCTTCTTCTACGTCCTCGTGCCGCTGGTGCTCTGGATCTGCCCGTTCGACGGGCGCGACCGCGACCACCTGGTCACCATCCTGATGGCCACCGGGTTCGCCACCGCGGTCTTCGGCCTGGCCCAGCAGGTGCTCGGCCCCGAGTGGCTCGCCGCCGCTGGCTGGGAGTACAACACCGCGATCCGCTTCTCCGGCGGGCTGCTGCGCTCGTTCTCCACCTTCACCCAGCCGTTCTCCTTCGGGCTGTTCGTCACGATGACGCTGCTGGTGTGCCTGCCCGTGGCGATGGCCGACCACCGCCGTCCGCGCAACCTCGTCTTCCTGCTGCTCAGCCCCGTCCTGGTGATCGGCATGGCCACCTCGGTGGTGCGTGGGGCCTCGCTGGGCCTGGCCGCCGGGCTGCTGGTGCTGATGGTGTGGCGCTTCCGCGGGCTGTTCCACGCCGGCGTGATCGCCTCCCTCGGCTTCCTGTTCGTCCCCGCGACCGTCGTCACCGCCTACTTCTCCTCCAGCAGCCTGGGCGAGCGCACCACCGGCTGGTCGACGATCATCGACAAGGTGACCGACGCCCCCCTCGGCAACGGCATCGGACGCACCGGCGCCGCCGCCGAGAAGGCGCTCGAGGTCGGCGCCGACCCCAGCCAGGTCATCACGCTCGACGGCCCCGGCGGGCGTGCCCTCTACCTGCCCGACAACCAGTACGTGAAGACTGTGCTCGACCTCGGCCCGATCGGGCTGTGGCTGCTGGTCCTCGTGGGCGCCGCCGTCGTCGCCCACGCCGTCTCGGTCTCGCGCCGTACGACCGGGTCCGACCGGGCTCTGGCCCAGGGCATCGCCGCCTCGGTGGTCGGGGCTGCGGCGGCCTCCACCGTCTCCACCTATCTTGAGATCTTCCCGCTCGACTTCTACTTCTGGTTACTCGTTGGAGTGCTCACATGCTCGAAGGTCGCGTCACGCTCAACGCCCTCGCCCTCCGCCCCGGAGGCAGCGGCGTCCAGACCTACATCCGTGAGCTCCTCCGTGCCCTGACCCCCCTCACCGACGCCTCGTTCGTCGCCCACGTGCAGTCCGACGCCGTCGGCGAGCTGCCCGCCGGCGTGCAGGCCGTGGCGCACCCGGTCCTCGACGGCGCGCGACGCGCGGCCGCGGGCATGACGATGCGCCCCGGTCCCGGCCTGGTGCACGGCCTCGACGTCGACCTGCCCCTGCGCCGCCACGACGGCCCGGTCGTCACCACGGTCCACGACCTGTCGGTCTTCGACGTGCCGTGGGCCCACAGCCGGGTCCGCGCGCGCGGTGAGCAGGCGTTGGTGGCTCGCGCGATCAAGCGGGCCGACGCCGTCATCTCGGTCAGCAACTTCACCGCCGAGCGGGTCGCGACCCTCTTCGGCCGCAGCAGCACGGTGACCCCGCTGGCCGCCGGCCCCGACATGGCGCCCCCGACGGCCGAGGAGGTCGAGCGGGTCCGGGCGCGCTACCGGGTGCCCGAGCGCAGCGCTCTCTACCTCGGCACCGTCGAGCCCCGCAAGCGGGTCGGCATGCTGGCCGCGGCCTGCGAGCGGGCCGGCGTCGACCTGCTCGTCGGGGGCGCCGTCGCCCCGGGCCAGCAGGTCCCCGCGACCGCCCGCCACCTCGGCTACGTCGCCGCCGACGACCTCCCGGCGCTCTACGCCGCCGTCGACGTGGTCGCCTACCCGTCCACCTACGAGGGCTTCGGGCTGCCACCGCTGGAGGCCATGGCCTGCGGGGCGGCCGTCATCGCGACGCGGGTGGGTGCGCTGCCCGACATCGTCGGCTCCGGCGCCGAGCTGGTCCGCCCCGACGACGAGGACCTCCTCGCCGACGCGCTGCGCCACGTCGTCGGCGACCGCGAGCACAACGCGGCCCTGCGCGAGGCCGCCGTCCGCTCGGCCGCCCGGCTGCGCTGGAGCGACACCGCCGCCGCCACCCTCGCCGTCTACCGGGGGCTCGGCGTCCCGTGCTGACCCGCCGACGGCCCGCTCGAGGGGCCACCGACTCCAGCGACTCCGACGGGTCGTCGAGCCTGTTGGCCAACACCAGCTGGCTGCTGGCCAGCCGCCTCGGCATGGCCGTCCTCGGCTGGGGCGGCACCGTGCTCATCGCCCGGTCGCTCTCGCTGCACCAGTTCGGCCGCTTCACCCTCATCTTCACGCTCCTGGGGCTGATGTCGGTCGTCACCGACATGGGCATCGGCCGGATCGCGGTGCGCGGCATGCTCGGCGACGCCGAGCACGACCCGAGCCACTTCGCCAGTGCCTACATCACCCTGCGCACGGTCCTGGGGCTGGTGGGCTACACCCTGGTGCTGCTGATCGGGCTGCTGCTCGGCTTCTCCGGCGGCATGCTCGCCGCGACCGCCGTCGCCGGCATCGTGATCGTCCTGGCCACCCCGTCGGCCGCCCTCGACGTGGTCTTCCAGTCCCGCCTGACCCTCGGCACCGTCAGCGTCGCCGGGGTCGTCGGCCTCACCGCGCAGTTCGCGCTGACCGCGGCCCTCGCGGCCGCCGGCGGCACGCTGCTGCTCTTCGTCATCCCCGCCGTGCTCTGCGAGGTCGTCATCCTCGCCTGGAAGATCCCGCGCGCCCACCGGCTGGTGCCGCTGCGCTTCTCGGTCGACCGCGCCATCTGGACGCAGCTGCTGCGCGAGGCCGTGCCGCTCACCCTCGGCTACGGCCTGGCCACCATCTACTACCGCGTCGACGCGGTGATGCTGTCGCGACTCGACACCTTCGAGTCCGTCGGCATCTACGGCGTCTCCTACAAGTTCGTCGACATCCTGCACTTCGCCGCGACCGCGGTCACCGTGCCCCTGCTGACTGTGCTGGTGCGGTCGTGGCCCGGCGACATGCCGGCCTTCCGCGACGCCGTACGCCGCAGCGCCATGCTCGTCGGCCTGATCGGCGGGTTCGCCTCGGTCGGCCTGGTCGGCTTCCCCGGCCCCATCACCACGCTGCTCTACGGCAAGGACTACGCCGTGGGCCAGCACGCCACCCAGGTGCTCATCGTCGCGCAGGTGCTGACGCTGTTCTCCTCGCTGGCGCTGACCTGCCTGGTGTCGGTCGAGCGCCACCGCATCTACCCCCTCGTGATGCTCGTCGGGCTCGTGCTCAACATCAGCGCCAACCTCGTGCTCATCCCGCGGCTGTCCTACGAGGGGGCCGCGGTCGCCACGCTCGGCTCCGAGGTCGTGGTGCTCGCCCTGCTGCTGGTGCTGCTGTCGCGCGTCACCGAGATGTGGCCGCTCGACCTGCGCCGCCTGGTCGTCGTACCGCTCGCGCTGGGCCTGGCCCTGGCCGCCGGCTGGTCCGTCGACCTCGTCGTGCCCTGGGTGCTGGCCGCCACGGTCGCGACGCTCGTCTACCTGGCCGTGGCGCTGCTCGGCGGTGCGGTCGCGGGCGCCGGCATCCCCGTCCCCGCGCGCCTGGGCGGCCCCCGACGCGACCCGGCCGAGGCAGCGGTCGACACAGCGGTTGACACTGCGGTCGAGGTGGACCCGGGAGCGGCGACCGCACCCGACCCGGCCAAGGACACCACCTCGTGACCCGCCTGGTCGCCCTCACCAGTACCGGGCAGGTCTCCGGGGCCGAGCGCGTGCTGCTGCGCACCTTGGCCGCAGCCGTCGCCGCCGGCTGGGACGTCGAGTGCCTGGCCCCCGCGGGTCCGCTGGAGGCCCAGGTCGCCGCGACCGGGGCGCGCCACCGCGAGATCCCCGAGCTCGGGCTCGCCGGCCGCTCGCCGGTGGCCGTGCTGCGCACCCTGGTCCGCTGGCTGCGGACGGCCTGGCTGCTGCGGCGTACGGCGCGCGGCGCCGACGTCGTGCTGGTCAACTCGCTGCTCGCGCTGCCGGCGCTGCGCCTGGCCGGCCGCACCCCGCCCGCGGCGTGGCTGGCCCATGACGTGGTCGTCGCGCCCGGCCGGCTCCGCCTCTACCGCCTGTGCCGCTCGGCCCTCACCACGGTGGTGGGGGTCTCCGCCGCCGTCGTCGACCGTCTGCGCGACGGCGATCACGGCGACCGTGGCGACCGTGGCCCGGCGCTGACCGTCGTCCACAACGGTGTCGTCCCGCCCGACCTGTCGACACCGCTGCCCGAGCCGGTGAGCCCGCCCGTCGTGGGCCTCAACGGGCTGCTGACCCCGTGGAAGGGCCAGCAGGTCCTGCTCGACGCCGCCTGGATGCTGCCGCCCGGGACCCGCGTCGAGCTCCTCGGGGGCCAGCTGCCCACCGACGCCGACTACGGCGACCGGGTGCGCGCCCGCCTCGACGGCACCCCGCTCGGAGAGCAGGTCACCGTGGTGGGCCACCTCGACGACCCGCTGGCCCGCATGCGCGGCTGGAGCGTCGCGGTCAGCGCCAGCACCGACCCCGAGGCGTGCCCGCTGGCCGTGCTCGAGGCGATGAGCCTCGGCATCCCCGTGGTCGCGACCGACCATGGCGGGGCCCCCGAGGTGCTCGCCGGCGCCGGGCTGCTGGTGCCGGCGGGCGACGCGCGCGCCCTCGCCGAGGCCGTCACCCGGCTGCTCGACGACCCCGACCTGCGCAACCGCTGCGCGGTCCGTGGTCGCGAACGCGTCGCGACAGGGCATGATCTGGCCCAGCAGACAGACCTGCTGCTCCACACGCTGCTCGGGATCGCCGGGCGCGACCACAGCGACGCTCGGGGGGGTGCGCGATGAAGGTGTTGTTCGTCAACGAGAACATCGGCGGCCACGCGAGCGTCCACGCCGCCCTGCGTCGTACGCTGCCGGCCCACCCCGAGGTCGAGCCCGAGTTCCTCGACGTCCCCGCGCCCCGGCTGATGCGCCGTGTCGTCGGGGGAGCGGTGCCCGGGCTCGGCTTGCTCGACCTCGACCTGCAGGCGCTGCGCGCCCAGCTCGCCCTGAGCCGGTGGGTACGCCGCCAGATCCGGGCCCGGCTCGGCACCTTCGACGTGCTCCACGTCTACACCGGCAACGCCGCCCTGCGCTCGGCCGACCTGCTGCGCGCCGTGCCCTCGGTCGTGTCGACCGACGCCACGACCGAGACCAACGCCTACCGGCTGCCCTACCGCGAGGCCACCCGCTTCACCCCGGCCGCGATCCGCGCGGCGCGACGCTTCGAGCAGCCCGTCTTCGATTCGGCGACCCTCGTGCTCGGCAACACCGAGTGGGTCGGTGCCTCGCTGCGCAAGACCTACGGCGTGGGCCCCGACCGGCTGCGCGTCTTCCCCTTCGGCATCGTCGCCCCCGACCTCGGGGACGGACCGGCCCCCGGTGCTGTGAGCGCCGACCCGCTGCCCCGCCTCGTCTTCGTGGGGCGCCAGCTCGAGCGCAAGGGCGCGCTGCGCCTGCACCGCCTGCACCAGGAGCACCTGGCCGACGTGTGCGAGCTCGTCCTGGTCACCACCGAGGAGGTCCCGCCGGGCCGCAACGTGCGCGCCGTGAGCGACGTGACGGTCGGCTCCGGCCGGCTGTGGGAGGAGCTGCGCGCCTCCGCGGTCTTCGTCTTCCCCAGCCCCATCGACCAGGCGCCCAACGCCGTCATCGAGGCCATGGCGGCCGGGCTGCCCGTCGTCGGCCTGCGCGTCGCGGCGATGCCCGAGACCGTGCCGCCCGACTGCGGCCTGCTCGTCGAGCCCGACGACGACCGGGCGCTGGTCGAGGCCGTCCGCACCCTCGTGCGCGACCCCGCGCTGCGCGCCCGCCTCGGCGCGGCCGCGCGCGCCCGCTTCCTGGCCCGGTACGAGGCGACGACCTCGACGCGACGCCTCGTCGAGACCCTCACCGAGGCCCGCGAGCGCTTCGCCGCGCGTTCGCCCCAAGACGTCCGGTGAGCGTCCTGGGTCGAGCAGCCGCGCCGCTCGGTGCGGCCGGCCGCCTGGCCACCGGCCGGGCCGCGCGCGGCGGGGCCGTCGTGCTCTGCTACCACGACGTGGTGGCCGACGACGCGGTCGCCGACGGCCTCGAGGTGACCGCCTCGGCGCTGCGCTCCCACCTGCGGACCGTGCGGTCGCTGGGGTTCCGCATCGTCGCGCTCGGCGAGATCAGCGAGCGTGTCACCCGTGGCGAGCCCGTCGACGGGCTGGCCGCGGTCGCCTTCGACGACGCCCTCGCGGGCGTCGCCCGCCACGCGATGCCGGTGCTGGTCGACCTCGAGGTGCCGGCGTCGCTGATGACCGTCAGCACCGGGTGGGGCCGGCGCCCGCCGTGGTGGCCGGGGGCGGCGCGCACCATGACGCGCGCCGAGCTCGTCGAGGCCGTGGCCCACGGCCTCGAGCTCGCCGCGCACACCCGCACCCACGCCTCGCTCGCCGACCTCGACGCGGCCCGGCTGGCCGACGAGGTCGGCGGCTGCCGCGCCGAGCTCGAGGACGTCACCGGGCACCGGATCACCCAGTTCGCCTACCCCTTCGGTCACCACGACCGGGCCGTGCGCGAGGCCGTCGAGGCCGCCGGGTTCACCGCGGCCTACACGTTCCTCAACGGCCGCATCACCCTGGGCGACGACCTCCTGCGGCTGCCGCGCCTGACGATGGGCGCCCACCACACGCGGGCCCGGCTCGCCTACCACCTCGGCCGCTCACCGGCCTCGTGGCCCGACCACCAGCTCGACCGGGTCGTGGCGTCGTCGTGACCGCCCAGGCTGCCGTGCCCCACGGCGCGACCGGCTCCCGACCGCCGCTGCGTGCCGCCGTGGTCGACGACCTCGACGCGGCCGGGGCCCTGGCCCCCGACTGGGAGGCCCTGGCCGACGAGCTCGGCGCCGGGGCCCTCGTGCGACCCGCCTACGCCCTGGCCTGGTGGCGTCACCTCGGGCCCGGGCGGCTGCGCGTCGTCACCGTCCACGACGGAGACCGCCTGGTGGCCCTGGCCCCGCTCCACGAGCGCCGGGTCGGCCCCGTGCGGGTGGTCCGCTGGCTCGGCCACGGGCTCGGCACCATCGCCGAGGCCCTGGTGCGCCCCGGTGACGACGCGGCGGCCGCGCTGCTGTGGGCCACCGCCGCCGGGCCCCGCGTGCTGCTCGACCTCGTCGAGAGCCGCGCCGCCAGCCCGGCCCTGCCCGCCCTGGTGGCGGCCGGCCGCACGACCGTCACCCCGCGCGACCACTGCCCCGTCATCGACCTCGGCGCCGACGGCCTGGCCCACCTCGCGCTGCCCGGCGCCAAGAACCTGCGCAAGCTGCTGCGCCGCGCCGACGCCGCGCTCGACGCCGCCGGCCTCGAGCACCGCGTCGAGGTCGCCGTCGACCCCGAGCGCCTCGAGGCGCTGCTGCCCGACCTGCGCACCGTCTTCGACGCCGCCGAGACCGCGCGCCCGCGCCAGCACCTGCTGCGCCCGCCGTACGACGGGTTCGTGCTCGACTACGTCCGCGGCGAGACCGCGGCCGGGCGCGGCGTCACGCTCGTCGGCTACGTCGGCGACCGGCCGGTGTCGTTCCTGCTCGCGATGGTCGTGGCGCAGGACGTGCCGACCCTGGCGCTGTGGATCAGCCGCTACGACCCGGCCTTCCAGGACTACAGCCCCGGACACCTCATGCTGCGCGAGACCTTCCGCTGGGCGCCCGTGCGGGGCATCGGCCGCATCGACCAGCTGCTCGGCATCTCGCAGACCAAGCGCCAATGGTCGACTGCCTCCTACGACACCGTCGACGTGCGCCACGGGGGCCGGCTGGCCCGGGCCCTGGTCGACGCGGCCACCGCCGCCGCCGAGGCCGTACGCCGCCGGCGCGGCGGGGAGTGAGGGCCGGCTCAGGCGGGGGCGGTCGTCGCCAGCCGGGCCCGCAGGCCGGGCAGGTCCGGGCGCAGGGCGACCGTGCTCTCGACGAGGAAGTCGCGGTCGACGTGGTCGGGGCCGTGCACGACGCCGGTCCAGTCGACCACCCCGACGACCTGCTCGTCGTCGACCAGCAGGTTGCCGAGCCAGAAGTCGCCGTGCACGAGCACGCTGCCGTCGGGCTGCCGGCTGCGGGCGTGCAGGTCGGCGAGCACCGCCAGGGCCCGGTCGACCCAGACGACGACCTCGTCGGCGTCGAGCGCGGCGGGCAGCAGCGGTCGGCCCGGCAGCCAGGTCATCCGGCACACCGACGGCGCCGGCTCCCCGACGATGCGCGGTGCGAGGGTGAAGCCGATGCGGTCGAGCTCGCGCAGCGCCTCGACCTCGGTGGTCCCGCTCCCGGTGAGGTAGTGCTTCTCGAGCACCCGGGGAGGCGAGCCGCAGACCAGCTTGACCTCCTTGCTGTCCCGGTTGCTGATCTTGCCGACGATGCGGTCGTCCGCGGGGGTCACCGACGACCCGCGGGGACGCGCGACCACCAGCCAGGCCGGGCACAGCGGGGCCAGGGCACCGACCGGCGACCTGGTCAGCAGCGACACCAGGGTGCCGCGCGTGCCACCGACGTGGCTGAGGGTGGCGCCCAGGACCGACCTGACCGCCTCGGGCGCGGCGAGGTCGAAGGCGGTCACGGGGGCCGCCGACGAGCGCAGCAGGCCGAAGACCTGGTCGACCTCGAGCCCGGCCGACCGCAGCCGGCGGCGCACACGGCCCAGGCCGACCACGGCGTGGCGACCACCCGGTCGGCCGGCGAGCCGGTCGGCGAGCCGCAGCGGGCTGGCGGCGTTGTCGACGACCAGCACCAGTCGTCCGCCCGGGGCCAGGGTCGCCGCGTGCCGGCGCAGGGCAGCGGCGTCGAACGCGATGTCCTGGAGGCAGACCACGTCGTGGAGGCCGCCCGCGGCGCCGTCGTCGAGGACCCCGCCGCGGTGGCGCACGGCCGCCTCGGCGACCCGGTCGTCGCCCACCAGGCGCACCCGGTCACCGGCCGCGAGGCCGAGCAGGTCGACCCAGCTGGGGGAGTAGACCGCCGCGGTCTCCGCGTCTGTGCGGTCATCGAGCGGCACAACTGTCATCATAGGGACAACTGCGGGCGGGACGCCGACCGCACTCGTCGTGGGGGTGCACCGTCACTGCAACATCCAGTCGTCCGCCGATGCTCCGGCGGACGCCTCTTCTCGTCCTCGCCCTGGTCGCGGCACTGGTCGTCGCCGTGCTCGTCGCCCTGCGCGACGACCCGACGCCGGTGGCCCAGGAGCCGCGCCGCGCCCCGACCGGCCTCCCGACCCCCGACCCGGTGCCCACGATCCCGCCCGACATCGAGCCCGACCCGGTGCCACGCAAGCCGCTGCGCGTCGGCATCAGCCCGGGCTTCAGCATCCTGTCGGCCTCCGA
Organism: Nocardioides rubriscoriae; assembly: GCF_008087085.1. GTDB lineage: Bacteria > Actinomycetota > Actinomycetes > Propionibacteriales > Nocardioidaceae > Nocardioides > Nocardioides rubriscoriae. Next base: position 299,023 of record NZ_VIYJ01000001.1, on the reverse strand, counting down.
CGACGAGCTGCGCACCGACCTCACCGCGGCCACGCGGCTGGGCGTCGACCGGGTGCGCATCGACCTCAACTGGGCCAAGGTCGCCCAGTACGGCGGGCTCGACTGGTCCGACACCGACCGGGTCGTGCGGGCCAGTCGCGCCGCCGGACTCAAGGTGCTCGTCGTGGTCAGCTACAGCCCCGTCTCGGGCCGCCTCGACGACGGGTCGCCCGACCCCGCCCTCTTCGGCCGGTTCGTCGCCGCCGCGGCCCAGCGCTACCGCGACCAGGTCTTCGCCTGGGAGCTGTGGAACGGTCCCAACCGGGAGTCGTTCTGGGCGGCCCCGCCCGACGCCCGCGAGTACGCCCGCCTCGTCGAGGCCGCCGCTCGCCCCCTGCGCAGGTACGACCCCGGCGCCCGGATCCTCGTCGGCTCGTTGGCCCCGGCGGTCAACGGCGCGGTCGGCCTGCAGGTCAACCCGGTGACCTTCCTGCGCCGCTTCTACGCCACCGGCATCGACCGCGGCCTCTTCGACGTCGTGTCGGTCCACCCCTACACCTACCCCGCCCTGCCCAGCGGTCGGCAGCCGTGGAACACCTACGCCCGCCTCCTCGACCTCTACAAGGTGATGGAGCGCGCCGGCGACGGCGACAAGCCCGTGTGGCTGACCGAGTACGGCGCCTCGACCGGCGCCTCCGCGCGCTCGGTCAGCCTCGCGCGCCAGGAGCAGATGGTGCTGGGCGCCGTACGCGAGGCTCGGCGCCTGCCGTTCGTCGACTCGCTGTGGTTCTACGCCTTGCGCGACACTGACAGCGACTCGAGCGACCCCGAGACGGGCTTCGGCCTGCTCGACGACGCCGGCCGACCCAAGCCCGCCTACTCCGCGCTGCGGCGCGAGCTGCAAAGGAACTGACATGGACCTCCTCGAGCACGCCGCCGGCGTGTGGGCGCGACGATGGGTGGTCCTCGTCGTCGCCCTCGCGGCCGCGGCGGCCGTCCTCGTCTGGCGCTCCACCGCCCCCGACCAGTACGTCGCCCAGACCACCGTCCAGGTGCGGCTGCCCGAGGACCAGGCGAGCGACCCGTCGGTGCAGGTGGGCTACTACGCCGACACCGTCGTCGGGCTCACCACCAGCCGAGGCGTGCTGGAGAAGGCCCTGACCTCGCTCGGCCGGCCGGCCGACGAGGACGCGGTCAGCGCCGTGAGCGGCGACGTGACCGCCGAGTCCGGCACCCAGCCCGGGTTCGTGACGGTGGCGGCCACCGGTGCCGACGGTGTGGAGGCCGCCGACCTCGCCGACGCCGTGGCTGCGGTGCTCGCGACCGAGGTGGCCGCCGACCAGGCCGACGACCTCGCCTCGCAGCGCGCGGCCATCACCGACGCGATCGCCCTGGTCGGTCGCGAGCGACGCGAGGTGATCGGCCGCGACAACGTCGCCGTCGCCGCGCTCGAGCGTGAGCGTGAGGCCCTGCTGGGCTCGCTGCGCGCGGTCGCCGACCGACCCTCGTGGCGGCTGGCCGTCGTCGAGCCGGCGACGATCCCCGACGGCCCCGCGTCGCCCAAGCCGCTGCGCGACGCGCTGCTGGCCCTGATCGTGGCGCTGGTGCTGGCCGCCGAGGGCGTCGTGCTGGCGCGGGCCCTGCGCGGGTCGCTGTCGGCCCGCGACCCCGGTCGCGACGCCGCCGCCACCGCCGGCGTACCGGCCGTCGTGATCGACCCCGACGACGGGCCCACCGCCGTCGCGTCGCTGCTCCCCGTGCTCGAGGGCGACCGGGCGGTCAACCTCGTCCAGCTCGGCGACGCACCCCAGGCCCGCGCGGCGACCCTGGTCGCCCGCCTCCTCGCCGCCCGCGGCGACGACGTGCTGCTCGTCGACGTCGCACCGCAGCGGCCGACGGTCGACCGTGAGCTGGGCCTCGACGAGGGCCCCGGCCTGACCGGGCTCGCCCGCACCCTCACCCCGGCCTCGCTCGACGCGCTCCCGCAGCACGACCGGGTCCGCGTGCTCACCGCCGGGGCGCCGGCGCCCGGCGACCACCCGGCGCGGGTCGCCCGCGTCGTCGAGGTCGCCCCGCAGTCACGTCTCGTGCTCGCCGCGAGCGTCGACGACGTCGACGACCTCCTCGACGTCTCCAGCGCCCTCAGCGGACCGACCGTGCTGGCGGTCGACGCAGGCGTGACGCGCAAGCGGCTGCGCGAGGCCGTCACCGCCCTGCGCGGGCTCGGTCTCGACGTCGTCGCCGTCACCGTGCACCGCGGGCAGCGGCGCAGCAGCCGCGCCCCGCGCGCGGTCGCCCGGCAGCGGGTCGCCGCGGAGCAGCCGGCCTGATGCGCACGGTCATCGTCCACGAGCGCTTCACCGAGCTCGGTGGCTCCGAGCGCGTCGTCGAGCAGCTGGTCCAGGCGTTCCCCGGCTCCGAGGTCTTCGTCCCGGTCCACGACCGCGCCGTGAGCCTGGAGGGCATCGACCCCGACACGGTCCGCTCGAGCCCGCTGCAGCGGCTCTACCGCGGCGGCGGTCGCTACGCCGAGCTGCTGCCGCTGCTGCCGGTCGCGATGGCCCGCGCCGACCTCTCCGAGGCCGAGCTGGTCCTGACGTCCCACCACGCCTTCGCCCAGCGCGTCCGCCCGCCCGACGGCGTACCGATGGTGAGCTACGTGCACACCCCGGCCCGCTGGATCTGGGAGCCGACCTCGCGCGCCGGCGAGCCGGGCGGCAAGGTCGGCGAGGTCGGGCTGGCCGCCTTCGCCGCCAGCCAGCAGCGCGCCGACAAGCGCGCGGCCGCCCGGCCGCAGCGCCTGGTCGCCAACTCCACGACGGTGGCCCAGCGCATCGAGCAGTGGTGGGGGCGCGAGAGCGTCGTGATCCCGCCGCCGGTGCGCACCGACGTCTTCACCCCCGACCCGACGATCGAGCGCGAGGAGTTCTTCCTGCTCGCCGGGCGTCTGGTGCCCTACAAGCGGCCCGAGCTGGCCATCAGTGCCGCCCGGCGGGCCGGGGTCCGGCTGGTCGTCGTCGGCGAGGGGCGTTCGCGCGAGACCTGCGACGCGTTCGCCGGCCCCGGGATCGAGTTCGTGGGCCGCGTCGACGACGCCACCATGCTCGACCTGATGCGGCGGGCTCGGGGCCTGCTGTTCCCCGGCATCGAGGACTTCGGCATCCTGCCCGTCGAGGCCATGGCCTGCGGCCTGCCGGTCGTCGCCCTCGGCGCCGGTGGGGCGCTCGACTCCGTCGTCCCGGGCGTCACCGGCCTGCACGTCACGCCCTCGTCCACGGCGTACCATGACGAGGCCGACGCGTTCGCCAGCGCGCTGCGCGACTTCGACGACATGTCCTTCGACGCCGACGCGATCCGCCGCCACGCCGAGTGGTTCGCCGAGGACAAGTTCCGCGAGCGGATGCAGGCCGTCGTCGCCGAGGTCGTCGGCTGACCGGTCGTCGTCGTACGGCGGTGTGAACAAGAGCACGCTTGCTCAGTTTGCGTTTTGCTAGCTGTTGCTAGCACAGTGGGGTCATGGCCAAGAGCAAGGTCGGGCAGACCGTCGAGTCGCTCGGTGACTACCTCAAGGAGCAGCGACTCGCGTCGCGGCTGTCCCTGAGGCAGCTCGCCCAGCAGGCCGGTGTCTCCAACCCTTACCTCAGCCAGATCGAACGGGGTCTGCGCAAGCCGTCCGCCGACGTGCTGCAGCAGATCGCCAAGGCGCTGAGGATCTCGGCCGAGCAGCTCTACATCCGGGCCGGGATCGTCAGTCCCGAGGCCGGGGCCGGCAGCTCCGTCGAGATCGCCGTCCTCGGCGACCCCGGGCTCACCGAGCGCCAGAAGCAGACCCTCCTCGACGTCTACTCGTCGTTCCTGGCCGCCAACCCGGCACCGGAACGGCCCGAGGACGACGAGGACAGCACACCCGACACCCACACCCAGGAGACGTGATCCACATGGCCAAGACCAAGATCGACTTCAAGTCCCTCGAGATCCCCGCTGCCGCCAAGACCCCCCTCTACGCTGGCGTCGGCGCCGGTGACCTCGCCGTCACCGCCGTCAAGGAGTACGTCGCCGACGTGCAGAAGCGCCTGACCGGCGTGCAGAAGGACGCGACCGCCAAGGTCGCCGACGTGCAGAAGTCGGTCACCGACTTCGACGCCAAGAAGCTGCGCGCCACCGCCCTCGAGCAGGCCAAGGCCCGCCGCGCGGCGATCGAGGCCCGCGTCGCCGAGCTCCAGGCCGAGGCCAAGGCCCTGCCGACCAAGAGTCAGACCGTGGCGCTCGACTACGTCGAGACCGTGACCGGCACCTACGCCGAGCTCGCCAAGCGCGGCGAGGCCGTCGTCCGGGGCACCAAGCTGCCCTCGAGCGCGACCGTCGAGGTCAAGGTCAACACGACCAACCCCGCCGCCAAGAAGAACACCCGGAAGCCGGCCGCCAAGAAGGCCACCCCGGTGACCTCGACCGCCAAGAAGGCCCCTGCCAAGAAGGCCCCGGCCAAGAAGGCCCCCGCCAAGAAGGCGGCCCCCGCCAGCACCTCGAGCACCGCGAGCACCTCGAGCGCCTCGAGCAACTGAAGAGACGACGAGCAGCCCACGCTGTTCTGACTCCTCCCACCACGACCGGGCCACCCGGGTCCCCGCACGCGTCAGCGGCGAGGACCCGGGTGTTCTGCGTCAGGTGCCTGCCGCAGACCGCCGGCGCCCGTAGGCTGGGGGCACCATGAACGTCTTCTTCGCCCAGAGCATCGTCATGATCGTCGTCCAGCTCGCGATCCTGAGCGTGACGATCTTCGCCTTCGTCAACTCGCTGCTCTACTCCGCCGAGGCCTACGAGGCCGCCGGCAAGCTCACCAAGACCACCTGGTGCACCATCCTGGGCCTCGGCGTCGTGCTGTTCTTCGTGCCGATCCCGCTGGCCCTGATCAGCATCGTCATGCTCGTGGCCGCGCTGGTCTACCTGGCCGACGTGCGCCCCGCCCTGGCCGGCCTCCACCGCCGCTGAACCTCACGGACACGGCCGTCTCTCAAGGGTTGCGCAACGGTTGCGCAACGGCCGTGCAACGCTTGCTGGGCGTTCCCCGTGGTCTTCGCCGATTCGGCGAATCGCCCCTGTCAGGGGGTTAACCTCGGGCTTCAACCATCGAAGGGGGACGCCATGACCGGCGAGCACGAGAACCGACCGTGGGGCAGCTGGGAGGTCCTCGGAGAGGGCGACGGCTACAAGGTCAAGCGGATCGTCGTCGAGCCCGGCCAGCGGCTCAGCTACCAGACGCACGAGCACCGCGCCGAGCTGTGGAACGTCGTGGCCGGCCGCGCCACGTGCGTGGTCGACGGCCGGACCGTCATCGCCGGACCCGGTGAGTCGGTCCGCGTCGAGATCGGCCAGGCGCACCGCATCACCAACATGGACGTGGAGGTGCTGGTCATCGTCGAGGTCCAGCTCGGCGGCTACTGCGGCGAGGACGACATCTGCCGTCTCGACGACGACTACGGCCGGATCTCGGTCTGACCCCCACCGGGGCCGAGCCGCCTCCGCGCCGGACGTGGTCAGGGACGTGGCAGCCCTCAGTTAGGATGGCCACGTACCAATCAGCCGTTATCGGATGGGAACCGTGGAGCTCAGAGACTACTGGTTGACCGTCCGACGGCGATGGCGCCTGATCGTGCTGTGCGTGCTCGCCTCCACGGCGGCCGCGTCGTTCCTCACGTGGCAGTCGACGCCGATGTACGCGTCGTCGGCCCAGCTGTTCGTGTCGACCACCAGCTCCGACACCAGCGACGCACCCGCCGGCGGCGCGTTCGCCGCCCAGCGGGTGGAGTCCTACGTCGGCTTCATCAAGGCCCAGTCGCTGGCCGAGACCGTCGCGACCAACCTCGGTGGCGAGATCGACGCCGGGGTGCTCAAGGACTCGGTCACGGCCGAGGCGGTGCCCGAGACGGTCAACCTCGTCGTGACCGCGCAGTACTCCGACCCGGTCGTCGCGCGCGACATCGCCCAGGCCTACGCCGAGGCCCTCAAGGACCGCATCGCCGACGTCGAGTCGCCCGAGAGCGGCGGGGTCGCCCCGATCCGCGCCTCGATCCTCGACCCGGCCCAGATCAACGACGCGCCGGTCAGCCCCAACGTGGTGCGCAACCTCGGTCTCGGCGTCGTCCTGGGCCTGCTGCTCGGGGTCGGTCTCGCCGTGCTCCGCGACCTGCTCGACACCTCGATCTCCACCGCGGAGCAGGTCGCCGAGGTGACCTCGCGCCCGATCCTGGGCACCATCTCCAGCGACCCGACCGCGGTGCGCAAGCTCCCGTCGGCCGCCCTGGCCGAGGCCACGCCGTGGGCCGAGGCCTTCCGGGTGCTGCGCACCAACATGCAGTACGTCGAGGTCGACCACGACCACCGCGTGTTCGTCATCTCCAGCTCGCTGCCCGGCGAGGGCAAGTCGACCACCGCGGTCAACCTCGCCATCACCCTGGCCATGGCGGGCGAGACCGTCTGCATCGTCGAGTGCGACCTGCGCCGGCCCACGATGGCCGACCGGCTCAAGCTCGACGACTCCGTCGGCACGACCAGCGTGCTCATCGGCCGCCTCTCGGTCGACGACGCCCTGCAGCCCTACGCCGACACCGGCCTCAAGGTGCTCACCTGCGGCCCGCGCCCGCCCAACCCGTCGGAGCTGCTGCAGTCGCACCAGATGGAGATGCTCATCAAGGAGCTCAGCAACCGCTTCTCGGTCGTGCTCCTCGACGCGCCACCGCTGCTCCCGGTCACCGACGCGGCCCTGCTCGCCGCCCGCGCCGACGGCATGCTCGCCATCGTGCGTCACGGCAAGACCACCAAGGACCAGCTCGGTCACGCCCTGGAGCGGGTCGAGTCGGTCGGCGCCAAGTGCGTCGGCGTCGTGATGAACATGGCCCCGACCAAGGGCCGCGGACGGGCCGGCTACGCCTACGGCTACCAGTACACCTACACCGAGGAGAAGAACCTCTCGCGCCGCGCGCAGCGGCGGCTCAAGCGGTCAGGTAACGACGCAGCGCACGCATAGCGGGCTCGCTGGTCCACCCGGTCGCCTGGAGCTTGCCGAGGTCGAAGGCGCTCAGCAGCGGTCGCGGCGACATCGCCTTGCCGGCGACGTACTGCGCGGTCGAGACCCGGCCGACGTCGGCGGGGTCACGGCCCAGCAGCTCGAACACGCTCGCGGCCACGTCGGCCCACGAGGTCGGCTCGCCGCCGTTGCTGACGTGGTAGACGCCGTGAGCCGCGGCCGACTCCAGCAGGTGCCGGGTCACGCGGGCGAGCTCGTCGGTGAAGGTGAGCCGGCCGACCTGGTCGTCGACCACGGTCGGGCGGGCGCCCTCGCCGGCCAGCCGGGCCATCGTGCGCACGAAGTTGTGCCCGTCACCGATCAGCCACGACGTGCGCAGCACGTAGTGGCGATTGGCGGTCGCGACCGCGAGGTCGCCGGCGGCCTTGGTTTGGGCGTAGACGCCCAGCGGGGACACGGGCTCGTCCTCGGCGTGCGGCGAGCGGGTGCCGTCGAAGACGTACTCGGTCGAGTAGTGCACCAGGGTCAGGCGGTGGGCGTCGGCGACCCGGGCCAGGGCCGCGGGGGCCGCGGCGTTGGCGGCCCAGGCCGCCACCCGGCCCTCGGGGGTCTCGGCCAGGTCGACCGCGGTGTAGGCGGCCGCGTTGAGGATCGTGTCGTGCTCGTGCCAGGGCCAGGCCGCGACGGCGGCGGGGTCGGTGACGTCGAGCTCGTCGAGGTCGACGCCGACGGCGTCGGGGAACTCCGCGAGCAGCGCTCTCCCGAGCTGGCCCCTGCTGCCGATCACGAGCGTGGTGCGTGGCCGCACGCGCATCGCGTCGGCCAGCCGGGGGTTGGCCCGGTCCTTGTCGGAGACCTCGGCCTCGGCGAGCGGGATCGGCCAACCGATCGCGACCTCGGGGTCGGCCAGGTCGAGCGCGGGGTAGGCCAGGCCGGGGCGCCAGTGCTCGTTGACGAGGTAGCTGTAGGCCACGGCGTCGTCCAGGGTCTGGTAGCTGTTGCCGACCCCGCGCGGCACGAAGACCGCCGTCGCCTCGTCGAGCTCGAGGGTGAACGTCGTCCCGAACGACGAGCCCTCGCGCATGTCGACCCACGCCCCGAACGCCCGCCCGCCGGTCACGGACACGAACTTGTCCCACGGCTCGGTGTGGATGCCACGGGTGGCGCCACGGCGGTGGTTGAAGGACACGTTGTTCTGCACCGGCTCGAAGTCGGGCAGCCCGAGGGCCGTCATCTTCTCGCGCTGCCAGTTCTCGCGGAACCAGCCGCGCGCGTCCTCGTGGACGGGCAGGCGGACGACGAGCAGGCCCGGGATCGGGGTGGGCTCGACGGTCAGGTCAGTGGGCACGATGCTCCTTCGAGAACGGCGGTCTCGGCGCGCGGTCGCGACCTCGTTCCTCGGTCGCGCGCTTGCTCGACCTGCACACGCCCACGCCGCTCGCTCGTTCCTCGCGACCGGCTGCGTGCTTCACGCTTGCCCCTTGGCCGCGTAGGCCGCCTCGGTGGCGTGCTTGTGGGGCGCCCACCAGTCGCGGTGCTCGGCGTACCAGTCGATGGTGGCGGCCAGGCCGGCGGCGAAGTCGGCGTAGGAGGGCGTCCAGCCGAGCTCGGTGCGCAGCTTGGTGGAGTCGATGGCGTAGCGCAGGTCGTGACCTGCGCGGTCGGCGACGAGGTCGTAGTCGTCGGCCGGGCGGCCCAGGTGGGCCAGGATCATCGCGACGACCTCGAGGTTGGTGCGCTCGCCGTCGGCGCCGATGAGGTAGGTCTCGCCGATGCGGCCGTGCTGCAGGATCGTCCAGACCGCGGAGGAGTGGTCGGCGACGTGGATCCAGTCGCGGACGTTGGTGCCGGCGCCGTAGACCTTGGGCCGACCGCCTTCGAGGACGTTGGTGACCTGGCGGGGGATGAACTTCTCGACGTGCTGCCACGGCCCGTAGTTGTTGGAGCAGTTGCTGATCGTGGCCCGCACGCCGAAGGACCGCACCCACGCGCGCACCAGGTGGTCGGAGCCGGCCTTGGCGGCGCTGTAGGGGCTGCTGGGGTTGTAGGGCGTGTCCTCGGTGAAGCGCTGCGGGTCGTCGAGCGCGAGGTCGCCGTAGACCTCGTCGGTCGACACGTGGTGCAGGCGGGTGTCGTGCTTGCGGCACGCCTCGAGCAGGCAGAAGGTGCCGACGATGTTGGTCTGGATGAACGGACCCGGCTCGCTGAGGCTGTTGTCGTTGTGGGACTCGGCGGCGAAGTGGACCACCGCGTCGTGCTCGCCGACGAGCTTCTCGACCAGCGGCTGGTCGGCGACGTCGCCGACCACCAGGCTGACCCGCTCGGCGGGCAGGCCGTCGAGGGCCTCACGGCTCGCGGCGTAGGTCAGCTTGTCGAGGACGGACACGACGGCGTCGGTGTGGGCCACGAGGTGGTGGACGAAGTTGGAGCCGATGAAGCCGGCTCCGCCGGTCACGAGGATGCGCTGCACGGGCCCACCCTAGGTGGGTCGGGCGGTGTGTCGCGGACGGGACTCAGTAGGCTCCGCGCGAGCCGACCACCGCACCGAGGGTGCGGGCCAGGATCGCGACGTCCTGGAGCATGCTCCAGTTGTCGACGTAGTAGAGGTCGAGCCGGGTGGCCTCGTCCCAGGTCAGGTCGGAGCGACCCGAGACCTGCCACAGCCCGGTGAGGCCGGGGCGGACGTGCAGGCGCCGGGCGACGTCCTCGCCGTAGGAGGCCACCTCGGACGGCAGCGGCGGACGTGGACCGACCAGGCTCATGTCGCCGCGCAGCACGTTGACCAGCTGGGGCAGCTCGTCGACCGAGAAGCGCCGCAGCCACTGGCCCGATCGCGTGATGCGTGGGTCGTCCTTCATCTTGAACAGGCCGTCGATCTGGCCGGTCTCGGCCTGCAGCCGAGCGAGCAGCGCCTCGGCGTCGGGGACCATCGTGCGGAACTTCAGGCACGTGAACTCGTCGCCGTGACGACCCACGCGGGTCTGGCGGAAGATGACCGGACCGCGGTCGCGCACGAGGATCGACGCCGTGGCCGCGAGGTAGAGCGGGGCCATCAGCAGCAGCAGGGCGAGGCTGCCGACGATGTCGAAGGTGCGCTTGCCGATGCGGGCCGCGTCGCTCCAGGTCGGCGGGTCGATGTGCATCAGGGGCAGCCCACCGACCGGGCGGACCCGGATGCGCTCGCTGCTGGTGTCGCTGACGCTGGGGGCGACCACCAGCTGCACGTCGTCCTGCTCGAGCTCCCAGACGATCTGGCGCATCCGTCGCGCCGAGGTGTCGGAACCCCCGGCGAAGAAGACCACGTCGCTCTCGCGCATCGCCGACACGTCGTCGGCGTTGCCCACGACGGGGATACCGGACGGGGTCTCGGTCGACAGGTCGTGAGTGGGCGTGAGGGCACCCGTGATCTGGTAGCCGAGCCAGCGCTCGCGGCGCAGCACCGCGGCGACCTCGTCGACGTGGTCGGCCGAGCCCGCGATCAGCACCCGCTGCTGCAGGGCGCCGTTGACCCGGGCCGCGTGCACGGCCCGCCGCGCCATGAACCGGCCGAGCAGGAGCAGCGGCACGCCGAGCCCGAAGAGGAGGACAAAGAAGCCGCGCGACAGGGGGTACTGCCCGAGGTAGCAGGCGACGCTGACCAGGCCCGCGGTCAGCAGGCCCGCGTTGAGCACGCGCTTGTACTCGTCGGTGCCGGCACCGAAGACGTCGGCCTTGTAGCCGCCCAGGAGCGAGGTGGTGGCGATCCACCCCAGCACGATCAAAGGGGCGGTCGTGCCGACCGTCGACGTCACGTCGGCGGGCTCGGCGAAGAGGAAGCCCTGACCCCGGCCCACGACGGCCAACCCTGTCACGGCGACGACGAGAACCAGGTCGAGGGCGCCCACCATCACCGGGAGCCACCCCACGACCCGACTCGGCGAGCGTGTGCTCAGTCGGGTGGCTGTCTCTGTCAACGTCACAAATTCTCCACACGTAGGCGCCGCGGACGCATCCCCCAGAAGGCAACGTCTCGACCACGGTGTCGGACCGGACCACAGTAAGCGCCGCATCCCGATCGCACAGCAATGTCGGGACTTTTTACACTGGCGTCATCCCTTTCGGTGACGGTGCCGGTGGCCGGAAGGTCCACTGGGGCACCATGACCCGCATGCGCGGAATCATCCTGGCCGGCGGGACCGGCTCCCGGCTGCACCCCATCACCCACGCGGTGAGCAAGCAGCTGATGCCGGTCTACGACAAGCCGATGGTCCACTACCCGCTGTCGACGCTGATGCTGGCCGGGATCCGCGACGTGCTGGTGATCACCACCCCGCACGAGGCCGCTCAGTTCGTCCGCCTCCTCGGCGACGGCTCGCAGCTCGGCATCTCGATCACCTACGCCGTGCAGCCGAGCCCGGACGGGCTGGCGCAGGCCTTCCTCATCGGGGCCGACCACGTCGGCGACGACAGCGTCGGCCTGGTCCTGGGCGACAACATCTTCTACGGCGCCGGTCTCGGCACCCGGCTGCGTCGCTTCGCCGACCTCGACGGCGCGGCCGTCTTCGGCTACCGCGTCGCCGACCCCACGGCGTACGGGGTGGTGGAGTTCGACGCCGACTTCAAGGCCGTGTCGCTGGAGGAGAAGCCCGCCAGGCCGCGCAGCCAGTACGCCGTGCCGGGGCTCTACTTCTACGGCAACGACGTCGTCGCCAAGGCCGCCTCGCTGCGCCCGTCGCCACGCGGCGAGCTCGAGATCACCGACCTCAACCGTCTCTACCTCGACGAGGGCCGGCTCCAGGTCGAGGTGCTGCCGCGCGGCTCGGCCTGGCTCGACACCGGGACCTTCGACGACCTCAACGACGCCAGCAACTTCGTCCGTGCGATCGAGGCGCGCCAGGGCACCAAGGTCGGCGCCCCCGAGGAGGTGGCCTGGCGGATGGGCTACATCGGCGACGACCAGCTGCGCGTCATCGCCGAGGGCCTGCTCAAGAGCGGCTACGGCGGCTACCTCCTCGGGCTGCTCGAGCACGGCTGACCCGCAGCGCCGGGGTCAGGCCCCCTGGCCCGGAATGACTAGGAGACTCGATCCGCCCGCCGGTCCCGCGGCGCAGCCGGACCGGGCACGCTGGGGACGTGCTCCTCGAGATCCTGCTCGCCGTGCTGGCCTGGTGCGTGCTGCCCCTGCCGCTGGCCGTCGTGGTGGGTCGCGCGATCGACGACGCGGGGCGCACGGCGCAGACCGCCGCACTCGAGAGCGTCGACCACGGGGTCTGACGGCACACACGGCCTGACGTGCCGCCGACGACCGGAGGGAGGCCGTCGGCGGCGCGTAGGGCGTGTAGGGCGCGTAGAGCGCGTGGGGCGTGTCCGGGCGTGGGATCGCGGCGAGCCTCCGGATAACCTGCCGGGATGAAGGTCCTGGTCACCGGCGGCGCCGGCTACATCGGTTCGATCACTGCGAAGGCGCTCGAGGAGGCCGGGCACACGCCCGTCGTCCTCGACTCGCTGCTCAACGGACCGCACGCGTTCGTGCGCGACCGGATCTTCTACGAGGGCGACATCGCCGACCGCGAGCTGCTGCGGCGCATCGTCGCCGAGCACCCCGACCTCGACGCCACGATCCACATGGCCGCGCGCATCGTCGTACCCGAGTCGATGGAGCAGCCGTACCTCTACTACAAGGACAACGTCGCCAAGTCGCTCGAGCTCTTCCACGAGCTGACCGCGCTCGGCAAGCCACGCGTGCTGTTCTCGTCGTCGGCGAGCCTCTACGCCACCAAGGACGACTTCGAGGTCACCGAGGACGACCCGCTCGAGCCGACCTCGCCCTACGCGCGCACCAAGCGGATGATGGAGCAGGTCCTCGTCGACCTCGCCGCCGCGACCGACCTGCGCGCGGTCATCCTGCGCTACTTCAACCCGGTCGGCTCCGACCCCGACCTCGAGTCCGGCATCTACGTCAAGGAGCCGAGCCACGTCATCGGCCAGCTGGTGCTCGCGGCCCGCGGCCTCAAGCCGTCGTTCACCATCACCGGCACCGAGCACCCGACCCGCGACGGCACGGGCATCCGCGACTACATCCACGTCTGGGACCTCGCGCGCGCCCACGTGGCCGCGATCGAGCGCTTCGACCAGGTGCTCGCCGAGGTCGACGCGACCTCCACCATCATCAACCTCGGCGCCGGCGACGGCGTGACCGTGCGCGAGCTGGTCGCCGCCTTCGAGCGGGTCTTCGGCGCCCCGGTGCCGATCACCGAGGCCGGCCCGCGACCCGGCGACGCCGTGGGGGCCTACGCCAACGCCGACAAGGCGGCCCGGCTGCTCGGCTGGCGGACCGAGCTGTCCATCGACGACGCCATCGCCTCGGCGCTGGCCTGGGGCGACAAGCGGATCGAGATCCTGGGCTACGAATGACCCTCCACCCGGTCGGCCCAGCGGTACTGGTGCTCGTGCTCGCCCTGTCGGGGTGCGCGGGCGTCGGGGTCGCGGCCACCGGGCCGTCGTCGGGGTCGTCGACCAGCGCGACGGCGGGGCCGTCCGGCTCACCGTCGGTGTCGGCGTCGGCGCCGGGCGAGGGTCCGCTCTCCGGCCGGACCGTCGTGGTCGACCCCGGCCACCAGCTCGGCAACAGCCGCTTCCCGCGTGAGACCGGGCGCCTGGTCCCGGCCGGCGGCTTCCGCAAGCCGTGCAACACCACCGGCACCGCCACCGACGGCGGCTACCCCGAGGCCACCTTCGCCTGGCAGGTCTCGCAAGTCGTGGTCCGGCGGCTCGAGGCGCTCGGCGCCCGCGTGATCCTCACCCGCGACCGCAACTCGACCCGGCTGTGGGGCCCGTGCGTCGACGTACGCGGTCGCGCCGGCAACCGCGCCGGGGCCGACCTCAAGCTCAGCATCCACGGCGACGGCTCCTACGCCGCCGGGGCGCACGGCTTCCACGTCATCCGCCCACCGGACCGGGCACCGTGGACCGACGACATCGCGCGCCCGTCGCGACGGCTCGCGCTCGGCGTACGACGGGAGCTGCGGGACGCCGGCTTCCCCTACGCCACCTACACCGCCGGCGGCGACGGTCTCGACGTCCGCCGCGACCTCGGCACCCTCAACCTCTCCGACGTGCCGACCGTGCTGGTCGAGCTCGGCAACATGCGCTCGCGGGTCGACGCCGCGGTCATGACGCGGCGGGCCGGACGGGCGCGGTACGCCGCGGCGCTGGTCAAGGCGGTGCGTGGGTTCCTGGGGTGAGCCGCCTGCGGTGGTGTGGTCTCGAGACGGTCGCGGGCGACCTCCTCGACCACCGTGGGGTGGCTAGAGTCGCGGTCATGCCTCTGGACCCCGGAACCGCCGCCCTGCTCGCCATGATCGAGGCGGCGCCGTACCCGCCGATGCACGAGGGGACGCCGCAGGACGCACGCAAGGCGTTCCGGGCGATGACCGTCGACCTCGTGACGCCCGAGACGCAGATCGCGGTGGGCGGCGTGGAGGAGCTGACCGTGGCCGAGCGGCCCGCGCGGCTCTACCGGCCGGCGGGGGAGGGCCCGTGGCCCACGCTGGTCTTCCTGCACGGTGGCGGCTTCGTGATCGGTGACCTCGACACCCACGACCAGACCTGCCGGCGGCTGTGCGTCGAAGGTGGGACGGCCGTGCTGGCCATCGACTATCGTCTGGCGCCCGAGCACCCCTACCCGGCGGCCGTCGAGGACGCCCTCGCAGCCGTCGCGTGGGCGGCCGACCACCTCGCCGAGCTCGGCGGGGGCGAGGTCCTGGCCGTCGGCGGTGACTCGGCCGGGGGCAACCTGTCGGCCGTCGTGGCGCAGGTCCTGCGCGACCAGGTCGACGCCCAGGTGCTGCTCTACCCCGCGACCCACATGGCCGGCGACTACCCCTCGCGCACCGACAACGGCGAGGGCTACTTCCTCGACATGGCGACGATGACCTGGTTCGCCGCCCACTACCTGGGCGACGACGTCGACCTCGACGACGTTCGCCACTCGCCGATCCTCGGTGACCTCGCCGGTGCGCCGCGCGCCCTGGTGGTCACCGCCGAGTACGACCCGCTGCGCGACGAGGGCGAGGCCTACGCCGACCAGCTCGAGGCGGCCGGGGTGCCGGTCGAGCGGGTGCGCTACGACGGCCTGGTCCACGGGTTCATCGACATGGGCATCATGAGCCCGGCGGCCGGGGCCGCGCTCGAGGACGTCGCGGCCCGGGTCCACCGGTTGCTGCGCGCCTGATCGGCGGGTTCCCATGACCTGCCGCCCCGGGCCTCACTAGGCTCCTGCGTCGTGGACGGCGCGAGCGAGGACCAGGTCTGGTGGGTCCGGCGTGCGGTGGTCGCGGTCCTGGTCGTGGTCGGGGTCGTCACGGCGGTCTTCGCCGTGGTCGCGACCCGCGCCGAGGACGCCGACGACTCGGCCCGCGACGACGGGCCGGCCGAGGTCGTCACCGACTTCCTGCCCTCCAGCGGCGTCTCCAACGGCCCGCTGCGCCTCGGCACCGTCCTGGTCGCCGGCCGCCACGGTGACCCGGTCGCCAAGCCCGAGCACACCGCGGAGTCCTACGCCGACGCGCTCGACGCCGGCGTCGACTACGTCGAGGCCCAGGTCGTGATGACCAGCGACGAGCAGCTCCTGGTCCGCGGCGACAACGAGCTCAGCCGCAGCACCGACGTCGCCGACCGGCCCGAGTTCGCCGACCGCGAGACCACCAAGGTCGTCGACGGGGTCGAGACCACCGGCTGGTTCAGCGAGGACTTCACCCTCGACGAGCTGCGCACCCTGCGTGCCACCGAGCCCGACCCCGCCCTGCGCCCCGACAGCGCGGCGTACGACGGTGACTTCGGCCTGATCTCGTTCGACGACCTGCTGACCCAGGTCAACGACTTCAACCTCGCGCAGGGCACCGAGGTCGGCGTGTTCGTAGAGCCGCTGCGGGCCTCCTACTTCCGCGGGCTGCGGCTTGCCGTCGAGCCCGCCATCGCCAAGTCGCTGCGCAAGGCCCGGCTGGTCAACGAGCCCGAGCGGGTCACGGTCGAGTCCGCCGACCTGCGGGTGCTGGCCCGGCTCGAGGCCAACCTCGGTGACAACGTCCTGTCGGGACTGGTCGTCGACGGCGACTCCTCGCGCCTGCTCACCGCCGACGCGCTCGCCGGGCTGCCCGACACCATCGACGTGATCATCGTCGAGTCCGAGGCCTTCACCAAGGTCGACGAGCCCCAGCGGGTCCCCGACCTGGTCCACGCCGCCGGGTTCGCCATCGGCGTCTACCCCGTGTCGTTCGAGAACGCGCTGCTCGGCGAGGACTTCAAGGTCGGGACCGACCCGGCCGGCGTCGGCGACCTCGAGAAGCTGCTGCGCGGCGTCCGGGCGATCGGCTTCGACGTCCTGCTCGCCGAGTCGCCGACCGAGGTCATCGAGACCCTCGACGCGCTCGAGCAGGCCGACACCGACGAGCCCGAGCCGAGCGACGCGGCGAGCTAGACCGACAGCTCCTGCATCGCGTCGAGGACGGCGACCACCTGCGGCACCTCGTGGGTGCGGTAGAGGCCGGTGCCGCCGAGGTGGGCGAGCACCGCGAACACCCCCTCGGCCGTGCGGAACTGGTCCTCGAAGATCTCGAACGAGTGGGGCAGCGAGTGGCACACCGGTACGCCGAGCCGGCGCAGCCGGAACGAGGCCATCAGCACCGACGCCTGGTGACGGACCCGGGCCCGCTGGTCGCCGAGCCGGAAGCCGAAGCCCATGCCGGGGTCGATCGCGATGCCGCGGACCCCGCGACTGCGGGCGTCGTCGATGCGGCGACCGAACGACTCGAGCATGGCCGGGAAGGGGTCGGGGTCGACGTCGCGGCCGTCGAGGTCGCGGGCGTGCGCGCCGAGGATGTGGCACAGCACGACCGACGCGTCGTGCTCGGCCGCCAGGTCGAACATCGCGGCGTCCTCGGCCGACCCGGTGAGGTTGAGGACCCGGGCGCCGGCCTGGAGGCACGCCGCGACCACGGGGGGCTCGTAGCTCTCGACCGACACCGTGACACCGGCCTCGGCCATGGCGGCGACCACGGGCACCAGGGTCGCGACCTGGCCCTCGGCGTCGACCCGGGCCGCGGTGGCCTTGCTCGACTCGGCGCCGACGTCGACGACGTCGGCCCCCTGCGCGGTCAGCACGCGGCCCTTGCGGACCGCGGAGGCGAACGACGTCACCACGCTCTCGCGATAGCTGGAGTCGCGCGACAGGTTGACCACGCCCATGATCGCGGGCCTGGTGTCGGTGTCGATCTCGCGGTCGCCGAGGCGCAGCTTCTCGACGGGCAGGTCGAGGTCGTCGGCGTGCTCGGCGGCGAGCCGGGCGAGGGCGGAGAGGCTCAGCACGACGCTCAACCCCTCACGTAGCGGCACATGAGGAAGCCCTCGGCCGTCAGCACGTGCTCGAGACCGAACCCGACGACCTTCTCGAGGCCCTCGGTCCGCGTGGCGTGCGCGAGACCGGCGAACAACGGCGAGACGGTGATGTCGGCCTCGTCGACCAGGCCCGCGCGGGTGACGGCCTCGAGCAGGCGGGGGCCGCCCTCGCACACGATGCGGCGCAGGCCGCGCGAGACCAGGGTGTCGACGACGAAGTCCGGAGGCAGGTCGTCGCCCGCGGCGTGCACGAGGGTCGCGCGCGCCTGCCGGGCACGGTCCAGCGCGTCGGCGTCGGGCTCGGCGGCGGTGAGGACCAGCGGGGGCTCGGTCGAGTCGGTGAACAGCGCGGAGTCCCACGGAAGGTCGAGCGACGGGCTGACGATCGCGATCACCGGGGCCGGCGCCTGGCCCTGCGCCGCGCGGGCGTCCGCGTCGGCCGGCTTGGCCTTCATGGCGCCGTAGCCCTCGGCCCGGATGGTGCCGGCGCCGACCAGCACGGCGTCGGCGTGGCGGCGCACGGCGTTGAAGACGGCCTTGTCGACCTCGGAGGAGATCGACCCGCTGAGCCCGTCGGGCCCGGCGCTGGCCCCGTCGAGGGTCGTGACCATCATCGCCCGCACCCACCGACCCTCCTGCGGCCACGGGTACGCCGCCAGCACGGCCTCGTCGTCGAGCTCGCCCCGGTCGGGGCCGTAGATCATCTCCACGGCACCGAACCTAGGGCCTCGCGGTCGCCGGGGCGCTCACCCGATCGGTGCGGGTGGACCCCGGGCGGGACTTTTCGGAGATCTCCGGAGATCTCCGGGGGCGTCCCCATGGTGGGTTGTCGGTCCCTGGCCCTATGGTGCTCGCACCCGGCCGAGCGGTCCGGGTCGGAGGGAGCTCCCCCATGCGTCACCCACGCCGTGCCCGTCTCGCCGCAGCCGTCGCCGTCGTCCTCGCCGCGGCCGTGGTGCCGGCGGTGACGCCGTCGTCAGCCGCGCCGGCCGCCGACCCGGCCTTCCGACCCCTCACCGGGTTCAAGCCCTCGGGCGACAAGATCCGCGTCCAGCCGACGCGCTACGCCGCGACCCGCGTCGACCTGCGCGCGGTGCGCGCCCAGCTCGCCGACGCGCCGGTCGAGGGCTCCGGCAGCGGCGTCGACCTCGCGGTCCCGACCCCGGCGGGCGGCACCCAGCGCTTCGCGGTGACCCGCAGCGACGTGCTCGCCCCCGAGCTCGCCGCGGCCCACCCCGAGATCGCCACCTACACCGGTCGCGCGGTCGACGACCCGACCACGACGATCGCGCTCGACGTGACCCCGATGGGCTTCCACGCCGCCGTGCGCGGCCCCCAGGGCCAGGGTGCCTGGTACGTCGACCCCGCCTACGACCGCGTCGGCACCACGACCCACCTGTCCTTCTACGGCAGCGCGACCACGCGGCCCGAGGAGGCGTTCGCCGAGAAGGAGGCGCCCGAGGTCCGCCGCGCGGCCACGCGCGGCGCCGTCGCGCCGGCGAAGGTCGGCGGCACCGTCGTCGAGAAGCGCTACCGCCTGGCGCTGGCCTCCGACCCCTCCTACGCCGCCTACTTCGGCACCACCAACGTGCTCGCCGAGAAGGCGACCCTGATCAACCGGGTCAACCAGATCTACCGCGAGGACCTCGCGATCACGCTCCAGCTGATCAACGAGACCGACAAGCTCAACTTCGACACCGACGCCAAGGCGACCGGTCCCGACGGGCCGTGCGGTGCTGAGCCCTGTTACCGCACGAGCATCTACCCCGACGCCCCTCCCGGCCAGGACTACGGCGACCTCGACTTCTGCAGCGGCGAGCTGCTCGGCCGCAACCGCCTGGTCCTCGGCCAGGTCATCGGCGCCGCCAACTACGACATCGGCCACATCGCGCTCGGCAAGAACGGCGGCGGCGTCGCCTACCTCGGCGTCGTCGGCGCCGACTACAAGGGCGGCGGCTGCACCGGCCTGCCCGAGCCCAAGGGCGACTTCTTCGCCATCGACTACGTCGCCCACGAGATGGGCCACCAGTTCGCGGGCAACCACACCTTCAACGGCGTCCAGTACGCCTGCTCCGGCGGCAACCGCAACGGCGGCACCTCGGTCGAGCCCGGCTCGGGCTCCTCGGTGATGGCCTACGCCGGCATCTGCCTGCAGGACGACCTGCAGGCCCACACCGACCCCTACTTCTCCTGGCAGACCCTCGACGAGGTCAACACCTACACCGGCGGGCCGATCCCGTCGGTCGTGGAGGTGCAGACCGTGTCGCTCAGCGGCTTCGGCGGTCCCGGCTCCGGGTTCAGCCTGTCCTTCGGTGACAGCGCTCCGGTCGACTTCACCCCGGCCACCTACGACGCCGCCACCCTCGAGAGCGCGATCGAGACCGCCACCGGGCAGGACGTCACCATCGCCGGCTGGGGCTACGACCCCTACGCCAGCTACGACGCCTACCCGGCGCCGCTGACCGCGCCCGGGCCGACCGGCTTCCAGGTCATCTTCGCGCCCACCGCCGCCCCCGACGCCCCCGGCACCCACACCGACGTCGACCCCCTGACCGTCGTCGGCACCGGCGGGGCCACCGCCTTCGTCGGTGAGACCGCCAAGGGCGGCGCGGCCGACAACGGCGGCACCGCCACCGTGACCACGACCGACCGGGCCCCGCGGGTCACCAGCGTCAACGTCACCCGCAAGATCCCGGTCCGCACGCCGTTCAAGCTCACCGGCACCGCCACCGACCCCGACGGCGACCCGCTGACCTACCTGTGGGAGCAGGCCGACCGAGGCCTGGAATCCACCGGCACCGGCCTGGTGAGCAACAAGAAGATCTACGGCCCGCTGTTCCGCGTCTTCGGCACCGCCGCCGACGTCAGTGCCGACGACTCGCTGGAGTCCCCGGCGCCGGGCATCAACGTCGCCGGACGCAGCGGCACCCGCTACTTCCCCGACCTGGCCCAGGTGCTCGGGGGCAACACCAACGCCCGCACCGGTGCGTGCCCCAAGGTCGCCGGGCTGCCCGCCGACCTCGGCGACTACGTGCCGCCCTCGGCCAAGGTCGTCGAGTGCTACAGCGAGTACCTCCCCACCCGGGGCTACCTCGGCACCCCGGGCGACACCCCGCGCGCCCTGCACTTCCGGCTCACGGTGCGTGACGCCCGCGGCGGGGTCGCGTACCGCGAGGTCACGCTGCGGCTCGTGCCCACCGCGGGTCCGTTCCGGGTGACGACCCAGGGGCGCCAGGGCCTGCGCCTGCAGGCCGGGTCGACGATCCCGGTCCGCTGGAAGGTCAACGGCACCCGGGCGCTCTCCGAGCGGGTCAAGGTGCTGCTGTCGACCGACGGCGGGCGCACCTTCCGCCGCACCCTGGCCGGCGGCACCCTCAACGACGGTGCCACCCGCGTCACCCTGCCCGGGGGCATCCGTACCGACAACGCGCGGATCATGGTCGAAGCGGCCGGCAACTACTTCTACTCCGTCAGCGCCAAGAGCTTCGCCATCCGCTGAGGGGTCTCGAGGCTCGCTCCGCTCGCATCTCGACCACCGGTCGAGGTCCCGGCCTGGGACAGTGGGGGCATGCGGATCGGAATGACCCTGCCGGTGATGGAGCCTGACCTCTGGGCCCGGGGACCTGAGGCCCTCGAGGCCTGGGCGCGCGCGACCGACGAGGGCCCGTTCGCCTCGCTGTGCTTCGGCGAGCGGATGGCCTTCGACAACCCCGAGACCCTCACGCTGCTGGGGGCGGTCGCGGCGTGGACCTCGCGGGTGCGGCTGGTGACGACCGTGATCGTGCCGCAGCTGCACGACCCGGTGCTGCTGGCCAAGTCGCTGGCCACCGGTGACCAGCTGGCGCGGGGACGGCTGACCGTCGGGTTCGGGGTCGGCGGGCGCGAGGAGGACTACCGTGCAGCCGGGGCCGACCTCGCGACCCAGACCATGCGCGGCATGGCCGAGCGCGTCGAGGTGATGCGGCGCGTCTGGCGCGGGGAACGGGTCACCGAGGCGGTGCGGCCCGTCGGACCCCCGCCGGTGCAGGACGGCGGACCCGAGCTCCTGGTCGGCACGATGGGGCCCCGGACGGTCCGCCACGCCGCCGCCTGGGCCGACGGCCTCGCGGGCGTCACCCTCGACCTCGACCCGGTCGCGGTCGGCGGACTCTTCGACCTGGCCCGCACCGCGTGGGCCGAGGCCGGGCGCCCCTCACCACGACTGACGACGTCGTTCTGGTTCGCCCTCGAACCGGCGTCGGGCCCGGCGGGCACCGCGCGGGCCCAGGTCCACCGCCACCTGCGTCACTACATGAACTGGCTGCCCGCCGACCTCGTCGACGCCATGGCGCCCACGACGGGGTTCGCCGGGACGCCGGCCCAGCTGCGCGAGGTGCTGCGGCGCTTCGAGGACCTCGGCGCCGACGAGGTGCACCTGATCCCCACCGGCTCCGACGTCGATCAGGTCCGCCGGGTCGCCGACCTCGTGTAGACAGGGACCGTGCGTCTCCCGTTGTCGTCCCTGTCCGTCACCGCGGTGGCGACCGTGCTGACGGGCGTGCTGCTGAGCGGCTGCAGTGCCTCCGACGACCCGGCCGCGCAGGTCGCGGACCCGCCCGCTGACGCGGGGACGATCCTGCCCGACCGCACCCCCGTGCCGACCCGGACGCCCGCCCCGCCCGCCACGACCGCACCCTCGAAGGCCGCCGGGCTCTCCGACCTCCAGGTCAAGGCCCAGCGACAGGTGCGGCTGCAGCGCAAGCGCGCCGTCGAGCTGCGCGACGAGCTGGAGCGCCAGCGCGCCCGGCGCGCCGCTCGCGCGGCCGCCAACCCGCTCGCGGGTCGTCCGATGGGCGTCTACCAGGGCTCGCGCGAGTTCTCCTGGGACCCCTACGTCCGCTCCAGCGGAGCCACGCGCGAGGCCCTGGCCGAGATCGCGCTGCGTCCCAAGGCGATGTGGTTCGGGGCCTGGATCAGCGACGGTGAGATCTACGACCGGGTCCGCGACTACGTCACCGTGACCCAGGCCGGCGACCCCGAGACCCTGGTGCAGCTGGCGATGTTCCGGATGCAGCCCTGGGAGCACGAGGCCTGCGGGCGCCTGCCCTCGGCCGCCGAGCAGGCGTCGTACCGACGCTGGACCGACGAGTTCGCCCGCGCCATCGGTGACGCTCACGCCGCGGTCATCGTCCAGCCCGACGGCCCCTTCGCCCTCTGCGCCCCGGGCGGCTCGACGCTGCCGTCGCAGCTGATCGCCTACTCCACCGCGAAGCTGGCCGGCCTGCCCCACACCAGCGTCTACATCGACGGCGGGGCGGGGGACTGGCCCGCCGCCGCCGGCCAGGGCGGCGCGTCGGCCGCCGTCGACTTCCTGGTGCGAGGCGGCGTCCGGGAGGCGCGCGGCGTCGCCCTCAACAGCACCCACTACTCGCCGACCGACGCCGAGGTGCGTCGCGGCGCCGAGATCGTCGCCGAGCTCGCCCGTCGTGGCATCCCCGGCAAGAAGGTCGTCATCAACACCAGCAGCAACGGCCGTGGCTTCGAGTTCGGCCGCTACACCGGCCCCGACCCCGACAACGCCTTCCCGTGCGCCAGTCGTACCGACACCCGCACCTGTGTCTCGCTCGGCATCCCGCCGACCACCGACGTCGACGCGGCCCGGTGGGGCCTGCCCGACGACGTACGCCGCCTGGCGCGCGAGACCGTCGACGCCTACCTCTGGTTCGGCCGGCCGTGGCTCTACCGGCAGAACTCGCCGTTCCAGCTCGACCGGGCCCTGGCCATCGTCCGCAGCTCGCCCTATGTCGACCCCGATGTCGACTGAGCGCCGTTCCCCGTGGCTGACCGCCGGCATCGGCGCCGTCGGTTTCGTGGCCCTGCTGTGGCTGATCGAGGTCGTCGACGCCCTGGTCGGCCACCGCCTCGACCAGTACGGCGTCCACCCGCGCACCGACGAGGGCCTGCTCGGCATCGTGCTCGCACCGCTGCTCCACGGGGGCTGGCTGCACCTGGAGGCCAACACGGTCCCGACACTGGTGCTGCTGTTCCTCGTGCTGGTGTCGGGCCTGGTCCGGGGGCTGCAGGCGACCGCCTTGATCTGGCTCGTCGGCGGCGTCGGGCTCTGGCTCGTCGCGCCGTCCGACACCGTGCACCTGGGCGCCTCGGTGCTGATCTTCGGGTGGTTCGTCTACCTGCTCCTGCGCGGCTTCTGGAACCGCAGCGCCGGGCAGGTCCTGCTCGGCGTCGCGTTGTTCCTCGTCTACGGCAGCCTGCTGCTCGGCGTCCTGCCCGGCGAGCCCGGAATCTCCTGGCAGGGCCACCTGTTCGGCGCCGTCGGCGGTGGGCTGGCGGCGTTCCTGCTCGCGGAGCGCGGGCGGCCCGCGCGCCCGGTCGCCTGACCGTTCGGCCGACCGCGATGTCACTCACCGTGACGACCACTTCCCCACCCGTAGACCGGTGGGGAAGTGGTCGTCACGGTGAGTGACACGTGCGCTGGCCTCACGAGTCGGACGCCGCGATCGCCGCGTGCTCGTCACGCAGCTGACGCTTGAGGATCTTGCCGCTGGGGTTCTTGGGCAGCGCGTCGGTGACCACGACGTACTTGGGCGTCTTGTAGCCGGCCAGCACCGAGCGGGAGTGGGCGATCACGGCGTCGGGCTCGAGCTCCGCCCCCGGCTTGGGCACGACCACCGCGACGACGGCCTCGACCCAGCGCGGGTGGCTGACGCCGAAGACGGCGACCTCGGCGACGCCGGGCATCGTGTAGACGGCCTCCTCGACCTCACGGCTGGCGACGTTCTCGCCACCGGTCTTGATCATGTCCTTCTTGCGGTCCACGACGTAGAGGCGACCGCCCTCGTCGAGGTAGCCGAGGTCGCCGGAGTGGAACCAGCCGTGGGCGAAGGCCTCGGCGGTCTTGGCCTCGTCCTTGAAGTAGCCCAGGGTCGCGTGCGGTGAACGGTGCACGATCTCGCCGACCTCGCCGGCCGGCAGCGGGTCGACCGAGGACCCGGCGGGGTCGACGATCCGGGTCTCGACGTTGAGGGAGGCGCGGCCGGCGGAGCCGGCGTGCGAGAGCTGCTCGTCGGGGCCGAGCGCGGTGGCGAGCGGGGACATCTCGGTCTGGCCGTAGAAGTTCCACAGCCGTACGTCGGGCAGCCGCTGCTGGATCTCCTTGAGCACCTCCACCGGCATCGGGGAGGCGCCGTAGTAGCCCTTCTCGAGCGAGGACAGGTCGGCGTCGTCGAAGGCGGGGGAGCGCAGCAGGCCGATCCAGACCGTGGGCGGGGCGAAGAACTTGGTGACCCGGTGCTCCTGGATCGCTCTCAGGATCGCGACCGGGTCGGGGCCGGGCAGGATCACCGAGGTCGTGCCGAGCCAGACGTCTGGTCCGAGGAACACGTCGAGCTGGGCGCAGTGGTAGAGCGGCAGCGTGTGGAGCTCGACGTCGTCGGGTCGGTAGTCGCCGTCGAGCGCGCAGCTGACGTACTGCCACATCAGCGACCGGCTGCTGAGCAGCGCGCCCTTGGGGCGCGACTCGGTGCCCGAGGTGTACATCAGCCGGACCGGGTCGTCGTCGCCCACGAGCACCGCCGGGGGCGTGCCATCGTGGTCGAACCAGGTCTGCGCGTCGAGCCACCCGTCGGGCACGTCGCCGCCGGCCAGCCGGACCACGGCCCGCGTCGGTAGGTCGAGCCCGGCCAGCGCCCGGGTGGCGACGTCGAGCAGTGCGTCCTCGACCACGAAGGCCCGAGCCTCGCTGTGGTCGAGGATGAAGGCGACCTCGTCGGCGCCGAGCATGAAGTTGATCGGCACCAGCACCACGCCGACGCGGGCGGTGGCGAAGACGAGCACGGCGTACTGCCAGGAGTTGTGGCACAGCAGGGCCAGCTTGTCGCCCGGCGCGAGCCCGGCGGTGGCGATCGCGGCCGCGGCCCGGTCGACCACCGCGTCGAGCTCGGCGAAGGTGAACGAGGTGTCGCCGTCGATGATCGCGGGCTTGTCGGGGAACCGCTGCGCCGTGCGGCGCGGCAGGTCTCCGAGGGAGTGCTGGCGAGCGGTGGCGATGTCGGGTGTGACGGCCGTCATGCCCCGAACCTACGTCAGATCGCGCACTCGTCGCCCTCGCACCCGGGGGCGGTCCCGCCCGCCGAGACCATCGTGATCGGCGAGCGCTCGGCCCACGCCTGCTCGAGCAGCCGGCTGAAGACCTCCGTGGGCTGGGCGCCGCTGACGCCGTAGCGGGCGTCGACGACGAAGAACGGGACGCCGGTGGCGCCGTACGCCGCCGCCTGGGCCACGTCGGCCGCGACGTCGTCGGCGTGGGCGTCGGACGTGAGCACCGCGCGCGCCCGGTCGGGGTCGAGCCCCATGGAGGCGGCGACCTCGACCAGGACGTCGTGGTCGGCGACGTTGCGGGCCTCGACGAAGTAGGCGTGCAGCAGCGCCTCCTTGAGCTCGCCGCGCAGGTCACCGGCCGCGTGCAGGAGCCGGTGGGCGTCGACGGTGCTGAGGTGCAGCGCGTCGGCGTGGCGGGTGAAGTCGAGACCCACCTCCGCGGCGACCTGCTGCACCTGGGCCATCATCTGACGGGCCTGCCCGGCGCCGCCGCCGTACTTGCGGCCGATCGCCTCGGCGACGTTCTCGCTCGGCTCGGTGGGGGCCGACGGGTCGAGCTGGAACGAGCGCCATACGACCTCGACCTCGTCACGGTGCTCGAAGCCGGCGAGGGCCTCCTCCAACCGGCGCTTGCCGATGTAGCACCACGGACACACGACGTCGGACCAGATCTCGATGCGCATGCCGGATCAACCCTCCGGCGCGAAGCGGTGTTCCCGACCCACGGCGGTCGAGGTGCGAGGAGCCCTGGCGACGAGCCTCGAGACCACCACAGCACCGAGCCGAGTCGCGCTGCACGTGCGGTGGTTTCGAGGCTCGCTGCGCTCGCCGCCTCAACCACCGTGGGATGCGCTCAGACCGCGGCGAGCGCCGTCCGCAGCGCGCCGACCGACTCCAGCGGGGCGTCGTAGCCGGGGAAGTAGCAGCAGACCCGTTCGGCGAGGTCGCCGAAGCGGTGGCCGATCTCGGCCGCGCACTCCTCGGGCGTGCCGCGCACGGCGAGGGTCGACAGCATCTCGTCGGTGACCAGCGCGGTCATCGCGCCGACGTCACCCACCTTGGACAGCGCGTTGAGCTGCGGCTGGAGGTCGCCCCAGCCCTCGACGTCGAGGACGGGCCGGTAGGCCGGGGTCGAGCCGTAGAACGCCAGCAGCATCCGGACGCCGGCGTCGGCGGCGGCCTGCTCGTCGGGGGTGCGGCCCATCGCGGTGATGGCCTGGGGGTGGATCGCGACCTCGCGCCGCCCGGCGGCGGCCAGGCCCTCGGCCACGGCGGCCAGGGTGCGCTGACGGACGTGGCGGTGGCTGTGGAAGGGCATCACCAGCAGTCCGTCGGCGACCTCGGCGGCGGTACGGGTCATCAGCGGGCCGAGGGCGCCGAGCAGGACCGGCGGGGCGCCGTACGGGTTGGGGCCGGGCACGAACGTCGGGGGCATCAGCGTGTGACGCGTGTGCTCGCCGACGAAGTCGAGACGGGTCCCGTCCTGCCACGAGCCGAGGATCGCCTTGACCGCCAGCACGATCTCGCGCATCCGGGCCGCCGGCGGCGACCAGGTGGCGCCGTACCGCTTCTCGACGTGCACCTTGACCTGCGAACCCAGGCCCAGCCGGAACCGGCCGCGCGACATCAGCTGGAGGTCCCAGGCCGCGTGGGCCAGGTGCATCGGCGAGCGCGGCATCGCGATCGCGACGTTGGTCATCAGGTCGGTCTCGACGGCCTGCGAGGCGACCGCGAGCGGCAGGAACACGTCGTGCGGGCCCTCGAAGGTGAACAGCCCGTCGACCCCGGCGCCCACGAGCGCTCGCGCCCGGTCGGCGGCGGCGTCGGGGCGCGCGTCGAGCTGGACGTCGAGGAGCACGGGAGCAGCATCCCCTACGTGGGCGCTCCTGTCGCGGCGAGCTGCTGCCGCCACCGGCCCGGGGCGACACCGTGCTCGCGCTTGAACGCCGCGGCGAAGGCGTAGGCGTCGGCGTAGCCGACCTCGTGGGCCACCTGGGCCAGCGTCGCTGCGGGGTCGCGCAACCGGTCGCGCGCCAGGCTCATCCGCAGGTCGGTCAGGTAGCCCATCGGCGTCTGGCCGAGCAGCTCGGTGAAGACCCGGGCGAACCGCGCCCGGGAGAGCCCGGCGAGACCCGCGAGCTTCGGGACCGACCAGGGGGCGGCAGGACGCTCGTGCATGGCCCGCATCGGCTCGCGCACCCGCGGGTCGTCGGCGGCGGCGTACCAGGCCGGGGCGTGCTCGCCGTCGCGACCGTAGGCCTCGCGGATGAGGAGCACGAGCATGAGGTCGAGGAGGCGGTCGACGGCCGTCTGCTGACCGGCCGTCGGCTCGGCGAGCTCCCAGGCGAGCAGGTCGGTCGCCAGCCGCAGCCGGTCGCCCGGACCCGGCCGCACGACGCCGAGCGGCGGCAGCCCGTCGACCAGCAGGTGCTGGGTGTCGCCCTCGAAGCGGTAGGCGCCGCAGAGGAAGTCGACCCGCGGGCCGTCGGCCGGGACGCCGGCGTCACCGGTGACGAAGCGCTCGATCGGCTGGCAGCGCGCCCCGAGGCGATGGGCCATCCGGTGGCCCCGGCCGCCACTGACGACCGCGACGTCACCGGGTCCCAGCTCGACGGCGCCGGCGGGGTCGTCGTCGAGCCAGATCGTCGTCCGACCCTCGATGACGACGTGGACGACCAGCGGCGCGCCGACGTCGAGCCGCAGGCCCCACGGGCCGTGACGCACGGTGCGGGCGAACGCCGACCCCGTGGCACGGGCCCGGTCGAGGTGATGGTGCAGAAGGTCCACCACGTAAGCGTCTCACACATCGAAGAGCAGTTCTCGACCATTCAGAAGGTCGTGCGCGCGAGGCAGGCTGGGCGCATGACCCATCACACGATCCTCGTCCTCGGCGGCACCGGCAAGACCGCGCGCCGCCTCGTCCCCCTCCTCGCCGCGGGTGGCGCACGCCCCCGCACCGCCGCCCGGTCCGGTGGCGACGCCACCTTCGACTGGTACGACGACCGCGGTCACGACGCGGCGCTCGAGGGCGTCGACGCGGTCTACCTCGTGCCCCCGGCGGGACGCCTGGACCACCCCCCGAAGGTCGCGGCGTTCCTCGACCGCGCCGAGCGGGCGGGGGTCCGCCACGTCACGATGCTGAGCGCCTACGGGGTCGACCTCGCCCCCGACGACGCCGCCCTGCGGGCGGTCGAGCTCGACCTGGCCGCGCGGACCGGACTGACCCACAGCATCGTGCGGCCGTCGTGGTTCATGCAGAACTTCACCGAGTCGTTCTTCGCCCCGTCGATCGCGCAGGACGGCGTGATCGTCGCGCCGACCGGTGACGGTACGGAGGCGTTCGTGTCGACCGCCGACATCGCGGCCGTCGTGGCCGCCACCCTGCTCGACCCGGCCGCCCACGCCGGGGCCGCCCACGACATCGCGGGCCCCGAGGCCCTGACCCTGGGGCAGGTGGCCGGTGTCGTCTCCCGCCACGCCGGCAAGGAGGTCAGCCACGTCGACCTCGACCGCGACGTCTGGGTGGCCCAGGCGCAGTCGGCCGAGCTCCCCGCCGACTACGCCGAGGTGCTGGCCGGTCTCTTCGACCTCATCCGTGCAGGCCACGGCTCCCGGCCCGGCGCGACCGTCGAGGAGGTCACCGGGCGTGCCCCGGAGAGCTTCGAGGCCTTCGCCGCCCGCGAGGGCGCGGCGTGGCGGGCCGGCGCCGCCTGAGAACGGCGGTCGGCTACGCGGGAGTGGGCCGGGGCGCCCCGCGACCCACGAGCACGGCGGCGAGCAGCAGGCCGGCGGCGACGACCTTCATCACGGCGTACGCCGTGGGGAGGGTGCTGGTGACGTAGCCCTGCAGGATGAAGGGCTCGGCACCGAGCATGGCCTGGGCGCGTCCGGCGGTGAGCGTCGCGGCGGGCACGAGGAGCAGCGCGGCGCCGACCCCGGCGAGCCTGGCCCACACGTGGGCCCGCAGCCGTTCGAGGCACCACAGGCTCAGCGCCAGCCACACCATCGCCTCGACCGCCTGTGCGGCGAGCTGGACCCAGCCCTGCGCTTCTGCTCCCATGCTCGGACCCTACGCCGGGGTCCCTGAGCGGGGGTCGCGCGCGCAGGCGGCGACCGCCGCCAGCAGGCACATCGCCGCGAGGGTGAGCAGGGCGCGGACCAGCCCGGAGGCGTCGCCGCCGTAGACCTCGACGAGCACGACGCTGACCGCCGACCCGGTCGCGAACCCGAGGTAGCGCAGCAGCTGGTTGAAGGCCATCGCGCTGCCGGTCTCGTGGGGCGGCACGTGCGGCACGATCAGCCCGGCCAGCGACGAGAACGAGAAACCGCTGCCCAGGCCGCCGACGGCCATCGCGACCAGGAGCTGCCACAGGTGCTCGTGGTGCCAGGCCAGCAGCGCCAGGGACGCCGCGAACGACGAGCACCCCAGCGGCAGCAGCAGCCGGTCGCCGTAGCGGCGGTCGACGAAGCGGGCGGCCCGGCTGCCGGCGACGCTGGCCAGCGAGTAGGGGAGGAGCACGAGGCCGGCGGCCGCGACGCCGAGGTCGAGGCCGTAGCCGGCCGACCCGTCGGCACGTACGACGACGACCGCGAGGCTCAGCAGGCCGTACATGCCGACGCCGAGCACCAGCGCGACCAGGTGCGGGCCGACCACGCCCGGACGGGCGGCCAGGCGCAGGTCGACCAGCGGGTGGTCCTGTCGCAGGGTCCAGCGCACCCACGCCGCGACCGCCACGACGCCGAGCACGGCCAGCGAGGTGGTCGCCGGCGACGTCCACCCCCACACGCGGCCCTGGCTGACGGTCAGCAGCAACGACAACGTGCCGGTGCTCAGCAGCGTGGCCCCGACGAGGTCGACGGCCTGCCCGGGCACGTCGAGGTCGGCCGGCACGTGGCGCAGCGCGCGCAGCAGGGTCAGGGCGACCAGGGCCGCCCCGAAGACGTAGGCGCCGTGCAGGCCGGTGTACGCCGCGACGAGGGAGGTCACGGGGTAGCCGAGGCCTGCGCCGGCGACCGTGGTCACCGACAGCAGCGCCAGGACCCGGACCTGGTCGGCGCCCTGGTAGGCGTCGCGCGCGACGGCGAGCGCGAGCGGCACGAGCGCGAGACCGACGCCCTGCAGCGCTCGCCCCACGACGAGGGGGCCGTAGCCCAGCGGCAGCGCCGCGAGCAGGGTGCCGACGAGCACCACCGCGATCCCGGCGAGCACCGTGGGCCGCCGTCGGCGACCGGTGCCGAGCCGACCCAGCACCGGCGTCGCGACCGCGCCGGCCAGCAGCGTGGCCGTCAGCGCCCACTGGGCGGAGGTGACCGAGACGTCGTACTGCGCGGCGATGCTGGGCACCAGCGGCGCCCCCAGGCTGCTGACGACCGCGCCGACCGTCGTGACCAGTGCGAGGGTGGTCAGCCGGGCCCGGTCACGCCTGACGGCACGACCGGGCGACGGCTGGACGGACACGCCTACGGGGTTACTTGGTGCCCTTGCGGGCGCGGCTGGCGGTCTTGGCGCGCTCGTTCTGGTCGAGGACGACCTTGCGGATGCGGACCGCGTCGGGGGTGACCTCGACGCACTCGTCGTCGCGGCAGAACTCCAGGCACTGCTCGAGCGACAGCTTGCGCGGCGGGACCAGCTTCTCGAAGTTGTCGGAGGTGGCGGACCGGATGTTGGTCTGCTGCTTCTCCTTGGTGATGTTGACGTCCATGTCGTCGGTGCGGGAGTTCTCGCCGACGATCATGCCCTCGTAGACCTCGGTCGTGGGCTCGACGAACAGCACGCCGCGCTCCTGCAGCGACGTCATGGCGTACGCCGTGGCCGCGCCCTTGCGGTCGGCGACCAGCGAGCCGTTGTTGCGCGAGCGGATCTCGCCGGCCCACGGCTCGTAGCCCTCGGAGATGCCGTGGGCGATGCCGGTGCCGCGGGTGTCGGTGAGGAACTGGGTGCGGAAGCCGATCAGGCCGCGCGCGGGCACCAGGAACTCCATGCGGACCCAGCCGGTGCCGTGGTTGGTCATCTGCTCCATGCGGCCCTTGCGGGCAGCGAGCAGCTCGGTGATCGTGCCGAGGTACTCCTCCGGCGCGTCGATGGTCAGGCGCTCGAACGGCTCGTGCAGCTTGCCGTCGATCTCGCGGGTGACGACCTGGGGCTTGCCGACGGTGAGCTCGAAACCCTCGCGACGCATCTGCTCGACCAGGATCGCCAGCGCCAGCTCGCCGCGGCCCTGGACCTCCCAGGCGTCGGGACGCTCGGTCGGCAGGATGCGCAGGGACACGTTGCCGACCAGCTCGGAGTCGAGGCGGTCCTTGACCAGGCGGGCGGTGACCTTGCTGCCCTTGACCCGTCCGACCAGCGGGGAGGTGTTGGTGCCGATGGTCATCGAGATGGCCGGCTCGTCGACGTGGATGAGCGGCAGCGCGACCGGGTTCTCGGGGTCGGCGAGGGTCTCGCCGATGGTGATGTCGGGGATGCCGGCGATGGCGACGATGTCACCGGGACCGGCCGACTCGCCCGGCTTGCGCTCGAGTCCCTCGGTGACGAGGAGCTCGGTGATCTTGACGGTCTTGACGTCGCCGTCGCGACGCATCCACGCGACCTGCTGGCCCTTCTTGAGCGTGCCCTGGTGGACGCGCACGAGCGCGAGCCGACCCAGGAACGGCGAGGCGTCGAGGTTGGTGACGTGGGCCTGCAGCGGCGCGCCCTCCTCGTAGACCGGCGCGGGGATGGTGTCGAGGATCGTCTTGAACAGCGGCTCGAGGTCGTTGCCCTCGGGCATCGCGCCGTTCTCCGGCGCCTCGAGGCTGGCGATGCCGGCGCGGCCGGAGGCGTAGACGACCGGGAAGTCGAGCGCGTCCTGGCTGTGGGAGTCGTCGAGCAGGTCCATGAACAGCTCGTAGGTCTCGTCGACGACCTCGGCGATGCGCGCGTCGGACCGGTCGGTCTTGTTGACGACCAGGATCACCGGCATGTCGGCGTTGAGCGCCTTGCGCAGCACGAAGCGGGTCTGGGGGAGCGGGCCCTCGGAGGCGTCGACGAGCAGCACGATGCCGTCGACCATCGACAGGCCGCGCTCGACCTCGCCGCCGAAGTCGGCGTGGCCGGGGGTGTCGATGATGTTGATGACCATCGGCTGGCCGCCGCCGGCGGGACCCTCGTAGTGGACCGCCGTGTTCTTGGCGAGGATCGTGATGCCCTTCTCGCGCTCGAGGTCACCGGAGTCCATGACCCGCTCGGCCACGCTCTC
Source organism: Nocardioides rubriscoriae (assembly GCF_008087085.1). Taxonomy (GTDB): domain Bacteria; phylum Actinomycetota; class Actinomycetes; order Propionibacteriales; family Nocardioidaceae; genus Nocardioides; species Nocardioides rubriscoriae. The sequence continues at coordinate 266,311 of NZ_VIYJ01000001.1, read as the reverse complement.
GGCCTGGTGGGCGGTGAAGGCACCGGCCTGGCGGAGCATGGCGTCGACGAGCGTGGTCTTGCCGTGGTCGACGTGGGCCACGATGGCGACGTTGCGGAGATCGGCGCGGGTGGTGGGCATAGCAGTACGACGTCCTGTCGGGTCGGGAGAAGCGTGCGGCCCGAAGACGTGCCCAGGGCCTGGACGAGTCTAGTTGTGGTGCGGACCGCAGGCCGATTCGTCGGCGGTGACGACCGCACCACACGGTGCCGACGGTGGTCGAGGAGGTCGCCCGCGACCGTCTCGAGACCACGTGACCGCCGCCGACCTCCCCGACCCGTGGCGGATGTCGGTGCGCGGGGGTAGACCTGTCCCATGCTCTCGGTGCCCTGCTTCCTGCCACCCCACCTGCTGCGTCGGCTCGCGCAGACCGACCCGGCGGCCGCGGCGACGCTGGTGACCGACGAGCGCCTCCGCGCCGCCCGCGCGGCGCTGCGACCCACTCCCAGCGCGGCCCTGGCCCGGGCGACCACGACACCGGCGTGGACCGTCCACGACGCCGGCCACACCGAGCACCTCCCGGGCCGACGGGTGCGATCGGCCGGCGACCCGGCGTCCGGTGACGTCGCCGTCGACGAGGCCGCCGACGGCGTCACGGCGTCGTTGGCGCTCCTGGCCGAGGTGTTCGGCCGCGACTCCTACGACGGCCGCGGGGCACCGGTGCTGGCGTCGGTCCACTACGGCGTCGACTACGTCAACGCGTTCTGGGACGGCGCCCAGCTGGTCTTCGGTGACGGCGACGGGGTGCTGTTCGAGCGGTTCACGGGCGCCGTCGACGTGATCGGCCACGAGCTCGCCCACGCCGTCACCGAGCGCACCGCCGGGTTCGTCTACGACGGTCAGCCGGGGGCCCTCAACGAGTCGGTCTCCGACGTGTTCGCGGCCTGCCTGCGCCAGCGGCTGCGCGACGAGAGCGCCGCCGACGCCGACTGGCTGATCGGCGCCGGGCTGTTCGGTCCCGGCGTGCAAGCCAGGGCGTTGCGCGACATGCGCGCCCCCGGCACGGCCTACGACGACCCGCGGCTCGGGCGCGACCCCCAGGTCGGGAGGCTGGCCGACTACGTCGAGACCACCGACGACAACGGCGGGGTCCACCTCAACTCCGGCATCCCCAACCGTGCCTTCCAGCTCGCCGCGACCGCGATCGGGGGTCGCACGTGGGAGGGCGCCGGCCCGATCTGGTTCGCCGCACTGACCGGCGACCGGGTGCGCCCCGACACCGACTTCGCCGGCTTCGCCGCGGCGACCGTCGCCGCCGCGGGCGACCACGCCGACGCCGTACGCGGCGCGTGGGCCGAGGTCGGTGTCGCCCCGGCCGGGGCGAGGGTCCGGGTGCGCCGCAGCGGCGGGTTCATCGGCCGCACCGTCGAGCGCGAGGTCGACCTCGACCACGACCTGCGCTCGTTGGTCGCGCGGGTCGGCGTGCTGTCCGAGCAGGTCCCGTCCACCCACCCCGACGGCTTCACCTACGAGCTCGAGGTCGACGGTCGCACCGGGCGCTTCGCCGAGCGCGAGATGACCGACGACCTGCGTCAGCTGGTCGACCTGGTGCTGCGCGACCCGGGAGACGGCGAGGGCGCCGACCGCTGAGCGTGCGCCGGGTCCGGGCCGATCAGCAGAACGGCGCCCCGACCACAGACCAGGCCGGCCACAGGCCCGGGCGGAGGCGACCAGTCAGGAGAGCGCGCGGTCGAGCGCGGCGTCGACGTGCAACGTGGTGGCCGGGAACAGCGGCAGCTCGACGTCGGCCTGGCGCACCAGCAGCTCGAGCTCGGTCGCCCCGATGACCAGGCCCTTGGCGCCGGCGTCCCAGAGCTCGTCGACCAGGCCGACGACGGTGCGGCGCGAGGCGTCGAGGACCCGGCCGTGCACGAGCTCGTCGTAGACGATGCGGTTGACGGCCTCGTGGTGGGCGGCGTCGGGGACGTGGACGGTCAGGCCGTGCGAGGCGATCCGGTCGACGAAGAAGGGGCGCGACATCGGGTAGGCCGTGCCGATGAACCCGACCGAGTCGAGGCCGCGGGCCACGACGGCCTCGGCGATCACGTCACCGAGGTGGAGCAGCGGGACGGAGACCGCCTGCTCGACCTGGTCGGCGACCCGGTGGAACGTCGTCGTGCACATCATCAGGAAGTCGGCGCCGGCCGCCTCGACCGAGCGCCCGGCCGCGGCCAGGACCTCGGCGACGTCGTCCCACTTCTCCTGCTGCTGCAGGGCGTCGACCTCGGCGAAGTCGACCGACGCCATCACGGTCCTCGCCGACGAGAGCCCGCCGAGTCGCTTCTCCACGCCCTGGTTGAGCGCCTGGTAGTAGACGGCGCTGGACTCCCAGCTCATCCCGCCGATCAGTCCGATCGTCTGCATGGGCCAGATTCTGCCGTACGGCGTGGGGTGGGGGTGCGTGGCCCGCTTCGCGAGCTCAGCCGGCGTGCGCCGTCAGTCGAGGACGCGGTGGACCTTGTGCTGCGCCGCCTGGGCGCGCGGCCGGATCACGAGCTCGTCGATGTTGACGTGGCGGGGGCGGGTGACCATCCAGCCGATGGCGTCGGCGACGTCCTCGGCGACCAGCGGCTCGGCGACTCCGGCGTAGACCGAGGCGGCCTTCTCGGCGTCGCCGTCGAAGCGGACCAGGGCGAACTCGTCGGTGCGCACCATGCCCGGCGCCACCTCGCAGACCCGGACCGGCTGGTCCCAGAGCTCCAGGCGCAGGGTCTCGGTGACGACCTGGGTGCCGTGCTTGGCGGCGGTGTAGCCGCCGCCGCCCTCGTAGGCGATGCGGCCGGCGGTCGAGCCGACGTTGCAGATGACGCCGGCGCCGTCCTCGGCCCGCAGCAGTGCGGGGAGCAGGGCGCGGGTGACCTGCACCAGGCCGATCACGTTGACGTCGTACATCCGGCGCCACTCGTCGGCGTCGGCCTGCGCGACCGGGGTGGAGCCGTAGGCGCCGCCGGCGTTGTTGACCAGCACGTCGAGCCGCTCACCGACGACCGCGGCGAGCGCAGCGACCGAGTCGGCGTCGGTGACGTCGCAGGTGACGGCGGTACCGCCGATCTCGGCGGCCAGCGCCTCGACCCGGTCGGTACGCCGGGCGGCACAGACGACGTGGAAGCCCAGCCCGGCGAGGGTGCGGGCGGTGGCGGCACCAATGCCGCTGCTGGCGCCGGTGACGACGGCGGTCCTGACGGCGGTGCTCACGGCTGCGGAGGTCGGGCTGTCGGTCATGTCCTCGATCATCCCGGACTGGCAGACTGACCCGTCGTCGGGTCGGACCGGGGAAACCCGAGGAACGGGGTGCTGGGTGCGGATGGTCGAGATGGGAGCCGCGCTGGTCGGGGGCGTGTGCCTGGTCGCCAACCTGTTCGTCGACGCGGACCTGCTCTCCGTCGTCGGTCTGGTGCTCGTGTCGGTGGCCGTCGCGGTCGCCGGCGCCGGCCTGGTGCGGGCCTGGTGGCTGACGATCGTCTGCGGTGCGGGCTCGGTCGCCCTGGCCCTCGCGGTGCTCGCCGTGCTGCGCGACGCCGCTCCCGACCGCGAGGTCGACGCCGTCCTCGGGGGCGTGGCGACGTTGTGCGTCGCGGTCGCGCTGCTGCGCCGACCGCGCCCGGAGGTGGCCGTGGCCCGCCCCGGGAATCACCGGTCCTGACGCGTGGTTGCGTCGTTCATGGGTGAACTGAGGCGGCTTGCGATGATCAGCCTGCACACCTCCCCGCTCGACCAGCCCGGCACCGGCGATGCCGGCGGCATGAACGTCTACGTCGTCGAGCTCGCACGCCGCCTGGCCGCCCGCGGTGTCGAGGTCGACGTGTTCACCCGCGCCACCAGCTCGCGCCTGGACCCCGTCGTGCCCCTCGTCGACGGGGTGTCGGTCCGTCACATCACCGCGGGCCCCTTCGAGGGGCTCACCAAGCACGAGCTGCCCGGCCAGCTCTGCGTCTTTGCCCGCGAGGTGCTGCGCACCGAGGCGGCGCAGCCGGTCGGCCACTACGACGCCGTCCACTCCCACTACTGGTTGTCGGGCCAGGTCGGGGCGCTGGCCCGCGACCGCTGGGGCGTGCCGCTGGTCCACAGCATGCACACCATGGCGAAGGTCAAGAACGACGCGCTCGCCGACGGCGACATCCCCGAGCCCGCCGCGCGGGTCATCGGCGAGGAGCAGGTCGTCGAGGCCGCCGACGTGCTGGTCGCCAACACCGACCTCGAGGCCAAGCAGCTCATCAACCTGTACGACGCCGACCCCGGTCGGGTCGAGGTCGTCCACCCGGGGGTCGACCTCGGGGTCTTCCGGCCCACTGACGTTGGCACGGCGCGCGACGCGCTCGGGCTGCCCCGCGACGCGGTCGTGCTGATGTTCGCCGGCCGGATCCAGCCGCTCAAGGCGCCCGACGTGCTGCTGCGCGCGGTCGCCGTGATGCTCGAGCGCGACCCCGCCCTGCGCTCACGCCTGCTCGTGCCGGTCGTCGGCGGCCCCTCGGGCAGCGGGCTCGACCGGCCCTCCGCGCTGGCGGCCCTGGCCGCCGAGCTCGGCATCGCCGACGTCGTCCGGTTCGTGCCGCCGGTGACCCAGGCCGAGCTCGCCCGCTGGTACGCCGCGGCGACGGTGGTCGCCGTCCCGTCCTACAACGAGTCGTTCGGCCTGGTCGCCGTCGAGGCCCAGGCCTGTGGCACCCCCGTCGTCGCGGCCGCCGTCGGCGGTCTGACGACCGTCGTGCGCGACGGCCGCAGCGGGCTCCTCGTGCCCGGCCACGAGCCCGCCGACTGGGCCACCGCGCTGCGGCGGGCGGCCTGCGACGACGCCGAACGGGCTCGGCTGGCCGCCGGGGCCCTGCTGCAGGCGCAGGAGTTCTCGTGGGACGCGACCGCCGACCAGACGCTCGGGGTGTACCGCCGGGCCCGCACCCTCATGCGAGCATCGCAGGATGCCCGCTGACCCTGCCGTCGTCGCCGTCGTCCGTGACTACCTCGCCGCCAACGAGATCGAGGTCGAGGAGCCCGCGGGCCCCGACGCCGGCGTGTTCGGGTTCGCACTGCCCGGCGAGAAGAAGCTGCAGACCGCCGTCCGCCTCGACGTCGGCCCGCACTACGTCGCGATCCACGCCTTCGTGTGCCGCTCGCCCGACGAGAACCACGAGGGGGTCTACCGCTGGCTGCTGCAGAAGAACCTGCGCACCTACGCCGTCTCCTTCGCCATCGACCGGCTCGGAGACATCTACCTCGACGCCCGGCTGCCGCTGGCCGTGGTGACGCCCGACGAGCTCGACCGCATCCTCGGGGCGGTGCTCGCCACCGCCGACGAGTCCTTCAACCCGCTGCTCGAGCTCGGCTTCGCCTCCTCGATCCGCAAGGAGTGGGAGTGGCGCAAGCTGCGCGGCGAGCCGACCCACAACCTCGAGGCCTTCCGCGGCTGGCTCGAGGCCGGCGACGAGCCGGAGCCGGCGACCACGTAGGACGCCAGTCCGTCCAGGACCGTCGGAGCCTCAGGCGGTCGCGGTCGACGAGACGCTGCGGGCCCGACTCGGCGGGGCCGGCAGGAACTGCGCCGGCGGCACGGGACGGCCGAGGTGGTAGCCCTGGCCGAAATGGCAGCCCATCGAGCGCAGGTGGGCGGCCTCGAGAGCGGTCTCGATGCCCTCGGCCACGACCATCACGCCGAGCGTGGCGACCAGGCCGAGCACGGCACGGGTGAGCATGAAGTCGCTCGACTCGTCGGCGACGCCCGAGATCAGGGAGCGGTCGACCTTGACGGTGTCGATCGGCAGGCGGTGCAGGTGGGCGATCGAGGAGTAGCCGGTGCCGAAGTCGTCGATGCTGAGGCCGACGCCGAGGTCGCGCAGCGCGAAGAGGGTGGTGTAGACCGACGGCTCGTCGGCGAGCAGGGCGGTCTCGATGACCTCGAGGACCAGCTGCGAGGGGGCGACGCCGGCGCGGATCAGCGCGGCCTCGACGGCGTCGACGTACGACGGCTCGCGCAGCTCGAGCGGCGAGACGTTGACGTGGATGCGGAAGTCGGGGTCGAGGCGGCCGCGCCACTCGGCGACCTGGCCCAGGGCCAGGCTGAGGACCAGGCGCCCGAGGGGCACGATCAGCCCGGTGCGCTCGGCGGCCTCGACGGTGAGCATCGGCGAGATCGAGCCGCGCTCGGGGTGGTCCCAGCGCAGCAGGGCCTCGGCGCCGACGACGCGACCGCTGCGCAGGTCGTGCAGCGGCTGGTAGTGCAGGTGGAGCTGGTCGGGGTGGGCGGCGTGCGACTCGATGGCCAGGGCGAGGTCGCGCGCACGACCCAGGTCGTCGACGACCCCGGGGGCCGACACGCCCGCGCGCCAGCGCGTCGCGCCGGGCGACTCGCGGCCGGCGGCGACCACCGACGAGCGCACGTCGCGGATCACGGCGCCGATGTCGTCGTCGTCGCACTCGCAGGCGCCGACGGTGACGACCGGCCACACCTGGTCGTCGGTCAGGCCCACCAGGCGGCGTACGTCGCTGAGCAGCTCGTCGACCTGCGCGCGGGCCAGGTCGCGGTCGACGACGACCGCGGCGAGGAAGCCCCCCAGGGGCGAGGCGCGCAGCAGCTGCACCCGCAGCGTGTCGTGTTGCAGGGTGCGGCGCGCCACCTGCGCCGAGACGACCTCGAGGGCGTGGGCCCCGTGGACGTCGGCGATCTCGGCGGCGTTGGAGACGGTGGCCGCGAGGAGCACCAGCGCCTGGCGGTCGAGGGACAGCTCGCCGCGCATCTCGGCGATCGCGGTGATGAGCGAGGTGGTGGTGGGCAGGTCGGCGTCGTGCTCGGCCAGGCCCAGGGTGACCTTGGCGGAGGACACGTCGCCCGAGTCGCCCGGCACGGGCAGCGGCGCGGTCATGCGCCGGCCTCGACGCGGCCGACGGACCAGGGGACGCCGGTGTCGCGGATGACCCCGAGCAGCACGTCGGCGGCCAGGTGCTGGGCGAGGAACGCGGCGGCGCCGAGGTGCTGGACCTCGGTGATCTCGTGGTCCTCGGCCTCGTCGGCCACCACGATCACCGGGGTGCGGCGCAGCGACAGGTGGCTGCGCACCAGCCGCAGGACGTCGAGGCCGCTGCCCTCGCCTAGGTGCAGGTCGGTCACCACGACCGCCGGCAGCGGGTGCTGGTCGCGGTCGTCGTACGGCGGGCGGCCCAGGACGTAGTCGCGCGCGTCGGAGGCGTCGCGGCACGCCACGACCGGGTTGGTCAGCCGCCCCAGGGCCAGCGCGTCGCAGGTCGCCTGCAGCCGGTCGGCGTCATGGCCGATGACGAGGACCGAGGGCTGCACGGAACCTCCAGGTCAGGGGCGTGCGACGGGAGCGCAGGAGTGGGAGTGGAGCGGGTCGACCGCCAGCCTTGCGGGGTTCGACCGGTCCCGCCACTGTTTGAGTAAAACAATGGCACATATCTAGACCGGCCGTGGACGTGTGACTGGTGTGACGCTATGCGGTCCATGAATCATCTGGTACGCCGTCGACGGCGCACAACCCACCCGCGGCCCTGACGCCCTAGTCAGTTCGGGCCATGCGGGGACCGTCGACCGGTCAGGCGATGCCCATCGTTGACAGGTAGGCCTGGCTCAGCGGGACGCCCACGAAGAGGCCGAGGACGGCGCCCGCGAGCATGAAGGGCCCGTGCGGGACCGGCGCACGGCGGCCCAGGTGCCCGGTCACGCGCAGGGGGACCAGGACCACGGCGCCCAGCACGAAGCCCGCGAACAGGCCGACCAGGCTGGCCGGCCAGCCCACGAGCCCGAGCACCAGGCCGAGCACCGGGGCCAGGGCGACGTCGCCGAACCCCATGGCGCGGCCACCGGAGCCGTAGTGCAGCAGGGCGTAGAGACCGGTCCAGCTGGCGACGGAGACGGCGACGGCCGACCACTCGACGTCGGACACGCCGGCCGCGGACCCGGCGACGACGACGAGCACGACCAGCAGGGTCATCACGCGGGTGATCGCGAAGGGCAGCCGCTGGTGCTCGAGGTCGATGAGCGCCAGGCCGATGCCGGCGCCGACCACGACCAGCGAGGCGAGCAGGACGACGGGGTCGTCGCCCAGGCGCCAGGCCGTCAGGGCGAAGGCCACGCCGGTGCCGGCCTCGACCAGGGGGTAGCGCACGGGGATCGGCTGGGCGCAGTCACGGCACCGCCCGCGCAGCAGCAGCCAGGACACGACCGGGACGTTGTCGCGGGCGCGGATGACGTGCTCGCAGCCGGGGCAGGCCGACGGCGGGTTGACCACCGACAGCCCGGCGGGCACGCGGTGGACCACCACGTTGAGGAAGGAGCCGATGAGCAGGCCCAGGATGCCGACCGACACCACGACGTACACCGTGGGCAGCAGCGACCAGGTGCTCATCGCCGCGGCCCCGACGCTGGGGTGCGGGGCGCGACCGAGCGGGCCAGGGACGGGGCCGGCGGGCGAGGCGACATGAGGGTCTCCGGGGGACGGTGGTGACGGGCTGCACCTGAGTCATCGGGACCGCAGGGGGGTCACTTGACCACTTCGGCCGGCCGAGACGTCGTGCCGTCAGTCGTGCCGTCAGTCGTGCCGTCAGCCGTGGAGGGCGAGGACCTGCTGGGGCCGCCAGGACGCGCACCACTCACCCAGGTCGGGCAGGCGCGACGGCACGCCCACCCAGTAGCCCTGCAGCACGTCGCAGCCCAGGCGGGCCAGCGCCGCGGCCGCCACGGCGTCCTCGACGCCCTGCGCGACCACCCGGATGCCGAGGCTGTGGGCCGCGCTGACCAGGGCGCCGACCAGCTGGCGGGTCTTGTCGTCGTCGAGGACCGCGACGATCGAGGGGTCCACCTTGACCTCGCGGACCGACGGGTTGTTCCACAGTGCTGTCAGCGACGAGCGGGCGGTGCCGAAGCCGCGGATGCTCACCGCGAACCCGCCCTCGCTGAGCGAGGCGAACACGTCGTGGGCCTCCGAGCTGAGCATGGTCAGCGGCTCGGAGATCTCCAGGACGATGTCCTGCGGGGCCAGGCCGTGCCGCTGGGCCGCGTCGGCCAGGTCGTCGACGAGCCCCCGCGCCAGGATGTGGCGCCGGGTCACGTTGATCGCGAGTCGCGCGCCGGGGACGTGGCCCTGGAGCGCGACCATGTCGCCCAGCGCCATCTCGAGCACCGCGTCGGTGATCGGACCCATGGTGCCGGTGCGTTCGGCGAGCGGGACGAACTCGCGGGCCGGGAGCAGCCCGAGGTCGGGGTGGTTCCACCGGACGAGCGCCTCGAACCCGACCACCTCGCCCGTGGTCATCGACACCTGGGGCTGGTAGTGCAGCTGCAGCTGCTGGGCGGCGCGCCCGGCCTCGAGGTCCTCGACCAGCTGGCGGTTGCGGCTCTCCTCGTGGGGCCCTGGCTGCGTGCTGGCCCGCCACTGCCGCGACCCGGCCTCCTTGGCGGCGTACATCGCCTGGTCGGCGGCGCGCAGCAGCTCGTCGAGGGTGGTGCCGTCGACGCCGTAGGAGGCCAGCCCGACCGAGACCCCGACGGTGACGGTGAGGTCGTCGACCTCCAGCGGCTCGGCGAGGGCGTCGATGACGCGCTGCGCGCGGGCCGGTCCGGTGTCGGTGGGGGCCTTGGTCGGGGTGCACAGCACCGCGAACTCGTCGCCGCCGAGCCGGACCACGAGGTCGTGGTCGCCGGAGATCTCGTGCAGCCGGCGGCCGACCTCGGCCAGGACGTGGTCGCCCACGTGGTGGCCGGCGACGTCGTTGAGCTCCTTGAAGCCGTCGAGGTCGAGCACCATCAGCACCGCGGTGCGGCCCAGCGCCGTGGCGTGGGCCAGCAGGGCGGGCCCGTGGTCGTCGAGCTCCTCACGGCGCGCCAGCCCCGTGAGGGGGTCGCGGCGTGCTGCGGGCGTGCGGGTCGGCTGCCACGCCGCGACGGCGGTGTCGGGCTTCGTCGGTGATCTCATGACGGCGTCACGAGGGGGAGGACGGGCCCGGGGACGGTGGAACTCATGGGGGGCTCCCGGGTGGAGGGGACATCCCAAGGATCGGCCGCGGCGGCGCGGCACTTGAGTCGCCGGCCGAGGTCGTCGTCAAGTGGCGACGTACGGATGCGGGCAACCGGGCACCACCCGCCCCTCGGGTCACTTAGAGTTGACGATGTGACCGACGACGACCTGCCCCTGAGCGGGCAGCGGCGCACCATCAAGGACGCGGTGGCCTCGCCCCACCTGGCCTCGGTGAGCCTGGCCGAGCTGCGCGAGTACCGCGAGCGGCTGCGCACCGAGGAGGAGCGCATCTCCTACTGGCGTCGTCTGATCCACGCCCGGGTCGACCTGCTCAAGGCCGGCAACCTCGGTGACTCCCCGATCGACGTCGACGCGCTGGGTCGTGTCCTGGGCGACACCGGCACCGGCTACGTCCGCCAGGCCCTGCACCGGGTCCGGGCGGCCGACCCCCTGCCCGACCTGCCCGACCTCGCCGGGGTGTGGGTGACCCCCACCGACGCCTCCGACACCGCCGAGGCGCTCGAGCGCCTCGGCGCCGCCGAGCTGACGCTCACGTCGTACCGGCGCGCGCTGCACGACCGCATCGACGAGGCCACGGCCGAGCTCATCGTGCGCTACCGCGCCGACCCGAGCCGCGCGCTCGAGATCCTCGCCTGAGCCCTCAAGTCGCCCCCGCGGCGCTCCGATGCTCCAGGTGAGACCGGGTCCCCCCTCCCCGGTCTCCACCTTCTCAGCACGACGTGGCACCGGCGGCGCCGTTCCCGGCCCGCGGTCCGTGACGTTTCGCTAGGGTTCGCCTTGTGACGACGGTAGGCGCCGACGAGGTGGACTTCTTGTGGCGCCGCTACAAGGAGACCGGCTCGCCCGAGCTGCGCAACCAGCTGGTGCTGCAGTACTCCCCGCTGGTCAAGTACGTCGCCGGCCGCGTGCGCAGCGGGCTGCCGCAGAGCGTCGACTCCGCCGACCTCGTCTCCGAGGGCGTCATCGGCCTGATGGACGCGATCGAGCGGTTCGAGCCCGACCGGGGCTGGGCGTTCCAGACCTACGCCGTGCCGCGCATCCGCGGGGCGATCATCGACAGCATCCGGGCCGCGGACTGGGTGCCGCGCTCGGTGCGCAGCAAGCTGCGCGACGTCGAGAAGGCCCGTGAGGCGCTGCAGGTCCGCCTGGGCCGGGCGCCCAGCGACGCCGAGCTCGCCGCCGAGCTCGACCTGACGACCCAGGCCCTGCGCGACCTGCGTGAGCGGCCCACCTCGGTCTCGACGGTCGAGGACGACGAGGTCGCCGCGCTCGACGACCTGGCCCCGGCCGTCGACGCCGCCCTCGAGGACGCCGACACCCGCCAGGCGCTCCTCGACGCGCTCAAGACCCTGCCCGAGCGCGACCAGATCGTCATCGCCCTCTACTTCTTCGAGGGCCTCACCCTGGGGGAGATCGGTCAGGTCCTGTCGGTGACGGAGTCGCGCGTCAGCCAGCTGCGCAGCCGGGCCACCGCCTCCCTGCGCCAGGGCCTCGCCCACGCCCTGAGCTCCTAGCCCCGCGCGCACGGTGGTCGAGGAGGTTGCCCTGGCAACCGTCACGAGACCGCTCGACCGCAGCCTCGGCTCAGCCGGGGCCGGACGTCGGCAGACCGGCCCTGATCACCGGCCGCAACGCAGCGGGCGAGGTCGCCTCGGTGGCCACCGACACGATCGACTCCGACCGCTCCTCGGTGGTCCCGGTCGCGCGGGCCGCGATCTCGTCGATGCGGTCGGCCGCCTCGCGCAACCGGTCCGCGAGGTCGCGGGCGCAGGCCGTGAGGGCCGAGCCGTCGGCGGCGGGCGCGGCAGGCGTCGCAGGGGGTACGACGGTCGGGGCCACGGCAGGGGCACCGAAGAACGAGCTGAGGGCGTCGTCGAGGCGCCCCGCCGCAGGCTCGGCGCCCACGGGACCCACGGGATCCACAGCACCGACGGGACGCACGGGGCGCATCGGGCGCACCGGGAGGACCGGGACCGCCGTAGGCGGCGCGGCGCCGACCTCGGCCAGCAGCGCGGCGGCCCGTCGCTGCTCACGCGCGCGGGCCTCGCGGCTGACCCTGCGCACCCGATGGACGATGTAGGCGGCACTCGCGGCGACGGCCAGCCCGATCGCGGCGAAGAGCGCGAGGTTGGTGAGGAGCATGGGTCAACTTCCCTGCTGGGCGTGGCGTGGCCGGGTCAGGATACGACCCGAGGCGGCCCGGCGGTCGCGGTCGGCCGACCCGACCGGCGCGTCGTTTCTCGCACGGCCGATCCCTCAGGTGCGGCCCGGTCGTGCCGATACCTTCGTCATGAGAAGGCTCCGTGGGCGACGTGCCGAGCGGCTCGCTGCCGCCGAGGCCGCCGCGGACGCCCGCCGGGACGCCTACTTCGGGCCGCTCCTGGCCGCCCGGACTGCTGACGTGTCCGGCGCGGCTGCCCGGACCCCGGAGGCGTCGCTGCCGGCCGGACCCGTCGTACCGGTCCGGCCCCGGCAGCCCGTCGCCCGGCGCGATCCCCTCCTGGACCCCGACCACACCTGGCAGGACGAGCCGGCCCCGTGCGCCGACCTCGTCGCCGTCGAGCTCGGCATCGACCCCGAGACCGGTGCGGCGATCGCCCCCGACGTGGCGGCGCTGATGCAGGGCGCCACCGCGTCGCAGTGGTGCGACGCGCTCGACGCGCCGCACGACCCATGGCCGCCGTACGCCGCCCACGCCTGAGTCGTCGACGCCCCGGCCTCAACCCGGCGTCGCTGGGAGCCGATACCTCCAGCAGTACCCGATGCACGACCCGATGCACGACCTGCAGCACGACCTGTAGCAACAGCACCGACAACCCCCCCGAGGTCACGATGTCGACAGCCCAGCAGCTCCAGCCTCTGCCCAGCCTCGAGCCCGCGATCTTCGCGTCCCTGGCCGCCGAGCTCGGCTTCGTCCCGGGCGCGGCGCCGCACGCGTTCGCGACCGACGAGGCCGCGGCGCTCCCTGCCCCGGCCGCGCCGGTGCTGGCCCTGGCGCTCCCGGCCGAGCCGCTCGAGGAGCCCGAGGAGCCGGCGCCCGTCCTGCACGTGGAGGCCTGGACCCCGCAGCTCGAGGCTGAGCCCGAGGTGGACCTGGTCGAGGTGGAGTCCGAGGTGGAGGTCGAGACCGACTGGTCCGAGACCCAGGGGTGGGCCGAGGAGGAGTGGTCGGCGCAGGAGTGGTCCGACCAGGACCCCGAGGCCGAGGTCGAGCCCGAGGCAGAGGTCGAGGCAGAGACGGACGTCGAGGCCGAGGCCGAGGCGGACGTCCACGTCGACGTCCTGCCGGCGCCCACCCACGGCGTACCCACCCGACGAGTCCCGAGCATGCCTCCCATCTCGCGGACGTGACGACGGGCCCCTGCAGCCCGGCGTACGACGAGGCCCCCACGACCCGGTCGTGGGGGTCTCGTCGTCGGTGCGCGTGGTCGCCGTCGGTCGACGTCTCGGACCTGGCGGTTCCTCCCACGCGGGTGCCGGGGTCCGGCAGACTAAAGGGCGCACTGCCGCGCGACGCGCGGTCCGACGACGACGACCACAGCGACCAGGGGGTGAAGGCGTGAACGACTCAGCGGGGCTGTCGCCGATCCCGTGGCGCTACGTCGACCTCGACCTGCTCGAGGTGTGGCTGTGGGAGACCAGCCACTTCGAGGCCAAGGTGACCGCCGAGCCCAACTCGTTCGCGTGGGAGGTCGGCGACCTGGTGGTCTCCAACGACGGCCAGCCGCGCTGGCTCACCGGCGGCCGTGCCGTCGACTTCGCCGCGGCCGAGGAGGCCGTGCGCGAGGTGATCGGCAAGTCCTACCCGGTGCGCTACGGCTACGGGCGCTACGCCGGGCACCTCGCCACGACGTTCGTCGTCGCGTCCGGCCAGCGGATGGACCTCGGCCCCTTCCACGGCACCCGCGCACTCGTGACCGTGCGCATGCCCGGTGGGGCCGACCAGACGTTCCTGGGCCGGTGCGCGATCCACCACTACGAGCTGCTGCTGACCCCCGACACCGGGCAGCAGGTCAAGATCCAGCCGTCCTACATCGTCGCGGTGACCGGCGAGAACGGCGCCAAGGGCCCCGCCCACTCGCGGTCGTCGTTCGCGGGGGTGGGCCGCATCTACAAGGGCAAGGTCGTGCGCGGGTGCACCGGGTCGCCCGGCTTCCTGCCCGACACCATCGAGCACTCCGGCCCGCCGTGCCAGGTCCACGAGGCGTCCGTGCCCCGCACCGCCGAGGGCCGACGCGTCTGACGCGTCCCGGGCGAGCCGTCAGGACACCTGCCCGAACTCCCAGTGCCAGGGCTCCGGCTTCGACCCGCCCGGGCGCGCCCACGTCGGGTCGACCCAGCCCCAGCGCGGCGCGTTGGCCACCAGCCAGTCGTGCTCGGGGGTGCCGAACGACTCGGCGCCGCCGCACAGGTCGACCGCCAGCGCCCACCCGTGGTTGCTCGTGCCCGGCACCGCCGCCAGCGACGGCTTGCGGGCGAACAGCGCGACCTGGGCGGCGTAGGTCCGGTAGGAGTCGGTGACGCAGAAGGGCTCACCCAGCGCGTCCTCGTACGCCGACGCCAGCACGTCCAGGGCGCGCGCCGCGTCGCAGCGCAGCAGGTGCCCGGGCGCGGCCGTGACCGGGCACAGCAGGTTGGTCGGGATCATCCCGTTGGCCAGGCCGCCCCACCCGGCGCCGGTGGTGGCGGCGGTGCCCAGCAGGTAGGGCATCGGGTCGACGTCGTAGCCGTCGACGTGGACCTCGAGGTGCAGGTGCGGGCCGGTGGCGTTGCCGTAGGCGCCCACGGCGCCGATCAGCTGGCCGGGCTCGACGACGTCGCCGGGGTCGACGTCCGAGCGCTCCATGTGGGCGTAGGTGGTCGTGACGCCGTCACCGTGGTCGATGGTCGTGTAGAACGGCCCGGCCCACGGGCTGTCCTCGACCGAGACGACGGTGCCGGCCAGCACCGACACCACCGGGGTGCCCGGCGCGGCGGCGAAGTCGAGCCCCGTGTGATAGCTGGCCCAGTGCGGCCCGGTCTCGCCCCAGCGGCTGGTGAAGGTGAAGTCACCCTCGGCAACCGGCGAGACGAAGCCGGCCGTCGACGAGACCTGGGTGTCGAGCCCGCACCGGATGGTCGCGGAGTCTGCCGGCTCGCGCCGCGCCCCGCGCCGCCCGGGCCGCGTCGGTGCCGGCAGGGTCACCCGCGCCACGGCCACGGGGGAGGAGACGGGGACGACGGCGACCGCGGCGGTCGGGCCGTCGGCCGCGAGCATCAGGTCGGCGCCGACGTAGAGGCCGACGTTCTGCAGGCTGCGGCGGCGGGTGCCGGTGAAGACGAGGTCGCCGACCTGCACCTCCGCGTAGCTCACCGGCATGCTCGCCGCGAGCTGGGCCGCGGGGTCCGGACCGAGCCGGAACCCCTCGTCGGCCCACAGGGCCTGGGTGAACCCGCCGCAGTCATAGCTGTCGGGGCCCGAGGCGTCCACCTCGTACGGCGTGCCGAGCGCCGCGAACGCGCGCGTGACCACGGCGATGGTCTGGGCGGGCAGGACGGTGAGGGTCGAGCGCCCCGACCTCGTCGTGGCGACTCCCCGGACCTGGCGTGGGCGCGCGGAGCGGGGGGCCGACGGCGGCGGTGCGAGCTCGAGGGGGCCGAAGCGGTCGGGCAGGGTGCGGGGGTCGAGCATCTGCGCGGCGGTCGGGGCCTTGACCCCGGCGCGGGCCAGCGAGCGCAGGTAGGCCTGCCACTGCTCGGCGGCGGCCCGGTCGCGCGCGGCCTGCTGGGCCTCGGCGATCTCCTCCGCCGCGCCGACGGCGCGCTGCGAGGCGTGGGCGAGCACCTTGGCCTGGCGCTGGATCTGCGTGAGCATCGCCTCGGCCCGGCGTTCGGCGTCGTGCGCGGCCGCCTCGGCCCGCGCCGCCTCCTCGGCCAGGATCTGGGCCCGGTCGAGCACCTGCTGGGCCCGGGCGTCGCTGGCCCGGGCCAACGAGATCATCAGCTGCAGCGACATCCCGGCCGCCAGCGCGTCGCTGGGGGAGTCCGAGCGCGACGACAGCACCGCCGCCAAGGGCGACGACCGCGGCCCCATGCCCTCGGTGTAGGCCGAGATCACCGAGGACCGCAGCTCCGCGCGGGCCGCCTCGACCACGCCCTGCGCCTCGTCGAGGTCGGCCTTCTTGGCCGCGGCGACCTCGCGGGCCGCGGCGGCGTCGGTGCGTGCCTGGCGATAGCCGATGGCCGCCGACACGAACGCCGCCTGGATCTCGGCCGCCTTGGCCGCCAGCGTGGAGATGTCGGCGCCCCGGAGTTCCCGACGCAGCGCGCTCAGCTCGTCGGCCCCCGACCGGTCGCCGTCGTACGCCCCCGCGCCGGCCGCCGCCGTACCCGACCCGCCGTCGGCGCGGGCCCCTGGCAGCGGTGCCGCCGCGCACGCCAGCGCCACGGCGAGGCTCGTGGCGACGCCGAGCAGGCGGGTGCGGGCGGTGCGGTGGCGCACGGGGTCTCCTTCGCGGGCGCGCGGGTCGTGATCAGGAGAGGTATCGGCCGGCGGACCGCGCCGCTGGAACGATTTCGGCGTGCGTCCAGACCGGTCGAAGTCCGCGCGCCGGAGCACTCAAGACCGACCACCCCCGGGTCGATCCCTAGGGGGAGGACCGACGGGACAGGCCGGCTCCCACGATCGAACGAGGGCAGGAACGATGACCACGAGCGCGCCTCTGGGCGAGACGGTTCCCGGGCTGCTGAGCGGGGCCCGTGACCGTGGGACGGGGTGCCTGCAGGTCGTCGACCGGGGCGAGGTGCGGTCCGGGCAGGTCTACCTCGTCGACGGCGCCCTGGTGGCGGTCGACGTCGACGGGTTCCGACCGCGGGTGGGGCACCGGCTGAGGTCGGGCAACCTGGTCACCGCCGAGGCCTTCGACGCCGTCCTCGCCGCCTGCGACGGTGACGCCCACTCGCCGTACCTCGGCCACGCGCTGGTGGAGCGGGGCGACCTGGCGGCCGACGTGCTGGCCGCGGTGCACCGCGAGATCACCCTGTCGGCCATCGGCGCGATGGCCACCTGGGTCGGCGCCGAGGGGGTCTTCGTCCCGGGGGTGACCACGACGTCGTTCACGATGGCGCCGGTCGCGATCAGCAGCGTCCTCAAGGCCGTGGTCAAGCGCCGCGCGCGGTGGGAGCTGCTGTGGGGCTCGATCGCCGCGGGCAGCGCCGTCGAGGTCTGCTACCCCGTGCCCACCGGTGGGCCCCCGGAGGCCGCCCCCGTCGGCGTCCCGGCCGAGGCCCAGGCGCTGCTGCACGCGATGAACGGCCAGCGCACCGTCGACGAGGTCGCGGGGGAGTGCGGCTTCACCCGCTTCGAGACCGGCTACCTCCTGCACGCCCTGGTCAACGCGCGGCTCGCCGAGATCGTCGTACGGCCCGGGGCGCCGGCCCACGTCCTGCGCGCCCACCCCGTCCCGGAGTACACGTCGGTGGCGCCGCCGCCGGTGGTCCGTCCTGTGCCGCTGCCGGTGCCGGCTCCTGTCGCTGTGACCCCGGTGGCGCCGGTGGTTCCGGTGGCCAGCCCGGTGCCGGCCGACGCCGCGCGGGCCGTGCGCGCCCGTGCGCTCGCCGCCCTCGACCGGCACCTGGTCGCCGTCGACGACGTCCAGGCGGCGCTGGGCCGGGCCCAGCAGCACGCGGCCGACCTCGCGCTCGACACCCCGCGGCTGGAGTCGGCCGCCGTCGACGTCGAGCGGGTGGCCCACCAGATGACTCAGGAGGTCGCGGCCGCCGAGCTCGAGCTGTCTGCGGCCCGCGAGGCCCTGGCCCGGGCCCAGCTCGAGCACGACCGGGCCAGCGAGCGGGCCGGCGCCGTACGACGGGCTGCGGCCGAGCTGCAGGCACACCACGAGACGGCCCACGCCGACCTCCAGCGGGTCCGGGAGCGGGCGGCCGCCGTCGCCGCCGAGCAGCAGCGGCTGCGCGCCGAGGCCGACCGGCTGGCCGTCGTCACCACCGAGCTGCAGGGCCACGTGACCGCAGCCGACACCCGCCTGCGTGAGGCCTCGACCGAGGGCGCCTAGCCGCCAGGCCAAGTTGGTCGGTCGGAAGGCTACGGCGCCGCAGGTCGCGGGCCGATACACCTCATGGACGCAGACCGCCTGAGCAGAGGAAGCAACCACGGTGACGATCACCAGCCACACGCCCGAGGTGCTGTACGCCGACACGACGAGCCGGATCGCGAGCTATCGCGGGCTGGCCCGTCGCTACGCCGCGGAGGGCAACGCGTTCGGCGCCGTGAGCGCCACGTGGGCCGCTGACATCAATACCGTCCAGGCGATCATGTGGGAGCGCGTGATGATCGCCTCCCCGACCCCGGACCAGCAGTTCTTCGACATCGCCACGACCGTGGCCCGCGCCCTGGCGACCTACGCCTTGCACCCGCCGGCGGCGACGACCGCCGTCGAGGCGGTCCGCGCGGCGCGCGACGGGCTCTCGGCCGCGTTCGACCCCGCGGCGCAGAGCCTGATGGAGCGGCGCCTGTCGCCGCTGGACCACCTCGAGGGCCTGCCTGCCCCCACCGCCGCCGAGGTCGCCGAGGTGGCCCGTCAGCGCCTGGGCGGGGCCACCGTCGCGGAGGCCAGCGCCGAGCGCACGCTCGAGGCGCGTCACTACATGGCCACCGCGCTCGAGCTGGTGCGCGAGGGCCGGGTCGACGACGCGCTGCCCCACGCCTGGCAGGCCGACTGGGCCACCTTCGAGGCCTACCTGCTCGACGCGGCCGCCGCCGTCGGCGACGACTCGCTGATCAGCGTCGACCTGCGCTGGGCCTTCGCAGTCGACGCGACCAACGCGATCGAGTCCCTCTCCGCCGACTTCGCCGACGCCGTCTCCACCGTCCGCTCCCGCCTGGCCGACTCCCTCGGCTCCATCGAGGGCCGCCGACTGCGCGAGCGCTTCGAGCCCATCTCGGCCTGACCGCAGTCGTCGTACGCCGTCACGGCACCGACGCGGCCTGGGTGGTTTCGTGACAGCCGCGGGCGGCCTCCTCAACCACCGTGTGGTGCAGCCTGCTCGACCGGACGGTGGGGTGAGGACCGCTGGGCGTGCCGGTGACCCCGCCGTGGTGGTGCTGGGCGGGGTCGGTGGGGCGTTCAGGGTCGTCGGCGTGGTGGGCGGAGCGTCGGGGGCCTGCGGTCGACGAGGAACGTCGCGCCGGTGGGGCTGGTCCAGTGGTAGAGCCCGGGGCGCAGCATCACGTAGCGCCACCGGGAGTGGGTCTTGGCGCGGTGGTGACGTCGGCACAACATGGCCAGGTTGTGAGCCGACGTAGGCCCGCCGGCTGAGAACGGGACGATGTGGTCGAGGTCGACACGGCGCCGGGTGCAGCCGGGGAACACACAGGTGTGGTCCCTGAGTCGCACGAGCTCGCGGATCGCGTCGGTGGGCTCGTAGGCCTCGGTGCACGGGTTCGATGCGAGGTCGACGACCGGCTTGATCGTGACCTTGGTGCCGGCCTGCTGGCACCAGGCGCGGATCTGCTCGACCAGCACCGGGGACCAGGTGTTGTCCAAGAAGCCCGGCAGGTCGGGGTCGTCGGCAGCGACGTGGGCGTACAGGGTCACCCCGCGCCCGGACCCGCCGCCGGTAGTGATCTCACCGGTGAGCAGGTCCAGGGCGAGCTGTTGGCGGCCCATCTCGCCGAGGGCCTGGGAGCGGCGTACGTCCAACGACTCGGTCGATCCGAGGTCGGCCAAGGCCTGGGCGCCGTTCTTGAGTGCGGCTTCGAGGTCGATCGCGTCAGCCAGATCCAGGGTCGCGGTCATCTCGACGGTGCCCGAGGTGTTGGCGTGACCGAGGTGGACGTCGGCGTGGCGGTGCTCGGCGGCCTTCTTCCTACGGCGTTCGGCTTCGTCGGGGTCGTGCTTGGCCCGGGCGGCGTCGACGGCCCGGTCGACCTGGGCCCAGGAACAAGAGTGGAGGAAGGGGGCGATGTCCTTATCGACCTCCCCGGCACCTAGAACAGGGAGGTCGGTGGTGTGCTCGGCGACGCGGAACGCCTTCCACACCGGCACCTCGAGCCTGACGACCCGCGCGTAGAGGCGTGGCAGCCGGTAGCGCAGCTCCAACGCCTTGCCGAGGTAGGCCAGACCACCGTCGGTGCTCATGCCCAGCGACAGGGCGAGGTCGAGGGCGGCGTACTCGCCGATCACCGGGCACCCGGTGCCGCCCAGGTGCAGGGCGGGTTCCTCCATGGGGTCGAGCAGTGCGGCGGTCTCGGACTCGTCGGCGGTGTTGACCGCCGCCCAGTCCAGGACTGCGTTCAGCTTGGCGACCTGCTCGCGAGACTCGGCGTCGCGGTGCGCGCGCACGGACTCGAGCAGCGGGTCGTTGCTGCGGGTCCGGGTGCGGGTGCTCATGCCGCTTATTCTACGCCTGATTGCTCATATTCGAAAGTGTGTGCTACGCGTTTGTGGATGGGTTTCTGGGGTCGGTGGCGGTGGGTGGGTCTCGAGACGGTCGCTAGCGCGACCTCCTCGACCACCGTGGGGTGCGGTCCCACGGACGAGATCGGGCCCCACCTCGACTCGAGGTGGGGCCCGCCAGCGGGGGAGGGGTGACGCCTACGGCGCCGTCGTGGTGTCGGCCGGAGCCTCGGTGGTCGCCGCGGGCGGCGGGGCGTCCGGGTCGACCACCGCGGGCAGCAGGAACATCGAGCCCGTCAGCGCCAGCGTGTAGTTGCTGCTGGGGGCGCCGTCGGTCTCACCCGCTGGGCTCAGCCCGGCGGTGTCGAACAGGTAGGAGCGCGACTGCCCCTCCATGGCCGCCAGGAAGGTCTGCAGCTGCTGACGGGTGCCCGTCACCGTGGCCGAGACCTGCGAAGTCGCCATACCGGTACCTGCAGGAACGCCGGCCTGGGGCAGGGTCGCGCCGCCGTTGGCCGCCAGGGAGTCCGCGGTCACCGGGACCGTCGGGGTCAGCGCGGTGACGTTCTCGTCCTTGATGCCGGCTTGGGCGGCCGCGTCGCGGATGTCGGCGAACATGTCGGCCTGCACGGCCGTGGTCGGGAATCGGCGGGCCAGGGCCTTGGCGATGCGACGCTGGGCGTCGAGGCCGGCCTTCTTGTCCTCGAGGTCGGCGATGGTGGTGGCGACGGCCTGGTTGTTCTGGGCCGTCGACTCGGTCTGGGCCTTGATCTCGTCGACCTTGCTCATCCGCGGCGACAGGACCAGCAGGTAGCCGACCACCAGGATCAGCAGGACGACGGCCCCACCGACGAGCTTGGTCAGGGCGAGCTTGTTGAGGTTCTTCATCGGGTCCTGCCCTCGACGAACGCCGGGTCGGCGTACCGGTTGACGTAGGCCGCACCGGTCACCGAGACCGAGGCGGAGAAGGTGATCGCGTTCGGCCCCGCCTCGGCGGCGGCCGCCGAGCTGGAGATGAAGAGGTTGTCGAACAGGTCGGTCCGGGACAGCTGCGTCTCCCAGTCACCCAGGGCGGCGCGCGAGGCGGCGGTGCCGGTGATGGTCACGCAGCCCGCCGACTCGCCGGGGGCGACGTAGGGGTCGGGGGAGGGGCAGGCGCCGGTGGTCGCCGCCGCCGGGTCCAGCGGTGCTGCGGCTGCGTCGGGCAGCACGGGCGTGGTGTCGACGGCGATCGAGACCGTGCCGAGGTCGACGGTCGGCGGGGCTGTGGCGTACAGGCGGTCGACGACGTCGGAGAGCAGGACCTCGCGCGACATCGTCTGCTGGATCGTCGCCTCGTTGGCCTCGACCGTGACGTAGTAGGTCTTCACCGGAGCCAGGGCGGCCGCCTGCGCGGACAGCTGCGACGTCTTGGCGCTCTCGGCGTCCAGCTCGGCGTTGGCCGAGGAGATGGCCCCGGCCTGGAGCACGAAGCCGGCGCCGACGGCGGCGACCGCGCCGACAGCGGCGACGGCGAAGGTACGCCGCAGCCGCTCGACGCGTTCGCGCTCCATCACGGCGGGCGGCAGCACGTTGATGCTCGGGAGCGACGGCACGAACGACTCGGCGGCGGCCTTGTCGCGCCCGGCGCCCTTGCGTCCGCCCTTGGCCGCGCGCTTCTCCTTGCCGGGGCCGGCGGCCTCGGGGTCGGCAGCGCGCCGGCCCTTGGCGGCCTTGGTGTCCGTCTTGGTCATGATCGCCATGTCAGCTGGTTCCCATCGCGAGGCCGAGAGCGATCGACATCTCCTGCGGGGTGACTCCGTCGGGGAGCTTCACCCGCCTGCCGATCGAGAGGTGGTCCAGGGGGTTCCCGTGCTCGACGGGCACGCGCAGCTCGGACGACAGTCGCTGGGCGAACCCGCCCAGGTTGCCGCCGCCGCCGGTCAGCACGACCCGCGACAGCGGGCTGACGTCGTGGCCGCTGGTCATGAAGAAGTCGACGGTCTGACGTACCTCGCCGATGAGGCGGGAGACCGACTCGTTGATCACCGTCTGCGCGGGGTGCTCGTCGGTGGTGACCGCGGCGGTCGCCACGCCGCCGAAGACGGTGCTGGAGACCCCCATCGCGGCTCCCGCGGGCTGCGAGGTCGGCATCCCGAGGGCGATCTTGGTCTGCTCGGCCTCGTCGTGGGACCACTCGAAGCGGTCGCGCAGCAGCTGGGTCAGCACGTCGCCGCCCTGCCCGGTCATGATCCGCACGTAGCGCGGCTGGCCGCCCTCGTGGATGACGAGGTTGGCGACGTGGGCACCGAGGTCGAGGAGCACCTCGACGGTCGAGTCCTGGCGGGGCGCCGGGTTGGTGGCACGCACCAGCGAGAAGGGGCTGATCTCGGCGCGCACCGGTCGCAGACCGGCGCCACCGAGCGCGGTGAGGAAGCCGTCGAGGGTCTCGTTGGAGGCCACGACCAGCAGGATCTGCAGCAACCGCCGCGTCTGGCCGCTCACCGGGTCGACAGACTCGAAGTCGCGCAGCGCGTGGTAGTCGACGGTGACCTCGTCGATGTCCATCGGGATGTACTCCGCCGCCTGGTACTTCAACGACTTGCGGAAGTCGTCGGGCGCGAGCCACTCCAGGTCCATCTGGCGCACCAGGACGTGGCTGTTGGCCAGGGAGAAGACGACCTTCTTCGACTTCAGCTTCTCCTTCGACCACAGCTCCTTGAGGGCGGCGCTGACGGCGCCCGCGTCACGGACCTCGCCGGCGACGATCGCGCCGGCGGGCAGCGGTGCGACCGCCATCTTCTCGATGGAGGGACCCTTCTTGCCCAGGGTGAACTGGACGGCGCGGACCCCGGAGCCACCGAGGTCCAGACTGACCATCGTGCGTCCCACTCGTACCCCTTGAGTCGGTGAGTCCCGGTGCGGGCCGGGCCTCTTGTGTCGCCTCGTCCGCACAGGGGACGGGGCCTTCTGGAGCAGTTATCGGGGTGCGGTGCCCCTGCCTTGACCGCCAGGACGGAATTCGCGACGTCGTCCTCGACGAACCCCGGCGAACCACGACGGGCCTTGAGGCAGCCCCTCGTGCTGCCGATGGTCTAGGTGCCACCCGTCCCGGGCCGGCTGGTCCGCGCGCCGGACCGGCTGGTGCCCCTCCCGTCCGAAGGACGTCGATGACCACGCAGACCCCCCTCCGGCTGACGCCCTTCTTCCAGGCCCTCGTCGACCACAAGGGCTCCGACCTGCACCTCAAGGTGGCCTCCCCGCCCAAGATCCGGATCTCCGGCGTGCTGACCCCGCTCGACCACGCCCCCCTGACGCCGCAGCAGGCCGAGGAGTGGATCACCGAGACGATGGACGCCGAGACCCGTCGCAAGTTCGCCGACACCAACGAGGCCGACTACTCCATCTCGTTGCACGGCCTCGGCCGGTTCCGGGCCAACGCCTTCCGCGCGCGCGGCACCGCCGCCCTGGTCTGCCGGCGCGTCGCCGACACCCCGCTGACCCTGGCCGAGCTCGGCGTACCCAGCGTGATCAGCGACCTGGCCCTCCACGGCCGTGGGCTGGTCCTGGTGACCGGCCCGACGGGCTCGGGCAAGACCACCACCCTCGGCGGCATGGTCGACCTGATCAACAGCACCAAGCCCGTCCACGTCCTGACCATCGAGGACCCCATCGAGATCCTGCACGCCGACAAGGTCGCCTCGATCAGCCAGCGCGAGCTGCGCCTGGACACCACGGACTTCTCGGTGGCGCTGCGCGCCGCCATGCGCCAGGACCCCGACGTGATCCTCATCGGCGAGATGCGCGACGTCGAGACCGTGCGCGCCGCGGCCTCCGCCGCCGAGACGGGGCACTTCGTGATGTCGACGCTGCACACCACGGACGCGGCGGAGACCGTCAACCGGATCATCGACTTCTTCCCGCCGAGCGAGCAGAAGCAGATCCGGCTGGCCCTGGCCGCCTCGCTCAAGGGCATCATCTGCCAGCGCCTGGTGCCCAAGGCCGACGGGACCGGGCGCGTGTGCGTGATGGAGGTCCTGGTCAACACCTCCCGGATCGCCGAGGCCATCGCCGACCCCGAGAAGACCCACGACATCCTCGACATCGTCGCCGAGGGGCGCCACCACGGGATGCAGACGTTCGACCAGCACCTGGTCGACCTCGCTATGTCCGGGCAGGTCACCGTGGCCGACGCCAAGGCGGCCTCGACCAACCCCCACGACCTGAGCGTGCAGCTCAAGCGGGCCGGGATGAGCCCGCAGGTCGTCGACGCGGCCTGACCGGGCCGGTGCCGGGGCCGGTGCCGTTAATTGGCGCCCCGGATCCCTCGTGTCAGCCCCCTGGGTGGCCGATAGGACCTAGGACGAGACCTCCCACCCTGTCCCGACGCGCGGAGAACAACCACCATGACCCTGACCACGATGAGCACGGCGTCCGGCGCGTCCGGGCCCGACCGCAGCGCCAGCGTCCTCAACCTGCTCGGGCACGGCAAGCTCACCGAGGAGCAGGTCGCTGCCGCAGAGCTCGTCGCCCTCGAGAAGCAGCAGCCGCTCCTCAACGTGCTGGTCGCCAGCGGCGCCATCACCAAGGTCGACGCCGTACGGGCCAACAGCGAGGTCCTCGGCATGGAGTTCGTCGAGCTCATCGACTACGCCATCGACGCGGGAGCCCAGACCCGGCTCACCGGTGACATCTGCCGCCGGCGCAACGTCATCCCCTTGTGCTGGGACGGACCGCGCCTGGTCGTCGCGGCCTCCGCGTCCGCGGCCCGCGACCTCAACCTCAAGGACGACCTCAAGCGCATGGCGCGCGCGGACATCAAGTTCGCGATCGCCATGAAGGAGGACATCGCCGCCAAGGTCAACCGGTGCTACCGCCCCGACGGCGAGCTCGACCAGCTCGCCTCCGACCTCAGTGACGACGACGACACCGACGACGGTGGGCTGGCCGCCCTCGGCGACATCACCGCCGAGGCGCCGGTCGTCCGCTTCGTCAACCTGCTCGTCAACCAGGGCATCGCCGACGGTGCCTCGGACATCCACCTCGACCCCGGCGAGCACAGCCTGCGGGTGCGCTACCGCATCGACGGCGTCCTCAAGGACGCCCACACCGCCCCGAAGAGCATCCAGGCGGCGGTCATCTCCCGGCTCAAGATCACCGCGGGCATCGACATCGCCGAGACCCGCAAGCCCCAGGACGGCCGGCTCTCCGTCGTCCACGAGGGCAAGAAGATCGACCTGCGCGTCGCGTGCCTCCCCACGGTGTTCGGGGAGAAGGTCGTCATGCGCATCCTCGACAACTCGACCGCGCAGATGAGCCTGGACGACCTGGGGTTCTCGCCGGCCAACTTCCAGCGCTACCGCGAGTCC
Organism: Nocardioides rubriscoriae; assembly: GCF_008087085.1. GTDB lineage: Bacteria > Actinomycetota > Actinomycetes > Propionibacteriales > Nocardioidaceae > Nocardioides > Nocardioides rubriscoriae. The sequence goes on along the minus strand of NZ_VIYJ01000001.1, from coordinate 240,547 downwards.
TACGAGAAGCCCTACGGGATGATCCTGGTGACCGGGCCCACCGGCTCGGGGAAGTCGACGACGCTCTACGCGACCGTCAACATCGTCTCCGACCCGCAGGTCAACGTGATCACCGTGGAGAACCCGGTCGAGTACCGCATCCCCGGCATCAACCAGGTGCAGACCAACGACAAGGCCGGCATGACGTTCGCCGCGGCCCTGAAGTCCATCCTGCGCTCGGACCCCGACGTGGTGCTGATCGGTGAGATCCGTGACCACGAGACGGCGCAGATCGCCGTCGAGGCCGCCCTGACCGGTCACCTGGTGCTGTCCACGCTGCACACCAACGACGCGCCGAGCGCGATCACCCGCCTGGTCGAGATGGGGATCGAGCCGTTCCTGGTCGGCTCCGCCCTCGACTGCGTGCTGGCCCAGCGGCTGTGCCGCAAGCTGTGCAGCAAGTGCCGTGAGGAGTACGTGCCCACCGCGGAGGAGCTCCTCGCGATCCCGGACTTCCCCTACAACGAGGGCGACCCGCTGCCCATGCTCTACCGGCCGGTCGGCTGCAACTTCTGCTCGACCACCGGCTACAAGGGCCGGATGGCCCTGCACGAGGTCATGACGGTCTCGGAGTCGGTTGAGCGGCTCGCCGTGCAGCGCGTCGCCTCCGACGACGTCATGCGCCTGGCGCGCTCGGAGGGCATGAAGACGCTCCTCGAGGACGGCTGGCTGAAGGTCGGGCAGGGCCTGACCTCGATCCAGGAGATCCTGCGCGTCGTCGCCACCTGACCCACGTCCTTCGCGACACCGCTCGCGTCAAGGGAGGGCCCGGGTCGACCGAGAACCCTTCCGAAGCAATCCCTCGAGAGGCTCCGACATGACCGATCCGTACGACGACACCCCCGTCGCCCCGTCCGGGGGACTCCCGACCGCCCCGGGAGCGGGTGGCCTGCCGGTCGCACCGCCCACCGGTCTGCCCGTCGCTCCCGTGGCACCGGTGGTGCCGGTGGCCTCCGGTGAGCCGGTGGTCCCCTCGGCGCCGGTCGTGCCGCTGGCCCCGATGGCGCCGGTCCTGCCCGTCAGCCCGGTCGGCCGCCGCGCGATCCGTGACGACGTCGTGGCGCCGCCGCAGGGTGGTGGCCTGCCCGTGGCCGCACCGGTCGCACCGGTCGCGCCGGTCGCCGCGGTCGCGCCGGCCGTCGACCCCGTCCCGTCGTACGCACCCGCGGCGCACGCGACGCCCGGGCTCGCCCCGGTCCCGGCGATGCGCGCCGTCCCCGTCGAGCCGGCCGCAGCGCCGGCGCCCGTCGCCGCGCCCACGCTCGGGCTGGCGCCGGAGCCCTCCCGGCCGGCCACCCCGTCGGGGGCGCCGGTGCTGGCCCCCGGCGCCGCCACGCCCGGTGTCCAGGCCGTCGAGGCCGCCGAGGAGACCGCGCAGCCCATCGTGCTCGACGACATCCTGGTCTTCATGGTCGAGGCCGGCGGCTCCGACCTGCACCTGTCGGCCGGCGCGCCGCCCACGATCCGCGTCCGCGGCGAGATGCAGCGGGTGCCCGGCTACGAGCCGTTGACCGGCGAGCAGATCCAGACCGCCATGTTCGGCGTGATGACCAGCAAGCACCAGAAGACCTTCGAGGAGCGGTGGGAGCTCGACTTCGCCTACACGGTCCCGGGCCAGGCCCGCTTCCGTGTCAACGTGCTGAAGCAGCGCAACAGCGTGGGTGCCGTCATGCGGACGATCCCCTGGGAGATCAAGTCCCTCGAGGAGCTCAACCTCCCGACCATCATCGGTGACTTCTCCCAGCTTGAGCGGGGCCTCGTACTCGTCACCGGGCCGACCGGCTCCGGCAAGTCGACCACCCTGGCCGCCGTCATCGACAAAGCCAACCGCACGCGGTCGGGCCACATCATGACCATCGAGGACCCGGTCGAGTTCCTCCACCAGCACCAGGGCTGCATCGTCAACCAGCGCGAGGTCGGCGACGACACCCACTCCTTCCAGGACGCGCTCAAGCACGTGCTGCGCCAGGACCCCGACATCATCCTGGTCGGCGAGATGCGCGACCTGGAGACCATCTCGGTCGCGCTCACCGCCGCCGAGACCGGCCACCTCGTCTTCGGCACCCTGCACACCCAGTCCGCGGCCGAGACCATCACCCGCGTCATCGACGTCTTCCCGCCCGAGCAGCAGCAGCAGGTGCGCACCCAGCTGGCCGGCACCCTGCAGGGTGTCGTGTGCCAGACGCTGTGCCGGACCAGCGACGGCAAGGGGCGCCAGGCCGCGGTCGAGATCATGATGGCCACCCCCGCCATCCGCGCCCAGATCCGTGAGGACAAGCTCGCCCAGATCCCCGGCACCCTGCAGGCCGGAGCCAAGTTCGGCATGCAGACTCTCAACCAGGACCTGGCCCGGCTGGTCAAGGCGGGGCGGATCTCCTGGCAGACCGGGCTCGACAAGTGCTCCGACAAGGAGGACTTCCTCGGACTCGTCGGTGGCGACGCGGCCGACGTCGACAAGTACCTGGCGCGCCAGCAGTTCAGCTCCGGCGGCTTCGGCGGGCTCCAGTAGCACTCCAGTAGCAGGGCCGCCGTACCGATAACCCTGTCAGGGACCGGCTCGACCGAGCGGTGCCCTGGTCATTCCGCACCGAGGAGCGCGCACCATGGCTGCAGCCACCCTGACGAAGTACGAGTTCACCGCCAAGGACAAGTCGGGCAAGCTCGTCGAGGGCAAGGTCGACGCCGAGAACGAGAGCGTCCTGCGCGAGAAGCTCCTCGGCATGGGCGCGATGCCCCTCGACATCCGGGTGGCCAACGCCGGCATGCAGAAGGAGATCAAGCTCGGTCTCCCCAAGCGGATCAAGCTCAAGGACCTGGCGATCTTCTCGCGCCAGTTCGCCACGATGCTGTCCGCGGGCCTGCCGCTGATCCGGTGCCTGTCGATCCTCGCGGAGCAGACCGAGAACGAGGAGCTCGCCCGGGTCCTCAAGATCGTCAAGACCGACATCGAGGAGGGCAACCCGCTCTCCAAGGCGCTGGAGCGCCAGCCCAAGGCCTTCCCGCCGCTGATGGTCAACATGATCAAGGCCGGCGAGGTCGGCGGCTTCCTCGACATGACCATGCTGCAGATCGCCGAGGCCTTCGAGGCCGACGTCCGGCTGCGCGGCAAGATCAAGGCCGCGCTGACCTACCCCGTGGTCATCTTCATCCTCGCCATGCTGATGTGCGCCGGCATGCTCATCTTCATCGTCCCCGTCTTCGAGAAGATGTTCAGCAGCCTCGGCGGCGAGCTCCCGCTGCCGACCAAGATCCTGGTGATGATGTCGAAGGGCCTCAAGATGGGCCTGCCGTTCCTCGTCATCGGATCGATCGGCTTCGTGGTGTGGTGGCGCAAGAACGCCCACAAACCAGGGATCCGCAACGTCGTCGACCCCCTCAAGCTGCGGCTCCCCGTCTTCGGCAACCTGTTCCAGAAGGTCGCCATCGCGCGCTTCTCCCGCAATTTCGGCACCCTGCTGCGCTCCGGCGTACCCCTGCTCCAGGCACTCGACATCGTCGCCGACACCACCGGGTCGGTGGTGATCTCCCGAGCGCTGCGCGACGTGCAGGAGTCAGTGAAACAAGGGGAGTCCATCCACAAGCCGCTGGCCGAGCACGACGTCTTCCCACCGATGGTGGTGCAGATGGTCGCGGTCGGTGAGGACACCGGCGCCATCGACGAGATGCTCGGCAAGATCGCGGAGTTCTACGACGAGGAGGTCGAGTCGACGACCGAGCAGCTCACCGCCCTCATCGAGCCATTGATGATCGCGTTCCTCGGTGGTGTCGTCGGGTCGATGATCGTCGCGCTCTACATGCCGATCTTCAAGGTGTTCGACCTGATCTCGTGAGCAGTGATCACAACAACGAGCATTGATCGGCTCCATTGATCACACGAGTACATCCATCGGAGCCCCGACCGCAGCCGGTCGGGGCTCCGACTGTTGTAAGCGGTCTGGACCGCTGCGCCGATTTTTCCCGACAGCATCAAGACCGGGTGGGGGGTAGCCGAACTACTTGGTGCAGCGGCGTTCCCCCCGCGACCCGTGGTCCAGGTGACCCAGGTCGGACGTCACCCGTCACAGTCCTCACGAAAGGGACCTCCCATGACCACGAAGATCCGCAAGAGCCTCGACGAGCGTGACAAGGGCTTCACCCTCATCGAGCTCCTCGTCGTCATCATCATCATCGGCATCCTGGCCGCGATCGCGATCCCGGTCTTCCTCAACCAGCGGAAGAAGGGCGTCGACGCGAGCATGAAGAGCGACCTGAAGAACGCCGCCACGATCGCTGAGACCATCACCGTCGACGCGCCGACCTCGACGACCGCCTTCACCACGGCCTCCCTCGACGCGGCCGGCTGGAAGCACGACTCCACCACGACCTTCACCGTGTCTGGCACCCCCGCTGCCGGCAACTTCTGCATCTCGGCCCACAACGGCGCAGGGTCGACCACCGCGGGCACCAGCGAGTGGGTCTACAAGGCCAACGGTGGCGGTCTGTCCTCCACCATGGGCGCAGGCTGCTGACCTTCTGTCGGTTTGCTCAGAGCCCAGGCTTTGCCTGGGCTCTGAGCCTTTTTTGGCCTGACGCGAGTGGTCGTCAGGACGAGTCAGAAAATCTTTGTCTCCGTCGTTTAAGGCAGTCCCTGAGCCCGCCGAAGATGTGTGTGTAACCGGCGCACCTTACAGACCGAGGTCCACGTGACAGATGGTCAGGCGCCACCCGTCACAGTCCTCACGAAAGGGACCTCCCATGACCACGAAGATCCGCAAGAGCCTCGACGAGCGGGACAAGGGCTTCACCCTCATCGAGCTCCTCGTCGTCATCATCATCATCGGCATCCTGGCCGCGATCGCGATCCCGGTCTTCCTCAACCAGCGGAAGAAGGGCGTCGACGCGAGCATGAAGAGCGACCTGAAGAACGCCGCCACGATCGCTGAGACCATCACCGTCGACGCGCCGACCTCGACGACCGCCTTCACCACGGCCTCCCTCGACGCGGCCGGCTGGAAGCACGACTCCACCACGACCTTCACCGTGTCTGGCACCCCCGCTGCCGGCAACTTCTGCATCTCGGCCCACAACGGCGCAGGGTCCACGACGGCGGCCACGGCCGAGTGGGTCTACAAGGCCGACAACGGCGGCCTCTCCGCCACCAAGGGTGCCAAGTGCGCCTGAGCTGACCCGTGGTCTGCGAGGCCCGAGCCGAATGGCTCGGGCCTCGTTCAATTTCGGTGCAAACGCGGGAAAATATCGTCGATCGACGCATCAAGTCCGGTCCGCAACGAGCCGAACACACTCATGCAACCAGGCGCTCCTTTCAGACCGAGGTCCTCATGACGCAGGTCGGACGCCACCTCCTCCGTCACAGTTCTCGTGAAAGGGACCTCCTATGACCACCAAGATCCGCAAGAGCCTCGACGAGCGGGACAAGGGCTTCACCCTCATCGAGCTCCTCGTCGTCATCATCATCATCGGCATCCTGGCCGCCATCGCCATCCCGGTCTTCCTCAACCAGCGCAAGAAGGGTGTCGACGCCAGCCTCAAGAGCGACGTCAAGAACGCCGCGACGATCGTCGAGACCTACCTGACCGACAACCCCACGGCGACCAGCGCCACCTACGCCAACATCACCGCCACCGGCTATGACTTCAAGCCGTCGACCGGCAACACCGTCACCATCACCACGGTCGCGACGGGCGGTGGCACCGGCACCGGCGGCGGGTACTGCATCAAGGCCGTCAACACGGGCGCAAGCGACCCGGCCAAGGGCTTCGTCTACAACTCGGCCCTCGGCGGGATCCAGCCGGCCGGCTCCGTCTGCCCCTGACGCCAGCTCGGTCGCCGCACCGCTCATCGGCCCCAGGACCTTCGGGTTCTGGGGCCGTTGAGCATCAAGCGCGAGACATTCCTGCCGATAAACCATTCGAAGTCGCTAGCTCAATCCCAGGACGGAGGAACGACATGATCACGCACACGGTGAACGGAGCGCGCGCACGCGTCGTGACGTGGCTCGTCATCGGTGTGGTGGTCGCTGTGTCGTTCATCGACGCCGGATCGATCGTCCTCACCCGCATGCGGGTCGACGACGACCTGAAGTCAGCTGGGTTCGCCGGGGCCACGGCGATCCAGGGTCAGAAGGTCAGCGGGCAGGCCGCCCAGGCGGCCTACGCCGCGGCCACCCGAGACCTCAACGAGGGCGAGGAGGTCGACCCCAAGACCTTCGCCGTGCGACCCGACGGCGGCGTCACGCTGACCGTGCGGATGACCGCCCCGACCCTGATGTTCAAGCACCTCGGCTTCCTCGACGACTTCGTCAACGTCGAGGACACCTACGACCAGCCCCGCATCGGCTACTAGCGAGCACGAGGCACGTGCCAGTCGTCATCAACCCCCATGAAGGAACCGAGCATCGTGATGGATAACCCGAAGGTCATCGTGGTCGCCGAGACCGAGGTCCACGAGCTGCTGGTGAGCAGCGGCGTCCACTGGGACGTCCAGCACCCCGTCGAGTCCGTCAGCCAGATGTGGGACGACCTCTCGGCCGGGCGCCTCGACCAGCAGTCGGTGGCGATCGTCTTCAGCGACAGCATCTTCGCCGGGCACGGTGACCTGGAGCAGGCGATCGCCACGATGGCGGCGCACGCCGCCACCTTCGTCGTCGCCTGGGACGCCGTGGGCGTCGACGGTCTCCTCGCCCGCGTCCGCGAGACCGCCGTGGCCCACGGCGGCAACCCGGACGTCCCCGTCCACGTCTTGTCCACCACCACCGGGCGCAGCGTCCTCGACGGCATGCGCGCGGTCCTGGAGACCGCGCCGCCGCCGCGTCGCACCGTGTTCCCCCTGACCTACTCGGTCGACGTCGACCAGCCGCTGCACCTCACTGCGCCGCAGGTGCACGAGTTCGCCCCCGAGCCGGTCGCACAGGTGCCCGTGCCCGCGCCGCCGCTGCACCTGGTCGAGGTGCCCGGGGTCAACGCCAAGCCGGCCCACGCGCTCTACCCACAGCCCACCACGCCCGCACCCGTCGACCGGTCGACGCCCTCGGTGCCGCCGACGCACGCCCAACCCGTGATCAAGGCCGACGCCCACTCGACCGCGCACGCCGTGCAGGCGGTCGTCGAGGGCGGGTTCCCGACGCCGTACGGCCAGGAGGACCCGCTCACCCGGCCGCCGCTGCCCGGCCAGGTCACGATGGCGGTCACCTCGTCGAAGGGTGGCTCGGGCAAGTCGACGATCGCCATGCTGGTCGCCGCCCAGATCGCACACTCCTCGCGCAAGGCCTTCGAGCAGGGGCTGGTCGACCGGCCCAAGAAGGTCGTGCTCATCGACATGGACACCCGCGACGGCCAGGTGGCCTCGCTCGTGGGCCAGTACATCCCCACGGCGCTCAATATCCGGGTCTCGCCCGACTGGGACGAGGAGACGATCCTCGCCAACCTGGTCCACGACGACCGGCTCGGCATCGACGCGCTGCTGGCTCCGGTGCGCCCCCGCACCGCCGACGACGTGGGCCCGGACTTCTACCGTCACGTGATCCGGATGCTGCAGCGCACCCACGACGTGGTCGTCATGGACACCTCGGTCAACTACCTCGACCCTCTCATCTCGACGGTCTGCCTGCCCGAGGCCACCGCGATCCTCTTCGTCACCACGCTGGCGACCACCTCGGTGCAGGGCATGGCCCGCGCGCTGCAGGAGATCACCCAGACCACCGAGAACGGCGGCATGGGCATCTCGCGCAAGAAGATCGGCATCGTCGTCAACCAAGCAGTCACCGAGGTCGGCATGGAGCGCGACCAGGTCCTCCAGGCGGCTCTCAAGGTGCCGCTCATCGGCTCGGTGCCGCTGGCTACCAAGGACGTGCTGACGTGCACCAACTACAACCGGATGCACCGCCTGCTCGAGCACCCGACCCTCGGCCCGGCGTACTACAAGCTGGCGACCGCGTGCCTGCCGGGCACCCCGCTGGTCGCGCTCGTCGACGACAACGCGAGTGCGACGTTCGCCGATGCCCCGCTGCCGGCTGCCACGGTCCCCCCGCCTGCGCGGGCGGCCTCTCCTGCTGCTCCGGCGCCCGCACCTGCGTCCGCCGCACCCGTCGCCGCTCCGACAGTGCCGGCGCCCGTTCGCGTGGCGCAGCCGGTCGCCGTCGCGGCCCCGGCGCAGGACGGTGGCCGCAAGCGGTCGCTCTTCGGTCGCCGCTGATGAGCACCGGACCCCGCCCCGTCGACCGACGCACCACCCGAGGAGCCACCCGTGTCCGATCGCACGCTTGACGCACCTGCCCCGAGCGACCGGGGGACCGACGTGCGAGGCGCCACCGACCCTGACGCTGCCTCGGCTGCCGCGACGGCCCAGACCCTCAGCACCCTCGGCTACGGCCTCTTCGCATGGCTCCAGCCCGGCGAGCTGGGGTCGATCGAGCCCATGCGGACCGTCGCCGAGGCCGTGCTCGCCGAGCACGCTCCCACCGCCGGTGACGACGACCTCGACGCGCTCGACGGGCTCGACGAGGCGTACGACGCGACCTGGGCGGCCGGCGGACGGGTCCCCGACACCCTCTTCGACGAGGACCTGGCCGCTGCCGAGATGCTCGCGCAGCTGGCACCGGCCGATGCCGACCCGGCAGAGTCCTCGAGCGCGCTCCAGGGGTCGGACCAGGAGGTCGTGGTCGCCGACGAGGTGCCGTCGTACTCGACCCACCGCGACACGATCGCGATGCTCGAGGAGATCGCCTTCCTCGACGAGTGAGTCCCACGGGGCGCGCAGCGTGCTGAGCTGCGGAACGACGAAGGGGCGGAGGGCCGGTGGCCCTCCGCCCCTCTCGTGCTCGCGACTAGGTCAGCGGTCGATCTCGCGGTAGTTGAACGTCTCGACGTCAGCGAGGGCGGGGGACTGGTTGGCCAGGAAGCAGTCGTCCATGTAGAGGTCGGCGGTCCCGGTGAGGTCGAGCTCGTTGGCGTACAGCGAACCGGTGAAGTAGGCCGTGCCGTTGGCCTTCATGATCTTGCCGTAGGGGCTGCCCGAGATCAGGAAGACCGACCCGAACATGTTCTCGTTGCCGTTGAGCCGGGCGTTGCCGCCCTCGATGATGATGATCAGCGACCGCGTGTCGCACTGGGTGCTGGTGGCGCTCTGGTCGACCGGGCGGCTCCAGCCCGTGAGGTCCTTGAGGTCGACGACCCCACCCGGGTCGCTGGCCGCGAGGTCGAAGTACATGACCGCCGCCCGTTCGTCCGGGGAGGTCCAGCCGCTCGCGCTGGTCCAGTAGTTGCCCTGGCTGAGCGCGATCGTGCGCAGCTGGTCGAGCTGGGCCTGGGTGAAGGGTGGCTTGCGCAGGCCGAACATGTCGAGCAGCGCCTTGTCGTTGGCGATCTTCGACGTCGTCGGGAAGTTGTAGGCGATGTGGGTGGGGTCGTTGAACTGGGGCAGGTTGCCGAACTCGGCGCGCGCCGAGTTGTAGCAGGGTGTCCCGACCAGGGAACCGCCGTTGAGGTCCATGTCGTACTTCGACTGGTCGAAGGAGCTGTTGCAGTAGCCCGCGTTGCCGCTCGTGGTCTCGTGCAGGGGCTTCTTGGTGTTGGGGCAGTACTGCCCCGACCCGGCGTCGTCGTTGATGACCTGGCTCGAGTAGACCGCCGCCGGGACGCCGTAGGCCTTGTCGATCCCGTCGAACTCGATCTTGGAGCGTTTGTAGATGCACCCGGTCGACAGGATCGACTCGTGGTGCACCCCCGCGTTGCCGCCGCCGGTGACGGTGTCGGCCATGATGCCGATCGGCACCTTGAACGGCGTGACCGACACGTCGACGGTGACGGCGCGCGCCGCAGGCCCGCCAGCGACGCCGCTGGTGTGGATGCGGTAGATGCCGGGCTTGTTGGCCGGGTACGGCGCGATCGGCTCGATCCAGACCGTGTAGTACTGGCCGGCCTTGCCGTTGATGGTGATCTTCTTGGGGTTCGCGCTGTTGCCGTAGGGCTCGTTGGTGCACGTCGGCGAGCACGCGTTGATCGTCGACAGGCCGTTGGACCGCAGGTAGGCCACGCCCTGGGCGAGCCCGGCGTCGGCCGCGTCGACCGCGGCACCGGCCTGCTGGGCCGACCGTGCCGAGCCGAGGTTGGTGATGGTGATGAAGGCCATCGAGAGCGAGGCCACCACCAGGAAGGCGGTCAGGACGATGACGGTCAGCAGGGCGGCGCCGTCGTCGTCCTTGCTCGTGACGAGGCGAGGGGTGCGGGTCAGGGACATGGCGCTGGGTCCTAGCTCTGGGCCTGGTTACGCAGGCCGACCTCGGTCTGGTAGGTCTGGCGGTGGGTGCCCTTGAGCACGGTCAGGCTGATGACGACCAGGTCGATCTTGGCCAGCTCGGGCGCGTCGAGGACGCCGTTCTTGTTGCCGACCCCGGTCGTGGCGTCGATCTCGGTCCACGACGTGATGCCGTCGGCGTTGGTGTCGTACTGCCACAACGACGACCGGTAGTCGAGGGTGAAGCCTGTGACGTCGTCGGACAGGATCGGCTGGGTCACCGCGTCCCCGGCCGCGTCGTTGGCCGTCAGCGTGAGCTGGTCGTCGGTCGGGTCGTAGCGGTAGGTCAGCACCTCGGGGTCGGCGGCCACGTCGTCCAGGCGCCGGTTGCCGTTGAAGTCGACCCCGAACGTCATCATGGCTGGGCCGTCGGTGGTGCTGGGGATCGACACCGCGAGGATCTCGCTGGCCTGGCGCAGCTCGCGGGTCAGCCGCTCGGTCGCCACGCGCGCCTGCTCGTTGATCGCGGTGAACTGGCGGGTGTCCTTGAGAGCGCGGCTGACGGTGATGGTGCCGGACAGGACGAGCACGAGCAGCGTCAGGAAGATCGAGATCGCGACCATCATCTCAGCGAGGGTGAAGCCCGCGTCGTCGCGCGTCGGGCTGCGTCGCTCGCGCTGGCTCACCGGTAGTCACCCGCCTTGCACGACAGGGCGCCGACCTGCAGGGAGATGACGGAGGTCTCGTCGCCGGTGGTCGGCACCGTGTCGATCGACACGACGCCCTGCAGCGCGGCCTCGGCGTCCTTGCCGGCGGCGGTCCTGACGACGTCGGAGGCGCTCAGCGAGCGCCACGACCCGATGTAGTCGCCCAGCGTCAGCCCACCGCCCACCACGGTCGTCAGCGGGATCGAGGCCAGGCCGGACGCCTTCGCGGTCGTCTCGGTGAGGGTCAGCGGCGTGCTGTAGCCGGCGGGGGTCTTGTAGGACACCGTGGCGGTGAAGTCGGCGACGGCCGTGGGGGTCCTCGTGGTGCCGGACGTCGTCACCGTGCACCGGGTGCGGGCCTGCTTGAGGGTGATCCTGACGACCCCGTCCGGAGCGAAGTCCGTCGGGAACAGCCGGATCACGCTGGACTGGGCGGTGACGCAGGCGTCGACCGTCGACGTGGCGCCCTTCGTGGTGTTGAGGTACCCCGTCGACCGCAGGACGGCCGGGTCGCTGCTGGCGTCGAACGCGCAGTTCTGCACCCGGGACTTGTCGGTGAGCGTGCCGTCGAGGGAGACCATCGGCTGCCCGGCCGCCAGCCGGAGGCTGGACTGCGGGCTCTGCGTGTTGCTGTAGGAGAACCCTCCGTTGGAGGTGCCCTGCGGCAACGAGGCCTGGACCGGCGCGGTCGGGGTCCCCGCCAAGGGCAGGCCGTTGGACGCGGACGCACCCACCCCGACCGTCTGGGAGTTGCCGAAGCAGGCGAACGTGCAGCTGCCGTTGAGCTTGGACGACACGGCGTTGGTCGTCCCGATCGACACGTCGGGCGGGGCGACGGCGTTGCTCGAGGCGGCCGTCGCCTGGGCCCCCAGCGAGTCCGCCGCCACGCCGGCGTTGGCGAAGGCCGAGACCCGGGACCCGGAGAAGAGCTCGCCGGACAGGTTCACCACGCCCACGTCCATGGACAGGGTGGTCGTCGGGTCCGTCGCCGACGAGATGCGGACCGCCGTGACCTCGGCCTCGGAGACCACCAGTGGGGTCGCCGGGCTGACCCGGTCGATCTGGGAGTAGACGCTGGTGTAGCGGTCGCCGCGCCTGGGGTCGTAGAACACGGTGACGGTCGTGGCCAGCTGCATCGCCGGCGGTACGTCGACGACGGCCGCCCGGGAGTCGTAGGCGCGCGAGGCCGGCGTCGTGGTCGGGGTGACCGCGGTCGGTGTGGCCTCGGAGGTCATGAACTGGGTGTCGATGACCATCGAGAACACGCCCAGGCCCGGAGCCTGCACGGGATTGACGACCTTGCGGTAGAAGGCGCCGGAGGGCTCGTAGGCGCACCGTGTCGCGGACCCGGAGACGTAGCCCGTCCACGACGCCTGCGGGAACGCGGAGGCTCCGCTGCCGCACACCGGGCTGCTGGCGGCGGAGGTGTTGCGGTAGTAGGTGTCGAGGACGTCGCGGTAGTCACCGGCCGAGAAGCCGACGTAGAACGGCATGTTGCGCATGCGCTCGATCTGGGCCTGGGCGACGCCCTTGGCCTGGGTGACGTCGCGGGCGGTCCCGGCGGCCTTCAGGCCCGCGATGACCTGCGGCAGCACGGCAGCGGTCACCACGAGGAAGAGTCCGAGCGCCACCATGACCTCGATCAGGGTGAAGCCGCGGTCGTCGCGCAGACGCGCCTCAGGTGATGGATACACGGCCGGTGAGCCCCTCGACGGTCAGCGTGTAGACCTTGGTCGACCCGCTGCGGGCGATCTTCAACGTGCCCGGGTACGCCGAGCCCGCCGGGCGGAACGTGATGCCGGAGGACACCGACCCGTCGGGCGCGGTGAAGGCGGCCGACGTGATGTCGACGCGTCCGTCCTCGACCTTGACCGGGCCGTTGATCTTCTGGGTGGTGGTGCCGCACGCGAAGCGCGACAGGGTGTAGGTGTCGGCGGCGGTGTCGAACGACAGACACATCGACACCCCCTCGGTCACGGCCCGGACCTGCGCGTTGCGGATCGTCGAGGCGACCGCGTCCGCGGTGCCCCGCTGGCCCTCGGCCGCGACCAGGCTCCGCGTCCCGGAGACCGCCATGGCCGACAAGACGCCGAACAGCGCCATCGCGACCATCAGCTCGACCAGCGTGAACCCCGCGTCGCGGGCCGCCGTGACGCGCGGCTGACGCCAGGCGGCGAAGGCGCTGTGACGCATGACGGAACCGCTTTCTCGAGATCGGGGTCGGGGTCGGGTGGTGCGTGGGTCACCTAGGTGGTCGGCATCCGGGTCGACCCGATTGAGAGGACGGGGAGCGATCGTCGACCACTGGCGGGGTCAGGCGAGACCGAGCTCGACGAGCAGGTCCCGGGCCTCCGCGCTGACCTTCGGGCCTCGGGCGAGCACCCGGGTCAGCACCTCGCGGACCGGCTCCTCGTCGAGGAGCCGCGCGGGGACGCGTGCGGCGGTGCCGTTGCCGACGAGCAGCAGCACCCGGTCGGACTGGAAGTCGCGGTAGGCGATCTGGTCCACGGCACCGAGGTCGACGGCGGAGTCGCCCATGGTGTTGAGGGCGCGCAGCGCGATCCGGTCGTGGGTGATCGTGGCGGTGACCGACGAGCGCTGCTTGCGGTAGCGCCCGATGCGGTAGAGCCAGAACGAGACGCCGAGGGCGACGGGGACCGCGGCCCACCACCACCCCTGGCCCAGGACGGCGACGGCGAGCCCGACCACGGGGGTCAGCGCGATGGTGCGCTTCTCGCTCCCGCGCCAAGGCCACGCGCTGGTCACCACGACGGGCTCCGCCGCGGACCGCACGGACCGTGTGGTGCCACCGGTCGTCGCGGCGCGGTCGGTGGTGGAGGTCGGGAGGTGGTGGGTCACGAGGTCGGTTCCGTCTCTCGTCGTCCGGTCGCCGCACGCCGGGGGCGAGCAGTCGCTGTCGTGGGTGATGATCGGCAGCCCGGTGGCCCGACTGGAGGGCGACGGGCCGTCGCCCCTAGCCGCGCTCGTCCTGGGGCCGCCACGACACGACCTCGTCGCCGTCGCCGACCTCGATGCGACCCGTGACCCCCACCTGGGTGGTCCGGGCCAGGGGTGAGGGGGCCCCGTGCGCGGTGCCGAGCGAGCGCTCCTGGGGGCGCCAGTGGATGTCGAAGTCGGCGTCGTCGTCGGGCAGGACGATCCGGTGGGCGCCGCCGGTCCCGGACGCGTAGGGGCTGCGGCGCTCGGCCCAGACCTCGGGCGCCCGCGCGGCGGCGGGCTCGGCGGCCGGGGCGGCCTGGGCGCCGGGGGCGGGCCTCGTCGGGGCGGGGGCTGTCGGGGTGGCGGCCGTCTGGGCAGGGCTCACCCGGGTCGGCTCCGGCGGGGTCCCCGGCGACACCTCCCGCCGCCGGTGCTTGACCGCCTCGGGGGTCACGGCGAGCTCGACGACCAGGGCGCTGACGAGGTCGCCCGGTGCGGCGCCACCTCGCGACTCCGGTGACGCTGACTCCTCCTCGTGCCGACGGTGGATGAGGAGGACGAGGACTGCCACGAGCCCGAGACTGATCGAGGCCAGGACCATGAGAGACGACATGGGTGAGGGCTTTCCGGTGGGGGGGCGGGAGTGCCTGCTTCCCCTGGGTATCGGCTCGGTGGCCAGTGATCCTGAGCAATCTCGCGCACGGAGTCGCCCGGGAGTCCCTCAGGTCGGCGGAGTGGGCCGCGTCCTCGCCGTACGGCGGGCGACCGCGACGCCGACCAGGGCGAGGGCCCCGCCGACGTAGGCCAGCGCCGGCGGCACCTCGTCGAGGAAGACCAGGCTCATCACGATCGCGAGCACCGGCACGATGTAGGTCGTCACCCCCAGGCTCGACGCTGTCATGTGCTGCAGGGCGAACGCGTAGGTCGTGAAGGCGATCGCGGTCGGGAAGACCCCGAGGTAGACCAACCACCAGACCGACGACGCCGGGGCGTCGGCGACCTCGGAGACCAGCCCGCCGGCGTACGGCAGGCAGGCGACGGCGCCGACGGTGCAGGCCAGCCAGGTGACGTGGACGGCGGGGAGCTGCGCGACCAGCGGCTTCTGCAGCACCAGGCTGACGGAGTAGACGACCGCGGCGAGCAGCACGAGGGCGACCCCGACGAGGTCGCGGTCGCCGTCGGGCGACCCGGACAGTCCGATCACCGCGACGCCGCAGAACGCCAGGGTGAGTCCGGCGACGAGCTGGGGGGTGAAGCGCTCGGAGAGGAAGATCGCCGCGAGCACCGCGATCAGCACCGGCGAGACCTGGATCAGCATCGCGGCGGTGCCGGCGTCGATGCGCTGCTCGCCCTCGTTGAGCGCCACGTTGTAGACGCCGAACCACAGCACGCCGATCGCCACGAGCGAGACCCACTGGCGCCCGGTCGGGCGGGGTACGCCGCGGCTCAGCGCGAAGCCGGCCAGTGCCAGCGACCCGACGACGAGCCGGCCAAGCGAGAGCGGGCCGGCGGAGAAGTCTCCGCCGAGGTGGCGGATCGCGACGAACGCCGAGGCCCACAGCACCAACGTCACCCCGACGGCCGCCAGCGGGAGCCAGCTCGGGGGAGCGGCGGTGGGGGTCGGGGTGTCGCGCGTCTGTGTCACGACCCAACACTACGGACGCCGATGACCGGCGCCCAGCGGATAACGGACGTGGATGCGTGGTTTGCTGCCAGAGCGCCGCCGGGGAGGGGTGCGGGACGTCAGAGGTCCAGCTTGTAACCCAGCCCGCGGACGGTCACGAGGTACTTGGGCTCGCCCGGGTCGGGCTCGAGCTTGGCGCGCAGACGCTTGACGTGGACGTCGAGGGTCTTGGTGTCGCCGACGTAGTCGGAGCCCCAGACCCGGTCGATGAGCTGGCCGCGGGTGAGCACCCGGCCGGGGTTGCGCAGGAACATCTCGAGGAGCTCGAACTCCTTGAGGGGCAGGCGCTGCTCGTGGCCGTCGACGGTGACCACGTGGCGCTCGACGTCCATGCGGACCGGGCCGGCCTCGAGGGTGTCGGGCAGCAGGTCGGGGTCCTGGCCGCGGCGCAGGACGGCGCGGATGCGGGCGACGAGCTCGCGCGGGGAGTAGGGCTTGGTGACGTAGTCGTCGGCGCCGAGCTCGAGGCCGACGACCTTGTCGACCTCGTCGTCCTTGGCGCTGACCATGATCACCGGCACGTTGGAGGTGGTGCGGATCTGGCGGCAGACCTCGGTGCCGGGCAGGCCGGGCAGCATCAGGTCGAGCAGCACGATGTCGGCACCGTTGCGGTCGAACTCGGTGAGAGCGGCGTTGCCGTCGGCGGCGATCGCCACCTCGAAGCCCTCCTTGCGCAGCATGTAGGCGAGGGCCTCGCTGTAGCTCTCTTCGTCCTCGACGACGAGTACGCGGGTCATGGTGTGTCCTTCGGGTCGTGGGCGGGCGCCGAGTGCGACCCGCCTGAGTCAGCTGGAGGGGCGTGCGTCTCGGCACGCGGGAGGGTGAGCGTGAACGTCGAGCCCTGGCCCTCGACGGACCAGACGGTGACCTCGCCGCCGTGGGTGGCCGCGACGTGCTTGACGATCGACAGGCCCAGGCCGGTGCCGCCGGTCGAGCGGTGCCGGGCGGGGTCGACGCGGTAGAACCGCTCGAAGATCCGGTCGACCTCGAGCTGGGGGATGCCGATGCCCTGGTCGACGACGCTGATCGCCACGAAGTCGTCCTCGACCCGGCTGGTCACCAGCACGGTGGAGTCGGGGTCGGAGTAGTGCACGGCGTTGGCGACCAGGTTGGCCACCGCGGTGGTCACCTGCTCCTCGTTGCCGAGGACCTTCAGGCCCCGCTCGCCGCCGGTGACGACCGAGATGCCCTTGGCGGCCGCGTCGATCGCGCTGGTGTCGACCGCGAGGCCGATGACCTCGTCGAGCGACATCGGCAGCGGCGAGTCGAGCGGCTCGTCGCCCTGGAGCCGCGACAGCTCGATGACCTGCTGCACCAGCACCGTGAGGCGGTCGCTCTCGAGGAGCATCCGGTCGGAGAAGCGACGCACCGCCTCGGGGTCGTCGGCCGCCTCGTGCACGGCCTCGGCGAGCAGCCGGATCGCGCCCACGGGGGTCTTGAGCTCGTGGCTGACGTTGGCGACGAAGTCGCGGCGCACGGACTCGACACGACGCTCGCGGGTGCGGTCCTCGACCAGGGCGAGCACCAGCCGCGAGCCCAGGGGAGCGACCCGGACGGTGACGTGCCGGGCGGGTGCCTGCTCGCGCGGCATCACCAGCTCGGTCTCGCGGATCTGGCCGTCGCGGCGTACCTCGCACACCAGCGAGGCGAGCTCGGGCGTCACCAGCGACGTGCCGCGCACCAGTCCCATCGCGTAGGCCGGGGCCGAGGCCTTGAGGACCACGTCGGAGTCGTCGACGATCACCGCGCTGCTGCGCAGGACCGACAGCACGGCGGCGACCGCGGCCGGCACGGCCGGCTCGTCGACCACCTGCGGCTGGTGCTGCTGGCGGTCGCTGATGTGCCAGGCCAGCACCGCGCCCCCGGCCACGACCGCGCCGATCACCGCGGCGAGGAACGCCTGCGTCGTCGGATCCACACGCTGATCGTACGGCGGGCGGCTCCCCGGACCCGCCGGCGAGCGTGTGACTTCCCTCTGTTCATCCGCCGTTCACCCGAACCGGCGGGGTGGACCGGTGGGGGCGCTTAGGCTCGGGTCATGCGCGAACAGTTCCACGACCAGCTCCAGGCCGTGTTCGAC
This sequence comes from Nocardioides rubriscoriae, assembly GCF_008087085.1. Classification (GTDB taxonomy): domain Bacteria; phylum Actinomycetota; class Actinomycetes; order Propionibacteriales; family Nocardioidaceae; genus Nocardioides; species Nocardioides rubriscoriae. The sequence goes on along the minus strand of NZ_VIYJ01000001.1, from coordinate 222,867 downwards.
GACCTGGCCACCATCTGCCGCCAGGTCGAGGCTGCCGTCGCCCAGGCCACCCTGGCCCTGATGACCGGCGACGTCGCCACGGCCGAGCGCGTGATCAGCGCCGACATCGACATCGACCGGGCCCGCGAGCGCGTCGAGGACGCCGCCTTCGACCTGCTGTCCCTGCAGCAGCCCGTCGCCGGCGACCTCCGCACCGTCGTCGCGGCCCTGCGGATGGTCAGCGAGCTCGAGCGGATGGGTGACCTGTCGGTCCACGTCGCCAAGATCGCGCGCCTGCGGGTGCCCGAGATCGCCGTGCCCGAGGACGCCCGGCCCACCGTCGAGCGGATGGCCGCCGTCGCCGAGGACATGGTGCGCCGCGCCGCCGAGATCATCACCAGCCGCGACGTCGAGGCCGCGATCGCGCTGGCGCGCGACGACGAGGAGATGGACCAGCTACGCCGCACCAGCTTCGCCGAGCTGCTCTCCGACGACTGGGCCCACGGCGTCGAGGCCGCGGTCGACATCGCGCTGCTCGGCCGCTACTACGAGCGGATCGCCGACCACGCCGTCTCGGTCGCCAACCGGGTCGTCTTCGTCGTCACCGGCGAGAGCCCGCACGCCGTCTCCGGCGGCTGAGGCCGACCTGAGTCGGGCCCGGGTCGACCGGGCTCGGAGGTCAGCGACCCTGGTTGGCCACGGCGGCGGCCGCCGCGGCTGCCGCCTCGGGGTCGAGGTAGCGCCCGCCCGGGGTCGTCGGGGCGAGGTCGTCGTCGAGCTCGTAGAGCAGCGGCATGGCGGTCGGGATGTTGAGGCCGGCGATGTCGTCGTCGCTGATGCCGTCGAGGTGCTTGACGATCGCGCGCAGGCTGTTGCCGTGGGCGGCGACGAGGACGGTGTGGCCCGCGCGCAGGTCGGGGACGACGTCGGACTCCCAGTAGGGCAGCAGTCGGTCGATGACGTCCTTGAGGCACTCGCTGCGCGGCATGTCGTCACCGAGGTCGGCGTACTGCGGGAGACCGACCTGGCTGAACTCGTCGTCGTCGGCCAACGGCGGCGGCGGGACGTCGAACGAGCGGCGCCAGAGCATGAACTGCTCCTCGCCGAACTCGGCCAGGGTCTGCTTCTTGTCCTTGCCCTGCAGGGCGCCGTAGTGGCGCTCGTTGAGGCGCCAGGAGCGGCGTACGGGGATCCAGTGGCGGTCGCACGCGTCGAGCGACAGGTGGGCGGTGGTGATCGCGCGGCGCTGCAGCGAGGTGTGGACGACGTCGGGCAGCAGCCCGGCCTCGGCCAGCATCCGGCCGCCGGCGACGGCCTCGGCGCGGCCCTTGTCGGTGAGGTCGACGTCGACCCAGCCGGTGAAGAGGTTCTTGGCGTTCCACTCGCTCTCGCCGTGGCGGAGGAGGACCAGGGTGGCGGTCACTCGCCGGCCGCCGGGGCCTCGCTGGCCGGCTCCTCGCCGTGGGGCTCGGCCGTGGCGTAGTCGCAGGAGTAGGGGCCGGGCTCGCCGTCGGCGGCCGACGCGGCCTCCTCGGACGCACCCGTCGTGTCGCCGGCCGCCTCGGACGCGGACGGCGACTCGGTGGCGGTGGTGCCGCTCGGCGTCGCCGAGGTCGGCAGGGTCAGCTCGGTGAGCTTGTCGAGGGAGTAGGCCCGGCACGGCGGGACCACGTTGACGGTGAGCGTCGAGACCTGCCCGTTGGAGAACTTCAGGGAGACGTCGACGAAGTCACCGGCCCCGAAGGTGCCGCTGATGCCGATGCCGCCGGTCTGGAACAGGCTGACGGCGCCGCCCGCAGGGACCTCGACGTCGGCCGTGGCGTCGATCGGCTGCGTGTCGGACGTCGGCACGAGCGAGTCGAGGGTGACGGGGTTGTCGAGGTCGTCGTTGCTCAAGGTGGCCACGAACAGGCCCAGGTCGTCCTGGCCGGCGATGACGACCGCGCCGAGGACGTCGACCGAGCCGTCGCGGTCGTTGATGCCCGCGCTGATCGTGTTGACCCGGTTGGTCTGGTAGTTGAAGCCGCAGCCGCCCAGCAGCGGTGAGGCGAGCAGCGCCCCCGCGGCGAGGAGGGTCAGTCGGCGGGACCGGAGCGGCCGCATCAGCATGGTGGGACCTTCGCAAGGACGGGACGGACACGAGCAGGCGCCAGCCTAGTGGTGATGGTGCACGGGCCCCGCACTGGAGCACCTGCGGTCTTGATCACCGGCCTGATCACCGGCCTGATCACCGGCCTGGTCAGCGCACGTCCGGCGGCCGTCCAGCGTCCCGATCAGTGCCGCAGGCCGAGGGTGGTGCCGACGACCACGATGGCCACCAGCACCGCACCGGTGTACGCCGCCGACACCGCGAGCAGCCGGGCCGCGCCCAGGCGCCGTCCGAGGACCAGCGGCAGGTAGGTCCAGCCGTCGGCGTCGTCGGCCACGAGCCCCCACACCGAGCGCAGGAAGTGGACGCCGATCCCGAGCAGCCCGAAGAGCACCACCATCGCGACCTCGGGCGGCTCGCCGACGGCGGTCCCGCCCCAGCCCCCCAGGGCGAGGAAGGGCGCGTAGAGGGCGTACTGCACGGCCCACGACACCCACGACAGGCGCCCGCGGCGCAGCACCACGTTGCCGAGCAGGCCGACCGCGAGCGCCGCGAGGTAGAACGTCCCGGCGTCGACCCCGGTGGAGATCGACAGCGGGATCACCAGGAGCACGCCCAGCACCAGCGCGTACCAGGCGCTGCCGACCTCGAGGCGCCCGTCGGCCACGGGCTTGCCCGGCGTGTGGTGGCGGGCGTCGGTCGCGCGGTCGACGATGTCGTTGTGCCACCCGAGGATGGCCTGGCCCACGACGCCGGTCGCCGCGACCACGGCCGCCTCGCGGGCCGGCCGGTCGGCGGCCAGCGCGGCGATCCCCAGCCCCAGTCCGGTCGCCAGCGCCTGCCGTGGGTGGGAGGCCTGCAGCAGCAGCACGGGGCCGGACCCGGCGACCGAGAGCCGCAGCCGCTGCGCCGTCGTACGCCGGTCCGTCGGGTCGCCCTCGGCGGCCGGCTCGGGAGCCTGCTGCGTCGTCGGTTCCCCGGGGTCGTCCCCGGCGCGGTCGCGTCGCGTCCGGCGCTGCAGCTTGGCCATGTCGAGCAGTATCGACCACCGGCCCCGCAGGGCGTCCCTGCCACCCCGACGAACCCCTCGCCACCACACGATCCGGCTTCTGTCAAGACACCAAAACTGATCGATCAGGCCTCTGACCTGCACAAACGTCGGCTGAGAGCCTCCTGAGTCGTGCTAGGATGAAGGCCTAGGAAGGGGTTCATCACATATGACTTTCACCGTCGGCGAAACGGTCGTCTATCCCAATCACGGGGCCGCTGTCATCGAGGACATCGAGATGCGGAAGATCAAGGGAGAGGACCGTGAGTACCTGGTGCTCCGGATCGTCGCTCAGCAGGACCTGGTCGTCCGCGTGCCCGCCTGCAACCTCGATCTCGTGGGTGTCCGCGACGTCGTCGACAAGGCGGGCCTCGATCGCGTGTTCGACGTCCTGCGTGCCGAGCACGTCGAGGAGCCGACCAACTGGTCGCGGCGCTACAAGGCCAACCTCGAGAAGCTCCACAGCGGCGACGTCATGAAGGTCGCCGAGGTCGTGCGCGACCTGTGGCGCCGCGAGCGTGACCGCGGCCTGTCCGCGGGCGAGAAGCGGATGCTGGCCAAGGCGCGCCAGATCCTCGTCTCCGAGCTGGCCCTGGCCGAGCACACCAACGAGGACAAGGCCGAGACCATCCTCGACGAGGTCCTCGCGTCCTGACCTGACCCACCAGTTGCACCCAGCCTCACCCGTCAGCCCCGGCCACCCGGCCGGGGCTGACGTGCGTCCGGCGGGCTACCGTCCAGGGTGATGTACGACGACGAAGAGCCCGTCCCGCTCGGCACCGTGCTCACCGACGAGCGCGGCTCCCTGCCGTTCCTGCTGGTGCACGGCGAGGCGCTCGCCGCGGCGGCCGCCTGGTCGCTGGGGGAGTCCGGCGTGATGATCGTCGACGAGTCCGTGCCGTGGAGCGGCCTGGTCGAGGCCGCCGAGACCTTCGTCCTGCACGACAGCCTGTGCCCGCTGACGCCGCCCGACTTCATCGCCGCCTGCGTCGAGCGCTGCCGCGAGACCGGGGCGGTCGTGGTCGCGACCCGGCCCGTCACCGACACGGTCAAGCGCCTGGCCGACGGCTACGTCGGCGCGACCGTCGACCGCGACCGGCTCCGCACGGTCTGCTCCCCGGTGGTGCTCCCGGGCTCGGTGGTCGCCGCGCTCCCGGCCCTGCCGACGCTCGACCTCACCGAGCTCGTGGTGCTGCTGCGGGCGTCGTACGACGTGGTCGAGGTGGAGGCGCCGCCGAGTGCGGCCCGGGTCTCAGGGCGCGACGACGTCCGCGTGCTGGAGGGCCTCGGCGAGCGCTAGGTCTTGCGGCCAGGTCACCTTGAGGTTGAGGGCGCTGCTCGGCACGGCCGCGATCCGTACGCCTGGCGCGAAGCGCTCCAGGCACGACGCGGTGTCGGTGCCGGAGAACCCCTCGGCGTCGGCGGCGGTGTAGGCCGCCAGCAGCTCGACCGCGGCGAAGGCCTGCGGGGTCTGCACGGCCCCGAGCCCGCGCTCGGCCCCGTCGGGGCTCAGCAGGGTGGGCGCGGGGGCGACCGGGATCGCGCCGCCGTGGGCCCGGGCCGCGGCGATCACCGCGTCGAAGAGCGCGCGCGAGGCGAGCGGGCGTGCGCCGTCGTGGATGGCCACGACGTCGACCGCGCCGGACGCGACGTCGCCGCGCAGCAGCCGCAGCGCCGCCCACTCCGAGTCGTGGCGGGTCTCGCCGCCGACGACCAGCGCGACCTGCGCCTGGCCCAGGTGCGGGGCGAGGGCCGCGCCGACCGCCTCCTGCTCGCCGTCACGGACCACCACCACGACGCGCACGACGTCGGCGACCGCCAGCGCGGTCAGCACCGACCGGGTCAGCAGGGGTACGCCGCCCAACGGCAGCAGCACCTTGTTGACCTCGGCACCGACCCGGGTCCCGGAGCCGGCGGCGAGGACGACGACGGCAGCGGGCACGGGGCGAGTCTGCCAGGGCGTGCGATCGACGGTGGCCGTCGACGTGTGACTTCGTGACTCCTGACCTCTCACTTCAGACGAGGATTTTCCTGGCTGTAACACACCGAAACCTGAGCGTGCCGGGCGCCGATCTAACGTCCGAGCATGACGCCTCGGTCCCCCTCTCGGGAGGAGTGGCAGCCCGTCTGCAAGATGTCCGACCTCGAGGTCGAGCGCGGCGTGGCGGCCCTGGTCCACGGTCAGTCGGTCGCGATCTTCCGCGTCGCCGACGACGAGGTCTACGCCCTGGGCAACCACGACCCCTTCGCGAAGGCCTCGATGATCGCGCGCGGCATCGTGGGGGTGCGCCACGGCGTCCCCTTCGTCGCCTCGCCCGCCCACAAGCACGCCTTCGACCTGCGTACCGGACGCTGCCTGGAGGACGCCCACGTCACCGTCCCGGCGTACGCCGTCAAGGTGGTCGACGGGGTCGTGCTGGTCGGCCACCGCAAGGCGCAGGCCGCCTAGTCGACCGGGTCGATCGGGTCGACCGGGTCGACCGGGTCGACCGGGTCGACCGCCACGACGAGGGCGGTGGCGATGGCCGCGGCTCCCTCGCCCCGACCGGTGAGGCCCAGCCCGTCGGTGGTGGTGGCGGAGACCGAGACCGGGGCGCCGACGGCGGCCGACAGGACGGCCTCGGCCTCGGTACGGCGGGCACCCAGACGCGGGCGGGAGGCGACCACCTGGACGGCGACGTTGCCGATGGCGAAGCCCGCGGCGCGCACGCGGCGGGCGGTCTCGGTGAGCAGGGTGACCCCGGAGGCGCCGGCCCACTCGGGCTCGGAGGTGCCGAAGTGGGAGCCGAGGTCGCCGAGGCCGGCCGCCGAGAACAGCGCGTCGCACGCGGCGTGCGCGGCGACGTCGGCGTCGGAGTGGCCCTCGAGGCCCTGCGGCTCGTCGGGGAACGACAGCCCGGCCAGGTGCATCGCGACACCGTCGGCGTAGCGGTGGACGTCGACCCCGATCCCGGTCCGCGGGAGGTGCGGGGGAAGCCGTAAGGGGTCCGTCATGTCCGCGGAAGTCACGGGCCGATCATGCCTGAGGGAAGATGTGACCATGAAGAGGTCTGCGGCCGCGTGGTCGTTCGCCGGCGTGCTCGCCGGATTCACCGGCCTGGCGATCAACTTCGCGCTCACCGAGTGGTTCAACCAGCCCGGCGCCGTCGTCGCCGTGGCCGACTTCGTGCGCGACCACTCGCCGGCCGGCATCGTCAACTGGGCCCGCGAGAACTCCGGCAAGAAGATCACCATCCCCGCCATCCTGCTCATCCTGACGACGTTGTTCGCCGTCATCGGGCGGGCCGCACGCACCCGCTGGTGGGTCGCGGTCGCGGGCTTCGGCGCCGTCGCTGTGCTCGGCAGCATCGCCGTGCTCACCACCAACGGCGCCACCGTCACGCGCCTGGTCCCGGTCGCGCTCGGCTACGTCGCCATGGTCGGGGCGATGGCGCTGCTGGGCGAGCGCCTGCGGCAGCTGCAGTCGCTCGACGACAGCCACCTGTTCGGCGACCTGTGGCGCGGACGTCGCCGCGACTTCCTGGTCGTCGTGGGTGCGGTGGTCGGCGTCGCCAGCATCTCGACGATCGCCGGACGGCTCTTCGGCCAGGACGTGCGCAAGCAGAAGGAGGAGCAGAAGAGCCTGCGACTCCCGGTGACCAGCCCCGTGATCCCCGCCGGCGCGCGCGTCGACGTCGACGGCGTCCAGCCGTGGATGACCCCGGCCGACGACTTCTACCTCATCGACACGGCGTTCTCGCGTCCCGTGGTGCTGGCCGAGGACTGGTCGCTGCGCATCCACGGCATGGTCGACCGCGAGATCACCCTGACCTACAACGACCTCATCGGCCGCGAGGGCGTCGAGGCATGGATCACGCTCAACTGCGTGTCCAACGAGGTCGGCGGCGACCTGATCGGCAACGCCTGGTGGAGCGGCGCCCTGCTCGCCCCGATCCTCGCCGCGGCCGGTCCCCAGCCGGGCGCCGACGCGGTCCTGCAGACCTCCATCGACGGCTGGAACTGCGCGACCCCCCTCGACGTGCTGATGGACGGCCGCAAGGCGATGCTCGCCGTGGCGATGAACGGAGAGCCGCTGCCGCGCGACCACGGCTACCCCGTGCGCACGATCGTGCCGGGCCTGTACGGCTACGTCTCGGGCACCAAGTGGGTCGTCGACATGGAGGTCACCACCTTCGACCAGGTCGACGCCTACTGGACCCAGCGCGGCTGGGGCGAGCTCGGCCCGGTCAAGATGGCCTCCAAGGTCGAGGTCCCCTCCCGTGGCGCCACGGTGCCCGCCGGCCAGGTCGTGGTCGCCGGCACCGCTTGGATCCAGCACACCGGCATCTCCGCGGTCGACATCCAGGTCGACGGCGGCCCCTGGACGCCCGCCGACCTCGGTGCGGCAGCCAGCACCGACACCTGGGTGCAGTGGAAGGCCACCGTCGACCTCGAGCCGGGCGACCACACCGTCACGGTCCGCGCCACCGACGCCGACGGCAACGTGCAGACCAGCGTGCGTGCCGACGTGCTGCCCGACGGTGCCACCGGGTGGCACTCGGTCGACTTCTCCGTGGCGTGACCGACCCCCCGGACGACTTCGCGGGCCGGCCCGGGGTCGCGCTCGTCGTCGGCGGCAACGGCGGCCTCGGCGCGCCGGTCGCCGACCTGCTCGCCGCGCGGGGCGCCCGGGTCGCGGTCACCTACCGCCGCGAGGCGCCGGCCCGCGGGGCGTCGTACCGGCTCGACCTGGACGACCTCGACGCGGTCCCCGGGGTCGTCGAGCAGGTCGTCGCCGACGGCGGGGGACTGCACACCCTCGTGCACGCCGCCGGGCCGCACGTGCCGATGCTCCACCTCTCGCGCGTGAGTCCGACGCAGATGGCGCAGCAGCTCGCGGCCGACGCCGCGGCGTTCTTCGCCGTCGTGCACGCGGCCCTGCCGCACCTGCGTGCGTCGCGGGGCTCGGTGGTCGCGGTGACGACCGCGGCGACCGCGCGCTACCCCGTGCGCGACGGGCTCTCCTCGGCCCCCAAGGCCGCGGTCGAGGCGATGGTGCGCGCGTTCGCCGCCGAGGAGGGGCGCTACGGCGTCCGCGTCAACGCCGTCGGCCCCGGCATGCTCACCGACGGCATGGCCGAGCGGCTGATCGCCTCCGGCGACCTGTGCGACGCCGACCTCGCGATCACCCGCAGCAACATCCCGCTGCGTCGCTTCGGCACCGCCGCCGACGTCGCCGAGGCCGTCTGCTTCCTGGCCTCCGACCGCGCCGGGTTCGTCAGCGGCCAGAAGCTCGACGTCGACGGGGGCTACGGCGTCTGACGCCGATAGTCGTGGACGTTCTGCACGTGTGCACAACGTCCACGACTATCGGGTCTACCAGTTGCCGGGCGACCGGGCGGGCAGCGGGTGGGCGGCGTCGCGGATGACGTAGACCAGCCCGCCGGAGCGGGTGAGCCAGGCCCGCTCGAGCTGGCCGCGGTCGTAGGTGCGGCGTACGCCGGCGCGGGTGCCGGCCGCCGGGTCGTTGACCACCACGTCGCCGTCGGCGGTGAAGCCGACGATCACCAGCAGGTGGCCGGCCGTCGAGCCGATCGGGGCGCCGTCGAGCTCGCCGGGTCCGAAGGTCACCGACGCGACCAGCGGGATGCCGGCCTTGATGAAGCGCTCGGCATCGCGCAGGTCGCGCAGCCGGGTCACGAACGCCTTGCCGGCCAGCGGGGCGGCGTACGCGGTGTTGAACGGCCAGTTGCCGGTGCCGTCGTAGTCGTGGTCGTAGGTCATTCGAGCGGCGTAGTCGACCCACGGGTCGGTGTGGCCTGCCGGCACCCAGTTGTACGACGCGGCGCGGGGGAGCCGGTCGTAGTAGCCCAGGACCATCGAGGTCGAGGTCGGCGAGCACCAGGCCTCGCCGCCGCCGCCCCACTGCGGGAAGTGACCGTCGTGGGCCATCTGCGAGTAGCGGGGGACGTCGAGGACCACGCCGCGCGCCACGCCGGGGGCCGACGTCGCCGGGGTCGTGGCCGGCAGCGCGGAGACGACCGCGCCGACGGTGTCGACGGAGGGCCGGGCGGTGGTGCCGGCGGCGCGGGCCAGCACGACGCGCACCTGGTAGGAGGTCAGCCCGGCCGGGGCCTTCCAGGTGTCGACGTCGACGCTCGCGAGGTCGTCGGCCTGGCCGGAGTCAGTGGTGCGGTGGGTGTAGGTGTCCCACAGGGCCCACCGGCTCATCAGGTCCCACGACGACGTCGTGCCGGCGGCGTCGCGGCCGCGCACGCGCACCTCGACGAAGCTGTCGGACGGCGTGAGCGCCGACCACGAGGCGATCAGCTCGGTGAAGGCGAAGCCGGGGGAGACCCACGCCGACTCCCACCTGGCGGTCTCGTAGCTGGTCGTGCCGACCTTGCGGCGCGCGGTCGACGACGCGAACCGGGCGCGGCCGTCGGCCACCGTCAGGCCGTACGAGCGGCCGGTGGCGAGCTCGGCGGTGGAGTCCCACTGGTGGTAGGCGATCCGCCGCGCGGGCGCCTGCGCGTCCGCCGTACCGGGTGTCACCGCGGCAACGTAACAGGACGCGAGGGCCGCGCTGAGGACGAGTCGGGCGAGGGGAAGGCGCACGCGTCGACGGTACGTCACATGCGCCCCATCCGTCACAGGCTTCGTGGATGAGCGGTCGGGGCGCCCGATCTCTAGACTTGGCCGGTGACCTTCCGGCTCTACGACACCGCGATGCGCGAGGTGCGCGACTTCCGACCCCTGGAGGAGGGGAAGGCGGGCGTCTACGTCTGTGGTCTCACGGTGCAGTCGGAGCCCCACGTCGGTCACGTCCGCTCGGCGGTCAACTTCGACGTGCTGCGCCGTTGGCTGACCCACCAGGGCTACGAGGTCAGCTTCATCCGCAACGTCACCGACATCGACGACAAGATCCTGGCCAAGGCCGCCGAGCAGGGCCGTGCGTGGTTCAACCTCGCCTACGAGATGCACGGACGCCTGCGCGAGGCGCTGGCCAGCATCAACGTGCTGCCGCCGACCTACGAGCCCGGCGCGACCGGTCACGTCCCCGAGATGCTCGAGCTGATCGAGACGCTGATCGCGCGCGGCCACGCCTACGCCGCCGAGGACGGGTCGGGCGACGTCTACTTCGACGTGCTGTCCTGGCCGTCGTACGGCGAGCTCACCGGGCAGCGGGTCGACGACATGGAGCCGGCCGAGGACGCCGACCCGCGCGGCAAGCGCGACCCGCGCGACTTCGCGCTGTGGAAGGGCTACAAGAAGGACGTCGAGCCCGAGACCGCCGCGTGGCCGAGCCCGTGGGGTCCCGGTCGGCCCGGCTGGCACATCGAGTGCTCGGCGATGGCCGGTAAGTACCTCGGCCCCGCCTTCGACATCCACGGCGGCGGCGTCGACCTGCGCTTCCCCCACCACGAGAACGAGCAGGCCCAGTCGCGCGCGGCCGGACACCCGTTCGCGTCGTATTGGATGCACAACGCGTGGATCACCACCGCCGGCGAGAAGATGAGCAAGTCGCTCGGCAACTCCCTGGCCGTGCCCAAGGTGCTCGAGCGCGTGCGCGGCATCGAGCTGCGCTTCTACATGGTCAGCGCCCACTACCGCTCCCACGTCGAGTTCAGCTTCGAGGCGCTCGAGGAGGCCGCGGTCGGCTTCCGGCGCATCGAGACCTTCCTCGACAAGGCGGGTCCCGGCGAGGCCGGCGACGTCCCCGAGGCGTTCGCCGCCGCGATGGACGACGACCTCGGCACCCCCGCGGCCGTGGCCGTGCTGTTCGACACCGTCCGCGAGGCCAACCGCGCCGCCGACCCTGCCGCCGTGCAGGCGCACGCCGCCCGGGTGCGGGCCATGCTCGGCGTCCTGGGCCTCGACCCCGCCGACCCCGCCTGGGGCTCGGCCGGCGGCCACGACGCCGCCCTCACCGCAGCCGTCGACGCCCTCGTCGCCGGTCTGCTCGCGCAGCGCGCCGAGGCGCGCGCCGCCCACGACTTCGCCCGCGCGGACGCCATCCGCGACCAGATCAAGGACGCCGGCATCGAGGTCGAAGACACGCCCGCCGGCCCGAAATGGAGCTTGAGAAATGCCCGGTAATTCGCAACGCAAGGGCTCGGTCCGCAAGAGCTCCAAGAAGCCCACCGCCGGCTCCGGGGGTCGCGTCAAGCGCGGCCTCGAGGGCCGGGGGCCGACCCCCAAGGCCACCGAGCGCGAGTACCACAAGGCCCACAAGGCGCTGCAGGCCAAGAAGCGGGCCGCGTCCAAGGGTGGGCCGCGCCGCAAGGGCACCGACGCCGAGTGGATCGCCGGGCGCAACTCCGTCCTCGAGGCGCTGCGCGAGGGCATCCCGATCACCGGCCTCTACGTCGCCGAGGGCGCCGAGCGCGACGGCCGCCTGCGCGAGGCGTTCCGGATCGCCCAGGACAAGGGCCTGAGCCTGCTCGAGGTCAGCAAGGGCGAGCTCGACCGGCTCACCGACGGCGCGGTCCACCAGGGTCTCGCCGCCCGGATCCCGCCGTTCGAGTACGCCCACCCCGACGACCTGCTCGACCTGGCGGACAAGAACAAGGAGAAGCCGCTGATCGTGGTCCTCGACTCGATCACCGACCCCCGCAACCTCGGCGCGATCATCCGCAGCGCGGCCGGCTTCGGCGCCCACGGCGTCGTCATCCCCGAGCGTCGCGCCGCCGGCATGACCGCCTCGGCCTGGAAGACCAGCGCGGGCGCCGCCGCCCGGATGCCGGTCGCCCAGACCGTCAACCTGGTGCGCACCCTGAAGTCGTTCCAGGAGGAGGAGGGCTGCATGGTCGTCGGCCTGGCCGCCGACGGCGACCTCACCCTGGACGCGCTCGTCGCCGACCGCGACCTGGTCCGCGGCCCGCTGATCATCGTGGTCGGGGCCGAGGGTGACGGCCTGGGTCGCCTGGTCTCCGAGACCTGCGACCACCTGGTCTCGATCCCGATGGCCAACACCCTCGAGTCGCTCAACGCCGGGGTCGCCGCCTCGGTGTGCCTCTACGCCGTCAGCCGCGCCCGCGCCTGACCGCCGACCCGTCGCGTCTACGCGACGGGTCGACCTCCGGACCCCGCCGACCCGTCGCGTACACGCGACGGGTCGACGTCGTTGAGGGTGTGAGTAGCCCTGAGACGCGTCTTGGCTCACCCGTCCGGGCCAGATGTGACCGCGATCGCAAAATCACCGGTGACGCGCGTCACCTTTGGGCCGAGGCCTCGTTTGATAACTAGTACAGGTTCTAGTTTTCTTCGAAGCGTCGCCCCGGAGGTTCCGTGCTCATGCTCCGCAGTGCCACACAGACCCGACGACCGCGTGCCCGGGCGGCGGCGATCGGGGTCCTCGTGCTGGCCCTGGCCGCGTGCGGGTCCAACCTGGACCCCGCGCAGGTCGCCCGCACCAACGGCAACGGCCAGGTGGTCGCCGACGGCACCGCGGGCGACGCTGCCGCCGGCCTCGACGGCGGCACGGTCGTCGACCCCGGCGCCGGTGGCGCGCCGGCCGACCCCGCCGCGGGAGCGGGCTCCGACCCCGGCACCGTGTCCGACCCCGGCGCGGGCTCCGGCAGCGACGCCGGCGGCGCCGGGGGTGGCGACGCCCCGAGCGACGCGGCCACCGACCCGGCGGTCAAGGCGCCGTCGGCCGCCAGCTGCGAGGGCCTGAAGAACCAGACCGGCATCACCGACGACACCATCACCATCGGCAACTCCTCCGACATCACCGGCCCGGTGCCGGGGCTCTTCGCGACCGCGCAGGACGCCACCCAGGCCTTCACCGCCTACTTCAACGCCTCGGTCCCCGACGGCATCTGCGGGCGCAAGCTCAAACTGATCAGCTACGACAGCCGCACCGACGCGGCCGGCGACCAGGAGCAGTACGCCAAGGCGTGCAAGGAGGTCTTCGCGATGGTCGGCTCGGTCTCCGCCTTCGACCTCGGCGGCGCCAAGACCGCCCAGGACTGCGGGCTGCCCGACCTGCGTGGCGGCTCGGTGACCTTCGAGCGCAACGCCTGCACGACCTGCTTCGGCGTCCAGGCCGTCAACACCAACTTCTTCGAGAACGCCGTGCCCGACTTCGTCGTCAAGACCGTCGGCGCCGCGTCGGCCAAGAAGGCCGCGTTCTTCTACTCCGACGCCGGGGCGGCCAAGCAGAACGCCGAGGCGCAGGTCAACGCCATGAAGAAGCGCGGGCTCGACTTCCCGGTCGTGCAGGGCATCCCGACCTCGGAGTTCAACTACTCCTCCTACGTCTCGGCGCTGAAGGAGAAGGACATCGACGTCGTGTTCTTCACCACCGCCTACAACCTGTCGGTGCGCATGCGCCAGGCCATGCAGCAGCAGGGCTACCAGCCCAAGCTCTACCTGCGCGACCCGACCGACTACAACCCCAGCTACGTCAGCCAGGGCGGCAGCGCCGTCGACGGCACCACGGTCTACACCAACTTCGCGCCGTTCGAGGAGAACAACCCCGAGGTCCAGCTCTACAAGACGTGGCTCGGACAGGTGAAGCCCGGCACGCCGCCGCTGTTCTTCGGGGTCTTCGCCTGGTCGGCGGCCCGGCTGTTCACCACCCTCGCGGCCAAGCTCGGCGGCAAGCTGACCCGCGAGTCGCTGATCGCCGAGACCCGCAAGGTCGACGACTGGACGGCCAACGGCATGCACGCGCCGCAGCCCGTCGGGTCCAAGGGCACCGGGGAGTGCTGGCGCTTCATCCAGCTCTCCGGCGGCGCCTGGAAGCCCGTCGGTGGCACCAAGTACTCCTGCACCGGTCTCTCCTCGGCCCGCTGAGCGACCCCCGGACCCACGTCAAGGACCCCTATGCAGACCTTCTTCGCCTTCCTCATCCCGGGCCTGTTCACCGGGGCGGCGTACTCGATCGCCGCGAGCGGCCTGGTGCTGACCTACACCACGACCCGGGTCTTCAACATCGCCCACGGCGCCTTCGGGATGGTGCTGTCGTTCGTCTTCTGGGACCTCACCGTCCGCCAGGGGATGCCGACGCTGCTCGCGATCTTCCTGGTGCTCTTCGTGGTGGCGCCGCTGATCGGCTTCATCATGCAGAGGCTGATCACCCGGGGCCTGGGCAACGCCCCGGTCAGCGTCTCGCTCGTCGTGACCGTCGGGTTGTTCGTCGGCCTGATCGGGTTCGCCCAGCAGCGCTGGCCCGAGAGCAGGATCGAGGTGGACGCGCCCCGGTTCGTCGCGCCGTTCTGGCAGGGCTTCGCCGACGGCGACGGCGTCCCCGGCTGGCAGATCCCCGGCGTCGAGACCACGGTCACCGGCCACCAGCTGATCACCATCATCTGCTCGATCGCGGTCGCCGCCGCGCTGTTCGTGCTGCTCAACCGCACCCGCATCGGCACCGCGATGCGGGCCTCGGTCGACAACCCCGACCTGCTGCGCCTGTTCGGCGGCAAGCCCGACAACGCCGCGGCGCTGGCCTGGATGATCGGCATGTCGCTGGCCGGTCTCGCCGGCATCCTGTTGGTGTCGGCGTTGGGCCTGTCCTACTTCGACCTGACGCTGCTGGTGATCAACGCCTACGCCGCGGCGATGGTCGGGCGGCTCAAGAGCCTGCCGATGACCTTCGTCGGCGCCATGGGCGTCGGTGTCTTCGAGTCGCTGCTGGTCGGCTACTCGACCGACAGCGAGCTGCTGTCGACCATCCGCCCGGCGATCGTGCCGATCTTCCTGTTCGCGGTGATCGTGCTCGCGCCCCAGGCCCAGCTGCGCATCGGACAGGTCAAGGGCATGGTCTCCGCACCGGTGCCGTCGGTGCCGCGGATGGGCGTGACCGCGGTCGTGACCCTGCTCGTCGCGGCCGTCTACATCGCCAGGGCCGACGACGTCAGCCTGCTGCGCCTGGGCACCGCCGCGACGTACGCGATCGTGATGCTGTCGCTGGTGCTGCTCACCGGCTACGGCGGCCACGTGTCGCTCGGGCAGCTCTCCTTCGCCGGTGTGGGCGCGCTGACCTACGCCCAGCTCGGCGACTTCAACCTCTACGGCCTGCTCGTCGCGACCCTGGTCGCCGCCGGAGTGGGGGCCCTGGTCGCCCTGTCGGTGCTGCGGCTCACCGGGCTCTACCTCGCCCTGGCCACCCTGGCCTTCGCGGTCATCATGGAGAAGGTCGTCTTCAAGAACGACACCATCGGCTTCGGGTCCGGTGGGGCCCTGGAGGTCGGCCGGCTGTCGGTGCCGGGCTACGAGTTCACCTCGACCGGGGCCTACGTCTTCATGATGGTCGTCTTCTTCGTCGTCATCGCGATGGGCGTGCTGGTCGTGCGTCGCGGCGTCATCGGCCGGATGCTCATCGCCATGCGCGACAGCCCCGCCGCCTGCGGCACCCTCGGGCTCGACATGCGGTGGTTCCGGGTCGGGCTGTTCGCCGCCTCGGCCGGCATCGCCGGCCTGGCCGGTGCGCTCGTCGCCGGGCTGCGCGGCCTGATCGGCGAGGCCGACTTCATCTTCTTCAACAGCCTGCCGCTGCTGCTGCTCGCCGTGGCCTTCGGGGTCACCTCGGTCACCGGGGCCGCCCTGGGCGGGATCGGCCTGATGCTCCTGCCCGTGCTGCAGGCCGAGAGCTTCACCGAGTTCGGTCTCGACGTGCCGCTCGGCGGCGTCATGTTCATGATCATCGGCCTCAGCGCGGTGCTCGCCGCTCGCGACCCCAACGGCCTGGCCAACTACCTGTTCCGCGCCGGACGGTGGGTCGAGAAGCGGCTGCGCGCCCGCCTCGAGGCCGGGCTGCCGCAGCTCACCACCGCCGACGGGGCGGTCGACGGGCCGACCGACGGGCCCGTCGACCACACCCCCGCCGGCGACACCCACGCCCACACCCACGCGCCGGACGGCGTCGTGCTCGTCACGCAGGAGGTGAGCGACCGTGTCGCTGCTCGAGGTTGACGACGTCGTCGTCCAGTTCGGTGGGGTGACCGCGGTCAACCACGCCTCCTTCGAGGCCGAGGCCGGCCGGATCACCGGGCTGATCGGGCCCAACGGCGCCGGCAAGACCACCTGCTTCAACGTGATCAGCGGCCTGCAGCGCCCCACCAAGGGAGCGGTGCGCTTCAACGGCAAGGCCGTGACGAGGGCCCCGGTCCACCGTCGCTCGCGGATGGGCATGGGGCGCACCTTCCAGCGCCTGGAGGCCTTCGGATCGCTGAGCGTGCGCGACAACGTCCGCGTCGCCCTCGACATCCACCGCGGCTTTCGAGGCATCGTCCGCACGCCGGGCCAACAGCGCGCCGAGATCGACGGCCTGCTCGAGCGCGTCGGCATCGCGTCGTACGCCGACGACCGTGCCGACTCGATCCCGACCGGCACGGCCCGGCTGCTCGAGCTGGCGCGCTGCCTGGCCGGGTCGCCCAAGCTGCTGCTACTCGACGAGCCCTCCTCGGGTCTCGACGAGACCGAGACCGACGACTTCGGTGACCTGCTCAAGGACCTCGCCGCCGAGGGCATGGGCATCCTCATGGTCGAGCACGACATGGACCTGGTCATGAACGTCTGCGACACCATCCGGGTCCTCGACTTCGGCGAGGTCATCGCGATCGGCGACCCCGGCATGATCCGCAGCGACCCGAAGGTGCAGAAGGCCTACCTCGGCTACTCCGACGCCGACGACGACGCGCCCGGGTCGTCCGGCCCAGGCGTCACCGTCGGCAAGCACGTCGACGAGGCGGCCACCCTCGTCATCCCGGCGCTGACGAAGGAGGGATCCGCGTGAGCGTGCCGATCCTCGAGGTCTGCGACCTCACCGCCGCCTACGGCCGCATCGAGGTGCTCCGGGGCGTCAACCTGTCGGTGCCCAAGGGGGCGGTGATGGCGTTGCTCGGCCCCAACGGGGCCGGCAAGTCGACCCTCGTGCAGTGCATCGCCGGGCAGAAGGAGCACACCGGCGGCGACATCCACCTCGCGGGCGTCAACGTGCACCGGGCCGCGCCGGAGGACCTCGCTCGCATCGGGCTGTGCACGGTGCCCGAGGGCCGCTCGGTGTTCCCCAACCTCACCGTCGAGGAGAACCTCCAGCTCATGTCGTACGCCGGGGTCCCGGCCGGTGCGGTCCTCGAGACGGCGTTCACCTACTTCCCCCGCCTGCTGGAGCGGCGCAAGCAGCTGGCCGGCACCATGTCGGGCGGCGAGCAGCAGATGCTGGCGATGTCGCGGGCGCTGGCCTCCGACCCGGCCCTGCTGCTGCTCGACGAGCTCTCGATGGGCCTGGCCCCGCTGATCGTCGAGGAGCTCTACGACACCGTGGCCCGCATCGCCGAGTCGGGTGTCTCCATCTTGTGCATCGAGCAGTTCGCCCGCACCGCGCTGCGGGTCTCCGACTACGCCGCCGTCATGACCGGAGGCCGCGTCGTGGCCTCCGGTGAGCCCGCCGAGATCCTCGAGACCATGTCCGACGTCATCCTGGGAGGTGCCGCATGAGCGGCCACCACAGCACCAACCCGCACGCCCCCCTGCCCGTCGTCCTGCCCTCCGCGACCCGGTCCGGTCGAGCCGGGCGCTCCCACGCCGTGGAGGCCCTGGCCGCCCGTCGTACGACGCTGCGGCGGGTCGCCGGTGGCTTCGCCGCGGTCGCCGTCGTCGGGGCCACGCTGTCGGTCACGGCCGCCCCGGGCCAGGCCGTGGGTGGGCCGGCCACGGCCGCTGGGAAGAAGCCGGGGTTCGCCGGCTACAGCACCAGCAGCACGGCCAGCCCGTTGAAGGTCGAGATCTACGAGCCGACCATCCCGCTGCCCGCCGAGCCGCAGGCCGAGGTCTCAGTCGGCTACAGCTCGGTGCTCGCCGACTCGGCCAGCAGCCGCTCGCGTGCG
Source organism: Nocardioides rubriscoriae (assembly GCF_008087085.1). Taxonomy (GTDB): domain Bacteria; phylum Actinomycetota; class Actinomycetes; order Propionibacteriales; family Nocardioidaceae; genus Nocardioides; species Nocardioides rubriscoriae. Next base: position 204,935 of record NZ_VIYJ01000001.1, on the reverse strand, counting down.
TCGTACCTGTGGCCCGGCGCGCCGGTCGGCGAGGGCTTCAAGACCATCGTCGAGGCGCTCATGCTGCCGCCGGAGCTCGCCGGACCGATCGCCGGCCAGGGCTACCCCGTGCAGGTCAACGCGGTCTTCCCGTCGGGTCCGAAGCAGGAGGCCGACGAGCCGCTGCCCGGCATGGTGCAGCGCGCCGTGGCCGGTGACGGCACCGCACGGGCCGAGAACGCCAGCTCTACCGACGCTCAGGCCCAGGACGACGACGCGAGCGGTGACGGGGGCGACGGGGGCGACGGGGGCGGCGGCGGCCCGATCCCCGGGCTGCCCGACCTGCCGGGCGTGCCCGGGCTCCCCGCCACGGGCGGCCTGACCTCGCTGCTCGGCGGTGGCCGGGCCGACGCCGCAGCGCCGACCAAGGTGGCCGCCGGCGCTCCGGTGCTGCCCGAGCCGCTGGCCGCGCTGGTCGACGTCGGCGGCTTCACGTCGGTCTCCAAGACCGACAGTGGTGACCTGGCCACCGCCCAGGCCCGCTCGGTGGCCAGCGACATCACCATCCTCGGCGGACTGGTCACCATCGACAGCGTCACCACCGTCTCCAGCGCCACCAGCGACGGCAAGACCGGCAAGGGCCTCGGGAAGGCGACGTACGGCGACGTCGTCATCGCCGGGCAGCGCTTCGCCTTCGGCCCCGACGGCTTCGAGGCGGTCGGCCAGGGCGCGGCGGTCCCGGGGCTGCCGGCCCAGGGCGTCGACCTGCTCAAGGAGCTCGGCATCACCATCAGCGTGCCCAAGCCGACCTACACCCTCGACGGCGACGCCGCGTCGACCGCGATGCAGGGTCTGGTCGTCGACTTCGACCTGCGGGTGCTGAAGGCCAAGGGTGGCGGCCTCACCGACGCCCTCAACACCGTGATCGGTGCTCTCCCCGACGACCAGGGCGTGCCGATCAAGAGCGGGCTGCAGGCAGCGGTCAACGCCGCGCCCCGGATGGTCTTCTACCTCGGCACGTCGTTCGCCGGGGTCGACACCTCCGAGGCGATCGCGCCGCCTCCGCCGCCGGCCGAGGCGCCCACCGACGACGCCACGGACGCCGCTGCCGGCGGCGGCGCGGCCGCCAGCTCCGGCGGCGGCAGCGCGGCCTCCCCGACCGACTCGGGCCCGGTCCCCGCTGCCCCGGCCGGTGACGCCCCCACCACCGAGGCGATCAGCCCGGTCGGCGCCGACACCGTGCCCGGCCTGCCCCCGTTGCTGTCCTTCCCCGGGCTGCTGCTCTACGGCGGCCTGCTGGGCGCCGGCATCGCCGGCTTCTTCACCCGACGCCTCGGGCTGATGGCCCTCGGCGGCACCGGCTCCTGCGCCCACGGCCTCACCTCCGGCCTCCCCGACCTCCGAAAGGTGACCTGACATGACCGCCCCCACCACCACGCAGCCCGAACGCGCCAGCGGCTCCCGGATGGGCGCCGCGGCACCCCTGCCGCGCGCCGGCGTCCAGACCCGTGGGGGCAGCGGCACCGCCCCCCTGCGCGGCGGCGGCAGCTCCGCGGTGCTGCAGGTCGTGCTCTTCTGGGCCGGCGCGATCATGATGCCGCTGGGGATCGTGATCATCCTGCTCGGCTACTACGGCGTGGCCAACTCGGTCTACGAGTTCGAGCGCGAGGCCTACCAGACCTCGGGCGGTTTCCTCGGCCTCGGCGTCACGTTCCTCGGCGGGTTCTTGTACTTCGGGGCGTGGCTGGCCAAGATCGCCGCCGACAACAACGCCGCGTCGGCCCGCCTGGCCGACACCCTTCTCGTGCTCGCCGACATCACCTCACGGGCCGCGGCCACCATGGACCCCGTGGGCGACGTCGACGCGATGCCCGTCACCGCCGGCGACGGCACCACCATGCACCGCCGCGACTGCGCCCTGATCAGCCACCGCGACGACCTGCAGCCCGCCGGCGCCCGCACCGACCTCCAGCCCTGCCGGGTCTGCAAGCCCTGATGGTCGTGGACGTTCTGCACCGGGACTTGGTTCGGTGCAGAACGTCCACGACTATCGTCGGTCGTCGTCGGCGGAGACGGTGATCTCCTCCGGCTTGTGCGAGAGCACGTTGTCGACGTAGTCGCGGGCGGCCTCGAAGAGGTCGACCGCGGAGCCGGCGCGCTCGGAGAGGTACCACCGGTGCTGCAGCACCTCGTGGAACACCTCGGCCGCCTCCAGCTTGCCGCGTGCCTCGACCGGCACCAGCTTGGTGATCGGCTCGTAGACCTGGGTCAGCCAGCGTGTCGCGACCAGCGTGCGGTCCTCGCGTCCCAGGTCCCAGTACGCCGTGTAGGACGCCAGGTCGTTGAGCAGGCGCCGGGCCTGCTTCTCCTCGACGTCGAGGCCCGTGAGGCCCTGCAGCTCGCGGCGGTGGTGGCCGAGCTCGACGGCCTTGGGCTGGATCCGCACCCAGTCGCCGCCGATGTCGGTGACGATGTCGAGCTCCTCGACGTCGAAGCCGAGGTCGTTGAGGCGCTCGATGCGCTGCTCGATGCGCCACATCTCGTCGAAGCCGAACTCCTCGGCGCCGGTCAGCTCGGCCCACAGCGCGGCGTACCGCTCGGCGAGCAGGTCGACGATCTCGTGGGCGCCGACCTCGTGGTCGAGCGAGTCGCTTGCCTGCAGGTCGAGCAGCTCGGCGAAGACGTTCTCGGTCGCGATGGTCACGTCGTGCTCGCGCATCCGGTCCGACAGCTCCGGGCGCAGCTCTCCGGTCTCGGCGTCGACCAGGTAGGCCGCGAAGTCGCCCGCCGTACGCCGGAACAGCACGTTGCTCAGCGACACGTCGCCCCAGAAGAAGCCCGCGAGGTGGAGCCGCACGAGCAGCACGACGATGGCGTCGACCAGGGCCGGGAGGTTGTCGGCGGTCATGCCGTGCGCGAACAGGCTGCGATAGGGCAGCGAGAAGCGCAGGTGCTCGGTCAGCAGCGCGCTGGGCAGCTCCTCGCCGTCGGGGTCGGTGCGGCCGGTCACGACGCCCTGCGGCACGACCGCGGGTAGGCCGAGTCGCTGGAGGTCGCGCAGCAGGCGGTACTCGCGGAACGCGATGGCCTCGACCGTCTCCTTGACGGCGTAGGTACGCCCGCGCAGCCGCACGATGCGCACGACGTGGCGGCTCAGGCCGCGGGGGAGGGGGACGACGTGGTCGTCGGTCCACTCCTCGAGCGGCGTGGCCCAGGGCAGGGTCAGCAGCGCCGGGTCGGGCCGGTTGGCCACGATGTGGAGCGCCATGGCTGCACCGTAACCCGCCACCGGCCCGGGCGGCGCGTGCTCAGGGCTCGAGCAGCACCGCCCCCGGGCCGCGGTCGCCCATGTCGTCGGCGGGGTTGGTCAGGGCGCAGGAGCGCAGGCTGAGGCACCCGCAGCCGATGCAGCTGTCGAGGCGGTCGCGCAACAGCTCGATGCGGCGGACCTGCTCGTCGAGCCGGGGTCGCCAGGCGCGGCTGATCCGGTGCCAGTCGGCCTTGGTCGGCGTACGCCCGTCGGGCAGCTCGGCCAGGGCGGTGCGGATCTCGTCGAGGCTGAGCCCCACGCGCTGCGCCGTTCGGACGAACGCGACGCGGCGCAGCGTCGACTGCGCGTAGCGGCGTTGGTTGCCGGTGGTGCGCTCGGAGGTGATCAGCCCGCGGTCCTCGTAGAAGCGCAGGGCGCTGGCGGCGACCCCCGACCGCTCGGCGAGCTGTCCGATCGTCAACGTCATGGCCTCAGTCTCGTCAGACCTCAACCATGGTTCAAGGGCGGTCGGAGCACGACGTAGTCATTCCGGGTCATGCGCAGCGGCGGCGGGCGTCCTAGCGTCGAGAGGTCCCCGAGCAGACGGAGAACCCCATGTCCCGCATCCTCGGCCCCGCAGCGCGGGGCAACCTCAGCCTGGTCCTGTCGGCGCTCGCCCTCCTGGTGGCGATGTCCGGCACGGCGTACGCCGTCGCCAACGGCTCGATCAGGACCAAGGCCCTCGCCAACGGCGCGGTCACCACGCCCAAGATCAAGAACGGCGCCGTGACGACCCCCAAGCTCAAGAGGGGTGCCGTCACCTCTCCCAAGCTCGGCCGCAACGCCGTGACCGGGGCGGCGGTCAAGGACGGGTCGCTTCGCCTGGCCGACCTGGGTGGGTCGCAGACCGCGCAGGTCACGGTCCTGAGCTCGCCGATCACGATCCCGGCAGGCGAGTGCGACCAGATCTTCCTCACGCTGTACAACCCTGCGCCTGACGGCGTCCTGGGCTCGCTGGTGGTCGGCACCGTCACGTCCGCCACCGGCGGGGCCGTGGTCAACAACACCGGGACGATCCTGCCGACCCTCGTCACCGAGACCTCGCAGGGCGGCGCCATCCCGTACCTCATGGTGTGTGCGGGTGGCTCCTCGCAGACCGTCCCTGCCAACTCGATCGTGACCTGGTCGTTGATCGCGCCCTGACCCGACGCCTGCACTAGAACTCGTTCTAGTGCGGTTGCTACGGTCCGGCCATGCCCGCACCCAGCACGTCCCGCGTCGTCGTCCTCACCGGAGCCGCCTCGGGCATCGGCTTCGCCACCGCCGAGCTGTTCCGCGACCTCGGCGACACCGTCTACGGGCTCGACCTCGCTCCGACCGTGCCCGACGGTGTCTCGTACGTCGCCTGCGACGTCGGTGAGCGTGCGGCGGTCGAGGCCGCGATCGCCACGGTCACCGCCACGCACGACCACATCGACGTGCTGGCCAACATCGCCGGCGTCGTGCAGTTCGGCCGCTTCGAGACCATCACCGACGCCGCGTGGGACCGCGTCCAGCGCATCGACCTCAAGGGTCCGTTCATGCTGATGCAGGCAGCGCTGCCCTTCCTCAAGGCCTGCCGCGGGTGCGTGGTCAACGTGTCGTCGGTGGCCGGCAACGTGCCGCAGCCCTACGCGGCGGCGTACTCCGCGGCCAAGGGCGGGCTCACCATGATGACGCGCTCGCTGGCCCTCGAGCTCGGCCCCGACCGCGTGCGCGTCAACGCGATCTGCCCCGGCACGGTCGACACCCCGCTGGTCTCCCAGGTCGCCGGCGCCTTCCCTGACGACCTGGACCCGCGGGTCATGGACCGGCTGATGCCGATGCTGCCGGGGCGCACGATCACCCCGGCCGAGATCGGCTCGGCCGTGGTCTACCTCGCCTCGCGCGAGGCGCGGATGATCACCGGCACGGTGCTGGCCTTCGACGGGGGCATGAGCTGATCGGCTTAGGATGTAGCCGCCCGCCCTCGAGGTGGGCGCCGCCGCGTTAGCTCAGTTGGCAGAGCGTTCGCCTTGTAAGCGAAATGTCGAGAGTTCGACTCTCTCACGCGGCTCCGGAGTCACTGCCTCACGACGTACGCCGTCGCCTCAGGAACGGCTGCTCGAGGGCGGGCGGGGTGTAGCCGTCGTCGCCGGGCGAGACGTTGCGGCCCGGGGGGACGATCTCGTCGATCCGGTCGAGCACGTCGCTGGTCAGGGTGACGTCGACGGCCCCGAGCTGTGACTCGAGCTGCGCCATGGTGCGCGGACCGATGATCGGCGCCGTCACGCCGGGGTGCTGCATGACGAAGGCCAGTGCGAGGTGCACCATGCTCAGGCCGGCGTCCTCGGCGAGCAGGTTGAGCTGCTCGACGGCCTCGAGCTTGACCTGGTCGTCGAAGAAGCCGGGCCTGAGCCTGGCCCGGTTGCTGTCGGGCGCGTCCTGGCCCTGGCGGACCTTGCCGGTGAGCCAGCCACCGGCCAGCGGGCTCCACGGGAGCACGCCCATGCCGTACTTCTCGGCCACCGGGAGCACGTCGGCCTCGATGCGGCGCACGAGCAGCGAGTAGGGCGGCTGCTCGGTCACGTAGCGGCCCAGGCCGCGGCGCTCGGCGGTCCACTGCGCCTCGACCACGTGGTGGGCCGGGAAGGTCGAGGACCCGAAGGCACGGATCTTGCCCGCACGCTGCAGGTCGGTGAGCGCCGAGAGCGTCTCCTCGTCGGTCGTGATGCCGTCTGGGCGGTGCACCTGGTACAGGTCGATCCAGTCGGTCTGGAGCCGGCGCAGGCTGTTGTCGACCTCCTGCACCACCCAGCGCCGCGAGTTGCCGCGCTGGTTGGGGTCGCCGCCCGGCTGGCCCATGGCGACGTCCATCGGCCCGTGGAACTTGGTCGCGAGCACGACCTCGTCGCGCCGACCCTTGAGGGCCTTGCCGACGATCACCTCCGACTCGCCCTGCGAGTAGATGTCGGCGGTGTCGACGATGTTGATGCCGGCGTCGAGGGCGGCGTGGATGATCCGGGTCGACTCGTCGTGGTCGGGCTCACCCCACGCCCCGAACATCATGGCGCCGAGGCAGAGCGGGCTGACCTGCATGCCCGTGGGTCCGAGAGGTCTGTGGTCCATGCCCTCCACCGTAGGCATGCGGCGGTGAGGACCCGTCAGCGCAGCTGCCGCGCCTCGAACCGCGGCGGCGGGGACGCGATGGCGTCCTGGGCGGCGACGAGCTGGATCTCGCGGGTGCCGGCGGCCAGCGTGGCCTCGAGGACGGCGTAGACCGCCGAGGTCGTGAGCTTGAGCGCCCGGGCCGGGGAGCCGGTCGTGTGCAGGTGGGCGAGATAGAGCGCGGCGGTGACGTCGCCGCAGCCGTTGGGGGCGATCGGCAGCAGCGGGGTGGTGACGGCCCAGGCGCCGGCGTCGGAGACGGCGACGACGTCGAGGGTGTCGGAAGCCGAGTCGGCGTGGCGGACCGAGGTCACCAGCACCTCGCGCGGCCCGCTGTCGCGTACGACGTCGACCGCGTCGAGCACCTCGGCCAGCGTCGTGGTCGTGCGGCCGGCGAGGAAGTCGAGCTCGAAGTGGTTGGGGGTGACGACGTCGGCGCGGGGCACGACCTCGTCGCGCAGGTACTCCGGGATGCCGGGCCGCACGAACATGCCGCGCCCCACGTCGCCCATCACCGGGTCGCAGCAGTAGACCGCGTCGGGGTTGAGCTCCTTGACCCGCGCGACCGCGTCGAGGACGACCGCGCCCACGGCCGGGTCGCCCTGGTAGCCCGACAGCACCGCGTCGGCGGTTCCGAGCACGCCGCGGTCGTCGATGCCGGCGATGACCTCACGCACGTCGGCCGGGTCGAGCAGCGGTCCGCGCCACGCGCCGTACCCGGTGTGGTTGGAGAAGTGCACCGTCAGCACCGGCCACACCTCGTGCCCCAGCCGTTGCAGCGGGAAGACCGCCGCGGAGTTGCCGACGTGCCCGTAGGCGACCGAGGACTGGATCGACAGGATCTTCACGAGAGGGATTCTTGCGCCGATGAACCGGTGACGGGAAAACTAGAACGCGTTACAGTTATCGCGATGTGGGGTCGCCCACACCGATCCCAGCACCAATGACGAGAGCGGGCAGGCAGGCATGGCGAAGAAGCCGGAGTACCAGGACGAGGCCGACTACGTGGTGGTCGGCTCCGGCAGCTCGGGAGCAGCGATCGCCGGTCGCCTCGCCGAGTCCGGCGCGAGCGTCATCGTGCTCGAGGCCGGCAAGAGCGACGAGAAGTTCCTGACCAAGAAGCCCGGGATGATCGGCCCGATGCACGCGGTCCCCGAGATCAAGAAGACCGTCGACTGGGGCTACTACTCGGTGCCGCAGAAGCACCTGCTCGACCGCAAGATGCCGGTCCCGCGCGGCAAGGTCGTCGGGGGCTCCAGCTCGATCAACGGCATGGTCTACGTGCGGGGCAACCGTGCCAACTTCGACTCGTGGGCCGCCGAGGGCAACGTCGGCTGGGACGCCGACAGCGTCAACGCGGCGTACAAGAGGATGGAGGACTTCGAGGACGGCGAGAACGCCTTCCGCGGCGCGGGCGGCCCGATCCGGATCACCCGCAACAAGTTCCCGCAGGAGGGCGCGCTGCAGTTCCTGCAGGCGACTGCCGACGCCACCGGCTGCGAGATCCTCGACGACTACAACGGCGAGTCGCAGGAGGGCGTCAGCCGGATGCAGCAGAACGCCGCCGACGGCCTGCGTTACTCGGCCTCGCGCGGCTACATCCACCACCTCGCCCCGCAGTCCCTGCAGCTGCAGAGCGAGGTGCTGGTCACCAAGGTCGTCATCGAGAACGGGCGCGCCACCGGGGTGGAGGTGACCGACGTCAGCAAGCGCGGCGGTGGGGCCAGGCGCACCATCCGGGCGGGCAAGGAGGTCATCCTCTCGGCCGGCTTCGTGGGCTCGGCCCAGATCCTGATGCTCTCGGGCATCGGCCACGCCCAGCACCTCAAGGACCACGGCATCCAGGTCGTCGCCGACCTGCCGGTGGGCGACAACCTGCACGACCACATGTTCCACGCGCTGACCTTCCACGCGACGTCGAGCAAGCACCGCGGCACCGCGCCCTTCTTCGCCAAGGGCATCGTCAAGGAGATCGCGCGGCCCGGCACGACCTTCCTGGCCAACTCGGTCTTCGAGGTGCTGGCCTTCCTCAAGACCTCGCAGTCGGCCTCGTCGGGCAACCTGCCCGACCTGCAGCTGCACCTGCTGCCGTGGTCCTACGTCTCGCCCAACCAGGACGAGCCGATCCGCCACGACGTCGACCCGCGTACGTCGCTGACCGTGCTCACGACGCTGATCTACCCCAAGAGCCGCGGCACCCTGCGGCTCGCCTCGGCCGACCCGACGGCCTCGCCCCTCATCGACTTCCAGTACCTCGCCGACCCCTCCGACCTCGAGGTGCTCGGTGAGGGCTCCGAGCTGGTGCGCGACATCATGGCCGGTGGCGCCTTCAAGGGCTCGGTCAAGGAGGAGATCCACCCCGGTGCCTCGCTCAAGGGCCAGGCGCTGCGCGACGAGATCCTCAACCGCGCCACGTCGGTCTACCACGGCGTCGGCACCTGCCGGATGGGCGTCGACGAGCTCGCCGTGGTCTCGCCCGACCTCAAGGTCCGCGGCGTCGAGGGCCTGCGGGTCTGCGACGCCTCGATCATGCCGTCAATCACCGGCGGCAACACCAACGCGCCCGCGATCATGATCGGCGAGCGCGGCGCCGACCTCGTCCTCGGAAGGGGCTAGGACCATGACCCTGCAGCGTCCGGCGTCGGTCACCGACGCCTTCCTCCAGGAGCTGGTCTCCCGGGTGCCGTCCACGGCCGGGGGCACCTGGAAGCTCACCGAGGTCTACACCGGGGAGGTCCTGGTCGAGCTCCCGCAGTCGACGCCGGCCGACATCGAGCAGGCCTTCGTCACCGCCCGAGCGGCCCAGGCCGAGTGGTCGCAGTGGCCGCTGGCCAAGCGGCTCAAGGTGTTCAAGAAGGCCCACGCGCTCTTCCTCGCCAACGCCCAGAAGACCGCCGACCTGATCCAGGTCGAGAGCGGCAAGAACCGGCGGATGGCGATCGAGGAGAGCTGCGACCCGCCGATGGTGATCAGCCACTACGTCAAGCACGCCAAGCGGCTCCTGGCGCCGGCCACCTTGGGTGGCCCGGTCCCGTTCCTCACCACGTCGACCGCTATCCGCCAGCCCAAGGGTGTCGTCGGCGTCATCGCCCCCTGGAACTTCCCGTTCGCCACCGGAATCTCCGACGCCGCCACCGCGCTCATCGCCGGCAACGGCGTCGTGCTCAAGCCCGACAACAAGACGGCGCTCTCGCCGCTGTGGGGCATCACGATGCTCGAGCAGGCCGGGCTACCGAAGGGGCTGTTCCAGGTGGTCTGCGGCGAGGGCCCCGACGTCGGGCCGACGCTGATCGACAACGCCAACTACGTGATGTTCACCGGGTCCACCGCGACCGGCCGCGTCATCGGCGAGCGCGCCGGGCGCAACCTCATCGGCGCGTGCCTCGAGCTGGGCGGCAAGAACCCCATGATCGTGCTCGAGGACGCCCAGATGGACGACGTCGTCGAGGGCGCGGTCTTCGGGGTCTTCGGCAACACCGGCCAGATCTGCATGCACATCGAGCGCATCTACCTGCCCGAGTCGCGCTACGACGAGTTCCGCGACAAGTTCGTCGCCCGGGCCAAGGCGCTCGACGTGCGCGCCTCCTACGACTTCGGCCCCGAGATGGGCTCGCTGGTCTCGCCCGACCACAAGGATCGTGTGCAGTCCCACGTCGACGACGCCGTCGCCAAGGGCGCGACCGTGCTGGCCGGCGGCAGGGCGCGACCCGACCTCGGACCCGCGTTCTTCGAGCCCACGATCCTCGAGGGCGTCACCACCGACATGCTCGCCGGCTCGTGCGAGACCTTCGGGCCGGTCGTCGCGCTGCACCGCTACCGCACCGTCGACGAGGCCGTCGCCCTGGCCAACGACACCGACTACGGGCTCAACGCCTCGGTCTGGGGCACCGACCTCGACGCCGCCTGCGCCGTCGGCCGCCGCATCCAGTCCGGCAACGTCAACATCAACGACATCCTCGCCACCGCCTTCGCGTCCAAGGGCACGCCGTCCGGCGGCGTCAAGCAGTCCGGTGTCGGCGCCCGCCACGGCGACCAGGGCCTCACCAAGTACACCGACGTCCAGAACCTCGCCGTGCTCAAGAAGCAGGTCATGGGCGCGCGCCCGGGCCAGGACTACGACGACTACGTCAAGGGCATGCTGTCGGGCCTGAAGATGATGCGGAGGATGCGCCTCCGCTGACCTCGCCCCACGTCGGTCGAGGACGTGGCGTCGTACGTCGACCGTCAGGCCACGTTGGTCGAGGAGGTGGCGTCGTACGGCGCCCCCTCATCCTCGAGGTGGGTCGGCTCGGTTAGCGTCGGGACCGTGAGTGACGACGTGGAGATGGACTACCGGCCGCTCGGCGACTCGGGCCTGATGGTCAGCGCGGTCGGCGTCGGCTGCAACGCGTTCAGCCGCCGGGTCGACCTCGACGGGGTGCGCGGCATCCTCGACGCGGCGGCCGAGGTCGGGGTGACGCTGCTCGACACCGCCGACATCTACGGCGACCCGCCCGGTGGCAGCGAGGAGCTGATGGGCCAGGCGCTGCAGGGGCGGCGCGACGACTTCGTGCTGGCGACCAAGTTCGGGATGGACATGCGCGGCGCGTACGGCGCCGACCACGGCGTCCGGGCGTCGCGTCGCTACGTGCGCCGCGCCGTCGAGGAGAGCCTGCGCCGGCTGCGGACCGACCGCATCGACCTCTACCAGCTGCACGCGCCGGACGGCGTCACGCCGATCGAGGAGACCCTGTCGGTGCTGACCGACCTGGTGCAGGAGGGCAAGGTCCTCTACCTCGGCTCGTCCAACCTCGCGGGCTGGCAGGTCGCCGACGCCGAGTGGACCTCGCGCAGCGCCGGGCTCGAGCGGTTCGTCAGCGTGCAGAACCGCTACTCGCTGCTCGACCGCAGCATCGAGGACGAGGTGGTGCCGGCCTGCGAGCAGTACGGCCTCGGCGTGCTGCCGTTCTTCCCGCTCGAGTACGGCCTGCTCACCGGCAAGTACCGCCGCGGGCAGGCCGCGCCGGAGGGCTCACGGGCGACGACGGCGCCGTCGCCGTGGCTCGAGAACGCCGACTGGGACCGGATCGGGGCCGTCGAGGCGTACGCCGCCGCGCGAGGGCTCGAGCCGATCGACGTCGCGATCGCCGGTCTCGCCGCGCAGCCCGCGGTCGCCTCGGTGATCGCGGGCGCGACGTCGGGGGAGCAGGTGCGGCGCAACGCCGCGGCGCTGCGCTGGAAGCCGACCGAGGAGGACCTGGTCGAGCTCGACGAGATCACCGCTGGCGCCTGATCGAGCACCACTGTCCCGGCCCCTGGCCGGACACCGGACCAGACACGACGACGGGCCGGGTGGGCGCTGCGTGAGCGCCCGCCCGGCCCGTGCGGTCCTGCGGGATCAGGCCTCGATCGCCGTGGTCTGCGGCGCGGTCTGGGTGGCCTGCGGCGTGGTGCCGGCGACCTGGATCTTGCGGGGCTTGGCCCGCTCGGCGACGGGGATCACCAGGCGCAGCACGCCCGCGTCGTAGCCCGCCTCGATGTGCTCGAGGTCGAGGTTGTCGCCCAGCACGAGCTGGCGGGTGAAGGTGCCCCGCGAGCGCTCCGAGGCCAGCATCTCCCAGTCGCCGTTGCGGCCGACGCGCTCGGCCCGGACGGTCAGCACGTTGCGCTCGACGTCGAGGTCGATCGACTCGGGCGAGACGCCGGGCAGGTCGAACTCGAGCACGAACCGGTCGCCCTCGCGCCAGGCGTCCATCGGCATGACCGCCGGACGGTTGGTGGTGCCCCAGCTGCCCGACAGGAGCTGCTGGGTCAGGCGGTCGAAGTCGCGGAACGGGTCGGTGGTGCGGATCAGCATGATGTCCTCCTCGTCGGGTGGTGGGGTGAACCAGGGGTTCAGATCTATAACCGACGTTATAGATCATCTGATTCCCGTGCGTCAAGATTTCTGACGTCGTAGGATCACCTCATGGTGCGACGGGCGCAGGGGGTCTACGCGATCTCGGTGGCGGCGCAGATGGTCTCGATGGAGATCCAGAACCTGCGCGTCTACGAGCGACGGGGTCTGGTCGAGCCCGACCGCACGCCCGGGGGGTCGCGCCTGTACAGCGCCGCCGACATCGAGCGGCTCGAGCGCATCGGAGAGCTGCTCGCCCAGGGGCTCAACCTGGCCGGGATCGCCGAGGTGCTGCGCCTCGAGGCCGAGAACGCGCGCCTGCGCGACCAGGTACGTCGCCTGCGCGACGGCACCTGACCCGTCGCCCGGTCGAGGCTGCGGTGCCGAGCTACCAGTCGAAGGCGGCCTTGACCGCCGCCATGTCCTCGGACCCGTGACCGGCCTGCGCTGCGCGGTCGAAGAGACCCAGCGTCGTCGTGAGCAGGTCGTCGGGGAAGCCGGCGCCCCGGGCGGCCTCGACCATGAGGCCGACGTCCTTGCGCACGCCGTCGAGGGCGAAGGACACCGCGTCGCTGTCGTCGAGCATCGCGGCTCCCTTGACGTGGGCGTACGGCGTGTCGACCGCGCCACCGCGGATGGCGTCGAGGAACAGCACGGGGTCGACGCCCAGGGCCCGGGCCAGCCCGAGGGACTGGGCGGTGCCGGCGGTGAGCAGGGCGACCCAGGCGTTGCAGGCCAGCTTGAGTGCGCTCGCGGCGCCGACCTCGTCGCCCGCCTCGACCACCCGCGACCCGATGGCTTCGAGCACTGGGCGGGACCGGTCGAGCAGCGCCCGCGGCCCGGACGCGAGCACCACGAGGGCGCCGTCCTCGGCCGGCTTGCGGGTGCCGAGCACGGGCGCGTCCAGGACTCGTCCCGGCGCGCGCAGCCCGATCTCGCGGGCCCCGTCGGGGCCGACGGTCGAGGTCTGCAGCCACACCGCCTGGTCGCCGAGTGCCCCGACCAGCTCGTCGGCGACGGCCAGCACGCTCGCGGCGTCGTACAGCATGGTGACCACGACGTCGGCGCCCGCGACGGCCTCGGCCACGGATCCGGCGACCGTGACGCCCTCGATCACCTCGGCCTTGTCGCGCGAGCGGTTCCACACGACGACGTCGTGGCCCTCGCGCAGCAACGAGCCGGCCATGCCGGCGCCCATGATGCCTGTCCCGATGACGGTTGCTCTCATGCGACGAGCCTGCCACCCCCGCCCACGTCGACCCGTCGCGTCTACGCGACGGGTCGACCCGGACCTGTGGAGAACCACGTCGACCCGTCGCGTCTACGCGACGGGTCGACGTGGACCTGTGGAGAAAGGGAGGTCAGGCGACCTGGAGCGACCGCTTCGACAGGCCCATCCAGAACCCGTCGATGACCTGCTCGCCAGGGGTGCTCGCGTCGGTGGCGGCACCGAGGGTGACGAACAGGGGGGAGTAGTGCTCGACGGTGGGGTGCGCGTAGGGCATGCCGGGAGCGCGGCGGGCGTAGTCGGCGAGGGTGTCGACGTCGCCGCGGGCCAGGGCCTCGCCGGCCCAGGCGTCGAACTCGGTCGACCAGCCCGGGGGTGTCGCGTCGATGCGGAAGTCCCTCAGGAAGGGCAGTCCGTGGGTGAGGAAGCCCGAGCCGATGATGAGGACACCCTCGTCGCGCAGCCCGCGCAGGCGGGCGCCGAGGGCCAGCAGCCGCTCGGGGTCGTGCGTCGGCAGCGACATCTGCACCACGGGCACGTCGGCCTCGGGATACATGATCCGCAGTGGCACCCAGGCGCCGTGGTCGAGGCCGCGTGAGGCGTGCTGGTGCACCGGCTCGGACGTCGGCATCGAGGCGGCGACCTGCGCGGCCAGCCAGGTGGCGTCGGGCGTCTGGTAGGTCATCTCGTAGTACTTGCGGTCGAAGCCGCCGAAGTCGTAGACCAGCGGAGCGCCGCTCGCGGTCAGCGACACCGGCGCGGACTCCCAGTGGGCGCTGACGATCAGCACGGCCCGGGGGCGCGGCAGGTCACGGGCCAGGGCCGCGAGCTGGCCCGACCACACCGGGTCGTCGAGCAGGGGCGGCGCGCCGTGGCCGAGGTAGAGGGCGGGCATGCGATCGGTCATGGGAGGATAATAGTTGAAAGTCGAACTATATTCCCCGGTCGGTCACGACGGGTCTGGACGGGTCACGACGGGGCTGACGCGTCGCCGGCCACGAAGGCCGACCAGTCGATCGGCTCCGCGCCCCGCTCGACGAGCAGGGCGTTGACGCTGCTGAAGGGCTTGGACCCGAAGAACCCCCGCGAGGCCGACAGTGGCGAGGGGTGGACCGACTCGACCCAGGGCGTGCTGCCGAGCATCGGCTTGAGCGACTGGGCGTCGCGTCCCCACAGGATCGCTGCGAACGGCGGGCCGTTCTCGGCGCGGGCCACGAGCGCCCGGATGGCGCACTCGGTGACCTCCTCCCACCCCTGCTTGCGGTGCGAGGCGGGTGCGCCCGGCCGCACGGTCAGCACCCGGTTGAGCAGCATCACGCCCTGGTCGGCCCAGCCGGTGAGGTCGCCGTGCCGCGGCGGCACGACGCCGACGTCGTCGCGCAGCTCGGTGTAGATGTTGACCAGGCTGCGCGGCAGGGGCCACACGTCGCGCTCGACGGCGAAGCTGAGGCCGATCGGGTGGCCGGGGGTCGGGTAGGGGTCCTGCCCGACGACCAGCACCCTGACGTCGGCCAGCGGGGCCCGGAAGGCGCGGAAGACGGCGTCGCCGGCCGGCAGGTAGGGGCGGCCGGCGGCCAGCTCCTCGCGCAGGAAGGTGCCGAGCGCGGCCACCCGGTCGTCGACGGGGGCCAGGGCCTCGGCCCAGTCGGGGGCCATCAGTCCGCGGTCGACGAGTCCGGCCAGCGCGCTCACCCCGGCACCCTACGGCGTGCGGGTCGGGTCGGGGTGTGCCGTGGGTGGTCTCGAGGCTCGGCCGCGGGCGGCCTCGGACCTCGACCGCCGTGGGGGGTGGGGTGCGGGGGTCGGTGTCAGGGTCGGAAGGACGCCGAACGCGGCAGGTGCGGGCGCATCCCGCGCTCGCCGACCTCGACGGACAGGATCGCCTGGTGGGAGGCGTCGCCCTGGACGGCCGACTGGTTGGCGACCAGCACCCTCGTGCCGAGGAACGTCGCGCTGCAGGGGGTGTCGAAGGGGATCGGCGAGCCGTTGTCGCCGGTCAGGGGTGCGTCGGGGAAGCGCGAGAGCTCGCGGCCAGTGGGCGACAGTCGCACGAGCTGGTTGGTCAGCCCGGCCATCGCGACGTAGATGCGGCCCGAGCGGCCGATGCCGAAGCCGTCGGGCAGGTCGGTCGGTCGCGAGGTCCACAGGGTGCGGATCGTGCCGGGCCGGCCGTCGCGCACCGGGAGGGAGTAGAGCTTGCCGTTGGTCGGCACGGTGCTGCCGTCGGCGACGGTCTGCTGGGTGATCAGGAGGTCGCGCTGCTTCTCGCGGTAGACGATGCCGGTGGTGCCGAACCCGGCGACGCCCTCCAGGGCCGGTGAGGCGAACCAGCGCTCGACCCTGCCGGTCGGACGGACCCGGTAGACCACGCCGTGGGCGTAGTCGGTGACGAAGAGGTGGCGCGGTCCCCACGTCGCGTAGTTGGGCACCGCGTCGGCCGGGAAGGTGGCGATCCGCCGGAAGCGGCCGGTGCGGACGTCGAGCGTGAGCAGTGCTCTGGTCGAGGTCTCGAGCAGGACCAGCCGACCGTCGCGGGTCTGGTTGGCGACCTGGACGCCCTGGGTCCCGTCGAGGCGCTGCCCGGGCACGGTCCACGACCGCAGCAGGGTGCCGTCGGCGCGCCACTCCAGGACGCGGGAGGGCTGCGCGTCACCGGACTCGTAGGTGCCGGCGTAGACGCGGCCGTTGGTGCCCACGTGCACGTACGCCGGGTGGCCCGGTGCGGGGACCAGCGAGAAGACCCGGGTGCGGAAGGTCGGGTCGCCGGCGACGGCGCTGCCGGTGCCCGAGGGGGCCAGCACCGAAAGGGCCAGGGCCAGGACGAGTCCCACCCGTCGTGCCAGCCGCCGGGTCACCGCAGGGCGTCCAGCACCTCGAGCGCGGCGCGCTCCCCGGAGCGGACGGCGCCGTCCATGTAGCCGCTCCAGTAGGTCGCGGTCTCGGTCCCGGCCCAGTGGACCCGCCCGAACGGCTGGCGGATCGCGGAGCCGTAGCGGCTGAAGGAGCCGTCGGCGGCGTGGATGGCGGTCGGGGCGCCGCCGGTCCAGCGCTCGAGGGTCCAGTCGTGCTCGGTGTACTCGACGGGGTGCAGGGCCTGCTCGCCGAACATCGCGGCGAAGCCCTCGAGCACCGCCCGGCGGCGCTGGTCGCGCGGCAGCCGGCCGTAGGTGCGCCAGGTGTCGCCGCCCATGAACGCGAGCAGGACGCCCGGACCGCCGGAGGGCGGGGTGTTGTCGAAGACCGCGCGGGACGCGCCCGAGTCGTTGATGCCGAACCCGTTGAGCCCGTCCTGGCGCCAGAACGGGGTCGGGTAGACGGCGTCGCACTTCATCAGCTTGCCCATGTGGGCGCTCTGGAGCAGGTGGCGGCGGCGCAGGGGCAGCCGGGGGAACCAGTCGATGTCGAGCACCATCGGCGGGGGAGCGGCGACGATCACGCGGCGGGCGGTGACGACGCCGCGGGCGGTGTGGACGCGCACCCGGTGGTCGCGGTGCTCGATGCGGCGGACCGGGGCATGCAGGGCGACGACGTCGCCGAGCCGCTCGGCCAGGCGCAGCGGCACCAGCTGCGAGCCGCCGACGAAGCGACGCTCCTGCGCGCCGCCGGCGGTGTCGGAGTTGCGGGAGAAGGTGCCGACGTTGGTCTCGTTGCCCGAGCAGGCGACGTACCAGAGCACGAAGAGGAACGACAGGCCCCGCGGGTCGGCCCCGAAGCCGGGCTGGCTCCAGCACTCGATGAGGTTGGAGACGCCCGCGGGGTTGAGCACCGAGTTGGCCCGGATGAAGTCGTCGAGCGTCATCGAGTCCCACTCGCGCGCCCGGGGGTGCGACCAGGGGGCGTCGACCGGGATCTCGGCGGCGTAGTCGTCGATCATCTGCAGCAGGATCGCCGCGTCGGGCAGGATCGTCGGGTCGGGCGGGACGGTTCCGGAGTACTCCAGGCGCCCGATCGTGGACGACACGTAGACGCTGTTGCCCATGTTGTACTCCGGGAAGGTCGGCACCCCCATCTCGCGCGCCAGCCGGGCGATGTGGTCCTGGGTGGGGCCGATGAACGCACCGCCGGCCTCGATCGTGGCGCCCTTGGTCTCGAGGGTGTGGTTGAGCAGCCGTCCGCCCACTCGTCCGCGCGCCTCGACCAGCAGCACCGAGCGCCCCTTGCGGGCCACCTGCCGCGCAGCGACCAGCCCGGCGAGCCCGCCACCCACCACGACGACGTCGACGTCGCGGGGGAGCGCGCCCTGGCGGCCGACGGCCTCGGCCGGGGTGAGCGCGCCCAGGCCGCTCGTGACCGCTGCGCCGGCGCCGAGCGCACCGAGCCCGCCGAGCAGGGACCGACGGGAGAGGTCGAGGTGGGTCATGCGGCACTCCTCGCATCGATAATCTGAACATGTGTCATGTTTGGGTTCTGTACTCTACGCTGTGAACGTCCAACGAGGGAAGGCCCGGATGGCGACGGTCGAGAAGGTCGAGAAGCACGAGAGGGCGGCGAGCGTGCGCCGCGCCCCGGTGCAGGAGCGCAGCCGCAAGCGGGTCGAGGCGATCCTCGACGCGACCGAGCGACTGGTGGTCGAGCGCGGTGTCGAGGCGCTGACCACCCGCGAGATCGCGGTCGCGGCCGGGGTGCCGGTGGCCTCGCTCTACCAGTACTTCGCCGACAAGGAGGCCGTGCTGCTCGCCCTGGCCGAGCGCGACATGGCCGAGATGGACGAGCAGGTGGCCACCGACCTGATGGCGCTCGCCGAGGCCGACGACCTGACGGTGGCCTCCCTGGTCGAGACCGCGATGCAGGCGTTCGTGACCGTCTACGCCCGCCGGCGGGCGTTCGTCGAGATCTACCTACGGGGGCGCACCAACTCGGCCGTGCACGCCTTCGGGCGCGAGCACAACGTCCGGATCGCCCACGCCCTGCGGGCCCTGGCTCTCGAGTCCGGGATCGCGAGCACCGCTCTCTCCGAGCAGGCCGCCGTGCTCGCGGTCGAGGTGGGCGACCGGGTCTTCCAGCTGGCCTACGAGCGCGACGACCGCGGCGACGCCGCCATGGTCGCCGAGGGCACCGCGATGCTGACCGCCTACCTCCAGCGCTACGGGACATGAGCGCCCGCGACGACGTCGCGGCGGCCTGCCGCCGCCTGGCCGCCGAGGGCCTGCTCGTCGGCACGGCCGGCAACGTCAGCGTGCGGGTGCGCGACCTGGTCGCCGTGACCGCCTCCGGGGTCGTGCTGGCCGACTGCCGCCCGCACGACGTCGTCCTCGTCGACCACGACGGCGTCCTGGTCGACGGCGGTCGGCAGCCCACCTCCGAGCTCGGGCTCCATCTGGGCGTCTACGCCGACCGCCCCACCGTGGGCGCGGTCGTGCACACCCACGCACCCTGGTCGACGGCCGTCGCCTGCGTGCTCGACGAGCTGCCGGTGCTGCACTACCAGCAGCTGCTGCTGGGGGGAGCGGTGCGCGTGGCGCCGTACGCGACCTTCGGCTCGGCCGCGCTCGCCACGTCGGTGCGCGCGGCCCTCGAGGACCGTCAGGCCGCGCTCATGGCCAACCACGGCTCGGTCGCCGTCGGTGCGGGACTCGACCAGGCCGTCGAGCACGCGGTGCTGCTCGAGTGGCTGGCCGCGCTGCACCACCGGGCGTCGGCGCTCGGCACCCCCCGCGTGCTCACCGACGCCGAGCAGGAGGACGTCGTGCGCGCCGTGCTCTCGCGCGGCTACGGGACCGTCCCACCCACCCCCGAGGAGAACATCCTGTGAAGGCAGCCTGCGTCGGCGTGCACGTGCTCGACACCCACGTCATCGGCGTCGAGTCGATCCCCGACGGCTCCGACGGCCAGCTCGTCGAGATCATCCGGATGTCGGCCGCCGGCACCGCCGGCGGCACCGCCCTGGTGCTCGCGCGCCTCGGCGCCGAGGTCACGTCGTACGGCGCCGTCGGCGACGACCCGACCGGCGACGTGCTCCTGGCCCTGCTGGGCCGCGAGGGCGTCGACACCGGCGGACTGGTCCGCCGGGCCGAGCAGCAGACGTCGGCCTCGGTGATCCCGGTGCGGCCCGGCGGCGAGCGACCGGCCTGGCACTGCATCGGCGCCAACGGCACCTTCGTCCTCGACGACCTCGACCGTGACGCGCTGCAGGGCACGACCCACCTGCACCTCGGCGGTCCGGAGTTCCTGGGCGGCCCCGCTGCCGGGGAGCTGCTGTCCTGGGCGCGGGGGCAGGGGATGACCACCTCGGTCGACGTGCTCGCCCCCGGCGACCCCGACCTGCTCGCCTGGATCGCCGACGCGTTGCCCCACACCGACTACCTGCTGCCCAACGACGAGCAGGTGCGCGGCTTCACCGGCGAGGCCGACCTCGCGACCGGGGCCCGGGCCCTGGTCGCCGCGGGCGCCGGCTGCGTGGCGGTGACGCAGGGCGCCCGGGGCGCGCTGGTCGTCACCCGCGACGACGTCGTCGAGGTGGCGGCGTACCCGGTCGCGGGCGGGCCCGTCGACACGACCGGCTGCGGCGACGCGTTCAGCGCCGGGTTCCTGCGGGGGCTGTCGCTCGGGCGCTCGCCCGAGGACGCGGCGCGGCTGGGCTGCGCGACCGCCCACCAGGTCGCCCGCGGCCTCGGCACCGACGCCGGCGACTACTCGCTGGCCTCGGTGGAGGCACTGGTCGCCTCGTAGACCCGGCTCAGCGGGCCAGGGACCGCGACGCCGCCGACCCGTGCGAACGCCGGCCGGTGCCGATCACCGGCGTCCCCGTGTCGGTGTCGGTCGCGGTGTCGCTGCCGTCGTCGGACGGGTCGCCGGGGTCGGTGTCGGTCGACCACTGGTCGATCCACTCGTCCATGACCGTCCAGGTGGTGGAGCGGGCGGCGCGGCCGGTGAGCATGCCGAGGTGGCCGCCGGGGACGATCTCGAAGCGCACCTCGGGCGAGCCGGTCAGCAGCGGGACGACGGCCTTGACCGAGGCGACGGGGGCGATCCCGTCGGTCGAGCCGCCGAAGACGAGCACGGGCACGGTGATGTCGGCGAACGAGACGGTGCGGCCCTCGGCCTCGGGCTCGCCGGTGACGTCACCGAGGTCGAAGGTGCCGGTGACCAGGCCGTTGCCCTTGACGAAGCGGTGGTAGAGCTGGCCGAAGGTGCGACCGGGGTAGGCGATCATCCCGTCGGTGAAGCGGTCGACGGCCTCCATCTGTGCGAGGAACTCGGTGTCGTCGTAGTGGGTGACCTTGGCGACCGGCTTGGTGACCAGCTTCTGGAACGACGACAGCTGGAAGGCCCACTTGACCAGCGGCTTGGGCGCTCCGCCCAGGGCCTGGTAGCCCTTGGTGATCGGGCCGCGTCCGTTGGCCCAGTTGAGCAGCGGGCGCAGCGGGGCGACCAGCGGCACCAGGCTGACGTCGACCGGTGAACCGACCACGGTCAGCGACGCGATCGGCAGGTCGGTGTCGGCGGCGCCCGCGAGCAGGGAGAAGATCCCGCCCAGGCTCCAGCCGATCACGTGGACGGGCCGACCCCCGGCGTGGGCCGAGGCCTCGCGGATGGCGGTCGGGACGACCTCGTCGACCCAGTGCTCCATGCCGAGGTTGCGGTCCTTGAAGGAGACCTCGCCGTACTCCACGAGGTAGGTCGGTCGCCCGGCCTGCACGAAGTGCTCGACCAGCGAGCACCCGCGACGCAGGTCGTAGCAGATCGCCGGCGCGGCCAGCGGCGTGACGAGCAGGACCGGGTCGCCGACCTCCTGGACCTTGGCCTGCGGTCGGTAGTGGTAGACCTCGCGCAGCGTGCCCTCGTCGATCAGCGTGCGTGGCATCGGACGCAGGTCGGCGAGCCCGCCGTAGAACACCTTGTGGGCGAAGTTGCTCGCGGCCGACGCGACCTGGTCGGGCTTCGGGATGAGGTCCACGACCGAAACGTACCGCCACCGTGGTCCTGTCAGAACCTGAAGGCCAACGCTCCTCGGATGTCGAGATTGGCGTTGAGCAGGAACGTCGAGGCCCGCGCCGCCTTGACCGAGGGCCGGTGGGTCTCCACCGTCAGCACGAGGAACTGACCGACCGCGCTGACCTTCCAGGAGCCCGGGCTGCCGTCGAGGTACGACGAGGGTCGCAACCGCCACGACTCCTCGGTGATGAGGTCGCGGTCGACGGCCCGGGTGGCCGCCTCGCGGCTGCGCATCGTCAGCACGAGGTGGGACAGCGCGAGGTCGCCGCCCAGGGCGCGGTAGGTCCACTCGACGGCGTCGACGCAGCCGAGCCCGGTCAGGGCACCGTCGTTCTCGGCAGGACCGCAGCCGTCGTGGTCGGTGCCGTCCTCGAACGTCGCCTGCAGCGCGACGTCACCCATCCGGTAGTCCCAGTCGTGCGCGAACTCGCGATAGCTCAGCGGCTTGCTGCTCAGCTCGGGCACGGACGGGGGCTCGGGGCTGGGCAACGGGTCGCGGTCGAACCCGTCGGTCGGCTCGGGAGCCACCGGTGAGTCCGGTGAGGTCGAGGCCGGAGGGGTCGGGGCCGGCGGCGGGGTGGGCGAGGTCGGTGCGTCCGGGTCGGGCGTCGCGGGGTCGCCGGTGGACGCGGTGACCGGGTCGCGGCCGGCCGACGCACCGTCGTCGCTGCGCTGCTGCCACACCACGACACCGCCGCCGACGGCTGCGGCGAGCAGCAGGACCGTGACCACGGCGAGCGTCACGACCAGGCCGGTGCGGCTCCCGCCCGACGGCGACGGCGGGGGCGGGGGCGGGGCGTCCCAGGGTGCCGAGGGGCCGTACGCCGGGTAGCCCGGCGGTGGACCGGCCGGCGGGTAGCCCGGCGGGGGACCGGAGGGCGGGGGCCCGGAAGGCGGGGGCCCGGAGGGCAGGCGACCGTGAGGGGGCGGCGGGGGAGGAGGGGGAGGGGGTCCGGCAGGCACCTCGGCGGCCTACCCGCTCGGGGAGCGCGCCAACCCTCCCGCGGCGCTCAGCCCGGCCCGGGGCCGACCGGGCCGACCGGGCCGAGGACGGCGCGACCGGCGCCGGTCGCCCGTGCCCAGTAGCGGTCGCCCCACGACCAGTGCCACCACTCGGTGGGGTAGTTGACCAGGCCGGCTCCCGACAGTGCCCGCACCAGCTCGCGACGCAGCGAGCGGGCCTCGCCGCTGACGTCGGGGTGCGCGGTGTAGCAACGGCCGTCGGACTCCTCGGGCGAGGCGTCCAGCGGGCACCCGAGGTCGAGCACCTCGCCGTCGGGGGTCAGCAGCAGGACGTCGGCCGCCGCGCCGGCCGTGTGCGGGGCGACGTCGGGAGGCGAGACGAACCGGCTCGCCAGGCGGTGGACCTCCGCCGCGCTCGCGTCGGGACGCTCCGCGGCCAGACGGGCGGCGTACCGGTCGAAGTAGTGGCGCTGCAGGGCCGGTGGGCGGAACCCCTCGTTGAGGGCGAGCACCAGGTCGCCGGGCAGCGCGGCGGCGGCGTCGGTGAGCCGGTCGAGGACGGGCCGCCGCAGCAGCCGGGCCTGCGGTGACCCGCCGGTGAACGGCAGCACGCCGTCGCAGTCGACGAGCGCGTCGCCGGCCTCGTCGACCGGGACCGACGTCACGGCGGGGTCCGACATCAGCACCACGTCGTCCCAGGTGGGGACGTCGGTCACGAGCGTCGGGCGGGCCGCACGGTCTTGGCGTGGGTGCTGTGGGAGAAGGTGGCGAGCTCGGCCATGAACGAGTCGGCCCAGGCGGCGACGTCGTGCTGGCGGATCGTCTTGCGCATGGCCTTCATCCGGCGGGTGAGGTCCTTCTCGTCGGACTGGTAGGCCTCGAGCAGGGCCGACTTCATGCCGTTGAGGTCGTAGGGGTTGACCAGCCAGGCCTGGCGCAGCTCGTCGGCGGCTCCGGCGAACTCCGACAGCACGAGCGCGCCGTCGTCCTCGGTGCGGCAGGCGACGTACTCCTTGGCGACCAGGTTCATGCCGTCACGGTAGGGCGTGACGACCATGATGTCGGCGGCGCAGTAGAGCGCCGCCATCTCCTCGCGCGGGTAGGAGGTGTGGAGGTAGCTGATCGCGGGGCGGCCGATGCGGCCCAGGTCGCCGTTGATGCGGCCGACGAGGCGGTCGATCTCGTCGCGCAGGATGCGGTACTGCTCGACCTGCTCGCGCGAGGGCACCGCGACCTGCACGAAGACGGCGTCCTCGACGTCGAAGTGGCCGTCCTCGATGAGCTCGGCGAACGCGCGCAGCCGGGCGTAGATGCCCTTGGTGTAGTCGAGCCGGTCGATGCCGAGGAAGATCCTGCGGGGGTTGCCGAGGGCCTGGCGGATCTCGGCCGCGCGCGCGACCACGCTCTCGGTCAGGGCGAGCTTCTCGAAGCCGGCGGCGTCGATCGAGATCGGGAACGCGGCGGCGCGCACGGTGCGGCCGTCGGGCAGGTAGACGAGGTCGCGGTGGGTCTTGTGGCCGACGCGCTGGCGCACGAGCCGGACAAAGTTGGCGGCACCGCCGGGCAGCTGGAACCCGACGAGGTCGGCGCCGAGCAGGCCCTCGAGGATCTGGCGGCGCCAGGGCAGCTGCTGGAACAGCTCGGCCGGCGGGAACGGGATGTGGAGGTAGAAGCCGATGCGCAGGTCGGGACGCAGGTCGCGCAGCATCTGCGGCACCAGCTGCAGCTGGTAGTCGTGCACCCACACGGTCGCGCCCTCGGAGGCGAGCTCCGCGGCCTTGGCGGCGAACTTGCGGTTGACCCGGACGTAGGAGTCCCACCACTCGCGGTGGAACTCCGGCTTGGCCACGAGGTCGTGGTAGATCGGCCAGATCGTGGCGTTGCTGAAGCCTTCGTAGAAGAGCTCGATCTCGTCGGGCTCCAGGCCGATCGGCACGAGGTGCATGCCGTCGTCCTCGAAGGGCTCGAGGTCCTGGTCGTCGCCGCCGGGCCAGCCGATCCAGGTGCCGTCGTTGGCGCGCATGACCGGCTCGATGGCGCTGACCAGGCCGCCGGGGGAGCGCCGCCACCCCGGGGTGCCGTCGGGCAGGGTGACCCGGTCGACCGGCAGCCGGTTGGCGACGATCACGAGGTCAGCGGACATGGGTCGACCCTAGAGGGGCGTGCGTGGGCCGGCCTACGACGGTAGGGGTGACGGCCGGTAGGTGACCCCGACCGAGGCGAGCACCGACTCCATCTGGCGCATCAGCGTCAGCGTCTGGGCGTGCGGCACCAGCGGGCTCTCGCGCAGCCCCGCCCGCAGGCAGCGGCCCACCTCGGCGACCTCGTTGCCGTAGCCGACACCGATCACCGGCTCGACGCCGACGACGTCCTGCTGGGCCGCGACGCTCGTGGCGTCGTTGCTGCCGCCCGCGTCGTACGGCGTCCAGGTGGCCCGGGTGGGGTGGTGGAAGTCGGCCAGGTCGAGGCGGCCCCGGTCGGTCGCGATCGACGCGGCCCGCGAGGACCACGACGTCATCGAGGCGTTCATCGTGGCCAGCGCCCCGCCGGGGTAGCGACCGGCGACGGCGATGTCGAGGTCGATGCCCGACGCCGACAGGCTCGCCGTCGCCGTGAGCTGCTCGGCCTCGCCGAGCAGCAGGTGGGCCAGGGTCAGCGGGTAGATGCCCATGTCGAGCATCGCGCCGGCGCCCAGGGCCGGGTCGAGCAGCCGGTCCTCGGGCGGCGCGTCGACGACGAAGCCGAGCTCGGCGTGCAGGTGTCGCGGCGTCCCGAAACGACCGGCGCGCAGCCCATCGGCGACCGCGCGCACCACGGGATGGCACGCGGTCCACATCGCCTCCATCAGGAACCGGTCGTGCTGCCGCGCCAGGGCGACCATCTCCTCCGCCTCGGCGACGGTCACCGTCAGCGGCTTCTCGCACAGCACGTGCTTGCCGGCCTCGAACGCCAGCCGCGCGTGCTCGAGGTGCAGCGCGTGCGGGCTCGCGACGTAGACGACCTCGACCGCCGGGTCGGCGACCAGCGCCTCGTAGGAGTCGTGGGCGCGCGTCGCCGGGCTGCCGTACGACGCCGCGAAGGCCTGCGCCGGGCCCGGCCGGCGCGACCCCACGGCGACCAGCTCGGCGCCGGGGACCAGGGCCAGGTCGGTGGCGACCTTGCGGGCTATCTTGCCGGTGGCGAGCACGCCCCACCCGATGGTCCGGCCGGCGGTCGGGCTGTCGTTCGGGCCGTCGTCGCTCATGGCCCCACCCTAGAGAACCCCGAAACTCGTCCCGGCGTGTCGGCGGACCCGAATGACACGAGTGTGATTAGCCGTCTACAGTGGTGCCCGACCACCCGGCTCACGCCGACCCGACCCCTCCGGGAGATCCGCGATGGAAGCCCAGCGCCACGACGACGCACCTGACGGCCCGAACGACGCCGTCGGCTCCCTCAGCGACCGCGACCGCGAGATCCTCGAGTTCGAGCGGCAGTGGTGGAAGTACGCCGGCGCCAAGGAGACCGCGGTCCGCGAGAAGTTCGACATGAGCTCCACGCGCTACTACCAGGTGCTCAACGCCCTCATCGACCGCGCCGACGCCCTCGAGGTCGACCCGCTCCTCGTGCGCCGTCTGCGCCGTCTGCGCTCCGAGCGGCAGCGCCAGCGCTCGGCCCGCCGCCTCGGCTTCGAGGTCTGAACCCGATGCTCGGGCGCGACCGGTCCGACGACGGCTCCCAGCGACCCGCACGCCCCGCGCGCGCCCAGCGCAGCGTGGTCTTCCCGTCCCCGGTGGTGATGCTCAGCATCGTCGCGGTCGCCATGGCGGTGATCGCGTTCGTCGCGACCCGCGGCGCCGACACCCCGACCGAGCGCGAGGTCGCCGCCCCCGCCGGGCAGTCGACCACTCCGACCGGCGAGCCCACCGCCACCCAGGCACCCAAGCCCAAGCCGAAGCCCAAGCCCGTCGAGCGCGGCAAGGTCTACGTCGAGGTCTACAACAACTCCGGCATCACCGGCCTGGCCGGCACCGTCGGCGGGCAGGCCACCGGGGCGGGCTGGAAGGTCGTCGGCACCGACAACTGGTACGGAACCGTCCCCACCAACACCGTCTACTTCCCGCCCCGCCTCGAGCGCGCCGCCAAGCAGCTGGCCCTCGACCTCGGCATCGACCGCACCGCCCCCGCCGACGGCGCCATGAAGCTCGACCGGCTGACCGTCATCCTCACCGGCGAGCTGTAGGCCCACCGCACCCCACGGTGGTCGAGGAGGTCGCCCGCGACCGTCACCCCACGGTGGTCGAGGAGGTCGCCCCGCGACCGTCTCGAGACCACACCAGGCCACACCTCCGCACCCAGCCCACTCCGGGTCTCGCGGCAACCCGACCCGCCGCGACCGCCCCGGCGCGTCACCGACGTCACACCCGTCACCGGCACGTCGTACGCCGGTCACCGGCGCGTGGTTGGGTGGAGCCCGTGGACTTCACGTCGGTCGAGGGCGAGCAGCGCTACGCCGCGCTCGTCCGGGCCGCGGCCGAGAGCATCGTCGGGCTCGACTTCGACGGCACCCTCTCGCCGATCGTCGACGACCCGTCGCAGGCCCACATCCACCCCGACGCCGGGCGGGTGCTGACCGGACTGGCCGCGCAGGTGCGGGCGATCGCCGTGATCACCGGTCGCCCGGCCCGCCAGGCGCTCGACCTCGGTGGCCTCGAGGAGGTCGGCAACGCGATCGGTGACGCGGGCAAGGACCTCTACGTGTTCGGCCAGTACGGCAACGAGCGCTGGAGCTCGACCAACCGCCGGGTCGTCGGCCCGCGGCCCCCGCACGGTCTGGCCTCCTTCGAGCGCGAGCTGCCTCGGGTGCTGCGCCGCCTCGACGCGGGTGACGCCTGGATCGAGGACAAGGGGCTGGCGGTCGCCGTGCACACCCGTCGCCTGCCCGACGCCGAGGCCGCCTTCACCCGCCTGCTGCCCGAGCTGCGCGACCTCGCCGCCCGCCACGACCTCGTCGTCGAGCCCGGCAAGGCCGTGATCGAGGTGCGCTCGCCCGGGGTCCACAAGGGCCAGGCCGTGCAGACGCTGGCGGCCGAGCTCGAGGCGGGCGGTTTCCTGTTCGCCGGCGACGACCTCGGCGACCTGGAGGCCTTCGACGCCGTCCGCGAGCTCGGCCGCACCGGCCTGCCGACCCTGCTGGTGTGCTCGTCCTCGGAGGAGGAGAACGCGCTTCTCCCGCTCTCCGACGTCGTCGTCAAGGGCCCCGACGGCGTCCTGGAGCTGCTCGAGCAGCTCACCGACGACGCCGCGGCGCTACGCGCCTGAGCCGCACGCCGACCCTCCGGTCCGTCCACATGGCGGGACCACCCGACGCATCGTGAGACGAAACGTCGTACAGTCGTGTGCAGCTCATCAAGAGGGACTGAGGGAACGGCCCAGTGAAGTCCCGGCAACCGCCACTCGACACCTCCGCCACCGGACAAGCCGGACGGACCAGTGGAAACGGTGCTAATTCCGCCCGGGTGCGACCGCCGCCCCGGGGAAGATGAGAAGGAGGACGCATGAGCACCGTCACGGACGAGAACGTCACCGCCGCCGAGACCGACACGGCGGCGCAGGCCGGCCCCCGTGAGGGTGCCTTCGGCAACGCCACCCACCTCGCGTGCCGCGAGTGCCAGCACGAGGTCACCCTCGGCCCCTTCTACGCCTGTCCGGAGTGCTTCGGCCCGCTCGAGGTCGCCTACAGCTTCCCCGTGGTGACCCGCGAGGAGATCGAGGCCGGCCCGCGCAACATCTGGCGCTACAAGGCGCTGCTGCCGGTGCCCGACGACATCGAGACCAGCCCCAACACCGAGCCCGGCTTCACCCGCCTGCTGCAGGCCCGCAACCTGGGTCGCGAGCTGGGCATCGACCGCCTGTGGGTCAAGGACGACTCGACCAACCCCACCAACTCCTTCAAGGACCGCGTGGTCGCCTGTGCGCTCAGCGCCGCGGTCGAGCTCGACGCCAAGGTGTTCGCCTGCCCGTCGACCGGCAACCTCGCCAACGCGGTCGCCGCGGCCGGGGCCCGCGCCGGCATCAAGACCGTGGTGTTCATCCCGAGCAACCTCGAGCGCCCCAAGCAGCTCAACTCCGCGATCTTCACCGACTCGCTGGTCGCGGTCAACGGCAACTACGACGACGTCAACAAGCTCGCCTCCGAGATCGCCGGCGAGGAGGACGGGTGGGCGTTCGTCAACGTCAACGTCCGCCCCTACTACGCCGAGGGCTCCAAGACCCTGGGCTACGAGATCGCCGAGCAGCTCGGCTGGCGCCTGCCCGACCAGGTCGTCATCCCGGTCGCCTCCGGCTCCCAGCTGACCAAGGTGCACAAGGCCTTCCAGGAGCTCGTCAAGCTCGGCCTGGTCGAGGACAAGCCCGTACGGATCTTCGGCGCCCAGGCCACCGGCTGCTCGCCGGTGTCGGTCGCCTACAAGGCCGGCGTCGACGCGATCCGCCCGGTCAAGCCCGACACGATCGCCAAGTCCCTGGCCATCGGCAACCCCGCCGACGGCATCTACGTGCTCGACATCTGCCGCGAGACCGGCGGCGCGGTCGAGGACATCACCGACGACGAGGTCACCGACGGCATCGTGCTGCTGGCCCGCACCGAGGGCATCTTCACCGAGACCGCCGGCGGCACCACCGTCGGCGTGCTGAAGAAGCTCGTCGAGACCGGCCAGCTCGACACCAGCCTCGAGACCGTCGTCATCAACACCGGCCACGGCCTGAAGACCCTCGACGCCATCGCCGACCGGGTCTCGCCCGCCGCCACCATCGAGCCGTCGTACGCCGCGTTCCGGGCCACCGGCCTCGGCGCCTGACCCGGCCTGACCCGCCCCCACCACCACGAAGAGGAACGAGTGAGCGTCTCCGTCCGCGTCCCGACCATCCTGCGCACCTACACCGACGGCGCGTCCGAGGTGACCGCCGAGGGCACCACCCTCGCCGAGGTGCTCGACAGCCTCGAGGCGTCGTACGCCGGCATCCGCAGCCGGATCCTCGACGACGACGGCAAGCTGCGCCGCTTCGTCAACGTCTACGTCGGCAACGACGACGTGCGCTTCCTCGACAACCTCGACACCCCGACGCCCGCCGGTATCCAGGTCTCCGTCATCCCCGCCGTCGCCGGAGGCTAGGCCGACACCACCCCACGGTGGTCGAGGAGGTTGCCCTGGCAACCGTCACGAGGCAGTTCGGCCGTCACGTCGGCTGCGGTGCGTCGTCTCGTGTTGGCCGCGGGCGGCCTCCTCGACCACCCTGTGGTGATCAGCAGGCGGTGCCTCGGTCGACGGAGAGTACCGCTCCGTTGACCGATGCGGCGGCGTCCGAGGCGAGGTAGGCCACGGCGTCGGCGATGTCGCTGGGCGGCATGAAGCCCCATCGGGCGCCGGCGCTCTCCATCAGCAGGTCCCAGTCCAGGGTCGAGTCGGCGTGCTCGGCCGCGGCCTGGGTGGGCAGGTCGGTCTCGACGCCACCGGGGCAGATCGTGTTGACGCGGATGCCGTCGGCCGCGAGCTCGAGGGCCAGCGACTTCATCAGGGCGATGACGCCGGCCTTCGAGGCGCAGTACGCCGCCTGGTAGGGCTGGGCCCGCAGCCCGGCGATCGAGGCGATGGTGACGATGTTGCCGCGGCTCGCGCGCAGGTGGGGCAGGGCCGCGTGGCTCATGAGCATCGGGCCGGTGAGGTTGACGCCGAGGTGGAGGTCCCAGGTCGCGAGGTCGAGGTCCTCGAAGCGGCGGAAGCGGTCGACGCCCGCCACGTTGACGAGCACGTCGAGGCCGCCGAGCCGGTCGACGGCGGCCGCGACCGCAGTGCTGACCGACCCCGCGTCGCTGACGTCGCAGGCCAGCACGTCGTTGCTCGCGACCAGGTCGAGCCCCACGACCGCCGCGCCCTGCGACGCCAGCAGCTCGACGGTCGAGCGGCCGATGCCGCCCGCCGCCCCGGTGACCAGTGCGCGCTTGCCCTCGAACCGTCCTGTCATGCCCGGCATCCTGTCAGCCCCGGGGGGGCCGCGGCGGTGCTTCTCAGATCGGCCCGGCACAGGGGCCGGGCCGCCTCACAGGGGCCGGGCGACCACGATCGAGTTGCCGGCGTAGAAGCGGCCGTTGAAACCGGTGCAGGTGACCAGGATCAGCCTGGCCCCGGCCGGCGAGGTCTCGGTCTGGCCGAAGATGTCCTGGGCGTGCTCGGCGACGTCGCGATAGCTGGCGAACAGGCTGTCGGTGACGCGGTAGCGGTGCCGACCGGTCGCGGTGACCAGGACGACCTTGTCGCCGGGCTCGAGCTCGGGGAGCAGGTCGAGGGCCCCGCCGCCGGTGCTGACGGTGTGGCCGGTGACCACGACCCGGCCCTGCGTGGCACCGGGCTCGGCGCTGCCGGTCCACCACCCGACCAGGTCGGGGTCGGACGGCGGCTCGAGGACCGCGTCGCTGCTCAGGTCGATGTCGACCACCGGCGCCTTGATGTCGAGCTTGGGCACCACCAGCCGGGTCGGTGGCGCCGGGGGGCCGGCCGCCGGGGGCACCGGCCGTACGGCGGCCGGCGTCGCGGGCGGGTCGGCGGTCACGGTGACGGTCGGCGCGGGCGGGGCCGGTGCGGCCTCGACCGCCGGCGACCCGGCCAGCCCCCGGCCCGTCAGGACGCCGCCGGTGAAGACGAGCCCGGCGGCCACGGTCGGGATGACGACCAGCAGCGCACGACGTCGCCACCGGTGGTCGGGGCTGGTGCCCGCCCCACCGGCGGCGATGTCGGCGTGGTCGGTGGTCAGGTCAGCTCCGCAGGACGCGACGGAAGCCGTAGACGCCGCAGGCGGCGGCGAGCGCCGACATCAGCACGAGCCCACCGGTCGCGATGCGGCCGTTGAGGTCACCGCTGCTGGTCGCGCCCCCGGCCAGGTCGAGCTCACCGGCCGGCACCGAGGTCGGCACGGCCGGGGTCGGGTCGGTCGGGTCGGGCGTCGGCGTCGGCGTCGGGTTGTCGACCGCGACGCGGCCGTTGGGTCCGCAGGACGAGCGGCCGATCTCGACGTTGACCAGGTCGACGAACGCCGAGGCCGCCGGCAGGACGCGCACGTCGAGGGCCGTCACCTCGATCGAGCGGTCCCCGCGGGTCTGCTTGTTGAGGGTGGCGTCGAGGACGTTGTCCTCCAGGGGCGCGAGCTGGTCGGCGAGCACCGCGATGACGTTGGCGTTGAGGGCGGTGACGAGCTGGTCGACCAGCGGGGCGGCCGGCGCGAGCACGCCGGTGAGCGCGGTCGTGAGCTCGGTCTCGACGGCGTCGCTGATCGCGGTGACCACCACGTCGAGGTCGGTGACGACCTTGGTGTTGGGCGGCGGGTTGGTCGGCAGGTTGACCAGGTCGACGCGGCCGATCGTCGGGAGGTCGACGTAGAGGCCGGCGTCGGTGAGCTGGCTGTCGCCGGTCGCGCCGTTCGTCGTCGCCGCGCACTGGCTCTGGACCGCACCGAGGTCGAGCACGATGCCCGGGTCGCCGATGCCGGTGAGCACGGTCTGCAGGGTGGAGTCGACGGTCGGCAGGACCGTGCCGAGCAGCGGCTGCAGCGCGGCCTGGAGGGTCTGGTCGAGCCCGGCGAGCAGGTCGGACTGCACGACCTGGACGTCCTGCAGCTGCAGGGTGCCGGCGTTGATCGTGGCGTTGTCGCCCGGGTCGAGGCAGAAGCCCCGGTCGACCGACACCAGCGTGGCGCCGTCACCGGCCAGCCCGGCGCAGGCCGCGGACCGGCCGCGACGGTCGACGACCGAGGCCGTCGCGTCCTGCGCGAGCGTCCCGGCGTTGATGAACGACTGGTTGCCGAGGGCGGTGATGAGGGGGTTCTGCTGGCCGACGACGGTCTCGTCGGCGCCGTCGTGGGTCGCCTTGACCGTGCCGCTGTCGGCGGGGGTGCTGAGCACGGTGAGGACCAGCGCCGTGGCGTCGGCCTGGGCGACGGGAGCAGCGGCAGCGCCGGGGGAGGCGGCCAGGGCGATCAGCGCCCCGGCGCCGGCCAGGGCGAGGGTCTTGCGCGAACGGGTCAGGAGGGGGAAGGGAGCTGTCGGCATGGAGGCGGCACCTACTTCGGAGGGGGAGAGTGCCGTCACCCTAAGTCACCGGTACCCCAGCGGGCATGCATTGTCCGCCGACGGTCCGCCGACGGTCGTGGCTGTCACCGAGATGACGGGCAGGTGCCCCCGTGGTCGACACCTCGCGTTCATCGGCGTCTGGTGGAGATGGGGGGTGCGCCGAACCCGCCTGGTCGTGACCGCGACGCTGACCGTGACCGCCGGCACGGCCCTCACGTCGTACGGCGCCCGCGAGCTGCTCCACCGGCAGGCGGCGGTCGCCCGGCGGCTGATCGGCAAGCCGCTCGGCGAGACGCCCCCCGACGCCGACCGCGTCTGGAAGGCGTCCTACGGCGACCCGCTCGACCTGCTGCTGATCGGCGACTCCATCGCCGCGGGGCTCGGGGCCGAGCGCCGCAAGGACACCCTCGGCGGGCGGCTGGCCAAGGGCCTGGCCAAGCACACCGGTCGCGCCGTCCGGCTGCGCACCGCGGCCGTCGTGGGCTCCGAGAGCGCGATGCTCGCAGCCCAGCTCGACGGCCTGCCCGCCGGCTACCGGCCCGACGTGGCGGTGGTGGTCGTCGGCGGCAACGACGTCACCCACCGGGTCCCGGTGGCCCAGGCCGCCGCCGACCTCGAGGCCGCCGTACGCGCGCTGCGCGAGCGCGGGGCCGAGGTCGTCGTCGGGACCTGCCCCGACCTGGGCGCCCTGCGTCCGGTGCCGCAACCCCTGCGCTCGCTGGGCTCGCGGGCCTCCCGGCAGCTCGCCGCCGCCCAGGCCGCCGCCACCGTCCGGGCCGGCGGCCACGCCGTCTCCCTGGCGCGGGTGGTCGGTCCCTTCTTCATCACCAACCCCGACGAGATGTTCAGCCTCGACCGATTCCACCCCAGCGCGCTGGGCTACCGGCGTACGGCGGCCGCGCTGCTGCCGTCGGTCCTCACCGCCCTCGGCCTGCACGACGTCGTCCCGTTCGGTCACGTGGTCCCGGGGGAGCGACCCCGCGTCGGTTAGGCTCACCGCCCGTGACGACCCCCGTGACCGCCAGCCCCGAGAGCGCCGACAGCGCCGCCAGCCCCGCCGTCGACCTCTACCTCGACATCATGGCCAAGATGCTGACCCGCTACGGGTTCGAGGGGCGCAACGTCACGGTGCGTTTCGAGCCCCGTTCCTACGAGGGCTATCTCTGGAACCTCGTGCGCATCGCCACCCGCGACCGCGACATCCGCGTGGTCGAGGCCGGCGAGTTCGACGCCGAGCGGCGCGAGATCGGCAAGGACTGGCCCGCCGACGCCGAAACGATGATCGGGATGAAGCGGCTGCGCAACGTGCGCGAGTGCCTCGAGAGCGTCATCGCCGACGGCGTGCCGGGCGACTTCATCGAGACCGGCGCCTGGCGCGGCGGCACCTGCATCTACGCCCGGGCGATCTTCAAGGCCCACGGCATCACCGACCGCAAGGTGTGGGTCGCCGACTCCTTCGAGGGCCTGCCGCCGCCGGACGGGCGCTTCGAGGCCGACGCCGGCGACCAGCACCACACCAAGATCGAGCTCGCGGTCTCGGTCGAAAAGGTGCAGGACAACTTCCGCCGTTACGACCTGCTCGACGACCAGGTCGAGTTCCTCGTCGGCTGGTTCAACGAGACCCTCGCCCCCGCGCCCATCGAGCAGATCAGCGTGCTGCGCCTCGACGGTGACATGTACGCCTCGACCATCGACGCCCTCGAGCCCCTCTACGACAAGGTCGCCGTCGGCGGCTACGTCATCGTCGACGACTACGGCGCGGTCAAGGGTTGTGCCCAGGCCATCCACGACTTCCGCGAGTCGCGCGGCATCACCGACGAGATGCACCAGGTCGACTGGGCGGGCGTCTACTGGAGGAAGTCGTGACTCCTCGGCCCGAGCTGAGCGCCGCCCGCGCCGCCGACTTCGAGGAGAGCCCCCAGCTCAAGATCAAGCGGCTCGAGCGCACCCTGGCCGACGAGCGCAAGTTCGCGGTCAAGTCGACACGTCAGCTCCACCGGGTCCTGACGCGTGAGCTGCGCGAGGCCGAGAAGTCGGCCGTCGCCGCGGAGCGCCGGGCGGTCGCGGCCGAGAAGCGGGCCGCCGCGGCCCGGGGTCGGGCCGAGCGGGCCGAGGCCGAGCTCGAGCGCATCCGGCAGAGCGCCACCTGGAAGGCGGGACGTGCGGTCGTCGCGGTCCCGGCTCGGATCAGGCGGCGCGTAGGCCGCTCGTGACCGACGTGCTCCTGGCGACCTCGGCCGACCTCCCGGACGGCGAGCCAGGGCACCAGGTCCTCGACCGGGCCTTCGCGGCGCGTGGCCTCACCAGCAGGTGGGCGGTCTGGGACGACCCGTTCGTCGAGTGGTCCGCGGCACGGCTGGTCTGCGTGCGCTCGACCTGGGACTACGACGCGCGGCGCCACGACTTCCTCGGCTGGGCCCAGGGGGTCGGTCCGCGGCTGCTCCACGGCGCCGAGGCCTTTCGCTGGAACACCGACAAGAGCTACCTGGTCGAGATCGGCCGTCACGTCCCCACGGTGCCGACCATCCTGGCCGACACGGCGGTCGAGCTGCGCGCGGCGATCGGGCGATTCGGGGCCTCGGTGGTCAAGCCCCGCGTGGGCGCCGGCGGGCGCGGCCTCGTCGTGGTCGACGACGCGGAGGGCCGGCTCCCGGTCGGCGCCGGTCCCTGGGTGGTCCAGCCGCTCGTGGCGTCGGTGCAGCGCGACGGCGAGGAGTCGGTGTTCGTGATCGGCGGGCAGCCCGTCAGCCAGGTCACCAAGCTGGCCCCGCCCCACGACGTACGCGTGCACCCGCAGTACGGCGGCAGCACCCGCGTCGTCGACCTGACCCGCGAGGCCACGCTGCTGGCCGTCGACGCCGTCGCTGCCGCCAGCGAGGTCCTCGGCCTCGAGATCGTCTACGCCCGTGTCGACATGCTCCGTAGCGACAGCACCGGCCGCCTCATGGTCAGCGAGGTCGAGATCACCGAGCCCGGCCTCTACCTCGACCTGCTGCCCGCGAACGCGCAACGGTTCGTCGACGCGGTCGAGGCCCGGCTCTGAGCCTCGGTTCCCACGCCTGCTCCGAGGCCCAGGGTTGTCACTCTCCCTGGTCGAGTGCTAAACATGACGCTGGCACTCTCAGCACGAGAGTGACAACCGGAGCGGTGCCAGCTGAGGCTCCCTCCCGGCGGAGAAAGGGTTCTGCCGGAGAGCGGGGTCGTCCGTCGCGGGCAGCCCACCACCCCGGATCCCCAGAACTCTGATCGTGAGGATCTCAGGAGTTATGCCCAAGCTGATTGCTTTCAACGAGGAGGCCCGGCGCGGCCTCGAGCGTGGCATGAACACGCTCGCCGACGCCGTCAAGGTCACCCTCGGCCCCAAGGGCCGCAACGTCGTGCTCGAGAAGAAGTGGGGCGCGCCGACGATCACCAACGACGGCGTCTCCATCGCCAAGGAGATCGAGCTCGAGGACCCCTACGAGAAGATCGGTGCCGAGCTGGTCAAGGAGGTCGCCAAGAAGACCGACGACGTCGCCGGCGACGGTACGACGACCGCCACGGTCCTGGCCCAGGCGATGGTCCGCGAGGGCCTGCGCAACGTGGCCGCCGGTGCCAACCCGATGGGTCTCAAGCGCGGCATCGAGGCCGCCGTCGCCGCCGTGTCCGAGCAGCTGCTCTCCATGGCCAAGGACGTCGAGACCAAGGAGCAGATCGCCAGCACCGCGTCGATCTCCGCTGCTGACACCACCGTCGGCGAGATCATCGCCGAGGCGATGGACAAGGTCGGCAAGGAGGGCGTGATCACGGTCGAGGAGTCCAACACCTTCGGCCTCGACCTCGAGCTGACCGAGGGCATGCGCTTCGACAAGGGCTACATCTCGGCCTACTTCGTCACCGACCCCGAGCGCATGGAGAC
The DNA here is from genome assembly GCF_008087085.1 of Nocardioides rubriscoriae. GTDB lineage: Bacteria > Actinomycetota > Actinomycetes > Propionibacteriales > Nocardioidaceae > Nocardioides > Nocardioides rubriscoriae. The sequence goes on along the minus strand of NZ_VIYJ01000001.1, from coordinate 168,519 downwards.
CGTGCTGGAGGACCCCTACGTCCTCATCGCCAACTCCAAGGTCAGCAACGTCAAGGACCTGCTGCCCCTGCTCGAGAAGGTCATGCAGTCCGGCAAGCCGCTGGTCATCATCGCCGAGGACGTCGACGGCGAGGCCCTGTCCACGCTGGTCGTCAACAAGATCCGCGGCACCTTCAAGTCGGTCGCCGTCAAGGCCCCCGGCTTCGGTGACCGTCGCAAGGCCATGCTGCAGGACATCGCGATCCTGACCGGCGGCCAGGTCATCTCCGAGGAGGTCGGCCTCAAGCTCGAGTCCGCGACCGTCGACCTGCTGGGCCAGGCCCGCAAGATCGTCATCACCAAGGACGAGACCACCATCGTCGAGGGTGCCGGCGACCAGGGCCAGATCGAGGGCCGGGTCAACCAGATCCGCGCCGAGATCGAGAAGTCCGACTCCGACTACGACCGCGAGAAGCTGCAGGAGCGCCTGGCCAAGCTGGCCGGCGGCGTCGCGGTCATCAAGGTCGGCGCGGCCACCGAGGTCGAGCTCAAGGAGCGCAAGCACCGCATCGAGGACGCCGTCCGCAACGCCAAGGCGGCCGTCGAGGAGGGCATCGTCGCCGGTGGCGGCGTGGCGCTCGTCCAGGCTGCGGCCACCGCGTTCGACAAGCTCGACCTGGTCGGCGACGAGGCCACCGGCGCCAACATCGTGCGCGTCGCGACCTCGGCCCCGCTCAAGCAGATCGCCATCAACGCCGGCCTCGAGGGCGGCGTCGTGGCGGAGAAGGTCGCCAACCTGACCCCGGGCCACGGCCTCAACGCCGCGACCGGCGACTACGTCGACATGATCGCCGAGGGCATCATCGACCCCGCCAAGGTGACGCGCTCCGCGCTCCAGAACGCCGCCTCCATCGCGGCGCTCTTCCTCACCACCGAGTGCGTGGTCGCCGACAAGCCCGAGAAGGCTGCCCCCATGGGCGGCGACCCCTCGGGCGGCATGGGCGGCATGGACTTCTGAGTCCACCCACCCGGCACCACCCGTAGTCCCGCACCACCGCGACCGGCCCGTCCCAGACCTCTGGGGCGGGCCGGTCGTCGCGTTCCGCCCTCCACCTCGCCGACCCGTCGCGTTGACGCGACGGGTCAGCGCCAAATCCGGTCGACCCGTCGCGTTTCGCGACGGGTCGGCGTCACGGGGTGGTCAGGACCAGCGGAACGACACGATCATCGGGTCGATCTGGGCGCGCCGCTCGGCGAGGGTGTCGGCCCGGGAGTGCTGGAAGGTGATCCGGTAGAGGAACCGGCCGTGCTGGGCCAGCCACGTCTCCTCGCTGAGGTAGAGGTCGTCGCCGGGGGAGTAGTAAAGCGCCCGGATCCGGGCGGCCCGCTCGCCGTCGAGCCAGGCGGTCGGCAGCGGCTCGCTGTCCTCGAGGGTGAGGGTGTCGTCGTTCTCGTCGAGCGCCTCGACCGTGCTCTGCGCCGCGATCTTGAGCAGCGCGACGGAGTCGAGCCGGAAACCCGGCGCGGTGCGGCGGATGAAGACCGAGGAGTAGTAGCCCTCGTAGTCGGAGTAGTCACGCGCGCCCACACCCTGGTCGACGATCCCGGGGTCGATGGTGCCCCAGCCCTCGGGGGCGCGCAGCGAGGCCGGCCCCAGGGCGATGCGGACCCCCGTCGCGGGCGGCACGTCGGGGTAGGTGGGTTGCGGCTGCCGGGTCGGTCGCGGGGCCGGGCTGGTCGGGTCGGTCGTCGGCTCGGTCGTCGGCTCGGTCGGGCTCGGCGTGGACGCCGAGGACGCCTCCGTCGACACCGTTGAGGTCACCGCCGCGCTCGAGCCGCGGGCCTCGGGCTCGTCGTCGGACCCCGTGACGGCCAGGGCGAGGCCGGTGCCGGCGGCCACGGCGACGACCGCCGCGACCGCACCCACCGCCACGGCCGCCGTACGACGTCGCCGCGGCGCCCCGCCGGTGTACGGCGCGGGTGGGGCCGCGACGGGCGGCGGCAGGGACGGTGGTCGCGGGACCGGGGCCGGGGTCGCCACGCCGGGCGACCGTCCGCCGACCGGCGTGTGTGCCACCAGGGGCGGGTGCGGGGTGGTCCGGGCGAGCCGCGCCAGCTCGCGCAGGTCGTGGCGCATCGCGCGGGCGTCGGGGTAGCGGGCGGCGGGGTCCTTGGCCATCGACCGTTGCAGCACCGCGTTGACGGCGGCGGCGACCGGCGAGGTGGTGACGACCTGCGGCACGGGGGCGGTGAGGTGGCTCAGGCCGATCTCGACGTCGCTGCCGGCGTAGGGCGCTGCGCCGATCAGGGACGTGAAGAGCACGCAGCCCAGGGCGTAGAGGTCGGCCGACGCGGTGGCCGGCGCGCCCCGCAGGCGCTCGGGGGCCAGGTAGGCGAAGGTGCCGGCGACCGCGCCGGGGGCGGTGAGGCCGGGGTCGCGGTCCTGGGCGATCCCGAAGTCGCACAGGTAGACGAAGACCTCGGTGCTCACTTCGCGCAGCAGCACGTTGCTCGTCTTGACGTCGCGGTGCACGACGCCGGCGGCGTGGGAGTCGGCGAGCGCCCAGGCGACCTGCCCGCAGATCTCGGCGGCCTGCGCGACGGGGACCGGGCCGTAGCGGCGCAGCGCGTCGGCAAGGTCGCCGCCGGCGACGTACTGGGTGGCGATGTAGAGGCAGCCGTCCTGCTCGCCGTGGTCGAGCACCTGCACGACGTGGGGCGAGTCGAGGCGGGCCAGCACGGTGGCCTCGCGCGAGAACCGCGCCCGGTAATCGGGCTGCCCCGGCGAGCTCGGGGGCCAGCACCTTGAGCGCGACCGTGCGCCCGAGCCCCTGCTGCTCGGCTGCGAAGACGACCCCCATGCCGCCGCGCCCGAGCTGGCGCACGATGCGATAGCTGCCGAACTCCTCACCCACCGAGGGGAATCGCGCCACGGGTCACCTCCAAGAGTCAGGCCAGGGCCAGCCTCTCACCGCGCGACCGGGGTCAAACGCCACCTCGCCGCACGGTCACCCCCTCGGGCCGAGCAACACCGTGTGGCACGGTGGAGACGTGACCTCTCCGGCCCGCCGTGCGCGACTCGAGGACGTCGCGGCCGAGGTGGTCGAGCCCGTGCGCCGCTTCCTGGCCCGGCGTACGGACCCGGCGACGGCCGAGGACGTGCTGGCCGAGGTGCTGCTGGTCTGCTGGCGCCGCCTCGGCGAGGTGCCCGACGCGCCGCTGCCGTGGGCCTACGGCGTCGCGCGGCACTGCCTGGCCAACGCCGAGCGCGGTGCGCGGCGCCAGCAGCGGGTCGCGGCACGGGTCGCGACCGTCGACCCGCCGGCGACGCGCGTGGCCGGGCCGGGCGACGACGAGCCGCCCGCGGTCGAGGTGGTCTCCGAGGCGCTGGCCACCCTGCCGGCCAAGGACGCCGAGCTGCTGCGGCTGTGGGCGTGGGAGCAGTTGACGCCCGCCGAGATCGCCCTCGTCCTCGACCTCACCCCCAACGCCGCGAGCATCCGGCTGCACCGGGCCCGCGAGAAGCTGCGCGAGGCACTACGAAAGAACGGGCTGCGTGCCGGACATGAGGGGACGACGGGGAGGAGGAAGCCATGACCGACGACGCGCACGACCACGACGACCTGCGGGCCCTGCTGCGGTCGGTCGACCCGGCGTCCTCCCTGCCGCAGGCCGACCCGACCCGGGTGGCCCGACTCCTGGAGGACACGATGACCCACCAGCCCACCGACGAGTCCCGCGCCGACGGCACCCACCACCGCAGCCGGCTGACCTGGACCATGGCGGCGGCCGCCGCGGTCCTGATCGTGGGCGGGGTGTTCTTCGCCGTCGGCGGCGACCGCGGTGACGACGCCCCGGCCCCGAGCGCGGGCGAGGCGCCGTCGAGCCGGGCGGGCGGCGCCGCGGCCCCACCGGTCGACGCGCCCCTGCGCACGGTCACCGAGCTGACGGTCGCGGCCGCCGCCGCCAACGGCAAGTGCCTGGTGCCCGAGGCCGCCCCCGACGTGGTCGCCAAGCAGGAGACCGTCTTCGACGGCACCGTGCAGTCCATCAGCGGCAGCGCCGTCACGTTGCTGCCGACCCGCTTCTACCACGGCGACCCGACCGACCTCGTCGTCGTGCAGGCCCCCGGCCAGGAGATGGACGCCCTGCTCACGGCGGTCACCTTCGAGGAGGGCAAGCGCTACCTGGTCGCCGCCACCGACGGCCGGGTGACGCTGTGCGGCTTCACCGCCGAGTACTCCGACTCGCTCGCCGCGGTCTACGGGCAGGCCTTCGGCTGATGACCGCGGGCGTGCTGCTCGCGGCCGGGGCCGGCTCCCGGATGGGCCGGCCCAAGGCGCTGGTGCGCGACCGCGACGGCACCTCCTGGCTGCAGCGCAGCCTCGACGTGCTGCGCGTGGCCGGCTGCGACGAGCTGCTGTTGGTGCTGGGCGCCGCGGCCGATGAGGCGCGCGCGCTGGTGCCCGACGACGTGCGCGTCGTCGTCGCCGACGACTGGGCCACCGGGATGGCGGCGTCGCTGGCCACCGGGCTGTCCGCGCTCCGCCACGACGACGGCGAGGTCGCCCTGGTCATGCTCGTCGACCTGCCCGACGTGGGGGCCGACGCCTGCCGACGGCTGCTCGCGGCCGCCGAGGGCCCCACCAGCCTGGCCCGCGCGTCGTACGACGGTCGGCCCGGTCATCCGGTGCTGATGGGGCGCGACCACTGGCTCCCGGCGGCCATGGCGGTCGAGGGCGACGAGGGCGCCAAGGGCTACCTGCGCGCGCATGGCTGCCTCCTGGTCGAGTGCGGCGACCTCGCGACCGGCCACGACGTGGACCGGCCAACCTCCGGCCAACAGCCTGCTCCGTAGCCTGGGCCGCGTGCAGACACCGTCGTCGCCCGCTGACATCGCTGAGCGCCTCGGCGCGACCGGTTACCTGTGCGACGACGACCTGGCCACCGTCGCCTTCCTGGGTCTTGCCATGCAGCGACCGCTGCTGCTCGAGGGCGAGCCCGGCACCGGCAAGACCGCGCTGGCCGAGGCGCTGTCCACCGCGCTCGACGTCCCCCTGGTCCGCCTGCAGTGCTACGAGGGCATCGACGCGACGCAGGCGCTCTACGACTGGGACTTCCCGCGCCAGGTGCTCCACCTGCGGGCCCTCGAGGCGACCGGCGGGGTGGGGGCCGACGGTCTCGAGGAGGCCGAGAAGAGCCTCTACGACGAGCGCTTCCTGCTCGCCCGGCCGGTGCTGACGGCGCTGCAGCAGAGCCCCGCAGTGCTGCTGGTCGACGAGATCGACCGCGCCGACGACGAGTTCGAGGCGTTCCTGCTCGAGGTGCTGTCGACCTACCAGGTGAGCATCCCCGAGCTCGGCACGGTCGCGGCCGCGACGCCGCCGGTCGTGGTGCTGACCTCCAACCGCACCCGCGAGCTCCACGACGCCCTCAAGCGGCGTTGCCTCTACCACTGGATCGACCACCCCGGCCTCGAGCGCGAGGTCGCGATCGTGCGCTCGCGAGCCCCCGAGGTGTCGGCCGCGCTGGCCGAGCAGGTCGTCGGCGTCGTCCAGCGGCTGCGCACCGAGACCCAGCTCGAGAAGCCGCCCGGCGTCGCCGAGACCCTCGACTGGGCGCGGGCCCTGCAGCACCTCGGCACCACCGAGCTCGACCTCGAGTCGTCGGCGCGCACGCTGGGTGCCCTCGTGAAGTACCGCGAGGACGCCGACCGCGTGAAGCACGCCCTCGACACCATGCTGCGGGCCTGACCCACCGTGGGCGCGCACGAGATCGACGAGGTGCTCCTGGCGTTCACGCGCGCCCTGCGCGCGGCCGGGGTCCCGGTCACCCACGACCGTGCGGCCGGGTTCCTCGAGGCGACCGCGCTGGTCGGCCTGGGCAGCCAGGTCGCGACGTACGCCGCCGGGCGCGCGACCCTGTGCTCGACCCCCGACGACCTGCTGCGTTACGACCAGGTGTTCGCGGCGTTCTTCGACGCCCGCGACGGGCTGCCGCGCGAGAAGCCGGCGCCGCCGTCGCGCCCGGTCACCTCGCAGGTGTCGCTCGACAGCGGCTCCGGCGACGGCGAGGACGGCGAGCAGGACGACGCCGTGCGGGCGCTGGCCAGTGCGGTCGAGGTGCTGCGCCACCGCGACGTCGCCGCCATGACCGCGGCCGAGAAGCACCACCTCGCGGCGATGTTCGCGACCCTGCGACCGCGCCCGCCGCTGCGCCGCACCCTGCGCCAGGAGCCCTGGCGGCGCGGCAGCATCGACGCCGCGCGCACCCTGCGCGCGAGCATGCGGATGCACGGCGAGCCGGCGCCCGTGCAGTGGCGGCACCGTCGCTCGCGGCCGCGCCGCGTCGTGCTGCTGATCGACGTCTCCGGCTCGATGAGCGGCTACGCCGATGCGCTGCTGCGCCTGGCCCACACCATGACCCAGGCGCTGGCCGCGCGCGGCGGCCGGGTCGAGACCTTCACCGTCGGCACCCGCCTGACCCACCTCACCCGCGCGCTGCGCAACCGTGACGCCGAGCGGGCGCTGGTGGCCGCGGGCGCCGCCGTACCCGACTGGTCGGGGGGCACGCGCCTGGGCGAGACCCTCAAGGTCTTCACCGACCGCTGGGGCCGGCGCGGGCTGGCCCGCGGTGCGGTCGTGGTCGTCTTCAGCGACGGCTGGGAGCGCGGCGACGCCGCCCAGCTCGGGGAGCAGGCCCGCCGGCTGCGGTCGGTCGCGCACCGGCTCGTGTGGGTCAACCCGCACCGCGGCAAGGTCGGCTACGAACCCGTGCAGCAGGGCATCGTCGCGGTCCTGCCGCACGTCGACGACCTGGTCGCCGGGCACTCGCTCGCGACCTACGCCGAGCTGATGGAGGTGGTGGCGCGTGCGTGACGTGCTGGACGAGCTGATGGCGTGGTGGGAGGCCGGCGAGACCGTCGGCGTCGGCACCGTGGTGGCGACGTTCCAGTCGGCCCCGCGCCCGGCCGGGGCCTCGATGCTCGTCGGCCCCGACGAGACCGCGGTCGGCTCGGTGTCGGGCGGCTGCGTCGAGGGCGCGGTCTACGAGCTCGCGCAGTCGGTGGTCGCCTCCGGCGCGCCCGTGCTCGAGCGCTACGGCGTCTCCGACGACGACGCGTTCGCCGTCGGACTGACCTGTGGCGGCATCCTCGACGTGTGGGTCGAGAAGGTCTCGCGCGAGACCTTCCCGGAGCTGCGCGAGGTCGCCGACGACATCGCCGCCGGCCGGCCGGTCGCGCTCGCGACGGTGATCGAGCACCCGGACCCCGCGCGGCTCGGCACCCGCGTCGTCGTACGCCCCGACGGAGACAGCGGTGCCCTGTGGTCGGACCGCGCCACCGACGCCGTGCATGACGACGCGCTCGGGCTGCTGGCCAGCGGCCACAACGCGACCCTGACCTACGGCCCCGACGGCGAGCGCCGCGGCGAGGGCATGCGGGTCTTCGTCTGGGCCTTCGCCCCCAAGCCGCGGCTGCTGGTCTTCGGCGCGATCGACTTCGCCGCCGCGGTGGCCCGGGTCGGGTCGTTCCTCGGCTACGACGTCACGGTCTGCGACGCCCGCCCCGTCTTCGCCACCGCCAGCCGCTTCCCCGACGCCGACCGCGTCGTCGTCGACTGGCCGCACCGCTACCTGCGCGCCGAGCTCGAGGCCGGGGCGATCGACGGGCGGACGGTCATCACCGTGCTCACCCACGACCCGAAGTTCGACGTCCCGCTGCTCGAGGAGGCGCTGCGCCTGCCGGAGGTCGCCTACGTCGGGGCGATGGGCTCGCGTCGTACGCACGACGACCGGATGGCCCGGCTGCGCGAGGCCGGCCTGACCGACGACGAGCTCGACCGCCTCTCCAGCCCGATCGGCCTCGACCTGGGTGCTCGCACCCCCGAGGAGACCGCGATCAGCATCGCCGCCGAGTTCATCGCCGGGCGGTGGGGCGGCTCCGGTGAGCGGTTGCGCGAGCGTGCCGGCCGGATCCACGGTGACCAGGTGCCGATCGCGCGGTGACCCCCGTCACACATGGCGGAGTAATGTCGCAGGCATGCGTCAGCCCGAGCTCGACGAGCGCAAGCGCGCCACCCTGCACGCCTGGACCAGCTTCGTCGAGCACGGCGACGCCGCAGAACCCCTGGTGCGTCCTGAGATCCTCAGCAGCTGGGCGCGCTCGGAGGCGGCGATCGCCCCCGACGTCACTGCCGCGCCGCTGGCCGACGAGTCCGAGACGTCGTCGATCTGGCGCGACTCGCCGCTGCAGGTAGCCGTCGAGCGCGTCGAGTCCGACCTGCGCCGCACCGCCGAGGACGGCGACCTCGTGCTCGCCGTGACCGACCCCGACACCCGGGTGCTGTGGACCTACGGCGGGCGCGTGATGCGACGCAAGGCCGAGGCGGTCAACTTCGTCGCCGGCGGGCGCTGGGACGAGGCGTCGGTCGGCACCAACGCCCTCGACCTCGCCAACCGGTTCAGCGAGCCGTCGATGGTCTTCAGCGCCGAGCACTACGCCCCGATCGTCCACAACTGGGTCTGCTGGGCCGCGCCCGTCGTCGACCCGGTCAGCGGACGCCGCCTGGGGGTCATCGACCTGTCGACCACCTGGGACCGCACCCACCCCATCGGCCTCGCGACGGCCCGCGTCATGGCCCGGCTCATCGAGACCGCGCTCCCGCACTCGGCCCACCACCCGTCCGCCTCCGGCCTGGGTGTCGTCGACGACACCGCCGACCCCGGCCTGGTGCTGACGCTGCTCGGCACCGCCGAGGTGCGCCTCGACGGCCAGCGGCTGCTGCTCAACCGGCGCCAGACCGAGGTGCTCGCCCTGCTCGCCCTGCACCCCGAGGGCCTGTCGCTGGAGCAGCTGCACGCGCTGGTCTACGGCGACCAGGCGGTGACCTTCTCGACCCTGAAGGCCGAGGTGTCGCACCTGCGCTCCGCGCTGGGCGGCCAGCTGTCGTCGCGCCCCTACCGGCTGACGATGCCGGTGGCCACCGACGTCGAGCACGTCCTGGCGCTGGTGCGCCGCGGCCGCGTCGCCGCCGCCGTCGACTCCTACGGCGGCGACCTGCTGCCGGGCACCAACTCGCCGGCCCTCGCCGAGCTCGGCGAGTACGTCGCGGTGGCGGTGCGCGAGGCGCTCCTCGCCGACCCCGACCCCGACGCGGTCCTGCGCTACGCCGAGCGGGCGCCGTACGACACGGCGGTGGTCGAGCGCTGCCTGGCCGTCCTCGGCGACGCACCCCACCCCGCCAAGCCGCTGCTCAAGGGACGCATCGCCGCCGCCCGCGCCTGACCGGGCGCCCCTGCGTCAGCGCAGGTCGTGGTTGGCCATGTCCACGACCGGCTCGTAGCCCAGGGCCTGGTAGATCCCGTTGGACGTCGGGTTGTCCTGGTCGGTGAACAGGCACGGCCGCAGTCCGGCGTCGAGGACCTGCTGCGACACCTCGGCGACCGCCGCGCTCGCGTAGCCCGCCCCGCGGTGCTCGGCCGGCGTGAACACCGGACCCACCCGCACCACGCCGTACGCCGGGGTGTTGGCCGCCGTGAGGTGGACGACCTCGCCACCCGGCCCTTCCCAGAGGTGGATCCGACCCTGGTCGATGCGCTCGGCCACGTAGGCGTCGTCGAAGTGCTCGGCGTGGCCGGGTTCGGCGGGCCGACCGCTCTGCTCGGCTGCGGCCTCGTCGAACGCGCGGTACCAGTCGAGGCACAGCGCGACCTCCTCCGGCCTCGCCAGGCGCAGCTGCCCCGGCGGACGCGGGGGAGCGAGGACCCGGCGCAGCTCGAAGAGCCGTGTGTGCCGGGCGGTCACGGCCCTCGTGCCGGTCAGCCGCGCCACCTCCTCGGTGACCAGGCGGGCCGCCGGGAGGGCGCCGTTGGCCGGCGCCGCCTCGTCGCGTTCGACGACGGCCCGCGCCACCAGCAGCGCGGCCGGCTCCGGCATCGGCAGCACGTAGAGCGGGTAGGGCCGGAACGGGGCCGTCCGCATTGCCACCCCGACCACCCGGTCGCCGTCGAGCACGCTGACCCACCACTGCGGGTGCCAGGGCGCGGGGCGCCCGACGGCGCGTACCGCTACGGTCGCGACCACGGTGGCGAGCACGGGGTCGGCCGCCAGGTGCTCCCCGGCCAGCGCAAGGAGTGCCGTGGGATCGTCGGTGAGCTCCAGGCGGTAGGTCATCGTTCCATTCCACACCGGCCAGGGGCGCTGGTGCCCGCCATTTCTCTGCGGGCCGGTCCGGTCAGCCGGGCTCGTTGCCCTGGGCCCGCACGAGCTCCGGTGCGTCGGCGTCGCACAGCGCGACGAGGGCAGCGGTGGCGAGGGCCGTGCAGAACTCCCCGTGCAGCGAGGCGACGCTGAGCGCGTGCACGACCTGCGGGTCGTGGTCGACGCCGTCGGGGCCGACGCGGTTGGTGGTCGCGCAGGCGTCGTGGGCCAGGTAGGTGTCGTAGCCCAGGTTGCCGGCGGTGCGGACGGTGGTCTCGACGCACATGTTGGTGAAGAACCCCGCGACGACCAGGCGGGTCACCCCCCGGCGACGCAGCCGCAGCTCGAGGTCGGTGCCGAAGAACGCGCCGTTGACCGACTTGGGGACGACCTCCTCGCCCGGGAGCGGCTCGAGGCCCGGCTTGAACCGGCAGGTGTCCGCGTCGGCCCGCAACGGCGACAGCGCCTCGCGCGACTCGTGGCGGGTGATCACCACCGGGAGCCCGTGCCCGCGCCACGCCGCGAGCAGGTCGGCCAGGCGCGCCTCCGCCTCCGGGTTGTTGCGCCGCCCCTGCGGCCCGCCCCAGTGCTCCAGCACGTCGACGCCGACCTGGGGGTCGACGACCACGAGGGCTGTCTCGCTGCCGTACCTGCTGATCATGGGGCTCCCTCCCGCACGCTCCGGTGCGAGCACGGTAGCCAACGCTGGTCGAGGTGCGAGGAGCCCTGGCGACGAGCCTCGAGACCCCGCAGCGCTCGCTCGACCCACGGCTGCGCCGCAGGGGTCCTGACCCAGTGGGCCACGGTGCACCTCAGGGGTCTCGACTCGCTGTCGCGGGCTCGTTCCTCGCCCGCGACGCTCGCTCGACCGGGAGGGCCGACGCCGCGCGCTCGTTCCTCGCGCGCGGCGTGCCCCACCCCAACCTTCCCCCAACCGGGTGGGCTTAGCGTGAGCCGGGTCACAGTCATCGCTGTACTCAAGGGAGAGTCCATGACCCGGATCAACCTCACCGTCGACGGCGCGAAGGTGGCCGACGACGTCGAACCCCGGATGCTGCTCGTGCAGTACCTCCGCGAGAAGCTCGGCAAGACCGGCACGGTCGTCGGGTGCGACACCAGCAACTGCGGTGCGTGCACGGTGCACCTCGACGGCACCAGCGTGAAGTCGTGCAACGTCCTGGCGGTCCAGGCCGACGGGTCCGAGGTCACGACGATCGAGGGCCTCGCGGCGACCTACGACGGGGGCGACCTGCACCCGATGCAGGAGGCGTTCCGCGAGTGCCACGGCCTGCAGTGCGGCTACTGCACGCCGGGGATGATCATGCAGAGCGTCGCCTTCCTCAAGGAGAACCCGAAGCCCACCGAGGAGGAGATCCGGGTCGGCATCGAGGGCAACCTGTGCCGGTGCACCGGCTACCACAACATCGTCCGGGCCGTGCAGCTCGCCTCCGGCCAGGGCGACCACCAGTCCGCCGGTGCGAGCACCGTCGGCGTCCCCGCCGAGGAGGCCACGTCATGACCGCTGTTGCCGACGCCCCCGACATGGCCAAGGAGATCGGCCGCGACCGCCGCCGCAAGGAGGACCAGCGCCTCATCACCGGCCGCACCCGCTGGACCGACAACCTGTCGCTGCCCGGCACGCTGCACCTCGCGATGGTGCGCAGCCCGTTCGCCCACGCCACGATCACCTCGATCGACACCACCGAGGCGATGGCCGCGACCAACGTGGTCGCCGTGCTCACCTCCGAGGACCTCGGCGAGAGCCAGGGCGTGTGCATCAACGCCTGGCCCATCACGCCCGAGCAGGTCACCCCGCCGCACCTCCCGATCGCCAACGGCCGGGTCGCCTTCGCCGGCGAGATCGTCGCCGTCGTCGTCGCCCGTACGGCGGCCGAGGCGCGCGACGCCGCCGAGCTCGTCGACGTCGAGTACGAGCAGCTGCCTGCCGTCATCGGCATCAAGGAGGCCATGAAGGACGAGGTGCTCGCGCACCCCGACCTCGGCACCAACAAGTCGGCCCTGTGGGTCTTCGACTCGGCCGCGGCCGGTACCGGCACCGACGTCGAGGACGCGATCGCCAAGGCCCGCACCGACGGTGTCGTCATCGAGCGCGAGTTCCGCCAGCAGCGCCTGATCCCGGCGTTCATGGAGCCGCGCTCGGTCGTGGTCGACCCCACCGGTGAGCAGATCACCGTCTGGTCAGCGACCCAGATCCCGCACATCCTGCGCTTCGCCCTGGCCGCCACCACCGGCGTGCCGGAGTCCAAGATCCGCGTGATCGCCCCCGACGTCGGCGGCGGTTTCGGTGGCAAGCTCCAGCAGACGCCCGAGGAGATGATCGCGTTCGCGGTCGCCCGCCGCCTGGGCAAGCCGGTCAAGTACACCGAGACCCGCAGCGAGTCGCTCGTCAGCGCCCACCACGGGCGCGACCAGTGGCAGAAGCTCACCCTCAGCGCCGAGAAGGACGGCACCGTCACCGGGCTCAAGGTCGAGCTGCAGGCCGACCTCGGTGCCTACGTCGCGATCGTCGGCGGCGGCGTGCCGGTGCTGGGCGCCTTCATGTTCAACGCCATCTACAAGTTCCCGGCCTACCACTTCAGCTGCCAGACGGTGCTCACCAACACCACCTGGACCGACGCCTACCGCGGCGCCGGTCGCCCCGAGGCGACCTTCGGGATCGAGCGGATGATGGACGAGCTCGCCGCCGAGCTCGGCGTCGACCCGCTCGTGGTGCGCGAGAAGAACTGGATCAAGCACGAGGAGTTCCCGTTCACCACGGTGGCCGGCCTCGAGTACGACTCCGGCAACTACGAGATCGCCACGGCCAAGGCCAAGGAGATCTTCGGCTACGACGAGCTGCGCGCCGAGCAGAAGCGTCGCCGCGAGAGCAACGACCCGGTCCAGCTCGGCCTGGGCGTCTCGACGTTCACCGAGATGTGCGGCCTCGCGCCCAGCCGGGTGCTCGGCTCGCTCGACTACGGCGCGGGCGGCTGGGAGCACGCGTCGGTGCGGATGCTCGCGACCGGCAAGGTCGAGGTCGTCACGGGCGCCAGCGCCCACGGACAGGGCCACGAGACGGCGTTCAGCCAGATCGTCGCCGACCGCCTCGGCATCCCGTACGACGACATCGAGGTGCTGCACGGTGACACCCAGATCGCCTCGAAGGGTCTCGACACCTACGGCTCGCGCTCCCTGGTGGTGGGCGGCGAGGCCCTGGTGCGGGCGGCCGACAAGGTCATCGACAAGGCGCTGCCGATCGCGGCGCACCTGCTCGAGGCCAGCGTCGAGGACGTGAAGTTCCACGAGGGCCGCTTCCAGGTCGTCGGCACCGACGCCGGCATCTCGCTGGCCGAGGTGGCGACCGCGACGTTCGCCGCGCACAACCTGCCCGACGGCGTCGAGCCGTCGATCGACGCCGACGCGACGTTCGACCCGGTCAACTTCAACTACCCCCACGGCACCCACCTGTGCGCGATGGAGGTCGACACCGAGACCGGTCAGGTCACGATGCGCAAGTACACCTGCGTCGACGACATCGGCAACATCATCAACCCGCTCATCGTCTCGGGCCAGGTGCACGGCGGCCTGGTGCAGGGCATCGCCCAGGCGCTGTGGGAGGAAGCGGTCTACGACGACCAGGGCACGCTCGTGTCGGGCTCGTTCGTCGACTACCTGCTGCCGACCGCGGCCGACACGATCAGCTTCGAGGTCGACCACACCACGACCCCGGCGCTGACCAACTCGCTGGGCACCAAGGGCGTCGGCGAGGCCGGCACCATCGCCTCGACGCCGGCCGTGGTCAACGCGATCGTCGACGCCGTGCGCCACCTCGGCGTCAACGACGTGCAGATGCCGTGCACGCCCGAGCGGGTCTTCAACGCCATCCACAGCCAGGGCTCCGGCGGGGCCACCGAGGGCGCGGCCATGCCGCACTTCGACCCCGACGCCGAACCCGGCACCTCGAGCACCGCCGACCAGCAAGGAGCGGGCGCATGATCCCGACCCAGTTCGACTACCTGGCCCCGACCACGGTCGAGGAGGCGCTGTCCGCACTGGCCACCCACGGTGACGACGCCAAGATCCTCGCCGGGGGGCAGAGCCTGCTCCCCGTGCTGCGGATGCGGCTCAACGCCCCCGAGATGGTGATCGACCTCGGTCGGATCGAGTCGCTGCGCGGCATCCGCGACGACGGCGACGCGATCGTGATCGGGGCGATGACCCCGCACTCCGTGGTCGGCAAGGACCCGCTGGTCAAGGAGCACGCGCTGCTGATCCACAAGGCGGTCGAGCACCTGGCCGACGAGCAGATCCGTCACCGCGGCACCTTCGGCGGTGCCCTCGCGCACGCCGACCCGGCCGGCGACCTCGGGGCCCCCGCCCTGGCGCTGGACGCGTCGTTCGTGATCGCCGGGCCCGGCGGCACCCGCACGGTCCCGGCCGCCGAGTTCTTCGTCGACCTGTTCGAGACCGCGATCGGTGAGGACGAGCTGCTCACCGAGGTGCGCGTGCCCAAGCACACCGGCTGGGGCGCCCACTACGAGAAGTTCGTACGGGTCGCCCACCAGTGGCCGATCGTCGCGGTCGCGGCGACCGTCAAGGGCTCGGCGGGCTCGCTCGAGGACGTCAAGATCGGGCTGACCAACATGGGCTCCACGCCCCTGCGGGCCAAGGCGACCGAAGACGCGCTGCGCGGTGGTGGCGACCTCGCTACCGCGGCGCAGCTGGCCGACCAGGACACCAACCCGCCGTCGGACCTCAACGGCGAGGCGTCGTACCGGCGCCACCTGGCCAAGGTGCTCACGCGCCGTGCGGTGACCGCCGCGTCCGGAGGGTAGGGCGTGGATCTCTCCCACCGCTTCACGGTGGCGACCCCGGTCGAGGAGACCTGGGCGCACTTCCAGGACATCGCCGCGCTCGCGGAGTGCTTCCCGGGCGCCCAGCTCACCTCGGCCGACGCCGACACCTTCGCCGGCACCGTCAAGGTCAAGCTCGGTCCGATCGCGCTGGTCTACGCAGGCTCGGGCACGTTCGTCGACAAGGACGACGCCGCGCACTCCTTCAAGGTCGACGCCAAGGGCAAGGACAAGCGGGGCAACGGCACGGCCGGAGCCCAGGTGTCGCTGAGCATGCACGACGGCGCCGACGGCGGCACCGACGTCGAGGTGCTCACCGACCTCAACATCACCGGCAAGCCGGCGCAGTTCGGACGAGGCGTCATGCAGGACGTCTCCGACAAGCTGCTCGGCCAGTTCGTCTCCTGCCTGGAGCAACGGCTCACCGGGGCTGACGCCGAACCGGCTCCGGCTCCGGCTCCGGTCGCCGCGACCGAGGTCGAGCCCACCCCGTTGGCCGACGCCGCGGCTACCGCCGCGGCCGCGACACCGCGACCGACCCCCCGGCCGCTGGCCGCTGCACCCGCCCAGGACGACGCCCTCGACCTGGGAGCCGCCGTGCTCCCGGTCCTGGCCAAGGCCTACTGGCGCCAGGGCCTCGGCGCACTCGCCGTGCTCCTGGTGATCTGGCGGATCCTGCGCCGCTAGGCCGAACCCTCGTCCGTGACCCGTCCCTCCGGGGGCGGGTCACGGTCGTCTTCGGCTCACGGTGGTCGAGGAGGTGGCGCTGGCAACCGTCACGAGACCTCGCCGCCGCAGGTGCAGGTCGGCTTGATCACGACGGCTGCGGTCAAGGGGTCTCGTGACGCTCCCTCGCGGGAGCTCCTCGACCGACGTGTGGTGCGGCGGTCAGCCGTGGCGGACGCGGCGGATCCGGATCGGGCCCTTGGCGGTCGACGGGTCGACGACGTGGCCGGCCTGGGTGATCTCGACGTCGCCCGCGTCGACCAGTCGCCGCGCGGCGCGGCGCGCCGGCTCCATCAGGTCGCGCCACTCCAGCGACCCCTCGGCGGCGACGGCGCGGGCGGCCTCGGAGGGGCAGATCGTGGCACCGCCGGCGCGGGCGTCGAGCAGCGAGAGGATCGAGGCCTCCAGGGCCTTGTCGGTCGGGTCGACGCCGCGGCGGCGGCAGGCCGTGGAGCAGTAGCGCACCGAGTCCCAGTCGCGCTCCCACTTCTTGCGCCACTCGATCGTCCGGGCGCAGGCCACGCAGGTCTTGGGGGCAGGAGGCACCCCACCAGCCTGCCGTCGTGGCCGCCGGCGCGCTCCACCCGGATGGCGCACCGTGTCCTGCGTCGTCGGTCCAGACCACCCGGCCCCGGCCGGCTGCTGGCACTAGGGTCACGGCCGTGGGCAAGGTCGTGGGGTACGCCGTCGCGCTGGGTCTCCTGGTCGTCGCGCTGTTCGCGCCCGCCTGGGTGATCTCGGTCGTCGACGCGGCGCAGGCCGCCGCCAGCGCGAGCGACGACACCGTCGAGCCCACGACCATCACCGACTACGACGCGTCCTTCGACCTGGCCGCCGACGGCGGGCTCAGCGTCGAGGAGCGCCTGACGGTCTCGTTCCCGCCGTACACGCCGCGCCACGGCATCTTCCGGTTCTGGGACCGGGTCGACGGCTCCGACGAGGGGGTGCGTCGACGGGTCGAGGACGTCGCGGTGACCCTCGACGGTCAGCCTGCGCCCTTCGAGATGTCGACCAGCGAGCACGGTCGCTTCGACGTCGCCAAGATCGGTGACCCCGACGTCTACGTCGACCCCGGCGAGCACCTCTACGTCCTGCGCTACCGGGTGCCCGACGCGATCGAGCCCGGCTACTCCGGCCTGCCCAGCTCGTTCCACTGGGACCTCGTCCCCTCGGGCTGGCAGCAGGACATCGAGCAGGCCCGGCTGACCGTCCACCTGCCCGCACCGGCCCGCAACGTGCAGTGCGGCATCGGTCTCGGGGGCTTCCCGCCCCCGTGCGACCAGCTCTCCGGCCAGGACTCCACCACCGTCGTGGTCCGCACCGGACCGCTGCCCGACCACACGCCGGTGACGCTGCGGGTCGGGCTCGACGTGCCCACGCCGGCGACGCCGCGCCTGCCGTGGTCGCCGACGTACGACGTCGTGCTCGGCCAGAGCCTGCCCGTGCTCGGCGGTGTCGTCGCTGCCTCGGTGGTCGCCCTGCTGCTCGGCGTCGTCGCCGCGCGTCGGGCGCGCGAGCGGCCCCCGGCCTTCCCGCTGTCCTACGAGCCGCCCGCCGGGATCGGGCCGGCGCAGGCGGCCTACGTGCTGACCGAGCAGACCGAGCGCAGCGGCTACGTCGCCAGCCTCCTGCACGCCGCCGAGCACGGGGCCGTCGACCTGGTGCGCAGCGGCCCCACCTGGACCGTCGCCGACAAGGCCGGCGCCAACGGCTGGGCCAGGCTCGACCCGGTCACCACCAGCACCGCGCACCTGCTCGGTGGCCCCGGGACGTCGTTCACCGCCGATCCGTCGAGCGTGAGCGCGGGGGAGCGGCTCAAGACCGAGATCGCGACCTTCGACGCCTACACCCGCGCGTGGGGCACGGCCTCGGGCAACCTCGAGGTCATCTCGGGGGTGCGGGCCCTCGCGGTCCTGGTGTTCGGCTGCCTCGCGGCGGCCGTCGCGGCCCTGTTCTGGAACCCCTTCGACATGACGCTGACCGGCCTGGTGCCCGGGGCCTTCGGGATCGCCGCGATCTCGCTGCTACGGCCCGGCGCGCTCACCCGTCGTACGCCGGCCGGGCGCGAGCTCTGGAGCCGGGTCGGAGGGTTCGAGAGGATCCTGCAGACCCCCTCGGCCGTCGACCGCTTCGAGTTCTCCGGTCGCGAGGAGCTCTACACCGCCTACGTGCCGTGGGCCGTCGCGTTCGGCTGCGCCGACGAGTGGGCCGACAAGTACCGCACCGAGATGGGTCACGAGCCGCCGACGCCGCACTACTTCTCCAGCGGCTACGGGGGCAGCTGGTCCGGCACCGGCATCGCCTCGATGGTCGGCGACTTCGACTCCACCCTCGGCAGCGCCATCTCGGCCTACGACGCCACGCAGTCCTCCTCGACCGGAGGCGGCGGTGGCGGCGGTGGCGGGGGCGGCGGCGGAGGAGGCGGTTCGTGGTGACCCCAGACAACCCGAGGAAGAGGTCCAGATGATCGTCATCATCGTCGTGGTCGTCGTGCTGCTGGCCCTGGTGGGCTTCGTGGTCGCCGGCTTCAACAAGCTGCGCACCGCCGACATCGGCGCCCAGGAGGCGCTCGGCGGCATCGACGTCCAGCTGA
The DNA here is from genome assembly GCF_008087085.1 of Nocardioides rubriscoriae. Taxonomy (GTDB): domain Bacteria; phylum Actinomycetota; class Actinomycetes; order Propionibacteriales; family Nocardioidaceae; genus Nocardioides; species Nocardioides rubriscoriae. Next base: position 150,167 of record NZ_VIYJ01000001.1, on the reverse strand, counting down.
CCCGGCGCGCCGAGCTGGTGCCCAACCTGGTGCAGACCGTCAAGGGGTACGCCGCCCACGAGAAGTCGGTCCTCGACGACGTCACCCGGGCCCGGACCCAGGTGCAGCAGGCCGCGTCGAGCGCCGACGTACCCGCGAAGGCTGCGGCCGACGCCGCGCTGCAGCAGTCGCTGGTGCGCGTCAACGCCGTCGCCGAGGCCTACCCCGACCTCAAAGCCAACGCCGGCTTCGTCGACCTCCAGCGCCAGCTCGCCGAGACCGAGAGCCAGGTCGCCTTCGCCCGGCAGTACTACAACGACGCCGTCGCCACCCTCAACACCCTGGTCGCGACCCTCCCGTGGCTGCTGCTCGTGGGGCTGGCGGGCGTCTCCCAGCGGGAGTTCTACGACGCGCCCGCCGGGCAGGAGGCGGCGCCAGGGGTGGAGTTCTAGGGTCGGCCGGGCTACGCGTCAGGTCGGCCCGTCGGCTGCAGGGGTTTCGACTCGCTGTCGCGACCTCGTTCCTCGGTCGCGACGCTCGCTCAACCGGGCCGGCCTACGCCGTCGACTCGTTCCTCGTCGTCGGCGTGCCCGACCCCGACCCCGTTCACCTCGGGCGTCAGCCGTGGCTCGACGAGCACCACCGAGATCACCGCGACGGCGACCGAGCCGACGACCAGGAGACCGATGTAGACCGCGGACAGGCCGTGGTCGATCAGGTAGCCGGCGAACGGCGGGGCGATGATCGACGGCAGGCTGAACGACGCCGAGCTGAGCGCGTTGTAGCGCCCGCGCAGGTGGTCGGGGGCCAGGTCGTTGACCAGGGCAGGGATGGTCGGCTGGAGCAGGGTCTCGCCCAGCGCGAACACCGAGGCGAACGCCGCGACCAGCATCGTGGCGCCCAGGGTGCCGGGCACCAGGCCCGCGGCGCCGAGCACCAGCCACGACACCGCCCACACGAAGCCCATCGCCGCGATCACGCGGGTACGGCGCAGCCCGTCGATGTGGCGCAGCACGAGCAGCTGGAGCACCACGATGACCGCAGTGTTGGCGGCGAAGGCGAAGCCGAGGCCGCGGGTCGAGACCTCGCCGACCGCGCGGGCGAACGCCGGCATGCCGGTGTTGAGCTGGGCGTAGCCGACGAAGGCCCCGACGAAGCTCAGCAGCAGCAGCGGACGCACCGCCGGGCGGCGCAGCACCGCGAGGTAGCCGACCGAGGAGCCGGGCGCCTCCGGGTCGTGGACCGGGCGGCCGGCCACGTGCCGCAGCGGTCCGAGCAGCAGGACCAGGGCCGGCAAGTAGCTGGCGGCGTCGGCGAGGTAGATCGCCTGGAACGTCACGGTGCGGTCGACGTCGACCAGCAGGCCGCCGAGGATGCCGCCGATCCCGATGCCGAGGTTGAGCAGGGCGAAGTTGAGCCCGAAGTAGCGCTGGCGCATCCCCCGGGGCACCACGGCGGCGACCAGGCTCTGCACGGCCGGCCAGGACACACCGAAGGCGATGCCGGTCAGCGCCAGCCCGACCGCCGCGACCGGGATCGTCTCGCTGAAGGCGAGCACGAGGTTGCCGGCGATCATCAGCAGCAGGGTCGCCAGCAGCATGGTCCGGGCCCCGAGCCGGTCGATGGCCACCCCGGCCGGACCGGTGAGCACGAACCCCGCCAGCGGTGGCAGCGCCAGCATCAGGCCGACGTCGCTGAGCCCGAAGCCGCGCACCTCGTTGAGGTAGACGACGTGGAACGGCAGCACGAGGCCGGTGCCGATGAACTCGATTGCCACGATCGACAGCAGCAGCCGGGCCTCGCGGGGCAGGTCACGCCAGAAGTCGATCAGGCCGGGACGCGTCGTTGCGTCAGGTGTGGTGGTCATCGTGGCCGAGTCTCCCAGTGACCACCGGCGCGTCTCGACCGGGTTTGCGTCGTCGTGCCCCCGACCACGTCTGGGGGCCGGTGCTACTGTCTCGACGACCACACGGGAGCCCGACGCATCGGGCTGAGAAGGGGCTGGTGCCGCCCCGACCGTCGAACCTGCCCCGGGTCATGCCGGCGAAGGAAGTGAGCTCGACGTGCTGCCGCGATTTCATCTGATCACCGACCTCCCCGTGCTCGACCGGGCGTCGCTGGAGCGGCTCCTCGCCGTGCTCGCGGGCCACGACGGCGCGCTCGCGGGCCGACCCGGGGTCGACGCCGTCCAGGTCCGGGCCAAGCGCGCGACCGACCGCGAGGTCGTGGCCTGGACTCGCGACCTGGTCGCCGCGGTGCGACCGCACGGCGTCCGGGTCATCGTCAACGACCGCCTCGACCTGGCGCTCGCCGCGGGGGCCGACGGCGTGCACCTCGGACACGACGACCTCGCGGTCGCCGACGCCCGGGCGCTCGCCCCGGCCTCGTTCCTGGTCGGGGCGACGTGCCGCGGCCCGGCCCAGGCGGCCCGGGCGCGGGCCGACGGCGCCGACTACGCGGGCGTCGGTCCCGTGCACGCCAGCTCGACCAAGCAGGGCCTGCCCGACCCGCTCGGTCTCGACGTGCTCGCCGCGGCGGCCCGCGAGATCGCCGCGGTCGCGATCGGCGGGATCACCCGCGACCGGGTCGCCGACGTGATGGCAACCGGCGCCCACGGCGTCGCGGTCGTCGCGGCCGTCTGGGCGGACCCCGACCCGCCCCGGGCCGCCCGGGAGATCGCCGAGCTCGTCCACGCGGCGTGAGCGCCCCGTTGCCCGGTCTGCGGGTGGCGGTGGTCGGCGGGGGCATCGTGGGCCTGGCCTGTGCCGACGAGCTGGTCCGGGCCGGGCACGACGTGCACGTCTTCGACCCGGCCCCGGCCGCGGGGGCGACCCACGCCGCCGCCGGGATGCTCGCCCCGGCCGGCGAGGCCTGGTTCGGCGAGGAGGCGCTGCTGCGGCTGGGCCTCGACTCGTTGGCGCGCTGGCCGGCGTACGCCGCCTCGCTCGAGCGACGCTCCGGGCGCGACGTCGACCTGCGCACCGGCGGCACGCTGCTGGTGGCCGCCGACCGCGACGACCTCGCCGAGCTGCGCCGGGCGTGCGCCGCGCTCGAGACCTACGCCGTACGGGCCGACGAGCTCGACCGCCGGTCGCTGCGTGCGCTCGAGCCGACCGTCTCGGCGCGCGTCGCCGGTGGCGCCCTGCTGCCCGACGACTGCCACGTGGCCCCCCGCCGGGTCGCCGGCGCCCTGCTGGACCTCCTGGGCGAGCGCGTCGTGCGCGCACGGGCCACCCCCACGCCCGACGGTGTCGTCCTCGACGACGGCCGCCGTGTCGTCGCCGACGTCGTCGTGCTGGCCACCGGAGCCGTCGGGGTGCCCCACGTGCGGCCGGTCCGGGGCGAGGTGGTCCGGGTCCGCACCCGCGACGCCCCGACGCGGGTGCTGCGGGCCCGGGTGCACGGCGACCGGGTGTACGTCGTGCCGCGGGCCCACGGCGAACTGGTCGTCGGCGCCACCGAGGAGGAGCACCCGGCCGGCGACGGCCCCCCGTTGCCGACGGTCGGGGGCCTCGCCCGGCTGCTCGAGACCGCACGTCTGCTGCTGCCGGGCCTCGACACCGCCGAGGTGCTCGAGGTCGTCGCCCGCGACCGGCCCGGCAGCCCCGACAACGGACCCCTGCTCGGTCCCCTCGCCGGTCCGGGGCCCGCGCGGGTCCTGGTCGCCGGCGGCCACTACCGCGGCGGCGTGCTGCTGGCGCCCGTGACCGCGGTGACGATCCGCGCCCACGTCGACGGCCTCGACGTGCCCCCCGCAGCCCGCCCCTTCACCCCCGACCGCTTCGCGACCCGTCCCGGGCCCGACGACAAGGACCACCAGCCATGCACCTGCACGTCAACGGACGACCCCACGAGCTGCCCGACGGCACCGTGCTGACCACCCTGCTGACCACCCTGCTGACCACGGTCGCGCCCGAGCCCCGCGGCGTCGCGGTGGCCGTCAACGACCGCGTCGTGCGCGCCGCCGAGTGGCCGGTCACCCGACTGCACGAGGGCGACCGGGTCGAGGTCGTCACCGCCCACCAGGGCGGGTGAGGGGCGTGCACGTCGCAGGACAGGAGCTCGCGCCGCTCTGGCTCGGCACCGGCGGCCTGACCAGCCTCGAGACCGTACGACGCGTGGTCGCCGCCGGCGCGCCCGGCCTGGTGACCGTCTCGCTGAGACGCGTGTCCGACACCGGCGAGGGCAGCCTGCTGGCCACCCTCGACCAGCTCGGCGTCCGCGTGCTGCCCAACACGGCCGGCTGCCTGAGCGCCCGGGAGGCGGTCCTGACCGCCGAGCTGGCCCGCGAGGCGCTCGGCACCGACTGGGTCAAGCTGGAGGTGATCGGCGACGAGCACAGCCTGCTCCCCGACGTCGTCGAGCTCCTCGAGGCGGCCGAGACCCTGGTCGACCGCGGCTTCACGGTGCTGCCCTACACCACCGGCGACCCGGTCGTGGCGCGCCGGCTCGTCGACGCCGGCTGCGCCGCCGTCATGCCGCTGGGCTCACCGATCGGGTCCGGGCGCGGCATCGCCGACCCGCACGGCATCGAGGCCGTCCGGGCCGCGGTCGACGTGCCGGTCGTGCTGGACGCCGGGATCGGCACGCCCAGCGAGGCGACCCAGGCGATGGAGCTGGGCTGCGACGCCGTGCTCGTGGCCACCGCGGTCACCCGGGCCGAGGACCCGGTCACCATGGCGCGCGCCATGAGCCTGGCGGTCGAGGCCGGCGCCCTGGCGCGGACGGCCGGTCGGATCCCGCGGCGCGAGACCGCCCGCGCCTCCAGCCCGATGCGTGGACGGGTGGGCCGGTGACGCCGCCGCGCCTGCTCCTGCTCACCGACCGCCGTCAGCTGCCGCAGGGCCGCGGGCTCGTCGAGGTCGTCACCCGGTGCGCCGACGCCGGCGCGACGACCGTCGTCCTGCGCGAGCTCGACCTCGAGGGGTCCGCGCGTGCCGACCTCGCCGCCGAGCTCGCGTCCTGCGTCGGCGTGGTCGCGGCGCGCGCGGTCCTGCCCGGCGCCCACGCCGTCCAGCTCGCCTCCCACCAGCCGGTCGCCGACGCCGGGGGCCTGCCCCACGGCCGGTCCTGCCACGACCCGGACGACGTCGTGCGCGCCGTCGCGCAGGGGGCGTCCTGGGTCACCGTGTCGCCCGTGGCCGCGAGCCGGTCCAAGCCCGGCTACGGTCCGCCGCTCGGCGCCGACGGCGTACGCCGTGCGGTCGCCGCGGCCGCGGGCACGCCCGTCTACGCGCTGGGCGGCGTCGAGGCGGGCACGGTGCCCGACCTCCGTGCGGCCGGTGCGCACGGGGTGGCGGTGATGGGCGCGGTGATGCGGGCCGCCGACCCCGCTGCCGTCGTGTCACGGCTGCTGGCCGCGCTGGGGGACCGATGACGACCCCGGCCGTGGTCCTCAGCGTGGCCGGCACCGACTCGGGCGGAGCGGCCGGCCTCGCCGCCGACCTGACCACCTTCGCCGCGCTCGGCGCGCACGGCGCCTGTGCCGTCACCGCCGTCACCGCCCAGGACACGACCGGGGTGCACCGGGTCGTCGCGCTCGGCGCCGACGACGTGCGCGCCCAGGTCGAGGCCGTCCTGGGCGACCTGCCGGTGGCCGCCGCCAAGACCGGCATGCTCGGGTCGGTGGCGGCCGCCCACGTCGTCGCCGACCTGCTCGCGGGCGTCGTCCCGCTCGTGGTCGACCCGGTGCTGGTCGCCACCAGCGGGGCACACCTCGCCGACGAGGCCGTGGTGGTGGCCTACCGCGAGGTCCTGCTGCCCCGCGCCGACGTCGTCACCCCCAATCGCGACGAGGCCGCACGGCTGACCGGGCTGCCCGTCGACACGGCGCCCGAGCGGCTGGCCCTCGCGGTGCACGCCCTCGGGCCGGCGGTCGTGCTCACCGGCGGCGACCCCGGCAGCGGCACCTGCCACGACGTCGTCGTCCGCGACGGCACCGCCACGGTGCTCTCGCACCCCGCCGTCGTGACGACCCACGACCACGGCACGGGCTGCACCTACAGCGCCGCCCTCGCCGTCCACCTCGCCCACGGTCTCGACCTCGAGACCGCGGCCCGGTCGGCGCAGGCCTTCGTGGCCCGCGCGCTGGTCACCTCCGCGACCTGGGAGCTCGGCCGCGGCCGGGGTCCCGTCGCCCACGTGCTGTCCCACCCGTCCCGTCACCCGTCCACCCCTCCCGAGGAGAGCTGATGCACCTCCACCCGTCCCACAGCACCGTCCACCGCACCGGGTCGCGCGACGACGTCGCCGTCCCCTTCACCCGCGTCGCGCTCACCAACGGCGAGACGTTCGACCGCTACACCACGGCCGGACCCGGCAGCGACCCCGAGGTGGGCCTCCCGCCGCTGCGCGCCGCATGGGTCGCCGAGCGCGGCGACACCGAGGAGTACGACGGCCGCGAGGCCCAGCTGCTCGACAACGGCCGCGGCGCGGTGCGCCGCGGTGAGGCCCGCGAGCAGTGGCGCGGGCAGCGGGCCCGGCCTCGCCGTGCGCGGTCCGGCCGCGCCGTCACCCAGATGCACTACGCGCGCCAGGGGATCGTGACCCCCGAGATGGAGTATGTCGCGATCCGCGAGGGCGCCGACGTCGAGCTGGTGCGCAGCGAGGTCGCCGCGGGCCGCGCGATCATCCCGGCCAACGTCAACCACCCCGAGGCCGAGCCGATGATCATCGGCAAGCGGTTCCTGGTGAAGGTCAACGCCAACATCGGCAACTCGGCGGTGACCAGCTCGATCGCCGAGGAGGTCGACAAGATGACCTGGGCGGTGACGTGGGGCGCCGACACCGTGATGGACCTGTCGACCGGCGACGACATCCACACCACGCGCGAGTGGATCGTGCGCAACTCGCCGGTGCCGATCGGGACCGTGCCGATCTACCAGGCGCTGGAGAAGGTCGACGGGGACGCCTCGCGGCTGACCTGGGAGGTCTACCGCGACACCGTCATCGAGCAGTGCGAGCAGGGCGTGGACTACATGACCGTGCACGCAGGGGTGCTGCTGCGCTACGTCCCGCTGACCGCGCCCCGGATCACCGGCATCGTCTCGCGCGGCGGGGCGATCATGGCCGGCTGGTGCCTGGCGCACCACCAGGAGAACTTCCTCTACACGCACTTCGACGAGCTGTGCGAGATCTTCGCCCGCTACGACGTGTCCTTCTCGCTCGGCGACGGGCTGCGACCGGGCTGCACCGCCGACGCCAACGACGAGGCCCAGCTCTCGGAGCTGCGCACCCTCGCCGAGCTCACCGCCCGGGCCTGGGAGCACGACGTGCAGGTGATGGTCGAGGGCCCCGGTCACGTGCCGCTGCACCTGGTGGAGGAGAACGTCGTGCTCCAGCAGGACTGGTGCCACGGCGCGCCGTTCTACACGCTCGGCCCCCTCACCACCGACATCGCGCCGGGCTACGACCACATCACCTCGGCGATCGGCGCGGCCACCATCGCCATGCACGGCACGGCGATGCTCTGCTACGTCACCCCGAAGGAGCACCTCGGGCTGCCCGACCGCGACGACGTCAAGACGGGGGTGATCACCTACAAGCTGTCGGCCCACGCCGCTGACGTGGCCAAGGGCCACCCCGGTGCGCGCGACTGGGACGACGCGCTGTCGAAGGCGCGCTTCGAGTTCCGCTGGCACGACCAGTTCGCGCTCTCGCTCGACCCTCACACCGCGCAGTCCTTCCACGACGAGACCCTGCCGGCGGAGGCGAGCAAGACCGCCCACTTCTGCTCGATGTGCGGGCCGAAGTTCTGCTCGATGCGCATCAGCCAGGACGTCCGTGACCACGTCGAGGCCGGCCTGGCCGAGAAGGCCGGTCAGTTCCTCGAGATGGGGGCCTCGATCTACGTCGAGCAGCCGACCGCGACCCGCGGCGGGTGAGGCGACCGGCGAGCCCGTGACGGGTGGTGGCCGGCGTCAGCGTCCGACGCCGCGCCGCCGCCGGGGTCGCGGCGCGACCTCGCGCTGCCGCAGCGCCGCGATCTGCTCGTCCTGCTCGGCGATGCGCGCGCGCAACCGGCCGCGCAGGTCGCGCAGCCGGGTCCGGACCTCGTGCAGCCGGGCCTCGGTCGTGTCGGCGGCGATGCCCAGGGCGAGGGTGTGGAGCTCGTCGTACTCCGCGCGGAGCGCGTCGAAGGTCGCGAGCGCGGCGGCGTCGTCCGGCTGCGTGGCCAGCGCGCCGGCGGCCCGCCAGGCCCGGTCGGCCAAGTCGCGCAGGGCGGCCGGGACGGCGAGCCCGTCCCAGCCGTCGCCGGACCGGTTGAGCGTCGGGGTGAGGAAGTCGTCGATCGGGTGCGGCGCGGTCAGGTCGCCGGGGTCGAGCCCGAGGTGGTCCATGGCGACCGTGAGGGCGCCGCGCCAGTCGGAGACGAGGTCGGTGTAGCGGACGAACGTGCGCACGCGGCCCCGCGTCGACTGCTCGGTGACCAGCAGCGTGTTGACCCAGGCCGCGACGTTGGTCGTCTCGCGCTGCCGCCGTACGGCGTCGGGCCGGCCGGTCTGGTAGGCGCTGTCGGTGGACCGCACCACCTGGGCCGGGTGGCGCAGCATCGTGAGGCTCTTGAGCTCGACGCCGGCGGCGGCGGCCACGCGCTCCCAGAGCGGGTAGACCCACAGGGCGCGCGGGTCCTTGACGATCACGACGTCGTCCGGGGCGCGCAGCGCGAGCTGGCCGTCCAGCCAGCGGCGTAGCAGCGCCTCGCGCTGCTCGGTGAGGTCGGCCATCATGATCCCGCCCGCCTCGGGCCGGGTGTCGATCGCCCGCACCCCGAGCCTGCGGCACCACCGGGCGTGGAACGTCACGACCCAGGACGACTCGTAGTAGCCGCGCGGGTTTGCCTCGTCGGCCTGCTTCTCGGGCTGCGGCACGTGGTAGCCCAGGCGCTTGAGCGCACCGGCCGCGCTGCTGGTCCCGGAGCGGCCCGAACCGGTGATCACGACGAGCTGGGGCATCGAGTGGTCCTGTCAGGGGAGGGAGGAGGCCCGCCGGGTCGGGAGGACCGGGAGGGGGCGCGCCGGTCACCGTACCGAGAAGCCGATCCACGAGCCCACGACCGGCGCGCCCACGATCACCTCGACCCGCCGGGCCGCGAGGTGGGTCAGAACCTGCCGACCACGTGGTAGGCGATGAAGCCCTTCTCGTCGAGGTCCGCGCAGCCGGCGCTCAGTCGCCCAGGGCGGTGAGGGCGTCGTACTCGTCGTCGGTGAGCTCGATGGACGCGGCCGCCGTGTTGGTCTCGAGGTGCTCGAGCGACTTGGTGCCGGGGATCGGCAGCATCACCGGCGAGCGGCGCAGCAGCCAGGCCAGGGCGAGCTGCGACGGGGTCGCGTCGTGCTGGGTGGCGGCCTCGCCGAGGACGCCGTCGGGGCCCGACAGCTGGCCGGTGGCCAACGGGAACCACGGGATGAAGCCGATGTCGTTGCTCTCGCAGAAGTCGAGCAGGGCCTCGGCGTCGCGGTGGGCCAGGTTGTAGAGGTTCTGCACGGTCGCGATCGGCGCGATGGCCTGCGCCATCTCGAGCTGCTCGACCGAGACCTCCGACAGCCCGATGTGGCGGATCTTGCCCTCGTCGCGCAGCGCGACGAGCTCGCCGACCTGGTCCTCGAGGGCGACGGCCGGGTCGATGCGGTGCAGCTGGAACAGGTCGATGCGCTCGAGGCCGAGGTGGCGCAGCGACATCTCGCACTGCTGGCGCAGGTACGCCGGGTTGCCGACCGGGGTCCAGACGCCGGGGCCCTGGCGGGTCAGGCCGGCCTTGGTGGCGATGACCACGTCGTCGGCGTAGGGGTACAGGGCCTCCTGGAGGAGCTGCTCGGCCACGACGGGGCCGTAGGAGTCGGCGGTGTCGAAGAAGGTGATGCCGAGCTCGACGGCGCGACGCAGCACCGCGAGCGCGTTGTCGCGGTCCGCGGGCCAGCCCCACACGCCCTCGCCGGTCAGCTGCATGGTGCCGTAGCCCAGGCGGGTGACGGGCAGGTCGCCGCCGATGGCGAAGGTGCCGGAGGGGGCGGCGACGTTGTCGCCGGCTGTCGTGGTGGTGGTGGCGCTCATGGGGTCAGGACTCGCTCTCGGTGAGGTCGCCGGCCCAGGCCGTGTGGAACGTGCCCTCCCGGTCGACGCGTTGATAGGTGTGGGCCCCGAAGTTGTCGCGCAGGGCCTGGATCAGGGCGGCGGGCAGGCGCTCACGGCGCAGCCCGTCGAAGTAGGACAGCGACGACCCGAACGCCGGAACAGGGACGCCGCCCTGCGCGGCCGTCGCCACCACGTGGCGCCACGCGTCGACGCCCTCCTTGACGGCGTCGGCGAAGAACTCGGTCGTCAGCAGGGTCGTGAGGTCGGGCTCCTCGGCGTAGGCCTCGGTGATACGGCCCAGGAAGCGGGCCCGGATGATGCACCCGTCGCGCCAGATCTTGGCGACCTGGCCCAGGTCGATGTCCCAGCCGTTCTCCTCGGCGCCGACCGCGATCTGGTCGAAGCCCTGCGCGTAGGCGACCACCTTGGAGGAGTAGAGCGCTGCGCGGACGTCGTCGACGAAGGCCTGCTGGTCGACCTCGACGGTGTCGTCCTCGGGCGAGGTCGAGAAGACCTTGCGGGCGGCCTCGCGCTGCTCGGCGTGCCCCGACAGGCTGCGGGCGAAGGTCGCCTCGGCGATGCCGGTGATCGGCACGCCGAGGTCGAGCGCGCTCTGCACGGTCCAGCGACCGGTGCCCTTCTGCTCGGCGGCGTCCTTGACGACGTCGACGAAGGGCTTGCCGGTGCCGGCGTCGGTGTGGCGCAGCACGTCGGAGGTCATCTGGATCAGGAACGACTCCAGCTCGCCCTGGTTCCACTCGGCGAAGACGTCGGCGATCGCCGCGGGCTCGAGCCCGCCGATCGAGCGGAGCAGGTCGTAGGACTCGGCGATGAGCTGCATGTCGGCGTACTCGATGCCGTTGTGGACCATCTTGACGAAATGGCCCGCGCCGCCGACGCCGACGTGGGCGCAGCAGGGCTCGCCGTCGACCTGGGCGGCGATCGACTCCATGATCGGGCCCAGCCGCTCGTAGGCCTCGTCGCTGCCGCCGACCATGATCGAGGGGCCGTTGAGGGCGCCCTCCTCGCCGCCGCTGACGCCGGTGCCGACGAAGTGCAGGCCGTGCTCCTGGAGCCTCTCCTCGCGGCGGATCGTGTCGGAGAAGTGGGCGTTGCCGCAGTCGACGACGATGTCACCCTCGTCGAGCAGTGGCACCAGGTCGTCGATGACGGCGTCGGTCGGCTCGCCGGCCTTGACCATGATGAGCACGACCCGGGGCTTCTCGATCGCGGCGACGAACTCCTCGAGGCTCTCGGTGGCGACGAAGTCGCCCTCGTCCCCGTGGTCGTCGATCAGGCTGGTGGTCTTGGCGACGGTCCGGTTGTGGATCGCGATGGTGTGGCCGTGGCGGGCGATGTTGCGGGCCAGGTTGCGGCCCATCACTGCGAGCCCGGTCAGTCCGATGGTGGCGCGTGCGTCTGTCACCCTCCGACCCTGGCACGCGGGTCAAGCCGGGGGTCCACCTGTGGTGGTGGGTCAGAAGACGTTGAGCGGCCGGAACTGCACCGAGATCCGCGGGCCGGCCGAGGCGACCTTGGGCACCGCGTGCTCCCAGGTGCGCTGGCACGAGCCGCCCATCACGACCAGGTCGCCGTGGCCCATCTCGACCGCGATCGACGCGCCACCGCCGCGGGGGCGCAGGCACAGCCGTCGCGGGTCGCCGAGCGACACGATCGCGACCATGGTGTCGTGCGTCGACCCCCTGCCGATGGTGTCGCCGTGCCAGGCGACCGAGTCGCGCCCGTCGCGGTAGTAGCAGCAGCCGGCGGTGCGGAACGGCTCGCCGAGCTCGTCGGCGTAGTGGGCCGACAGGGCGTCACGGGCCTCGGCGAGCAGCGGGTGGGGCAGCGGCTCGTCGATCATGTAGGTGTGCACCAGCCGGGGCACGTCGACGACCCGGTCATACATCTGGCGCCGCTCGGCACGCCACGGGACGTCGCGCACCAGCGTCTCGAACACGTCGTCGGGGGCGGGCACCCACGTGCGCAGCACGTCGAGCCACGCGCCCTGCCCGAGCTCACGCCGCTCGAGGCGGGACAGGTCGCCGACACCGGCAGGAGGCGCCTCGAACAGCGAGCCCTGGAAGTCCATGCCGCGATCCTACGACATCGGTCGAACACGCGTTCGACCATCTGCGACCCGCCGTGTCGGGATAGTCCCTGACGAAAATCAAGGATCCGCGGCCCGAAACCTTGATTTTCGTCAGGGACTATCCCGACGCGGCGTGCAGGGCCGCGCCGATGATGCCGGCCTTGTTGCGCAGCAGGGCCGGGATGATCGGGGTGGAGATGTCGATCATCGGCAGGAACTTGTCGGCGTGCTTGCTGACGCCGCCGCCGACGACGAAGAGGTCGGGGGTGAGCAGGCGCTCGACCATCCGGTAGTAGGACGTCAGCCGGTCGGCCCACTCGTCCCACGCGAGGTCGTGGGTCTCGCGGGCGCTGTTGGCGGCGTACTTCTCGCCGACGTGGCCGTCGACCTCGAGGTGGCCGAGCTCGGAGTTGGGCAGCAGGACCCCGTCGAGGAGCAGGGCCGAGCCGATCCCGGTGCCGAGGGTGGTCACGATGACCAGGCCGCGCTGCCCGCGGGCCGCGCCGTAGCGCGACTCGGCGAGCCCGGCCGCATCGGCGTCGTTGAGGGCGACGACCGGTCGTCCGGCGGCGCGGCTGAAGAGGGCGGCGGCGTCGACGCCGAGCCAGGAGTCGTGGATGTTGGCGGCGGTGCTGACGACGCCGTTGCGTACGACGCCGGGCACGGTGACCCCGACCGGCGACCCGCCGTCGTCGTCGAAGGTCGACACCAGCTCGGCCAGCACCTCGGCGACGGCCTCGGGGGTCGAGGGCTGCGGGGTCTCGACGCGCACCCGGTCGGTCGCGAAGTCGCCGCGCTCGAGGTCGACCGTCGCGCCCTTGATGCCCGACCCGCCGAAGTCGACACCGACGGGGTGCGGTGACGAGCTCATCGGCTGGTCAGCGTCCGGACGATCTGCTCGACGGTCTCGTCGGCGAGGGCGTCGATCTTGCGCCGGACCACGAGCGGGGCGAGATGCTTGAGCAGCCCGTGGAACTCGAAGTCGGCGCGGTAGTGGACCGACGTGCCGCCGTCGGTGGTGGGGGTGAAGGTCATCGAGTCGGTGGCGGTCGACTGCTTGTTGCGGCCGCGGAACTGCACCATGGTCGACGGCTGGTAGGTGATCGTCTCGTAGGACAGGTCGACCGTGCGCCCCATGAACTGCGACGTGTTGGCGTAGGTCGTGCCGAGGCCGCCGTCGCCGGAGGTGCGGGTGGTCGACACGGTGCCGGGGTCCCAGGCCTCGGTGTGGGTGAAGTCGCCGAGGTAGGCGAACACCTCCTCGACGGGACGCGGGACCGTGAAGGTGCGCTCGACGTGCATGGGCAGAGCCTACGGGTCGGGTCGGGGACATCCCTGTGGCGCGGCCCTGGTGCGGCAGGGGAGGCTGGGGTCCATGAGCACCTCCGCCCCCGCCGCCACGACCGTCGCCGCGCGCGTCGTCGGCCTCACCAAGACCTACGGCAAGGGCGAGGCGGGTGTCCGCGCCCTCGACGACGTCTCGGTCGACCTGTACGCCGGCGAGTTCACCGCCGTGATGGGCCCCAGCGGCTCGGGCAAGTCGACCCTCATGCACGTGCTGGCGGCGCTCGACCGGCCGACCTCGGGCGAGGTGTGGATCGGCGACCGGTCGATCGGTGCGCTCAAGGACAAGGAGCTCACGCTGCTGCGTCGCGAGGAGGTCGGCTTCGTCTTCCAGTCCTTCAACCTCGTGCCGACGCTGAGCGCGGAGGAGAACATCGTGCTGCCGCTGGCGATCTCGGGCCGCAAGCCCGACCCCGAGTGGTTCGACTCGGTCATCGCGACCGTCGGGCTGCGCGACCGGTTGTCCCACAAGCCCAACGAGCTCTCGGGCGGCCAGCAGCAGCGGGTCGCCGTGGCCCGGGCGCTGGTGAGCCGGCCCCGGATCGTGTTCGCCGACGAGCCCACCGGCAACCTCGACTCCCGCTCCGGCGCGGAGGTGCTCGACCTGCTGCGCGCCGCGGTCGACGACCACCAGCAGACCGTGGTGATGGTGACGCACGACCCGGTCGCGGCGGCGTACACCGACCGGGTGGTGTTCCTGGCCGACGGCCGCGTCGTGGAGGAGCTGCGCGACCCTGACCGTGACGCCGTCCTCGCGGTGATGGCGCGGATGTCGGCGCGCGCGGAGGAGACCGGCCGATGATCCGCGCGGCTCTCAAGAGCCTGCTCGGCCGCAAGGTGCGGCTGCTGCTCAGCACGTTCGCGATCGTCCTCGGGGTCGCCTTCGTCGTCGGCACGCTGGTCTTCACCGACACCCTCAACCGCAGCTTCACCTCGCTGTTCGACGCGACCGTCGGCGACGTCGTGGTGCAGCCCGAGGGCGGGGCGACCCCCGGCGGCATCTCCTCGACCCGCACCGTCCCGGCCTCGCTGGTCGAGACCCTGGCCCGGGTGCCCGGCGCGGCCCGCGCCGACGGCCAGATCGTCACCGACGGCGTCTACGTCATCGACGACAAGGGCAAGCCCATCGGGGGGTTCGGTCCGCCGTCACTCGGCGTCAACTGGTCCGACGCGCCGGCCGGCAACGGGCTGGTCGGCCTCACGATCATCGACGGCCGCGAGCCGCGGGGGCCCGGCGAGGTCGTGCTCGACGAGAAGACGGCCGAGAAGGCCGGCTACGACGTCGGCGACACCGTGCCGATCACCACCGCCGACCGCACCGCCAACCTCGAGCCCACGCTGGTCGGGATCGCCGGCTTCCCCGAGGGCGGCTCGCTCAACGGCGCCACCAGCGCCTCGTTCGAGACCTCGGTGGCCCAGGACCTCTTCCACGACGGCTTGGACGAGTTCGACACGATCTGGGTGACCCGCAAGGACGGCGTGAGCCAGGACGAGCTGCGGGCCGAGGTCGAGAAGGTGCTGCCCGACGGCTACGAGGCCGTCACCGGTGACCAGTCGGCCAAGGACCAGGCCGACGACCTGCTCGAGGCGATCTCGTTCCTCACCATCTTCCTGCTGATCTTCGCCGGCATCTCGCTGGTGGTCGGCACCTACATCATCGTCAACACCTTCTCGATCCTCGTCGCCCAGCGCAGCCGCGAGCTCGCCCTGCTCCGCGCGCTCGGGGCGAGCAAGCGGCAGGTGCAGCGGTCGGTGCAGCTCGAGGCCCTGGTGCTCGGCTTCCTCGGTGCGACCGTCGGCATCGGCCTGGGCGTGGTGCTCGCGATCGGGCTGCGGGCCCTGTTCGGCGTCATCGGCCTCGACCTGTCCGACCAGGCCCTGGTCTACCGCCCGCGCACCTTCGGCGCGGCCTACGTCGTGGGCATCGTCGTCACGATGGTCGCGGCCTGGTTCCCGGCCCGGCGCACGTCGCGGATCGCGCCGGTGCAGGCGATGCGCGACGACATCGCGCTGCCCGAGGAGTCGATGCGGCGCCGCTTCGTGCTCGGCCTCGCGCTCGCGCTGGTCGGGGGTGTGTCGCTGGCCGTCGGGCTGGGCGACCTGGTCGACATCGGTGGTGGGGGCTACTTCACCGGCGGCGGCATCCTCGCGATCCTGCTCGGGGTCACGGCCATGAGCCCGGTCCTGTCGGCCCCGCTGCTGAGTGCGGCGCGCGCGGGCCTGGCCCGCCTGTTCGGCCCGATCGGCAACCTGGCCGGGCAGAACTCGCTGCGCAACCCGCGTCGTACGACGGCCACCGCGTCGGCCCTGATGATCGGTCTGACCCTGGCGTGCGCGATGGCGATCATCGGTGCCTCCGCCAAGGCCTCGGTCGACAAGTCGGTCGAGGACAGCTTCACCGGCGACTTCGTGGTCAGCAGCGTCTTCCAGGGGTCCTTCTCCTCGAGCATCGCCGCGCGCGTGGCCGAGGTCGACGGGGTCGACGAGGTCCTGCGGCAGCGCTCCGGCTTCGCCGAGCACGACGGAGGCTTCGCGATCATCCTGGCCACCGACCCGCCGTCACTGGCCCGGCTCGGCGTCGACTTCGTCAGCGGCGGCGCGGCCGACCTCGAGCGCGGGACGGTCCTGGTCAGCCGGTCGATGGCTGCCGGCGACGGCCTCGAGGTCGGCGACCCCTACGAGATCGACGTGCCGAAGGGCACCGTGACCTGGAAGGTCGCCGGCGTCTTCGAGGACAACGCGCTGCTCTCCCAGGGCCTGGTCACCGACATCAGGACCTACGAGGACGCGGGCTACAAGAAGCAGGACAGCCTGCTCGTGGTCTACGCCGACGACGGCGCCGACCCGGCGACCCTGCAGGACCGTCTCGACGACGTGCTGGCCGACCAGCCGACCGTCACCGCCAAGGACCAGGCCGCGTTCGCGGCCGACCAGCGCAAGAACATCGACACGTTCGTGCTGATCATCTACGCCCTGCTCGGCCTGGCCCTGGTGATCGCGGTGCTCGGCATCGTCAACACCCTGGCCCTGTCGGTGATCGAGCGCACCCGTGAGGTCGGGCTGCTGCGCGCCATCGGCGTCACGCGCACGCAGCTGCGGCGGATGATCACGCTCGAGTCGATCGTGATCGCGGTGCTGGGCGCCGTGCTCGGCGTCGTCCTCGGCACCGGCTTCGGCGTCGCGCTGATGTACGCCGTGCGCGACGAGGGGCTCGAGGTGATCAGCGTGCCGTCCGGGCAGCTCGTGCTCTTCCTGGTGCTGGCGGTCCTGATCGGGGTCGTCGCGGCGATCCTGCCGGCGCGTCGGGCGGCGCGCCTCGACGTCCTGACGGCCATCGCCACCGACTGACCCGGCCGCCCCCGTCGACGTACTCCCGGTAGGTCAACGCGGACCAAACCGGCGATTCGCCAGACGCGAGGCATCGGGTTTCCCTACGCTTCGGGGCGTGGAGGACGTGCTGATCGGCGATGGACGTGCCCTGAAGCACGTGGTGGTCCGCGAGTACGTCCGCAGCCTGGTGGCCGGCAACGCGCCAGGCTCGCCCGCGCCGTCGGAGCGCGAGCTGGTGCACCGCTTCGGCGTCGCCCGGATGACGGTGCGCCAGGCCCTCGACGCGCTGGTGACCGAGGGGCTGCTCGAGCGGATCCCCGGTCGCGGCACCTTCGTGGCCCGACCGCGCCGCGTCGCGACCCGCATCACCGGCTTCACCGAGGAGATGGCGCGCCGCGGGCTGCTGGCCGAGTCGGTCACCCTGCTCGCCCGGCGCGAGCAGGCCGGCCCCGGTGTCGCCCGCGCCCTCAACCTCACCGAGGGCGACGCCGTCATCCACTGGCGCCGGCTGCGCCGCGGCGACGGCGCCGTGGTCTGCATCGAGGACAACTACCTCAACGAGGTCCTGCTCCCCGGCTTCCTGCAGACCGGCATGCCCACCAGCCTCTACGACGCCCTCGACGCCCGGGCCCTGCGACCCAGCTGGGCCGAGGACTCCATCTCCGCCGACGTCGCCAACGACGAGGAGGGTGCGCTGCTCGAGATCGAGCCCGGTACGGTGGTCCTGCGCCACTCGCGCCGTGGCATGGTCGATGACAAGATCGTCAACGTCTCGCGCAGCGTCTACCGCGCCGACCGGTTCACGCTCTGGCTCCAGCTCGGTAGCGACTCCTGAGGCTCGCCGTTATCGTTTCGTGACCTTTGTGATGGTCCCGTGACGTTTGTTGGCCCAGGCGTCGCCACGGTGGTCGAGGAGGTCGCCCGCGACCGTCTCGAGACCCGTCGGTCGCCACCTCAGGTCCGGCTGAGGAACCCCAGCGCGGCCGCCACCTCGCCGGACTCCTCGCACACCCAGACCGGGTCGGGGCCGCCCAGGTCGGGCTGGATGTAGAGCGAGTGCACGGGTCCGTCGCTGCAGTCGAGGCACAGCGGCCAGCGGCCGGCGACCGACAGGAGCGCGTCCTGCACGTCCTGGGCGACCAGGCCCGCGACGTACTCGGCTCCCTGGGGCCACTGCTCGGCCCACCACTCGCGCGAGGCGCAGGCCTCGTCGAGGGCCGAGACGGCGGCGGCGGTGGCGAGCTGACGGGCCGTGAGGTCGGCCAGCACGCGCGCTCGGGCGTCGAGCAGCAGGCGGTCGTCCACAGGTCCATTAAACGTCGGCACCAAGGCGGGACGTCGCGGGGCCGGGCCCCACGACCGCGGACGGTCGCGGCCGGGACACCGTCCGACCTCCACGAGGTCGTCCCCGTGACGGCCTACCGTGGGAGCGTGAAGCCGTTGCTCGAGGTCGTCGTGCACCGCGTCGACGACGTCGCGGGCGCGGTCGAGGGCGGCGCCGACCGGTTGTCGCTCGACGCCGGCGGCCGCTCGCCCGACGTCCCCACGGCCTCGGCGGTGCTGCGCGCCGCGGCGGCGGTCGAGGTGCCGGTGCGCGTCGTGCTGCGCCTCGACGACACCTTCACCACCACGGGCGCCGACCTGGTCCGGCTGACCGGCCTGGCCCACGAGTACCTCGCGCTCGGGGCCGAGGGCCTGGTGCTCGGCTTCCTAGACACCGACCTCGAGATCGACGTCGAGACGACCCTGGCCCTCGTGGACTCCGTGCCGGGGGTGCCCTGGACCTTCCACCGCGCGATCGACGCCACCCTCGACCCGGCCCGGTCGTGGCGCCGGCTCGTCGGTCTCCCGGGACTGACCGCCGTCGCCTCCGCCGGTTCGCCGCAGGGCCTCGCCCAGGGCTACGACGACCTGCTCGCCCTGGCCGGCCGCGACCCCGACGTCGCCCGGCTGCTGCTGCCCACCGGCGGCCTGAGCGCCGAGCAGGTGCCGTGGCTGGTGCGCGCGGGCGTCGGCCAGCTGCAGGTCGGTGCGCAGGTCCGCCCCGGCGGCGCGGCCAACGCCTACGTCGACGCCGCGCTGGTGCGCTCCTGGCGGCTGCTGCTCGACCACCCGCCGATGACCCGCAGCTCGTGATCCTCATCGACCCGCCGGCCGTCGAGCGCTACGGCCGGCGCTGGTCCCACCTGGCCAGCGACACCTCCTACGACGAGCTGCACGCCTTCGCCCGCGCGCTCGACATCCCCCCGCGCGGCTTCGACCGCGACCACTACGACGTCCCGTCGGAGTTCTACGACGCCGTGGTCGCCGCCGGCGCCACGCCGGTCACCTCCCGCGAGCTCGTCGCCCGCCTCACCTCGGCCGGCCTGCGCCGCCGCAAGCCTCGATAGTCGTGGACGTTCTGCACACGGGTCGACCGGGGCCACCTGCGTGCAGAACGTCCACGACTATCCGAGCTCGGCGGCGACGTTGGCACGCGCGGCGTCCTCCCAGTGCGCGAGGGCGTAGTCGGTGTGGAAGAGCCGCGGCTTGGCCACCAGGCCCTGCAGCACGACCCGGCGCCCGGCGGTGAAGGTCTCGTCGTCGAGGTGGTCGTACTCCGCGCGCACGGCCGTGACGTAGGCGGCGTAACGCCCGGCCGGCGCGGCGAGGATGCCGAGGTCGGCGTCGGACAGGGCGCAGCCGTTGGCGTCGTCGTCGTCAGGGCGGTGGGTCTCGGTGAGCCGCACCAGCCGCGCGACCTCGGCGACCACGGCGTCGTCGACCAGGCCCGCGAGGGCCTGCTCGGCCCAGGTCGCCGACCGCTCCTCGGCGTCGCGCTCGCCGTCGTAGACGGCGTCGTGGAACCACGCGGCCAGCCGCACCGGCAGGTGGTCGAAGCGCACCCCGGCCGCCGCGAGCTCGTCGACGCGCTCGAGCACCTCGGTCAGGTGGGTCGTGTCGTGGTAGCCGCGCTCGGGGTCGGCGTACGCCGCCAGGAGCGCGTCGCGCACGTCGGACCCGTCGGTCAGGGGCCAGGGGGGAGCGGTGGTACCGGTGGGTCCAGGCGGAGGCACCCGGACATTCAAACCCAGATCGGCGTCAGACGTGCGTCGAGGGCAGCTTCATCGCGGCGGCGGCTGACGTGCGGGCCCGCCAGACGGCCGAGCGGCCCGCGACCGGCAGGGTGATGGTGCCGAGGTCGTGGCGGACCCCGGCCCACACGCAGACGTCGGCGACGGCGGCCCGGGTGACGTGCAGCGTCTGGGGACCGGTGGTGGCCACGACGGTCAGGCCGTTGGCGGCGGTCAGGCCGGTCCCGAGGACGAAGCGGCCGTCCTCGTCGGTGCGGACCCGCTCGAGCTCCTGGCCCTGCTCGTCGAGCAGCGTCACGACCGCGGCGTACTGCGAGTCGCGGTGCGAGCCGTGCTGGACGACCCGTCCGGTGAGGGTGGCGGCGACGGGGACGACCGCGCGCACGCTGCCGAGCGCACCGGGCTCGAGCTCGAGGGCCACGGTCGTGCCGCTGTGCCCGACCGAGGGGGGTACGACGACCCGCAGGCGACCGGGGCGCAGCTCGCGCACGTCGGCCAGCCCGCCGCGCAGCCGGGCGACCACGGTGCGGCCGGTCGGGTCGGTCACGCGGACCTCGGTGGCCTGCACGGGGCGACGGTCGCCACCGCGGACGTCGACCAGCAGACGCCCGGTCGGGACGTCGACGGGCACGACCACGTCGTGGCTGCCGCCCGCGGCGACCGTGACGGTGACGGCCTCGGAGCACAGGTGGCGGCGCAGGTCGTGGGCCACCACGGTCCACGCGCCAGGACGCAGCCCGGTGAGCACGGCCTCGCCCCGGCCGTCGGCGCGCACGTCGAGGCGCTCGCCGTCCTCGTGCGCGGCGGTGACGCGGGCCCAGCGGGTGGTGGTCGCGCGCAGCACGGCCCCGCGGGTCAGGGCCAGCGTGGTCTCCACGACCTCGCGGGCGGCCACGGTGACCTCGACCTCGGCGCCGGCGTGGCGCGCCGGGTCGTGCAGCGTGCGGGCGTCGTCGAGGCGCAGCCGGTAGGTGCCCGGCTCGAGGTCGAGGGTGGTGCTGAGGTCGTGGAGCCGACGGCTCACGACGCGCTGTCCGGTCGCGTCGAGCACGTCGAGCACCACGACCGACGGGGTCGGTGCGGCGACGGCCAGCACGACCGTGCCGGTGGCTCCTCCACGTGACGAGTACATGTCTCGAACCTAGGAAGGCCGCCTCAGGGCAGCATCCGCCGATCGGACAAGATCACCTCAAGGGAGTGACTAGGCGCTGGGACTCATCGCCCACCGGATGGTCCCGGTCGCCGCCGAGCCGAGCGCACGGACCACGGTCCGCTCGGTCACCGGCAGCCAGGGCAGCCGCAGTGGCGGACGCGTCCAGGCCGGCATCAGGCCGACGGCCGCAGCGACCAGCACGCCGTACGGCGCCCGGGCGGCCAGCGGCAGCGGCGGCTTGACGAGCAGGTAGCGCACAGCCTCGCGCGCCTCGGGGGTGCCGCGCAGCTCGGGGCGGTACGACGCGAGCGCCTCGGCCAGCTCGGCCTCGGTCGACGGCACGTCGACGGCGCCGAGCCGCAGCGCGACCTCGCCGACCTGGGCGACGTACTGGTCGCGACCGGCCTGGTCGAGCTCGTTGCGGCCGTAGACGGTGTAGGCGCGCAGGAAGCTGTCGACCTCGGCCACGTGCACCCAGCGCAGCAGGTGGGGGTCGGAGGCGGCGTACGGCGTGCCGTCGGGCATGGTGCCGACGACCCGCTTGTGGATGGCCCGCACGATGTCGACCTGGCGCTGGGCGTCCTCGGCGGTCGCGAAGGTCGTGGTCGCGAGGAACGTGCTGGTGCGGTGCAGCCGCCCCCACATGTCGCCGCGGAAGCCGGAGTGCTCCGAGACGGCGAGCATCGCCGCGGGGTGCAGGGTCTGCAGCAGCAGCGAGCGGATGCCGCCGACGAACATCGAGGCGTCGGCGTGCACGACGGTGATCGGGCTGCCCGGCTCGAACCAGCGCGGCCCCTCGGTGCCGTGGATCCGCTCGCGGGCCGCGGGCCCCTCGGGCCCGGCCACGCGCAGGAACAGGGCCTGGCCCAGCCGGTCGCGCACTCCACCCATCACGACGCGAGCCTACGACCGGGCCTGCCACCCCTCGGGGTGGCAGCACGCGGGTCGATCCGGCGGGTCAGGCGTCGTAGGAGCGCAGCCAGATGGTGTGGTCGGACGCCGCCAGCGCGGTGGCCACGTCGGGGGACACGGGCTCGGCGACGTCGGTGACGACGTAGCCCTGCTCGGCGCGGGTGGCGAGGTACTGGGCGGTCACGTTGACGCCCTGCTCGGCCAGGCGCGCGTTGAGCTCGGCCAGGACGCCGGGCACGTTGACGTGCAGGAAGCCGATCCGCGAGCCGGAGGTCAGCTGCGGGGCCAGGACGGCGGGCAGGTCGACCGAGAGCTCGGTGCGGCCCTCGAGCACGAACGCGGCGAGCTTGCCGGCCACGAACCAGCCGATCTCCTCCTGCGCCTCCTGCGTGGAGCCGCCGACGTGGGGGGTGAGGATGACGTTGTCGAGCCCGCGCAGCGGCGACTCGAACTCGTCGCCCTGGGCCTTGGGCTCGACCGGGAAGACGTCGAGCGCCGCGCCGGCGATGTGACCGGACAGGATCTGCTCGCGCAGCGCCTCGGTGTCGACGACCATGCCGCGCGCGGCGTTGATGAAGATCGACCGGGGCTTCATCGCGGCGAACTGCTCGGCGCCGAAGAACCCGGCGTTGCCCGGGCGTCCGTCGACGTGCAGCGAGACGACGTCGGCCTCGGCGAGCAGCGCCTCGAGGGTCGGCATCCGGCGCGCGTTGCCGTGGGCGAGACGGTCGGCGGTGTCGAAGAAGATCACCCGCAGGCCCAGGGCCTCGGCGACGTTGGACAGCTGGGTCCCGATGTTGCCGTAGCCCACGATGCCGAGCGTCCGGCCGCGGATCTCGTGGCTGCCCTGCGCCGACTTGTCCCACACGCCGGCGTGCATCTTGGCGGTCTTCTCGGTCAGCCGCCGGGCCAGCGCGATGATCTCGCCGATGACGAGCTCGACCACGCTGCGGGTGTTGGAGTACGGCGCGTTGAAGACCGCGACCCCGCGCGCGGCGGCGGCGGCCAGGTCGACCTGGTTGGTGCCGATGCAGAAGCAGCCGATGGCCAGCAGCTCGGGGGCGTTCTCCAGGACCTTCGCCGTGATCGTGGTGTTGGAGCGGATGCCGAGCACCGTCACGCCCGGCAGTCGGGCCAGGAGCTCGTCCTCGGACAGCGACGTCATGAGCAGCTCGACCTCGAAGCCACGCCGTTCGAGGCTCTCGACGGCGAGGGGGTGGATGTTCTCGAGCAGGAGGGCCTTCACGGTGCCCCAGCCTACGGAGCCCCGCGCTGTCCTCGTGTGGTGACCACCCGGTGGTCCAGGAGTCGTGCCCGGCTGGACCCCACGGTGGTCGAGGAGGTCGTCCGCGACCGTCTCGAGACCGCTCGACCGCAGCCGACGTGGACGACTCGACCTTCACCTGCGGTCGGGTGGTCTCGTGACGGTTGCCAGGGCAACCTCCTCGACCGACGTGTGGCCCAGCATGCTCGACCCGACCGCAGCACCCGGTGGTCGAGGAGGTCGTCCGCGACCGTCTCGAGACCGCTCGACCGCAGCGGCGTGCTCGCTCGGCCGGGCTCCTGCGGTGGGTGGGGTCTCGTGACGGTTGCCAGGGCAACCTCCTCGACCGACGGGTGGTCGGGTCGCCGTACGACGCCCCGGGTCGGGCCAGAGCCGGGACCAACGTCCCGACCTGCGGCAACCAGGCGCGCCGCCGTCGCGTCTACAGGTCATGCGCGCCTATCGTCCCGAGATGACCCCCACCCGTTGCGTCGTCGCCGGCATCCTCGCGGCCCTGACCCTGGCGCTGGTGCCGGGGACCTCCGCGTCGTCGACCACACCCGCCCCGACCCGCGCCCCGGGAGACCCGGGAGCTGTCGATGACGGGGGCGACGACGGGGCGACGACGGCGGCGACCTCGGACGCTGGCAGGTCGCCGACCTCGGAGACGGCCGCTACCGGGTCGCCTGGACGTCGCCGCGCGACCTGCCGGTGCGCTCCGACCGGCCCGCGCTCGTCGGCGACGGCCTGACCTTCGGGCCCCCCACGACCGCGGCCGACCGGCGTACGGTCGAGGCCGTCGTCACCAGCGCGACCGCCCCCGACCCGGCGGACCTCGACGTCGTGCTCTCGGGCGACCGGCTCGACGAGCCGGGCGTCGACCCGGCCGGCGCGGCTCCGGCCACCGCGGGCCGGGCGCCCGCGACGACCCTCCTCGACGCACCCGACCCGGGCGTGGCCGGGCCCTTCACCATCGTCACCAGCGACTACGAGCTGCCCGGCGTCAAGCTCGCCGGGATGCGGCAGCCGATCGAGATGGTCGGCCACGTCGTCGAGCCCGCAGCCGACCAGGCCACGGGTCCCCGGCCGCTGGTGCTGTTCCTGCACGGCCGTCACGGCGTCTGCTACAAGCCCGGTGACGACGACGCCTACTCCGAGACCTGGCCCTGCGCGGGCGGGTTCGAGGAGATCCCCAGCCACCTCGGCTACGACTACCTCCAGAGGTTGCTCGCCTCCCAGGGCTACGCGACGGTCTCGGTGCGCGTCAACGGCGTCAACGCCCAGGACTACCGCCTGCCCGACGGTGGCGCCGGGGCCCGGGCGACGATCGTGCGGCGCCACCTCGACCACTGGACCTCGCTGGCCGCCGCGCACCAGGTCGACCTGTCGCAGGTCGTGCTCGTGGGACACAGCCGCGGCGGCGAGGGGGTCGACCGCGCGTCGATCCAGGTGCCGCTGACGGCGCCGTACCGGATCGTGGGGCAGGTCCTGCTCGCCCCGACCGACTTCGCGTCCCACACCGCGCCCTACGTGCCGACCGTGACGGTGCTGCCCTACTGCGACGGCGACGTCTCCGACCTGCAGGGCCAGAAGTTCACCGACGTCGGCCGTGACCTGGTCGCGGGCGACACCTCGCTGAAGAGCTCCGTGCTGGTGATGGGGGCCAACCACAACTTCTTCAACACCGAGTGGACCCCCGCCACCGCGGCGGCTCCCTCCTCCGACGACTGGTTCGGCCCCGCGGACCAGCCGTGCGGACGCCGCCACCCTGGCCGGCTGTCCGCGCGCGGCCAGCGCGCGGTCGGCAAGGCCTACGTGGCCGGCGCGGTGCACCTGTTCACCGGCGACGGCGCCTACCTGCCGCTGTTCGACGGCTCGCACGTCACCATCGCCTCGATCGGCACGGCCGACGTGCGCAGCCACGCGCTCGGCGCCGGCCGCGACGTACGCCGCCCCGGTCTCGAGGCGACGCCCACCCTGGCCACCGGCGGGGCCGAGACGCGGCTCTGCTCTGGCGTGACCTCGTGGGACGCAGGGCCCGTCGGGATCTGCGGGGGCGGGCTGCAGGTCACCGCACCCCACTTCGTGCCGCAGGGCGAGGGCCAGCCGTCGCGACGCTTCCTCGAGCTCGCCTGGACCCGCGCGGGTGGTGTCGGCGGGCTGCGCTTCGACGCCCCCCTCGACCTGACCGACGACCGGCTCGAGCTGCGCACGATCGTCGACTCGCGTCGGGGTGCCGTCGACCTCCGGGTGCGGGTCACCGACGGCGCTGGTGCCAGCGCCGTGCTCACGCCCGAGGGCGGCACCCGGGTCGCGCCGTTGCTCGTCTCCCCGGAGGTCACCAAGCTCTGGGCCCAGCCGCTGCTCGTCGACGCGTCGGGTGCCAGCGGCGTCGACCTGGCCGACGTCGTCTCGGTCGAGCTGCTCGCCGACAGCCCGCGCGGCCGGGTGTGGGTCGCCGAGGTCGCGGCCGCCCCCGCCGGGCTCGTCCCGGTGCCGTCGACACGGCTCCCCGTCGTCGACGTCGGCGAGCTCCGTGTCGACGAGGGCGACCCGGCCCGCACGGGGCCGCGCGCCTCGACCGTCCGCAGCGCCCGGATCCCCTTCACGATCACCGGCCCCGTCACCCGACCCGGCCAGCTCGTCGTGCAGACCGTGGGGCAGGAGATCGGTCGGCCGCAGCGCTTCACCGTCGACGTCGCACCCGGCCAGACCTCGGGGTCGATCCCGGTGCGCTACAGCGTCGACCGGCTCGCCGACTTCCGCCTCACCACCGCCGTGACCGTCTGGTCGGTCCGCGGCCTGGCCACCGACGACTACGTCGGTGCCCTCACCGTCGTCGACGACGACCCCCAGCCGGAGCTGCGGATCACCGTGCCGCGACAGGTCCGCGAGGGGCAGCCGATCGTGGTCGGGGTCCGCAACGTGGGTGGTGCGGCCGACTACGACCTCAGCGCCTACCTCGAGACCAGGCGCGGGCCCGGGACCGACCTGACCGGGGCCGACGTACCGGCGCGGTTCCTGGCCGGGTTCGGCGAGGAGCTCGACCCCGCGCTGCCCCTGTGGAAGCTGGGTGTCTACGTCTTCGACTCGATCCGGCCGGGGGCCCGGGCGACCACCCTGGTGGTCCCGACCCGGCGCGACGGCGTCCGCGAGGGCACCGAGACCCTGACGATCCGCGTCAACGCCGACGGGGAGCGCCTGCGACGCACCGTCGAGGTCCTGGACGCCGGCTGAGCGGCCTGCCGTCGGGTCGTCCGCCCCACGGTGAGCCCTGGCTCACCCTGGCGCGGACGACCTGGCCCCTCGGGGGCGCTCGCGACCGCCCCTCAGGCCGGCAGGTCCTCGGCGTCGACGATGCGGTAGGCGTAGCCCTGCTCGGCCAGGAACCGTTGACGGTTCTGGGCGAAGTCGGCGTCGACGGTGTCGCGGCTGACGATCGTGTAGAAGTGCGCGGACTTGCCGTCCTCCTTGGGGCGCAGCAGCCGCCCGAGGCGCTGGGCCTCCTCCTGGCGGGAGCCGAACGACCCCGAGACCTGGATCGCGACCTCGGCCGAGGGCAGGTCGATGGAGAAGTTGGCGACCTTCGAGACCACCAGCAGCCCGACCTCGCCGGAGCGGAACGCGTCGAAGAGCCGCTGACGCTCGCGCACCGGCGTCTCGCCCTTGATCACCGGGGCGTCGAGCTTGTCGGCCAGCTCGTCGAGCTGGTCGATGTACTGCCCGATCACCAGCGTGGGCTGGCCGGGGTGCTGCGCGACCAGGTCACGCACGACCTGCACCTTCTCGTGCGTGCACGACGCCAACCGGTAGCGCTCCTCGGGCTCGGCCGTGGCGTAGGTGAGCCGCTCGGACTGCGGCAGCGTCACCCGCACCTCGACGCAGTCGGCCGGCGCGATGTAGCCCTGCGACTCGATGTCCTTCCACGGGGCGTCGTAGCGCTTGGGGCCGATCAGCGAGAACACGTCGCCCTCGCGGCCGTCCTCGCGCACCAGGGTCGCGGTCAGGCCGATGCGGCGGCGGGCCTGCAGGTTGGCGGTCATCCGGAAGATCGGGGCCGGCAGCAGGTGCACCTCGTCGTAGACGATGAGCCCCCAGTCGCGGGCGTCGAGCAGCTCGAGGTGGCGGTAGACGCCGCCGCGCTTGGTCGTCATCACCTGGTAGGTCGCGATGGTGACCGGGCGGATCTCCTTGACGGTGCCGGAGTACTCGCCGATCTCGTCCTCGGTCAGCGACGTACGACGGACCAGCTCGTCCTTCCACTGCCGAGCGCTCACGGTGTTGGTGACCAGGATCAGCGTCGTGGCCTGCGCGTGCGCCATCGCGGCGGCCCCGACGAGGGTCTTGCCCGCCCCGCAGGGCAGCACGACCACACCGGACCCGCCGTGCCAGAACGACTCGGCGGCCTCGCGCTGGTAGGCGCGCAGCGTCCACTCGCTCTCGTCGAGCGAGATGGCGTGGGCCTCGCCGTCGACGTAGCCCGCGAAGTCCTCGGCCGGCCAGCCCAGCTTGAGCAACGCCTGCTTGAGGTTGCCGCGCTCGGAGGCGTGGACCGCGACGGTGTCGTCGTCGATGCGGGCGCCGAGCATCCCGGCGATCTTCTTGGCGCGCAGCACCTCCTCGAGCACCGGCCGGTCGGTGCTGGCGAGCACCAGCCCGTGCACGGGGTGCTTCTCCAGGCGCAGCCGGCCGTAGCGCGCCATGGTCTCGGCCACGTCGACCAGCAGCGCGTGCGGCACCGCGTAGCGGCTGTAGGTGAGCAGGGTGTCGACCACCTGCTCGGCGTCGTGCCCGGCGGCGCGGGCGTTCCACAGGCCCAGCGGGGTCAGCCGGTAGGTGTGCACGTGCTCGGGGGAGCGCTCGAGCTCGGCGAAGGGAGCGATCGCCTTGCGGCACTCGGCGGCCTGGTCGTGGTCGATCTCGAGGAGGAGGGTCTTGTCGGACTGGACGATCAGGGGGCCATCGGTCACCGATCGAGTCTACGGAGGCCTGCCTCACCCCCCTCGGTGGCGCCGACCGCGATAGTCGTGGACCTTCTGCACAGGTGTTCCTCGTGTGCAGAACGTCCACGACTATCCCGGGGGGACCTGTTGGACGGTGGTGATCCGGTGCACCGCGAAGGCGCGGACGTCGTCGGCGCGGTGGTCGTGCGCGGTGAGCGACCCGCCCTCGATCGAGATCGGGTCGACGACCCGGTCGGAGGAGACGCCCTGGTTGTCGACGTAGCCGATCAGCACGGTCGCGCCGACCTCGATCGCCTCGCGCAGCGCGGCCAGCGCCCCCGACGGGGTCAACGGCGTCGCCGGGGCCAGCGGCCGCGTCGACGTCGCCCGGTCGCCTGAGCGTACGGCGGCCACGACCGCCGCGACGCGGGCCGACTCGCGCACCGACTTGGCCGACGCCCCGCGCTCGCGGGGCACCCGGGCGCGCAGCACGTCGGGCCGGGTGACCTGCACGGTGCCGTCGGCTGCCTCGAGCACCGGGGCGGCCCCGAGCTCGCGCAACCGGGGGAGCAGCACGTCGACGGGGGTGCTGGAGACGATCACGGTCGGGGCGATGCGGCGCAGGCCGAGGCCGCGCGCCTTCGGGTGGTGGAGCAGCTCGCTGAGCGCCGCCTCGTCGTCGGCGCGCAGGAACGACTCGGCCGCGCCGACCCGCACCGACCCGAAGGTGCGCACGGTGTCGTCGACGAGGTAGGTCAGCGGCTGCGGCACCGGGGTCCGCGAGACCGTGGCGAGGAAGTCGTGCAGCTCGACCGCGGTCCAGCCCACGTCGAGCGCGCGGCGTACAGAGGCGGGCGTGAAGCGGTACGTCGTCGCGCCGCCGCGCGACTCGACGTCGGCGACCAGCTGCAGCTGGCGCGCCAGCGCCGACTCGAGCGGTCCGGGGGCCACGGCGGTCAGGTCGGCCTGGATCAGGACGTGGTCGACGGGCTGGGGCAGCAGCGCCGCCAGGCCCGGCTCGGGGTCACCGCCGTCGACCAGGGCCCGGGCGTAGGAGGCCAGGCCGTCCAGACCGCTCACGCCGAGCGCCGCGGACTCGGTCAGGGTCCAGGCGACCTGCTGGGTGCGCGAGCGCGGCCGGCGCGGGCGGTGCCAGGCGACCTGCTCCACCAGCGACGGCAACCCGGTCGTGGCGGCCAGCACCACCCCCGCAGGCATCGTCGCGAGCGCGGCGAGGGTGCCGGCGCGCGACTCGGGCATCGAGTACGACGCCAGCTCGGGGGCCAGGGCGTTGCGGGTCTTGCCGGTCTCGTCGCGGGTGCCGACCAGCGCGGGGAGCCGCGAGCTGGCCAGCCAGGCCCGCACCAGCGTGACCCACCGCGCGGCCGGGGGCTCGTCGAGCCAGGTGTCGAACGCGTCGGTCGGGACCCACACCTGGTCGCCGGTCACGTCGGCCCGGGCGGAGAGCAACCCCGCGGCCGCACAGGTCTCGACGACCAGGGCGGCGGTGGGCTGGTCGACGGCCAGCAGCGTGGTCACGGCCTTGAGGTCGCGCACCGCGAGGCCGCCGCTGCGCAGCACCCCCGGCGGGTGGGACCCCCAGTGGTCGAGCAGCAGCTCGACGCGGCGGACGAGCTCGAAGGCGGCCCCGGCCGCCACCTTGTCGACCAGGTCGGCCGACCGCTCGGCCGTCGCGAGCGGCGGCACCTCGTCGACCGGCTCGCGCGTGGTGTGGCCGCCGCGCAGGGCGATCCCGACCTCGCCGGGCAGCTGGACCACACCGGGGCTCCCGGGCTTGGGCACGAGCAGGCGCCGGGAGACCAGCTCCTCGGCCGGGGTGGCGGCATCGGCGGGCAGCACCGTCAGCCGGGCCGAGCCCGAGGTCGCCTCGCCGCCGTGCTCGGCGACGTGGTCGAGCAGCGCGCGGGCCGCGGGGGAGAGCTCGGCCAGGCGGCGGGTGACCTCGGCCGGGGCCAGGGCCTCGGGGGAGCGGGGCCGCAGGCCCGAGGCGCCCGGGCCGGTGCCGAGGGCGTCGGCGGTGCCCGACACCGCGCGCAAGCCGCCGCGGCTCTCCCACACCAGGGCCAGGTCGAGCAGCCGGGCGAGGGTCGCGTCGACAGCGGCGGGCCGGGCGTGGATGATGCTGCGCACGTCGGCGGGCGTGGTTTGGCCCGCGACGACCAGGGCATCAAGGACCGAGAGCTCGAGCCGGGTCAGGGTGTCGAGGGCACGTGCCAGCGACGCCCGCACCGTGGCCCGCGACGCGAGCTGACCGAAGTCGTGAGGGGCAGGTGTGGTGAGGTCAGGACGGGCGGTCAGCAGGCCGGCGAGCCGATCGTCGCTCCAGCTGCGCAGCTGGTCGGCGAGCGACCGGTGTCCGGTGTCGTCCCTGGTGCTCATCGGGTCAACGGTAGGGCCACCCGCATGAGCACCCCACGGCGTTCCCCCTCTCCGCCGCTCCGCTCCCGCGAGGACCGACGCCGCGGGGACCCCGCATGAGCACCCCACGGCGTTCCCCCTCTCCGCCGCTCCGCTCCCCCGAGGACCAACGCCGCGGGGACCCCGCATGACGGGGGTCGAGCTGCACCACGGCGCCGCCACCGACGTCGGTCGCGTGCGGCAGGTCAACGAGGACGCGTTCCTCGTCGCACCGCCCGTCTTCGTGGTCGCCGACGGCATGGGCGGCCACGACCGCGGCGACGTCGCCAGCCGGATCGTGGTCGAGGAGTTCGGGCGCCTGGCCGACCGCGGCTACGACCCCGCCCGGGGTCCCGAGGTCATCGCCGAGACCCTCCTGCAGGCCCAGGCCCGCATCGCCGCGTACGACGACCACCAGCGTGCCGGCGGTGCGCGCGACTTCGCCGCCGGCACCACCGCGGTCGTCGCGCTGCTGATCGAGCAGCCCACGCAGTGGTCCACCGAGCCCAAGTGGCTGCTGGCCAACCTCGGTGACTCGCGCATCTACCGCCTCAACGACGGGGTGCTCGAGCAGGTCAGCGTCGACCACAGCGTCGTCCAGGAGCTCGTCGAGGCCGGGGTGATCACCCGCGACGACGCCGCCGTGCACCCCGAGCGCCACATCATCACCCGGGCCCTCGGCGGTCGCGGCCGCGCCGACGCCGACTTCTTCGTGCTCCCGCTCTCGGGCGCCGAGCGGCTGATGCTCTGCTCCGACGGCGTCAGCGGCATGATCGACGACACCCTGATCGCCGAGATCCTCGCCCGCACCTCCGACCCCCGCGACGCCGCCGACCAGGTCGTGGCCGCAGCCGTGGCCGCCGGGGGACGCGACAACGCGACGGCCGTCGTCGTCGATGTGGTGGGATTGGCCGCAGACCGACCCTACGACTCCGATGCGCAGCGAGTGAGTCTCGAGCAGAAGCTGGGAGCCCTGCCATGAGCGAGCAGACCTCCGGAGCGCCCACGGGCACGTGGTCCTACCGCCCCGGGTCGTGGTTCGGCGTCTTCGGGGCCGCCACCACCCTCCTGCTGCCGGCCTCCGAGAAGGCCCGGGTCGCTGCGCTGTGGTCGCAGATCGACGACGGTGCCGGCTTCGACGACGTCCTCGACGCCCTGCTGCAGTCCGGGCTCGGCGTGCTGCCGGGGTTCGTGCTGATCGGCACCGGCGGGGGGCCGACCAAGATCCTGGTCCGAGGTGCCTCGGTGACCGCGACCGTGACCGCCGCCGGCACCACCACCGAGCTCGACGGCTCGACGGTCACCACCTGGGTCGAGCGCACGCTGCCCGACGTCACCGCCCTCAGCGTCGTCGTCGACGGCAGCGACCCCGAGGCCGACGACCTGCCGATCCACGGCGGGCTGGTCCGCGTCGGTCGGGTCGACCAGCCGCCGTACGCCGCCCTCGCGGCGCAGCCGGAGCCGGAGGTGCCCGCGGCCCCCGAGGAGGCCGCGGCAGCACCGCTCGACGCGCTCTCGGCGCCGTACGAGGAGCCGCACGGCGAGCCGCTGGGGGAGCCGGGCGCGTCCGTGCCGGGCGTGCCCGAGCCGCCCGCGACCGAGCTGCTCGACCTCGCCGACCCGCTGGCCGACCCGCTGGCCGACCCGCTGGCCGACCCGCCGGCCGACCCGCCGGCCGACCCGCCGGCCGAGCCGTCGCCCCTCGACGACGACGGCGACACCACCGACATGGGCACCCCGTCCTCGCCGCCCGGGCTGCCGCCGATCCCGCCCGCCCCGGTGCCGCCGCCGGTCCCGCCGGCGTGGCCCGGGAGCACCCCGCCGCCCCCGCCACCGTTCGCGCCACCCCTCGACGCCCCGACGGTGCCGCCGGGCCTGCCGCCGCACCCGCCGTTCCCGCCGGTGGCCGAGCCGGAGCCCGCACCCGGCGCCCCCGAGGCGGTCGACCACGACGGGATGACCCGGATCGGGGTCGACGCGGGCGAGTTCGCACGGCCGCTGCCCGGCATCCCCGGGCAGCCCATGGCCGAGGGGGTCGGCCGTTCGGTCGCCCGCCTGGTCATCTCCCACGGCGAGAGCGTCGACGTCGACCGGGTCGTGCTGGTCGGCCGGGCTCCCGAGGCCCGTCGCTTCACCTCCACCGACCAGCCGCGCCTGGTCACCGTGCCGAGCCCGTTGCAGGAGATCTCCTCCACCCACGTCGAGATCCGTCCCGGGTCGGGCGCCGACCACGGCAGCGCCGTGGTCACCGACATGGGCTCGACCAACGGCACCGTCCTGGTGCAGCCGGGTCTGGCCCCCGAGGAGCTCAAGCCCGGCATCGCCGTCCAGCTGATCCCCGGCGCGATCATCAACCTCGGCGACGGCGTCACGATCCAGGTCACGCACCCTTGACCGGCCGCCGATGAGCACACCCGCACCCGCCGCGACGACGACCTACCCCGCGGCCGAGCTCGACCGACGCTTCTACGCGTTCGCGGTCGACCGCCTCGTGGCCTGGGGCACCTTCGCCGGTGCCGCCTACCTCGCCTGGCGGTTCTTCCTCGACGACGGCGACGTGCTGGTCGGCGTGGGCGTGATCGTCGCGACCGTCGTGCTGGTCTCGCTGGTCTTCGCCGTGCTGCTGGGCGTCGCCGGCACCTCCCCGGGCAAGGCCCTGGTCGGGCTGCGGGTCGTGCGCGCCGCCGACGGAGGCCCGATCGGCCTGTCCAAGGCGCTGCTGCGCACCGCCGTGCTCGGCATGTTCACGCTGCCGACGCTCGGCCTGGGGCTGGCGACGCTGGCCTGGACGGCGGTCATGGACCCCGGCGGACGCCGCCGCGGCGGCCACGACCGGATGACCGACGCCGTGGTCGTCGACGTACGTCCCGCCCCGGTCGCCGCGGTCGAGGACCCCCGGCCCCGCGCGATCGTCAACCTGACCGCGATGCGGCTGATGCCCTCGCCGGTCCCCGACCCGACCCCGGCGCCGACCCCCGTGCCCGCCCCGGCCCGGATCAGCGGGCCGCCGACCGCGGCCCCGCCGGTCCCGGCAGCCCCCGCCGCGCCAGCCCCAGCCCCGCCGGCCCAGGCCCCGCCGAGTCCGCCGACCGCGCCGGTGCCCACGGCACCGACCATGCCGGTGGCCCCCGCCCCCGTCGCGCCACCGGCCGCCGCCCTCAGCGGCCCCACGGTGCGCCGTCCCGACCCGGTGGCGTCGACCGCCACCCGGTGGCGGGTCACCTTCGACACCGGCGAGACCTTCGTCGTCGAGGGTCTCGCCCTGGTCGGACGCCGCCCGGAGGGGCGGGCCGGCGAACCGGTCGCACACCTGGTGCCGCTGCGCTCGTCCGACATGTCGCTGTCCAAGACCCACGCCCAGTTCCAGGTGGTGCCCGACGGTGCCCTGGTCGTGATGGACCGCGGCTCGACCAACGGGTCCGTGGTGGTCCGTCAGGGCGTCTCCAAGTCGCTGACCGCCGGGCGGCCCTCCACCCTCGTCGACGGTGACACCGTCCGGTTCGGCGACCGCACCATGACCGTCCACAAGGAGACCCCATGAGCTTCGAGCACTCCCAGACCGTGTCGACCACCGCGCCGCCGAGCGCGGTGTGGGCGCTGTGGTCCGACACGTCGACCTGGCCGACCTGGGACCCCTCGGTCGTCGCGGTCGCCCTCGACGGTCCGTTCGAGGAGGGCACCACCGGCACGATGACCCTCGCCGGCCCCTTCGAGGTGCCGGTCGTGCTCGCGATCGTCGAGCCCGGCGCTCGCTACCTCGACCAGCTCACCATGGGCGACCTGGTCATCCGCATCGACCACGTCGTGACCGCGCAGCCCGACGGTGGCAGCGAGGTGACCGTCTCGACCACGATCGTCGGGCCCGGTGCCGACGACATCGGCCCGATGGTCACCGCCGAGGCGCCCCTGGCCCTGGCCGCGCTGACCGCGGCCGCCGAGGCCGCCTCGGCCTGAACCCGCTGGGCGGCAGAGTCGACCACCATGAGGGCGCGCACCCGGCTCTCGGCATGTGCGGAACGCCGGCTCCGTGTCGGAGATCGCCCGGTGGGACCGACCCTGCTCACTGCGGGTCGGGGACGTCCTCGAACACGTCGGGCCGGCCGATGAAGCCGGCATGGTCGAGCGGCCAGACCAGCGAGAAGACCTTGCCGACGACGTTGGTCATCGGCACGAACGGCCGGTCGGGCTTGTTGGGCGGCAACGACGACGGGTCGTCGGGGTTGCACTGCTCCATCTGTCGCTTGCACAGGCGGTCGGAGGAGTCGGCGGACGCCGCCCGGTTGTCGCCCATCACGAAGAGCCGGTCGGGCGGCACGGTGACCTTCCAGTCGTACTGGCAGGCGCTGACCATCGGCCCGTCGCAGTCGGGCTGCGGGCGGATGAAGTCGTCCTCGTCGATCGCGACGCCGTTGATCATCAGCCGGCCCTGGTCGTCGCAGCACTCGATGGTGTCGCCGGGGATGCCGATGACGCGCTTCACGAGGTGCCCGCCGGTGGGGTAGAGCCCGACCTTCGCCAGGCCCTTGGCCAGGATCGTCTGCGGTCCGGCCTCGGGCCCCTGGAGCCAGTCGTCGGACCCGTCGTCGGGGGTGGCGTCACCCGGGTCCTCGAAGACGATCACGTCGCCGCGCGACGGGGAGCCGCCGAACCAGTAGGACACCTTCTGGACCAGGATGCGGTCGTTCTTGACCAGTCCCGGCTCCATCGAGGCCGACGGGATGTAGAACGCCTGCACCAGGAACGTCTTGATGATCAGCGCCATGCCGAGCGCGACGACGAGCAGGATGCCCGTCTCGAGCCACAGCGGGGCCCGGCGCTTGCGGTCGGCCTCCCGGGGGGCCGGCGCAGCCACGCTGTCGGCGGGGACGGCCCCGGCGTCGTCGGCGACCGCCACCTCGTCGTGAGGCAACTTGTCCAGCTGCGGCGGGCGCGGCGCGTCGTCTTCGGGCACGACAGGGAATGTACGCCAGCGCCCCTCAGCGGCTCGCCCCGCCACGAGCCCACCGGCTCTCGTCCCGTGACGTGATGCGCGTTACGTTCGCCTCATGGACTCCTACGCCCGGGGTGAGACCGACCAGCCGCTGCTCGAGGAGACGATCGGGGCGTCGTTCGACCGCACGGTCGTGACCTGGCCCGACCGCGAGGCGCTGGTCGAGGTGGCCACCGGGCGCCGTTGGACCTGGGCCGAGCTGGGCGCCGAGGTCGACGCGGTCGCCCGGGGGCTCCTCGCCGGCGGCCTGGCGACCGGCGACCGGGTCGGCATCTGGGCGCCCAACTGCGCCGAGTGGACCATCGCCCAGTACGCCACCGCCAAGGCCGGCGTCGTGCTGGTCAACGTCAACCCGGCCTACCGCACCCACGAGCTGGCCTACGCCGTCAACCAGAGCGGCCTGCGCTGGCTGCTCGCGGCGTCGGCCTTCAAGACCAGCGACTACCGCGCCATGGTCGACGAGGTCACGCCCGACTGCCCCGGGCTGGAGCGCGCGGTCTACCTCGACACCGATGACTGGGCCGAGCTCGCCGCGGCCGGTGCCGACCTGCCGGCCGACGCGCTCGACGTACGCGCGGGGGAGCTGTCGCCGACCGACCCGATCAACATCCAGTACACCTCCGGCACGACCGGGCGGCCCAAGGGCGCCACGCTCAGCCACCGCAACATCCTCAACAACGGGTGGTTCACCACCGAGACGATCGACCTGACCCACGAGGACCGGCTCTGCATCCCGGTGCCCTTCTACCACTGCTTCGGCATGGTGATGGCCAACCTCGGGTGCACCTCCCACGGGGCCACGATGGTGATCCCCGGACCGGCCTTCGACCCGGCGGTGACCCTGAGGGCGATCGAGGACGAGCGCTGCACCGCGGTCTACGGCGTCCCGACCATGTTCATCGCGATGCAGCACGACCCGTCGTTCGCCGAGCGCGACCTCTCGACGCTGCGCACCGGCATCATGGCCGGCTCGATCTGCCCGGTCGAGGTGATGAAGCGCTGCGTCGCCGACATGCACATGGCCGAGGTGTCGATCGCCTACGGCATGACCGAGACCTCTCCGGTCTCCTGCCAGACCCGCGCCGACGACGACCTCGACCGGCGTACGGCGACCATCGGCCGGGTGCACCCGCACGTGGAGCTCAAGGTCGTCGACCCCGTCACCGGCGACACCGTCGAGCGCGGCGAGCCCGGCGAGCTCTGCACCCGCGGCTACTCGGTGATGATCGGCTACTGGGACGACGCCGAGAAGACCGCCGAGGCCATCGACGCCGACGGCTGGATGCACACCGGCGACCTCGCCGTGATGCGCGAGGACGGCTACTGCAACATCGTGGGCCGCATCAAGGACATGGTCATCCGCGGCGGCGAGAACATCTACCCGCGCGAGATCGAGGAGTTCCTCTACGCCCACCCCGACATCGAGGACGTCCAGGTCGTCGGCGTCCCCGACGAGAAGTACGGCGAGGAGCTCTGCGCCTGGATCCGGATGCGGGCCGGGGCCGAGCCCCTCGACGCCGACGCCGTGCGTGCCTACACGACCGGCAAGCTCGCGCACTACAAGATCCCGCGCTACGTGATGATCGTCGACGAGTTCCCGATGACCGTCACCGGCAAGGTCCGCAAGGTCGAGATGCGTGAGCGCTCCGCGGAGCAGCTCGGGCTGGGCTGATCAGTCGGTGCCGACCGGGGGCCACTCGTCGCGCAGGATCCCGTAGACCGAGGTGTCGGACCACTCGCCCTTGCCCCACCAGTCCTGGCGGGTATGGGCCTCGTGGGTCATGCCCAGGCGCTCGCAGAGCCGGGCCGAGGGGTGGTTGCGGGGGTCGAGCTGGGCGAAGACCCGGTGGCACCCGAGCGTGCCGAAGGCGAGGTCGAGCAGGGTGCGGGCGGCCTCGGTGGCCAGGCCCCGTCCGGCGTACGCCGGGTCGAAGACGTAGCCGAGCTCGGCGACCGTGCGCACCTCGCCGGCCGCCAACCGCAGCATCACGTCGCCCACCACGGCGCCGTCGTGCTCGGCGACCAGGGTCAGGGCCCAGTCGCGGTCGGGCTCGTCGTCCGGGTCGCGGGCCAGGTCGTCGCGCCAGCGCTGCATCCGGGCGAGGACCCCCTCGCGGTCGAGGACGTCGAACGGGAGGTAGCGGGTGACCTCGGCGTCGCCGCAGTAGCCCAGGACCGCGTCGGCGTCCGCGTCGCGCACCTCGCGCAGCACGAGGCGCTCGGTCCGCAGGGGGAGCAGGCCGGTGATGTCCACGCGGGCATCATCACCCGGCTCAGCGGGTGAGGACCACCGGGATCCGGGTGACGGTGCCGGTGGCGCCGCGCCACACGACGTAGCCGTCGTCGAGCCGGTCGGCGCCCGAGGGCGAGACCCGGACCCGGAAGGTGACGCTCTCGCCGCGCCCGAGCCGTACGGCGGCGGGCGTCACCACCACGTCGCGGCGGAAACCCAGGGCGGAGGAGGAGAAGTAGAGCCGGCGGCCGCTGACGTTGGTGAGGCGGCGCCGGGCCACGACCTCGCGACCGGTCATCAGGATCGACGGGGTGTTGAGGTGGGGGCTGCCGCCGTCGAGCCACGCCCGGTAGGCGCCTGGTCCGACGAGCAGGGCCAGGCCCGGACGTCGGGCCTCGCGCGCTCGCAGCAGACCGGCGCCGCTGCGCACCACGCCGCCGCGCACCGGACGTGCGGTCGTCACCAGGGCCGAACGGACCTCGGCGGGCCGCAGCCCTCCACCGAGCAGGCGCGCGGCGACGCCGGCGGTGTAGGCGGTCGCGGCCGAGGTGCCGCTGGCGACCTCCCACCGGCCCGCGGTG
Source organism: Nocardioides rubriscoriae (assembly GCF_008087085.1). Classification (GTDB taxonomy): domain Bacteria; phylum Actinomycetota; class Actinomycetes; order Propionibacteriales; family Nocardioidaceae; genus Nocardioides; species Nocardioides rubriscoriae. The sequence continues at coordinate 111,780 of NZ_VIYJ01000001.1, read as the reverse complement.
CCGGGCACGGCGGCCAGGATGCTGGAGGCGGGGGCGAGCACGTCGGGCTTGACGGTGCCGGTGCGCGACCCGCCCGAGCCGGAGAAGCCGGCGACGCGGGGGAGCCGGTCGGTCGCGCCGAGCGGACGCATCCGCACGCGCAGCGTCGGGTCGGCGGCCAGCCGCCGGCGCAGCTCACGGCCGGGACCGGCGGCGAGGTGGAGCGTCGGGACGCTGTGCAGGTCGGCGTCGATCGAGCCCGGGCCGCGGTTGACCAGGACCATCGCGGTGCCGTCGGCCAGGGCCACGGCCCGCGACTTGTCGACCCGGCCCACCCGGCCGCGGTCGCAGACCACGACGGCGCCGGCGACGCGAGCAGCGTCGAGGCTGCCGGGCACGCACACCCGGGCGTCGCCGACCGACGAGTCGTCGGCCGCGGCCTCCTCGGCGAGCACCACCCGCGCCGGCCCCACCGTCCGGCGCGACAGCATCGCGCCGACGACGGTCTCGCCGTCGGGGAGCAGCAGCTGCCCGCGGCGTACGTCGCCAGCGGTGCCGCCCACGGTCGTCACCCACGGCGAGGGATGGGCCAGGGACCCGGGGCCGCGGTTGCCGGCCGCTGCGACCACGAGCACGCCTCCCTCGGTGGCGCCGAGCAGGGCACGCTCGAGGGTGTCGAAGCTGCTGGGGCCACCGACCGCGAGGGTCAGGACGTCGACGCCGTCGCGGGTGGCGTCGTCGACGGCGCTGACCAGGTCGGCGGCCGAGCAGCCGTCGTCGGCGGGGTCGGGGGCGCTCCAGCAGGCCTTGTAGACAGCGAGGCGGGCGTCGGGGGCCTGTCCGCCGAAGGAGCCGAGCTGCTCCCCGTCGACGACCACGGGCACGTCGGCGTTGCCGGCGGCCAGCGACGCCGTCCGCGTGCCGTGACCGTCGAGGTCGCGGGGGGACACCGTCGTGGCCGCGCGCAGGGCGTCGACGCCGAAGCCCGCGACGTAGGACCGCGCCGAGACGACCTTGCCGGCGCACTCGGCGGCGTCCCAGTCGACCGCGGTCTCGCAGGTCCCTGCGAACGACGAGGGGGCCGCGAGCGTCGTGCGCAGGGCGAAGACGGGACTGTCGGGAGCCAGCCCGGTGTCGACGACGCCGATCACGGTCCCGGCCCCGCCGTGGCGGGGGGCCGCGACCGGGCGGTCGACCGCGGCGGCCGGGCGGGCCGCATCGGCGCCGGCGAGCGGGCGGACCGAGTCGCGCTCGACGGTGAGCACCCGCGCCGAGGACGCCATGACGGCGGCCTGCCCGGCGTCGAGCCGCACGGCGAAGCCGTTGAGCGCGGTGGTCCAGCGGTAGACCGGTGCCGGGGCGCCGACGGCGTCGAGCACGGCGTCCTGCTCGCGCAGCAGCGCCGTCGCGGCGAGGGTCCGCACCAGCCCTCCCGACGTCGTCGAGGTGCCCGGGCCGCGCAGGGTGACCAGGTAGAGCGCGTCGTCGCCCGCGCTCGTCGAGGACGTGTCGACGCGGGCGACCGGGCTGGCGGCGGGGCTGGGGGCCGGTACGAGCGTCGCGCCCACCGCCAGGACCGTCACGGCCGCCAGCGCAGCCGCGAGCGCGGGGCGCCGCCCCCGTGGTCGTCCTGGTCGTCCTGGTCGTCCGGTCACCGTGTGTTCACCGCCCCTGATGGCTCCGAGCCGACCATTGTGGCGCACGCGTCACATCCGTCGCATGCGTTGGGGTGAAGACGCCTGCGACCTAGGGTTGCCGCGTGCCCTCCCCCCTGGTCGTTGGCTTCGACCTCGACATGACCCTGATCGACACCGTGCCCGGGTTCGCCGCGGTGCTGCGGGTCCTGGGCGACGAGCTCGGGGTCGACTTCCCGATCCAGGAGATGACCACCGCGCTCGGGCCGCCGCTCGACCTGATGCTCGCCCCCCACCTGCCCGCCGCCGACATCCCCGCGGCCGGCGACCGCTTCCGTGCGCTCTACCCCGAGCACGCCGTCGCGTCGGTGCCGCTGCTGCCCGGCGCGGCCGCCGCGGTGGCCGCCGTACGCCGCCACCGGGGACGGGTGCTCGTGGTCACCGGCAAGTACGCCCCCAACGCCCGCCTCCACCTCGACCACCTCGGCCTCGAGGTCGACGGGCTCGAGGGCTGGGTCTGGGGCGTCGGCAAGGCCGACGTCCTGCGCCGCGAAGGGGCGTCGATCTACGTCGGCGACCACGTCCACGACGTCGAGGGGGCCCTGGCCGCCGGCGTCCTCAGCGTCTCGGTCCTCACCGGCGGCTGCAGCCGCGACGAGCTGCTCGACGCGGGCACCCACGTCATCCTCGACAGCCTCGACGATTTCCCGTCGTGGCTCGACGCCCACGTGGCATAAGGTGACCGTCGCCCGCCGCACGGCCGGGCACTCACGGGGTGGCAGTCACAGGTGGAGGGGACGAGCACAGTGCCCAACGGCAAGGTGAAGTGGTTCGACGTCGACAAGGGCTTCGGGTTCTTGTCCCAGGACGACGGGCCCGACGTCTACGTGCACGCCGACGCGCTGCCGGCCGGCACCACCGCCCTCAAGCCCGGCACCCGGGTCGAGTTCGGGATCGCCCAGGGCCGCAAGGGCGACCAGGCCCTCCAGGTCAACGTCCTCGACGCCCCGGCCTCCGTCAGCCGCAACCAGTCCCAGGCCAAGCGCAAGCGCCCCGACGAGATGGCCCCCATCGTGGAGGACCTGATCCGGGTGCTCGACGGCATCGGCGAGGCCTACCGGCACGGACGGCACCCCGACCCCAAGGCGGCCCAGCCCGTCGCCAAGCTGCTCCACGCCCTCGCCGACGAGCTGGCGCTCTGACCTTGGTCGCGGCTCGGGTTGGCTCGTGCCGCCGGCCCGCGTCGCCTGGTAGCGCTGCCGCCGGTCTGGCCGTGCGGGGCTGACCGGCACGGCGGCCGCCCGAACGCTCCGTTCATTGGTCGCTTGTCGAGCGGCTCGTGCCGCAGCCCCGCGTCGCCTGGTAGCGCTGCCGCCGGTCTGGCCGTGCGGGGCTGACCGGCACGGCGGCCGCCCGACCGCTCCGTGCGCCGTGTGGTCGTCCCGGTCTGTGGCCCGGGCGCCCACGTGTGGGACCTGGCGTGGATCGGCTTGGCCGATCCGCCTCTGCTCAGTCCTTGGTGAGGTGCGGGCGTTCGGGTGCGGCGGGTGCTGCCCGGCTCGGCCTGCGGGGGCGGTGGGAGAGGACGAAGAGGGTCCACAGCACCAGGACCGCCAGGGCGACGCCGAGGCCGAGGCGGGGGACCTGCGGCAGGGCGATGCCGATGAAGCCGCCGATGACCCAGGCCAGCTGCAGGGTCGTGTCGCTGCGGGCGAAGGCGCTGGCCTGCACGTGGGCCGGTACGCCGCTCTGGATCGTCGAGTCGAGCGACACCTTGGCCAGGGCCTGGGCCAGGCCGGCGACCAGGCCGAGCCCGGCCAGGGCCAGGACGCCGTAGAAGAGGGTGCCGACGAGCACGATCACGATGTCGGCCAGCAGCGCGAAGGTCACCGTCACGGCCGGGTTGATCCGCTTGAGCACCGACGCCAGGAAGATCCCGACCGCGTTGCCGACCGCGGCGCCACCGATGACGATGCCGAGCAGGACCGTCTGCCGGTCCTCCCACCCGTCCAGCGGCTTGTCGCGCAGCAGGAACGCCATGTACATCGTCAAGAAGCCCGACAGCCAGCGCGGACCGCAGTTGGCCCGCAGGGCGTAGGCCACCTGGGCCGGGATGTGGGTGCCGCGCCGCTGCCCGTCGGGGCCGCTGCGCAACGAGACCTGCTGCTCGCCCTCGGTCGAGTCGACCTCGGCCGGCAGCAGGATCGCGGCGATGGTGCCGGCGACGAAGACGACGAAGGCGTAGCGCAGCGACCACTCGGCCCCGAAGTAGGCGGCGCCCCCGGCCAGCGGCGCGGAGATACCGGCCCCCACCAGGCCGGCCAGCGAGACCCGGCCGTTGGCCTTGACCAGGGTCGAGTCGCTCGGCAACAACCGGGGGACGGCGGCCGCCCGGGTCACGCCGTAGGCCTTCGACGAGACCAGCACGCCGAGCGCGGCGGGATACAGCAGCGCCGACTCGTCGGCCACCGCGGAGGCGAGCACCCAGCACAGGAACGCGCGCATGGCGAACGTCGCGCCGATCGCCCAGCGGCGACCGTGGCTGAACCGGTCGAGGAACGGTCCGATCAGCGGGGCCACGATCGCGAACGGCACCATCGTCAGCGCCAGGAAGAGGGCCACCTGGCCCCGGGCCTCGCTCGTCGCACCGGCGAAGAACACCGTCGTGGCGAGCGAGATCGTGACCGCGGCGTCGCCGGCGGCGTTGGCGGCGTGCAGGTAGATCAGGCGGTTGAGGCCCGACTGCTCGGCGCCCTCGGCGTTGGCCGCGCGCTTGGCCTGCGACACCGCGAAGCGTCCGGCGCGCCCGGTCACCCGTGCTGTCGCCCGCACCCCGCGGGCCGTCGCCTTGGCCCCGGTGCCGAGGCCCTGGCCCACCGTGCGCGCCCGGTCGGTGCCCGACGGCCCGGGCTCGGAGCGGGCCTCGAGCGCCTCGACCTCGTCACCCAGCGACCGGGTGTCGCGGCCACCGTGGAGCGGGGCGTCGCCGGGACTGAGGGTCATGTGCCCATCCTGCCCTCCGCGACCGAGCCCGACACGCGCGACCTGCCCACCAGCCCGACCCGACCTGACAGCGCCGCGCGCGATCGGTCACACTGACGCCCGTGACGACGTCCCTCACCACCCTGGTGCGCACCCAGCCCGACACCGTGGCCGCCCGCGCGGTCGACGTCGCCCGGTCCGCCCTGCTCCAGGAGGTCCCACCCAGCGAGGTCGGCGACCACCTCGGGGTCGAGGCCGAGACCGAGGCCGAGCGCACCGTCACCCACTTCTTCGCCTGCAGCCGCCCCGGCTACGTCGGCTGGCGCTGGGCCGTCACCGTGGTCCGCGCCTACCGCCAGAAGACCATCACCGTCGCCGAGGTCGTGCTCCTGCCCGGTGCCGACGCGATCATCGCGCCGCCGTGGGTCCCCTACCGCGAGCGCCTGCAGCCCGGCGACATGTCACCGGGCGACCTGTTGCCCGTCGCCGACGACGACCCGCGCCTGGTCCCGGTCTACACCTTCGGCGACGACCCGCTCGACGCCGACGACAAGGCCCAGGTCCGCGACGTCGCCAAGGAGCTCTACGCCGGCCGCGTGCGCACCCTCTCGCGCGAGGGCCGCGACCTGGCCGCCCAGCGCTGGTACGACGGCGACGGCGGCCCCGACTCGCCGCTGGCCCAGGCCGCCCCCCAGCCCTGCTCGACCTGCGGCTTCCTGATGCGCCTGGCCGGCCCGCTGTCGGAGACCTTCGGGGTCTGCGCCAACGGCGACGCCAACGACGACGGACGCGTCGTGGCGTTCCAGCACGGCTGCGGTGCCCACTCCGAGGTGCGCCTGGCCAAGAAGCACGAGCCGCAGCCGCTGCCCGAGCACGCGCTCGACACGACCCTGGGAGCCGACGACTACGAGTCGTTCTGACTTGTCTGGTCGCGGCTCGACCGGCTCGTGCCGCAGGCCCGCGCCGCCTGGTAGCGCTGCCGCCGACCTGGCCTGGCGGGCCTGACCGGCACGGCGGCCGGTCGACCGCGACGTGCGCCGTGTGGTGGCGTTGGTCGGTGGCCCGGGCGCCTGGTGATGCGTCCGGCGGCTCGACCGGCTCGTGCCGCAGGCCCGCGCCGCCTGGTAGCGCTGCCGCCGACCTGGCCTGGCGGGCCTGACCGGCACGGCGGCCGGTCGACCGCGACGTGCGCCGTGTGGTGGCGTTGGTCGGTGGCCCGGGCGCCTGGTGATCCGTCCGGCGGCTCGACCGGCTCGTGCCGCAGTCCCGCGCCGCCTGGTAGCGCTGCCGCCGACCTGGCCTGGCGGGCCTGACCGGCACGGCGGACGGTCGACCGCGACGTGCGCCGTGTGGTGGCGTTGGTCGGTGGCCCGGGCGCCTGGTGATCCGTCCGGCGGCTCGGCCGGCTCGTGCCGCAGTCCCGCGCCGCCTGGTAGCGCTGCCGCCGACCTGGCCTGGCGGGCCTGACCGGCACGGCGGACGGTCGACCGCGACGTGCGCCGTGTGGTCGTGTTGGTCGGTGGCCCGGGCGCCCAGTGACCGGATCGGTGCTGTGGTCGGCCCACGATCGAGTCGGACACGGTGCGGTCGGCCTACTCGGGGTTGAGGTCGGCGTCGCGCTCGTGGCGGGCCTGGCGGCGGCGTCGGCAGTACTCCAGGCCGAACAGGCCCAGGCCCATGCCGGCCAGGCACATCCACAGCCACCAGGTGTGGCCGTCCTCGCGCAGCCGGCCGTAGAACGGCAGCAGCCCGAGGAAGGCCAGGAAGAAGATCGCGGTGCCGACCTCGACCGTGCGCACGCCGTCGACGTCGAGGGGCTCGACGTCGGCCAGCACATAGGTCTTGTTCCTGAACTCGTGCTGCATCGGTTGGTCGTCGCGGAGCTCCACGGCCACAGCGTACGCCGGGGGAGCAGCCGGGGTCTGCAGCCCAGGAATGATTAGCATGGGTAATGAGTTAGGCTAACGACATGCCCACCGTCGAGAAGGCCTCCCGCACCGACCCGGGGCTCGCGTCCGAGCTGCGGATGTCGGTGATGCGGCTACGCCGTCGCCTGGCGGGGGAGCGTCACCCCGACAACCAGCTCAGCCTCAACGCGATGGCCGTGCTCGCCGGGCTCTACCGCCACGGCGACCTCAGCGTGGGCGACCTGGCCGCCCGTGAGCGCGTCCAGCCGCCGAGCATGACGCGCACCGTGACCTGCCTCGAGGCCGACGGCTACGTCGAGCGACGACGCCACGAGACCGACGGCCGCCAGGTCGTGGTCGTGCTGACCGACCTCGGGCGCCAGACGCTGCTCGCCGACCGTCGCCGCCGCGACGAGTGGCTGGCCCGGCGGCTGCGCGACCTGACCCCCGACGAACGCGCCGTCCTGCGACAGGCGGCCCCGATCCTGGAGAGACTGGCCAACGCCGAATGAGCCCCACCTTCCGAGCCCTGCGCAACCACAACTACCGCCTCTACGTCGCCGGCACCCTGGTCTCCAACACCGGCACGTGGATGCAGCGCGTCGCGCAGGACTGGCTGGTGCTGACGCTCGGCGGGGGCGGCACCGCCCTCGGCATCACCACGGGTCTGCAGTTCCTGCCGGTCCTGCTCCTGTCGCCGTACGCCGGCGTCATCGCCGACCGCTTCCCCAAGCGGCGGCTGCTCCAGGTCACCCAGGGCGCGATGGGCGTGGCCAGCCTGCTGCTGGGCCTGCTCGCGGTCTCGGGGGTCGCCCAGACCTGGCAGGTCTTCGTGATCGCGTTCGTCTTTGGCGTCGGCTCGGCCTTCGACGCCCCCGCCCGCCAGTCGTTCGTCTCCGAGATGGTCGGGCCCGACGACCTCACCAACGCGGTCGGCCTCAACTCCGCCAGCTTCAACCTGGCCCGCATCCTCGGCCCGGCCCTGGCCGGCCTGATGATCCACGCCCTGGGCGACGGCACCCGCGCCACCGGCTGGGTCATCCTCCTCAACGCCGTGAGCTACCTCGCGATCATCGCCCAGCTCCAGCGCATGGACCTCGCCCAGCTCCACCCGTCCCGGCCGACCGGACGCCGCCCGGGGGCCCTGCTCGAGGGGGTCCGCTACGTCCGCAGCCAGCCGCGGATGGTGATGATCCTGGTGCTGGTCTTCTTCGCCGGCACCTTCGGCATGAACTTCATGATCACCTCCGCGCTGATGGCCACCCAGGTGTTCGGCAAGGGCGCGGGCGAGTTCGGGGTGCTCGGGTCGGCCCTCGCCGTCGGGTCCCTCACCGGCGCGCTGATGGCCGCGCGGCGGGTCAAGGTCCGCCTGCGGCTGCTCCTGTTGGCCGGGACCGGCTTCGGGGTCGCCCTGCTCGTGGCCTCGACCCTGCCGACCTTCACTGCGTTCGCGCTGTTCGCCCCGGTCATCGGCTTCTGCACGATCACGATGCTCAACTCCGCCAACGCCACCATCCAGCTCAGCGCGGCCCCCGAGCTGCGGGGCCGCGTGATGGCGCTCTACATGACGATCGTCATGGGTGGCACCCCGCTCGGCTCGCCCGTGATCGGCTTCGTGGGAGAGCACTTCGGGGCCCGCTGGACCCTCGTCGCCGGCGGGCTCTTCACGCTGCTCGGCGTGGCGCTGGCCGTCGGCGTCTACGCCCGGATGACCGGCGGCTGGCGCCGCCTGCTCGCCGGGTCGCGTACGCCGGGTGGTCGGGTCGAGGACGTCGCGCCGGAGCGGGTCGCAGCGACGTAGGTGGGGGGCGTCGTCGGGTTCCGAGACTCGGCTGCGGTTGGTCCGGTTTCGTCGGCGCTCGGACCGCTCCTCGTTCCTCGGAGCGCTCCGTGCTCGCTCAACCTCCCCGCTGTCGCGGGACCCGCTCGTCCCTCGCGGGTCCCGCGGCGGTGAATTTGCTGGGGCGGGGGGCGGCCAGTAGCCTTGGCCCTCGTGTGTCCGGCCCGTCCGGACACCTTCGTCCGCCCGTCGTGCCCACTCGTGGGCCCAGGGCTCGCGGGGCACGCCTTACGAACGTGACATCCGTGCGCGGCAAGGTGCCGTCACTGAGAGTAGACCGAAAGGGAACCACCAGGTGCCCACCATTCAGCAGTTGGTCCGCAAGGGCCGCCAGGACAAGGTGTCCAAGAACAAGACGCCTGCCCTGAAGGAATCCCCCCAGCGTCGCGGTGTCTGCACCCGCGTCTACACCACCACCCCGAAGAAGCCGAACTCCGCCCTCCGCAAGGTCGCCCGCGTGCGTCTGAGCAGCGGCGTCGAGGTCACGGCCTACATCCCGGGCGTGGGCCACAACCTCCAGGAGCACTCGATCGTGCTCGTCCGCGGTGGCCGGGTGAAGGACCTCCCCGGTGTCCGTTACAAGATCATCCGCGGCTCGCTCGACACCCAGGGTGTCAAGAACCGCAAGCAGGGCCGCAGCAAGTACGGCGCCAAGAAGGAGAAGAGCTAATGCCCCGCAAGGGTCCGGCCCCCAAGCGGCCGATCGACATCGACCCCGTCTACGGGTCGCAGCTCGTCTCCCAGCTCGTGAGCAAGGTGCTGCAGGACGGCAAGAAGCAGGTCGCCCAGCGCATCGTCTACACCGCGCTCGAGGGATGCCGCGAGAAGAACGGCACCGACCCGGTCGTCACGCTCAAGCGTGCGCTCGAGAACGTCAAGCCGGCCATCGAGGTCAAGTCCCGCCGCGTCGGTGGCGCGACCTACCAGGTCCCGATCGAGGTCAAGGGCACGCGCGGCACCACGCTGGCGCTGCGCTGGCTCGTCGGCTACGCCGCCGACCGCCGCGAGAAGACGATGCACGAGCGGCTCATGAACGAGATCCTCGACGCCTCCAACGGCCTCGGTGCCGCGGTGAAGAAGCGCGAGGACACCCACAAGATGGCCGAGTCCAACAAGGCCTTCGCCCACTACCGCTGGTGATCATCGGACGGGGGTGCCCCCGCGGCACCTCCGTCCTCCACCAGTCCACCTCAGACCTCTAAGGAACGCTGACAACAGTGGCTGTCAACATCACCACCGACCTGAATGTCGTCCGCAACATCGGCATCATGGCGCACATCGACGCCGGCAAGACCACCACCACCGAGCGCATCCTCTTCTACACCGGCATCAGCTACAAGATCGGTGAGGTCCACGAGGGTGCGGCCACGATGGACTGGATGGAGCAGGAGCAGGAGCGCGGCATCACGATCACGTCGGCCGCGACGACCTGCTGGTGGAAGGACCACCAGATCAACATCATCGACACCCCCGGGCACGTCGACTTCACCGCCGAGGTCGAGCGCTCGCTGCGCGTCCTCGACGGCGCGGTCGCGGTCTTCGACGGTGTCGCCGGTGTCGAGCCCCAGACGATGACCGTGTGGCGCCAGGCCAACAAGTACTCCGTGCCGCGCATGTGCTTCGTCAACAAGCTCGACCGCACCGGTGCCGACTTCTTCCGCTGCGTCGACATGATGGTCGACCGCCTCAACTCCACCCCGCTGGTCCTGCAGCTGCCGATCGGCGCCGAGTCCGACTTCCTCGGTGTCGTCGACCTGGTCGGCATGCGCGCCCTCGTGTGGCGCGGCGAGACCAAGATCGGTGAGGACTACGAGATCGAGGAGATCCCGGCCGACCTCGCCGAGCAGGCCGCCGAGTACCGCGAGAAGCTCGTCGAGACCGTCGCCGAGACCGACGACGCCATCATGGAGCGCTACCTCGACGAGGGCGACGTCTTCACCGTCGAGGAGCTCGAGGCCGCGATCCGTCGCGCCACCCTCGCCGACAAGCTCAACCCGGTCCTGTGCGGCACCGCGTTCAAGAACAAGGGCGTCCAGCCCCTGCTCGACGCGGTCGTCAAGTACCTCCCGAGCCCCCTCGACATCGACGCGATCATCGGTCACGACCCGCGCGACGAGGACAAGGAGATCCGCCGTCTCCCGTCCGACGACGAGCCGTTCTCCGGCCTGGCCTACAAGATCGCCACCGACCCGCACCTCGGCAAGCTGATCTACGTCCGCGTCTACTCCGGCAAGCTCGAGGCCGGCGCGACCGTGGTCAACTCGGTCAACGGCCGCAAGGAGCGGATCGGCAAGGTCTACCAGATGCACGCCAACAAGCGTGAGGAGATCGCGTCGGTCGGCGCCGGTCAGATCGTCGCCGTCATGGGTCTGAAGGACACCAAGACCGGCCACACCCTGTGCGACCCCAGCAACCAGGTCATCCTCGAGTCGATGACGTTCCCGGCCCCGGTGATCGAGGTTGCGATCGAGCCCAAGACCAAGAGCGACCAGGAGAAGCTCGGCACCGCCATCCAGCGGCTGTCCGACGAGGACCCCACGTTCACCGTCAAGGCGGACGAGGAGACCGGTCAGACGATCATCGCCGGCATGGGCGAGCTCCACCTCGAGATCCTCGTCGACCGGATGAAGCGCGAGTTCCGCGTCGAGGCGACCGTCGGCAAGCCTCAGGTGGCCTACCGCGAGACCCTGCGCAAGGAGGTCACCAAGCACTCCTACACCCACAAGAAGCAGACGGGTGGCTCGGGCCAGTTCGCCAAGGTCGTCGTGGGTCTGGGCCCCAACATCGACCCCGAGACCGGTGTCGGTGCCGGCTACGAGTTCGTCAACGCCGTCTCCGGTGGCCGCGTGCCCAAGGAGTACATCCCCTCGGTCGACCAGGGTGGCCAGGAGGCCATGGAGTTCGGCGTCCTCGCCGGCTACCCGATGGTCGACGTGAAGTTCACCCTCGAGGACGGCGCCTACCACGACGTCGACTCGTCGGAGCTGGCGTTCAAGATCGCCGGCAACCAGGCCTTCAAGGAGGCCGCCCGCATGGCCAAGCCCGTGCTGCTGGAGCCGATGTTCGCCGTGGAGGTGACCACGCCCGAGAGCTTCCTGGGCACGGTCATCGGCGACATCAACTCCCGGCGCGGTCAGATCAGGGCCCAGGAGGAGCGTCACGGTGACATGGTCATCGACGCCCTTGTGCCCCTGTCCGAGATGTTCGGGTACGTTGGCGACCTGAGGTCCAAGACCTCCGGCCAGGCTTCGTACTCGATGGAGTTCGACTCGTACGCCGAGGTTCCCACGAACATCGCCGACGAGATCATCAAGAAGGTGCGGGGCGAGTAGGTCCCCTCCCTGACGGAGACCCTGCGCGTCGCAGCCCTCGGCGCACCACCCATCAGTACGAGTCAAGTACCAACCCACACCAGGAGGAGCCCCCGTGGCTAAGGCGAAGTTCGAGCGGACCAAGCCGCACGTCAACATCGGCACGATCGGTCACATCGACCACGGTAAGACGACCCTTACCGCGGCGATCACCAAGGTCCTGCACGACAAGCACCCCGACCTCAACGCCGCTTCGGCGTTCGAGGACATCGACAAGGCTCCCGAGGAGCGTCAGCGCGGCATCACGATCTCGATCGCGCACGTCGAGTACCAGACCGAGGCGCGCCACTACGCGCACGTCGACTGCCCGGGTCACGCCGACTACATCAAGAACATGATCACCGGTGCTGCGCAGATGGACGGCGCGATCCTCGTGGTCGCGGCGACCGACGGCCCCATGCCGCAGACCAAGGAGCACGTGCTCCTGGCCCGCCAGGTCGGCGTCCCCGCGATCGTCGTCGCGCTCAACAAGTGCGACATGGTCGACGACGAGGAGCTCATCGAGCTCGTCGAGATGGAGGTGCGCGAGCTCCTCAGCGACTACGAGTTCCCGGGCGACGACATTCCCGTGGTCCGCGTTGCTGCCTTCCCGGCGCTCCAGGGCGACGAGAAGTGGGGCGAGTCGATCATCGAGCTGATGAACGCGGTCGACGAGGGCATCCCGACCCCCGAGCGTGAGACGGACAAGCCGTTCCTCATGCCCGTCGAGGACGTCTTCACCATCACCGGTCGCGGCACGGTCATCACCGGTCGCATCGAGCGTGGCATCGTCAAGGTCAACGAGGAGGTCGAGATCATCGGCATCCGCGAGACCGCCCAGAAGTCGACCGTCACCGGCGTCGAGATGTTCCGCAAGCTGCTCGACGAGGGCCAGGCCGGCGAGAACGTCGGTCTCCTGCTTCGTGGCACCAAGCGCGAGGACATCGAGCGCGGCATGGTCGTCATCAAGCCGGGCACCACGACCCCGCACACCAACTTCGAGGCCTCGGTCTACATCCTCTCGAAGGAGGAGGGCGGTCGTCACACGCCGTTCTTCAACAACTACCGTCCGCAGTTCTACTTCCGGACCACCGACGTCACCGGCGTCGTCACGCTGCCCGAGGGCACGGAGATGGTCATGCCGGGCGACAACACCGAGATGTCGGTGGAGCTGATCCAGCCCATCGCCATGGACGAGGGTCTGCGTTTCGCGATCCGCGAGGGTGGCCGCACCGTCGGCGCCGGCCGGGTCGTCAAGATCACCAAGTGATCACCTGATCCGCACGCGTTGCCCCCAGGGCCTTCGGGCCCTGGGGGCTTCGTCGTTTTTCTGCCCCCGCGCCGATCGTGGAACGCTGGCCCCATGAGCCAGTCGCCCCACCCCGACGACCCCGAGCGGGGCCCGGAGCAGCCCGGCAACCCCTACTTCCCGCAGCAGCAGGGCGGTGCGGCCGGCCCCTACGGTCCGTACGGCCTGAGTCCGACCGGCGTGCCGTGGGGCCCGCCGCCCGACCACCCCCGGGCGACCACGGTGCTCATCCTCGGGGTGCTCTCCTTCGCGCTGTGCCAGGCGATCGCGCCGTTCGCCTGGGTGATCGGCGGTCGCACGCTGCGCGAGATCGACGCCTCCGGCGGCCGGTGGGGCGGCCGGTCCCAGGTCAAGGTCGGCTACGTCCTGGGCATCGTCGGAAGCGTCCTGCTCGCCCTCGGGGTCCTGCTCGGCGTGGTCTACCTCGTCGTGCTCGTCGCGGCGGTCTCGACGAGTGCCTGAGCAGCCGCCGGACGCCGGGTCCCGCCCGGCTCGTCCCCACCACAAGCTCACCGACGACGGCCGGCGGGTGCGCGAGGTCCTGACCTACAGCCGTCGTGGCAGCCGCTTCACCCCGCGTCAGGCCGCGGCGTGGGAGGCTCACCACGACGCCTGGGTGATCCCCGACGAGGCCGTCGACGAGCCCGGGTTCTCGTGGGCCCGCGCCTTCGGTCGCGAGGCGCCGCTCGCGATCGAGATCGGGTGCGGCATCGGCGAGGCCACCGCGGCCCTGGCCGCGACCCGGCCGGGCACCAACGTGCTCGCGCTCGAGGTGTGGCGCCCCGGAGTGGCCGAGACGCTGGGCCGGGTGGCTGAGGCCGGGCTCGACAACGTGCGGGTGTGCGGCATCGACGCCGTCTGGCTGCTCGAGCACCTGGTGGAGCCCGACAGCCTCGACGAGCTCTGGACCTTCTTCCCCGACCCGTGGCACAAGGCCAAGCACCACAAGCGCCGCCTGGTCGCCCCGGCGTTCACGGCCACGGCCACCCAGCGCTTGCGCCCCGGCGGGCGGTGGCGGCTGGCGACCGACTGGGCGGCGTACGCCGAGCAGATGGTCGAGGTGCTCGACGCCGAGCCGGCCCTGGTCGGCGGCGTCGTGGAGCGCTGGTCCGAGCGGCCGGTGACCAAGTTCGAGCGCAAGGGGCTGGCGGCCGGTCGGACGATCACCGACCTGGCCTACGTCAGGTCACGCTGACGTCGGACTCCTCGACCTGCTAGAACGGGTGTCCGGCCTGCGCGAGGAGCAGCGATGACCACTCGCTTCGTCACCGACGGCGGTCTCGAGACCGACCTGATCTTCCACCACGGCGTCGACCTGCCCGAGTTCGCGGCCTTCCCGCTGCTCGACGCGGCCGGTGGGCGCAGATTGCTGACCGACTACTACTGCGCGTACGCCGCGGTGGCGGCGCGGGCGGAGGTGGGCCTGCTCCTCGAGACACCCACGTGGCGGGCCAACCCCGACTGGGGCGCCCGGGTCGGCTTCGACGCTGCTGCGCTCGCCCGCGTCAACCGCGACGCCGTTGGGTTCCTGCGTGCGCTGGACACGGCCGGGTGCACGACCGTGGAGGTCAGTGGGACGTTGGGTCCGCGTGGTGACGGCTACCTGCCCGGCCCCGCGGTCGACCCGGACGAGGCGGCTGACTACCACCGGCCCCAGCTCCGCGCCTTCCGTGACGCCGGCGCCGACCGGGCGACCGCGCTCACGCTGACCGACGTGGGTGAGGCCGTCGGGATCGCCCGCGCCGCGGCCCACGTGGGGCTCCCGGTGGCGCTCGGGTTCACCGTCGAGACCGACGGCCGGCTGCCCGGAGGCCTGACCCTCGCGCAGGCCGTGGCCCGGGTCGACGCCGACACCGCCCCGAACTACTACCTGGTCAACTGCGCCCACCCCGACCACGTCGCGCGCGGCCTCGGTGACGACGGACCGTGGCGCCGCCGGATCCAGGGCCTGCGGGTCAACGCCTCGCGACAGAGCCACGCCGAGCTCGACGAGGCCACGGTGCTCGACGACGGCGACCCGGTCGAGTTGGCGACCGACCACGCGCGTCTCGTGCAGGAGCTCCCGGCGGTGCAGGTCGTGGGCGGGTGCTGCGGCACCGACGTCCGCCACGTGGCGGCGCTGTGGGGTCAGCCCCCCGACGTCATCAGCGCGATCTCCTCGTCGACGTAGGGATCCGTCTCGCCCGCGGCGTCGAGCTCGGCCTTGAGGGCTCTCTGCACGGCGAGGGCGCTCTCGGTGTGCCCGAGCTGACGCAGGGACCAGCCGATCATCCAGCGGGCGACACGGGTGCGGGCGGCGTCGCCGGTGCGCTCGCGGGCCACCAGGGCGTCCTCGAACGCGGCCAGGGCAGCGCCCCAGTCGCCCACGTCGGCGTGGGTCATCCCGATGTTGTGCAGCAGGCTGGCGTCCCAGTCGCGGGCGGCGGCGTCGTGGGAGGCGCGGGCGATCGCGAGCGCCTCGTGGTGACGCTGCAGTCGGTCCTCGGGCGGGGCGACGAGCGCCACCATGTGCAGCGCGTCGACCCGCAGGGCCTCGAGCCCACCGGCCGCCGCGGCCGCCGCCGCCGCGGCGAACAGCGGCTCGGCCTCGTCGGGCGACCCGGCCGAGCGCCGCAACCGACCACGCTCCAGCAGCACCCGCGTGGCGACCTCGGGGTCGTCGGTCGCGACGGTGTCGAGCAGCGCGTGCGCCTCGGCGTACCGTTCCTGCAGGCCGAGGGCGCGCACCACCTGGGTGGTCAGCACTCGCGTCTGCACCGGGTCGGGTGCGTCGGCCGCGGCCGCACGGAAACGGGCCTCGGAGGCGGCCGGGTCGTCGAAGTCCCACAACGCGGTGACGTCCATCGCGCCAGTCTGGCAGCGGATCGACGTCCGCTGTCCGTCGAGCGCGGCGCGTCCGAGGTCGCCGCCGCTCTAGGCTGCCCCGGTGAGCACCGACGTCGAGCCACTGCGCCGGGTGCGGGTGCACCGGGCCTGGTGGGTCGCGGCGGTGACGATGGCCGCGCTGGTCGCCGCAGCCGGGTTCCGCTCCTCGACCGGGGCGCTGCTCGAGCCGCTCGAGGACGACTTCGGCTGGTCGCGCGGCACCACCTCGGGCGCGGTCAGTCTCAACCTGATCGTCTACGGCCTCACCGCGCCCTTTGCCGCGGCGCTGATGGAGCGCTTCGGGGTCCGCCGCGTGGTCGCGGCGTCGCTCACCCTGGTGGCGGTCGGCTCCGGGCTGACCCTGGTCATGCAGCAGGCCTGGCAGCTGTGGCTGCTGTGGGGCTTCGCGATCGGCGTCGGCACCGGGGCGCTGGCGCTGGTCTTCGGGGCGATCGTCGCCAACCGCTGGTTCGTGCGGCACCGCGGCGTCGTGGTCGGGGTGTTCTCGGCGGCGAGCTCGACCGGCCAGCTCGTCTTCCTGCCCGCCATCGCGCACCTCGCCGACGGGCCGGGCTGGCGCTGGGCGGCCGGGCTGGTCGCGGCCTTCGCGCTGCTGCTGGTGCCGCTGGTCCTGCTGGTGCTGGCCGACTCACCGGCCGCCGTCGGCACCACGGCGTACGGCGCCGACCCCGACGCCCCACCCCCGACCGCGCCGGTGCCCACCCGAGGCGCGGCCCGCACCGCGATCGACACGCTGCGTGAGAGCGCGCGGTCGAAGGTGTTCTGGATCCTCTTCGGCACGTTCTGGATCTGCGGCTGGTCGACCAACGGGCTGATCGGCACCCACTTCATCGCC
Organism: Nocardioides rubriscoriae; assembly: GCF_008087085.1. Lineage (GTDB taxonomy): Bacteria > Actinomycetota > Actinomycetes > Propionibacteriales > Nocardioidaceae > Nocardioides > Nocardioides rubriscoriae. Next base: position 95,058 of record NZ_VIYJ01000001.1, on the reverse strand, counting down.
GCCTCGCACGACCACGGGCTGCCGCAGACGACGGCGGCGTCCCTGCTGGCGCTGATCGGCATCTTCGACATCGTCGGCACGATCGCCAGCGGGTGGCTCACCGACCGCGTCGACAGTCGCTACCTGCTCCTCGTCTACTACCTGTTGCGCGGGCTGTCGCTGCTCGCGGTGCCCTACCTGCTCGCCGGCGTCGTGCACCCGAGCCTGTTCGTCTTCATCGTCTTCTACGGCCTCGACTGGGTCGCGACCGTGCCGCCGACCGTCGCGCTGTGCCGCGCCCACTTCGGGGTCGAGCGGGCCGGGGTCGTGTTCGGCTGGGTCTTCGCCGCCCACATGGTCGGCGCGGGCGTCGCGGCCAGCTACGCCGGGCTGGTCCGCCAGGAGACCGGCGACTACTTCGGCGCCTGGATGACCGCCGGTGTGCTCTGCCTGGCCGCGGCCGCCGCGGTGCTGCTGATCCCCCCGACGCGCGAGCCGAGCACCGAGGCCGCGCTCACCGCCGCGACGTGAGCCGGTGCCGCTGCGCGGCCTGTCGCTGCAACCGGGCCAGGTCGCGCTCGCGCCGCGACCCGACCACCGCGGCCAGGAAGTCCTCCGGCCGGGTGCCGGGGGGCGGTGGCGGGGCGACGTGGGCGCTGACCTCCTCGGCCAGGCGGGCGCCCACCGCGGCGCGGGAGGCGGGGTCGAGGGTCGCGGCGCGACCGAGGTACTGGCGGCAGGCGAGCGCCAGCCCGGTCGGCAGCGCGGTGATGTCGGCACGCGCGGCCCAACCGACCAGGTGGTGCGGCACCATCGGTGGCGACGGCAGCGACAGCGGCACGCGGGTGCGTACGACGTAGGTGCCGGCGGCGTAGTCGCCCAGACGCTTGCCGCGCGGGCTGAGCAACATGGAGAAGAAGGCCGGCACGCCGAACAGGACGTAGACCTCGACGACCCCGATCAGGGTGCGGGTCAGCGCGTGCTGGAAGGAGACCGGGCCCGCGTCGTCGCGCACCGCCCGCAGCCCCAGGGCGAGCTTGCCCACCGAGCGGCCACGGGTCAGCGTCTCGAGGGCGGTCGGCGCGACGACCAGGACGAGCAGCGTCACCGCGATCACCGCGGCCTGCGCCAGCGCCGGGTCGGTGTCGACCGAGGCGACCGCGAAGACCACCAGGACCACGACCAGCGCCCCGAAGGTCACCGCGACGTCGATCAGCCCGGAGGCCATCCGCGAGCCGAGGCTGGCCGGGGGGAGGTCGAGCGCCACCGCCTCACCGGTGACGAGGTCGTCACTGGTGGTCGTCGCGAACTCGGGACCGGCCATGCCCGTCAGTCTCCCAGGTCGCGGTGCAGGGGGCGGGCCAGCGTGCCGAGGACCTCCGGCCAGTGGCCGACCAGTGTCGTCAGGTGGGTGGTGCCGGGGCGCACCACGACGGCGGGGGCCGCCAGGCGGGCGGTCCAGGCGGCCGTCGCGCTGGCGGGCGACCTCGCGTCCAGCTCGCCGAACCACAGGTGCACGGGGCAGCTGACCTCCTCGGGCGCGTGCTCCCACGGCGACAGCAGCAGCGCGGCGTCGCGCAGGTAGCCCTCGGGTGAGGCGAGGGCCTCCCGGACGCCAGCGGCGACACCCGCCCGCCCGGCCCGCGCGAGGAGCTCGGCGGCGTCGGCCGGGGGCAGCCGGTCGAGGAAGCGGCCGGCCAGCGCCGTGTCGTCGGGGTCGTCGGGGGCCAGCGCGGCGACGTACGACGCGAAGCCGGGGCGGTAGCGCTCGACCTTGTCCGTCACCGTGCCCGTCTCGGGCGGCGGGGTCTGCAGCGCGACCAGGCCGAGGGCCGCCACGCGTTCGGGGTGACGCGCCGCCACCGCGACCGCGTAGGAGCAGCCCACCGACATGCCGAGCACGGCGAACCTGTCGGCCCCGAGCGAGCGGGCGACCGCGACGGCGTCGTCGGCCACCGAGCCCTGGGTCGAGGCGTGCGGGTCGGAGTCGCCGTAGCCGGGACGGTTGACGCACAGCAGCCGTACGCCGAGCCCGGCGGCCGCCTCGTGGCCGGTCATCGCGACGTGGCGCGTGTCGGGACAGCCGTGCAGCACGACGACGAGCGGGCCGGTCGTCGCCCCTCCGACCCAGACCTGCGCCCGGCGACCATCGGGCAGGGCCACGACCTCCGAGCTCGTGGGCCCGGGTCCGCTCATGGCCCCAGATTAGGGTGAGCCCGTGGACCTCGACGCCTACGTGCTCGCGCACGCGCACGACTGGCAGCGCCTCGAGGAGCTGACCGCGCGCCGTACCCTCGACGGGCCCGGGAGCGACGAGCTGGTCGAGCGCTACCAGCAGGTCGCGACCCACCTGTCCGTGGTCCGCACGTCCGCGCCCGACAGCCACCTGATCTCCTACCTCTCCTCGCTGCTGGCCCGAGCCCGCATCCGGATGGTCGGCACCCGCACCAGCACCTGGCGCTCCTTCGCGCGGTTCTTCACCCACCGCTTCCCGGCCGCGCTCTACCGGCTGCGCTGGTGGTGGCTCGGGTGCCTGGCCGCCAACGTCGTCCTCATCGCCGTGGTGATGCTCTGGCTGCTCGACCACCCGAACGTCGAGCAGTCGCTGCTCTCGCCGCAGGAGGTCGACCAGCTCGTCAACAGCGACTTCGAGCGCTACTACGACGAGAACCCGGCGCACAGCTTCGCCACCCTGGTCTGGCTCAACAACACGCGGGTCGCGGCGCTGTGCATCGCCCTCGGGGTGTTCGGGGGGCCGGTGGTGTGGCTGCTGTTCACCAACGTCCTCAACGTCGCGATCGTCGGCTCGATCATGGTCCGCGCCGACCGCGGGCAGGTCTTCTTCGGGCTGATCCTGCCCCACGGCCTGCTCGAGCTGACCGCGATCTTCGTCGCCGGCGGCGTGGGGCTGCGCCTGTTCTGGTCGTGGATCGAGCCCCGCGGGCTGAGCCGCGCCGCGTCGCTGGCCCGCGAGGGCCGCACCGCCGTCACCGTCGCGATGGGTCTCGGCGTCGTGCTGCTCGTCAGCGGCCTCATCGAGGCCTTCGTGACGCCCTCACCGCTGCCCACCTGGGCGCGCCTGGCGATCGGGGTGCTCGCCGAGGCGGTCTTCCTGGCCTACGTGTTCGTGCTCGGCCGCCGCGCCGTCGCCGAGGGCGAGACCGGCGACCTGTCGGCCGACCTGCTCGAGGACACCGTCGCCACCCAGGCCTGACCCCAACGGTGGTCGAGGTGCGACGAGCGCCCGCGAGGAGCCTCGAGACCCGGTGGGCGATGAGCAACCCCGCCGACCCACGCGGTCACCAGGCAACGACAGTGCGGGGTCTCGAGGCTCGGGCCTGGCGGCCCTCGCACCTCGACCACCGTGGTGCCCGACGCTGCCGGGTCGCTGGTCGTGCGACGCGTCAGAGCAGCCCCTGCGCCTTGAGCGACAGGTAGTGGTCGGCCAGCGCCGGTGGCAGCCGCTGGGCGTCGGCGTCGACCACGTCGACGCCCAGCCTCGTCAGCAGCTCGCTGGTACGCCGTCGGCGGGCGACGGCCTGCTCGGCGGCCGCGGCGTCGTAGACGTCGTCGATGGTCTCGCGGAGCGCGGCGAGGCGGTCGAGCTCGGGGTCGCGCACCGAGGCCAGCACCACGCGGTGGTGGCGGGTCAGGGTGGGCAGCACGCTGAGCAGGCCCTCCTCGATCGCGCTCGGCTCGAGCGGGGTGAGCAGCACGACCAGGGCCCGCTGGCGACCGAAGCCCTGCACCGCGCCGGCCAGGGCGTCCCAGTCGGCCTCGGCGATCACCGGTCGGAGGTCGGCCATCGCGTCCTGCAGGGTCGCGGCGACGTCGCGGCGCCCGGCCGAGCGCAGGCGGGAGCGGACCCGCCGGTCGCCGGCCACGAAGTCGATCCGGTCGCCGGCGCGGGCGGCGAGCGCGGCGAGCAGCAGCGCGGCGTCCATCGCGGAGTCGAGCCGCGGGACGTCGTCGACCCGGCCGGCCGACGTACGGGAGGTGTCGAGGACCAGCACGACCCGCCGGTCGCGCTCGGGCTGCCAGGTGCGCACCACGACGTTGGTGGTGCGGGCCGAGGCGCGCCAGTCGATCGAGCGGACGTCGTCGCCCCGGACGTACTCGCGCAGCGAGTCGAACTCCGTGCCCTGCCCGCGCACCCGCACCGCCGAACGACCGTCGAGGTCGCGCAGGCGCGCCAGCCGTGAGGGCAGGTGCTTGCGCGACTCGAAGGGCGGCAGCGACCGGACCGTGCCCGGCACGTCGATCGTCTGCTGGCGCGCCACGAGACCCAGCGGACCCGGCAGGCGCACGGTGACACCGAGCGCGCGCAGGTCGCCGCGGCGCCGGGGGAGCAGCGGCGTCGTGAGGCCCGCTCGGTCGCCGGGCGCGAGGCGGATCGGGTGCCGGTTGCTGGTGGCGCCGGCGGTCGGCTGCCACGCGTCGCGTACGACGCCACGCACCGTCCGCGTCGAGTCGTTGGTGACGACGACCAGGGACTCGGCCGGGTGCCCCGTGCGCACCGACCCGGTCGGGCGGCGGACCACGCTGAGCGACGACGGCCGGGGCGCCAGGAGCAGGTCGAGACCGCAGAGCAGCAGCACGAGCAGCAGCCACAGCCACACCGAGCTGCCGGCCGGTCGCACGAGCACGGCGACCAGCCCCAGCAGCACCAGCAGGGGAGTGCGACCGGTGAGCGCCATCAGCCCGCCATCAGCGCGGGACCGGGACGGAGCCGAGCGCCGAGGCCAGCACCTGCGCCACGTCGACGCCCTCGAGCTCGGCCTCGGGTCGCAGGCCGAGCCGGTGCACGAGCGTGGCGTGGGCCAGGGACTTGACGTCGTCGGGTGTCACGAAGTCGCGGCCGGAGAGCCAGGCCCAGGCGCGGGCCGCACGCAGCAGGGCGGTCGCGCCGCGCGGGCTGACGCCGAGCGACAACGAGGGCGACTCGCGGGTGGCCCTGGCGATGTCGACGATGTAGGCCGCGACCTCGGGGCCGACCTGCACCGTGCGCACGGCGCGCTGCCCGGCCTCGATGTCGGCGCCGGTGGCGACCGCGGTGACACCGGCGGCGCGCACGTCGCGCGGGTCGAAGCCGGCGGCGTGGCGGTGGAGGATCTCGATCTCGGCGTCGCGCCCGGGGATCGGCAGCACCACCTTGAGCAGGAAGCGGTCGAGCTGCGCCTCAGGCAGCGGGTAGGTGCCCTCGTACTCCACGGGGTTCTGCGTCGCCGCCACCAGGAACGGCCGCGGCAGCGGGTGAGTGGTGCCGTCGACCGACACCTGGCCCTCCTCCATCGCCTCGAGCAGCGCCGACTGGGTCTTGGGCGGCGTCCGGTTGATCTCGTCGGCCAGCAGCAGGTTGGTAAAGACCGGCCCGCCGCGGAACGACAGCTCGCCGGCGTGGGAGTCGATGACCATCGAGCCGGTGATGTCGCCCGGCATCAGGTCGGGGGTGAACTGCACCCGTCGCGTCTCGACCGACAGCGAGGCCGCGAGGGTGCGGACCAGGAGGGTCTTGGCGGTGCCGGGCACACCCTCCATCAGTACGTGGCCCCCGCACAGCAGCGCCACCAGCAGCCCGGACACGGCGGCGTCCTGGCCGACGACGGCCTTCGCGACCTCGTGGCGTACGGCGACCAGCCGCTCGCGCGCGGCGCCGGCCGCGGCGGGGGAGTCCGGGGCGTCCGGGGCGTCCGGGGTCTTGTCGAGCGACGTCATGAGCGGCGTACCTCTTCCTCGAGTGCGGCCAGGGCAGCGGCCAGGCTGATCAGGTCACGGTCGGTGGCGGGCGGGCGCGCGGTGGCGGCGAGGAGGTCGGCGACCTCGGCCTCGGGCCGCCCGACGTGGCGGGCCACGTCGCGCACCAGGGTCTGCTCGTCGGTGGCGGGGCCGAGCCGCATCCGCGTGCGCACCCGCGCCCGGGTGGCGGCGCGCAGGGTCGCGGCGGCGTGGCCGCGGTCGCCCGAGCGCCGGTAGAGCCGGCCGAGGCTACGCGTGGTCTCGATCGCCCTCACCACGACGGGCAGCGGCTCCGTGGCGAGCGGCCCGAGCCGGCGTCCGCGCCAGAGCACCAGCGCGAGGACCACCAGCACCAGCAGCCCGAACCCCGGGCGCACCCAGTCGGGCACCAGCGACCAGAAGTCGACGCCGTCGTCGCCGACGAGGTCGTCGTACGACGCGACGTACCAGACCACGCGGGCCTGCTGGCCGAGCAGGCGCAGCGCCACCGCCGCGTTGTCGGCGCGCAGCACCTGGTCGTTGGTCAGCAGCTGGGGCGCCCCGAGCAGGGTGAGGTCGTCGACCGTCACGAGGGTGTCGTCGAAGCAGCCGTCGCCGGGCATCCGGGTGGCGCCGTCGACCTCGATGTCGAGGCCGGCGTAGCGCGGGTCGTCGCACGACGCGGCGACCGGCTGCTCGGTGTCGGCGTCACCGGCCGAGCCGGGTAGGCCGAGCAGGTCGAGCAGCGCCGGGCCGGGGTCGACGACCACGACGGTCGCGCCGGCGGTGTCGCGCCGCAGCCGCTCGACCGTGCTCGCGCCGAGCTGCTCGGCCGAGGTGACGACCACCGTCGTGCCGGTGCCTGCGCCGGCGTCGGCCAGGGCGCCGGCCGACCGGACGACGTCGAGCTCGACGCCCTGGTCGGACAGCACCCGGGCCACGGCGCGGGCGCCGTCAGTGCCCGCGTTGTCGGGGTCGTACGTCGCGTCGCGGCCGGTCTGGCCGCCACCGGTCAGCAGCGCGACCACCACCGCGAGCACCAGGAACGCGGTGACGACCAGCGCGGTGCGGTGGCGCCGCAGCAGGCCGAGCGGAGTGGCCCGACGCGTCCGGTCGGCGACGTCGGTCACCGGGTCGCCGCCAGCTCGACGTCGAGGTCGAGCACCGCGACGGCCTGCTCGCGCGAGGCCGGGCGCTCGCCGTACATCACGGCGTCGAAGAGGTCGGCGCCCGCAACGGTGCGACCACGGAGCTGGGGGTACTCGCGCGCCAGCACGGCCGCGACCTCGTGGGCGGTCACGCCGGGGGAGTCCTCGAGCCGGCCGCGCTCGACCTGGCGTCGGGCCAGGGCCCGGAACCCGTCGACGACCGCGTCGGCGTGGCGTCCCTCGGCGAGGGCGAGCTCGGCGCGCGCCCGCAGCCGGGCGGCGCCGACGACCTCGTCGCCCAGCACGTCGCCGTCGCGGCCGCCGGGCCGCCGCGCCGTACGCCGGGCGCGCGAGGCGAGGAACCCCAGGCCACCGACGAGGGCCACCACGACCACGGTGAGCGCGAACCACGTCAGCGTGGGGAGGTCGCGGGCGCCCTCGACCGAGCCGTCGACCTGGCGCCCGATCCAGTCGAGGACCCGTTGCAGCAGGTCGTCGGAGACGTAGTCGGGATTGGCGAGCTCGCGGCGCAGCAGCCCGCGGGCCTCGTCGCCCGACGGGTCGAGCGGGGGCTCCAGCCTCACGCGACCCTCATCGTCTCGTCATCGGTCGAGCACCCCGGCCTGCCGCATCAGCTCGACGTCGTAGCCCTCGGTGCGCATCCGCTGGTCGAGGTACTGCAGGCTCGTCACCGTCGAGGTGAACGGCGCGACGAACGCCGTCGAGGCGACCTGCGCCAGCGCGCTGCCGAGGATGGTGACGAAGAGCGCCAGGTCGCTCGGCACGGCCAGCGCCCCGATGCTGCCGCCGAGCGAGAAGGGCACGCCGAGCAGCTGCCCGGCGAACGCGCCGATGACGAAGGTGAGCAGCGCGATGCCGAAGATCCGCCAGAAGCCACCCCGGGTCAACCGGTAGCCGCGACCGATGCTGGCGACGACCCCCAGGCCCTCGAGCATCAGGGCGGGCACGGGCAGGTAGTAGACGCGGATCCAGAACCACCCCATGACGGCGGCCAGCACCGGGACGGAGAAGACGATGAGCAGCACGGCCGCGAGCGTCGGGGCCAGCACCACGACGAGCGTGACGTAGAGCGCGTAGCCGACCAGGATCAGCATGGTCGCGAGTCCGAGCAGGACCGCGAGTCCGACCAGGCGCCACCGGCGGCCGTGGGTCGCGGCCCAGGCCTCGCCCAGGGTCAGCCGCCTGCCGACCGCGGCCGCCGCCGTCACGTGGACGACCATGCCGGTGACCAGGATGAGGCCGAGGCCCTGCAGCAGGGCACCGAGGGCGTAGGAGCCGTACGCGGTCACGAAGCCGATCACCTGGTCCTCGCCCGGGTCGGTGGCCGTCGGGTCGTAGGTCAGCCCGACCGTCCAGGTCAGCACCCCGACCACGAGCACCGGGATCGCCATCGCGACCGCCGCCACCAGGACCGAGGCCCCCACGGTCGCCCTGGGGTTGAAGCGGATGATCCGGAACGCCGCGTCGTAGATGTCACCGAGCGAGAGCGGGCGCAGCGGCATCGCGCCCGGCTTGTGGGCCGCCCCGAGCATCCCGCGCGCAGGGACCCACCCGGGGGCCGGTGGCGGCGGCAGTGGCTGCGGCGGGTACGACGGGGGTCCCCACCGCGGGGCGACGGGCTCGTCGGGCACGGGCGCACCCGGCGGCGGGGGCGGGCCGGGAGGCGGGAAGTCCGACATGGCTCCTCATCGCTGGTGGGCGGGGAGGTCATCTTGTCAGGTCGTGACGACCTTTCCGGTCCGAGCCGGTCCGAGCCGGTCCGAGCCGGTCCGAGCCGGTCCGAGCCGGGTCAGCGCGAGGAGAGGTGACCCGGCAGCACGCACGCCTCGTCGAGCCCGAGCACCCGGTTGAGCCGGCCGAAGGCGATCCACGACCCCAGGCACATCGTGAGCTCCACGACCTCGCGATCGGTGTAGACCGTCTTGAACCGCGTCCAGAACTCGTCGTCGAGCCCGTGGTGGTCGAGGGCGAAGCGCTCGGCGTACTCCGCGGCCAGCCGGGTGCGCTCGTCGAAGGCCTCGGTGGTGTGCCAGTCGGTGACCGCGTCGGCGAAGGCGTCCTCGACCGTGACGCCGTCCCGCTCGGTACGCCAGTCCTGGCAGAACAGGCAGCCGTTGAGCTGCGCGATCCGCAGCCGCGCGGCCTCGAACTCGCGCAGCCCGAGGGTGCCGTGCTCGTAGACGCTCTGGGCGAAGCCGGCCGCGGCCGGACCGATGCCGGGCACCATTCGACCCCAGACGTGCGTCAGCGGGTCGGTGCCCTCGGGCACGTCGATCCTCATCGGTGCTCCGCGCCCCTCGGAAGGTAGAACGTGTTCTCGTTCAGCATGGGCTGACACTACGGCGGGAGCCCTGCCCGGGCCAGTGCCGGGCGTCCGCGACTGGGTCCCTGCCCGCCCCGCAGCAGCCGATCGCCGTCGAGTTGGACACCACGCCGATCTCTGCCAAGATATCCAGGTTGCTCCGGCGGGTTGCCGGGGTGCGGCAGGTCTTGACTTCTGAATCGCGTCTCCCAGCACGACCCTCACGGGTTGCGCCGTGACGTGGTGGTTGGCACCGGCCGCACCGCACCAGGAGACCCGATCAGCACACCACCGCTGGCCGCGGATCGCGAGATCCACAGCCTCGAGGCAGTCGCGCGCGGCCCGTCATGTCCCAGATATGGCGACACGCCCGACCGCGGGGGTGGGGAAGCGGAGCCCAGACCCATGACGCAGGACGAGCGAGTAAGGACGAGCTACCTATGGCGGGACAGAAGATCCGCATCAGGCTCAAGGCCTATGACCACGAGGTGATCGACACCTCGGCGCGCAAGATCGTGGACACCGTCACCCGAACGGGTGCGAAGGTCGCCGGCCCCGTGCCGTTGCCGACCGAGAAGAACGTGTACTGCGTCATCCGCTCGCCCCACAAGTACAAGGACTCCCGCGAGCACTTCGAGATGCGCACCCACAAGCGCCTCATCGACATCATCGACCCGACGCCCAAGACCGTCGACTCGCTGATGCGCCTCGACCTGCCTGCGGGCGTCGACATCGAGATCAAGCTCTGAGGTCCAGGAGAGCCATGACTACCGAACGCAACGTCAAGGGACTGCTGGGCACCAAGCTCGGCATGACCCAGCTGTGGGACGACAACAACAAGGTCGTCCCGGTCACCGTCCTCGCGGTGAGCACCAACGTCATCACCCAGGTCCGCCTGCCCCAGCCCGACGGCTACAACGCCATCCAGGTCGGCTACGGCGAGATCGAGGGTCGCAAGATCACCAAGCCGCAGGCCGGTCACTTCGACAAGGCCGGCACCACGCCGCGCCGCCACGTCGTCGAGATCCGCACCGCCGACGCCTCCACCTACACCGTGGGCCAGGAGCTCCCGGTCGACACCTTCGCCGCGGGCGACGTCATCGACGTCACCGGCACCAGCAAGGGCAAGGGCTTCGCCGGTGTCATGAAGCGCCACGGCTTCCACGGTGTGGGCGCCTCGCACGGTGCTCACCGCAACCACCGCAAGCCCGGCTCCATCGGCGCCTGCGCCACCCCGGGTCGCGTCTTCCGCGGCACCCGCATGGCCGGCCGCATGGGTAGCGACGTGGTCACCACGCAGAACATCACCGTCCACGCGGTCGACGTCGAGAAGGGCCTGGTGCTCGTCAAGGGCGCCGTCCCCGGCCCCAAGGGCGGTCTGGTCATGCTCCGCTCGGCCGCCAAGAAGCAGGAGGTCTGAACATGGCTGTCAAGACTGTCAAGGTCGACCTCCCCGCCGAGATCTTCGACGCCAAGGTCAACGTGCCCCTGATCCACCAGGTCGTCGTCGCCCAGCGCGCCGCCGCCCGCCAGGGCACCCACGCCACCAAGACGCGCGCCGAGGTGCGCGGTGGTGGACGCAAGCCCTACAAGCAGAAGGGCACCGGCCGCGCCCGCCAGGGCTCGACGCGTGCGCCGCAGTTCGCCGGCGGTGGCGTCGTCCACGGCCCGCAGCCGCGCAGCTACGACCAGCGGACCCCCAAGAAGATGAAGGCCGCCGCCCTGCGCGGTGCCCTGTCCGACCGGGCCCGCAACGAGCGCATCCACGTCGTGGAGTCGATCGTCAGCGGTGACAAGCCGTCGACGAAGGCGGCGCTCAAGGCGCTGGCCGAGCTCTCGTCGCGCACGAAGTTCCTCGTGGTCCTCGAGCGCACCGACACCGTCACCTGGCTCTCGCTGCGCAACGCGCACGAGGTCCACATCGTGGCCGTCGACCAGCTCAACACCTACGACGTCCTCGACTCCGACGACATCGTGTTCACGCAGGGCGCCTACGACGCGTTCGTCGCCCACGCCACCAAGGCCTCCGCCGGTCCGGCTGTCGGCCTCGACAAGACCGAGGAGGGCGACAAGTGAGCACGATCCACAAGGACCACCGTGACGTCCTGATCGCACCCGTGGTGTCCGAGAAGAGCTACGGCCTGCTCGACGCCAACAAGTACACCTTCCTGGTGCACCCCGAGGCCAACAAGACCGAGATCAAGATCGCGGTCGAGAAGATCTTCAACGTCAAGGTCACCTCGGTCAACACGCTCAACCGGGTCGGCAAGACGCGCCGCACCAAGTCCGGTCTGGGCAAGCGCAAGGACACCAAGCGCGCGATCGTCAGCCTCGCCGAGGGCCACCGCATCGACATCTTCGGGGGTCCGGTCTCCTGACCGGGTTCCGAGAGGACTACTGACTCATGGCTATCCGCAAGTACAAGCCGACCACTCCGGGCCGTCGTGGCTCGTCGGTCGCCGACTTCGTCGAGATCACCCGTACGACGCCCGAGAAGTCCCTGACGCGTCCGCTGCCCAAGAAGGGCGGCCGCAACAACCAGGGTCGGATCACCACGCGCCACCAGGGCGGCGGGCACAAGCGTGCCTACCGGATCATCGACTTCCGCCGCTACGACAAGGACGGCGTGCCGGCCAAGGTCGCTCACATCGAGTACGACCCCAACCGCACCGCCCGCATCGCGCTGCTGCACTACGCCGACGGCGAGAAGCGCTACATCATCGCCCCCAAGGACCTCACCCAGGGCACCCGGATCGAGTCCGGCGTGGGCGCTGACATCAAGCCCGGCAACAACCTGCCGCTGCGCAACATCCCCGTCGGTACCACGATCCACTGCGTCGAGCTCCGCCCCGGCGGCGGCGCCAAGATCGCCCGGTCCGCCGGCATCAGCGCCCAGCTGATCGCCCGCGAGGGCTCGCGCGCCACGCTGCGCATGCCCTCGGGCGAGATGCGCTTCGTCGACGTGCGCTGCCGCGCCACGATCGGCGAGGTCGGCAACGCCGAGCAGTCCAACATCAACTGGGGCAAGGCCGGCCGCATGCGCTGGAAGGGCAAGCGCCCGACCGTGCGTGGTGTCGTGATGAACCCCGTCGACCACCCGCACGGTGGTGGCGAGGGCAAGACCTCGGGTGGACGCCACCCGGTGTCCCCGTGGGGCAAGCCCGAGGGCCGTACGCGCAAGCGCAAGGCCTCCGACTCGCAGATCATCCGCCGGCGTAAGTCCGGCAAGAACAAGCGCTGATAGGGAAGAAGACAGATGCCTCGCAGCCTCAAGAAGGGTCCCTTCGTCGATGACCACCTTCAGAAGAAGGTGGACGCCGAGAACGAGAAGGGCACCCACAACGTCATCAAGACCTGGTCGCGCCGTTCGATGATCACGCCCGACTTCATCGGGCACACGGTCGCCGTGCACGACGGACGCAAGCACGTCCCGGTCTTCGTCACCGACTCGATGGTCGGCCACAAGCTGGGCGAGTTCGCCCCGACCCGCACCTACCGCGGGCACGTCAAGGAAGACCGGAAGGGGCGTCGTCGCTGATGTCTACCACCGAGCGTCACCGCATCAGCGCGCGCCGCGACTCCCTGCTGGGTGACCAGCCGGGTGCCTTCGCGAGTGCCCGCTTCCAGCGGATCACCCCGATGAAGGCCCGTCGTGTCGTCGACCTGGTCCGCGGACTGCCCGTCGACGAGGCCCTGGCCATCCTGCGGTTCGCGCCGCAGGCTGCGTCCGAGACCGTCTACAAGGTCCTCGAGAGCGCCATCGCCAACGCCGAGACCACCGAGGGCCTCGACGCCGGCGACCTGGTCGTCTCCGTGGCCATGGTCGACGAGGGCCCGACGATGAAGCGCTGGCGCCCCCGCGCCCAGGGTCGCGCCACCCGGATCAACAAGCGGACCAGCCACATCACCCTCGTGGTGCAGCCGGCCTCCGCGGTCAAGACGAACGGAAAGGGTGCCTGATGGGCCAGAAGATCAACCCCAACGGCTTCCGTCTGGGCATCAGCACCGACCACAAGTCGCGCTGGTACGCCGACAAGCTCTACAAGGCCTACGTGGGCGAGGACGTCGCCATCCGCAAGCTGCTGTCCAAGGGCATGGAGCGCGCCGGCATCGCCAAGGTCGAGATCGAGCGCACGCGTGACCGCGTCCGTGTCGACATCCACACCGCCCGCCCCGGCATCGTCATCGGTCGCCGCGGCGCCGAGGCCGACCGCATCCGTGGCGAGCTCGAGAAGCTCACCGGCAAGCAGGTCCAGCTCAACATCCTCGAGGTCAAGGCCCCGGAGATGGACGCGCAGCTGGTCGCCCAGGGAGTCGCTGAGCAGCTCGCCGGTCGTGTGCAGTTCCGTCGCGCGATGCGCAAGGCGATGCAGACCACGATGCGCTCGGGTGCGAAGGGCATCCGGATCCAGTGCTCCGGTCGTCTCAACGGCGCTGAGATGTCGCGCACCGAGTTCTACCGCGAGGGTCGCGTCCCGCTGCACACGCTGCGTGCCGACATCGACTACGGCTTCTACGAGGCCAAGACCACCTTCGGCCGCATCGGCGTGAAGGTCTGGATCTACAAGGGCGAGGTCGCCGGCACCCGTGCCGAGCGTCAGGCCCAGGCCGCAGCGCGCGCCGGTGTCCCCGGCCGCGGCGGCAGCAACCGCCCGCAGCGCGGTGGCGAGCGTCCGAGCCGTGGCTCGCGCCCGACCCGCGCGGACCGCGAGGGTGGCGCCGAGGGCGCTGTCGCAGGACAGGCCGACACGGTGGCTCCCGCGGAGACGACTTCCGGAACGGAGGGCTGAACCATGCTGATGCCCCGTCGCGTCAAGCACCGCAAGCAGCACCACCCCAACCGCCGTGGCGCGGCCAAGGGTGGCACCACGCTGGCGTTCGGTGAGTTCGGGATCCAGGCGATCGAGGGTCACTACGTGACCAACCGCCAGATCGAGTCCGCCCGTATCGCCATGACCCGCCACATCAAGCGTGGCGGCAAGGTCTGGATCAACATCTACCCGGACCGCCCGCTGACCAAGAAGCCCGCCGAGACCCGTATGGGTTCCGGCAAGGGTTCTCCCGAGTGGTGGATCGCCAACGTCAAGCCCGGCCGCGTCATGTTCGAGCTGTCCGGTGTCGACGAGGAGGTCGCCCGCGAGGCGATGCGCCGCGCGATCCACAAGCTGCCCATGAAGTGCCGCTTCATCACCCGAGAGGCCGGTGAGTTCTGATGGCTGCCGAGGTCAAGGCCCACGAGCTCGACGAGCTCAACGACATCGATCTCGAGTCCAAGCTGCGCGAGGCCAAGGAGGAGCTGTTCAACCTGCGCTTCCAGGCCGCGACCGGCCAGCTCGAGAGCCACGGCCGGCTTCGCACGGTCAAGAAGGACATCGCGCGGATCTACACCGTGGTGCGCGAGCGCGAGCTCGGCATCCGTACCGCTCCCGGCACGAACGACGAGGCAACCGCATGAGTGACACGACGAGCACGCCGACCCAGCGCAACGCGCGCAAGACCCGTGAGGGTCTGGTAGTCAGCGACAAGATGGACAAGACCGTCGTGGTCGAGGTCGAGGACCGTGTCAAGCACGCGCTCTACGGCAAGGTCATGCGCCGCACCAGCCGGCTCAAGGCGCACGACGAGAACAACGAGTGCGGCACCGGCGACCGGGTCCTGATCATGGAGACCCGTCCGCTGTCGGCGACCAAGCGCTGGCGCCTCGTCCAGATCCTCGAGAAGGCCAAGTAAAACCCTTCTCAGCCCAACACCGTTCAGCCAGGCTCCGCGCTCGTGAGGCGCGGAGAACCGGCTCGACAAGGAGAAAACAGTGATTCAGCAGGAGTCGCGACTCAAGGTCGCCGACAACACGGGTGCCAAGGAGATCCTCTGCATCCGCGTGCTCGGCGGCTCGGGTCGGCGCTACGCCGGCATCGGTGACGTCATCGTGGCCACGGTCAAGGACGCGATCCCCGGCGGCAACGTCAAGAAGGGCGACGTCGTCAAGGCCGTCATCGTGCGCACCGTCAAGGAGCGCCGCCGCGCCGACGGGTCCTACATCCGCTTCGACGAGAACGCCGCCGTCATCCTCAAGGCCGACGGCGAGCCGCGCGGTACCCGCATCTTCGGCCCCGTGGGCCGCGAGCTGCGCGAGAAGAAGTTCATGAAGATCATCTCGCTCGCCCCGGAGGTGCTGTGATGGCTACGCCCAAGAAGGCCAAGATCGACATCAAGAAGGGCGACACCGTCAAGGTGATCGCGGGCAAGGACAAGGGCGCCGAGGGCAAGGTCATCAAGGTGCTCCGTGAGGAGCAGCGGCTGATCGTCGAAGGCGTCAACCGCATCAAGCGGCACACGAAGGTCGTCAACCAGGGCGGCCGTGCGGGCAACACCGGCGGCATCATCACCACCGAGGCCCCGATCCACGTGTCCAACGTGATGCTCGTCGAGGGAGACGGGGTGACCCGGATCGGCTTCCGCCGCGAGGAGGTCACCAAGCGCCGCCCCGACGGCTCCACCTACCTGGGCACGCGCAGCGTGCGCATCTCGCGCAAGACCGGCAAGGAGATCTGAGCATGACCGAGGGAGCAGTGGCCGAGAAGGTCACCCCGCGTCTTAAGACGCGCTACCGCGAGGAGATCGTCCCGGCCATCAGGTCCGAGTTCGAGATCGCCAACATCATGCAGGTCCCCGGCCTGACCAAGATCGTGGTCAACATGGGTGTCGGCGAGGCCGCTCGCGACTCCAAGCTGATCGAGGGCGCGATCCGCGACCTCACCGCGATCACCGGCCAGAAGCCGGCCGTGACCAAGGCCCGCAAGTCCATCGCCCAGTTCAAGCTGCGCGAGGGCATGCCGATCGGCTGCCACGTCACCCTGCGCGGTGACCGCATGTGGGAGTTCCTCGACCGCCTGCTGTCGCTGGCCCTGCCCCGCATCCGTGACTTCCGCGGTCTCAACCCGGGCCAGTTCGACGGCAACGGCAACTACACCTTCGGCCTGACCGAGCAGGTCATGTTCCACGAGATCAACCAGGACAAGGTCGACCGCCAGCGCGGTATGGACATCACCATCGTCACCACCGCCACGAACGACGACCAGGGTCGCGCGCTGCTCAAGCAGCTCGGCTTCCCCTTCAAGGAGAACTGAGACATGGCCAAGACAGCCCTCCGGGTCAAGGCGGCCCGCAAGCCCAAGTTCGCCGTGCGCGGCTACACCCGCTGCCAGCGCTGCGGCCGCCCCAAGGCCGTCTACCGCAAGTTCGGCCTGTGCCGCATCTGCCTGCGCGAGATGGCCCACCGCGGCGAGCTGCCCGGCGTGACCAAGTCCTCCTGGTGAACCCCAGCCACATCAACCGCTGAAGGTCCGCTCCCGTCGCGGAGCGGAAACCACAGAAGAGAGAGAACGACCTTCCATGACGATGACCGACCCGATCGCAGACATGCTCACGCGTCTGCGCAACGCCAACCAGGCGTTCCACGACGACGTCTCCATGCCCTACAGCAAGCTGAAGCAGGGCGTCGCCGAGATCCTCAAGCAGGAGGGCTACATCGCCTCCTTCGACGTGACCGACAACGAGGGCGTCGGCCAGACGCTGACCATCACCCTCAAGTACGGCCGCAGCCGCGAGCGCTCGCTCGCCGGCCTGCGCCGCATCAGCAAGCCCGGCCTCCGGGTCTACGCCAAGCACACGGGCCTGCCCAAGGTGCTCGGCGGACTTGGTATCGCCATCATCTCCACCAGCCAGGGTCTGCTCACCGACAAGCAGGCCAACCAGAAGGGCGTGGGCGGAGAAGTCCTCGCCTACGTCTGGTAACGACGAGACCGAGAAGGAGAACACCAGCATGTCGCGCATTGGCAAGCTTCCCGTCGCGGTCCCGTCCGGGGTCGACGTCGCCATCAACGGTCCGCTCGTGACCGTCAAGGGGCCCAAGGGCACCCTGTCGCACACCGTGGCCGAGCCGATCGTGGTCGAGCAGGGCGAGGGCGTCCTCGACGTCAAGCGCCCCGACGACGACCGGATCAGCAAGTCGCTCCACGGCCTCACCCGCACCCTCGTCAACAACATGGTCGTCGGCGTGACCGACGGCTACGAGAAGAAGCTCGAGATCGTCGGCGTCGGTTACCGCGTGCTGTCGAAGGGACCGACCCAGCTCGAGTTCCAGCTCGGCTACTCCCACGTGATCATCTTCGACGCGCCCGAGGGCATCACCTTCACCGTCGACGGACCGACCCGCCTCGGCGTCGTCGGCATCGACAAGCAGCTCGTCGGCGAGGTCGCCGCCAACATCCGCAAGCTTCGCAAGCCCGAGCCCTACAAGGGCAAGGGCATCCGGTACTCCGGAGAGCAGATCCGCCGCAAGGTCGGAAAGGCTGGTAAGTAGTCCATGGCCGTCAAGATCAAGCAGCAGAAGCACGCGTCCAAGCGCCTGCAGTCGCGGCTCAAGCGCCAGGTGCGCGGCCGCAAGAAGATCAGTGGCACCGCCGAGCGTCCGCGCCTGGTGGTCACCCGCTCGAGCAAGCACATCACCGTCCAGGTCGTCGACGACCTGATCGGCAAGACGCTGGCCTCGGCCTCGACCATGGAGGCCGACCTGCGCGGCCTCGAGGGTGACAAGAGCGCCAAGGCCACCCGGGTCGGTGAGCTCGTCGCCGAGCGTGCCAAGGCCCAGGGTGTCGAGACCGTGGTCTTCGACCGCGCCGGCAACAAGTACCACGGCCGGATCGCGGCCCTGGCAGACGGGGCCCGCTCCGGCGGGCTCGAGTTCTAAGCCAGCGACCAACACGAACAGGGAGTAGAGACTCATGAGTGGACCCCAGCGCGGACAGCGCGGTGGCGGCGACCGTCAGGGCCGCGGCCGTGACGGAGGTCGTGGTCAGGGCGCTGAGAAGAGCCAGTACCTCGAGCGCGTCGTCGCGATCAACCGCGTCGCCAAGGTCGTCAAGGGTGGTCGGCGCTTCAGCTTCACCGCCCTCGTCGTCGTCGGTGACGGCGACGGCATGGTCGGTGTCGGCTACGGCAAGGCCAAGGAGGTGCCCGCGGCGATCGCCAAGGGTGTCGAGGAGGCCAAGAAGGCGTTCTTCCGCGTGCCCCGCATCCAGGGCACCATCCCGCACCCGGTGCAGGGTGAGAAGGCGGCCGGCGTCGTCTTCCTGCGGCCGGCCTCGCCCGGTACCGGCGTCATCGCCGGTGGCCCGGTGCGCGCCGTCCTCGAGTGCGCCGGCATCCACGACGTGCTGAGCAAGTCGCTCGGCTCGTCCAACCAGATCAACATCGTCCACGCGACGGTCGAGGCGCTGCGCATGCTCGAGCAGCCGGAGGCCGTGGCGGCTCGCCGTGGCCTGCCGGTCGAGCACGTGGCTCCGGCCGCGCTGCTCAAGGCCCAGGCCGAGGGTCGTGTCGAGGCGGCCGAGGCCGCTGCTGCGGCGGGGGTGTCGTGATGGCCCAGCTCAAGATCCAGCAGTTGAAGTCCACCATCGGGTGCAAGGCCAACCAGCGCGAGACCGTCCGGTCGCTGGGCCTCAAGCGCATCGGTGACGTGGTCGTCAAGGAGGACCGCCCCGAGATCCGTGGCATGGTCCACACGGTCCGTCACCTGGTGACGTTCGAGGAGGTCGAGTGACATGACGCTCAAGCTGCACCACCTGCGCCCGGCACCGGGCGCCAAGAAGGCCAAGACCCGCGTGGGTCGCGGTGAGGGCTCCAAGGGCAAGACCGCCGGCCGCGGTACCAAGGGAACCAAGGCCCGCTACCAGGTCCCCGTCGCCTTCGAGGGTGGCCAGATGCCGATCCACATGCGTCTGCCCAAGCTCAAGGGCTTCAAGAACCCGTTCCGCGTCGAGTTCCAGGTCGTCAACCTCGACAAGCTCGGCACCCTGTTCCCCGAGGGGGGCGACGTCAGCGTCGACGCCCTCGTGGCCAAGGGCGCGGTCCGCAAGGGCCAGCCGGTCAAGGTGCTCGGCCAGGGCGACATCACCGTCCCGGTGACGGTCACCGCCCAGGCGTTCTCGGCCTCGGCCAAGGAGAAGATCGAGGCCGCCGGCGGCTCGGTCACCGTGGCCTGACATTTCCACAAGCTCGAAGACGAAGGGGCGTTCCCGCTGATGAGGAACGCCCCTTCGTCGCCTGTTAGGCTTCCCGAGGCCCAGCGCTCGTGCTTCGGCGTGTCCGTCACGTCACAGCCGCTCGGTCCGGCCCCTCATCTGCTGGAGAAAGAGGAAACGTGCTCACCGCGTTCGTGAACGCCTTCCGTACACCGGACCTTCGCAAGAAGCTGCTGTTCGTCCTGCTGATCATCACGATCTTTCGCGCGGGGTCCCAGATCCCGGCGCCCGGGGTCAGCGTGGCCGCCGTGCAGGACTGCCTCGGCAACGACGCCAACAGCCAGGGGGTCTACACCCTCATCAACCTGTTCTCGGGCGGGTCGCTGCTCCAGCTGACGATCTTCGCGCTCGGGATCATGCCCTACATCACCGCCAGCATCATCTTGCAGCTGCTCGTCGTGGTCATCCCACGGCTCGAGGCGCTCAAGAAGGAGGGTCAGTCGGGGCAGACCAAGATCACCCAGTACACCCGCTACCTGACGCTGGGCCTCGCGGTCCTCCAGGCGACGGGCATCGTGGCCCTGGCCCGCTCGGGCAACCTGCTGCAGGGCTGCACCGAGCCCCTGCTGTTCGACAACGGGCTGCAGACCTTCCTGGTCATGGTCGTCACCATGACCGCCGGCACGGCCGTCATCATGTGGCTCGGCGAGCTCATCACCGAGCGCGGCGTCGGCAACGGCATGTCGATCCTCATCTTCACCCAGGTCGTCGCGACCTTCCCGGCCCAGCTGTGGGCCGTCGGCAAGACCAAGAGCTGGTGGACCTTCGGGATCGTCATCGTGATCGGCATGGTCATCATCGCCGCGGTGATCTTCATCGAGCAGGCCCAGCGCCGCATCCCGGTGCAGTACGCGCGCCGGATGGTCGGCCGCAAGATGTTCGGCGGCAGCTCGACCTACATCCCGCTCAAGGTCAACCAGGCCGGCATCATCCCGGTGATCTTCGCGTCGTCGTTGCTCTACCTGCCGGCCATGGCCGTCCAGTTCAACCGCGGCAGTGCCGACCAGCCGGGCTACATCACCTGGATCAACGACCACTTCGTGCGCGGCGACCACCCCTACTACATGGTCGCCTACTTCTCCCTGATCATCTTCTTCACCTACTTCTACGTCTCGATCACCTTCAACCCGCAAGAGGTGGCCGACAACATGAAGAAGTACGGCGGCTTCATCCCCGGGATCCGGGCGGGCAAGCCGACCGAGGACTACCTGTCCTACGTCCTGTCCCGCATCACGCTGCCGGGTGCCATCTACCTCGGACTGATCTCACTGATCCCGCTGATCGCCCTGGTCCTGATCGAGGCCAACCAGAACTTCCCGTTCGGTGGCACCTCGATCCTGATCATGGTCGGCGTCGCGCTCGACACGGTGAAGCAGATCGAGAGCCAGCTCCAGCAGCGCAACTACGAAGGATTCTTGCGGTAGCCATGCGCCTCATCCTGATGGGCCCCCCCGGTGCGGGTAAGGGAACCCAAGCCACCAAGGTGGCCGACCACTTCGGCATCCCTGCGATCTCGACCGGCGACATCTTCCGGGCCAACGTGTCCCAGGGCACCGAGCTCGGGATCAAGGCCAAGCACTACATGGACGCGGGGGAGTACGTCCCCGACGAGGTCACCAACCTGATGGTGCGCAACCGCATCGACGAGCCGGACGCTGCTCCCGGGTTCCTGCTCGACGGCTACCCGCGCACGACCGCGCAGGTCGAGGAGCTCGACGGCATGATCTCCTTCACCGGGCACAAGCTCGACGCGGCCGTGGTGCTCACCGTGGACGCCGACGAGCTCGTCGCCCGCCTCCTGCAGCGCGCGCAGACCGAGGGTCGCGCCGACGACACCGAGGACGTCATCCGGCGCCGTCAGGAGCTCTACACCAAGGAGACCGAGCCGCTCATCGAGCTCTACCGCTCGCGCGGCGTCCTGGTCGAGGTCGACGGCATGGGCGAGGTCGACGAGGTCACCGAGCGCGTCTTCGCCGCCCTCGACATCATTCCAGAGAGCTGAGTCACCTTGGGGTGGCGTGATCGGGGCGTGCAGGTCAAGACGCCCGAGCAGGTCGCCGTCATGCGGCGAGCCGGGCTCGTGGTCGGTCGCACCCTCGAGATGGTGCGCGAGCTCGCGCGACCCGGCCTGACCACCGGCGAGCTCGACGCCGCCGCTGAGGCCCACATCCGCCAGCTCGGGGCCACGCCCTCGTTCTTGGGCTACCACGGGTTCACCGGGTCGTTGTGCGTCTCGGTCAACGACGAGGTCGTGCACGGCATCCCGGGTGGGCGGGTCCTGTCCGAGGGCGACCTGGTCTCGATCGACTGCGGTGCGATCGTCGACGGTTGGCACGGCGACGCCGCCATCACCATCGCGCTCGGGGACGTGCCAGAGGAGGTCGCCACCTTGATGCGGGTGACCGAGGAGGCCATGTGGCGCGGCATCGCCGCGGCCCGACCCGGCGGTCGGGTCACCGACATCTCGCACGCCGTCGAGACCCACGTCCGCGCGGCCGGTCGCTACGGGATCCTCGAGGACTACACCGGGCACGGCATCGGCTCCGAGATGCACCAGGCGCCCGACGTCCCCAACTACGGCAAGCCCGGTCGCGGCCCCCGGCTCGTGCCGGGCCTCGCCCTGGCCGTGGAGCCCATGGTCACCCTCGGCAGCGCCGAGGTCGACCTGCTCGACGACGACTGGACCGTCGTCACCCACGACGGCTCCTGGGCCGCGCACAGCGAGCACACCTTCACCCTGACCCCCGACGGCGGCACCTGGGTGCTCACCGCCCTCGACGGCGGCAAGGTCGTCCTGGAGTCGCTCGGCGTGACCTACGGCGGCGACTGACCCGACCGCTCCGACTCAGCGGCAGCGCTCGGTCGGCGGCGAGTCGTCGCCGTCGCGGATCAGCACGACCTGCACGCACACGCGGTCGGCCGAGCGCACCACCACCTCGGTGTCGCCGGTGCGGACGGCCTCGCCGGTGTCCGTACGACGCCACATCCAGGTGTCGCCGGCACGCTGCTTGTCCGGGGCGCGCCACGTGAACGTGACCCGGTCGCCGCGTCGGGTCGCCTCGACCTCGGGAGGCAGCGGCAGCGAGCCCGCCTCGATCGGCGCGGGGGTCCGGGTCGCCGGGTCGAGCGTGACCGGCGGCTCCTCCTCGCCACCCCCGCGCAGCGCGAGGAAGCCGACGACCGCCGCCGCGACGACGGCACCGACGACCGCCCACACCAGGCCCGCCCGCGAGCCGCGCTCGGAGGGGCCCGTGCCGGTGGGGTCGGACGCGGACTCGATCCGGGCGGCCCGCGGCCCGGAGGCGGGGATCACGGTGATCGGCTTGACGTAGGTCGCGTCGGGGTCGCCGACCGCCGGGGGGACGACCCTTGCGCCGTCGCTCGCCGGGCGGTCCCCCTCGACCGCGATCGCGGTGCGGGCGTAGCCGGCCTGGGCCTCGATGCGCTGCAGGGCACGCGCCAGCTCGAGAGCCGAGCCCGGTCGGTGCTCGGGCGCCTTGGCCAGGCACTGGGCCAGCAGCCCCTCGAGCGCCGGCGGCACCTCGGGGCGCCCGGTGCCGGGTGCGGGGGTGTGCAGGATGCGCGCCGACAGGGCCCGCGGGGTGTTGTCGCCGTGCATCACGGCGAAGGGCGACCGCCCGGTCAGCAGGTTCCAGATCGTCGCGCCGAGCGAATAGACGTCGCTGGCGACCGAGCCGTTGGAGCGCCCGTCGAGCAGCTCGGGCGGCGACCACGGGTAGGAGATGCGGACCTCGGACTCGGCCCCGACCTCGTGGAGGTAGCCCGCGATGCCGAAGTCGGTGAGCGCGGGTTCCTGGTAGGTCGTCACCAGCACGTTGCTCGGCTTGATGTCGCGGTGCACGATGCCGGCCCGGTGGGCGGTCTCGACGGCGCTGGCGAGCTTGATGCCGGTGCTGAGGGCGTCGGCGACCGACATCGGCGCCTGGCGCACGCGCACCCCGAGGTCGGGCGGCGGGCAGTAGCGCATCACCAGGTAGGGCCGCCCGGCAGCGGGTCCGCTGGCGCCTATCGTGCCGGCGGTGATCACCGAGACGATGTAGGGGTGGTCGGCGAGCGTGGCCATCGCGTTGGCCTCGGCGGCGAACAACCCCTTCTCGCGCTCGGTCAGCAAGACGTCGGGGCGCACGACCTTGACGGCGACGCGCTGCTGCGGCCACTGCTGCTCGTAGAGGAAGACGTCGGCGAACCCTCCGCTGCCCAGGTGCTGCAGGAAGGTGTAGCCGGGGATCTCGGGCGCGCCGCTCACTCGGTGACCTCGTAGACGATCTCGTAGCTGTCGGCCAGGTCGAGCACCTGGCCAGGTTCCCAGACGTACTGCTCGTGGCCGCGGATGCGCTGGGGCGGCCGGCCGGCCACCCGCAGCGTGGTGCCGCCGCGCGAGCCCAGGTCGGTCGCGATCACCAGCCAGCCCTCCAGGACGACCGACAGGTGGCTGCGCGAGACGAACGTGGCCTGCGGGGGGAGCCGCACCAGGTGCGGCCACTCGGCGCCGCCCGGCACCGGCTCGGGCTGGCGACCCAGGACGACGCCCCGGTCGAGGGGCACGCGCTCGCCGTCGGGCAGGTGGAGCGTGCCCAGGCGGGGCCGCGGCATCCGGTGCGGCTCCTGCGGCGCCACGGCCTGGTGGCACACCCGGCACCGCGGGCTGTAGGCGGCGGTCACGTGGCCGGCGGGGCAGTGCACCGCGAGCACGGTCTCGTTGGTGGTCTGCTGCAGGTGTGCGCCCGGTGGGGGAGGAAGCGGCGGTCCGCCCGGGGCCGGTAGCCGGTGGGTCGTACGGCCGTCGTGGTCGAGGTCGCGGCGCACCGTGCTGTCGATCCGATCCACCCGCAGCAGCGGCTCCGCCGTCGTCGTCGGCGGGGTCGGCGGGGTCGGGGCGCTGGCCGCCAGGATCTCGGGGGGGATGCCGTCGATCAGACCCTCGGTCGGTACGCCGGGCTCGGACGCCGTCACGGCGCCGGTCGGGCCGGTCGGGCCGGTCGGGCCGGTCGGGCGCAGCACCAGCCGCGCCGCGCCGACGACGCCGCCGACCAGGCGGCGTACGGGGGCGTCGGGGGCGTCCGGCCCACCCAGGTCGAGGGTGTGCACGCCGTCGAGGCTGGTGTGGCGACCGGTCCCGCGGGTCGTGGAGGTCTCGGCGCCCGGGGTCAGGTCGACCAGCACCAGGGCGACCGGGGCCCCGCAGGCAGCGGCGACGGCGTCGACGACGGCACCGACCACGGCAGCGGCCCCGGCGCGGGGGTCGGTCACCAGCGCCCAGAGCACGTCGGCCGCGTCGGGTCCGGGGTCGGGGGAGACCAGCAGCCACCGGGGGCCTGCGCCGACGACGAGGCCGTCGCCGGGGGTGTAGGTCGCCTCCACGCGGGCATTCTCCACCGGTGCCGCGACTTGGCGCAGCCCGGAGGGGCTCCTTACCCTTTCCCCACTCGGTCACTGGAGGCGGTC
The DNA here is from genome assembly GCF_008087085.1 of Nocardioides rubriscoriae. Taxonomy (GTDB): domain Bacteria; phylum Actinomycetota; class Actinomycetes; order Propionibacteriales; family Nocardioidaceae; genus Nocardioides; species Nocardioides rubriscoriae. The sequence continues at coordinate 70,345 of NZ_VIYJ01000001.1, read as the reverse complement.
TTGGGCGTCATGGGCTCCGTGCGACGGCATCGTGTCGCCATCGCGTCCAACCTCGCGCTGCTCGTCGCCGTGACCGGGATGGTGGTGGTCGCGACGCAGGCCGACGGCTACCGCACGCACGACGCACAGCTCAACGACGGCGGCATCTGGGTGACCAACGGCCGTGACGGTTTCCACGGGCGGATCAACAAGCCGATCGCGCAGCTCGACGGGGTCGCGTTCGTCGAGCAGGACACCCAGCTCGACGTCGTCCAGGACGGCGCCGCGGTGCTCGGGATCGACGTGTCGGCCGGCGTCCTGAGCACGCTCGACCCGGGCAAGGTCGCCCTGCTCGACGGTGAGGACGCCACGCTGCCCGCGGCGGCCCAGGTCGGCCTGGCCGGGGGCACCGCCGCGGTGCTCGACCCGGCCGCCGGCACCCTGTGGGCCGAGCGCGTCGACACCCGGCTGGGGGTGCCCCCGGTCTCGGCGCTCGACGCCGGCACCGACCCGCTCGCCACCACGGGCGAGGACGCCGGTCTCGCCGTGACGCTCGACGGGCAGGTGCTGGTCGCCTCGACGTCCGACGACGTGCTGCGACGCTTCGCGCCCACCGACGCGGGTCTGGCCGCCCCGACCCGGACCCCGCTCGGGGCCGACCTCGGCCCCGCGACGACGGTGACGGCCGTGGGCGACCGCGCGGTCGTCCTCGACGGTGCCTCGGGGGCGCTGCGGGTCGTCGGCGGGCCCGACACCGACGTGACCCCCGACGCCACGCTGCAGGTGCCGGGTCCCGACGCCGGCTCGGTCCTGGTGACGACCACCGACTCCCTGCTGGCCGTCGACCTCGACACCGGCGACGAGACCACCCTCGTCGACGGGGTCAGCGGGCGGCCGACCCCGCCCGTGCGCCTGGGTGCCTGCGTCTACGGCGCGTGGTCCGGTGGCCTGGGCACCGTGGCGACCGTCTGCGACGGCGCCGAGCCCAGGGTCTCCGGCCTCGGCACCCGGACCACCGACCTGGTGTTCCGGGTCAACCGCGGCGAGATCGTCCTCAACGACCGCACCACGGGCGCGGTCTGGGACATCGACTCCGACCAGCCGACCCGACTCGACGACTGGGACGCCTTCCAGCTCAAGCCCGACCCGAGCGACGACAAGGACGACAACAACAACGAGGACCAGGGCGACCGTCGTCCGCCGGAGGCCAAGGACGACGACCTCGGGGCGCGTCGAGGACGCACCACGGTGCTGCACCCGCTCGACAACGACACGGCGCCGGCCGGACGGCTGCTGGCCATCGCCGGCGTGGGCGACGTCACCGGCTCCGACGCCGACATCAGCATCAGCCCCGACGGCCAGACCGTCCAGGTGACGCTGCCCGACGACGCCGGCCCCACCAGGTTCGACTACACGATCGACGACGGGCGCAGCGGCCTCAGCGACACCGCGACCGTCCGGGTGACTCCGCGCAGCGACGACGTCGACGCCCCACCCCAGCTGCGCGAGGGCTTCGAGAAGCGGGACTGGACCGTGCCGGCCGGCGGCACCCTCGACATCCCGGTCCTGCCCGACTGGCGTGACAAGCAGGACGGCGACCCGCTCTCCCTGGCCTCGGCCGAGGCCAAGGGCGGCGAGCGCAGCGGGGCCCTGGCCCGTCCCACGTCGGCCGGCCGGGTCCGCTTCACCGCTCCGGCCACGAGCGGCGTCGTGACGGTCGCCTACGGCGTCAGCGACGGCATCGGCGAGCCGGTCGAGGACGAGCTGCAGGTCCGCGTCCAGGACGTCAAGGACCGCAAGGCGTTCCCCGGCACCGCCGAGCCCGACGTCGTGTCCGGGGAGGCCGGCAAGACCCTCACCATCCGACCCCTGGCCAACGACCTGCCCGGGTCCGACCCGGTCAACCCGACCGCGCTCGTCGAGCTGGCCGGCCAGATCGCCCAGGTCGGCGGGGCCGAGGTCCGCACCGACCTGGTCGACGGCACGATCAGCTTCACCGCCGACCAGCCGCGCACCTACTTCCTCGACTACGACCTGCGCTACGGCAACGCGCCCTTCGACGCCGGGCGCATCCGCGTCGACGTCAAGGCCCCGGACAGGCCGCCCGCGGCGCCGGTGGCGATGCCCGACAGCCTCACCGTCTACGGCCAGGCGGCCTCGCTGGTCGACGTCGTCGCCAACGACGTCGACCCCTCCGGCGGCATCCTGGTCGTCCAGGGCGCCGAGGCCGACCGCGGGGGCGAGGAGTCGCTCGACGTCGCCGTCGTCCAGGGCCGGTGGCTGCGCATCGCGGCGCGCACCGGCGACCTGGCCCCCAACCCGCAGCTGGTCCGCTACACCATCAGCAACGGCAGCCGGTCGGGGATCCAGGGCCAGGTCGTGGTGACCTGGCGACCGGCACCGGCCGACAACACCCCCGTGACCGAGGTCGACCGGGTCGTCGTGCGGGCCGGCGGGGCCGTGTCGGTCCCGGTGCTCGACAACGACTTCAGTCCCGCGGGCGACGAGCTCGAGCTCGTCGGCGACGTCCCCGGCCAGGACGCCGGCGTCCTGGCCGTCCAGGGCCCCGGCGACGACGCCCGGGCGCCGACCGGGCAGGCGTTCGTCACCCACCGGTTCGTCCGCTACGTCGCGCCGCAGCAGATCGACGACACCGAGACCTACACGGTGCGCTACCTCGCCAGCAACGCCGGCGGGCAGCGGGCGCCTGGGACCCTCGAGGTGCAGGTGGTGCCGGCCGACCGCCGCAACCAGCCGCCCGAGCCGCCTGCGCTCGAGGGGCGAGCGGTCGCCGGCGACACGATCACGCTGCGCCTGCCCGGCGCGGACGTCGACCCCGACGGTGACCCGGTGACCCTCACCGGAATCGCCTCCGGGCCCGAGCTGGGCCGCATCGTCCGGTTCGGGGCGACGTCGCTGGTCTACCAGGCCTACCCGGGCAGCGTCGGCACCGACGAGTTCTCCTACACCGTCATCGACGCCCTCGGGGCGCCGGCCACCGGCACCGTCCGGGTCGCGGTGACCGCCCCGGGCACCCCACAGCCGCCGCTGGCGGTGCCCGACACCCTCACCACCGAGCCCGGACGCACCGCACGCCTCGACGTGCTCGCCAACGACTACGTCGCCGCCGGCGACCGCGTCGAGGTCGAGCTGGTGGGCCGGCAACCGGGTGTCAGCCTGGAGTCGCCGCAGGGCCCGCTGGTCGTCCAGGTCCCGGCCAGGGGTGACGGTCGCACGATCGAGGCCGTCTACCGGGTCACCAACGGCCTGGAGTCCTCGCAGACCACCGCGACGGTGCGGCTGTCCGAGCCGTTCAACAACCCGCCGGTCGCCTTCGACGCCTACGGCACCCCGGCGGTCGAGGGGTCGGTCGACGCCGCGGCGGTCGCCGGCGGCGAGGTCGACGGCCGGGGCGACGCGTCCACGGTGACCGTCGACGTGCTCGAGACGGCCTACGACCCCGACGGCGACGACGCCGACCTGTCGGTCGCCGAGGTCTTCGCGCCGCCGGGCGTCACCGCGAGCGTCGCCGACGGCACGGTCACGGTCGCGCGCGGCGACGAGCCCCGGGTCGTGTCCTTCCGCGTCGTCGACGCCGACGGTGGCTCGGCGACCGCGTCGGTCTTCGTGCCCCCGCTCGCCGGCGAGGCGCCGTACGTCGTGCCGGGGGCGGTCCTCGAGGTCGAGCCGGGCGCCACCGCGGACTTCGACCTCGCCGACTACGTCGTCGACCCGGCCGGTGGCCCGGTCATCTTCACGCTCAAGGACCGGGTCTCCGGCTCGCCCGCCAGCGCGGTCGTCCCGCGGATCACCGGCAAGGCCCGCTTCGAGGTCACGGCCGCCGACACCTACCAGGGCCCCGGTGCCCTGGTCTTCGAGGTCACCACGGGCGAGTCCGTCGACGACCCCGACGGGGTCGAGGCGACGGTGTCCGTGCCCGTCCAGGTCGGCTCGCGCGACCCCATCCTGCGCTGCCCCACCCAGCCCGTGCGGATCGCCCAGGACCGCACGCTCTCCCTCGACATCGCCTCGCTGTGCCACGTCTGGACCCCCGAGCCCGACGAGGTCGACGCGTTGTCCTTCGACGCCGACTGGAACACCTCCGTCGACGGGTTGGCGATCATCCAGGGCCAGGGGCGGACCATCGAGATCAACGCCGCCGGCACCACCGCGCCCGGCAGCCGGGCCGAGCTGAAGGTCACCTCCGGGGGCAGCGACCCCGGCCTGATCCAGGTCGTGGTGGTCCGGTCCCCACCGCCGACGCTGGTGCCGATCCGCCTCGACGACATGCGGGCCGGCCAGCAGCGCACCTTCGACCTGGCGCCGTACCTGCGCCCGGGCGTGGCCACACCCGAGCCCACCGTCGTCTCGATCGAGCAGCTCACCGGTCTCGACGTCCAGGCCACCGCCGACGGCTCGTCGGTGCGGCTGCGCACCGGGGCCGTGGTCGACGGGCGCGCCGAGTTCCGCGTCGTGATGAGCGACGTCGCCGGGTCCTCCGGGCCCGAGCGCCAAGCCGAGGGACGCCTGGTCCTCGACGTGCTCGACGTGCCCGACCGGCCGACCGCGCCGGTGCCCGGCACCGCCGTCCGTGACCAGGAGGTGGCGCTCTCGTGGCGCGCGCCCGAGGCCAACGGCGCGCCGATCGACCGCTACGAGGTGCGCAGCGGCGGTGAGCGTCGTGAGTGCGGCGGCACCAGCTGCGAGGTGTCCGGCCTCGTCAACGGTCGCGACTACCGCTTCGAGGTGCGTGCCCACAACGCCGTCGGCTGGTCGGCGTGGAGCCCCCGGTCCGCGGTCGCGACGCCCGACGCACGTCCCGGCCGGGTCGGACCGATCACCCTGGTCAAGGAGGGTGACACCTTCCTCAAGCTCCGCTGGACCCCGCCGACCACCCAGACCTCCGACATCAAGCAGTACGTCGTGTCGTGGCAGGACGGCGGGTCGACGACGACCCGCCGGCCCGAGGTGACCGCGACCGGGCTCGACAACAACCAGGCCTACTCGTTCACCGTCTATGCCATCAACGAGACCTTCCCCGGCGAGAAGCGTGTCTCGGCCACCTTCCAGTCGCTGGGCACCCCGCAGGCCCCGGCACAGCCCACGATCACCGAGCAGCGCACCAGCTCCGACGAGACCGCCGTGGTGGTCAGCTGGCCCCCGGTCGACCCGCCCAACGGTCCCGGTCCGGTGCGCTACACCGTGCTGCGTGACGGCAAGGCCCTGCCCGCGTGCTCCGACCAGACCGCGACGCAGTGCACCAACGCCGGCATCCAGTACGACGGCACGACCTACTCCTACACCGTGCGCGCCACCAACAAGGACGGGGCAGGCCGGACGTCGGCCCCGAGCCAGGCCGCGACGTTCCAGGCCGTCGGCGAGCCGGAGCCCTGGGGCCCGTGGACCCTGGACCCCTCGGGCGACAACAAGGTCGGCCGCACGACCTACACGGTGCCCGACTCCAACGGCGCCCAGTCCCGGGTGCGCCTCTACCGCGACGGCGCGCTCTACCGCGAGGCCGACGCCACCGGTCAGCGCAACGAGGCGGTCGCGACGCCCGACAACGACCGCGCCCACACCTTCCAGCTCGAGGTCTGCAACGAGAAGTCCGCCTGCGTCCGCTCGGAGGAGAAGCTCCTGCAGACCTACGGGCCCCTCGTGCGCCAGCACATCGTCAACATGACGCCCGAGACCCAGGGGCGCCGGGTGCGGTGGTCGGTCACCGTCGACACCAACGGCAACCCGGCGAGGCTGGAGGTCACGCGCATCAGCTCCGGCTACGGGTTGGCCACCACCATGTCGATCGACGTGGTCGACACCTACAGCTTCACCACCGGGTGGAACGACATCGGCTACAACAACACCGAGCAGCTCAAGCTGAAGATCTTCGACAACTCGCCCGACCGCGGCTACGGCGAGCGGCAGGCCCGCTCGTCACCGACCGACAACCCGCCCGCACCGACGGTGACCATCTCCAAGGGCGCCTCGTGCCGCGACGGCACGAGCAACCCCTGCAGCAACGGCTCCACGGGCTCGCCGTGCACGGTCTCGGCGTGCGCCCGGATCCGGTTCGAGAGCGCCAACTGGCCCTTCAACCCGATGTTCTGCGACGTCTACGACTCCGTGGACGGTCAATACATCACCAACCGCCAGGTCGCCACCAACCGATCCGTCGAGCCGGGCCCCTACTTCGGCTACCCGGACCGATCCGTGTGGGTGCGCTGCGGCGACTCCTCGGGCAACGTGCTCGCCGAGAGCAACCACCTCAACTGGTACTGAAAGAGACCCTGTGACGATCTCCACCGAGCAGGCGGCCTGGTTCCGCCAGACGTTCGACCAGCTCACCACCAACATCGAGAAGGCCGTGCTCGGCAAGCGCCACGTCGTACGGCTGGCCCTGACGTGCCTGCTGTCCGAGGGCCACCTGCTGCTCGAGGACTTCCCGGGCACCGGCAAGACGATGCTGGCCCGGGCGCTGGCCAACACCGTCCAGGGCAGCCACGCGCGCATCCAGTTCACCCCCGACCTGCTGCCGTTCGACGTCACCGGGGTGACGGTCTACGACCAGCACAAGGGCACCTTCGAGTTCCACCCCGGCCCGATCTTCCACACCATCGTGCTCGCCGACGAGATCAACCGGGCCTCGCCCAAGACCCAGTCGGCGCTGCTCGAGGTCATGGAGGAGGGCCGGGTCACCGTCGACGGTCGGCCGCACGCGGTCGGCCGGCCGTTCATGGTCATCGCCACCCAGAACCCCATCGAGCAGGCCGGCACCTACCGGCTGCCCGAGGCCCAGCTCGACCGGTTCCTGATGAAGAGCTCGGTGGGCTACCCCGACAAGGCCGCGACCATCGAGCTGCTGGTCAACGCCAAGGTCCGCGACCGGGCGTCGTTGGTGACCCCGGTCATCACCGCCCAGACCATCGCGCAGATGAGTGAGCTGGCCGACGAGGTCTACGTCGACCCGGCCGTGATCGGCTACGTCGCCGAGCTGGCCGAGGAGTCGCGTCGTCAGCCGCACGTCAAGCTGGGGCTGTCGGCGCGCGGCTGCCTGGCCATGATCCGGGTGGCCAAGACCTGGGCGGCCGCCGACGGACGCGACCACGTCCTGCCCGACGACGTGCGGTCGCTGGCCGAGCCGGTGCTCTGCCACCGGCTGTTGCTCGACGCCGAGGCCCAGTTCACCGGCGTCACGGTCGACACCGTCATCTCCCGGCTGCTCGGCGCCGTCGCGCCGCCGACCGACCGGGTCGCGACCGTCTGATGTCGAGGACGAGCGACGCCGTACGCCGTGCGCTGGGGGTGGTCCGTCCGCTGGGGTGGCTGCTCCTGGGCCTCGGCGTGCTCGCGCTCGTCGTGGCGAGCCGTACCCACTGGCGCGAGCTGGCTGTCCTCGGGGCGACGTGCCTGCTGCTGCCGGTCGTGTGCCTGCCGTTCCTCCTGGGTCGCACCCGGGTGCGCGTCGTGATCTCCCTCGAGCCGTCGCGCGTGGTCGCGGGCGGGTCGGTGTCGGGCGGCGTCGACGTCACCAACACGGCCGGACGCCGGATGCTGCCGACCCTGCTGGAGCTGCCCGTGGGCGCGTCGGTCCACCGCTACGGCGTCCCCGCCCTCGCGGCCGGCGCCACCCACGAGGAGTCCTTCACGGTGCGCACCGAGCGGCGCGGCGTGATCGGCGTCGGCCCGGCGCTGACCCGGCGTGGCGACGCGCTCGGGCTGTTCTCGCGCGACTCGGTGTGGGCGCCGCTGCAGGAGATCCTGGTGCGGCCGCCGCTGGTGCCGCTCGAGGAGATGGGCGCCGGGCTGCTCCGCGACCTCGAGGGGGTCTCGACCGAGGCGCTCTCGCAGAGCGACCTGGCCTTCCACGCGCTGCGCGAGTACGTCTCCGGCGACGACCTGCGCCACGTCCACTGGCGCTCGTCGGCCAAGGCGACGGGTGCGTCGGGCGAGGCCCAGCTGCTGGTGCGGCAGTACCTCGACACCCGCCGCAGCCACGCCACCGTCGTGGTCGACGACGCGCCCGGGGCCTGGGCGAGCGAGGACGCCTTCGAGACCGCGATGTCGGCGGCCGCCTCGATCCTCGTGCGCGCGGTCACCGACGACGTCGAGACCTCGTTCGTGTGCGGGGCCTCCGCCTCGTCGGGGACCGACGGCAACCTCGCGCTCGACGCCGTGTGCCGCGCCGTCCTGGGCGGACCCGGTCTGGTCGAGTCGTCGCGCCGGGCGCTCCGGCTGGCGCCCGACACCAGCCTGCTGTTCCTGATGAGCGGTGCGGCGACCGGGCTCGAGACCGTGCTGCGCGCCAGTGCCGTCTTCCCGCCCGAGGTGCGGCGCATCGCCGTGCTCGTCACCGAGGGCGCCGACCCCGGCGTCAGCGAGGTCGGGGGGCTGTCGGTGCTGCGCCTGGGCGACAAGGACGAGCTCGCCGGCCTGCTGCGCTGGAGCGTGCGGTGAACGGCGCCGCGGCCCGCTCGCGCTGGCGGCCGACCCGCGCTGCGCTGGTCGACGCCGCGTTCCTCCTGGTGCTGTGCGCGGTCGCCCTGGTCGGGCTGTCGACGACGTTCACCGGTGTCGCCTACCTCGTCGTCTCGCTGGGCGGCGTCGCCGTGGGTCTGCTGCTGACCGGCCTGGTGCGGGCGCTGCGCTGGCCCGGCATCGCCGCGGTGACGGTCGCCCTCCCGCTGTGGTTCGGCCTCGGGGTGCTGCTCAGCGGCGACTCGCTCGGTGCCGTCGCCGACCAGGTCGTCGGCGGCTGGAAGCAGCTGCTCACCACGCTGCCGCCCGTGGCGGGCTCGGGCCTGGTGCTGGTGCTGCCCTGGACCCTCGGCCTGGCCGCCGGCCTGCTCGGGGCGCTCACCTGCGGGTTGCGCTCGGGCCCCGCGCTGCTGCGCTCGGCCGTCGCGCTGCTCGCGCCCGTGCTGCTGCTGGCGACCGTGATCCTGCTCGGCGTCACCAGGCCGCAGTCGTTGTGGCTGCAGGGCGTCGTGTTCGCGGTGGTCGCGGTGGGGTGGGTCGCCGTGCGCGAGCACCGTGGGCAGCGACCGGTCGAGGGCAGCGCGACCAGTCGGGTCCGGCGTACGGCGGTGGGCGCGGTGCTGGTGGGCAGCGCCGGCCTGCTCGCCTTGCCGGTCGCCTCGGTCGCGCTGGGGTCCGGCGACGACGGCCGGGTCGTGCTCCGCACCCAGGTGCAGCCGCCCTTCGACATCGGGCAGTACCCCTCCCCCCTGGCCTCGTTCCGCCGCTACGTCAAGGAGCCTGCGCCGGCCAGCCCCGAGAACCTCTACGACAAGACCCTGCTCACCCTCGACGGCGCCCCCGCCGGCTCGCGGCTGCGGATCGCCGCCCTCGACCTCTACGACGGGATCGTGTGGGGCGCGGCCGAGGCCATCGACCCGACCACCACCGACGACGCCTTCCAGCGGGTGTCGAGCACCATCGACAACCCCGCCGACGGTGAGCGCGTCGATGTCAGGGTGACCGTGGGGGAGGGCTACGACGCCGCGTGGCTCCCCACCATCGGCGCCCTGCAGACGATGGAGTTCGACGAGGGCGACGTCGCGGCCAAGCAGGAGTCGTGGCGCTACGACCTCGCCTCGCGCACCGCGGTCGTGCCGACCGGCGTGCACCCCGGTGACGTCTACGACTTCAGTGCCGTGCGCTCCGACGACCTGGCCCGGCCGACCGACCCGCCGTCCGACGCCGTCAACGACAACGCCTTCGCCGCGTCGTTCCTCGACACCCAGGCCGTGCAGTGGTCGGCCGGCGCGTCGGAGCCGATGGAGCGCGTCTTCGCGATCGCCGACTACCTCAAGACCCAGGGCAAGTACTCCGACGGCGTCCTGCAGGCCGAGAAGATCTACCATCCGGGCCACCACGAGAAGCGGCTCGGCGACGAGTTCGCCAACACCCCGATCCCGGTCGGCAACGACGAGCAGTACGCCGCCATCATGGCGCTGCTGGCCAACAAGGTCGGTGTGCCCGCGCGGGTCGTGATGGGGGCGGTCGTGCCCGCCGACGGCGTCGTCCGCGGCAGGGACGTCTCCGCCTGGGTCGAGCTGCAGGTCGCCGACGGGTCGTGGAGGACCCTGCCCACCGAGACCTTCATGGACGACGACCGCCCGGCCGAGCAGCCGCCGGTCACCCAGCAGCAGATGAGCGGCACCGTCGTCCCGCCACCGGCGCCGATCCCGCCGCCCTCGACCCTCGCCGAGCAGAACGACGACGAGCTGCAGGCCCGCAAGGTCACCCGCGACGACGACGGGGACGCCCCTGGGGGTGCCCCCGGCTGGTGGCGCTGGGTCGCGCTCGGCGTCGGCCTCCCGGTGCTCCTCGTCGGCCTCGTCGTCGGCACCATCGTCGGTCTCAAGGCCTGGCGTCGACGTCGCCGTCGGGCCGCCGCCCGCGCCTCGGCCCGGGTCGTCGGCGGCTGGCGCGAGCTGGTCGACCACGCCCGCGACCTCGGCCAGCACGTCCCCGTCGGCGCCGGCCTCACCCGCCGCCAGCAGGCCCCCCACGTCGCCACCCCGGGTGCCGTCGACCTCGCCCGCACCGCCGACACCCTCGTCTTCGGCCCCACCGACCCCGACGACGCCGTCGCCGCCGAGTTCTGGGCGATGGTCGACGACGAGCGCCGCGCGATGACCCACGCCGTCCCCGCCCGGCGCCGGCTACGCGCTCTCGTCGCGCTGCGCTCCTTCCGGCGCCACTAGGCCGACCAGGCCCCACAGTGGTCGAGGAGGTCACGCCAGACCGACTGTCACCCCATGGTGGTCGAGGAGGTCGCGCCAGCCACCGGACCCGACCCCACGGTGGTCGAGGAGGTCGCGCCAGTGACCGGTCCCCGCGGTGGTCGAGGAGGTCGCGCTAGCGACCGGTCCCCGCGGTGGTCGAGGAGGTCACGCCAAAGACCGGGCCCCACGGTGGTCGAGGAGGTCACGCCAAAGACCGGGCCCCACGGTGGTCGAGGAGGTCACGCCAAAGACCGGGCCCCACGGTGGTCGAGGAGGTCGCGCTAGCGACCGTCTCGAGACCCACCCACCCCAACCGAACCCGGAAACTCATCCACAAATCCGTAGTACATACTTTCGAATACAAGCACTCACGCGTAGAATGAACGCATGACCACCCGCACCCGGACCCGCAGCAACGACCCGCTGCTGGAGTCCGTGCGCGCGCACCGCGACGCCGAGTCTCGCGAGCAGGTCGCCAAGCTCACCGCGGTCCTCGACTGGGCGATGGTCAACACCGCCGACGCCGACGAGGCAGCGGTGTTGTTGGACCCGATGGAAGAACCCGCCCTGCACCTGGGCGGCCCCGGGTGTCCGGTCATCGGTGAGTACGCCGCCCTGGACCTGGCGTTGTCGTTGGGGATGAGCACCGACGGTGGTCTGGCCTACCTCGGCAAGGCGTTGGAGCTGCGCTACCGCCTCCCGCGCCTGTATGCACGCGTCGTGCGGCTCGAGGTGCCGGTGTGGAAGGCGTTCCGCGTCGCCGAGCACACCACCGACCTCCCCCTCGCCGGTGCAGCCGAGGTCGATAAGGACATCGCCCCGTTCCTGCACACCTGTTCGTGGGCGCAGGTCGACCGGGCCGTCGACGCAGCCCGGGCCAAGCACGACCCCGCCGAGGCCGAACGCCGTAGGAAGAAGGCCGCCGAGAACCGGCACGCCGACGTCCACCTCAGCGACGCCGGCACCTCCGGCACCGTGGAGGTGACCGCGACGTTGGACCTGGCGGATGCGATCGACCTCGAAGCCGCACTCAAGAACGGCGCCCAGGCGCTGGCCGACCTGGGGTCCACCGAGTCGTTGGACGTGCGCCGCTCCCAGGCGCTGGGTGAGATGGGCCGCCAACAGCTCGCCCTCGACCTGCTCACCGGTGAGATCACCAGTGGTTCAGGACGCGGCGTCACGCTGTACGCGCACGTTGCTGCCGATCACCCCGACCTGCCCGGGTTCCTCGACAACACCTGGTCCCCGGTCCTCATCGAGCAGATCCGCGCCTGGTGCCAGCAGGCCGGCACCAAGGTCACGATCAAGCCGGTCGTCGACCTCGCCGCCGACCCGTCCACCGAGGCCTACGAGCCCACCGAGGCGATCCGCGAGCTCGTGCGCCTACGTGACCACACCTGTGTGTTCCCCGGGTGCAATCGACGCCGGGTCGACCTCGACCACATCGTCCCGTTCTCAGCGGGTGGGCCGACGTCGGCGCACAACCTCGCCATGCTCTGCCGGCGTCACCACCGCGCCAAGACCCACTCCCGGTGGCGCTACGTCATGCTCCGCCCCGGGCTCTACCACTGGACCAGCCCCACCGGCGCCACCTACCTCGTCGACCGCAGACCCCCACCACTCCGCCCACCCCGCCCACCGCGTCGACGACCCTGACCCTCCCACCGCCCCGCTGGCCCCACCACAGCGGGGCCACCGGCACGCCCACACCCACCCCACGGTGGTGGAGGAGGCCGCCCGCGGCCGTCACGAAACCACCCAGCCGCAGGGTGCAGACCAAGTCACCCAGACCCGCTGCGGTGATCGGGTCTCGAGACGGTCGCAGGCGACCTCCTCGACCACCGTGGGTCGGGTCGGATGCGCCGGCTGCGGTCGCGGGCGACCTCCTCGACCACCGTGGGGTGACGTCGTACGCCGACCGGGCAACACGGTGGTTGAGGAGGCCGCCCGCGGCCGTCACGAAACCACCCCACCGCAGGGCGCCTCTCGACCCGGTCACGGACGCTGCGACCCTGGCGGCACCGGGTTGACCGACGTCACGCCTCACCTGCACCTCCGCGCTGCCCCGCTGTCGATCACGCCGTGGCGCGCGACCTGAGGGTCACGGCGAAGGCTCGCCTCCAGCGTCACCCACGTTGAACGGCGAGTCCTTGCGCGACAGGATGTCGCGGCGCTCGTCGGCCGTCAGGGCCTCGACCTGCGCCACGACGTCGGCCGGGTAACCGGTGACCTCGGGCGCCGCGGCCAGCGGCACGACCGTGTGCACGACACGGTCGTCGTACAGGTGCAGCATCGTGAAGGCCTGGTGGCCGTCGACCCCCGACACGAAGCGGTCGACCGGCGCGGGGTCGGAGGTGTAGCAGGACGCCGACGCCACCGAGACGGGGATGCCGGCGAAGGTCGACCACGACGTGTAGTGGAAGTGCCCGCCGAGGATGACCCGGACGTCGGTGCCCTCGACGACCGCGGCGAGCGCCTGCTGGTCCTCCAGCTCGATCAGCTCCGCGGCGCGCAGCATCGGCACCGGGATCGGCGGGTGGTGCAGTGCGATCACGGTGCCGTACGGCGCGGGCGTGGACAGCACGTCGGCCAGCCACGCCAGCTGCTCGGGGTCGAGCGCGCCGTGGTGGTAGCCGGGCACGCTGGTGTCGAGGGCGACGACCCGCAGCCCGTCGACCTCGACGACCCGGTCCTGCGGTGCCTCGTCCGCGACACCGAACAGCGCCGCCGAGTACGCCGCCCGCTCGTCGTGGTTGCCCATCGTCCACACGACCACCGCGCCCATCGCCGCCGCCGCGGGCTCGACGGCCTCACGCAGCCGTGCGTACGCCGCCGGCTCGGCCCGGTCGGCCAGGTCGCCGGTGAACACCAGCACCTGCGGCGGCGGGTCGACGTGCGCCAGCCGCTCGAGCGCGCGGACCAGACCCGCGTCGGGGTCGACGACGCCGTACTGCCGGGCTCCGCCCGCGAGCAGGTGCGGGTCGCTGAGGTGGGCGACGGCGTGGCGGGGTGGGGGGTACTGGCCGAGCTGGACGACGGCGGGCATGGCCCCCAGGCTAGTGACCGGGTCGGTGGGCCGCCGGGGGATCGCGGCGCTGCTCAGACCGGTTGCAGGTAGAACACCGGGATCACCCGGGTCGTGCGCTCCTCGTACTTCGCGAAGTTGGGCCAGGTGCGCAGCATGACCTGCCACAGCGCGGCCCGCTCCTCGCCCTCGACCTCGCGGCTGGTGACCTCGTGCTCCTCGCCGTCGAAGCGCGCCCGGGCCGTCGTGGCGGCGCGCAGGTTGCCGACCCACAGGGGCATGTCGGGGCCGCCGAAGTAGGACCCGGCGACCAGCCAGCCGCCCTCGTGCGGCACGCAGAGCAGCGGCGCGGTGCGGGGGATCCCGCTCTTGCGGCCGGCGACGGTGAGCGCCAGGTTGGGCAGCCCGGCGATGTCGAGCAGGGTCACCCTGCCCTTGGTCGCCCGCTGCAGCCGGGTGTCGACCCAGACGATCTGCGGCAGCAGCCGGGGCATCCAGGGGACGGCACCGATGCGCACGGCGAGCGGAGTGAGCAGACCCATGGCCGCAGGGTAGTGGCCCCCCGACGACGACGGCGCCGGTCCCACGAGGGGACCGGCGCCGCACGACGGGTCGGGTCAGGCAGCGACCTGCTGGCCGGTGAGCAGCTTGTAGGTGTAGGCGGTACCGATGATGGAGACCGGGATCGCGACGATCAGGCCCACGCCGCACAGGATCGCGCCGACCAGGGTGATGGCGAACGCGACGATCGCCCAGACCAGCGCCGTCCCGAGGTTCTTGGTCACGAGGTCGACGCTGGCCTTGATGGCGTCGACCGGCGACAGGTCCTTGTCGATCACGAAGTACAGCGAGTAGGACAGCAGGAACGAGGCGATGATGCCGGGCAGGAAGCACAGCAGCGTGCCGATGAAGACGATCGCGCCGGTGATCAGGCTCGTGATGATGACCGGGCCGATCTTGTCGGTCTTGAACAGCTCGGTGTACTCGAAGGGGCGACCCTCGGTGATGGCCAGCGAGCCGCGGATGATGCCGGCGCCGATGACCTGGTAGACGAAGAAGAACAGGAAGCTCCCGATCGCGCTGGCGAAGATCGACACGAAGAAGCCGGTGCCGTCGGTGCAGGTGACCTCGAAGTTGCTGGTGGTCGTGCACTCGGGACCCTGGACCAGGATCCCGCGGATCACGAGGGAGATCACCTGGAACAGCGCGATCCCCACGAAGGCGATCAGGCCGGCGATGATGATCTGGCCCGCGTTGGCCTGGAACTTCGCCCAGCCGTAGCTCACGGCGTTGCCGACGTTGTACTGCGGGGTTCCGGCGGGCTGGCCGCCGTAGCCGTAACCGCCGGGCGGCGGCGGGTGCGAGCCGTAGCCGCCGGGCGGCGGCGGGGGCGGGGGCGGCATGGACATGGGGACTCCTCGTGCTCGACGAACGTGGGTTCACAGGACCGCGGCGTCGCGGTCGGCGCTGCAACCTAGCGCGTCAGGACGTCGCGGGGACAGGTCATACCGGGCTATTGCGTGAGGACCTGAGGGGCCGCAGCGTCCAGGCCAACCCTCCCCAGGGTGAGCGCCGGGGGCTCGCGCGCGGGTGAGGATGGAGCCATGCTCCGACCTCTGCGCAAGGCACCCCACGACGACATCGACGAGTCCGACCTCGAGGTGGGCGGCGAGGCCCACGCCGCCGCCGGGGCCACGGCGGTCGCCGTGGCGATGAAGCGGGCGATGGAGCAGATGGGTCCGGTCACCACCGCCCGCACCCTGCTGCGCCTCAACCAGGTGGGCGGGTTCGACTGCCAGGGCTGCGCGTGGCCCGACCCCGACCCGTCGCACCGCCACACCGCGGAGTTCTGCGAGAACGGCGCCAAGGCGGTCACCGAGGAGGCCACCAAGCGCCGGGTGACGCCCGAGTTCTTCGTCGAGCACTCGCTCGCCGACCTCGAGGACAAGACCGACTACTGGCTGGGCCAGCAGGGCCGCATCGTCGAACCCATGGTCAAGCGGGCCGGTGCCACGCACTACGAGCCCATCGCCTGGGACGACGCCTTCGCGCTGATGGCCGAGCACCTGCGGGGCCTCGCCAACCCCGACGAGGCGGTGTTCTACACCTCCGGCAAGACCTCCAACGAGGCGGCGTTCGTCTACCAGCTCTTCGTGCGCGCGTTCGGCACCAACAACCTGCCCGACTGCTCCAACATGTGCCACGAATCCACCTCGGTGGCCCTGGCCGAGACCATCGGCATCGGCAAGGGCTCGGTGTCGCTGCACGACGTCGAGACCGCCGAGCTGATCGTCGTAGCCGGGCAGAACCCCGGCACCAACCACCCCCGCATGCTCTCCGCGCTCGAGAAGGCCAAGAACAACGGCGCCAAGATCGTCGCGGTCAACCCCCTGCGCGAGGCGGGGCTCGTCCGCTTCAAGAACCCCCAGACCCCCAAGGGCCTGACGACCGGCACCGCCCTGGCCGACCTGCACCTGCCGGTGCGGGTCAACGGCGACCTGGCGCTGTGGCAGGGCCTGGCGGCGTACCTGCTCGAGCACGACGCCATCGACCACGACTTCGTGCGCAACCACACCCACGGCTACGACGCGTGGGTCGAGCACATCGCGCAGCTCGACTGGGCCGAGGTCGAGCGCGCCAGCGGGCTCACCCGCGCCCAGGTCGAGGAGATGGGGGCCATGCTCGTCGAGTCGCAGGCCACCGTCTTCTGCTGGGCCATGGGCATCACCCAGCACCGCAACTCGGTCGCCACCATCAAGGAGATCGTCAACGTCGCCCTCGCCCAGGGCAACATCGGCAAGCCGGGCGCGGGCCTGTGCCCCGTCCGCGGCCACTCCAACGTGCAGGGCGACCGGACCATGGGCATCTGGGAGCGCCCGCTGCCGGAGTTCCTCGACGCGCTGCAGGCCGAGTTCGGCTTCGATCCGCCGCGCGAGCACGGCCTCGACACCGTCGACTCGGTCAAGGCCCTGGCCGACGGCCGGGCCAGGTTCTTCTTCGCCATGGGCGGCAACTTCGCCTCGGCGGTCTCCGACACCGAGGTCACCGAGGACGCGCTGCGTCGCGCCGACCTCACCGTGCACGTCTCCACCAAGCTCAACCGCTCCCACGTCGTGACCGGGCGCGAGGCGTTGATCCTGCCCGTGCTGGGCCGCTCCGAGCGCGACCGTACGGGGGGTCGCGAGCAGCGCGTGACCGTCGAGGACTCGATGTCGGCGGTGCACGCGTCCAAGGGCCCCCTGGCCCCGGCCGGCCCGCTGCTGCGCTCCGAGGTCGACATCGTGTGCTCGCTGGCCGAGGCCACCCTCACCGGTCGCGACGACGTCGGCGACATCCCCTGGTCGGAGTTCCGCGACGACTACACCGCCATCCGCCGGCGCATCGCCAACGTCGTCCCCGGCTGTGCGGCCTACGACGAGTTGGTCGACCAGCCCGGCGGCTTCGTGCTGCCGCACCCGCCGCGCGACTCACGCGACTTCCCCACGACGGGGGAGGGGGCCGGCAAGGCGATCTTCTCCGCAGTCCCGCTCGAGGTGCTCGAGGTGCCCGAGGGGCGCCTGCTGCTGCAGACGCTGCGCAGCCACGACCAGTTCAACACCACGATCTACGGGCTCGACGACCGCTACCGGGGCGTCAAGAACGGCCGGCGCGTGGTGTTCGTCCACCCCGACGACATCCGCCACCTCGGGTGGACCGACGGCGACCTGGTCGACCTGGTCAGCGAGTGGGAGGACGGCTCCGAGCGCACGGCCCCTGACTTCAGGATCGTCGCCTACGACCAGCCCCTGGGCTGCGCGGCGGCCTACTACCCCGAGACCAACCCGCTGATCCCGCTCGACTCCAAGGCCGAGGGCAGCAACACGCCGACGTCCAAGTCGGTCGTCGTGCGGCTCGAGAAGCCCGCGGGTGCGGGACACGCCGGTGTCACCAGGCCGGCCGACGCCGCGGTCGAGCACGGCCACAAGCGGGCCACCGACCCCGTCCACCAGAGCTGACGGTGGCAAGAGGTGTCACACTAGCCCCGTGAGTGCGCTCGACCGAGATCCCCACGAGGTCACCTGCGCCGCCGGCCCGACGGCCGGCGTCGAGGTCATCCGACCCCGCGCGGTGCCCCTCGGGGGGCCGCGCGCGATGACCGTACGACGCACCCTGCCCTCACGTCAGCGCAGCCTCATCGGGGCCTGGTGCTTCGTGGACCACTACGGTCCCGACGAGGTCGCGATGGTGGTCCCGCCGCACCCCCACACGGGGCTGCAGACCGTCAGCTGGCTGTTCGCCGGCGAGATCGAGCACCGCGACAGCGCCGGCCACCACGCCCTGGTCCGGCCCGGCGAGGTCAACCTGATGAGCGCAGGCCGCGGCATCAGCCACTCCGAGGTCTCGACCGCTGCGACCACCACCCTGCACGGCGTCCAGCTCTGGGTCGCGCTCCCCGAGGCCGCACGCGACGGCGCGCCCGGCTTCACCCACCACGTGCCACCTCCCGTGCGGGGCGAGGCCTACGACGCCCGCGTGTTCCTCGGCTCCCTGCTCGGCGTCACGTCCCCGGTGCCGACGGCGACCCCGCTGCTCGGCGCCGAGCTGACCCTGCAGGCCGGGGCGCGCGTGCCCCTCGAGGTCGACCCCGACTTCGAGCACGGCGTCCTCGTCGACGCGGGCGCGCTCCGGGTCACCGGCCACGAGGCCGCCGCCCACGACCTCGTCTACGTGCCGCCCGGCACCACCCGGCTCGACCTCGAGGCCGGCGACGAGCCGGCCCGGGTGCTCCTCCTCGGCGGCCCCCCGTTCGGCGAGTCGATCGTGATGTGGTGGAACTTCGTCGGCCGCACCCACGACGAGGTCGTCGGCTTCCGCGACGCGTGGCAGGCCCAGATCCACGGCGGCGCCGACCAGGCGACCTACGTCGACGGGCGGTTCGGCGTCCCGGTCGGTGACGACCGCGCCCCGATCCCGGCGCCGGAGCTGCCCCGGGTGCGGTTGAGGGAGCGCCGTTGACCTCCGCTCCGGACCGCCGCGCACGGGCGGGCGGCGACTGGTCCTCCCGGTTGATCGAGGCCCGGCTCGACTCGCTGTCGGAGTACCACCCCGACGGGGTGTTCTCGCTCGACCTCGAGGGCCGGTTCACCGCGGTCAACGACGAGGCGCTCAAGCTCGCCGGGGGCTACGCGGCCGACGACGTCCTGGGTCGCTCGTTCACCGAGCTGCTCATCGACGACGACGTCCCGCGGGCGATGGAGCACTTCGCCGGTCTGCTGCAGCGACGGCCCAGCACCTTCGAGGTCCGCTTCCGTCACCCCGACGGCGGTGAGGGCGAGCTCGAGATCATCGGGTTGCCGATCGTGGTCGACGACGAGGTCGTCGAGATCTACGGCATCGCCGAGGACATCACCGGGCGCAAGCAGTTCCAGCAGACGCTCGCCGCCGCCCGCCGGGAGGCCGAGAGCGCCAACGAGGCCAAGACCGCCTTCCTGGCGACGATGAGCCACGAGATCCGGACCCCGCTCACCAGTGTGCTCGCGGCGGCGGAGATGCTCGCCGACTCCGGGCTGAGCACGCAGCAGCAGCAGCTCGTCACCATGATGGAGCGGGCGGGCGAGCGGCTGCTCCGGCTGGTCAACGAGATCCTCGACTTCTCGCGGTTGGGGTCGGGCCGGGCCGAGATCGTCGCGGTGCCCTTCGTCCTGTCCGACCTCGTCCTCGAGACCGTGCTCATCGTCCGCAGCTCGGTCGAGGACAAGGGGCTGGCCTTCGGGTGCGCCGTCGACCCCGGCCTGCCGCGTCAGTTCGTGGGCGACGCCGAGCGCATCGCCCAGGTGCTCACCAACCTCGTCGACAACGCCTACAAGTTCACCCACGCCGGGCGGATCGAGGTCCGCGTCAGCGGCGAGCCCGTCGGCGACGGCGTCGTCGGGGTCCGCTTCGAGGTCATCGACACCGGCATCGGGCTCAGCCCCGACCTGCAGGAGGTGGTCTTCGAGATGTTCGAGCAGGCCGACTCCTCGGTGACCCGCGAGTACGGCGGGACCGGGCTCGGCCTGGCCATCTCCCGCCGGCTGGTGACCCTCATGGGCGGCGAGCTCGTGGTGTCCAGCCGCCCGGGGCACGGGAGCACCTTCGCGTTCGTGCTGCCGCTCAGGACCCCGTGAGCGCGAGGGCCACCGTCGTCTGCACCTCGGTGACCTGGCGCTGCACGACGTAGGAGACCTGGGTCGAGACGTTGCCGGTGGCGGTGTCGGGCAGTACCCGGTCCAGCGACCCTCTGAGGCGGGCGGTCACGGTGCTACGGCCCGAGCGCACCTCGACCCCCTCGACCTCTCCGGCGCGGTAGGTCCGGTCGATCGTCACGTTGATGACGTAGCGGTCGTCCTCGAGCGACTCCAGGGTGTACGTCGCCACCTGGTCGACCACGGCGCCGTCGACCTCGCCGACCGAGCTCGCCGTCCAGCTGGCCCCGACGCCGACCTGCCGGGTCGGCAGGACGGGCACCAGGTCGCGCAGCTGGGCGTCGACCTGCCCGGCGGCGTCGGTGCCGCTGGTGGCCTCGACGGTGGTGCCGTCGCGACGGACGACCAGCGTCGACGTCGTGCCCGCCAGTGGTGCGAGCGCCTGCTCGACCCCCCGCACGTCGGCGGGCCTGAGCCCCGTGGCGTCCACGGAGGGCTTGGCGTAGGTCTGGCTGGTGGTGATCTCGGACCCGTCGACCCCGGTGACGGCGACGACGAACGGCACCGTGACCGGCGGCACCGCGGTGGCCGCCTCGTCACGCACGACCTGTTGCGTGATCGCGAGCGAGGCGTCGGAGGTCGCGCCGTAGGTCGGGCCGAGGGCCAGCACCCGGCGGTCGCCCGAGCCCGCGTCGAGCACCTCCACCAGCGGTGGCTGGCCGACCGCCGTGGGTGTGGCGGTCGCGCCCGGACCAGCGGCGCCGTCGCCCGGGTCCTGGCCGTCGTCGCCCGAGCACCCGGCCAGCGCGACCGACGTCACGAGCGCCAGCAGGACGACGACCGGGCGACGCAGGGGCACCGGCGCAGCATAGAGGGCCCGATCGGGCAGGATCGGGGCATGGGACCACTGGTCGGTGACGACGGCGTCGCACGCTGCCCCTGGGCCGGTGCCGCACCCGGGCCGATGCGCGACTACCACGACACCGAGTGGGGCGCCCGCGTCCACGGCGAGTCGGCCTACCTCGAACGACTGACCCTCGAGGCCTTCCAGTCCGGGCTGTCCTGGTCGACCATCCTCGCCAAGCGCGAGGCGTTCCGCGAGGTCTTCCGCGGCTTCGACGCGGAGCTCGTCGCGGCCTTCGACGACGCCGACCAGGCCCGCCTCATGCAGGACGCACGGATCGTGCGCAACCGCCTCAAGATTTCGGCGGCGGTCACCAACGCCCGGGCGACGCTCGGGCTGCGCGAGGGTGTCGGGCTCGAGGCGTTCGTGCTGTCCTACGCACCGGCGCAGCCGCCGACCTACGCCGACACCGACGCGATGCCCACCACGTCGACCGAGTCCGCGGCGTTGTCGAAGGCGCTGAAGAAGGCCGGGTTCGTCTTCGTCGGACCCACCACGATGTATGCGCTGATGGAGGCCGTCGGCCTGTTCGACCCGCACCTCGACGACTGCTTCCGCAGGGCAGCGTCGGCCCGCTAGCGTCCTGGCCCATGGAGCCCGCACGCCGCGTCAGCGCGGTCACCGACGACGCCCTGGGCGCGCTCGACACGATCGGCCTGGTGGCCGCGATCCAGGGCGGCGAGGTCGGGGTCGTCGAGGTGGTCGAGGCGGCCGTCGCCCGCGTGCAGGCCGTCGACGAGCACCTCGGCGCCATGGCCTTCACCGCCTTCGACCGGGCCCGCGTCGAGGCGCGCGACCCGCGCGGCGGGTTCTTCGCCGGCGTCCCGACCGTGGTCAAGGACAACTGCGACGTCGCGGGCATGCCGACGCGCGAGGGTGCCGACGCCTGGGTCGGTCGACCGGCGCGGTCCGACGGTGACTTCGCCCGGATGTACCTCGCGACCGGCCTGGTCGCGCTGGGCAAGAGCCAGCTGTCCGAGTACGGCTTCTCGGCCGTCGCCGAGCACCCCCGCCTCGGGCCGGTCCGCTCGCCGTGGTCGCTGGACCACCCGGCCGGCGCCTCGTCGGCCGGCGCGGCCGCCCTGGTGGCCTCGGGGGCGCTCCCGCTCGCCCACGCCAACGACGGTGGCGGCTCCATCCGCATCCCCGCCGCGGTCAACGGGCTCGTCGGGCTCAAGCCCACCCGGGGCCGGCTGGCGCAGGACAAGACGCTGCGCGAGATGCCGGTGCGCATCGTCGCCGACGGTGTGCTCACCCGCAGCGTGCGCGACACCGCCGCCTTCTTCCGCGAGGCCGAGCACGTCTACCGCAACCTGTCGCTGCCGCCGGTCGGCGACATCACCCGCCCCGGGCGCAAGCGCCTGCGGGTGGCGCTCGACACGACCGGCGCGGGTGCCGGGGCCTCCCCGGAGGTCGCCGACCTCACCCGCAGGACGGCCGCGCTGCTCGAGGAGCTCGGCCACCGCGTCGACGAGGTCCGGGCGCCGGCGCCCGACGACTTCGCCGACGACTTCCTGCTCTACTGGGCCACGCTGGCGCTGTTCCTGGTGCGCACCGGGCGCCGCCACCACGGGCGCACCTGGGACCCCACCCGGCTCGACAACCTCACCCACGGCCTCGCGCGCCACGCCACCCGCCAGCTGCACCGGCTGCCCGGGGCGGTGCGGCGGCTGAAGCGGTCGACCTCACTCGCGGCCGCCTTCCACACGTCCTACGACGTCACGCTGACGCCCACCCTGGGCGCGGTCACGCCCCGCCTGGGCCACCTCGACCCCACCCAGCCCTACGAGACCGTCATCGAGCGGCTGCGCGAGTGGGTCGCGTTCACGCCGTGGCAGAACGCGACCGGCGACCCGGCCATCTCGCTGCCGCTGGCGACCTCGGCCGAGGGGCTCCCGGTCGGGATGATGCTCGGCGCCGGGGCCGGCCACGAGTCGGTGCTGCTCGAGCTCGCCTACGAGCTCGAGGAGGCGCGCCCGTTCGCCGTACTGCAGCCCTGAGACCACGCTCCTGCCGCACCGCGACCGCGTTCGCCACGGGCGCCGCGGACCCGCTCAGCGACAGGGATCCGGGACCGATTTCACGGTTGGTCGGACCCATGTGTATCGTTCTTCGTCGTTGCCCCTTTAGCTCAGTCGGCAGAGCGTCTCCATGGTAAGGAGAAGGTCTACGGTTCGATTCCGTAAAGGGGCTCTCACCACTCGCACCACGGCGGGGTAGCTCAGGTGGTTAGAGCACACGACTCATAATCGTGGTGTCGCGGGTTCGAGTCCCGCTCCCGCTACCAGCACTTCCCGAAGCATCCATCACATCCAGTCCGGCAGAGGAACCATCGTGGCCAGCAAGTCCTCAGACGTCCGCCCCAAGATCACGCTCGCCTGCACCGAGTGCAAGGAGCGCAACTACATCTCCAAGAAGAACCGGCGCAACGACCCCGACCGGCTCGAGCTCAACAAGTTCTGCCCGCGCTGCCGCAAGCACACCGCGCACCGCGAGACCCGCTGACACCGCACCGCCGTCGTCGGACGACCCGCCTCCCGCACCGGGACGGCGGGTCTTTCGCGTTCGGCGGGGCCTGCGCGAACCGCTAGGTTCGACTCATGCCTCTGGACCCCGAGATCGTCGGCCGCAGCTATCCGCCGGCCCCGCCCCACGAGGTCACCACCGACTCCGTCCGCACGTTCGTGGAGGCCACCGGGGCGTCGTACGACGCAGGTCCGGCGCCGGCGACCTACCCGATCGTGCCGGCCTTCACGGCGATGATGGGGTTCCTCGAGGCCGAGGCCCTCGACCTGTCGCGCATCGTCCACGGTGCCCAGGAGTTCCGCCACGAGCGGCCCGTGGTGCCCGGTGACGTGCTCACCGTCGCCCTGAGCGTCGCGAGCGTGCGCTCGATCGGCGGCAACGACATCATCGCCACCAGCAGCGAGGTCACCGACGCCGACGGGGCGCTGGTGTGCACCGGCACCGCCACCCTGGTCCACCGGGGCCCCGAGGAGGGCTCGTGAGCGACGCGCTGGCCGCCGTGACCTACCGGGTCACCCGCGAGGCGCTGGTCGCCTACGCCGCGGCGAGTGGTGACCACAACCCGATCCACCAGGACGAGCAGGTCGCCCGCGCGGTCGGGCTTCCGGGCGTCATCGCCCACGGGATGTACACCCTGGCCCTGGCCGCCCGCTACGTCGACGAGCAGGTCGGCGAGCGGGGGCGGATCGCGACCATCGGGGCGAAGTTCACCAAGCCCGTCGTCGTGCCCGTGGAGGGCGTCGACGTCGAGGTCAGCGGCGTGCGCAAGGACGACCGCACCCTCGCGGTCACGGTCACCTGCGAGGGTGTCACCGTCCTGGGTCGTTGCCAGGTGACGCTGCGTGACTGAGCTCCTGCGCGACCACACCACGCTGCGCCTCGGCGGTCCCGCCCGCCGCTGGGTCACGGCCACCACCGAGTCCGAGCTGGTCGAGGCGGTCGGCCGCGCCGACGTGGCCGGCGAGCCCGTGCTCGTGCTGGGCGGCGGGAGCAACCTGGTCGTCGCCGACGCCGGCTTCGACGGCACCGTCGTCGAGGTCGCCACGCGCGGCGTCACCGCCGACCACGAGGGCAGCGACCCCACCTGCGGGGGAGTGCTCGTCACCGTGGCCGCGGGCGAGGACTGGGACGCCTTCGTCGCCCACGCCGTCGAGCGCGGCTGGGTCGGCGTCGAGGCGCTCTCGGGCATCCCCGGGTCGGTCGGCGCGACCCCGGTCCAGAACGTCGGCGCCTACGGCCAGGAGGTCGCCCAGACCGTCGCCCGGGTGCGGGCCTGGGACCGCCGCATGCGCGGCGTGCGCAGCTTCGCCGGTCCCGACTGCGGCTTCGGCTACCGCCACTCGCGCTTCAAGGCCGACCCCGGCCGCTACGTCGTCCTCGACGTCACCTTCCAGCTCTCCGTCGGCGGCCCGGCCGCCGGTCCCGCAGCCCTCGGCGCCCCGGTCGCCTACGCCGAGCTCGCCCGCACCCTCGGGGTCGAGCCCGGGCAGCGGGCGCCGCTCGGCGAGGTGCGGTCGGGGGTGCTCGGGCTGCGCCGCGGCAAGGGGATGGTCCTCGACCCCTCCGACCACGACACGTGGAGCGCCGGCTCGTTCTTCACCAACCCGTTGCTGCCGGCCGCCCAGGTGCCCGACGGTGCCCCCTCCTGGCCGGCCGACGACGGGCTGGTCAAGACCAGCGCCGCCTGGCTCATCGAGCACGCGGGCTTCACCAAGGGCTACGCCGTGGCTGACGGCGCCCGGGCCGCGGTCTCGGGCAAGCACACGCTGGCCCTCACCAACCGCGGTGGGGCGAGCACCGACGAGCTGCTGGCGCTGGCCCGCGCGGTGCGTGACGGCGTCCGCTCGGCGTACGGGATCACGCTGGTCAACGAGCCGGTCCTCGTCGGCTGCGACCTCTGAGGCGGGTCAGGGACCGAACGAGAAGAGGACTCCGACGACGAAGACGACCAACGCGATCATCAGCAGGCCCAGGACGGTGCCGATGATGCCGGTCACCAGCCCGGCGGTGGCGGCGCCGGCGTTGTGGTAGAGCCCGGGCTGCTGGCTCATCTCCTTGCGTGCGCGCACGGCCAGCGCGATCGCGAACGGGCCGGTGAGGATGCCGGGCATCGTGACGCACACGAACGGGGTGAGCACCGCGCAGACCACGCTGGCGATGCCGAGGCCCATCGCGACGTTGGCGCCGCCGTGGGCCTGGGCGAACGGGTAGCCCGCCATGCCCGGGGCCGGGGCGTACGGCGCGTAGCCGGGCGCGGGCGGCGAGGCGTAGGGGTGAGTGGGGCCGGTCGGCTCTCCGCCGTAGGACGGCTGCTCGCCGGAGGGTGACACCGGCCCCTCGAGGAAGTCGGGGCTCTCGTCGGGCGGCTGCGTCATGGCCGGATCATGTCACCGGCGCGGCGAGGTCGTGCGTCGGACCGGACGTCGCCCAGGCGTCGACGTCGGCGAGAGCGGCCGCCCGCAGCTCGTCGGGGGCACGCGAGGCGCGCAGCGACATCCGGGCCAGCTCGGCCAGGGTCGCGTCGTCGAGGTCGTGGGCGGCGCGCATCGTGGCGTACTGCGCGGCGAGCTGCGACCCGAACAGCAGCGGGTCGTCGGCCCCGAGCGCGATCGTGGCGCCGGCCTCGAGCAAGGTCGGCAGCGGCACCGAGGTGAGGTCGCTGTAGACGCCGAGGGCCACGTTGGAGACCGGGCAGACCTCGAGGGCCACGTCGGCGTCGACGATGCGCGACAGCAGGGCGGGGTCCTCGGCCGAGCGGACGCCGTGGCCGAGCCGGTCGGCGCGCAGGGCGTCGAGGCAGGTCTTCACGTGGTCGGGCCCGCGCAGCTCGCCGCCGTGGGGCACCAGTGCGAGCCCGGCCCGCTCGGCGATCGTGAACGCCGCGGCGAAGTCGGCGGTGCGGCCGCGCCGCTCGTCGTTGGAGAGCCCGAAGCCGACGACGCCGCGCCCGGCGTACTGGGCGGCCAGCCGGGCCAGCGTGCGGGCGTCGAGCGGGTGGCGGGTGCGGTTGGCCGCGATCACGACCCCGATGCCGAGGCCGGTGCTCTCGGCCGCGTCGCGCACGCAGTCGAGCACGAGGTCGGTGAACGCGGTGATGCCGCCGAACCGCGCGGCGTACCCGCTGGGGTCGACCTGGATCTCGAGCCACCGACCACCGTCGCGCACGTCGTCCTCGGCCGCCTCCCGGACCAGGCGTCGTACGTCGTCCTCGGTGCGCAGCACCGACCGGGCGACGTCGTAGAGCCGCTGAAAACGGAACCAGCCCTTCTCGTCGGCGACGCTCAGCTGCGGCGGCCACTGCGAGACCAGCGAGTCGGGCAGCGCGAGCCCGTCACGCTCGGCCAGCTCGAGCAGCGTCTGGTGACGCATCGAGCCCGTGAAGTGCAGGTGCAGGTGCGCCTTGGGCAGCGTGTGGAGGTCGCGGTGCATTCCTTAGCTGAAGAGCTTCTGCAGGCGAGTGATGCCTTCGACGATGTCGTCGTCGCCCAGTGCGTAGGACAGCCGCAGGTAGCCGGGGGAGCCGAACGCCTCGCCGGGGACCACCGCGACCTCGGCGGTCTCGAGGATGTACTCGGCCAGCTCGGCGGAGGTGTCGATGCGCCGGCCGGCGTAGTCCTGGCCGAGCAGGCCCTTGACCGAGGGGTAGGCGTAGAAGGCCCCGCCCGGCATCGGGCAGACGACCCCGTCGATCTCGTTGAGCATCCGCACGATCGTCCGGCGCCTGCGGTCGAAGGCCACCTTCATCTCGTCGACCGCGGCCAGGTCGCCCTCGACCGCGGCGAGCGCGGCGCGCTGCGAGACGTTGGCGACGTTGGAGGTCGCGTGGCTCTGCAGGTTGGTCGCGGCCTTGACCAGGTCCTTCGGACCGATCATCCAACCGACGCGCCAGCCGGTCATCGCGTAGGTCTTGGCGACGCCGTTGACCACGACGCAGTTGTCCTGCAGGAACGGGCACAGGACCGGCATCGACCCGGTGTCACTCTGCCCGTCGACGGCGTCGTAGACGAGGTGCTCGTAGATCTCGTCGCACAGCACCCACAGGTCGTGGTCCTCGACCCACTGGCCGATGGCGCGGATCTCGTCGGCGGTGTAGACCGCGCCGGTCGGGTTGGACGGGGAGACGAACAGCAGCACCTTGGTCCGGTCGGTGCGCGCGGCCTCGAGCTGCTCGACGGTGACCTTGTAGTCCTGGGTCTCGTCGGCCAGCACCTCGACGGCGACACCGCCTGCCAGCTGGATGGCCTCGGGGTAGGTCGTCCAGTACGGCGCCGGCACGATCACCTCGTCGCCGGGGTCGATCATCGCCGCGAACGCCGCGTAGATCGCCTGCTTGCCGCCGTTGGTGACCAGCACCTGCGAGGGCTCGACGTCGAGCCCGCTGTCGCGCCGGGTCTTGTCGGCGATCGCCTGCTTGAGCTCGGGGAGCCCCCCGGCGGGGGTGTAGCGGTGGTTCTTGGGGTCACGGCACGCGGCGACCGCGGCCTCGACGATGTAGTCGGGCGTGGGGAAGTCGGGCTCCCCGGCACCGAAGCCGATGACCGGCCGGCCCTCCGCCTTCAGCGCCTTCGCCTTGGCGTCGACCTTCAACGTGGCCGACTCGGCGATCGCGCCGATGCGTGCGGAGACTCGTCTGTCGCGGGGGCTCGAGGTCATGTCGACCATCGTAGAGACACGTTCGGGACACCCCCGGCGCAGGACACATTTGGACGCGGCTCACCGCCACGACGTAGACTCCACGACTGGTGGATCTCCACGATGCTTTGCCGTGCCCGTCACCGGGACGCCGGAGCTGACGGAGGTCGTCGGAGGGCACTAGCTCAACTGGCAGAGCATCGGTCTCCAAAACCGAAGGTTGGGGGTTCAAGTCCCTCGTGCCCTGCAAGACCCCAGCAGGACCCAGCAGGACCCAGCAGCACTCGACCACCCTGGTCGGGCTCGATCGACGAGGTACGGCGAGAGGTGAGTGGCGTGTCGGACAGCAGCGCGGTCCGCGGTTCCCGGGACGACAGGTCCGGTGACGCGCGCAAGCGCACCAGCATCCCGACGTTCTACCGGCAGGTCGTCGCCGAGCTCCGCAAGGTCGTCTACCCGACGCAGGAGCAGCTCGTCACCTACTTCATCGTGGTGATGGTGTTCGTCCTCGTCATGATGGCCATCGTCTCGGCCCTCGACGTCGGGTTCGGCAAGCTGGCCTTCGCGATCTTCGACGGCAGCGGCGGCGTCTGACCGCCCCGGCGCGGCTGAGCCCGTGCCACGCCACACCCGACAGCAACTGATGGAGCACCCCGTGTCCGAGCAGTACGACGAGCCGGTCGCCGACCTCGGCGAGTCCGAGATCCAGACCACCGACGAGACCCTCGGGTCCGACGAGATCCTCCCCACCGAGGGCGCGGCCGAGGGCACCGCCCCGGCCGAGGTCGACACCGACGACGACGTCCTCGGGCTCGAGGGTGACGAGCCCGTCGCCGACCTGGTCGAGGCCGAGGGCGAGGTGGCCGACGAGGTCGCCGCCGACGCCGTCGACGAGACCGTCGACACGCTCGAGGCCGGCGAGGTCGACGACGAGAGCGCGGAGGTCGTCGACGAGGACCCTCTCGAGGCGTTCCGACGCGAGCTGTGGGCCAAGCCCGGTGACTGGTTCGTGGTTCACACCTACTCCGGTATGGAGAACCGGGTGAAGTCCAACCTCGAGAACCGCATCGTGTCGCTCAACATGGAGGACTACATCCACGAGATCGTGGTCCCGATGGCCGACATCGTCGAGATCAAGAACGGCCAGCGCCGCACCCGCAAGCGCCCCTCGCACCCCGGCTACGTCCTGGTCCGCATGGACCTCACCGACGAGTCCTGGTCCACGGTGCGTCACACGCCGTCGGTGACCGGCTTCGTCGGCAACAGCCACCAGCCCGTCCCGCTGCTCATGGACGAGGTCGAGAACATGCTCGCCCCCGCCGTTCAAGCCGCGGCCGAGGTCGCCGCCGCCGCGGCCGGCACCTCGAGCCCCGGTGGGTCGGCCACCACGGCCAAGAAGCCCATCGAGGTCGCCGACTTCTCGATCTCCGACTCGGTGATGGTGGTCGACGGCCCCTTCGCCACGCTGCACGCGACGATCACCGAGATCAACGCCGAGGCCCAGCGGGTCAAGGCCCTGGTCGAGATCTTCGGGCGCGAGACCCCGGTCGAGCTGAGCTTCAACCAGATCCAGCGCGTCTGAACGGACGGAGCCTGCGGATTAGTCCCGGCCGCGAGGTCTCCTCATACTTGTTAGTCGAAACACCCCGGTGGCAGAGGACCGACGTCCTCGTCATGACCACAGAGAAAGAAGAGAAGCATGCCCCCGAAGAAGAAGATCGCTGCCCTCGTCAAGGTGCAGCTCCAGGCCGGCGCCGCGACGCCGGCTCCGCCGGTCGGTACCGCCCTCGGTCCGCACGGTGTCAACATCATGGACTTCTGCAAGGCCTACAACGCCCAGACCGAGTCCATGCGTGGCAACGTCATCCCCGTCGAGATCACCATCTACGAGGACCGCTCGTTCACGTTCATCACCAAGACCCCGCCGGCTGCTGAGCTGATCAAGAAGGCCGCCGGTCTGTCGAAGGGCTCGGGCGTCCCGCACAAGGACAAGGTCGGCAAGCTGACCAAGGACCAGGTGCGCGAGATCGCGACCACCAAGCTCCCCGACCTCAACGCCAACGACATCGACGCCGCGATGAAGATCGTCGAGGGCACCGCCCGATCGATGGGCGTCACCACCGAGTGACCCTGCCCCACCCAGCACCCGTGGCAGAGCCGCGCTGGCTCACAACGACCACATCCTCGTAGAGAAGAGACAGACATGCAGCGCAGCAAGACCTACCGCGCGGCGGCCGAGACGTTCGACAAGGACGAGCTCTATGCCCCGCTCACCGCCATCAAGCTCGCCAAGGCCGCGTCGAAGAAGAAGTTCGACGAGACCCTCGACGTCGTCATGCGCCTGGGCGTCGACCCCCGCAAGGCCGACCAGATGGTGCGCGGCACCGTCAACCTGCCCCACGGCACCGGCAAGACCGCCCGCGTCCTGGTGTTCGCCAACGGTGACAAGGCCGAGGCCGCCACCGCTGCCGGCGCCGACATCGTCGGTGGCGACGAGCTCATCGACAAGGTCGCCGGCGGCTGGCTCGACTTCGACGCCGTCGTCGCGACCCCCGACATGATGGGCAAGGTCGGTCGCCTGGGCCGCGTGCTCGGTCCCCGTGGCCTCATGCCCAACCCCAAGACCGGCACCGTCACCCCCGACCCGGCCAAGGCCGTGACCGACATCAAGGGCGGCAAGATCGAGTTCCGCGTCGACCGCCACGCCAACCTCCACTTCATCATCGGCAAGGCGTCGTTCTCCGAGGCCGCGCTGGCCGAGAACTACGCCGCCGCCCTCGAGGAGGTGCTGCGGCTCAAGCCGGCCAGCTCCAAGGGCCGCTACGTCCGCAAGGTCACCGTCTCCACGACGATGGGCCCCGGCATCCAGGTCGACCCCAACCGCACGCGCAACATCGCCTCCGAGGAGGAGGGCGAGGCCTGAGCCTCCCCCGACCCTCCCACGTCGGCCCGCCCCGCTCCCTCGAGCCGGGCGGGCCGTCGTCGATTTGGGGCTGGCAGGGACCACCCGTAGTGTTCGGTCCAGAAACCAGAGACCGCCGGTTGTCAGGCTGTGCATGCAGTCCGACCGAAGGTGCCGCAGAGATGTGGACGGCCCGCGCAGGATTCAGAGCCCCAGGTCCGTCTCGGACCCTCACGCCCTGAGCCCCGCGCTCAGGGCGTTCGTCGTTCTCCGCGGTCGCCGGGGGCGGTCTCACCGTCCGGAAGGAGACCCATGGCGCGGGCAGACAGGAACGCCGCCGTCGCGGAGATCGTTGAGTCCTTCAACGATGCCGCCGGTGCCGTGCTGACCGAGTACCGCGGTCTCACCGTCAAGGAGCTGCAGGACCTGCGCCGCTCCCTGGGTGAGAACGCCAGCTACGCCGTGGTCAAGAACACGCTGGCCAAGATCGCCGCCAACCAGGTGGGCATCAGCGGCTTCGACGACCTGCTCACCGGCCCGACCGCCATCGCCTTCATCAGCGGTGACGTGGTCGAGGCGGCCAAGGGTCTGCGTGACTTTGCCAAGGCTCACCCCGCCCTTGTCATCAAGGGTGGAGTCCTCGACGGCAACATCCTCGACGCGAAGGAGATCGCCAAGCTGGCCGATCTCGAGTCGCGCGAGGTGCTCCTGGGCAAGCTCGCGGGCGCCATGCTCGCGTCGCTCTCCCAGGCCGTCTACCTCCTCAACGCGCCTCTGGCCCAGGCCGCCCGTCTCGCGGGTGCGCTGCAGGCCAAGGCCGAGGAGGACCCCTCGATCCTCGCAGGTGGTGCGGGTACGCCCGCCGCCGCCGAGGAGGCCCCGGTCGCGGAGGCCGCAGCCGAGGAGACCCCCGCGGAGGAGGCGTCGCAGGACGCTCCCGCCGCGGAGGCGACCGAGGTCGCAGCCGACGAGGCCGAGACCACCGACGCCTGATCCCAGGCTGACCACACCACCTGAAACCCGGTACGCCGCACCCGCGGCGGCGTACCACCGATTGGAAGGAACGCCACCATGGCGAAGCTCAGCACCGACGAGCTCCTTGAGGCTTTCAAGGAGATGACCCTGATCGAGCTCTCCGAGTTCGTGAAGCAGTTCGAGGAGACCTTCGGCGTCACCGCCGCCGCCCCCGTCGCCGTGGCCGCCGCCCCGGCCGCCGGCGGCGCCGCCGGTGGTGCCGACGAGGCCGCCGCGCAGGACGAGTTCGACGTCGTCCTCGAGGCTGCCGGTGACAAGAAGATCAACGTCATCAAGGAGGTGCGTGCCCTCACCTCGCTCGGTCTCAAGGAGGCCAAGGAGCTGGTCGAGGCCGCCCCCAAGGCCGTCCTGGAGAAGGTCGACAAGGCCACGGCCGACAAGGCCAAGGAGACCCTCGAGGGCGCCGGAGCGACCGTCACCCTCAAGTGACCTGCTGCGCGTGACGGACTAGGACCTCGTCCTAGCCCCAACACGTCGAGACACCGAGGCGACCATCCCCATCGGGGGTGGTCGCCTCGTTGCGTTCGGAGCCTGTTGTCGCAGGTGGGAGCCCGTGTCACGGGTCCGTATCGGCATCTGGCGTAAACGTGACGTCACGCACAAACCCGCGTAACCTCGCGGCGACGAGGCCGTTGTTACTCGTGGGTGCTGCGGTGGCAGCCGCACCCCCCCGCACCACAGCAGCCGATGGCCTCCGACTGCTCCCAGGCGTGTGCGCCGAACCAGGTCGAGAGAAGGACTTCCATGGGTGTTGAGATCAAGATCGAGAATCTCACCAAGTCGTTCGGCAAACAGCTCATCTGGGGAGACGTCAGCCTGACCGTCCCGGCCGGCGAGATCTGCGTGATGCTGGGTCCGTCGGGCACCGGCAAGTCGGTGCTCCTGAAGACCCTGATCGGGCTGCTGAAGCCCGACCGGGGCTCGGTGATCATCGAGGGCACCGACATCGCCTCGTGCCCCGAGAAGGAGCTCTACGAGATCCGCAAGCTGTTCGGCGTGCTGTTCCAGGACGGCGCGATGTTCGGGTCGATGAACCTCTACGACAACGTCGCCTTCCCGCTGCGCGAGCACACCAAGAAGTCGGAGTCCGAGGTCCGCGAGGTCGTCATGGAGAAGATGGACCTGGTCGGTCTGCTCGGTGCCGAGGACAAGCTGCCCGGTGAGATCTCTGGCGGCATGCGCAAGCGCGCGGGCCTGGCCCGGGCGCTGGTGCTCGACCCCGAGATCGTGCTGTTCGACGAGCCCGACTCGGGCCTGGACCCGGTGCGCACGGCGTTCCTCAACCAGCTGATCGTCGACCTCAACGCCCAGATCGACGCGACGTTCCTGATCGTGACCCACGACATCAACACCGCGCGCACGGTGCCCGACAACATCGGGCTGCTCTACCACCGCCACCTGGCGATGTTCGGGCCGCGCGAGATGCTGCTGAGCTCGGAGGAGCCCGTGGTGCGGCAGTTCCTCAACGCCCAGCGGGTGGGACCGATCGGCATGTCGGAGGAGAAGGACGCCGACGAGCTGGCCGCCGAGTCCGGCCAGGAGCTGCCGCCGCTGCCGCCGATCCCGATGCAGCTCGAGCCGTCCAACGGCATCCCGCGTCGCAGCCAGCGCGAGCCCGGCTCGTGGTGCCGCGAGAACGGCGTCACGCCGCCTCCCGGCTCGTTCCAGAGCGCCAACGCCGGCCTGGCCCCGGGGGTCTGAGCACCAGATGGCATCTCTCACGTCGGCGCGCGTCCTGCGCCCCGTCGGCACCGCGGGCAAGCTCTTCGCCTTCGCCCTCGACGTCGTGCGCGGCCTGTTCCGCCGCCCCTTCCAGCTGCGCGAGTTCCTGCAGCAGGCCTGGTTCATCGCCTCGGTCACGATCGTGCCCACGGCCCTGGTCGCCATCCCGTTCGGCGCCGTCATCGCGCTGCAGGTCGGTGGCCTCATCAAGCAGTTCGGTGCCCAGTCCTTCACCGGCTCCGCCTCCGTGCTCGCCGTCATCCAGCAGGCGGGTCCGATCGCCACAGCCCTGCTGATCGCGGGCGCGGGCGGCTCGGCCATCGCCGCCGACCTCGGAGCCCGCAAGATCCGCGAAGAGCTCGACGCGATGATGGTGCTCGGCATCGACCCGATCCAGCGCCTGGTCGTGCCCCGCGTGCTCGCCTGCATGCTGGTGGCGTTCTTCCTCAACGGCCTGGTCAGCGTGGTCGGCGTGGCCGGTGGTTACGTCTTCAACGTGATCCTGCAGGACGGCACCCCCGGCGCCTACATCGCGAGCTTCACCGCGCTGGCGCAGCTGCCCGACCTCTACATCGGCCTGATCAAGTCCCTGATCTTCGGCCTGATCGCTGCTGTGGTGGCTGCCTACAAGGGCATGAACGCCGGCGGCGGCCCCAAGGGCGTCGGCGACGCGGTCAACGAGTCCGTGGTCATCACGTTCCTGCTGCTGTTCGTCGTCAACTTCGTCCTCAGCACGATCTACCTCCAGCTCGTGCCACCGAAGGGCGGTTAGCCATGGCCAACCTCAAGGCGGTCTACCAGAGGCCGCTCACCTCCATCGACGACCTCGGCGGTCAGCTCGCGTTCTACCTGCGTGCGCTCGCCGCGACCCCCAAGTCGATCGTGCGCTACCCCAAGGAGATCATGCGGATCCTGGCCGAGGTCACCCTCGGCTCGGGGTCGCTGGCCGTCATCGGCGGCACCGTCGGCGTCATCCTCGGCATGACCTTCTTCACCGGCGCCCAGGTCGGTCTCTCGGGCTACGCCGCCCTCGACCAGCTCGGCACCTCCGTCTACGCCGGCTTCGTGTCGGCCTACTTCAACACCCGTGAGATCGCGCCGCTGGTCTCCGGCATCGCGCTCGCGGCGACGGTGGGCTGCGGCTTCACCGCCCAGCTGGGCGCCATGCGCATCTCCGAGGAGGTCGACGCCCTCGAGGTGATGGCCATCCCGTCGATGCAGTTCCTCGTCACCACCCGGATCGTCGGCGGCCTGATCGCGATCGTCCCCCTCTACGTCGTGGGGCTGCTGTCGTCCTACGTCGCGAGCCGGCTCGTCGTGACCCAGTTCTACGGGCAGAGCGCCGGTGCCTACGACCACTACTTCAACGTGTTCCTGCCACCGGGCGACGTCTTGTGGTCCTTCGGCAAGGTGCTGGTCTTCTCGGTGGTCGTCATCCTGATCCACTGCTACTACGGCTACAACGCCTCGGGTGGCCCCGCCGGCGTAGGTGTCGCGGTGGGTCGTGCCGTACGGTCGAGCATCGTCGCGGTCAACGTCATCGACCTGTTCTTGTCGATGGCCATCTGGGGCACCACCACGACCGTCAGATTGGCAGGGTGACCGGGTGAAGCGCGTGCTCCTCAACGCCCGACTCCTGGGCATCGTCTTCCTGGCGATGCTCGTCGGTGGCGTCTACCTCACCTACGCGATCTTCACCAAGAAGTTCAGCGACTACGACGAGGTCACCCTCGAGACCTCCTCCATCGGCCTGCAGCTGCCGGTGCGGGCCGACATCAAGGTGCGCGGCGTCCAGGTCGGCGAGGTCCTGCGCTACAGCGCGACGTCGTCCGGCGCCAAGGTCACCCTCGGCATCTACCCCGACAAGATCGACGAGATCCCGGCCAACGTGACCGGCTCGATCGTGCCCAAGACGCTCTTCGGCGAGAAGTACGTCTCCCTGGTCATCCCCGACGACCGCTCGGGCACCCTGGCCACCGGCGACGTCATCGAGAAGACCAAGGTCCCGACCGAGGTCGAGAAGGTCCTCTCCGACCTCTACCCGCTGCTGCAGACGGTCCAGCCCACCGAGATCAACATGACGCTGACCGCGCTGGCCACCGCCCTCGAGGGCCGGGGGGAGCAGCTCGGTGACAGCCTGCAGACGCTCGACGCCTACCTCAAGCGCCTCAACCCGCGCATCCCCGAGCTCGTCGAGGACCTGCGGCTGACCTCCGACACCGCCGACATCTACAACGAGATCCTTCCCGAGGTCGGCGAGGTGCTCGAGAACACCGTCACCACGACCGGCACCCTCGAGGACCGCGAGGCCAAGCTCAACGCGCTCTTCAACGACGTCGCGGGCTTCTCCGACACCGCGCGCACCTTCCTGGCCGACAACGAGGACAACATCGTTCGCCTCGGCGAGGTCAGCGCCCCGACCCTGCAGGTGCTGGCGCGCTACTCCACCGAGTTCCCCTGCCTCACCGGGGGCATCGTGCGGGCCGGCCGCCTGCAGGCCGAGGCGTTCCGCAACTTCCGCCTCCACATCGTCCTCGAGACGCTCCCGCGCCAGCCCCGCCCCTACAACGTCAACGACGTCCCTCGTATCGCCGAGAACCGTGGGCCGACCTGCCTCAACCTGCCCAACCCGCCGTGGTCGCAGGCCAACCCGGTGCGTCGCGTCCCCAATTTCAACGACGGTGTCGACGAGCCCACCGGCAAGGGCACCGACCGGGTCGCCACCGGCTACCTGCTGCGCGACGGCCAGAGCTCCCAGGGCAGCACCGGCGAGTACGACCTCTACCGCCGGCTCATGTCTCCCGGGCTCGGCGTCCCCCCGGCCCAGGTCCCCGACCTCGGCCCCCTGCTGATGAGCCCCATGGCCCGAGGATCCGAGGTGAGCACGCGATGAAGCTCCTCGACAAGAAGACCTCAGGCGACGCCAGCAAGCTCGTCGTCTTCATGCTGGTCACGATCCTGGCCACCGGCCTGCTCGTGATCGTCATCGGCAACATCAGCTTCCAGGGCAGCCGCGACTACAAGGCCGTGTTCACCGACGCCACCGGCGTCGTCAAGGGCGACGACGTGCGCATCGCCGGCGTCAAGGTCGGCACGGTCAAGGACATCCGCGTCATCGACGGCGACGACGCTGCCGGGCCGGTCAAGATGGCCGAGGTCTCCTTCACCGTCGAGAAGGGCACCGAGCTGACGCAGTCGACCTACGCAGCGCTGCGCTACCGCAACCTCGTGGGCCAGCGCTACGTGTCGCTGAGCCAGGGTGCCGGCGAGCCCGGCATCCTCGAGCCGGGCGAGACCATCCCGGCCTCGCGCACCGAGGAGGCCCTCGACCTCACCCAGCTTTTCAACGGCTTCAAGCCGCTGTTCCGCGCGCTGTCGCCCGACGACGTCAACAAGCTGTCCTACGAGGTGATCCAGGTCTTCCAGGGTGAGGGCGGCACCCTCGAGGGGCTGCTGTCGAGCACCGCCTCGGTCACCGACACCCTGGCCGACCGCGACGCAGTCATCGGTCAGCTCATCGACAACCTCGACTACGTCCTGGACCACGTCGCCGACCGCGACACGCAGCTCACCGCGCTGATCCAGAACTTCCGGACCCTCGTGTCCGGCCTCAAGGACGACCGGCGGGCCATCCTCGACTCCTTCGACCAGATCACCCAGCTCTCGGTCCAGACCGCCGACCTGGTCAAGGGCGTACGTCCGCCGTTCGTCGAGGACATCAAGCAGCTGCGGCGCCTGACCGCCACCATCGACCGCAACAAGCGCGAGCTCGACCGCGCGCTGCAGGTGCTGCCGATCAAGCTCGACAAGATCGGCCGGACCGCCGCCTACGGCTCGTGGTTCAACTTCTACCTGTGCAACTTCGAGGGAGACGTGACCGTGCCCGGTCTGGGCGTCGTGCCCGTCAGTGCCCCGTCCAACTTCGGTGGCGAAAGGTGTGACCTCGGATGAAGCCCTTTCGCGAGCGCAACCCCGTGATCATCGGCGCGCTGAGCCTGGCGGTCATCGCCATGCTCCTGCTCGCCGCGTTCCGGGCCCAGGACCTCCCGCTGATCGGCGGTGGCGACACCTACTACGCCATGTTCGAGGACACCGGCGGCCTGCAAGCCCAGGACGAGGTCCGGATGGCCGGCGTGCGCGTCGGAGTGGTGAAGTCCGTCGAGCTCGACGGCGCCCAGGTCAAGGTGACCTTCAAGATCACGTCCGACGAGCAATTCGGCAAGGACACCGGCGCCGCCATCAAGGTCAAGACGCTGCTGGGCTCCATGTACCTGGCGCTCGAGCCGGCCGGTGACGACCAGCTGAAGGCGGGGTCGACGATCCCGGCCGACCGCACCGCCGAGCCGTTCGACGTCATCGACGCCTTCAGCGGCCTCGCCGACACCATCGGTGACGGCAGCTCGACCACCGACATCGACACCACCCAGCTCGGCAACTCGCTCACCGTGCTGGCCGACCTCACCCGCAACACCCCCGAGGAGTTCCGCGGTGCCCTCAGCGGCCTCTCCCGGCTCTCGGCCAACCTCGCCGACCGCGACGGCGAGATCAACTCGCTGCTCGGCAACCTCAAGCGGGTCTCGACGGTGCTCGACGCGCGCGACGACGACATCATCGCGCTGATGAAGGACTCCGACACCCTCTTCGAGGCGCTGCTGCAGCGCCGCGACCAGCTGCACCAGCTGCTGGTCTCGACGCAGACGCTGTCCACCGAGCTGACCAGGCTCATCCGCGACTCGCGCGCCGACCTCAAGCCGGCACTCACGCAGCTCGACTCCGTCCTCGACGTCATCAACAAGAACGAGGACAACCTCGACAACAGCCTGCGGCTGATGGCGCCGTTCTACCGGGTGTTCGCCAACACCCTCGGGACCGGCCCCTGGTTCGACACCTACATCCAGAACCTGCCGCCGGTGCCCGATGCGACCCTGGGAGCGCGTGGCTGATGAACGTTCTCAAACGCGCCCTGGCGCCCCTGATCATCCTCACGCTCGTGGCCATCGCCGGCTTCACGCTGTTCGGCGGGGGAGACGACCCCAAGAAGCTCGTCGCCTACTTCCCCCGCACCGTCTCCCTCTACGAGGGCAGCGACGTCCGCGTGCTGGGGGTTTCGGTCGGCAAGGTCGACAAGATCGTCCCCGACGGCACCCGGGTGCGGGTGGAGATGACCTACGACGCCTCGGTCAAGCTGCCCGCCGACGCCAAGGCCATGCTCATCTCGCCTGCCATCGTCGGCGACCGCTACGTCCAGGTCACCCCCGCCTACACCGGTGGCAAGGAGCTGTCGGCCAACGCGGTGCTCGAAGCCAACAGCACGGTGCCGCTCGAGCTCGACGAGATCTACGCCAACCTCGACCGCCTCACCGTCGCCCTGGGCCCCAACGGCGCCAACGCCGACGGAGCGCTCAGCGACCTGCTCGAGGTCACCGCCGCCAACTTCGGCGGCCAGGGCAACCAGTTCAACCAGACCATCAAGAACTTCGGTCGCCTGAGCACCACCCTCGACAACAACAAGGAAGAGCTGTTCGGCGCCGCGGCCGAGCTGCAGAAGTTCATCACCACCCTGGCCGACAACGACTCCACGGTGCGCGACTTCAACGACTCGTTGAGCCGGGTGTCCACCCTGCTGGCCGACGAGCGCCAAGAGCTGGCCGGCTCGATCAAGTACCTCGCGGTGGCCCTCGACGAGGTCGGCCGGTTCGTCCAGGACAACCGCGACGTGCTGCGCACCGACATCAAGGGCATCGACCGCGTCGCCAAGGTCCTGGTCAAGCAGCGCGCCGCCCTCGACGAGACCCTTCGCATCGCCCCGTTGGCGCTCAACAACCTCCAGCTCACCTACAACCCCGATGCCGGCACCCTCGACACCAACGCCAACGTGGGCAACCTCTTCACCGAGATCCAGAGCAATCCCAGCGCCGTGCTGTGCGCACTGGTCAGTGCCAACGACCCCGACGGATCGATCTGCGACCTCATCCAGTCGCTGCCGCTGCCCCGCGCCGCGACGTTCGGACCCGGAACCGGGTCGCTCTACGCCGCGTCGTCCGACAACACCCTCGGCGGCCTGGTGCCCGCCACCACCACGACCGGAGGCTCCCAGTGAACCGCCTGGTGCGCGCCCTCGTCGCGATCGTCCTCGGCAGCGTGGTGCTCTCGGGCTGCGACTTCGACGTCTACGAGCTGCCCCTGCCGGGCGGCGCCGACGTCGGGAACGACCCGATGACCATCACCGTCGAGTTCGGCAACGTCTTGGACCTCGTGCCGCAGTCGAGCGTCAAGCTCAACGACGTCACCATCGGCAAGGTCACGTCGGTCGACGTCAAGTCCACCAAGGACTCCTCGGGGCGCCTGGCCTACGTCGCCGACGTCCAGCTCGAGATCCGGGGTGACACCGAGCTGCCCG
Source organism: Nocardioides rubriscoriae (assembly GCF_008087085.1). Lineage (GTDB taxonomy): Bacteria > Actinomycetota > Actinomycetes > Propionibacteriales > Nocardioidaceae > Nocardioides > Nocardioides rubriscoriae. The sequence continues at coordinate 30,326 of NZ_VIYJ01000001.1, read as the reverse complement.
CCAACGCCACGGCGACGCTGCGCCAGACCAGCCTGCTCGGCGAGAAGTTCGTCTCGCTGGCCGCGCCCGCGACCGGGGCCGCCACCACGCTGCTGTCCGACGGCGACACGATCCCGATCACCAGCACCGGCAAGAACCCCGAGGTCGAGGAGGTGCTGGGCGCACTCAGCCTGCTGCTCAACGGCGGCGGCATCGACAAGCTGCGCACCATCGCGCGCGAGGTCAACGCCACGCTCGAGGGCCGCGAGGACTCCGTGCGCTCGCTGCTGACCCAGGTCTCGTCGTTCATGGGTCAGCTCGACGCCAACAAGACCGACATCGTCGACGCGATCGAGTCGCTCAACGGCCTGGCCAAGCAGGTCAAGGCCCAGCAGCCCAAGATCGACCTGGCGCTCGAGGAGCTGCCGAGCGCGCTGCTGTCGCTCAACCGCCAGCGCGACGACCTGGTGCGCATGCTCGGTGCGCTCGACCGTCTCGGCGACGTCGGGGTGCGGGTCATCCGCCGGTCCAAGGCTGACACGATCACCTCGATCCGCCAGCTCCAGCCGACCCTCACCCAGCTCGCCAACGCTGGCGACGACCTCGTCAATGCGTTCAGCGTGTTCCTGACCTACCCGTTCGTCGACGAGGTCGTCGGTCGTGATCCGCAGGTGGCCCGCAACCTGCACATGGGCGACTACACCAACCTCGACGTCCGCCTCGACCTCGACCTCGGAGACCTGCCAGACATCCCGGGGGTGGACTGCACCCCGTTGAGCGCGATCCCGGACACCGGCCCGCTGCCCGACTTCCAGGACCTCTGCGCCGGCGCACAGGACGCCCTGGCTGCCTGCGCCGACGACTTCACCCGCAGCTGCCTGCAGGGGCTGGTGCAGTCGGTCTGCGACGCCACGCCCAACAACCCGATCTGCGACGTGCTGGGCGGGGTTCTCGGTGGTGTCACCGGTGGCCTGACCGGTGGCAACGGTGGCAGCGGCGGCACGGGCGGTCTGCCGGGGCTGCCCGGACTCGGTGGCGTCGGCGGCCTCGGAGGTCTGCTCAACCGCCCGGCGGTGGGTGCCACCACAGGTGCTGACCGCGGGCCCACGCTGGGCCAGCTCATGGCCGTCTACGACCCGGCTCTGGTGAGCCTCCTGACCCCCGGAATGGTGCTGCGATGATCACCCGTCGGACCAAGGTGCAGCTGCTGGTCTTCGTGATCATCACGCTGCTCGGTGTCTCGTTCGTCGGGGCGCGGTACGCGCGACTCGACGAGAAGGTGCGCGACACCACCTTCGAGGTGACGGCTCACTTCGCTGAGGCCGGCGGCATCTTCGCCGGCGCCGAGGTGACCTACCGCGGTGTCGGCATCGGCATCGTCGACCGCCTCGAGCTGACCCAGGACGGTGTCGACGTCGTCCTCAAGATCGACGACAAGTGGGACGACATCCCGTCGCAGTCGATCGCCTCGGTCGGCAACCGGTCGGCCGTCGGTGAGCAGTTCGTCGAGCTGCAGCCCAAGGTCGACGACGGTCCGGTCCTCGAGCAGGGCTCCGAGATCCCGGTGGTCGACACCCGCACGCCGATCGCGACCGAGACGATCCTGGCCGACCTCTCCGACACGGTGAGCTCGGTTGACCAGGACGCCCTGCGCACGACCGTCGGCGAGCTCGGCAAGGCCTTCGACGGCACCGGCCAGGACCTGCAGCAGATCATCGACACCGGCAGCTCCTTCATCCAGACCGCCGACGACAACTTCGACATCACCACCAAGCTCATCGAGGACAGCAACACCGTCCTCAACACCCAGATCGACTCCCAGTCCGACCTGCGCACGTTCGCCGACCAGCTGTCCCTGTTCAGCGGCACCCTGGCCGACGCCGACCCCGACCTGCGCAAGCTGATCGACGACGGCTCGTTCGCGGCCAACCAGCTCAGGACGTTCATCGAGGACAACCGCATCGACCTCGGTTCGTTGCTCAACAACCTGCGGACCAACGGCGAGACGGTCGTCAAGCACCTCGACGGCATCCAGCAGGTCCTGGTGGTCTACCCCTACGTGGTCGAGGGCGGGTTCACCGTGGTGTCGAAGAGTCCGGGCACGGGCAAGTTCGACGCCCACTTCGGCGCCATCATCACCGACACGGTGCCGTGCACCAACGGCTATCAGTCGACCCACCGTCGTACCCCGCAGGAGCGGTTCACCGACCCGGGCATGAACGTCAACGCCCGCTGCGCCGACCCGGCCTCGAAGTCCAACCCGCGCGGCTCACAGAACGTCCCGCCGCGCGTCGGCACCTCCTTCGCTCGGCCCGACGCGTTTTACGACCCCGACACCGGCACGATCACCTACCCGGACGCTTCCGACCCCGACCCGGCCGCGCCCTGGGACGCCGCCGGTACGGTTGCCCCACGATCGCTCGGAAAGGAGTCGTGGAAGTGGCTGTACCTCGAACCCATGACGGGTCAGTAGGTCGCACCTCCCGCTCCGGCTCCGCACTCCTCCCGGTCCTCTCGGCGGTGTTCGCCGTGGTGATCGTGGCCTGCCTGCTCGTCCTCGGGATGCGCTACGCCGACGCCTCCGGCTCCTTCGGGGACCGGGTCGGTGAGGTCCTCGGCGGCGACTCCGGCGCGCAGGGCGGTTCGACCCAGGACGACCCGCGGACCCGTGAGCTGGTGCTGAGCCAGGCCAACCAGTTCATGATCCGCATCAACACCTACGGGCCCTCCGACCTCGACAAGCAGGACAAGATGCCCGGCTACGTGCAGCGTGTCCGCGAGGTCATCACCCCCAAGCTCGACGTCGACTTCGAGAAGCAGGTCACCCTGGCCGAGCAGAGCGTCGCCCAGGCCGGCCTGGCTCGCTCCATCCAGCTCTACGCCAGCGGCCTGGAGTCCCTCGACACCGACATCGCGACGGTCCTGGTCACCGGCGCGATCAGCCAGTCCTACCCCGACCCCGTCAAGGACGGCCGCATCGAGTACGAACCGCTCGTGTTCCGCTATGAGGTCCGGCTGGTCAAGACCGACGGCACCTGGCTCGTCGACGACTTCTCCCCGGTCAAGGGCGAGGTCGCCGGAGAACCCACCGACGCGGTGCCGAGCGACGTCCCGACCGACCCGGCGACCGTCGACCCGTCCTCGGGTGCCCAGTCGGGCGCTGGGTCGGACGTCGTCCAGCGCTACGGCCAGATCGTGGCCAAGCGTGCGGTCAGCATCAGTGACGCCGTCACCACGCTCGACACCTGCGGCTTCCCGGCGGCCGCCGACGCCGGTGACGCCACGTGCGCGGGGGCCCCCGACGCGCTCGCCTCCGCCGTACGCACCCTGAACAACAGCCTCGCCGGTGCGGCCAACCCCGACTCCCGGGTCTTCGTCGGCACCCCGCCCGCCGCCATCAGCGACCTGGTCCGCGCCACGCAGGACGCCGCCGACTCGGTGCTCGCCGCCTCGGCGATCCTCGACCCGTCGTGCGTCAGCGGCACCACCTCACGGTGCGCTGCCCAGCGCAAGGCGCTCGTGTCCGCGGTCGACAACCTGGTCACCGGTCTCAGCGGATGGGAGTCGATCTCGTGATCCCCAGCTGGTACGACGTCCTGGGCGTCGACGACGACGCCACGACCGACGAGATCCGCGCGGCGTGGCAGGAGTCGGTCGCGGGGCTCGACCCCACCGACCGCCGCTTCAAGCAGCGCAACCGGGCCGCGGAGGTGCTGCTCGACCCCGAGCGCCGCGCCGCCCACGACGCCGACCTGGCGGCACAGGACGCCATCGACGACGCGGACGACGACACGGACGGCGAGGACGTTGCCGCGACGAGCGCCGCTGCTGCCGTCAGCCTCGACAAGTCCACCGCGCGCCCCGTCCGGCCGGCGTCCGACACGACGTCCGGATCGCGTCCCCAGCTCCTGGTCACCGTGGGTCTGGCCGTGCTGGCCCTGGTCCTGGCCGTGGCCACCGTGGTGTCGCTGGTCGCCGGGGGCGGCTCGACCACGGCGGGCTCCGCCGGCTCGGCCGGCCTGCCCGACTCCCGCGAGATCCAGGCCGCGCGCAAGGCCGCCGAGACCGCCATCGGTCCGGTGCTGTCCTTCGACTACCGCAACCTCGACAAGAGCCGGGAGGCGGCGACGTCGTTCATGACCCCGCGCTACGCCGAGGTCTACGAGCAGAACTTCGCCGGGTTCATCCAGGACAACGCCCCGACCACGAAGACGATCGTCACGGCGCAGGTCGTGAAGTCCGGGATCGTGCGCACGGGCAAGGACCGCGTCGACGTCCTCGTCTTCGTCAACCGCCCCACGCGCAACGCCTCGGGCGACAAGGTCTCGCGCGACCAGGTCACCGTGCGGATGCTCGACGTCGACGGCTCGTGGCTCGTCGACTGCCTCATCACCTCGCCCGGCGGCACCTGCTGACCCCACCCGGTGGCGGCGGGGTGCTTGACCGAGGGGCCCGTGGGGGTCATCATCGTGGCACGCTCGTCTCCCAGGCGCATGCTCTACTTGTCGCGCGCCCGTGATCTGTGTATCGTGGCGCTTTGCGTCTGCCCTCAGATACGCATCTGCCTGCCCGGTGGCGATGTTGTGGTGGTCTGACGCTCCTCATCGCGACTGACGTCGAAGGATCTCTCTTGGCCGCGCGCAGCTCCTCTGCTTCCAGCTCCACCAGCAACAACACCGGCAACTACCGCCGCATCTCTTTCGCGAAGATCGACGAACCGCTCGAGATTCCGAAGCTTCTCTCGCTCCAGACCGACGCCTTCGACTGGCTCGTCGGCAACGCCAACTGGGACGCCGTGGTCGAGCGGCGCCTGGCGGCCGGGGAGGACACCTCCCGCAAGTCCGGCCTCACCGAGATCTTCGAGGAGATCTCGCCGATCGAGGACTTCTCCGAGACGATGTCGCTCTCGTTCGAGAACCCGGTCTTCTACGACCCCAAGTACTCCGTCGACGAGTGCAAGGAGAAGGACTTCACCTACTCCGCGCCGCTCTACGTCTCGGCCGAGTTCACCAACAACGACACCGGTGAGATCAAGGGCCAGACCGTCTTCATGGGCGACTTCCCCCTGATGACCCCCAAGGGCACCTTCGTCATCAACGGCACCGAGCGCGTCGTGGTCTCCCAGCTGGTCCGCAGCCCCGGCGTCTACTTCGAGCGCACTGCCGACAAGACGTCCGACAAGGACATCTACACCGCGCGCCTGATCCCCTCGCGCGGCGCCTGGCTCGAGTTCGAGATCGACAAGCGCGACCTGGTCGGCGTGCGTCTGGACCGCAAGCGCAAGCAGAACATCACGGTGCTGCTCAAGGCCCTGCAGGCCGTCGCAGAGGACACCGGCGAGGCCTACGACTACGAGGCCGTGATGGAGGAGCTGCGCCAGTACGAGTCGATCCAGCTCACCGAGGAGAAGGACCACACCCAGGGTCCCGACGACGCGCTGCTCGACATCTATCGCAAGCTGCGCCCGGGCGAGCCGCCCACCCGCGAGGCCGCGCTGACGCTGCTGAAGAACTACTACTTCAACCCCAAGCGCTACGACCTGGCCAAGGTCGGTCGTTACAAGATCAACAAGAAGCTCGGCCTGGTCGAGGCCTTCGACCAGCAGACGCTGACCATCTCCGACGTCGTCAACGCGATCAAGTACATCGTCGCGCTGCACGACGGCAAGGAGCAGGTCGAGGCTCCCGCCGGCACGATCGACGTCGGCCCCGACGACATCGACCACTTCGGCAACCGTCGCATGCGCACGGTCGGCGAGCTCATCCAGAACCAGCTGCGCACGGGCCTGGCCCGCATGGAGCGCGTGGTCCGCGAGCGGATGACGACCCAGGACGTCGAGGCCATCACGCCGCAGTCGCTGATCAACATCCGTCCGGTCGTCGCGGCGCTCAAGGAGTTCTTCGGGACCTCCCAGCTGTCGCAGTTCATGGACCAGACCAACCCGATCGCCGGCCTGACGCACAAGCGTCGCCTCTCGGCGCTCGGCCCCGGTGGTCTGTCGCGCGACCGCGCCGGCATGGAGGTCCGTGACGTCCACCCGTCGCACTACGGCCGCATGTGCCCGATCGAGACCCCTGAGGGTCCCAACATCGGTCTGATCGGCTCGCTGGCCTCCTACGGCCGCATCAACCCCTTCGGCTTCGTCGAGACGCCCTACCGCAAGGTCGAGAACGGCCGGGTCACCGACCAGATCGACTACCTCACCGCCGACGACGAGGACAAGCAGGTCATCGCGCAGGCCAACCAGGTGCTCGACGCCGACGGCAAGTTCGTCGAGGAGCGGGTGCTGGTGCGCCAGCGCGACGGTGAGGTCTCCGAGATCCTCGCCGCCGAGGTCGACTACATGGACGTCTCGCCGCGCCAGATGGTGTCGGTCGCGACCGCCCTGATCCCGTTCCTCGAGCACGACGACGCCAACCGCGCGCTCATGGGCGCCAACATGCAGCGTCAGGCCGTCCCGCTGATCACCAGCGACAGCCCCCTGGTCGGCACCGGCATCGAGTACCGCGCCGCGGTCGACGCCGGTGACGTCGTCGTCGCCGAGCACGCCGGTGTCATCAAGGAGGTGTCGGCCGACCTCGTCGAGACGATGAACGACGACGGCACCTACACCACCTACAAGCTGGCCAAGTTCCGTCGCTCCAACCAGGGCACCTGCATCAACCAGCGCCCCCTGGTCGCCGAGGGCGACCGGGTCGAGGTCGGCTCGCCGATCGCCGACGGGCCGTGCACCGACAAGGCCGAGATGGCGTTGGGCACCAACCTGCTGGTCGCGTTCATGCCGTGGCAGGGCCACAACTACGAGGACGCGATCATCCTCAGCCAGCGCCTGGTCCAGGAGGACGTCCTGACCTCGATCCACATCGAGGAGCACGAGGTCGACGCGCGCGACACCAAGCTCGGCCCCGAGGAGATCACCCGCGACATCCCCAACGTGTCCGAGGAGATGCTCGCCGACCTCGACGAGCGCGGCATCATCCGCATCGGCGCCGAGGTCACGACCGGTGACATCCTGGTCGGCAAGGTCACGCCCAAGGGCGAGACCGAGTTGACCCCCGAGGAGCGCCTGCTCCGCGCGATCTTCGGCGAGAAGGCCCGCGAGGTGCGCGACACCTCGATGAAGGTCCCGCACGGCGAGTCCGGCACCGTCATCGGCGTCCGGGTCTTCGACCGCGAGGACGGCGACGAGCTGCCGCCCGGCGTCAACCAGCTCGTCCGCGTCTACGTCGCCCAGAAGCGCAAGATCTCGGTGGGTGACAAGCTTGCCGGCCGCCACGGCAACAAGGGTGTCATCGCCAAGATCCTCCCGATCGAGGACATGCCCTTCATGGAGGACGGCACCCCGGTCGACGTCGTGCTCAACCCGCTCGGTGTGCCGCGACGCATGAACATCGGCCAGATCCTCGAGCTCCACCTCGGCTGGCTGGCCAAGCAGGGCTGGGACCTCGACCTGAGCGACCAGCCCGGCCAAGCCGACTGGAAGCAGCGCCTGATCGACATCCACGCCGACAAGGCCGCGCCCGGCACCAAGGTCGCGACCCCGGTCTTCGACGGTGCCCGCGAGGACGAGATCACCGGGCTGCTCGGCTCGACGATCCCCAACCGCGACGGCGTGCGGATGATCGACGGCACCGGCAAGGCCCGGCTCTTCGACGGTCGCTCCGGCGAGCCGTTCAACGACCCGGTGTCGGTGGGCTACATGTACATCCTCAAGCTCCACCACCTCGTCGACGACAAGATCCACGCTCGCTCGACGGGCCCCTACTCGATGATCACGCAGCAGCCCCTGGGCGGTAAGGCCCAGTTCGGCGGCCAGCGGTTCGGCGAGATGGAGGTCTGGGCGATGGAGGCCTACGGCGCCGCCTACGCCCTGCAGGAGCTGCTGACGATCAAGTCCGACGACGTGCCCGGTCGCGTCAAGGTCTACGAGGCGATCGTCAAGGGCGAGAACATCCCCGACTCCGGCATCCCCGAGTCGTTCAAGGTGCTCGTCAAGGAGATGCAGTCGCTGTGTCTCAACGTCGAGGTGCTCAGCCAGGACGGTTCGCAGATCGAGCTGCGCGACGCGGAGGAAGACGTCTTCCGTGCCGCCGAGGAGCTCGGCATCGACCTGTCGCGCCGCGAGCCCAGCTCGGTCGAAGAGGTGTGAGGTGTGGTCTCGAGACGGTCGCTAGCGCGACCTCCTCGACCAGAAAGTGGTCGAGGCTCGAGACCCCTTCCGCCCCCCTCTACTTCAATTTCTCTTAAGTACTACGAAGGGTTGCAGCCATCGTGCTCGACGTGAACTTCTTCGACCAGCTCAAGATCGGCCTGGCCACCGCGGACGACATCCGGACGTGGAGCCACGGCGAGGTCAAGAAGCCGGAGACGATCAACTACCGCACGCTCAAGCCGGAGCGTGACGGTCTTTTCTGCGAGAAGATCTTCGGTCCCACCCGGGACTGGGAGTGCTACTGCGGCAAGTACAAGCGCGTGCGCTTCAAGGGCATCATCTGCGAGCGCTGCGGCGTCGAGGTGACCCGTTCCAAGGTCCGCCGCGAGCGGATGGGCCACATCGAGCTCGCCGCCCCGGTGACCCACATCTGGTACTTCAAGGGCGTCCCGTCGCGGCTGGGCTACCTGCTCGACCTGGCCCCCAAGGACCTCGAGAAGGTCATCTACTTCGCGGCCTACATGATCACCGCCGTCGACGAGGAGGCGCGTCACCGCGACCTGACCTCGCTCGAGGCCAAGGTGCAGCAGCAGCGCGAGATGCTCGAGAAGCGCCGCGACAGCTCGCTGGAGGACCGCACCAAGAAGCTCGAGGACGACCTGGCCGCCCTCGAGGCCGAGGGTGCCAAGGCCGACCAGCGCCGCAAGGTGCGCGACGGCGCCGAGCGCGAGATGAAGCAGCTGCGTGACCGTGCGCAGCGCGAGCTCGACCGTCTCGAGGAGGTCTGGAGCACGTTCAAGACGCTCAAGATCCAGGACCTCATGGGCGACGAGCTGCTCTACCGCGAGATGAAGAACTGGTTCGGCAAGTACTTCGAGGGCCACATGGGCGCCACGGCGATCCAAAAGCGCCTCGAGAACTTCGACACCGAGGCCGAGGTCGAGTCGCTGCGCGACACGATCGCCAACGGCAAGGGCCAGAAGAAGGTCCGCGCCCTCAAGCGCCTCAAGGTCGTCGACGCGTTCCGCAAGACCGGCAACGAGCCGCGGGGCATGGTCCTCGACGCCGTCCCGGTCATCCCGCCGGACCTGCGCCCGATGGTCCAGCTCGACGGTGGCCGCTTCGCCACCTCCGACCTCAACGACCTCTACCGGCGCGTCATCAACCGCAACAACCGCCTCAAGCGGCTGCTCGACCTCGGTGCGCCCGAGATCATCGTCAACAACGAGAAGCGGATGCTCCAGGAGGCCGTCGACTCGCTGTTCGACAACGGCCGCCGTGGTCGTCCCGTCACCGGCCCGGGCAACCGGCCGCTGAAGTCGCTGTCCGACATGCTCAAGGGCAAGCAGGGGCGCTTCCGCCAGAACCTGCTCGGCAAGCGCGTCGACTACTCCGGCCGCTCGGTCATCGTCTCGGGCCCGCAGCTCAAGCTGCACCAGTGCGGCCTGCCCAAGAACATGGCCATCGAGCTGTTCAAGCCGTTCGTCATGAAGCGGCTGGTCGACCTGTCCCACGCGCAGAACATCAAGTCCGCCAAGCGGATGGTCGAGCGTGCGGTGCGCCCCGAGGTCTGGGACGTGCTCGAGGAGGTCATCACCGAGCACCCGGTGCTGCTCAACCGGGCACCCACGCTGCACCGCCTCGGCATCCAGGCCTTCGAGCCCCAGCTGATCGAGGGCAAGGCCATCCAGATCCACCCGCTCGTCTGCACGGCGTTCAACGCCGACTTCGACGGTGACCAGATGGCCGTGCACCTGCCGCTGTCGGCCGAGGCCCAGGCCGAGGCCCGGATCCTGATGCTGTCGACCAACAACATCCTCAAGCCGTCCGACGGCCGCCCGGTCACCATGCCGACCCAGGACATGATCATCGGGCTGTTCTTCATGACCTCCGACCGCCCCGGTGGCGGCGGCGAGGGTCGTGGGTTCTCGTCGGTCGCCGAGGCGATCATGGCCTTCGACCGGCACGAGATCACGCTGCAGAGCGTGGTCAAGATCCGGATGACCGACATCGTCCCGCCGATGGAGCACCCGGAGTTCGACGGCACGCTCAAGACGCTGACGCTGGAGACCACGCTGGGCCGGGCCCTCTTCAACGAGACCCTGCCGGCCGACTACCCCTTCGTGAACTACGAGGTGGGCAAGAAGGCCCTCGGCGCGATCGTCAACGACCTCGCCGAGCGCTACACCAAGGTCGAGGTCGCGGCCTCGCTCGACGCCCTGAAGGAGGCCGGCTTCTACTGGGCCACCCACTCCGGCGTCACGGTGTCGATCGACGACGTGGTCACCCCCGACAACAAGGTCGAGATCCTGGCCGAGTTCGAGGAGAAGGCCGCCAAGATCCAGAAGCAGTTCGAGCGCGGTCTGGTCACCGACGAGGAGCGTCGTCAGGAGCTCATCGAGATCTGGACCGAGGCCTCCAACATGGTCGGCAAGGCCATGGAGACCAACTTCGAGGACCACAACCGGACCAACCCGATCTTCGTGATGGTCAACTCCGGTGCCTCGGGCAACATGAACCAGATCCGCCAGGTCGCGGCCATGCGTGGCCTCGTGGCCAACCCCAAGGGCGAGATCATCCCGCGGCCGATCAAGTCCAACTTCCGTGAGGGCCTGACCGTCCTCGAGTACTTCATCGCCACCCACGGTGCCCGCAAGGGTCTGGCCGACACCGCGCTGCGTACGGCCGACTCGGGCTACCTGACCCGTCGTCTGGTCGACGTCTCGCAGGACGTCATCATCCGTGAGGACGACTGCGGCACCGAGCGCGGTCTGCCCAAGGTGATCGGTGTCGTCGGCGAGGACGGTGTGGTCCGCAAGGACGAGAACGCCGAGACCGCGGCCTACGCCCGGTCCGCGGCCACCGAGGTCACCCACCCCGAGACCGGCGAGGTGCTGGTCGAGGCGGGCGGCGACCTGGGCGACGTCAAGATCGGCGAGCTGATCGCTGCCGGCATCGCCAGCGTCAAGGTCCGCTCGGTCCTGACGTGCGACGCCAAGACCGGCACGTGCGCCAAGTGCTACGGCCGCTCGCTGGCCACCGGCAAGCTCGTCGACATCGGCGAGGCGGTCGGCATCATCGCCGCCCAGTCGATCGGTGAGCCCGGCACGCAGCTGACCATGCGTACCTTCCACACCGGTGGCTCGGCCTCGGCCGACGACATCACGCAGGGTCTGCCCCGCGTGGTCGAGCTCTTCGAGGCCCGCTCGCCCAAGGGTCGTGCGCCGATCTCCGAGGCCTCCGGCCGGGTCGAGATCGACGAGACCGACAAGGCGCGCAAGATCCTCGTCACGCCCGACGACGGCTCCGAGGTGCAGGAGTATCCCGTCAGCAAGCGCTCGCGCCTGCTGGTCGCCGACGGCGAGCACATCGAGGTCGGCCGCCGCCTGATCGTCGGCACGGAGGACCCGCAGGACGTCCTGCGCATCCTCGGTGTCCGCAAGGCCCAGGAGCACCTGGTCGACGAGGTCCAGAAGGTCTACCGCTCGCAGGGTGTGGCCATCCACGACAAGCACATCGAGATCATCGTGCGGCAGATGCTGCGTCGCGTGACGGTCATCGAGTCGGGCGAGACCAACCTGCTGCCCTCCGACCTCACCGACCGGGTGAAGTTCGAGGAGGAGAACCGCCGCGTGGTCTCCGAGGGCGGCAAGCCGGCCTCGGGCCGTCCGGTCCTCATGGGCATCACCAAGGCGTCGCTCGCCACGGAGTCGTGGCTCTCGGCGGCCTCCTTCCAGGAGACCACCCGGGTGCTCACCGACGCCGCGATCCACGGTCGTTCCGACAGCCTGCGCGGCCTGAAGGAGAACGTGATCATCGGCAAGCTCATCCCGGCCGGTACCGGTCTGGAGCGCTACCGCAACATCCGGGTCGAGCCGACCGAGGAGGCCCGCGCCGCGGCGTACTCCGTGACCGGTTACGACTCCTACGACTACGAGTTCGGCACCGCCGGCTCCGGTCAGGCTGTGGCGCTCGACGACTTCGACTTCGGTTCCTACCAGAACTGATCCGAGTCACCAGGTGGCCCGTCGCGCTCTGCGCGGCGGGCCACCTGCTTTCTGGGCGGATTCTCAGGCGTGGGCGACAACTCGGGAGGTCCGCGGCTGGTCTCACCCTCGAACGCCCCGCCCGGGGCCGACCAGGAGGGAACCCCGATGAACATCGCCACCAGGCTCGCCATCCCCGCCGCCGCCGTCGTGCTCGCCTGCGGCACGGTCGTCGCCACCTCGGGCGCCGCGCACGCGCAGCCGGGCGAGTGCGGCAACAGCGACCTGCACGCGTCGTACCACGCACGCGACGCCGGTGCCGGTCACCGCTACGGCGTGATCCGGCTGACCAACGTCGCCGACACGACCTGCACCGTGCGCGGCTACGGCGGCCTGTCCTACGTCGGGCATGGCGACGGCACCCAGGTCGGTGCGGCCGCCGACCGCGACCCCGGTCGGGTGCGCACGGTCGTGCTCGACCCGGGGCAGAGCGTCGTGAGCCGGGTCGACGAGGTCGTCGCGGGCAACTACCCGCGACGTGCGTGCCGTCCGACCCCGGTCGACGGGTTCCGCGTCTACGTGCCCGACTCGCGCGTCTCGCAGTACGTCGCCCACCCGACCACCGGTTGCGCGCGCTCCCGCGTGCACCTGATCAGCCACGGCCCCTTCCGCGCCCCGCGCTGAACCGCCGACTCGGCGGGGTGTGGCGGGGCCTGAGAGACTGGGGGAGTGAGCACGATGCCGACGATGCCGACGCAGACCGACGTCCTGGTGGTCGGTGCGGGTCCCGCCGGGTCGGCCGCGGCGGCGTGGGCCGCCCGGGCCGGGCTCGACACGGTCCTGACCGACATGGCCGTCTTCCCCCGCGACAAGACCTGTGGTGACGGCCTGACGCCGCGCGCGGTCGACGAGCTGTCCCGGCTCGGCCTCGAGGACTGGTTGCGCGCCCGCACGACCAACCGCGGTCTGCGCGCCCACGGGTTCGGGCAGACGCTGCTGCTGCCGTGGCCGGGAGGCACCCTGCCCGACTGGGGCAGCGCGGTGCCGCGCACCGAGCTCGACGACCACCTGCGCACCACCGCGATCAAGAGCGGCGCGACCGCGGTCGACGGCGCCCGCGCGGTCGACGTACGCCGCGACGGGGCCCGCGTGTCCGCCGTGGTGTTCAAGCAGGGCGACCAGACCTTCGAGATCGGCTGCCGCCGGCTCGTCGTGGCCGACGGGGTCCGCTCCCCGCTCGGCAAGGCGCTGGGCCGTGAGTGGCACCGAGACACCGTCTACGGCGTCGCCGGGCGCTCCTACGTCGCCAGCACCGCCTCCGACGACCCGTGGATCAGCAGCCACCTCGAGCTGCGCGGCAAGGACGGCAAGATCCTGTCCGGCTACGGCTGGATCTTCCCGTTGGGCAACGGGGAGGTCAACCTCGGCGTCGGCACGCTCGCGACCGCCAAGCGACCCGCCGACATCGCCATCAAGCCGCTCATGGACTTCTACGCCGAGGAGCGCCGCGCGGAGTTCGGCCTGGAGGGGTCGCTGCGCGACCGCACCTCGGCCCTGCTGCCGATGGGCGGCGCGGTGAGCAACGTCGCCGGTCGCAACTGGGCCCTCGTCGGCGACGCCGCCGGCTGCGTCAACCCGCTCAACGGCGAGGGCATCGACTACGGCCTCGAGACCGGGCGCCTGCTCGTCGAGGTGATGCAGGAGCGCGACGAGCTCGACCTGGCCTGGCCGGCGCTGCTGCGCGACCACTACGGCGAGTCGTTCTCGATCGCCCGGCGCCTGGCCGGGCTGGTGACCGTGCCGCGGCTGCTGCCGACCTTCGGCCCGGTCGGGATGCGCTCGGACTGGCTGATGACCCTGGCCCTGCGCTGGATGGGCAACCTGGTCACCGACGAGGACCGCGACCGCGCCGCCCGCGTGTGGCGCTGGGCCGGTCGCCGCTCCCTGGCGCAGGACCACCGCCCACCGTTCTCGTAGTCGGCTCCGAACCACCGGTATGGCAGATCGGCTCTACCGCGGCGTGATCGCGGCCGGCAAGGCCGTGCTGCGCGGGCTGGACCTGCGGGTGCGCTCCGAGGGCGCCGGGCACCTGCCCGCCGACGGCCCGGTGGTCCTGGCCTGCAACCACGTCTCGTTCCCCGACTTCGTCTACGTCGGTCAGGCGCTGCTCGGCACCAGGCGACTGGTGCGCTTCCTGTGCCGCGGCGACATCTGGGACACCCCGGCCGGCCCACTCATGGAGACGATGCGGCACGTGCCCGTCGACCGGCAGGCGCCGGCCGCCGCCTACCTGCGCGCCCGCCGACTGCTGCGCGAGGGCGAGGTGGTCTGCGTGTTCCCCGAGGCCGGGATCTCGGCGGCCTACGCCGTGCGGGCGATGATGCCGGGCGCCGTCGCCCTCGCGCGCGAGACCGGCGCGCCGCTGCTGCCGGTGACGGTCTGGGGCGGCCAGCGGCTCTGGGGGCAGAAGCGTGCGCTCGACGCGCCCTTCCCGCGTCCCGAGCTCGCCCGCGGGCGCACCGTCGACGTGCGCATCGGCGAGCCGTGGCACGTGCCGCCGCACGCCGACCTCGTCGAGACCACCCGCCGCCTCGGCGCCACGCTCCAGGCCACCCTCGACCACCTCCAGCGGTTGCCGGAGCACCAGCCCCGCCCGGGGGAGTGGGCGCCCTGGCACCCCGCGCACCTCGGCGGCCACGCGCTCGAGCGCGAGGCGTCGTACGCGCTGGACGGCATGCCCCGTTCGGCGGTCCACCCGACGTGGTCGCCGGCACCTGCATAGGGTTGGGGGATGTCAGGCAACCGGGTGCAGCGCGTCGCGGCGTACGCCGTGATCGTGCGCGACGGTCAGATCCTGCTCAGCAGGCTCGCCCCGCGCGTCTCGCGCGCCGAGCTCTGGACGCTGCCGGGCGGCGGTCTCGACCACGGCGAGGACCCCCGTGACGCCGTCGTGCGCGAGGTGCACGAGGAGACCGGGCTGTCGGTCACGGTCGGCGAGAGCGCCCGCACCTACTCCCTGCACCTGCCCGACACGTGGCGCCGCGGTCGGCGCGTCGACGCGCACTCGCTGCGCATCGTCTACGACGGGTGGGTGCCGCTCGACTCGCCCGAGCCCCGGGTGGTCGAGGTCGACGGCTCCACCATCGAGGCCGCGTGGCGGCCGGTCAGCGCCGTGCTCGACGGCACCGTACCGACGGTGGCGATGGTCAAGGAGGCCCTCGGCCTCTACCGCCCCCACCGCTGGCAGCGGGTCGCGGCCTACGCGCTGGTCCGGCGCGCCGAGCCCGACGACTCGGTGCTGCTGACGCGCACCTCGCCGCGGGGCTTCCACACCGGGCTGTGGTCGCTGCCCGGAGGGGGCGTCGACTTCGGCGAGGACCCCGTGAGCGCAGTGGCCCGCGAGGTGCGCGAGGAGACCGGGGCGGTCTGCGTCGTCGGCGACCTGGTCACCACCACCACCGAGACCGTGCGCGGCACAGCCCCCAGCGGTCGCGACGAGGAGGTGCAGACCATCGGCCTCGTGTACGCCGCGACGGTGGCTCCCGACGCGACCTTCACGGTCGAGACCGACGGCACCACCGACGCCGTCGAGTGGGTGCGGGTCGCCGACATCGAGTCGGGCCAGGTGCCGGTCGTGGCGTCGGTCCGCGAGGTGCTGGGCGTCGGCTAGGACGTCGGCCAGGACGTCGCGGTAGGGCTCAGACCCGGCGGGGGATGTCGCGGTGCGGCAGGTCGGGGGTGTCGTCGAGGTCGAACGCGTCGGCGGTCTCGACCGCCTCGGCGAAGCGGGAGAGGGTCTCGCCGATCTCGTGGAGCTCGTCGCCCTGCTGCTGCAGGTCGGGGCCGGCCTGACCGGTGCGTGCGCGGGCGGCGAACACCAGGGCGTGGGCCTCACGTCGGGCGTGCAGCCGGATCAGCTCGGCGTCGAGGTCGGCCTGCGACGTGAGGAGCTCGCAGCGGCGCGCCGTCTCGAGCTCGAGGGCCACGACGTGGCGCTCGTGCGCCTCGTTGACCCGGCGCATCGCGGCGATCACCGACGCGGCGACCTCGGCGACCGACCGGCTGACGCTGTCGTCGAACAGGGCCGCGGAGGGCTGGGCCGCGACCCCGTCGACCTCGCCGGCCTCGCCGATCGCGTCGACGGCGGGGACGACCGTGGGGTGCTCACCGGTGTCCTTGACCATCAGCTCCATCAGGACCTCGAGCATCTCGCCGGTGCTCTGCGCGGCCTTGAGCGTCTCCTCGTCGAGGGCCTCGACGGTGGGCAGCGCCGGGACCCGGTCGGGCGTGGGCGGCGTGGGTGCGGGCGGCTCGGCTGCGGCGGGGGCTGCGGCGGGGGCTGCGGTGGGTGCTGCTGCGGTGGGTGCTGGGGGCGCGACGGCGTCGGGTACGGCGCGGGGCGGGGTCGGGTCGACCTCGCGCGGCCCGCGGTCGCGCCCGTCCTCACGGAAGCGTCCGCTGAGGCTGGTCCCGAAGTCGACCTTGCCCACCCGGGTGGTCGAGGAGGTGATGTCGGCGACCGACGGTGCCTTGGCGATCGTGGACAGCTTCTTCGTCATCTCGGCGTGGCTCCTGACGGGTCGTCGGTGGTGTCGGCGGGTGGCCCCGGCGACGTGAGGGGACTGGGTGGCTGCTCGCCGGCGCGGTCGTCGTCGGGCACCGAGACCAGGACGTAGCGCTGGTTGGTGAAGACCGGACGCAGGTCGGGGTCGTCACCGGTGACGGCGGCGGGGTAGCGCCGGCTGAGCTCGTCGCGGGCGGTGTCGGTGCTGAGCAGGAGGTAGTGCACGGGGTCGGCGGGTGCCTGCGCGGCCGCGGTCCACGCCTCGTCGGACCGGTCGACCCGGTCGAGGAACAGGTCCGGGGCACCGGTCAGCAGGATCACGGCGTACGTCGAGGCGTCGTCGGTGAGGATCGACCCGGTCGCGTCGACGTGGTCGGAGATGTAGTCGGCCATCTGCTGCTCGGCGTCGTAGCCGACCAGGGAGCCGTCGACGGCCCGCGCGCCCTCCTGGCTCTCGCCGGAGGTGACCGCGTCGTGGAACGCCCGCTCGAGGCCCTGGTGGCGGAAGGTCTGCATGGCCGAGAACGTCCAGGGGATGCTGGCGAACAGGGCCAGGGCGAGACCGGTGGCGACGAGGGTGTTGTCCTGCACCGCCGAGCGGGCCAACCAGACGCCGCCCACGACGGAGACGAGCAGGATCGGCAGTGCGCCCTCGAGCTGCATCGGCGAGTCGGTCAGACCCGTCGCCGTGGCCAGTGCCGGGACCAGGATCGAGACCAGCAGCATGACCCCGAGCCACAGGGCGAAGCCGTTGCGGCGCGCCAGCCCGGCGACGAGCAGCGCCGGCAGCACCACGAGGGCGATCGGGGCGCCGTGGACCACCAGGTCGGCGGTGCCGCGGGCCAGGTCGACCGGCGACTGGTCGGCCAGGCCCGTGGCCGCGACGTCGCGGTTGTCGCTCACCCAGCGCCACGGCTCGGCGTGGACGACGAGGTTGAACGCCGACCAGACCGCGACGGCGAAGACGGTCGGGGCGGCCAGACCCACCGTGGTGCCCTCTATCTCGGTGCCGTCGGCGCCGAGCCGGGCGAGCACCGCGGCGACCATCACCAGGCCCACGGCGAACCACACGAGGCTGCCGTAGCCGGCGAGGGTACCGACGGCGAAGGCGACCGCGGCGACCATCACGAAGCGGATGTCGGCGGTGACGTACCAGGCGAGCAGGGCGCCCAGGGCCGCGACGACGAACGCCAGCCACAGGAAGTCACGGCTGCCGAGGGCGGCGTACATCACGACGAGGGGGTTGAGCCCGAGCCCGGCGAGCACGGCGAGCCGCACCGGGAGCACCACCAGCGCGCGACGCATCATCGTGTTGACGGTGACCAGGGTGAACGCAGCGAACAGTGCCGAGACCACCGGGACGACCGCCAGCGACGCCGTGAGCGACGGGACCGCCGCGAAGGGCACCAGTAGCAGCACCGCCAGCGGCGGGTAGTCGACACCCACCGCGGCCAGGGTCGAGGGGTCGTCGGCGGTCACCATGAGAGCACGGTTGAAGCGGTCGAGGGTCTCGGTCGCGACGACGTGGAGGTCGACCACGAGCCAGTGGCCGATCACGGAGTAGAGGACCGCGAAGGCGACGAAGATCGTCAGGCTCTCGCCCCGGCGGCGCGAGACGTCGGCGGGACGCCGGCCGACCGCCTGGACGACGCCCGAGGCGGGCTCGAGGTCGGCCACGACCCGCGTGGGGGGTGTGGCCGTCATGCCGAGACCCGCGAGGCGTAGGCGCCCAGCGTCTCGTGGGCCTCGTAGGTCTGGTGGACGGGGGCCGATTCGTGCGACCCGCGGCCGTCGAGCGCGGGGCGGACCTCGGGCTCGTCGAGCCCGTGCTCGGTCTTCTCCCAGTAGAAGGGGTTGGTGAACAGCTGCAGGAGGCCGCGCCAGGCGGCGTAGCTCATCAGGCCCCAGTAGATCGGTGACAGCAGGGCGATCCGGGTGAGCCCGAAGTCACCGCGCTGCAGGCTGCCGGCGACGTTGAGGTAGACGAAGGTAAAGTTGCCGACGACGAGCATCACGCTCGCGATGCACAGGACCGGGGTGGGGAACGCGTCCTGGATGACCGACCACCGGGTGAGCAGGTAGGCGGTGGTGAGGGTCCAGAAGAGCGGGTTCATGAGCAGCACGAGCGTGGTGGCCATGGTCAGGTTGAAGGACACGAAGCCCCGGGGCCCGACCTGGCGCAGCAGCTGGGCCGGGTGACGCATGTGCACCAGCCAGGTCTGCAGGTGGCCCTTGCTCCAGCGCGAGCGCTGACGGACCCAGTTGCCGACGTGGGAGTTGGCCTCCTCGAGCGTGGTCGAGTCGACCATCGCGGTGCGGTAGCCCTCGCGGTGCAGCCGGATGCCGAGGTCGGCGTCCTCGGTGACGTTGAAGGGGTCCCAGCCCCCGAGCTCGCGCAGGACCGCGGTCTTGAAGTGGTTGGACGAGCCGCCCAACGGGATCGGCGACCCCGACGCGCCCAGGGCGGGCAGGACCAGGTCGAACTGCATGGAGTACTCGTTGGCGAACCAGGACGTCAGCAGGTTCTGGTCCTGGTTGTAGTAGTTGAGCTTGGCCTGGATGCACACCACGTCGTCGGTGGCGCGGTCGAAGGCGATGAGCGCCTTCTTGAGCTGGTCGGGGTCGGGCCGGTCCTCCGCGTCGTAGATGACGCAGAACGTGCCGGTGGCCAGCTGGAGACCGTAGTTGCAGGCCTTGGGCTTGGTCTTGGGCTGGCTGTCGGGGACCACCACCAGGTGGATGTGCGGCGGGAGCGCCAGCGCGACCACCTGGTCGATGGTCTCGAGGTCGTCGGCCTCGCACAGCAGCTTGATGTCGAGGCGCGAGCGCGGGTAGTCGAGCGCGTCCAGGTCGCGCAGCAGGCGGGGCACGATGTCGGCCTCGCGGTACAGCGGCACGAGGATCGTGTAGACCGGGAGGGTGCGCTCGTCGAGGGCGGCGACCTCCGCGACCGAGACGTCGGTCTCGAGGCGGCTGCCGAGGGCCTGCAGGCTCAGCCGGATGCGGTGCACCGACACCAGGAGGTACAGGACGCTGGCGACGGCGACCACCGCGGTCGCGGTGCCGGCCGGCCGGAAGACCGCGCACACCACGGCGGCCACGACCAGGGCCAGCAGCACGGACCGCTGGGCGGGGGTCGCGACGACGTGGGCCGAGCTCGCGGGCGCGGTGCGGGCCAGGAACCCGGTCGCGACCTCGGTGTAGTGGTGGCTGTGGATGCGCTGGACGAGCTGGTCGAGGTCGCTGCGGTTGGCGAGCAGCTGGCGCCACGGCTGCTCGAGCGCCTCGTCGACCGTGCGGGCGTCCTCGGGCGAGAGCGGCCGGGCCACGGCGATCAGGACCTCGCCCTCGTGCTCGGCCACGGGCAGGGCCTGCAGGGTGCGGGCGACCCGCTCCGGCAACCGCCGGGCGATCTCGTAGTCGGGCTCGAAGCCCGCGAGGCCGACCCGCTGCAGCTGGTGCATCTCGGAGAGCGCCGCGACCAGGACGTCCTCGGACAGGGAGCCGTGGGACACCAGGATGTCGCCCAGCGGGTCACCGGTGCGGGCGTACTCGAGCATCGCGCGCTGCAGCTCGGCTGCGGTGACCAGGCCGCTGCGCGTGAGCATCTGGGTCATCTGCATGCGGGCACGACGCGCCTGGGGCGACTCGACCTCGGCCTCGACCGGCGGATAGGCCTCGTCGACGGCCTCGATGATCTCGGCGGCCGTGTGGCGCACCAGGGTGACCGGTCGGTCGAGACGCTCGGTGACGACGTGCTCGGTGATCGTGTCGTCGGCGTCGGTGGCCGCCACGAGGACCCGGCCCTGGTGCAGGCCGTAGGGCATCACGCGGAACGTGCGACAGATGCCCTCGGGCAGAGCGTGCTCGAGGCAGGGCTCGACGCCACCCGTGAGCCGGGGCAGCGAGCGCGTGGGCGCAGCGCTCACCGGACGCCCGACCCGAAGCCGTGTCCGAGCGCGCCGGCGCCGTCGTCGCTTGCCGTGCCGGAGGGGGTGTCGGACGTCGTGGCGCCGGCGGACCGCGCGGAGCGCGGGCGCAGCACGAGGTAGCAGGCCAGGGCGACGCCGAACAGCGCCAGCGGAGCCAGGAGGAAGGCCGAGAACACCACGACGAAGGCCACGAGGGTCACCACGAGACCCGTCACCGCGGCCGCGACGGACGTGCCCGCCTGACGCGACGAAGTGCTGTGGACCGACATGAGTGAAATCCCCCCTGGTGGACCGAGGTCGCCCGCCCGGGAAAGGCGGCCCTCGGTCCTGACTCCCGTGAAGTAACCCATGGGTACGGCACACGGTTCAACCAGCGTCCGGTAACAGGTTTTGTTGCCTTCACGTCACAGTCGCGTGCGGCGTGACAGGAGTCACGGGAGGGGTCCTAGGGTGGACGGGTGAGCGAGACCGTCTTCACCTACGCAGCCCCGGCCCTCAAGTTCGGTGCGGGAGCCTCCTCGGAGATCGGGCACGACCTCGCGGCCCTCGGGGCACGCCGGGTGCTGCTCGTGACCGACCCCGGCGTGGCCGCGACCGGGCACCCGGCACGCATCGCCGAGCAGGTCGCGGCGCGCGGCCTCGAGGTGACGACGTACGACGCCGCGCGGGTCGAGCCGACCGACGAGTCGATGCGCCACGCGATCGAGTTCGCCCGCGACGCCGGTCCCTTCGACGCGATCGTCGCGGTCGGCGGCGGGTCGGCGATCGACACCGCCAAGGCGGTCAACCTGCTCACCACCAACCCCGGCGACCTGATGGACTACCTCAACGCCCCCGTCGGCAAGGCGCAGGCGCCCACCCAGCCGCTGCTGCCGCTGGTCGCCGTACCGACCACGACCGGCACCGGCAGCGAGAGCACCACCATCTGCGTGCTCGACGTGCTGTCGCTGCACGTCAAGACCGGCATCAGCCACCCCAAGCTGCGGCCCACCATGGCGGTCGTCGACCCGTCGCTGACGATCACCCAGCCCGCGATGGTCACCGCGGCCGCCGGGATGGACATCCTGTGCCACGCCCTGGAGAGCTACACCGCGCGGTGGTTCGGCGACTTCGAGGCCAAGCAGCCCGAGCAGCGCGTGCCCTACTGCGGCGCCAACCCGATCGCCGACCTGTGGTCGGAGAAGGCGATGGCGCTGCTGGCCGGGTCGTTCCGCGCCGCGGTCGCCGACGGGTCCGACGTGACCGCGCGCGAGCAGATGTCGCTCGCCGCGACCTTCGCCGGCCTCGGGTTCGGCAACGCCGGCGTGCACGTGCCGCACGCCAACGCCTACCCGATCGCTGGCCGGGTGCGCGACTACCGCCCCGACGGCTACCCGCCCGCCGAGGCGATCGTGCCCCACGGCATGGCCGTCTCGCTGACGGCCCCCGAGGCCTTCCGTTTCACCTACGACGCCTCGCCCGAGCGCCACCTGGCCGCCGCGCGCCTGCTCGACCCGACGCTGTCGTCGTCGGCCCACGGCCCCGACGTGCTGCCGGGGGTCCTCTCGACCCTGATGCGTGACATCGGCATCCCCAACGGGCTGGCCGAGGTCGGCTACGGCGACGCCGACGTCGACGCCCTGGTCGACGGGGCCCTGAAGCAGCAGCGGCTGCTCGCGACCGCCCCCAAGACCGTCACCGGCGACGACCTGGCGGGGGTCTTCCGCAGCTCCATGGAGCTGTGGTGACGACTCGAGCGACCTCATCGTGAACGAGGCCGTCGCCGGCCCGGGACGGCGCTCGCCGTGGCGGCTCGCCGCCCGCGCGGCCGTGTCGCTGGTCGTCATCGCCGTGGTGGCGTGTGCGGTGCTGTTCGCGTTCGTCCTCTCGGTCCTGCAGTGCGACGACGGCTGTCCCGACAACTACGAGGGCGACTGGCGCTACGCGGCCCAGTTCGTGCTGGCGGCTGCGGCCGGCGTCCTCACCCTGGCGGCAGCAGCGCTCGGCTTCACCGCCCGTCGCGACGCCTACCACCTGGCAGCGGCGTTCGCCGGGGCGCTCTCGGTGGTGTGGGTGGTGTGGTTGTTCGACGGCGGCTTCTGACGTCGGCTGTGGGGGCTTCGCGGTGGTTGCTGAGGTGTCAGCGCAGCGAGCCTCGGAGGGCTCGTCGCTGGCGCTCCTCGCACCTCGAGCACCGGAGTGTCCGGCGTGGTGACCTTGTGCCCTCCTGCTCGCGGCCGCCTCACGCCCATGCTGGGGACGGCCGTGCCGGGTGGTGCGGCGCGAGGAGCAGCCGGGAGGGCACCATGACGCAGTCCGTGCACGAGGGCGACAGCTCTCCGACCATCGAGCTCTGCGTCTACCGCGAGGGCGAGCTGTTGGCCCGTGAGCTCTGCGAGTCCGAGGAGGACGCCGCCGAGGCGGCGCGGCGGTGGGCGGAGACCGGCAACGTGACCTTCACCGTCGACGACGTGTCGTTCCGGCACTCGCCCGAGGACGTGCTGGCTCCCGAGCCGGCCGGGTGGGACGACGACGAGCCGGCCCCGGCCGACGAGCCCGCCGGGTAGCCGTACCCGCCTCACGCCCCCACGGGGACGGGAGTCCAGCGAGTCCAGCTCCGCGCGGCAGGGTCCTTGGTCCCGCCATGAGGATCGTTCGGGCCCTTCCCGGGCCCGCCCAGCGGCGTACGGTGAAGGTGGGTCCGGCCGCGGCCCTCCCTGCCTCGACCGGTCTCGTCACGGACGACCAGGGAGGGATCATGTGTGTCCAACTCATCCAGGGACCCTGCAGACGACAGGACGAGGCCCACGCACTGCTCGACGAGCGGGCCCGGCGCCTCGACGCGCTGATGGACGGTCCGCTCGAGTCCCACGACCTGCACCACCCCCGTTTCGAGAGCGCCTGAGGAGGCGATCGTCATGCTGCTGCAAGACAGTCAGGTCACTGCCAACATCCCGGCCCGCGACATCGAGCGGGCCCGCCGCTTCTACGCCGACAAGCTCGGCCTGCGCCCCGCCGAGGAGGACCCCGGCGGCCTGCTCTACCACACGACCCGGGGCACGACGTTCCACGTCTACGAGACCGAGCACGCCGGGAAGTCCGAGCACACGATCGCCCAGTTCAAGGTGCCCGACGTGGGCCCCGTCGTCTCTGACCTCCGGGCGCAGGGCGTCACGTTCGAGCACTACGACCTGCCCGGGCTGGCCTGGGACGGCGACGTCGCGGGGCTGGGCGACGCCGGGCACGCCGCGTGGTTCAGGGACAGCGAGGGCAACATCCTCTGCATCGACGACGCCACCGACGACGCCACCGACAACGACACCGACGAGGACCGCCGGCTCGGGGCGTCGATCGCCGTGCGCAACATCGCCGACCCGCACGAGACCCGGCCCTTCGCGGCACACGGACGCATGGACGTCGTCACCCTGGGCGACTTCACGCTCGGCATGGGCACCTTCGAGCCCGGGTGGCGCTGGTCGACCGACGTCAGGCCGATCGCCGGGACCGACACCTGCCAGGTCCGCCACACCGGGGTCTGCGTCGCGGGCCGGATGACGGTGCTCATGGACGACGGCACCGAGAGGCAGATCTGCGCCGGCGACGTCGTGCTGATCGAGCCGGGGCACGACGCCTGGGTCGACGGCGACGAGGCGTGCGTGCTCTACGACACCGGGGTCGCGGCGTACGCCAGGCCGCGCTGACGCAGGACGCCCCGTGGCCGGTGCCCGGTGGCCTCCTAGGCTGGGGGAGTGAACCCCCGCCACCGCCGCCTCGTGATCTCGCTGGCGCTCGTGGGGCTGCTGCTCGTCGTGGTCGTCGCGGCGGCGCTGAAGTGAGCGACTCCCTCGACCGGGCGCTCGCGCTGGTGCGCGACGCGCTGCTCGACGCCGACGGCCTCGTCCGGGCCGTCGCCTCGGGGCGTCGCAGGGCTGCGGCCCCGTCGTGGCGGCGGGTGGAGGCCCGCTGGGTCGACCTCAAGGCCGGCCGCCACCTCCAGCTGACGTCGTACGACGCCACGCAGGCCCACACCGGCAACCACGCGATCGGGCCCGAGGCGGCCCGGGCGGTCGACGCGCTACTCGCCGAGCCGTTCGGCAGCTGGCACGTCGAGACCGCGACGCACACCCACCAGGTCCGGGTCTCCAAGCGCGACGAGGCCTTCGTCTCCAGCAAGGCGCGTGCCGAGCCCGTCGAGGTCGAGCACCGCCACGACCGCACCAAGGACCGCCGCCTGGCCGACGACGACCCCGTGTGGCAGGCGCTGGGCCTGGCCGACGCCCACGGGCGCGTCAAGCCGAGCCGCCAGGCCAAGTACCGCCAGGTCGAGGAGTTCCTGCGACTGCTCGACACGGTGGTCACCGAGGCCCAGGCCGCCGGGCACCTGCGCCACCCGACCGTCGACGACCCGCTGCGCGTCGTCGACCTGGGCTGCGGCAATGCCTACCTCACCATCGCGGCGCAGCGCTTCCTCGTCGAGGTCCGTGGGCTGCCGGTGACGGTGACCGGCGTCGACGTGCGCGAGCAGTCGCGCCAGCGCAACGCCGACGTCGCCGCGGGGCTCGGCCTCGACGCGAGCTTCGTGGCCGGCACGATCGCCGAGGCCGTCGTCGAGCCCGCGCCCGAGGTCGTGCTGGCCCTGCACGCGTGCGACACCGCCACCGACGACGCCCTGGCCCGCGCGGTCGCGTGGCGGTCGCCGGTCGTGCTGGCCGCGCCCTGCTGCCACCACGACGTCGCCACGCAGCTGCGCCGCGGGCCCACGCCGGCGGCGTACGCCGAGCTGGTCCGGCACGGCATCCTGCGCGAGCGGCTCGCCGACACGCTCACCGACGGGCTGCGCAGCTCGCTGATGCGGCTGCAGGGCTATCGCGTCGACGTCGTGCAGTTCGTCGAGAGCAAGCACACGCCCCGCAACACGATGCTGCGCGCCGTGCGCACCGGGGTGGTGCCCGACGGCGTGCGCGACGACTACGACGCGCTGGTCGGCGAGTGGCACCTGCGGCCGGCACTGGCCGGGCTGCTCGGCGTCAGCGGGTCATGAGGACCACCAGGACCGCAGCACGGGCGGTGGCCCTGGCCGTCGCGGTGCCGTTCGTCGTCGGCCTGGTCGACCTCGCCTCGGCCGGCGCGGCGCCGTCCGGCAGGGTAGAGCTCACCTTCACCGACCCCGCGATCGTCGAGTCCAGCGGGCTGGTGGCGCGTGACGGCCTGGTCGTCACGGTCAACGACTCGGGCGACACCGGTCGGGTCTTCGCCGTCGACCGGCGCACCGGCGACACCGTCGGGGTCACGACCTGGTCCGACGACCCCGAGGACGTCGAGGCCCTCGCCCCGGCCGGTGCCGGCCACGTCTGGGTCGCCGACATCGGCGACAACGCCGAGGCCCGCGACTCGGTGTCGGTCACGCGGGTCCCGGTGGGTCGCGGCGACCACGACGTGCGCGGCGACGTCACGACCTACGAGCTGGTCTACCCCGGCGGGGCACGTGACGCCGAGACCCTGCTCGTCGACCCCGACGGCCGTCTCGTGGTCGTCACCAAGGGCGTCTTCGGTGCCGAGGTGCTGCGCGCGCCCGCCCGTCTGGATCCCGGCCGGCCCAACCGGATGCGCGCCGTGGGCACCGCCCGCGCGATCGCCACCGACGGGGCGTTCTGGCCCGACGGCCGCCACCTCGTGGTCCGCGGCTACTCCTCCGCGAGCGTCTACGCCTGGCCCTCGCTCGGCCTGGTCGCCCGCTTCGACCTGCCCGACCAGCCGCAGGGCGAGGGCATCACCGTCGACGAGGACGGCGTCGTGCTCATCAGCACCGAGGGCGTGCGCACCGACGTGCTGCGGGTGCGGCTGCCGCGCCGGGCCGCCGCCGCGGTGGCGCCGGTGGCCCCGGTGGCCCCGCCGCCGTCGGTCACGGCCTCTCCCTCGACCGACAGCGGGGTCGCCGCCCGACCGGTCGACGGCGTGGACGCCCCCGACGTGGTCGGCGGGCGCTCGGGCCGGTCCTACGTCATCGGCGCCGGCTTCGCCCTGGTGATGCTGGTGCTGCTGGTGAGGTCGCTCCGTCCTCGTGGGTGAGGTCACCGGCCCGGGGCCGTCCCTAGGGTCGTCGGGTGGTGAGACTGCGTCGTACGTCGCCGGACCAGCCGGGCTGGACCCGGCGGCGGGCGGGCTCGGGGTTCGTCTACCTCGACGGTGACGGCGACCGGCTGCCGCCCGAGGACGCCGCCCGGGTCAAGGCGCTGGTGATCCCGCCGGCCTGGCGCGACGTGTGGGTGACGCCGTACGCCAACGGGCACCTGCAGGCCGTCGGCACCGACGACGCCGGGCGCCGCCAGTACCTCTACCACCCCGAGTGGCGGGTGCGCCGCGACGCGGAGAAGTTCGAGCGGATGCTGCTGTTCGGCAAGGGCCTGGTCAAGGCGCGCGAGCTGGTGCTGGCCGACCTCGGGCGCGAGGGGATGCCGCTCGAGCGCGCGTGCGCGGCCGCCGTGCGCCTGCTCGACCTGGGCTACTTCCGCATCGGCAACGACGTCTACGCCGACACCAACGGCTCCTTCGGGCTCACCACGATCGAGCGACGCCACGTCAAGCGCCACCAGGACCGGCTGGTCTTCACGTTCACCGGCAAGTCCGGCGTCGACCACCGCATCGAGATCGACGACGCGACGGTCATCGAGGCCGTCGAGATCATGCGCCGGCGACGGGCCAGGGACGACCCGCGGCTGATGGCCTACCAGGAGGGTCGCTCGTGGCGCTCGGTCATCCCCGACCTGGTCAACGGCTACGTCCGCCAGACCACCGGGCTCGAGGCCACGGCCAAGGACTTCCGCACCTGGCACGCGACCGTGCTCGCCGCGGCGGCGCTCGCCGAGACCGCCGAGCACGGCGAGACCAAGGCCTCGCGCAAGCGGGCGGTCTCGGGCGCGATGAAGGAGGTCTCGGACTTCTTGGGCAACACCCCGACCCTGGCGCGGTCGTCGTACGTCGACCCGAGGGTGATCGAGGCCTACGAGCGCGGGATCACCATCCAGCGCACCACCCGACGTACCTTCGACAACCCCGACGAGCGGCAGGCCGCCCTGGAGCGCGCGACCCTCCGGCTGATCAAGCAGGTCGGCTGAGGGGATAGTCCCTGACGAAAATCAAGGATTTCGCGACCGGATCGTTGATTTTCGTCAGGGACTATCCCGACGGCAGGCTCAGAAACGCTCGACGACGAAGTCGATGCAGCGGGTGAGGGCCTCGACGTCGGACGGGTCGATGGCGGGGTACATCGCGATCCGCAGCTGGTTCTGACCGAGCTTGCGGTAGGGCTCGGTGTCGACGACGCCGTGGGCGCGCAGCACCCGGGCGACCTCGGCGGCGTCGACGGACTCGTCGAAGTTGATCGTGCCGATGACCAGCGACCGGTGGGCCGGCTCGGGCACGTAGGGATAGGCGTACGACGACCGCTCGGCCCAGCCGTAGAGCGCGTCGGAGGAGGCGGTGGTGCGCTCGACCATGCCGGGCAGGCGCCCGTGGGCGTTCATCCAGTCGAGCTGCTCGGCCATCAGGAAGAACGTGGCGACGGCGGGGGTGTTGTAGGTCTGGTTCTTCAGCGAGTTGTCGATCGCCGTGGGGAGGTCGAAGAACGCCGGGACGTGGCGCCCGCTCGCCGCGATCCGCGCGGCGCGCTCGAGGGCGGCCGGCGACATGATCGCGATCCACAACCCGCCGTCGGAGGCGAAGGACTTCTGCGGTGCGAAGTAGTAGACGTCGGTCTCGGCCAGGTCGACCGGCAGGCCGCCGGCGCCCGAGGTGGCGTCGACGAGCACCAGGGCGTCGTCGGCGGTGGTGCCCGCTGGCCGGACCACCGGTGCCATCACCGCGGTCGAGGTCTCGTTGTGGGCCCACGCGTAGGTGTCGACGCCGTCCTCGGCGACCGGGGCCGGCAGCGTGCCGGGGGCCGCGGCGATCACCGACGGGTCCTCGAGCCAGGGAGCGGCCGTCGCGGCCTGGGCGAACTTGGCGGTGAACTCGCCGAACGTCAGGTGCTGGCTGCGGCGATCGATCAGCCCGTAGGTGGCGACGTCCCAGAACGCCGTCGCGCCGCCGTTGCCGAGCACGACCTCGTAGCCGTCGGGCATCGAGAAGAAGTCGGCCAGACCGGCGCGGACGCGACCGACCAGGTCGCGCACCGGGGCCTGGCGGTGGGAGGTGCCCATCAACGAGCGCCCGGTGGCGGCCAGGGCGTCGAGATGCGCCGGGTCGATCTTCGACGGTCCGGCCCCGAAGCGTCCGTCGCGGGGCAGCAGGTCGGCGGGGATCTCGATCGTCACGCGTCCTAGTGTGTCAGCGGCCCGCACCCCGACCAGCGAGGAGTCCAGATGCGCTTGGAGCGCGTCCCCTACGGCGACCCGGACGCGTTGCGCCTGGTCGACGAGGTCCAGGCCGAGTACGTCGAGCGCTACGGCGGGCCCGATGAGACCCCGCTCGACCCGCTGATGTTCGAGCCGCCGGCGGGCAGCTTCTACGTGGGCTACGACGAGGACGGCGCCCCGGTGGCGACCGGGGCGTGGCGGCGCTCGCAGGTCACGGTGTTCGGCACGTCGCGCACCGCCGAGGTCAAGCGCATGTACGTCGTCCCGGCGGCGCGCGGCCGCGGTCTGGCCCGAGTCGTGCTGGCCCACCTCGAGGCGACCGCGCGCGAGGCGGGGGCCGAGGCGCTGGTGCTGGAGACCGGCACCAAGCAGCCCGAGGCGATCGCGCTCTACGAGTCCTCCGGCTACCGACGGGTGCCGGGATTCGGCTTCTACAAGGACGCGCCGCTCAGCCGCTGCTTCGGCAAGGACCTGCGCCGTGGTCCACGCGGGGGTCTGGCCACGACGACGTCGGTGTGAGAACACGGCGAAGGCGGGACCGAGCGTCGTAGGGCGTCTAGCATCGCCGAATGCCTCGAACCCTGCTGTGCGAGCTCCTGCTGACGTCGCTGCTCACGTCGCTGCTGGCAGCGGTGCTGGCCGTGCCGGCGACGGCGGCCCCGCCGCTCGAGCCGTACGCCGCCTACCAGCCGGCCACGCGCTGCGCGCCGGCCGCGAAGCCGGGCACGCGCGAGCTGGCGCGCTGGCTGGTCAAGCGCTTCGGCAGCCACACCAGCGTCTCGCGCAGCTGCCGGCGGGGGAGCGCGGTGACCTCGGAGCACCAGGAGGGCCGGGCCATCGACTGGTTCGCCGACGCCCGGACACCCCGCGGACGCAAGGCCGCGCGCCGCGTCCTCGACACCCTGTTCGCCTCCGACGCCGACGGCAACCCGGCAGCCAAGGCCCGCCGGATGGGCGTCATGTACGTCATCTGGAACGACCACATGTACGCCGCCTGGCGCGAGTTCCGCCCCGAGCCCTACCTCAGCTCGTCGTGCCGCACCCGGCGGCGGTGCTCCACGACCCTGCGGCACCGCGACCACGTGCACGTCTCGCTGACCCGCAAGGCCGCCCGCGGTCGCACGTCCTGGTACGAACGGCCCTCGGGCCGGCGGTGAGCACCGCTCACGACGGCGCCGGGTCGGCGCACAGGTGCGCCGACCCGGCGTGGTCGTGTGGATCAGGTCAGCGGGTCAGCCGGCCCACTCGGCCTTCCAGCCGTCGACCTCGTCGGCGCTGCGGGAGGCGGGGCCGGTGTAGACCGCGGAGGGGCGGATCAGGCGGCCGGTGCGCTTTTGCTCCAGGATGTGGGCCGACCAGCCGCCGGTGCGCGCGCAGGTG
>NZ_VIYJ01000021.1 GCF_008087085.1 Nocardioides rubriscoriae | reverse complement strand
GGACGCTCCTCGAAACTTCCATCCGCTCCGTTACTCGGCATCCCCGCAGGTCAGACCCGGTGCCGGATCCAGCACCTATGCGAATCGACAGCGTCTACCGACGCCTCAGCCCCGACCAGATCGCCCAACGGTCGCTGAGTACGAGACCCGCACTCGGTTGCATAAGGTCTAGCCGCACTGGCACATCGACCTACGCGACGTGCCAGCCGGCCTCGACGACTTTTGTGCGGTCTCTACCGACCGCCGGCCTACTTCCGCGCGCTGCCATGGCGCCGGACGTATGAGTACCTAAGCCGCTTTCCGGAATCTCTACCGCGTACGAGAGCGGAGCGACGTCCTTCCCACCTTCGGCTTGGAGATGGCTGTCTACCCTTCTAGCTGGCGGGCTCAATCTCCAAAATTGTAATCGCGAAGCAATTGATATGCCTGGGAATCGCTCTGTAGCGTATGAATGATCTCGGAATTCGGCGTACGCAATACTACCGTGAATGTACCAGACTGGTCCGACTCTACCGTCAAGGCAGAGCCATCATCTTCAGTCCTAGTGAGCGTTAGCTTCGCTCCAGTTCGGACTAGATAAGAAAGTCCTTCATGGAGTGAATCCTCGGAAGGATCGGTGATCACACATTCCGGGTATAAATGCATTTGCGTGGACAAGTCTCCATTCCGTCCTGGGGTTACGAGTCGAGGATGCTGTTGTACAGGCGACCGAGTCCCTCCTCGTGCCACGGCCGCTTGTAGTGGATGCGGCTGATCACTTGCCCGTAGACCATCGACCAGGGACTCGCCCAACCGCCCGCCACTCCGAGGAGGCCGGTTTGGTGCTGATTAATGTCTCGTGATCGTTTAGGTGCAACGTACACGCCCCATTCAGCCGTTGGCACCGCGGCGGTCACCAGATCAGCTAAGTGAACACCGAGCAGGTCTATCAGCCACAGGGTGCCGTCGGACAGCGGCGCTGCAAGCGATCCGTCCTGAGTCTCGTACCACGGCGGCCTATTGCCCATTTGTTGGTCCTCGACCGGCTGCGGTGTTGCCAGACTCAGTTGGCCTCTGCTCTTGTCGATGAGGTCGTAAGACCAGCTGGACAACATCGGCAGAGTGGACACTCCGCTGAGCATGTCCGCCCGGCCGTTTGTAGTGGCGTCAATTTCGTTCCGCAGCCATAGCCGTCGGTAGGGCAGGCTCGCGACGTAAGAGTCGCAATAGGCCTGTGCTTCGAGCAGGCTTAGCTCTGAGAAGTCGATCACTGAAACACCATATCAGGAGGCATAGAGGACGTAGGGGATGTCGTTAATCTCCAGCAATTCGCGAAGTTCGTCATCAGGGCCGACCGATCCGTCCGTGTGTTCAAAGAAGTGCCACTCCACCTCATTGATCGGCGTGTTCAGATCGGCTCGAAGGGCCACATCCTTACGGATCTGCTCCTTGACGTAAGGTAGCGCTTTCCAGAACCCATTCTTGGCCTCAATTGCCTTCCTGATAACAGGAACGAAGATGTCGGGGAATCGGTACCCTGCGTTTCCTCGTGAGCCGGGCTTGCGGCCGCCGACCGGTGGGAAGCCCATCTGCTTGGGGAGCGCGCCAGGTGTTGCAGCGCGAAGCTCAGCCTCAGCAACACTTTCGAGGTCATAGAGTCGAGGTGACTTTCGGATTTCGCTCGCCCCATCGATTGCGCGACTGAGTACATGGAAATCGATTCGACGGGCGGCGAATGCGGCAATGCTGGTGTCCGAGAAGTGTTTACTGATGTTCTTTACAGTGGATCCGTCGTACTGCCGCAAGATGTACATCTTCAAGGAGAGCGGGAGCTCCGATCGCTTCATCAGAAAGGCGAGGCCATCGATAGCCTTCCGCGAACCTGCGCCGAGCTGCTTGCTGATTCGTTTGATGAACTTTGCGCCCTTGACGGCCACCGACACGGCGTCTCCCGCAAGTGGCAGGAAGAAGAGAACGTCGAAGGCTGCCGATACGAAGTCGCCCGTGGTGACGGCGCCGATAACGTCGAGGACGTCCTTATACCCAAAGAATCCCCCGGTGAGGCTACCCGCGAAGAAGGCAATGGTGTCGCCTCCGGCCTCGCACCAACTCCATCCGGCCGGGCAACTGGCGCCGAGAGCGAAGTCGCGTGCGTACTCCCACTTGGAGACTTCCTCGTCGTACACGAGCGGGTCGTAGCCTCGGTCGCGACGAGTTGCCTCGAAGCCATCAAGATGGTTGTCACCATCGGTGTTGGCGTTGGCGGGGTCTGTTTGGTACTTCCAGGCCTCGTCGCTGTCGAGGAGGCCGTCGGAATCGCTGTCGTTTGTGAAGGCTCCCGTGCCGAAGTCAGCTTCGACCGGGTCAAGGAGGTTGTCTCGGTCTAGGTCGGGATCGGTCGGCGACGACATGACAACCCTGAAGTAGGGCGATGCGATGCCGAGCGATTCAGTCAGCAGGTCAAGGCCACCTTCGACAACTGCCTGCGTGATCTCCTCGCCATCAAGAAGTCCGTCAGAGTCCGTGTCGGGCAGGGTGGGGTTCGAGAAGTAAGTGATGCCGTCGCCACCGATGGTGCCGCGCTTTTCTTCGCAGTCCGAGAGTCCGTCCTCGTCGGTGTCGGGACCTTGTGCGATTTCTTGGAGGACGTCAGAAAGGCCATCGCTCGATGAGACGGGGAAATACTGGCCGCCAGTGCTCGTCGCAATGCCTTGGAGCAATTGATCGTTGACGAACGCGCCAAGCCCAATAGTGACGATCTGGATGCCGCGGCGCACCGCGACGTTTGTCAATTCCGGATCGTAAGCGCCGTCGCCGTCGGTAAGTAGAACAAGTAACCGACCTCGCCCACCCTCAGCTGTACCGAGGGCAGAGATACCCTCACGAACGCCGGCTCCGATATCTGTCCCACCATCAGCGTCAATGGAGGTGATCGCGGCGTTGAGCAGAGACTTATCGGACGTCAACGGCTGGACTATCGCCGCTGAATCATCGAAGTCAACGACTGCGCCACGATCGAGCGGTAGTAAGGAGTCAACGAAACTTGTGGACGCTTGGAGCCTAAGACCTTCGGGGTCATTCTGCAGCATTGAGCCCGATGAATCGAGTACGAACGCAACGTCGCCATAGGTGACAGCGTTGGCCGCATTGCCGATTGGTGCGCACCGGTCGCCTTCGTCCTCGAACGTATTTAGCATCACACGGCGATCGAAGAGCGCGAAGATCGAGAAGTGGGGAAGTGTCGTTTGGACGGTGCCGGCGGCAGTATTAACCGTCTGAGTGTTGCCCGCGGGAACCCAGTAGTTGAGCTGAGGGTTCCACGTATAAATTCGTAGATCCGCTGGGTTGGTGCTCACCGTGGCCGGGTTGAAGTTGAGCGTGAGCTGAGCCGAGCTGAGATTTGCAGTGGCCTCTTCGGGCAGATGTACCTCGATGGGCGCGCTGATTTGCCCCGGACCACCCGTGAGCACTCCGTTTGGCACTCGGGTAATTGTCAACGGTCCGCTGAGGTCTCCCTTGCCGTTCAGGGTGACAGTCGCGCCCGCGGTTGAAGTCGTTGACTGCGTTGAGTCGTCGCCGTCCCGAATGCCGTCACGGTCGGTGTCAGGATCGAACGAGTTCGTTGCATTGCGGATTTCAGCAGCGTCGGAAGATCCATCTGCGTCAGAGTCGGACTGTAGCGGGTTGGTGCCGGCCCGCAGTTCGGCGGCGTCATCGATGGAGTCACGATCGGTGTCCGGATTGAGCGCGCTCGTGCCAGCCGCCTGCTCTCGCAGTGCGGTGAGTCCGTCTCGGTCTTCGTCCTCGACACCGTCTTGCACACCGTTGTTGTTCGTGTCTCGCTTGCCAGGACTGTGAGCTCCAGTTGCCTTGAGAATCTCGAAGCTGTCAGTGAGCCCGTCACCGTCGGTGTCAGAGCCGCCGCCGGGGTTTAGACCAAACGCGATCTCCACCCGGTCTGGCACACCGTCGCCGTCTGAGTCGAGCATGCTGTAACTGAAGTCGGCATGCGCCTGCGACGTAGTGCCGATCGTGACCATCCGCGGACCGTTGAGCGCGCCGCCACCTGCGGGGGCGGTTGGCACCGAGATCGTGTAATTGCCGCCGGGGATCAAGCCGCGGATGACGTAGTCACCATTCGCGGTGGTAGTCGCCTCCTTACTGAACAGCGCGTTTGCGGGTCCAGCGTCAGTTCGGGTAGCACGAACTACGACGCCTGATGCTCGTGGGTCGTCAGAGTCCAACCGGCTGTTTCGGGCGCCGTCGTACCAGATGGTGCCTCCAACCGATCCGACGCCAGCAGTGCTATTGGTTGCGACGCTGAACGTCTGCGTCGCGTCTTCGACGTGGCCGTCCGACACGCTTAGTCGGTAGATCACCGACGCACCGTTGGTGTCCTCGCTGGGAATCTCTGATGCAAACGACCAGGTCGCGATGCCTGCGGCGGACAGTTGCCCCTTTTGTGCACGCATTAGCTCCGACTGCCATTCGCCAGCAGCATCGAGCCACTCGATGACACCAACGCACGGTGAGTAGCTGCAGTTGCTCGACGCGCGGACCTCGAGCGGAAGACCCGGCGGTGTGACTACGGGAGGCACGTAGACCGTGTGCGGCGGCTCGAGGACACGCACAGGGAAGGCGAATGTTCCGCGGAGTGCATCACCGACCGCGACAAGCCCGGTGTCCGGGTAGCCAGCTGGCGGCAGGAGCGCGCCATCGGTCGGGATATACGCGCCGTTGTAGGACGTACCCGGTGCGAAGGCGTTGGTGTATCCATCGTTCACCTGGGCGTACCAGATCAGTCCGCGCGTTGTGACTGCAGCGGCTGGGATCGTCGCGGCGTACTGATTGAGGTTTCCTAAAGTAGAGGGCACAGATATCGAGGTTCTTGCCATCGGCAGCTTTGTGAACTCAGTCGGATCAAGGCTGATGGCACCGGTGACATCTACCTGCGCGTAGAACAGCGTTGCGGCGCACGTCTCGGTGGCGCAGTTCGCTGCAATCGTGACGGGAAAAGGCTCGTTGGCTTTGGTCACCACGGGCGTCGTCGGAACGACGTGCGGCGGCTCGATTACCCGCGTGTGCAGGTAACCCACGCGGGTTCCCGAGACAGCGACGTAGCCGTCAATCTGGCTTGTTCCAGGAAACCACGTTGTCGTAGCCCCATCTGACACAGAAATAAAGTAGTCCACTCCGCGGGTATCGACGGCTTCCGCCGGGATAGCGCCGGAAACTGTGACGAGACGGAAGTCTCCTACGATGCCGTTGGGCACGTTTGCTACCTGCATTCTCGCCGAATTGAACGCTCCTTCTTCGAGAATGCTTCCGGTTGTGGTACGCCAAAAGAGCTGTGCCGAACAGGTTGAGCGGCCAATCGGGCAGTTGGCGGTGGCCTGAATGGCAATTGGCTTCCGGTAAGGCGCGGTTAGTACGGGAGCGTGCACGATGTGCGGAGTTTCCAGAACATGAACGTGCATGTAGCCAGTTCGAATGCCGTCTTGGGGCAGGTAACCCTGGTAGGTCGTTCCCGGCCAGAACGCTTGCGTGTTGCCATCCTCGACTCGCATGAAGTAGTCGACGCCGCGAGTGTCGACCGTTGCGGCCGGAATCTGAGCTTTGAATACCGTCTCGCGACCGAAGTCGCCGAGTGAGGTAGTACTGGTCGCGTTCATCCGAATGGACGACCAGTCGGGGGGGATTGTCTCGAACGTCGTCAGGATGGTGTCGTCGTTCGGGGACGTGCGGAAGTACAACGTCGCGATACATGAAGACGTCGAGCAGGTCGAACTGAGCTCGAGGTCGATTGGCTTGGCGTTCGCGGCGAACGGAGTAGGGACATGATGCGGAAGCGGCGGTGATATCGCATGGACGTGGAACGTCGCCCCAGTAAGTTCAGCTGGCGCCCGGACGACGCCTGCAGCACTTACTGACTCGAGGTAGTAGTCGACCCCCGTGCTGTCGACGACGTCAGCCGGGATAGAAGCTGTCCAATCCATAACTTTGCGACCATCTGGCGGCAATTGGTTGCCCGAGGCTGTCATTGGAACTCGTCGCCACGAGCCCGCGGGACGAGTCCCTCCTCCGGTTGTGCGGAAGATGAGATCAAGAGGGCAAGAGCTACTTGCATCGCAAGTGGTCTTGGCGTTAATCGGAATAGATCGACCAACAAACGTGGTATCCGTCGGCGCGTGGACGATGGTCGTCGCAAGCGGCGCAGCAGCTGCAGTCGCACCAACTGATGGTTGTAAAATTGCGAGCAATGAGACGATTAGTGATACAACTAATGATCGGATGCCGTACGCCCGAAGTTGCCGACGGTCAATGCGAGAGGTCAGAGATAGATACGCGCGCACAGCAATACTCCGATGAGGGTGGCAACTGGGAACGGTGGTGTCGACAATGCGACTGATCAACCACGTCGTCGGCAGGGATTCCGGCCGATCCGGAAGGGCTAACGTGCAGCGAAACCGTTTGTTACGACGGGATGCCAAAATGAGCCAATGCGTCTAGACCTCCGGCAAGGTGTTTCTCAAAAGCGACCAGAGGCCGTCAGAGTGTGGTAGATGCCTGGGCGGCGGCATGCCCAGCACGCAGGGACGAGAGCAGACCGCGCCGTTGCCGTTACGGGGTCCGAAAGTAGGGATACCTTCGCGCCTGTTGATGGCCGCTCCGAGAGCCGGGGCCAGCGAGTCAGCCGTCGACAGCTCGACCGCCTCAACAGTGCTCTCAGTGACCGTGACCGGTCCATCCTGACTTCACTCGACTCCTACTGACTCTTCTGAACAACCCACCTCCAGCAGTTGCAATTCAGCGACCACAGCACGCCTGATGCCGCTGCTCGCATCTGCCGAAGGGTGTCGAAACCCCAGCGAGCACCTCCTCATCGAGTCCATTGAGCGGCGCATGGGCGGCATCGGCGCCGGCCCCACGGGCACCGTCTGGCGCGTCGGCCCGGCCGGTGACCGCCTGCTGCGAGCCGATGACCATGACGCTGCTCGGGCTCGTCGCCGGGAGCCATCGCGGCGCTTTCTGGAACACCGGATGCTTGTCGCCGATGTGGCATGTTCCCTCACCACGGCCGCCGGGCGGGGCAGCTTCGAGCTGCTGCGCATCGAGCCCGAACCAGCAAGCTGGCGCGACTACAGCGGCCCCCAGGGCGGGCGGGAGACACTCAAGCCCGACCTGTTCGCCATCACTGCGGCGGGCGACTAGAGGACCACTGGTTCATTGAGGTTGACCGCGGAACCGAGAGCCTGCCGACACTGCTCAAGCAGTGCGACCAGTAGGAGACTTACCGCCGCAGCGGCCGCGAACAAGGCACCAGCGGCGTCTTTCCGTGGGTGCTGTGGCTTCTGCCGGATGAACATCGACGCGGTCGCCTCCGTGAGGCGATCCGACGCGACGACGATCTCGACCCTGCGCTGTTTCGACCCCACGTCTACAACGAGCTTCGGCATGTCATGACGGTCGGTGCCTCATG
Source organism: Nocardioides rubriscoriae (assembly GCF_008087085.1). Taxonomy (GTDB): domain Bacteria; phylum Actinomycetota; class Actinomycetes; order Propionibacteriales; family Nocardioidaceae; genus Nocardioides; species Nocardioides rubriscoriae. The sequence goes on along the minus strand of NZ_VIYJ01000021.1, from coordinate 1,254 downwards.
ACGTCACCGACCATCCAGCGCAACCAGATCTTTGGAGGCGACGCCGCTGCGCGCATGCGCGGGCTACCGAACAGCAGCATCGAGTGCGTAGTGACCTCGCCGCCGAACTTCTGGCTGCGTGATTGCGGGCTCTTCCTACTTGAGGTGGGGGCTGGTGAGTCCACCACCGATGAGCAGCGTCCGTAGGCGGTAGTTGTCGTAGTTGCGGAATCCGCGTGCGACGCGGCGGTGGAGTTCGATGAGGCCGTTGATGGCTTCGGTGCCGCCGTTGTTGGATCGGCCGGTGTCGAAGTAGGCCAGGAACGCTTCGCGCCACTGGCGCAGGGTCTTGCCGAGCCGTTTGATCTCCGGGATCGGGCAGGTCATGAAGGAGGCGAGGACCTTCTCGGCGATCTTCTTGCCTTCGGCGAGGTTGGGGTGGCGGTAGGCCGGGCGGAGCTGCTGCGAACACGCCCACGCGACGTAGACCTCGAGGTGTGCATCATCGGCAGCGATGGCCTTCTCGAACCGTGCCCACTGCTTGTCGGTGAGACGCTCAGCGCCGGCACGGAGCATGGTGCGGATCCCGTAGAGCGAGTCACCGGAACGACTCCGGTGACCAAGAGTCTCCTGCTGCACGCGCCGTCGGACCTGGTCCAGCGCGGTGGTGCCGAGCTTGACGACATGGAAGGCCTCAAGGACCGCGACTGCGTCGTCGAGCTGGTCGTCGATGGCGTTCTTGTACCCGTGGAACGGATCCAAGGTGGCGACCTCGATCCCGTCACGGAACTGCTTGTTGCGGGCCTCGAGCCACGCCTTGTAGGCGGCACCCGATCGGCCGGGGACGAGGTCGAGTAACAGTGCCCGGACGCGTTGCTTGCCAGTCGGATCCCCAGCACTGACTAAGCTCCTGGTCAGATCGACCATCCCGGTCAGCTCCTTCGGGCCACGCCCACCGTCCTCGAGCGGCTTGGTGGACACGTGGTGCCAGACGTGCTCATCGACTCCGAGGGTGGTGACGTTCTCGAAGCGGGTCTCATCAGCGGCCATGTCCTCGAGCAGCGGCTTGATCGAGCCCCACACCGTGTTCCAGGTCGTAGCGAACTGACGACACAGACCACGCACCGAGGCGTGCTCGCGACGCAGCTGCCCAATGGCCCACCACCTTGCCCGGGTGGTCAGCAACGCCCGCGACGCGGCCAAGTCGTCGTGCTGTTCGGTGAACGCCTTCGTTTCGCATGCAGGCTCGGTGCAGCGCCACATCCGTTTGCGCCA
>NZ_VIYJ01000020.1 GCF_008087085.1 Nocardioides rubriscoriae | reverse complement strand
TATGCGGGCGGAACGACCCCGTGTCGCACCACGTGTGCTGACCGCAGCTCGACTGCCTTGGCGGCGCTCCGCCCGCACCCACAACAAACGCGGGTCCCCACCCCTGCTTGTTCAGCAGGCTCCTAGGGCCTCGGTCAGGTCGATGAGGTTGAAGAGGTTGAACGCGGGTGGGAACTTCGCAATGAGGTCAAGGTCGCTGCTTGGTTGCGAGGTGCCTTCGGCGACGGACCCGAAGATCGCCACGTCAGTGGCACCGACCGCGTCGAAAAGTGCTTGAGCCTGGGCGCGAAGGTTGTCGGTGAGGACATCTGCCGGGTTCACCAAGGGTTCCGTCTGTAGCGCAGCCACCGCCTGCGCCATCCCGGGTCGAGCGAGCAGTTCCTTGAGCCGGTCGTCGCCGCGAACGAACCCACGACCCTTAGCAGCCGACCCAGTGGGCGGGCCTTCAGGGGCCGTATCAGTGGTTTCCTCGTGTCCGGGTGGTTCCTGTTCGGGGCCCGGCGACGTCATAGCTTCAGTTACACACCGACCCCCGACAGGTCCGCCTAACGGGGGTCTTCTGCACGGATAGGTAACATCAAATCTTCGTCGAGACGTCCCGGCCTGCCCCCTTGATCCGCACCAGAAGACCTCCAGATGCCCTCCGTGCCATCCGGGAGCCGGGGCAGGTGGTCGGACCTCTCGTCGATGATGCCGGGCCGAGAGGGCCCCAGCGGTCCCAGGGTGGAGACGTGGTCACTGTTGAGGAGCTCGAGGCGCTGCTGGCGGGTGGAGCTGAGTTGCGCCGCCTGGAGCTGACGGGCGCCTGGCTGGTGCTGTGCAACACGTTCTTCGTGGCCAAGGTCGCCAGGTCGGTGATGGCGATGGGCAACCTGCGCGACGGCTGCCTCCTGGTGGTCGGAATCGACGACGACCGAATAGCGGCCATGTAGCCAGGTCTGAGCGACGACGAGTTCGCCAAGTGGTCCGACTTCGACCTGGTCGCTTGCGCCCAGAACGGCCACAGCGACCCGCCCGCAATCCTTGCGCTACGCCGGTTCAGGCTGTCCAACGGCCTCCGGGTCGTGGTCATCGACGTGAACGAGTTCGAGTACCACGTATACATCTGCAGGAAGGATGCACAAGGGGTACTGTAGGGCGTGCAGATCTACGTGCGGCCGCGAGGCAAGCCGGATCGGTGGCCGTACCGTCGTCAGCCGCCGCCCGAACTGCACAACCTCGCCGTCTCCAGGGACATCCGCGAATTCGTGCGGATGACCGATGAGGCACTCCAGTTCGCTCTAGAGGACGGGTGGCCATCCGCCTGCGACGAGCCACCGAGATCCTGCGGACCGGACGAGGCGCCAGTTCCCGGCTCGGGAGGTCGGTGGCGGCGAACGCAGTCCTTGCTAGCGAACGCGGCGACGGACACGGCCTCAGGTTCGGTCGGCGGTGTCATTGGTGCGGCTGGTGCGGCGTTCCTGGGGATCGGCTGATCGGCTGGTCTCTGACATGGCCGACTCCGCGGCGAGGCCGAACGGGCTCGCTTTACCCGCCGGTAATGCGACAAGCACACGCGCTCGCGGCGAGCGAAGACAGACTCGACGAACTGGGCTAACAGCGCGCGGCAGTCCAGGCGATCGGAGCTTGTCGTGCTGTGGTTCGTGCCGGCTCCAACATTGTGTCGCTGGCGACAGCCAGGCGGGTAGGGGACGACGTAGTCAGGCGCACGCGGATGACTCGGCTTACCCGGCACTGTCGGCGCCGCGTTCTAGTGTGCGATGTACCAAACGCTAGGGAGCATTGATGACGGAATCTGAGCCGGAAGCCGAAGTGGTCACCCAGGAGGCAGCCCCTGAACCAGAGGACCCCGCTGCGAAGGCGCCCGCAAAGGAGGCGCCTGAGGAGAAGACGCCCGGGAAGAAGACGCCTGGAAAGAGGAGCGCGGCCAAGAAGACCACGGCCAAGAAAGCCACGGCCAAAAATGCCACGGCCAAGAAAGCCACGGCCAAAAATGCCACGGCCAAGAAGGCCGCCGCAAGTGTGCCCAAGTACCCCCGCCATTCCGTGGAACGAGCGCTGCGAATCCCGCAGGCGATCTACAACCAGAACGCCGCCAATCCGGCGACCCCGACCGAGGCAGCGAAGTTTCTCGGCGGAACGGGTGTGAGCGGAGCCTTCAACGTCGAGATGAGCTCGGCCAAGAAATACGGCTTCCTGGAGAGTGAGGACGGCAAGCTGGTCGTCACCGATCGTGCGCGCAAGGCAATCGCGCCGCAGAGCAACGACGACAAGAGGAACGCGCTGCGTGACGCGATCTTGGCTGCGCCTGAGATGTCTGCTGTTTACAACTTCTATCGCGGCGAGAACCTGCCCGATAACCAGTTCCTCGTCAACGCATTGACTGATCGGTTCAAGATCCCAGCGGACAAGGTGCCTGAGTTCCTAGATCTGTTCACCGAGTCGATTAAGAGCGCTGGCCTGCTTGACGAGTCTGGCGAGCGCCCACGGTTGTTTGATATAGGCCGAGACGAAGCACACAAGCCAGGTGGAAAGTCGGCTGCGAAGGCCAAGGCCGCCGCAGTGACTGGTGCAACTTGCTTCATCATGCAGCCCTTCGCAGCACCACTCGGTGGCTACTACGAGTCAATCTTCAAGCCTGCCGTTACGCAGGCCGGGCTAACGGCAGTTCGAGCCGATGCTGAGATCTTCGGCACTGGGAAGATCATCGACCAGATATGGCGCGGTATACGGGATGCAGATGTATTGGTCGCTGAGCTGACGACCAAGAATCCGAACGTCTTCTATGAGCTTGGCCTCGCCCACGCTTATGAGAAGCCGGTTGTGCTGGTGTCCTCCAACCAAGACGACGTCCCGTTCGACCTTCGACACATTCGGGTCATCCTGTACGACCAGACGGACCCGTTCTGGGGCCAGAAGCTGATCGATAAGGTGGCGGACAACATCCGGTCGGCGCTGAACAATCCGGAGGACGCGATCTTCCGCGCGGATCAAAGTTGAAACGAGCTGCCTAGGTATAGCGCGCAGCGCCGCGCCGGACTGCGAGCAGGCCGACGTTGCCGCATCTCCCGCCTTGTCGTCCGACCTGGCATCGGCACATCCCTTGACCAGCTCCTGGACGTCTCGTCGGCTCGATGCATCCCGAGACCGGCCCGCAGGATCGGTAACGACGGCACTCGGCTGGCGGGGTCAGCCACATAGAGGATTGGTGATCAGGTTGGCGAGCGAGCCCAACGCTGGCGTGGATGAGCAAGCGAACGAGGTCGACCTTGAGGATGACGTCGCATATCTCTGTGCCCGTAGCGCCGGCACAACGTTGGGTAGTTACGACGGACTGGAGTCGTGGACCCTTCATGCATCTTTGCTCACCAACGCGGATGAGCAGGCGCTCGTGACCCTGCATGAGCGCCTGCATCACGAGCTCCAACACACCACGTTGTGGGGGCTGGTCGGCCGGTTCGCCGGCGATCTGGCGCGGCTCGGGATTGATCCGACGCGGATCCGTCGGCTATTTCGGTTCAGCCGCGACCAGGCCCGCATGCTTCATGAGACGTACGCAACGACGCTGTCTGTGGGTGTCGAACCGACCTGGCGCACTTCGCTTGAGGACAACACCGACTATGCAGCGTTCTACGACGCCGGCGTGCGGCTGGCGCCGGGGCGTGGCTGGGCATCCGACCGGTTCGCAATCGATTGCGCACTCAGGGCATGCATGAGCGCACCAGCCCTGGGCGAGGCAGTAGCTGTGGGGTTTGCCAGGGTTCGCATCGCGACGTTGGCGGGTGCCGAGAGCGTCCCCGACCTGCGGATGCGACAGTTGCAGCACCTGGTTCAAGGTGGGCTGACGCTGCCGAACCCGTTAGGTCTGGACTCGGTGTCGACCTCAGATGAGCTTGCGGTCTACTTCGACGAGGTCGCTACCGTGCTTGAAAAGCATGGTTTACCGACCATGCACACAGCGGAAGTTCGGTCCACGATTGATGCCCTGTTTGAGGACGTCGCAGCCCTATCGCCCGATCTCCGTGCCCGCATCGAGCTCGATCTGCGTGGCGATCGCACGCTCGAGGACGTTGAAGAGCACCAACGAGAGCGCATCGCCCTACACGACACTGGCCCGCTTCCCCTTGAGATCGTTGACGTCGCCGAATTTTCAAGCAGAGCGGCTGACTTCGTGCGGCATCACTCCGACGTGGGCATGCATATTCTTCTGGTTTGGGCGCGCGCAGACGTGCTTGCCAGGCAGTTTCGCCGGCCCAATGGATTAGACGGGATCGACGGCTACGTGTGTGCTCTTCAGGCTGCCGGTCTGAGTGAGACTAGTGAGGCAGTCGCGCGCTTGTGCATCTTCGAGACCGAGTCGCCAGCCGAAGTCGCTCGCTTGTTCTCCACGGTCAAAGTCGTGTGCGTCACGACTGCATCCAGCCTGATGGATGCGCCAGGGGCAGCGTCATCGAAGGGTATTGAGACGATCGTCGCGATCATGGATCAGCCAGTGGTCGCGCAGTTCCTCCACACATTTAAGGCTCAGGCTCGTGTGACCTGGGCTCGTACCGCTCTGTCCGGTGACCGGCACCTGCACATTTTCAGCTACCTCATATCCGCACTCCCCGGGATCGTGTGGCTGCAAGTGGCTTCTGAGGTCGGTCGTCAGGTGACCGAACGGTGGCTTGCCACGCTCGGCGAGGATAAAGTCGTTGCATCACGAAGTGCCTTCGAGCCGCATATGCCGCTCATCGATGCAGCTGTCCAGCACGTGGTGGCTGCGTGGTCTGTGATTGATCAGCGAGGAGGTCGTCGTAGTGAATGACGACGTGGCATCAGGACGCCCGCTTACCAGCGTGTCGGGACTAGAAGGCTGGCCGCTGGTCGCCGAAATCGTGCGAGGCCAGTCAGGTTCGGGATCAGACCTTGACGTGACTCAAGCCGGACTACTCGATGTGGTCGCGACATGCGGCGTCTCGCCAGCCACCCCAGGAGCACCAACCACCACGTCAATCGCCGACTCCATCGTCGATCTTCTCCAGTCATACGCCGATGAACCGCTCGCGATGCGCATCGGTTCGTGGCATGTGAACCTTCCCGTCACAACGTTCCAGACGCTCTTCGCCTCCGGCCTCCTCGTCGGGGGGGTCGAACTGCTGGGTATCGAATCTACAGCCGCCGTCGTCTTGGCGGCAGTGGTGCCTTTCGTCGTCGACATTGAACATGTACGCGTTAGCCCGTCACAACGAATCGTGCTGGCCAAACTCACGGCAGACCTGACAACGCCGGCGGCGGTGCGGGACCTGTGGGACAAGTTGCCGCCAGACCTACAACACGAGCTCACCTTCTTAGAGTTCGTTGACCTCCTAGATGCGCTCGAGCGAGCCGGTGCACTGACCCGAGGTCGTGACGACAGGTACTCGCTGCCTTCAGAGCACGGCTGGCTCAGTCTGCGGCTCGGCGACTGACGCCCCGGTATGCCGACGCCATCCTCGCTGGAACCAAGAGCGTCGAGTTCCGTCGCCAGGGCCTGCCAGACGACGTCACCCACATCGTGATCTACTCCACCGCACCGGTACAGCGGATCGTGGGCATGTTCGAGATCGACACGATCGACAAGACTTCCCCGACGCGGGCTTGGAAGAAGTACGGACGTGTTGGCGGTATCGAGCAGACCCCGTTCGAGCGCTACTACACCGGCGCAGCCCACGCCTACGTCATCCGAGTACGACACCCCCGACGGTTCGATGCCCCGGTCACGTTGGCTGACCTCGACCCGACGATGCGACCACCCCAGTCCTACATGTACCTCACCGTGCCTGTACTTGAACGCCTCGACCGCCTCGCCACACCGGTGGCGAACTGCACGCCGAGGATCTCGCGGTGTCCGTCGTTGTTGACGCCGGTGGCGACCATGACCGAGACGTTGCGGACCCGCCCACCCTCGCGGACCTTCATCGTCAACGCATCAGCCGCGACGAAGGTGTAGGGCCCGTCCTCGTTCAGCGGTCGGGTCCGGAAGTCCTCGACGTGGGCGTCGAGATCTTGAGCCATTACCGAGACCTGTGACTTCGACAGACCGGTGATCCCCAGGGACTGCACGCGCTTGTCCATACGACGGGTGCTGACACCCAACAGGTAGCAGGTCGCGACCACGCTTGTCAGTGCTGCTTCGGCGCGACGGCGTCGCTCGAGGAGCCACTCGGGGAAGTAGGTCCCGGCCCGGAGCTTGGGGATCGCGACATCGATGGTGCCGACGCGGGTGTCGAGGTCGCGGTGGCGATACCCGTTGCGTGAGTTGACCCGCTCCGGCGCACGACAGCCGTAAGCCGCGCCGCACACCGCGTCGGCATCGGCACCGAGTAGGGCGTTGACGAACGTCGCGAGGAGCTCACGCATCAGGTCCGGGCTGGCCTGGGCGAGCTGCTCGTGGAGGAACTCCCCGGGGTTCAGCGTCTTGGTCAGGGCAGGGTCGATACTGGTTCCAGCGGTCATCGATGTGTCCTTCTTCGAGTTGGTTGTGAGAGATCACTCGAAGGATTCACCGGTGGCCGCGCCTACGTTGGAGGCACGCGCGCCCACTCAGGTCGTCGTACACCACTCTGCTGGACTCAACTCTCGTGTCGAGCTGCGGGCGCAGCCTGGTTGCGGTGTGAGACCGTAAACGGATGCCTATCTTTTCTCGTGACGGTCAGCACGTGCTATTCGCGCACGTGCCCAAAACTGGGGGGACGGCGATCGAGCGGGCGTTCAGCGACAGCGGGTTTGGGTCCATGTATCGCGATATGTCGCCACCCCACAAGGGTGCCCGGGCGCTGCGGCGCTGTTCGCCGCAGCACCTGCATGCTCAATTGTTGTGCGACCTGTTTCGGCTCGACCTCTTCGCGATCACATTTACCGTCGTCCGCGACCCGGTAGCCAGGTTCCGCTCCGAGTTCCTCTACCGGAACCGACGCTCGGGGGCATCACTGACCCCCGAGCTCGTCGAAACCTGGGGCATCGACGTATTGAACCGACGGAAGGAAGATCCATATGTGCACGACAATCACCTTCGCCCGCAGCACGAGTTCGTAACTCCGGGCATGCAGGTTTACCGCTACGAAGACGGGCTAGACGTCGTAGTGCGCTCCCTACGCGAGGACCACGGCGTGGGTGTGACCGCTGGCCTCACCCACGTCAACGAGCCGCAGGGCCTTCGCTCAGACGATGTACCAATCACGCCGAGGTTGCTTTCGGCCCTGCTTGCCACGTACGAGGCGGATTTTGAGCTCTTCGGCTACTCCGCCGACGGGTGAGCTGAGTTCCCGTATAGCCCGTTAAGGACCTCGCGCAGGTATATCTCGTCGTCCGGTCCGAATCGGTAGTCCGACTGCACCACACTCCGGTCGTTGATTATGACGTCATCGCACCACACCATCCACAGCTCGTGACCGTACAGCGCTGAGAACACCGATTCGACATACTCGACGTAGGTTCGTGCTGTGATAGCGATGACCTGCTTCGGTGGGCCACCTGCCGTCAGCGCTAGGTGGTACATCCCACTACCCGCGAACCCGGCGAACGTCGTGCAGGCCCGCACCATCGACATCTGGGTAGCCAGTGAGTGGTCCTCTGGGTAAACCACCTCGAAGCCATGGTCGCTGAATACCGCTTCGACTCGTTCGCCGTTCATGCAGCCCCGACGGCGGCCGGGTTTGCGGCTGAAGAACAATCGCCCGGGGTACGAGCGGCCCGGGTCGGGCGAGGTTGAGAGACGCTGGGCCATCCGCCCATAGAGATCGACTAGAGCGGGGTGTGCGCGGTCGGGCAGGTAATACCCGCCGGTTGCGGTGAGCAGTCGCTCGACCACGACAGGCTCTCTAGCCACAGTTATGCGACTTCGCGGGATGCCCGCCGCATGCAGCAGCTGGAGCTCCCATTCGGCCACAGGGACATGACGCCTGGCGGTCACGAGTGCCAAGACGTCAGGGTGTCGAGCGACGGCCTCGGACCAAGCCCATGTCTTGGAAACCTGTTCGAGCAGGTTGTGACCGAACTGCCCGCGCCATTCGTTATCGAGATGGAGGTAGGTTCCGGCGAGCCGCCGTTCCGGTCGGGGGGGCGGCAAGGCGGCGCGTTGGGTGAGGCTCTCGAGTTGGGCGTTGGAGTAGATGCCCGCGTAGCTGCGACGGAACGACTCTGGAAGCGCGATCCCATCGGCGACTACAGCCGATTGGAGGAGGCACCACACCTCGTTATAGGTGTGTAGGCGCAGGTCAAACCCCGCGAAGGTCGTGGGTAGAGAAGCCGCGCGGACTTCGTCGTTACCGCGAGTGACGCCACGGGAGACCCACGGCTCAGCGGGGACAACTACCGCGGCATCGTTGACCTTGCTGTGGCCACGCAGTGAATCGACTTCATGCTCAAATACTTTGATTAAGGAGTTGTGTGCCACATCTACTCGAAGCCAATTAGCCCCAAGGCTCGTAGAGCCGATGACGTCGGCCAACCTCGGCCTGCCGGGGTCATTTGTGCTGAGGCGCTGCAAAAAGCTGCGGGCACCGTCACCGGGCTCGGCGCGCTCGCTGACGACACACCCCCGAGCGCGGACCAGGGGGACTAGTGTCTTGATACGCCGACGCCATCCCGGTGCAACACTGATATCCAGAACGAGGTCGAAACGGGCCGAGGCAGCGAGCTTTACGACGGGGGGCTGACCCTCTGCGTCGACTCTGCTTGTCACGACTCGGGCATCCGGATCGAGACCACGGAGCCATGCCGACAGTTGATGGATCCGGTCGCTGGGTTGGTCGCCGTGCAGAATGCACACGTCCGAGCCGCCGTTTTGAGACAGCTGGCCGAGCAACAGCAAGTCGGTAAGTTCTTCGTCCACCACCGGGCGCATCAGGGGGTCAGCACCTCTGGGGCACAGCAGACAGGCATCAACACGTGGGGGACCTCAGTCATCATCGTGATACTACCTTAAGGCCAGGACTCTCTGGACGTATGCCGTTAAGCGTGCTCACTGGGGTCCTGTTCGTGCGCCCCACCACTTCTCTAGGCCCCTGGATACAGTTGCCTCATGAACCACCAAAAGGCCATGCTGACGACCTACAATGAACTAATCCGCGTCTTGGAGTACGAATTTGGCGACAGTGGCGAACACCGAATCGCCACCTCGCCCGAACTGATTGCTGATGTACTCTTGGACTACTTCGAGATTTCGCTCAAACCCGAACTGGACTTGTCACGCATCCTGTCCTGATAGACGGTGGTGTATCTCGGTGTAGAGTACGGTCTGGGCTAGGCCACCGGGGCAGGCATGACGGCGCACGTTTCCCAGTACCGGTTCAGCATAGTTCATAATGCATCCTATCGCCGCGAGTTGACTCCGAGGTCGATCTTCTCCGTCTGCGCACAGGAAGCAATTCGAAGCCTTCAAGCGTGTGACCGTTCTTATGTTCAGAAGCGGCGGCTGCGTCGGCGTTGGCAAGAACGACTCGGATGGACTGCTGTACCTCCACCCTTTTGAAACGATCCAGGTGGAGGCACAGCCGTTCAATCCGTTGGCAACTTGCGCAGCATAATCCCTCGCTGAATCGACTGCCTCAACTAGAAGTTGATACTAGAGGCCGCATACAGCAGTTTGTGGTCTGACGCATTGGTCGAGAGAGACAAGGACGATTGTGCTGTATTGCTGAAGACGTTGGACGAGATGAAGACGTAGTCGAACTTCACGGTCGCGTCGTTTGCAGTCGCAGATCCGCAGCGGCAAACATTAACCGATCCAGCTGGCTGCTGCGTTCGATAGGCTTCATGAAAATACCCCACCGAGCTCGAGGTCGGGTTTTTGTAGATTTTATCCATCGCAGGACGGTCGGGGGTCATATTGAAATCGCCGCCCAGGATAATGCGCTTGTCGGTGCTGATCCAGTATCGGTTCTGAGCTGGATTCTGCATCCAGGGCTCAATTTCCGCCACCTGGGCTCGCTGCTTTTCATAACCGCCGTTAATGACGATGTGGACCGAGCACGCACGGTATTCGGACTGGAACAAGACGCACGCCATTCCGGTAGCGGTCGATGTATATGCGTCCGTAGGATCGGGATCCGTTTCGTATACGTACTGCGTGTCGGCAGAGAAAGTCATCGTTGTCTTTGAGCCGGTCGTTCCACCCGTCCAGATTGCTGCCACACCGCCATTCTCAGTGCCAGGACAGTTCGTTTGGTCTTGTTTGAAAGCAACGGTCCATCCTTTAGTGGCCCCATTTGTCCCGATAAGCGAGTCCAAGTGCGACTTACACACCTCTTGGAGAAGAATTACCTGCGCACCCTCGGTCTCGGCCTTATCGACAGCGGACGCGAGTGCGGAGGGATCTCGGTGGACATTCTGGTCCACAATGCCCAACTGCTGGGTAGTAAGCGCACTGGCGGGGGCCTGGACTGCAGCCACAACCAGCGCTGGGACGGTGAGACCAAGAGCGACGAAGGCAAAACGGACTTGCATGAGACTCATAACGTTCCGATCTACGAAAGGGCATGCGGGCAACTACGACTGAGAGTCTGTTGCGGTCGCATTTGGAGGGGCCAGTTTCGCCTTCTCTAAGTCCTAGAGCAAGAGATAGGGGACAAATAGTTGCCCAAGAGAGTGCGTCACATGTGGCGCTGACTCGGGCGAGTGGGTCGAGTCCCCGGAAGTGGTGTGCGAGATGAAATCGCTCTTCGAGCGTGTCGGCGAGGGGGTGGTGGCGGTCCGCTTAGCTAGAGGGGCTCTTTCTTCCGCGCCGCTTCGAGCGCGCCGTGATCGAGCTAGATCGCTACGGCAGCGGCGGCGACGAGGTGGTCCAGCGCTGGAGCCCGTCCACCAGGGTGCGCGAGGTCGTGACCGCGAAGGCCGTGACTGACTGGACGCTCGCCTCGCACCTCTTCGTCGCCTGAGGTCGGCACGCTCATGACTTCTTTCACTGTGCTCTCGCGCGCCAACGGCGCCTCGATCGAGGTCGAACGAGTGGACATCAACCAGTGGGTCCTACCCGGAGTCTTTGGATGCCAGGTGATCCTGTGCGACGTGGGTTGCGAATCAAGCTCATCACTACCTCGCCGTGCAGGCGGACATGCCCGAGTCCGCGATCGTGCTTGGTATCGATGAGAAGTCCCAGATGCAGGCCCTGGACCGCACCGTGCCGATCCTGCCGATGCAAGTAGGCACGATCGAGCGTCGCCCGCACGACTTACTAGCGCCACGGCACCACCACCTTGTTCGCAGCCATCGACATCGCCGCCGGCCACGTCACCGCCGCACTGAAACTCAGGCACCGTCACCAGGAGTTCCTGGCCTTCCTCAAACAGATCGAACGCGCCTACCGCCACGTCCACGACAAATCTGGTGTCCCCGTCGAGTTGCACCTGGTGATTGACAACTACGCCGCGCAAAAGCACAAGGCCTCAAGGCGTGGCTGGCTGAGAACCCACGGTTCGTCGTGCACTTCACCCCGACCCACGCCTCGTGGATGAACCTCGTCGAGGTCTTCTTCAGCACCGTCGAACGCCAAGCCGTACGCCGCGGGGTATTCAAGTCAGGCAAGGACCGCAACACCAAACTCCGCGCTTTCATCGACAGCTGGAACGAACGCTCACACCCGTTCGTCTGGACAAAGACAGCCGAGAAGGACCTCGAGAAAGCCAACCGTCCAACAACTTCAAATCCGCGCCATTAGTCCGCTCCGCACAGGTGAAAGCGCTACATAGCTTGAGGCCGCCCTCTGCTGGCGATCGCGAATCACGCCCTACCGCAGGTGTGAAAAGTCATGAAACGCCCGAACCCAACTTAGGCCGGCGGCGGGCCGCCTGCTCATCGATAAGAACGCTCGCGCCCACAAGGCGGCACATATCACCAATGTGGCTCTTCACAATCCGGGGTGTAGTTGGGGTCCGAAGCCCCCGGATTCCAGGAGCGATCTGGCGATGTAGTTGGTGAGGTTGCGGAATCCGAGGGCTGAGCCACGGAGGTGTTCGAGCCGTCCGTTG
>NZ_VIYJ01000019.1 GCF_008087085.1 Nocardioides rubriscoriae | reverse complement strand
TCGCCCACCGGTGCGCTGGTGACCAACGCGCTCGGTATGGCCATCGACAGCCGGCTCGACAAGCACGCTGAGCCAGGCACGATCATCCACTCCGACCAGGGCGTCCAATTCGGGTCCTGGGCGTTCACCAAGCGCGCCAAGGACTCCGGTCTGCTCGCCTCGATGGGCAGCATCGGCGACTGCTACGACAACTCGATGATCGAGTCATTCTGGTCGCGCATGCAGGTCGAACTCCTGGACCGCAAGAAGTGGGGCACCCGCCTCGAGCTGGCCAACGCGATTTTCGAGTACCTCGAGATCTGGCATAACCGCAAACGCCGTCACAGCAAACTCGGATGGCTCTCGCCGATAGAGTTCGAACGCAACCGCATCATCACCGTGGCATGAGATCCAAGCAATCTCGACTGCGTGGAACCCGGGGCAGACCAGAGCCTCCACCAGACCCGGGGCAATTCAGTGATCGCGACGCCGGTGGCCAGGTCGACGATCGGGTTGGTGGTCTCGGGGGCCCACAGGGCTGGTTGCTCGGGGGTCGGTACGTCGCCCAGGCCGCCGTCGAGGACCCGGACGCAGTGCCAGCCGCTGGGTGTATCGAGGACGTAGTACTGCTCGTGCAGTCGCACGGGGTCGCCCACGGCGAGCGTGTCGGCGAGGGGCTGGTGGTGCCAGACCTCGAGGGCGGAGTCGTGGTCAACGTAGGCGAGGTGGACGGTGAGACCGGTGATGGCGGTGACGACGGCGTCGCGCCATCCCCAGGGGGTGCGGCCGACGTGGTTGGCGTGGATGAAGTGGATCTGGTGCCCGGCCCGGTAGCTGCCGCAGTGGGGACCGGTGCAGGGAGTGAGGGACTTGGTGGTTAATGACATGTGGACGCTCCCGTGGAGGGGCCGACGCCGAGGCGTCACCCGTCTTGACCCAGGCGGTCGCCTGGGGCCGGGTCTTCTCCAGAAGGCACCGTGTCGGGTGACGCGGTTGCCGTCCGCCCACGTCTGGAGGCGTGCGGGCGGGACTCTTGACCTAAACCAGACGGTACGGGCTCCCGCCGACAGTCCGGTATCGAGCCTGCGGGTGGCTGCCTTGGCGCACAAGACACCGAAGCCCCAGATCAGTGTGCTGACCCCGGGTTGTTAGTGCGCTCATCAGAACAGACGCCGACGGCGCCACCCCGGGTCGGGGTGGCGCCGTCGGCGTGTGGAGCCACATGCTCAGCCGTAGTAGACCTGCCAGTTGGTGGCGTTGACGGCCGCGGAGCAGGTTGCGACGACGGTTCCGTAGCGGTTGCTCTGGCAGGCCCGCACCTGGATTCCGTCGACGGCCCAGCCAGAGGTGTTGCGCGATGCCCAGACGAACTTCGAGACGTTCGTGTCGCAGTTGAAGCCGACGGTGATCCAGGCGCTGGCCGAGCCGTTGGTCAGCCCACGCATCTGCAGGGTGGCGCAGTAGTTGTCGTTGCGGACGTCCCTGAGGTTGGCTCCGACGTAGAAGCTCGTCTGCGAGCCGGAGATGGTGGCGTCGCCGCTGGCGGCACCGTAGTAGCTGTTGATGCTCACCTTGCCGCCGTAGCTGTACGACGCGGCGTCGGCCTGGCCGGCCATCCCGAGGATCGCCAGGACCGTCAGCAGCGGAGCCAGTCCTGCGAGGAGGAAGCGGCGCAGGGTGGGGCGGGAGGCGGTGGCGGTGGCGGTGGCGGTGCGGGTGTTCGTGGCGTTGGTGTTCATGTCCTGCTCCTTCGATCGGGGCCCTTGTGGGCCGATGAAGGAACCTTCGCAACGCGCACTTAGCGTCGGCTTAGCGTCGACTTAGCGGCAGATCCAGCGTGACGTCGCAGTGGTGCGCACGACCATGACGACGTCGGGCCTGGTGCCCCCGAAGTCGCCGTCCCGCACGTTGTGACTGCTCGAGGCGAGCCCGCGGCGGTCGACGCAGGCCGACGAGCCCACGGGGGGCCTGCCGTCTGACAGGCAGCGGACGACGGGCACGTACGACGTCGAGCCGTTCGCCTTGCGCAGGACGTCGACCGACTTCCAGCCACGCCCTGCGAGCAGGCGCTCGTCGATCCGGAACGTCAGGATGGCCGGGTCGGTGCGGGTGGCTCGCAGGTGGTCGGCATGGGCGAGGAAGGGAGCGCCCAGGCTCCTCAGGCCGGGCTGCTCCGCGAGCTCGCGGACCCGGACTGCCGCCCCCGACGGGTCGCGTCGGGGCACCCGGAGCCTGGCGTTCTGACGGTCGGCGTCGAAGGTCGAGGCCTGGCACCGGGGCACGGTCGGGTCGAAGCACCGGCCCGTGCCGTAGCTGTCCCCCGGTCCGACCGACGCTGCGCGGGCCGGGCCTTCCGGCAGCAGCAACGTGCCGTCCGTGACCGCGATCCGACCGGCTGCGGTCTGCGAGTAGTCGGCGTTGATGGTCGCGAGACCACCCCCACCCGTCTTCTCGATCAGCCCGTCGTTGACCACCGTGGCCAGGCCCGCGATCCCGGTGTCGCGTTCGATGAAGCCCTCGTACACGCCCCCGTCGGACTCGATGCGCAGCGTCCCGGTCCGGGACGAAGGGAGCTGGCGCGGACGGAGCTCGAGGGACGCGCCGTGGTCGGCGGCCAGGAAGCCGCGGTCACGAAAGCGCAGCAGACCACGGACGACGAGCTGGTACTGGTCCCCGAGGTTGACGCCGCCTCCCTCGACGTCGACCACCCCTGAGTCGGCCACGGTCAGGAGGCCGCGGGTGCCGGTCACCGGCATCGGGTCGGGGCTGGTCCCGGCATCGGGACCGTCCGGGCCGAAGCAAGGCTCCTCGCCCGGGTACGACGGATAGGGGTACGGCGGCACCGGGTAGTAGCGGCACAGCCGGGTGAACAAGGACGCCGCCTTGCCCGGGCCGAGGTTCCTGATCGACACCGAGCCGAGGACGTCGAGCCGGGCGTCGCCGCCGAAGCCAGCCCCGAGGACCTCGAGGCGACCACGCACGGTCGAGGGCTGGCTGGCCTGGTCGCCGAACACCACGACCTTCGCCCCCAGCCCGATCCTGAGCCGGGCGCCCGAGGCGATGTCCATCGTGGCGATCGAGTAGACCTCGGAGGTGTCGCCGGTGATGAAGGGCGTGCCGCCGGCGGGGATGCAGACGTACTTGTCGCCGGTCATCGGGGAGGTGCCCGTCGACCAGTTGGCGTCCTCGGCCCACGCGTCGGAGGTTCCGGGCCCGACGCCCGCGCCCTGCCAGACGTTGGCCGTCAGTCCCGGCAGTGCACGGCAGAAGGATCCGGCGGCCTGCGCGGGGGCGCTCGCGGGGAGCTGCGCCGCCACCAGGAGCGAGGAGATCAGGGCGAGCGCCGCCAGCGGGACGGTGCGGGGCCGGAGGCGCAGCGGGGTCACCCCCCGAGGCTAACGATCGGCCGGGGCGTCCGACGGTCTTCCGCGCTTCTCGTCCCCGGGGGCGTCCCGGCGGTTGCGCTACCCTCCACGCCATGGAGATCCGGCTCCTCGGCCCGATCGAGGTCGCCACGCCGGACGGCATCGTCGCGCTGGGACCGCCGCGTCAGCGGGCTGTCCTGGCGATGCTCGCGCTCGCCGCCGGCGAGGTGGTGTCCACCGACAGGCTGGTCGACGGGCTGTGGGCCGAGGCCCCGCCCAACAACCCGCTCGCGGCCCTGCAGGTCTTCATCCACGGACTGCGCAAGACCCTGCGTGGGGCGACCGGCCAGGAGCTGGTGAGCCGCGACGCCCCGGGCTACCGCCTCACGGTAGGACCCGGGGCCACGGACGTCGCCCGGTTCCTCGACCTGCACCGCCAGGCGCGAGAGGCGCGCACGGCGGGCCGGATGGGCGATGCCCGCGACCGACTGGAGGAGGCTGAGCGACTCTGGCGCGGCCCGGCGCTGGCCGACGTGCTCAGCGCCCCGTTCGCCCAGGCCGAGGCGGTACGCCTCGACGAGCTGCGCCTGTCGGCGCAGGAGGACGCCTACGACGTCCGCCTGGCCCTGGGTGAGCACGCCGCCGTCGTGGACCCGCTCGCCCGGGCGGTCGACGATCACCCCATGCGCGAGCGGTTCTGGGGCCAGCTCATGACGGCGCTCTACCGCAGCGAACGCCAGGGTGAGGCCCTGGCGGCGTACTCCCGTGCGCGAGACCAGCTCGCCGACGAGCTGGGCATCGACCCCGGGTCGGCCCTGCAGGCGCTCGAGCTCGCGATCCTGCGCCAGGATCCGGCGATCAGCGCCCCGCAACCCGGTCGGACCGCCCCGGTCGCCTCCCGGGCCCGGACCCGGGTGCCGGTGCCGGCGACCCCGACGTTCGGGCGCGACCAGCTGGTCGCCGAGGTGGTCACCCTCCTGCGCCGCCCCGACGTCCGTCACGTGTGCCTGACCGGCCCCGGCGGGTCGGGGAAGTCGCGGGTCGCGGCACTGGTGGCGAACGACGTGGCCGAGGCGGTCGCCGGCGCCGTGGTCTACCTCCCGGTGACCGAGCGCACCGAGCCTGCGCAGCTGGTCACCGAGGCGTCGCTCGCCCTGACCGGGACCGACGACGCCGACGCCCTGACCGACTTCGAGGGCCCGGGCCTGATCGTGCTGGACAACCTCGAGTCGCTGGCGAGCCCGGGCAGCCTGGTCAGCGACCTGGTCGCCCGTACCCGCGACGTGACCGTCCTGGCGACGAGCCGGGTCCCGATGCGGATCAGGGCGGAGCACGACATCGCCGTACCGCCCCTGGACGTGCCGGGGCAGGCGGCGTCCGCCGACGAGACGGCGACGAGCCCCTCCGTGCAGATGTTCCTCGAGCGCGCCGAGGCCGCGTCGCCCGGCTTCGACGGGGCGGCCCACCTCGCCGACGTCGCCGACCTGTGCCGGTTCCTCGACGGCTTCCCACTGGCCATCGAGCTCGCGGCCGCCCAGGTGCGGCTCCTCCCGCCGGCCAAGATCCGGGCGGCGCTCGACCACGACCTCGCCCTCCTGGCCACGCGCAACGTCGACGTCCCCGAACGGCAGCAGACCCTCACGGCGACCATCGCCTGGAGCTACGACCGGCTGGGCGACGCTGCTCGCAGCGTGCTCGGCCGCCTGGCGATCTTCGAGCGCGGCTTCACCGTCGAGGCCGTCGAGGCGATCTGCGGCGACGTCCCCGACGTGCTCGACGCCCTGGCCGAGCTGGTGGAGGCCCGGCTCGTCCGCAACGTGGCGGCGCGGGTCGAGATCCGCTTCGCGGTGGCCGGCACCGTCCGTGCGTTCGCCCGCGGCCGGCTGGACCCGGCGGAGTCCGACGCCCTCCGGGCGGCCCTGGGCCAGCACCTGCTCGGCCGGGTGCGGGGCTGGGGGTCGCAGGTCGACGGACCCGATGGCGCGACGGTCATCGGCCGCTTCGACGACACCGCGGCCGACCTCGACGCGCTGCTCGAGTGGGCGGTGCGGACGCAACGTGGGGACCTCGCGACCGAGCTGGTCGAGCACTCGACCGAGCTCTGGATCGCCTCCGGGCGGATGACCGAGGGCCGGCGGCGCACGGCGGCGCTGCTCGACCTGGACCTCGCGCAGAGCGATCGGGCCGCGGCGAAGCTGGCCGCGGCGAAGCTCGACTACCACCTCACCCGTTTCGAGGCGTCCATCGAGGCCGCGCGAGCGGCGCTGGCGTGCAGCGGTGGCCGGCCCGCGACCCGGGTCTCCGCCCGGGCCTACCTCGGTGCCGCCCTGCTGGTCACCGGGTCCGGGGACGAAGGCAGAGCACTGGCCGCGCAGGCGCTGGACGAGGGGGAGTCGCTCGGGCTCTACGCGGTCTCGGTGTTCGCCCTCTCGGCGCTGGCCATCGCCTCGGCCCTCAGCGGTGACCTCGAGCAGGAGAAGGTCTACTACGAGCAGCGTCTGCGCGCCGTGACGGAGCGTGGCGACGTGGCCCGGGTGGCCGACACGCTGAACACGCTGGCCGAGATCGCGCTGGACGACGCCGACGGCGAGCTGGCCACCGCGTATGCGGAGGAGTCCGTGGGCATCGCCGGGGGAGTCCTGCTCCTCGAGGCCCGGGACGCCCACATCACCCTGGCGCGCGCAGCGGTCGTGCTGGGCGATCCGGTGGCTGCGGCGCGACACCTCGCCCACGCGCGCGAGCTGGTGGACCGGACCGGTCAGTCGTTCGCCCTGGCGCAGTGGCTGCGTGCGGGAGGATGCCTGGCCGCCGTGCTGGGGAGGTCGGCGCTCGCCGTGCAGGTCTTCGCAGCGGCGCAGACGGCGTCGGCCTCGCCGTCCGGGACGGACGAGCCGATCGAGGTCGACTTCAACGAACGTCTCGCGGCGTGCCGGGACGCGCTCGGGGAGGCGGCGGCCTCCCGGGCGTGGACGCTCGGCAGGACGCTCCCGATCACCACCACCCGCCACAAGCTCGAGGCGCTGCTGCAGGAGGTCGAGGCCGGCGGCGGCTAGCCCGACCGTCCGGGTCGTGTCCACGACCGTGCGTCCTCCCCGTCGCGACCGTGGCCGGGGCTACGATCCGGTGGGCCCGACGGGGGCCGGCTGGCGTCCACCTCCCTGCAGCAGGTGGTGAGGGTGAGTCGTTCTGTGACACGTCGTGACCTGAGGCGTTCGGGTGCCTGAGCCGGTCGTCATCGTCTTGCGGTCCGACGCCCGCAGCGTCGGTGAGGCCCGTCGCCGGGTGCGCGACGTGGTCCAGGACGCCGGCGGCCACGAGCACCTCGACGCGGTCGTCCTGGCGCTGTCGGAGGTGGTGACCAACGCGTTCGTCCACGCCGGCACCGACGTGACGGTGCTGGTGTGGGCCACGGCGGACGGGACGCGCGTCGAGGTCGAGGACGGCGCGACGCGCCTGCCTGCTCGTCGGCACTACGCCGAGGCGGCGACGACAGGGCGCGGCCTGCAGCTGGTCGACGAGGTGACCCGGCGTTGGGGCGCTCATCGTCGAGGCGCCGGCAAGGTGGTCTGGTTCGAGGTCGGGGACGTGCCCGGCTGGGAGGCCGACGCCGACGCCCCGTCCGGGGCGGGCCACGCCCCACCGGCAGCGGTCCACACCGTGACGCTCGTGGCGGTCCCCCTGCTGATGCACTGGGCGTGGCAGGAGCACGCCGCTGCGTTGCTGCGCGAGTACCTCCTCTACGTGCTGGACGACGACGTGACGATCCTCGACCGTCACGCCGAGGCCAGCAAGGCACTGAGCCTGCTGCGCGACCAGGTGCCGGCGCCGGTGCTGAGCGACGACCGCGACGTGCTCATGGTCGACGCCATGGAGCCGAGCGTGACCTCCGAGGCCGTGGTCCTGCAGGTGCCGGCGGGGTCCCTGTCGGACTTCGTGACCCTCGACGACCTGCTGCGCCGGGCCCTCGACGCGGCGCGGGCCGGCCACCTCCTGGGCCCGCCGACCCAGCCGGAGATCGAGGAGATGCGTCTGTGGCTGTGCGGCGAGATCGCCCGCCAGGCGGGCGGCGACCCGACGTCCGTCGCGTGGGTCGCCAGGACCGACACGCGCGAGACCGTCGCCGACCAGGCCCTGCTGACCGCCACCTACGCCGCACTGGCGGCCACGGAGGAGTCGTTGCTCGCCACCGACGAGGCCAGCGTCATCGTCGCGGTCTCACCGTCGGCCCTCCGGGTGCTGGGCTACGCCCATCGCGACGAGCTCCTCGGACGTCGGGTCATCGCCGTCATCCCCGGCCGCTACCACCAGGCCCACATCGCCGGCATCACGCTCAACGCGACCAACGGCCGTGACACCCTCCTCGGCGTACCCCTCGCCGTGCCCATGGTGCACCGTGACGGTGCGGAGGTGCTGGTGTCGCTCGAGGTGCGTCCAGAACGGCTCGACCGGGACCACCGCGTCTTCGTCGCCCGGTTCCGGCCGACCGCAGCGCGGTCGTGAGGCCCACCGCCTGCTACTCGCCCAGCGAGTGTGCGGTGGGACCGAACACCGGCAGGCGGCTCATCAGCTCCGCCGACGGGGTGCCGCGCCACCCCAGGGTGCGGATCTCCTCGGGTGTGCGCCGCCCCATGCGCACCCGTAGCCAGGTGAAGCAGTCGACCTCGAGTCCGGGCGCGTCGGCTCCGTCCTGCGCGAACTGGAGGATCAGCGCGCCGGGAGCCGTGCTCGCGTCGCTGACCGACCACGGTCCGACCAGCACCCGCGCCGCCACCTCGACGTCTCGATGGTCACGCGCGCCCGGCAGCCCGAGCGCGGTGCGCACGTCGTGCTCGTGCGACAGGGCGTCGAGGAACGGCGGCCAGCGGCCGGGGCTCTGCGTGAACGACGCCTCGGCGACCGGGCCGTACAGGTCCCACAGGTCGAGGAGCTCGGGACCGGTGTCGCCACGGTGGCGATCGAGCTGGGCCCCGGTGGCCTCGGGCCCGGGAGGCCCGGTGAGACGACCGGCGCGCCCGTCCTCGAGGTTGCCCACCAGGTGCGCCAGGACTCCGTGAACGCTCCAACCGGGACACGCGCGCACGTCCTCGTCCCACATCCGCGGGTCGCGCTCGTCCTCCTGCCGCAGCAGTGCCGACAGGCGGAGGCGGACCGAGCGGTACAGGACGCCGACGTCCTCGGAG
Organism: Nocardioides rubriscoriae; assembly: GCF_008087085.1. Classification (GTDB taxonomy): domain Bacteria; phylum Actinomycetota; class Actinomycetes; order Propionibacteriales; family Nocardioidaceae; genus Nocardioides; species Nocardioides rubriscoriae. Next base: position 26,113 of record NZ_VIYJ01000019.1, on the reverse strand, counting down.
TCGGGTGACGAAGACACGCCGCCACGCTACGGCGCCGGCGGCCCGACCGGAACCTCCGTGCCGGCCGTACGACGTGCGCTCAGCGGGCCAGCGCGAGCCGCGGCGAGGCGAGGACCTCGCGCACGGCGTCCACGGCCACGCGTACGACGTCGGGGTCGAGGTCGGGGCGCGGGCAGACGTGCAGGGCGAGGGGATCGGCGACGGGTAGCGACGTGACGGGCGCGAGCCCCGGTGGCGGCTCGTCGAGCGCCATCAGGGCAACGCCGAGACCGGCGGCGACGGCGGCCTGGACGCCGGCCAGCTGCGTGGCCTCGGTGCCCACGGTGGCGGCGAGGCCGTGGCGCTCGAGGGTCTCCAGCGCTCGCTTGCGCAGCTCGCAGGGACTCGTGAAGCCGACCAGCGGCACCGGCTGGCGGTCGTCGGGACGTCGCCAGTCGGGGGCGGCGTACCAGTGCAGGTCGAGCCGACCGACCTCGATCGACCCGGGGTGGTCGGTGGCGTTGAGGAGCAGCGCGAGGTCGACCTTGCCGGTCGCGAGCCCCTCGCGCAGCCGCGAGCCTCGGTCGATGCGGTAGCGGAAGGTCGTGGGTCCCTCGGCGCCGAGCCTGGCCGACAGTGCGGGCAGCAGCCGGGCGGCGGCGTGCTCGGTCGAGCCGATCGTGACCTCCAGCCGGGCGGCGCCCAGCTCGCGCAGCGTCTGGTCGTGCAGCTCGAGGAGGCGCCGGGCCGCCTCGAGCAGGCGCTGCCCGTCGGCGGTGAACCGCGACCCGCGGCCGTGGCGCTCGACCAGCGGCCTGCCGACCGCCGCCTCGAGCCGCCGCACGTGCTGGCTCACGCCGCCTTGGCTGAGGTGCAGCACCTCGGCGGCCCGCTGGAAGCCGCCGCAGTCGGCCACGGCGACGAAGCTGCGCAGCGGCCCAATGTCGAGCGTGCGAGTCACGTCAATCAGTTTAGTGGACAACGGAGCGAGCGTGGTCAGGACCCGCGTCTCGGCCCCGCTGCGCGTACGTCGTTGGCCCCGCCCCCCATGACCAGCGTCAGCACCCGGCCGAGCAGCTGGTCGGGCACGGAGGCGGGGTCGGCGTGCCGCTCGATGGCCAGGCCGTTGCTCAGGGCGAGCAGGACGGTGGCGAGCTCCGCGGGCGGCAGGGGCAGGGGTGCGCCGGCCTGGCTGAAGTGGTCGGTGATGGCGGTGGTGACCGCGGCGTGCAGCTCACGCCGGCGGTCGAGGAACGCTCCGTCGGTGCGACCGCTGCGTACGGCGCGCTGCCAGAGCTCGAGGAACAGCAGGGTCCAGTCGCGCTGGCGGTCGAAGGCGAGGGTCAGCTGGTCGCCGAGGGTCTGCGCGCGCTCGACCAGGGGGGTGGCCGCGTCGCTCACGGCCTCCAGCCCGGTGTCGAGGTAGGCGGTGACCTTGTCGTCGACCAGCGCGGCGACCAGGCCGTCCTTGCTGCCGAAGTTGGAGTAGACCGCGCCCTTGGTGAACCCGGCGGCCGCGGCGACGTCGTCGAGGCTGGCGGCATCGATCCCGCGGCGGGCGAACACCTGGGCGGCTGCGTCGAGCAGGGCGCGGCGCACCTCGTCGCGAGAGGGGCGGGAGGGTCTCGCTGAGCGGGAGACGGGGTCGGTTGACATCGCTGGCTACGATACTCCTGAGTATTCGATACCGATCAGTATTGAGGGGCACCGTGAGGATCCGGCAGGACGTCGAGCAGAAGGTCGCGGGCTCGCTGCGGTGGGGCCTGGGCCACGCCCTGCCCCGCACCGCCATCCGGGGCTCGGCCAAGCGGGGCGACCTGCACGGCCGGCTCGTCGAGGCCACCGACACCGAGGAGACGCTCGAGCTGTTCGAGCAGATCCGGGCCGCGGGCCCGCTGCACCGCGCGAAGTTCGCGTTCGTGACGGCGTCGCAGCCGGTCGTCAAGGAGGTACTGACCAGTCCCGACATGCGCACCGGCGTCGACTTCGGCCCGGGCGGCCCGCTGTCGAAGGTCAGCGCCTGGGCCTTCCGGTCGGCCCCGATCGGACCCCTGACCCCGCCGTCGCTGCTGGTCACCGAGCCGCCCGACCACACGCGCTACCGCAAGCTCGTGACCCGGGTCTTCTCGGTCCGCGCCGTCCAGCGGCTGCGCGAGCGCACGCAGGAGATCGCCGACGGGCTGCTCGACGGGCTCGATCCGACGCAGCCGGTCGACCTCGTGACGACGTACTGCGCGCAGCTGCCCGTCACCGTGATCGCGGAGATCCTCGGCGTGCCCCAGCGCGACCACCACCGGGTGCTCCGGTTCGGCACCGGCGCGGCGCCGTCCCTCGATCTGGGGCTGTCGTGGGGCGTGTTCCGCGACGTGGAGAGGTCGCTCGTCGAGTTCGAGGACTGGCTCGACGAGCACCTCGCGCACGTACGCCGCCACCCGGGCGACGACCTGTTCAGCCAGCTGGTCACCGCGCGCGACGACGACGGCGCCGTGCTCGACGACGCCGAGCTCAAGGCCACCGCCGGGCTCGTGCTCGCCGCCGGCTTCGAGACGACCGTCAACCTGCTCGGCAACGGCATCCGGCTGCTCCACGACCACCCCGACCAGCTCGCTGCGCTGCGCGAGCAGCCCGCGCTGTGGCCCAACGCTGTCGACGAGGTCCTGCGCCACGACCCGCCGGTGCTCCTGACCGGACGAATGGCCAGCCGCGACACCGAGATCGCCGGCGTCACCGTCCCGCGCGGCGCGATGGTGACCACGCTGCTGGCCGGCGCCAACCGCGACCCCGACGTGTTCGTCGACCCGCACGTCTTCGACGTCGCCCGCCCCAACGCCGGCGAGCACGTGTCGTTCTCGTCGGGCCGGCACTACTGCCTGGGCGCGGCCCTGGCCCGGATGGAGGGCGAGGTCGGCCTGCGCACCCTCGTCGACCGCTTCCCCGACCTGCGCCTCGAGCCGGGCAGCCGGCGGCGCACCACCCGCATCCTGCGCGGCTACGCCACGCTGCCGTCAGTCCTCGCGCCCTGACGTCGCGCGTGCGTCGGCGGCCCCGCCGAGCAACCGGCTCAGCTCGTCGACGGCGAGGTCGTACGGCGCCACCTCGCCGGCGGCCCGGGCGGTGACCAGGGCGCCTTCAACGGTGGCCAGGGTCAGGGTGGCGAGCCCCGCGCTGCGCGCCGGGTCGACGCCCGCGCTCTCGAAGCAGGCCGTCAGCGCCGAGACCCAGCTCGTGAAGACCTCCGTCGCGGCCTGCGACGCCAGCGGTCCGGCGGCGTCGGAGCCGGCGACCGCGGCGACGGCGCACCCGGCGTCGCACGCCGAGTCGACCAGCACCCGGCGGAAGAGCCCGGCGAGGACGGCCAGGACGTCGACGGGCGCCTCGACCTCGGCGCGCTGCAGCGCGCCGACGACGCGGACGCCGACGGTGCGCATCGCCTCGGCCACCATCTCGTCCTTCCCGCCGGGGAAGTGGTGGTAGATCGAGCCGCGCGGCGCTCCGGTCAGCGCCACCACGTTGCGGAACGAGGCCTCGGCCAGCCCGGCGCGGGAGAGCAGCTGGGCTGCTCCCAGGGTCATCTGCTCGCGGGGTGACGGGGTGCTCACGAGATCTCCTTGACGTCGGACTATGCCACCCATCATAGTCGCTATGACACTCGTCATAAGCAGGAGGACACCATGCCCATGATCGACGTGACCGCCCCAGCCGGTCTGCTGCCCGCTGCGACCCACGACACCCTGCGCCGCCGGCTGGGCGAGGCGCTCCTGCGTGCCGAGCGCGCCCCGCTCGCCCCGCCGTTCACCGACCACACCGGTGTCTTCCTGCACGAGCTGCCCCCGGCGGCGGTCGGCACCGCCGGCGAGCCCGCCGCCACGGTCGTGCGGGTGCAGGTCACCACGCCCCCCGGTGCGCTCGACCGCGACGGCCAGCGCGAGCTCGTCTCGGCGGCGACGACTGCGGTGGCCGACGCTGTCGGCGACCCCGCGCAGGCGGGACGCACGTGGGTGCTGCTGACCGAGGCCGCCGAGGGCGGCTGGGGCGTCGGCGGGGTCGCGCTGGGCCACGCCGAGTTCGCCGCGCTGCGGGCCGGTCGCTGACGTGCGCGCGCTCGTCCACACCGGACCCGGCGACCTCGCGTGGCAGGACCTGCCCGACGTCGCCCCGCCCGGCCACGGCGCGCTGGTGCGGCCCTTGGCCGTGGCGCGCTGCGACCTCGACAGCGCCATGGCGGCCTTCGGTCTGTTCCCCGGCCCCTACGCCGTCGGCCACGAGCTGGTCGGCGAGGTCGTCGAGGTCGGCGCCGACGTCGACCTGGCCGTCGGCACCCGCGTCAGCGTGCCGTTCCAGGTCTCCTGCGGCACCTGCGTCGCGTGCCGGGCCGGGCGCACCGTCGCCTGCACGACCTACCGGGCACCGGCCGGGGCGGCGTACGGCTTCGGGGAGCGCGGCGGTGGCCACGGGGGAGCGGTCGCCGACGCGCTCGTCGTCCCGCACGCCGACCACCTCTTGGTCCCGGCTCCTGCCGCGGTGGGCGACGTGGCGCTCGCGACCCTGCCCGACAACGCGCTCGACGCCTACCGCGCCGTCGCGCCCCACCTGGCCGAGCGACCCGGCGCCGACGTGCTGGTGCTCGGTGGGGCCGCTCCCTCCATCGGGCTGTACGCCGTGGCGTGGGCGCGCACGCTCGGCGCGGGCTCGGTGCGCTACGCCGACCACGACGCCGGCCGGTGCGCGGACGCCGAGCGGCTGGGGGCCCGGGTCGAGATCCTCGACGCCGGCTGGCCCCGGCGGTTCGAGCGGGCACCGGTGGTCGTCGACACCACGGCCGACGCTCAGGGCCTGGTGTGCGCCATCCGCTCCACCGAGGACGCCGGGGTGCTGTCGGTGCTCGGCATCGTGTTCGGCGAGGCGTCGGTGCCGCTGCTGGAGATGTACTCCCGCGGACTCACGCTGCACACCTCGCGCGCCGACTCGCGCCACCACCTGCCCGCGGTCCTCGACCTCGTCGCCACCGGTGTCTTCGACCCCCTCGTCGTCCCGGTGACGACGGTGTCGTTCGACGACGCCGCGGAGGCCTGGCTGCAGCCGGCGACCAAGCTGGTCCTGGTCCGGGGCTGAGCGAGACGGGCTCTTGGTCCCGGTCGCCCCGGGAGGTCGGTCCCTACTGCGGGGCCCTCGCGCGACGACAGGCTCGTGGACAACGCCGTCGCCCCGAAGGAGCGGTCATGACCCCGAGCTTCCCCTACGTCGGTCACGAGCACAGCCCGCTGTGGTGGGCCCTGGGGCTCCTGGTCGTCGCCGTCGCCGTCGCCGGGCTGATGGTGCTGTTCCTGGTGGGGGCCAGCCAGGCCCAGGACAGCGAGGACCACGATCGCGAGCACCACGACCGCGAGCCGGCCGACGACGACGTGCGGACCCCGGTCGGTGGGGCGGTCTAGCGCAGCAGGACCCGTGCGTCACCTCCGGTGGCCCGGCGTCGTTGTCCCACCAGACGCGCACCCCCAGCGCGACCCCCACACCCCCCGGAGCCCCCCATGTTCGAGAGCAACGACCACGACGCCGTCCCCGCGACCACGCCCTTCGTCGTCCCCGACCTGTCCGGGCTGGAGCGCCTGTGGGCCGCGATCGTCACCCTCGAGCCCGTCGCGGCCTCGGCCGACACCCTGCGCGACTTCCTCGCCGCGCACCGCCTGATCTGGGACATGCCGTCGCTGTGCGAGGTGTTCCCCGAGATCACCGAGCACCTCGAGGCCCGCTACCACCTGGCCCACGACGGCGAGTCGGTCACGGTCACCTACCTCGCCCCCAGCGCCGACGGCGCCCCCGAGACCTTCGACATCGACGACGTCCGCCACGTCGTCGACATCCTGCTCTCCCGCGAGTACCGCGAGGCCCTGTGGCGCGAGAGCGTCGTGCCGGCCTTCGACCGCCTCGTCGGCTGAGCGCACCCGGACGCGCTCAGGACCTGCTGGTCGAGGCCAGGAGCCAGGCCAGGTAGTCCTCGAGCGCCTCGCCGGCGTCGGCGAGCGCGGTCGCCAGGTCGACCACGAGGTGCATCGCCCCGTCGGTCGTGTGCTCGCGACCCAGCCTGTCGAGCCGTGAGGCGAGCGCCGTGACCCCGGGGAGCCCGAGGTTGCTGGCACTGCCCTTGAGCGCGTGGGCCGCAGCGCTCAACGCGTCGCCGTCGTCGTGCTGCACCGCTCGGGTGCAGGCCGAGATGACCTCGGCGCGGCGGCGCAGGAAGTTGGCGATGGCCCGCTCGATGTAGGTCTCGGCCCCCGGTCCGAGCTCGAGGAGCTCGACGAACCGGTCCTGGTCGAGGTGGGGGCTGGCCGGCCCGCGCGTGCCCGGGCGGGCCGGCACCGGCGGCGCGGAGTGCGGGACCCACCGAGCCAGGGCGACCTGCAGCGCGGTCAACGAGACGGGCTTGGTGAGGAAGTCGTCCATCCCGGCCTCGAGGCAGCGCTCCCGCTCGCCGCTGATGGCCGCGGCCGTCATCGCCAGCACCGGCAGCCGGGGCCCGTCGGCAGGCTCGCGCTCGCGCAGGGCCCGGGTCGTCGCGTAGCCGTCGAGCACCGGCATCTGCACGTCCATCAGGACGACGTCGAAGGCCTGCTGCTCCAGGACGCCCAGCGCCGCCCGGCCGTCGTTGGCCGTCACGACGGTGAAGCCGAGCGCCTCGAGGAACCCGCGCGCGACGAGCTGGTTGATCACGTTGTCCTCCACCACGAGCACCCGGCCGCGGGGCTCGCCGTGGAACGCCGGCACGTGCGCGTCGGCGCCGGTCGCACCGTCCGAGGGGGCCAGGGCGACCAGGAGCGCGTCGCGCAGCACCGACGACGACACCGGCCGGACCAGGCAGGTGGTGACGCCCGCGGCCCGTAGGTCGTCGTCCGGGGCGACGTACGACGAGGTCATGACGATCAGCGGCAGGTCGCTGGGGTAGCCCAGCCCCCGCACGGCGTCGGCGAGGGGGAGGTCGGTCAGCTCGGGCAGCGCCGAGCTCAGCAGCACCGCGTCGTACGCCGCCGGCTCGGGCCCGCCGCGCAGCAGCCGCACGGCCTGCGCCGAGTCGGTGGCCACGGTGGCCCGCACGTCCCACCACCCGAGCTGCTCCACGAGGATCGCCTGGTCGTGCGGGTCGTCCTCGACGACCAGGATCCGGGAGCCGCCGAGCGTGAGGCGCGCCAGCGCCCGGGCCTCGTCGGTCGACCGGCCCGCGGCCGGACCCAGCGGCGCGGTGAACCAGAACGTGCTGCCGGCCCCGGGCTCGCTCTCGACCCCGATCTCGCCGCCGAACGCGGCCACGATCTCGGCACAGATGGCCAGGCCCAGCCCCGTGCCGCCGAATCGTCGGGTGGTCGAGCTGTCGGCCTGGGCGAAGGGCGTGAAGATGTGCTCCTGCTGGGCGCTGGTGATGCCCATGCCGGTGTCGCGGACCTCGAAGCGCAGCAGGCAGCCGTCCGCCGTGCCGGTGCCGGCACCGGACTCGTTGTCGGCGGTGGCGCGGATGCTCACCGACCCGGCGGTGGTGAACTTCAGGGCGTTGGACCCCAGGTTGAGCAGCACCTGCTTGAGGCGGGTCGGGTCGCCGGACAGGACGTCGGGCACGTCGGCGCTGCACGAGACCCGCAGCTCCACGTCGCGCTCGCGGGCGGCGTCGGCGAGCATGTCGCCCACCTCGGCGAGCACCTCGCGGACCTCGACGTCGACGGTCTCGACCTCGAGGTGCCCGGCCTCGATCTTGGAGAAGTCGAGGATGTTGTTGAGCAGGTCGAGCAGGGTCCGGCTCGACACCGACACCCCCGAGACGAAGTGGCGCTGGCGGTCGGAGAGCGTGGTGGCGCTCAGCAGCTCGTTGAGGCCGATGATGCCGTTGAGCGGGGTCCGGATCTCGTGGCTCATCGTGGCCAGGAAGTCGGACTTGTGCTGCGAGGCCTCCACCGCCCGGTCGCGGGCCGCGGCGAGCTCGCGGGTCAGGGCCTCGCGCTCGGCGACCCGCGAGATCAGCGCCATGGCCTGGTCGACCATCTGCTGGATCATGTCGTGGCGGTAGAGCGGGGGCAGCGACGTGATGGTCACGACCGCCAGCACCTGGTCGCCCAGCCGGATCGGCGCCGCGATCGTCAGCCGGCGCTCGGGGTCCCAGACCGACCGCTCCAGGCGCAGGCACTCCAGGGCCGTCGCCAGCTCGAGGGCCTCGACCTCCGCCAGCTCGGGATCGCCGGTCGGGTCGCCCGCGTGGTCGCCGGCCCGGCCCCCCTCGACGTCCTGCTCCAGGTAGGGGACGAGCCCCCGTCCGTCGGGGGTCGGGACGAAGGCCCGGGCGCGGTCCCAGTCGTCGTGGAGCACGACCGTCGACCCGATCTGGCGCAGGACGTCCTCGAGGGTGGTCGCCTCGTTGGCCGCCGTGGCCACCGCCTGCATCAGGGAGTTCTGGGTCACCAGGTCCTGCAGCTGGTCCTCGGTGTCGCGGGCGCGGGTGATGTCCTGGTAGGTGCCGGACACCTCGGTGGGGCGGCCGGCGGCGTCGTAGACGGCCAGGGCCCGCAGCCGCACCCACATCCACCCGCTGCGCCCGCGCTGCCGCAGCTCGAGGTCGGCGCGGGGCTGGTCCCCGCTCAGCAGGCCCTGCACCGCGCCGAGCAGCCGCTGGTGGTCCTCGGGGTGGGTCATCGCGAGCAGCCGCGCCCGGTCGGTGGCCAGCAGGTCGCTGACGTGCTCGCCGTAGAGCTCCTCGAGACCCTCCGAGTGCGTGGCCGTCTGGGCCGCGACGTCCCAGGTCCAGCTGCCGCTGCGGCTGATGCGCTCGGCGCGCACCAGGTGCCGCCGGCTCTCGTAGACCGCCTCGAGCAGCTGCTTGGTCTCGTGGTTGTCGGTCAGCCGGAGGATGACCCCGGTGACCGACCCGTCCTCCTGCAGCCCGGTCTGGCGCAGGCGGACCCACAGCGCTGCCCCGTCGCCGCGCACCACCATCGTGTCGACCTCGTCGTCGAGGAAGGTGCCCCGCGCGGCGCGGGCCAGGTGCTCGGCGGAGTGGCGGCGGCCGGCCTCGTCGAGGAAGTCGTCGAAGAGCCGGCCCGCGAGCCGGTCGGTGCGGAGCAGGGCGTGGGCGCTCGCGTTGGCGAACCGGATCGTGCCGTCGAGCTCGAGGACGACGATCCCGTCCGTGGAGGAGTGCACGATCTGGCGGTACAGGTCACCGTGCTCCACCCGCGGTTCCCTCCTCGGCCTGCGTCTGCCCACCTCGCCTGACGTGCCCCGGACCCCATCCCGTGTGCTCGACCCAACCTAGCGTCGTCCACGACGAGTTCGAAGCGGGCCGGTGCGTCGGACGGGAGGGCGCAGCGGTCTAGTGCGGTGCCGGGGGACCGTCACCTCACGCGGGCCCCGGTCGTTGATCCGCCACACGTCGATCCTCCGCGTGGCTCCCGAACTCACGGAGACCTCCTTGTTCCACGGCAACGAGCACCAGCCCGGCACCGCACCCGCGCCCACACCCGCGCCCACACCCGTCGTCGGACCGGGCTCGTACGACGAGGCCGGGTTGGGCCGCCTGTGGGCCGCGTGCGTCGCCGCCGAGCGGGCCCGGCCCTCGGCCGCGACCCTGCGCGACTACCTGGCCACGCACCGCGTCGTCTGGGACATGCCGTCGCTGTGCGAGGTGTTCCCCGAGGTCACCGAGCACCTGGAGGCCCGCTACCACCTCGAGCACCACCCCGGGGGCGTCCGCGTCACCCCCGCCGCCGCCGCCACCGCCGGCTGCGCCGGCCCGGAGGTCTTCCCGGTCGACGACGTCCGCCAGGTCGTCGACGTCCTGCTGTCGCGCGAGTACCGCGAGGCCGTGTGCCGTGAGAGCGTCCGGCCGGCCGGCGACCGTCTCGTCGGCTGACCGTCCCGGGTCGCAGGTCCCGTCGGGGGAGGCCCGTTCGGGCCATGCCGGTTAGGCACATCGGCCCATGGTGCCGGTGGTGCCGCCGTGCGACCGTGGACACACGAACCCACCACGACGACTGAAGCGTCAGCCGCAGGGGTGGACTCAGGACTCGCAGCCATGACCCGAGACGTGGCCGCGACGCAGGGGCCCCGGGGACCACGTCCCCGGGGCTCCTTGGGTCGTGCGACGCCGGCAACGGCCCGGATCCAGCGGTCCGAAACCGGCAAGTCCGTGTCAGTTCGGGACTCATCGAGTCAATTGCAGACATGTCCTTGTCATGTCGGCGGGGGGCCGTAGCGTCCTCCCTATCGATGCGTTGGACGAGTGTTCACGCACACCTCTCGGAGAGGGCTCGGCCTCGGATGCACGATCTCGCAGACGAACAATTCTCGGACACCACCCTGGTCGTCACCGACCCCATCTGGGACCTGCCGGACGACGTCCGCACCGCCTTGGAGCAGTGGTGCCACGACCACCACGTCGACCCCGAGCTGCTGCTGGTCGACCGTCCGATCGAGCGCGACCCGCACGCGGTCTCGCTGTCCTGGTACGTCGAGACCCCCACCGGCGTTCAGCGCCGCATCGTCTACGAGGCCGAGCCCCGGGGGTCGTGGCCCGAGCCCTTCCCCGACGTGGTCCGCGCCTGGTGCGGACGCCGTCGCGACGCGTCGCTCCGCGGCCGCGTCCGGGTGGCGCCGGCTGCGGCCTCACGCCACGCCTGCTGACCCTCCCGCGCTCCTCCCGCACTCCTCCCGCTCCGGTCCCGCGCTCGACTGGCTGACACCGCGCCGCGAGCGGCCGGCACGCGCCGCGCGCCTATGCTCGAGCGGGCCGGGGCCGCTCCGGTCGACAGGACGGAGCCGATCATGACCATTCAGCAGCCGCAGGACCTCACCCACGCCGCCATGCTGGGCCTGGGGGTCTACCGACCCGAGCGGGTCGTCACCAACGACGAGATCTGCGAGGTCCTCGACTCCTCCGACGAGTGGATCCAGAGCCGGTCGGGCATCCGGACCCGGCGCTTCGCCGGGCCCGGCGAGGACCTCATCACCATGGCGACCACCGCGGCCGAGCGGGCGCTGGCCGTCGCGGGGGTGGGGGCCGACCAGCTCGGGTGCGTGATCGTCGCGACCTCGACCCACCCCGAGCACACCCCGGCCTCGGCGCCCCAGGTCGCCGACCGGCTCGGCTCGACCGCGGCGGCGTTCGACGTCTCCGCCGGGTGCGCCGGTTTCTGCCACGCGCTCAACCTGGCCTCGGGCCTGGTCCGCTCGGGGGCCGAGTCCTACGTGCTGGTGATCGGGGTCGAGCAGCTGAGCCGCTTCATGGACCCGACCGACCGCGGGACCGCCTTCATCTTCGCCGACGGTGCCGGCGCCGTGGTCGTCGGAGGCGCGCAGGCCACCGGCATCGGCCCGACGGCCTGGGGCTCCGACGGGTCCAAGGCCCACGTCATCAACCAGACCCCCAGCTGCCTTGACTCCGGCGAGACGCACCACCCAGTGGTGCAGATGGAAGGCACCGCGGTGTTCCGCTGGGCGCCGTTCGCGATGGCCGACGTCGTCCACGAGGCGCTGGCCGCCGCCGGGGTGACGATCGACCAGCTCGACGCCTTCGTGCCCCACCAGGCCAACCTGCGCATCACCCAGACCCTCGCGCGCAACATCGGGCTGCCCGAGTCGGTGGCGGTGGCCACCGACATCGTCGAGGCCGGCAACACCTCGGCGGCCTCGGTGCCACTGGCGATGGAGGCGATGCTGCGCACCGGTCAGGCCGAGCCCGGCGACCTCGCCCTGCTCATCGCGTTCGGTGCGGGCCTGAGCTACGCGGGCCAGGTCGTGACGCTGCCGCCCCACGAGTGAGGAGGCGGCGCGTCAGGGCTGGTCGGGCGTCAGGCCCGGGACCTCGCGGCCGCAGGAGCACCGCGCCTCGCGCAGGCGCGCGACCAGGTCGTCGGTCATCGCCGCCAGCCGCTCGGTGCCGTCGTTGACGCGGCCCAGGTAGGCCGGGCTCTCGTCGGGCTCGGACAGCGCCGCCAGCTCGCTGAAGCCCTGCACGACCGCGAGCATCTCGTGGAAGTCGTGCATGAACGCGGCGTACGACGACTCCACCAGCCCGTCCGAGCCCCCCTCGGCCCCCGGAGTGTCCGACACCGGCTCACCCCGCTCGCCCGGTCTGTGGCCCGACCGTCAGGGCGGAGGTCGGGTGCGGCGTCGTGCCCCGGCCGTCTGAGCCCCTGGCGGTGTGCGCGCGGTCGGTGTCCTCGGGCCCGTAGTGGGTGCGCAGGTGCTCCAGCACCAGGCCGAGGGTGTCGAACACGTCGGCGGACCCGTCGGGCCGCTGCACCCGGTAGGAGCGACCGACGAGGCTCGCGGCGGTCTCGTCGATGCTGGGTATGCCCGACTCGACCCGGCTGCCGTCGGCCAGGGTCATCACCTTCACCCACTGCATCACCACCACCGGCCCGGTGTGCGGCGAGGGAGGGACCCCGAGGCGTTCGGGGTGCCAGAGTCGGCAGGGCGCGGCGGGGCCGCGAGGTGGTGGTGTCCGAAACGGTGGGGGTGCATCGGATGCTCCGGATTCCGAGAGCGGTCGACGGCCCCTCGAGAGCCGCCCGGGTGCGTGTCCACACCCAGCGGCCAACCTACGCCCAACCTTTGTCGACGGCAACGACGATGCCGGGTCATCCCCGAGGACACCGGGCTCGGGCTCGAGCGCACCGACGGCCGTCGACCCCCCGATCCTCCCCGCGTCCGACCGACGACGCGGAGAGGAGGACGCCCTCGCGCCCAGGGGCTCTGGACCCGCGGCCCGCGGCCCGGCCGCAGGCTCCGGACACCTGTCAGGACCTGACTCTCGGCGGGGTGAGCGGGTCGTTGTGCCCTGATGCGGTCGTGCGAGGGCCCGCACCATGTGAGCCAGACGATCTCCAGGAGGCGTGATGACCGAACCAGTCGGTCGGGTGACGACCGACGACGGCGCCGGACCTGCCCGACCCCGGCACCCGCTCGCGATGGTCTACGGCGGTGGGGGCGTGGTCGGGATCGCCTACACGGCCGGGGTGGCCGCGGGTCTCACGAGCGCTGGGATACCGGTGGCCGACGCGCCCGCCCTGGGCACCTCGGCCGGCTCCTGGACGGCCTCGGCCCTCGCGCTGGGCCTGACCTGGGCCGACCTCGACAAGCTGCCGGTCCCCTCGCTGCCCACCGTGCGCACCGGGGTCCTAGCCGGCATCGCCCGCCAGGCGTTCGGTGAGCAGACCCACCCGCTGGTCTCGATCTCGGCGGTGCGCCTGCGGTCGGGGCGGCGCCGCGTCTTCGACGGGACGTCGTACCCGCTGGCCGACCTGGCCGCCGCGTCGTCGGCGGTGCCCGGGTTGCTGCCGCCGCACCGCATCGACGGCGAGCTCTACGTCGACGGCGGCATGTGGTCGGCGACGTCGGTCGACGCGGCCGACGACGCGCAGACCGTCATCGTCGTGGCGCCCCTGGCGGGGCGGATGGTGGGGCCCATGGGTCGCGTGGCCGGTGCCCTGCTCGAGCGCGAGCTCGACCAGTGGCGGCGGGCCAACCCCGCGGCGCACATCTGGATGGTCCGGCCCAACCGCGCGATGGCCTCGATCGTCGGGGTACGACCCCTGGCCCTGTTCGACCGCGAGCGGGCCACCGCGATCTACCCGCTGGCGCGCGCCCAGGGCCTGCGCCTGGGCGCGCAGGTTCAGCACGCCGCCGCGGCCGGCCACGGCCACCAGAGGCTCAGCACGGTCTGGTGGCACCCGGCCGGGCGGACCTCGGCCACCGTCGGGACCTTGGTCCCGACCGCTCGTGCCCTCGGACCGTGGGGTGCGGCACGAGACACCGACACCATGGGACCTGTCGCGATCACGCATCGCGAGCTTCCGGCGCCCCAGGGCGGCGTGAGACCCGTCCGTGCCGGGCCGCAGGGCCCGGCCGGACGGCCACCGGAGTGACGAGCAGGTCGGGACGTCCTTCCCCGGGCACCCCCTGGTCGTCGGGCGGGCATCGCGCCGGGGCATCGACCACAGGTGAAGTCGACGGGGTGACCGAGCCCGCGGAGACGGGGACAGTCGCGCGGATCGCCGTCAACGGACTGGGTCGGGTCGGCCGGGCGCTCGTGCGCCAAGCCGTGCTCAGCGACGACATCGAGGTGGTGGCCGTCAACGACCTGGCCGGCCCGGCCGTGCTCAGCGGGCTGCTGCGCCGCGACTCGACCTACGGCCGGTTCCCGGTCGAGGTCGACTTCGGCGAGGACCACCTGGTCGTCGACGGGGTCAGGATCCCGTGGTCCGACGCGACGAGCCCGACCGCGCTCCCGTGGGTGTCGTACGCCGTGGACGTGCCGGTCGAGTGCTCGTCGACGGGCCGCACGAGGACCCGCGTCGGGCCCGATCGGCGGCGGTCGACATCACCGCGACCACGACGGGCGCGGCCCGCGCCGTCGGCCTGGTCATCCCGAGCTCGAGGGCAGGCTCGACGGTGCCGCCCTGCGGGTGCCGGTCGTCGACGGGTCGGTGGTGGACCTTGCCGTCCTGCTCGAGACCCAGGTGACCCGCGACGAGGTCAACGCGGTCTTCGAGGAGGCCGGCCGCAGCGGCGCGCTGCACGAGCGTGGGTGACGCCGGCATGCTCGAGGGCGGGCACCCGACGGATACCTGACGGGCACTCGACGAGCGCCCCGCTCAGCCGACGACCCCTGCGGCCCGGACGGTGCCACCGGTGGAGTCGACCATCACGTCGTAGTGCGCGTCGCCGCAGCCCAGCGCCCGCAGCACCAGCGGCAGGAACCGCTCGGGCACCACGGGATCGCACGTCGGCCCGGCCGGTCCCGGGTGCAGGCCCATCAGCGCCCGCAGCAGCTCGACGGGCGCCGCCGAGGCCCACGCCTGCGGCGAGCAGGCCGCGGGGTAGGGGACCGGCACCGGCACGTCCTGGGGCGTGAACCCGCCGAACAGCTCGGGCAGCCGGTGGTCGAGCAGGGCCGCCGCGTCGAGCAGGCCGACGGCCACCCGGGCGGCCTCCTCGGTGTGCCCGTACGCCGCCAGGCCGGCCACGCACAGGGCCGTGTCGTGGGGCCAGACCGACCCGTTGTGGTAGCTCAACGGGTCGTAGGCGCCCATCGTGGTGGCCAGGGTGCGGATGCCCCACCCGCTGAACATCGCCGGCGAGACCAGGTGGGCGGCGACCTGCTCGGCCTTGTCGTCGTCAGCGATGCCGGTCCACAGGCAGTGCCCGACGTTGGAGGTCAGCGAGTCGATCGGCCGCTTGTCGCCGTCGAGCCCCACGGCGTACCAGCCGCGGTCGGGCAACCAGAACGCCTCGTTGAACGCCGCCTTGAGCCGGGCGGCGTGCAGGTACCACCGCGCCGCGACCTCGTCCTGCGCTGCTGCCTCCGCGATCCGGGACCGGGCCAGGTAGGCGGCGTAGGCGTAGCCCTGCACCTCGGCCAGGGCGATCGGCGGCTCCGGCAGCGACCCGTCGGCGAAGGTGATGCCGTCCCAGGAGTCCTTCCAGCCCTGGTTGACCAGGCCCCGGTCGGTCGCGCGGGCGTACTCGATGAACCCGTCGCCGTCGCGGTCGCCGTACGTCGCCATCCACTCCAGGGCCCGGTCGGCGTGCTCCACCAGGGTCGGGGTCACCGCGTCCGGCTGCCACCGGTGCAGCTCGCCCAGGGCCATCACGAACAACGGCGTGGCGTCGGCGCTGCCGTAGTAGGCGCCCTTGCCGCCCAGGGCGAGGGTCCCGGCGGGCCCGAAGCGCAGCTCGTGCAGGATGCGCCCGGGCTCCTCCTCGGTCGCGGCGTCGACCCGCTCGCCCTGGTGCAGGCCCAGGGTGGTGAGCGTGCCCAGGGCCAGCGTCTTGTCGACCGGCAGCAGCATCATCGCCGTGAGCAGCGAGTCGCGGCCGAAGAGCGCCATGAACCACGGCGCCCCCGCGGCGACGACCGGGAGGTCGACGTGGGCGGGGTCGAAGATGCGCAGGGTCGCCAGGTCGTCGATGCTGCGGCCGAGCACGTCGGCCAGCCCGCGGTCGGCGGTCGCGACGGTCGGGGCCGCCTCCTGGAACTGGCGGCGCCGGCGGGCGGGTGCGGCGTGCTCGGCCGCGGTGCCCGGTGCGTGGTGCGGCTCGACGAGCTGCCCGTGCAGCCGGGCCGTCACCTGCACCGTCGTCGACCAGGTCCCGTGGCCCGCGAGCTCGACGGTCCACCGCAGGCCGTCCGGGGTCGCGACGGCCGACGCGTCGCCGTCGACGTGCACCCCGAAGTCGACGTCGGTCCGGGCCACCAGGTCGACGCCGTGGGGCCGGACCGACGCCGTCGTCGCCGGGGGCTCGGCGGGCCCGTCGGCGTCGACGCGGCCCTCCTTGACCTCGAAGAGGTCGGCGAAGTCGCTGTCGACCTCCAGCGCCATCTCGACGTGCACGACCCCCGGCCCGGTCGAGCGCAGGGTGAGGTCCTCGCGCATGCCGTCACCGACCAGGCGCCTGCGGGTCACCACGAGCTGCGGGCCGTGGTCGGGCCCGAGGTCGGGCGACAACATCAGGTAGGTCGCCGAGTGGGGCGAGTCCTGGTGCACCCGTACGGCGTCGAGCCGGCGCCCGGCCAGGCTCAGCCGCCACCGTCGTACGACGCGGGTGTCGCGCACGAACAGGCCCTGCGGTCCCTGCGTGCCGAGGTCGCCCGCGGCATCGCCGATGCAGAAGGTCGTGCCGTCGAGCAGGACCACCTGCCCGGCACCGACCGACGCGGGCGCGCCGTCGAAGAGCCACGGGTCGCTCACGCCGCGGCCTAGCCCGCCATGGAGGTGGCGGTGCCCCCGTGGGCGCCGGTCACCGCGACGTTGCGACGTGACGGCTGGCGGGACCGGGCGACCAGGCAGGCGTAGAGGTCCTCGTGGTCGGCGGCCATCCGCGCGACGGAGAAGCGCTCCTCGGCCTCGGCGCGGCACACGGCGCGGTCGATCTCGGGCAGCCGGGTGACGGCGCGGACCGCGGCGTCCTCGGTGGCGCACAGGAAGCCGGTGCGTCCGTGCGTGATGATCTCCGGCGCGGCCCCCAGGGGCCAGGTGATGACCGGCGTGCCCACGGCGAGCGACTCGGCCATGACCAGGCCGAACGGCTCGGGCCACGCGATCGGGTTGAGCAGCCCGGCGGCGGTCTGCAGGCACTGCACGCGCTCGTCCAGCCCGGCCTCGAAGAGCGGTCGCTCGTCGGCGGCCAGCAGCGGCCGCACGTGCGACTCGTAGTAGTCGACCTCGGTCTCGTCGCGCATCTTGGAGAAGATCCGCAGCGGCCGGCCCGCGGCCCGCGCGATCCGCACCGCCCGGTCGACGCCCTTCTCGGGCGACATCCGTCCCACGAAGACGAGGTGCTCGCCGCCCCCGGACCCCGCGCGGTAGGTGTCGGTGTCGACGCCGTGGTGGATGACCCTGGCGATCGGGACCCGTCCCTCGGCGCGGCGCGCCTGGTCGGCCGAGATCGCCACGACGGACGCGCGCTCGGCGGCCCGGCCGAACAGCAGCCGGGTGGCGGCGTTGTAGACGCCGTGGTTGGTCGTGACGAGCGGGGGCACCCCCGGCCCGGCCGCGGGCGCCAGCAGCGGGCCGAGCACGGTGTGGTCGTGGATGACGTCGACGTCGGCGACCTCGGCGAGCTCGGTGTGGGCGGCCAGGACGTGGACGGCCTCGGGGATCGAGAGCCCCATGGGCGCCACCGGCTCGTCGAACCAGGACCGGCGCTCGACCGGGACGGTGGAGGTGCCGACGGTGAACAGGGTGACGTCGTGCCCGCGGGCGGTCAGGCCGCGGGCCAGGTTGTCGACGACCGACTCGGTGCCGCCGTACGACGGGGGTGGGACGGGGATCCAGGGCGGTGCCACCAGGCCGATCCTCACCGGTGACCGCCGGGGGACGACCGCCGTCCGGGGTCAGGCACGGGTGCGGGTCCCGGACTCGACGGGGACGAGGTCACCCAGCTCGAAGCGCCACGCGAGCCGGCACCGGGGACAGGTGAACAGCACGTCACGGTGGGTCTCGGTGAGGGTGGACAGGTCGGTGGACCCGCACGCGGAGCAACGATGCGGGGTCGCGAGGGCGGCCGCGAGGTCGAGGACGACGGTGTGCTGGGTCATGCCTCACGGTGTCTCGTCGGCGGGGGCGTGGTCGAGGGCGCAAGGTCCTCCGACTGCGGACGAAGGTCCTGTGGTGTCACCGGAAGCAGCAGGAGCGGCACGTGGCCCGCGGTCAGGGCCTGCAGCACCGTCTGGGCGCGACCGCCCCCGAGGTCCTGGCCCCAGCCGACCATGAGCAGGTCGGCGTCGCTGTGCTCGGCCCTGGTGACGACCTCGTCGCAGGAGCGCCCGCGCCGCAGGTCGAGCTCGACGGCCCACGGGAGGTTGCGCAGGAGGAACTCCTCGGTCCAGTGCTCGTAGGAGTGGGCGGCCTGGTCCCAGAACGCGGGTGCGGTGGCGGCGTCGAAGACGTGCATCGCCGTGACGTGCACCCCGGCCCCGACCAGGCGCTGGGCCATCGCCGCCACCGCCGCGGCGGTGCCGGGGGCGCCGTCCAGCGGCAGCAGGACCTCGGTGACGCGGGCCGGGACCCGCGGGTGCTGGGGCAGGACCATCACCGGCGTGGTGACCCGGCGGATGACGTCCCAGCAGACCGACTCCGGTCCACCGGCGTGCAGCACGGCGAGGTCGTCGTCGCGCAGGGCGGCGGTGATCGCGTCGGAGCGGCCGTCGCGGTCGGTGCCGGAGGGCACCGTCGTCTGGCGCGACCCGCACCCGAGCAGCGTCGCCATGGTGGCGGCCATGGCGAGCACCTGCGGGTCGTCGTCCTGCTCGAGGACGGCGACGACGTCGCTCACGGCGCACCCGCCCCGACGAGGTGGACGTCGCCGTCGGCGCGCACCCGGTAGGGCTGGGACGCCGGCACGTGCGCGGCGAGCGCCCCGGACGCCGCGACCGTCATCAGGTCGGCGTCGACGTCGACGCGCACGTCGCGCCCCAGTGCCCGGAAGCGGACGGCCAGCCGGGGCCAGGCCGCTGGCAGGACCGGGTCGAGGTGCAGCACGCCGTCGCGGACCCGCGCCCCGAGGAACCCGAACAGCAGGGCCTGCCAGGCGCCGCCCAGGGCCCCGATGTGGACGCCGGCGGAGGTGGTGCCGCCGAGGTCGTCGAGGTCGATGCTCAGGCTGAGCCGCAGCAGGTCCAGGGCGGCCTCGGGCCGCCCGGCCCGGGCGTGCACCAGCGCCATGGTCGCCGGCGACAGCGACGAGCCGTGGGCGGTGCGCGGCGCGTAGAGGTCGAGGTTGGTGACCAGGGAGCCCGCCACGACCTCGTCGGGCACCAGGTGGTGCAGCATCAGCACGTCGGGCTGCTTGATCAGCTGCGAGCGTGCGACGCGGTCGCGGCCGACGAGCACGTCGGCGGCGACCGGGGGCGGCGCGAGGTCGGTGACCACCAGGGGCTGGAGGTCGCGGTAGCCGCGGAACTGCTCGTAGACCCCGGTGGTCTCGTCGTAGCCGTCGACGAGCGCCGCGGCCCGCCGCAGCCACGAGCGGCACTCGTCGTCGTGGGCGCGGGTGAGCCGGGCCGCGGCGCGCAGGTTCCAGCGCGCCATCACGTTGGTGAAGGCGTTGTCGTCGACACCCTCGTGGTACTCGTCGGGCCCGGTCACGCCGGTGACGTGCGCGGTGCCGTCGGGGTCGGTGTCGGTGCGCGAGGCCCAGTAGCGCGCGGTCGCCGCGAGCAGCGCGCGCTCGCCGTCGGACAGGTGGGCCCCCGGCCGCGACCACGTGGCGTTGTGGACGACGGCCCAGGCGACGTCGGCGGTGACGTGCTCCTCCTGGGTGCCGGTGACGATGTCGACCTGCTCGCCACCGACCCAGCCCCGCGCCGGCGTCACGTCCTGGCCGGTGGCCGCCGACTCCCAGGGGAACCGTGCGCCCCGCCGGGCCTCGGACCGCGCCCGCTCACGGGCGGCGCCGAGCCGGTGGAGCCGGTAGCGGACCATCGCGTCGGCTGCCTCCGGGTCGATGGTCGCCAGGGCCGGCAGGACGAACACGTCGGCGTCCCAGAAGACGTGCCCGGCGTACCCGCTGCCGGTCAGCGCGCGGGCCCCGACCGCGAGCTCGGCGCCGTCGGACGCCAGGCCCCACAGGTGGAAGAGCGCGAAGCGCAGGGCGAGCTCGCTGCCCGGGTCGTCGGGGATGCGGACGTCGACCCGCGACCAGCGCTGCGCCCAGGCCGCCCGCTGCTCGGCGAGCAGGGCCTCGAAGCCGGCGCGTCCGGCACGGTCGAGGCGCTCCTGCGCCCGCGCGCGCCGCGGCCGGCCGCGGGTGGTGTGGTCGACCGCGACGAGGCGTTCGAGGGTGGTGACCCCTGCGTCGTGCCCGACCTCCTGCCGGGCGACCGCCCCGATGCCACCGTGGTGGCCCACCGCGGGCGTGGTGGCCGACCAGGTGCCGTGCTCGGGGGACGGCCCGGGGTCCATCCGCTGCGACGCGGCCTCGACCCGCAGCGCGAACACCCCGGGGGCGCCGGCCGCCGCGAAGCGCAGCGACCGCAGCGGCACGCCCGACCCACCGACCTCCTCGCGGTAGAGCACGCCGGTGCGCAGGTCGAGCACGCGCTCGTCGGCCTGCACCTCGTCGCGCAGCCGGACGTCGACCAGGTCCGGGCCGGGCAGCAGGCCGTCGTGGACCCCCGTGCCGGCGTACACCCCGGCGGCGACGACGAGGGGTTGTCCGTAGTCGGGTGACTCCTCGACCGACCCGCGCCACCCGACCCCTCCCGACGCCAGCGTGAAGAGGCTCTCGGTGACGCGGTGCCGGGCGGGGTCGACCCCGCGCTCGACGACCGCCCACCGGGGGTCGTGGACGACGTCGGGCACCCGGTGCGACCGGGCGCGCCGCAGCTGCTCGTCGAGCAGCGCCAGGACGCCGTCGGTCCCGTCGACCGGGACGGTCGTCGCGTCGCTGCCCGGGGGCGCCGGCAGGTCGGCGTGGGAGTCGACCAGCAGCACGAGCCGGCCGGTGACGCCCAGCTCGTCGAGCCGCGCCAGCGCCTCGTGGGCCGAGCCCGAGGCGGTGCAGCCGGCCGGGGCGGCGTCGGCGACCACCACGACCCGCAGGCCGAGGCGGGCGAGCTGCTCGAGGCGGGTGGTGACCGGTCCGCCGATCGCGCGCCGGCTCACCACCACCGCCGCGACCGAGCGGGCCAGCGGCTCGCGGGGTGCGGGACGTCCGGTGCTGCGCACCGCCAGGTCGCCGCTCACCCCGGGCCCCCCGGTGGGAGATCGTGTCATCGCGGTTCCCTGGATGTCCCTGGATGTCCCCGGAGCGACTGGTCGTGCCCACCGTGTCGACCGCCGGCCCGGCCGGGCCAGGGCCGAAGGTCCCGGGGGGGCCGGCGCCACCACGTCGGGACCAAGGCCTCTCCCCGGCGACCCCGGCCGCGCGCACCGTGGGGCGATGAGCACCCTGGGCCCCCGCGAGCGGCCACGGCACGTGGTGGCCGAGGCCTGGGGTCCGTGGCGCACGCGGCACGCCGTGCGCTGGGCGTGCGCGCAGGCGGTGCTCGAACGGCGACCGCTGACGCTGGCCTACACGCTGGCGCCCTGGCAGGTGCGCCCCGGTCTCGCACGGCTCACCCTGGCCGCGGTGGGCCGCGCGCAGGCCCGCGCCCGCCGCAGCGCCCGGCGTACGGCGCCGGGGGTCGAGGTCCACACCGAGGTGCGGGTGGGCCACCACCCGTCGGTGCTGGTCGACCTGGTCGCCCACGAGCACCTGCTGGTCCTCGTCGGTCCGGGTCGGCGGCGCCCCGGCACCGGCCCCGGGATCCGCGCGGTCGCGATCGCCTCGGGGGCCGGCGTCCCCGTCGTCCTGGTCAGGCGCGGCGACACCAGTCGGGCCCGCGCCCGGGTCGCGGTGGCGGTCGACGGCCGTCCCGGCTCCGTGGCGGCCTGCGAGGTCGGCTACGCCCAGGCCGAGCTGCGCGGCTCGACGCTCGACGTCCTGGGGTGCCTCCCGGCCCCGGCCCACCGGGCGGGCCTCCCGCCCTCCGACGCCGACCTGGCCACCGCCCGCGACGGGCTGAGCCGGTTGACCGCGCTCCACGCGGCACCGGCCCGCGCCCATCCGCACGTCGCGGTCGACACCGCCGTGGTGATCGGGCCGGTGCGCGACGTGCTGGCCCAGGCCTCGCCGCCGGGCGGCCTGCTGGTGCTCAGCGCCAGCCGGCGCGGCCCCTCGGTGCGGACCAGCGAGTCCCTGACCGCCGCGGTCCTGCGCCGGTCGCACTGCGCCGTGGCCGTCGTCCCCGACCTGTGACCGGGTCCGTGCCGACCCGGACGGCGCCCCCTGACCCGACCGCCGGGGGTCTGACGACCGAGACCGCCCGGCAGCGGCTCGAGGTGTCGGGCCCCAACGCGCTGCCCGAGGCGCCACCCACGCCGGTGCTGCGCCGGGTGCTGCGGCAGCTCGGTGACCCGATGATCCTGCTGCTGCTCGGCGCCTTCGTCGTCGTGGTGGTGACCGGCGACCTCGCCGACGCGACCATCATCGCGGTCGTCGTCGTGCTCAACACCGCGATCGGGGTGGTGCAGGAGGTGCGCGCCGAGAGCGCCATCGAGGCCCTGGGCCGGATGTCGGCGCCCCGGGCGACGGTGGTGCGCGACGGCGTCGTCCGTACGGTCGTGGCGGCCGAGCTGGTCGCCGACGACCTGGTGGTGCTCGACGCCGGTGCGGTGGTGCCGGCCGACCTGGTGGTCACCGAGGCGGCCGCCCTCATGGTCGACGAGGCCGCGATGACCGGGGAGTCGGTGCCGGTCTCGCGGGACGTCGACGAGGAGCTGCTGGCCGGGACCGTGGTCACGGGCGGCCGGGCCCGCGGTCGGGTCGTGCGCACCGGCGCCGAGAGCGGCCTCGGCCAGATCGCTGCTCTCGTCGCGGGCACGGTGACCGGCCCGACGCCTCTGCAGCAACGGCTGTCGCGGCTGTCGCGGACCCTGGTCGGCGTCACGACGGTGCTGTGCCTGGTCGCGTTCGTGTCGTCGGTGGCGCGGGGCGAGGCGGTCGTGGCGTCGTTGATCCTGGCGGTCAGCCTGGGCGTGGCGGCGATCCCCGAGTCGCTGCCGGCGGTCGTGTCGGTGGCGCTGGCGCTGGGGGCCCACCGGATGGCGCAGCGCTCGGCCGTGGTGCGGTGGCTGCCCGCGGTGGAGACCCTCGGCTCGGTCGACGTCCTGGCCTCCGACAAGACCGGCACCCTCACCGAGGGTCGCATGGAGGTCAGCCGCTGGTGGACCCCCAAGGGTCCGCACGACGTGGGCGCGCCCGGCCTCGTCGACGCCGACCGGCGGCTGCTGCGCGACGTGGTGCTGTGCAACGACGCCCGGCTCGGCGCCGACGGCACGGTCGTCGGCGAGGCCATGGAGGGGGCGCTGCTGACGGCGGCGGCCCACCACGACGTCGAGCGGGCTGAGCTCGAGACGCTCTGGCCCCGGACGCAGGAGAGGCCCTTCGACGCCACGACCCGCTCGATGACCACGTGGCACGCCGGACCCGACGGTGCCGCCGTCGAGGTGACCAAGGGCGCCCCCGAGGTGGTGCTTGAGCTCGTCGTCCCCGACGCCGTGGCGCGGGCCGCGCACGCAGCGGCCCAGGCCCTGGCCGAGGCGGGCTTCCGGGTGATCGCCGTCGCCGAGGGCGACGTGCTGGTGGGCCTGGTGGCCGTGGCCGACCCGCCCCGCGCCGCTGCCGCCGAGGTGGTCGCGGCCTGCCGCGCGGCCGGGATCCGGATGGTGCTGATCACCGGCGACCACCCCGCCACCGCCCGGGCGATCGCCGAGCAGGTCGGGATCGTCGGTCCCGGCTCCGAGGTCGTCGACGGCGACGCGGTGGCCCGGGGCGAGCACGTCGACCGCGTCGACCAGATCGACGTCTACGCCCGCACCCGACCCGAGCAGAAGGTGGCGATCCTCGACGCGTGGCGCGAGCACGGCGCCGTCGTCGCGATGACCGGTGACGGGGTCAACGACGCCCCGGCCCTGCGGCGCGCCGACATCGGCGTGGCGATGGGCGGGCGCGGCACCGAGGTCGCGCGGCAGGCCGCCGACCTGGTGCTCGCCGACGACGACCTGCGGACCCTGGTCGCCGCGGTCGCCGAGGGGCGACGGGTCTACCGCAACATCCGCACCTTCCTGCGCTACGCGCTGGCCGGGGGGCTGGCCGAGGTGCTGGTCATCCTGGTCGCGCCGCTGGTTGGGATGGGCGTGCCGCTGACGCCGGCGATGATCCTGTGGATCAACATGCTCACTCACGGCGTACCGGGGGTCGCCTTCGGCGGGGAGCCGCTCGACCCCGCCGACATGGAGCACCCGTCGCCGCGCCCCGCGCGCCGGGTGCTCGACCGCACGCTCACCCGCCAGGTCGCGGTCGCCGGGCTGCTCATCACCGCCGTGTCGTTCGTGGCCGGGTGGCTCGGGCCCGACCGGGGTGTGCCCACCTCGACGGCGGTGTTCGTCGCGCTCGGCTTCGGCCAGCTGTCGATCGCGATGGCCGTCCGGGCGCCGCGCCACGGCGTCGGGTGGCGCGGGCGCGGCCTCGAGGCCGCGGTCGTCGTGGCCGGGCTGCTGCAGGTGGCCGCCGTGCTCGTGCCCCCGCTGCGCGACCTCGTCGGGGCGGAGCCCGTCGAGCTGCGCGGCCTGGCGCTGGTCGTGCTCGTCGGCGTCCTGCCGGGAGTGGTGCTGGTCGCCGGCCGTGCGCTCCGAGGGGTGGTCGCGCGTCTGGTCTGATGGTCCGCATGGACCTGACCAGTGCGCTGCGGCAGCTGCCGCCCGACCCCCGGGTGCTTGTCAGCGGCAACCACGCCACCCCCTGGCACACCCTCGGCCTGGTCGACGCCGGCCTCGACTCCTACCGGCTGTGGGCGCTCAACGGCCAGCGCGGGCTGCCCGACCGCGAGGGCGTCGTCCTCGAGACGTCGTTCGTGGGTCCCGGCATGCGCCGCAGCCCGCGTCTGAGCTACGTCCCGTCGCGGCTGTCGCTGGTGCCGCTGCTCCTCGGCACCGCCCAGGTGCCCGACCTGGTGGTCGTGCACACCACGCGGCCGCGGGGCGGCAAGGTGTCGCTGGGGATCGAGGTCAACGTCCTGCCCGCCGCCATCGACGCCGTACGCCGCCGCGGCGGGCTGGTCGTCGCCCAGGTCAACGACCGGTTGCCGTGGACCTTCGGCGACGCCGAGGTCGACCTCGACCTCATCGACGTGCTCGTCGAGGCCGACGAGCCGCTGCCCGTACCGGCGCACGCCCCGATCGACGAGACCGCGGCCCGCATCGGTGCCCTGGTGGCCGAGCGGGTGCCCGACGGTGCGACCCTGCAGGCCGGAATCGGCGCGGTGCCCGACGCGACCATGCACGGCCTGGTCGACCGGCGCGGCCTGCGGGTGTGGACCGAGATGTTCTCCGACTCGGTCCTGGCCCTCGAGAAGGCCGGCGCCCTCGACCGGTCGACCCCGCTCGCCGCGTCGTTCCTCTTCGGCTCCGAGGAGCTCATGGAGTGGGTCGACGGCAACGAGCGCGTGCGCATGATGCGCACCGAGATCGCCAACGACCCGGCCCGCATCTCCGCCAACCCGTCGATGGTCAGCGTCAACACCGCCCTGCAGGTCGACCTCTTCGGCCAGGCCAACGCCTCGCGCATCAGCGCCCGCATCCACTCCGGCTTCGGCGGCCAGACCGACTTCGTCGTCGGCGCCCTGCACAGCCCCGGCGGCCAGGCCCTGATCGCCCTGCGCTCCTGGCACCCCCGCGCCGACGTCTCGACGATCGTGCCCATGGTCGAGGAGCCCGTGACGTCGTTCCAGATGAGCGCGGTGGTCACCGAGCAGGGCGTCGCCGAGATGTTCGGCCGCGACCAGACCGCCCAGGCCACCAACCTGATCGAGCACGCCGCCCACCCCGACGTCCGCGACGAGCTGCGCGAGGAGGGTGTCGAGCTCGGGTTGCTGCCGGGGCTGGGCTGAGGGCGAGGTCCCTCCACGGTGGTCGAGGTGCGAGGGCCCCTAGGAGCCTGCTGAACAAAGGGCGCGCCTGAGCGACTCGTCGGGGTTGGGCTGAAATCATGTGGTTGTGCAGGGTGAGGCTGATCGCCAGCGGGATCTGATGGATGTGGAGTCGGTCGCGGGGCA
>NZ_VIYJ01000018.1 GCF_008087085.1 Nocardioides rubriscoriae | reverse complement strand
TGTAGATCGTCTGGTCGCTGAGGTCGAGGTCGTGCGCCACGCTCGCGACGCTGCGTCCTGCAGCGAGCAAGTCGAGGACCTTGCCTCTGAACTCGGCTGAGTAGCCATGTCGTCCCATCTGTTCCTCCTGGTGTCAGGCACCAGAATCCAGAAACTCAGACGCCGTGGAACCCAGGACACACCAGAGCCTCCAACAAACCCAGGGCGATTCAAGAACGAGGTGAGGTTGTGTACGGCACAGCAAGTGTCGGAACTCCTACAAGTGCCAGTGACGTGGATTTATACACGGTGGGCCACTGGGAAGTTCCCACACATCAGGTTGAGGCGGCAGCTTCGCTCCCGGCTGGCCGAGGTTGCGGCGTGCTTGGAGCGCAACAGTCGGCCTGAACACCATTAGAGGTCAGGACGGCGTGATCGCCTACCAAGCGATGCAGCATCAAATCCGACTTGTCCTTGAGGGACCGGCAGCGGACTAACTGCGTTTCACCAGGTCAGAGCTGTGCAAGATGAGCCCCTTGGCGACCGCAGGGATACACACCGAGGATCCTGGTTAGCCGTTTGGTTGCTTGCCGAACTCAATGCTGCTCAGACGGTCTTACGAACAAACGGGCCCCGACTCTGCATTTCTGCAAGTCAGAGGCCCGTTCATTGTTTACTACTTCGGTCGGGCTGACAGGATTTGAACCTGCGACCCCTTGACCCCCAGCACGATTTCGGGGGGTCTCGGGCACGTGACCTCGATCTAGTTCTGAGCCTGAATCATGCCTCTGACCTGGGCAAACAGTCCATAAGGGCTGACGAACGCTTCACGTTCTCTACCTCGGCGTGTCGAACTGTTGACACCCCAAACGACACCTCAAGGGACCCCGCGTCCGTGAAGCGGCCAGGCGCTGCGGGGTGGTCGCTCTCTCTCATGGCCCGAGGGCCCGGGTGCGGGAGGTTCCTGATCTGACCGCCTGAACGTCCGTTGGGGTGAGAAAGTGGGCGTGGACTGGCCCTTGGAACTGGGGGAATATCGGAGACGGTCGTCCGATCGGATGGCCGCTCTCTCGGGTGAAGGTGAATTGGATGACCAGTCTCAGGCAACGGCTCAACGCCGACGATCAACGGGCGTTCGGTGGCGGTTCGACGATGAGTAAATGGATCGTCGCAATCGTCATGGTGTTGGCGATCGGCGCGTGGTTCGCGTTCTCGAACTTCCTGCTCGACCAGGACTCCGACGCCGCGACACCGTCGATGACCGGGACTTCGTCGCGCGTCTGCCAGCCCAACCCCGACCCCGCAGTGAGGCCGTGTGGCAGCAACGCCTACGGCACGCCCGCGCAGATGAAGGCTCGGTTCAAGGACGGCAAGTACCACAACGCGAAGGGCATCTCGCTCCCCGAGGGGACCTACGAGGCCGCCAAGGCGTACTACCGCAAGCATCCCAAGCAGCTCCCGGCCAGCGCCCGTACCGTGGCCCGCGGCACCGATGGCCGGATCGTCGCTCGCGGCATCGACTGGGGCTTCCTAGACTGGACCAAGAAGCGCCTGACCACCGTGCGGTGCGTGGGTTACGCCTGGCACCCCGCCGGCTGGTTCGGCTGCGACGACCGCCCGCCGTGGGAGGAGAAGGCCCGCGAGGTCACCATGAAGTGCGGCGGCGCGGCGATCATCCTGGCTACCACCGCTGGCACCACCGCCAGCGTCATCAGCGGCGCCACCGGCTGCGGCTGGGGCATCTTCGCCTCCCACGACGGGAACTAGCTACTCCACACTTTCCTCGAAGGCCCAGACTCACAAGGTCGGGGCCTTCGTGGTCGAGTGACCTTCGGCGGTCGTCGTCCACGGACGTCGAGGTCCGCGGGCATGGAGAACAGGCGGTCGTCAGGACCAAGCCCGCGCTCGGCGACCAGCTGCTTCACGGCCTCGGAGGCGACCCCGCGGATGCCGACGGTGCGCGGCTTCTTGCCCTTGGGGTAGTCCTTCCAGACGAACCGCGTGCCGTTGCCGGTGTTGACGACGGCCGTCTCGACGACCGTCCGGCGGATGGTCATGGTGCGGAAGTCGAGCCCGAACGAGGCGACCGTGAGGCCCATGAGTTCACCCCACCGCGCGCCGGACTCCGAGCCGAGCAGCGCAAGGGTGCGCCACCACGGGTCCATGGCCTTGACGATCTTGGCGACCTCCTCCGGCTCGTAGATCAGCACGTCGGGGTCGACGACCGTCGGGAGCAGCACGCCCTCGCACGGGTTGATCTGAATGAGCCCGTCGCGCTTGGCCGAGGCGCCCTTCTTCGCGGCGAGGATCGTCTGGAGCGCCTTGACCTTGGCCTTGATTGTCGAGGGCTTCACGCCGGCGCGGGCCATCTCGGCCACCCAGCCCTGCACCGTCGAGGGCAGGATCAGCCGCAGCTCCATCGCGCCGAAGGGGTCCTTGAGCGTGGCGTTGTAGTGCGAGCGGTAGGTGTCGACGGTCGTCTGCTCGCCGCCGCGGTTCGGGAGCCACTGGCGCTCGAAGTAGTCGGAGAACGTCACCTTGCCGGCGTTGGGGTCGAACCAGTCGCCGCGGCGGACCTTGGCCTCCTCGTCGTTGGCGAGGGCCAGGGCCGCGCGCTTCGATCGCTGGACGGGCGTCCTGCGCTGCTGGCCCAGGGCGTCGATGTAGACGCCGCGGTGACCGCGGCCGCGCGCCTCAGTCCAGGCCATCGGTCGCCACCTGGGTGAGCTCGCAACGGGCGTTGTCAGGGTCGTGCTGACCGCCCCAGCCGCAGGTGCAGCCGCAGGTGCGGCCGCAGGTGCAGGTCTCGCAGTGTGGTCTCTCGTTCACGGACGGAGGGTCCTCTCGGGGTCAAGAGGTTCTTGCGCCCGTGGATCGCCAACTCCCCATCAACACCCAAAGAGCCGCAAGAGGCCGTCCCCGCCACTGGCGGAAACGGCCTCTGACCTGCGGAAACTCTGTCGGGCTGACAGGATTTGAACCTGCGACCCCTTGACCCCCAGTCAAGTGCGCTACCAAGCTGCGCTACAGCCCGAACACCTCGCGAACGAGGCGTGAGCACCTTATCGCAGCCCGGCCGTCGGGTCGGAATCGGTATCGCCCAGGGCCGCGTCCTGTCAGGCACCGCCTCGGTCGAGCTCAGCGGAAGTCGCGCGACGAGGCCCTGGCCTGCAGCACCGCACCGGCCCCGGGCACCACGACGTCGATGCCCTCCACGCGATCGGCGACCAGGTTGGTGACCCCCTCGTTGCGCTCGAGGGTGCCGCGGACGACGACGGCGACCCTGTTGCGCGCGGCCTGGCGGTGGACCTTCATGACACCGATCGAGCAGACCACGTTGAGCATGCCGGTCTCGTCCTCGAGGTTGAGGAAGGTGACGCCCATGGCGGTGCCGGGGCGCTGACGATGGGTGATCAGCCCGCCGACGTGGACGCGTCGCCCGGACTCGGTGGTCTCGAGGTCGGCGATCGAACGGACGCCGGCGCGGCGCAGCTCCTCGCGCAGGTGCTCGACCGGGTGACGGTCGGGCGAGACCCCCGTGGCCCACAGGTCGGCCAGGGTCAGCTCGGGCTCGCTCATGCCGGGCAGCATCGGCGCCGCGGGGGCGGGAGTCGTGCCGGGCAGGTGGTCGGCGCTCTCGGCGAACCCGGCGGCCCACAGGGCCTGGCGTCGGTCGAGGCCCCAGGAGTCGAAGGCCCCTGCGGTCGCGAGCGCCTCGAGCTGGGTCGGGGTGAGGTCGGCGCGGCGCGACAGGTCGGTCACCCCGTCGTACGGCGCCGCCTCGCGTGCCGCCACGATCCGCCGCGCGACGTCGAGGCCGATGCCGCGCACCGAGTCGAGCCCGAGTCGCACCGCGAGCCGTGCGTCGCGCCGATGGGCGGGGACCGGGTCGGGGGTGCCCGGGACCCACTCGACCCGCTCGAACGAGGGGCGGCAGCAGCTCTCGAGGCCCGTGGCACCCGACTCCCCCGGCGCCAGGGCCTCCAGCCCCGCCTGGGCGCCGGACAGCGCGACGTCGGGTCGGCGGACCTCGACCCCGTGACGACGCGCGTCGCCGACCAACGACTGCGGGGAGTAGAAGCCCATCGGCTGGTTGCGCAGCAGCCCGGCCAGGAACGCGGCCGGGTAGTGCAGCTTGAACCACGACGACGCGTAGACGAGCAGCGCGAAGGACAGCGCGTGCGACTCGGCGAACCCGAAGTTGGCGAAGGACAGGATCTTGACGTAGATCGAGTCGGCCTTGTCGCCGGTCAGGCCCCGCCGGGCCATGCCGGCGTAGAGCTTCTCCTTGATCGACTCGATGCGCTCGACCCCGCGCTTGGAGCCCATCGCCCGGCGCAGCAGGTCGGCGTCGTCGCGCGTGCAGTCGCCGAGCGCGACCGCCATCGCCATCAGCTGCTCCTGGAACAGCGGCACGCCGCGGGTGCGCTCGAGCACCGGCACCAGGTCGGGGTGGTCGTAGGTGACGTCCTCCTGGCCGGTGGCGCGGCGTACGTAGGGGTGCACGGCACCGCCCTGGATCGGTCCGGGGCGGATCAGCGCGATCTCGATGGCCAGGTCGTAGAACTCACGCGGGCGCAGCCGCGGCAGGGTGCCGATCTGGGCGCGGCTCTCGACCTGGAACACCCCGATCGAGTCGGCGCGGCACAGCATGTCGTAGACGGCCGGCTCCTCCTTGGGCATCGTCGCCAGGGTCCAGCGCTCCCCCAGGTGCTCGTCGACCAGGCGCATCATGTGGTCGAGCGCGCCGAGCATGCCCAGGCCCAGCAGGTCGAACTTGACCAGGCCCATCGACTCGCAGGCGTCCTTGTCCCACTGCAGCACCGTGCGCTTGTCCATCCGCCCGCGCTCGATGGGGCACACCTCGCCGATCGGGCGCTCGGTGAGGACCATGCCGCCGGAGTGGATGCCGAGGTGGCGCGGCGCACCCATCAGCTGCTCGGCCAGGGCCACCACCGGGGCGGGCACGTCGTGCGCGGCCTGGTCACCGGCGTCACCGGTGACGACCGACTGCCAGCCGTCGATCTGCTTGGACCAGGCGTCCTGCTGGCCCTGGGAGTGGCCGAGCGCCTTGGCCGCGTCGCGCACCGCCATCCGCGGTCGGTAGGCGATCACGTTGGCGACCTGGGCGGCGTTGCGGCGACCGTAGGTGTCGTAGACCCACTGGATGACCTCCTCGCGGCGATCGGAGTCGAAGTCGACGTCGATGTCGGGCTCCTCGTCGCGGTGGGCGGAGATGAACCGCTCGAAGGGCAGCTTGTAGAGGACGGCGTCGACGGCGGTGATGCCGAGGGCGAAGCACACTGCTGAGCTGGCCGCCGATCCTCTGCCCTGGCAGAGGATCCCCTGCTCGCGGGCGAACGCGACGATGTCGTGGACGATGACGAAGTAGCCGGCGAAGTCCTTGGTCGAGATCACCCGCAGCTCGTGCTCGAGGCGCTCACGGGCCTCCTGCTCGTGCGCCAACCCGACGTAGCGCTCGGCGAAGCCCCGTTCGGCGAGCACCCGCAGCCACGAGTCGGCGGTGTGGCCGGCGGGGATCTGCCGCTTGGGCAGGGCGGGCGAGGCCTTGCGCAGGTCGAAGGCGATCTCGTCGGCCAGGCTCACCGAGCGCTCGACCGAGCCCGGGTGGGCCACCAGCGCCCGGGCGGTCTCGGCGCCGGAGCGCAGGTGGGCCGAGGCCGACAGGTCGAGCCACCCGTCGAGGTCGGCCAGGCTGCGACGCGCGCGGACCGCGGCCATCGCCGTGGCCAGCCGGTGCTGACGGGGTGTCGCGTGGTGGACGTTGCCGGCGGCGACGACGTCGAGACCGTGCGCATCGGCCAGCCGGGCGAGCACGGCGTTGGTCTCGTCGGCGCCCGGCCGGGGCGACAGCTCGACCAGCACGTGCTCGAGCCCGAAGAGCGCGGTCAGGCGGTCGAGAGCCGCGGCCGCCGCCGGCTCGTCGCCGCGCGCCAGCGCCTGGCGTACGGCGCCCTTGCGACAGCCGGTGAGCACCACCCAGTGGCCCCGGCCGCGCTCGCCCAGCTCGTCGAGGTCGTAGACGGGGCGTCCCTTCTCGTCGCCACGCAGGTGGGCCTCGGTGATCGCGCCGGCCAGGCGGTGGTAGCCCTCGACCCCCCGCGCGAGCACCAGCAGGTGGCTGCCCTCGGGGTCGGGCACGCCGTTCTGCGGACCGCTCAACCCCAGCGACAGCTCGGCGCCGTAGACCGTCAGCAGGTCGTAGGCCGCGGCGGCCTCGGCCAGCATCGGCGCGCCGTAGAACCCGTCGTGGTCGGTGATCGCCAGGGCGTGCAGGCCCAGCCGCACGGCCTCCTCGACGAGCTCGGCCGGGGAGCTCGCCCCGTCGAGGAAGCTGAAGTTGCTGTGGCAGTGGAGCTCGGCGTAGGGCGTGACCGCGCCGGGCCGCTCGATGGGGCGCGCCCGGGTCGGCCCGCGCTTGCGCCGCGAGATCGGCGCGTCGTCGGCCCCGGGGCGCCCGCTCAGGCGCGCCTCGAGCTCCTTCCAGTGCATGGAGGGGTTGTTCCAGCCCATCAGTCGTAGCCTGCTTCCACGGTCCACCCGCTCGGCGCGCACAGCAGCAACCAGGCCCGCCCGTCGGCCCCGACGACCTGGAACCGCGCGCAGAGCCCGGCCCCACCGGACCACCACGACTCGTCGACCGGCCAGGGCCCCGCCCAGGCCGAGACCGGCTGCCAGGGCAGGGCGCGGCCCTCGGTCGCGGCTCCCAGCCGGAAGCGCCGGGGCTCCGCGGTCACGGCGCCGCGCTCGGTGACCGCGACGGCGCGGCCGCCGTCGTCGACCACCTCGGCGACCGGCGGCGCGGCGAAGACGCGCACGGGGGCCGGGCCGGGCACCCGCCCGGGCCAGGGCCGGTCGACCGGGCGCAGGTCGACGGCCCGCTCGCCCCAGGGCACCAGGGCCTGACGGGCCGCCGGGCTGCGGCCGCCCTGCAGGACCGGGCGGCGTACGGCGTCGAAGCCGACCATGGCCTGCACGCGGGCCACGCCGCGCTCGACGAGGTCGTCGGACGCACCGCCCCACAGGGCCGCCCCGTGGGCTGCGGCGGGCTCGACGGTCTCGGGCACGAACCGCACCCGGTCGATGGGCGCGCGCACGGACCCGGCGTCCTTGCGGGAGCGCAGCCCCGCCCCCTCGACCCCGGACTGCAGCTGCCAGTGGACCCGGTCGACGAGGTCACGGGGGCCGAAGTGGCGCGGGTGCAGCCAGGTGCGCCGCGAGCAGACCGCCCCGTCGGACTCGGCCTCGATGCGGACCCCGGTGGCGACCAGCTGGTGGCGCTCGAGCTGGGCCAGGAAGCGCTCGGCGGTGGTGCGCACGCTGAAGGTCACGGCCTCGACCGAGTCGAGCGGCGGCTCGAAGGCGACCTCGGCCTCGAGCTCGGGCGGCGGGGTGCGGGCGGCGAACAGCGCGGGGTCCTCGCCGCGCGCACGCCGCCACACCGAGGCGCCGTAGCGGCCCAGGCGGTGCTCGACGGCTTCGCCGGGCAGGGCGGCGAGGTCGCCGAGGGTGGTGAGCCCGAGGCGCTGCAGCAGGCTGACCACCGCGCGCCCCTGGGCGCCGTCGCCCTCGAGCACGTGCACCGGCAGCGTGCGCAGGAAGGCCGCCGACCCGCCTGCGGGCACGACCTCCCAGCCCTGCACGTCGGCGGTGCGCGCGGCCTGCTCGGCGGCGAAGAGGTCGTCGGCCACGCCGATGCGGACGTCCCAGACCCCGACCTCGACCAGCGCCTGGCACACCGTCGCCGCAGCGTTGGCCTCGGTGCCGAACCAGCTGCCCGGGGCGCGTACGGCGAGCAGCCCGGGCCGCAGCGCCGCCACCCCGGGACGCAGCTCCTCGACGGTGGCCAGGACGGGCTCGAACGCCCGCGCGTCACGGTCGGGGTTGGCCGCCAGCAGCGCCAGCTCGGGACAACGCCCCTGGGCGTCGCGGCGCCGGTGGCCCCGGCGCACGCCCTCGGCGCGGGCCGGGCCGTTGCAGACCTCGACGACGTTGGCCGACAGCACCGCGGCGGGGGTGCGCGGCGGCAGACCCTGCTCGGCCAGCCCGGCCACCACCGCCCAGTCGGGGCACCAGACCACCAGGACCCTCATCCCGACGCCTCCCGCAGGCCCCCGTGGTCCCCGTGGCCCAGGAGCACCGGCGCCGCCACCCGGGCTCCGGGCCAGGTGAGCTCAGCGCGCTGGGGCGGCCGCGCCCCGCGGCGTACGACGAGGCGGGCGTGGCGCTCGTGGAGCCGGCCGGTGCCGGCGTCGGGTCCGGTCCACCGCGACTCCTCGACGCTGACCCGGGCCTCGACGCGCGGCCAGTCGCCCCACACCACCAGGACCGCCGAGCGGGTGCGCAGCCGGGAGTCGAGCACCCCGGCGGCCCGGGCGTCGACGGTGGCCGGGGGGCGAAGCACCACGACGCGGAGAACGTCGACCAGCGCCGCGGTGACCTCGAGCCAGTGCTCACCCGGGTCGGGCACCAGCACCGTGCGCGACAGCTCGACGCCCAGCTCGGCGGCCGCCTCGAC
The DNA here is from genome assembly GCF_008087085.1 of Nocardioides rubriscoriae. Lineage (GTDB taxonomy): Bacteria > Actinomycetota > Actinomycetes > Propionibacteriales > Nocardioidaceae > Nocardioides > Nocardioides rubriscoriae. Next base: position 27,766 of record NZ_VIYJ01000018.1, on the reverse strand, counting down.
CCCGAAGTCGGGGCAGCCGGCGAAGCCGACCCACTCACCGGCGGCCGAGGCCCCCGCGGCCAGCGCCAGGGCCAGCGACGCCGAGTCGACGCCGTAGGTCGCGCCCGCGTGCAGGGGCACCAGGTCGGCCAGTCCCGGCAGGGTCGCCACCTCGGCGCGCGCCGGCCGCTGCTCCATCGCGGCCACGCGCTCGCGCAGCTGGTCGACCACGGAGCGGGCCGGGTCGAGCGGCGTGAGGGCGGGACGGGCGGGCACCCTTCATCTTCGAACAGATGTTCGAACGCGTCAAGATCACGACCGTCCGACGAGGCATCCTCGCACGCCGGTCAGCGCACGGCCGCCGAGTCGTCGGAGACCTTCAACGACGAGGTGTCCACGGCCACGAACGCCGAGGCCGGGATCGTCTTGAGGTCCTCGATCAGCCGCTCCGGCCACGCGGCGCTCTGCTCGCCCTGGAAGAACCACGGCGAGCCGTTGTCGGCCAGCACCAGGCCGTAGGCCTTCATCGCCGCGACCACCCGCTTGGCCTCGACGCCCAGCCCGGCCGCCGACCACGAGGCCCGCAGCCGGAAGCGCGCCCCCATCGGCGGGTAGGCCAGCGAGCTCCTCGACCCCGCGTCGTGACGGGCCGGCCACAGGTGGTGACGGCTGGTGACGTCGGTGGTGAAGCGGATGGCGTGGTCGATCCGGTCGTCGCGCACCTCGTTCCAGCGCAGCAGGCCCGGCAGGATCGGCAGGCCGGCCGCGTCGGCGGAGGTCCAGCCGTCGGGGCGCAGCGCGTTGGACCGCAGCGACCACACCGCCCCCGAGCCACCCCGCCAGCCCGACGGCGTACGCCGGGCGGCGTAGACCTCGTAGAGACGGCAGGTGCCCTTCTGCACCACGATCGCGTGGCGGTCGCCGTCGGAGGCGCGCCCGCCCTCGATGCGGGTGTCGCGCCCCAGCGGGTAGCGCACCCGGTCACTCTCGGAGGCGTAGTCGAACCGGACCCGCACCCGCGGGTGGTCGCGTCCCACGACCGTGACGGGGATGCCGTAGTCGGGTCCGTCGCCGTACGACGGCCCGAAGTCGGGGTGCAGGTCGGACCCGGTCGACATGTGCGAGAGCCACTGGCGGCTGCGCGCGTGCACCGGGAGACCGCTCACGTCGGCGTGCCACCAACTGTCGGCGGGGAAGGTGCGGCACGTGGTGCCTGCGACGGGAGAACCAGCAGCGCTCCGCGCGCCGGGCCGTTCGGGCATCGCCGCGGCGGGGCCCACGGTGAGCAGGGTGGCGAGCAGCGGCAGCACCAGCCCCACGACGACAGGACGGGTCACGCGCACCCTTTCACGGTACGCCGAGCCACGCAGGTCGTCAGCCCTCGCTGGCGATCAGGGTGAGCACGCCGGTGGTCAGCTCGAGGAGGGCGTCCGCGTCGAGGTCGGCGGCCTGCAGGATGCTGGCCCGCACGATGGTGTCGCCGACCAGCACCAGACCGATCGACTGCAGGGACTCGCCCCCGAGCGGGCTGGGGCCGACCGCGACCTTGGCACCGTCCCCGACGTCGGGGAGGTCGGTCTCGACGCTCCCCTCGATCGGGCCGACCGCGGTGTTGGAGATGTTGGCCGCCGCCCCCTCGAAGCCGTCGGCGAAGTCGTCGACGCCGAACTGCTCGACGTAGACGGAGGGCTGCACGGGGTCGGCGGGCTGGTACTCGCACTGCCCGCCCCCGGGCGAGACCTCCGCCGTCGCGGTGCTCATGCCGGGCACCGCCGCCATCTCCTCGACGGTGATCGCCGAGCAGTCGACGAAGCTGACCGACTCGTCAGGGCCCTCGTCAGGGCCCTCGTCAGGGCCCTCGTCAGGGCCCTCGGTGGTGGTCGGGTCGCCGGACGCGGTGCTCTGAGGACCACCGTCGGCCGGGTCGTCGGTCTCCCCGCCGCAGGCCGTGAGCCCGGACAAGGAGACGACGGCGAGCACTGCCAGGGTCGCGAGGGAGCGAGGAGGGCGCATGGGCCCGAAACTAGGGGCAGGACCGACTGCGGCGAATCGGGGGAACGTACTATCCGGGCCGCAGCCGTGATCAGCGCTTGCGCTTCTCGCGCACCCGCTGCTGCAGGATGATCGGGGTCCCGACGAAGCCGAACTCCTCGCGCAGGCGGCGCTCGACGTAGCGCTCGTAGGACGCCTCGAGCTTGCCCGAGGTGAACAGCACGAACATCGGCGGCGCGGACCCTGCCTGCGTCGCGAACAGGATCTTGGGCTGCTTGCCGCTGCGCACCGGGTGGGGGTGCTCGGCGACCAGGCGGCCGAGGAAGCCGTTGAGGACGCCGGTGCTGACGCGGGTCTCCCAGCCCTCGAGCGCCTTGTCGATGGCCGGGGCGAGCCGGTCGATGTGCCAGCCGGTGCGGGCGGTGACGTTGATGCGCGGCGCCCACTGCACCTGCACCAGGTCGCGCTCGATCTCGCGCTCGAGGTAGTAGCGGCGCTCCTGGTCGACCAGGTCCCACTTGTTGAAGGCGATGACCAGCGCGCGGCCGGCCTCGCGGATGGTCTGGATGATGCGGATGTCCTGCTCGGAGACGGGCTGGCCGCCGTCGATGACGAGCACGGCGACCTCGGCGCGGTCGATCGCGGTGGTGGTGCGCAGCGAGGCGTAGTACTCGTGGCCCGAGGCCTCCTTGACCCGCTTGCGGATGCCGGCGGTGTCGATGAAGCGCCACAGGCGTCCGTCGAGCTCGATCAGCTCGTCGACAGGGTCGACGGTGGTGCCGGCGACGTTGTCGACCACGACGCGGTCCTCCCCGGCCAGCTGGTTGAGCATCGAGGACTTGCCGACGTTGGGCTTGCCGACGATGGCGACCCGGCGCGGACCGCCGAGCTCCTTGTCACGGTCGGGCGGCGGCTCGGGCAGGGCCGCGAGGATCGCGTCGAGCATGTCGCCGGACCCGCGGCCGTGCAGGGCCGAGACCGGCCACGGCTCGCCGAGCCCGAGGTTCCACAGCGCGAAGGCCTCGGCCTCGGTGCGCAGGTCGTCGACCTTGTTGGCCGCGAGCACCACGGGCTTGCCCGACTTGCGCAGGATCTTGACGACCTCCTCGTCGTGGTCGGTGATGCCGACCGTCGCGTCGACGACGAACAGCACGGCGTCGGCAAGACTGACGGCCACCTCGGCCTGCGCGGCGATGCGCTGGGCCAGGCCGCGCGCGTCGGGGTCCCAGCCGCCGGTGTCGACGACGGTGAAGGCCCGGCCGTTCCAGTGGGCGTCGTAGGGCACCCGGTCGCGGGTGACCCCGGGCACGTCCTCCACGACGGCCTCACGGCGTCCGATGATCCGGTTGACGAGCGTCGACTTGCCCACGTTGGGGCGCCCCACGACGGCCAGGACCGGGATGGGTCCGTCGTGCTCGCGGTCGTCGGCGCCGAGGATGGCGCCGTCGTGGTAGGTCTCGTGCTCGTGCTCGGTCATGCTGACTTCTCCGTGACACCCCCGCCGGGGTCTGGTTCGTGCTGGCCCGCAGGAAGCGGTCCGGGGAGCGAACGCCCGGTCACGCGGATGGATTCCTGCAGGTCGGCGAGCATCCGGGCTCGCAGGAGGCGCGAGGCCTTCCCCACATCGTCTCGCGTCCGGGGCCAGGACACCGCATCGACGACGTGCGGTGGACCGAAGACGAGCTCGATCGTCGCGCCCCCGCGCGGCAACGACGAGGACGACCCGCCGGGCTCGCGGCTCCCCGACATCATCAGCGGCACGACCGGGGCGCCGGTGACCATCGCCAGGTAGGCCGCGCCACGGTGGAAGAGCTCGAGCTCGCCCGACCCGCGCGTGCCCTCGGGGAAGATGCCCACAACCCCGCCCTCGCGCAGCACCTGCACGCTCAGCCGGACCGCCCGGGGGTCGGTGTGCATCCGGTCCAGCGGGATCTGGCCCGCGGCGGTCAGGAAGCGCCCCAGGAAGCCGCGGAACATCTCGATCTTGGTCAGGGCGTGCACCGGGCGCGGGGCGAAGATGGCCATCAGCGGACCGTCGACGACCCCGATGTGGTTGGCCGCGATCACGACCGGTCCCGTCGCCGGCACGTGCTCGGCCCCGTGGACGACGACGCGGTAGCGGCGCCGCACCAGCCACGCGCAGAAGGGGCGGGCGCCGTGCAGCAGCCAGCGGCGTGGGCGGGGCACGCCGTCGGTGCGAGGCCGCTCGGCGTGGACGCTCGCCCCGGGGGTCACGGAGCCGGCTCGAGCGCCTGCTCGACGAGCCCCGCGAGCAGGGTGATCACCTCGTCGAGGGAGTACGACGTGGTGTCGAGGTGGACCGCGCCGTCGGCCTGCACCAGCGGGGCGGTCGCCCGCCCCGAGTCGATGCGGTCGCGCTCGCGCAGCACCTGCTCGGTGGTGCCGACGTCGCTGCTGCCCTCCTCGAGGGCGCGTCGCGCCGCTCGGGCCGCGGGGTCGGCGGTGAGGTAGGCCTTGACCTCGGCCTGCGGCCACACGACCGAGCCGATGTCGCGGCCCTCCACGACGATCCCGCCGGCGCCGATGATGTCGCGCTGCATCGCCAGCAGCCTCGCCCGGACCGCCGGCACCGTGCTGACCGGCGACACCGCACGGGTGACCTCGTCGGTGCGGATGGCGGCGCTGACGTCGGTGCCGTCGACGGCGATCGTCGGACCGGTCGGGTCGGTGCCCGAGGAGAGCACCGGCTCGTCGACCCGGGCGGCCACGGCCTCGGAGTCGTGGACGTCGACCCCGTGGTGCAGCATCCACCACGTCACGGCCCGGAACATCGCACCCGTGTCGAGGTAGCGCAGCCCCAGCCGCTCGGCGACGCCGCGGCAGGTGCTCGACTTGCCTGATCCGGAGGTGCCGTCGACGGCCACCACGATGCTTCCCAGGTCCCCTGCCACGGGGCCAGATCCTACTGTTCGTCGGGCACGGACCTGACCCGCGTCAGGTCGCTGCGCAGCGCCGCGGCCCCGTGCAGGTAGCAGTGGGTGATCTCGGAGCGCGGCAGGTCGGTCTCGACGTGCGCCATCATCCGCACCACCCGCGGCATCGAGCCGTCGATCTCGAGCTCTCGAGCACAGATCAACGGGACGTCACCGAACCCCAGCTGCCGCGCGGCGTACGCCGGGAACTCGCTGTGGAGGTCGGACGTGGCGGTGAAGATCACCGAGATGAAGTCGTCGACGTCAAGCCCGTTGGACGCCATCACGTCGAGCACCATCTCCGAGACCCGCTCGAGCATCTGCTCGCGCTCGTCGACCTCGAGCTGGGTCGCTCCTCGCACCGCACGCACCGCCATGGGTCCCAGGCTAGACAGTCCCGCACGGGGATCCCCACCGTCGGCGGCCTCGTGGACAGGGCGGCCTCGACCCGCCAGGGCGGACTACGACGGTTCCTGGCCGAAGGCCAGCGGCTCGCGAGAGACCAGGTAGGTCGCCCAGCTCAGCTTGTGCACGGTCCCGTCCTCGCGCCGGGTGACGCGCAGCAGCTCGCCGCGCTCACGCCCGGTGACCGTGCGGTAGACGTCGTCGCCGACCTTCTCGAACACCGACGCCGGCTTGTGGGCCGGCAGGTCGGGGCTGCGCGCCTCGAGCTGACCGTCGCGCACCGAGAACACCAGCGGCGACCCCTCGGAGTACCACGTGCCGAGGAGCGGCACGAGCTCGTCGGGCACCTCGGTGCCCGGCCGCCAGGCCTCCGGCTCCTCGGGGTCGTCCTCGACCACCAGATCGGCCAGGTCGATGGCGAACCCGGCCGGGTCGGGCGAGACCGAGCTGTTCATCAGCACCACCCCGCCGGTGCCGGACTCGCGGTCGGTGAAGACACCGGTGATCTGGCCGGGCATGCCGCCGGTGTGGCCGACGTAGACCCGGGTGCCGCGCCGGACGAGGAAGAACCCCAGGCCCATCGCTCCGACCCAGCGCTCGACGTCGATCATGATCTGCGGCTGGCACATCTCCTCGAGCGTGTCGGGCGAGAGGATCTCGGCCGGCGGGTCGGCCACGAAGCCCGACCAGGTCGCGAGGTCGTCGAGCGTCGAGGCGAGCCCGCCGCACGCGTTCATGGCGCCGAGGTCGACGTCGGGCTCCGGCACCGGCACGTCGGTGTGCGGCGGCACGAAGTAGGCCCGCACCCGCGCCCCGTCGAAGCCGACCGTCGTACGACGCATCCCGAGCGGGTCGAGCAGCCGTCGTTGCAGGGTCTCGCCCCACTCGAGGCCGTCAGCACGGGCGATCACCTCGCCGAGCAGGGAGTACATCAGGTTGGAGTAGTGGAACCGCTGGTGCGGCGCCATGACCCGCTCGGCCTTGGCGAACCCGGCCACGAGCTGCTCGCGATCGGGCCACACGAGGGTCTCCCAGACGTCGCCGACCGGCTCGCGCTGGATGCCGGAGGTGTGCGACAGCATCTGCCGCAGCGTGACCTCGCCGTGCGGGCTGCCAGGCAGGTGCCGGTCGAGCCGGTCGTCGAGGCTGAGCCGCCCCTCGTCGCGCAGCTGCATGATCATCACGGCGGTGAAGGTCTTGCTGATGGACGCGACGAGGAACTGGTCGTCGCGCCCGGGGGCGACGTCAGGCCGAGCCACGTCGGCCGCCCCCACGCCGTCGTGCCAGACCAGCTCACCGTGGCGCACGACCCCCGCCGCCACTCCCGGGACACGCCCGGTGCGCTGCTTGTCGAGCACGGTGCGCCGCAGCCGGCGCCGGGTGGTGTCCATCAGCTCCATGCGCCGACCCTAGAAGACCGGGTCGAGTTGGCAGGTTCCGACAGGTCGCCGCGGCGTCGCTCGACTGGGCGGTCGACACGTTGGTCGACTGCAGCCGGTTCACGCCGAGGCAGGGACGACGGCTCCACCACCTGCGGCCGAGGTCGCCGGCGCCCGGACGGAGGACGACACCGTGCTGAGTCGTCCTCACCGATGATGCTGCCGCCAGACCGAGCTCTCCCCAGCCGCACGAGCGCTACTCCAGAGCTCCTCGTAGAACCGTTCCAGACCGGCCTCGATGGTGAGGACCGACAGGAAGTCCGCCCTGGCCACCTCCCGCCGCTCGACCGTCTCGTGGTGAGGCTGCCACGGCTCGACGGCGACACGCGCCGACCAGTGCGACCTCACCAGCACCACGCCCTGCTCGTGACCCTCGAGGCACCTGCTGACCGTGAAGCCCAGCAGCCTGGCCGTCTCGACCTCGCAGCAGGCCTCCTCACGGACCTCGCGCCGCAGGGTGTCGAACAGGCTCTCGTCGGCCTCGGGCCGCCCTGCAGGCAGCTCCCAGCACTCCGCGTCTCGGGAGACCATCACGACGCCGCGATCGGTGAGACAGACACCGGAGCTCCCGTGGTTGGTCCCGTCGGGAGCGACCTGCTGCGGCGTCCACGTGATCAGCCAACGCTGGTCGGCGATCACCACGTCCCAGACCACGCCCCGAGGTTAGTCGTCACGCCGGTCGAGAACAGCGGGCCACGGAGCGCCGCGCGAAGACGAGCGCCGTGCGAGTCGTGTCGAGCGTCTCGCGCGCCGACGACCACGTCGCTGCTCCTGACGGAGGTACGCCCGCCCCTCTACGTACCCCGTCGTGGATCACCGCCACGCGCTCACAGGCGGACGCTGTCGAGCAGGGCCCCCAGCTCGTCGTTGGTCAGCTCGCGCAGCTGGCCCGACGGCAGGCCGCCGAGCTTGACCGGCCCGAACCGGATGCGGCTCAGCTTGCGCACGGGGTGGCCGAGCTGGTCGAGCAGGCGGCGCACGATGCGGTTGCGGCCCTCGTGGATGACCAGCTCGACGATCGACTTGGGGCGGGTCGCGGCGATGATGCGCACCTCCGTGGGACGCACCGGCCCGTCGTCTAGCTCCACACCCGCGAGCAGCGTCGCCACCGTCTCCTTGGTCACCTCGCCGTCGACCTCGGCGACGTAGGTCTTGTCGACCTCGTACGACGGGTGGGCCATCTTGTGGGCGAAGTCGCCGTCGTTGGTCAGCAGCAGCAACCCCGAGGTGTCGAAGTCGAGCCGGCCGACGTGGAAGAGCCGCTCGGGGCGGTCGGCGACGAACTCCTCCAGGGTGCGGCGCCCCTCGGGGTCCGACATCGTCGAGACCACCGAGCGCGGCTTGTGCAGCACGAGGTAGACGTGGTCGCTGATCGGGGGCAGGCGCTGGCCCGACACCCTGATCACGGCGGTGCGCGGGTCGACCTTGGTGCCGAGCCGGGTGACGACCTCGCCGTCGACCTCGACCTCGCCGTCGAGCATCAGCTCCTCGCACTTGCGCCGCGACGCGACGCCCGACTGGGCCAGCAGCTTCTGCAGCCGGACCAGACCCTCGTCGTCGGTGTCGATCTCCCTCACGCCTCGGCGTCCTGTGCTGCGGGCGGCGCGACGGGCTGCTCAGCAGGCTCCGCGGACACCGGGTCGGGGCGCGACTGCGACGCGGCCATCTCGGCCAGCTCGTCCTCAAGGTCGTCCATCTCGGGCAGGTAGGGCGCCAGCTCGGGCAGCTCGTCGATCGACTGGATGCCGATGCGCTCCAGGAAGTAGGTGGTGGTGCGGTACAGGGTCGCCCCGTGCTCGCCGTCACGACCGGCCTCCTCGACCAGGCCGCGGGTCAGCAGCGTGCGCATGACGCCGTCGACGTTGACACCACGGATCGCCGAGACACGGGCCCGTGAGACCGGCTGCTTGTAGGCCACCACGGCGAGCGTCTCGAGCGCCGCCTGGGTCAGCCGCGCCTGCTGGCCCTCGAGCACGAAGCCCTCGACGACCGCGGCGTACTCCTCGCGGGTGTAGTAGCGCCAGCCACCGGCGACGTTGCGCAGCTCGAAGCCCCGCCCCTGCTCGCTGTAGTCGGCCGCCAACGCACCGAGAGCGTCCGTGACCTCGTCGGCCGGGTAGCCGACCGCGGTGGCCAGGACCGTCGCGTCGAGGGGCTGGTCGGCGACCATGAGCACCGCCTCCAGCGCGGGGCGCAGCTCGGTGAGCGGCACCGCCAGCTGCTCGTCGGGCTGGACGTCGGGCTGGACGTCGGTGAGGTCGGTCTCGGTCATAGGGTCTCCTGGGGCGAGGTGTCGACCGGCAGCGGAGTGCCGTCGAACTCGTCGATCTCGATCTCGTCAGCGGTCTCGTCGTCGCCGGTCCAGCGCACGGACAGCTCGCCCAGGGCCTGCACCTGCTCGAAGGCCACCGCACCCTCGCGGAACAGCTCGAGCAGCGCGAGGAACCGGGCCACGGTGGTCAGGGTGTCGGGCGAGTCGCCGCACAGCGCCCGGAAGGTCATGGTGCCGCCGCGCTTGAGCCGGTCGACGACGAGCCCGGCCTGCTCGCGCACCGACACGGTCGCGGCGTGGATGTGGTGCAGCCCGACCTCGGGCGCCACCTTGGGCTCCAGCGCCCGGGCCGCGAGGCCGGCGAACTGCTCGAGGCCGATCCCGATCAGCACCTCCGGCAGCAGCCCGGCGAAGCGCTCCTCGAGCCCGACCGCGCGGGGGTGGCGCAGCGCCTCGCCGTCGACCCGGGTGGCCAGGAACCCCGCCACCTGCTTGAACGCCTTGTACTGCAGCAGCCGGGCGAAGAGCAGGTCGCGCGCCTCGAGCAGCGCGAGGTCCTCCTCGTCCTCGACGTCGCCCTGGGGCAGCAGTCGCGCGCACTTGAGGTCGAGCAGGGTCGAGGCGACCAGGAGGAACGAGGTGGTCTGCTCGAGGTCCCACACCGGCCCGCCGGCCTTGACGTGGGCGATGAACTCGTCGGTCACCCGTGACAGCGCGACCTCGGTGATGTCGAGCTTGTGCTTGGAGATCAGGCTCAGCAGCAGGTCGAACGGGCCCTCGAAGTTGTCGAGGTGCAGCGAGAACTCCGGGGTCGCCGTACCGGGTTCGGGGCGCTCGAGCTCGGTGGCGGTCATCGCCGGTGCGTCCGGGCGCTCATCCGTCGAGCAGACCGCGCACGAGCATGCTGTCGGCGCCGTGCTCGTGGAAGTCGGCCAGCACCAGGTCGATCGCCTCGCGCACCAGACGGCCGCGGTCGACCGCCAGGCCGTGCTCGGCACGCAGCTCGAGGCGGGTGCGCTCGAGGTCGAGGAGCTCGGCGGAGGTGACGTAGACCGTCATCTTCTCGTCGTGCTTGATCCGACCGCTGGCGCGCTTCTTGGCGTCGCTGGTCTGCTCGGGCTCGTCGGGCACCGCCCGCACACCCGACTGCGCCGATCCGTTCGCCGATCCACGGGCCGGTCCCTGGGCCGATCCCTGCGGCTTCCCCACCGCAGGGTCGGCGTCGGCCGGGGCCGTCGGCCGGAACAGGTCGTCGGCCGCCGGCAGGCTCACTCTCCGGGCCATCGGGCGAGCACCTCCCGGGCGAGCTGGCGGTAGGAGTCGGCGCCGGCCGACGACGAGGCGTACGCGGTGATCGGCTCACCGGCGACCGTGGCGTCGGAGAACTTCACGGTGCGCTTGATGACGGTGTGGAAGACCGTGTCGCCCCAGGCCTGGACCAGGCGCTCCATCACCTCGCGGCTGTGCAGGGTGCGCCCGTCGAACATGGTGCCGAGCACGCCGTCGATCTCGAGCTTGGGGTTGAGCCGCTCGCGGACCTTGTCGATGGTCGTCTTGAGCAGGGCGACGCCGCGTAGCGCGAAGTACTCGCACTCCAGCGGCACGATCACGCCATCGGAGGCGGTGAGCGCGTTGACCGTCAGCAGGCCCAGGGACGGCTGGCAGTCGATGAGGATGACGTCGTACTGCTCCAGCGCGGGGGCGAGCACGCGTTGCAGGGTCTGCTCGCGGGCGACCTCGTGCACCAGCTGCACCTCGGCGGCCGACAGGTCGATGTTGGAGGGCAGCAGGTCCATGCCCGGCACGCCGGACGGGACGACGACCTCCTCGATGATCACGTCGCGCTGCATCAGCAGGTTGTAGATGGTCAGGTCCATCTCGTGCGGGTGCAGTCCCAGGCCCACCGAGAGCGAGCCCTGGGGGTCGAAGTCGACCAGCAGCACCTTGCGGCCCTGCTCGGCCAGGGAGGCGCCCAGGTTGATGGTCGTCGTGGTCTTGCCGACGCCGCCCTTCTGGTTGCACATCGACACCACCCGCGCGGGCCTTCCGGCGACGACCGGTCGCGGGTCGGGGAACGACGGCATCGGGCGCCCGGTCGGTCCGACCTCGGGCTGGGCCGGGGCGTCGGACGCCGCCGGGGCGGTCGTGGCCGGGCGCTCGAACGCGAGCATCGACGCCTCGTTCTCGGCCTCGGCCGGACGCGGGACCTCCGTCCGTGGCGGCATCGCGGGGGTGCCGACGAACGATCCGTCAGTCATGGGTGCTCCTCAGGTGGTGGACGTCGAGCCGACGGGCCGGCGACCGGCCCGACCCCCAGTCTCAATGTCGACACGACGACTTTGGGGACGACTCGCCGGGAGCCTAGGGCCGTCTCTCCACGGGTCGCACCACCGGGGGCGTCATCCCCAGGCCGCAGGAGCGGTGGGTCCACCCACTGAGCGACGCCCGGGCACATCATCCACAGGCGGGGCCCTGCTGTGCAGGAGCCTGTGGACGGCTGCGCCGCACCTCAGGAGTCGGTGAGGCAGCGCAACGAGACGGTCGCGAGGACCAGCTCGCCGGTGTCGTCTGAGGCGTCGAGGTCGGCCAGCGCCTCGATCACCCAGTCGCGGTCGCCCGCGGGGTCGGGGACGGTCTGCACCACCCGCCACAGGCGGGTCGTGCCGTCGTCCTCGTCGGCGTCGACGCCGACCGGCGTCCCGGTCTCGGGCTCGATGCGCAGCAGCTCGGGCCCGCGCGCGTCGCCGTCGGTCAGCACGGTGTCGTGCTGGGCGTAGTAGGCCCCGATCGCCTCGTCCCAGGCCGAGCGCCCCATCACCACCGCGCGCGGCGGGTCGACCCGGTCGGCGGCGTCGCGCTCGAGGCGCATCAGCCCGTCGAGGTCGTCACGGGCGACGAGGTCGACGCGTCGCCACATCGCGTTGCGCACCATCACCCGGAAGGCCCGGTCCTGCTGGGAGATCGGGCGCGGCGAGGTGGGCAGCGCGTGCTCGGTGACCACGCGCGAGGCGTGCTCGGGGTCGTTGAGGGCCTCCCACTCGTCCAGCAGCGACGAGTCGGTCTGGCGGATGGTCTCCCCCAGCCACTCCAGCAGGTCGTCGAGCTCGGGGGTGCGGTGGGCCTCGGGCACGGTCTGACGCAGGGCGCGGTAGGCGTCGGTGAGGTAGCGCAGCACCAGCCCCTCCGAGCGCGCCAGCTGGTAGCGCGAGCAGAAGTCGGTGAACGACATGCCCTGCTCGTAGATCTCGCGCACCACCGACTTGGGGTCCAGGGCGTCCTCGCGCAGCCACGGGTGACGCCCGCGATAGATCTCGTACGTCGCCCCGAGCAGCTCGGCCAGCGGCTGCGGCCAGGTGATCTTGTCCAGCAGCGCCATGCGCTCGTCGTACTCCAGGCCGTCGGCCTTCATCTCCGCGAGCGCCTCTCCGCGCGCCGCGTGCTGCTGGGCGAACAGGATCTGGCGCGGCGCCTCGAGGGTCGCCTCGATGACCGAGACGATGTCGGCGGTGTAGTCGTCGGACTCGGGGTCGAGCAGGTCGAGCGCCTCGATGGCGAAGTGCGACAGCGGCTGGTTGAGCGCGAAGTCGTCGGGCACGTCGTCGGCCAGCACGTAGCGGCGTCCGAGCTCGTCGGGCCGATCGAGCCGGACCACCGTGCCCGAGGTGATCAGGCTGCGGGCCAGGCGCAGCGCCCGGCGTGCCAACCGCAGCTGCTGACGCGGCGCCTCGTGGTTGTCGGTCAGCAGCCGACGCATCACCGCGAAGGCGTCCTCGTCGCGCGAGAGCACGTTGACGAGCATCGCGTTGTCGACCTTCATCCGCGACACCAGCTGCTCGGGCACGCCGGCGACGAGCTTGTCGAAGGTCGCCTCGGTCCACACCACGGTGCCCTCGGGCGGCTTCTTGAGCTGGGCCTTGCTGCCCTTCTTGGCCCGCTTCTCCTCGCTCATCGCCGCGTTCTTGGCCGCCGCCTTGGCCTTGGCCCTCTCGTTGGCGATGGTGTGCTCGGGGGCCTGGACGACGACGTAGCCGGCGGTGTCGAAGCCCGCGCGGCCGGCGCGACCGGCGATCTGCAGGAACTCGCGCACCCGCAGCACGCGCGACCGGTTGCCGTCGTACTTGGCCAGCGCGGTGAACAGCACCGTGCGGATCGGCACGTTGATGCCGACGCCGAGGGTGTCGGTGCCGCAGATGACGGTCAGGGCTCCCGACTGGGCCAGGGTCTCCACGAGCCGGCGGTAGCGCGGCAGCATGCCCGCGTGGTGCACCCCGATCCCCCGGCGCAACAGCTTGGCCAGCGTCTTGCCGAAGCCGGCGCCGAAGCGGAACCCGACAGGCAGGTCGACCACCGTGCCCTTGGGCAACCACGGCGCGGTGAGCAGCGACGTGGCGTGCTCGACGGCGTCCTTCTGCGTGAAGTGCACGACGTAGGCCGGCGCCTGGTGGGTGGTGACGATTTCCTCGAGCGTCTCGGCCAGGGGCGTGAGCGCCCAGGTGAAGCTCAACGGCACGGGTCGCTCGGCCTGGTCGATCACCGCGGTCTCGCGACCGTTGCGGCGCGTGAGGTCGGCGGCCAGCTCGCTGACGTCGCCGAGCGTCGCCGACATCAGCACGAACTGGGCCTGGGTCAGCTCCAGCAGCGGCACCTGCCAGGCCCAGCCGCGGTCGGGCTCGGCGTAGAAGTGGAACTCGTCCATCACCACGAGGCCGACGTCGGCCCCGGCGCCCTCGCGCAGGGCCAGGTTGGCCAGCACCTCGGCGGTGCAGCAGATGACCGGGGCGTCGGGGTTGACCGTCGCGTCGCCGGTGAGCATGCCGACGTTGTCGGCGCCGAAGACCTGGCACAGGTCGAAGAACTTCTCGCTGACCAGCGCCTTGATCGGCGCGGTGTAGAACGACACCCGGTCGTCGGCCAGCGCCGCCTTGTGCGCAGCCATCGCGACCAGCGACTTGCCCGAGCCTGTCGGTGTGGCCAGCACGACGTTGTTGCCGGCGAGGATCTCGAGCACCGCCTCGTCCTGGTGCGGGTAGAGCTCCAGCCCGCGGCCGGTGGCCAGGGCCGTGATGTCGTCATAGACGGCGTCCCAGTCGGTGTCGCGGGAGGTGTCGCGCGCGGCCTGGGTCACCGGGTCATCACCGCACCCGGTGGGGCACTCACTCCCGGGCGCGGGGGTGCGCGGTCGCGAAGACCTCACGCAGGTTGTCGACGGTGACCAGCGTGTAGACCTGCGTGGTCGTCACCGACGCGTGGCCGAGCAGCTCCTGGACCACCCGAACGTCGGCGCCGCCGTCGAGCAGGTGGGTGGCGAAGGAGTGCCGCAGCGTGTGCGGCGAGACGTCGCGCGTGACCCCGGCGCGCTCGGCAGCCTTGACCAGCACCGCCCACGCCGACTGCCGCGACAGCCGACCGCCGCGGGCGTTGAGGAACAGCGCCCCGCCGACAGCCCGGGTCGTGAGCAGCTCGGTGCGCCCGCACACCAGGTAGGCCTCGACGGCCTCGCGCGCGAAGGACCCGACCGGCACCAGCCGCTCCTTGCCGCCCTTGCCGCGCAGGAGCACGGTGCCGTCGGTCAGGTCGAGGTCGTCGACGTCGAGGCCGACGGCCTCGGAGATCCGTGCCCCGGTGCCGTAGAGCACCTCGAGCAGCGCCCGGTCGCGCAGCGCCAGCGTGGTACCCGGGGCGCCGGCCGCGTCGAGGATCGCCTCGACGTCGGCCAGCGGCAGCGCCTTGGGCAGCCGCTTGGCCGGCGACGGGGGCTTGACCGCCGCCGCGGGGTCGACCTGCGCGAGCCCGTCAGCGACCGCGAACCGGTGGAAGCCGCGCACGGCCACGACGGTGCGCGCCGCGGAGGTCGAGCTCAACGGCGGGTGGTCGGCGTCGCCCTCGCGCAGGCCCACCAGGAACGCCGTGACCGTCGCCTCGCTCACCCCGCCCAGGTCGTCGATCCCGGCCGCCGCCAGGAACTCGACGTAGCGCCTCAGGTCGCGACGGTAGGACGTGAGCGTGTTGAGCGCGAGGCCCTTCTCGACGGTGAGGTGGTCGAGGTAGGTCCGCACGGCGACCTGGACCGGCGTCGCGCCCGCCACGGCCGCCACGGTCAGCCGGCCGTCACGAGGTGAGCACGTCGTCGAGGGAGACCGCGGTGATGCCGACGGCCTCGCCGACGGGTGCGTTGGTGAGCTCGCCGGCGTGGGTGTTGAGCCCCAGGGCCAGCGACCGGTCGCTGACGCACGCGTCGAACCAGCCCTGGTCGGCCAGCGCGACGGCGTACGGCAGCGTCGCGTTGGTCAGGGCGTACGTCGAGGTGTTGGGCACGGCGCCGGGCATGTTGGCCACGCAGTAGAAGGTCGAGCCGTGCACCTGGTAGGTCGGGTCGGCGTGGGTGGTGGCGTGGGTGTCCTCGAAGCAGCCGCCCTGGTCGACGGCGATGTCGACGAGCACCGAGCCCGGCTTCATCCGCGAGACCAGCTCGTTGGAGACCAGCGTGGGCGCGGCCGCGCCGGGGATCAGCACCGCACCGATGACCATGTCGGCGTCCATGACCTGCTGCTCGATCGCCAGGCGCGACGAGGCCAGACCGTGGACCCGGTTGTTGTAGCGCCAGAACGACATCCGCAGCTTGTCGAGGTCGGTGTCGAGCAGGGTGACGTCGGCGCCCATGCCGAGCGCGATGTTGGCGGCGTTCTGGCCCGAGACGCCGGCCCCGATGATGACCACCTTGGCGTTGGCGACCCCGCCGACGCCGCCCATCAGCACCCCGCGACCACCCTGGGCCTTGAGCAGGTTGTAGGCGCCGACCTGCGGGGCCAGGCAGCCCGCGACCTCCGACATCGGGTAGAGCAGCGGCAGCCCACCGGAGGGCAGCTGCACGGTCTCGTAGGCGATGCCGGTCACCTTGCGCCGCATCAGCTCCTCGGTCAGCGGCTTGTCGGCCGCGAGGTGGAGGTAGGTGAAGAGGGTCAGGCCCTCGCGCATCCGGTGGTACTCCTCGGCGACCGGCTCCTTGACCTTCAGGACCATGTCGACGCCGCCGTCGGTGCCCCAGGCCTCCTCGGGCGTCGCCACGATGGTCGCGCCGGCCGCGACGTACTCGTCGTCGGTGATCGACGACCCGACACCGGCCCCCTCCTGGATCACCACGTGGTGGCCGTGCGCGGTCAGCTCGTGCACGCCGACGGGCGTGATGGCGACGCGGTACTCGTGGTTCTTGACTTCCTTCGGGACGCCGATGCGCACGTCAATCTCCCTGGGTGTCGGAGGTGGTGGGGTGTGGCGGGACGGGTGGCTCGTGGCCGAGACGAACGCTAGTGCTTCGACGCAGGTCAGACGAGCCCACGGGCCCGGGCCAGCAGCACGCACTGGATCACCGGACCGTCGCTGACCCGACCGTCGAGCACGGCGTCGTACAGGTCGGCGAAGGGGACCCAGGCGGTCGTCATGTCGGCCTCCTCGTGGTGCAGCTCGAAGTCGCCACGGTCGGCGTGGCTCAGCCCGCGGGCCAGGAAGAGGTGGTGGACCTCGGCGCTGATGCCCGGCGAGGGGTACGACGACGCCAGGTGCGTCCACGACGTCGCCTGCAGCTGCGCCTCCTCGCGCAGCTCGCGCCGGGCGACCTCGACCGGTTCCTCGTCGTGGCCGTCGAGGAGGCCGGCCGGGATCTCGACGAACCGGCGGCCCGCCGCGTGGCGGTACTGCCACAGCACCAGCGCGCGCTCGTCGTCGTCGACGGCCAGCACCACGGCGGCACCCGGGTGCTCCATCACGACCCGACGCGCGGTGGCCCCGTCGGGCGTGGCGACCCGGTCCTCACGCAGCGCGACCACCCAGGCGTCGCGGTGGAGGTACCGGGTCTCGGTGACCGGCCACTCCTGCGGGGTGTCGGCGAGGTCCTCGGAGGCGGCCATGCGGGCGAGGTTAGCGTGTGCGTGACCGCCCCCACGGCGCCCGGACGGACCCGGCGTCCGCCACGGGGGCCACGACGATCGGAGAACTCCGTGCCCGAGCTCAGCCTGACCCAGCAGGAGGCGGCGCAGCGTGCCGCGCTGCTCACCGTGCAGCGCTACGACATCGAGGTCGACCTGCGCGGGCTCCTCGACGGCGAGCGCTGGGCCGCCACCTCGACGGTGACCTTCTCGTGCGCCGAGCCGGGCGCCACCACCTTCGTCGACTGCGTCGCCACGGTGCTGGCCGCCAGCCTCAACGGCCAGCCCCTCGACGTCGCGACCGTCGTCGACGGACGCCTGCCCCTGACCGGGCTGCAGGCCGACAACGTGCTGGTCGTCGAGTCCGAGCAGCTCGACACCACCTCGGCCGCCGGCATCCTGCGCACCGTCGACCCGGTCGACGGCCTGGTCTACGTCTGGACCAGCTTCGAGGCCGACGACGCCCGGCGGGCCTGGGCGTGCTTCGACCAGCCCGACCTCAAGGCACCGCACGGCTTCACCGTGCTGGCCCCGGCCTCCTGGACGGTCACCAGCAACAGCGCCCCCGACGTCGTCGAGGACGGGCCCGGCGCAGCGCGGACCTGGCGGTTCGCCGACACCCCGTCGCTGTCGACGTACGTCGTGGTGGTCAACGCCGGGCCCTTCGTGGAGATCCGCGAGGAGCGGGGCGGCCACAGCCTGGGCCTCTACGCCCGCCAGTCCCTGCGCGCCTACCTCGAGCGCGACGCCCAGGAGCTGCTCGGGCTGACCGAGACCGGGCTCGCCTTCTTCGGCGAGCAGTTCGGGCAGCCGTTCCCCCAGCACCGCTACGACCAGGTCTTCGTGCCCGACATGGGCGGTGCGATGGAGAACTGGGGCAGCGTCACCTGGACCGACGCGGCCCTGCACCGCAGCGAGCCGACCCGCCAGGACCGGTCGTGGGTCGCCAACGTGCTGCTACACGAGATGGCCCACATGTGGTTCGGCGACCTCGTGACGATGCGCTGGTGGGACGACCTGTGGCTCAACGAGGCGTTCGCGTCGTGGGCGGCGCTGTGGGCGCAGGTGCGCACCACCGACTACACCGAGGCGGTCGCCTCCGAGCTGCTCGCCTCCCAGCCCTCCGCCTACGCCGCCGACATGGGCCCGGCGTCGCATCCGATCCGCGGCGAGGTCCCCGACGTCGCGCAGGCGATGGCCAACTTCGACGCCATCACCTACGAGAAGGGGTGCACGGTGCTGGGCCAGCTGGTCGCCCACGTCGGCGAGGACGCCTTCGTCGAGGGGCTGCGCTCCTACTTCCGTGACCACGCCTGGGGCAACACCCGGCTCGGCGACCTGATGGACGCCGTCGGCGCGGCGGCCGGCACCGACCTCACCGGCTGGACGGCCGCGTGGTTCGACCGGGCGGGCACCGACACCCTGACCCTGGTCACCGGGCCTGGCGGCGCCGAGCTCCACGCCGTCGCACCCCACGGCTCCCCGCGTCCGCACACGGTCGAGATCGGTTCCTACCGCGACCCCTACCGCGATTCCGGAGAGGGCCCGCTCGAGCTCGTGGCGACCACGCGCGTCACGACCACCGGTGACCGCACGCCCGTGGCCGACCTGCCCACCGCCGACCTGCACCTGGTCGACGCCGGTGCGGCGACGTTCGCGGCGGTGCGCACCGAGGGGGCCACCGAGCAGCTGCTGGCCTCGGCGGGCCGGCTGCCCGACCCGACCGCGCGCGCCGTGGCCCTGAGCGCCGTCTGGGACATGCTGGTCAAGGGCGAGGTCTCCTCGGGCGAGGTGCTCGACTGCTTCCTCGACGCGCTGGCCCGCGAGGACGAGCCCCTGGTCGTGGAGCCCCTGCTCGACCTCGCCACGCGGGTCGCGACGTCGTGGACCCCCTCGGACCAGGTCGCTGCGCAGCAGGCCCGGGTGGCCGAGCGGGCGACCGAGGTGGCCCGGGTGCCCGACCTCCGCGCGCCGGCGCTGCGCACCCTCGCCGACACCGGCACGGCCGACCAGCTCGGCCCGGTGACCGATGCGGTGGCCGACGACCTCGAGCTCCACTGGCGGCTGCTGACGCGTCGGGCCTCGCTCGGCGAGCACGACGAGGCCGCCGTCACGGCCCTCGCGGCGCTCGACCCCGACCCCGACGCCGGCGTGCGCGCGGCCATCGTGCGCGTGGCGCAGCCCGACGCCGAGGCCAAGGCCACGGGCTGGCAGCTGGCCGCGGTCGAGCGCGGCATCCCGGCCGGCGGGCTGCTCGGTGACTTCCGTCGCGCCTTCTGGCGCCCTGAGCAGGCCGACCTGGTCCTGCCCTACTGCCAGGCCTACCTCGACCTGGTGACGTCACTGCCGCCCGGGGCGATGCTCAACGTGCTGGGCCTGATCGGGGCCCTCTACCCCGACGTCGCCGACCAGACGTTCGTCGACCACGCCCGCACCGCGGCCGCCGACCCGGCGACCACGCCGACGGTGCGCAGCCAGCTGCACACGGCCACCGACCTGCTCGTACGCCGGCTGCGCGCCCGCGACGTGGCGATCAGCTAGCGCGGCGTCCCCGGGCCCGGTCGACGGGCCCGGGGTCAGTCGACCGACAGGCTCTCGTCGAGGGGCACCTCGATCGGGAACCGCAGCTCCTTCTGCCGCTCGATGGCCGCGCCGATGAGGCCGGCGAACAGCGGGTGCGGCCGGGTCGGGCGCGAGCGCAGCTCGGGGTGGGCCTGGGTGGCGACGTAGTAGGGGTGCTCGTCGCGGGGCAGCTCGACGAACTCGACGAGGTCGAGGTCGTTGTTGAGCCCCGAGAACACCATGCCGGACTCGGCGATCTGGTCGCGGTAGTCGTTGTTGACCTCGTAGCGGTGGCGGTGCCGCTCCTCGATGCGGTCGGCGCCGTACTGCTCGCGCACGATGCTCCCGGCCAGCAGGTCCGCCGGGTAGAGGCCGAGCCGCATGGTGCCGCCCAGGTCGCCGGCGCCCTCGACGAAGGACTTCTGCTCCTCCATCGTGGCGATCACGGGCTCGGGGCAGTCGGGGTCGAACTCGGTCGAGGCGGCCTTCGACAGCCCGGTGACGTTGCGGGCGTACTCGATGACCATGCACTGCAGGCCCAGGCACAGCCCGAGGGTGGGGATCTTGTGGGTGCGGGCGAACAGCAGCGCGCCGAGCTTGCCCTCGATCCCGCGGATCCCGAAGCCGCCCGGCACGATGATCGCGTCGACGTCGGCGAGGTGCTTGGCGGCACCGGCCGGGGTCTCGCAGGTGTCGGAGGCGACCCAGCGCACGTGCACCTTCGCCTCGTGGGCGAACCCGCCGGCCCGCAGGGCCTCGACGACCGAGAGGTAGGCGTCGGGCAGGTCGATGTACTTGCCGACCAGGGCGACGGTCACGTCCTCCTTGGGGTGGTGGACGCGGCGCAGCAGGTCGTCCCACACGGTCCAGTCGACGTCACGGAACGGCAGGTCGAGGCGGCGTACGACGTAGGCGTCGAGTCCCTCGCGGTGCAGCACCTTGGGGATGTCGTAGATCGACGGCGCGTCGGCCGCGGTGACGACGGCCTCCTGGTCGACGTCGCACATCAGCGAGATCTTGCGCTTGATCGAGTCGGGCAGCTCGCGGTCGGCCCGGCACACGACGGCGTCGGGCTGGATGCCGACCTGGCGCAGGGCGGCCACCGAGTGCTGGGTCGGCTTGGTCTTGAGCTCCCCCGACGGACCGATGTACGGCACCAGCGACACGTGCAGGAAGAAGCAGTTGTCGCGGCCGATCTCGTGGCGGACCTGCCGAGCCGACTCGAGGAAGGGCAGCGACTCGATGTCACCGACGGTGCCGCCGATCTCGGTGATGACCACGTCGATGTCGGGCCCACCCATCGCCAGGATGCGGTCCTTGATCTCGTTGGTGATGTGCGGGATCACCTGCACGGTGTCGCCGAGGTAGTCGCCGCGACGCTCCTTGGCGATCACGCTGGAGTAGACCTGCCCGGTCGTGACGTTGGCGATCCGGCCGTTGAGGTCGGTGTCGAGGAACCGCTCGTAGTGGCCGATGTCGAGGTCGGTCTCGGCCCCGTCGTTGGTGACGAACACCTCGCCGTGCTGGAAGGGGTTCATCGTGCCGGGGTCGACGTTGAGGTACGGGTCGAGCTTCTGCATGGTCACGCGCAGACCACGCGAGCGCAGCAACCGCCCGAGGCTGGAGGCCGTCAGCCCCTTGCCCAGCGACGAGGCGACGCCGCCGGTGACGAACACGTGCTTGGACTGGTCAACCGGGGCCGCCTTCACGGGATTCGATCCTATCCCAGTCAGCGGGTTCAGCGGACAGCGGCGCGCGCGACCTCGAGCAGCTCCTTGGCGTGGGCCAGCGCGGTGTCGGAGTCGGCCATGCCCGCGAGCATGCGCGAGAGCTCCTTCTCACGGGCCGCGTCGTCGAGCACGGTGAGCCCCGAGGTGGTGACCGAGCCGTCGCTGGCCTTGCGGACCAGCACGTGCCGGTCGGCGTAGGCGGCCACCTGGGGCAGGTGGGTCACCACCAGGACCTGGGCGGTGCGGGCGAGCTCGGCGAGCCGGCGGCCGACCTCGACCGCTGCAGCGCCGCCGACCCCGGCGTCGACCTCGTCGAAGACGAACGTCGGCACCGGACTCGTGCCGGCCAGGGCGACCTCGAGCGCGAGCATGACCCGTGAGAGCTCACCGCCCGACGCGCCCTTGGTGAGCGGGCGCGGCTCGGCCCCGGTGTTGGCGGCCAGGAGCAGCTGGACGTCGTCGGCACCGTGGGCGGCCGGCTCGACCGGCGTCACGCTGACCGCCAGCCGGGCGTGTGGCATCGCCAGGAGCGCCAGCTCGGCGGTGACCTGCTTCTCGAGGCGGCGCGCAGCCTTGGTGCGGGCCTTGCTGAGCGCCGCTGCGGCGGTGGTGAGCTCGGCCGACAGCCGGTCGCGCTCGGCCGTGAGAGCGGCGATGCGCTCGTCGGTGCCGTCGAGGTCGAGCAGCCGGGTCGCCGCCTGCTCGGCCCAGGCGAGCACCTCGTCGATGCTGTCGCCGTACTTGCGGGTCAGCGCGGTCAGCGCCGCGCGCCGCTCGGAGACCACGGCCAGGCGCGAGGGGTCGGTCTCGAGCCGCGAGGCGTACGACGCCACGTCGGCGGCGACGTCGGAGACGAGGTAGGTCACCTCGGCCAGCCGGTCGGCCAGGCCCGCTGCCTCGGGGTCGTGGTCGCGCACGCTCTCGAGGAAGCCGCGCGCGGCCGAGGTGGTGGCCAGCGCGTCGGGCCCCCCGGACTCGCTCGACAGCGCCTCACGGGCCTGCTCGGCCGCGGTGCGCAGGGTGTCGGCGAAGCCGAGCCGGGACTCCTCGGCCGCCAGGGACTCGTCCTCGCCGGGCTCGGGCGAGACCTCCTCGACCTCGCCGAGCCCGAAGCGGAGCAGGTCGGCCTCGCGGGCCCGCTCGCGCGCCGACGCGGTGACCTCGGCGAGCTCGCGGCGGGTGGCCTCGAGCTCCCGGTAGGTGGTGACGTAGGTGGCCAGCAGCCTCGCGACGGCGTCGCCGCCGAAGCGGTCGAGCGCGTCGCGCTGCGCACGCGGCAGCAGCAACCGGTGCTGGTCGGACTGGCCGTGCACCGCCACGAGCTGCTCGGCGACCTCGGTCAGCCGGGCGACGGGCACCGAGGCCCCCCCGACGAACGCCCGGGAGCGTCCCTCGGCCGAGACGTTGCGGGCCAGCACGACGGTGCCGCCGTCGGGTCCGTCCTCGACCTCGCCTCCCGCCTCCTCGACCGCAGCCGCGAAGGCGTCGAGGCCGGCGACGCGCACCACACCCTCGACCCGGGCCTGCTTGGCGCCGGTGCGCACCGCACCGGTGTCGGCGCGCCCCCCGAGGAGGAGCCCGAGGGCCGTGACGACCATGGTCTTGCCGGCCCCGGTCTCTCCGGTGATGACGGTCAGGCCGGGCCCGAGCTCGAGCACCGAGGAGTCGATGACCCCGAGCGAGCCGATCCGGATCTCCTCGATCATGCCGGTCCCCCGTTGGTGGTGTCGGCGGCACCGTTGTCGCCGCGCAGCCGTCGCTCGCCCTGACCTCGCCAGCCCTCGACGTTGAGCCCGAACTTGGCGACCAGCCGGTCGGCGAACGGGGCCGTGTGGAGCCGGGCCAGCCGCACCGGCTGCCGGCCGCGGCGGACCTCGATGCGGGCGCCGGGGGGCAGGTCGACGGTGCGCCTGCCGTCGCACCACAGCACCCCGGAGCCCTGGTTGCGGCTGAGCACCTCGATCGCGATGAGCGAGTCGGGGGCGACCACCATGGGGCGCGCGAACAGGGCGTGGGCGCTGAGGGGCACCAGGCACAGGGCCTCGACCTGGGGCCACACGATCGGGCCGCCGGCGCTGAAGTTGTAGGCCGTCGAGCCGGTCGGGGTCGCACAGACCACGCCGTCGCAGCCCCAGCGCGACAGCGGTCGCCCGTCGACCTCGACGACGAGCTCGAGCATGCGCTCACGGGCGGCCTTCTCGACGCTGGCCTCGTTGACGGCGAAGGTGCGGTCGACGACCTCGCCGTCGACCACGACCTCCACGTCGAGGGTCAACCGGTCCTCGACGGTGTAGGTGCCGTCGACGATCGAGCGCATGGTCGACTCCATCTCGCCGACCTCGGCCTCGGCCAGGAAGCCGACGTGACCCAGGTTGACGCCCAGGACCGGGGTGCCGCTGTCGTGGGTGAGCTCGACCGCGCGCAGGATGCTGCCGTCACCGCCGATGACCAGGGTCAGCTCGCACCCGTGGCTGGCGTCGGTCTCGGACTCGGTGAGCTCGATGCCGGGACCGGCCGCGCCCTGGGCGAGCCCGAGGTCCTTGGCCTCGGTCGCCATGAGGCGCACGACGAGGCCCTCGCGGGTGAGGCTCTCGACGAAGGCCGTCGCCACGACACGCGCCTCGGCGCGGCCGGTGTGGGCCAGCAGCAGGACGCGACGGGTAGTCATGGCGTCAGCCTCTCACCCGGCACCCCCAGGTCGTCGGCGCCGTGCACAGCCCCGACGATGTCGTCGGTGGTGATCTCGGCCTCGCCGCGGCGCAGCCAGAGGAAGAACTCCACGTTGCCCGACGGTCCGGGCAGCGGTGAGCGAGTGACCCGGCGTGCCCCCCACCCCCGCCGCGCCGCCTGGGCGGCGACGTGCTCGACGGCCTCGACGCGCAGCGCGGGGTCGCGGACCACCCCGCCCTTGCCGACCCGGTCCTTGCCGACCTCGAACTGCGGCTTGACCATGAGCGCGAGGTCGCCGTCGTCGGCGGTGACACCGACCAGCGCGTCGAGCACCAGCGTCAGCGAGATGAACGACAGGTCGCCGACCACCAGGTCGACGGCGCCACCGACGAGCTCGGGCGTCAGCTCGCGCACGTTCTGCCGGTCGACCACCCGCACCCGGTCGTCGCTCTGCAACGACCACGCCAGCTGGCCGTAGCCCACGTCGACCGCGACCACCTCGTGCGCCCCTCGGCGCAGCAGCACGTCGGTGAACCCGCCGGTGGAGGCTCCCGCGTCGAGGCACCGGCGGCCGGCCACCACCAGCCCGGCCGGCTCGAAGTCGTCCAGGGCACCGGCCAGCTTGTGCCCGCCCCGGGAGACGTAGTCAGGCCGGTCCGGGTCGTCGGCCACGACGATGGCCACGTCGGTGGTCACCCCGGTCGCAGGCTTGCCCGCCACCGCGCCTGCGACCTTGACCCGCCCGCCGGCGACCAGCTCCGCCGCGTGCTCGCGCGAGCGCGCCAGCCCGCGTCGTACGAGCTCGGCGTCGAGACGCAGCCGCCGCGGCGGCACGATCAGGCCGGGCGCGGGTCGTCGAGCGTGCGCCGCAGCTCGGCGTGCGCCTGCTCGAACACCGCGACCTGGTCGGCCAGGGGGAGGCCGCCGAGCATGGCGACCGCGTCGATCACCGCGTCGACCCCATCGATCCCGGTGGTGTCGGGGCGCTCGGCAGGCGCGTCGTCGTGGATCACGAATCCGAGGTTAGCGCTCGTCGTCGACCGGCACGGTGACGCCCGTCGTGTCGGCGGGGTCACCGTGGTCGTCCAGCCACTCCCACGCCGCGGCAGCGACGACGCGCCACCAGTCGGCGGCTGCTCCTCCGCCGTCGACCTCCAGCGCACCGTCCTCGACCCACGCCCGCCACCCGCCCAGGTCCCAGCCCC
The DNA here is from genome assembly GCF_008087085.1 of Nocardioides rubriscoriae. Taxonomy (GTDB): domain Bacteria; phylum Actinomycetota; class Actinomycetes; order Propionibacteriales; family Nocardioidaceae; genus Nocardioides; species Nocardioides rubriscoriae. Next base: position 2,657 of record NZ_VIYJ01000018.1, on the reverse strand, counting down.
CGCCGCTCGGCTCCGGGGCCGGCTGCGGCTCGGTCAGGGCCCGCAGGTCGAGCCCGACGTACGACGGCCGCTCGGCCGCACGTGCCGCGACCAGCTCGGGCAGACCGGTCACGCCGGTGAGCACGAGCAGCGAGTCGATCCCCACCCGTCGAGCGCCCTCGATGTCGGTGTCGAGTCGGTCCCCGACCATCAGCGGCCGGTCGCCGCCCATCCTGCGCACCGTCTCGTCGAGCAGTGGACGCTCCGGCTTGCCGGCCACCACGGGCTCGACCCCGGTGAAACGCCGCACGGTGTCGACCAGGACCCCGTGCCCGGGAGCCACGCCGTAGCCCGTCGGGATCGTGGCGTCGGTGTTGGTCGCCACCCACCACAGCCCCTCCCGGACCCGCACCGCCGCGCGCATGATGTCGGCCCACGGCACCTGCGGGCCGTACCCCGACACCACCGCGTCGGCCTCGTCGTCGACGCCGACGGCCTCCAGCCCACGTGCGGCCAGGGCCTGCGCCAGCCCCTCGGCACCCAGGAGCACCACGCGTCCTCCCGCGCCCAGTCGGTCGCGGAGCACCGTCGCCGCGGCCTGCGCCGAGGTGACGACGTCGTCGGGCGTCGCGGGCACGTCGAGCTCGCTGAGGTGGTCGGCGACCGCAGCCGGCGGCCGGGAGGCGTTGTTGGTGATGAACGCCAGCCTCATCCCCTCGCCGCGGGCCGCCGCCAGGTGCGCGGGTGCTCCGGGCACGGCGTCGTGCCCGACGTAGACCACGCCGTCGAGGTCGAGCATCGCGAGGTCGTAGGCGTGGGACAGCGGCGTTGCGGACGACGACAGCATGGCGTCACTCTTGCACCCGCCCGGCGTGCGCCGACCTCCAGGACCGGCCTCGTAGGCTGCCCGGATGGACCAGGCGCCGGTGACCCCACCTCTCGTCGCCGGGCCACTGCGTCTGGTCCCCTTCCGCGCGCTGCGGCTGACCGGCCCCCGCATCGCCGACCCCGCGTCGGCCCGGACCCTCGCCCGCCCCTACCGCGACGTCCCGGAGCGACTGCGCAGCTGGCAGCAGCGGGGGTTCCTGGTCCACGACGCCGAACCCGCGCTCTACCTGCACGAGTACACCGTCAGTGGCATCACGGTGCGCGGCCTCGTCGGCGCCGTCGACGTCTCGCACCGCACCTCACGCCTCGACCAACGTGCGCTGCTGCCGCACGAGGGGATCTACCCGGCCCAGGCCGACGACCTCGCGGACCGGATGGCCGAGATGGGCATCAACCCGGCCCCGATCCTGCTGGTGCAGCGATCGCCTGCGGCCCTGCGCGAGCTGCTGGCTACCGTGCGCTCGGGCCCGGCCGAACAGCTCGTCGACCGCTCCGACCACCTCCACCGCGTGTGGACCCTGCGCGACCCCGCGCTGCTGGCCGCGGTCCAGGAGCTCCTCGGCCCGACCACGGCCCTGATCGCCGACGGCCACCACCGGTACGCCGCATACCTCAAGCTGCAGGCCCGTGACCCGGGGGCACCCACCGACCGTGGCCTGGCGATGCTGGTCGACCACGACGACACCCCGCTGTTCCTGGGGGCGATCCACCGCGTGCTCGTCGGTAGCTCGGTGCGCGACCTGGCCGACGCCGCTGCGGCCCTCGAGATCCCGACGCGCGTGGTGACCCAGGACCAGGCGGTGGCCGCGCTCGGGCCGGCGACTCTGGTCGCCACCGACACCGAGACCTGGTTGGTCCTCGACCTCGACCTGTCCGACGACGACCGCGTCGAGGTGGAGGTGCTCCACGACCGTCTGGTGCCCTCCTTGGGCCACGGTCCGCGTCGCATCACCTACCACCACACCGCCCAGGACGCCCTGCATCTGGCCGGACCCGACTACGGGACGGCCGTGCTGATGCCGGCGCCGACCCTGTCCCAGGTGCAGCAGGTCGTCGACGCGGGGCGCCTGTTTCCCGAGAAGGCCACTTCGTTCCAGCCCAAACCGGCCTTCGGGGTCTTCATCCGGTCCTGGCACGACGAAGGACCCGACCTCGCGTCACCTCCACCTCCACCCGCGACGCCGGACCCGCCGCCGTCCTGAAGAACCGGCGCCTCAGCTCTCCGGTGACCTCCACGACGTCACCCACCCGCCACGAGAGCGCCGCACGCTTGGTCCGGGCCGTCCAGGCCACGCACTCGAGCGCATCGACGGTCGTCCTGCGCTTGGCGTCGGGCACGCGTGCCACCACGACCCTGAAGGACACCAGCGTGTCGCCGCTGGGCATCTGCTTCTCCTCGGGTGCCGCGGTCAACCGGCCCACGAGACGCACCTCGTTGACGACCTCGTCGATCGCGGCCTGGGTGGATCCGACGGTCTCCTTGTGCTGTGCAGCCATTGCACCTCACCTCCTGACGCTGACCCTGACCGCGCCCACCGACGGCGCCGGCCCGAGGGCGCGGACCTTGTGGAGGAACGCCCCTGGCGTCGCCCTGTGGACGACTCGTGTTCAACAGCAGGGAAAAACACAAAGAGGCGACCCGATATCGGGTCGCCTCTTCGCGAATGTTTGTCCGGCGGCGTCCTACTCTCCCACAACCTCGCGATTGCAGTACCATCGGCGCTGGCAGGCTTAACTTCCGGGTTCGGTATGGGACCGGGTGTTTCCCTGTCGCTATGGCCGCCGTAACT
>NZ_VIYJ01000017.1 GCF_008087085.1 Nocardioides rubriscoriae | reverse complement strand
ATCTGCGACAAGGTCGCCGCGATCCAGCAGATCCGCGACCTGCTGGAGTGTGTGTGGCCCGCCGCGCTCCAGAGTGCTGCGCAGCCGTTGAAGTCCCAGACCTGGCTTGCTGCGCTGACGGTGGTGATGTGCCGCGATGGCGGCGACCTGGCCCGGACTCGACGACTCGGCGCCAGGCGGTTCGAAACCGCAGTGCGACGCGAGATCACCAGGCGGGGCTGGGCAAAGCCCTGCCTGCGGATCGTGCGGGCCATGTTCGGCGCACTGACTGACGAGGCCGGTGTGATCGCGCACCGTACCGGTGTGTTCGAGCGGATCGGGTGGCTCATCGAGGACTTCGACACCGCGGTAGCCAAGCTCGCAGTCGTCGAGACCCGGATGGTCGCCACGCTCGACGAACTGCAGCTGACCGACCTGGTCTGCTCCATCGAGGGCCTGTCACCGGTCGGTGCTGCAGCGATCCTCGCCGAGACCGGCGACCTGTCCCGGTTCGCCAGCGCCCGCGCGGTGGTCAAGCACGCAGGACTTGCACCCAGGGAACGAATGTCGGGGACCTTCACCGGCCGCGCACGCCTGGGCGGTGCCGGCCGGCCAGGGCTGCGGGTCGCAGCCTGGCGTGCGGTGTGGGGTGCGCTGCACAACAACGGTGTCTACGCCGAGCGGTACCGACACCTCACCACCCGCGAGGACAACCGGCTCAAGCCCACCCAGGCCCAGACCGTCGTTGCCGCAGCGATCCTGCGCCAGCTCCACGCCGTGGTCACCACCCGCACCGCCTGGGACCCAGACATCGCCCGCTACGGCCTCCTCGCCGCCACCCGCGCGACCGGCGCCACCACCGCGGCCGCCTGACCACCACCTCGTCGCGTCAGGCGCGACGCCCACAAGCAGGGCCGGGGACCAGCCTTCTGCGGCATCGAGAATCAACAGCTCGTCGACCATCACAGGCCTCCCGGCCCGTCGTCACCACAACCCGATCACACGCTGTCGAGCCACCAAGCTCCATTACCGCTATGCAGGGAAACGACGACAACGCTTGACGCAGAACGCCTTACGCTGATGGTCGGGCGCTCAAGTTGCATACTGCTGACGTGCTGACGACGGCTCGGATGCGGATTCGCCCCTTCAGCTGCGATGAGGTGTCCGATGCAACCGACGCCATAGGGCTGCTCGCCGACACCGACGAGCAAAACCGCGAGTGGATTTCCCGCCTCGGCGTTGAGCACCAACGCGTGCACGGGTACGCCTACTGGCAGTGTCGCGATAAGGAGACGGGCCAACTGTTGGGGTTTTGTGGCTGGCGGGAACACGACCTAGGCGCATCGCTCGGCTACGCCTTCGCCGAACCCACTCGGGGCAATGGATACGCGACGGAGGCGGCCTGCGCTGTCGTGCCGTGGGGCGTCGCGAACATCGGCGTGAAACGCCTGTACGCGAGCGTCAGACCACCGAACCCGGCGTCGTGCAAGGTGTTGGAACACGCTGGCATGACCCTCATCCGGGAGTACGAAGACGCGAATGGCCCGCGCTTGATTTACGCACTTCCGGGTCGCTCACCGCTGCCGTAGACCCGCCATGGCTCCGCCCGGACATCGGCATGGTCGCGCGGATGCAAGCCATGATGCGGTCATGCCCTTCGTGACTGGTGGTGTTCTCGGTGAGTGGGGGCCGCCCAAGCAGGCGGTCCAAGTTGTGCAGCGAGAGATACGCGCCTTCAACGGACGCCAGTCTGAGGACGACTTCTGCGTTGACCTGGCGTTCCTGACTTGGCACAACCACCGAGAGCCGGATGAGCCCGTTGGCGTCACACCTGGACCCGTGGGTCCTACGCAACGTCGCTTCGTCGTTTGGCACTCGGTGCCCCAAGGGCTCGCTACTCCAGGGGAAGTTCGAGCATGGCTCGTGGACGCGCTTGTGGAAACCGAGCGACTCGTCCGTGAGTACCTGCCGACCAAGTCGACGTCGTACCCCTCGGAGCAGTTGGCCGACGAGGTGGCGACGCTCAGGAAGCACCTAACTGCCGACGAGTGACCGCCCGACTTTCGGCATGTGCGGGCGCATCGGCCTCGCCCCCGAGCAGCGGGCGCGGGGACGCGACCCACGCTCGAGGAGAGCGACCAGGCCGATCACGCCACCAGCGTCCACACCCCCGGGCGCGTCTCGACGCAGCGCGGCTGACGGGTCGGTGGTGCGCACGAGTCGTAGGTGTGGCCCGTGGGTGTGGTGATCTCGACGGTGTGACGCGGGCCGGGTCGAGGGCGCGCGGTCCAGCCGTGGGCCTGCTTGGCGTGGTTGTGGGCCTCGCAGAGGCCTTGGCCGTTGTGGGCGCAGGTGGCGCCGCCCAGCGCTGCGTCGCAGACGTGGTCGGCGTGGCGGACGGGGGCGTCGCACCAGGGGAACCGGCAGGTGCGGTCGCGCAGGCGGAGGAACAGCTGGAGGCCCGCGGGGAAGAAGCGGGCCACGGAGTCCATGGAGACGAGGGCGCCGGTCGCCGGCTCGGCGTAGAGGCGGCGCAGCCACTCGGCGTGAGCAGCGAGCTCACGAGCCAGGTCGGCGGGCACGGGACCGTAGCCGTCGACGTGGGCCGCCTCGTCACTCTGCCCGGTCAGCACGCTGTCGGGCACCACCAGGTTGACGGTGACGCCCACCCCACCCGCTACGCCGCCCACCCCGTCGCCGGCGGGCTCGCCCTCAGCGGGGTCTGTGCGGCCGGTGATGCGGGCGACGAGCAGGTCGGCCATCAGCTGGCCGCGACTGCGGCCGTCGCCGGCGGCGATCGCGGCGCCGGCCGCGGCACGCAGCGCTGCGTAGACGCCGACGCCGTCCTTGACCGGCAACAGGGCGGACAGCCGGGTCATCACCTCGGGCGCGGGGCGCACCGAGACGTGGCGGTCGGACTCGGCCCGCGCGCGGCGCTCGACGAAGGACTCGAGGTCGAGACGGTAGGCGAGCTTCTTGGCCTCGGCGACGATCTCGCCGTCGCCCAGCGCGGCGAGCGCGTCGGGGTCGCCGGCGAGCAGCAGGTCGACCGCCTGCCGGTGCTCGAGCGACAGGCAGGCGGTCTCGCGGACGAGCAGGGTGGCGCGCCACTCGGAGACGTGGCCTGAGCGGAACGCCGCCGCGGTGTGGGGCATCTCGTCACGCAGCACCTTGGCGAGCCCCAGGTGCTGGGTGCCGAGGTGGACCGACTCGCGCCGCGCCAGGGCGACCTGCGCAGCCACCCCTCGACCGCGGCGCGCGGCGGCGACCCCGCGCTCGGCGTCGGCCATGCGCACCGACGCGTCGAGGTCGGCGGCGATGCGGCCCTGAGCCGCGGCGGCGACGTTCTTGAGGCGCTCGAGCGCGTCGATCAGCTCGATGCGGCCCCGGTCGTCGAGGTCGAGCGGCGACGCGGAGAGGCGCGTGGCCAGCGCCACCACCTGCTCAGCGTCGGTCCCGATCATGTGTTCTATTATAGACGGGGGCACCGACAAGCCGCTTCCATCGACTCGCCGCTCCGCGACCGCTCTGCCCGACTTCCGAGGCCCGACCCACGGGTGAGCAGCACCGCGCCGGCCGGGTCTAAGGTGTGACGGGCACCACACCTCCACCTCTCGGGAGCACCACGTGAAGACTGTTCGCCGTCCCCTCGCCGCGCTGTGCGGCACCGTCGCGCTCACCGCGTCCCTGACCCTGGCCCCCGGCGGGCCCGCGGCCGTCGCCGACCGCAGCGACCCGGTCGCGCCCGCCACAGCGGTGCCCGACGACCAGCCGCTGCCCGGCTACACGATCAGCAACCCGCCCCTCGCGCCGCTGCAGGTCGGCGGGGGCACCACCCGCGTCTTCCAGGGCGTCACCCAGCACGCGGCGTACGACGTGGAGGTGCCGCCGCGCTGGAACGGCGAGCTGGTCATGTGGGCCCACGGCTACCGCGGCACCGGCAAGGTCCTCACGGTCGACGCCCCGGGCTACGGCCTGCGCCAGCGCTTCCTCGACGAGGGCTACGCCTGGGCGGCGTCGAGCTACGCCACCAACGACTACAACGTCGCCACCGGCGTCACCACCACCCGCGGGCTCGTCGACGAGGCGGCCGACCTGCTGGGCCGCCGGCCGAGCCGCACCTACCTGGCCGGCGTCTCCATGGGAGGCCACGTCATCGGCCGGTCGCTGGAGCAGTACCCCTCGACGTACGCAGGCGCCCTGCCGATGTGCGGGGTGCTGGGCGACCAGGAGCTCTTCGACTACTTCCTGAGCTACAACCTGCTCGCCCAGGACCTCGCCGACCGCGAGACCTACCCGCCGCCCGCCGACTACCTGACCGACGACGTCCCCGTCATCCAGCAGCGCCTGGGCCTCACGGGCCTGAAGCCGGGCGGGCCCGACACGACCAACGAGGTCGGCGCCCAGCTGCGCGACCTCACGACCGACCTCACCGGTGGCGAGCGCCCCGGCGCCGACCAGGCCTTCTCGGTCTGGAAGGACTTCCTGTTCACCCTCTACACCCCGGACAACGGCGGGCCGCTGCGCGAGAACGCCGGGCGCCTGGCCCAGAACCTCGACACCGTCTACTCCCCCGCGACCCCCGTCGACGTCAACGCGTCGGTGCGGCGCGTGGCCCCCACCGACAAGCGCTCGCGGCGCACCCACAGCCTCACCGAGGTCCCGCGCATCGAGGGGCGCCCGCAGGTGCCGACCCTGACCCTGCACGGGCTCGGCGACCTGTTCGTCCCGTTCTCGATGGAGCAGGCCTACGCCCGCGAGGTGGGCCGCCACCACCGCTCGGGGCTGCTGGTGCAGCGCGCGATCCGGGCCGCCGGCCACTGCGAGTTCACCCCGACCGAGGTCGGTCGCGCCTGGGACGACCTGACCGCCTGGGTCGAGTCGCGCCGCACGCACGGCCACGGAGCCGTGGCGCGCCCGGCGGGTGACGACGTGCTCGACCCGGCGGTCGTCGCCTCGCCCACGTACGGCTGCACGTTCACCGACCCGACCGGCTACCAGCAGCCCCAGAGCTTCCCGACGCGCCGGCTCTACGCCCCCTGCCCGTCCTGACGCCGGGCGGCGGCGTCGCGGAAGGCGTCGCCGTCCAGCAGGGGCACCACGGGGCTGACGTCGGCCCCCGCGGCGATGCGCACGTCGTCGCCGAAGCCCTTGTCGACGAGCTCCGCCCCACTGGCACAGGCGACCAGCTCCTCATCGAGCCGTGCCCGCACGGCGTCGTGCGCCGCCGCGGCTGACCGCGCCTCCGGCGGCCAGGCCGACATGTCGACAAAGCGACCCAGGTGCGAGAGCACTGCTCCGGCTCCCCAGAGGTCCTCGACCGCGGGCCGCAGCGAGCCGTCGGGCCACCGCTCCCCTGCCGGTACGACGGCCACGAGAGCACCGTTCTCGACCTGCGGTCGGAGCCACTCGGCCACCGCGGCGGCGTTGCGCAGCGACGCTCCGACCACCGCACATCCGAGTCCCGCCAGGGCGAACGCGATCGCCGAGCCGTTGGGCGACGGCAGCACCAGCCGCTCGACGCCGTCGACCGCCGCCATCGCGGCGGGGGACAGCGACACCCCGGCCTGGCCGCGCCGGGCCTCGAGCCGCCCGACCGCGAGCACCGCGTCGCGCTCGGCGGCGTACGCCGCGGCGCCGGAGTCCTTCCAGCGGTAGGGCCACACGGTGATCCCCCGGTCGAGCGCCACCGTCAGCGTCGTGGTGAACGACAGCACGTCGACGACGACCGCGACGTCGCAGCCGGCGGCCACGGCGGCCGCACCGGTGGGACCCCACTCGAGCCGGACGGCGTGGGCCGCCTGGCGGTGGGCGGGGTCGAGCGGGTCACGTGGGTCAGTCGCGGACACGCACCACCGACTTGCCGAGGGTGCGCCGCTCGTCCATGTCGACCAGTGCCTGACCGAACTCCTCGAGCTCGTAGACCTTGCCGACCGGAGGCTTGACGTGACCGGCCTCGATCATCGGCACGAGCCGCGCCCACTGCTCGTGCATGTAGCCCGGGCGCAGCATGGCGTAGGCCCCCCAGCCGACCCCGCGGACGTCGACGTTGTTGAGCAGCAGGCGGTTGACCTTGACCTCGGGGATGCCCGCGCCGGAGGCGAAGCCCAGCACCAGCAGGCGCCCCTGGGTCGCCAACGAGCGCAACGAGTCGGTGAACGCCGGCCCGCCGACGATGTCGGCGACGACGTCGACGCCCTGCCCGCCGGTGAGCTCCTTGACGGCGTCCTTGAACCCGTCGAGCAGCACGACCTCGTCGGCCCCGGCCCCGGTGGCCATGGCCTTCTTGGCCTCGGTGCTGACGACGCCGATCACCCGGGCGCCCATGCCCTTGGCGACCTGGATGGTCGCGGTGCCGAGCCCGCCGGCGGCGCCGTGCACGAGCACGGTCTCGCCGGGCTTGAGCCCGCCGCGCTCGAAGAGGGCGAACTCGGCGGTGAGGTAGTTCATCGGCAGCGCCGCACCCTCGTCGTACGACGTGGAGTCGGGCAGGGCGAAGACCCACCCGGCCGGGATCGCCACCCGCTCCTGCGCCCCGCCCCAGCCACCACAGGCCGCGACGCGCCGGCCGGCTGAGAAGCCCGAGCCCTCGGGGGCCGAGACGACCGTGCCGGCGACGTCGACGCCCAGGGAGAAGGGCATCTCGGGCTTCATCTGGTACTCGCCGCGGCTCAGCAGCAGGTCGGGGAAGCTCACCCCGACCCGGTGCACCTCGATCAGGACGTCGTCGGGTCCGGGCGTCGGCTCGGCGACCTCGGTGACGACGACGTCGAGCGGACCGGTGGGCGTGAGGACCTGGGCTGCGCGCATGGGGGACAAACTAGGCGGTCCGGTATCACCGCGGGTCTCCCGCCTCTCCTCCTGTCACGAGCCCGGCACCCCGTCGGGCCTGACACCAAGGAGACACCCATGTGGGACCCCGACAACTTCCCCGGCGCCGACAGCGTGCCGTGGCAGCTCCTGATCCGCGCACGCTTCACCCATGAGATCGACGCCGTCCTCGCGTCGGTGGTCGTCTCGCGCGTCGGCGCGGTGACCTCGGTCGACGTGGCGCGCAGGCTCGTCGACGTCGCCCGGGTCAAGGCCGGCGGCGAGAAGGCCGAGCCGGGCGTCGTGCTGGCGGCCGTGCGCGGGCTGCTCGAGTTCGACGAGTGGTGCGGCACCGGCTGGCCGCGGCGCTGGCCGCCGCGCCCCAAGGGCCACGACTTCGACGACCTCATGGACCCGGTAGCGGTGCTGGTGATGGAGCGGGCCGCCGAGCTCGTGTCGGTCGCCGGCAGCCCCGACCTGCAGGGCGGCCTCGGCGCCGCTCTCGGCGAGCTCGGCGGCTTCGGGCGCTGAGCCCGCGGCGCGACCGAGCCGAGGCGCCGCTGGTGACGAACACCCCCACGTGCGCCTCTCCGACCGCCTCAGCGCCGTGACGATGCACGCCACGGCGCGGTTCACCGTCCGCTACGGCGACGACCTGCGCTTCGCCGGCCGGGACCTCCCCCGACCGGCGAAGCGCCGCTTCCCCACCCGCCACGGGCGTGTGACGGCCTACGAGTACGGCGAGCCCGGGGCTCCGGCGCTGGTGCACTTCCACGGCGGGGCCTGGCTGATGCGCTACCCGCAGATGGACGACTGGTGGTGCCGCTACGTCGCCGCGACCGCCGGGGTGCGCGTGCTCAACGTCGACTTCCGCACCGGCCCCTACGTCGCCTACCCCGTCGCCCAGCACCAGTGCCACGACGTCGCGGCGGCCGTCGCGGGCGAGGCCGGTGGTACGCCGGTGGCGGTCGGTGGGTTCTCCAGCGGCGGCGGGCTCGCCGCGTCCGTCGCGCTGCAGGCGCGCGACCTCGGCTCGTTCGTCCCGCGGCTGCAGGTGCTCGGCGTACCGGCCCTCGACCTGGCCAGCGACCTGCCCGCCGGTCCCGGCATGATCTCACCGTCGCTGCGGGCGCTGGTGCGCCGCGTCTACTTCCCCGACCCGGCCACGCGGGCGGAGCCCTACGCCTCACCCGTGCTGGCGCCCGACCTCTCGGGCCTCGCGCCGGCCATCGTGCTGACCGCCGAGCGCGACACGCTGCGCCGCGACGGCGACCGCTACGCCGAGCGGCTGCGCGAGGCCGGCGTCGACGTCGTCCACGACGTCACCCCGCGCACCGACCACTACTTCCTCACCGAGGACCCCGGGCGCGCGCGCACGACGATGGCGATGGTCGCCGACCACGTGCGCGCGGCGCTCAGCCCGGCGCCTTGAGCTGCGACAGCTCGAAGTGCATGGGGTCGGTGTAGTTCCAGTCGCCGCCCCAGGCGAAGCCCCAGCGCTTGAAGACCGCGACCACGCCGCGGTCCATCTCGCCGACGGTGCCGCGCTGGTTGCCGGGCACGTTGAGGTCGAGGGCCAGGCCGAAGGAGTGGTTGGACAGGGTGCTCGAGCCGGCGATGTAGCGGGGGTAGTAGCACCCGGCGTACTCGCCGGGGTGGATCTTGTCGGCCAGGCCGAGGCGCACGATCTCGCCGAGCGCGGCCTTGAGCTGGGGCATCAGGTAGCGGTTGCAGGTGATGGTGCCGAGGATCGGCACCGCCTCGGTGACGATGTGGGTGCGCACCCAGGCCGGGTCGGGCGCGATCCGGCCGCCGCCGATGGGGGTGAAGTTGAAGACGCCGACGGCGTCGGCGAAGTCGCCGACCAGGACGGCTGAGTCGAAGGCGCCCGGGTCGAGGCCGTAGCGGGCCACGGCGTCGAGGTTCTGCACGACGGCCTCGTCGCCGACGATCGCGGCGAGCGGCTTGCGTAGCGACTCGGGCGCCGTGCGGCCGGTGCTGATCAGCAGCGCGTTGTCGGGCACCATGCCGAGGGCCTCGCCGCGCTTGCGGTTGACGACCAGGTCGATCTTCTCGGCCTGGGGCGCCCAGGCACCGATGTGGACGACGGCCCCGGGGGCCTCGCCCAGGCGCAACGACCCGTCGTCGCCGACCGGGAGGTCCTGGCGCAGCGTCGAGGACACCGCGGCCTCGCCGGCGGCCACGCGGTCCCACTGCTCCTGCAGGTCGGCGCTCTCGGCGGTGGTGAAGGAGCGGTAGTCACCCGGGTCGACCGCGGCGACGTTGTAGACCTTGTTCTCGAGCGGCACGTTGGCCAGCGAGATGGTCGTGGCGACCTGCACCCCGTCGAGGGCCTCGATCCGCGCCACCAGCTCGGGGCTGAGCGTCTGCTTGCCCGCCACGAGGATGTCGGCCGGTCCGACCGCGCCCGTGCGGCGCCCGGGCCGTTCCACGGCGTACGCCGGGTCGAGGGTGACCGGGGCCGGCGGCGCACCGTCGGCACCAGGAGCGTCCGACGGCGGCGGCGACGCGGCTGCGGGGTCGGTCGCGGCCGGTGCACCGGGGGCGTCTGCGGCGTCGCTGGAGCACCCCGTCAGCAGCAGCACCGTCGCCACCGCGACGGCCGTCGACGCGCGCGACCACCTCATGGACCCTCCTTCGCCTCGAGCGTAGTCGGAGCCGGCAACGCACGGGCCCGGTTCGCCCAGGGTCGGGCCCGGCTCAGCGCAGGACGCGTTGGGCGATCCAGGCGATGTCGTCGGCGGTGGCGTCGGGCGGCCCGCTGGGCTGCATGACGTGGCTGAGCACCAACCGCACGACCATGTCGATCGCGGCGTGCAGCCGGGGCGCGTCGAGGCCCAGCCGGTAGGGCGCGATCCGTTCGGCGATGACGTCCTTGGCGACCACGAGCAGCGACTCGGCGTGGGTGGTCAGCAGCGGCAGCAGCTCGGTGTCGGCCCCGTGGGTCGCCGAGACCACGGCGTGCAGCAGGGGGTTGCCGGTGGCGTGCTCGAGCACGGTGCGCGACGCCACCCGGATCGCCTGGACCAGGTCGTCGGGGTGCTCGTCGAAGGCCAGCGACACCACGCCGAGGAAGCGGTCGAGCTCGCGCAGGATCATGGCCTCGGCGAGACCCGGCTTGGTGCCGATCTCGTTGTAGACCGTCTGACGGCTCACCCCGACCTCGTCGGCGAGCTTGGCCATCGTGACCTGCGACCAGCCGACCTCGCTGGTCAGGCGTACGGCGGCGTCGACGACACGCTCACGTGTCGTCGGCGGCGCCGCTACGTCGGTCATGGCCACCAGCGTAGGCGTGCCCCTTACCCCTCGAGGGTGAGGGCGAGCACCGGGCAGGCCTGGGTGGCGGCGTGCACGTGCGCGCGGTCGGCCTCGGGCACGTCCTGCTGCAGCACGTGCATCTCGTCGTCGCCGTCGGCGGACTCGCGCAGCTCGAAGTAGTCCGAGGCCATCGCCTCGCACATGCCGAGGCCCTCGCACTTGTCGTAGTCGACGTGGATCCGGGCGCCCATCTCAGGCGTCCTGCTTCGCGGTGGGGTCCAGGGCGACGAAGTCGACCTTCTCGCGCACCCCGCAGTCGGGGCAGCACCAGTCGTCGGGGATGTCCTTCCAGGCCGTGCCGGCCGCGAAGCCCTCGAGCTCGTTGCCGACCTCGACCTCGTAGGTGTAGCCGCACCCGGGGCACCGGGCCGCCAGCACCTCCTCGGTCGCGGCCGCAGCAGCGGTCGCCGCGGCGGCGTCCTCACGGGCGATCCGCTCGGCCTCGAGGACCTCGGTGGGGCGGGGGTAGCGGGCGAGGTAGGTGTCGAGCTTGCCCGGCTGCACGTTGGCCAGGGTGACGTCGCCGCCGAAGTGGTCGACGACGCGCTGGTCCATGGCCTTGCGGAACAGCGGCGGCACCAGGGCCAGGACGATCATGCCGGCGTAGCCGGTGGGGAGCACCGGGCTCTCCTCGAAGTCGCGCAGGGTCTGGTAGCGACGCGTGGGGTTGGCGTGGTGGTCGCTGTGGCGCTGCAGGTGGTAAAGCAGCACGTTGGTGGCGATGTTGTTGGAGTTCCAGGAGTGCGACGGGTCGACGCGCTCGTAGCGCTGCTTCGTGCCGGAGCCGACCTTCTGGCGCAGCATGCCGTAGTGCTCCATGAAGTTGACGACCTCGAGCAGCGAGAAGCCGATCACGGCCTGGATGACCAGGAAGGGCAGGATCTCGACGCCGAGCCAGGCGACCAGGCCGCCGAAGAGCACCGCCGACATCAGCCAGGCGTTGAGGACGTCGTTGCCGAGGTGGAAGGGGTGGGTCTGCTTGCGGGCGTAGCGCTTCTTCTCCAGGTGCCAGGCGCTCTTGAGCGAGCCGGCCACGGTGCGCGGCCAGAAGGCGTAGAAGGTCTCACCCAGGCGGGACGACGCGGGGTCCTCGGGGGTGGCCACGCGCACGTGGTGGCCGCGGTTGTGCTCGATGTAGAAGTGGCCGTAGAAGCTCTGGGCCAGGGCGATCTTCGACAGCCAGCGCTCGTTGGCCTCGCGCTTGTGGCCGAGCTCGTGGGCGGTGTTGATGCCGATGCCGCCGATGGTGCCGATGGTGACGGCCAGGCCGATCTTGTCGACCAGGCTCAGCTCACCGAGCCCGAACGGCGCCCCCTGCGCGATCACGTAGAACGCCGCCACGAAGCCGACGTACTGGATGGGCAGGAAGAGGTAGGTGATCCAGCGGTAGTACTTGTCCTTCTCCAGCGCCTCGATCGCGTCCTCGGGCGGGTTGGAGCGGTCGAGGCCGGCGAACAGGTCGATGGCCGGCACGACGCCGAGGACCACGATCGGGCCGATCCAGAACCACACCCCCCAGCCGGTCAGGGCCCACAGGCCACCGGCGGCGAAGGCCAGCGACGGGACCACGAGCCCGATCAGCCAGAGGTAGCGCTTGGAGTCCTTCCAGGTCTCGCTCGACCCGGCGGGCACCGTGCTGTTGCGGATGGTGTCGGTCATGAAAGGCCTCCTGCGTCCTTGCGGGTTTACAGAACCGTAGGGGATGTAAAGCGCTTTGACAAGAGGGTCATTTTTGTAAAGTGGCGGCGTTCTCCGCCCCGCGCCGTCCCGGCCGGTGGTTCAGCGCCGTGCTGTGGCGCGGACCCCGCACAATGAGCCCCATGTCCGACCCGGCCCCCGACCCGGCCCCCGACCCGGCACCGGTGTCGTACGTCGACGACGACCACGACGACGAGGTCGCGGAGCGCCACGTCGTGCTGAGGGTCCTGCGGCGCGCACGGGTGCTGATCGTCCTGCTGCCGCTCGTGGTCGGTCTGCTGGTCGTGGCCGCCGTCGGCGCGTCCAAGCTCTGGGCCGACCTGCCCGACGACGCGGCGCCCGCGCCCGACGTCACCTGCTGGGACGGCGTCGTCGCGCCGCTGGCCGACTGCACGCAGCCCAGCGGCAAGGCGGGGCTGCGCTGGGTCTTCCCGAGCTTCCGGCCCGACGACGCCCGCTGCACCGCCGTCGAGCGCCGCGAGCGCGACCAGGCCCGCCCGGTCGAGTTCCGGTGCGACCTGCGGCTGGACCAGCGTCCGGTCACCGTGACCTACACCGTGCGGACGTCGGTGACCGCGGGCCTGGCGTTCCTGCGCCGCACGTACGGCGCCGACCCGGTCGCCGACGGGGAGCAGCTCGTGTTCAGCTCCGAGAAGCCGCAGGCCGACGGCACCTACCGCGTGACCGTGGCCTACGCCGAGCAGCCCTACTCGGTCACGGTCCAGGCGCCGGAGCCCGGCCTGCGCGACACCGCCCTCGACGAGCTCGTCGAGCTGCGCCCCGCGGCCCGGCTCCTGACCCGCGGCTGAGACCCGCCTGCGGGACCTAGACGCCGCGGATCGCCGCAGCCACGGCCTTCGGCACGTCGGGGTCGAACACGCTGGGGATGATGAAGCTGGGGTTGAGCTCGTCGTCGCGCACGACCAGGGCGATGGCCTCGGCGGCCCGCAGCAGCATGTCGACGGTGATCTCGTGGGCGCGGGCGTCGAGCAGGCCGCGGAAGACCCCGGGGAAGGCGAGCACGTTGTTGATCTGGTTGGGGTAGTCGGAGCGCCCGGACGCCACGACCGCGGCGTAGCGGCCGGCCTCGGCCGGGTCGACCTCGGGGTCGGGGTTGGCCAGGGCGAAGACGACCGCCTTGTCGGCCATGTCGCGGATCCACTCGGGGTCGAGGATGTTGGGCGCGCTGACGCCGATGAAGACGTCGGCGCCGCCGCCTGCGCCCAGGGCGTCGTGGAGGTCACCGGTGACCCGACGCGGGTTGGTGGCACGTGCGAGCTCCTCCTGCGCGGGCGAGAGCCCGGCGAGGTCGGGCACCAGGCAGCCGACCCGGTCGTAGACGACCACGTCGGTGACCCCGGCGGCGAGCAGGAGCGTCACGATCGCCGTACCGGCGGCGCCCGCCCCGGCCACGACCACCCGGGCTGCGGGCAGGGACTTGCCGACCACGCGCATCGCGTTGGTCAGGGCGGCGAGCACGACGATGGCGGTGCCGTGCTGGTCGTCGTGGAAGACCGGGATGTCGAGGCTCGCGCGCAGGCGTCGCTCGATCTCGAAGCACCGCGGGGCCGCGATGTCCTCGAGGTTGATGCCGCCGAAGCCGGGGGCGATCATCTCGACGGCCTTGACGATCTCGTCGGTGTCCTGGGTGGCCAGGCAGATCGGCCACGCGTCGATGTCGGCGAACCGCTTGAACAGCGCGGCCTTGCCCTCCATCACCGGCAGCGCCGCGCCGGGGCCGATGTTGCCGAGCCCGAGCACGGCGGAGCCGTCGGTGACGACCGCGACGGAGTTGCCCTTGACCGTCAGGCGCCAGACGTCGTCGGGGTTCTCGGCGATCGCCATGCTCACCCGGCCCACGCCCGGGGTGTAGGCCATCGACAGGTCGTCGCGGTTGCGCAGCGGCACCTTCGAGGCGACCTCGATCTTGCCGCCGATGTGGAGCAGGAACGTGCGGTCGCTGACCTTGTGGACCTCGACGCCCTCGACCTCGTCGGCCGCCTGCTCCAACAGCTTGGCGTGGTCGGCGTCGCCGGCCGAGCAGGTGACGTCGAGCACGAGCCGGGTGTGGCTCGACTCGGCGACGTCGAGCGCCGTGACGATGCCCCCGGCCGCGGCGATCGCCGTCGCGACCGCGCCCACCACGCTGTGGTCGGGCGCGGTGTGCAGGCGCATGGTGATCGAGTACGACGAGGTGGTGGCGGTCCGGGACACCCGCCCACCATCGACCCCCTGCTCGGTCACGGGCAAGTAGTGGTCGTAGTGGTCGCGGCCGGGCCGTCCGGCGCGCCGATCCCGCCCAGCGCCAGGTCGACGACCGCCTCGAGGACGTCGTCGTCGATCGGCCGGGCGTGCAGCAGCGAGGTGTGCACCACGGCCCCGCACACCATCACGGTGGCGGCCTCCAGCGCGGCGCCGCTGAGGTGGGGCTCCAGGATCGTGCGCATCACCCGCTCGCCGTCGAC
The DNA here is from genome assembly GCF_008087085.1 of Nocardioides rubriscoriae. Taxonomy (GTDB): domain Bacteria; phylum Actinomycetota; class Actinomycetes; order Propionibacteriales; family Nocardioidaceae; genus Nocardioides; species Nocardioides rubriscoriae. The sequence goes on along the minus strand of NZ_VIYJ01000017.1, from coordinate 40,286 downwards.
GACGAAGCGCTCGCGGACGTCGGCCAGCTCGGGCACGGCGGTGGCCAGCTCGACGACCATCGTCATCGCCCGGTCGAGCCGGTGGTCGACCATCGCGGCCCGGAAGGAGCGCAGCTCGCCGAGCAGGTCGGCGCGCAGGTCGCCGGTCGGCACGTGGTGCGGCATCGCACCGAAGTGCACGAAGGCGTCGCGCACGAGGTCGAACCGGGTCGGCCAGTGGGCGTAGAGCGTGGCCTTGGAGTAGCCCGCCACCGCCGCCACGTGCGGGTGGGTCAGCGCGTCCCACCCTTCGTCGACGAACACGCGGATCGCCGCCCCGAGGACGTCGTTGCGGGTGCGTACGACGCGTGGGTTCAGGTCGCCGGGCGCGGGCATGACCTCTCCTTCGGGGTGGTGGGCAGAAATGATCTATCAGTACATTTCTGAACTCGTAGTTCAGAACTGGCCGTCAGCTCCATCGTACGGCCGCCACCCACACGACCCGGAGGACGACCTCATGACCACCCACCAGCCCGCGGCCGGGCCCCGCGCCGGCGACCCGACCGACGATCCGACCGACGATCCGACCGACGACCGGGGGCCGGCCCGCTGGGCGGCGCTGCCGGTCCTGGCCGCCGCGCAGTTCATCGTCATCCTCGACGCCTCGATCGTGAACATCGCGATCCCGACGATCGAGGCCGACCTCGGCTTCGACCCCACCGACCTGCAGTGGATCATCAACGCCTACGTCCTGGCGTTCGGCGGCCTGCTGCTGCTCGGAGGACGGCTGACCGACCTGGTCGACGGCCGCCGGGTCTTCCTCGCCGGGCTCGCGCTGTTCGCGGGTGCCTCGGCCGCCTGTGCCCTGGCCACCGAGCCCGCGGTCCTGCTCGGCGCCCGGGTGGTGCAGGGCGTGGGGGCCGCGATGCTGTCACCGGCGGGTCTGTCGCTGCTGACCTCGGGCTTCCGCGGTCGACGTCGTGCCGTCGCCCTGGGCGCGTGGGGTGCGGTCAGCGGCGTCGCCGGGGCGGCGGGCGTCCTGCTCGGCGGCCTGCTCACCGACGGCCCCGGCTGGCCCTGGATCTTCTGGATCAACGTGCCGGTCTGCGTCGTCGTCGCGGCCGCCACCCTGCGCCTGGTGGCCCCGGCGGGCGGGCAGCGGGCCACGACCCTCGACCTGCCCGGCTCGGTGCTGATCACCGCGACCGTCACCGCGCTGGTCTTCGGCGTGGTCAGCAGCGAGGAGCACGGCTGGACCTCGGGCCTGGTGCTCGGCTCCTTCGCGGCCTCGGTCGTCCTGCTCGCCGCGTTCGTCGTGGTCGAGGGCCGGACCCGCGACCCCCTGGTCCCGCTCGACGTCTTCGGGCTGCGCAACCTCAGCGTGGGCAACGCGACCAACATCCTCTTCGGCGGCGTGCAGCTGTCGACGTTCTTCGTGCTGACGCTCTACCTGCAGCAGGTGCGCGGCGAGACGGCCCAGGACTCCGGCCTGGCCTACCTCCCGCTGGCCGCTGCGGCCTTCCTCGGCAGCGGGCTGGCGTCGGCGCTGCTGCCGCGCCTGGGGGCGCGGGTGCCCTTGGTCGGCGGGATGGTGATGCTGGCGGCCGGGCTGTGGTGGTTCTCGCAGCTGCAGGCCGACGACTCGTACGCCGCGGGCTTCCTGCCGCCGAGCCTGCTGTGGGGCACCGGGCTGGGGATCGCCGCCGTCGCCGTGCTCGCCGCGGCGACCGAGGACCTCGGTGGCGAGGGCGAGTCGGGCCTGGCCTCGGGGCTGTTCAACACCACCCAGCAGGTCGGCGCGGCCGTGGGTCTCGCGGTGCTCAGCACGCTGGCCTTCGACCGGGTCGACGCGCTCGCACGCACCGGCACCGACCCGTCGCAGGCGCTGCTCGAGGGCCTGCACCGCGCCCTCGAGGTCAGTGCCGTGCTGGCGGCGGCCGGTGCGGTCCTCGCGCTCGTCGGCCTGCGCCGGCGACGTGTCGTCGCCGGCGCTCCTCGCACCTCGACCACCGCAGCGACCTAGACGCCCAGGTGCGTCAGGAGGTTCTTGGAGAAGCGGTCGCCCATCTGGTGGATGACCCCGCGCATCGTCGTACGGACCGCGCCGCCGGAGACCTTGGGCAGCGGGAGGTCGACGCAGATCTCCATGCTGGTCTCGAGCAGCACGCCGTCGGGGTGGTCGGCCAGGGCGTACCAGCCGTGGACGCCCGCCCGCTCCTTGGCACCGGCCGGCGGGTCGTGGGTGAACTCGATCCGCGTGCCCTCCTCGAGCGTCATCCGCTCGGTGAAGGTCGCGGAGAAGCCCTTGCCGAGCACCTGGAGCCCCGACATGTGCCAGATCCAGTGGTCGCCGCCGTCGGTGGTGATCCGGGAGATGAACGGCGTGAACGCCGCCACCAGGTCGGGCTGCGTCAACGCCTCCCAGACGCGGGCGCGCTCGACCGGGACGACGGCCTCTGCGGTGGTGGACGAGGTGAAGGTGCTCACGCGGTGATCAGGCCGGATCAGGCCTGGAGGGCCTTCTCGATGTCGCCGGAGATCTTCTCGGGCTTGGTCGTCGGCGCGTAGCGGTCGATGACCTGGCCGTCCTTGCCCACGAGGTACTTGGTGAAGTTCCACTTGATCTTGCCGCCGAGCAGGCCGCCCTTCTCCTTGCGCAGCCACTGGTAGAGCGGGTGGGCGCCGTCGCCGTTGACCTCGATCTTGCTCATCATCGGGAAGGTGACGCCGTAGTTCTTCTGGCAGAACGCACCGATGGCGGCCTCGTCGCCGGGCTCCTGGTGGCCGAACTGGTCGCACGGGAAGCCGAGGATGACGAAGCCCTGCTCGCCGTAGGTCTCCCAGAGCTTCTGGAGGCCTTCGTACTGGGGGGTGAAGCCGCACTGCGAGGCGGTGTTGACGACGAGCACCACCTTGCCGGCGTAGGCCGAGAGGTCGACGGGCTGCCCGTCGAGGGTGGTCGCGCTGAAGTCCTGGAGAGAGGTCATGGCGATGATTCTGGCAGGCGGCACCTCACCTGTGCGGGTTGCTCGTAGCCCACGGGGTTGTCGAACCCGTCGAGCTCGACGCGCACCTGCCGGTCACCGAGGTCGAGCACCACCGCACCGGGCTCGATCACGACCACCTCGCCGGTGACGACGTACTCCGTGGGGGAGAGCCGCTGCAGGCTGTAGGCCGGGCGGGCCCGGCGCACGTCCTCGAGGGCGACCAGCCGCAGCGGTCCGGCGGTGCGCAGCCACAGCAGCACCAGGGCGAGCAGCAGCACCACGTCGGCGAAGACCGTGAGCACCACCAGGACGCCGGCCCCCTGCTCGCCGGACACGCGGTAGTTCTGGGGGGAGCCGGGGACGACCCGGACCTCGATGGTGCCGGCGCTCTCGGCGACGTCGAAGCCGTCCGCGTCGAGTGCGGCGGTCCAGGTCCGCTGGTCGGGGTCGACCCGCGGGTCGAAGCGGAAGTCGACCAGCCCGCCGTCACCCGAGCCGCGGCTGGCGGTCACGGTCGCGGTCGTCTCGACCCCGTTGCGGTCGAGCTGGTGCCCGACCCACGCGCCGTGCACGAAGGGCACGTTGACCAGGGCGAGCAGGAGCAGGACGACCAGGACGCCCTTGTTGCTCAGCCGGCCCACGGCCGCCACCCCACGTCGTACGCGATCTCGCCCAGCGGTCGACGGGTGCGCTCGCGCTGCTCGCGCTCGCGGTCACGCTCGGGCACGGTCGCGGCGTCGCCGCGGGCCCCGATCGCGATGGTCGCCAGCAGCTGCACGTGGTCGGGCACGCCGAGCGCGACGGCCGCTCCCTGCGTGTCGAAGCCGCCGAGCTGGTGGGCGTGCAGCCCCATCGCGCGGGCCTGCAGGGTCACGTGGGCGGCGGCCTGGCCGAGGTCGTAGCGCGCGGTGTCGGCGTCCTTGACGTCGACGACCTCGCAGCCGGCGACCAGCAGCAGCGAGGCGCGTGGCACCCAGCCGGCGTTGCCGCGGCTGAGGTGGGGGACGAACGCGGAGTGCGCGGCGCTGCCGCGCGGAGCCACGACGAAGCGCCACGGCTGGCTGTTGCCGGCGCTCGGCGCCCACCGGGCCGCCGCGAGCAGGGTCTCGACCTCGGCGGTCGCCAGCACGTGGGTGTCGTCGAAGACGCTGGGGCTCCACCGCGACCGCAGCGGCTCGGCGAGGCCCTCGGCGCCGGGCATGGGTGCATGGCTCACGGCGCCATCCTGCCCGTCGTACGGCGAGGTCGGGGTCACCACCCGTCAGGACACTGGCGTCCGGCGGCGGCGCCGGTTAGGCTAGCCTCTACTGGTGTAGGCAAGCCTCACCTTCCGCCGTTCCCCCGGGAGACCCGCAGATGTCCGTCATGTCCTTCACCCTCGGCCAGCGTCGCCCGACGCCGCGCGCCGTCCAGGTGACGACGGGCTCGGCCGCACCCGCGATCCCCGCCACGGCGACCGGCACGCTCGCCGAGCTGGACTGCGGGGCTCGCGCCCGGGTCACCGGTGTGTCCGGCGGGGCCGACCCGGCCACGGCGCGCCGGTTGGTCGACCTCGGGTTCGCCCCCGGCGCCGAGGTCGAGATGGTGCGCAGGGCGCCGATGGCCGACCCGGTCGTGTTCCGGGTCGCGGGCTACGACATCGCGCTGCGCCGCATGCAGGCCCGCTGCATCCAGGTCTCGACCACCTCGTGACCTGCGGGCCCCACGGGCCCGGGTCTGGTTCGGGCAGCGACGCCGGCACCACGGCGACCCTCGACCACACCCACCTCGCGCTGGTCGGCAGCCCCAACTCGGGCAAGACCACGCTCTTCAACGCCCTGACCGGGCTGCGCGCCAAGACCGGCAACTACCCCGGTGTCACGGTCTCCCGCTACGAGGGACGCGTCGAGGTCGACGGGCAGCAGGTGCTGCTCGAGGACCTCCCCGGCACCTACAGCCTCGACGCGATCAGCCCGGACGAGCAGATCGTCAGCGACGTCCTCGACCCCGGCGACCCCACGACCGTGACCCCCGAGGGCCTGCTGGTGACCCTCGACGCGACCACGCTGCGCCGCTCGCTGCGCATGCTGGCCCAGGTGCTCCACACGTCGGTGCCGACGTGCGTGGTGCTGACCTTCACCGACGAGCTCTACCGACGCCAGGGCGCCCTCGACGTCGAGGCCCTGCGTCGTGCCCTCGGCGTGCCCGTCGTCGCGGTCGTCGGCGGCCGCCGACAGCAGCTCGGCGGGCTGCGTGCGCTGATGGTGCGTCCCGACGAGTGGTCGACGCCCGTCGTGCTGCCGCCCACGGACCCGACCGGGGTGACCGGCTGGATCGACTCGGTGCTGACCTCGTCGGGCTACCGGCTCCCCGTCACCGACGCGCGGACCCAGCGCATCGACGCCGTGCTGCTCCACCCGGTGTGGGGCAGCATCGTCTTCGCGCTCACGATGTTCGCCTTCTTCCAGGTGATCTTCGCCGTCGCGGCGCCGCTGCAGGGCTACATCGAGACCTTCTTCGCGTTCCTCGGCGACCAGGTCGATGCGCACGTGTCGATCGACTGGCTGGCGAGCTTCTTGTCCGACGGGATCCTCGGCGGGGTCGGCGGGGTGCTGGTCTTCCTGCCCCAGATCGCCCTGCTCTTCGTGCTCATCTCGCTCATGGAGGGCGTGGGCTACATGGCCCGCGCCGCCTTCCTGATGGACCGGGTGATGGCCGGGGCCGGGCTCGAGGGCCGCGCCTTCGTCGCGCTGCTGTCGTCGCTGGCCTGCGCGATCCCCGGCATCATGGCCACCCGCACCCTGCCCTCGCCGCGCGACCGGATCGCGACCATGATGGGCGCGCCGCTGATGACCTGCTCGGCGCGGCTGCCCGTCTACGTGCTGCTGATCGGGCTGCTCGTCGACCGCGACGCCCGGTTCGGCCCCGTCGGCGCGCAGGGTGTCGTGATGTTCGCCCTCTACCTGGTCGGCGCGCTGTCGGCGATGGCGTCGGCCTGGCTCTTCTCCCGCATCGGGCGCGGCACCGGACCGCTGCTGCCGTTCTACATGGAGATGCCGCCCTACCGCGTGCCGTCGCTGCGCTCGGTCGGCCTGGCCGTCTACGACGCCTGCCGCGGGTTCCTGCGCAAGGTCGCCAAGATCATCCTCGGCACCACCATCGTGCTGTGGTTGCTGCTCAACCTGCCCCACCCCTCGGACGCGCAGCTGCGCGCCGACGGCGTCGAGCCCAGCGACCGGGCCGCGGTGTCGACGTACGTCATCGACCACAGCGCGGGCGCGGCGGTCGGACGGTTCGTCGAGCCGGTCTTCGAGCCGCTCGGCTTCGACTGGCGCATCAACGTCAGCGTGCTGGCCTCGCTGTCGGCGCGCGAGGTGTTCGTGGCCACGCTCGGACAGGTGGCAGCCGCCGAGAACCCCGACCAGCCGGCCGACGCGCTCGAGCAGATGACCGTGGCCGACGGCCCGCGCGCCGGCGAGCCGCTCTTCACGGCACCGGTCCTGGCCGCGCTGCTGGTCTTCTTCCTCTACGCCCTGCAGTGCATGTCGACCGTCGGCGTGCTGCGCCGCGAGTCCGGTTCGTGGAAGTGGCCGGCGATCGCCTTCGGCTACCTCTTCGTCGTCGCCTGGTCGATGGCGGCGCTCACCCGCCTAGTGGTGGGTGCGTTCGTGTGAGCGTGGCCATCCACCCTGAGCCGGTCGCCGGCGACCCGACCGCGGTGCGCTGGGTGATGCCGGCCGGCACGCTGCCCTTCGTGGGCGCGCCCGCGGCCCTGCCCCCGGAGCTGCAGACCCTGGTCGACGACGGCACCGTGACCCGTGTCGAGGTCGAGCCCGACGCCGTGCGCGTCGCGATCGCGGCGGGCCGGTCGTGGCGCGTCGTGGGCGGCCGGGTCCGCTCGGCGCTGGTCGCGGCCCTCGGCGACGCCTCGGCCTGGCGCGGCCCCGGCGGTGCCGACCGCGACGACGTGCTGCGGATGGCCGTCGAGCAGGTGATCGCCGGTGACGTGGGCGACTACGTACGCGGCCACGGCGGGCGGATCAGCCTGCTCGACGTACGCGGCGGACGGGTCGAGGTGGCGCTGGGCGGCGCCTGCGCCCACTGCCCGAGCAGCGACCTGACCTTGACGCAACGCTTCGAGGTCGCCGTGCGCGCCCGGTGCCCCGACGTCACCGAGGTCGTCACCCGCGACGAGCCCGGCGCGTCCGGCGAGACGGGGCGGCGCCGGCTGCTCCCGCTGCGGCCCGTCCGCAGGTCTGCCGCCGGCTAGGGCCAGACCGTCCCGGTCGCCGCTGCCACGTAGTCGACGAACGCGCGCCGCGCGGCGAGGTCGGGTCGCCGCTGCACGGGGTACGTCGTGGGGCGCGGCGCCCGGTCGTGCCAGAAGTGGTGGGTGCCGGTGGAGTCGGGGCGGTTCGCGACGAGCCAGACGGCCGTGTCGGCGCCGCAGGCGGCGTCACGGAACAGGCGCCCCATCACCTTCTCGAAGCCCGGCAGGCTGTCGGAGACCCCCGGCGTCGCGGCCCAGCCCGGGTGGCAGCTCTCGATGCGGACCTCGCCGCCGCGCAGCCGGTCGTTCCAGGCGTCGACGATCTCGACCTGCATCCGCTTGGTGCGGGCGTAGCCGCGCACCCCGTCGTAGGTGCCGTCGCGGTACTCGATCTCGTCGGGGGTGCTGCGCAGGCCGGCGCTGTACATGCCGCCCGACGACATCCACACCACGCTGCCGGCGCCGCCGGGGCGGTCGGCGGCGGCACCCAGCAGCGGCAGCAGCCGCTCGGTCATGAGGTGGGGTCCGAGCACGTGGACCGCCAGCGTCATCTCGTGGCCCTGCGGCGACTCGGTGCGCTCGGCGGGCAGGGTCCCGGCGTTGTGGACCAGGCCGCGCAGGCTGTCGACGCGACCGGAGAAGTCGTCGCACCAGGCCCGGACGGCGTCGAGGTCACCGACGTCGCAGACCTCCTCGACCAGCGTCGCCGACGGCAGCGCCCGGCGTACGTCGGCCACGACGGTGGCGACCTTGGCGGGGTTGCGGCCCAGCACGTGCACGGTCGCGCCGAGGGCGGCGAACAGGGTGACCATCGCCTCGCCGATGCCGGAGGTGGCGCCGGTGACGACCACGCGCTGGCCGTCGAGGCACCCGGGCTGGGGGTCGGCCGGCCACCAGTGGCGCCGCAGGGAGGGACCGATCTTGGTGTAGCCGAGGACCAGCGAGCGGTCGAGGAAGCCGTCGGCGAGGGCGGTGAGAGCGCTCATGGCTGCAGGGTACGGAGAGCGACGAGGACGTCGGAGGAGCGGGGACCCTCGAGAGGCCACATGGGGTGAACCGCCCCCCGCTCTCCCCCCACGGTCGAGCGGGGGGCGGCGCCTCAGGCTAGCCGAGCGCACCGGCCGGGGACGACACCCCGAACCCCAACGTTTGCGCAAGAACGACGGGGAGGAAGCGTCGGTCAGCGGCGCCCGGCCGCGGCGAGCACGCGGGACAGGTCGTCGATCTCCGCGTGGAACGCGGCGAGGATCCGGTCGGGGTCCGCGATGACGGCGGTGTCGGTCTTGAAGCCGACCCGCACCGTGCCGGCGTAGGTGAAGATGCACGTCCCGAGCGTCTGGTGGGCCGACCCGGGCACCCAGCCCAGCAGGCTGGTGATCCGGGTCCCCGCGAGGAAGCGTGGCTCTCTCGGGCCGGGGACGTTGGTGGTGACACCGCACGCCTTGCCGCCGAAGAAGGCCACGAGGGCGCTGCTGAGCCGCCGCCCGAGGCGGCCGATCGTCTGGATCAGCGCGAACGTCATGACCGGTTCGGGGGACCCCTTGATCCGATCCATCCGACGCTTGGTCTCGGCGAGGCGCTCGGCCGCGGAGCTGAGCCCGGAGGGCAGCACCAGCAGGACGAGCGCGAAGCGGTTGCCGAGCTCGCGGGGAAGAGGCAGGTGCATCGGACGCAGGTTGACCGGGACCACCGTCGGGATGTCGACCGCGCGCGCACCCCGCTCGACCTGGTAGCGCTGGAGGGCACCGGCCAGCGCCGAGACCAGGACGTCGTTGACGGTCGCCTGCGAGGTGGCGGCGATGTCCTTGATCAGCTGCAGGTCGATCGGGTCGGACCAGACCGCTCGCTTGTGCGGGCCCGCCGAACCGACCAGCGCCGACCTCGGGTTGCGGGTCAGGACCAGCTTGCCGAGCACACCCGCTCCGCTGAGCACGCCCCGGATCACTGCGAGGGTCGACGCCCGGACCCGAGCCGGTCGCAGCGCCCCCGTCACCTCCGGCGCGGCGCGACGGGCCACGGCGACGAGGTCACCGACACCGTGGTGTCGCGCACCGGTGCCGTGCCCTCCGCTCACGTCGGCATCAGGCGTCACGTCCGTCAGCGACAGCAGGACCTGCGTGAGCGCGATGCCGTCGGCCAGGGCGTGGTGCAGTCGCACGTAGATCGCCGAGCCCTCGTCGAGCCCGTCGATGAGGTGGATGTCCCACAGGGGGCGGTCGCGCGGCAGCGGCGTCGAGAGGAAGCCACCGACGTAGGCCTGCAGCGAGGCAGCGTCCCCCGGCGCCGGGAGCCTCACCTCGCGCACGTGCTCGGTGAAGTCGAAGCCGGGGACGTCGCGCCAGCGCGCCTTCGACCGGCGGCGGGACCCGACGACGGGGCGACGCGAGAAGACGGGGTAGGCGTCGATCAGCCGTCGCTGCACCACGCGGTCGAACCTCGCCCGGTCGAGCGGCCCGTCGAGGAACAGGACGCACTCGATGACCATCAGGTTGTGAGCCCGGTCCATGTTGAGCCAGATGGCGTCGACCGGGTTGACGCGGTGGTCCCTCACCTCATGAGTCTGTCATCACACTCCAACCCGGCGCGGCCGGGAAGTCAGGCGCGCGGGTCGGACCCGGGTGTCGTGTGCGAGCGGCGATCCGGCTACCAGCCCAGACGTACCGGTGGGTAGCCACCGCCCGCGGCGTGGGTCACCGCACGCTCGAGCGCGGCGCGGGTGCTCGCCATCCGGCGTGGACCGACCAGCTCGGCCCACTCGCGCTCGATCCGGTCCTGGATGTCGACCGAGACCTGGACCGCCTCGTGGCCTCGAGCCGTGAGCACCAGGGGCTTGCGCCGGGCGTCCGCGCCGCCGGCCTCGTCGATCGCCAGGTAGTCCTCGTCGATCAACGCCTGGACGAGCTTGGCCGCGCCCTGCTTGGTCATCCCGAGCAGCGGGGCCATCTCGGAGACGGTGTCGCGACCGTTGAGGACGGCGTTGAGCGCGTAGCCGTGGGCCGGGCGCAGCGTGCCGTGACCTCGCTCGTGCAGCTCGGTGTGGAGCTCCTCGAGGGCCACCGTGACGGCCATCGAGAGCAGGCGGACCAGCGGCACGTCGGACACTCCTTCACGGTAACGACGAGGACGGGCGACGGACAACCGAGATGACGGTCGGGGTGGGCGCTCCACGCCCGGACGTGGAGCCCCGGTCACCCGGCCAGCGACCTCGACCGCTCCCTCACCGCGAGCAGGGCGCCCGCGGCGACGGCGACGACCGCCAGCAGGCCGGCCACCACGGCGAACCCGGTGCCGGTGTCCGGGTGGTGCGTGGCGGCCGAGCCGCTGGTGCTGAGGCTCACGATCGCCGCGACTCCGACCGCCCCGCCGAGCTGCTGCATGGTCGACGTCAGCCCGGAGACGACGCCGGCCTCCTGCGGTGCGGCGCCCATGATGCAGGTGACGGTGACCGGGACGAACACGAGGCCGAACCCGACGCCCTCGACCGCGAGGGCCGGCAGCATCAGGCTGGTGTAGCCCTGCCCGGCGTCGAGGGCCGACATCGCCGCGGCCGCGCCCGCGGCCAGCGCGGCCCCGGTCCCGATGAGCCGCCAGGGACCAATACGGGCCAGGATCCGGGCCGCGACCTGCGAGGTGACGACCATCGCCGCACTGAAGGGGATGAAGCCGAGTCCGGCCTGCAGCGGCCGGAACCCGAGGTCGAGCTGCATGAACTGCGTGGCGAGGAACAGGGTCGACAGCATGCCCGCGCCCAGGAACAGGGTGGACGCCCACGCCACCTGCTTGTCCCGGATCCGCAGCTGCTCCCGCGGCAGCAGCGGCGTCGTGCTGCGGGTCTCGACGACCGCGAAGACGACCGCGAGGAGGACGGCCGCCACGACCCAGCCGAGGCTGCCTCCGTCGTCCCAGCCGACCACCGGGGTGCGCGAGACGCCGTAGACGAGCGACGCGACGGCGGTGGTGGCCAGGATCGTCGACGCGACCGGCAGGCTCCCGCGCCGGGTCGGCGGCTCGGGGAGCGCCCGCGGCGCCAGGGCGAGGATCGCCACGGCGAAGGGGACGGCCAGGAGGAAGACCCAGCGCCACGAGACCCACTCGGTGAGGACCCCGCCGACGACGAGGCCGGTGGCCGCACCGATGCCCGACATGGCGGCGTAGACGCCCATCGCCCGGGCCCGGGCGGCGGGCTCGGGGAAGGTGGCCGGGATCAGGGCGAGCGCCGTGGGGGACGCGATGGCGGCTCCGATCCCCTGGGTGATGCGGGCGCCGAGCAGCACCTCCTCGGCGCCGGCCAGGCCGGCGACGAGGCTGGCGACGGCGAAGACGGCGATGCCGACCATCAGCATGCGACGGCGTCCGAGGACGTCGCCCAGGCGGCCGCCGAGGAGCAGCAGGCCACCGAAGGAGAGGGCGTAGCCGGTGACCGTCCACTCGACCTGCGCGAGGCTCAGCCCGAGGTCGGACTGGATGGTCGGCAGGGCGATGCTGACGATGGTGACGTCGAGGACCATGAGGAGCTGGACGGTCGTGATGACGAGCAGGGCCAGGCCGGGCCGGCTCGTGCCGGGCGCCATCGGCGACGCCTGACCGAGCCGGCCGACAGGCGTCGGGGTCCGGGCGGGGGAGGACATCTCGGCTCCTCAGCTCGCCCAGGGGACGCGGACCGGGTCGGCGTCCCCCGCCCGTGCGGTGCTGCCCGGCTGCGCGGCGGTCAGGGTGACGACACCCTGAGGGCCGGCGACCAGCTGCCGCTCGGCGTCTCGAGGGAGCAGGACGCAGTCACCCGCGCCCGCCTCCACCGTGGCGCCGTCGACCGTTGCGCGCAGGGATCCCTCGAGGACGACCACGACGTGGTCGGTGTCGATGACGTGGACCGGTCCTGAGGTGTCGGGCTTCATCTCGGTGCGCCACACGCTGACGTCGGCGGTGCTGTCGGCAGAGGGGCTGGCGTAGGTGCGCATGGCGGCGGCCGGCGTCTCGGTGACGCGAGCTCCGGCCAGGGTGGTCAACAGGTTCATGGGACTTCCTTCGATGTAGACAACTTGGTTGTCTTAATATGGCATATGGCCAACTTGGTTGTCTATGCGGACCCGGCTCCCATCCCAGGGCGCGATGACGGTGGGGGCGGCCCGCGAGGCCGGGTTCGTCGCCGCCGTCGCACGCTGCTCCCAGGACGACGGTGCCCCGCCGCTGTGGCCGTGGCACCGCCTCCTCGAGGCCCTCGGACTCGACGTCGACGACGTGCTCGCGCCACAGGACGCCGGGCCCTACGCGCCCGACGACGGCCCCCTGGCCGCCTTCGCCGTGCAGGAGGCGCTGCTGCGGACGGTCCGGGACCGGGCCGCCCGGCATCCGGTGCTCCTGGTCGTCGAGGACCTGCACTGGGCCGACACCCGGACCCTGCGGGCGCTGGGCCACCTCGTCGCGGGGGTCGAGCCGGGCGACCGGGTCGCGGTCCTGCTGACCCGCCGCACGCACCCCGAGCCGGCCGGGGCCCTGCTCGACCTCGGCGCCACCCTGGCCCGTCAGGGGGCCCGCGTCCTCGAGCTCACCGGCCTGGGGGTCGAGCACGCCCGCACCCTCGTCGCCGCCGTCGCCGGGACCACGTCGGTGCCGGCCCCGGTCGACACCTGGTGCGCCCACACCGGCGGCAACCCGTTCTTCCTCGTCGAGCTCACCCGCCTCGGGCTGTCCGGCGGTGGGTGGCACGACGTGGTGCCCGAGTCGGTCAGGACCGTGGTCGCCGGACGTCTCGAGGAGCTGCCCGAGGAGACGCGCGAGGTCCTCGTCGTCGCGGCGGCGCTGGGGGGCGAGCACTCACCCCTGCTCCTGGCGACCGTCGCCGACCGGACGCCGGCGGAGGTCTTCGAGCTGCTCTGGCCGGCGCAGCGCACCGGAGCGGTCGACGTCCGACCCGACGGGCGGGTCGCTTTCGCGCACGCGCTGACCCGCGACGCCGTGGTGGCCGCCGCGCCCACCGGCCAGCTCACGCGCGTGCACGCCCGGATCGCGCGGGCCCTGGAGTCGTCGCCGTGGGTCGGGCTGCGCGAGGCGGAGCGGACCTTCGAGCTCGCACGGCACTGGCGGGCCGCCGGCCCGGCGCACGCAGCGTCGGCCTGGCGGGCGGCCGTGTCCGCCGCCGCGCAGGCCCGTCGGGTCTGGGCCAACGTCGAGGCGACCGACCTCTACACCTCGGCACTCGCGAGCCACGCGCTCGACCCGGCCGCGACCCGCGCAGAGCGCTACGACCTGCTGCTCGGCTTCGCCGAGGTCGCGGCGCGGGCCGCTCGGTGGCGCGCCGTCGTCGAGGCCGTCGCCGAGGCCGTCCGGCTCGCGAGCGCCGACGGCGACCCCGACCGTGTCGCGCTCGCGGTGGCCGGGCTCACGCGCTACAACATCTGGTTGCCGCAGTCCTATGACGAGGTCTCCGAGGACCTCGTCGACGACCTGCGCGAGGCGCTCGCCGTGGCGGGTCCGCGCGACTCGCCCACCCGGTGCCGGCTGATGCTCGCCCTCGCCGTCCAGCTCTACTACGCGCCCGGCTACGAGCCCGAGGTCGAGGCGCTGGTCGAGGAGGGTCTCGCGCTGGGTCGACGTCTGGGCGACGCCGAGCTGAGGGGGTGGGCGGCCCGCACCGGCTGGCTCGCGTTGTGGCGCCCCCGCTACCTCGCGCGTCGCCTCGAGCTGGCCCGCGAGGAGGTCGAGGCGGCCCGTGAGTGCCGTGACGAGGCGGCCGAGGCCGTGGGCCGCGCGGCCCTGGCCGGAGCGGCCGTCGAGGCGGCCGACCTGGCGGTCTGGGAGGCCGAGTCCGAGGCGGCCGAGGCCATCGCCCGGCGTCGTCGCCTGCCCTACGTCGAGTTCGCCCTCGGCTTCGTCCGGCTCAGCCTGACCCTGATGGCGGGGCGGCTCGCCGAGGCCGAGGCCATCGAGGAGCGGTTGCGCGGGATGCGCAGCGAGGTGACCACCCCGGCCGACGAGTCGCTCGACTTCGCCCTGTCCTTCACGGCCGCCACCTGGCGCCCCGAGCTCACCCCCGCGGTCGCCGAGGCGTACCGCGAGGTCATGCGGGCCGCCCCGGACCCGTTCCTCGCCGTCGGAGCCGTGTTCCAGTCGACCCGGGCCGGTCAGCTCACCGAGGCCCGGGCCGAGATCGCGCGTCGCCCGGTCCCGCCGGTCCCCGACCTGTGGCACGCCACCATGGAGGCCGCGGAGCGCGCCGACATCGCCGCCTGCCTGGGCGACCCGGCGCTCGCACGGCAGGCCGTCGACGTGCTGCGGCAGGCCAGCAGCCGGATGGTGGTCGCCGGCGTCTCGGTCGGCTTCGGCCCGGTCGACGGCTACCTCGCGCTCGCCCTCGCGCTGCTCGGCGACGTCGACCAGGCCCGCGCCGCCGCGGCGCGCGCCGAGGCGCTGGCCACCACCTGGCGGCTCCCGGCCTACCTCGGGTGGCTGGCCGAGCGCCGCTCGTCGCTGGGGTTCTGAGCCGGTCAGACCTGCGGGTCGGCGTAGCGGAACGTGGCGAGCTCGCGCCGGGCGAAGCGGCGACGCACCACCCGGTGCAGCACGGCGTACGCCGGCCCGGCGAGCCCGACCATCCGGTCGCGGGCCGGCTCGGGCAGGCGCCACAGGGCCCAGGCCACGATGAAGGGCGCCTCCTTCGGCGGGTAGTGCTTCTGGACGCCCTTCTCGGCCGCCTCGAACTCCTCGGTGGTCCACAGCCGCTGGAGCATCGGCAGCACGACGGTCTCCTCGTGGTGCAGGTGCTCGAGCAGCAGCTCGCGCAGGCCCGTCACCCGGATGTCGAGGGCGTTGCGGTGCGCGTCGCACGGGTGCTCCAGGACACGCACGAAGGCCTCCCGGCAGGCGTCGAGCTCGGGGTCGATCCCCGCGTGCTCCTCGGTCATGGCGGCCACCTCGTCCTGGTCCCCGGCACTGCCCCGCTCGGCCGCGGCCGCGGCCAGCAGCGGCCAGTACGCGTCGTCCTCGGCCTCGTGGTGGTGGTGCAGGACCTCGGCGAAGCGGCTCCACCGCGCCGCGAGGGCCCGCCACGTCCCTGCGTCGCCCAGCGGGGTCTGCCGCACGGCGCTGGAGAATGCCGCGAGGTCGCGCCGGAAGGCGAAGTGCATGACGTACATGCCGGTCTGGTCGTGCGGACCCTCGGCCACGTGGGTCTGGCCGGGCAGGTCGAGCTGGGGCGGGTGGGTTCGCGCGGCGGGATCGGGTCGCATGGGTGCTCCTGGGGTCGGTCGGCCGCCGGGTCGCGGGCCGTCTGACGCCCACCGTCACGCGGGGCCCTTGGCTGCCACTTGGGCCCGACCCCGCTCGGCAGGGACGGTCGGCCCACCCGTTCCCAAGCCGGCCCCAAGAGCCTCCCGGCACGGTCGTGCACCGACACCAGATCCCGGCCGGGACACCTCCCGGCCCGCTGACCACAGGAGACCCGCATGAGCCCCACCACCTCGTCCGACATCCTCGTCCTCGGAGGCACCGGCCTCATGGGGCGCGAGGTGCTCGCCGCCCTGCGCCGTCGCGGCGCGCCGGCTCGCGTGCTCGTCCGTGACCCCGCACGACTCGCGAGCACCGACGGCCTCGACGTCAGGGTCGGGGACCTGCGCGACCCGGCCGCGCTCCGCGACGCCCTGGAGGGCATCCGCGTCGTGTTCCACATCTCCCCGCACGAGACCGACGAGGTCGCGCTCACCGCGTCGGTCGTCGAGGCCTGCGAGGCGACGGGCGCGAGGCTGGTGTTCGCGGGGGTGGCGGTCGCCGCCGCCAACCCCGTCGTGGCCTGGCTGATGCGCCGGTACTTCGCGCACGTGCTCCCCCGCTACCGCGGCAAGATCTCGATCGCGCGGATGGTCCAGTCCTCCCGCACCCGGCCCGTGGTCCTGGCACCGACGAACTTCATGCAGAACGACGAGGTGCTCCTCGACGTCATCCGCGCGGGTGACTTCGTCCACCCGATGCACCCCAAGGGCCTCAACCGCGTGGACCTCCGGGACCTCGGCGACATCGCGGCCACCGCGCTGCTGGACCCCGACTTCCCCGCGGGCAGCTACCCCGTGGTCGGCCCGCGCTCGCTGACCGGCGAGGAGTGCGCCCGGACCTGGGCCGACGTGCTCGGGGTGCCGGTCCGCTACGCCGGGGACGACGACACGGCGCTCGAGACCGCCCTGCGCGCCCACCTGGAGGGTCACCGGCTCGACGACTGGCTGGCGTCCTTCCGGCTGCTGCGGCGCTTCGCGGTGCCGACGTCGGCCAAGGAGCTCGCCGTGACCGAACGGCTGCTCGGCCGACCGGCCACGTCCTTCGCGGCCTTCGCCGAGCGGGTCGCGACCGAGCACGGCGTACGCGCGGGCGCCTCCGGCTGACGCCCGGCCACCGGATGCGTGAGGAGCCCCTCGCTCGACGTGCGGAGGTCGCTGCGCTGCGCGGGTGCGGACTGGCCGAGAACGACCGAGGGCCCGGCCTCAGCCGGACCCTCGGTCTCGAGTGGCCGGTTCATAGTTGCGGCTCATGGACAGTTCTTGTCTATGACCTCCTGTGATCCGACTCGTTGATCTCCTGCGCTTCATTTCCGCAGGTCAGCGGCTTGTGATGGGCGGCTGGCAGGCCCACACCTGTCGTCTGTCGTGCGTTGGCTGTCGTGTCGAAGTGACGACTGAACTGAATAGGAGTGCTTTGGTTTCGGCAACTTGGACTTGGTCGAAGTTTGGGCCGCACTATCTCCTGCGATTCGCATGGACCGTTGTACGCGAAGAACCGCCTCCATAGGAGGCGGTTCTGGTGGCTGGTCCGGTTGACCTGGGTTGGGAGGCGGCGCCAAGGCTTGGGGGCGGGACCTAGTTTCGGTCGGCAGTCAGGTAGTTCATTGCCACAGTGAAAGCCTCGTTCAGTCCCTGGAGGAAGTGTTCCGAGTCGGGCCCCTCGGCCTGTGGAACGAATGGTCCGGCGAGTCGGTCTGCCTGAGCGATGATGTGTTTCGCCAGGTCGTGCCGTTCGTTGATTTCGAGCTGTCTTCCGATGACCATGGCGACCCCCCAGATTCGTCCCCGCTCAAGGTCCATCCGCTGGCTACGGTCGTTCTTGGGCAGCGCCTCGGGCCACGGGGCCATGACTTCAGCGATGTAGTCGGTGGTCAGTGACGTCCAGTCAGTGTCCGCCTGCGCGAACTGGGTCAGTTCGTGAATGTTCATGAGTCGTGATCCTTGGAGTTGGGGGCTTGGTGATTAGTTTGGGGCCGGTTGTGGACAGGTCACCTCTTGAACACTTGGACGGCTAGTCGCCGAGCGTGACACCAGATAACGGGCTCGGTCGCCTTTGTATGTAGGAAGGCAGGGTTGGCGTATGGGAGCAGTCCGGTTCGTAGCGGTCGCCTAGAGTTGGGCGGCTCAGGTGTCTCAGGTGTCTCAGGTGTCTCAGGTGGTCTCGGGTGGTCTCGGGTGGTCTGGGGTGTCGGGTCGCCGTGGGTTCCTTCATGAAGGTTCCGACGAGTGGTCCTGACTGGTATCGGCAGCCGAGTACCTCATCGGGGGTCTGGTTCGAACTATCGCGGTTACTTTGGCCGCCCGCGTGCCCCGTGGATGGCTTCGGTAGACACGCGCACCGTGAGGCGGCCGCCTGGTTCGCTGTGTCGACCAGGCGCGTTCCGACAGCCCCACGTAGTTCTCGGCCCACGGCGAGGCGGGGAGAATAGGTCGGTCGGCACGGCCGGGTTGCGGGTTCGGATTGGCAGCAACCGGGTGTCACGCTGCGGTTCCCGCATGGTTAGCAGGGCAACTTGCCGGGAAGTCGCCGAGTTGTCACTCATAGCCCGACCGGGTCGCGGTGGGCGCGGACGGTTCGGCGGCGGTCCGGAATCAGCTCGGTGAGGAGCGCAAGGAGGGCATCGTGGACGCCCTCCAGGACTTGGTTCAGGTCGTCGGCGTTCATTTTGTCGAAGGGTCGGGTCACTCGCGTGAGCTCCTGTAGGCGGTGTTCGTAGAGGACGGCGTCGTCGTGGTCTTCGACGAGGTCGCGCATCACTGCGACGTAGGCCTCGCCGCGCTGCGCCGGATGTGTGTGGGCGTGGGGGTTGCGGGTGCGAGCCCGGTTGCGCGGGTCGACGCAGTACGAGTCGTCGTCATGCGGGTCCTTGCGGTTTTTGTGGCCGTGGCGGGCTACTTGCTGTTTGGTCATGAGCGGTCCTCGGGTGGTGGATGGATTTGGGGTAGGGGGTTGGTGGCGGGGATTCGTTGTCGTCAACGTTCGGTGGGCTTGTGAGCGATGACCTTGGCGCGACGTGCTCGGACGGCTTTGGCTGGAGGTTCGGGGATGCGGCCTCCGTTGCGGAGGACACGGTTGTCCCAGCCTTCGAGGCTGCGGCGGTTGGCGGCGATCACTCCAATGGCAGTGAGGAACGACCAGAGACCGGCGCGGCGAGCAGGGACGGCGCCGAGGGTCATGTGGGGGCCGACGCGGCTCTTGAGGACCGAGTTCCAGCGCTCGTTAGCGGCGCGGGGGCCGGTGTACCAGTCGGTCCAGGCGAACGTGCCGGGCATGTGTTGCTGCCAGGTCGCGAAGCCGTCGAGGGGGATCTTGACCCTCATCTGGCCGGAGGCGTTGGTGCAGACGGCGGGTCGTTGACTGTCTGGGAGGTCCTCGGGTGACCCGATAAGCGGGTGGAGGTGCGCGAACTCGGGCTGATAGAACTCGGCGAACAGGTGGCAGCGGCCCACGAGGCGGGCCATGGGGCAGTCGACAGTGACGCGAGCGACCTCGGCCAGTGGTTTGAGAGGGTCCTTGACCTGACCGCCTCTGGGCCGGTCGGGACCGATGACCGGCCGTCCGTCGGTTGGCATGGAAGCGGTCATGAGGCGGGCGTCGATCACGGCGTGCTCGCGGATCGCTTGTTCGTCGTCTTCTCTGGGGGTCATGCGGATGTGATCGATGCTGCGGAGCCAGTCGATACCGGCACCCGGGCTGACCGGGCGCCCGTGAAAGAGGACGACTCCCTGGGTCAGGGTGCTGTCATGATTCTTACTGCGACCGATCTGATGGAACAGGTTGCGGTCCTTGGCCGGTTTGACGACACGTCCGTAGTCGAGTTCGAGGAGCGTCCGCAGGAGACCGACAGAGTCGTGATACCCACCGTCACCGATGAACACCTGAGTCTCGTTGGATCGCACTGGTGGGCGCAGCCCATTGGCCGCGGCATGGCGTAGGCAGTTGACGATCGCGGGACCATAACCACCGGTGGCGTGGTTGAGGTCGAACGCGAGGGCGACGGTGGGGATGTCACGAATGTCGTCTGGGCCGGCGACAGCGGTGAGCGCGGTGAGGCCCACCAGCGCTGGCGCACCTTTGTAGCGGCGGTTGTAGGCCATCTTCGTGGACATGAAGTTGCCCGGTGCCGTCTTGACGGCGATGTCTCGTGCCAATGATGTGGCGATGTGGGTCTCATCGCCTGCGATATGACCTTTGAAGTCGGCGAGGATGCCGTCGAGGACGCTGTCGTGGCCGTGGCGTTTGCGATTCTCGACCCGAAGCCCGGCGGCGACCATCTGGTTGAGGAATTCCATCTTGCGTTGGCGGATTCTCACGATCCGGGGTGTCTTGCGGGCCTTGGCGATGTCGGCGACGGTCGGGCGGTTCTGTGCGGCGTGGTTTGCCAGCACCGGGGTGTCGTCGACGGGTGCGAGCGACCGGTGGATGAACGCCTGCAGGTTTTGGTACGCGGCCCGGTAGGCGTTAGAGGTTTTCTGCTTGTCGCCTAAGGGCGTGAGGCTCTGCGGGCCGTGCAGCGCGGCGGCCGATCGGATCCTGGCCACGCGGTCTGTTGCGCGGTAGTCCGAGAGACCGATCATGGCCATCTGGTCGTCGGTGTAGTCGAACAGCAAGGCGTCGAGGGCTGCCTTCATGGTCGGCTCCTGACCTGAGAGGAACAGCTCGTAGAACGTCGCACCAATGGCGGCCATGTGGAGGCGGTCCGTGGGGAGCTTGTCGTCTTCGGTGGCCGACGGGTCGTTGATTGGTTCGCTGATTGGTTCGCTGATTGGTTCGCTAGTGGGCAGCCCGCCCGGGTCCGGCAACGTGTCTGGTTGCGAGCCGACCTGTGCCGGCTGACCGGGTGCACCCACGGACTCGGTCGGCGCGTCACCGTCATCTGTCAGACCCGCCAGGACCCTCAGGGAGCGGTCAATCCGGATGTCCTGCATCAGCTCGAACCCCTCGCGGAGATAGACCGAGGTGGCGTTTCTGGTGGAGTGGGTGAGGGGGCCGGTCAGCGGCATGACTACTTCCTTGTCTGGTGTTTGATCGGGTCTAGCGAGGCTGGTGCCGGGCATTCCACGCAGAGCGGAACAAAGGCATGAGGGCCGGCGGGCCTTGCCCGTCGGGGCGCGACTACCCACTTGGCGAACCAAGCCCAGCCGCTCGATGACGGTGGCGGTGCCTGACGGGTGTCGATGTGGGTCCCGCTTCGGTCGGTCCCGTGACCTCACCCGCTCTCGTTCAGGCCCCGACCACTGGTGAGCGTCCGGGGTCCGCAGCGACCCGGACCGATGCTCGCGGGCCACATCCGGGCGGACTGGCCTACCCTGCTTGGCTCGTGAGCGGGGCCTGCCTTCGGATGAAGCCGGCCGTGGGGTTCAGCCGGTCGGTCCTGGCTGAACGAGCATGAACCGGTCAATCAGGCCGACCGCTGCGCTTGAGGTCAACGTGGGCATGTGGGGCAGCAGATCGGTCGGGCGCTTCGTACCGGGCCTGATGCCCGCGATCTCACAGACGGCGTGGAAGGGGCATCCCCCGGTAAGTAGGTCGATGAGGAAGCGGTACCTGGCCCGCTCCATGGTGAACCCATCGAAGACCGGATAGTCGTGTTTCAGCTGCTCAGTGAAGCTGGACACCGCGTCAGTGCGCTTGGCGTAATCAGGCCGGAACAGCCACGCGTCAGGGGGCAACGCCGCCGCACGTTCACGAAGGTGGTTACCTAGGGCGCCGTAGACGGGGACGTCGCGCACCCATCCCTGTCGGGCGACCTGCACCAACGCGCCCTGCGGGCGTGAGACGACGCTGTCAGCACGCAGGTAGTTGATCTCGCCGCGTATCGTGCCGGCACCGAACCCGACCGCAAGCATGGTCATGGCGTCGACGCCACGCCCATGACGACGCGGCACGTTGACGTAGTCGTCCTCCATGCCCGCAGCGGCGGCCCAGAGCCTTGTCCGTTGCTGATGCGTGTACGGGGTGCTGGCGTTTCGTTGGAACGCCGCTTTGCGGTTGCGGCCCGGGCTTCCACCAAGAATCCGAAGAGCCGACACATACGTGGCCTTGGTGCTGTCCCCGAAACCGTTGGCTGGATCCTGCACAAACCGTTCGATCACGTCGTTCGACAGATCGCGCGCCGAGATGTACCTGCCGTCAGGGCTGTTGGCCAGGCACCACACCGCATGACGCATACCTCGATAGAACAGATAACGGTCGCGCTCCTTCGCCTTGAACTTCAGTTCAACCACCAGCGCCGTCACCTCAGCGCGAACTGCGCCGACCTGCTCGGGAGAACCCACCGGGCGGCGTCCGTCAAGGAACCGGTACCGCTCGTCGTCGCCAACGAGCGGTTCGCGCATGATCCAGACCGAGGAAATCGCGCTATTTCCCGCGCCGGCCTCGACATCGTCGTCCGAAGGATGACCTGCCACATCAGAAACTGACCG
Organism: Nocardioides rubriscoriae; assembly: GCF_008087085.1. GTDB lineage: Bacteria > Actinomycetota > Actinomycetes > Propionibacteriales > Nocardioidaceae > Nocardioides > Nocardioides rubriscoriae. Next base: position 18,381 of record NZ_VIYJ01000017.1, on the reverse strand, counting down.
CCTACCCCTGCGGATGGGTTCAACGGTCCGAGAACCGACCGCCAGGCTCGTGCTCTCAGAGGCGACCCCACGTCCCAGCCCACCGACACCGGATGAGGCAGGTTTCGCATCCTTCGCGCCAAGTGACTCCACCTCCGGCTCGGTCGCGCTGAACCGCGACCAGTCACCACCCGACGAGGGTGCGGGCGGAGGACCATCAGCCTGGCCGACAGCCGTTAAGTCTACGACCTCGCCCCATGCCAATGGCGCACGGTCCGATTCAGGCCGGTAGGCGGAGGTGAGGTTCTCACGACGCTGGCGCATCTGTTCCGGAGTCAACCGATTCAGCCGCCTCTTCGGAGGCTTGGATGCAACGGCCGCCCCGAGATCCCCGATGCCGGTTTCGGCGGCGGCTTGTCCTGCCGACTGCGGCGGCGATGTGTCCTCTCGACCCTCGTGGCACTCCCCTCGTGCGTTCATGCCGACGACACGCTCGTGGCTCGGCGGTGGCCTCGGCCATCGACGCCGACCGGCTGCGCCCTGAACCGTCCGGAATCCGAGGGGCTCGGGGGCTGGAGCTTGTCGGCGGGGGCAGGCATGCTTGTGCCTGCAAGGGTTGTACACATCGAATCGTCCTTCGTGCAGATGGGGTTCGGTGGTTCTCCGGTCCTGTGAAGACCGGGGGTGCAACCTCGGAGCGACTTCGCTTCGAGGGGAGTGGCCGCACGCCAATGCGGTGCACTCCTCTTTGCAGCGCCATCAGGCGCTGTGTGTAACTAATAACGCACACCTGTTGGTCCTGGGGCAACCCCCAAGCCATAACAACGCAGGTGTCATTCGCCATCTCCGACCAGGCGGCTGCCAGATCAGTACCTGGTGGCCTGCCGTCTCGCCGGTGTAGCAAGAACCGTGCTGGTCGACGTCCACACGCACCAACGACCTGCGACAACACAGGTGCCAGTTAGGCCCCCCGGGCTCCCGCGAGCTCTCGCATCGTGTGCCCTACGCAGCGCGACGAGGCCTCGACATCAGAACCGAACAACCTGCACGTCAACTGTCGCGAGTTGCGAACGACCCGTCACGAAACGTGTCAGTCCGACCCGGACGCCGTCCAAGCGCGAACCCGGTCGGCCTGCATCCTCCGTCCAAACCGGACGGTAACCGTGAAACCACAACCTACGACAAAACATGTTCAGGTTCCGACAAGCACCGGGTTCACTTCGCCGCGTCGACCGACGGCGGATCGAGGCATTCAACAAACGACGCTTCTAACTAGTCTCGTGACCTCGCAGCCGGCATGCCGCAACAGAGGCACCAGCGGCTACCGATCCCACGGTCAGGTATCAGCCACACGACCGTCTGCAACAGATACATTCAGGCAAGTGACGGCGCGTTTGAAACTCGACCCGACGAACCCAAAGCGGCGATACCCGCCCGTCGGGCCCCACAAAAATCTGCGGGTGCTCCCACCCGAGGACCGACCCGACATCAGCTACGACGTCGTCGAACTACTTAGTTACGCCCGCCCGGACATGTACGTCAATGGCGAATTCATCGATCGATGCCGCTTCAGTACAGACCGCTACGTCCGCTGGTGCGTCGCCTGCAACAGCGTCCTAAAACAGAAGGGACGCACAGAGCTCTGCGACACCCACCACCTGAAGTACAAAGCCCTCAAGCGACAACGCGAGCGCTGGTCTAACAAGAACTCCGTAGCAGTGAGCAGGCGAAGCCTCGTCACCCTGTTCGAGATGGCCAGAGAACTCGACCGACGAATCGGGGCACTGTCACGCGCCTACAACTACGGTACAGAAGACCTGGCCACACATTTAGACCGAGCAATGCTCGCCACCAAGGAACTCCTGCATCACATCAACCGCAAGATCGACGACCCGACCATCCCTGGCCTCGACAACCAACCTCTCTGAGGTCCCCCGGTTCCCAAAGACCGCTGAGGCTGGGTGGCGAACCACCCCGGCTGTAGCGGAAGCTCCCAATCTTTGATTAATGAGAGTTATGGCTGCACCCAAAACTTACCCCGACGAGCTGCATAAGGTAGCGACCCGGAAGGCGGTCGAGCTCGGGCGGACACGGGGCACCCGCGGCCGGTGCGGTCCTGGTGTCGAGACCTCGTAGATCGTCAATTGCTAGGATCAAGCTCGTGCGCCACGCTCACGACGCTGAGTCGTACTGCAAGCAGGTGTAGGACCTTACGTCTGATCTCTGCCCAATAGCCCTACAGTTCCATCTGCTCAGGCACCAGAATCTAGAAACACAGACATCGAAGAACCCGGGACATACCGGAGCCTCCACCAGACCCGGGGCAATTCAGCGGTCTAGATGAAACTGGTTTATGCTGGTCTGGTGTGTCTGGTGATGCGCCCGCCCCCCTTTCAGCTTGAGCGCTCCACAAGTCGCCGCGCAGTCCGAGGAACCACCCGGAATCGACCGACCACCTCTAACGCAGTCGCGTCTCAGCAAATGGCACCTGGGGCTTGGGGGGCTGAGACACTGTCGGCGATGCTTTCATACCCGCGTGCCAATTGATGATGAAGCGTCGCCGGACCCATCTGAGTTAGCCGTGGACGGAATCGAGTTCAGCGTCGTCTACGACACGAGACGACCGGGCACATAACACTACACCCACGGACACCGCCAGCCTACGGTTATGGGTTTTGGAAGCCACGACTCATTTCACGACCGGGTCTCATTGTCTCGTCACGTTAGCTCGATCCGCGACTTCTTATCACAGGTTGAACCGATGACAGGCCTCATCGAAGACTAAGACGACTTACATTCCATTAGGCCAGGTGTCGGCACAACCGACTTAGGTTGCCAGAGCCCGTAACAGTCCAAAAAATGCCGGAGTCTGAACAACCTCTGGCGAATCAGTCTCGCCAACAAAGTCGACATCAATCTCGCTCCACCGCTTTCGAAACACTTCGGGCCTCACCGCACTGTCGCAGGCGCGCAAGGCGGTAGCGCGCATGCCTCGGCCGCCCCCGGTTCAACGATCGTCCGGCCCGGTGGCAACCCTGACCCATAATCCAGCGACCTGCATTCGCAGGGCAATTGTCGCTTCGGCGAGTTTTTGCTACCGCTATAAAAAAGCCGCCACCCGTGCGCCCGGGCTGGCTGGACGGCGGAGCCGCGGGGCTCGGGATTTAGCATCTTCGAGATTAAGGGGGATCGCGTTATAGTCGACCAGCACCGCCGTGGTTCCTTTCAGCTTGCGATCGACCTCCGCGGCGGCGAAAAACGCTGAAGCCGTCCGCAGGATCGTCAGCCGCCGCAGCTCACGCACCGGTTCCGCGATCCGCTGCGCCTCACCCGAGGGCCACCCCTGGGCCGGTGACCGTATCCATCTCGGCCTGACCGTCCCAGTTGCGTAGCGTCTGTGGGTTGATGCCTAACTGCGCATCCACCCAATTCAACGCACCCGACCCTGGTCGCTAGATCACGCGGCAGATCGACCGCCATCCAAGTAGCACGCTCTCGAAACTCTTCCTAGGTGCTGCCATGGCACTCATCCTTCCGTGGGTTAAGAGCCTCATCAGGCCCGGCACGCGACGTGTCCTACCCGCTTAGGTCGAACCGAATCGGGCCGCGAGTCGGTACTCGATGCCACCACCATGCGTCCGAACGGGGCTGTTCCGCTGCCAGGAAGGCATGGAGGAGCGCGTGATGGTCCCTTTCGGTGTGATCAACGAATCGCTGATCTAAAGCTGCAACCTCAGCGAAGGCCGCAGCGAACGGCGACCCATGAAGCGCCTTCAGCCCGCGCTCAACCGCGTCTCGTAGGTGAAGCGCCGCGATGAAGTCGTAAATGCCCCAGACCGTTTGATCGTTCTGCTTTGCGTCGAGTTCGGCGATGATTCGTCTTATGTGAGAATCCCAACCAGCGACCAGTTCGCCCATCGAGAGGGAGACGTCCGGGTTGAGTGCGACAACTGCAGCTCGCCATTCGTCGGATCGAGCCACGTTAATCAACTCCCGGGTAAAAAGCGGTGCTTCGCCACGGACGGTCCTCGTTGATGTACACCCGAAGACCGCGATAGTTAATCATCTGCGCGATGCTACCGTCCCCCTGCTTAACCGCCTCTGGCGTCCCTCGTGTCAACGCCTCTTGGATCTGCGCAAACCCCGGTCGCCCTGGCAGTTCGCCTCCACCGATGTGCTGATAGATTGCCTGTGCGACCTCGTCGATATCAGACTCAGCAAACCCGCCTGCCGGGGTATAACCGCAACTGTTGTGCACGAGGACCGGCGTGTTGCCAGCGTAATACGTGTGGATATGCGTGATTTGGAGGTTGTAGGCCGTCAAGTCGGAGACATATCGCCTCAGGCGCGCGATCGCGATTAGGCGCCCGCCAGCTGTCATTATCTTATCACCAACGCGAAGCTTGCTTGCGACGGTGAATTGGCTGGTTGTGTCGTCCCAGATCGGGTGTCCACCAGTCGAGTCCAAGACGGACCCATCCGTAAGGGAAATCTGGACCATCTGATGCTGACCCGAGTGCCTGATCAATTGCACGACCGGCTCGGCCTTGGTCTCCCCAGTCTCCGGATCGGTCGCCATGACCCTATCGCCAACCTTAACCTGCGAGATCGGCTTAGCTGAGCCGTCAGCCATGGCCACCGGCGTATCAGCGGTAAAAGAGTTCAGGCAGTTCTTGGCTGCGTTAGCGACGAGGGACTCGGTTTCTGCGGCGGGGATTCTTACCCCGAGGTCAGACATGCCTATGGCATAGGCAGCCAGCAAAGCAACTTCATCGATGCTCAACTCGTGGTTTGGGACTGGGATGACCGGCAGATTCATTGAATAGCGCTGCAGTTGGAGCAAACAGATCGAGTCGTTGCAGTTCTGATCCTGAACGCGGTCGTAAACGCAGTCCGCGGTTTCGCATGCGCCTGGAGGCGCGACTCCAGCAAAAAATATCTCTCTTTGCTGATCGTCGGTCAAAGGCGGGAGTGAGGCACTGCCCTCATTGGATCGGCCCGCGCCTACCTGGACGACAGGTGTATAATTCTGGGCACAATAACTGTCGCTTCCATGGCCACACACGAGCCCCGTTGGATCAGAATTAGCGATGGGGTTGTTCCGAGCATAGGCGTAGGGATTGCTACTGAGTGGGTCGGTTGTCACCAAGACCGGATCAGGCGTCGTGAATAAACTGAACGTACTCGTGATGTTGCGGTGGTCGAGGCGGAGGTCGCCGGTGGGGTCGTGGGGTTTGTTGAGGTAGCCGCGGTTGCCGGGTGCGGTGATGGGGTTGGGGGTGGGTGGGGTGTTGAGGGTGGGGGTGGGTTGTCCGTGGGGGGTGTAGTTGGTGCGTGTGGTGGTGCCGGTTGGGTCGCGGGTGAGGCGGATGGATTGTTGGTTGTCGGCGAGGTGCCAGCTCCAGCCGTCTGAGGTTCTGGTCGCTACCGGCCCGGTGGGTGCGTTGAGGTAGCGGGTGGTGCGGGGGCCGGTGAGGCCATCGGGGGTGCAGGTCGCGGTGCAGGTCTGTTCGGTGCCGTCGCTGCGGTAGATGGTGGTGGTGAGGCCACCTGCGGTGTCGGTGGAGCGTTGTGCGATGCGGATGCCGTCGGGGCTGTAGGCGGCTTCGGTGCGTGCGAGGAGTTGGGTGGGGTTCGTGAGGCTGGCGTCGGCTGTTGTGATGAGGGTGGGGTTGCCGGAGTGGTCGTACTGGTAGGTGCTGGTACGGCTGGCCGCCCCTGTGGTGGGTGTGCCAGCGGGTAGGGCGGTGGGGTTGTCGGCAAGTGTGAGGGGAACGGGGAGGGCTTGGGTGATGCGGCCCTGGTTGTCGTAGCTGAGCCCGGCCAGCGGCGGGAGTCCGGTTCCGACAGGGTTGGTGATGGCGGGGGTTCCAGTCAGGGTGATGCTGGTGGCTTGGTGGGGGCCGGTGGCGCCGACGGTGTCGGTTCCGATGAGACCACCGGTGGCACCGGTGCCGGTGATGGTTTCGTTGTAGGTGTAGGTCGCGGTGGGTCCACCGGTCTGGGTGACGGTGGTGAGGCGGTCGTCGGTGTAGCCGTAGGTCAGCTGGTATGGCGCTCCGGTGAGTTGGGTGGAGTCGGTGGTGTCACCAGTCGCGGCGCACGAGCCGCTGATGGTTTGGGCGGTGCGGGCGGTCTTGAGGCGTTGCAGTCCGTCGTAGGCGTAGCACCAGGCCCCGTTGACGGTGGTGGCACCGGTGGTCGTGCCGGCTAGCCCGGGGCGTCCGGCCGAGCCGAGGATCTTGGTGGGGTTGCCGACGAGGTCGTAGGTGTAGCCGAGGGTGAGCCCCAGGTAGGCGCTGGACGGCAGTGTCCCGCCGGTGGTGCCGGTGGCGTTGGCACTGAGGGGGTTGATCTGGCCTGAGCTGAGTGCGGAGATCCGTCCGGTGGCGGCTTCGAAGGAGTACTGGCGGTTCAGGGTGGTCTCAGTACCGATGCTCGAGGTAAGGGTGTTGAGCTCGCCGATGTTGTTGTAGGTGGCCTTGGCGATGGTGATGAGGGTCCCTGATGCAGGGCCGGTGACCTCGCCGATGACGCTGGGTGAGGCGACGGTGCTCATGGTGTCGAGCAGGCCACCGGTCTTGTAGGTGGTGGTGACCTTCATCGCGCCTTGTTGGCCACCTTCGGGGTAGGTGGTGGTGCGGGTCTGGTTGGCCTGGTTGTAGGTCTGGGTGTCGGTGTAGGTGAGCCGGTTCTTCAGGTCGGTGACGGGCCCGGACTGGGTGGCGCCCGCGGGGATGGTGACGCCGGCGAGCCAGGCGGGGTAAGCGTCCCCGGAACCCAGGGGGTTGCCGCGTTCGTCGTAGGCGGTGACGTAGGTCGACCAATACGCGTCGGTGGTCGCGGTAAGCACCGTGGCGTCGGGGACGGGGGTGGACTGTCCGGGGACCCTGACGGTGGGGACCTCGGGGAGGCTGGCGGTGGTGGTGTCGAGGTCGGGGTGGGCGGGGTCGGTGATCCCGATGATGCGTTGGTCGACCTGGCTGAGGCGTAGGCGGCCGTTGGTGCGGTCGTCGTAGTACCAGCGGGTCTGGTCGAACGGCTGGGAGGTGTTGGTGTTGTCGACTCGGACGGTGGGGCGGTCCAGGGTGTCGTAGGTGGTGGTGAAGGAGCTGTCGACGTCGCGGGCCGTGACCTGCCATGGCCGAACCCCGGTGCCGCCTTCGGGGTTGAGTCCGGCGGCCCGGGTCTCGGTGGTCGGGTTGTCGTCGGGGTCGTAGCGGGTCAGGGTGGCACCGGTGTCGGGGTCGTCGGAGAACAGTTGGCGCCCGGTGAGGTCATAGCCCCACCGCCACGTCCGCAGGGTGTTGTCGACGGTCTTGGTCAGGGTGGTGAGCTGGTCGGCGGCGTCGTGGGTGTAGGTGACGGCGTCGAGGGCGCCGTTGGTGTTGGCGGGGTTGGTTTCGCGGGCCTCGTAGAGCGCGACGCTGGTGGGTCGGCCTTGGACGTCGGTGCGGGTCACGGTGTCGCCGCCGACGGCGGGGGTCATCACGGTGCGGTCGCCGGGGTAGGCGGTGCGGGTCGTGGCCCGCAGGGTGGTGTTGGTGTACTCGCCGATGCTGGTGGGGCGTTGGGCGGCGTCGTAGCTGGTGATGGTGTAACGGGCGACGTCGGCGGGTCGGGGGTTGACCACGGTGGGGTTGGTCAGGTTCCCGGTCGCGGGGACCACGGGCATCTGGTACCGGGCCAGGCCTTGGTTGTCGTACCCGGTGACCGTGACCACGCGAGCGGTGGTCGGGTTCTCCGGCTGGGCGACCTGGGACTCGACGGCGCGGCCCCATCCGTCGTAGAACACCGCGGTGACGTCGGTGGTGCCGTCGTCCTCGCGCAGCATGGTGGTCTTGACCCGGGTGGGGCTCTGGGTGCTCAGCGCGTACTCCACGCGCATGTTCGGGGTGCTGGTCGGGTTGCCCGGGTAGGTCACGGTCGTCAGGCGCCCGAGCGGGTCGTAGGTGACCTGGGTGGTGTTGTCGTTCGCGTCGGTGACCGAGACCGGTTGCTGGCGTCGCGGTTCGGTGACGGTGGTGTTGATGTTGCCTTGGGCGTCGGTGACCACGGTGCGGGTCACGATGTTGCCGGTCAGGTTCGTCGGGCCCGAGGGGGTCTGGTAATCGATGCTGGTCTTGTTGCCGCGGGCGTTGAAGACCGCGGTGGTCCGCCCATAGGTGTCGTACTGGGTTCGGGTGACCAGGGCCGTGTCGTCGGGGCCAGCGGTGGTTGCGGTGGTGACGGTGGCGGTCCGGGTGACCTGGGTCGGCAGCCCCCGGGTGATGGTGCCCTGGGTCTGGTTGGGACCGGTGGCGTCGTAGACGGTGCGAGTGCGGCGCACCAGGTTGGCTCCGGTCAGGGCCGCGGTGGTGCCGCAGCTCGCGGCGTGCAGGGTCGTCGCGGTGAGCACCCGCAGGTACGGGGCCGACGGCGGAGGACCCGAACCCGGGGCGGGGTCAGGCGCAGGTACGGCCTTGGCCCAGGTGTTGGTGGTGCAGCGGTCATCACTGGCGGTGGCGGGGTCACCGAGGTCGCTGACCGACTTCACGGTGCCGGCCAGGATGTCGGGTTCGGTGGTGGGGTCTTCGCTGCGCTGGACCTCGTAGATCATTTTGCGGGTCCGGTCGGCGGCACCGGCGACGGCGGTGGTGGTGATGCTCGCGGCCTCGTACCGGGTGCGGGCCAGGCGTTTGCCTTCCTGGGCGGTGGTGAAGGCCGCCCAGTCGTGGAAGGTCCGTTCGATCAGCGCACCGGTACCGGTCAGCGTGGACTCCTCGGCGGTGACGCCGCCGAAGAACTTGTTGTCCGAGGGTTGGGTCTGACCCTGGAACTGCTGCAGGTTCAGCCGGGTCTCATCAGCGGTGTAGAGGGCTCCGGCGATGGTCTTGCGGGTGCCGGTCATGCCGCGGTACACGCTCACCGTCCGCAACGCGGTGTCGCCGGTGGCGGGGCCGTTGTTGGTGGCGTTGATGTTGCGGGTGTGGATCGAGACCTTCTCGTATCCGCGCCAGTCCGACCAGGTCGTCTTGTCCTTGGTGTCGTCGGCGGTGTTGCTGTAGGCGTTGCGGTTGTCGACGTAACGCCAGGCCGGGGCCCCGGTGTACTCGTAGTCGTAGTAACGCAGCGAGCCCAGCACCGTCGCAGTGGTCGTGGGGGTGTTGAACCGGTACCCCAGGCTGTCGTCAGCGACCGCGACCACGATGACGACGTACTTGTGGAACCACTCCCAGCGTTGGGGTCCGCCGGCTGGTGGGGTCCACAGCTCAGCCCAGCATTCCCGCGTCGAGCTGTCACGGCTTCTGCCCGTGACGTACGACGGGCTACAGGTGGTGGCACTCGAGGCGTGGCCGTAGCCGACGTCGATCCGCCCGCCGGTCTCGTTGCGGATAGAGGCCAGGCGCAGCTTGTTGTACTCCCGGCCACCGGCCTCGGTGACGTTGACGCGGCTGGGTCGGGCGGTGCCGTCGAAGGTGATCGGTGGGTCCGACAGGATCACGGCCCCGTCGACCCCGGTGTGGGTGACCTTGCTCAGCCACAGGTCCGCGGTGTCCGGGCCGGAACCGTCGGGATCGGGCAGGGTGTGCTCCAGGGTCCACCGGTCGACGGTGGAGACCACCGCACCAGCGTTGGTCTGCAGGTTGGTGGAGGTGACGATCTGCTTGTACATGCGGGTGGTGAAGAACGACGGGGAGTACACCCCGCACACCTCGGCCGCGTTGCCGCTGCAGATCAGGTCGGTCGGCACGTCGGGCCACAACAGCTTGCTCGCGTCGTTGCCGGGGGTGCCGCAACCGCCGGTCGGGGTCGGACCCATCTCGCTGGTGCAGCGACCGACCTGGGTGAACCCGACGAACTGGTGGGCCTGGCCGGTGGAGTCGAACCCGTACTCGATGCGCACCAACGCACCACCACGGTCATACGAGGTGCGGTTCAGCGTCGAGCCGTACCGGTTGTAGTAGTTCTGCTCGGCGTCGTAGAAGTACCGGGTCTGGTTACCGGAGGCGTCCTGGACCCGGTCCAGGTTCCACCGCCACGCCTGCTGGCACCACGCCTCAGAGGCCGTGGCGTTGTAGCACGGCTCACCGATGTTGTTGCCGTACACCGGGGCCGTCCACACCGAGTCGGTGCTCGTGGCCCCGGCCCGCCCGAAACCGAACCAGTACACGGTGCCGTCGGGGGTGCTGACCTTGAACGCCTCGTTGTTGTTGTCCGCGTTGTCCGCCTCGGCCGCCGACGGTGACGCGCTCACGCTCAGCTCGACACGCCAACCCGGGTCATCGCGCAACCGGTACCTCAACGACGGAACCGCCGTGCCCTGCTGGGCGCCACCGACCTGCACCAACGGTGAAGCCACCCCGTTGAGGACCAGGGTGTACTCATTGACCAGACCCTGGCCATCGGTCTTCCAACACAGGTCGCCGATGTTGCGTCCATCATCGACACACGGGGTGTAAGACCGGGTCACATAGCCCGAGCTGACGTCGGACCAACCGATCCCGACCGCCGACGCCTGACCGTTCTCGGCCATCGTCATCCCGTCGACACTGGCCGAGGAATAGTCCAACCCCACCTCAGGGGCCTGACCCACCGACGGAGTCGGAGCCGACACCGGCACCCGGTAGGTGAAGTCACCAGCACCGTTTCCGGCCTGCCACTCCGAAGCCGGCGACAACGGCGACGCCGCATACGTCCCCGCACCCGCCGAGACCGAATACACCGTTCCCACCGGCGGCGGCGTCGCCGCCGCGCTCACCCCGGTAGGCACCGAAGCCGGCACTGAACTACCCGCACCGAACGACAACCCACCCAAGTCCGGTGTCAGCGACTCCGAGGCATTGTCTTGCCACGGCACCGCGGTCGTCGTGAACGTCAACGTGTCTGCGGCCGTGTTGTTGACCGCATCGACCTTCACCGACTCTGCACACCCAACAGCCTCAGGAGTCACCGCGAAACACGCCGGGTGAGCGACCACGATCAACCGTTGTGCCCAGTCACCGCCAAAGGACTCCAGAAAATCGGTGTACGCGAACCGGACACCCACACCCACCGCATCCACACCACCTCCGGGACCCGAGTCAGCATCTGAGCCAGGACCCGCAGCGGGAGACGGAGCGCTAGACGGAGACGGAGTCGCTGAGGGGTCAGTGCTGGGCGGCACAACCTCAGCAGAATCCGAAGCCGCGTCACCCTGCAGCACCTGCAGCAACGCCACGCCCAGCGCACCGTCCTCAGGCTGCGTCAGGGACACCTCCACCAACGACCCCGATTCGGCCGGCGCCGGCTGCTGCGCCGGGGAATCAGACGACCCGGGCACGGGGTCTACGGGGTCAGCGGGGTCTGCGGGGTCTGCGGGGTCGACTGCGCGGACTTCCACCGGCAGACCCGGCACGTCAGCCCACGTGGCACTCAGGTCAGTCGAAGCCGATCCCTCAACGGGATCGGACGCAACACTCGGGAGCGGATCAACCCGGTCCGCCACATCACCGACAGCCCCCGACCCTGCAATGGGGTGCGCCGGCACCACCGGAACATCCTGCGAATCGACCACCACCACCGGACCCACACCGGGGTCGACCTCAGCCTCGCTCACAGCGGGAACACCCACCGCCAGCACACCCGAAGCCACCACCGCGGCACACATCGAGGACACAAACCGAGACAAACGCACGACGTCACCACTCCCCGTCGCCCGATCTGGCCGACCCCGCAGGGAGACAAACACGACCCACAGGTGGAATGCCACATGCCAACCGAAAGATGACCCAAATTAACTACGCATCTGACCCTGATGGGCCCCTCAGACGCGACACCTCCTTTGCCCGATCAGGAGCCGATGGCGATGCCCAATTCCGTGAACAAACGACGTCGTCGTTCCATCTGCGCTGAACAGGGACGCTTCAGCAACGTCGGTAAGAAGCTCAGGGCCGGGGTGCCCCGATGTATCGCGGCGGACTCCGTTCGACAGGTCTCTGCTGGACGAGCCCAATGACGCCAGTGCCCCGGGCCCACGCTTCTACGCAGGGCGATGCACAGGCGCCCTCGCGCAGGTAGGAAGGTCCTAGCGACGCCCAACGAACCGCAGGCCGCTTCATAATCGGACCATGGCTTCATAGAGCTTCATAGTTCGGGTTGACCGCGGCCAAGTTGAGAACCGATGCCGGCACGATCCAGCGAGTCGCTAAGCAGCTGGGGTACGGGTGTAGGCGTCTCGTTCGGGCAGGTCGATGGCGGATCTCCGCATCGGTCAGGCTCAGCGGCTGAACAGTGGGACGGAGGTGGCGCGAATTTCGTCAATGCCGGCACCGGCGCGGGGGTCGTCGGAAACGATGTCGACGTTGTGGCCGAAGAGCGCTTCTAGGGCCTCGGTCAGGTCGATGAGGTTGAAGAGGTTGAACGCGGGTGGGAACTTCGCAACGAGGTCAAGGTCGCTGCCCGGTTGCGAGGTGCCTTCGGCGACGGACCCGAAGATCGCCACGTCAGTGGCACCGACCGCGTCGAACAGTGCTTGAGCCTGGGCGCGAAGGTTGTCGGTGAGGACATCTGCCGGGTTCACCAAGGGTTCCGTCTGTAGCGCAGCCACCGCCTGCGCCATCCCAGGTCGAGCGAGCAGTTCCTTGAGCCGGTCGTCGCCGTGAACGAACCCACGACCCTTAGCAGCCGACCCAGTGGGCGGGCCCTCAGGGGCGGTATCAGTAGTTTCCTCGTGTCCGGGTGGTTCCTGTTCGGGGCCCGGGGACGTCATAGCTTCAGTTACACACCGACCCCCGACAGGTCCGCCTAACGGGGGTCTTCTGCACGGATAGGTAACATCGAATCTTCGTCGAGACGTCCCGGCCTGCCCCCTTGATCCGCACCAGAAGACCTCCAGATGCCCTCCGTGCCATCCGGGAGCCGGGGCAGGTGGTCGGACCTCTCGTCGATGATGTCGGGCCGAGAGGGCCCCAGCGGTCCCAGGGTGGAGACGTGGTCACTGTTGAGGAGCTCGAGGCGCTGCTGGCGGGTGGAGCTGAGTTGCGCCGCCTGGAGCTGACGGGCGCCTGGCTGGTGCTGTGCAACACGTTCTTCGTGGCCAAGGTCGCCAGGTCGGTGATGGCGATGGGCAACCTGCGCGACGGCTGCCTCCTAGTGGTCAGAATCGACGACGACCAAATAGCGGCCATGTAGCCAGGTCTCAGCGACGACGAGTTCGCCAAGTGGTCCGACTTCGACCTGGTCGCTTGCGCCCAGAACGGCCACAGCGACCCGCCCGCAATCCCTGCGCTACGCCGGTTCACCTTGTCCAACCGCCTCCGGGTCGCGGTCTTCGACGTGAACGAGTTCGAGCACTACGTATACATCTGCAGGAAGGATGCACAAGGGGTACTCCAGGGCGCGCAGACCTACGTGCGGCCGCGAGGCAAGCCGAATCGGTGGCCGTACCGTCGTCAGCCGCCGCCCGAACTGCACAACCTCGCCGTCTCCAGGGACATCCGCGAATTCGTGCGGATGACGGATAAGGCACTCCAGTTCGCTCTAGAGGACGGGTGGCCATCCGCCTGCGACGAGCCACCGAGATCCTGCGGACGGCGTCAGCGTCTTCCGCCGCAACAACGCTCGACTGCAGGCTGCGGCGAGCACCGCGAAAGGTTCGGGGTCAAGTCGGCCTCCCGCAGTCCCGCGCAGCAGCCCGAGCGCTCACCAATATGGGGCTCGGTTACGGGCCAAACGGTTCCTAGCGACGCGGACCAAGGACGCGCAGCAACGTGAATCTCATGAGCCACATCAGCAGTTCGGGAGGACGAGCACGACTCATTGAGTGGTGTTCGCCCGTGAGCGCAAACTCCGACTCCTCCAGGATCTGCGTTTCGGTCCTGAGGAGTCGTGCGCCCAGCCGGGAGTCGGCGCAGGCAACGTCCTTCAACATAACGTCAAGGAACTGCAAAGCGCGCTCAGGGCGTAGCTAGAAGCACACCTAGTCCTGACCCAACAGTTGTCGGTCCACCTCGACTGATAGCTCGGCGGACTGTGACCGACGCTGCCGAGGATCGACGATCAGAACCCGTCCCTGGTCGGCCCTGTCGCGGGTCTCGGCGACGTTGGCTTGAGCTGGTTTGTGAACGAGCTCCGTTGTGCTTGCTCGTTGTGGGCGTCAATCACCCGAGCGAGGTGGTGTGGCGCGGCTTGACCGGAACGTCCGGGTGGCGCCACTTGGTCTGAAGTGTCGATAGCGGGCGGTCGTAAGGTGGCGGCACCGCTCATAGGCCCCGTACGCGTTGGACCGGTGCGCTCAGGTCGGGGCGGCATCCGGGGGTAAGCGGACCCGGCGCGGGCCATCTGCACGAGCCATCTGGTGATGCTCAGGCTCGTTGAGCGAGATCGTGCGACGACACGACCTGAGCCTGCAAAGGGGTGAAGGCCCCCTTCCGCTTCTTTGGCCAAGCCGAGAACCTCGAAGGGACTCGCGATGTCCGTATCCCGAGCCTAAGCGTTCCAAGATTCGTGCGACATGTTGGTCCACTCAGGGGTCGGGTCGGCCGGTCCGCGGCAAGTCGGTGGCCCTGCTGGCACACGACCTGACAGACGACTCGACCCGGGCAGCCGTGCCGCTGGCACCTGGCCGCCTTGGAAGTCCCTGGTGTGACACCACGACCAGGGCGAGGTCACAAAGGACGCTACTCCCACCATTTCTGCGAATTGTGGTTGTACAGCCGGATCGAGCACCGCTTCTTCGAGCCGTGCGGACCCAACTGAGCGGGGGGACCCGGCGCACGCCGCAGAATCGCGACGGTATCGCTGAACTCTTCGGGTGGGCGTGTAGAACTGAATTACTCGTCGAACCGGCCTGGCACGTTGGCCTTCCGAAGGATGTCCCCCACGTGGGAGGTCACACCGACTGGCCGGGTTACAAGTACACCCGCGCCTTCGCGGCCGGCTCGGGCAACGAGTCGCCTTAGGTCGTCGAGTCCGTCGGCTGGGTCGTACGGCAACCAGATGGTTGCTTCACCGTGCGATAGGGAGTTTTGTCCCGGTGCGCCCGCGTGATGGAGTTGAACTATCCACACCCGTTGTCCGTCCCAGACCCACTCGACGCGGACGCGGCCAAGGGCGTCCTCGAGGCGTTCGATTTCGTCGGTTACGGCTTTGGTGATGTCGGCGGGAATTGGTTGTGCGCTTTGTCGTCCGAGCATGAAGTCATCGCCAAAGCCTGGCACGCCCTCGAGTAGGGAACCGGTGAGGCCGGTGTTTGGTGCGGATGCGCCGGACCAGACGGCGTCGACGCTTTCTTGCGACAGCACCGACGCGATGAGACGACCTGGGTCTTCCTTTGCAAGCAGTTCGAACGGGTCACGCCAACCGCGGTCGGTGGTGAAGAGTCCGGGCTGTGCTTCAGTGGGTGCGGTACGGATCCACCATTCGTTTGTGCCGGTCGGTGTGCCGAACTCGAATGGCGCGACCCTGCGGTTGATGACTTTGGTGTGAGGGACTGCTGCACCGCAGAGGTGGGCGATGATGAGACCGAATGTCTTGTCGCCGATGTGACGGCTGAAGTCGTTTGGCCAGCGCGGTGGGTGGGCTGGGAGGGCTGATTGGTCGGGTCCGGCTTCCCAGGTAAGTGTTGACGAGCGCATGGGTCCTACCCGGTGAGGATGGCAACTGAATTCCACGCGTTGCCCGGGGGCGGCGGGCACCGTCGTGGCCGCCCCGTAGACGATCTTTAGGATCTTGTTGGCCATGTCGATGGAGGTCCGGCAGGCGCCTGTTCGTTCGACGCTTCGCGGCGTCGCGTCGGGCGCGAACTCCACTACGCTGTTAAGGCTTACCCCCGAGACACCGCCGTCGTGTTGGTCGACAGTTTCGTTCACAATTGCGAAGTAGCCGTCCTCGATGACTTGCTTGACTAATTGTTCGATATCGTTGGGGTCGGTAAGACCGTAGTGGAATGGGTTGCCTTGGGGTGAGTCGAGTCGGAAGGTCCGCACGTTTACGGACGAGTTGGCGCTAAGGTTGAGCAAGTCGTTGATGAGGTCGCTGAACGGTTGGCGACGTCGATCGCGGGTGCCAGGGAGATTCGAGTAGCGAAGCCAGCCTGTGTGCGCTGCGAAACTCGCGAAATAGGCGGTATTGGAGGTTCGGGCGGTTGCGGCTAGCTGCCGGTCTTTGGGCCGATGCTGGGCGAAGGTCTTGGTCCAGGTCTCGGCCTCTGCGAGGGGGGTTATCGCGTTGGACTGGAGGCGTGTCGCGTGGGTCTGACTGAGGAGGTCCGCGGCTGCGGTTTCGGTGAGGACGCTTCCGGTCGTGGTGAATGTGGGGGTCGTTGAGAGCAACGCTGAGGCGTACTCGAGCACACATTCGGGGTCTGTCGCCCATCCGTCCGCGAACATCACGGCGTCTGCGCGACGTGCGAGCACTTCGAGCCAAGGACGCAGCGACGCGCCATGTTGGCGGGTGTCGGAGAGCGCGGGTCCGACTAAAGCACTGTGCGGGAAGGCGTCAGTCAGCGCGGTCGGGAGCTCGATGTCCCCGCCATCAGCGGCCCGATCGGTCCTGTGGTCGATGCGAGGTCGACTGAGGTAGACGAGGTTGGCGCCGGGGTGGAGGGACTCGAGGCACTCGAGGAGTGGATTTGCGACGGACGGGTCAGTCCACGCGAGGACTACCTCCGTCGCCAACTCTGACCTCTCAGTGCGTGACTCAGTCACGATGCCGCTCCTCCCATCTGGTCCAGTTTGCCATGCTGCTCGGGGGATCGCGCAATGATCGGTCGAGTCCCCCCGCCAAAAGGATCGGCAGGTTAGGGGTCCAGTGGGTGGGCGTCCGGTTGGCGTCGGCAGGTGACCGAGTCAGCCGGGGTCTTGAGCGGAGTGGTCGAGGGCTTGGCCGGGCAGCCGAGCGGGACACGGCTCCCTCGCGTGGGTGTGGCTAGTGGTGAGGTGGCTGCCGCGCGTCCGACGTCCTTCCGGGCGGCGCGCCCCGAGGCCGACGAACGGTCGAACCTCCTCGGTGGGCCGTGCTTGATGCTGTTGCCTCGGGTGGCGTCGGGGCGATGGGTCAGTTCGGATGCGGCTGGCACAGATGATCCAATGGGGCCTGTGCCTCCTTATGACTTAAAGAACCGACTGGTCATTGGCGTAGCCTCCAGCGCGCTCTTCGACTTGACTGATTCGGACGCCTACTTCTTGGAGACGAACGAGGAGGCGTACCGGGTATATCAGATGGACCGCGTTGACGATCCATTGCATCAGGGCGCCGCTTTCCCCTTCGTCCAGCGGTTGTTGGGACTGAACGACCTGCGCCCGGAGAACCCCCCGGTCGAGGTCATCATCCTTTCGAAGAATGACCCAGTAACCGGCTTGCGGGTGATGAATTCAGTTCGGCATCACGACTTGCCGATCACACGAGCGGTCTTTAGCCGGGGGCGGCAGACGCACCAGTACATGCCGGCGCTTGGCATGTCCTTGTTCCTAAGCGAAAGTGCGAAGGATGTTCAGGCGGCGATCGAGGCGGGGCATCCGGCTGGGCGGGTGTTGTCTCGTGCAGCCGCGGACGACCCACAAGATCCTGAGCTGCGGGTGGCGTTCGACTTTGACGGGGTCCTTGGTGACGACTCTGCTGAGACGGTCTATAAGACTGCAGGCGGGCTTGGACCGTATAAGGAGCACGAACTCGCTAACCGAGATGTTCCGATCCCTGAGGGGCCGCTTAAAAACCTGTTGGCCGACCTGAACCTAATTCAGGATCTAGAAACGGCAAGGACCAAGCAAGATCCTTCCTACGAACCGAGACTTCGGATTGCGCTCGTAACCGCACGAGACGCCCCGGCGCACGAGCGGGCAGTGACTTCCCTTCGCGACTGGGGCGTGACCGTCGATGAAGCGTTCTTCTTGGGCGGCGTCGAAAAGTTGGCTGTTCTTAGCGTTTTAAAGCCGCACATCTTCTTCGACGATCAAACTATTCATTTAGACGGAGCGGAAAACCTGTACGCAGGAGTGCACGTTCCGTATGGGATCGCCAACGCAGCCACGCCTTCACCAGACGCGTGACCAGGTCCGCGGGCTGCTTGGCCGACGTTTCGGCGGTGGCTTGTCTGTCGCAGCATGAGGTCGTTCCGCGACGGTAGGGAGGCGGGCCAGCTGCGGCGGAGCGGCCCGGTCACTCCGCGGTCTTGAAGGCAAGGCTCCTTTGAGACCCGTCGCTGCTGCGGAGGAGGTGTTCGACGACCTGTTTGCTGTCGTCAGACCGCAGGACGGCCCCAACAAAGTTCTCTGCAACAGCGAGTTGTCGTAACAGCTGAATCGCCCTGGGTTCTGGGCTCTTCACAGTTGAAGGTGTAGGTGCCGGTCAGGAGTTCGCGGCGCGTCGGTGACCGGAGATGGGTCGAGGTCTTCCGAGGATGGAAGTTCCTACACAGCCATCGGGAAGACCTCGACATGGACG
>NZ_VIYJ01000016.1 GCF_008087085.1 Nocardioides rubriscoriae | reverse complement strand
GTTGTTCATGAACGTCCTCCTTGAGTGGGGTTGGGACACCAAGCCCGAAACACCGCACCAGGGAGGACGTTCACCTGTCCACCAACGACCCCCACCTGCGGCTACCCAGAACGCCTTCCTATGCCGCGACCCGCGCGGTCGTGCCGAAGGTCGGGCGTAACGGGGTGCAACGATGTGGTGTGATCAGTCGACGGTCAGCGGCAACCCTCCGCGACAGTCCCAACCCCGCGTGGCCTGAGATTCTCAACCTGGTCACCGATGCTCCCGTCCAAGTCGAGGTCGTGCCCACGGACTCGACGTCTGGCGATGCCGCGCTCGAAGCCATGCAGGTAACCACCGCCAGTTTCCTCGGAGCCCTCGCGGGTGAGTGCGGAGCAATCCTCATAGAGCACGGCTGGCTCCGCATCCTTGGCGCTGGCGCGCAGGACCTGCCCGGTCTCCACGAGGTCAACCGTCTCTCGGACGGACCACCACCCTTCCTGGAAGTTGCTTGGGACGTGCTCGGTGGCCGGTTCGCTATCAACGGAGGCGGTCTGAACGCGCCACCAGGCGAGGTTTGCTACTGGGGTCCTGACACCCTCGACTGGACGCCGATTGGTGGAGGCCACTCAGCATTCGTCTCGTGGGCACTCACGGGAGGAACGACGGACTTCTACGACGGCCTCCGTTGGCCCGGTTGGAAGCACGAGGTTGGTTCCCTCTCATCCGACCAAGGCCTATCGCTGTGGCCCCCGCCGTTCACCACCGAAGGGCGCGACCTCGCCGTCGTAAGTCGCGGTGCAGTGCCGCTGTCGGAACTGCACTCGTTCTACGGCGATATGGCCCGACAACTACCCGACGGTGTCGACGGGTCGTCCCTCGAGTTCAAGTTCACTGATTGAGTCAGCCGCCCGACTCTGCCGCCAAGAGGGCTGCGCCCGACCTTGCGGGGCGCAGCCACCCAAACGATGCCGCGACATGGCGTCTCGGCAGACGGCCTTGAGGCCCTAGTCGGCTGCGAGGTCCTGAACGAGTGCGTCCCAGTCGTCGTGGATATCCGTCATTGGCCAACGGACGTCAGCCTCGACCGAGTAGCTGAGATGGACCACTGCCCGGCCTGTCTCAGGCAGCCAACAGACGACAACGTCAAGATGCCGCTTTACGCACGCGGGGACCACTTCCACCCCGACAAGGCGGTGCCCGTCGGGCGCTTCTCGTCGGAGCTCCGATTCGAGCGACTTAGCTTCCGAGTCACTGGGTAGCCACCACTCGCCAGGAAGAGACGCCACATCAACCGAGGGCATCACGGGAAGAGTCTCCTCTACGCGTGCCCAGAAGCGCCCGACTTTGCCGCCCAGCGGGCTCCGCCCGACTCTGTCGCCGCGAGTGCGGTGGGCGGCAGCGGTGCGTCGGCCACCTTTGCGGCGACAACAGCCCCCGGAAAGGTGGCTGGCTCACCGCCGCGGTGTCGAGCCGCCCGACCCTGCCGCCAGGAGTGCGCGGTGATCCCGGCGTTCGGGCGCCGTCGGAACCAGCCGTAGAACGACGGGCAGGTTGAGTCGTAGCGTCTCGGCTCTGTCCGTGTGACGGCGTCCTCGGCGAGAACGAGTCCGACCTGCCCGACGTCGTCCGAGTGCTGTCGCCCGCCCGCCGCCTCAGGCCCCGCGGAACTCCCGGTCGGCTTCCTCGATGTCGGCCTCGAGTGCGGCGACGGCCTCGGGGTTGCCGTGGAAGCGGCGGTAGGAGTAGACGAGCAGCGCGACGGCGATGAGCGCGGAGCCGACCAGGGTGAAGCTCGTGGCCCGTCCACCGGGCAGCCAGGTCCAGTCGGGCAGCGGCCACCAGCCGGGCTGGGCCGGGTCGGCGTACCAGTAGGCCGCGCACGCCAGCAGGAACAGCACGCCCACGAGCGAGACCGCGATGCGCAGCGGGGTCTCGACGCTCTCGGCGGCACCCTTCAGGGCGCGGTACTTGACGGGGTCGAGGCGCCGCTCGGCCCACTCGTACTGCTGCGAGAGCACGGCCAGGCCGGCGAAGATGCCGAGCAGGCCGGGCCCGGGGAGGGCGATCATCGCGATGCCGGCGATCAGCAGACCCCAGCCGGCGACCTCGATGAGCACGCGTCTGGCGGCGGTCTTCATGGTCGAAGCATTCCAGAGCCGGTCAAGCGGCAGGCCCACGCGTAGCCGACCAGGCCGAGGGTCAGCAGGCCCGACACCAGCTGGCTGACCCCCGCCGCCCAGCCTCCGGGCAGCCAGGTCCAGGCCGGCAGCACCCACCAGTCGGGGCGGGCCGGCTCCCAGAGCCACAGCAGGCCCGACGCGGCGAGCAGGGCGCAGGTGGTCAGCGACCACAGGGCCCGCCAGCCGGTGGCGACCCCGCGCTTGGCCTCCTCGAGGACCCGCTCGCGCAGGGCCACGACCTGGCGCTCGGCCCACTCGGACTCGCGGGCCAGCAGCAGCAGGCCGGCCAGCATCACCAGCAGCCCGGGCCCCGGCAGCGGGAAGAGCACGACACCCACGGCGAGCAGCAGCCACCCGGCCACGACCACGCCCCAGCGCCGGACCCTCGCTCCCACGTCGCGAGGATCGCCCGTCGTGGCGACGCGGAGGTGAACTCAGCCCGAGTACTGCGCGACGTAGGCGCGGCCCTCGTCGGACAGGGTGCCGTGAGCCTCGGCGACCGCGGCCCAGCGCAGGGTCATCCGCAGGAAGCGCAGCGGGTTGTAGACGTCCTCCTCGCGGGAGAACAGCCCGTCGCCGGCGTAGGTCATGATCGTGAGGTTGGACTCCTCGTGCACCGAGCCGTCACCGGGGTCGGGCATCAGGTTGCGCACCTCGCAGATCAGCCGCGACGTCGACTCGTCGACGGTCTGCCAGGCCAGCGGGAAGCCGGTCATCACCGAGCCGGGGAACGACGTCATGGTGGCGACCGCCCACGCGCGGATCTCGTCGCGGCCGTGGAAGGTGCCGTAGGCGTGCTCGACGTAGACGGCGTCCTCGGTGAAGCTCAGCGCGTAGTCGTCCCAGTCGCCGCTCGCCGTGTGCTGCCGCACGCGGTCGTGCATCGCGGCGTAGGCCTCGGTGATCTCGGCGGCGCTGAAGCGGGGCACGTCAGCAGAAGATGATCAGCGGGCAGCCGGGGTCGACCGGCGGCGGCTCGGTGCTGGGGACGACGGCGTCGACGGTGCGGGTGAAGTAGGACTTCAGGGTCGCCGACATCGTGGCGCTCAGGTGCAGGTCGTCGAACCAGGTGTGCGTCGAGCCGACCAGGCCCCGGCACACCTTGGCGCCGCAGAAGCGGGCGTTGACGTCGATCGGCTTGCGCGTGCCGAGGACCGGCTTGAGCGCCTGCGCGACGTAGCGGCGGGTGGCGGCGGCCTCGGGCAGGGACTTGCCGCGCGCGAGCTGGCACGAGTAGGGCTCGTTGCCCTTGGCGCAGTCGCGGTGCCGCTCGGGGACGGTGGCGACCTGGCCGATCACGTCGACGTCGGAGCCGATGGCCTTGAGGGTGCGCGCGAGACGGGGGGTGGCCTTCACCATGGCGGCCGCCATCATCCCGACGTACGACACCCGGTCGCGGACCTTGCGGGCGTGGACGTAGCGCTGCCAGCTGCCGGCCAGCACGATCCGGTAGGGACGCCCGCTGGCCTCGAGCTTGCGGGCCACGTCGATGGCCAGGGCGTTGGAGCGGAAGCAGGCGGGCACCGAGTCGTCGGGCGCGACCTGGTTGTCCATGGGCGGGCAGGAACCCATCATCACGCCGATCAGGTTGACCCCCCGGCCCTGGACGGCGGCCTTGAGCGCCGGGATGAACATCCACGAGTGGGAGTCGCCCCACAGCACGATGGTCGGCCGGTCGGCGTCGTAGGGGTTGAGCTGGCAGACCACCGGCTTGGCCGGGATCTTCTCCTTCGGCGTCGCACACTCGCGCGGCATCCGTGGGAAGTCCTGGCTGGGGTTGCGCGGCTTGGCTGACACGGCGGTGGCGGTGGTGACCTGCTCGGGGGCGGCCTGGGCGGTGCTGGTCGTCGAGGTGACCAGCAGGGTCGCCAGGACCGCCGTGGCGACGGCGGTCACGACCAGGGAGATGAGGGAGCGCATCTTCATGATGCCCACATGGTGACACCCGACCGTCCACGACGCAGGAGAAGGCCGCAACCTGGTACGCGCGGGTCTCAGCCGGTGCGGTCGGCGTACGTCGTCGCGGCGGAGTGCACGGCGTCGACGTAGGCCCGGGCGTTGTTGTAGGACAGCACGGCGTCGGTCCAGCCCTGGCCGGTGGTGAGGTCGCGGCCGCCGGCGCACAGGTAGTCGGCGGCGGCCAGTGCGGCGTCGTCGAGGTCGTGGGGGTCACGCACGCCGTCACCGTCGCCGTCGGCGGCCCACTGCTCCCAGGTGGTCGGGATGAACTGCATCGGCCCCAGGGCGTGGTCCCAGTCGGGGTCGCCGTGGTAGCCGGTCGTCTCGGGCGTCGCGCGGATGGCGGCGAAGGGGCCCTCGCCGTCGAGCGCGGGGCCGAGGATGCGGGTGGAGGAGCGGCCGTCGGCGCCCAGCGTGCGGCCACCGAGCGTGCCGTGCTGCGACTCGACCCAGCCGATGCCGGCCAGGGTGGTCCAGCCCAGACCGCAGGAGCGCGGTGAGGCGAGCTCGGCGCGGGCGTAGGCGCCGAGCGCGGCCTCGGGCAGGCCAGCGGCCCCCGCCGTACGTCGCAGCCACGCGGGGTCGACCTGCGGGACGCCGGCCCCGGAGCCCGCACCGGCAGCGGCACCCGCCGTCGGCGCCGGCCGGGCGACCGGAGCAGCGACGTAGGCGGCGGCACCGCCCGGGGTGAGGTCGCGGACCGGGGGACGGACGTAGAGCGTCTGCTGCACGACGTAGGCGACGCCGGACAGGGCGACGAGGGCGGCGACGAAGACGAGGACCGCCCGCAGGGGCCGGCCGGTCACCCGGCTGCTGCGTCGCTGGTCTCGGTGTCGCCGACGATGTCGCGCAGGCTCGGCACGAAGTACTTCTTGAGCATCCGCGACATCTTGGCGCTGAGGTGGTTGTCGTCGAAGTAGTAGGTGACGCCGCCGGACTCGGCGAAGCACATCGTGGTGTTGCACAGGGCGCCGACCGGGTCGATCAGGCGCGGCGGCGTCAGCCCGCCGTTGCGGTTGCTGGACCTGCCGTCGGTCGCGGCGGCGTCGGTGACCCCGGCGGCCCGGCCGATCTCGGAGCCGGTGGTGACGATGACCCGGGTCTTGCCGGTCTCGGGGTCGACCGCGCCGGGCAGGCCGCTCATCAGGCCCAGCAGCCAGTCGCGGTTGTCGGCCTCGTCCTTGATGGCGTCGACGCGCGGCACGTCGCAGGAGTAAGGACGCGAGATCGCCTCGCACAGCGGGGCGTTGCGGGGGATGATCGGCGTCGGCCCGACGACGTCGACGTCGGCGTCGATCTCGGCCAGCCGCTCGAAGAGCGCCGGCGTGCCGAGCTGGCTGTAGGTCGCCATCTTCTTGACGTAGTCGACGCTGGCGTCGGCGGCCCCACCGATCTTGGGCGTGCCGCGGTAGGTCTCGTAGCTCTGGCTGATGATGATCTTCAACGGCGCCCGGTCGTCGACGTGACGCTCGGCGAAGCGCAGGGCCAGGGCGTTGGAGCGGGCGCACGCGCCGGTCGCGGTCTCGGTCGGGATGAAGACCGGGCAGGCGCCCATCACGAACGCGACGACGTTGACGTCCTTCTTGCGGGCTGCGGCCTCGATGGCGGGGATGTACATCCAGGCGTGCGAGTCGCCCCACAGCATGAGGGTCGGGCGGCCGAACTCGAAGGGCACCAGGTCGCACTGGCCGGGCTTGCTCGGGATGAGGGTCTGGCCCTCGAGGCACGAGGCGGGCAGCTCGGGGGCGTCGGCCAGCTGGGCGTTGACCTCCTGCCAGTGCGGGGAGGTCTCGGCCTCCTCGGCCAGGGCGAGCGCCCCGCCGCTGAGCCCGGCGACGCACGACATGGCCAGGACGCCGCTGATCATCACGCGGCGCGAGCCCCACGTACGGCTCTTGCTGACGGTGCCGGAGCGCTTGTAGAACAGGCCCTCGATGTAGCGGTAGCTCAGCCAGGCGACGAAGAGCGCGGCGAGCACCAGGGCCACCCGCACGTGCAGCGGCGGCGGGGCCAGGTTGAGCGACTCGCCCAGGACGAGGAACGGCCAGTGCCAGAGGTACCAGCCGTAGGAGACCAGACCGAGCCCGACGAGGAACGGGATCGACAGCAGGCGGGTGACCACCGTGGGCCCACCGACGCCCGCCCAGACCAGCAGGGCCGCGGCGGCGCACGGCAGCAGCGCCCAGTAGCTGGGGTAGCCCTCGACCGGCATCGGCTTCCAGATGACGAAGGCGATGATCGCGACGCCGGCCAGGCCCATGACCTCGCGCAGGTCCTCGGCCGCGCGGACCTTGCGGACGACCAGGGCGAGGGCCACGCCGATGAGGAACTCGAAGGCCCGGGTCACCGGCAGGTAGTAGGCGGCGTCGGGGTCGGTGTCGGCCAGCGAGATGGCCAGCCAGGCCGAGGCGACACCGAGGGCGACGGTGGTGAGCAGCAGGGTGCGGACCACGGGCATCCGCAGCAGCTTGGACAGCAGCCAGGCGAGCAGGATCGCGATCGGCAGGCCGAGGTAGAACTGCTCCTCGACCGACAGCGACCAGGTGTGCAGCAGCACGCCGGTGCCGGCCTGGTGGCTGAAGTAGTCGACGTCGCCGGCGTTGCTGGCGTGCAGGAAGAAAAAGTTGGAGACGAAGCCGGCCGCCGCGGCGGCCGAGCGGGCCGTCTGCTGCTGCGGCCCCTCCCCACCGGCCCCGGTGGGGGTCAGGATGAAGTAGCTGAGCACCAGGACGCCGATGATCATCGTCGCCTTGGCCGGGATCAGCCGGCGCGCGCGGCGGGCGTAGAACGCGCCCCACTTGATGGCGCCGGTCTTGGTGAACTCGTACATCAGCAGGCCGGTGATGACGTAGCCGGAGACGACGAAGAACAGGTCGAGGCCGATGTAGGCGCCCTCGAAGCCGGGGACCTTGGCGTGGAAGCCCATCACCATGATCGCGGCCGCGCCCCGGATGCCGTCGATGTCGGGGCGGTACTCGCCGCGGCTGGCCGGCGTGGGGGCGTTGCGGGTGCTCTTGGCCGGGGTCGACGTCGTCGTGCCGGCCTTGGCGCGCTCCGGGCGAGGCTCGGGGTCGCCGCCGGGCCGGGTCGCGGTCAGGGTGGAGCTACTCACCGGCGCACCCTTCCCGTCAGATCCCCATGCCTCGGCTGCGTCGCGAGGCGTCCATCCGCAGCGCGCCCATTATGCGACGTCCAGGCTGTTCGATGTGAACCAACGTCTGGATTGGACCAGTGCCGGGCCGGCCGGCCGCCTACGGTGATCTCGTGAGCGACGGTCGGCGCAACCCGTTCGGCTCGCGGCTGCTCGGACCCGCCGACCAGACCGCCCGCGCGCTGCGGGTCCGCGTCCAGCTGCTCCTGACCGGCCTGCTCGTGACGACCAACGTCGTCGGCGCCGGCGTCGTCCTGGTGATCTCCAGCGTGGTGATCCCGGCCCCCTCGGCCAACCGAGGGACCGTCCTGTCGCTGGCGATCGGCGTGCCGACGTACGTCGCCCTGGCCGTCGTGGTGGGCGCGGTGCTCGGCACCACCACGACGCTGCGGGCGATGCGCTGGGCGCTCACCGGTCTCGAGCCCGACGCCGCGGACCGGGAGCGTGCTCTGCGCGTGCCGCTGCGCCTGACGCAGCTGCAGGGCGGGTTGTGGCTCGGGGCGACCGTGCTGTTCACCGGGCTCGCGCTCCTGCTCCAACCGTCGCGGGCCCTGACGACCTTCGCGACCGTCGCGATCGCGGCCGTCGTGGTCTGCGCGGTCGCCTACCTTTTCACGCAGTTCGCGGTGCGCCCGGTCTCGGCCCGGGCCCTCGCGGCGGCGCCGCTCACCGCCCGGCCGCGCGGGGTCGGGGTGGGCGACCGGCTGGTCATCTTCTGGTGCCTGGGCACCGGCGTACCGATGCTCGGGCTGATGCTCACCGCGCTGCTGGCCCTGGTCAAACCGGGCGACACCTCGCTGACCCGGCTCGCGGTGACCGCGGTCGTGATCGGCGGTGTGGTGCTCGTCTTCGGGCTGATGGTGACGGTGCTCAACGCCCGCTCGGTGGTCGCGCCGGTGCTCTCGGTGCGCGACGCGCTGCTCGACGTCGAGCGCGGCGACCTCGAGCGCGAGGTCCCGGTCTACGACGGCACCGAGCTGGGCCTGCTGCAGTCCGGCTTCAACCAGATGGTGCACGGGCTGCGCGAGCGCGAGCACCTGCGCGACCTCTTCGGCCGCCACGTCGGCCAGGAGGTCGCGGCCGCCGCCGCGGCCGGCGGGGTCGAGCTGGGCGGCGAGACCCGGGTGGCGACGGTGCTGTTCGTCGACCTCGTCGGGTCGACCGGGTACGCCACCCGGCGCTCGCCGGGCGAGGTCGTCGAGATGCTCAACCGCTTCTTCGGGGTCGTGGTCGACGAGGTCGACCGCCACCACGGCCTGGTCAACAAGTTCATCGGTGACGCCGTGCTGGCCGTCTTCGGCGCCCCGGTCGCGCTCGCTGACCACGCCGAGCAGGCGCTGCGGGCCGCCCGGGCGATGGCCGCGCGACTGGCCCACGAGGTGCCCGAGGTCGGCGCGGGCATCGGGGTCGCGACCGGCGAGGTCGTCGCCGGCAACGTCGGACACCGCAGCCGCTTCGAGTACACCGTGATCGGCGACGCGGTGAACTCCGCCGCCCGGCTCACCGACCTCGCCAAGGAGGTCCCGGGCTGCGTGCTCGTCGCCCAGGCCACGGTCACCGCGGCCGGCGCCGACGAGAGCGGCCGCTGGACGTCGTACGACGAGGTCGTGCTGCGCGGGCGGTCGACCCCTACCGAGGTCGCCGTGCTTGCTGAGTGCTAGCTGCCGACCGACGCCGTCGGGGTAGTCCCTGACGTCAATCAGCTCCGGAGGCCCCGGATCCTTGATTTCCGTCAGGGACTACCCCGACAGGTGGGTGTGGGGCTAGCGGCTGGCTAGCGCAGGGAGGCGACGGCGGCGTCGTAGTCGGGCTCGGTGCCGATCTCGGGGACGAGCTGGCTGTGGATCACGGTGCCGTCGGCGTCGACGACGACGACCGATCGGGCCAGCAGGCCCTCGAACTTGCCGTCGGCCAGGGTGACGCCGTAGTCGGCACCGAACGTCGACCGGTAGGCGGAGGCGGCGACGACCTTGTCGATGCCCTCGGCGCCGCAGAAGCGGGCCTGGGCGAACGGCAGGTCGGCCGAGACGTTGACGACGACGGTGTCGTCGAGGGAGGCGGCGAGCTCGTTGAACCTCTTGACGCTCGCGGCGCACACCCCGGTGTCGACGCTGGGGAAGATGTTGAGGACCGTGCGGGTGCCGGACGCGAGGGTGACCTCGCTGAAGTCGGACCCGACCAAGGTGAACGCCGGGGCGGTGTCGCCCACCGCGGGGAGCTCACCGACGGTCTGACAGGGGTTGCCGCCGAGGGCAGTAGTGGCCATGGGCCCATTGATACCAGCAACCCGCACGGGGGTCGGCCGGCACCTCAGCCGACGGGACGGGCCTCGTCGCTGGACGGGGACGTCCGGGGCGTGGCCGGCGGGCTCGACGGGGTGCTCGGCGGGGTGGGCACGGGCGTCTCGTCGGCCGGTGCGGTGTAGGTGGCCAGGCAGGTGTCGTAGTCGTCGTCGGCCACGGTGGGGTCGTCGACCAGGTCGAGCTCGGCGCAGTAGAGCGCGGCGTCCTCGGGGGTGAGGGTGCCGGGATCGGGCTCGGGGTCGGGGGGCGGGTCGGGGGTCGGGTCGGCCGGTGCGTCGGGGTCGGCCGGCGCCTGGGTGGGCGGGTCCACCGGGGCGCCCGGTCCGCCCGGCAACGCTGCGCCGACCGGTTCGGCCGCGGTGGCGGGGGTGCCGGCCGAGACGACCGACGGGCCGACCGGCTGGGCGGCGGCGGTCGGGCCACGGTGGCCGTGCGCCGGCTGGGCGGCCACGAGCCCCCCGACGGGAGGGGCGGCCGGGGCCGGCGGGCCGACCAGGGCGGTGCGGGCCGAGAGCACCGGGCGCGGGCCGGGGAGGTGGTCGTCGCGGAGGTAGCCGGCCATGACGGCGAGCACCTCGGTGACGTAGGCGTCGCTGCGGTTGTAGCGGTGGACCGCGAGCCGCTGGCCCGCGGGGCTCGAGAGGTCCTCGTCGCCGGAACAGAGGTAGACGGCCGCGGCGAGGGCCGCGTCGTCGAGGTCCTGGGGGTTGCGGTTGCCGTCGTCGTCGGCGTCGACCCCGACGACCGCCCAGGTCGACGGGATGAACTGCATCGGGCCGACGGCACGGTCGTAGCGGGTGTCGCCGTCGTACTGGCCGGCGTCGGTGTCGGGGATCGCACGGGTGCCGTGTCGCCCGTCGAGGACCGGCCCGGTGATCGGAGGGGTCGAGACCCCGTCGGCGCCGGTGACTCCCCCGCCGACGCGTCCGTGGTCGGACTCGACCCGGCCGACGGCGGCCAGCAGCTGCCAGCTCAACCGGCAGGTCGGGTCGGCGGCGCTGATGACCGTCTCGGCACGTTGGTAGGCGGCGAGCGCGGCGGAGGGGATGTCGGTCGAGGACGGCGTGCTGACCACCGGCGTGACGCGGCCGACGGACGCGGCGATCTCGTCGGACGCCGAGAGGCTCGCGGGGCGGTCGAGGGGGGCGAGGGGGACGACGGGCGCGTCGGGGAGGGGTCGCGCACCGGGGGCGGCGGCCGTCAGGGGCGTCGGGGTCGCCGCGCCCGACAGCGCCGGGCCGGACCCGGCCACGTGGGCGGTCCAGGCGACCGAGACCAGCGCGAGGGGCACCACGGACGCGACCTGCTTGAAGCGCGTCGTGTGGCCAGTCATGTCGTCGCCCCTCCGAGGGTCCGTCGTACGGCGCCTCGGACGTCCGTCGCCCGCTGCGTGGGTCCATTAGAGCACCGCCGCACAGGCAACCTCACCAATGTCCACTTGAACACTGAAGATTCACCCGGAGTTACCCGGAAAGACGGGACCGACGGCGGCTACAGGAGCCCGGTGAAGGCCTTCGTGCCCTTGACGAGCTGCAGTCCCTTGATGCCGGAGCGGCGCTGGGCGAAAGCGAGCTCCTTGGCGAGGTCACCGAGGTTGTTGGAGGCGGGGATGGGCGCGAGGGCGACGGTCGAGAGCGTGCCGACGGCCTTGCCGCCGGCGGTCATGAAGCCCGAGCCGGAGTCGCCGGGGATGCCCGGGGTGAGGGTGTAGAGCGGGTGGGACCAGCCGCGGTCGGCCGCGGCGTCACCGAGCCCGGCGCCGTACTTGGGCGACAGGACCGTGAGTCCGGCGCGCAGGCTGGAGTTGCCGTAGCTGTAGACGCGCTCGCCGAGGCCCAGGCCATCGGTGTCGAGGCCGGTGGGCCCGCCCCAGAACGGCACCGAGGGGTTGACCTTGGCGACATCCTTGGCGTCGACCTTGACCAGCGCGAAGTCGTTGTAGGCGCAGGTGGCGGGGTCGGTGGTGCCGATCCTGCGCTCGGTCAGCCACGAGGAGTAGGCGAGCGTGCCGCCGCCCAGGCGGGTGCCGCCGCTGACCAGGCTGCCGCCGCGCACGAAGGTGACCCGGGTGCCGAGCGGCAGCGACGCGGTGGTGCAGCCGTTGGTGTCGGTGGCCTCGCCCTTGCCGGCGCAGTGGGCGGCGTAGCCCAGGTAGACCCCGCCGGTGGCGTCGCTGAAGACGAAGTTGGTGGTGCACTGGGCACCGGCGGTGTAGGCCATCACGCCGGGCGTCAGCGTGGCCCGGGCCGCCGCGGTCCAGGTGGTCTTGCGCCGGGCGGGTGCGGCGTCACCGGGGCTGGGCGCGAGCAGCAGCGACGCGGCCAGGACGGCGGCGGTGGCGGTCGCGAGCAGGCGTGCGAGGCGGGTCATCGGTCCTCCGGGGAGCAGACGGGGTCGATACCCCAACGAGCATGCCCCACCCCTGGTCACGGGGCGTCTCGACGGGTGATCGCAGCGCGACGCAGACATGACGTTCTGATGACGGACGGGTGCCGGGGTGTCGACCTGGCTCGGAACGTCGTGTTCAGTGGACGCATGACGATCCAGACCCCGGCCGACTGGCCGACCGACTGGGACCCCCATGCGCTGCTCCAGCGCTACGACGAGGTCCGTGCGCACACCGAGAGACTGGCGGCGCCGCTCTCCCCCGAGGACCAGACGGTGCAGTCCATGGCCGACGTGTCGCCCACCAAGTGGCACCGGGCCCACGTCACCTGGTTCTTCGAGACCTTCCTGCTGGCCGACCACGAGGCCGGCTTCGCCCCGTTCCAGGACCAGTACTGGTTCCTCTTCAACAGCTACTACGAGACGCTCGGCCCACGCTTCTCCCGCCCCGACCGTGGCCTGATCACCCGGCCCGGTGTCCACGAGGTCGGCGACTACCGCGCCAACGTCGACGACCGGGTCCGTGACCTGGTCAGCCGCCTCGACGGCGGCACGCTCGACAAGCTGGGCGCGACGATCGAGCTCGGCTTCCACCACGAGCAGCAGCACCAGGAGCTGCTGCTCATGGACGTCAAGCACGTCTTGTCGCGCAACCCGCTGCGGCCGGTCTACGCCGGCGCTCCCCCGCCGCGCAGCGAGCCCGACGAGCTGGGCTGGGTCGACGTCGAGGGCGGCCTGGTCGAGGTCGGCCACCGTGGCGGCGGCTTCTCCTTCGACAACGAGCTGCCGCTGCACCGCCAGTGGCTCGAGCCCTACCGGCTCGCCGACCGGTTGGTGACCAACGCCGAGTGGCTCGACTTCATGGCCGACGGCGGCTACCGGCGCCACGAGCTGTGGCTGTCCGACGGCTGGTCCAGGGTCAACGGCGAGGGCTGGGACTCCCCGCTCTACTGGTCGCGGCACGACGGGGTCTGGCTCGAGCACACCCTGCACGGCACCTGGCCGGTCGACCCCGGCGCGCCGGTGTGCCACGTCAGCTTCTACGAGGCCGAGGCGTTCGCGACCTGGGCCGGCAAGCGCCTGCCCACCGAGGGCGAGTGGGAGCACGCGGTGGTCTCGACCGGCGCCGGCGGGGGTGGCCCGGACCTCGAGGCCTTCCACCCGCGCGCGGCCGGCCCGGCCACCGGCGGGCTGCGCCAGGTGCACGGCGACTGCTGGGAGTGGACGGCCTCGGCCTACCACCCCTACCCCGGCTTCCACCCGCCCGCCGGCGCGATCGGCGAGTACAACGGCAAGTTCATGTCCAACCAGATGGTGCTGCGGGGCGGCTGCGCGCTGACCCCGCCGGGCCACGCCCGCACGACCTACCGCAACTTCTTCCCGCACGCCGCCCGCTGGGCGGTCTCCGGTGTGCGCCTCGCCGATGGAGGTGCTCCCCGATGACGGAGCTCAAGGTGTCCGTGCTCGTCGACAGCGACTGGGCCTCGGGCTCCCTGGTCGACGACGTACGCCGCGGGCTCGGCTCGCACCCGCGGCGGCTGCCGCCCAAGTGGCTCTACGACGACGAGGGCTCGCGACTCTTCGACGAGATCACCCGGCTCCCGGAGTACTACCCCACCGAGGCCGAGCGCGCGATCCTGCAGGCCCACGCCGCCGACATCGTCACCGCCAGTGGCGCGAGCACCGTCGTCGAGCTCGGCTCGGGCACCAGCGACAAGACCCGCACCCTGCTCGACGCGTTCGCCGCGGCGGGCCGGCTGCGGCGCTTCGTGCCGGTCGACGTGTCGGAGCAGACCCTGCGCGACGCGGCCGACATGCTCCACCGGCGCTACCCCGGGCTGGCCGTCGAGGCGCTGGTCGGCGACTTCACCCTCCACCTGGGCCACCTGCCGCCCAACGAGCCCGACGGGCGCCGCATGGTCGCCTTCCTCGGCGGCACCATCGGCAACCTCTACGTCGAGGAGCGCGCCGCGTTCCTCGGCGCACTGGCCGACTCGCTCGACCCGGGCGACTCGCTGCTGCTCGGCACCGACCTGGTCAAGCCGGTCGACCGGCTGGTCGCCGCCTACCACGACAGCCAGGGCGTCACCGCGCAGTTCGTGCGCAACTGCCTGGCCGTCCTCAACCGCGAGCTCGACGCCGACTTCGACCTCGACGCGTTCTCCTACGTGCCGTTCTGGGACGGCCACATGGAGCGGATGGACCTGCGGCTGCGCGCCGAGTCGCCGCAACGGGTCACCATCCCCGGCGCCGGGCTCGACCTCGACCTCCACGTCGGCGAGGAGCTGCGGGTCGAGATCTCGACCAAGTTCCGCCCCGACGGCATCCGCGCCGAGCTCGCGGCCGCGGGGTTCGAGACCGTCGAGCTGTTCACCGACCCGGCGGGCGACTTCGGGCTGACCCTGGCCCGGCTCGCCTGACGGGCTGCTAGTCGACGGGGGCGGTGCGCGCCGAGGCCGTGGCGTCGTCGTAGCCGGGCCGCGAGGCGCTGACGACGACCCGCAGGCGCACGCCGCGGTCGGCGCGGACCACCCGGTACTCGGGCCGGGTGGCGCGCGGGATCGCCGTACGCCCACGGAACCACTGGTAGGTCAGCTCGACGCCGCGCGGCGACCACGAGCCCTCGGAGACCGAGAGCCGGCGTCCGACCGCGGCGCGGCCGCTGATCTCCGGGACCTCGCGCAGGTCGATGGTGCCCGGCTGCACCCGGCGGGTCGACTCCGAGACGGCACTGCCGGCGGTGTAGCCGCTGCGGCGGGCGACCACGACCACCGCGACCCGCTGGCCGACCGCGCGGGCGCCCGGGGTGTACGTCGGGCCGGTGGCGTCGGGCACGACCCGGCCGCCCAGGAGCCACTGGTAGCGGACCTTGACCTCCCGCGGCCGCCAGGTGCCCGGGGTGGCGCGCAGGGTCTCGCCCACCTCGGGGCTGCCGGTCACGACGGGCGCGACCCGCACGGTGACCGACGGCGTGCTCACGCTGAGCCGGTCGTACGACGCCGCGTAGGCACCCCGCAGCAGGTCGCCGGCCTGGCCGGCGGCGGCACCGTGGTGGGCCCCGGCGGGCCGGTGGTGCCCCTGCGGGGCGACGAGGGCGTACGACGAGCCGGCGGCGCCGAGCACGAGGGCGGCGACGGCGGTCGGGACGAGACGGCGGAGCGGCACGGGAGTCTCCTACGGGTGGTGGGTGGAGCGACGGTAGGCGCCGCGCGGACCGCGCCGCAGGGCTTCGGGGGCCACGTGGCCCTGCCTGACCAGGAGGTCCGACCGATCGGCCACCCCACACGGTCGGGCGGCGTGCCAGGCTGCGCGGTGTGAACGGCCCGGTGAGCGCGTCCTGGCGCCGTCGGCTCGCGCTCGGCCTCCTGGTCGCGGCCCCGCTGGTGTCGGTGCCCGGTGGCTTCTCGGGCCACGTGCCGGCGGCGCTGCTGCTGACCACGCTGGGCTGCCTGGTCGCCCTGAGCGCGCCGGCGGTCGGCGTCCTGCCCCGGCCGCTCGTGGTCGTCGGCGTGGCCTGGCTGGCCGTGCTGGTCGTCGCCGCCCTGGCCGGCGAGACCCCGGTGGCGTCGCTGGTCGGCCGGTGGCCCCGCTACGAGGGGGCGCCGGTGCTCGTGCTGTACGCCGCCGCGGCGTGGGCGGGCGCGCGGGTCTTCGTGGTCCGCGAGCCATGGCTGGCGCGGGCCCTGGCCGCGGCGTCGGCGGTGCTGGCCGTCGCCTCGGTGGTCGCCGTGGCCGGCGGGGAGGGACGCTCCGGCGCGCTGCTGGGCAACGCCAGCGACCAGGGCGCGGTGGCGATGATGGCGGCGCTCGTGCTCGCGCGGCCGGCGGTGCGCGACCGCAGCCCGGTCGAGGTCGTCGGCCTGGTGGCCGCCCTGACGACCGTCGCCGCGTCCGGCTCGCGCACCGCCCTGGCGCTGACCGCGGTGGGCCTGGTGGTGCTGCTGGCGCGCGTCGCCGTGCTGCCGCTGGTCATCCTGCTGGCGGCGATGGTGGCCGCGGCCCTGGCCGTGCCGTCGACCCGTGACCGGCTCGTCGGCGCCGAGACCGGGCGGGCCCGGCTCGACCAGTGGCGCCTGACCCTCGACCTCGTCGCCGACCACCCGTGGCTGGGCCTGGGCCCGAGCCGCTACGGCGACGCGTTCCCCGCCCACGAGAGCGCCGGCTTCGTCCGGTTCACCGGTCCGTCGGTGCTCGCCGACTCCCCGCACTCACTGGCCCTGCAGGTGCTGGTCGCGGGCGGGGCGGCCCTGCTCGCGGTGTCGGCCGTCGGGGTGGTCCTGGTGGCGCGCCGGTGCGCGGCGGCGGTCCGCGCGGACGCGACGACGCTGCCCCTGGTGGTCGCGGTGGCGGCGTACCTGGGGTCGGTGGCGGTCAACTTCACCACCGCCGGCCCGACCTGCCTGGCCGCGGTCCTGCTCGGGGCGGCGGTCGCCCTGCCGGCGGGCGACCGACCACCGCGGTCCGTGCTCGCCCCCGGGTCGCTGCTGCTGGTCGGCGTCGTCGTGCTCGCCGCGGCCTGCGTCGGCGACGTCCGGACCGCGCAGGGCATCGACGCCGCGGTCGACGGCGACGTCGGCGCCGTCTCCGACCGGCTCGACGCCGCCCACCGCTGGCGCCCGTGGGACGCCGACCTCGGCACCCTCGCCGCGCCCGCCCTCGCGCAGCGCGCCAGCAGCGGGCTCCCGGGTGCCGACGGCGCGGCCGGTCTCGCCGAGGAGTGGGCCGAGCAGGGCCTGGCCCGCTCCCCCGACGACTACCGGACCCTCGTCGCGCTCGCCGTGGCCCGCTCCGTCGAGGGCCGGTACGCCGAGGCCGTCACGGTGCTCGACCGCGCGGTGCGGCTCGCCCCGCGGCGCCCGGACGCCTACGTGCAGCGCGCCATCGCGCGCGTTGGGCTCGGCACCCCCGAGGGCCGCCGCGCCGCCCTCGCCGACGCGCGCGCCGCGGCTGCGATCACGCCGCGCTCCCCCGTCGTACGCCGGCTGCTGCGGGTGCTCGGCTAGAGCGCGGCGAGCGCCTCGAGCAGCCGGTCGACCTCGACATCGGTGGAGTACGGCGACAGCCCGACCCGCACGCCCCCGGTGTCGCCGAGACCGGCGTGGCGGGAGGCCTCGATCGCGTAGAAGCTGCCGGCCGGGGCCAGGACGCCCTGCGCGGCGAGGTCGGCGCGCACGTCGTCGCCGGCCCGGCCGTCGACGTGCAGCAGCACGGTCGGCGTACGCCGGGCGGGTGTGCCGTGCACGCGCACGTGGTCGAGGCCCGCGAGGCCGGTGAGCAGCCGGTCGAGCAGCGCGGCCTCGTGCTCCTCGACCAGCGGCATGCCGCCGATCGCGTCGATGAAGTCGACGGCGGCGGTGACGCCCGCGAGCTGCTCGTAGGGCAGGGTGCCGAGCTCGAAGCGCTCGGGCACCGCGTCGCTGGAGGGTAGCAGCTTGCCGGGGCGCAGGGTCTCGAGCAGCGCCGGGGCCGCGGCGAGCGCGCCGAGGTGGGGCCCGAAGAACTTGTAGGGCGAGCACGTCAGCAGGTCGGCCCCGAGGTCGCCGAGCGAGACCGGCGCGTGGGCGGCGAGGTGGACCGCGTCGACGTGCACCAGCGCGCCGACGGCGTGCGCGGCGTCGGCGACCGCGCGCACCGGCGGGCGGGTGCCGAAGAGGTTGGAGGCCCCGGTCAGGGCGACCAGGCGGGTGCGCTCGGAGAGCACGGTCGCGGGGTCGTCGAGCTCGGTGGTCACCGGGTCGAAGCCGAGCCAGCGCACGGTCGCGCCGGCGGCCTCGGCGGCCAGCACCCACGGCCGCACGTTGGCGTCGTGGTCGAGGCGGGTCACCACGACCTCGTCGCCCGGGCCCCACGTCGCGGCCAGGGCCCGGGCGACGTCGAAGGCGATCGCGGTCATCGACCGGCCGAAGACGACGCCGGCCGGGTCGGCGTCGAGCAGCCGACCGATCGCGGCGCGCGCGCCCTGGGTCGTGGCCTCGGTCAGCCGCTCGGGCTCGGTCAGCGACCCGCGCTGGCACATGCCCGACGTCATCGCCGTCGCGACCGCCTGGGCCACCTCGACCGGCAACAGCGACCCGCCCGGGCCGTCGAAGCGCACCAGGCCCGAGTCCAGCGCGGGGAAGGACGCGCGGACCCGCTCCACGTCGAAGGTGCTCATCGGTCGTCCTCCTGGGTCTCCGAGTGGGTCTCCGTCTGCGTCTCGGTCACCAGCGCGACCAGGTCGGCGATCGAGTCGACCACCACCGTCGGGCGGTAGGGGAAGGTCTCGACCTGCTCCGGCCGGGTGGAGCCGGTCGTCACCAGCACCGTACGCAGGCCCGCCTCGAGCCCGCTGATGATGTCGGTGTCCATCCGGTCGCCGACCATCACCGTCGACTCGGAGTGGCCGTCGATGCGGTTGAGCGCGCTGCGCATCATCAGCGGGTTGGGCTTGCCGATGAAGTACGGCGTGCGCCCCGTCGCGGTGCTGATCAGCGCGGCCACCGACCCGGTCGCGGGCAGCAGCCCCTGCTGGCTCGGGCCGCTCGGGTCGGGGTTGGTCGCAATGAACCGCGCCCCGGCCGCGACCAGCCGGATCGCCTTGGTGATCGCCTCGAACGAGTAGGTGCGTGTCTCGCCGAGCACGACGTAGTCGGGGTCGCGGTCGGTCATCACGTAGCCGATGTCGTGCAGCGCGGTGGTCAGCCCCGCCTCCCCCACGACGTACGCCGTCCCGTGCGGGCGCTGGTCGGCGAGGAACTGCGCGGTCGCGAGCGCCGAGGTGAAGATGGCCTCCTCGGGCACGTCGATCCCGCTGCCGAGCAGTCGCGCGCGCAGGTCGCGCGGGGTGTAGATCGAGTTGTTGGTCAGCACCAGGAACCGGCGACCCGACGACTGCAGCGCCGAGATGAAGTCGGTCGCGCCGGGGATCGGCACCTCCTCGTGCACGAGGACGCCGTCCATGTCGGTGAGCCAGGTCTCGACCGGGCGGGCGGTGAGCAGGGAGGTCATGACCCCAGTCTCGACCACGGCACCGCCGGCGCGAAGATGCGGGGACGTCGACGGCACTGGGCGTGACGACCGCCTGCCCGCCAGAGGCCGGTCGATTGCGGGAGTTTCACCGCTGAAGCGGTGAAACTCCCACTTCTGTCGCAAAACTTCGTACCAGAAGTGGGAGTTTCTTCACGTGAGTTGAGCGTGACGACCTGCTGCTGGCCTGGGGGGGCGGCCGGTTGTGGGAGTTTCACCGCTGAAGCGGTGAAACTCCCACTTCTGTTGCAAAACTTCGTGCCAGAGGTGGGAGTTTCACCGCGTACGCGGTGAAACTCCCGCCGCTAGCTCGCGTCGAGAGCAGCGATCTCGTCGTCGGTCAGCACGAGGTCGGCGGCGGCGGCGGAGTCCTGGATCGACGAGGGCCGCTTGGCGCCGGGGATCGGGATGACGACGGGCGAGCGGGCGAGCATCCAGGCCAGGGCGACCTGCTGCGGGCTCACGGCGTGGGCGGCAGCGACCTCGGCGAACGCCGGGTGCTTGTCCGCGAGCTGCTTGGCGTCGCCAAGGCCGCCGAGGGGGCTCCACGGCAGGAAGGCCAGGCCGAGCTCCTCGCAGACGTCGATCTCAGGGGCGCTGGAGCGGAAGGCCGGGCTGTACTGGTTCTGCACGCTGACCAGCGCGTCGCCGAGGACGGAGTGCGCGAGCCGGATCTGGTCGGGGTCGGCGTTGGAGAGCCCGAGCATCGCGACCTTGCCCGACTCGTGGATCTCCTTCATCGCCCCGAGGACCTCCTCGTAGGGCACGGCCGGGTCGGGGCGGTGGTGCTGCCACAGGGCGATCTGCTCGACGCGCAGGCGCATCAGGCTCGCGTCGACCGCCTCGTGCAGGTGCTCGGGGTCGCTGTCGAGCCCCCAGCCGCCGCCCTCGGTGCGCACGTGCCCGCCCTTGGTGGCCAGCAGGACCTGGTCGCGGACGCCGAGCTCGTCGAGGAGCCCGGCCACGAGCCGCTCGTTGGCGCCCTGGGCGTCGATGCCGAGCTCGTCGCCG
The DNA here is from genome assembly GCF_008087085.1 of Nocardioides rubriscoriae. GTDB lineage: Bacteria > Actinomycetota > Actinomycetes > Propionibacteriales > Nocardioidaceae > Nocardioides > Nocardioides rubriscoriae. The sequence continues at coordinate 46,600 of NZ_VIYJ01000016.1, read as the reverse complement.
GGGCCGTAGGCGTCGGCGGTGTCGAAGAGGGTGACGCCGGCGTCGAGGGCGGCGCGCACGGTGTCGAGCAGCTGCTCGCGGGGCTGGGTGCCGGTCTGGTCGAAGGTCATCAGGCCCAGGCCGATCGCCCCGACCTCGTGACGGCCGACGGTGTCGTTGCCGAGGTGTCGTGTCTGCATGGTCCCTGTCTAACAGGGCCGGCAACGGGCAGGAGCAGGGCGCTACTCGCTGCCCGACACGATGCTCACGGCCAGCAGCAGGTCGATGAGCTCCTCCACCCGGCGCACGTCGCAGCCGGTGCGCTCGGCGATCCGCTCCAGGCGGTAGTAGACGGTGTTGGCGTGCACGTGCAGCTGCATCGCGGCGAGCTTGGCGTTGAGGTCGCAGGCGACGTAGCGGCGCAGGGTCTCGACGAACGTGCCGCCGGCGGCGAGGTCCTCCTGCACGAAGGCCCGCACCTGCGGGCGCACCAGGCGCCGGACGGTGCGGTCGTGGGTCTGCACGAGGTAGTCGAGGGTTGACATGCGCGACAGCGACTGCACGCCGGAGCGCCCGCGCAGCGATCGCCGCGCCATGCGCGCCTCCTCGTAGGCCTCGGGGATGTCGAGGAAGCCCGGGTGCACCGAGCTCACCCCGACGACCGGGAAGACGCCGTGCCCGGCGAGCGAGGCGATGCCGGCGCGCACCCGGGTGAGCATCCGGTCCTCGCCGCCCTCCTCGACGGGCACCACGGCGACCACCTCGTCGTGGCGTACGACGACCAGTCCGCGCCCGGGGTTGTTGAGGGCCGAGCGCAGCAGCGCGTGCGCGGCCCGGTCGGGGCTGCGCCCGGCCGGCAGCGCCAGCGACCCGACCACCACGGCCAGCGGGGCACTCTCGCTGATGCCGACGTCGGCGAGCATCTCCAGGCGCGGACGCACCGTGGGCGGTCGGCCCTCGAGGAGGTCCTCGAGCAGGTCGCGCGCCAGCCGCGCCGAGTCGGCGAGCTGGAAGGCCTGGGCCTCGAGGTAGGCCTCGGCCGCGGCGGTGCTGCCGACCTCGATGGTGCGCATCAGCTGCCCGACGATGTGCAGGGCCGAGTCCTTGGTCGAGGGGTCCTGCGCGACGCCCTCGAGGACGCCGTCCCACAGGGCGATCTGGCCGATGCGGAAGGCCTTCATGAAGTCGGCGAGGGTGATGCCGAGGTCGACGCGACGCATCGCGTGGCGGCCGGTCCAGGGGAAGTCGGCCCGGGTCGGGTCACGACGCTCCGCGAGCGTCTCGGTGAAGGCGGCGAAGACCTGCGCGCAGTGCGACTCGACCTCGGAGCGGAACCCCCGGTCGTCGTGCACCGCGTAGGCGTCGATCTCGTCCCACATCGTCGCCGCGGCGGCGTGCGCGACCTCGTCGGTGCACGCGCGCACCCAGGAGACGAGCCGGTCGACCCCACTCGTCTCGTTGCTGCCGGCCGTGGCCACAGCCCCGGTCACCGCCATCTCGCACCCCATGTGTTCGCTGGTGGCGCGGAGTCTGCACCAGGTGAATGTGGTCACACCACCCCCACGGGCGATCGCTGAGACGCGGTCTATACCGCGCCGACCGGATGCTCGTCCCAACCCCCGTCGGGGATCTTTGTGACCCGACCCCAAAGACACCGGGCGGTGCACGACGGGACGGTGAGACGGCGCTCACACGGCGCAGTCCCCTCACCCTCCCTGTCCCCGATCGGAGTCCTGTGCTCGCCGTCCGCAACCTCGAAGTCGTCTACGACGACTCGGTCCTCGCCCTGCGCGGGGTCAGTCTCGAGATCCCCGACCAGCGCATCGTGGCGCTCCTCGGCTCCAACGGCGCCGGCAAGACGAGCCTGCTGCGGGCGCTGACCGGGCTGCTCGACGTCCACGACGGCGAGGTCACCAAGGGCGAGGTCAGCCTCGACGGCCAGGACCTGCGCCGCACCCGCCCCGAGAAGATCGTCAAGTCGGGCGTGCGCCAGGTGATGGAGGGCCGCCGGGTCTTCGTCGAGCTCAGCGTCGAGGAGAACCTCCGCGTCGGCGGCCACACCACCCGGGGCCGGATCTCCACCAACCTCGAGCGCGTCTACAGCCTGTTCCCGGTCCTCGCCGACCGGCGCGCCAAGACCGCCGGCTACCTCTCCGGCGGCGAGCAGCAGATGCTCGCCATGGGACGGGCGATGATGTCGGACCCCCGCTACCTGCTGCTCGACGAGCCCAGCCTCGGCCTCGCACCGCTCATGGTCGAGTCGATCCGCGACGTGATCGTCGAGATCAACGCCACCGGCACCGGCATCCTGCTCGTCGAGCAGAACGCCACCATGGCGCTCTCGGTCGCCCACCACGGCTACGTCCTGGAGACCGGCCGCGTCGTGCTCGACAAGCCGGCCGAGGCGCTGCTGGCCGACGACGACGTGCGCGAGTTCTACCTCGGCCTGCACCCCGGCGAGGACGGCGTCCGCAAGTCGTTCCGCGATACCAAGCACTACCGACGCAAGAAGAGGTGGTCGGCATGAGCCCCGTCCTCGAGCTCGACGACGTCCACCTCGCGTTCGCGGGGGTCAAGGCGGTCAACGGCGTGAGCCTGCACGTCGACCCGGGCGAGCTCTTCGCGATCATCGGCCCCAACGGCGCCGGCAAGACGTCGCTGTTCAACGTCATCTCCGGGGTCTACCGCCCCCAGCGCGGCAGGGTCCGCTTCCTCGGCCAGAGCACGCTGGGCGAGAAGCCGTCGACGATCGCCGGTCGCGGTGTCGCCCGCACCTTCCAGAACATCGCTCTCTTCGAGCACCTCACCGTGATCGACAACCTGATGCTCGGTCGCCACCAGCACATCAGGTACGGCGCCGCGTCCGCGATCGCCTGGCTCGGTCGGGCGCGCCAGCAGGAGATCCACCACCGCCGCTTCTGCGAGGAGATCGTCGACTTCCTCGAGCTCGAGGCGTGGCGGCGGCAGCCGGTCGGGCTGCTGCCCTACGGCGTGCAGAAGCGCGTCGAGCTGGGCCGGGCCCTGGCCATGGAGCCCAAGCTGCTGCTGCTCGACGAGCCCGTCGCCGGGATGAACCTGGAGGAGACCGAGGACATGGCGCGCTTCGTGCTCGACATCCGCGACGAGCTCGACGTGCCGATCATCATGGTCGAGCACGACATGGGCCTGGTCATGGACCTCGCCGACCGGATCCTCGTCGTCGACTTCGGCACCCCCGTGACCACCGGCACGCCGGCCGAGGTGCAGACGCACCCCGAGGTCGTGCGCGCTTACCTCGGCGAGGAGGTGTCGCGATGAGCGTGCTCGACCAGGCCCCCGCCGGGGCCCACGCCGCCACCACGAGCCCAGCCACCCGGATCCGCGAGCACGCCCGGGTCCGTCCGCGCGCGGTCGCGCTGCGCGACAAGCACCTCGGCGTGTGGCGTCCCTGGACCTGGGCGCACTACTGGGACCAGGTCGAGCTCGTCGGACACGCCCTGCTCGCCCGCGGCGTGCAGCCCGGCGACCGGGTCGCCATCCACTCCGAGAACCGGCCCGAGTGGCTGGTCGCCGACATGGGCGCCCTCGCGGTGCGCGCCGCGTCGGTCGGGCTCTACCCGTCCAACCCGGCGGCCGAGGTCGGCTACCTGCTGGCCGACTCGGGCGCGGTGGTGCTGGTCGCCGAGGACCAGGAGCAGGTCGACAAGGCCCTCGAGGTCCTGGCCCAGGGCGGCGCCCCCGCCCTGCGGACCATCGTCTACGTCGAGCCCCGGGGCGTGCGCGGTCGCTACGAGGCCACCTACGGCCAGGCCACACTGGTCTCCTGGGAGGACTTCCTCGCCGAGGGCGTCCAGCACCGCGAGACCCACCCCGGCGCGGTCGACGCGCTCACCGACGCCGCGCGCCCCGACGACCTGGCGACCCTGATCTACACCTCGGGGACCACGGGCCCGCCCAAGGGCGCGATGCTCACGGTCGCCAACGTGGAGTTCGCGATCAAGGTGCTGTGCGAGGAGGGCGGGTTCACCAGCCCGCCCCCGGGCCCCGACGACCTGCTGCTGTCCTACCTGCCGCTGAGCCACGTCGCCGAGCGCATCTTCACCACCTGGTTCAACGCCGCGGCCGCCACGCAGGTCTGCTTCGCCGAGTCGATCGACACGGTGCCCCAGGACCTGCGCGAGGTGCAGCCGACCATCCTGTTCGGCGTACCGCGGATCTGGGAGAAGCTGCTCGCCGGCGTCGAGACCCGACTGACCGGGGCCACCCGCTTCAAGCGGCTCTCCACCCGGTACTGGCTCAAGCGGGCGTCGGCCATCGCGGCCGCGGTCGAGGCCAACGGCGGGGAGCACACCCGGGCGACCCGGCTGCAGTACGCCCTGGGCTGGCTGTTCTGCTACCGCTCGCTGACCGAGCGGCTGGGCATGCGCCGCGTGCGGCACGCGACGTCGGGCGCCGCCCCCATCGCCCCCGAGGTGCTGACGTTCTTCTCCAGCATCGGGGTGCCGATGCACGAGGCCTACGGGATGACCGAGAACACCGCGGTCGCCACCTCGGCCAAGCCCGGGCGCATCCGGCTCGGCACGGTGGGCGAGGCCCACCGCGGGGTCGAGGTGCGCATCGACGAGCAGACCGGCGAGATCCTCACCCGCCACGCCGGCGTCTTCGCCGGCTACTGGGGCCGGCCCGAGGCCACCGCGGAGGTGCTCGACCCCGACGGGTGGCTGCACACCGGCGACGTCGGCGAGTGGGTCGACGGCTCGTTCCTGAAGATCACCGACCGGATGAAGGACATCATCATCACCGCCGGAGGCAAGAACATCTCGCCCTCGCAGATCGAGAACGAGCTCAAGGCCTCGCCGTACGTCAAGGAGGCGCTCGTCGTCGGCGACGGCCGCACGTATCTCACCGCCCTGATCGGCATCGAGCTCGACACCGTCGGCGAGTGGGCCCAGCGCCAGCGCCTGGGCTACAGCACCCTGCGCGACCTCACCGAGAAGCCCGAGGTGGTGGAGCTGCTCACGACGGTCGTCGACGACGTCAACAGCCGGCTCGCCTCGGTCGAGCAGGTCAAGGTCTTCCGACTGCTGCCCAAGGAGCTCGACCACGAGGACGGCGAGCTCACCGCGAGCCAGAAGGTCAAGCGGGCCGCGGTCGTCGCGGCCTTCGACGACCTCGTCGAGTCCATGTACGACGGCCGCCCGGCCGCAGCGACAGGAGCCCAGCGATGAGCCAGTTCCTCGAAGCCCTGATCCGCGGCCTCGGCACCGGATCGGTCTACGCCCTGCTAGCACTGGGGTTCGTCATCATCTACAAGGCGACCCGGGTGATCAGCTTCGCCCAGCCGGCCTTCATGCTCACCGGCGCCGTGCTGACGTCCTACCTGGTGCCGGCGATGGGGTTCGTGCTGTTCACCGGGCTGTCGTTCCTGCTGTCGGTCACCACCGCCGCCCTGCTGACCGGTGCCCTCGCGCTGGTCATCGAACGGGTCGCGGTGCGGCCGATGGTCGGCAAGGCCGTCTTCACCATCGCGATCATCACCCTCGGCATCGACATCGCGGTACGGGTCGTCGTCAACGGCTACATCGGCATCGGGGCGCGGCCGATCGGCTTCCCCTGGGGCATCGACACCATCGAGCTCCTCGGGCTGTCGATCCAGATCCGGCACCTGGTGATGATGGGCACCGTCGTCGTCGTGGGGCTCGCGCTCTACGCGTTCTTCCAGAAGTCGCCGTTCGGCCTGGCGATGCGGGCGGCAGCCTTCGACCAGGAGGCCGCGATGACCCAGGGGGTCAGCGTCGGCTCGGTGTTCGCGACGTCGTGGGCCCTCGCCGGGGCCCTGGCCGCGATCGCCGGCTCGCTGCTGGCGACCAGCGCCGGCGTCGACCGGCAGCTGTGGGTGATCGCGCTCGTGGCGCTGCCGGCGATCATCCTCGGCGGCCTGGACTCCCTCGAGGGAGCCGTCATCGGCGGCCTCGCGGTGGGTGTCGTCGAGGCCCTCGTGAGCACCTACCAGCGCGACTACGCCCCGTGGCTGGGCGACAACGCGGCCACCGTGGCGCCGTACGCCCTGATGCTGGTGGTCCTGCTCGCCCGCCCGTACGGACTGTTCGGCACCCCTGAAGTGAGGCGAGTATGAGCACCAAGGTCACCGGACGCCCGGCGTTCTTCCAGTCCTACGGCCAGGAGCTCGCGCTCTTCAACACCCGGCCCAAGAAGGTCGGCGTCGCGCTGGTCGTCCTCGTGGCCGTGCTGGGGCCGTTCTTCTTGCAGGACCCGCTGCTGCGCACGCTGTCGCTGGCGTTCGTCTTCGCCATCGGGGCGCTGGGGCTCAACATGGTCACCGGCCTGGCCGGCCAGGTGTCGCTGGGCCACGCGTTCTTCGTCGGCATCGGCGCCTACACCGCCGCGGCGATCTCGGGTGACCCCGACGCGCGCACCATCGGCTTCGGCGTGCAGGAGATGTGGGTCTGGCTGCCCGCCGCCGGCATCGTCGCCGCGCTCTTCGGCGTCCTCGTCGCACCGATCGCGACCCGCCTGCGCGGGCTCTACCTGGCCATCGTCACCCTCGGCCTGGTGTTCCTCGGCGAGCACGTCTTCCGCGAGTGGAGCAGCCTGACCGGCGGGGCCGGCGTGGGTCGCAGCGCCGCCGACCCCGTGCTGTTCGGCTTCGACTTCAGCCAGTCGTCGTCCGACTCCTCCTTCACCGGACCCCAGCAGCTGTACTCCCTGATGCTGGCGCTGCTGCTGGTCTTCGCCCTCGCGGCGCGCAACATCGGCCGGTCCAAGGTCGGCCGGTCGTTCGCCGCGGTCCGCGACCGCGACATGGCGGCCGAGATGATGGGCATCGACCTGCCGCGGGCCAAGACGCTGGCCTTCGCGCTGTCGTCGTTCTACGCCGGCTGCGCGGGCGCGCTGCTCTACACGATCTCCGGGTTCTTCGACCCGGGCTCGTTCAGCCTGCTGCTGTCGGTGCAGTTCATCGCGATGGTCCTCATCGGCGGCGCCGGCACCGTCGGCGGCACCATCGCCGGTGCACTGTTCGTCTCGTTGCTGCCGACGCTGAGCCGCGAGCTCCCGAGGTTCCTGACGTTCCTCAGCTCGTCGCCGGCCGAGACCCCCAACGTCTTCCAGGTCGAGCAGATCCTCTACGGACTGCTGATCGTGGTGTTCCTGCTGTTCGAGCCTCGGGGCCTGTACGGCATCTGGGTGCGCCTGCGCACCTATTGGAAGAGCTGGCCGTTCAGCTACTGAGCGCCCGGACCCGCATCGCCAGCAACTGGCGTTGATCAACCGGCAAACAACAAGGAGTACGTGCTGTGAAGGTGCACAAGACAGGCATCGCGCTGGCAGTCGCTGCGCTCGTGCTGAGCGGGTGTCGTGGGGGCGACGACGGTGGCGCGGGCGGCGCCATCAACGCGCCGGGCGTCACCGAGGACGCCTGCCCCGAGGCGGTCAACAAGGACAACGGGTGCATCTACCTCGGCACCATCTCCGACCTGACCCAGGGCCCGTTCGCCGCGCTCGGCGTCCCGATCACCGCCGCTCAGAAGGCCTTCTGGAACCGGGTCAACGAGCAGGGCGGCATCGGTGGCTACGACATCGACGTCACCAAGTACGTCAAGGACAACCTCTACAACCCCGAGACGCACGCCCAGCTCTACACCGAGATGGAGCCCGACGTGCTCGCGCTCGCGCAGACCCTCGGCTCGCCGACCACGCTCGCCATCCTCGAGCAGATGAAGGGCCAGGACGTCGTCGGCGCCCCGGCCTCGTGGACGTCGCTGTGGGGTTTCGAGGACAACATCCTCGAGTCCGGCTCGTCGTACTGCGTCGACGCGATGAACGCCGTCGACTACTTCAGCGAGTCCCAGGACGTCGACAGCGTGATGGCCGTCGGCTTCCCCGGCGACTTCGGTGGCGACGGCGCCGCCGGCGCCGAGATCGCGGCCAAGGCCGCGGGCGCCGACTTCGAGTTCGTCGAGACCGCGCCCGGCGCCGAGAGCCAAGCCGGCGCGATCAGCGCCGTCGTCGGCAAGAAGCCCGACCTCGTGATCCTCGGGGTCGGCCCGACCGAGACCGGCGTCATCGTCGGCCAGGCCGTCGCCCAGGGCTTCACCGGCGGCTTCGTCGGCCTGGCCCCGACCTGGAACCCGGCCCTGCTCGACAGCCCGGCCGCGCCGGCCCTCGAGAAGGCCTTCGCCCACGTCGGCCCCTGGGGCAGCTACGGCACCGACACCCCCGGCCACCAGGCGATGCGCGAGGCCCTCGGCGACGTCGAGCAGCCCAACGACGGCTACACCGCCGGCTGGGCCTGGAGCTACCCGATGAAGGCCGCGCTCGAGAAGTGGCTCGACGGCGACACCTACGACAAGACCCGCGAGGGCCTCTACGAGGCCGTCGGCGACCTGGAGTCGGTCGACTACGAGGGCATGCTGCCCGAGGCGGCGGGCGACCGTACGGGCGACAACGACATCTTCACCGAGAGCGTCATCAGCACGGTCGACCCGTCGGCGCCCGCGGGCCTGAAGCTGGCCAAGGACTTCATGGCCGGACCGACCGCGTCGGGCTACGACTTCACCGGCGCCTGCTTCGAGGGCTGATCCACCGCACGCCCCCCACGGACGGCCCGGTCACCGCGAGGTGACCGGGCCGTCCGGCGTCGTCGCGACGACCTCGAACCACCGTGTGGGGGCGCTGATCGGCCCGTCCCCGTAGCGCTCCCGCAGGGCGCGCTCAGCGACCTGGGTGGCGCGGTCGGCATCGAGCGTCGCGTGGGCGTCGAGGGCCACCCGCAGCGGCGTGCCCTGGCAGTAGGCGACCGCGGCGTCGGCGGGCGTCGTGACGGAGGTGCCGTCGACCGGCGTGACCGTGACGTCGACGTAGCCGGCCGCGGCGAGGTCGGCGCGCACGACGTCGGGGTCGTGGTAGCCGTGCGGGGTGCGGCCCATGAAGAGCAGCGGGTCGTCGGGCACGGTCGCGTTGATCGCCGACTCGATCACCCACGCGAGCTCGTTGGTCTCGATGCGGTCCCAGGTGTCGAGGACGAAGGCCCCTCCCGGGCGCAGCACCCGCCGCGCCTCGGCGTAGCCGCGGACCCGATCGGGGAAGAACATCACCCCGAACTGGCAGGCCACCACGTCGAACGACGCGTCGGCGTACGGCAGGTCGAGCGCGTCGGCGGGCGCCCACGTCACCCGCTCCTCGGCCGCCAGCCCCGGCGCGTGCGCCGCCGCCGCGAGCATCGGGCGGTTGAGGTCGGTCGCGGTGATCAGGGCGTCCGGGCACCGGCGCACCAGCGCGCGGGTCAGGGCGCCGGTGCCCGCAGCCGTCTCCAGCACGTCGTGCGGCGCCCGCTCTGCGACCAGCCCCGCGAGGCGTTCGGCCGGCTCGGCAAAGATCATCGGCACCAGCAGACGCTCGTAGACGTCGGCGACCGCCCCCACGAACCCGGCGGCGTCGCCGCTCCTGCCCTCGTCGGCACCCATCTCGTGACGGTACTGCCGGTGACGACCCGCGTCGAGGGACCGACGTCGTGACGTGCGGTGTCAGCCGACCATGTCGAGGAGCGCTGCGGCGGCCTGCAGCGGCCGCTCGAGCACCGTGAGGTGGCCGGTGCGCGCCAGCACGACGGTCCGGGTGGCGCGAGCACCGCGCGCCGCCGCCATCTCGGCCGCCCGGACCGGCGGGGTCTCGGTGTCCTCGTCGCCGAAGAGCAGCAGGACCGGCCCGTCGTACGCCGCGAGGTCGGCGGTCGTGTCGCGTCGCCCGGCGACGGCGCGGGCCACCCACGCGACACCGACCGGGTCGCTGGCGGCCACGACCTCCTGCAGCAGCGGCAGCAGGGTGGGCTGCTCGCGCAGCGCGGTGCGCCCCAGCCCGGCGTCGGCACCCTTGACCAGCGCGTCGAGGTCGCCGGTCGCGTCGAGCTCGTCGGCGAGCGCGCGCCGCTGGGCCGGCACGTCGGGTTCGATCACCCGGGTCGTGGTGCTGCCGAGCACGAGCCCGCTGACGCGGTCGGGGTGCCGGGCGGCGAGCTCGAGGGCGACGTAGCCGCCGGTCGAGACGCCGAGCACGACCGCGCGCTCGACCCCCTCGGCGTCGAGGACGGCGACGACCGCGTCGGCCATCGCGGCCACCGACGGCTCACCGACGGCCGCCGGGGCACTGCGCCCCAGCCCGGGCAGGTCGACGCGCACGACCCGCGAGCCGTCGAGGTGACGGCGCAACCGGTCGAAGACCGTCGACGACAGCGGGAAGGCGTGGAGCAGGACGACGGGTGGGCCGGCGGGAGGACCGGTGACGTCGTACCAGGGAAGGGGTGACATCTCCTCAGTCGACCGGCTGCTCCCGGGGTCCGGCTACCTCCGTGGGGAGGGGCCGGCCGGCGACCGGGGCGAAGACCTCCACCGGCTCCGACTTGCCCTTGAGCGCGACCAGGCCGCGCGCGACCAGCGGCTGGGGCCGGGTCAGCAGGTCGCGGGTCGCGGCGGTGATGAGCAGGTCGTCGCCGGTGTCGCGGGTCGCCGCCTCGACCCGGGCGGCCACGTTGACGGCGTCGCCGATGACGCTGAAGTTGAGCCGCCCCGCACCGCCCAGCGGACCCGCCACGACCCGACCGGAGTTGACGCCGGCCGCGACCCGCAGCCCGCTGACCCCGAGGTCGACCGCGTCGACGATCATCCGGGCGGCGTCGACCGCGCGGTCGGCGTGGTCGAGCTGCCGCTCGGGCGCCCCGAACACCGCCATCAGGCCGTCACCGAGGAACTTGTCGACGTGGCCGCCGTAGGCCTCGACGACCGGCACGATCTCGGCGAACAGGGCGTTGAGGGTCGCGACGACCTCGGTGGCCTCGGCCCGCTCGGCGTAGGCGGTGAACCCGCGGACGTCGCAGAACAGGATCGACACGTCGACCTCGACCCCGGCGGCCGGCACCTGCCCCGACAGGATCAGCCGCACGACCTCCTTGTCGACGTAGGTGCCGAACGCGTTGCGCAGCTCCTCGCGCTCGGCCAGCCCGCGCGCCATCCGGTTGAAGTCGTGGGCCAGCTCGCCGAGCTCGTCGCTGCTGAGCACCGGCGCCCGTGCTGCGTAGTCCTCGTCGCGGACCCGTGCGAGCTGGGCGCGCACCTGTCCGAGCGGCCGGGTGATGCTCACGGTGAGCAGGTTGGTCAGCTCCAGCGACAGGAACAGCCCGACCGCGAGCGACACGACCACGGTCAGCACCAGACGACCCGAGCCGTCGGGGCCGTCGGTCGACCCGCCGAGGAGTCCGGCGACCACCACCCCCGTCGTCGTCGTGTACGCCGGCACCGAGAGCCGCAGCCGGCGCGCGAGCGACAGCCCGTGCGGCACGAACGCGAGGTCGTCGGGCAGCTCGGCGGCGATCTCCTCGACCAGCGGGCGGACCAGGATCTCCCCGACGCTGAAGCTGAGCACCGTGCCGTAGAACCCGGGGATGACCGCGGCGAGGACGAGCGCCCCGGCCCCCGACCAGCCGAGGTCCCAGACCACGGTGGCCGCGGCCACGGTCGGCACGATCGACGCCGCCCCGACCAGCACCGAGAGCCGGCGGTACTGGCGCAGCGTGAACGTCGTGGCGACGCGCCAGGCCGCGGCCGTCTCGCGCGGGGTCGGCATCGCCGTGGCCTTCCAGCGGTCGATCACGGCGGCGTCGCGGCCGCCCCACCACACCGAGCACGAGACCGCCACGGCCGTGGCGAGCACGCCCACGGCGCCGACGAGCACGACGTCGCGCCACGGCGGGTCGTAGTAGGTCGACACCACCACGACCGACACCGCGGCGACCAGCACCGCCGAGGCGGCCTCGCCGACCAGCACGACGTAGCGGTAGCGCCGCCCGGAGGCGCGGTAGAGCAGCCCCACGAGCCGCTCGAGCACGCTTCCACCACGAGGCCTCACGAAGGGAGAGTGTGCCGTGTCGCGACGCTCGCCGGTCCGGGAACGCCGAACGGCACCCGGGCGGACCCGGGTGCCGTTCGGTGTGACGTGCCTGTCGCTCAGCAGCGGGCGCCTGCGGGCCTGACGGGCGGGCACCCCGCGACGTCCACCTGGAGCAGCGTGGTGTCGGTGCTGCCCGCGTAGTCGACCAGTCCGAAGTAGCGGTTGGGCACCAGGCCCGTCCACGACGCGGTGTACGACGTGTCCTCGGCCTGCGTGACCGGCAGCGGGTCGGGCGCGACGGTGAGGTCGCCGACCGCGGTGCCGCCCCCGACGTCGTAGGAGGCGTTGCTGAACGCGATCGGGGCGCCACCCTGGCCGGCGGCGTAGCCGGCGACCTCGGTGATGTAGACCGGGTGGTCGGGATCGGCGATGACCACGCGCTCGTCGGCCGACCCGGTCGCCGACGTACCGGCGATGGCGTCGATGGCGGCGAAGTCGCACGCCGACGCCGAGTAGACCGTCAGGTCGAGGTCGGCGGTGTCGTCCACGGCGTCGACGTCGAAGATCGCGGCCCTGGTGGTGCCCGGCGTGACGGTCCAGCAGTCGTAGTAGAACTCGCCGACCGGGATGGCGTCGCTGTAGCTGCCGGCGCTGGGGGCGACCAGGCCGGTGGCCGTCAGGTCGAGGGTGCCGGTGAACCCGGCGGTGACCGGGACCTCGACCGAGCCGGTGCCACCGGTGCCGGTGACCGACGTCGGGGCGTCGACCAGGACCGGGCGCATGGCGACCGGCATCCGCACGAGGGTGGGGCCGGCCAGGGTGATGGTGCCCTTGGCGTAGGTGCCGAGCGGCGCGGTGGTCCGGGTGAAGGTGAAGGTCACGTCGACGACGTCGTTGACGCGCTTGGACACGACCTTGGCCACCGACGGGGTGACGGTGAAGCCCGGCAGGTAGGAGCTGATCTTCCAGGTGCCGACGCGCGAGGCGCGGAAGCTGCGGGTGATCGTGGTCGAGCCGGCCACGCCACCGTCGGCGAACGACGGGAGGTTGAGGTCCTTGGCCTCGACGGCGGGGACGCCGGTGTCGAGGCCCTGACCGGTGATGAAGCCGCGCCAGCCGCGACCGGTCTCGGTGACGAACAGGCCCGGGTCGAAGAACTTCTTCGGGTCGACCTGGCCGGCGCCGGTGGCGAAGACGTCGGAGCTGTTGCCGCCGGTGGCGTTCTTCATCTTCGAGGCGGTCGTCATCATGGCCGACTTGATCTGCATCGGCGTCCACTCGGGGTGGACCCCGAGCAGGAACGCCGCGAGGCCGGTGATGTGCGGGGCCGACATCGAGGTGCCCGAGTAGAGGTCGTAGGCGCGGCCCTGGTTGGACGGCGGCGCGACCGCGGCGAGCACGCTGGCCCCCGGGGCGGTGATGTCGGGCTTGAGGATGTCGCCGTCCTGGGCGAGCGCCGGACCGCGCGAGGAGAAGCCGGCCACCTGCGGCAGCGGCGTCACGTCGGAGGTCTTGTTGCCCGGCGAGAACAGCGCCGTCGGGGCGGTCGCGGTCGCCAGGAAGTCGGCGAGCGTGGCGCCGTCGGTGTCGGAGATGTGGACGGTCGGGACGGCGTGGAAGTCGGCGTCGAGGCTGTTGGGCGTCGGGTTGACCAGGATCATCGCGGCGCCCCCCGCCCGCTCGACCTCGGCGCTCTTGGCGACCCGGTCGTAGGTGCCGCGGTAACAGACCACGATCTTGTCGGCGACCTTGGCGGGGTCGAGGGTGTCGGGCCCGCAGATGCGGGCGTCGGCCGCGTCGCCGCCGGCGACCACGCTGGCCTCGGCGGTGACGATCGGACGGCGTCCGACCGGCGCACCGATGATGGAGGCGCCGACGATCTTGTCGGGCACCAGCGTGTTGCCGTCGGCCAGGACGATGGTGGCCTCGAAGTTGACGTGGGTGCCCGCGGCGACGGTGGTCAGCCACGGGCTGTTGTGGGCGACCGTGGCGGCCGTCGGGCCGCTGTTGCCGGCCGACGCCGCGACGAAGACGCCGGCCTCGGCTGCACCCTCGAAGGCGAGCTCGACGGCGTCCAGGACGGTGTCCTGCGCGCCCGAGATCGAGTAGTTGATGACGTCGACGCCGTCGGCGACCGCGTCGTCGATGGCCGCGAGGCTCGCCGAGGTGGCGCAGCCGCTGAGGTCGGGGTCGACGTTCTCGAAGCAGACCTTGTAGATCGCGAGCTTGGCGGCGGGCGCCATGCCGGAGACGGTGCCGAAGGTGCGGCCCTCGACGCTCACGGGGCCGGTGACGCCGCCCGCGGCGGTGCTGGCGGTGTGGGAGCCGTGCCCGGAGCCGTCGCGCGGCGAGATGTACTCGGAGTCGGGCCGGTCCTCGGGGGCGGTCTGGTCGAGGTAGGCGTCGGGGTAGTAGCGCGCGCCGATCACCTTGGAGGTGCAGTTGGACGTGGTGAACGCCTGGCCGGTCTCGCACTGCCCGCGGAAGACGGAGCCGTCGAGCTTCTCCATGCGGGTGTTGCCGTCACCGTCCATGGTGATGTCCCACTTGGTCACCGGAGCGGTGCTCAGCGGCGCACCGCTGAACGACGGGCCGGGCCAGTAGCCGGAGTCGATGTCACCGACGACGATGCCGCCACCGGCGTTCTTGCGGTTGCTGCCGTGCGCGGTCCACGCCCCGCCGGGGCCGTCGAGCCCGAGGAAGGTCGGGGTGTTCCAGGTGTCCTTCTTCAGCAGCGCGTCCTCGGCCAGCAGCAGCACCGACTTGTCCTGCGACAACCGGGTCGCCTGGGGGCCGGTGAGCCGGGCGGCGAAGCCGTTGAGCGCGATCGTGTAGTGCTCCCGGGCGGTCGCGCCGACCTTGCCGGCCAGCGCGTCCTGCGTGCGGCGCAGGTAGGTGGTGTAGGCCCGGGTCGCGGCGGAGTCGGCGCGGAACTGTTGACCGCCCGCGGCCCGCGTGGCCGCGAACCGACGGTTGCTGCCGTCGTACGACGCGGCGGGCGCGGCCTTGAGGACCACGACGTAGCGACCCGCGTCGTAGGTGCTGGGCGCGGAGCCCTTCGGGATCTGACGGTCCGACGCCGGGGAGGCCGGGTCGGCGGCCACGGTCGGGCTCGGCGCGACCAGCGCACCGGTGAGCGCCACGGCCAGGCTGGCCGTGGCCAGGCCGAGGAGGCGGACGTGTCGCCTCCGGCCTGCGAGGGGGTTCGAGGACAAGATGTCTCCCTGGTGAAGGGACGGCGTACGGCCGTCAGCGCCGCGATGGCACTGAGTGGCATCCTGGACCATGCGAGCCGGTTTGTGACCCGATCCTCACCGGGAAGTTCTGCGGATTTTCTGCCCCGGGGCCGGACGTCCGTTCGTCGGGACGCCCGGAGCGCCGGAGCTAGGCCGTGTCGAGGGCCTTGGCCACGCGCCGGTGCGCCTCCCAGATCGCCTCGGGCAGCCGCTCGAACTGCCGGAGGTGGTCCTCGCGGAAGCCCATCTCCTGGCGCCACCGCTCGAGGTCGAGACCCAGGATGCGGTCGAGGTCCTCGCTAGGCACGTCGAGCCCGGTCAGGTCGAGCTCGTCGAGGGTCGGGAGGACGCCGACGGGGGTCTGGCGACCGGAGACCTCGCCGTCCTTGAGCTGGCACAGCCAGAGCAGGGGCCGGAGGTTCTCGCGGTAGCCGGGCCACAGGAAGTGCCCGTCCTCGGGGTCCTTCTGGAACCAGTTGACGTGGGCGAAGATCGGCTGGTCGGTGGCCGCGCCGATGATCGACAGCCACTGCGCGGCGTAGTCGCCCTCGCCGTAGGCCATGAAGGGCCGCATCGACATCGGGTCGTAGCGCAGCTGGCCGTCGAGGCCGTCGGCGGCGAACGTCGCCTCGGCGCCCAGGGTCAGCCCGTCGTAGACGCCCTCGGCCAGGTCGGTGATCGCGCGGACCAGCGGCTCGCGGTCGCGGGTGCGGCCGCCGAAGATGATCGCGTCGATCGGCACGCCGGCGGGGTCGGCGAAGTCGGACGCCACGTTGGGCACGTTGGCCAGCGTCGTGGTGAAGCGGCTGTTGGGGTGGGCCCAGGGGCTGTCGTCGCCCGCAGGGCGGTCGGCGATCCTGTCGCCCTTCCAGTCCTCCCAGCCGGTGACGTCGGCGGGCGGCTGCGGCGTCTTGCCCTCCCACCACACGTCCTGGGTGGTGGGGTTGTAGGCCACGTTGGTGAAGATCGCGCCGCTGCCCGGGAGGATCGACTCGAGCGCGGTGGGGTTGGTCAGCTCGTTGGTGTCCTTGGCGACGCCGAACACGCCGAACTCGGGGTTCATGCCGTAGACGCGACCGTCGTCGCCGACCCACAGCCAGGCGATGTCGTCGCCGTAGAAGTCGACGTGGTAGCGGTCGCCCATCGCGTCGGGCGCCAGCGTCATCGCCAGGTTGGTCTTGCCCGAGGCGCTCGGGAAGCCGCCGCAGACGTGCCACTTCTTCCCGGTCTGCTTGTCGGTGATGCCGAGCAGCATGAACTGCTCGGCGAGGAACTTGCCGCTGGCGCGGCCGTCGTAGCAGGCCTGGCGCAGGCCGTGGGCGATCTTGCCGAGCAGGGCGTTGCCGCCGTAGGAGGAGCCGAAGTGGAGGATCGTGCGCTGGTCGGCGACGGTCACGAAGTAGCGCTGGTCGTCGGGGGTGCCCTGGCCGAGGTTCTCCAGGTCGCCGGTGACGTGGACGGCGCGCACGAACGTCGCGGGGTCGGCGAGGTTGTCGAGGTGGTCGGTGCCGACGCGGGCCATCCGGATCATGTGGAGCACGACCGGGCGGTTGTCGGTAAGCTCGACGCCGGCGGCGTACTGCTCCAGCGGCGAGCCGGGGGGCGCCATGAGGTAGGGGACGACGTACATCGTCTTGCCCCTGCTCTGCCCGCGCATCCGCTCGAGCTGGCCGGCCGTCATCTCCTCGGCGTCGCGCCAGTTGTTGTAGACGCCCTTGTCGTGGGGGTTGCTGGTCGCGACGATGGTGCGCTCCTCGGAGCGCGCGGTGTCCTTGTAGTAGGAGCGCGAGTAGTAGCGCCCCTCGCCGGCCGGGAAAAGCTCGCCGGCCTCGACCGCCTCCGCGCACAACCGCGCGTCGTCGGAGGCGTTGACCACCTCGATGCGGTCGGGCTCGGTCACGCCGGCCCAGTAGCTGACGTACTCGCGGACGTGGGGGTTCTTCAGCCCCGCCTCGTCCAGGACCCGATCGACATCGACCATCTGCTCTACCTCCGGATCGCGTGCGCACCCCGAGGGGTGCTCGTGGCGGGTCACGCTACCGAGGGGGCGGGGGGTGTCGCCCGCCCGGTCCACTTGGATCGATCAAGAGCACAGGCACGCCGCGAGGAACGAGCGGCGTGCCGTGGTGCTCGCAGGTCGAGCGGGCCCTGCGACCGAGGAACGAGGTCGCAACGGGCACGTCGAGACCACCGCAGCCGAAGGACCGACGCAACCCGGCCACCCGCCCCGGCCCACCCACCCCGGCCCACCCGCCCCGGTGTGCCCTCGTCGTGGCGCGCGTGTGAGCATCCGGCCATGGACCGCACGGTGGGCGCCGAGCTCGGCATCACGGCGTACGACACCTGCGAGATCGAGCTGCAGGTCGCCGTGGCGCGCACGCCGGGGCTCGAGGTGAGCGAGGCCCTGGTCGTGCTGCACGAGAGCGGCGAGCTCACCACGGTCGAGGTCGAGGTGCCCCACGACGGGCGGCTGCACCTGGTGACGCTGCCGCCGGGCTACACCACCGTGAGCTACCAGGCCCGAGTCAGCGGCACCGCCGAGGTGCCGGAGCCGACGCTGTTGGACCTGTCGCTCTACCGCCGTCCCAGCCGCTACATCGAGTCCGACACGTTCGGCGGGTTCGCGTTCTCGGAGTTCCACGGGGTCAGCGGCGCCGAGCTGCTCGAGGCCGTGTCGTCGTGGGTCGGCACCCGGCTGGTCTACGTGCCGGGCAGCAGCGGCCCGACCGACGGCGCCACCGAGACCCTGCTCAGCGGCGCGGGCGTGTGCCGCGACTACGCCCACCTGGTGATCGCGATGCTGCGCGCGCTGCGGGTGCCGGCCCGGCTGGCCGCGGTCTACGCCCCCGGCTGCGACCCGATGGACTTCCACGCGGTCGTCGAGGCCTACGTCGCGGGCGGCTGGTACGTCCTGGACGCCACCGCGCTGGCCCCGCGCTCCTCGCTGGTGCGGATCGCCACCGGGCGCGACGCCGCCGACACGGCGTTCATGACCACCGTGTCCGGCGGGGCCAACCTCGACTGGTCCAGCGTCACCGCCGTCGCCGACCACGGGCTGCCGTTCGACGACCTCGACCGGCTGGTCGCGTTGCGCTGAGGGGCTATCCCTCCAGCAGCGCGGCGACGGCGTCGCCGGCGTAGAACGGCGCGAGCTCGGCGCGCAGCATCCGCTCGAGGTCGCCCGACTCGACCAGCGCCTCGACCACCGCGGGGGCCAGGCGCACCAGGTCGGCGACGAGGTCGGCCCGGTCGAGGTCGAGCTCGGCGAGCAGCTCGCCGGGCGTGTAGCCGCCGAAGCCCGCGAGGAAGCCGTCGACCACGGCGTGGGCGAGCGCCACGGTGCGGGGGTGGGCCAGCGTCGTGACCACGAGGTCGTGGGCGGCGTCGACGACGCCGGCGACCTCCTCGTCGGTGACGTGCTCGCCCAGGCCGCTGACCGGCTCGGCGGCGACGAGGTCCCACACCTGCAGGACCGCCTCGCGGGTCGTGGGGTCGCGCAAGGTGTCGACGACGATGCGGTTCATGCGTCGTACGGCCAGGGTGCCGCCCTTGCCGGCGGTGTCGGCCAGGAGCCCGTCGAGCTGCTTGTCGGCGGCGCCCACGACGCCGGCGGCGGCGCGGGTACCGAGCGAGAACAGCGACCCGAGCCCCGGCACCTTGTCGGCGACGGCCTGGTTGGCCGCGAGCGCCTCGGCGACGATGCGACCCATGAAGCGGCTGACGGCGGTGCCGACGAGGGGGCTGGCGGTCAGCCGCTCGAGCCCGCGCTCGAGCACCGGGGTCAGGGCCAGTGCCTCGTCGAGCAGCCGCTCGACCTGGTCGCGGGCGATCACGTCGGTCAGCGGCAGCGGCTCGCCCGGCCCGGCGCGCACGACGTCGCGACCGAGCTCGATGAAGCCGGCCACCGCCGCACTGCCAGGTACGTCGGTCAGGGCGCGGGTCACGACGTCCTTGAGCACCGCCGCGTCGACGAGGTCGGCGAGCTGGTGGCCGTCGGCGGCGTCGAGCACGCCCTCGGCCAGCCGCGCGACGGTGGCGGCGAGGGCGTCACCGGTCAGCCGCTCGAGGTGGAAGGCGACCTGCGCGTCGAGCAGGCGGTCGGCGAGCGAGCCGGTGACGTCGGTCGGGTCAGGCAAGGCCGGCCGCCAGCTCGGCCAGCGCGGCGTCGAGGGTCACGGTCGGGGTCCAGCCCCAGGCGTGGGCGCGGTCGCTGTCGAGCCGCCCGGTCCAGGCGGCCCCGTCGTCCCACACGGGGTCGACGCCGACGGCCCGCGCGACGGTGCCGAGGTAGTCGCGCCACCGGGCGGGCTCGCCCGCGACGTTGAGCGGAGTGCAGCCACCGGGGACCGGTCCGCGGGCGGGGTCGTCGGACTCGGCGACGCGACCCACGGCCAGGTCGGCGGCGATGGCAGACAGGTCGGTGACGTGCACCCAGGGCCACGACTGGTCGGGCACGGCGTGCCGCGCGCGCTCGTCGTCGCGCAACGCCGCCGGCCGCAGGGCGTTCCACACCGAGGTCGCGCCTGCACCGAGGATCGCGGGCGGCCGGAGCAGGACCCGGGTGGGGCCGTCGACCGCCGCGACCGCGGCGTCGGTGTCGCGCTTGGTGACGGCGTAGTCGTTGGCGTCGTCGTCGACCAGCGGGGAGGACTCGTCGACGTCACCGGCCTCGGGCGAGCGGTCGTAGACGGCGGCGGTCGAGACGTGCACGAGGCGCGCGACGCCGGCGTCGGCCGCGGCACGGGCGAGGGTCGCGGTGCCCTGCACCCCGATCCGCTCCTGGGTCTCACGGTCGTCGCCCATCGGGTGGACCGTGGAGACGACGGCGTCGGCGCCGGCCACCACCTCGGCGGCGAAGCCCGGGTCGGTGAAGTCCCCGACGTGCTCCTCGACGTCGCGCAGCTGCGGCGCCGTGCCCGCCCGTCGTACGACGGCACGCACCGTCGCGCCGCGCTCGACGAGCGCGACGCAGACGTGGGCGCCGACGAGCCCGTTGGCGCCGGTCACGACGACCACGGTCGGGGAGGAGCCGGTGTCAGGCAGGGAGCTCATGGCTCCAGCCTGCCATCGCCCCGGCTCGCACCCAGGGGAGGGCGGACAACTTCTGCGCCCGTCGGTGCGTCTCACGTCTCCCGACCCCTGGAGGCCCGCCGTGCCGACCCGCTGCCCCGCCCTCGCCGTCCTGGTGCTGGTGCTCGCGCTCGCCGGCTGCGGCCGCGAGGACGACGACGCTCCGACCGTGGCCCCCGCCGTCACGAGCACCACCCCCACCTCGTCCGCGCCGGCAAGCCCGTCGGTCGACGCCGTCCGCGTCGTCGTCCCCGACCTCCCGACCGGGCCGCCCCCACGCGTCGACGTGGTCGTCGACGACCGCCTGTTCCACGACGGCCGGAAGATCGCCCTTCCCGACGACCTCGCGGGCGCGTACCCCCTCGGCGGCTACCGGGGTCGCACCTACCTGTCGATGGGCGGCCGGATCGTCACGGTCGCCGACGACGGGTCGGTCACGTCCGTCGGCGAGCCCCACGACACCTACAACCGGTTGCCGGCGCTCGTGACCGGGACCGGCCACGTGCTGTTCCCCGTGCAGGACCGCAGTGGTCCGACGGTCGTCACGGTGATGGACGCCGTGACCGGCGAGGACCTCGCGGTCGTCCGCGGGCCCTACCGTCGCCGCGCCTCGGGCTACGACGCCCTCGAGCCGGCCGACCGGGCCCTGGCCGAGTCCTGGGAGGACGACGGCGCGATGGACGACGTCGACGTCGCCGCGCGCTCGGCCGACGGCACCGTGGAGGTCGTGACCTCGGTCCCCGACGACGCGGGAACACCGGTGGTGCTGACCCTGCAGAGCGCCCGCGACGGCGACGGCGCCGTCGCGTTCGCCTTCCCGTTCCCCGATCCCGAGGCGGTCACCTACGACGTCGTGCTGACCGACCAGGTGGTCCTCGAGGGCGACGACTCCTTCCTGGTGGTGACCGCGACCGGCGAGAACGCCGAGGGATTCGACCACGTCGTCGTGCGGTGCACGACCCGCGGGGCCTGCGAGCGGACAACGCCCGTCGGGACCCAGGTGCAGGTGGCCGGGACCGACCTCCCGCTGTCCGCCGCGGCGCGCTGAGGCGCGTCGTCCGGTGGCGGACCGGCGACCGCGGGGTCGTGGTGTCGCTCGCCGGACCGGTCGTCAGTCGGTCGAGCGGTACTTGCGCAGGAGCGCCGCCGTCGCGGACAGGACGATGACCAGGCCGCCGTAGGCGTACGTGGTGATCGCAAGGCCGACGTGGGGGGCGGCGATGCCGGCGATGACGGCCGGGACGCCGAACGCGAGGTAGCTGACCACGAAGACCGAGGCGAACAGCTCGCCCCGCTCGTCGGGACCGACGGTCGGCGTGATGGAGCGCATGATGCCGAGGAAGGAGGTGCCGAAGCCGGAGCCGGCGACCACGGCGGCGGCGATGAAGCCCCAGTAGGAGCCGAGTGCGAGGGCGACTAACGTGAGTGCGGTGCCGAGGGCCAGTGCGGTCGTGCCGTAAAGCGTGATCTGGCGCGAGGTCCGGTTGCGGGCCGCGAAGCACGACAGGGCGCCGATGCCGGTCAGCGTGGTGACGACGAGGCCCTGCTCCACGTGGTCGGCGCCACCGAGCTCCTGCGCCACGATCGGCGCGCCGAGCGAGAGGTAGAGCCCACCGGTGGCCCACCCGGCGAACAGGGCCGGTGCGCTACGCGCGAAGGCGGGGCGCGCGGCGACCGGGACGCCGACGGTCGGCCGGAACGACTGCAGCACTCCGGCGTGGCGCGGAGAGGTCTCGGGCAGCAGCCAGACCGCCAGCGCGAGGACGGCGTAGACGGCGGCGAGGGCACCGAAGACCGCGCCCAGCGGAGAGTCGCTCACGTCGATCACGGCCCCGCCGACCAGGGCGCCGAGCGCGAGGCCGGCCAACGGCATCACGCTGTTGGCGGTGGGGGCGATCCCGGGGCGGCCGGGGGGCTCGAGATCGACCACGGTGGCGGTGAGGGCGGAGAGCAGCAGACCGCTGGCGACGCCCTGGACCACGCGGGCGGTGACCAGGAGCGTGACGGAGTCGGCGTGCCAGAAGACCAGCATGCTCACGGCCAGCAGGGCCAGGGCCCCCGAGAGGACCGGGCGGCGGCCCAGGTGGTCGGACAGCGAACCGGTCACGAGCAGCGTGAGGAGCAGGGCGACGGCGTACACCGCGAAGATGCCCGTCAGCGTGGCCGGGGAGAACCCGATGGCGCGCTGGAGCACCGGGTAGAACGGCGACGGGGCGCTGGCCCCGGCCATCATCACCAGGACCGCGCCGAGCGCGAGGGCGAAGCCGGCCGGGTGACCACGACGGGTGGCGGCCGGGGCGTCGACGGTGGTGGCCATGGTGGGTCCTCGCGGGGATCGGTGTCGGGACTGCTCGACTCGGTGCTGGGCCCTGCGCCGAGTATCGGCGCACGGGACGCCCTGACGGCGTCCCGCGGCGGCCGGGTCAGCGGCCGAGCACCTCGCGCAGCGCGGCGAGCACCAGCAGCGCGGCGTCGGGGCGGGCGTTGTGGCCCATCAGGCCGATGCGCCACACGGTGGCGGCGTACGGGCCGGCACCGGCGCCGATCTCGATGCCGTAGGTCTCGAGCAGCTGGCCGCGGACGGCCGCGGAGTCGACGCCCTCGGGCACCTTGACGGTCGTCAGGTCGGGCAGCCGCGAGCCCTTCTCGGCGAAGAGCTCGAGGCCCATCTCCTCCAGACCGTCCTGCAGCAGGGCGCCGGCGGCCTCGTGGCGCGCCCAGACAGCGGGCAGGCCCTCGTCGAGGATGCGGGTCAGGCCGGCGTGCAGGCTGACGACCATCGCGACGGGAGCGGTGTGGTGGTAGGTGCGCTTGGCCCCCTTGCCGGACGCCTCGCCGACGTAGCCGCCGAGCAGGCCGAGGTCGAGGTACCACGAGCGGGGACGCTCGACGCGGCGCTCCCAGGCGCGCTCGCCGATGGTGAACGGCGCGAGGCCCGGCGCCACGCCGAGGCACTTCTGGGTGCCGGCGTAGCCGAGGTCGACGCCCCAGTCGTCGGCGCGCAGCTCGATGCCCGCGATGCTCGTGACCGCGTCGACCAGCAGCAGCGCGTCACCCTTGGCCGCGCCGAGGGCGGCGATGTCGGAGCGGACGCCGGTCGAGGTCTCGGCGTGCACGGCGGCGATGATCTTGGGGCTGGGGTGGGCGGCGACGACGCGGTCGACGTCGACCGGGGTGCCCCACTCGTGCTCGACGGTGACGACCTCGGCGCCGCAGCGCGACGCGACCTCGGCCATCCGCTGGCCGAAGAGCCCGTTGACCGCGACGACCACGACGTCGCCCTCGTGGACGGTGTTGACGAACGCCGCCTCCATCCCGGCCGACCCGGTCGCCGAGATCGGCAGGGTGCGGGCGTTGTCGGTGCCCCAGACCTGGCGCAGCATGTCGCAGGTCTCGTCCATCAGCGTCACGAACGCCGGGTCGAGGTGACCGAGCAGCGGCAGCCCCAGCGCCGAGGTCGCCTCGGGGTAGGGGTTGGACGGGCCGGGGCCGAACAGCTTGCGCTCGAGGATCGTCATGCCCTCCACCTTAGGACCCGCCGACTCAGACCCCCTGCGCCCGGAAGAACACGATCGTGCGGTCCATCGCCGCGACGAACGCCGGCTCGAAGGCGTGCCCGTCGTCGTACGTCACCAGCCGCGCGTCGACGCCGGCCCTGGTCAGCGCGCGCCGCGTCGCGTCGGCCGAGGCCGGCGAGCGTGTCCAGTGCTCATCCGCCCGACGCCGTCGCCGCTCAGCCGCTGGGTCGGGCCACCCGGCACCGGGGCGGTGTGAGAGCCACCTTCCGCAGCAGGCTTGGCATGAACAAAGGTGGCTCACCCACCGCCCGAACGTGCCGCGCGCGGGGGCGCGGGTGTGCCTCGGCCACCACGTCCGCGCCTACCGGTCGCGCCCGGATCGGCGACCTGTTGCCGCGTCCGCAGCTGCGCGCAGCACTCGATCGGTCGCGTTCATCGCGCCTGAGACGCGGACGTCGGTGCCCGCGGGGAAGTAGGCCCGACGCCGCCGCTCCAGGACGTGCCACAGGCGGGCCGGGTGTCGGACTTCGAGCGCGCCACGGCGACCAGCGCAGCGACCCGCGCCCTCAGAGCCCGAGCGCCCCCGGGTTGAGGATGCCGGCGGGGTCCAGGGCGCGCTTGACGCGCCGGTTGAGCTCCATGACGTCGGGGCCGAGCTGGTCGGGCAGGGCGGCGGCCTTGGCGCGGCCGACGCCGTGCTCGCCGGTGATCGTGCCGCCCAGGGCGATCGCGGCGGCCATCACCTCGTGGAAGGCGGTGCGCGCGCGGTCCTCGGACTCGGGCGTGTAGACGATGATCGGGTGGGTGTTGCCGTCGCCGGCGTGGGCGACGACGGGGATCTCGACGCCGTGGCGTACGGCGATCGCGGCGATCCGGGCGAGCAGCTCGGGCAGCAGCGGGATCGGGACGCCGACGTCCTCGAGCAGGATCGAGCCGCGGGCCTCGATGGCCGGGAACGCCATCCGGCGGGCGGCGACGAACATCTCGCCCTCGGCCGGGTCGTCGGTCACGAAGACCTCGGCGCCGGCGGCCTCGCAGGCGGCCTGCATGACCGCGACCTCCTCGGCGCGGGCGGCGCCGGGGGCGTCGGACTGGGCGACGAGCAGGGCGGCGGTCGAGCGGTCGAGGCCCATCGGCTTGTAGTCCTCGACGGCGTTGATCGAGGTCTGGTCCATCAGCTCCATCATCGAGGGCCGCATCGTGCGCCCGACCGCGACGACGGCCTGTGCGGCCGCGGTCACCGAGCCGAACGACGCGACCAGCGTCGAGCGCGGCGCCTGCGCCGGCACGAGCCGCAGGATCGCGCGGGTGACGACGCCGAGGGTGCCCTCGCTGCCGACGAAGAGCTTGAGCAGCGACAGCCCGGCGACGTCCTTGACGCGCTTGCCGCCCAGGGTGATCAGCGTGCCGTCGGCCAGCACGACGTCGAGGCCGAGCACGTAGTCGGTGGTGACGCCGTACTTGACGCAGCACAGGCCGCCGGCGTTGGTGGCGACGTTGCCGCCGATCGAGCAGATCTCGTACGACGAGGGGTCGGGCGGGTACCACAGGGCGTGCTCGGCGGCGGCCGCCTTGACCTCGATGTTGAGGGCGCCGGGCTCGACGACAGCCACGCGGCACTCGGTGTCGATCTCGATGGCGCGCATGCGCTCCAGGCTCAGCACGATGCCGCCGTCGACGGCCGACGACCCGCCCGACAGGCCGCTGCCGGCGCCGCGCGGCACGACGGGCACACCGTGCTCGGCGGCCCAGCACACGGCGGTCCGCACGTGCTCGGCCGTCTCGGCGCGCACGACCGCGAGGGGCGTGCCGGCCGAGACGTCGTGCGACCAGTCCCAGCGGTAGGGCTCGACCACGTCGGGGTCGACGGTCACGACCCCCTCGGGCAGGGCGGCGACCAGGGCGGGGAGGGCAGCGACGGCGTTGTCGGTCACGCCTCCCAGCAAAGCACGGTCAGTCGCTCTGGCGGACCAGCATCGCGATGCCGGCCGGCACGGCGAGCGCGACGAGCGCAGCGAGGCCCGTGAGCACGGGTGTGACGTCGAGCGCCGTCAGCAGCGCACCGATCACCACCACGGGCACGGTCAGACCGACGTAGGCCGCAGCGAAGAGCGTGGCGAGGGTCCCGGCCCGACGCTCGGGGGCAGCCAGCCCCGACACGGTGGCGACGGACGCCGAGAAGACCAGGCCGACGCCGCCGGCCGTGAGGAAGCCGCCCACCACGTACGCCGCCAGGGCACCGGTCTGACCCGCGCCGGCCATCACGACCACACCGCCGGTGACCAGCGCGGCGCCGACCTGCAGCTGGCGTCGGCGCGCAGCACGGCTGAGCACGACCTGGCTGACGACGCCACCGGCCAGCACCGTCGTCACGATGGCGCCGGTCACGACCCGCGACGTCGTCCCGACCACCTGCACGAGGAACTGCCCGGTCAGCGCCGTGATGAAGGCCAGCACCGCGAAGCTGCTGAACGCGGCGACCGCCGCTCCGACGAACGGTGCCCGGACCTCGCGGTCGATCACGAGGCGCTGCGGGCGGTAGCGCCAGGGCGCGGCCACGACGTCGCCGGACACCGTCTCGGGCACGCGGCGCAGTGCGACGCCGACGCCGACGAGCAGCATCACGTAGACGACGTACGGGGTGCTGAGGGGCCGCGGGAGCAGCGAGGCCAGCGACGCGACCAGCGGTCCGATCGCGAGCCCACCCAGGTTGGCGACGTTGGCGACGGTCCGCCCCAGGACCGGGGCGGCACCGGGACGCCAACAGGCGTGCAGCTCGAGGAGGTAGGCGGTCGCGGTGGGCGCGCACCCACCGACTCCGAGCCCGGTGAGGAACCGCAGCACCAGCAGCCACCACGTCGCGCTCCCAGCCGCGAAGCCCACGGCACAGGCCGCCTCGAGCACCACCACACCCAGCAGCAGGCGACGACGCCCGACGTGGTCGCTCACGTGCCCCAGGAGAACCAGGCCCAGCACGACGCCTGCACCGAACGCGGCGAAGACGAGGGTCACGGTGAAGGGGCCGAAGCCGTTGCGCTCCTCGTAGAGCCCGTAGAGCGGCGTCGGCACCGTCATGAACGACATGACGACCAGGAACGACGCGGCCGTCAGCCAGAACGACCGGGCCGCGTGGGTCCGTTCGTCGGTGTCGGTGTCGGTCCTGGCGGCCACGAGTCGCGCAACCAGCCGCGCGCCGGTGATGTTCCCCAGGCTGTTCCCCAGGCGCGAGTCAGCGGTTCATCGAGGCATCGGCACCGGGGCCAGGGAGTTGCCCTGGGCGATGCTCCCGCAGCTGCTCGGGGCGGCCGGCCCGGCGAAGCGCTGCTCGACCCACGCGATCGCGTCGGGCAGCCACAGCGAGACGGTGGTGAAGTGGCTCAGCGGGTACTGCTGGTAGCGCACGCGGGTGCCGGCCCGGCAGTACCGGCGCGCCAGGCTCCGCACGTCGCCGGCGATCATGACGCCGTCGCCCGCACCGATCCCGGGCTTGGTGCCGGGGGTGCCCTCGACCTCGCCGCCGGTGCCCTGGCCGATGAACATCGGGACCGTCGGGCTGGGCCGCTGGCCGAGGTTGAGCTTGTTGACGGCCTCGGCGTAGACGCCGACGCTCTCGGGGTCCCGGTAGCGGGGCTTGGCGATCTTCTGCCAGGTCAGGCCGGGGTAGGCCCCGAGCACGGTCGTGATCGACGCCTGGTCGAGCCGGGCGAAGAGGCGCTTGCCGTAGGCGTTGAGGTAGGGGTCGAGGTCGAGCTCGAAGGCGCGCCCGGCACCGATGAGGGCCATCGCGAGCACCCCGGCCCAGACCTGCGAGCCCGAGACGTAGCCCAGGTTGTTGTCGGGCGCGACGAGCACCCCGCCCTCGGCCGCACCCACGACGAGCCTGTTGATCCCCGGCGCGTACGACGGCGCGAGGGCCGCCGCCCAGCCGGTGGCGATCGCGCCGCCGGAGTAGCCCAGCAGCGCGATGTCGGGCCGGGGCGCGATGCCGGCGGCGGGCGAGCGGAGCGCCGCGCGCAGCGAGTCGAGGGTGGTGCGGCCGTACTCCGGCCCGGCGGCGAAGTCGGCGGTGCGGCCCTGGGTGTCGGCGACGACGACGCTGTAGCCCTCGAGCAGGAACGGCGCGACCAGCCCGAGCTCGGCGTGCACGGCGCTCGCGCCCGGGCTGCGCCCGCCGCTGACGGCGTACTACGGGCCGTCGAGGGGGTTGAGCGAGTCGTAGAAGGAGCCGTAGGCCACGACGCGGTCGGGGTGCAGCGCGACCGGCGGCCGGAGCACCGAGGTGACGTTGGTGGTGGGTCGCCCGAGCTGGTCGGTGGTGCGGTGGAGCAGCTGCACGACCCGGATCGGGACCGGCACCCCCTGCAGCGAGTAGGTGAGGCTGCGGGTCCTGATGACCGTGCCGCGCCGCATCTTCGCCAGCTCGGCCCGCGTGCCGGAGTAGGTGTGGAATGCGTCGGCCCTCGCGGCCCGAGCGGTGGCCGCAGCGGCGGCCCGATCCGAGACGACAGCCGCCGACGTCGGGGCCGGGACGGCGAGCAGCACGGCGGCGGTGGCGGTGGCCGTCAGCGCGGCGACACAGCGGGACACGCGGCCCATGGTGACCTCCAAGGTCGCGGACCAGGCGGTCGCCGGGTCGGGAGCACGCCCATGATCGGTCACCGCGGGGGCGCGACGCTCACCCGGTTCGCACGCTGGACGTGAACCGGCTGAGGTCGACCAGGCGGTGCAGGTGCTCGTCATAGAGCTGCCCGTCGCCGTAGGGCTCGGTGCCCGGCAGGGTCGCGACGAGCGCGAACCCGGAGCGCAGGGCGACCCGGCACGACGCGCCGTTGACAACCGCGTGCTGGAGCCGGATCGACGTCGGTGCGAGCTCGGTGAACGCGCGTCGGCAGGCGGCGGCGACGGCGGCCGTCGCGACACCACGACCGGTCTCGGCGGCGCGGACCCGGTAGCCGATCTCGGCCTCGCCGTGGCCGTCGTGCATCCCGAACACCGACACCGTGCCCAGGAACCGGTCGTCGTCGGGGTCGGCCACCGCCCAGGTGCGGAAGTCGGTGCCCTCGGCGCCCCGGTTGTTGTCAGCGCACCACCGGGCCGGGTCGAGGTCGGCGGGCCCGGGGTTCCACTGCGCGACGTCGGGCTCGGCGAACAGGGCCGCCACCGCCGGCTCGTCGGCCGGGACGAACGCGCGGAGCCGGACCGTCGCGCTCACGGCACGGGTCAGGCGGTGCGGTGCGGGAGGCCGCAGACGAGGAGCACCCGCTGGGCGATGCTGCCCTCGTCGGCGCGCAGTTCGAGGGACTGGCCGGCGGCGGTGGCCTGCTGGTGGGCCCGGGCCAGGACGCCGACCGCGGCGCTGGGCAGGTAGGTCACCGCGGTGAGGTCGAGGACCAGGGAGCGCGAGAACGCCTCGGTGCGGCTGTCGAGCTCGTCGCGGAGCTCGGCCGCAGCGGTCTCGTCGACCTCGCCGGTGACGGTCAGGACGTGAGCGGCGTCGTCGTAGTCGGTGGAGAAGGACCCGGGGTGCACGCGCACCACCCTAGTAGGTCCCGGCTATCGACTCGCGGGTGAGCCTGGGCCCCCGGGGCTCTGGCATCGTGAGACGGCATCGACCTCCCCCACGGGCCCCCTAGACAGTCAAGAGATTCAGTGACCGACGACGACCTCGACGAGTTCACCGCTGCGCTGCACGACGTCGTCCTGCCCGTGAGCGTGCCCGTCCTGCCGGGTCTCGACCTCGCCGCGCACTTCTCGGTCCCGGCTGAGCCGGGCGAGGCGACGGGCGCCTGGTTCGACGTCGTCCGGCTGCGGTCGGGGCGCGTCGCGCTGAGCCTGGGCCAGGTGCCCGGCAGCGGCCTCGCGGTCGTCGCCGCCGCCGGGTCGGTCAGCGCGGTGCTGCGCGCGGGCCTGCTGTGCCACGAGGACGTCGTCGAGGCGCTGCGGCTCGCCACCTTGTACGCCGAGCACAGCCCCGGCGTGGCCGGCACCACCGCGGTCGTCGCGGTGGTCGACCCGGCGACGCACGAGCTGACCTACGCCACCGCCGGCCACCCGGGCCCGCTCGTCGCCCCGGCCGGCGCCCCGGCCCGGGCCCTCGACCCGACGGCCCTCGACCGGCTGGGGTCCGGCGCCGAGCCCGTCGCGGTCCGACACCGGCTCCACGACGGCGACGTCCTGCTGCTGAGCTCCCAGGTGGAGGCCGTCGACACGGCCCAGGCGGGTGAGGGCGACCTCGCGCTGCTCGACCGCACCCGGGTGCCCGGCGACGTCTCGGCGACCTGCACCGCCTACGCGGCCGCGCTCGGCGAGCACCAGGCCCGTGGCGCGGTCGCCGTGGTCGCCGCCGAGGTCAGCTCGACGGTGCACGACGCCCTCGACCTCGACCTCGTGGTCGACGACTCCACCAGCCGCGCGGCCCGCGGCGCGCTCGGCGACTGGCTCGAGGCCCTCGGCGCGACCCCCACCGACGTCCTCTCCCTGATCCACGCGAGCGCCGAGCTGGTGGCCAACGCCGCCGAGCACGCCTACGCAGGCGGCACCCCCGGCACGGTCGGCCTGCACGCCTCCCAGTCGACCGACGGCGAGATCACCGTCGAGGTCACCGACACCGGGCGCTGGAGCGCCGCGGTCGTGTCCGACGTCTCTCGCGGGCGGGGTCTCGCGATGGCGGCCGGTCTGGTCGACGACCTCCTGGTCACCCACGACGACCAGGGCACCCGGGCCCGTCTGCGCCACCGGCTGACCCGCCCCGTCCTGGTCGACCGCGTCCCCGCCGACCCGGCCCGGCCGGCCGACGAACCCCTGGTCGTCGAGCGTCCCGCGCTCGGCGTCGTACGCCTGTCGGGCGCGCTCGGCCACGACGAGGTCGACCAGCTCACCTACGCCCTCCTGCTGGCCTCCCAGGGCCGCACCCAGGCCCTCGACGTCGACCTGTCCGAGGTCACCGCCCTCTCGGCCGGTGGGCTCACGCTGCTGGGCGACCTCGTGCGCCCCGACGGCGCGCCCGACCCCGGGTCGGCGCGAGCACCCGTCACCCTGCTCGCGCGCCGGGGGTCGGTGTCGCAGGTCGAGCTCGAGCGTGCCGGGATCGCCCATCGTGCGTCCTGACTCGATGGGCCAGCGTCGTCCGCTGCGCGTCGCGGTGGCCGAGGACGCGCCCGTGGTCGTGGCGGGCGTCGAGGCCATCCTGCGGGCCGCGGGCTCCGACCTCACCCCCGTCGCCATCGACAGCTCCCGCCACGGCTCGCCCCCGCCCGACGTCGTGCTCTACGACCCCCACCGCGGCGTCCCCGACGGCATCGGCCCGGTCGCGGGCCACCCCGGTCCGACGCTGATCGCCTTCTCGTGGACCGTGAGCGAGGACGTCGCCGTGCGCTCGCGCGCCCAGGGAGCCGCCGGGTTGCTGTCCAAGGACCTGCCGGTCGCCCGGCTGCTGGCCTCGATCCGCGCGATCCACGCCGGCGACCGCATCGACTACACCGTGACCGTCGAGGGGGGTCCCGCGACCGGCCGCAACGCGCCGCGACCCGACGGCCTCACCGCTCGCGAGGTCGAGATGCTCGAGCTGATCACCCAGGGCCTGAGCAACGAGGAGATCGCGCGCACCCTCTACCTCAGCATCAACTCGGTCAAGACCTACATCCGCACCGCCTACCGCAAGATCGGGGTGACGCGGCGTCCCCAGGCCGTGCTGTGGGGCGTGCACCACGGGTTCGCGGCCGACCCCCCACGGCCGCTGTCGGGCTGAGACAGGCCGTCCCCGAGCCGAGATTCACCCCTCCGGTGCCCCACAATCACCCCCCGGGATCCGCGACGGATGTGCCCAGCGCCTGCGCCGTACGGCAGACTCGGTCCCGAACATTTCGTGGCACGGGCTCAGGACAGGGTGGGATCGCAGGTAGATGCTGGACGACGGACTCGAGGTAGGTGCGCTCGACGAGGCACCGGCAGCGGTGCTGGTCGTCGACCTGCCGTCGCGCCAGGTGGTCCACGTCAACGACGTCGCGCAGCAGCTGGCCCCCGGGATCGGCCTGCCCGTCGACCTCGACAAGTGGTCCGACGCGGCCGCGCTGCGCGACCCCGACGGCGCCCAGCTCTCCGAGACCGACCACCCTCTCTCCCGGGTCGCGCGCAGCGAGCCGGTCGCCGGTCAGGCCGTCTCGGCCGCCCGGCGCAGCGCGATGGGGGCGCGGCGGGTGCCGCTGTGGCTGGTGGCGATGCCCATGGCCGGCGCACCGATGCTCGAGCAGCACGCCCTGGTGGTCCTGCTGCCGCTCAACGACTCCCGGGCCGCGTCGCTGCGTGCCGGCACGACCACACCCGACGACCTGCCCGCGGTCCTTCCCGTTGTCGACGACGACGTCCTGGTCGGGCGCGAGCTGCGCGACCGCGCCCTGAGCGCGACGGCCCTGTCGTTCACCGTCGCCGACGCGCTCGACCCAGAGCAGCCCCTGGTGTGGATCAACCCGGCCTTCACCGCCTCGACCGGCTACGAGTTCGACGAGGCCGTGGGCCGCAACTGCCGCTTCCTGCAGGGCGAGGACACCGACGAGTTCGGGCCGCGTCGCATGCGCGAGGCGATCGCCCAGGGGGTCTCCACCAGCGTCACGCTGCTCAACTACCGCAAGGACGGCACGCCCTTCTGGAACCAGGTCGACCTCAGCCCGGTGCGTGACCTCGAGGGCCGCATCGCCCACTACGTCGGCATCCAGACCGACGTGACGCTGCGCGTCGAGTCCGAGCTGCGCACCAGCCACGCCCTGGAGTCCGAGCGCGAGGCCCGCGCCGACGCCGAGGCCGCCCGCGGCCGGCTGTCGTTCCTCGTCGAGGCGGTCAACCGCCTCAGCGGCACCCTCGACGCCACCGAGTGCGCCGAGCGGCTGCTCTCGTTGGTCGTCCCCTACCTCGCCGACTGGGCCCTGCTGCTGCAGGTCGACGCCCCGCTCGGCGACCAGGGGCCCTCGCGGATGGCCGGACGGCACCGCCACCCGCACCGGCAGCCCGAGGTCGACGCCTACGTCGAGGTGCTGCCCGACGCCCTGCGTGACGGCAACCTGGCCGAGCTGCTCCTCGACGGCAAGGAGGTCCGGATCATCGGCGACCTCGACCAGCCCTCGAGCCTGCGCGAGCGGGCTGGCTACCTCCAGGACCTGTCGCTGACCGAGCTCACCCGGAGCCTCGAGGGGCGCGAGGCCATGCTCGTCGCCCTCACCGGTCGCTCCGCGGTGCGGGACGTCCTGGTGCTGGTGCGCACCGGCGACCGCGCGGCGTTCGACGACGAGGACGTCACCATGGCCGTCGACCTGGGCCGCCGCGCCGGGCTGATCCTCGAGAACGTCGCGCTCTACCGGGCCCAGGCCCGCATCGCCGAGGTGCTCCAGCACAGCCTCCTGCCCGAGCTGCCCCGCATCGAGTCGGTCACGGCGGCGGCCCGCTACGTCGCCAACCAGTCCGGAGCCGAGATCGGCGGCGACTTCTACGAGCTGCTCGACCTGCGCGACGCCGGCATCGGCATCGCCATCGGCGACGTCACCGGCCACGACATCCTCTCCGCGGCGGCCATGGGCCACCTCAAGGGACTGCTGCGCGCCGCGGCCTACGACAACTACGCCCGACCGGCCGCCGTCCTCGAGCAGGTCGACCACCTGATGCTGGGGCTGGGCATGCCCACCATCGCCACCGCCGCCTTCGCCCACGCCACCCGTCACGGCGACGGGTGGCGCCTGACCTGGACCAGCGCCGGGCACCCGCCGCTTCTCGTACGCCGCCCCGACGGCAGCGCCGAGACGCTGTCCATCACCCACAACGACGTGCTGCTCGGGCTCGCCGAGAGCACCCGGACCCAGCACGAGGTGCTCCTGCCGCGCGGGTCCACGGTGCTGGCCTACACCGACGGGCTGGTCGAGCGGCGCCGCGAGGCGATGGACGAGGGCCTGGCCCGGCTGCTCGTCGCCGTGGGCGAGGCACCTGCCGACGTCGACGGGCTGTGCGACCACGTCCTGGCCGTCATGGGCGGCAGCGACCGCGACGACGACATCGCGGTCCTGGCCGTCACGCTCGAGTGACGGCCAGCCGGCGCGAGCACGCGGCTCCGGGGCGCGTCAGGCCGGAACAGCCGTACGGGCGGCAGGGTGGTCGATCATCGCCGCGATGCGGTGCACCGTCGAGGCGTCGAACGGGTCGAGACCCTCGACGACGACCCCACCCGGGACGTCGGGGTGCGGAGCCGCGGCGTGACCCAGCGCGGTCAACGAGCTGATCACCTGGTCGGCGGTGGTCGCGCTGGACAGGATGAGCTGGAGCCTCATGGGTGCACCTTTCGTCGCGTGCGCCACTGCGCGCACGGGTAGTTGATCCCCGCCCCACCACCGCCCGAAACCGCACCTGCGGGTGAGAAGGGTCGCGCGGCCTCAGGTGTCGCCCAGCGAACGCAGCGACCGCAGGGAACGTGCCAGCCACTCCCCCATCAGCGTCCGTTCGGCGTCGGTGAGCGCGGGCAGCTCCGGCAGCAGGGCCGCCAGGGTGACGACCGCCGTCGTCAGCCGGTCGTCGCCGCCACGCCCGTCGTCCGGCGCGGCCCCGGGCGTCAGGATCGCGGCCGTCACGGCGTCGAGCACGGCCTCGGCGAGCCCCGGGTCGCGCCTGGCCGCCGGGGTCTCGAGGAGCGCGGTGACGGTGCCCGCACCGGCCGCACGGACCAGGCCCAGGGCACGGTCCTCGTCGACGCGGAGCAAACCCGCCGAAGCGAGGCGGCGCAGCCGGGCGCGCAGCACCTCGATGCCCGCCCGGGTCGCGGGTGAGGGCTCGCTGCGCGCAGGCCCGCCGAGCAGCGCGTGGAGCTCGGGGTTGGCCAGGCAGAAGTCGACGTGCATGCGCCAGCCCTCGCGCAGGTCGGTGACGGGGTCGACCTCGGTGGAGGCCGCGGCCGCGCGCTTGGCGGCGACGTAGGTCGCCATCACGTGCTCCGCGACGGCCTCCACCAGGCCGTCCTTGTCGCCGAAGAGACGGTAGATCGCGGGCGCCTGGACGGCCGCGGCGCGGGCCACGGCGCGCGTGGTGAGCGCCCGCGCTCCGTGCTCCCGCAGGAGTCGGGCGGCGGCCTCGACGATCCGCTCGCGCGTGTCGTCGGGGCCGGGGCCGGCGTCGATGGTCATCCATCAATGTTATCGACGTCTTGCTTCCGTTGATATTCCAGCGTTAGCGTGGTGGCGATATCAACGGAAACAGGAGGCGGCCATGCTCGTCATCACCGGTGCGACCGGACAGCTCGGATCACGGGTCGTCGGGCGCGTCCTGGCCCGAGTACCGGCCGAGGAGGTCGCCGTGAGCGTGCGCGACCAGGCGGCCGCCCGGGGCCTGGCGGACAGAGGCGTCCGGGTGCGTGTCGGCGACTTCACCGATCCCGCCACCCTGACGCACGCCTTCGAGGGGGCACGGCGCGTGCTCGTCGTGTCAGCCTCGATCCGTGGGCCGGGCGCCGTCGCCGCCAACGTGGCCGCGATCGAGGCCGCGCGAGCCGCCGGGGCCGAGCGGGTGCTCTACACCAGCCACCAGGCCTCGTCCCCGACGTCGGCCTTCGCCCCCCAGCACACCCACGCGGCGGTCGAGGCCCACCTGGTCGGGCACGGCCTGCCCTTCACCGCCCTGCGCAACGGGTTCTACGTCAGCACCCTGGCCCACTTCCTCGGCGACGCCGTTGCGTCCGGGCGCCTGGTGCTGCCCGAGGACGGCCCGGTCTCGTGGACCCACCACGACGACCTCGCCGAGGTGGCGGCCGCCGCGCTCGTCGGCGACGCGGGGCTCGAAGGGCTCGACGGGCTGACCCCACCGCTGACAGCCCCGGGCCCGCTCGACCTCGCCGCGGTCGCCGAGATCGCCGCAGAGGTCCTGGGACGCCCGGTCGAGCGCGAGGTCGTCGGCGACGACGCCTGGAAGCACGCGGCGGTCGCGGGAGGCATGCCGCCGGCAGCGGCCGACTTCACGCTCGGCATGTTCCGTGCCGCGCGTGCCGGTGAGCTCGTGGCCGACGACCCGACCCTGGAGCGGGTGCTCGGTCGCCCGGCCGTCAGCGCGCGCGCGGCGATCGCGGCGATGGTGGGTGCCCTCGGGTGACAGCCGACGCTGCCCTCGGGGTCCCCCGGTCGGGCCCTCTCGACCGGGATCGCGGCTGTAACACCCGGGCGGGGCCACGGGAGGAGATGATCAGCAACGCGCCACGCCCCACCCGACGATCGGACTGTGTCCCCGATGAACCCCCGCCCGCGAGACCTCCGGCTCGACGTGCCCCCGGTCGAGCCCCCCGACGACCTGGTGCACCGCCTGGCGGTGCTCGCCCGGGCCAGCACCCCCACGCGGCGCGCCCGGCACCGGGTGGTCACGTTGCTCTCGACCGCGCTGGGGGCCCTGTTCCTGTCCGTGGGCGCCGCCTGGGCCACCGGCGCGATCACCGTCCCGGGGCTGCCGGCCCCGACGCTGGAGCAGTCCCCGACCGCTCCCGCCGACCCGGGCACGCCCGACAGCACCGACACCACCGACCCCACCGGCCCGACGGACCCGACCGACCCGTCGGGCCCGACCGGCGTCCCCGGCACCGGTCCCGCGACCGGCCAGCCCGCCCCCGGCGAGACCCCCCGCACCCCCCGCCCCGGTGGGCCCGGGTCCGGCCAGCCGGACCGGCCCGACCAGCCGACCCGTCCCGCGCAGCCCACCCAGCCGCCGCGACCCGACGTACCCGCACCGCCGCGGCCCGACCGCCCGCCGCGCCCGGACCGGCCCGACCGCCCGGACCGTCCGGACCGCCCCGACAAGCCCGACAAGCCGCCCAAGCCGCCCAAGCCGCCCAAGCCGGAGCCCGGTCCGTCGAGCCAGTCCGGCCCGCCAGCCGCGACCACAGCTCCCCACCCCACCCCGGTCACTGGCCAGGGTGTGCATGGCTGAGCCCCCCCTCGAGCCGTCCGGCTCCCCCGACGACGACCTCGTCGCACGGGCCAAGGACGGCGACCCGGACGCCTGGCGAGAGCTCTACCGAGAGCACGCCGGGCGTCTTGTCGCGTGGCTACGGCTGCGCCCGACCGGCGACGCCGCCCTCACCGCCGACGACGTCGCCGCCGACGCGTGGCTCGTGGCGGCCAGCAAGATCGCCGACTTCGACGGGACGTCGTCGGAGTTCGCCGGATGGCTGTTCGGCATCGCCCGCAAGATCAGCTTCCGCGCCAAGGAGCGGTCCGACCGCCGGCGTACGGCGCCCGGTGAGGTCAGCGAGGTCGGCGACCACCTCGAGACCGTCGCCGACCCGACCCTGGCGATCGACACCCACGACTGGGTGCGCCACACGCTCGAGAGCCTGCCGCCACGCGAGCGCGACGTGGTCGGCCTCATCGACGGCCTCGGCCTCGACACGCAGGGAGCGGCCGTCGCGCTCGGCATGACCCAGGTCGCCGTCCGGGTCGCCCGGCACCGCGGGCTGCGTCGGCTCGAGCGGATCGCCGCGAGCCGGGCCGACCTGACCCCTACCTGAGCCGGGCCTGTCCAGACCACTGCAAGCAATTTCTGGACCCCGTGTAACGCAGGTCACGGTGCGCGGGAGGTAGGCCTCGAACCCCCCCCACCAACATCTTCGGACCATCAGGAGCACTCATGCACACCGCTACCCGTGTCGCCGGCGTCGTCGCCGGCCTGACGATGACCTTCGCCTCCCTGGGCGCCGTCCCCGCGTCGTACGCCGACGAGGCCGCCGGCGACCCGGCCGCCGCCCCGTGCGCCGACCAGCAGGCGCAGGTCGACCGGGCCGAGGACGCCCTGGCCCGCGTCACCGCGGTCTTCGCCAAGCAGCAGGCCCGGGTCAAGAAGGCCAAGGACGACGTCGAGGCTGCTGACACCCCGCGCGAGGAGAAGCGCGCCGAGCGCGCCCTGGCCAAGGCCAAGGACGCGCGTGCGGAGGCCAAGCAGACCAAGCGTGCCCAGCAGCAGCGCGTCGCCCGCGCGCAGGCCCGCCTCGACGCCTGCCAGGCCGAGCAGCCCACCGAGCAGCCCGCCCCCTGACCGACCCGGCAGCGGCGACCCCCATGGGAGCCGGCAGCACCCTCGTGGTGCGGCCGGCTCCTGTCGCGTCCGGCGGCGTCGTAGGTTCGGGACATGGACACACGCACTCTCGGACAGGGCCTCGAGGTCTCGGCGATCGGCCTGGGCTGCATGGGCATGAGCCACGGCTTCGGACCGGCCAGCGACACCGCGGAGATGACCACGGTGCTGCGTGACGCCGTCGAGCTCGGCGTCACGTTCTTCGACACCGCCGAGGTCTACGGCCCCTTCGTCAACGAGGAGCTGGTCGGGGCGGCGCTCGCGCCGGTCCGCGACCAGGTCGTCATCGCCACCAAGTTCGGCTTCGCCTTCGACGCCGACGGCCGGCAGACCGGTGGGCTCGACAGCACCCCCGACCACGTCCGCGCGGCCGTCGACGGCTCGCTGCGGCGCCTGGGCCTCGACCACATCGACCTGCTCTACCAGCACCGCGTCGACCCCGCCGTCCCGATCGAGGAGGTCGCCGGGACCGTGCAGGAGCTGATCGCGGCCGGCAAGGTGCGTCACTTCGGGCTGTCCGAGGCCGGCGTCGACACGATCCGCCGCGCCCACGCCGTGCAGCCGGTGACCGCCTTGCAGAGCGAGTACTCGTTGTGGTGGCGCGACCTGGAGGCCGAGATCATCCCGGTGCTCGACGGGCTCGGCATCGGCCTGGTGGCGTTCAGCCCCCTCGGGCGCGGCTTCCTGACCGGCGCCATCACCAGCGACACGTCGTTCGACAGCAACGACATCCGGACGTCGCTGCCGCGCTTCGCGCCCGAGGCCCGGGCGGCCAACCAGGCCGTCGTCGACCTGCTCGCGCGCCTGGGCGCCGACAAGGGCGCCACGCCCGGCCAGGTCGCCCTGGCCTGGCTGCTGGCGCAGCAGCCCTGGGTCGTGCCGATCCCGGGCACCCGACGTACGTCGCGGGTCGCGGAGAACATCGGCGCTGCCGACGTCGAGCTGACCCCCGCCGACCTGGCTGACCTCGAGTCCGCGATCGCGGCGGTCGAGGTCGTGGGTCACCGCTACTCCGAGGCGATGGAGAAGATGATCGACCGCTGAGGCCGGCCCTCCTGCACCGGCCCTCCTGCACTGGTCCTGCACTGGTCCTGCACTGGTCTCTACGGGTGAATCAACCGCCTGGGGTCGCGCCTAGCGTCGGGGGTCCGCCGTCAACGTTCGACCCGACCGGAGGGACCCCCATGTCCACCGACGCCATCGTCCTGCTCAAGGACGACCACAAGGCCATCCTCAAGACCTTCCAGGACTTCGAGAAGCTCGGACCCGACGCGCACGTGCGCAAGGGCCAGCTCGTCGACCGCATGGTCGAGCTGCTCACCGTGCACACCTACCTCGAGAACGAGGTGATGTACCCGCGGGTCCGCGAGCTGCTCCCGGCCCTCGAGGACGACGTCCTGGAGTCCTACGAGGAGCACCACGTCGCCGACGTGCTGGTGATGGAGCTGGTCGGCATGAAGCCCGACGCGGAGCGCTTCACCGCGAAGACCACGGTCCTCATCGAGAACGTGCGGCACCACATCGACGAGGAGGAGAAGCAGTGGTTCCCGCAGGTGCGCGAGGGCCTGAGCCGCACCGTGCTGCAGCAGATCGGTCAGGAGATGATCGACGCCCGGGCCACAGCGCCGACCAAGCCGTCCCAGCCGGGCGCGCTGAAGAAGACCATCGACGCGGTCATCAAGTAGTCCTCGTCGCGCACCGGAGGCTGCACGAGAGGAGGGCGTCATGACCGCGACGACGATCGCCGGCCGCTACACGGTCGAGCGGGTCATCGGCCACGGCGGCATGGGGTCGGTCTACCTGTGCCGCGACGAGGTGCTGGGCCGCCGGGTGGCGGTCAAGCAGGTCGGGCACCTGCCGGGCGAGTCGACGTCCGACGTCGACCGGGCGCTGCGAGAGGCCCGCTCGTCGGCCGCGCTCAACCACCCGCACGTCGTGTCGGTCTACGACGCCGTCGAGGACGGTGACCACAACTGGCTGGTCATGGAGTACGTCGAGTCCCGCACGCTCGCGGAGGTGCTGGCCGACGAGGGCCCGCTCAGCCCCGAGCGCGCGGCCCGCCTCGGCGCGCAGGCCGCCGACGGACTGGCGGCGGCCCACTCCCGCGGCACCGTGCACCGCGACGTCAAGCCCGGCAACATCCTGGTGACCGCCGACGACCACGTGAAGATCATGGACTTCGGCATCTCCCGCACCCACGGCGACGCGCAGCTCACGTCGACCGGGCTGCTGACCGGCACCCCCGCCTACTTCGCGCCCGAGATCGCCCGGGGCGAGGAGCCGGGCCTGGCCGCCGACGTGTGGGCCCTCGGCGCCACGCTGTACGCCGCCGTCGAGGGGCACCCGCCGTACCCCGAGCAGGGCAACGCCCTCGCGCTGCTCACGACCATCGCCACCCGCTCGGCCCCGCTCCCCCGCCGGGCCGGCGTCCTGACCGAGGCCATCAACCGGATGATGGACCGCGACCCGGTCGCCCGGTGGTCGATGGCCGACGCCGCCCACGTGCTGCGGCGCATCCAGGACCAGGCGGCGGTCGAGGTGGTGGCCCCGCCCCCCGCGGCCCGCACGACAGCCATCACTCCAAAGACCCCCGCGACTTCCGTGACCCCCGCGACCGGCGACGACCGTCGCCGTGGCTGGCTGCTCCCCGTGGCTGCGGTCCTGCTGCTCGCGCTGCTCGTGGGCGCGGGGGCGCTGCTGCTGCAGGGCGGTGACGACACCCGTGACCGGGTGCCGGCCGCGGGTCGCACCGACACCCCGCGCAAGACCCGGACCCCGGCCGCGGCGCAAGCCCCGGAGACTTCGTCCGAGCCGGCCCCGTCGGCATCCGTCCCGGTGGCGCCCTCACCCCCGGCCGAGACCGAGGGCGAGAGCGAGGCCGACTCCCCGGCGCCGACCGGTGACGTCGAGGCGTTCGGCGAGGAGTACTACGGCCTGCTGCCCGGCGACACCGAGGCGGCCTACGCGCTGCTGTCGCCGTCGTACGGCTCCAGCTACGCGCAGTACGACGGGTTCTGGCGCACCATCGAGGCCGTCGACGTCCGCGACGTCACCGCGGTCGACGACACCACCGTCGACGTCAGCCTGACCTACACGACCAGCGACGGCGGGACCGACGACGAGACCCGACGGCTCTACCTGGAGCCGACCGACGACGGCTACGTGATCGTCGACGACACGGTGGTCTGAGCCCACGACGTCTCACCGTGCCGGTCGACGAAACGTCCGGAGCCCCGGCCCGGCCCCTCGGTGGCGAGGGCGACGACGGCGTCGGTCCCCTCGGTGACCGTCTGCGGGCCGGAGTGGGCGTTGAGGTCGGTCGCGGTGTAGCCGGGGTCGGCGGCGTTGACCCGGATGTCGGGCAGTGCCTTGGCGTACTGCGTGGTGAGCATGGTGAGCGCGGCCTTCGAGGCCGTGTAGGCCGGCGCGACGACCTGCGACTCGGGCCGCGACGGGTCGTGCGTGTGCTCGAGGGACCCCATGCCGCTGCTGACGTTGACGATGACGGGGTCGGCGGAGCGCCGCAGGAGCGGGAGGAACGCGGTGGTGGTGCGGACGACGCCGGCCACGTTGACGTCGAGCACCTCGAGGACGTCGGCCCCGCTCAGCGAGGCCGGGTCGACGTGGGTGCCGAGGATGCCGGCGTTGTTGACGAGCACGTCGACGTGGCCCTCGTGGGCCGCGACGTCGGCGGCCGCGGCGCGCACGGAGTCGTCGTCGGTGACGTCGATCTGCACGAAGCGGACGCCGAGACGCTCGGCCGCGGCGGCGCCGCGTGCAGGGTCGCGGGCGCCCAGGACGACGGTGTGGCCGAGCTCGACGAGGCGGCGGGCGGTCTCGAGGCCGAGGCCCTTGTTGGCCCCGGTGATGAAGGTGGTGGTCATGGCTCGATCCTGCGGGGACCACGGGCCGGCCACCAGGGACGTCGCGACGGTAGGAGCCGCCGTACCACCCACGGCGCTGCCACGACCTGCGGTCGCGGGGCATGATCGAGCGGTGACGACCGCGACCGACCTGGGCTCCACCATCCGCGCGTGGCGCGACCGGTTGCCGCCCGCCGCCGCGGGGCTACCGGCGCGGCGCGGGCGGCGTACGACGGGGCTGCGCCGCGAGGAGCTGGCCGAGCTGGCGGGCGTCTCGGTCGACTACGTCGTGCGCCTCGAGCAGGGTCGGGCCACCACCCCGTCGGCCCAGGTCGTCGCCGCGCTCGCGCGGGCCCTGCAGCTGAGCACCGACGAGCGCGACCACCTGTTCCGCCTGGCCTCGCTCGCGCCCCCCAGCAGCGGCCTGGTCTCCGAGCACCTGACCCCGAGCGTCCACCGGGTGCTGTCACGCCTGGACGACGCAGCGGTCGCCGTGTTCGCCGCCGACTGGCAGCTGGTCTGGTGGAACAGCGGCTGGGCCGCCCTCCTCGGCGACCCCGCCACCGTGCCGGTCGCCGTGCGCAACTTCGCGCGCTGCGTCTTTCCTGTCGCCGGCGACCCCGCCACCGTGGCCCAGTGGCCCGTCGTCGTGCACGACCAGGCCCACACCGAGGCCGCGGTCGCCTCCGACCTGCGCCGCGCGACCGGCCGCTTCCCCCACGACCCCCGACTGGCCGCCCTGGTCACCCGCCTGCTCGACGGCAACGCCCGCTTCGCCGAGCTGTGGGCCGACGGCACCGTCAGCGCCCACCGCGAGGACCGCAAGGTGGTCCACCACCCCGCCGTCGGACCCGTGACGGTCGACTGCGACACCCTCACCGACGGCGAGGCCGACCTCAAGATCGTGGTGATGACCGCCGTACCCGGCTCCGACGACGAGAGCCGGTTCCGGCTGGCGCTGCTGGCCGGCGTCCAGGGTGAGGACGTGGTCCGGACCAGAGCCGGGTCCTGACGGCCGGGTCGGGGCGCTGGGGGGCACCAAGGACGCCGTCTCGCCCTGCGAGGTCCTCGACCCGGCTTTCGAGCGGCTCGTGACCACCGTGCACGTCGACTGAGGTCCCGCTGGTCCGGAGCCTCCTCATCGGCGGTCTCACCGACTGGCGGGGGGGTCGCGAAAGGCACGTGAACTGGGACGTCACGGCGTCACGGCGTCACGGCGTCACGGCGTCACGGCTTCATGGTCGGGCGGGTCCGGCCGTTTACACTCCTCCTGCCAAGGGCGTCAGGCCCGCCGCACGTCGTCTGGATGGTCGTGAACCAGGAGCCCGATCCGCTCGAACGTCTCGTCCCCCCAGGACCGCCCGTCGTGCCCGAGCCGGCACACGAGCTGCCCCAGCGCACCGGTGCCTCGGCGGTCGAGCAGTGGCCGGCACGGGCCATGGGTCAGCCAGCGGCCCACACCGCCTACTACCCCGACGAGCAGCTGGGGCGCGGGCATGCTCCGCGTGGCTCGCAGACGATGGCACGGTGGGCGCTGGGGCTCTCGCTCTTGTTGTGCGTCCCGTTCGGGTTCCTGGTCGGTGCTGGCCTCGCCATCGCGGTGTTGGTGCGCAGCCATCGCCACCGCATCAACTACGGCAGACGCAAGGCGATTGCGGCGCTGGCGATCACGGGCTTGGTGCTGGCAGCCAACGCCGTCTACGTCGTCATCGTGTTCTTCAACGGTTTCGATGCCAGCGAGCGGGACTCGTCTGGTCGAGTCGTCGAAGGCGGTACGGTCACGCTCGATCGCCTACGCGCAGGCGATTGCTTCAACGGCGGTGGCCTCGAGGCTCTGCCCGAGGACGGCATCGCGGGTGAGGCGGCGCTCACGGCTGACGTCGTCC
Source organism: Nocardioides rubriscoriae (assembly GCF_008087085.1). Classification (GTDB taxonomy): domain Bacteria; phylum Actinomycetota; class Actinomycetes; order Propionibacteriales; family Nocardioidaceae; genus Nocardioides; species Nocardioides rubriscoriae. Next base: position 3,089 of record NZ_VIYJ01000016.1, on the reverse strand, counting down.
CTTGTGGTCGTGCCCACCAGGCCGAGGTCTTCCACCTGTTCGACATCGAGTCGGACAGTTACCCAGGAGACGCGGCTGTGCAGGAGCGCCTGAAGGAATGCGTCTCGAAGTTCCGGACCTTCGTCGGCCGGTCCTATCAACGCTCGCAACTGGAGATCGTCTTCCTCTATCCATCGAGCGACACCTGGCGCCTGGGGGACAGGGAGGTCACCTGCATCGTGGTCGACCCAGACCTGACCGAGGTCATCGGCAGCCTTGCCGGGTCGCGACGCTAGTCGCGGCGCCGAGCCCACACGGCATCGCACGCTCACAGTGTCTCGAGTGGTGACCCCAACAGGAACGCGCCTGGCCGGGCGCGGCGGACCCTTCGGTGCGAGGGCCTGGGCCGCCTGACACCGGTCGCGCGAGGCGCCCCCGGCCGTCGTCACCACAACCGGTCACACGCTGCCGAGCCACCAGGGTCCACCACCGCCATGCGGGGAAACGACGACAACGCTTGACGCGAGCCACCTCACGCGGATGGTCGGGCGGAGCACGCTGGGCGGCAGAGTCGGGCGGATCCGCTGTCGGCAGGTGCGGGCGGTGAGTGAGCCACTCTTTCCATGCCGCGCCTGGTGCCCAAGGTGGCTCACACACCGCTCGGGTGCCAGGTCGCAGAGCTTGGCGGCGCGGCGGTGAGCGAGCCACGAGGGAACGTTGGGCGGCACGTGCCGGCGGCTTGACCTGCGACGCATCAGGCGAGGTTCGCGTGAACCTGGTGCACGCGATCCTCGCCTGATCCTGATCCGAACGGCGACGGCGTCGGGCGGACGAGTACCTGAACACGACCGAAGGTTCGTGCCACCTGGTGGCACGAACCTTCGGTGCTGACCTCTCGAGCCTGGGCTCACGTCGTCAGCGGAGGATCCTCGACGCCACACCCCGACATTCCTCCACCGTCCGACACCGGTGGGCAGCGTCACTCACCAGGCCTCGAGGCTCGGGCCCAGCGGCCCTCGCACCTCGACCACCGTGAAGGCAGTCGCCCGACCGTCGGCAAAGTCGGGCGGATCACCCTCGACTCATTCAGAACCGTCAGGTGCGCATGGGGTCGGTGCTGGGGTCGTGGGCGCGGGCGTGGTGGTAGGGGCACAGCAGCTGGGTGGTGCGCAGGTCGGTGCCGCCGCCTTGGGCCCAGGGGATGACGTGGTGGGCGTGGCACAGGTAGCCAGGCACGTTGCAACCTGAGTGGTGTTGGCAATGTCGTTGCTCGATGATCGCGGCCAACCGTTGGGCCGGGGTGTGGAACCGGCAGGTGCGGCCCAGGGCGAGGACCTCACCGTTGGCGTTCATCCAGGCCGGGATGATCCCGGCACCGCAGGCCATGCGGAGGAACTCGGTGTGGCTGATCCTGGTGCCGGTCTCCAGGGTCGCGGCCTTGACCTTGCCCTGGAGGATCTCGTAGTCGCCGATGACGACGACGGTCGCTGACAGGCCCCCAACCTTCGGCAAACGTGACGGGTCGTAGCCACCGATCCATTCGATGAACGCGTGGCCCATCCGCTCAGCCGACGGGGTCTTCCAGTCGTAGGAGCCGGCCCCCTGTGCTGCGCGTACGTGTTTCGGGGCGGCCAGTGCGTGGAGCTGTTTGCGGAACGCGTCGGCGATGGCGGTGGGGATGGTGAACCGGCCGTGGGTCAGGCCGTCACTGGCGTTGGCCATCGACAGCTTGGTCTTGGCGCGGGCCCGGGCTTCCTGGTCCTCCAGGGCCTTGGCCTCGCGGGCCTCGTAGCCGGTGGGGTCCAGGCGTTCCCAGATCGCCTGGCCCAGGCCGACCAGGGCGTCGGCGTCACAGCCGCCGGTCGCTTCGTTGAGCAGGAACGCCTCCGCCCGGGCCTGGTCATGGGGGCTGACGCGTTCGGCGTCGAGCAACCCGACCTGGTCGGCGATCGCCTGGGCCTGCTCGGCGTGGATCTCACCGCGTGCGGTCGCCGCCCGGGTGGGCTCGAGATCCGCGCACGCCTCGGCGAGCCGGACCTTGCCCCGGGCGGTGCGCCGGGTGACCCCGGTGGTGCGTTGGACCCACCGCGCGGTGTCGCGACACTGCGCAGCACCGGCCAGGTCCAGGACCGAAGCCTGGCTGATCGCGCGGGCCTCGACCTCCGCGACCCCGGCCGCGACCCTCGCCGCCAACGCGACCACCCGGGTGGTGGTCTCGGCGTCCATCGACCAGGTCGGGACGTCAGCCAGGCCCTTCAGGTCGTCGAGCACCGAGCACAGCAGCGCCTCGATCGGGTGACCCGATCGGTGCGTCGTGGTGGTGTCGGTGCGCTCGGCCATGGGTCCATTCCAGCACCCACCACCGACAGTCCAGATCGAGTTTCCCGCTCAACCACAGGGGTTGTGGACAACGCGACGGTCACCCGGGACTGTGGACGACTCCTGGTTGATTCCACAGCCACGCGGCTCAGCGAGGGCCGGGAGACGAGCCACGAGCGAACACCCGGTCCTAGGACCGGCGCCGCCTGAACCATCGTCGCGACGACCCGCCGGCAGCCGAGCCGACCGGAGGCCGCAGCGACTCAGCCTGCGGATCGAAGCAGACCAGGCCGTGCTGGGCCGCCACCTCCGCGGCGAACTCCGAGTCCTCTTCGGCCCGGGTCCACACCATCGAGAAGTAGACGGCATCCCCGTCGGCGTTACTCATGAGAGGGCAGTCCGCCCAGGGCGACTCCTCACCGGCGTCAGCGTCAAGGTCGGGCCAGCGGGACAGCAGGGCCTCGACGTAGGCGCGGATGCGCGGCGTCGGTTCGGCGGGATTGTCCTCGGACTCGAACCGGCTCATGACCAGCTCGTAGGTCTCCGCAGCGGCGGCGTCCGACTCGGGTCTCGGCCCGTCCCAGACCGCGAGGTCGTAGCTCATGCCCGCACCCTGCCATGTCGTACCAATGCCCTGGAAGCGCGGTTCATGGGGTCTCGAGGCTCGGGCCTAGGAGCCTGCTGAACAAGCAGGGGTGGGGACCCGCGTTTGTTGTGGGTGCGGGCGGAGCGCCGCCAAGGCAGTCGAGCTGCGGTCAGCACACGTGGTGCGACACGGGGTCGTTCCGCCC
>NZ_VIYJ01000015.1 GCF_008087085.1 Nocardioides rubriscoriae | reverse complement strand
GTCCATGTCGAGGTCTTCCCGATGGCTGTGTAGGAACTTCCATCCTCGGAAGACCTCGACCCATCTCCGGTCACCGACGCGCCGCGAACTCCTGACCGGCACCTACACCTTCAACTGTGAAGAGCCAGCAAACTCGGATGGCTCTCGCCGATAGAGTTCGAACGCAACCGCATCATCACCGTGGCATGAGATCCAAGCAATCTCGACTGCGTGGAACCCGGGGCAGACCAGAGCCTCTACAGAACCCAGGGCGATTCAGAACCCAGGGCGATTCAGCCTCGGCTTTGAGGTCGCGTACGGCGAATCAACGACCGGAATTGGTTGGCCGTTTGGTCAGCGAGATTAACCGAGCTCAACCCAACTCAGGCCAACCCACATGCCTCCTGACCTGCGGTTTTGCTTCTAGTGACGCCTGCCGACGCGACTGGGGGTCGAGGGGTCGCAGGTTCAAGTCCTGCCAGCCCGACCGAAGAACACGCAGGTCAGAGGCCGTGTCCGCCGGTGGCGGACACGGCCTGGACCGCGTTGCGGCACGCCGACTGTCCACGTGAGACGTCTGCTCGGCGCCACGCTCGTCCCACGAAGCGGTCCTGGGTGGAGTCGCCGCTGGTGGATCGAGCCCGTACGCCGGTCTGGGCCCCTGTGCCCGTGCTGACTCATGCACTGCGGATGATCCGTGGGCTCGAGCGCGCCACCACCGTTGGCGGATGGGCACGGCGAACCGCAGCACCAGCAGTCCTCGAGACGACACCGCCCTGCTCGAGGCGATGATGAACCTGACCAGGGTCCACCGCGCGCACGAGCAGTTCTACGCGTCCTCACCCCGGGAGTTCGCCGTCGTCCTGCAGCGCCATGCCCGCACCCTCCAGGCGCTGGCCGACCAGTGGTCGACCGCCGAACCGTCGTCGCGGGCGGCGCTCAGCCCCTACGAGGGAGCCGACGACCTCAACAGCGCCGTCGCCGTCCAGCTCGACGGAGTGCTGTTCCTGGAGGGGGAGGGACGCCCGCCGGAGATCGGGCACCTCGTCCGCGACCTGCGCAACGCGGCCGAGGACCAGAGGGCCACGGGGGAGTGGCTGGCCAGGGCCATGGAGTCGTCGTGGGCGGTCGCGGCGACCCTGGTCGGGATCGACGGGCTTGCCGACCTGCTCGGGGAGCGGCACCGGATCATCGCCGACGACTGGCAGGCGGCGGCCATGAACGACCTGCAGGCTCGCCTGCTCGACCGGGCCGCCGACGTCCTCGAGCACGTCGACTTCACCCCCTCAGCCCTGCGCGCCGACCTCGCCGGCCGGCACGTCGCGAGCGGCCTGCTCTACTCCGCGGCCGAGATGATCGCCCACGCTGCCGACCTGTGCAGCGACTCGGCCGGTCTGGTCCACGGCAACGAACGCCGTTGGCGGACCTTCCGGACCCGGGTGGCCGCGGTGCTCGCGACCCGTAACGAGATCGGCCCGGTGGACGCATGACGCCGGACGCCCGCCCGGCGACACGGCTGCATGAGCGCCCCCACGGCTCGGGCCCGTGACGTGGTGATGGACGACGACCCGTCGACCGGCCCCCCGGGCCCGGGAGCTGCCGGAGGTCCTGGTGCGGCAGCGCCGGAGTCGTACGTGTGGCCGCTGATCACCCTGGCCATGGTCATCGTCCCGCAGGTGCTGGTGCCCGCGAACATGCGCGAGGGTCCGCCCGTGGTCGTCCCGGCCGTCGAGACGCTCGTCTTCGTCGTCCTGCTCGCCGTGGCGGCCAAGCCCGGACCGGTCCCGAGGGTGGCTCGACCCCTCATCCTCGTCCTCTTCACGGTCCTGGTCCTGGCGAACACCGCAGCAGCCGTGAGGCTGGTGGCGCAGGTCCTGCGGAGCACTCCCGCGGGCGAGACACCGCCCACCGTGACCCAGCTGCTCGTCACCGCCGTGACCCTGCTCGCCACCAACATCGTCACGTTCGGCCTGCTCTACTGGCAGCTCGACGGTGGCGGCCCGGGGGAACGAGCGGTCGACGCCCGGCCGTACCCGGACTTCCAGTTCCCCCAGACCGGCAGCGACGGCCTGGCACCGCCGGGCTGGAAGCCGCGCTTCCCGGACCACCTCTACGTGGCGTTCACCAACGTCGTCGCCTTCAGCCCCGCCGACGCGATGCCACTGACCCACCGCGTCAAGGGTCTGATGGCCGTCCAGTCGCTGGTCTCCCTCGCCGTGCTCGCAGTGGTGCTCTCGCGGGTGATCAACATTCTGCCGTCATGACCGGGGCTCAGTCGGCGGCCGGGGTGTAGACGAGCTTCTTGTTGACGAACTCGTCGATGCCGTAGGGGCCGAGCTCGCGGCCGACACCGGAGCGCTTGGTGCCGCCGAAGGGCAGGTCGGCCACCGAGCCCTGTGCGGTGTTGATCCACACCATCCCGGTGTCCAGCCGGTCCGCGACCTCCTGGGCCTTGGCGACGTCGGTGCTGTAAACCACGCCGCCCAGACCGAAGTCGGAGTCGTTGGCCAAAGCGATCGCGGCCTCGGCGTCGGCGACCCGGTAGACCACCGCTGCGGGGCCGAAGAGCTCCTCGCTGTAGGCCCGCATCTGCGGGGTCACGTCGGCCAGGACTGTCGCCTCCATGAAGGCGCCGGTGCGCTCGACACGCTTGCCGCCGGTGAGCACGGTCGCACCCTTGGCGACGGCGTCCTCGATCTGCTCGACGAGCGTGACGACCGCCTGCTCCGAGGACAGCGGGCCGAAGTCGACACCCTCCTCGGTCGGGTCACCCGGGGTGAGCCCGGCCATGGCGTCGGTGAACGCCGCGACGAAGTCGTCGTAGAGCTCGTCGACGACGACCATCCGCTTGGCGCCGTTGCAGGCCTGGCCGGCGTTGCCCATGCGTCCGCGCACGGCAGCCTGGACGGCGGCGCCCAGGTCGTCGGTGTCGAGGAGGATGAACGCGTCGGACCCGCCGAGCTCGAGGACGACCTTCTTGAGGTGGCGACCGGCGACCTCCGCGACGGCCGAGCCGGCGCGCTCGCTCCCGGTGACCGAGACGCCCGCGACGCGCTTGTCGGCGATGATGTCGGCGGACTGGTCGTTGGTGGCGAAGACGTTGACGTAGGCCCCCGCAGGCAGACCGGCGTCGGCGAAGATCTGCTCGATCGCCAGGGCCGACTCGGGGCACTGCGGCGCGTGCTTGAGGATGATCGTGTTGCCGATCATGAGGTTGGGCGCCGCGAAGCGGGCGACCTGGTAGTAGGGGAAGTTCCACGGCATGATCCCGAGCAGCGGTCCGACGGGCTCCTTGCGGACCAGCGCCTTGCCGCCCATCTTCGGGCTCAGCGGGGTGTCGGCGAGCAGGGTCGGGCCCTCGTCGGCGTAGTAGCGGTAGATCGAGGCCACGAGTGCGATCTCGCCCTTGCCCTCAGCGAGCGGCTTGCCCATCTCGCGGGCGATGATCAGGGCCAGCGCGTCGGCGCGCTCGTCGTAGAGGTCGGCGACGCGGTTCAGGATGGCGGCGCGCTCGTCCTTCGACGTCGTGCGCCAGGCGGAGTACGCCGTGTGGGCGCGCTGGACGGCGTCCTGGATCTCCGCGTCGCTGGCGGTGGGGTAGTCCTGCTCGACCGTGCCCGTGGCGGGGTTGACGACCTGGTAGACGCTCATGCGGGAGTCCTCTCGTGGTGCAGGGAGGCGCCGGGTGTTGCCGACGCCGATGCCAGTCCCAACCCGGGTAGCAGGCCGGAAAGTCCCGGCGACGCCCGGTGTGACGGTTGCCTCGCACGGGCCCCGGCCGGGAGACCCTGATGCGCCGAAGTCCGCCCGGGACGTTGGTGCGGTCGATACCATGGGGGGTACATGATGAAGAACCTCGCCCCCCGCCTCCGTGCCCTGGTCCACTCACGCACCGTGCTCGTCCTCGGGATCGTCGTCAGCGTGGTCATCCCCGCCGTGACCCTGCCGCGCCTGCCGCACGTCACCGTGTGGCCCGTGCTGCTCGGGCTCGCCCCGTGGGTGGTGGGCAAGTACCTCCTGTGCCCGCTGCGCTGGCGGGTGCTCACCGACGGCGGGTTCAGCCGCCGCTGGCACCTGCGTGCCTACGCCGAGTCCGAGCTCCTCGGACTGTTGACCCCCGGGCACGTCGGCGCCGACGTCTGGCGTGTCCACCGGTTTTCGCGCGCCGGGCTCGGGCGCGGTGACGCCGTCATGAGCGTGGGGATGGACCGGTTCGTCGGTGCGATCGGGCTCGCCGTCTTCGTGGGCTTCGCGGGTGCGGCCCTGCCGTTGCGGATGCTGCTGGGCGCCGCCGGCCTCGGCGTCGCGCTGGTCGTGGGGGCGCTGGTCGTACGTCGGGTCCGACCCGACTGGTTGCCGAGTCGACCCCTGCCACGTCCTCGTCAGCTGGCTCATGCGCTGGTGCTCTCCGCCGGCTACCAGCTGTCGATCGCCGCTCTGCTGCTCGGCACGGTCGCAGCGACCGGCCACACGGTCGCGCCGCTCGCGGTGCTGGGCGCGTTCGGCGCCAGCCAGCTCGCCGGCGCGGTGCCCGGCCCCAACGGAGCCAGCCCGCGTGACGCGGCGCTCGTGGTGGCCCTCGTCGCCCTCGGTGTCCCGTGGGCGGCCGCGGCGGGTGCGGTCGCGCTCAAGGCCGCCGTGGCCTGGCTGCCGGCCCTCGTCCTGGGCGGCGTCAGCCTGGTGGTCACGCGCCGCGCACTCAGGGCCGGTACGCCGGCGCTCCAGCCGGCCTGAGCCCTCGTCGGCCCGCAGGGCTCCTCGAGGTGCCGCAGAGGTGCCAGGGAGGTGCCACAATCGGAGATCCACGGACCTTCCGGGTCTCGGCAAGAGGAGGACGCATGCCACGACTCGACCGCGTGGCCGCCGGCGCGGCCCGCGACGCCGGCCGGATCGACCCTGCGCTGCTGGGCGACTTCCTGCCCATCGTGGTCGACGCGGCTGCCTCGGGCCGCCGGTTACGCCGTGCGGAGCTGCGGGCCTGCGAGGAGCGGGGGAGCGCCGCCGCACTGGCCGGGGTGCCCCTGCGCGCCCTGGTCGACCTCTACCTCTCGGCGTGCTGGCGCCTGTGGGAGGAGCTCGACCTCGTGGACGGCTCGGCGGTGGCCAGCGCCGACGCCTCCCAGGTCAGGGCCGCCGGGCTCGCGGTGCTGCGCGCCGCCGACGATGCCGTCGCGGCGCTGGCCGAGGGCTTCCAGCTGGCACGCAACGACCTGTCGCGCCACCAGGAGTCGATGCGGCGCGAGGTGTTCGACCTGCTGTTGGCCGGCGGTCCTCCCGCGGTCGGGGTGACCGGCCGGGCCGCCGACCTGGGGCTCGACCTGACCAGCCCCCATGCCGTGCTCGTGGCCAGGCACGAGCGCACCTTCGACCACCCGTCGTTGACGTCGGTGCCGCGGCGCCTCGAGAGCGCGCTGGGTGGTCGCCACGGAGACGCCTATCCGCTGGTCGCCGTCAAGGACGGCGCCCTGGTGTGTGTCTTCGCGGCCCCGGACCAGGCCAGCGTGGGCCTGGTGGGCGAGCGCCTCTCGACGGTGCTCGCCGACGTCGACCCCGGCGCTGCCGCGGCTCCTGACCGCCGCACCTGGCAGGCGGCAGTGGGTCGTACGCTTCCCGGCGCCGGATCGGTCCGCGTGTCCTACGAGCAGGCCGTCAGCGCCCTCGCGCTCGCACGACGCCTGGGCCTGGACTCCGCCCTGGTCGACTCCGGCGACCTCGTGGTCTACGAGGTGCTGCTGCGCGACCGGGCCGCGATCGACGAGCTCATCGCCACCGTGCTGACGCCCCTGCGCCAGGCCAGAGGTGGTGCCCGACCGCTGCTGGAGACCCTCGAGGCCTACTACGCGAGCGGCGGGGTCGCCACCGCCACCGCAGCCCGACTGCACCTCTCGGTCCGGGCCGTGACCTACCGGCTCCAGCGCATCGGCGACCTGCTCGGGATGGATCCCACCGACCCCGCCCACCGTTTCACCCTGCACGCGGCGGTCCTCGGGGCGCGGCTGCTCGACTGGTCCTGAAGGCTTTCACCCCGCCGCCCCTGGTTGCCGATACTCGGCAACCTCAGCGGCTCACGTCGTCCGCGTTCTGCCCTCGTGCTGGACGTCGGTGACCGTCAGGCTTGGACACAGCTCATCCCCTCGAGAAGGAGACCTCCTGTGTTCGACGTCCCGCTCTGGCTGTGGGTCGCATTCGCGGCCACGGTCGTCATCGCCCTGGCCGTGGACCTGCTGGCCCACCGTGACGCGCACGTCATCGGCTTCAAGGAGGCGGCCCGCTGGAGCGTCGCCTGGGTCGGCCTCGCGGTGGTCTTCGGCATCGTGGTCTTCGCCGTGGTCGGTCGTGACGCCGGGGTCGAGTACACGACGGCGTGGCTGCTGGAGAAGAGCCTCTCGGTCGACAACCTCTTCGTCTTCGCCCTGATCTTCGGCTACTTCAAGGTGCCGGCCGAGTACCAGCACCGGGTGCTGTTCTACGGCGTCATGGGCGCCCTGTTCTTCCGGGCGATCTTCCTGGCGCTGGGCGTGGCCGTGGTCAGCCAGTTCACCGCCATCCTCTTCGTGTTCGCCGCGATCCTGCTCTACAGCGCTTACAAGCTGCTCAAGGGCGACGACGACGACTACGACCCCAGCACGAGCTTCGCCCTGCGGCTGATGCGCAAGTTCGTGCCGATGACCGACGAGTACCACGGCACCAAGTTCTTCATCCGCGAGGCCGGCAAGCGCGTCGGCACCCCGATGCTGGCGGTCGTGGTCGCCATCGAGGCCGCCGACCTGCTGTTCGCCGTGGACAGCGTGCCTGCCGTGCTCGCGGTCAGCGACGACCCCTTCATCGTCTACACGTCGAACGCCTCTGCCATCCTCGGGCTCCGGGCGCTCTACTTCCTGCTGGCCGGGATGCTCGACCGGTTCCACCACCTCGGCACCGGTCTGGCGCTGATCCTCGCCTTCATCGGTGTCAAGCTGATCCTCCAGGCGGCGCACAAGACCATCGACGCCTCCATCCCGGAGATCCCCTCGCCGGTGAGCCTGGCGGTCATCGTGGTCGTCCTGGCCGGCTCGGTCGGGCTCAGCCTCCTGCGGCCCCGGCACGACGCGGACGAACCGGCCGCCCTCGAGCAGAAGTAGCAGCGGTCCCGCCCGGCAGGACCCCCGACGCGCGTGCGTCGGGGGTCCTCGCGCGACCGGGCCGCAGGGGGTAGGACCAAAGACCGTGCGCTCGGGGGCTCCAGGCCCCGGGAGGGACGCCGCCGGGGCGCGACGATGGACGGTGACAGACATCCGGCCACCGGGGGGAGCGTCTCGTGCCCGCGCCCGAGCCGGACGACCTCCCGGAGCCGCCAGCCGCTGCGACGGACCTGAGGGCCCGACTGGTCTACGTCCTGGGCCAGGTGGGCGTCGTGGTGGCGGGGATCTTCGTCTACTTCCGGGTGCGCGGGCTCACCGAGGGCTCCGTGGACCAGGCCCAGGACCATGCCCGCGAGATCATGAGGTTCGAGCAGGTGATCGGTCTCGACCACGAGTCCGCGCTGCAGGGCCTGGTCATCACCTCCGGCGCGCTGGAGACCGCCGCCAACTGGGTCTACATCTGGGGTCACTGGCCGGTCATCGTCGCCACCATGTCCTGGCTCGTGGTCGCCCATCGCCGGGAGTTCGCGCGGCTGCGCGACGCCATGATCGTGTCCGGTGCGCTCGGGATGGCGATCTTCGCCAGCTATCCCGTGGCGCCGCCACGACTGGCCGGGCTCGGCTTCGTCGACACGGTGAGCAACCGGTCCGAGTCCTACCGGGTGCTCCAACCGCCGGCCTTCGTCAACCAGTACGCCGCGATGCCCAGCCTGCACGCCGGCTGGGACCTGCTGGTGGGCATGGCCATCGTCTCCGCGGCGTCCTGCCTGGCGCTCAAGGTCGTCGGCGTCGTGATGCCGGCGTTGATGGCCCTCGCGGTGGTCGCGACGGCCAACCACTTCATCGTCGACGTCGTCGCAGGGACCGCACTGGTCCTGGCCGGCCACGCCGTCGCCCTGTGGCTGGAGCGACGGCGCGAACGCCCCCGCGTGGCAGCCCCATGAGCATCGTGGTCGTGGCCCATCGCGCGGGCAACTCGCTCCGGACCCTGGCGGCGGCAGAGCGCCGCGGGGCGGACGTGGTCGAGTGCGACGTGCACCTGCACCGGGGGCGGCTCGTCGTGACGCACCTCAAGGGCGCGGGTCCGCTGCCGCTGCTGTGGGACCGGTGGGAGCTGGTGTCGACCCGGACGCCCCAGCTCGAGCTCGCCGACCTGCTCGAGGCCCGGGCCGTCGGCACGACCCTGATGCTCGACCTCAAGGGCTGGCACACCTCGGTGGCCCGCTCGGTCACAGCCCTCCTGCAGGAGCAGGAGCGCCAGGACCCCGTCCTCGCGTGTGGTCGGTGGTGGCCCTCGGTCGACGCCGTCGCCGAGCTCCCGTTCGTCCTCCCGGTGCTCTCCGCCCGCAACGCCCGCGAGCTTCGTCGGTTGCGTCGCCGTCTGGTCTCAGGGCCTGCCGTCCACGGTGTCTCGGTGCACCGGTCGCTGCTCGACGCGGCGGTGGTCCGCGAGCTCCACCGCCACGTCGACCTCGTCATGACCTGGCCGGTCAACGACGCGGTCACCCTCGACGCCGTGCGGGCGATCGGCGTCAGCGGGGTGATCAGCGACGAGGTGTGGGTCCTGGCCGAGCTGGTCTCGCACCGCCGCGACCGGGGGAGGCCGTCAGCGGAACGCGCACCCGCTGCTGACGCCCAGGCGGCGCAGGACGACGGCGGCGGGGCAGAAACCGGTGATGCTGGACTGGGCCAGGTTGAGTCCGACGAAGGTGGTCAGCAGCAGCCACCAGGGTGAGACCGTCGCGGCCAGGAGCGCGCTGACGAGGGTCATGGTGCCGGCGAGGAGGAGCACGGCGCGGTCGAGGTTCATGCCTTGCCCCCGAAGAGGCGGTGGAAGAAGCCTGAGCCGGCCTCGTCGGGGTGGCCCGCGCACCGGTCGGGGCGCGGGACCCCCGCCAGGGCCTGCTCGACGTGACGTCCGCAACCGGCCCAGGTGGGCTTGCCGCAGCTCCTGCAGGTGACTGCTCGACACATGGTGCTGATCCTTCTGTGTGAGGTGAGGTGGGGTGGGGGTGGTGGTCAGCCGTGGGAGAAGGTGATGGCGGGCAGGACCCTGCGCAGCCACCGCGGGCTCCACCAGGCGGCCTTGCCGGTCAGGCGGAGCATGACCGGGAGCAGGACCAGACGCACCAGGAAGGCGTCGAGCAGCACGGCGACACCGAGCACGATGCCCATCTCCTTGGGTGGCAGCGGGCCCGACAGGGCGAAGGTGAAGAACACCGCGACCATGACGGCGCCGGCAGCGAAGATCACGCGCCCGGAGTGGGCCAGCGAACCCACCATCGCGTCCTTGGGGTCGCCCGAGTGCTCGTAGTGCTCCTTGGCCGACGCCAGCAGGAAGACGGTGTAGTCCATGGCGATCGCGAAGATCATCGCGAAGAAGAACACCGGTGCCCAGGCGTCGAGGAACCCCTGGCTCTCGAAGCCGAACAAGCCGGCGCCGATGCCCTCCTGGAAGACCAGGCGGGCGACTCCGAAGGCGGCGGCGGTCGACAGCAGGCTGGCCAGGGTGCCCAGCAGCGAGATCAGCGGGGCCTGCAGGGCGACGAGCAGGAGCAGGAAGCCGAGCACCAGCACGACACCGATCACCAACGGCGTGGACTCGTCGAGCTGTGTCTTGAGGTCGAGGTTCTCCACGGCTGCGCCGCCGACCAGGGCGCCGGCGGGCAGGTCGGCGCGCAGACGGTCGACGGTGTCGGCGAGCGCCGGGTCGGAGGGGTCGACGGTGGGGACGGCCTGGATGAGGACCAGCTCGCTGTCGTCGGTGGCAGGCATCGCGGGCATGGCTCCGGCGATGCCCTCGTCGGAGGCGAGCACGTCGGCGGCGGCCTTGGCGTCGGCCTTGTCCATCACGATCTGCAGGGTGCCGGGGGCGCCCTTGCCGAAGGACTCCTGGACGAGGTCGTAGCCGATGCGCGCGCTGGCGTCCTCGGGCAGCACCTTGATCGAGGGCATCGCGGTCCTGAGCCCGATCACCGGGGTGGCCAGGGCCAGCAGCACCACGAGCGAGGCCAGGCCCCAGACCAGGGGGCGCTTCCACAGTCGCTCGCCCCAGGCGGCGAACTTCGGCGAGCGGTGCTCGCCGGTCTTGACCCACGGCAGGGAGAACTTGTTGATCTGGTGATCGAGCTTGAACAGCACCAGCGGCAGGAGCGTCAAGGTGGCGGCCAAGACGAAGACGACGGAGAGCATGATCCCGCCGGCCATGGAGCGGAACGAGGGGGAGGGCACGAGCATCACGGCCGACAGCGAGACCAGCACGGTGGCCCCGGAGAGCAGGACGGCCTTGCCGGCGGTGTCCATGGTCTCGGCGACGGCTTGCCGGGCGGAGTTGCCCGAGCCCATGCGCGAGGCGCGGTAGCGCACGACGAGGAACAGGGCGTAGTCGATGCCGAGGGCCAGGGCGAACATCATGGCGAAGTTCATCGCCCAGATCGAGACCGGCACGAGCTGGTTGATCAGCACCAGCGACCCGGCTGAGGCGACCAGGCCGGCCAGGGTCAGGATCAGCGGCAGGCCGGCCGCCACGAGGGCGCCGAAGGCCAGCACCAGGATCGCCATCGTCACCGGCCACGAGACCATCTCGGAGGTGAGCATCGCCTTCAGGTTGGCCTCGTTGAAGTCCGACCACAGCAGCGAGGAACCGGTCGGGTTGACCTGGACCCCGTCGCCCGACAGGTCCTGGAGCTCGCCCTTGAGGTCGGTGGCGACGCGCACCATCTCGTTGGTGTCGACCCCGGCACCCGCCAGGACGATCGCGGTCGTGCCGTCCTGGCTCAGGGTGGCCTCGGGAACCGGCGCGACCACGTCGGCGATGCGCGGCTCGTCCTCGAGGATGGCGGTCACCTGGGCGATGACCTCGGCGCCGCGGCCATCGGTCACCGGGCCGTCGGTGGAGTGGACCACGACCTGGATCGCGGAGGACGCGTTGCCGCCGAAGCTCTTCTGGGCCAGCTCGCGAGCAGCCACCGACTCCGAGCCGTCGGCCTGCCACCCCGCCCCCGACAGGGACTGCTCGACCTGCGGTGCGAAGGCCCCGAGGCCCACGATGAGCAGGATCCAGACTGCGGTGACGAGCGTGGCGTGTTCGCCTCGGACCCCGAGGCGTCCGAGCGGACCGGGCCTGAACCGGGGCGTGAGGTCCGGATCGGATCCGGGGCTGTGCGCCCCGCCGGAGCGCTTGGCGGTAGTGGTGCTCATGCAGAGGTCCGTTCATGTCGGCGATCGGCTACTAACCCCCTGGGGGGTTGCAGGAGGACGGTAACATAACCCCCTGGGGGGTTATCAGTCCGAGCGCCCGGAAGTCCGTCGGGCTGCACACGACCCTCGCGGGCCGCGGCTCGCCCCTCCCGGGCCGCGGGCCGAAGGTCATGGGTGCGGGTCGGCAGGACCTTGGCCCCTCCCGGCGCCCTGGTGTCGCACCTAGCGTCGAGCACGTGGAGAGCGAGGCCAGATGACCAGACGACTGGTGGTGCTGGGTGCCGGCACCGCGGGCACCATGATCGTGAACAAGCTGCGGCGCCGGTTGCCGCGTGACGAGTGGGAGATCACCGTCGTCGACCGCGACGACGTCCACCCCTACCAACCCGGCTACCTCTTCGTCCCCTTCGGGCGCTACGAGACCGAGCAGCTGCTGCGTCCCCGCCACGACTTCGTCCCCAACGGCGTCGACCTCGTCCTCGCCGAGGTGGACCGGGTCGACACCAGCGCCGACACGGTGCACCTGACGGACGGCACGACGCTCGACTACGACTACCTCGTGATCGCCACCGGTACCTCGCCGCGACCTGACCAGACCCCGGGCATGCTGGGCAGCCAGTGGCGCACGAGCGTCTTCGACTTCTACACCCTCGACGGCGCCCGGGCCCTGGCCGGGGCGCTGGCCACCTTCGACCACGGTCGCCTGGTCGTCCACGTCACCGACATGCCCATCAAGTGCCCGGTGGCGCCGCTGGAGTTCGTCTTCCTGGTCGAGGCCTGGCTGCGTGAGCACCGGTTGCGCGACCGGGTCGAGCTGGTCTTCGTCACCCCGCTGTCGGGCGCCTTCACCACACCGGTCGCCTCGGAGCACCTCGGGGGCCTGCTGGAGGAGCGCAAGGTCCACGTCGAGAGCGACTTCCTGGTCGAGCACATCGACAACGAGCGCAAGACGCTCGTGTCGTACGACGAGCGGGAGGTGCCCTTCGACCTGCTGGTCACCGTGCCGCTCAACATGGGGGCCGACTTCGTCGAGCGCTCCGGGCTCGGCGACGAGCTCAACTACGTGCCGGTCGACAAGCACACCTTCCTCAGCACCCAGCACGACAACGTCTTCGCCGTGGGCGATGCCAACGACATCCCGACGTCCAAGGCGGGCTCGGTGGCGCACTTCTCCATCGAGGTGTTCACCGACAACTTCGTCGAGCACGTCGCGGGCCGGCCCATGACCCGGGCGTTCGACGGGCACGCCAACTGCTTCATCGAGTCCGGTGACCACAAGGCGTTGCTGATCGACTTCAACTACGACACCGAGCCGCTCACCGGTACCTACCCCGTCCCGTACGCGGGACCGCTGGGCCTGCTCAAGGAGACCCGGGCCAACCACCTGGGCAAGCTCGCGTTCCGCTGGATCTACTGGAACGTCCTGCTCCCCGGGCGGCCCCTGCCCCTCCCGGCAGCCATGTCGATGGCCGGCAAGCACCCGGTCGACCGCACCACCGAGGACACCACCAAGGACACCACCAAGGACACCGCATGACCACGAGCACGCTGGCCGGACACCAGTTCCACGTCGACGAGGAGGGGTTCCTCACCGTCCCCGACGAGTGGAGCGAGGAGCTCGGCGCGGCCCTGGCCGCGCAGATCGGCATCGAGATGACCGACGCGCACTGGAGCGTCGTCCGCTTCCTGCGCGACGACTTCGCCGCGACGGGGGAGACCGCGACGCTGCGCCGGGTCGGCGCCCGCAGCGGCGTCCCCGTCAAGCAGCTGTTCGCGCTCTTCCCGCAGAAGCCCGCCAAGAAGATGGCCTACGTCGCCGGCCTGCCCAAGCCGCGCGGCTGCGTCTGACCCACCCCGCACGAGCAGATCCGGAGACCGCCATGACCACCACGACCACCCCCACGACCACGCCGACCCCGGCCGTCGCGCCGGCCTTCGACGACCCTGCGAGCCAGGGCCGCACGCTCGCGATCATCTGCTCCAAGGGCACCCTCGACATGGCCTACCCCGGGCTCATCCTCGCCAACGCCGCGCTCGGCGAGGGCGTGGAGACCCACCTGTTCTTCACCTTCTGGGGCTTCGACATGATCACCAAGGCGACGATGGCCGACCTGAAGTTCACGATGCTGGGCAACACCGCGACCCACCTGCCGCAGGGCCTGGGGGGCCTGCCGGGCATGACGGCGGTGGCGACGTCCCGGCTACGCAGGTCGCTGGCCGAGATCGACGTCCCCGAGGTGCCGGAGTTCCTCGAGCAGATCGTCGCCTCGGGCGGACACCTGTGGGCCTGCCGGATGTCGGCCGACATGAACCACCTCACCCTGGACGACCTGTACGACGAGGTCGAGGGCATCATCAGCGCCGGCGAGTTCATCGAGAAGACCGACGGGGCCCAGCTGCTCTTCATCTGAGCCACGGCGACCCCCGCCGTGACCAGGCCCGGTCGGCGGGCGGTCAGTGGCCGCGGGCCGCGACCGGGACGACGGCCACGGGGCACGGCGCGTGCTCGAGCACCGTGGTGGCCGTCGAGCGGTAGAGGAGCCGGTCCAGGGTGCGGGTGCGGTGCCGGCCGACGACCATGAGGGCCGCGTCGTGCATGGCGTCGACGATCGTGTCGGCCAGGGGCCCGGCCAGCACCGTCGAGGTCCACGTCACGTCGGGGAACTTCTCCCCGAGACCGGCCACCGTCTCGGCCAGGAGCACCCGGGAGCGGACCCCCGCCTCGACGGTCAGGTTGGTCCACAGCAGGTGGATCACGCGGACCGGGCGCCCGACGTGGGAGGCGAGGTCGAACCCGAACTCCAGCACCGGGAGCGAGTCGGCGGTCCCGTCGACGGCGATGACGATCTCACGGCGCTCGAGGCCGTCGGCCTCGTCGGGCAGGTCTCGGACCACGACGACCGGGCACGAGGCCGACCGGACGAGCGTGCCGCTGACCGAGCCCAGCACCAGGCTGGCGACCGGTCCGCGTCCGCGGGTGCCGAGGACCATCAGGTGCGCGTGCTCGGAGTCGGTCACCAAGTGGACCCGGGGGTCGACCTCGTCGACGACGTCACGCACGTCGAGCGCGGGCCGGCGGTGGCGGGCCCGGGCCACTGCCCGGGCCACGACCTGTGCGTGCGCGCGGCGTGACGAGGCGAGGAGGTCGGGCCAGTCCGTGGCGAGCATCCCCGACGAGACGCCGTACAGCGGGCCCATCGGGCTCTCCGAGTGCACGACGGCCAGCGTGCGGTGCTCCGCCGCCGCGATGTCGGCGGCCCAGTCCAGCGCGCGGTCGCTGTGCAGGGAGTCGTCCACGCCGACCGCGATGCTGCCGTCGGGAACCTCGGAGATCGCCATGTCCCCACCCTGGGTGGGGCTCGCCGCGTGCGGCCACGGTCGATCGTCATGGCCGTGACGGTCCTTGTGCCCGCCCCCGCGCCCGCCTCTGGCAGGTGCGGGCAGGTCGGGTCGACGGCACGCTCCCGCAGAGACCTTCGCCCCTGACCCAGGCCCGGCACCGGTGCTGGACTCCACGAGAGAGAGCCAGTGGGAGGGGGCCGTCATGGCCGACACGGGACCGGGGCCGACGAGCTCCGCGGCGGCGCGCGCCACGGGCCGCGACACGCCCTTCGGGGCAGGGGCGCCGCTGGGTCGCTGGGTCGGCGTGCCGGTCCGCGCGCACTGGTCGGTGCTGCTCGCGGTGGGACTGTTCGCCTTCCTGCTCGCCACGGTCACCCTCCCGGCCGCGCGTCCGGGAGCCTCGCCCGCGGCGTACTGGACGGCCGGTGCGCTCACGGCCGTGGCCCTCCTGGTGACCCTCGCGGCCCACGAGCTGGCCCACGCCGTCGCCGCGCGCCACTACGAGCTGGCGGTCGCCCGCATCACGCTGTGGATGCTCGGCGGCATGACCGAGATCGAGGGTGCCTTCCCGTCGCCGCGGGCGGATGCGGTCGTCGCGGCCGCCGGGCCGCTCACCAGCCTCGGCCTGGGCGGGATGCTCGCCGGGACGGCCTGGCTCGTCGGGTCCCACGGGCTGGTGGGCTACGCGCTGGTCTGGCTCGGCGTCATGAACCTCGTCCTCGGGGTCTTCAACCTGCTGCCCGGTGCGCCGCTGGACGGCGGACGGCTGCTGCGCGCGCTGGTGTGGTGGCGCACGCAGGACCGTGACCGCGCCGCGGTGTGGGCCGGCCGCGTCGGCCACGTGATCGGGGCCGTCCTGATCGGGGTCGGGCTCGTGCAGGTCCTCGCCGGGGACGCCACCGGCGCGTGGTCGGCGCTGCTGGGCTGGTTCATCCTCAGCGGTGCCGCCTCCGAGGAGTACGCCGTGCGCGCCGAGCGCCTGCACGGCCTCACCGTGCGCGACGTGATGAGCCCGACCCCGTACCTCGCGCCGTCCTGGTGGACCGTCGAGCAGCTGGTCGCCGCGCTGCCCCCGGAACCGTCCCGGCAGCCGGTCGTCCCGTTGGTCGACATCGACGGCGACTTCGTCGGCGCCGTCACGCTCGCCACCCTCGACCAGGTCCCCGTCGGGCGTCGGGCCGCGGTGCACCTCGGACACCTCGCCCACGGCTCCGATCAGCTGCTGCGGACCGGACCGGACCAGGACCTCGCCGGCCTGCTGCTCCCGCTGCACCTGCGCGGCGGGTACGCCGTGGTCCTCGAGGGCGCGAAGCCGGTCGGCTTCGTCAGCGACGGCGACGTGGAGCGTGCCGCGCTGACCAAGCGGGCCGACGCGTCGCGCACCGGTGGACCCCAGGGTGCCGACGGGGCCGCCCCCAGCACCACCTGAGCCGCTCGCCGTGTCGAGCCTGCGGCGCCCCGCGGTCGACCCGCCGGTGCCTGCTCGACACGGGTCGGGCCGCCACCTGGTGCGCTGGGCGACCCGGGTCGGTGGCAGCGTCGTGGCGCTCGCCCTGGTCGCCTACCTCGTGCTCCCCGAGCTGGTCGCGGCGCGTGGCGAGCTGTGGCTCTTCGTCGACGGCGCGACGTGGCGCGTGGGTCTGGCGGCGCTCCTGCAGCTGGTGTCGCTGATGGCCTACACCGCCCTGACCCTGGCCGTGCTGGACCGGTCGGTGCGGCCCAGCTTCGGCCTGCAGCTGCGCATCGACGTGACCGGGTTCGGCGCCAGCCACGTCCTGCCCGGTGGGGGCGCCAGTGCGGCGGCACTGCGGTACCGACTGATGACGGTCCGCGGCGTGCCGCCCCCCGACGCGGCCTCGACGGCCGCCGTGCAGACCGCGACGGTGGTCGCCGGTCTGGTGGCGATCTTCGCCACCGGCGTCGTCCTGGCCCTGCCGGGGATCTGGGCCCACCCGGCCTACGTGCTGGCCGCTCTCGTCGGGCTGTGCCTGCTGGCGGTCGCGCTGGTCGTGACGCCACGACGGCGGGAGCCGGGCCGCCGGCGCCGGTCCCCGGACCATCGCCGCGACTCTGGCGCGCGTCGTGCGTGGGCCCTGCGACAGCGGGAGCGGGCCGGCAGCGCCGTACGGCGCACCGGTGAGCGCGCGGCCGTGTCGCTGCACGACCGGCGCCGTCGTCGGCGCCTGCTCGGGTGGGCCGTCGGCAACCGGCTCCCCGACGCCGCCGGCCTGTGGCTGTGCCTGTGGGCCTACGGGATCGTCGTGCCGCCGGGGGAGCTGCTCGTGGCCTACGCGGCGGCCAGCCTGGCCGGTCTGCTGCCCCTGACCCCCGGTGGGCTGGGGGTCGTCGAGAGCGTCCTCGTGCCGACGCTGACGGTGCTGGCGGACGCCGGTGGCCCGGTGGTCCTCGGGGTCCTCACCTGGCGTGCGCTGCAGTTCTGGCTGCCGATCCCGATCTCGTGGCTCACCTGGGCCAGCCTGTGCCCCTGGCGCGCCCCGTCGGCCGGCTGAGGTCGCACGCCGGGCCCCGACGGCGTGCGGCCCCGCCGGACCGTGAGGTCGGACGGGGCCGGATCGCGCCGCGGGGCGGCTACTCGACGGGCAGCTCGCGGCGGGCGATCGGGATCTTGCGCGACTTCTGCGGCTCGGCGGGAGCCGGCAGCGAGACGGTGAGGACGCCGTCGGTGTAGTCGGCGGTCACCTCGTCGCCGGAGACCCCCTCGGGCAGTCGCAGGACGCGGTCGAACGAGCCGTAGGCGATCTCGCTGCGGTGCTCCTCGTGCTTCTCCTCGCGTCGTTGGCCGTGGATGCGCAGCAGGCCGTTGTCGACGACGACCTCGACGTCGGTCTCGGGGTCGATGCCAGGCAGGTCGGCGCGCACCACGTGCTGGCCGTCCTCGAGGAACTCCTCGACCCTGACGGTGGGGCGCACGCGCACGTCGGAGAACCAACCGACCAGGTCGTTGAGGAACGAGACGTCGTCACGGTGGATCAGGGTGCTCACGGGCTTCTCTCTTCTGCTGGGGGACGGGGGAACTCCCTCCATGGCACCGCGCGGGAACAGGCGACCCCAGGGTCCAACGTCCCCACGGCCCGGGCTCCCCGTCCGCGGGACCAACGACCCTGTCCCGCCGTACCCACGCTTCCTAGCGTGGCCGCGACGAGGTCCGCTCCGCCACGACGACGGGGACGGCAGGACCACCGGACCCGTCACGACTGTGGAGGAGGAGAACGCCATGCAAGGACGCGTCGGTGACCGCATCGTCATCCGCAACACCCACCTCGGCGAACCGGTACGCGACGGCGAGATCATCGAGGTCCAGCACGAAGACGGCTCGCCGCCGTACCTGGTGCGCTGGTCCGACAACGGCCACGAGAGCCTGTTCTTCCCCGGACCCGACGCCTACGTGGCCCACTCCTGACCGCTGCCGGACGGGTGTCGACGACACCCGGCCGTCGGAGCCCGTGCCGACCAGGTGGAGACCGTCGTCGGGCTGGGCCGGCTCGGCGAGCCGTCGTCCTCGACGGCCACCGGACGCACAGCGACGGCCCCTCGCCCGCCGTCGGCGAGCAAGGGGCCGTCGTGACCGCTACCGGGTCGTGGCCGTCGGGCTCAGACGTTGTCCGAGCGGTTCTCCCGCACGGTCTGGGTGCCGTCGGGGTGGGTGACGGTCTGCACGGCCCTCGTGCGGCGTCCCGAGCTCCAGGTCACCGCGGTGAGCGCGATGAGCACGAGCCCGACCGCCGCCATGATCCAGCCGACCGTCGTGACGTCGACGCCGTTGATGCCGTCGGTGACGGCCAGGGCGAGCACGAGTCCGACGACGAGCAGGAACGCTCCGAATCCGTATCCCATGATGTGTGCTCCTTCGTTGTCGCCCCGGCAGGCGGGGCGGGTGGGGGTGCGCAGGGCGCGGGAGGACGTTCCTCGGGTGGTTCCTCCGGCGTACGACCCTGGGCGTTACGCCGGCCCCGACGAGTCACCCCTAGGGGCGAGTGCCCCCGGCAGGTGGCGGTCACCCCGGCGGTGACCTCGGCGGCGACCCGGGTGGTCCACGCCGACCGGTCGATAGCGTGAGGGCGTGACGACGACGGGGCGACCCAGCGACGGGCCGCACGAGGTCGACGTGTGTGTCGTCGGCGCCGGCCAGTCGGGTCTGGCGCTCGGCTTCCACCTGCAGCGTCTCGCGCGGCGGCGCAAGCAGGCCGGCGGGCCTCCGACGTCGTTCGTGCTGCTCGACGACGGTGCCGAGCCCGGTGGGGCGTGGGTCCACGGCTGGGACACGCTGTGCCTGTTCTCGCCCGCGGCGTACAGCTCGTTGGCGGGATGGCCGATGCCGCCGTGGCCCCACGAGGGGACGCCTTCGGCCGCGCACGTCGCGTCGTACCTGCGCGACTACGAGGCCCGCTACGCGCTGCCGGTGCACCGCCCTCGGCGCGTCGTGGCGGTCACCGAGGCCGGTGGGGCGGGCCGGGGGCGGCTCGAGGTGCTCACCGAGGACGGCTCGCGCTGGTGGGCGCGCGTGGTGGTCAACGCGACCGGGAGCTGGAGCCGGCCCTTCTGGCCGAGCGTCCCGGGGCGTGATTTCTTCGGCGGCGTCCAGGTCCACACCGTCGGCTACCGCTCGGCCGCGACGCTGCCCGGCCGGCGCGTGCTGGTCGTCGGGGGCGGGAACTCAGGGGCGCAGATCGCCGCCGACCTGCTGCTCCACTCCGCCAGGGAGGTCGTCTGGGCCACCCGCACCCCACCCCGTCTCCTGCCCGACGACGTCGACGGCCGCGTGCTGTTCGCCACCGCGACGCGGGCCGTGCGCGAGCGCGACGCGGGCCGCACGAGCGCGGGGGTCGCCTCGCTCGGCGACATCGTGGTGACTCCCGGCGTCCGGGAGGCTCGCGACGAGCGAGGGCTGCGCGCGGTGGGCATGCCGGACCGGCTGACGGCCACCGGCGCGGTCTGGGCCGACGGCACCACCCGCCTCGTCGACACGATCGTCTGGTGCACCGGCTTCCGGCCGGCGCTGCGGCACCTGCACCCACTGGGCCTGTCGACCCGTCGGGGCCACCCGGTCACCCGGTCCCCGGCGCCCGGGTCGACGGCCGCGGTCGCAGTCGACGACCCGCGGGTCTTCTTCCTCGGCTACGGCGACTGGTGCGCCCTGGCATCGGCCACGTTGATCGGGGTCAACCGCTCGGCACGCGACACCGCGGCGGCCGTGGCCGATCGGGTGGACCGGGTCGAGGTGCTGGCGGAGTCGGGTCAGTCCTGACGGTCGGCCGGGGCGTTCGGGTAGAGGTAGACCACCAGGACCAGGCCGACCAGCCCGCCCACGACCTGGGCGACGACGAATGCCGGCACCGAGGCGGGGGCGATGCCGGCGAAGGTGTCGGAGAACATCCGGCCCACCGAGACGGCCGGGTTGGCGAACGACGTGGAGCTGGTGAACCAGTAAGCCGCGCCGATGTAGGCGCCGACCGCCGGGGCGGCGAGCACGCCGCGCCCGGTGCGGGTCAACGCGAAGATGACGAGCACCAGCCCGGCGGTCGCCACCACCTCGCCGAGCAGGTGGGGACCGGTGGCGCGGTGGTGGGTGGAGATCTCGGTGGGGACGTCGAACATCACGTTGGCCAGGACGGCGCCGCCGATCGCGCCGACCACCTGGGCCACCACGTAGGCCAGCACGGCGAGCGGGGCCATGGTGGGGACGCCGTCGCGCCGGTCGGCCACCCGCGACGCCAGGGTGACCACCGGGTTGAAGTGCGCGCCCGAGACGGGCCCGAGCGCGAGGATCAGCACCACCAGGGCCAGGGCGGTGGTGAGGCTGTTCTCGAGCAGCTGGATCCCGACGTCGGTCGGCGACAGCGTGGTCGCGGCGATGCCGGAGCCCACCACGACCGCGACCAGCAGCGCCGTGCCCAGCAGCTCGGCCACCAGCTGGCGCACCAGGCCGGTCGTCAGGGGGACCTCGTCGGCAGGGGTGCCCAGGGCGGTGTCGGTGTGGCTCACGGCGTTCATCTTGACCACCCACGAAGACTCAGTCAAACTTGACTCAATGATCGTAGAGCGAAGTTTCCCGACGCTCCGGCGCCCCGACGTACGGGTGGCCCGGCACGCCGCGCTCGCCGACCCGGTCCGGCTCGCGGTCGTCGACCGGCTGCTCGTCGGCGACGCCTCGCCGTCGGAGCTCCAGCAGGCCCTGGGCCTGACGTCCAACCTGCTGGCCCACCACCTCAAGGTCCTCGAGAGCGCCGGGATCGCCCGGCGCCGACGCTCGCAGGGCGACCGCCGCCGCAGCTACGTGACCCTGGCTCCCGGCGGTCTGGACGACCTGGTGGGTCCGGCCACGACGGCGGCCTCGACCGGGGCGCTTCGCGTCGTGTTCGTCTGCACGGCCAACAGCGCGCGCTCGCAGCTCGCGAGCGCCCTGTGGCGAGGGACCAGCGACCTGCCCGTCGCCTCGGCCGGCACCCAGCCGGCACCGGTGATCGCGACCGGCGCCCGTGCCGCCGCGGCGCGCCACGGCCTGCGCCTGGTCGACGACACCCCACGACACCTCGACGAGGTCCGGCGCGACGGCGACCTCGTCGTCACGGTCTGCGACCACGCCCACGAGGAGCTGGCCGGCGTTGACGACGTCCACTGGTCGGTCCCCGACCCGGTCGTCGCCGACACCGCGGCGTCCTACGACGCCGTCGTCGCCGAGCTCGACCGACGGATCACCACCCTGGCCGGGACCGCCGGCCGCCCACCCGAGCGAGGAGCCCCATGACCCACGACCAGCCCGGCGCGCACCCCCACCAGGTCGTCTTCGCCTGCCGCAAGAACGGCGGTCGCTCGGTCATCGCCCGGGTCCTCGCCGAGCACTACGCCGGCGGCACCGTGACGGCGCTGTCGGCCGGCACCGAGCCGGGCGACCACATCCACCCCGAGGTGGCCCGGGTGCTCGAGGGGCTCGGGCTCGACACCTCCCGCGAGGAGCCGAAGCACCTGACCCGCGACATGATCGCGAGCAGTGCTCTCGCCATCACCCTCGGCTGCGGCGAGGAGTGCCCGTACGTCCCCGGGGTGCGCTACGTCGACTGGCCCGTCGACGATCCCTTGGGCCGCGACGACGTGACGGTGCGGCGCATCGTCGCCGACCTCGACGCGCGGGTCCGCGGGCTGCTCGCCGAGCTGGTCCCCGACCACGAGCTGCCCCCGTCGGTGCTCGCCGACGCGGACTCCGGTCCCGCGACCTGACGTCCGACCGGGCGGCGGCCGGCCAAGACGTGGGCGCTACCGCCGAGCCCTTACGGGGGGGCAGGCCCGGCGGTAGCGGTCTGGGGGTGCGTCAGCCGGTCAGGGACGGACCACCGGGTGGCCACCAGCGACGCGGCACGAGCGACGCGACGCGACGTGCCCGCGCGCGGCGCAGGGTCTCGTCTCGTGGTCCATGGCCGTCCCTGTCGCGTCGGAGGGTGTGCCCGCTCGTGCTCGCTTCGGGATCCATCGTCGAGCCACCGTGCAGGGGTCGACAGGGCCCTTGGTCCCGACCCCGTGAGGAACGCCTCCGGGACCCTGATCCCGGGTCTACGGTGGTCCTATGGCCCTTGATCCCCCGCTGCCTGCCGACTCCGTGGTGCCCGCCGGGTCGGCGCCGATCCGGGTGTTCCTGCTGGATGACCATGAGCTGGTGCGTCGTGGGTTGCGGGAGTTGTTGGAGGGTGAGGGCGACATCGTGGTGGTGGGGGAGTCGGGGTCGGCGGAGGAGGCGGCGCGGCGGATTCCGGCGTTGCGTCCGGATGTGGCGATCTTGGATGGTCGGTTGCCGGATGGGTCGGGGGTGGATGTGTGTCGTGAGGTGCGGTCGCGTGATCCTGGGATTCGGGCGTTGATCTTGACGTCGTACGACGATGACGATGCGTTGTTCGCGGCGATCATGGCGGGGGCGGCGGGGTATGTGTTGAAGCAGGTGCGGGGTGGGGATCTGGTGGCGACGGTGCGTCGGGTGGCGGCGGGTCAGTCGATGTTGGATCCGCAGGTGACTGCGCAGGTCTTGGAGCGGGTGCGTCGGGGTCCGCCGGTCAATCGTGAGCTGGAGGGGTTGACGGGGCAGGAGCAGCGGATCTTGGAGCTGATCGGGGAGGGGATGACGAATCGGCAGATTGCTGAGTCGATGTTCTTGGCGGAGAAGACGGTGAAGAACTACGTGTCGTCGATGTTGGCGAAGCTGGGGTTGTCGAGCCGGACGCAGGCCGCGATCTTCGCGTCGAAGCGCCAGCGGTGACGACCCCAGCGCCGACACGGTGACGACACGGTGACGACCCCGCTCGGGCAGGTCGACTTCGACGACCTGTTGCGCGAGGTGCTCGCGCGGGTGCAGGGCGTGCTCGACGAGCAGGTCCGGTTGCGGCTGCTGCTCGACGCCGTCGTGACGATGGCGGCCGACCTGACCCTCGACGGGGTCCTGGCGCGCATCGTGGCGATCGCCAGCACGCTCGTCGACGCCGAGTACGCCGCGCTCGGCGTCCTGGGCGAGGGACCCGAGCGCCGCCTGCGGACGTTCGTCCACCACGGCATGACCACCTCGCAGGTGGCGCGCATCGGCGACCTGCCGACCGGGCACGGGCTGCTCGGGCAGATCATCGACCACCCCCGCCCCCTGCGGCTGCACGACATCGCCGAGCACCCGTCGTCGTTCGGCTTCCCCGAGCGCCACCCGCCGATGAGCTCGTTCCTCGGGGTGCCGGTGCGCATCCGCGACCAGGTCTTCGGCAACCTCTACCTGACCGAGAAGTCAGGGGGCGTCGACTTCACCGAGCAGGACGAGAACATCGTCGTGGCCCTCGCGGCGGCCGCCGGCGTCGTCATCGAGAACGCCCGGCTCTACGAGCAGACCGCGCGTCGCGAGCACTGGTTGGCGGCGACCGCCGAGATCACCCGGCTCATGGCCAGCAGCGGGCCGGGGCTCGAGGCCCTGCAGGCCGTGGCCGACCTGTCCCGCGAGGTGGCGGGAGCCGACGTCTCGTGGATCGTGGTCGGCTCGTGTCCTGAGGACCTCGCGCTCAAGGTCGTGTCGGGGGCGCCCGCCGACCCGGTCGCCATGCGGTCGATCGACCTGGCCAACTCCCTCGCCGGGGCCGTCGTCGGCACCGGTCGCGCGATGTCGGTCGAGGACCTCGCCGCGGACCCACGCGCCCTCGACCTGGCCCCGGTGCTGGGCTGGCCCCGGATGGGCCCCGCGATCGTGGTGCCCCTCGGCTCGGCCGGCGCCGTCGAAGGGGTCCTCGCGCTCGCGTGGCACCCCGAGCACGTCGAGCGCTACCGCACGGTCGACCTCGCGCTGCCGACGAGCTTCGCCGAGCAGGCGGCCCTGGCGCTGCAGGTCGCCCGCGCGCGCGACGACCAGGGGCGTCTGGCCGTCTTCGAGGACCGGGACCGGATCGGACGCGACCTCCACGACCTGGTGATCCAGCGTCTCTTCGCCGTCGGGCTCGGTCTGCAGAGCGCTGCCAGGCTGTCGGGCGACCCTGCGGTCTCGCACAAGATCGAGCAGGCGGTCGACGACCTCGACGGCACCATCAAGGACATCCGGCGCTCGATCTTCGCGCTCGGGTCGATCGAGGCCTCCGCCGACATCCAGGCCGAGGTGACCCGGCTCGTCGAGCGCGCGCGGGCCACGCTGAAGTTCCGCCCGTCGCTGCGCTTCGAGGGCCCGGCCCGCACCCTGCTCGGCGAGCGCCTGGCCCCCGACCTCCTCGCCGTGCTGGCCGAGGCCCTGTCCAACGCCGGCAGGCACGCTGCCGCCTCGTCGGTCGACGTGGTGCTCGCCGTCCGTGACGGCGACATCGTGCTGGTCGTCGACGACGACGGGGTCGGGCTGCCCGACGACCCCCGCGAGAGCGGCGTCGCCAACATGCGCAACCGGGCGGCGATCCACGGGGGCAGCTTCGTGCTGGAGTCGCGCGCCGAGGGTGGCACCCACCTGTGCTGGCGCGTGCCGGCCAACCCGGCAGACTGACCCCGCCCGGCCTGGTCCGGGCGGTGCGCGGTCGTGCTGCTCCGGCGGCTGCGGGGGCTGCGGGGGTCGCGCTGCTCAGGTCGGTGTCAGGACCGTGCGCGCACGATCACAGCACCCTCGTGGGCGCGGCGGCAGGGCACAGGACGAGGAGACGGCGATGAGGTTGACGGTCGGGATCTGCGAGGACGATCCCGCGCTGCGACGCGCCCTGCGCCAGGCCCTGACCCTCGACGACCACGAGACGGTCCTGGCCCACAGCGGCAAGGAGGCCCTCGCCCTCTTCGGGCCCGGGTCGGGGATCGACGTGATCATCATGGACATCGGGCTGCCCGACGCCGACGGGCGCGACGTGTGCCAGGCCCTCAAGGCGGGCGGGCAGGACGCGCCGGTGCTGTTCCTCACCGCGCTGGGGGCGACGCACGAGCGGCTGGCGGGGTTCGGCTCCGGCGGCGACGACTACGTCACCAAGCCCTTCGAGCTCAAGGAGCTGCTGGCCCGGGTCGCGGTCCTCGGGCGACGTGGTCGTCAGCTCGTGGTCCGCTCCGACACCTCAGGCCTGGTCCTCGACGCGACGACCCACACGCTGCGCACGGAGCGCGGCGAGGTGCTGCTGTCGCCGACGGAGTTCCGGATGCTCGCCGCGATCGCCGGCCGACCCGACGAGGTGGTCCGTCGCCGTGCCGTCGTGGCGGCGGCCTGGCCCGACGGGGCGATCGTCAGCGAGAACACCGTCGACTCCCTGATGCGTCGGCTGCGCACCAAGATGGGCGAGGTCGAGACCCCGGTCGTCATCGAGACGCTGCGCGGGATCGGCTTCCGCCTGGTCGACAGGCCACCGGGCGCGTGAACCTCCGTCCACGTCATCGTCCACGTCCGCGGTCACGTCCTCGACCTGGTGCCGGTCGTGCCGTGCGGCCGGCGCGGCCCGGGCGCCGGTCGTTCGGCTCCCAGCTGGTGCTCCTCGTCGCGGCCGTCACCGCGGTCGTCGTCCTGCTCCTGACGATCCTCGTCCAGGTCGTGCTGGCCCGCTCCACGACCCGCAGCCTCGACACGGTGCTGCGTGACCGGGCGCAGGTGGTGGTCGGCTCGGTCTCGACCGACCGCGACGGACGCGTGGTCGTGCCCGACGCCCGGCTCGACGCCGGGGTCGCGGTCTACGACTCCACGGGCCGCCTGGCCGCCGGCAGCGTCCCGACCTCGCAGGCCGCGACCTACGCCGACCTCTCCACGGTCACCGCGCGGACCTATGTCGACCGTCCGGGCAGCGACGAGAGCCGGGTGCTCGCCCAGCCCTTCGACACCGGCGCGGGGGGCTCCGGTGTGGTCGTGGTGACCGAGCGGCTGGCGCCCTACGAGCGAGCCGAGCGGCAGGCCCTGCTGGTCTGCGTCGGTGCGGGGCTGCTGATGGTCGCCCTGGCAGCAGGGCTGGCCGCGTGGGTGTCGCACCGAGCGCTGGCACCGGTCGCCGCGATGACGGCCGCGGCCGACGACTGGAGCGAGCACGACCTGACCCACCGCTTCGACCTCGGTCCGGACCGCAACGAGATCGCTGCTCTCGGGCGCACCCTCGACCGGCTCCTCGAACGGGTGGCCACGGCGATCAGGTCCGAGCAGCGGCTGACCTCCGAGCTGGCGCACGAGCTCCGCACCCCGCTGGCCGCGATCCAGGCCAACGCCGACCTGGCGCTGCTGCACCGCGACCTCGGTACCGACGTGCAGGAGTGCCTCGAGGAGATCGCGGTGTCCACGCGGCGGATGGGCACGACGATCGAGAGCCTGCTCGAGCTGGCCCGCTCGGAGTCGACCCAGGCGCTGGGGGCGTCGTGCCTGCTGCGCGACGCCGTCGACGACGCGCTCTCCGCCATCGGCGCCGACGGGGTCTCGGTGACCATCGACCCCGCGACGCGGGTCCTGCTGCCGCACGCGCTCGCCGTGCGCGCGATGTCGCCGGTCCTCGAGAACGCCCACCGGCTGGCCGGCCGGGTCGTGGTCACGGTGGCGGCGTCGAGGCCGGGGTTCGTCGACCTCCTGGTCGACGACGACGGTCCGGGGATCGCCCCGGGCGATCGGGAGGCGGTCTTCGAGCCGGGCCACACCCAGGACCACCGGCACGGTGCCGGCGCCGGCCTCGGGCTCGCCCTGTCACGACGGGTCGCCCGCAGCATGGGCGGCGACGTCCGGGTCGTGGACGGGCCGCTCGCGACCCGCGTCTCGGTCACCCTCCCGACCCCCTGAGCCACCGGCTCAACGCCTCCTGGCGCCCCCGGGCGCTCCAGGCACCGCCACCCGTCACCTGCTCAGGCGCGTGTCAGGTGCCGGCACCGACCCTCGGACCATGTCATCGACGTCGTCCGTCCCGACCCGCCCGCTGACCCCGAGGACCATGCTCAACAAGGTCCCCGAGGTCACCTTGTGGTTCTGGGTGATCAAGATCCTGTGCACGACCGTCGGCGAGAGCTTCGCCGACTACGTCAACGAGACCCTCGGGGTCGGCCTGGTGCGCACCTCGGTGATCTTCACCGTGGCCTTCGTGCTCGTGCTGGCCGTCCAGGTGCGGCTGCGGCGCTACGTGCCGGCGGCCTACTGGCTGACCGTCGTCGTGGTCAGCGTGACCGGCACCCTCTACACCGACATCCTCACCGACCAGGTCGGCGTGCCCTTGTGGATCAGCACCACGGTGTTCTCCGTGCTCCTCGCCGGGGTGTTCGGCACCTGGTACGCCCGCGAGCGCACCCTGTCGATCCACAGCATCGTCACCACCCCGCGCGAGTCGTTCTACTGGGTCGCGGTCCTGGTCACCTTCGCCCTCGGCACCGCCACCGGCGACTGGACCCTCGAGCTGACCGGGTGGAGCCCGGGCACCTCGGTGCTCCTGCCGCTGGGCCTGATCGCCGCGGTCACGGTGCTGTGGCGGCTGGGCGCCAACCCGGTGCTCGCCTTCTGGGTGGCCTACATCCTCACCCGACCGCTGGGGGCCAACATCGGTGACTACCTCGCCTCGCCCTCCAGCGAACGGGGTCTCGGCCTCGGCACGCTGAGCACGAGCCTGCTGTTCCTGGGCGCGATCCTCGCCACGGTCGTCTACCTGTCGGTCTCGAGGGCCGACGTCATCGAGGACTGGCAGGCCCGTCACGGCGACGGCGCCGAGGCGCCTGCGCGCGACACCGCCCGCGAACGGGCGACGCTGGGGGCGATGGGCGCCCTCGCGGTGGCGACCGTGGCCCTGCTCACCTATGCCAATCTTCAGCCCCACGCCAACGCGCTCGCCGCCGAGGAGGGGGCCGCCCCGTCGTGCGCGAGCGACCCGTCGTCGCTCACCGCCGACGCCGCCCGGCAGCAGGTCGCCACGTCGTTCCCGGCCGCCGACGTCAGCGCCTTCCGTACCGTCGCCACCGACACGCTCGGCCTCGTGCGCTCCGGGGACCAGGCCGGCGCGACCTCGCGGATCACCGACCTGGAGACCGCCTGGGACGACGCGGAGGACCGCCTCGTCGCGAAGGACTGCACCACCTGGACCTACGTCGACCAGCAGATCGACACCGTCCTGGGCGCCGTCCGTGCGTCCGCGCCCGACCCGCAGGCCGAGACCGGTGCCCTGACGGCGCTGATCGCCACGCTGGGCTGAGCCGCGGGTGCGCAGGAGCGGCGCTCAACCTGACGGTCAAGCTCGGCGCACCGCCCACGCAGCGCCCGGTGACCTCCACCTCGTCGACCGCCTCCCTCGCGCCCACCGCGCGCTCGTCGTCCTGCGCGGACGCCCGCGCGCGGCCGGTCGCCTCGCCGCCGGACGTCGTGCTGCCCGACCCGGCACTCCCGGGCATCAGCGGTCTCACGCTGACTCGATGATCCGCGCCGTACACGCGCAGGCGAGGGCGGCCGCGCGCGCGTGTCCCCACGGTGCGCTCCGGCTGGTCGACCCGGACCGCGCACCGTGGGGACCCGCGCGACCCGAGGGCGGTCGCCCCGGGCCGTCAGGCGCTCAGGTACGGGCGGCGCGCAGCGGGAGCCACACCGACAGGCCCATGAGAGCCATCGCCAGCGGGAAGTGGATCGCCGTCACGCCGGGGTTGTCACCGATCAGGCCGCCGAGGTAGGCCTCGAAGACCAGGATGACGGCCATCGCGACGGTGCCGATGAGCAGGTCGCGACGCTCGCGCATCTTGACGTAGAGGATGACGGCGCCGACGACGGCGAGCAGGATCGCGAGGTCGGCGCCCCGGGCGTGGATCTCGACCCACTTCTCCTCGTAGTCCTCGCCCTCGTGGACGAACAGGCCCGCCCACAGGCCCTGGAGCAGGATCAGGACGCTGGCCAGCCCGATCACGGACAGGTAGGCCTTGCGGGCGCCGGCGGTGGAGGGGGTCGTGGTGGTCGTGGTGGCAGAACGGGAGTCGGTCACAGGTTGCTCCTGGTGGAAGGTGGATCGGAGGGCGTGCGGCGTGGGGGCGAGGGGGAGCGCGGTGCGCGCCGGCTCGGGGGTGCGCGCGCGTGACGCGGTGCGCTCATCCGCGGGGGCCCGGGTCGACCAGGCGCAGGGCCAGCACCGGGCAGGCGCTCACCGCCCGCCGCGCGTGCGGGACCAGGGCCGCGGTCACGTCGTGGGTGCGCAGGACCGGGAAGCCGTGCTCGTCGAGGTCGACCAGCTCGGGGAGCAGCCGCGCGCACAGGCCGTGGCCGTCGCAGCGGGTCCAGTCGATCTCGAGCCTCACCGTGCCCCCCCGTGCCTGGCGGAGGGGCGCGGGCCGACCGGCGGCACGGGCAGCGCTCCGCGCAGCGGGCGTCCGCAGGTGCCGTGGGTCCGGTGCAGGGCGACCTCGTGGGTGAGCACCTCGAGGGCCGAGCTCACGAACCCGGCCGCGCCGTCGGGGTGGGCGCAGGCGCCGCGACCGGGCAGCAGGGCCGCGCGCGCCTGCGCGGCCTCGGGCACCTGCCGACCGGCGACCAGGTCGTCGACCGTGCGTGCCAGCGCGGGCAGCCCGAACCAGCACGGTCCGCACTGGCCCGCCGACTCCGCTGCCAGCCACCGCGTCACCGCGGCGACCTCGCCGAGCAGGCAGGTGTCGGCCGGCGGACGGGCGACGACGCCGGCGTTGAGACGCAGGCCCGCCCGGCGCAGAGCAGGTCGACTGACCCGCAGGTCGCCGGCGACCGGGACCCAGGTGCCGTGGTAGCCGCCGACCAGCACCGGCCGGTCGTCGGTGCCCGGGAGCAGCCCGTGCAGGGCCAGCCCGGTGGGGACCTCGACCACCACCGGACCGGAGTCGTCGGCCCACAGGGTCAGCAGCGTCGTGCCGGGCTCGTCGGGGTCGCCGACGCTCGCGTGCTCGCGGACCCCCCGCGAGAGCAGGACGGCGACCTGCGCGAAGGTCTCGACGTTGGAGGCGAAGGTGGGGGCGCCCTTGACACCGCTGACGCTGGGCAGGACCCGGCGCCCGCCCGGCAGGGGTGCGTGGCCGTCGACCGCACGGATCGCCGCGCGCACCTCACCGGACACGAACCCCCCGGGCCGCTGCACCACGCGGACGCGGCCGGCGTCGCGGCGCTCCTGCACGGCCCGGCGCAGGCTGTGGGCCGATGCGTCGTCGTGCACCGTGATCGTGACGTGGCGGGTCCCGAGGGCCCCGGCCACCGCCAGCGCGCCGTCGAGCACGAGGTGGGGCGTGCGCGTCATCACGGTGCGGTCCTTGAAGCTGGCGGGCTCACCCTCGGAGCCGTTGACCAGGACCTGGGTGCGCGAGCCCGCGGGCGTCGCCCGCAGCTTGGTGGCCACCGGGAAGGCAGCGCCGCCGCGGCCCAGCAGCGCGACCTCGGTCGTCATCGCGACCAGGCGGTCGAGGTCGACGGGGGCCACCGTGCCGTGCAGGCGCCGGTGGGTCGCCAGGTCGATGCGCTGGCCGTGGCTGGTGCCGAGCAGCAGCCGGGCCGCGCCGAGGGCGACGGCCGGCGGCAGCAGGGGGGCCTCGGGGGGTGCCATCGTCATCTCCTGCCACCGGTGACCGAGGGCCGCACGTCGGCGCGCTGACGCGCCTCGCCCAGCGGCGACGCGTGCGGGCTGCCCAGGACCGAGAGCCGGAAGGCGACGGCCCCGAGCACCGCGGCGAGGCACCCGCCGTACAGCAGCCACGACCACCACCGGCCGGTGTCGGTGCCGGCGAGCACGCCGTGACCGACCGCGAGCACCCAGGCGAGGTACGACGTCAGGTGGACCGCGCGCCAGGTCCGGACCGCGGTGGCCGAGGTGGCCAGGCGCCGGCGCAGGGCCCCGCTCCCGGCCGCGACCACGAAGCCGTAGGTCGCCAGCGTGCCGAGCCCGAGGGCGAAGCCGCGGAACCCGGCGGTGAACGGCACCAGTGCGCCGGTCACCCCGACCGGGACGTAGGCGTCGGCCACCAGCAGCACGGCGTGCAGGGCGAGCATCGCGAGGGTGAGCACCCCGGCGCTGCGGTGCACCATCTGGCGCAGCAGCCGCCGGTCGAGCCGCTGCGCGCTGACGCGCCAGGACCCCGCCTCCCGGCTCGGGGCCGTGCCGAGGGCGCCGAGGACCACCGTCACGGTGGCCGTCAGCACCGCCACGTAGCCGGCGGCGCGGGCCAGGTCCCAGAGGATCATGCCGCCACCTGCGCGACCGGCCAGGCACCAAGGGTGCGGACGTGTCCGTCGTGGTCGACCAGGCGGGCGGCGACCCCGCGCCCGGTGAGCCGCTCGGGCGCCGAGGCGCCCCAGACCAGGGCGGCCGTGCTCCACACGTTGGCCGCCACGCACGACGGGGCCCAGACCGAGGCGCTGCGCCAGGGTCCCTCGACCGGTCGTCCGGTGGCCGGGTCGATGACGTGGTGGGCGGGTCCGGTGGTCGTGCGCCAGCGGCGGGCGCCGGTCGACGACGTGGCGAGGCCGCCGTAGGAGAGGCCCACCACCTGGGCCGGTCCGCCCTCGCGCTCGCTCACCGGCACGTCCCACGCGACGGTCGGGGCGGTCCGCGGGTGCCCGACCCCCGGGTGCCCGACCGCAAGGTCGCCGCCGATGCCGACGAGGGTCCGGCGCCCGGTCAGCGTGGCCACGCGACGGGCCGCCTCGTCGGCCGTCCAGGCCTTGGCGGTGGCCCCGAGGTCGAGGCGGCACCCCACCGGGACGCCGACCAGCCCGAGCTCGGTGTCTACGCGGACCCGTCGCCAGTCCGGTCGCGGCGGCCGGGCCCCGACCGGCCGGGGCCGGCGGGTCCGGAGCTCGGCGATGTCGGCGTCGTACCCGGCGGCGAGCAGGGCCGCGCCCACGGTCGGGTCGACCGCGCCGTCGCTCGCGTGGGCGGCGTCCAGCGCGCCGCGCACCAGCAGCTGGGCGAGGGCCCCCACGGGGACCAGACGCCCGGCGGCGGCGTTGACCCGCTCGAGCTCGGAGTCGGGGTCGAACCGGCTGACCGCCCGGGCCACCTCGGCCATGAGGGTCCGGACGGTGGCGGTAGCGGCGGTGGCGAGCGCGCCGTCGTCGTCACCGGTCCGGTGGTCGTCGAGCGTCACGTCGACGCGGCACGACCAGTCGCGCCAGGAGACGGTGGTCACGACGCGTGGCTCCCGCTGCCGGTGCTGCTGCCGCTGCTGCCGCCCGGGCCGATCCCCGTCGTCCCGCTGCCGGTGCCCCAGAACGAGGAGCCGGTGCTCGAGGTGCCCGAGGTGCCGGAGATGCCCGAGGTGCCCGAGTCGGGCTGCTGGCCCCGGTCGTGCGGGGTGGCGGCGTCCGCGACCACGGTGAGCAGTCCGGTGGCGCCCACCGCGGACAGCACCAGGGCGCCGGTGGCGACCCGGACGTTGCGGACCAGACGGTCTCGGGGGGTGGTCATGCCCCGAGCGTGGCGCCGATCGGCTCACACCCACCGAAACCGACCCTCAAATCGGGCTCAAGCGGACCTGTGAGCAGCCCAGGACGGGGTCGTGCCCGTCGCGCCGGCGGCGCCGGACAGGTCAGGCGGGGCCGAGGACCAGCCGTACGACGGCCCACGAGGCGCCGTCGCAGGTGACGCGGTCGAGCTCGAGCCCCCCGCCGCTGGACTCGGCGCACCGGCGGGCGATGTCGAGCCCGAGGCCGGACGAACCACGGTCGCTGCGCCCGCGGAGCACGACGTCGGGCCGCACGCCGGGACCCTGGTCACGCACCTCGACCGCGACGCCCCCGTCGGGCACCGCGGCCACCACGACCGCGAGCGCGACCCCGTCGGCGGTGTGGGCCACGGCGTTGCCGATCAGCGCGTCGAGGGCGACGCGCAGGTCCTCGGGCGCGGACCGCACCGGGGGCAGGCCGTCGAGGACGCTCAGCGAGACCGCACGGCCCTGGTCCTCGGCCAGCGGGCACCAGTAGTCGAAGGCGTCGTGCAGCACCGCGGCGACGTCCGCGTGGGGACGCACGCCCTCCCGCTCGGCGCGACGGGCCTCGCGGATCACCGCGGTCAGCGTCCGCTCGAGGGCGTCGAGGTGCTCCTCGATCTCGGGCACCGGCACCGTGCGGGCCAGCGACTCGACGTCGAGGCGCAGCGCGGCGAGCGGGGTGCGCAGCCGGTGCGACAGGTCGGCGACCAGCTCGCGCTCGGCCAGGAGCAGCTCGTCGATGCGCGTGGCGAGCCGGTTGAGGGCGAGGGCGACGCGCTGCACCTCGGGTGGCCCGTCGACGGGTACCCGCTCGGCGAGCTGGCCCTCGCCGAGGGCGTCGGCGACGCTCGCCGCCTCCGACAGGGTGCCGACCAGGCGCCGCGTCACCACCTGGGAGGCGACCGCGGTGAGGGCGAGCAGGACCAGCCCGACCAGCCCGAGCAGGGACAGCTGCTCGGCGGCGCGGGTGGTGACCCGGCTGTCTGCGGCGAAGACGACGACCTGGTCGTCGCCGAGCTCGCCGCGCACCTCGACGACGACCAGCTGCCCGCCGTCGGTGGGCACCACGCTCGCCGACGAGGTGGGCGCCAGCCCGTCGTCGCCGTCGCCGTCGGTGTCGGACTCGGCGGGCACCCGTGAGGTCTCCGGCGGCACGGTCGCGAGCCCCGGCAGGTCGGCGCCCACGACGGTGCCGTCGGTGAGCACGACGGCGACGGGATAGCTGTCGTCGCGGCTGTTGACGCGCTCGACGTACGCCGTGGTCGCGGCTCGTGACGGTCCCGAGCTGAGGTAGTCGGCGACGGCCTGGGCCGAGTCGGTCGCCGAGCCGCGCACGCTGTCGGCGGCGCTCGCGCGCAGCAGCAGGGCGAGGGGGATCGTGAAGAGCACCAGCACGGCCGCCGCCGAACCGACGCTCAGCACCAGGATGCGCCGCGAGAGGCTCACGCGTCGCCCGCCGCGTCGCCCGCCGGGTCGCCGGGGTCGACGATCTTGATCCCGACGCCCCGCACGCTGTGCAGGTAGCGCGGCGCGGCGGCGGTCTCGCCCAGCTTGCGGCGCAGCAACGACAGGTGGACCTCGACGGTGCGGTCGGCACCGCCCCACGGCTGCTGCCAGACCTCGGCCAGCAGCTGACGCTTGGAGAGGACCTGGTGCGGTCGCGAGGCCAGGGCGAGCAGGAGGTCGAACTCCTTGCGGTTGAGCGACAGCTCGGTCCCGGCGAGGGTCGCGGTGCGGGCCCCCGGGTCGAGCACCAGCTCGCCGACGCGGACGGTGGTGTCGGCGACCTCGTCGGCCCCGGCCTGGCCGCGTCGCAGGACCGCGCGCACCCGGGCCATCGCCTGGGCGGCCGAGAACGGCTTGACGAGGTAGTCGTCGGCTCCCGAGTCGAGCAGCTGGACGATGTCGCGCTCGTCGTCGCGTGCGGTGGTGATGACGACCGGGAGGTCGCCGCCGGCGCGGATCAGGGCGAGCACGTCGCGCCCGTCGAGGTCGGGCAGCCCGAGGTCGAGCAGCACGGCGTCGGGCCGCTGGCTCGAGACCAGGCCGATCGCCTCGACGGCGGTGCTCGCCGCGACCACGCTGGCGCCCTCGGCGGTGAGCCCCCGGACCAGGGCCCGCCGCAGCGGCTCGTCGTCCTCGACGACCAGGAGGTGCACCATGCCCCGAACCGTAGCGAGCGGTCACCAGGGCCGGCCGCCGGCGCTCGGTGGACGGCGTTCGGTGGGTGGTGGTCGGTGGACGGCGTACGCCGCGCGGCGCGGGACCTCGGTCCTGCCGGTGTGCCCCCGCGTGCCCTGGCGAGGGGTCCGCCCGGGTGGCGGGCTGGACGCGCAGGCCGGGTGCGCCACCGACCGAGCCCCGATCGACCCCCGATGGACCCCGACCGGGTCACGACCAGACCAGGACAGAGCCCTCCACCCCGCAGCAGGGAGCCGCACGATGAACCGCCTCTCGCTCGCCCCACGCCTCGGCCTGGGGGCCGTCGTCCTGACGCTGGGCGCGTCGCTGGGCCTGACGGCCTGCGCCGCCGACGGCGACCCGGACCCGACCGCGATGGGCCCACCGGACGGTGGCCCGATGCACGGGTCGGGCACGTCGGTGGTGACCAGCGAGGCCGACTTCCCTGGCCTCGATGATCAGCCACCACGAGGAGGCGATCGCGTCGGCGGGCGAGCTGTCGCGGTCGCAGCGGGCCCCGATGCGCGCCCTGGGCCGTTCGATCGTCGAGGGCCAGACCCGCGAGGTGGGCCTGATGCGCGCCTTGCTGGCGCGTGAGGACCCGGGCCGGCCCGCGGCGCCGTACGACCCGATGATGCGTGACCTCGGTGCGTCGTCGGGCGACGACCTCGACCGCACGTTCCTGCAGGACATGGCCGTGCACCACATGGCGGCTGTGATGATGTCGCGACACGCCCTCGCGGCGGGCCTGTTGCACGACCCCGAGGTCGCCGACCTCGCCCGGCGCATCGTCACCGCCCAGCGCCGCGAGATCGCGCTGATGCTGCGGTGGTCGCACGACTGGTTCGGCACCGGCCCCGGGTCCGGTGCGGGGCCGATGCGCCGCTGACGGCAGTCCCGCCGCGGGACGAACGTCCCGGCCCGACGGGTCGGCCAACCCTGGCCGCCGGACCCCCCGGGCCGGAGCATCGGCACCATGACGAACTCCTCGACGACCGGTGGTCACGGCACGGCTGCGACCCGCCACCTCGTGGACCTCAGCAACGACGAGTGCTGGGACCTGCTGCGTGGCACCGCGGTCGGTCGCCTGGCGTGGAACGGGACCGACGGACCGACCGTGGTGCCGGTCAACTTCGCCGTCACCACCGACGGGATCGACGTGCGGACCACGGCCTACTCGGCCGTGGCGCGCGAGGCCGATGACGGCCCGGTGAGCTTCCAGGCCGACCACCTCGACCCGGTCACCCGGACCGGCTGGAGCGTGCTGGCCCACGGCCACGTGCAGATCGACTGGTCCTTCGGCCGGGTCGACGCTCCCGAGATCGACGTGTGGCCCACCGGGCCGCGGTCGCTGCGCCTGCACGTCGAGATCGAGCAGATCTCCGGACGACGTCTGGCCTGACCGTCTGGCCTGACCGTCTGGCCTGACCGTCTGGCCTGAGCCACGGGCCGCCCGGACCGTTCAGGCGGCCCGGGTCCGCGGCGCGCGCAGCTCGAGCGCGGCGATGAGCACGAGCCAGCCGAGCGCCGGCACGGCCCAGACCCACGCCCACCAGCCGAACGGCAGCAGGAGCAGGTGGAACGCGATGGCCGCCGCCCACCCCACGCGGGCCGCGCGGCCCCCGACCAGCAGCAGGACGCCGACGAGCGCCTCGCCGACCAGCAACAGGGAGATCCACCACACCGGAGCCGCCATCACGACGTCTCGCCACGAGTCGCGCACGAAGGCCACCTCGGACCGGTCGGCGAACGTCGCGTAGACCTGCGGGTCGGCTGCGACCAGTCCGAGGTGCACCCCGGCCATCGCCAGGAAGAACCCGCCGACGGCGGTGCGGGCGGCCCGGCGCCGGTGCGGATGCGCCAGGGCCCCCAGGACCGGGTCGATCACCTGCTGCTCGCTCGCCCGGTGCGGCGTCGCCGGCCGGGTCGTGGTGGACGCGCCGGTCGTCCGGCCGGTCATCAGGCCGGTCATCAGGCCGGGGCCGAGGCGGCCGGCGGCGCGAGCAGCACGGGGTAGCCGGTGCGGTCCAGGACCTCGCGCGCGACGGGACCCAGGTGCGAGCGCCGCGACAGCGTGTGACGGCGCCGCCCCACGACGACGATCTCGGCCGTGGTCACCGCCCCCACCAGGAGGTCGGCGGCGTCCCGGTCCTCGAAGACCCGGTGGACCCGGAGGTCGGGAACGCCCTGGACGAGCGCCGCGATCGCGGCTGTCATCTCCTCCTCCTGGTGCTCGGAGAGCCGCCCCCCGTGCACGACCCGCAGCGGCAGCCCGCGGCGGGTGGCCTCCTCCACGGCGACGGGGAGGACGTGCTCGACGTCGTCGAGGTCCTGCAGGCCGACCACCACGCAGCCGACGCGCTCAGGACCAGCGGACCACTCGGCCGGCACGACGATGACGGGCACGTCGGTGCGCGCGGCCACGCCGTTGGTCACCGACCAGGTCATCAGACGCTGGGCACGGCCCAGGCGTCGGTGCTGGACGACGATCGCGCAGGCCTGCGCGGCCTCCTGCACCAGGTCGGTCAGCAGCGAGCCCCGGTCGACCAGGCGGTGGGTGAGGCGCAGGTCGGGCCCGGTGGCACCGCGGGCGTGCTCCTCGGCACGCTCCAGCAGGCCCCGGCCGCGCGCGACCGCGTCGCGCCAGACCTCCGCGGCCGCCACGCCGTCCACCGCGGGCATCCGCACGACGTGCACGAGGTGGACACCGACGCCGCGTGAGGTCGCCTCGGCCACGGCGAACCGGACGGCGCCGGCGGCGTCGTCCTCCCCGACCGCGACCACGACGTCGCCGGGCTCCGCGCGTCGGTCGCTGGCCTGGCGCTCGTGCACCGCGGCCGCGGCATCGGCGGCGCGCGTGGCCTCCTCGTCGGGGGCCAGGAGCACCGGGCACGTCGCGTCGAGCAGGGCACGGCGCACCACCGGTCCGAGGTGGGTGCCCCACGCGTGCTCGTGGTGGCGTCGGCCGAGGACGAGCAGCGCGGAGCCGGTCGAGGCCTGCAGCAGCGCGTCGAGGGGCCGCTCGGGGACCACGTCGAGCCGGACCTTCAGGTCGGGGAAGGGTTCCACGGCGTCGCCGATCGAGGCGTCGAGCCGCAGGTGCGCGCGGTCGATCCAGTCCTGACGGACGTCGACGTCGGCGACGTCGTGACCCTGCGGGGGAGCCGCGGCGTGCACGACGACGAGGTCGACCCCGCGGGCGGTCGCCTCGGTCGCGCCCAGGCCGACCAGCGCGGGCACCTCGTCGATGTCCTGGACGCCCACCGTGACTGCGGCGGTGCCGGAGGTCTCGGGCGACCAGCCCGGCGGCACGCTCAGCACGGGGGCGGGGACCTTGAACGACACCCCCTCGGCGGTGGAGCCGGACAGGAGCCGGTGCAGGCGGCCGTGGTGGGTGCGCTCGATCACGACGTAGCGCGCGTGCCGCCCGATCCGCGCGAGCGTGGCCGCGACCCAGTCACCCTCGACGGCCTCACGGGCGACGTGGAGGTCGGGGTACGACGTGTGCACGCGGGCCACGGCGTCCTGCAGGAGCGCCACCGTGTCGGGGTCGTGGGGGTCGTCGGTGACGGTGACCAGCAGCAGCCTCGCACCGGTGCGTCGGGCCTCCCGGGCCGCGAGGTCGAGGGCCGCGGGCGACCCGTGCCCGGCGAGGGCGCACACGACCTCGTCGCCGGCCTCGGTGTGGGGGACGGACATGTCAGCTCTTCCTCTCGGGGACGATCACGACCGGGCCCCGCGCGTGCTCCAGGACGGTGGTCGTGAACCGGCCGCGGGCCAGGCCGACCCGGCCGTGGTGCGGGTAGCGGCCGATGACGGTCAGGTCGGACTCGACGGTGGCGCCCACGGCGACGTCCTCCATGGGGCCGTGCTCGACCTCGGGCTGCACGGTGACGTCGGGGAACTTCTCGCCGAGCCCGGCGCACAGCTCGCTCAGCTCCAGGCGCAGCTGCTCGGGCGAGGAGGGGTCCTCGAGGTCGTCGCGGTCGTCGCGGCACAGCAGGACCCGCACCCGCTGACCGGTCGTCGAGGCGTGGCGGAAGGCCAGCTCCATCGACTCCGGCGAGGGACGCGAGCGGTCGACCACGACGGTGACGCCGTTGCGGGTGACGCCGCCGGTGCGGGCGGTGTCGGGTCGTACGACGACCGTCGGGCACCGTGCGTCGCGCGCGACGGCCGCGCTCACCGAGCCCAGCAGCGCGCTGGCGACCGGGCCGCGGCCGTGCGAGCCGACCACGACGCGGTAGGCGTGGGTCGACAGCTCGGTGAGGGCCAGGCGCGGGTCGACGTAGTCCTCGACGGGGTGCACCTCCAGCTCGGGGTGCGTGGCCTGCGTGCGGGCCAGCTCGGCGGTCATGATCTCGCCGTGGGGCGAGTCGGCCCGTCGTCGCAGCTCGTGCCAGTCGCCCCACCCGGTCCACACCCCGCCCTGCTCGAAGGTGAACGGGTCGCTGGAGTGCACCAGGACCAGGGGCCGGTGCTCCCGGCGCGCCAGGCCTGCGGCCCAGTCGACGGCCTGTCTGCTGTGGACCGAGCCGTCGATGCCGACCACGACGGTGCCGTGCGGGACCTCGTAGAGCCTCATGCTCCCACCCTCGTACTGGCGCCTCCGGGACGGAACCGGCGCGGGACCCGACCCCGGGGGACCTTCGCCCCTCTCCGGTCCCTGCGCCGTCGCCGCGCCGGAGGACCGGGGTGCCGAGGAGGCCAAGGTGTGCGCCGCAGGTGACGAAGGGCCCTCGCCGCCGGACCCGGGGGCCGGACACCGTGGGAGCAGCGAACTCTCCGAGAGGTGCGTCATGTGGGACAACGAACCCCTACGGGTCGTGGTCGCGGTCGGCCCGGAGCCGACCGACGCGCTGCTGCGCGCCGCCGCGGACGAGGCGACCCGGCACCGGTGCGGCCTGCACCTGGTGCACGTGGTCGCGCCGACGGGGCGCCAGGACCGGGCCAGCGCGGTCAGTGCACTGCACGCGGTGGCGATCCGCCTCGCCGGGCTGAGGGAGGGCCAGGAGCCCCCGAGCACCGAGCTCTGCCACGGACCCG
The DNA here is from genome assembly GCF_008087085.1 of Nocardioides rubriscoriae. Taxonomy (GTDB): domain Bacteria; phylum Actinomycetota; class Actinomycetes; order Propionibacteriales; family Nocardioidaceae; genus Nocardioides; species Nocardioides rubriscoriae. Next base: position 28,742 of record NZ_VIYJ01000015.1, on the reverse strand, counting down.
TGGTGCCGATGCTCGTCGCGGCCAGCAGCAACGCCTGCGTCGTCGTCGTGCCGCGCGAGCTGCCCGGCCCCGGCGAGAGCCCGGCGCAGCGCGTCGCGGCGCGCTGCTCCGTGCCGGTGCTGGTGGTGCCGCCGGTGCCCCTGGCGCAGGCACCCCGCCACCCGGCCCGGGTCAGCGTCGGGGTCGACGACGTCGCCACGAGCGACCCGGTGGTCCGGGGCGCGCTGCAGGAGTGCGAGCGGCGCGGCGCCCGGCTGCGGGTCGTGCACTGCGTCGACGAGCGCGACCGGCCGGGGCTGGACCTGGCCGAGGTGTACGCCGGGTGGTTCGCCGCGCACCCCCGGGTCCCGCACGAGGTCGTCGTCGAGCGGGGGGTCGCCCACGAGGTGCTGCTGCGTCACGGCGAGGAGTCCGACCTGCTGGTCGTCGGACGGCACGAGCAGTGGTCCCCGGTCCTCGGGCGGCTCGGGCGGACGTCGGAGGCCGTCACGGCGCTCGCGCCGTGCCCGGTGCTCGTGGTCGCCGTGGCGAGCCTGGCCACGGCGGTGCTGCCGTGATCGTCGCGACGGTCCCGGTCGCCTCGGCCGTGGCGGCTCCGACGCCGTGGTGCGCCGCGGCGTGCTGGAGGCCGGGCGCACCGGGCGTCGCCTGCTGCTGGTGCACGTGGTCCCGGGGGCGACCAGTGCGACGTGGCCGTGGAGGTCGTGGCCGGGCGTCGCGAGCAGCGTCTGGTCGACACGTCGACCAGCTCGTCGATGCTGGTGATCGGGCGCCACCGTCCGTGGCTGCGAGCGGGCTCCCGGCTGGGACCGGTCGCTCGCGCCGTCCAGCGGCAGGCGGTCTGCCCGGTCCTGCTCGCCGCACCCGCGGGGGTCCACGAGCAGCCGACCCACGCCCTGGGCTGACGCGGGCTGACGCGGCCCTCCGGCCAGGTCGGGTCAGGTCGTCCCGCCGGACGGGCCGTGGTCCTGCTGGACGAACGGGTCGACCGGCGGTCCCTCGCCGAGGTCGACGAGACCGTCGACCAGGTCGAGGCCCACGTCGCCGTGGGTGATCCACACGACGCTGCGCGCGCGGGGGCCGGTCAGCAGCTCGTCGGCGAGCGCGACCGCGGTGGCGTGGTCGAGGTGCGCGGCCGGCTCGTCGAGGACGAGGACCGGTTGCTCGGCCAGCAGGGACCGGGCGATCGCGATCCGGGCCTGCTCGCCGCCGGACACCTGCGCGTGGCCCTCGCCCAGCCAGGTGTGGAGCCCCTCGGGCAGCGAGTCGAGCCACGGGCCGAGCCGGGCGCGACGCAGCGCCGCCTCGACCTCGTCGTCGTCGGCCCCGGGCCGGGCCAGCCGCACGTTCTCGACCAGCGTCGTGGCGAAGACGTGGGGGTCGTCGTCGACCAGGCCGGTCAGACGGCGTACGTCGTCGAGGGCCATCGACGTCTCGGGCACCCCACCGAGCACGACGCTGCCGGAGGCCGGGTCGAGGAAGCGCAGCAGCACGGCCGCGAGCGTGCTCCTGCCCGAGCCCGACGGCCCGACCACCGCGACCCGGCCGCCGGCCCCCAGGCCCAGCGAGACCGGGTCGGTCAACGGGGCCGCGTGGGTCCACCCCGCGCGGCGGGTCGGCTCTCACCGTAGGAACGCCGACGTCGCCGGCGTAGCGGCACACGACCCGCGGCCGGGGGACCTTCGTCCCCGCCGGCGGACCACGGTCGACTCAGGGGCGACTCAGCGGCGCAGCACGTCGCGCAGCGGGCGTCGCGGGGTCGGGGGCAGGTCGTCGCGCCCGATCGGGAGCCACCCGACCCGCAGCAGCAGGTGGGGGACGGCCAGGCCGAACAGCAGGTCGTCCTGCAGGGCGGACCGGGTCTCGTCGACCTCGATCACCTGGCTCAGCGGGACCACCGACAGGCCGTCGGCGACGGCTCGCAGCCACAGGGCGCCGAGGGCCTCTCCCGTCGTGACCCAGGAGGCCCGGTCGTCGCTGTCGCCGCAGAGCACGACGACGCCGTCGGTGGTGTCGACGTCACGCTCGCGGTCGGGCAGGGTCCCGCCGGTGAAGCGCGTGCGACGACTCGGCAGGTCGGGGTCGGAGGGCGGCACGACCTCGCACGGGACGCCGTCCGTGGCGCTGCGGTCGGTCCACGCCCGGTGCTCGGCGACCAGGGCGGGGTCGGCCGACTGGGCCGCGTGGGCCCGGGCGACCAGGTGCTCGAGGCGGACCCGCTCGACGACGTCGCACAGCGACACCGCCTCGGCACCCGAGGCCCGGGCGACGTCCACGAGCCGGTCGAGACGGGCGCCCTGCACCGGCCACGCGGTGAAGCGTCGACGGTCGGTGCGCCGCTCGTGCAACGCCCGCAGCAGGGTGAGGTCGTCGGCGGTGCGGGAGCAGGGCTCGAGGTCGACGCGGGCGACCAGGTCGGTGTCGGGACCCCGGGGCCAACGCACGACCGTGGGACGCCACCCGAGCCCGCGCGCGGCGACCTGGGCGTGGTGCAGGGCGGCGCCGCAGCTGATGGCCAGGTTGCGACCGTCGGGGTCCGCGTGCACCAGCCGACGCGCCGGCTCGGCGTACAGCTCGACGGTGGTGCCGTCGACGCGCCAGGACCACGGTTGCGTGTTGTGCGTGCTCGGCGCCCGGCACGCGGCGGCGATCACGTCGAGTCCGAAGCCCTCCTCCCGCGAACGCGCGGGACGTGACCCGGTGGCCTGGAAGACCCCGCTCACCGTGGTCGCCACGCGCCCCGGCAGCCGGCGCGCCCGCGCGCGTCGGGGCGCCCGGGCCTTCCTCGGGCCCCGTCGGCGGTGGCGACGGTGGCGACGGTGGCGACGTGGGCGGGCCCTGCGTCCTGGGCGAGCATCTGGACCTCCGGGGTGGGGGAGTTCCCACGGTGCGACCTCGGCGCGCGCCTCCGGCAGGGACGAAGGTCCCACCGCCCCGGGTCCACGGGCGGGTGTTCGCCCGGCGCGTGCCGCCCTAGCGTCGCACCCATGACCGAGACCTCCCTGCCCGCCGCCACCGCCGTACCGGCTCCGTCCGGTGACCACGCGGAGGGCGCGGCGCCGATCCGGGTGTTCCTGCTGGATGACCATGAGCTGGTGCGTCGTGGGTTGCGGGAGTTGTTGGAGGGTGAGGGCGACATCGTGGTGGTGGGGGAGTCGGGGTCGGCGGAGGAGGCGGCGCGGCGGATTCCGGCGTTGCGTCCGGATGTGGCGATCTTGGATGGTCGGTTGCCGGATGGGTCGGGGGTGGATGTGTGTCGTGAGGTGCGGTCGCGTGATCCTGGGATTCGGGCGTTGATCTTGACGTCGTACGACGATGACGATGCGTTGTTCGCGGCGATCATGGCGGGGGCGGCGGGGTATGTGTTGAAGCAGGTGCGGGGTGGGGATCTGGTGGCGACGGTGCGTCGGGTGGCGGCGGGTCAGTCGATGTTGGATCCGCAGGTGACTGCGCAGGTCTTGGAGCGGGTGCGTCGGGGTCCGCCGGTCAATCGTGAGCTGGAGGGGTTGACGGGGCAGGAGCAGCGGATCTTGGAGCTGATCGGGGAGGGGATGACGAATCGGCAGATTGCTGAGTCGATGTTCTTGGCGGAGAAGACGGTGAAGAACTACGTGTCGTCGATGTTGGCGAAGCTGGGGTTGTCGAGCCGGACGCAGGCCGCGATCTTCGCCGCCAAGCACCGCGACCGCAGCGCCTGACCGGACCAACGCCCCTGGGCACCGGGGCTTCGCGCCCTGCCCGGCGCGCTCGGGCCGCCCGACTCCCACCGCGGTCCAGCCGGGCGCCCCCGGCACCCCGGCGTGCAGCGCTACCTCGAGTGCCGGGCCGGGGACGTGCAGTCACGCATCATCGACGCGATCACGGCGTTCGCCGGGTCGATGTGGTTCGGCTACCTCCACGTGGTGGCCTTCGGGGCGTGGATGCTCCTGGTGGAGGGCGACCCGTGGCCGAGCTGACCCTCGTGGTGTCGCTCGAGGCGATCTACTTGTCGACGTTCGTCCTCATCGGCCAGAACCGGCTGTCCGCCGTCCAGCAGGCTGTCCGCCGTCCAGCAGGCCAAGGCCGACCACGACTTCGTCGAGCATGAGCTGGAGCTGGAGCTCAGGACCAACACGGCCCTGACGCGCGAGATCCACGCGCTGCTGGTCCTGCGCAGCCAGGAGCCCTCGGGGTGAGCGCGGCCCCGCCACCCCTGGCCGGGCCCACAGGGAGCCCGCGGGGCGTCCGGTCGCACGCCCTGCTGCCCGTCGTGAGGGTCGCAGGGCCCTTCGACCCGGGCCTTCGGACCGTGGCGCCGTCGCCGGAGCGCCGGTCGGATGGACCCATGCCGACCGTCACGCTCCACGGAGCCCGGCTCGAGGTGCGCCCGACCCCGGTCGAGCGCGTGCTCGGCCTGGTCCGCGCCCTCGACGCGCCCCTGGCCGCGATCAGCTCGGCGTCGCTGCTCACCTCGTGGCACGTCGCCAGGGGCTTGCGGGTGGGGGCCGCGGTGCCGTGGCTCTGGCTCGCCGGGACGTGGTACTCACCGGGCCGCCGACAGCTGGTCCTGCTGCGCCGCGGCGTGCCGGCCCTGCGGCTGCTCCTGCACGGGCAGCGCTACGACGAGGTGGTCGTGAGCACCACCGACGCGGAGTCGTTGCTCGCCCGGCTGCGCGCCGGCGAGCTGGACGGACCCCGACGGCGACTGGTGTCGGTGGCCTCGCCCACCCCCGTCGTCCCGGGGCCGTACGACGGGGAGGTGTCGTGATGCTGGACCCCGACAACGTCGTCGAGGAGCTCACGCCCGAACAGTGCTGGGACAAGCTCGAGGACGAGGAGTTCGGCCGCCTGGCCTACCGCCTGGTCGACGAGGTCCACCTGGTGCCCATCAACTACGTCGTCGACGGTCGCTGCCTGCTGTTTCGCACCGCCGCCGGCAACAAGCTGTTCGCCGCCGCCCTGACCTCCGACGTCGCGTTCGAGATCGACTGGCACGACGACACCGACGCGTGGTCGGTCGTGGCCCGCGGACGGATGCGGATCCTCGAGGAGGACGAGCAGCACCGCCTCGACGGGGAACCCCGCCAGCCCTGGGTCCCCACGCTGAAGTACGACGTCGTCGAGATCCAGCCCGACGTGGTGACCGGGCGCGAGTTCAGGCTCACCCGCTCCGGACCCGACCGGGGTGTCACCGCGCGCCCGTGAGCGCGGCACCCGGTGACCAAGGTCCCTGGGCCGACGGCCTCGCGACGTCCAGGCTGGGACCATGACGCACGCCGCGCCGACCTCCCCGTCCGCCCCGTCCGCCCCGACCGCCCCGACCTCGTCCAGCCGGCCCGACGGCGGTCACGTCGTCCTGGGCGTGGACGGCTCGCCCGCGAGCGCCCAGGCGCTGCGGTGGGCCGCAGCGGAGGCGAGGGCGCGGGGATGTCGTCTCGAGGTCGTCACCTGCTGGCCGGACCCCGAGGCACTCTTCGTGCACGAGGTGCCCGGTCACTTCTGCGCGCCGCGTCACCAGGCCGTCCAGGGCCTGGAGCGGGTGCTCGGGGCCACGCGCCTGGCCTGGGAGGGCCTCGAGGTCTCGACGGCGGTGGTCAACGCCCACCCGGTCGACACGCTGGTGGGACGGTGCACGCCCCAGGACCTGCTCGTGGTCGGTGCGTCACGACGTCGGGGCGCGCGCGCCGAGCGCGGTGCGCCCGGCGTCGACCAGAGGTGCTCGATGAGCGCGCCGTGCCCGGTCGTGGTCGTCGAGAGCGCGGTCACGCCGGTCGCCGTCGGGTCCTGACACCCCGCTCAGCCCTGCTCGGTCCTGCTCAGTCGGGCGCCATCCGCGACCGGGGACGACGGGCGGCGACGACGTCCTGCCACCCCAGGTCCGCGACCAGGCGGTCCACGGTCTGCGCCACCTCGCCACCGGTGTCGACCCGCACGGCGGTGGGCCACGGGTCGGCCTCGAGCCGCATCCGGCGCGCGACGGCGACGGTCGCGTCCGAGCTGCTGCGGGCACCGTGGTCACCCTCGCGCTCGTCGATGCGCCGCTCGGCGACGGCCGGCTCGACGGCGCAGCGCAGCTCGGTGAGCGGCACGTGGCAGGAGCCGGCGACGCTCGCCGCACGGCGACGCCACGACGCCGAGGTCCAGGACGCGTCGAGGACGACGCTCTCGCCGCGGCCGAGCAGCACCTCGGCGCGGTGCAGCAGCGTCTCGTAGGTCCGGGCCGTGCATGCGTCGTCGTAGAAGCCCGAGCGGTAGGGCTGGGGCGACCGGTCCTCGGGGTCGAGACCGGCCAGCTCCTTGCGGACCCGGTCGCTCGACAGCACGACCCAGCCGAGCCGGTCGGCCACCTCGCCCGCGACGGTGGTCTTGCCGGTGCCGGGGGCGCCACCGCACAGCACCAGGCGCACCCGCCCGACCCGCAGGTGGTGCCGGGCCAGGTCCGCGAGCTCCTGCGGGGTGCTGAGGTGGCCGTGGTGGACGTCGCGGGCAGCTCCGGCCAGGCACGCGACCTTGGCGCGCATGAACGCGCGGTAGGCCATGTAGTGGTGGACCAGCGACGGCGGCGCGGGGTCGCCGCTCAGCTCGCGGTAGCGCTCCAGCAGCACCGCCGCCTGGTCGGGACCGGCCAGGCGCTCGACGTCGGCGACCAGGCAGGCGAGGTCGTCGAGGACGTCGAGGTGCCGCAACCGGTCGTCGAAGTCGAGGCAGTCCAGGATCCGGGGCCCGTCGTCGAGGCAGAAGATGTCCTGGGCGAGCAGGTCGCCGTGGCCGTCGACGATGCGCCGGTCCGCCACACGTGCCGCGAGCAGCGGCTCGCGCCCGGCCAGGAACTCCTCGACCAGCACCTCGACCTCCTCGACGACCAGGGGGTCGAGGGTCGAGCCCGCCGGTCCGCGCGCGGGGTCCACCGCCGCGCCCAGCTCGGTGAGGTTGGCCCGCCAGCGGGCGGCGAGCGCGTTCCTGCCGCCGTCGGGGTCGACGTCGGGACCACGACGGGCCCCGGCGTGGAAGGCGGCGACCGTCCGGGCGACGCCGGTCAGGGCGTCCTCGACCGTGGGGCGGGTCGTCGCAGGGGCCGGGGTCGCGGTCAGCAGGTGGGTGAGCCTGCGGTCGTCGGGGAGACGCCGCATCACCAGGCAGGGCTCCGCCTGCGGCCCGGGCAGGCCCAGGGTCCCGACGCCGAGGTAGACGTCGGGCGCCAGGCGCCGGTTGAGCTCGAGCTCGCGCTGGCACGCGTCTCGTCGTGCCTGCAGGTCGGTGAAGTCCAGGAAGGCCAGCCGGACGGGCCGCTTGAACTTGTAGGCCGTGTCGTCGGTGAGCAGGACCAGGCCCGAGTGGGTGAGCTCGAGCCGTGGGGCTCCGGGAGGGTCCGGCGGTCGGGGCACGGCTCAGCCCATCGCCTCGGGGTTGAACAGCGCCACCTTCAGCGCCCCGGTGTCCGCCGCCTGCTCGAAGACGTCGTAGGCGTCCTGCATCTCGTCGATCCCGAAGCGGTGGGTGCACAACGAGGTCGCGTCGAGGGTGCCCTCGGCGACCAGCCGCAGCAGCAGCGGGGTGGTCCGGGTGTCGACCAGTCCTGTCGTGATCGTGACGTCCTTGGCCCACAGGTCCTCGAGGTGGAGGACCGCCGGCCCGCCGTGGACGCCGACGTTGGCGACGTGGCCGCCGGCGCGCACGAGCGTCGTGCAGAGCTCGAAGGTGTCGGGGACGCCGACGGCCTCGATCGCCACGTCCGCGCCCCGGCCCTGCGTCAGCGACGCGACGATCTCGGCGGCGTCCTCGGGGGACACCGCGTGGTCGGCGCCGCAGGAGACCGCCTGCTGCCGACGCGAGGCGTCGAGGTCGACGACGACCACCTGCGACGGGCTGAAGAGCCTGCTCGTCAGGATCGCGGCCAGGCCGATCGGACCGGCCCCGACGACCACGACGACGTCGCCCGGCGAGACGGCGCCGGCCAGGACCCCCACCTCGTAGGACGTCGGCAGGATGTCGGCCAGCATCAGCGCCTGCTCGTTGCTCACCTCGTCGGGCAGGCGGTGCAGCGAGTGGTCGGCGAACGGGACGCGGACCAGCTCGGCCTGGGCGCCGTCGATCGTGTGGCCCAGGACCCAGCCGCCGCCCCCGGTGCACAGGCCGTAGCGCGCCTGACGGCACGAGTCGCAGCGGCCGCACGCGGAGATGCAGGAGACCAGCACCCGCTGCCCGACCGCGACGTCGTGGACGTGCGCCCCGGTCTCCACGACGGTGCCGACGGCCTCGTGGCCCAGGATCCGGCCGGCCTCCACCTCCGGCACGTCCCCCTTGAGGATGTGCAGGTCGGTGCCGCAGATCGTCACGGCGTCGACGCGGACGATGGCGTCCTGCGGGTCCTTCAGCGACGGGTCCGGGACGTCGGTCCAGGACCGGTGGCCGGGCCCGCCGTACACGAGTGCCTTCATGTCGCACCTGCCTCTCCGGGGGCTCCCGGGGGAGCGCGCGTGGGTGTCCTCCCACGCTGGCACCAGGGGAGCCGCGGGTCAGGAGGCCTTCGGCCCGACCCGGTGGAGCCGTTGGTACCGGGCCCTAGACGAGGTTGACGTGGCCGTGGCGCATCTTCCACAGGGAGTACCGCTCGAACCCGACCCGGAGCCGGTGCAGCCGGGCCCCCGGGACGTGCGCGCCGTGGCGCCGTGGTCCCGGTGCCGGGTCGGGGCCGTCGGGACCGTCGGGACCCGTGCGCCAGGTGGTCGTGGTGTCGGCGAAGGGCAGCGAGGTCGTCGGTGACGCGCCGCGCACCTGAGAGGCGATGTTGAGCGCGGCGGTCTGGGCCATCACCTCGGTGGGCAGGCCGTGACGGCGCGGACCCGCGGGCACCGGCTCCTGCCAGGGGGCGTCGACGGCCGCCGCCGCGCCGACGGCGTAGACGTCGTCGTACTTCTCGCTCTGGAAGGTGTCGCGCACCAGCACCAGGCCGTGGTCGTCGCTCAGCCCGTCGGCCTCGCGCAGGAAGTCCTGGCCGGCGAACGGCGGGACGACCATCGAGAACGTGAACCGCAGGGCCTCGCCGTCGTCGAGGACCACCGCGTCACGGTCGACGTGGTCGATGGCCGCCGCGGTCCTGGTCTCGATGCCGGCCCGGTCGAGGAACCTCTCCAGCGGGACCGGGTCCCACGCCGCGACGCCCGGGGCGCCGGGGCCACCGGGGCCACCGGGGCCGAGGTGCCCGACGTACGGCTCGGGCGTCACGAAGGTCAACCGGACCTGGTGGCGCAGGCCGGCCCGGTCGAGGTGGTAGGCGGTGTCGAGCAGGAACTCGTAGGCCGCGCCGAAGCACGTCGAGCCCTGCGTGGCCGCCACGACCACGTCGCCGGGCTCGCGCAGCAGCCTGCGCCAGGCGGTCGCGCACCGTTCGGCGCCGGCCAGGTCGGTGATCGTGCAGGCGTGCTCGGCGACCCCCGGCACCACGTCGTCGGGGCGGGTCCCCGTGGCGACGACCAGGTAGTCGAAGTCGAGGACCCGGCCGGAGTCGAGGGTCACCTGGTGACCGACCGGGTCGACGGCCACGGCGGCGGCCTTGACCAGCTCGATGCCGTGCGACTCCAGGGTCGGGCGGACCGGGAACGTGAGGTCGTCGCGGTGGCGACGTCCGAACGGCAGCCACACCAGGCTCGGGGTGAAGACGAAGTGGTCGTCGGGGGTGACGACCACGACGTCGACCTGCGCGCCGAGGTCGTTCTTGACGCCCAGCGCCGCCGTCATGCCCCCGAAGTTGGCCCCCAGGACCAGCACCCTCGTTCGCACGGTGGGCTCCTCTCGACGGCCACGCCCACCAGGCCGGGGGCTCGGGTCTCCAGGCTGACCGGCATGGGGGGCCGTCGGGCAGGGTCCAACGTCCTGTGGTGGCCCGCCGGCCGCGAGAGGGCGGCACGGGTGTCGTCGGTCCGCCCGCACCGGGACCAACGACCCTCCACGACCGGTCCCGGGGTGCCTAGCCTCGGCCCATGTCTGCCTCCGTGAAGCCCGTGAAGCCGAGCGCCGTCGCCGACGAGCCCGCACCCCCGGGGCGCCCGGGACAGGCCGAGGAGCTCGACGAGATCGCCGAGCTCGGCGCGGAGCTGCGGTCGCGCCGGGCACCGGAGTCGGTCGCCGACCTCGCCTGGCAGGAGGGCTACCCCTACCCGTCGCGCCTGTCGCGGCCGAAGTACGAGCGCACCAAGCGCAAGCTGCAGATCGAGCTGCTCAAGCTCCAGGCCCACGTCAAGGACTCCGGCACCCGGCTCGTGGTGCTCTACGAGGGGCGTGACGCGGCCGGCAAGGGGGGTGCGATCAAGCGCTACACGGAGCACCTCAACCCCCGCGGGGCCCGCGTCGTCGCGCTCTCGGTGCCGAGCGAGCAGGAGCGCTCGCAGTAATACTTCCAGCGCTACGTCACCCACCTGCCGTCGGCCGGCGAGATGGTCTTCTTCGACCGCTCCTGGTACAACCGCGCCGGCGTGGAGCGCGTCATGGGCTACTGCACGCCGGAGCAGTACCTCAACTTCATGCGGGAGACGCGGGAGTTCGAGCGGATGCTCGTGCGCTCCGCCATCCACCTCGTCACGCTCTGGTTCTCGGTCCCCCGCGCCGAGCAGGCGGCCCGTTTCGAGGCCCGGTCGCTCGACCCCGTCAAGCAGTGGAAGCTCTCGCCCACCGACCTCGCGAGCCGCGACAAGTGGGACGACTACACCGCAGCCAAGGAGGCCATGTTCTTCCACACCCACACCGGCGACGCCCCGTGGACGGTGGTGCCGTCCAACGACAAGAAGCGCGCCCGGCTCGAGGCGACACGTGTCGTGCTGGCCCGCTTCGACCACCCCTCGAAGAACGTCGCCCTGGTCGGCACCCCGGACCCGCTCATCGTCGGCCCCCCGTCGCTGGAGCCCGACGACGACCCGGCCCGACACTTCCCCGTCCTCGACGCCAGACACTGGGGCGCCCCGAGCACCTCGGACGCCTGAGGCACCTCCGTCAGCGGACTCACGGGGTGCAGTGCAGGTCGAGGGCGGTCAGGACCCGGCGACGGGCGCGCCGGTGGGCGCCGCACCGACGTCGCCCCAGGCGGCACGGGCTCCGGAGTCGCCGACGCGGTAGACCTGGACCGCGCAGGCGAGCGCCGCGATGACCGCGACGACGGCGACCACCATGAGCCGGGTCTGCTCGGCGTCGGTGCCCACGCGACCGGCGCGCTCGGACCCGTCCGCCGCGTGGGCGGCGGGGGCCGGACCCGGCGTTCCAGCCACCCCCACACGTCCCGTCTGCTCGCTCTGCTGGCTCTGCGCCTGCTGGGCCCGCTCGGCCCGCTCGGCCCGCCACTGCAGCCACACCAGGGCGCCGGCGGCGATCAGCAGCGCCAGGGCGAACCACAGCAGCTGGTCGCCGAGCTCGGCGTGCTCGCCGGGGTCACCCACCTTCTCCTCGAGCGACTCGCCGCTCGAGGTGGCCACGGGGGTGAGGACCGTGGCGACCAGCGCGGCGCCCACGACCAGCGGCCCGTAGGACGTGCGCCAGCGCGGACGGACCGCGATGGCCAGCGTCCCGAGGACGGCGAGGGGCAGCAGCACCACCACCGCGTGGACGACCAGGGGGTGGACGGGCAGGCCGTTGAACGTGTCGAACATGGACGGGTCCTTCAGGTCGTGCGGCTCCCGGGGAGCCACAGGGGGTTGGGACCGACGCTACGCGGCGGCGAGTGACGCAGTGAGCGGGAGGCTCAAGGTGGCGTGGTCCGGGCCGTCGAGCCGTCCGCGCAGTCGATCACCACCCGCGTGGCGACGTGCTCCGCGAGGACCTTCGTGAGGGCCTCGTTGACCCCCTCGAGCCGCCAGGACTCGGTCACCACGCGGGCCCTGCCCGCGGCGTGCAGGGCGAGGACCTCCGCGAGGTCCTCGCGGGTGCCCCGCGGTGCACCGAGGACGGTGAGGGCGTCGGTCACGGTCCGCCCGATCGGGACCGCCATCGTGGCCTCGTCGTGGCGCTGGGCCGCGGTGACCAGACGGCCGCCCGGTCTCAGCACCGCGAGCGCTTCCTCGTGCACGTGCGGCGCCGCGGTGAGGACCAGGGCGACGTCGAGGCCACCCAGGGCCTGCACGGCGGCGACCGGCTCGGTGGTCCCGGCGTTGACGACGTGCTGCGCGCCCAGCGCGGTCGCGAGGTCGAGCGGGGCGCGCGCGACGTCGACGGCCACCACGGTGGCGCCCTGGATCCGGGCGTACTGGAGCGCGAGGTGGCCGGCTCCGCCGACGCCGAAGACCCCGACGCGCTCGGCGGGCAGCAGGCGCGCCACCCTCACCGCCGCCCACGCCCTCACCCCGCCGCAGGTCAGGGGAGCGGCGTCGACGGCGCTGATCCCCTCGGGGACGGCGACGACCTGGTCGGCCCGCGCGACGGCGTACTCGGCCAGCGCGCCGGCGACGGTGCGCGACCCGCGCCGGACCAGGGCGACCCGGTCGCCGACCCGGGGCGTCCTGACCCCGGTGCCCCGGGCTACGACGACACCGACCCCCTCGTGCCCGGGCACGAACGGCACCGCCGGAGCCCCTGGGAGCTCGCCGCGCGTGGCGTCGACGTCGGCGCGGCACAGGCCGCACGCCTGCAGCTGGAGCAGCACCTCGCCCGTCCCCGGGTCCGGGACCGCGCGCTCGACGACCTCGAGCGGGGCGGACAGCGACGTGACGACGGCGGCCTTCATGACGTGCCTCTCTGGCTGGGCCCGGCCAAGTCTGGGCATACCGCGACCGCCCGGGCAGTGCCCGACGTCGACCGGCGGCGGGACCTTCGGCACTGGCCCCCACGGACCTGCGGCCGCACCCTCGAGGGGTCCGGTACGCGACGACGGGCACGACGAGGGGCTGCTGACATGTGGGACGACGACGGCCACGACTACGGGATGATGAACGGGGACGGGTGGTCGGCCGCGATCGTGGTCCTGCTGGTGCTGCTCGTGCTGGTCGTGCTGGCGGTCGGTGCCTACGTCGTCGTGCACCTCACGCGTCAGTCGACGCACGCACGGACGGCGGTCCCTCCGGGAGCCGCGGCCGTGCCCCCGTCGAGCCTCCCTGCGGGCGGCGGCCAGGACCCGCGACGGGTCCTCGACCTGCGGCTGGCCCGGGGCGAGGTCACCCCCGAGGAGTACGACGCCGTACGCGCCATCCTCGAGCGCGGCTGACCGGTCGGTCAGCGCAGCATCGGGTACCGCTGGACGAGACGCAGCCGCGCCGCCCGGGCGCCGATGCCCCAGGTGTCACCGGCGGCCAGCAGCGCGAGGACGACGAGCGTGAGCGCGCCGAGGAGGTGCTCGTCGAGGACCGGGTTGTTCTCCGGGGGCAGCACGACGCTCCACATCAAGACGTAGAGCAGCGCGCCGGCGGCGCAGGCCAGGCGCATCGCGGCACCGGTGGTCAGCGCCGCCCCGATGCCCAGCAGCCCGAGCATGAACAGGGTGTCGGCCCAGGCCGCGCCGGCGATGTCGTGGTAGATCCCCTCGAACGGGCCGTCGGCGCCGAACGTCAGGAAGCCCGCGGTGGGGCTCCCTCCGTGGATCCACGCGCCGTCGCCGAACCGGTCGACCACGCCGGCGTCGTCACGACCGGTCGAGAACCCCAGGGCCAGCAGCTTGTCCGCGAAGGCCCACAGGAACGTGAGGCCGAAGGCGATCCGGAGCACCGCCAGGGCCCGGTCGGCCAGGTAGCGCTGGGTGGGTCCGGCCGCCGGTGCCGCGGCACCTGGTGCGGCTGCCGGGCTCGGGTCGGAGTGGCGTGTCTTTGCGTGCAGGGTGCTCATGATGGGTCCTCGAGTTCAGTAGGGGTGGCCCGAGGATGGCGCCGACTCGAGCCCGCCGTCAGGGCTGGAGGTCCCACACGCACAGGCCGTCGGTCACCTGCCGAGCCACGGCAGCCACCGACGAGCCGGTCGCGGTCCGGTGTCAGCGGCAGCCCGGGTCGAGCAGCCCGGTCGCCAGGACCGCGGCCTGCGTACGTCGCTCCAGCCCGAGCTTGGCCAGGAGGCTGGACCCGTGATTCTTCACGGTCTTCTCGGCCAACGTCATCCGTGCCGCGATCTGTCGGTTGGTCAGTCCCTCGGCGATGAGCCCGAGGAGTCGCAGCCCCTGCTCGGTGAGGGTCCGCAGCTCCGGTGCCGTCGTCGACGGGTGACGCACTCGCTCGAGCACCCGGTCGGTGAGGGACGGGTCGACGAGCGAGTTGCCGGCGGCCACCTCGCGCACCGCGGTGACCAGGTCGGTGCACCTCATCTCCTTGAGGACGTAACCGGCCGCCCCCGCCATGATCGCCGCGAACAGCGCCTCGCCGTCGTCGTACGACGTCAGGATGAGCGCCTGGATGCTCGGGTCGACCGACCGGACCTCACGGCAGACCTCGACCCCCGACCCGTCGGGCAGCCGACCGTCGAGGATGGCGACGTGGGGGTGCAGCGCCGGGATGCGGGCGATGGCGTCGACCGCGGAGCCCGACTCGCCGACGACCTCGATGCCGCCGCTGGCCTCGAGCAGGGCGCGCAGCCCCTGGCGCACCACGTCGTGGTCGTCGAGCAGGTAGACCCTGATCATCGGGCTGGAGCCCGGCTCGATCGTTGCCTCGCTCGGGCCGGGGGGCGGATCGCACGGGCCTGCGGTGGGGGCTGAGACGGGGGCTGCGGTGGGGGCCGATCGGGCTCGTGCGGACCAGGGTGTCATGCCGCCGCGAGCGGCGGCGCACGACCCGGGCGACCTTCGGCGGTCGTCGGGTGACCTTGGGCTCTGTCCCGATCCCCTCGGGGGTGGTTTCGTGGCGACGTCGGGGGGTGCCCTCCCGCCTAGGAGGGACCGTGATGCGCGAGATCCGGACGTGGACCAGCAAGGCCCTCGTGGTCGTGACGCGGGAGGAGTGCCGATGAGGGTGGTCGTCGCGCTGGGCGGCAACGCGCTGCTGCGCCGTGGTGACAAGCCCGACTCCGCCCTGCAGGTCGAGCACGTCGCGCAGGCGGCCCCGGCCCTCGCGGCGATCGCCGCCGAGCACGAGCTCGTGCTCGTGCACGGCAACGGGCCCCAGGTGGGGATGCTCGCGCTCGAGTCGGCCTCGGACCCGTCGCTGAGCGAGCCCTACCCCTTCAGCGAGCTGGTCGCCGAGACGCAGGGCCTCATCGGCTACTGGGTGCAGCAGGCCCTGACCAACGCGGGCCTGGCCACGCCGGTGGTCACCCTCGTCACCCAGACGGTGGTCGACCCCGACGACCCGGCGTTCGAGCGACCGACGAAGTTCGTCGGCCCGTCCTACGACGAGAGCACCGCTCGCGACCACGCCGGTCGGCGCGGGTGGACCGTGCGCCTGGACGGCACCCGCTGGCGTCGAGTGGTGGCGTCGCCGCTGCCGGTGCGCGTGGCCGAGATCGAGACGGCGCGGATCCTCGTCGAGCGCGGCACCACGGTGGTGCTCGCCGGCGGGGGAGGCGTCCCGGTGGTCGCGGGCCCCCACGGCCTGCACGGGGTCGACGCGGTGGTCGACAAGGACCACGTCGCGGCCCTGGTGGCCACCGAGCTGCGCGCGGACCTGCTCGTCATGCTGACCGACGTCGACGCCGTGATGACCGACTTCGGGACCCTGGAGCAGCAGCCGATCCACCACGTCAGCGCCGCCCACCTGCGCACCGAGTCGTTCCCCGACGGGTCGATGGGTCCCAAGGTGACCGCGGCCTGCGCCTTCGTCAGCGACACCGGGGGGCGGGCGGCGATCGGCTCGCTGCGCCAGGCCACCGAGGTCGTCGCCGGCACGGCCGGCACCCAGGTGGGCGCGGTGCCCGCCGGAAGCCGCAGGTAGGTCACAGGTGGGCAGCAGGTGAGCCCGGTCGGGTCGGGAGCGGCGACGGGGGCTGCCATCACGGCCAAGGGTGGGCGCGTCCCGTATCCCGGCGGCCCCGGGGAGCACGTGCCACGACGTGTGAGGGACCGGCCGATGGCCACCCGCACCGCCACCCAGCCGCAGCTGCGCCGGCTGCTCGAGGCCAACCGGCTCGCGATCGGGCACCTCGACCTGCCGTGGGCGCTGCGCCAGATCATCGAGGCCCTGTCGACCACCGCCGGCGTCGCGATCACCCACGAGCTGCTGACCAACGACGACGTCGACGCGCTGCGGCTCGTGGCCGACCGCGTGCTCGGGCTGGCGGTCGCCGACCTGGTCGTCGTCGTCCTCACCCACGGGTCGCTCGAGCCCTTCCCCGTGCTCCACGTCGACAGGGCCTCGGGGTCGCGGGCCGCGACGGTTCTCGGCGCGGCGCTCGACGCGGGTGACACGCTCGTGCGCCGGTGCCTGGTGACGCGGCGGCCGCAGCTGAGCGACCGGCTGCCCGGCCACGAGCTCGTCGGGCTCCCGCCACGCGCGCTCGGGCCCGCGATGGCGGTGCCGCTGCCGGCGGAGGGAGGGGTGCAGGGCTGCTTGTTCGTCCTGCGCGACCTGGGGTCGAGGCACTTCACCGAGCTCGACCTCGACGTCGCGGCCTCCCTCGCCGGGCACGCCGCGATCGCCCTGGACCGGACCCGGGCCCGCGAGGCACGCGCCCACCTGCGCACGCTGCAGGACCGCGACCGGATCGCGCGCGACCTCCACGACCACGTGGTGCAGCGGTTGTACGCCGCGGGGCTCAATCCAGAGCGTCGGGGCCGCGCTGGGGCCCGGACCCGAGGCCGACCGGCTCGACGCGCAGGTCGCCGAGATCGACGCGACCGTCTGTCAGATCCGCACGACCATCTTCGCCCTCAGCTCCGGCGGGCCCGGCGGGCAGGCGGGGCAGGCGGGTCCGGCGGAGGGCTGAGGGCGCAGCTCCTCGCCGTGGCGACCGCGACCGTGGTGCTCCTGCCCGCGCCACCGGAGGTCTCCTTCCGGGGCCCGGTGGACCTGCTGGTGCCCGTGACGATGCACGCCGACGTGTGTGCCGTGGTGCGTGAGGCGCTCACCAACGCGGGGCGCCACGCCGAGGCGCTGCGCGTCGAGGTGGTCGTCGGCGCCACCACCCGGCGGCTGTGGGTCGAGGTCCTCGACGACGGCCGGGGCCTGCGCGGCGAGACGCGTTCAGCGGGCTCGACAACCTGCGCCAGCGTACGGTCGCGCGCGCAGGCACCTTCGAGCTGGCCAGTCGCGACGGGCCCGGGACCAGGCTGGTGTGGTGCGTGCCCCTCGACGCCGGGTCGGGGAGCGCCGCGCAGGTCGGTTCAGTGGACCGGCCGCCGGGGGAGCACGGCGACGTCGCACGCGGCATGCTCGACGACCGTGGCGACCGACCCGCGGGCCAGGTGCTCGACGGGCCCGTTGGGCGCTGACCCGACGACGAGCAGCTCGGCCCCGCGCGAGGCGCGTGCGAGCTGGTGCTCCCGGCGTCCTCGCACGAGCTCGAGCCGGTCCGCGACGTCCGGGAACTTCTCCCGCATCCCGGCGGTGGCCTCCGAGAGCAGCAGCCTCTCGGTGTCCAGCCCGGGGTCCTCGTCGCGTACCACGCGATGGTCGGCGCCGACGTGGGTCGGGTCCCACACGACGCGCAACGCGGTCAGCGGGAGCCTGCGGAACGAGGCGGTCAGGTAGGCGAACTCGATCGCGGCGCGGCCCTGCTCGGTGTCGTCGACGTCGACGACGACACCGCCGCGCGCCGCGGCGCCCGGGGCGTGGCGCACGACCACGACCGGGCAGGTCGCGTGCTTGGCGAGGTGCACGCTCACCGACCCGAGCAGCGCCGTCGCGATCGGTCCCCGACCGCGCGAGCCGACCACCACGGCGGCGGCCCGTTCGCCGAGCTCGAGCAGGGCGGTGCGCGGGTCGACCCTGGTCAGGATCTCGTGCACGACGAGCCCGGGCGCACGGGCCTGGGCCCGTCGCCGGGCGTCGGCGAGCATCTTGTGCCCGGCGATCCGCAGGTCCTCGAGGATGACGGTCATGTCGACGGCGGGCTGCCCGAACAGCATCGCGTCGCTGCTGGTCGTGAGCCGGACCGAGTAGACCAGCACGAGCGCCCGGTGCTCGAGGGCCGCCTCGTCGGTCGCCCAGTCCAGGGCCTGCTCGGCCGACCCGCGCGCGTGGGCCTCGAGCGCGGCGACCACACGCCGATCGCTCGGGGCGTGGGTCGGGGCCAGCGCGCGGGGCTGCCACGGGGCCGGGCGCCCGCCGGGACCCGCCAGGGCCGTCAGCGTCCGGGCCAGCTCCTCCTGGAACGCGTCGGCCCGGCGCGCGAGCTCGCGCACCTCGCCGCTGCGGGCGAACCAGCTGCCCGCGTGGCTCAGCGGTGCCACGAGCTCGAGGGCCGCGAGGCTCTCCTCGAGGTAGCGCGCGTCGGCCTCGGTGCGGTGGGTCGGGGTGAGGTGGGCCGGCACGGGTGCTCCTCGGCGTGGGGTGGGGTGTCCGGGCGGGTGCGGGTCGTCGCCCGTTCAGTCGTGGGCGAGCGGCACCGGCAGGGCCGAAGGCCCTGGGCCCGGGGACGTGGGCCTCTGCGTCGCAGGTCGCTGACGAGCGCACGCTCGGTGGCAGACGCCGACGTGGCGTGTCGAGGGTGCCGAGGGGGTGGAGGGGTGGCCATGAAGGTCGCGGTGGTGGTCGAGTCGATGTTCGGCAACACCCAGGCGGTGGGGGAGGCCGTGGCCGCGGGGCTGCGTGAGCGCGGCGCCGAGGCCACACTGCTGCTGGTCGGTGACGAGCACGACCACGCCCTCGCCGACGACGACCTGCTCGTCCTCGGGGCGCCGACGCACGGGCTGACCATGAGCCGACCGGGCACGCGGGCCGACGCGGTCACCCAGGGCGCCGACGCGACCCGTGCCGCCACCGGCGTGCGCGAGTGGCTCGAGGCGCTCGACGACGGCGCGGCGCGACCGCCGGTGGCCGTGTTCGACACCCGCGCCCCGGGTGACGCGTCACTGGCCGGGATCCGCGTCGCGCGCGGTCGCCCGCAGGCTGCGCCGCCGCGGTCTGACCGTGGTGGACCGCACCAGCTTCTACGTCGACGGCGTCCAGGGCCCTCTGCTGCCCGGCGAGGTCGAGCGCGCCCGGCTGTGGGGCGAGCGGCTCGCGTCGCACGCGACCCGACCGGGTTCGGCCCGCAGGCCGTGACGCCGGCTCAGCCGGGCTGACGCAGCCGCCGTGGGACGCCGGCGTCGACGGCCGTGGCCGGGGACAGACGGATCTTGACGTCCACCAGGTGGGTGCCGCCGGCGTCGACGAGCACGGGGTTGAGGTCGAGCTCGGCGACCTCGGGGACGTCGGTGCCGAGCTGGCTCAGCGCGAGGACCTGTCGCTCGAGAGCGGACACGTCGACGGCGGCCGAGCCGCGCCACCCCGCCAGCAGCGGCCACGACCGCAGCGAGCGCAGGGCGCGCCGTACCGACCCGATGTCGAGCGGGGGGAGCAGGGAGACCCGGTCGTCCCAGACGTCGATCGCGGTCCCGCCGGCGGCGACCACGACCAGCGGCCCGAACGTCGGGTCCTGCCGCAGGCCCAGCGCCACCTCCACCCCGGGGACCACGGGCTGCACGAGCACCTCGACGCTCGTGCCGAGCGCGCTCTCGAAGGCCGTGACGGCCGCGGCGACGGCCGCGGCGTCGCGCAGGCCGGTGCGCACCAGCCCGCGGTCGCTCCTGCGCGTCACGACGGGGTCGGCGACCTTGACCGCCGCCGGGAGCCCGAGCCGAGCAGGGCGTCGGCCGCCTGCTCGAGGGAGTGCGGGGTCGTCGCGGCGCCGACGTCGACCGGGTTGTCGGGGCGGGCCGGCTCGGGGACGAGCCCGGCGAGCCGGGCCCGCAGTCCCTCACTCAGGGGTGGGACCACGAGCCCGGCCGCCACGGCCGCGTCCGCGCCGAGGACGCCCGGGCCCCCTGCGTTGGAGAGCACCGCGAGGCGGCGGCCGGCGGGACGGGGCTGCTCGGCCAGGACCAGCGCGGTCTCGGCCAGCTCCGGCACGTCACGGCAGGCGATGATCCCGCTGTGCCCGAAGAGGGCGTCCACGGCGACCGCCGACGGCGCCGAGGCCCCGGTGGGCGCGGCGCCGCCCCGCCGGTCGTGAACCGACCGCCCGCCCACCACGACCAGGAGCGGCTTGCGCTCGCTGAAGCGCCGCGCCAGCCGGGCCAGCTTGGGGGCGTTGCCGAACGACTCGAGGTAGAGCCCGGCCGCGGTCACCGTGGGGTCGTCGAGCCAGGCGGCGAGCAGGTCGTTGCCGGAGACGTCGGCCTTGGTGCCCAGCGACACGAAGGTCCGCAGGCCCAGGCCGGTGCGCAGCGCGGTCTCGAGCAGGGCCACCCCGACGCCATGCGACTGCGAGGCGAGCGCCAGCCCTTCGGGACGCGGCACCAGGTCGCTCACGGTCGCGTTGAGGCGGGTGCACGGGTCGTTGACCTGCACACCGAGGCTGTGGGGCCCGACGAGCCGGAGGTCGTGGTCGCGCGCCAGGCGGACCAGGTCACGCTGGCGGCGCTCGCCCTCGGCGCCCGTCTCGGCGAAGCCCGACGACACGACGACGACGGTCCCGGCGCCGGCGAGCGCGGCGTCGGCCACCACGCCGAGCACCCGACGTGCGGGGACGGCCACGACCACGAGGTCGACGTGGCCGGGCACGTCGACCAGGTGCGCGTACGCCGGGGCCCCGGCCACCCGGGGGCGCGCGGGTCCGGCGTCGGGGTGCACCACGACGACGTCGCCGGTGAAGCCCCCGGTCCTGATCGAGGCCAGCACGGCCGCGCCGGTGCCGCTGCCGTCGCGGCGTACCCCGACGACCGCCACCCGCTGCGGGCGCATCAGCCCGGCGAGCGAGCGGGCCTGCGAGGTGCACTCGCGCGCGTCGGCGGCGGCGACCGCCGTGGCCGAGGCCGCGGTCGACATCTCGACCTCCGTGACGCCGTGCGCGGTGTCGCGCTCGATCTCGAAGCCGGCAGTGACGAAGACCTCGGCCATCGCGGTGTTGTCGGTGAGGATCTCGGCGACGAACCGTGAGATGCCGCGGTCGCGGCCGGTGGCCGCGAGGTGCTCGAGCAACAGGCTGCCGAGCCCGTGCCCGTGCAGCTCGTCGGCCACGAGGAACGCGACCTCGGCGGACGTGGCGTCGATGCGCTCGGCCGTGGCCAGCGCCACCACGCGGCCGCCCACGAGCGCCACCAGGGCGATCTCGGCCGACGCGTCGGAGTAGAGGTGGTCGACGTACTTCACGCCGGTGGCCCTGCCGGTGGTGAAGAACCGGTAGCGGGTGCTCGCCGCGGAGATGCCCTCGTGCAGGGCCTCGACCGCGGCCCGGTCGCCGGGGCGCAGGGGCCTGATCGCGGCGATGGAGCCGTCGGAGAGCAGGACGTCGGAGGCCGGACCACCCTGCTCGCCGACGACCGGCGAGGCGGTCACCCCCGGGAGGGGCGGGCCACGTCGGTGCCGTGGCTGCGCTGGATCGTGCCGGGGCCGTGACCCGGCGCCGGAGCGACGGACCGCTGCACGAGCGCGCGCCCCGTGACCTGGTCGGGGGTCAGGCAGAACGCCATCCGGCGCAGGCCGTCGGGCCACGGGCTCGGGTCCGGGGCGCCGCTGGGGACCTCGGGGTGCGCGCCGAGCACGTGCTCCGCGCGCCCGCGCACCACGACGCTCCACCCGGTGCGGGCGTGCTCGTCGACGTGGTCCACGGCGAACGCGGCCCGTTGCCCGGGCAGGTGGACGGCGAGCTGGCTGTAGGACGTCGTGCGCAGCCACAGCAGCCCGTCGCGGGCCAGGTAGTTCAGCGGCACGATGTGGGGGTCGCCGTCGACGACGTAGGCGATCCGGCCCAGGTGGTGGGACCGCAGGTGCGCCCAGCACTCCGCCTCGGTCAGCTCGTGCAGCAGGCCGTCACGTCGGGTCGAGGTCGCTGGGCTGGGGGTCATGGTGGCTCCTCGGTCGCGGGTCGACAGCCGTCACGGCCGTCGGTCCCAGTCGACGCCCCCGGGCGGCCGGGCGCCAGGGACGAAGGTCGTGCCCGACGGGACGTCCGGGCCCTCGGTGAGTCCGTGGTGAGTCCGCGGTGACCACCCCGGCGGGGGTGCGCCGCCTCGCTACGCTGGAGCAGATGACTCGATCAAGCCTGACCCCGACGGGCCGGGCGACCGCGCTGCCGGTCGGCCGGGTGCTGGTGCTGCTCGCGGCCCTGGCCGGGCTGTTCGCCATGCACGGCCTGTCCGGCCACGGGGCCATGGACCATGAGGGGGCCGCGTTCGCCGTCAGCCGGGACGCTCACACCGGCGGGCACCCCGCTGCTGCGATGCCCATGACCGCCACGACCACCCCCTCCACCGGGCCCTCCCGGGACACGACCGCCGCAGCTGCCGTCACCACGACCATGACGACCGACGTCATGGGGCTCTGTCTGGCGGTGCTCGCCGGCGCGTGGATGCTGCTGGTGGCCCGTGGGGCCGGCTGGCCCGCAGCGGTACGGCGCGCCCGCCTCGCCGCACGGGTCGTCGCCGTGCGCGCGCGGGCCCGCGCTCCCGACCCTCCCGACCTGCTCGCCCTCTGCGTCCACCGGTGCTGACAGGCACCGCACGGCCCGACCTCCCTGGTCGAGCCCGTGCGCAGCCTGCCCACCCACGCACACCGCGGCCCGCCGACCGGCGGCCCGCACGGACGAGAGAGACCACGTCGATGAACACCCGGACCAAGACCCCCCGCCCGCTGGCCGCCCTGGCGGCCGTGACCCTGACCCTGTCGCTGTCCCTGGTCGCCTGCGGCGACGACGGCGACTCCGCCGCGCCGGCGAGCGCCACGCGGACCGCGAGCAACGGCGACGTCTTCAACGACGCCGACGTCAGCTTCGCCACCGACATGATCCCGCACCACGCCCAGGCCATCGAGATGGTCACCCTGACCGAGGGGCGGACCCTCGACCCCGAGGTCGCGGCGATCGCCGAGGACATCCGGGCCGCACAGTCGCCCGAGGTCGAGCAGATGGTCGACTGGCTCACCGCCTGGGGCGAGGACGTCCCCGAGACCTCGCTCGACCATGCGAACGCCGACCACGACATGGGTG
Organism: Nocardioides rubriscoriae; assembly: GCF_008087085.1. Classification (GTDB taxonomy): domain Bacteria; phylum Actinomycetota; class Actinomycetes; order Propionibacteriales; family Nocardioidaceae; genus Nocardioides; species Nocardioides rubriscoriae. The sequence continues at coordinate 5,744 of NZ_VIYJ01000015.1, read as the reverse complement.
ACATGGGCAGCGACGAGGGCGATGAGGGCGACGGCATGGGCGCGATGGACCCGGGCATGCCCGGGATGATGAGCGACCAGCAGATGACCGACCTCGAGGACGCCTCCGACGCCGACTTCCAGGACCTGTGGCTGTCGATGATGGTCGAGCACCACACCGGGGCCATCACCATGGCCCGGGCCGAGATCGACAACGGTCGCTACCCGGCTGCGATCTCGCTCGCCGAGTCGATCGTCGCCTCGCAGCAGGCCGAGATCGATCGGATGCAGGCGTTGCTCGACTCCTAGCCGGCTCGGTACGGACCCCGGCGTGCCGTCGTACGCCGGGGTCCGACCAGCCCGACCAGCCCGACCAGTCCGACTAGTCGGTCGGGTCCGGCAGTCGCACCCGCAGGAACCGCGGCCGGTAGAGCCGCGGATCGGCCAGGACGTCGCCGACGTCGGTGTCGTTCTGGCTGTAGGAGATCACCACGGTGCCCGGCCGCGGGAGCAGGTCGGGGTGCGCCAGCGGCAGGTAGCGCAGCGTGCCGGTGGCCGCGTCCGAGGGGATCTGTGCCAGCGCCGGGCTCGGCGTGAAGGGCCCGGTGGGTGCGGGGGCGGTCCAGATCGTCAGGTCGCTGCCGAGGACCTCGTCGCGCTTGCTCACGGCGTACCAGTGGCCGTCCTGCTCGAAGACGCTGAGCGTCTGCGAGACCCCGCCGACCGCCGGCACGAGCTCGGCGACACGGTCGGCGTCGCGCTGCCAGCGCTCGCCGTCCCAGTAGCGCCATGCCGTGGGGTCGAGCAGGTCATCGAGGTCGACGCGCGCCACCTGCAACGAGAACCCGAACACCCCGGTCGTGTCGGGCCGTGCGGTCCCGTAGAGGTAGACCTGGTCGCCGACGACGGCGGTCGCCGCACCCCAGACCGGACGGGTGGTGTCGACCAGGTCGGGCCCGAGGTCCTGCTGGTCGATGAGCTGGGGCGTGCCGCCGCGCGGGACGACGAAGATCGCGACGGCCGGTCCGAGCTGCTCGAAGGCGAAGACACCGGACCCGCCGTCGCCCGGGTCGCCGGTGTCGCGCACCCGTTGGGTGCTCACCCCGACGAGGTCGTAGCCGGGGTGCTCGACCTTCGCCACCGACATCGGCCAGTAGCCGACCCCGTCGCGCCGGTCGGGCACGATCGCGCCGTGGTCGGCCGGGAGCACCGCCTGGGCGCAGGCCGGGCTGAAGACCAGCATCGAGTTGTGCACGAAGCCCTGACCGTCGAAGGACGCACCGCGCAGGGTGTCACCGAACACGAAGAGCTGCCGACCGTCCTGCAGCTCGACGCTCGCCCCGACGTCACCCCCCTGGAACTCCGGGTTGCCGCGCACCTCCCGGGCGAAGGCGTCGAGCTCGGCGACCGTGTCGAGCCCCCCGGTCGGCAGGCACCGTGTCTCGCTGGCCCCCGCCACGCGCGGTACCTCGCTGGCGCTGGGACCCTCCGGCAGGACCGCGGCCATCAGCACCAGGGCCGCGGCGGCGGGGGCCACGGTCGCGACCACGCGCCGGCGCCAGTGGTCGTTGACCGACACGTCCAGCCCGCCTCTCGCCCACTAGCCTCGAACCGCCATGACCACGCTGACGACGACCGCCCCGCACGGGGTGGGCAGACGAGGCGTGGTGCTCGTCCTGGTGCCGCTGGTCGCGGTCCTGGTCCTCGCTCCGCTCCTGCTCGCACTCCAGGTCGCCCGCGTCGGTACCGAGCCCCGCGACCTCGAGGTGGGCGTCATCGGCCCGGTGGTCGTCTCGCAGGCCGTCGTCGAGCGCGGCGGCGGCCTCCCGGGCGACCCGTTCCACGCCGTCGTGCTGGCCGAGGACGCCGACCCGGCGGCCCCCGTGCGCGCGGGCCTCCTCGCGGCGACCGTGGCCGTCGACTTCCGCGAGGACCACAACACCCTGCTGGTGTCGTCGACGCTGTCCCCGGCCCTGGTCGCTGAGGTCCGCGTGCGGGTCGAGGCGATCAGCAGCAGCTACGGCCGGTCGTTGGTCGTCGGGTCGGTCGCGCCGGCGCGCAGTCCCGACGCGTGGCGCGGCACGCCGTACGCGATGGTCCTGGCGTGGGTCGTGGCCGGTGTCGCCCTGGCGGTCGGGCTGTCGTGGTGGCGCGGGCCGCTCTCCGCGACCTGGCGCGGCGCGTTCCGGCGTACGGCGGCGCTGGCGGCCAGCAGCGTGGTGGTGGGACTCCTGGTGTCGCTGGCGGTCGGGGCCCTCAGCAGTGCCGACGTCGACGTGCTCCGCACCGGGGCCGTCGGCGCGGTGACCGTGGCCGCGACCGCCTGGCTGGTCCTGGGCTCCGAGGCCCTGTTCGGGCTCTGGGGGCTCGCCGCCGCCGTGTCCCTGGCCCTGTGCGGCGCGGCCCCGCTGCTGCTGGCGACCGACGCGGGCACGCTCCCGGCACCGTGGTCGGCGCTGTTCCCGTGGACGGTGGGGGGCTCGGCGCTGTCGTTGGTGCGCCAGGACGTGTTCTTCGGTGGCGGTGCGGGTCTGCGGCCGGTGGCGGTGCTGGTGTCGTGGGCGCTGCTGGCGCTCCTCACGCTGACCGCGGCGCGCCGCGAGCGTCTCGCGCTCGTGCGAGAGGCGTCCCTCAGGCCAGGTAGTAGGTCAGCAGGTCCGACCTGACCGGCGGGAACAGGGCCGACATCAGCTCGGCGCGGGGGCCGGGGTAGACGTCGGGTCGCAGCCGGGCGAGCCCGTCGATCCCGAGCGGCCCGAGCAGCAGGGCGCCGAGGTGGTCCGGGGCGACCCCGGCGCCACCGACAGCACCCGGCGCCTGCATCGGGCCGCCGGCCACCGGCGCCCCGAGCCTGCCCCCGACGACCGGGAACCGGACGTGAGAGCCGAAGAAGGACACCACCACCTCATGACCCGTCGCGTCTACGGGCAGGTCGGCGGCGTCGAGGCGCGCCTGCAGCACCGGGCGGACGGCGTCGAGCGCGGTGACCGGGTCGGGCACGCGCAGGTAGTACTGGTCGGCGCGGGGGGAGGGCGGCTCGGCGACGCGCGCGAGCAGCGCGGACACCGGCGTTCCGGGGCGGTCCGCGACGCGCAGCGGCTCGGGCTCCGCAGCCCGCCCGGCGGCACCGAGCGCGTGCGTGACCAGGGCCGCGGCGGCGGCCTCGTCGACGGCTGCGACCTCGCCGAGGAGGTCCGGGCCCTCGGCGGGGGTGAGACGCCCGGTCGCCACGGGCACACCGTCGCGCTCGACCAGCAGGGTCCGGCAACCCGTGCGCTCGAGCACCCACCTCCAGCAGGGGGCCGAGTGCGGCATCCGCACCTGCGCCGTGGCCTGGGCGAGGGCCTGCAGCTCCTGGATCACCAGGAGGTCGGCCGCCGTCGCCGTGCGCACGACGTGCCCGGACGCTAAGTCGGCGAGGTCGGAGGTGAGGGCGCGGACACGGTCGACGACGAGGCGCGGCGGGACGTCGAGGGCGTACGAGTAGCCGAACTGGCGGTAGAAGTAGGGGATCCCGATCATCACCTGGACCACGTGGCCACGCGCGGCCGAGCGCTCGTGCGCCCAGCCCATTAGGGCTCGGACCAGGCCGCGGCCCTCGTAGGCCCGGTCGGTGGCGACCAGCTCGACCTGGCCGGCGGGCAGGCGCACCTCGGCGCCCGCGTCGGCCAGCGTCAGCTCCTCGTCGAGCAGCACCGCGGTCGACACGACACGGTAGCCGTCGACCACTATGGCACACGCGTCGTAGCCCGCGTCCTCGACCACCAGCCGGTGGTCCTGCCGGTCGGCGTCGTCACCGCGCTCGGCCAGGAGGTCGCCGACCTGGGTCAGGTCGGCCGGCCGGCACGAGCGGAGCACCAGGCCGTCGACGAGCTCCCGGGGGTGCGTCACTGCGGCCGGGTCGGACATGCCGACCACCCTAGGCCGATCCGGCGTCGCGGTGCGCGGACCTGGCCCGGGCTACTGCAGGGCAGCGGTGAGCCGCATGACGTTGTCGAGGTAGCGCGCGCGCCGCGACCGCCCGGCCCACTCCTCGGCGCTGAGCTCGCGCGAGAGCGCCCGGTAGGTGTCCTCGACCTCACGCAGACGGCGTACGACGGGGGTGCCGAGGAGCATCAGCGAGATCTCGTAGTTGAGCGCGAACGACCGCAGGTCCATGTTGCTGGAGCCGATCACCGCCACGTCGTCGTCGATGGTGAAGTGCTTGGCGTGCAGCACCGCGGGCGCGGGGTACAGCCAGATCCGCACCCCCGCCTCGAGCAGCGCCCGGTAGTAGGACGCCTGCGCGTGCCCGACCATGAGCTGGTCGGCCTCCTCGCAGACGAAGAGCTCGACGTCGATGCCGCGCTGCGCGGCCGTGGTGACGGCGTACAGCAGGGACTCGTCGGGCACGAAGTAGGGGCTGGTGAGCGAGATGCGTCGGGTGGCGCCGTAGATCAGGGTCGTGAACAGGCGCAGGTTGTTCTCGGTGGTGAAGCCCGGCCCCGACGGCACGACCTGGCAGGTCACCTCGTCCAGCGCGGGGCCGACCTCGCCGGTCGGGCGCAGGTCCGGCCCCACCGTGATGGGCAGGACCTCGTCGGTCTCGGCGTTCCAGTCGGTGGCGAAGACCGTGTCGAGCTCGGCCACGACCGGGCCCTCGACGCGCACGACGAGCTCGACCCACTCGCGGCGGTCGGCGCCGGCGGGCTTGTGGTAGCCGGGCTCGACGAGGTTCTGCGAGCCGTGAAGCCGACCCGGCCGTCGACGACGACGAGCTTGCGGTGGTTGCGCAGGTCGGGACGCCGGAAACGGCCGCGGAAGGGCCGCACCGGCAGCATCGGGTGCCAGGCGATGTCGGTCGCGGCGAGCCGGGCGAGGAGGTCTCGGTAGCCCGGGACGCGTCGCGACCCGAGGTGGTCGAAGAGCAGCCGCACGGTGACCCCGCGCGCGGTGGCTGCGACGAGCGCCTCGAAGAAGGGCGCGGTCACCTCGTCCCAGGCGGCGATGTAGAACTCGACGTTGACGTAGGTCTCGGCCGCCTCGACCGCTGCCGTCATCTCGCCGACCGACCCGGCGTAGTCGGGCACCAGCGCGACGCGGTTGCCGGACAGTAGCGGCAGGGCCCCGAGTCGTTGGTTGAGCGCGACCACCGACCGCAGGTACGCCGGCGCCTCGGGTCCGACCGATGCGGTGGCCAGGGTGCGGGCCCGCTCGGTGATCGCGGCGTTGATCTCCGCCTGCCGCTCGCGGCGGCGCGCGCCGACCTGGGTGCTGCCGAAGAACACGAACGCCACGAGGCCGAGCCACGGGGTGAGCAGGATCAGCAGCAGCCACGCCATGCCGGTCGAGGGCTTTCGGTTGCCCGGGATGATGCCGATCGCGGCGATCCGCAGGGCCAGCCCGGCCAGCGCGACCAGCACGACGACGAGGGTGGCCAGCCACGACCCCGACGGCAGCCAGTCAGGGATGCTCACGTCGTCCCCACCGCCGTCGTCCCCACCGCGCGTCCACCGCGTCAGCATCGCGGGCCGCACTGCTCGCGTCGAGCGTCGGACGACCCGAGGTCCCGGGTCGCAGGTCCCGACCGGGACAGCGGGGGAGCCCGATCCTGCCGACGGTCGGGCGACTGCCTTTTCGGTGGTCGAGGTGCGAGGGCCGCTAGGAGCCTGCTGAACAAAGGGCGCGCCTGAGCGACTCGTCGGGGTTGGGCTGAAATCATGTGGTTGTGCAGGGTGAGGCTGATCGCCAGCGGGATCTGATGGATGTGGAGTCGGTCGCGGGGCA
>NZ_VIYJ01000014.1 GCF_008087085.1 Nocardioides rubriscoriae | reverse complement strand
GTGCCCCGCGACCGACTCCACATCCATCAGATCCCGCTGGCGATCAGCCTCACCCTGCACAACCACATGATTTCAGCCCAACCCCGACGAGTCGCTCAGGCGCGCCCTTTGTTCAGCAGGCTCCTAGGCCAACACGCCGGAGTCGACCAGTTGACCCAGCAGGACGGGGCCGGGGCCCCCAGACTCGCGCAGTCGAACGGCGCCCCGACCATCACCCGGGCCGACCACGGGGCGCACGGAGACGGAGGTCGGCCTTGGGGGTCGGCGGCCGCCACCCGGGCGGGCGGCAGCGATGCCAGGCAGGGGCGGCCTGCGACCCCCGGCCGGCCGTAGTCGACCAGTCGATCAGTCGGGGCGACGCAGGTCGAAGCGCTCGCCGACCTCGTAGTAGGCCGACGGTCCGCCGGCGCGCATCACCGGACGGGCGGCGGCGGTGTCGTAGACCCCGTCGACGAGGAACCGCTCGTCGATGTGGACGCCGACGACCTCGCCGAAGGTCATCCAGGCGTCGATCTCGCCGCCGTGCTGGTCGCGCAGCTGCACGACCTGGGTCACCCGGCACTCGAAGGCCACGGGGGAGTCGGCGACCCGTTGCGGGGCCACGACCGTGCTGTCGGCGGCGGTGACCCCGGCGCGCTCCCACTCGTCGACCCGGTCGGCGGTCGCAGTGCGGTTCATCGCCTCGGCGAGGTCACGGGTGACGAGGTTCCAGACGAACTCACCGGTCGCCTCGAGGTTGGTGACGCTGTCCTTGCGCCCGATGCTGCAGAAGCCCACGATCGGCGGGCGGTAGTTGAAGGCGTTGAAGAAGCTGTACGGCGCGAGGTTGCGGGTGCCGTTGACGGCCAGGCTGCTGATCCACCCGATCGGCCGGGGCGCGACGATCGCGTTGAACGGGTCGTGGGCCAGGCCGTGGCCGTCGGCCGGGCGGTAGAAGTGGGTCACCCGTGCATGCTGCCAGGCGCGTGGTCGCCGGCCACGTCGGCCCGGCGACCGGCCGCTACTTCGACGGCTCGGGGACCCGGCACTTCACCTTGGGGTTGACCCCGACGTAGTTGAGGGGGCCGGCGACGACGGTCAGGGCGGTGTCGCTGAAGGTCTTGCACGACACGTCGCGACCGTCGCTGAAGTAGCCGCGCTGGCCGGCGGCGAGGGCGCCGATCACCAGCCACACCACGACGAGGACACCGAGCAGACCACTTCCACGACCCATCATCTCGTGAGCGTCGCAGGTGTGGGCGCCGCGGGAGCCATCCCGGAGGGGGAGAGCCCGGCGTCAGTCGGTGCGGACGACGACGGCGTAGGAGCCCACGCCGAGCAGCCGGTCACCGGTGACGGTGCGCCCGTCGAGCAGCAGCTCGCGCAGCGACCCGGTGTCGGGGTCGAGGTCGAGGTCGGTGACCTTGCCGAGGGCCTGGCCGGCGTCGTCGAGGACGAGCTTCTTGAGCACCGCGCCGCGCTTGCCGGCCAGGGCCTCGAGGGTCTCGTCGGGCTCGACGATCACGGTGGTGTCGGCCACGGTGACCGCGTCGGTCCCCACGGCGAGCAGGTCACCCCAGCGCACGACGCTGCCGGACTCGGTCTTCTTCAGGACCAGGGCGACCACCGACCGGGTGGCCGGGTCGAGCACGAACCCGCTGACCTTGCCGACATTGTCGGCGGTCGCGGTGCTGACGACCTTGCGGCCCTTGAGCTGTGACCACTGCACGTCAGACCCCCTCGCCCGGGGTGCCCAGCTGGGCACGGAAGGCCGACACGGCGGCGCCGAAGCCCGCGAGGTCGCCGGAGACGAAGCCCTCGGCGCTGGCCGGGACCATCAGGTGCTCGCCGGAGACCGCCAGGGTGTCGGGCAGGGGCACCAGCAGGCGGGTGCCGTTGCTGGCGTTGGACACCTTGGCCGCCAGGTGCTCGGAGGCCTCGATCTCGTAGCCGACGACGTCGCAGGCGCTGCTGCCGTTGTCGAACTGGACGATCACGTCGACGACCCGGCCCAGGTCGGTGCCGCCGTCGGTGAGGACCTGGTCGCCCAGGACGTTGCCGCCCGAGCCGGAGCCGTCAGCCGACGCGGCCGCGCCGCGTACGTCGTCGACGGGGTCGAGCGCCGACTCGTCGGTGATCATGACCGCGTCGGGGCCCAGGCCCACGACCTTGCTCCAGAGCAGGCCCGTCTTGAGGGGGCCGGAGAAGAGGCCCCGCCCGGCCAGGGTGAAGCCGGCCACCGCGCCGCCGTCGCCGGAGAAGGCGATGTCCTTGACCTGGGCGACGTCGTCGCCGGCGAGCGTCACCACCGGCAACGCGGTCACCTCGGAGGTGCGCATCAACCGGGTCACGACGAGCCCCCGCTCTTGCGGCGCGGGGCGGCGCCACCGACGATCACGCCCCCGCGTCGACGTCGGGCCTGCAGTGCGAGCAGGCCCCCGACGGCCGCGGCCGCGATCACCAGCACCAGCACCAACCACATCCACCAGTCCACGGTGGCCTCCCGTCTCGTCGCCCCGGAGCGGGCGCTTCCCAGCCTAGGCGGGCGGGTGGGCGGCGTCGGCCTCGGCGGCCTGCTTGAGCTTGACCAGGGTGGCCTCGATGGCCTGCTGGGTCTTGCTGCCGAACAGGGCACTGAGGGCGGAGCGGCCGATCGCGGGGTAGTGCGACAGGTCCCAGGTCTCGGTGACCTCGGTGCCGCCGTCGGCCGTGGGGGTCAGCTCGTAGCGCCAGCGGTGCTGACCCATGTGGCGCCACGCGATGAGGCGGTCGGGCTCGTACTCGACCACGCGGTTCTTGATCTTGTACGGCGCGCCCTGCTTCATCGTCATGCCGAACTCCGAGCCGAGCTCGAGCCGCTCGGGGCCGGAGATCGAGCCCGTGACGGTGCCCGAGCCGTCGATGCGCGGATGCTGGCGGGGGTCGGCGAGGATCGCGAAGACCGTGGCGGGCGGGGCGGCGACGGTGGTGGTGGCCGAGCGGTTCTTGGCGGACTTCCGGTCGGTCGAGGTGGTGGCCATGGCGCCAGGGTAGGGCTCGGTTGGCGACCGTGCGCCACCCGACGGTACGTTGTCCCGCATCCCGATTGTGTCCCGGGTCACAGCCGCGCCACCCCTGCGGAACGACCCGCGGCCCCTCGGGCCGAGCCACCCGGTGCGGAGACCCCGCGGTCGGGCGACGACAAGGAGCCGTGAGATGAACGCACCCCCTGACCCGACCTTCGGGCCCGACCTGGTCGAGGTCTTCGGACCCAGTCAGAGCGACGGCGGCCCCGAGCTCGTGCAGCTGCTGACGCCCGAGGGCGAGCGTGTGCACCACCCCGAGTTCGACCTCGACTTCTCCGCCGAGCAGCTGCGCGGCTTCTACCGCGACATGGTCCTGACCCGGCGCATCGACACCGAGGCCACCGCCCTGCAGCGCCACGGCGAGCTCGGCATCTGGGCGCAGCTGCTGGGCCAGGAGGCCGCCCAGATCGGCTGCGGTCGCGCGCTGCGCCCCCAGGACTACGTCTTCCCGACCTACCGCGAGCACGGCGTCGCCTACTGCCGCGGCGTCGACCCGCTCAAGCAGCTCGGGCTCTTCCGCGGCGTCGACCACGGCGACTGGGACCCCTCGGAGTTCAACTTCGCGCTCTACACGATCGTCATCGGCGCCCAGTGCCTGCACGCGACCGGCTACGCCATGGGCGTGCAGCGCGACGGCGACGTCGGCACGGGCGACCCCGCGCGCGACACCGCGGTCGTCGCCCACTTCGGCGACGGCGCCAGCAGCCAGGGCGACGTCAACGAGGCCTTCATCTTCGCCGCGTCCTACAACGCACCGGTCGTGTTCTTCTGCCAGAACAACCAGTGGGCGATCTCCGAGCCGATCGAGCGCCAGACCCGGATCCCGCTCTACCAGAGGGCTCTGGGCTTCGGCTTCCCCGGCGTGCGCGTCGACGGCAACGACGTCCTCGCGACGTACGCCGTGACGCAGGCCGCGCTGCAGCGCGCCCGCGACGGCCAGGGCCCGACCCTCGTCGAGGCCTACACCTACCGGATGGGCGCCCACACGACCACCGACGACCCGACGCGCTACCGGCTCTCCGACGACGTCGAGAGCTGGAAGCTCAAGGACCCCATCGCCCGCGTCGAGGTCTACCTGCGTCGCAACGGCCTGGTCGACGACTCCTTCATGGCCGACATCGCCGCCGAGGCCGACGAGCTCGGCCACACCCTGCGCGAGGGCTGCAAGGCCCTGCCCGACCCGCAGCCCGGCGCGATGTTCGAGCACGTCTACGCCGACGAGACCGACGAGCTGCGCGCCCAGCGCGAGGGCTTCGCGGCCTACCACGCGTCGTTCGAGGGGAGCCACTGAGATGGCCGGCACGACCCAGAAGATCACCCTCGCCAAGGGCCTCAACATGGGCCTGCGTAAGGCGATGGAGGACGACCCGAAGGTCCTGCTGATGGGTGAGGACGTCGGCAAGCTCGGCGGCGTCTTCCGCATCACCGACGGCCTGCAGAAGGACTTCGGCGAGGACCGCGTCATCGACTCGCCGCTGGCCGAGTCCGGCATCGTCGGCACCGCGGTCGGCATGGCCATGCGCGGCTACCGGCCGGTCGTCGAGATCCAGTTCGACGGCTTCGTCTACCCCGCCTACGACCAGATCGTCTGCCAGGTCGCCAAGATCCACTACCGCTCCAAGGGCCGGGTCCCGATGCCGATCGTCATCCGCATCCCCTTCGGCGGCGGCATCGGCGCCGTCGAGCACCACAGCGAGTCGCCCGAGGCGCAGTTCGCCCACACGCCCGGCCTCAAGGTCGTCGCGTGCTCCAACCCGGTCGACGGCTACTGGATGATCCAGCAGGCCATCGCCTGCGACGACCCGGTGATCTTCCTCGAGCCCAAGCGCCAGTACCACGCCGACAAGGCCGAGCTCGACGACACCGAGACGCCTGAGCCGCTCTTCACCTCGCGCGTGGTCCGCCAGGGCGCCGACGCGACGCTGCTGGCCTACGGCCCGACGGTCAAGACCGCCATGAAGGCCGCCGAGGCGGCCTCGACCGAGGGTCGCTCGCTCGAGGTCATCGACCTGCGCACCCTGTCGCCGCTCGACATGGGCCCGGTGCTCGAGTCCGTACGCCGCACCGGCCGCGCGATCGTCGTCCACGAGGCCCACGTCAACCTCGGCCTGGGTGCCGAGCTGTCGGCGCGCATCACCGAGGAGTGCTTCTACTCCCTCGAGGCGCCCGTGCTCCGCGTCGGCGGCTACGACACGCCCTACCCCGCGTCGCGCATCGAGGAGGACTTCCTCCCCGACCTCGACCGGGTCCTCGATGCCGTCGACCGCAGTCTGGAGTTCTGAGCGATGCCCGAGTACCTCCTCCCCGACGTCGGTGAGGGCCTGATCGAGGCCGAGATCGTGACGTGGAAGGTCAAGGTCGGCGACGTCGTCGCCGTCAACGACATCGTCGTCGAGATCGAGACCGCCAAGTCGCTGGTCGAGCTGCCCTCCCCCTACGCCGGCGAGGTCACCGCGCTGCTGGTCGCCGAGGGCGAGACCGTCGCCGTCGGCACCCCGATCATCCGCATCGGCGCCGACGTGGCCTCGGCCGTGCCGGTGGTCGAGCCTGTCGAGACCCCGCCTGTCGCCGACATGGTGATCGACCTGTCCAACCCCGCCGCCAGCGGTGGCGGCGAGGGCGAGAGCCTGGTCGGACGCAACAAGGCCGACCGTGGCCCGACCCGTCGCGCCCGCAAGGTCGCGAGCGGTGCTCTCGCCACCCACATCCAGACCCAGGCGTCGTTCGAGACCGGACTGGCCTCGCCGCTGGTCGAGGCCGCCGAGCCCGAGGAGGCCGTGCCCGCGCGCTCGGTCACCCCGCTCTCGCCCGCCCACGCCCGGGTGCTGGCCAAGCCACCGGTGCGCAAGTTGGCCAAGGACCTCGGGGTCGACCTCGCCGGCTGTGCTGCGTCCGGGCCCCACGGCACCGTCACGCGCGACGACGTCCACGCCGCCGCCAACGGTGGTCGAGGTGCGAGCGCAGCGAGCCTCGAGACCCCGGCGCCCCGTGCCCTCGTGATCCCCGGTGAGCGCGAGACCCGCGAGCCGATCAAGGGCGTGCGCAAGATGATGGCCGGCGCGATGGTGGGCTCGGCGTTCACCGCGCCCCACGTCACCGAGTGGGTCACCCTCGACGCGACCGCGACCGTCGAGCTCGTCGACCGGCTCAAGAAGCACCGCGAGCTGCGCGACGTCAAGGTCAGCCCGCTGCTGGTGCTGGCCAAGGCCGTGCTGCTGGCGCTGCGGCGTACCCCTGAGATCAACTCGTTCTGGGACGACGCGGCCCAGGAGGTCGTCTACAAGCACTACGTCAACCTCGGCATCGCCGCCGCGACCCCGCGCGGCCTGGTCGTGCCCAACGTCAAGGACGCCGACGGGCTCTCGCTGCTCGAGCTCGCCGAGGCCCTCGGCGCCCTGACCGCCACGGCCCGCGAAGGTCGCACCCAGCCGGCCGAGATGGCCGGCGGCACGTTCACGATCACCAACGTCGGCGTCTTCGGCGTCGACGCCGGCACCCCGATCATCAACCCCGGCGAGTCGGCGATCCTGTGCTTCGGGGCGATCAGGAAGCAGCCCTGGGTCGTCACCCGCGACGGCGTCGACGAGATCGCGGTGCGCCACGTGACCACGCTCGCGCTCAGCTTCGACCACCGCCACATCGACGGCGAGAAGGGCTCGCGCTTCCTCGCCGACGTCGCCGGCATCCTCGAGGACCCCGCCAGCGCCCTGCTGTTCTAGGCCGGTCGACGACGCGCGGTCGTCCGCCTGAGCGTGAGCCCAGGCTCACCCGGGGGCGGACGACCCTGCGAGGTCGGATGAGCTCACCAGAACCCAGGGGTGAGACGGGCGCAGAGACCGCGTGCGTCGACCTCTCCAGAGCACCTCCGGCCGCTCCCGGTAGGTAGGAGGAGCCCTCAGACCTCGACCGGGCCGACGGCCCAGCCCTCGGGGGAGAGGGGGTGCAGGATCGCGTCGGTGCCGCCGTCGACGTACAGGCACGTCCCGACCATGAGGGACGCGGCGTCGGAGAGCAGGAAGCCGATCGGGGCCGCCACCTCATCGGCGCGACCGTCGCGGCCGATCGCGGTCGGGTAGTCGCGCTGCAACGGGCCGAACACGGGGTCGGCGTCGATCTGCTCGGTCATCGCGGTGGCGACCTTGCCGGGGGCGACCGAGTTGAGCCGGATGCCGGCGCCGATCCACTCGGCCTTGACGCCCTCGCGGCGGGCCCACCAGGCCAGGGCGGCCTTGCTGGCGGGGTAGACCATCACGGCCTCGACCTCCGCGGCGAGCGCGCGCGCCTCGGCCTCGTCCTCGCGCAGGCAGGCGGCAGCCGGCCCGACGGTCCAGCCGGGCATCCCGGTGATCGAGTTGGACGCCACCAGCACCACCGAGGCGCCGCCGTCGCGGCCGGCCGCCGCGAGCTGGGGGTGCAGCCCGCGCACCAGCCCCACCGCCCCGAAGAAGTTGACCGACATCAGCCGCGCCGGGTCGACCCCCGTGATGCCGGCGATCCCCGCCGCCGGCACCACGCCGTGCACCACGTCGGCCAGCGCCTGCACGCCGGCGACGGCGGTCTGGCGGCCGGCCGGGGTCGCGAGGTCGGCGACCACGTCGGCGTCGTGGAGGTCGACGGTCACCACCCGGTGCCCCTGGGCACGCAGGAGGGTGGTGGTGGCCGCGCCGATGCCGCTGGCCGCGCCGCTGACGACGTACGTCCGGGTCATGGGTGCACAGTAGAACAGGTTCTAGTTCTTGTCGTGCGTGGTTGGGCCGCCCCGGCTGTAACTCACCGTTACGTGCACTTCCCCACCCGTAGACCGGTGGGGAAGTGCTTGTAACGGTGAGTTACAGCGGCGGGCCGGCGTTCACACGTAGCGCCGGGCCCGGTCGGCGGGGGAGCCGGGGCCGGAGCGCAGCAGGGCCAGCAGCTCGTGGTCGAGGACCGCGCCGACGCGCTGGCAGAAGGCCTCGGGCTCGTCGGCGGCGTCGGGGCGCTCCCGCACGATCCGGTCGACCACGCCGAGGCGGTGCAGGTCGATCGCGCGGACCTGCTGGCGGCGCGCCATCTCGGGGGCGTGGTCGAGGTCGCGGTGGACGATGGCCGACGCGCCCTCGGGGGGCAGTGGCGAGAGCCAGGCGTGCTGCGCCGCGACGACGCGGTCGGCGGGCAGGAAGGCGAGCGCGCCGCCGCCGTTGCCCTCGCCGAGCATCAGGCACAGCGTCGGCGCGGGCAACGAGACGAGCTCGGCCAGGCAGCGGGCGATCTCGCCGGCCAGGCCGCCGTTCTCGGCCTCGGGTGACAGGGCGGCGCCCTGGGTGTCGATCACCGTGACCAGCGGCAGGCCGAGCTCACTGGCGAGGCGAAAACCGCGCCGGGCCTCCCGCAGCGCCTGCGGGCCCATCGGGTGGTCGGCCGTCTGCCCGCGGCGGTCCTGGCCGAGGAAGACGCACGGCGCCTGGCCGAAGCGCGCCAGCGCGATGAGCAGCCCGGGGTCCTGCTCGCCCTGGCCGGTGCCGTTGAGGGGGACGACGTCGGCGGCGGCGTACTTCAGCAGCCGTCGTACGCCGGGCCGCTCCGGCCTGCGTGAGCGGGTGACGGCCTCCCAGGTGTCGACGTCGGGGACCGGGTCGTCCGCCACGTCGACGGGCGGGTCCGGCACCACGGGCACCCCCGAGCGCGGCGCCATCAGCACCGACAGCGCCCGGTCGAGGATGTCGGGGATCTCCTCGATGGCCAGGACGGCGTCGATGATGCCGCGGGCGTAGAGGTTCTCCGACGTCTGGATGCCCTCGGGGAACTCCTTGCCGTAGAGCGCGGAGTAGACCCGCGGGCCCAGGAAGCCGACCAGCGCGCCGGGCTCGGCGACGGTGACGTGGCCCAGCGAGCCCCACGACGCCATCACGCCGCCGGTGGTGGGGTGGCGCAGGTAGACCAGGTAGGGCAGGCCTGCGGCCTTGTGGGCCGCGACCGCCTGCGAGATGCGCACCATCTGCACGAACGCCGGCGTGCCCTCCTGCATCCGGGTGCCGCCACTGACCGGCGCGGCGACCAGCGGCAGCCCGGCCGCGGTCGCGCGCTCGACGGCGGCCACGATCCGGTCGGCGCTCGCGCGCCCGATCGACCCGGCCAGGAAGCCGAACTCGCCGACGATCGCCGCCACCCGCCGGCCCCGCAGGCTGCCCTCGCCGGTCAGGACCGACTCGTCGACCCCCGACCTCTCGGCGGCGGCGGCCAGCTCGGCGGCGTACGCCTCGTCGACGTCGTGGCGCACCGGCGGCACGTCCCACGACGACCACGAGCCCTCGTCGAGGACGAGCGAGATCAGGTCGGCGGCGGTGGGTCGCGAGGGGCGCGGCATGGCGCGCAGGCTAGTGGCTGGACGGTCGCTCAGCCGGCGCGGTCCAGGGGGAGGTCGAGCTTGGGGACCCCGCCCAGGGCCTTGCGGTAGCGGACGTGGTCGGCGTGCTCGGCCAGCTTGTCCCACAGCGTCGCGTGGGCGGCCCAGGGCAGCGGGTCGTCGTCGGCGTACCAGCTGGTGCCGAAGGCGATCCAGACCGGCGACCACGTGGCCGCGTCGTCCCAGGCGCCGCGGCGCGCCTCGACCATGCGCCGTCTCATCTGGAAGGCCTGGCGCGGGCCGTCGGCGCAGATCGGGGCGGTCGCGACCGGCCACACCCACAGGTCGAGCGGCATCAGGTCGAGCTCGAGCTCGCGCAGCATCGTGGGATCGACCAGCACGGTCGCCACGTTCTGGTGCGGACGCCTCACCCCCGCAACGCTACGACGCCACCGGGGAAGCCGGGAAGTCCCCCGTCGGTTGAGCCCGTCATGACCGACCGGGCGACCGACCTGCTCCCGCTGCTGCGCGACCGCCGCAGCGTCCGCGCCTTCGACCCCGACCACGTCGTGCCCGACGACGACCTGGCGAGCCTGCTCGAGGCCGCCCGGTGGGCGCCGTCGGCCGGCAACTCCCAGCCGTGGGCCTTCCTCGTCGCGCGCCGCGGCACGCCCGAGCACGCGGCGTACGTCGCCCTGCTCGCCGGCAGCACCCGCCGCTGGGCCCCGGCCGCGGGTGCGCTGGTCTTCACCCTCCACCAGGTGGCCGACGGCGAGGATCTCGATCTCGCCTACTCCGACTACGCCGCCTACGACCTGGGCCAGGCGGTCGCACACCTCACCGTCCAGGCGGCCCACCTCGGGCTGTCGTGCCACCAGTTCGCCGCCTTCGACCACGACGGGCTGGCCCGGGAGGCGCAGGTGCCGCCGCACTGGCGCGTGACCACGGGCGTGGCCGTCGGGCGCGTGACCGAGAGGGAGGTGGGGGTGCGCACGAGGCGCCCTGCGAGGTGGCGTACGTCGGCCGGTTCGGGTCGCCCTTCGGGTGACGCCGCCTTGCGTTTATGTCTAGTATCTGAATAGACATTACCGCGTCAGCGGTCCTCACTCCCAGGAGACACCATGGCCACCACCCCGAAGTCCACCGTCCCGTTCGCCGTGACCGCCACCGGAGCCGGTGTGGCCCAGACGATCGAGGCCGGCGGCCACCACTTCGCCTCCGACGCGCTCCCGGCCTTCGGTGGCCAGGACGCCGCGCCGAGCCCGCTCTACTACGCGCTGGCCGCGCTCAGCTCGTGCAACCAGGTGACGTCGGCCCTGGTCGCGAAGGACCTCGGCATCACGCTCGGGGCCACCCGCTTCGAGGTGGTCGGCGACCTCGACCCGTCGGTCATCGCCGGCGGCGCCGAGGGCAACGCCAACTTCGCCAAGGTCACCGTGCGCGCCACGGTCGAGACCGACGCGGACGCGGCCCAGTTCGCGCAGCTGGTCAGCGAGACCGAGCGGCGCTGCCCGGTCACCCAGCTCTTCAGGCGCAGCGGCCTCGAGCTCGACAACCACTGGACCCCCGCGGCGCTGGCGGCGTCGGTCGCCTAGCCCACCGAGCGCGACCGCCACGCGTCGAGCACGGCGCGCTCGTGCTCGCGCGAGAGCCCGGTGCGCTCGGCGTCGGGGTGCTCGCGCAGCCACGCGAGCGTGTCGCGCGCGGTTTCGGCGGTCGGGCGGGTGCTGAGGCCGGCGGCGAAGGACGCGCTCACGTCGCGCCGCATCATCCCGTCGTACGCCGGCCGGGGCAGCCACAGCGGCAGGCCCTTCGGACCGGCCCACGGCTCGACGTCGTGCTCGGCGAGCCCCTCGCCCGGCACCCAGGTCAGCGTCGGCGAGGAGCCGACGCCCGCCGCGACCCCGGCGAGCAGCTCGCCGAGCGGGGTCGCCTCGCCGGTGGCGTCGTAGGCCCCGGTGGTGCGCGCCTGGGCGGCCGACACGATCCAGGCCGCGAGGTCGCGCACGTCGATCACCTGGACCAGGTCGCCCGGGTCGCCGCCGGCCAGCACCTCGTCGCCGGGGCCCGCCTCGGCGAGCCGCTCGGGCCAGTAGGAGAACCGGCCCGTGGGGTCGCCCGGCCCGACGATCAGCCCGGGCCGCACGAGCATCGCCGACGCCGCGGCGGCCGTGACCGCCTCCTCGCAGCCGACCTTCATGGCGCCGTACAGCTCGGGCGAGGCGCTGACGTCCTCGTCGGTGTGCACGGCCTCGTGCAGCGGGGTGTCGCCCGGTCCGCCGGGCGTGGCGTCGTCGGCGTAGACGTTGATGGTCGACACGAACACCCAGTGCGCCGCGGGGTACGCCGCCACGCCGGCGCGCACCCACGACGGGTGTCGCGCCACGTCGACGACCGCGTCGACGCCCGGGCCGACCTCGTCGACCGGGGCCGGGTCACCGGCTCCGCGGTCCCAGCGCACCAGGCGCGCCCCGTCGGGCACCGTGCCCGACGTGCCCCGGCACGCGCACACCACCTCGTGCCCGCGTCGTACGGCCTCGGCGGCCACCGCCCTGGACAGGAACACCGTGCCACCGAGCACCAGGAGCTTCATGGCTCCACCGTGCTGGTCCGCAGAGCGGCGGGCAAGCAGTTCTGCTGTGAGCCGACGGCGTGAGGCCGTGAGATGTGTGAGGTCGTGAGATCGCGGTGACACAAGGTTTGCGATCGCGCGACCCGCGACGAAACCTGCGCTGCCTTGACTGCTCGCATGACGACAACCGCCCCGGCCGCCGCGACAGTCGCCGCGGCCGCACCCACGGCCCGCCGTGGCAAGCACTGGATCGACGACTGGCGCCCCGAGGACCCGGACTTCTGGGACAACGGCGGCAAGCAGGTCGCCCGCCGCAACCTGGTGTGGTCGATCTTCGCCGAGCACCTCGGCTTCTCGGTGTGGCTGATCTGGAGCGTCAGCTCGGCCTTCCTGGTCGCCCAGGGCTTCGCGTTCACCCCGCAGCAGCTGTTCTTCCTGGTGGCGCTGCCCAACCTGGTCGGCTCGCTGCTGCGGCTGCCCTACACGTTCGCGGTGCCGATGTTCGGCGGGCGCAACTGGACGATGATCAGCGCGTCGCTGCTGCTGGTCCCCACGCTGCTGTTCGCCTACGTCGTGCAGCAGCCGGGCACGCCGTACTGGGTCTTCTGCGTCATCGCGGCCACGGCCGGCTTCGGCGGCGGCAACTTCGCCAGCTCGATGGCCAACATCAACTTCTTCTACCCCGCGGCCAAGAAGGGCGCGGCCCTCGGGCTCAACGCCGCCGGCGGCAACCTCGGCGTCTCGCTGATCCAGCTGCTCCTGCCGGTGATCGTCGGCGGTGCCGGCATCTTCGGCCTGGTCAAGGCCCGTGAGTCCGGCATCAGCCTGCAGTACGCCGCCTACGTCTACGCCGCCCTCGCCGTCGTCGCGACCCTCGCCGCGGCCCTGCGGATGGACAACCTCACCTCCGCGGTCTCCAAGCCGCGCGAGCAGTTGCAGGTGGTCAAGCACCAGAAGACGTGGGTGATGGCGTTCCTCTACATCGGCACCTTCGGCTCGTTCATCGGCTACTCCGCCGCGATGCCGCTGCTCATCAAGCTCAACTTCTGGGTGCCCGAGCCGGCCCCGCTCGGCACCGGCATCTTCTTCGCCTACTTCGCCTTCCTCGGTGCCGGCATCGGCTCGCTCACCCGCCCCTTCGGCGGCTGGCTCGCCGACCGGCTCGGCGGCGCCCGGGTCACCCTCGGCGCGTTCTGCGGGATGGTCGTCTTCACCCTGGCCGTGCTCTGGACGCTCACGCAGCTGCGGTCCAACCCGACCGCCGACCCGGCGATCGCGCTCGACAACAAGGCGTGGTTCCCGGCGTTCCTGACCTTCTTCCTGCTCATCTTCGCCTGCACCGGCATCGGCAACGGGTCGACGTACAAGATGATCCCGGCGATCTTCCGCCGCGAGGCCGAGCAGGCCACGACGCCCCACACCCCCGAGCGCTCCGCAGCGGTGCACGAGGCCACCAAGCAGTCGTCGGCGGCCATCGGCGTCATCGGTGCGGTCGGTGCCCTGGGCGGCTTCCTGATCCCGATCGCCTTCTCGTCGCCGTGGGTCGAGGACCCGCTGTCGGCGACCAAGGGTGCGTTCATGGTCTTCACCGCCTACTACGTCGTGTGCGCCGTGGTCACCTACGCCGTCTTCCTGCGCCGGCGCTCGACGGCCGCCAGCCTCGCGACCGCCGGGATCTGACGACCACCTCATGACGCAGACCCACTGCCCCTACTGCAGCCTCCAGTGCGGCATGACCCTCCAGCGCGAGGGTCGTGCCGCCCTGGCGGTGCAGGCGTGGCCGGAGTTCCCGGTCAACGACGGGGCCCTGTGCCGCAAGGGCTGGACCGCCACCGGGCTGCGCGGTCACCGCGAGCGGCTCACCACGCCGCTGGTGCGCGACCCCGCGACCGGCGAGCTCGCCGCCGCCACCTGGGACGACGCGCTCGACCTGGTCGCCGCCCGCCTCACGTCGATCCAGCGCGACCACGGCAAGGACGCCGTGGCGGTCTTCGGCGGCGGGGGGCTGACCAACGAGAAGGCCTACCTGCTGGGCAAGCTGGCCCGCGTCGCGCTCGGCACGAGCCTGATCGACTACAACGGCCGGTGGTGCATGAGCTCGGCGGCCTCCGCCGGCAACCAGGCCTTCGGCGTCGACCGGGGCCTGCCCTTTCCGCTGGCCGACGTCGAGCAGACCGACGTGCTCGTGCTCGTCGGCTCCAACCTCGCCGAGACCATGCCGCCGGCCGCGCGCCACCTCGACCGGCTGCGCGAGCGCGGCGGCCGGGTCGTCGTGATCGACCCGCGGCGTACGCCGACCGCCGACCGCGCCGACCTGTTCCTGCAGCCGGTGCCCGGCACCGACCTCCCGCTCGCGCTGGGGGTGCTGCACCTGCTCGACGCCGCCGGGGCCGTCGACGAGGCCTACGTCGCGGCCCGCACCACCGGCTTCGACGACGTACGCCGCTCGGTCGCCGCGTGGTGGCCCGAGCGGGTCGAGCGCGTGAGCGGGGTGGGCGCCGACGAGCTGCGCGCGCTGGCGACGCTGCTGGCCGGCGCCGCCAGGGTCACGGTGCTGACCGCCCGCGGCGCCGAGCAGCACAGCCAGGGCACCGCCACCGTGCTCGCCTGGATCAACGTCGCGCTCGCGCTCGGCATGTGCGGCAAGCCGTCGGCCGGCTACGGCTGTCTCACCGGCCAGGGCAACGGCCAGGGCGGTCGCGAGCACGGCCAGAAGTCCGACCAGCTGCCCGGCTACCGGATGATCGACGACCCCGCCGCCCGCGCGCACGTCGCCGGCGTCTGGGGCGTCGAGCCAGAGAGTCTGCCCGGCAAGGGGTTGTCGGCCTACGAGCTGCTCGACTCGCTCGGCACCGACGGCGGACCGAGAGCGCTGCTCGTGCACGCCAGCAACATCGTCGTCTCGGCGCCCAACGCCGTCCACGTCGCCGAGCGGCTGGCCGCGCTCGACCTGCTCGTCGTCGCCGACGTCGTGCTCAGCGAGACCGCCGCGATGGCCGACGTCGTGCTGCCGGTGACGCAGTGGGCGGAGGAGACCGGCACCATGACCAACCTCGAGGGCCGCGTCATCCTGCGCCAGCAGGCGGTCGCCCCGCCCGCGGGCGTGCGCTCCGACCTCGACGTCATCGCCGGGCTGGCCTCGCGCCTCGGGTCGACCGCGGCGTTCCCGACCGACCCCGAGGAGGCGTTCGCCGAGCTGGCCCGCGCCTCGGCCGGCGGCCGCGCCGACTACGCCGGCATCACCTACGACCGGATCCGCGCCGAGCACGGTGTCTTCTGGCCCTGCCCGAGCGCCGACCACCCCGGCACGCCCCGGCTGTTCGCCGACGCCTTCGCCACCCCCGACGGTCGCGCGCGGTGCGTGGTGGTCGACCACGTCGGGGCCGCCGAGCAGCCCGACGACGACTACCCGGTGCACCTCACGACCGGACGCGTGCTCGCGCAGTACCAGTCCGGCGCCCAGACCCGCCGGATCACCGACCTGCCCCACGACGGGCCCTTCGTCGAGCTGCACCCGATGCTCGCCGCCCGCGTCGGCGTCCGCGACGGCGAGCCCGTCGTGGTCACCACGCGCCGCGGCGAGCTCAAGGCGCCGGCCCGCGTCGTCACCACCATCCGCCCCGACACCGTCTTCGTGCCCTTCCACTGGGTCGGCGCCAACCGGCTCACCCACGACGCGCTCGACCCGTCGAGCCGGATGCCTGCGTTCAAGGTCTGCGCCGCGGCGGTGCGCGCATGAGCGCCCCGCCCGGGCCGCAGAGGATCGTGGTCATCGGTGCCGGCATGGCTGCGGTCCGGTTGGTCGAGGGGTTGGTCGGGTCGTCCGCCCCAGCGGGAGCCAGGACGCACGCTGGGGCGGACGACCCGATCACGGTCACCCTGATCGGCGACGAGCCCCACCTGCCCTACAACCGGATCCTGCTCTCGGCCGTGCTCGAGGGCAC
Organism: Nocardioides rubriscoriae; assembly: GCF_008087085.1. Classification (GTDB taxonomy): domain Bacteria; phylum Actinomycetota; class Actinomycetes; order Propionibacteriales; family Nocardioidaceae; genus Nocardioides; species Nocardioides rubriscoriae. The sequence continues at coordinate 65,517 of NZ_VIYJ01000014.1, read as the reverse complement.
CCACGAGCCCTCGGCCCTGACCCTGCGCTCCGCGCAGTGGTACGCCGACCACGACGTCGAGCTGCGCCTGGGCTCACGGGTGCTGACGGTCGACCTCGAGCGCCGCGACGTGATGCTCGTCGACGGCGAGACGATCCCCTACGACCGGCTGGTGCTGGCGACGGGGAGCATCCCGACGCTGCCGCCGATCCGCGGGCTGGTGCAGGTCGACGGCCGCCTGCACGAGCGCGTGCACGCCTTCCGCCACCTCGACGACTGCACCCGCCTGCTCGCGGCGCTCCCGCAGGCGCGCCGGGCGGTCGTGGTCGGCGGCGGACTCCTCGGCCTCCAGGTCGCGCGCGCCCTGTCGGTGCGCGGCGTGGCGACGGAGGTCGTCGAGGGCGGTGAGCACCTGCTGCGCAGCCAGGTCGGCACCCAGGCCGGCCGGATCCTCGCCCGCGACCTGCGCCGGCTCGGCACCGAGGTCTACACCGGCGCCCGCGCCGTCCGCCTGACCGACGGGCCCGACGGGGGCCTGCGGCTCGACAACGGCCACACCCTGTCGACCGACCTCGTCGTGCTGACCGCCGGCGGCCGGCCCTCGACCGGCCTGGCCCGCAACGCCGGGCTCGAGGTGCGCCGCGGCGTCGTCGTCGACGCGCACCTCACCACCAGCGACCCGCACGTGCACGCGATCGGCGACTGCGCCCAGCGCGGTGACCGCACCACCGGGTTCGTGCCGCCGGCCTGGGAGCAGGCCGAGCTGCTGGCCGCCCACCTGGCCGGCCGGATCACCCCGCCGTACGACGGCAGCCGGACGGTCGCGCGGCTGCGGGCCACCGACCTCGACGTCGCCGTGCTCGGTGATGCCGACGCGGAGGGCGAGGTCGTCGAGGTCTCCAACCCGGTCGCTGGGTCGCACCGCCGGCTCGTGGTCGCCGACGGTCGCATCGTCGCGGCCACCCTGGTCGGCGACCTGTCGCGGATCGGGCTGATCACCCAGCTCTACGACCGGCGTACCCGCCTGGCAGCGCACGAGCCCGGCGACCTGCTCCTCGGCGAGCGCGCCGCGGCGCCGCTCGTGGTCAACGACGCCTCCGAGGTCTGCTCCTGCGCCGGCGTCACCGCCGGCGCGATCCGCGCGTGCGCCTCGCTCGCGGCCGTGCGCGACACCACCCGCGCCACCACCGGCTGCGGCGGCTGCACCGACACCGTCCGCCACCTGCTCGCTACCCGCACCCCGCCGATCCACCTGGAGGTCCCCTCATGAGCCCACATCACCGCAGGACCCTGGTCGTCGTCGGCCACGGCATGGTCGGCCACCGCTTCGTCCAGGCCGCGATCGAGCGCGGCCTGACCGAGACCCACGACGTCGTGGTGGTCGGCGAGGAGGCCCGCCCGGCCTACGACCGGGTCGCGCTCACGTCGTTCTTCGAGGTCGGCGCCGAGGCCCTGTCGCTGCTGCCCGAGGGCGAGTACGACGACCCGCGGGTCCGGCTGCTGCTCGGCCGGGCGGTGACCGGGTTCGACCCGGGGTCGCGGACCCTGCTGCTCGACGACGGCCACGTGATCCGGTACGACGAGCTGGTGCTCGCCACCGGCGCGGCGCCGTTCGTGCCACCGGTGCCGGGCCACGACCTGACCGGCGCGTTCGTCTACCGCACGATCGAGGACCTCGAGGCGATCCGCGACGCCGCCGCCGGGGCCCGGGTCGGTGCGGTGATCGGCGGCGGGCTGCTCGGGCTCGAGGCCGCCAAGGCGCTGGCCGACCTGGGCCTCGAGACCCACGTCGTCGAGATGGCGCCACGCCTGATGGCGGTGCAGGTCGACGACGCCGGTGGCGCCTGCCTGCGGCGCCACGTCGAGGGCCTCGGGCTCACCGTGCACACCGGCGCCATGACGACCGCGGTGCTGGGGCAGGAGCGGGTCACCGGGCTGGCGATGGAGGTCGACGGTGGTCTCGAGGCTCGCTCCGCTCGCACCTCGACCAGCGTCGACGCCGACCTGGTCGTGTTCTCGGCCGGCATCCGGCCCCGCGACGCGCTGGCGCGCGCGGCCGGACTCGACCTGGCCGAGCGCGGCGGCGTCCTGGTCGACGCGCAGTGCCGGACCTCCGACCCGCACGTGTGGGCGATCGGGGAGTGCGCGGCGCCGGGCGGGCGGATGTACGGCCTGGTCGCGCCCGGCTACGCCATGGCCGAGGTGGCCGTCGACGCGCTGCTCGGCGGCGACGGCGCCTTCACCGGGGCCGACCTGTCGACCAAGCTCAAGCTGATGGGCGTCGACGTGGCGTCGTTCGGCGACGCGTTCGCGACCACCGAGGGTGCCCTCGAGCTCGTCTACGCAGACGCCGTCGCGGGGGTCTACAAGAAGCTCGTCGTCAGCGACGACGGCACCCGGCTGCTCGGCGGCGTGCTGGTCGGCGACGCGTCGGCGTACGGGGTGCTGCGCCCGATGCTCGCCACCCCGACCAGTGCCGGCCTGCCGCTGCCGGCCAACCCCGAGGAGCTCATCCTGCCGGTGACCTCGGGCGGGTCGGGCGGGCTGGTGCTGCCCGACGAGGCGCAGGTCTGCTCGTGCAACGACGTGACCAAGGCCGACATCGTCGCGGCCGCCGCGGCGGGGGAGACCACGCGTGCCGGGTCGACCTGCGGGTCGTGCAAGTCGCTGACCAAGAAGCTCATCGAGGACTACTTCGAGTCGGTGGGCAAGGTGGTCGATCGCAGCCTGTGCGAGCACTTCGCCCTGACCCGGCAGGAGCTCTTCGAGGTCGTCGCGATCCACGAGCACACGACGTACGACGCCGTGCTCGCCGCGCACGGCACCGGCGGGCGCGGCTGCGACGTCTGCAAGCCGGCGGTGGCCTCGATCCTGGCCTCCCGGCTCGGGGGGCACCACGTGCTCGACGCCGCGCACGTGACGATCCAGGACACCAACGACGCCTACCTCGCCAACATCCAGCGCAACGGCACCTACTCGGTCGTGCCACGGATCCCCGGCGGCGAGGTGACGCCCGAGGGGCTGATCGTGATCGGCGAGGTCGCGCGCGACTTCGGGCTCTACACCAAGATCACCGGCGGGCAGCGCATCGACCTGTTCGGCGCCCGGATGGAGGAGCTGCCCGCGATCTGGCGACGCCTGGTCGACGCCGGCTTCGAGTCCGGCCACGCCTACGGCAAGTCGCTGCGCACCGTGAAGTCGTGCGTCGGCTCGACCTGGTGCCGCTACGGCGTGCAGGACTCGACCCAGCTCGCCATCGACCTCGAGCTGCGCTACCGCGGGCTGCGCTCGCCGCACAAGCTCAAGGGCGGGGTGTCCGGGTGCGCGCGCGAGTGCGCCGAGGCGCGCGGCAAGGACTTCGGCGTCATCGCCACCGAGAAGGGGTGGAACCTCTACGTCGGCGGCAACGGTGGCGCCACCCCCGTGCACGCGCGGCTGCTCGTCGGCGACCTCGACACCGAGACGCTGGTCCGCTACCTCGACCGGTTCCTCATGTACTACGTCCGCACCGCCGACCGGCTCCAGCGCACCGCGCCCTGGGTCGACTCCCTCGACGGCGGGCTGGAGCGCGTGCGCGCGGTGGTCGTCGACGACGTGCTCGGCCTCGGCTCGGAGCTCGAGGCTGCGATGGAGCGCCACGTCGGCGGCTACTTCGACGAGTGGAAGGCCACCCTCGACGACCCCGACAAGCTGCGCCGGTTCGTGTCGTTCGTCAACGCCCCCGACGTCCCCGACCCCCACATCACCTTCCGCGAGGAGCGCGGCCAGTCCGTGCCGGGCGAGCCGACCGGTCCGGTCTCGCTGGGCGCCTCGATCCCGGTCGGTGCGCCGTGACCACCGAGCAGCAGACCTACGTCGCGGTGTGCCGCCTCGACGACCTCACCCGCGAGAGCGGGGTGCTGGCCCTGGTCGCCGGCGAGGCCGTCGCCGTCTTCCGCACCCACGACGACCAGGTGCACGCCCTGTCCGGCTACGACCCCATCGGTGGAGCCTGCGTGCTCGCCCGTGGGATCGTGGGAACCCGGGGTGGCGTGCCCTACGTCGCCTCGCCCCTGCACAAGCAGGGCTACGACCTGCGCACCGGACGGTGCCTCGACGACCCGGAGGTCAGCGTGCCGACGTACGACGCCACAGTCCGTGATGGGGTCGTGCTCGTCACGCCGGGCGCGCGGGGGGCGTGACCGGCGTGGGGCGGGTGAGGCTGGGCGTCGCATGTAACTCACCGTTACGACCACTTCCCCACCCGTCTACCGGTGGGGAAGTGCACCGGACGGTGAGTTACATGCGCGGCGCCGGGCGGACCCCGTGACCCCCGCCGCCCCGACCACCTCACCCCTCCCGCTGGCGGGCTTCCGGGTCGGCGTCACCGCGGCCCGCAAGGTGGAGGAGCAGATCGGCCTGCTCGAACGCCGCGGCGCGACCTGCGTGTGGGCGCCGGCGCTGTCGACCAACCCCAACCACGTCGACGCCGACTCGCTGCGCGCCGCAACCCTCGAGGTGCTGAGCGCGCCGGTCGACCTGTTCCTGGCCACCACCGGCATCGGCATGAAGACGTGGTTCGCCGCGGCCGAGGACGACGGCACGATCGACGCGCTGCTCGCCCACCTCGGCGAGGCCGAGATCCTCGCCCGCGGTCCCAAGAGCGTCGGGGCGCTGCGCCGCCGCGGGCTGCGCGAGCTGTGGGCGCCCGAGTCGGAGGAGTTCGACGACGTCCTGGAGCACCTGCGCGGGCGCGACCTCACCGGCAAGCGGATCGTGGTGCAGGAGCACGGCCAGTCGCTGTCGATGGTCGCCCACGCGCTGCGTCGGCGCGGCGCCGACGTCCTGACCGTCACCGTCTACCGCGTCGAGCGGGCCGAGGACCCCGGGCCGATGTTCCACCTGGTCGACGAGATCGCCGAGCGCAGCGTGCACGCGGTGACCTTCACCTCCGCGCCCGCCGTCGCCGCGCTGATGGAGGCCGCCGGGTCGACCGGACGCCGGGAGGACGTCGTCACGGCCTTCCAGGCCGACGTCGTCGCGTCGTGCGTCGGGCCGGTCACCGCCGCCGCCTTCGAGATGTGGGGAGTGCCGTCGATCTTCCCCGAGCGCTCGCGCCTGGCCGCGATGGTCAAGCAGCTCGAGACCGAGCTGCCGTCGCGCACCGACGGCCTCCAGCTCGACGTGGGTGGCCGCAGCCTGCTGCTGCACGGCGAGGTGCTGCTGGTCGACGGCGTCGAGGTCAAGCTGTCGCCGGCGCCGCTGGCCGTGCTGCACGCCCTGGTCGTCAACCCCGGCCACGTCGTCTCGCGCCGCGACCTGCTGGCCGCACTGCCGTCCGGCACCGCCGGCACCGAGCACGCGGTCGAGATGGCGGTCGCCCGTTTGCGCGCAGCCGTCGGGACCCGGATGATCCAGACCGTGGTGAAACGTGGCTACCGCCTGGCCGTGACCTCGTGACGACGTCGCAGGATCCCCCGGGCTCCCCGGGCCGTACGGCGCTGGTCACCGTCGCGCACGGCACCCGCAACCTCGCCGGCAACGACGTCGCCCGGCGGGTCGCCGAGGCCGCCGGCGCACGGCTCGGCACCTCCGCACTGGCCTCCTTCGTCGAGCTCTCCGACCCGCTGTTCGCCGACGTGATGGCCGCGGCCACCGAGCCCACCGTCGTGGTGCCGCTGCTGCTCTCGACCGGCTTCCACATGCGCAGCGACCTGCCCGAGGCGGTCGCCACGGCCTCGGTGCCGGTGGTGCTCGGCGCCCCCCTCGGCCCCGACCCGCTGCTCGCCCGGGCCCAGGTCGCCCGCCTCCTCGAGGCCGGCGCGACCCCCGGCCAGCGCGTGGTGCTCGTCGCCGCCGGCTCCACCGACGAGGGCGCGACCTGCGACCAGGTGGCCGCCATGTCGCTGCTGGCCCGGGCGTGGGACGGCCCGGTCGAGCTCGCGACGCTGTCGGGCCACGGCTCCCGCCCGGTCGACGTCGTCCGCCCCGGCGACGCCGTCTCGCCCTACCTGCTCTCGCCCGGCTTCTTCCACGACCGCGTGCGCCGCGAGGCCCCCGACGGTGTCGTCGTGGCCGACGTGATCGGCGCCCACGACCTGGTCGTCGACCTGGTCGTCGAGCGCGCCGAGGCCCTCGCGGCGGGCCAGCACAGCGACGGCCGACCCGGTCGCGTGGTCTGCTCCTCGCCCCCGGCCTGGTGCGGCCGGTCCGGCTGCCGGTGGCCTGCGGCCTGATCGCCTTTCGACCCGACGGTCAGGAGCGGTCGAGCTCGACCGTCTCCGGCGTGTGCAGCCGCACCATGAAGCGGCGCGCGTGGGCCGGGGCCGTCGTACGACGCGACACCACGACCATCGTCGCGAACGCCAGCGGCACCGACCACGCCGCGGGCTGACCCACGACGACGTCGAACCAGCCCTGCGCCCGGTCGTGGGCGAGGGTCCAGGCCACCGCGGCGACCGACCCGGTGCCGCCGACGAGCAGACCCGCGACGGCGCCGGCGGCGGTCAGGCCGCGCCACCAGATGCCGAGCACCAGCAGCGGGCAGAACGTCGAGGCCGCGACCGCGAACGCCAGCCCGACCGCCCGCGCGACCCCGAAGTCGGGCAGCGCCAGCGTCGCCAGCAGCGGGACGACGACCGCCGCGAGCGTCGCGACGCGGAACGCCGCCAGGTCGCCCAGGTCGCCCAGCCCGGGCAGCCGGCGCGAGGTGACGTCCTGGGTCAGCACCCCCGACACCGCGATCGCGAGCCCGGACGACGTCGACAGGAACGCCGCGAACGCGCCGGCGGTCACCATCCCGGTCAGCACGTCGCCGAGCGTGCCCGGCACGACGAGCCGGGGCAGGTCGAGCACGAGGCTGTCGGAGGTGGCCGGGTCGGCGCCGTAGGCCCGGCCGAGCGCGGCGTAGACCGGCGGCAGGACGTAGAACACGCCGAGCAGCGCCAGCACCGCCAGCGTCGTACGCCGCGCGGCCCGGCCGTCGGGGTTGGTGTAGAACCGCACGACCACGTGGGGCAGGCCCATCGTGCCGAGGAACGTCGCCAGCACCAGCGAGTACGTCGTGTAGAGGCCCTGCGCGCCGCCGCCGCCCAGCGGCACCGACCAGTCGCCGGCCGTCGCGCTCGGTCCGCCAGCCGATCGCACGGCCTCGTCGCCGGCCCACACCACGAGCAGCACGGCGGCCGGCACCAGCAGCGCGGTCAGCTTGAGCCAGTACTGGAAGGCCTGCACGAAGGTGATCGAGCGCATCCCGCCGGACCCGACGTTGACCAGCACCACCGCGCCGACGACCACGGGCCCGACCCAGCGCGGCGCGTCGATGGCCGCGGCCAGCGTCAGCCCCGCCCCCTCGAACTGCGGCAGCAGGTAGAGCCACCCGATCGCCACCACCAGCACGCTGCACAGGTTGCGCACGTGGCGCGACGCGAGCCGCGCCTCGGCGAAGTCGGGCAGCGTGTAGGCGCCGCTGCGCCGCAGCGGCGCGGCGACCAGCACCAGCAGCACGAGGTAGCCGGCCGTCCAGCCGATCGGGTACCACAGCATCTCGGCGCCGAAGGTCAGCAGCAGCCCGGCGACGCCGAGGAACGACGCGGCCGAGAGGTACTCACCGCCGATCGCGCTGGCGTTGAGCCCGGGCCGCACGGTGCGGCTGGCGACGAAGAAGTCCGACGTCGTGCGCGAGAACCGCAGCCCGTAGGTGCCGATCGCCAGCGTGGTCACGGTGACGACGACGACGGCCACGAACCCCGGCACGGTGGTCATGCGGCGCTCACCGCTCGACCTCGCCCATCAGCTCGGCGAAGTCGTGCTCGTTGCGCTCGGCGCGCAGCACGTAGCGCCAGCCGAGCCAGGCCAGCCACGGGTAGACCAGGCCGCCGAGCAGCAGCCACGCCACCGGCACCCCGAGCACACGGACGTCGTCGAGCCCCGGCACGACGTAGAAGACCAGCGGCAGGCTGCCGACGGTGAGGGCCAGCAGGCCCAGGATCCGGGCGGCGAGCAGCAGCTGCTCGCGCAGCAGCGACCCCAGGTAGACCCCGCCCAGCGGCGTCTCGTCGTCGATGTCGCCCGTGCGCGGCTGCGGCCGCGGGCGCGCGTGCCGGTCGGGCCCGGTGACGCGCACCCGCCGCGCCGGCTCGGACTCATGCATCCGTGGCCGTCCGGCACGGTGGTCGAGGTGCGAGGAGCGCCAGCGACGAGCCTCGAGACCCGGTGGGCAACAGGTCGGCAGGAGTCACGGCTCGCCCCGGCGCAGCAGCCGCTCGCGCAGCTCGCGGGTGTTGCGGCGGCTGACCACCAGCTCGACACCGGAGCCGTCCGAGCTGCCCGAGGCCACGACGACCGTGCACCGGCCGGCGTCCATGCGCACCTGGGTGACGTGGGCGGTGGCGACCAGCACTGATCGGTGGATGCGCACGAACCCGGCGTCGGCCCACTCGTCCTCGAGCGTCGACAGCGGTACCCGCACGAGGTGGCTGCCGGTGGGGGTGTGCAGGCGGGCGTAGTCGCCTTGGGCCTCGACGTGGGTGACGGTCGACCGGGGGACGAAGCGGGTCACGCCGCCGCGCTCGACCGGGATCTGCACGTCGGCCGTCGGGGTCACCACCCGCTCGGCGGCGCCGCCCTCGACCACGCGGCGTACGGCCTCGGCGAGACGCTCGGCGCGCACCGGCTTGAGCACGTAGTCGACCGCCCGCAGGTCGAAGGCCTCGACCGCGTGGGCCTCGTGGGCGGTGACGAAGACGATCGGCGGCGGCTCCTTGAAGCGGCCCAGCACCTCGGCGAGCTCGAGCCCGGTCAGGCCCGGCATCTGGATGTCGAGGAAGACGCAGTCGACGTCGCCCTCGCGCAGCACCCGCAGCCCGTCGGTCGCGGAGTCGCAGGTGCGCACCGACGCGACCCGCTCGTCGCGCGAGAGCAGCCACTCCAGCTCGTCGAGCGAAGGGCGCTCGTCGTCGACCACGAGCACGCGCAGCCCGCCCGTCACGCCGACACCCCCGCCGCGAACTTCGGCACCCGCACGACCACCTTCGTGCCCGCGCCGGGGGCCGTCTCGACGACCAGCCCGTAGTCGTCGCCGTACGTCGAGCGCAGGCGGGCGTCGACGTTGCCCAGCCCCACCGAGTCGTGCGCGCCGTCGGTCGACAGGGTGCCGGCGAGCGCGCGGCGCACGCGCTCGGGGTCCTCGCCGGCGCCGTCGTCCTCGACCTCGATGACGCAGTCCTGGCCGCGGTCGCGGGCGGTGATAGTCACGTGACCGACCCGGTCGACGCCCTCAAGCCCGTGGCGCACGGCGTTCTCGACCAGCGGCTGCACGCACAGGAACGGCACCGCCACCCCGAGCACCTCGGGCGCGATGCTCAGCGTCACCTGCAGCCGGTCGCCGAAGCGGGCCTGCTCGAGCAGCAGGTAGCGCTCGATCGAGCGCAGCTCCTCGGCGAGGGTCGTGTAGTCGCCGTGGCGGCGGAAGGAGTAGCGGGTGAAGTCGGCGAACTCGAGCAGCAGCTCACGGGCCCGGTCGGGGTCGGTGCGCACGAAGCTCGCGATCGCGCCGAGGGAGTTGTAGACGAAGTGCGGACTGATCTGGGCCCGCAGCGCGCGCACCTCGGCCTCGGCGAGCCGGGTGCGCGACAGCTCGAGCTCGGCCAGGGCCAGCTGACCCGACACCCAGGTCGCGACCTCGTCGGTGGCGCGGGCCAGCCCCGCGGTCGGGTACGGCGCGAACGCGACCAGGGTGCCGACGATGCGGTCGTCGACGACGAGGGGGCTCACCACCGCGGTGCGCACCTCGCAGCCGGTGGTGGTGCAGCCGAGGTCGCCGCGGTCGAAGCTGCGGGTGCGGCCGCGCTCGAGGGTGGCGCCGAGGAGGGTCCGCACCTGTTGCCGGTGGTGGCTGCCGGCGCCGTCCCACGCCAGGCAGCCGACGGTGTCGGTGACCGCCAGCGCCGGGGTGCCGAGCAGGGCGCGCAGGTGACCGGCCGCGCGGGTGGCGCTGTCCTCGGTGAGCCCCTCGCGCAGCGCCGGGGACGCCAGCGAGGCCTGGTGCAGGGTGCGGAAGGTGGCGCGGTCGGCCTCGGTGCCGAGGTGTGTCCGCCGCCACGTGCGTGCCATGGCGACATCCGACCACACCCGACCACACCCGACCACGTCGGACGCGCAGGCGGGTGACCCGCGTCAGCGGAAGTCGATGAGCAGGGTGCCGGTGTCGTCGAGACCGGCGGCGACGCGCGGGATCGTGTCGGCGGTGTCGTGCTGGGGGTCGTCGGCGTCCGGGGCGCCGAGCGAGATCGGCACGGTCGGCTCGAGCGTCGGTGCCGGCGCGGGCGGGGCGACCCGCTCGGTGACCCGGGCCCGGAAGCAGCGCGCCTGGTAGGGCAGCTGCATGCCGTCCATGCCGCGGCCGTAGTCGTCGTAGAGGGCGAGAAGGTCGGCCAGCACGCGCTCGCGCTCGGGGGCGTCGAGGACCGCGACGTTGGAGCGCGACAGCACGAGGTCCTGGATGGAGCGCCGGTCGACGACCTGCCAGTGCTTGAACGCCGTCTCGTCGACCTCGTGGAAGTCGTCGGAGGACTCGACCGAGGCCAGGGGGGCCGTGACGTTGTCCTGGGTGCCGATGATGCGGCCGAGCTTGCGGACCCAGGGGATGCGCTCGTCGCGCTGGTTCCACACCGCGGCCAGGTGGCCGCCGGGGCGCAGCACCCGGGCGATCTCGGGCAGGGCGACCGCGGCGTCGAACCAGTGGAAGCACTGGGCGGCGACGACGACGTCGACGGACTGGTCGGCGACGGGGATCTCCTCGGCCCCGGTCGCGGAGGTGCGCACGTCGGGCAGCCGCCGGCGCAGCACGGCCAGCATCGCCTCGTCGGGCTCGGTCGCGTGGACGTCGTGGCCCGCAGCGACCAGGCGCTCGGTCAGCTTGCCGGTGCCGGCGCCGAGCTCGAGCACCGTCACGGGGCGGTCGCCGACCAGCCACGCCACGGCGTCGTCGGGGTAGGACGGCCGTCCGCGGTGGTAGGCGTCGGCCACGCCCCCGAAGGATCGGGCGTGGCGCTGGTGGTCCTCGCTCATCGCTGCCGATCGTACGGCGCCGGGCCGTGCCGGTGGGCGAGGCGCGAGCGGGTCGAGGTGCCGAACCCTGGCGCCGATCGGGCACCGATACCGTGGACGGGTGACCACCGATCCCCTCGCCTGGCTGGTGACCCTCGAGGGCGTCCCGTCGGCCTACGCCGCCGCGCGCGACGGGATCGACGTGGTGCTGCGCGACCGCGGGCTGCGCCGTACCTCGCCCGAGACGACGGCCGAGTCGCTGTTACGTGGGGCCCACGCCAGTGCGGTCCTCGAGGGCTCGACCTCGACGCTGGCGCAGGTGCGGCGCGGCGAGGGCGACGAGATCGCCGTCGACAGCGTGCGGGTCTCGACCGAACTGCTCTTGCTGGCGCCCACGCTGGGGCGCTCGCCGCTGCAGGCCCTGGCCCGCGTGCACGCCCTGGCCGCCACCGGGTCGGTCGCCGACGACCGGTTGGGGCGCCCGCGCGACGCCGAGTCGGCCGCCCGGCTGCGCGACATCGCCTCCGTGCTGACCTCGAACACCGACGCTCCGGCCCTGCTCGTCGCGGGCCTGGTGCACGCCGAGCTGGTCACGGCGGCACCGTTCCCGTCGCACAACGGCATCGTGGCCCGCGCCGTCGAGCGGCTCGTGCTGGTCGCGCGCGGCGTCGACGAGAAGTCGTTGATCGTGCCCGAGGCCGGCCACCTGGCGCTGCGGGAGGCCTACGAGTCCAACCTGCGCGGCTACGCCGAGGGTGGTGCTGCCGGCGTGCACGCCTGGACCCTGTACGCCGCCGAGGCCTACGCCGCCGCCGCGGAGGCGAGCCCGCTGCGGCGGGCCGCGGACTAGCTCACTCGTCCTGGCCGATCCTGACCGAGGGCGACCGCGCCCAGGGCGACGAAGGAGGCAGCCCCGGCCGCGACGCCGAGCAGGGTGGCCCTCGGGGCGCCGTTGCGCAGGCCGATGAGGCTGGCCGCGACGTCGATGCTGTCGATGGCCAGGCCGGCCTGCAGGACCACGCGGCGCACGGCCGGGTCGGGGTGGCGCAGGCCGAGGGCCAGGGCGAGCTCGCGGGCGCCGAACAGCCGGCTGATGATGCCGGCCGAGGGCCCGGCGTCCGCGAGGCTGCCGAGGCCGAACGTGCGCCACGACGGGCCGGGAGCCGCCCATGTGCCGGCGCCGACGGCGGCGCGGGAGGCGGACAGGATCTGCAGTGCACTCGTCATGGCGTGCTCCTCCTTTGTAGTGACTACTACATAAACTAGCTGTAGTGATCACTACGATCAAGGCATGGGTTATCGACACACGCGCGAGGAGCTGCTCCAGGGTGCCGTCGACGCAGCCCTCGAGGACGGCCTCCACCGGCTCACCTTCGGCCGGCTCGCGACGCGGCTCGGTGTCACCGACCGCGCGATCGTCTACTACTTCCCGAGCAAGGACGACCTGGTGACCCAGGTGCTCACCGTGCTGGGCGACCGGCTCGTCGGCGTGCTCGCCGACGCCGTGTCCGGTGGGGCGCGTGACCACCGGGACCTGGTGGCCCGGGCCTGGCCGGTGCTCGCCCGGCCGCAGGTCGACCCCCTCTTCGCCCTCTACTTCGAGGCCGTCGGGCTCGCGACCGCCGGTGCCGAGCCCTACCGCTCGCTGGCCGCGCCGCTGGTCGCCGGCTGGGTCGACTGGTTTGCCACGGTGCTCGTCGGCACCCCCGCCGTACGACGTCGCGAGGCCGAGGCCGCCCTGGCCCTGGTCGACGGGCTGCTGCTGCTGCGACAGCTCGCCGGGCCGGCTGCGGCCAACCGGGCCGCGAAGGTGCTGGTGGGCTGACGTGCAGGTGGCGCCCGGGTCCTCGAGGACCTGAGCGCCACCGCGAACACGTGAACCGCTGGCTACCAAGCGTGCAATCTCAGCTTGCTGTCCCGGGAGTATCCCGATGGCAGGCGCCCTCAAGAAGGGTGGTTCGCCGCGTGGGTACCCGGTTCACGTGCTGCTCTTGAGTTGTCTTCCTGACTCCATGTCTACGCCGGTGTGACCGCCGACACAAGGCTTGACTTTCGCGGGTCGGGCGCGCCGGACGCCGTCACGACAGCAGTCGTTGGGCGACCTCGCGGCCGGTCGGCGGCTGTGTGAGGCCGAGGTCGCCGGGCGTCACCGGGACCCCGTCGGGAGTGCGGCCGGTGAGGTAGAAGGTGACCCGGTCGGCGCCGGCGCCGAGGAGCCCGTCGAGCACGCGGCGTACGGTCCGCAGCACCTCGAGGAAGGTCGCTGAGTCGGCCACGTCGACGATCCCCGAGACGGCGCCGGAGGCCTGGGGCTGGTGGTTGTAGCGCAGCGAGTGGCCGGTGACGCCCGGCAGCACCCGCACCGCGTCGGCGAGCGTGGCGTTGATGGCGGCCTCGCCGGGGCGACCGCCGAGCATCTTGGAGAGCAGGCCCATCCGGTGCCTCCCCAGGTCAGGGCCGGCGGGTGACCGGCACGTCGATCGCGGTCGCGGTGCCGGTCGCGGTGACGAGGAACGGCGAGAGCGTGGACTGGTAGTCCCGGAGGATACGACCGGCGTCGCTGTCGCCGGCCATGGCGTCGCGCACCGAGTTGATGTAGGCCGTGTGGTCGTGGTTGGTGACGACGCCGAGGACGCCGCCGGGGCTGTCGAGCGTCACCGCGGTGACGTGGGTGTGGGGGTCGACCCCGTGCACGTCGACGCCGCCGAGGTCGAGGCGCGGCACGAGGTCGAAGCGGTGCTGCACCTGTAGGGCCTCGACGCCGGGCGCCAGCTGCACGTGGTCGATGGGGGCGCCGTAGGTGAGCAGGTTGGTGACGCCGTAGTGACGCACGAACGTCGGGTCGGAGGCCAGCTGGGCGGCGATGATGCCGCCCTGGCTGTGACCCACGAGCATCACCGGGGAGCCGGGCGGGATGCCGGCGGCGTCCATCGCCGCGCGCACCGACTCGGCCGCGGCCGTCGGGTTGCCGGCCACGAGCTGCAGGTTGGCCGACAAGTCGCGCGGCTCGGACCCGGCCACCGGCGACCAGGTCTCGGTGCCGGGGATCGACACGACGTACGCCGGCCCCGACCCGTTGTCGACGCGGGTGATGCGCACGTCGCCGCTGCCGCCCGAGGGGTCGGCGCCGACCTGGTAGGAGTCGGTGACGCTCTGCATCAGGCCGGGCAGGTCGGTGGGCGGGGCGAGGGCGGGGTGGTAGAGGCTGCCCGCGCCCTGGGCGGGCACGACGGTCGGGACCCCGGCGACACCGGTGCCCTCGCCGAGCACGTGCTGCTCCTTGCCGGTGACCAGGTTGGCGACGGTGCCGGCCGCCGAGCCCAGGGTGAGCAGGGCGCTCGCAGCGATCTCGGAGACCGAGTGGTCCTGGCGGCCGGTGAGCACGTCGCCGACCTGGCCCAGCGGGCCGCCCGCGTGGCCGAGCGTGCGCACCGCCCCGTCGTACGCCGCGGCGATGCGGTCGGTGAGGAACTGCCCGACCGAGGCGAAGAACCCCTGTGGTTGAGCCGATGTGACGACCCCACCGTCGCCGGTGACCGGCGACGAGCCGTCGCCGGACACGACGTCCTGGGCCTGGGCCTCCTGCCGGACCTGCAGCGCCATCTCGGCGAGCCGGGTGACGGTCGCGTCGAGGGCAGGCCGCTCGGTGTGCTGCCAGGCGTCGAGGGTGCGCTCGGCGTCGAGGCCGGTCCACTCGAAGGAGCGCAGCGCGCCGTCGAGGCGCGTCGCGAGCTCGGCGATGCGCTGCGAGCCGCGGTCGAGCTCGGTCGAGGCCGCCAGCCCGGCCTCGGTGTCCATCCCCAGCGTGGTCATGGTCAGGACGCCCGTCGCTCGGCCTGCGCCACCAGCACCTCCAGGGCCGCGGTCACGTCCCACACGAGCAGGTCGGCGACAGCGCCGTCGGCCGCGGGGCTGAGGTCGGTGGTGCCGTCGGCCTGCGGCGCGACCGCCCACAGCTCGTCGTCGGTCGCCAGCCAGGTGCGGACGCTGACGCGCTCGTCGGCGACGGTCGCGAGCGCGACGAACGCCCGGCACTCGTCGGCGAAGCCCGGCCCGGGCTCGCGGTGGTCGGTCGCGGGGCGCCCCTCGGGGTCGGCGGTCAGCTGCGGCAGCGGCGGCAGCAGCCCCCGCACCACCGGCCACAGCTGGTCGGTCGGGAACGTCGTGGCCTCGCCGTCCTCGACCGCCACCGACGCAGCGCCCGCCAGGGCGAGGTCGATGCGACGGGTGCGGCCGTCGTACGTCGTGACGAGGCGCAGCGCGACGGTCGGTGCCTGCGGCGCCCGGTCGGCGAGGTGGCCCAGCTGGTCGAAGGTCATGGGGCGACGCTAGGAGCCCGCGCCAGTGGTGGGCAGGTGGAAGGTTCCGCCCTGCACGCCGGACGCGTGCGCCGGTGCGACGGGGTGGATCAGGTCACGCCGCGCTGCTTCTTGCGCGCGTTGGTCCACAGCACCCCGCCGACGGCGAACGCCCCACCGACGGCGAGCGCGGCCAGGGTCTGCTTGGCCGGCGGCAGCGGCACCCGCGACTCGAGCGCGACCGGCTTGACGAAGACCAGGACCGGCCAGCCGCGCGAGGCGGCCTCCTTGCGCAGGTCCTTGTCGGGGTTGACGGCGTGCGGGAAGCCGACGGCGGCGAGCATCGGCACGTCGGTCACCGAGTCGCTGTAGCCGTAGCACTGCGTCAGGTCGTAGCCGCGGTCGCGGGCCAGCTGCTCGATGGCGCGGGCCTTCTCCTTGCCGAACGCGTAGTAGTCGATCTCGCCGGTGTACTTGCCGTCGACGACCTCGAGCCGCGACGCCACGACGTAGTCGGCGCCGAGCAGCTCGCCGATCGGCTCGACGACCTCGGTGCCCGACGCCGAGACGATCACGACGTCGCGCCCGGCCAGGCTGTGCTCCGCGATCAGGCTGACGGCCTCGTCGTAGACGATCGGGTCGACGACGTGGTGGAGGGTCTCGGCGACGATCTCGCGCACGGTGGCGACGTCCCAGCCGGCGACCAGGCTCGACATGAACTGCCGCAGCTTCTCCATCTGGTCGTGGTCGGCTCCGCCGGCCAGGAAGACGAACTGGGCGTACGCCGAGCGCAGCACCGCTCGTCGCGAGATCAGACCGCCGGCCTGGAAGGGCTTGGAGAAGGCCAGGGTGCTCGACTTCGCGATGATGGTCTTGTCGAGGTCGAAGAACGCCGCCGCGCGGGTCATGCCGTCATCGTAGGTGGACCGACCGGCCCGAAAGGGTGCGCCGAGCCGGGCCGTCGTCTGTGGAAAGCACGTGGAAAGCCCGTGGAAACGACCCGGAGCCGTCCACAGGGCCGCTGCGCCCCGCGTCGTCCCCAGGCCGTACGCCGCCGGGGGTGGGCGCTCGCGGCGGCGGGCAACCCTCGTCCATGCCCCTCGACCATGCACCCCGGACCTCCCACCAGACCCCTCGCCACGACGCTCCTCTGGTCGTCACCGCCGACCCCGCCCTGCGCGACGAGCTGCTGCGCCTGGCCGCGGCCGCCGGCGTGACCCCCGAGGTCGTCGCCGATCCCGGGGGCGCGCTGCGCTCGTGGGCGCGCGCGCCCGTCGTCCTGGTCGGCGGCGACCTGGCCGGTCGGCTGGCCGAGCTCGGGCCCGACCGGCGCGACGGCGTCCACGTCATCGCCTGGGGCGCCACCGACACCGCGCTCTTCCGGGCCGGCCTCGGCCTCGGCGCCGAGAACGTCGCCGAGCTGCCCCGCTCCGAGGGCTGGGTGGTCGAGACCCTCACCGACCTCGGCGAGGCGGCCCGCCCGCGCGGGCTCGTGGTCGGCGTCGTCGGTGGGTCGGGCGGCGCCGGGGCGACCACGCTGGCCTGCTCCCTGGGCCAGGTCGCCGCGCAGACCGGCGAGACCGTCGTCATCGACTGCGACCCCCTGGGCCCCGGGCTCGACCGGGTCCTCGGGCTCGACCGCCACGACGGGTTCCGCTGGGACGCGCTGTGCCAGACCACCGGGCGGCTCAGCGCCCGCGCCCTGCGCGAGGCCTTGCCGCGACGCGGTCGGCTCGGCGTCCTCACCTGGTACGCCGGCACCACCGCGACCCTGCAGGCGTTCGCGGTCCGCGAGGCCCTGTCGGCGGCGCGACGCGGCCACGACACGGTCGTCGTCGACCTCCCGCGCACCCCCGACCCCCTGCTCGACGAGGTGGTCGCGCGCTGCGACCTGGTGCTGGTGGCGACGGTGGCGACCGTCGCCGGCGTCGCGTCGGCGGCCCGGGTCTGCGCGCGCCACGACGGACGCGCCGACCTCGGCCTCGTGCTGCGCGGCGGCGGGCTGCTCGCCCACGAGGTGTCGCGTGCCGCAGGCACGCCGGTGCTCGGCGCCGTCCCCCACCAGCGCGCGCTCGACGAGTCGATCGACCTCGGCCTCGGTCCCGTCCGCAACCCCCGCAGCCCGCTGGCCCGGGCCTGCGCCGACCTCCTCGCGCTGCTGGCCGCGCCCGGCGCCGCCCGTCGGGTCGCGGCGTGATCGAGGCCCTGCCCGCCGGGCTGGTCGACGCCGTGCGCGAGCGGCTCGCACGCACCCCTGGCGACCTGACCCCCCATCGCGTCGCCGAGGCGCTGCGCGACACCGGCCGCCCGGTCGGTGACGCCACCGTGCTCGCCGTGCACGAGCTGCTGCGGCGCGACGTCGTCGGCGCCGGTCCGCTCGAGCCCCTGCTCGCGCTGCCCGGGGTGACCGACGTCGTCGTCAACGGGTCCGGCGAGGTCTACCTCGACCGGGGCGCCGGGCTCGAGCGCAGCACGGTCTCCTTCCCCGACGAGGCGTCCGTACGCCGCCTGGCCCAGCGCCTGGCCTCCCTCGGCGGCCGTCGCCTCGACGACGCCTCGCCGTTCGTCGACCTGCGCCTGGCCGACGGCACCCGCTTCCACGCCGTCCTCGCCCCCATCGCCCGGCCCGGCACGGCGATCTCGCTGCGGGTGCCGCGCCGCGGTGGGTTCACCCTCGACGAGCTGGTCGCGGCCCGCACCCTCACCGCCCCGGTCGCCCGGCTGCTCGAGCGGGTGCTCGCGGCGCGCCTGCCGTTCCTGGTCAGCGGCGGCACCGGCACCGGCAAGACCACGCTGCTCGCCGCGCTGCTGTCGCGGCTGCCGCCCGGCGAACGCATCGTGGTCGTCGAGGACGCCTCCGAGCTGCGTCCCGACCACCCCCACGTGGTCGGGCTCGAGGCCCGCCCGCCCAACGCCGAGGGGGCCGGCGCGGTCGACCTGCGCACGCTGGTCCGCCAGGCCCTGCGGATGCGCCCCGACCGGCTGGTCCTGGGCGAGGTGCGTGGCGGAGAGGTCGTCGAGCTGCTCGCGGCCCTCAACACCGGCCACGAGGGTGGCTGCGGCACCCTCCACGCCAACTCCGCGGTCGACGTCCCGGCACGCGTCGAGGCTCTCGCGCTGGCGGCAGGCCTCGGTCGCGAAGCCGCCCACAGCCAGCTGGCCTCAGCCGTCGACGTGGTCGTCCACCTCGCCCGCGGGCCCGACGGGTCACGCCGGGTCGCCCAGGTCGCCGTCCCCGGCCGCGACGCCGCCGGCCTGGTGACCATGGACGTCGCGCTCGAGGTGGGCCCGACCCTGTCGCTGCACGAGGGCCCGGCGATTGACCGGCTGCTCTCCCGGCTCGACCAGGGCCGCGCGTGAGCGCGTCCGCCCTGCTCGCGATGGCGGCTGCGGCAGCGGCCGCGGCACTGGCGGTGCCCGGCCGGCCACGGTCGCCGGCGCCGGAGTCCGCCGAGGGTCGTGGCCCGCGGTCGCAGACGCTCGGGCCCGTCGGCGTCGCCGGTGCCCTCGTCGTCGGGCTCCTGTTCGTCGGACGGGGCTCGCCCCGGCTGGTGGTCCTCGGGGTCGTGCTCGTCGCGGCCTGCCTGGCCGGGCGGCGGCTGTGGCGGGCCCGCGCCGCACGGCTGGCCGCGGGCGCCACGGCGGCCCGGGTGCTCGAGACCTGCGAGTCCCTCGCGGCCGAGCTCGCCGCCGGGAGGCCCTCGGCCCTCGCGCTCGACCGCGCGGCCGAGGACTGGCCCGCGCTGGGCCCGGTCGCCGAGGCCCACCGGGTCGGGGCCGACGTCCCCGCCGCCTGGCGCTCGCTGGCCGAGCGCCCCGGGGCCGCCGACCTGCGCGTGGTCGCCGCGGCCTGGCAGGTCGCCCACCGCACCGGCGAGGGCCTGGCCGACACCCTCGACCGGGTGGCCCTCGGCCTGCGCGACGCCCAGGCGACCCGCCGGGTGGTCGAGGGCGAGCTCGCCTCGGCCCGGGCGACCGCCCGTCTCGTGGCCGCGCTGCCCCTGCTCGCGCTGTCGATGGGCAACGGCGCCGGTGGCGACCCGTGGGGCTTCCTGCTCACCACCCCTGTCGGGCTCGGCTGCCTGGCGCTCGGGATCGCCTTCGCGTTCGCCGGGCTGGCCTGGATCGAGGCCCTGGCTCGCGAGGTCGACCGCCCGTGAACGCCCTCCACCTCCTCGCCGCCGCGTCGGCCGCGCTCGCCGTGGCGCTGGTGGTGCCGCCACGCGCCCGGCTGCCACCGCCCGCCGCGCCCACGCTCGCGGCCCCGGTCGTCGAGGTCGGCTGGCTGCGTCGCCACCGTGCCGTGTGGTCGTTGCTGGCCGCGGCCGCGGGAGGCACGTTCGTCGGCGGGCCGGCCGGCCTCGTCGCGGCGGCGGGTGCCGGGCTCGGGGTGTGGGTCGTCATCGGGCGCGCCGAGACGCCGGCCGCCCGCCGGGCGCGAGCCGACGTACGTCGTGACCTGCCCGCGGTCGTCGCGCTCCTCGGCGCGGCCCTGCGCTCCGGCGCCGCACCAGCCGACGCGGTCGTGCTGGTCGCCCGGGCCCTGCCCGGTGCCGCCGCCGACCGGCTCGGGCCGGTCGTGGCCCGCCTCGCGCTCGGCGTACCGGCGGCGACGGTGTGGACCGACCTCGCCGCCGACCCCGACCTCGCCCCGCTCGGGCGCACCATGGCCCGCGCCCACGACACCGGCTCCGCCGTCGTGCCCGCGGTCGAGCGCCTCGCCGACGACCTGGCCCGCCGCGCCCGCGCCACGGTCGAGGACCGCGCCCGGGCGGTCGGGGTCAAGGCCGCGGTGCCGCTCGGGCTGTGCCTGCTGCCCGCGTTCGTGCTGATCGGGATCGTGCCGCTCGTGGCCGGGCTGCTGGGCTCGATCGCGTGGTGAGGAGGGCCCGGAGTCGTCCACACCGAACCGATGCCACCGGTCCTCCACAGACCCGTCGTCGTCGGTCGCGAGACGTCCGCCGCGGCCCGCAGTCTTCTGGCCGCGGGCCGCACCGGGCGGCCCCACCACGAAGGGAACCACCCATGCCGCGTCACCTGACCCGCCGCCTCCGTCCGACCCGCCGCGACGACCGCGGCATCACCACCGCCGAGTACGCCGTCGGCACCGCCGCCGGGGCCGGGCTCGCCGGCCTGCTCTACCAGCTGCTGACCGGCGGGTTCGGCGACAAGCTGCTCAAGACGCTGTTCGACCACGTCCTCGGGCTGCTGGGCATCGGGTGACCCGGCGGCGCCGCGACCAGCGTGGTGCGGTGACCGCCGAGCTCGCGATGGCCCTGCCGCTGCTGCTGGCGGTCACGGTCGGCCTGGTGTGGTTGTTGTCGGTCGGCGCCGCCCAGGTCCGCACCGTCGATGCCGCCCGCGAGACCGCCCGGGCCCTGGCCCGTGGCGACGACACCGGGGCCGCGGTCGCGGCGGGCGAGCAGGTGGCGCCCGCCGGTGCCCGGGTCACGGTCACCACGTCGGGCGAGCGCGTCGTCGCCACCGCGTCGGCCGAGGTCGAGGGTCCCGGTGGACTGTTCAGCTTCCTGCCGTCGGTCACCGTGCACGCACAGGCGGTCGCCCTGGCCGAGGACGACCCGTGACCCGTCGCCGGAGCGGCGAGCAGGGCGAGCGGGGAGCCGCCACCGTGCTCACGCTCGCCCTGGCCGGGATGCTGGTGCTCGTCGGCGCGGCGCTGTCGGTGGTGTCGGCCCTGGTCGTCGACCACCGCACCGCCCAGGCGGCGGCCGACCTGGCGGCGCTGGCGGGGGCCCGGGCGCTGGCCGACCGGGGCGACGGCTGTGCGGCGGCCGGCGCCCTCGCCGCAGCCAACGGCGCCGAGGTGACGGCGTGCTCGGTCAGCGGACGTGAGGTCCGGGTCAAGGTCCGGGTCGAGGGCCCTCGTTGGCTCGGCCAGTCCGGCGACCTGGAGGCCGAGGCCCGCGCCGGACCCGGCTGAGGCAGGGGTCGGGCCGAGGTCAGCGCTCGTCGTCGATGTCGCGACGCCGCTCGGCCTCGGCCCGGTCGAGCTTCTGCGACAGCTCGTCGATGCTCTTGCGCTCCTTGCGCTGCCGCAGCTCGCGTCGGGCGCCGAACCGGACCAAGGACAGGCCGAGCAGCACGCACACGCCGGCGGCCGTGCCCAGCAGGAACAGCGCCATCGGGCTGACGTCGATGCCCATGAACTCGGCCTGCCCGCCGGTGATCTCCGCGGCGAAGACGCCACCGATCACCAGCACGGCACCGACGGCGATGAGGACCAGGCCCAGGAGCAACATGCGCGCAGGTTAGCGCGTGGGAGCCTCGTCAGGGTCGTCGTCGGCCTGCGCGAGCAGCACGTCGAGCAGCCGCAGGGCCCCGGGCTTGTCGAGGGGGTTGTTCTGGTTGCCGCACTTGGGTGACTGCACGCACGAGGGGCAGCCGTGCTCGCACTCGCACGATGCGATGGTCTCGCGGGTCGCGCCCAGCCACCGGCGCGCGGCGCGGTAGCCGCGCTCGGCGAAACCGGCCCCGCCCTGCTGGCCGTCGTGGACGAAGACGGTCAACACCCCGGTGTCGGCGTGGCGTGCGGTGGAGACACCGCCGATGTCCCAGCGGTCGCAGGTGGCGACCAGCGGGAGCAGGCCGATCGAGCAGTGCTCGGCGGCGTGGGCGGCCCCGGGGAGGTCGAGGTCGTCGGCGGCCGGCCCGACGAGGCCGGCGTCGACGAGCACGTCGTCGGGCACGGTCCACCACACGGCGGCCGTCGCCAGCGACCGGGCGGGCAGGTCGAGCGGCACCTCGCCCACCACCTCGCCCGACGGCTGGCTGCGCTTGAGGTAGGAGACGACCTGGTGCGACACCTCGACGTCGCCGAACGACAGGCGGCAACGCCCCCACGTGCGGTGCTCGCGCTCGGCCCGGATGGTGATGTCGGTGACCTCGCGGGCGGTGGTCGTGTAGCCCGGGTCGCTGCGCACGATGCTCGCCACGCGCTCGTCGAGGTCGAGCGACTCCACGACCCAGGTGTCGCCCTGGTGGAGGTAGACCGCACCGGTGTGCGCGGTGCCGTGGGCGCGACCGGCGTCGACGGTGCCGACGACGCGTCCGGTGCCGGTCTCGACCAGCGCCACCGCGGCGCCCCCGGTGCTGCGGATGTCGGTGAGGTCGGCGGCGCGACGCCGGTCGGTCCAGAACCAGCCGCGCGCCCGTCGGCGCAGCAGCCCCGCCCGGACCAGCGCCTCGACGACCCGGGCGGCACCGGCCCCGAAGAGGGGCAGGTCGTCCTCGGTGAGCGGACGCTCCTGGGCCGCCGCGCACAGGTGCGGTCCCATCACGTGGGGGTTGTCGGGGTCGAAGACGTGCGCCTCGACCGGTCGGCCCAGCAGCACGTCGGGGTGGTGCACCAGGTAGGTGTCGAGCGGGTCGTCGCGCGCGATCAGCACCCCGAGGGCGTCCTGGGCGCCCCGCCCCGCCCGGCCGACCTGCTGCCAGAGCGCGGCGCGGGTGCCGGGGAACCCCGCGATGATGACGGCGTCGAGCCCGCTCACGTCGATGCCGAGCTCGAGGGCGTTGGTGGCCGCCAGCCCGACCAGGTCGCCGCGGCGCAGCGCCGCCTCGAGGGCGCGGCGCTCCTCGGGCAGGTAGCCCCCGCGGTAGGCCGCGACCCGGCCGGCCAGCCGTGGGTCGACCTCCTCGAGCAGGGCCGCGGCGGTGAGCGCCACCTGCTCGACCCCACGGCGCGAGCGGACGAAGGCCAGCGTGTGCACGTCCTCGGCGACCAGGTCGGCCAGCAGGTCGGCGGCCTCGGACGTCGCGGCGCGCCGGACCGGGGCGCCGTTCTCGC
The DNA here is from genome assembly GCF_008087085.1 of Nocardioides rubriscoriae. GTDB lineage: Bacteria > Actinomycetota > Actinomycetes > Propionibacteriales > Nocardioidaceae > Nocardioides > Nocardioides rubriscoriae. The sequence continues at coordinate 42,405 of NZ_VIYJ01000014.1, read as the reverse complement.
CGGTGAAGGAGGTCAGGGGCGGCTCCCACAGCGCCAGGGTGACCTCGCCGCGGGGCGACCCGTCGTCGGTGACGGCCTCGACGTCGAGGCCCGTGAGCCGCGCGGCGGTGGCGGCGGGCTCGGCGGTCGTGGCCGAGGCGAGGACGAACGTCGGCGTGGCGCCGTACGCCGCGCAGACCCGTCGGAGCCGACGCAGCACGTGGGCGACGTGGGCGCCGAAGACCCCCCGGTAGTGGTGGCACTCGTCGACCACCACGTAGCGCACCGAGCCCAGGAACCCCGCCCACCGCTCGTGGCCGGGGAGGATCGAGCGGTGCAGCATGTCGGGGTTGGTGAGGAGGTACTCGGCGTGGGCCCGCGCCCAGTCGCGCTCGTCGCGGCTGCTGTCGCCGTCGCAGGTGGTGATGCGGGTGTCGAGGTGCAGCGCCAGGAGCGACTCGAGCTGGTCGTGGGCCAGCGCCTTGGTGGGGGAGAGGTAGAGCGTGCTCGCGCCGCGTCGTCCGCGCTCGCGGCGGCCCGCGGCGGCGGCGGTGAGCGCCGGCAGCTGGTAGGCCAGGGACTTGCCGGACGCCGTGCCGGTCGACACCACCACGTGCCGGCCGGCCCAGGCCGCGTCGGCCGCGGCCGCCTGGTGCGACCACGGGCGGGTGATGCCGCGCGCCTCCTGCGCCGCGACGAGCGCCGGATCGACCCAGGCCGGCCAGGGCACGGACTCGGCCGCCCGCGCGGGACGCACGTCGAGGTGGGTGAGCCGGCCCTCGCGACCGGGCACGGAGGCCAACCGGGACACCAGGGCGGCCACCGACTGCCGCCCGACGGCGCCGCTGCCGTGGGAGGTGGCGGCGGCTGCGGTGGACATGCTCGCGATGGTGGCACAACCCGGGGACACGTTCCCGGCGTGCCGCCACCGTGCCATCACTGCTCTGCCACCTCTGTCACCGCTCGGTCGACGTGGCTTCGCCATCGCGTGTGCGCCACCGCGAACCGCATGGTTTGATGTTCCAGCCCTGCTACACCCTCTTCCGGGAGAACACGTGGACCTGAGTCTTGAGACGCGCGACGTCGACGGGCGGACGATCGTCGCCGTCGGCGGCGAGATCGATGTCTACACGGCTCCCAAGCTGCGCGACAAGATCACCGAGCTGGTCGCCGCGGGCACCTACCACCTCGTCGTCGACATGGAGGCGGTCGAGTTCCTCGACTCCACCGGTCTCGGGGTCCTGGTCGGCGGGCTGAAGAAGGTGCGCGCCCACGACGGGTCGCTCAGCCTGGTCTGCAACCAGGACCGGCTGCTCAAGATCTTCCGCATCACCGGGCTGGCGAAGGTCTTCGTCATCCACGAGTCGGCCGAGGCCGCGCTCGCCCAGGCCTGACCCGCCGCTCCACCCCTGGTCCGGTCCACCCCGAAGGGGACCGGCAGCGTCGCGGGCCCGGGTGCGGCCAGGCCACGGGCCACCGGCGTCCGAAGCGTGGTCCACGTCACACCCCCTGTCCTCGTGGGGCTCTCCCGTGCGTAAACTCCGGCTCGTTCCGAACATGACCTGGGTCACATCGACCCGGGCGGCGCACGCCTACCCACGCAGGAGGAAACATGGCCGGGATCGTTCCCGCAGCCGTTGATGGTGTCGATGTCTCTGGCGGCAACCTGGTCCTGGTCATCGTCGTCGCCCTGATCGCACTCGGTGCGCTCGGGATGGCGTTCGTCTTCCGGACCGAGGTGATGTCGGCCCCCGAGGGCACCGACAACATGAAGAACATCGCCCAGGCCGTCCAGGAAGGCGCCGACGCCTACCTCCAGCGGCAGTTCAAGACGCTCGGGGTGTTCGCCGCGGTCGCGTTCTTCGCCCTGCTGGCCCTGCCGGCCGACGAGATGCACGTCCGCATCTTCCGCTCGGTCTTCTTCCTGGTCGGCGCCGGGTTCTCCGCCTCGGTCGGCTACCTCGGCATGTCGCTCGCGGTGCGGGCCAACCTGCGTGTGGCGGCCGCGGCCAACACCGTCGGTCGTGAGCCGGCCATGACCATCGGCCTGCGCACCGGGGCGATGGTCGGCATGCTCACCGTGGGCCTGGGCCTGCTCGGCGCGAGCCTCGTGGTGATCTTCTTCCAGGGCGACGCCCCCGACGTGCTCGAGGGCTTCGGCTTCGGCGCGGCCCTGCTCGCCATGTTCATGCGGGTCGGCGGCGGCATCTTCACCAAGGCCGCAGACGTCGGCGCCGACCTCGTCGGCAAGGTCGAGAACAACATCCCCGAGGACGACCCGCGCAACGCCGCCACGATCGCCGACAACGTCGGCGACAACGTCGGCGACTGCGCCGGCATGGCCGCCGACCTCTTCGAGTCCTACGCCGTGACCCTGGTCGCCGCGCTGATCCTCGGCGCGCAGGCCTTCGGCGACAAGGGTCTGGTCTACCCGCTGCTGATCCCGGCCATCGGCGCGCTCACCGCCGTGCTCGGCGTCTACATCACCAAGCCGACCGCCGGCGTCAACGGCCTGTCGACGATCAACCGCGGCTTCTACATGTCCGCGGGCGTCGGGGCCGTGGCCAGCGTGGTGCTGTCCTTCCTGTACCTGCCCACGAGCTTCTCCGACTTCGGCGAGCTGGGCTCGGCGCTCGACCTGATCTCCAAGGACAACACGCCCGACGGCAACCCGGCCCTGATCGCCTCCATCGCGGTCGTCATCGGCATCGTCCTCGCGGCCGGCATCCTCGCCCTCACCGGCTACTACACCGGCACCGAGTACAAGCCCGTCAAGGACGTCGGCAAGACCTCGCTCACCGGGGCCGCGACCGTCATCCTCTCCGGGCTCTCGGTCGGCTTCGAGTCGGCGGTCTACACCACCCTCGTCCTGGGTGCGGCCGTGTTCAGCGCGTTCCTGCTCGGCACCGGCTCCCTGGCCATCTCGCTGTTCGCTGTCGCGCTCGCCGGGTGCGGCCTGCTGACCACCGTCGGCTCGATCGTCGCGATGGACACCTTCGGCCCCGTCTCCGACAACGCCCAGGGCGTCGCCGAGATGTCGGGCGACGTGTCGCCCGCGGGCGCGCAGATCCTCACCGACCTCGACGCCGTCGGCAACACCACCAAGGCCATCACCAAGGGCATCGCGATCGCCACCGCCGTGCTCGCGGCGACCGCGCTGTTCGGCTCCTACGCCACGACGGTCATCGAGGAGCTCGACATCCTCAACACCGGCAACGCCAAGGAGCTGTTCAGCCTCTTCGTCTTCGACCCCTCCGTCCTCGTCGGGGTGCTGCTCGGCTCGGCCGTCGTGTTCCTGTTCTCCGGCCTGGCCATCAACGCGGTCGCCCGCGCCGCCGGCGCCGTGGTCTACGAGGTGCGGCGCCAGTTCCGTGAGATCCCCGGGATCATGGAGGGCACCGGCCGCCCCGAGTACGGCAAGGTCGTCGACATCGTCACGCGCGACTCCCTGCGCGAGCTGATCACCCCCGGCGTCCTGGCCGTGATGGCGCCCATCGCCGTCGGCTTCGGCCTCGGCTTCACCGCCCTGGCCGGCTTCCTGGCCGGTGCGATCGGCACCGGCACCCTGATGGCGGTGTTCCTCGCCAACGCCGGTGGGGCCTGGGACAACGCCAAGAAGCTCGTCGAGGACGGCGCCCACGGCGGCAAGGGCTCCGAGGCCCACGCCGCCACCGTCATCGGTGACACCGTCGGCGACCCGTTCAAGGACACCGCCGGCCCGGCCATCAACCCGCTGATCAAGGTCATGAACCTGGTGTCGCTGCTCATCGCCAGCGCCGTGGTCTCCCTGAGCATAGGCGAGGACAAGAACGACGCCGCCCGCATCGCCATCGCCCTGGTCGCGGTCGCGATCATCGCGGTCGTCATCGTCGTCTCCAAGCGCCGCGAGTCGGTCATCGGTGACGAGATCCCGGTGGTCGGCACCACCGCCTGACCCGCACCACCACGCTGACCCGTCGCACCTGTGCGGCGGGTCAGCGTCGTCTTGGCAGGATCGGGGCATGTCCCGGGAACAGATCGCGCTCGTGTCCGACGTCCACGGCAACCTCACGGCGCTCGAGGCCGTGCTCGCCGACCTCGACGACCGGGGCATCACCCGGGTCCTCAACCTCGGGGACTACGTCGGCAAGGGCCCACGCGGCCGCGACGTGGTCGCGGTGTGCCGCGAGCGTTGCGAGGTCAACCTCCTCGGCAACTGGGACGACGTCGTCGGCAACCCCGACCAGCACCCCGTCGGTGTCGACGACCCGCTGCGGTGGTGGCGCGACGAGCTCGACGCCGACCAGCTCCCCTGGCTCGCGGGGCTGCCGTTCTGCCACGACCTGCTGATGAGCGGGCGCCGGGTCCGGCTCATGCACGCCAGCGCCGAGACCGTGCACCGACGGGTGCGCTACGTCAAGGACGAGGAGGAGTTCCTGGGGCAGTTCCGCAACACCGACGCCACCCGCTCCGCGGTCGGGGAGACCCCCGAGCCCGACGTCGTGGGCTACGCCGACACCCACGACCCGTTCTACGAGACCCAGCTGCGAGGCCGCACGCTGTTCAACACCGGCAGCGCCGGCAACGCCATGGGCGACCCGACGGCGTCGTACTGCGTGCTCGAGGGCCACCTCGACGAGCCCGACCCGGCGCCGTTCGCCCTGACCTTCGTCCGCGTGCCGTACGACGTGGAGGCCGAGCTGGCGGTCGCGCGCGACCTGGGCGTGCCCGACTACGCGGGCTACGAGTCAGAGCTCAGGCTGGGGCTCTACCGCGGTGCGCGACGCGACTTCGAGGCCGGGGCGTTCACCCTCGACACCGACTACCACGGGGCCGCCCGCTGATCAGCGGGTGACGGTGAGGACCGCCACGCCCGAGGTCGAGGAGCGGTGGGCGGTGTCGCCGGCGTAGCGGGCGGTCAGCCGGTGCTTGCCGACGCCCTGGCGGGCGAGCTGGAAGGTCACGATGCCGTCGGCGGCGGCCGAGACGGTGAAGGAGCGCACGCGACGGGTGCCGTCGAAGATGGTGACGACGCCGGTCGGGGTGAGTCCGGCCCCGCTGCCGAGGACGACCCGCACGCTGGGGGCCTGGGTGCGGCGGACGGTGCTGCGCACCAGGCTCAGCCCGGTGGTGCTCGACGTCTTGGGCACGCGGACGACGTCGGAGACCGCGGCGCCCTTCCCGTAGCCGTAGCGGTCCGCGACGACGACGGCCACCAGCGCGCGGCCGGTGTCGGCGGTGACCGGCGTGTAGGTCGAGGTCGTGGTGCCCTCGATCTTCTCGGCCCCGCGCCCGCTGAACCGGCTGCGGTACCACTGGTAGGTGTAGCTCGGCGCGGGCTCGCCCCACTCGCCGTCGGAGGTGGTCACGGCCTCGCCGACCGCGCCGCTGCCGGTGAGCACCGGGGCGGTCGTGGCGGTGATCGGGTCGCCCAGGGCGGGCTCGACCGCCGCCGAGTCGGAGGTGCCGGGCAGCAGGCCGGAGCCCTGGCCGCTGGCGCGCACCGAGATCATCGTGCCGAAGTCGTCGGAGGTCAGCGTGTAGGTCTGCGCGGTCGCGTCGGCGATGTCGGCGCCGTCGCGCAGCCACTGGTAGGTGGTCGTCACGCCGTCCTGGTCCCAGACCGGCTCGGTGGCGGCGACGACCTCGCCGACCTTCGCGGTGCCGGCGATGGTGGGCGGGGTCGTCGCGGCCGGCTGCGGGCACAGTGGCGGCAGCCCGGGCACGACCACGACGCACGCCGCGGCGTCGGCCGGCCCGGCGGGCACGACGAGCACGGTGGTGGTCAGGGCGGCGACGAGGCCGGCGCGCAGGGAGCGGGCGGCCGGCAGGTGAATCCCCATGGGGGCACAGTAGGTCCGGCCGCCGTCCGACGCAGCGGATCGGCCAGGATGGGCCGGGTGAACCCCTCCACCGCCCCCGTCCTGCGCGAGGCCCTCGTCGCGGCCGACTTCACCTACGACCGCGTCGCCGAGCTGTTGGGGGAGCGAGCGCACGCCGCGCTGGGACGCAACGAGACCGCTCCGGGGCTCGCGCGCACCCGCGGCGGGAGCCCGCTGGAGACGCTGGTGCGGCTGTTCCTGCTGCAGACCACGGTGTCGCTCAGCCAGGCCGAGCGGGCGCTGCCCGGCCTGGTCGACCGGCTCGCCGTCGACGGACTGGTCGAGCGCAGCGTCGGTGAGGTCGCGGCCCGGCTCGACTGCCGGCCCTACTCCACCTCCCACGGCGCCGACGACCTCGACCTGTGGGTCGTCAGCGACCTGACCCCGGGCCTCGACGGAGGTCCCCAGCGCGTCGGCGGCGACCACGTGCTCGGCATCAGCCCGGCCTCGACGTCGCTGGCCCAGCTCACGATCCGCGAGCCGGTCGCCTCCGCCCTCGACCTCGGCGCCGGCTGCGGCGTCCAGGCCCTGCACCTGGCCCACCACGTCGGCCGGGTCGTCGCCACCGACGTCAACGCCCGCGCGCTCGCGCTCACCCGCTTCAACGCCGCGCTCAACGAGGTCGCCGTCGACGTGCGCGACGGCTCGTTCTTCGAGCCCGTGCGCGGCGAGCGGTTCGACCTGGTCGCCACCAACCCGCCGTTCGTCATCTCGCCCGCGCTCTACCGGCACGACGAGCGGCTCGTCTACCGCGACTCCGGGCTGCCCGGCGACCGGGTCGTCGAGGACATCGTCCGGACGGCGCCGCGCCACCTCAACCCCGGTGGCTGGTGCCAGGTGCTGGCCAACTGGGTCATCGAGCGCGACCGACCCTGGGACGAGCGGCTGGCCGGCTGGCTGCCCGAGCGCCACGACGCGCTGGTCGTGCAGCGCGAGGTGCTCGATCCGGCGGCCTACGTCGAGCTGTGGCTCAAGGACGCCGGCCTGCACGGCGGTCCCGACTACCTCACCCGCTACGACACCTGGCTCTCGTGGTTCGACGAGCAGGGCGTCGAGGCCATCGGGTTCGGCTGGATCAACCTGCACGCCGTCGACGCCGACCACCCGCGCACCGAGCTGCTGGCGTGGCCCTACGACGTCGAGCAGCCGATCGCCGCGGCCGTCCACGACTGGGGTCGGGCGGCCCGGGCCGTCGCAGCCGGCATCGGGCCCGACGACCACCTGGCCGCCCGCGCCGACGTCGTGCAGGAGACCCGCGGGCCCGTCGGCGCCGAGGACCCCGAGACGATCGTGCTGCGCCAGCAGGTCGGCTTCCGGCGCGCGCGTACCGCCGACACCGTCGAGGCCGCGCTCGTCGGCGCGTGCGACGGCGACCTGCCCGTGGGTGCGATCCTCGACGCCGTGGCCGAGCTGCTCGGCGCCGACGCCGCCGAGACCCGCGCCACGTACCTCCCGGTGGTCGACGAGCTCGTGGCCGAGGGTTTCCTCACCGTGGCGTGACGGGTCCCGGCCCGCCGCGCGTGCGAGCCTTGGCCGCATGACCGATGCGCACCCGTTGTGGGCCCTCCAGCGCCGCCTGGTGGACGACCACGTCTTCACCGACCTCACCCACGCCTTCCACCCCGGGCAGCCCCACTTCCCGCAGTTCCCCGACGAGGAGCGCACCCAGCCCTTCGACATGGCCGCAGGGGCCGGCTTCAACGTCCACCGCTACACGCTGGTCGGGCAGTGGGGCACCCACGTCGACCCGCCGTCGCACTTCGTCGACGGGGCCAGGACCCTCGACCAGATCCCGGTCGAGCAGATGATCCTGCCGCTGGTGGTGCTCGACATCTCCGAGCGCGTGGCCGTCGACCCCGACGCCGTCCCCACCCTCGCCGACGTGGCGGCGTGGGAGGAGCGCCACGGCCCGATGCCCGAGGGCTGCTTCGTCGCCCTGCGCACCGACTGGTGGAAGCGCTGGCCCGACGCCGAGGCGACGGCCAACCGCGGTGACGACGGCGCGAGCCACGTGCCCGGCTGGTCGCGCGAGGTGCTCGAGCACCTCATCACCCGCGTCGGCGTCGTCGCCGTCGGTCACGAGCAGACCGACACCGACCCCGGCTCGTCGACGTCGGCCGGCGACTACGGTCTAGAGCTGCTGCTGCTCGAGAACGACCTGTGGCAGCTGGAGCTGATGGCCCACCTCGACGAGGTGCCTGAGGCCGGCGCCCTGATCGTCGCGAGCTGGCCCAAGCCCCTGGGGGGCTCGGGCTTCCCCGCTCGCGCGTTCGCGATCCACGCCCGCTGACGGTTGTCCTAGGGTTTGGGCCGTGGCGACTCCAGGCTGGTACCCCGACCCCGCCGGGCGCCCCGGTGCCTTCCGCTTCTGGGACGGGCAGACGTGGGGCTCCGACACGACCGACAACCCGTACGCCGCGGCGCCGGGCTCGGCCCCCGCACCCGCGGTCCCGCCCGCACCGGCCAACCCCTTCGACACCCCGTCGTACCAGTCCTACGCGGCGTACCCCGGCCAGCAGCAGCCGTCCCAGCATCCCGGCCAGTACCCCGCCCAGCCGGGCTGGGGCGTCCAGACCGCTGCGGGCGCACCGGCGGCCCCGGCGGGTCCGCGCAGCACCGCCAGGACCCTCGGGATCGTCGCGCTCGCGGTGGTGATGACCGTCCTGGTCGGTGTCATCACGTTCTTCGTCGCTCGCGCGCTCCTCGACGACGGGTCCGCCGCGGCCATCGACACCTGTTCGTCAGCCTCGTGCCGACCGGCCGTGCAGGACTGATCGCCCAGCAAGCAGACGCGAGCCGACGCGCTCAGGGTGGTGAGAGCGGAGACAGAGCGGGCGTGACGTCGGTGTGGGTCAAGTCGTCGCCCTTGAAGAGCAGGGGCTCGCCGGTCGTCATCGCCAGCGCGTAGGTGATGCAGTCGCCCAGGTTGAGTCGTGCGGGACTGCCCGAGCCCCTGCCGTAACGCGCGTACGCCGCTCGCGCGGCGAGCGCCTGCTCGTGGTCGAACGGCACGACGGTGAACCCGCTGACCGCCTCGTCGAGGTAGGACAACAGTCCTCTCGCCCCCGCCACGATGCTGGCCTAGAGCAACGTGCCGGCAGACACGCGCGGAGCTTCGGCCTCGCCGATCGCTTCGTGCATCACCGGGGCGTCATCCTCGTCGAGCAGGACCGACATCAGGGCCGAGGTGTCGACGATCATCGGGGGAGTCCCGTCTCGTCGTAGAGGTCGTGGTCGCTGCGGATCGTCACGACCTCGGGCTGCGCGACCTGCGCGGCTCTGCGGGTCAGATCGCGCAGCCGGGCCTTGCGCGCCTCGGCCTCGACGTCGCGGCGGGCCAGTGCCTCGGCCAGCGCGTCGCGAACGGCGGCCGTCATCGACGTGCCGCGTTTGTCGGCCAGCTCGGACGCCAGGCGGTAGGCCTCGGGGTCCTTGATGTTGAGCGTCGGCACGAGCGCCATTCTACCGCTCACGGTAGAAACGGGGTCGGGGTCAGTGCCCGCGCCTGGTCGCGCAGCCGCACCAGCCGTGCCCGGGTCGACCGGAGCAGCAGGTCCGGGTGGCCGAGCAGGTCGATCGCGGGCGCCTGCCACGGTCGTAGGGCGTACGGGACCGGGTCGGTGAGGGCCCGGCGTACGGTCTGGCCCGGCGTGGAGAGGCCGCTCGTGCCCAGGCCCAGCCACTGGCTGAGCGCGCCCTGGGTGCACCGGCCGCCGGGCCCCAGGAGCGCGTTGGCCCTGCCGACGGTCCAGCACACACCGGCAGCGAGGTGAGCCGGCGAGTGGAGCCGGACCCGGGGGTCGGACTCCCAGGACCGGACCAGCGCCCGGCGCAGGGCGACCCCGGTCTCGGCGTCGAAGAACCGCGCGGCCACCTCGTCGAGGAGCGCGGCCGCCTCGGTGAGGTGTGCGCGCGCGTCGGGCTCGCCCGGGCTCGGGAGCTCGGTACGGCTGGGGCCGTCGGTCAGCGCCTCGCCGTCGAGGGCGAGGACTCGTCGTCGTAGCCGGGCAAGGAGTAGAACCGAGGGTGCATGACGGGCGCCTCTCCTGGACGGGAGGAGGGCCCGAGAGTGGCACGGTGCGCCGACGGTCCCGCGAGTTCTCCACAGGCTCCGCGACCGCCGGTCCGCGGGTGGGCCGCAGAGAGCCCGCCCCAGCGTCCGCCGGAGCCCGGATGAGCCGGGTGCTGGACAGCACGCGCTACCGTGATCGGCCGTGAGCCCCGGACGGGGCGCACGGGAGCCTGCAAGGAGCACCTGAGTCCAGTGGCACACAAGTTGGTGATCGTCGAGTCCCCGGCGAAGGCCCGCACCATCGGCGGTTACCTCGGCAAGGACTACGTCGTGGAGTCGTCGATCGGGCACATCCGCGACCTCCCCAACAACGCCGCCGACACGCCGGCAGGCATCAAGGACAAGCCGTGGGGCCGGCTCGCGGTCGACGTCGACAACGAGTTCACCCCCTACTACGTCGTGCCGCGCGACAAGAAGTCCCACATCAGCAAGCTCAAGAGCCTGCTCAAGGACGCCGACGAGCTCTTCCTGGCCACCGACGAGGACCGCGAGGGCGAGGCCATCGCGTGGCACCTGCTCGACGAGCTCAAGCCCAAGAAGGGCGTCGAGGTCAAGCGGATGGTGTTCCACGAGATCACCAAGCAGGCGATCCTCGACGCCGCCGCCAACCCGCGCGAGATCGCGATGGACCTCGTCGAGGCCCAGGAGACCCGCCGCATCCTCGACCGTCTCTACGGCTACGAGGTCAGCCCGGTGCTGTGGAAGAAGGTCATGTCCGGCCTGTCCGCGGGCCGCGTGCAGTCGGTGGCGACCCGGCTGGTCGTCGACAAGGAGCGCCAGCGGATGGCGTTCAAGGTCGCGTCCTACTGGGACCTCGAGGGCACCTTCGACGCGGGCAGCAAGCACGAGCAGCGGATGTTCCCGGCCAAGCTCCACAGCCTCGACGGCGTCCGCGTCGCGACCGGCGCCAGCTTCGGCCCCGACGGCCAGCTGAAGGCCGGCTCGTCGCAGCAGGCCGTCCACCTCGACCGCACCCGCGCCGAGGCGCTGGTCACCGCACTGGCCGACACGACGTTCGACGTCCGCTCGGTCGAGGCCAAGCCCTACCGTCGCTCGCCCTACGCGCCGTTCCGTACGACGACCCTGCAGCAGGAGGCCGGGCGCAAGCTCGGCATGAGCGCGTCGGTGACCATGTCGGTCGCCCAGCGTCTCTACGAGAACGGCTACATCACCTACATGCGCACCGACTCCACGACCCTGTCGACCGGTGCGATCAACGCCGCCCGCTCGCAGGCCCGTGAGCTGTACGGCGCCGAGTACGTCCCCGACGCCCCGCGGTCCTACACCTCGAAGGTCAAGAACGCCCAGGAGGCGCACGAGGCGATCCGCCCGGCCGGCGAGACCTTCCGCACCCCCGCGCAGACCGGGCTGACCGGCGACCAGTTCCGGCTCTACGAGCTGATCTGGATGCGCACGGTGGCCTCGCAGATGAAGGACGCCACCGGCCAGTCGGTCTCGATCCGCGTCGGCGGCGCCGCCTCGACCGGCGAGGACGTCGTCTTCGCCGCGTCGGGTCGCGTGATCACCTTCCACGGCTTCCTCAAGGCCTACGTCGAGGGCACCGACGACGACGGCGCCAAGGACGACCAGGAGTCGCGGCTGCCCAACCTCGCCGAGGGCGACACCGTCACCGCGGCGTCGTTGAGCGCCAACGGCCACGAGACCAAGCCCCCCGCGCGCTACACCGAGGCCACGCTGATCAAGGAGCTCGAGGAGCGCGAGATCGGCCGCCCCTCGACGTACGCCTCGATCATCGGCACGATCCTCAACCGCGGCTACGTCTACAAGAAGGGCACCGCGCTGGTGCCGGCCTGGCTGGCGTTCTCGGTGATCCGGCTGATGGAGGAGCACTTCCCGCGCCACGTGTCCTACGAGTTCACCGCCGCCATGGAGGACGTGCTCGACGAGATCGCCGGCGGCCGCAAGAGCCGCGTCGAGGAGCTCACCGAGTTCTACTACGGCTCCGACTCCGTGCCGGGCCTGCACGCGCTGGTCAACGGGCTGGGCGACATCGACGCCAAGGAGCTCGCGACGTTCCCCGTGGGCGGTCCCGACTCGGGCATCAACCTGCGCGTCGGTCGCTACGGCCCCTACCTCGAGGGTCCCGACGACGAGGGCAACCCGGTCGGCAAGCGGGCCAACGTGCCCGACGACCTGCCGCCCGACGAGCTGACGCTGGAGAAGGCCGCCGAGCTGTTCGCCAACCCGGCCGGCGAGGAGATCGAGCTCGGCAAGCACCCCGAGACCGGGCTGCGCGTCATCGCCAAGAACGGTCGCTACGGCCCCTACGTCACCGAGGACCTCCCCGAGGACGCCAAGAAGAACGACAAGCCGCGCACCGGCTCGCTGTTCAAGTCGATGTCGCTCGACACCATCACCCTCGACGACGCCGTCAAGCTGCTGTCGCTGCCGCGCGTCGTGGGCGCCGACCCCGAGAGCGGCGAGGAGATCACCGCCCAGAACGGCCGTTACGGGCCCTACCTCAAGAAGGGCACCGACTCGCGGTCGCTGACCACCGAGGAGCAGCTCTTCACCGTCACCCTCGACGAGGCGCTGAAGATCTACGCCCAGCCCAAGCAGCGCGGGCGGGCGGCCGCGGCGCCGCCGCTCAAGGAGCTCGGCAACGACCCCGTCTCCGGGCAGCCGATCGTGGTCAAGTCGGGTCGCTTCGGCGAGTACGTCACCGACGGCGAGTACAACGCGACGCTGCGCAAGGACGACTCGGTGGAGACGATCACCACCGAGCGCGCCGCCGAGCTGCTCGCCGACCGCCGCGAGCGCGGTCCGGCCAAGGGCGCCAAGAAGACGACCAAGAAGGCGCCCGCCAAGAAGGCCCCGGCCAAGAAGACCGCCACGAAGAAGACGGCGGCCAAGAAGACGACCACCAAGAAGACCGCGGCCAAGAAGGCGACGGCCAAGAAGGCCTGAGTCTGCGCCGGCTCCGGGATAGTCCCTGACGAAAATCACGGAATTCGGGCGCGGATCCGTGATCTTCGTCAGGGACTATCCCGCCGCCGGGCCTGCGGACCGAGGTGTCGGTGGCGACCGGTAGCGTCGCCGCCGTGCCTCTACCCCCCTCGGCCCCGTCGTACGCCGACCGTGGCGTCTTCGTGTGCTTCGAGGGTGGCGAGGGGTCGGGCAAGTCCACCCAGTCGCGGCGTCTGGGCTCCTGGCTCGAGGCGGCGGGCTACGAGGTGGTCCTCACCTTCGAGCCCGGCGACACGGCGGTGGGCCAGGAGGTCCGGCGCATCGTGCTGAGCCCCGAGACCGGCGCGCTCGACGACCGCACCGAGGCGCTGCTCTACGCCGCCGACAAGGCCGAGCACGTCGCGACGCTGGTGCGGCCCGCCCTCGACCGGGGCGGCGTCGTGGTCACCGACCGCTACGTCGACTCGACCCTGGCCTACCAGGGGGCCGGCCGCGCGCTCGACGTCCGCGAGGTCGAGGCGGTCGCCCGCTGGGCCACCGGCGGCCTGCGGCCGCACCTGACCGTCGTCCTCGACCTCGCGCCCGAGACCGGCCTGGGCCGGTTCGTGGGCCGCGACCGCATCGAGGGCGAGTCGCTGGAGTTCCACCAGCGGGTCCGCCAGGCGTTCCTCGACATGGCCGCCGCCGACCCCGGCCACTACCTCGTCGTCGACGCACGTGCCGACGTCGACGAGATCGAGCAGTCGATCCGGGCCGCACTCACACCGCTGCTGACCCAGGCCGTGCAGTCATGAGCGACTCCCCAGGACGTTCTCCGTCTCCCCCGCTCCGCTCCTGCGCCGGACAACGCCCCGGGGGCCCCGGATGAGCGTGTGGGACGACCTCGTCGGGCAGCAGCACGCCGTGACCGCCCTGCGGCGCGCGGTCGCCGGCGACGGCATGACCCACGCGTGGCTCTTCACCGGGCCGCCCGGCTCCGGACGCTCCAACGCGGCCATCGCGTTCGCGGCGGCGCTGCAGTGCCCGCAGGGCGGGTGCGGCGAGTGCCACGAGTGCCGCACCGCACTGGCCGGCAGCCACGCCGACGTCACCATCCACCGCACCCAGAGCGTGCAGCTGCGCATCCACGAGGCCAAGGAGCTCACCCGGCAGGCCGCGCTCAGCCCGGTCGGGTCGCGACAGGTGTTCGTGATCGAGGACGCCGACCGCTTCAACGACTCCTCGGGCAACGCCATGCTCAAGGCCATCGAGGAGCCCCACCCCCGCACCGTGTGGCTGCTGTGCGCGCCCACCCTCGAGGACGTCCTGCCGACGATCCGGTCGCGTTGCCGCCAGGTCAACCTGTCGACCCCGACCCCGCGCGACGTCGCGGCCTTCCTGGTCCGCACCGAGGGCGTCCCCGAGGCGCTCGCCTCCTACGCCGCGCGCGCAAGCCAGGGCCACATCGGCCGGGCCCGGGCCCTCGCCCTCGACGAGGCCACCCGCAACCGCCGCAACGAGGTCGTCTCGCTGCCCACCCGCCTCACCTCCCTGGGCGCCTGCATGACCGCGGCCACCAACCTCGCCGAGGTCGCCAAGGAGGAGGCCGAGGCCATCACCGGCGAGCTCGACGCGCGCGAGAAGGCCGCCCTCGACGCGGCGTACGGCGTGGAGGAGCGTGGCCGTCGCCCTCGCGAGTACGGCCCGGCGCTCAAGGAGATGCTCGACGACCAGAAGCGCCGCTCGCGCCGCCGGCTCATCGACGTCGTCGACCGCGGCCTGATGGACCTCGTCTCGGTCTACCGTGACGCGATCGCCGTGGCCCTCGGCGCCCCCGGCGAGCTGGTCAACCAGGAGCGGCGCGCCGACGTCGCCGACCTCGTGCGCGACTCCACCCCCGAGCTCAACCTGCGTCGCATCGACTGGATCTTCGAGGCCCGCCAGCAGATGGTCGAGTTCAACGTGCCGGTGCAGCTGGCCCTCGAGGCGATGATGGTCGCGCTCAAGGTGCCCGGCCGTTCCGACGACTGACCAGGGATTGTCGCCAGGGGCTGCTTGCGGCCGCCCGGTCCACAGGCGCTCGTCTGGCGCCGCCGCCTGTAGTGATCAGCGCCGACGCTGGGTCGGTGAGGCCGATCCCCGACGAGCTGTGGCACCGACCGTTCTCCTGCGCCGAGGCCGCGGCCGCCGGCATCACGTCGCGGATGCTGGAGGGGCGGCGGTTCGTCCGGGTCCACGAGGGCGTCTGGCGGGCCCGCGACCACGAGATGACCGATTACGACTGGCTGGTCGCCGCCCGGCTCGCGCTGCCCGACCGTGCCCTGCTCACCGGGATCAGCCGGATCCAGGAGCTCGGCCTCGACCACGGCCCGCGGCTGCCGGTGCGCTTCGTGGTCGAGGGGGACCTCCACCGTGAGCTCCAGCATGTCTTCGTGCACCGCACCACCCAGCTCGGCCCTCACGACTCCACCGGTCTCTGCGCCGCGGCAGCCTTCATCGCCTACTGCGCCCTGGCCCGGGTGATCGACGCGATCAAGGTCGGCGACTGGCTGCTGCACCACGAGCACATGACCCTCGACGGGCTGCGCGCCCTCGCCTGGGGTGCGCGCTGGCGCGACGGGGCGTTCGAGGCGCTGTGGGTCTCCGACCACCTCGACGGCAGAGTGCGCTCGCTCAAGGAGTCCGAGAGCCGGGCCGTCCTGGAGTTCGCGGGCCTTCCCCGTCCCGAGGTCAACCACACGATCCCGCTGGTCGAGGCGGTCACGGTGATCGCCGACCTCTTCTACGTCGCGCAGCGAGCGGCGGTCGAGTACGAGGGCAGCCACCACCTCGAGGACCCTCTCCAGGTCGTCTCCGACATCGACCGCTACGCGGTGATGCGCCGCGGCGACGTCGCCTACGTCCAGGCGACCAACGCCAAGCTCAGCGATCCGCGCCGTCTTGTCCGCGAGGTCCACCAGATGCTCGTCTCCCGCGGCTACGACGGCCCGGAGCCGGAGTTCGGGGACCGGTGGCGGTCCCTCTTCGGCCGGCTGCGCGATGCGGTGGGTGGCTCGCGACGTGAGTTCCTGCTGCGCAGCGCGCGGGGTGAGGTCTCGTGAGCGGTGCGGGGCCTGGTGGGGCGGTGAGCAGGCCACCTTTCGGCTGGTCGGAAGGGGGCGGAAGGGTGGCTGGCGCACCGCTTGGTGAGGCGGGGTGGGTGGGCTGGTGAGCAGGCCACCGGTCGGCCGGTCGGACGGGACCGGAAAGGTGGCTCACGCACCGCCCCACCGACCCGACCCGGCCGCCCTGCACCACCGGTTGGCACCTCACGCCATGATGGGGGCGCTCGCCGTCCATGCGGAGAAGGGTCGTCCCGGTGAACAACAAGCTGGTCTGGGTGGTCGCGGTCGTGGCCGTGCTGGTGCTGGGCATCGGCGGTGGCCTCACGGCCGCCCTGGTGGTGGGCAGTGACGACGCCGACTCGTCGGCGCCGCGCGAGGCCGACCCGCAGTCCTCCGACACCGGCGGCTCGACCACGCCCAACACGCCGACCACACCGGTCGGACCGGTGCCCAAGGGGCTCGAGGAGTTCTACACCCAGCAGCTCGACTGGCAGGCGTGCGGCGACAACGAGTGCGCGGCCCTCACCGTGCCGGTCGACTACCAGGACCCGCAGGCCAGCGACCCGATCAAGCTCAAGCTCGAGCGGGTCCCGGCCGCCGACCAGGCCAACCGGGTCGGCTCGCTGGTGGTCAACCCCGGCGGCCCGGGCGCGCCCGGCACGACGATGGCCGAGAACGCCGACGGCTACTTCCGCCCGCAGCTGCTCGACCGCGTCGACATCGTCGCGTTCGACCCGCGCGGCACCGGCGACTCCGACCCGGTCGACTGCCTGTCCGACTCCGAGCTCGACGCCTACGTCGCCCAGGACCCCTCGCCCGACGACGCGGCCGAGGGCGAGCAGGTCGTCGCCAACCAGGACAGGTTCTTCGCCTCCTGCGTGGCCAACTCCGACGCGCTGATCGGGCACGTCTCCACCGTCGAGGCCGCCCGCGACATGGACGTGCTGCGCGCGGCCCTGGGCGAGGAGGAGCTCAGCTATCTCGGGTTCTCCTACGGCACGACGCTGGGCTCGACGTACGCCTCGCTCTTCCCCAAGAACGTGGGCCGGTTCGTGCTCGACGGTGCCACCGACCCCACGCTCGACTTCCGCCAGAACGCGCTGAGCCAGGCGGCCGGCTTCCAGACCGCGCTCGACGCCTACGTCGACAACTGCGTCGCCGAGGGCGACTGCTTCCTGGGCGCCGACCGCGCCGCCGCGCTCGACACCATCACCCGGCTGCTGGCCGACATCGAGGACGAGCCGCTGCCCACCAACCAGGACCGCGACCTCGAGGCCGGCAACGCGCTCTACGGCTTGATCACCCCGCTCTACAGCCGCGACAGCTGGACCTACCTCGACCAAGCGCTGCAGCAGGCCCTCGACGGCGACGGCAGCACCCTGCTGCTGCTCTCGGACCTCTACGGCTCGCGCAACGCCGCCGGCGGCTACGACGACAACAGCCTCGAGGCCATCCTCGCCATCAACTGCCTCGACGACCCCGAGTCGATCGAGCCGTCGCAGGTGCCCGCCGAGCTCCCGGCGTTCGAGAAGGCCTCGCCGACCTTCGGCGAGGTGTTCGCGTGGGGCCTGACCGGCTGCCACGGCATCCAGGTCAAGGCCGAGGAGCCGCCGCCCACCATCAAGGCCCCCGGCGCCGCCCCGATCGTCGTGGTCGGCACCACCCGCGACCCGGCCACTCCCTACGAGGAGGCGGTCGCCCTGGCCGACCAGCTCGACAGCGGCGTGCTGCTCACCCGCGACGGCGACGGCCACACCGGCTACAACAAGGGCAACTCGTGCATCGACGAGGCCGTCGAGGGCTACCTGATCGACGGGACGGTGCCGGCCGACGGCACCCAGTGCTGACCGGCTGCTGACCGGCCGCTGACCGGATAGTTCCGGTGGCGCCCGGCGTACGCCGCCGCGCACAGTGGGTCCATGTCGGCCCTCGGACGCCTCCTCGCCCTGCTCCTGCTCGCGCCGCTCCTCGCCGTGCCCACGACGGCCGCCACCGGGTCGCCGGCCGCGGCGGAGGAACGCCAGCGGCAGTGCGCCAACGGCCGCCCGGAGAAGGTGGTCCGTGAGCGGCTCGGCGACGGCCCGCGCGGTGCCGACATCACCGCCGCCGGGCTGTGGCACAAGCGGGCCGACGACTGCGTGTGGACCACGGTCACCGGCCGGCTGACGGTGGCCGGCTCCCAGGTGGTGCAGGTGCTCTACGACACCGACCGCGACCACCCCGGCGCGGAGCTCTACGCGTTCGCCTACAGCCCGGTCGACGGCGACCAGCGGCGCGGGGGCTACCTCGTCGGACGGGTCGACGGGCAGTGGCGGGCGCTCGACTGCCCGGTCTACTTCTTCTTCCGCCCCGGCCGCGACCAGGTCGGCCTGGGCCTGCCGAAGACCTGCCTGGGCAGCCCGCGCAGCGTGCGGGTCAAGGTGCAGCTGTGGGACATCGTGGCCTACCGCACCCACAACCGCTGGCGCGGCAAGGCCGACCAGGTCCCGAGCCGGCGCTGGTCGCGGCGGTTCTGACCTCGGCCCGCCGAGCTCGCAGCGTCAGGGCAGCCGGGAGAACCAGCGCAGGCTCAGCCCCGCGGCGACCAGGCCGACCAGCAGCGCCAGCGCCACGGCGTACGGCGTGACGTCGCGCGGCTCGGTGCGGTAGCCGATCGACGACTGGATGTCGTCGTAGACCTGGTCGAGCTGCGCGGCGGTCTCGGCGGAGTAGCCGGTGCCCCCGGTGGCCCGGGCCAGCGCGTCGAGCGAGGGCTGGTCGACCGGCACGGGCACGGTCTCGCCGCCGACGACGACGGTGCCGCTGGGGGTGCCGTAGGCGATGGTCGACACCGGGACGTCGTCGTCGACCGCGGCCGCGACGGCCTCGTCGATGCTGCTGCCGACGGTGTTGGTGCCGTCGGACAGCAGCACGATCTGCGCCGGGACCGGCTCGCTCGGGTTGCCGTCGGCGTCGGTGGTGGACTGGTCGCCGAGCGCCTTGATCTGGGCCAGCGAGGTGAGGACGCCGTCGCCGATCGCGGTGCCCTCGGCGAGCTCGAGCCGGTCGAGGGCGGCGATCGCCTTGGCGTGGTCGGGGCCGGGCTCGGACAGCACGGCGGCCGCCCCGGCGAACTCCACGACGCCGACGTTGAACCCCGCGGGCAGGCCCTGGATGAAGCGCTTGGCGGCCTCGCGGGCCGCGGTCAGCCGGTCGGGGTCGACGTCGGTGGCCTGCATCGACAGCGACACGTCGACGGTCACGATCACGGTGGCCCGCTCGCGCGGCACCTGCGTGTCGACCTGCGGTCGCGCCGCGGCGACGGCGAGCACCGCGAACGCCAGCAGCAGCAGGGCTGCCGGCACGTGCCGACGCCAGGCGGGCCGCTTCGGCACCAGGCGCTCGAGCATCGGCAGGGTCGCGAACCTCACGGCGTACGTCGAGCGGCGGCGCTGGGCCAGCAGGTAGGCCACTAGCAGCGCGGCGACCGGGACCAGCAGCCACAGCCAGCCGGGGGAGGCCAGGGCGAGCAGCGGGGCGGGGGCGCTCATGCGGGGACCACCCGTCGCATCGGGGCGCCGTTGACGTGGCGGGCCAGGTCGCGCACCCAGTCGCGGTCGGTGCGCAGCAGCACGTGGCCGGACCGCGCTGAGCGCACGGCGTCGGCCGTCGCGGCCCGGTGGGCGGCAGTCAGCTCGGCGTAGCGACGCCGCAGCCGCTTGTCGGAGGTGAAGACCTCCTGGCGGCGTCCGGTCTCGGGGTCCTCGAGGGTGACGGTGCCGACGTCGGGCAGCGCGAGCTCGCGGGGGTCGACGACCTCGACCAGCAGGGTCTCGTGGGTGGCGGCGAGGCGGCGCAGCGGCTGCTCCCAGGCGAAGGGCCGCTCGGTGCGGCCGTCGGGCTCGACGAGGTCGGTGACGACGACCCGCACCCCGGGTCGCGGGTGCCGGGCTGCGAAGGTCCGCAGCGCGGTGGCCAGGTCCGGGCCGCCCTGGGTGGGGGCGACGGCGTGGCGGCGCAGGGCCCGGTGGGCGGCGGCGCGCGACGGCACGGGCGCGGCCCAGACGAGACCGTCGCCGGTGAGGTGGGCGGTGCCGAGGCGGTTGCCCGGCCCGGCGGTGAGCATCGCGATCGCGGCCGTGACGCCGGCGGCGATGTCGCGCTTCTCCAGCGCGACGGTGCCGAAGGCCATGCTGGGGGAGTCGTCGACGAGCACCCAGGTCTCGAGCTCGTGCTCGGCCAGGGGGCGCCACACGTGGGCCTCGCCGGAGCGCGCGGTGACGTTCCAGTCGATGCGGCGTACGTCGTCCTCGCCGGGTCGGTAGCGCACGACCTCCTCCGGGTCGGAGCCCGAGCCCAGCCGCAGCCCCCGCTTGTCGCCGTGCAGGCGGCCCGGCAGGCGGCGGCGTACGGCGAGCTCGAGGGCGTCGAACACCGCCTCGGGCGAGGTGGCGCCGCCGAGCGGGGGAAGGGGGGCGGGGTGGCTCACGGGCCGACGTGCTCGCCGGCGTAGCCACCGCTGACCGGCAGCGGCTGGGTCGCGTGGTAGCCGTTCTTGTGGCCGTCGGGGTCCTCGCGGGTGGCCACGCTGGGCTGCGGCACGGCGGCCACGACCTCGCGGACGATGGCGCGCGCGTCGGCGCCGTCGGCGACCGCGTCGAACGACAGCAGCAGCCGGTGGCTCATCACGTCGGAGGCGACCTCGGCGACGTCGGAGGGCAGCACGTAGGAGCGGCCGCGCAGCAGGGCCAGGGCCCGGCCGGCGGCGAGCATGCCGAGCGAGGCGCGGGGGCTGACGCCGAGCTCGATGGCGCTGCGCAGGTGGGGCAGCCCGTAGCGCTCGGGGGAGCGGGTCGCGATGGTGAGGTTGACCAGGTACGACGCCACGGAGTGGTGCACGAACAACCCGTCGGCCACGCCCTGCAGCCGGATTATCTCCTGCGGGGAGAGCACGGCCTCGGCGCGCGGCGGGTTGACCGACATCCGGTGCAGGATCGTGAACTCCTCCTGACCGGTCGGGTAGGGCACGTCGACCTTGAGCAGGAATCGGTCGCGCTGGGCCTCGGGCAGGCGGTAGACGCCCTCGGACTCGACGGGGTTCTGCGTGGCGAGCACCAGGAACGGGTCGGGCAGCGGGTGGCTCTTGCCGGCGATCGAGACCTGCTTCTCGGCCATCGCCTCGAGCAGCGCGCTCTGCACCTTGGCCGGGGCGCGGTTGATCTCGTCGGCGAGCACGAGGTTGGCGAAGATCGGCCCGAGCTCGACGTCGAAGGTCTCGCTGCTCGCGCGCCACACCCGGGTGCCGGTGATGTCGCCGGGCATCAGGTCGGGGGTGAACTGCAGCCGCGAGAACGACCCGCCGACGACGTCGGCCAGCGTGCGCACCGCGAGCGTCTTGGCCACCCCGGGCACGCCCTCGAGCAGGATGTGTCCGCGGGCCAGCAGGCCCACCATCATCCGCTCGACCATCGTGTCCTGGCCGACGACGACCTTCTTGACCTCGATCAGCGCACGCTCGAGCGTCGCCGAGGCCTCTGCGACCTCGCGCTCCTGTTCAGCCGACATGCGCCTAGGTTCTCATCACCCTGGTTGGGAGACCGGCGGGTGCGCGTCAGGAGACGCCCAGCGGCTCGGCAATCTCCTGGATCCGGGCCGTGGCGAGCTCGATCATCAGCCGGGCCGCCGGCGACAGCACGGCGCCGGTGCGGTGCACGATCGCGAAGGTGTCCCACTGCTGCGGGCGCAACGAGACCCACCCGGCCTCGGGCGCGAGCCGCGGCAGCAGCTGCTCGGCCGCGCCGCGGGGGATCACCGAGTCGGCCAGGCCCATGCCGACGAGCTCGACGGCGGTCTCGACGTCCTCGACCTCGATCCGGGTCTGCGGGTTGCGGCCGGTCTCGTGGAGCATCTGGCGCAGCAGGATGCGCGTCGAGTCGTCGGCGCGCCAGGTGGTCTCGGGCATCACCAGGCTCGCCTCGGCCAGGCGCCGCGCGGTGACCGGGGTCGTCAGTCGCGCCGGGTCGGCGCTGATGTAGACGAGCTCCTCGCGCGCGACCGGCGTGATGGTGATGCCCTCGCTCTCCACGCCCGAGACCGCCAGCATCGCGGCCTCGAGCCGGCCGCGGCGCAGGTCGTCGGCGACCTCGGTGGAGTTCTGCCCGACGAGCTCGACGCGTACGCCGGGGTAGCGCGCCAGCACGTCGGCGATCAGCCCGGCGCTGGCGTACAGCCGCGCGACCCCGAACATGCCGAAGCGGATCGTCCCGGTCTCGAACGACTTGATGCTCTGCACGGCCTCGCGTGCCTCCTCCACGCTGGCCAGCACCTTCTCGGCGTGCGGGCGCAGCGTGTCGGCCACCGTCGTCGGTACGACGCCCCGCCCGACCCGCCGGAAGAGCTGGACGCCCAGCGACTTCTCCAGCGCCCGGACCTGCTCGGACACCGACGGCTGCGCGTAGCCGAGCTCCTCGGCCGCCGCCGTCAGCGAGCCGTGCTCGTAGGTGGCCAGGAAGCACCGCAGCTGGTGGAGCGAAAGCATAGGTCTCTCCTTGGGATGCTTCTGGAAAGCAAGGCTACCCCTGGTGTCTGCTGCGGAAGAGACTATGGGTATGTCGCCGTTCACCCACCACTGCACCGCCTGCGAGCGGGTCCAGCTCATCTTCCCCACCCAGCTCGCCGGCGTGGCCGAGACCGACCAGGGTGTCGTCCTCGCGTTCACCTGCTGGTGCGGCGCTGCGCAGACCTATCCCCTCCAGCCGGCCGACCGTCGTACGGACGACGTCGCCGCCGCCTGACGCACCCTCCGGTGGGTGGGGCGGGCTGGTTTCGGCGCTGGCCGGGCTCGTCCGTATACTTCCTGCGGTCGTCCATGCACTTCGGTGCGGGGATGCCGGCCGCCTTAGCTCAGTCGGTAGAGCGAGTCACTCGTAATGACTAGGTCGTCAGTTCGATTCTGACAGGCGGCTCCGAGAACAGCCCCCCGACCTGCGGAGACGCAGGCGGGGGTTGTTGCATTGAGGGGCCGGAACGGCCTGACTCCACACAAATTCAACACTTACTGGACCGCGCTGGCCGTCGGCGCCCGGTGTCGAGGGCCAGCGATCGGTGCCGCGAAGCCATGCCTCGCCCGGCGACGGGCATCCTGCGTTGTGCGGTTCAGCGCCAAAGGGGCCGGCAGACCTTGCGGTGGGCGCGAGGGTCGCATCGACCGGGTGGATGAGGTGGAGGAGCCGCGCGGCCTCGTCGACCTCGACGGCCTCGACTTCGCTCCCCTCGCGCGCGGTTCGCACCCCTCGCGCGCGGCGGCACCGGGATGGGGGACCGGGGTGGCGGATCGTCAGGTCCGGTCGGCCGACCCCGGTGTCATCGGACGCCGCGTCGAGGTCCACGCCGACCTCGACCGCGTCTGGGTGACCTGCCAAGGCGCGCTGGTCGCTGACCATGCCCGGGTGTGGGCCCAGCACCAGACGATCACCGAGTTCGACCACACCGTCGCGGCCAAGCTCCTGCGCCACGGCCGTGGTGACCTCCTGGCCCCGGTCGCCGACGCGGTGACCGGTGAGGTCGTCGAGGTCCGCTCGCTCGGCATCTACGACCAAGCCTTCGGGATCGCCGGCGCAGTTGATGGGGAGGTCGTGTGATGACCAGCAAGACCAGCAAGGACACGACAGCCGAGTTGGAGTACCTGACCCGGGCGTTGAAGGCGCCCACGCTGCGTGAGTCCGCAGCCCGACTGGCCGAACGCGCACGCGAGGAGTCGTGGACCCACGAGGAGTACCTAGCCGCGTGCCTGCAACGTGAGGTCACCGCCCGCGAGGCTCACGACGGCGAAGGCCGCATCCGCGCAGCCCGATTCCCCGCACGCAAGTCACTAGAGGACTTCGACTACGACCACGCCCGCGGCCTGAAACGCGAAACGATCGCGCACCTGGGCACCCTCGACTTCGTGGCCGGCAAGGAGAACGTGATCCTCCTCGGACCGCCCGGGACCGGGAAAACCCATCTGGCCACCGGCCTGGCGATCAGAGCCTGCCAAGCCGGGCACCGCGTCCAGTTCGCCACCTCATCCCAATGGGTCGACCGACTCGCAGAGGCCCACCACGCCGGCCGGCTGCAGGACGAACTACGCCGACTGGTTCGCTACCCGGTCCTGATCATCGACGAGGTCGGCTACATCCCCTTCGAGCCCGAAGCAGCCAACCTGTTCTTCCAGCTCGTCTCATCACGCTACGAACGAGCCAGCCTCATCGTCACCTCGAACAAGTCCTTCGCGAGATGGGGCGAGGTCTTCGGCGACGACACCGTCGCCGCCGCGATGATCGACCGCCTCGTCCACCACGCCGAGGTCATCGCCTTGAAGGGCGACTCCTACCGACTCAAAGACAGAGACCTCGGCCGCGTCCCCGCAGCCGCCAACCAAGAGAACTAGAACCGAGGGGGTCAATTTTCAACCGACGGAAGGGGGTCAGATTTCAGCCGTCGTTGACAGCGGCGACGTCGTCGATCTCGTTTTCGCAGTTGAGAGGCTGTGTTCAGTTCTCGGACTTGACCCCCGACCATGCCGCGATGCGGGCGTGAAGCGTGGTCAGAGCCCCGCGCTGAGCGGGATCAGGCGACTCAACACTTATTCAACACACTCGGCGTGATCGAGGTTCTTCCAGCGTGACCGGTCGTGACCGGCAATGACGGCGATAGGGCAGTCAGGTCGCTGTGGCCCAGGTTAGAGGGCTGGCTCTCGTCAGAAGACGCCTCGTGAAGCACGGCCACTCGACACGACTAGGTCGTCAGTTCGATTCTGACAGGCGGCTCACCTGAAGGCCCCTGACCTGCGGAGACGCGGGGCGGGGGCCTTCGTCGTGTGGTCGAGTCGAGCGCGCGCCACCCGCCCCGGGCGGCCGGGATGGCTGGACGCGAGTGGGTGTCCGGGCCGTCTCGTGCTCGGTCAGCGCGAGGCCTCGAGCGCAGCGACGAGCTCGTCGAGTGCGGGCTTCGCCGACTCGGGCAGGGAGATGGACATGAAGGACGACATGGCGACCAGCACGTCGTACCGGCCTTCCTTGCCGCGCTTGCCCGGCTTGTGCTTGACCTGCACCTCGCGGTAGGTCGACAGCGGGTTGCGTGCGGCCTCGTCCATGCCGTTGTGACGGTACTTCGCCAGCGTCGCCCCGTCGAAGAGCAGCGATTCCCCGTTGAGCCCCTTGACCTCGATCACGCCGGCGAGCCTAGGACATCCGCGATCCTTGCGCCGGGCGTTCGGCGGCCTCGGAGCTCGACCTCGGTAGGCGCCTCGTGGCCAGGGGTCGACGACACGCGCCTTCGCTGCCCAGGCTCGTCGGCGACCGGGTCGTGCTCAGGCAGGGGTGGCGTAGCAGCCGCCGCACAAGCCGAGGGGGCGCGACGTGCCGGCGTCGCCGTCACAGCACACGGTGAGGGCGTACATCAGCTGGCTGGTGTCGGGAGGGACGGCGTGCGGGTCACGGCACCACTCGAAGAGCAGCTCCAGCACGATGCGGTCGGCCAGAGCCGGGTCCAGGCTCGTGTCGTCGCTGACCACGGTGAGGGCCGAGATGGGCCTCGCGGATCGAGCGGTCACGACGACTCCTGGGTCGGCGGGGAGCTGGTCCCCGATGTCGGTTGATGCGTGGACCAACGACCCGATGCCCCCGGAGGTACGGTCCCGGCCGCAGTGGTCTGGACCGGGAGCAGCATCGGGACGACCACCGGGACGACCACCGCCTCGGCCGGCTGGGGCGCAGCGGTCAGGGGTGGCCGTCGACCGGTCCCGGCGAGGTGAACCGGCTGCGGTACGACGAGGGGGTGGTCGCGTAGGCCGCGACGAAGCGCTGCCGGAACGTCACCGCGCTGGCGAACCCGCAGGCGCGGGCCACCTCGGCGACCGGCCGGTCCGTGGTCTCCAGGAGTCGGCGCGACTCGTCGAGCCGCCGGGCCAGCACCCACCGGGCCGGGCTGGTGCCGGTGACCTCCTCGAAGCGGCGGGTGAAGTTGCGCCGGCTCATGCGTGCGTGGCGGGCCAGGTCGTCGACGGAGAGCGGTTCGTGGAGGTGGCACTGGGCCCACTCCAGGGTCGGCGCCAGGTGGCCCACACCGCCGGGCTCGGTGACGGGTCGCTCGACGTACTGCGCCTGGTCGCCGTCGCGGTGGGGTGCGACCACGAGGTGGCGCGAGACGGTGGTGGCCACGGCGGAGCCGAGGCGGGTGCGCACGACGTCGACGCAGGCGTCGAGGGCCGAGGCGGTGCCGGCCGAGGTGAGCACGTCGCCGTAGTCGCGGTAGAGCGCGGCGGCGTCGACCCCGACGCCCGGGCGGCGCGCGGCGAGCCGGTCGACGGCCGCCCAGTGGGTGACCGCGACCCGTCCGTCGAGGAGTCCCGCGTCGACCACCGGGAACGCCCCCAGGCACAGCCCGGCGATGCTCGCGCCCCGGTCGTGGGCCGCGCGCACGTCGCGCACGAGCCGGTCGTCGGCCACGGGCAGGTCGCTGGGCCACGACGGCAGCACCACCAGGTCGGCGTCGGCGAGCACCTCGGGACCGCTGACGACGCCGACGCTGAGCCCCTCGGCCGTGCGGATCGCCTCGCCGTCGCTGGTCCACACCGTCGTCTCCCAGTCGGGGGCAAGTCCCAGGCGGCCGACCACGCCGAAGACGAGCAGCGGCGCGGACAGGTGGAACATCGTGATGCCGTCGAAGGCGTGCACGGCGATGCGCATCGTGGCCCGATCCCATCGATAGGTGGCGTACGGGCCACTCACGCTACCCGTTCGACGCGGGGCACGCTGGATCCATGACCACACCCCGCCGCGCACTCATCGTCGTCGACGTCCAGAACGAGTACGTCGATGGCGTCCTCGCCATCCAGCACCCGCCCCGCGAGCAGTCCATCGCCAACGTCGTGCGCGCCCTCGAGGCCGCCCACGAGCACGACCTGCCGGTCGTGATGGTCCAGCACCAGCTGCCCGAGGGGGCTCCGGTCTTCGCCGTCGGCTCGCACAGCTGGCAGCTGCACCCGCAGGTCGAGGCGCTGCGTCGCCCGACGTGGAAGTCGGCCACCAAGGACAAGGCGAGCGTCTTCGCCGGCACCGACGTCGCCGGCTGGCTCGCCGAGCAGGGGGTCGACACCGTGACGCTCGTCGGCTTCATGACCAACAACTGTGACCTCGCCACTGCCGTCGGCGCTGAGGAGCTGGGCCTGGCGGCCGAGGTCCTGTCCGACGCCACCGGCGCCATCCACCTGACCAACGAGCTCGGCTCGGTGCCCGCCCAGCAGGTCCACGAGGTCCTGATGGTGCTGCTCCAGTCCAACTTCGCGGCCGTCGCGACCACCGACGCCTGGGTCGCCGCCGTGCAGGCCGGCGAGCCGCTGAACGGCAGCGACCTCGGGACGTCGGCGACCCAGGGGCGCGCGGCGTACGCCGGCTGACCGCTGGGTCGTGCGCGGCCGGAGCCCGGTCGGCCTACGCTCGGGGCGTGCCCCATGCCTACGTGTACGCCGCTGCCCGCACGCCGTTCGGCCGCTTCGGCGGCGCCCTGGCCGAGGTGCGTCCCGACGACCTCGCCGCGGTCGCGCTGACCGGGGTGCTGGCCCAGGCGCCCGGTCTCGCCCCGGCCGACGTCGGCGAGGTGGTGTGGGGCAACGCCAACGGTGCGGGGGAGGACAACCGCAACGTCGGCCGGATGGCGGTGCTGCTCGCCGGCCTGCCGACGTCGGTGCCGGCCACCACGGTCAACCGTCTGTGCGGCTCGTCGCTCGACGCGGCGATGATCGCCTCACGAGTGGTGGAGTGCGGTGACGCCGAGGTGGTGGTCGCCGGCGGTGTCGAGTCGATGACGCGGGCGCCGTGGGTGCTGCCCAAGCCGTCGCGCGCCTACCCGGCCGGCAACGTCACGGCCGTGTCGACGACGCTCGGCTGGCGGCTGGTCAACGAGCGGATGCCGGCCGAGTGGACCGTCTCGCTGGGGGAGGCCAACGAGGCGCTGGGCGACCGGTTCTCGATCTCGCGCGAGCGCCAGGACGAGTTCGCGGCGCGGTCGCACAACCTTGCGGCTGCCGCGTGGGAGTCCGGCTTCTACGACGACCTGGTGGTGCCGGTGCCCGGCGTCGACCTCGTCCGCGACGAGGGCATCCGGGCCGGGTCGACCGCCGACAGGCTGGCCGGTCTCAAGCCGTCGTTCCGCACGGACGGCACGATCACCGCGGGCAACGCGTCCCCCCTCAACGACGGGGCGTCCGCGGTCCTCATCGCAAGCGAGAGCGCTGCTCTCGGTCTCGACCCGGTCGCCCGCATCGCCGGCAGAGGCTCGCACGCCCTGGACCCGCAGGACTTCGGGTTCGCGCCGGTCGAGGCGGCCGACAAGGCCCTGGCGAGGGCCGGGATCACCTGGGCCGACGTGGGTGCGGTCGAGCTCAACGAGGCCTTCGCGGTGCAGTCGCTGGCGTGCGTCGACGCGTGGCTGGGCGAGGGGATGGTCGACCCGGAGATCGTCAACGCCATGGGTGGGGCGATCGCGATCGGCCACCCGCTCGGTGCCAGCGGCGCCCGCATCCTCGGCACCCTCGCGCACCGGCTGCAGCGCAGCGGCGAGCGCTGGGGCGTCGCTGCGATCTGCATCGGCGTCGGTCAGGCGCTGGCCGTCGTGCTCGAGAACGTGTCCTGAGCGTGGTGACGATCTGCGACTCCGCAGCCGAGGCGGTGGCCGACGTGGCCGACGGCAGCACCGTGCTGGTCGGTGGCTTCGGCCCGGCCGGGATGCCCTTCACCCTCATCGACGCCCTGATCGACCAGGGCGCCACCGATCTCACGGTGGTCTCCAACAACGCCGGCAACGCCGACGTCGGCCTCGCGGCCCTGCTGGCCAAGGGCCGCGTGCGCAAGGTCGTGTGCTCCTACCCCCGCCAGGTCGACTCGTGGGTCTTCGACGCTCTCTACCGCGAGGGTCGCATCGAGCTCGAGCTCGTGCCCCAGGGCAACCTCGCCGAGCGGATGCGCGCCGCCGGCGCCGGCATCGGCGCGTTCTTCTGCCCCACCGGGGTCGGTACGCCGCTGGCCGAGGGCAAGGAGACCCGCGAGATCGACGGGCGCACCTACGTGCTCGAGATGCCGATCAAGGGCGACGTCGCGCTCGTCTGCGCCCACCGGGCCGACCGCGCGGGCAACCTCGTCTACCGCAGGACGGCGCGCAACTTCGGGCCTGTCATGGCCACCGCCGCAGCGACCACCGTGGTCCAGGTCAGCGAGGTCGTCGACGTCGGGGAGATCGATCCCGAGGTGGTCGTGACCCCGGGCATCTACGTCGACCGGGTCGTGGTCGCGTGAGCGCGGCCCGCACCAAGGAGCAGATCGCGGCCGCGATCGCGCGCGACATCCCCGCCGGGTCCTTCGTCAACCTCGGCATCGGCCAGCCCACCCTGGTCGCCGACCACCTCCCGCCGGGCTCCGGCGTGGTGCTCCACACCGAGAACGGCATGCTCGGCATGGGGCCGGCGGCCCGCGGCGGCCCCGACGACCCGCTCGACCCCGACCTGACCAACGCCGGCAAGATCCCGGTCACCGCGCTGCCCGGGGCGTCGTACTTCCACCAGGCCGACTCGTTCGCGATGATGCGCGGCGGCCACCTCGACGTCTGCGTGCTCGGGGCCTTCCAGGTCTCGGTGCGCGGCGACCTGGCCAACTGGCACACCGGTGAGCCCGACGCGATCCCGGCCGTGGGTGGGGCGATGGACCTCGCCATCGGGGCCAAGCAGGTCTTCGTGATGATGACGCTGTTCGCCAACGACGGCACGCCCAAGCTGGTGCCGACGTGCACCTACCCGCTGACCGGGCTCGGCTGCGTGAGCCGGCTCTACACCGACCTCGCGACCTTCGAGGTCGGGGCCGGCGGCGTCCGGCTGCTCGAGGCCTTCGGCACCACCCGCGACGAGCTGACCGAGCGCCTGGGCGTCGACCTGGGCTGACGGCCGCCCGGCCGCTGGGCCGCTCGACGAGAGGACCCCGTGCGCCGGCGGCGTACGGGGCCTTCTGTTGCTGGGTGTCGCTGTGTGTCGCGGGGTGTCAGGCGTTCTTGATCGCCGAGACGTCGAACTCGAGCTTGATCTTGTCGGAGACCAGGACGCCGCCGGTCTCGAGCGCGGCGTTCCAGGTCAGGCCCCAGTCCTTGCGGTTGACCGTCGTGGCGCCCTCGAACCCGATGCGGGTGTTGCCGAACGGGTCGAGCGAGGTGCCGAGGAAGTCGAAGTCGATGGTCACCGGCTTGGTGGTGCCCTTGATGGTCAGGTCGCCGGTGATCGACCAGGTGTCGCCGTCGCGCACGACCGCGGTCGAGGCGAACGTGATGTCGGGGTGGGTCTCGGCGTCGAAGAAGTCGGCGGAGACCAGGTGGCCGTCGCGGTCGGCCGACCCGGTGTCGACCGACGCGGTCTTGAGGACGAGCTCGACCGACGACGACGACGGCACCGCGGTGTCGACGACCGCGTGGCCGCTGAGGTCGCCGAAGGCGCCGCGGACCGAGGTCACCATCGCGTGGCGGGCGTTGAAGCCGACGCGGGTGTGCGACGGGTCGATCGTGTAGCTCCCGCTGATGTCGGGCGCGACGGCCGTGGTGGTCGCGGTGGTCGGGGTGCTGCCGGTGGCGGGCGCGGACGTCGTCGCGGGGGTGCGGTTCTTGCGGCTGAAGAGGGCCATGGTGTGCTCCTGGGGTGGTGAGGTTGAAAGTTCAACTATAGGGACAACGACCGGGCCCGGGGTATTCCCGGGGAGGCGCACGCTCAGTCGGCGAGGCGGAACGTCGCGCGGTAGGCGGAGGGGGAGACCCCGGTCGCGGCTCGCAGGTGGGCCCGCAGCGAGGCCGCGGTGCCGAAGCCGGAGCGCGCGGCGACCTCGTCCACGCCGAGGTCGCCCGCCTCGAGGAGCCGCTGGGCGTGCCGGAGTCGCTGCTGGACCAGCCAGGCGCCGGGCGTCAGGCCGGTCTCGGCGCGGAACCGGCGGTTGAACGTCCGCACGCTCATCGACGCCTGCTGGGCCAGCTGGGGCAGCGTCACCCGGTCGGCGAGGTGGGCCAGCGCCCAGGCGCGGGCGCCGGTCGTGGACTGGTCGCCCATCTCCGGCAGCGGTGTCTCGATGAACTGGGCCTGGCCGCCGTCGCGCCACGGCGGCACCACCATGTGGCGGGCGACCCGGTGGGCGACCTGGGCCCCGGCCGCCGTGCGGATCAGGTGCAGGCACAGGTCGACGCCGGCGCTGAGACCGGCGGAGGTCAGCACGTCGCCGTCGTCGACGTAGAGCACGCGCGGGTCCAGGTCGACGCGTGGGTAGAGCCGCTCGAACTCCTCGGCCGCGCTCCAGTGCGTCGTCGCCCTGCGGCCGTCGAGCAGGCCCGCCGCCGCGAGGACGAAGGCGCCGGTGCAGATCGACGCCACCCGAGCGCCCGGCCGTCGGCGGTCGAGCGCCCGCGCGACCTCGGCCGGGAGCCGGCCCTCGTGGCGCGGACCGGGGCTGTGGGTGCCGGGCACGACCACGACGTCGGCCGCCTCGACCAGCCGGGCGTCGCCGTGGGGGGTCAGGCCGTAGCCGTGGGTGGTGCGGACCGTCGCACCGTCGTGGCTCGCCAGCGCGACGTCGTACAGGCGCTCGTCGGTCGCGCTGCGCGCCTGGCCGAGCACCTGGGCCGGGATCGCGGCGTCGTAGGCGACGACGGGCTCGACCAGCAGGACGACGACACGGGTCACGGGCATGGCCAGATCCTTGCACTTCACGGCATCCGTGCCACTGGCTCCCGGTCGCCGGGCGGCGCGAGGCTGTCCGCATGACGTCCCCGACATCGATCCGCACGATGGGCATCCTGGCCTTCGACGACATGGAGGTGCTCGACTACGCAGGCCCCTACGAGGTCTTCAACGTCGCCAGCGAGCGCTGGCCCGGCCCCCGCCCGCAGGTCCGGTCCATCGGGACCCGCGCCGGTCAGGTGGTGGGCCGCGGTGGCTTCGCCGTGGTGCCCGACGCCGACCTCGGGGACGACGGCTACCCCGACGTCCTGGTCGTCCCGGGCGGCGCCGGGACCCGTCGCCTGCTCGGCGACCGCGAGGTCGTCGACTGGGTGCGCTCGGCCGCGCACGAGGCGCAGCTGGTGCTCTCGGTGTGCACCGGCGCCCTGGTGCTGGCGGCCGCCGGGCTGCTCGACGACCGCCCGGCGGCGACCCACCACGGGGCGCTGGACGAGCTGGCCGCGCTCTCGCCGTCCGTCACGGTGGTGACGGGTCGCCGCTTCGTGCAGAGCTCCGACCGCGTCTGGACCTCGGCCGGGGTCTCCGCGGGCATCGACCTGTCGCTGCACGCGGTGGACCTGCTCGCGGGGCCCGACCTGCGCGACCAGGTGGTGGAGGAGATGGAGTGGGGGTGGTGACTCAGCCGAGCCGCACCGTCGCGCCGCGGCTGCTGGGCACCCGCGCGAGCACCACCCGGACCGACCGGGTCCTGGCGTCGTAGGACCAGGTGCTGACGCGTCGTCCGTCCACCTGCACCGTCGTGGGCCGGTCGACGGCGAGCACCCGGAGCTCCCAGGTGCGCGCCCTCAGCGCTCCGTCGAAGCCGCCGACCGCGCGCCCGATCCGGACCGTCACCGTGCCGCTGCGTCGCTGCTGGTCGAAGGAGGTCCGCGTGAAGGCGCTGCGCTCGTAGCCGAAACCGGTGCCGGCGTCGTCGTAGAGCTGGCCGCCGCCGCGTCGTCCCGGGTAGGCGGTGAGCACCATCCGCGTCGTCGGGGCCACGCCCGCGTTGGCGCCGACGCGGTGGGTCGGGAGCACCGAGCCGGCCCGCACCAGGACCGGGACGTGGTCCAGCCCGACCTCGACCGTGGCGACCGAGGGGCCGCTCAGACGCCGCCCCGTGGTCCGCTCGACCCACTGCCCCGGCGGCACCCACAGCCGCACCGCCGCGCGCGTGCCCGGCGTCGTCACGGGCGCGACCACGAGGTCGCGGCCGAAGGTGAACTGGGTCGGGTGCCGGTACGCCGCCTCCTGGCGGGGCCAGCGCAGGTAGAGCGGCCCGTTGATCGGCAGGCCGGTGTCGACGGCCCGTCGGGCTGCGGTGTACGTGTACGGCACCATCTCGCCACGCAGCCGCAGGGCCTTCGTCGCGGCGCTGCGGGTCCGGCCGGCGTACTCCCAGGGCAGGCGCTGGCCGTGGTTGGAGTGCACCCGGTCGAGCGGCTGGAACGTGCCGAGCTGCAGCCACCGGACGTAGAGGTCGTCGGGGAGCGGTGCCCTCGCCACCGCGGCGGTGACCGCGTTGCACTCGCCGCCCTGGGGCGCGCCGTTGAAGCTGCCGATGTCGTGGCTCACGTAGGGCATGCCGATCGCGGACTCGGCCGCGGTGTGCTCGGCCTCGAAGGCCAGCATCTCCCACGTGGCGCAGGTGTCACCGGTGAAGTGGATGGCGCTGCGGTGCTCGGCCAGGGCGCCCGTGCCCCCGGCGCCCACGCTGCGGTCGCCGTAGGAACCGTCGTTGCGGTACTCGCCACCGATGCGCGACAGCGCCGGCCACCGGCTGCCCAGCCCGCGGTTGTAGGCGGCGTACTGCGAGTTGATCCAGGTGTCGGGGCTGAGCCCGGGGGCGTCCGCGGCGCCCTGGGCCTCGCAGCACCAGTCGAGCCAGAACGCGTCGATCCCGGTGGCGGCGAGCGTGTCGTGCAGGTCGAAGTACGCCGTGAGCTGGCGCGGGTCGGTCCAGTCGAAGACGTGGCACTGGCCGGTGGTGTCGGCCTGGATGGTCCGGCAGTCCTGGCTCGCCGCGAGGCCGCCGGCCGCCCGGTCGGTGGCCTCGAACTGCGGGTCGTTGCTGCTGATCGACGGGTGGATGTTGGCGATCAGGGCGAGGTCGCGGCGCTGGGCCCAGTCGACGAACGTGTCGGGGTCGGGGAACAGGTCCTTGTTCCAGTCCCACCCGTTCCACGCGAACATCCGGCCCGGCTGCCCCACCACGAGGGTGGCCAGGGCCGAGCCGATCGGGTCGTTCTGGCGCTTGAAGTCGGTGTCGAGCGAGAGCGTGTCGAGCGGCACGCGCTCGGTGTCGAAGCGCTCCACGAGTGCGCGGAACTCGGCATCGGTGTAGGCGAAGTACTTCGAGAACCACACGCCGAACGCGTTGCGCGGCAGCAACGGGGCGGCCCCCGTCAGCGTGCGCAGGTCGGCCAGGGCCCGGCGGAGGTCGTGGCCGTAGGCGAAGGCGTACCAGTCGCGGTAGGTGCCGGAGCGCTGCGGTCGGACCCGGAAGCCGGGGCCCCGGTCGACCAGCAGGGCGGTGTCGGTGTCGTCGACGACGTACCAGCCCTCCCGGGTCAGGATGCCGTGGTTGAGCGGCTCCCGGCCGGTCGAGAGGTCGAGCCCCCGCGTCCACCCGCCGAGGTAGGAGTGCCGGGCGTCGGGGCGCGGCCGCACCGTGCGCGACCTGCTGCCGTCGCGGAAGGTGAGGACGAGGTTGCCGGCGCTGAAGTCACGACCCCGTCGCCAGCGCAGCTCGACCCGGTCGGTCCGGATCACCCGCCAAGCGCCTTCCACGCCGGTGGTGAAACGCGGTGCCGCTCCGTCGCGGTCGGGCACGGTCACGGTCGGCGTGTTCTCGAAGCGGCCGTCGGCGGCGTACTCCATCCGGATCAGGCTGGGCGTGATCACCCGGAAGCGGGCGCGCCCGTCGACCACGGCGCGGTCCTGGGTCGGGGCCTGGGTCCGGCCTCGCGGCTGGGGCTGGGCCTGGGCCTGAGGACCCGCGACGAGCAGCGTCGCGGTCAGCACCAGGGTCAGCAGGCTGAGTCGGAACAGCGTCAGTCGGGGGGACCGCATGTAGCAGTAACGCCGGTCACAACGCGGAGTTACGTCGACGTCAGGTCGTCACGGCTGCGTCGGCCTCCGCGCGGATCACCGCGCCTGGGCCGCGCCCGCCGCGATCAGGCCCTGGCCCGCGGTGTAGGTCGACATGACGACGAGCTCGAGCAGCGGTCGCGGCTCGGCGAGCAGGAACTTCTGCGACGCCAGCACGCTGTCGGAGAGCAGGAAGAGCGCCGCGCCGGCGCGCAGGGCTCGGCGCGCTCGCAGCGGCAGAGCGGGGTCGAGCTGGTGGGAGCCTGCGAACATGGCCGACACGATGGTCGCGTAGGCAGCGACCGCGACCCGCAGCGCCGGGTCCTGTCGCGCGGCCGCCGCACTCATCAGGGGGGCGGCGGTCAGCCAGAGGCCGAGCGTCGCCGCGAGGGGCGGCGGTGTCGCGGTCCGCGCGCCCGCCGCGCACCGAGGCGAACGCCGCGATGTAGGCGACGTGCGCCCCGGAGAAGGAGCCGACGCCGGTCAGGAACGACCGCTCGGACGTGCCGAGCAGCGCCACGTCGCCGCCCCAGGAGAGCAGCTGGGCGGCCGCCGTCCCGGTGCGCAGGCGCTCGGTGCCGGCGCCGCCTGCGCCGCCGCGCGTGGCCTGCAGGAACGCTGCCGCGAGCGTGGGCATCAACGCCGGCTTGAGCACGTGCCGCAGCCGCCGGGAGGCGGTGGTGCGCCGCGCAGCGGCCACG
The DNA here is from genome assembly GCF_008087085.1 of Nocardioides rubriscoriae. Lineage (GTDB taxonomy): Bacteria > Actinomycetota > Actinomycetes > Propionibacteriales > Nocardioidaceae > Nocardioides > Nocardioides rubriscoriae. The sequence continues at coordinate 6,937 of NZ_VIYJ01000014.1, read as the reverse complement.
CTGTCGGCGACCACGAGGGCGACGTACGCAGCGCCGGGCAGGACGACCGCGGCTCGGGGCATGGCGGCCATCGTGGGCCGTGCGGCAGCGACCCGGCAAGGTGCCTGCGCGTGGTCCTGGGCTCGGGGCGCGACGTTACTGGGGGTGCGCCCCCGTTGAGGCCCGCGCGCACTCCTCTGCCGATGAGTGGTCCTGCCACCTGAGTGCTCAGCGTGCCCGGACGACGAACTTCTGACCGTCGATGCGCTCAACCCCGCTCTGTCCGCCGTGCGCGTCATCGCGGGCGTAGTCGAACGCGAACGAGTCGATCTCCGCGACGCCAGGACGGGTTGGGCGGATGGTGAGGACGAGGAACTCGCCCTCCATGGATTCGGTGCCCCATCGGAGGGTCGTGCCGGGGACGACCGGCCTGGAGCTCCGGCAGAACTCCTCCAGCGTGGGTGCACGCACCGCACCGCCTCCGCCCAGTCCGCCGTTCGGGGAGTTGCGCGGCAGGCACACCGAGATGGTTGCGGTCGCTTCGGCAGTGTTGCGCCGGAAGTGCGCCGTGGCGGACTGAAAGGTCAACGTCTCGGGGTCCTCTGTCCCCCGGTACGGGGCCATGATCCCCACCTGAAGCGTCGACTCACGGAGCGGCACGGGATCTGCAGCGAAGCCGAAGCCGCCCACTCTCGGACCGAGCACCTGAGGCGGCCCGGAGCGGAGGTCGGTCACCCGCCAGACAACGGTCGCCGCGATGGCGGCAACGATGACAACTACGACCACGAGTACGTGCTGGTTGCGCGTCCGGGTGACAGTCGCATCAGGTGCAGCAACGTCGGTGGTCATCGCAGCAGTGTGCCATCGGAGCAACCGAACACGACGTGTGCCGCTACGAGCGCTCCGCCCGAAGACGCCGACCCGTCGCGTACACGCGACGGGTCGGTCCGGCGATGGGGCGAGCGCCCGACCCTGACGCCCCAAGTGCGACATGCGGTAGCGGTGCGTCAGCCACCTTCTGAGGCGGCAGCAGCCCCTGTATCGGTGGCTGGTTCACCGCCGCGCCGCCGTCCACGCGTGAGCGGGTCACACCCGGTCAGCCGGCGGTCACCTTGCCGGTCACGCCCCGGCCCAGCGCGGAGTGCCGGAAGCCGTAGCCGGCGTAAACGGCCAGCCCGATGACCAGCCAGACGACGAACCGCAACCACGTCTCGACGGCCAGGCTCGACATGAGCCCGACGCAGCACACCGCCGACACGATCGGCAGCAGCGGCACCGACGGGGTCCGGAACGGGCGCTCCATCTGGGGCTTGGTACGGCGCAGCACGGCGACCGCGATCGCCACGACGACGAAGGCGAAGAGGGTGCCGATCGACACCATCTCGGCCAGCGTCGCGAGCGGCACGAATGCGGCGATCACGGCGACGACGAGGGTGGTGCCGACGGTGATCCGGAACGGTGTCTGGTACTTCGGGTGGATCGCGCCGATCGACGGGGGCAGCAGGCCGTCGCGGCACAGCGCGAAGCCGATGCGGCCCATCGCGACGATGTCGACCAGGATCACCGAGCTCAGCCCGGCGACGGCGGCGATGCCGATGAGCACGCCCGCCCAGCCGAGGCCGACGGAGTGGAAGGCCTCGGAGATCGGGGCGCCCTCGTCGAGGTCCTTGTAGTTGACCATCCCGGTCAGCACGAAGCAGACGGCGAGGTAAAGCAAGGTGCAGATCGCCAGGGTGCCGAGCAGCCCGCGCGGCATGTCGCGACCCGGGTCGTCGGTCTCCTCGCCGAGGTTGGCGACGGCCTCGAAGCCGGAGTAGGCGAAGAACACGACGGCGGCCGCGACGAAGACGCCGGCGATGCCGTAGGCCTCGGGGTTGACGCCCGACACGAACTGCCACAGCGGCTGGGCCAGGCCCGAGGTCTGGGAGTCGGACGGGGTCGGCTCCGAGGGCGGGAACCACGGCGTGAGGTTGCTGGCCTTGAGGAAGAAGGCGCCGACGGCGATCACGAAGATGCAGATGGTGACCTTGATGATGACCAATCCGTTGGTGACGAGCTTGGACTCGCGGATGCCGACGGCGGCGACGGCACCGAGCACGAGCACGATGAAGACGGCGCCGAGGTTGACCGTCGAGTCGGTCTCGCCGAAGTACTGGTGGGGCAGGTCGAGGGCGCTGCCCAGGTAGCCCGACCACCCGCGTGCGACCACCGCGGCGCCGAGCGCGAACTCCAGGATCAGGTCCCAGGCGATGATCCAGGCGAAGATCTCGCCGATCGTCGTGTAGGCGTAGGTGTAGGACGACCCGGCGGTCGGCACCGCGGCCGCGAGCTCGGCGTAGCAGAGCGCGGCGAGCATGCTGACGACGCCGGCGATGAGGAACGACACCACGATCGCGGGACCGGCGTGGTTCTTGGCCTCGACGCCGGTGAGGGTGAAGATGCCGGTGCCGATGACGATCCCGATGCCGAAGCCCATCAGGTCCCGGGCGCCGAGGCTCCGCTTCAGCCCGGACGACTCCTCGCCCTCGGGCGCCTGGTCGTTCTGGTGGATGACGGTGTCGACGTCCTTGGTGCGGACGATGTGCCCGAGAAAACTCACCGCTCGAACGTAGGCGCGCCGCCGCTACCGGTACTCACCCTTGGGGGCGGTCGATGACCCGATGCCTGGGCATCGAGGCGCTTGCCTGTGCTGCCGGTCTCCGTCAGCGAGTCGCGGCGAACGCCGCGTCCAGGACGTCGAGCGCGTCGTGGAGCAGGTCGTCGCCGATGCTGAGCGGGGGCAGGAAGCGCAGCACGTTGCCGTGGGTGCCGCAGGTCAGGACGATGACGCCCTCGCGGTGGGCGGCGGTGGCGACCTGCTTGGCCAGGGCGGCGTCGGGCTCGAGGGTGCCGGCGACGACGAGCTCGACGGCCAGCATCGCGCCGCGCCCGCGGACGTCGCCGACCCGCGGGTCGGCGGCCTGCAGCGCGTGCAGCCGGGCCTTCATCAGGGTCTCGACCTCGCGGGCCCGCGCGACCAGGCCCTCGGCCTCGATGGTCTCGATCGCGGCGAGGGCCGCGGCGCAGGCCAGCGGGTTGCCGCCGTAGGTGCCGCCGAGCCCGCCGACGTGGGCGGCGTCCATCATCTCGGCGCGGCCGGTGACCGCCGAGAGCGGCAGCCCGCCGGCGATGCCCTTGGCGGTGACGACGAGGTCGGGGACGACCTGCTCGTGGTCGCAGGCGAACATGGCCCCGGTGCGAGCGAAGCCGGTCTGCACCTCGTCGGCCACGAAGACGACGCCGTGCTCGCGGCACCACGCGGCGATCGCGGGCAGGAAGCCGGGGGCCGGCACGATGAAGCCGCCCTCGCCCTGGACCGGCTCGATGACGACCGCGGCCAGGTTGCCGGCGCCGACCTGGGTCTCGACGACCTCGATCGCGCGACGTGCGGCCGCTGCCCCGTCGAGGCCGCCGTCACGCAACGGGTAGGACAGCGGGGCGCGGTAGACCTCGGCGGCGAAGGGTCCGAAGCCCGACTTGTAGGGCATGGACTTGGCCGTCATCGCCATCGTGAGGTTGGTGCGTCCGTGGTAGCCGTGCTCGAAGACGACGACCGCCGGCCGGCGGGTGTGGGCGCGCGCGACCTTGACGGCGTTCTCGACCGCCTCGGCGCCGGAGTTGAACAGCGCGGACCGCTTGTCGTGGTCGCCCGGGGTGAGCCGGTTGAGGGCCTCGCAGACCTCCACGTAGCCGGCGTACGGGGTGACCATGAAGCAGGTGTGGGTGAACGCCTCGACCTGGCGCTGCACGGCGTCGACGACCCGCGGGGCGGCGTTGCCGACCGTCGTCACCGCGATGCCGGAGCCCAGGTCGATCAGGTGGTTGCCGTCGACGTCGACGACGATGCCCCCGCCGGCGCGCGCGGCGAACACCGGCATGGTGGTGCCCACGCCCGCGGCCACCGCCGCGCTCTTGCGCGCCATCAGCTCCACCGAGCGCGGCCCGGGGATCGCCGTGACCAGGCGCCTCTGCTGGGCGATCGCGTCGTGGGGCCCGGCGCCCTGCGTCGGGGACGAGGTGTGGGTCGGCTCGATGGTGGTGGTCACGTGACCGAGTCTGGTCCGCCGTCCTGCCTGATGTCGAGCGTCCCTGGGGCTGGATCCGGTCGGCAGGTCCGCCGTCCTTGACAGCAGGTGTCGATCTACTATCAGATACCTGATATACGACAGTCGACGTAGAAGAGTGACCATGACGCGAGCGCTGCTGATGCTGGACCTCATCAACGACGGCACCGATCCTGCGGGGGCCTTCGCCGGCGCGGGGTACGCCGACCAGGCGCGCGAACGGTCGGTGGTGAGCCGCAGCGCCGAGGCGCTGCGCGCGGCCCGCGCGGCCGGCGCGCTCGTCGTCCACACGAGACTGGGCTTGCGGCCCGGTTACGTCGACGCGCCCGCCGGGTCGCCGCTCCTCGGCGGGGCCGCCGCCGCGGGCATCCTCGCCGAGGACGACTGGGGGACGCGCCTCGCGCCACCCGTCGCGGCGCGGCACGGCGAGCCGGTCGTGCTGAAGCGACGCGTGAGCGCCTTCGCGGCCACCGACCTCGACCTGCTGCTGCGCAGCAGGGGCGTCACCTCCGTGGTGCTGTGCGGGGTGGCGACCGACCTGGTGGTGCTGTCCACCGCGCGTGACGCCCACGACCGCGACTTCGACGTCGTTGTGCTCGCCGACTGCACGTCGACGAGCAGCGCGCAGGTGACGGCCGCGGCCGAGCTGCTCCTGGCCAGCACCGCCCGCCTGACCACCTCGGCCGCCCTGCCCGAGCTGTTCTCCGACCCGCACCGCTGTGTCGGCGACTGAGCCCTTCGTCGGGCAGGTGGTCGGTGCACACCCCTACCGCTGGGTCGTCCTGGCCGCCGGCTTCACGGCCCAGGTGGTGAGCTCGGCCGTCTTCCAGGGCCTGCCGTCCATCGCTCCGACGCTGAGTGCCGGGCTCGACCTCGACGCCGCCCGGCTCGGACTGGCGATCGGCGCCCTCAACCTCGGCCTCACCGCTGCGCTGTGGCCCTGGGGCCGCCTGGTCGACCGGTGGGGCGAGCGCTCCGTCATGTCGGCGGGCATGGCGCTCTGTGCGGTCGGCTGTGCCATGGCGATCGTCGACGCCGGGTACGTGACCCTCCTGGTCTCGCTCGCCCTGGCCGGGGTCGGGGCCGCGAGCGTCCCGGCCGCCAGCGGCAGCGCCGTCCTCGCGTGGTTCCCGCGGCGGGGTCGTGGCCTCGCCATGGGCATCAGGCAGACGGCCATGCCGGTCGGCGCCGCCCTGGGTGCCTTCGTCCTGCCCCACGCGGCGGGAGGCGACGTGCGGTCGGGGGCGTTCCCCGTGCTGGTCGTCGCGTCCACGGTGGTGGCCGGCATCGTCCTGGTGGCGGTACGCCCCGGCCCGCCGGGCCCCTTCCCGGGAGCCGTCGGCTCGGCCGTGGACGGCGACGACGCCCAGGGTCGCAGCGACTCGCGCCGCCTCGTCCTGGTCGCTTGCCTGCTGACGGTCTCCCAGGCCCTCGTGCTCGGCGCCGCGGGCCTCTTCCTCGTCGACCAGGTGGGCGTCTCCGCGGGGCTGGCGGCCTCGGTGCTCGGTGCCGCTCAGCTCGTCGGCGCTGCGCTGCGTCTGCTCAGCGGCCCCGTCGCGGACCGGGTCGCGTCCCGTCTCAGCCTGCTGAGGATCGTCTCGCTCGCACTCGCGGTCGGGTGGGTGGTGACGGCGGCATCGGCGACGGTCGAGGCGCTGGCCCCGGGCACGGCCGCGCAGGTCGCCGCCGTGGGGTGCATCCTCGTCCTCGGCGCGCTGTCGGTCTCCTGGAACACCGTGACGACGACGATCGCCGCCGAGCTCGCCGGCCCCGGGCGCGCGGGCCGGGCGCTGGGACGGCAGTACACCGCGACCGGGCTGACCGTCACCGCAGCCCCGGCCCTGCTCATCGCCCTGGGGTCCGTCAGCTGGCCCCTCGTCTTCCTCGTCGCCGCCGGCTCCGGCTCGGGCGCGGCTCGCCTGTGCCGGGTGGGCGCCGAGGTGGGCAACGACCGATAGTTCACCCATGAGTCCTGCCGACGACTACACCCAGCGCCTCCTCACCCACCTGCGGCTCACCGACCTCACGTGCCAGGCCGCGAAGGAAGAAGCACTGCGGCCCGTAGGCATCCCGGTGGCGCACTACTCCGTGCTGCTGGTGCTGTCCGCCGTGCCCGGTGCGACGGGAGCCGAGATCGCACGACGGTGCGGCGTGACACCGCAGACCGTCGCCGCGCTGCTCACGCGGCTCGAGGGCAACGGTCTGGTCGCGCGGCGACCGCACGCCGTGCACCGGTCCCTCATCGAGTGCTCGCTGACCGACCTCGGCTGGGCGACGTTCGACCAGGCCGACCAGGCGATCCGGAGGGTCGAGGAGAGGCTGTCGGAAGCGCTCTCCACCGACGAGGTCGCCGGCCTCACCGAGATCCTGTCCCGCCTGCGTGCGGCGCTCGACGCCCGCGACCCCTCTGACGCGACCGACCCCGCCCCGGCGGCCGGCGCCCCCTCACCACGTCGACGAAAGGACGGGACATGACCGAGGTACACCACGGGCTCGAAGGAGTCGTCGCTTTCGAGTCCGAGATCGCCGAGCCCGACAAGGAAGGATCGGCGCTGCGCTACCGCGGCGTCGACATCGAGGACCTCGTGGGGCGGGTGCCCTTCGAGAACGTGTGGGGCCTGCTCATCGACGGCGCCTACACCCCCGGGCTGGCCCCGGCCGAGCCCTACAACCTGCCGGTCCACACCGGCGACGTGCGCGTCGACGTCCAGGCCGCGGTGGCCATGCTCGCCCCCGCGTCGGGTTCGGGTTCGGGTTCGGCCAGACCTACGACATCACCGACGAGCAGGCCCGCGAGGACATCGGACGCCTGGCCGTCATGGTCCTGTCCTACGCCGCACAGTCCGCGCGCGGCC
>NZ_VIYJ01000013.1 GCF_008087085.1 Nocardioides rubriscoriae | reverse complement strand
TGTAGATCGTCTGGTCGCTGAGGTCGAGGTCGTGCGCCACGCTCGCGACGCTGCGTCCTGCAGCGAGCAAGTCGAGGACCTTGCCTCTGAACTCGGCTGAGTAGCCATGTCGTCCCATCTGTTCCTCGTGGTGTCAGGCACCAGAATCCAGAAACTCAGACGCCGTGGAACCCAGGACACACCAGAGCCTCCACGAAACCCGGGGGATTCACCAGCGGCACGAACCTGCGCTCGCCGACGCGGGGCCTTCGGCGGAAGACCGGTCGCTGTGGAACGAACTCTGCTTCAGCTAGCAGTTCCACTGTTACGTTTCCAACGTGTCAACGCCTCTGCCGCCTCCGCCCCAATGGTCCCCTACCAGGACGCCCCGGTCCGGCCCGCCTAGGCCGATCAAGTACATGCACAACACCGTCAAGGTGGTGAGGGGCCGGGAAGCCGCCAAGATCGCGGAGCTTACGAGTGACGGCTGGGAGCTTATCGAGCAGCAGTCAGGGCCACTGCGGACCGAACTGACCTTTCGAAAGATTCAACCCCAGTCACCCTTCACCAAGTTAACCGCAGCATTTCACGCCCTCGCACCCGCGACCCAACGCACGGTCATAGCCGTAACTGGTGGTATCGCTGTTGCCCTCATTGCACTGGTCGTCGTCTTGACTGTGGCCACGAGTGGCGACGACGAAGATACGAAGGACCCCGTCGCCACCAACGAGACCGCAGCGTCGAACACAGAGCCCTCAGCATCGCCGCCGGCGGCATCTTCCACGAAGACGCCGACTGCTCCGCCCACACCTGCGCCCGAACCAGCTGTCATCACTGCCAAGAACACGCCGGAGTTCGAGGCGCTGCTTAGCGAAGACGAGTGCGCTAAGGGCTCCGCAGCCTTTGCCAAGGCGCACGAGGGCGACAAGATCCTCTTCGACGGGACTGTCGTGAACATCGCACCCCACGGCAACTTCGACACGCGCTTCGACTACCTTCTCGGGCCTGGTGACGATGGGCCGAACACAACGCAGGGAGCAATCCTTCGGTATGAGGACGTCAACTACTACGACTTCGGTCTGACCGGGAAGAACCAGCCAGAATCTCTTGACGTAGGCGGCCTGTTCCGTTTCACCGCGACTTTGGAGGGATACAACCCCCAGACCTGCATCTTCGCCTTGTCCCCCGTGGAGACCGAGGCTCGCTGACGCACAACACGGTGGCCATCACCGTGGCCGAGCTTACTTCGACTGCCTGACAGACGGCACAAACTCGGGGACCCCGGCTACTCCGGCAATCTCGACCGAGATGGCAACGGGATCGCCTGCGAGTAGCCCTGCGCTCTCCCGCACGGCCCACCAGGCTTTAGAAGTCACCGTCCACAAATGGAAAGTGTTCAGGGCACAGGACCCCCTCGGCCATCGAGACGTACAGATTGGCCTCGAACGGGTCGTATCCAGCCAGCTCGAAGGCCTCACGCTCATCGCTCCCAGCGTCGAGACCGTCGCAGATCGATGCACCGATGTCGAGAAGCTGCGAGTCACTCGAATATGAGAAATTGTTGGCCACGAGGAACCCACGGAGCCTCGTGGCGAAATCCCTTGCCTGCGCTTGGGTGAACGTGCGACCCGAGGCACTGATAGGACCGCTTCTTGGGAGGTCGTCGTTAGGGTCGCGGATCGGTTCGGGGGGATTGGTCGGTGTCGGTAGGGATGGGCCGGCCGTTGCCGTGGCCTCACTCCTGGGTCTCTTCGACGGGCGTACACCCTCTAGCGTTGGCTCGATGACAGACGGTGACGGGGGAGACAGTGCAGGGCTGGAGGTCGCACTTTCTCTCGTCTGAGAGCCGCCCCGGGTGGCGGCGAGGATCAAGGCAACACACATCGCCGCAAAAGCGACCGCGACAATGCGACCCCGCGTTGAGCCGATCCGTCGAACCGAGAACCCCACCGGGGAATCCTCCTCGGCTGAGTTCGCCAACGACTTGATCACTATCCGTGGTGCGGTCGCAACTGCTGTGTCGTCGGCCGCCTCTAGGCCCACCGCACGGATCTTCTGTCGAGCCAACGCCGTCTGTCGGTCGGTCAGGACCACTGCACGCTCGTAGCGGTGCTCGCCATCAATCTCGACGGACTGGACGACTCCCAAGCTCACTAGAGCCCGGACATGCGCTTTGACGGTGCTGTCCGCGAGGGCGGCACGTGCAGCGAGCTCAGGCACGGATCTGGGTTCGGTCAGATCGAGGTAGATCCACCATCGGCGCGGTGAGACGGAGTTGAACTTGGTGTCGGACACCGAACTGTCGCCAGTCACCCGTTGCTCCCTCGTCTTGTTCCCGCGCACGCGATGCGACCTGCACCTCGACTCCGATCTGCTTCGGCTACGCGAAGGCCCGCCGCTCGTCGGAGCGTATCCGTCCGACCGGCCCGGAATCGGCTGATCTTCGCAAGCCGGCGCATCGTCCAAGGCTCTCGAGGCACGGTCGATAACTGACGTGAAGCAGCCTGCGGCGCGCCGGCATGGGTGCCCGAGCAACTGGGGCAGGCTGGGCACTCGGGATCGTCCTTCGGCCTTCGCGGTCGCCGTCAGCATCGCCGCCGACGGTCCGCTGCGGATGGTGGATCGAGGCGCCGCGGGAGCTGCGCAGACAACTCCAGCGTCCGTCACGGTGCTCACCCGCTGTCGAACTGTGTCCGTGCTGTGTCCGCAGCGCCCGTTTCGGACACTGTCGCTGACAAAGAAACAGCCCCTGACTTGTGTTTCCACAGGTCAGGGGCTGAATTCCTCTGCGCGCCTGTAGGGATTCGAACCCCAAACCTTCTGATCCGTAGTCAGATGCTCTATCCGTTGAGCTACAGGCGCATGTCTCCGGGCTCGCCCGAGGACTGGTCGAGAATAGCCGACCGCCCGGACGATGCCGAATCGATACCCGCCATGACGAGCAGTGTGACCTGGGACACGGGCCTTGGATCGGTCCAATATGTGCACCCCGGCGCTCGGGTTAGCCTCGCTGAGCCCGATCGCGGCAATGGTGCCAGGCGATCCAACCACGACTCCACGACACACCGTCGACACGCTCGACGGCCGGCTCCGGGCACTCCCCCGGGTCGCGATTGCGCGAGAGGGACAACGGCATGACCGCCACGCAGGACCGCAGCACCACCACCGAGCACGACGCCCCGACCACCCACCAGGGCATCCTCGACTTCGTCGCCGAGGTCGCCGAGCTGACGCAGCCCGACGCGATCCGCTGGTGCACGGGCTCCGACGAGGAGTGGACGGAGCTGACGCAGGCCCTCATGGCCACCGGCACGTTCACCCAGCTCGACCCGGCGATCAAGCCCAACTCCTTCTACGCCGCCAGCGACCCGATCGACGTCGCGCGCGTGGAGGACCGCACCTACATCTGCTCGGTCGACGAGAAGGACTGCGGGCCCACCAACAACTGGATGGACCCGGAGAAGATGAAGGACCTCATGCGCGGGCTGTACGCCGGCTGCATGAAGGGCCGCACGATGTACGTCATCCCCTTCGTCATGGGCCACCTCGAGGCCGAGAAGCCGATGTTCGGCATCGAGCTCACCGACTCCGCGTACGTCACCGCCTCGATGCGCGTCATGGCCCGCATGGGCAGCCACGTGCTCGACAAGATGACCGAGCTCGAGGCGCCGTTCGTGCAGGCCATCCACTCGGTCGGCATGCCGCTGGCCGACGGCCAGGAGGACGTCCGCTGGCCCTGCAACGACACCAAGTACATCGTGCAGTTCCCCGAGGAGCGCGCGATCTGGTCCTTCGGCTCCGGCTACGGCGGCAACGCCCTGCTCGGCAAGAAGTGCTACGCCCTGCGCATCGCGTCGGTCATGGCGCGCGACGAGGGTTGGCTCGCCGAGCACATGCTCATCCTCAAGCTCACCAGCCCCCAGGGCGTCACCAAGTACGTCGCCGCGGCCTTCCCGAGCGCCTGCGGCAAGACCAACCTGGCCATGCTCAAGCCGACCATCCCGGGCTGGAAGGTCGAGTCCATCGGCGACGACATCGCCTGGATGCGCATCGGCGAGGACGGCCGCCTGTGGGCCGTCAACCCCGAGTACGGCTTCTTCGGCGTCGCGCCCGGCACCAACGAGCACACCAACCCGCACGCGATGGCGACCATCAACAAGGGCAACTCGGTCTTCACCAACGTCGCGCTCACCGAGGACGGCGACGTCTGGTGGGAGGGCCTGGAGAACCCGCCGGCCAAGGCCACGTCGTGGAAGGGCGAGGAGTGGACGCCGGAGAGCGACTTCGAGTCCAGCCACCCCAACAGCCGCTACTGCACCCCGATCAAGCAGTGCGACATCCTCGCCCCCGAGTTCGACGACCCCCGCGGCGTCCCGATCGACGCGATCCTCTTCGGCGGACGTCGCAAGACGACAGTCCCGCTGGTCTTCGAGGCCCGCGACTGGGCCCACGGCACCTTCCTCGGCGCGACCCTGTCGTCGGAGACCACCGCCGCCGCGGTCGGCGCGACCGGCATCGTGCGCCGCGACCCGATGGCGATGCTGCCGTTCATCGGCTACAACGCCGGCGACTACTTCAGCCACTGGATCAACGTCGGCAAGAACAACGACGAGGCCAAGCTGCCGCGCATCTTCTACGTCAACTGGTTCCGCCGCGACGACGAGGGCGGCTTCCTGTGGCCCGGCTTCGGCGAGAACAGCCGCGTGCTCAAGTGGGTCGTCGAGCGCATCGACGGCCAGGCCGCCGCGGTCGAGACCCCCATCGGTCACGTCCCGGCGCCCGGCTCGCTCGACGTCGACGGGCTCGACATGACGCCCGAGGCACTCGAGGCCGCGCTGCACGTCGACCCCGACGAGTGGAAGGCCGAGATCCCGCAGATTCAGGAGTGGTTCGAGAAGTTCGGCGACGACCTGCCGGGCGTGCTGTGGACCGAGCTCGACGGCCTGAAGGCGCGCCTCGAGGCCTGACCGGAGCCCCGCGTCGTACGTCGGCCCCTCACCCCATCGGCGGGTGGGGGGCCGTCGTCGTCGCTAGGATCGGGCCCCTCGGGAGCAGCGGCACGACGGAGGAGGCAACGGCGGTGACCTACGGCCCCGACGAGCGTGCGCTCTTCACCGACGGTGCCGCTGCCCTCTACGACGAGATCGTCATGAAGGAGGGCCTCTCCGCAGCCGACCCCCGCATCGCCGACGGCGGCCCGGACCGCGCCGCCTTCGACCTCCTGGTCGACCTCGGGCTGGTCCAGCTGCACAAGGACACCGAGCGCTGGCTGCCCGAGGACCCCAACACCGTGCAGTCGCGGGTGGTCTCACCGCTGAGCCAGCAGGCCGCCCAGCTGCTCGAGGAGTCGTCGCAGTGGGCGCGGGCCTTCGGTGCGCTGAGCCAGTCGTGGCGCCGGTCGCCGCTGTCGCAGGCCCGCGGGCCCTTCACCTACCTCCACGACGAGGCGATCAGCCCCTTCATCGCCGGCCTGGTCGCCGAGGCCGAGGAGGAGATGCTCACCGCCCAGCCCCAGACCGGGCGCGACGCCGCGTCGCTGGCCGCCGCGGCCCTGCGCGACACCGCCGCCCTCGAGCGCGGCATGAAGATGCGCACGCTCTACCAGCACAGCGCCCGGCGCAGCGCCTTCACCGCGACCTACGTCGCGGCCGTGACCGAGCGCGGCGCCGAGGTCCGCACCCTCGACGAGTTCTTCAACCGGATGATCGTCATCGACCGGCGGGTCGCGATCATCCCCGCCGGCGACGACCTGTCCACCGCGGTCGCGGTCCGCGAGCCCTCGGTGGTGGCCTACCTCGTCGACGTCTTCGAGCGGGCCTGGGAGCGCGGCCGGCCGTTCACCAACCGCGAGTCGGCGACGTTGAAGGACATCGCCGTCGAGCAGCGCGCGATGACCATCCGGATGCTCATCGAGGGCCACTCCGACCCGGTGAGCGCCAAGCGGCTGGGCGTCAGCCCCCGCACGTACGCCGGCTACATCGCCGATCTCAAGGCCGAGTACGAGCAGGAGACCCGATTCCAGCTCGGTTACGCGATGGGCCGCGCCGGGGTCTCGGGCCGCGAGCCCGTCGCCGACGACGCCTGACCCGGACCGGTCCCGCCCGTCAGGGTGCGGTGGGGACGCCGGGACGGCAGTTGCCGCCGCAGCCCCAGCTGGAGTCGCCGTAGGCCTGAGCGGCCGGCGCCGACACGGCGACGAAGGAGGCACCGAGCACGGTGGCGGCGACGGTGAGGGCGAGCTTGCGCGCGATCTTCATGGGGTTCACACCTTCTGGGTCTCGGGCCCACGGAATGGCCCGGATCGTATTGTCGGACGTCGCGCCCACCGTTGTCAGACGATGGGCGGTGCAGATTCGTGCAGTACGGTGATATGCACAGAGTTGCAGTCCGAGCCCTGCTCTCGCCACTCCGGTACCCAGGAAGTAGACGCACCACACGTCGAGCGCCGTGGAACATTCAGGCACATCACGGGTGCGGTCGAGTCACTCCACGATGGTGACCCCGGACTGGACCGAGGCGACCTCGGTGGCCGAGTCCGGGAGGCACGGCTCGCTGCCGGGGTTGGGCCCGTAGCCGCCGCCCAGGGACAGCCGGTCGCCACCGCGGGCCACGGGCGTGCCAGTGGGGTCGTAGAGGGTGGGCTCGCCGTCGATGTCCACGGTCGCGGTGTAGTCGTCCGGCCACAGGACGTAGGTGCGGGCTCGCGCCCGCAGCTCGGGGGCGTCGAGGTAGACGCAGCCGCGGTCGTCGACCGCGAGCACACCCGAGATCAGCGCGAGGTCGCCACGGTCACCCACGCGCCAGTGGTTGGTCGGCAGGTCGACGCGGAACACGTCAGGCGTGTCACCGCCCCCGCCGGGCACCTCGAAAGGTGCGCCGACCCGGCTCGTCCGCAAGTCGCCGTAGTCGACGACCGCCAGGTAGCCACCGGGCGCGAGGTCGGCGGTGCGGTACGTCGGACCGGGCAGGGTCGCCGCGTACCCGGGCTCGAGGTCGGTCGGACCCGCGCAGTACGCCAGGTAGATCGGGCCGGGGTTGCGCAGCGCTCCGTCCGGGTCATCCTGAGCCACCACACCGGTCGGGGCACTGAACGCGCCGAGATGGCAGCCCGGGTCAGTCACGGTCTCGCCGGTGTCGTTCTCGACCCGGAGCCGCGAGGGGATCGTCCCGTCCGGGCGGGGATCGCCCAGCACCAGGGCCATGTCCAGGGCGTCGAACGGGCGATCACCTGTGGTGGCGCCCCGCACGGGGACGGTGCGGGTCCTGCCGTTCTCGATGACGGAGAGCTCGGTGGGCGCATCGGTGACGCCGGCGATGGTGGCGTCCACGATGCGCCCGACCCGCGTACACATGTCCTCGTCGCTCGCCGTCAGCACGAGGACCAGCGAGCCGTCGCTGTCGTGTGCGGTGCCGGTCGGGAGGCATGAACTGCTGTAGACGCCCTCGGAGACGTAGGTGAGTGCGCGCGCGGCGGGGTCCCAGGTGGCGAGCCCCTGGGGGACGCCGACGAGCGATGACGGCACGGCGTGCTGGCTCACGGCGACAGACAGGGGGTCTGTGGCCTGCTCGGCTGGGATGAGCGAGTCGATGTCTCGGTCGGCGCCCAGGACCTCGGCGGCGACCAGCCCGCCGCCCACGAGGAGGACGGACATGGCTGCAATACGGGCAAGGATGGTGCGACGGTGTCGGACGGACTGCCCGGCGTCGATCACGGCTCGTAGGGGCGGGGGGGCGATGCGAACGTCGTCGAGCTCTGCGATGACCGCAGGCCGGTCACCGGTCTCGCCGTCCGCGTGGTCGGTCATCGGATCTCCTGGCGCTAGGTGCCTCCACCTCGTCCGACGAGACGGTCACCGGCCCGGGTTCCCTCGACGCAAGAACACCGCCCCACCTCCCTGCTGCGGGCTGTGGAGCGGTGCTTCTCGGTTTCGGTCTGCCGGACCTCGGATTCACATCCAGGGCCCGCGGCGGAGGCGGAGGGATTTGAACCCTCGATGGGGTTGTAGCCCCAAACCCGCTTAGCAGGCGGGCGCCATAGACCGGACTAGGCGACGCCTCCTCGCTGTCGTGCACGCACCACAGCGGCATCAGGCTACAAGGCCCGGACCTGGGTCGGCCAATTGGATCCCCGGCGCGCCCGCGCCGGGCTCAGCCGCGGCGGCGACCCGCGCGCTCGAGCCGGGCGCGTACGTCGTCGGCGAACTGCTGGCGGTCGGCGGCGAGCATCTCGACGGGGATCGACGTCGTCGTCGCGTCGTGGCGGTCGAGCACCAGGCAGGGCACGTCGCGCGGGTGGGCGGCCGACACCTCGGTGACCTCGTCCCAGCGGCCCTCGGCCACGCCGACGCCCCGCACGAACCGCACGTGGTAGCCGGAGTCGGTCAGGCGGACGACGTAGGCCCGCGACCGCAGCCAGGTGCCCGTGCCGAGCACCGCGAGCAGGCCGACCACGACGACCACGACGACCAGGTCGGCCGGCCACGAGAGGGCCAGGGAGGCCGCGGTGAGGACGAACGCCACCACGGCCAGCAGCACGAGCCCGAGCCCCACCAGACGTGCGGCGAACGCCGGGGCCAGGCGGTAGTCGGTGACGGCGGGCTGATCCATGCGACCATCATCGCGCGCTTGCCTCCGGCGGCCACCGCGGTCATGCTCGTGAGGACCGTCACACCCCAGCCGAAGGGCACCCCCACCATGGCAGCGACGAGCGCGACCCTGACGGCCGCCCTGCGCGCCCTGGCCGGTGCCAACGAGGCGCCAGGCCGCGAGGGCCCCGGCCTCGGCGCCTGGCGCTGGACGATGCGCCAACGCATCGCCGCCGTGCGCGACGCGCTCCTCGAGGAGCTGCCGCCCGGCCGGGACGACGACGACGGGTGGCTGGCCGCCCGCGGGGGCACGGCGTTCCGCGAGCGCAACGCACTGCTGATGCGTCTCGGCACCCTCGCGACGCGGGTCCTGGAGGACCCCGACGTCAACGCCGTGCGCGCCGAGGTGGCCCGGCTCGTCGTCGACGTCACCCACCACGTGCAGCGCCTCCACGACCTGGCCTACGACGCGGTCGAGCTCGAGCTGGGCGGCAGCGAGTAGGACGCCACGAGGCACGACGAGGGCACAGCGGGCCGACCACTAGGATCGGCGTGTCCCGTCGCCACGGCAGCGGGGCGAGGAGGGGTGCCGGAGCGGCCGATCGGAACCGCCTTGAAAGCGGTCGTGGGGAGACCCACCGCGGGTTCGAATCCCGCCCCCTCTGCGCGCTGGCCCGGATCTGGGCCTAGACCGACAGCGACAGCAGCACGTCGCCCTCCTGGACGACGTCGCCCGGGGCGACCTTGACGGCCGTGACGGTGCCGGCGGTCTCGGCGACGACCGGGATCTCCATCTTCATCGACTCCAGCAGCGCGACCTCGTCGCCGACGGCGACGGCGTCGCCGGCGGCGACGACCACCTCGAGGACGTTGGCGACCATCTCGGCCACGATGTCACTGCGCTGCTCCCGGACCATGGTCGCGACGCTAGCCGTTACCGCCCGGTACTCCGATCCGAGAGCGACCGGGTCGGCCAGGGGGCGTCAGAGCAGGGCCTTGGTGCGCGGGGGCTCTGGACGCAGGGCCGCGGCCTGCTCGTCGGCGCGGCTACGGCGGCCCCGGGTGCCGCGGGTCTGCCCGGTGAGCAGGAAGTCGAGGCGGATGACCACGAAGCCGATGGCCAGGCCCACGACGAGGCCGTAGAGCACCGACAGCACGCTCTCGGTGCGGGTGATCGCGGGGTTGGCCAGGGCGTTGGCGACCGCGGAGGTGCCGGCCGCGCCGAAGGCGCAGACCCACCAGCCCTGGCGGCGGCGGGCCCGCATGTGGCAGCCGTAGGCCAACGCCGGGATGCCGAGCACCGTCTCGATGGGGCGGGGGAAGGCGCCGAGGTGGTCGCGGCTCCAGCCGACGGCGGCGAGCAGCGACGAGACCAGCTCGGGGGTGCCGTAGCGGCGCAGGAGCTCGGCGTACAGCAGGGTGGCGGTGAGCACGACGCCGCCGACCACGACGATCACGACGCCGCGGCGGCCCAGACCGTGCAGGCCGGCGCCGAGGCGGTAGACCACGGCGAAGGCGCCGGCCAGGGCGAGCCCGAAGGTGGCGTACTCGAAGCGGGTGACGGTGACGGTGGGTTCGAAGCCGAGGGTGGCCAGCGCGCCCACCGCGGCGATGAGCACCGCGATCACGCACTCGCGGGCCGCGCGCAGGTAGGTCACCGCGGGCACGGTCGCCATCACGCCGAGCACGGCCGCGACCACGGCGGTCATGACCGCGGCGCCGGTGCGCAGGGCGTCCTGGTCGAGCACCAGGGCGGCGACGCCGACCACGACGGCCAGCAGGCCGAAGACGACCGGGCGGCCACCGGTGCGGGCCGCGAGGCCCCAGGAGTACGCCGCCGCGACGGCGACGCTGCCGGCGCCGCCCAGCCAGCCCGGTCCGACGGGCACCATCGCGCACACGAGCGCGGCGAGGCCGGCCGCGACCACGACGCACCACGCCCCGACCGGGGCCCGGGTCGCGGCGAGCGCGGCGGCCCGGTCGGCCCAGGAGCGGCGCTCGCGCGAGGCGACGACCGGCTCCGCGGGGCGTACGGCGACGGCGTCCGGCGGGCTCGGGGGCGTCAGGACGGTGCCTCCAGCGGGCGTCGGAGGCGTCCCGGCGCGACGACGACCGGTGGCTCTGGACACGGGACCCGAGGTTACAGACGCCGGTTGCGCAGCGAGGGGTTGGTGCGACGGGCCCGGTCGAGGACGTCGCGGCGCAGGTCGGCGCGCACCACCTCGGGCCCGTCGCCGGCCTCGGCCAGCACGTCGCCGAGCGGGTCGACGACCATCGAGTGGCCGCAGTAGCGCGGCGCCGGCTGGGCCGCCGCGACCATGAAGACGGTGTTCTCGATGGCCCGCGCGCGCAGCAGGGTGCGCCAGTGGTCGACCTTGCGCTCCCCCGCGACCCACGCCGCCGGGACGGCGATCGCCTCGGCGCCCGCGTCGACGAGCAGCCGCGCCATCTCGGGGAACCGCAGGTCGTAGCAGGTCATCAGCCCCACCGCCCAGCCGCCGACGGTGACGACGACGGGCGCCGGGTCACCGGCGACGAGGCGGTCGGACTCGCGGTAGCCGAAGGAGTCGTAGAGGTGGACCTTGCGGTAGGCCGCCGTGGCCGCACCGCGGGCGACCAGGGTGTTGAACGGCCGCGCGGGGTCGTGGCTGGTCTCGAACTGGCCGGCCACGACCGTCGTACGACGCAGGTCGGCGACGCGACCGAGCTCGGTGGCGAACGTTCCGGTCACCGGCTCGGCGTAGGCGCTGACGTCGGAGCCGGCCTCGCCGAAGTCGCGGGCGAACGCCTCGGGCCACACGACCAGGTCGGTGTCGTCGGGCGTCAGCGGGTCGAGCCGGGCCCGGTTGGCCGCCGGCTCGAGACCGGAGGCCTCCTGGACCAGGGCGACGCGGATCACGTCGTGGGGGTCGGACGTCACGTGTGGGGCCACGCCCCCAGGGTGGCACGCTGGGCCCGTGATCCCCGAGACCCCGCTCGACGCCTACGTCGCCCTCGTGCTCGCGGGGGGCCAGGCCATCCGCCTGGGCGGCTTCGACAAGGCCTCGGTCGAGATCGACGGGCGCTCGCTGCTGGCCCACGCGCTCGAGGCGGTCATCGACGCCTCGGAGGTCGTCGTGGTCGGCGAGCAGGTCAGCACCGACCGGCCCGTGACCTTCGTCGTCGAGAGCCCCCGCTGGGGTGGCCCGGTCGCGGGCCTGCTGACCGGTCTCGACGCGCTGCTGCGGCGTACGCCGTGGGTGGCGGTGCTGGCCGTCGACATGCCGTGGGTGACCTCGGCGACCTTCCGCCGCCTGCGCACCGCCGCCGTCGGCCACGACGGCGCCGTGCTGGTCGATCCCGACGGACGCCGCCAGCTGGCCCTGGTGGTCGAGCGCGACCGGCTCGAGGCGGTGCGACCCGACCACGAGGGTCAGCACAACCATCCGCTGCACCGGCTGCTGGCGCGCCTCGACCTCGTCGAGGTGCCCGCCGAGGGGCGCGAGCACCGTGACATCGACACCTGGTCCGACCTGCGCGAGGGCCGCGAGAGCCAGGACGCCCCCCGGTGAGCGGATCTGTCACCCGCGGGCGGTTGCGGTCCCCGGCGGATCGTGTGAAGGGTGGACCCGTGAACCTCCACGACTGGATCGACGAACTGTGTGACGTCCTCGACCTCGACACCGAGGTCGACGAGGGGCTGCTGGGCGACCTCGCCCGACTCAGCCACGACAACGTCGACGCCCACGCCGGGCCCGTGACGACCTACCTGCTGGGCTACGCCGCCGGCATCCGCAGCGCCGGGCCGGCCGCGGTCGAGACGCTGGCCGCCCGGGCGCAGGCGCTCGCCGAGCAGTGGGACCGACCCCGCACCGACGGCTCGGCCGACGACGACGTGCCCGTCGACGACCTCGGTCTCGACGACCTCGAGGGCGTCGCGGGCCTCGACGACCTCGAGGACGCCCGATGAGGGCGGTGGTGGCCGACGGCGCCGGTGGGCCCGAGATCCTGTCGGTCCAGGAGGTCCCCGACGTCGAGCCCGGCCCGGGTGAGATCGCGATCACGGTGGTGGCGACGGCGGTCAACCGCGCCGACACCCTGCAGCGGCAGGGCTTCTACCCGCCGCCGCCGGGGGCCAGCGACGTCATCGGCCTCGAGTGCAGCGGCACGGTCGCCGCGCTCGGCGAGGGCGTCGAGGGCTGGTCGGTGGGCGACGAGGTGTGCGCGCTGCTCGCCGGCGGCGGCTACGCCTCGCGGGTCGTCGTACCGGCGGGACAGGTCATGCCCGTGCCCGCCGGCGTCGACCTCGTGCACGCCGCGGCCCTGCCCGAGGTGGCCTGCACCGTGTGGTCCAACGTGTTCATGGTCGCGGGCCTCAAGCCCGACGAGACGTTCCTGGTGCACGGCGGGGCCGGCGGCATCGGCACCTTCGCCATCCAGCTGGCCCACGCGCTCGGCTCGCGGGTGTTCACCACCGGCGGCACCGCCGACAAGCTCGCCTTCTGCGCCGACCTCGGCGCCGACGTGACGATCAACTACCACGACGACGACTTCGTGCAGGTGGTGCGCGAGTCGACCGACGGCGCCGGCGTCGACGTCATCCTCGACAACATGGGCGCCGCCTACCTCGGCCGCAACGTCGACGCCCTGGCCACCGAGGGCCGGCTCGTCGTCATCGGCATGCAGGGCGGCACCAGGGGCGAGCTCGACCTGTCGCGGCTGCTGGCCAAGCGCGCCGCCGTCATCGCGACCTCGTTGCGCGGGCGCCCGGTCGAGGGCAAGGCCGCGATCTGCGCGTCGGTCGTCGAGCACGTGTGGCCCCTGGTCGCCGACGGCACGATCCGTCCCGTCGTCGAGCAGACCCTGCCGCTCGACGACGTACGCCGCGCCCACGAGCTGATGGACGCCGGGTCCCACACCGGCAAGATCGTGCTCACCGTCTGATCCCCCCGCACGTGCGGCCATGCCTGACTCGGGGTGGGGCCGGTGTCCGGGGCGGTCGCTACGGTGGCCCCATGACCGAGGAGCAGCAGCCGGACCCGTCGTCGGACCAGCAGGGCGACCCCCAGGCCGACCCCCAGGCCGACCCCCAGGCCGACCAGGGGCAGCACGTCGTGATCATCGGGCCCGACGGCCAGGCGATCGGCGCGGTGCCCGCGTCGGCCCTGGCGGGCGCCGGTGGCGGCGACGACGACGGCGACGACAGCGAGCGCAACCTGACCGACCTGGTCGAGCAGCCGGCCAAGGTGATGCGGATCGGCAGCATGATCCGCCAGCTGCTCGAGGAGGTGAAGGCGGCCCCGCTCGACGAGGCCAGCCGCGCGCGCCTGAAGGAGATCCACGCCTCGTCGATCAAGGAGCTCGAGCAGGGCCTGGCCCCCGAGCTCGTCGAGGAGCTGCAGCGGCTGTCGCTGCCCTTCGCCGAGGGCACCGTCCCGTCCGAGGGCGAGCTGCGCATCGCCCAGGCCCAGCTCGTGGGCTGGCTCGAGGGTCTCTTCCACGGCATCCAGACCGCGATCTACGCCCAGCAGATGGCCGCGCGCGCCCAGTTCGAGCAGATCCGCCGGGCCCTGCCGCCCGGCATGGGGATGCCCGGCCAGCCCGGTGCCCAGCAGCCTGGCGCCCCGCAGCAGGCCGACGACCCGACCCCCGGCACCGGGGGCATGTACCTCTAGCCTCTGCGAGGTCGAGCGGTCAGGCCCGGCGGCCGATCCGGCGTACGACGAGCAGGCCGAGCACGCCGACGATGACCAGCGCCAGGCCGGGCGCGGCGGCCCGGTCCAGCGACTGGTCGTCGTCGAGGGCGACGCAGGAGTCGGGGTCGTCGAGGTCGACGGCGTCGCCGGTGTCGGGGCACTGGTAGCCGACGTCCTCGAGCGGCGCGACGGGCTCGACGTCGCGCCCCGGAGGCCGGCCCTCCCCGTACTGGCGGGTGAGGTCGGCGAGCACCGCGTCGTCGACGAGGGTGACGGTGCGGCAGCCGACGACGTACTCGCCGCCGTCGACGGTCGCGTCGAAGAGCCGCAGCCGCTTGTCGACGGTCGCCGCCGGCGGGGTGGTCGTGGGCGAGGCGGGCTGGGTCGGTGAGGGCGACCGGGTGGGGCCCTGGGTGCCGGCGGTCAGCGACGGGCAGCTCTCGAGCGCGGCGCGCGAGCGCACGGTGACGCGCTCGGTGGTCACCGAGCCGGGGCCGTAGACCGCGGTCACCGCGACCTGGTAGCGGCGCACGGTGGCGGCGCCCTGCACCGTGACCTGGGGGCGGCGCACGATCGTGCCGGTGAAGACGACCCGGTCGCCGTCGGCGCGGGCGGCCACCGCCCGCTGCTCGGGGGTGGCCGCGCCGGCCGGCGTCCAGCCGAGGAGCAGCCCGACGGCCAGGGCGCCGACGAGGGCGCCCCACAGGGCACGGGGGGCGGGGGTCACGGGTCCCATCACAACAGATCCGGGCCGATGCGGACCAGTCGGGCCAGCGTCTGCGCGACGCCGTCGACCTCGTGGGACGGCGCGACGTGGTCGGCGGCGGCCAGGACCGTGGGGTGGGCGTTGGCGACGGCGTAGGAGGTGCCGGCCCACGCCAGCATGGGCAGGTCGTTGGGCATGTCGCCGAACGCGAGGGCGTCCACGGCGTCGACCCCGAGGTCGGCGGCGACCTCGCCGAGGGCCGCGGCCTTGGTGACGCCGGCCGCGCTGATCTCGACCAGGCCGGGCATCGACCAGGTCACCGTGACGGCGTCGCCGACAGCCGCGAGCACCCGCTCGGGCAGGTCGGCGACGGCCTCGTCGTGGCGCACGAGCAGCTTGGTGACGCTGTCGCTCCACTGCTCCTCCAGCGGCCCCACCCGCGTGGTGAGGTCGTCCTTGAAGCGCGCGGTCTCGATCGCGATGCCCGCGAGGTCCTCGACGGCGAAGAGCGCGCCGGGCACGGCCGCGCGGATCGCCGCGACCACGTCGAGCCCGACGTCGCGCGTGACGGCGTGCAGGCGGCGTACGTCGCCCGCGGCGACGTCGTAGACGACGGCACCGTTGCCGGCGACGGCCAGGCCGTGGGCGCCGACCATCTCCCACAGGTGGGTCATCCAGCGCAGGGGTCGTCCGGTGACGAAGACGACCGGCACCCCGGCCTCCTCGACGGCGGCCAGCACGCGGCGGGTGGCGCCCGAGACGGTGCCGTCGGCGCGCAGCAGGGTGCCGTCGAGGTCGGTCGCGACCAGGCGGGTCATCGGCGGGTCACCGGTCGGCCGCCGGGAGCGGGCGGGCCATCACGAGCAGGCCCTCGTCGTCGCTGCCGCGCAGGTCGGTGAAGCCGGCCTTGGCCAGCACCCGGACGCTGGCGCGGTTGGTGGGCTCGGTGCGTGCCCGCACGCGGACGCCGACCCGGTCGGTCTCGGCGAGCACGCAGCGCAGCGCCTCGGTCGCGAGACCGCGCCCGCGCACCGCCTCGACGAGCCCGTAGCCGACCTCGACCTCGTGGCCCTGACCCGCCTCGTCGTCGCCGGCCTCGGGCGGGCCGAAGAAGCCGATCGAGCCCACGGCGAGCGTGTCGAGCACGATGTGGCGCGGTCCCCACGTGGTCGGCTCGCGGAGCATCGAGGCCCCGTCGACGTCGTCTCGGCGCGGGTAGTCGGGGTGCCAGCGGTCCTGGCGGCGTCCGGCCTGCATGTCGGCGACGTCCTGGGGGGTCACCAGGATCAGACGCAGCCGCTCGCTGGCCAGCCGCTCGGGCAGCACGGGCTCGATCACGGGCTCGGTCACGGGAACCAGCGGCTGAGCTCGACCGCCGCCCCGTCGTCGTAGACGCTCTCGGTGACGGCGTCGGCGACCGCGCGGACCGGCTCGATCGCCTGGCCCATCGCGACCCCGCGACCGGCCCACTGCAGCATCTCGATGTCGTTGCGGCCGTCACCGATGGCCAGGACGTCGGCCGCGGTCAGGCCGAGCTCGGTGCAGACGTAGTCGAGGCCGGAGGCCTTGGAGACCCCGACCGGGGTGAGGTCGAGCCAGGCGGTCCACCCCACGACGTAGTCGGTGCCGTGCAGCCCGAGCGTGGAGGCGAGGGCGACGAAGTCGTCGGCGGTGGCCTCGGGGTCGCGGATGATGACACGACTGACGGGCCCGCGGACCAGGTCGTCGACCTCGGTGGGGATCATCTCCCCGCTCAGCTCGCCGTCGGGGAACGGCGTGGTCACGCGGTAGCCGCGGCCGCGCTCCTCGATCGCGACGCGGGCGGTCGGCCGCTGCTCGAGGATCGCGCGTACGGCGGGGCCGGCGTCGAAGGTCTCCTCGAGGACGACGTCGATCTCGCCGCCGGGGTGGTAGCGCAGCACGACCGCGCCGTTGCTGGCCACGATCCACAGGCGGTCGGCGTCACCGGACTCGTCGAGGCCCCGCAGGTGGAGCAGGTCGGCGATCCCGGTCATGCCGTGCGGCGAGCGCCCGCTGGCCAGGACGACGTGGGCGCCGGCGTCGAGCGCCCGCTGCACGGCGTCGTGGACCGCCGGGGAGATCTCCTCGTGGGTCGTGCCTCCGCCCCCGACCCACTTGAGCAGGGTTCCGTCGATGTCGAGCGCCACCAGGCGCGGGGTCCAGCCCGGCTCCCCCGGGGCCGCGGCGCCGCTCACGACAGCGGCTTCAGGACCTCGAGGCCGCCCAGGTAGGGCTGCAGCGCCTGGGGCACCCGCACCGAGCCGTCGGCCTGCTGGTGGGTCTCGAGCAGCGCGATGATCGGCCGGTTGGTGGAGCAGAGCGTGCCGTTGAGGGTGGCCACCGGCACCGTGTCGCCCTCGACGCGGGTGCGGGTGTCGAGGCGGCGGCTCTGGAAGTCGGTGCAGTTCGACGTCGACGTCAGCTCGCGGAAGCGGCCCTGCGAGGCGATCCAGGCCTCGCAGTCGAACTTGCGCTGAGCGGAGAGCCCGAGGTCGCCGGCCGCCACGTCGATGACGCGGTAGTGGAGCTCGAGCTTGTCCATGAACTCCTTCTCCCAGGCCAGCAGCCGCTGGTGCTCGGCGTAGGACTCCTCGAGCGTGGTGTAGACGAACATCTCGACCTTGTCGAACCAGTGCACCCGGAAGATGCCGCGGGTGTCCTTGCCGTGCGAGCCGGCCTCCTTGCGGAAGCACGGGCTGTAGGCCGCGTAGCGCAGCGGCAGGGCCGCGGCGTCGAGGATCTCGTCGGAGTGGAAGGCCGCCATCGGCACCTCGGAGGTGCCGACGAGGTAGAGGTCCTGGCCCTCGATGCGGTAGACGTCGTCGGCGGCCTGGCCGAGGAACCCGGTGCCCTCCATGGCGCGCGGCTTGACCAGCGACGGCGGCACGACCTCGATGAACCCGTTGTCGGCCGCCAGGTCCATGGCCATGTTGACCAGCGCGCGGTGCAGCCGCGCACCGATGCCGGTGAAGAAGTAGAACCGCGAGCCCGACACCTTGGCCCCGCGCTCGAGGTCGATGGCGCCGAGCATCTGCCCGAGCTCGACGTGGTCGCGCGGCTCGAAGTCGAACTCGGGGCGCGTGCCGATGGTCTCGAGCACGACGTAGTCGTCCTCGCCGCCGGCGGGGGCCTCGTCGGCCGCCGGGTTGGGGATCGCACGGATCGCCGCGTCCCACGCCGCCTCGGCCGCGACCCGGGCGGCCTCGGCGTCCTTGACCTCGCCGGACAGGGTCTTGGTCTGCGCCAGCAGCGCCTGCTTCTCGTCGCCGGTCGCCTTCGGGATCAGGGCGCCGAGCTGTTTCTGCGCGGCCCGCTTCTCCTCGTACGCCGCGATCGCCTGCCGGCGGGCGGTGTCGGCGGCGAGGGCGAGGTCGACCACCTCGTCGGACAGGCCGCGCTTGGCCTGGGCGGCACGCACGCGCTCGGGGTCGTCACGCAGGAGACGGGGGTCGATCATGTGATGCAGGCTATCCGGGCGACGGGGGGCGGCTCACGTCAGTTGCGGTTCGCCATACTTGACCGTCCCCTCCTCCTCCCGGCCGGTCAGGCCGCGGCGGGTCCACGAGACCGAAGGAACCGCGTTGCTCGACCGTCCCCGCACCGCCCGGCTGGGCTGGGCGCTCGTCTGCCTGCTGGGCTTCGGCCTGCTCGCGGTCTCGGTCCAGCAGGGCTGGGGCTGGCTCGTCGACCTCGACGACCGCGGCCGGTCGGCCCGCACCTGGGCCATCGACGACCGCGGGCTGCGCGGGTTCCTGCTGGTCGTCGAGGACGGCTTCGCGACCGTCGGGATGACGATCTACACCTGCGTGCTCGCGGCCGCGCTGTGGCTGAAGAACCACCGTCGGGCGGCGGTCTACGTCGTCGGGGTCATGCTCGTCACCTCGCTGCTCACCACCGCCACCAAGCTGCTCCTGGCCCGGTCGCGACCCGAGTGGCAGGACCTCCAGGAGCTGCTCGACTCCAAGTCGTTCCCGTCCGGCCACGCCTCGTCGACCGCGGCTTTCGCCGGCGTCGTCATCGTGCTCGCGACGATGCTCGTGCGTCGGGGCACCATCCGGCGGCTGCTGTCGGGGGCCGCGGTGCTGCTCGCGGTCGTGGTCGCGCTCGACCGGGTGCTGCTCGGGCGCCACTACCCCTCCGACGTGCTCGCCGGTGCCCTGCTCGGCACCGCGGTGGTGCTGGTCGGGCTCGCCGTCTACAGCCCGCTGCCGCGCAGCCACGCCCTCGGCAGCGAGCCGCTGCCCCAGGCGCTGCCCTCGGCCAAGCGGCTGGCGGTGGTGCTCAACCCGATCAAGGTCGAGGACGTCGACGTCTTCAAGACCATCGTGACCGCGATGGCGCGCGAGGCCGGCTGGCAGGACCCCACCTGGCACCTGACCACCCCCGAGGACTCCGGCACCGGCCAGGCCGAGGAGGCCTCGGTCGCCGGCGCCGACCTGGTCATCGTCTGCGGCGGCGACGGCACCGTGCGCGAGGTCTGCGCCGAGCTCGCCGGCACCGGCATCCCGGTCGGGATCATCCCCGCCGGCACCGGCAACCTGCTGGCGCGCAACCTCGACATCCCGCTCTACATCCGCGCCGCGATCGACATCGCGCTCACCGGGCAGGACCGCGCGATCGACATGGTCGCCGTACGCGGGGACCGGCTGGGCGACGAGCACGCCGCCGACGTGGAGGTCGACGGCGCGAGGGTGGACGGCGAGGGGACACCTGACGGCGACACCGACGCGGCGCCCGAGCAGTTCGAGAGCCACTTCATGGTGATGGCCGGCATGGGCTTCGACGCCGCGATCATGGAGGGCGTCAACGAGGACATCAAGAAGAAGGTCGGCTGGCTCGCCTACGTGTGGTCGGCGCTGAAGTCGCTGATGTTCCCGGTGACCAGGGTCGAGATCTCGATCGACGGCGCCGACTACACCAAGCACCGCGCGCGCACCGTGCTCGTCGGCAACGTCGGTTACCTCCAGGCCGGGATGCCGCTGCTGCCCGACGCCTCGATCGACGACGGCCTGCTCGACGTGGTGGTGCTCTACCCGCGCCGCTTCCTGTCGTGGATCCCCCTGGCCCTGCGGGTGCTGGCCAAGGGGTCGCGCACCGACGACACCATCAACCGGATGACCGGCCGCACCGTCTCGATCCGCGCCGCGGTCGACGTGCCGCGCCAGCTCGACGGCGACTCCATCGGGCCCGGCCGCGAGCTGCACATGGAGTGCGTCCACGGGCGCCTGCTGGTGCGTGTCCCGCGCTGAGCGGGTTGACCGGGAGCGGTTGACTGACCCCATGACCACCCCCGCTCCCGTGCTCGCCTGGCACGACATCGCCCGGACCCGTGACCCCGCGGGCCTCGACGCGCTGCTCGCCGACGACTGCGTCTTCCGCTCGCCGGCCGTGCACACGCCCCAGGAGGGCAAGGCGGTGACGACCGCCTACCTGCGCGCGGCGATGGTCGTGCTCGGGCCGACGCTGCGCTACGTCGACGAGTGGTACGCCGGGGGTGACGACGGTGGCTCCGCGGTGCTCGAGTTCGAGTGCGAGGTGGCCGGCAAGGTGGTGCACGGCGTCGACATGATGCGCTGGGGCAGCGACGGTCGGCTGACCTCGTTCACGGTGATGGTGCGCCCGATGAAGGGGCTCGAGGCGGTCGTCGCCGCCATGGGCGCCGAGCTGATGAAGGGCTGAGCCGGTGACGGTCGCGGTGCCGGGGTTCGAGGGCTTCGACGAGGTCGACGTCGAGGTCGACGGCGTCCGGATCCACGCGCGGACCGCCGGCGAGGGGCCGCCGGTGCTGCTGCTGCACGGCTACCCGCAGACCTCGGCCATGTGGCACCTGGTCGCGCCCGGCCTCGCCGAGACCCACACCGTCGTGGCCGCCGACCTGCGCGGCTACGGCCGCTCCGACCGGCCGGCCTCGACACCCGACCACGCGTCGTACGGCAAGCGGGCGATGGCGGCCGACCAGGCCGGCCTGATGCGCGCCCTGGGCCACGAGCGGTACGCCGTGGTCGGGCACGACCGCGGCGCCCGGGTGACCCACCGACTGCTGCTCGACCACCCCGAGGCGGTCACGCGCGCGGCCGTGATCGACATCGCGCCCACGCGCCACGTGCTCGGGCACGTCGACCTGCTGCTGGCCCGGGTCTACGACCACTGGTTCTTCCTCGCCCAGGAGACCGACCTGCCCGAGGTGCTGATCGGCGGCGCGGCCGAGCACTGGCTGCGCACCAAGCTCGACCAGTGGTCGGGCCCCGGCGCGGTCTTCGACGAGGCCGCCGTGCGCGAGTACGTCGCCTGCTTCGACACCGACGGCATCCGCGGCTCCACCGAGGACTACCGGGCCGGCGCCACGATCGACCTCGTCGACGACGAGGCCGACTTCGCCGCCGGACGACGGATCGGCTGCCCGCTGCTGGTGCTGTGGGGCGACGCCGGGTTCGTGGGCCTGGCCTACGAACCGCTCGCGGTCTGGCAGGAGTACGCCGAACGCCCCGAGCTCGTGACCGGGCGGCCGGTCCCCGGCGGGCACTTCCTCCCCGAGGAGGCGCCGGCCGAGACCCTGGACGCCCTGCGCGACTTCCTGGGGTCCTAGCCGACCCTGGAGCGCGAAGTCACGTGGTTGCTGACGCGGTCCGCTCAAGCCGGTGGCGCGGAGGGGCGCACGAGCGCCGAGCCCACCTGCTCGGCGAGGGTCACCGCGACCAGGCGCTGCTCCAGCGACGGCCACCGCCGGCGGCTCGCGCTCGTGAGCACGAAGGTGCCCACGACGGCGCCGGCGGACGGCACGGCCAGCTCCACGACGTCCCACGTGGGCAGACCGGCGCGGTCGACGTCGATCTCGCGGCCGTCGTGGGTCACGGTGCCGTCGGTGTGCAGGCACGGGTGCCCGGCGGGTGCCCCGGACCGGTAGGTGCAGGAGTCGAGACCCAGGACGTCGGTGATCTGGCGGCCGACGAAGTCGACCAGCCCGGCGGGCGGGACGTCGCCGTCGGCGGCCATGGCCGCTGCGGAGACCAGTCCGTCGAGGTAGCCGGCGCGACCGGAGGCCCGCGCCCGCTGCCGGATCCCCCACAGGGCGATCTCGGTGACGGCGACGCCGACGAGCGTCAGCAGCACCGCGGTCTCGACGTCGTCGCGGTCGCGGATCGTCAGGGTCAGGTAGGGCTGGGTGAGGAAGAAGTCGAACCAGACGGCGCTCGACAGGGCCGCGACGAGGCCGGCTGCCCGGCGTCCGGCCGCCGCGACGCCGACGACGAGCAGCACGAGCAGCAGCACGGCGTTGGTGTCGCTGACCGAGTCCCGGGCCGGGTAGAGCAGGGCACACAGGAGCAACGGCCCACCGAGGGCCAGTCCCATCAGGACCGGGAACCCGGTCGGCGGCGGTCTCATGCCTCCATCAGGCTCCCGGCGCGCGGGTCCGGTCAAGGGTCTTGATGCCATCTTGACGGGGACTGTCGACGGCGCGGCGACGGCGCGGCGACGGCGCGCCGACAGCGCGCCGACAGCCCGGAAGGATTGCGTCAGGGCCGGCGCCCGCACCGTCAAGGGACCGTCAAGACGGCACGGCAGCACGGCGTGACGGCGGTGCGATGGAGCCGTGACCGACGTCCTCTACCTGCTGATCACCGTCGTGGCCTTCGTGCTGCTGGCGCTGCTGGTCGGCCTCCTCGACCGTGCCGGTGATCGATGAGCGAGCTCGCGCCCGCGCTGGGCCAGATCGCCGCGCTCGTCGTCCTGCTCGCCCTGACGGTGCCGTCGCTCGGCCGGTGGCTGGCCCACCTCTACACCTCCGAGCGGCACCTCGGCGTCGAGCGGGCGACCTACCGGGTGCTGCGCGTCGACCCCGACGCCGACCAGCACTGGCGGGCCTACGCCCTGGCGGTGCTGGGGTTCTCGCTCGTCGGGGTCGTCGTGCTCTACGCGTTCGGACGGCTCCAGCAGCACCTGCCGCTCTCGCTCGGGTTCGGCGCCCTGCCGGCCGACGGCGCGTGGAACACGGCGGTCAGCTTCGTGACCAGCACCAACTGGCAGTGGTACTCCGGGGAGGCCACGCTCGGTCACCTGATGCAGGCCAGCGGCCTGACGGTGCAGAACTTCCTGTCCGCCGGCGTCGGCATGGCCGTCGCGGCGGCGTTCGCCCGGGGCCTCGCGCGGCGCGGCGACGAGACCGGCGACGGCCGGGTCGGCAACTTCTGGGCCGACCTCGTGCGCACCGTCGTGCGGGTGCTGCTGCCGATCGCCCTGCTCGCGGCCCTGGTGCTCGTCGTCATGGGTGTCGTGCAGAACCTCTCCGACTCCCACCTGGTCACCACCCTCACCGGCGGCCACCAGGCGATCACCGGCGGCCCCGTGGCCAGCCAGGAGGCGATCAAGGAGCTCGGCACCAACGGCGGCGGCTTCTACAACGCCAACTCCGCCCACCCGTTCGAGAACCCCACGCCCCTGTCCGACCTGCTCGAGGTCTACCTCCTCCTGCTCGTGCCGTTCGCCATGGCGTGGGCCTTCGGGCTCATCGTCGGCGACCGCCGCCAGGGACTCGCGATCCTCGCGGTGATGGGCGTGCTGCTCGCGGTCTCGGTCGCGCTGCTCACCTGGGCCGAGATGGCCGGGCCCGGCACCGCCCCGCAGCTGGCCGGCGGCGCGATGGAGGGCAAGGAGCAACGCTTCGGCACCGCGGCCTCGGCGCTGTTCGCCGCCGCGACCACCGGCACGTCGACCGGGGCGGTCAACGCGATGCACGACTCCCTGACCGCACCCGGCGGCGGCGTCGCGATGGTCAACATGATGCTCGGCGAGATCGCGCCCGGCGGGGTCGGCTCTGGTCTGTACGGGATGCTCGTCCTGGCCGTGGTCACGGTGTTCCTCAGCGGCCTGATGGTCGGGCGCACCCCGGAGTACCTCGGCAAGAAGATCGGCCAGCAGGAGATGGTCCTGGTCGCGGTCTACGTGCTGACGACCCCGGTGCTCGTGCTGGTGGCCAGCGCGGTGGCGCTCACCGCTCCCGACGGGCTCGCCGGACTGCAGGAGAGCGGCCCGCACGGCCTCTCCGAGGCGGTGTACGCCGTCACCTCGGCGTCCAACAACAACGGCAGCGCGTTCGGCGGGCTCACCTCGGGCACCCCGTTCTGGAACACGCTGCTGGGTCTGTGCATGCTGCTGGGCCGGTTCGTCCCGATCGTGCTGGTGCTCGCCCTCGCCGGACGCTTCGCTCGCCAGCAACCCGTCCCCGCGGGCGCGGGCACGCTGCCCACCCACCGTCTGTTGTTCGTCGTCCTCCTCACCGGCGTCGCCCTGGTCGTGGTCGGTCTGACCTACGTGCCGGTGCTCGCCCTCGGCCCGATCGTGGAGTCCCTGTCATGACCACCAGCAGCACCAGCCGTCCGGCCGTCCTCACCCCCGCCCAGCTGGCCGAGGCCCTGCCCGGCGCCCTGCGCAAGCTCGACCCGCGCGAGCTGCTCGCCACCCCGGTGATGCTCGTCGTCGAGCTCGGCGCGGCCGCCACGACCGTGCTGTCGCTGGTCGACCCCAGCGTCTTCGGCTGGCTGGTGACGGTCTGGCTGTGGCTCACCGTCGTCTTCGGCACCCTCGCCGAGGCGGTCGCCGAGGGCCGCGGCAAGGCCCAGGCCGCCAGCCTGCGCGAGCTGCAGACCGAGACCCCCGCGCACCGGCGCACGCCGTCGGGCGGGCTGGAGCAGGTGCCCTCGACGGCGCTGCGGGCCGGCGACCTGGTCGAGGTCGCGGCCGGCGAGCGGATCCCCGGCGACGGCGACGTCGTCGAGGGGGTCGCCTCGGTCGACGAGTCGGCCGTGACCGGCGAGTCGGCACCGGTGATCCGCGAGTCGGGGGGCGACCGCAGCGCCGTCACCGGCGGCACGATCGTGCTGTCGGACCGGATCGTCGTGCGCATCACCTCCGAGCCCGGCCACTCGTTCGTCGACCGGATGATCGCCCTGGTCGAGGGCTCCGAGCGGCAGCGCACTCCCAACGAGCTGGCGCTCGGGGTGCTGCTGACCTCGCTGACGGCGATCTTCGTCGTCGTGTGCGGCACCCTCTACTTCATCGCCGACCACAGCGACGCGCACCAGGACGTGATCGTCCTGGTGGCGCTGCTGGTGTGCCTGATCCCGACCACGATCGGAGCACTGCTCTCGGCCATCGGCATCGCCGGCATGGACCGGCTCGTGCGCCGCAACGTGCTGGCCATGTCGGGCCGCGCCGTCGAGGCCGCCGGCGACGTCGACGTGCTGCTGCTCGACAAGACCGGCACCATCACCTACGGCAACCGGCAGGCCAGCGAGCTGGTCCCCGCCCCGGGCGTCACCGACGACGAGCTGGCCGAGGCCGCCCTGCTGTCGTCGCTGGCCGACGAGACGCCCGAGGGGCGCAGCATCGTGGCCCTCGTCGGCCGCGACGTCCCGCGACCGGCGGGGGCGACGTACGTCGAGTTCTCGGCGACGACCCGGATGAGCGGCATCGACGTCGACGGGCGCGAGATCCGCAAGGGAGCCGCGTCGGCCGTCACCGCGTGGGCCGGCGGGACGAGCGCCGCGGTCGACGAGATCGTCGAGCGGGTCAGCGCGAGCGGCGGCACGCCCCTGGTCGTGGCCGAGTCGGGGCGGCTGCTGGGCGTCATCCACCTCAAGGACGTCGTCAAGACCGGCATCAAGGAGCGCTTCGAGGAACTGCGCTCGATGGGCATCCGCACCGTCATGATCACCGGTGACAATGCGACCACCGCCGCGGCCATCGCGCGGGAGGCCGGGGTCGACGACGTGCTGGCCGAGGCCACCCCTGAGGACAAGCTCGCGCTGATCCGCCAGGAGCAGCAGGGCGGCCGGATGGTCGCGATGTGCGGCGACGGCACCAACGACGCGCCCGCGCTGGCGCAGGCCGACGTCGGGGTCGCGATGAACACCGGCACGACCGCGGCCAAGGAGGCCGGCAACATGGTCGACCTCGACTCCGACCCCACCAAGCTCATCGACGTCGTCGAGATCGGCAAGCAGCTGCTCATCACCCGTGGTGCGCTGACGACGTTCTCGGTGGCCAACGACGTGGCGAAGTACTTCGCGATCCTGCCGGCGATGTTCGTCACCGCCTTCCCGGACCTGAGGGTCCTCAACGTCATGCGGCTCGACCCCGACTCGGCGATCCTCTCCGCGGTCGTGTTCAACGCCCTGGTGATCGTCGCCCTCATCCCGCTGGCGCTGCGCGGGGTGGCCTACCGGCCCGCGTCGGCCAGCGCCCTGCTGCAGCGCAACCTGCTGGTCTACGGCGTCGGCGGGCTGGTCGCGCCGTTCGTCGGCATCAAGCTGCTCGACCTCGTCATCTCGCTCGTCCCCGGTCTGTGAGGCAAGGACACCCATGAAGGACCTCTACGCGCTCTTCCGCTTCAGCCTCGCCGGGCTGCGGGTGATGGTCGCCGCCACCGTCGTGCTCGGCGTGCTCTACCCGCTGCTGGTGACCGGCTTCGCCCAGGCCGTCGCGCCGTGGCGGGCCGGCGGCTCGCTGGTCACCGCCACCGGGGCACACACCACCGACCCCGACCAGGCCGTGGGCTCGGCCCTGCTGGGCCAGCTGGTCGACGACCCGGCGCTCTTCCGGCCCCGGCCCTCGGCGGCCGGTGACGGCTACGACCCGCTGGCCTCCGGCGGCTCCAACCTCGGCCCCGAGAGCCCCGAGCTGGTCGCGGCGATCGAGCAGCGTCGGGTCGAGGTCGCCCGGCGGGAGGGCGTGCCGGCCGGCCAGGTGCCCCCGGACGCCGTCACCGCGTCGGCCTCGGGCCTCGACCCCGACATCTCGCCGGCCTACGCCGCCCTGCAGGTGCCGCGGGTCGCCCGCGCCAACGGTCTCGCCGAGGACGTCGTACGCCGGCTGGTCGCCGACGCCACCAGCGGCCGGACCCTCGGTGTGCTGGGCGAGCCGCGCGTCAACGTGCTGCTGCTCAACATCGCGGTGCGGCAGGCCGCCGACGGTGGTTGAGGGAGGATCTACGACGTGACTGACGTGAGGCGGGGCCGGTTGACGGTCTACCTCGGCGCGGCACCGGGGGTCGGCAAGACCTACGCGATGCTCGGCGAGGCCCGGCGGCGCGCCGAGCGCGGGACCGACGTCGTGGTCGGCTACGTCGAGACCCACGACCGTCGCTTCACCGCCGAGATGGTCGAGGGGCTCGAGGTCGTGCCGCGCCGGGAGGTCGCGCACCGCGGCTCGGTCTTCACCGAGATGGACACCGACGCGATCCTGGCGCGCCACCCGGCCGTCGTGCTGGTCGACGAGCTGGCCCACACCAACGTGCCGGGCAGCCGCCACGAGAAGCGGGCCGCCGACGTCGCCGAGCTGCTCGCCGCCGGCATCGACGTCATCACCACCGTCAACATCCAGCACCTGGAGTCGCTCAACGACGAGGTCGAGCGGATCACCGGGGTGCGCCAGCGCGAGACCGTGCCCGACGAGGTCGTCCGCACCGCCGAGCAGATCCAGCTGGTCGACATGTCGCCCGAGGCGCTGCGGCGCCGGATGGCTCACGGCAACATCTACCGGCCCGACCGGATCGACGCCTCGCTCACGTCGTACTTCCGGGTCGGCAACCTCACCGCCCTGCGCGAGCTGGCCCTGCTGTGGCTGGCCGACCGGGTCGACGACGCGCTCGGCGACTACCGCCGCGCCCACGACATCGCCCACCCGTGGCCGACCAAGGAGCGCATCGTCGTCGCCGTCACCGGCGGGGCCGAGAGCGAGACCCTGCTGCGCCGCGGCGCGCGGCTGGCCCAGCGGGCCGCCGGCTCCGAGCTGCTCGCCGTGCACGTCATCGCCTCCGACGGCCTGCTGACGGCCGGCAACCCCGACGAGGACCGGATCGCCCGCGCCCAGCAGCTCGTCGCGTCCCTGGGCGGCACGTTCCACTCGGTCGCCGGCGAGGACGTCGCCGCCGCGGTCGTCGACTTCGCCACGGCCGCCAACGCCACGATGGTCGTCGTCGGGGTCTCGCGCCACGGCCGGCTCCGCAAGCTCTTCGCCGGCACGACGGGCGACCGCATCGCCTCGCTCGCCGGTGCGGTCGACGTCCACCTGGTCACCCACGACCAGGCGTCGGGCAGCACCCGCCGGCCGTCGCTGCTCTCGCCGCTGAGCAGGAGCCGTCAGGTCGCGGGCTGGGTGGCGGCGGTGGTGATGCCGGTCGTGCTCACCTGGTCGCTGCAGGTCTTCCAGGACACCGACCAGCTGCCGCTCGCCGAGATGTTGCTGCTGGCCGGTGCGGTCGTCGTCGCGCTCGTCGGCGGGCTGCTGCCCGCGCTGGCGGCCGCCGTCGTCAGCTTCTTCACCCTCAACTACTTCTTCACCCCGCCGACCGGACGGCTCACGGTCGCCGAGCCGGCCAACCTGCTGTCGCTGTTCGTCTACGTCGCCGTGGCGGCCGGGGTCGCGACGGTGGTCGACCGCGCGTCGCGCCGCGCCGGTGACGCCGTGCGAGCGCGCACCGAGGCCGCGACCATGAGCTCGCTGTCGCGCTCGGTGCTGACCGGCCAGGACACCGCCGAGGCGATCGTCGAGCGCGTGCGCGAGGTCTTCGGCCAGCAGTCGGTCTCGCTGCTGACCCGGCGCGGGCCCGCTGCGGGCTGGGAGGTCGTCGCGCACGCCGGGCCCCGGCATGCCTGCTCCCCCGAGGAGGGCGACACCCGGGTCAAGGTCGACGACACCCACGTCATCTGCCTGCGCGGAGAGACGCTGCGGGCCACCGACCAGAAGGTGCTGGAGGCGTTCGCGGTGCAGACCAGCCTGGTGCTCGAGTACCGACGGCTGCGCGAGCGCGAGCAGCGGGCCGCCGCCCTCGAGAGCGCCGAGGCGACCAGCACGGCACTGCTGCGCGCGGTCTCGCACGACCTGCGCACGCCGCTGGCCACGATGCGCGCCTCGGTCGACGGCCTGGTCAGCGGCGAGGTGGACGCCGCCGACCGGGTCACCCTCGTCGAGGCGCTCGACTCCTCCACCGACCAGCTCGAGGGCCTCATCGACAACCTGCTCGACCTGTCGCGCCTGCAGAGCGGGCTGGTGCGGCCCGAGCTGCGCGAGCGCAGCCTCGACGAGGTCCTGCCGCTCGCGCTCGCCGGCCAGCCGCCGGGCAGCGTCGTCCTCGACGTCGACGAGCCCGCCCCGGTCGTGCTCACCGACGCGGGCCTGCTCGAGCGGGTCGTGGCCAACCTGGTCTCCAACGCCGTGCGCGTCTCGACGGCGACCGACGGCCCGCCGGTGCGGGTGCTGGCGCACGTGCTGCCCGAGCGGGTCGAGGTCATGGTCGTCGATCGCGGCCCCGGCGTACCGGCGCCGCAGCGCGAGCGGATGTTCGAGCCGTTCCAGCGGCTCTCCGACACCACACCGGGCGGCCTCGGGCTCGGGCTCGCCGTCGCCCAGGGCCTCACCGAGGCGCTCGGCGGCGAGCTCTCGGCCGAGGACACCCCCGGCGGCGGCCTCACGATGGTGCTGTCGCTGCCCCGGGCCACCGAGACCGCCGGAGCTGTCGAGACGGGGGAGGGCGGCGCATGACCAGCACCGCCGCCCACAAGGTGCTGGTCGTCGACGACGAGCCGGCCCTGGCCCGCGCCCTGGCGATCAACCTGCGCGCCCACGGCTGGGAGGTCGTCACCGCCGCCGACGGCCGCTCGGCCCTCGAGGCGGCCGCGACCACCCACCCCGACGTCGTCGTGCTCGACCTCGGCCTGCCCGACATGGACGGCGCGGAGGTGATCGCCGGGCTGCGCGGCTGGACCACCGTGCCGATCGTCGTGCTCTCCGCGCGCCAGCACGGCGAGGACAAGGTCGAGGCCCTCGACCTCGGCGCCGACGACTACGTCACCAAGCCGTTCGCGATGAACGAGCTGATGGCCCGCCTGCGCGCCGCCGTACGCCGCTCCCAGGACGCCGTGCCCACCGAGAGCGTCGTGACCGTCGGCGACCTCACCATCGACCTGGCGCGCAAGCGGGTCGCGCGCCGCGGCGACGACGTACGCCTGACACCCACGGAGTGGTCGTTCCTCGAGCTGCTCGCCCGCAACCTCGGCCGGCTGGTCCCGCGCGAGCAGGTGCTGCGCGAGGTGTGGGGCCCGGCGTACGAGCACGAGACGCACTACCTGCGCGTCTACGCCGCCCAGCTGCGCCGCAAGCTCGAGGACGACCCGTCGTCCCCGAGGCACCTGATCACCACCGCGGGGCTGGGCTACACGCTCGAGCCCTGAGCCTACGAGCTACGCCGACGAGGCTCCCGTCGCCCCGGCGTCGGCGGACGCGGCGTGCGCGCCGCCGGTGGGGGCACGCTCGCCGAGCGGGGCCTCGGCGGCCTCGGGGTCGACGTGGCGGGGCGGGGCGTCGGCGTCGGCGTCCGCGGTGCGGTAGCGGCCGGCGGAGTCGAAGTCACGCTGCCGGATCAGGACCACGCCGAGCACCGCGCAGACCAGGCACAGGACCGCGCCGATGAGCAGGACGGTGTTGAGCGCGTCGACGTACGCCGCCGTGCCGACCTGGGTGACCGCCTCACTCGCGGCCCGTCCGGCCTGGGCGCCGCCGGCCTGCGTGGCCTGGTCGGAGGCCACGGCGGCCGCAGCCCGGACCTGGCCGCTGCTCAGGGCCTCGGCGAGCGGGCCCACGGCCTGCGGGGGCACCACGCCGGACAGGCCGCGCTCGACGTCGGCGGTGACCTGCTGGGCCAGGATCGAGCCGAGCGCGGCGATGCCGGTGGCGATGCCGACCTGGCGGAAGGTCGAGTTGGCGCCCGAGGCCATGCCCGACCGGGCCGGCGGGACGACGCCGACCGCGGTCGAGGCCAGGGGTGGGTTGATCATGCCGACGCCGAAGCCGGCCACGAGCAGGCCGGGCACCAGGTGGTGCCACTGCGACTGGTCGGTCGAGTGCTCCACGCCGAGCATCAGCAGCAGGCCCACGCCGGCCACGACGAACCCCGGGGCGATGAGCCACTTGACCGGCACCAGCTCGGTGAGCCGGCCCGCGACGATGGCCGCCACGAACGACGTACCGGACAGGCACAGGAAGACCAGGCCGGCGCCGATGGCGTCGAAGCCGAGGACGCCCTGCAGGTAGAGCACGAGGAACGTGAACAGCGCGAAGACGCCGGCGGAGATGCCGAACGCCGCGACGAGGCCACCGGTGAAGGTCGGCTTGCGCAGCAGGGCCAGGTCGAACATCGGGTCGTCGCGACGCAGCTGGCTGACCACGAAGAGCGCCAGCAGCACGGCGGCGGCGACCAGGCAGACGACCACCTTGGTCTCGCCCCACGAGTGCTGCCCGGCCTCGATCAGGCCGTAGACCAACGACCCGAGCGCGGCGCTGAAGGTGACGAACCCGACCCAGTCGGGACGCCCGGCGCGTGGGTCGTGCGACTCCTGCACCCTGAACACAGTCACGAGCAGCGCGACCGCGCAGATCGGGATGTTGACGAAGAAGATCCACCGCCACGACAGGCCGGTGGTGAGCAGGCCGCCGAGCACCGGCCCGACGGCCACCGAGACCCCGGTCGTCGCGCCGAACACCGCGAAGGCGGTGCCGCGGTCCTTGCCGGTGAACGCCGAGGCGAGCAGGGCCAGTGCGGTCGCGAACATCGCGGCGCCGCCGATGCCCTGGGCCCCTCGGGCCACCGACAGGAACAGCACGTCGGGCGCCGCGCCGCACAGCACCGACCCGGTCGTGAAGAGCACCAGGCCGATCACGAAGACGCGCTTGCGGCCGAACAGGTCGGCCAGCGACCCCGCCGTCAGCAGCAGGGCGGCCAGGCTCAGGGCGTAGGCGTCGATCACCCACTGGACGTCGGGCAGCGAGGCGTCGAGGTCGGCCTGGATGTCGAAGAGGGCGACGTTGACGATGGTGACGTCGAGCAGCAGCATGAACACGCCGGTGCAGACGGCGACGAGGGTCCACCACTTGGGGTCGCGGACCCGGGGCTGGGCGTCGACGAGGTCCTGGGTCATGGGGCCATCCTGGACGCCGCCACCGGGGGCCGTCTCACCCGAGCGGGCGCCACCTCGTCGGCTTCACCTCGGCGGCGACCTCGACACCGACCTCGGCACCGACCCCGGATGGCCGATCGGAAGGGGTGGGGGGTCGAGATGACCATGCCGGTCGACCCGCACGGCGGCTGTGGGCGGGCCGGCGACCGACCAGACTGGTCGCATGGTGACCACCCGCATGCACCCCGTGCCCCGGCACGGGCCGGCCGACGGCGCCCGGGCCGCCGCTCTGGTGTTCGGTGCACGGGGTCAACAGCAGTGGGAGCGGGCCAATCGGCAGGGCCTGCTCGCCGTCCATGCGTTCGTCGGCGTCTTCGCGGGTGGGCTGATCCTGCTCAACGGCGGTGCCGGCGTCTTCGACGAGGCCGGGATGTGGATGCGGCCGCTCACCGGCTCGCTCGCCCTCGGCGGCGGGGCGCTGCTCATGGCCGGGATCACGCGGCAGCGCGCGATGCGGCTCGAGGTCGCCGGGCTGGTGGTGCTCGCGATCTGGGACCTCACCATGACCGCCGGCTTCGTCGCCGCGGCCGCCGCGTCCCACGACGTCGCGATGACGTGGCCCTGGGAGATGATCAGCGACGCCTCGAGCGTGCGGCTCTACCCGATCGTGCTCTACGTCGGGCTGTTCGTGCTGATGTGCGTGCACCTCGCCACGCTGCGCCAGGTGCGCCGCGTCGACGTACGCGGCCGGATCACCGTCGCGCGACCGGCGGCCTGACGCCGCGTCAGCCGGTCGGCCCTTCAGGCACGGGCCTGGGCGACCGCCTCGTCCTCCTCGGGCGAGAGCTGCTGGTCGCTGGTCCAGGCGCTGATGCTCTTGGCGTAGGTCCGGGCCTCGCTGCGCCCGTGGATCGAGCTGATCACGACCCCGTCGCCGCGGTCGTCGAGCAGGGCCAGGCTCCACGACAGGTGGCCGCCCATGTCGCCGAACGCGTCGTAGCGGACCACGGCGAGGTGGCGCAGGCCGTCGCCGGCCTCGGCGCGCAGGGCCGCGACCTCGCGTCGTAGGCCGAGCAGGTCCGACGGCAGGTCGGAGCCGTCGGAACGCCGGTGCGTCCGACGCAGGGTGACGACGGCGATCCCCACGGCGGTCGCCGCCAGCACCAGGGCGAGGACGGACAGGACGGCGGGCACGGCCCCCACGGTAGGCGGGCCCGAGACCCGGCCGGGCCAGGCGCACCGCAGGCCGCCCCGGGCCGGGACAGTCCCTGACGAAAATCAACGATCTCGCGTCCGGGACCTTGATCTTCGTCGGGGACTATCCCGACGAGGTCGCAGAATTGTCTGACAATCTTGGGAGTCACTAGGCTGCGGCCATGGCTCATGGTGCGGACAGCGAGGTCGGACGACTCAGGACGGTGATGCTCCACCGCCCAGGACCCGAGCTCAGCCGGCTCACGCCGCGCAACAACGACCGGCTGCTCTTCGACGGCATCCCGTGGGTCGCTCGCGCGCAGGAGGAGCACGACGCGTTCGCGCAGGCCCTGCGCGACCGCGACGTCGAGGTCCTCTACCTCACCGAGCTGCTCACCGAGACCCTCGCGCACGACGACGCCCGGCAGGCGGCGATCGACACCGTGCTGGGCGACCTCGACCTGGGCGACACGATGCGCCACTACCTGCGCGGCTTCCTCGGCGACGCCACGCCGGCCGACCTCACGACGTACCTCACCGCGGGCATCCGCAACGACGAGGTACGCGGCGGCTTCGGGCTGGTGACCTCGCTGCTGGCCAGCGACGCGTTCCTCGTCGACCCGCTGCCCAACCTGCTCTTCACCCGCGACTCCTCGGTGTGGGTGCGCGACCGGGTCGCGATCACCAGCCTCGCGATGCCGGCCCGCAAGCGCGAGACCCAGCTGACCGAGCTGATCTACACGCTGCACCCGCGCTTCGTCGGCTCCCCGCGGATCCACGGCTCCCACTACGAGCACGTCGAGGGCGGCGACGTGTTGCTGCTGAGCCCCGGCGTCGTCGCGGTCGGCGTCGGCGAGCGCACCACCCCCGCCGGCGTCGAGCGGCTGGCCCGTCAGGTCTTCGACCAGGACCTCGCCCACACCGTGCTCGCGGTCCCGATCGCCCAGGAGCGGGCGACCATGCACCTCGACACCATCTGCACCATGGTCGACGTCGACCTCATGGTCGTCTACGAGAACGTCGCCGACTCGCTGGTCGCCTACGCCGTCACGGCCCAGGGCCAGGACGACGACGGCGCCCTGCACCTCGACGTGGCGCCGGCCCGCCCGTTCCTCGAGGCCGCCGCCGACGCGATGGGCGTCGCCAAGGTGCACCGCATCGCCACCGGTCTCGACCCCGTCGAGGCCGAGCGCGAGCAGTGGGACGACGGCAACAACACCCTGGCCCTGGCCCCCCGCGTCGCGGTCGCCTACGAGCGCAACCACGGCACCAACGCCCGTCTCGAGGACGCCGGCATCGAGGTCGTGCGCATCGCCGGCTCCGAGCTGGGCTCGGGCCGCGGCGGCCCGCGGTGCATGAGCTGCCCGATCGAGCGCGACCCGCTCTAGCCGCTGCCGACTCGGCCGAGCGCCGGACACGGTGGACACCCGTCGGTAACCTCGGCCAGGATCGACCCGCTCCCTCCACCGTGCAGCACGACCGCACCACCACCGGCCAAGGAAGGCTGACCCATGGCTTCGTTCTTCGACTCGTTCACGTCCAAGGAGATCGCGCAGATCAGTGCGCACGGACGGCGGGTCAAGCTGCCCCAGGGCTGGTCGCCGATCTGGGAGGACACCCCGGCCGACAAGGCCTACATCCTGCTCGAGGGCACCGTGTCGGTGCGCCGCGACGGCCAGGAGATCGCCCAGCTCGGCGCCGGTGACATCGTCGGCGAGGCCGCGATCGTCGGTCACACCCTGCGCACCGCCTCGATCGTGTCCCTGACGCCGCTGGTGGCGATCCACTTCACCGACGACGACATCAACGAGCTGCTGTCGGAGATGCCGTCGTTCCGCGACAAGCTCACCGCCGTCGTCGAGGCCCGCATGAAGGGGACCTCGAGCTGAGCGACGACGACCCGCTCGACCGGCTCGACGCCTACCTGCTCGGTGAGGCGCCG
Organism: Nocardioides rubriscoriae; assembly: GCF_008087085.1. Lineage (GTDB taxonomy): Bacteria > Actinomycetota > Actinomycetes > Propionibacteriales > Nocardioidaceae > Nocardioides > Nocardioides rubriscoriae. Next base: position 54,323 of record NZ_VIYJ01000013.1, on the reverse strand, counting down.
GGGCTCACGCGCGAGCAGGTCGTCGCGGCCTCCGGTGTCCCCCTCGAGGACGCCGTGCGCCTGTGGGCACTGCTCGGCTTCGCCCAGGTCGCCGACGACGAGGTCGTCTTCACCCAGGCCGACGTCGACGCGCTGCGTGCCGCCCAGGACCTCGTCGAGCTCGGCATCCTGTCGGCCGAGCGCCAGGAGGCGCTGGTGCGCACCTGGGGTCGCAGCTTCGCCCGGCTCGCCGACTGGCAGACCAGCCTGCTCGCGACGGTCGCGCTCGAGAGCGGCGCCGACCTCGACGAGAGCATGGCCGCACTGGCCTCCGAGGTCGTGCCGCGCGTCGAGGCCCTGCAGAGCTACGTGTGGCGCCGTCACCTGGTCAGCGCCGGTGCGCGCCGGCTCACCAGCGCCGACCCGACGTCGAGCGGCTCGGCGCCTCTGACCGTGGTCTTCGTCGACATCGTCGGCTACACCTCGCGCAGCAAGTCGCTGACCGAGCACGAGCTGGTCGAGTGGATCGAGCGGTTCGAGAGCGAGACCACCGCCCTGGTCGCGGCCCAGGGCGGCCGGATCATCAAGAACATCGGCGACGAGGTCCTCTTCGTCGCCGACGACACCCGCGCCGCGCTCGACGCCGCCCTCGAGCTCTGCCGGCGCGGCTCCGGCGCCGACGACCCGTTCCCCGAGGTGCGGGCCGGGCTCGCGCACGGCGAGACCGTGCGCCGCCTGGGCGACGTCTACGGCGAGACCGTCAACATCGCCGCCCGGCTCACCTCGGTGGCCCGCCCCGGGACCGTCCTGGTGGATCGCGGCGCCTACGAGGCGCTCACCGGCACCTCCGAGGACGACGACGTGCACCACCCCGACTTCCAGTTCCGCCGGCTCAAGCGGCTCTCGGTCAAGGGCTACTCCCGGCTGGCCGCCTGGGCGGTCCGGCCCCGCACCTGACGCCGGCACCCGACGGAAGGATTCGGCGGCCCCGATGGTTGTCACCCGAATGCGCATCTTCTTCACCGGGGCCAGCGGCAAGGCCGGCAAGCACGTCGCCACCCACCTCGCCGAGCAGGGCCACCAGGTCACCAACGCCGATCTCGTCCCCCTGGGCCACCCCGACGTCGCCGACCTGCGGGTCGACCTGACCGACGCCGGCGAGACCTACTCGGCCATGGCCGGGCTGGCCACGTTCGACGAGCTCGAGCTCGCCGAGCAGCCGTCGTACGACGCGGTCGTGCACTACGCCGCCGTGCCGCGGATCCTGCTGACCTCCGACGCCCGCACCTACGCGACCAACGTGCTCAGCACCTTCAACGTGCTCGAGGCGGCCACGCGGCTCGGCATCCGCAAGGTCGTCTTCGCCTCTTCGGAGACGACGTACGGCATCTGCTTCGCGCAGGGCGAGCGCACGCCTCTCTACCTGCCGGTCGACGAGGAGCACCCGACGGTCCCCGAGGACGCCTACGCGATGTCGAAGGTGGCCAACGAGGTCACGGCCCGGTCCTTCCAGGCCCGCACCGGCGCCGACGTCTACGGCCTGCGCATCAACAACGTCATCGAGCCGCACGAGTACGCCGAGCAGTTCCCCGCCTTCCTCGCGGACCCGGCGCTGCGCCGGCGCAACGTCTTCGCCTACATCGACACCCGCGACCTGGCCCAGCTGACCCAGCGCTGCCTTTCGACCGACGGTCTCGGCTACCAGGTCTTCAACGTCGCCAACGCCGACCTCTCGGTCGCCGCGACCAACGCCGAGGTGCGCGACCGCTTCTACGCCGGCGTCGAGGTACGCCGCGAGATGGGTCGCGACGAGACCTTCTACGCCATCGACAAGGCGCGGGACCTGCTCGGCTACGAGCCGCGACACTCCTGGCGCGACGTGTTGGCCGACCCCGGCGCGGGTGGCACGCTCTCCTCGTGACCCCCGACGCCTCGTGGCGCACCCGTGCGCTGACCCTCACCGTGGCCTGGGTGGTGGTCCTGGGCCTCATGCTGCTCGTGGGCCAGCTCCTGACGGGCCCCCTGGAGAGCAGCGTCGGCGGCTGGGACGACGACGTCGAGCGCTGGCTCGCCGACCACCGGACCGGCGGCCTCGACACCGCCGCGTCGGTCGGCACCTTCCTCGCCAACACGGTGTTCGGCCTCGCGCTCGGGGTCGTCGTGGCCGTCGCGGTGTCCGTGTGGCAGCGCTCGCTGCGCCCCGCGCTCTACGTCGTGGTGCTGCTGGCCGGCGCGTTCGCCCTCTACGTCGCCTGCACCCAGCTGGTCCCGCGCGACCGGCCCCCGGTGCGGATCCTCGACCCCGGCCTGGTGCCCGACCACAGCTTCCCGTCAGGGCACACGATCACCAGCGTCGTGGTCTACGGCGGCACCGCGCTGCTGCTGGCCCACCTCGCGCCCGCCGCGCGCCGCTGGCTCGTCGTGCTGCTCCTGGTCCCGCCGGTCGTCGCGGCCTCCCGTCTCTACCAGGGCGCCCACCACCCGACCGACGTGCTCACCGCGCTGGTCCTCGCCAGCGTGTGGCTGGCCGTGGTGGCCCGGGTGCTGCTGCCACTGGTCGAGCCGCGGTCGACGAGCACCGACGAGGCCCGTCGGGGGTCTGTCCCCGCCTGACCGACGCGCCGAGGCCTAGGTCACCGGATCGTGACCTGTCGGTTGGCGAGCCCCGAGCGCGTGGAGCGCTCCTCGGACGTCAGCGGGGTGTCGTCGGCCATCGCGGCGTCGAGGGTCTTCTTGAACTCAGCGGCCGGCTCCTCGAGCACGGCGGCGCCGGTGCCGAGGGGGAGCTCCCAGACCGGGGCGAGCAGGCCGTGGGCGCGGAACATGCCGATCAGGCGCGCCTCGGGCACGATCGCGTCGCGGCCGGAGGCGTGCAGGCGCGACAGGGCGTCGAGCAGCGCATCCTCGGGCTCGGGCATCACCCAGCGCAGGAACTCCTTGGTGCCCATGTCGGTCCAGTACGCCGCCTCGACCGAGGTGAGCCGGGTCGTGGGCGACGCGCCCTCGTTGGCCTGGGCCATGGCGTCGGCGAGCTCCTCGCGCTCCTCGACGTCGGCGAGCCAGAAGTCGTAGCCCTCGTGGACGGTGACCTCGAGGGTCTCGTCGGCGACGAGGTCCTGCAGGCGCGGGCCGGGGCCGGGCGGCGTGGTGAGCCCGATGACGCCGGGCTCCTCGGCGGCCAGGGCCGCCTCGAGCACGGCGGCCAGGTCGCGCGACGGGTCACCGAAGGAGTGCTGCACCTGCAGGCCGATCCAGACCTGGCCGCTCTCGCGCGACATCGCCGGGCTGGCGCCGGGCAGCATGGTGCAGACCTGGACGACGCGGTCCTCGTGGCCCTTGATGGTCAGCGGCGCCGTGGCCGCCGGCACCAGCTCGCGCAGCGCGACGATGTCGCACTCGCCGGGCAGGCCCTCGAAGGGCCGCGCGACGAACACGTCGCCACCGCCGGGCGCACCGTGGCAGGCCTTGTAGCGCTTGCCCGAGCCGCAGGGGCAGGGCTGCCGGGGGCCGACCTCGCCCTCGGCGAGCGGAGCAGCGTCACGGGCCTTGGTGCGGGACTTCTTCGCCATGGGCAAAGAACCTACCGACCGAGCTGCTCCAGGACGTAGGCCGGGCGGTCGGTGATCACGGCCTTGACCCCCGCGTCGAGGCAGAGCGTGAGGTCGCGGTCGGTGTTGACGGTCCACACGTGCATGTCGCGGCCGCTCTCGGTGATCCGACGGGCGAGCCTCTTGTGCTCGCGCAGCAGGTCGATGCCGGGGCCGACGATCCAGTCGGGACCGATGACGCGGCGCAGCATCGACCAGTACTGCACCTTGTCGACCAGCTGCACCAGCTGGACGCCGGGCGCCGCTCGCTCGACCCGCTGCAGGGCAGTGAAGGAGAAGCTCATCACGCGCACCGGCGAGCCCGGCTGGTCCCAGCCGAAGTCGGTGAGCATCTCGACCAGGCGCCGCTCGACGAGCCCGCCGTAGCGCGTGGGGTGCTTGGTCTCGATCGCCACCTCGACCCGGCGGTCGTAGTCGGCGACGGTCTCGAGCAGCTTGCGCAGCGTCAGCACGCCGTCGAGGGTCTCGTCGCGCTCGGGCGCCTCGTCGTCGAGCTCGGCCCAGGGGTTCTTCCACGCCGCGAAGTCGAGCTCGTTGAGGTCGGCGAGGTCCATCGTCGAGACCAGGCCGGGCTGCTGCGCCGTACGCAGCAGGGTTCGGTCGTGCACGCAGACCAGGTGCCCGTCGGCGGTCAGCCGTACGTCGCACTCGAGGCCGTCGGCGCCGACCTCGAGAGCGGCCAGGTAGGCGCCGAGCGTGTGCTCGGCGTTCTCGTGGCTGGCACCCCGGTGGGCGACGACCTGCGGCGTCACGTGGAGCAGTCTGCCCCAGGACGGGCAGGGGCGGGTCAGGCGGTCCGGGCCGCGCGGGTCGAGGCGCGGGTCGAGGCGAAGGAGAGGTCGAGCCCCTCGCGCAGCAGCGCGATCAGGTCGGGCACCTCGTCGATCGCCAGGCGGAACGTCGCGGCGCAGACGTTGTCGCGCCACAGCGACAGCACGCAGACCTCCGCCTCCTGGTGCCAGGACACCCGCAGCGCGCGCTCGCCACCGCGGGGGTCGAGGAAGATCGCCCCCGGCGAGCTCAGGGCACGCGCAGCCGTCATCAACCCATGATGCGCCGAGCCGGTGCCGTTGTCAGCCGTGACGCCTAAACTCGCAGCCATGCCCGAGCTGCCCGAGGTCGAAGCGTTGGCCCTCGACCTGCGCGGCCGCCTCGACGGTCACGCGATCGCGGCGGTCCACCTGGCGGCGTTCAGCGCGCTGAAGACCTACGACCCGCCGGTCTCCGCGCTCAGCGGCCTGCTGGTCGACGACGTGACGCGCCACGGCAAGTTCCTCGACATCGAGGCCTCGGGCCTCCACGTCATCTTCCACCTCGCGCGGGCCGGCTGGGTGCGCTGGAAGGACGAGGTGCCGGCGCTGCCGCCGCGCCCCAGCAGCAAGAGCGGCCTGGCGGTGCGCATCGTGCTCGACGACGACAGCGGCCTCGACGTCACCGAGGCCGGCACCAAGAAGTCGCTGGCGATGTACGTCGTCCGCGACCCGCTCGAGGTGCCCGGCATCGCCAGCCTGGGCCCCGACCCGCTCACCGACGACTTCACCCCCGACGTCCTGCGCGCGATCCTGGAGCGCGAGGGCCGCAAGCAGATCAAGGGCGTGCTGCGCCACCAGGGCACCATCGCCGGCATCGGCAACGCCTACTCCGACGAGATCCTGCACACCGCGAAGATGTCGCCCTACCGGCCGGCCAGCGCGATCGTCGAGGCCGGCCAGGTCGAGATGCTCCACGCCGCGATCCGCACCACCGTCGGTGACGCCGTCGACCGCTCCCGCGGTCTCGCGGCCAGCGAGCTCAAGGGCGAGAAGAAGAGCAACCTGGCCGTGCACGGCCAGACCGGCAAGGCCTGCCCGGTCTGCGGCGACACCGTGCGCGAGGTGTCGTTCGCCGACTCGAGCCTGCAGTACTGCCCGACCTGCCAGACCGGCGGCAAGCCCTTGGCCGATCGCAGGATGTCCAAGCTGCTCAAGTGACTGAGGTGGTGGCCAGTCACCCTGGTTGAGCATCGTCACTAGATCTGCGCGCGTGCTGTGGTTCGCCCTGGTCAGCGGCTTGGTCACTCTGGTTGAACACCGCTTTCGCGAGATAACCACGTGAGGTGAGCCGCGGGGCCCTACCCGTCTGGTTCTCCTGGACCGTCGTCCTGGTGCGCTGCCATGGCGGGTTGAGCAGCGGCAGCGCACCAGGCGGGCCTGCTCGTTCAGGCCGGTGATGTCAGGCCGGTGATGTCAGGCCGGTGATGTCAGGCCGGGACGACGGACTGGTTGCGGCTCAGGAGCCACTTCACCGCCGGGTAACCCGTGGCGAGGCCGACCAGGACACCGACCTGCATGAGGAACCAGAACGTGGCGTCGCTGACCTCGGGCATGGCGTCGTTGACGTACAGCAGGAGCATCCACCCGACCATGCCGATGTCGAAGGCCGCGACGGTGGCGACGGCGGCGAACACAGCGGCTCCAGCGGTGAGCCGGGTGCGGCCTGCCGAGCGGCCGGCGAGGCGCTCGTGGACGAAGAGCATCACGGTGACCAGCACGGCGATGACAAAGATCATGGGCCACATCGCCATGCCAGCGATGGTCCAGCCGATGGCAGCAACGAAGGGGACGGCGACGAGGTGCGCGACTGCTGATGCGCCCCCGCCGGGCAGTACCGCAACGACCGCGGCGTCGGTCTTGTCGGCGTCGGTGTGAGCGGTCGTGTGGGTGGCGGTGACCGTGCTGCCCGTACTGACGCTTGTGCGTCCTCGACTCACGTAGACGGGGATGGCGAACGGGCCGAGATAGAGCCCGGTGGTGATCCACACCAGTTCGGAGGCGGTGTCGGGGTGGCGCCGTCGTCCCAGATAGATGTCGGCCGCGATGACGGCGGTCGCAATGAGGGCGAGGGTGATGTAGGTCCAGGCGACGGGGGTGAGCCAGCCGGGGATTGCGGAACCCATGCTCATGTTCATGGTGGCGTTTGGTCCTTTGCGGAGTGGTTGGCCCTGTCGACGCACGCGTGTTGCCCAACAGCGTGGACGCTGCTGGCGGGCGTGATTCGACCGGGCGACGTCTGGGACGAGCGCACCAGGCGGTGCGCTGGTTGGCGGTGGGCTCGGCGCAACACCGCGAGATCACGGGCTCAGGGGAGGAGTCCTGAGCGACCTGTCAGACCCGCAACACGCACAGTGTGGACTGTGACAAGACTGTCCATGGACTTCGCAACCACCGTGGTCGCCGGTCGAGAAGAGCCTTGCGAGGCCGCGCACGTAACCCCAAGAAGGTGTCACGTCGCGCACCCAGGAGCAGCGCCATGACCGTGACAACCGCCAGCGACCCACCACGTGTGCACAGGGCGGCGATGTCGTCGACGCACGCCGAGGTGCAGGGAGTCGTCGTCGTCTGTCCTGCGCCGCTTGCCACGTCGGCGACCGCGTCCGAGGTGAACGCTGAGGTCGTCGCCGTAACGGCCATTGTTTCTCCGCCCATGCCGCCCATGCCGCCCATGCCGCCCATGCCGCCCATGCCGGGCATGCCGGGCATGGAGGCCGAGGGAGCCAGGAGGACCGCTGCCCCCATCACGGTGCAGGCCAGGCCCAGCGCCAGAGCGCCCAGGGCACTGATGACCATGAGCGCGGGGGATCGCACTCCTGCGGCGGCGGGCACGGATCTGAGGTTACCGGAGCGCCGCCGATCAGCTGGGCGGCATGTCCCGCCGCTGTGCCGTAGGACCGGATCTGGGGGCGGCGTGGCCGTGCGTGTCAGGCATGTGTTTCGTGTTCGTGGTCGGCGCGGGCGGCGGTCTCGAACTGCACACAGGGAAGCCATGCGCGCTCCGGCGGCACACGACCGCTTTCTCCAGCTCAAGGAACCGCAGCCTCTTGCGCAGCTCGCAGTTCTCCATCGACTGCTCGCGGGTGAGCCCGGGCTTTGCGCCGTCCTCGACATCGGTCTTCCACCTCCAGCCCGTCCGGCAGGAATCCGAGATCCCGGCGTGGCACGCGTCCCGTGGCGCGCTCAACGAGTCATTGCCCTCAAGGCCTCGACCACGGCGCTCGCGTCGGGGACGCCACGCAGCCCGGTGCTGGTGGGGTAGACCCGGCAAGCCAACCCGGTCGGTCGCCCGCTGAACAGGTCGCGACCGTCCACGAAGTACGACGGCGACCCGGCGAACCCGAACCGGGCCGCATCCCTCTCCGTGGTCACCACGACCGTCTCCACGACAGTGTCAGGCCTTCCCGCCGCGTCGAGTGCGCGTCGGAACAGGACGGCGGCAGGCGCCTGGTTCGGGCAGTCGCGGACCACGAACAGTTGAGCCTTCATAGGTCGCTCCGCATCGTCAGGGGGCCAGAGGTGGGTTGAGGCGCTCCAGGTCCCACCGCTCGGGAATATACCCCTATGGGGTACTCATTATGCGGGACGACACCGTCCCTCAGCCCGGAGCCTTCCCATGACCGACACCACGCAGCACGCACATCATGACCACCACGGCGCGACCGGCGGCAGTGCGATGGCGCTCAGCGCCACGCTGCACTGCCTGACGGGCTGCGCGATCGGCGAGATCGCCGGCCTGATGATCGGCACCGCCGCCGGACTCGGCAACGGCTGGACCATCGCGCTGTCGATCGGCCTGGCCTTCGTGTTCGGCTACTCCCTGTCCACGCTGCCGCTGCTGCGCGCGGGCCTCTCGGTGGCGACGGCTCTCGGGGTCGTGCTGGCGGCCGACACGCTGTCCATCGCCACGATGGAGGTCGCCGACAACGCCGTGATGGCCGCCATCCCCGGCGCGATGAACGCCGGCCTGGTCAACCCGACGTTCTGGATCGGCATGATGATCGCCCTCGGCGTGGCGTTCCTCGCCGCCTACCCCGTCAACCGCTTCCTGCTGGCGCGAGGCAAGGGCCACGCCCTGACCCACGGCTACCACGGTGCGGCGGCCGAGCCGACCGGCGTACGGCGGTGGATCCCGTCGATCGCGACGGGCACCCTGGTCACCGCGATCGTCGCGTTCATGGTGGGCGGGCTCGTCGTCTCGGTGGCCGATGACCTCGGGAGCGGGACGGACGCCGGCTCGTCGCACGCGCTCGTGGTAGGCAGTGCCCCATGAGCGTTCCCACCGTCGCCGTGTCCGGCGTGCCCTACCCCCTGCCCGAGGAGCTGACGGTCCTCGACGTCCGCGAGCAGTTCGAGTGGGACGCCGGGCACATCGAGGGCGCCCTGCACGTCCCGCTCGGCGAGCTGTCCGAGCGGCTGGCCGAGGTCGGCGACGGCCAGACCCTCGTGGTGTGCAAGGTCGGCGGGCGCTCGGGGCAGGCCGTGGCGTGGCTGGCCCAGCAGGGCTACGACGTGGTCAACCTCGACGGCGGGATGCTGGAGTGGCACGGCGCCGGTCGCGCGATGGTCAGCGAGACCGGCGCCCCTCCCCAGGTCGTCTAGGGCGGCTGCTGGGTCGGCCAGATCGGCTCAGCCGCAGTAGTCGCTGGCCCAGTCGTCGAAGGCCTTGGTCTTCTTCTGGTCGTCGCCGGTGACGAGGTTGTCGAAGAAGTCGCCGTTCTTGTCCTCGATGGCCTTCTGGATGTCACCGGTGTCGAGGTCGCGCGCCGACTCCAGGCTGATCTCGAAGCCCTCGCGGGCGTCGTCCGGGATGTCCTTGGGGGTGCCGACCTTCTCGAAGTCGTCGGCCAGCTTGGTCACGGCGTCCTTGATCGCCTTGGCCTGCTCCTCGGGCGAGGCGTCGTTGAGCGCGTCGTCGAACTCCGGCTCGGCCTGGTAGGCCTTGCAGAAGTCCTCCTTGGAGGCGTCGTCGGGCGCGTCCGAGCCGCCGCCGCAGGCGGTCAGCGACACGGCGAGGAGGGCGGGGACCGCGACCGCGCAGAGGCGGCGGGTCAGCAGGTTCTTGGTCTTGGTCATGGCCCCACCCTGCCCGCTCACGCGCACGTCAACCTCATCGCCACGGGCGGGGCAGCGGCACGGCGAGGACGCCGGGCAGCCGGGCCAGGTAGGCGTCGCGGGTGGTCTCCTGCACGCCCAGCGACGCGAGGTGCGGCGTAGCCCACTGCACGTCGATCAACCGGTCGGCCGCGTGCTCGTCGGTGAGCAGCTCGACCAGCCCGACCAGCGCCGCCTTGGAGGCGTCGGTGACCCGGTGGAACATCGACTCCCCGGCGAAGAGCCCGCCGATGGCGATCCCGTAGAGACCGCCGACGAGCCGGTCGCCCCGCCAGGTCTCGACGGAGTGGGCCCAGCCGAGGTGGTGCAGCCGGGTGTAGGCCTCGGTGATCGACGCGTCGATCCAGCCGTGCGGCCGCCGGGGGTCGGCGCAGGCGTCGAGCACCTCGGCGAAGGCGGTGTCGACGCGCACCTCGAAGTCGCGGCACGAGCGACGCAGGGAGCGCGAGACGACCAAGGAGTCGAGCGGCAGCACCCCGCGGCGTACGGGGGACCACCACCCCATGGGCTCGCCGCGGCTGCGCGCGGGCGCGCCGACCGGCATCGGGAACAGCCCGTGACGGTACGCCGCGAGCACGGTGCCCGGCTCGAGGTCGGCGCCCATCGCCACCAGGTCGTCCTCGGGGTCGGCGCGCGGCCCGGAGTCGCCCTCGAAGCGCCAGCGCGACGGCGGTGGCTCGACGGGCATGCGCCCGACCGTACCGCCGCGGCACCACGGCCCGGGCGTGAGGTGGCGCCGCCTACCATTCCGGCATGGGAGTGACCCGCAACGTCGGCCACCAGATCGGCCGGCAGCTCGCCCCCCGTCTCACCGACCTCGCCCCGGGCCTGAGCTCGTCGTTCGTGCGGGAGGCGCTGGACCGGGCGATCGCGGGGGTCGGGCCGCTGCCGCCGATCCGCGACACCGTCGCCCACCACCTCCGAGAGCGCGACGGCCGCGTCGAGAAGGCCGTCAAGGACGTCGTCGACCAGCACATCCGCTACGCCGGCGTGTCGGGGTTCGCCACCAACCTCGGCGGGGTGATGACCCTCGCGGTCGCGCTGCCCGCCAACCTCCTGGGCACCGCGCTGGTGCAGTGCCGGATGGTCGCCGGGGTGGCCCAGCTGCGCGGCTACGACCTGGACGACCCGCGCACCCACAACGCGGTGCTGGTGACGGTGCTGGGCGAGGAGACCGTCGACCGGCTGGTCGCCAAGGGCACGATCCCGGCCCCACCGATGGCGCTGGCCACCGCGCCGGTCCACGACGCGCGCATCGACGCGGTGGTCTCGGCCGAGGTGGCGCGCGACCTGGTGGCCCGGGTCACCGGACGCCGGCTGGCCACCACGGTCGGACGCCGCGTGCCCGGGCTGGGCGGGGTCGTCGGCATGACCGCCGACGGGTGGGCGACCTACAAGATCGGCAGCTACGCCGAGCGCGAGCTCCTGCCGCGCAACCTGCGGTAGCCCTTCATCACCGCGCGCCCGGCGGGCTCGGACTCGAGGCGTCGCACGACCTTCGCGCGGGCGCGGTAGGTCGGGCGCAGGTAGGCGCGCTCGAGCGCGAGCTGGGTCTCGTGCAGCTCGGCACGCAGCCGGGCCTCCTCCTCGCGCATCCGGGCGTTGTCGACCAGCAGCGCCGCGATCGCGGCGACGGCGGCCCGGGCCACGGCGCGCTCGCGCGGCCGGTCGGGGTCGGCCCACGGCGTCGCGGCCTTCTCGGCCTCGGTGCCCTCCATCTGCGGGCTGCCGACCAGCTCGCCGACGTCACCGATCACGTGGTAGCCGCGGGTCGTGATCTCGTCGACCCACGACCGCTCCAGGTCGCCCACCCACTGCCGCAGCGCGGGCGGCAGGCCCAGGCGCGGCGTCGTACGACGCTGGGAGAGCGTCTGGTGGGCCAGCAGCTCGCGCACCAGGGGGCGGTAGTGGTCGGGGGGGATCTGCTTGTTGACCGCGCGGTTGACCCGGCGCAGCAGGGCGATCTCGGGGACGCCGAGCGACGGGTTGCTGCGCCCGGTCTCGAGGTCGAGGTCGAGGCCCCGCAGGTCGAAGGCCTCGGCGAAGCGCTGCCAGAGAACCTCGGGCGCACCCCCGGACGGCGGCACCGTGACCAGGTGCACCCGCTCGGGCGGCAGGTCGTGGGCCCAGCGGTCGAGGATCGACGGGATCTCCTGGACCCCCCAGAACCACGACGCGAGCCGGGTCGAGCGCTCCGGGTCGCGGATCAGCTCCAGGAAGCGGGAGTAGCGGAAGCTGCGCCGGTGCTTGACGTTCTCCTGCCACTCGGCGGGGATCTGGCGGGTCAGGTCGCGCACCGAGAGCACCACGTGGACCTCGGGCTCGTCGGGCCCGCCGCTGCCGTGGCCCAGCGACTCCAGCGCACGGCCGACCTGCGAGCGCGACGCGGTCGCGAGGATCTCGTGGCTGATGATCGAGGTGCCGGGGTGGCGGCGTACCTGCTCGGCGAGGCGGTCCCACTGGCCGATCGCCTCCTCCTCCAGCCCGCCCCAGCGCAGCCGCATCAGGTCGAGCGCGGCGAGGAAGTGGGCGTCGAAGCGGTCGGCGGGGTAGAGGATGCCGTGCAGCCCGAGCCGGACCCGGTTGCGGAAGAGCACGTCCTGCGCGTACGACGTGCCGGTCTTGGGGGTGCCGACGTGCAGGATGATCTTCCTGGTGCCCACCGCTCGTCCCTCCGTCATCGGGGTCCCTCCACCAGCAGGTCGATCGCCAGCGCGAGCACCCGGTCGTCGTCGGGGCCCGTGCCGACCTCGTCCGGGCCCCGGGTCGGGACCAGCCGTTCGGGGTTGCCGACGACAGCGTAGTCAGCGGCCTCGACCTCGCGGCGGACCCGGTCGCCGGTCTCGCGGGCCCACGCGAGACCGGCCTCGTCGAGGCGCAGCGGCGGGCCGGGCCGGTCGGCGACGCGGGGCAGCAGGGTGCGGCGCAGCAGCGCGGACTGCGCGTCGGGCAGCACGAGCAGGCCCAGCGGCTCGGAGGTACGGCGGGCCAGGTCGGTCACGTCGGCCGACGGCACCACCGGCTCGGACAGGGCGCGGCGGGTGCCGAGCAGCCGCGGCAGCCCCGCGTGGTCGAGGACGACGGTGACCCGCCCCGGCCCGACCCGCTCGCCCCACGCGCGGGCCATCGCCACCAGGTCCGCGCGCGGGGCCGGTCGCGGCCCGGCGGCGGCGTGGCGCACCCAGTCGGCCCAGGACGGTCCGCCCTCGGCGAAGGCCCGTGCGACGTAGGCGAGCTCGGTCATGGTCGCGACGTCGTGGCCCAGCACGGCCACGACGCCCGGGCGCGGCCCGGGCGGTCGGCCGCGCCGCAGCATCTCCTCGCGCACGGCCTCGGCCGGCCACGGCGTGCCGGCGACGCGGTACGACGGCCCCGGGCGTCGCCACCGCGGCCGGGGCAGCGGCGGGACGCCGGTGGCCACGAGGTCCTCGGCGAGCAGGTTGGTGGCGACCCGGAGCAGCTCGTCGGCGGGCAGCTCGGCCGGGTCGACCGGCGGCGGTCCGTAGGCCGCGGGCGGCACGGCTCCGCGCAGCTCGAGGTCGGGACGGCCGCGGCCCGGTGCGCTCGCGGTGAGCACCCGCTCGACCAGCGTCGGGTCGGCGCGGCGTCCGGCGGCCGCGGCGGCGAGGTTGACGCGGCGCAGGACCTCGAGCTGCTGGGCGCCGGGTAGCAGCCGACCGGTCCGGTCGGCCTCGGTCGCCCAGGCCGACCACGGCGTCGTACCGCCGTCGCGCAGCGAGGCGACCCACCCCCAGGCCCGGGCCTCGCTCACGCAGGCCTCACGGGGGTCACGGGGGTCACGGGGGTCACCCGAGCTCGCGGTGGGTCCGGAGCTTGTCCTGCACGCGCGCCGGCAACCGCTTGTCGGGGTCGGTACGACGCGCGGCCTCGGCGGTCAGCGCGGCCAGGGCGTCGAGCGCGGCGGCGAGCTGGGCCTTGTTCGAGGCGTGGGTCGGGTCGACGTACTTCTCGTCGGGGACCGGCGGCGCGGGGTGGAGCTCGGCGAGGTCGCCGACCACGTGCACGCCGCGCTCGGTGATCCAGTCGGTCCAGCGCTCGGCCTCGGCCACGGCCCACGGACGCAGGGCGGGGGGCAGCTGCAGGCGCGACCCGCGTCGGTTGCCGAGCATGCCCTGGTCGAGCAGCTCGCGCACCAGCTCGTCGTACGGCGCCTCGGCGCGGGTCGCGCGGCCCACGCGCCGGTTGAACCGGCGCAGCAGCTGGGTCTCGGCGACCCCGAGCGACCGGTTGACGCGGGCGGCGTCGCGCGGCGCCCACGCGGGGTCGGCGCCGACGACCTCGCAGAAGCGCGGCCACAGCAGGTCGCTGGAGCCGTGGGGCACGGTGACGACGTGGAGGCGCTCGGACGGCAGCTCCTCGCCCCAGGTGGCGAGCACGGCGGGCAGGTCGAAGGCCCGCGCGAACCACGGGTGGCCGTGCACCATCCGGCGCAGGAACCGCTGGTAGGACCAGGTCCGGCCCTGCTTGATGCTCTCCTGCCACGCGGCCGGCACCTGGCGGCCCAGGTCGCGCGCGGAGTAGACGACGTGGACCTCGGCGCCCTGCAGGTCGCGCATCGCCCGGCGTACCTGGGCGGGCGTGGCCGGGCCGAGGATCTCGTGGCTGACCACGATGGTGCCGTCGAGGCGACGGATGCGACGCGCGAGCTTGGGCCAGTCGCCCACCGCGTGGCCGGGCGGGCCGCCCCAGTCCTGGCCCAGCAGGTCGAGGGCGGCGCGGAACTGGCTGAGCGCCGGGTCGGCGAGCGGGTGCCGGGCCGGGACGTGGACGCCGTGGCGGGCCAGGCTCCTCGCGTTGCGGGTCAGGCGGTCCTGGAGGTAGGTCGTGCCGGTCTTGGGCGCACCGATGTGCAGGTAGACCGTCCGACTCACGGCGTCAGGCTAGCGACCACCCCCGTCTGCAAGACTGCGACCCGATGACCGGACGCCAGGCGCTGTACCTGCACATCGGCATGCCCAAGAGCGGGTCGACCTACCTGCAGTCCCTGCTCGAGGGGCACCGCCCGGCCCTGCGGGCCCGCGGCTACACCTACCCCGACGCCGGGCGCGAGGCGATGTTCCACGCCGCGTTGGAGATGGCGGGCCGCCCCGACCAGTGGGGCCTGACCGACGAGGCCGTGGCCGGGGCCTTCGACCGCGTGCTCGACGCCGGTCGGCGCGGCGGCGGCACCGTCCTGGTCAGCCACGAGATCCTCAGCGCCGCGACCCGCAAGGAGATCGACCGGATCGGCGAGCGCCTCGAGGAGTTCGACCTCCACGTCGTCGTGACGACCCGCGACCTGGCCCGCACGGTCGCGGCCCAGTGGCAGGAGCGGGTCAAGAACGGCGTCGACGAGACCTACGCGCAGTTCGCCGAGGCGGTGCTCGCGCAACGGCCCGCCGACATGACGTCGACGGCCCAGGGCTTCTGGCACGGCCACAACGTGCCGTGGGTGCTGACCCGCTGGGAGCGCCTCGTGCCGCCCGACCGGGTGCACGTCGTGGTCACCCCCGACCGCTCCGCCGGCCCCGGCGCGCTGTGGACCCGCTTCGCCGCCGCGGTCGGGCTGCCCGCCGACGTGCTCGACCCGCTGAGCGGTGCGGTGGCCAACGAGTCGCTCGGCACCGCCCAGGTCGCGCTGCTGCGCCAGACCCTGGCCGCCTCGGGCCTCGAGCAGCCCTGGACCGCGCTGGTCGGCAAGCGCTGGTTCGCCCAGACGATCCTGTCGCGCGCCCGCTCGGCCCGCCCGGTCACGCCAGCCCCCGTGGCCGCCGCGCTGGCCGAGGTCGCCGAGACCTGGATCGCTGAGCTCGGCTCGCGCGGCTACGCGATCCACGGCTCCCTCGACGAGCTGCGACCCTCGACCCCTCCCCCCGGCACCCCGCACCCCGACGACGTGTCCGCCGACGACCTCGTGCGCGACCTGCCCGACCTGCTCGGCGCGATGCTGCGCCACGAGGTCGACCAGCGGCAGACCATCGCGCGGTTGGAGGCCGAGCTGCGCGAGGCGCGTCAGGCCCCGTCGCGACGGTCCCGCTGGTCACGCTGACGCGTAGCATGCTGGTCGAGGTGCGAGGTGCGAGGAGCGCCAGCGACGAGCCTCGAGACCCCCGCAGCGACTACGGGACCTGAGCCGCACCTCGTGTGGTTTCGAGGCTCGCTGCGCTCGCACCTCAACCACCGTGGTGATGGTGGTCGAGGTGCGAGACCACCGTGGGGTCGTGGGGTCAGCCCAGCAGCGGGTCGCGCGGCAGGCCGAGGATCCGTTCACCGATCTGGTTGCGCTTGATCTCGGAGGTGCCACCCGCGATCGAGATCGCCCGGTGCATCAGCACCAGCATGCTCGACATCGCGCCGTCGCCCTCGGTGAGCACGACGTCGTCGCCGGCCAGCTCGGCGAGGATCGCCGCGGCGTCGTGACCGGCCTCCGAGAGCGCCAGCTTGGTGATCGCCCCCTCCGGGCCGGGCTCGGCGCCCTCGACCGAGCGCTGGGCGCTGCGCAGGCCGAGCAGCCCGATGGCCTGCAGGTCGGCCATGTAGCGACCCACCCGCGCGGTCCCGCCGACCAGGCGCTCGGGGTGGGCGTCGTACGCCGCGAGCAGCATCTCCGACGGGAACGACAGGTTGGACGCGCTGCCGCCGATGCTCACGCTCTCGTTGCCGAGGGTCGCGCGGGCGACGGTCCACCCGTGGTCGACCTCGCCGACCACGTCGTCGTCGGGCACGAACACGTCGGTCAGGAACACCTCGTTGAAGTCCGAGGCCCCCGAGGCCTGCTTGAGCGGCCGCACCTCGACCCCGGGCGCCGACATGTCGATCACCACCATCGTGATGCCCTGGTGCTTGGGGGCGTCGGGGTCGGTGCGCACCGTGGCGAAGCCGTACGCCGCCCGGTGGGCGCCCGAGGTCCACACCTTCTGCCCGTTGACCACCCAGCCACCGTCGGTGCGCACGGCCCGGGTGGTGATGCCGGCCGCGTCGGAGCCGGCCGCGGGCTCGCTGAAGAGCTGGCACCACTCGGTCTCCTGCCGCAGCGCCGGCCCGACCCACCGCTCGGTCTGCTCGGGCGTCGCGTACTGGACCAGGGTGAGGATGTTCCACGCCGTGATGCCGTACGCCGGCCGCGTGACCCCCGCCTCGGCGAACTCCTGCTCGATGACCAGCTGCTCGACCGGGCCGGCCGCGCGGCCCCACGGCCGGGGCCAGTGCGCGACGGCGTACCCGGTCTCGAGCATGCGGTCGCGCTGCTCGTCGGCGCTCAGGCCGACGAGGGTCGCGACGAACGCCCGGACCTCGTCACGGACCGCCTCCGCGCCGGGCGGCAGCTCGACCCCACGCGCCCGCACGACCTTGTCGCGGACGGCGGCGCAGAGGTCGTCCGCGGCGACGGGAGCACCGAGGTAGTGGGCCAGCGTGGTCGCGCGCCGCTGCACCAGGTGGGCGTCGTGCTCCCAGGTGATCGCGATGCCGCCGTGCACCTGGGTCATCAGGTTGGCGCAAAGGTCGGCGGCGGGTGCGGCGACGGTCGCCGCGACGGCGGCGGCGTAGCGCAACTGGTCGCCGCCCGACCCGGCCGCGCGGGCGGCGTCCCAGGCGGCCGCCGTGGTGAGCTCGGTGGCGGCTGCCATGTCGGCGCAGTGGTGCTTGACCGCCTGGAACATCGCGATCGGCCGACCGAACTGCTGGCGCTGCTTGGCGTACGCCGCCGCCTCCTCGGTCGCGGTGCGCGCCAGCCCCGCGGCCTCGGCGGCCAGGAGGGTCCGGAACAGGTCGCGGGCGGTGGTCGCGCCGCCGGGGACGACGTCGACCGGGGCGTCGGTGAGGGTGACGCGTGCCGACCGGCGGCCGCGGTCGAGGTTCTGGGGGCGGGCGACCTCGACACCGTCGGCCGTCGCCTCGACGACGACGAGGTCGTCGCCCGCGCGCAGCACGAGCAGGTCGGCAAGCCCGCCGCCGAGCACCAGCCCGGCCGTGCCGGTCGCCCGGCCGCCCTCCACGCGGACCGAGCCGCCCAGGCCGAGCGCACCGATCGTCGTACCGGCGGCGAGGCCGGGGAGCGCGGGGTGGTCGGGACGCGTCGCGGCCAGCGCGGCGCTCGCCGCCACCGTCGGCACGAACGGCCCCGGCGCGATCGCGCGGCCGTGCTGCTCGACGACGACCGCCAGGTCGAGCAGCGACGCGCCGGACCCTCCGACGTCCTCCGCGAGGTGGAGCCCGGGCCACCCGAGGCCGCAGATCTCGTCCCACCAGGCCGGGAGCGGCTCGGCCTCGGCGTCCAGCAGGGCCCGCCCGGCGGCCCGGGCGCCGCGTCGGGCGAGCAGGTCGGCCGCGATCGTGGCGAGCTCGCGCTGGTCCTCGGTGATGGCGATCATCTGGTCGTCCCCTCGTCGAGCCGGCGGACGCGTCGTACGCCGGCGGTCCCAGCCTGCCGGACCGGGTGCAGGCGCGTCGGAAGGCCGGGCCGACCGTGCGGGACCGGGTCAGGGATCGACGATCAACGCCTGGGGTGCGGCCGCCTTCATGCGGGTGTTCAACCAGGTCAGCTGGCGTGTCGTCTCGGCGTTGGACGTGGTCGCGACCTGCAGCAGCTCGTGGTCGCGCAGGCCCTGGGCGCCCTGGGCCACCACCGTCCAGGTCGTCTGGACCAGCGTGGCCAGCACGTGGAGGTCCTGCAGGTCGCGCAGCAGCCCGACCGGGCCGGAGCGGACCTCGGCGAGCCCGTCGGCGTGGAGCCGTTCGGGCTCCTCGACGTCGTCCTCGCCGTAGCGGGCGACGACCGGCGCCAGCAGGTGCCGGTGCTCGTCGCTCCACCCGGCGAGCAGGTGGCAGGTGTGGAAGACGTCGACCTCGGCGGCGTGCCCGTCGGCGACGGCGCGCAGCGACTCGGCGAGCGTCTTCTCGCTGTGGTCGGCCAGGCCGACGTAGGTGCTGAGGTGGGGCATCACGGCCTCCTGGTCGCGGTCGGCGTCCCCGGGTCCCGGCTGGGGTCGAGGGGGTAGTCCGGGGTCTCGTCGAGGACCCGGCTGCTGGTCGGGGCACCGCCGGAGGTCGCGGGCACGGATCGACGGCCCTGCGTCGTTGCCGGTGCCGACGCGGTCGTGGTGGGCGCCGGGGCGGGCCCGTCGCCGTCGCGCACCTTGACGACGCGGCAGGCGGCGGTCTTGAAGTACGGCTGCTTGGAGACCGGGTCCCACACCGTCATCGTGAGCTCGTTGGCGAGCCGGTGGTCGGCGTCGGGCGTGCCGCCCGAGGGGTCGTAGTGCCCGTAGTGGAACGGCGCGAACACCGCCCCCTCCATGACCTGGCCGACCCGGGCGCGGACCTCGATCGCGCCGCGAGGCGACTCGACGCGCACCCGGTCGCCCTCGTCGATGCCGAGCCGGGCGGCGTCGGGCACGGAGAGCTCGACCCAGGCGTCGGGGGCCGCGGCGTCCAACGACCGCGACCGACCGGTCTTGGTACGGGTGTGGAACTGGTACGCCGTGCGCCCGGTCGTGTAGCGCAGCGGGTAGTCCTCGGAGGGTTCCTCGTGCGGCGGCGTGTAAGGCGCTGCTTTGAGGAAGGCGCGCCCCGCCGGTGCGAGGGCGCGGTGCTCGGACTCGGTGACGGCGCCGCCGGTGAGCAGGTCGTGGCCGTAGGTCTCGCAGTAGTCGGTGTCGGTGGGGAAGACGCCGTCGGCGTAGAGGCGGTCGGTGCCCTCGGGGTGCTCGTCGTTGACGGGCCAGGGGATGCCGGTGGGGCCGCGCAGCGTGTCGTAGCTGAGACCGGTGTAGTCGACCGGCCGGCCGGCGGTCACCGCACGCCAGGCGTCGAAGGCCTCCTGCGGGGTGCGCCAGGAGATGAGGGGGTTGCCGTCCTTGTCGGTGAAGCCCATCGCGTCGGCGTACGCCACGAAGATGTCGAGGTCGCTGCGCGCCTCGCCGGGGGGCTCGACGGCCTTCTCGGACAGGTGCACGGTGCGGTTGACGTTGGTGAAGCAGCCGGTCTTCTCGCCCCATCCCGCGGCGGGCAGGACGACGTCGGCAAGCTCGGCGGTCTCGGTGAGGAAGAGGTCCTGGACCACCACGAAGCACGTGTCCGCGGACAGGACCTCGCGGATGCGGGCAGACTGGGGCATCGAGACCGCCGGGTTGGTCGCCGAGATCCACAACAGCTCGATCGCACCCGTCTCGACGTAGCGGAAGATCTGCATCGCGTGGGTAGGTGGCGCCCAGTGCGGGATCGTCATCGCGTCGACGTTCCACGCCGTGGCGAGCTCCTCGACGTGGCGGGGGTTGTCCCAGTTGCGGAAGCCCGGGAAGTCTCCGTCGGCCCCGCACTCGCGGTTGTTCTGCGCGGTGGGCTGTCCGTTCATCTGCAGGACGCCGGCGCCCGGCCGGCCGATCATCCCCCGCAGGAGGTGCAGGTTGTGGACCGCGACCGACGCCGCGGTGGCCTGGTGGGACTGGTAGAAGCCCTGCAGGACCGTGGAGAGCACAGCGGTGCTCTCCCCGAAGATGCGTGCGGCGCGCCGCAGGTCGTCGGCGTCGAGGCCGCAGACGTCGGCGACGTGGTCGGGGGTGTAGGGCTCGACGACCGCGCGCAGGTCGTCCACGCCGATGGTGTGCTCGTCGACCCAGGCCTCGTCGACCCAGCCGTGGACGAACAGCTCGCGGGTCAGACCGTTCATCAGGGCCATGTTGGTGCCGACGCGCGGGGCGAGGTGGACGCCACCGGTCGCCTCCGCCTCGCGCGCGACCAGCGTGCGACGCGGGTCGACGCACACGATCCGGGGCGGGTCCTCGCCACGGGTACGGTCCAGGATCCTGGTCCACAGCACCGTCTGCGTCTCGGCCATGTTGTGGCCGAAGAGGAAGATCGCGTCGCAGTGCTCGATGTCGGTGTAGGACCCCGGCTGGCCGTCGGCGCCGAAGGACTCCTTGAAGGCGGCCGCGCTGGTGGCGGTGCACAGCCGGGTGTTGCCGTCCATGTGGGGCGTCCCGATGCCGGCCTTCCCGATGACGGCCTGGGTGTAGTACTCCTCGAGGAACAGCTGGCCGCTGGTGTAGAAGCCGTGCGACAGCGGGCCCTTGTCGGCCAGCAGCCGTCGCGAGACCTCCACCACGCGGCCCATGGCCGTGTCCCAGTCCGACTCCACCAGCCGGCCCCCCTCCCGCACCAGGGGGCGGGTCAGGCGGTCCGACGAGCGGGACCACGCCGTGCTGCCGTAGAGGCCCTTGGGGCCGAGCCGGCCGTGGTTGACCACATCGGTCGCCCGGCCGCGGACGCCGACCATGCGGCCGTCCTTGACCGCGATGTCGCACCCGCACCCGTTGCTGCACAGCAGGCACGCCGACTGCACCCACCGGTCGACGTCGTCCTCCGCGAGGCCGTCCTCGAGGTGGAGGTCGACGCGAGCCGGCCAGACCGTGCCGCGGGCGTGCGGCGTCAGCTCTCCGTGGATGTCCGCGATCCTGTCGTTCACCTGGCTGCCTCCGAGCGTCGTGTATTGTTTGCGGTAGCGCAACGTTGCGCTTACGCAACGAAACCACGGACGAGAGGTCGGGACAAGTGGCAGCCGAGCACCACGACCAGGACACCCCGCCCGACGTCGACCACGACCCCTCCCTGGACCCCGTGGTCGACGAGTTCCTCACGGCCTCCCGCGCCCTGGTCGCCCTCGCCATCCGCTCGGTCAATGCCTCACCTGTGGACGTGACGCTGATGCAGCACCGGGTGCTGGTCCTGCTGTCGTCGCGGGGCGAGCAGACGGTGTCCGAGCTGGCCGAGGAGCTCGGCGTCAACGCCTCCAACGCCAGCCGGGTCTGCGACCGTCTGCAGCGCCTGGCCCTGGTGGCACGCCAACGGTCGACCACCGACGCCCGCTCGGTCCGGATCTCGGTCACCGACGACGGGCGCGCTGTGCTGCGAGCGGTCCACGCGCACCGGCGCGCGGAGGTCCGCGCCGTCCTGGCAAACCTCTCCGCCGACGAGGCACGCGCCGCCGTGGCGGCCCTGCGTGCCTTCAACGACGCCGCCCACGAGGCCGCGGAGGGCGACTGGATGGTGCTCGACACCACGTCGGCCCCGTCCGAGGCAGGACGGACGTGACGACGCACGGAGAGGGCCACGGGCGCCCCGAGTCGGGTCCGCCCGGTGGCCTCGTCGAGGTCCTCACCCGGTGGGAGCGGTCCGGCGGGCACTGGCGCGTGACGGCGTTCCGGGACGACTGGATCGAGATCGCGCTGCTCACCTGCGGCAGCAACGAGCAGGTGAGCCGACTCAGCGGGCTACGGACCTCGGTGCTCCACGACTACCTCGCAGGCCGGACCAGCAGCGAGGAGGACCCCACGCCCCGGTCCCCGGGATGACCGCGTCACCGGGCCGTCCCCTCGTCGAGCCGGCGGACACGGCGTACGCCGGCGGTGAGCCGGTAGGAGGTCTCCACGAGCTCGCGGACCTCGCCCCAGTCGGTGCCGGCGTCGAGGTCGAGCCCGACCCAGCCGGACGGACCGAGGTACATCGGGTGGAAGAAGCGGTCGTCGCCGAGCAGCGCGGGGCGCTCGGCCGGGTCGGCCAGCACGAGCAGCGACTGGCCGTGGCGCTCGTAGCCGGCGCCGACCTTCACCGAGCCGCCGTAGTAGGCGAAGACCTTCGTGGTGAAGAACGCCGGGCTCCCGTGCGACACCTTCTCGGCCGCGTCGGGCAGCGCCAGCGCGACCTCGCGGAGCCGACCCAGGACCGGGTCGTCGTCGTCGAACATCCGTGGGTGGGCCACAGGTTCACCGTACGGCTGTGCGCGTGACGGGTCCGTCGAACGAGGTGGAGCGGACGCGAGGATTTGAACCTCGACCCCTTCCCTGGAAGGGAAGCGTGCTGCAACTACACCACGTCCGCGAAGCCAGCCTCTGTCGAGCCCGGCGCCCTCACTATGGCCCACCGAGGACGAACCCGCGCAGCGGGGTGGCGCGAGCGGACCGCGGCGCTTGTTGCCTTGGGCAGGATGCAGGCATGACCGACGACGGCTGGCCCCCAGGTTTCTTCGACCGGCAGGACCCCTCCGACGACGCCGTGTTCTACGTCCCGACGCGGCTGGTCACCCACATCGACGACGGCGCGATCGCGGCGGTCACCGAGCTGTACGACGAGCTGGGCGTGCCGGACGGTCGCGTCCTGGACCTGATGTCGTCGTGGGTCTCGCACCTGTCCAGGAAGCCGAGCGGCGGCCTCGTCGCGCTGGGCATGAACGCCGTCGAGCTGCAGGCCAACCCCCTCGCCGACCAGGTCGTCGTGCACGACCTCAACGTCGACCCGCTCCTGCCGTTCGACGCGGCGTCGTTCGACGCGGTGACGTGCTGCGTGTCGATCGACTACCTCATCCACCCCGTCGAGGTGCTGCGCGAGGCGGCGCGCGCGCTGCGCCCCGGTGGCGTCGTGGTGCTCACCTTCAGCAACCGGTGCTTCCCGACCAAGGCGATCCGTGGGTGGCTGGCCGCCGACGAGGACGGGCGCGTCGCGATCGTGCGGGAGTACCTGGAGCGCGCCGGCTTCGCAGGCGTGACGACCGCCCTGCGCACCCGGCGTCGGTGGGGCAGCGACCCGTTGTACGCCGCCTGGGCCCGGACGGTCTGACACCGGCCGCGAACGACAGCAACCGTCCGCTGGCGGCGCCTACTCGCACGGTCAGTCCCAGACGACGAGCTCGACCACATGCTCGAAGCCCTCTGCGGCTGATCTGGCCGCCACGGGCATCAAAGCGCATACGCGGCGGAGTAGCGCGGGACCCGCATGAGACGCCGCGTCCCGCCCCGCGGTCGAAGCAACCACGGGGCGAGGCGCCAATCGATCAGACGGTCGCGGGCGGGGTCTCCGGCGTCGACGGCATGTAGGGCGCATGGTTGGCCACTCCAGCAGCCTGCTGACGCACCGCCCACGCGTTGTTGAGGGCGTGTGTGCCGCGCTTCATCCGCTTCTTGGCACCGAAGAACGGCCAGCCGTTGAGCAGGAAGCAGAGGATGGGCGACTCGCGGTGGCCAGACCCAGCAGCGGCAAGGGCGTTGTTCATGCGATCCACTACGCCGTAGTTGGCGAACGGTGAGAAGAACCAGGCAAACATGAAGCCAGCGCCGCCAGCACCGAGCTGCCGGTTCGTCTCCGCGATCCACTTGGCGCGGGCGATGAACAGCGTAAAGACGGCGATGAGGGTGCCGGGGAAGTCCTTGAGAGGGGTCATGGCGTGAAGGTACGGCGAGGCTGGGCGGCTGTCCGACGAACGGTGAATGTGGGGGGCGCTGCGTAGGCCCGCCACCACGTCAGCACGAAATGCTGACTATCGGCAGACGGCGCTGGTCTGCTGCGCCGATTCGCAGCGATAGGGCGCACACACCACCCGGGAGCGGACAGGTCGTCGCGCTGAGCGACGACCCATCCGCACCCGGCCCGTGGCTAGGCAACCATCCCGTGCGGGTCGATCACGTACTTCATGGCGACACCCTTGTCGAACTGCTGGTAGGCGTCTGCTGCCTCGTCGAGGCTGATCGTCGTGGCGTTGACGGCCTTGGCGATGTGGGCCTTGTCATTGAGGATCATGTTCATCAGCTGCCGGTTGTACTTCTTGACCGGACACTGACCCGTCGTGAACGAGTGCGACTTGGCCCAGCCGAGTCCGAGGCGTACCCCGATCTGGCCGACCTTGGCGTTGTCGTCGATGCCGCCCGGGTCGCCGGTGACGTAGAGACCCGGGATGCCCAGTGACGCTCCGGCGCGCGAGATCGACATGATGTCGTTGAGCACCGTCGCCGGGGCCTCGTCGGCGTCGGCTCCGTGCCCGCGGGCCTCGAACCCGACGGCGTCGACGGCGGCGTCCACCTCGGGCTCGCCGAGGATCTGCTCGATCATGTCGACCAGGTCGTTGCCCGAGCTCAGGTCGACGGTCTCGCACCCGAAGCTCTCGGCCTGGCGCAACCGGTCCGGGTTCATGTCGCCCACGATCACCGCCGCTGCCCCCAGGAGCTGGGCGGAGTACGCCGCGGCGAGACCCACCGGGCCGGCCCCGGCGACGTACACCGTGGAGCCGCTGGTGACGCCGGCCGTGGCCGCACCGTGGTAGCCGGTGGGGAAGATGTCGGAGAGCATCGTGAGGTCGAGGATCTTCTCGAGCGCCTGGTCCCGGTCGGGGAACTTCAGGAGGTTGAAGTCGGCGAACGGCACCATGACGTACTCCGCCTGGCCGCCGATCCAGCCGCCCATGTCGACGTAGCCGTAGGCCGCGCCTGCCCGGGCCGGGTTGACGTTGAGGCAGATGCCGGTCTTGCCCTCGTTGCACATCCGGCACCGGCCGCAGGCGATGTTGAACGGGACCGAGCAGATGTCGCCCTCCTTGACGAACAGGACGTCGTCACCGACCTCGACGACCTCGCCAGTGATCTCGTGGCCCAGGGTCTGCCCGACCGGTGCTGTGGTCCGGCCTCGCACCATGTGCTGGTCGCTGCCGCAGATGTTGGTGGTGACCAGCTTGAGGATCGCCGCGTGCGGCGCGTTCTTCTTCAGACCGAGCCCGTTCACCACGTCCTGGGGGAGTTCGAGCTTGGGGTAGTCGATCGACTCGACCTCGACCTCGCCAGGCCCCTTGTAGACGACGACACGATTTCCAGACATGACAGTCCTTTCCCTTGCGGTTGGGGGTGCGCGAACAGGGAGGGGTCGAGGATCACCGGCCGTCTTGGCCGCGTGAGACCGCGCCAGGCAGACGTGCTCGAGGTGCACCCCGACGAGGCTCGGACGGGATCAACCGACCCGGCCCGACGAGGACAGGCAGGACAACACCGACAGGGTCGGCGATCGTGCGTCGTAGCATCCCGATCTGCAAGACGAACACATTCTCTCTCGAGGTCCGTCAGGGACGGGGCCTCGGCTTCCTGCTCTTCGGCTGTGAGCGTCGTCACGGCCTCGGACTCAGCACGCTAACCCGGTCCACCGATGCTGACAAGGCGACCGCCGGACGGCGCAAGATGCTGCGGGCGTGTTCCACGTGATGTTCCTCGAGCCCCGCATCCCGCCCAACACCGCAAACGCGATCCGGGGGGTGGCGGCAACGGGGGCGACCCTGCACCTGGTCGAGCCGTTGGGGTTCGACCTGTCGCAGCCCAGCACCGCTGGGGCCGCGACCCGCTGTACGCCGTCTGGGCCCGGACGGTCTGACGCCGGCCGCGACCGACAGCACCCGCAGGCCGGTTGCGAGGGGGTCTACTCGCAGGCTGACCCGTCACCGTCCCCGTCGAGACTCGCGCTGTAGCCCGGGTCGCCGCGGCGAAGGGGTGCTGCGCCGGCTGCGCGAGCAGCGTCGCAGTCGGCGTACGCGCCCGGCGTCGGGTCAGTCTCCGGCGGCTCGGTGATGTTGTTGCTCACCTCCAGCGCAGCCCCCGAGTCCGCGGGGAGCGGCTGGTCCGGGCAGCCGCGCAGCACCCGGGTGATCGCCTCCTTCTCCGCCGAGGTGACCGACAGGTCGAACTTTGCCTTCACCGCGACCTGCCTGGCGACGTAGGCGCAGCGGTACGCCTTGTTCGGTGGCAGCCAGGTCGCGGCGTCCCCGTCGCCCTTCTGCCGGTTGGCGGAGGCATCGACGGCCAGCAGGTTCATCGGGTCCGTGGCGAGGGCGGCGCGACGACGGATCGGCCAGCTCGCGGCGCCGCTGGCCCAGGCGTTGCCGAGCGACACGACGTGGTCGACGTCGACCAGCGTGCCGTCGCCGTAGACGTAGGGGATCTGCTGTGCGGTGTAGGGATCGAGCAGGGTGCCGGTGAGCACCCGGCAGTTCTTCTCGGTCAGGTCCTGCAGGTCTCGGGTCAGGGTGTCGTTGCGCTCGTCGCAGCCGTTGCGGTTGGCGTCGAGCCAGGCGGGGCCGAACGCCTCGCGGGAGTACCCGGTCATGGGGCCCCGCCCCCGGACCGTCAGGGCGCCCAGGACGTCGAGGGCCGATCCGGGACGCCGGGGGCCGTCGACCGGGGGCGGTGCGGGCTGGCTGGTCGCCGGGACGGCGCAGCCCCACAGACTCGTGGCGAGCGCGCCGAGGGCCACGGCGCGGAGCAACGCCTTGACCCCGGTCATCCCCTCATCCTGCCCGGGACCGCAGGGCGGGGAGGACTTTCGGCCCGGGTGGCGGTGGCCCGAACGGGTCATGGCCCGTGGGGCGGCACCTCGGAATAGTCGAATGCCTTCACACCGTCCTGGGAGGACCACCTCATGAACGTCTCGACCCGCCCCACCCGCCTGCTCGCCGCCGCGATCGCGGTGCTCGCGGTCCCCGCCGCGGTCCTGGCCGCACCGACGAACGCCATCGCCGACAAGCCTCCCGACAAGCACACCACCGTCGAGGTCTACGACTCCTTCCAGAAGCCGGGCGGCTACACCCTGGCCGACTACGCCGCGAAGTGGGCCACCATCTACGGCCCGGGCGAGATGGCCAACGACGACACGCGCTCCTTCGCAGGCAACAGCTTCCACGTCTCGGCCGTCCCGTTCACGCAGGCAGCGGACTTCAGCGTCTTCGACCACCTGAAGTACATCGCGGTCAGCACCAAGTCCTGGCCGGTGCCGGCGCGGGGATCGGTGGAGTTCGGCTCGACCATCCGAGCGGTCACACCGGGCACGGAGCCGGGCCGGGTCGTCCACGGGACCTACACGCTGAGCGGCGCTCCCTATGCCGCCGCGACCCTCGAGGGTCAGCAAGCCGGCGCCGTCATGAACGTCATCGACTTCTCCACCGGCCAGCTCTTCGACTGGTTCGTCTCCGGCAGCACCGCCTTCGCGCTCATCGAGCGGCTGCCCTCCACCGTCACCGGCAACACCACCGACCCCGACTCTCCCGAGTACGTCGGCCTCGACCAGGCGTACACCCAGATCATCCGGGAGATCCCGGCCTCGTCCGGACCCCACGAGGTGACGATCCGGTACAGCCGCGCCGACGGCGGCACGGCCGACTACTCCTTCGACGGCCGACCGGTGGCGCACGTCGAGGACGTCGGGGTGCCGCTCGACGTCCAGGGACAGGACTACACCGGCATCTACCCGTCCCTGGGCGCGGGCGAGGTGCTCGGCGACCAGATCGACAGCCTGGTGATCGGCCACGGCCTGTTCAGCCTGCTGGACGCGTTCCCGTTCCAGCACCCCGAGGCCCCCGAGCTGGCCGTCAGCATCCCGCTCAGCGAGCGCCTGTTCGGGCAGGGAGCCGACGCCACGTTCGACGACTTCAGGGTCAAGACCGTCACCACGAGGTGAGCGGCGGTCGCGGCCGCGCACGCTGCGGCACGTGGATCGTGATTCTCGAGGCCCCCCGCTGGTTGAGGTGCGAGGCCGCCCGCGGCCGAGCTTCGAAACCACCTCAGCCAGCGCTGCCAAGGCGGACACGCGGGTTGGCAACGTCTCGACCGGCGTCGTGTGGGTGCGTACCCGACTCTCGGCAGGTTCGGGCGTACCGGCCCACCCACGTGGCTCGTCTCCCGTCCCTGGCCGAGTCCGGACCGTGCGAGAGGCTGGGCCCGTGTTCCACGTGATGTTCCTCGAGCCCCGCATCCCGCCCAACACCGGCAACGCGATCCGGATGGTGGCCGCGACGGGGGCGACCCTGCACCTGGTCGAGCCGCTCGGCTTCGACCTGTCGGAGCCCAAGCTCAAGCGGGCGGGGCTGGACTATCACGACCTGGCGTCGGTGGTCGTGCACCCCGACATCGACGCCGCGCTGGAGAGCGAGGCGCTCGTGTCGTCGCGGGTGTTCGCCTTCACTGCCCACGCCACGCGGTGGTTCAGCGAGGTCGAGTTCGAGGCGGGCGACGTGCTGCTGTTCGGACCGGAGCCGACCGGGCTGCCGGACGAGGCGCTGGGTCATCCCCGGGTCACCGACCGGTTGCGGATCCCGATGGTCGGTGGGCGGCGGTCGTTGAACCTGTCGAACTCGGCGGCGGTCGTGACCTACGAGGCGTGGCGGCAGCAGGGGTTCGCGGGGGCTGAGTAGGCGGCTGCGGTGGTGTGGTTTCGTGACGGTTGCTAGCGCAACCTCCTCAACCACCGTGGCCGAGGGCGCGGACGACGGCGCTGGGGCTGGGGCGGCCGAGGTGGCCGGCCATCCAGGTGCTGGTGGCGACCAGCGCGTCGAGCGAGACGCCGTGGTCGATGCCGAGGCCGGTGAGTAACCAGACGAGGTCCTCGGTGGCGAGGTTGCCGGTGGCCGACTCGGCGTAGGGGCAGCCGCCGAGGCCGCCCGCGCTCGCGTCGTACGTCGTCACGCCGGCGCGCAGGCCGGCCTGCACGTTGCTCAGCGCCTGGCCGTAGGTGTCGTGGAAGTGCAGGGCCAGCCGGTCGACCCCGACGCCGGCGTCGACGAGGGCGGCGACCAGCGCCGTCACGTGCCCGGCGGTCGCCACCCCGATGGTGTCGCCGAGGCTCAGCTGGCTCGCGCCCATCTCGAGCAGGCGCACGCCCGCGCGCACGACCTGGTCGAGCGGCACGGCGCCCTCCCAGGGGTCGCCGAAGCACATCGACACGTAGGCCCGCACGTCCATCCCCGACGCCAGCGCCCGGGCGACGGTGGGCTCGAACATCGCGAACTGCTCGTCGTAGGAGCGGTTGAGGTTCTTGCGCGCGAAGGTCTCGGTCGCCGAGCCGAAGATCGCGACGTGGCGCAGCCCGAGCTCGAGGGCCCGGTCGAGGCCGCGCTCGTTGGGCACCAGCACCGGCAGGTCGACCCCGTCGGCGCCGAGCCGCGACATCAGCTCGGCGGCGTCGGCGAGCTGGGGCACCCACGTCGGGTGGACGAAGGACGTGGCCTCGACGACGGGCAGGCCGGCGGCGAGGAGGCGGCGCACGAACTGCTCCTTGACCTCGACGGGCACGAGGGCCTTCTCGTTCTGCAGGCCGTCGCGGGCGCCGACCTCGTAGATCGTGACGGCGGTCGGCAGGCCCGGCTCGGGGACGACCATCGGCAGCGCGCTCACGCCGACACCTCGGCGGCCTCGACCACGAACAGCGGCGCGTCGATCGGCACCTGGGTGCCGGCGACCGCGTCGACCTCGACGACGGTGCCGGCGAAGGGAGCCTTGAGCGACAGCTCCATCTTCATCGCCTCCATCGTGCCGAGCACCTGGCCCTCCTCGACGACGTCGCCCTCGGCGACCCGCACCTCGAGGACGGTGCCGGGCATCGGCGCCACGAGCGTGCCGTCACCGACCTGGACGACGCCGGCGAGCCGGTCGGTCGGGGTGAAGACGAAGCGTTGGCCGTGCCAGGCGACCTCGAGCACGTCACGCTGCACGTTGACGACGGCCCGCACGGTCTGGTCGCCGACGACGGCCTCGACCACGTGGTCGGCCGCGCTGAGCTGACGGAACGGCACGCCGTCGACGGTGCCGGCGTAGCGGTCGACGTAGACGTCGCGGTCGAGCTCGACCAGGGTCGGCGCGGGCGGGGCACCCAGCCGGAACCCGTCGGAGCCGAACGCGTGACCGCGGTCCAGCGACGTGAGGAGCGCCGAGACCCACGCGACCAGCGCCCGCGGCACGGTGTCGTCGGGCGGGGTGACGACCGCGGTGTCGAGCCAGGCGGTGTCGATCGTGGTGTCGCGGAACTCGTCGGAGGCCACCAGCGCGCGTAGGAAGCCGGCGTTGGTGGTGAGCCCGAGGATCGCGGTCGCGTCGAGCGCGGCGACCAGCGCGTGCCGGGCGCTCTCGCGGTCGGGGCCGTGGGCGATCACCTTGCCGAGCATCGGGTCGTACGACGTGCTGACGACCTGGTCGGGCTCGAGCGCGTGGTCGACGCGCACGGCCGGGCCCGACGGCCAGCGCACGATGGACGCCGTGCCGGCCTGGGGCAGGAACCCGCCGAAGGAGTCCTCGGCGTAGACCCGGGCCTCGATGGCGTGCCCGGTCAGGGTGACGTCGCTCTGGGTGAGCCCGAGGGGCTCGCCGGCGGCGACGCGCAGCTGCAGCTCGACGAGGTCGAGCCCCGTCACCGCCTCGGTGACCGGGTGCTCGACCTGCAGGCGGGTGTTCATCTCCAGGAAGTAGAACTCGCCGGTCTCGGCGTCCAGCAGGAACTCGACGGTGCCGGCGTTGACGTAGCCGACGTGGGCGGCCAGGTCGACGGCCGCCTGCGTGATCCGGGCGCGGGTGGCGGCGTCGATCGTGGGGGCCGGCGCCTCCTCGAGCACCTTCTGGTGGCGGCGCTGGGTCGAGCAGTCGCGCTCGAAGAGGTGCAGCACGGTGCCGTGGTGGTCGCCGATCACCTGGACCTCGATGTGACGGCCGTGCTCGACGTACTTCTCGACGAGCATCGTGTCGTCACCGAAGGCCGACAGCGCCTCGCGCTTGGCGGCCGCGACCGCCTCGTCCATCTCGGCGGCCGAGCGCACGATGCGCATCCCCTTGCCGCCACCGCCGGCCGCCGCCTTGACGAGCACCGGGAAGGGAGCGTCGTCGCCGGTCGGCACGACGGGGACGCCGGCGGCGACGGCGATCTCGCGGGCGGCGTCCTTGCGGCCCATCTGGTCCATCACGACCGCCGACGGTCCGACGAGGGTGACGCCGGCGGCCTCGAGGGCCGCGGCGAAGGCCGACCGCTCGGACAGGAAGCCGTAGCCGGGGTGGACGGCGTCGGCGCCCGAGGAGACCGCGGCCGCGACGACGGCGTCGATGTCGAGGTACGACGGCACGCGGACGGCCGTGTCGGCGGCACGCACGTGGGGGGCGGTGGCGTCGAGGTCGGTGAAGACCGCGACGGTGCGCAGGCCCAGGCGCGACGCCGTACGCATCACGCGCAGGGCGATCTCGCCGCGGTTGGCGATGAGCAGGGTCCGCATCACATCCTCCAGACGCCGTAGGAGGGCGCGGCCAGCGGCGCGTGGGCGGCGGCCGCGAGGCCCATGCCGAGCACCCGTCGGGTGTCGACGGGGTCGATGACGCCGTCGTCCCACAGCCGCGCGGTGGCGTAGTAAGGCGAGCCCTGGGTCTCGTACTGCTCGCGGATCGGGGCCTTGAAGTCCTCGTCGTCGGGCTTGCCGGCGACGGTCGCGAGCACGGACGCGGCCTGCTCGCCGCCCATCACCGAGATGCGCGCGTTGGGCCACATCCACAAGAAGCGCGGGTCGTAGGCGCGCCCGCACATGCCGTAGTTGCCGGCGCCGAAGGAGCCGCCGATGACGACGGTGAACTTGGGCACCACCGAGCAGGCGACGGCGGTGACGAGCTTGGCGCCGTCGCGGGCGATGCCGGCGTTCTCGTACTCGCGGCCGACCATGAAGCCGGTGATGTTCTGCAGGAAGACCAGCGGGATGCCGCGCTGGTTGCACAGCTCGATGAAGTGCGCGCCCTTGCGCGCCGACTCGCTGAAGAGGATGCCGTTGTTGGCCACGATGCCGACCGGGTGGCCCCACACGTGGGCGAAGCCGGTCACCAGCGTCTCGGCGTAGAGGTGCTTGAACTCGTGGAAGCGGCTGCCGTCGACGATGCGCCGGATCACCTCGCGCACGTCGTACGGCGTGCGGGTGTCGGCGGGCACGACGTCGTAGAGGGTGGCGGGGTCGAGCGCGGGCTCCTCGGGCTCGCGGACCTCCCACGGCGCCGGTGCGGAGCGCGGGAGGGTGTCGACGATGCCGCGCACGATGGCCAGCGCGTGGGCGTCGTCGTCGGCGAGGTGGTCGACCACGCCCGACCTGCGGGCGTGGACGTCGCCGCCGCCGAGCTCCTCGGCCGTGACGACCTCGCCGGTCGCGGCCTTCACCAGCGGCGGGCCGCCGAGGAAGATCGTGCCCTGCTCCTTGACGATGACCGTCTCGTCGCTCATCGCCGGCACGTAGGCGCCGCCGGCGGTGCACGACCCCATCACCGAGGCGATCTGAGGGATGCCGGTCGCCGACAGGTTGGCCTGGTTGAAGAAGATCCGGCCGAAGTGCTCGCGGTCGGGGAAGACCTCGTCCTGCAGCGGCAGGAACGCACCGCCGGAGTCGACGAGGTAGACGCACGGCAGGTGGTTGTCGGCCGCGACCGCCTGCGCACGCAGGTGCTTCTTGACCGTCATCGGGTAGTAGGTGCCGCCCTTGACCGTCGCGTCGTTGGCCACCACGACGACCTCGCGCCCGTGGACGCGGCCGATCCCGGTGACGACGCCGGCGCTGGGCACGCCGCCGCCGTACATGTCGGTGGCGGCCAGCGGGCTCAGCTCGAGGAACGGGCTGCCGGGGTCGAGCAGCCGGTCGACGCGGTCGCGCACCAGCAGCTTGCCGCGGTCGGTGTGCTTGGTGCGGGCGGCCTCGCTGCCGCCCCGGCGTACGACGGCCAGCCGCTCGTGCAGGTCGTCGACGAGCTCTCTGAGATCGGGCACGAGGTCAGGTTAGCGATCGTTAACCTCGGCGTCCACGGCGCGGGCCGCCACCGGGGCGGGTGCCGAGCGCCCCGTCGATGTGCGC
Organism: Nocardioides rubriscoriae; assembly: GCF_008087085.1. Lineage (GTDB taxonomy): Bacteria > Actinomycetota > Actinomycetes > Propionibacteriales > Nocardioidaceae > Nocardioides > Nocardioides rubriscoriae. The sequence continues at coordinate 21,381 of NZ_VIYJ01000013.1, read as the reverse complement.
GAGCAGCGCCTGCAGCGCGGCCTCGCGGTCGGCGGCGGCCAGGCCACGCAGGGGGCCCTCGACGTTGAGCACCGCGAAGCCGTGCACCGCCGACCAGCAGGTGATCTCGGCGCCCTCGCGCACGACCGGGTCGAGGTAGCCCACCGCGACGAGGTCGTCGAGCGCGAGGTTGAGCACCGTGAAGGGGTCGCCCACCTCCGTGCCCTTGCCGAGGTCCTTGTCGGGCACCTCGGGATAGGCCGTGAAGAGCAGTCGGAACAGGCCCGGCTCGGCGACCGCGAAGTCGACGTAGCCCGCCCCCACCTCGCTGAGGCGACGCCGCGCGCGGTGCACCGGGTCGACCGGGTCGTCCGCCTCCGCTGCCTCGACCGCGGCCAGCCGGCGTTCCATCGCGCCCATCAGCCCGGCCATCGCCCGCTCGGCGACGACGTCGACCAGGGCGTCGCGGTCGGCGAAGTGGCGGTAGGCCGCGTTGTGGGAGACCCCGACCCGTCGGGCCAGGTCGCGGACGGCGAGCCCGTCGGGGCCGTGCTCGCGCACGGCCTCCACGGCGGCGTCGGCGAGGGCCTCACGGAGGTGTCCGTGGTGGTAGCGCGCCGACGCGGTCATGAGGTCGACCCTAGTCGATCCACGGCTAAATGTTGACAGCGTCCACATGAGCCCGCATGCTTCATGTTGACAGCATCAACATTGACCGCAGGAGTTCCCATGGCGCGCAAGCCGCTGATCCTCGCCACCGTCTGCCTCGCGGCGCTGACGATCAACCTCGACACCACGATCGTCAACGTCGCCCTGCCGAGCCTGGCCCGCGAGCTCGACGCCGGCACCCGCGACCTGCTCTGGGTCGTCGACGGCTACAACCTCGCCTTCGCCGCCCTGGTGCTGGCGATGGGCAGCCTGTCCGACCGGTTCGGACGCCGACCCTCGCTGGTCGTCGGCCTGGCGGCGTTCGCCGCGAGCAGCGGCGTGGCGGCCCTGGTCGGCAGCGTCGAGGCCCTGATCGCCCTGCGGTTCCTGATGGGGGTCAGCGCGGCGCTGATCTTCCCCACGACGCTGTCGATCATCGCCAGCGCCTTCCCCGAGCGGCGTGAGCGCGCCGCCGCCCTCGGCATCTGGGGCGCCGCGGTCGGCATGGGCGTGGCGCTCGGCCCGATCACCGGCGGCTTCCTGCTCGAGCACTTCTCGTGGCACAGCGTCTTCTGGGCCCTGGTGCCGGTCGGCCTGGTCGCCATCGCGATGACGCTGGCCTTCGTCCCCGAGTCGCGCGACCCCGGCGTACCCCCGCTGGACCGGACCGGTCTCCTGGTCTCGATCGCCGCGCTCGGCACCCTCACCTGGACGATCATCGAGGCGCCCGCCCACGGCTGGTCCAGCGCCACGACGCTGACCGGGTTCGCCGTGGCCGCCGTGCTGGTCGTCGTCTTCGTCCTCGTCGAGCGCTCCGTCGAGCACCCGATGCTCGACGTCACCCTCTTCCTCGACCGCCGCTTCAGCGCCGCGTCCGCCTCGGTGACCGTCGCGTTCTTCGCGCTGTTCGGGTTCATCTTCCTGATCACCCAGTTCTTCCAGTTCGTGCGCGACTACTCCGCGCTCGGCACCGGCCTGCGCATCCTCCCGGTCGCGACCTCGATCGCGGTCGCCTCGGTGGCCGGCGGCCAGCTCGCCCCGCGCCTCGGCACCAAGGCCGTCGTCACCACCGGGCTGACCCTGCTGGGCTCGGCGTTCCTGTGGATCTCGTTCCTCGACGTCGACGTCTCCTACCCCACCACGATCGTGCCGCAGATGGTGCTCATGGGCCTGGGCCTCGGCCTGGTCAGCACCCCCGCGACCGAGTCGATCCTGCAGGTGCTGCCTCCCGCCCGAGCCGGGGTCGGCTCGGCCGTCAACGACGCGACCCGCGAGCTCGGGGGCACCCTGGGCGTCGCGGTGGTCGGCTCGCTGTTCGCCTCCCTGTACGGCGACTCGCTGGCCTCGCTCCTCGACGGCCGGGTCGACCCCTCGTCCCTGGCGCAGGCCCAGGAGTCGGTGGGCTACGCCGACGCGCTGGCCGCGCGGGTGCCCGGGGTGACCGACGCGGTCGACGCGGCGTTCCTCGACGGCCTGTCGGCCGGGTGCATCGTCATCGGCGTGCTGTGCCTGGTCGCGGCCGCCGGCGCGCTGCTCGCGCTGCCCGGCACCCGCTACGACCCGCTGGCCGAGGCAGAGCTTGTCGAGACGGCCCCGGCGACACGTTAGCGATCGCTAACCTGGGCCGGTGACCGCGACCCCGGGCCTGACGAGCCGCCGCGAGCAGATCCTCGCGACCGCCGCCGAGCTGTTCGCGGCACGCGGCTTCCACGGCGTCTCGGTCGCCGAGCTCGGCACCGCGTGCGGCATCTCGGGACCGGCGCTCTACAAGCACTTCGCGTCCAAGGACGCCGTGCTCGCCGAGATGCTGGTCTCGATCAGCGAGCAGCTGCTCGCGGTCGGCCGCGAGCGCGTCGCGACGGCGCCCGACGCCCCGGCCGCGGTGACGGCCCTGGTCGACTGGCACGTCGACTTCGCCCTGCACCACAAGGCCCTGATCGTCGTGCAGGACCGCGACTGGTCCTCGCTGCCCGGTGACGCGCGCGAGGAAGTGCGCCGCCTCCAGCGCGAGTACGTCGACCTGTGGGCCACCCAGCTGCGGCTGCTCGACGCCACCCTCGGGCTCGACGCGGCACGCGCGTGCGCCCACGCGGCGTTCGGGCTCATCAACTCCACACCCCACAGCGGCAAACTGCCCCCCGAGGCGATGCGCGAGCTCCTTACCGTGATGGCGGTGCGTGCCCTCGGGGCGGCGGACCGCCCGGGTCGACGGACCGGTCGTGGGGATAGTCCCTGACGAAGATCACGGATCCGGGCCCGATTTCCGTGATTTTCGTCAGGGACTACCGCGGACCGGAGCACCGCGGTTGCCGAGGTCGCACCGGGTGACCGGTCAGAGCAGGTGGTCGATCGGAGCGACGTCGTCGGCGTCGATGACCTCGAGCAGACGGGCCGCGCGCGCCGCAGCGTCGGCCGCGGTGTCGAGCGCGGCGGCCTCGAGGTCGTCGTCGGGTTCGGCGATCGAGACGGTACGGGCGTGGAGCCGCGCCAGCAGGTCGTCGCGCGGCAGGCCCCGCAGGTGGAGCAGCACCAGCGGGTCGGCGTCGACCAGCCACGCGACCTGCGAGAGCAACGCGAGGGCGTGGGGGCAGGGGTCGAGCCAGCCGACGCAGGTGCAGGTGGCCTCGAGCTCGGTGCCGTAGGGCAGCAGCTCGACGCCGGCCTCGTCGGCGTGCTCGACCAACGAGTGCGGCAGGTCGCCCGCGAGCAGCGAGCCGATGCGGCCGGCCTCGGCGGCCACCACCTCGACCAGCGCCGCGCGGCCCTGGTCGTCGAGCACGGGCAGCCGGCAGTCGACGGTGAAGAGCCCGTGGTCGCGACCGCCGCCTCCTAGGCCGTCGGCGACCGCCGCGACCATTCGGCCGCCGGTGACCGAGATGCCGCCGACGTGGCCGCCCCGGGCCAGGGTGCGGGCCCGGCGCAGGTCGCCCTCGGCGTACGCCGCCTCCTCGACGGCGCGCACCCAGGCCTTCCCCCACCAGGTCGCGGCCCGCGCCGCGCCCCGCCGTGGGGCCAGCGGCGGGTGGGAGGCGACGGCGGTGCTCAGCGGGTCACCGCCGCAGCTCGACGAGGTCGCGCAGGTCGTCGTTGCTCAGCTCGGTCAGCGCCGCCTCGCCGCGACCGAGCACGGCGTCGGCCAGCGCGCGCTTGCGGGTGAGCAGCTCGGCGACCTTCTCCTCGACGGTGCCGCGCATGATCATCCGGTGCACCTGGACCGGCCGGGTCTGCCCGATGCGGTAGGCGCGGTCGGTGGCCTGATCCTCGACGGCGGGGTTCCACCAGCGGTCGACGTGGACGACGTGGTCGGCGCGGGTGAGGTTGAGGCCGGTGCCGCCGGCCTTGAGCGACAGCAGGAACACCGGCACCTCGCCGGCCTGGAAGCGCTCGACCATCCGCTCGCGCTCGCGCACCATCGTGCCGCCGTGGAGCAGCTGGTGGCCGACGCCGGCCTTGTCGAGGTGGGCCTCGAGCAGGCGGGCCATGGCGACGTACTGGGTGAAGACCAGCACCGAGCCGCCTTCAGACACCGCGGTCGAGACGAGCTCGTCGAGCAGGTCGAGCTTGTCGGAGCGACCGGCCAGGCGCACCGCGCCGGACTGCTTGAGGAACTGGGCCGGGTGGTTGCAGATCTGCTTGAGGCCGGTGAGCAGCGCCAGCACCATGCCGCGCCGGGCGTCGTCGTCGGCGCGCTCGATGCGCTCCATCGTGTCGCGCACGAACGCCTCGTAGAGGACGACCTGCTCGCGGGTCAGCGTGAGCGGGTGGTCGGTCTCGGTCTTGGGCGGCAGCTCGGGGGCGACTCCGGGGTCGGACTTGCGGCGACGCAGCAGGAACGGCCCGACCAGGTCGGCGAACTGCGCTGCCTTCGTGGGTTCGTCACCCGACTCGATGGGCCCGGCCCAGGCTTTGCGGAACGCACCGCGGCTGCCGAGCAGGCCGGGCGTGGCCCAGTCGAGGATCGCCCAGAGCTCGGTCAGGTTGTTCTCGACGGGGGTGCCGGTGAGCGCGACGCGGGCGGTGCTGGGGATGGTGCGCAGCGTGCGGGCCGTGGACGACGCGGAGTTCTTGACGTGCTGGGCCTCGTCGGCGACCACGAGGTCCCACGGCACCTTCGCGAGCGCGTCCGCGCCGACGCGCATCGTGCCGTAGGTGGTGAGCACGAACCCGCTCACCTCGTCGAGGTCGCGCTGGCTGCCGTGGAAGCGGCGGACGTCGACCCCCGGCGCGAACCGCCGGATCTCGGCCTCCCAGTTGCCCAGGAGGCTGGCCGGGCAGACGACGAGCGTCGGGCCGGTGGCGCCCGCCTCGAGGCGGTGGAGGTGGAGCGCGATCAGGGTGACGGTCTTGCCCAGGCCCATGTCGTCGGCCAGGCACGCCCCGAGGCCGAGCGCGGTGAGGTCGGCCAGCCAGGTCAGGCCGTGGCGCTGGTAGTCGCGCAGGTGGGCGCGGAGACCGGCCGGCGGCTCGACCGGGTCGCGGGTGGCGGCGCTGAGCAGCTGCTCGCGGACCTTGAGCAGGCTGGCGCCGACCACCACGGAGGTGGCGGTGTCGTCGCCCACCTCGACGACGCCGGTGAGGGCCGCGGCCACCGCCTGCACCGGCTTGACGGTGCGGATCAGTCGCTTGCGGGCCTTGCGGGCGGTGGCGGGGTCGACGACGGTCCAGGCGCCGCGCAGCTTGAGCACCGGTGAGGCCGCCGCGGCGAGCTGGTCCATCTCGTCGTCGGTGAGCGGCTCGCCGTGCAGCGCCAGCTGCCACTTGAAGCTGAAGAGGGTCTCGGTCGACAGCAGCGGCTGGTTGAGCGGCTCCTCGCGGTGGGCGCCGGTCGCCCCCCGTCGGGCGGGGGAGGCGTCGAGCACGGCCGAGGAGGTGAGGCCGCGGCCCAGGGCCCGCGGCCACAGGACGTCGACCCCGCGCTCGCCGAGCGCGCCCACCCCGCCGTCGAGCAGGCTGACCAGCTCGTCGGTGTCGAGGGTGATCTCGTCGGGCACCCGCAGCGCGAGCATCCGGTCGAGGGCCGGCCACGCCTCGGCGGCGGCGCGCAGGGCGATGCTGGCGTGGGTGCGGGCCCGCTCGCCGAAGCCGTGGGTCTCGTGGTCGGCGGTGAACAGCACCGCCGCGTCGCACAGGTGGAGCGGGTCCTGCTCGTCGTGCACCTGGAGCACCACGCGCACCGCGCCCGCGACCAGCTCCTCCTCGTCGGCCTCGACCCGCAGCGACAGGCGCACCAGCTGGGGCAGGTCGGCCCGGGCGGCCGCCGTGCGGTGGCGGGCGATGCGGGCCTGGAGCCGCTCGGCGAAGTCGGAGCCGGGCGCCGCCGCTGCGCCCGCCGCGCGCACCGGTGGGCTCGGCGTACGGCGGGGGGTTGCGGGGGGCGGGTGGCGCGGGATGGTGTCGGCGACGGCGTCGAGCACCTGGCGCACGAGGCCGGGTTCGGCCCCGCGCGCGTCGGCCAGCAGCGTCACCCGCTCGTTGTCGTGCGCGTCGAGCGGCGCGAGGCGCCACGCGCCGTCTCCGGGCTCGAGCTTGCCGTCGGCGACCAGGCGCAGGCCGAGCAGGACGGCGCCCGACAGCAGCCCGACGCTGGGGTGGACGTCGTCGCGGCCGCGCGCCTTGGTGAGCACGGGCAGCGCCGCGCGCATCGGCAGCGCGACGGTGCGCCGGTCGTCGCTGAACTCGACCACGCTGTCGCGCGGCGGGTCGGCGGCACGGAAGGTCGCGGCTCCGGTGACCGGGACGAAGCTCACGGGCCTCCTTCAGGATCGGTGCCGGGTGCGGACACCGACGGTAACGGCCCGGACCGACAGGGGGTTCCTGACGGCCGTGGCGACGGCTGTCCACAAGGCGGGTCGGGCCCTGTGGAGGACGCCCGCACGATCCGCCGGACCCGGCCACGCTGGGCGCATGACGCTCTCGGAACCCTTCAACCCGACCATCCGCACCCAGGCCGACCTCGAGCGGGCCTGGCGCACCCTCATGGAGCCGCTCGGCTTCTCCCACAGCCGCGTGTGGATGATGCTGCTCGACGCCGACGACCACCCGCTGCCTCAGCTCACCGAGGTCGAGGACTGGGACCGCCCGCCCGAGCCGGCCCAGCTCGAGGGCTTCGCCGAGCTGACCCGCGCCCTGCTCGAGCACCTCGCGCCCGGCGGCCGGTGGGCCTTCCTGCTGGCCCGGCCCGGCGGGGCCGGCGTCACCGCCCTCGACCGGGCCTGGGCCCACGGGCTGGTCACGGCCTGCCGCGCGGCCGGCGTACGCACCGAGGTCGTGCACCTGGCCACCGACGTCGACCTGCTCCCACTGCCCTACGACGCCCTGACGGGTGTGGCCTAGGGCAGCGCTCAGAGGGCCACGCGACCCGTGATCGGGGGCAGGTCGGCCAGGGTGACGATGCCGGGCGGTGCGGCGACGACCCACGGCACCGCGTTGGTGACGGGCATCGCGGTGTAGATCATCCCGAGGTCCATGAAGCCCTCGGTCCAGTCCTGCGGCGGCAGGCAGTGGATCACGGTGCGCATGTTGGGCACGCCGAAGACCTGGATCACGTGGCCGTGGGCCAGCGGCTTGGGCGGGGTGACGTGCTGGCCCATGGTCCAGTTGAAGCCGACGCTGACGACGTTGCGGTCGCCGACCCAGCCGCGGTGGTAGCCCATCACCCCGGCGACCGTGCCGGCCGGGATGGTCATGAACCCCAGGTCTGAGTCGGCGGTCGCCACCGAGAACTCCACGTCGAAGGTGAGCCGGTCGAGGGTCACCCCGAGCGCGTCGGCCATCATCGCGGCCGACTCGGCGAAGACCTCGCTCTCGCGGCGCACGGACTCGGCCAGGCCGGGGGTGTCCGGCGCCTGCGAGAAGCCCATGGCCGTCTGCGTGGCGGCCGACTCGTAGGTCGAGCAGTCGACCGACTCGGTGATCCGGATCTCCTCGACCCGCTCGCACGCCCCGCTGAGCACCATGCCCACCAGGTTGGTCATCCCGGGGTGCGCGCCGGAGCCGAAGATCGACGACCGCCCGGTCTCGCAGGCCTTCTCGATGCGGGCGCGGTCCTCGGGGGTCTGCTTGCCCCCGGTGATCCAGGCCGCGCTGGAGCAGACGTTGACGCCGTTCTCGAGCAGCGTGACCAGGTCGTCGACCGAGGGCCACAGGGGGTTGTAGCAGCAGGCGTCGGGTCGCAGCGCGACGAGCGCGGCGACGTCGTCGGTGGCGACGACGCCGGTCGGTCCGTGGGTCTCGAGCCGGCCGCACAGGGCCGCGGCGTCCTGGCCGACCTTGTCGGCGCCGTGGGCGTAGACCCCGACCAGCTCCAGGTCGGGGCGGTCGAGGATGGCGGCCAGCGAACGTCGTCCGATGTTGCCGGTCGTCCACTGGATCACGCGCAGGGTCACGCCCGCACACTAGAACGTGTTCTAGTTCTGCGTAAAGAGGCCGGGAGCACTCATGCGCGGGACCCCAGGCGGTCGGACCCCGGGATCAGCGCATCGCGGGCAGCACGTCGCGCGCGACCTCCTCGAGCACAGCCAGCTCGCCGGCGTAGGGGTCGTCGGGGCGGGGCCAGTGGGTGACCAGGTCGGTGAACCCGAGCTCGCCGGCGCGCCCGGCGACCTCCTCGAAGAAGCCGCGGCTGCTCAGCGCGAACCGGCCGCTCCTCTCGAGGTGGGGTGCCGCGTCGGTGAGCAGGTAGCGCGGGCACGGCCCGCGCCCGGCCGCCGCCAGCGCCTCGTCGTAGGTCGCCGCGGCTGCGGCCACGCCGGCCCACCACTCCTCGAGGGTCTCGACCGACGGGCCCGTGGTGACCCAGCCGTCGCCGACCCGCGCGGCGAAGCGCAGCGACCGTGGACCGTTGGCGGCCACGAGCAGCGGCGTACGTCGCAGCGGCGGCAGGGTGCGAGCGGCGGCGGTGGAGAACCATCGGCCCTGCCGGGTCACGTGGTCGCCGTCGCGCAGCGCGACGAGGGTCTCGGTGAACTCCTGGAAGCGCTCGACCCGCTCCCCCACGCTCAGCTCGGGGAGGTCGAGCACGGTGGCGTCGAGGTTGCCGCCGGTGCCGACGCCGAGCAGGAACCGGCCGTCGGTGAGGTCCTCGAGCGCCTGGGCGTCGCGGAACAGCAGGTAGGGGTGGCGGAAGTTGGGCGAGGCGACCAGGGTGCCGAGCCCGATCCTGGTCGTGACCTGCGCCGCCGCGCCCAGCACCGGCGTCGGGGTCACCCAGGGCGACTCGGGCAGCCCGCCCCACACCAGGTGGTCGTAGGTCCAGGCGTGGTCGAACCCCATCTCCTCGGCCGCCTGCCAGCGCGGGCGGGCCTCGGCCCAAGGGAGGTCGGTCAGGATCGTGAGGCCGAAACGCATGGCTCGACCCTACGACCGCTCGCGCTCGTGACGGGTCGCCAGGATCTCACGGAGCACCGGGAGCACGCGCTGGTCCTTCGGGCGGTTGGCGGCCTGCTTGCTGCGGATGACGTCGGCGAGGGCGGCGATCTTGATGCGGGTGCCGTACGCCGTCTCCTCGACGGCCTCCTGCGCCAGGTCGCTGTAGCCGCCGGTGCCGGACGGCACCATCGAGATGTCGAGGTCGCCGTAGCGCGTGGTCAGGTTCCACACCCCGGCGGCCGCCAGCGACTCGGCGTCGTGGGTGAACGGGAGCCCTCCGTCCACCCCGTCGGCGCGAACCGTGGCCTCCAGATCGTTCAGCGCCTCGCTCAGGCGGGCCAGGTTGTCCAACGCACGGTCCGGGGTGATGTCGACGTCACTGGTCAGCATGTTGGAGCCGTGGGCCCGAGCGGCGAGACCGCCGATCAGGATGAAGGCGACATCGCGGGCGACCAGTGCGCGCACGATCTCCTCAGGCCGGAAGCTGGGAGCGCCCACGCTCCACCTCCTCGTGGAACTGCTGCATCGCTCGGGCGAGTCGAGCCGCCTCGTCGAGCCGGTCGCTCGGACTCAGTCGCAGCAGCGCCTGCGCCTGGCTCCAGTCGGAGTCGTCGCGCTCGACCAGCATCACGTCGAGGTCCATCCCGCACAGACGCAGCAGCCGCAGCACGTCGTCGAACGCGGGCCGGGTGCGTCCCGACTCGAGCCGCGCGATCGCGCTCTGCGTGGTGCCGGCCCGCTCGGCGAGCTCGCGTTGGGTCAGCCGCGCGCGCTTGCGGGCCTCTCGGACCAGGTCGTTGCCCATCGTGCCCATAGCAGTGATGCTATCATCGCTCGACCCCCAGGACGAGGGGCAGCACCGCCGCCGCACCGCGGGCGCGCAGCGCCACGGCGGCGCGGGTCAGCGTCCAGCCGGTGGCCGACAGGTCGTCGACCAGCAGCAGCCGGCGGTCGTCGACCGGCTCGTCGAGCTCGAGGGCGAAGCGGCGCCCGACGACCGAGACCCGCTGGGCGGAGTTCATCGCGCCGCGACCGGGCTCGAGGTCGGGGTCGACCACGGCGTAGCGGCCAAGCAGCGGCTTCTTGAGGAACGACGACAGGTTGGCGGCCAGGTCGGCGGTGAGCGTGGGCCGCGACAGCGACTCGACGACGACGAGGCCGTCGACCTGCGGGCGCCAGTCCATCAGCACCTCGACCAGCGCGCGGGCCAGGCCCGGTGGCACCGGGACGTCGCCGGCACCGGGCCGGAAGAGGTCGCGCAGCGCCTGCCCGTGGCCGAGGTCGGTGAGCCGGGCGATCGCGCGGCCCTCCTCGGCACCGGCGGAGATCTTGCCCTTGAGCTCGATGCCCATCGCGGCGAGCCCCGTGGGCCACAGCCTGCGCGGCTCGACGGGTACGCCGGGCCGCGAGAGGCGCTGGTCCGCCTCGGCCACGGCGGCCTCGGACACCGCGGCGTCGAGGACGAGCCCGCCGCAGTTGTCGCAGCGCCCGCAGTCGACGGCACCTCCCTCGTCGACGTGGTCGTCGAGCTGGTCGCGCAGGTAGCGCATCCGGCACCGGTCGGTGGCGAGGTAGTCGAGCATCGCCTGCTGCTCGCGCTCGCGGGCCTCGCGCACGCGGCGGTAGCGCTCCTCGTCGTAGGACCACGGCTGGCCGGTGGCCTCCCACCCGCCCTTGACGCGGCGTACGGCGCCGTCGACGTCGAGGACCTTGAGCATCTGCTCGAGGCGGTTGCGGCTGAGCTCGACGCGGGTCTCGAGCGCGGCGGTCGACATGGCCCGCCCCTCGGCGGCCATCACCTCAAGGGTCTGGCGCACCTGGGCCTCGGGCGGGAAGGTCAGCGACCCGAAGTAGGCCCAGATGTCGCGGTCCTCGAGCGCCGGGAGCAGCACGACGGTCGCCCCGGGGTCGGCCGGCACGCCACGACCGGCACGGCCGACCTGCTGGTAGTAGGCGACCGGCGACTGCGGCGCCCCCAGGTTGACCACGAAGCCGAGGGTCGCGTCGAAGCCCATGCCCAGCGCGCTGGTGGCGACCAGCGCCTTGACCCGCCCGGTGATCAGCGCCTCCTCGAGGGCCATCCGCTCGGTGGTCTCGGTCTGGCCGGAGTAGGCGGCGACCTCGTGACCGCGCGAGCGGAGGTAGTCGGCGACCTCGTGGGTCGCGGCGACGGTGAGGCAATAGACGATGCCGGAGCCGGGCTGCTCGGCGAGGTGGTCGGCCAGCCAGGCCAGCCGCTGCTGGGCCGTCTTGAGCCGTACGACGCCCAGGCGCAGCGACTCGCGGTCGAGGGAGCCGCGCAGCACCAGGGTGTCGGTGCCGAGCTGCTCGGCGACGTCGGTGGTGACGCGCGCGTTGGCCGTCGCGGTCGTGGCGAGCACGGGGATGCCGCGGGGCAGCTCGCCGAGCAGGGTGCGGATGCGGCGGTAGTCGGGACGGAAGTCGTGGCCCCAGTCGCTGATGCAGTGGGCCTCGTCGACCACGAGCAGCCCGCAGGTGGCCGCCAGCCGCGGCAGCACCTCGTCGCGGAACCCCGGGTTGTTGAGCCGCTCGGGGCTCACGAGCAGCACGTCGACCTCGCCGGCCGCGATCGCGCGGTGGGTCTGGTCCCACTGCTCGAGGTTGGTCGAGTTGATCGTCACCGCACGGATGCCGGCCCGCTCGGCGGCGGCGATCTGGTTGCGCATCAGGGCCAGCAGGGGGGAGACGATGACGGTCGGGCCGGCGCCCTGCGCGCGCAGCAGCAGGGTCGCCACGAAGTAGACCGCCGACTTGCCCCAGCCCGTCTTCTGCACGACCAGGGCCCGGCTCCGGCCGACCGCGAGGGCCTCGATCGCCGTCCACTGGTCGTCGCGCAGGGCGGCGTCGTCGCGACCGACCAGGGCCCGCAAGTGGGCCTCGGCGGCCTCGCGGGTGGTGGTCACGTCGGTGTCGGGCGAGGCGGTGGGCATGCCTGCCTGTCTACCAGCGCGTGCCGACAGGCGTACGCCGTCCTCCACAGGCCCGGCCCCGGGCCAGGTCGACGCCGCTGAAGTAGCCGAAACCCCGATGCCGCCGCCCGCCGGGCGGGCCTAGCGTCCGCGGCACGGGACGAGCGACCGGTCAACGCCCGGGCAGCGGCTCCCGCAGGTTTCACGCAGGATTCCGAAATCAACGTGAGGACAGTACCCACCATGCGCCAGACGTCCCCCTCCCGCACCACCGTGACCCTCCACGAGCTCCCCGCTCCCGCCCCCGACCCGACCCGCGCCCTGCCCGAGCGTGACCAGGTCGTGTTCGTGACCAACGCCGTACGCCGTCGCGGGGGCCTGCGCACCCGCTCCGAGCAGCACCGTCCGGTGCTCGCGGTCGTCGTGCGCTGACGACCTGGTCACCGCGCGTATCACGGGCGCGCCGGCCGGCTCCTCCAGGTGCACCTCTCCCCGACCTGAAGGAACCGCCATGACGCGCACCACCTCCCGCACGGCCGCCCGCACCGCCGCCACGACCTCGCTCACGATGCGTGAGCTGGCCGCCGCCGGCGACGCCCAGGTCGTCTTCGTGACCAACGCCGTACGCCGCCGCGGCGGCCTGCGCACCCGCGCCGAGCAGCACCGCCCGGTGCTGGCCGTCGTCGTCGACTGACCGCGGGACCGCCGGGCCGCTACGACGCCGCCGGGCCCTTGCGGCGCACGTCGGCGACCGACTCCATCGCCGCGCGCAGCTCGGCGAGCCAGTCGTCCTCGTGCTGCCCGACCAGGCGCACGCACCAGGCCAGCGCCTCGGACCGCGACTTGGCGACCCCGGCGTCGACGAGGGTGTCGAGCACCAGCCGCTGGGGCTGGCGCAGCCGGGTCATCACCGGGGCCGAGACGTGGGTCCACAGCTCCTCGTGATCGCCGACCACGGCCCCCCACGACACCTTGCGCTCGAAGCGGTGCTCGGCTTCCCGGGCGATCGCGACCCGCGCGTCGCGGGTCTCCTCGCGAAAGGCGCGGGCGCGTCCGGCCCGGGCCTCGGCCCGCTCGGCGTCGGAGGCGTCCACGGCCAGGGTCACGTCGTCGGTCGTCAGCACGACCACGACCTCCTCACGGTCGACGCTCACGCGGGGCGCGACGGTGGTCCACTCCTGCGGGAGGCGACCGGCGAACCAGCCCCTCACCCGTTCCTGCATCTCGTTTGTAATCATGTAATCATGATTACACGCCACGCAAGGACCCCTCGGCGCGCAACGCGCTGACCTCCCTCGCGATGGCGGTGCGCCCCGACAGGTCCCACCGCAGCAGGATGTCGCCGACGTGCTTCTCGACCGTGCGCGGCGAGAGCCCGAGCCGCTCGCTGATGGCCCGGTTGCCGAGCCCGTCGGCCACCAGCTGCGCGACCTCGGCCTGGCGCGGGGTCAGGGCCGGGCGCGGTCCGGCCCGCCCGCCCTCGAGGCCCGCGACGGCGGGCAGCGCCGCGCGGGTCGCGACCCCGAACGCCGCGAGGACCCTCGACACGTGCGCCCGTACCGTGTGCTCCGAGACGTGCAGCCGGGCCGCGACCTCCCGGTTGGACGCGCCCTCGACGACCAGGCGCGCGACCTCGGCCTCGCGCGGGGAGAGGCCGGCCCAGCCGCTGCCCGCCAGCGGGCGCAGCCGCAGCCCGACCGGGCGGAGCTCGCGCGCGGCCGCCGAGCGCGCCGAGCGGTGCCCACGGCGTTCGGCCGCGGCGACCATCGCCTCGAGCGCGCGCACCGCCTCGACCAGCCCACCGTCGCCGCGACGCAGGATCCGCGCACGGCCCAGCACGATCTCGCCCTCCGCCTCCTCGATGACCCGGTCGACCTCCCGGGCGCGCGCGACGGCCCGCTCGCCCCACACCACGGCGTCGTCGGCGCGACCCTCGGCGAACGCGTGGCGACTGAGCAGGCGGGCCACCGTCGAGTCGGCGATCGGCGAGGCCAGCAGCCCGGTGGCCTGGTCGGCCCACGCCCCGGCGGCGTCGAGGTCGCCCGCGGCCAGGGCCAGCACGACCAGCATCTCCAGGCCCAGGGCCCGGTCGATCACGTCGAGCCGGGTCAGCGCCTCGTCGCCGCCCGCGAGCAGGACGCAGCGTGCCGCCTCCTCGACGTCGCCGGTCGCGACCAGCCCGAACGCCGCCAGCATCTGCGCGCCCGCGCTGAGGTGGTCGACCGCGACGGGCGCCTGCAGGCGGACCTCGGCGACCAGCCGGCGTACGTCGGCGACGGCGAGCTGGTTGCCGCGCACCAGGCACGTGGTGCCGGCGTGCAGCGCGGTCAGCACCCCGGCCGGCGGGTCCGGGAGCGCGCGCAGCGCGGCGTCGGCCTCGGCGACCCGACCACGGAAGGCCAGGACCCGCACGCGGCACAGGGACGCCATCGCGGTCCACGCGTGCACGCGACCGCCCAGCACCAGTGGGCGCCACAGGTCGGGGCCGAGCGCGTCGATCGCCGCGGCGGCCAGGTCGAGGCGCGCGTGGGCGAGCAGGCCCTCGACGAGCATGTGCCCGGCGAACCGGCCGAGCGCGTGGGTCGGGTCGGGCAGGTCGGTCAGCGCGTCGCTCAGGACCGCGGTGCTGCGGGGGGACGGGTCACCGGCCGCGGTCCAGGTCAGGACGGCGCGACGCAGGTGACGGGCCGCGGGGTCGAGGGTGACGTCGGGCAGGGCCGCGGCGGCGGCCACCGCCTCGCGCCAGCACCCGGCGAGCGTCAGGCGCAGCAGGGCCAGGCTCTCGGACCAGTGCGGGTCGAGGTGGGACGGCCCCGACCGCTCGTCTGGCGGTAGGTCGGCGGCACCGCCGGCGAGCACCGCGTCGAGGGTGGCAGCGAGGTCGCGCTCGCGCTGCTCGGCCCCGCGGACTGCCTGCATGACCCGACGTTATCGACCCCGCCCGCGCGGCACCGCCGAACCGCGCAGACGTGAAGTAGTCGGATCACCGATGCGGCGAGCTGCCCGTCAACGTCCAGCTGAAGCCGGACTTCGTCTTCAACGCCCCGCCAGGTCCCGACCGGCAGTGGCTGGTGACCGCCAAGAACTTCGACAGCGCGAGCCGGTCGCTGCTGGTCAACCTGATCTGCGTGACGGCGTGACCGCACGCGACATCGTGCCCATCGCCTGGTGACGTCAGCGGCCGGGGAGGGCCAGGCGCCGCAGCGCGTCCTCGTGCAGCGCGACGACGGCGCGGCGCAGGGCGGCCCGGTCGCTGACGGGTCCGTCGGGCCAGGGCACCCGCAGCTCCGAGCCGTCGCCGCCGGCCTCGTCGACGGTGTCGACCCACCACACACCGCCGTGCTCGTCGAGCCCGACCATCTCGGCGTCGCGGGCCTGCGGACGACCGAAGGCCCGCACGATGTGCGGGCTGTCGGCACGGTGGTCGTCGTTCATGTGGGCCAGGACGGCCCCGACGACCTCGTCGTCGAAGGCCGGCTCGTTCACCGCCGCCGCCTCACCAGATCCGGACGCGGTCCTCGGGGTCGAGCCACAGGCCGTCGTCCGGCGTGGTGGCGAAGTCCTCGTGGAACTCGTCGAGGTTGCGCACGATGTTGGCGCGGAACTCCGGCGGGCTGTGCGGGTCGATGGTGAGGTACTGCTGCTCCTGCTCGGTGCGTCGCTTGGTGCGCCAGACGTAGGCCCAGTTGAGGAACAGCATCCTGCGGCCCTCCGGCGTCGACTGCTCGCCGTGGCGTGCGCGGTTGATCGCGAAGGCCTTCAGGGCGATGGTCAGGCCGCCGAGGTCGCCGATGTTCTCGCCCACGGTCAGGGCGCCGTTGACCTTCTCGCCGGGCAGGGCGCGCGGCTCGAAGCCGCCGTACTGCTCGATGAGGGCCTTCGACTTCAGCTCGAAGGCCGCCTTGTCGTCGGGGGTCCACCAGTCGTTGAGGTTGCCCTGGCCGTCGTACTGCGCGCCCTGGTCGTCGAAGCCGTGGCCGATCTCGTGGCCGATGACCGCGCCGATGCCGCCGTAGTTCTCGGCCGGCAGTGCGTCGGGGGCGAAGAACGGCTTCTGCAGGATGCCGGCCGGGAAGCAGATCTCGTTGGTGCCGGGGTTGTAGTAGGCGTTGACCGTCTGCGGCAGCATGAACCACTCGTCGCGGTCGACCGGCGAGCCGATCTTGGCGAGCTGGCGGTCGGTCTCGAACGCGGAGGCCGCGTGGACGTTGGCGAGCAGGTCGCCGCGGTCGACGACCAGCGAGGAGTAGTCGCGGAACCGGTCGGGGTAGCCGATCTTGGGCCGGAAGGTCGCGAGCTTGTCGTAGGCGCGCTGCTTGGTGGCCTCGGTCATCCAGTCGAGGGTCTCGATCGACTGGCGGTAGGCCTCGAGCAGGTCGGCGACCAGTTCGTCCATCAGCGCCTTGCTGGTCGGCGGGAAGTGCCGCTCGACGTAGATCTTGCCGACGGCCTCGCCCATGGCGCCCTCGACGAAGCCGACGCCGCGCTTCCAGCGGGCGCGCAGCTCGGGGGTGCCGTTGAGGGTGCGGCCGTAGAAGTCGAAGTTGGTCTCGACGAAGTCGTCGGTGAGGTAGGCGGCCGCCGAGCGGAGCACGTGGCTGAGCAGCCACGACTTCCAGTCCTCGATCGAGACCTCCTCCAGCACCGTCGAGAGGTGGGCGAAGAACGACGGCTGGCGCACCACGACCTCGGCGATGGTGTCGCGGCTGCCGCCGAGGTTGCGCACGTAGGCGTCCCAGTCGAAGCCCGGGCACAGCGCCACCAGCTCGTCGTAGGTCATCAGGTTGTAGGTCTTCTGCACGTCGCGCGTCTCCGCGCGCTCCCAGTGGCCCGCGGCCAGCCGGGTGTCGATCGCGAGGATCGTCGCGGCCGCCTCGGGGGCGTTCTCGTGGCGGCCGAGGGTCAGCAGCTTGGTGAGGTAGTCGACGTAGGCCGCCCGCTTGTCGGCGAACTTGTCGTCGCGGTAGTAGGACTCGTCGGGCAGCCCGAGCCCGCCCTGGTAGAGGTTGGTGATGTAGCGGTCGGAGTTCTTGTCGTCGTTGTCGATGTAGGACCCGAAGACGCCGTGGCCGCCGATGCGCTCGAACTCGCCGAGGAACGCCGCGAGGTCGCGGACGTCGCGCAGCGCACCGACCGCGTCGACCAGCGGCCGCAACGACTCGGTGCCGCGCGCGGCGATCGCGTCGGTGTCCATGAACGAGGCGTAGAGGTCGCCGATCTTGCGAGCGTCCTCGCTGTCGGCCTGGTCGGCGCTCGAGTCGGTCAGCACCGCGAGGCTCTCGATGATCTCCTTGACCTGCGCCTCCGCGGCGTCGGCCAGCTGGACGAACGGTCCCCAGCTCGACCGGTCGCTGGGGATCTCCACGGTCTCCAGCCAGCGGCCGTTGACGTGGCCGAACAGGTCGTCCTGGGGGCGGATGTCGAGGTCCATGCCCTCGCGGGCGTCATCGAGAATGCTCACGCCGACCGACACTATCGGGGCGACGGTGGCGGGCCCTAGGGTCGACGGCATGTCCCTCAACGTCGTCGCCACGATCCCCCTCGACCCCGAACGCGCCGCCGAGGCCGCACCGGCCCTCGCCGAGCTCGCCGCCGCCTCCCGCTCCGACGAGGGGTGCCTGCGCTACGAGGTCTTCGCCTCGACCTCGGTGCCGGGCACGTTCGTCACGATCGAGGAGTGGCGCGACCAGGCCTCCCTGGACGGCCACATGGGTCAGCCCCACGTGGCCAAGGCCTTCGAGGTCGCCGGCCCGCTGCTCGCCGGCGAGGTCGTCATCCACACCCTCGGCGAGGTCTGACTCAGCCCCGCAGCCGCACCGACAGGCAGGTCACGCACCCCTCGAGCTTCTCGAACTCGGTGAGGTCGACGGCGACCACGCAGGCCGCGCGCCTCGAGCAGCGCACGGGTGCGCGGCGCACTGCTCGACATCAGCACGGTCGCCTCGTCGAGCACCACGACGTGGGCACCGGGCTCCTCCGGCACCGCGAGGAACTCTGGCCAGACGTCGGGGTCGTCGACGAGCTCCTCGAACCCGAGGACCACACCGTCGGCCAGCGCCGTGACCGCCGACTTCAGGTGCAGCACCTTGGTCAGGGGTACGCCGACCACCTGCGCCCCGAGGGGGGCGAGGTGGGCCGCCAGCTGGTCGATCCCGGCCTGGTTGGTCCGGCCACCGAGGCCGACCCACACGGTGCCGTCGTGCTTGAGGACGTCACCACCGTCGAGGGGCTGGGACGGCGGACGAGGGCGCGACTCATGGCGTCATCCTCGCGGGCCTTTCGCCCCTACCCGGCTGCGGCGCGCGGTGGTCGCCTGTCCCTGACAGGTCAGCACGGCGCGGCACAGGGGGTAGGGACATGACCACGACCATCGACCCGAGGCAGCTGGTTGCGCAGCCTCAGCGTCCGACCATCGCCGACTCCGGCCTGCAGCCAGGAGTGGGCACGTCGTCGTTGTCCTGGGAGATGCGCGCCCTGTGGGCGACGCTGGCGACCGGCACCATCGTGGCGGCCGCCCTGATCGCCAACAAGGTGTTCGACGACGCGGGTTTCGTCCCGGGCACCGGCAACAAGCCGGTCGACGGCATGACCATCTTCGCGGTGTTCTTCGTGGGGGCGACGGCCATCGAGCGGCTGCTGGAACCGCTGAGCAGCGCGATCCTGCCCCAGGAGACCAAGAAGCAGGTCGCGGGAGCCAAGAAGGACGCGGCCCAGGACGTGACCCACGAGCTCGCCCTCCAGATCATGGCGTTCCCCGCGGACCCGGCGACCGAGACCAGGGCGAGGGCCAGGGCGAGCCTGGACGAGGCGGCCGAGGCCGCGCAGGACGTCGCAGATCGCGACTGGTACCGCACGGTGGCCTTCTGGGCCCTCGCCTCGGTCGTCGCGATCGTCGCCTCGGCCTCGCTCGACCTGTACTTCCTGGGGACCGTGGGGATCGCGAGTCCCTCTCGCTGGGAGGAGATCCTCGCCACGGGTCTCATCCTCGGGGCCGGCACCAAGCCCCTGCACGACCTGATCGAGCTGCTGTCGGCGAAGAAGGACGCAGCGAAGGCGTGAGCGCCCGTGCCCGGCTCAGACGATGCTGAACCCGGGCGGCAGGGCGCGGCGTCCGGTCATCGCCAGCAGCAGGTCGGGCCCCAGCCCGCGCTGGGCCGCGGCGACGGCGCCCAGCGCGGTCGCCTCCTCGAGGGCCCGCTGAGGCAGGTCGACCGCGATGCCGGTGGCGGCGGCGAGGTCGAGGCCGTGCACGCAGAGCTCGAAGGTGCGGGTCGGCAGGTAGGCCGCGACCCGCATGCCGCCGACGATCGTGTGCACCACGAGGTCGGGGTCGGTCGACGTCGCGATGTCGGCAGCCTCCTCGACCAGCGCGGCGAAGCGGGCCGCTGGGTCGTCCCCCAGGTCGCGGCCCGCCTGCCGGCCGCGCTCGGTGACCGCGGCGGCGTCGAACGAGGCCGCCGAGACAGCCGTGTAGTAGGCCGCGGCCGAGGGCACGACCTCCTCGGCCACCGGGCGCGCGAGGTAGTCGACGACGGTGACCAGTGAGCGGCTGGTGTGACCGACCAGGTCGCGCAGGGTCCACTCCCCGAGTCCCGGACCGTCCCAGGCGCCGTCGGCGACCCGGGCGACGGCGTCGCTCACCGCCCTGGCGGCGTCCACGAAGGTGCGCGCGATCATGCTCATGGACGGCAGTCTGGCACCAGCGCCTACGTCGTCCGGTCGATGATGCGACGTACCCACGGCACCACGGCGGCGGGGTACAGCGGCAGGGGCTCCTCGGTGTCGTCGACGCGGCGCCACACGACGGGCACGATGCTCCCGTCGGACTCGGTGAGGGTCGCTCCCGACGGTGCGGGCCAGGGGTCCAGCCGGCCGGAGTAGAGGAACACCACCTCGTGCCCGAGGGCGCCGTCGAACCGGAAGATGTTCTCCACGGTCGTCACGAGCCGCAGGTCGTGGACCGCAGCCCCCAGCTCCTCGTCCACCTCCCGCAGCACTGCCTCACGCGACGTCTCGCCGAGCTCGACCCCGCCGCCGATGAGCCGGTGGTAGCCCTGCGGGTTCTCCTGCGTCGGCGGGTTGAGGCTCACTGCGTGGGCGGCACCGTGGGGCGCGACCAGCATGGCTTTGACGCGGATGATCGACCGGTCGACGGGCGCCGCTGGAGCGTAAGCGGTCCGCCACGTGCGACGGTGTTGCTTCGAGCCTGGGCCCTGGTTGAACGCCCCGAAAGGTGTGATGCGACCACGGCTCGATGCCGTGCCGTGAGTGAGTGGCCCTGAGCCGTACGATCTGGTTGCGCGTCGGGCCAGTGCGGCCTACACGACGGTGAGGAGATCCCGGTGCAGCCGCTGGCAACCAACAACTCGAAGAAGGTTCTCGCCCTGTACGAGGCCCTGCGCGCGGACGGGAGCGTGACGTGCGGGTCCAGGGACTTCGTGGCGGTGCAACGGCTCGCGAGGCGCGATGGTCTTCGCACCGTGACCTCGACGACCCGCAACGCGATCGGGATCATCCGCGTCCGGATCGACACGCTCGAGAGCAACACGACCGCGGCACCCGAGAAGTGAGCGCGTACGGGACCACTGCTGGAGCGGCGCACTGATCGCCGGCACGAGCGCAGGTAGACAAACGAGCAGCGCCCGACCACCACTATGGCCGGGTGCTGCTGTGGACCCGGGCTGAGTGCCCGACCGTGCCTCGCACGGCCGGCACGCGAAGAGCGACGCTGTGCGACATGGTCGGGCACAGCCCGCAGCGCGGCATGGTTGGGCGCAGCCCGCGGGGCGGCATAGAAAGACGTTCTAGGTAGCCGCAGGCGGGGTCGTTGGTGGACAGGGGAACGTCCTCCCTGGTGCGGTGTTTCGGGCTTGGTGTCCCAACCCCACTCAAGGAGGACGTTCATGAACAACGCTAACGGTGTCTCGCGTGGTGACCGCAACAGGAACGCGCGCCTGGCTCGGCTTCGCGCGGCGGTCCCGACGAGCAACGCGATCGTCGGGATCGACCTGGCCGATGCCAAGCAGATGGTCGTGGTCTGCGACCACGACTCCAAGGTCCTGGCCCGGCGGACGTTTCGGTGTAAGGCCTGGGATTTGGGACGGGCGTTGGACTGGGCCACCGGCCACGCTTCGAAGGCCGGATTCACCGGTGCGACGGTCGCCTGTGAGCCGACCGGGCACCGGTGGCGGGTCCTCGGGCAGCTCGCCGAGGAGCGTTCGATGTCGTTCGTGTGCGTGCAGCCGTTGCTGACCGGACGGGCCCGCCGCGATGAGGACCTGACCCACGACAAGACTGATGAGAAGGACGCGGTCATCATCGCCCGGCTGACTGCGCAGCTGCGCTGCTACCTGCCCGAGCCGGTCGATGAGACCTGGGGCCGGCTGCGGCACCTGGGCAGCCGCCGTGAGCAGCTCATCTGCGACAAGGTCGCCGCGATCCAGCAGATCCGCGACCT
>NZ_VIYJ01000012.1 GCF_008087085.1 Nocardioides rubriscoriae | reverse complement strand
AGTTACGGCGGCCATAGCGACAGGGAAACACCCGGTCCCATACCGAACCCGGAAGTTAAGCCTGCCAGCGCCGATGGTACTGCAATCGCGAGGTTGTGGGAGAGTAGGACGCCGCCGGACAAACATTGGGTAGAGGCCACCGAGAGGTGGCCTCTACTCTGTTTTCCACCCGTTCGATCTCGAACGGTCAAGCGAAGTGAAGAGGGAGATCCATCGTGGCCGACGAGCGTGGTTCGCGCACAGGTGCCGGCGGCGGACGCCCGCAGGGCAAGGGTTCTGCAGGTGCGCGCCGTGACAGCCGTCCCGGTGACAGCCGTGGGGGTCCCAAGGGGGGTCCGCGCAGCGCGGCCCGCGGCGGTGACGCACGCGGTGACTCCCGTGGTGGCCGCGGCGGCGACAACCGGGCCGGACGCAGCGACTGGAAGCGCACTCCCGGCGACGACAAGGAACGTACCGTCGACCAGGCGATCTACGACGGCCCGCCGCTGCCCGACGACGTCACGGGCGCCGAGCTCGACCGTGCGGTAGCGGCGCAGCTCAAGGGTCTGCCCGACAAGCTCGCTGCGCGTATCGCCCGGCACCTCGCCGCCGCCGGCATGATGGTCGACGACGACCCCGAGACGGCCTACAAGCATGCTCTCGCCGCGCGCGCGCGTGCCCCGCGTCTGGCGGTCGTGCGCGAGGCCGTCGGAGAGGCGGCCTACGCCGCGGGTCACTACGCCGAGGCGCTCGCAGAGCTGCGGGCCGCCAAGCGGATGAACGGCGCCACGGCCTACCTGCCGATCATGGCCGACTGCCACCGCGCGGTGGGCAACCCCGAGCAGGCGATCAAGCTCGCCAAGAGCCCGTCAGTGGCCAACTTCAGCCCGGAGGCGAAGGCAGAGATGACGCTGGTCGAGTCGGGCGCGCGGCGCGACCTCGGTCAACTCGACGCCGCCCTGCGCGTGCTCGAGCTGGCGCCCCTGACCAGCAACAGCCGCCAGGCCTGGGTCGTGCGTCTGCGCTACGCCTACGCCGACACTCTGGAGGCCGCAGGTCGCGACCAGGACGCGCTCGCGTGGTTTCACCGCACCCACGCCATCGACGCCGACGAGCTCACCGACGCCGCGGCCCGTGCCGACGAGCTCGAGCGGCGCATCGAGCAGGCCTGACCTGTCAGGCGGCTAAGGCCTCAGCCCGGCAGGACGCGAACGACGGCGCTGGAGCCCGCCGGCTCGGTGCCCGAGCGGAAGTGCTCGCGAAACGCGACCCGTACCCGTTGGATGGTTGCGACGGCCGGCTGGTCGCTGACGACCTGGAGCACGATGCCGTCCCCGGCACGCAGGTCCTGGCCCTCGGGGTCGACGAGCTGCGCACAGAACGGCTGGGGGTCCTGGGTGACGCCGATGCTGCCGCCACGACAGAGCAACGCGGTGACGCCGACGTCGCTACCCGTCGTGCGGATCGTGACCCTCGAGATCCGCAGCGTGCGCCGGAAGTCGGGCCCCGCGGTGAAGACGCCCACGTAGACCGGACGGCCGACCTTCGTGGACGCGTTGACGACGGTCTCGGACAGCGGGAGCGGTTCGGGCGTCGAGGAACGCCACCACGCCATCGCCGTGGCCATCACGAGCAGGACGGTGCCCACGACGAGCAGCAGGCGCGGACGGCGCTGGAGCTCCAGGACCCGCATGCTCGACATCGGGCCAACCTATCCCGCACCCGGGCGCGACCGTGTCGTGGGAGGATCCGGGCCATGACCGATCTCAAGAGGCCGGCCCTGGAGGGCACCGTCGCCGTGCGCGGCGACCGGCGCCTCAGCTTCGCCGAGTACGGCGCCCCGCGTGGTGACGCCCTGGTCTGGATGCACGGGACCCCGGGAGCGCGTCGGCAGATCCCGCTCGAGGCGCGGGCCTACGCCCTCGACCACGGGCTGCGGATCATCGGCATCGACCGGCCCGGGATCGGGTCGTCCACCGCCCATCTCTACCGCGACATCTACGACTGGACCGGCGACCTGGAGCTCCTGCTCGATGCGCTCGGTGTCGACACCGTGCACGTCGTGGGGCTCTCCGGCGGTGGGCCCTACGCCCTGGCGGCAGGAGCAGGGCTCCCGGGACGCGTGCTGGGGGTCGGGGTGCTCGGAGGCGTCGCTCCCACAGTGGGCCCCGACGCGGTCGGCGGTGGGATCATCCAGCTCGCCGTCGCCCTCGCGCCGCTGCTGACCGCCACGCGCGTCCCGCTCGGGATCGCCCTGACCAACGCGATCCGGTTGGTCCGTCCGCTGGCCGGCACCGGGCTGGACCTCTACGCCGCCGTCCAGCCGGCCGGGGACAAGAACCTCCTCGCGCGGCCCGAGTTCAAAGCGATGTTCCTCGACGACCTGCTCAACGGCGCCCGGTTCCAGACCCTCGCGCCGTTGAGCGACCTGGTGCTCTTCACGCGCGACTGGGGCTTCAGGGCCGCCGACGTCGTGGCGCCGGTGCGCTGGTGGCACGGCGACGCCGATCACATCGTGCCGTTCGCGCACGGCGCCCACCTGGTCTCGCGGCTCCCGGACGCCGAGATGAGCGTCATCGCGGGTGAGAGCCACCTCGGTGGTCTCGGTATCGCCGAGGAGGTGATCTCCACGGTGATGGCGTTGGGAGATCGACGCTCCTCTGGTGCTGCGGCGCCCCATGCGTCACAATGAGGGTCTAACTACACACGTGTCACACCTGGGGTTTGCGACGACCCGACATCTTGATCCGAGCCCGCTGGGGAAGGCGTAGCTCGCGCCGGAGATGAAGGAGATGTCGTGACCGTACGCACTGCTGACCGCACCGCCACAAGCAGCCGCGGCGTCCTTTTCGTGCACTCGGCGCCCTCGGCGCTGTGCCCGCACATCGAATGGGCCGTCGGTGGCGTCCTCGGTGTGCCCGCCAACCCGACCTGGTCCCCGCAGCCGGCCCAGGCCGGTACCTACCGCGCCGAGCTCTCCTGGACCGGCGCGGCCGGCTCCGCTGCCGCGATCACGTCCGCGCTACGCGGGTGGAACCACCTGCGTTTCGAGGTGACCGAGGAGCCGACCGCCTCGACCGAGGGCGCGCGCTACTCCTTCACCCCCGACCTCGGCGTCTTCCACGCCGTGATCGGCCTGCACGGCGACCTCATGATCCCCGAGGACCGCCTCAAGGCGGCCGTGGTCAAGACGGCCCTGGGCGACACGACCCTGGAGTCCGAGATCGACAAGCTGCTCGGCAAGCCGTGGGACGACGAGCTCGAGACCTTCCGCCACGCTGGCGAGGGTGCCCCCGTCCGCTGGTTGCACCAGGTCGTCTGACCGGCGCCCGCTCAGGCGTGGCGCAGCAGACGGAAGTACGTCGGGTGCCGGTTGACGGTGTAGTTGTCGCGGCCCTCGCTGTAGACCATCTGCATCTCGACCTTGTAGCGACCCGGACGCACGCTCGAGCCGCACAGCGGGATGCGGAGCCGGCCCTCCTCGCGGCCCAGGTTGTTGGGCGAGTTGGAGTCCCAGAACTGGCTGGCGATGCTGAAGCCCCGCGGTGTGCGGATACGCACGATGACGGTCCACTGGTCGCTCGGCGGGTTGAAGTTCCAGCGCAGGCGGTACTTGGCGCAGTTGCCCTTGCGCACCTGGTCGGGGACCTTGACGATGCCGATGCTGTTGCTGACGGGGATGCTCTGCGCGGGCGACGGTGGTGCGGTCAGCAGGCCGACGGCCAGGAGCAGCGGGACAGCGACAGCGAGCACGGTGCGGCGCAGCATGGAGGAGTCCTCCCGTAGAGAGTGTGACGAGCGTCAAACTATCAACGGATCGGACGCCTCCTGGTTACGTGACCACCGTCTCGCGGTGGTGCGCGCGGTCAGTCGCAGGGGGTGGTCAGAGGGGGATGTTGCCGTGGGCGCCGCGGCGTACGCCGTCGCGCTGCACGGCCTCGTCGATCGCCCGGGCGATCGACGAGCGGGTCAGCGAGGGTGGGACGATCTCGTCGACGACGCCGATCTCGACGGCGCGCTCGACCCCACCCGCCAGCCGCTCGTGCTCGGCGGCGAGCTCGGCCTCGACCTGGGGTCGGATGTCGGGCGACACCTCGGCCAGCCGGCGTCGGTGCAGGACCCGGACGGCGGCCACGGCGCCCATGACGGCCACCTCGGCACCGGGCCAGGCGAAGACCTTGGTCGCGCCCAGCGAGCGCGCGTTCATCGCGATGTAGGCGCCGCCGTAGGTCTTGCGGGTCACCAGGGTGATCCGGGGGACCACGCACTCGCCGAAGGCGTGCAGCAGCTTGGCGCCACGGCGTACGACGCCGTCCCACTCCTGGCCGACGCCGGGCAGGTAGCCGGGGACGTCGACGACCACGACCAGCGGCACGCCGAACGCGTCGCACATGCGCACGAACCGGGAGGCCTTCTCGGCCGAGAGGGAGTCCAGGCAGCCACCGAGCCGCAGCGGGTTGTTGGCGACCACACCGACGGTACGGCCGCCGAGGCGACCCAGTGTGGTCACGATGTTGGGGGCCCATCGGGCGTGGAGCTCCTGGGTCGTGCCCTCGTCGAGGAGCTGCGCGATCAGCGGGTGCACGTCGTAGGCCCGCTTCTTGGAGACCGGTAGGGCATCCTCGAGGTCGCGGTCGACGACGTCGTCGACGACCAGGCTGCCCTGGGAGCCGAGCAGCGAGGCGACCGTGCGGGCACGGTCGAGCGCCTCCTGCTCGGAGTCGGTGAGGATGTGGACGACGCCCGAACGACGCCCGTGGGGCTCGGGCCCGCCCAGGCGCAGCATGTCGACGGCCTCGCCGGTGACCGAGCGGACGACGTCGGGACCGGTGACGAAGATGCGGCCCTCGGGGCCGAGGATCACGCAGTCGGTCAGCGCCGGGCCGTACGCCGCCCCGCCGGCGGCCGGGCCGAGCACGACCGAGACCTGCGGGATCTTGCCCGAGGCCTGGGTCATCACCTGGAAGATCCGGCCCACCGCGTGCAGCGACAGCACGCCCTCGGCCAGGCGGGCACCGCCGGAGTGCCACAGCCCGATGATCGGGACCTGCTCGATCATCGCTCGGTGGTAGGCCTCGACGACCACGCGGCAGCCGACGTCGCCCATCGCGCCGCCCATGACGGTCGCGTCGGAGCAGAACGCGACGACGCGGGTGCCCTCGACGGTGCCGACGGCCGCAAGCATGCCGCTGTCGTCGTCGGCGGTGATCAGCTCGAGGGTGCCGGCGTCGAGGAGTGCCGCGAGCCGGGTCACCGGGTTGCGGGGGTCCTCCGAGCGCGGCAGCCTGGCGGGCTTCTGGGGTGCCTGGATCGTCATGGGTGGAGCTCCTAGCGAGCTAGATCGAGGCGAAGACGACGGCGACGTTGGCGCCGCCGAAGCCGAAGGAGTTGTTGAGGGCGGCGATGTCTCCCTGGGGGAGCTCGCGCGCCGTGGTGGCGATGTCGAGGTGCACCTCGGGGTCGAGGTCGTCGAGGTTGATCGTCGGCGGCGACACCCGGTGCCGGATCGCGAGCACCGTGGCCACGGCCTCGAGAGCGCCGGCGCCCCCGAGGAGGTGGCCGGTCATGGACTTGGTGCTGGTGACCACGACCTCCTCGACGTGTGCGCCCAGGGTGGCGTGCAGCATCAGGCCCTCGGCGATGTCGCCCTGCGGCGTCGAGGTCGCGTGGGCGTTGACGTGCTTGATCACCGACGGGTCGACCTCGGACTCGAGCAGGGCGCGCTTGATGGCCCGTGAGCCGCCGCGGCCGGCGGGGTCGGGCTGGGCGATGTCGTGGGAGTCGGCGGTGATGCCGGCGCCCAGGACCTCGGCGTAGATGCGGGCCCCGCGGGCCCGGGCGTGCTCCTCGGACTCAAGGACCAGCACTCCCGCACCCTCTCCGAGCACGAAGCCGTCACGACCGGTGTCCCACGGACGGCTGACCGTGGTCGGGTCGCCGGCGTTCTTGGACAGCGCCATCATGTTGGCGAAGGCGGCCATCGGCAACGGGTGGATGGCCGCCTCGCAGCCGCCGGCGATGACGACGTCGGCACGGCCCAGGCGGATCTGGTCGATCGCCAGTGCGATGGCCTCGTTGCCGGAGGCGCAGGCCGAGACCGGGGTGTTGACCGCGGCCCGCGCCCCGACGAGCAGGCTGATGTTGGCGGCCGGGCCGTTGGCCATCAGCATGGGGACCGCGAGCGGGGAGACCCGGCGCGGCCCCTTCTCCTTCATCGTGTCGTAGTTGGCCAGCAGGGTGGTGACCCCACCGATGCCGGTGGCCATCGCGACACCCACGCGGTCACCGTCGAGGTCGCCGGTCTCCTGGGCCGCGTCGAGGCCGGAGTCGTGCCAGGCCTCGATCGCGGCGACCATCGCGAACTGTGTGCTGCGGTCCATGCGGCGGGCCTTGACCCGCTCGAGGACCTCGCTCGGGTCGACCGCGACCGGCGCGCCGATCTTCACCGCCAGCTCCTCGGTCCAGTCCTGCTCGAGGTGACGGACCCCGGAGCGGCCGGCGAGCATGCCCTCCCACGTGCTGGGGACGTCGCCACCGAGCGGACTGGTGGTGCCGAGGCCGGTGACGACGACGCGCGTGCGAGCCATTACGCGGTGGCGCGCTCGATGAAGGCGACGGCGTCCCCGACGGTCTTGAGGTTCTTGACCTCGTCGTCGGGGATCGTCACGCCGAACTTCTCCTCGGCGGCGACGACCACCTCGACCATCGACAGCGAGTCGACGTCGAGGTCGTCGACGAAGGACTTGTCGAGCTGCACGTCGTCGGGCTCGATGCCCGCGACCTCGTTGACGATCTCGGCGAGGTCGGCGCGGATCTCTTCGGTCGTAGCCATGGTGGTTGTCTCCTGCGGGTTGGGTTGGGTGGAGCGGTCAGGGGTGGAGCAGCCGGGTGGACGGTCAGGGGACCGTCAGGGGACGACGACGACCTGGGCGGCGTACGCCAGGCCGGCGCCGAAGGCGATGAGCAGCGCGAGGTCGCCGGAGCGGGCGTCGCCCTCCTGGACCATGCGGTGCAGGGCCAGCGGCACCGAGGCGGCCGAGGTGTTGCCCTGGTCGGCGACGTCGCGGGCGATCCTGACGCTCGCCGGGAGCTTCATGGAGCGGGCCATCGCGTCGGTGATGCGCATGTTGGCCTGGTGGGGGACGAAGCAGTCGAGGTCGTCGACGGTGACGCCGGCGCGGTCGAGCGCCTCGAGGCCGACCTTGGCCATGGCGAAGGACGCCCAGCGGAAGACCGCGGCCCCCTGCATGGTCAGCGCGGGCATGGTCGGGGAGTCGGACGTCATCACGTCACGCCAGTCCTGGGTCTGGCGGATGTAGTCGAACTGCTCGCCGTCGGAGCCCCACACGACCGGGCCGATGCCCGGGGTGTCGCTGGGTCCGACGACCACGGCCCCGGCGCCGTCGGCGAAGATGAAGGCGGTGCCGCGGTCGGAGCGGTCGAGGATGTCGGTGAGGCGCTCGACGCCGATGACCAGGACGTGGTGGGCGCTGCCGCCGCGCACCATGTCGGCGGCCAGGCCGACGCCGTGGCAGAAGCCGGCGCAGGCCGCAGAGATGTCGAAGGCCACCGGCTGGTCGCAGCCGAGCTCGTGGGCGATGGCGGGCGCGATGGCCGGGGTCTGCATCATGTGGCTGACCGTGGCCACGATGACGCCGTCGACCTGGCCCGCGTCGATGCCGGCATGCGCGAGCGCCTCACGGGCGGCGGCGACGCTCATCATCTGCACCGACTCCTCGGGCCCCGCGAAGCGGCGGGTCCTGATGCCGGAGCGCTGTTGGATCCACTCGTCGCTGCTGTCGATGGCGTCGACCAGCTCGGCGTTGGGGACCACGCGGGCGGGTCGGTAGGCGCCGATGCCGAGCACGGTGGCCTGGGCCGCGCCGGTCGAGCCGGCGAGCGTGCGGGCGCTCACTCGGAGCCCTGGGGGTGCAGGCGCAGCAGGGGTTGTCCGGGGGCGACCGGGTCGCCGTCCTCGACGAGCCACTCGACGACCTGGCCGCCGTGGGGCGCCGTGACGGGGATGCGGTCGCGCAGGCTCGTGACGACGCCGATCTCGGCCCCGGCGGCGAGCAGCTCGGTGTCGGCGGCGCTGCCGTCGATGTCGAAGGTGCCCTTGGCGGGCGAGACCACCATCCGCCAGGTCGGGGTCACGTCGATGAGGGACCCCTCGCCGTGCTTGGCGCAGAAGGCGCGGGCGTCGTCGAGCTGGTCGGGGGTCTTGAGGGCGAAGGTCTCGACCCCCTTGAGCGCCCGCTTGGCGATGCCGGTCAGGGTGCCGGCCGGCGGCATCTCGAGGATCCCGGTCACGCCGAGGTCGGACATGGTGTCGAGGCAGAGGTCCCAGCGCACCGGGCTCGCGATCTGGCCCACGATGCGCTTGAGCACCTCGCGGCCGTCGTGGATGACGCGGCCGTCGCGGTTGGAGATCAGCGGGATGCGGGGGTCGTGGGTCGAGACCGAGACGGCCAGCCGGGCGACGTGGTCGACGGCCGGGGCCATGTGGTGGGTGTGGAACGCGCCGGCGACCGACAGCGGCATCAACCGGGCCTTGGCCGGCGGGTCGGCCTTGAGGGCCTCGAGCTGCTCGAGCGTGCCGGCGGCGACGACCTGACCCGGTCCGTTGTCGTTGGCCGCGGTGAGGCCGTGTCGCTCCAGCGCGGCCTGCACCTCGTCGCGGTCGCCCCCGAGCACCGCGGTCATCCCGGTCGGGGTGGCGGCCGACGCCGCGGCCATGGCGTTGCCGCGCTCGCGCACCAGCACCATGGCCTGCTCGGCGCTGATCGCCCGGGCGCCGACCGCTGCGGCCAGCTCGCCGACGCTGTGACCGGCCACCGCACCGACCTGGCTGAAGCCGTCGGTCGGGTGGGGGAACAGCTCCAGGGTGGTCACCAGGGCCGTGGCGACCAGCAGCGGCTGGGCGATCCGGGTGTCGCGGATGGTGTCGGCATCGGACACCGTGCCGTGGTGGGCCAAGTCGATCCCCGCCACCGTCGAGAGCCAGTGCAGCCGGGAGGCGAACACCGAGTCCTCGAGCCAGGGCGCGAGGAATCCGGGCGTCTGGGCGCCTTGTCCGGGGGCAACGATGACGAGCACGTGACTTACTCTGCCTGGCTCGCGCTCGGGTGCGCGCATCAGGCGCGCACGAAACTCGCAGGCAGATCTTTGTCGGGTTCCTACAACGCCGTCACGACTCGGCCGATGCCGGGGAGGGTGTCCGCCCCGACTGTCGGCCGAGGATGAGCGCGACCTGCAGGGTCAGCGCGTCGCGCGGGTGGCTGGGGGAGAAGCCCGTCACGTCGGCGACCTGCCGCATGCGGTAGCGCACGGTGTTGGGGTGGACGTAGAGCGCCCGGGCCGTGCCCTCGACCGACCCGCGGTGGGCGAGGTACGTGGCCAGCGACTCGGCCAGCCCGCCGCGGGCGCCGGCGAGCGGGAGGTAGACGTCCTCGACCAGGTGCCGTCGCGCGTGGCCGTCGCCGGCCAGGGCGCGCTCGGGCAGCAGCTCGTTGCTCAGCACGGGCCGTGGCGCGTCGGGCCACCCGGCGGCGGCCCGGTGGGCCGCGAGCGCCGCCCGTGCGGAGACGTGCGCGTGCTGCAGGTCGTCGGTCACCGGGCCGACGACCACCGGTCCCTCCCCGCAGAGCCCGGCGATGGCCGAGGCCGCGGCCCGCGGGTCCTCGACGCCGCCGAGCAGCACGACCAGACGCTCGCCCTGCGCGGCGCAGAGGGCGTCCATGCCCGTGTCGCGGGCGGCTCGGCGTACGGCGTCGAACAGGTCGTCGTCGGTACGCCGCTCGGGCAGGTTGCCGAGGACCACCGTGACGTCGCCGCGCGCCGACCACCCCAGCGCCGAGGCGCGCGACAGCATGGTCTCGTCGCCCTCGGCGCGCAGCACCGCGTCGACGACCAGGGCCTCCAGGCGTGCGTCCCACGCCCCCCTCATCTCCGCGGCCCGGGCGTAGACCTCGGCGGTGGCGAAGGCGATCTCGCGGGCGTAGCGCAGGATCGCGGCCCGGACGTCGGGGATGTCGGAGGCCTCGACGATCCGGTCGACGTCGTGCTCGACGACCTCGATGGACAGTCGGACCAGCTCGACGGTCTGCTGCAGGCTGATGGTGCCGGCCAGCGCGCGCGGCGCCGCGCCGAAGACCGACGCGGCCACCGCGAACGACTGCGAGGCAGGGCTGCCCGTCTCGGCGGCCGTGGCGCCGTACCAGTCGACGAACGCGCGGATGCCGGCCTGCACGATCTGGCCGACCCAGGACCGTTCGTCGGCGCTCAGGTCACGGAACCACGGCTTCTCGGCCTCCATCCGGGCCATCGCGGAGGTGCTGAGCGAGCCGCTCGCCCGGACCAGCGCGGTCGCGGCCCGCTGGCGTGAGGAGCGGGGCCGGGAGGACACGCACCGAGGCTAGTACCCCGGCGGGGCCCCGACCGGTCGTGGCGGGGCGACGAAGGAGCCGGGTCGCGCGGACACTTCTCGATGGCCCGAAATGACCAGGCGCCGCGTGGTGGCGCGGCGCTCGTCGGTACGCAGGACCACCGGGCGCGGCCACACCCTCGAGAACATGTCCGCGGACGTCGGTGGCGTGGTTGAATTCTGAACCTGAAGTCCGAGGAGGCCGGAATGGGTGTCGAACGGCACGAGGTGCAGTACGTCACGATCCACGGTCACCGTCGCGCCTACGTCAAGGTCGGGTCCGGGCCGGCGCTGCTGCTGTTGCACGGCCTCGGGTGCGACCACACGACCTGGGAGCCCGTCATCGACGCGCTCGCCAAGCGCTACACCGTCATCGCCCCCGACCTGCTCGGTCACGGCCGGTCGGCCAAGCCCCGCGCCGACTACAGCGTCGGTGGCTACGCCAACGGCATGCGCGACCTGCTCACGGTGCTCAACATCGACAAGGTGACCGTGGTCGGCCACAGCTTCGGCGGTGGCGTGGCGATGCAGTTTGCCTACCAGTTCCCCGAGCGCACCGAGCGGATGATGCTGGTCGCCTCCGGCGGCCTCGGACCCGAGGTGACGCCAGGGATCCGCGCGATCACGACCCCCGGCTTCCATCAGGTCATGGGCCTGCTGACCCTGCCCGGCGTCCGTCACCTCGGCGTCGCCGGGCTCAAGGCAGCCTCGTCGACCGGTCTGAAGACGACACGTGACCTCGGTGAGGTCGCCGACATCTACGACTCCTTCAAGGACCCGCACGCGCGCGCCGCGATCCGCCACGTCGTCAAGGCGGTCGTCGACTGGAAGGGCCAGATCGTCACGATGGCCGACCGGGCCTACCTGACCGACGCCATGCCGATGGCGGTCGTCTGGGGTCGCGACGACCTGGTGATCCCGGTCCGCCACGCGAGCAACGCCGCCGCCCTGGCGCCCAAGGCGCGCGTCGAGGTGATCGCCAACGCGGGCCACTTCCCTCATAAGGACCACCCCGAGCGGTTCGCCAAGATCGTCCACGACTGGGTTCGCACGACTCAGCCCGCGACGTACTCCCGCGCCAAGTGGCGCACCCTGCTGCGCAACGGCCAGGTCGGACCGGTGTCGCCGGTCGGGGTCACCTCGATCGGGCGGGTCCGGGCGACCACGGCCTGACGGTCCGCCCGACCCTCGCCCTCGGGTGGTCGAGGAGGTTGCCCTGGCACCGTCACCACACGGTGGTCGAGGAGGTTGCCCTGGCAACGTCTCGAGACCACCCCACCTCGACCGGTCGGCTCCGGTGGGCCGGTTGCGGTCGAGGGGTCTCGTGACGGCCGTGGGCGGCCTCCTCGACCACCGTGTGCTGGCGTCGTGCTCGACCACGGTGTGAGCTGTGCGGCCTCCTCAGGCGCCAGCACCCTCCTGCTTGACGCCGGCGACGGCGGTGGGGTCGTCGATGCGGTACTGCGTAGCGGCCTTGCCCACCAGGGCCGGGTCGATCTCGCCCGCGTCGGCCAGGGCCTGCAGCGCGCGGACGACGACCGACTGGGCGTCGATGCGGAAGAAGCGTCGCGCGGCGGGACGGGTGTCGGCGAAGCCGAACCCGTCGGCACCGAGCACGCAGTAGTCACCGGGCACCCAACGGGCGATCTGCAGCGGCACGGCGGCCATGTAGTCGGAGACCGCGATGAACGGCCCGCCCTGGTCGCGGAGCTTGGTGGTGACGTAGGGGACGCGCGGGCTCTCGTCAGGGTGCAGCAGGTTGTGGTCCTCCGCCGCGACGGCGTCGCGAGCCAGCTCGTTCCACGA
The DNA here is from genome assembly GCF_008087085.1 of Nocardioides rubriscoriae. Lineage (GTDB taxonomy): Bacteria > Actinomycetota > Actinomycetes > Propionibacteriales > Nocardioidaceae > Nocardioides > Nocardioides rubriscoriae. Next base: position 125,540 of record NZ_VIYJ01000012.1, on the reverse strand, counting down.
CGTCACCGACCAGGTGTCGGACTGCACGCCCCACTCCTCGGCCAGCAGCCGGGCGGCCTCCTTGACCCACGGGAAGCCGACGCCGGAGGCCATCAGCTGGACCCGGGGGCCCTCGCCGGAGGCGGTCGAGACGCGGTGGAGGCCGCGCAGGATCCCCTCGACGTCGACGTCGTCGGGCTGGGCCGGCTGCTCGACCGGCTCGTTGTAGACGGTGAGGTAGAAGATGACGTTCTCGCCGTTGCCGTCCTCGCCACCGGTGCCGTACATCCGCTCCAGGCCCGAGCGCATGATGTGCCCGATCTCGTAGGCGAACGCCGGGTCGTAGTGCACGACGGCCGGGTTGGTGGCCGCGAGCAGCGGGGAGTGGCCGTCGGCGTGCTGCAGGCCCTCGCCGGTCAGCGTCGTGCGGCCGGCGGTCGCCCCGATGAGGAAGCCGCGGGCCAGCTGGTCGGCCATCGCCCAGATCGAGTCGCCGGTGCGCTGGAACCCGAACATCGAGTAGAAGATGTAGAACGGGATCATGTGCTCGCCGTGCGTGGAGTACGACGACCCGGCCGCCGTCGCCGACGCCATGGCGCCGGCCTCGGAGATGCCCTCGTGGAGCATCTGCCCGCTCGTCGACTCCTTGTAGGCCAGCAGCAGCTTGCGGTCGACGGCCTCGTACTGCTGGCCGCCGGGGTTGTAGACCTTGGCGCTCGGGAACATCGAGTCCATGCCGAACGTGCGGTACTCGTCGGGCGCGATCGGCACGATGCGCTTGCCGATCTCGGGGTCCTTCATCCAGTCGCGCAGCAGCCGGACGCAGGCCATCGTGGTCGCGACCGCGTGCTTGCCGCCGCCCTTGGCGACCTCGGCGTAGACCGCGTCACCGGGAAGCGTGAGGGGCTTGGCGCGCACCAGGCGCCGGGGCACCGACCCGCCGAGGGCCGCGCGCCGCTGCATCATGTACTCGATCTCGGGGGACTTCTCGCCCGGGTGGAAGAACGGCGCGGAGCCGGTCTCCTCGTAGGAGCGCTCGAGGTCGCGGTCGGAGATCGGCAGGTGCAGCCGGTCGCGGAAGCGCTTGAGGTCGTCCTGGGTGAGCTTCTTCATCTGGTGGGTGGCGTTCTTGCCCTCGAGGGCGTCGATCGTCCAGCCCTTGATGGTCTTGGCCAGGATCACCGTCGGCTGGCCGACGTGCTTGGTGGCCGACTCGAACGCGGCGTAGACCTTGCGGTAGTCGTGACCGCCGCGTGGGAGCTTCTGGATCTGGCCGTCGGTCATGTGCTCGACCATCCGGCGCAACCGCGGGTCGGGGCCGAAGAAGTGCTCACGGACGTAGGCGCCGTCCTCGACCGAGTAGGTCTGGAAGTCGCCGTCGGGCGTGGTGTTCATCTTGTTGACGAGCACGCCGTCGACGTCACGGGCCAGCAGGGCGTCCCATCCCTGGCCCCAGATCACCTTGATGACGTTCCAGCCCGCGCCACGGAAGTTGGCCTCGAGCTCCTGGATGATCTTGCCGTTGCCGGTGACCGGCCCGTCGAGCTGCTGCAGGTTGCAGTTGACGACCCAGGTGAGGTTGTCGAGCTCCTCGCGCGCCGCGACCCGGATCGCGCCGAGCGACTCGGGCTCGGCCATCTCGCCGTCGCCGAGGAACGCCCACACGTGCTGGTCGGAGGTGTCCTTGATGTTGCGGTTGTGGAGGTAGCGGTTGAACCGCGCCTGGTAGATCGAGTTGAGGGCCGTCAGGCCCATCGACACCGTCGGGAACTCCCAGAAGTCGGGCATCAACCGCGGGTGGGGGTAGGACGGCAGGCCCTGGCCCGGCCCGTGCTGCACCTCCTGGCGGAAGCGGTAGAGCTGCTGCTCGGTGAGCCTGCCCTCGAGGAAGGCACGGGCGTAGATGCCCGGGGAGCCGTGGCCCTGGATGTAGATCTGGTCGCCGCCACCGGGGGCGTCCTTGCCGCGGAAGAAGTGGTTGAAGCCGACCTCGTAGAGGCTCGCCGAGGACTGGTAGGTCGCGATGTGGCCGCCGACCTCGAGCCCCTTGCGGTTGGCGCTCGACACCATCACGGCGGCGTTCCAGCGCAGGAACGCGCGGATGCGCTGCTCGACCTCGTAGTCGCCGGGGAACCACGGCTCGCGCTCGGGCGGGATGGTGTTGATGTAGTCGGTGCTGCGCAGGGCGGGGACGCCGACCTGGGTCTCGCGGGCCCGCTCGAGCAGGCGCAGCATCACGTAGCGGGCCCGGTCGCGACCGCGCTCGTCGAGCATCGCGTCGAAGGAGTCGAGCCAGTCCTGCGTCTCGTCGGGGTCGATGTCGGGCAGCTGGGTCGGCAGGCCCTCGTGGATCACCGCGCGCACGGTCGACCGTGGGGTCTGGTCGGCCGTGGTGCTCTGGGCGCCCTGTGCGGGCTGGTCGGATAGGTCGGGGGAGGTGGGTGTCTCGCCGCTCACCGGTCCATCGTCGCACGCGGATCGAGGCCGCGGAATCGACGCCTGGGCTACCCGCAAGTAGCCCTGACCCGTGGTCGAGGTGGGCCCCCGGGCCGTGTCGAAAGGGTGGTCGAGGTGGGCAGGTCTTGCGGGTTGAGCCCTTCTCCGATGGACTACGCCCCAACACCCACTCGTTTCGTTGGAGGAATTTCCCGTGAGCTCGACCGCCGGTGGCGGCACTACCCAAACCGGAACTGGCCAGACAGGTCCTGCCGAGAGGCTCGGCCTCACCAACGGCATGGTCGTGCAGGAGCTCGGCTGGGACAACGACACCGATGACGCCCTGCGGGTCGCCATCGAGGACGCCATCGACGCCGACATGGTCGACGGCGACTACGGCAACGTGGTCGACGCCGTCCTGCTGTGGTGGCGCGACGAGGACGGCGACCTCGTCGACGGCCTGGTCGAGGCGCTCACCGACCTCGTCGGAGGCGGCGTGATCTGGCTGTTGACCCCCAAGATCGGCCGGCCCAACGCGGTCGACGCCGCCGACATCGCCGAGGCCGCGCCCATCGCCGGTCTGTCGCAGACGACGTCCGCGGCGGTGAGCAAGGACTGGTCGGCCACCCGGCTCGTCGCGCCCAAGACCGTCGCCTGACGGGACCCGACCTCCCGGTCCGGCCGCGGGTCTAGGGTGACCCCCGTGCTCAAGAAGCTGACGTCAGGCGCGGTCGCCGCCGGCACCTCGTTGAAGGTCCTCGGCGCCGCCGGGGTGATCCGTCCCTACTCGCCGGTGACCCTGGCCCGGCTCGCCCGCACCCTCAAGGACTGGGGTGCCGGCCCGGCCGGAGGGTTCACCTCCCTCGCCGTGCGGGTCCCCGACCAGGTCGGCCTCGTCGACGACCTCGGCGAGCTGACCTGGGGAGAGCTCCACGCCCGGTCCAACTCGCTGGCCCACGCCCTGCGCGAGCTCGGGGTGGGGGAGGGTGACGGCGTCGCCATCATGTGCCGCAACCACCGCGGCTTCCTCGACGCCAGCATCGCCGTGGCCAAGCTCGGGGCCGACACGATCTACCTCAACACCGCCTTCGCCGGACCTCAGCTGGTCGAGGTGCTCGACCGTGACAAGCCCAAGGTCCTGGTCTACGACGAGGAGTTCTCGGGGCTGGTGGCAGGCGCGTCCGTGGACGTGCGGGTCGTCGGCTGGACCGACGGCGGGGCCGGCGACGTGCCGACGCTCGAGTCGCTCATCGAGTCCCACGACTCCCGTGACCTCATCCCGCCCTCGCGGCACGGGCGGCTCATCATCCTGACCTCGGGCACGACCGGCACCCCCAAGGGCGCCCCGCGCAGCGAGGCGGGTGTCGAGGCGGCCGTGGCGCTGCTGGGGTCGATCCCCTTGCGTGCCGGCCAGCGCGTGCACGTCGCCGCGCCGCTGTTCCACACCTGGGGCTACGCCCACCTGGGCCTGTCGATGCTGCTCGGCTCGACGGTGGTGCTGCGGCGCCGCTTCGAGCCCGAGGCGTTCCTGCAGACCCTGAAGGACCACCGGTGCCAGGCGGCGGCGGTGATCCCGGTGATGCTGCAGCGGACCCTCGCGCTGCCGCAGGAGGTCCGCGACCGCTACGACCTGCCCGACCTGCAGGTCGTGGCCAGCTCAGGCTCGGCGTTGCCCGGCGACCTCGCGCTGACCTGGATGGACGAGTTCGGCGACAACCTCTACTCCACCTACGGCTCGACCGAGGTCGCCTACGCCGCGATCGCGGGTCCCGCCGACCTGCGGGCCAACCCGGCGACCGCGGGCCGGCCACCGTTCGCCACGACGGTCAAGATCCTCGACGAGCGGGGCGTCGAGGTGCCGCCCGGTGCCTCGGGGCGGATCTTCGTCGGCAACGGGCTGCTCTTCGAGGGCTACACCGGCGGTGGTCACAAGGAGGTCGTCGACGGGTTGATGTCGTCGGGCGACGTCGGCCGGTTCGGCGACGACGGCCTGCTCTACATCGAGGGCCGCGACGACGAGATGATCGTCTCCGGCGGCGAGAACGTCTTCCCCAAGGAGGTCGAGGACTGCCTGGCCCGCCACGAGGCCGTCACGGAGGTCGCTGCGGTCGGCATCGACGACGACGACTTCGGCAAGCGGTTGCGGGCCTTCGTCGTCGTGGCCGCCGACGCCCAGGTGACCGAGGACGACCTCAAGGCCTGGGTCAAGGACAACCTGGCGCGCTACAAGGTGCCGCGCGAGATCGTCTTCCTCGACGAGCTGCCGCGCAACGCGACCGGCAAGGTGCTCAAGCGCGAGCTGGCCCACTCCGGCGACGAGCCCGGCGACGAGCCCGGCGACGACGGCTCCGCGCAGTCGGGCGACGCGTGAGCGGACTCGCCCTCGGGGGACCGGCCCCGGACTTCACGTTGCGCGACCAGTTCGGCCAGGACGTCACGTTGTCGTCGTACCGCGGGCACAAGGCGGTCGCCCTGCTCTTCTACCCGTTCGCCTTCTCGGGGGTCTGCACCGGCGAGATGGCCGGGATCCGTGACCGGCTCGCCGAGTTCCTGACCTTCGACACCGAGGTGATCGGGCTGTCGTGCGACCCCATGTTCGCGTTGCGTGCCTTCGCCGACCAGGACGGGCTCAACTTCCCGTTGCTCAGCGACTTCTGGCCGCACGGCGAGGTGGCGCGGGCCTACGACGTCTTCGACGAGGAGCGCGGGTGCCCCCGGCGGTCGTCGTACGTCGTCGACCGCGAGGGGCGGGTCCGCTGGGCGGTTCACAACGCGAGCTCGCAGGCGCGCGACCTCGACGAGCACCTTCGTCAGCTGCACGCAACGGTCTGACGACCCCTACCCCCCAGGGGGTCTAGACCGCCGCAGGTAATTTGGCCCGGATCCGGCCGAACGTGTTGACGACGCGAGTTGGCCCAGTAGAGTTTTCCTTGTTGAACCGCTGGTGACCCGAGACGCCAGCGGTTCAACTCTTTTTCCGCGATCGTGGCAACTGATTCCACTTGCTCCCATCCGGCGGATGGGCCGCACCGAACGACTGGTGGAGCCCGCGCCGGCTTCCGTGGGGGTGACCGGTGCGGGCTCCTTCCACGACCGGGGCGACGCGTGGCGAGCAGGCAGGACCGCTCGTCCACGAGGGCGACGCGATCTGGTGGGCGCGGAGGGGATCGAACCCCCGACCACCTCGTTGTAAGCGAGGGGCTCTACCGCTGAGCTACACGCCCGTGGTGCCGGTGTGGACCGGCGCCCCAGCCTACAAGGACGTGTCGGTGCGGAAGTCGGGTGGCCGGCTGGCCCTCGTCGCTGCCGGTCCTCGTGCGTCGGGCGAAAAACAATTCCGGTTCGACCCATCGCTGGCGTCGTCGGCACCGAAGATGATGTGAGCCGGCTCTCACGTGGCCGGTCCGACCCCATGCCTGGGAGGCAACACGTAATGAGTGACACCAGCAGAAGGAAGTTCCTGGCCGTCGCAGGAGTCGGCGCGGCTGCGTCCGCCGCCGCGCTCGGCACCGCCGGCGCGGCCGAGGCCAAGCCCAGCCTGAGCCGGGCCAAGGAGCCCGTGCTCGCCATCGTCGACGACCCCAAGAAGGGGACCGTCCGCCTCCTCGTCGGTGAGCGTGAGGTGGTCGTCCACGACCGCGACCTCGCGACCCGGCTCCTCAACGCGGCGGGAGGCAAGTGAGATGAGCTCCCACCGCGAAGCCCCGGAGATCGCCAAGGACCCGTGTGCCGACGGCACCGACACCTACGCGTTCATGCACCCGACCGAGCCCAACCAGGTCGTGATCATCGCCAACTTCATCCCGCTGCAGCAGCCCAACGGCGGTCCGAACTTCTACGAGTTCGCCGACGACGTGCTCTACGAGATCAAGATCTCCAACACGCAGAAGTCGATCGCGGACATCACCTACCAGTTCCGCTTCAAGACTCAGATCCGCAACCCCGACACGTTCCTCTACAACTTCGGGCAGATCGAGTCGATCGACAGCGCCAACTACAACCGGCCGCAGACCTACCGCGTCTCGCGCATCAAGAACGGCGAGATCACCAACATCACCGGTGAGCTGCCCGTGCCGCCGTGCAACGTCGGTCCGCGCAGCACCCCCAACTACGAGGCGCTCGCCGACTCGGCCGTCAAGACGGTCGGGGGTCGCAAGTTCTTCGCCGGTCAGCGCGGCGACGCGTTCCAGGTCGACCTGGGCAGCATCTTCGACCTCGGTGCGCTGCGCCCCTTCGGCAACCTGCACCTGCTGCCGATGGCGGCCATGGACGGCATCAACTCGGTGCAGTCCTACAACGTGCACACCATCGCGATCCAGGTGCCGTCCAGCGAGCTGACCCGCGACGGTCAGGACCAGGATGGCATCGTCCTCAACCGCCGCAACACCATCGGCGTGTGGGCCACGGCCAGCCGCCGCTCGGCCCGCGTGTTCAAGAAGAACCTCGGCAAGTACGGCGGCACCGGTCCGGCCGTGCAGGTCTCGCGCCTGGGCAACCCCCTGGTCAACGAGGTCCTGATCCCGATGTCGGAGAAGGACAAGTGGAACGCCGCGGAGCCCAAGGACGACGTGGACTTCGTGCAGTACGTCCAGAAGCCCGAGCTGCAGGGTCTCCTGCCGTTCCTCTACCCGACGGTGTTCCCCAACCTCGCGGCCTACGACAAGCCGCGCGCCGACCTGGACGCCATCCTGCTCACCGGCATCCCGACCGGCGTGGTCCCGGGCTTCCGCAACTACACGGGTCCGATCAAGTCCGACATGCTGCGGCTCAACATGGCGGTGCCGCCCAAGGCGCAGGCCGACGAGAACAAGCTCGGCATCCTCGGGGGCGACCTTGCGGGCTTCCCCAACGGGCGCCGGCTCGGTGACGACATCACCGCCATCGAGCTCAAGGCCATCGCGGGTGCGACCATCCCGCTGGTCGACCCGGACTACGAGCCTGACGGTGCGGCCGCCCTCCTCGAGGACGGCACGACCGACGACAACCGCCCGGCGATCCTGGACCACTTCCCGTTCATGCCGCTGCCGGGCAGCGGCTACGGCACGGTCCCGGGCACCTCGAGGGTCTCGGAGCCCTCTTGAGCCAGGAGCGCCTGCCCGACTCGCCCGAGAACCCCGACGCGGGGTTCGGTCCGGTCGTCCTCGACATCGGGGACGACGTGGGCGCGGTGATCGTCACCATGCCGATCGAGATGGTCGGCATGGAGATCGACATCGTGCCGTCCGGCGCCGACCTGGCGTCGTACGACGAGCATGACGGGCACGACGAGCACGGTCACGGGCACGGTCATGGTCACGGGCACGGGCACAACGCCCGGCCGCACGTGGCCGTGGTGCGCCGCCCGCTGCCCGACGGGCGGGTGATCCCGACCCTGGTCTACCCCGAGGTCGTGGAGGGCTCCTACTCCCTGCTCGTCAAGGGCACCGACGACGTCGTCATGGACGTCGACGTCGTGGGAGGCCAGGTCACCGAGGCGACCTGGCCGGTGACCTGAGCGCCAGCACCACCTGATCGACCGGGCCGGGCCCGACCGCAGCACGCGGTCGGGCCCGGTCCGCGTCCGGGCCCAACCTCCACGCAACACCACCGTCACTACAGTGACCTGCGTCACCGCCGCTCGAGGAGGATCCATGCTCGTCCCGCTCACCGCTCGCGACTTCATCGACCGCGCCGTCCAGGTCTACGGCGACCGGGTGGGGGTGGTCGACGAGCCCCAGCAGCCCGCGGCGTCGCTCGGTGAGCTGACGTACGCCGAGATGGGGGCCCTGGCCCGCCGTCAGGCGGCCAAGCTCGACCAGCTCGGCATCGAGGTCGGCGACCGGGTCGCCATCGTCAGCCACAACAGCGCGCGGCTGCTGACGTCGTTCTACGGCGTCGTGGCCTCCGGCCGGGTGCTCGTGCCGGTCAACTTCCGGCTGCGCCCCGACGAGGTCCGCTACATCGTCGAGCACTCGGGCGCCCGCGTGCTCTACGTCGACCCCGAGCTCGACGCGGAGCTCGCCGACGTGACCGCCGAGCACCGCTTCGTGCTCGGCGACGACGCCGACCTCTACGCCGAGGAGGGCGTCGAGCCGCAGGCCTGGGAGCCCGACGAGAACGCCACGGCCACCATCAACTACACCTCCGGCACCACCGCCCGGCCCAAGGGCGTGCAGATCACCCACCGCAACATCTGGACCAACGCGGTCACCTTCGCCATGCACGTCGGGGTCACCGACCGCGACGTCTACCTGCACACGCTGCCGATGTTCCACGCCAACGGGTGGGGGATGCCCTTCGCGATGACCGGGCTGGGCGTCAAGCACGTCGTGCTGCGCAAGGTCGACGGTGCCGAGATCCTGCGGCGGGTGCGCGACCACGGCGTGACCGTGATGTGCGCGGCCCCCGCCGTGGCCGCCGCCGTGCTCGAGGCCGCCCAGTCGTGGGAGGGCGAGATCCCCGGGCGTGACAAGGTGCGGATCATCATGGCCGGCGCGCCGCCGCCCACCAAGACCGTCGTGCGGGTCGAGGCCGAGCTCGGCTGGGAGTTCATCCAGATCTACGGGCTCACCGAGACCTCGCCGCTGCTCACCGTCAACCGCCACCGCGCCGAGTGGGACGACCTGCCCCCCGAGGAGCGCGCGGTCAAGCTCACCCGGGCAGGGGCGCCCGCGCTCGGCGTACGGCTGTCGGTGACCGGCGACGACTCCGACGGCGACGGGACGTCGAGCCCGAGCGGTGAGCTCCTCGCGCAGTCCAACGTGGTGCTCGAGGGCTACTGGGAGCAGCCGGAGGAGACCGAGAAAGCGCTGGCCGGCGGCTGGTTCCACACCGGGGACGGCGCAGTGATCGGTGACGACGGCTACGTGACGATCCAGGACCGCAAGAAGGACGTCATCATCACCGGCGGCGAGAACGTCTCCTCCATCGAGGTCGAGGACGTGCTCTTCAGCCACCCGGCAGTCGCCGAGGTGGCGGTGATCGGGGTGCCCGACGAGAAGTGGGGCGAGACGATCAAGGCGCTCGTGGTGCTGGCCGACGGCCAGCAGGCCAGCGAGGCCGACCTGATCCGGTGGTGCAAGGACAAGGCGGCCGGCTACAAGGCGCCCACGTCGATCGAGTTCCGCGACGAGCTGGCCCGCACGGCGACCGGCAAGCTGCAGAAGTTCAAGCTGCGCGCGCCGTACTGGGAGGGGCGCGAGCGCCAGGTCAACTGATGGTCTTGGTCGCCGAGCCCGGTCTCGAGCCGCCCGTCCGCTCTACCTGGTAGCGCTGCCGCTCGGTTTGGTACGGCGGACGGGACCGGCTCGGCGGACCGGGCTCGTCGACGTGCGCCGTGTGGTGGCGTCGGTCTGGGGTCGGGGCGCCTGGTGACCGGACTGGCTTTGTCTCGGGTGGCGCGTCGGGGGCGGCGCGGTGTCTCGGGGCTCGTCTTCGGGCTCCTCGCACCTCGACCGGCGTCGGTGGCTCCGCTGGCCCTCGTCCTAGGCTGAGGTCGTGCCCCGCCTGCAAGAGATCACCGACCTGCTCCACACCTGGTACCCGCCCGACACCGCTGACGCGTGGGACGCCGTCGGGCTGGTCTGGGGCGACCCGGAGGCCGAGGTCACGAAGGTCATGCTCGCCGTCGACGTCACCGCCGAGGTGGCTGCCGAGGCCGCGGAGTGGGGAGCTGACCTGCTCGTCGTGCACCACCCGCTGTTCCTCAAGGGCGTGCACGGCTTCGCCGCGACCACGCCCAAGGGTCGCACCCTGGCCGCGCTGGTCGCGGCGGGCTGCGCGCTGCTGACCGCCCACACCAACGCCGACCAGGCGGTCGGTGGGGTCTCGGAGGCCCTGGCCACGGCCCTGGGCCTGACCGACCAGGCGCCCGTCGTCCCGGCGCCCGGGCGGGCGCTCGACAAGCTCACGGTCTACGTCCCGGTCGACGCGGCGTCGGTGGTGCGGGCCGCGCTCGCCGAGGCCGGGGCCGGCGAGATCGGCGACTACGACTTCGCCTCCTTCACCACGCCCGGTCAAGGACGCTTCCGTCCGCTCGCGGGGGCCAACCCGACGATCGGCGCCGTCGGGCAGATCGCCGAGGTCGACGAGGTGCGGATCGAGGTGGTGCTGCCGCGCAGCCGCCGCCGCGCCGTCGTCGCCGCCCTCCGCTCCGCCCACCCCTACGAGGAGCCGGCGTACGACGTCGTCGAGGTCGCAACCGGCATCGACAGCACGGCCGTGGTCACCGGGTCGGGCCGGATCGGGACGATCACGCCGGTGACCCTCGAGCAGTTCGCCGCAGCGGTCGCCGAGGCCCTGCCCCAGACCCACCACGGCGTCCGGGTGGCCGGCGACCCGCAGCGCCGCGTGCGGCGGGTCGCGGTGTGCGGCGGTGCGGGTGACTTCCTGCTCGACGCGGTGCTGCGCACCGACGCCGACGTCTACGTCACCAGCGACCTCAGGCACCACCCGACGGCGGAGTTCGTCGAGAAGGGCGGCCCCGCGCTGGTCGACGTCGCCCACTGGGCGGCGGAGTGGACGTGGTTGCCGACCCTCGAGGCGCGACTGGTCGCCGCGCTCGGCGACGACCTGCAGACCCGGGTCAGCGCGCTGGTCACCGACCCGTGGACAATGCGGCTGTGACCCACCCGAGCACCGCCCCGAGCACGACCCCGAGCACGACCCCGCAGGCCGCGTCGTGAAGGCTCCCGCCGAGGCCCAGCTCCGACTGCTCGACGTGCAGCGGCTCGACGCCCGCGCCGACCAGCTGCGCCACCAGCGTGCCACCCTGCCCGAGATCGTCGAGATCACCGCACTCACCGCCAGCCGGCACGAGGTCGACGACCAGCGCCGCGACCAGCAGGTGGTCGTCGACGACCTCACAGCCGCCCAGCGCCGGGCCGACACCGACGTCGAGCAGGTCAAGGCCCGCCGCGCCCGCGACACCGACCGGATGGCGCAGGGCCTGATCACCAACCCCAAGGACCTCGAGCGGATGCAGCACGAGCTGGCCTCCCTGGAGCGCCGCATCGGCACCCTCGAGGACGAGGAGCTCGAGATCATGGAGCAGCTCGAGGCCGCCCAGGCGACCCTCGACGAGCTGCAGCAGCGCCTGGCCGCCAGCGACGAGCGGCTCGCCGAGCTCGCGGTGCAGCGCGACGAGAAGACCGCGGTGATCGACCGCGAGCTCGCCGAGATCGAGGCCGAGCGGGGGCCCGCCGCCGAGGGCCTGCCCGACGACCTGGTCGCGCTCTACGACAAGCTGCGCGCCGCCAAGAACGGCGTGGGCGCCGCCGAGATGCTGCAGCGGCGCTGCACCGGCTGCCAGATCGGCATCGACCCGGCCGAGATCGGCGTCATCCGCGCCACGCCCGCCGACACGGTGGTGCGTTGCGAGGAGTGCCAGCGGATCCTGGTCCGCACCGCGGAGTCGGGGCTGTAGGCGTGACCCACCGCTCCGTCCTGGTCGAGGCCGACGGCGGCTCGCGCGGCAACCCCGGCCCGGCGGCGTACGGCGCCGTGCTCAAGGACGCCGCCACCGGCGCGGTGATCGCCGAGGACGGCACCACCATCGGACGGGCCACCAACAACGTCGCGGAGTACGCAGGTCTCATCGCCGGGCTGCGGATGGCCGTCGAGCTCGCGCCCGGCGCCCGCGTCGAGGTGCGGATGGACTCCAAGCTCGTGGTGGAGCAGATGTCGGGGCGCTGGCAGGTCAAGCACCCCGACATGCGGCCGCTGCACGCCGAGGCGAGCGCGCTGGCGCCCGCGGACACGACGTACACGTGGGTCCCGCGCGAGCGCAACAAGCACGCCGACCGGCTCGCCAACGAGGCACTCGACGGGCACCGCTCGGGCGTCACCGTGGTCGGCACGCCGGTCGACGAGCAGCCCGCCGAGTCGGCGGTCGAGGAGGCGGAGAAGCCTCCGGCCCGCGGGTGGGGCGGGCTCGGCGCCGCGACCACGCTCGTCGTGGTGCGCCACGGCGTCACCAAGCACACCTCGGCCAAGCGGTTCTCCGGAGGGCTCGGCGGCGACAACCCGCCGCTCAGCGACGAGGGCCGCGACCAGATCAGGGCCGCCGGCGAGTGGTTGCTGCCGATGGCCGACCAGGTCGCCGCCGTCGTGGCCTCGCCCGTGCGCCGCACCCGTGAGTCGGCCGACATCATCGGCGAGATGCTCGGGGTCGAGGTCACCGAGGAGCCCGGCTTCGCCGAGATGGAGTTCGGCCACTGGGACGGCCTGACGTTCGCCGAGGTGGGTGAGCAGCACGGCGACGAGCTCTCGGCCTGGCTGGGTTCGCTCGACGCGGCCCCGACCGGTGGCGAGTCGTTCCGGACCGTGCAGACGCGGGTGCTGGCCGGCCTGGAGCGCCTGCTGGCCGCCCACGCCGGGCGCACGGTCGTCGTGGTGAGTCACGTGACCCCGATCAAGACCCTGGTCGCGCACGCCCTCGACGCGCCGCTCGAGGCGGTGTTCAAGATGGAGCTCTCGCCGGCCTCGGTCACGGTCCTCACCTGGTACGACGACGGCCGCGGCTCGATGCGGCTCTACAACGCCCTGCCGCCGGCACGCGACGCGTTCGCCTCCGGCACCTGGTGAGACTGCGGCCGGTCTGCCGCGGTGGTGGACCGCCTCACGTCGGCGCTCCCGTTACGTCGCACAGGGTCGTGAGCAGGGTCCGGGACTCGGTGGTGGCGGGTGGGGCCGGCGCGTGGTCTCCAGTCCCCGGCACGTCACCGTCGCGGCCACCCGGATCGGGGCGTCCACGGCGGCCGGCTGACCTGGCTCACGGTTCCTCGCGACCCGAACCCCGTCATCGCGGAACCGGCGGGGGTGAGGGTTCTGCCGTGGTGCACCTCGTTCCAGCGCTGCTCCTCGGCACCACAGATCAGATGTCACCTACCTACGCGAGCCGGGCCTGACCGCTGGCTGGCGTGTGATGTTCAGCCGACCTGAGACGAGACAGGACGTGTCGACTGGCTTGGAGTGGGCCCGCCGGTCGCGGCCGCGGCGTCTCGCGTGCGCGCCCAGAGGCTCGCCAGGACCATCGCCGACAGCAGCACGAGGCTGATGCCGGCGATGGTGGCCTCGAGGCTGATCCCCACCACGAGCAGGGGCAGAAGTGCCGTGCCGGCGGCCGAACCCAAGGCTCGTCCCGCCGTGGCCCGGGCGAGGGCGCCGGTCACGTGTCCGGGGTGACGACGGGCAGCAGACGTGTCGAGCAGGCCCTCGAGGGCGGTCATGAACAAGCCGGACGACAGCTGCGCCACGCACAACATCGCGGCGTGGACGGGCGCCAGGACCCAGCCCACCACCATGCCGAGCGCGCACGTGATCCACAGGCCGAGATGTTCCGTGCGGTGTTCCGGGATGCGCCTGGTGAGCGCCGGCGCAGCCAACGACCCGAGGGTGAAGGCGATGGCAGCAGGGGCGACTGCCTCCCGGCCGTGAAGCTCGGCAGCCAAGGCGACCGAGAGGAGCGTGGGCGCTGAGGCGAGGAACATCAGAACAGTACCGCCGACCGTGGTCGCTGAGGCCGCCCCGCGTCGCAGGTGAGGCCTTCGCACACGCCGGCCGCTCGGGGCGATGGACGAGTCGCCCGCCACGATCACCGTCGGCACCAGAGCCAGCACGTAGGCGGCCATCACTGCGAGCAGGACCGTGTCCGGCGAGACACCGCCGCGAGCAGGTAGGAGGGCGGCGACGGCGACGCCCGCCGCCTCGACGGAGGCGACGATCGTTCCGTACCAGGTGAGGGCCGTGGGGCCGCTGCTGACGGCCGCCACCTCGGCCCGCATGCCGGCATACCCAGTCCAGGCCGTGACGTTCATGGTCGAGATGCACAGGGCGAGCACCCACACGGGGGCGCCGGTGAACAGCAGCAGGAACACGCTGACCCGCAGCATCGCCTCGGCGACGGCTGCGCCGCGGAGCAGGTGTCGGCCGCTGAGCAGTGACGCCATCCAGCTGGCCGCGGGCGCGGACAGCGCCACACCGATCAGCATCGCCGCGCTGCACAGCCCGGCAGCCGCGAGACCGTAGGACGCGACGACCTGCAGCATCAGCACGGTCCAGGCCACCGAGAGGCACAGCGAGTCCACCAGCCCGGCCGCCATCAGCCGGACCAGGCGACGGCGTGCGGCCATCGGGTCCATCTGGCTAGGTGCCGACGAAGAAGGGTCGCGGCGGCGGGAAGCCGTTGAAGTGTGAGGCGTAACTCAGCGTGTAGGCGCCCGCGGAAGCGATGAAGACCCGATCGCCCTCGGCCATGGTGCACGGCAAGGGAGCGCCGTAGAACATGGTGTCGGCGCTGTCGCAGGTGGGACCCGTGACCGTGAAGGGCACGTGCGCGGCCACCCCGTGGTCGTGACGCGAGGTCCACAACGGGTAGCGCCACTGACCCACGGTCTGATGTGTCTCGATGAGGCCGTGATAGGCGCTCACGTCGAGGTAGATCCAGTCCTCGCCCGCTCGCTGCTCCCGGCCGAGGACGCTGGCCACCATGACCGCCGACTCCGCGACGATGTGCCGACCGGGCTCAGCGGCGATGAGCGAGGGCTGATAGGGCAACAGGCCGTCCAGGGCACGGTTGACGGTGTCGCCGATGTCGTCGATCGAAGGCACCGGACCGTCGTAGCGGGCGGGGAAGCCGCCCCCCATGTTGAGCATCGTGATCCTGATGCCGTCGTCGCTGAGTTGTCGCATCACTCGACCCATCGAGGCGATGGCCTGGACCCAGGCCGAGGTGGCGACGCACTGGGACCCGACGTGGAACGTGAGGCCGTAGGGCTCCAGCCCGAGCTCCCGGGCCATGAGGAGCAGGGCACGGGCCTCCTGGGCCTCTGCGCCGAACTTGCGTGACAACGGGAAGACGCTGGTGCTGTCGTCGACGCGCACCCGGATGTAGACGGCGCTGCCCGGGGCACATCGTGCGATCTTGCCCAGCTCGTCCTCCGAGTCGGCCGCGAAACGCCATACTCCAGCCTCAGCCGCCCCGACCACGTGGGAGGCGGGTTTCACGGTGTTGCTGTAGAGCACGTCGCCCGGGTTGACGCCCAGCTCCTGGAGCATGCGCAGCTCGCCGAGCGAGGCGACCTCGAAGCTGCTTGCGTGCTCGGCGACCGTGTTGAGCACCTCCGGAGCCGAGTTGCACTTGACCGCGTAGAAGGGCTGCACCTGGGGCAGGGCACCAGCAAATCGCCGCAGGCGTTCTGCGATCATCGCCAGGTCAGTGGCGAGGAACGGCGTGGGCAGGTCGAGGCCGCCGAGGACACCGGGATGGAGGGTGGCCGGCCAGTGGTTCGGCAGACCCAGTGGCTGTCGAACCTCTCTGGCCTCGGACAGGTTCACCCGGGGTCTCCTCATAGGTGTCAGTGGGCCGGACGGACGCGCTCGTGGCGATGCCCATCAGCAGCCCACCGGTCGGATGGCACGACGTGCCAGGGTATTCCTAGCACGCCCGGGGAATAAATCTCCCCCATTGCGGTAACCCGGCGCCGAGCCCGACCGTTATCACGGGGTGACCACCCGACGAGTGGGCCTTGCGAGGCCACCGAGATCGTCAGTGGCAGTGCTGATGATCGCCGCGCTCTGGGTCCTCGGCCTGTTGATGGTCGCCGAGACGCCTGCTGCTCAGCACGTGTCCAACTTCGGACTCGCGGGCGTCGCGCTGCTGGCCGGCTGCGCTGCCTGGGTCCGCGCACGTCGTCACCAGGGTTCCTTCGCGCGGTTCTGGTGGCTTCTGGGCGCCGGGGCTCTCTCGTGGTCGGCAGGGCAGGTGGTGTGGACCTACTACGAGTCGGTGCGGGGCCAGGAGGTCCCCTTCCCGTCACCGGCCGACGTCGGGTACCTGGGACTGCCACCGCTCGCTGCGGCGGCCCTCATGTCACTGCCGCTGGCCGCCCCCACCCTCGCCGGACGGGTCCGCACCCTCATGGACGGGCTGATGGTGGCGACCTCCATGCTCCTGTGCAGCTGGATCATCGTGCTCGGCCCGGTGTTCCGGGCCGGCGCGGACTCGTTCGGGTTGCAGGTGATCTCCCTTGCCTACCCGATCGGTGACGTCATCGTCATCACCCTCGTCCTCTACACCTGGCTCAGGGCACGTCAGCTACATCGACACCTGCCTGTGTCCCTGCCGCTGGTCGGCAGCGGGCTGTTGGCCTTCGCGATCTCGGACTCGGGCTTCACCTACCTGACGACCATCGGCGCCTACAGGTCGGGGAACGTCATCGACATCGGCTGGTTTGCCGGATTCGTGTTGATGCTCGTCGCGGCCATGTGGCCGGAACCGGCGGAGGCGGCGAGCTCCGAGCAGGACCTGACCGTCCGACCCCTGGGCAACCTGCTCCCCTACGGCGCCGTCTCGGTGGCGCTGCTGACCTCGGTCATCGAGCTGGCGCGCACCGGACAGGTGGATGTCGTCGTGTCATGGATGCGCACGGCACTCATGATCCTGCTCGTGGCGCGTCAGATCCTGACCATCAAGGAGAACCAGGCCCTGACCGACCACCTCGAGCAGCGGGTCGAGGCGCGGACGGCCGAGCTCCGCAGGAGCCGCAACCTGCTGGTCGCAGGGTTGGAGAAGGAAGCGGACGCCGTACGCCGATTGCAGGACCTGGATCGGGCGAAGGACGAGTTCGTCGCGACGGTGAGCCACGAGCTGAGGACCCCGATCACGAGCATCATGGGCTATGTCGAGCTGCTGCTCGACGCCCATGCGGACGACGTCGATCCCGTCCACGCGGACATGCTGCGAACCGTGCAGCGCAACGGGGACCGCTTGGCCTCCCTCGCTGAGAACCTCCTCGCCGTCGCACGGCTGGACTCCGATGAGTTCGACCTGGATCTGAAGCCGGTCAATCTCGGTGACGTCGTGGGACGCATCGAGGCGGCCCTGCGCCCCGTCGTCAGCGAACGGGACCTCGACGTCAGCTACACGATCCCGCCGGAACCGATCCTGACCCACGGGGACGTGCAGTACCTGGAGCGGGTCCTGTTCAACCTGATGAGCAACTCCCTGAAGTTCACCGAGGACGGCGGCACGATCGGCTGCACGCTCACGCGGGAGGCTGACCGGGCCGTCCTCGAGATCAGCGACACCGGTATCGGGATCCCCGCCGACGAGCAGAAGCACCTGTTCACGCGCTTCTTCCGGTCCTCCACGGCCCGGCGCCAGGCGATCCAGGGCACTGGCCTCGGACTCAACATCGCGTCATCGATCGTGACTCGTCACGGCGGGGAGATGGACCTCTGGTCCGAGCAGGGGCGCGGGACGAAGGTCCGAGTGGCGCTCCCGACGGTGTCCGCGGTACCAGGCGTCCGGGGGTCTTCACCGTGGAACCCACTGGTCTCGGCGCAGTCGGGCGCCGAGCTGCTGCTCTAGGTGGGGGAGAACCCGACGACGACGCAGAGCCGGTGCGAGCCGGTGGGAGGCCCGTACCGGGGTTGTTCCAGCCTGCGTCGAACGCACAGCTCGGGGCCAGGACGACATGGCCCACCGAGGCGGTCATGGGTCGAGGGTTGCCGATTGCCGCCGCAGCGCACGCCCGACCCTGCCGCTGCCAGGCCAGGCGAGGACGCGGCGGGTCCTCGCCGCGACGTGCGTCGTGTCGATCGGCAGGCCTGATCAGACCTGGGTGACCACGACGTCGAGCTGCGTGCCCTTGGCCGTGGGCTCGCCGACCTCGACGGTCCAGCCGAGGTCGGTGAGCGCGGCGGCCAGTGCGGCGGGGGTGCGCGGGTCACGGCCGTCCTCGAGCAGGGCCCGGACGATGCGGCCCTTGGTGGCCTTGTTGAAGTGGCTGACGACCGAGCGGCGACCGTCGACCTCGTGCAGCACCCGGACGGTGGCCACGCGCGGGGCGAGGTCGGCCGGGGGACGCCAGAACGCGGCGTACATGCTCGAGCGGAGGTCGACGAGCAGGCCGCGGCCCAGGGCGTCGACGACCGCGGGACCGAGGGCGTCACGCCAGACGCCGGCGACGGGGCCGGTGCCGGGCAGCGAGGCGTCGCCGGACAGGCGGTAGGCCGGGATCCGGTCGCCGGGGCGGATCAGGCCGAAGAGGCTCGAGGTGATCGCGACCCGTGACGTGGCGCGGCGCTTGGCGGCCGCGGTGAGCGTGTCGAGCCCGAGGTTGTCGTAGAGGACACCGGTGTAGACGGCGTCGGCGCGCGCGGTCGGCGACGAGACGGCGCGGGCGTTGAGGTCGACGAGGTCGAGCTGCGACTTGGGCACGTCGAGCGCGCGCGCCGCGAGGTCGCGATCGCCCTCGCAGAGCGCGACGAGCGCGTCGAGCACCCGGGTCCGCGCGTCGGTGAGCTCGGGGGAGGAGAGGGCGGCCAGGTCCAGCGGCTTGCCGCGGCGCGGTGCGGACTTGCCCTCGCTCGGCGGCAGCAGGATGAGCACGGCGGCTAGGTTAGGGCCATGTCCAGCAGCCGCGTGGTCCGGGTCCGGACCGACGACAGTGCCGTCGTCACCACGCTCCGCCACGGGATCGAGCAGATCCAGGC
This sequence comes from Nocardioides rubriscoriae, assembly GCF_008087085.1. Lineage (GTDB taxonomy): Bacteria > Actinomycetota > Actinomycetes > Propionibacteriales > Nocardioidaceae > Nocardioides > Nocardioides rubriscoriae. The sequence continues at coordinate 106,649 of NZ_VIYJ01000012.1, read as the reverse complement.
CGAGCTCGAGGTGACGCCCGCGTTCCCGCCCGAGGTCGAGGAGGCGGCCGCGCGCGCGGCGGCGTCCCCGCGGCTGCCCGGCCTCGACCGGACCTCGATCCCGTTCGTCACGATCGACCCCGACGGGGCCCGCGACCTCGACCAGGCGCTGCACGTCGAGCGCGACACCGAGCACCCGGGCGGCTACGTCGTGCGCTACGCGATCGCCGACGTGGCGGCGTTCGTCACCGCCGGTGACCCGGTCGACCTCGAGGCCCACCGTCGCGGCCAGACGCTCTACGGGGCCGACTCCAAGGTGCCGCTGCACCCGCCGGTGATCAGCGAGGATGCCGGGTCGCTGCTGCCAGACCAGGTGCGGCCGGCGCTGCTGTGGACGATCCGGGTCGACGAGACCGGCGAGGGCACCGACGTGCACGTCGAGCGGGCCCTGGTCCGCTCGACCGCCCAGCTCACCTACGAGGCCGCGCAGACGGCCATCGACGACGGATCGGCGGTCGAGACGCTGCTGCTGGTCAAGGAGGTCGGCGAGAAGCGGCTCGCGCGCGAGGCCGCGCGCGGCGGGGTGTCGCTGCCCCTGCCCGAGCAGGAGATCGACACCGGTGAGGGCCACACCTGGACCCTGGAGTTCCGCTCGCTGCTGCCGATCGAGCAGTGGAACGCCCAGATCTCGCTGCTCACCGGGTTCGGCGCGGCGACGCTGATGGTTTACGCCCGCGTCGGGGTGCTGCGCACCCTGCCCGCACCCGACCCGCGCGACCTGGCCCGGCTGCGGCGAACGGCGCGGGCGCTGGGGGTCGACTGGCCCGCCGAGCAGCTGCACCCCGACTTCATCCGCTCCCTCGACCCGGGCAACCCCGCGCACGCGGCGGTGATCGTCGCGAGCACCCGGCTGTTGCGGGGCAGCGGCTACGTCGCCTTCGACGGGGAGGTGCCGGCCGAGCCGCAGCACTCGGCCCTGGCCTCGGAGTACGCCCACGTGACCGCGCCGCTGCGGCGCCTGGTCGACCGCTACGGCGGCGAGGTCTGCGTCGCCCTGTGCGCGGAGACGCCCGTGCCCGACTGGGTGCTCAGGGCCCTGCCCGCGCTGCCGGAGGAGATGCGCACCTCGGGGCACAAGGCGTCGGCGTACGAGCGGGCCGTGGTCGACCTCGTCGAGGCCGGGCTGCTGACCGGGCGGGTCGGGGAGACGTTCGACGCCGTCGTGGTCTCGGTCGACGAGCAGGACGAGCGGCGCGGCAAGGTCACCGTCGGTGCGCTGGGGGTCGAGGCCTCGGTGACCGGCACCGCGGCGCTGCCCCTGGGCCACGACGTCCGGGTGCGCCTGGCGAAGGCCGACGTCGCCACGCGCTCGGTGGCGTTCGAGCTCGCGGGCTAGCGGTCGCCCCGGTCGCCGCCGGTGCCGGCCACGAAGTCGCGCAGCACGGCGTCGGGGTGCTCCCACGCGATGCGGAAGGCCGGGTGCAGGCGCAGGGTCGCGACGTCCTCGAGCGGCACCCACCGGTGGTCGTCGCTCTCGGCACGGTCGTGGGTGGCCACCTCGCCCTCGGTCTCGCCGAGCACCGTCTCGTAGGACCAGCCGCCGCACAGGGCGACGCGGGACCCGCGCACCCGTACGGCGTCGGCGGCCACGCCGAGCTCCTCGTGCGACTCGCGCAGCGCGGCCTCGACCGGGGCCTCACCGCGCTCGAGCGCCCCGCCGGGGATCGACCAGGTGCCACCGTGGTGGGCCCACCCCACGCGCAGCTGCAGCAGCACGGTGGCCTCGCGGGCCAGCAGCAGCCCGGCGGCGCCGTACGGACCCCAGTGGGAGTGCCCGGCCGAGCACCTCGTCCAGCTCATCACCCCTCGTCTCACAGCTCGCGGATCACCCGGGCGGGGTTGCCCACGGCGAGCACCCGCGCGGGCAGGTCCTTGGTCACGACCGAGCCGGCACCGACCACGGTGTCGGCGCCGATGGTGACGCCCGGGCACACGATCACCCCGCCGCCGAGCCACACGTTGTCGCCGATCGTGATCGGCTGCGCTCCCTCCCACTTGTCGCGTCGCGGGCCGGGGTCGAGCGGGTGGGTCGGGGTCAGCAGCTGCACGTTCGGGCCGATCTGGACGTCGTCACCGATGGTGATGGCCGCGACGTCGAGGGCGACGAGCCCGAAGTTGGCGAAGCAGCGCGCCCCGATCGTGATCTGCGAGCCGTAGTCGACCTGGAACGGCGGCCGGATCTCGGTGCCCTCGCCCACCGACCCCAGGAGCTGCTCGAGAAGCCGACGGCGCAGCGGACCCTGGCGCGCGGTCGTGGCGTTGTACGCCGCCGCGAGGTCGCGCGCGGCGAAGCTCCACTCCGCCAGCTCGGGGTCGTCGGCGATGTAGTCGTCGCCGGCGAGCATCCGCTCGCGCATCGTGCGCGCGTCGAAGGCTCCGTCGGGCGGGCCGGTGGGGGAGGGCTGCGTGGTCACCCCGACAGCCTAGGAGCCGGTCAGTGACCCTTGCCCTTGCCCTTCGACCCGGACCTGCCCTTGCCCTTCTTGCCCGCCTTGTGGCCGCCCTTGGCGGGGCCGGACCGAGGCCGGGTGGTGCCGGCCTGCGGGGTCGTCCTCGGGGTGCGTGTCGAGGCCGGGCGTGGCGCGGGCGTCCGGACGACGGGGGCGGGGGTGGGTGTGGGGGTGGTGGTCGGGGTGCGCGTGGCGCGCGGTGTCGGCGAGCCGCTCGTGGTCGGGCTCGCCGGGGCACCGGCCTCGGCCGAGGCCGGGTTGCTGCCCGGTGACCCGTCGAGCAGCAGGGCCGACAGGGCGACGACCAGGGCCATCGCGGCCGCGACACCCACCAGGGCCCAGCGAGGGTGTCGCCTCTGGTCGGGCTCGCCGTCCGGTTCGCCGGCCGGTACGCCCCCGGGTGCGCCGCCGGGCGCCGTGCCGAGCGCCGTGCCGGGGACGGCGAGGGGGAGGATCGTCGTGACCGGCTCGTCCGGAGGTGGCGTCACCGCAGGCCCGGCGCCGACCCGGCCGAGGGCCTCGAGGCGCTCGACCACCGCATCGGCGGTGGGGCGCTCGTCGGGCTGTCGGGCGGTCATGGTGGCGATCAGGCCCGGCCAGCCGACCGGGAGCGAGACGGGGACCAGCGGGCTGCGGTGCAGGCGGGCCAGGGCGGCCTCGACCGGCGGGCCGGCGTACTCGCGGCGCCCGGTCAGACCCTCCAGCAGCATCAGGCCGAGGGCGTAGACGTCGCTCGCGGTCGTCACGGGCTCGCCGGTCACCTGCTCGGGGGCGAGGTAGGCGGCGGTGCCGATCGTGTGACCGGTCATCGTCAGCGCCGCGGTGTCGTCGAGGAGCCGGGCGATGCCGAAGTCGGTGAGCCGGGCCCGCCCGGCGCCGTCGATGAGCACGTTGGACGGCTTGACGTCGCGGTGCACGACGCCGTGGCCGTGGGCGTGGGCGAGCGCTGCGGCGACCTGCGCGCCGATGACGGCCAGCGAGGTCGCGTCGATCGGTCCGCGGGCGAAGCGGTCGGCGAGCGTGTCGCCGTCGACGAGCTCGAGGGCCAGCCAGGCCAGGCCCTGGTCCTCGACGCCCGCGTCGAGGACGGTGACGACGTTGGGGTGGGTCAGCAGGGCCAGCAGCCGGGCCTCGGAGGCGAAGCGGCTGCGGTCGACCGCGTCGGTGGTACGCAGCAGCTTGACGGCGACGTCACGGCCGAGGACCGGGTCGTGCGCGCGGCGTACGTCGGCCATGCCGCCGGTGCCGAGCACGGGGCCGAGCTCGTAGCGGCCGCCGACGCGGGCGGGGGTGTCGGGCATGGGCACTTCCGTCGGGTGGGGTTCGACGAAGGTACCCCGATCATGCTGCGACCGCGCGTCAGTCGCCCCTAGGGGTGAAGGGGGGGGCGGGGTGCGGGTCAGGCGCTGCGGCGCTGCTCCTGCAGCAGCGCGGTGTAGGCGGGCTTCGCGCGCCCGTCGTAGGTGAGCAGACCGAAGTTGGACTCCCGGTCGGCGGGGTCGACGGCCGTGTCGCGCAGCGAGTAGAGGTACAGCGGCCCGACGTAGTCGCGGCGCCGGGCCTCGCGGATGCCGGCGACCACCATGTCGGCCTGTTGCTGCAGGCTGACCGCGTCCGGGGAGGTGCCGGTGGGGGCGCCGTACTCGGTGACCCACATCCGGGTGGCGCCGTCACCGTGGGAGACCATGATCTGGCGCAGCTGGTTCATCCGGTAGAAGGTGTTCCACTCCTCGGTGCCGTTGGGCATCGCCGGGTAGCTGTAGGGGTGGACCGAGACGGCGTCGAAGTTGCGCAGCGCGACCCGGTCGTAGATGCCCTGCAGGAAGGTCACGGGCGACACGGCGGTGTGGTCGGGCACGTCGTTGGCCGGCGACATCGCACCGACCAGGATCGGGGCGAGGGGGTCGCCGACGCGGATCCGGGGGGCGACGGCGTTGACCAGCTCGGCGTACTGGCCCGCGTCGGGCGGGGCGATCCAGAACCGCTGGAGGTTGGGCTCGTTCCAGATCTCCCAGGCGCTGACCTTGGACCGGTAGCGGACGGCGGCGGCCTCGGCGAAGCGGGCGAACCCGACCGGGTCGACCGACAGCGGCCGGCCGGCGGAGTCGTAGCGCTGGGCCCAGTCGGGCTGGTAGCCGATGACGGCGAGCACGCGGATGCCGCGGGCGGCGGCCTCGGTGAAGACCCGGTCGGGCTGCGACCAGTCGTAGCGGCCCTGGACGCCCTCGACCCGCGCCCACGACAGGTCGAGCCGGACGCGGTTGATCCCGAGGGCGCGCATCTGGTCGAGGTCGCGGCGCAGGTCGCTGATCGGCTCCTCCATCAGCGAGAAGCCGGGGCTGAACCCGACCGGGACCCGCTGCGAGGTCGCCGACCGCGGCCGCGTCGGACGCGACAAGAGGTTGAGCGGGGCCCGCTGCGCGCTCGGCTGCGCCGTACGGCCTGCGCGGGCGGCGCGGGCAGCGGTCTTGGTGGTCTTGGTGGTGCGGGCGGTGGTGCGGACCGTGACCGACGCGCTCGACCCGGCCGAGGCGGCCGGGGCGGTGACCGCGCGGGGGGCCGGCGTGCTGCTCGCACCGGTGGCGGTGGTCTGGGGACCGACGAGGGCGAGCACGGCCAGGGCGGCGGCGGTGCAGGTGCGTCGGACGAGGCGGGCGTTCACGATCGCGTCCCTCGGGGCTGCGGTGCTGACAGCGACGGGAGCGGCGTGACCCGGGCGGGTGAAGTGGGGGGAGTGGTCACGTCCTGGGTATCGGCAGGTCGCGGTCGCCGGTTGAACGCGGATCCAGAGGCCCTGGGGTGGGACACGGTGACGGGGGCGGCGCGGGCGGACTAGGTTCCCTCCCACGAGGTCCGACGCGGAGGGAGAGGTCGTTGCGATCGTTCGAGCCCGAGGTGTCCGACGGCCAGGCCGTCCCGGTCTTCTTCCTGTCCGACTCGACCGGCATCAGCGCCGAGACGATGGGCAACGCACTGCTCATCCAGTTCCCCGACCTGGTCTTCGAGCGGACCACCATCCCGTTCATCAAGAGCGTGGAGGAGGCGCAGGACGTGGTGCGGATCCTCGACGAGGCCATGGACGGGCCGGTGACGCCGCTGGCGTTCACCACGGCCGCCGAGGACCACATCCGCCACGAGCTGCTGCGCACGCGGGCGCCGATCATCGACTTCTTCGACATGCACATGGACAAGGTCGAGGGCGTGCTCGGCCGCCGCGGCGTGCGTGAGGTCGCGCGGCTGCACGGTGTCGGCGACATCAAGCGCTACAACACGCGGATGGCGGCGGTCGAGTTCACCATCGAGCACGACGACGGTCAGAGCCTGCGCGCGCTCGACCGTGCCGACGTGGTGCTGCTGGCGCCGTCGCGCTGCGGCAAGACGCCGACCAGCATGTACCTCGCGCTGCAGCACGGGCTGTTCGTCGCCAACTACCCGTTGGTCGAGGAGGACCTCGAGTCACGCGACCTGCCGCGTCCGGTGGCCGGGCTGGCCGACCGGTGCTTCGGCATCACGACCACCGCCGAGCGGCTCAGCCGGGTGCGCAACGAGCGCCGACCCGGCTCCCGGTACGCCGCCCTCGACCAGTGCCGCTGGGAGCTGCGCCAGGCCGGCGAGCTCTACGCCGCCCACCACGTCCCGGTCATCGACTCCTCGGCCAAGTCGGTCGAGGAGATGGCGACCCTCGTCCTGCAGACTCTCAAGCGCAGCGGCGGCGTACCCAGCCGCGAACGCATCAAGGCCCGCGACGCCCAGGAGGGCACATGAGTGACAACGTCCGCTGGTTCTCCGAGATCGGTCTCGGTGACCTCGAGCAGGTCGGCGGCAAGAACGCCTCCCTCGGCGAGATGGTCTCGCACCTGACCGACCTCGGCGTGCGGGTGCCCGACGGGTTCGCCACGACCGCCGAGGCCTACCACCGCTTCATCGGCGAGACCGGTCTGGCCGAGCGGATCGCCGGGCTGCTCGAGGACCTCGACACCGACGACGTGCGCCGGCTGGCCGAGGTGGGCAAGGAGATCCGCGAGGCGGTCGTCCTGCAGGACTTCCCCGCCGACCTCGAGGCCGACATCCGATCGGCCTACGACACGCTCGCGGCCGGGTCGGGCGACCAGGCGTCGTTCGCGGTGCGGTCGTCGGCGACCGCCGAGGACCTGCCCGACGCGTCGTTCGCGGGGCAGCAGGAGACCTTCCTCAACGTGCGCGGCATCGACGCGGTGCTGCACGCGGTGCGCGAGGTGTTCGCCAGCCTCTACAACGACCGGGCGATCGCCTACCGCGTGCACCACGGGTTCGCCCACGGCGACGTGGGCCTGTCGGCCGGGGTGCAGAAGATGGTGCGTTCCGACGTCGGCGCCTCCGGGGTCATGTTCACCATGGACACCGAGTCGGGCTTCACCGACGCGGTGTTCGTGACCTCGGCGTGGGGCCTGGGCGAGGGCGTCGTCCAGGGTGCGGTCAACCCCGACGAGTTCTACGTCTACAAGCCCGCGCTGCGGGCCGACCGGCCTGCGATCCTCAAGCGGGGCCTGGGTGCCAAGCTGACCAAGATGGTCTACACCGACGACCCGACCGTCGGTCGCACGACCGAGTTCGTCGACGTCGACCCGGCGCAGTCGGCGCGGCTGTCGCTGACCGACGCCGAGGTCACCGAGCTGGCCCGTCACGCGCTGGTCATCGAGGAGCACTACGGCCGACCGATGGACATCGAGTGGGGTCGCGACGGCGTCGACGGGCTGCTCTACATCCTCCAGGCGCGCCCCGAGACCGTGCAGTCGCGGCGTACCGGTGCGCTGGAGCGCTTCTCGATCGAGAAGGCGGCGACCAAGGACGCCACCGTGCTGGTCGAGGGCCGGGCGATCGGCCAGAAGATCGGCGCCGGACCTGTGCGGGTGCTGCGCTCGGTCGACCAGATGCACGAGTTCGGCGACGGCGAGGTGCTGGTGGCCGACATGACCGACCCCGACTGGGAGCCGATCATGAAGCGGGCCTCGGCGATCGTCACCAACCGCGGTGGCCGCACCTGCCACGCGGCGATCATCGCCCGCGAGCTCGGCATCCCCGCGATCGTGGGCACGACCTCGGCTACCTCGACGCTGGCCGACGGTGCCGAGGTGACCGTCTCGTGCGCCGAGGGCGACACGGGCCTGGTCTACGAGGGCGTGCTCGAGTTCGGCGTCGAGCGCACCGAGCTCGACGCGATGCCCGAGGTGCCGGTCAAGATCATGATGAACGTCGGCACCCCGGAGCAGGCGTTCTCCTTCGCCCAGCTGCCCCACCAGGGCGTCGGGCTGGCGCGCCTGGAGTTCGTGATCAACCGCCAGATCGGCATCCACCCCAAGGCGCTGCTCGACCTGCAGGCCGACCCCGAGCGGCTCGAGCCCGCGCTGCGCGCGAAGGTCCAGGCCGCGGTGGCGGCGTACGACTCGCCGCGTGACTTCTTCGTGCAGCGCGTCGCCGAGGGCGTGTCGATGCTGGGCGCGGCGTTCGCGCCGTACCCGGTGATCGTGCGGATGAGCGACTTCAAGTCCAACGAGTACGCCAACCTCGTCGGCGGCGAGAAGTACGAGCCGCACGAGGAGAACCCGATGATCGGCTATCGCGGCGCGTCGCGCTACCTGTCGGAGGATTTCGCCGACTGCTTCGCGATGGAGTGCGAGGCGCTGCGGTTCGTGCGCGACGAGATGGGGCTGACCAACGTCTGGGTGATGATCCCGTTCGTCCGCACGCTCAAGGAGGCCGAGGGCGTGATCCGGCTGCTCGGCGACAACGGGCTCGTGCGCGGCGAGAACGGCCTCAAGGTCGTGATGATGTGCGAGGTGCCGAGCAACGCGGTGCTCGCCGACCGGTTCCTCGACCACTTCGACGGCTTCTCGATCGGCTCCAACGACATGACCCAGCTGACGCTCGGCCTCGATCGCGACTCGGCGCTGGTGGCCGACGGGTTCGACGAGCGCGACCCGGCGGTGCTGCACATGCTCGAGCTGGCCATCAAGGCGTGCAAGGCGCGCGGCAAGTACGTCGGCATCTGTGGCCAGGGGCCCTCCGACCACCCCGAGCTCGCCGACTGGCTGCTCGAGCAGGGCATCGAGTCGATGTCGCTCAACCCCGACACCGTGGTCGCGACGTGGCAGCGGCTGGCGGCCCAGGGCGCCGCGACGTAAAGATCCGGGCGTTCGGCGGGCGCGGGAACGGCGGGATCGGCACACTGGGCGGGCCGTGTGGCTCCCGCCGCACACCGATCAGGAGGACCCCCCACATGTCCCTCTCCATCCGCATCGCAGGACTCACCACGACCGCCGTGCTGGCGCTGGGCGGCGCGCTCGCGGCGCCCGGGGCCACGGCCGCCGGTGGTGCGCCGGAGCCGTGCAGCCGCCAGCAGGCCCACGTGACCAAGGCCGAGGACGCCCTGGCCCGGGTGACCGCCGTCTTCGCACGTCAGCAGGCCAAGGTCGAGCAGGCCCAGGACGACGTCGCCGCCGCCGAGCCCGGTGAGGAGAAGGCGCAGGCCCGCCGCGACCTGGCTCGGGCCAAGGAGCGGCGCGACGGCACCCGGCAGACCAGGCGCGCCCAGCAGCAGCGTCTGGCCAAGGCCCAGGAGCGGCTCGCCGCCTGCCAGGCCGCCCAGTCGGCCCCGCCCGCCGAGGGCTGAGCCGGCCCGCTCGACCAGCGGCACGGCGCCCCCTCGGGGGTCGTGCCGCTGGGGGCGGGCAGCCGTGACGTCAGTCGCCGGCAGCCGGCCAGAACCCCGCCGGGTCCACCGGCGGGGAGTCGGTGACGGTGCGCAGCAGCGAGCCCGCGCTGTGCTTGTTGCCGGTGGTCGAGGCCGCGAGCATGGCCTCGTGGCCGTCGTCGTCGGAGACCTCGGGCGGGACGACGAGCAGGCGCAGTACTGCGTGGTCGGAGGTGCGCAGCACGATCACGTGGGTGTCGTCGTGGGGGAACCAGCCCACCTTGAGGTGGCCCCCGTCGATCGGCACCCGGCGGGGCGAGGAGTCCCAGTCGGGCGGCGAGAAGAGGGCCCGCACGACCCGGCCGGCTGCTGGCGGGAAATGGTCGACCAGGTCGGCGAGCTCGAGGTCGAGGTCGCGGCTCTGCGGCCACCACGCGCCGTCGAGCGTGTCCTGACCGGGGTGCTCGGCCAGCGCGAGGCGCAGCGGCACGCGGGTGCCGGTCGAAGGGTCCTGCAAGGGCGTCGGCATGAGAGCCGCCTCTCGACCGGTCGGATGGTCCGGCGGAGGATCCGTGGTCGGTCAGTCGTCGCGAACCTACCGCGCCGCGGGCACCGGCGGTGCATCTCGGCGCATCTCGCCGAGAGCTATGCTCCGGCTGATGAGACCCGTGCCCGCGGCCGAGGTCCGGCGGGCCCTCGGGGCGGTCGCGGCCTGGGCCCCCGACCTCGACCCCGACGACCGCTACGTCGACCTCGTCGACCTGGTCGCCTCGGGGCTGCCCGAGCGGGTCTCGCGGCGGCTTCGTGGTGCGCCGCTGCGGGTGGGCTACTCGGCGGTCTCGATGGGCGTCGCCTCGCGGCTGTGGTCGCTGACGGTCGTCCCGGCGCTGCGCGGCGGCATCGTGGTCGACCCAGCGGCGGTGTGCGCCCGCGACGACGACGGGTCCGTCGTGCTCGGCGTACGGCCCGGTGAGGGGTTGACCGACCTCACCCTCGACGACCTGCACGACGTGGTGCTGGCCGTGCTGGGGCCGGTGGTCGAGGCCCTGCCGCTGTCGGCGCAGCTGCACTGGGGCAACGTCGCCGGCAGCCTGGCCGTCGTACCACGTGTGCACGGGCTGCGGGGGGCCGAGCCCGCCGTGGCCGACCTGCTCGGTCGGGCGCCGTGGGTGGGGCTGATGGACGGCGCCCGCCGGCGTACGTGCTGCCTGTTCTACCTCGCGCCGGGCGCGGGGCTCTGCGGCGACTGCGCGCTCGACCGTGTGCCGGCCGTCTGACGTACGGCGGCCACGAACGCGCGGACCCGGTCGTGGTCCTTGACCCCGCGGCTGACCTCGACCCCGCTGGAGACGTCGACGCCCCATGGCGCGAGCTCGGCGATCGCGTCGGCCACGTTGTCGGGGTCGAGGCCGCCGGCGAGCAGCCACCGGCCGGTCGGGCGGGCGCGCAGGTCGCTCGCCGTCCACCGGTGGCCCGAGCCGGGGTCGGGGGAGTCGAGGAGCAGCGCCTCCTCGCCGTAGCTGCCCGTGCGCGGCTCGGGGTCGGCAGCCAGCGAGGTCGCGCGCCACGTGCGCACGCCCGCCTCGGCGGCCGAGGCGAAGGCCGCGGCGTCGTACGTCGGTCCGTGCAGCTGGAGCACGTCGACCCCGGTCGCGCGGGTCTGCGCGACGGCGTCGGCGAGGGCCAGCTCGTTGGTGACCAGGACCGTGAGGGCACGTCCACCGACGCGGTCGACGAGGGCCCGAGCGAGCCCGGGCGTCACGTGGCGCGGGCTGCGGCTGCTCATCACGAACCCCACCGCGTCGGCGCCGGCCGCCACCGCGGCGTCGACGTCGTCGGGGGTGCGCAGGCCGCAGATCTTCACGAACGTCACGGCGCCAGCCTCTCACCCGCGGTTATCCCGTGGCACGCCCCTGCGCGGTCGGGGCAGCATCGCGTGCGTGTCCCCGACCACGCCGACCCTGCCGACGGCCCGCCTGCGCCTGCGGCCCTTCACCGACGCCGACGCGGCCGACCTCGTCGCGCTGCACTCCGACGCGACGGTGCTGCGCTACTGGGACTCCCCACCGTGGCGCGACCCCGCCCGCGCCGAGGTGTTCCTCGCGACCTGTCGGCGGGTGGCGGAGGAGGGCAGCGGCATCCGGCTGGTGGTGGCCCACGGCAGCGACGGCGCCTTCCTCGGGTGGTGCGGCGTGAGCGGGTGGAACCCCGACTTCCGCAGCGCCCGGCTGACCTACTGCCTGCGCGAGAGGGCCTGGGGGCAGGGCTACGCGACCGAGGCCGCGCGTGCGCTGCTGGCCTGGGCCTTCGACACGCTGCCCCTCAACAGGGTGCAGGCCGAGGTCGACACCCGCAACGCCGCGTCGGCGAGGGTCCTGGAGAAGCTCGGCTTCGCGCGCGAGGGCACCCTGCGCGAGGACTGCGTCGTGGACGGGGTGGTCTCGGACTCGTGGGTCTACGGCCTGCTGCGACGCGAGTGGTCGCCGTGATCGAGATCGGGTCACGGACCCGGAGGCTGCCGGCGCCGGCGCACGTCGTGTGGGCGTCGCTGGTCGAGCCCCGACGACCGGGCGCGCGGGCCTGGCTGGACCTCCTGGCCGACGAGGTGGACCCGACGGTGGTGTCGGCGACCGCACCGACACGCGTGGTCTGGTCGTCGCTGTGGCCCGGCCGGCCTGACGACGAGATCTACCTCGACCTCTCCCGGGTGGGTCTGGAGACAGCGCTCGGTTTCACCCTGCTCACGCCGGACGAGATGCCGGACGAGGCCACGACCAACCACCTGCGTCATCGGCTCAACCGGCTGCTGTTCGGCGACCTCAGGCTGTCCTACGGCCAGTGAGACGTCCGCGACCATGCGACGAGCGCAGGCGCCGACGGTCACGGTGCCACTTCGGCTGTCCTGTGGAGGCGATCCAGGCGTCGGACGTGCGCCCGGAACTGCCGAGAGTCAGGCGCGCCCACCCGACGCTGGTCGAGGTGCGACGAGCGCCAGCGAGGAGCCTCGAGACCCGGTGAGCGACCCTGCCAACCCGTGCCCGCCTTGGCAGCGCCGGCTGCGGTGGTTTCGAGGCTCGGCCGCGGGCGGCCTCGCACCTCAACCAGCGGGGTGCCCGACTTTGCCGCCAGGAGGGCTCCGCCCGACCACGCCGCGACCAGTGCTCGCGCCACCGGTCGCGCTCTTGGTGGAGCGGTGGAGACTGCGACAGCCCGCCCTCGTGCGCCTCCAGCGGTACCGTCCGCCGCGTGGCGTTCCTGTTGCACCTCAACGGCCCGCCGGGCATCGGCAAGTCCACGATCGCGCGGCGGTACGTCGACGAGCACCCGGGCGTGCTCAACTGCGACATCGACGTGCTGCGCACCCTCATCGGTGGGTGGTCGGACGACTTCGTGCGGGCGGGAGCACTGATCCGGCCTGCGGCCATCGGGATGATCGAGGGCTACCTCGCAAGCGGTCGCGACGTCGTGCTCCCGCAGCTGCTCGTCGACCCTGGCGAGGTGGCCCACTTCGAGGCCTGCGCCGTGCGCTCGGGCGCCCGTTTCGTCGAGCGGATCCTGATGGACGACGACATGGATCGGGCGATCAGTCGGTTCCACCGGCGGGGGCACGACGAGCCCGACGACCCCTGGCACGCCCGGGTCCGCGCGGTCGTCGCTGCCCAGGGCGGTGACGACGCCCTCCGCGCACGGCACGAAGCGCTTCGAGCGCTGACGCAGACGCGTCCGGACGCCGTCGTCGTCGAGAGCACGGACGGAGACGTGGAGACCACCTACCGACGCCTGCTGGCCACGTTGCCCGCCTGACCTCCGGGGCGGGGCGCACGACGTAGCGTGCACCCATGAACGGCTTGGCTGGCACCGTCCTGCGATCGGCACGCGTGACGCTGCGTCCATTCCGGGACAGCGATGCCGAGGAGCGGGCGGCGCTGGGTCGCGAGGCCGACATCGTGCGCGCCTTCGGCGGGTCGCCCGACTGGGACGGTCACCAGGCGATGAGCCTGGAGGATGCGCGGGACTGGCTCGGCCACGCGCGCGGCGACGACGACCCGCACAGCTGGGCGGTCGAGGTCGGCGGACGCTTCGTCGGGACCGCCCGACTGCACTCGCTGAACGAGGACGACCGCCGGGCGACGTACGCCGTGGGTCTGCTCGACCCGGCCCTGCTCGGCCGGGGGCTCGGGACCGAGGTGACCCGGCTCGTCCTGGACCACGCGTTCGGCGTCCTGGGCTGCACCGCGTGGACCTGCGGGTGCTCGCCGACAACGCCCGCGCGATCGCCTGCTACCGCAGGTGCGGCTTCCGTGAGGAGGGCCGTGAGCGCGAGGCCGCGCTCGTCGACGGCACCTGGCGCGACGACCTGGTCATGGGGATCCTGGCGCACGAGCACACGACCCAGCGTGAGGACCCGGACGACGTCGGTGCTGGTGCGGAGCAGCCGTGGGTCACGCTGGCACCGCACTACGAGCGGGCCCGGGGACGCGAGGACTCGCTGGACCGTCTGGTCGAGTGGCCGCCCAAAGAGGTCCTCGGTGACGTGACAGGACGCTCGGTGCTCGACGTCGGCTGCGGCGACGGGAGCAAGCTCGTCGAGCTCGTACGTGCCGGGGCCAGGGCCTGCGTAGGCGTCGACGTCAGCGGCCACTTCGTCGGTGACGGTGGTGAAGGTGGTGCCGCGGCCCCCGACCCGGAGCTCGTCCAGTGCGATCTCAACGAGCTTGAGTCGATCCCGGGAGTCGCGGGCCGGACGTTCGACCGGGTCCTGTTCCTGCAGTCCTTCGGCTACGCGACCGACCCGGTCCGCACCCTGCGGACCGCGCGTTCGCTGCTCACCGACGACGGGTTCGTCCTGCTGACCAGGACGCACCCCATCCGGTACGCCGTGGAGCGGACCGAGCTCAACGGGACCTCGCTGGGCGAGGAGTACTACTCGACCGAGCGCTTCTCCTACGCCACCGGGTGGAACGACCAGGTCAGGCTCCACAAGCAGCCCTCCACGATCGCCGACCTGCTCACCGTCTTCAGTGCAGCCGGGCTGTGGGTCGAGACCGCCGTCGAGCCCCAGCTGTCGGACGACGACCGGCGCCGCCACCCGCACAAGCAGCGGTGGATGGACACCTACCTCGGCATCCTCGTCTTCCGGCTGCGCCCCCATCCAGGTCGCTAGACGGACGTGGGCCGGGCACCACTCAGCGCAGCTTGTGCTTGGCGGCGATCCCGGACGTGGTCAGCTTGCTCGGCAGGCTCATGTCCCGACGCTACCGACCGATCCTGAGGCGGACCTCGGAGGAGACGCCGGGGCGGGCTACGCTGCGCGGACACGTCTCGTGGAGCAGGAACCCGGTGTGACTCCGGGGCGGTTCCGCCACTGTGACGCCGGACCTCCTCGTACGACCAGCACGACACGCACGACACGGGGAGGCCGGCGCAGCCAGACACTGGCCACGGGACCTCCACCGACAGGGGCGAGAACCCCAGGAGAAACCATGCGCTTCGCGTTGCTGTCCACCTCTGACACCGATCTGCTCTCAGCCAGGGCCGCGGGCGCCCTGGGCGCCGACTGGGTGTGGGCCAACCCCGCCCGCCCCGGGCACCAGTCGATGGCCGAGATCATCGAGGGCTGCGACCTCGTCGTCGGCCGCGTGCTCGGGTCGCCGCAGGACCTGTGCTCCGGGTTCGCCCGGATCCGGGCCACGGGGATGCCGATGGTGGTGCTGGGCGGTGAGCAGCAGCCGAGTGCCGAGCTGATGGAGCTGTCGTCGGTACCGATCGGCGTGGCCGCCGAGGCCCACCGCTACCTCGCTGAGGGCGGCCCCGACAACCTCGCCCAGCTGCACCGGTTCCTGTCCGACACCGTGCTGCTCACCGGCGAGGGGTTCGAGGCGCCGGCGGCGATCCCGGCGTGGGGCTGGGGCGCCTCGGCACCGCCGTCCGAGCTGGGGGGACTGCCGAAGGTGGGGGTGCTCTACTACCGGGCCCACCAGGCCAGCGGCAACACCGCCTTCGTCGACGCCCTGGTCGCCGCCATCGACGCGACCGGGCTCGCCGTCGGCGTCCCGGTGTACGCCGGCTCGCTGCGCTCTGCACCCGATGAGCTCTACGAGGCGCTGGGCCGCCTCGACGCCCTCGTGGTCACCGTCCTGGCGGCCGGGGGCAGCACCCCGGCCGGGGCGAGCGCCGGCGGCGACGACGAGGCGTGGGACGTCGAGCGGATGGCGGCGCTCGACATCCCTGTCCTGCAGGGGCTCTGCCTCACCAGCAGCCGCGCCGACTGGGAGGCCTCCGACGACGGGGTCACGCCGATGGACTCCGCGACGCAGATCGCGATCCCGGAGTTCGACGGCCGCATCATCACGGTGCCGTTCTCGTTCAAGGAGATCGACGCCGACGGCCTGCCGCGATACGTCGCCGACCCCGAGCGGTGCGACCGGGTCGCGCGGATCGCGGTCAACCACGCCCGGCTGCGCCACACCCCGCCCGCCGAGCGCAAGGTCGCGCTGATGCTGTCGGCGTACCCCACCAAGCACAGCCGGGTCGGCAACGCCGTCGGCCTCGACACCCCGGTGTCGACGGTGCGGCTGCTGCGCCGGATGCGAGACGCCGGCTACGACCTCGGGGCGCCCGGCGACATCCCGGGCCTCGAGCTCGAGGACGACACCGAGGCCGGCGACGCGCTCATCCACGCGCTGATCGCCGCCGGTGGCCAGGACGAGGAGTGGCTCACCAACGCCCAGCTCACCGACGCGCACGTGCGCGTCACCCGTGCGCAGTACGACGCCTGGACCGCCGACCTGCCCGCCGACCTCAAGGCCGCCATGGTCGGGGCCTGGGGCGAAGCGCCCGGCAGCCTGTTCGTCAACGACGCGGGTGAGATCGTGCTCGCGACCATCCAGGCCGGCAACGTGGTGCTGCTGATCCAGCCGCCGCGGGGCTTCGGGGAGAACCCGATCGCGATCTACCACGACCCCGACCTCGCGGTGACCCACCACTACCTCGCGGCCTACCGGTGGATCCGGCACGGCTTCGGTGCCCACGCCGTGGTCCACCTCGGCAAGCACGGGTCGATGGAGTGGCTGCCCGGCAAGAACGCTGCTCTCTCAGCTTCGTGCGCGACCGACGCGGCGATCGCCGACCTGCCGCTGGTCTACCCGTTCCTGGTCAACGACCCGGGTGAGGGCGCGCAGGCCAAGCGCCGTGCCCACGCGACGATCGTCGACCACCTGATCCCGCCGATGGCGCGCGCCGAGTCCTACGGCGACATCGCCCGACTGGAGCAGCTGCTCGACGAGCACGCCAACATCGCCGCGATGGACCCCGCCAAGCTGCCGGCGATCCGCGGGGAGATCTGGCAGCTCATGCACGCCGCGGAGATGCACCGCGACCTCGGTCTGGAGGAGCAGCCCGACGACGAGTCCTTCGACGACTTCATCATGCACGTCGACGGCTGGCTCTGCGAGATCAAGGACGCCCAGATCCGCGACGGCCTGCACGTGCTCGGTCAGGCGCCCGCAGGCGAGGCGCGGGTCAACCTGGTGCTGGCGATCCTGCGCGCGGCACAGGTCTTCGGCGGCCAGGAGCAGGCGGTCCCCGGGCTGCGCGCGGCCCTGGGTCTCAAGGAGGGTGCGGAGGAAACCACGGCGGTCGACGAGATCGAGGCGCAGGCGCAGGCGCTGGTGCGGCACATGGACGACGCCGGCTGGTCCCTGGCCGCAGCGAGCACTGCTCACGACGACCCCGAGGTCCAGCGGGTGCTGGCCTTCGCCGCCACCCAGGTGGTGCCGAGACTCGCCCGCACCACCGACGAGCTCGACGCCGTGCTGCACGCCCTCGACGGGGGTTTCGTGCCGGCCGGGCCCAGCGGCTCGCCCCTGCGTGGGCTGGTCAACGTGCTGCCGACCGGGCGCAACTTCTACACCGTCGACCCGCGTGCGGTGCCCTCGCGGCTGGCCTGGCAGACCGGGGCCGCGATGGCGGAGTCGCTGGTCCAGCGCTACCTCGACGACACCGGCGAGCACCCCACCTCCGTCGGTCTGTCGGTGTGGGGCACCTCGGCGATGCGCACCTCCGGCGACGACGTGGCCGAGGTGCTGGCGCTGCTCGGCGTGCGGCCCGAGTGGGACGAGGCCTCGCGCCGCGTCGGCGACCTGCGCGTCGTACCGCTCGAGGAGCTGGGGCGACCGCGCATCGACGTCACCGTGCGCATCTCGGGGTTCTTCCGCGACGCCTTCCCCCACGTCGTCGCGATGCTCGACGACGCGGTGCGGCTCGTGGCCGCCCTCGACGAGCCGCCCGAGCACAACTACGTGCGCGCCCACATGCTCCGCGACCTCGAGGAGCACGGCGACGAACGCCGGGCGACCACGCGCATCTTCGGCTCCAAGCCGGGGTCCTACGGCGCGGGCATCCTGCAGGTCGTCGAGTCCGGCACCTGGCGCGACGACCACGACCTCGCCGAGGTCTACACGGCGTGGGGCGGTTTCGCCTACGGCCGCGGGCTCGACGGCGCCCCGGCCGCGGCTGACATGGAGGCCAACTACAAGCGCATCAAGGTAGCCGCCAAGAACATCGACACCCGTGAGCACGACATCGCCGACAGCGACGACTACTTCCAGTACCACGGCGGGATGATCGCCACCGTGCGCGCGCTGACCGGCGCCGACCCGAGGGCCTACGTCGGTGACTCCACCACCCCCGACGCCGTCCGCACCCGCACCCTGCAGGAGGAGACCAACCGGGTCTTCCGCTCCCGGGTGGTCAACCCGCGCTGGATCGGCGCGATGCAGCGCCATGGCTACAAGGGCGCCTTCGAGCTCGCCGCCACCGTCGACTACCTCTTCGGTTTCGACGCGACCGCGGGCGTCGTGCACGATTGGATGTACGACACCCTGGCGAAGGAGTACGTGCTCGACGCCACCAACCAGGAGTTCATGAGGAAGTCCAACCCCTGGGCGCTGCGCGGCATCGTCGAGAAGCTGCACGAGGCCGCCGACCGCGGGTTGTGGGCCGAGCCGGACGCCGCGGTGATGGCGGCCATGCAGCAGGTCTACCTCGAGCTCGAGGGCGACCTCGAGGACCGCAACGGTGGTTGAGGTGGGGGGACCCAAGCGGGTCCGGGTGATCGGCGTCGGCCCCGGTGACCCCGATCAGGTGACGGTCGAGGCGCTGAGCGCGATGCGCAGCGTTGCCTTCTTCGTGGTCTCCGACAAGTCGCCTCGCGGCGGGATGCCCGACCCGCTCGTGGCGGCGCGGGGCCGGCTGCTCCGGCGCCACCTGGGCTTCGAGCCCGTCGTCGTCCGCATCAAGGACCCGGCCCGCGAGCGTGCGCCCGAGCGCACCGGCACCCAGGAGGAGTACGAGGCCGTCGTCGAGGCGTGGCACGAGGCCCGGTCGCTGGCCTACGAGAAGGCCCTGCTCGCGCACGAGGGGGACGCGGGGTTCCTGGTCTGGGGCGACCCGGCCTTCTACGACTCGACGATCCGGGTGCTCGAACGGGTCGCGCGTCGCGGCCGCCTCGAGCTCGCCATCGACGTCATCCCGGGCATCTCCAGCCTCCAGCTGCTCGCCGCCCGGCACCGGGTCGTGCTGCACGAGGTCGGCCAGCCGCTCCACGTCACCTCCGGCCGCCTGCTGCGCCAGGCGATCGACGCGGGCCAGGACAACCTGGTCGTCATGCTCAACCGGGTCATCGAGCTCGACGGCCTCGAGGACTGGCAGATCTGGTGGGGCGGCAACCTCGGCACGGCCTCCGAGGAGCTCGTCGCCGGCCGGGTCGGTGACGTGCTCCGCGCGATCGAGGTCGCGCGGGAGCGGGCGCGCGAGGCGGCCGGTTGGGTGATGGACATCTACCTGCTGCGGCGGCTGTGATGGTCGCGGGTGCGCTGACCGGCCAGGACGTCGGTCGAGGAGGCTGCGCCAGCAACCGTCACGAGACAATGCGGCCGCAGGTGGGGGTCGGCCTGGGTGGGTCGGTTGCGGTGGTGTGGTCTCGTGACGATCGCGGGCGACCTCCTCGACCACCGTGGGGTGGGTCGTCCACGGTGGTCGAGGTGCGAGGAGCGCTGGCGACGAGCCTCGACACCACCACCACGGGCCGGCCGTCGTGAGCGGGCTGCTGGTCGCCGGCACCACGTCGGACGCCGGCAAGTCGGTGGTGACGACCGGGCTGTGCCGGGCGCTGGCCGACCGGGGCGTGAAGGTGGCGCCCTACAAGGCGCAGAACATGAGCAACAACTCGATGGTCGTCGTCGACGCAGCCGGCACAGCAGGTGAGATGGGGCGCGCGCAGTGGATCCAGGCGGTCGCGGCGCGCGCCGTGCCCGAGGTCGCCATGAACCCCGTGCTGCTCAAGCCCGGCGGTGAGCGCCGCAGCCACGTCGTGGTGATGGGGCAGCCCGCTGGTTCGGTCGAGGCCACCGACTTCGTCGACGGCCGACGGCACCTCGCGGCGGCCGCCCACGCGGCGTACGACGACCTGGCCTCGCGCTACGAGATGGTCGTGGCGGAGGGCGCGGGGAGCCCGGCGGAGGTCAACCTGCGCTCCAGCGACTACGTCAACATGGGCCTCGCGCAGCACGCGCGGCTGCCCACGGTGGTCGTCGGCGACATCGACCGCGGGGGAGTGTTCGCCGCGTTCGTCGGCACCCTGGCGCTGCTCGACGACAGTGACGCGCGGCTGCTGGCGGGCTGGGTGGTCAACAAGTTCCGCGGCGACCTCGGCCTGCTGCAGCCAGGCCTCGACGAGCTCGTACGACGCACCGGCCGGCCCGTGCACGGCGTGCTGCCGTGGCGCCCGGACCTGTGGCTCGACAGCGAGGACGCCCTCGACCTCGAGGCGCGCACCTCGGGCGGCGGGGCGCGCCGGGTCGCGGTGGTGCGGCTGCCGCGCATCAGCAACTTCACCGACGTCGACGCCCTCGGGCTCGAGCCCGACCTCGACGTCGTGCTCGTGTCGACCCCGCAGGGCCTGGCCGACGCCGACCTCGTGGTGCTGCCCGGCACCCGCGCGACCATCAGTGACCTGGCCTGGCTGCGCGAGCGCGGCCTCGACGCCGCGGTCCTGCGGCACGCCGCGGCCGGGCGCCCGGTGCTCGGCATCTGCGGCGGGGCCCAGATGCTCGGCCGGACCATCGCCGACCCGCGCGGCGTCGAGGGCCCGCCGTCGACGGTCGACGGGCTCGGCCTGCTCGACCAGGTCACGGAGTTCGGCCACGACAAGGTGCTGCGGGTGCACGAGCCGGCCGGCTACGAGATCCACCACGGCCGGGTCACCGGGGAGCACGAGCGTGGTCACGTGACCGCCACGATGGTGCACGGCCGGCTCGAGGACGACGACCACCGCGCCGACTATCTCCAGCAGGCACTGGGGATCCGCTCCGCCGCGTCGTTCCCCGCCGCACGCGAGCGGCGCCTCGACCTGCTCGGCGCGCTGGTCGAGGAGCACCTCGACGTCGACGCCCTGATCGCCCTGGCGCAGGCCCGCTGGTGAGGGTGCTCGTGCTCGGGGGCACCGCCGAGGCCCGCGACCTCGCGGCGCGCCTGGTCGACGCCGGCGACCAGGTCGTCACCTCGCTGGCGGGCCGGGTCGCACGGCCGCGGCTCCCGGTCGGCGAGGTGCGCATCGGCGGGTTCGGCGGGGTGGAGGGACTGCGCGACGCGGCGGCCGAGTTCGACGCGGTCGTCGACGCGACCCACCCCTTCGCCGCCGGCATCTCCGCCAACGCCGCAGCGGCCTGCACCGAGGTCCCGCTGTTGCGCCTGCAGCGGCCCGGCTGGGCCGGTGCCGGTGCCGGTGCGGGCGACTGGCACTGGGTCGACGACCACGAGACGGCGGCGACGGTGACGGCCCGACTCGGTCGACGGCCGTTCGTCACCGTCGGGCGCCAGGAGCTGGGCCGGTCCGTGCTCGTGCTGGGTGACCTCGCGGTGCTCGCGCGGGTCGTCGACCCGCCCGAGATCGACGTCCCGCCCGCGTGGACGATCCTCCTCGACCGCGGCCCCTACGACCTCGACGGCGAGCTGGCGCTGATGCGCGGTCACCGCGCCGACGTGCTCGTCACCAAGGACTCCGGTGGCAGCCACACCTACCCCAAGATCCAGGCCGCCGGGCTGCTCGGCGTCCCCGTGGTCGTCGTCCGCCGTCCGCCGGCGCCGGTGGGCGTCGAGACCGTCAGCGACGTCGACGCCGTGCTGCGACGGCTGCGACGGCTGCGGCCCCGGCGCACACCACCAGCGCCGCCAGGTCGACCCGCCGCGCCAACGTCCGGGCGCGGGTGAGGTCGTGCACCGTCGGTGCCCGTCCGTCGCCCAGCACCGGCCGCTGCTCGGTGCGGTCGGCGTAGACCGTCTCCCCACCCAGCCGTACGCCGAGCGCGCCGGCGAACGCCGCCTCGACCGGTCCGGCGTTGGGGCTCGGGTGCGCGCCGGCGTCACGGCGCCAGGCCCGCACGGCGCCGCGGCGGTCGTCGCCGAGCACCACCGCCAGCGTCGCGGCGAGCCGGGCCCCCGGCACGTTGAGCACGTCGTCGAGTCGGGCGGCGGCCCACCCGAAGTGCTCGTAGCGCTCGGTGTGGTGGCCCACCATGGCGTCGAGCGTGTTGGCCGCGCGGTAGGCCAGGAGCCCCGGCGCACCGGCGAGGGCGCCCCAGACCAGCGGCGCCACCACGGCGTCGGACGTGTTCTCGGCCACCGACTCGATCACCGCGCGGGCCACGCCAGCCTCGTCGAGCACGGTGGTGTCACGACCGACCAGGTGGGTGAGCCGCTGGCGCGCGTCGCCGAGCCGACCGGCGTCGAGCAGCGTCTGCACGGCCGCGGCCTCGCGGTCGAGCGAGCGGCCGCCCAGCACCGCCCAGGTCGCGACCGCGGTGGTGACGGTCGTGCGGGGGAGCACGGCGCCGAGCAGGCCCGCCCCGCCGACGAGCACCGCGACGTGGCGCACCCCGGGGCTGCGACGATCGGCGTACCCCACGCGCTCGAGGGTCAGGGCCGCCCGGCCGAAGCCCGCGACCGGGTGGAAGCGGCGCGGGTCGCCGAGCGCCTGGTCGGCGGCGAAGCCCAGCACGAGACCGAGAGGACGGTTCACCGATGAGGATCCTGGTGACGGGGGGCGTGCGCTCCGGCAAGTCGCGCCACGCGGAACGACTCGTGTCGGGGCTGCCGGCGGGGGCGGTCCGCTACGTCGCGCCCGGCCCGCAGCGCGACGACGCCGACTGGGCCGCGCGGATCGCCGCCCACCGGGCCCGTCGGCCCGCGACGTGGGAGACCGTCGAGACCCGCGACCTCGCCGCGGCGCTGGCCACCGACTCCCCGGTGCTGGTCGACTGCCTCGGCACCTGGCTGACCGGGGTGATCGACGAGGCCGGTCGCTGGGACGACGCCCAGGACGACCTCGCGGCCTGGGTCGACGGCCTGGTCGACCAGGCCGTCGCCGCGATGCGCGGTGACGTGGTGCTGGTGACCAACGAGGTGGGCCTCGGGGTCGTGCCGGAGCACCGCTCCGGTCGGCTCTTCCGCGACCTGCTGGGCTCGGTCAACCAACGGTTCGGCGCGGACTGCGACGAGGTGCACCTGGTCGTGGCCGGGCGCGTGCTCACGCTCTAGAGCCACGAGAGCCCCAGCAGCAGCGCCGCCAGGGCGAGCTCGATCGCCGCACCCATGACGTCACCGGTCACACCGCCGAAGCGCTGCGTGCAGCGCCGGACGAGCGCCACGACCACCAGTGCCGGCACGATCCCGAGCAGCACCCCGCCCACGACGGCCACCGGCGTCGGCACCGTCGAGGTGAACGCGACGCCCAGGCCGTCGGGTCGCGCCGCCGGCACCGGCGCGGCGCAGACGACCCAGAGCGCGCACCGCGACAGGCAGACCAGCACGCCCGCGAGCACCGCCAGTCGCCCGTCGCCGACGTACGCCGACAGGGCGGCGGCCTGCACGCCCAGCACCACCACGACGGCGACGACCCCGGCGGGCCCGGCGGTGCCGGACTTCATCACCGCCAGGGAGCGCTCGCGGTCGTAGGAGGCGGTGAGGCCGTCGGCGACGTCGGACAGGCCGTCCCAGTGCAGGGCCCGGCTGCCGGAGGCCAGGGCACCCAGCGCCACGAGCGCGACGGCGAGCGGCGGCAGGTCGACGAGCCCGCCCGCCCACACGACCAGCCCCACGACCACCCCCAGCGGCACGACCGCCAGCGGTGCCAGCAGCATCGCGGCCCGGGCGGTCGACCGGTCGACCCGGCCGGGGGCACCGACCCGCAGGGCGGTGAGGGTGCCGACCGCGAGCCGCCAGCCGTCGACCAGGGTGCTGCTCAACCCATGAGCTCCGACAGCAGGGCGACGTCGCGCAGCAGCGCGGCGGCGCTGCGTACGACCGGCACGGCGGCGACCGCGCCACTGCCCTCGCCCAGGCGCAGGCCCAGGTCGAGCAGCGGCGCCAAGCCGAGCTTGTCGAGGGCCAGGGACTGGGCCGGCTCGGTGGAGCGGTGGCCGGCGGCGAACCACGCGGCCGCGCCCGGGGCGAGCCGATCGGCGGTGAGCGCGCAGGCCACCGACATCAGGCCGTCGAGCAGCACCGGCACCCCCGCCTCGGCCGCTGCCGCGAGGAAGCCGACGGTGGCGGCGAGGTCGGCGCTGCCGAGTGCGGTCAGCGTCTCGACGGGGTCCGCCGTCCGGTCGCCCGCACGGGCCAGGGCCGCCGCGACGACGACGCGCTTGCGTTCGAGGCCGTCGTCGTCGACGCCGGTGCCGCGGCCCACGACGTCCTCGGCCCGTACGCCGAGCCCCGCGGCCACCAGGGCGGCCGCCGGGGTGGTGTTGCCGATGCCCATGTCGCCGGTGAGCAGCAGCTGCGCCCCGGCAGCGACCTCCTCCAGCGCGACGGCCCGACCGGCCGCGAGGGCCTGCCGGGTCTCGTCGGTGGTGAGGGCGTCCTCGAGGTGGATGGCCCCCGAGCCCCGCCGCACCTTGCGGGCCCGAACCTCGTCGGGCACGTCGTCGAGGTCGTCGTCGACCCCGAGGTCGAGCACCCGTACGTGCACGCCGTGGGCGGCCGCGAGGGCGGAGACCCCGGCGCGTCCGGCCACGAACGTGCGGACCATCGCCCCGGTGATCGCGGGCGGGTAGGCACTGACGCCGTGGGCGGCGACGCCGTGGTCACCGGCGAAGATCACCAGCCGCACGCGGTCGACGGTGGGCGGCGGGACCGCGCCCTGGGTGGCCGACCACCAGACCGCGAGGTCGCCGAGCCGGCCCAGCGCCCCGGCGGGCGTGGCGAGCCCGGCGAGTCGCTCGGCCGCCGCCGCCGCGGTGGCGGGGTCGGGCGGGGCGACGTGGGGTGCGGTCACAGCGACGCCGCCAGCTCGCGACGGGCGACGACCGCGCGCTCGCGGTCGTGGAGACGGCCGACGAGCCCCGCGAGGCCGATCCCGATCGCCGCCCACATCACGGTGAGCGTGGCGATCGAGGCGCGCCGGAAGTACCACAGCGTGTCGGCGGGGAAGTCGCCCAGCTCGTCGACGGCGGGCATCAGGGAGCCGACCGCGACCATCGCCACGACGTACGCCGCGACCCCGGCGAGCCCGGCGGTGAAGGCGCCGTGCCGGTCGAGCAGGCGCAGGGCCAGCCCGGTCGCCAGCACCGCGACGACCACGGAGACCAGCAGGAACCCGAAGTAGTCGGTGGTGCGGGCCCCGATCGTGTCGGCGCTGCCGACCGCGGGCGGCGAGGCGGGGTACTTCAGGAACGGCACCAGCGCCACCGCCACGAACCCGATCAGGGCGACCAGGCCGGTGGACTGACGGGGGCTCAGCCGTCCGACCCGGCCGACCGTGCCGGCCGCCACGAGGGCGACCGTGCCGCCCAGCACCGTGGCGATGCTGAGCGAGCCGGTGAGCAGGCCGAGGGTGCGCTGTTGGGTGCGCGGGACGACGGCGACGTCGTCGTGGTGGCCGGCCTCGTCGGTCTCGGTGGCCGCGTGGGCCTCCTCGACCTGCAGGGCGGCCTCGACGTGGGGCTCACCCACGACGTAGGCGGTCGCGAAGGTCGCGAGGCCGGCCAGGAGGCCGACCAGCAACCCGCGCACCAGGAAGGCGCGCGCAGTCATCTCGGCGAGGGCCGTCAGTGGCAGGGGTAGCCGAGCAGGTGGCGGGCGTCGTGCACCCACTCGTGGATCGCGGTGCCCGAGGGCACGGAGACCGCGCCCTGGTCGGCGCTGATGAAGAAGACCACGACGGTCGTGAGCAGCGCGAACAGCAGGGCCCAGGGGCCGAGCTCGCGGAGCGGGATCGTCGGGAGCTGGATCTCGGGGGTGGCGACGGCGTGAGCCATGAGGGTCCTCCTGAAGGGATGAGTGCGTCCCTTGTCGATGGGGTGGAATGCGGACCTTCGGGTCTGACTTCCGCCGCTCCATCGCTGGAGGCGGCGGTCACAGTAGCGCGACTGTGCCGGATTCCCACCGGCTTCCTCGTGCCCGCAGGCTCACCCTAGGGCATCGCGGAGCCCGGCGAGCAACATCTCGGTCACGGGTTGTGGCCGGACCGCGATCCGGACCCAGGTGGCGTCGAGCCCGGGGAAGGTGTCGGCCCGTCGTACGGCGATCCCGGCGGCCCTCAGTCGGGCGTGAACGCCCTCGCCGACACGGGCCAGGACGAAGCTGGAGGTGGAGTCGACGTGGTCGACTCCGAGATCGGCCAGGCCCTGCTGGAGATTCTCCCGCCACTCGGTGATCAGTGCGGCGCGTCGCGCCGACTCGTCCCTCGCCTCTCCAGAGGCGAGAGCGGTGCTCGCAGTGATGGCGGTCGTCGACACCGACCACGGCACCTGGGCCCGTCTCAGCTGGGTCAGGAGGGCCGGCTCGCCGACGACGTAGCCTGCGCGGATCCCGGGGATCGACCAGTGCTTGGTGAGGCTCCGGACGACGAGAGCGCCGCTCTCGCCGAGGACCGAGGCGGGCTCGCCGGGCACGGTGTCCATGAAGGCCTCGTCGACCACGAGCAGCCGCCCGGGCCTGCGCAGGGCGAGCACGACGTCCCGGGGGTGCAGCACGCCGGTCGGGTTGGTCGGGTTGCCCAGCACGACGAGATCGGCGTCCTCGGGCACCAGGGAGGGGTCGAGCACGAAGGGGTGCCGGAGCACCACCGACGTCACCGGGTGCC
The DNA here is from genome assembly GCF_008087085.1 of Nocardioides rubriscoriae. GTDB lineage: Bacteria > Actinomycetota > Actinomycetes > Propionibacteriales > Nocardioidaceae > Nocardioides > Nocardioides rubriscoriae. Next base: position 80,347 of record NZ_VIYJ01000012.1, on the reverse strand, counting down.
CGGCCTGCTCGAGCGCGGCGTGCGGCTCGGTGAACTGCGGGTGCACCACGACCGGACGCCGCCACGGTCTGCGCGCCACCAGCGAGAACGCCTCGGCCGCGCCGGCGGTCAGCAGAACCTCGGTGGGATCGCGCCCGTGGTGGGCCGCCACCGCCGCCTGCGCGGCCGCCGGGTCGGGGTAGGCGCCCACGTCGTCGAGGCTGGCCCGCAGGGCGTCGTCGAGCCACCGTGGACGCGGCCCCGGGAAGACGTTGACGGCCAGGTCGAGCAGCCCGCGTGCCTCCACGTCTCCGTGGTGCCGCAGCGGGTCCTCCGGTGCGTGGGGGTCAGGCACGGGCGTGGACGGCGTCGGCGAAGCGCTGGGCCAGGTGGGGGTGACCGGCCCAGTGGGTGTGGAGGTAGGAGGCGTGCAGGGTCGCGCTGCCGAAGCCCACCGGTTGGCCGTCGACGACCCAGGTCGGGTCGAGGCCGGTGACCGGCTCGACCGTCGTGTGGTGGAACTCGTGGCCGGCCACCTGCTCGCCGGCCCGCGTCAACAGCCCGTCGGCCGCGGCGGTCGCCGTGGGGTAGCGGAGGGTCAGCCCGACCATGCGAGCCTCGGCGTCGATGGCGCCGACCATGGGAGTGCCGTCGAGGGTGCGGCACAGGTAGAGCAGGCCGCCGCACTCGGCCACGGTCGGGGTGCCGGACGCGACCGCGTCGCGCACGGCCCCCAGCAGCGCCGTGTTGGCCGAGAGGGCGGCGGCGTGCTCCTCGGGGAACCCCCCGCCCAGGACGAGTCCCGCGGTGCCGTGGGGGAGGGTGTCGTCGAGCAGCGGGTCGAAGGTCACGACGTCGCAGCCGGCGGCCGTGAGCAGCTCGGCGGTCTCGGCGTAGCGGAACGTGAACGCCCGACCCGCCGCCACCGCCACGACCGGGCGGCGCCCCGACGGCGTCGTGACCTCGGCGGTGGGGTCCCAGGCAGGCGCGTCGAGGTCGGGGGCCGCGCCGGCGACCGCCAGCACCGCGTCGAGGTCGACCGTCTCGGTGATGCGTGCGCCCAGGGCTGCGACCAGAGCAGCGCTCTCGTCGCGCTCGGCGACGGTGACCAGACCGAGGTGGCGCGACGGCGTGGCCAGGGTCTTGTCCCGGGGGATGGTGCCGAGCACGGGCAGCCGCACCGACGACGCCACCTCGGCGGCATGGCGGGGGGAGCCCGCCTGGTTGAGGATCACGCCCGCCACCTCGACCGACGGGTCGTAGGTGGCCAGGCCGTGCACGACCGCGCCGACGGTGCGTGAGGACCTCGAGATGTCGACGACGAGCACGATCGGCGAGCGGGTCAGCGCCGCGACGTGGGCGGTCGAGGAGAAGCCGGCGCTGCCGACGCGGCCGTCGTAGAGGCCCATGACGCCCTCGACGACGGCGACGTCGGCCGACGTCGGCACCGTGGCGCCGTGCGCGAGCAGCGGGACGACGCGGTGCTCACCGACCAGGTGCGGGTCGAGGTTGCGACCGGGGCGGCCGCAGGCGAGGGCGTGGTAGCCGGGGTCGATGTAGTCGGGCCCGACCTTGTGGCCGCTCACGACCAGCCCGCGGGCCCGCAGGGCCGCCATCAGGCCGGTGGCGACCGTGGTCTTGCCCTGGCCGGTGCCGGGGGCCGCCACCACGATCCGCGGCAGGGACCGGGGGAGGGGGAGCGCGTTCACCACTCGATGCCCCGCTGGCCCTTCTGGCCCCGGTCCATCTGGTGCTTGACCTTCGTCATCTCGGTGACCAGGTCGGCGGCCTCGACCAGGGCGGGGTGGGCACGACGGCCGGTCACCACGACGTACTGCCGGCCGGGGCGGTCGCGCAGCGTCGAGACCACGTCGTCGACGTCGACCCAGCCCCACTGCATCGGGTAGGTGAACTCGTCGAGGACGTAGAGGTCGTGGCGTTCCTCGGCGATCCGGCGCTTGACTTCGGCCCACCCCTCGGCGGCGTCGCGGGCGTGGTCCTCGGCCTCCCCGGCCTTGCGCGACCACGACCAGCCCGACCCCATCTTGTGCCACTCGACGGGTCCGCCCTCGCCGGTCTGCGCGTGCAGCTCGCCGAGGCGCTCGAGCACGGTCTGCTCGCCGATGCGCCACTTGGCCGACTTGACGAACTGGAACACCCCGACGTCCCAGCCCTGGTTCCAGGCGCGGATCGCCAGGCCGAAGGCGGCGGTCGACTTCCCCTTGCCGTCGCCGGTGTGGACCATCAGCAGCGGCTGGTTGCGGCGTTGTGCGGTGGTGAGCCCGTCGTCGGGGACGACGAGCGGCTTGCCCTGCGGCACGGTCAGCTCCCGTACTTCTCGTGGTGGACGGCATCGGCGAGCGGGCGGCGCTCGCGCCACCCGTGTCGCTCGAGGTCGGGTCGGTCGTGGAGGTGTGAGACCGGCCCGACGCAGAGCCAGGCGACCGGGCGCACCCCTGCGGGGATGCCGAGCAGGTCGCGCAGGAACGGCTCGCGGTAGAACGACACCCAGCCGACGCCGAGTCCCTCGGCGGTCGCGGCCAGCCAGAGGTTCTGGATCGCCAGGCACGTCGAGTAGAGGCCGGCGTCGTCGATGGTGTGCCGGCCCAGCACCTGCGGGCCACCCCGGTCGGGGTCGTGGGTGACGACGACCCCGAGGGTGGCGTCGAGGACGCCCTCGACCCGGATCGCCTCGAAGGTCGACGCCCGCTCCGGCGGCAGCGAGGCGGCGTACGTCGCGCGCTCGGCGGTCACGTGCCCGTGGAAGCGGGTGCGGGTGGCGCGGTCGCGCACCAGCACGAAGTCCCAGGGCTGGCTGTGCCCGACGCTCGGGGCGGCGTGCGCGGCGCCGAGCACCCGGGTGAGCACGTCGTCGGCGACCGGCGCCCCGGTGAACTCGGCGCGCACGTCGCGACGCGTCGCGATCGCCTCGTAGACGTTCACGCGGCGCGCACCGCTGAGGTCAGCGCCTCGGCGGTCACCTCGCCGACCGGCACGTGCTCGGCACCGAGGTCGGCGGCGAGCCGGGCCGCCAGCCCGAGCCGCATGGCTCCGGACTCGCAGTCGACGACGAGCGAGGCGACGCGCTCGGCCGCGAGCAGGCGGGCGGACAGCGCCGTGCGGCCGAGCGGGTCGACACCGCTGGTGGCCCGCCCGTCGGTGACCACCACGAGCAACGGACGACGCCGCGGGTCGCGGATGCGCTCCACCCGCAGCACGCGGTGCGCCTCGAGCAGGCCCTCGGCCAGCGGCGTGCGCCCGCCGGCGGGCAGGTCGTCGAGCCGGCGCGCGGCGACGTCGACCGAGTGGGTCGGTGGCAGTGCGAGGTCGGCGCTGCTGCCGCGGAAGGTGACCAGGCCTACCTTGTCGCGGCGCTGGTAGGCGTCGAGCAGCAGGCTCAGGATGGCCGTCTTGACCTGCTCCATCCTTCGGCGCGCGGCCATCGAGCCCGACGCGTCGACGCAGAACAGCACCAGGTTGGACTCGCGGCCCTCCCGGGTCGCGACCCGCAGGTCGCTGCCGCGGAAGACCACCGGGCCGGTGCCGCGACCACGGGCCGCTTGGTGCGGGGCCGCGGCCCGCAGCGTCTCGAGCAGGTGGATCGGGCCGCGCGTGCCGGTGGTCGACCCCACCCGGCGACCGGCGTCGGTGACCGCGCGGCTGCGCTTGCCGGCCTCGCCGGCACCGGTGCCGTGCACGGTGAACAGCCGGGCGCGGTAGGGCGTGCCCGCCGCGGTGGTGGTCTGCTGGTCGGCACCCTCGGCGTGGGGAGCACCGTCCCCCACGTCGGTCGAGGAAGGTGCGTCGGCGCCTGTCTCGGGACCGTCGACCGACGAGTCCTCCCCACCGCCACCGTCCGGACCGCCGCCCGGGTCGGGCTCCGGGTCCGGCTCGGGCTCGTCGTCGCCCAGCACCTCGTCGAGCAGGTCCTCGTCGAGCCCGGGCGCGTCGAACGGGTTTCGTCGGCGCCGGTGCGGCAACGAGAGCCGTGCGGCGGCGCGCACGTCCTCGAGCGTCACCTCGTCGCGCTCGTGCCAGGCGGCATGGGCCACGGCGGTGCGGGCGGTGACGATGTCGGCGCGCATGCCGTCGACGTCGAAGGCCGCGCACAGCTCGGCGATGCGCAGGAGCATGTCGTCACCCAGCACGACCGATCCGATCCGGGCCTGGGCGGCCCGGATCCGCGCCGTCACCGCTCGCTCGCTCTCGTCGTACGCCGCGGCGAAGGCGACCGGGTCGGCGTCGTGGGCCATCCGGCGGCGCACCACCTCGACCCGCAGCGCGGGGTCGCGCGGCGCGGCGACCTCGACGGTGAGCCCGAAGCGGTCGAGCAGCTGCGGGCGCAGCTCACCCTCCTCGGGGTTCATCGTGCCCACGAGGACGAAGCGCGCGTCGTGGGAGACCGACACCCCGTCGCGCTCGACGGTCGAGCGACCCATGGCCGCGGCGTCGAGCAGGAGGTCGACGAGGTGGTCGTGCAGCAGGTTGACCTCGTCGACGTAGAGCAGGCCGCGGTGGGCCTTGGCCAGCAGGCCGGGCTCGTACTCGGCCTTGCCCTCGGACAGCGCGCGCTCGAGGTGCAGCGAGCCGAGCACGCGGTCCTCGGTGGCGCCCACGGGCAGCTCGACCAGGCGCACCGGGCGGGTCTCCACCGGTGCGTCGGCGGCGTACGACCCGTCGGGCGAGCTGCCGCCCGGGGCACACGAGAAGCGGTCGCCGGCGACGACGTCGATCGGCGGCAGCACGGCGGCCAGCGCGCGCACGATCGTCGACTTGGCCGTGCCTTTCTCGCCGCGCACGAGGACGCCGCCGATCTCGGGCGAGATCGTCGTCAGCACGAGCGCCAGCGACATGTCACCCGCGTCGACGACGGCGGAGAAGGGGTAGGGCAGGTGGTGCTGTGGCATCGGAGGCTCCCGCTCGCTCGCCATGGACAGAAGCCTCGAGGCCGGTCTTCGGACTTCCTGGATCACCGTCGTCGGGTCCAGGTCACCGCAGCGGGCCTGTGCCGGACTCTCACCGGCTTCCCAGATTCTCCCGTCGGTCGCACAGGGTCGTACGACGTCGGGGCACCTCGGGGCTGTGCGGTCAGGCTAGCGACCCGGCTGCGCGTCGCGCAGGCGGGCCGTCCAGTGGTCCACTTCTCGCTGGGTGTGGAGGCGCACGACGACCAGTCCGGGGTGGGCCGTCGCCGCGTCGGGCACCGCCGTGCGCAGGCGGTGCCGAGTCGCGATCGCCCACCGCACGACGTGGCCGCGGTCGGTGAGGAACGTGTGGAGTGGCGCCTCCCGGTTGCCGTTCCACAGGGTCTGACGGCTGAAGCGCCGGCGCAGCGTGCGGCCGGTGAGCCGCCACAGCGTCACGCGGAAGGGCAGGTCGAGCCACACCATCAGGTCGGCGCGGGCGGCCAGCAACGGGCGGGCCGAGGAGTACTGCCACTCGGTCACCCACGCCTCCCGCGCGGTGAACGCGTCGACCTCGGCGGCGAAGGTCGGGCGCGGCTCCCAGTCCTCGCCGTGGAAGAGCGCGTCGATCTCGACGTGCTCGATCCCGAGCACCTCGCCGATCCGCGCGGCCAGCGTCGTCTTGCCGGTGCCGCTGACGCCGGCGACGACGATCCGGCGTGGGCGGTGGGGCAGCGGGTCCGAGGCACCGAGCACGGCGCAGACACTAGCCCGGTAGCGTCTCGGCCCGTGCCCGACCCGCTGCCCTCGCACGTCACCGTCGTCGGCCTCGGCGCCGACGGCTGGGCCGGCCTGTCGCCGCAGTCGCGGTCGCGGGTCTCGGCCGCCGAGGTCGTCGTCGGGTCGTCGCGCCAGCTGGGCCTGCTGCCCGACGTCGCGGGCCAGCAGCGGCGTACGTGGCCGAGCCCGTTGACCTACGACCTGCTCGCCGACCACGCCGACCGGCCCGTGGTCGTGCTCGCCTCCGGCGACCCGCTGGTCTCCGGCATCGCCACGTCGTTGGCGCGTGTCGTCGGCGCCGACCGGGTCGAGGTGCTGCCCGCGGTGTCGTCGGTGTCGCTGGCGCGGGCCCGGATGGTGTGGGACGCCGAGAGCAGCGAGGTCGTCACCGTCGTGGGTCGCCGGGTCGAGGCGGTGCTGCGCCACCTCGCCCCCGACCACCGGGTGCTGGTGCTGTCGTCGGACGAGACGACGCCCGCGACGCTCGCGGGCCTGCTGGTCGACGCGGGCTACGGCGCGACCCGGATGACGGTCCTGGGCGACCTGGGTGCCGACGACGAGTCGCGCACCGAGGGGGTCGCCGCGACCTGGTCGGCGGTGTCGCCGCGGCTCAACGTCGTGGCCCTGGACTGCCGCGGACCGGTCGTCGGCTCGTGGGTCGCCGGGCTGCCCGACGAGGCCTTCGAGCACGACGGCCAGCTCACCAAGCGCGACCTGCGCGCCTGCGCCCTGGCCCGCCTGGCCCCGCAACCCGGCCAGGTCCTGCTCGACCTCGGTGCCGGCGCCGGCTCCGTCGGCATCGAGTGGATGCGCGCCCACCCGACCTGCGCGACCGTCGCCGTCGAGCGCGACCCGGCGAGGGCCGAGCGCATCGCGCGCAACGCCGGCCGGCTCGGCGTACCGGGGCTGCGGGTGGAGTGCGGCGACCTCGACCAGGTGCTCCCGCGACTGGGGCCCGCGCACGCGGTCTTCGTCGGCGGCGGGGCGACCGCCCCCGGCCTGCTCGACCGGTGCCGAGCGTCGCTGCGGCCGGGCGGGAGGCTGGTCGTGCACGGCGTCACCCTCGAGACCGAGCTGGTGCTGGGCGCGCAGTACGCCGACCACGGCGGTGAGCTCACCCGCATCGCCGTCGAGACCGCGGCCCCGATCGGCTCGTTCACCGGGTGGAGCCCCGCCCGCACCGTCACCCAGTGGAGCTGGACCGCACCCGTGGAGGACCGATGACCGTCCACTTCGTCGGCGCCGGACCCGGCGCGGCCGACCTGCTCACGCTGCGCGCCGCCGCGATGCTCGCGGCCGCCGACGTCGTGCTCTACCCCGGCACCTACCTCGACGCCGAGGTGCTCTCGCACTGCCGCCCCGACGCCCGCCTGGTCGACACGCAGGCGCTCGACCTCGACGCGATGGTCGCAACCATGGTCGAGGCGCACGCGGAGGGCCTCGACGTCGTACGGCTCGCGTCCGGCGACCCGTCGGTCTACAGCGCCGTGGCCGAGCAGACCCGCCGCCTCGACGTCGCAGGCGTGCCCTGGGACGTGACCCCCGGGGTCGCGTCGTACGCCGCGGCCGCCGCCGTCGTGGGCCGCGAGCTCACGGTGCCGCTGGTCGCCCAGTCGGTCGTCATCACCCGCGCCCAGGCCCGCTCCACGGCCATGCCCGACACCGAGTCGCTGGCGGCGTTCGCCGCCACCCGCGCGACCCTCGCGGTGCACCTCGCGATCACGCGGGTGCGCGAGGTGATGGCCGAGGTGGTGGCGTCGTACGGCGAGGACTGCCCGGTGGTCGTCGTCTACCGAGCCAGCCAGCCCGAGCAGGTCGTCCTGCACGGCACCGTCGCCGACATCGCCGACCAGGTCGAGGCCGCCGGGCTGCGGCAGGCCGCGGTGATCCTGGTGGGGCGGGCGCTGGCCCGTGACGGCGGGGAGTCCTACCTCTACTCGGCCGACCGAGCGCGCGACTGACTGCTCATCGTGGGTCGGGCCGCGCCTGGCTGCTCGCGCGGAAGTTGACGCTGATGCGTGGGCCGGTCGCGACGGTCTGCTTGGGCACCGAGTGCCGCCAGTCGGTCTGGCACCGCCCGCCCATCACGACCAGGTCGCCCGAGACGGGGGACAGGACGGTGCTGGGTCCGCCGTCGACCGGCCGCACGAGGAACCGGCGGGCGGCGCCCAGCGACAGCACCGGCACCGTGCAGTCGGGGCGCCGGCAGGAAGCGGCGTCGCCGTGCCAGCCGGTGCTGTCGCGGTGGTCGCGGTAGAGGTTCATCCACAGACCGTCGTAGTCGACGCCGTAGTGCGTGGACAGCGCCTGGGCGGCGGTGGCCAGCACGGGGTGCGGCGCGGCCGCGAGGTCGGCGACGTCGGTGGTGAGCCGCGGCTCCGCGACCCTGCCCTGCGGCATCCACCGCTCGCGCTGCTCCCACCCCGTGAGGCCGAGGAGGTGCTCGAACAGCTCGAGGGACCCGCTCAGCCACCCCGGGACGTGCTCGACCCACGAGTGCTCGTCCAGCGGCGTGCGCCGGGCCGTCGCGAACGTCGTGTCGACGCCCAGACCGCCGTCGTCGAACAGGCTCGGTTGCACCGTCATCGCGTCGAGCCTACGAGGGGGTGCTGCGCCGGACCCGGGGCGTGCCGATGACCCCGCGTCCTGGCTGAGGGCGTGGGGTGTGGGGTGGTCAGGGTTGCCGGCGGCGGTCGACGATGTGGATCAGGCCGGTGGGGCTGGTTCACTCGTCAAGGCCGGGGTCCAGCGTGCGGTAGGACCCCCCGCCGCGGGTCCTGGCGCGGTGATGGCGTCGGCAGAGCATCGCCAGGTTGTTTGCGCACGAGAAGCGCGCTGTGGTCAGCAGCAAGACTGCGAGGCGATACGCCTCGACATGCCGAGAGTCGGGCGGTCGGTCCACCACGCCGGTCGAGGTGCGAGGGCTGCTCGGCCCGAGCCTCGAGACCACTCAGGCGCAGGGCGGGGTCTCGACCTCCTGCACCAGGTCTCGAGGTTCGGCCGTGGCCGTCCTCGCACCTTGATCGCCGCGATCTGCCAGGCACGGTGACAGCCCAGCGCGCTCCACCCGGTGGTGCCGCAGCCCGGGTGCCGACGCGTCACCGCCCCCGCAGCACCGCCCGCGCCTGCACGAGCGCGAACCCGAGCAGGTTGAGCCCGCGCCAGGCGCGCGGGGACGCGGCGGCGGGGTCGTCCTCGGCGAACCCGATGCCCCAGATCAGGTCGTCGGGACTCGCCTCCACCAGGGTGCTGTCGCCGGTGCCGTCCAGCACCCGGCCCAGCGCCGGGTGCTGAGCGAACTTGGCGGCGTTGCCCCGCACCACGACGTCGAAGCGGTGCTCGGCCCATACAGCGCTGTCGAAGCCACGGACGCCGCGGCCCAAGGCCTTCGCCTCGGCCGGGCTCGCGACGCCGAGGACGGCCGACTCCGACTCGCGGTCCCCGAAGACGCGCGCCTTCTCGGCCATCATCCAGTGCTCGGCAGTGAGGTAGGTCCGCCCGTCGACGTCGAACGGCGCGACCCACCACTGCGAGAAGCACTCGCGCCCGACGGTGGTGTGGTCGTCGGACTCGTGGGTCCAGAAGAACGTCAGCTCCAGCGACTCACCCGCCCGCTCCCGCTCGACCAAGGACTGCAGCTGCTGCGCAGGATCGATCACGCGTCCATCGTGCCTCACGCCCGGCTGCCGACCGACCGGCTCGTCCACACCGCACCGCCGGCGCTCACGGTCGTGCCCGACGACCCGACGATCAGCAGGCACTTCATGTCGATCGAGGCGGCGTCGAGCTCGGCGAGCGTGGTGACGCTCAACGATTCCTCGGCGCGGCCGACGTCGCGCCCGACGACGACCGGGCGGTCGGCCGGCAGCTCCTCGAGCAACAGCTTCTGGGCCTCGACGACCTGCTCGGTGCGGCTGCGTGAGGCGGGGTTGTAGATCGCCAGCACCAGGTCGGCCCGAGCGATCGCCCGCAGCCGCTGCTCGATCACCGACCACGGCTTGAGCCGGTCGGAGAGGCTGACGACGGCGAAGTCACCCCCGATCGGGGCGCCCGCCCGGGCCGCCACGGCCTGCACCGCGCTCACCCCCGGCAGCACCCGCACCGACACTGACGGGAACTCGTCGGCGACCTCGAAGACCGCCGCCGCCATCCCGAAGACCCCGGCGTCGCCGCCCGAGACGACCGCCACCCGCTCACCCGCCGCGGCCAGCCTGAGGGCGTGGCGCGCCCGGTCGACCTCGACGGTGTTGCCCGACGCGTGCCGCGTCAGGCCTGTGCGCTGCGGCACCCGGTTGACGTACGGCGCGTAGCCGACCACGTGGTCGACCGCGGCGAGAGCACTGCTCACCTCCGGGGTGAGCCAGCGGTCGGGGCCGGGTCCGAGGCCCACGACGAGGAGCTCGGCGGCGTGCTCGACCACGGGCGCCGCCGTGACCACCGACCGGCGCGAGTCACCGGGCACCACGACGAGCGAGAAGTACGGCACCGACGCGGGATCGACCTCGGCCACCGGCAGCCGCCGCTCCTCGTCCTGCGACGCACGCTCGACGTAGACCGCATCGTCGAGGCGACCGGCCGCCGCCAGCGCCCGTCGTACGGCGGGGAAGGTGCGGCCGAGCTTCATGATCACCGCGCCGTCGGTGTCGGCGAGTCGACGGGCGAGCTCGGCCTCGGGCAGCGTGCCGGGCAGGACCGTGAGCACGTCGGTCTGGCGCACCAGGGGCAGGGCGGCCGCGGCGGTCGCGGCGCAGAAGGCCGGCACGCCCGGGACGACCTCGGTCTCGAAGCGCTCGGCGAGCCGGTCGTGCATGTACATGGCCGAGCCGTAGAACAACGGGTCGCCCTCGGCCAGCAGCACCACGTGGCGCCCGGTCTCGAGGTGGGCGGCGAGCGTGGCCGCCGAGGCCTCGTAGAAGTCGGCCATCGCGCCGGCGTAGCCGCCCGGGTGGTCGGTGGTGCCGGTCGTGACCGGGTAGCGCAGCTCGACCTCGATCGCGTCGGCCGGCACCAGGTCGCCGGCGATCCGGCGGGCGTGCGACTGCTTGCGCACCCCGGCGTGGAACGCCACCACGTCGGCGGCGCCGATCAGCCGCGCGGCCTTGAGCGTGATCAGCTCGGGGTCGCCAGGACCCAGGCCCACGCAGGAGAAACGTCCGTCCCCGCTCGACATCGCGCTCACTCCTCGTCCCGCGCGAGGGCGTTGACCGCCGACGACGCCATCGCCGAGCCGCCGCGGCGCCCGCGCACGGTCACGAAGGGGACGTCGATGCCGTGGTCGTCGGCGAAGCAGGCGAGCGCCTCCTTCGACTCCGCAGCGCCGATGAAGCCGACCGGGCAGCCCACGATCGCCGCCGGGCGCGGTGCGCCGGCCAGCAGCATCTCGAGCAGGTGGAAGAGCGCGGTCGGGGCGTTGCCGATCGCGACCACGGCGCCCTCGAGGTGGGGCTCCCACAACGACACCGCGGCCGCGGAGCGCGTGGTCCGCCACGCGGCCGCGAGGCCGGGGACCCGCTCGTCGGTGAGGAAGCAGCGCACCTCGTTGTCGGCCGGCAACCGGCTGGCGGTGACGCCCATCGCGACCATGCGCGCGTCGGTGAGCACCGGCGCACCCCCGGCGAGCGCCGTGCGCGCGGCCGGCACGAGGCCGGGGTGCACGACGAGGTCGCGCACGAGGTCGACCTGGCCGCTGCCGTGGATCATCCGTACGGCGACCTTCTCGGCCCCGGCCGGCACCGACGCCAGGTCGGCCTCCGCCCGGATCGTGGCGAACGAGTCGACGTAGATCGCGGGCCCGTCGGCGACGTAGGGGTAGCGCCGCGGGGGCGGCATGAGGGCGCTCACGCGGCGGCCCCCGGCACCGGCACGAGCACGCCACGCCACGGCGTGACCACGAGCTCGTCGGCACGCGCCGCCAGGTCGGCGGCCAGCAGGGGGCCGACCACCCCGCCGGGCGCCGCGACGTGCACCCCGCCGGCGACCGGTCCGTAGGGCAGCGGGGGAGCGGGTGGCGGCAGCCGCGGGTCGGGCGGCTGCGCCGCGACCAGCCGTACGCCGAGCTCGTCGACGTGCCACGGGGCGTCGGGTCCCGTGCCGCGCGCGTCGGCGAAGCGGCGGGCCAGGTCGTGCAGCGCGGCCGCCGCAGAGACGAGCGGCACGACGCGACCCCAGGCCGCTCCGACGCGCAGCTGCGCGACCGCGGCGTCGAGGGCCACCAGCCCGAGGTCGCACGGCCGCAGCAGGTCGCCGCGCCCGTCGTCGAGCACGAACAGGAAGCGGCCCGGCAGGTCGGCCAGCCCGGGGTCGGCGACCAGCAGCGCCTCGAGCTCGGCCGCCACCGCGCGCAGGTCGGCCCGCCCGCCGTCGTCCCCGCCCGCGAGACCGGTCTGCGGCGAGACCATCACGTTGCGCACCAGGTCGTGGGTGCGCGTGGGCAGCAGTCCGGTCGCGGCGACCGCCTCGACCACGTCGGGGCGCAGCCGGGCCCCGTCGGGTCCGAGCGGCAGCCCGCGCAGCTGCAGGTTGGCGCGCCCGGTCAGGTGCAGGTCGCCGTCGCCGTAGCGTCGGGCCACGGCGCCGACGGCGACGAGCTGGCGCGAGGTGAGGCGCCCGCCGACCAGGCGCAGGCGTACCAGCGCCCCGTCGTCGGCGGCCCAGGGGCGCAGGACGCCCGGACACAGGTCCCGGCGGGTGCGAGGGGTGCGAGGGGTGCGAGGGGTCTGCGGGGTGCGAAATGAGGTGCCGGAGGGGAGCACGAGGGTCCTCGGTGGGTCCAGGACTCTGCGCGTCGTCCTTGTGATGACCTCACGGCGGATGTCGCAAGGGCCAGCAGGTCTTCGGACTCGGGATCGACCGGTACGGAACTCCTTCCCAGGTCAGCTCGACCCAGTGGCTGTCGGACACCGTCCGACGTGCTCCGCCCGTCACCCACACCGCTGCGCGTCAGTCCCGGACTCCCACCGGGTTCCCTGACCCCTCGTGGCGAGAGGTCGACTGGCTCGGCGAGGCTATCAAGGTGCAGACCCGACCCGGCCACCCCGGCCACAGCGTCGTCCAGGTCCCCGTGCCCGCCCTCGAGCCGTTCGTGCGCGCCCGGCACGCCCACTACGACGCCGACTACGTCTCGGCCGACCCCGCCTTCACCCACGCCCACGTCACCGTCATCGGTCCGTTCGTCGACGCGCCCACCGCCGGCGACCTGGCCCGGCTCGCGGCGATCGCCGCCGACACCGCGCCGTTCGACTTCGTCCTCGAGGACCTGCACGTCTTCGCCGACGGGCTCGTGCACCTGCGACCCGTGCCCGCAGACCCCTTCCACGCCCTGACCGCGCGGGTCTTCGAAGCCTTCCCCGACCACCCGCCGTACGCCGGCCGGTTCGAGGAGGTCGTGCCCCACCTGACCCTCGACGTCGTCTCGCCGGAGGTCTCGGTGGCCTCGACCCGCGCCCTGCTCGCAGCGACGGTGCCGTCGCTGCCGGCCCGCTGCCGCGCCGAGCGGCTCGACCTCGCCTGGTACGAGCCGGGCGCCTGCCGCGTGCTCGACTCCTGGCGTCTCGGCGCCGCGCGTCACCTGCCGTTCAGCAACCAGGACTAGGTTGCCCCCATGCTGGGTGACGTACGGGAGTACATCGACCGACTCCACATCGAGGGCTACCGCATCGGCGAGGACCACGACGACGACCCGGTGCTGCTCGACCCCGACGGCCGCGCGGTCGACACCTGGCGCGAGAACTACCCCTACGACGAGCGGATGTCGCGCGAGGACTACGACGAGGCGAAGTACCTGCTGCAGGTCGAGCTGCTGAAGTTCCAGCGCTGGGCGGCCGACACCGGCAGCAAGCACGTCCTGCTCTTCGAGGGCCGCGACGCCGCCGGCAAGGGCGGCACGATCAAACGCTTCATGGAGCACCTCAACCCGCGCTACGCCCGTACGGTCGCGCTGACCAAGCCCAGCGACCGTGAGCAGAACCAGTGGTACTTCCAGCGCTACGTCAAGCACCTGCCGACCGCCGGCGAGATGGTCCTGTTCGACCGCTCCTGGTACAACCGCGGCGGGGTCGAGCGGGTGATGGGGTTCGCCACGCCCGCCGAGTACGAGCAGTTCATGATGCAGGTCCCGCTGTTCGAGCGGATGCTCGTCGACAGCGGCATCTCGCTGACCAAGTACTGGTTCTCGGTGACCCAGTCCGAGCAGCGGACCCGCTTCATCATCCGCCAGGTCGACCCCGTGCGGCAGTGGAAGCTCTCGCCGATCGACCTCGACTCGCTGGAGAAGTGGGGCGACTACACCGCCGCCAAGGAGGCGATGATCCGGCGTACCGACACCGAGTGGTCACCGTGGACGACGATCAAGAGCAACGACAAGAAGCGGGCCCGCATCAACGCGATGCGCCACTTCCTCTCGCGCTTCGACTACGACGGCAAGGACCCCGACGTCGTCCAGGCGCCCGACCCCCTCATCGTGCAGCGCGGGATCGACGCCGTCGGTGACTGACCACCCCGCCCTCGCGGCCCCCGTCTCCACGCGCGGCTCCCCGTCGGTCCGAAAGATCTGCGCACGACGGGGGCCGACGCATGAGATTCTTCGTGCCGACGGCTCCCACCGCCCCTCCCACGGCCTCCGCACTCCCACTGAGCACCACATGCTCCAGACAAGGAACTCCCATGGACCTCGCTCCCGATGACATCAAGGCCATCATCCTGCGCATGAAGAAGGCGAACGGCCACCTGGCCCGCGTCATCGCGATGATGGAGGAAGGGTCGAGCTGCGAGGCGGTCCTGACCCAGCTCGCCGCGGTCAACAAGGCCCTGAGCCGCAGCGGCTACGCCATCGTGGCGACCGGCCTGCAGCAGTGCCTCAGCGAGAGCGACGACGGCCTCGACGGGGTCGACGTCAAGAAGATGGAGAAGCTCTTCCTCTCGCTGGCCTGAGCCTGGCCTGACGCTGGCCTGAACCGGTCCGTGGTTGGGTGGCGCCATGAGAGTTCCCCTGCCGGTCATGCGATCCCTGACCCGCGCCGCGGTCCGCCCGGTGCTCGGCACCCGGTTGCGACCGCCGACGCAGCGGCGGGTCCTCGACGCCCTGACCCGCCTCGCGGTGCTGCCGAAGGGCACGACCGTCGAGGACGCGTTGCTCGGCGGTGGCCCGGCGCTCACGATCCGTACGCCGCTCAGCGACCCCGACCGGGCGCTGCTCTACCTCCACGGCGGTGGCTACACCGTCGGGTCGATGGTCACGCACCGTGCGGTCGCGGCCCACCTGGCTCACCACGCGGGCGCCGTCGCGCACCTGCTCGACTACCGGCTGGCCCCCGAGCACCCCTACCCGGCCGCCGTCGACGACGCCCTCGCCGCCTACGAGGCGCTCCTGGCCCGCGGCGCCGCGCCCGGGCACGTCGTCGTCGCCGGTGACTCGGCCGGTGGCGGCCTCGCGCTCGCCCTGGCCGTGCGCCTGCGGTCGCTGGGTCGTCCGCTCCCGGCGGCGCTGGCGCTCATCTCACCGTGGGTCGACCTCACCCTCGACGGGCTCGACGAGACCGCCGACGACCCGCTGCTGACCCGGGCCTGGCTCGAGCGCTGCGCCCGCGACTACGCCGGCGGCGACCGGCGCGACCCCGGGGTCTCGCCGCTGCTCGCCGACCCCGCCGACCTCGCTGGCCTGCCGCCGCTGCTGGTGCACGGGGCGCGCGACGAGATCCTGCGCGACGACACCGAGCGCTTCGTGGCCGCCGCCCAGGCCGCCGGCGTCCCGGTACGCTACCGCTGCCTGGAGCAGCACTGGCACGTCACCCACCTCTACGCCGGCCTCGTGCGCGAGTCGACCGACGTCGTCGAGCAGCTGGGCGGCTGGGTGCGGGCGGCGTACGTCAGCTGACGACGGTCGCGACGTCCTGGTCGCCGCCGTTGAACGTGATGACGCGGCCCACGGCGGCCTCACCGGCGTCCACCACCGTCGCGACGACCTGCGCCACGGTCGCGCGCGAGACCTCGCGGGACTCGGTGTCGGAGGTGGCGACACCGGTGGCCGGGCCGTCGGTGAGGCTGCTGGGTCGCAGCAGCGTCCACGGCGTCGACGACGCCTGGAGGTGGGCGTCGGCGGCGCTCTTGGCGTCAGCGTAGGCGAAGAAGTCGTGGTCGGGGCTCACCCCGTGGTCGGGACCGGCCCCGAAGTAGGACACCATCACCACGTGCGTGCCGCCGGCGGCCTGCGCGGCGTCGATCGTGCGGATCGCGGCATCGCGGTCGATGGCGTAGGTGCGCTCGGCGCTGCCACCGCCGGCCCCGGCGGACCAGACGACCACGTCGTGCTCGGCCAGCAGCGTGGCGAGCGCGTCGTCCTCGATGCTCACGATGTCGGCGACCACCGGCTCGGCGCCGGTCGCGCGGACGTCGTCGGCCTGCTCGGGCTTGCGGATCATCCCGGTGACCTGGTGGCCGGCCTGGACGAGCAGCTCCTCGGCGAGCAGGGCGACCTTGCCGTGGGCGCCGATGACGAGTACCTGGGACATAGGGGCTCCTTCGAACGATGGACGACGGGGTGTCACCGGCTACAGCACTCGCGACCGCGGGTCCTGTTCCGATCTTCGGGGTGAGCGCCCGGTCGGAGCGGTGTGGCGAACGGGCCGGCCTGTAGGCCGGGTTCTGTCCTCCGCCCTTGCGGGAGGAGGGGCGACCATCCATCTACGACCGCCGTTGCCGACGGCCTCCAGCGATCTACCCGCGCACTCGGGCGAGCAGCCCTCGGACGTGCGCTGTCTGATCTTGCTCCGGGCGGGGTTTGCCTAGCCACGCCGGTCACCCGGCGTGCTGGTGGTCTCTTGCTCCACCGTTTCACCCTTACCTCCCTCGTCGGTGCTACTGACTCGGGAGGCGGTCTGTTCTCTGTGGCACTGTCCCGCGGGTTGCCCCGGGTGGGTGTTACCCACCGCCCTGCTCTGCGGAGCCCGGACCTTCCTCGGTGGCCCTGGAGTGATCCAGGTCCAACGCGGTCGCCCGGCCGGCCCGTTCGCCTTTGCAGGATAGGGCCTGGCGGGCGGGCCGGGGGATCCGGTGCGGTCTCAGCGTGCCGCCCAGGTCTCGGCCCAGGACTGAAGCGGGGCCAGCGCCGTCATGAGCGCCCGCCCGTGGTCGGTGAGGCGGTAGCCGCCGTCGTCGTGGGTGACGACGGCCGCGTCGCGCAGCTCGCGCAGCCGGGTGTTGAGAGTGGCGGGGTTGGTCTCGGCCGCCTCGACGAGGGCCCGGAAGGTCAGGGGGTCGCCGCGCAGCTCCCACAGGACGCGCAGGGTGCCGCGCCGGCCGAGCAGGTCGAGGGCCGCCATGATCGGACGCGTCATGCTTTACAACCTATAGCACCTCGCCTACGCTCCCGGGCATGACTCGCTCTGATCTTGATAGCACTTCCGGCGCCCGGATCGCGCCGGCGACCCCACCCCTCGACCCCGACGTGCAGGCGGCGATCGACCTGGTCATGCGCGGCAACGCGCCGCTGGTGCTCTTCACGACCCTGGCGCGCGATGGTCGGCTCTTCGAGCGGTTCTTCGGCGGTGGGCTGCTCGACCGTGGCCACCTCACGATCCGCCAGCGGGAGATCGTGATCGACCGGGTGACGGCGCGCTGCGGGGCGGAGTACGAGTGGGGCGTCCACGTGGCGACGTACGCCGCCAGGGCCGGCCTCGACGCCGAGCAGGTCGCGTCGCTGACCACTGGGGGTCCCGCGGACCCCTGCTGGACCGACGACGAGCGCGTGCTGGTCGAGCTCGCCGACAGCCTGCTCGACACCTGCGACGTCGACGACTCGCTCTGGTCGCGGCTGGCGCAGGTCCACAGCGAGGAGGCGATCCTCGAGCTGCTGATGCTGGTCGGCGCCTACCGCTCGATCAGCTGCCTGGTGCGGTCGCTGCGGCTGCCGTTCGAGCCGGGAGCGGCCCGCTTCGCCGACGTCACCCGATGAGGTCGGGGTCGACGGCGGGCGGCAGGGTGGCCACGGCGATCAACGTTGTCAGCGGCACGGCGAGCACGAGCCCGATGCTGGTGGCGAGGGTCCGCACGACCTCCTGCGTGATCTCCTCGGTGGCCAGGAGCGTGCTGCCGGGCAGGGCGTAGAGGCGGAGCACCAGCAGGACGGTCAGCGTCGTGCCGGCATAGGCGAACACGATCGTGTAGATCGTCGAGGCGATGTGGTCGCGGCCGATCCGCATTCCGGCGGCGAAGACCCCGGACCGCGACATCGTGGGGGAGGCGGCACGCAGCTCCCACACGGCCGAGGCCTGGGTGATGGTGACGTCGTTGAGCACGCCGAGGCCGGCCACGATGATCGCGCAGGCGAAGACGCCCTGGAAGGACAGGTCGGGGGCGAAGGTGCCGAGCACGCGCGAGCCCTCGTCGGCCACGCCGGTCAGGCGGGTGCCACCCACGGCGAGGTGGCCGATCAACGCCGTCAGGCCGATGCCGGCGAGCGTGCCGCCCAGCGCCGCGCTGGTGCGCAGCGACCAGCCGTGGGTCGTGTAGAGGACGACGTACATGATCGCGGCGGAGCCGACCATCCCGACGAGCACACCGGGCTCGCCCGACAGCAGCGCGGGGAGCACGAAGACCGCGATCACCGCGGTCGCGAAGGCCAGCCCGATCAGGGCCATCAGTCCGCGGAAGCGGGCCACCGCCAGCACCACCACCACGAACAGCCCCAGCAGCAGGACCAGCGGCGCGTCACGCACGGTCCCGAAGTAGTTGATGCGCGCGTCCTGTCCCTCCTGGGCCGGGGTGCGGATCAGCTTGACCGTGTCGCCGGCCCGCAGGTCGGCCTGCAGCACGTCGGGGGGTACGCCGATGGCCACCTTCGCGCCGTCGTCCTCGCCGCCCTCGACGCGCACCTGGATCTGCCCGCAGTCGGCGCCGGCGCTGCCCGGGGCGCAGGGCTCCTGCACCGAGAGCACCTCGCCGCGGGGGAAGGTCACCCCGGGCGCCGCGAACTGCACCTTGCCGGCCAGGTCGTGGACCTCGTCGCCGTCGGGCCACAGCAGCACCAGCCCCACGACCGTCAGCAGCAGGCCGACGACCAACGAGCCGACCAGCACCAGCCGCGGCCCGCGGCGTACGTCGAGGGCGGGCGGGGGGCCGTGCCCGTGTCCGTGGCCGTGCCCGTGGGCGGTGTCGTCGGTACGTCGTGCGTGTGATCCAGCCACGAGGTCTCAGGCTAGACGCGTCACGTCGACCGCGACGGTCATGCGCGAGGTGGCCGCGCCGGAGTAGATGCCGCTGATCGGGCGCACGTCGGTGTAGTCGCGGCCGTGGGCCAGGCTGACGTAGCGGTCGTCGGGCTCGGTGTCGTGGCAGGGGTCGAAGGGGTGCCAGCCGGCGTCCCACCACTCGACCCACGCGTGCGAGGAACCGGTGACGGTGGCGCCGATGACCGGGTCGGGGTCGGGGTGGAGGTAGCCCGAGACGTAGCGGGCGGGGATGCCGACCGTGCGCAGGCCGCCGACGACGAGGTGGGCGAGGTCCTGGCAGACGCCGCCGCGCTGCTGCCACGCGGTCGCGGCGCTCCCGCGCACGTCCGTGGCGCCGGGGGCGTACTCGACCTCGTCGTGGACCATCGCGCAGAGGTCGCGCGCGGCGTCGCCGGGCAGCTCGTGGTCGGCCGCGACCTGCTTGGCCCGCTGGGCGAAGTCGGCCGGCGGAGCGACCAGGTCGGGCAGGGTGAGGAACTCGGTCCACCGGTCGGAGACGTCGCGCGCGGCGACCTGCTCCCAGGTCAGCCCGGCCGGACGCGGGGCGGGCCGGTTGGTCTGCACGGTCGAGGTCGCGGTGACCGTCATGGTGTCGTGCGGGTCGACGACCTCGAAGGCCGTGACCACGGTGCCGAAGTAGTCGGTGTAGGTGAAGGTCCACGGCTTGGGGCTGACCTCGAGGCGGGTGTGCACCACGATCTGCTCGGGCGTGGTGACCGGGGTCAGGCGCGCCTGGTTGTAGGACGCGACGGCCTTGCCGTCGTACTCGAACGTGGTCGTGTGGACGACCCGCAGCTGCATGCTCATGGGCGCTACGCCCCTCCCGTCCCGTGCCAGGCCAGGGACTCGGCCCCGGCGAAGAACCGCTTGGTGACCGCCTCGGTGGCCAGCGCGCAGGTGCGCTGCAGCCGCTCCATCTCGGTCGGCAGGTCGGCGACGACGTCGGACAGCGAGCGGTACTCGAGCTCGGCGCGGGTGCGCCCGATGAGCCGCTGCGCGTCGTTGTGGATGCCTGCGCGCTGGCCCGAGACCTCGAGGTTGTCGAGGCACTGCTCGGCGCGGTTGAGGGAGAACACCACCGACCGCGGGAAGAGCCGGTCGAGGAGCAGGAACTCCGCGGCCGCCCGCTCGGTCGACAGGCCGCGGTAGGTGCGCAGGAACGCCTCGTAGCCGCCGCAGGCCCGAAGCGTGCTGGTCCACTGGTCGGTCGTGCCGCTGGTCACCGACGCGGTCGCGACCAGGCGCGAGGTCATGTCGGCGCGCTCGATGCACCGCCCGAGCATCAGGAACTGCCAGCCTTCGTCGCGGGTCATCGTGGCGTCGGCTGTGCCGTTGATCAGCGCGGCGCGCTCGCGCACCCACTGGAAGACGTGCGGCGTACGCCGGCGCGCGAACGTGCCGGAGACGATGTCGCGGTGAGCGGTGTTGATGACCTCCCACATCGGCACCGACAGCGTCTCGCGGGCGCGCCGGGCGCTCTCGCGGGCCGCGGCGATCGCCGCGGCGATCGAGACCGGCGAGGCGGGGTCGTAGGCCAGCGTCTGCAGGACGAAGTCGATGTCGACGTCGTCGGGGGTCTCCTCGACGCCCATGATCGACAGTAGGCCGTGACAGGTCTCGTCGACGTCGAGGGTGGCGTCCTCGAGCAGCAGCGAGGTCTGGACGTCGAGGATGCGCGCGGTGTCCTCGGCGCGCTCGACGTAGCGCCCGATCCAGAACATCGACTCGGCGATCCGGCTCAGCATCGTGCGCCCCCCTCCTGCTGCTGCTGCTCGGCCTGCTCGTGCGTCGAGGTGAGAGCAGTGATCGCGGGCCCGGGGGTCTCGGGCCTCGTGGCGACCGGGGGTGGTGCCGGTGGCTCGGGGGTCTCGACCTCGACCTCGTGCTCCGGCTGCGGCTCGTCGTCGGACGGCGTGGGCCAGACCGGGGGACCGGCGAGGACCCAGGTGTCCTTGGACCCGCCGCCGCGCGACGAGTTGACGATCAGCTCGCCCTGGGCGAGCGCCACGCGGGTCAGCCCGCCGGGCAGCACCCACACGCGGTTGCCGTCGTTGACCGCGAAGGGCCGCAGGTCGACGTGGCGCGGGCCCAGCTCGCCGTCGACGAAGGTCGGCACCGTCGACAGCTGCACCACCGGCTGGGCGATCCAGTCGCGCGGCGACTGCAGGATCTTGGCGCGCAGCTCGTCGAGCTCGGCCCGGGTGGCGCGCGGACCGATGACGATGCCCTTGCCGCCGGAGCCGTCGACGGGCTTGAGCACCAGCTCGTCGAGCCGGTCGAGCACCTCCTCGCGGGCCTCGGCGTCGCCGACGCGCCAGGTGTCGACGTTGTTGATCACCGGCTCCTCGGAGAGGTAGTAGCGGATGATGTCGGGCAGGTAGGTGTAGACGAGCTTGTCGTCGGCAACGCCGTTGCCGACGGCGTTGGCCAGCACGACGTTGCCGGCACGGGCGGCGTCGATCATGCCGGGGCAGCCGAGCATCGAGTCGGCGCGGAAGTGCACGGGGTCGAGGAACTCGTCGTCGACGCGGCGGTAGATCACGTGCACGGGGGCCAGGCCCTGCGTCGTACGCATCATCACGCGGCCGCGCCGGCACTCGAGGTCGCGGCCCTCGACAAGCTCGACGCCCATCGTGCGGGCCAGCAGCGCGTGCTCGAAGTAGGCGCCGTTGTAGACGCCCGGGGTCAGCACCACCACGGTCGGGTCGATGACGCCTGCGGGGGCGGCGGCGCGCAGGGCCGCGAGCAGCCGCTGGGGGTAGGCCGCGACCGGGCGGATGCGGTGGGCCGCGGTGGTCTCGGGCAGCGCCGAGGTGATCGCGCGGCGGTTGGTCATCACGTAGGAGACTCCCGACGGCACCCGCACGTTGTCCTCGAGCACCCGGAACTCACCCTGGTTGTCGCGGATCAGGTCGATGCCCGACACGTGCACGCGGACCCCGTTGGGCGGGCGCACGTTGGCGGCGGCGCGGTGGTAGTGGCTCGAGGTGGTGATGACGCGGCGGGGGATCACGCCGTCGTCGAAGACCTGCCCCGCGTCGTAGACGTCGGCGAGGAACATCTCGAGGGCCTTGACCCGCTGCTGCACGCCGGCGTCGAGACGCGACCAGGTGTCCTGCTCGATGACGCGCGGCAGGATGTCGAGCGGGAAGGCGCGCTCCTCGCCGCCGATGTCGAAGGTGACGCCCTGGTCGAGGTAGCTGGCCTGCAACGCCTCGACGCGGCTGACGAGCTCGGGGGTGGTGAGGGTCTGCAGGCTCTGGCGCAGCCGGGCGTACGGCGCGCGCACGCCGTCGCCGTCGAACATCTCGTCGTACGCCGGGCCGGTGCTCTCGTAGCCCTCGAACATCGCCATGGCGACGACCCTAGTGCGAGACCGACCTCACACATTCCTACGGCAGGGTGAGCACCTCGGCACCGGTCGGTGTGACCACCAGCGTGTGCTCGAACTGCGCCGACGGCCGCCGGTCGGCGGTCACGACGGTCCAGCCGTCGTCCCACATCTCCACCTCGCGCGTGCCCAGGTTGAGCATCGGCTCGATGGTGAAGGTCATCCCGACCTCGATCAGGTCGTCGTGCTCGGGGTCGTCGTAGTGCGGCACGATCAGCCCGGAGTGGAAGGCCGTGCTGATGCCGTGGCCGGTGAACTCGCGCACCACGCCGTAGTCGAAGCGCTTGGCGTAGGACTCGATGACGCGCCCGATGACGTTGATCCGCCGGCCCGGCCGGACCGCCTTGATCGCCCGGTCGAGCGCCTCGCGGGTGCGCTCGACGAGCAGCCGGGTCTCCTCGTCGACGTCGCCGGCCAGGAAGGTCGCGTTGGTGTCGCCGTGGACGCCGTCGAGGAAGGCGGTGATGTCGATGTTGACGATGTCGCCGTCCTCGACGACCCGGCTGTCGGGGATGCCGTGGCAGACCACCTCGTTGACGCTCGAGCACAGCGACTTGGGGAACCCGCGGTAGCCCAGCGTCGAGGGGTAGGCGCCGTGGTCGCAGAGGAACTCGTGGCCGATCCGGTCGAGCTCGTCGGTGGTGACGCCCGGCGCCACCGCCGCACCCACCAGGTCGCGGGCCTGCGCGGCCAGCCGCCCGGCCACGCGCATCCGCTCGATGATGTCGGCGTCCTGCACGGCCGGGCCGGCGTACGGCGCCGGGGCCTCGCGGTCGACGTACTCGGGGCGGGCGATCTCGCGGGGCACAGGACGTCGCGGGGACACCACGCCGGGAGCGATGGCAGGAGCGGTCGGAGTCACGTACGAGGAGTGTAGTTTCGGCCGCATGGCCGATCAGCCCGAGTACTGGTACTGCATCAAGCACAGCCGCGTCGAGGGTCGCGACGGCTGTCCCAACAAGGAGCGCCTGGGTCCCTACCCGAGCGAGGCCGAGGCCGCGCGGGCCCTCGAGACCGCGCACGAGAAGAGCGAGGCCTGGGACCGCGACCCCGAGTGGAACGACGAAGAGCTGGAAGATTGAGGCAGCGCCGGCGCGTCGCCAAGGCCCCTGTGGCGGTCGACTTCTGGCCCTTCGGCGGCATGATCCTGATGGCCGCGACCTTCTTCCTCTACGCCGTCAGCGGCATCGTCGCGCCGGGGTGGGCCGTGGCGCTGCTGCTGGTCGTCTGGTTCGTCGCGTTCGCCCGCGCGTGCACGTGGTGGTCGACCCACCCGCGACTGATCTCGTTGCTGGCCGTCGGCCTGGTGGCGCTGTGGTTCGCCGTGCTGGTCGCCGGCGGGGTCTGGCTCGACTGGTCGGCCTGACGCAACGTCCGATCCAGCCCCCACGTCACGGTGGTCGAGGAGGTCGCCCGCGACCGACTCGAGACCCTGCGGTCGGGTTGGTCTCGTGACGGTTGCTAGCGCAACCTCCTCGACCGACGTGTGGTCCGGCCCGCGTTCGACGGTCAGGTGGGCTTGACGAGGAGCACCTTGCCCTGGCCGCCGTCGGCGTCGGTGCAGATCAGCAGGTTGCCGTTGCGCAGCTGGGTGACGGTGCGCAGGCGACCGTGGGTGCCGTCGAGGGCCGGGGGAGTCGAGACCCGCTGCAGGAAGCCGCGGGGCCCGAAGGTCAGCGCGAGCAGTCGCTCGCCGGCGAGCGTCGCGACGAAGAGCGCGCCGTCCAGGCTGCCCCACCGGTCGCCGTAGACGAAGGTCGCACCGGAGGTCGCGACCGTCGGGGTGCCGGAGCGCCAGCGAGCGCTGATCTGCTTGCCCGGCAGGCCCTGGTCGGTCATCGGGACCTGCTCGTTGTAGCCCGGCACGGGGTTCCAGCCGTAGTCGCCGCCGCCCACGAGCAGGTTGACCTCGTCGTCGCGGTAGGTGCCGTGCTCGACCGACCACAGCGTGCCGTCGGCGCGCTGGGCGAGACCCTGCACGTTGCGGTGGCCGTACGTCGTGACGTAGCGCTTGGCCTTGACCTTGGCGCGGCGAAACGGGTTGGTGCGCCAGGGCTTGCCGGTGAAGCGGTCGAGCTGCAGGGTCTTGCCGCCGAGCGAGCGCAGGTTGCGCGGGTTGGTGCCGACGGCGGCGTCACCGGTGCCGACGAGCAGCGAGCCGTCGGCGGCCGCGAGGAGCCGGCAGCCGCCGTGGCGCCCGCTGGTCGTGGGCAGCCCGGTCAGCAGGGCGCGCACCAGCGTCGCGCGACGCTCGGCCTTGTCGAGGGTCCAGGCGTTGACGCGGATGTCATGGCCCGGGCCCTGCTTCTCCCAGCCGCTGCAGGTGTAGAAACGACGGTTGTCCACGAAGTTCGGGTCGAGGGCCAGGCCCATCAGCCCGGTCTCGCCGGAGGTCCAGATGCGCGCGGTCGGGAACCGGACGGCGCGCTGGGTGCCGTCGGGCCTGCTGAGCGTCAGGCGCGCGGGGTCGCGCTCGGTGATGAGCAGCGACCCGCTCGGCAGCTCCTTGACGTCCCAGGGGTGGTTGAGCCCCGCGACCCGGGTCGACACCTGCAGCGCCGGGTCGGCGCGGCGCTCGGCGGGGGCCGGGACGGAGTGGACGTCGATCACGGCGTGCGCCGCCGGGACCGTCAGCAGCGGGGCGACCAGGGCCAGGACGACGGCGGGGACGAGGGCTCGACGCATGGATTCACCGTACGCCGATCGGCCGGCGACGTGACCCACCCGAGGGCGCGACGTCGGCGTCCCTACGGAGCCGTGCAGCGGCGTACGAAGGCGGCGAGGTCCTTGCTCTGCTGCAGCCTCGAGGGCTCGTGGACGTACATCATGTGGCCGGCCTCGTAGTAGGCGTGCTCGATGTTGGCGCGCAGCGCGGCCGGCAGCCGGAGGTGGGCCAGCACGTCCTCGGCGGCGTAGTGGGGCGTCGCGCCGTCGTAGTAGCCGTAGGCGACGTGGACCTTGAGGTGCGGGTTGGTGCGCATCGCCCGCTCCAGCTGGGGGCTGACGTCGATCGGACGGCCCTCGAAGTCCTTGAACGACCACGGGTGCACGCGCGAGCTGATCTGCTCGTAGGGCAGGTCGTTCTCGTAGCGCAGCTCGTGGCGGACGTAGTGGTTGTAGGCCGTCGAGTAGGGGCCGCTGATGGCGTCCATCGACGGGTCGGCGTCCATGTGCTCGGCGATGCCGCTGGCCGCCGGCCCGACGAAGCGGCCGTCGATGCGCCCGGCGGTCTGGCCGCGGTCGCGCAGCAGCTCGCCGAAGAACCGCCAGTGCTCGATGCGCAGGTCGGCGCGGTCGACGTAGTCGGGGGTCAGCCCGGTGAGCTCGGCGATCCGCTTGACCGCGGCGGCCCGGTCCCGGGCGCTGAGCCGGTCGCCCTGCGACAGGACCCACGGGTAGTCGCGGGCGGCGTACTCCTCGGCCTCGCGCACCGCCTTCGACAGCGACCCCCGTCCCAGCTTGCCGTGGTAGTGCGCGATGGCGGCGTACGTCGGCAGGTAGAGCGCGTGGGCGCGGTCGTTGCGCTGGTTGTCGAAGTCGATCGACGACAGGTCCAGGACGCTGGAGATGAGCACCAAACCGTTGACGTACATGCCGTAGCGCGACTGCAGCCGCTCCGCGAGCGCTGCGCCGCGCAGGGTGCCGTAGGACTCGCCGAGCAGGAGCTTGGGCGACAGCCAGCGCTCGTGGCGCGAGGTCCACAGCCGGATCAGCTCGGCGATCGAGTCGATGTCGCCCTGGTAGCCGTGGAACGGCTCGGGCTTGGTGCCCTTGACCGCGCGGGAGTAGCCGGTCGACACCGGGTCGATGAGCACCAGGTCGCTCTCGACGAGCAGGCTCTCGGGGTTGTCGGTCAGCCCGTACGGCGGCGGGCGCAGGTCGCCGGCGTCGCCCATGACGATGCGCCGCGGGCCGAGGAGCCCCAGGTGCAGCCAGACGCTGGAGCTGCCGGGGCCGCCGTTGAAGGCGAAGGTGACCGGACGGGTGTTCGGGCCGGCGGCCTTCTCGCCCTCGGGCCGGTCGAGGACGTACGTCGTCATCGACACCTCGGCCTTGGCCTGGTGGCCGACGAAGACGCCGTCCTCGTAGACCTCCTCGCGCAGCACCACGCGGCCGGTGGTGGCGGTGTAGTCGAGGGTCCGGCGCCCCACCTTCAGCCGGTGCCGGGTGGTGACCAGGTCGTCGGTCGGGTCGGCCGGCTTGGTCTCGGTGGTGGAAGTTGGTGATTTGGCGGACACGTCGTCGGGCACCCGGTCACCCTAAAGGCCCAAGCGGGAACAACCAGGAGCCTGGCAGGGTTTGCCTCGCCGACACCGCGAGAGCGACACCCCCACACCACACGCCACGAACCATCGAAGGATCCCAGATGACCTTGACCAGCAACGCCGACCGCCTCTCCGTCCTCGAGGACAGGCTGACCGCGCTGCGGGCCGAGCGCGACCAGGCCCAGGCCGAGACGCGCGCCGAGGCCGTGGGCGACGTCGTCGACCGCGCGACCAACGTCGAGGCCAGCATCCGCCAGTCGATCCTCGAGGAGCGCATCGCCGCCCTCGAGCTCGAGATCGCCGCCGCCGCCCACACCGAGCACGTCGACGGCGTCGTCTCGGTCGGCGACACCGTCACCCTCGACTTCGGTGACGGCCCCGAGTCGTTCTCCATCGGATCGGTCGAGCAGGCCGTCGCCGGCGTCGAGACCATCACCCCCAGCAGCCCCTTGGGCCAGGCCATCCTCGGCGCGGCCGTCGGCACCAGCGTCACCTACTCGCCGCGCAAGGGCGTCTCGCTCTCCGCCAAGATCGTCTCGGCCAGCTGACTCATCGGTCGCCTCCGGGCGGCCCGCGGCCGGCCGGTCATGTAACTGACTGCCCGAGGCACACCCAGGGCGGTAGAGCGCCCAGGGTGAGCGCCGAACAGTCAGTTACATGCGCCTAGGCGTCAGAACGTGTGCTCGGGGCCCGGGAAGGTGCCGGCCTTGACGTCGGCGGCATAGTCCCTCGCGGCCTGCAGGAGCACGGCGTGGACGTCGGCGTACTGCTTGACGAAGCGGGCCATCCTGCCCTGGCGCAGTCCGAGGCGTCCTGCCAGACCAGCACCTGGCCGTCGCAGTCGGGGCCGGCGCCGATGCCGATGGTCGGGATCGCGAGCTGCTGGGTGACCTGGCCCGCGGTGTCGCCCCGGACCATCTCCATGACGACGGCGAAGGCACCGGCCTCCTGGATCGCGAGCGCGTCCTCGACGACGCGGGCACCCGATTCGCCGCGGCCCTGGACGCGGTAGCCGCCCAGGGTGTGCTCGGACTGCGGCGTGAAGCCGATGTGGGCCATCACGGGGATGCCGCCCTGGGTGAGCTTGCGGATCTGCGGGGCCATCTCGGCGCCGCCCTCGAGCTTGACGCAGTGCGCGCCACCCTCCTTCATGAAGCGGACGGCGGTCAGGTAGGCCTGCTCGGCCGAGGCCTGGTAGCTGCCGAAGGGCAGGTCGCCCACGACGAGCGAGCGGCGTACGGACCTCGAGACGGCGCGGGTCAGCGGGAGCAGCTCGTCGACGGTCACCGGCAGCGACGTCTCGTTGCCGTAGACGTTGTTGCTGGCGCTGTCACCCACGAGCAGCACCTCGATGCCGGCCTCGTCGAACGTCGCGGCGGCGTACTGCTCGTAGGCGGTGAGCATCGAGAACTTCTCACCGCGCTCCTTCATCTCGCGCAGGTGGTGGGTGCGCACGCGCTTGGCCGGTACGGCGGTGGCGGGCGTGGCGGGGCCGCTGCCGTACGGCGCGGTCTCCTCGGGCGTGCTCATCGTCGAGTCTCCGATCGGTGTGGTCTCGCGGCCTCCTGGTGAGGTCCACGGACGCCGACCACGCTAGTCGCGTTCGCCGGATCGGGCCGTGTGTCGGTGATCACCTTGACGGTGTCGACAACCAATCCGACCCTGCGAGACTCCCAGCACCATGAAGCGTTCAGTGATCGCGGCCGTCGTCGCATGCGTGCTCGTCCTCCCGCCCACCTCGACGAGCCCGTGGCGGTCGGCCGCGGCAGCCTCGAGCGACGACGCGGCGGTGTCCCGGGTCAAGGAGGACTCCTACTACCCGGCGATCGGCGACCCGTCGGTCGACGTCCTGCACTACGGCCTGGTCCTCGACTGGGACGACGCCGACTCGGTGCTCACCGGTACGGCGACCCTGCGGCTGCGCTCGCCGCGCGCCCAGGAATCGATCCGGCTCGACCTCAACTCCCACCTGCGGGTCGACACGGTGACCCTCGACGGCGCTGCGGTCGGCTTCTCACACCCGGACAAGAACCTCGTGGTCGAGTCCGGGGCCTTGGCCGCGAACAGCCGGCACGTCCTGGTCGTGACCTACGCGGGCAGCCCCGAGCCCTACGACTTCCCCGGCTCCCGCGGCGACATCCCCGCCCTGGGCTGGACGACCAGGCCCGACGGGCAGGTCTGGTCGATGCAGGAGCCCTACGGTGCCTTCACCTGGTACCCCTCCCACGACCAGCCCTCCGACAAGGCGACCTACGACCTCACGGTGACGTCGCGCGCCGACTGGGTGGGCGTCGCCAACGGCGAGCTGCGCAGCAACACGGTCACCTCGGGGCGCCGTACGACGCACTTCCGGCTCGCCTCGCCCACGGCGTCCTACCTCGTGACGATCGCGATCGGCCCCTACCGGCGCTACACCGACCAGGGCCCGCACGGGCTGCCGGTCACCTACTGGGTGCGGCCCGTGGACCGCGACGTGCTGCCGACGCTGCGCCGGACACCGGCGATGCTGCGGTGGCTCGAGCGCGTGCTCGGGCGCTACCCCTTCGACCGGGCCGGCGCCGTCGTCGTCCCCGCCGCCTCGGCGATGGAGACCCAGACCCTGGTCACGATGGGGGCCGACCTCAAGAGGCACGGGCAGACGTTCGCCTCCGACCTGCTCCACGAGTACGCCCACCAGTGGTACGGCGACACCGTCACCCCCGACGACTGGAAGCACCTGTGGCTCAACGAGAGCTTCGCGATGTACGTGCAGATCCGTTGGGAGGTCGCCCACGGCGTCCGCAGCGCCACCGACTGGCGGACGTCGCTGGACCTCTACGACCAGGACTACCGCACCGTCGGGGGGCCTCCGGGCAGCTACAAGCGCAGCGAGTTCGGCTCCGGCTCGGTCTACTACTCCGGCGCCCGGATGCTGTTCCGGCTGCGCGAGCGGCTCGGTGCGGCCACGTTCGACCGGTTGCTGCGGGCGTGGCCGCAGCAGCACCGGTTCGGCAGCGTCGACCGTGGCGACTGGATCCGCTTCGCCGAGCGCGTCACCGGCAGCCCGCTGGGGAGGTTCGTCAACCGCTGGCTGGACGCCGAGCGGTCGCCGCGCTGAGGCGCGGCAGGCCCCTCACACGCGCGAGGCCGCCAGGGGTCGCCGCCCGGCGACGGAGACCACGACCAGGCTGAGCGCGATCGCCCCGATCGCCCCGACGAGCGCGGGTACGCCGCCCCCGAAGGCACCGAGCAGGTAGGGCAGCGCGAAGCCGAGGTAGGTCAGGGCGTAGAAGACGGCGACGGTCGCACCGCGCTCGTCGGGGTGCGAGAGCCGCTCGGTCTCGCGCAGCCCCGAGACCAGCACGCAGCCGTAGGCGCCGCCCAGGATCGGGGCACCGAGGAGCAGCAGCCAGCGCACGTCGGTGACCAGCGCCAGCACGCCGATCGACGCGCCGACGAGCGCGGCGAGCAGCCCGACCTGGCCGGCCAGCAGCGGACGTCGGTCGTCGAGCCGTCGGGCGACGCCCTGGACCGCGACCCCGCAGCCCAGCGTCAGGCCCGAGAGCACCCCGACGAACGCGAGCGCGCCCGACTGCGAGCCGCCGATCTCGCCGGGGAGGTAGGCGATCGACAGGGCCGCGCACCCGAAGACCCACGGCGCCGAGGGGGCGACGACCAGCAGGAACCGGCGTCCGCGGGTCACGTCGGGCACGCCGATCAGCGGCCGCAGCACGACCCCCTCGGGTCGCGGCCCCGGCACGCGCGCCATCAGCACGAGGGCGACCAGGCCGAGCACCACGTGGGGCAGGTACGGCGTCTCGAGGGGGCGCGGTGCCCACTGGCCGACCAGCCCGGTGACGAAGGGGCCGGCCCCGAAACCGGCCGAGAGCGCGATCGCGGCGCGCCGGGGACCGGCGCCGGTCTCGGAGAGCTCGGAGACCCACGCCGTGGCCGCGCTGAAGACCACGCCCGAGCAGGCGCCCGCCAGCAGCCGCCCCACGGCCAGCCCGGCGACCGAGTCGTGCTCGACGATCAGCAGCACGGTCGCCAGCGGCGACAACGCGACGAACGGCAGGACCACCGCGCGCCGACCCCACCGGTCCGACGCGGCGCCCCCGACGAGCAGCGCGGGGACCAGCCCCGCGGCGTACACCCCGAAGAGGAAGGCGCGCGTCTGCACCGACATGCCCAGCTCGTCGCGGTAGGCGATGAGCAGGGGGGTGAACTGGTTGGCGCCCCAACCGACGGCGAACATCGCCAGCGCGATGCGCTGCCAGGACCTCATGGGCTGACCGTAAGCCGTGCGGCCGGTTGCGGGGTGGCCAGGTCGCGATCCACCGGCGGGATCTGCCAGTGGAGCGCGACCTGAGCGCTTGTCCACAGGCACGGGGGACACTCGTTTCGACAGCGAGGCAGCGCGGCAGGCCCTCGGCATGGCGATCCGACCCACCCGCGCCCTCGACCGCGAGCAGCTGAAGGTGCTGTTGACCCTCGTGCAGGACGGGGTGGTGTCGCGTCGACAGCTGCTCGACCTCGGCGCGAACGACGACGACATCGAGCGCATGGTCCGTCGACGCGAGCTGTATCGGCGACACCCCGGCGTCTACGTCAACCACAGCGGCCCGCTGACCCGGCAGCAGCGCGAGTGGGTGGCGGTGCTCGTCCACTGGCCCGCCGCGCTGACCCTGGGGTCGGCCCTGCCGGACCCGCCGTACTCGGCGGTCGTGCACGTGGCGATCGACCTGCGCCGGACGGTCAAGCCGGTCGCGGGAGTGATGGCTCACCGGACGGCGTGCCTCACCGATCGCGTCGACTGGCGGGCGGCCCCGCCCAGGATGCGGCTGGCGCACACCGTGATCGACCTCGCCTCCCGGGTGGTCCTCGCTGACCCGCTCGCCGCGTTCCGGCTCCTGGCCGAGGCGGCCCAGACCCGGCGTACGACGGCCGCGACGATCGCCGACGTCCTCCGCGGTCGGCGGGTGGCGGGCAGGACGTTGTTGCTCGAGATGCTCGACGACCTGGCGACGGGCGCCTGCTCGGTGCTGGAGCGGGAGTACCTGCGTGCCGTCGAGCGCGCGCACGGCCTGCCCCAGGGGCGTCGCCAGAAGCCTTCGTCGACCAGGACGAGGTCGGCCTACCGCGACGTGGAGTACGAGGACCACGACCTGATCGTCGAGCTCGACGGGCGCGCCTCCCACGACTCGGCGAGGGGCCGCGACGCCGATGCTGACCGCGACCTGGAGGCGCGAGTGTCGCAGGGCGCGACGACCGTCCGGCTGACCTACGGCCTGGTGTTCGGCACCCCGTGCCGGACCGCCGGTCACATCGGTACGCTGCTGCAGCAGAGGGGCTGGCAGGGCGCGGCCACGCCCTGCCCCCGCTGCCCGTGACGTCAAGTCGCGCTCCACCGGCAGGATCCGCCGGTGGAGCGCGACCTGAGAGTCACGCGCCGCCCGCGCCGCCCGTTCCGGCGTTGCAGAGCCAGTTGATCCCGAACCGGTCCTTGACCTGGCCGAAGTGGTCGCCCCAGGGCGCCTGCTCGAACGGCACGTCGACGTGGCCGCCCTCGGCGAGCGCCGCGAACCAGCCGCGGATGGTGTCGACCTCGTCGCCGCTGATGCTGATGTGCCCGTTGGGGGTGCTCTCCGGGTGGGTGCTCGGGGCGTCGGCGCCCATGAGCGCGAAGCTCTCCGAGACCGTCAGCTGTGCGTGCATGACCTGCGACTGCTCCTCCTCGGGGACGCCCATGCCGCCGTAGTCGGCGAAGGTCGTGCTGGTCAGCTCACCGCCGAAGACGGACTGGTAGAACGCCATAGCCTCGGCGGCCTGGCCGCGCCAGTTGAGGTAGGGGTTGAGTCGGGTCACCATCGTGTGCTCCTTCGTGGGTGCGTGGTCTGACTGTCTCGTGGAGACTGCGGCACGCCGCGCAACTCATCGCCCGGGCGTCCCTAGACTCGCGGACGTGGACTTCTACTCGGCCTACGCGCACGGGTTCGCCCGGGTCGCGGCCTGCACGCTGCCGGTCGCGATCGCCGACCCGGCGACCAACGCGGAGCGGGTGGTCGAGCAGGCGCGCGCGGCCCACGACGAGGGCGTCGCGGTGGCGGTGTTCCCCGAGCTCTGCCTCAGCGGCTACGCCCTCGACGACCTCTTCCTCCAGGACACCCTGCTCGACGCCGTCGTCGAGGCGGTCGACGAGGTCGTGACCGCCAGCATCACCCTGCGCACCGTGCTCGTCGTCGGCGCGCCGCTGCGCCACCTGGGCCGCGTCTACAACTGCGCCCTGGTCGTCCACGGCGGTCGCCTTCTCGGCGTGGCGCCCAAGGCGCACCTGCCCACCTACCGCGAGTTCTACGAGCGTCGCTGGTTCGCCGCCGGCGACGACGTCGACGGCTCCGACATCACCGTCGGCGAGCACGTGGCGCCCTTCGGCACCGACCTGGTCTTCCGCGCCGACGACCTGCCCGAGCTGACCTTCCACGCCGAGATCTGCGAGGACATGTGGGTGCCGGTGCCGCCGAGCGCCACGGCGGCGCTGCACGGCGCCCACCTGCTGCTCAACCTGTCGGGCAGCCCCATCACCATCGCCCGCGCCGAGGACCGGCGTCTGCTGGTGCGCAGCGCGAGCGCCCGCTGCCAGGCCGCCTACGTCTACGCCGCGGCCGGGCAGGGCGAGTCGACGACCGACCTGAGCTGGGACGGCCAGACGATGGTCTACGAGTGCGGCGACCTGCTGGCCGAGGGCGACCGGTTCCCCGACGGCCCCCGCCTGACCATCGCCGACATCGACCTCGACCGGATCCGCCAGGAGCGGATGCGGCAGGGCACCTTCGACGACAACCGACGCGGCGTCGAGGCGATGATGACCACCGTCGAGTTCACCCTCGGCCCGCCGGAGGGCGACGTCGGCCTGCGGCGTGCCGTACGCCGCTTCCCGTTCGTCCCCGACGACCCGGCCCGTCTGGCCCAGGACTGCTACGAGGCCTACAACATCCAGGTCTCGGGGCTCGAGCAGCGGCTGCGGTCGATGGCCGAGGCCAGCGGCGGCACCTGGCAGCCCAAGGTCGTCATCGGCGTCAGCGGGGGTCTCGACTCCACCCACGCCTTGATCGTCGCGGCCAAGGCCATGGACCGGCTCGGCCGCCCGCGCAGCGACATCCTCGCCTTCACGATGCCGGGCTTCGCCACCGGCGAGACGACCAAGGCCCTCGCGACGCGCCTGTCCGAGAGCCTCGGCGTCACCTTCCAGACCCTCGACATCACCGCCGCCGCGCGCCAGATGCTCGCCGACCTCGACCACCCCTACGCCGAGGGGCAGGAGGTCTACGACATCACCTTCGAGAACGTCCAGGCCGGTCTGCGCACCGACTACCTCTTCCGCCTGGCCAACCACCGCGGCGGCCTCGTGCTCGGCACCGGCGACCTGTCCGAGCTCGCCCTGGGCTGGTGCACCTACGGCGTCGGCGACCAGATGTCGCACTACAACGTCAACGGCGGCGTGCCCAAGACCCTCATCCAGCACCTCATCCGCTGGGCCATCGACACCGACCAGTACGACGCCACGACCGATGCGGTGCTGCAGGAGATCCTCGACCAGGAAATCACCCCCGAGCTGATCCCGGCCGGGGCCGACCAGGCCCCCCAGCGCACCGAGGACTCCACGGGCCCCTACGCCCTGCAGGACTTCACGCTCTACCACGTGCTGCGTCGCGGCTACCGGCCCAGCAAGATCGCGTTCCTCGCCTGGCACGCCTGGCACGACGTCGAGGCGGGGGAGTGGCCCGCGGGCTTCCCCGAGGACCGACGCGGCGAGTTCGACCTCGCGACGATCCGGCAGTGGCTCGAGGTGTTCATCCGCAAGTTCTTCGCCAACCAGTTCAAGCGCTCCGCCCTGCCCAACGGCCCCAAGGTCACCCCCGGCGGCACCATGTCGCCGCGCGGCGACTGGCGGATGCCGTCCGACGCCTCCCCGGCGGCCTGGCTGGCCGAGCTCGCCAACGTGCCGAGGGCGTAGGCGCCCGCCGCCGCCCCCTAGGCTGCACGCATGGGCAAGCAGGAAGACTTCGTACTCCGCGCACTCGAGGAGCGCGACGTCCGCTTCGTGAGGCTGTGGTTCACCGACGTGCTCGGGTTCCTCAAGTCGGTCGCGGTCGCGCCGGCCGAGCTCGAGGGGGCCTTCGACGAGGGCATCGGGTTCGACGGCTCGGCGATCGAGGGCTTCGCGCGCGTCTACGAGGCCGACATGCTGGCCAAGCCCGACCCGTCGACGTTCGCGATCCTGCCGTGGCGCGCCGAGGGCCCGTCGACGGCGCGGATGTTCTGCGACATCGTGATGCCCGACGGCTCCCCGTCGTTCGCCGACCCGCGGTTCGTGCTCAAGCGCACCCTGGCCAAGGCCGCCGAGAAGGGCTTCACCTTCTACACGCACCCCGAGATCGAGTTCTACCTGTTCAAGGACACCCCGCAGTCGGGGGTCGACCCGGTTCCGGCCGACCGCAGCGGCTACTTCGACCACACCGCGCAGTCGATGGGCGCCGACTTCCGCCGCGAGGCGATCACGATGCTCGAGTCGATGGGCATCTCGGTCGAGTTCAGCCACCACGAGGCGGGCCCGGGGCAGCAGGAGATCGACCTGCGCTACGCCGACGCGCTGTCGACGGCCGACAACATCATGACCTTCCGCACCGTCATCCGTGAGGTGGCGCTGAGCCAGGGCATCTGGGCCAGCTTCATGCCCAAGCCCTTCACCACCCACCCCGGCTCCGGCATGCACACCCACGTCAGCCTCTTCGAGGGCGACCAGAACGCCTTCTACGAGGCCGGGTCCGAGTACCAGCTCAGCGAGACCGGCCGCCGCTTCATCGCCGGCGTCCTCAAGCACGCCCCCGAGCTGAGCGTCGTCACCAACCAGTGGGTCAACTCCTACAAGCGGATGATGTTCGGCGGCGAGGCACCGTCCTACATCTGCTGGGGCCACAACAACCGCTCCGCGATGGTCCGGGTGCCGATGTACAAGCCCAACAAGGGCGCCTCGACCCGGGTCGAGCTGCGCACCCTCGACCCCGCGTGCAACCCCTACCTGGCCTTCGCGGTCGTGCTCGCAGCCGGGATGAAGGGCATCGAGGAGGGCTACGAGCTGCCGCGCGAGGCCGAGGACGACGTGTGGGCGCTCACCGAGCGCGAGCGCAAGAGCCTCGGCATCGACCCGCTGCCGCGCAACCTCAACGAGGCGATCACCATTGCCGAGCAGTCCGAGCTGCTCGCCGAGACCCTCGGCGAGAACGTCTTCGACTTCTTCCTGCGCAACAAGCGCGCCGAGTGGGACGACTACCGCGGTCAGGTGTCGGCGTGGGAGCGCGACCAGATGCTGCCGGTGATCTGAGAGCCCGACCCGACGTGCCCGAGATGCCCGCCCCGCTGGTGCTGGTCGTCCAGCACCAGGACAGCTGCCCGCCGGCCCTGCTCGGCGAGTGGCTGGTCGAGGCCGGGTGCGTGCTCGAGGTGGTCCGCCCGTACGCCGGCGACTCGCTGCCCGCGCCCGACGACCTCACCGCCTACCAGGGGCTGGTGGTCCTGGGCGGGTCGATGGACGCCTGGGACCCGGACGTCGCGTGGCTGATGCCCGTACGCCGCCTGGTCCTCGAGGCGGCGGCGCTCGCGGTGCCCACCCTCGGCGTCTGCCTGGGCCACCAGCTGTGCGCGCTGGCCTTCGGCGGCGACGTCGGCCGCAGCCCGCACGGCCAGCAGGTCGGGCTGGGCTGGGTGCGCTGGACCGACGAGGCCGAGCACGACGACCTGGTCGCGCCCGGCGGCCCGCACCCCCTGCCCCAGCCGGGGATCTTCTGGAACGACGACGTCGTCCTGCGCGACCCGCCCGGCGCGTTCGCGCTGGCCCGCACCAAGGACGGCGACGTCCAGGCGATGCGCTTCGGACCCACCACGTGGGGCGTGCAGTGGCACCCCGAGGCCACCCCCGAGATCCTCGCCGCGTGGGCGGCCTCCGACGCCGAGCGCCACCGCGCACGCGGCATCGACCAGCAGGCCCGGCTCGCCGAGGTCGCGGCCGCCGCCACGGGCCTCGAACGGGTCGGGCGCGAGCTCGCCGACCGGTTCGCCGCCCGGGCGCAGGACCTCGCGGCCCAGCGACCAGGGGAGCTCGGGTGAGCCGCGCCCTGTCCGGCCTGGCCAAGGGCAACCTGCTCCGCCTGGGCTTCCAGGACACCGAGCGGGCTCTCGCGCACCTGGCCGAGCTGGGCGACGCCGCCGAGCCGCTGGTCGCGCTGCTGGCCCGCACCGCCGACCCCGACGAGGCCCTGGTCTGCCTGGTCCGGCTCGCCGACGCGGCCGGCGCCGAGCGCGCGGCCCTGCTCGACGCGATCGTCGACGACGAGGGCACCGCGATGCGGCTGCTGTGCGTGCTGGGCGCCAGCGAGGCGCTGGCCCACCACCTCGTGCGCCACCCCGAGCACTGGCGCGAGCTCACCGACCCGACCCTCGGCTCGACCCGCCCCGCGGCGTACGCCGTGCGCGCCGACCTGCTGCGCGCCGTCGGCGCCGACCCCGACGACCCGACGCCGACCGCGACCCTGCCCGACGCGCAGGCCGTCGACGCCCTGCGCGTCGAGTACCGTCGGGTGCTGCTGCGCCTGGCCGCGCGCGACCTCGCCCACGACCTGGGCCTCGACGACGCGGCCGCCGAGCTGTCCGACCTCGCGGCCGGCACCCTCGAGGCCGCGCTCGCGATCGCCCGCCAGCGCCTGGGCGACGAGGCCCGGCTGGCCCGGCTCGCGGTGATCGCGATGGGCAAGTGCGGCGGCCACGAGCTCAACTACGTCAGCGACGTCGACGTCATCTTCGTGCACGAGCCGACGGCCGGGGCCAGCGACGGCGCAGCCCTGCGGGCCGCGACCCGGCTGGCCAGCAACCTGGTCCAGGTCTGCTCCGACCACACCGGCGAGGGCACCATCTGGCCGGTCGACGCCAACCTGCGCCCCGAGGGCAAGAACGGTCCGCTCACCCGCACCCTGGCCAGCCACCGGGGCTACTACGAGCGCTGGGCCAAGCCGTGGGAGTTCCAGGCGCTGCTCAAGGCGCGCCCGGTCGCCGGCGACCTCGCGCTCGGCCGTGACTTCTGCGCCACCGTCGAGCCGATGGTCTGGAGCGTGGCCGACCGCGACGGGTTCGTCGCCGAGGTGCAGGCGATGCGCCGCCGGGTGCTGGAGCACATCCCGGCCAAGGAGGCCGACCGTCAGCTCAAGCTCGGCTCGGGCGGGCTGCGCGACGTGGAGTTCGCCGTCCAGCTGCTCCAGCTGGTGCACGGCTGGGCCGACGACCGGATCCGCTCCTCGACCACCCTCAGCGCGCTCTCCCAGCTCACCGAGCACGGCTACGTCGGCCGCGAGGACGGGGAGGCCCTGCACGAGGCCTACGCGTTCCTGCGGACCCTCGAGCACCGCCTCCAGCTGCGGCAGCTGCGGCGTACCCACGTCGTGCCGGAGGACCCCGACTCGCTGCGGCGCCTGGGCCGCAGCGTCGGCTTCCACAAGGAGCCGGCCGCCACGCTCGCCAAGGTCTGGGAGCACCACCGGCGCGAGGTCCGTCGCCTGCACGAGAAGCTGTTCTACCGCCCGCTGCTGACCGCCGTCGCGCGCGTGCACAGCGGCGAGGTGCGGCTGTCGTCGCAGGCGGCCGGGGCGCGGCTCGCCGCCCTGGGCTACGACGACCCGCAGGCCGCGCTGCGCAACCTCGAGGCCCTCACCAGCGGCGTCACCCGCACCGCGTCGATCCAGCGGGCGCTGCTGCCGGCGATGCTCAGCTGGTTCGCCGAGGGCGCCGACCCCGACGCCGGTCTGTTCGGCTTCCGGCGGCTCAGCGAGGCCCTGGGGCGCACCCCGTGGTACCTCAAGACCCTGCGCGACGAGGGCCAGGTCGCCGAGCGCCTGGCCCACCTGCTGTCGACCTCCCGCTACGTCACCGGCCTGCTCGAGCGCGAGCCCCAGGGCGTGCGGATGCTCTCGGAGGACCTCGCGCCCCTCGACGCCGAGACGATGCTCGACGAGATGCGCTCGCGCTCCGAGCGCCAGGACGACGTCGACAAGGCCGTGCGCGCCGCCCGCGCCGTACGCCGCCGGGAACTGCTGCGCGTCGCGGCCGGCGACGTGCTCGGGCTGACCGACGTCGCCGAGGTGGGGGCGGCGCTGTCGCGCATCACCGACGCCACCCTCGAGGCCGCGCTCGAGGCCGCCGGGCGCGGCGTATGCCGGGCGCGCAGGCTCGACACCGCCCCGACCCGGCTGGCCGTGGTCGCGATGGGCCGCTACGGCGGCTTCGAGCTGTCCTACGGCAGCGACGCCGACGTGCTCTTCGTGCACGTGCCCGTCGACGGCGCCGACCCGCAGGTGGCCTCGTCGTACGCCACGGCGGTCGCCAACGAGCTGCGTCGCATGCTGGCGTTGCCCGGCACCGACCCGGCCCTGGTCGTCGACGCCGACCTGCGCCCCGAGGGCAAGCAGGGCGCCCTGGTCCGCACCCTCGACTCCTACGCCGCCTACTACGCGAAGTGGTCGAAGGTCTGGGAGGCCCAGGCCCTGCTGCGCGCCGACGCCGTGGTCGGCGACCCGGGCGTCCGCGAGGCGTTCACCGCCCTCATCGACCCGTTGCGCTACCCCGTCGCCGGTCTGCGCGAGGACGACGTCCTCGAGGTCCGCCGGATCAAGGCGCGTGTCGACCGCGAGCGCCTGCCGCGCGGCGCCGACCCGACGCTCCACCTCAAGCTCGGACGCGGGGGACTGGCCGACATCGAGTGGACCGTCCAGCTGTTGCAGATGCGGCACGCCGGCGAGGTCGAGAGCCTACGCACCCCGCGGACCCTGCCGGCCCTCGAGGCCGCCCGCGACGCCGGCCTGGTCGCCTCCGACGACGCCCGGCTGCTCTGCGAGGCCTGGCGGACCGTCAGCCGGGTCCGCAACGCCGTCACCCTGGCCCGGGGCAAGGCCGGCGACGAGATGCCGCGCGACACCCGCGAGCGGGCTGCGGTCGCGAGCATCCTGGGCTACCCGCCGGGCAGCACCGACGAGATGGTCAACGACTACCTGCGGGTCACCCGCCTGGCCCGGGGCGTGGTCGACCGGGTCTTCTGGGGCTGAGCCGACGGACAGACGCCGGTGATTGCCCGGTTGTGTTGATAAGTGACAGGATGTTCCATCGCGGGCCGTGACCGATCCCCCCAGAGGTCGCGGCCCGCGGTCGCGCCCCGGTCCGTATGACGCGTCCGTGCTCGCGCCTCGGAGCCGGTCGCAGAGGTATTGAGCAGTTCTTGAGGTTTTCTGGATCAGGACCTGATGAGCGGCCTGCAGGATGGGAAGTCACGATCCGAGGGAGATCCGTCCATGACCGCGTTCGACCCGAGCAGGTTGCTCGACCTCGTCGACGATGCCTCCCAACGGCCGTTCGTCCTCGAGCTCGCGCGCACCTACCGGCGGATGCTCGAGCCGCGGGTCGCACGCGTGCTGGCCTCGGTCGGCGCGGGCGACGTCGACGAGGCGATGGACGCGGTGCTGAGTCTCAAGGTGTCGTCGACCATGACTGGCGCCGACGAGCTGTCCGGGCTCGCAGCGCACCTCGAGACCGACCTGCGGCGGGGCGACCTGCGCTCGGCGGGCGCCCAGGCCCTGCTCCTACCCGACGCGGCGCAGCGCGCCGCAACGGCGATCGACACCTACCTCGCCCAGGACCCGACCGCGGCCGAGGCCTTCGAGGGCCACGGGGCCCGCACGTCCTGACGTCTTGGGCCGAGCCCGCAGCGGGTCGCCCGCCGCGGGTCGGTCAGTCCAGCGACTCCATGCGGTAGCCGACGCCCCGCACGGTCTTGATGAACTTGGGGCGGCCGGAGCCCTCGCCGAGCTTGCGTCGCAGGTTGCCGATGTGGACCTCGACGAGGTGGGTGTCGCTGGCCCAGTCGGTGCCCCAGACCGAGCGCAGCAGGGCCTCGCGGGTCCAGACCCGGGCGGGGGTGCGCATCAGCTCGGTGAGCAGGTCGAACTCGGTGCGGGTCAGCGAGAGCTCGTCGGCAGAGCGGAAGGCACGGCGTCCGTCGACGTCGACGCGCAGCGGCCCGTGCTCGAGGACCTCGTGGTCGGGCTGGAGCGCGACGGCGATGGCGGCCTGGGACGAGGCCGGCGCGGGTCCGGCCGCGCCGACGCCACGACGCGGACGGCGGAAGAGCGCGTTGATGCGGGCCTTGAGCTCGCGCACGCTGAAGGGCTTGGACAAGAAGTCGTCGGCGCCGGTCTCGAGCCCCAGGAGGCGGTCGATCTCGTCGTCGCGGGCCGTGATCATCACGACGTAGGCGTCGGTGTGCTCGCGGATCCGGCGGCAGGTCTCGATGCCGTCGATGCCCGGCAGCCCCAGGTCGAGGGTCACCAGGTCGGGGTCGAACTGCTTGACCTGCTCGATGCCGTCGAGGCCGGTCGCGACCGAGCGGACCACGAAGCCCTGAGTGGTCAGGGTGAACTCGATGAGCGACCGGATGTCCTCGTCGTCCTCGACGACGACCGCCCGGCGCTCCTCATGTTGCTCCTGTGACACGCGGGGGAGTCTGCCAGAGTCTGCGCAGGATGCCAGCCACCCCCCGCCGCAGCGTCTGGCGCGGTCTCGCGTCGACGGGCGGGTGAGGGGCGTCACACGCCGGATCCGTCCAGCGACACGGCGACGAAACAATCGCGACACCCGCGGCTCCTAGGTTCACCGCAGGCGGCGGCGCCCGAGGCCGGCGCACGCTCGGCCCGACATCGAGGGAGCCCCGCCCATGACCGCCAACCCCGTACGCCTGCAGGCCATCGCCGCCGTCGAGGCCTACGTCCCGCCGCCCATCAGCTTCGACCCCGGCGAGGAGCCCGGCGAGATCTTCGGCTCCAACGTCTTCAGCCTGACGGTGATGCAGAAGCGCCTGCCCAAGTCGGTCTACAAGTCGGTCGTCTCGACGATCGAGAAGTCCACGCCGCTCGACCCCGACGTCGCGGACGCGGTCGCGTCGGCGATGAAGGACTGGGCGCTGGAGAAGGGCGCCACCCACTACGCCCACGTGTTCTACCCGCTCACGGGGCTGACCGCCGAGAAGCACGACAGCTTCCTCGACCCGGTCGGCGACGGGACCGCCCTCGCGTCGTTCTCGGGCAAGACCCTCGTGCAGGGCGAGCCCGACGCCTCGTCGTTCCCCAACGGCGGGCTGCGCAACACCTTCGAGGCGCGCGGCTACACCGGCTGGGACGTGATGAGCCCGGCGTACGTGCTGGAGAACCCCAACGGCAACACCCTGTGCATCCCGACGGTCTTCATCTCGATGACCGGCGAGGCCCTCGACCACAAGACGCCGGTACTGCGCTCGCAGCAGGCGATGTCGGTGCACGCCAAGCGCGTCTTGGAGCTGTTCGGCCACACCGAGCCCGACAACGTCGTGGCCTACTGCGGTCCCGAGCAGGAGTACTTCCTCATCGACAGCCACTTCTTCTGGTCGCGCCCCGACCTGCTCAACGCGGGCCGCACCCTGTTCGGCGCCAAGCCGCCCAAGGGCCAGGAGTTCGACGACCACTACTTCGGCGCGATCCCCGAGCGCGTGCTGGGCTTCATGATGGACACCGAGCGTGAGCTCTTCAAGCTCGGCATCCCCGCCAAGACGCGGCACAACGAGGTCGCCCCCGGTCAGTTCGAGGTGGCGCCGATGTTCGAGCGCGCCAACGAGGCCTCCGACCACCAGCAGCTGCTGATGACGACGTTCAAGTCGGTCGCCCGCAAGCACGGCATGGAGTGCCTGTTCCACGAGAAGCCGTTCGACGGGGTCAACGGCTCGGGCAAGCACGTCAACTTCTCCCTCGGCAACGCCGAGCTCGGCTCGCTGCTCGTGCCCGGCGACAACCCGCACGACAACGCGCAGTTCCTCGTCTTCTGCGCCGCCGTCATCCGCGCGGTCCACCTGTACGGCGGCCTGCTGCGCGCGTCGGTCGCCTCGGCGTCCAACGACCACCGCCTGGGCGCCAACGAGGCGCCGCCCGCGATCATCTCGATCTTCCTCGGCGACCAGCTGGCCGACGTGTTCGACCAGATCGCCAAGGGCGGCGCGACGCACTCCAAGGAGAAGGGGACGCTCACCATCGGCGTCGACACCCTGCCCAACCTGACCAAGGACCCCGGCGACCGCAACCGCACCTCGCCGTTCGCCTTCACCGGCAACCGCTTCGAGTTCCGCGCCCCCGGCTCCCACCAGACCGTGGCCGGCCCGATGGCCATGATCAACACGATTATGGCCGAGGCGCTCGACCACTGCGCCACGTCGCTCGAGACCGCCGTGGCCGCCGGCACCGACTTCAACGAGGCCGTCCAGACGCTGCTGTCCGAGATCGTCGCCAACCACGGTGCGGTCATCTTCAACGGCAACGGCTACTCCGACGAGTGGCCGATCGAGGCCGAGCAGCGTGGCCTCAAGAACCTGCGCACCACCGTCGACGCCCTGCCCGAGCTCATCTCGCCCGAGGCGATCGAGCTGTTCGCGAAGTACGGCGTCTTCAACGAGGGCGAGGCGCACAGCCGCTTCGAGGTCGGCTGCGAGCAGTACGTGCTCGCCGTCACGGTCGAGGCCAACCTCACCCTCGAGATCGGGACGACGACCGTGCTGCCGGCGGCGCTGCGCTACCAGACCGAGCTCGCGCTCAACGTCAAGGCGCTCACCGACGCGGGCCTCACCCCCGACCGCTCGACCCTCGAAGCCGTGAGCACGCTGGTCGGCTCCCTGACCTCGGCCCTGGCCGACCTGAGGACCCTGCTCGCCCACGAGCACGCCGACGACCTGCTCGAGACCGCGACCATCGTCCGCGACCGCGTGCTGCCCGCGATGGCCGCCGTCCGCGCCGCCGCCGACGAGCTCGAGGGCCTCGTCGCCGACGACCTGTGGCCGCTGCCGACCTACCAGGAGATGCTGTACATCCTTTGATTCGTCGCTGACCGGTGGGCTCGCGCGGCGGGCTCATGCCCGTGGGCGGCACGGGGGCGCGATGCTGTCCCGGTGCGGTCGGGGGTCTCGTGACGCTCCCTAGCGGGAGCTCCTCGACCACCGTGGGGAGGGCGGGTGCGACGCGCGGGCCTGGGGCAGGGTCACTGTCGCCGCTGGTAGGCGCGGACCTGGCGGCGGGCGATCCGCAGCACGTCGCCCAGGGCGATGTTGAGGTCGAGCAGGTGCAGGCCCCAGGTGGCGTCGGGGGACGGCGACAGGTGGCGGGCCCCGGCGAGGGGGCGCAGCAGCAGCACGCGGGCGCCGTTGACGGTCTCGCAACGGGCCGAGTAGCGGTCGGCCGGCCGCAGCCACGGCGTGTCGGCGCTGGGCGGCGGGCCGCCGTACAGCTGGAGCGCGAGCACGCCCAGGACGCCGGGCAGCATCTCGGAACGGACCAGGGTGGTCACCGGCCGGCGCGCGTTGCGCCGCAACGACGCGGGGTTGGTGCACGCGACCTCGTAGCGGGCGCCCTCGGGCAGACCGAGCCCGGCCGACGGCTGGTCGTCGAGCGGGGGCCGACCGAAGCGGCTGTCGTCGGGCGGCGTGTCGCCGAACGTCGACCACGCCAGCACGCAGTGCAGCTGGGTCGCGGTGCGGCACAGCCGCAGGTGGGCGAAGTCGCCGCCCCGGTCGCGGCCGCGGCGCACCAGCACGTTGGCCCCGGGCAGGATCGCCGAGACCAGACGGCGGCGCAGCCGCGGCATCGGGTCGATCTCCTCGCGGACCAGCTTGCGCAGCAGGCGCGAGCCCTGGGAGTGCCCGACCAGCAGGAACGGGCGCCCGCGGTTGTCGTGCGCCAGGTAGGACCGCCAGGCGGTGAGGACGTCGCGGTAGGCCAGGCGGTTGAAGCCGGCGCGCTGGCGCTCGGTGAACGCCCGCTCGGCGGCCAGGGCGGCCAGCGTGCGCTGCCGGTAGAGGGGCGCGTAGGTCCGGCAGACCTGCGAGAAGCGCATCGCCTGCTGGCGGGCCACGGCCCGCACCGACGCCTCCGTGGTGCGGCGCGCGTTGGGCGTCGGCTGCTGCGAGGCCGTGGGGTAGACGTAGAAGCAGTCCACGCCGGGTCGGCGATCGCGGGCGGGTCGGACCACCGACGCGGTGCCGTCGCTGCGGCGCACGG
This sequence comes from Nocardioides rubriscoriae, assembly GCF_008087085.1. Lineage (GTDB taxonomy): Bacteria > Actinomycetota > Actinomycetes > Propionibacteriales > Nocardioidaceae > Nocardioides > Nocardioides rubriscoriae. The sequence goes on along the minus strand of NZ_VIYJ01000012.1, from coordinate 35,665 downwards.
TCGTGGTCAGGTCGCCGACGCAGGGCTGTGCGCCCTGCGCCGGGCGGCACAGCCAGGAGACCGAGCCGTTGACGGCGTGAGCCGGGGCCGGGGTGGTCGCCAGCAGCCCGGCGACCAGGGCGAGCACCGTCAGGAGGCAGGTGTGGCGGGCACGGGTCAGCACGGGGGTGAGGCTCTCACACCGTCGTGGCGCCGACCTCCCCCTCGCGACGTCCGCGCGAGGTCGCCACGAGCACCCGCGGCGGCGTCGCCGGTCGGTACGGCGACCGGCCGGGACCACCGACACGGCCTCCGGCCTCGGTCAGCAGCAGCGAGCCCGGGGCGTGGTCCCAGGGCTTGGTCTTGAACCAGACACCCCACCCCGCCTCGCCGGTCGCCAGGCGCGGGTAGTCGACGCCGCAGCAGGAACCGGTCCGACTCCGGCTCGGGTGGGCGGTGCGGGTGGTGTCGAGCCGGACGCCGTCGCGCCACGCCCCGGCGCCGCGCTCGGCGACGTAGGCGGTGCGGTGCTGGGGCTGCCAGATCCAGCTGCGCACGACCACGCCGTCGCGCAGCTCGGCGACCATCACCGCGTGGTCGGGTGAGCCCTGGACGAAGTTGCGGGTGCCGTCGACCGGGTCGACGGTGAACACGTGGGGCGCGTGGGCCCAGCCGCGCAGCAGCGACGGGTCGGCGGCGACGGCCTCCTCGCCGAGGACCACGGCGTCGGGGTGGGAACCGCGCAGCGCGGCGGTGATCAGCACCTCCGCCTCGCGGTCGGCGACCGTGACCAGGTCGCCGGGCCGCCGTTTGCTGGTGACCTCGCCGCGCCGCAGCGACCGGAACCGGGGGTCGACCACCTCGGCCGCGACCTCCTGCAGCAGGGCCAGGACGTCCTCGGTCTCCACACGCGCACGCTACCCACACCGGGGCCGGCTCCCACCTGCGCGGGTGGAGAGGCGCCGGCCGCCGAGGGGCACGGTGGACTGATGACCACCATGCCCACAGAACCGCAGCCGGCCACGCCGGACGAGCATCCCGACGTCGTGCCCAGCCTCGACCCGGACCAGCCCATGGCCGACCCGCAGACGCACCCGGCGCCCGAGCCCGAGGGGAGCTGACCCATGGACACCCCCACCATCGTCGCCGTCCTGGTCGCCGCGGTCGTCGTGCTGGTGCTGCTCGCCCTGCTCGTCGTGCTGCTGCGGCGCCGCTCGGCCCACACCCGCGAGCAGCGCCTCGCCTCGGCCGAGGAGCTGCGCGGCCGGGCCGCGAGCCACGACCCCGACGTCCGCTCGGCGGCCCAGGAGGCGCGCGTCGCGGACGCCCAGGCCGAACGCGCCCGGGCGCAGGCGCAGCAGGCCGAGCAGGTCGCCGAGGGGGCCCACCGCCGCCTCGCGCACGAGCAGGCGACCCAGGAGGACGTCGTACGCCGGGCCGACGAGCTCGACCCGCGCATCGACACCTCGGCGCCTGACTACGAGCCCGTCACCGGTCCCGCGCTCAAGGGCGCGCACGCCGATGACGTGGTGGCACCGACGACGCCGACCGACCCCGCGACCCGCGAGACCGAGGTCGTCGACCCGGCTCCTGGTCCCGCGACGCAGGGCACGCACCGCGCGGAGTGACCTCCGGTACGCCTGGCCGTCAGGCCGCCTCGGGGGGTCTGACGGCGAAGGCGTGGGTGGTCCCGTCGTCGAGCACCACGAGTCCGCAGCGGCCGGGCCGTGCGCGCAGCCAGTCCAGACCGTCGAGCCCCATCGCGTAGGCCGCGGTCGCGTCGATGTCGGCCCAGGTCAGGTCGCCGGCCACGACCGTCACCGACGCCACCCCGACCGGAGCCCGACCGGTGCGGGCGTCGACGACGTGGGCGCCGCGGTGGGCCGACCCCGAGGTCGCGACCGCGCCGCGGCGCAGCGGCACCCGCGCCACGAGCCGCGACGGGTCACGCGGGTCCTCGATGCCGACCTGCCAGGCCGGGTCGCCCGGGTCGGCCACGTGGGCCGCCAGGTCGCCCCCGCCGCCCAGGCAGAAGTCGGTGTCGGGCAGGGCGGTCAGGTGCGCCGACGCCCGCTGCACCGCCCAGCCCTTGACCACCCCGCTGGGGTCGAGCCGCAGGGTCCGCGTCGCGGTGCGACGTCGTACGTCGAAGGCGCCGGCGGACTCCACGCGCGCCTGCTCGCCCAGGGCGAGCACCTCGTGCACCTCCCGCGGGGCCTCGGCCAGGGTCAGCTCGCCGGAGTCGAGACGAGAGACCACCGAGTCGGCCCGGTAGGTGCTGAACACCCGGTCGACCTCACGCAGCTCCGCGACGACCGCGGCCCACGCGTCCTGGCCGGTGCGGTCACCCGCGTGGCGACCGCGCAGGGCGACACTGACCGGCAGGCCCATCACCTGCGCGACCGCGCGCCAGGGGGTGCTCACAGCCCGACTCACAGGCCGGCCTGGTCGAGCGCGCTCTGCAGCGACTGCGCGTAGCCGACGCTGGTCACGGTCGCGCCGCTGACCATGTCGATGTCGGCGCTCTGGGCGTCGAGGGTCGACTGCACCAGGATCGGCAGCGCGTAGCCGTTGATCTCGGCGTCCTTGCCGTTGCCACTGGGGTACTGCAGCACCTGCACCGCGGTGATCGTGCCGTCGGCGACGCTCACCTCGACCTGCACCGGGCCCCACTGGGTCTGCGCGCTGTCGCCGGTGTAGGTGGTGCTCGTGCCGGCGCTCGTGCCGCTGGAGGTGGAGCCGTCGGAGGTGGAGCCGCTGGAGGTGGGGTCCGTCGTGGGGTCCGTCGTGCCGGCCAGGGTGCCGGAGTACGCCGCCGGGGGTGCGGCCGCCGTGGCCGCACCCTCGGTCGAGGTGTGGTAGCCGAACAGCAGGACCAGGACGCTGAGCGTGCTCAGGGCCCACAGGGAGATACGAGTCATGGGGTCACCAACCAAAGGTCTCGAGGTGGAGGTGCTCGGGCGGCAGCCCGGCACGCAGGAGGTCGGCGCGGACCAGGTCGGTCCACGCCTGCGGGCCGCAGACGTAGACGTCGCGCTCGGCGACGTCGGGCACCCAGTGCGTCAGCGCCTGGAGGTCGCCGACCTGGGGGTGGACGCCGGCGCCGAGCCACGAGTCGGGAGCACGTCGTGACCCCGGGAGCGGGACGACGACCAGGCCCCGCTCGTGGCGCAGGACGTCCAGCTCCGCGGCGAACAGGGGGTGTCGGGTGTGGCGGTGCAGCAGGACGGCCTCGCCCGGGCGGTAGTCGAGGCCCTCGGCCAGGGAGCGCAAGGGCGCCAGGCCGACCCCGGCACCGATGAGCGCGACCTTGCGACGGCTGCGGGCCCGGGGGCTGAGCCGCCCGTAGGCGCCCTCGACGGCGACCCGGGTGCCGGGCCGCAGGGTCGCGAGAGCACCGCTCCCGTCGCCGACGTCCTGCACGGTGATCCGCAGGCTGCGACCGTCGGGGGCGGCCGAGAGGGAGTAGGGGTTGGCCCGGGTCCAGCCGCGGCGCCCCAGGAAGCGCCAGACCAGGAACTGCCCGGCCTCGGCGCCGAGGTCGTGCAGGCGCCGGCCGGTGACGTAGACCGACACCACGCCGGGGGCCTCGGGCACGACCCGGGTGACGCGCAGCCCGTGACGCAGGGTGCGCGCCAGCGGCAGCGCGACCCGCCACAGCAGCACGGCCGCGGCCGTCAGCCCCCACGCGCTCCACCAGAGCACCGTGCGGGCCGGCGAGGAGACCAGCTCCTGGCCGGTCCACAGCTGGTGGGGGAGCGCCAGACCGACGCCGAGGTAGGCGTACAGGTGCAGCAGGTGCCACGACTCGTAGCGCAACCGGCGGCGGGCCGCCTTGATGCTGGTCACCATCACCATGACCAGGCACACGGTGCCGGCTGCGGCCAGCAGCATGCCGGGGTGGTCGACCGTGAGCTCCCACAGCATCGCCGGGGTGCGCAGCAGCGAGCCGGCGGCGTACCCCCAGGTGACGAGCACGACGTGGGCCACCATGAGGGTCAACGACGTGAAGCCGACCCAGCGGTGGGTCCGTGCCAGGCGGTCCTGGCCGAAGGCGGCCTCGAGCGCGGGGACCCGGGCCATCAGCAGCACCTGGGCCAGGAGCAGCACGGAGGCGACCAGCCCGGTGAGCCGCCCGAGCGAGGTCAGGGCGTCCCCGAGGGCCGCGAGGTCCTGGACCCCACCGCCCGCGACCCACCAGGAGGTGACCAGCAGGACGCTGAGCCACAGGGTCGCCCCGGCGGCGTGGCGTACGACGGCGTCGCGGCGCGCCCGCTGCCCGAGCGGGCCGGGTGCACGGGGTGCACGGGCGGCCTGGGCGACAGGGGAGTGCCGGCAAGGGGAGGCTGCCGGGGTCACCGGGCGCGGCGCGACGAGGCTCATGCCGCGGACGTGCCGGTGCCGGCGACGAGGCTCGGCACGACGTACCACGACGACGTCGTGCCGCTGCTCTGGTCGTCCTGGCCCGGGTCGAAGCCGTCAGGGCCGCCGCCGGGCAGGGTGCCGCCGGGGACCGTGCCGCCGGGGACGGTGCCCTGGCCCGGCAGACCGCGCGGGCCGCCGAGGTCGCCGTCCCCGTCGAAGCCACGGTCGCGGTCGCCGAGGTGCCCGTCGCGGACGCCGCCCGGCTGGCCGCCGTCGTCGGGGGCCGTGCCGCGGCCGAGCGCGAAGAGGCCCAGGCCGACGCCCAGCAGCAGGAACGCCACCGCGCCACCCGCGCCGAGGCGGGCTCCGCGCGGAGCGTGTTGCCAGCGGTCCTTCAGGCCGCGGCGCTGGGGCACGGGCGGCGGGGCCCACGCGTCCGCCGGGGGCGGGGGCGGCGGGTCCTGGACCGCGGTGGCGCCCGGGGGCGGGCCGTCGGGGGTCTGGGGTGCGGGGGCCTGACCTGCGGGGGCCGGGCCTGCGGTGGGCTCCCAGCGGTTGCCGCTGGTGGACGGGTCGGTCACGGGGTTCCTCCTCGGTGGTCTGTTCGAGGACGACTCTGGCGGCGGGACCTGGGCCCGGGTTCTGACGCCCTTGTGAGCCACCTGTGTGCTGACGTCAGGTGGTGCAGGGACGAGTGACCCGGGGTGCGTCGTGTTCGACGAGTGCTGCGGGGAACGAGTGACTCAGGGTGCGTCGCGTTCCGCCCCTTCCCGACCGGAACTCGACGCGGGGTGGGTCAGGTCTTGCTGCCGGGGGTGGTGGAAGTCGACGCGGGGCGCGTCAGGCGATGTGGCGCGCTCCGGCCCACGGGTCACGGCGTGCCGGTGGAGGGGTGGGTGAGCACCCGCAGCGCCAGCTCGGTCGTCTCGGCGACGCCGAGGTAGCCGACGACCCGCGCCACCGCGGCGGGATCGACCGGCAGCCGGCCGGGGCCGGACCCGTCGGGGGAGACCGCGAGGTCGACGTCGGCGCGGCTGGTCATCATCGAGCGGTTGAACTCGAACTGCTCGCGGGCGCCCGGGGCCGTGAGCTTCTTCAGCACCCCGGCGCCGATGCGGCGCCCGCCCTGCTCGGCGGCGATCGAGTCGAGGGTCGCGACCAGGTTGGCGCCCCCGGCGTGCTCGATGTCGGCCCACACCTCCTGCATCGACCCCATCCCGGCCAGCAGCAGCTCGGCGGTCTTCTTGCCGATGCCCGACACCCCCGGGAGGTTGTCGCTCGCGTCGCCGCGCAGCGCCGCGTAGTCGAGGTAGTGCTCGGCCGCGACGCCGTACATCGTGAAGAGGCGGGCGGGGTCGAGCAGCGGTGAGCCGTGGATGCCGCCGTCGATGAGGCGCAGCACCCGGGTCGAGGCACTGAGGTGGGCGAAGGTGTCGCGGTCGGAGGTCACCACCACGCACTGCCAGCCCTCGCGCTCGGCCCAGGCGGCCGCCGACGCGCTCACGTCGTCGGCCTCGAGACCCGCGGGCGTCACGGTGTGCAGGCCCATCGCCGTGAGCATCGCAGCCGCCCGGTCGAGCTGGTCGACGAGCTCGGGCTGCTTCTGCGCCCGCCCCGCCTTGTAGTCCGGGTACGTCGCTGATCGCACCGACGAGGTCCGGTCGTCGAACCCGAACACCGCCAGGTCGGGGTCGAACCGGTCGATGGCCTCGAGGACCTGGCGCAGCATGCCGTGCAGGGCCCACGCGGGCCGGTTGCCCAGGTCGCGCAGGTCGGACCCGACGCGGGCGTGGTGGTTGCGGTGCAGCAGCGACGGCGCATCGACGACGAGCAGGAGACGTTGCGGAGCCGGGTCGGAGGTGGGCATCGGGCGCCCAGCCTAGGGTGGCCGGCCCGTGCGCGTCAGGCCGGACGACGCGAAAGACCCCGACCGCAGAGCGGTCGGGGCCTTTCGTGAGAGTGAGACGTCAGGCGATGCGGACGTTCTCGGCCTGGGGGCCCTTGGGACCCTGGGCCAGGTCGAACTCGACCTTCTGGTTCTCGTCGAGGGACTTGTAGCCGCTCGTCTGGATCGCGGAGAAGTGGACGAACACGTCCTCGCCGCCGCCGTCCTGCGCGATGAAGCCGAAGCCCTTGTCAGCGTTGAACCACTTGACGGTGCCCTGAGCCATGATCTTTTCCTTTGTTCGGTGCCGGGAGCACTGTGCGCCCAGCCGCTGAAGACATCCACTGTGCTGATGTCCAGCGAACCGAAGACCAGAAGTACGAAACATGGGCCGCGACTTGGTGCGCGGCACGGATGGCCTGCAGCGCCATCCCTTCAACGAGGACCACAGTAGTACCTCGGGAGCGATATCGGGGTTTCGGCGCGCACCCGGTTTCGCGCCGAGGCTCGCGCCGCCCGTCGTCGGCGCCCCGAAACCGATCGGTGCGGGGCCTCAAGACCCTGTCGTGGCCTTCCGAGACTCCGGGTGAGCCCCCACGTCTCCTGGAGTGACCGTGACCGACCTGCGCCCCGCGCCGCCCGTCCGCGAGCGCACCGAGGGACCGCTCACCCGGCGTGGGGTGTCCCGGAGCCTGCTGGCCGGCCTGGCCGCCGTCGCCGTGGCCCCGGCCATCGAGGCCGCGCCCGCCGAGGCCGCCCTCGGCCGTCACCACGCCCGGACCTGCCAGCACTGGCACCGGTGCAAGAAGCACCGGTCCCACACCTGCCACCACCTGCACCGGTGCAAGCACCGCTTCCACCAGGCGCCCGCCCCGACCGAGCCCGCCCCGACCGAGCCCGCGCCGACCGAGCCCGCGCCGACCGAGCCCGCGCCGACCGAGCCCGCGCCGACCGAGCCCGCGCCGACCGAGCCCGCGCCGACCGAGCCCGCGCCGACCGAGCCCGCGCCGACCGAGCCGGCCCCGACCGAGCCCGCGCCGACCGAGCCCGCGCCGACCGAGCCGGCCCCGACCGAGCCCGCGCCGACCGACCCCGACTTCGTCAGCTCGCCGCTGCCGACGGCCGAGTCGTTGCACCTGGGCAACCGGTTCACCTACGCGATGACCCCGGCGCTGCACGCCCAGATGCGCGCGGCGGGCAGCCCGCAGGCCTGGTTCGCCCAGCAGCTCGACCCGGCGGGGATCCCCGACGCCGACGCCGACGCCATCCAGGGCTGGTGGACCTCGATCGACCTGGACGCCGCCACCCTCGCGCAGCGCGACCGCGACCGGGTCGAGGGGGGTTGGCAGGCGATGGAGAACTACGCCCGCTGGTGCCTGGTGCGCCGCATCTACTCGCAGCGCCAGGTCCTGGAGGTGATGGCGGAGTTCTGGGAGAACCACCTGCACGTGCCGGTCTACGACGACGGCGTCTACACCTACCGCGCCGCCTACGGGAAGATGATCCGCTCGCACGCCCTGGGCCGCTTCGACGAGATGCTCGTCGAGGCGATCACCCACCCGGCGATGGGGATCTCGCTCGACAACGCCAGCTCGACCAAGCGCGCCCCCAACGAGAACCTGGGTCGCGAGCTGCTCGAGCTGCACACCCTGGGCCGCGGCAACTACACCGAGGACGACGTCAAGGCGTCGGCTCGCATCCTCACCGGCTACCGCGTCGACGCCTGGCGCACGTGGGCCGCGGCGTACGACCCCGCCAGCCACTGGACCGGGGCCGTACAGGTCGTCGGCTTCACCCACCCCAACACCGACCCCGACGGTCGGGCGGTCGCCCAGCAGTACCTCACCTACCTCGCGCACCACCCCCGCACCGCCGAGCGGCTGGCCCGCAAGCTCGCCCTCCAGTTCGTCTCCGACCACCCGTCCGACGAGCTCGTCGCCCACCTCGCGCAGGTCTACCTCGACCACGACACGGCCATCAAGCCGGTGCTCCTGGCCCTGGTGGCGCACCCGGAGTTCAAGGCGTCGGCCGGCCTGAAGGTCCGCCAGCCCACCGACGACGTCGTCGCGACGTACCGCGTGCTCGACACCAGGATCGCCCCGCCGACCTACTACGGCTCGACCGCCAACGTCATCCTCTGGCAGAGCATGGACCTGGGCCACTCCCCGTTCCAGTGGGGTCGACCCGACGGACCGCCGCGGGACAACGGGTCGTGGTCGTCGGCCTCGCGGGTGCTCGCCTCGTTCGAGTCGCACTACAACATGGCCGGGCGGTGGTGGCCTCAGGAGGACATGACCTACCGCACCTACGAGTCGTGGCTGGCGGTGCCGGGCATGCGCTTCGACGCGTTCGTGGACCACCTGTGCACCCAGCTGCTCGGCAAGCACGCGCCCGACCGCCTGGTCCAGGCCGCGTGCGCCGTGACCCAGACCGGTGTGGCCGAGTCGATCACCACGGCCCACCCGGTCCTGCGCTGGAAGATGCCGCTGCTGCTGACGACCCTGCTCGACACCCCCGACCACCTGCAGCGCTGACGGAGGAACCGTGACGACCACCCCCAGCACCCCCGGCTCGTGCTGCGAGGACTACCGCGGCACCTCGCGCCGCGGGTTCCTGCGCGGTTCGCTCGCGCTCGGCGGCGCCACCGCCGCGACGGTCGCCTACGGCACCACCGTGGCCCAGACGGCGTACGCCGCGGAGCCGGCCCAGCAGGTCCTGGTCGTGCTGTCGATGCGCGGCGCGGCCGACGGACTGAGCCTGGTCGTCCCGCACGCCGACCCCGTCTACTACTCCGCACGGCCCTCGATCGCGGTGCCCTCGGACCGTCTGCTGGTCAAGAACGGCATGTTCGGGCTGCACCCCGCGCTCGCCCCGCTGCTGCCCCTGTGGAACGCCGGGCAGGTCGCCGCCGTGCACGCCGCCGGCCTCCCGGTGGCCAACCGCTCCCACTTCTCCGCGATGGAGGAGCTCGAGGACGCCGACCCGGGCTCGCCGGCACGCGTCGGCTGGCTCAACCGTCTGGTGGGCCGCGACGGGACCGGGTCGCCGATCGAGGCGATCCAGATGGGCGGCGGGGTGCCCAACGCGGCCGTGGTCGGCCCGGAGCCGGTCCTGGTCACCTCCGGGGTCGACGACGTCCGCCTGGCTGCGTCGGACGGGAGCAACGACGCGCCGCGTCGCGCCGCGCTGAGCGCCGCCTGGTCGGGAGCGACCGGGGACCTCGCGGCCGGCCTGCACTCGGCCCTCGACGTCGTCACCGACTTCGCGCCCGTCCGGGCGTCCGCGGACACCCCGCAGAACGGGGCGTCGTACCCCTCGACCGACCTGGCCAAGGCGTTGCGCGCCTCGGCGCGCACGATCCGCGCCGACGTCGGGGCCGAGATCATCACCGTCGACCACGGGTCCTGGGACCACCACACCTGGATCGGCCAGCCCGACAACGGCAACCTCAAGGCGATGGCGGCCGACTTCGCCGGCTCCGTGGCGGCCTTCTTCACCGACCTGGGACCGCTGGCCGCCAAGGTCACCCTGGTGACGATCAGCGAGTTCGGGCGCCGGGTCGTGGAGAACGCCAACCAGGGCCTCGACCACGGCTACGGCAACGTGATGTTCACGATGGGCGCTGGGGTCAAGGGGGGCTACTACGGCACGTGGCCCGGCCTGACCAAGACGACCGACGCCGACCTGCTGGTCACCACCGACTACCGCAGCGTGCTCAACGAGGTCGTGACGACCCGGATGGGCGCCTCCACCGCGCAGGTCTTCCCGGGGTTGTCCCCGCAGACACTGGGGTTCATGACCTCGCTGTGACCCCGGCACGGGAGTCCGGCCCCCGACCGTGAGGGCCCCGGCAGGTTCCGGAGCCCTCACGGTGGTCAGTACGGCGGTCGCTCAGTCGACGTCCGAGCCGGGCAGGGCCGCGCCCGGCACCTCGCTGGGCAGGTACACCCGTGCGTCGCCCGGGTAGGGCAGGTCCCAGTGGTGGGCGTCGTACCAGGTGAACCGGTTCATCAGCTCGGGGTTGGCGAAGTCGGGCCGGGCGTGGGAACCGCTCAGGTGCTGGCGTGAGGCCCACTCCTGCCAGGCCGTCGCGTACGACGTCACCTGCGGGCTCGCCGCCGACGCCGTCGACCGCGCCGCTGACCGGGCGGCCCGGCTGCCGGCCGGGGTGTCGAGGCCGCAGGCCGGCGGGACCGCGATGTTCTCGGTGAGGGAGACCCGGTTGGCCCGCGCGGTGTACGGCGTGTAGTCCGGCTTCTTGGCGGCGAAGGCGTCGTACATGGGGGCTGCGGCGGCGACCTTCTGGTTGAGCGGCTCGGCGCCCAGGATCTGCTCGATCGTGCGGACCATCGAGATCTGGGAGTAGTAGGTCGAGACCGTCCGGCCGTGGGTGGCCCAGGGGCTGATCACCTGGATCGGCGCCCGGTGGCCGTCGACGTGGTCGGGCCCGTTCTGGCTGTCGTCCTCGAGGACGAAGATCGCGGAGTCCTTCCAGTAGCGGCTGTGGGTGATCGTGTCGACGATCTTGCCGAGCGCCAGGTCACCGCCGGCCACGTTGGACCGCGAGGTCACGGGCCCACCGGTGTGGTCGTCGGAGAGCCACACCATGTTGAAGTCGGCCGGTCCGTTGGCCTCGAAGTCCTGCTTCCAGATCGAGTAGCGGTAGAGGTCGGGCACCGACATGTCGAACGGCGGCGAGGTCGGGTTGGTGATCGCGTTGAGCGACGGGATCACCGAGCCGTAGTCGCCCTTGAGGTCGGGCGTGGTCAGCTGGGCGGGGTCGCCGCCGGCCTCGACGCTGCGGCTCGCGCAGTAGTACTGCTGCCAGGTGCCGGCCGGCTTGCCCTCGGTGTAGATGAACTCGCCGTAGTTGCGGGCCGTGTGGCCGGCCGACTGGATCGCGGTCCACAGGAAGCCGGACCGCTGGTGGCCCAGGACGTCCTCCTCGGTGTCGTAGCTGCGCACGTACTCACCGGCGCTGGACTCGGTGTACTCCGGGTCGTCGCCCTGCATGATCCAGTTGTGGCCCTCGGCGGAGTTGGTGCCGATGTCGTAGGTGTTGTCGTAGAGGCCGAACTGGCGCGACAGCGCGTGGATGTTGGGCGTCACCTGCTCGCCGAACTGCGCGAGCGACGGGTCGCCGTTGCCCTCGGGCATGTCGCCGTGGACCTGGTCGTAGGTGCGGTTCTCCTTCACGAGCATGAAGACGTGCTTGATCGTCGAGGGGTCCCCGATGCGCCGGGGCACCGCGACGGCCTTGGCCCGCTTGCCCGTGGCGTGCTTGACGTCGGTGTCGGCCATGCCCCAGTCGTTCTGGGCGAAGACGGCCCGGGTGTGGACCTCCTTGATCTCGCGGTCGGAGGGGAGGGTGAACCGGGTCAGGGAAGCCGTCGTGCCGTGCGTGCCGTAGCCGGTCGCCGGGGTGGTGCCGAAGCCCTTGTCGAAGGTGATCTGGGGGCCCCGCGCGTCGATGCCGCGACGGTTGGCGACGACGAGCCCGTCGCCGACGCTGAAGACGTCCTCGGGGTAGTAGTCGGTCGGCACGAGGCCGACGTAGCTGACCGGGTCGAGCGCGCTGGTGCCCAGCCGGTAGACCGCGATCGCGTTGGCGCGGCCCAGGCTCACCAGGAGCCGGCCGTCGTGCACCGTGACGGCGTCGGGCTGGTAGCCGACCGGCGAGCCCTCCCACGGGCGGGTGGCGATCGTCTGCACGACCTGGTGGGTGGCGGTGTCGACGACCGAGACGGTGTCGTCGTTGGTGTTGGTGACGTAGAGGACGCCGTCGCTCTGGTACATCGCGGTGGGGTGCAGGCCGACCTCGATCTCACGCGGCGCCGCGGCGGCGGCGGTGAGGTCGATGACGCTGAGGGTGCCGTCGGTCGAGGTGCCGAGGTAGGGGTCGGCGGCGACGGCGGTGCCGTAGGAGTCCTGGGTGTCGTCGCTCGCGCGGGCCCGGCGTCCACCCTCGTCGCTCACGTAGAGCTCGCTGCCCACGACCTCGACCTGCCGGGGGGCGACCCCGACGTCCCAGGTCTGCTTCACGGCGCCGGTGACCGGGTCGAGGGCGACGACGGTGTTCTGGCCGTTGAGGGCGGCGTACAGCGTCGAGCCGTCGGCGGAGTAGGCCAGACCGGCCGTCAGCGCCTTCTGGTCCCCGATCGTGGGCAGGGCGAACCTGGTGCCGGTGCCGAGGGTGCCGTCGGCGTTGACCGGGAAGCGGGTGAGCCCGGTGGCGTTGGGCATCCAGAGGAAGGTGCCGTCGGGGGAGTAGAGCGGACCCTCCTGGCCGACGGTGTTGTCGGACAGGCGCGCGTCGACACCGGCGGCGGTCCCGCCGCGCCAGATCAGTCGGTACGACGTCAGGTCGAAGACCTGCAGCGAGACCGAGCGGTCGTTGGACGTCGCGGCCAGGAAGCGGCCGTCGGGGCTGACGGTCGAGCCCATGAACTTGCCGTAGGGCGTCATCAGCCGCTCGCCGAGCGGCTTGAGGACCTGGTTGGACGAGACCTGCAGGCCGTCGGCGTACTCGGTGCCGACCTGCCGGTCGCCGAAGTCCCCGGCGGCGTAGGCGACACCGGTGAGCGTCAGGGCCAGCCCGCTGACGGCGAGGACAGCGGGCACCCGGCGGCTGAACAACCGGGTGAGGGGTCGGGTGAAGGGCCGTTCGGCCGGTTTCACCGTGCGGTTGCGCATGACATTCATGAGGGACCTCTCTCAGCGGGGTGGAGCAGGTCGACGAAGCCGTCGAACTGCCAGAGGGGGTTGGGCGCGTCCCCGGTGGGGACGCGGACCATGAAGTAGCCGTTGACCTCCTGCGGGCCGTCGCCGTCGGCGACGAAGCGCCCGTCGGCGGTCACGTCGAGCTGGTAGATCGCGGTGCCGGTGGCGGTCGACCCGGGCAGGGTCCAGGTCACGACGCAGCGCCAGTCGCTGCCGGGGCCGGTGTCGTCGACGCGTTCGCCGCCCTTGTCGCAGCGTGCGGTGGTCTGCAGCTGGGCGGTGGTGACCGGCGGGCGGTTGAGCTCGTCGGTCTGCAGCACGTAGAGGGACGAGAACGACGTCGCGAGGGCGGCCTCCAGCCGGGGGCGCTCGACCCCGGACCCGGTCGCCCCGGTCGCCGTGGCCACGACGAGGGTCGTCGCCGCGACCAGCCCGACCAGCGGCAGCAGCCCGACCGCGACGAGGCGGCGTCCGGCGCCCGCGTGGCCGAGGTCGGTGAAGTCGCGGCGGGTGAAGAGCCGGTAGGCCAACCCCGTGGCCAGTGCCACCCAGGCCGCGCTCACCGCGACCCCGGCCCACACGGGGTCGAGCTGGGTCGGTGAGGTGAGCAGGCCGCGGTAGCCGAGGAAGGCGCTGGTCGGCAGCGCGACGCGCAGCGCGACCGGCACCGGCAGCAGCTGCAGGCCCTGCAGGACGAGCGCGACCACCACCGGCATCAGCAGCCCGAGCGGGGAGCGCCCCAGGGCCACCGACCCCAGCAGGCCCAGCGCGAAGAAGGCCAGGGTGGGCGGGACCGCGAGCAGCCACGCCAGCGCGACCGTGCGGGCCAGCTCGCCGGCCACCATGAGGTGCCCGTCGAGCCCGGGCAGCGGGTGGGAGCCGATCGAGAGCAGGCCCCCCACGGTCGAGGAGACCGCGAGGGCGACGAGCAGCGCCAGGGTCACCGTGAGGGCGGCCAGCGTCTTGGCCCAGAAGATCCGGGGAGCCGAGCCGACGGCCACCAGCAGGCTGCGCCAGGTCCCGAGCCGGTCCTCGACGGCGAACACGTCACCCGCGACGACGCTGGTGAGGAGCGGCAGCACGAGGGTGCCCACGAACACCAGGACCACCAGGGATCCGGCCCACCCCGACTGGTTCATCCAGCGGCCGTAGACGGCGTCGGCCGGCAGCGAGGTCTGGCGGCTGACCACGGCGGTGTAGACGGCCGGGGCGAGCAGGCAGGCCAGCAGCACCAGGCGCATGCGCCACTGCGAGAAGAGCTTGACCAGCTCGAAGCGGTAGGCCCGGCGCAGGGCCACGGGGCGGACGACCGGGTTGGCGCTCGTCGCGGCCCCGGCCCTCTCAGCGGTCGTCGTCATCGAGCAGCGCCCGGGGTGCCGGTCAGCGCCAGGAAGGCCGCCTCGAGCGGCGGGACCACCGGCCCGAGCTCGCGGATCGCGACGCCGGCGGTCACCAGCCGGGCCACCAGCTCGTCGACGGCGGCCTCGGACCCGCGCAGGACGAGCGCTCCGTCGGTCTGCGACGGCGCCCGGCGTGCCGTGGACGGACGCAGCGCCGGTACGGCGGCCGCGAGGTCGCGCGTGCGCTGCGGGTCGGAGGTGACGAGCCGGTAGTCGAGCTCGTCGTTCTCGGCCGCCAGCTTGCTCACCGGGCCCGAGAACACCACCCGACCCGTGGCGAGCAGGGTGACCTCGTGGCACAGCGCCGCGAGGTCGTCCATCTGGTGGCTGGAGATGATGACGGTCGCGCCGTCGTCGGCGAGGTCGCTGAGCACCTCGTGCACCTGGCGCTTGCCGACCGGGTCGAGACCGTTGGCGGGCTCGTCGAGCACGAGCAGCCGCGGGTCGCCGAGCAGTGCGGCGGCCAGGCCGAGGCGCTGCCGCATGCCGAGGGAGAAGCCCCGGACCTGGTCGTCGGCGACCTCGCCGAGACCGACGCGGTCCAGCAGCGTGCCGACCTCGCGGCGTACGTCGTGGCGAGACCCACCGCGCCCACCGCGCAGCGAGACGAGGGCGGTCAGGTTCTGGCGGGCCGTGAGGGTCGGGTAGAGGCCGGGGCCGTCGACGAAGCCCGCGACGCGCGAGGGGAGCGCGAGCGCCCGGCCGACCGGCGTCCCGAGCACCTCCAAGGTGCCGGAGTCGGGCACCCCGAGCCCCAGGAGCAGCCCCAGCAGCGTCGTCTTGCCGGCGCCGTTGGGGCCGATGAGCCCGTGGACCTGACCCGCGGCGACGTCGAGGTGGAGCCCGTCGAGGGCGATCACGTCGTCGTAGGTCTTGGTGACACCGCGCGCCCGGACCGCTGCGGTCGACTGCATGCTTCCTCCGTCCGGCAGGGCCACCCGAGAACCACCGGCACCTGCGCAACGACGACGACGTTAGGCAGCCCCCGTGGCCGGGCACGGTCCCTGCGGCGAACGAACGGCGAACGGCAGTCGCACCTTCGGGAGGTCGAGCCCTGCGTCGGGCCCGACTCGGGTCCAAGGGCCCTGTCGGGTGCCGGACGCACGGCGAAAGGTGTCGACAGGGGGGACCGACGGGGTGGCGCAGTGGCGCCGCGCGGCTGACGAGGGGGAGATGCGATGCGAGCCACCGGCCGGGTACGCCGAGGGGGCGGCCCGACCCACCGGGCGGCACCCGCGACGACACGGGTGCGGACCGCCGAGGTCCATCTCGAGGAGGTCGGCCCGCACTCCCGGTTGCGGTCGCTGCTCACCACCCTGGGGGGCTCCTACGGCAGCACGCCGCTGCGCTTCGTGGCACGCGCGTGCGACGACGGCGACGACGCGGCCGACGACGTGGCGACCGGGGCGACGTTCCCCGGGATGAGGGTGGCCGACCTCGACGAGGTCCAGGACCCTGACGGCGTCTGGCTGGAGATCGCCCTGGCCCGCCTCGACGAGCTCGACGTGGAGCTGTGCGCCGCCGGCTGGCGCCGCTGCATCACCGACGGACGCCACTGGTGGTCGCGGACCTACGCCATCTGGTGACCCGGTCCGGCCCACGACCGACAGGCCCCCCGCCACGTGGCGGCGGTCGTCACGGGGCCCTCAGGGTCGACCGGGTCGACCGGGTCGACCGGGTCGGCCGACTGAGTCGCCCGACGACGCCGCAGGACTGCTCACGCTGCGTGGCCCGCCCCGCACGGCTTCCCCTCGGCGCTGCGCACCACCAGCTGCGCACGGGGTCTTGGCCGACCTCGGCGATCCGTGCTACGAAACGGATCCGACTCGCCCCGCGGGCACCGGCTCGACCGGTGCCTGCAGCGGGGCGGTCCGCCAGAGACCCCAGGCCAGAGCGACCATGCTGCCACCCACCAGCAGGTGGACCAAGGCGGTGCCAGGCGACTCCTCCAGCCTCGAGGTGACCGCGAGGGCCGGGACGGCGAGGGTGTAGGTCCACGCTGCCGGGCGCGGGTGGACGCCCGCGCGGATCAGCGAGGCCCCGAACAGCACGGCCCCCACGACGAAGATCAGTCCGTCGACGGCCAGCAGGACGCCGGTCGGCCCGTTCCGCAGCTCGGTCACGGTGGCGTCGTCGAGGAAGAACAGCACGCCGTTGAGAGCGAACGCCACCCCGGCGAACAACCCCGTCCCGACGAGGTTGACTCCGTAGGCCAGGACACCGAAGCGCCCGGCGCGCTCCACCTGGGTGGCGTGGAGGCCGACCACGAGGACGATGGCGAGCGCAGGCGAGAAGCTGAGCAGGACACTGGTGGTGGTCGACTCACCGACGAAGCCGTCGATCACGCCGGGCACGGCGATCAAGAGTCCGCTCAGGAAGCCGCAGACGGCGCTGAGGCGAAGAACGGGCGAGATGGTCATGACGAGCCTCCAGGGATCGGTCGAATCGGGACGCCCTGACGCTAGGAGTCGACGACGGCCGACCAGAAGTGCCCAGCAGCCACACCGGTCGTGACCATCGGCCAGGTCCGGGTCGGCGCCCGGCCGGGCGCCGTGGGGTGGTCAGAGCGGTCAGAGCAGGCCGACGTCGCGCGCCCACAGGGCCGCTTGGGTGCGGTCGCGCAGACCGAGTCCGACCAGGATCCGTGAGACGTGGTTCTTGACCGTCCCCTCGCTCACGTGGAGTCGGGCGGCGATCTGGCGGTTGGTGGCACCGGTACCGATCAGCCGCAGGACGTCGAGCTCGCGCGGCGAGAGGTCGATCTCGGGCGTGCGGGGCGGGCGGTGCACGGTGAGCGAGCGGGTGACGGCGCCGGAGAACTGACCCACCCCCGCCGCCGCGAGGCGTACGGCGTCGGCGAGGTCCTGGGTCGGCAGGTCCTTCAGGAGGTACCCCACGGCGCCGGCGGCGAGCGCATCACCGACGAGGTCGGCGTCGTCGAAGGTCGTCAGGATCACGACGCGGCTCGTCGGAAGGACGTCCTTCAGGCGAGCGGTGGCTGCGATACCGTCGAGCACAGGCATGCGCGCGTCCATCAGCACGACATCGGGCGCCAGTCGGGTCACGACCGTGATCGCCTGCTCCCCGTCGGCGGCGTCACCCACCACCTCGATGCCGTCCTGCTGCGACAGCACCGACACCAGCCCGTCCCTGACCAGGTCCTGGTCGTCCACCACGACCACCCGCACCGGCGCGGTGCTGTCGTGGCGTCCTCGGCCGGTCATCCGGTGACCACCACGCGCACCGTCGAGCCGCGACCGCGCTCGCTCGAGACCTCCAGCACGCCACCGACCTCCACGACCCGTTCACGCATCCCCGTCAGCCCGTGGCCGTCGTGTGAACCGTCGCGGAACCCGTCGCCGTCGTCGCGGACGGTCAGCACCGTGGCGGCCGGCGCGAACTCGACCACCAGCTCCGCGCGGGTCGCCCCGCTGTGGCGGCGTACGTTGGTCAGGGCCTCCTGGGCCGCCCTGAACATCGTCGTGCGGGTCGCCTCGTCGAGGTCCCGCTCGGTCCCCACGATCTCCAGGGCGACGTCGAGCCGGTCGTCGCGGACCTGCTGCGCGAGCTCGTGCAGCGCCGTGCCGAGGCTGGGGACGCGGAGCTGACCCCGCAGGGCCCCCACGGACGTGCGGACGTCACGCAACGCCGAGCGCGTCGACTCGCGGGCGGCCAGGACCGCCCGGTCGGACGACTCGCGGTCGGTCGCGCCGAGCACCGTCGCCTTGTCCAGCTGCAGGGAGATGGCGGTGAGGTGATGACCGAGGCTGTCGTGGATCTCGCGCGCCAACCGGGCCCGTTCGGCGGCGGCTGCGAGACCGGCGATCTGCACCCGGCTCTGCTCGGCCTCGTGCGCCACCGCCGCCATCGTCACGGCGAGCATGATGCCGATCCCCAGCATGAGGACGTCGGGCAGCGGCCCGGCCTGGTCGTAGTCGGGCGGGTTGAGCGCCAGGGTCGCGGCGACCAGGGCGAGTGCGCCCGCTGCGACGACCGCACCGCGCCTGACGCCGTACGCCACGACCGCGAGGAAGGGCACCAGGACGAAGACCGCTCTCGAGAGGCCGGAGGTGTCGCTCAGCGCCACCACCGTGAGCAGGACGAGTCGCACGGCCAGGCCCCACGCTGTCCGTGGTCCTTCGGGGCGGATGCGCCAGCGGACCTCGAGCAGCATGAGCAGGAGACAGCCGACGACGAGCCCGGTGACGCGCGCGCGGCCCTCGCGACCCGTCACGTCGGCGTCACCGAGGCCGAGGCCGGCCGGCAGGATGAGGGCGTAGACGACCAGCGGGATCGCGTCGACGACCCGCAGCGGGTCGCTGATACGCCGGTCGAGCATGGCCCGAGTCTAGGAAGCCGCTCGGCGCCGATCACCGCGCGCGGGCGAAGTCTGGCCAGAAGTCATGCCGGCCCCTGCCCACCCGTCCAGGCCACGACCGCGCGACGCACGCCCACGACGTCCAGCCCGTGCGAGGCGATGTGGTCCTCGGGCATCCCGTAGCGACGCAGCTCCTCTCGGCCGACTCCCAGCGACAGCAGCCGGTGCGGCACGTCGACGAAGGTCTCCGCGACCAGCCGCGCCGAGGTCCCGGCGAGGTACGGCTCGATGAGCACGACCTCCGGGGTCCCGCCCGCCACGGCGCGCAGCGTCCGGTGGTCGAAGGGCCGCACGACGTTGGCGTACAGGACGGTCACGTCGAGGTCGGTCGTGGCCGTCAGCACCGTCGACAGGGTGGGTCCCACGGCGACGACCACCGGGCCCGACCCTCGCCGTACGACGTGGAAGCGGCCCGGTCGGACGGGGTACGACACCTGGTTCTGCTGCTCGACGACGCGGATGTAGTCCCTCCCCGACCCGGCCACCGCCAGTCGGGTCGCCTCCTCGACCTCGGTGGCCGTGCCTGGCACGTGGACGGCCCAGCCGGCCAGGGTGTCGACGAGGGCGACGTCCCCGGGGGACTGATGGGTCCGGCCCCCGCTGGCGATGTCGAAGGATCCGGCCGAGCCGACCAGGACACCGCCGACGTCTTGGTGGTTGAACCCGAGCTTGACCTGCTCGAAGGCTCGTTCGACCAGGAAGGAGGCGAAGGTGTGCACGATCGGGCGCAGGCCGGTGAGAGCCAGGCCCGCGCCGACGCTGACCATCAGCTGCTCGCGGATGCCGACGTTGACCACCCGTCGGGGATGGCGGCGCTCGACGTCGGCGAAGTACTGGCCGCTGATCTCGGCGTAGACGAGCGCCATCGACCCGTCGTCGTCGACCAGCTGGCCGGCCGTGCGGGCGAAGGCCTCTCGAGGGGTCGTCACTTCGGCTCCAACTGCGCCACGACGGCCGTCGGACGCCCGGGCACCCGGCGGCTCAGGGTCGCCTCCAGCTGGGCGTGATCCCGTCCGTCGACCGTCGTCACGGCCCAGCCCTCGGTCTCGAAGCGGCGCGCGACGAGGCCCGGCTCGTTCCACGTCGACGACCGGTTGTCGATCACGACCGCGGTGAGCCGGTCCAGGCCCCAGGCCCCGGCCAGCTCACGTGCCTCCTGGTTGCTCCCCTCGTCCAGCTCTGCGTCACCGACCAGCACCACGACCCGCGAGTCGAGGTCCTGCGCCCGGAGCCCGAGTGCGGATCCCAGGGCGAGTGGCAACCCGTGGCCGAGCGAGCCGCTCGAGATCTCCACCCCCGGCACCAGGACGCGGTCCGGGTGGTGGCCGAGGGGTGAGTCCCAGGTCGCCCACGCCGGCAGCCACGAGACCGGGAAGAACCCCTGGGCGGCCAGCGTCGCGTAGTAGGCCATCGGACCGTGACCCTTCGAGAGGTAGAAGCGGTCACGAGACGGGTCGTCGACCGTGTCGGGAGAGACCCTCAGGACCCGGTCGTAGAGGACCCACAGCACGTCGAGGGTCGAGGTCGCGGCGGGGGAGTGCTTCTCGTCACCGGTCATCAGGCTCATCAGGCCGGGTAGGTCGTCGTAGCCGGTCGTGCGGGTCAGGGCATCCAGGGATCGCGTCATGGCGGCGATGCTGCAAACTCAAGTGCACTTGAAGTCAAGTCGCGTCGACCACGGCCGGGTCGTGAGTGGGACGCCTTCGACGTGACGGTGGCCGCTGACGGTGGTGCGGGAGCATCGTGCTGACCGACGCGGCTCAGCGGCTGGCCCCCCTTACGATTTCAGTGAGATGAGTCGGCGGTTCGTGCGACCCTGAGTTCGTGTCCAGCTCGCCGGCCTGCCCCCGCGGCCACACCGACGCGCGAGTCGTACGGGACGGGGTCCAGCGGACCGGTGGCAGGGAACGGCAGCGGTGGCGGTGCATCAGCCCGGACAACAGCTACCACCGGTTCCTGGGTGCGATGAGCAGGACACGCGCGCTCGACGGGACCTGCGTCGAGTGCGAGAACCATCTCGAGGCGCACCAGGGACCGGGCGCACCTGCGGAGTTCGAGTACCTGGTGCGCGAGGTCGCGACCGCGCTGGTGAACCTGGGCCGTGGGATGAGCTACACCGACGCAGCGAAGCGTGTCCGGATGACCGCCAACGTCGGCAAGACCGCGGCACTGCGGGAAGTCGTGAACGGGCAGACAGTCGCGGAGTGGATGGCCGACTTCGTGCCCGTGGTCGCAGCCCGCCACCAGGAGACCGAGTGGCCAGCCGTGCTCGTCCTGGACAGCACCCGGTTCATCTGGACCAACAACCGCTCTGGACAGACCTTCGACCTGTTCAGCGTGCTGGCGGCGTACGGCTACGACAAGGACGGCGAGAACGGCCGGCTGTGGAAGCTCGCGGCCGCTCCGACGAACGACGGCCCAGCCTGGGAGGAGTTCCTGGCCAGCCTGCCCGGCCGGCCGCTGTCGGTGGTCTGTGACCGCGACTACGGCATCATCGGGGCGGTTCAGCGGCACTGGGGCCGCGGCAAGAACGCCGTGCCCATCCAGCTGTGCGAGTTCCACATCATCGAGAAGGGCCGCCAGGCGCTCCGCAAGGACGGCGTCGAGTACGACGACCCGCTCTGGGAGCTCCTGCACGCCGCGCTCCAGTCCCGAGCCGGCTGGGACGCGTTCGACGCCGCCGTCACCGACCACCCCGCGGCGGCGAACGGCCGCAAGTGGGTGGCGTACTGGCGGCGCCGGATGCGCGCCCAGACCGACCGCCGACCGAGCCTGCCGCCGGTGTACGGCAACGGCGCCATCGAGGAGCCCATCCGCCGCGTCCGCGCGGTGCTCGAGTCGCGCCGCTGGACCTTCCGAAACCGAGCTCGCATGGACCTCCTGCTAGAGCTGGTCCGGCTGGCCCATCTACGTGCCGACGACGCCGGCGTCTACGCCATCGACATCCGCGCCCACCTCGCCAAGCACGCGGGCATGCCGTCGCGCCGCTACCGCGCCTTGTACGACTCGTGGGGACCGAAGACCAGCCAGCAGCGCACCTACAGCCTATGGTCCACCCCAGCGGAGAAGGCCGCGAAGGAGCTGCGCAACGCAGCGCGGAAGAAGACCGGCCAGCCACCCAAGCCCGCAGCGTCCGCTGGCGCGGTCGCACAGCAGGAGGCGGAGCCGGTCGGAATCGACTTCTGAGGGTTGGCGGCTGGTCAGACCGGCTCGAGACCAGACGCGAGCGCTCGCGTCACGGCCCACTGCCGGTCGTGCCCGCTCGACCGGGGGAAGCCACCGGTGTCAAACACCCTCTGGAGGTACGAGACGAACGACGTCGCCGTGTCGGTGACCATGAGTGCGTCGGCGCAGGCGTCAGGAAGGACAAGGCCATACGGCGCACCACCGCTGACGTTGTTCTTGTGCAGGTGGTCCGGCGCGACGGGCAGCTGGAACGGCCTGCCCTCCGGGTACTCGCGCCACTGCTCGAACTCGTCGAGCAAGTACGGGCGGACGTCGTCCCTGGGGTAGCGCAAGCCCGCTACCTCGACGACGAGCGGGTCCGACGCGGCCGAGGTCTCCCAGTCGGGGTGGGTGCCGACCATCCACACGTCGCCGACGATGCGCACCCACGACGACAACACCATCGGGACGGGACCGAAGGTCTGGTCAAGCCAGGCGACGAAGTCCTCCGTGTCTGGCCCCGGGCCGGTCAAGGGTTGGACGGGTGTGCCGTCGTCGTCGTTCTCGTGGAACCGGTAGCCCTGCTCGAGCAACCGCTCGATGAGCACCTCGATGTTGCGGCGCGCCCGGCGGGCCATCTCGTCACAGACCGCTTGAGCCTCGTCGGCGAACTTGGGGTCGCGCACCTGAGCACCGAGCTGGCGCAGTTCGTGCCACACCATGTCCCGCTCGCCGTCCAGGTGGCGAGCAAGCCAGCGGGGGTGCGACGTCACGAGAGGGACTGTGCCGGACTGTCGCAGTTGCGGCAATGCGCCACCCGCTTATCTCACTGAAATCGTAAGGGGGGGCGGCTGGTCAGCCGGCGACGCGGCCAGGGCGCCGGCCACCAGGCTGACCAGCCCGGTCACCAGCAGCACCCACCATCCCTTGCTGATCGTGTCGATCTGCGCCCGTGTCCAGGTCCTCGCGACCGCCGAAGGCGCACACCAGCATCAACATGTGCACCGCGTTGTTGACCACCACCTCGAGGTGGTGGCGCAGGTCGTCGGCGTCCGCGAACTCCTGCTGGCAGTAGGGACACAGGTGGAGGTCGGAGGTCGGGCTCGCAGGGTCGGCAGGCGAGGGGACCAGGGCGCCGAGCAGCATGCGGTGCGCGGTGTCCACGTCACCGTCGGTGTTGAGCAGGTGCGCCGCCGCCGCGGTGGCCATCTGCAGCGTGCCGGTCGCGTCCGGGTCCGCCGTACGGGCGCGCGCGAGCAGCGCGGACGCACCGGCCAGGCTCCCGGTGACGTTGGCGCCGAGGTACGCCGCGGCGGCCAGCCGCCGGGCCTGCGCCGGTCCCGTCGACAGGTCGGCGAGGTCCCGGACGTGACGGTCGCGCGCCAGGTCGGCCAGGCGGCGGTGGGCCGCACGACGTTCGGGGTCGCTGGCCTGGTCGACGACCGCCGCCCGCACGAGCGGGTGGCTGAAGCGCAGCCGTTGCGGGTCGGGGTGCACCGTCACGAGGCCGGCGACCTCGCAGAGGGCGAGCTGGGCCGCGGACCCGGCGAAGATCTGCACCAACGCCGCGTCGTCCCCGTGGTGCAGCGCCGCGAGGAGCAGCAGCCGCCTGCTGGGTCCGGGGAGCGCTGCGATCCGGGAGTCGAAGAGCCGTCGCAGCCGCACGCTGTGCGGCAGGGTCGCCGGCAGGGTGTCGGCGGCCGTCTCCCTCCTGGGTGGTGGTCAGTCCTCGGGGCAGCTCGATCAGGGCCAACGGGTTGCCGCCCGCCTCGGCGACGACCCGCTGGCCCACCGAGGGATGCACGTGGGGGTAGCTGGCCCGCAGGAGGGCGGCCGCGTCGTCGGCGGAGAGGGGCGACAGCTCCAGGGTGGGGATCGACGCCCGGTCGAAGAACGTCTCGTGGCCCGAGCGCTGGGCCAGCAGGAGCGCGACGGCGCGGCCGCCGAGCCGTCGAGCCACCACGCTGAGCAGCAGCAGGCTCGCGCGGTCGACCCACTGGAGGTCGTCGACGACCACCAGGAGGGGGCGGTCACGCGACAGGTGGCCCAGCAGGGCGACCGTGGCGGTGGCCAGGGACAGCAGCTCGGGTGCGCCGTCGGACTCGAGGTCGAGCGCCGCGCGCAGGCCGGCGTAGCCGAGGTCGTTTTCGGGTCTTCCGGCCGGCCCAGTGCCCTGGCGTCCGTGCCTGCGCGCGTACGGCGCGCCCGGGACGAGGTCTCTAGTCGTGGTGACGCGCAGGCGCCTGCGAGACGAACCACGTAGCCGCGGAGGCGGTGATGGTCCCGAGGACCGCGAGGCCGGTGAGCATCAGTGCCACGGCGACCAGCCGGCCGGTGGTGGTGACCGGGTAGAGGTCGCCGTACCCCACGGTGGTCAGGGTCGTGGTCGCCCACCACAGTGCGTCGCCGAACGTCGTGATCGTCGCGCCCGGTGCGTCGCGCTCGGCGTCGAGGACCGCCAGGGCTGCCAGACCCACCGCGGCCACCGCCGTGCCGACGACATAGCTGGTGACGCGGCCCGCGACCGTGCCGGCGAAGCCCCGGTTGAGCATCCGGGCCAGCGCCAGCAGGCGCAGCAGGCGCAGGGGTCGCAGCATCGGCAACGCGATCAGGGCGACGTCGTACCAGTGACGTCTTGCGTAGGACCCTCGCTGGTCGGCCAGGACGAGCCGGACGGCGAAGTCGAGTGCGAAGACGACCCAGACGGTCCACGAGGTGACCGCCAGTGCGGTCTCGACGGAGGAGTCCAGCCGCGGGTCGAGCACCGGCCACGCGTAGGCGACCAGGAACGCGACCGCCAACAGCACGAGGGGGACCTCCGTGCGGGCTTCCCACCGCTTGACCCGAGACGTCGTCACGGCAGGGTCTCTGCCCCGATCGGGCGTCGGCATGCGTGGTGCTGCTCGGCGATCGCCGGTCGAGCACCACGCAGGATGCGTGGGCGCGCCTCGGGGAGCGGCGGCGCGGGGCCGGCGAGGGGGCCGGTGAGGGTGCCGGCGAAGGTGCCGGTGTCCTCACACGAGCGGGCGCAGCAGGGACAGCAGGGTGGCTCGCTGCTCGCTGTCGAGCGCGGCGAAGGGGAGGTCCTGGCTGTAGAGCGCCTTCTCGAACCGGGCGTAGAGGTCGCGGCCGTCGCGGGTGGCGGAGATGACGATCACGCGCCGGTCCTCGCTGCTGCGTTCGCGTGTCACCAGGCCCTGGCGCTCGAGGCGGTCGACCAGCCCGGTGATGTTGCTGGCGACGCGGCGCAGCCGCTCGGCGAGCACACTCATGGGCTGCGGTTCCTCGAGCAGACCGAGCAGGGTCGCCTGCTGCCGGGTCAGTCCGTGCTGGACCGCGACGGACTCGAAGCGGTGCTGCAGCGCATCCGTGAGCTGGAAGACGAGGCCGACGAGCTCGGCGTCCTGGCGTCCGTGGAGCCGCTTCGACGTGGGCATCGCACCAGGCTACGACAGAAACAGTTGACAACATCAAAGATCGGGGTAGCGTGACAATTACTTCAGGACATCAATGATCGGGTCAACGAAGGAAAGAGGTGCTCGATGGAGTCGGAGGACGTTGGTTCGTCCGCGCAGCCGAATCCCCAGCGGTGGCGCGCGTTGTTCGTGCTCGCGCTCGTCCAGTTCATGCTCGTCCTCGACAACACCGTGGTGAACGTCGCGCTGCCGTCGGTGCAGCGTGACCTGGGCCTGAGCCCGACCGGGCTGGCGTGGGTGGTCAACGCCTACGTCATCACCTTCGGCGGGCTCCTCCTGCTCGGCGGTCGGGTCGCCGACGGGGCCGGGCGGCGACGCACCTACCTGGTGGGCGTGCTGCTGTTCGCGGTGGCCTCCGGCGCCTGCGGGGCGGCTCAGGACGGTGGCACGTTGATCGCCAGCCGGTTCGTGCAGGGGCTCGGCGCCGCCGCGGTCGCGCCAGCCGCGCTGTCGATGGTGACCCTGCTGTTCACCGATGCCGCCGAGCGGGCTCGGGCGTTCAGCATCTGGGGCGGCCTGGCCGCCCTGGGCGGCACCACCGGGGTGGTGCTCTCGGGGGTGCTGGCCGACCTCGCGAGCTGGCGGTGGATCTTCTTCGTCAACCTGCCCGTGGCGGCGTTCTGCCTGGTGGCGCTCCCGCGCCTGGTCGCCGAGAGCCGGGCGCCCGTGAGACGACGCCCGGACTGGGCGGGTGCGGCGCTCGCCACCACGAGCCTGGTCAGCCTGATCTACGCCCTGCTCGAGGCCGGCTTGTCCGGGTGGGGCCGCGCCGAGACGGCGGTCCCGCTGGTCGTCTCGATGGTCGCCGGAGCGGGCTTCATGGTCGTGGAGGCCAGCAGCCGCGAGCCCCTGGTGCCGCTGCGTTTCCTACGGCACCGCACCCGCGCCACGGCGTACGTCGCCGGGCTGGCCGTGATGGCGGCTTTCTTCGCCACGTTCTTCTCCGTGACCCTCTTCCTCCAGGACGTCCTCGGGTTCTCGCCGCTGAGGGCCGGCCTGGCCTACGTGCCCTACGGCGTGGCGCTGGTGATCGGCATCGCCGCCTCGAGTGCCGCCACGCGTCGCCACGGCGCCCGATCCGTGCTTGCTCCCGGCCTGCTGGTCGCCTGCGCCGGCCTCACCGTGCTGTCCCGGCTGACGGCCGATGGCAGCTACGTGGACGACCTCCTGCTCGGGCTGGTCGTGCTCGGTCTCGGCAACGGGCTCGCCATACCCGCCGTGACCCTGGCCGGCCTCAGTGACGTCCGGCCGGCAGAGGTCGGTCTGGCCAGCGGCCTGCAGAACACCGTGCTGCAGGTCGGCGGCGCTGTCGGGCTCGCCGCACTGGTGAGCCTCGGCACCGCCCACGCGCGGGGCCTCGACGCCGGAGGGCTATCTGCTGCTGCCGCCGCGACGGCCGGGTTCGGCTGGTCCTTCCGGATCGGTGCGGCCGTGCTGCTGGCCAGTGCCGTCGCAGTCGTGCTCGGTCAGCGTGGCCGGTCCTCGAGCAGGCCGCCGTCCCCGTCCGTGCCGTCCGACCACCCGTCCGGCTCGACCACCCTCGGAGGATCCTGATGCTGCTGCCCACCCCTGACGAGCTGCCCTACGAGCCCGTCCCCGCCACCCTGGTCAAGACCTATCGCACCGGTCTGTGGTTCGAGGGCGTCGCCCAGGGCCCCGACCACAGCCTCGTGCTGGCGGGCATCTCCAGGGTCGACCACACCACCGGCGACACCCGAGGCATCCGCGGTGAGCTGATCCGCCGAGCCGCGGACGGAGGTGAGCGCACGCTGTTCTCGCCGCCACCCGGCACGGCCGCCGGCGTCACGGCCGTGGCTCCGGACGGCGGCCTGTTCATGGCCGCCACCGGCAGCGCCGCGGGGCGGGGGCTCTGGCGTGTCGAGCCCGACGGTGACGGACACCTGCTGGCTGCGACACCGGACGGCTCGTGGCCCAACGGCGTGAGCTTCGGCCCGTCGGGACCCGGTGGCCCGGTCTACCTCGCCGACAGTGCGCTCGGGGTCATCTGGTCGATCGACCCCGCCACGGGCGCGCTCGACCGCGCCTTCACCGGCGACGTGCTGCGGGCTCGTCCCGGGGCGCTGGCCCCGGGCGCCAACGGGATCCAGGTGTTCGGCGACCAGATGTACGTCACCAACTCCGACGCCGCCAGGCTCGTGCGCTTCGACGTCGACGACCGCGGGGCCCTGCAGAACCCCACCGTGGTCCTCTCCGGCGTGCCGGCCGACGACTTCGCCTTCGCCGAGGACGGCACGGTCTACCTGACGACCCACGTCTTCGACACGGTCGTGCGCGCGGACCCCGACGGGCGCCGCGCCGTCATCGCGGCCGGCCCCGAGCACGTCGCCGGGGCCACGGACTGCACGCTGGCCCGCGGCGACGACGGCAACCCCGTGCTCTACGTCGTCACCGACAACGGTGGGCTCGTCACCGGCGACACGTCTGCGGCCGGAGCCCTCGTGGCTCTCCACGTCTAGCTGGTGGCACGCCGCGCAGCCCGCGACAGCCGTCCGCCCCGCCGGCGCCGGCGGGTGCGGGGGTGTGCGTTCACTGCGGGTGTGGCGCCTGTCGGTCACCCGGAGCCGTGTCGCGGTCGGGAGATGTCAGCCGCGACGATGCGGCACGTGCGTCGAAGTGCACGGTGACGGTCAGGCCGCCCCCGTCGGTCTCGCTCAGGCTGATCGTCCCACCGTGGGCGACGACGATGTCACGGGTGATCGCCAGGCCGAGTCCGGTTCCGCCTGGGGCGGCGCGCTGGGCATCGGCCCGCCAGAAGCGCTCGAAGGCACGTGTGCGCTGCGCGTCGGTGAGTCCGCCGCCGTGGTCGACCACGGTCAGGGTGGCCCCGGACGCGCCGTCGGCGACGTGGACCTCGACCTCGGTGCCGTCGGGAGTGTGGTGCACGGCGTTGGTCAGGAGATTGTCGACGACGCGGCGCAGCGCAGTCGCGTCGGCGGCGACCTCGACGAACCGTCCTGCGTGAATGGTGACGTCGTGGGTCCGGGTGGTGATCTGGAGGTCGGCGACTGCCTGCGCGCAGACCGAGCTGAGGTCGAGGAACGTGAGCGAGAGCGGTTCATGGGCATCGAGGCGGGCCAGGGTCAGCAACTGGTCGACGAGGTCGCTCATGCGCTGCGACTCGGCCCGGATGTGGGTCATGGCGTCGTCGATGCCGTCCCAGTCGTCGATGCCGCCGCTCACGTAGAGATCGGCCCAGCCGTGAATCGTGCTCAGCGGGGTCCGGAGCTCGTGCGAGGCATCGGCGACGAAGCGCCGCAACCGACTCTCGCTGGCCTCCCGCTGGTCGAACGCCTGGTTGAGGGCGAAGGACACAGCGCCCACCTCGGTGCGCGGGTCGCCCACCGGTAGTCGACGTCCGAGGTCACCACGACCGATCTGACGTGCGGTCTCGACGACACTGCGCAAGGGGGCGAGCCCGGTGGAGAGCACACCACGACTGGCGAGGAGCACGAAGAGCAGGATGACAGCGGCACAGGCGATCTCGACGTGCACCAGGTTGCGCAGGGTGGCGGAATCGTCAGCGCGCGAGATCCCGACCACCAGCCGTGTCACTTCGTAGGCCTCGCCCTCGTCGACGAAACGCATCGGTCGCTGATCAGGCAGCGTGATCCCGACAGCGCGAATGTCACCATCGGGAACCGACTCGAGGGTGACAGGGTCATCACCTACTGGATTCTCGGCCGTGCGCGCACTCGTGGCACCGTCGAGGGTGGACCGCTCGAACACCTGCCGCCCGTTCGCGTCGTACATCGCGAGGTAGACGTCACTCGGCATCAGCCGCTCGACCGTCTCCGCCGTGACCGGTTCCCCGCTGGAGCGCAGCACGGCTTCTCGGCCACGCTCGGCCACGACCGTCAGGTTGCGGTCGACGCGGTCGGCGAGGAACGCGCGGACCGCGAGGTAGGCGGTGACGTCGCCGGCGAGGAGGCCGGCGGCGACGAGCACCATGGTGCCGACGGTCAATCGGCCGCGCATGGTCGCAGAGCGAGCCCTCACCTGGACCCGCTCATGGACTGACCCGGAGCACATAGCCGAATCCGCGCACGGTGTGGAGCAGCTGCGGGTGCCCGTCATCTATCTTGCGACGCAGCTGGCTGACAAACTTCTCGACGACCGCGGGGTCACCGGCGAAGTCGTACTGCCACACCTGCGCCAGGATCTGCTGCTTGGACAACACGCGGCCGGCGTTCTCCAGCAGAAACCGAAGCAGCTTGAACTCGGTGGGGGAGAGGTCGACGGGCTGGCCGGCGCGCTGGACCTCGTGCGAGTCGTCGTCGAGCTCGAGGTCGCCGACCCGCAGCACCGACGAAGCCGCTCCAGCCCCGCTGCGGCGCAGCACCGCGTTGACGCGGGCCACCACCTCGGCGACGCTGAACGGCTTGGTGATGTAGTCGTCCCCGCCGAGGTTCAGACCGGTCAGCCGGTCCTCGAGGGCGTCCCGAGCGGTCAGGAAGACGACGGCGAGGGCAGGATGGGTCTCGCGGAGCTGGTGGCACAGGTCGAACCCCGTGCCGTCGGGAAGCATCACGTCCAGGATCGCCAGCTCGGGTGGACACTCGGCGGCGCTGGCCATGGCTGCGCCGCACGAGGCGGCTGTACGGGTCGCGAAGCCGGCGACGCGCAACGTGCGGTGCAGCAGGTCGGCGATGGCGGGCTCGTCGTCGACGACCAGGACACGAGCGTCGCGCAGTGATCGCAGGCTGGTGTCGCTCCGGTGCGGTCGAGCAGCGCGGTCCCTCACGGACCCAGTGTGCGGCCCGGGGGACGCCCCTGGTCGCCGAGGAGGCCGATCGTCAGTAAACGGGAAGGTTCCCAGCGGGTCGACGACAGGTCGGCACCGTTGAGTACAGCCATGGCCCCACTCGCACCGTCAAGCGCCCGTTCACGGAAACGCCGCCACCTCCCAGTGCTCGCGGGCGTGACCGTGCTCGCGTTGGCGGGGGGCGAGTGGGGTCTGCACCGCTTGGTCGAAGATCACCTGGCCGAGGGCGCGGCCTGCCGCCTGACGGATCCGACGGCCGAGCTGGATCTGAGCATCGTCACCCCGCACCTGGTCAGCGGTCACCTCGGTGACGTCCGGATCGGCGGCAGCCTCGGGAGCGACGCCCCGGTGGGGGCGACGCTGGAAGCACGGCTGGACGACGTACACGTGGGGTTATTCGGCTCCGGGCCCCGTACGGCGAGCGACGGATCGGCGAGGGTCACCGTCGGCTGGGCCAACCTGCCGCTCGACTCGTTCGGTGGACCTCTGGGCGGTGCCCTGCGGCCCGGTGAGCAGGACGGGTACCTGGCTCTCGAAGGTCCCGGCCTCACCCTGCTCGCGGCGGTCGATGTCGCCGACGGCGAGCTCCGCGTCACACCCGACGTGCTACTCACCCAAGGACAGGAGATCCAGGTGTCTCGCTTCCTCCCCCTGATCGAACAACGCTCTCCCGAAGCGGCTACGCAGCTGCAACCACGCAGCGTGCCCCTGCCCGACCTCCCCGACGGCGTCACCCTCACCGGTGCCGAGGTCAGTGGCACCGGCCTCGTCCTCAACGCCGACCTCGACCCCACCGCGCTGCTCGCCGACTCCGAGGCCTGCTCGTGAACGGTCGCGGGAGCCCGTGGGAGCGGTTCCTGCCGGCCGATGCCCTCCATTTCCCCGGGCCGCGTTGGGTGCCTGTGGTGCTGGGCCTCTACTGCGCGGTGCTGACCGGGCGCAGCCTGGTGCACATCCTCGCGCCCGACGGTGGTGCCGAGTCGATCGCCACCATCGACACCGACGTGGAGGGCGGTGACGTGATCATCGGGATGTTTGCCCAGTGGGGCCTGACCCAGCTGATGCTCGCCGCCGTGGTGTGGGTCGTCGTGCTCCGCTACCGCGGCCTGGTGCCGCTCGCCGCACTCCTGGTGTGGGTCGAACCCGTGCTGCGCATCGTGGTCGGGCAGATGAAGCCGATCGAGACGGTCGGCACCGCTCCCGGCGCGACGGCGTCGTACCTGCTGGTCCCAGGGCTGCTCGTGCTGCTGGTAGCGAGCCTCTACCTCCGGCCGGAACCCCCCGAACCGGATCGCCCGACCCTGACCACCGCACCCGAACCCGCACACGACAACGAGGACTGAGACATGCGCACCAAGCTCGACGCCTACGGACGACTCGCGGCCCGACACCCGCTCCGCGTGCTGGGCGCCTGGCTGCTCCTGATGCTCATCCTGGTCGGTACCTGGGGCGCGATCGGCACAGCGATCGACGACACGATCGTGATCCCCGACAGCGACAGCAACGCCGCCCAGAGCGTTCAGGAGGAGGAGTTCCCCACCTCTGCGCTGGGCAACGGGACGCTTCTCTTCACCGGCGACCTCGGTGAGCTCGACACCGCACAGGCTCGCGAAGCCGTAGAGGCCTCGCTCGCTGCTGTGGCCGGGGTCCCAGGCGTCACCCAGGTGCTCAGCCCCTTCCCCGAGGAGGACGGTGGCCCCGCCCCGCGGTTGAGCAGCGATGCCTCGACCGCCTACGCCCAGGTGTACTTCGACGTGCCCTCCTCGGCACTGGACGAGGGGACCTCCGACGCCGTGCTCGCCGCGGCCCAACCGGCCCGCGACGCCGGTCTCGAGACCATGCCGGGTGGCCAGCTCGCCGTCGCGGCGGCCGGGGAACCCGGACACACCAGCGAGCTCATCGGGATCGGTGTCGCCGCGATCGTGCTGCTGGTCGCCCTGGGGACGGCGGCGGCGATGGGCGTACCGATCCTGTCGGCGCTCATCGGGCTCGTCGGAGGTTTGGCCGCGGTGGGCCTGCTCAGCCAGATCGATGCCATCCCCGGGACGGCGACGACGGTCGCCACGATGATCTCGCTCGGTGTGGGCATCGACTACGCGCTGTTCATCCTGGTCCGCTACCGCACCCTGCGGCACGAGGGGATCGAGCACGAGCCAGCTGTCGGCACTGCCGTCTCCACCGCCGGGGCAGCGGTCCTCTTCGCCGGCGCCACGGTCGCCATCGGACTGGGCGGACTGCTCCTCGCCGGCCTGCCCCTGCTCACCGCACTTGGCTGGACCGCCGCAGTCGGCGTCGGCCTCGCCGTCATCACGGCCCTCGGCGTGCTCCCGGCCGTGATCGGCCTCCTCGGAGCGCGCCTGGAAGCGGGGAGCTTGCCGCGCAAGCATCCGCTCGTGCCGGGGCAGGGATGGTGGCGCCGGATCGGCGAGACGACTGCACGTCGACCACGAACTGTCGTCGGTCTGGCCACCCTGCTGCTGGCGCTGGTCATCGCCCCCGTGACGCTGATGGACCTCGGTCAGCAGGACGACGGCAACGACCCGACCGGTACCTCGACCCGCGCCAGCTACGACCTCCTGGCCGCCGACTTCGGTCCAGGGTCGAACGGTCCGCTCCTGGTCGTGGCCGACCTCGGGGAGGAAGCCGTTGCCGACCCGGCAGCCCTGGAGGCGTCGCTGACCGAGCTCACCGGCGCGCTGACCGACCAGCCCGGGGTCGCTTCGGTCCAGGGGCCGTCGGTCGCGGAGTCGCAGACCGCTGCGCTGTGGCAGGTCGTCCCGACCACAGCGCCGAGTGACGACGCCACGGGGGATCTCGTTAGCACCCTGCGCGACGAGGTGCTGCCGGCCTACGAGGTCGCGGGGACGTCGCTCCACGTGGGCGGGCAGACCGCCGCCAAGATCGACCTGACCCAACAGGTGAGCGACAGCCTGGTGCTGGTGATCTCGGTGGTGATCCTGCTCAGCTTCCTGCTCCTGGTGCTGCTGTTCCGCTCGGTCGTGATCCCGCTCACGGCGGCGGTGATGAATCTGCTGTCGGTCGGCGCCGCGTTCGGCATCCTCACCCTCGTCTTCCAGGAGGGCTACGGGATCGGCCTGGTCGGCCTCGACGGGCCGGTGCCGATCGAGAGCTTCGTGCCGCTGATGTTGTTCGCCATCCTCTTCGGGCTCTCCATGGACTACGAGGTGTTCCTCGTCAGCTCCATCGCCGAGCGGTGGCACCACCTCGGTCGCGACACGCGCGAGGCCAACACCGAGGCGGTGGTGGGAGGCCTTGGGCTCTCAGGCCGTGTCGTCACGGCTGCCGCCCTCATCATGTTCAGCGTGTTCATCAGCTTCACCGGTCAGGACGACCCGGTGATCAAGATGTTCGGACTCGGTCTCGGCGCCGCAGTGCTCATCGATGCCCTGATCGTGCGTGGCCTCTTGGTGCCCGGACTCATGGTCCTGCTGGGCCGCAGCAACTGGTGGTTCCCCGCCTGGCTTGACCGCATCACGCCCCACCTCGACCTGGAGGGTCCGCTCCCCACTGCGGACGAGGACGTCGAGCGGACGGCGGTGACCGCGTGAGGATCCTTCCGGGAGGGCGCTGGACCGGACCGGCGCATCGAGGCACCGTCCTGATGACGGGCGCGGGGGTCTGGAGTCTGCTCGACGTCGCGCTCCACGTGGTCGTCGACGAGGTCGATCCTGTGCGGGTAGCCGGCAACCTCGTCGTCGTGGCCGCCGCCGCGGTGGTCGCTGCGTTGGTGTGGGCGCAGCGCCCAGGGGCCGCCGCATGGGTGGGTGCCCTCGCCGTGGTCGAGACCTTCACGCTCGGGGTGACCTGGTGTGTGACGAGTGGACGGATTCCGGTGGCGGCCTTGGTGCTGATCGGCGTCGCGGTCGGGCTGGCGACCGCGGCAGTACGGGTGCTCGCGACGACGCCACGGAGACGGGCGCGGCCACGCCTGCTGGAGATCCCGCGGTGGCGGTGGGCGGCTCGCGCCGGGCTCGTCGCGGCTACCGGAGGGGTCGTCGCCGCGAGCGCCCTCTCCGCTGTCCTCTCGGCGATGACCACGCAGCTCTATGACGGTCGATTGGTCGCTGCCGACTACTTCACCCAGACGCCGCAGATCCTCTCGGCCGGACTCGGCTTCGACGGCACCATCGGGATACCCGCTCTGGAGGAGGGCGCCGTCCGCGCGGCCGGCGGAGCCTGGGCCGACGACCTCGAGTGCGCGCCCGGAACCGACATCGACGACTCCCAACGCACCAGCGCTGCCGTGACCGACCACCTGGGCGGCGCCTTCCGGGTCGCCGAGGATGGGGACGACATCGCGCACGCCGACGGTCTCCCCGTCGTGTTCAGCTGGCCGGTGCGGTCCGACACCATCGCGCCGGACCAGTTCCGGCTGACGCTGACCGACGGGCAGGTCGTCTACCCCCGGGCCGCCGGCGTCGTCCCCAACTGGGAGCTGAACGAACGCCAGACCGTCGTGCTCTTCGGGGAGTTCGGTGACCGTGGCGACGGTGAGGGTGCGTTGTTCCCTGCCCGGATCGACATCGTGGAGTCCGGCGACGGCGCCGATCTCAGGCTTGCCGGGCCCGGGGGGGACGTCGACGCCACCGGGCTGAGCCTGACCATGGACAGCAGCGGCTACATGACCGGCCCGACCCTGGTCGCCGCCAAGCTCACGAACGTAGATCCCGAGACCCCGGGCGAGGGCGGGGTCGTCGTGCTGGGCAGCGCGAACCAGCCCAACGACGAGGTCTCGCTCTACGGAGACGAGGCCGACTTCCGGCTGCGGATGCTCACGACCGGCGGGTTCTCCCCGGACGGGGTGACCGGGTTGCGGCCCACCGACTTCGAACGCTACTTCCGGCTGGTCGCCACCGGACCTGACGGCCGGCCTGTCGAACTGAGCGAGGTCGGCGTCGACTACGAGGTGGCGGGAGGGACCCTGCGGGTGCTCGGCCTCTCCGACCTCGGCCGCAGGTTGGGGGACGGTAGGCCCTCGGCGTACGACGACTGCTATGCCGAGGACGCCGACAACCAGATCGACATCGTCCTGTCCGGCGACGCCGAGGCCGCGCGCTCCGTGACCTCTCTGGAGATGCCGGTCGACGAGCCCGGCTACGCCGGTCTCTACAACCCCGGTGGACCCGGACCCACCCCGTTCCCCGGCGTCAGGTACTCCGCGCCGTCTCCAGCGTTACGGATCGCCGTCACGCAGGCGCTCGACGACCCCATGCAGGTCACGCGGGACTGACCACCCGGCCGTCAGCGCTCATGTCGTCGCGCCGCCGGTGCGCTCGCCGGCAATGATCGGTCCGGCGCCCGCGGGGAGGGTCGAAAGCGCGAGAACCCCGGTCGGGGCCGGAGTTCTCACACTCCATTCACTGAGATTGAATCGCCCTGGGTTCTGTAGAGGCTCGGGCTATTGGATTCCGACCAGGGGTTGGTCGGTCCTGGCACGAGCGTAGAACGTGTCCTCGTACTCGTCGGGTGGGACGTCGCCGAGGTAGCCGTGGA